>OX638345.1 GCA_951813535.1 uncultured Dehalococcoidia bacterium | reverse complement strand
CGCATTTACGCTGGCAAGGCGATCCTGCCTCCAAAATGTTGCGCACATGTTGTTCAATATGATGTGCATTGGGCACATGATACGCAAGCAATGGTGTCGTTGATGATGTGCAATGCACATGAAATCGGACGATCTACCGCATTGATAAAGCCTCACTGACCATCCACAATTGTCCGCCCATCATAAGCTAACCACATCATGATGGAATCCATAAACTTGTTGCGAATTGGAGATGACAAAAACGTTCCGACCGGGACTGATGTTGGCGCTGACCACCGTACTGTTGGGTAGTGGGCCGGCGGCTCCCACCAGCGATGAACCCGCTCCTATTCATGTTGCTCAGACAACCGGTACCCAGACCGGAGTTGCAGAACCTCCGCGAAAGCAGGGCGGGGCCCCGGCCTCGCGTGGCACAGCGACTACGACAACGTCTTCATGGACCACGGGGCCTGCGTGAAGCAACGGTTGCGCTACCACATCGCGGTGTGCAGCTTTGAAGTTCCAGAGGATACTGATTATGCCGGTCGTTGGCACAAGCACTTTCTGAAGTGATGAATCATGCAAAATCTACAATCGGCAATGCCCTCACGAAGGACCGCGCTCGCCGCGATGGTGATAGTGGCGATGATCGCTGTGGCAGTCGTATTGGTCGCGCGATCCAACATAGCCGCCCAGGCAGTGAATACGGACTGGCCAGCCCTCACGATGACGTACGAGATCGGTAGCCCTCCCACTCTCGTGGGCGGAGTCGGTCAGTCTGGCACCGAGGTGCGGCGTATGGATTACACGTCAAAGTTGGACTCTCCACTAACTGGGTTTTTCAGGACGCTGCCGGTGCGTTGAGGGGCGCGTCCGTAGGATGGTCCTCAGCATTGGGGAGAGGCGCCAACTGATAGCCCAGTTGGGCGGCTCGGCGTTTAGCTGAGCGTAGCGCGCGCTGCTGGTACTGGCGCTCGTAGTATTCAGCGCCGGCAGCCACGTACTCCTGCCCGAAGCGCAGCATGGAATAGATGAGTCTGGCCAGTTTATGGGCCGTACCGTGATGGCCCTGGGCGCTCCCGGTTGGGCCTTCTTCCGCCGCAGGAAAGCGCCCCGGGCGCTGGCGGAGCGGTGCAGCGCGTTGGCAGCCAGACGCAGGGCCGCTGCGGCACGGTTGGCATTGGGCTTGGTCTTTGAGCTCATGACCCGGCCGCCGGTGATGCGGTGGTCGGGGCTCAGCCCCAGCCAGGAGGCGCAGCGCTTGGCGCTGGGCCATTTGGTCAGGTCGGCGCCAATCTCGCTGATCACCTTCAGGGCGGTGAAGCCGTCAACGCCGTCGATGCGGGTCAGGTCCACTCCGGTCATCCGGTACTGGTGTGTCCTGACGTCGCAGCGGGGCGCGTTGCCCTGACTATGCCACCGGCCGTTGTTGGCTGGAGACCCGCCGCCGCTACGGTCCTCGAACCGCTCCATCGGGGCTTCGATCTCCCGATCACACTCGCCAATCTGGTCGTGGTAGAACCGGTACCGTTCCAGGGCTTGGGTCAGCTCGAATATGTGCTCGTCGCGCCAGTGCCCCCGCAGCGACCCAGCAATAGTCTCCTCGTCGGCCCTGATCCGACCGTCGCGGAGTTTGGCCAGTTGTCTCGGATCCCGCTCACCGCTTACGATGGCCTCGATAATTGCCATCCCCGTCTTGCCGGTGATGTTGCTGATGACGTGCTGGAGCTTCACGTTCATCTGGGTCAGCGCCTTCTGCATGTGCTCGACCGGTCGGCGTGGTCCTCCCGTGGAGCGGCCCGCATCCTGCTGTTGCTGCTGCTCCAGCGCCTGGATCGCGGCGACGGCCCGTTGATCTTCGGCGTGCGATCATCGACCAATCGGGAAACCCTGGAACGGCGTCGTGGGGCCAAGATCAGGGCGCGAGGCATATACCGTGATCCGGTGCGTTCCAGCCGGAGCCAACTGGTCAAGGCCAGCGGCTTGCGCTGGATCTCCCTGATGTGGCTGGGCCACGTCCCCTGGGCGGGACGCCATTGGGCGCTGCCGGTGCTCACCGTGGTGGCGCCCTCGTCTCGGTATCATGAGCAACAAGGACGCCGGCACAAGAAAGTCACCGATTGGGCCAGACAGATGGTCATGCAGCTGCGTCGCTGGCTGCCCCAGCGCCCTCTGGCGCTGGTGGGCGACAACGGCTACGCCGTCCTGGATTTGCTCCACTGCTGCCAGCGCCTCCGTGAACCCGTTACCCTCATCGCGAGACTGCGCCTGGACGCCGCCCTGTACGCGCCAGCGCCAGCCCGTCAGCCGGGTCAGAATGGTCGTCCGGCCCTGAAAGGCCCGCGCGACCCCCGCTGAAAACGGTCCTTGACCAGGCCGACGGGACTTGGCACAGCACTGCGGTGGCCTGGTACGACGGCGCCACCCGCATCGTGGAACTCACCCCCCAGACGGCGATCTGGTACCGCTCGGGCAAGCCGCCCGTCACCATCCGCTGGGTGCTGATCCCCGACCTCCAGGGCGCCTTCGACCCTCAGGCCCTGCTCTGTACCGACCCGTCGGCGGACCCGACCCAGATCCCCGAGCCAGATCCTGGAATGGTTTGTCCGGCGCTGGCAACTGTAGGTCACCCCCATCAAGTACGGGGCAGGCTCTACCAGGAAGTGCGGGCTCACCCGGGCCTGGAGACCCAGCGCCAGTGGTCGGATCTTGCCATCGCCCGCACCACACCCGTCCTGCTGGGCCTCTTCTCCTTTACCACCCTGGCCGCCCACTCGTTGCAAAAACACCGCCCCATGACCCAGCGCAGGGCCGCCTGGTACGATCAGCCATCGCCGACCTTCGTGGACGCAATCGCCCTGGTGCGACGTCACTTATGGCTGGCGCCGGAGGGTTGCTCACTGTCGGTCGCTGACCCCGATACGCAGGAACTCCCCGTCGCTCTTTACCACCGAATCGCGGATTCCCTCGCCTACGCCGTTTGAAAATGCGCAAAGCCTAGCTGGCCAGGCTCATCTATTCCATGCTGCGCTTCGGGCAGGAGTACGTGGCTGCCGGCCCTGAATACTACGAGCGCCAGTACCAGCAGCGCGCGCTACGCTCAGCTAAACGCCGAGCCGCCCAACTGGGCTATCAGTTGGCACCTCTCCCCGATGCTGAGGACCATCCTACGGACGCGCCCCTCAACGCACCGGCAGCGGCCTGAAAAACCCAGTTAGTGGAGAGTCTAGCTCAGAGGCTCGATTTATGGTGTTTCTGGCCGTCCGTGGGTCGAAGTGGTGCCGGTTTTCGCGGCACTGTCTGCCGGTGCCGGAAGCTGGTCGATGTCCCTCTCGTCTGGTGTTCGAGCGATTTCGCGCCGGTTTTCCGATAATGGCCTGAAGCGACGTACGTTGTGCCGACGCCCTTGGCACAGGAGCGAAAGAGGATTGACAAGCAACGAGGACCGGCAATAAGCTCCAACTACCCTGTCCGGAACCTGCTGGTCGGCCGATATGGAGAATGCCGGTTTATAATCGGAAAAATCCCAGAACGTCCTATCCTCAGCGGAATCAGTTAAAACTGGGAAATCCTGGGTTAGAAGACGAAGCGTTTAAGGAGGACCCATGAAATATGACGTTGTTATCGTCGGTGGAGGAGCGGCTGGATCGGTGTTGGCCAGCAGATTGGCTGAAAACGCGAATACCTCCGTTCTGTTGCTGGAAGCCGGGCCAGATTACCCTGATCCAGACTATCTTCCGGACGAGATAAAGTTCGGCCACACAAGTTTCGCAGAATCCCCAGACTCGGAGCATAACTGGGCCCTGCGGGGAACGATCACCGAGGAGCAAGGCGAGATCCACGTAGCGCAGGGCAAGGTGATCGGAGGAGGGTCGTCCATCAACGGTCAGGCAATGCAAAGGGGGTTACCTGAGGATTTCGACTCCTGGTCTGCCATGGGCAACGATGAATGGTCTTATGACAAGGTACTGCCTTACTTTAGAAAGTCTGAGCACGATCTCGACATTCGGGATGATTTTCATGGATCCGACGGACCGATGCCAGTAAGGCGTCGTCAATCCGGGCCCTGGGCAGACATCCAAAAAGCCTTCCACGCCGCCTGTCTGGAAGCAGGTTATGGGACAGTCGAGGATACCAATGGCCCGAACCCCGCGGGCGTTGGCGTGTGGCCCTCGAACAACCTGGACGGCTGGAGGATGAGCGCTGCTATCACTCACCTGAATCCCATGCGCCACCGTCTTAACCTTACGGTGAGGGGAGGGGTTTTCGTCAGGAAGGTATTGATCGAGGATCTAAAAGCCGTCGGTGTGGAAGTGGAAAGCGGAGGCGAGATTTTCAACGTTGAAGCAGACCGGGTTGTGTTGAGCGCTGGGGCTATCAAGTCGCCTCACCTGCTGATGCTATCGGGAATCGGCCCCAAAGACCAACTTCAACAATTTGGGATACCGCTCGTTCATGAGCTTCCCGGAGTGGGGCAGAACCTGTTTAACCACCTGAGCGCCCAGATAACCTTCAAGGTCAAAGACGGAATGACCCTGACGTCTGATGCCGACGCGGCACGCTTTTGTTTGCACTACACCTCCCACGGATCCAGCGAAGTCAATGATATGTTGCTGAGGACCACCCCGATGGTTGACGAACGGCCGGAGCGCGTCCCCGGTTTACGGACCAAGTTCCTCAACGAGGATGTTCCTCCGGACCGGGTGGCGCGAATCTCGTGCACGCTCGGACTACCTGACGGCGCAGGATACGTCAGGCTTGCGTCTGCCGATCCCTCAGTGCAGCCAGAGTTCAACTACCGCTATCTTCAGCATCCAAACGACATTCGTCGGGTGAGGGAAGGCGTGCTGATGGCGATCGGATTCCTTGAATCCGATGCGTATAAAGACGTGGCCGATTACCGACTCCACCCAACGGATGACATTCTGGCCGACGACGACGCTTTGAACGTCTATATACGCCAAACCGTCGGAACAGCCAGGCATGTGTCCGGCACATGCAAGATGGGCCCGGATTCAGACCCAATGGCGGTTGTGGATCAGTACTGCAGCGTCAAGGGTGTAAAGGGGTTGTCGGTGGTCGATGCGTCGGTGATGCCGCGGGTCACAAGGTCAGGTGGTAGCCATGCAACGGTGGTCATGATAGGGGAACGTGCCGTCGAATGGATTGCGTCGGCGTAACCCCGCCTTACCGCTGTCTGAAATCTATGGTCTAAGAGGGTGTGTGACAAAGGGTTTCAAGTAGGTTGGAGCCGTTTGAGCATCAGGTTGACCATGGCGATATGGACCCACGCTTCGCTGCTTTCGGGGCGTTCCTCGTAGTCTTTGCTCAACCGTCGGCATCGGCTCAGCCACCCCAGGGTGCGTTCCACTACCCATCTTCGGGGCAGTACCTCGAAGTGGTGGCTGTCTGGCTTGCGTTTGACCACCGTGAGCAACCAACCGCCGGTGACCCAGGCCCACGCCACCAGTCGGCCCGCATAGCCAGCATCCGCCCAGATCACCCTCAGACGAGCGAACCGGTCCAGCAGTTTGGCCAACACCAACTTGGCGCCGTCTCGGTCCTGAATATTGGCGGCATGCACCACCACGGCCAGCAGCAATCCCATGGTGTCCACCACGATGTGCCGCTTGCGTCCGGTTACCCGTTTGCCAGCGTCGTAACCTCTGGGCCCCCTTTTTCCGTGGTCTTCACCGACTGGCTGTCAATGATGGCCGCGCTGGGTGTGGCCTCCCGTCCCGCCGCTTCCCGCACCCGGGCCCGCAAAGCGGCCTCAGCACGTTCCCAGGTCCCGTCATCCCGCCACTTGCGGAAGTACCACCAGACCGTGCCCCACGGCGGCAGGTCGTGGGGCATCAGCCGCCAGGGGATGCCGCCTCGCAACACGTACAGGATGCCGTTGACTACCTCCCGCAGGTCCGTGGTCCTGGGATGACCTCTTCTGGTGTCGGGCGGCAGCAGAGGAGCCAGTTCTTCCCACTGGGCATCGGTCAAATCGCTGGGGTATGGTTTTCTGTTCATACCATCAGCGTAAACACCATCCCACCCTCACCCCAAGAACAACCGGTGCACGGTTGGCCCTTTGTCACACACCCTCTTAGCCTGAATCCACCGAAGGGTTGCGGTGGCGGCGGTCAGACGAGGGATGAGGTGTCAGGAAACAGGCTGGCGAGGACCTGATGGCGCTGAAATGGACGATGCGGAGCGCGGCTGCCACGCCAGGGGGATTTTGACGGCCTGTGGTAGCGGCGCTGGGAGCGATTTTCAGTGCCGACCGCAGGCGGAGAGCGTCAAGGGTCCGGCCTGGGGGCTGATCGGCCAGGCGGTTGGGTAATCCGGTGGAGGGGTCAGACACCGTGAATGGCGTCAGGAAGCGAGGGGCAGGGCGCGCAATCGTGTCAGGGCGTTGCTGAACTGGTTTTCGCAGGGCCAGCCCTGGGGCAGATGCAAAGTGAGGCGGCGGGCCTTGCGGGTGATGCGTCCGGCGAGGGAGAAGAAGCGTCGCCGCAGGGTTTTGGTGGTGGCCACCGGCTCACCCAGACCGATGCGCGTCGTCCAGCGGGCCAGGTTATGCGCCATGATCTGGACGGCCAGCCAGGCGGCGTTGGCGGCGAAGCGGCCCGAGGGGAGATGGTTGAGACCCACGCCGTACTTCAGAGCCTGCCCCGCACTTGATGCGGGGTCGCGGATGGCGTTCTCGATCTCGGCGTGGCGGCGGTGGTCGGCCTCGAGATACAGGACGTCGCCCTCGCGGTCGGTGATGAAGGCGTGATAGCTGTAGCTGGTAAACAGCGCCAGTTGTGAGCCGGGCGTGGGCTTCACCCGCCGGACGATGAGCCGCACCGACACCGCGTCGGGCTTGCTCTCGAAGGGTACATACGTGGTCTCGGCCACGTCGTCGGCGCCCTCCATCCAGTATGGAATGGGCGTCCACTCTGCCTCGGGTATGGCCTCGATGATGCTGCGCAGGCTCTGGTGCTGGCGGATGGTGATGGAGAAGCGGACACTCTTATCGCGGCAGCCGGCGACGATGTCGTGGGTGTAGAAGCCGCGGTCGGCACGCACGGTGAGTGGTCCGGTGGCTCCGGCGTAGCGCACGCGGCTCACCGTCTCGCGCAGGAAGTGGGCGGCGCCCCGGGCCGTGTTGGCCCGTCCCTTGCGCAGGCGGGCCATCAGCATGTCGCCGGTGCCCGCGGCGACGGCGAACAGCGGGTGATAGCCCCGCTGGCCGGCGTAGTTGTGGCGCTGCGCTCCCGCCTTGGCCAGCCCATAGGTCTCGCAGACGGTGGAGTCCAGGTCGATGGTCAACGGATCATCGCCCGGTCCGGCCCCAGCCGCCCAGGCCCGAGCCAGCGCCTCCCGGCTCACCCGATCCAGCTGGCGCACGTGCCCCCACCGGAAACTGCGCAGGAAGGTGCCCAGCGTGGACGGCGCTTTCACGACACAACCCAGCGCCTGCTCGGTCCCGCCAGGCCGCAGCGCATCGGCGTCATCGATGCAGTCGCCACCGGCCAGCGCCGATGCCACCAGGGTCAGCAGCTTGTCGCCCACATTCGCCCGACCCGGCGCGTCTCCCAAGTCGACGTGGTGGTCCACCAGCTGGCCCAGTCCCAGATGATGGGCCAGAGTGACCGGCAGCAACAATCCGGCATTGGCCACCAAGCGGTGGTCATCGAAGGCGATTTTGATGCGGTCGGGGTCGTTGCGTGATAGCATCCGTTGGGTGCTCCTCGTTTCGGGCTGGTTTCGTGTTTCAGAAACCATTATCCCCGAAGCGCGGGAGCACTTTCTCATCCCTTCACCACGACGCCACACTCATCCCTTCGGTGGATTGGGGCTAAGCGGGCCCGACATACGTCACGAGGGACATGATTTGAATACACTCATCGTGCTGTTGGTCGCACTCATGGTGGCCAGCATATCCGTATCGTACGTCAGGGCCCGCCCTGGCCTGACCCGCAGGCAGAAAGCAGCCGCACTGCTGGTGTCCATGGACATTGGCGTGAGCGCGGGCTGCTTCATTTTTGCTGGCTTCAACCTGTTGATGAGATTGACCATTGGCACGGGCACCATCACCTTCTTGGCTTTGGCGATCCTAACCGCGTGCCTGACGGTGCCGGCATCAGTCATAGTGACCCGCATCATGCCGACGGGGCCGGTCACGAACGCTCGTGTCGTGGCGCTGTGGGGAATGCTGCTGTCAGGGACCGGTTTGTTCGCCGTTGTCCCGATGGCCGTCACATTGCTGCTGCCGACGTTTGTCAGGTTCTCGTGGCTTCTGACCTACGTGATCGTAACGGGGCCGTTGGTGATCCTGAGCGGCATATTCGCTCTGTGCAGCGCCGTTTGGTTCTTGACCTTTGTGACTACCCGACTGCTGCTGCTGATAGCATTCATCCCGGTGGCGATGTTCCTGGCGATGGTGAGCGTGTTCGTGGTCCTGATTGGCTAGGACGTGCTGACCTGCCGCAACAGTTGGTGACGACGGCCACTCCGAGCACGCCCTGTGCAATACATTGCAGGCAGAATGCCGACGGCTTGTATGGGCCATCGCTGGCGTCCCCGGCCCGTCTGGGGCGCCACGCAAAAGACCCCGCAGGGACGACCTGCGGGGTCTGGACATAAACGTAGCACAGGTCCGAAAACGGCCCGATCTGGCATCACAGGTTCAAACTGAGACACTACCCGCCCCTGCAGACAGACGCTCAGTGAAGACCGCGCCTCCGCAGGTTCAAACTGAGACACTACCCGCCCCTGCAGACAGACGCTCAGTGAAGACCGCGCCTCCGCAGGTTCAAACTGAGGCACTACATAGCAGACGGTAAACTCCGTCGCTGTTTCAGCCACAGGCGCAAAGGAGGCCAGTCATGCCCGTAACGTTCGTAGGGGAGCATTTCAAGGCAGTCATTTTCGCCATCTTCGTCGGCCCGGTCCTGTTCGGAGTCGCGCTCACGATTTTGGCCATGACCGTGGCATGGTTTCGTGGCAACACAGTACAGATGGCACTCATGGGCATGATGTCCATTGTGGGCGCGTACGTGATCGCGTTTATCGGTGGCGTGGTGTTGTTAGAGATATACACCTCCCACACGTCGTTCGCGAATCAGGCGATGCTCTACTGGTACTTCATCTGCATCGGGGCCGGGACGCTTGGCATCATCGGCTCAGGCGTCTATTGCTGGGTGCGCCCGAACGGGGGTGACCGGGATTCACTACAGGCCACAAAGGAGGATGAGATGGCCTAGCGACCAGAAGCGCGACCCGCGAGCGGTTGTGCGTCCTTAATACGATCATCGAGACGCAAACCACTACATGAACGCGGCGCGTGGATACGCACCACGTCTGGAGGCTCAGATGTTTGATAGACGAGCAGCCCGGATGCTGGCTTTGGCCGGCGAGGAATTTCGCTACTCCGATTCCGCGGCTGACGCGGCGGACATTGACTAATGTACTGACGGAATCCGTAATCGGCCCAAACGCCTGAAATTTCCGGGTATTGCCGGGTTTTCGGGCAACGCCTGATCCGGAAATCCTGCCCGGGACTAACGTCGCGGGATGCTCCGAAAATGCCCGAATCAAGCCCTGAGACGGGCATTTTCCTTTCCCACATATGAGACATGATTGGCTGTCGATACTCCAGGGTGTAGATTGCGTCCATTGGCGTGCCGGGTAGTCGACGAGGTTAGTGACGGTGGATGGTATGGCGCCAGCTGGAACCCTTCCCGTTGATGAAATGGCGGCATGGCCAATTTGCTCGGATCTGCGGCGCGTTCTCGTATGGGACGCGGCTCCGTAGGAGGCTTCCAGATGATGACCGAGAATGAGCGACGCGGCTCACCAAAAAATCGTTGGACCCGCTGGTACATGTGGCTCGCCTACGGCGGCGGCATTCTGGGCGTGATCGCGGTCGTGGTCGCAATCGTGACGATGGCGGCCGCCCCCAGCCGCGACGGCGAAACGGTGGCGAGCCACCACAACATGGCGACGTTGACCCCCCACGACGCGGCTGCGCTGATCCGACAACACCCCAGCATCAACAGCCTCGCCGAATTGAACGACCTGCAATTCATCGCGAATCAGGAGGGCATCACGCTCGATGAGTCCATCGCGCGTCATGCTTGGGGCGACGACTTCTCGATGATGGTAACGGTCATCGAGGACGACGACCCCGACAGCGTCGTTGATACCGCCATCACCAGTGGGTCATCGGCCTGGATCAAGTTTTCTGGTTCCATCTCCGGCAACGCCCGGAAGGCCATCGACAAATTCAAGTCTGAAAACCCTCACGTTGAGGTCAGCCTACAAACCGGCAGAGACCCGGGGTTCACCAGGCGGGAGGCGGATGAAGCGGTAGTCGGAGCGCATTTCGCGGTGATGGCAGAGGACGGTGTACAGGACAGCGTGACCTATTACGACAACGACACCATTGAAATCGTCGTGACCGTCCAGATGGCAACTCCGCCCTCCGGTGAAAAAATATATTCGCTGGTGAAGGCAGCCGAGCGCGGCGCCGCCGAGGCCACCAGGCCGGATATTACGGACAGCCTCACCATATCGCTGTCAGTTGTTCAGCATGACCTAACGGGAACCGGTGACTCCCGTGCGCCCAACTGACGCGGCTTGACACATTCCGTTCGGTTAGAGGAGGGGCGTGCTGACACAATATTTCGGCAACGCGATACCCGGCATGTCCGTCGCCACCAACTGTTCTCGATGCACATCAAAAATCTGCCATAGCGGCATAACACGGCCGGAGCGTCCCCAGACACCCGGTGAGCCGCTCACCGGGATTCGTCGGGATGCTACGTAGGGCCGTAAAAATACCGTCTCAGGCCGCGAGAGCGATGCTCGTTGTTGTAGCAGCACCCGATGCTGGAATCGGTGATCGTTAGCACCAGCGGGACTTGAAAATCGCGAAACGTCGTTCGCTACCCGGACAGAAAGTTTTCACCGACCCGACCTGCCCGGAAAAGCAGAATTTGTGGGCAAATCGGATTGGGAACATCGTCAGTCCGTTGATCGATCTATGCTCCAGCTACCCCAGAATCGGAGTAGCGAAATCTCCTCGGCCTCACCCGTACCGATTTTGTCTTTTACATCGATGAACAGGATGGACAGGATTAAGTTGATTGCTGGAACGCCCCGCACCCTGCACGGTGCCATAAGCAGAGCGGTGAGCCAGCGTTGTCGGCATCCTGTTCATCGATGTAAATTTGCTCCCGTCGTCATCAAGTTGGGTAGGCGTGAGCTTTTGGCATGGATTGACAGGATTGATGGGACGTGCCGACGGAGTGGAAGGGGCGAACCATCATTCGACCTTGCGTTATCAATGCCTCTCGCATGAGGAACTACGGACGTTTGGGCGTTGCTCAGGCGGCGGCGACGCTGACGGTTACGACGTCGAGGCCGTGGTACTTCTGGTGGCGGACTGATGAGGCGTAGTGGCGGAGGAGGCGGTAGGAGACCTCGCCGTCGTCGGGCACCGGGGGCAGGGCGCTGAGGTAGGTGAGGCGGTCCTCGACGTTTTCGCCCTCCAGGGAGGAGATGAACTCCAGGTCCACGTTGCTGCCTTCGCGGCGGGCGCTGACGGTGAGCCGGCGGGGGGAATCGTCCGGTTCGGAGTCGTCGTCGCCTTGCGAGAGGATGACCAGGGTCTCCTCGCCGGCGGCGGCGAGGCGGTCCGACGCTACCTGGTTCCAGTTGATGCGCGAGGCGAAGGTGCGGAGGAAGTCGTCCACCTGCTGGGGGGTGTCGTCGTTGATCGGGACGCGGAGGCGGCGACGGCGGGGCTTGCTGAACTCGACGAAGGCCATGAGCGCCACGGCGACGATTGCGCCGGAGGTCATGCCGTTGCCGAGCAGGACGCCGAGGAAGCCCTCTCCGAGCAGATCCGGGAAGATGACGCCGTTCTGGAACCCGACGCCGACCCAGAAGGCGACGCCGGCCACGGTGGCCTTGCGGTGGTCCAGGCCATCCTGGACGATGATGCGCAAACCCTGGACGAAGAGCAGGGCGATGAGGATGCCCACGTAGGCGGCGGCAACCGGCGAAGGGATGGCGATGAGGAGGGCGGTTGCCTTGGGGAAGAAGGCCAGGACGATGAAGATGACGCCGATCACGATGCCGACGCGACGGGCGGCGATGCCGGTGACCTCGGCGAGAGAGATGCTGGTGGAGTAGGTGGTGTTGGGCAGGGTGCCGGCGAGGCCGGACAGGAGGTTGCCCACGCCGTCGGTGTTGAGGGCGCCCTGGACGACGCGATAGTCGGTGGCCTGGGGACGGCGTCGGGAGACGCGCTGGATGGCGACGCCGTCGCCGATGGTCTCGATGGCGCCGACGAAGGTGACGACGATGAAGGCGGGCAGGAGGGCCCAGAACTCGACGCCGGGGGTGAAGTCGAAGCCGGGCCAGGCGCCGAAGGGGACGCCGAACCAGGGGGTGTCCTTGACGTACTGGACGTCGTACATGCCGAAGGGGGCGGATACCGCGCAGCCGACGATGATGCCGGCGACGGGGGACCACAACCGCCACGACGCCGGGGCGCGCAGGACGAGGACGACGACGACCAGAATGGTGACCGCCGCGACCAGGGGAGGAGCGAAGGAGGTGGTGCCTTCCGGAGCGTCGCTGAGCATGTCGTACACGATGGGCATGATGGTGGCGGCGATGAGCATGATCACGGTTCCGGACACCACCGGGGTGAAGACGCTGCGCAGCACGGAGAGGCGGGCGGCCAAGGCGAACTGGAAGAGGGCGGACACGACGACGAGGCTGGCCATCAACGCCGGGCCGCCCTGGATCAGCGCGGCGACGCACACGGCGAAGAACGCGCCGGAGGTGCCCATCATGAGGATGTGTCCAGCGCCGATGCGCCAGATGCGGGCAGACTGGAGGATGGTGGTGATCCCGCTGATGAGGAGGGCGGCGAAGACGCCCCAGGCGATGTAGTTGGCGGGCTGATCGGCGATGCGGAAGACGATGACGACGCCCAGAACAATCCCCCCGATGATGAGCAGGGCGGCCTGGAAGCCGGCCCCGAGGGTTAACAGAGCGGGGGGATGTTCGTCCGGTTCGTAGCGGATGTGTTCATTCACTGGTGATGCAGCCAAGAGTCGCGCTCCAAATACATGTGTGGCGTTATCGTCGTCCCGATTTGGGAAGGTGTTAAGTAGTCGGTATCCGACCTTATGCGAACGCAAGTATCTTATCCCGAGTGTCAATCGCGCAACATGGTTGGGGACAGATATCGTGCGTCGTCCCGCAGACGTCTGGCGACGCACGCTCACGCGTACCCGGTTTGTCATCGCGAGGAGCGCAGAGACGTGGCGATCTCGTTGCGGCAAGAGACCCTGGCTGCCATCACGAGATTGCCGCGCTTCGCTCGCAATGACGGTTCCGGTGAAACCGGGTACGCGTGAGGCTGCGTGGCGCTGGCGCCGGTACCCGGGTGGTTTGCGCGGCCCGATTGGCGGGCATACAATGGCGGCGGGAGCTACCCCAGCAGGAGGATGCTACTCGTGACAACGGTTTCGGCCCGGGACAGGGTTGTCGCTCTATTCACCGACACCCGCGAAGTCCATGCCCAGGCGCTCGAGCGCCTGGAACAGGGCGACATCCGGGATGCAGCCGAGAAGGCGTGGCGCGCCACCAAACGAGCGACGGACGCGCTGATCCTGGCCGGCGCCGGCCAAGAGCCGGAGACGACTGCCATGACCACTGAGGGACTGCTGGCGTTGTCCAGGACCTCGAGCAACGCGGAGACGCTGGTTGGCCGGTACTTCACACGGATCAGCTACCTGCATGGATCGTGCTTCTACGACGGGATATGCGGTCCGGACACGGAACGGCGCATCCGAGAGACCATCGAATATATCGACGCAGCAGAGGAGCTAACCGGCGGGTAATGGGGCGGTGGGTCGAAACTCGCGCGTCTTGGCACATCCTGAAGGTGACTTGACCGCGAATTCCGAAGCATCGCTGGATTACCGAGGCATCGCTGGATTACCGCTGCACACATCCGACAAACCAGGAGGCGCACTTATGCCAATCGAAAAGCTATCCTCAGCCCTGGACGCCATCATCGACACCGACGCGCCCATCGAGGAGCATGGATCGGGGTTCGGAGGCGGGGAGGGCCCCGCGGAAGGCCCGCTGTGGTGGAGCGATGGCGGCTACCTGCTGTTCAGCGACATCCACAACAACCGGCGGATGCGGTACACGCCCGGCTCGGGCGTGACCGTAGATGCCGAGCCGGTGAACCGGCACAACGGGCTGACCCGCGACCAGCAGGGTCGGCTGATCGCCGCGGAGCACGACGGCCGGCGGATCAGCCGGCTGGAGCACGACGGGTCGACCACGGTGCTGGCCAACCAGTTCCAGGGCCGGCAGTTGAACCGGCCCAACGACGTGGTGGTGAAATCGGACGGCAGCATCTATTTCACCGACCCGTGGACCTTCCGACGGCCGCGGGAGCAGTGGGAGCAGACCATCTCCGGCGTGTATCGGCTATCGGCCGACCTGGGGACGCTGACGCAGCTGGTAGCCGACTTCGTGGTTCCCAACGGACTGGCTTTCAATCCGGATGAGACCATCCTCTACGTCAACGATTCCCGGAAGGGCATCATCCGCGCCTTCGACGTGCAGGACGACGGGACGGTTTCGCTGGCGACGCAACGGGTGTTCAAGGACCTACTCGGCGAGCGCGAGGGCGTGCCGGACGGGATGAAGGTGGACACCGAGGGCAACGTCTACTGCGGCGGCACGGGCGGGCTGCACATCATGAACGCGGGCGGCGAGACGCTGGGCATCGTGGTGCACGGGCAGCCGGCGACGACGAACCTGTGCTTCGGCGGGGCCGACTGGAAGACGCTGTACTTCACCAGCCGGAACACCGTGGGGAGCGTGCCGATCAACGTCGCGGGGCTTCCGGTGCCGGCGAAGTAGGGACGGGAGGCAGCACGGCGGAGCCTTTCCAAAGTCATCGTCAGAATCAGGATTTGCCGGATTTATGGATTATCAAGATGGAGTAGATGGCGCTGAGTATGACCACGATCCTGAAAATCCGATATCCAGTGAATCTGTCCTGACGATTGACTGCCGCCGGTAGGGACTTTGGAAAGGCCCCGAGCAGGCGGGCAGAGTGGTTCAGGGCATACCGTCGGAGCTCATAGAGTGCAGTGCGGCATGCCCTAGACCCTTGAGCCTTCCCAAGAGGTGTGATGATGAATCGTGATTACGAAATCAGAGTCTTTGACCCGGACACGGGTGGAGCGGTTCCGCTGACAAAAGGCGATCTGGAGAAAATCATGCCAGATGGGGCCGAGATCGATGATGACTTCGTGGCTGCTATTGTGGAAGCCTTCGAGGGAGTTTTGGATGGAACACTTCAGGCCGTTCCTTGTACTGAAGCCACTGATGACGATGAATTGGTTCATCACGGAGAGGGATGTAGATGTTCTGAGTAACGGTAGCGGAACTCAACAAATCAGCCCCCTGACGCCGAATCCAACCAACAACAAACACAACAGGAGGCATCAAGATGCGTGTAGTAAGGATTGCGAACGTGGAGCATGTACCGCTGGGAACGGCGGCGGCAGTACCGGGATGGACCGGCGGCGACGTGCATCGCACCCGCCAGCCGATCATTCCCGAGGGGGAGAGCGACTTTTTCAACGCCAGCGTGGTGAACTTCGAGAAGGGCGCCCAGACGGGATGGCACGTGCACAGCAGTGACCAGATACTGGTCATCACCGTGGGCAACGGCATTGTGGCCAACGAGTCCGAGGAGCATCACGTGGGCGTGGGCGACGTGGTCCAGATCAAGGCCGGCGAGAACCACTGGCACGGCGCCACGGCCAACGGCTACATGGGGCACATCACCATCACCAGCAGCGACAGCACGGCAAGCCGGTAGGCGGTCATTGGCATGGATGTACAGGATGTTAATTCTTCATCAAGATGACAATATCCTGTACATCCCGTAAATCCCGGTAAAAGAGAGTAGTGCAATGGACTTGATTGATGAGATTCTGGACAACGTGAAGACCATCGCCGTGGTGGGTCTGTCGGACAATCCGGCGCGGGACAGCCACGGAGTATCCCGGTACATGCAGTCGCAGGGCTACCGGATCATCCCGGTGAACCCGGCGTTGAAGGGCTCAACCGTGCTGGGCGAGCAGTCCTACGACGACCTGGACGCAGCGCGGGCGGCGGCGCAGGCTGAGGGCTTGAGCATCGACCTGGTGGACGTGTTCCGGCGGAGCGAGTTCGCGGGAGCCATTACGGACGACGCGGTCAGCATCGGGGCGCGGTACGTGTGGATGCAGGACGGGGTGGTTGACCAGGCGGCGGCGGAACGGGCGCGGGACGCCGGGTTGGGCGTGATCATGGACGACTGCATCCTGCGGCAGCACAAGCGGCGGCGCGGCGGGTAGGCTCGCGGCGTCCGGGCTCGCGGCGGCCGGGCTGGCGGCGGCCGAGGGGATAGGCCGGCATGAAGTATGACAACCCGTTTCCGGGGATGAACCCGTACCTGGAACATCGGCATATTTGGCCGTCGTTTCATAATCGCTTGATTGCAGTTCTGGCAGAACGGTTAGGGCCGCAGCTTCCTGACCGCTACCGTCTAGAATTGGAACAGCGGGTGGATATTGAATCCCCTACAGGCCAGCCACCGGACCTGGCGTTTATGATACCGGATGCGCTTGTGACCGACGAACCTCCAAGCCCGGCGCCGCAAAGCATCCCTGCTGCAGGAGCCGCCGCTGTCGCCACTTCCGCGGTGGAAGATTACGCAATACGGGTACGGATGCCCCGGGAAGTGAAGGTTACCTGGCTCCGCGTCGAAGCCATGCCCGACCAAAAAATTGTCACCATCATCGAGGTACTCTCTCCCACCAACAAGGCACCGGGGCGAGAGCGGCAGCGCTATGAGCGCAAGCGCCAAGCGATCGTCGGCAGCGGCGCGAATCTGGTGGAGATTGACCTGCTGCGCGGTGGGGAGCCGATGCCGCTGGAAACGCCGCCGCCGGCCAGCGACTACCGCATCCTGGTATGCCAGGGCTGGCAACGCCCCGGCGCGCTGCTGTATCCGTTCAGCGTGCAGCAATCCATTCCGCCGTTCCTGTTGCCGCTGCTGCCGGAGGATGAACCCTTGCAGGTTGATCTTGGCCCCATCATCAATGGAATGCACCATACGGCGCGATACGGCCAGGTGGCACGGTATCACGAGCTGCCGCCGGAGCCGGCGTTTGAGGGGGAGGTGGGGGAGTGGGTGAAGGAACGGGTGGCGGGGTTGGTGGCGGCTGGATAGCCGCGGATATGCCGCGATAGCACGTCAAACGAAATAGCCGGCGCTTTCAGGTCGGGCTGCCCGCCGGCTGGGGCAGATCCGTTTGCAAACCGTACCTCGCCGTGTGCATGGCGATCTGCTCGGCGGCGAATTGGGTCGCATCGAACAGGTCGACCAGATCAGTTACTTTCTCTACGTACAGCAGGCCGTTCATGGCGTTGTGGCTGCGGAGTTCTTCCAGCGTCATCTGATTGCGCTTGATACCGTTGCAGGTGCGATGCAACAGAGCCAGGTTGTAGAGTTCGTCGTTGCCCTGGGTTCCTTGCGTCGCCCGACGCGCCCTGATGTGGTCCACCTCCAGCAGGGTTTCGTCCAGGCTGCCGTTGGGCCGGCGGGGTTCGTAGCCGCAGCCCCAGCAGCGGGGGCCGAATTGGTCCATCAGCAGCCGCTTGGCGTCGTCCTTCGGGATGCGGCCTGACCAGCTCGATGACTGCGTACTCTGTCTGGCCCCGCGTCTGGGTTGCCGCAGGTTATGATGCGGCGCCGGGTCAACGTCGTCCCGCTCGGGCAATTCCCCCGGGCCGATAGTGCGGCTGGTGGTCCATTGCTGCGGCTCCTGAAAGGCCCGGTCTTTCTTCACCGACGCCAAGACATCTCTAGTGGCGTCGGTCATATCCACCCGGGCCTGTTAGCGGTGTAGTGGTAAAGCGCCTGTCGGTATCATGTTCAACGTAGCGAAAAGTGCTTTGAACGCAACTTTCGTCCAGCGGCACAAATCCTTGATTCCACGTTACTGACGGGCTTTTGCCGTATAGGAGGATAGTGTCGTGCACACGTCCGAACCGCGTTGAACCTTGACCCACATCGTTGTGAGCACCATACCGTTTCCACGCGATTTGATTCCTGTAATTCTCCACCCCAAACACAGCGTCCATCAGCATACGCAGATAACTGTTGGCGTGGTTCTGTTGCATCTTGCAGGGTAGTTCACTCCGAGGCGGGCGATTGACCGCCCAACACCCCAGACGCAATGTTGTTACGCAGTGCCCAGAAGAACCGTGCAGAGTCCATCGCGTGACTCGCCCAAAGCCAAGGCGCGTCATCAAACCTATGACAGTCTTTGGAGTAGGTAAAGTTTGCATGGCTCATCACTGAGTCCATGGCGTAATTAGACCAGTCGGTTTCGTCATCTGGGGTCCCAACGAGCAGATGGGGGGCTATTTTATGGGCAGCGAGGTACTTGCCTGTGTAGGCAAGTATCCTATCGTCATCTTCCTTGACCGCCTCTTGGTACCCAGGTAGATTGCCCATTGCCTTTCGCAATCTTTTTATAGGGTCAAGAGCGGCCTTCATTACTTCTCCTGCTGGGTCATCAGAAGAGAGAACTATCATTTTCCAAGATGTCCATCGCTCTGCAATCGCGCGACTGCAATGCACGCATACCTGTTCGTTCCGGCGCGATAATGCCCATAAAAGACCCTCGACCAAGTCTATGGATTCCCGCAGAAACTCCCGACCGTTGAACTGCACGATATCCAATTCATCGTCATCGATGCTATCCATCGCCGATAAGTCCTGTTTAGCAAGGTCTAGCATCTCCTTGATTCCCTCGATGGCCTCCACTTCCTTGAATCGCCCGATGGCCGCCATTTCCTCCAATGTGGGGGTGGCCATTGTTTGCCTCCTGGTGTGTGCGGACACCCTGCAAAGTGCAACAGAACCGTTGGCGTGATCGTCGCAGTGGACGTAGATGCTGCCCGCGGGTTTCAGCACGCGGCGGCATTCCAGCAGGCGCGCCGCCATGAACGCGATGTACGCGGCCTCGTTTTCCGAGGCGCACGCCTCCACGGCCTGGATTACCGCGAACACCTCGGGGTAGTCGTCCTGAATACCCATCTTCCAGGCCGGATGCACATCCTCGTTCCAGCTCCAGATGTCGTGGACGCGGGTCAGGCCCTGGCCCTCGTTGTGCTCGACGCCGTGGGCCTTGGCCAGGGCGATTTCCTCAGCGTACTCAGCGTCGCTGATGGGTGGGCGGGGCTTGCCGGTAAAGGTTTCGTTGGCAGCAAAGGGCGGGTCGATGGCAATCAGGTCGATGCACTCGTTGTTCAGCCGACGCAGGAACGTCAGGTTGTCCATGATCGCCAACGTCCGGTTGGCCACGTTCAGATCGCCCATAAGTTCTGCTCCCAGCGGTTAGCAGGGGTGATTCTACCACTGCGCATCGGCATTCTGAAATCGCCTGTTGTCAGCAGTGCAGGGTGTCGGCTTCCAGTGAACGTAAAGGGCATTCATCGTCGACGTGGCTGGTCATTTCGACCACTGGATTCCCGCTTTCGCGGGAATGACGGGAGGCAACCGTTCAAAATGCGATTGCCCTGCGGCGACCGGCCCGTTTCTTGACACTCAAACGGGCCGGCGAGTAGTATGCGGCTATCTCCAGATGGTTGTCGCGCGCGTGCTTTGACCGTGGTCATCGCGTGCGGAAATCGTCGTTAATCGCCACGGTTGCGTCTGCAACCGCCACAGCACCCCAGGAGGTACACGCCATGCCCACCAACCAGGAAATTGCCCAGATGGCGCACCTGATGCGTCGGGCCGGTTTCGGCGCCACCTACGCCGAGCTGGAACAGCGCGCCGCCGCCGGCTATGAAGCCACCGTCGAAGAGCTGCTCGACCCCATTGCCCAGCCTGACCTGGAAATGGACATCCTGGAGCGACACTTCGTCGACTGGAAGGAGATGAACGCGCTGGAAGTCAACCAGGCGTATCTCGCCTACCGGATGATCAACACCAAGCGCCCGCTGCAGGAGAAGATGGCCCTCTTCTGGCACGGGATCCTTTGCACTGGCAACTCCAAGTGCGAGCACGGGCGGCAGATCCAGCTCCAGCTGGATATGTTCCGCGACCTGGGCATGGGCAACTTCGACATCCTGCTGAAGGGCCTGTCCCGCGACCCGGCCATGGTGTTCTATCTGGACAACTGCATGAGCCACAAGGGCGCGATCAACGAGAACTGGGGCCGTGAGCTGCTGGAGCTGTTCTCGCTGGGAGTCGGCATGGACGGCCAGGCCAACTACAGCGAGGATGACGTGAAGGAAGCGGCCCGGGCCTTCACCGGCTGGACCATCACCAACGCCGTGCCGCGTTACCCCTACGGCCGGTACGAGTCGAACTTCATCTACAACCCGTACGACCACGACAACGACCAGAAGACGTTCCTGGGCGAGACGGGCAACTTCAACGGCGACGACATCGTTGACATCATCGCCCGGCAGCAGTCGGCGGCTCGCTTCGTGTCGCGCCACCTGTACAACTTCTTCGTGGCCGACGAGGTGCAGGTGCCGGCGTGGCAGAACACGGCGCCGCGTGACCCCGAAGCCATCGCCTTGCTGGAGCAGACGTACTTTGACTCCGGCTACAACCTGACCGCCATGCTGCGGGTCATGTTCAACTCCGATTTCTTCAAGGATGCCCGCTTCGAGAAGGTGAAGAGCCCGACCGAGGTGGTGATCGGGACGATGCGGCTGGTGCAGGACTTCACGTCGCCGAAGCTGGGCCTCAACCCGCTGGCCAACACCATCCGGTACATGGGGCAGGACCTGATGAACCCGCCCACCGTGGAGGGCTGGCACACCGGCGCCGAGTGGATCGACTCGGGGACGCTGGTGGAGCGGATCAACTTTGCGGCCGACCAGGTGGGCAACACCAGCCTGCCGGGCGTTCGCGAGATCGTATCCCGGCTGGACAGCGAGCAGGTGAACACCGCCGAAGGGATCGTTGACCGGTGCCTGGAGATGGTGGGAGCCTACGAGCTGGCTTCGGAGACCAAGGAGCAGTTGGTCGCGTTCGTCGGCAACCCGGCTCCCGGGTCGCCCGAATACTCG
This sequence comes from uncultured Dehalococcoidia bacterium, assembly GCA_951813535.1. Lineage (GTDB taxonomy): Bacteria > Chloroflexota > Dehalococcoidia > Lucifugimonadales > UBA3495 > Bin87. The sequence goes on along the minus strand of OX638345.1, from coordinate 4,356,787 downwards.
GATACCATCGCCCAGACGCTGCAGCTGATCGTGAGCACGCAGGAGTACCAGTTCGCGTAGCTAGCGAATTTGCGACGCCGTACCGATAACACTCGGTCATCGGTGCGGCGTCGAACGTGATTGGCAAAACAAGCAATGGCAAGAGAACGCGACGGAGCAGATCGGAATTCAAGGATAGGAATACCCAATATTCCCGCAAGGGCGATGCCCTGGTACCTTTCAGTATTCGCCGTCATCACAACCTATCTTGCTATTGCCAATACCTTGCTAGCGCTCACCACCGGAAACACCAAGGAATGGACCGCGATACAGTATGTCGTCACCGGCGAGTTGATCAGAGCTGGCGCGGCGGCATTGGTGATATCACCCATCATCGTGGAGACAGGAAGAATGGTTCTCGCAGCGATTTGGAGTGAACGCCGAGAGCGCAAAGCTCGGGAAGAAGGCCAACTGCAAGGACAGCAGCGGATGCATGCCCAATGGGAAGACTGGAACCGACGCCGACTGGAAGCAGAGGCAGAGGGCAAAGTTTTCGACGAGCTGCCTCCCCAACTAGACGAACAATAGGCGGAGCCGGCGGATACAGGCAGCCCGCAGTGGAATGCCAGTTGACCAACCGCTGCCCGCCCGACACCTCCGACGATCTCCAACGAAACAAGGAGAAACAACATGACCGCTACGAAGAAAGATCCGGTGCTGGTGGTGCTCCAGCTTTCCGGCGGCAATGATGCGCTGAATACGCTGGTGCCGCACGGGGACCCGCTTTACTACGACAATCGCCCATCGGTCCGCGTGCCGGAAGGCCAGGCGCTGGACCTGGACGGGTACGTTGGCCTGAACCCCAACATGGGCCCGCTGAAGAGGCTGTACGACGAGGGCAAGGTCGCCGTCATCCAGGGCGTGGGCTACGCCAACCCCAACCGCAGCCACTTCCGCAGCATGGACATCTGGCACACCTGCGAGCCCGACAAGCAGGGCACCGAGGGCTGGCTGGGCCGCGCCATCCGCGAAATCGACCCCAACAAGGAAAACGTGCTGACCGGCGTGAACTTCGGCCGCGGGCTGCCGCGGGCGCTGGCCGCCCCGGGCGTGCCGGTGGCCTCGGTTGGGAATCTGGCCACCTACGGCGTGCTGACCGGCATCGACGCGGAGGAACAGCGCATGGAGGCGCTGGACATCTTCTCCAAGATGTACTCGCCCACGCTGGGCCGCAGTTCGGTGGTTGATTACCTGTCGCAGACGGGAACGGACGCGCTGAAGGGCGCGGACATCCTGAGCACGGCGCCGGAGATGTACAGCTCCAGCATTGAGTACGGCCAGGACGTGGTCGCGCAGTACATGAAGAACATTGCGCAGGTTCACCTGGCCGGGTTCGGCACGCGGATCCTGTACACGACGGCTCCGTACAACAGCTTTGACACGCACGCCGGCGAGTTGGCGGCGCACGCGAGCCTGTGGGGCAACACCTCCCACGCTATCGCCGACTTCATGGACGACCTGCGGGAGCACGAGGCCAGCGACAACGTGACCCTGCTGGTGTTCACCGAGTTCGGGCGCCGGGTGCACGACAATGGTTCCGGCACCGACCACGGCAGCGGCGGCGTCGCGTTCGTGGTCGGCGACAACGTGAAGGGCGGGCTCTATGGCCAGTATCCTTCGCTGGAAGAGGACAAGCTCCTGGAAGGCGACCTGCATTTCAACAACGACTTCCGCAGCATTTACACCGACCTGGTGGAGAACTGGATGGGTCTGGATGCTCAGCCGCTGGTGAACGGGACGTTCGAGAAGTTCAACTTCATCTAGACGGGATGTTGGGGGCGAATATCTTTCGCCCCCCAGAAGTCGCGACAACTCGTTATCCGTTCCAACGGAGGAATATGTTATGACCACAACCATTGATTCCAGGGCGCTGCCCACCGTGGGCATTGACCTGCAGTACAGCCACAGCATCGGCAGGGCGGAGTTTTCCGGGCCGGGGTTCCGCAACCCGACCGCGATGGCCAGGGGCGAAGAAGACGTGATGTACGTCGCCAACCGCTCCTACGACTACCGACCCGACGGGAAGCGCATCACCATGTGCACGGTGGCCGAGGAGTTCATCGGCGAGTTTGCCAAGGGCGTTTTCGAGCAGGGCGACGGCGAGTCCGTGTCCACGGACGGGGCCATCATCTGGCCGACGGCGATCACCGTGGGGCCCGACGGCAACGTGTACCTGGCGGACGAGTACCTGGACCGCATCAGCATCTACTCACCGGACGGCGAGTATCTCACCAAGTGGGAGCGGCCCGGTGACGGCGACGGCCAGTGGAACAAGCCCAGCGGGCTGGTTTTCAGTCCCAGCGGCACGTTGTACCTGGTGGACTGCAATAACCACCGCGTGCAGATGCTCACCGCCGACGGCGAGTACATCGGCCAGTGGGGCGAACTCGGCGACGGGCCCGGCCAGTTCAACATGCCTTTTGGCATCGAGGTTGACAAGGACGGGAACGTGTACGTGGCAGACTGGCGCAACGACCGGATCCAGAAGTTCACGGCCGACGGGAAGTTCCTGATGCAGTTCGGCGAGACGGGCGACGGCCCGGCTCAGTTCAACCGCCCGACCGACGTGGCGGTGGACAAAGAAGGCGCGATCTACGTGGCCGACTGGAACAACGACCGGATGCAGGCCTTCCACCCGGACGGCTCCTTCGCCGGCATGACGTACGGCGAAGGCACCATCTCCCAGTGGGGCATGGGCAAGTTGGACGCGAATCCCGAAATGTGGGAGGAGCGCAAGATTTCCCAGGGCCTTGACCGCGAGAAGCTGTTCTGGGGTCCGATTGCCGTGGAGTGCGACGACGAGGGTCGCATCTTCGTGGTGGAGACGGCGCGCTCCCGCATCCAGGTTTTCCACAAGCTGGACTCCGTATTCTACGGCGTCAACGAGCGCGTGGCCGGAGGCGGCGGACGGCTCTAGCCGGCGTCATCGCAGCGATGCGTGTGGGGGAGGTCGCATGGCCTCCCCCACACGCATGTTTGGACGGTCGCATTTTGTGGGGCGCGGCGCAAACGAGGCCCGCAGAGAGAGGGCTTCATGCGCGACAGCGAAGGCGCCGCGATCTGATTTCGGTTTGCCCGGCAGTCGTTTTGGCTGCGGGAGATTTAGCGGCTCCGGCGCTGGTTGATGTCCAAGGCGTTGGAAGTGACGTGGCTGACTGTTGCCGTCCGCACCGCGAGTCTGTATCTTGTAAATGCCCACCTTTGGGCTGAGATCCGCTGGAGCCGCGTATGTCGGACGTTCTTCTGGTCATTGTCGTCATTGCGATTATCCTCGCAGGGACGGTAATGACGACCGGTTCCGTGCTGTACTTCGTGGTGGCTTTGTACAGGTTATTGTGGGGACGGCAGAGGCTGGCCGAGAGACCGCGAGAAGCTGGCCCAAGCCAGTCTGACCCGTGAACTTCAGGGACATCGCCTGTTGACGCAATTGTTACGAGTCAGTGGGTTTCCTTGTCGGGAACACGTCGTTCTTGCGTAAGCAGGAACCTAGAAAGTTGGGGTACCGGCGGACATGAAAACGGCAAGGATTCCTGGATACCGGCTTCCGCCGGTATGACGATCCTGGTGTCGAAGGGCCACTCGAATCTGAAAGTTAGCTGCCGGCTGGAGGCGGGCCTGGTTGCCCGTCCGGTGTTATACTGGGGCACCCATACGATTTATGAGTTCGATATTGTGACTACGCAGGAACATCTCGTCGCGCGTTTGAAGCCGCTGGGGATCAGGCTGACGCCGCAACGTCTGGCCATCGCCGAGGTGGTGGTCAACTCGGCGGACCATCCCACGGTGCGCGACATATTTGAGCGGGTGCGGGACTTCTTCCCGTACGTGACGCTGGCTACCGTCTATTCCACGCTGGCGCTGCTGGAGCGGGCTGGCATCGTGCGGGAGTTGCCCTTCCAGAAGCAGTCCCGGTATGACGCGAACCTGTCGCCCCATGCGAATTTGGTGTGCCTGGGCTGCGGCGCGGTGGTTGACGCGGAGGTGGGGCAGGAAGGCGTGGCTGACCTGGAGCGGGCAATCGGTCAGAATACAGACTTTCAGATCTCCTCGCAGCGGGTAGACTTCTACGGCTACTGTGAAGGGTGCGCCCGGAACAACTGAGCGGCCCCAGTGATTGATTGGGTGTGAATCGACGTGGTTACCTACCACATCAGCTATGGGGAACCGCGACGGGGGTTCGATTACAAGAAACTCCTGTACGTCTTGGGGATACTCCTCGCGTTGATTATTCTGGCCGCGATTGCGTACGGCATCTACTGGCTGGTAACCGACGAGAACGGCATCGACCTAGCGGCGCCGGCCTTCGGGTCCTCGGAAGAGGTTGCAACGGGCACGCCGCTGAACGAGGTACTGGCCTCCCTGTACTTCAACAACACCAACACGGTGTTCCTGGTGGACGTGAGCCGGAGCATCTCGGACGGCGGGAACCTGCCGGTGGTGAAAAAGGCGCTGCTGGACGTGGTGCTTCCCTACGTGGACCCGAGCACTGGCACGGCCGCGGAGAACAGCCGCGCGGCCCTGATGACCTTCACCGACAACGCCCAGACTCAGGTGGAGATGGCGTCGTTCGACGAATCGGGCGAGGCGGTGGCGGCGTGGCTGGGCGCGGTGAACGACATGGAGACGCGGGACCGGCCGGCGTACATTTACGACGCCGTGCGGGACGCCCACGCGCTGTTGGCTGCGCAGGATCCCGAGGAGCGCGACCGCAGGTCCAACGTGATCGTGCTGCTGACCGATGGTTCCGACGGCGGGTTCAAGGTCATTGATCCGGCGGGGGCGACGATATGTCCGCCGGGAGTGGGAGCCGCAGCGGGTGAAGTTTGCAGCGTGCGAACCCGGCCGGATGGCGTGCTGGTCTATACGACCTTCAACCCGGCGGCGCTGACCGAGTGCCCTCCCCTGCTGCAGGTGGCTGAAGGAATGGCCTGCGCCGAATCCTCCAGCGTCACCGACGAGGGGGAACTGGTGTACCTGATGAAGTCCTCGGACGACGTGCCCAACCTGATGGTGCACACCATCGGGTTTGGACGGGAAGCGGATCAGGCGCTGCTGAGACTGCTGGCCAAGGCGGGCGAGCTCGAAGGCCGCTACGTCTACGCCGACCACTAGGCGGACCGGGTTCGCCCATTGGCCCGAATCACGCGGCTCAGCCTCGTCAACTATCGTAATTTCCGCGAAGTCGACATCGCGCCGCCGGCGGGGGTGTCGGTTTTCCACGGCGGCAACGCCCAGGGCAAGACGTCCCTGCTGGAGGCCGCCTACACGCTGGCCATAGGCCGATCCTTCCGGACGGAACGCGAGCGGCAGGTGCTCAATTTCGACGCGGCGCGGGAAGGCGGAGCAGCCTACATCACCGGAACGGCCTGCATCGACGGGCAATCGCTCAACGTGGTGATCGGCTACCAACCGACGGCGCGAGAGACCGGCGCGGACGGCGGCGGCGATGCGGACGATCCGGGACCGGCCACGCTGCCTCCGGTTGCCAAACAGATCCGCGTCAACCGTCAGCCCACCAGTGCGGCCGGCCTGGTCGGCCGGCTCGCCGCGTCGCTTTTTTCCGTGGACGACCTGGATCTGGTGCTGGGCGCGCCCTCGCACCGACGGCGCTACCTGGACGTGCTGATCTCGCAGGCGGACCGGTCGTATCTACAGGCGCTGCAACGCTTTCAGGCCGCCCTGCGGAACCGCAATGGCCTGCTGCGCCGCCGGAGGGATGGCCACGTCGACCCGGAGGAGCTGGAGTACTGGGACGAGCAGCTGGTCCAGTCGGGGGCTGCGGTGACCTTTGCGCGTGCCAAGACCCTGGAGCGGCTGTCCGTTTTTGCCAGCAGCCAGCACGGTGAACTGGGGGAACCGGAACATGATCTGGCGCTGGATTATCTGCCCAGCGTGTCCCCCGGGGAGGGCGCGGAGGAAACTGCGGCGGCGTTTCGACGGGAACTACAGCGCGGCGCGGCGCGCGAGCAGGCCACCGCTATAACGGCGGTGGGGCCGCACCGCGACAACTTCATGATGTACATCAACGGCCTGGATGCGGCGGCGTTCGCGTCCCGGGGCGAAGCCCGCACCATCGCGCTGGCGCTGCGCCTGGCGGAGGCCGAATACCTGGCGGAAGCGCGCGGCGATGATCCGGTCATCCTGCTGGACGACGTATTCTCGGAAATGGACGACCGGAGACGGGAGCGGGTCTTGCAAAAGGTCGCCCGGTATCGCCAGACTCTGGTCACCACCACCGACGTCGGGCCGGTTCGCGAAGCGTTGGGCGATAGCGCGACCTACTTCCGCGTGGCTGACGGCGCGGTGTCTGATGAAGAGTGAAAATGGCTGGGGCATCCGTCAGAATCAGGATTGTCAGGATTATGTGATTGGCAGGATTGGGAAGATGTAATCCCGAAAATCTTAAAATCCGGCGAATCCTGCTTCTGACGAAATGGTGTGATATGAACACTGAAACGATAACCGCCGCCGCTCAAATCCTGGCTACCGCCGAGTACGCCATCGCGCTGACCGGAGCCGGCCTCTCGGTGGAAAGCGGTATACCGTCCTTTCGGGGGCCGGACGGCCTGTGGACCAAGTACGGGCAGCCGAGCAACCTGTCCTATCGGGTGTTCTCGCGGGACCCGCAGGACTGGTGGGAGAAGCGGCTGAGCGACGAGGTGACGCCGGGAAATCCGACCTACGATCTCAAGGATGCGGTGGACAACGCCGAGCCGAACCCTGGCCACGTCGCCATCGCGGGGCTGGAGTCTGCCGGCATCATCCACGCGGTGATCACGCAGAACGTGGATGACCTGCACGGCAGGGCGGGCAGCCGCAACCTGCTGGAAATCCACGGGAATCGCAACTACCTGCGCTGCATCGGGTGCGGATGGCGCCGGCCACGGGCGGAACGCGCGATCACCGACGTTCCACCGTTGTGCGGAGAATGCGGCGGGGTCATCAAGCTGGACACGGTGATGTTCGGCGAGCCGATCCCGCGGGCGGTCCTGGATTCGTGCTTCGCGGAGACGCAACGCTGCGACGCGATGCTGCTGGTGGGGACGTCGGGAGCGGTTAATCCGGCGGCGCAACTGCCGCTGCTGGCCCGGGAGCGGGGCGCCAGGATCATCGAGGTCAATCCCGAGCCGACGCAGCTCACCGCGGCGGCCGATGTGGTCGTTTCAGGACCAGCCGGGGAAGTGATGCCGGCAATAGTAGATGCCCTGCGAAGTTGCGCCGGGCCACCCCCCTGAAAATGCAGGAATTCATTCAAACCTGGTGGAGCGTCATCTACGGGGCGCTTGCCGGATTCGCTCCCGACCTGGTCAGCGCGGCGCAGGTCAATCTCGTGACCGGGGCGCTGATTTTTGTGGCGTCATTGGTCGTTGCCTGGCTGTTCAGCCGGGTGGTTTTCCGGCGATTGCTCCGGATTTCCATCACCGCCGGTATCAATTTCGACGTCAAAACGGTGGCCGCGGTGAGGCTGCCCCTTACGGTCCTGATTGTACTGGCCGGAGCTTACGCGGCGATAATTGTCAACTCGCCTCCGCCGGAGGTTCAGTCCACAGTCAACAAAGTCGCCGGCATCTGCGCCGTTGTGACCGGCGCGGCGCTGATTAACGGCGTCGCTGCTGCGGCCCTGCAGTGGCTGCAACTCTACCTGGATAACAGCAGCGTCGAGGACAAGGCCGACTGGTTGCTGCCCCTGGCCCGGCGTGTCGTGCTGGCGGCCCTGATCGCCATGACGTTCATGGTGTCTCTGGACGTTCTCGGCATCAACATCACGCCGCTCATCGCGGGCCTGGGCATAACCGGGTTGGCCGTAGCCCTGGCGCTGCAGCCCACCTTGAGCAACCTCTTCGCCGGCACCTACGTCGTATCCGAGGGGGTGGTCAGCATCGGCGATTACGTTGAGATGGAGAACGGAATCACCGGCTACGTGGTGGACGTGAACTGGCGCAGCACGCGCCTCCGCACCTGGACCAACAACCTGGTCATCATCCCCAACTCCCGGTTCGCCGAGACCATCATCACCAACTACAACAAGCCCGAAGATCCGGTGAACGTGTTCCTGCAATGCGGCGTGGCCTACGAGAGCGATCTGCAACGGGTAGAAGAGGTTAGCCACGAAGTGATGGACCGGGTATTGCGGGAGCACCCGGGGGCGGCGCCGGAGTACGGAGCCTATTTCGGTTATGAAACCTTCGGCGAGAGCAACGTGGACTTCTGGCTGTTCGTGCAGTCCAAGGACCGGCTGGCCAGCTTCGAGGTGCGCAGCGAACTGATCAAGCAGTTGCACGCCCGACTTACCGAGGAAGGGATCACGATCAACTACCCGGTGCGGACGCTGCACTTCCCGGACGGCTGGAACCCGCAGGACGGAACGCCGCTGCCGCCGCAAGCTGCCCGTGTCCGCCGGCCGGCGATATCCCACACGCGGACGCCGCTCCCGGACGATGCGCCCGGAGGCGGTGGGGACGGGCCGGACGTTTAGGGGGTTATCCGGTCCCACGGGTTGGCAGGACCGGACATCGCAATTGCGTTAGCGGGAGAGGCCGTAGGCGGTGGCCTGGAGCTTGGCGTCGCCGGTGGAGTTGAGGCGCTGGGTGATGCTGTCGATCAGCGAGCCGACGGCGGTCTCGCCCCAGAACCAGGTGTGGATGTCGGCCTCGGTGTCGTTGGGACGCTGGGCCATGCGGGCCTCGTAGCAGAAGGCCTTGAGGTCGTCGGCGCAGTAGCGGACGAACTGGGGAACGGAGACGTCGGCGGGCCGCTCATCCATGTCGGCGTCGTCGCGCTCGGCATAGGCTTCCAGGAAGCGGATGATGCCGCGGAAACGTCGCTGGGGGATGCCGGTGACGCCGACGGCGGTGCGGCCGCGCTGTTCCTGCCAGCGCTCGTAGTAGCCGCGCAGGGCGGTGATCTCGTCGGCGGCGTCCAGGGGTTTGACCGTGTCGCCGTTGGTCGAAGCCGACACCTCGGAGGCCTGGGGCAGCCCGATGGGGCCGGCGTCCTCGGGATAGTCGGCGAGGACGGGGCCGGCTTCGGCGTCGAGGGTCGCCAGGGCGGCGGCGAGGACCTGGTGCTGGAAGTCGGGGTCGTCGGGCTTGCCCATGGTGTAGCCGAAGTAGAAGGGCACCCACAGGGCGCGGGGCGGCTGGACGCGCTCGGCGTGTTCGCGCACGAGGGCGAAGGCCACGGTGGTCAGGCCGGCTTCCTCAAAGACCCGGGCAAGCACGCTCACGGCGTGGGTGCAGAGGGGTCAAGTGGGGGTCAGCAGGACGAGGTCGACGCCCTCGGCCTTGAGGCGCTGGGCGACCTCGGGTCCGGTCTGCTCGGCGACGACGGTGCAGTCGCGGAGGGCGCCCATGAAGGAGTAGTGGTTGGGGGCGACGGAGCCGATGACGCCGCGCTCAGCGAGTTCGCGCACGCGATCCATGGGGAAGGTGATGTTGATGTCCCGGTAGATGGCGGTGCGGTCGAAGCCGATGCTGAAGTGGCTCTGGACGATGTTGGCCGCGTCGGAGTCGCTGGGGATGACGCGGTAGGTGGACTCGCCGCCGGGATGGTCTCGGTTGAAGGGCTTGTCGTCGCGCAGGTGGAGGCCGGCGGTGGTGACGATGGCGGCAGTGGCTTGGTTCAACGGCTTCGAGAGCGGGGACCAGGGGGCGCCGTCGGCTTCCATGCAGGGGAAGAACTGGAGCATCTGGCGCTGGACTTCGGACAGGACGGACAGGCGGGGCATGGTTATCTCCTGGAGTTAGTTTGCGGCATCCATCTGGGGATGCCTGCGGAAAACGGCAACGCCGTCTTCGTCGTGGGTGTGCTCGAGGATAGCATTCTCGAGGCGGTTGCCGAGATTTTGGATGGCTAGCAGCACTTGTACCTGGTTGTCGTCGATCTTCCGGTGGAGGGCAGCGACTTCGTCGCCGATCTTCGCTTCCAGTCGTGCCACGTTGTCGTCGATCTTCGCTTCCAGTCGTGCCACGTTGTGGTCGATCCTTTTGTCCAAGGCGGCCACTTCGTCACCGATCTTTTTGTCCAGAGTGGCGACTTCATCGCTGATTTTCTTGTCCGACCGCGCACTGGTTCTATCGAGATCGTCTCGGGTGGCGAACTTGCCGATCCTGATTCCTGCCGTGATAAGTAGACTTACAATGGTGGTGCTTCCCAGAACAATGCCTATTACGGTGCCGACCAATTGCCATGGTGTTAGTGTAATTTCCATGATCTCACTAAAGTCCAAATATATCGTATTTGCGGAACCCTCCCCGATTTGATCCCTCAGCGGCGATGACGGCGAATGAGTCTCCACAATGGATGATCCGTCAAATAAGCAGGAGCCGATTGGTCGGTGAGGCTGGAGATGGAAGGAATGAGGTTGCAGGGGCGAATGACTATTCGCCCCTGCGGAGAACCGACTAGTCGAACATGATGGCGCCGCGGCCGATTTCGCCGCGGTCGAGGTCGTCGTAGGCCTCGTTGATCTGGTCGAGGGTGTAGTGGCGGACGACGAGGTCGTCGAGGTTGAGCTTGCCGGACTGGTAGAGGTCAACCATGACGGGCATGTCGGTGCGGGAGCGGGCGGAGCCGTAGTATGAACCGCGCAGGGTCTTCTCGTTGCGGACGAGGTCGACGGCGTTGATGCCGGCCTCCTGGCCCCAGGGGGCGATGCCGACGACGGTGACGATGCCGCGCTTGGCGGCCATCTCGTAGGCGGCCTTGGTGGTGTCGCCGCTGCCGAAGACCTCGAAGGTGTAGTCGGCGCCGCGCCCGCCGGTGAGATCCTTCACCTGGCGAACCGGGTCCTGGTCGGCGGCGTTGACGGTGTGGGTCGCGCCGAAGCGCATGGCGAACTCGAGCTGGGCCTCGCGGATGTCGACGGCGATGATCTGGCCGGCGTTGGCGAGGGCCGCGCCCATGATGACGTTGAGACCGACGCCGCCGCAGCCGATGACGGCGACGGTGCTGCCGGGCTTGATCTCGGCGCTGTAGATGGCCGCGCCGACGCCGGTGGTCACGGAGCAGCCGATCATGGCGGCCTTGTCCATGGGGATGGAGTCGGAGAGGGGCACGACGCCGGTTTCGGGGACGACGGCATACTCGGCGAAGCAGGCCACCTTGCCCATGTGGTGGATGTCCTTGCCCTCGGCGTGGAGGCGGGTGGTGCCGTCGAGCATGTTGGCGCCGGTGGCCCCGTGGAGGTCACAGAGGTTGCTGTGGCCCTCGAGGCAGGAGCGGCAGCGTCCGCAGGCGGGCACGAAGGACAGAATGACCTGGTCGCCTTCGGAGGCCAGCGTGACGCCCGGGCCGGTCTGGACGACGGTGCCTGCGCCCTCGTGTCCGAGGACGACGGGGATGGCGATGGGGGCGTCGCCGTGCATGAAGTGGCGGTCGCTGCGGCAGATGCCGGCGGAACCGACCTTCACCAAAACCTCGCCGGCCTTCGGCTCATCGAGGTCGACCTCGCGGATATCGAGAGGCTGACCAACTTCCCACAAAACGGCAGCTTTTACCTTCATAACACCACATTTTCTCCTTGTTTTGGGAAGAATTATACAGCAGGGAGCAGGCCCTAAAGCGACCATTTTTGTAATGGTGCCCGTGGTAGCATGTGCCGCCATGGCTCCGCTTGGGTCGATTTTCAGGGGAACTACCAGGCCCAATAGGAGCCACTGCGACGCGATTTTCGGGGCTGACAGGGTAGTTGGGCGTCCCGACTACAATTTGCTATACTTGCCTAATAGGCAGCAGAAACGCGGAACCGAACCATGCCATTCCCCAAATCCGACCGGGAAATTTACGGGAACAATCCCTTGGTCGAGGTGATCTGTCAGCTCAGGTTCCCGACTATCCTGAGCATCAGTTCAGAACCACCGGCCAAATTCCAAGAGGAGATTCGCGGCGAGTACCCTTGGTACGAGCAGCAGCGTGCTTCCGACGTTCCAGACCTGCCGGTCACAATCAGGGATTCTTTACCCGCTGAAATGAGAGACGCTCTTCCAGGACTCGGATTAGCGCAGACCCCCGTCTCTTACACATTCCAAAACGACGACCGCACGCGGACGATCTCATTAGCACAGGATTCTGTGGCAGTCAGCGAAAGTCACTATCGGCAATGGGATGACTTCAGAGCCGAAATCGAACGTGCGGAGAGTGTTCTCAGGGAGATTTATGCGCCGTCGTTTTACACCCGGGTTGGTCTGAGATACCGAGACGTGCTGGATCGCGGAGCATATGGTTTGGATTCGGTTCCTTGGTCTGATCTGCTGAACCCGGTTTTTCTGGGCGTTCTGGGATCGAGAGATGTCGCTCACGACGTGCAACAATCACAGACCCGAGTCGTTTTGACGATCCCCGATGTAGAGAGCGGACAGGTGTTACTACAACATGGGATCGCTATGAAGGAGGACGACGGCTCACCGGTCTACGTCATCGATGCCGATTTTTTCACGCAAAACAGGTGCGATCATGACGCTGCTTTCACAGTCGCCAACAAATTCAACAAATGGGCCGGACACCTTTTTCGATGGGCGATCACCCACGCCCTCCGTGCCGCACTCGAACCACGTACGCCCGAGTGAACCGTTGGCAATTTGGGCACCGACTGGACATTGGGACAGAACACCAATCCACGTCCTATCTATGCCTGTATGGGAATGGTCACCGGGGCATGACATTCCCGCTTCTGCTTGGGGACAAGCTCCGATCCATGATCTACCGGAATCGGTTACAACATCCTCAATCAAGAAACGCCTGCTTACCTGCTTATTGGCGATGTACATGCCCGAGCGAGGTGTCGACGAAAATCTCGAATCGACGTTGGAATGCTGGAATTTCTACGTTGACCAGCCGACGCCGCCTGCTCTACCGCCTGGTCGTGGAGGCCGCATCGAAGCGAAATTCGACGGTTTTGTAATGCGTCCGGGTATCACGCTTGCTGAGTAGTCTGTGGCTACCGATCACGGGGTATGCGCCGTGCACGACAGGTTGCAGCATGGAGAGATCCTGAGCAACGCCGTAGAGTTCGTGGCGACCCGATTGGACGACGATGGTACGCCGGTCATCGAGGGCGTGGTGCATGATTTGGTCGTGGTGCTGACACCTGAATGTGATTTGGTGAGTGATTACGAAACTAGGGACGAAGCTGGGTCAGGACCGCAATCCATCGACGGGACATTGAGCCTCAAAGAACTCCCGCAGGTCCTGTGTTGTGATTTGTTTATCGGAGCCGACGTCAGGGAAACTTATGGGTTCACCAGTAGGCCATGGTCGACGGTTAGGGATAATCGCGACGATCGATACCATTGGATCCCCACTGGAGACGTCGTTGGATTGGACCTCCCAGAATTGTTTTTGGACTTCAAGCGCGTTCTCAGCTTGTCCACTGAGCATCTATACCGCTCGGTCTTGAATGGTTCGATACAGCGCTGTGGTGTGATCCCTCCCCCGTGGATCACGCGGTTGGTACAGCGTTGCTATGGATTTCAAGGGAGGGTTTGCTTGCCTGACCCTTCGGATCCGCGACCATCGGCTCAATCTGGTACCCGGGCAATCGCAGGATAAGGAAAACCTTCCGAGACTATCTCCAAGGAGCCGCTGGCGCCCATGGCTCCTTGGAGCGACGCCATGTCGACCGGCGCTGGTCATAGTGGTCTTTAACGTGCAGATCGACGCTGGGAGTTAGACGTGGCCTAGGCAAACGTAGAGAACATACGCAGCAGTGACGATATCAGGGCCATTCGGATGCTGGGCGCGGAGGGAACTTTCGGACATGAGGAGCTGGGGTTAGAGTCCGACTTTGCTTTGGACGTGATCAGGACAGTAGGAGATTACGGCGACATCTACAGTCGATATATGGGTCTGGAAGGCGAGTCATGCACGTAGCTGCGGGGACTCAACAACCTGTGGAGCAAAGGCGTAATCATATGCGCCCCTCCGCTGAGCTAGCGCCTTGCCGGGGTTGGAGAGACAAGACACCGACGCAGTGATTGCAGGCAGTGATACACGCCGGGCGATGAAGCGGGTCGTAGTTGTCGGGACGAGCTGCTCCGGCAAGACGACGCTGGCGCGGCAGTTTTCGCGGGTGCTGGATTTGCCGCACGTGGAGTTGGACGCCATCCACTGGGAGTCGGAGTGGCAGGAGCGGCCGGTGGACGAGGTGCGGCGGATGGCTGGCGAGGCTGCGGCGGGAGAGCGGTGGGTTATGGATGGCAACTACAGGTCCGTGCGGGACATTGTCTGGGGGCGAGCCACGACTGTCGTGTGGCTCAACTATCCCTTCCGCGTGGTGTTGTGGCGGGCGCTTTCCCGGACCACCAGGCGGGTGGTCACCCAGGAGGAGCTGTTCTCGGGCAACCGGGAGAGCTTCAGGAAATCCTTCCTGAGCCGCGACTCGATCATCCTGTGGGCCATCACCAGCCACCGGCGGGTGAGGCAGGAGTACCGGCGGATCCTGGATGATGGGGAGTTTCCGCACCTGCGGGTGATTGAGCTGCGGAGGCCGGCCGAGGCGGAGGCGCTGGTGGCTGCGTTGGGCGGGGTGTCAGCCAAAGACTCTGCCAAATCACCCAAACCAGGCCCGTCTTGACCGAGCACGCCGGCGATGGTCGCAGCACTGATGCGCTGCGTACGGACGGCCAATAGATTGCGGACCACCGGGCTAGATACCGTCAGAGCGGAGAACGCTGGACGGCATGGTAGGATGCACCCGCCCATTCCCGCGAGAGCGAAATCGGAGGAGTTCAGAGATATGCCGTTTCGCGCTATCTATGCTTGGTTAGTCGCCGTGACCGCATTGCTCGCTGTTGCGTGCGCGACCCCTGAGCCCGTTGTGGAGCGGGTCGAAACTACCGTCGAGGTGCCGGTGACAAGGATCGTTCAGGAAACCGTTGAGGTACCCGTGACCCAATTAGTGGAGGCGACGGTAGAGGTGCCAGTTACCGTAGTGGTGGAACAGACCGTCGAGGTGATTAGGGAGGTGCAGGTCACCGTCGTGGTTACCGCCACTCCTCTCCCTGCAACGCCTACGCCGCTGGCGACTCCGACTCCGCGACCTACCGCGACACCACGGTCTACTCCCACGCCCAAGCCGACTCCCGTAGACCTAGAGCAAACCACCAGGGCCAATGCGTGGGTTTACATCACCAACGAATACGACTGGCTCCGCGTCGTCGGCGACCCTGCCTTCGACGTGCCCCAATACGAGCTCGATGTCTTCGTGGACGGCCACGACTGCTCCAATGATGCCAGGATATACGGCGATGACGGCGGGATAGAGCTGGTCTGCGGTATCATCGAGAAGGGCCACACCAGCGTCCAGCGGGTATCGATTCAGACCCCTTTGGGTGACCTGCGCTGCGCGCGCAACAAAGCGTCGGATGTTTCGGAAACGGTGTTTGCTTGCGCTTGGCGGTGAGTGCTACAACTAGATCAGCCTCGCGCACCGCATCTCAAAAAGCGCGGGCGCCTTGCTTAGCGCAATGCCACTCCCGGCGTTCGGTTAGTCCAAGGAACTTTCCGTTGGAGACATATTACGCGGTTTGCACGCCGGCCGCCGTTTGCAGGCCGAGCTCTTCGATGGACTGTTCGCGCATGAGGAACTTTTGGACCTTGCCGGTGACGGTCATGGGGAACTCGTTGGTGAGCTTGACGTAGCGGGGGACCTTGTAGTGGGCGATTTTGCCACGGCAGTAATCGCGGATTGAGTCCTCGGTGGCGTCGGCGTCGGGCTTGAGGCGGACCCAGGCCATGACCTCCTCGCCGAAACGCTGGTCGGGCACGCCGATGACCTGCACGTCGTCGATCTGCGGATGGGAGTAGAGGAACTCCTCGATCTCGCGGGGGTAGACGTTCTCGCCGCCGCGAATGATCATGTCCTTGAGGCGGCCGGTGATCTTGTAGTAGCCGTCGTCGTCGACGGTGGCCAGGTCGCCGGTGTGGAGCCAGCCTTCGGCGTCGATGGCGCCGGCGGTGGCGTCGGGCATGTTGTAGTAGCCCAGCATCACCATGCTGCTGCGGGTCTGGAGTTCGCCCTGCTCGCCGGCGCTCACTTCGAGGTCGGTATCGGGGTCGACGAGACGGACCTCCACGTTGGGCAGGACCTTGCCCACGGTGGAGACGCGGCGCTCGATGCTGTCGTCGGCGAGGGTCTGGGTGATGACCGGCGAGGCTTCGGTGAGGCCGTAGGCGATGGTGATGCGCTCGGCGCCCATGCGGTCGATGACCTCGCGCATGACCTCGATGGGGCAGGGGGAGCCGGCCATGATGCCGGTGCGCAGGGAGCCGAGGTCGAACCGGGCGAAGTCGGGGTGGCTGAGCTGGGCGATGAACATGGTGGGCACGCCGTGGACGGCGGTGCAGCGTTCGTCGGATATGGCGGTTAGGGTTCGGAGCGGGTCGAAATGCTCGGCGGGAATGACCATGGTGGAGCCGTGGACGACGCAGTTGAGGGTGCCCATGACGCAGCCGAAGCAGTGGTAGAAGGGCACGGGGATGCAGAGGCGGTCGTGCTCGTCCATCTCCATGCAGTCGCCGACGTGGAGGGCGTTGGACAGGATGTTGTGGTGGGTGAGGGTCGCGCCCTTGGGGTTGCCGGTGGTGCCCGAGGTGTACTGGATGTTGATGGGGTCGTCGGGGCCGCACTGGGCCTGGCGGGCCTGGAGATCTGCTGCGCTCACCTGCTCGGCGTGGGTCAGCAGGTCGTTCCAGCGCCACATGCCCTCGGGGGTTGGCGCGTCCGGCGCGTCGTGGGGCGGGATGAAGACGAGGTGGCGCAGGTACGGGAAGCTGGCGGAGTTCAACCGGCCGGCCGTCGTTTCCAGCAACTCGGGGATCAATTCGTTGACCATGGCGACGTAGTCGGAGGTGCGGAAGCGGCCGATGAGGACCAGGGCGGTGAGCTGGGACTGCTCGAGGAGGTAGGCCAGCTCGTGGGTGCGGTAGGCGGGGTTGACGTTGACCAGGACGGCGCCGATCTTGGCGGTGGCGAACTGGGTCAGGACCCACTCGGTGTAGTTGGTGGCCCAGATGCCGACGTGCTGGCCCTTCTCGATGCCGATGGCCATGAGGCCGCGGGCGACGCGCTCGACCTCGGCGTGAAACTGGCGGTAGGTGAAGCGGTCGCCGGTGGCGGTGTGGACCAGGGCTTCGCGGTCGGGGTAGCGGTCGGTCTGCTGGTCAAGGATGTCGCCGATGGGGAGGCGGGTGTTGATGCTGGTGGCCACGGCAGCACCTCCTGAGGGGGTTATGGGCATTCCGCCTGTTGGATCCGAGCAGGTGTCGGGTGGTTGGTGATGAGGCTATTGTATATGTTTTGCGGCTTGGGTTCTGCGGTTCCTGAACCCGGACGCCTTGATCATGTCGCCGGGTCATCAAAAAGGCAGCACGGTGGACCATGCTGCCCGGGTCTGCGTAGTTGGGTGTCCGGCGTCAGGATTTATGGAGAAGATCCTGGGCAGAGGCGGTCAGATGAGCACGAGGATCGCCAAGGCGATGACTGCCACTACCGCGAGCACCAATCCCGCGAGCAGTGCAACATCGCCCGCCGTAACCCCTCGGCCCCCGTGGCTTTTGTCGGCGTTCTCTGCGTCGCGCTGGGCTCTGGCGCGGGTGAGGTGTTCGTCCGTGGGGTGCGGAGGCAGCATGACCATCCCGTCCCTCGGTAGTTCGGTGAGGGTCCCAGACACCCGTCAGTTGCGAGGTTTGGCTTCGGGAGGGAGTTTGCCGCCGGGGGGTTTGCCGGGCGGCCACGCTTTGGGGGACGCCGCGCGCGGGGCCGTGCCTTCGATCAGTCGGACGCGCCGACCGCGAATTTCGGGTTGTCTATTTTCAGTTGGCATGATTTCCCTCTGCTGAATCACTGCCATCGTAACTCGTTTCCAACATATCATGGACGGTTGTGGCAGTCCATCCTTGAGCAGAACGTGAGCTTTCAAAATGGTCAGGATTGTAGAAGTACGAGTAGATCAGGACCGTTGCAACATCTTTGGACACGATGAACTCGCAAGGCTCGTGATGGTATTCTCCCGGCTCGATAACCAATTCATTGGGACCCAGACGGCGAAACGCTTCGTCAATAACCGGCCAGCCAATATCAGCGTGCCGCTCAGAGTTGAACGCCGCTTCGTACAGGGCTTCAATGTCCTCATCGTCCAGCGGTTGGATTTGATGCAGCCTGAAGAAACTCTCTCGTATTTCCACCCTGACCTTGGAGCTATTGTGCAAGGTGGCAGTTACCGCGATGTGCACGTACTGAGCGCCGACGGTGCGGTGGGTGGCTGATTGGGTGACGGTGAGATGTGGCTCGAAGTCGCGGAACAGTTGGAGCTTGCGGTAGGCGAACCCCGCGCCGGCTATCACGATTACTGCGGTGGCAAACAACTGCACAATGCTGACAACGTCGCTAAAGCGACCGGCATCCGTAGCCTCGACAAGCCAGCGGTTGATCAACATGGCGGCGCCAATCACCGCCGCAGTCACGCACGCGACCATCAACAGATCCACTGCGAGCCGGCGATACGGTTGGAGTCGGTCCGGTAACATGCGCATGCCCACCTCCGATAGCGCCCCGTGGTGCGGCGGGTGAGTGTATCATCGACGCCGGTTCGGAGCGCCAAAACGGTGGCAAAATGCACGCGGGGTTTTTGACAGTGTGGGCGGTTAGGGGTAGCATATTCTGGCAGGATTTCCACTCATAAATTGGCGCCGGCGGCTCGTGATTTCGCAAACCAACTGCCTTCTTTCGAACTGATTGCCGCCGGCCGGAATGCTTATCGTTCTGACGCCCGGCGCGAGGATTGACGGCTCACGCCGTCACGCGCGTCGTGTCCGTTCCCTGGGAGAGATGCCTTGACTAGCCCCACCGCGAATACTGCCGACCGGCCCGACGCCAAGTCGCCGCTGTCCGGACCCGCAATCGTCCCCGAATTTGAGGCGGCGTTGACGCGGCTGTGCGCGATAGCGCGGCGAGGGCAGCGCAGCGACAGTTCTCTGTACAATCCTTCGGAAGAGTGGATCGTGGCGCGGATGCCCATCTTCCAGGACCTTCCGGAGCAACAGCGGTCGGAACTGCTGGCGGAAGCACAGGCCCTGGAAGCCGAGGCGTCGGAGGCCAACGCGGCAGGACGAGCTTCCAGCAAAGTCTGGCCGGAGACGGTGTTCCGGCTGGATAACGGCGGGCTGGCGTTCTTCAGCCAGCTGGGCGTGGTGCGCCGGCCGGACCTGACGCAGTACTTCGTGGAAGGGTTCACCCGCAACCGGGACGCGCTGGCGTTCTCGGAGGAAAACCAGCGGCTGTTCACGGCGGTGTTCAACCGAGTTTGCGAGAAGATGGAGGCCCACTTCGCCAGCGGAGAGGGCATCGTGCAGACCGACCGGCAGATTTGCGACGCGCCAGGTCGGTCTTTTCATGCGCGGCAACTGTTGTTCGGCACGCGCTACATGCAGGCACCCTACATGTGGCGGAGGCTGACCTTTGATCTGCCAGAGGCCGAGTGGCAGGATCCGCCCGACATCCTGGAAGTTTCCGTCCCGCACTGGATGGATGATCTGGA
Source organism: uncultured Dehalococcoidia bacterium (assembly GCA_951813535.1). Classification (GTDB taxonomy): domain Bacteria; phylum Chloroflexota; class Dehalococcoidia; order Lucifugimonadales; family UBA3495; genus Bin87. The sequence continues at coordinate 4,337,213 of OX638345.1, read as the reverse complement.
TCTGGACGAGGGGCTGAAGGCGCAGTTGCGCGAGGCCGGAATCACGCAGCTGGTGTTCAAGGCGCCGACGCGGGGACTCTCGCTTCACTTCGGGTTTGACTACGTGGGCGAGCACAAGATGGGGCCGCTGTCCATCGCCATGCACCAGGTGAAGCAGAAGAACGGTCTGGCGGTGCAGGCTGCGCTGAGCATGGCGCGGGTGCGCAAGCTGGACGGCGACGTCGCCAACACGGCGCTGGTCACCGTGGGCCCGTCACTGCACGGCAAGAGCACGCTGACCATCATGGTGGAGCTGGCCAACAGCGAGCTGGCCGGAGTGCTGAAGCTGGACACCGACCCCGAGGAAGGGGTCTACCCGATGAACGACGACATCGTGCTGCTGCAGCCGCTGGATGATCCGGTCCCGAGCAACCGGGGCGGGCGGCGCGCCATGATTTCCCACGCCATCGACGGCACGGAGAACAATTTCTACGCCGTGCCCTTTGGCCTGACGCGGGATGACGATCCGATCACGTACGACGTGCTGCGCGGCGCGCCGGGCGTCACTTCGCCCGACGAGACGCTGGAGAACGTGCCGGTGCACGTGGACAGCCAGGAACCCAACTACCTGGAAAACCCGGTGCGCAACATGCGGATGATCCTGTCGCGCCGCGGGCTTTTGCAGCGCAAGGGAGCGGCGGGGCTGATTTCCAAGATCACGGGCGGGCGGTTGAGCGACTCGGTGCACGTGCCCATGGAAAACACGGACCGGGTCTTCTGGCAGGAGGTGATGCGGCAGAACACGGTGATACCGCCGCTGCGCCGGCTGAGCCTGGAGCAGTACATCAGGGTGCTGATGTACGGCGAGGCGGTGCAGATGGGAGCGGCCATCGGAGCAATCGGCCGGCCGTACGTGGAGTACTTCTCCGACCCGTTCATCATCGGCCTGGAGGACGAGAACGCCAACCTGCTGTATCACGTGCTGCAGCAACTGGCGTGGGGCGGGATGCCGCAGGAATACTACGCCTTCAACACCGGCGGAGTGGGAGCGGACAGCAACGAGGAAGCGTCGGGTTCGCGCTACCGCAAGATACCGCGCGAGTTGACGATGATGCTGCAGGAAGCGCTGCTGCGGAACGCGGTCAAGTTCGAGTACGACGGGATGCTGCGGTCGGAAGTGGCGGTCGCCATCCTGGACGGCGACGGCAACGAGGTGGTCGACCTGCGGCATGACTGGCTGCCGGTCAACATCTACGGTGAAGAGGACTATGCCGGCCGAGTGGTTGAGCTGATGCGCCGCCGGTACTACGGCCGGGACCAGCAGGACAAGGCGGGGATCCTCCGCTACACCAAGGTGGTCAACACCATCCTGGACATCGCGGATGCTCCGGCTCCGGCCAACGAGCGGGAACTGTCGTGGCTGCTGTCGTTCTACTGGTCGCTGGACCAGGCGTACGAGACGCTGGCGGACACGGCGGCGCACCGGTCCGAAGGGATGCGCCCGGTGGCCTATCAGCTCCGGGAGCTACAGCGGAAGTTCGACGCGGGTTTGGCGAACGGGCTGTCGCTGGATGCCGTTGCCCTGGGGAGCCTGGGCGGGCTGGGGTTGCGAGCCGGTTAGACTGGATGCAGGCGTTCAGGGGTCTGCCCGCCGACACCACGGGGGCGATTTGGCTGCTGAGGATCCGTTCCAGTGACGTTCCTGCGGGCGAGGCGATTGGCCTCAACGACTGTCAGATTTATGAATGATTCAAGGGGTTAATCAACCCATCGGGATGACCAGACATGGCAGACAACAATGTACAAATCCTCGGGCCAGTGCCTACCCAATACGGGGAGGTGCTGACGGATGACGCGCTGGAGTTCGTCGCCGAACTGCACCGGAACTTTGAGACCACGCGGCGGCGGCTGATGCAGGCCCGCGCGCGGCGGCAGGCGGAGATCGACGCGGGGGCGACGCCGGACTTCCTGGTGGAGACGCGGAGCGTGCGCGAGGGAGACTGGCGGGTGCAGCCGGCTCCCACCGACCTCACCAACCGCCGGGTTGAGATCACCGGGCCGTCGTCCAACCGGCGCATGGTGATCAACGCGCTGAACTGCGGGGCGCAGGTCTACATGACCGATTTCGAGGACGCCCACTCTCCGGCATGGCTGCCCACGCTGGACGGCCAGGTGAACGTGCGCGATGCCTACCAACACACCATCAGCGACGAGGCAGCGGACGGACGGCAGTACCGGCTCAACGACGAAATCGCCACCCTGTGCGTGCGGCCAAGGGGTCTGCATCTGATGGAGCGGCACGTGCTGGTGGATGGCGAGCCCGTGGCCGGCAGTTTCTTCGACTTTGGCCTGACGGTGTATCACAACCACGCGGCGCAGCGGGGCCACGGTACGGGTCCCTATTACTACCTGCCCAAGTTGCAGTCGCACTTGGAGGCGCGGCTCTGGAACGACGTATTCCGGCACTCCGAGGAGCGCCTGGGGATACCTCAAGGGACCATCAGCCCGACGGTTCTCATCGAGCACATCCTGGCTGCCTTCGAGATGGAGGAGATCCTGTACGAGTTGCGGGAGCGGCCGGCCGGCCTGAACCTGGGCCGATGGGACTACATCTTCAGCGTGATCAAGGTGTTCAACAAGCGATCGGACATGGTTTTTCCGGACCGGGCGCAGGTGACGATGGCGACGCACTTCCTCACGTCGGCGGCGCAGTTGCTGGTCAACACCTGCCACCGCCGTGGCGCGCACGCGCTGGGCGGCATGTCGGCGTTCATTCCGCGTCGTGATGATGCGGCGGCCAACGAGGCGGCCTTCGCGCAGGTGCGATCGGACAAGCAGCGGGAGGCTGACCAGGGCTTTGACGGGGCCTGGATCGCGCATCCCGGGTTGGTGGAGCCGGTGCTGGATGTATTCCAGGCGGCCTTTACGACGGAGAACCAGCTGTCGATGATCCCTGAAGTGCGGATCGCGCCGGACGATCTGCTGGCGGTGCCGGAAGGACAGATCACCGAGGCCGGCCTGCGGAACAACGTCAGCGTGGCCCTGCAGTACATCGACGCCTGGACGCGGGGCAACGGCGCGGTGGCCATCTACGGGCTGATGGAGGATGCCGCGACCGCGGAGATTTCACGGTCGCAACTTTGGCAATGGCTGAACCACGGCTCGGCGCTGGACGATGGCCGTCCCATCACCGCCGAGCTGTATCGCCAGGTGCGGGCCCAGGAAGCGGCCGCGCTGGTGGAGCAGCGGGGTCAGGACAATCCTGGCGCGCTGGACAAGGCGGTGGAGCTTTTGGACGAAATCGTGCTGTCGGACGATTTCATTGAGTTCCTGACGCTGCCCGGCTACCGCTATCTGGACTAGGCCGGCGGTTGGAAAATGGCAACTGCTGCCACAACCACCCAATCCGTAGATTCCTCCAGTGCGGAGGAGTTTGAGTTGGCCGGGCCGCTGTCGGTCAACATCAAGCCGATCCTGGAGTCGGTGGCTGGCAAGCTTACGGACGATGAGATCGACCGATGGTTCGTTGGGTTCGAAAAGGCGAACGAGGGGCGTGGGTTCACCCTGGAATTGACTGCGGAAGGGGAGTTGGTGATCAGTCCGATGGTGAACTTGCACGGCGGCGCTGCTGAAGCGGAAGGGATTGGAAGCCTGCTGATATGGTCGCGTGAACGCGGCGGACTCACCCTGAGTTCACGCACGATTGTCCGACTGCTTGACGGGGCGCGAGCCGAGCCGGCCCTGTCCTGGCTGTCGCCGGAACAAGTGGCGGAGCTCGGCCCCGTGTTGCCTCGGACCGTAACCGTTTGCCCGGCATTCGTAGGCGAGATAATGTCCGAGTCCGACCGTCTGCCGCCGCTGCAGCGCAAGATGGAGCGGTACATGGCCAACGGCGCGCTGCTGGGTTGGCTGATCGATCCGTATCGCAGGCGGGTTTACGTGTATCGTCCCGAGGTCGCCGTTGAGACGTTGGAAGACCCGGAGACCGTCAGCGGTGATCCGGTGATGGCGGGGTTCGTGTTCGAGGTGAGGCAGCGGATCTTTGCGCTGCACGACGCCCCTGGGGGATAGACGCATGGTTACCGACGTCGCGCTCAAAGACATCGCCGCCGTTACGGATGGTGACGAGTCCTACTACATCGACCTGCCCCATCCGGTGTGGGTCAACATCCGGCCCATCCTAGAATCAGTGGCCGGCAAGCTTACTGAGGACGAGATTGACCAGTGGTTTGTGGGGTTCCACGAGCTCAACGAAGGTCGGGGGTTCACCCTGGAATTGACTGCGGAAGGGGAGTTGGTGATTAGTCCGATGGTAAACCGAGGCGGTGGTAGAGCCGAATTTCGATTAATCGGGGCGTTGCACAATTGGGAAGAGGAACACGGGGGCGAAGCCTACGGCTCGGACGCCAATATGCGGTTGCCCGACGGCTCCCGGATACGCCCTGATGCTTTGTGGCTTTCCCCTGAGCAGGTTGCGACGCTGCCCCCCGTCGCGGAGGACCGGGCCATCACCGTCTGTCCGGCGTTCGTTGCGGAGATCAGGTCGGGCACGGATACCCTACCGCCGCTGCAGCGCAAGATGGAGCGGTACATGGCCAACGGGGCGCTGCTGGGCTGGCTGATCGATCCGTATCGCAGGCGGGTTTACGTGTATCGTCCGGGAATCGCGGTTGAGGTGCTGGAAGACCCTGAGACCGTCAGCGGTGATCCGGTGATGGCGGGGTTCGTGTTCGAGGTGAGGCAGCGGATCTTTGCGCTGCACGACGCCCCTGGGGGATAGACGCATGGTTACCGATGCCGCCCTCAAAAATATTGCAGCCGTCACGGATGGTGACGAGTCCTACTACATAGACCTGCCGCATCCAGTATCGGTCAATATCAAGCCGATCCTGGAATCGGTTGCTGGAAAGCTTACGGACGATGAGATCGATCAGTGGTTTATCGGTTTCGCCAGGGCCAACGAGGGGCGTGGGTTCTACCTGGAACTGACTGCCGAAGGAGAGTTGAGAATAAATCCGATGGTTAACCTGGATAGTGGATTGGCGGAAGGGGAAACCATCGCAGATGTGACCATCTGGTCCAGAGAGAATGGCGGGCGCGCTCCAAGTTCTCGTACCATAGTCCGTTTGCCGGACGGAACCCGTGCCGAACCGGACGCATCATGGCTGTCTCCAGAGCAGATGGATTTGCTGGGTCCCATTTCATCCAGGGCGATCACGGTTTGTCCGGCGTTGGTTGTCGAGATCATGTCCGGCACCGACCGGCTGCCGCCGCTGCAGCGCAAGATGGAGCGGTATATGGCCAACGGCGCGCTGCTGGGGTGGCTGATCGATCCGTATCGCAGGCGGGTTTACGTGTATCGTCCGGGAATCGCGGTTGAGGTGCTGGAAGACCCTGAGACCGTCAGCGGTGATCCGGTGATGGCGGGGTTTGTATTCGAGGTGAGGCAGCGGATCTTTGCGCTGCATGAAACGGCCGCAGAATAGCGGCGCCGGCGAAGATGAAGATCCACCTGGTTGACGGCACTTTCGAGCTGTTTCGGGCGCACTATTCGCCGCGCCCGGGGCGCACCACTCCGGATGGGCGGGATATCAAGGCGACGCACGGGTTGGCGCAGTCGCTGATTGCACTGCTGGGCCAGTCCGATGTCACGCACATCGCGGTGGCGTTTGACAGCGTGATCCGGTCCTTCCGCAACGATATGTTCGACGGCTACAAGACCGGCGACGGGGTGGAGCCGGACCTGCTGGCGCAATTTCCGCTGGCCGAGCGGATCACCGCCGCCTTGGGCATCACCGTCTGGCCCATGAAAGAGTTTGAGGCGGACGATGCCATCGCCGCCGCCGCGGTGCGCTTTGCGGCAATCCCCGAGGTGGAGCAGGTGGTGATGTGCTCGCCGGACAAGGATATGTCGCAGGTGGTGTCGGGCCAGCGGGTGGTGATGCTGGACCGGCGCAAGGGTGAGGTCATCGACGAGGCCGGCGTGGTGGACAAGTTTGGAGTGCCGCCATCCGCCATCGCGGACTACCTGGCGCTGGTAGGCGATTCGGCGGACGGGATACCCGGCATACCCCGCTGGGGTGCGCGGTCCACCGCCACGGTGCTGACCCGATACGGACACATCGAGGATATTCCCGTTGACATGGCGGACTGGGACGTCAAGGTGCGCGGCGCTGGGAACCTGATGGCGGCGCTCACGGAGCAATGGGACGACGCGTTGCTCTACCGCGACCTGGCCACCCTCAGGCTGGATGTGCCGCTGGACGAAACCGAACCGGAACAGGTGCGATGGACCGGAGTGCGCCGGCCGGATCTGGAAGAGCTGTGCGGGTCGCTGGGGTTGGAGTCGCTGCTGGCCCGGTTGCCGGAGGCGCCGGAGCAGTCACTCTGAAACGCTAGCCGGTTGATCGGGCGGCGAACCCGGTTCGTTTCGCCGATTTGCGTTCCATTTGCGATAGCCGAGGCTCGCAATGCCGGCGGACAGGAGTAGCACCGCGCCCAGCACCGAGGTGAGGGCGACGCGCATGGTGGCGTCGAACCAGAAGCCGGCGGGAAAGAGGATGAGCAGGTAGTCGGTGCGCGGGTCCAGCATCCAGAGGTCGTTGGCGAAGCTGAGGCGGTGGAAGAGCAGGAAGAGTTGCTCGAAGCTGGCGAGCGCCGCCAGACCGACCAGGAAGACCGCGATCAGGGTTATGGAGCCGCCCCAGATGGCCAGCCGCGCCGCTCGGTCGGGCCATGCCGCGCGATCAGTGGCGACTACGATGGCCAGGGTGGACAGTATCCACAGCGCTGAGCCCAGGGCGACCCAGTAGGTGCCGCGGACCAGGCGCTTGACGTCGTACATGTGGGCCACTTCGCGCTGGTTGAAGACCTCCCGCTCGGCGCCGTAGATGGGCGCGCGCACCGCAAGGGGTTCGATCGAGGTGTTGAAGTAGCGGCGGAGGTCGGCGCCGATGGCTATCAGGTCGGGGTCGGAGATGCCGGACCTCTGGGCGGTGTGATAGCGCTGGAAGCCGTTGCGATAGAGGCCCGGGTCGTTGACCGCCCAGGTCACGGAGCCGGCGACGAGGAAGAGGAGGACGGCGGGAATGGCGAGGACCCGTGCGGCGGTCAGGGTGATGGCGACGGGCCGGCGGCTAGGCATCGGTGGGGCGCTGGCGATGGTGGAATAATTCGGACAGCGGAATGGCCAGACCGGGCAGCAGAGGGGTGGTCAAGGTGTCGTCAGCGGTCAGGAGGGCGCGGGAGACGTAATCGCCATCGCGCAGCTCGAGGAGCAAGGCGGTGTCGTTTTCAGGGTCGAAAATCCAGTACTCGGAAACGCCCGCCTCGCTGTAAATCTGGCGCTTGCGAACGAGATCGCGGTTGCGGTCGGTCGAGAGCACTTCCACCGTGATGTCGGGGACGCCCTCAAAATAGCCGCCCACTATTTGACCGGGACCGTCGGACAGGATAACCGTGAGGTCGGGTACCAGGACATAGCCCGGCTCCCGCGAGAAGATGGTGACGGGGTCGATATGGACTGAAGCCGGCGGCTCAGCGAAGCTGTCCAGATAGTTCGAAATGTACATGGCAATCCGCATGACCAGAAATTGGTGGACAAATCGCGGTCTTGGCATGATGTAAAGCTCTCCGTCGTCCAGTTCCATTTTGTTCCGTTCTTCCGTGTCGGGAAGGTCCAGGAACTCGGCGATGGACATGCGGGCGCCGGTGACGATGGGTTTCGTTGCCATGACGAGGCTCCGGTGGTGGGCTTCCTGGGATTCGTGTCTGAGTTGGTTAGGCATCGGCGGGGCGCTGGGGATGTTGGAACACGTCGGCCAAGGGAATGGCGAGGCCGGGCAGCCGGGGCGTGGTCAAGGTGTCGGAAGCGCTCAGGAGGTCTCGGGAGACGTAATCGCCGTCGCGGAATTCCAGTAGAAGGGCCGTGTCGTTTTCAGGGTCGAAGATCCAGTACTCGGAAACGCCGGCCTCAGCATAGAGTAGCCGCTTGCGATCAAGGTCCCGGCTGCGGTCGGTGGAGAGGATTTCCACGACGATGTCGGGCGCCCCCTCGGCGCAACCGTCGACAAAGATGTCGGAGCGATCAGATAATATGATGGTCAGGTCCGGCACCAAGACCCGGCGCGGGTTACGGGACAGCACAACCACCAGGTCGGGATAGGCTTCGGCAGGCGGCTCCGCGAATCTCCTAATGTAATCCGCGATGTGCCGGATCAACCAGAATAGCGTCGACTGGTGTTCACGTCGCGGTCTGGGCATGATGTAAAGCTCTCCGTCGTCCAGTTCCATTTTGTTCCGTTCTTCCGTGTCGGGAAGGTCCAGGAACTCGGCGATGGATATGCGGGCGCCGGTGACGATGGGTTTCGTTGCCATGACGAGGCTCCGGTGGTGGGCTGCGACCGATTACAGATTACCCGAAGGATAGTTGGCTTATCAAACGTGAGGCGAACGCGCCAGGGCTGGTGCAAAGTCATTGTCAGAATCAGGATTGCCAGGATTAGAAGATTTTCGGGATTTATGAACATCCTGAAAATGTCAAAATCCGGTAAATTCTGATTCTGACATTTGCCGCCGGAATCGACTTTGCACAGGCCCTGCGAACGCGCGGGAATGGAGGGTGGGATATACTGGCGTCACTATGCAGAACGATGTTACGTCTCCGACAAACTCACCGATACCGGAAGAGCGCATTGGGGAGTTCCAGTCCCTGATCGACGTGGTGGCGCGGCTCCGGGCGCCGGGCGGTTGCCCGTGGGACGCCGAGCAGACCCACGAGTCGCTGAAGCGCAACCTGCTGGAAGAATGCTACGAAACCCTGGAGGCCATCGACGCCGGGGAACCGCTGGAGTTGGCCGAGGAGCTGGGGGATATCCTGGTGCAGGTGGCGTTTCACGCCGATATCGCCAGGCAGGCCGGAGAGTTCGACATCGCTGATGTGCTGACCGCGATCAACCGCAAGCTGATCCGGCGGCATCCTCACGTGTTCGCCGACGGCAGCGCGTCCGATGCGCGGCAGGTGGAGCGCAACTGGGAGCAGCTGAAGGCGGAGGAGAGGCGGGAGGCGGGCAAACCGGAGCCGTCGGCGATGGACAGCGTGCCGGCGGCGTTGCCGGCGCTCACCGCCGCTCAGCTCATGCAGGACCGGGCGGCGCGCTTTGGGTTCGACTGGGACGAGGTGGATGGCGTTCTGGACAAACTGGTGGAAGAGATCGGAGAGTTCCGGGCAGCCGGGACGCCGGAGGAACGGCTGGACGAGTTCGGCGACGTGCTGTTCGCGCTGGTGAACCTGGCGCGCTGGTCGGGCATCCATGCGGAGGATGCACTGCGGCAGGCCAACGGCAAGTTCCGGAACCGCTACCAGGCTATGGAACGGCTGGCGTCGGAACGAGAGCAGGACTTTACCGCGCTGCCGCTGGACGACAAGGAAGCGCTGTGGCAGGAGGCCAAGGCGGCCGAAGGGTAGGGGCGCGGCTCAGTCGTCGCCGGTGTGGGTCAGGCCGTATCCCAAGAACCCGGGTTCCAGCATGTAGATGCCGCCGGAGGCCATCGCGGCTAGGCCGGACAGGGCGCGCCACTGAGCGGTGGACCCACGGAAGGGGCTGAGCCGTTCCATAAACGGGCGCTTGGGTCGGAATCTGCGTATCCTGCGACGGGCGCCGCTGAGGCGCATGGCCTCGGCGACGGCGTCGTCGAAATTGCCTGTGCGGTCGATGAGGCGGCGCTCGCGCGCGGAAGGGGCGGTGAAGAGTTCGCCAGTGGCGAGGTCGGTCGCCTCTTCCGTGGTCATATTGCGGCTGTCGGAGACGACGGACACGAACAGGGAATAGATCTGGCCGATGAGGTCCTGGAACTTGTCCGCTTCCTCGTCGGTGGGATGGCGCCAGAAGCCGGACATATCCTTGAGGCGTCCGCCCTTGAAGATGGAGATCTCCACGCCGACCTTGCTCAGCAACTGCTCGACAATGGGGCGCATGTAGATCACGCCGATGGAGCCCACCAGGGCGGCGCGGGAGGCCATGATGGTTCCGGCTCCGCAGGCGATGTAGTATCCGCCGGATGCGCCCAGGCCGCGAATGTAGGCGACCACGGGTTTGCGCTGCGCGACGCGGCGGACGTTCTCGTAGATCAGGTCGCTGGCGGTGGCCGAGCCGCCTGGGGAGTCGATGTCCAGCACCAGGGCGCCGATCTTGCGGTTGTTGGCGACGCGCTCGAGGATGCGCGAGTAGTCGGGTTCCTTGATGGCGGCGCCGATGACGCCGTGCATTTCGACGACGGCGATGCCGGGGCGGCGTTTGAAGAAGGGCATGGGTGTGAACCTGCGGTGTTTATTCGGGAGATGAATCGATTATACACGGGGGTCTTGAGGGCGGCATGGGCCGGTTTGACAGTTGGCGGAGGGCAGGACTAGCATCGAAAAGGGCCCGATACTACGAGGAAGCACCATGCCTGTTACGAAGATAAAGTTGAAGAATTTCACCGCCTTCAAGGACTTGGAGGTGGAGTTTTCGCCCGGCATCAATGCGCTGGTTGGTGCGAACGGGACGGGGAAGACTCACTTGATGAAGGCGTGCTATGCGGCGTGTAACTACGGCACAGAAGACAGGTCCCTCGCCCAAAAGTTGGTTGGGGTGTTCCTTCCCTCGGGTCGCGCGAGTGGGCGATTGGTCCGGCAGGGGTATGAGGCAGTTGGAGGATCTGTCGAAGTCCACGTAGGCGTGTGGCACGTTCGTTGCTCTTTGACTGGACGTGACACGAGATACGCAACCACACCGACGGACCCGCAAAGACCGGATATGAAAAGCGTTTACATCCCAGCGAAAAACATGCTGGCAAACGCGCCAGGGTTTTTGTCGCTTTACGAAGCGCGCGAAGTTCATTTTGAAGAGGTTTATCGGGATATTTTGCTTCGGGCAAACCTCCCTGCTCTGCGTGAACTGACCGATGACGCCCACCAACAATTGCTTGAAAATCTAGAGTACGTGATCGGTGGCAAGGTTACGGTCAGCGGCGAGGAGTTCTTCCTGAGCAATGAGCAGGGCAACCTCGAGTTCACCCTGCTGGCGGAGGGGTGGCGGAAGCTGGGGTTACTGTGGCTGTTGATACGGAATGGGACTTTGCAGAAAGGGTCGGTGCTTTTCTGGGATGAGCCGGAGGCCAACCTGAACCCCAAGATGTTTCGCGTGGTGATCGAGGTGCTGCTGGAGTTGCAGCGGGCGGGGGTGCAGGTATTCTTTGCGACGCATGACTACGTGATCCTCAAGGAGCTGGACCTGCAGATGACGGAGGAGGACGTGGTGGCGTTCCATTCGCTGTACCGGGATGAGGACGGCGAGATAGGGTGCCGCAGTACTGGAAGTTACCTGGACATACACCCCAACGCGATTGACGAGGCTTTTGACGACCTTTACGACCGTCAGATCCAGCGGAGCCTGGGCGGATTGAAGCGATGATCGCGCTTACGGAGGGCAATCTACAAATTTCGATTCAGGGCGCGGTGAACGCTCGCAAGTTCGACGATGACGGCCACGGGCTCAGTCATTGTATGAAAGCGGTGGATTTCATCCTCGAATTTCCTGATCACTATTTGTTCATCGAGTTCAAAGACCCAGATGCTCCCGATATACCGCGGCAAGCTCGCGCCGAGTTTTTGAGAAGCTTTGAAGAGGGCCAGCGTGACGAAGAGTTAAAGTACAAGTACCGTGATTCGTTTCTGTACGAATGGGCGTCTGGCTGGGCAGACAAAGCGATTTACTATCTGGTACTGATTGCTCAGCACGATTTGAGCTCCGGGGATATGCTGCGCCGGACTAATGCTCTGGAGCGCATTCTGCCGTTGCAGTTGCCGAGTTCGGTGACTTGGACCAGACCGCTTGTCAGCGGCTGCGGCGTGTTCAACATCGACGCTTGGAACCGGAACTTTCCCGATTACCCGGTACGGCGGCTGCTGTAGCGTCCGTTTGCCGCAGATGGCGCGCTGGGTTATTCTGGCGGAACCAACCGAGACAAGGAGTCAGACATGCAATTCGGCCTGTTCATGATGCCGCTGCATCCGCCGCACCGTTCCTACGCCGATTCCTACGACCGGGACCTTGACCTGCTGCAGGAGGCCGACCGGCTGGGGTTCCACGAGGCGTGGATCGGCGAGCACCTCACCGAGCGCTGGGAGAATGCGCCGTTCCCGGACCTGCTGATCGCCAAGGCTTCGGCCATGACGGAGAACATCCGGCTGGCCACGGGGGTGACGCTGCTGCCCATCCACAACCCCATCGAGCTGGCGCACCGGATCGCCATGCTGGACCATCTGACGCGGGGCCGGCTGTACTGGGGCATCGGGCACCGGGCGATACCCACCGACCTGCAGCTTTTCGGAATGGACCCGAGCCAGGGCGACGACGTGCGACGGCGGGCCGCCGAAGTGCTGGACGTCGTGTTGAGCCTGTGGGCGTCGGAGGGGCAGTTCTCGTATCACGGGGAGTTCTTCGACATCGAGGCGCCGGAGCTGGACCCGGTGCTGGAGCGGGGGCTGCACATGAAGCCGCTGCAACAGCCGCACCCGCCCATCGGCGTGGCCGCCACGTCCATCGGAAGCAGCAGCATCCGGGTCGCCGGACGCGAGGGCTACATTCCCATGAGCAGCAGCAACCTGGCGCCGCAGTACCTGGCGGACCACTGGACCACGGTGGAAGATGCCGCCGCCGAGGCCGGCCGGGAGGCCAGCCGCTCCGACTGGCGCATCGGACGGGACGTGTTCGTGGCGGAGACCAGCGAGGAGGCGAGGGAACGGGCCTACGCAGTGTTGGGACGCAACTACCTGCAGCATCAGCTGCCCAACCGGTTGGGGTCGGGGCTGATCCAAGCCACCAAGATCGACCCGAATATGAGCGACGACGACCTGACCGTCGACTACATGATGGAGAACATCTGGATCGTGGGCGATCCGGACGAGTGCGCCCAGCGGATCCGGCAGCTTTACGATGGCGTCGGCGGGTTCGGGCACCTGCTGTGCATCACGCAGGATCCGGACGACCACCAGTGGGAGATGGACTGCCTGCGGCTGATCGCCGAGGAGGTGGCGCCGCGGGTGAGCGATTTGACGGGGTGAGCCGGCGTGACGGGCTGATTGGCAACCGATGGCATAGGATGGGGGCGACCGGAACGGTCGCCCCTACGCAGTTTCAAACTCGGGAGCCTCGTGCTTGACGATGGTCACGCCCAGTTGCCGGGCGACTTCATTTGCATCAACTGGCCACTCGTGATGAGTGACTACGAAAGCGTCGGTCCGGCAGCCCATCACCCGACTTATTACCTCTGCGCGGCGCGCCGCGTAACAGCGCAACGGTTTCCTTACTGCTGACGACTATCGCGCAGTCAAACCAATCGTAGGTAACCCGATAGAGCTCGTCGGCGCAAATCAATTGAAAATAAAGATCGTCTAATTTTTAAACGGACGACGACCGTGTTCGGGTGTGGCAGAAGTCATCGGAACAACCATCGGGCACTATCGAAGCCTTGAGCAGTTGGACTATTCCGCGGCGAATTCCGGCAGGAAATGCCGGACGATAGTGACGCCCAACTGTCGAGCTACTTCGTTTACTTCATCAGGCCAGGCGCCGTTGGTTGCGACAAAGGCGTCTGTTCTGAGACCAAAAACCCGGCCGACTATCGCGGCCCGTCGGGCAGCCGTTTCCAAATCGTCCCGATTGAAGGTGATCGATACCTCGACGGCGGCCAGGTGCTGGTCCTCGTCGTAGCCAGCTTTTTCCTGAGCGACGATGTCAACGCTGCGTGCGTCAAGGTATTCCGCGCGGCTGATCAGGCGGTCATGGCGCGCCTGAACCAGCCGGTCGATAATCGCGGTCCGATCATACTCTACGGCATAGCGGAAGTGGTCAACCAGGATGGTGTCAAGCTTCTCGGCGCACTTCCTTTCGTAGGTCTCGCCGCGCAACCGCCCGATGGAACCGTTTATTTGACTGATGACGTCTCGGCGGCTTTCGTCGATGCGCTCGCCCAGAGAGCGATTGGTTTCGTCGATGCGCTCACCCAGAGAGCGATTGGTTTCGTCGATGCGCTCACCCAGAGAGCGATTGGTTTCGTCGATGCGCTCACCCAGAGAGCGATTGGTTTCGTCGATGCGCTCACCCAGAGAGCGATTGGTTTCGTCGATGCGCTCACCCAGGGAACGATTGGTGTCGTCAATGCGCTCACCCAGAGAGTGATTGGTTTCGTCAATGCGCTCGTGGACAGCGAGGAACTGCTGGCGGGTTTCCTCGCGAAAGCCGCCAAATTCTTCTCGCAACCCCTGCACCTGCTCCGTTAGCGCATCCGCCCGCGCCGGCAGAGCCAGGAAGTCCTCGGTAAGCAGGACGCGCAGCACCGGCTCGCGCACCTCAGGATGCGCGGCGATGGTATCGAGGATCTGCCGCAGCGGGTGATCCGGGGGCAGGTTGAGTTCAGGGGCAATAGTAGTCATTCTGTACTGTCTCTGATGATGACCGGCGGACGCCGCCGGTTATTACAGCGTAGCACACCTTCCGGCGTCTCTGGACGGCATTACTTGAATGCCGGGAAGACGTGCTTGCCGAACATTTCGATGGATTCCATGACCTTGTCGTGAGCGACGGTCTCGGTGGCCATGAGGAATTGGAGCTGGTCGACGCCGGTGGCCTCGTGCATCTTGGCGGCCTTGATGCAGCTGTCGGGGTCGCCGGCGACGATGACGCCGCGCTCGGCTAGGGTGTCGGCGTCGAACTCCTCCCAGATCTTCTGGGCCAGGGCGGTTCCGCCGGACAGGTCGACACCGCCGTCCGCCGCCTCGCCATTGCTGTCAGCGGAGTCCGGGGGCACGTCGACGTAGCGGGAGAAGTTCTGCTCCAGATGCTCGGGGATGCCGCCCCACTGGTCAAGCAGGCGGGCGTAGACGTCCTTCTGGTCCTGGACGTAGGGACGACCGGGGCCGAAGAAGGTCTTGAGGGAGTCGGTGCAGAGCTGTCGGGTGGCGCTGTTGTCGGGTCCGCAAAGGCCAAACACCGAGCTGAGCCATTGGTTGTTGACGAACCGGCCCACGGGCTGGGCCTTCTTGATGTTCTCGCGGTAGGTGGCGATGTGGGGCTCCAGCACCGAGGGGGCGCTGACGCCCAGGGCCATGACGCCGATGCCGCGCTGGGCGGCCAGCTCGTAGGTTGCCGGCTGGAGGGCAGCGACCCAGATGGGCGGATGGGGCTGCTGGTAGGGCTTGGGTAGGACCTGGCGCGGCGGGACGTTCCAGTACTTGCCCTCCCACTCGAAGTAGTCGGAATCCCAGATCTGGGGGATCATCCTGAGGGATTCCTCCCACATCTCGCGGGTGTCGCGAGGGTCGATGCCCATGCCGGTCTGCTCGTAGGCGGCGCTGCGGCCGGTGCCCATGTCGACGCGGCCGTTGGTGAGGTGGTCGACCATGGCGACGCGCTCGGCGACGCGGACGGGATGATGATAGGGCAGGATGACCACGCCGAAGCCCAGGCGGATGCGCTTGGTGAGGCGGCTGAGGGCGCCGAAGATGACCTCGGGGCAGGGCGACATGCTGAAGGTGGTGAGGAAGTGATGCTCCACGAACCAGACATAATCGAAGCCCATCTCGTCGGCCAGGCAGACCTGCTCGATGGTTTCCTCGATGACGGCGTGATCGTCCAGTTCGGGACGCTGCATTTCGTAGGCCAGGCCGAATTTCATGATGGGTTGCTCCCTTCTTGGCGGATGTTGGCGAGATTGTACCCCCGCCCCCTGAGGCGGGCAATGTTAGACTCACTGAAGGTAGCGTTCCGTTTCAGGTGGTTCATTTGCATGGATGCACAGGATGGACAGGATTTTTACATATGAGGGGTTACTGGATTCCGGCCCCGTATCAGTACGGGCAGACTGTTCTTGCACCGGAATGATGGGAAACTAAACCATCTAAATTGCAACGCTACGATCACTGAAATGCCCCGACACCAATAACTTCAGGAGATTTGTACTGATGCGCTTTTTCCCCTCGTTTGCCTCATTTCTCGCGCTGATGCTCGTGTCGGCGCTGCTGACGGTCGCGTGTGGCGGCCCGGCTGCGGAACCGTCCGCCGCTCCGGCTGCTCCGGCCGCGCCCGCCACCTCGGCGCCGGCGGCAGCTACGCAGGCTCCTCCCGCCGCAACTGCCGCGCCGACCGTTGCGGCCCCCACCGCCGGGCCGACGAACGCGCCCGCGGCTGCACCGACGATTGCGCCCACAGAGGCCATGGCTGCCACGGTGGCGCCGACGGAAGCTCCGGCGCAGGAACCGGCGGCGCCGTCCGGCGCCACCGTTTTCACGTTGAGCGAAAGCACCATCGCCCGTTACAAGGTGGAGGAAGTGCTGGCCAACACGGGCTTCAAGATCGCCATCGGCGAAACGTCGGACGTGGCGGGCCGCATCGCCTTTGATGCGGACGGCAACGTGGCGGCGGACGGCAGCCGCATAGTGGTGCAGGCGGCGACGCTGCGGACGGACAGCAACCGGCGGGACGGCTACGTGCGCAACCGCACCCTGGTCACGGACACCTATCCGGAGGTGGTGTTCCAGCCCACGTCGGTGGACGGTTTGCCGGCGTCGATTGCCGATGCCAGCGGGCCGGTGGAGTTCACCATCACCGGTGATCTCACCGTCAAGGATCAGACGCGGGAGGTGACGTGGGACGCCATGGCCGAGTTTCCTGGGGATGGGACGGTCGCCGGCTTCGCCAGCGTGATGTTCACCTTCGAGGACTTCGGGATGGACAAGCCCCGAGTGGCGATAGTGGTGAGCGTGGAGGACGAAATCCTGCTGGAGCTGGAGTTCGCGGGGACGATCACGGGGCCGTAATCAGCACGATGTCCCGCTGCACGGGGGACGAGGCGTAGGGGCCCTCCTCGCTCATGTAGGCGTCGATCTCGGAGCGTACGCCGAACTCGGGCAGGTAGATGCCCGGCTCAATCGAGAAGCCGATGCCGGGGATGATCCGGCGGGTGTCGTGGGTCTCGAAGTTGTCCAGGTTGACGCCCTCGCCGTGGACGGTGTGGTAGATGCTGTGGCCCAGGCGGTGGGTGAAGTAGTCGCCTAAGCCGTGGTCGGAGATGTAGGAGCGGGCCACGTCGTCGGCCTGCCAGCCCTGGATGGGCTCGCCGCGAGAGAAGGAGTCCTGTAGGAAGGCCAGGGCGGCGTCGCGCGCGCCGAGGACGATGTCGAAGACCTGGCGGTGACGGTCGGACGGGTTGTCGCCGACGTAGGCGGTCCAGGTGATGTCGGCGTAGACGCTGCCGGGCGTGTCCTCACGGGCCCAGAGGTCGATGAGGACCCAATCGCCGGGGGCGATGACGCTGCTGCCCTCAGCCGCGGGCTCGTAGTGGGGGTCGGAGCAGTGGGCGTTGGTGGAAACGATGGGGCCGTCGGCTGCGACCAGGCCCTCCTCACGGAAGCGGGCGCGGATGAATTCGGCGATCTCGAACTCGGTGGGGCCGTCGGCGAGGCGGTGGCCGATGCGCGCAAAGGCCTCGTTGACGATGCGGCCCAACTTCTCGGCGGTCCGCTGGTGTCCCGCCAACTGGTCCGCTGACCAACGCTGGGTGGCGTACTGCATCAGGTCGGCGGAGGAGACCACATGGGCGCCCATGCTCTGGACCAGCTCGACGGTTCCGGCGTCGACCCGCGAGACGCGGGGGAGGCCGTTGCGAGGGGAGTATTCCATGGCGACGCGGCCGCAGCCGGAAAGCGTGTTTTGCAGGGCGCTCTCCAGGGTGACCCGGCTGCTGTACACCACCTGCTCCAGGTCGGTTCCTTCTCCGGAGTCCGCGAACTTGCCGGCGTCCACATGGTGGGTGAGCAGGCGGGGTGCGCCGGTTGCGGGCACGAACAGGAAGACGGGGCGGGTGACGTGGCCCGACGGCTGGGCGACCTGGGCCAGTACCGGGTTGCAGCCGAGGTAGTCGTAGATCAGCCAGCCGGGGAGGTCTTCCGCTTGCAGGTACTCTCGGGCGTCGTCAAGCATCCGGGCGTTGGCCATGAGGGTCTCCTTGGTGCGCAGCCGCTGGGAGTTGGGCGTTGCCTGATCCTAACCCGTCTTGGGGCGGTTGTCACCAATCCGAGGAATGGCAGAGGGGCGACGCTGCCGGCCTGGAGGGGCGCCTGGATTCCGGCTCAAAGCCAGAATGACGGGTCGGCGCTGGGACCGACGGGTTGAGGTTGGGACGACGGATGGGGCCGGGGGGATGCGGGGGTGAAACGTCCGGGCGGATCAGGCGTAGTTGTGGTGGATGCCGCCGTCGACGATGATGTTGGCGCCGGTGAGATAGGATGCCTGGGACGACGCGATCATGCAGACGATGTCGCCGATTTCCTTGGGCGTGCCCATGCGTTTCATGGGGGCTTCCGCGACGATTTTCTCGAGGGTGGACTGCGTGCAGGTCTGCGCCTGCTCCGCACCGTCCGAGGCGTCGGGCTCGTCGGATCCTGGGGGATGCTGGGGATCGTCGATCTCCTCGGAATGGACGCCGGCGTAGATCACGTTGTTGACCGTGATATTGTTCGGGGCCAGCTCGGACGCAAGACCCTTGAAATACGCCAGCACCGGCGCCAGGCTGAGCGACGAGAGAGTGTTGTGCGGGGACACTTCCATGGCGGAGAACGGGACGAGGTTGATGATGCGGCCCATGCCGTAGCGCCTCATGTGAGGCAGGACCTCGCGGGTCAGGTGAACGGCGGACATGAAGTTGCGAGCCAGGGCCGGCTCGATCTGCTCGTCTTCGAGTTCGCTGGCCGGTGAGTTGCCCTGGTCCTGTACGGTGGTGACCATGACGCTGATGTTGCCCTGGCGGTGCAGAGTCTCGCGGACCAGGCGGTGGATATCCTGTTCCCGGTCGAGGTCGGCGATGACGGCGCGGAACCGATCCTGCGGGACGTGCTTGCGGGCGATTTCCATCTCGACGTGCCGCATGCGGTAGTTGTCGGGCGCGGTGAGCGAAAGGATCGCCCCCTCTTTCGCCAATGCGGTGGCGGTGGCGGTGGCGATGGCAAGATGCGAGTCCACCACCAGGGCAACCGTATCCTGGAGTCCGAAGTCCATGTGACTACCTCCCTGACCTCACAATTCGACGGGGTCTATATGACGCCGGAGGTGGCCAGCTGGTCGATGTCGGAATCGGAATATCCCAGGTCGTTGAGTATCTGGTGGTTGTGTTCGCCCAGCAAGGGGGGATGCTTGTCCAGTTCGCCGGGGGTCTCGGAGAATTTTATGGGCAGGCCGGTTTGCTGGATTGTGCCCAGGGTCGGATGGGGCATTTCCAGGAGCATCTCCCGGTGTTGCACCTGTGGGTCGTTGAACACGTCCTTCAGGTCGTTGATGGGGCCGGCGGGGACGCTGACGGCCTGCAGGTCGGCGACCCAGTCGTCGGCGTCCTTGCCCCGGAAGTGTTCCACCAGAAGCGAGACCAGCTCGGAGCGGTGGTTCACGCGGTCGCCGTTGGTGGCGTAGTCGGGGTGGTCCTTCAAGTCGGTGCGGTTGATGCCTTGGCAGAACCGATCCCAAAGGCGCTCGGAGCCGACCGCGACGTTGAAGAACTTGCCATCACCGCCCTTGAAGCCCTGGTAGGGGACGAGGGTGGGATGGGCCGCGCCCAGCCGCTGGGGGGCGTCGCCGGTGGCGAAGTAGTAGCCGGCCTGGTAGGTCATCCAGGCGACCTGGGCGTCGAGCATGGAGAGGTCGATGTACTGGCCGGCGCCCTTGCCGACGGGAGAGTTGCGATGGAACAGGGCGGCCATGATGGCGAAGGCGGCCCACATTCCGGCGCCGATGTCGGATACGGCGATGCCAACCTTCTGAGGGTCGCCGCCGAGGTCGCCGGTGATGCTCATCAGGCCGCTGACGCCCTGCATGATCTGGTCGTAGGCCGGGCGGTCGCGGTAGGGCCCGCTGGCGCCGAAACCGGAGATGGAGCAATAGACGATGGCGGGATTGATCTTCTTCACTTCCTCGTAGCCGAGGTTGAAGTTGCTCATCACGTCGGGCGTGAAGTTTTCAACGATCACGTCGGCGTCGGCAGCCAGCTTGAGGAAGATCTGCTGGGCTTTCTCGTCGCGGAGGTTGAGGGTGAGGCTGCGCTTGCTGCGATTGACCGAGAGGAAGTAGGCGGATTCCTCGCCGATGAACGGTGGTCCCCACCCACGGGTATCGTCGCCGGCGCCGGGACGTTCAATCTTGATGACGTCGGCTCCGTAGTCGCCGAGCATGGTGGCGCAGAAAGGGCCGGCGAGGGCGCGGGTAAGGTCCAGTACCTTGATGCCGTCCAGGGGTTTCATGTGCCGCTATTCCTCCAGGGCGATCGGCCGGGCGTGAGCCGGGCGTTCACCGCAATCGTCGGGTTCTGAGTTCGGCAATTATAGCGCACACATCGTCAAATTCTAATAAAGCAAGCACAAATTTCATGTCATTCGTGCAGTTGGCGTGCAACGACGGGTGCGGAAGGCGTTGGGTCGTGCCATGGTCCGCAGCGCGCGGTCGTGTCATGGGGCGACGGGTTTTATGAAATTCCTGCGCGGGCTGCGTTCGGACTTCGAGTGGGGGAAGGTGGCAGAACGTCAGCGGTTCAGCGCGTGCGGCTCAAGCATCAGTTTTTCAGATTCTAACACAACAAACGCTGCACAACTGGCAAACCGGGACAAATTTCCAGCAACGGCAGGCCCGTATGGTAAGATGGCGGCAACACGTAATCCACCTTCTCAAACGCCACCGTTCGACATTGCGAGGTGAACCATGACGACCACTCAGCAATCGGCCGCTACCAACGGCTACAGCGTAATCGGGAGCCGACCCATCCGGCACGACGGGACCGACAAGGTCACCGGCCGGGCGCAATACGGCGCGGACCTGTCCCTGCCGGGGATGCTCTTCGGCAAGGTGCTGCGAAGCCCGCACGCCCATGCTCGGATCAAGAGTATCGACACCAGCAAAGCGGAGGCCATGCCCGGCGTCCAGGCGGTGGTGACGGCCGCCGACCTGCCCCAGGCTGGAGGGCGCGTGCTGGACCTGGGCGAGGGGGCGATGATCAACCCCAAGTTCCTGAGCAACAACTGCCTGGCCGCGGAGAAGGCCCTGTACAAGGGGCATGCCATCGCCGCGGTGGCCGCCGACAGCGCCCACGAGGCTGAGCTGGCGCTGGCCCTCATCGAGGTCGATTACGAGGTGCTGGAGCCGGTGACCGACGTGCTGGAGGCGATGCGCGACGACGCGCCGCTGGTCCACGAGCGTCTGGCCAACCTGAACGACCCCAACGTCCGGCCCGGCGGCTTGCTGGGCGAGGGCGATGCCGGCAAGGTGGGCAACGTGCCCAACCGGTACTTCTACGAGTTGGGCGACATTGAAGCCGGCTTCGCGGCCGCCGACCTGGTGGTGGAGCGGGAATTCCGCACCAAGGCGGTGCACCAGGGCTACATCGAGCCCCACGCGGCCACGGCGCTGTGGAATGCCGACGACTCGCTGCACATCTGGTGCAGCAGCCAGGGGCACTTCAACGTGCGCGACCAGACGGCGACGATCATGGGGCTCCCCGTCTCGAAGGTGCTGGTGACGCAGCTGGAGATCGGCGGCGGGTTCGGCGGCAAGACGCTGGTGTACCTGGAGCCGGTGGCGGCGGCGCTATCGCGCAAGACGGGCCGGCCGGTGAAGATACAGATGTCGCGGACCGAGGTGTTTGAGGGCACGGGCCCCACGTCGGGCGGCTACATGCGCGTCAAGATGGGCGTCACCAACGACGGCAAAATCACCGCCGCCGACGTGACGCTGTTCTACGAGGCCGGCGCGTATCCCGGCTCGCCCGTGAACCCGGGCGCGCAGTGCGCCCTGTCCTGCTACAACATCGCCAACGGGCGGATCGAGGCTGCCGACGTGGTGCTGAACCACCCGAAGACGGCGGCGTACCGCGCCCCCGGCTCGCCGGCGGCGGCTTTCGCCGTGGAGACGGTGGTCGACGAGATCTGCGAAAAGATCGGCATGGACAAGCTGGACTTCCGCACCCAGAACGGCGCCAAGCAGGGCGACCGCCGGGTCACCGGACCGCAGTTCGGGAGCATCGGCTGGATGGAGACCGTTCAGGCGGCCCGGGAGCACGACCACTGGAACGCGCCCATCGACCGGTCACCGGAAGCCGAGGGCAAGAAGGTGGGACGCGGGATGGCCGGCGGGTTCTGGTTCAACGGCAGCGGCCCGGCCAGCGCCATCGTGAGTGTGCTGACCGACGGCACGGTGAGCCTCGTCGAGGGTTCACCGGACATCGGCGGCTCCCGCGCGGTGGCGGCGATGCACGTGGCCGAAGTGCTGGGCCTCTCGGCCGAGGACGTTGCGCCAGCGGTGGGCGACACCAACTCCATCGGGTGGACTTCCATGACCGGCGGCAGCGGCGTCGCGTTCAAGACGGGCTGGGCCTCCTATGAGGCGGCGCAGGACGTCAAGCAGCAGATGATCAACCGCGCCGCTCGCATCTGGGACATCGACCCCGAGAACGTGGAATACGACAACGGCGTGATCCAGCACAAGTCGGAGCCGGAACTGCGCTTCACCTTCCGTGAACTGGCGTCGCGGCTGAACGGCACCGGCGGTCCCATCGTGGGGCGCGCCAACGTGTCGCCCACCGGCGTGGGCGGCGCCTACGCGCTGCACATCGCCGACGTGGCGGTGGACGTGGACACCGGCAAGGTGGACATCCTGCGCTACACGGCGATCCAGGACGCGGGCACGGCCATCCACCCGTCCTACGTGGAAGGGCAGATCCAGGGCGGCGCGGTGCAGGGCATCGGCTGGGCGCTGAACGAGGAGTACTTCTTCAACGACGACGCGCAGATGCAGAACTCCAGCTTCCTGGACTACCGGATGCCGACGGCGCTGGACCTGCCGATGATCGACACCGTGGTGGTGGAGGTGCCCAACCCCGGGCATCCCTACGGCGTGCGCGGCGTGGGCGAGGTTCCCATCGTGCCGCCGATGGCGGCCATCGCCAACGCCATCCACGACGCGACGGGCGTGCGGATGACCAACCTGCCCATGAACCCGGGCGCGGTGCTGGAAGCGCTGTGGGACCAGAACGGCGGATAGGCTGTCGTGACATAGCAGGAATTCGTAGGGGCGGACGGTTGTTCGCCCCTACGCTATAGGGGGAACGCACGATGCAGAGCGGAAATCCTGGCGAGCCGGAACCGGTGAGTCTGCGGGATATTTGGCCCAACGAAACGCTTGACTTCACACCTTGGCTCGCGAGCAATCTGCACCTGCTGGGCAAAGCGATTGGTATGGAGCTGTCGCTGATTCAGACAGAAGCGTCCGGCTGGTCCGGGTATCTGGACATACTGGCGGAGGTTACAGGCAAGGGCAAAGTTGCTATCGAGAACCAAATCGAGCCCTCTGATAATGACCATTTCGCCAGGCTTATCGGCTACGCCGCCGATTGTGATGCGGACATTCTGGTCTGGGTGACGCCATTTTTCTCGGAATATCACCAACGACAACTCGGATGGCTAAAAGAGGCCATGGACGGCAAGAAAGAATTCTACGCGGTTGTTGCAAGCCTCGTCCCTGACGGCAATTTGAGGCCCATCAATAGCCATCCAGACGCTCCGGGATTTCACGCGGTCTTCTCTTCGATAGACCTACACAACAACTGGCCCAAGGCGCCGGTTCTCACACCAGAGGAGCAGGCAAACTTACCACAAAAGCGGCAGGCATTTTTCCAGCGGCTTTTACGAGACCTGCGCAACAAAGGGTTTACGGACAGGATGGCTCCGCTGGCAGGACGAAGTCAATCGTTTCCGTCCGGCTTCCCCGGCGTTGCGTACAATGCCGGTTTTGAATGGAGCAGGCCTTTTGTGTTCCTCTCAATTTCCGTCGGCAGCCGCGCCGAAAGCGGTCGTATTTTCGATGCGCTAAGCGAGTATAGATTAGAGTTGGAGCGCGAATTGCCAGACCTCCAGTTTGATGTAATAGGGCAACACGGCGGCTGGCGTCGGTCCAGCGTCGGGATGACTCGAGATGGTTATCTCGGGGATCCTGACCAGTCTCTGGACGAGATAAGAGACTGGATGTGCAATAATATTGTGGAGCTAAA
Source organism: uncultured Dehalococcoidia bacterium (assembly GCA_951813535.1). Classification (GTDB taxonomy): domain Bacteria; phylum Chloroflexota; class Dehalococcoidia; order Lucifugimonadales; family UBA3495; genus Bin87. The sequence goes on along the minus strand of OX638345.1, from coordinate 4,313,114 downwards.
GAATATTATGCAGCCACGGCTTGAGAAAGTGATGGAAGAGTTCTGTCCAACCGCGATGGAAGGAGGCTCATGAAACTCACTGATCTGATCGCTTCCGCGCCTTGGCGGGAGGCCGTCACCTACCGGGAGACTTGGCCGCATGAGTATGTGCTGTTGCAGAAGGATGGGCAGCGGGAGTTGCTGGAGGCGGTGTGCGAGCGCTTTCGCAACGGGGAGGGCGTGCCGGCCCGGTTCTTCGTCATGGACAATGTTTATCTGTTCGTAGGCGATTACAAATACTGGTTCATGGCGGACGGTGACACGATCAAGTCCGTGCTGGACGACGGGGACGATGAGCAAGAGGTGGTGCTGAATCGGGCGCGCTTGTATCGGGACCGTCGCGACTTTATCATTCAGGAAGGCGATACCGGGCGGCGGGAGGACTATCCGGTCGACCCGCCGCATACGCGGGATGTCCCGTGACACGAACCAAGGAGCGAACACGATGACGACAACTGAACAGCAGACGGACATGAAGCCCTACGTGGTGCACACCGTGGGCGACGCCTCCGAGACGATCCAGACGCCGGGGATGGTGCGGCAGCCGGCCATCGTGCCGGGCAAGGGCGACACCACCAAGATCTGGATGGGCAAGGTTACCGCCGCGCCCCGCGAAAAGGGGCCGCCGCACACGCATCTGGAGGCCGAGACCGCCGCCTACGTGATCAAGGGACACGTGCGGGTCTATTTCGGCGAGAATTTCGAGGAGTGGATCGAGGCGGGGCCTGGCGACTTCATCTTCGTGCCGGCCAACACGCCGCACATCGAGGAGAACCCGTACGACGAAGTGCAGGAAGGGATCCTCTGCCGGGCGCCGGACAACCTGGTGGTGAACCTGTAACGGGTGGCGCGCATGCGTACCCACTCGTAAATCGTCAGGATCAGGATTTGCGGGATTTTATGATTGGGCAGGATTGGGCGAGATCCATCACCGAACGGTGGCGATCCTGATAATCCCCCAATCTTGAAAATCCTGCTTCTGACGTTCCCGCGCGGCAAAGCGGGCACAAGCGGGCACGCGTGAGAGCGCAGGGCCTTTTCAACGTCTCTGACGGTGGCCTACAACCCGGTTCGTCATTCCCGCGAAAGCGGGAATCCAGAACGTTTCCAATAGCGGAGGTCTCTGGATTCCTGCTTGCGCAGGAATGACGGATTAACTTTGAAAAGGCCCTGGTTAGAGCGGCGGCGCATTTGACCGTGGTTGCGATTTGGTGAATAATCATGCCGCCGACTGTCCTTGCCGCTAACTTGGGCACACGGCGGACCGATAGCCGGTCGCTAAATCGTCAACCACCGTGAGGAGGAATCACAATGGCGGATGTCAAGGTAGAAATTCGGGGCAACGGCCCGCTGCGGATCATCGGCGAGATCGAGATTGTTGACCAGAGCGGCAACAACTACACCATCCCCGAGGGGCAGTGGGTATCGTTCTGCCGCTGCGGACAGTCGGACAACAAGCCCTTCTGTGACGGCACGCACCGCGACTGCGGATTTGAGGCTGGCAGCGAGGCCCGGTAGCCCGCTCGCCGTTCACGCAAGATCCCATCGTCGCCAGCCGCCGGTTTCATACTCCGGCGGCTGGCGGCTTTTGCTATCATGGGGCGCCAACTTGCCGGTCTGAACGACGCGGCGACCACGCCCAACGGTCCCAGAGACTCTCATCTTGACACCAACCCGAGGCTAACGCTCCAGGAGGCGCACCATGGTAACCACGACACCGGCCCGCGCGGCCGCCGAGTTCATTTTCGAGAGCTACCGCAAGGTGCAGCCCTTCGAGCGCCTGCCGGCCGACCTGTTCCCCAAGACGCTGGACGAGGCCTACGCCATACAGCTTGAGCTACATTGCATGCTGTCGAGCCTGTGGGGGCCGCTGGCCGGCTACAAGCTGGCGTACACCACGCCGGTGATGCAGGAGCGGGCTGGCCTCAATCATCCGGTACTGGGCGGGGTTTTCGAAAAGACCATCCTGCGGTCGCCGGTGGTGCTGAACTTCACCGAGTACGTGAACCTGGGTATCGAGCTCGAGGTGGGCGTGACGCTGGGCAAGGACCTGCCGGCATCCGGGGCGCCGTACACGCGGGACGCGGTGGAGGATGCGGTTGCCGAGGTGGCGACGGCCTTTGAGATCGTGGACATGAGGACGCCGGCCGACCTGACCACCGAGGAGCGCACGCTGATGAGCGTGGCGGTCAACATCCTGAACTCGGGCGTGGTGCTGGGCGATCCGGTGACCAACTGGCGGGACCTGGACCTGGTGGGCTGCAAGGGCGTGATGAGCATCAACCACGAGCAGGTTGGCGAGGGCTACGGCCGGGACGTGATGGGCCATCCCTTTGAGCCGTTGGTGTGGCTGGCGAACGAATTGTCGAGACGGAACCATCCGCTGAAGGCCGGCGACACGGTGATCACGGGCAGCCTGATCCCGCCCACGGAGCTGGGGTTCGCCTCGGAGGGCCGGATCTCGATTGAGGGCCTGGGCGAGGCGGTGGTGGTCTGCGCCTAGGGTTGTTCGCCTTCGGCAAGGGTTGAGGCGCCGGTCTCGACCCACAGGGCATAGACGGCGCGGCGCGGGAGGCCGGTGGAGGCGACGACCTCGGCCACCGCGTCGCGTCCGCGTTTTCCGACGGCGCGGTGGTCCATGAGGGCGAGGCGGGCCGCCTCCATTCGTTCTTCCTCGCTCGACGAGTCTTCGTGGCCGTCGAGACTGACGGGGCCGATGACGATGGTGAACTCGCCCCGGGGCTCGGTGAAGTGGTCGAGGGCGTCTGAGGCTGTTCCCCGCCAGACCTCCTCGTGGAACTTGGTGAGTTCCCGGCAGACCGCGACGGGCGGGTCGTGCATCGAATCGGCGATGTCGGTCAGGGTTGCGCGCAGGCGGTGAGGCGATTCGAACAGCACGATGGTCTGCTTCGAGCGAGCGGCTTCGACGAGCCTTGCCGAGCGGTCGGAACGCCGGCGGGGCAGGAAACCCAAGAAGACGAAACGGTCGGCGGGGAAGCCGGCCACGGATAGCGCGGCGGTCACGGCTGAGACGCCGGGGATGGTGACCACGGAATGACCCGCCTCGGCTATTGCGGCGACCAGGCCGGCGCCCGGGTCGCTGATGGCAGGTGAACCGGCGTCGGTGGCAAGGGCGACGTCGCCCTCGGCGAGGGCTTCCAGCAGGCGGGGCAGTTGGCGTTTCCAGTTGTGCTCGTGGCAGCTGAGCAGACGCGGGTGGGCGTCGAGATGGGCGAGCAGGCGGCGGGTGACGCGGGTGTCCTCGGCGGCGACCAGGGGCACCGAGGACAGGATGCGGCTGGCGCGGAGGGTGAGGTCCTCCAAGTTGCCGATGGGGGTGCCGATTACGTAGAGGGTGGCCAAAACGCCAGTCGAGGCTCGTGGGAGGGAATGCGGTTGTGGGACACGTCAAAACTGGGTAGTCTTGGCGCACAACTGGAGAGCGCCATCCCAAATGCGGTCAGATACCCAGTTGTTGTTTGAGTGGACTGGACAGTACACCCTTCAACAAATCTATGCTCAGTCCGCCCGCCCGCTCCATCACAGTATTTTCGCTTGGTTCCATACAGCGTCATTTCTGGACAGACCGAGAAAATCGTGGCCTTCCTAAGTCAACGCGATTGGGAAATTCGAGAACACCCTGCCATGGGACGTCGGGATGATGTTTGCCGCCAGATTGGCTTCGCAGATAAGACCCAAATGACCCAAGACTAAGTCGGTAGGGCATGTGGATTTATTTTGTTCCAGGAATTGATTCCGAACCATGTCGTGTTCTTCAATTTCGCAACGGACCATCCTTACCAAGTCCATATCGCGTTTAATAGTGGCGCTTCCTATTGACAGCCTATCCATATATTGAAGTTACAGCAAAACCCCAATATCACATTGAACAACAAGCCTTCTATGGCACCACCTCCAGCGCTGCGCCATCTCCCAGACGGTACACATAAAACTGCCGGTCAATTGTGAACACCTGTCGCTGGGTCAGGCTCTCGGCGGTGGCCACCAAGGAGGCGTCGGCCAGGTCCATGGGCGTATCTTGATATTGCTCCATTAACGACGCTATGCGGGCGGTTTCCGCTGGCGTTAGCTGGTGGAGGACGAGCTCTTCCCTGAAATACATACTCCAGAGGGCAGCTTGGTAACGGTAGCCGCCCTCGCGTTCCAGCAAGTGCATCGCTTCGGCAAGACAGGGCCAGGTTGTAAGCAGCGGGAACGCAACTGCATTGGCTTCCAAGGCGGCCGCGCAGGCTGCATAGTGCTGGTCGTCACGATTAATCAGGCAACCAGCGGCCCAGTGTCAGTCAGCGTCATCGCTGGCTTTGATCTTTACGGCGCTTGGCCGCTTCCTGTTCGCGTTGGTACTTTCGCCACAGTATTTCGGTGAACTGTTTCCCGGTGTCCACCGACACAGGCGGTCCGACGTAGCCGTCCTCTTTGCTGCTCACAGCGCCGACAACGGTATCAAGCGCCATGAAATCGGCTATCGTTTCTGGTCGTTTCTTCTTTTCTCCTTCGGCGCCCTTGTCGTCTGGCATTGATCCCTTCGGTTGGTTATTTTCCTCGGCGCTCATCACATTTGACTCCCAGGCGCGGTATCGTTCCGGCCGGCGGCATCATCAAGGCTAGTCGGCTCCCCGGTCGGTGTCAAGGAACCATGATGCGGATGGGCCCATGCTAGAATGGCGGTACAGGGTGAGCATCATGGAATTCAACGAAGCAGATACTCCGGCCATTGGCCGTGCCATCTACCGCGAGAAGATACACCCTACTTTGGGGCCGGAGCACAAGGGCAAGGTGGTGGTCATCGACGTGAAGAGCGGCGACTATGAGATTGCCGACCGGCACATCACTGCCGCCAGGAAGCTGCGGAAGCGACGCCCGGACGCTTTCACCTGGGAGGAATGGGTGGACGTGCCGGTGACTTACAAAATACACACCAGCATCAAGCTGGTGAAACGTGATTAGCGGCAGTGTAACTCGGAACGAGTTGGGCGGGCTGGAGCCGCGGTTAGCCGTCTCAGTACTGGACGCTGGTGGAGAGTTGCAGCAGTTCGAGGTCGTTCTGGACACCGGGTTCACCGGATGGTTGATGCTGCCGGAAGTGGACATCAACGGGCTTGGGCTGGCTAGCGAAGGCCGGCATCGTGGCGTCCTGGCCAGCGGCAACGCGGAAGAGTTTGAATACTACGAAACTCAAGTATCGTGGCACGGCCGGCTGCGTGAAATTGAGGTCTTCCAGTCTATAGATCAGCCCCTGCTGGGCATGGAATTGTTGGAAGGCAGCCGGGTTGCCGTGGACGCCTGGGACGGCGGCGATGTAATGATCCAGGAAGCCTGACCGAAACGCTGGCCCAGTTCAGTTCTGGTCCCGCTGCCGTTCCAGTTCGGCGCGTAGTTGGGTTATCTCTTCCTGCGCTGCGGCCAGCGCTGCCAACGCTTCGATCAAATCGGGCAGGTAGGCCTGTGTTGCCGGGTCCCAGAAGCGGAGGCGGCGGTCGTGCCAGTGGAGCTCCAGGTCCAGGGCGGGGCTGTATCCCCGGATGATGCCGTCGTCGCCGGTCTCCAGCGGGATCGGCTGGTAGGCGCCGTCGACCAGCAGGTCGCCGGCCAACGCGGCGACGTAATAGCGGCCGCCGGTGCGATCGAAGCGCCAGTATTCCGATATGCCGAAGCCGGCGTAAATGTCCCGCTTGACGGTTTCATCGCGGCGGGCCGTGGTTTCCGACGCCACCTCCAGCACGAACTCGGGGGGCTTGCCGACTTCGGAGATGGTGTAACCGTTGGCCACGTCTTCGATCACATCGGGAGGAATGTCGAGTCCGAAGGATATGAGCAGGTCGGGGTTCGGCGAGCGGCGGGCGTTTCCCGCAACGTCGCACAAGTAGCCTTCGCCGGAAACCAGGACGTCGGGGCGGTGGGCGAAGTGGGCGCGCAGAACCTGGTCCATGCGGGCGATATGGGGACGCTGTTTCATGGCATCGGGCGGCTTGGGCGGGTCGGGCAGCATGGTGAGCCCGTAGCTATCGCTGTGCGGACGAGATTTTGGCGTAGGTTTGGTGGTCATGATGGACCTCGCCGAAAGGCGGTTGGTGGAGCGATTGTAGCATGGCGATTTCGGGGGTCGAGCAGTCGCTATGGTAAGATGGCCGGGCCCGTTTGGAACGGGTCATGACATGCTTAGGAGTTTCGTTTTATGCCGGAGTTGAATGGTGGGCATCTGTTCATTCGCTGCCTGAAGCAGGAAGGGGTGCAGAAGGTCTTTACGATTGTCGGGGACACGATATTGCCCCTGGTGGACGCGGCGGCGGATGAGGGCATCGAGTTCATCGACACGCGGCACGAGGGCGCGGCGATGCACATGGCTGACGGCTACGCGCGCATCACCGGCCAGCCGGCGGTGGCCCTGTTCACCGGCGGTCCCGGCTTCGCCAACGCCATCTCGGGACTGCCCGCCATCTACACGTCCGAAAGCCCGGTGATCTTCGTGGCTGGCTGCGCCGAGTTGCCGGAGAAGGGCCAGGCGACGTTCCAGGAGATCGACCAGGTTGCGATGGCCGCGCCCGTTTCGAAAGGCGCTTGGATGATCCACGATAAGAACCGCATTCCCGAGTTCGTGGCCACCGCCTTCCGCACGGCGATGAGCGGGCGGCCCGGCCCGGTGCACCTGACCCTGCCCATCGACCTGCAGGAGGCGCCCATCAGCGAGGAGGACCTGCCTCCGTTCCTGCCCCAGGAGTACCGCAACATGGGCCGGTCCCAGGGCGATCCCAAGCTGATCGAGCAGGCGGCGAACCTGATGGCCAACGCGCAGCGTCCGGTCATCATCGTGGGCAATCCGGCGCGCTACTCCGTTGAACCGGCGCAGTTGGAAGCGTTGGCAGAGGCCACGGGCGCGCCCATCTTCACCGTGGAGCAGGCGCGGGGTCTCATTGACGACCTGCATCCGCTGTGCTTCGGCTACGCCGATGGCGCGCTGAACCGCACCGCCCGCAAGTTCCGCGAGGCCGACGTGGTCCTGCTGCTGGGGAAGCGGCTGGATCATCGGTATCGCTATGGCGGCATCTTCGACGCCGACGCCAAGCTGATCCAGGCCGATCCGTCCGAGGCGGAGATCGGGCGCAACCGCGGCGTCGCCGTGGGTCTGCTGGGGGATTTGGGAGCCATCGTCGACCAACTGACGGGGGCGGCAAAGCACAACGGGAGCCTGGGGCCGTGGATCAACGAGCTGAAGCAGGAGCAGGAGGCGTGGCTCGACAGCCTGCGCAGCAACGCCACGAATGAGGCGCCGATGCACCCGTTGGACGTGTACACGCGCATCGAGCACCTGGTGGACGAGGACACGTTCATCATCCTGGACGGCGGCGACTACGTGCAGTGGGGACGCTGCTACCTGCCGGCGCGGTCGCCGGGTCACTTCATGCGGCTCGGGCCGTTGAGTCACCTGGGCGGAGCGATCCCCTACGCCATGGCGGCCAAGCTGGCCTACCCCGACAGCAAGGTGCTGGCGTTCATGGGCGACGGCTCCTTCGGGTTCTACTCGATGGAGTATGACACCTGCATCCGGCACAACCTGAACATCACCGGCATCATGGGGAACGACGGGAACTGGGGCATCGACCGCACCTTCCAGCTGGCCTACTTCGGGCGGGACGTGGGCACCGCGCTGCGGCCGGGCGTCCGCTACGACCAGGTGGTTGAAGGCATCGGCGGGTACGCGGAGCTGGTGGAGCAGCCGGACGAGGTTGCGCCGGCGGTGGAGCGGGCCATCAACTCGGGCCGGCCGTCGCTGGTGAACATAACGGTGAAGTCGGGAGCCAGCCCGCTGGCGGATGCGATGATCGCGCGACGGACGGGAGGGTAGAGTCTATGCAGCGTGCGCAAGAGCGTGCGAGCGCGTCGGTTTTTGACACGTCAGCCGATGGCAGTCGCCCGTGAGATGTGAGGTGACCCCACATGGCAATACCGGAATCCACGGTTCGAGCAGCCGAGGAAAACCTGAAGTCGCTGCTCGAGGAGGCCTTCAAAGGTGGAGTATCCTTCGGCCCCATAACGGTCGAAGCGACGCTCGATCACTATGGTGAAGACAACCTGGAAACTGTCGTGGTCTACGAGAACTCCGGGCAGTTGCTCGACCCGCACAATCTCAACACGATAGCGGCCAAGTTGGGGATGATCTTGCTGAAACTGGACTTCCACAATATTCCGATGGAGTCGTACATCGACAAGGCCGAGTACGCAGAGTGGCTGGAACTCAATCGGATGCTGCCGTGGCAGAGATATGATCTATGATGCGGCAACCCTGTTAGCACGGCCAAGCGTTCGCAATCCAAGAGTATGAACATGCAGCCGAAGCGTCTCATCCTCAGCCGCAAAGGATTCGACAGCGCCGCCGGCGGCTGTCCTAGCCCGATTTTCCCGGATGGCACCTTATTCTCGCTGCCCATTCCATCAGATGACGACGTGAAGTTTGGAGAGCTTCGGCACGGTGATATTGACATCGGATCTGTAGTCGCTGATCTGACCAAGGGGCGCTACGGGGCGGATGATACTGCCCATTTCGACCCTGATTTGAACTTTGAGGCGTACCGGAATCGCCGCGCACGCCCCTTGTGGGGAGACTGGCGTGGGATGCTTGGACAGGCTGGTGCTGCTGAATCTCATCTTGCAAATCAGGGCGTGGGTCGCGGCGATTTGTTCCTGTTTTTCGGCTTATACCGCCGCGTTGAGCGATTCGCTCGCGGCTGGCGTTTCGTTTCATCCGCTCCAGGGCAGCACATCCTCTGGGGCTGGCTACAGATTGAGGAGAAATACCGCACCATAGACCTCGGGGATGGCGATTTGCCCGAGGAATTGGCGTGGGCACTGTACCACCCGCACCTTTATCGCTTGTACGGCGGCAACAATACCGTGTACATGGCGACGGAAGCGCTGAATTTGGGCAGTGCCGAGCCGCAGACTCCGCTGCCCGGATGGGGCGTGTTTCCCAAACTTGCCTCACGGTTGGCGCTGACCGACCCGAATGGCGCCGGCGTATCGGACTGGCGCCTGCCCCGGTGGTTCTATCCTGATGCCGGCAAACCGCCGTTGACCTACCACACCAAGCGCGAAAACTGGCGGCGCGACAGCAATCATGCCTATATTCGCAGTGCCGGCCGCGGCCAGGAGTTTGTTCTGGACCTGACCCGCTACCCAGAGACTATGGATTGGTTGTCCGGCCTGGTCGGCGACTTGGGTAAGTAACAAAGAGCTCCAGTCAGTGGACTGTAGCATCGATCACCCACCACAAATGAAGTGACGAGGTCGAAGCAAAATCAAGTGAACGAGGAGGTGCGTTATGCAGTTCGGAATTTTCACCATTGTTCCCTATCACCAGGACTTCACGCCGCCGCAAGCGTTGAACGATGCCCTGGAGCAGATCCGGTTCGCCGATGAGGCGGGACTGGATGAGGCGTGGCTGGGCGAGCACCGCTTCTCGCGCCACGGGCTGCTGTCGGGTATCTGGTCGTTCCTGGGCGTGGTGGCCGGGAGCACGAAGCAGATCCGCATCGGCACGGCGGTGATCGTGCTGCCGCTGCACAATCCGGTGCTGGTGGCCGAGGAAGTGGCGATGCTGGACGTGATCAGCGGAGGCCGGATCAACTTCGGCATCGGCGCCGGCTACCAGCAGCAGGAGTTCGACGGCGTCGGCGTGGACATCGATACCAGCCGGGAGCGGTTCCAGGAAGCCGTCGACGTGATGATCAAGGCCTGGACCGAGGAGACGCTGACCTTCCACGGGAAGTACACCAACGTCGACGACGTGTGGGTGCTGCCCAAGCCGGTGCAGAAGCCGTATCCGCCGCTGTTCCAGGCGGTGAGCACCAGTCCGGCCAGCATCGACTTCGCCGCCAGCCGGAACATCCAGGTAATCACGGGCGGGCCGACCGACATCCTGGGGCAGGCCCCGCAGGTGATCCAGCTCTGGCGGGAGAAGATGGACGAGTACGGCCATCCCCACGCGCACCTGAACCCGCCGATGTCCAAGTCGATCTACGTGGCGCCAACGATGGAAGAGGCGGAGCGTGATCCCGTCGGGCTGGAGGACTTCTCCTCACGGGTGTTGCGCTCCATCGGCAGCAACGGCGCGCCCATCGGGATGCCCATGGACAAGAACGGCAACATCGCCAAGGGCTACGAGCACTGGGCCAACCGCCAGTCGGACCGGGACCGCCGGGATGACGTGGGCCACGCCGGCCTGCCGCCGCTGCGGGGGACGCCGGAGGTGGTCGCCGAGCGGTTGAAGCAGGTGCAGGAGGCGGGGATCAACCACGTCTTCGGCAACTTCGGGTTCGCCGGCCTGCCGCACCACAAGGTGATGCGCTCCATCGAGTTGTTCACCACTGAGGTGATGCCGCACTTCCAGGAGGCGGCGGTGGCCTGAGGTCCGGCCGCGCAAGCTCAACTCGTTGGCAGTTTTCGGACGGGGATCGCCATGTCGCACTCGGACTGGCCGATCCCCGTGCGTTGTGCTATTGGTTAATTGCCATGACCATCAAGACGCCCTACGCGCCGTCCGACGGCGTCACAATTCCCAACCTTGACCCGTTTTTCGGGCCGGACGCGCCGCCGCTGCCCGATCCGGAACCGATGCCGGACGCCATGCAGCAGAACCCGCACATCCTCTACGTGATGCAGATCCTGGCCGACCTGCTCACCGACCGCCTGGATACCTTCGCCGATACCAACACCATCGTCTACTACGACCCGACGGGCCGCAACCGCCGGCTGCAACCGGACGTGTACGCGGCCTTCGACGTGGATGCCCGCGCCATCCGGCGACGCAACGGGTACCTGATCTGGGAAGTGGGCAAGCCGCCGGATTTCGTGCTGGAGGTGGCATCGGAGACAACGGCGTCCAACGACACGGGCGACAAGCGCGGGTTATACGCGCGAATGGGCGTTGCCGAGTACTGGCGGTTTGACGCCAGCGGCGGCGAGATGTACGGAGCGCCGTTGGTGGGCGAGTACCTGGAGCAGGGAGAGTATCGGGAGTTCCCGGTGCACACCACCGCTGACGGCGTGATATGGAGCTACAGCCCTCTATTGCGGCTCAACATGCGCTGGAATGATGGCGAGATTGAGCTGCAGGATCCGGATACCGGAGAGATCCTGCTGGACCGGCGCGGAGTGCGCCTGGCTATGGAGACCGCGATGGAGGCGGAAAGGCAGGCGCGGTTGGCCGCGGAACGGGAGTTGGAAGAGTATCGGGAACTGGTGCGCCAACTCCGCCAGGGGCGAGAATAATCAGCCGGAGCAAACCCGCAGGGATCACCTTCCCCCGGTCAGAGCCTCCCGCAGGCGTCGGATGATGATGTCGATTTCGTCCTCGGTGACGTTGAGGGGGTCGACCATCAGCTCGTCGGGAGCGCGGAGTTGCTGGAGGTAGATGGGTGGGTCGCCCTGTTGCAGGGTGGCGGCAACCTGCTGCGCCGACGGGCCGGACCAGTCGCCGCCCAGGCGGAGCACGGCGTTGGGCAGCAGGTAGTCGATGCCGTCGTGCTCCAGGGAGATGTTGAGTCCAGGCACCTCGATGAGGCTGTCCACCACGCGCTGGGCCATGCTGCGGTACCAGGCCATCTCGGCTGCTTCGTCTTCCTCCACGAACATGGACAGGGCGGTGACCAGGCCGACGATCTCCTCCTTGGCGACCTTGGCCGAGCGGCCGATGAACTGGGCCGGGCTGGCGTTGGCCAGTGCGGCGTCGATCAGGTCGGCGCGGCCGCAGAGGATGCCGGTGCCCTGGGGGCCGCGCACGCCCTTGCCGCCGCTGAAGATCACCATGTCGGCGCCGTCGCGGAGGTAGCGCTGGAGATTGGCCCGAGGCGGCAGCATGGACGCGGCGTCCACGATGACGGGCACGTCGTGGGTGTGGGCGATCTCGCAGACCTGGGCCAGGGTCATCACGCGTTTGCTGGTGAAGGGAGCGCACAGGTAGGCCACGGCGGCGGTGCGCTCGTTGATGGCGCCTTCCAACTCCCAGGGATGGTTGAACAGGTAGTTGCCGATCTCGACGATCTTTGCGCCGGCGGCGCGGTAGGCGTGGTCATAGGGGAAGCGGTGCGTCGTCTGCATGATGATCTCGTTCTTCATGCCCTCGGTTTCGGGCAGACGCTGCATTTTGACCGGGTCGTTGCCGGCGATGCAGGCGGCCGCCTGGAGCAGCAGGCCGCCGGCGGCGCCGCTGCTGACCATGGCGGCCTCGGACCCGACCAGGCGCGCGATCTCCGCGCCGGCCTTGCGGTTCAGCTCGTCGATGTTGACCATGACGCGGGCGGCGCCGGCCATCTGATCCAGGACCTCGGGCCGGGTGCGCGAGCCGCCGAGGCGAGTGACGGAGCCGCTGGCGTTGATGATGGGAGTGACGCCGAGGTTGCGGTAGGCCTGTTCCGCGTCCGAGATGTTCTGCTGGTTCAAGGTGTCCTCCCTGGTTTACCTGTCGTGGGTTTGGCGGACTGCCCGAGCGCGGTCGATCAGGCGCTGCGCGTCGGAGACGGTCCGTTCTCGGTAGTCAGGCAGTTGAGTTAGCGTAGGATTAACGCGCCCGGCCAAGTATTCCTGATGACCGGCGTATTCGGAATAGACGTCGGGCGGTATGCTGAGGGCGAAATCCTGGAGTTCGGGGTCCGGTAGGCGGCGTATGGTTCCGACGAGGTGGGCCAGGTTGTGCGTAGAAGGATAGGTTGCGCCGCGAGCGGCGATTACCGCTTTCATAGCGTGTTCCAGGGCCGAGTGAGCGTGTTGAGCTATCATCAGGTCGCTTTCCCTCAAGTCGTCCAGAGTCTGGAATACTCGGAGGTGCTGCTCGGCGTGAGACAGTCGGTTTTCGTAGTCCTCCCACATATATTCGTACTCCGATTCGGGGAGGTCGTCCGAGTAGCGGCTGCGGTAGTTTTCAGGATGGGGAGACATTACCACGCCGTCCAGTAATGCCCGGGTCGTTATGTGGTTGATGTACCGGGTATTTTCATGAAAATCGTCGTGGGAGAACCAGACCAGTTGCACGGGTACAGGCCGGCCGTAGATGGCTTGGGCAATGCCCTCGGCCCATTCGGTGGCTCCGTCCTTGTACTTCTGGTTCGGCACGCGCGGTTTGACCTGAATGATGTCAATGTCCGAGCGGCCTTCTTCATAGTCTCCACGAGCGCGGGAGCCGAACAGGATGGTGGCCTGGGGTTTCTCCCGTTCGTGCAACGCTCGGGCCACCTTGACGGCACGCGGATCGCAATTGTTCGCGGTCATTGCTGCTCCTGGCGTCCGGTTCGATGGTCCACCCGCAGTGTTCGGTTATTATAGCAAGGCGCCGACGACGGTTGTGGTAACATCGGCGCACTGTAAAAATCTGGAGGTAGCAACGTGACCACCGCCGATCGATTGAATGTCATTCCCCTGGGCGAAGCGATGTTCTCCCAGCGGGCCATTCGCCGGTTCAGGAAGGACCCCATACCCGCCGACGTGATGCAGGACATCATGGAGGCCGCCATCCGCGCGCCCAACGGGGGCAACAACCAGCAGTGGCACTTCATCGTGGTTCAGGAAGAGGAAACGCGGCGCAAGCTGGGCGACCTGTATCACGAGGCATGGTGGGCCAAGCGGGCGGACGCTGGCATCATGGGGCCGCAGGACATCCCGCCGGGGCGCAACTCGATGCGCTCGGCGATGCGGCTGGCCAATGAGATCGGCGACGCGCCGGTGATGGTGCTGGTGTGCGCGACGTCCAAGGGGGCGCAGGCGGCCGGCTCCGTAATACCGGCGGCGCAGAACATGCTGCTGGCGGCGCGGGCATTTGGCATCGGCGGCACCATCGCCACGCTGCATTCGGTGGTGGAGGAGCGGGTCCACGAGTTGTTCGGCATACCGGACACCGCGCAGGTGGTGTACTGCATGCCCTTCGGCTACCCGCGGGGCAACTTCGGGCCGGTGACGCGGCTGCCGCTGAACGAGGTGTGCAGCTACGACCGGTGGGGCGCGCCGCCGGATTAAATCGCCAGCCTCGGCACAATGATGGTCGTTACGCCGAGGCTGGCAGCAAGCTCCTGTTGCGCCGGCCCGATGTTACCGCCGACCGTTAAGGCAAGAGCCGGCGTATCCATGATGGCGGACAGCGTATCCGCCCGTTCCCGGGCACGCGTGATGTCGTAGTCGGCGACGTTTATCGACACTTCGGCCACTGCATGAACCGCCTGCCGGTCGTTACGGCGGCGAGCTACGAGGATAACGTCGGCCCGTTCCAGGTGGTCTCCCTGTTCCTCGGTAATGACGTTTTGATCTTCGGCGTCGTTAATGAGGTCCTGAAATTCCGGTGTCCGGGCGACAATCCGGCTCTGAATGATACGGGCGCGGGTAAGCCCCAAGCGTCGACTGGCGATATTCACAATGTCGCTGTGTACTTGCCGTTCGGCCTCCGCCCCTTCCAGGTTTCCCAACCGGCCCTCGATTCGGTCCAAGCGGAGGGTCGTTTCCGACCGCCAGGTCTTCATTTCTGACATATCGGTCTGGAGTCCGGCGACCCCGGTTGTGAGTTCGGCGACCCCGGTTTTGAGTTCAGCTACGTCAGATTCCAACCTGCCCAGTCGTTCGGCAACCAAGCGGTTGTTCTCCTCCGTCACACGCACGAATTCGGCGAACCGCTGGGGTAGTTCCAGCAGTTCGCGCCCGAGCAGGATTCCCCGAATGGTGTCGTTCCATTCGGGTTGCTCGTTAATGATGCGAACGAAGTCGGCAATGTCCCTGATTGTCGTCATACAACCATTGTAGCCGATCTATCGCGTGCGTTCGTAGCGGTAGTCGCTGGCGGTGCCACGCTCTGGTGTGGCCGTCGGGTTGTTGGGTAGGTAGGGGTAGTTGGGGTCGACGCCGACCTTGGGAGCGAGGGTGTTGCGGAGGACACCGATGTTCTCGACCTCCAGTTCCACGGTGTCGCCCGGCTCGAGCCAGCGGGAGGTCTCGTAGCCCTTGCGGATGGACTCGCGGACGGAGCCGCCGCCGACGGTGCCGCTGCCGATGACGTCGCCGGGAGCGATGCGGCTGTCCTTGGCGGCGCGCTCGATGATCTCGCCCCAGCTGTACCAGGCGTTGACGGTCTCGCCGTCGCGGAGCCAGTCGTCGCCGTTGACCTTGACGTGGGCCTTCAGGTCCAGCCGGCCGTCCTTGATGTGGGGCATCATCTCGTCGGTGGTCACGATCCACGGGCCGATGGATGACGCGGAGTCCTTGCCCTTGGCGGGGCCGAGTCCGAAGGTCATCTCGTCGAACTGCAGGTCGCGGGCGCTCCAGTCGTTGAAGATGCAGAAACCTGCGATGTGCTGCAGGGCCTCGGAAGCGGCGACGTTGGTTCCCGACCGACCGACGATGCAGCCGATCTCCAGTTCGTAGTCCAACTGTTCAGAGGCCGCGGGATAGGGCACGTCCTCGTCGGGCCCGTAGATGACCAGCGGGTTGGAGAAGTAGAACACGGGCATGCGGTACCAGACCGGATCGATCTGGCGGGTGCCCTGGGACGTGGCGTGCTCCTCGTAGACGATGTAGTCGCGCACCGTGGGCGGCTGGAGGATCGGCGCGCGGAGGCGGACGTCGGCCAGGGCCACGGTGGGCGCGGCCACGCTCCCGGCCAGGGCGTCGCCCACGCGGTCGACTGCGCCGTCGCCGGTGTCCAGCAGGGCGCGGACGTCGGCCAGCGGGCGGTCAGAGCCGATGAGGGCGGCCACATCCACCACGGCGTCACCCTGGAGGACGCCGCAGCGGGGCCCGTTGCCGTTGTCGTAGGTCAGGAGTTTCATGTTGGTTCACCCTCCTTAGTCAGGTTGCGGTGGTATGTCCTGAGAGTCTCTCGGCGTCGGTGATGTAGTCGGCGGTTTGGCGGATGCGGCGCTCCACTTCAGCAACGGGCTCGCAGATGCCATGGTAGAAGCATTCGCCGTGCAGGTGGCCCTGTCTTGAATAGTAGCGTCCAATCAAAGGATTGACCGCGGCGTCGGCTTCAGCCAGCCTGAGCAGTCCTCGAGAAGTATCCGAGGAAAACTGAGGCGCTTCGTCCGTACGGGCCAGGATCAGTGCATCGGTGGCCCGCTTGGTGGCGCACCATGCCTTCTCCGCGGCATCGCGGATGTCGCCGGCCTCCAGCAGCCGCAGCGCGTCGGCGTGGACGGTGCGGGCGTCGGCGAAGATGGCGGTTACGCGATCGGTGGCTACCATATAGTTTTACTGATCCATGCGCCCTTTTGCGAACACGCGGGCGGCTCTGTAGTGCCAGTTGGTTTTGGTCGTGGTCTCAAACTTGCGGATCTGGCAACCTGGCGCATTGGGCGGCTTGATTGCATTGTAGATCACGTGCCGAGGGCTTTTCACCTGATGGGTCAGTGCGCAGAACAGGCTCACGTAGTCCTTGCCGCCGAAGAACACCACCGGCTGGGTGGTGTCGGACGGCAGCATATGAAGATCATCATAGGAGTCTTGCTTGCCGCGGCGCTTGTACTTGTCAATATTTTTGGCAGTGCTGAACGTAATGTCATAGGCTGGAGTCAAAAAATCCGCCCGCAGCAAGCCCCAGCCCGCCGAAAGGACGTAAAGGTCATCTGGCCCGTACTTCCGGTAAAGCAGCTCGTAGGTCGGGTTTTGGTAGAGTCGCCAGGCCGGCAACAATCCCAACGGATTGTCCGTCGCCTGTTCCTGGTTGTACCGCTGCAGCTCTTCCCGCCATGAAAGGCCGGTGTCCGCCCGATCGTCAGGGTGAGTATAGACGTAGCCGAGAGTAGCCGGGGCCAAGTCAGGCTTGGCCACGAACATTACATTGCGCCCGTCGCTGTTTCGGAGATGGCCGGCGTTCGGTTGTTTGCGGCCAGCGCATTGGATGACGACTATGTTATCAGCCATGGTTGGCGGCTCTCATTCGTTCGATCAATCGCTGCATAGCATCCAGAAATACCGGGCATAGTCGTCATCAACGTGGTTAGAGTTCCAAAGTCCGGACAGCCTGACGCGGTCCCGGTCACTGTATTTCCCCAGCCAACCTGGAGATGGCGAGTCAATCGGAGTTTTTCGATAGTTGCTGAGCAGCCCGATGGAGTTGCGTTCGATGTACCCCCGCAGGCTGTTTGGACCCGGTTCGTCCTCAACTGGCAGCCACAAGAAGGGCATATTGCAGATGGCGGCGCATACTGCCCTCTCCATAGGCCGCTCACTTTCCCTAACGACGCTGGAAGCATTATTGAGTTGCCCCCAGCATGGGAAAACCCAGCCATCTCGCTGAATGAGAGCCGCCCCGACAATCAACCGGAATATGGATCCTCGATGACTGCCTCCGCTGCCACCGGCATTGCCTTGATGCTGCGAAAGCCGGTTCCAAAGCGTGGCTTTGGCGCCGGCTTTGAGCGCGTGGGTTCCCACCAGCACGATGCGGAGGCCGTTTCCAGTATCGGTACGGATTTCCCCTGTTTCCCGAAAGAAATAGACGCCACGTTGCGGCCAGGCCATTTGCCCGGAACAGTTCGACAGCCTGCGCGCGTCACCGAGATTACGCTCCAATTGGGCTAGCAGTTCGTAAAACTGCGTCAGATGATATGCGCGCTGGTCACTCATAAGGGGCGTCTTTCCCTTTCTGAGTGGGTCAGTGCATCGGCGAGAAGCTCGCGGGAACCATGATCTTGGTCTCCTGCTTGACGCGGCCGGGGGCGCCGGAGGGCCACTGGGGAATCTTGCTGGCCTCGGCGCGGACCTCGGCGCGGTGGTTGAGGTCCTGGTAGGGCCAGACGTGCATCCACTTATTCAGGTCGCCGAACTCGGTGAACATGCCGGCGGCCAGCGGGGAGAACTCCTCGCGGTAGGGCAGGGATTCCTCCCAGCGGCGCAGCAGTTCCGGCATGGAACCGTTCTCGTAGGTGTAGACGCGCATCTCGTAGATGTTGCCCAGGGCCTGGTCGCCGCCCATGGGTCGCATGAAGGGCGCGGGGTTCCAGATCTCGGCGTTCATGTTGAGAATGTTGCCGGGGGTGATCTTCGGCGGCCAGTTGGGGTCCTTGCCGGCCTCGGCGCGGATCTGGTTGCGCTCCTCGACGCTTTCGTAGCCCCAGACGTGGATGATCTGGTTCAGCGGGCCGATCTCGGTGTGCCAGAAGGCGGCGATGGGGGAGTACTTCTCGCGGTGGGGCAGGGCCTCGGCGAAGGCTTCTTCGGCCTGGGGGACGGCGCCGGGCTTGAGGTCGTAGGTGCGGACTTCGTAAATCATGGTTCTCTCCTCGAGGTGATGCTTGGCGTGTTGTGGTTCGGCATCACTACCGGGGCAGTGTAGCAACGGCGCCGAACGCGGGCAACCGGAACAGGGGCAGCCGACCGGGTGCGCTATACTATGCGCGTCCCGGCGCAATCGGGAACGATGGCATTGGAGGCTGCGATGACTACTGCTCCGAAATTGCTCACCGCCGACGACTTGCTGGCAATACCCGATGACGGCAAGCGCTACGAGTTGGTTCGGGGAGAGTTAATTGAAATGCCGCCGCCGGGAATTGCACACGGGATCGTCGTTGACAACATCGGCTGGCCCATAGGCGCGTTCATCAGACAAAACAACCTCGACTTCGTGAGAACGTCCGAAACGGGCATCTACGTTGAGCAGGACCCGGACACCGTGCGCGCCGCCGACTTTGCGATCATCGCACGGGAGCGCATTACAGAACCGCTGCCGGAGCGCGGCTACGTCGCCGGCCTGATTCCCGATTTGGTGGCGGAGGTAATTTCGCCTGGGTACGGCGAGGCTGAGGCGGAAGCCCGGGCCTTGATGTGGTTGGAGGCGGGAGTGCGGTTGGTGCTGACGGCTTACATAGCCACGCAAGAGATAGTCGTTCATGGCGATGATGGTTCAATCCGGCGCTTTGGCGTCAACGATACGTTGACTTGCGAGCCGGTGCTGCCGGGGTTCGCCTGCCCGATGAGCGATATCTTCGCGTATTAATTGGCTCCGTACACAACTCAGGAGAGCAATCATGGAATACCGCATTAACCATGTGCATATCCGCGCTGCGGACCCTCACGCCACGGCGGCGTGGTACGAGAAGCATTTCAACGCGCGTATCGTATCCGAGCGGGAGGTGATGCCGCGCACCATCACCATCGGCATGGAGATGGGCGGAGCGTGCCGGCTCAACGTTTCTTCGAAGCCGCCGGGATCGTCCGACGAGCGGCCCGTCGCCGAGTTGAACCGGCTGGGGCTGGAGCACTTCGGGTTCGACGTAGAGGACATCGAGGCGGAGATGGAGCGGCTGACCGCTGCTGGTATCCGCACGGTGCTGCCCATCACCGAGACGCCCACGGGCTCGAAGCTTTCGTACATCGAGGGCCCGGACGACGTGCTGATTGAGCTGGTGCAGCCGGCTGCCTAGCCTGAAGGAGCCATGCCATGACGGACACGCCGCTGCACTACCAGACCATCACCGAGGTGGCGGAGCGGATCCGTTCGCGGGACATCTCGCCGGTGGAATTGACCCGGGCCATCCTGGAACGGATCGCTGCGCTGGATGGTGAACTGAAGAGTTACGCGACCGTCATGGCCGAGCCGGCAATGGCGGCGGCGCGGGCAGCGGAGGCCGAAATCGCTTCGCGGCGCTACCGCGGCACGCTGCATGGCATTCCAATTGCTGTAAAAGACCTGTGCTTCACCACGGGTGTTGCCACCATGGGCGGTACGCAGGTGCTGCGGGACCTGGTTCCCGATTTTGACAGCACGGTGGTGCGCCGGCTCAACGATGCCGGCGCGGTGATCCTGGGCAAGCTGAACCTCACCGAAGGGGCGATGGCGGGTTACAACCCGGCGTTCGACATCCCGATCAACCCGTGGGGCGCGGACCGCTGGGCTGGCGCGTCGTCGAGCGGTTCCGGCGTGGCCACGGCGGCGGGTTTGTGCTACGGGTCGCTGGGCAGCGACACCGGCGGGTCGATCCGGTTTCCGGCGGCGGCCTGCGGCACGGTGGGCATCAAGCCGACGTGGGGAAGGGTCAGCCGGTACGGGGTGCTGGCGCTGGCGGAGTCGCTGGATCACGTGGGTCCCATGACCCGCAGCGCGGCGGACGCCGGGATCATGCTGCAAGCCCTTGCCGGCCATGATCCCAGTGACCCGACGTCTTTACGCGCTCCGGTCCCCGCGATGCTGTCGGGCCTTGGCAGAGGCGTTGAGGGCATCCGCATCGGCTTGGACGAGCGCTATATCGGAGACGATGTTGATGGCGAAGTGGCCGAGGCAGCGTTGGCCGGCGCGCGTTTGCTCGAGAGTATGGGAGCGCGGCTGGTGACGGTGCAGATGCCCGACACGCTGCCGTTTTCCCGGGCCTGGGGTGTACTGTGTTCGGCGGAGGCGGCGGCCGCACACCGGGAAACCTTCCCGTCGCGGGCTGACGAGTATGGCCCGTGGTTCCGGGGCTGGCTGGAGAAGGGCAGCGGTTACAGCGGGGCCGAGTTCGCCGCCGCCAACCAGGTGCGGCTGGCGTGCAACGGTACGCTGGCCGGCGTGTTTGAGGACATCGACGTGCTGGTTTGCCCGTCCATGACGACTCCGCCTGGCCGGGTCACGCCGGAAGAACTGTACGGGCCGATGGGCGAGGACGAGTGGACGTGGGGCAGGTTCACCATACCCTACGATTTCAACGGCGCGCCGACCATCTCACTGCCGGCGGGGCTGAACGGCGAGGGTCTGCCGCTGAGCATCCAGTTCATCGGCAAGCATCTGGCCGAACCGGTGCTGGTTCAGATCGGCGACGCCTACGAGCGGGCGACGGGGCACAACCTGCGGCCGCCAGTGTAATGTCTATTGTCGGGCCAATTGGTTAGTGTGCTCACGTTCAGGCTAAAACTCCGCCGGTGGCATTGACCCTAGACGTCTCAATAAATGAGCGAACGTCCTTGTGCGAGTCGATCTCCCCAATTGTGCGTGCCAAATGAACTTTCCCATCGCAAAAATGTGATATAGATGGAGGCATCCCTTTGTCAGAGACATGCAATAAACTTGAGGAATTTTTGAACACTCAAATGAGGATGTCGCATATCTACCAGCCAATCATGCTTATGGAACTATTAGGCTCAGGAGGACATGCTTCCGTAATCGATATTGCAAAAGCTTTCTTAATGCGAGATCCCTCGCAGATACAATATTACGCGGAAATCACAAGAAGAATGCCTGGCCGTGTACTTACTCAAAATCGGCACATCACGCAAAAGATTGATGATGGGTACAGGCTAATCGGTTTCGAGACGCTATCGCGTGCCGAGGTAGACAGGCTGATCGAGCTGTGCGACGCAAAAGTGGAAGCGTTTTTGGCTGCCCGAATCCAGGATCCGTGGGCTCACCGCCGCCTCTCATCCCGGGTGATTTCAGGGTCCGCGAGATACGAGGTCCTAACTAGGGCAAAAGGCCTTTGCGAGCTTTGCGGCATATCAAAAAACGTGCGAGCGCTCGAGGTCGACCACATCGATCCCAGAAGTAAGGGCGGCGCGAACGACATATCAAACCTTCAAGCCCTGTGCTATAGATGCAATAGCAACAAGGGTAACAGAGACAACACTGATTTTCGTAGTGTGTCAAATGGTTACGAGAATAGAGTTAGTGACTGTAGACTGTGCGCCCCGAATGATCGAGTCGTAGTCGCGGATGACAGACTAGCATACGCAATGCCTGATGACAGCCCAATCACCGAGGACCACACCGTCATTGCGCCCAAGAGGCATATTGGAAACTATTTCGATCTGCATCAGCCTGAATTGAACGCTATTCGTCGAATCCTGCAGGAAAGAAAAACGGCGATAGAGTTATCGGACGAGACAGTTACAGGGTTCAATGTCGGATTCGATGTTAGTGAGAGTGCGGGTCAAGTTTTGTCGCACTGTTTTCTGCAACTGATCCCCAGACGCGGTGGCGATGGCGCCAGCGGGAATGGAAACGGGTTGAGGAATGTGATTCCGTGCTGACGCGTGTAACGTTGCTGCCTGTTGGCTTTAACGGCGAGGGTCTGCCGCTGAGCATCCAGTTCATCGGCAAGCATCTGGCCGAACCGCTGCTGGTGCAGGTCGGCGACGCCTACGAGCGGGCGACGGAGCACAACCTGCGGCCGCCGGTATAAGGTTTGGCCGGCGCCAAGGCCGTTCTCCCACAAATCGGTAGGGGCGAATGATCATTCGCCCCGATGTTTTGCTGTGAGACTTCCGTTGGGCCTATTGTGTGGCGATCCAGTCGGCGACGCGCTCGCCGATCATGATGGCGGTGGCGTTGGTGTTGGCGCGGGTGACTTGGGGCATGATGGACGAGTCGGCGACCCACAGGCCCTGCACTCCGCGAACTCGGCACTGCTGATCGGTTACGGCCATTGGGTCTCCGTCGGGGCCGATCCGGCAGGTTCCCGAGACGTGGCGCGAGGTGCCCACGGTCTGGCGGATCCAGGCGTCCAGGGCGTCGTCGTCGGCCAGCACGTCGTCGTTGGGTGCGGTGCGATGATCGATGACATCGCGATACGCTTCAGACTCGAGGATGTTGGCGGCCAGGCGCACGGCGTCGCGCATGCGGCGCATGTCGTTTTCGTTGTGCAGGTAGCGGTAGTTGATGTCGGGCTGCTGTGTCGGGTCGGACGATGCGAGACGCACCCAGCCGGAGCCGTCGGGCAGTTCCAGGGCGCAGGCGATGCGGGCGATGCGGTCGGGCAGATGCTCCCCGGTCATGACGTTGAACACGCCCAGGGTGTGCAGCATCACATCGCTGGGATACGAGGGTTCCTCTGAGGTAACGCGCAGTCCGAAGCGCAGGGCGCCGGCGTTGGCGTGAAGCTCGACGTGGTCCTTCACCTGGAAGGAGACGTTGCCCATGGGGTGGTTGAAGAGGTTCTGACCCACGCCGGGCAGTTCGTGGATGACGGGGACGCCAAAGGCAGTCAGCTGGTCCCGGGGGCCGACGCCCGAGAGCATGAGGATGTGAGGGGACTTCAGCGCGCCGGCGCTGAGCACGATCTGGTCGGCTTCCACGGTGAAGATCTCGCCGCCGCTCTCGACCTCGACGCCGGCGACGTCGTTGCCGTCGAACAGCACACGGCGAACGAAGACGTTGCCCTTGACGGTCAGGTTGAGGCGGTGGCGCACCGGATTGAGGTGCGTGATGGCGGTGCTCATGCGGACGCCGGCCTGGTTGTTCATGGGGATGGCGCCGATGCCAGGGGAGTCTGGGCCGTTGAGATCGGGGTTGTACGCGTAGCCGCGCTCCATGGCGGCGGCGTGGAACGCCTTCTGCACGTCGGGCCACGGCTGGTTCTCGCGGCGAATGATGGGGATGGGGCCGTCGCTGCCGTGGAAGTCATCCTGGATGTCCAGGTCGGTCTCGGCCTTGCGGAAGAAGGGGAGGACCTTCAGGTAGCTCCACTCCTCGTTGCCGAAGGATGCCCAACGCTCGAAGTCTTCGGGCAGGCCGCGCAGGTAGACCTGGCCGTTGATGGAGCCGGAACCGCCGACGACCTTGCCCTGGGCAATGTTGATCTCGCCCTGCTGGTCGTTGATGGTGCCGTGCAGGTTCCAGGAGACGGGGGATCCGGGCTGCTCGCCCTCGTTGGAGTAGCCGTCGCGGACGACGTCGGGAAGATGGTCGGCGTTGGGATAGTCCTGGCCGGCTTCCAGGAGCAGCACGGAGCGGTTGGGGTCCTCTGACAATCGGCTGGCAACCACGGACCCGGCGGAACCGGAGCCCACGACAATCACGTCATACTTCATGTCCATACCCTCGCTTGCGGTTTCTGATGGCCGATTCTACACTATCGGCACAAACGGCCTGGCCGGGAGTTCGATGATGACGGCCCCCAAGACACCGCGCGGCGCAAAGATGCTGCCCTACCGGCGGCAGGGCGAGATTGACTATGCCAGCCTGGAGTTCGACCCCAACGAGAAGAACGTGACTCCCGACGCCATGGAACAGAACCTCGAACTGGCGGAAATCCTTGGCCTCTTCCGCGCCCGTTTCACCGATTTCAACCAGCGCCCCGACGTATTTCTGGATAATGAAACCTTTATCTGCTACGACCCGACTAACCTGAACGTGCGGGCGGCGCCCGACATCTATCTGGCCTTTGGCGTGGACGCCGAGGCGATTCGACCCCGCAAAATCTACCTGCCCTGGGAGGTGGGGAAGCCGCCCGACTGGGCTCTGGAAATCGCATCCGAGAGCACCGCCAGCGTGGACGTCAACCGTAAACCAGCCATCTACGCCGCCATCGGCATACCGGAGTTCTGGCGCTTCGACCCAACCGGCGGGCGGTATCACGGGCAGCCGATATGGGGCGGCGAGCTGGTTGAGGGAAGCTACCGGGAGTTGCCGCAAACCCGCGAACCCGACGGCATCCTGAAGGTGTACAGCCCGTTGCTGGGCATCAGCCTGAGCTGGGATGACGGCTGGCCTCGGGTGTATGACCCGGCCACCCAAACGTACGACCGGAATTGGCGGGCGGAACAGGCGTATGCAATTGCGGTCCGGGATCAGCGGGACGCAGCTTGGGAAGAAATCGAACGGCTGCGGGAACTGCTCCGCCGGAGAAACGGCGAAGAAAATCAAACCGAAGGAGATGCCAATCCATGCTGAGCGACCCACAGGATTTCTTGCGTTATTTCGACGGGATACACCGCCGCACCCTGCGGGACATCCAGGCCCTGCCGGCTCCCGCCGAGTCGTGGGCGCCGCCGGCGGGCGAGGGCGAAAACGCGTGGAGCATCGCGCAGATCGTGCATCACATCTGCGAGTCGCGGATGTACTTCGCCCGGGCCTACCGCAACGAGGGATGGCTGTACGACTGGGAGGTTCCCAGCACCGCGACGATCGAGGACTGGGCGCCGGCGCTGGAGGCTTCGGCGGCAGAGTTTCGCAGCCGGCTGGATGGAACGCCCGCCGAGTGGCTGACGCGTCGGATCAAGATGATCGACACCGACGGAATGCTCAGCGGTTGGCGGATCCTGATGATGCTGGTGGAACACGAGGTGCACCACCGCTCGCAGATCGACACCTACGCCGGACTGCAGGGCTGGGACGTGCCGCAGATCTACGGACGCACCCGTGAACAGATTGATGACCTGCAGGAAGGGCAGCGGGCGGGAGCGCCGGGCGAATAGCGACTGCGATCAGGGGTTGATCGCGCCGCTGCGGCTCTGCACTATGAAGGTCTCGCGCCTTTCGAGGTAGTCGGCGACGAGGTTCAAAAGGGCCTGGGGACGGTCGGCGGCGATGTCGTGACCGGCGCCGTAGACGAAGGCGATGTTGCAGTTGGGGATGCGGTTGCGGTAAATGCTGGCGGCCTCGGGAGCCACCCGGGCGTCCTCTTGACCAAACACCACCAGGGTGGGGCATTGGACTTCGCTGAGACGGTGTTCCAGATCCGTGGAACCGCCGGTGTGACCGGTTCCCGCCGGGCGCACCGCCAACGGCGCCACCAGGATCAGGGCGGTTACCCGCTCGGGGGATCGCAGCGCCTGGTCCAGCGCGGCAGACGCGCCAGCGGACACGCCAATCAACCCGTATTGCTCGGACACCAGGGCGTCCAGGGTGGCGGCCAACCGGTCCGAGGCATCGCTGCCCGAATCACCCGGCTCCGGTTCCAGCACCAGCCACCGTTGGGCGAGGCCGTCCCGCAGGTTGGCAGAACGCCGTTCGGATCCGTCGACGATGACGACGGTCTCGCGCACCGGTTCGGAGGCCACCCGCTACAACTCCTTGAGGCGAGGCAGGACCTCGCGGCCGAACAGGTCGATTTCGGTCATCACGTCGCGGTGAGTCAGGCTGGGCTGCTGGAAGAAGAGGTCAATGACGCCGGTGCCGCACTGGTCGTGATAGGCCTTGATCTGCTCGAAGACGGTGTCGGGACCGCCGACGAAGGTGAGGCCGGGAGCGCCGCCCACGATGTCTCCGCTGGCGCTGCCGGCGAACACGTTCCGGTAGTCAACGTCCTGGCCGGCCCGGGAGGCCTGGATCACCTGGGATACGGAGGAGCGCAGAGCCATGCCGGGGGCGCGACCCTGGTCGGTCTGCTGACGGAACCAATCCTGCGCCTGTTGGTCGGTTTCGGCCAGGTAGATGCTGCCGCGAAACACCAACTGGTCCGGTTCCGGCTGCCAGCCGGCCTCGTCGCACCAGCGGAGGTATCTCTCGGTGATGCCCGCAACCTGTTCCCAGGGCACGAAGGATACGCCGAGGCCCAATCCGTGCTCTGCGGCGTATTGCACCGCGTCATCGCTGCGGGTGGCCACCAGGGCGGACGGGAAGGGTTGCTGCACCGGCCGGGGCCACACGGCCACGGTGCGGTACTGGTAGTAGCGGCCTTCCCAGGAGAAGGGCTCGGGTTCGGTCATGGCTTTGAGGATCAGGTCCATGCCTTCGAGCAGACGCTCCCGGCCTTCGGAGGGGTGGACGCCGTACACCTGGTCCTCGTTGGGAGTGCCGCGCAGGAAGCCCATAACGAGGCGACCGTTGGTGATGTTATCCAGCAGGGTGAGCTCTTCGGCCGCGCGGACCGGGTTGTTGAGGGGGAGCAACGGCCCCAGCATGGCGATCTTGACCGACTTGCACCGCTCCGCCACCGCGGCGGCCATCACGGCCGGCGTGCCGGTGGCGATGCGGCCGGAGTAGTGGTGCTCGGAGAAGCTGACCCACTCGAAGCCCATTTCCTCGGCGAACTCGCACTCCTCGATGCCGTCCTGGTAGCTCTGCACCGAGGTCGCAGGGTCGCTGTAGGACGGCGGGGTGGGCCAGGTGGGCGGGAAATCCCGCCGGTGAGCGTATCCCATGGCGCCGAGATAGGATGCTTTCATGCTGTGATGCTCCTGCGATCCTTTCTGGCGTTGCCGCCAAAACTTGTCGTGCGGCGCGTCGTGGTTACGGGTTGACAGTATAGCGGGATCGGACCACATGGGGCGGTCCATCATGGAGTTGCCAGATGAGCAGCGGGTCCGATGCTAACGCTGGTTGCGTCGCTCCTCGAAGCTGGCGGTGATCGCCTGCTCGGCGCGCTTGCTGTGTTCGGCGATGAACTGTTCGAGGCGACGGATTTCCGCCGCGGTGTCGGGCGAAGGATCGTGGCGGCCGGCCCGCTGTTTCAGCTGGGCCAGTTCCTTGCGAGCCGTGTCGACCTGCTGGACCGATTCCAGGGCGGCGAGTTCGTCCAAAGCCGCCTTCTTGATGGTGAGCAGGCGCCGGTGGTTCTCCTCGGCGTCCCGCAGCCGTTCTTCGACCTCGCCCATTGCCGAGAGGGCCATGTCCAGCGGGGCGCGGCCGTAGATGGTCTGCCGGGGCAGACGGCGCAACTGGGTGCGGAACTGGGCGATGCTGGCGTCCAGCTGTTCTTCCTTATGGCGCATCTCCGCCAGGGACAGACGCAGGGCCGCCATTGCCTGTTGCAGTTGAGAGACTGAAGACATGACAGTAGATAAACGCTGAGGCGAATGTTTAATACCACAGAATGATCATTCGCCCCTGACTATTTTCGTGGGCGACTAACTCTTGAAACCGACCTTGGGGAGCACGCGCTCCAGGGCTTCCAGGACCTCGGTGATGTCGTCTTTGGTCACCCAGCCCAGGTGGCCGATGCGGAAGCAGTGTCCGGTGAGCTTGCCCTGGCCGCCGGCCAGGACGACGCCTTCGTCCTCGCGCATCATGGACATGAGCCGGCCGCCATCGATGTCCTCGGGCATCTTGATGCCGGTGACGGTGTTGGAGGCGCGGGATTCGTCGTTGGCGAGGAGTTCCAGGCCCAGGGCCTTGACGCCGGCGCGGCAGTAGTCGGCGACCTCAGCGTGACGCTCGTACACGTTCTCCAGGCCTTCGCCAAGGATGTGGTCGAGGCCCAGCCGCAGGCCGTAAAGCAGCGCGACGTTGGGCGTCCAGGGCGTCTGGCCCCGAACGAGCGAGCGCTCGGCGGCCATCAGGTCGAAGTAGAACCGGGGCATTTTGGCGTTTTCGTAGGCTTCCCAACCGCGGGCGCTGATGCTGATGAAGGCCAGACCGGGCGGGATCATGAAGCCCTTCTGGGAGCCGGTGGCCACGAGGTCGCAGTTCCACCCGTCCACGGGGAGGGGGATGCAACCCAGACTGCTGACGGCGTCAACCAGCAGCAGCTTGTCGAACTCGCCCTTGACCACGCGGGCGATAGATTCGAGGTCGTGGGTCACGCCGGTGGAGGTCTCGTTGTGGGTGACGAGCACGGCCTTGATTTCGGGGTCTTTCTGGAGCTCGGCGCGGATGGCCTCGGGGTCGATGGCGTCGCCCCACTCGAAGTCCATGCGGGTCACGTCGGCGCCGTAGCCCTCGGCGATCTGGACGAAGCGGTCGCCGAAGGAGCCGGCGGTGGCGGCGATGACCTTGTCGCCGGGGGACAGGGTGTTGACCACGGCGGCCTCCAGCGCGCCGGTGCCGCTGGAGGTGAGGATATACAGGTCATTGGTGGTCATGAAGACCTGCTTCAGGCCGTCGGTGGTGGCCTCGATCAGCTCCTTGAACTCGGGCCCCCGGTGGTTGATCATGGGCAGGGACATCTCGTCGACGATGTCGTCGGGGATGGGAGTGGGACCGGGGGTGCGCAGGTTCTGGGGGGCAATCTTGGTCAAGGTCATCGGGAAAGCTCCTGGGAGTCACGCGAAGGTGGCGAATGTTGGTGGATGGGTGACTTTCGTCGTCGGATCGCCGCGTCGTGCGGCGGCGGATTACAGCGTGGGATTGGTGACACGCGGCGAATATTATAGCAAGGATTTACGAATTCGTTCCGTGCGGGTCCGAATGGACACGGTGGTCCTCACATTTAGGCGAGCAGGAAGTCGCCCACAGTGAGCACCACGTCGGGGAAGGTGCGGGGACTGATCCGGCCGTCGGCCGGGACGATGCGGCTGCTCTGGTAGACGCCGTCGACGGGGTCGTGGAAGGCTTCCACCTGGCGGGCGGGCACGTTGGCGATCCACACCTCGGGGATGCCGGCGGCGGCGTAGCGCGGTAGTTTTACGTTGCGGTCGTAACGCAGTGAGCTGTCCGCGATCTCGATCACCAGCAGCACGTCGGCCGGGGTGGGTCGGTTCCGGTGGTAGTCGTCCCGGAACCTGACGACGGCGATGTCCGGCTCGGGCAGTCCATAGTCGTCCAGTCGGAGCGAGTTCTGAACCCTCACGAGAGCTCGGTCGTAAAGAAGATGTGCCAGCTCACGGTTAAGCAGGTCAGTGCCGAATTCGTGGGGAGGTCCAATAGGGGGCATTACGAATATCTCTCCGTCCAGCAGTTCGATCCGCTCTTCTTCCGCAAAGATACCGGCATCGGCCATGGCGCAGTACTCGTCCACGGTGAAGCGGCGCCGGGCCGGCGCCGCGGTTTGTTCGGGCAGGGCAGTTGTAGTCATGGCGTCACCTCATTCGAGCAGAAAGTCGCCCACAGCGAGCACCACGTCGGGAAAGGTGCGGGGACTGATCCGGCCGTCGGCCGGGACGATGCGGCTGCTCTGGTAGACGCCGTCGACGGGGTCGTGGAAGGCTTCCACCTGGCAGTCGGGCACGTTGGCGATCCACACCTCGGGGATGCCAGCCGCGGCGTAGCGAGACAATTTGGCCTCACGGTCGCGCCGTATCGAGCTGTCGGATACCTCGATGACCAAGAGTACATCCTCCGGTCCGGGCAGACGGTGACGGTAGTCCGACCGCAGATGGAGCACCGCGAGGTCCGGATACAGTAATGTGGTGTCGTCGATTCTCAACGGCCCCTGTACCCGCACGCGAGCGCGACCCCGCAACGAGGACTTGAAAAAGTCATCGAAGAGGTCTGTGATGTCCGCGTGAGCCGCTCCAATAGGCGCCATTACAAATACTTCTCCACTTAGCAGTTCCAGGCGTTCATCCGCAGCCAGAATGCCGGCCTCGGCCATGGTGTAGAACTCTTCCACGGTGAACCGGCGCCGGGTTGGCGTGGCGGTTTGCGCGGGCAGGGCAGTTGTGGTCATGGCGTCACCTCGCGGGCGGGGCGGGTGTCAGGCGAGCAGGAAGTCGCCCACGGTCAGCACCACGTCGGGGAAGGCCCGGGGGCTGATCCGGCCGGCGGCGGGTACGATGCGGCTGCTCTGGTATACGCCGTCGACGGGGTCGTGGAAGGCTTCCACCTGGCGGGCGGGAACGTTGGCGATCCACACTTCGGGGATGCCGGCGGCGGCGTAGCGCGGGAGTTTCAGCTGGCGGTCATAACGTAGAGAACTGTCCGCGATCTCGATTACCAGCAGCACGTCGGCCGGGGTGGGTCGCTCCCGGTGGTAATCGTCGCGAAGGCGTACGATCGCAATGTCTGGCTCAGGAAGGCCGTAATCGTTGAGCCGTACTGAGTTCTGAACACGCACCCAGGCGCGGTCGCCGAGTCGGAGGATCAGATCTCTGCTCAACCGAGTGGTTCCGTCTTCGTGGGGAGGTCCAATGGGAGGCATTACGAATATTTCTCCGTCCAGCAACTCGACGCGCTCTTCTTCCGCCAAGATGCCGGCTTCGGCCATGGCGCAGTATTCTTCCACGGTGAAGCGGCGCCGGGTTGGCGTGGAGGTTTGTGCGGGCAGGACGGTGGTGGTCATGGCGTCACCT
Organism: uncultured Dehalococcoidia bacterium; assembly: GCA_951813535.1. Lineage (GTDB taxonomy): Bacteria > Chloroflexota > Dehalococcoidia > Lucifugimonadales > UBA3495 > Bin87. Next base: position 4,282,448 of record OX638345.1, on the reverse strand, counting down.
CGCGGACTAGATGCTGCCGGAGAGTTGATTGATCACCAGCCCGGTGGGGAGCTTGGGGTAGAAGAAGGTCGACTTGGGCGGGAGGCGGTTGCCGGCGCTGACGATCTGGCGGAAGGGTTCCAGCGGGAAGGGCTTGAGCAGGATGGCGGCCTGCTGCTCGCCGACGTTGACCTGCTGGACGATGGCCTCGTGGTCGGGGCTGTAATCAATATGCTGGGCCAGGGAATCTCCCAGCACCGGCGAGAGCACCCGTTCCTGCAAAACCCACGCCTCGGAGACCGCCAACTGGCCCCAGGAGGCCGAGTCCACGTCGGAGCGGAGAGTATGGATGGTGGGCGGAGCGTCCGCCCAGAAGACGGCGAAGCAGTGGGAGTTTTCGCCGATGCGGGCAACATCGGCGACGGCTGCCTGCGGCGTAATGTTGGGGTTCAGGGGTCGCGACTCGAAATACTCGCCCATTTTGGCGCGCACGGCATCAAGCAGGTCGGGCGACATGCCGCCGGCGACGCGGTGATAGGGCAGCAGGAGCAGGCCGGGGTCGTCGAATTCGATGAGGGCCATCATCACGTAGTTGCTGGCCGCGAGGTCGTCGGACTGTTCCGCTTCCGGCCGGCTGCGGCGATAGCGGAGCGCGGCCTCGTAACGATGGTGGCCGTCGGCGAGGAACACGGGGCGGCCGGCGAAGGCATCGACGATGGTCTCCTGGGCGTCCACGTCGGTGATGCACCAGAACTCGGCGTTGCCTCCGGCCGGAGTCGTGGCGGAGGCGTCCGGTGACGCCGCGATGGTGTTGTCGAGGATGCGGCGGAGGTCGCCTTCGGAATCGCGGTACAGGGACATGATGGGGCTGAACTGGGCCTGGCAGGCGTCCAGCAACGCCACACGATCCAGCACGGACGGCTCGCGGGTGAACTCGTGGGGCAGGACGGACCCGGCATCGTAGTCCTCCACCAGGACGTCGGCGAAAAGGCCAAGGTGCTGGTAACGCCGTCCGCCGAAGTCGTAGGCGTGGCGCATGACGTAGAACGCGGGAGAATCCTCGCGGCTGATCTTGCCCTGGGCGAGCCATTCCTGGAACAGCGTCGCCGCCTGCTGGTAGCCGGCCTGGGGGTCCACCGGATCGGGCTGTTCGCCGCCCTCGAGGTGGACCGCGTTGTAGGGGCTGCGCTGCTGCAACTCGGCTTTGAGATCCGGCCCGATCATGTCGTAGGGCGGGCAGATTACAGAGGAAAGGTTGCCCACGGCAGCAGGATCGTAGCGGCAACCGCGGAAGGGTCTGATGGTGGCCATGGCTTTATGGGCTCCGGCAGTTTGGTTGGGGTGCATTATACGATAGCGGGTGTTGGCCGGCAGGACGGCCGGATACCACCGCCGGAAACCTGTGCCGCAATCAATGGGCCACCCTGGGCATCCCAAAGCGTTGGGCCGGGAAGTTCAACGAGATGTGGGCACTCGGCGCAGTCCCGGCACGAACAAAGCAGTCAGATGGATATGCACCTTCGGCGCAAATCTCGTAAGATGGCAGTGGGTTGCGATTGTTTGGTGCGACAATTTGCGGCATATCGCCGTAGATACCGTCAGCGAGGATCGCTATAAGTCGCGGAGCGAGGTGAATGATGACAAAATCAGTCGCCAGTGCCTGTTTGTCGCTGCTGCTATGTTTCTCCCTGGTTTGGGGCGGCGCCATTTTCGTCCCGGACAGCGAGGTCCCCGCTGCGATGGCGTCTCTGACCCGAGGCTCCGCGTTGATGAACGAAAATGACGGGGACGACGATGATCCAGAAACGGACAACGACGGTGTGGACACCCCGACCACGGACAATGACGGCATCGATACCCCGACCACGGACAATGACGGCATCGATACCCCCACCACGGACAATGACGGCATCGATACTCCGACCACGGACAATGACGGCATCGATACCCCCACCACGGACAACGACGGGGTGGATACTCCTGTGACTCAGATCACACCCGTGAGCGATGATTCTGACGATACCGCTACTCAAGCCACCCCGCAGACCCAGACCGTTGGACAAGTAACGCAGCGGGTCGAAGCGTCGCCTCAAACAGATGGAGTGCAAACTCCTGAGCCGGCCACGCCCAGTCCGGCCACGCCCAGTCCGGCCACGCCCAGTCCGGCCACGCCCAGTCCGGCCACGCCCAGTCCGGCCACGCCCAGTCCGGCCACGCCCAGTCCGGCCACGCCCAGTCCGGCCACGCCCAGTCCGGCCACGCCCAGTCCGGCCACGCCCAGTCCGGCCACGCCCAGTCCGGCCACGCCCAGTCCGGCCACGCCCAGTCCGGCCACGCCCAGTCCGGCCACGCCCAGTCCGGCCACGCCCAGTCCGGCCACGCCCAGCCCGGCGACGCCCAGCCCGGCGACGCCCAGCCCGGCGACGCCCAGCCCGGACACGCCCAGCCCGGACACACCCAGCCCGGACACGCCCAGCCCGGACACACCCAGCCCGGACACGCCCAGCCCGGACACACCCAGCCCGGACACGCCCAGCCCGGACACACCCAGCCCGGACACGCCCAGCCCGGACACACCCAGCCCGGACACGCCCAGCCCGGACACGTCCGCGTAGCAGTCTGATGATTCAGGCGAGGACAGCGACAACAGCTGATTGAATCTCAATGGCCACGTTCCTTGCAGCACATGACCCCGATGCAAAGGCGGTTGTCTCGGGCGATGAGGAGTCATCAGCTAGGCACGATTTGTTCGACGTAGACTGGGCCTGGGATGCATATTGCGGTGTGTTTGGCCGTCAGGAACTGGAACCGCTGAACGTGCGGGTCCTGGAGGCCACTCAGGTCCCGGGCCGGCGCGCCAGAGCAACCTACGAGATCGAATGGCCGGAAGAGGTCTACATCCCCAACCAGCAGTTCACCGTACAGCGGGACGAAGGGCAGCACGCGCAGGTTTTCCGTTTTCCTGACGATCCGGAACTGCCGGGTCTCTCCCAGGTGTGTGATCCCGAAGCGGCAATGGGGTTGATCAAAAAGCACGTGATGACCATTCCGCCTCGGCGCATACGGGCTGAAGTGATCCGATACCGGCCGGGCAGCCACGCCGTGCTGCGACATAGACTGGGGAAGGCGAGGTTTTACGCGCGGGCAATGAAGCCGGCGGCGATGCCCGTGCTGTTGGAAGCCGCCGAGTTGGTGGCGCGGTCGCAATTTGGCGTGCCCAGGATTGCAGGGTACTGGCGCGAAGGTGCGGTGGTATGGACTTCAGAGATCCCGGGTGAGAATCTCCGGCAGAACATAAGGGCAGGCAAGCAACCGGATCCCGGGACGCTGATGGACGGGCTGCAAAGCCTCTGGGCCATACCGGTCGAGACCCGCACCCGACAGCCCTTCGGCCTGGCAGGGCGCTATCGCGGCGCGAAGCGGGAGATCAAACCCGCGGTTCTGGAGCACGGCGATGCGCGTCGAGCCTACCGCAGCGCGATCAAGGCTCTGGATCCGTTCGTCGATTCGTGGAAGCCGACCAGCCTGGCGCACAACGACTTCTACGATGATCAGCTATTGGTTTTGCCAGACGGGCACATGGTGCTGGTGGACTTCGAGGAAACGGGTCCCGGGGATCCGCTGCTGGATATAGGCAATTTCCTCGCCCACCTCGGGTGGAGTTCCACAACCGTCAGCGCGGAGCGGGCCGCCGCCAAAGAGGCATATCGCAAGACGTTCAGGGACGCCGCGCTCGAACGCTTCGGCTGGGATGAGCATGAACTCGCCCGGCGCGAAGCGGTTTGCCTGTTCCGGATGTGCGTGTTTCCGGTGATGCGGCCAGATCCGGATTGGCTCGCAAAACTGGAACGCGGCCTGTCACTGGTAAACGAGACCCTGGCATAACTGAGCCCTCGCCGACGCAACAGCCGGCGAGGGCGACTTGATCAAACCGGGAAGCGGTCGAACACGGCCAGCGTTAATCGTTGGGGATGAGCGGCATGACCTCGCGAGAGAAGCGCTCCATGGCTTCCTGCTGCTGGGCGGCGGTTTCGGCGGGAAAGCTGAAGATGAAGTGCTGCACGCCCAGGTCCTGGTACTGGCGGAGGTCGGCGGCGATCTGCTCGGGGATGCCGGATACCAGGCGGCGGTCGGACTGCGGCGCGTCGTGGAACACGCAGTCGGTGCTGAAGACCAGGTCCACGGCGTTTTCGTCGCGGCCGGCGCGGGCGCTGACCCGGCGCAGGCGGGCGATCTTCTCCGCCAGTTCCTCGGGCTCGAGGATGGCCGGCGGGCGCAGGCCGATGGGCATCCAGCCGTCGCCCAGGGTGGCGGCGCGGCGGATGGCCGGGTTGGTGTGGCCGCCGATCCAGATGGGTGGGTGCGGCTTCTGCACGGGCTTGGGGAGGAAACCGGCGCCGCTGATGTCGTAGTGCTCGCCGTGGAACTCGGGGTTGTCGGAGGTCCAGAGTTCCTTGAAGATCTGAATGTACTCGTCGGTTACCTGGCCGCGCTGGGCGTAGGTGTCGAGGCCCATGGCCTGGAACTCCTCCTCCATCCAGCCGACGCCGGCGCCCAGGATCAGGCGGCCGCCGCTGAGCACGTCGAGGGTGGCGAGGATCTTGGCGGTGAGCACGGGGTTGCGGTAAGGCAGGATGAGCACGTGGGTGCCCAGCCGGACGCGGGTGGTGCAGCCGGCGAGGAAGTTCAACGCGGCCAGGGGCTCGAAGTAGGTGTTGTCCCGCTGGAAGGGCGCCACGCCGTCGGCGGCGTAGGGATAGAAGGACGAGACCTCGTGGGGGATGATGATGTGGTCGCTGACCCAGACGTGGTCGAAGGACAGGTCCTCGGCGCGCTGGGCGAGGCTGCGCAGGTTGTCGGGAGAGGCCATGGCTCCCCGGCTGGGCAGCGAGCATCCAAAGGTGACGGGCATGGGGTTGCCTCCGTGGTGGTACGCAGGAATGGGTTCGGCTGGCTGAACGGGGCCGATGCTATACTACTGAAATACTGGTAGCAAGCAGCCCAAGGACGTCGCTTTTCGCGACGACGGTTGGTCCAGTGCGTCGGGGCACTGGCAGGCGCCGATGCGTTGGAGATTTGGGACGACAAGAATTGCCACGCGCTGAGGACGATTTTCCGCCCGATCCCGCGCCCGTCGAAGGGCGGTTGCCAGCTACAATTACCGCAGGGGACAGTACGCGGACGGTTAGCAATCACCTGAGACGTGAAAGAGCACAGGAACGTCCATACGCTACGGCAGTAAACATAGCGCATGTGCTGGATCAATGGATTTTCAGGTGTGTAGCACGACAACAGGGCGGCAGGGAAAGCCGAACATATTGGGGATCTATTCGACACGGAGGCAAGTCCTACCTCATGAGGGTGGGGGTCTCAATGGATGACGAAATAATAGCGACCGCTTACATCGACAGCATGGCAACGAGAAAATGGCTAGCCGGCGACCTGTCATGGTTTCGCGACAAATGTCTGGGCGACGTGGAGGAGCGGCTATGAGCCTGGAATTGTTCTACACGCCGGAGGATGATGCGGTTTTCTTGTCCTCTCAAGTTCGCAGCCACTTTGGCGCGGACCTGCCTGATGATTGCGGCGTCATCGTTCGCCATTTGGAGGACGCATACGACCCCGTCGAGCTTGAAGTCCTGGGGATCAGCGCGTACTTGCCGCTGGAAACCAACGACGGATATTGCGCCAAGACCGATACGCTCACGTTTGGAAGGGCCCTGACAGATGCGATTTTGGTCATGGAGAAGGACGACCTGATTGCTTATTGGCTGCCGGACGGCTATTCGTCCAACGAGTTGGCATTGACGGCTGTTGCCCTGCGCAATGCGTCCAAGCATCTGGCGCCGGTGATTGACGCCATGACCGGGGTTCCCGCGCGGCAGCGTGGCTAGGCGCCGCCGGCCTGGCCAGAGCCTCTTTCGGAGCCAAACCGGGGTTTGACGACTGGGTTGCTTCAGACGACAATTGAAGTATGAGTGCTGTTTCCAACCCCACGATACCCAATCGCGTCGTCGTCGCCATGAGCGGCGGCGTGGACTCTTCGGTGGCTGCCTTGCTGCTGCACCGGGAGGGCTACGACGTCATCGGCGTGACGATGAAGTTGTACGACATCGATCAGGCCGACCTGCCCGAGTATTACCGGGGCTGCTGCACCCTTGACGACGTGGAGGATGCGCGGGCGGTTTGCCGCATCCTGGGTGTGCCCCACTACGTGCTGAACGTGCAGCGGGAGTTCCGCGCCTTCGTCATCGACTATTTCCGGCGGGAGTACGAGAACGGTCGGACGCCGCACCCGTGCATCGCCTGCAACGACAAGATCAAGTTCAGCTTCCTGGCGCAGCGGGCCCGGATGCTGCAGGCGTCCCATGTCGCCACCGGGCACTACGCCCGCATCGAACCGGACGGACTGGGTCAGTGGGCTTTGCGCCGCGGCGCGGACGCCGACAAGGACCAGTCCTACGTGCTGTTCGGGATGCGGCAGGAGCAGTTGGCGGCGACGCTGATGCCCGTGGGTCATTATCCGAAGGCGGAGATACGGCGGCTGGCGGAGGAGGCCGGCTTCCCCAACGCGGACAAGCCGGACAGCCAGGACATCTGCTTCATTCCCACTGGCGACTACCGCGAATTCCTGCGCGAGCGCACCGACGAGCGACCTGGCGACATCGTGGACGCCGAGGGCAACGTGCTGGGCCAGCATGAGGGCATCCAGTATTTCACCGTGGGGCAGCGGCGCGGCCTCGGGCTTTCCGGCGGGCCGCCGCGGTTTGTGATCCGGCTGGAACCGGACACGCGCAACGTGGTGATCGGGTCCGAAACGGACCTGTACCATGACACGCTGTACGCCGATCCGGTCTCGTGGGTGTCCGGCGTTCCTCCGGTCGGGCCAGTGGATGTGACGGTCAAGATACGCTACAAGTTCGCGGAGGCTCCGGCGACGGTGACTGCCGTCGGTGGCGGCGCGCTGGTGCGGTTCCGGGAACCGCAACGGGCGATCACCCCGGGGCAGGCGGCGGTGTTCTACCAGGGCGATACCGTGCTGGGTGGAGGAGCCATCGCCGGCCACGAGCCGGCGACGCCTGCCGAAATCGCGGACACCGCGCTGGTCAATGCCTGACCTGTCCCTGGAAGCGGAATTCCGTCTCCAGGGCTATCACCTGATCGCCGGCGTGGACGAGGCCGGACGCGGGCCGCTGGCCGGGCCGGTGGCGGCGGCCGCGGTGATTCTGCCTCCGGACCTGACGGGTGATGAGCCGTGGCTGGCGGCAATCGACGACAGCAAGCGGCTGTCGGAGCGACGGCGGACGGAAGCCGCAAAACTGGTACGCGAGAACGCCCTGGCCTGCGCGGTGGAGTTAATCGACTCCGAGGGCATCGACCGCATTGGAATCGGGAACGCGGTGATACAGGCGATGCTGACCGCCGTGGAGCGGTTGAAGCCGGCTCCCGACGCGCTGCTCATGGACTGGGTGCCGATCAAGGAGAGTCCGCTGCCGCACCAGACCGTGGTCAAGGGCGACGGGAGATCGTTGTCCATAGCCGCAGCCAGCATCCTGGCGAAGGTTGCCCGCGATGATCTGATGGTTCGGGCAGAGGGTTGCTACCCGGGATACGGGTTTGCCAGGCACAAGGGCTATGCGACGCGCGCGCACCTGCGTTGCTTGTCGGAACTGGGCCCATGCCCCATGCATAGACGCTCCTTCAGCCCGCTGCGACAGGGACGGCTGCTCTCCGATGCCGACACCCGATGATCGTCGGAAGCATTCTGATCTCTCCTCGCACCGGATCGGAGCGATTGGCGAGGAGTTGGCGCGCCATCACCTTGAGGCCCAGGGGTACCGGGTCGTTGCGACCAACTATCGCTGCCGGTGGGGAGAGATCGACCTGGTCGCCCGCGACGGGCGGGAGTGGGTTTTCGTGGAGGTGCGCACCCGCCGGAGCGGCGCCTACGGCGGGCCGGAAGAGTCGTTGACCGAGGCCAAGGCGCGGCATCTCATCCTGGCGGCGCAGGACTTCCTGGCCCAGTGTTCAGAAGCCGGCGCAGACCCCGACTGGCGCATCGACCTGGTGGCCATCCGGTTGGGAGCGGGACGACGGGTGCTGGGCATAGAACACATGACAAGCGTGGTTTCGGAATAGCTGGCGGCCAGTGCTACAATCCTGCCAGTCTCCACCGTGTGATTTGTCGCGCCAAGAGGCCCATCATGACAACCAAACCCGCTTCGCAGATAGGTGCCGAAGGTCAGCCTCCCCGCCTGACCTGGCTGCCCGACCCGCCGGTGTCGCCCGATATGATCGAGCAGTTCCCGTACATCAGCCGTGCCTATGTGATCCTGGAGGACCATTTCAGCTCCCGTCCGGACGTATTTGTCGGAGGTGAGGGCTATCTCTGCTATTCCCCCAGCGAGATCCCCAACGCCCCCAAGCCGGACTGCATGGTGGCGACCGGGCTGGAGATCCCCCCGGCGGAAATCACGGAAAGCAACGGATACGCCATAAGCGAAATTGGAAAGCCGCCTGACTTTGTGTTGGAAGTGGCGTCCAAGAGCACCGGCCGGCGCGACTACACCGACAAGCGGGACATCTACGCCGGCTACGGTGTGGCGGAGTCCTGGCGGTTTGACCACACGGGCGGGCGCTATCATGACGCGGCGCTGGCTGGCGACCGGCTGGTTGGTGATGCTTACGAACCGATTGAGGTCACCAGCGGGACGGATGGTGTGATCCGCGGATACAGCGCTGCTCTGGGCCTGGAACTTCACTGGGACGATGAGAGGTTGCGCTTCTGGGATCCGGACACGGGCGAGTATCTGCCGGAATTGACCGAGGTGAAAGCTCAGCGGGACGCCGCGATCGCCCAGCGTGACGCTGTAGTGGAACGGGTACGCCAACTGGAAGAGGAACTGGCCCGGCGGCAGTCGGGAGAGTAGGCCCGGCACGTCGCAGGGCATTGCCAAAGTTAATACGTCATTCTCACGGAAGCGGGAATCCAGGAAGTCGTTGCGTTCGGAATGTTCTGGATACCGGCTTTCGCCGGTATGACGGTTCGGGGTGAAAGGCCGCCATCCGGGACTTTGGAAAGGCCCTGGGCGCGTCGGCGGTTGACTGTACCATCGGCTGCTAATAGACTAATTTCCGCCTCGCTGCGGATCGCATAGACGGAGCGGCGGGTGCTGGCGTCAACTCTATGCCTATCGATCTTGCCGAACATATCCGAAACGTGCCCGACTTCCCCATCCATGGGGTGCAGTTCAAGGACATCACCTCGCTGCTGCTGTCGCCGGAGGCATTCAACGAGACCATCGACCAGATGGTGAAGTTGGCGGGCCCGACGGATGTGGATTGTCTCGCAGCCGTCGATTCCCGTGGGTTCATCTTCGCCGCGCCGATGGCTGCTCGGATGGGGTTGCCGCTGGTATTGCTGCGCAAAGCGGGCAAGCTTCCCGGTGCGACGTTGTCCTATGAGTACAGCCTGGAATACGGGCAGGCATCCTTGGAAGTACACGCTGAAGACGTGCCACAGGGGGGCCGGGTGCTGATCATAGACGACCTGGTTGCGACCGGGGGCAGTCTCGAAGCGGCGGCAAAGTTGATTGAAAAGGCCGGTGGCACGACCGCCGGCATAGGCGTTGTAATTGAACTGATTGGTCTGGGAGGCCGGGAAGCGCTGGCCGACTATGACCTTTTTTCATTGGTCACATTTGAAGTCGACGAATAGGCCGCCGGGGCCATTTGCCGCGTACTCAGGAGGAATATCCCAATGGCAGAACAAGCAACCATCGGCAACGTTGAAGTTACCGCCGTCATCGACATGGTGCCGCCGCCGCGCGAGCCCTCGGCGATGTTCCCGGACGTCCCCGATTCCGCCTGGGCGGATTACCAGGACACCTTGGAAGACGGCCAACTCCAGCTTTATTACGGCGTGTTCCTCCTCAAGACCTCGGAGCACGTGATCCTGGTGGACACGGGCATGGGCCCGGGCCCGCACCCCGACCGGGGCAACGTCACCGGGAACCTGTACGAAGAGCTTCGGCCACACCTGGAATCCAACGTGGGCGTGAACAACACCAACGTCGGCCCCAGCGACTCGGTGAACTACATCATCCACACCCACCTGCACGGCGACCACGTGGGCTGGAACCTGCGCTACTCCGGCGGAATGCCGGCGCCGAACTTCCGCCGGGCGCGCTACGTCATGTCGCGGCCGGACCATGACTACTTCACCTCGGCAGAGGGCCGACAGATGTATCCCTACATCGACCGCCAGGTGATGCCGCTGCGCCGTCTGCGCCTGCAGCAGATTCTGGAGGAGCCGGAACACACCATCAGCGACGAAATCTCCATCGCGCTGGCGCCCGGTCACACGCCGGGTCACCAGGTGGTGCTGATCAACTCCAACGGCCAGCGCGGCGTGGTCATGGGGGACGTGCTGCACACCATCGCCCAGGTATCCGAGCCGAGCTGGTGCGCCGGCGTCGACACCGACAAGGAGCAGTCGGCCGCGTCGCGCGCTCGATTGCTGGACGCCGCCGAGGAAGGCGACTGGGTGATTTGCGCCGGTCACTTCCCGCCGGGCAAGCAGATCGGCAAGATCGCCCGCGTGGACAGCAAACGGGTCTGGCAACCGCTTTAGGATCGCAATAGTGGGCACGGTAGGGGCGAATGATCATTCGCCCCTATTTCACGTCAGGGAGGTCCGGGAATGACGCAGTTGCGCAGCCTGTTGGAACGGATTGAAGCGGGTAGCGGCCCATCATTGGGATTCGGCTCCACACAATCCGGTCGACTGCCGGGCATGGCGCTCATCGCCCGCTGCTCGGGCGACATCGAGGCGGCGCTGGGCGCGGCGGCGGGGGCCGCCGACGCGGTGGTCATATTCGCTCCCGGGATCACACCCGACGCGCTGCCGGAGATAGGAGACCGCATCTGGGGCGCCGGCGGGGCGCAGATGCAACCGGAAGTCGTGAAGACCTGGCACGACGCCGGCGCGGACTTCACGGTTTCTCCCTTTGCCAGCGCACTGGTGGACGCCGTCGACCTGGCCGATCCGCAGATGACCCACGGCGCGCGCATCCCGGACGACGTGGACGACCACATGTGGCGCATCCTGGCCGGTACGCCGCTGGACTTCCTGGTGCTGGACAAGTCCGCCATGACCGGGCCGTGGACGCTGCCTGACCTTGGACAGGTTGCCGACGCGGCCCGGCGCGCCGAGAAGTTTCTGATCGTACGCGTGGGGCCGCGGCCCAGCGCCAACGAACTGCTCGGGCTGCGTCAGGCCGGCGCGGTGGCCGTCGTCGCTGAGGCCAACGACCATGGGGCTGAGGGTCTGGCTGCCATCAAGGCGGACCTGATGGCCATGCCCCGCGCGCAGCCGGCGGGGCGTCGCGGGGGTCGGACCGGGCTGGAAAGCGCTACAACGTGATCCTCCAGAGCCTCGATCTGCTCCGGGAGAACCCGGCCGCGTTCGTCCTGGTGATCGGCATCGGGCTGGTTGGCCTGATCATTGGCTTCACCGTCCACGAGTTCAGCCACGCGCTGACGTCCCATATCGAAGGGGATGACACCGCCCGGCGCATGGGGCGACTGACCTTCAATCCCATCAAGCATATCGACCTGCTGGGGTTCATCCTGCTGCTGGTGGTGGGATTCGGCTGGGCCAAGCCGGTGCAGGTGGACCCTTACAACCTGCGGCACGGACGGTTTGGGATGTCAATGGTGGCGCTGGCCGGCCCACTTTCGAACTTCGTGCTGGCGTTCGTGCTGGGGCTGGTATTCCGGTTCGAGTTGCTGCCGGTGGTCACCGACACACGGTTTGTTTCGGGGATCGTCGATATCCTGGGTTTTGCCGCGTTCCTGGCGATATTTTTCAACCTGATCCTGGGGATATTCAACCTGATCCCGCTGCCGCCGCTGGACGGGAGCAAGGTGGTTGGCGGTTTGCTCCCCGGGTCGCTCTACCGGTCGTACCTGCAGTTCGAGCGGTACGGCTGGATACCGTTGATGGGGCTGATCGGCGTTAACCTGTTTCTGAGCTACGCCTTTGGGATCAACTTCCTGGGGCGGATACTCATTCAGCCGGCGCTGTTTGTGTTCCGGCTGGCGACTGGTGTGGGTTAAATTGTCAGAATCAGGATTTATCGGATTTGGAGATTGACAGGATTGAGACGCTTTTGTCGCTGAAACGCTTCAATCCTGCAAATCCAAAAATCTCGGAAATGCTGATTCTGACAATCCAATCAGTGCAAAGGTTAGGGGCGAATAATCATTCGCCCCTACGGAGTTTTGCGTCGTGCGTGCCGCGCTACGGGCGCAGCGGTATGGGGCGGTTGGTCTGGTTTTCCTCGATCTGGTCGGTGTCCCACAGCTTGGCGAAGTTGTAGGCGCGGGGGCAGTGGCCGTAGGACTCTTCGACGTTGATGATGACGCCCTGGAGGTGCTTGGAGTTGTCGTCGGTCCAGTAGAGCTCCAGCTCGACCTTCTGCTGCTCCAGCTCTTCCTTGCTGACGATGGTGACGGTGCCGTTGACGCGGACGGTGTCGTTGACGCCGGGGATCATGAACAGCAGGCCAACGTGGGGGTTGGAGTCCATGTTCTGGTAGGACTGGAACAGGCGGTTGCCGGCTACGTCCGGCATGAGCAGGCGGGTGTTGTCGAGTACCTTGACGAAGCCGGGCCGGCCGCCTTTGGGCGAGGCGTCGCAGTTGCCTTCCGGGTCGGACGAGGCCATGACGACGAAGGGCGAGGCGGCGATGAACTTCTGCACGAAGTCGGACATCTCGCCCTTGACCTTGAGCTTGGCCCGGGGGCTCATTTCGCCGAACTCGTCGTTGAACCGGCTCGGCTCCTGTTCGATGGTGCAGAGGTCGTCGGCTGTTGCGGGAGCGGTGGTTGTCATGGTCGCAAACCCTCCGGGCACTTGGTGCTGTTGATGATGGCGCACAGAATACCGGATTTGGCCGTCACGCGCCACCGGGAAGATGCCGCACGCGTACCAAGTTTGTCATCGCGAGGAGCAGCGACGCGATGATTTCGTTGCGGGATGACACGCCGCTGTCCCAACGCGATTGCCGCGTTCCTCTCGCAATGACAGTTCTGATCAAACTGGGTATCCGTCGGCGGAAGGGGCTTGTGGATATCGTCAGGAGCCGACGAAATTCGCCGTCACCTTGACATTTACCGCCCCGGCAGGTAGTATCGTTAGCAGTTAAAAACTGCATACGCTGCTGGAACCCTTATTCAGACAGGCGGAGGGAACGGCCCTGTGAAGCCTGGCAACCTGTCCCGCTCACCCCGTGGGATGAGGTGCTAAATCCGGCGTCCCGGTATATGGCGCACGATGTGCGCGGATACCAAGGAAGGACGAAAGATGAGGGGCGGACTGTGTAAGGTGGCTCTCCCAAGTGCGGGTGGGCCTTTATTTTTGCCTGTCGGGAACGCGGATTCCACCAGTGTGATCGCAGCCTAACACAGTGCGCCACATACGCACTTCACATTGCCGATCCACTTATGAACGAAATTCGCCCCATCAACTGGACGGGCAACCGGCTGGAGCTTCTGGATCAGACGCTCCTGCCCCACGAGCACGTTACCGTTCGCATTACCGACTACCGCGCTGCCGCCGCCGCCATCACCGAGATGCGCGTGCGCGGCGCTCCCGCCATCGGTGTGACCGCCGGCTACGCCATGGTGCTGGCCGCCGCGGAATTGCAGTCCCGGGAGCGGGACCACTTCATCGGCGCGCTGCGGGAGGCTGGAGCCCACATCGCCGCCGCCCGCCCGACCGCGGTCAACCTGGGCTGGGCGGTGCGCCGGATGCTCCGCGTTGCCGAGGCTGAGCCCGATCCGGGCAGTATCTGGCCCCGGCTGGAGGCAGAAGCCCGTCGCATCCAGGAAGAGGACGAGGCAATCAACCGACGGATCGGCGAACACGGGCGGGCTCTGATGCCGGCCGACGGCCAGGGAGTGCTGACCCACTGCAACACCGGAGCGCTGGCAACGTCGGCATTCGGCACGGCGCTGGGCGTGATCCGGGCTGGTTGGGAAGCCGGCGGACGTTTCAACGTCTACAACACCGAGACCCGGCCCTGGCTGCAGGGCGCGCGGCTCACCTCTTGGGAGTTCCAGCAGTTGGGCATCCCGGCCACGCTCATCGCCGACTCAGCGGCGGGTGTGCTGATGCAGAAGGGCGAGGTGTCGTGCGTCATCACCGGCGCGGACCGGATCGCCGCCAACGGGGACACGGCCAACAAGGTGGGGACGTACATGCTGGCGGTGCTGGCCCACGAAAACGGCATCCCGTTCTACATCGCGGCGCCGACCAGCACGGTGGACCTGGCCATTGCCCACGGCGACGACATCGCCATCGAGGAAAGGCCGCAGCACGAGGTGACCGGCTACGGCGGCGCTCCCACCGCGCCAGAGGGCACGCCGGCGTACAACCCCGCCTTCGACGTGACACCGCACCGGTACATCGCCGGCATCGTCACCGAGACCATGGTGTGCCGGCCGCCTTACACCGAGTCGTTGCGGCAGGCGGTGGACGCGGCCTGACGCTCTCGGACCACTGGATTCCTGCTTTCGCAGGAATGATGAGATGAACACGCGGGAACGACGAGACAGATCCGACGCGCACCAGAAACGCCTGAGACCTTAGTTAGAAGGAACACATGACCATTGACCAACAGACCCGCCGCCGCATGGCCCGCACCGGCCTCACCGCGTGCGATCCGGAACGTGCCTGTCCCGGGTACACGCTATATGCGCCCATGTCCGGCGCCGGCGAGGTCTACCTGCTGGACATCAACGGCGAGGTGGCCCAACGGTGGCAGATGCCCTACCCGCCGGGCCTGTACGGCTACCTGCTGCCCAACGGCAACCTGTTCTACGGGGGCAAGGTGCGGGACGACGGCGGTTGGGAAACCTTTGAGGCGATGAAGCGGTTCAAGGGCGGCATCATGCTGGAGGCCGACTGGGACGGCAACATCCTCTGGGAGCACCGGGACCCGGTCCACCACCACGACGCGCGGCGCACCGAATCGGGCGGATGCCTCTACATGACGGTGGAGCGGATGGACGACGCCCAGGCGGCCACCATCAGGGGAGGCCAGCCGGGCACGGAGTCGCGGGAAGACTACACCGGGATGTGGGCCGACGTGCTGGTCGAGGTCGATGCCAACGGCAACCGCGTCTGGGAATGGCACGCCGCCGAGCATCTGGACCCCGAGCGTCACGTCGTCACCTTCAACGACCTGCGGGACGAGTGGAGCCACGGCAACACAGTGGTGCCATTGGGCAATGACCGGGTGATGTTCAGCTTCCGCAACATCTCCACCGTGGGGATCATCGACAAGGCCAGCGGCGACATCGTGTGGCAGATCGGCGACGAGGTGCTTTCACAGCAGCACGACCCGTCGATGCTGGACAACGGCAACGTGCTGATCTACGACAACGGGTCACACAACCGGTTCAACCCGCTGCCGGCGTCCCGGGTCATCGAGGTGGAAACGTCCACCAACGAGATCGTCTGGCAGTACCGGGACAACCCGCCATTCAACTTCTTCAGCGCGTACATTTCCGGCGCGCGACGGCTGCCCAACGGCAACACGCTGATCACCGAGGGCCAGCCGGGGCGCATCTTCCAGGTCACCCCTGACGGCCAGGTGGTTTGGGAGTACATCAACCCGCATTTCGGGCTTAACGAGCTGGGCTTTGAGGTCAACAGCGTCTTCAGGTCCACTCACTACCTGCCGGAGCAGGTGCCACAGTTGCGGTGAGAGGCAGACCCGATGGCGGCCCGACAATCCGACGACTCGGTGGCTGGCATGGCAGTTGTTGCCGCCCGGACGTACGGATACCACCTTTCCACCCCGCGCATCTTCGCGCTGTCCGTCGTCAGCTTCGGCCTGTACCTGTTCTACTGGGCCTACCGGACGTGGGACCAGTACCGGGAACACACGGGAGCGAATGTCTATCCGGTGTGGCACGCGCTGGCCATGCTGGTGCCGGTCTACGGGTGGTTCCGGTTCTACGCGCACTGCAAGGCGTACCGTGACCTGATGGAAGAGCGCGGGGTCCCGCACAACCTGAAGATGGCGCCCATCCTGGTGGTCCTGATCATTGCCACGGCGGCGTGGAGCCCGGCGCCCACCCAGTGGCTGAGCCTCTACCTGGGCGAGAGCGCCATCGCGGTCATGATCGACCTGATCCTGGACGTGGTCAGCCTGGTCGGGATGCTGGTAGCAACTGCAATGGTCTGCCGGATCCAGGCGAACTTCAACCGGTACTGGGCCTCGGTCGACGGTGACCTGGCCAACCGCGCCAGGGTGGGTAGGGGAGCGATGGTACTGGCGGCCCTGGGAGTGATCCTGTGGTTCACCATCGCCGGCTACTAAGTCCAATATTACCTCACCAACTGACAGACCATCCTGGCAAGACAAACGCGAACAGTTCGATACCAAACTAACCTCCAGGAAATTCAACCTAATGCCAAACCAACCACAAGCGGAAATCGCCATCATCGGCGGCAGCGGCCTGTATGAGATACAGGGTTTTGCCGAGACTGCCGTGTTGGACATCGACACGCCCTACGGGAAGCCCAGCGACCTGATCACGGTGGGCGAGTTGCTGGACGTGCCGGTGGCCTTCCTGCCGCGACACGGGCGGGGGCACCGGGTGAACCCGACCGAGTTGCCCTTCCGGGCCAACATCTACGCGCTGAAAACCCTGGGGGTGAAGCAAGTCGTGTCGGTCAGCGCGGTGGGCAGCCTGCAGGCCGAGTACGAGCCGCAGCATGTGGTGGTGCCCGATCAGCTAATCGACCGC
This sequence comes from uncultured Dehalococcoidia bacterium, assembly GCA_951813535.1. Lineage (GTDB taxonomy): Bacteria > Chloroflexota > Dehalococcoidia > Lucifugimonadales > UBA3495 > Bin87. The sequence goes on along the minus strand of OX638345.1, from coordinate 4,265,645 downwards.
ACCCGCCGCCGGGACAGCACCTTTTTCGAGGACGGCGTCGTGGCGCACATCTCCTTCGCAGATCCCTTCTGCCCCGGCATCAGCACGGTTATCGCCGACGGCGCGGCCGGACAGGGCATACCCACGCACCAGGGCGGGACGCTGGTGGTGATGGAGGGCCCCGCGTTTTCCACCCGCGCCGAGTCGAACATGTACCGCTCGTGGGGCGGAGACATCATCGGGATGACGACGCTGCCCGAGGCCAAGCTGGCCCGCGAGGCGGAGATGTGCTACGCGGTGATGGCGTGGGTCACCGACTACGACTGCTGGCATCCGGACCACGACGACGTGACGGTGGAGATGGTGGTGGAGAACCTGGTGGCCAACGTCGCCAATAGCCGCATCATCCTGCGCCACATCATGCCGGAGCTGGCCGCGCTGGGTCCGTGCGACTGCCAGACGGCGCTGACCAACGCCATCATCACCGACCGACGCCGCATATCCGAAGCGGCCTACCGCCGGCTGCACCCGATTGCCGGCACTCATCTTGATTTGCCACCAAACTGACGCAAAGGTCCGATTGCATGGATGAACAGGATAGACAGGATTTTGGATTTATCTGATCGGATGATTCCATCCTCGACATCCTGTACACCCATGCTGACGATGCAAGGAGGTAATCGATATGCCACGACAGAACCCAGGCGAACCGTACTACCGGGTTGACTCGCCCGAGGCTTTGCAGATCCTGCAGGCCGACCCGGAAGGCACCGTCGTAGTCGATGTGCGCCGAGACGACGAATGGGTCACCGGCCACGCCAGCGGGGCGATCCACATCAACGTGGACGACCTGCCGGGCCGCATGGACGAGGTGCCGGAGGACAAGAAGCTGCTGTTCATCTGCGCGGCCGGCGTCCGCAGCGGCCTGGCCTGCGAGCTGGCCGCCGCCATGGGCTACGACTCGGAGAACCTGTACAACGTGGACGACGGGACACCCTCGTGGATCGCCGCCGGCAACCCCACGTCCTACGGGGACAACCCGTAACTGACCAGGCACCCGCAGGAATTCAAGGCCGCCGTTTTCAACGGCACGGGCAACCGGGGCACTTTCATCGAGCGATTGCTGGAAGTCCTCGCGATCTCCCGCATGGCCCACTAGAGATTGACTACTACTCCCGTCATTCCCTTCACTTCCGTCATTCCCGCGCAAGCGGGAATGCAGTGGGAGTAAGTTAGGCCGACGTTCCTGTGACATTGGCCTTCTTGGGTTCCTGCTTCCGCAGGAACGACGGTGCAGTCCGCAAACTGTAAACGAGCCCTGGAAAATCCACTAAATGAGAGGTACAACGATTTGACTGTTCAGAAAACCCAAGGCGACGTGAAAGACCTTTCCCTGGCCGCGGCCGGCGTTGACCGGATCCGCTGGGCTGGTCGGGAGATGCCCGTCGTCAACATGATCACGGAGCGGTTCCAGCAGGAGCAGCCCCTGGCCGGCGTGCGGATGGCGGCGTGTCTCCACGTCACCACCGAGACGGCCAACCTGGCCATCGCGCTGAAAGCCGGTGGAGCCGACCTGGTGATCTGCGCCAGCAACCCACTGAGCACGCAGGACGAGACCGCCGCCGCGCTGGTGCAGGAGTACGGGATCCCGACCTACGCCATCAAGGGCGAGGACAACGAGACCTACTACCAGCACATCAACGCGGTGCTGGACTATGCCCCCAACGTCACCATGGACGACGGCGCCGACCTGGTGGGCATCCTGCACAAGGAGCGGAGCGACCTGCTGTCCAACGTGATCGCCGGCACCGAGGAGACCACCACGGGCGTGGTGCGCCTCACCGCCATGGCGGCCGACGGGCAGCTGAAGTACCCGATCATCGCCGTGAACGAGGCCGAGACGAAGCATTTCTTCGACAACCGCTACGGAACCGGACAGAGCACGCTGGACGGTATCACCCGGGCCACCAACATCCTGTGGGCCGGCCGCCGCGTCGTGGTCGGCGGGTACGGCTGGTGCGGACGCGGCGTGGCGTCCCGCGCGCGCGGCATGGGCGCCCAGGTCATCGTGACCGAGATTAATCCCGTGCGCGCCCTGGAGGCCGTGATGGACGGTTTCCAGGTGATGACCGGCGTCGAGGCCGCGAAGCAGGGCGAGGTGTTTATCACCGTGTCCGGCGGCTGGCACGTCATCGGCAAGGAACACTTCGAGGTCATGGGCGACGGCGCAATCGTCGCCAACAGCGGCCACTTCAACGTGGAGATCGACATTCCGGCCCTGGAAGCCATTTCGGTCAGCCACCGGGAAGTCCGCCCCTTCGTCGAGGAGTTCCAGATCGCCGACGGACGGCGCATCTACCTGCTGGGCGAGGGCCGGCTGATCAACCTGGCCGCCGCCGAGGGGCACCCGTCCGCCGTGATGGACATGAGCTTCGCCAACCAGGCGTTGAGTGCCGAGTACCTGGTGAAGAACCACTCCAGCCTGGGCACCGGCGTGCACGTAGTGCCGCGGGAGATCGACGCTGAGGTGGGCCGGTTGAAGCTGGAGTCCATGGGCATCAGCATCGACACCCTGACCGCGGAACAGACCGCGTACAACGAGAGCTGGGAAGAGGGTACCTAAACCCCGCCGAGACATCACCCGTGGGGCGGACGACGGTTCGCCCCGCAAACCAGACGATTACAAACTCCGGAGGAACCGAACTATGCCAATCCAGTTTATGACCTCGCCCAAGTACCTGCTCACGTCCGAGTCGGTTACGGAAGGGCACCCCGACAAGGTATGCGACCAGATCTCCGACGCCGTGCTGGACGCCGCCCTGAGCGTCGATCCCATGAGCCGCGTGGCCTGCGAGACCGTGGCCGGCAAGAACCTGGTCATGGTCACCGGCGAAATCACGACCAAGGCTGACCTGGACTTCGACGCCATCACGCGCCAGACCCTGTTGGAGATAGGCTACACCGAGCTCAAATACGGGATCGACGGCAATTCCTGCGGCATCATCCGCAACGCCAGCCAGCAGTCGCCCGATATCAACGCCGGCGTGAGCACCGCGCTTGAGGCCCGCAACAACGGCTCCGAGGCCGACGCGCGCCGCGCCACCGGCGCTGGCGATCAGGGCATGATGGTCGGGTTCGCGTGCAACGAGACTGACGGCCTGATGCCGCTGACCGTTGACCTGTCCCACCGCCTGGTGGAGCGCCTGGCCGAGGTTCGCAAGAACGGCACGCTGCCCTACCTGGGCCCCGACGGCAAGAGCCAGGTAACCGTGGAATATCGCTACGGCAAGCCGCACCGGGTGGACGCCGTTGTCATCAGCTCGCAGCACGACGACACCGACGACCGCGAGGCCTTCAGCAAGAAGATCCACGACGACGTCCTGGAGCACGTGATCAAGCCCATCGTGCCGGCCAACCTGCTGGACGCCGACACCAAGATCTTCGTGAACCCCAGCGGCTGGTTCGTCGTGGGCGGTCCGCAGGGCGACACCGGTCTCACCGGCCGGAAGATCCTGGTGGACACCTATGGCGGCATCGCCCGGCACGGCGGCGGAGCCTTCTCCGGCAAGGATCCGACCAAGGTTGACCGCTCCGGCGCCTACGCGGCCCGCTACGTGGCCAAGAACCTGGTGGCCGCCGGGTTCGCCGACCGCCTGGAGGTGCTGGTCTCCTACGCCATCGGCGTCGCTGAACCCACCTCCGTGGCCATCGAGACCTTCGACACCAACCACATCCCCAACGAGAAGATCGAGGAGCTGGTGCGCGATCACTTCGACCTGCGCCCCGGCGCGATCATCGAGGACCTGGGACTGCGGCAGCCCATCTACCGGAAGACCGCGGCCTACGGCCACTTCGGTCGCACCGACCTGGACCTGCCCTGGGAGCGCACCGACAAGGCCGAGACCCTGAAGCAGGCTGCGGCCGCCGTCGCCACCGCCGGCGACTAGTTCACCGGCATCGGGCAACTCGCTGATTTGCGCCCCGTTCCGAATTTGGAGCGGGGCGCATTGCTGTCCATCATGTGTACCTCTTTCGCAATCGTCAGAATCAAGATTTACGGGATTTTATGATTTGGCAGGATTGGGCGAGCTCCATCACAGAACGGTTCCAATCCTGACAATCCCCAAATCTTGAAAATCCTGATTCCGACGTTTCCCCGCCTCAAACTGGGTACGCGTGAAATTGCTGCCCGGGTCGGCGTCGTGCAGCGTTAATGTTGAGAATGATGTGTGGGAATCGGTCAAAACCGTACCGCTGCAAGTCCTTTTTACGGCATGCCCGCCGCTAGAATTGTATTGCTCCGGCGCCGGAGCGCCTTTTATCTATTCACATAGTGGTAGTTCATGGAAAGCATAGTCCCACTGCGGAGGTTCGCCTCCTGGCTCATTGACCGCCTGCTGTTCCTGGCCGCTGCCGTTGCGGTGGTGTTCATCATCCAGAAGCTGGGGTCGCCCGGCCCCGATGCCATCGATTTCGACGTCTACGATTTCCTGGCGATACAGGTGCCGCTGGCGCTGCTGATCACCTACGTCCTGTGGTTCGGCGTAATCATCAAGTTCGGGCCGCCGGGGCGTCGGCTGACCGGCACGGACGTGAAGCGGCGACGCGGCGGGAACGCGAGCTGGTGGATGAAGATGGTCCGCGCGGGAGTGAAATTCCTGCTGCACCTCACACTCATCGGATTTTTCATCGACGCCATTTTCATACTGCGGGATCGCAACGAGCGGAGGTCGATTCCGGACCGTGTTGCCGGCACGGTGATCGCCCGACGCCGGTGGCGCTGACCCCCGATGCTATAATCCGGGTATGACCTCTCCCATCAAGTTCGGAACCGACGGTTGGCGCGGGATCATCGCCGACGACTTCACCTTCGCCAACGTGGCGCGCTGCTCGCAGGGGCTCGCCGACTACCTGCGGATTGAAGGATCGTCCGGCGACGGGTTGGTGGTGGGTTACGACACTCGGTTCGCGTCGCGAGAGTTCGCGGAGACGGTGGCCTCGGTGATTGCGGGCAACGGCATTGCGGTCAGGCTGTGTAAGGAGCCGGCGCCGACGCCGGTGGTCAGCCATCAGGTGGTGCACAGCGGCGCGGCCGGCGGGGTGGTGATCACGTCCAGCCACAACCCGGCGGCGTGGAGCGGGTTCAAGTTCAAGTCGGCCCAGGGCGGCAGCGCCAGCCAGGCCATGACGGACACGCTGGAACTGTGCATCGAATCGGCAAGGCCGCCACGGACGCTGGCGCCGGACGCCGCTCGTGATGCCGGCCTGCTTGAGGACATCAACCCCGCTCCGGCGTACCGTGAATCCATCGACGGCCTGGTCAACCTGGACGCGATTCGCGCCGCCGGGTTGAACGTGCTGGTGGACGCCATGCACGGCGCCGGCGCGGGGTTCATTCCGGGGATGCTGAAAGGCGGGACGACCACGGTCACTGAACTGCGGGCAGAAGTGAACCCGTCGTTTCCCGGCATGGCGCAGCCGGAACCCATCGCGCACAACCTGAGCGAACTTTGCCGTCGGGTGCCGCTGGATGGAGCATCGGCTGGCCTGGCGCTGGACGGCGACGCGGACCGCATCGGCCTGGTGGACGAGAACGGGCGGTTTGTCAGCACGCTGGAGGTGTTCTCGCTGCTGGCGTTGTACCTGCTGGAGCGGGGAGATCGCGGCGCGCTGGTGAAGGGGGTCACCGCGTCGGTGATGCTGAACAAGCTGGCGCAGAGGTACGGCGTGGACATCGCCGAGATGCCGGTGGGGTTCAAGAACATCGGTCCGCGATTCCAGGCGGACGACGCGCTGCTGGGCGGCGAGGAGAGCGGCGGGTACGCCTTCCGGGGGCACATTCCCGAGCGAGACGGCATCCTGAGCGGGCTGCTGCTGCTGGAGTACATGGCCATCGCCGGGCTGACGGCCTCCGGCATGGTGCGCCATCTGTTTGACCTGGTCGGCGAGCATCACTACCAGCGGCGGGACGTGGGCTTCGACCCGACGCAGCGATCGGCGATCATGGAGCGCCTCGGAGGCGAACCGCTGAAAGAACTGGCCGGCATGACCGTGCGCAGCATGGATGAAATCGATGGGCGCCGCTGGATGCTGGACGCGGGCTGGGTCGCGGCCCGCTTCTCGGGGACCGAGCCGCTGCTGCGCATCTACTGTGAGGCGGACACGACGGACGACGTGACCCGCCTATTGGACGCCATGCAAGCGCACCTGGGCGTCTGAGCGGACTGGCCGTGCTGCGCACCCGCTTCACCGACCTGCTGGGGCTGTCGCTCCCGGCTATGAATGCGCCGATGAGCAACCACAGCGGCGGTACGCTTGCAGCGGCGGTGTCCGGGGCCGGGGGTCTGGGTACCTTCGGCGGCAGCAACGACTTCGGGCCGGACTGGCTGCGGGAGCAGATCCAATTTATACGGGGAGCCGCTGACGGGCCGTTCGGAGTGGGTTTCATCACCCAGCTGATTGAGCTTGACCCGACGAACTTTGAGATTGTGCTGGAGGAACAGGTTCCGGTGGCCATCTTCTCGTTCAGCGATCCGGAGCCGTGGCTCAGCAGAGCCCGGGATGCCGGGGCGGTCACCATCTGTCAGGTGCAGTCGCTGGAGTTGGCCCGGCTCGCAGTCGATGCCGGCGCAGACATGCTGCTGGTTCAGGGCAACGAAGCGGGCGGGCACACCGGCGGGATGAACCTGCTGCCGCTGCTGGTGGCGACGGTGGAGCAATACCCTGAGGTTCCCGTGCTGGCCGCGGGAGGAATCACCACGGGGCGGGCCCTGGCGGCGGTCCTGGCCGCCGGCGCGGAGGGCGCGTCGCTGGGTACGGCGCTGCTGGCCACGCCGGAGGCGGTGGAGGTGCCCGAGGCCTTCAAGGAGCAGGTTGTTCGATCCGATGGACAGGATACGGTGTTTACGCGGCTGTACGACCTGCTGGGCAACACGCCCTGGCCCACCGGGATTGCCGGTCGGGTATACCGGAACCGGCTGGTGCGGGAGTGGGACGGCCGGGACGAAGCCATGATGGAGCATCGGGAGGAGTTGGCATCAGACGTGGCTGCCGCCCGCGCTCGGCACGATCCCGAGGTATCGTCGGTGTACATGGGGCAAGGGGCGGGCGCGGTGAACGCGATTCGCCCGGCGGCCGAGGTGATGGGCGACATTTGCCGGGAGGCGGAGCGGCTATTGCTGAGCCTGAGGGAATGACGAGACGTTAGGTCCTGCCGGCGTTGGCCGGAGTTTGTTCCGTGCGATCACCCGCACGCGTTGAACCGATGACTACGAAGCGACGTATTTATCAGTGAGGCTGTACGATGGAATATGCCACGCCGTTACGGCGGATGTTCGCCTTTCTACTCGACGGTATTCTGTTTTTTCTAACGCTGATCATCGGTTATCTAATCTGGTGGCTGATTGTGTTGGGGCGCGGGCAGACTCCCGGCAAGCAGCTGCTGGGCATACGGGCTGTGAAACGCCACGGCGATCCGGCCGGGTGGGGCACGACATTCGTGCGTGAGATCGTCCAGACCGTTGCCCACTGGTTCGTCATCGGCTTTTTTGCCGACATTGTTTTGCTGCTCATTGACGAGGAAGAGCACCGCTCGCTGGCGGACCGGGTGGCCGATACGGTAATCGTTAGAAACGAGTAGCAGGTCTGCGGTCAGACGAACTCGACCGCAGGTCGCACCAAAATAAATAGACGCCGCGCTTATCGGGTGAAAGCCATGACTACACCAGCGGAAACTCCGACCACTGCAACCACACTTTGGGACCGACTACCCGTCAGCCGTAGCGTCGTGGTGGCGGCGCTCATCGCCGCCGTTGCCTACGCCATTGCCGTGGTGGGGGCGCTGCTATTGCGGAGCACGGAGGGCATCGACGGGGTGAACCGGTTTGTTGAGTTGTTATCCGGTTCGTCGGGCACCGGTTTGAGCAACGTGGGCATCAAGCTCGGGTTCGCCTACGCGGTGGGCGCAGCCTCCGCGGTGAATCCGTGCGGTTTTGCCATGCTGCCCGCCTACCTGGGCCTGTACGTGAGCGGCGGCAGCGGGGAGCAGGAACAGCGCCGGCCGATGGTCCTGGTGGCGCGGGCGGTCATGGTTGGCCTCACCGTTTCGGCGGGCTTCGTCGTGCTGTTCGGGCTGGTGGGACTGATCCTGGGGTTTGGTTCGCAGGCCATCGTGGTGGCTGCGCTGCCCTACGTGGGCCTGGCGATCGGCGTGCTGCTGATCGGGGCCGGGGCGTTCATGGCCGGCGGCGGCAAGATCTACACCAGCCTGGCCCAGCGGGCGGCGGCTCGTGTTGGGGATCCCAGCCAGATGAACCTGACCGGCTACCTGCTGTTCGGGGTCAGCTATGGGCTGGCGTCGCTGAGCTGCACGCTGCCCCTGTTCCTGGCGGTGCTGGGGGTGGGCGTCGCCCAGTCGTCAGGGTGGCTGGACACGCTGGGACAGTTCGTGCTGTACGCGGCCGGGATGGGCAGCGTCATCATGGCGCTGACGCTGGGGATGGCCCTGGCCCGCTCGGTGATGGTGCAGTGGATGCGGGCGATCCTGCCCTACGTGGGCGTGGTGGGGGCCTGGCTGATGGTGGTGGCCGGCGTGTACATCATGTTCTACTGGCTGACCATCGGCCGGGACCTGTTCTGAAATGACAAACCCCTCGGCGCACAGCCGAGGGGTTCTCAAATTCAGGGCAACGGGTCGGTCAGGACGGGATGGTGAACACGGTCCTGCCGTCGGCGTCGTGGGTGTGGTTGGCCAAGCCGACCAGAATTCGGTTGATCTGCTGCACTTCGTCGCGTAACTCGTTGATGGCTGTGGTCAAAGCATCAAACCTGGCGTCGAATTTGGCCTCCAGGGCATCAAACTTGGCGTCGAACTTGGCTTCCAGGGCGTCGAACTTGGCTTCAAATTTGGCGTCCAGGTGATCAACCCTGCCGTTCAGATCGCGGATGGCGATCTCGTGATTATTGGCTTGGCTGCTTAGCCGTCCCAACTGGTAGCTGGCTCTGACCAACACCACTATTACCGTGACGGCCAAGCCAGTGCCGGCGATGACAGCCATTGTTTCCGGTAGTCCCATCGACAATTTCCCCGGCACTGCCGGAGCCACTCTACCGCTTGGTGTACTGTGGGGCGCGGCGGGCGCGCTTGAGGCCGTACTTCTTGCTTTCCTTGACCCGGGCGTCGCGGGTGATGAAGCCGGCGCGGCGCAGGCTGGATTTCAGGTTGGGGTCGAAGACGACCAGGGCGCGGGCAATGCCGTGGCGGATGGCCTCGGCCTGGGCGTTGACGCCGCCGCCGGTGACCTTGGCCATGACGCGAAAACGGCCGACGGTTCCCGATGTTGCGAAGGGTTCCCGCACGGTGGACTGCCACGGCAGCCAGTTGAAGTAATCCTCCATGGGCTTGTCGTTGACGATAATCGCGGTGCCATCGTCGGGATAGATGCGCACCTTGGCGATGGCGCTCTTGCGCCGGCCGGTCCCGTAGAAGTACTGCGCTTGCGGTTCTGCTTGCGTCACCATGTTGGTTGGTTACCTGCCTTGCGTGGGCGATTGTCTGAAAGCGGTTGTGATGCTACTGGGCGCTGCCGACCTGGGCTTCATGCGGGTGCTGGTCGCCGGCGTAGACGCGCAGACGACGGAGCATCTGGCGGCCCTGCTTGTTGGAGGGCAGCATGCCCTTGACGGCCAGACGCACGACACGCTCCGGGCGCTCTTCCATCATGTCGCGCATGAGGAATGACTTGAGGTTGCCCACGTAGCCGCTGTGCCGGTAGTACATCTTCTGCATCAGCTTGCGTCCGGTGATGCGGACCTTGTCGGCGTTGATGACCACCACGTGACACCCGGTGATGACGTGGGGTGTGTAGGAGGGCTGGTCTTTGCCCTGCAGGGCCACGGCCACCTGGCGGGCCACGCGGCCCAGGCTGATGCCGGTGGCGTCGATGACGCGCCAGGTATCCGGCACGTCACCGGCCTTGGCGAAGTAAGTGCTAGTTCGTTTCATGGTAACTGGCTACCTTCAGCAAGTGATTGAATTCGGGGTAGTGCACCGACCGCAGGCACAGGCCTTTTGCGGGGAGGGTCGGGATGTTGTGTAGTTGTTGGGTTCGTCCGGCCAGGGCGTCAGCCGTGGCGTGGATGGGCAATCGTCCTTTTCCTATCTCCAGCAGCACTGCGTTGGTTCGCCTGATTTGATGCCGCAAGAACCCGTTGGCCGCACAATCGATAACAATGACATCAGGGTCGTCGGTCTGGCGTTTCACGTCCCATTGGAACACCCGTCGCACCGCGCTCTGGTCTCGGGGATGCGCCGTGGCGATTTGCCCAAAATCACGGATTCCCACCAGGCTGTGGGTCGCGGTTCGCATCGCTTCCAGATCCAACGGCACCGGCTCTGCGTGGTGGGTGCGCCGGAGGAGAGGAGACGGTACGGGTCGGTTGGCGATGCTGTACCGGTAGTCTCGCCTGGTGGCGCTGCGCCTGGCGTGGAATGTTTCGGGCACGTCGCTGGCCAGGATTATGCGGATATCATCCGGCAGGTAGTGGTTCATGGCCGCAACTACCACGTCGGTTCCGTGCGCGGTGTCGGTCACGAGGTCAACCACCTGGCAGAGGGCATGGGCGCCGGAGTCGGTGCGACTGGCTCCCCGTACCCTGGCGCGCTCGCCGGTGAGACGATTGAAGGCTTTTTCCAATTCTCCCTGGATGGTCGGGACGTCGGCCTGAAGTTGAAAGCCGGCGTAATTGGCGCCTTCGTATGCCACCACCAGGGCGATGCGGCGTTGCGATCCGTCGCTGGTGCGTTGGGATGTCATGCGGTCATTGGGCCAATGGCAATTCCTCGAACAGTGTCGTCGCGCTGGCGTTACACCAGCTCGATAACGGCCATCGACGCGCCGTCGCCCTGACGGGGTCCCAGCTTGATGATGCGGGTGTAGCCGCCGGGTCGCTCGGCGTAACGGGGGCCGAGGTCGTCGAATATCTTGGCCACCACGTCCTTTTGGGGCAGCCGGCTCAGGGCGGTTCGCCGGTTGTGGAGCGTTCCCTTTTTGCCGTGGGTGATCAGCTTTTCGGTCATCACCCGGGTCTCCTTGGCCTTGGCCAGGGTGGTGGTGATCCGTTCGTGGCGAATCAGGTCGGCGGTCAGGCCCCGCAGCAGCGCCTTGCGCTGGTCCTTGTACCGGCTGAGTTTGCGGCCGGCTACGCGATGGGAAGGCATGGCTAGTCACCGTTGTCGTAATCGTATTCTTCGTCTTCGGGGTCGAACACCAGTGGGGTGTCGACGTCGTCCATATCTTCGTCGTCCAGGTCGGGGCCCGCTTCGCTGGCGGCCTGGCTGACCCGGGCCGAACTGACGCCCAACTCGGCGAGTTTGCCCTGCAACTCTTCCAGGGACTTCTGTCCGAAGTTGCGGATGTTCAGCAGTTCGTCCGAGCTGAGGTCGAGCACCTGCCCGACGCGATCCAGCTTGGCGCGCTTGAGGCAGTTGAGCGTGCGCGACGACAGGTCCAGCCGTTCGATGGGCATCAGGTAGACTTCGGAGGCAACGGTGAGATTGCCCGTGTCCAGCGGCGCATCGGCGGGTCGGCTGAGCTGGTTGAACATGAAGAAGTGCTGGACGAGATTTTCGGAAGCTTCCTGGATGGCGGCCAGCGGACTCACGGCGCCGTCGGTCCACACCCGCATGATCAACCGCTCCCAGTCGGTCTGCTGACCGACCATCATCCGCTCAACGGAGTATTCCACCTTGCGGACGGGGTTGTAGATGGCATCCACGGGCAGCACGCCCACCGGGAGACCGGCCATGCTGTCACCCTGGGCCACCTGCTGGTAGCCCTTGCCCGCTTCCACGTTGAACTCAATGGACAGGGAAACGTCCGGGTTGTCCAGGGTGGCGAGGTGCAGTTCCGGGTTGACGATCTGGTGATCGCTGGCGGTTGCGATGTCGCCGGCGCAGACGCGGCCCTCGCCGGTCACGTCGAGACGCATCTTGCCGGTGCGCTTGGACAGGGCGTTGATACGGATGCGCTTGACGCTGAGGAGGAGGTCCATGACCTCTTCCTTGACGCCCGGTATGACCGAGTATTCGTGGGGCACGCCTTCAATCTTTACCCAGGTCACGGCGGTGCCCTGGATGGAGCTGAGCAGCAACCGCCGCAGCGGGTTGCCCACTGTGGTGGCATATCCCCGTTCCAGCGGTTCCAGGGCGACGCACGCGTAGGTATCGTTGCTGTCGATCACCCGGATGGAAGGGGAGGGTATTTCGGGTTCCGGATCCCGCAATGGCGGGAGGATTTGAGGATCTAACATGCCGCAGGTTACCTTGAGTAGTACTCGACGATCAGGCGGGAGTTGATGGTTTCGGGTAGTTCGTTGTCGGGCGGCATTGAGATCACATGACCTTCCATTTGGGTCAGGTCGAGGGTCAACCAGCTGGGAAGGGTGCGCTTGGGCAGACCTTCGGTGCGGTCGGCGAAGAACTCGCGTTTGCGAGAGGTTTCGGTCCAGCCTATGGTCTGGCCCGTCTTGACCAGGAAGGAGGGAATGTCGGTCTTGCGGCCGTTGACGTTGAAGTGGCCGTGCTGGACCATCTGGCGGGCCTGCTTACGGGAATCGGCGAACCCCAGCAAAAAAACGACGTTGTCCAGCCGCCGCTCCAGGGTGCGGAGCAGGTTGTTGCCGGAGATGCCGGGCGTATTGAACGCGTCGGTCATGTACTTCCGGAACTGGCTTTCCATGATGCCGTACATCTGCCGGGCCTTCTGCTTCTCGCGCAGGTGAACGCCGTAGTCGGAAACGCGCCGGCGGCGGTTGCCGCCGCCTCCGGGCGGGATGTGGCGGCGCTCGATGGCGCAGCGCGGTGAAAAGCAGCGGTCGCCTTTCAGGAAGAGCTTTTCGCCGGCGCGGCGGCACAGGCGGCACGAGGGTCCGGTATATCTGCCCATGTTGGTCTTTCCGTTGGTGTTGTGAGAAGGGGGTTTTCGGGTTACACGCGGCGCCGCTTGGGAGGGCGGACGCCGTTGTGGGGGATGGGGGTCACGTCGCGAATGCTGGCGACGTTCAGGCCGGCCGCCTGCAGCGCTCGTATGGCCGGTTCACGGCCGGAGCCGGGGCCCTTGATGTAGACGTCGATGTTCCGCATGCCCATGTCCACGCCGCGACGCGCGGCCTGCTCGGCGGCGCGCTGGGCGGCGAATGCCGTACCCTTGCGTGAGCCGCGGAAGCCGGCGGTGCCGGCGCTGGTGGAGGCTACGACGTTCCCATCGGGGTCGGTCAGGCTGACCAGCGTATTGTTGAACGTGGAGTAGATGTAGGCGCGCCCCAGGGGAATGGAGCGTCGCTCGCGGCGACGTGCGCGTGGTCGGGGCATTGGTTCTTACCTCGTCAGAATTCCTGGTGTGCCGGGGCGGGGCTGGAGGCCAACGACCCAGACTACTTCTTGCCGCCGGTGCGCCGACCGCGTCCGGCCACGGTACGCCGGGCGCCCTTGCGGGAGCGGGCGTTGGTTCGCGTGCGCTGGCCGTGAACCGGGAGGTTCCGGCGGTGGCGGAGGCCTCGATAACTGCCGATGTCAATGAGCCGGCGAATGTTCTCGTTGTGTTCGCGGCGCAGGTCGCCTTCGGTAATGTAGTCCTGGTCGACGATGACCCGTATGCGGTCAACCTCGATCTCGGAAAGTTCATTCATGCGCGGCGGCATGTTGGTATCCAGGTTGGCCTTGCCCACGATCTCGAGAGATTTGGCGGGGCCAATGCCGTAGATGCTGCGCAACGCGATGTGGGCGCGTTTGCGGTCGGGTACGTCGACTCCGGCTATTCGGACCATGGTTACCCTCCTGAATTCGGGTTGCAGTCGTGGAGCAGGCTGACCGGCTTACGCCGGGTCGAGCTATCCCTGCCGTTGCGCGTGCTTGCTGTTGACGCAGATGATGCGCACCACGCCCTTGCGCCGGATGACCCGGCAGCGGTCGCAGCGCGGCTTCACCGATGCGGACACTTTCATGGGTATTCTCCGCGGCTCAGGCTACTTGAAGCGATAGGTGATGCGGCCTCTGGTCAGATCGTAGGGCGACAGTTCCACCAGCACCCGGTCGCCCGGCAGCACCCGAATGAAGTGCATGCGGATCTTGCCGGAAATGTGGGCGAGAACCTGGTGCTCATTGGGCAGTTCCACCCGGAACATGCCGTTGGGCAGGGCTTCGGTTACCTGCGCCTCAACTTCAATCGCTTCTTTCTTCGCCATAAACCTTCCTTCTTTCTTTGTCTCGACGTACCGGCAGTGGGCTGTCGGCAGCGCGGGTGTTCTCAGTCGTGCATGGTCAGGATCTTGGGGCCGTCGGCGGTGATCGCCAGGGTATGCTCAAAGTGAGAGGACAGCGCGCCGTCGGCGGTGACCACGGTCCAATCGTCGTCCAGTATGGTGGTGTCTTCGGTGCCCATGTTCAGCATGGGCTCGATGCAGATGCACATGCCGGGTCGCAGCAAAACGCCCTTTCCGGCGTCGCCGTAGTTGGGGACCTGCGGGTCCTCGTGCAGATAGCGCCCGACGCCGTGACCCACAAACTGGCGGACCACCCCATAGCCGCGGGGAATGGCGTATCCGGATACGGCGGCGCCGATGTCGCCGATGCGATTGCCCGGCTGGGCGGCTGCGATTCCGGCGTACAGGCTGGCCTCGGTATCGTCCATGAGCTTCTGCACGTCCTCGCCGATTTCGCCGACGGCTACCGAGATGGCGGCGTCGCCGATGAAGCCGTCGATGGTCGCGCCCACGTCCATCTTGATGATGTCGCCCGCTTTAAGCACCCGCTTGCCGGGAATGCCGTGGACGATTTCCTCGTTGACCGAGGCGCAGATGGCTCCGGGAAACCCGTGGTAGCCAAGGAACGTGGGCACAGCGCCCATGCTGCGGATATTCTTGTCCGCGATGCGGTTGAGATCGGCGGTGGTCATGCCGGGCGCAACCGATTTCTTGAGGAGCGTCAAAGTGGAGCCAACGATGGCGCCGGCGCGCTCCATGGCCTCCATCTCGCGACGGGACTTGATGGTTATCCCTCCGCTGTACGAGGAGGGAGAATTGGAGGCGGTTTTACGTTTGGGGGTGCTTTCCACCATTATGATTATACCTCAGACGCTACGATCTTGAAACTGCGCCGGCGTCGGCGACGCCGAGAACGCGCAACACGGAGTCATGCACCGCGTCAATGGGCCTCTCCCCGGGGACGTCGGCGAGCAGGCCGCGCTGGCGGTAGAACTCCAGGACCGGGGCGGTCTCCTGTTGGTAGACGGACAGACGATTGGCTACCGCTTCCTCGGTGTCGTCGTCCCTCTGGTAGATGTCGCCGCCGTCGGGACAGTCCACGCATCGTGCCGGGGGAGCGCCGGTGACGGAGTCTCGCGAGTAGGGCCGCTGACAGGACCGGCAGACGTAGCGGTTGCTCAGGCGGCGGATCAGTTCGTCGTCAGCCACCTGGATGTGGACCACCCGGTCGATGCGTTGCCCGCGCTGCTGGAGGGCGCTTTCCAGAGCCTCGGCCTGGGTGGTGTTGCGGGGGAAGCCGTCCAGCATGAAACCGGCGGCATCGGCGATTTGGTCGACGTGGTCGATGACCATGCCGATGGTGATCTCGTCGGGCACCAGTTCGCCGCGGTCCATGTAAGCCCGGGCCAGTTCGCCCAACTCGGTGCCGTTGGACAGGTGGTGGCGGAAGAGGTCGCCGGAGCTGACGTGCTCGACGCCGAGGCGCTCCTTGAGCAACTGGGCCTGCGTGCCCTTGCCCGCGCCCGGCGGGCCGACCAGAACCAGTCTGACGCCGCTGCCTCCGGTCATCTCAGGAATCCCTCGTAGTTGCGCATCATGAGCTGGGCTTCCAGTTGACGCAGGGTGTCCAAGCCCACTCCGACCATGATCAGGAGACTGGTGCTGCTGAGCGCGATGGCTTCCACGTTGGTGATCAGGGAGGCGATGTAGGGAACGATGGCAATGAAGCCGAGGAACAGGGCGCCGCCCATGGTGAGGCGGACGATGACCCGGTTCAGGTAGTCTTGGGTGGGCCGGCCGGGCCGGATGCCCAGGACGAAACCACCGTTGCGCTGCAGGTTTTCGGCGATGCTCTGCTGCTGGAACACGACCAGCGTGTAGAAGAACGTGAAGGCCACCACCAGGAAGAACGCCAGCACCCAGTAGATGGGGCCGGTTGGACTCAGGGCCTGCTGGAGGTCGGCGGCGAGGTTGCCGACGAAACCGCCGGCGGAGCTGAGGTACTGGGCGACAGTGCCGGGCAGGATCACGATGGAGAAGGCAAATATCAGCGGGATCATGCCGGCTGAGTTGATGCGCAGCGGGATGTACGTTGAACCCGATTGGCGGTACATCTGGCCGCCTCGGAAGATGCTGCGGCCGTACTGCACCGGTATGCGCCGATGGGCCTCGTTGAACACCACGATCAGGGCGATGATCAGCAGGCCGATGAGGGCGAAGAAGAACACGCCGATGATGTTGTCGCGGTCGAGGAAGCCGGTGGCCAGGAGCCCCGGGAAGCCGACCACGATGCCGGCGAAGATGATCAGCGAGATGCCGTTCCCGATGCCGCGCTCGGTGATCAGCTCACCCAGCCAGACCAGGAACATGGTGCCGGCGGTCAGGGACAGAACGGCGGCCAGTGTGGGCAGGAAGGAGTCCGGGCCGAACCCGACGTTGGCGAGCACGCCGGACTGCTGCAGGAGCACCATCTGGGCGAAGGCCTGGGCGATGGCGATGGGCACCGTGCCCCAGTGGGTGATGCGGTTCATCTTGATGCGACCGGCTTCGCCTTCCCGCGACAGGTTCTGCAACTGGGGGATCACGGGAGTCAGCAGCTGCATGATGATGGACGCCGTGATGTACGGGAACACTCCCAGCGCGACGATGCTCATGCGGCTCAACGCGCCACCGGAGAAGAGATCCAAAAAGCCGAGCAACGGGTTATTTTCGAAGAGCTGGGTCAGGGCGGCCAGGTCGAGGCCGGGTAGGGGAATATGGGCGACCAGCCGGTAGAGAGCCAGCATCGCCAGGGTGAAAAGGATCTTGGCCCGAAGGTCGGGCAGGCTGAAAGCGTCGATCGCCGCCTGTACCAGGCGTGGCCATCGACCCCCTGCCTGCGCCTCAGTCTGAATCATGACGCGCTTGCCCCGTCAGTCCCAACCGCTTACCGAGATTAGAGCTCGGTTACGGATCCGCCGGCCGCTTCGATCTTGGCTCGGGCGGCGGCGGTGAACTTGTGGGCGGCCACGTTCAGCGGCTGCTGCAACTCACCGTCTCCCGTCACCTTCACCGGCAGTTTGGTGCGCCGGATGATGCCGAGCTGATGCAACAATTCCGGAGTTATCTCGGTATTGGCCTCGAAGCGCTCTTGCAGCGTATCCAGATCCACCAGCGCGTAGTAGGTCTTGTAGCGGTTGTTGAACCCGCGCTTCATGGGCAGACCCTTGATCAAGGGCATCTGGCCGCCTTCGAAGCCGGGTCGCAGTCCGGGACCGGAGCGGGATTTCTGGCCCTTCATGCCGCGGCCGGCGTAACTGCCGCCGCCGGCGGCGTCGCCTCGGCCCACCCGTTTGCGGGCTCGCCGCGCGCCCTTGGGCGACGAAATTTCGTGTTCCATCATGGTGGCAATCGCTCCCTAAATTATCCGGATCAGGCGTTATTCGACCGGTTCTACGGTGATCAGGTGCTGGACCTTGTTGACCATGCCCATGATGGTCGGGCTGTCTTGATGGACAACCGAGTGGTTGAGACGCTTGAGCCCCAACGACTGCACGATCCGGCGCTGGTAGGACGGACGCCCGATGCAGCTTTTCTTCCAGGTGATTTTGATTTGCGCCATTTGCCTATTACCTGCCGCCTGCCGCGAACGGCAGATGGGAAGAATTTGAGTGTCTACGCCTGTGGGTCGGCCGCTTCAGCGGAAGGGGCGTCGCCGGAAGGAGATTCATTTGAAGGAGATTCGTTCGAAGGAGCTTCGTTGGAAGGAACATCGCCGGAAGGGGCTTCGTTCGAAGGGGCTTCAGGGGCGGGTTCCGGTGCAGCCGGGGGTGTCGCGGCAGCGTTGGCCTCCGGAGGCGAATCGCCTGCGGCAACCGCTGTGGTTTCAGGAGCCGCCTCGGCGGTTGGAGCGGGAGCGGCCTCGGCAGCGGGGGGGTCGCCAGCCGGGGGTTCGGGAGCCGGAGCCGGAGCCGCGGTTGCAGGTGCGTCCGGCGCTGCGGTTTCGGTGGCGCCGTTGGAGTTGGGCGTGGCCAGTCCCAGGCGGTTGGCGCGTTCCGTTTCCGGGTCGCGCAGGAGGCTGAGGGCTTCCAGGGTTGCCTGGACGATGTTGATGGGGTTGCGTGACCCCAGCGACTTGCCGACCACGTCCTGCACGCCGCCCAGTTCCAGCATCGCGCGCATTGCTCCGGCGGCGATGATACCGGTTCCCAGAGGCGCCGGCTTGATGATGACGATAGACGCGCCCTTGCGGACGGAAATTTCGTGGGGAATGGTGCTGCCCTTGATGGGGATATTGATGGTGCTGCGCCGGGCCACGGCGGTTCCCTTGCGGACCGCGTCGGGGATGGCCAGCGCCTTGCCCATGCCGGCGCCCACGCGTCCCTGGCCGTCGCCAACGACCACCAGGGCGTTGAACCGGAGACGGCGTCCGCCCTTTACCACTTTGGCGATGCGGCGGGTGTGGACCACCCGCTCGTTCATGCCGCCGCTGTCGTCGTCGCGTTGCCGCTGGTCACGGTCGCGGCCACGGCCGCCACGGCCTCCGCGACGATCGGGGCCGCCTTCGCCGCCCCTGCCGCCGGTGTTGCTTCTTGGGCCTCTACGGGATGCGGGAGAAACCATCAGAATACAAGCCCTCCTTCGCGGGCTGCGTCGGCCAGGGCCTTGACGCGGCCGTGGAACCGGTAGCCACCCCGGTCGAACACCACCGAGGTCACTCCGGCAGCCCGGGCGCGCTCGGCGACCAGCTTGCCCACGGCGGCAGACGCCGCCGTCTTGGGCGATGCCTCTTCGCCGCCGACCTCGTGGCTGGACGCGTAGGCCATGGTGTGGCCTTCCACGTCATCAATTATCTGTGCATAGATGCCCTTCAGGCTGCGGAAAACGCAAAGGCGCGGCCGTTGGGCGGTCCCATGGACCTTGTTGCGAACCCGGCGATGCCGGACGATGCGCAATTTTCGGGAGTCTTTGTCGCGTGGCATTTTACGTTTGCTCTCAAACCCGTCATTCCCGCGAAAGCAGGAATCCACAGGGTGGTGGTCAATTTGTGGTCGACTATGCTAGCTGCTCGGAGTACTTGATTCCAGCTTTCGCCGGAATGACTGACCCATTTAAACGGCGCGGCGCGCTGCGGCCTTGCCGGGCTTGAGGCGCAGAACCTCGCCCTGGTACCGGATACCCTTTTCCTTGTACCGGTTGGGCGGGCGGACCCTGCGTACCTTGGCGGCAAGCTGGCCGACCTTCTGCTTGTCAACGCCGGTGACATGAACCCGGTTGTTGCCCTCGACCTCCATGGTCAGACCGTCTTCGGGGAACACATCGACAGTGTGGCTGTAACCGACGCTCAGCGTGATGCCGTCGCCGTTCTGCTGAACGCGGTATCCCACGCCCATGAGTTCCAGGGTCCGGCTGTAGCCCTCGGTCACCCCGACCATGGCGTTGGCGATCAGGGACCGGGTCAAGCCGTGGAGCGAGTGATGGAACTTGCGGTCGGTCAGCCTTTCGACGATGACCTGGTCGTCCTCGACCTTGACGTTGACCTCCGGGTGGTACGTTTGGGTCACCTCGCCCCGCGGGCCGGTGATCCTGATGCCTCCGTAGAGCACCTCAACCTGGACGCCGCCAGGGATCGGGATGGGCTGGCGCCCGATACGGGACAGGGGCCGTTCGGAGGGAGGAATACGCTCGGCGACACCGGCGCTGACGGGGATCTCGTTACCAGACATAACAGACCAATTCTCCTCCGATGCCTTTGCGCCAGGCCTCGTATCCGGTCATCATTCCCTGGGAGGTGGAAACTATGGCGATGCCCAACCCGCCATAAACCCGGGGGATCTCACCACGGCCGACGTGCACGCGCAGTCCCGGCTTGCTGATCCGTCTCAGCCCGCGAATGGCGTTGGTGTCGTCGTCCTTGTAGGTGAGATGAATCCGCATGGTGGGGAATTTCTGGTTGCGCGCCGCGTCCCAGTCGCGAATGTAGCCCTGCGCCTTCAGGATGTCGGCGATGGCTACTTTCACCTTGGACTGGGGCACCAGGACCGTTTGGTGCCTGGCCTGGATTGCGTTGCGAATGCGCGTCAGCATATCGGCAACCGGGTCGTTGATGGGCATTGCGGAGTGGCTCCTTGTGTTTCAGTTCTTCCGCCGGGTCGGCGGGGGTGGGCGGGCCAGCGGTTACAGGCTGGCTTTCCGAACCCCGGGGAGCAGGCCATCCAGCGCCATTTCCCGGAAGGAGATGCGCGACAGGCCGAAGTGGCGGATGTAGCCACGGGGTCGGCCGGTGGCGCCGTCCCGGTTGCGGATGCGATTGGGATTGGCGTCATGGGGCAGCAGGGCCAGCTTCTGGCGGGCCTCGAAGCGCTCGCGGGCGGACCGGGACAGGTCCCGCGCCTCCGCCAGCAGTTCGGCTCGCTGCGCCGCGTACTTGGCGACGGTCTGCTTGCGTCGTTCGTTTTTGACGATGGAAGATTTCTTGGCCAAGGTGTATTTCTCCCTGTGCTTGGCTTTCGGTACCGACCGGAGGGGTTTGCCTACGGTCGGACGAAGGGCATACCGAAGTGTTCCAGGAGGCTCGTTGCTTCGGCGTCGTTGGGCGCGCTGGTGGTGATGGTCACCTGCAGCCCGCGCAGCCGGTCGATGCTGTTGTAGTCGATTTCCGGGAACACGATCTGTTCGCGGAGGCCCAGGGAGAAGTTTCCCCGGCCGTCGAATCCGTTGCGTGAAATTCCGCGGAAGTCCCGAATACGCGGCAGGGCCGTGATGATCAGGCGTTCCAGGAAGTAATACATGCGATCGCCACGCAGGGTGACCACGGTGCCGATGGGGTTGCCCTGGCGCACCTTGAATCCGGCGATGGACCGGCGGGCGCGGGTGATGACCGGTTTCTGACCCGAAATGGTGGTCAGGTCCCGCACGGCGCTCTCCATGGCCCGGCCATTGGTCAAAGCCTCGCCGAGTCCGATGTTCAGGTTGATCTTGGTGACCCGGGGCACCTGCATGGGGCTGGTGTATCCGAACTCGGACACCATCGCCGGAACGATCTCGTCCCGGAAGCGGATCTTGAAAGCGGGAGGGGGCAGCTCGGCCGGCTGAGCGCCGTTGGATTCGGCGTCTTCCTGCTGGCGCCGCTGGCGGCGGCCTCCGCCCTGTTCGGTTCTTTCCTGCTGGTCAGTAGCCATGAGGGTCACTCCCGAGAGGGTTACTCGTCCCGGTTGCGGAACTGAGTGCTCGGTTCGGTGTAGTTGCTCTGGATGAGCTTGATGTTGGAGATGTGGATCGAGGCTTCCTGCTGCACGCGGCCGCCCTGGCGGATGCCGGGGCGCGGCTTGTAGTGCTTGGTCACCATGTTGACGCCTTCAACGATGACCCGGTTCTTTTCGGGCACCATGTTGAGGACGCGGCCGGTTTTGCCCTTGTCCTTGCCGGCGATGACCAACACATCGTCGCCGCGCCGGATTTTCGTCCGGGCCATCACACCACCTCCGGCGCGAGGGACACGATCCGCATGAACCCTTTGTCGCGCAGTTCACGGGCGACGGGGCCGAAGATGCGGGTGCCGCGGGGCAGCTGGTTGTCGTTGATCAGCACGGCGGCGTTGTCGTCGAACTTGATGTAGGTGCCGTCGGGACGGAGCAGGGGAGCGGCCTGTCGCACGACGACCGCCTTGACCACCGTGCCCTTCCGCACCGGGGAGTTGGGGATGGCTTCGCGCACGGTGCAGACGATGATGTCGCCCACCGAGGCGTACTTGCGCCGGCTGGAGCCGGGGATATTGATGAGCCGGATGCGTCGCGCGCCGCTGTTGTCGGCTACGTGCAGCCTGGTGTAACTCTGGATCATTTACGCATCCTCGTCGTCATCGGTAGCTTCGTCCGCGATATCGTCAACCGTCATCGCATCATCGTCTTCGGCGTCCGCGACCGGTTCGATCACCGCATCGCCTTCCAGGTCGATGGCGCGAACATCGGCGACCGCGCGGCGGGACAGGATGTCCAGGAGCCGCCAGTGCTTGGTACGCGAGATCGGGCGGGTTTCCTGGATGCGGACCGTGTCGCCGATCCGGCACTGCCGGTCCGGGTCGTGGACGTAGAAGCGGGTAACGCGGCGCATCTGTTTCCGGTAGACGCGGTGGCGCTGCTTCCACACCAATTCCACGACGGCGGTCTTGTCCATCCGGGTGCTCACGACCGAGCCCACCCGGATCTTTCGCATTGTCTTGGCCATTAAGATAGTCCTGAAAGTTCTGTCATTGCACTGGAAGAGTCACGGTCACGACGGGCCGAGGCTTCTCTACTGGGGTTGCCGCTCGCGCAAGCAGGTCAGCATTCTGGCAATGTCCTTGCGGGTTTTGCGGGGCTGGTTGGTGTCGGTGAGCTGGTTGACGGCGTCCCGGAAGCGGAGGTTCATCAGTTCCCGGTAGGACTTCTGCAGCTCTTCCTCGATTTGCTGGTCGGTCAGCGCCCGAATTTCGTACATCTTCATAGCGGCTATCACCTGGCTGAAGTGGTCAGCAGCGAGTTCACGCGGTCCTGGTAAACGACCTTCGTGGGGATGGGCAGCTTGTGCGCGGCCCTCTGGAGGGCTTCCGCGGCCTGATCCAGGGGCACGCCGCCGACCTCGAACATGATGCGGCCCGGCCGGACCACGGCGACCCAGTGGTCGTTGGCCGCCTTGCCGCCGCCCATGCGGACTTCGGCTGGCTTCTTGGAAACCGGCTTGTCCGGGAAGATGCGGATATAGGTGCGGCCACCGCGCTGGAGGTGACGGGTGATTGCAATACGGGCCGATTCGATTTGCCGGGCGGTGATCCATTCGGCTCTCAAGGCTTTGAGACCGATTTCACCAAATTCCACGGTGCTCCCGGTGGTAGCCATGCCCCGGCGCTTGCCTCGCCCCATCTTGCGGTATTTCGTCCTTTTAGGCTGTAGCATGGCGCCAAACTCCCAATCTGCTCGTCACGAAAGAATTACCTGATCCCAGGCCGGAGCTAGTTCTCGAACTCTGCGGCCTGCAACTCGGCTTCGGTGTCCTGGCTGGTGACCCGGAACTCGATGCTGTCCAGCTCGCCATCTTCCTCGGCGGCCGGGGGCATGATCTGGCCCTTGTAGATCCAGACCTTGATGCCGACGCGGCCCATGGCGGTGTGCGCTTCGGCCAGCGCGTAATCGATGTCCGCGCGCAGGGTGTGGAGCGGCACCTGGCCCATCATCAGCTTCTCGGTGCGGGCGATCTCCGCTCCGGAGATGCGTCCCTTGGTGATGATCTTGATTCCCTCGGCGCCGGCCTGCATGGTGCGCAGGGCGGCCTGGCGCATGGCGCGACGGTAGGCCACGCGACGGCTCAGCTGGTCGGCGATGTTGCGGCCCACGAGGTACGGATCCATTTCCGGCTGCTCGATCTCGAGGATGTTCAGCCGCAGCATGCCGGTGGTCATATTCTCCAGGCGGGCGCGCAGACCCTTGACCCGGTCGCCGTCGCGACCGATCAGGATGCCGGGGCGGGCCGAGTGGATGTTGACGATGGTCTCCTGGGCAGTGCGGTCGATCTCGATCTTGGCGATGCCGGCGTCCGAGAAGGAGGCGTACTCCCGGTGGATGGTGCGACGCAGCGAAAGGTCCTGCTGCACTCCGGTCCGGTATTGGGCTCCGTTGTTGGCGTACCAGTGGGTTCGCCAATCCTTGATGATGCCCAGCCGGAAGCCTAAGGGATGGGTTTTGTGTCCCATGAGTTAGCCCTCCTGTATCTCGTCCACTTCGATGATGATGTGGCTGGAGCGGCGGGTAACCCGACCAATCCGGCCTCTGGCGCGGGGCCGGAAGCGCTTCAACGGGCGCGCCTGGTCCGCCGATATGCGCGTGATGCGCAACTCGTTCCGGTTCATGAAGTCGTTGTTTTCAGCGTTGGATGCGGCGGACTGGACCACCTTGGCCACCGACCGCGCCCACGGCGACGTCATCAGGCTCAGGTGGTCGAGGGCGTCGTTGACGGTCATGCCGCGAACCGCGTCCATGATGGGCTTGAGGCGCTTGGGGGAGGCCCCCACCTGCTTGGCCTTTGCTCGCACGGCTGGCATTCGGTCACCTCACCCTGCTGGAGCGTTCCGACCGGGCGACGTGACCGCGATAGGTTCGGGTTGGCGCGAACTCGCCCAGGCGATGGCCCACCATGTTCTCGGTGATGAACACCGGAACGTGCCGCCGGCCGTCGTGGACGCCGAAGTTCAGGCCGACCATTTCGGGCATGATCATCGAGTCCCGCGACCAGGTGCGGATGACGGTAGCCTCGCCGGATTCTCGAACCCGGTTGACCTTCTTGAGCAGTTTGGGGTGGACGTACGGTCCCTTTTTTATTGACCTTGACATGATGACAATCGCTGCCTGTCGGGCCGCTGGGCGGCACGAGGGTTGGGTTTTACCTCCGCCAGCGGCGTCCGCGGACGATGAAGCGGCTGGAGGTCTTCTTCTTGTTGCGGGTTTTGTGCCCGAGCGTCGGCTTGCCGGTGGGCGACTTGGGTCCGGGCATCCCGATGGGGGAGCGACCCTCGCCGCCGCCGTGGGGATGGTCGACCGGGTTCTTGGCCACGCCGCGCACGTGGGGGCGGCGACCGAGGTGGCGCTTTGCGCCGGCCTTGCCCAGGCTTTCGTTCTTGTGGTCGGGGTTGGACAACTGGCCGACGCTGGCGCGGCAGTTGAGCAGGATCCGGCGCATTTCGCCCGAAGGGAGGCGGATCAGCACGTAGTCGCCCTCACGGGACAGCACCTGCGCGCCCGTGCCGGCCCCGCGCACCAACTGGCCGCCGCGGCCGGGGGTCAACTCCAGGTTGTGCACCACGGTACCGGTGGGGATGTTGCGCAGCGGCAGGGTGTTGCCGGGGCTGATTTCAGCATCGGGACCGGACTGGACCTTGTCTCCCACGGAAAGGTTCACCGGCGCCAGGATGTACGACTTTTCGCCATCGGCGTAGTGGAGCAGGGCGATCCGTGTGGTCCGGTTCGGGTCGTACTCGATGGTCTTGACCGTGGCCGGGACGCCGTCCTTGCGGCGCTTGAAGTCGACACGCCGGTACATGCGCCGGGAGCCGCCGCCGCGGTGATAGGCGGTGATGCGTCCCTTGTTGTTCCGGCCGCCGCGCTTCTGAAGCGGTTCCAGCAGGGACTTCTCCGGCTTCTTGGTGGTGATCTCCTCAAAGGAGGGGCGCACCGCGTTACGCGTGCCGGGGGTCATGGGGCGTAGATTTTTCAGTGGCATGGTTTCAGCTCTCGATGTGGACGCACGGCGGGTTGGCTACAGACCTTCAATTTGACTACAGGCCCTCGATTTGACTACAGGCCCTCGATGAGGTCGATGCGGTCGCCAACCTGCAGGGTGACCACGGCCTTTTTGGTATCGGGTTGTTTCTTGAAACGGGGGCCGTACCGCTTGCGCTTGCCGTGGTTGCGCGTGATGTTGACGCTGACCACGGTGACGTTGAAGTTTTGTTCCACCGCCTGCTTGACCAGCGTCTTGTTGGCCTTGGGCGCGATTTCGAAGGTGTACTGCCCCTCTTCCTGCAACAGGGTGCTCTTTTCGGTGATGGTGGGGCGCAGGAGGACTTCGCTGATGTGCATTATTCCGCCACCTCACTCGCCGCCCGGCGGGCCCGGTACCGGGGGGACTGGCACAATTCCGCGATGCGGCGAATGGCGCCCACGGTGATCAGGATGGTCTGGCGCTTCAGGACGTCGTTGGCGTTCACCAGGTCAGAGGGAAGCGTCCACACCTGTTTCAGGTTGCCGCCGGCCCGCGCCACGTTCTGCTGGGCTTCTTCCGTGACCACCAGCACCGAGCTGGAGATGTTCAGGTTTTCCAGCACCTGCTTCATGGACTTGGTCTTCCCGTCCAGGCTGTCCATGGAGTCGACGCAAATCAGACGGCCGCCGCGGATTTTCTCGGAGAGCACACACTGCAAAGCCTTGCGACGCATCGCGCGAGGCAAGGCTTTTCGATAGTCTCGGGGCTTCGGGCCGAAGGCGATGCCACCATGACGCCACTGCGGGGAGCGGATACTGCCCTGGCGGGCGCGGCCCGTGTGCTTCTGTATCCAGGGTTTCCGCCCGCCGCCCGACACTTCGGCGCGGGTGCGGGTGGAGTGGGTGCCCTGTCGCTGGTTCAGCTGGTAGATGACCATCGCCTGGTGAACCAGGGTCTGGTTCATGGGCACGTCAAATACGGCCTCGTCCACCTCGATGGTGTCCACGGCGTTGCCGCTGGTGTTCAATACGGGGAGTTCCATTTCGGATCAGTTCCTTGCCGATGGCCGCCATGCCGAGCAGGCGTATCGGTTCGTTCTATTCCCTATGCCTTGCTCTTGCCGGTCTTGCGAATGGTAACGGCGCTGTTGGGGGCGCCGGGAATGCCGCCCTTGACCATCAGCAGGTTCCGCTCGGTGTCCACGCGGATCACTTCCAAGCCCTTGCTGGTCACCCGGCGGTTGCCCATGTGGCCGGACATTTTCAGTCCTTTGAAGACCCTGCCCGGCGTGGTGCCGCCGCCGATGGAACCCGGAGCGCGCGCGCGGTCCGACTGACCGTGGGTGCGGGGACCTCCGGCGAAGCCGTGTCGCTTCATGGTTCCGGCGAACCCCTTGCCCTTGGACTTGCCAATAACGTCAACGATCTCGCCCGGTTCGAAGATGTCCACCGAAACCAACTGGCCGACTTCGTACTCGGCGGTGTCGTCGGCGCGCACTTCCTCGAGGCGGCGGCCGATCTGGCTGCCGCGCAGGTGGCCGGCCTCGGGCTTGGTGGGTTTGCGCACCCGTCCGAACCCCAGCTGGACCGATCGGTAGCCGTCCTTCTCCGCGGTGCGGATCTGGGTCACGGCGCAGGGGCCGGCTTCGATGATGGTTACGGGCACGACCTGTCCGTCTTCGTTGAACACCTGGGTCATACCGATCTTCTTGCCGAGGAACGCCTTGAGCATTTTCTTTGCCTGTGAGTGGTAGCCGTCGGATGGAAAGTGTTAGGGATGGAGTTCGTTAGATAAAATGGCGGCGGTGGCTTTTATGCCAGCCGCCAGCCGGAACTGCAATTCTACGACGGGATGGCTATTCTTTCAAGCCTGATTGACCCGTCCGCACTCCGTTTTACCCGCCTCACCCGTAGTTTCGGCCTGCGCCGCATACGGGATCGGCTGATTTAGAGCTTGATGGAAATGTCCACTCCCGCCGGCATATTCAGCCGGGTCAGCGCGTCGATGGTCTTGCTGGTGGGTTCCATGATGTCCAGGAGCCGCTTGTGCGTCCGGATCTCGAAATGCTCGCGGGAATCCTTGTCGACGTGGGGTCCCCTGATGACGCAGAACCGGCGGATCTGCGTGGGCAGGGGCACCGGACCCGCGACGCGGGCGCCGGTCAGTTCGGCGGTTTCCACGATCTGCGTGCTGGACTGGTCCAGCATCTTGTGGTCAAACGCCTTGAGGATAATCCGCATTTGTTGCCTTGCGACCATAATTTAATCCGATAACGCTCCAGTGGTGTGTTCTGTCCGTGAGACCCTTTGGCTAACGGTTGACAGCCAAGGTTCGGGCCACGCTTTCCGGAACCGGCTCGTAGTGCCGGAACTCCATGGTGTATGAGGCGCGCCCACGGGTGAGGGACCGCAGCGCCGTGGTGTACGCGAAGGTCTCCCCGAGGGGGATCATCGCGCTCACGGTTTGCAGGTCATCCTGCCCTTCGATGCTGCGGATCTGGGCGCGGCGCCCTCCCAAGTCGCTCAGCACTTCGCTGAGAAACTCGCCCGGCGTTACGATCTCCATCTCGAAGAAGGGTTCCTGCAACACCGGAGCCGCCCGTCGCGTCCCGTCCCGCATGGCGATCATGGCCGCGGAACGGAAGGCCATTTCGGACGAGTCCACCGTGTGGAAGCTGCCGTCTACCAGCGTGACCTTCAGGTCCACCAGAGGATAGCCAGCCAACGGGCCGTTGTCCAGAGCCTGCTTCACGCCGGCCTGGACAGCCGGAATGAAGTTGCGTGGTATGGTGCCTCCGGCGATGCCGTCGACAAATTCGGCGCCGGCGCCGCGCTCCTGCGGCTCCAGTTCCAGCCAGACGTGGCCGTACTGGCCGTGGCCTCCGGTCTGGCGCACGAAGCGCCCTTCGACCCGGATCGGCTTGGTGATGGCTTCGCGGTAGGCGACGCGGGGCTGGCCGACGCGGGCTTCCACGTCGAACTCGCGCCGCATGCGGTCGACGAGAACCTCCAGGTGCAGTTCGCCCATGCCGGAGATGATGGTCTGGCCGGTCTCGTCGTTGAACCGCACCACAAAGGTGGGGTCTTCTTCCGAGAGCTTCCGCATGGCTTCGCCGAGCTTGTCCTGGTCGGCGCGGGTGGCGGGCTCGATGGCCACCGAGACGACCGGCTCCGGGAAGTGAGGCGGTTCGAGGATCATCGGCTTGTGGTCGGTGCAGATGGTGTCGCCGGTGAAGGTGTCTTTCAGGCCCACCGCCGCGCAGATGTTGCCGGCGGTGATCTCCGGCAGTTCCTCGCGGTGGTTGGCGTGCATCCTCAGCAGGCGGCCCATGCGCTCCCGGTTGCCCCGGGTGACGTTTCGCACGGCGGCGCCGGACTCGACCTTGCCGGAGTAAATGCGCAGGAACACCAGCCGGCCAACGTAGGGGTCAACCACGACCTTGAAGGCCAGGGCCGACAGGGGCTCGGAGTCCAGGGGTTCGCGGATCTCGACCGTTTCGGTGTCGGGCACCGTGCCTTCCACGGCCGGCACGTCCAGCGGGGACGGCAGGTAGCAGATGATCGCGTCGAGCAGTGGGTGGATGCCCTTGCCTCGCATCGCGCTGCCGCACAGGACCGGCACCAACTGGCGGTTGATGGTGGCATTGCGCAGGGCGGAGCGGAGGTCGTCGGCGCAGATGTCCTCGCCCTCCAGGTACTTGATAAGGAGGGCCTCGTCGGTCTCGACGATCTTCTCGATCATCTCCTGGCGGTAGTCGTGATAGGCGCGTTCGTATTCGGGCGGCACCGGCATCAGTTCGGGCGGGTCGGCCACGTCGTCGCGCCCGTCAGAATACATAACGGCCTGGCCTTCAATCAGATCGACCACGCCGCGAAAATCGTCTTCTTCCCCAATCGGTACCTGCACCGCTACGGGGTTTCCTTTCAGACGGCGTCGTATGGACTCGATGGTGCGCTCGTAGGACGCGCCGACCCGGTCCATCTTGTTGACGAAGCAGATGCGTGGGACGTTGTAGGTGTCGGCCTGGCGCCAGACGGTTTCCGACTGGGGCTGTACGCCGGCGACGGCGTCAAGCACCACGATGCCGCCGTCGAGGACACGCAGGCTCCGTTCGACTTCGGCGGTGAAGTCCACGTGGCCGGGGGTGTCGATGATGTTGACCTGGTGGTCGCGCCAGTAGGCGGTGGTAGCAGCCGCGGTGATGGTGATGCCCCGTTCTTTCTCCTGCGGCATCCAGTCCATGGCCGTGGTGCCCTCGTCCACGCCGCCAACCTTGCGGATGCGGCCGGTGAGGTAGAGTACCCGCTCGGTGACCGTGGTCTTGCCGGCGTCGATGTGTGCGATAAAGCCGATGTTGCGTATCAGATCGGCGTTGGTTGTAACGGCAGTCATACCTGTACCTGGGGAGAATTGGGGGAGTGAGTGAGACAAAGGTAAGGGCGAATGTTCATTCGCCCCTACGACGGATAGCGGGGTTAGCGGCGGTAATGTACGAAGGCGCGGTTGGCCTCCGCCATGCGGTGCAGTTCATCCTTGCGACGCACTGCGGAACCTTCGCCCCGGGCGGCGTCCATGAATTCATTGGCGAGCCCGCGGGCCATGCGCATACCGTTGCGCCCCCGCGCGCCGCGAATGATCCAACGCATCGCCAGGGCCTCGCTGCGGCTGGTCCGCAGTTCGACCGGAACCTGGTAGGTGGCGCCGCCGACGCGGCGGGGCCGCACCTCGACCAGAGGAGTGGCGTTGCGCAGGGCCGTGGAAAATACGCCGATCGGGTCCTGGTTCGTGTCGTGGCGCACCAGCTCCAGAGCGTCGTAGACCACGCGCTGGGCGGTGGACTTTTTGCCCTTCAGCATGACCCGGTTGATGAACTTGGACAACTCCGCGTTGTTGTAGCGCGGGTCGGGTTTGACGATCCTGGGTTCGGCTCGACGTCTGCGTGACATGGCGATTCCACCTTGCTTTCGAAAATGAGCCACCCCCGGCGGTGGGGGTGACGGTGGCCTTATTTCTCGGTCAGGGTTGCGGTCAGCCTCTACGAGTACCGTACTTGCTGCGACCCTGACGGCGCCCGTCGACGCCCTCGGTGTCCAGGTTGCTGCGCACCACGTGGTAGCGGACGCCGGGCAGGTCCTTGACGCGGCCGCCGCGGATCAGCACCACGGAGTGTTCCTGCAGGTTGTGGCCTTCGCCGCCGATGTAGGCGGTTACTTCCACACCGTTGGTCAGCCGCACGCGGCAGATC
This sequence comes from uncultured Dehalococcoidia bacterium, assembly GCA_951813535.1. Classification (GTDB taxonomy): domain Bacteria; phylum Chloroflexota; class Dehalococcoidia; order Lucifugimonadales; family UBA3495; genus Bin87. The sequence continues at coordinate 4,234,951 of OX638345.1, read as the reverse complement.
TTGCGGAGGGCGGAGTTGGGCTTCTTGGGGGTCATGGTGCGCACCTGGATGCACACGCCGCGCCGCTGCGGGCAACCGGGGCCCCAGCGCGTGCGGTTCCGCAGGGAGTTCTGCACCCAGTGAAGGGCCGGCGCCTTGGTCTTCTTGCGCATCGGCTTGCGACCCTTGCGGACCAGTTGATTGACTGTAGGCATAAAAATTCCTTCGCCGCCGATAGTGACTCCGGCATAGCAGGCAATGATGTTACTGCCAGTCGCCGGATTGTGTCAACTGAATGCAGGCTCGGGAAGCGCTAAGACTTGGCGAGCCTGCCCGACGCCATGAAAAGGATGCACTCCAAGTTCGAACCGCGCTCCACGTGTGCGGGCAGACAGTTGCACCGCCTCGGCCCGGTGAAGCGCTACGTTTGAGCCAACAGGGGGCGGAGCTTGTCTAGGAGGGCCGCCACGTCGTCGAGGCTTTCGGCCACCAGTGGGGCCTCCATGTCGTTTTCGTAGAAGTTTTCGTGGAGCGCGGCCGCCACCGCGAACAGGCGGAATATATCGCCGTCACCGGTCTCGGCGCGCAGCCGGCTGGCCGTTCTGTGGTAGTGGCGGTGACGGTTGTGCTCCCAGCCGCGCTGCTCGGCGATGGCCTTGAGCATCTGGGTAGCGGCTCCCCATCCCTTTTCGGAGGCCTGCGGCAGGTCGCCGGCGGCCAGTTCCTGTCTGGCCTGAGCCAGGAAATGCTCACTGACTAGTTGATATTGCTGCGTGGTCACGGGCAAACTCCTGCGCCATGTCAGGTTATCAGCGCTACGTTACAGGGGCAAATGCCAAGGTATCAGGTGCGCGACCCGTCCCAACAACTGGCAAAACCGCGCCGCGGGAGGCCGTTACATGAACAGCCCGCCGTTGACTTCCAGTTCCGCGCCGGTGACGTAGTCGCCCTCGGGAGAGCAGAGGAACACCACCATCTGGGCAACCTCTTCGGCCTTGCCGAAACGGCGCAGCGGTATCTGGCTGAGGAGCCGGTCCTGGAGGCTTTCGGGTATGGAGGAGATCATTTCGGTCTCGATGAAACCGGGAGCCACGGCGTTGACGGTGATGCCCTTGCTGGCCAGTTCTTTGGCCAGGGTCTTGGTCATGGCGGCGACGCCGGCCTTGGAAGCGGCGTAGTTGGCCTGGCCGAAGTTGCCGATCTGGCCGATGACGGACGTGATATTCACCACGCGGCCGTAGTTCTGCTCCACCATCTGGTCGATGCAGACCTTGGTGCAGTTGAAGACGCCGTCGAGGTTGATGGCCAGCACCTTGCGCCAAGTGGAATGGTCCATGTTGACGAAGGTCTTATCGGAGGTTACGCCGGCGTTGTTGACCAGGATGTCGATGTGGCCGAAGTCCCTGAGGACGGAGTGGGCCATGGCGTAGGTGTCCGGGAAGTCGCTGACATCGGCCCGGGCCAGGACCGCCCGGCGGCCCAGTGTCTGGATCTCCTCGACCAGGCTGGCCGCCGCTTCCTCGTTGGAGACGTAGTTGATGGCCACGTCGGCGCCTTCTTCCGCCAGGGCGAGGGCGATGGCGCGGCCGATGCCGCGGGAGGCGCCGGTGACGAGGGCAGTGCGTCCTTCGAGTTTCATCTGTGCCTCCTGTTGTTGCGGTCGGGTATTTCGTTGAGGTGGTGGGTTCAGGCCTGATCTCCTTCGTCGCTGGCCGCGCCGGTTGCGGCTGCCCGGGTGGAGCGGGAACGGGATGACTGGGGACGGCGTGATGCGCTCAGTTCGCTGCGGAGCTTGCGGACCTCGTCCTCGAGGTCGTCCAGCTTTTCCTCCATGCCGATGATCCGGGCAAACATGCGGTCCATCTGGCTGCGGGAGGGCAGGTTGTAGGCGCGCAGCAGGGCGTTGATCTGCGGGTTGACCTGCTTGGCGGTACGCTCCTGGAGCGCCAGGGCCTGCTCCATGTACTTGCCCAGCGCCTGGGAGAACTCCTCGGTGCTCATCACTTCCGAAAAGGTAGAGGCCATGGTCTCCAGGTAGCGGGCCCACTGGCGCTGCGCCTCTTCGATGGAAGGCGGCCTGGTCTCACCTGACTGGCTGTTCATCCATTGGGACTGCCAGGTTTCGAACATCCGCTGCCACATCTGCATGAAGTCGGCCGGATTGGACGGCGGCGTGAAGGGAGCGGATCCCGGCGCGCCGGCGCCCGGCGGGAAGCCGAAGGGAAACGCGCCAAAGGGGAAGCCGGCAAATGAGGACGCGCCGAACGGGGACGCGCCCGGGTTGGGCGGAGTGAAGCCGCCGAGGCCGGCGGCGGCCTGCGACCAGGCCTCGGTGGATTTGCGGATCATGTCCTGCCACGCTTCGAAGAAGGCGTTGGCGTTGTTTTCGGTGGTGCCATTGTCGGCGGTGGTCATCAGTGGGCGCTCCCGGTGTGCTGGTTGCTGGAGGGTGGGTAGGTTCAGTTGGACCGGGCCGAAACCCACTCGTCGATCTTGGGCCAGAGGGTCTGGTGGGCCTGCCGGCCGGAGAACACGGAGATGTGCCCGCCGGGCAGTTCCACGAACTCCTTGTCCTCGCTGGATACCACGTCCATCAGGCTGCGGGCCGCCGGCGCCGGCACGATGTAATCCTGGTTGGCGGCCGCCACCAGCAGGGGCTGGTTGATCCGCGACAGGTTGACGGCGCGGCCGTTGATGAGGAACTCGCCGCGGATCATCTCGTTCTTGCCGTACAGGTTCTTGGAGAGCTGACGGAAGAAACGCCCGGGCATGGCGACGAAGTCGTTGGCCCAACGGCTCATGGCCTTGTAGCTCTCGATGTAGCCGGGACGGGTGGCGTTGGACCACAGGCCGGCCATGGCCTGGGCCTCCAGGGTGGGCCGCAGCATCTTGAAACCGGTGTTCATCAGGACCGACGGCAGGCTGCCGTAGTGCTCGACGATGAGGTCGGCGGGGAAGTAACGCTCGTCCAGCCAGGTGCGGAACATGCCGCCCTGCTCGAAGTCGATGGGCGTCACCACGGCGACGAAGTTGCGCACCGGGGCATCCGGGTGCAGGGCCAGGTACGCGGCGCTGAGGGTCCCGCCCAGGCAGATGCCGTTGAGCGTGATCTCGGTGGCGCCGGAGGCTTCCAGCGCCCGTTCGATGGCGCGGGGGATGATCTTGTAGACGCCCTCCTCGAACCCGAGTTCCTTGTCCTCCTCGCCGACCACGCCCCAGTCCAGCAGGAACACGTCGTGGCCTTGGTTGACCAGGTACTCGATCATGCTGTTGCCGGGGAGAAGGTCCAGGACGTAGGTGCGGCTGATGCCCAGCCAGGGCACGATCAGGTACGGCATGCCTAGGGTTTCCCTTTCGCGGGAGCCGTAGCGGAGCAGCCGGGTGTTGCCGCGCTTCCAGATGACCTCGTAGGGCGTGACCTCGGCGGGCGGGTCGGCCGGGTTGACGACAAAGGCGTCGAACATAGCCTGGAAGCGCTGCCACTGCTGCTGCGCGTCCTGCTGGAATTGGGAGGCGTATTCGGTCGAGTTGACCACGAGTGTGTCTCCTGTCGGTTGCCGCTGGAGTACTGCGATTAGAAGGGCGCCGTAGGAGACGCGCCCCGGTTCACGGCGAAGGACCAGTCCATGAAGGCCCGGCCGTAGCTCATGGCGCTCTCGACCATTTCCTGGCCGGCAGACGCGAGGTCGGTGTTGGCCTTGAGCATGGTGGCGGTCAGCTCGGCGCGGCGCTTTTCCACGCCCTGGGCGTACTCGGCGCAGGTCCGGAAGTATTCCTGGTCGCCGACGACGATGGCGTCGATCATTTCCTTGCTCTCAGGGCTGGCCCCGGCGTTGGGAGCGGCGGCGAAGGCCCTGGTGAGTTCGACCATCTTCTCGTTGCGATCCCGGGCGCGGCCGATGGACGCTTCCCAGATCTTGCCGGAGGCTTCCTGTTCGGTCTGGAAGGCCTCGGTCATCAGCCTGGTGGTAGCGGTGGATTGTTCCCAACCCATCCGTGCGGCGGTGAAGCTCTGGGACACCATCTGGTTGTAGGCCTTGACCATCTCTTGCGCGCATTCGGTTACGGTGGCTGCCACTTTGTGATCCTCCTGAAGGTTCTGACCCATAGATTAGGGCCAATTGATTACGGATTGGTTTCGGTCAGGTTACGTTGTCGTTGAATTCCGGTTCGGTTGGCGCGTCGGGTCCGGTTGCGGGCGGAGCCATCCCGAACGCCTGGGCGTACAGGTCGAAGAAGCCGGCGATCATGCGCTGGTAGCCGGACACCACTTCGGACCAACCCAGCAGCATCTGCTCGCCGGCCTCGGTGATGCTGTACACGCGCTTGGCCGGGCCGCTGCCGTCGGTCTGCCACTCGGAGACGACGTGTCCTTCCTTTTCGAGGCGGCGCAGTTCACGGTAGAGCGTCGGGTGGTCCACCTCGGCGAAGCCCATGCTGTTGAGTTGCTGCATGATCAGGTAGCCGTGGAGGCTCCATTGCTTGAGCACCAGCAGAATCCACGGGGTGAGGAAGTTCCTGGGCAGCTTGCGACTGCCGATGGGATCGGGACTGACCATATATGTACATTTTACACATAAGGTCAGATTGTGCAAGTCTGACCCGCCCCATGCGCAATACGTTTGCGGCGGGGGAACGTCAGAATCAGGATTTTCAAGATTTACGGATTGTCAGGATTGGAACCGTTCTGGGATGGAGCTCGCCCAATCCTGCCAGATCATAAAATCCCGTAAATCCCGATTCTGACGATTTGCGAAAATGGGTACGCATGAGGCCCTTGGACTCGACACGTCCTCCGGGTGGCAGTGTTATCGAGCGCGCGGCCCCCTGGTGATCGGCACACGCTCCACGGAGCCATCGGGGTTGATCATCAGGCCCGTGTACGGAGCGGACTTCTCGTTGTAGATAGCGACGGCGTCCGCCCCGCTGCCGGAGTAACCCAGCCGGCGGAGCCAGCCGGGGATGACGTGCTCCGGCAGCACCACGGTCTGGATGTGCTCCTGCGTTTCGTCGGAAAACGGCGCGGCCTCCAGGCCCAGGTCCTCGGCGACTTCCAGGGCGATGAAGTTCTGGAAGGGCGCCAGGCGCAACGCTTCCAGTTCGGCCTTCGCGCCTTCCTCGATGATGATCTGCTGCAAGTCGGCCGGTATGCCGTCCCACACGTCCTGGTTGATCACGTTGTTGGTGTAGCCGAAGCCGATCACCGGGCCGGCGATGTGGTCGGCGACCTCGTACAGGCTGCCGGTGACGCCCAGCAGGAGGGTGGTCACCGCTGCGTCCACGGTGCCGATCTGCAGGGCGGTGTACAGTTCGCCGACGCTGAGCTCGACGGGTTCGCCGCCCATGCCCCGGATGAAGTCGGACATGGACGCCGAGTGGGTGCGGATCTGTTGACCTTCGAAGTCGTCAACGGAACGCATGGGCTGGTTGCTGAAGAACCACTGGTCGGAACCGGCGAACCAATTGCGGTTGAGCACCGGGCTGCCGTCGGTGATGTCCAGGAGCATGCGATCGATGTCGGGCGCCATGTCCGCCAGCGCCGAGTAGGAGGTTTCCCAGTCGGTGGCCGTTCCCCACAGGGACTGCACCTCCAGGGACGGGTGGGCGCCGGCCACGTAGCCGGTGAAGATGTTGACCATGTCGAGCGACCCGTCGGCGACCTGGCTGAGGGTGTCGGGACCGGAGAGCCCCAACTCGACGAAGGACGTGACGGACAGGTCCACCTGGCCGTCGGTGCGTTCCCACAGGTTGGGGGCCCAGTAGGTTTGGATCAGCACGCAGGTCGGCAGGTTGCGGTCGATGCACACGTGCTGAATCTCGATGGTCTCTCCCGAGGACGTTAGCTCGGTGGGCTCGGTCAGGTTGGCCTTGTCGATCAGGTTGCGGTAGTAGTCGTTGTTATAGATGAACTGGTGGTCGGGAACGCCGGCCGGCTCGAAGCCCAGAACTGCCGCCGCCGAAGCCTGCCGGTAAATCGCTTCCGGTACGCCGAACATCAGGCTTTGGTGGGGCGGCGGGCCGAGCAACTGGGTGGCATCGCCCACGTAGATTGCACCCGGCCCGTGGGCGTGCTCGTCAGCGTAGCCCTGCAACTCGGGGCTCACGACCAGTTGGGGAGTCGGCGCCGGCTGGGTGGGCGCAGGTTCCGTGGGGACGACGGTAGGAGTGGCCGTAGCGGCGGGCGCAGCGGGGGAGGGCATGGGCTGCGCCGGCGGGGCGGCCGGCGCCGTCGCTGCGGGCGTCGGGTCGGGTTGAGGGGCGGCGGCCGTTGGAGCGGCCGTGGCGGGCATCGCTTGCGCCGGCGAGGCTGTGGTTGCCGGAGGAGCAGCGGGCGCTGTCGCCTCGGCCCGGGGCTCAACGGTTTGCCCGGCAGCCGGTTCGTCCTGGCCGCACGCTATCGATGCGAGAACCGTTACGATTGCCAGCGCCGCCGCGAGCAAGATCATCATGCGCCTCTGCCTCATCGCCGCTCTCCTCCGGTCCGTGCTCTCGTTTCCCGTGTCCCCGAATAAACGGCACGGTATTCCAGTGTACGACGATTCGCTGGTTTTGGTTGCGGCGGGGCGATCCGAATTCCGGCTGCCGGAGTGGTCGATCCATCGTAACTGTTCAGTATCCAGGAGGCTGTCATCGCCAGACGCCTGCGCCGTGGCAATCTCTATCCAATCTCATGCCTGCCCATTTTCACTCGGAGTGTCGTTGCCAGCGAATCGCGGCTATCTCGCCCCTGCTTCCAATAGCTTCGCACCCCATGCGATGCGTCGGTATTGCGCAGCTGGCACCGGACCCAACGCGGACCCCTTCCCGGAGGCGTACCCCGGCGGCGGTTACGACCGGACACGCGGCAACACGTATCGCAAAGTGGCAAATCCCGTGAGCGCGGCCAACACAAGGGCGGAGAAATGTACAAAAAGCGGAGACAGGTTGAACTGTATCCACAGTACGAACATCAGGACAGTGCAAGCCAGCATCGCCAGCACGCTCAGTGCGACATGTGCCCAGGTGATCAGTTCTATGCCCTCCTCGCGCCAACGCCGAATTGGGTCGATGCTGAGACCCACCGCCAAGATCGCCAACCAACATCCCACCACTACAATCGCCACTCTGCCCTCGTCATAAAGCAGATTCGTGCCTGATCCGAAGTCATCAAAAGTAAACAGCACATGGACACCGATCAGTAACGCAAAGAAGCTGAATACAAACGCTATGGTTGGTGCGATTTTGCCTCTCGTGGGAGCAACAGGTGAGATTAGCCTGGCTATCAGCAGGGCCAGGGTGACGACAAACGCCGTTGCGACCACCGGCAGCAGGATCACCGGGAACCAAAATGCCGGTGATTTGAGCAATGTAACCGTTCGCTGATATCGGGAGTGGATGGTGGGCCGGTATGGGCCCACGGCAACAGGAGTCCATTCGCCCTCCGGAGTGCCCACTACGACTCCCTGAATACCCATCGCCACAATTATGTTCCGGGAATCCGGGTCATAAATGATGGCCTCCGGATGTGTGGAAACTGGCTGCGAATCCAGCCGCGTCGAATTCTGGATTTGGACCCAACGGCTGGAGCCGCCGGCAAGGTAGCCCACCGAATGGACCACTTCGGCGCTCCCGTTTGCGTCGGTGCGAACAATATCGGTTCCCTCGATGGCAAAACGGCCGCGCGGCGTTTCCACACTCGTTAGCGCAGAGAAGTTCACGCGCTTCTGGTCATATGCACGTTCATTCCACGTGAATCCGCCGTCCGATGTTTCAGGTCTGCGGACGAAAATCCTGCCGTCCGCGGTCGTCGGTGCAATTCGATAGTCTTCTCGGCCGTCGGCCAGCACAGTGTTCCGCTCCGTCAATGCGAATTCGAACACGCCGCCACGATGTGTCTCAGGGTAGGAAGTAGCCACCGACGCGATTACCGCTGTGCCAGCCATCAGGGCCGATAGCCGCCCGCGCAGGTTGCTGGGCGACATTGCGCTGCGGCGCCACACCCAAAGCGCCACCGCCAGCCCCAGCGGAATCACCACCGAGTCGGTCGGGTCCAGAGGCGAACCGGCTATCCCGCCGGATAACAGCGATATGCCCTGGAGAATTGCGCCGTGAACCACCGGAAAAGTGTTGTAGGCCGCATACAGCAGGGGCAATCCCGCGTAGGACGCCCACCACCCCGCTCGTTGCGCCGCTTGATTCTTCCCCGCCGGCAACGAGATCAGCCAGGCAAGGAGCGGCGAAGCGAACATCACCCAGGCCAGATCACTCAGTTTGCCCGTCGTCCAGGGGTCCGGCCACAGCGCCTTCAGGACCAAATCGTTGAGTAGAAGGATGGCCAGCGCTCCAAGCGTGACCGGGTGGGTCAACGCCGCGGCGCATAGCCCACTGTAGGTTGTTGGTTCGCCGGTTCCGTGCACCGTTTTCGGCCACAGCAGGTCGTTGAAGAACGACTTCACCCTCTGCCGCTCGCCGAGGCCGGCTCCCCGCCAGCGCGTAATGAACTCCGGCGGCGTCATCGTGGGAATCATCGGCGTCACAGCCCCCGGCGTGCAGATGGCATGTTCAGTTCACGGGTCGGACGGGTAGCGGCCCTCCGGATGGTCGGCCACACAAGCGAGCTAAACCATCACAGCGTAGCCGGCTGCGGTGAGACCACCGCTCAGGGATGGACCCGCGACGCGCACGAACCATCTCATGGAGTGCCGAGGTTTCCGGCAATGCTCGTGTTGGTCCCGGCGCTTTGACAGACCTCGCGAATCCTGGTTGCAATTGCGTAACCGGCTGGACCGAAGCCCGTGCTGAACAGGATGGCACGGGCGACAGTAAGAATAATAGCTAGACGTAGCATCAATGCCCACAGCATGAGCAATATCGATTTAGGTGATGATCCATCTGCATATCTTTATTGTACTGGAAAACACCTGGCGGCGATATGGCATCCCAGTCTGCGTAACAGTTCAGAGGAGGTGCTGGAGCGCGCCTCCGGCGTGCTGGTCAGCGATTTCTACTCCGCCTACCACCATTACGACGGCCCAATACAGCGCTGCTGGGCTCACCTGCTGCGGGACATCCACGACCTGCAAACCATCTACCCAGATGACGCCTCCGTAACCCAGAGGGCTGGCGCAGTTCAGGACACCTACCGCCACGCCACAGCCCTTGATCATCATCATCAGCCAATGCGACGGCTCACCACCAACTGGGCCTGGAACGGCGACTACTGAGCATCCGCCAGGCCTTCCTCGACGACCCCTCGGCAGCCCAGAGCAAGCTGTGCCGACGCATCCAACGCCACATCAAGAGCCTGCCCCGCACTGGATGCGGAGAACTCTTCGTCTTTGTGGCCGAGCCCCAGGCGCCACCAGACAACAACGCCGCCGAACGCAGCCTGCGCCACCTGGTCGTCAGTCGCAAAATCAGCGGCGGCACCCGCTCCCAGCAAGGCACCCACACCAAGATGACCCTGGCCTCACTATTTGGCCCCTGGCGATCACAAGGCCTCAACACCCTCTCTGCCTGCCGACAACTCCTCGCTTCCCCTCAAGTCTGAACTGTTACGACCCATCACCAAAGTTTGTAACGCGCTTCACAATAGGCTATAATTATGGTTGCCCAGAAGGGTAGGGAGGGATCGCATAGTGGTCTAGTGCGGGCGCCTGCTAAGCGCTTATCCTGGGAAACTGGGATCGTGGGTTCGAATCCCACTCCCTCCGCCATCTCCATCCCGGACGCCCCCTTCTACACGGGAACAAACTCGAATGCAGACCTACCACATCTGGACCATAGGCTGCCAGATGAACACCGCCGACTCCGAAAGACTGGGGTCGGCGTTAGAGCAAATGGGCCTCACGCCCGTTCCACGTCCCGCCGACGCGGACGTGGTGGTGCTCAACTCGTGCGTGGTCCGCCAGTCCGCCGAGGACAAGGTGACCGGCACGCTGAACCTGAACCAACCCCTGCGGAAGAAGCGGCCCGATGCGGTGTTGGCGCTCACCGGCTGCATGGTTGGCCCCCGCACCGAGGACTTGCAGCGCAGGTTTCCGCACGTCGACCTTTTCCTGCGTCCCCAGGAGTTCGAGCCGCTGCTGGAGTTGGTGGGCGAACGCCTCGGACTGGACTGGGAGGGCTGCGTCGGCTCCCTGGCGCCCCAGCGGCCCGACGTGGCAACCTACGTGCCCATCATCCACGGCTGCGACCTGATGTGCACCTTCTGCATCATTCCCTACCGACGGGGAAGGCAGGCCAGCCGCTCGGTGGGCGACATTGCCCACGAGGTGGAATTGCTGGCCACTCGCGGGGTTCGCGAAGTCACGGTGCTGGGGCAGACGGTGGATGCCTACGGCCACGACCGCGACGACGGCCAGGATCTCGCCGACCTGTTCGTCCGCCTCAACGACATCGACGGACTGGATCGCATCCGTTTCCTCACCTCCCACCCGTCCTATATGAGCAGCCGGATCATCCGATCCGTTGCCGAGCTGTCCAAGGTGTGTGAGCACATCAACCTGCCGGCGCAATCGGGCGACGACGACGTCCTGCAGCGGATGCGCCGGCCCTATACGACCGCCGAGTACCGGGACATCATCAGCGAAATCCGCGACACCATACCCGATGTCACCGTCAGCACCGATATCATCGTCGGCTTCCCCGGGGAAACCGATGAGCAGTACCAGAACACGCTGCGGCTGGTGGATGACCTGAGATTCGACAAGGTCCACGGCGCCGCGTATTCCACGCGGCCCGGCACCATTGCGGCCCGCACCATGGAAGATGACGTACCACAGGAAGAAAAGCAGACCCGGCTCAAGGGGCTGGAAACGCTGCAGGAAGGCATCCTGACCGAAATCAACTCCGCCTACATGGACGGCACGGTGCAGGTGCTGGCCGAAAATCGAAAGCGGGGCAGCTGGACCGGACGCACCCGCGGCAACAAGCTGGTCTATTTCGACGTCCCCGAAACCGCCAACTGCTCCGCTGACACCGACCTTGCCGGCCATTTGGTCGACGTTAAGATTACGCGCACCGGGCCATGGTCTTTGGCCGGAGCGCTGGCGTAGTACCGCTTTTTTAGTTTAAGGAGGCGGCTTTTATGGTCACGCAAACCAGGCACCCGACAATTCCCCTCACCGAAATCGAGCACGCCGCCTTCTGCAAACCGGAAGACGAACTGCCGGCCAAGTCCCTGGCGGAGGAGCTGGCGATCAACGTCCGCTGGCAGAAGATCCCCGGCGAGTACCTGGCCTGCTCTCCCGCCGAGCTGGACGAGCGCATCGGGGTTGCCCGCCGCGCCCTGGGCGAACGCGTGACCATCCTTGGCCACCACTACCAGCGCGAGGAGGTCATCAAGTACGCCGACTTCCAGGGGGACTCCTTCCTGCTCAGCCAGGAAGCCGCTTCCCGCCCGGAGGCCGACTTCATCATCTTCTGCGGTGTCCACTTCATGGCTGAGACGGCCTGCATCCTGGCCGGCGATCACCAGCAGATCATCCTGCCCAACATCACGGCCGGCTGCTCCATGGCCGACATGGCGCCCATCCAGGACGTTGAGGACGGCTGGGAGGACCTGCAAGACGTTCTCGGCGACCACGGCGGCATCGTGCCCGTCACCTACATGAACTCGGTAGCCGCCATCAAGGCCCTGTGCGGCCGCAACGGCGGAGCGGTTTGCACCTCGTCCAACGCCGCCGCCGTGCTGGAGTGGGCCTTCGGCGATGCCGAGCGGGTCCTGTTCCTGCCCGACCAGCACCTGGGTCGCAACACCGCGCTCAAGCTGGGCATCCCGCTGGATGAGATGGTGGTGTGGAACCCCTTCAAGGCCATGGGCGGGAACACGCCGGAGCAGTTGCGGAAGGCCAAGATGGTGCTGTGGCAGGGCCACTGCTCGGTGCATACCCGCTTCACCACCAAGCAGATCGACTCGGCCCGGCAGCGCTATCCGGATGTGACGGTGCTGGTACACCCCGAGTGCCCCATGGAGACCGTGGAGGCCGCTGATCTGAACGGCTCGACCGAATTCATTCGCAAGACCATCAACGAGGCCCCCGCCGGCTCGGTTTGGGCGGTGGGCACCGAGATCAGCCTGGTGAACCGGCTGGCCATGCACAACCCTGACAAGACGGTCTTCTGCCTGGACCCGGTGAGCTGCCCATGCTCCACAATGTACCGTATCCACCCGGCCTACCTGCTGTGGACGCTGGAGAGCCTGGTGGCCGGCGAGGTGGTCAACCGCATCACCGTGCCTGACCAGATGCAGCAGGAGTCGGTGGTGGCGCTGGAGCGGATGCTGGCGCTGCGGTAGGGCGCCGCGACACGGCCAATAATAAGAGCGCTCCGGCGATTTGTCGGAGCGCTTCAGTTTGCGAATTAGCAGTCGTAGCCCACTGTACCACGAACCTACCAGATCACATCAAAAATCTGCTTCCGCACCTCAAACACGAACCCCGGCAGCACGTCATCGCCATTGATGGTCTCTGGGTTGTCCAGCACCTCTACAGCCGAGTCAGGGCGGTAGATGTGGACCTGCTGGTCGTAGGGATCGATCAGCCACGCCAGTTTCGCCCCGTTGGCGATATACTCTCGCATTTTGCGACGCAGAACCCGCAATTCTTCGTTATATCCGCGCATCTCCATGATGAAGGCTGGACAAAATAACGGTATGTGATCATGGTCAGGCTTGTGCAGTTCCAGTTGCTCGTCTGACAGCCAACAGGCATCCGGGATGTATCGGGAACCGTTGGGCAGGCGAACGCCCAAGTTTATGGCGTAAGCCTCTCCGCCCGTCGCTTCGGCCCATTGGTGCAACGCGAACATAAACTCGCCGAGGGATTTGGATCCACCCCAGCCGGGATATGGCGTAATGAGCAGCGCTCCCTCGGAGTTGATCTCCAGCTTGCCCATCACGTCTTTGTTGAGCCGGCAAAAGCGCAGCCACCACTTGTCGACTTCGTAATCGCTCAGCCCATCGATCAGTTCCAGGACGGGGCGAAAGTCGATATGCACTGGCGCCGGGTTCTTGTCCCCGGCGACCCAGCCCGCAGTGCGGAGCGACTCCGGTTCGTAAAATGCAGTTTGCCCAGTCATCGTCGCGCTTCTCTTCCTGAACGCTAATCCAAATCAAAAATGCGGCTGCGGACGTTGAATACGAAGCCGGGCAACTCGGGCTCGCCGCTCACGGTTTCCGGATCTTCGAGTACCACCGGGTCGGCGTTGGGGCGATAGACGTGGACCTGGCGCAGGAACGGGTCGATCAGCCAGCCCAGGGCAACGCCGTAGGCGATCCATTCCTCCATTTTGGCCTGCTGCTCTTCTACCGAGTTGGAACGGGAGCGAATCTCCGCTACGAAATGAGGCGCGAAGGGTATGCCGTGAAATTGCCAATCTGATGGCAGTGCAGGGGTTATCTGCCCCGGGGCAATCCAGCCGGCGTCGGCGGCGCGACGTCCACCGGGCCGAGTTCTGATCATGGCGCTGCCCGGAAACACCAGGCCGCCAGGACCGGCATCCGACCAGGTTATCAAGTCGAAGCATAGATTGAGTGACCATCGCCAGCCAAATACAGCATCCGATGCCATCGCCCACAATCTCCCCTGCTGGTCAATCTCAAACTGGTACCCCAAATCCGCATTGTCGGCGGTGAAACGCAGGAACCAGTCATCCAGCGCGTGATCATCCGGCAGCAGAGCGAGTATGGAGCTGATGTCCAGCGAGAAGGGCGCCGGCATATCGGCGTCTGGCGAGTTGGCCGTAACGTCGGGTTGGGGTGTGGCGACGGTCTGTGTTGTCATCGTGTCGCTTCCTTACGCCGCGTCGTCCAGGCAGTCGCGCAGCGGGCGGTTGATGCAGGAGAAGATGGGCGTGTCCTGCAGGGTGTAGGGGCGGGCCTTGGACTCGCGGAGTTCCATGACCAGGTCCAGGAAGGTGCCGGGTTCGTCGGTCTCGAAGCCGAGGATGAACTCCGGGTCGTCGAGGCCGAAGGAGTAAGCGGTGGAGATTTTCACCTGGGGATACTTGTGGCCGATGACGAAGTGCTCGTTCATCATCTCCTGGCGCGTGTCCTTGGGCAGTTGGTACCAGTCGTGGGTCTTCCAGAAGGGGTACATGAAGAGATATTGGCGGCCAATCATTCGCATGGAGGACGGGCGCATGGATGCGGCGTCGCCGGTTCCTTCCTGGCCCTCGTGCTGGTGGTCGTCGATATAGGGCGAGCGACGGGTCATGCCGAGGTAGGAATGCGGGGTCTCCAGGTAGCCGCCCAGGCGGGTACCGTTGAGCCGCGCCGCCATCTCGTTGATGGGCTCCAGCTCGGGGCACACGCCCCACAGCATAAAATCGGTGTCGCCGCGGGCGCCCACCAGGGTGTAGGTGTTCAGGGCGACCCGGTCGGAGTGCTCGGCGGCCACGGCGGCGAACTCATCCTTGGCGGCATCGCGTTCGCCGGCGGGGAGGCGACGCCACTCCGGCTGCACCTTGAAGAACGTGTACTTGACGAAATCGCGTCGCGGGTCGGCCATCGTGGGTCTCCTTGGGTTGGGGTACGTTCGAGTCAGGAACTGGGATGATGATGGCCCATTGTAGCATCGGCCCCGGGACCTTCACGCGCGCCCGGTCTGTCATCGCGAGGAGCGCAGTGACGCGGCGATCTCGTGGGCTGGGAGACGGTCCCTCCGGCGACGAGATTGCCGCGCTCCGCTCGCAATGACACTTTGGGGAAAGTAGGCACGCGTGAGACCCGTGTCCTTTGGGTTGAGGACGCGCCGTATGGGTTACAATCACCGCCGTGCGCGACGCCGGCGAGCGTCTCCACCACCACAGGAGGAACACCGATGGTTACTATCGGAGAGGGCCAGTTCACCTACGAGGTGCAGGAAGGCTGGGGGCAGCTACCGGCCGGCTACGCGTTCAGAGAAGTGGCTGCCGTGGGCTGCGACGCCGACGACAACGTCTACGCCTTCAACCGGGGCGATCACCCGATGATCGTGTTCGACAAGGACGGAAACTTCATCCAGTCCTGGGGCGAGGGTGTGTTCCCCCGAGCGCACGGGGTCACCATGGCCCCCGACGGGACCGTGTTCCTGACCGACGACGGCGACCATACCGTGCGCAAGTGCACCCTGGAGGGCGACGTACTGCTGACCCTGGGCACCAGCGGACACCCGGCGGCCTTCATGTCCGGCGACCCGTTCAACCGCTGCACCCACGTCGCCATCGATCCTCGGAACGGCGATTTCTACGTGTCCGACGGCTATGGCAATGCCCGGATCCACAAGTACAGTCCCGACGGACGCCTGATCTTCTCCTGGGGCAAGTCGGGGAACGGCCCCGGCGAGTTCAACATCGCCCACAACATCGGCACCGACCGCGACGGGTTGGTGTACCTGGCCGACCGGGAGAACCACCGGGTGCAGGTGTTCAATCCTGACGGCAGGTTCATGGGGCAGTGGAACGACATGTCCCGTCCCTGCGGCCTGTACATCGACCAGGACGCCGGCCTGGTGTACATCGGCGAACTGGGCTCGGCCATCGGCCCCAACTCCCAGGCTACCGGCCTTGGCCCCAGGGTCAGCGTGTACGACACCGAGGGCCGGCAGCAGGCCCGAGTGGGTGACGGGCCCGAGGGTGAAGCGCCCGGCCAGTTCATCGCGCCGCACGGGGTCTGCCTGGACTCCGTGGGGAACATCTACGTGGGAGAGGTCTCCTGGACCCACACCGGGCAGCACCTGGACCCGCCGCGCGAGGTCCGCTCGTTGCAGAAGTTGGTGAAAACCGCCTGAATTAATTGACATCGATGTACAGGATAAACAGGATTTTCGACTTTTACTGATACATCTTGATTATCCTGTTCATCGATGTAAAAGAGAACAATACTATGGAAATTCGCATTGGCAGCCTGTCCCGTGACGCCAGCGAGGCCACCGGCGCTGCCCTGGTGATCGACGTGTTCCGCGCCTTCACCACGGCGGCCATCGCGTTTGACCGGGGCGCGGAACAGATCACCCTGGTGGCCGAGGTGGAGGAAGCGCTGGAGATCCGGCGGAACAGTCCGGCCATCGCCGACATCCTGATGGGCGAGGTGGACGGCCGCCGGCCCGAGGGGTTCGACTACGGCAACTCTCCTTATGAAGCGTCCTCGGTGGATTTCGCCGGCAAGAGTGTCGTGCAGTCCACGCGCGCCGGCACGGTGGGAACGGCGGCCGCCGGCGCGGCCGGCTGCGACCCGATCTATGTGACGTCCTTTGTGGTGGCCGGCGCAACCGCCCAGGCGCTGCTGGGGGAGGATCCGTTGCCAGGGCGGGTGACCATCCTGGCCATGGGCGACCAGGGGGTGAACCGGGCCGACGAGGACGAGCATTGCGCCATGTACCTGCGCAACCGGCTCGAGGGACGGAACCCCGACCCCGAAGCGCTGCGCAAGCTGATCATGGCCGGTGGCGCCACTCAGAAGTTCTTCGACGACGCCCAGCCGCAGTTCCACCCCCGCGACGTGGGCCTCGCTCTGGAAGTGGACCGCTATCCCTTCGCCATGCGGGTCACACGGGAGGACGGCCTGCTGGTGGCCCGACGCACCGGCTTATCCTGACCTCCGCTGGCTGGGTGGGTTATTCTGATCCCCTCACCTTTTTCAGCAGGTACTCGGAATCAACCAGTCGCCTACCATGGCCTCAACTGGAGCACACCATGACCATCACCGCAGAGCAGGCGGACCAAGCGCAGGGGATCATTCTCGAATGCTTGAACATCCACCATCAGCACCGTGTGCCCTTCCGGAAAGTGTGGACCAAGCCGGGCCAAGATTTTGATGACATTCCTTTCCTGGACGTTTGGGTGATCTATGGCGGCAAGCCTTGCAGCCTCGACACTGGCCTGCTCAACTCGTTTGACATTTATCTCATGGGGGCCCTGCGCAGCGTTGGCATCCACGCGATCCCATCAATCTCCTACATCCCTGAGAGTGAGGCCGACCAGTTGGGTGCGCCATGGACTGGGTAGAGTTGATCAGGGCCAGCCGCCTTCTGGCTGGCGGGCAGCCTTCTCAAGGGGCCTTGCGTCGCGCCATCAGCACCGCGTACTACGCTATGTTTCATGCCCTTGCTTCCAGCAACGCCGACATTATCGTAGGGACCAAGACGCGGTCCAACCAATCCGACTGGACGGCGATCTACCGATCTCTGCGCCACTTCCGTGCCGAAAATCCTCTGTACGGTTGGCCCCATCTCTTCAGCCAGCCGATCCAGAACTTCGCAGTTATCATTGCGGGTATCAAGAAACAACGGGAAGACGCTGACTACAACCCCGATGTCAGCTTTGCTCAAAACCAGGTTGCCACCTGGATTGACCGCGCCGAACGGGCCATCCACGATTTCAACACCTCGACCCGTCAGGAAAGGTCCATGGTTGCGATCGCAACCCTCGCCGGCCAGCGCTGAACCGGTTATGCATGTTCCGCACCTTCCGGAAGGCATCTACCTCCACCCGCACGTTACCCTAACGGTAACTCGCCCTCAGGGTCCTCTGCCGGCGGGCAGAAACGCCGAAACCCGCCGGGGCCTCACTATGCGCAAAATCCACTGGTTGGGGTTCAATAAGCGTGTTTCATACGCTTTCTATGAATCCCACCAATATAGAACCCTGGATCAATCAGATCCACTGCGACGACTGCCTTTCGGCCATGGGCCGGATGCCGTCGGCGTCGGTGAATCTGGTGGTGACCTCGCCGCCCTACAACCTGCTCAACAGCAGCGGGAACGGGATGAAAAACGGCAACGGCGGCAAGTGGTCGCGCGCCACCCTGATGCTGCAGCGAGGATACGCCGAGCACGGCGACAGAATGCCCCACGACGACTACGTGGAATGGCAGCGCGAGTGCCTGCGGGAAATGCTGCGGGTGCTCACACCCGACGGGGCGATCTTCTACAACCACAAGTGGCGGGTGCAGCGCGGTCTGCTGCAGGACCGGGCCGACATCATGGACGGGTTCCCGGTGCGGCAGATCATCATCTGGCAACGCTCCGGCGGGTTCAACCACAATCCCGGGTACTTCCTGCCCACCTACGAGGTGATCTACCTGGTCGCCAACCCCGAATTCAAGCTGGCGCCCAAGGCCGGCGGCATCGGCGACGTCTGGCAGATCCGACAGGACCGAGGGAACCCGCATCCCGCGTCTTTCCCGGTGGAACTGGCGCGCCGGGCCATCGCGGCAACCACCGCAGAGGTGGTGCTGGACCCGTTCATCGGCAGCGGAACCACGGCCATCGCCGCCCTCATGGAGGGTCGCCGGTACGTCGGCATCGACCTGTCCGACGAATACTGCCGCCTGGCCCGCGAGCGCATTGCGGCTGCTGAAACCGAGCTGGCCGGATCCGGCGATGTACCCGGCGCGGAGGCTGCGGAAATTCCCTCGGCCCTGGAAGTGCGTGAAATGCTGCAGGGGACGCCGGCCGAGCGAGAGTCAGCGCAACGCTAGCTCCTCGTCCCGGGTAACCTCGGCACGGATCCGGGTCGCGGTTGCCTCGTTTATCCCGTAGTGCGGTAAGATGGCGGCATCCGATACTGGAGTTGACCGCCATGACGATCACTGCCGCCAACCCCGCCTCCGCAACCGCTCACGATCTGAAGAGCGCGATCCCTCCGCTGGACGGCGTGCTGGACCTGCCGGGCCTGAAGGCTGACGTTCGCGTCTGGCGTGACCAGTGGGGCATTCCCCACGTGCGCGCGGCCAACGAGCACGATGCCTGGTTTGCCCAGGGTTTCGTCACCGCGCAGGACCGGCTGTGGGCCATGGAGTTTGATCGTCTGCGGGCGGTGGGTCGCTGGGCCGAGGCGGCCGGCGAGTCCGCCGTGGGGCAGGACATGCAGATGCGCCGGCACCGGCTGGAGGACGCGGCTCGGGCGGATTGCGAGGCGGCCGGTCCTCGCGCGAAAGCGATGCTGGAGGCCTACGCCGCCGGCGTCAACGCCTTCATCAGCAGCGACGCGCCACTGCCGGCGGAGTACGCCATCGCCGGCATCGCACCGGAGCCGTGGGAACCGTGGCACAGCCTGGCCATCTACAAGGTGCGTCACATCTTCATGGGCGTGTTCGAGACCAAGGCGTGGCGGGCACGTTTGGTGAAGGCGCTGGGACCGGAACGGGCCGCCGCGCTGTTCCCGTCCTACCCGCCGGGGCAGCCGGTGATCATCCCGACTGGCGCTGATTACGACGGCGCGGTGGATGTCGGCCTGGGGCAACTGCTGGAACACGCTGCCAACCTGAATCTCATCGGCGAGATGGACAGCGGGTCCAACTCGTGGGCCATCGGGCCGGACCGTACCGCCACCGGCAAGGGGCTGCTGGCCGGCGACAGCCACCGGGGCTTGGATACGCCCAGCGTCTATTATCAGAACCACCTGGCCTGCGACACCTTCGACGTGGTCGGTAACTCCTTCGCCGGCGTGCCCGGCTTCCCGCACTTCGGGCACAACCAGTGGGTGGCCTGGAGCGTGACCCATACCGCCGCCGACTACCAGGACCTGTACATCGAACTCTTCAACGACGCTGATCCGTCCCTCTACCAGCACCAGGAGGACTGGTACAACGCGGACGTTCGCGACGAGGTTATCCGGGTCAAAGACGGCGAGGACGTGCACCTGCGCACGTGGGCGACGCATCATGGGCCGGTGGTGGGCGGCGACCCCATGTCCGGCTACGGCCTGGCCCTGCGGTACACGTCCGGCGACGGCGGCGACCCGTGGACGGACATCCTGCCGGCAATGCTTGAGGCCACCGGCGTGGAGGAGCTGGCCGACGCCATGGAGGGCTGGGTCGACCCGGTGAACAACTTCGTGATGGCCGACGTTCACGGCAACATCGGATACCAGTGCCGAGGCGAGATACCCCGTCGGCCGGGCGAAGCGCCGGCTCCGCTGCCGGTTCCCGGATGGGACGGGGAGCATGAGTGGCAGGGCAGCATTCCCTTCGCGGACATGCCGCGCTACATCAATCCGGCGCCGGGCTACATCGTGACGGCCAACAACCGGCCAGTGGGCGCGGACTATCCGTACTACATCTCGATGGACTTTGCCCCCGGCTATCGCGCGATGCGCGTCACCCACGGCGTGGAGAGTGTCCCCAACGCGGCGGCGGCAGACATGGGCCGCATCCATGCCGAGCGGGTATCCATCCCGGCGAAAACCTATGCGGCTGCGCTTTCCACTGTGCCCGCGCCCGACGACCCCACTGCGGCGGCTGCGCTGGCGATGCTGCAGGACTGGTCGGGCAGCATTGATCCCGGCGCGGTCGAGCCGACCATCTACAGCGCGATGCGGGATGCATTGCTGTGGCGACTGCTGAAGCACAACATCGGGGAGGACCTTGCGGCCATGGGCTGGCAGCCGGCCGACCGGGGGCGCGGCGTCTTCCTCAACCGGTTCAAGAACCTGATGACCGACGCCGTCGCCGCCGGCGACAGCGACCCGCTGCCCGAGGGCGAGGACTGGACGGGTGCGTTGACGGCGGCCCTGGAGGAGGCGGTCCGTACCTTGACGGCCAGGCTGGGTTCCGACATCGCCGGCTGGCGGTGGGACCGGGTGCACCGGGCGCGGCCGCAGCATCCGCTGTCCATGGCGATGCCGGAGTTGGGTGAGTTGCTGGACCCGCCGGAAATACCCACCGGCGGTGACGGCGACACGCCGTGGGCCGGCTCGTACGCGCCGGGCGACCTGGCGACGGTGGGCGGGCTCTCGGTGTTCCGATATGCCTACGACCCGGCCGACTGGAACCGCTCGCTATGGGCGGTTCCGCTGGGTGCCTCGGGTCACCCGGCCAGCCCGCACTACTCGGACCAGTCGAAGATGTGGAGCAAGGTGCGCATGGCGCCCATGCTGTACGACTGGGAGCGGATCCAGAGCGGCGCGGAGACGGAGCAGACGCTGCGGGCGGGGTAGCAGCTCCCGTGCAGGAACCGTGCTAAAATCGGGAAAAGGGCAGCGAAAGCGGCGGTGAACGACATGGCAGTGGCAACAATCGTCGGCAAAGCTTCTCTTAGTCAATTGGCCTTCCCGGTCGGGCTAACAGCTGCGCTTTTGGTAACGCCGCCGGCGATAACGTATTTCATATGGCAAATGGTGCCCCAAGTTGCGGCCGACGCTATCGCCATATGGCAAGCCAGCCCAGTTTTTTTGGTGTTACTGTTGGTTTGCGCCGGCATAATGACGATGCTGTTACCAGTTATCGCGGTCTGGGGCTTATGGGTCAAATGGGTCCAACGCAGTAATGGCGCCGAACCCTTTATATGCTAGCGGGATTGGGTTGGATTTGGCAGGCACTAAGCTGGACCTGGATCGCGACGCTGTTTGCTGAGGGATTATTTCTACTGACTGCACCGTCCCTGAACACGGAATTGCTTACGGAACTTTACCCGGCCCGAACTCACGCATGGCAGTTCATAGCAGCATCTATCATCCTGATAGGTCTGGTTCCTGAATGGTTTCGGAAAGGATTGCACTTGGCAGCCATTGCGGGTCTGCTGGCGGCAATAATAATCTTCATTGCCACATTCCAAGCTCTGCTGGATGTTAACCAAGCTCTGGCCGGGTTGGTACTCATCCCGCCACTCTATACATCATTGGTGGTCTGTGCCGTTATGTTTATGGCCAAACCCTTCCTGGAAAAGCGCAGCTAGCTTTACCCCTCCCGCAGGTGCGGCGCGACGCGGTCGGCGAAGAGTTCGAGGTTGGCGATGCCGTCGTCCAGCGGCATGCCGGGCCACATCATTCGGAAGCAGCCGTGAGACATGCCCAACTCGCGGTAGCGGGATAGCTCCTCCACCACTTCGTCGGCGCTGCCGATGACGAAACGGTCTCGGGCCAGGTCCTCGAAGGGCTCGCGGAAGTTCTCCTCGCCGGGCAGAGCCTTGTCCTGGCCCCACTGAGCGTAGGCCTCGTACTTGCCGCCGAGGTAGGGGGCGGCGTTGGCGAAGGCCTCCTCGTGGGTCCGGCCCACGAAGACCTCGCGGCCCAGGGGCAGGCGGTCGGGCGCGCCTGAGTTGGCGGCGCCGGCGGCTTCGTGGTACATCTCCACCTGCTGGCTGATGGTTTCGAACTTGGCGTGGGGGTTCACGTACCAGGTGTAGCCCATGCGGGCGGCCCGGGTGATGGCGGCGTCGCTGTTGGCGGCCACCCACACCGGAGGATGGGGCTGCTGCACGGGGCGCAGCATGAGTTGGGCGTCCGTGAGGCGGAAGTACTGGCCCTCGTAGTTGACCTTCTCGCCGGACCACAGCAGGCGCATGGCCTCCAGGCATTCGAGGTAGCGGCTCACCCGCGTGCGGCGCGGCACGCCGAAGTTGTCGTATTCCTCGTCGCGGTAGCCGAGGGCGGCGCTGAGGGTGAAATTACCGCCGGTGATCACGTCCATGGTGGCGACGCGCTCCGCCAGGTCCACCGGATGATGCAGAGGGACCAGCATGGTTGCCACCAGGCCCATGCCACGGGCCTCCGCCGAAATCCGGGCCAGCAGCGGCATCGTTTGCAGCTGCTGGTAGGGGTCGGTCAGGTAGTGCTGGCCCTGGTAGACCATGTCGAACCCCAGGTCGCGCGCGGCGCCGACGTAGGAGCAGATGTCGGCGAAGGCCTGCTGCATGTCAGCGCCGGCCGGTTGCTGGGCGATGGCGGAAAGGGAAACTCCGAATTTCATTGCTACTCCGATAACTTCACGGTTTTACAGCCACCTGGCAAACTCACGCTATACATCGCTGTCCGGGGATTCGGACGGCTCAGGTGGGTCTTGGGGTTGCTCATCGTGCTCTACAAACTGGACGCCGGCGGCGCGCTGACGCTCTTTCCAGGCTTCAAATTCCTTCTTGCCGATCTCAATTCCGGCTTCCAGTTGAGCGTTGAGAAGCGGCCTCATCAAAATTTCCAGTAGTGCCATGATGCGATTGCCTCCGATGTGCGTAATCGCCAGGACCGCGAGGGATACTGCCGGGTCGACGTGGGTTGCGCTGACGGCTCGGTCCAGAAAATTGGTGGCGGCCAACAGATGCCCGAACTGTCCTATCTCCGTATGGCGGAGCAAGGTGGCAACCGCCATTATAAATTCTGCCGTCGTTGCAGTTGGAGGAACGAGACGGGAAACCCACCAGCGCGGCGAATGCCGCTCCGGCGGATTGACGATTGCATCGCCGAGGGCTCGCGCGAGGCTCGTCGGGAGCGCCCAGCGATGCGCTTGTTGCCAGTCAGCCGGTCAGCTCCCGGCCCAGCAGGTCGATGGCGGCCTGTACCGCGCCGTGCTTGGTGGCGTCGCGGTCGCCGCCGACGCGGATCTCGATGGCGGCGTCCTCGCCGTCCTTGACAGCCAGGCCGATCCAGAAGGTGCCGATGGGGAGGCCGCTACGGCCCGCGGCCGGGCCGGTGACTCCGGTGGTCGACAGGGCAAAGTTGGTGCCGGTGAGCTCAAGGGCGCCGCGGGCCATGGCGATGGCCATCTCCCGGCTCACGCTGCCGGCGGTCTCATAAAGCTCGTCAGGCACGCCGAGGATCTTTTCCTTCAGCCCGCCGGTGTAGGCGACGACGCCGCCCGGGAAAAAGCGGGACGCGCCCGGGATGGTGCCCAGCGTGTAGCCGAGCAGGCCGTTGGTGCAGGCCTCGGCCACGGACACGGTCTGTCCGCGCTCCAGCAGTATTTCTGCCACCTTTGCTACTTCCACGATGCTGCCTCCTGAAGTTGCAAGCGATTAGACGTCCATCATCTTGTCGGGCGACATCATCTCCCAGAATTCGATGCGGTTGCTCTCCACCAGCGGCCTGATCTGTCCACCCACTTCCAGCGCCGCCGGGGGCAGCTGATTGTCACCGCGCATGGGCGACATCAGGGACTCATCGGTCCACTCGAGAATGACAACGTCCTGCTCCGCCGGAGTGGTGGCGCCGTTGAAATAAACCCGGAACTCGCTGCGCTGACCGGCGTCGTGGTAGATCTGCGCCTGCTTTTGAAGCAGGCTGGCAACGCGGCGCGCCTCGCCGGGCTTGGTCTTGAAAATTCTCCGCAGTACGTACATGTTCTTCTCCTTCTGACAACTTTCAATTTGCATTGAGCTTGTCGCGTTGCATCAGGCGTCCGGTGCATAGTCGTTGACCAGTGTCACCAAACGGTTCACAAAGCGGTGAACGATGGGCCGGTCGGCTACGATTTCGTAGTCTTCCATCTCATCGTGAAAGAAGTTCTTGTGGAACTTTTCGGCGGCGACGAATCCGGCGGACAGGAATGGATCATCGTATTCGTCGGCAAGTCGGATGGTTGCGTTTTTGGTGGCGCGGTGGCTGCGGTATTGCCAGCCACGCTGCTGGGCGGCAGCGATGACGGCTTGCGTGGCCGCGCCGTAGAGCTTTTCCGAGCCTTGTCGGCGGTCTCCCGCGTCGAATTCACGGTCCGACTGCGCCAGGAAGGCAACGGCCTGTTCGACGCATTGGGCGATGGTGTCCGGTCCGGCGGTAGCCATCACCGCCTCCTTGTGAAATTGATAGTTGGCGTACGAGCACGATTATGATACCCGAATTTCGCGTCGACGCGCGTGCGGCAAGTTCCGAGCCATCGGGTCGGTTGCTGGCGCGCTGTCAGGAACGTCGCACCCAGCGGGACGGATACTTCACGCAATCAATCAGAGGCCGGGGAGCCGCCCGGTTCGGGGTTGGCCTCGATGTCGGTTGCGGCGAACGTGCGCGCCTGATCCGGCTCAGCCTGGGTTCTCGCTTGCGATATTCCAAGTAGCCGCAGCACGCGGCGGTAGAGGTTGGGGATGGATTCCTCGAAGAGCATGTAGACCACCGGGACCGCCACCAGGGTGAGGAAGGTGGAACTGATCAGGCCGCCGATGACGACCGTGGCCAACTCCGCGCCGACCAACCCGGCCGATTCGCTGAGCGAAAGGGGGATCAGCGCCAGGATGGTGGTGAACGCGGTCATCAGGATGGGACGCACGCGGGTCCGGCCGGCGGACATCACCGCTTCCAGTGGCTCCAGGCCGGCGCGACGCTGCTGGTGCACGAAGGTCAGAAGCACGATGGCGTTGGTCACCACGATGCCCACCAGGAGCAGGAACCCCATCAGGGCGGGCAGGCTCAATGACCGGTCGGTGATGACCAGCGCGATCAGCGCGCCCACCACGGCCAGCGGCATGCTGAGCACCACGATGAAGGGGATCTTCAGCGAACCCAGGGTGGCCACCATGACCAGGTAAACCAGGGAAACGCCGATGACCATGGCGACATAAACGTTGTTGAACTCCTCGCGGATGTCGCTGAAGGTGCCACCGGATCGCACGGTGACGCCTGGGGGAAGGGGCGTGGCGGCGACGATGGCGTCAACGCGTTCGCCGATGGCGCCGGCGTCCCGTCCGGCCAACCCGCCGGAAACGGTGGCGGAGCGGTGGCCGTCGTAGTGGGTGACCACGGTGGGACCCACGGTATGCCGCGTGTCGGCAATGCTGCCCAACGGGATGGCTCCGGCGTTGCTGCCGATGGGCAGGAGTGGGAGATCCGACGGGTCGTCCACGGCTTCGGCAACCGCGCGCACCACCACGTCCAGAGTTTCTCCGCCCATGTCGATTTCGGCGACGTCGCTGCCGCGCATCCAGGTGCGGATCTGATTGGCGACGCTCATCGTGGACAGGCCGTAGCGTCCGGCGGCGTCGGGGTCGATGGCGATGGTCAGTTCCTCTCGACCGTCCACAATGTTGGTCTGCACGTTGCGCACGCCGGGGTCGCGTTCGACGGCGGACCGCAATCGGTCGGTGGCGATGCGCACGTCTTCGTAGTTGGCGCCGGTGAGGGTGAGGCGCAGGCCGCCGCCACGCCCCGGCCCGCCGGAGTCCGCAAAAACGCGGGTGGTGACGTCTTGCTTTTCAGGCAAGGCGCTCCTGATTTGTTCGTCGAGGTCGTCCGGAGCATTCTCTCCCAGCAGGATGTTGAACCCGGCCCGGTCGAAAGCCGCATCGGCGGTGGACCCGAAGCTTCGGCTGCTGGCGCCCAGGGTTACCTGGTAGCTTGCGACGGCTCCCGTCGAGACAAACTCATCCAATATGCCTTCGACGACGCTTACTTCTTCCACCAGTTGGATGGTAGAAGGATTGCCGCTGAGGTTCAGGTCGATGCGAATGCCCTCGGTTCGCCCCTGTGAAAACAGTTCGACGGGCAGCGTCCGGATGAGCGTCAGGCTGGCCAGCACCACCAGGATGCTGGCGACGGCGGTGGTCAGCCGGAAGCGCAGGGCCAGCCGGAGCACCGGGGTGTACAGCTTCTGCAGGTAGGTGTCGCCTCGGGGGTTGGCGGGATCGTCTACCATGTCGCCCGTGCGCAGGAACCAGGAAGCCAGCACCGGGACGGCCGTGAGGGCGACCAGGGTGGACGCCAGGAGGGATACGCACACGGTCTGAGCGAAGGGGGAGAAGAACTGCCCGACCACGCCCGGCAGGAATCCCAGAGGCACGAATACCGCCACCGTGGTCAGGGTGGACGCGACGACGGGCGGGCTGACCTCCTGGGTGGCGGCGATTACCGCCACGGCGCGGGGGCTGCCTTCCTGGATATGCCGGTAGATGTTCTCCAGCACGACGATGCTGTCATCCACGATCCGGCCTACGGCAATGGCCAGGCCGGCCAGGCTCATGAAGTTCAGCGCCCAGTCGAACAGGGCCATGACCAGCATCGTTATCATCACGCTGAGGGGGATGGACAACGCGATGATGATGGTGGGCCGGATAGCGTTGGCGATGCCGGCAAAGGGCCGCGGCCGCAGTTGCAGCAGGAAGAGGAATACTGCGGCCACGGCGAACAAAAATCCCTGCATACCCTGCCCGAGAACTTTGCCCAGTTCCTCTTCCAGACGGGGAGCCTGGCTTTCGACCACCGAGATTTCCAGGTCCGGCGGAAGTTGTTCGTGCAGTTCCGCCAGCAAATCGTCAATGGCGTGGGTGATTTCGATGGTGTTGCCGTCACCGGTCTTATGGACGCTCAGGCTGACGCTGGGCTGGCCGTTGGTGCGGGAGATGGTGGTGGCCTCCGGCGTGGCAACCCGCACGTCGGCGACTTCTGACATCCGGATGGGGGTGGCGTTATTGCCGGTGGGGCGAGGGGATGCCGGCGACCCGGCGGGACGGGAAAAACCAACCGGGAGGTTTCTTATGCTATCCAAATCAGAATAGCCATGAAAGGCGCGGACCGTCACCGTGCCGTCAGCGGATTCCACGCTGCCGGCGTTCACGTCCACCGAGTTGCTCTGCAGCGCGCCGATGACGTTCTGCATGGACAGCCCGTAGGTGCTAAGCAACGCCGGGTCCACGGTGACGACGACCTGCTCATTGACCCCTCCCTCAATGTCCACCTCAAACACGCCCGGCACCGCTTGGATCGGTGGCGCTATTTGCCGCTCCACGATCCTGAGCAACTCAGGAATATCCCGCTGACCGGATACGCTCAACTCGGTGACCGGTCGCCGGTTAGGGGTCAGCTCGAACACGCGGGGCTCGCCCGCGTTGTCCGGAAGCCGCAGGCCGGATACCCGACTGACGATTTCCGCCTCAGCCTCCTCGATATCCACGTTGTTTTCAAAACTGGCCCTCACCTGGGAACGATTGGATCGTGACGTGGAGGTCACTTCCTTGAGGCCCTCCATGCCGATGATCAGGTCCTCGACGGGCTTGGTGACCTCCTGGGATACCTGGTACGGCGTGCCCTGCTCGTAGGAAGTCGAGACGTTGATGACTCTCAGACTGATCTCGGGGAAAAGCTCCTGCTGCAACTGCTGGTAGGCGTAGATGCCGCCCGCCAGCACGAGGATCAAGATCATGACGGTGACCGTCCGACTTTGCAGGGCCAACTTGGTCAGAATTATCATCTGGATCCCCCCAGTTGCGGGCGTCAAATTACATCGAACAGAATGGGGATAAACTACGTATACGGTAACGTGAAGGGTTTAGATCTACGCGGATTGCCGCCGAATTACGCTTATTATTAATGCCTGAGCAGAAGCGTCAGGAACTCCCGATTTCCCGCGTCTCCCGTGATCGGCGACGGGATCGTGTCAAGCAGGGTGACATCGTCGCGCGATGCCAGCCATTCCTGGACCCTGGCGAGGATGTCGGTGCGCAGGGCGTCGTCACGAACGATTCCGCCCTTGCCGACCTCGCCGCGGCGGGCCTCGAATTGGGGCTTGACGAGCGCGATGGCATATCCGCCCGGCTTCAGGTGCGTCAACGGCTCGGGCAACGCCATGGTTAGAGATATGAAGGACACGTCAGTGACCAGCAGATCGACGGCCTCCGGCAGATCGAAGGGGTACCGGGCGTTGACCTTCTCCATGCACGTTACCCGCGGGTCCTGACGCAGTCGGTAGTGCAGTTGGCCGTGTCCCACGTCGATGGCGTAGACGCGCGCCGCGCCGCGCTGGAGCAGGCAGTCGGTGAACCCGCCGGTGGAGGCGCCCACGTCCAGGGCGGTGATACCGTCCAGCGGTACGCCGTGAGGCTGCGCCCAGGCGTCCAGGGCATGGGCCAACTTGACGCCGCCGCGACTGACGTAAGGAAGACGCTCGCGAAGTTCCAGGCGCGTGTCGGGGTCCAGGAACGTGCCGGCCTTCTGCACCGGCCCCGCCGGTGAGAGCACCGCGCCGGCCATGATCAGGGCCTGGGCCTGCTCTCGGCTCTCCACCAGGCCCCGCTCCACCAGCAGCACGTCGGCGCGTTGGCGGTTCCGCCGGCGCGGTTGCTGCTGCGGAGGGCCTGGCATCGGATCAGCCGCTACTCGCCGATGAATTGGGGTCGGCGTTTTTCCAGGAAGGCGCGAAATCCCTCGTGGTAGTCGCGGGTGTCGAACTGACCCAGGGGAAGTTCCGCTTCCTCCGGGGTTAGATCGAGAGAGGGCTTGGCCAGCACCTGGTTCATGGTCTTCTTGTTGACGGCGTGGGACAGGGGAGCCAGGGCGGCGATGTCGGCGGCCAGCTTGTAGGTGAATTCTTCCAGCCGGTCCGAGGGCACCACCTGGTTGACCAGGCCAATGCGGAGGGCCTCGTCGGCTTCCAGCAGCCGGCCCGACAGGAGGATGTAGAGGGCGTTGCCCTTGCCCACCAGGTTCACCAGCCCGTACATCTCGCGGTGTCCGATGGTGATGCCCAGGCGCGCTACCGGTATGCCCAGGCGGCTGCCCTCGGCGGCGATGCGCAGGTCGGTGGCGACGGCGAGCTCACAGCCGCCGCCGGCGGCGAACCCGCGGATCATCGATATGACCGGGGTGCCGATCTCTCCCACCGTCTCCAGCAGCCCGTCGACGGCCGCGTTGTAAACACGCCCCTTGGTGGAGTCGCTGCGGTGCTGCTCGAAATCGCTGATGTCCGCGCCGGCGGAGAACGCCTCTGCTCCTCCATCCGGGCTCGGGGCGCCGGTGATCACGACGCAACGGACGTCCCGGTCGGCGTCCAGATCGCGCAACAGTGCGGTCAGCTGCACCCACATATCAAGCGAAATGGCGTTGCGTTGGGCCGGCCGGTTGATGGTCACGGTCGCAACCGGAGATTCGCGGCGGACGAGGATATGTCCGCTGGCATCAACCGGCGCATCGACGGCTGGAGTTTGTACGGCGGCGGTGTCGGTCATGGGGCAGGCGCTCCTGGAGGTGGATGGTGTGCAACAGGCAAAAAGCCTATCGGCGTGACGACGCGTAGTCAACAGCGGGAGATTCGCAGCAACGCGGTGCGGAACGCCGGTTGGATTATTGCGATTCGTGATTTAGTTCATAATCGTACATTACGTAGCGATATATTACGAAATATGATAAAAATTATTGACTATATGGACAATTATGATTAAACTCGGCAGGTCAAAAGGCGAAACATGATAGCAGTGGTCCTCTCATCCTGCGTCAATGCCTTTCACCAACCATAATTTGTGCATACAGGAGTAGCTACGATGTCTAAGTACCTGAAAACGATCCCAATGGCGTGCGTTGCAGCCATGTTGGTTATAGGGATAGCGTGCGGGGGCGCGGCGGAAACGCCTCAAGCCACTCAGGCGCCGGCGGCCCAAGCGCAGCCAGCCACCGCCGCTCCCGCCGCACAAGCCCCGGCTTCTGTCTCGGACCCCACTCCCACGTTTACTCCGCCGCCATTGGCAACTATCCGCCCGACCAGCACACCGGCGCCCACGACGGTGATTCGCACCGCTCCCACGCCGGTTCCTAGCAGCGGGCCACAGTCCGGCGGCCTGGTTCATATGTCTGCCTATGCGGACACCAAGGACTGGGACCCGCTGGGGTCGTCCTCCCTGTCCAGCGTGATCTCCTACTCGCAGTTGTACAACCAGGTTGTTCAGTTTGATACTGAAGACCCCACCGCGGTCGTGGGTGACCTGGCGGAAAGCTGGGAGACCAACGAGGAGGGCACGTCGTTCACCTTCCACCTGCGCGAGGGCATCAAGTGGACCGACGGTGAAACTCTGGACGCCGACGACGTGGTGTACTCCATGCAGCGTTACGGCAACCCCTGCAATGGTCGCGGCCGCTCCGGCCTGTGGCGGCAGTACACCATCCCCATCGAGGTGGTGGAACTTGCGGACAAAGCGGACTGCACGGCCCTTAACGCGGACGAAGTGATACGCAAGGTGGACGACTATACGGTGGAGTACAACCTCGCCTTCGCCTCCGGCGCGTTCATCAAGTTCCTGGCAATTGACTACGCAAAGATCCTGCCCAAGCACCTGCTGGAACAGGACATCGACCTGAACCTCGCGGAGAACATCCTGGATCATCAGGCCACTTCGGGGCCCTTCATACTGGAAGAGTACCAGTCCGGCAACCACTACACGGTCAACCGGAACCCTGATTACTTCAAGGAAGGGCTGCCCTACTTCGACCGCATCGAGCACTTCATCATCACCGTCCCGGCCACGTTCATCGCTCAGGTGGAGGGCGGACAGATCGACATGTCCAACGCCGCGGCCAACAACCTGACGGCGCCGGAGAACTACGCCATCGAGACGTCTACCAACAGCGAGTACGTGGCGCACGAGGTGCTGGGTGGGACCCGCGGCTTCATGCTCAACGTGAAGAGGGAACCCTTCACCGACCACCGGGTGCGCCAGGCCATCAACCTGGCGGTGGACCGGCAGAAGGTGAACGAGCGGTCGCTGCACGGGGCGGGTCGCGGCCACTGCCCGCTGGTTGGTCTGGCCCACGACTACGAGGAGTGCGTAACCTGGCCTGGAATGCGTCCCAAGGACACCCCGGGCGGGCAGGAAGACATTGCCCGAGCCAGGCAACTGATGGCGGAAGCGGGATACCCCGACGGGTTTGAAATCGAATATACGGCGCGGCAGGTGGGCACCTATGTGGCCGAGTGCTCGGTCATCAAGCAGGACCTGGAAGAACACCTGGGCATCACCGGCGAAATCCAAACCTATCCCAGCGCGGCAGGCTACGCCAAATACGGCACGTCCCGGCCGGCCGATGCCAACGGCGAATGGGACGTGGGCTGCCAGGCCGACGGCATGACCGTCTTCGATATTGACGCCGTGTATGGAGGCATCTTCCTCAAGGGCGGCACCCGCAACTACACCGACTGGGAAACCCCCGAGATGAATGCGTGGTTCGAAGAGCAGAAGGTGCAATTGGACCCGGAGAAGCGCCGGGAGATCAACAAAGTAGCGGAGATCTGGCTCCACGAATTCCACGACAACCACTGGGTCAGCCTGACCCTGGGCCGGAATTTCTGGGTAGTGAACCGCGACATCAAAGGGTTCAACGCCCCGCAGACCGTGCAGTACGGCTTCAAACACGAGCACCTGTGGTGGGACCGCTAAGGATCCAGTCCGATTAGTATCGAGGAATTATCCAGCAGTTGGACATTGGAATAACGTCCAGACGGGCGGGGCGGATACAGGTTCCTCCCGCCCCGTCGTGGGCGGCCGGGCGAGGCTTGAGCAATGCGACAGTACACCATCAAACGAATTGGCCTATTCATACCGACGGTGTTGCTGGTCACGGTTATCGTTTTCGTGGTGATGCGGCTGATTCCCGGGGATCCGGCGCTGGCGATATTGAGCGCCGACGATGCCGTCTACACGCAGGAGGAACTGGCGCAGCTCCGGGCCGAACTGGGTACCGACCGGCCCATCCCAATCCAGTACTTCGAGTGGATCGGCGGTATCCTGCAGGGTGACTTCGGCACCTCGTACTGGTGGGGCGGCCCGGTGATGGAGCGTCTGGGCCAGCGCATTCCGGTCACCATCGAACTGGCCATCCTGGGCATCCTGCTGGCGGTGGTGTGCGCGGTGCCGCTGGGAGTTATATCCGCCATCAAGCCGGACAGCCCGCTGGACTACCTCTCCAGGGTATTTACGCTGGTGGGCATTTCCATCCCGACGTTCTTCAGCGGCATCTTATTGACCCTGGTGCTGATACGCGCCTTCGGTTGGTTGCCGCCTTTGGGCTACGAGGACATCTGGGAAGACCCTTGGACCAATATCAAGCAGCTGATGCTGCCGGCGCTGGCGCTGGGCTTCTACGACATGGCGTTCATAGCACGGGTAACGCGTTCGTCGATGATGGAGATCCTGCGTGAGGACTACATGCGGACCGCCCGGGCCAAGGGGCTCCGGGAGATCATGGTGCTATCCCGCCACGGTCTCAAAAACGCAGTTTTGCCAGTCCTGACGATTTCCGGTTGGCAATTCGGGCGTCTTTTCGGCGGCACGGTGATCATCGAGAAGATATTCCTGATACCCGGCGTGGGCCAGTTGCTGATCGACTCAATCTACCAGCGAGACTTTCCAACCATCCAGGCCGTCATCGTTATCGTGGCCCTGTCAATAGTGGTCGTCAACTTGCTTGTGGACCTGCTCTACGGCTGGCTTGACCCACGCATCCGTTACGCCTAGGGCTCGAATCTTTTTGCAGCCCTCTCATCCCGCAAAGTGAACAGTCGACCACGGAGCATAGGATGACCACCACCAATACCGGACAACCCGTGACCGACATGGCGGCAGTTGAAGCGCAGCTGCTGGACATGCACCCTAAGCAGACCACGCTGCAAAAGGTGGTGGCCTTTGCCCGCACGAAACCACTGGGCGCGGTCAGCGCCGGCATCATCATCCTGACGATCCTGACGGCGGTCTTCTCGGGGGTCATTTCGCCCTACGACCCGCTGGACCTGGAGCACGAACCCTTCGCGGCACCACAGGCCGGCGCTCTCCTTGGCGCAGATGAACTGGGCCGGGACGTGCTGAGCCGGATCATCTACGGGGCTCGCGTATCCATGTACGTCGGCTTGATGAGCGTGATCATCGGTATCACGCTGGGCACCGTCATCGGAATTCTCAGCGCCTACGTCGGCGGGGTCCTTGATCTCGCCATTCAACGCATCGTCGACGCTCTGATGGCATTCCCGGCCATCATTATGGCTCTGGGCCTCACGGCGGCGTTAGGGCCGTCGATCAACAACATCGTGGCCGCGCTGGTGGTGATTTTGACGCCAGGCGCGATCCGGGTGATCCGCTCGCAGGTATTGAGTATCAAGGAGCTGGACTACACGCTGGCGGCCCAGGCCATCGGGGCGCGCCCCTGGCGAATCATGCTGCGACACATCATGCCGAACGTAACCGCCAGCTACATTGTGCTGAGCACTATCACCCTGGGACTGGCGATCATCATCGAGGCGTCGCTGACGTTCCTGGGGGTGGGGGTATCACCGGACATTCCCACCTGGGGAGGGATGCTGACGGAGGGAGCGCAAAAGTATATTCGCACCGCCTGGTGGCTGGCGGTTTTCCCCG
Organism: uncultured Dehalococcoidia bacterium; assembly: GCA_951813535.1. Lineage (GTDB taxonomy): Bacteria > Chloroflexota > Dehalococcoidia > Lucifugimonadales > UBA3495 > Bin87. The sequence continues at coordinate 4,201,205 of OX638345.1, read as the reverse complement.
GCATTGCCATTTCCGTGGTGGTGTTTTCGGTCAACTTCCTGGGCGACGCGTTGCGGGACACCCTGGATCCGCGGCTACGCGGCCGGTAGGGTCGAAATACATTGCGTTGGATAGCCCCTTCCAATCGGAAGGGGCTTTACTTTGTGCGTAATTCGTAACCGTGGCGACTGTTCCCACACATTAGCTATTGACACGGTGAACCGGGTGGTCTACCATTCTCGCTCGTATCTCACGGTTTGTGGTTAATTTCACAATTGGCCACGGCCGGGGATTATATTTTCTGATTGCGGACAATAGCCCCTTTACCGCCCATCCGCAAAGGCACTCAATCGTAATAACGATACGTGGAGGTTCTAAACAACTATGAAGCCATTTACCCTGGGCCGACCATTCCTGCGGACGCTGCCGCTGATCGCGGGCGCCGCTGCGTTGATGGTCGGCATCGCTTGCGGCGGAGCCGAAGCGCCGCCCGCTCCCGCGGCTCCGGCACAGCCGGCCGCCACTCAAGCGCCCGCGATGGAACAACCGACCAACACTCCGATCCCCGAGGCCATGGCCGCTACCGTGCGCCCCACTAACACTCCGGCGCCCACGGCCGTGCCGCGCGTGGCTGCTACGCCGACGCCCAGCGCCGGCGCCCAGGGCGGCGGCACCCTGATAATGTCGGCTTACGCCGATACCAAAGACTGGGATCCCCTGGGCTCAGGCTCACTGTCCAGCGTGATTTCCTACTCGCAGCTGTACAACCAGATAGTGCAGTTCGACCCGGTGGACACCGCCGCCGTCACCGGCGACCTGGCCGAGTCGTGGGACGTGAGTCCTGACGGCCTGACCTATACCTTCCACCTGCGGGATGACATGCAGTGGACCGACGGCACCGAGATCACCTCGGCAGACATAATCACCACAATGCGCCGCTACGCCAACCCTTGCAACGGCACAGGGCGCTCCGGCCTCTGGCGTAACTACACCGTCAAGATGGAAGTGGTGGACAAGGAGGGCGGCGACTGCACGCCGACCAACCAGGACGCGGTGCTGCGGGCCATCGACGACAAGACCGTCGAGTTCAACCTGCAGTTTGCCTCCGGCACATTCATCAAATTCATGGCCATCGACTACGCCAAGGTGCTGCCGGGCCATATGTTGGACTCGGATCCCAACTGCGAGATACGCAACGCTGCCAACCCTTGCTTCCTGAACCTGGGCGAGAACATCATCGACCGTGGAACGACCTCAGGCCCGTTCATCCTTGAAGAGTACCAGGTCGGTGATTTCTACAAGGTCAACAAGAACGAAAATTACTTCAAGGACGGACTGCCTTACGTTGACCGCATTGAGCATTACATCTTCCCCGGGACGGCCAAAGACCGGCTCATTGCTCAGTTCGAGGCCCGCCAGATTGACATGACCAACGGCGGTTTCGACAACCTGTCGCCGACTCAAAAACTTGACTTGGAAAAGAGCACCAACGGCGAGTACGTGGCGCACCCTATCCCGGCAGGCACCAACTGGGGCCTGATGCTCAACATCAAGAAGCCCCAATTCCAGGACCATAAGGTGCGGCAGGCTATCAACCTGACCGTTGACCGGCAGGAGGTTGACGAGCGTGTCTTCGACAATACCTCCGGCAGCTACTGCCCATTGATGGGCCTGGCACACTCTAATGACGAGTGCAACGCCTGGCCCGGCATTCGCCCTAAAGACACCCCTGAGGGACAGAAGGACCTGGCCGACGCCAAAGCGCTGATGGCCGAGGCCGGCTTTGCCGACGGCTTTGAAGTACAGTACACCGTGCGCCAGGTTGGCAACTATCCCGACCAGTGCCAGGTTGTCAAGCAGCAGTTGCAAGATAACTTGGGCATCACCGGTGACATTGAGACGCTGCCCAGCGCGGCCGGCTATGCCAAGTACGGCACGTCCCGCGCCGCCGATTCCGCGGGTGACTGGGAAATCAGCTGTCAGGGCGAGGGCATGGTAGTGTATGACCTCGATGCCATCTACGGCGGTGTTTACCGAAAAGGTGGCACTCGCAACTACACCGATTGGTCGAGTCCATCGTTGGAGGAGTGGTTCGAGCGCCAGAAGGTGGAGCAGGATGTGAATGCCCGCCAGGAAATCAACAAGGAAGCCGAACTGTGGCTGCACAGCTTTGAAGACAACCATTGGGTAACGATGCAATTGGGTGGCTTGCTCTGGATGGTCCATCGAGACGTCAAGGGCTTCAACGCTCCTCAAACAGTGCAGTACCAGTTCAAGTACGAAGACGTGTGGCTGGACCGCTAATCCAATACACCGGGACCAAATTTCCGGCATAGTGACTCGGCGAACCCATTTGTAGGGGCGAATGATCATTCGCCCCTACTGTATGAAGGGCATATTCCATGCGACAGTACGCGTTGAAACGCATCGCGCTCATTATCCCGACGGTGTTGCTAGTGTCTATCATCGTGTTCACGGTGATGAGGCTGCTGCCGGGCGACCCGGCCTTGGTCATCCTGAGCGAGGGCGACGCCACTTTCACCCAGGAAGAACTTGAGGACCTGCGCCGCCAGTTGGGCACGGACCGGCCGATCGTCGTCCAATACGTGGACTGGGTCGGCGGGCTGGTCCAGGGCGACCTGGGGACTTCCATCTGGCGGTCCGGACAGCCCGTCAGCAAGCTGGTTGGAGACCGGATCTTCCGGACATTGGAGTTGGCCGTTCTGGCCATCCTGATCGCCGTAGTCTTCGCCGTTCCATTGGGGGTGATTTCCGCCATCAAGCCCGACAGCGTGATCGATTACTTTTCAAGGGTCATTGCGCTGGTGGGCATATCGATACCAACGTTCTTCGCCGGATTGCTGGTGGTGCTGGTATTGTCTCGCGGGTTCGGCTGGCTGCCTCCATTGGGCTATGAGGACCTGTGGGATAACCCCTGGAAGAACCTGCAGCAGATGTTCCTGCCGGCGCTCGCGCTTGGCTTCTACGACATGGCCTTCATCGCCCGGGTTACCCGTTCCTCGATGATGGAGATAATCCGCGAGGACTACATGCGCACGGCTCGGGCCAAGGGCCTGGGCGAGCGCATCGTGCTGGTGCGCCACGGCCTGAAGAACGCGGTGCTGCCTATCCTGACCATATCGGGCTGGCAGTTCGGGCGTCTCTTCGGCGGCACGGTCATCATCGAGAGCATCTTCAAGGTGCCCGGCATCGGGACCCTGCTCATCGAGACGGTGTTCCAGCGCGACTTCCCCACCATCCAGGCGATCATCATCGTCATCGCGGTGTCCATCGTAATCATCAACCTCCTGGTTGACCTCCTGTACGGTTTGCTGGACCCCCGAATCCGGTACGCCTAGCACTCATGCTACTTTGACCATTTGAGGAGCGTCGACAGAATGACTACAACCAACGCCGTGCGAACGCTGGGCGACGGCGAAGCCGAATTTCAGATCCAGGGGATGCGCCCCCGTCAGACCCGGGTGCAGAAGGTAGCCGCTTTTTCCCGGTCCAAGCCCCTTGGCGCGATCAGTGCGGTTATCATCATTCTCACAATACTGGCGGCGGCGGTTTCCTATGTTGTCCCGGGAGTCCTGCCCCACGATCCGCTGGATGTGCGCGCGCACGAAGAGAAATACCTGTCGCCGCAACCCGGCGCATGGTTGGGCAGCGATCACCTGGGCCGAGACGAGCTCAGCCGGATTATCGCCGGTTCGCAGATTTCCATATACGTCGGCCTGCTCAGCGTGGGTATCGGCGTGACCCTGGGCGCCCTGATTGGCATTCTCAGCGCCTACATCGGGGGAGTGGTGGACCTGGCCATTCAGCGGATTGTGGATGCCATGATGGCCTTTCCGCCCATTATTCTTGCCTTGGGCCTGGTGGCCGTTCTCGGCGGCTCGGCCAACAACGTGATCATGGCGCTGCTGGTGATCCTCCTGCCGGGAACCATCCGGGTGATCCGCTCGCAGGTGCTGAGCATCAAGGAGTTGGACTACACGCTGGCGGCCACGGCCATCGGCGCCGGCTCGATCCGCATCATGCTGAAGCACATCCTGCCCAACGTGTTGGCCAGCTATATCGTGCTGGGTACCATCACCCTGGGCTTCGCCATCATCATCGAGGCTTCGCTGTCCTTCTTGGGCGTGGGCGTCCCGCCGGATATCCCAACCTGGGGCGGCATGCTCACCCGCGGCACCGAGGAGATTCGCATCGCCTGGTGGCTGGCGGTGTTCCCCGGCATCGCCATATCGGTGGTGGTGTTCGCCATCAACTTCCTGGGCGACGCGCTGCGCGACGCGCTGGACCCCAGGCTGCGGGGACGCTAGGGGGCACGGCATCATACCGACAATTGCAAGGGGCGGGTTTCAAACCCGCCCCACAGTTTGTAATGATGGGGTTATCTGTCACCCGGCAAGTGAATCACAGGTTCACTTCCTCTATGGGAACCAGTCTGGGATTTACCTCCGTGGGACCGACCATCAGATTAAATATCTCCAAAGTGGTGGCGCCCAGCAAAAATTGGCCTTCCGGGCCGAAAATGACGGGGCAAAATCGTTCCCTGCCGAAAATGCTAAAGCGAGCGTCGGCTACGTCATACTCCACCCGTCGGCCATCAGCGACTTTGAACCGGAGGCGTTCCAGAGGCGTCAGGCCAAGTTGCTCCAACAGCGCTGCGGGCATCATAGAGTGACCTGCACCGGTATCAACTAATGCCGACACTGGATGCACGTCACCGACCTGGGGATGGCCTACGCCAGTTTCTACTCGAAAGGTTCCCGCGAGTTCTCTCCTTTTCTGTTCAAGCAGCGCACCGGATAGCTACAGCAGCAATTCGTCGATGGAAACGAGGCTGGGGTTAGGCTGGGTAGGGTCAACCATCAAGTCAAAGTCTTCCAGGGTCGTTGCTCCCAGCAGATACTGTCCTTCGGAGCCGAAAATAACAGTGCAGGTGCGCTCTCTGCCGTCAATGCGGAATCGGGCTTCTCCCACATCGCGTTGAACGAAGTTGCCATCGGCTATTCGATACGTTCGGCGTTCTAACAGCGCAAGGCTCAAGGACGCCAGCAGGGATTCCGGTATGACCGAATGAGTCGACCCGGTATCTACCAGCGCGGATACCGGCAGGAAATCGCCTCCCAGCGGATGGCCGACGTCGATGTCGACGTAGAAAGTGCCCACTGGCTACTCTCCGGATATTGCGCTTCGATACTCCGACGCACGGTTGTCAGCGTGAATTGAGACTCAACGGGCTGTTTTCGTTGGACGCTCACAGCGTCAGCCTGTCTGCGGGAACGAGACGCTCGCCCAACGGATCAACGACCAGTTCGAAAATCTCCAGTGTGGTCGCTCCTACCAGGAATTCATCCTCTGGCCCAAAAATCACCGGGCAGTATCGGACTTCCCCACCAAGGCCAAACCGTGCATCGGCCACGTGGTACTCAATGGTGCTACCGTCGGCAATGCTGTAGCGGCTGGCCCGCAACGGCGCAATTCGCAAGCGCGCCATCAACGATTGAGGCATCATCGAGTGGGTTGCGCCGGTATCAACCAGGGCTGACACCGGGAACAAATCCCCACCCGCCGGATGTCCGACGCTGACCTTTACGTTGAAGGTTCCCACTTTGTCACCAGCGTCGATGATAATGTTGCTGCCTCAGTGCGTCAATTGTCGGCCTTGACCCTGCTACCCATGCTAAACTGCGGCGACAAACCACAGGAGGTTCCCCATGTCCTGGAGCTTTGAACTGGTCGCCGGACCATACGGCGGCACCGCGGAAGGGCCGGTTTGGGATGGCGAAGCGTTGCTGTTCACCCTCATCCCAGAGTCGAAGATTCTGCGCTACGACCCCAAGACCGGCGAAGTCTCCGAGTACTTCACCGAGGCCTTCAACACCAACGGCCTGTGCTTCGACGCCAACGGCAACCTTTACGGGTGCCAGCAGGGCCGGCGACGCATCGCCCGCTTCGACGCCGCCAGCAATACCGCCACGTCAATGCCTCACCTCCTGGACGGCAAGCGGCACAACAATCCCAACGACCTGGTCGTCGACAAGTCGGGCCGTATCTGGTTGACCGACCCGTACTCCGGCATCGGCGACAGCGGGCCGCAGGAACTGGACCACATGTCGGTGCTTCGGCTGGACCCCAGGGGCAACGACCAGTGGGACCTGGTGCGTGCCACCACCGACATCAGCCGGCCCAACGGCATCCTGATCAGCCGCGACCAGCGCACCCTCTACATCGCCCAGAGCGACTACGGAGCGGATCGCCGCCGGGAGTTGCGCGCCTATCCCATCAACGACGACGGTTCGCTGGGCGAGTACAAGACCCTGCACACCTTCGGGATCGACGGCGGGGCCGCCGACGGCGACCTGCGGGGCCAGGGCAGCCAGGGCGTACAACGGGGCGTCGACGGGATGACGCTGGACGTGGATGGCAACATCGTAGCCTGCGCCGGCTGGGAGGCGGCTGGCCCGGGGCCGATGATCTACGTTTTCTCGCCCGAGGGCCGCGTGCTGGAAACCCACCCCATGCGCGTGGACCGGCCCACCAACTGCTGCTTCGGCGACGCCGACATGCGCACCCTCTATGTCACCACCGGCGGCGGCCACCTCTTCCGCGCCCGCACCGACCGCACCGGCTGGATCATGTGGCCGTAGCGCTGGTTTACCCTTGACAAGGCGCACCGTTCCCCCAACAATCTGCAAAACCGCATCCGCGAAGCACCCTCAGGAGATTACGCAATGACAACCGTGACTGCGCATAACACCAACGTATACGTCGGCCTGGCCGGCGAGAGCGCCCTGATCATCGGCGCCGAGGGGACTCCCCTGGGCGAGGGTGGCATGTACCGGCTCACCGAAGGCCAGTCCGACTGGGCCTGCATCGAGAACGGCCTGCCGGAAAACCCCCAGGTCCGCGCCCTGCTGGCCCACCCCGACGAACCGGCCACCATTTACGCCGGCACCCAGGACGGCGTGTATCGCAGCGACGACCGGGGCGAGAACTGGCGGCGCACCGATACGCTGAGCGGCGACGTGTGGTCGCTGGCCGCCCACCCCAACGACTCTTCGATCATGTTCGCCGGGTACGACGGGGGACGCGTTTGCCGATCCAACGACGGCGGCAACACCTGGCAGCAGATGAACACTGCGGGGTTGGTCCATCCCCACATCACGATGAACCCCCACGAAATCTGCAAGCGCGTCATCGGCATCAGCATTGATCCCGCGCATCCTGACGACGTGTACGGCGCCATCGAAGTCGGCGGCCTCATCGCGTCCCGCGACGGCGGGGACACCTGGTCCTGCATCACCGACGGGCACTACACCCGCCTCGGGCCGGTGGACCTCCACGGCGTGCAGGTCAATCCGAGCAAGCCCGGTCTGGTGTACATAATCACCCAGCTGGCGATGTTCCGCAGCCGGGAGCGCGGCGAGTCGTGGGAGTTCGTTCCCATCGAAGAGATGTTCGAGGGCGGCAGTTACTGCCGCGACCTGGTCGTGGATCCCAATGACCCCAACCGCATGTACCTGGCGGCCGGAGCCGGCGGCGGCAGCGCGCCGGCCGGCACCGTGGACGCCGGCGTACTGGTGCGGTCCACCGACGCCGGTGAGACCTGGGAGCGCGTGGACATCGGCGAGGTGGCGCCGGCGCGGATGTTCCAGATCGCCATCGACCGGAACGCGTCGCGCAACGTTTACTGCTGCGACCGCGACGGCCACGTCTATTGCAGCAACGATGGCGGCAACGAGTGGACCCGCACCGACGTGCCGGTGGAGATGTCCCGCGGCCGCCACGTGTATCCCATGATTGCCGCCTAGGACCGTCTTTGCATCGAGCCCGTTCAGGAGGGGCGAATGATCATTCGCCCCTACATCGAGGCCGAATCAGGAAGCCCACCGGAGGAATAACCCAGTGTCATCCAACCCGTTGTGGAACGCCACCTTTCGCGTCGGCGAGGCCGATTTGGAATACATGGCGTTGGAAGCTGCAGATTTGCCCGAATCGCTGCTCGGTTACCAACTAGCCAGGAGCGGCCCGCTGGATAACCAGGAGATGGCCGAGAACGGCTTCAAGGGCAGCACGGCCGACCGTTTTCGCACCGCCGGACGCATCGGCGGGTTCATGCGGGAGTTCGTCCCAACCGCGGACGTATCCCCGGCCAGCGGCGTGGATTTCGTGGGAGCCACGGTGGTCCACCTGTTTGAGAACCCGGATCAGGTCTCGGGCTGGATGTCCGATATCTTCGTCAAGGATTTTGAGGACAACGTGGGCGAGAGCGTTGGTTCCGGTCAGCAGATAGTGTCGGTGCAGAAGGTTGAAACGGACGGGTTCTACGACGAGTCGGTGGGACTGTACGTGCTGCAGGGCGGCCCGGCGGGCCTGCTATCGTCCACCGTGATCGACTTCCGGGTCGGCCGCCTGCTGGGCGTGGCGTTCGTGGGTTCCATCGGCGAACACGACCGGACGCCGCTGGCCACCGAGATGGCCCTCGCTCTGGAAAAACGAATGGTCCAGATTGCCCTCGGCGTCTGACGGCAGTTCCGACGATCAGGCTTCGGCAGCAGTCACGGCCCCGGATGATCTGGGGCCGTTTACTTTATCAAACAGATCCACCACCTCGCTTGACGGTGATGGGGTGAGCCAGGTGACAGTGACTGCCGCCAGGGTCGCTATGATGAAGCCCGGCGTCGCCGGCTGGATGTCCCACACTCCAGACGGTCCGCCATCCAGAAGCGCCCACGCTGATGCCGCCAACGTTCCCGCCAGTATCGACGCCAGGGCGCCCCAGGAATTGAACCTGCGCCAGTACAGCGTCAGCAGGGTCGCCGGACCGAAGGCCGCGCCCATGCCGCCCCAGGCGTAGCTGACCAGATGAGCAATGGATCCGGGGTAATACACGGAAATTGCCGCCGCTCCCACGCCGATTATCACCAGCAACAGTCGTCCGAGCCAGACGCGGGCGTTGCCGGTGACCCGGTAGGCCAAGGTACGGATGAATGGCAGATCGTCGGTGGCCACTGCGGAAGCCAGCAGCAGTTGCGAGTCCGCGGTGCTCATCACCGCCGCGATCACCGCGGTCAGCAGCAGGCCGGTGACCACCGGGTGGAAGAACACTTCCGCCATCACCAGGTAGACTCGCTCCGGATCCGATGCCAGGTCCAGCATCCCGATTTCGGCCAATGCCGGCCGCGCGATGAGGCCCAGCATCACGGCGAGCACGAACACCGAGATCAGCCAGGCGATTGAGATTCGCCGGCTGCGCTTGACCTGGTCCTCCCTCTCCAGCGCCATGAACCGCTGCAGTATTCGTTGAGCGCCCAGTCCGCCGACGGCCCAGCCGGCCATGGACGCGGCGGCGGCCAGCGTGATCCTGGATCCGTCTCGGTTGTTGAAGGGGTTCAGCCAGTCCAACGAGTAGTTGCCGATCTCGAGGAATGGGTTCTCGGTCCAGCCGGCCAGGGCGATCACCATGATGAGCAGACTCGCCACCATGAGCAGGGCCTGGGTGACGTCGGTACGGGACACGGCCATGAACCCACCGATCAGGGTATAGGAAGCGATGGCGATCAGCGTCACCGTAACGCCGGTGACGTAGTCCAACCCGAACACCGTCTCCAGCAGCTTTGCTCCCCCGACCAGGCCGGAGCTGACGTAGAAGATCACGAACAGCATGGTGGTGAGGCCCGCGACGGTGCGCAGCGTGCCGGTGCGCTCGCCGAACCGAACCTCGTAGAACTCGGGTATGGTGAGCACGTTTCCGGCCGCGATGGTGTAGCGGCGCAGCCGGCTGGCGATGAAGGTCCAACTCAGCCAGACGCCGATCACAATGGCGACCGGGACCCAGATTTCCACCCCGCCGAAGGTGAAAGCCAGGGCGGGCAGCGCCAGCATGGTCCACGCGCTGGTGGTGGATGACCCGGCGCTCAGGGCTGCGGTCAGGCTGCTGAGCCGCCGGCCGCCCAGCACGTATTCGGACATGTCGCGCATGCGGCGGGCGCCGGCCACCGCGATGGCGATGAGCATTACGAAGTACGCCGCGAACACGGCAATCAGCCAGAAAAAGGGCATCATTCCCCCTGCATATTTATCTGTTTCCCGATGCGCCTCACCCGGGCGCAGGATCACCGCCGGATCAGCGGTGGCGGACTAACTGAAGATCCGGATGGTCAGTATTGGCGTGCGGGTCTGCGCCCGATCATTGCGGAGCGGGGCAACGCGAAAATCATAGCTATGGCGCGGTATTCGTTCCGGCGGGGACTTCAACGCCGACGTTCAACAATGATGGGTCAATTAAAATTATTACCAGCATTCCCCAACCGAGTATCAGCCCCACCGCGACCACCGCTATTTCGGCGAAGCTCAGGGGCATCCAGCCCAGCCTGATACCCAGCCGGTGCTGCCAGAACCGGTTGATGTTGGTTTGCGCCTGCCAGAGTATCCAGGACAGCAGCGTGACCTGTCCAACGTTGATGGCGATGTATGCCGCCTGCTGGGTCGTCGTCAGAGGCTCCTCGGCCGGCAGGATGAAAGACACCATTCCCAGGAGGACGACCCCGAAGTAAATGAGCACAATGCGTGCCGGGCTGAGCGTCGTGGGGACTCCGCGCTGCTCCATCAGTTCCTGGTACACGCGCATGTGGGCGTGGAGCCGAAAGAACTGGTATATCGGCACCAGGAGCGACAGTGCGTGCATCACCGGAAATGCGATTTCGCCGGTGTGCTCCCGGTATTGCCGCCACGTGGCAAACATCCAGTAAAAGACGTAGAGGCCCGAGCTGAGCACCGTCAGCGCGATGATGCGTCCGGGAGGGATGTAGTAGGGGAACGCGTCGTCCTGCGGCCCGGAGTAGGCTTGGTCCGACGCCATGGGGGCGCGGCCGGAAGCGGGGGCTTCACGTTCGGGTACATACGGAGCGCCGGCCAGCCGGTCAATCTCGTTGGCTACGGCCGGGGGCGCTTCGGCGGGATGAAGCTCGGCGCCGCAAACACCGCAGAAACGGTGCTCAGCGGCGTGAGTCGAACCGCACCGCTGACATACCGAAGCGTCGCCGGAAGTGGTCATGATCTACCGGCGACTGAGCGGAAAATGCAGGGGCGGAGAGATGTCCGCCCCATCTCGAGTGGTGAGGAGGTCAATCAGGCCTTGCCCCACACCACCGGATTGCTGAGCGTGCCGATACCGTTGACGGTGATGTCACAGACGTCGCCGTCCTTCATGTTTTCGGTGGCGCCGTCGGTGCCCATCCAGAGGATGTCACCGGGGATCAGGGTGAGGTACTTGCTCATGTCGCTGATGTACTCGCGGACGCCGAAGATTGCGGTTTTGAGGTCGTATTCGCCGACGACGCGCTCGTTGACCTGGATGGTGACGTGGAGCTCGTCGGGGTCAAGGCCGGTGGCGATCCACGGCCCCATGGGCTTGAAAGTGTCGGTGTTCTTGGCGCGCCACATGGTGCGGTCGTTGCGCTGCCAGTAGCGTTCGCTGACGTCGTTGCCGATGCTGTAGCCGAGGACGTAGTCCAGGGCCTCGTCCTGGCTGACGTTGCGGCACTCCTTGCCGATCACCACGACCACCTCGCCCTCGTACTGCAACTCCTCGGTGGCGTCGGCCGGCACCATGATGGGGTCGCCCTGGCCGGTGAGGGCGTTGACCGCCCGGTAGCCCACGTCGGCCTTCTTGGGGAGGTTGGGCTCCTCGCCGCGCATTTGGGCGGCCCAGGTGACGTGCTCGGGGAAGTTGATGCCGGCGGCGTAGAAGGTGGGCGGGACCACCGGAGCCAGCAATTTGACCGAACTCAAAGCGTACTTGCTGCCCGACTCTTTCAGGCCGTCGAACAGGCCTCCCTGTACTTCCACGACGGTGTCGCCGTCAACGATGCCGTGGGCTACCCGATCTCCCGTGCGAAACCTGCAGATCAGCATGGCCGTCGCCTCCTGTTGTGCGGTGAGTGATGGTATCGGTATTGTCGGCGTCAATTCTGGCATCATCGCTGGACAGGGTCAAGCAAGCGATGCTGCGTCAGTTGTCGTGCGGCAGCAATCGTTCGGGGGCAACGGTGCGCGTCAGCAGGACATGGGTGCGATTGGCGAAAGCGTCAGCCCGTTGGCACGCGCTGGAGGCGTCCGCTTCGCTGAAAATCACCCTAATATCGTAGTCAGCGGCTAGGCGCAGATCAGCGAGTCTCCCGATGACAGAACCCCAATGCCCTTCTATCAGACCCGTTAGCACGATATGCTGCCCGAACAGGTTGCTTAAGGCGCGGTGGCGGCGGGGTGCAACATCGTGCAAGGCTAGCGCCGCTTTGGCAGCGTGTAGCGCTGCGAAGTAAGACCGGGCAATCGCGCCGGCGTAGAATCCATGCTGGAGACATAAGTGAGCCACTTGGCGGCAGTCTTCAGCACGCTGCCATTCCGCAATGGCGAGAGATTCACTCATAGCGCGCTGACCCCGTCGTGCGCCCATTGGTAAATCCCGCCCTGCTTGCGCTTGGATTCCTCCCATTCCGCCATCGTGCGGACCAGCAGCGTTGGAGACACCAGCGTAGTGTCCAAATCGACGTAGTAACCAAGATCGGCGACTGCTTCCGTCTTTTTATTGTCGCCATCCTTGATCAGTACCAGGGTGAACATTTCCACTTCAGGGTCGGAAATGCCGCGGGAATACGGGCCAAAGATGATAATGTCTTCCAGCAGGCCGGGGAACTGCTCACCTATTTGTCGGCGAAACTCATCTACCCAAGCCTGTTCGTCAGCGCTCAAGTTCAGCATTTTGCCCGGCCTCCGTCGATTAGTAGATGCGGTTACGTGGCATCGGTTGCGCAGCACGTTCAATTCTAGCATCCAAAGGCAGGCTGCTCCGGCCAGATTGGCTCGACCAGCCGTGTGGTAACATATTCGCCGTCGCACGGGCAGCATGACGCTGTTGTGCGCAACCATAAGCGAACACGGCAGGCAGGTGCGAATAGAGTATGCAGCAGCCCGAAACTACACTCATTTACTGGGCGCCCAGTCGGGTGAGATTCAATCTGACCCTGATCCTAGCCGCCGCCGTCATCCTTTTCGGTCTCTACCAGCTGTTCACCGACGCCCGCCGCGGCGATGACGTGCCGGCCGAACCTGCCGCTCAGACTGAGCAGTCGGGCGGGGAGGGCGAAACACCGGCGCCCAGCCGCAGCAGCGGCAGCGGGGCCTGGTTGCTGATTGTCGTAGGGTTGGGAGTGGGGGCCTATTCGTGGCTCACGTCGCCGCGGCAGTACCGGGTCTATTCCGACGCGCTCATCATCATGTTCGGCACGCCCAGACGCCGCACCATTCACTTCAGCGACATCCGCGAAGTCGCCAGCGATCGCGGGTTCATGGGCGATCCCCTGCGCGTGTACACCAACAACCGCAAGCGTGTTCCTATACAAGTCCGCGAGCCGGAGGAGATGCACCGGTACCTGGACTCGGCGCTGGCCGACTTCCGCCGGGCCTATCCCCAGTACGCGCCGCCGGAAGAACCCGAATCGGGTGAGGACGCGCCCGACGTGGTGGAATCCACCGCCGCTGACATGACCGATGCCACCGCCGCTGCTGGTCCCGAACCGGCGACCAACGGGGCGGCCGAGGCCGAACCGGCGCCGCCGGCCGAGCCGGACCCTGCTCCCGAGCGCAGCCCGCGCTCCCGACGCCGCAGCCTCCGCGACGATGCTGCCGCAGACGAGGACGGCGGCGAGAACCGGCCCCGCATCAGCTAGCGCAGCCCTACGGTTCTTCGCCGGCTATCCGGAGCAGTTGATGCCGGATGGTTCCCGGCTTGGCGGCACGTTGCTATTGCGATGGGTCCGCCCAACGATCTGGCAGTGGCGAGCGCGATGATTTTCCGCCTCTGATCTGTGCTACGGTTAATGTTGTCTGGACCAATCCTGGTTGAAGCGGAGCCTGGCAATGACCACCGCCAAAAAGCTGCTAACCGCCGATGATCTCATGGCCATGCCGGACGACGGCAAGCGCTACGAGCTGGTCCGGGGGGAACTGATTGAAATGCCGCCCACAAGCCACGAGCGCGGCATGGTCGCCGCGCGGCTCGGCCGGCGTATGGGGAATTTCATTGAGGACCACGACCTTGGCCACGGCGTGGCTGCCGATACCGGCGTGAACGTTGAGCGAAACCCTGACACCGTCCGCGCGCCCGATTACGGGTTCATCTCTTATGAGCGCATGGCGGAACCGCCGCCGTCGCGCGGCTATGCCGACGTGATCCCCGATCTGGTTCTGGAGGTGGTATCGCCCAACGACAGACAGCCGGACGCCGACGCCAAGACGCAAATGTGGCTGGAAGCCGGCGTCCGGTTGGTACTGGTGGCATATCCCGAAACGCGGGAAGTGTATGCCCACCATGATGACGGTACGGTGATTCGCTATGGCATAGACGATATTGTCAGGGGCGACCCGGTGCTGCCCGGGTTTGCGTGCGCGGTGGCCGATATTTTCGCCTTCGGGCCGCGTCAGAGTTAGCGCCCGTGGGAAGGACATGGCCGGCAAGCGATCAAACCGCGCAATCCGCCGCTGTTCCCAACTTATCGCAAAATACCCGCTCTGCGCTCGCCGCGACCGCGGCCATATCCACCGCCCGCCCCAGCTCGGCGGCCATGCTGGTCACCGTGCGATCGGTGATGCCGCACGGGATGATGCCGTCGAACATTGCCAGGTCGGGGTCGACGTTGATGGCGAAGCCGTGGTAGGCGACGCCGCCGGCGATCTTCACGCCGATGGCGGCGATCTTGCGCTGTTGGTCTGCCGTCCAGACGCCGGTGCGGCCGTCGACGGTGGTGGCGGTCAGGCCGAACTCGGCGAGCACGCTGATGATGACCTGCTCCAGGGTGCGGACGTACCAGTGGGGGCCGCCACGGCCGCGCAGCCGGATGATGGGGTAGGCGATCAACTGACCCGGGCCGTGGTACGTGATCAGGCCGCCCCGGTCGGTTTCGACGAGGGCAATGCCGCGTGCGGCCAGCGTCGCCTCGTCCAGCAACAGATCGCTGTCGGGGGCCAGCCGGCCACGGGTGTATGTGTGGGGATGCTCCAGCAGGAGCAGGGTTTCGGGCTCGGAACCGTCGCGCACGGCGCTGGCTATTCGCACCTGCCAGTCCCACGCCTCGCGGTAATCCACCACGCCGGCCCTGATGATGCGGCAGGTTCCCTCACCCGCCGCGATTTCCGCGCCGTCAGTAGATGGGCGTGTCGCCATCCATCGCCTCGAGGCGAGCCTTCACCGACTGCATGAACGCGCCCGATTCGGCGCCGTCGTTGATCCGGTGGTCGAAGGACAGGCACAGGTTCATCATCCAGCGGATGGCGATGGCGTCGTTGATAACCATGGGACGTTGCTGAACGGCCTCGGTGGTCAGGATGCCAGCCTGGGGGTGGTTGATGATCGGCCCGCCGAGGACGCTGCCGAGGGCGCCGGTGTTGTTCACCGTGAAGGTGCCGCCCTGCACGTCGTCCAGCCGCAGGGTTCCCCCGCGGGCCCGTTCCGACAGGTCAGCGACGGCGTGGGCGAGGCCGGAAATACTCAGCCGGTCGGCGTCGTGGATCACCGGCACCACCAAGCCGGAGGGCGCGGCCACGGCGATGCCCAGGTTGATCCGGCGCTTGAGAATGATGCAGTCGTCACCCCATGACGCGTTCATCGTGGGATTGTCCTTCAGCGCGGAGGCGACGGCCTTCAGCGCGAAGGGCAGGTAGGTCAAATTGACGCCCTCGCGGGAGCGGAACTGGTCGCGCTCCCGAGTGCGCAGGCCGACCAGATTGGTGATGTCCACCTCCACCATGCTCCAGGCGTGGGGGATCTGAGTCACCGAGCGCACCATGGCGTCGGCGATCATGCGCCGCACCGGTGTCAGCGCAACACGCTCCTCGTCGGCAGCCGGAGTCGCCGGTGCGGCTGCTGCCGCAGGAACGGGAGCGGGGATGCTCGGCGCAGTCGCGGGAACCGCCGTCGCGACGATGGCCGCCTGCTGCTCCAGGTAGCGGAGCACATCGTTCCTGGTGACACGTCCGCCCATGCCGGTGCCGGCGATGCGATCAACGTCCAGGCTGTGCTCGGCGGCCAGCCGGCGCACCGCTGGAGATAGCCGGTTCGGCGCACGTTCGACGCTGGTCTCCCGGTCCTGGTCGACCGCCCGGATCACGGTCGGTGTCACTGTTGCGGCCGGCGCGGGTTCGGCCGGAGTCTCCGCTCCTTCCTGGCTCTGCGCTTCCACCGCTGATCCGCCGGTGGGGCCCACCGGACGGGCGTCCATGATCAGGTACGAAGTCGGGGTCGACGAGGCCGGCGAGGTTTGGGCCGGTGCGGGCGCTGGCGCAGTCGCCTGGGACGCCGGCGGCGGCTCGCTGGTCGCCGGGCCGCTGCCGTCGTCGACCTCGGCGATGGGCGCTCCCATGGGGACCGTCTCGCCCTCCTGGGCGATGATGCGCAGCAACTCGCCCGACACCGGCGAGGGCACTTCCATGGTCACCTTGTCGGTCACCACCTCCACCAGCGGGTCGTAGCGTTCGACGTGGTCGCCCGGCTGCTTGAGCCACTTGCCGATGGTGCCTTCGACGACGCTTTCGCCGACGTGGGGAAGTTCGATGAGTTGAGCCACGGGACGGTCCTCGGTGATCGGTTGGGCGTGATCAGTAAGCAGCCAGGCGGCGGAGTTCGGCGGCGATGGCGTCCGGGCTGGGCATGTAGGCGTCTTCCAGCGTCTGGGCGAAGGGCATGGTCGGTACGTCAGGGCCGCAGAGGCGTGCGATGGGCGCGTCCAGGTACTCGAAAGCCTCGTCGGCCGCCAGCGCGGCGATCTCGGCGCCGATGCCGCCGCTGATGTTGTCCTCGTGGACCACCAGCAGCCTGCCGGTCTTTTTCACCGAGTCCAGGATGGTTTCGGTGTCCAGAGGCTTGAGGGTCCGCAGGTCGACAACCTCGGCGCCGATGCCGTCGGCGGCCACCGCCTCCGCCGCGGCCAGGCAGTAGTGCATGGCCAGGCCATAGCTGACCACGGTGACGTCGGAGCCCGCCCGCTTGATGTCGGCTGGTCCGATGGGCAGGGTGTACTCCTCGTCGGGCACTTCGCCCCGGACGAGGCGGTAGGTCTTCTTGTGTTCCAGGAAGATGACCGGATTGTCGTCGCGGATGGCCGACTTGAGCAGGCCCTTGGCCTCGTAGGGAGTGGACGGCGTGACCACCAGCAGGCCGGGGGTATGGAAGAACAGGGCTTCCACGTTCTGCGAGTGGAAGAGTCCGCCGCGGATCCCGCCACCGTAGGGGATGCGTACGGTCATCGGCACCTTCAGCGCGCCGTTGGTGCCGTAGTGCGCGCGGGCGGCCTCGCCGATGAGCTGGTTGACGCTGGGCCATACGAAGTCGGAGAACTGCACCTCTGGTATCGGCCGCATGCCGCGGAAGGCGGCGCCCAGGGCGATACCCATGATGGACGCCTCGGCCAGCGGGGAGTCGATCACGCGCTGCGGGCCGAAATCTTCGATGAATCCCTGGGTGGCCAGGAATACGCCGCCGCGCTGGCCCACGTCCTCGCCCATCACGAAAACGCGCTCGTCGCGCTCCATCTCTTCGTGGAGCGCGGAACGCACTGCTTCAATTACGGTCATCTCTGGCATGCTGTGCTCATCCTTGGACGTACAGATGGTCGCCGATCGTCGACGCGTCCGGAGGTTGCGCCGCGTCGGCGAAGTCGGTGGCGTCGTTGACCTGCTGGGTGGCGTCGGAGCGGAAGGCGTCCAGCTGCTCCTGGGTGAGTATGCCCCGCGATACCATCTGGGACGGGAAAACGGCCACCGGATCGAACTGACGGGCGGCATCCAGCGCGTCCCGGTCCCGGTAACGCCGGTCGTCGTCGTCGGTGGTGTGAGGCATGAACCGCTCGACCTTCATCTCGATCAACACCGGGCCGGCGCTGCGGGCGTGGGCGATGCCCTGCCGTGTCGCCTCGTAGCAGGCGATCAGGTCCAGGCCGTCGATCACAAACCCGGGGAATCCGTAGCCTTCGGCGCGGGCCGCGACATCGCTGATCACCATCTGTGAGTCCTGCGGCGTTGATATGGCGTACTTGTTGTTCTCGCAGACGAAGATAACGGGCAGCCGGTGGATGGAGGCAAAGTTCATGGCCTCATGGGTTTCGCCCTGGCTGGTCGCACCGTCGCCGAAGTAGCAGATGGTCACCGTCTTTTCGCCCATCATCTTGCACGCCAGCGCGTACCCCACGCCCTGGGTGAGGCCGGCGGCGACGACGTTGGATATCTGGATGATTTTTCGTGGCAGGTCCGCCCCCTGCAGCGGGAATTGGCGCGCGCCGGAGTAGGGTTCGCCCTCCTTGCCCATGAAGGACAGCATCACCTGCCGCGGCGTGAGGCCCGCGGCCATCTTGACGGCCAAGTCACGGTAATACGGGAAATGGAAGCAGTCGCCGTCCTTCTGCGCCGCCAGCAGCGAGCCCAGCTCCGCGGCCTCGTGTCCCTGGCAAGAGGCCGCGATTGGCACCTTGCCCTGCCGGTTCATCATCCAGATGCGCTCGTCCATGGTCCGGACCAGGATCATCTGCCGGCACACTTCCACCAGGTCGTCGGCGGTGAGTCCCTCGGGCAGCGCTTCTGCGTCCGCGCTCCGCTGGGCGATAGCGACCGCACCGTTTGCATCGGATTCGATTTGTGAAGAGCTCGCGGCCTGCGTCATCGGGCTGGTCATCTCCTCGGCGCCGTAAGCGCAAGTGAGCGGCCTCGGCCGCCGGGGCCAATGATAGACCAAGCAGGCGGGGGTGGCAAACGTTGACCGCGATACCAGTGTGGTATAGCATTAAGACGAGATTGGGGGTGGCTCCGGCCGGCGAAGGCACACGACCTTCGTTAGGGCCTTCCATGTGTTCAGGCCGGCTGCGGGTTTGGAGTGGTACGGACTCCGCAGCTTGGGCCGATGGGCAGCCCCAACTTGGCAAAAAGCCTCGGATCACTCCGAGGTTTTTTCGTTGAGTCACGGAAAGATCGCCACTTTGTTCAATAGCTTTGGCTTTACCAGCGCTTCCCATACGCGGTTCGGCTTGTCAGGAGCGACATAGCTCCGCCCTATTGGATAGGCTGTAAGATCTGCGATCTGCAAGCCGATGGAATTGCTCTTCTTGGCCGCGAAAACCATATCGAAACCCGGCATTATCTTACCAAGCCCGTTGTCGCCGGCTCCAATACGTCGGAACGCCTGCATCAACCCGGCGTCTTCTTTGCGGCCTCGACTTTCCAGAACGATGTGGGTGATTGACCCGTGCTGTCCACAGGTCTCCAAAAATCTATAGACCTGTTCCATACAGCGCTGCAGCGCTAGCCCATAAACGTCGGAAACAGTTGTCTGCGTCAATCGGGGTTTATCAATTGCGGCGGCGATAATCCCGAAATCCATTCCAGCTATAGAGGTGTTGAGTTCATGTCTGAATGAAGCCTGCTCCTGATCGTTCCCATTGAAATCGAACGGTGGTTTCCCACGGTGGATATCCTGTTCATGCAGCACCACCGCGTCATGCCCGAAATGCTGGAACTTGAGAGCCGCCACGGCTGGTAGCACCGAAGCGGCGTAGTGGTCCTTCCGAAACACGCAGAAGTTGAGCACGAAGACTGGATAGTTAGCGTCGATTGGCGCCGGGTTGGGATCTCCGCTCTCGTCCGCGTAGATGATGTAGTCGCTGTAGTTCACGCTGCTGCTGAAATAGCCACTACTCCACGTACGTATTCCGGAAGCGGTACAGCGTGAATTCCGGTTCCACCGGGGCGACGGGCATGTACTCGTCGGCCTCCTCGATCTTGGCGACGATGAACCAGGGGCCCGGCTCGCGCATGGCCCGGCCAAAGGTCTCTTCCAGCGTTTCGAGGTCGTTCACGGTGGCGGTCCTGGTGATGCCGCAGGAATTGGCGACCTCTTCAAGGTTGGTGTTGGTGGCCGTGTGGCTGTCCTGACCGCCGGTCTGTCCCCACATCTCGTTGTCCCAGACCACCACGACCAGGTTTGACGGGTTCTCGCGGCCGATGGTGGCGATGGCGCCCAGGTTCATCAGCAACGAGCCGTCGCCGTCCAGCGAGATCACCTTGTCGTCGGTGGACAGGGCCATGCCCAGGGCGATGGAGGAGCACAGACCCATGCTGCCGTAGGTGTAGAAGTTCCGGTCCCGGTGGCCGGCGTGGTACAGCTCATCGCTGGTGGGCCCCAGATTGCCCACGACGGGCGAATCCCCGGCGTGGCGCAGGACCAGTTGGGTGGCGTCGAACCTAAGCAATTTTGCCTCCGTGGAGCATGGGGGTCATGCAGATGGCGACCGGGTTCCGGTGGGCGTGGCACAGCTTCATCACGCCGTCCAGCAGGGTGTCCATCCGGTCCTCGCTCTCGATGGTGTAGTGGGCGATGCCGAACAGATCCAGGATGGACGTCGTGTTGCGGCCCATGGCCACCTGCGCGATGTTGAACTCGCCGACCTGCCCGCGCAGGTTCATGAAGATGGGGATGGGCGTCCGCGCCGGCAGGCACAGGCTGGCGATGCCGTTGATGCTGTTGCCAAATCCGCTGGACTGCATGAACACGGCGGCGTTGCGGCCCACGGCATAACTGCCAACGGCCACGCCGACGGCCTCCTCTTCGCGGGTACAGGACACCAGGTGGAAGAACGGGTCCTCGTTGATGATGCTGGTCACCCGGTCGATGGAGATATCGGGCACGTAGGCGATGAGCGACGTGTCCCACTTCTTCAGGGTGTCAACTATGGTCTCTGCCCAGGGCATGGGAGTCTCCTTGCGCTATGAATCGGCGGTCAGTATAGCGCAAGTCGGCCACCCCCGCCCCGGAGCGAGGGTGGCCGTTGGAGCCCGGGGTTCGGATCATAGCCAGGCGGTCACTTCATCCGCCGGCGCGCGCACGGAAGCCGACGGACGCGCCGGCTGCCCGATGAACAGCGCCCCGACCATCGTCCAGTCGGATTCGCCGCCCAGGGTTTCCGCCAGGTCGGGGTGCCGGGTGGTGTTGCCGGTGCTCCAGTCGCCGGCCAGACCCTCGGCCACCGCGGCCAGCAGGAGGTTCTGCACTGCGCAGCACGCCGCCGCGTAGTTCTCCTGGGTCATTTCCTCGCTGTCGGCGGGAACGCTGTACACGTAGATCAGGCCCGGAGCGTCCAGCACCCGCTGGCGGCTGCCGTCGGCGTTTTCGTGGTTGCCGCTGCGGGCGAACAGGTTGTCGTAGGCCAATTGCGCCACCTCGGCGCGCTTCTCGCCGCCCTTCTCCAGCACGAAGAACCGCCACGGGTTGGTCAACCGGTGGTTGGGAGCCCACACCGCCGCGTCCAGCATCCGATGCAGCGATTCCTGGCTGGGCACCGCATCGGTGAACTCGTTGTTCATCCGACGATTGTGGATAGCCTCGTAGACGGTAACGCCGGTCTCCGGTGCGGCAACGTTGCCGCTGCGCAATCGACTGTTCTGTGTCATCTCAACAACCCCCGTTTAGGATGGAAACAAACTGACGGTAAGTGCCCACACTATAACCGTAAACGCGGCCACCAAACAAGCGGCAATTCCGCGTCTCTGGCGCCAACCAACTCCCCCGCGATGACTTTGCCTTTGGGGTGGCATACAATAGCGCCGTGCCGGGCGCACCGCGCCGATTCCCGCTTATCCTGATGCGCGGGTCCGGCTCATTGAGGACAAATCCCCATACGTGATCCAGGAGGACAATATGGCACTGCAATGGGAGCACGTCGCCGGACCCTTCAGCCGTTTGACCGAAGGACCCGCCTGGGACGGCCGCCGCCTTCTCTTCACCCACATCCCGGCCAGCCGGATCATGGCCTACCACCCTGATACCGGCGAGTGCACCGTCCACCGTGAAAACACCAACCACACCAACGGACTGGCTTTTGACGCCGAGGGCCGGCTGTACGGGTGCTGCTCCGGCGGCCGGGTCATCGTCCGCTTCGAAGCCAACGGCACCACAACGACCATCGTTGACCGTCTGGGTGACCAGCGCCTGAACACCCCCAACGATCTGGCCATCGACCGGCAGGGTCGCATCTGGTTCAGCAACCCGTGGAACGCCGGCAACATCGACCCCAGCGAGCAGCCCGAGATGGGCGGCCGCGATATCCTGCGCGCCGACCCCCAGCCCGATGGCTCCTACACCTGCCAGCAGGTCACCTTCGACACCACCGGGACCAACGGGCTGCTGGTCTCCCCCGATGACCAAACTCTCTACATCATTCAGACCGATCCGGAACCGACCGGTGTGCGGGAGTTGCGCTCCTACCCCATCAACGAGGATGGGTCATTGGGCCGGTACGTCGTGCTGCACCAGTTCGGCTCCGACCATCGTGGCCCCCAGCGCGGCATCGACGGTATGTGCCTGGACTCCGAGGGCAACATCGTCGGCACGGCCGGCAACTGGGCCACCGGCCCCGGCCCCATGCTCTACGTGTGGACGCCCGAGGGGCGCGTCCTGGAGACGTACCCAATGCCCGTGGGGGTCGACATGCCGACCAACTGCTGCTTCGGCGACGCCGACCAGAGCAGCCTGTACGTCACCACGCTGGGCGGCCATCTGCTGCGCCTGCGCAACACCGGCCGCCGCGGCTGGATAATGTGGCCGCCGGTGCGGTGATACGCCGCCTGCTGACTGTCGTCGCGCGGGGCAGCCCATCGAAATTTTCGTTGTGGACCGCTCACGGGTTGGCTTGGGTCGTCTCCGTCGGATTTGCCGTTCTGGTACTTCCCGCCGGGGATATTGACGCCGCTCCGGCCCTGGCTGCTCCGGTAGCGCTGACCGGCCTGGCGTTACTGTCAATCCGGCATCTCGACGAACGGCGCTTCATTCGCAAAACCCTGCTGTTTATATTCGCCTTCGCCTTGTTCGGTTTCTGCTGGGTGGGGATTTTGTCAGTAGGCCTGTTTTACTCACCGGCGGCCATCGCGTTGCTACTGGGAGCCATCTTGGTCCCGGTCCGAGCCAAAGCCAGCGTTGACCAATCGTGAAACATCTTGACCCATTGCCCGGAGGTTTCAACATGGACGTATTCAATGCCATCAGGACCCGTCGCACCGTCCGCGATTTCACTGACCAGCCGGTGTCCGATGCCGTCCTACACAAAATTATGCAGGCCGCCCGCTGGGCGCCCAGCTCCAGCAACACCCAGCCCTGGCACTTCATCGTGGTCCGGGACCCCGACACGATCAAGCAGCTCGGTGAAATCTGCACCCAGGGGACATTCATCGGGAAGTCCCAGGTCGCCATCGCCATCGTGATGGACGGCGCGCGGCGCGCTCAGCTCGACGCCGGCCGCGCCCTGCAGCAGATGGAACTGGTGGCCTGGTCGGAGGGCCTGGGCACCTGCTTCGTTGGAGTCCGGGGGGAAGCGCAGGACCAGGTCAAGGCCCTGCTGGGCATCCCTGAAGACCTGGAGCTGATCACCGTGCTGCCCTTCGGGTACCGCGTCATGCGAGAGCCGGGCACGGGCACGCCGCGCAAGCCCATGTCGGAAATCGCCCACGGCGAGAAGTTCGGGCAGGCACTGACGTTCGCCGACTGAATTGAGGGTATCGAGAATAGTGCAGGGGCGAATGGCGTATCGCCCCTGCACTCACGATTACGAGTACATCAGCCTCGGTTCACAGGTTTTGACTGCGGAGCCGCTCTTCCAGCTCGGCGATGCGGGCTGCAGCGGCAATCAGTTCCGCTTCGGCGCGATCAGCCCGCGATCGCTCGTCGTCGAAGGTCGTGATGTGCCGCCCGGTCGCCGGGTCGTACCAACCCAACTCGCCATGTTCCCAGCGCAGGTCCAGGTCGAGGGCGTCACTGTGTCCTTGAAGGCTGCCGTCGGGCAACTCCTAGATTGGGATGGGGATGTACCGGCCATCTACTAACCTATCGCCAGCCAACCGCGCTCCGTGGTATTGACCTGTCTCGTCGAAGCGCCAGTATTCGGCAATGCCCAGCGCGGCGTACTCGTCCCGTTTCGCCCCCACGTCGGTTTCCGCAGTGCTGATCGAAGCAACCTCCATGACGAAGTCCGGCGGCTTGCCCTGAATGGATACGACGTACCCGTTGTTGGCCTGATACGCAGCCGGGTCCGCGTCGAACGCGATGAGCAGGTCGGGACGCCTGGCCCGGGATCTGTTTTCACCCGGGTGCGAAATCATCCAGCGGTCGGCTTCCACCAGCGTCGTTTCGGGGCTTCCGAAGTGCAGGGCCAGATAGTGGGAACTGCCGGTTTTGAAGAGGTGATCGTATTGGGTCATCTCGTCAGGCTCGCGCTGCGGCGGATCCGGCAGTCGGAAGTGCGCTGGGGATTTTGGTGTCCTGGGCGTGGTCATGCTGAACCTCGCTGGCCTCGCGTGGCGGTGGACCGCATTGTACCTGCGTTCGTGATCCGGAACCCGGCGACCATGGTCGGGCGCGCCTACCGTCCCTTGAATTCCGGAGCCCGCTTTTCGAGGAACGCCCGCCTCGCCTCGTGCGCATCCTCGGAGCCGCTGAGGATGCCGCCGGCGTTGGACGTGAGCGTCATCGTGGTTTCCAGCGTGCTGTCCAGGGCGGCGCGCATGATGCGCTTGCTGATCCACTGCACCATGGGCGGCGTGCGGATGATCCGGTCGCACAGGTCGTGGGTGGTCTGCTCCAGTTCCTCTGATGAAACCAGGTAGTTGAGCATTCCCCATTCGTAGGCGCGCTTGGCGTCGAGGTGGCCGGTGTAGGCGAACTCCAGCGCCCGGCCCAGGCCGACCATTCTGGGCAGGTAGTAGCTGCCGCCGTTTTCGATGATCTGGCCCAGTTGCTGGTAGCCGATGAAGCGCGTGTTCTCGCAGCCGAGGCGGATGTCGCAGTGCAGCGCCATATCCATGCCCGACCCGACGGCCGGCCCGTTGATCATGGCGATGGTGGGCTTGCGCACTTGGGAGATGTCGCGGTGCAGCTTGGTGAAGCCGTGGTAGAAGTGCTCCCGGGCGGCGTCGGGCCCCTCGATGGTCCCCCGGTTGCCCACGAAGTTCTCGCCCGTGATGTCCGGCGAGTTGTCCCTCCGCATGTCGGCGCCGGAGCAGAAACCGCGACCGACGCCAGTGAGAACCATGACCCGCACGTTGGGGTCGTCGTCGCCGGCGCGCATGTACTCACCCACCTTGGCGACGGTGCCGTTCTCCTCGGATGAGCCGATGAGCGCGTTCATCCGCTCCGGCCGGTTGAACTTGATCCACAGGATGCCCGAGTCCTCGGGTTCGTAAAGCAGGTAGGGCACCAGGTTCGGCGGCATGGCTGACTCCTTTGTGGTTCGCAGCGGTATGGATTTGATGAAGTGAGATTGCCACGCCGCGAGCGCCGGCGCAATGCGCGCCCACGCCAGCTTTGGCCGGATCGCGGTCCGTAACCCGCCAGGCGACTCCTGCTACCGGGAGGCAATCAGCCAGGGAAATCCGGCGGAAACCAGGGCCTACTGCCTTCTCCTCATGATCAGGTAAATGAAGATGCCCAGGATCAGGATGCCGAGAATGATCAGCAGGATGATCAGGGTGTTGCGGTCCCGCAGCGTGTTGGCGGCTCCCACCAGAGTGCTGCGAACGCGCTCCGGCACACTTTCCGCCTCCGGCGTGGGTGGCATCGCTACGCCCGACTCGACCACCAGCGTGGGCGTCGGCACGGGCGTGGCCGTTGGCAACGGCGTCGGCGTTGGAGTTTCCGTAGGCTCCGGAGTCGGAGTAGGAGTGGGCGTGTTGGTAGGCACCGGTGTGGGCGTGGCCGTCGGAGTTGGCGTAGGTGTGGGGGTTGCCGAGGACTCAGACGTGGTCGCGGGCTCCGTTTCCGGGTCCGCGGTGGGCTCCGGTTCGGAGGTGGGCTCCTGTGTGGGGGCTGGCGCGGCCGTCGGCGCCGCGGTCGGTACTGCGGTAGGGGCGACCGTCGGCGCCACGGTTGGTACTGCGGTAGGGGCGACCGTAGACGCGACCGTCGGTTCTGCGGTGGATTTGGGCGGCTCCGTCGGGTCTCTCACCACCGGCGGCGGGTCGTCATCGTCGTCGTCGTCATCGTCGTCGTCATCGTTGCCGTCGTCATCGTTGCCGTCGCCGTTGTTGCCGTCGCGGTTGTTGCCGTCGCCGTTGTTGCCGTCGCCGTTGTTGCCGTCGTCGTCGGTGACGGTGACGGTCACGGACCCGGTGACGCCGCCATAGTCGGCGCCAGAGGCGGTCAGCGACACGGTCACGGTCTCGTCATTGGTGTCGTCGTCGTCCTCGCCGGAGACGGTGAAGGTCTGGTCCATGTCCCAGTTGGAAGTGTTGAAGGTGCGGCTGGTCGGGGAGACCGTGGCGGCGTCGGTGTCCCCGGACATGACGGAGACAGTGACGTCGCCGGTGGGGAGGGTTGCCAGCCTGACGGAGAATGTATCGGAACCGTCTTCGTTCACGGTCAGCGAGGCGGTGTCAATTACCAGGTTAGGGGTGCCGGTGCCGCCGTCGGTGACGGTGACGGTCACGGACCCGGTGACGCCGTCATAGTCGGCGCCCGAGGCGGACAGCGAGACGGTCACGGTCTCGTCATCGGTGTCGTCGTCGTCCTCGCCGGAGACGGTGAAGGTCTGGTTCATGTCCCAGTTGGAAGTGTTGAAGGTGCGGCTGGCCGGGGAGACCGTGGCGGCGTCGGTGTCCCCGGACATGACGGAGACGGTGACGTCGCCGGTGGGGAGGGTTGCCAGCTTGACGGAGAATGTATCGGAACCGTCTTCGTTCACGGTCAGCGAGGTGGTGTCGATTATCAGGTTAGGGGTGCCGTTGCCACCATTGTCGCCGCCGTTGCCACCATTGTCGCCGCCGTTGCCACCATTGTCGCCGCCGTTGCCACCATTGTCGCCGCCGTTGCCACCATTGCCGCCGCCGTTGCCACCATTGTCGCCGCCGTTGCCACCATTGCCGTTGTTAGAGGACGAGCAGTTGACTAATTCTTTCCGAATCACAGCATCGTTGTAGTCCGCGTCCGTGGAATCCTCATAACCAATTTCGATGTACGATCCAGGGACATCCTCTCTGATTACAGCATCGTACGGGAGGTGCTCGGTCTGGCCGTCGATCTGGATATAGATTGTAAAATCTCTGGTATGAACGTTGGGCAGCGTGATGAATTGTCCGATATCGCGATTGCTCAGGCCTAGACGTTGGTTGTTCCGGTCTACTAAGTGGAGGGTGAAATCCGCATCGGCGCTTATCATAGTTACCTTCAGGCACTGGGACTGTGCATTGGCGCGGGGGATGAGGGCGCCAGAGAGGGCAATGAGCAGCATGGCGGCGACGATGGCGGCCGCGGCAAAGGCGGTGACGGCCAGCCGTATCCATTTGGTGTTTGAGGGCAGCATACGGTTTCGTCTGGTGGCCGCGAATTAGTCGGGCTGCTTGGGATGGCGTAATGGGCCGATCAACGGTATGCAGGAAATGAGACGCTCTTGGTGTGTCGAATGCTATGATTTACAACGGTGAGGGAAGGCACGGTGGCCACCACCGCGAAGGGGATCGATACCGCGCCGATGGCGATCTCCAGCACCGCCATGCGAAAAACCCAATGAGACCGAATGCCCACCAGTGCACGGTTACCGAATGCGTGAAGTCGGTCGTGTTCGGCATGCTAGGTGATGCTCCGGAGTCAAGGCGCGATTGGCGATGCGTAGCGCGGGCGCGCGGGCGCGAGGGCGCGAGGGCGCGAGGGCAATTGTACCGTGCAAACCCCGCCTGACATAACATATGCCGGGCAGTTTTTTCATTAGCACCGGGCGCTCACGAATTGTGCTATTTGGGGTACGCACGTCGGAAAACGCACCTGCGACTTGTGCAGAAAGGGTCCCATGTGCACGCCGGATCATGTCACCTGTCAAGCGCAGTACCCAAAACGGTCGAATGGGTAACTGACGCGCGAGTGCGTCAGCTACGGAAATGCCTTGCGGCCAATCACGTGAGAGCCAAACGTGACGGCGCGATGCGCCGATGCGACCCCGCGGCGCGGGCCTGAGCATCCAATCGATCTTGCGTGTCGACCTAGCCAGATACTGGGACGACCGCTGCGTTTCGCATGTCAGCCCGCTTTCCCTGCGTGCGCACATGAGTGTGGACGCGTCGGGCCGGGCCGGGACCCGGGTAGATGCCATGCTATCTAGCCGGTCCGGTTATCCCCCGGATGAGTGGTTACCTGCGCCACATGGCGATGTGTGACGCCCTGGGCCTCATGGCAACCTATCGGCCACGCGGCATTCGTAATTTCAGGCTTCTACCGGTTGGTCGCTATCCATCCATTCGGCGTAGGAACCGTCATACAACGTTGCATAATATCCCATCTGCGTCAAGGCCAGCCACGTGACTGAGGCGCGGATTCCGCTGCGGCAATACGCGATTGCGGGTTCGCCCTCGGCGAGGCCGGCCGCACTCAGTCGCTGGCGCAGCGTGTCCTGATCGGCCAGCAATCTGCTATCCGAGCCGGCCAACTCGTTGTGGGGCAGGCTGATGGCGCCGGGGATTCGCCCCGGGCGATGGTCCATCTCGACCTCGCCCCGGTATTCCTCCGGCGAGCGGGCGTCCACCAGCGTGGCCGAGCCGGCGTTGGCGACGTCGTCCAGGGAGGCGCGGATTGACGGATTGAGATTGAACGAGAATGTGGCCGCCTGGGTAGCGACCGGACGGTACAGGACTTCGCGGCCCTCGTCTTTCCATACCTCGTAGCGCAGGTCCATGATGTGGACGTCGCTCCGGCCGAGGTACTCCAGGACCCAGGCCGCCATGGCGGCGTTGCGCCCGTCCTGGTGGTCATAGAGGACCGGCGTGACGTCGTCCCCGAGGCCAACGTCGCCAAAGGCGGCGGCGAGTTGCTCGGGCGCGCCCAGGCGTCCGTCGGGGGCCTGCAACTTCTTGTAGGGTACGCTGACGGCGCTGCGCAGGTGGCCCATGAGATAGCGCATGGCCGACCGGGGATCGATTACCAGGTATCCCGGCTGGCCGATGCGCTCGGCGACCCAGTCCGCTGTAACGAACGTTGCCATCAGCCGACCATTTCGAATTCGGTTTGGACGGAGGTGGGGTTGGCCACCGACTGGGTGACGGGAGAGCCTTCCACGGCGAGCCGCCAGATTTCCCGCAGGGTGTCCTCGTCGGCGTCGGCGCGGACGAAGCACTTGGCCGAGATCTGCCCGTAGCCGGGATTGCCCTCGTCCTCGACGCCGGCCCACTTGCGGATGTTGTCGAAGTAGCCTTCCACGGCGATTTCCAGGTCGTGGACGCGGACGCCCTGCTTGGTGGCGTTGACCACGAAGCCGACGGTCATGCAGCTGCCGATGGCGGAGAGCAACTGCTCGTGGGCGCTGGCGGCCACGTCGGTGGCGGTGAGGTCGCCGGGCTCGTCCATGTCAACCTGGTGGTTGCGCATGTAGGCGCGGGCGCGCATGCCGTCCTGCCAGACCACGCGGGACTTCCAGGGGCCGGTTACCGCGTTGAAGACTTCCGGGTCCCTGAAGGAGTCCAGCACCTCGGCCAGTTTCTCCCGGGGCAGACCGTTGAGATTTCCTTCTTGCTGCGCCATGTTGAACTCCTTAGCTGCCAATGTGATTGATAGTGCGGGTTGGTGCTCTTCGTTCCGGTTAACTGTTGGAGACGTGCAATGTCTTGGACATCGCTTCGATCGCCGGAGCCAAGTTCTTTGATGCATTGCGCAGGTCAACAGCGAAGACCGTCAAACCGCCGGGAGCGGATGAATCGCGACGCCAGTACGTGATCAGGTCGCCATTTTTGCCGATTACGGCCGCGTTCTCCGCACCGTTGCCAAAGGTGAGGGTGTCAGTTTCGTCGCGGTAGCCGCGCTTGCCGAGGGGCAGCCACGCGCTGATGCCGATGACTTCCAGGGCGATCGGTTCGTGGCTCTTTTCGTCTGGCAGGTCAATCATGACCCAGCCAAGTCCTTCGACTTCGCGGGTCGCGCCACTGGGCTGCCCGTAGTTGGCGCCAATTGCATCACAATCAGGGTCATAATGCACTTTCAGCTTCATTTCGTATCTCCCATTCCTCATAGGTCCGCTGAAAGTAGTCGAAGTCTCCGCTGTTCCATTTGTCGGTGGCCGGCGTGTCCGCAAACGCGGTGGCGATCCGTTGATCATCCATTGAGACCGCCACCCGCATCAAGCGTTGTGAGCCTCCGTGTGCGATCCATCCCAAGTGAGCCATGCTGGGCCTGCCGGATTCATCGTATCGAATACCACGAGCCACCCAATTCTCGAGAACGTCGATCAGATTCTCCACGGTGATTTCGTTACGCGCATACGATTGCCGGTGAACGTGGAGGGTAATTTCCCGCTGAACGCCTCCAGCCGTCAAAATGCGCGGCAACGGCGCAGCGTCATCCCTACGCATACTCCGCGCGCAGGATCTCCGCGGCGTCGGTGATCACGGCCATCTTTTTGGCGGCCATCTCGTGGGTGTTGACGTTGCGCTCGGCGAAGGTGCCGAAACCGCAGTCGGGGTTGAGGTAGATCTTGTCGGGGTCGAAGTACTGGAGCAGTTCCTTGACGCGTTCCACGATCTGCTCCGCCGGCTCGATCTCATCGGTGCGCGGGTTGACCACGCCGAAGCCGATCTCCTTCTCGTTGCTGTATTCCTTGAACACCTCCATCTCGCCGGCGCGGGGAGTGGCGCACTCCAGCACCAGCTGGTCGATGTTCATCTGAACCAGGTAGGGAAGCATGGGGCCGTAGTTGCCGGTGAGCAGGACCTCTTCCTTTTTGCTCCAGTTGCCGCGGCAGATATGCACGCCCGTCTTGATGCCGCCAATGCCGTCCAGGGTCTCGTTCATCAACCGCACCGCCATCTCCAGTTCGTCGGTGGGATCGCGGCGGTTGGGCAGCGCGGCGCACATGAAGGTTTCGGTGGTCTCTTCGCCGAAGACCACCTGGGACAGGGTGGGTTCGTCCAGCTGCACAAAGTCGCAGCCCTGATCGCGCAGGGCGATGATCTCCTCGCGCAGGATCTCGACCACGTCCCGGGCCAAGTCGTCGGGCGTGGGATATGCCCGGTCCGACAGGCCCTCGAACCAGGCGGAGCGGGTGAGCATGTAGGGCCCGGGCAGGGGAACCTTGATCTGCCGGTCGGTGTGCTCGCGCATGTAGGCCAGCTCGTCCAGGGCCAGGCCGGTGCGCTTGCCGATCTTGTCGACCACGATGGGGCTCTTGATGGCGAAGGACGGCACGTCCAGGGCGCGCAGTACTTCTTCCATGCGGGCGCGGTCGCTGGAGTAATCCAGCAGTTCCGACACCTTCATCAGCTGCATGCCGGTGAGCTTGTCCACGGCGAAGGAGTAGAAGTTGTCCCGCCGCTGCTCGCCGTCGCTGATGATGTCCACTCCGGCCTCTTCCTGAGCCCGGATGCACGCCAGCACCTCGTCGTCGGCCAGCGCACTGAACTCGCTATAGGTAATCTCGCCCGCTTCCTTGCGGCGCAGGGCGCGGATCAACTCGGTGGACCGGGGCCAGCTTCCGACCACGGTAACGGGAAACAGGGGTGCGTCCGCCATGGGTGTCCCTCCAGGACTGCGAATTTCCGATGTATGGGGCGGCAACTCAATCTGTTTTACGACGCGCCGCCGCCGAATAATCTACACCAGAAACCGTGAGGCGTACAGATTAACCGACCGGGCGCGAGGTGATGGTGTGTGAAACTGCGCCTGCCGGCCCCCCGCCTCCCTATCGCAATTCGTGTGCAGGTGGGACTGTCGAATGCCGGTACGCGATAGACTTAAACCCGAAAGCGTCATGCTGATCCGTTGGAAGTTGCTGATATCGGCCGTCGTCGTTACTGGAATAACGACGCTGGCGATAGCAGGGTGGTTGGTGTTCGCGCCATCGCCCGGCCCCTTCTCGGCAGAGGGAATAGTGCATCCAGGCCGGGTCGACCCCTCGGTCCTGGCAACGTACAAATTCAGCATTGACACCCGGTTCACCGTTCATGTCGAGGGCGGGCCGGAACACCAGGAGGTCCGCACCGAGGCAACCGTCGTGGTCGATGAGGGGATGCACGTCACGGCAACGGAAAACGGGAAATACGGCGAGACGCTGCTGCTGGACGGCGCGCAATATCACCGGGAAAGCGACGCCGGGCCGTGGGAACAATGGTCGGCCCCCGGAAGCGGGCCGGCGACCACCAACCTCCCCAGCCCCACGGATCATTTTCAGATTCTGGACAGCCTTACCGACGTTTCGCAAGAAGGGGAGGAAGTTTTACGGGACGTGCGCGTCAACAAGATCACCGGCACAGTGGATATGGCTCAGCCGGTGAAGGAAACCTGGGGCGAAGACGTCGCTGGCGGTGAGGGAGGACTGCGCGCCCAGATGCTGGCCGGAACCGTGACGGTCACCGCATGGGTGGGCGCTGAAGACGGGTTGCTACATGCTTACACGATGGAAGGCTCGTTCCCTGCGGTGGGAGAGTGGTTCGCGTACCGATACTCGATGGACATGCGTTTCTCCCATTTCAACGAGCCGTTGGAGCTGCCATCGCCTAATGCTGCCCGATGAACTCCAGCACCAGGCCGTTCCACACCTGTGGGCGTTCCCAGAAAGCAGCGTGGCCAGCCTCGGGCAGCGACACGAAGCGGCTGCCGGGGATGTGTTCCGCCTGCATACGCATGAGCGCCGGCGGGGACGCGAGGTCGGACTCGCCGGACAGCACCATGGTGGGCACGCTCATGGTGGCCAGCCGCGCGTAGGTGGTGGGCTCCCGCAGCGGCTGGGCCGGCAGACGGCCGTAGGGTCGGCTGGCGTGCTCGATCTCCAGCCAGCGGGCCGCGCCATCGGGGTCCGTGCCCCGGTACGACGGTCCCAGTTCGTAGAGCTCCACGGGCAGGTTGCGGATTTCCGGCGGGCGGATGCGGTCCAGCACCTCCAGGTACTCCGGGTCCTGGATGCCGGCGATGGTGTTGGCCGCGACCAGGCTGCGCACCCGCTCGGGGTGGGCCAGCGCGTATCCGATGGCGGTGATTCCGCCGGCAGCGGTGCCGATGAGGTGGAACCGGTCCAGGCCCAGGCGCTCGACCAGGCCGTGCAGGTCATCGTCCTGGTAGCCGGGCTGCAGGGCTTCGTCGGTGTTGCGGGACTTCCCCCAGGTGCGCCGGTCGTAGGTGATGCAGCGGTAGCCGGCCAGTGTGAAAGCTGGGAGTTGGTAGATCCAGCAGTCGCAGGTGCCCGAGGCGGCGTGGCAGAAAACCACCGGGATGCCGTCGCCGCCGGTGTCTTCGTACCAGAGGTCGACGCCGGGGAGGTTCACGTAGGACATGGGATCAGTCCTGCCAGTGGGGCGGCAGGCTGGGCTCAGCCATGCCGAACCTTTCGGCTAGCCATTCCTCAGCGTAGCGTCCATCCCGATAGCCGGAATGTTCCGCCTTGTGGACGGTCGTTTCGCCCCTGATGTCGTCGATCAACGGTTGCAGGGCGGCCGCGTCCAGCGCGGCGCCGTCCGCCCCGGCCATCAGCAGCGTCGCGGCGCTTACCCTGGAGCCGAACCAGCGCAGGTCGAAGTGGGACAGCGTGTTCTGCACTGCATCGCGACGGGTCGGATGCGATCGCAGGTAGTCGTTGATCTCCTCGAGGGGATAGGCGCTGGTGCGCGGGGCCAGCTCGGCGGTGGCGTAGAGCAGGGTTGGCGTGGTCACCAGGTGGGTGACCTGCGGACACAACGCGGCCGTGGTCAGGGCGAGGTCGTTGCCGATGGCGGCGATGCGGGTGGCGTCCACCTCGGGCCGGGCTGCCAGGTATTGGAGACCGCGGACACAGTCGGCGACGATGCCCCGGTACACATAAGTCGCGGGATCGTCGATACCGTCGGTGAGCTGGCCGGGGAAGGCCGCCGCGTAGGGCTGGTCCGCCAGGCGCTGCCCCCGTACGCAGATGGCGAAGGTGACGTGATCCCGGCGCTGGCCGTTGGCCTGCCCCTGGGGCACCAGGTCGGTGACGCTGCCGTAGCGGGGCAGGTGGTATCGGGCCGGGAAGGGGCCGTCGCCGGTCGGTATGCTCAGATAGCCGTAGAGGCGGTAGGGGCCCAGGGAGGTCAGGCGCACGCCGTAGGCGGTGGCGAAATCGGTGGAGCGCAGCGGGAGGTCCTGCACCTCCGGCGCGACCGGGAACCGGGCCAGTTCCGCCAGCACGTCGTGCCAGTAGCTGTCGAAATCGCTGGGTTTGACGTCGGTGAGGGTGGTCATGGGTATATTAAGGTCCAGGTTGGTGAGTTGGGGCGGGACTACGCAGCGGCCAATACTTCGGCGTCGCTGATGTACTGCGCGGTTTCGCGGATGCGGCGCTCCGTGTGCTGATTGCACGCGCCGGTGTAGAAGCAGGCGCCGTGCAGTTGACTGAGACGGCTGTAGTAGCGGCCTTGGAGGGGAGCCGCAGCAGGTTCGGAGATCACCAAGTCGTCCAGGCAGTCGCTGGTAAGGCCCGTGGGACCGGGTTCTTCACCGGTGCGGGCCAGGATGAGGGCGTCGGTAGCACGTTTGGTCGCGCACCATGCTTTTTCGGCGGCGTCCCTGATGTCACCATGCGCCAGGCGTTCCAGGGCTTGAGCCTGCATGGCACGGGCATCGGCGAAAATGGCTTGAGGAGTTTGCAGTTGCGTCATAGGACTTCGTCAGTCCTTCAGGTGCGCGGCCATAAAGGCGTCCACGACCGCGGCATGCTCGTGGTTGTTGGCGTCGTGGCCGTGGCCGTCGTAGGCGTACATCTTCTTATCGTCGCTGGCGATGGCGTCGAACGTGGCAAAGCCCGTCTCGGGAGGGCAGGTGCTGTCCTGGAGGCCGACGCTGATTATGATGGGGCAGGTGATGCGATGGGCCAGGTTGATGCCGTCGAAGTAGGCCAACGTGTCCTCCACCTGCTGCCGGCTATCCGGGTAGAGCCGAAGATAATCGGCAATCTCCTGGTAGGGATAGGCGTCGGTCAGTTCGATGGAGTCCATGTAGCCGCAGAGGTACGGCGCGCCGGCCGCTGCCGCTTTGATCTCGGGGCGCAGCGCCGCCGTGGACACGGTGAGGCCGCCGCCCTGGCTGTGGCCGGTGACGCCGATGCGCTCGCCGTTGACCTCTTCCCGGCCCAGCAGGAAATCCACGGCACGGCAGGCATCCATGTAGAAGCCCCGGTAGGAGTAGGTGTTCCGGTCCACCATGCCATAGGTCAGCAGGCCCGGGTAGCCGGGGTTGAACTGGCGATTGCTCCGCAGCTTGCCGCGTGGCGCGACGCTGAAGGCGGCATACCCCCGGGCGGCCCAGTTCTTGGGCACCGGGGGCTCCATGTTGTACCCAGGTACCTGGATCAGGCCCGGCAAGGGGCCCTCGCGCTGGCGGGGCACGGCGTACCACCCGGCGATCCGCACGTGGTCGAGGCTGGTGAAGAAAACCTCGTAGACATCGATGAGCGCGGTGGACCGGAGGGGGTCGTAAACCACCTCCGGTTCCAGGGGAATTTGAGCGGTTTCCGCCAGCACGTCGTCCCAGAACCGGTCGATGTCCTCCGGCTTGCGGACCTTGCTGACGTACTGGTCGGCGGGTGTACGGGGCATGCTACTCTCCGGCCTCGTTGGCTAAGGAACGACACGGATCCATCGCAGTGCGTGATCGCGTGATCATTGATACATTAGCTGGAAAACGTGTTCCAGCACGACCTCCAACTCATCTTTTGACATCGTGCCAATCAGGTCACCCATGCGCTGTGCCGACAACGTCCGAATTTGCTCGGTCAATACCCACGACGGTGTTATTAGCATCTGCACTGACCGGATCTGGACGGCTGTCGTCCGGCTTCGGTTCGATTCGGAGGAACCCACCAGAGCCACGATAACCAACTGCGATGCAGCGTTGAAACGATCATTGCTCAATATCAGGGCAGGACGACGATTACCCTGTTCATGCCCCACTACCTGACTGACTGTTTCAATATTTACCCAATCTTATCTCCCCCTCAGTAGCTGGGCCATGTCTTAGCGTCCACTTCAAGGCCCTCTTCCGCAATGCTGATCCCTTCCTCCACCTGCTCTGGGGTGAACGACCAATCGGGGCTCGGCGCTTTGGCGAATTTGTGCGCCATCCCCCTGAAAGTGGATTTGCTGTCCATCAAGCCGGCTCGGTGTTGCCTCAGTTTGCTGATTTCACCATTGCACACCCGTTGGAGGGCTGTGGTCTGCTCCGCACCGTCATTCTCGAATCGCCTGACCAACGTCTCCGCGTCCCCGACGGCAACCTCTCCGGCCACAACCGCCACCCAAGGTTCGCGCACGCCTTTTTCACGGACACGTAAGGCTTGCTTCACCGCCCGATCGGAGCAGTTGACGAACTGTGCCGCTTCCTTTTGCGAAAAACCGTCTTTCCTCAGCAAAACGCCAAGTACAGCCCAACGTGATTCGTCCCGAATTGCCGGCATATTTTCCCCGTCGAGTTGCGCCCTTTAAGTTACACGTCCTCGACGGGCATGGTGGCAATGCCGTAGGTGCCGTAGAAGAAGTTGGCGTAGTGGGTAGAACCGCCGGTGACGAACAGCAGGTACTGTTCCGGGTCCTCCAGCGCGGGGATCGTGGCCTCGGGGTCGTCGGCCAGGCGCTGCAGTTCCGGGTGACGGAGCCACTTGCCGTTGGCATCGGTGGGCATTCCGGCCGGGCCGATGGCGTCGCGCAGGGAGGCGCGGCAATGCTCGTGCAGCCATTCCTGGGTGGCGCGCTTGCTGAAGCCGGCCTCGGCCAGGATCACGGCCCGGGAGGGGCTGAGCATGATGGGATGGTACGGGCTCTGGTACTCGACCCGCTGGTTGGTGTGCCCCACCTGGGCAGACTGTCGGCCCTTGATCCAACTGCCTCCGCCGGCGTGACGGTAGAACATCATGGAGGCGATGTTGTTCAGCGTATCGTTGTGGTCCCTGGATCCGGCGTCGAGGATGTCGGTGGGGCCGGTGACGGTGATCACGGTGACCGCGCTCTCGTCCGGGCGGAACCCCTTGTCCACGTGATAGGGCTGCCAGGGGCTGACCTCCTCGTTCTCGGCGATGCACATGCCGAACTTGGTGGGCAGGCCGATGAAGTTGGGGTCGCCGGCGCCGGCCTTGCAGTAGCCGATGTTGATCAGGCACAGGCGCAGGGCGCGGCCGATGGCGGTGTTGGCCTTGTTGACCACGCCCGGGCCCATGGCCGACGTGCCGTAGTTGATTCCGGCTTTGGCGGCGATGGGACCGTTGACCAGGATCAGCGGGGCCTCGGTGTGGCCGGACACCTGCATATCGCGGTGGTTCATCTCGGGCTGGGCGATGCACTCGAGGGCGGCCAGCAGGATGGGGAACTGCGCGGGCTGGCAGCCGGCCATCACCGCGTTGATGGCGATTTTCTCGACGGTGGCCAGGCCGAACCCCGGCTCCATCACAATGACCACGTCCTGCGGGTCGCGGCGGGTGCCCTTGAGCATAGCTTCGACGGCAGCGGGAGTGGGCGGCACGATGGGCATACCGTCGCTCCAGTCGCGTTCTTCCATGAAACGATTTACCGCGTCGAGGCCCAGGGGCGTGTCGTCCAGTTCAACGGTGAATACGTCGGTCTCACTGTGGCCGTTGGCGCCGCCGGAAAGGTCGGCCGACGCGGACATCCGGGTCAAACCGAGGATGATGTTGTCGATTTGCTCGTCCACCATCCCGTGGATGTAGTCGGGCTGCTGGCCGGTGCAGGCGTGGGGGATGGTGACGAAGGCGGTGGCGGGCTGTCCCCAGCCATCCACGCAGGACTGCCAGGCCCGGGCGAAGCTGCGCGCGGCGATGCCCACGGCGGGCACGCCGGCCTTTTCCATTGCAACCATGTCGTGGGCAAGCCACGACGTGCAGCCCCCTCAATGCGCAGCGGCGCCCACCATTGCATCCACCTCGTTGGCGATGCGGGCGGCTTCCTCATCGTCGATGTGCACTCCGCGGCTCAGGGCTGGCCGGCCGTCGCGCAGATTGCCGCCGTAGGTCTCGAAGTTAACGTTGGAGAAGCGGCGGCCGAGATGCTCGGCGACACGGTTGACGGCCACGTCGGCTCCGCCGGTCATATTGTTGTAGAGGCCGATGGTCTTGCCTTCGAGGGTTTCCAGGCGAGGGGCCGGCGGCACCTTGAAGTCAACGCGGGCCGCGGCCGGGGACATGATCTGCAACTTCATCGTGATTCTCCTCCGATTCGGAGCCTTGAAGCCGTTTGAATTGAACGCAGTCTATTTGCCGCTGACGGTTCCGTCAACGCACAGAGTCAGCAGGCGAAGTGCGAGGACGGGAGCGAAGCGCTTGAAGTGGCACAGCTGACAATCGCTTGTTAAAGGGTGGGTAAGGAAGGACGATAATGTTGACAATGTTGGGGTCGGGCCAGACATGTGTGCGATAAGCCGTTTGGGAACAGGCTACACAAAATCCGATTCGATGATACAATTCACCGAAAACCGGCATGAGCCATTGGCGAGCGTTGACGCGGTCGCCAGTGTCTCCAATAACTGCCAGCGAAATTCAGGAGACAGCATCATGGCAATTGATTTCCAGAGGAATCAGGGCACTCTGATAATTGAGGCTGCCGAACGCGTCGACAGCACCAACGCGCAGCGCTTCCTCGAAGATCTGGATGCAGCCATCGAACCTACCGACCAGGTCGTTATCCTCGACATGGAGAAGCTGACGTACATCAGTAGTGCGGGCCTTCGGGTGGTTCTGCAAACCGCAAAGACCTTGCAGCGACAGAATTCCGGCTTCGCGCTGTGCGCACTGTCGGGAACCGTAAGGGAAGTATTTGAAATCAGCGGTTTCGACCAGGTCATCGCCATCCATCCGTCCCAGGAAGAAGCTATCGCCGCGCTGAAAGGTTAATCTTTTTGAAGCATAGCCGGCTTCACGACCCAAATACATGGTGAGCGGGCGTAGATCGCCCGTCAGGGATGGAATCATGGCAGATACGTCAGGGCCATACCGGATCCTCGTGGTCGACGACGAGCCTGACCTGGAGCCGCTGGTACTACAGCGGATGCGGCGGGCGATTCGCTCGGGGCGTTATCAGTTCGTCTTTGCGCAGAACGGGGTGGAGGCGCTCGAGACGCTGAATCAGGACGACGAAATCGATATGGTGTTGTCCGACATCAACATGCCTCAGATGGATGGGCTGGCGTTGTTGTCGCATATACCGGAGGTGGCGCCGGACATACACGCCGTAATCATCTCCGCCTATGGCGATATGAAAAATATTCGCTCCGCCATGAACCTGGGCGCGTTCGATTTCGTCACCAAGCCGGTCGATTTTGAAGACCTGCGCATCACCATCGAGCGGGCCCTGACCAACCTCGAAGCGTGGAGAGCGGCGACGGCGTCGCGAGAACGGCTGGTGGCGTTGGAAAACGAGCTCGACGTCGCCAACAAGATGCAGCAGTCGATCCTGCCCACGGAGTTCCCGCGTCAACCCGGATTCCAGATACACGGCAGCATGACCCCCGCCCGGGTTGTGGGGGGCGACTTCTTCGACGTCATATATTTGAACAACGGTCGAATTGGGCTGGCCGTGGCGGACGTCTCGGACAAGGGAGTGCCCGCCGCGCTGTTCATGATGGCCAGCCGGACGCTCCTCAAGAGCGCGGCGATGGGGCTCAAGTCCCCACGCGAAGTCCTCACCGAAGTCAACGACCTGCTGTATGACGACAACGACGCCATGATGTTCGTCACCCTGTTCTACGCGGTGTACGATCCGGCCACCGGGGAACTGACCTACGCCAATGGAGGCCACAACGCGCCGCTCATCGTTCACATTGACGGCACTTCCACGGTGTTGCCCGGCACAAACGGGATCGCGCTGGGTGTCATGCCGGGCATGGATTACGACGAACGAACGATTACCACCGCCGCGGGCGACACCGTTGTCTTTTACACTGACGGTGTTACGGAGGCCGTAAACGAGGGCGCCGAGGAGTTCGGGATGGAGCGGCTGAAGCAGGTGTTCACAGCGCAGCCGCACCGCGAGGCTGAAACGGCGACGCAGGCCGTCTTTGATGCCGTGAACCAATTTGCGGGGAATGTCGCGCAGTTTGATGATATTACCTGCCTCATTTTCCGCCGCAGTGAGACGGTGCCATGACCGCCCGGGTGGATTTGAAAATAGCGCCGAGCCATGAGCAGCTTGAGCTGATCCCGGCGGCGGTCGAGGAATTCGCCGAGCGAGACAACTGGCCTCCGGATCTGGTTTTCAAATTGAACCTTGTTCTGGAAGAATTGGGCGTCAACATCGTAAATTACAGCGGCGCAACCGGGGATATTGAAATATCGCTGGTTTCCGACTCGGAAAGAGTGACCGTGGAGATTGCCGACGACGGCCGGCCGTTCAACCCGCTGGAAGATTTGGACTCGCCTGACATCTCGGCGCCGCTGGGGGAACGGCCCATTGGCGGGCTGGGGGTCCATATCGTACGAACGATGATGGACGAGATGCGGTACAGCAGAGAGGACGGCAAGAACAAGCTGGCAATGACCAAGCTCAAGACGGAGTGAATGTGACGATCGCGGTCCCGACTGCGCCGCACCGTCGATTCGCCGCGTAGCTGCCAGGCTGTTGTTTCCACGGTTCCACGCCGCAGCGCCGTCATCCGGTGAGATCAGAGGCTAGTCGGTGTCCTGGACCAACCCACTCGCCAAGGCATTCTCAGCCATCGCGGTCGCGTGCCTTTTCGTGCTGGCGGCATGCGGTCCCGACGCCAGCGCCGGCGCCAACGCCGTTGCGGAGGCCGTCGTACCCACGCCTATGCCGCGGCATATGGTCATGTCTCCCACGGCGGATCGCGAGGATCCGGGGGTATTCGAAGACCGCATCGTGTTCGGGCAATCGGCCGCGTTCACCGGCCCCGCCGGGCAGCTCGGCATCGGCATGAACCACGGGATCGAAGCCGCGTTTGCCGAGGTAAACCGGGCCGGCGGGGTGAACGGACGCCGGCTGGAGTTGGTGACCCGAGACGACACCTACGAGCCGGAGCTTGCCATTGTCAATACAACGGAACTCATCGAAGACGAGGATATCTTCGCGTTAATTGGCGCCGTTGGCACACCGACATCGCGTTCCGCCGTGCCGGTGGCAGAATCGGCTGGCGTGCCTTACATCGCGCCCTTTACCGGAGCCGCTTTTCTGCGGGACCCCAAACTCCGCAGCGTAATCAACCTGAGGGCCTCCTATAACCAGGAAACCGAGGAGATGGTGGAACGCCTGACCGAGGACCTTGGCATCGAGCGCATCGCGGTCTTGTACCAGGACGACTCTTTCGGCAGAGCCGGGTTCAACGGCGCAAGCGCCGCGCTGCACCGGCGTTACCTGGACCCGGTGGCCGTCGGTCTGTACCAGAGAAATACCACCGCCGTGAAAACGGGATTGCTCGACGTGCGCAAAGGGCAACCCCAGGCGGTGATCGTGATCGGCGCCTACCAACCGGTGGCTGCGGTGATTGCCTGGGCAAGGGAAATAGGCATGAACCCCGTGTTTATGACCGTTTCTTTTGTCGGAAGCAACGCCCTTGCCGAGGAGCTGGGTACCGGCGGCAAGGGCGTGATTGTCACCCAGGTCGTCCCGTTCCCTACGGATACGTCCAACCCGGTTGTAGCCTCCTACCAGGCAGCGTTGGCAGAATACGACCCTCGGGTGGAGCCGGGGTTCGTGTCCCTGGAAGGGTACATGGCGGGTCGCCTGGCAATTGCCGGTTTGGAGCGATGCGGCGACGATTTGACCCGCGCCTGTTTTTTGAGCGTGCTCCGCAACGCCCAGCCAATTGACATGAACGGCGTGGAACTGCGTTACAGCGAGGAAGAGAGCAACCAGTGGTCTGACGCGGTCTTCCTGACGATGATCGGGGAAGATGGCGAGTACATTCCCCTGGATGTCTTGCCGCAGGATGTATTGGGGAGCGAAGAAAAATGATGGCAACACTGATCAAAATTCTCGAACTCCGTTATCGCATCTCTTCCCAGCTGTACCTGGCGCTGGGGGGCGCGGTTTGTCTTACCTTCGCGGCGGCGCTGGTTGGTTGGTTTTCCTTCGACCAGGTGGGCGATGCCCAGAACCGGGTCAACGAGCGCAGCGTTCCGGACCTGGCCGCCGCGTTTGACGTCGCTCAATTCAGCAGCGCCCTGGTGGCGGACGCCGCGGCGCTGCCCACGGCCACCAACGCGGATGAAGTCGCCGTGGTCAGCGCACGCATCGACGAAGCCCACCAGGCGTTTGAGCAACAACTGGCGGTCCTGGAGAGTCGCGCCGATGAGACCGAGAAAGAACAGTTCGTCCGCATATTGGCGTACTCCGACACCCTGTTGCTCAATATCGGTGACGTTAAGGAAGGAATTTCGGAGAGGTTTGCTCTGGAGGATCAATCAGACGGGCTGCAAACCGAGCTGACCGAACTCAGGTCTCAGCTCGACCACATCGTCGCTCCGGCGCGCGACGATCAACTGTTTTACACGGTTACCGGTTACCGGAAACTGGGAGAACCCCCGGCGGAGGAAGTGGCATATCGAGCGGAGGACGAGCTCACCCGGTTCCATTACCTTTCCGAACTGCAGAGCAACGTCAACATAGCAACGCAAATTCTGGCCAGCGCGAGCACGGTTTCCGATCCGTCTCTGATCGAGCCGTTGCGGGAACGGTTCGAGTCATCGGTCTTTCACATCAATCGTAACCTGAGCCGGTTGTCCGGC
Organism: uncultured Dehalococcoidia bacterium; assembly: GCA_951813535.1. Taxonomy (GTDB): domain Bacteria; phylum Chloroflexota; class Dehalococcoidia; order Lucifugimonadales; family UBA3495; genus Bin87. Next base: position 4,158,468 of record OX638345.1, on the reverse strand, counting down.
ACGGAAATCCACTCGGAACTGACGCCCCTCTTCTCGCGCCTGCTGGAATTGGGAGCCGGTGACGAGAATGGTTTCGAATTGCGCAAGCGTCAGCTCGAACTCGCGGACCTCCAGGTCGTCCTTTTGGGCAACAACCATGACATTGCCGTACTGCTGCTTGGCGAAATGGAGTTCCTGGTCCAAACCGCCAGGAACAGCGCGGAGGTTGCTACCGAGGCCTCGAACCAGGCGATATTCACGGGCCGCACGCTGCTGCTGGCCATCACCGGCTTCAGCATCGTGGGCGCGATCCTGATCGCGTGGCTCTTTGTGGGGCGGGTTCTCCTGCACCGCATCGAGATGCTGTCGCAGTGGATGCGGCAGATGGCCGGCGGCGACCTGGAAGCGCGGGCGGAAATCCGGGGCCGCGATGAAGTGGCCGAAATGGCGGCGGCGCTGGAGATCTTCCGTCAGCACGCCATCGAAATCCAGCGGCTGAATCTGGTGGAGGAGTTGGCGGAAGAACTCCAGGGCAAGAACGGCGAACTCGAACAGGCCCTGACCGACCTCAACACCGCGCAGGGCCAGATCGTAATGCGGGAAAAACTGGCCGCTCTGGGTGAGCTCACCGCCGGAGTGGCGCACGAAATCCGGAACCCGTTGAACTTCGTGAAAAACTTCTCTGAGGTATCGGAAGAGCTGCTGGAGGAGTTGAAGGAAACGCTGGACGAGAGCGAGGACGGCCAACTGAACGAAGAGCAGCAGGACCTGCTTGAGGACATCTTCAACGAGCTGGGCGGGAACCTGGAGCGGATTCGAAGCCACGGAGACCGGGCCAACCGTATCGTGCACGACATGCTGATGATGAGCCGCGAATCTGTCGGTCATCAGCCCACCAACATCAACAACCTGCTGGATGAACACGCCCGCCTGGCTTATCACAGCACCAGGGCGACGGATCCCAACTTCCAGCTGGACTTACAGTACGACTTCGACGACTCGATGGGAGAGATCGACGTCAATCCGCAGGACCTGGGTCGCGTTTTCCTGAATATCGTCAACAATGGTTGCTACGCAACCAACGAAAAGCGCATGACCATGGAGCGAGACGGAGGCGGGTCTGATTACTCGCCCACGCTATGGCTGTCCACTCAGTACGATGAAGATAGAATCCACGTACGCATCCGCGATAACGGTACGGGCATGCCGCCGGAAGTTATCGAAAAGATGTTCAATCCGTTCTTCACCACCAAGCCCACGGACAAGGGCACCGGCCTGGGGTTGTCGATCTGCAACGACATCGTTCGCCGGCATGGCGGGGAGATACTGGTCCAATCCGAGCCGGGCGAGTTCACCGAGATGACTATCGATCTGCCGCTGCATCCGCCCGAGCCCGTCGCCGACGAGCCAGACGACGAGGACGAGCACGAGCTGGTGGCGGAGGCGCTCGAGGTGGGAAACGACTGATCGGAGATGTGACCGGGCGCCGGCGAATTCAGCTACGGGAACAGGCGCGGCGGTGCTTCGCCCGTCCCGTCGTCAGCGATGAGATGCGGTCCATCGTTGGCCACCCGGTTGACCGCCGAGGGAACCTCGCGCACCGACATTTCCGGCCAATCCCGGCAGTTCAATAGCTCCAGCAAGGCGTCGGGGTCGGTCTGGCCGGAGAGCCACGGGTCGTACTGATCGGGCGGCAGGATCACCGGCATGCGGTCGTGTATGGACGCCACCAGCGCATTCGCAGCGGTGGTGATGATCACGCATACCGCCTGGCTCTCGTCGCTGGGTTGCGCGGCATACCAGATGCCGGCGAAAGCGACGGGATGACCATCGCGGTGTGAAACCCACTGGGGAGTTTTGGTTCGCCCCGCTCCGGCCTTCCATTCGTAGAACCCGTTGGCCGGCACCAGGCACCGGCGGCCCGCAAAGGCGCTTCGGAAGATGGGTCGCTGGTCGATGGTTTCGGCGCGCGCGTTGAACAAGAGCCGCGGAGCCGACTTGCTGTTGCGCCCACGGGAGGGCGTCAGGCCCCAGCGCATCATGCTGGCCGCGCGGTCGTGGCCGTCAGCGCTGATGGCCAGGACGGGCGAAGTGGGAGGGATGTTCCAGCGCGGGAGGTAGGACCCCTGCAGGGGCTCAGCCCGGAAATCGAAATGGCCGGCCAGGTCCCCCAGCTCAGCGAAGAGGCCGAACCGCCCGCACATGGCGGGACGCTACTACCATTGGACGTACATCGGCATAACCACATGTACGTACCGGTCGGAGTCGGCGGGACGGAACACGCCGGGGCTCGAGGAGTTGGTCACTTCGATTGCGACCTTGCCGCGGCCCAGCACGTTCACGATGTCCTGGAGATAGCGGACGTTGAAGGCGATCTTGGCGTCCTCGCCGTCCAACTGGTCGATGTCCAACTCGTCCAGGCTGTCGCCCACCTCTTCGGAGCGCGCGGAGACCTTGAGCTGGCCGCCGTCGCTGGCTTCCTGGGGCATCATCTCCAGCCGGACTATGTTGCTGCCGTCCCGGGCGAAGACCGACGCCGACTGCGTGGCGCGTTTCAGGTCGTCCAGTTCCATCACGGCTCGGGTCTCGTACCGCTCGGGGATGAGCTGCTCGTAGTTCGGGAAGCTGCCCTGGAGCAGCTGGGAAACGATCTCAACGTGCTCCAACTTGAACATGGCCTGTCCGCGGTCGGGGGACAGGGTCATCTGGACGGAACTGCTCTGTTCCGAGGCCAGGCGTTGAACTTCCCGCATGGTCCGGGCCGGGACGATCACCTTGATTTCCTCGTCCACCGACTGGGAAATCTGACCGGAATACACGGCTAGGCGGAAGCCGTCGGCGGCGGCCATAGTCACGTTGGACTCGTTCAGCTTGAGTTCCACGCCGGTCAACACCGGGCGCGATTCGTCGGTGGCGGCGGAGAACTCCACGAGGCTGATCCCGGAGCGCAGGACGCTGGGGTCGATGTCGATGGCCGTGCCGGTGTCGACCTGCGGAACGGGCGGGAAGTCTGCGGCGTCGGCGCCGTTGATATGAGTCATGGCGCGACCGCAGGCGAGGTGCAAAACGCTGCCGCCGCCGGCTGCGCCGTCGGTGTCAGGTCCGCCCAGGTCCAGATCGATCCGGTCGCTGGGACGCGTGTTGACCCAGTCCGACAACAGGCGGTGGGGCACGGTGATCGCCCCTTCTTCCTCGATCATCGCGCCGATCCAGGTGGTGATGGCGATTTCGAGGTTGGTGGCGGACAGCATCAGCATGCCCTGATCGGTGCGGAGCAAAACGTTTTGAGTTATTGGCAGCGTCGATCGGCTGGCCACTGCCCGGCTCACCACACCCAGTCCGCGGGCCAAGTTTTCCTGAAGACATGACAGGCGCATATCGCATTAATCCGTGCTATGAGATTGGGCGAAATTATAGCATGGGGGTCGCTTGGTATAATGGGCGCCACTCCGGACAAATCGCGCTGTGACCTGTGGCGAGGCTACCATGACCGAGTTGCTGTTTCTGACCGACGCCTATGTATCCGAGTTCGACGCCACCGTAACCGAGATTACGGATGACGGCGGAGTGGTGCTGGACCGTACCGCCTTCTACATCGGAGGCGGGGGACAGCCCTGCGACGTGGGCACGCTGACCGATGCGTCGGGAGCCGAGTTTCGCGTTACGAAGGCATCCCGAGCGGGCGGTTCCATTGTGCATGCCATAGACGGCTCCGACCGGCCGGCGGTGGGCGCTGCGGTGCATGGCGCCATCGACTGGGAACGACGCTATCTATTGATGCGAACCCACACGGCCCTGCACATCCTGTGCGGCGTGGTGTGGCGGGACTACGGAGCGCTGGTCACCGGCGGCGATATGCAGCCCGGCCGCGCGCGCATGGATTTCGAGCTGGAAAATATGTCGGCCGAGTTCGCCGGCGAAGTCGCATCGCGCATCAACGCCGAGGTGGCGGAAGGACGGGACATCGGAGTGGGTGTCCTGAGCCGACCCGAGGCCGACGCGCATCCCGACCTCATTCGCACCAAGATCAATCTGCTGCCGTCGGGCATCACCGAAGTCCGCACCATCGACATCCAGGGTCTGGATCTCCAGGCCGACGGAGGCACTCACGTGCGCAACACCAGCGAGGTGGGCCGCATCGAAGTCGTCGGTCACGAGAGCAAGGGACGTATCAACAAACGGCTGCGCATCGCGTTGGCCGACTGACTGAATGTAACGTCCGCCAGATATCGACAAGGCTATCCGGCGGACAGAGTAAGGATTGACCCCAAATGCCAACCACCGTAGTCGGCATCGATGTCGGCGGCACTTTTACCGATATTGCCGTCCTTCGGGACGGCGTTCTTTCCGTCCACAAGCTCCCCTCCACGCCGGCCGACCCGTCGGTCGGCATCACTGCAGGGGTGCGCGACACCGGCGTTGAGGTGGACGGCGCGGATTTCATCCACGGCAGCACCGTGGCAACCAACGCTCTGCTGGAGGGCAAGGGAGGGCGGACCGCCCTGGTCACCACCATGGGCTTCGAGGACGTGTTGGAGATCGGACGCCAGAACCGCGCCGACCTGTATGACCTGTCCATGGAGCGTCCCGAACCCCTGGCTCCCTGGCAGTTGCGCTTCGGGCTGCCGGAACGCATTGATTACACGGGAACCATACTCGATGATCTGACGCCGGAATCGATCGACGCGTTGGTGGATCTGCTCGGCGCAGCCGAGGTGGACGGGGTGGCCGTGTCGTTCCTGTTCTCGTTCCTCAATCCCGTGCACGAGGAGATCCTGGCCGAGCGGTTGGCCCGGCTACCCAACCGGCCGTTCATATCGATATCGTCCCGCATCCTGCCGGAGTTCAGGGAGTACGAGCGCACCAGCACGGTGGTGGTCAACTCGTACGTGGGGCCGGTGATGGCGCGTTACCTGACGCAACTGGAATCGGTATTGGGCCACGGTTTGCGAGTCATGCAGTCGTCGGGCGGCAGCATCACCGCCAGCCTGGCGGCGGACCAGCCGGTGCGCACCATCCTGAGCGGGCCGGCCGGCGGGGTGGTGGGGGCGTTCTACACGGGCGTGCAGGCAGGGTATCCCGACATCATCACGCTGGATATGGGCGGCACCTCCACCGATGTGTCGCTGTGCCCCGGACGCATCAAGGAGACCACTTCCGCGAACCTGGGCGGCTACCCGGTCAGCGTGCCGATGATCGAAATCCACACGGTGGGAGCCGGCGGCGGCTCCATCGCGCGGGTGGACGCCGGCGGAGCGCTGGTGGTTGGCCCGCAGTCGGCCGGCGCGGACCCGGGCCCGGCGTGCTACGGAACGGGAGATCGGATCACGGTGACCGACGCGAACCTGACGCTGGGCCGCCTGCGGTCGGACGGGTTCCTGGGCGGGCGCATGACGCTGGACCAGGGACGCTCGCAGTCGTTGATGACCGACCTGGCATCCGGCATCAGCGCATCGGCCACTGATACGGCGCTGGGTATCATCCGCGTGGTCAACTCCAACATGGAGCGCGCCATCCGCGCCATCTCGCTGGAACGCGGGTACGACCCCCGAGAGTTCACGCTGGTTCCCTTTGGGGGCGCGGGTCCGATGCACGCCTGTGAGCTGGCGGCGGAGCTGGGCATACCCCGGGTGCTGGTCCCCGGGCATCCCGGCATCCTGTCGGCTCTGGGCGTCGCCATCGCGGACGTGGTCAAGGACTATTCCCGCACCGTGATGCTGCGAGGCGAGGACCTGGACAAGGCGCGCCTGGAGGAAGAGTTCCACGGCATGGAACAGTTGGCCCGCGCCGAACTGGTGGAGGAGGGACTGCCTGCGGATGCCATGGTGCCTCGCCGGTTCCTGGATGTCCGCTACGTGGGGCAATCGTTCGAGCTGACCGTGGACTGCCCGTCGCTGACCGGTCGAGGCGACCTGACCCGCAGCATCGCCTCGGAGTTCTACGCGGCCCACCTGCAACGGTTTGGCTACGCCGACCGCGCGCTGCCGGTCGAGGTGGTCAACCTGCGGCTCAAGCTGGAACTGGCGGTGGACAAACCGATTCTGGAACCCGCTCCGGATAGCGGCGGCGACGCATCCCACGCACGAGTCGACACCGTTGAGGTCGTTTTTGCTCAGGGCGCGATGGACACGACGCTGTACGATCGGGACCGCCTGCAAACCGGCAATCGGATCGCCGGGCCGGCGCTGCTCTTGCAGTTGGACACCACCATCGTGGTGCCACCGCGATGGGCGGGCGAGGTTGATCCCTACGGCAACCTGCTGTTGGAACCGGTCGTGGAGGCGGTCAGATGAGCGCGGCGCAGGCGATCGACATTTCCCGCCTCTCGGTGCTGGCCTGCTACGCCCATCCGGACGACGAGGGGTTTGCCTCGGGGGGTCTGCTGGCGATGCTGGCGGCCGGCGGAGCAAGGATCACACTGGTTTGCGCTACAAACGGAGACATTGGCGAGATCAGCGACCCCGCGCTGGCCACGCCGGAGAACCTGTGGCAAGTGCGCCAGCAGGAACTGCGCAACGGCATGGACATCACCGGCATCAGCGACGTGCGGTTCCTGGATTATCGGGACAGCGGCATGGAAGGCTGGGATGACAACAACCACCCAAACGCGTACTGCAACGCAAACACAGAAACCGTGGTGGAGCGACTGCGCGGCATCATCGCCGAGGTCAACGCGCACGTTGTCATAACCCACGACCCGACCGGCGGTTACGGCCACCCGGACCACAAGACCATGTGCGCCCACGCCACCGCCGCCGCCGAGCGCGCCTCCGACCCCGACGCGGCCACGCCCCTGCTCTACTACGTCTGCTTCCCCCGCAGCGTGTTTCAGCGCATGTGGCAGGAGATGACCGACCGAGGGATAACGCCGCCCTTCGCGGTGGACGCGGTGGATACCCTGGGCACGCCCGACGAGGAAGTGACCACCACGCTGGACATCTCTGCGTGGGTGGATACCAAGATCGAATCGCTCTCGTGCCACCGGACGCAGATCAGCAGCGACGGCCCCTTCGAGCAGCTACCGCAGGAGGTGATGCGCTGGCTGATGGGTACGGAGTACTATCAGTTGGCGGCGCCGGCGGGCGCAGTGGACTTGCTGGCGGCACTTTGATCCTTGCCCATTGCAGAATCTCGGTACCCATATTCAAACTAAAACCGGGAGGTCACGATGATTGAAAAGCACCAACCCGACCGGGACTGGATCATTCTCCCGGGAACGACCATCGGAGGCGAAGTGGGAACTTTCAGGGTAGATTTCACCATCAGGAATCGCGTCGACGGCCGCGAGCGGACGCTGAACGGTCTGGTGGACACCGGGGCGTCATATACCGTCATCCCGGAGCACATTTTGGACGAACTGGCTATCCCGCGCGATGAAATAGAGTTGTTCAGTCTCGCCGATGGCTCGGTGCAGGAACTTGCCATCGGGTGGGCTGATATGGAACTGGAAGGACGCACCAGACCCGTTTACGTCGTGTTTGGCACCAGCCGCGAAAAAATCCTGCTCGGAGCCATGGCATTGGAGGCGTTCGCGCTGGCCGCAGACGCCAAGAACCGCAAGCTGATTCGCGGTGAACTTACCATTTAGAATGCTGCACCTCGCAGCTACCCGACCCAAAACGCCAGCCACCGCGCCAGGAGCGATACCCCAATGCCCGTTGACGCCATCAGCCTGGAAGTTTTCAAGAACATGTTCATCTCCGTTTCCGAGGAGATGGGCGTGGCTCTGCAGCGAACCAGCTACTCCACCAACATGAAGGAGCGGCAGGACTTCTCCTGCGCACTGTTCAACCCCGCCGCCGAGATGGTGGCGCAGGCCGCGCACCAACCGGTGCATCTCGGCGCGATGCCGGCCTCGGTGCAAGCAGCCCTGCAGACCTTTCCGCGTGGGCTCAGGCCGGGCGACATCGTCATTCTCAACGACCCTTATATGGGTGGCTCCCACCTGCCGGACATCACGCTGGTTGCGCCGGCGTATGTTGACGCTGAGGACGGGAAACGGTTGATCGGTTACGTCAGCAACCGGGGCCACCACTCCGATGTGGGCGGCATGGCGCCCGGTTCCATGCCCCTGTCCACCGAGCTTTACCAGGAGGGGTTGATCATTCCTCCCCTGAAGCTGTCCCGGGGCGGGCGCATCAACCAGGAGGTCATCGCGCTCATCTGCCGCAACTCCCGCACGCCGGAGGACCGGCAGGGCGACCTGGCCGCGCAGATCGCGTCCATCCGGGTGGGCGACAAGCGTCTGACCGAAATCGCTGAACGGTACGGGCTGGACGAAACCCTCGAGCACATGGACGCGCTGCTGGACTATTCCGAGCGTCTGACCCGCCGTCGCATCACGGAGATCCCCGACGGCACCTACAACGTGACCGACTACATGGACGACGACGGTCTCACTGAGGAGCCGGTGCGCATCTCGGTGGCGGTGACCGTGGACGGCGACCGGATGAAGATCGACTTCACCGGAACCGCCGACCAGAGGCCCGGCTGCATCAACGCCCCGCGTGCCGTCACCGTGTCCGCCAGCCTGTACGTCGTGCGCTGCGTCGTGGGCGATGAGGCTCCGGCCAACCAGGGCTGCCTGAGGCCGGTGGAGGTCATCACGCCCCGGGGGAGCCTGGTGGACCCGCTGCCCCAGCGCGGCGTGGCCGGCGGCAACGTGGAGACCTCCCAGCGCATCACCGACGTGCTGCTTGCCGCCATGAGCCAGGCCATGCCGGACCGGATTCCGGCGTCCTCCCAGGGCACCATGAACAATATGATCATCGGCGGGCACGACATTTCCCGCGACAAGCCCTACGTGTATTACGAGACCATCGGCGGCGGAATGGGCGCGCGTCCCGACAAGGACGGCGTGTCCGGCATCCACACCCACATGACCAACACCATGAACACGCCCGTGGAGGCGCTGGAGTTTGCCTTCCCGCTGCGCCTGCGGCGGTACGCGCTGCGCCGTGGCTCCGGAGGCGACGGGCTGCACCGTGGCGGCGACGGCCTGATCCGGGACGTCGAGTTTCTCAGTCCTGCCCGTGTCACCGTGTTGTCCGAACGGCGTCGGTACGCTCCGCCTGGCTACCATGGCGGCCACCACGGCGAGCACGGCGAGAACGTCCTGCTGAAGGGCGGCTACGAAGAGGTGCACCTTGCCGGCAAGGAAACCCTGGACGTCGAGGCTGGCGACGTGTTGAGCATCCGCACGCCGGGTGGCGGTGGCTGGGGCGCGCCGACGCCTGACCACGGACACCAGCACTGAATTTGCATGGATGAACAGGATACACAAGGATCGAACCATTGACGGATCATTCCCGTTTATCCTGTGCATCCATGCCATATGACCATGCCTGACGTTTCAGATGTTGCCAGCATCGGCGAGGTCCAGGAGCAGGTTGTCGCCTGCCGCGCCTGCCCGCGTCTGGTGGAGTGGCGGGAGGAGACCGCCCGGGTCAAGCGCCGGATGTACCGGGAGGAGGACTACTGGGGACGACCGCTGGCGGCTTTTGGTGATCCCGACGCTCGGCTGCTCATTGTTGGACTGGCGCCGGCGGCCCATGGGGGCAACCGCACTGGCCGCATGTTCACGGGCGACCGCAGTGGCGACTGGCTGTTCGGCGCACTGCACCGGGCCGGTTTCGCCAACCAGCCCGAATCCACTCGACCCGGTGACGGCCTGGAACTCCACGGGGCGCTGATCACCGCTGCCGGCCGCTGCGCGCCGCCGGCCAACAAGCCGACGCGCGAAGAATTGGCCAACTGTCAGCCCTACATCGTCCGCGAGATCGAGTTGCTGACCGACCTGCGCGCGGTGGTCGCCCTGGGTCGCATCGCCTTCGATGCCTTCCTGCGATCCTACGCCGCCGCAGGGCGCACGCCGCCGGAACGCAAGCCGCCCTTCGGCCACGACGTGGCGACTCTATTACCAGATGGCGGGCCCCTGCTGATCGCCTGCTACCACCCCAGCCAGCAGAACACCCAGACGGGCCGACTGACCGAGCCGATGCTGGACGCAGTGTTCGCCCGGGCATGGGATGCCTGCGGGTTCTGAATTCGATTCCCCAGCGTTCGACGGTGTTCGGAACGTGACTTCTGGTGGGTCACGCCGGTTTTACACCCTGACCCCCAGCGGGTATCATGCCTGCACCATCCAGCATTCACGCCGGCCCCATTGATGTCGGCAATTTCCGCGCCCCAAGGAGGCCGTCATGAGAGGAGTAGCCATCGTTTCCCCGGTCCGCACCGCCGTCGGCAATTTCGGCGGAGCGCTCCGCGACATTCCCGCCGCCGAGCTGGCATCCACGGTGATCCAGGCCGCGCTGGAACGCAGCGGCGTGGACCCGGCCAGGGTCGATGACGTGATCCTGGGTCACGGCTACCCGTCCGGCGAAAACCCCGCCATCGGACGGCTCGCCAGCCTCAAGGCGGGCCTGCCCATCGAGGTCCCCGGCTACCAGTTGGACCGCCGCTGTTCCTCGGGTCTCCAGGCCATCCTCAACGCCTCCATGCTGATCCAGACGGAGAACGCCGACGTGGTCATCGCCGGTGGCGCGGAGAGCATGAGCAGCGCGGAGTTCTACAGCAACGAGTCCCGCTGGGGCGCGCGGTTCGGCTCGGTGACCTTCCACGACCGTCTGGCTCGCGCCCGCGTCACCATCGCGCCGGACGAGCGGTTCGGCCCCATCCCCGGCGGCATGGTCGAGACGGCGGAGAACCTGGCCCGCGAGTACGAAATTCCTCGCGAGGAACAGGACGAGTACTCGCTGCGCAGCCACCAGCGCGCCGTGGCGGCCCGAGACTCGGGCAAGTTCGCCGACGAGATCGTGCCGGTGAGCATTCCGCAGCGTCGCGGCGACCCCAAGATCTTCGACGCCGACGAGGGCCCTCGCGCCGACACCACCATGGAAGTGCTGGGCCGGTTGCGCCCGGTGATGCGCGACGGCGTGGTCACGGCGGGCAACGCCAGCAGCCAGAACGATGCGGCTTCCGTCTGCCTGGTGGTTGCCGAGGACAAGCTGGAAGAGTTGGGTCTGGAGCCCATGGCCTTCCTGCGCGGCTGGGCCGTCACCGGTTGCCATCCCGCCACCATGGGCATCGGGCCCGTGCCGGCGGTGAACAAGGTCATGGACAAGATCGGCATGACGCTGGGCGACATGGACATCATCGAGCTGAACGAGGCCTTTGCGGCGCAGGTTCTGGCGGTGCTGCGCGAGTGGCAGTTGCCCCACGAGGACAACCTGAACGTCAACGGCTCCGGCATCTCCCTGGGCCATCCCATTGCCGCCACCGGCGCCCGCATCCTCACCACCATGCTCCACGAGATGCAGCGTCAGGATGCCCAGTGGGGTCTCGAGACCATGTGCGTGGGCGGCGGCCAGGGTGTGGCGGCGGTTTTCGAGCGGAAGTAGGACGCAGCTACGATGCGACGAACGGCAGAGGCGAGATCAGCCTCTGCCGTTTTCATCAACTATGAAGCGTGACATCGTATCATAACATTGCTTGGCCAATGCTTCGGCGAAGTCGCACGGCAAGGCGTTGCCAATCATGTTGCAAACGTGTTCCATGTAAGGGACATCGAACTTATACGTTCGAGGGAACGTTTGAAGCAATGCCGCCTCTCTAACTGAAATCGTACGGTTCATTACCGGATGGCCAAACCGGCCTTTACTGAATGTCGTGCAGCCTGCAGTGATCGTTGGCGATGGTTGATGCCATTCCATGCGTCCGTACACGTTGGTAAATCCTACATATGCCCCTTGATGGCAGTCGGGGCGCAGGTCCTCGGGAATACTAGCCCAACTCTCTCCGGGCACTGCCGCTGTGATGCGCCGCTCATTTTGCTCAGACAGGTCTCTGACCACGTGCCAGTCCGAAAGCCGAAGGTTTCCCCGTTTCTTTGCTTGCGACAACGAGGCCGGATCGCCGATGTATCTCTCGCCGCCGATAGCATCCGCCACTGACTTCCAACGAGGCAAGCCATTCTGCCCATCTTTGGAATGAGTAGGGCTCGGCAGCTCAATTTCGAGACCTCGCCCGGCTAAAATCACCAGACGGCGGCGCTCCTGAGGTACTCCGTAGTCAGCGACCTGGAGGACTCTCGCGCTGTCGTCCAGCTTGTAGCCGAGGGTCTTTAGGACGGCCTTCAGCACCTTGTACTGGCTTTTTCCCCTCGTGGTTAGACCGGGCACGTTTTCCATCATGATGGCCTTGGGCTTGATTTCTTGGGCTAAACGTGCGATCTGGAGCACCAACCTGTTGCGCGGGTCGCCATCGCCGTATTTGTTGAGGCTAGTGTACCCCTGACAGGGCGGGCAGCCGGCCAACAAATCAACCCCTCCGGGGCCGACTATATCCAGTAATTCTTCCCCGGATACGCCGGTGATGTCCTGTTCCAGCAAACGTACCTCCGGATGGTTGGCTCGGTACGTTGCACAAGCGTGCGTTTCCAACTCAACCGCAGCTTTGACTTGGAATCCAGCCCGCTTTAGTCCGACGGTTAGACCACCCCCGCCCGCGAACAGGTCAATCGCTGTTAGTGACATGGTCAGTCTCTACGACAGACGTTGCAAGCGTTGCCAATGGGTCATCCCGCTGCGAGTTCAGCAGCAATAGCGGTATCAGACGTTCAATCGTCTGCTCCAGCGCGGCCTTGGCGCGAACGTCATGCTCGGGAATTCTCAACACCGTCCAGCCTTCGGCTTGCAGAATTACCGTTACCCGCTGGTCCCTTTCCTGGTTGGTGGCGATTTTTTCGGTCCAGAACTGGCCGCTTAATTTGGAGGCCTTGTTGCAGTCAGCGCATCCGTGCCAAAAGCAACCGTCAACGAAGATAACGACACGCTTTCGCGGAAAGACCATATCGGGCTTGCCCATCAATCGTTTCCCGCTGACCGCTCGGTATCCATCGTGAGTGAAATAGCGCAAGCCACGACGCCACAGCCCGGACGCCAACGCGCGCTCGGGGCCCGTGCGACCACGGTTGTGGGCCATGGCTTTGTATCTTTGTTGTGGATTCAAAGCATCCACCGTCGCTACTCCCCCAATCACGGACCAGGCGTTTCCTCCTCACTTGCATACGTGTCGGTAGTGCCCCGGGTTACCTTGAGCCAGCCAGTATGCAGCCGCCGTGTGTTCTCAATGACGTCGCCCCATGTCTTGAATTCTAATTTAACACTTCGGAGCTCCTCAAAACTACTTTTAATGTTGGTTGCCCTCTGACTGTAGCGATCTGCTATCATTAGTCCACTTACCCTTGGCACGGTTGTCCGAGTGTCGGTGAGGTGTCGCTGCACATTTACTACGTATGAGTGAAATTTATTCACCTCATTCTCTGAGGCTCGGTGTATTGTACCGTCGCTTTTGCGGCCTCTTTTGATTTCAACGACGAGCAGTTCGTCGAGATTAGCCGGGGCTGTAGGTTGTAGTGCAAACAAGAAGTCGATACGGTTGCCCGTTTCATCTCTCATCGGTTCGTACGGCTCGCCTAGTGTACCGATATCGACTTCGTCTCCCATCAAACTCCACCTAGGGTCAAGCAACCATGGGAATTCTTTAATGACGTTGTGCAACTCTGGCACCTCTGTAGCACCCGCCTTGACCGCTGCGTCCACGCGTTCGATGGTCTCGAGCCTGGCCTGAATGATGCTCAAGTTTTTCCTAGCGTCTATTAAGGAAAATTCCCTGACGAGCCCCCAAAAACTACTTTGGAAATCCTCATCTTCAACTTGTACCCGTTCAATGAGTGCCCGGACCGCTTTGTCCTTGTAGCCGTTGGTAAGCTCCAGCACAAACTCCCGAAGCTGTGCATCATCTAGCTCGCCGATTTCGAAGACATTTTCCGCAATGTCTTTTAACACCCGCTGCTCGCTAGGCGTGAAGTCGCTCAACAGGTCTTGGATGTCCGGCATATTCAGCAATTCCGTGGCTTTTCGATTTCGTGCGCTAAGCCGCTGAGACAAAGCCCATCTTATTCTGCGCTGTCCCCACGTCATCAGTGCATCAAGCCTATCGTCTTCGAGTTGCAGTTGATCACGATTGGTCTGAATTAAATCGTCCTCAATATCAGTCCCTTGGTCAATCCATTCGGCAACTACTTCTCCCACGATGTACTCTTGCCCAAGCTGCCCCTGTGCTCCACCAGCTCTCTGGAACATAAAGGGTCTTTGCAGCATTTTCTTACGTCCCAATATCGAGATTCCCCGGAGGTACTCAGCTTCCAAAGGTTTTTCGGTAAACCCTATCCACCAACGCACTTCATTTCCATCCGGCAAAGTTTCGGTTCCCCAACCGTCGTCCCCAATGACCACTGCGTCCCCGGGGGTGTGATCCCGGTTTGGAAATCGAAATGCCACCGGTATATCGAACCGTTGCAGCTGCTCGCCGTTGATGAAAACTCGCATCTCCGTTTGGTCAATCGAGAAACGACGGGACATTGACCGCATGAACTGGTCTTCAGGGATTGCCCTCTTCAGACGGAGGTTAGATAGTCGTATCCTGGTACCTGAGGCAAGGCTGGACCCATTTGGCGTGCGGAGAGGCTCCAAGTCGATGTTCTCGTCTAAGAGACAGTCAGACCCCGGAGGGGATTTTCGGATTTCGTCGTAATTGAGTTGGAACGAAGTAACTTCCCCGTCCCGGACGGAGTAGCAATCGAGCACTCTGGCAGTGCCAAACGCGGCCAGCTTGCCGATGCCTTTACGGCCATGCACCAAGCGACCACCATCGGTTTTGCCGTTGTCTTGCAATCGCCTTTTTCGCCCGACCACCAAGTAGCGATTCTGAGCTTGCTTTCTGGTCATGCCGTGACCATCGTCTAGGACCAGGATCTCATGATCAGGCTCCCATGACGTGCCTAGAGGGATGGACACCCACACGTTCCGCGCATCCGCGTCCCATGCGTTGGAAATCAGCTCCGCGACTGTCGCGGTGGCGCTTGGGTACATTTGCGCCCCTAGCTGTTCCACCAACGCCCCTACGAACTTCAGCGTCAGCGGTTCGCGGCCTGGCGTGCTTTCGTTAGCGTTACACATAGTTTCACCTCACGCACGCGGATATTCCATGCCGTGGTCGCGTGTGAAGGCTAAATCAGTCGCCCCTCCCATTCGTCAGATATTCGTCGAACCAAACAACGGCAACCGTCGCAACAGATCAACCACTTCGGCCGCATTTTGTTCTACGTCGCCCATGGCCTCCACCAGGTCGTCGCTGGCTATGTCGTCCTCGTCCTGGTTCGAAGCGTTGGCTTTCGCTTCCAGAGCGTCGGCGAACCGTTGTAGGGCTGCGTGGGCTTCTGGCATGGTAGTCAATTCCTTATGTACTTCACGTTAGACTGGTTGCAGTGGAACTCGTGCCATTATAGCCGACAGATGAACCGTCACCCAACCGCTCCTCCCACGCGTTATAATGCGCCGCAACCTCCATACACAGGAGCGACAACCCATGGCCAGCAAACACGACATTGCCGACGTTCTCGTCATCGGGGCCGGCGCTTCCGGCGGAGCTTTCACCTGGAGCCTGACCCAGGCCGGCGTCAAGGTGGTGTGCCTGGAGCAGGGTGGCTGGGTGCCGCCGAACGCCTTTCCGGTCAGCGAACCGCAGGCGCAGCTGCACTGGCAGACCGATTTCCATCCCAACCCCAACTTCCGCGGGTTGGCGGAGGACTATCCGGTCAACGAGGATGACACCCCCATCGCGCCGTATATGTACAACGCGGTGGGCGGCAGCACCATCCACTGGGGCTCCCACTTCCCCCGGTTCCACCCCTCGGACTTCCGGCTGAAGTCGCTGGATGGCGTGGCCGACGACTGGCCCATGGACTACTTCGAGCTGGAGCCGTACTACGACCAGAATGACCGCGCCCACGGCGTCAGCGGACTACAGGGTGACACCGCCTACCCGCCCAAGCCGGCCCGGCCCACCCCGCCGCTGCCCATCGGCCCGGGCGGCGAGAAACTGGCCCGGGCGTTCAACCAACTGGGTTGGCACTGGTGGTCGTCGGACAATGCCGTTGCCTCCGCCGCTTACGACGGCCGGCCGGCGGACGTGGGCGAATACCTGCGCTCACCGTCCAGCAGCGACATCGTCTTCTGGCCCAGCGCGCTCAAGCAGGGCGCACGCCTGATCACCCATGCGCGGGTGCGGGAGATCCTGGTGGACGAGGCCGGACGGGCCACCGGAGCCGCCTACTACGACCACAACGGCAACCTGCAGGCGCAGTATGCGAAGGTCGTGGTGCTGGCCTGCAACGGCATCGGCACGTCGCGGTTGTTGCTCAACTCCAAGAGCGCTTTGTTCCCCCACGGGCTGGCCAACAGCAGCGGGCAGGTGGGACGCAACCTGATGCATCACCCCTGCGGCTACGTTATGGGCCTGTTCGACGAGGACCTGGGTCCGGACGACGGGCCGCGCGGTTCGTCCATGCTCAGCCAGGAATTCTACGAGACCGATGTGCGGCGCGGGTTTGTGCGCGGCTACGACATGCAGATTTCCAACGTGGGCGGCGCTCCGCTGCAAGTCGCGCTGGGCGGCCTGGTTGGCCAGCAGGTCGAATGGGGCGAGGGACACCACCGTGATTTCGCGGAGCGGTTCCGACACCAGATGGGCATCGTCATCATGACCGAGGACCTGCCCGAAGAGCACAACACGGTCACGCTGGACCCGACGCTGACCGACAGCCACGGCATACCTGCGCCCAAGATCGACTACACGGTCAGCGACAACACCTGGGCCATGCTAGACCACGGCATCGCCCGCGCCAGCGAAGCGCTGGAGGCCGCCGGCGCGAAGAAGGTCGTCTCCTCCAGGCTGCGGCGCAACGCCGGCTGGCACCTGCTGGGCACGGCGCGTATGGGATCCGACCCCGATCGCTCGGTGGTGGACCGTTGGGGTCGCGCCCACGACGTGCCCAACCTGTTCATCATCGACGGAAGCATCTTCACCACCGGAGCCTGCATCAACCCGACGACGACGATACAGGCGCTGGCGCTGCGCACCGCCGATTACCTGAAGGGGGAGGGCTCTTCCGCGATCTCCTAGCGGTATCGCAAATGCAGATCACGACCGAGCGACTGGTCCTGCGGGAGTTCGGAGAAGGCGACTGGCGGGCCGTGCTGGAATACCAGCGCGACCCGCTTTATCTTCGCTACTATCCATGGGAAGACCGTGACGAAACTGCGGTTCGGATCTTCGTGGAGATGTTCCGGGACTGGCAATCGGAACTGCCGAGGCGGAGGTTTCAACTTGCCATCGTCCATCAGGAGAGCGGGGGCCTGATCGGCAACTGTGGCCTGCGGCGCCGGACGACGAGTGGGAGGCCGATATCGGATACGAACTGTCTCCGCAATATTGGGGGCACGGTTATGCTACGGAGGCGGCCCGGGCAATGGTCGATTTCGGGTTCCGTGAGCTGGGCTTGCAGCGGATCTCATCCTGGTGCATCGCCGACAATGTGGCATCTGCCCGGGTGCTGGAACGGCTCGGGTTCCAGAAAGAAGGGAGGTTGCGCAGCAACGAATTTTTCAAGGGCCGATGGTGGGATACACTATTGTATGCGTTGCTGGCGGAGGATTGGCAGACAGTCTCTGAACCCGCTGGCGGTGGAAAATGATAATTCGCCTACGGAGGAACAATGCCCAAGATCGTGCACTTTGAACTGCCCTTTGACGATGCTGAACGGGCCAACAAGTTCTACGCTGATGTTTTCGGCTGGAAGTCCAGCACGTGGGACGGACCCGAAGAATACTACCTGCAGGACACCGGCGGCGATGACGAGCCATATGGCATCGGCGGCGCGCTGATCGCCCGCGCGTCTGCGGTCAATTTCGGCGGGACCCTGGTGGTGATCAACGTGGACGACCTGGACGCCTACGTTGCCAAGGTGACGGCGGCGGGATGTGAAATCGTGACGGAGCGCACGGTCATACCCGGTGTCGGCTGGTTCGCCAACTTCCGCGACACGGAGGGAAATGTGGTGGGCATGTTCATGGACGACAACACTGCGGCGTAGGTTAGTTATCGGCGGGCGCCGGTGTCGGTTCCGGATCCCGGGCCGACTGGTCGGGTGGGATTACCGGAGGCGGCGCGGTGAACACGGGAGGGCCACCGGGCTCGGGATGGGTATGGTTCACCAGCGCGCTGATGATTTCGGCTTTCATCTGTGCCATCTCTTGCGTCAGTTCCCGGTGTCTCTGGTCAATTTTCTCGATCAGTTCCCGGTGTCTCTGGTCGATTTTCTCGATCAGTTCATTACGGGTTTCGCCGATTCTGTCGTTGGTTTCCCCCAGCTTGTCGGCAAGCTGGTCAACCCGGTTGAACAGCCGGAAAACGAATATAGCCCCAATCGTGATGAACGCCACGATGATCGCAATCAAGCCGCCTATGATGGCGATTTCGAGCGCGTTGCGGGCGAGAGCGCTTTCCACATTTGCCTCCCTGCTGGTAGGATTATCCGGCGGTGCGGCAACTACTGTCAACGCCGCATATGTGACTAACCGCTCCTTCTCCAGCGTCAGAAAGAAATACGGTGCCAGCCCGCATCGACATACCCCGCGAGCGGATCGCCGAGTTCTGCCGGCGCCACCGCGTCCGCAGGCTGGCGCTGTTCGGCTCCGTGATACGCGACGACTTCACGCCGCGGAGCGATGTGGACGTGCTGGTGGAATTTGAGCCCGGCTACGCGGCGGGCTTCGTCTTCTTCCAGATGCGGCGGGAGTTGACGGCAATGTTGGGCCGGGAAGTGGACATGCATACCGCCGCATCCCTCAGCCCGTACTTCCGCCAGGAAGTGCTGGATGAGGCGGAGGAAGTCTATGTCGCGCCGTGACCCAATGGTGGCCGTGCAGCAGATGCGTGACAATGCGCAGCGCGTTTTGACCACGATGAGGGGTCGCCTCCGGGCTGACCTTGATGCTGATGAGATGCTGGAAGCGGCGCTTATCAGATGGATGGAAGTAATCGGCGAGGCCGCGCGGCGGACCCCGCAGGAGTTTCGCGCCCACTATCCACATGTCCCGTGGCAGGACACGACCGACCTTCGCAACGTGCTGATTCACGACTACGACACGGTTGACCTGGACGAACTATGGTTGGTTATTCAGGTGCATCTCCCACCGCTCGTGCAGCAACTGCAAGCCATCATCGACGAAAATCTTCCGGCGAAGTAACTCGCCGGTGCTGAAAGGGAGAACATCATGGGCCGAATGGACGGGAAGGTTGCGATCATCAGCGGGGGCGCCCGCGGCATGGGCGCAGAGGAAGTCCGGTTGTTTGCCAGGGAAGGCGCGAACGTCGTTTTCGGCGACATCCTGGACGACCTCGGGCAGCAGGTGGAGGCGGACTGCAGTGCTGAAGGCCTGGACGTGGCCTACGCGCATTTGGACGTGACCAGCGAGGATGATTGGCAGGCCATTGTCGCGTTGGCGGAAGAACGTTACGGGAAGCTGGACGCGCTGGTGAACAACGCCGGCATCAGCATCTCCGTGGAGGGCGGCGCGCGGAATATCTCGCTGGAAGACACCAGCGTCGAGCAGTGGGACCGGGTGATGGACATCAACTCCAAGGGAGTCTTTCTGGGCACCAGGGCCGCCATCCCCGCCATGCGCCGCGCCGGCGGTGGGTCGATCATCAATATCTCGTCCATCGCGGGGATGACCGGAGCGTGGTCGCGGTCGCATCCGTACAACGCATCCAAGGGAGCGGTGCGCCTGTTCACCAAGGCCACGGCGGTGCAGCATGCCCGCGAGGGCATCCGCGCGAACTCCGTGCACCCGGGGCCGATCATGACGCCCATGAGCGCGTCGACCTACGCCGATCCGGAGGTCGCGGCGCAGCGGCTGGCGCAGGTTCCCCTGGGCCGGCGCGCGCATCCCATCGAGGTTGCCTACGGCGTGCTGTACCTGGCATCCGATGAAGCGTCCTTCGTGACGGGCGCTGAGCTGGTCATCGACGGCGGGTGTATTGCCCAGTAGTGCGGCGGCAAGTAAGATAGCCCCGAACCATTCAAACCGACACACTGTCTGCAAGGGAGAAGATTATGCCTGGAACTTTTGGGCAAGGAGATTTCCAGTACACCTTCGTCGAGGACTGGCTGAAGCTGCCGGATGGCATGCGCCTGCTGGAGTGCCCCGGCGTGGCCGTGGACGGCGATGACCGCGTGTTCATCCTGACCCGTGGCGAGCATCCCATCATGGTCTTCGACAAGGACGGCAACTTTGAGCGTTCCTTCGGACAGGGCCACTTCAGCGACAACCGGACCCACGGCCTGTATTACAGCGCCGCCGACGACACCCTGCTGGCCGCCGACGACGGCATCCACACCATCCAGAAGTTCAGCGTCACCGGCGAAAAGCTGATGGAGATCGGCGAGAAGAACCACCCGGCGCCGCGCTGGAGCGGGCAGCCCTTCAACCGTCCCACCTCCGCGGCCATTCGCCCCAGCAACGGCGACATCTATGTCTCCGACGGGTACGGAAACTCCCGCATCCACGTCTACACCGCCGAGGGCGGGTACAAGTTCTCGTGGGGCGAGCCGGGCATCGACGCCGGCCAGTTCATCCGCCCGCACAACATCGCCTTCGACGAGGATGAGCGGGTGTACGTGGTGGACCGGGAATGCCACCGCATCCAGTTGTTCGACACCGACGGCAACTTCACGGAGATGTGGAGCAACATCCACCGGCCGGACGCCATGGTCTACTGGGGCGGCCACATCTATGTTGGTGAGCTGAACGGCATGGGCGGCGTGGACGATGCGCCGGGCCTGGGTCACCGCGTCACCATCTACGACCGGGAAGGCAACCGCGTCTGCGTATTCGGCGCTCCGGAAGAGGGTGAGGGCGCCGGGCAGTTCATCGCGCCGCACGGGATCGCTGTGGACAGCACCGGCGCGGTGTACGTTTCCGAGGTGTCCTTCACCATACGCGGCAGCCACATGGACCCGCCGCGCGAGTTGCGCAGCTTCTCCAAGTACGCCAAGGCATAGACATACACCCGAAGTGCGACCGTTTGGGGGCGAATGCCCATTCGCCCCCACCGTTGCAACCAACCCACATCATTCAGAGGCAATCAATTTGACCACGTTCACCGACATAACCACCACCACCTGGGATGACGCACTCTCCGCTATAGAGAAAGGCTATGAACTGGGTTGGAGCGACGGCTTGCCCGTGGTGCCGCCCACGACGGCCCGCGTGGCAGAGTTCATCGGCTACTCCGGGCGCGGGCCCGAAGACGTTATCGGGGAATTGCCGGAGCGGCGGCGAGTGATCACGGTGGAGAAAGCGGCGGCCAACGCAGTGATGGCCGGCTGCGTACCCGAATACTTCCCGGTGGTGCTGGCGGCCACCGAGGCAATGCTGGATCCGGTGTTCAACCTCGTCGGGCCTTCCTCCAGCATGGGCGGCGCGGCAGTGCTGTGCATCGTCAACGGGCCCATCCGAGAGCAGATCGGGCTGAACAGCCGCAACAACCTGTTCGGACCGGGCAACCGGGCCAACGGCACCATCGGGCGCTCCATCCGGCTCATCCTGATGAATGCCTGCGCCGCCATCCCCGGGTTGTTTGACCGGAGCGTTATCGGACACCCGGGCAAGTACACCTACTGCATCGCCGAGGCGGAGAGCGAGACCCACTGGACGCC
Source organism: uncultured Dehalococcoidia bacterium (assembly GCA_951813535.1). GTDB lineage: Bacteria > Chloroflexota > Dehalococcoidia > Lucifugimonadales > UBA3495 > Bin87. Next base: position 4,136,861 of record OX638345.1, on the reverse strand, counting down.
CCTGCACGTAGAGCGCGGCTTTCACGCCGACGACAGCACGGTCACGGTGTTTGCCAGCGAGGCGCCCCGACAAGTGCGGTCCATCGGACGGCCCGAGCCCATCCTGTACGCCATCGCGGACGTGGCATCCTCTTTGGGAACGTCGATGTCCACCTCGGGATCAGTGGGCGACGTATCGGTGGGCATCCGGCAGGGGCAGGTGGCGGTCACCATCGCAGGCAACAGCAACCTGTGGCGAGACTGGACGAAGCGACAAGTACGAGAGTACCTGCACGCCAACATCCAGCGCTCGGTAGCCGACCTGAAGCGTGGGCTGGTGCTGCGGGGCGACGTGGAACCGGGCGACGAGGCCACAATGGTGTCCCTTATTCCCGAACCGGACGATATTCTGGTAGTATTCGCCGGCGGAGAAGAGTCCAACTCTTCGTCGGTGATACCGAGTTGGGGGCCGAAAGTCGGCTCAACCGCAGTCACCAAGAAAGTACAAATACCTTAGCGGCTTCAGGAACCGTCCCAGGAGGGCTAACATGGCTACCCAAACCTACCAACTGGTCAACCCGGTCACCGAGCCGGTCATTGCGCCGTTCGACGGCGCGCCGCGCCTCCCCACCTTGGCGGGCACCCGGGTCGGTCTGATCGACGACAGCAAGCGCAACGCGGACGTACTGCTCGAGGAGTTGGCCGAGGTGCTGCGCAATCGCTATGAGATCCGAGAGGTGCGCTGGCTGCGCAAGCCGAGCGCATCGCGGCCGGCCGATCCTGCGGAATTGGAGGAATTGGTGGCCAGCGTCGATGCGGTGGTGGTGGCCATCGGCGATTGAGGGAGTTGCAGCGCGTGCAGTGTGCACGACGGAATTCACGTTGAAAAGGCCGGCCTCCCCTCCGCGACCATTTGCACCGACCGGTTCATTCCCACGGCCAACGCCATGGCCAAGATGTGGGGCGCGGAAGACTATCCGACGATCTTCACCCAGCACCCCATCGAGAACCTGGACCGCCCCGCCCTGCGGGAACGGGCCGAGGGCCTGGCCACCGAGGTGGCAGCGATCCTGACGAGCGGCTGAGGTCTACACCAATCGCAAGCCCTGTTCCGTAAATCTGGTAAAGTCGTCCTCATTGGCGGTCGCGAATTGGGAGCCCGCTCCCAGCGCGACCGCCGCGATCATGCTGTCCACCATCGTGCCTCGCCGTCGGCCCGATGCGTTGAACAGACGAGCGGAGATCATTGCATGTCGGGACGTGAAATCTTGCGGCAGTCCAACTACCCGGGCGGCTAGTTGCAGTTCGTCAGCAGTCAACGGGCCGCACAGGAATTCAGCCCAAGCCACTGCGCTGACAACTATGGTGTCGCCGGCGCGGATCCATTCCCGCAATCTATGGTTCTCCGGCGAATCCGGTATCAACGCCCGGATGAGAAAACTGGTGTCCAGATGAATCGTCACTGTCCATTGGCGCGCCGTTCCGCTCGCAGGTTTCGCGCCCACCCAGCGAGGTCTACACCGCGAACCCCCAGCGCTGTCTGCAATTGATCCAGCGCGTCCAGGGCGTCGTTGGTGGACACCGATTGCCCGTCCGGCGAATAAAAGTCCTCGCGCCGGAACAGGAGCGTCTGGGCGTCCATATCCACCTCCGCCGTCTTCCAGCCGGCGGCGAGCCAAGCCTTGCCATGGGTGTGGCTGACGTCATTCGCCCACCAAGCCCGGTGAGTACGTGCCGCCGGAGGCAACTTGTCACCGATGATGGCCTCAACGTCAGCGAATGTAGTCTCCCATTCCTGAGACGACAGGCTGAGCAAGTGAGCGTACAGCTTTCGGTACTTTCGGCCCTTGTATTCCATAGGATTCGTCTTCCGCCTACCTGCCTGCCGCCGTTTCGGCGTCCCGCAGGTCGGGCGGCAGCAGGTTGGGGATGCCGTCGCGGATGGGATAGACCTCGTTGCACGGGGAGCAGATCAAAACGCCGGTGAGGACTTCGCCGGCGTCCGGGGCGTCGTCGGGCGCAATAGCCTCCGCGTGCAGGGTAAGCGCACCCTTGCAGACCGGGCACGCGAGAATGTCCAGCAGGTCAGTTCGCAATTCGTTCACCTTTGCTAATGTCAGCCCGCCAGCCCTTTTTCGAACAGCCAGGTGAGTACGTCGGCCAGGCCGATCACCAACACACCGGCGATGGTCAAGGCTACCGGCCCGGTCATCGCGCCGCCGATCCCGCCGGTGGGTCGATCCCGGCGGCGAGGCATCAGCCAGGCGACAACGAAAGCGTACACCGCCAGCAGAATTTTGGCGACCAGCGCCACCGTATAGGCCGTGCCGGCGGCATCAGAGGTCAGCCGGTCTACCGTCAGGATCACGCCGGACACGATGAGCACGGCGATGGCGGTGAGGACCATGGGCCGGAACTCCGCCGCCAAAGCGCGACCCACCAGCCCGCCCGGGTCAGCGGTGCGCAGCGCGGGCCGGCCGGCCAGCAGCATGAACAGGCTGCCGCCGATCCACACCACCGCGGCCAGGGCGTGCGCCCAGCGGATGATGAGCAGGATTATGCCCAGCACGTCGACCATCAGAGCAGGTCGTCCAGTATTTCGGTCAGCGTGTCGACGTCCATGCGGCTGATCTCCATCTTGTGGATCCGGCCGCCCTGGTCGATGAAATAAGTGGTGGGAAAGAACTGCACCGCGTATTCCTGGGCGACTCGCGCCCGCACGTCGGTGGCGAAGTCGAAGGTCAGGCCGAACTCGTCCACGAACTGCCTCGCTTCAACCTCGGTGTCGAAACCCTGGGGCACAAACAGCCCGATGAAGCGCACGTCCCGGCCCTGGTACTCCTCCCAGACCTCCTGGAAGGCGGGCATCTCGTCCCGGCAGGGCGGGCAGGACGGGTACCAGAAGTTGATGACCACCGCCTTGCCCTGCTGCTCAGACAGGCGAAATTCCTCGCCGGCGAAGGTCTTCAGGGTGAAGTCGGCGGCAGGGTGCCCGGTGGAGCAGGCGGCCAGTGAGATCGAGAAAGCGAGGACCAACAGCATCGTGGCCAGATTGGGTCGCGGAAAAGAAAGTAACCGGAACGGGCGGCCGGGGACGCGCAGCATTGCCAGCATGGATCTATTTTACCGGAGGGCGCCTCGCGGATGGCTCATGCCACGCGGCCAGCCTCGGCTCGAAACCGGCGCATACGGGCCAGTCCGGCGCATCTACCCTTTGCTCTGGCCGGCCGTTTCCCCGAATTGGCGGCCAAAGAGGCTGGTGAGCAGCGCGCTGACGACGGTTGCGCCGACGCACATGTAGCCGATTCCGCCGTAGCCAACGTTCGCCAACAGCGCCCCCGCTATGGCAGCGCCCAGCATCCCGCCGCCCTGGTTGCTGAACCCCATGAGGCCCACACCGGTGGCCTTGGACTCGCCGGAGTACTCGGTGCTGGCGGAGATCAGGATTGGGAAGGTCACGCTCAGCAGGCCGGTGCTGGCCGTCGCAACTGCCACTGTTGCCCACAGCCCCATCTCCACGGAAAACACCACGAACCCCAACGCCCCGCCGACGATGCCACAGGCGGCGATGATCAGCGCGCGATACCTCAGGTTTGCCCCGTAGGATGCGCTGTAGGTGCCGACCATCTGCCCAATCGAGGTTATCGCCAACGGCAGGGCCACGAACCCCACGCTCAGGCCGAAAGTATTTATCAGGTAAGCGGCGAAGAAGCTGATGCTCCCCCAAAAGGCGATACGCTGCGTCACGTTCACCGGCACCGCCACGCGGAAGTACCGTATCGACACCAGGGCCTTGTATCTGGAAAAGTATGCGAAATTCCGGACCCGCTCTCCCTGCTGTTTGGGGAGCCACAGGAAGTTCGCCACCAGCGCGGCCACCAGCACGCTTCCGTACAAGACGAACGCAAATTGCCAGCCGCCCACTTCGGCCAGCACCGCAACCAGCGGTACACTGATGGCTGCGGCCAACCCCTGGATCGACAGCAGGGCGCTCACCGCCCGCGCCCGCCTGGCGGGGGAAATGACGTCGGCCACCGACCCCACGATGTTGGGAGGAATCACTCCCCCACCCAGGCCGGTCAGGACCCGCAACGCCAGCAGCGTCTCGAGGTTGGGCGCGAATGCGCAACCCAGGGTGGATAACGAGAGCACTGCCAGACTCACCAGGGCCACTGGCCGGCGTCCGAAGGAGTCGGACAGGGGAGCGGCCGAGACTCCCGTGACCGCCCAGGCCGCAAAGGTTGCGGTCGCCAGCTGGCCGGCCACGGCCACCGATATGTCCAGGTCGGTCGCGATTTCCACCAGCAACGGCGGGACGATCAGGATCGCGCTTATCGTCGCAAAAACGGTGAGCGCCAGCACGGCCATGAACCATGCTTTGTTAATCTCTCTCTGCCCTGCTTGTGCCGTTTGCGTTCTGATGTCGTTGGTACCTATTCTGGGTGGCGACAAAACTGGAGCCGGCAGGTCTGAGTCGTTTACGACCGGCCGTCCTCAAGGTTTGCACCTGATACGCCTGACGGGGCAGGCGGTTTGCCTGGCGATTGTCAACGTACGGATAATAATATCCGCCCATGATTATAGCCCATAGCGCGTATACGCCCACCCGGAGCGCCATCCCCGCGCATTGCTCCAGGCCATTCGGTGGCAAGACCTCGTAGTGCCGCGCTTGACTGCCTATCATGCTCGGCTACAATCTTAGCGTCGAGTAGAAGCCTTATCCCGGAGCCAACGTCAGCCGTCAAACGGGCGGTCATCCTGGAGGTGTTTGTATGCGTCTGGAAAACAAGGTTGCCCTGATCAGCGGCGGCTCGCGGGGGCAAGGGGCCGCTGAGGCCCGCCTGTTCGCCGGCGAGGGGTGCAAGGTGGTCATCGCCGACGTACTGGAGGATGAGGGCCGGCAACTGGAGGCCGAAATCAACGAGACCGGCGGCGAGTGCGTCTTCGTGAAGCTGGACGTCACCAGCGAGGACGAGTGGAACGCCGCGGTCAACACCGCGGTGGAGCGGTTCGGCAAGCTGGACATCCTGGTGAACAATGCCGGCATCTACCGGCAGGTGGGCATTGAGGACACCAGCGAAGAGCTTTGGGACAACATCTTCGACATCAACGCCAAGGGCGTGTTCCTGGGCACCAAGGCCGCGATTCCTGAAATGCGCAAGGCCGGCGGCGGTTCCATCATCAATATTTCCAGCGTGGCCGGCCTGATCGGCAGCTGGCGGGCGCCGGCATACGGGGCCACCAAGGGCGCGGTGCGGCTGTTCACCAAATCCACCGCCATCCAGTACGCCGCCGAGGGCATCCGCTGCAACTCGGTGCACCCGGGCATCATCGAGACGCCGATGACCACGCCGACCCTGCTGCGGGACGACGCGGCGCGGCAGGCGTCGCTGGACCGCACGCCCATCGGCCGGGTCGGGCAAGCCGAGGACGTGGCCTGGGGCGTGCTGTTCCTGGCGTCGGACGAGTCGTCCTTCATGACGGGCAGCGAACTGGTGATCGACGGCGGGTTGTTCGCGCAGTAGCATCGCCGTCGGCCGACCTCGGGCGATGTCATCGCCAGCGAAGCGCGGTTATCTGGTAGGCGTGGCCGTCGCGCTCTGCCTGGCCATTTACCTGCTGGCCGCGTTGTCGTTCCCGAGGCCCGCCCACGCCTGTTCGTGCGCGTCTTCCGGGTCGCCGGCAGAAGCCCTGGCCGAAGCCGATGCCGTCTTCGCCGGAGAAGTCGTCGCCGTCAGACCCCTGGGCCATCCTCCGTTCCGGATGTCGACGGCCGATCCGGTGGCAGTGGAGTTCAAGGTCAGCCGGGTCTGGAAGGGCCCGCGCCGGGAAACGCTGATAGTCGAAACGGAGTCCAGCGGAATATCCTGCGGCTACGAGTTCAAGAAGGGGCGGAAGTACATCGTGTACACCTGGGACGGCACGCGAACCGGGCTGTGCACCCGCACCGCCCCGGCGTGGATGGCGTTTGCCGATTTTGTGGCGCTGGGTCCGGGGCACAGTCCCGAGGTTTTACCGGGGGCTGAAATGGCCGGCGGTGGCGCCTGCGGAGCGGCGACAGGTTCGAGCGAACGACCGTTGGACATCGCCAGCGTGATCCTGCTGGCCGGCGTTATCGCCTTGGGCATACGCCGCCGGCCTCGCCTATAATGAATGTCAGTGTGAAACCGCGTTTAACGGCAATTCACTTCCGCATCATCCATTGCCGTAGCCGATCAGCCGTCGCACCGCCTGGCATCACAAATTAGGAGCGAAGTCGATGGTCAGCAAAACTGCAAGACAACAGCTTCCTCACGACGAGAATGAGGTCGATGATCTCACCATCGACTACCCGTCTTCCGATGGTGAACCGATGGCCGAATCCGAATGGCAGTACACACCGCTTACCGATACCGTGTCCACGCTGCGGGTCCGGTACCACGAGCGTGACGAAGTCTACGTCGCCGGTGACATGCTGATCTATTATCGGATGAACCGCAATGACGTCAGGGTTGCGCCCGATGTCTTCGTGGTGTTTGGCGCCACCGGCAGCCATCCCCGGGATTCGTGGCTGGTCTGGCGCGAGGGAAGGGCTCCGGACTTTGTCATGGAGATCGCTTCTTCCTCCACCTGGCGGCGGGATGCCACGGAAAAGCGCCGCATCTACGCCGACATGGGCGTCACGGAATATGCGCGTTTCGACCCGACCGGAGCCTACTTTACGCCGGCTCTCGTATTGGAAACCCTGGAAGGCACTGAATACCGGGAGCAGCCGCTCACCACGGACGACGCGGGAATCCTACGTGGATACAGTGCGGGGCTGGAGCTGGAAATCTGCGTTACGCCTGACTTGAAGTTGCGGCTGTACGATCCAACGGCAGGAGAATGGCTGCGGACGCACCAGGAGACTGAGAACGCCCACCGTGCCGCCGAAGCCGAAATCACACGGCTCCGGGAGCAACTGGATCAACTGCGACAGCAATCATGACAGCGAGGGATCAAAAATGAGACTGGAAAATAAGGTAGCTTTCATCAGTGGCGGCGCCCGGGGCATGGGCGCCACCGAGGCGCGAATGTTCTCCCGCGAGGGTTGCAAGGTGGTTATCGGCGACCTGCGGGATGAGCTGGGCCGGCAGGTTGAGGCCGAGATCAACGAGCTGGGCGGCGAGTGTCTGTTCGTCCATCTGGACGTCACCGACGAGCAGTCCTGGAAGGACGGCATCGCGGCCGCGGTGGAACGGTTCGGCAAGCTGGACATCCTGGTGAACAACGCCGGCGTATACATGCCGGAGCGGGTTGAAAACACCACGATGGAGAACTGGGACGTCACGATGAGCGTCAACGCCAAGGGCGTGTTCCTGGGCACCAAGACGGCCATTCCCGAAATGCGGCGCAACGGCGGCGGCTCCATCGTGAACATCTCCAGCGTGGCCGGACTGGTGGGCAACCACATCTCCTCGGCCTACACCGCCTCCAAGGGCGCGGTGCGCCTGTTCACCAAATCCACGGCCATCCAGCACGCCGGCGACGGCATCCGCTGCAACAGCGTGCATCCGGGCACCATCGAGACCGACATGACCGCCGACCTGCTGGCCGCCGGCGGCCGCGAGGACCGGCTGAACCGGACCCCGCTGGGCCGGCTGGGTCAGGCTGAGGACATCGCCTACGGCGTGCTGTTCCTGGCGTCGGACGAGGCGTCTTTCATGACCGGGAGCGAGTTGGTGATCGACGGCGGGCGGACCGCCATGTAGCGCCACAGTCATCACGACGCCGCGTCGTGACGACACCCGAAATCGGTCCGCGATAATCCATGGGGATATTTTCCAGCGGGTCTTCCCTGCTGCAATGCCGGCTGCCCGACGCCCACCCCTACGTGCGGCTCCAGCATGCAGTGTTTCACGTGCTGGAGGCGGACAGCGGCGGCGCGGCGCGGATCGTGGATTTCACCATCTTCGGGCTGGTGATGTTCAGCGCGGTCAACCTGGCCATCGGCAACACCAAGCTGGAGTTCTTCTTCATCAGCGTGTTCGCCGCCGAGTACCTCATCCGGTTGTGGTGCATCGTCTGGCACCGCAACTACCGGCAAGCGGGATGGAAGAGCCGGCTGCGATATGCCACCACCAACGCGGCGGCGATTATCGACTTTATCGCCATCTGGCCCACGTTGGTGGTGATGATTGTCTTTGGCGAGGTTGAGGTGCTGCCCATCTTCCGCCTGGTGTCCCGGCTGATCATGACCGGCCGGCGCTTCCCGGCGATGCGACTGATGGGACGGGTGATGCTGCGGTCGGCGTCGCAGCTGGTCAGCGTGCTGGTGACCCTGAGCGTGTTCTGGCTGGCGGCGGGCTACCTGATGCACTCGGCGGAAACCAATCTGCCCAACGGGAACCACGAACAGTTCGGGTCCATCGGGGACTCGTTGTGGGCCTCGGTGGTGATCCTGACCACACTGCCGTCGCTGGAGGTGGTGCCGGGCACTCTGGTTGGGCGGGTGATCGCCGGCTTCATCGCCCTTCTGGGCATCGGGCTGTTCGCGCTGCCGGCCGGCATCCTGACCTCCAATTTCATGGAGGCGTACCAGCAGGTGCGGGAAAGCGCGGGGCGGATCGAATTGAGCACCTGCCGGGTGCTGAGCGCGGCCCAGCGCAGGCAGTCGCACTGGCCGCCGGTCCTGGGCTAAACGTTCAGGGTACGGCAGCCAATCCGTGTGGCGCGCAATTCGGAGGCGTGACGTTCAGCGGAGTTCCCGGGGCAGCGTGAAGGTGATGTCCTCCTCGGCGCCTTCCAGGAGGGTGACTTTTTCCGGCTTGAGCTCGGCTATCACTGCCTCCACCAGCACCTCCGGCGTGGATGCGCCGGAGGTTATGCCCGCTCGCTGGCATCCCACCAACCATTCCGGGTCAATTTCGTCCGGGCCGTTGATCAGGTAGGCCGGCGTACCGTTGGCCTCGGCGACCTCCCGCAGCCGGTTGCAGTTCGACGAGTTCTGAGCGCCGATCACCAATACCACATCGACCAGTCCGGCCATCTGGGTGACCGCGTCCTGGCGGTTGGTGGTCGCGTAGCAGATGTCATTCCGGACCACCGCGCCGGGGAACCGTTCCTGGATGGCGCCGATGGCGTTGGCGGTGTCGCCCACGGACAGGGTCGTCTGGGTTATGACGGCCACCGCGGTGTCGTCGGACCAGTCCATGTCGGCGCTGACTTCCTGTTCGGACAGGGGCGCGGAATCGTTGATCAGCGTCATGGGGGCCTGGCCCATGGTCCCGCGGACTTCCTGGTGGCCCTGATGCCCCACCAGCAGCACTCTCTTGCCTTCGCGGTGGTACTTCTTGGCCTCGTTGTGCACCCGAGTCACCAGCGGGCACACCGCGTCGATAACCCTGAGGTTGCGCTCGGCCGCTTTTTCGAAATCTTCCGGCGGCGAGCCGTGCGCCGAGAACACCACCAGGGAGCCGTCGGGGACCTCGTCAACCTCTTCCACCGTGATGGCGCCCTTCTGCTCCAACTCGGCGACGACGTACGGGTTGTGCACGATCTGGTGCTTGACATAAACGGGAGGACCGAACCGCTCCAGGCATTCCTCCACGACGTCGATGGCGCGCACCACACCGGCGCAGAACCCCCTTGGGGAACTCAATATCACTTCAACCATCTTGTAATCCTCTCGCAGCGCATCGTCGCCCCTGCGGCCCAAGGTTCCTTGAATGCTCATTCAGTAAATCCTGCTTATCTTTGCTCGCGTACGTTCGATATCGCCCCTAGGCGTTGTCCGGCTCCCATCCCCAGGGTCGGGGTCCCCAGCCGGCTTCGAATACCTCGCCCCGCTTCACCGACAGCACGGGGGTAACGGCGCGTTCCGATTGCCGGCCGTTGCCCAGCACGTCGTAGACCACCCAGTCGCCGTCCTGGATGTCCAGCACCGAAACGTCGGCCTGCTTGCCGACCTCCAGGCTGCCGAGCCGCTCCTCTTCGCCGATGGCTCGCGCGGGGTTGATGGTGCACATCTCCACCACCCGATCCAGGGTGAAGCCCATGGCCAGGAAGCGCGTCATCATCTCGGTCATGCTGTGGACGGTGCGGACGCGTCCCGGCACGGTGAGATCGGTGCTGATGCAGTGGGGTTCCACGCCCTGGTCGAGCACGCGTTCGCCGATGTCAAAGCTGAAGTTGGCGCGCCCGTGGGCGGTGTCCAGCCAGACGCCGCGCTCGTGGGCTTCCCGAGCCTCGGGCACCAGGTTGCCGTCGCTGTCCAGCACCCCGCCCGGGTTGGCGGTGAAGAAGTGAGTGACGATGTCTCCCGGCTCCATGATCGGCAGCAATTCCCGGATCACCTCGGCGGGATAGCGCTTCTCGGTATCGCCGATGTGGACCATGAGGCGCACGCCGGCCTCCCGGGCTGCCTGCTTGGCCAGGCGGGGCATCTCCATGCCCATGATCTCCAGTGCCGGAGAGACCATGCGGGCCTTGATGCCGCGGATGGTGCCGTTGCTTTCCTCCACCACCTGAATCGTCCGCTCCAGGTCGATGCTGCTGGGCGAGAAGATGTCCGGCGTGGTGGCCAGGCCGGTGCGGCAGATGTGCAGGAAGGGGATCACCTCGGTGGCGTTGTTGGGAATGATGTGCGCGGGAAAGCCGCCGTAGGTGTCGCAGCCACTGCTGCCAGCATCCACCATGGTTGTGACGCCGGCGCGGACGCCGCCCACATCGGCGTTGACGCCATTGCCGTTGACGCCTTCGTACACGTGGGTGTGCAGGTCGATCAGTCCGGGGGTGACGTATCTGCCGCGCACCTCCACGACGCGCGAGGCTTCATCGGCCGAGATGTCGGCGGCGACGGCTGCGATTTTGCCATCGGATATTGCCACATCGTACGCGCCGTTCAGGTTCTGCGTTGGGTCGATTACGGTGCCGCCTTTGATGAGCAGGTCGTACATGGGCGGGTCCCTCCAGGACGTGGGGTCGGTGAATTGAAAAGGGCGTGAGAGGACGGATCCGGGGATGCCAATGCCAGCGTAGTCAGGGCCATCAACGGAGTCAAGGGAATGCGGCCGGCGGAGGCTGACCCGGGTCGGGCCTGCTACGGCAACCGAACAGCACCCGCGACGGGCCCGGGCTCAAAAGCTGGCGATCCTCCCGAAGCCGGCCGGCGCCGGACACCTGTATTGACCAAGCAACGGGTCGGTGGCCGGACCCGAGAGAAACGAAACCCGCTGTGCTGCCTATGGTGGGTTCGCCGCCGTCCCGGTCGACGCACTCATGACCTCCGGCTCGGTGATGGACGCCGGTCGGCTGTTCAGCCTGAACATTGCCACGATCAGGCTTCCGCCGACCACCAACACCATGTACACGAACGTGCACATGGCCTGCCAGAGGTATCCCACATTCAGCCTCTCCATTGCCTCTTCGGGTGGATAGCCGAGAGCGTTGTAGTCAATTTCCCACGAATAAAGGAGGTTATGGTCGGGCAGGACAGAGGGCAGTCCCGGGACCAGGTACACAGCGAGCATTGTGGCGGCGCCGACAGTGGTCAGGGTAATGGTCACCGCCACGGTCGCGTAGAATAAGAACCTACGGTCGCGCTCCGGGGGATCTGTGGTCGGGTCCTGCAGCAGCAGCAAAATGATGAATACTGCCGACACGGCGGATACTTGCATCCCGAACTGTATCCACACTGCGATATTCGAGAGTACGAGGATGCTCATGTATGCCAGGAAAGCCGGGGGCACCACCACGGTTATCGCCCGTCGCAAGGGGTCGGCGGCGCCTCGGCCGGAGACGTAATGCCAGTTGTAAAGCAATTGAAACAACAGCGCAGCAACCGACGCAATCACCAGATTCACCGTAAGCGCCAGCATGTACGGTAAGGGTTTCACCGCGAATTCGCCCAGGGTGTAGAATCCGTAGTTGTCCATGCGGGTCATAGCCGATTGCAGCAGTTGCGTGCTCAGGAGGAAGAACAACGAAATTGACAGGAATTCCCGAAGAGCATAGGGCCCGCGCATCCTCATGAATTTGTACGCCAGCATCAGGCCCACGATGCAGACAACATAGACGATAGGCAGCCATGGATCCATCAGGCCGGCCGCGGACAGCAGGTATCCACTGCCCACAATGCACAGACCGGGCAGGAGACAGCTCATCACGCTAAACCGGAGCTCTTCCAAAATGCCCTGGGCGGCAATGATCCTTGCCGGAGGCTGGGATGGAACCGCCGGTCCCGGCATGGACGGATTTTCCGACTGGAACACTGGGTTGTCCCGCTCGGCGCCAGGATGTCCCGGCTCAGCCTCGACACCGGCATCGAATCCCGCCAAGGTCACCAGTCCTGCCACTTCGGTGGGCGCGAGGTCGAGCGCTTTGCCGAATACTTCGATCCGCTGCTTATTGGGTCGAGTGGCTCCCGATTCCCAGCGAGAAACCATCGTATGGCTGGAACGGTCAGCGTATTGACTGTCCACCATCGCCATGCGCCGCAGCAATTCCTCTTGCGTCAGGCCCCGGGTTCCATTGCCGGTCGAAAATGCCTCCCGGTAGGCTTTCATCAGGATGCCAACCTGGGTTGAGCGGGAGCGTTGTGTGTCACGGTCTGGCATCACAGTGACCGGCGGTTGTTCATCTTGTGACCCGCCAAATGTGTAGCGTCAAGTTTCCCAGATGTGCCTGCATTGTATCCCGTTTGCATCGACTTGTGGCAACATTTGTCGGAATCGTTGGAGGTGTTTCCGCACGGGAAACGGCCCGGGTTGAGCTCAAACTGGCGGCCCTCACGCCGATGCCCTATACTGCGGCCAGGCAAATCGCCACCGAATTCGAGCGCGGCCCCCGCCGCGGAGGTCACTATGGCATTGGGATTGAGAAGCTATCGTCCGCTGGTGGGCGGCGCCACCCACATGGTCAGCACCGGTCACTACCTGGCCACGGCCGCCGGTTACCGGATCCTCGAGCAGGGCGGCAACGCTATGGACGCCGGAGTGGCCGCGGGGATGGTTATCAATGTGACGCTGCCCCAGTACACCAGTTTCGGTGGCGTGGCTCCGATCATCATCCATCACGCTGAATCCGGCGACACCAAGGAGATCAGCGGCCTGGGTCGCTGGCCGGCTGAGGCGTCGATCGACTATTTCCGGCGCGAACACGGCGGCGACATGCCCCACGGCGTGATGCGCACCGTGACGCCGGCGGCCCCGGACGCCTGGCTCACCACCCTCAGCCGTTACGGGACCATGACCTTTGAGCAGGTGGTCACCCCGGCGTTGGAGATCGCGGCTGGCGGCTTCCCCATTCCCGCTACGCTGCACCGAGCCCTGGTCAGCAGCGGCGACAACATCATCCTCGACGAAGGGGACACCAGCCAGTGGACCAGCACCATGGAGATCTTCTATCCCGGAGGCAAGGCCCTGGGCATCGGAGATCTGCTCGTGCAGTCGGACCTGGCCCGTACCTTCCGGCGCATGATCGACGCCGAGCGCACCGCGTCCGGCCAAGGACGAGAGGCCGCCATCCAGGCCGCGCGCGACCTGTTTTACAAGGGCGATATCGCCGAGGAAATGGTCGCGTTCATCCGGAGCCAGGGCGGATGGCTATCCATGAACGACCTGGCAGATTTCTCCGTGGGCGTGGACACGCCACCCATGATCGACTACAAGAGCCCGAACTCCGCAGAAATCCAGGTGTACGCCTGCGGCCCGTGGTGCCAGGGACCGATGAACCTCCACGCGCTGCGCATCCTCGAAGGCTGTGACCTGCGGGGCATGGGCCACAACTCCGCCGAGTACATCCACACCGTTCTGGAGGCGTTGAAACTGGCATTCGCCGACCGTCACGCCTATTATGGCGACCCCGACTTCGTGGACGTTCCCATGGCCGGTCTGCTCTCGCGGGAGTACGCGGACATCCGGCGGCGGGAGATAGACTCCGGCAGGGCTCACCCCGAAATGCCCGATGCCGGGGATCCCTGGGCGTTCCAGGCCGGCAGCGGCAATGCGGCCCGCAAACCGGAACCGGTGGCCGGCCCGCTGTCGGCGGACACCTCGTATATCTGCGCGGTGGATCGCTGGGGCAATGCTTTCTCGGCCACGCCCAGCGACGGGTTCGGCGGCGCGCCCATCGCGGCCGGTCTTGGGTTCATGGTGTCGGCGCGCGGCGCGCAGAACTGGCTGGACGAGGACCATCCCGCAAGCCTTGCCCCCGGCAAACGGCCACGCCTCACGCCGAATCCGGCGATGGCGTTCAAGGATGGCAAGCCTTGGATGCCCTTCGGAACGCCGGGCGGCGACGTCCAGCCCCAGTCCATGGTCCAACTATTCTTGAACGTTGCCGAGTTTGGCATGGACGTGCAGCAGGCCATCGAAGCGCCTCGCGCGTCCACCTGGAGCTTCCCCAACTCCTTCTGGCCGCACGCCTACCGTCCTGGCCTGGTCGGCGTTGAATCCCGTATCGAACCGTCCGTGGTGGACGAACTCCGCAAACGCGGCCACGATGTGGACGTGTGGAACGAGTGGACACCGCGCATGGGTTCGCTGTGCGCCATCGAGGTCGATCGGGAGCGCGGCAGCCTGTTTGGCGGCGCCGATCTGCGCCGGGACGGCTATGCCATGGGTCGGTAATCTACGATCCGTCTCGCAAACACAGGGCGGCGCCGGAAAAGTCTTCCGGCGCCGCCCTGTAGTTTGCCACCATGCGTCTGGGGTGGCCGGTTGGAGCGCTTGTCCTCTTCGTTCGAACCCGTGCTAGGCCTTGGCCATGCGGTAGCCGATGCCGTGCTCGGTGAAGATATACGACGGTTTTCGGGCGTTGTCACCCAGCTTTTGACGCAGTGTCTTCACGTAAGCCCGGAGCAGTTGCGATTCTCCGGCGTACTCGGGTCCCCAGACCCGGTGCAGCAGTTCGTCCTGGGTCATGACGCGCCCGGCGCTGTTTGAGAGTTCGTGCATCAGCTTGTACTCGGTCGCGGTCAACTGCACCGGTTGGCCGGCAACGGTTACGCGGTGGGACGAGTAGTCAATGCTCACGCTCCCCACAGCGTACCCATCGGTTGTTTCCTCAGGGCGGGAAGTCGCTTTTCTGCGAAGCGAGGCCCTGATCCTCGCGACCAATTCCGTGGGCGAGAACGGCTTTACGATGTAGCCGTCGGCGCCGTTGTCATACGCTCGGATCGCGCTGGCTTCGTCTCCCTGGTCCAGAATGCCGATCACCGAGGTCTGATGTGACGCCACGAGCCATTCCACCAGCTCGAACCCTTTCTCGTCCGACTTCGACAAGTCAATGACGGCGATTTCCGGTTTCTGTTCCTCCACCAGCCGATCCAGGTCACTCAGGTCGAAAACCGCCAGTGGGATAAAATCTGCGCGTGTCAGCGTCCGACGCATCGTGCTGAGAATATGCGGGTCTTCCGCGACCAACAGGATTCGCGGTTTCTCACTTACGGGCAGGGGGTCAGATCCCGTCCACCGACTGGGGTCCGATGTTGCGGATCCGTCCCCGGGGTCGGCGATGGGGAAGGTCAAGTTGAACGTCACCCCGTGTTCGTGCTCGCTGCGAATGGTGCGGAACCGACCTCCGTGAGCATCGACGATTCCTTTGGCAATTGCCAGGGCCAGGCCGTTTTCCAGGGTGTGCTCCTGTGCTTCTCCTGATCGCGCCATCCGGAGTCTTTCAAACAATTGCGGAGGTTGGGTGTCATGGTCGCAATCCCCGACGGTAGACACCGAGATCGCAACCTGGGAGTCCTGCAGTTCGGCGTTGACCGTGATGGTGGCGGCTTCGGCGAAATACCTGGAGCCGTGTGCGAACAGGTCTCGCAGGACCTGGTCGACGCGCTGTCGGTCGGCAATGATGTTGACCAAGTCGGTCGGAATTCGCGCCTCAATCGTCTGACCGGCATGGTGGCGCCGGAATTCATTGATCGCCCCGGTTACCAACGATTGCACGTCCGAGGTTTCCAGGGAAAGCTGGAACGTGCCGGCATCGATATGAGACAGGTCAATCAAACTGTTGATTTGTCCTCGCATCAACTCTGCCTGATGGTCGATGATCTGCAGCAGTTGCAAGGGCTCTGTTGAGTGCACTGAACTGACGGCATCGGTCAAGGCTACGATTGAACCTTTGATCGCGCTCAAAGGCGTACGCATCTCCTGGCTGACCATCCCCAGGAGTTCCGACCTCATCTTTTCGTCGTCCAGGTGTGGCGTCATGTCCTGCATCGCCACGACTACCGACACGATTTCGCCGCGCTCGGAGTAAATGGGCGCGGCGTTGACGAGCGTGGTAACGGACCGGCCGTTGGGCAAACAGATGACGATTTCTTCGGCCCGGACCGTCTCGCCGCTCTGCATAGCCCGGCTGGACGGCAACTCGCTGAAAGAAAGTTCGCGGCCGTCGGCCCGCCGGAACGTAACCAGTCCCCGCATCCACTCAAAGGAGCCTGCTGGCAGGTGCAGATCGTCGCAGATGCGTTGACACTCGCGATTGGCGGTGATCACCGCGCCCGTGTTGGCGTCGAACACGACCACTCCGAACGGAGCTATGTCGACCAACGTCTTCAGGTCGGTTTTGATGCGCCGTTCGGCTTCGAATTTGCGTGCGTTGGAAATGGCCGCTCCGGCGTGAGAGGCGAATCGTGCGATGATGTCTTCGTCGACCGGTGTAAATTCTTCTGCGCGTTCCGCTTCCGCCAGGTATATGTTGCCGATGTGCAGCCCGTCACGGCGGATCGGCATCCCCAGGAACGTCCGCATCGGTGGGTGTCCGTCGGGAAGGCCAACCGACCTGGGATGGCTTGCAATATCGGCCACCCGCAACGGGCCCTGGACCTCATTGAGATAACCCAGCAGTCCCTTGCCCTCGGGCAGGGTTGTGACGCCGTGAAATTCCCCCGCGGTCCCACCAGACGTGATTATGTTCTCGACTTCCCCGGATGCGCTGTACGCGAGAAGTACCCCATATCGAGCGGCGGTCAGCCTGCGAGCGTTGTCGATGACATTTTGCAGGACAGTTTCGGTTTCCAAACTTTCCGAGACGCGCAGACACGCTTCAACCAAGTTGGCGAGCCTGTCTTGAGACACCTGTTCGTCTCGCTGTGACCGGTCCGTTCCCGTCGAGGTATCGGTCGATATTTCTACAGGCATGATGGTCCCATGGGGTTATTGTGCGGACGGGTTTCGCCGGGTACACGGACGGCCCGACACCACACAAATCGCTGGATCAGAGAACGGGTGTCTGTACTTGGTTGGTGATTAGTGTGTCGCGGAGTAACCGCTTGCGACGCCGCATCGTACCACATAATTTATGAAAATCAAATGATCGTTACGGACATATTGCGTTGACGCTACGCGCGGGTAACGCAACCCGATGACACTACGGCACCAGTTCGTGACGCGATCGTCGACGCTGCGACCAGTGTCCGTCCGGGGCTGCTGCGCTGCGGGGAGAGGGTGAGCCTAGCGTGAGCTATACGCGCGGCGAGTATCTCACAAAAATCGGTTATGTAACTATAATAAAATCGGTATATGACGAATTTACGAAACTCTGTGTATCCGCCCAACGCGACACTCGGCTCCCGGATCCGTTTCGGATCGTTTACAATAAACCGGTCGCGTCCTCATGGGAGACGGAGTAGTCCTGGTCCGGCGTCGCCAACCCGGGGCTGCGATGGGGATAACGAGACATAGTTCGCGTGTTCTTTCTTGATTATGGATAACCTGCAAGCCATGGCCGAACTGGTGCGCCCGCACATACATCATGGGCGCTTTATCCTGGAGGACGATCAGACCACAGATTGGTACGTCAACGGGCGCGCATTCATGCTCAGCCCAGAGGGCAGCATCCTGGCTGGCCGCATCATTGGCGACATGCTTGCCGATGACATCCGCTGCGTGGGCGGGCCGGCCACGGCGGCGATCCCCGTGGTGACGGCGGTGGTGCACCAGTCCGGCGTGCCGCGCGCCGGGTTCTACGTGCGACCCGAAGCCAAAAGCTACGGGATGCTCAACCGGATCGAAGGGAACCTCGAACCCCAGGTGGCCATTGTGGACGACACGTGCTACACGGGCGATTCGCTCATCAAGTGCATTCGGGCCGTTGAGGACGCCGGGTCCGTGGTCAGGCAGGTTATTGCCGTGTTCGACCGGGGAGACGGCGGCGAGCGCGTTCGCGCATTGGGCTACGACTACCGGTACGTGCTGAGGATCGAAGACGGAGAGCCGCAATTGCCGGCCGGCTGACGTGTTTGAGCGTTCGCCTGGGACTATCCTGGCGTCTTTGCGCCATACCCGCATCTTGCGTTCTGCTGCCAACCGATGCCCGGCGGAAGGTCGTTTCGACTCCTGACCGGGCCGGCACGCACGAGCATTGGTCCGGTCGCCCATCCGCAGCGGATCCGTGTGGCTCTCGCTGGCAGTCTGCGTTAAATGATCTCCCGTTCCAGACGGGGAGCGGGGGGTGAACTGCCGTAAAATGTGTGCGACTTTCAACGCTGCAGCGCGGTTCCATGAAACAATTGGTCAAACTCTCCGCCGGCCTGGTCAACGCCGACTGGTTCGAATATTTCATCATCGCCGTCATCATCGCCAACGGTATCCTGCTGGGGTTGGAGACCCTGGCCGCCATCGCCGGGCCATACGGTCACTTGCTGGAACTGGGCAATCAGATCGCCCTTGGGGTGTTCATCGTGGAAGCGCTCCTCAAGATGCTGGCGCTGTGGCCGCGCATGCAGGGGTATTTCCGGGACGGCTGGAACATCTTCGACTTCCTGGTGATCGTCTTTGCGCTGATACCGGCCACCGGCCAATTTGCGATGATCGCCCGGTTGGCGCGCCTGCTCCGCGTGGTGCGCCTGATCTCGGCCATTCGGGATCTGCGGCTCATCGTGGCCGCTCTGGTGCGTTCCATACCCAGTGTGGGCCACGTGATCATGCTGATGAGCATCGTGGTTTACATCTATGCCATCATGGGTTTCCATCTCTTCCACGCTCACGATCCGGAACACTGGGGGAGCCTGGCGATTTCGCTCCTCACCCTGTTCAACATCATCACGCTGGACGGATGGACCGAGGTGATGGACACAGCGATGCAGAAGCATCCCCTCGCGTGGGTTTATTTCGTCAGCTTCGTGGTGGTGGGAACGTTCGTGGTGATCAATCTGTTCATCGCGATCATCATCAACAGTTTGGACGAGACGAAGCGAGGCAATCTGCAAGAAGGGCTCGAGCCGGTCTCCCGCCAGGACCTGGTGCGCGAATTGCGGGCGACGCAGGAGACGCTGAAGCGACTGGAAGAGCGGTTGAACGCGGACGACGCCGAGGAAGAGGACCGTCGCTAGCGTCGTCGTGCTCGCACGAACCGGGTTTGCGACGGGGGAACGTCAGAATCAGGATTTGCGGGATTTTATGATTGGGCAGGAGTGGGAGAGCTCCGTCACCGAACGGTCCCAATCCTGATAATCCCCAAAATCCCCCGATCTTGAAAATCCTTGTATCTTGAAGAAGCCAACGACGCGGCAGACCGTTAATCCTGGGGCTCGCTGTGCGAAGCCGTGAATCAGCAAGGTCGCCGCGTCGTTCACCCTTGGCTAACCCGAACAGTTGTGAGGGGCTGACTGACCAGACCCCGTATTGCAAGGCAGGGTAGTCCGGGAATGGCCGGCTACGCCAAACCAAAGGTACGGGGAGTGTAAAACATCATGACCACTGGGACAATGACCACTGGGACAATGACCACTGGGACAATGACCACTGGGACAATGATCACTGGGACAATGACAATCATCGGCATTGACGTGTCCAAAGCTTGCCTGGATTGTTGGGCGTTTCCGGCAGACCGGGCCTGGCGTGTGGAGTACACCGATGCCAGCCTGAGCGAGCTGGTGGCGGAGTTGGTCCCGCTGCGGCCCCATCGGGTCATCGTAGAGGCCACCGGGGGATTGGAAACCCGGCTGGTGGCGGAGTTGGGCGCCGCCGGACTGCCCGCAGTGGTGGTCAATCCCCGTCAGGTGCGGGAGTTCGCCCGGGCTACGGGACGTCTGGCCAAGACCGACCGGCTGGACGCCCAGGCACTGGCCCAGTTCGGGGCCGCGCTGCGTCCGCCGGTACGTCCCCTGCCCGACGCGGCCCAGCGGGAGTTGCAGTCCCGGGTGTCCCGGCGCCGTCAGTTGGTCGCCATGCAGACCCAGGAACGCAACCGGCGGCGGCAGGTGTCGTCGGAACTGGTGGTCGCCCAGATTGACGACCACCTGGCGCTGTTGGGAAGGCAAGTGGCCCAACTGGACCAGGACATCGCCGCACTGCTGCAAGACCACGCCGTCTGGCAAGCCCGAGCCAAACTGCTGCGCTCCATCCCCGGCGTGGGACCAGTACTGGTCTCCACACTGATCGCCCAGCTGCCCGAACTGGGACACGCCAGCCCCAAGGCAATCGCCGCCCTGGCTGGCGTTGCCCCCTACAACCGGGACAGCGGGCAATGGCGTGGCAAACGCTCCGTGTGGGGCGGCCGACGCCAGTTGCGCGCCTCCTTGTACATGGCAACCCTGGCGGCCACCCGATGCAACCCAGCCATCCGAGCCTGTTATGAGCGTCTGCTGGCCGCGGGCAAGGCCCAGAAGGTCGCCCTCACCGCGTGTATGCGCAAGTTGCTCGCCATCTGCAACGCCATCATCAAATCCCACACCCCCTGGCAAAACCCTATTGCCGCTGCCGCCTAACCCCTTGACCTTACAGACAGTTGCTGATTCTGACGATTTACGCACGGGCGCCGCCGAGCCGTTCCGCGTCGGTGGTATCATTGGCCCGAATCACCCGGAATTGGAGGGATCGACGTGCCTTTTGGAAATGAAGATTGGTTGGCCCTGACCCAGGAAGACCCGATCGAGCCCGACATCCCGTTGTCAGACCCGCACCACCACTTCTGGGACGGGCGTTTGCAGAGCGTCCCATACCAGCGCTACCTGCTCCACGAGCTGATGGCCGACCTCGATTCCGGGCACAACGTCCGGTCCACCGTTTTCGTCGAGGCGCGGTCCATGTATCGCGCCGACGGACCGGCGGAGATGCAGCCGGTGGGCGAGGTGGAATTCGTGCAGGGGCTGGCGGCGGCCAGCGCCAGCGGCACCTACGGCGAGGCCAGAGCGGCGGCCGCAATCGTGGGCCACGCTGACCTCAAGCTTGGGGAAAACGTGGCCGCCGTGCTGGAAGCATTGCAGGCGGCGAGCCCAAACCGGTTCCGGGGCATCCGACACAACGTCACGTGGAGCCCGGACCCCTCATTGGAAAACCGTGAAACCCAGGGGATCATGGCCAACGAGACCTTCCGGACCGGAGCCCGGGTTCTGGCTCGCATGGGTCTGTCGCTGGACGTGATGCTGTCCTTCCCCCAGTTGCACGAACTTGCCGAGTTCGCGCGGGCCGTGCCCGAGGTGTCCATCATCCTCAACCACGTGGGCGGAGTCAGCCGCACTGGTATCTACGCCGGCAAGGATGACGAAGTCATACCGGCCTGGCGGGACGGCATCCGCGCGGTGGCGGAGTGCCCCAACGTCACGTGCAAGCTGGGCGGGTTGGGCATGCCGCGCTGGGGATTCGGCTGGCCCGCACGGACCGTGCCCATCGGGTCGGAGGAATTGGCCGAGGCCATGACCCCGTGGATGAGTCATTGCATTGAGCAGTTCGGCCCGGATCGCTGCATGTTCGAGAGCAACTTCCCGCCGGACAAGGTCTCCTTCTCGTACAACGTGATGTACAACGCCTTCAAGCGGCTTTCCCGGAGCTACAGCGCGAGCGAGCGGGCGAACCTGCTTCACGACACGGCGGTTCGCGTGTACCGCATCGACACGTAACGGGCGGGGGAAACGGCATGAAATACGACGTCATCATCATCGGCGCCGGCTCCGCCGGCTGCGTCCTCGCCAACCGGCTGTCGGAAGACCCCAGCCGAGCAGTGCTGCTGCTGGAAGCCGGGCCCGATTACCCCGGCCCGGACCAACTGCCCGACCAGTTGAAATACGACATGAACCAGGCGGCGTCCGAGGAGGGCGCAGCGCACAACTGGTCGTTGGTCGGCAGGTCCACCGCTCAGCAAGCGCGGTCGTTGCACGTGGCCCGCGGCAAGGTCACCGGCGGGAGCAGCGCCATCAACCACCAGATCCTGCTGCGGGGAGCCCCCGAGGACTTCGACGGCTGGGCTACGGCGGGCAACGACGAGTGGGCCTACCGGAAAACGCTGCCCTACTTCCGCAGGCTGGAAACCGACGCCGACATCCACGATGATTTCCACGGAACCGACGGCCCGATACCCGTGTGGCGGCACGCCCGCGAGGACTGGCTGCCCCTGCACGCCGCCTTCTACCAGGCTTGCCGGGACCTCGGATTCCCCGACGACCCCGACATGAACCACCCCGATACTACCGGCGTGGGCCAGGTGCCGCTGAACAACCCCGGCGGCGTCCGGATGAGCACCGCCATCACCTACCTGGACGCCTGCCGCCACCGCCTCAACCTGACCATCCGCGCCAACGTGACGGTGCGGCGCATCGTGTTTGATGGCAAGCAGGCCACCGGAGTGGAGGTCGAGAGCGGTGGTGACGTGTTCGTCGTCGAAGGGGACGAGATCATTCTCAGCGCCGGAGCGATTGCCTCGCCGCAATTGCTGCTGCTGTCGGGAGTTGGCGCGTCCGAACAGTTACGCCCGTTGGGCATCGAGCCGGTCCACGACCTGCCCGGCGTGGGCCGGAGCATGAAAAACCACCCGTCGGTGTCCATCGTGTTCCGCTCCCAACCCGAACATCACCTTGCGCCCGACGCGCCGCGCAACCAGGTGGGGCTGCGGTTCACCGCCGAGGGATCGTCTGCCCGCAATGACATCCAGGTCCAGCCGACGACATCGTATCCGGAGAGCCGGGAAGCGCCCAACATCCGGGTCGGATGCCGGCTGGAATACCCCTACAGCGAGGGTCTGCTGAGCCTCACCTCCGCTGACGTGTCGGTGCAGCCGGACCTGGACTTCCGGTTCCTCTCTGATCCCCGGGACACGGATCGGTTCCGCGATGCGGTGCGCCGTACCGTGGCGATTTTCGAGCATCCTGCTTTCAAGAATCTGCTGGCGGAGCGCCTGTCGCCCACCGAAGCGGACCTGGCCGACGACGCTTCCCTGGACTCCTGGCTGCAACAGAACGCGGGAATCGCCGGACACACTTCAGTCACCTGCAAGATGGGTCCCGAGGGGGATGCAACGGCTGTGGTGGACCAGTATTGCAAAGTGCACGGATTGCAGAACCTGCGGGTGGTGGACGCCTCCATCATGCCGGACATCGTCCGGGCCAACACCAACGCCACCATCATCATGATGGCCGAGCGCGCGGCCGACTTCATCAAAGAGGGCAATTAACAAACAGGGCAATTAACCACCCGTCGCCAGCGTGGCTGACACCAGAAGCGAAGGCTGCGTCGGGGTTGAGTGGGTGCGTTGGCGCCCGTCACTCGATGGCGTGCAGCACGCCGTCGTTGGTCCTGACGTAGAGCCGATCACCGGCGAATACCGGGGATATCTCGATGGGGGCTCCAAAGGGGAGGTTCCAGATAAACTCACCGTCGGATCGACGCAGCGCGTAGAGGCTGCCGGCGTCGGTCCCGAAGTAGACCCGGTCTCCGACCACCACCGGCGACCCGAATACGGCGCCGTCGGCCTCGAACCGCCACGTCTCCGTGCCGGAGATCGCGTCAGCCCCGTAGAAGCCGCCTTTAAAACTCCCCGCATACATCGCATCGGGCGCGACCGATGGCGTTGATACGAGGCCCGTCGTGGACCAGCGCCCGGTGGCGCGATCGAACGCGAAATCGGGATCGAACAGCCACATCCTGCCCTTTTGCGCCGGCGGCTGCGGCACGCCCGGCAGCTTCCAGTCCCAGAACTGCTTCCAGACCAGCTTGAACTGGTATTCGCCGGCGATCTCCCGGGCGTCAGCATCCACGGCGTGCACCTGTCCTCCGGACGGGAAATACGCCAACCCGTTGGCGATCACCGGGGACGCTTTGGTGGTCCCCTCGGTGCGGAAGCGCAACTTGCTTTGCCCGGTTCTGGCCTCGAATACGTACAGGTTGCCGAGGTTGTCGGCGGCATAAACGTGCCCGTCGCTGACGGCTGGGGCCGAGCGGACCTCGCCCACTATCTCCTCCCGCCACAAAGCCTCGCCGCTGGCTGCGTCCAGCGCATTGAGCGCATTGTCCCCCGATCCCACGTAGACAATGCCGTCTGCCACAATCGGCGACGACGCGATCGGACCTCCGGTCTTGTAGGTCCACCGAAACTCCCTGGTGTTCAGATCAATGGCCACGACCCGGTGGTCGGTCAGGCCCACGTAGAGCAGGTCGCCGGCGATGGCTATCGAATGGTCCAGCGGGCTGGGGACGGTCACTTCCCAGAGTTGCTCGCCCGTCGATGCGTCCAGGGCGCTGATCTTGAAAAACGCGCCGACGTACAGCACGCCTTCGTGCACAATGGGTGCGGCCCGGGTCGGAGTGCCTAAGTCGTGGGACCAGACAATCCTGCCTTGCGGCTGAGCGTCCACGGTGGGGATGTGACGAGTGAGCTGGAGGTCCCGTCCGACCATGGACCATTGGTCCGGCAGTGAAGCCGAGCTGAGCTTGGTGCTGGGCGAGTTGAACAGCAGTTTGATCGGGTTCGGGAAGAAGGGATAGTACAGCCACGCCAGGAAGAACAGGACGACCACGACCACCGCGGTGCGGATCAAGCGGCGCCGGGAGAACCAACGGCGTCCGCGAGGATCAGCCTGCGCCCATTCGGGGAGGTTGGCGACAGGACGGTCGCACTCCCGGCACGGTTGCCCTGGTTCCTGGCCTTCGGCACCGCACCAGCCGCAGACCGCGGAGCTGTTTGACCCGGCATCGGGTCGAGTGGCTTCGTTCATCGAGGACAGATTAGCGTGTCAGCGGGCGTTACGGCAACAACGTAGTTGCCAGTCCGGCCGGTGCGGTGGCGCGCAAGGCAAACGACGGCGCGGATGCATATACCGCATCCGCGCCGGTCGATCGTCTGGCTGCCTCGATAGATTGTGGGCTCACTGGTGACAACGCCGGAATGGCTACAGGTTCCGTTGCTTCGGGTCCAGCTTGTCCCGCAGCCAGTCTCCCAGCAGATTCATGGACAGGACCGTGAGCAGGATGGCCAGCCCGGGGAAGAAGGACAGCCACCAGGCGTCGGTCACGAACGACCGTCCGTCGGCCACCATCACGCCCCATGCCGCCGTGGGCCGGGAGATGCCGGCGCCCAGGAAGCTGAGGGTCGCTTCCAGCACGATGACGAAACCCACTTGGAGGGTGGCCAGCACCACTATGGTGTTCACGATGTTGGGGAAGATGTACCGGAGCATGATCCGCTTATTGGACGCTCCGGACACCCGGGCCCGGGAGATGTAGTCCTGCGCCCGTATGGTCAGCGCTTCGCCGCGGACCAGCCGAGCATAACGAGACCATTGGCTCAACACCAGCACCGCGATCAGTATCTTCATGCTGGGTCCCGCCATCGCGGCAACCACAATTGCCACCACGATGATGGGCAGGGACAGCGAGATGTCCACCAGGCGCATCATGAGGTTGTCCACCCAGCCGCCGTAAAAGGCGGACACAATACCGAAAGAAGTGCCGATTATCCCCGATATCAGTATCGCCACGCTGGCCACCAACAGCGACACGCGGGCTCCATGCATGACCCGACTGAGCACGTCCCGCCCAATGTCGTCCGTGCCGAACCAGTGCTGCGCCGAGGGTTCCGCGAAGCGATTTTTCATGTCGCCTTTCAGTGGGTCGTACGGAGCAATCCAATGGGCGCCGAGGGCAGGGATGAGCAGGACTATCACCAGGACAGCCACTGGAATGATCGGGTAGCGGAAGGCTTCCCTCGCGTAATGGCCTATTCGGGATGGCGGACGTGGGCTGCTAAGTTCTGGCAGTGCTATGGCCATAGCTGTTGTCCTCGCTTAGACTTGGTGGCGTCAGTTGTACCGTATGCGCGGGTCGAGGTAGGCATAAGATATGTCCACCAACAGATTGGCGATGACGTAGATGGTGGTGAAGGTGAGCATTATGCCCTGCAACAGAGCGTAATCGCTGGACCGGGCCGCGTTGAACAGCAGGAACCCCAAACCGGGCCACTGGAAGACCGTTTCGATGGAAACGGAGCCCACCATCAGCGATCCCAATGTGATGGCGAAGTAGGTCAGGGGGGCGATGGCGGCGTTCCGCAAGCAGTGCTTCCAGATGATCTTGCGCTCGGGGAGCCCCTTGATGCGGGCCAGCTTCACGTACTCGCTGTCCAGCACGTCCAGCATGGACGAACGGACCAGCCGAAGCATGGCGGCCACCTGGAACCATCCGATGGCGATGGCCGGCAGGATCAGGTGCCTGATTCCGCCCTTGCCCGAGGTTGGGAACCAGTCCAACTGCACGGCAAAGATCCACATGAGGACGATGCCCAGCCAAAACACGGGCAGAGATTGGCCCAGCAGGGCCACCACCTTGCCCGTCCAGTCGAAGACGGTGTCCCGGTAGGTTGCCGTGAGGACCCCAATGGGCAGACCCAGGGCCACGGCCACCAAGATGCCGGCGCCAGCCAACTGGATCGTGGCCATGAAGCGGTTCCGGATGAGTTCTGACACGGTGAACCTGGGGTATTTGAACGAGTGGCCGAAGTCTCCCCGAACGGCGTTACCTACGTAGGTGAAATACTGGACGTGCAACGGTTCGTTGATGCCCCAGAATTCCTCCAGGTCGGCCCTGACCGTGGCATCAGCATCGTCAGGCAATATGGCGTCCAGAGGATTGCCGCCGGCGTGGCCCAGGGCGAAGGCAATCACGCTCACCACCGCCAGGACCAGGAATGCCTGGAGGAGGCGCATAATGATGTACCGTTGCATCCTTAACTCCTAGCCGAGTTCACGTGGTTGAGATTGGCAGTGCGCATCGCGATCGTTGGTTGCCCAGCAATCGCGATGCGTTGAGACCAGACTACGTTGGGGTTGGGTGAGGATCAGCAGGGGGGCGCTTCGATCAACTCGTTGCTGCCCAGGTCACCGCCTTCCCAACCTGGGAAGGGCCAGGCGCAGATGATCTTCGGATCCACGATGGTCTCGATGGGCACCCAGAACAGGGGTATCCACTCATGATGGTAGAACTTGATGTCCCCAATCCGGAGCATGACATCTTCGCGTGCGACGGGATCCACGGTGACCTGCAACTCGTGGTACAGGTTCTGGAGCTCGGCGGTCTCGTACATGAAGACCACGCCGCCATCTTCCTTGGGGGTGTTGAACAGCATGATCTGGGCTTCCACAGCCTTGAAGGAAGGTGTGGTCGCCAGCGCCGTTTCGTGGTTTTCCTTGTTCCTGCGCCGGGCAACCACGGCTGCGCGGTCTTCGTCGCGGAGTTCCAACTCCACTCCGATCTCCGCCCAGGCCAGCTGCATGAACTGGGCAATCTGGGGAAGCTCAGGCGCGCCGGGGAAGGGGTACATTGGAACCGTGATCTTGAACCCTTCGGGGTAGCCGGCTTCAGCGAGAAGCTGCTTGGAGGCTTCGAGGTCGTAGCCGTACTCTTCTTCCCAGTCATCATCCCACTTGGGATTCCAGGCGGTCAGGGTGGGATGGAAGGCGTGGACCTTGGAGTCCCAGACGCGGCCCTTGTACAGCTCTGCCTTGAAGGTCTCGCGGTCAACGGCCTTGTTGAGGGCTTTGCGTACCTTGATCCCGATCTCGCCCGGAGCGGTTACCGGGAAGTCGGGGTCATAGGTCTCGGGGTCGCCGTAGAACATGCCGCCGAACCGGAAGGCTGTCTGCTGGGCCGGGCCGTTGCTCGGGATGATCAAGAAGCCTTCCTCGACCAGCTTGTCGCCCAGGTCGCGGTTGACTTCCGTCATGTGGGTCTCGCCGGCGCGGAATTGGGCGAGGCGGGTGGACTCTTCCAGCACCCAGGTGTTCCGCATTTCGGGGTACACCGGGTCATGACGCCAGTGCCCGTCCGGGAAGGCGAGGGAGTAGTCCACGTGGACTTCCTCGACCCGGCCGTCATACTGGTAGGGACCGGTGCCGGCCAGGCGCTCGTAATACTCGTTGGTGCAGCCTTCGCTGGCGACGTTCTCAGCTACGTCGAAGCCGCCGGCCCCGTCGCACTGCGCCTTGCTGGAGATCATGTTGCCTGCGGACTCCGCAGCGTAGAACAGGTACTCGGCGGAGGGCTTCACCATGTGGACCTGGATGTTGTAGGGATCCAGAATCTCAACGCGGTCAACGTTGCAGATGCCGCCCTTGTAGCTGGCCCGGGTACCCTTTTGGCAGTTCACCTGGAAGCTGTGCACGACGTCATCGGCCGTGAACTCGCCAAAGTCGCGGTGGAACTGAACGCCCTGCTCAAGCTCGAAGGTCCAAACATCGCCGGTGGCGTTCATCTCCCAAGTCTTCGCCAGCATGGGCTGCCAGGAGCTGTCGTAGGGGTCCAACTGCACCAGGTATTCCATGAACGGGCTGTGCTGGTACACGAAGTCAACACCGCCCAACCACGGCACGACGGTGTCGTCGATCGGGGTGATCAGGCCGAGGATGACCTTCTGTACGGGCAACTGGCCCTCGTCCACGACATTGGCGGCAGGCTGGTCCTGGGACGCGGGCATCGCGGTGGGCTGAGCAGCGGCGGCCGGAGCGCCCCCGGATGCCGGCTGGGCAGCAGCGGGCTGAGCGGTTTCAGCCGGCGCCTCGGCGCCTCCGCATGCTGCGACGAATGTCAGGAGCAGCAGCGCTGGTAAAAGCATCAGCGCCGATGGGATCTTCGTTCCGTAGCGGTTCATTACCAGACCTCCAGACTGTGATTGTCGCGTCCATGACCCCGGGTCGAGACGCTTGTCCTCCATGTTTACGTGAAGCCCGAGCCAATGATAATCCTGGCTCGTTCATCTGGTTGCGAATTCAGTCGGCCGTTCTAGTATCAGTGCTACACCTCGTCACGAGGCATACGAAATCGTATGGCGATTGCGTCTATTGGTATTGGAAATCGCGAGATTGGTGACGAAATCCGGCTGTCATTTTGTTCTTGGTGTTGGGTAACGTAGATAGTGTTGAACGGTCTGACAGCCATTCGTAAAGTGGGCGGACTTTATACCAGCAATGTAATGGGTGTCAATAGTTTTCCCTAGAAGCAAGGGGCCGCCAGGTCACGACGTTGTCCGTTGCACGCCGCCAGTGAGGCGGCCGAAACCGTTACGGCCGGAACCCGGACTACGGAGCCTCGACAACGGTCAATCGTTGATTGGGCAGCACGTTGGACAGGGTTTGGACGATGCCGCTGGGCCAACGGATTTCAAGCGTATCTACCTCTGTAGCCCGGCCGAGGCCGAAATGCGCCGGCAGCATGTTCTGGCTCTTGTTGCTGGAGCCGGCGGTGATCTCCCGGATCTGGGTGCGGCCGTCGGCCACCACCGTGATCCGGGCTCCGATGCCATCTCGGTTGCTCACCGTGCCCACGGTTTCGACACGGAGCCAGTTGGCGGCCCACGCGCAGCTGTTCTGGAACAGGCGGGCGCTCTGGGCCTCATCGCCGGCCAGGCCCAGGTTCGCCACGTACAGGTCCAGGCAGCCGTCGTTGTTGAAGTCGGCGTAGGCCACGCCCCGGCCGACGCCCCGGTCGTCGGCGCCGCTGATGGACGACACGTCTTCAAAGGTGGCCTGGCCGGTGTTGCGCAGCAGCAGGTTGGGTTGATGGCGATGGTTGGTGGACCGATCGCTGTCCAGGTGGCCGCTGGCAACGTAGAGATCCTCCCAGCCGTCGTTGTCATAGTCGAAAAACACCGTGCCCCAACTCACCCGTTGCCGCCTCTGGAAAGCGCCCATCCCGGCCTCAGCCTCGGCGGCCGTTTCGGTGAAGGTGAGCCCGTCGCCGGTGTTTCTCAGCAGGACGTTGTCTTCGATATTCGTGACGAACAGGTCGAAGTGTCCGTCGAGATCGTAGTCGCCCACCGCGAGGCCCATTCCGAACATTGCGACGTCCGCGCGGGAATCGC
Organism: uncultured Dehalococcoidia bacterium; assembly: GCA_951813535.1. Classification (GTDB taxonomy): domain Bacteria; phylum Chloroflexota; class Dehalococcoidia; order Lucifugimonadales; family UBA3495; genus Bin87. The sequence goes on along the minus strand of OX638345.1, from coordinate 4,106,852 downwards.
GGGAAATATCCTCAAATTGCCAGAGTCCGTCGGCAGCGGGACCATCGTTGCGCCACAGAACGTTGGGTTGGGCGTCGTGCCCGAAGTCGTTCACCACGTACAGGTCGGGGTCGCCGTCGTTGTCGAAGTCGAGCCAGCTCGGCTGGAACCCGGCCCCCCACAGGTTGCCGTACTCTCCGGGGATTTTTTGCGGCGAACCGGTGTCGCCCAGCAGATGCGAGACCTCGGTGAAGGTGCCGTCGCCGTCGTTGTGGAACAGGCCCAGCGGACGCACCGCAAGGTTGAACAACCTCAGGTCCAGGGCCTCCATGTTCGATTCTTCCATGTGCCGGACGACGACGAAGTCGAGATGTCCGTCCCGGTCATAGTCGCCCCAGGCGCAGCCCATGGACCGGTAGCTGGGATCGGGGTCGCCCAATCCGGCGTGATCCGTCACATCTGCGAAGGCTCCGGATCCGTTGTTGCGAAAGAGTTTGCTGGAGCCCCAGTTGGTGACGTAGAGGTCCTGATCGCCGTCGTTGTCGTAGTCGGCGGCGCACCCGCCGTTGGACAGGCCCATCAGCTCGTCAACCCCGGCCTCCCCTGCGACATCGGTGAAAGATCCGTTGCCGTCGTTCCGGTACAGCGCGTTGGCCCCGTCGATCTGGTCCGGCGACTCGCTCCAGGAGGGCTTGGACGCGACGTAGATGTCCTGCCGGCCGTCGTTGTTGAAATCAAAGACAACCACGCCGGCGCCCAACGGAATCCGGTCCACCGGGTCCCGGTAGTGCTGAAATGCGACGCCGGCCTCTTGCGCAACGTCGGTGAAGATGGGCGGGCGGTAGGCGAAGCCCCCGGGCAAAGTACCGGAACGGCCGTCGGCATTGGTTATCACGACGTCGACGACGCCGGCCTGGCGTGGAGGTGCCTTGATCGTCATTGTGTGGGAGTCCAGGAATTCAACAACCGGCGCTTCCAGCCCGCCGATGGTGACATGGCTGCCATCCTCCAGGCCGGCGCCGGAGATGGTAACCAGGCTGCCGCCTGACGTGGCGGCGGCGGGAGGATCCAGGGACGCAATTCGAGGTCCCCCAGAGTTCGCCGGCGGGAGGTCTCCAGGTCCCCATGCTGGCCCCAGGTCGCCGCCCGTACTCCCGCTGAGATTGGCCTGGTGCGACCCGTCGGCGTTCATCGCCATGATCTCCGGGGCTCCGTACCGGTCGCTGGTGAAGACGATGCGGGCGCCGTCGGGAGACCAGGAAGGCCAGAAATCGTTGAATGCGTCTCCGGTGAGCTGCACCGGGTTCGCGCCGTCCGGGTCCATCACGTAGACGGCACGCCAACCCGTCCTGCTGGAGGAGAAAGCAATTTTGGAACCGTCCGGCGACCAGACAGGGAATTCGTCGGAGGTTGCGTTCCTGGTGAGGCGGACCTGGTTGGAACCGTCGGCGTCCATCACGTAGATTTCGAGGTTGCCGTCGCGGCGGGAGTTGAACAGGATGCGCCGCCCGTCGGGGGACCAGGCAGGTGACGAGTCGTAACCCGGGTGGGTGGTCAGGTTGACCGGGTTGGATCCGTCGGCGTCCATCACGTAGATCTCTCGGTTGCCGTCGCGCTCGGAGGAATAGGCGATCCGGCTGCCGTCGGGCGACCACGCGGGAAGCGCGTTGTCCGGGCCGTTGTCCTCGGTGAGGCGACGCGCGCGGGAACCGTCGGCGTGCATCACGTATATTTCAGGACTGCCGTGGCGGTCGGACACGAACGCGATCTTCTTGCCGTCGGGGGACCAGGCCGGCATGTCGTCGTACCCGGAGTTGTTGGTCAGTCGTTTCAGGTCGGAGCCGTCGGGAAGCATCGAGTAGACTTCGAAGTCGCCGTCCCGGTCCGAGCTGAAAACGATGCGGGAATCGGAGTTGTCGAGGAAAAATGGGCCGACGAACAGCAGGCCCACGCCACCGACCATGCTGAGGCTCCACGTGCCGGCGGCAAAGGCGGCCACGGCCCTCTTGGGCATGACCCGCGCCAGGCCCCAGAGGGTAAAGGGGCCGGCCGCCGCCGCGCCGAACAGGAGCGCTGCCGCCGGCGCGGCGCCCATGCCCACCAGCATGAGCACCGCCACCAGCGGGATCTCGAAAAGCAGAGGCACGTTGATGAGGATGCCCAGGGTGGCCGCGACCGCGATGCCGGAAATATCGTCGCCCAGGTAGGCCGCCACCGTCTCAGGGGTGATCCACTGGATCACCAGGCCGCCGGCGATCCCCGCGAGGATCATGGCGGGCCCCAGCCGCCACAGGTATCGCAGGCTGGACTTCAACCAGTCCTTCAGGCCGGTTCCGATGGTCTCCCGCCAGGTGGCAAGCTCCGGGAGCGGTCCTTCCGCTCTACCGAACCTGAAGGCGTCGCTGAAACTCAGTTGCCGCCGCAGCAGGAGAGCCACCAGCGGCCCCAGCAACAGGACGCCGACCACGCTCACCGCGATGCGCGTGCTGGCCAGCATGGGGGTGAAGACCAGCGCGGCCATCACCAGCGCCGGCAGGTTCAGCGTGGACGACCCCTGCGTGATGGCGATGGCGGTTTCCACCGGGGCGCCGCGGTTCCGAAAGGCCGATGCTATGGGGACAATGCACGCGGAGCACAGGTTCATGGAGGAGCCGACGGCGAATCCGCGCAGGACCCCCTTGATGCCGCCGCCGGTGAACCTGGAGCCGCCGCTATTGGGGAAAAGGAACACTTCCGTTATGCCGGCGGCGAGGAACGCGAAGATCATTCCCACCGTCACCAGCTTGAGGTAGCTGGTGGAGAAGTCCCACCACCGTTCGAAGAACCCGGTCTCCGGTTCCCGGTTGATGCAAAACCCCTGGAAGCACTCGGCCTGAGGAGCGCTGACGCCGGCAAGGTCGGCCTCGACCGTGTCCAGCTTGGGGATCCGGTTGAAGGCCAGGAACAAGGCCAGAATCACGGCCAACAGCACAATGCCGATGACCCGCTTCTTTTTCAGCGCCGTGTCAAACATCCGCAGTCGCTCTTCGGCGATATTCCATCAACCCTTGTGCCGGCAAGTTTGGCAAGTCGGTGGATGGCGGGGGATTTGCTCCGGGTTTCGCCGGAATGCGCGGATGTTATGCGTGCCGTACTATGCCGTCAATGGCAGGGCAACGTCCCGCGCGCGGTTCGTTGACTCCCGCAAAACGGCGGTGCTACGGTGGGCCACCCTGACCAACCGGAGCCGCGATGCGCCGGATTGACTACCGCTGGATCATCCTGGGCGCGGGGTTCGCGATCCTCTTTTTCAACGGCGGGTCGCGCTCTGCCCTGGGGCTCATGCTGAAGCCGATGGTCGACGACCTCACGTGGTCGCGCTCGGTGCTGTCGCTTGGGGTCACCGCTTACATGCTGGTTTCCGCCGCGGCCATGCCCTTTGTGGGCCGCCTTGCGGACCGCTACGACCTGCGCTGGATCATGGGTGTCGGAGCCGTGGTGGGCGCCGTCGGCCTCGCCCTGATGAGCGTCATATCCACGCCGTGGCAGCTGTTCCTGGTGTACGGGGTGGTCTTCGCGCTGGGGAACGCCGGCATGTCCAATCCCGTCGTGAGCGTCATGATCGTCCGGTGGTTCCCGAACCGGCGTGGCGTTGCCAACAGCGTGGCCGTCTCCGGCAATGCCATCGGCCAACTGGTGATCGTCGGGCTGCTGGCCCAGTCGCTGGTGCGGTTCGGCTGGCGTCTTTCCTACGCGGCGCTGGGGCTGGCCAACCTGGTGATCCTGGCGCCGATTGTGATGGCGGCGGTGCGATCCGCCCGACCAACGCCCGCGGGTTCGGGAGCGCCGGTCACGAGCGCGTCAGCGGGACAGGATGATGAACAGGCGAAGGAGGGTCCGCTGCTCACGTCGGTTCAGCTCTGGCTGCTCCTGGTGGTTTACGCCATCTGCGGCTTCCAGGACTTCTTCGTGCAAACTCACGTGGTGGCGTTCGCCCTGGACACGGGGATCAGCACGGTGGTCTCGGGGTACTTGCTGGCGCTGATGGGCGTGATGGGCCTGCTGGGCGTCATCGCCTCGGGCTATCTCGCTGACCGACTGGGCCCCGGACGGCCGACGCTGCTCTGCTTCGTGATGCGCATCGGGATTTTCGCTCTGGTCATCCTGAACCAGGACAAACCGTCGGTAATGATCTTCGCGCTGCTGTACGGCTTCACCTTCCTGATGACGGCGCCGCTGACGGTCATGTTCTCCGGCAACATTTTCGGCACCACCCGATTGGGAAGGGTCAGCGGAACCATTTCCGGCGTGCACCAGGTCAGCGGCGGGCTCGGCGCGCTGGCCGGCGCCCTGTCGTTCGACATCTGGGGCAGCTACGACCGGGCATTCGCGCTCATGCTTGCCCTGTCGGTGGTCGCGACGGTGGGCACGCTGCTGGTTCGGGACAAGGAGGCCAGGGGCGCACCGCAGCAAGGGATGATCTGCTGCTAGGCGCACACGACGTGCCGCCGCCTGGGCTCCCTAATCGGCGAAACGCGGCATCACCCTGGTGGCAAAGTTCTCCAGATTCCGCAGGATCTTGGCCTGCGGCAGTCCGGAGTGGGCGAACTCCACGAGCAGGCAGTCCAGGTTGCACACCTCCCGCAGCTCGTGGATCTTCTCGGCGACGTTGTCCGGCGAGCCCACCAGCAGCGTGCGGGGTTCCAGGAAGTCCCAGTCCAGCTTGACCTCAGGATCCAGTTCCTCGTCGGGATTGGTGAACACCTGCCGCCCACGGAAGGGGTCATTGAAGATGAAGGCGGACATGATTCCGGCCTCGGCATCCCGGCGGGCTTCTTCCATGGACGGGGCGACGTAGGTGGAGCGCATGACCGCCTGGTCTTCGCCCAGTGCGTACGGGCGGCCCTCCCGGTTGGTGCGTGCCTCGGCGTAGATTTCCATGCGTTGGCGAATTCTCAGCGGCGGCGGCTGCCAGTAGCAGGCTTTCAGCCCCATCTGAGCGGCGGTGGTCACCGAACGGTCGGTGGACACCGTCATCCACAGCGGCGGGTGTGGTTGCTGGTAGGGGCGCGGGGTCACGCGCAGCCGGGTGACGTGATCGCCATCGTGCCACGCCGGATCCGGAACGACCGACGGGTGGGAAAAGACGGTGTCAGAAACGGGGAATGTGTAGTTGGTCCCGTGGTGGTCGAAATATTCGTCGCCCCAGATCTTGCGGACTATCTCGACGGTTTCCTGGAAAAGCTCCCGGTTCTCGGCGTCCTTGCGAGGGTCGGCGTTGGGATGGAACTGCGGCCCCTCGTAGGGCCAGATGCCCCGGCCGAAACCCACCTCGAGGCGGCCGCCGCTCATGTTGTCCAGCATCGCCAAGTCCTCGGCCAATCGGATGGGATGCCACCAGGTGGCGATGTTTGCCATCTGCCCGATGCGGATCCGGGAGGTGCGGGCGGCGAGGTCCGCGCCGAGCAGGATCGGATTGGGCAGATCACCCACACCGAACGGAGTGAAGTGGTGCTCGCCCAGCCAGATGGCCTCGAAGCCGAGTTCCTCCGCCAGGACGGCCTGCTGGCGCAGGTTGTCCAGAAAGCCGGCCGCGTTGGTGGCCTCGCCGGCGGATGCCGCCACCGTGGTGAACGCTGCGAATCGCATGGCAGGCCTCCTGTTGTGGGTTTGCGTGTCGGGACCGACGTCGCCGGTCACATGACGCGGGCCAGCTTCTGAACGCGCTGGTTGGAAGTGTCGGCGCCGTAAATGTTGCCCTGCGTGTCGGTGTACACCTGATGCGCGTACTCGAAGGTGCGGCCCCGGGCCAGCAGCTCACCGTCCAGGGTCAGAATGGTCAGGCGAGGCACCTGGTCGGTCACGTAGACCCGTTGCTCCGCGTCGATGTGCACGCCCATGGGGCATTTGAAATCGGTCCACTGGTCGACGAATTCGCCGTCCACGGTGAACACCTGCACCCGGTTGTTTTCCCGGTCCGCCACGTAGACGCGCCCGTCGGCGGAAACGCGGATGCTGTGGGGCACGATGAACTCGCCTGGGCCGCGGCCGGGGTTGCCGAAGGACTTGATGAGGGAACCGTCGGCGGCGAGCCGGTGGACGGAGGAATTCCCGTAGCCGTCGGCCACGAACAGTTCGCCGGAGGGGGCAACGCAAACGTCGGCGGGATGGTTGAACGGGGCCTGGAGCGCCGGCCGGTTTCGGTTGCCGATGGACGACAGCAATTCCCCATTTGGAGAGTATTTCAAGATCTGGTGGGCGTCCCGGTCCACGAGGTACACGGAGTCGTCCGGCCCGATGTGAATGTGGTGTGCGTCCGCCGGTACGCCGTCCGGTCGCGACCATGCGGCCACCGGGTTCCCGTCCCGGTCGAACACCAGGACCGGCGGCCCCTGCCGCTGAAACACGTAGACCCGATCCTGGCTGTCCACGGCCACGCCGCTGATCCCCTGGAAACCCTGACCCACCGGGAGGCGGGGCCACTCCGGTTGGTATTCATACACGTACTCGCCCATACCGATGGTTATGGCCATTCGTCACCTCCGCAGACCGGCGCTTCAGGATTGTGTGGATTTTAGCACCGTGCGGGTTGCCTCCCACGCGGTTTTTGATCAGCGGTGGCCGCCGCCTCTCATGCGTACCCGGTTTGGCGCCGGGGAAACGTGAGAATCAGGATTTTCAAGATTCAGGGATTGTCAGGATTGGAACCGTCGTGCGATGGACACTTCCCAATCCTGCCAAATCATAAAATCCCGTAAATCTTGATTCTGACGATTTGCCAAGTTGGGTACGCGTGAGCCGCCGCCTGTCTTGACCCTGAAACGCCGCGCTGTTAGCGTCCGGTATCTGTCATAGCAATTGTTTAGTTTGAGCGACCATAACAGAGGAGCACATCATGACCATTACCGCCAAGGCAACACCGCAAGTTTCGCCCCGCACCACGGTCTCACATCCGCTGGACCCGCTGACCGCTGACGAGATAGCCGAGGCGTCGGCCATCTTGAAATCCCAACGGGATCTGGGCCCGCGAACCCGGTTCGAAACCGTCGTGCTGCGGGAACCGGACAAGGCGGCGGTGCTGAGGTTTCAGCCGGGCGACACAGTACGGCGCGAGGCTTTCCTGGTGGTGCTGGACAATGACGCCGCGGCCACCTACGAGGCGGTGGTGTCACTCGACGACCGGAGTGTCGTTTCGTGGGAGCACATCCCCGGCGTGCAGCCCCGGGTGATGTTCGACGAGTTCGTGGAGTGCGAGGCGATGGTGCGCGCCGATGCCAAGTTTCTGGCGGCCATCAAGAAGCGCGGCGTCACCGATCCCAACCTGGTGATGGTGGACCCGTGGTCGGCGGGCAACTACGGGTACGAGGACGAGGAAGGCCGGCGGCTGGTGCTGTGCCGCCCCTTCGCCCGGACCAGCCCCACGGACAACGGCTACGCTCGGCCCATCGAGGGCGTCACCGCCGTGGTGGACCTGAACAGCATGGAGGTGGTCCGCGTCGACGACTACGGATTTGTGCCGCTGCCGCCGGAGCCCGGCAACTACGGAGCGGAGTTCGTCGGCAAGTTCCGCGACGACCTGAAACCGCTGGAGATCACCCAGCCCGAGGGGCCGAGTTTCCAGGTGGACGGCTGGAAGGTGACGTGGCAGAAGTGGCACCTGCGGGTCGGGTTCACGCCTCGAGAGGGGCTGGTGATCCACACCGTGGGGTACGAGGACCAGGGGCGCGTTCGGCCGATCCTGCACCGGGCGGCTTTGTCCGATATGGTGGTGCCCTACGGCGACCCCGGCAAGGACCACTACCGGAAGAACGCCTTTGACGCCGGCGAATACGGCATCGGCTCCCTGACCAACTCGCTCACCCTGGGATGCGACTGCCTGGGGGAGATCTACTATTTCGACGCGGTGCTGAACAGCGGGCAGGGCGAGGCGTTCACCATACCCAACGCGGTGTGCATGCACGAGGAGGACTATGGCATCCTGTGGAAGCACACCGACTGGCGCACCGGGCAGACGGAGGTGCGGCGCTCGCGGCGGCTGGTGATATCCAGCGTCGCCACCGTGGGCAACTACGAGTACGGCTTCTTCTGGTACTTCTACCAGGACGGCACGATACAGATGGAGATCAAGCTGACCGGCATCATCAACACCGCCGGCATCGCCGAGGGCGAAACGCCCAAGTACGGCACCATCGTGGCGCCGCAGTTGAACGCGCACATTCACCAACACTTCTTCAACTTCCGCATGGACATGAGCGTGGACGGGGAGGAGAACGCGGTGTTCGAGGTGAACACGGTGGCCGCGCCGCCGGGTCCGGACAACCCCCACGGCAACGCCTTCTACGCCGAGAAGACCCTGCTGGGCACCGAGCACGAGGCGCAGCGGGTGATCGACCCCATGAGCGGACGATACTGGCTGGTCTCAAACACGTCGGCGAAGAACGCGCTGGGGCAGCCGGTGAGCTACAAGCTGATGCCGGGCGAGAACATCCTGCCCTTCGCGCATCCCGACGCCAGCATCATCAAGCGCGCGGGGTTCATGACCAAGCACCTGTGGGTCACGCCCTACCACCGGGACGAAATCGCCGCCACGGGTCCGTACCCCAACCAGCATCCGGGCGGCGCGGGCTTGCCCGAGTACACGAAGAAGAACCGGAACGTGGCGGACACGGACGTGGTGCTCTGGTACACGCTGGGCTACCACCACGTGCCGCGACCCGAGGACTGGCCGATTTCACCCGTTGCCTACTGCGGGTTCAGCCTCAAGCCAGTGGGGTTCTTCGACACCAACCCGGTGCTGGACGTGCCGCCCAGCGACCACTGCGAGGAGGAGTGCCACACCTAAACCAATAACGAAGACTACAACCAATAACAAGGTGGGATGTGCATTTTGAAGGTCTTGAAGGCTACCGAAAGGATCCCAATGCTACAGCCGCAGATCAGTAGCAGGTCTCTTCTTGATCGTCGGCGCTAATTTACCATTCCAGTTTTGGGGCTGTTACAATTCGCACCGCAACCCCGAATTAACGAGACTTTTGGAGAGTAATCATGGCTATGTCGGCCGGGATATCAAATGCGCTGGAACGTAACTGGGGTATGGTGGATCGCGCCATAGACGGACTGAGTGATGAGACACTGGCGCGTCGGATATCCGACAGCGACAATTCCATCGGTTGGCTCCTCTTCCACATGAGCCGGGTGGCGGACGTTTTCATGAACACCAGGTTCCAGGGCAAGCCTCAGATCTGGATAGCGGACGGTTGGTGCGAGAAATTCGGCCTGAGCGACGACCCGGAGACGACCGGCCAAGGCTGGGACGCAGCGCGCGTGGCCGCGTGGCCGCTTCCCGCCAAAGACGTCCTGGTGGGGTACTACGAGGCCATGAAGGCCTGCTGCCGGGATTACATGTCCTCCGCGACCGACGAGGAGTTGAGCGCCACCATGAGCCTGAGGCCCGGCGCGGACCCCGAGCCGAAAGAGACCATCATGGGTGTCCTGGTCTATGACAACATCGTCCACGGAGGCCAGATAGCCTTTCTGCGCGGCCATTTGGAAGGCATGGGCTGGTTCGGGTAGCCCGAACGCAGGCTTCCCGGACAATTTCTTCAGGTTTACGGAGGAGCACGGCGAACTCAAGCCGTGCTCTCCCTTACCCGCACCGGGTGGGCGACGGGTTGGTTGAAGAGGTAGCCCTTCTCGTTGAACGGCACACGTTCGGGCTGTGTGTTGCCGGCCGCGTCGGTGGCCCGGGTCATGACGGTGTGGTCTCCCGGCTCGGGGTTCCACGCGAACTCGAACCGAGCCCATGCGTGGTCCGGCTGGGATCCGGAGAGCGTGGCCCCGTTCCAGGTTTGGCCCGAGTCGACGCTCCATTCGACCTGTGAGATTGGGCCGGAAGGGGAATGCGCGTACCCGTGAATCCGCTGGGGTCCGGCCGGAAGTTCCGCCGGCCAGGGCAGGGCCAGAGCGCTCTTGATCACCTGCACGGTGACCGGCTGGCCCAGTGATTCGCCCTGCGGCGGGTAATCGTCGCCGATGAGCGTGTAGGACGTGGTGTTGTTCCGGGTCCACAGCCGTTCCGAGGAAACGACGATGCGGCCCAGCCACTTGACGTTGGCGCTGCCCACCCAACCCGGAACCAGGGCGCGCACGGGAAAGCCGTGGTCCCTGGGCAGCGTCTCTCCATTTAAGGTGTAGGCCAGCAGGGTGTCCGGGTACATGGCTTTGTCCACGGGCAGGACGTATCGAAACCCCTCCTCGGGAGACTCCACGTCCAACCCGACCAGCAGCACGGACGCGGCATCGGGTTGGACGCCCGCCAGCGTCAGCACGTCGCGGAGTTGCGCGCCGACCCATTCGCCGTTGCTGACGGCCCCCGTCATCCACTGGGTGCCGGACGTTTCCTGTCCGTTCATCACGTGGAACATGGCGCGGTGATTGCCCGCGCATTCCAGGTAGGACGTGAGGGTGCGGCTGGGCAGGCTGCGGACGTCCGCGTAGGTCAACTCCAGCGGCTCCGAGACCGCGTCGCCTTCCACGGCGAGACGCCAGTCGCTGGCGTCGAGGTCCAGGCTGACTGAATTGTTGCGCACGAAGAACAGGCGGTTGGGCGTGAGAGTGCCCTGCATGTTTTCCAGCCGCGCCTCCAGGCCCTTGTCGCCGTGCACGACGAACGGAGCGGGGTCCTTGAACCAGTGCGAAACCTGCGTCCGGGCACCGTCGGCGGGCAGCGCCTGGGACCCCACCGTGGCATCGGATGGCGCCATGTCGGCGCAGGCGGCCAGGACTGCCGTTGCGCCGCCGGCCACCAGCAGGCGCAGGAAATGGCGACGGTCCATCCCCCGGGCGTGGGCGAACTCCCAGAGCGAAGGGCTGCCCGGCGGCCGTGCGCCGAATTCCTGCTCATGCTGGGTCAAGGCTCGGCTCCGTACGAGGCGCCAGAACGGAGTTCGGCTGTGCTGTCTTACGGCGCTTGCAACATGGGCCAGAAGGTGGCTGCGGCTCCGCCCATCATCCAGTCTAGGTCTTCGGCCGACAGCCAGGGCAGGGCAGTCTTGCCCAGCTCAACCTGGCCGATGAAGCCGCCGGCGCGGGACGACGGGAAGTTGGAGCCCCACATCATGCGGCGGGGGCTGAACGCCTCGATCACGCGGCGGAACAGGTCCTTCTCGTCGTCGGACAGGTCGGCATACGGGCCCAGGCTGGTGCTGGAGTAGCGCAGGTGGGCGTTGGGCAGACTGGCCAGTTCCTCCAGGGCGACGGTCATGCCCGCCTTGTCGGCGGAACCGCTCCAGCCGGCGAAGTGGTCGGGTGCGAACTGGACGTTGGGGTGTCGCGCGCCGATGTTGCGCATGCGGTTGACCCGGTCGGACGTCCCGCCGCCGCCGATGGAGATGGGAATGCCCAGGGATTCGGCGCGATCCCACAGCGCGTCGCAACGGGGGTCGTCGGGCTCGGCCTGGCTCTGCAGGCGCACGCCCCACATGCCGCGCTCGTTGGTCCAGTAGGAGAGTTTGTCCGCGGCGTCATCCGCCGCCGGATCGAGGATGCCGACGGCAACGGTGCGAGGAGCGTACTGGAGGGCGCTGTCGCACTGGTAGGAGTTGTCGAGGCCGTAGGTGCCGTTGGGTTGGACGAGGGTGGCGCATTCCACGCCGGCAGAGTCCATCTCTTTGATCAGGTCCTCAACGTTGTTGCTGACCTCGAGGGACCAGCCGCTGGCGTCGGGATGCAGGGGGTGTGCGTTCCGGTCGCTGCTGACCACGTGGGTGTGGGTGTCGATGATCATGGGTGCAACTCCTGGTGAGATTGTCCGCAACGGGACGACGCCAATCTTACGGCATCATTCGAGCGATGGGCGGCCTTCAGAAAAGTTCCCGGCTGGCGATGTCCGCGCCCTCTCGCATGGCCCGCAGCTTGAGCCAGACGATGCCGGCCTCCACGCGGTTGGAGCCGGCGCTGGTGTCGAAACCGCAGTCGGTGCCGGCAAGGACGCGCGTGGGGTCGCCACCGGCGGCGGCCACGGCCTGGTGCAGGCGATCGGCCACCAGCCGGGGATGTTCCACGTAGTTGGTCTTGGTGTCGATGACACCGGCAACGAGCATCATCCCCTCGGGCATCGGCTTATCGCGGTATACGCGATGCTCGTGGGCGTGGCGCGGGTTGGCCATCTCCATCACCAGGGCGCCGACGTTGGCCTCGTAGAGCAGGTCGACGATGTCCTCCAGCGGCACGTCGTACTGGTGCGGCCCCTCGCTGTTGCCCCAGCAGACGTGCAGCCGCACCCGGTCCCGGGGGATGTTGGCCAGGGCGTGGTTGATGGCCCGGATGTGCAATGCCACCACGTCTCGAAAGGCCGACAGGGGTTCGTCCTGGTAGGAGATGTGACGTTCCATGGCCAGGTCGGGGCAATCCAACTGCAGGGTCAGGCCATTGGCGACGATGATCTCGTATTCCTTCCGCAATTCCTCGGCCAGCGCGAAAACGTAGTCCTCGTGGCTGTCGTAGTAGCGATTGGCCAGGGTCAGGGCGACGATGCCCGGCGACGCGGCGGTCATGAAAAGGTCTTCAGGTTGGCTGTCGGAGGAACCCATCGCATCGAGAAACTCCCGGCATTCCCGTTCGACCAGATCCAGCCGCTCGTAGGACAGCGGGCCCACGCAGGTGGGAACGTCGCGCATCAGCTGCACCACGCGAGGTCGGGCCAACCCGGGGAACTCGTTCTGGTCGCGGTGGCCGCGACGGGTCCAGGAACCGCCGAAGCCGGACATCCGCTGGGTGACGTAGGTGGAGAAGCTGACGCGGGACTGCTCGCCGTTGTTGATGACATCGACGCCGGCGTCCATCTGCGCGGCGACGACTCCGGCGGTGGCCTCGCGGGATGCGGCGTATAGAGCCTCCTCGTCCGCCGGTTCCCCGCGCGCCACGGCCCCGAGCATTGCCACTAGCCCTTCCGGCCGGGGCAGGCTGCCGGTGTGGGTGGTCAGAATGCGAGATTCGCTGCGTTTCATCGTTGGTTGCCCCTTGGTGGGCCGGTTCGTGCTGGCGTTTCGAATCCTGCCGGGCGTCGGGCTGGCGAGTGTTGGGTTTGGCGTCGGCGCGGCCAACCGGGAACAGCCGGATGGGGTGATTTGTGGGGAAAACGGACCCCGAACCCTGTTGCCCAATCGGGCCACGGCGAATATTATACTTTGGCGCAGATAGTGAAAGCGCAGAAACAACGATTCTCTCAAACATAACGGAGTGAGAAATGGCAGTTGGCAGCACTTACAAAGTAGTCGAGCTGGTGGGATCCTCCAGCACAAACCTGCAGGAGGCCATTGACGGCGCGATCGCGCGGGCGGCCCAAACTATTCGCAACCTGGACTGGTTCGAGGTGAAGGAAATCCGTGGCACCATCTCCGATGGGCGCGCCAACTGGTACCAGGTCAAGGTGGGCGTTGGGTTCCGCGTGGATGGCGGTGAAGACATCCGCGAAGACTGAACCCTCCGCAATTCCTTTTGGAAACAGCGCCCGCCACCGGTGGTGGTGGGCGTGATTTTGGCGTGTCTGAAGCGAATCGACGCGACGCGGACCGTAGCGTCGACAACTGACGGCTGATCTCTCCCCTGGCACACACCCATGCTCTACGCATCCGACATCAGCAAAGCCTATTCCGAGCGCACCCTGTTCGGCGGGTTGAACCTCTCCATGGCGGCCGGCGACCGGATCGCGCTGATCGGGGCCAACGGTTCGGGCAAGACGACGCTCCTTGACATCCTTGCCGGCGAGACTCTGCCGGACTCCGGTTCGATTTCCGGACGCCGCAACACCACGGTGGGATACCTCAAGCAGGAGCCCGGCTCATTCGCGGGCCGGTCGTTGCTCGAGGAGGTTCTGAACGCCGACTGGGAAGTGGTCGATCTGTCCGGCCGGATAGCCGCGGCGAGGAACGCTCTGTCCTCGGCCACCGATCCGGCGGAGCAGCAGGAACTGATGGACCGCCTCGGTCGGCTGGACGGGGAATTGGAAGCAGCCGGCGGAGCCGACCGTGACCACGAGGCAAAAGCGATCCTGTCCGGCCTGGGCTTCAAGGAGAGCGACTTCTCGCGCGGCATGCGGGAATTCAGCGGGGGCTGGATCATGCGGGCCGAACTGGCGCGTCTGCTGTTCCGAAACCCGGACGTCCTCCTGCTGGACGAGCCCACGAACCACTTGGACCTTGAGGCCAACCTGTGGTTCGAGAAGTACCTGTCGTCGTTTCCCGGCGGAGTGGTCATAACTTCCCACGACCGCGCCTTCCTGAACCAGGTCGCCACCCGGATCCTGGCCATCGAGCCGGGCGAGGCGGTGCATCATCACGGCAACTACGATGATTACCTGGTCGCCCGGGAGCGCGCGCTGGAAGTCAGGCAGGCCGCAGCCGCCCGCCAGGAGCGCGAGATCCAGAGGCAGATGCGCTTTGTCGAACGTTTCCGGTACAAGGCGACCAAGGCGCGGCAGGTGCAAAGCCGCCTGAAGCAGTTGGAAAAGATAGAGATCATCGAACTGCCTCGGGCCACCCGCAAGGTCAACTACGCGTTCCCGGAACCTCCGCGCAGCGGCTCCGACATCATCCGGCTGGAACACGTAGACAAATCCTATGGCGAAAACGTGGTGTATCGCGGGTTGAACCTGACGCTGGAGCGGGGGGACCGCGTCGCACTGGTCGGCCCAAACGGCGCCGGCAAGTCGACGCTGCTGAAAATCCTCGCCGGCGTGCTGCCCATCGATCAAGGCCAGCGCAAGCTTGGCCACAACGTGATCTCCGCCTACTACGCGCAGCACGTCCTAGACCTGCTGCACGCCGACAATACCGCCCTGGAAGAATTGCAGGAGGTCGCGCCAGCCGAGTCGGAGCAGAGCCTGCGCACCATCCTGGGCGGCTTTTTGTTCAGCGGCGACGATATTCTCAAGCCGATTTCCGTGCTGTCCGGCGGGGAAAAGGCGCGGGTGGCGCTGGCCAAGCTGCTCCTGCAGCCCAGCAACTTCCTGCTGATGGACGAGCCGACCAACCACCTGGACATAACTTCCCGCGAGATCCTGGCCGACGCCCTGGGCGACTACCACGGCTCCATCTGCCTGGTAACTCACGACCGCACCCTGATCCGGCAGGTCGCCAACAAGATCATAGAGATCGACGGGGGACTGCCCCGGGTGTATCCCGGTGACTACGACGGCTATCTGTACCGTAAGCAGCAGGAGGCGGAGGCGCAACCCGCCGCCTCGGCTGCCGACGCAATTCCTGGCATCGCTCCGGAAAAAGCCTCAACCAGGGGAAGGTCGCGCCGGCCCCTCAGCGCCAGGGAAGAAGAGGAGCGAGCCCTGAGCCGCAAGGCCCGTCAATTGGCAACGCGCATCGACGAGATCGGCGCCGCCATCACCGAGCGCGAAGCCGTGACGTCGGAGCTGGAATCCATGTTCGCCAACCCCGAGCAATTCGACGACCGGAGCCAGTTGGAAGATACCGGTCAGCGGTACCAGATGCTCAAGGAAGAGGAGCAGTCGCTGTGGGACGAATGGGAGCGACTGTCTCTGGAAGCTGAGGACGTGGACCGGACGCTGGTTGCCCTCAAAGGCAGCTAACGGCAGGGTTATAGCCGAGAGCCAAACCGTCGGTGCACGGCCCGTTGTGTTCTTGACCTCGGGCGTGACGTGACGGGCAAAGGCGGGGTTAAGCGTCCCCTGGGGACCAGATCCAGTACCGGGAGACCGCGCCGGCGTCCACGCGCAGGTCGAATCCGGTGATCATTTCCGCGTCGTCGGATGCCAGGAACACCGCAGCCTTTCCGTAGTGAGACGGGCCGGGGAGTTTGAGCAGGGGCGCGCCCCGGCTGGCGTCGGGTAGCAATCCCGCCGCGCGCTGCCCCAGGCGGGGACCCGGCCAGTCCACTCCCCATCTTTCGGCCCGCTCCCTTCCTTCCGACGAGTCGGTGGCGGTTGGCGTCAGGCTGTTGACCCGGATGCCGTATGCGGACAACTCCATGGCCACGGACCGGGTGAAGTTGAGCATGCCGCCCTTGGCCGTGCCATAGCCCACGTTGCCCGGCTCGCCCTGGTGTCCGGCGGTGGAAATGATGTTGATGATGTTGCCCTTGCGTTCCTGCTGGATCATCTGGTGGGCGATGTGCTTGGTGAAG
The DNA here is from genome assembly GCA_951813535.1 of uncultured Dehalococcoidia bacterium. Classification (GTDB taxonomy): domain Bacteria; phylum Chloroflexota; class Dehalococcoidia; order Lucifugimonadales; family UBA3495; genus Bin87. Next base: position 4,090,739 of record OX638345.1, on the reverse strand, counting down.
AGGAAGGCGCCGGTGAGGATGATGTCGGTCTGGCGGCGCCACTCGTCCAGCGGCATGTTCAGCACGCCCTTGAAGTTGAACTGGGCCGCGCCGTTCACCAGAATGTCCACTCCGCCGAACCGTTCCGTGGCCCGGGCTATGGCGGCGAGCGCCTGCTGTTCGTCGGTCACGTCGCAGGCCACGCCAATGGCATCGTGGCCCTCGGCGGCAATGGCCGCGGCGCACTTCTGGGCCATTTCCTCGCGGATGTCGATGCAGACGAGGTTGGCGCCTTCCCGAGCCAACTCCTCGGCGATGCCGCCCATAATGTTCGGGCTTGTGCCGGTCACCAGCGCCGTTTTGCCTTCGAGTTTCAAACGTCAACCTCTACCGCGTGGGATGAAGACGGCTGCGGGCAGCTGTCAGAATCAGGATTTTCAAGATTATAGGATTGGCAAGATTGCGGAAACCCAATCCGGCAAATCCTGATGCTGACGATATTGCCCGTAGGTTCAGAAGATGATGCTGACCGCGCCGTGCCAGGAGAGGGCTTCCAAGTCCAGCACCGCCCGGCGGTACGCGATTTTGAAATCCCTGCCATCTCGCCGCAGGACGTAGTCGATGCTGCCCACGTAGGGCGCGCCCTCGCCGGCGCGAAACCGGTACACCAGGACATTGGAGTTCACCGAGAGCTCGCCGTCGCCGGTTTCCGCGACCCGCACGTTGGAAATGAACCGGCGGGTGCGGGACCACGGGTACTCGCGGTGAGCATGGCGGCTGTTCAGCCGCACGGCCCGGGCGCGCAGGCGGGTGATGTCGTCGTCGATGAACACCAGGTCGCGCTTGGGGTCGCCATCCGGCAGGTCGGTGGTTGGAACCACGTAGCGGGCGTCCTGGGTGAAAAGGTCGACCCAGTCGTCCAAATGCCAGTCATCAAGGAGCGCGGCTTCCCGGAAAAGGAAGTCCTCCACCTGCTCGCGCAAGGTGGGTTGGTTGGCGGTGGTCATGGTTCACCTGATGGGCCGAGGGTCAGTCGTCGTCAGCCAGGGCCAGCGCGGCCTCGGCTTCCTCGACGGGCGCGTCCTGGACGTTGGTGTGGCTGAGGCCCTGCATGTTGGCGTGCCACTGCCGCCAGAACCCGCGCATCTGGAGTTCGTCGGTGGACTTGGCGGGCCGGAGCATGCCCCGGGAGATGTCGGACCACTCGGTTTCGGTGGCGCGGAACCCGATCTGGCACGATTCCAGCGCTTCCACGTCGTCAGGGGTGGCGAAGCCGCCTGGGCCCAGGAAGGTCAGGAAGCTGTCCAGGCGGGTGGCCAGCATTGTCTCCGATTCTTCGTGCGGCACCAGATGCCAGGCGGTGACCTCCATGTTGTCGGGGGCCAGGGGCTCAAAGTACCTGACCGTGATGGCCATGATGTCGTTGATGACCAGGTTGGGGTAGATGATCAGGTTGCGGGAGGTATCGGCCATGCGGAAGGTGCGCTCTTCGCCGTACTTCTCCACCAGCCGCTGGCGGACCTGCGCGATGGGCTCCCGGGCCTCCTCGCCGAACAACGGGTGCCAGTGGGCGATGGGCCGGCCGTTGCGCACCGGCGACTCGATCACGCAGTGGCCGTTGCCCAAGGCTCTCGCCTTGCCGACGATGCGGGATGACGCCGTCTGGCCGCTGTCGTCGGAGCCCAGGCCGCTGATGTAGTCCAGGTAGGTCTGGTGCGTGGGGACGAGGTGGTAGCCATCGAGGCTGTTTTCGACCAGGAGCTTCCAGTTGGCCTTCATGGTGTACTTGTTGGAGCCCGCGACCATCCGCATTCCTTCTTCGGCTTGATCCACGATCAGGTCGAGGTACTCGCGGGCGCCGGCCAGATAGGTGACCAGGTCTTCGGCGTAGGGGTTGAAATTAACGAAGTAGAAGCCGCGATAGCTTTCCACCTGTGGCGGTTCCTTCAGGCCAAGCTCGTCCCGGTCGAAGTTTGGGCCGTACGCTTCCTGGTCGGGCACGCCGATCAGTTCGCCGTTGGTGTTGAAGGACCACGCGTGATAGAAGCACTGCAGGACATCGGTGTTCCCCGAGTCGCGCCGGCAGATCAGCGCGCCCCGGTGGGGGCAGGAATTGAGGAACACGCGCACCTGACCGTCCCGGCCGCGGGCAAAGAACAGCGGCCGACCGGCTACCGTGCGGCGCCGGTAGTCCCCGGGGTTTTCCACCTCCGACTCGTGCCCGAGGTAGATCCAGCAACGGCTGAAGATCAACTCCCGTTCCCGCTGGAACAAGTCGTCGGAGGTCATGGATGACCGGTGGACTCTGAAGATGCCACGCTGCCGGTCGTCGATGATCAGGTCTTTAATCTCCATAGGTTCACCCATATCCCCAGCGTCGCTTCGAAGGTGGTGCAAGCCTAGAGTCGTTGCCCGGGCCTGTCAACAAGCGGTTCAGGCTCGCGCGTGCCCATTTTACCGAAGAGGGAAACTTGCATGGATACACAGGATGAATGGGATGGAATAGGGCCAATGAGAGGGACTCGTTAGCTGATTGAGCATCCCATTTGACCCTATTGTTCGCTCCTTCTATTCACTTTCGTCCCGGGCTGATGTAGAGCATCTCATCAATGCGATCATGTCCATCCTGTGCATCCATGCAAACTTCCCTAAACGCCTGGTCCCCAGGTCGTGCCGAAGTCGAACCGCGATGCCAGTTGTCCGGTGAAGGTGCTGGCGTCCTGCAGGGCCAGGTACACGGCGAGCGGGCCAATCGCGCTGGGGTCGACCCGCTCGTGCCAGTCGCGCTGCGTCCACGGAATCGCCGCCGAGCCTTCGCTGCGCAGGCCGCCGGGGCTGAGGATGTTGACCGCGATGTTGTGGTCCCGCACCTCGTCGGCCAGGCAGTAGCTGAACATGTGGACCGCCGCCTTGCTGGCGCTGTAGAGCACGCCGCCGCCCTGGTTCGGGTCGGTGGCCATCCTGGAACCGATGTTGATGATGCTGCCCCGCCGTTGCTCAATCATGGTTGGAAGCACGGCCCGGCTGCACAGGTACGGGCCGTTCACGTTGACCCGCATGAGTTGCTCCCAGCGTGGGGCGTCGATGTCCAAGATCGTCTCGCCCAGCACCATGGCGCCGGCGTTGTTGAACAGCACGTCGATCCTGCCATAGCGGTCCACCGCCTGCTGGACCATATCGTTGACCTGCGCCTCGTCGGTGACGTCGCAGTCCACGGCGAGGACATCGCCGCCGGCGGTCCGGATGTCATTGGCGGTCTCCTCAAGGGTGCCGGTCAGGCCCGTTGGGGATTGACTGCGGGCCGAGATGACCACGCTGGCGCCTTCCTCCGCGTACGCTTTGGCTATGGCCCGCCCGAGGCCCCGGCTGGCGCCGGTGACGATTGCGACCATTCCATCCATCTGACCCATGGTGTACCTTCGTCCTGCTCGCCCTATGCTCCCGCCAGGTTCTGGGCGTCGTCGATGTACGCCGCGGTTTCCCTTATGCGACGTTCGGTCTGAGGATTGCAACGCGCGTCGTAGAAGCAGGCGCCGTGGAGTTGCCCAAGGCGGCTGAAGTAGCGCCCCAGGAGCGTACGAGCTTGCGGATCCCGGTCCGCCAGGGCATCCAATTCGTCAGTAGTCCTCGCCGTGGTGACGGGCTCTTCTCCCGCGAGGGCGAGGATGAGAGCGTCGGTGGCGCGCTTGGTGGCGCACCACGCCTTCTCGGCAGCATCCCGAACATCGCCGGCTTCAAGACGCGCGATGGCCTGGGAGTGGACCTGTCGGGCGTCGGCAAAGAGTTCTACGATGCGGTCACGGGTTGACGTGCTGGTCACATGCGGCTCCTGTATTAGCGCAGATCCATGTTACCAGTCGAGTGTAGTCAAAGAAATCAAATGATGTCTCCGTCCCACCGTGGTTGGCAAAACGCCATCGGAACCGCCTGGAACAATTGGCTCTGCTGTCGATCAGGAACGTAAAGATCAGGTGTTTACCTGGGGCATGCGACGCGGTATAGCCGGCACCGCCTGGAGGCTGGACAGGTCCATGGTTGGCAGGTCCACCTGGACCAGATCGTGGACGCCGTTGGCCAGCTCGTTGTAGTCGTCGAACCAGGCCGCCAACTGGCGGCGCCAGGACTCCAGGCCACCGCTGGCGTGGAGCTCGAAAGCCGCCTCGCGTCCGTCCAGGCCGGATGACACCTGGTCCCAGGCCAACTGCAGCAGCGCCGCCCGTTGCATGGCGTTGTAGCCGCCGCCGCCGAAGGCGTCCTCCAACTCAGCGGCCATTGCTGGGTCCGCGAAGTCGGTGTCGGCCGGCGCGTTGATCAGCGACGAACCGGGCAGGCCGCGCAGGATTTCGCCCATGCGCTGGCGGACTTTGAGGGTGTTGACGCCGGCAGCGGCCACATGGATCTGGTTTGCCAGGGGATGCCCGCTGACCGACGTTTCCTGATCCAATTCCGCCGCCCTCATGCAGGTGCGAGAGGTCTGGACGTTGACGGTCATCTCGACGAGTTGCTCGATGGTCTGCGGACTGTCCTTGAGGCCCATGATCTCAGCCAGGGCCAGGCCGAGGCCAAGGGTCAGCTCCGCCTTGGCCAGCCACCCGTAGCTGTGGTGCCAAAGCATCCAGCACACCAGCGATTGCTTCCGGTTGCGGTCCGACGCCTCGCCCGTGAATACTCGGTTGCGGGGGATGAAAACGTCCTCCATCCAGACCATTGAGTCCAGCTCGTCAAACCGGCCGCTGAGCGGCGACATGAACAGGTTCTTGTGCCTGGCGGCGGCGCGGCGCGACACCACCCGCAGGCCGGGCGCGTTGACCGGCACGATGAACCAGAGGTGCCGCCCGCTGCCCGCTGGCATGTCGTTCCGGGTGGAGATCAGCAAGTCCTCGGCGAAGGGCGTGCTGGTGTGCATCTGGATTTTGCCGCTGACCACGATGCCGTCGGCGGTTTCGCTGACCAGCTTGAGCGCCGCGCGTTCGCTTTCATCAGGACGGAGCCGGGTGCCGATCAGCGGCCCACCGCCGGCGTAGGTGACGAACCTGCCGCTGTCGGACACGTACTCCAGGTACTCCTCCGCCTTGGCAATATCCTCAGAGGAGTTGTCCAGCCGCTTCATCACGTTCTGCAAGCCCAGGGAGATGAGCTCGCCGTAGCCGGGCGTGTGGGTCATGTTTCCGCCGGTGATGAAATGGACGGCGCTGATCTCCCTTCCGAGGCGCTTCAAATCCTCGGGAGTCTGCGGCGGGGTCATCGCGACCGAACGTCGCTGGCCGTTGGCATCCGGCGGAGTCAGCAGGATGTCCTGCCAGTTGGGGTCGAAGTGGCGGTCGTACCAGGCCACGTACTCGTCCACCATGGCCGCCGTGGCCGGGTGGGTGGTGACGTCCTCGACGCGACCCTCGCCCAGCACCCAGACGTCGCGCCCGTCGCGCAGGCTCTCTTTGTAATCAGCCCCGGTCCGCATATCTCACCTTCTCCCGATGGCGCAAATCCAATCGGCGGCTTTCGCCCTGGATCGTTGCAACTGCTCTATGTCTGCGGTTGGATGTGAACCTGACTACACGAATTGCGCTTCGACCCATCCCCGGTCGAAGGGCGTCCAGAAGTTTGACGTCAGCTTCAGGTTCTTGAACATCCATACACCGTCGACCCTGACGTATTCCTCGTCGTATCTGGCCGAACCCCAGACTGCCCGGTTGCCGTCAGCGTAGGTACACGGCTGAAACAGGTACCAGATGCCGGTGGCGGTATCTCCATTCACCTCGATGATGGGGTTCGTCACCATGTGGACGGCGAAGGGCAGACGGTTGGGTGCGTTAATGAAGAACTCGCGGATGCCATCGCGCCCTTCGGCCTTGCCCCTTATCCCGCCGTCCCAGACCGCGTCCTCAACGAACAGGCTGGCGATTGCGTCGGCGTCGTAGTTGTCGTCGCAGTAGGCGCAGTAGCGGGCCTTGAGGCGCTTGATCTCCTCAACGTCCTCCAGGGCGCGCAGCCGGCGTTCGATGTCTTCCAGGCTCATGGCTTACGTTCCTCCGTCGATGCACGCATCGGCCTCACACGTATTTACTGGCACACCTAAATCAAGCAATTTGCATGGATACACAGGATAGACGGGATGAGGCAATATGCGTCGTGGTGATCACAATCGATCAACTCAATCCCGTTCATCCTGTCCATCCATGCGAGTTGCATCACCTAATCGCCGGCCAATTCCTCGAACGGTGGCTCGGGCATTCCTGCCGTCCAGGTGGGGTCACGCAGTTCCAGCCGGTTGCCGCTGGGGTCGAAGAAATACAGCTCTCGGCCAGTGAAGAAGCCCTGTCCGCGGTAGGTCAGGTGGTCGATCCTGATGCTCCTCCGGCGGAACTCCTTGCACGCCGCGTCGAAGGTCTCGGGCGATACGGTGAACGAGTGGTGCGCGCCGCCGTTATCGGCCAGCGAACCGTCCGTTGCGCTGGAGCGCTCGCACAGCAGGATGTTGTGGTCGCCGACGTTGAAACACGACATGACGCTGTTGCCCAGCCGGCCCTTGGGCTCCAGGCCCAGCAACTCTCCGTAAAACTCTTCGGCTTCGTTCAGGTCGTTCACCGGGATGGACCAGTGGGTCACGCCTTCAATTTTCAAGACTGCCATGTCGCCTCCTGTGGCACGTACAACGCGCGGCTCGACGTTCGGCTCGGTTTGGCCGCCATTATAGGCGCAACGGCGGCGGCGGCTACCCCTTTTGCGTGGCGCAAGGAAGATGTGCCGCAACTTTCCCCGTTGGTGGCTGAAAGCAAAATCGCCCGTGGTAGTATCGGATCACCCGATAACACCGAGGGGGAACGACATGGTACTGAAAGGCGAGGATTGGCTGGCGCAAACCGTCGAGGAGACGCTGGAGCCGGATCTACCGATCTGCGACACGCACCACCACTTCTGGGTATCGCGCCCGGAGCCGCCCGCGTACCAGCGATACCTCCTGCCCGAGCTGTCCGCCGACGTGGGCAGCGGGCACAACGTCCGCTCCACGGTGTTCATCGAGGTGCGCTGCGAGTACCGCCAGGACGGGCCGGAGGAGATGCGGCCGGTGGGCGAGGTCGAATATATCGAGACCATCGCTGGCGAGGCCGCCACCGGCAGCCACGGGCCCACGAAAGCCGCCGCCGCCATCATCGGTCACGCTGACCTGAAGCTGGGCGACGCCGCGCGTCCCGTGCTGGAAGCGATGGTGGCCGCCAGTCCGGGCCGGTTCCGGGGCGTCCGACACTCGACGGGATGGGACGCCAGCCCGGAGTTGGTGCAGCGGGACATCCGGGGCGCCCTTTCCACGGCCGGCTACCGGGCCGGCGCCAGGGTCATGGCCGAGATGGGCCTGGTGCTGGAGAACTCCCTGTATCATCCGCAGCTGCCCGAGCTGGCAGAGTTCGCCCGCGCCGTGCCAGACCTGACCATCGTCCTGAACCACATAGGGGGTCTGGTTCGGGTCGGCCCCTACGCCAATCGGGATGACGAGGTGCTCCCCGCGTGGCGACGTGGCGTGGCCGAGGTGGCCCAGTGCCCGAACGTCGTCATCAAGCTGGGCGGTGTCGGGCAGGTCCGCTACGGGTACAACTGGGACGACCGGGAGACACCCATCGGCTCCGAGGAACTGGCCGGGACGCTGGGCCCGCTGATGAACTACTGCATCGAGCAGTTCGGACCGGACCGCTGCATGTTCGAGAGCAACTTCCCGGTGGACAAGCCGTCATACTCCTACAACGTGCTGTTCAACGCCTTCAAGCGGCTCTCCGCCGGCTATACGGCAACAGAACGCGCCGCACTGTTCCACGACACCGCCATGCGGGTGTACGGCATCAGCGACTGATCCAGCGGCCCGCGCCTACAGCGAAATCCGCATCAACTCTTCGGAGAACACGATCTCCCCGTCGTAGATGCGGCTGATGTCGCCGATGCCCTGCTCCATGGGGCCGTGGCCGGACAGGTGGGGGCCGATGTGCACCAGCACCAGCTTCTTCACGCCGGCGGCCTGGGCCATGCGGGCCGCGCCGGTGGTGCCGCACTGGCCGCCGGCCTCGCCGTTGCTGTCCATCACCGCCTGGTCGTCCCAGCACATGCAGAGCATCATGTCGGCGCCGCGGGCCAGCTCGGTCACCGTGTCGCAGGGCTGGGTGTCTCCGGTGAAGATCACGCTGCCGTCGGGCGTGTCGACCCGATAAGCCAGGGAATCCAGGTAGGGCTGCACGTGCTCGGCCGGCGCGGCGATCACCTCCCAGTCCGGCCCGCTGAAGACCTTGCCCGGGCCGACGTCCGTTGCCGACACTGACGGCGCTGGTCGGGGCAGGGTGCCGCCGCGGTTGACAAAGACCGCCTGGCTGAGGGGGTGGTTCACCCGGGCCTTCCAGTCGTGGGAGAACAGGCCGTTTTCGCCGATGATGCCCTCGGTGATCTTCTCCGTGAGGTCGGGGCCGAAGACCTGCAACTGGTTCTCCTTGCCGACGCTCTGGTCCCAGCGGCACAGCAGGAAGCAGGGGTAGTCGATATCGTGGTCGAAGTGGTGGTGCGTGAAGAAGAGGTGGTCCACCTGGGTGGGGAACAGGCCCGCCTTGACCAACTTGTGCGTGGTGGCCGGCCCGCAGTCGAACATCAGGTGCTGGTCGCCGAGCTTGAGCACATGGGAACTTCCGAAGCGCGTCGGTGTCGGCGTCGGCGTTCCGGCGCCCAGGGTGTAGATGTCAGCCATTTGTTGTCCTCACCGTATCCTGATTGGTTTGCTGGTTGAGTAGATCAATTTACCGTCAAATCCGTGCCCATCCTGGTCAGGGTCTCGCAACCGTCGGCCGTGACGAGCACGGTGTCGCCCACCGCCATGGACAGCTTGCGCTCCCAGTCCAGCAGGACCATGTGCATGAAGATGACCATGTTGGGCTGCACGACCACCGGGTTGTCCCGGAAGATCATGGGCCAGTCCATCCAGGTGGGCGGATACAGCGCGCCCAGGCTGTAGCCGCACGCGTTGAGCCGGTGTTCGCCGAAACCGGAGCGGTCCAGGGAGTCGGCGTGGGCGGCGAAAATGTCGCCGAAGGTGGAGCCGGGTCGGGCCGAGTCCTTGCAGGCTTGCAGCGCGTCGCAGCAGGCGGCGTGCATGGCGATCTGCTGGTCACTGGGCTCGCCGGTGAGGATCGTGCGCATCAGGCAGGAGTGGTAGTGCCGGTAGGCCCCGCCGAACTCCAGTTGCAGTTGGTCGCTGGCCTCCAGAGTGCGATAGCCGGTGAAATTGCGCACCATCAGGGCGTTCTCGCCGGAGCCGATGATGAAGCGGGAGGCCGCGTAGTCGCCGCCACCCTGGAACACCGCCGACTGCATACCGGCCAGCACGTCCTGCTCCGGCGTGCCCGCTTTGGCCAGCTGTTGTGCCGCCGCCAGGGCATCGTCGGCCAGGGCTGCCGCGCGTCTGACATACTCGATCTCGGCGTCGCTTTTGACCAAGCGGAACCGGCTCACCAGTTCGCTGCAGTCCTCGTAGTCGCAGTGATCTTCGATGGCAGCCCGCACGTAGTCCCATCGGGCGCCGGTGAGGCACCATGCGTCCAGCTCGATGCCCAGGCGCTGGCCGGTGCAGCTCTGCTCCTCCAGGATCTGCCACAGGTCCTCGCCCGGGTTGCTGTCGGCACTGTCGACCCAGATACGGATGTCGTCGATCACCGAGGTCAACCGCGCCTGCCGCAGGTCGGCGGACCGGGTGAGCAGGATCAGCCGGCCGTCGGCTCCCAGGTAGAGGCACTGGAACTGGGAATAGCCGGTGGTGTCGTAGCCCGTCAGGTAGTACATGCTTTCCTGCCGGAAGATCAGCAGGGCGGCCAGGCCCCGCTGCCGCAGTTCCGACGCGACTTTCTCCCTGCGGCCGGCCAGTTCCGCCTCGATGAAGTGCAATGGCATGTCGGTCCCTCCTGGCGCCGGCGGAGCGTAATATGTGGACGCTGTGCCGGTGATCCATCGATCCTAACACGCAGGGCGAGACCTCACTTGTATAATCCGGCCAGAAGGATCCCCACCGTCAAGACCGCACGGAACAAACGGAGGTGGAACATGGCAACCATAAACTCGGTGCTGGGCCCATTGGACACGGCGGACCTGGGGTTCACGCTGCCCCATGAGCACCTGATCGACTCGACCGCCGGTATCCGCAACACGTACCCCGAGCTGGAATTTCGCGATCAGGCGCTGGGCATGGCCCTGGAGTCCTTCGGGCAGGCCAAGGCCGGCGGGGTCGACACCGTCGTCGAGGTTTCGCCCATGGACCTGGGGCGGGATGTTGCCCTGATGAAGGAGGTGTCGGAGGGGACAGGCGTGAATTTCATCTGCTGCACCGGCTGCTGGCTGGACGTGCCGCGCAGTTTCTGGGGCCGGGACAAGGACTTCATCGCCGACCTGTGGGTGCGGGAGATCGAGCAGGGGATCGAGGGCACAGGCGTCAGGGCCGGCATCATCAAGGTGGCCACCAGCGACCCGATCACCGAGCACGAGGAGCTGATGCTGCGAGCGTCGGCGCGGACTCACCTGCGCACCGGCGTTCCCATCACCACGCACACGCCGGCGCAGTCGCGCATCGGCGAGGAGCAGGTGCGCATCCTCAAGGAGGAGGGCGTGGAACCCCACAACATCTACGTGGGGCACATCAACAACACCGTCGACCCTGATTACCACCGGGAGCTGGCCCGGCTGGGAGTGTGGCTGGGCTGGGACATCAACAACCCCGGCGGCCGGCCCAACCTGCCGGCGTGGCCCGAGCGGACCGACTACCTCAAGGAGCGGCTGGACGAGGGCTTGGCCGCCAACATGATGCTGTCCCACGACTGGAACGTGGTGCTGTCCCGCGTCAGCTCGGAGGGCTTCCCCACCCGCGACCAGAATCCTGACGGGTACCTCTGGCTCAGCCGCGCCATCATCCCCCGACTGATGGAGTCGGGGGTGCCCCAAGCGGTCATCGACCGCATGATGGTCGAGAATCCCCGACGGTACTTCGAGGGAGTGCGTCCCTCGGACTAACACCTGCCGCAATTTGCCAACCACAGCGTCGTTCCTGCGAAAGCAGGAACCCAGAAACCCTTTGCGAGAAGAATGTTGGGTGGGTGTTGCGCTCGCTGGATTTCCGCGAAAGCGGGAATGACGACACCTGTACTCACGCCCCGAACGGAGTTGCATCATGACGCCAGGCCGTTTTCATTTCGTCAGCCAGGTGGGTCGCGTGCCCTCCATGACCGTGCCCCTGGACGCGCAGCAGGAACTCCGGTTCCAGCGGCTGATGGAAGAGTCGATCATGATCGACCTCCACCAGCATCCTATGGTGCTGCCCGAGGACTTCAGCCAGTACTGGGAGTACCTGCGCAGCGACCGCTACCTCTGGGGTTACGAGGCGGTGCGCGCCGGCGGGTTCACCGCGGTGGGCACGGCCAACGTCTTTCGCGGGATGCTGCACACCAACGAAATGTCCTTCATCCGCTTCTCCGACCTGCTGGAGGAGGTCAGCATGATGATCTCGGACATCTCGCAAAACGACGACGTGCTGCAGGTGAGCACTGCGGACGAGATCGAGGCGGCCAAGGCGCAGGGCAAGGTGGGGTTCTTCCCCACGGTGGAACACCTGGCCATCGGAAACGAACTGAACCTGGTGGACGTGCTCTACAACGCGGGGATCCGCCTGGCCGGCCTGACCTACAGCCGCAAGGCCTACATCGGGGACGGCATCTTCGAGCGCAACGACGGCGGCCTCAGCGACTTCGGGCTGGAGGTCGTCCAGCGCATGAACGAGCTGGGCATGGTCGTCGACGTGTCCCATGCCTCATTCCGCACCGCCATGGACGCCATTGAGGCGTCGGAAGCTCCGGTCACCTTCAGCCACGACGGTTCCTACACGCTGGCCAGCCACAGCTTCCAGGCCCGCCGGCTGCGCCGGGACGAGGAACTGCTGGCCTGCGCGCGCAAGGGCGGCGTCATCGGCATAACCGCCGTGGCCAACCGGCTCAGCAACGACCCGGAGCAGAGCATCGAGTGCGTGCTGGACCACTATGACTACATGGTCAACCTGGTGGGCATCGACCACGTGGCCATCGGCACCGACACCAGCATCGGCGACTCGGTGGGCGTCGGCGAGGCGGTGATGGGACGCCCCGGCCCCACCCCGGCGCGCTACGTGGACGGCCTGGAGTCCCCTGCCGACGGCAAGAACATCATCCGCGGCCTGATTGCGAGGGGGTATTCGGAGGAGGATGTGCGGAAGATCGCAGGGGGGAACGCGCTGGCGCTGTTTCGGCGGGTGATGGGGTGAAGTCCCCTATATGAACCGTCTAGGCTCGCTAACTGACCTTGCGTGTCCAAACGACAGGAATACTCGTCATTCCAGCAGTTGATGGGCGTTTTCTCGCCTTTGTAATCGCCAACGTTCAGCGACATTGGCCAACTGTGCATCGGTTATGCCTACAGATTGCCAACCTTTGTCGAAGTCTATATCTCTGGACGACGGCAGCTGATGATCAGACAGGTTTCTAATCATGATGCGTGATGGTAAGGTCGTCGCTTGACCGACGAAAATAGCCTCTTGGCGACGTAACCCTGAGAGCATCTTGGTTAGGCCCTCGAGTGAGTCCGGTAGGATGCCACGTACGTAACGTGTATCGGACTCGTTGGTTATACGAAGAACAATCCACGAGTTGCACTGGGAAAGCACAGTCGATTCCACCTCGCTCGGCCGTTGTGAAACCAGGAACAATCCCACTCCGTATTTTCGACCCTCCTTTGCAATTCTTCTAATGGATTCCTGAGCGGCTTCATACTGGGCTTCACCGCTATTGGGAACGTACCTATGCGCTTCTTCACACACAAGTAGCACGGGCTCCAGATTTCTTTCTTCTTCCGTTTGCCAGACTTTCAAATTAAACAATGTCCTGGCTATCACTGCACTTGCCACCCCTGCAACTTCATTTGGAACGCCCGATAGGTCTACTATCCTGGGTGAAGCGTCTCCTCCGATGATCTGACGAATAATGGTCGCAAACGCGTCTCCGTCGTCTTCATTCCAATCTGACATCAAAAACCTCAAGCGACCATCAGCACGTAAGATGTCCAACTTTTGAAGTATTGAGTTATGAGAATCTTGTCTGCTGGCCTGTGAAGGTTTATCTGCGTCCACTGCGGTGCGGAAGACGTCCAATCTATAAGGTATAGGAGAATCCACAGTGATGGCGTTTGTGTCTATCCCCAGAATACGCGCTCCTTCGGTGCGGGCAGCTGTAAGAGCCGCTTTCACTATGTTGGCCTGTGATGTGGCGACGAACTCGGTCTTGCCGATCAACAGAGACACAGTCTCTTGCAAATTGAGAAGCCAATACGGCAACATGAGGGATCCGTCGTCAGATGATAATCGTGTATGCGTAGGAAATGCCGAACCGTATTCGTTGTGAGGGTCGAGGATCACGATCCTTGGATTCCAAGTCTGGTGCTTATGGTCTTGGCCTCTCTCTAAGATGCTGTGCAGGATAGCGGCCATCGCAGCAGACTTTCCTGACCCGGTGGAACCTAATATCGCTGTGTGTTGACCCAGCAATTCGTTCAGATGCGCGTGACAAGGGGCGCCCCCGGATCCTACGTGTTCGCCAAGCTGAATTGATGGGCCCCCGGTGTGACTGTAAATGAATCGCAGGTCTGACTTGGGAGTGAGATAGAGGGTCTGCTGCGGCAAGGGGAAGGTGGCCACACCGCGTTCGAACTCCAATCTTGGTGCGTTATCCTCATCAACCCGCTTCCACTCCGCCTCTCCAAACAGGTCGGCCTCAATTATTCTCTCGTCGGCAGACCCCGAGGGTGATATTCCACGTTCCAATTCGTACTCTGCCTTCATGCGCAGTCGACCGACGAACCCGTAAATCAGGCGACGGCCGAAATGCACTCGCACTATCGAACCGAACTGGCCAATAGGATAAACGTCCCCGCCGTAAATTCGTGATAATTCTGTAATGTCTGAGTTCAACTCAGCGATTATACGCGTGCCGTCGACTTCGATGATCTTGCCGATCGCCAGGTTTTCGATTGGATCTCCCAAGCTATTTGTGGTCATGTTCATACATCTCCGTTCAAGATGCGTGTCAGATTCTCGAACTTCCACCAAGGGATGTCTTTGGGGGAATCGTGTCCGAAGTCCCCGTGGTAGAATCCTCGATTACAAAAGATCAACACTTGGTCGCGCACTAAACTATCGTCACGCCAATCCTTGAGCTGTCCGGTGGGTTCATCTCTGTCTGTGAAGGCAGCCACGGTCAGATTGCCAGCTGATTCTCGTAGGGCACGGTTAATGTCTAGGTTGATGTGTCTGTCTCCAAACGAATATCCACATATGGCGAGCACCCGTTGGGACCCTGAATCAGCGCGCAAAGCCGAACGTGCCCGGTTCAGTAGCTGAGCAAATGGGTCAAGTTGCGCTTCTTGGTATTTGGTTGCGGAAGGCCAGATGAGCAACGGGATGTCGTGTTCGTCCGGGAGGTCGACGGCAGATCCAATCCGACGAGGCAACGGGTCATCGGGGAACTGGTACCAGTTTATTGAGCCGTGGAGTTTAATGACACGCGCTGAAACGCCAGCGACGTCAAATGCATTTGCATCCCACCAAGCTGTCGCTCCTCCGTTCAAGCCGTCCGCATAGGGAATCTTCGCCATAGCAAGTGCGTCTTATATGATCGTGTCATAGTTGAGAACCAGATAATCAACTGGCTGTGAGAGATTTTGTCTACCAACCCGGAGCGGTTGATGGACCGCGGAGATGAACTGTTGGTGCCAATTGATGCCTACTTTCCTACCGATGGCAGTTGCGATGGCCTGCTTTATTTGATTAATTGCCCGGCGAAGTTGTTCGGCGGAGTATGAGTCGACCCCAACGACAACGGTGTTCTCTTCGACGCCACGTTCTGCTCTGCGGTCAGTGATAGCGAGTAAATTCACTATCTCGCTCAGGTAATCTTCGATATTGGCCGCGTTCCCTCCTTGAAATTTTGCTTTGACAGCCGTGAGTATTTTCTTGCTCGATTGGTCGAGGTTTTCCGCATTCAAGGCTTGATCTGTTAGCTCGTTCATGAGAGGCAGCCCAGCACATCGGCTGCAACCGGCTCCGATCAAAAACCCCAGGGCGTCGCTGCTGTTTGTAATCCTAACGAATCGCGTGATAGCTTCCGAGAGCGGCTCTTCGCGTACTACTGATAGTTCGTCGACTTCGCACATTTACTAACTCCGGCTCCCCTCAAGTAGCTTTTCCGGCATTCCATCTGGTTTGCAATTGGCCGCGACATCCTAGCAGTCGGCCTCTGATCCGTCCATCGTGTCCGCACAGATTAAACCAAAGCCAAGGTGGGATGTGCATTTGCCGGGTGTTGGGAATCAGGCATCGGGTCTCGCATGAGTGCCTCGGCCCTTGATTGCAGGACGGTCCGGCAGCGGCGTCTCACCTCGTCTCTCCGCCCAGCCAGGCCGTCCAGGAACCTGCCGACCCTTGCCTGAACCGCCGTCCGGCTTCCCAGGCACAGATTGCCAGTCGCCTCCTCTCTGACCCAG
This sequence comes from uncultured Dehalococcoidia bacterium, assembly GCA_951813535.1. Lineage (GTDB taxonomy): Bacteria > Chloroflexota > Dehalococcoidia > Lucifugimonadales > UBA3495 > Bin87. The sequence goes on along the minus strand of OX638345.1, from coordinate 4,075,187 downwards.
CCCCAGATGGCCTCATCGGCGTTGCCAAAACTAATATCGACATCGCGGTTCGGCCCACCGGCCGGGTCTGGCAGACATCCTACGATGGAGCTGGCATCGACGAGTTGGTATCCCAATTGACCAGCCTAACGCCGACCGCGGTGTTGCTGGAGGCGACCGGTGGGTTGGAAGTGCCCTTGGCGGCGGCGCTGGCTGCGGCGGCATTGCCGGTGGTGGTGGTCAACCCGCGCCAGGTGCGCGATTTTGCCAAAGCCACCGGCTGGCTTGCCCAGACTGAGGCGTTGGACGCCCAAACCCTGGCGCACTTCGCCGAGGCGGTGCGTCCACCGGTGCGCCCGTTGCGGGACGCCGACACCCAGGAACTCAACGCCATGACCACCCGGCGCAGCCAACTGGTGACCATGCTGGTCGCGGAGAAGAACCGCTTGGGGCGAGCCGCGGGCGCGGTGCGTCCCAGGGTCCAAGCCCACAGCACGTGGTTGGAACAGGAGATCAAGGATTTGGACAAGGACTTGAGACAGACGCTGCGTCAGGGTCCCGTATGGCGCGAGAAGGACGACCTGCTGCGCGCTGTTCCTGGCGTGGGCGAGCAACTCTCCCGCTCCTTGCTGGCGTATTTGCCGGAGCTGGGTACGCTGGATCGGAAGCAGATCGCCGCGCTGGTGGGCGTGGCTCCCCTGAACCGGGACAGCGGAACCATGCGGGGCCAACGTACCGTCTGGGGCGGTCGGGCGCGAGTGCGAGCCGTGCTTTACATGGGCGCGCTGGCAGCCAGCCGATTCAACCCGGTGATACGAACCTTCTATCAACGCCTGCTGGCGGCTGGCAAGCCGAAGAAGCTGGCGCTCACCGCGTGCATGCGGAAATTGCTTACCATGCTCAACGCCATATTGAAAACCGGCCAGTACTGGAATCCATGCATCAGCACGGCTTGACATTCAATACGGTTGCCACGCTGGCCAGCGGGGCTATCACCCGATCTTGGCCGTCGCCGCGGGCACCGGCGACGTGCTGATGGCACGACTGCGCCAGGGACGGGCCAACACGGCCCGGGGCGCCGCCCACTTCCTGCGGGAGACGGTGAGCCGCGTGCGCCACGCCGGAGCCACGGGTCAACTCACCGTGCGGGCCGACCGCGGCTTCTACAACCACGCCATTGTCGCCGCCTGCCGCAAGGCGAAGGTCCGCTTCTCCATCACCGCCCGACAGCACGCCAGTTTGCGGAACATCATCGAGGCCATATCCGAGGCCGACTGGACGCCCATCCCCTACTGGATGGAGGGCGCCGCCGACGTGGCCGAGACAACCTACGTTCCTTTCCAGCATGAGCCCGATACCGTCACGGTGCGTCTCATTGTACGAAGGGTCAAGCCCACCCCCGGCTCCCAACTGGCGCTGTTTGCCGACTACAGCTATCACGCCTTCATCACCGACCGAGATGGCGACACCCTGGACTTGGAGGCCGACCATCGCCGCCACGCCGAGATCGAGAACGCCATCCGCGACCCCGCATCAAGTGCGGCGCAGGCTCTGAAATACGGCGTGGGTCTCAACCATCTCCCCTCGGGCCGCTTCCCCGCCAACGCCGCCTGGCTGGCCGTGCAGGTCATGGCTCACAACCTGGCACGCTGGACGACGCGCATCGGCCCGGGCCAGCCGGTGATGACCACCAAAACCCTGCGGCGGCGCTTCTTCTCCCTCCCCGGACGCATCACCCGCAAGGCACGCCGCATCACCCTGCATCTGCCCCAGGACTGGCCCTGGCAAAACCAGTTCAACTCCGCCCTGGCACGATTGCGCGCCCTGCCACTCCCGTCCTGACCGCGCCCTCGGCGTTTGACCTGTCCACGATGATGCCCCACGCCTGGCCGATCAGCCCCCAGGCCGGACCCTTGACGCTCTCCGCCTGCGGTCGGCACTGAAAATCGCTCCCAGCGCCGCTACCACAGGCCGTCAAAATCCCCCTGGCGTGGCAGCCGCGCTCCGCACCGTCCATTTCTATCGGCATCAGGTCCTCGCCAGCCTGTTTCCTGACACCTCATTCCTCGTCTGACCGCCGCCACCGCAACCCTTCGGTGGATTCAGGTTTAGTCGTTACCGAATCCGCTGACTGGCTACACACCCTCCGGTGCGTTGTAATTCCTGGTAGGTGGTCCTCAGGCTCAGCACGGATATGCAGTAGGCTTTTGACACCGAGGACATACTGCCTCTTGAGGACAGAGGATCCGGGTCCTCGACTATCACGTGCTCCGACAATCACGAGTCCGACAGTTAGGCAAAAACCGTACCCGCAGTCCAGATGGAAGCTTGGAGACGGTCAAACAGGATCAGTTACCGGTAGGAATAGTGACAATCAAAGTGATAACCATACCGGGGGGTTCGGTGTTTTATGCTCATTGTTTGGATTCAATGGCGGAGAGGGCGGGATTCGAACCCGCGAGAGGCGTTAACCCCTACGCGATTTCCAGTCGCGCCCATTCGTCCACTCTGGCACCTCTCCGCAGCTGTCCGGACGTTCGGAACGTACCTGGACCATGCACAACTCTGACGGGCGGGCTGAAATTATAGCACGCCCGGTTCAGTGCCCTCGCCACCGCCGTCACTGTGCGGCCGGCTGATAGACCTCGGTGTCGGGGTGGTACTGGAACCATCCAAACCAGAATGAGGTCAGGCTGGGGATGCGAGGCAAAACCTCCGATGGATCGGACTGATTGACCAGTCCGGTCTCCGTGACTTGCCAAGCGGCGCCGGATTCGTCAACCAGGGCGGACGGCGGGACATCCGGTTCGTCGGTTGGCGGCAGGGCAAATGTGGCGTCACCTCGCTCGTAGATGCGGCCGGCCCTGGAGTCGGGCGACGCGACGACGACCACGTTAAGACCGCCCAGAGTATCGTTGATCAACCGCACTTCCTGCAGGTCAGCCACCCGGTAGGCCTTGGTACTGTCTGCGATGGACAATCCCACGACCACTTCTTTCGGGTCGAACGTGACATCCCGATTCCACACCGGGAACATCACCTCGTCCGAGGTGAAATAGTCGTAATAGATTGCGCGCGGGTCATTCTCGGGGACGTAGAAATCGGGAGGGTAGATGCCAGTGTTCCGATCCAGCACCGTGGTGTCCGGATGTTCCTCCAACCATTCTTCCCAGGTGGTCACCACCGATGGGAAGAATGGCTGCCTGATGCCCGAATCGGCCAGGGGCCCGATGACCGGTTCGCCGATGAACTGGTTCCACAATGACCGGGTGGCGCGGTCGTACATCACCTTGTTGCTGCGGTAAAGCAGACCGGAGGTGCCAAAAGTGGTCGCTTCGCCGTTCACGATGCCGGAATACACGATTCCGGTGCCGCACAGCGTTCAATACACCAGCGAGATCGGTTCGCCGCCCAGCACGTCGTTGGCCAGCTCATGGGCATTCATCACTCGCAGCGGATACGCGCGGTGCTCCCCGTTGATGGACACGCCAAAGACCCGATCGCCGGGCCACAGCCAGGTCGCCTGCTCGGCCAGGATGTGAGGAGCCTGCTCCAGCGGTGGGATGCCGTCCAGGCGCACGCCGCCCCAGACCACCTCGGTGAGGTCGACCCGCGAGCGAGTGATGCCCGGTTCCAGGATCGCGCCGATGGCGGGGTCGATCAGCGCAAGCGAGTCCACCTTCCAGCGGGGATACTCGGACGGAGGGGCATATTCGTCCATGCGGGGACCGATCCACTCCCGCCACAGACGGCGGTCAAAATCGAAGTGCTGGCCGGTGAGGGCCGTCAGGGTGTCTATTCCCTGTTGCAGCGTATCCCGATTTCGGAAGAACTTGAGCGCCTCAAGGATGACCACGACCTGGGACTTGTCGCCGTACTCCTCCGTGTCCGCCAGCGCGGCGAGTGTCGTCTCCGAAGGGTGGTCCAGACCGTGCCAGATGCCGAACATGGTACGGTTGGAGTCGTATGTCACAGCGGTAGGTTCAGCGACCGGGGCCGGACCGGAAGCTGTCGGCTCGACCGTGGAAACCGCGACAGTTGCCGTCGGTTCCCGGGTTGGCGCGAGCGGCGGCAGAGTTAAGGCGGGGTCATCCGGTTGCGGAGGCGCCTGGCGGGCGCAGGCCACGGAGAGCAAACCGACCAACAGCAGCAGGTAAATGATCGTTTTGATCAACTGAAGTACCCTATGCAGCACCCGAGGCCGTGGGCAGATGTCGGATTGAAGCCGTGAGCCTGGGATGCGTTCATGATGCTGGTGAGCTGTGTTGCTCGACCTGGATCAGCTTGACGTGATCGGGAAGCCGCAACCCGGCGGCCCTGAGCGCCTTGGTGAAACCCCTGGTGTCCATCACGTACAGTTCCACTCGATTTTCGGGGACGTTGATGCCCGATTCGGCCGGAATGCCGGCGGCGTCGGCGACCGCGTGGGCCTGGCCCTGGGCCTGATTCAGGTTTCGCAGCGACACTTTGGCCTTGCGCGCTTGGATGATGCCCGCCAGGGGACTGTCCTTCACATAAGGCGCCAGGGTGGCTTGCGGGTTTTTGGTGAACAAAACGTTCACTCCGAATGCGGGTTTGTGCTGGATCCACAATCCGGCAAAGGTTTCGGGTTCTCCGGATCTGATCGCGCGACCCAAGGGGCCAATTTCGTCCTGGATCATCAACCGGCATATGGCTTCCTCGACGCTGACCCCGAAATCCGCTGCGTAAAATTGGGCATCTCGCGCCAGCGCGTCGTTCTCCGGCAACGAAGGGCAGGTCAACGGCGCCGCTGTGCTGCTCTGGGACGATGGGATGGCCGATAACGCGACCGTCGCAATTATGATTACGACCAGAGTCCCGGCGAGGATGTATAACCTGAGCGTAATAGGCACCAATAGGCCTCAGCGGGCGCATGGCCCTACCCGCATCCATGAGTCAGGGGCAGGTTGGAAGCCTGCCCCTGTCCAGACAAGGCGACGTCGGTTCGACGCGCTAGTCGGCCGCGGCGGCGGCGTACCACTCCGCTCCCTCCTGGCCCGGCTCGGGCAGCACGAAGCCACCCTCCATGGTCCAGGACGCGGGGTTCTCGGTGATCCGGCCGGGGATGTCGTCGGCAGGAACGTTGGCGATTTTGGCGAAAGCCTGGGTTAGGTCGGACAGGAGCTGCTGCTTGACTTCCTCCGACCGGCCGGCGCGGTTGCCGCCGTCGAGGTAATAGCCCTGGCCATGCTCGTGGGTCTGGCCCTCCGGAGTCTCCAGGAACGTCACCGACACGAAACTGCGAGGGGCGCCGGTGGAGCCGCAGTGGATGTCGGTAAAGGCCAGGGCGATCTCCTGCCTCTGGTCAAAGGACAGGGCGTCCTTGGGGATGAAACAGCGGTAGTTAGGCATGGTCTGCTCCTTGTGCCGGATTGTTGGGCTAGTTGTCGCGTCGGTCGCGGGCGGACACGACCAACTCGTCGGTGGTGCAGCCGGTGAGGTCCATCCACATATCCTGGAGGGACTTCATGAGTTCCACGCGGGTTTCCTGCTGCAGGCCGGGCGGGATCTCTCCACGCACGGCGGACGTGGTGGACAACCGGCCGCCGCGGAAGCCGAAACCATGGGGAATCTCGATCCAGTTGACCGATACCTCGTCGGGGTTGCCGCCCACGAAACCTGTGGTGATGCGGGCCAACTCGGAAGCCAGCCGGGGGCGCAGATCTTCGGGGACAATCCCCTCCTGGACGGTGCAGTTGAACGTGATCATCGACCCTTCCGAACGCGACAGATGATTGTTGCGGAAGGGTAACATAGGCACGAGCGACGCGGCAATCGCGCTTTCCCAATCAAAGGAGATAATCACATGTGCCGAAGCATCAAGACCCTGCGAAGAGCCGACACTCTGGCCACCGATATCGAGGTGAGAGAGGCGGCGCTGCAGTTCGTCCGCAAGATCAGCGGGTACCGGCAGCCGTCTCGCGCCAACGCGCCGGCATTCGACCAGGCAGTGGATGACGTGGCATTGGCCACTCGGACCCTGCTGGACGCCCTGGCTCCGACCACAACTGGCGCGCTCAAATGACAGGCCGGGAGCGCTGTGCTATCGTAAGTTGGCCCGCTGCGTCGGGCTCAATCATTGCATTCAGGAAGGTTTCATCATGCCCACCATGACCGGCGGCCAGGCTCTCATGCGCTCTCTGTACCTGGAGGGGGTGCGCGTCATCTTCGGGCTGCCCGGCGTGCAGCTCTACCACGCGCTGGACGCGCTGAACGACGTGCCGGGCATCCGCCTGATCACCACGCGGCACGAGCAGGCCACCGCGTACATGGCCGACGGCTACGCCCGGGCCAGCGGCGGTGTGGGCACCGCGCTCATGGTGCCGGGCCCTGGGTTGCTGAACGCCTCGGCGGCGATCAGCACGGCCTACTCGGCGTCGTCGCCGGTGCTGGTGGTATCGGGCCAGATCGAGCGCGACCTGATCGGCGCGGACCGGGGCATCCTGCACGAGGTTAACGACCAGCAGGACTGCATCCGCCCCATCACCAAGTACGTGCGGCGGATGATGACCGCGGAGGAAGCGCCCGAGGCGGTGCACGAGGCCTTCCGGCAGCTGACCACCGGCAGGCCCCGTCCCGTGGAGATCGAGATGCCGCCGGAGACCATGGCGGAACAGCGCGAGGTCTCTCTTATCGAGGCGGAGGGCTACCCACGGCCTGCAGCATCGGACGAGCAGGTGGCCGAAGCGGCCCGCATCCTGGCCGGCGCGCGACGTCCTTTGATCTGGGCCGGCGGCGGCGTCATATCGTCGGAAGGCTCGCAGGCGCTGGTGCGGCTGGCCGAGCGGTTGCAGGCGCCGGTGATCACCACCGCAGAGGGCAAGGGCGTCATCGACGACCGGCATCCCCTGGCGCTGGGCGCGTTGCGGCTGCGCAATGACCCCGTGGCCAAGGAGGAACCCAACTTCGACGTCATCCTGGGCGTGGGCAGCCGCATGGCCTTCCCCATGTGGCTCGACGGACAGCGGGTGGTGCAGATCGATATCGACGCCGACGAGCTGGGCCGCAACTGGGAGAACACCTACGGCATCGCCGGCGACGCCCGCACGGTGATGGAGCAGGTGGACGCCAAGCTGGCCGAGAGCATCGATTTGGGATCGCGCCCGTCCTTTGCGGCCGAGACCGATGCCCTGCGCCGGCGGCGAGCGGAGAGCGCAATTCGGCCCGAGCCCCAGGAGTCTTACCTGGCGGCGGTGCGCGCCGCGGTGCCGGAAGACGGCATCCTGGTGTCGGGCATGACCCAGCTGGGCTACTACGCCCGCGCTTTCTGGCCCACCTACGAGCCGCGCACCTTCATCACGTCCAGCTACTCGGGCAACCTGGGCTACGCCTACCCCACGGCGTTGGGGGCCAAGGTGGCGCAGCCGGACCGGCCGGTGGTGGCCCTGTGCGGCGACGGCGGGTTCCTGTTCAACTCGCAGGAGTTGGCCACGGCAGTGCAGCACGGCATCAACGCGGTGGCGGTGGTATTCAACGACAGCGCCTACGGCAACGTGCTGCGCGACCAGGTGAACCAGTTCAACGGCCGCGCGGTGGGTGCCGAGCTGCACAACCCCGACTTCGTCAAACTGGCCGAGGCCTACGGCGTCCGCGCCGCCCGCGCCGAGGGACCGGAGGCCTTGGAGTCGGCCCTCCGCGAAGCCCTGGCCGCCGACGCCCCCAGCCTCATCGAGGTGCCGGTGAGCATGATGCCGACGCCGTTTACGTAGGTGCCATCTGCGTCTTGAGTTACTGCCTGATAACATTGATGGCGAAACGCTCGGACACTCAAATACAGCACAACGGACACAATATCCATGTACGCGACTAGAATCCAACTCATCAACTACGGGCCGATTGAGAATATCGATATCTCATTCCCGTTCGACGGTGAGCAACCAAAACCCGTGATTTTCGTAGGGGAAACCGGGGCGGGCAAAAGCATAGCGTTGTCCCACATCGTCAATGGATTGATATCAGCGCGGAGTGTCGCATTCCCGGAGAACCCCGATGTTCAATCCGGGAAAGTGTTCAAATTGCGAAGCAACGCTTACATCCGTTTCCAACGGGATTACTATTTTGCTCAAGTCGATTACAGCGGAGAAATCTCGATCAGAGAAATGCGAATTCGGGTCAGAAAACCGCATGGAGCGCCAGTACCGTCCAACATAGAACATAGCGATGCGCAGGTAGCTTGGAGTGCAATACAGTCAGGGGAAAGTGACTACTTCTCTGGGCCAACGAAGGATGCCCTTGACGAGGTGAAGATCAGAGATGCAATGAGAGCAAACTGCGCTCTTTATTTTCCCCCAAATCGATACGAGGAACCAGCTTGGTTAAACGAACAAAACCTGAACACCAAAGCAGAATACATGAACCTGCATCACACTACAGGTTACCCTGACAGGGTGATAACCAATTATTCCCCACTGCGAGATAATCAGAATTGGCTGTTTGAGGTGATTTATGATCGTGCCGCTTTTGAAATGCAAATTCAAAACTATGACGTTCCCGTTCAACAGGACGACACTACCCGAACGATCGCGCTTCCGCTTTTCCTGGGTTACTCTGGCCAATCCGAGACCACTTATCGGAATGCCTTAGAAATTGTCAGGCTCGTTATCAATGGGGGCCCTAATATTCGTCTTGGTATCGGTAGGAGATCAAACCGGACCGTTTCTATTGTAAGAGATGAGCAAATAATTGTCCCGAACATTTTTCAATTGTCTTCTGGCGAAACGTCTTTGCTGAACATATTTCTATCTATACTACGCGATTTTGACCTATGCGATGGCTCGTTCGTTTCACTGGGAGACGTGAAAGGCATTGTAGTGGTGGACGAGGTCGATCTCCACCTACACGCGATGCATCAATACGACGTACTTCCTAAGATGATAAAGCTTTTTCCGAACGTCCAGTTTATCGTAACTAGTCATTCGCCTCTGTTTGTTCTGGGAATGCAACGGGAGTTCGGGGTCGATGGCTTTGGCCTTTACAGGCTGCCGCACGGGAACCAAATCAGTCCAGAGGAGTTTAGCGAATTCGGAGTTGCGTACCAAGCCTTTGCTGAAACGATCAGGTTCTCAAATGATGTTAGGACTGCAATCAAGGAGTCCCAAAAACCTTTGGTGTTTGTTGATGGCGTAACAGACGTTAAGTACATCCAAAGAGCGGCTGAGTTGCTAGGGAAATCATCGACAATAGAACGCGTCGAATTTCGGCCCGCTGGAGGGGACAGTCAACTCACAAAAATTTGGAACAGTACTCAATTGCTTGGCGCGGATCTGACACCGGAAAAAGTTGTAGTCCTGCACGATTGCGACAGCAGGGCGACCAACGACGCGGAAGGCAACGTTTTTAGGCGAGTGGTTCCCATTGCACCTGAAAACCCAATCAAAAGAGGAGTCGAAAATCTTTTCAGCCACAGCACGCTCAAAAAGGCCATGCACGATAAACCGGCATTCATCGACGTCACTCCTGAGCACCCGTCAACGCTGCGCGGTGATCCTGTCACGATCCCGGAACAATGGGTCGTCAACGCCGACGAGAAGACCAATCTGTGCGATTGGCTTTGTGCCAACGGTGATGCTAACGATTTTGCAGGCTTTTCCGTGATATTCGAACTTCTTGATGAGATTTGGGGAGCCTGAAACCAACAGGTGGATATCAAAAATTATGACGGATAGGAGCGACGCGCCGGTGCAAGCGCTAACTACCATCATTGAACGCGAAGGCGACGGCTACGTCGCCCTCTGCCCCGAGTTGGACATCGCCAGCCAGGGTGACACCGTAGCCGAGGCGCGCGACAATCTCATCGAGGCGGTGGAACTGTTTTCCGAGGTGGCCTCTGCCGAAGAGGTGCTGCGACGGCTGTCGTAGCCGCAGGATGTGATAACGATGCGCCAGGTAGTGCTTTATCCGGGAGAAGATGGCTTTTGGGTGGTGGAATGCCCCAGTCTTCCCGGCTGCGTGAGCCAGGGCGAAACGCGGCAGGAAGCCATTGCCAACATCAAGGAAGCGATAAAACTCTGCATCGCCGTCCTTGAAGAAGGTGGCTTGCCGGTTCCCGAGGAGCGGTTTGAAACGATGGTCGTAGCGGTATGAACAAATCGTTCCGCATCCTCATCACCGACTTCGTCTGGCCCTCCACCGCGCCGGAGCGGGAGGCGCTGGTGGCCGGCCTGGGCGATGGCGTTGAGGTGGTGGAGGCGCCGGACGGATCGGAGGCGACGCTGGCCGCGCTGGCGGCCGACTGCGACGGCATCATGACCTGCTTTGCGCAGGTTACGCCGAAGGTGGTGCGGGCGGCGGAGCGGTGCCGCGTCATCAGCCGGTACGGCGTGGGCGTGGACAACATCGCCGTGGACGTGGCCACCGAGCTGGGCATCCCCGTCACCTACGTTCCCGACTACTGCGTCGACGAGGTCAGCGACCACGTCATGGCGCTGCTGCTCACCTGGAACCGGCAGGTGGGGTTCTACGACAACGTGGCCAAAGCCGGACGCTGGGACGGCACGCCCTCGCCGCACCCGCTCACCCGCCTGCGCGGTCAGACCATCGGCATCGTGGGTTTCGGGCGCATCGGCCGCGCCGTGGCGGACAAGGCCCGCGCCTTCGGGCTGAACGTGGTGACCCACGACCCCTACCTGCCGTCCGACGCCCAACTACCCGACGGCGTCAGCGTCGTTGCCCTAGAGGACCTGCTGGCTGCGTCCGACTACGTCACCGTACACACTCCCCTGAACGAGCAGACTCGGGGACTCATCGGCGCGACCGCGTTCAGGCTCATGAAACCGTCGGCGTACATCATCAACTGCGCGCGGGGGCCCATCATCGACGAGCCGGCGTTGATCGACGCGCTGCAAGGTGGCCAGATCGCCGGCGCCGGCCTGGACGTGATGGAATCGTCCGCGCCGCCAGCGGACCATCCGCTGTTCGGGATGGACAACGTGATCGCCACGCCCCACGTCGCCTTCCTGTCCCAGCAGTCGGTGCTGGAACTGGAGGTGCGCACGGCGCGGGCCACGGTGGACGTGCTGCAGGGGCGGATGCCGGAGTTCCTGGTGAACCCGGGGGTGCTGCCTCACTCGCGGGTCACGCTGGCTTGATTGTCCACATCGATGCACGGGATATACGGGATTTGACTGGAGGGTGAAATGGCTGAAGCGGGTTTTACCATAAGCTACCTGGGCACCGGAGCGGGCGGCTGCATCATGCGCAACCACACCGCCATTGTTTTGGATTGCCCAACCGGCGAGCGGATCCTGTTGGACGCTGCATCCGGCAACACGGTGCTGCGCCACGGCCACGCGCTGGGCATGTCGCCCACCGACTTCGACCACTGCCTCCTGAGCCACAGCCATCCCGACCACTGCGAGGGGCTGCCTCACCTGGAGATGCAACGGAGCCGCCGCAATCCGGCCGAGCAGCCGATGCAGCTCTATGGCTCCGAGCGCGCGTTGAGCGACATCGGCACCTTGCTGGCCCTGCCGACGCGGGGGCTCGTTGTCGATGCCGACGGCGCGCTGCGGCAGGATGGGCGCCGGTCCATCACCTTCCGGCCGACTGCCCCGGGAGATTGGGTCCAACTGACGCCGGACGTGCGCGCGAAATGCACCGAGGTGAACCACATCGGCGGCGCGCTGGCCTGGCGGGTCGAGTCGGGTGGGCACGCGGTGGTCTTCTCAGGGGACACCCGGTGGTGTCCAGCGTTGGCCGAGTTGGCGCAAGGGGCAACGCTGCTGATCCACGAGGCCTTCTGCACGGAGGAAGATCGCAGCCGGGCGGACAACGTTGCGCACGCCACGGCTGCGGAGGCGGGGCGCATCGCCCAGATGGCCGGAGTTGGGTCCCTGACCCTGACGCACATCGACAACGCGTTCCACACCCACACCGAGCCGCTGGCGGCGGATGCGCGGTCGGTGTACGACGGGCCGGTGGCGGTGGCAGAGGACTGCTGGCAGCAACAGATTTGAGTTCACTCCCGCCGGTAGGGGCAGCCCGCTCAACAAGTGCGGTTGATTTTTATCTCTAAACATAATATACTGTATTTGCTAATGCGATATATTATGGATCGCGTACCCAGTGAAGCAACATGCAAATCGACCCTGCGCGACCTCAATTCGGTAACAACGGTGACGATGGGCCCGCCGGCCAAGGCGACCCCACGTTGTATAATTGGGTACGGACAATTAATTTCAGGAGGTCTTACATGAACCGCACCCAACGTGATTTGATACTGCTGGCCGCCGGCATCGGCATCGGGGTTGGCCTCGGCATGCTGCTGGCGCCCCGCAGCGGACGGGAAACCCGCCAGGCGCTGACGCAGGGCGCCAACCAGGCCGTCGAGCGCGGCCGCGATTACTGGCAGCGCATACGCAGCCGTATCGCCGCCGGCGACACCGACGCGGAACTGGATACCGAAGGTTAGCCTGAGCCGCATGCCGGGACGACGGTTCAAGGATCGTCGTCCCGGCACTTTTTGTGCCCACACGGGAAGGACTGCAGTTTATGTCGCCTGACGTCGTGTCGATTATCCGAGATATCGCAATTATCGTAATGGCGGTGATGGTGGCCGTAGCGGCATTGGCGCTAACCGTCGTGACGCTGAACATCTATCCCAAAATCAAGCGCGCGGCGACCAATTTCGAGGCTTCGTCGTGCCTCATGCTCGATACGGCGGCGCGGATCTCCGGCCTGGTATCGGCGGGCAGCGAAGTGGGTGCATTCATTTGGGACCTGGTGACGCGGCTGCGCAGCCGCGGCGACGACAAGTCAGAGGATGGGAACAACCCGTCCAACTGAGGTACCGGCGCGTCAATCCCGAGTTGATTTCCCTGTCGTCCTCTCTCCTGTTGTATCCATACGTCGAACCCGTTTTACACTTCGAGTATGATCGCCTTGTAGACGTTACAAGCGCTAAGTTATAATCCCGTTGCAGTTTCCTATTTCGCGCGGTGTGTGATGGCAGATATATTCGACAAGTTGCAGCCTATCGTGGATCGTTACCGGTCCATCGAAGACGAGATGGGGCGACCGGAAGTTGCAGCAGACTATGCCAGGCTCCGCGAACTGAACCGGGAACGATCCGGCTTGGAAGAGCTGGTGGGCATCGACAGCCGGCAGCGCAGGCTGTTCGAAGAACAAGCCGACCTGAAGGCTCTGGTGAGCGAGGGCGGCGATCCCGAGTTGGTGGAAATGGCCCAGCTGGAGCTGGATGAGGTCGAGCAACGGATCTCCAAGTTGGAGCAGCAGTTGAAGATCGCACTGCTCCCGAAGGACCCGAACGACGAGCGGGACGTCATCGTCGAGATCCACGCCGCCGCCGGAGGCGAGGAAGCCTCCCTGTTCGCCGGCGATCTGTACCGGATGTACCAGCGCTTCTCCCAGGAGCAGGGCTGGCCGGTAGAGATACTGGACTCCAATCCGTCGGACCGGGGCGGATTCAGCCGTATCGCCTTCTCCGTTGACGGGGACAACGCCTTCAGCCGACTGAAGTTCGAAGCCGGGGTGCACCGCGTGCAGCGCGTCCCCGAGACCGAGACCCAGGGTCGCATCCATACCTCCACGGTTACCGTGGCGGTGCTGCCGCAGGCCGACGAGGTCGAGGTGGCCATCAAGGAGGACGACCTCCGCATCGACATCTTCCACGCCGGCGGCCACGGCGGCCAGAATGTCAACAAGGTCGCAACGGCGGTCAGGATCGTCCACGAGCCCACCGGTGTGGTGGTGGTCTGCCAGGATGAACGTTCGCAGTACAAGAACAAGTCCAAGGCCATGACCATACTGCGCAGCCGGTTGTATGCGGCGGAACAGGAGCGACACCAGGCCGCCATCTCCAACAGCCGCAAGGCGCAGATTGGAAGCGGAGACCGCAGCGAGAAAATCCGCACGTACAACTACCCGCAGGACCGGATCACGGACCACCGGATCGGGCTGTCGGTCCACGGCGTCCAGCGCCTGATGGACGGGGGCCTCGGCGACATCATCGATCGCCTGATCGCCGCCGACCAGGAACGGGCCCTGGCCAGCGTGTCCGCCTGATCCCACGGTTGAAGACCAACATGTTCAGGGGCGGCCGTCGGGTCGCCCTTGCCGATTGAACGTATGCCCAACCTCCGCACCGTAATCCAGGAAACCCACCGCACTCTGGAGTCCGCAGGTATTCCCGACGCCCGGCTCGAGGCCGAGGTGATGGTGATGGACGTGATGCGGATGCCGCGCCAGGCCATCTTCGCGGAGCAGGAGTCCCAGGTTTCGCCGCCACAGGAAGAGCAGCTGACCGCCATCGTGACGCGGCGGCTCACGCGGGAACCGCTGGCTTACATTTTGAATTACCGCGAGTTCTACGGCGTCAACCTGCTGGTGAATCAGGACGTGCTGATACCCCGTCCCGAGACCGAGACCATGGTGGAGCACGCGCTGTTCATGGCGCTGATGGGCATGGAGAGCCGCGAACTGGTGATCGCTGACGTGGGAACCGGGACCGGCGCCATCGCCGTGAACCTGGCCATCCACCTGCCGGCGGCGCGCATCTACGCCAGCGATGCCTACGATGCCACCCTGGACGTTGCCGCGTACAACGTGCGGATGCATAACGTCGCCGACCGCGTTACCCTGCTCAAGGGCGACCTGCTCGAGCCACTGCCCGAGCCGGTGGACGTGATCGTCGCCAATCTGCCCTACCTGCCCACGGACCGCATTCCCACCCTGCAACCGGAAATCCAGTGGGAGCCGGTGGCCGCATTGGACGGCGGAGCCGATGGCTTGGATTACATCCGGCGCTTGTTGTCCCAGGCTGCGGCATCGCATGGCCTCGAGGACAACCGACTGAAACCCCACGGCGTGATCCTGCTGGAGATGGACCCGGAGCAGATGTCCGAGGCCAAATCGTTGGCGGCCGAGGCCTTCCCTGAGGCGGAAATCACCGTCGAGCCGGACCTGGCAGGTTTGGACCGAGTGCTATCGGTCAGCCTGGCCGGCGATTGCTGAGGCTTGGGGGTTCTGGCCTTGCCATTGCGCGCCGGTTCGCTTGCACCACCCGTGTCGGCGTGAGCGCCCATGCGTGCCCTGATCGTCTCGGATATCCACTCCAACCTGCAGGCTCTGGACGCGGTCCTGGCCGATGCGGAAGACGCCGGCGGATACGACGAGGTGTGGTTCCTGGGGGACCTGGTGGGCTATGGATCAGACCCGGTCGCATGCATTGATCGGCTGCGAGGACTGCCCCACGTTGCCGTGGCCGGCAACCACGACCACGCCGTGACGGGCAAACTGAACCCCGATCTGTTCAATGGAGCGGCGCGCGCCGCTGCCCTGTGGACCACCCAACAGCTTTCCGACGAGGAAATGGAGTATTTGATTGCGCTGCCCGAGGTACTGCAGGCGGGAAAGTTCACCCACGTGCACGGCAGTCTGCGTGACCCGGTCATGGAATACCTGATCAGCGAGCCGGCGGCCTTGGCGACGTTCGCCCTGATGGAAACACCCTTTTGCCTGGTTGGACATTCCCATTACCCGTTGGTCTGGTCAGAAGACAACGGCAGGGCCGTGGTCGAACTGCTCGACCCGACCACGCCGCTTTTCCTGGAATCCGGTCGTAGAATGATCGTGAATCCTGGCAGCGTGGGCCAGCCGAGGGACGGCGACTGGCGCGCTTCCTACCTGCTCTACGAAAGCGAGCGGGGAGGAGACGGTGGTGTGTTGCTGCACCGCCGCGTCGAGTACGACCTTGCCGGGGCGCAGCGGGGAATACTGGCCGCAGGCCTTCCGGAGACGCTGGCAACTCGCCTGGGGAGCGGACACTAGCAAACTTGACGGTTTTCGGCCCCAACCATTAAACTTTTTTACGACACCCGCTCGTCAGAAGAGCAAGTCGAGGTAACATCATCGCTATTCAACAGGTCAATGGCAACGCCGCATTCAGTGAAGACGTAGCATTATTCATAGATTGGGAGAACTTCAAGATCAGCCTGGCGGTACGGGGCAGGACGCCCAACGTGTCCGCGCTGAAAGAAGAGGTCTCCAACCACGGCCGCGTTGTCGTCGGCAAAGCCTACGCCGACTGGGTATCCCGGGCACCCGAACTCAAGGGCGCCAGCCAGTTCATACTTGACCCGCCGTCGCTGTATGCGGCGGGCATCGAGCCGGTATATGTGCCCACGCGATTGCCCCTCCGCGGGTCCTACCAGTCGGGTCGTACCGTCAGCGTCAAAAACAGCGTTGACGTGAAGATGACCGCAGACTGCATCGACACTGCGCATAACTTTCCCAACATAAACACTTTCGTCCTTGTATCCGGGGACTCCGACTTCATCCACGTCATCAACTCCCTGCGGGCGGTGGGTAAGCGCGTCCTCGTGGTGGGCGTTTCCTGGGCCACCTCCCGGCGCATGGCCGACCATGTGGACGGCCTGATCTTCTATGATGCGGATGTCGACCCGATTGACGCCGAGGAACCCGAACCCGCTTTCCATCGCGGTCCGGCACAACGCAGTCGCCAGCAGCCGGCTGCGGCTCTGGCTAACCCGGGCCGTCACCAGTTGCCCGAGGTGATTCGCGCTATCGAAGATGTCATCCGAACCGAGCGCGCCGCCGGCCACACGCTTCTGCTGACGTCGCTCAAGCAGCGGCTGGTGCGCCGCATCGCCGGCTTCGACGAGCGCAAGCTGGGCTTCTCCGGTTTCAAGAAACTGATGCTGCGCGTGGCCGAAGAGGGCAACATCAAGATCCGCAGCGTAGATCTCGTGGACTGGATCCTGATGGCAGACGAACCGGACCCCGAACCGGTGGCCAGAGACGATGACGACGCCTACATGGCGGCCGCCGACTCCTACGGCGACGCCGACGTTGGGACGGATGAGACTGATGACAAAGCGGCCGACGTGACCGGCCGGTCGGATGAATTCGATGACAGTGATTTCGATGACGAGGCGGTGGACGACCGGTCGCACGACCGGATGACCGCGCCGGCGCGGACCGAGGTCCCGGAGCGGGTTGCTCCGGCCCCTGCCGGCCCTGAACAGGCCCAATTCGAGCGATCCCTGGCTGAGGCCATCGCTGCCATGGATCTGCCCGAGTCCGGCGACCCGGAGGGCGACTCAGCGCGCATCGCGGACCTGGTGGTAATGAGCCACTATCTCGAAGAACGTGACGGCGCGGACTCGGTGATGTTCCAGGCGCTATGCAACGAGATCAGCGAAGCCCTAACTGCCGGCATCGTGGCGGAAGACGCCACCATCTGCAAGCACTGGGGAGACTCGCCTGAAATGGTGGCGCGTAACCTGATCACACGCTACGTGCGGACTCTGATGTCCAACGGCCTGTTCCAGTACCGGAACATCAATATCAGGGATACGGAGACCAACCGCGCGCGGCGACGACGGGTCTTCGGCCTGAACCGCGAGCATCCCGTCGTGGGGTTCGCGTTGGCGGCCCGGCTGGGCCTGCCCTATGAGCCCCCGTCCGACGACGATCCAGCCCCCACCAACGACGCCATCGCCACGCCGCCGGTGGATCATCACGGCTCTGCAGAGGCGGATAGAGACGAAACTGCCGACGAAGCGGAAGTGGTCGCCTTCAGCTGACGGCGCCCGCAAACCGGCGCGCAAGCGGGTCCCCCGGGCAGGGTGCGGCCCGCTTATGCTTTGGGGGTATCGTCCGGTGCGTTCCCCGCCCAACGGGATAACGCCTTGCCGGGTGCTGCAATTTCCGCAACGGACGTGTAGTAATAGTCCTGCCACCCGTGTTCCGGCAGGCCGGCGAACAGCATCAGGTTCAACGGATACTCCTCGCTGTCGGTGACGCGGCGGAAGTCGTCGCGGAACAGGAAAGTGGGCTTGCCCAGCGCGATGGCGATGCCGAGCTCGACCATCACCCCCTCGTCGGGCGGGGTTCCGTTCACGACGGCGAAGATCGCGTCGGCGTCGCGCACATCCTGACAATCGGCCAGGGCGATCCGGTGCGCCCAGCCCGGTTCCGAGAGGTCGACCTGGTTGTTGCGCTGGAAGGGCTCCCAGACCTCCAGGCCCAGGCTCTCCAGGGCGCTGACAAGTTCCGGGAGCAGGCGCGTTTTCTGCTGCTCCGAAAACCCGTACGGGTTGGCCAGGTAGACGGTCTTTCGTTGCGAGGATGTCATTTCTGCCTGACCCTCAGCCGCGCTTCACGCGTTGGAGGATTCCCGCCAGAGCCGGCATCCGGTGATACCGAGCACGATGGGCAGCCCCGTGTCCACCACTGCCCATATGACCCACGGCACATGATTGTCTCCCTGGCTCACGTCGCCCGTCGCGAGAAAAGCGAACCAGTTGTGCAGGAACAGGATCGCAATCACCGTGGTGACATAGAACGTGACGTTGGCCTCCAGGTAACCACGAGACACCGGATCGCCTGCCCCGCCGTTGGCCCGGCTCTTGTGGACGTAGTTGAACCCCATTCCCAGCACGAGCCCGATCAGCATCAACACGTCCAGCACGTGCCAGACGACGAGGACGCTGATAGCTTCCACCAGGAAAATGTTGATGATGAAGAAAACCGCGACCGCTATTGAGACGCCGACCAGATATGCGCCGGCGAGTTTCTTTATTCCTTCCATGTCGTCTCCGTTGCTATTGCAATGCGTTGTTCAATCCTCCAAACCATGCGCCGGCCAAATCCTCTACCGGCAGATCGAGCAGTCCGTCGATCCGCATCCTTTCCCCTTCCGTGCGACCCAGTATCGTCGCAGGAACTCCAGCCGCATCAGCCGAAGCCAGTATGCCACCCAGGCGATCCAATTCGACAGCGATCAGGATGCGAGATGTTGCTTCTCCAAACAGCGCCGCATCCCATCGTGCCGGGATGTTGCGTGTTAACTCATCGGTCGCTACGAAGCCCACAGTGCGGCTGCCGTCGATCCGGCCATTTCCCAGGGTGCAGCACTCGGCCACCGCCACCGCCAATCCACCATCCGAGCAGTCATGGGCCGACTTGGCCAACCCGTCGGCGATCAGTCTCCGGCAGAACCCCTGCACCCGGCGCTCAAGAGCCAGATCGATCCTTGGGCGGCCCTTCACGAGGCCGTGCACTGTGTTCAGGTACTCGCTGCCGGCGAGGTCCGACGCGCGGGCCGTGAGTTGGTCGGCGCCCAGCAGGACTACGGCCAATCCTGCTTCGGGGAACCCGGCGCCACAGTGTCGCCGGGCGTCCTCCAGCAACCCCAATCCACCCACAATCGGCGTTGGGAAGATGGCCGTCCCCTGGCTTTCGTTGTACAGGCTCGCGTTGCCGCTGACCACGGGGACACCCAGCGCTCGGCACGCCCTGGCCATGCCGCGAATGGACTGCTCCAGTTGGTAATAAATCTCCGGACGCTCCGGGTTGCCGAAGTTGAGGCAGTCGGTGAGCGCGAGGGGTTCCGCGCCGACGCAGGACAGGTTGCGCGTGACCTCGGCCACGACCATTTGAGCGCCGCGGTAGGGATCGAGGAAGCACTGCCGGCCGTTGCCGTCAATGGCCACTGCGATGGCCTGGCTGGTGCCCTTGATCCGCAGCACGGCGGCGTCTCCGGCGCCCGGGCCGACCACCGTGTTGGTCTGGACCTGGTGGTCGTACTGGCGGTACACGCCCTGGCGACTGGCGACGTTGGGAGATGCAAGCAATTGCAGCAGGGTCGCTCCAGCATCGGCCGGCACGGGCACGTCCCGCAACCGGAGTCGCTGCCGTTCTGCGGCGTCCGCTGACGGCCTGCCGTCCAGGCGGTAGCGCGGGGCGTCAGTCAGATGGGCGACGGGCGCAGACGCGATTGGCTGTGCGCCGTCGGTGACCAATGCGTACGGCGCTTCGGTAACGGCGCCCACCGGACGGCACACGATATCCCACTTGTCGAATACCTCGCGGATGGCCGGCACGTTTTCCGGCGCAGCGGCCAGCAACATTCGTTCCTGGGACTCCGAGAGCATCACCTCGTAGCCGGTCATGCCGGATTCCCGGCGGTGCACCTGGTTGATGTCCAGCGCAATCCCGCGTCCCCCGCGCGCCGCCGATTCGACCGCCGCACTGGTCAGGCCGGCCGCGCCCAGGTCCTGCAACGCGCGCACCCGGCCGGTGGCCAGGGCTTCCAAGCAAGCCTCGATCAGCGATTTCTCCAGGAAAGGATTGCCCACCTGCACCGTGGGGCGAAGTTCCTGCTCCTCCTCGAACGTGCGTGACGCCAGTCCGGACGCCCCGTGGATTCCGTCCCGACCGGTGCCCGCGCCGGCCAGGAGCAGGACGTCCCCGGGACGATCTGCGGCAGCGCTGGCCAGATCCTCGATGCGGGCGATGCCGACGCACATGGCGTTCACCAGCGGGTTCTGCGCATAGCAGTCGTCGAAGTAGATTTCGCCGGCTACGTCGGGAACGCCGATGCAGTTGCCGTACCAGCCGATGCCGTCCACGACACCCTTCAGCAGCCGCCGGTTCGCGGCGGAGTCGGGCGGGCCGAATCGGAGGGAGTTGAGCAGGGCGATGGGCCGCGCGCCCATGGCCAGGATGTCGCGAACGATGCCGCCGACGCCGGTGGCCGCGCCCTGCAACGGCTCCACCGCCGAGGGGTGGTTGTGGGACTCCACCTTGAAAACCACCGCCAGCCCGTTTCCGATGTCAATTGCCCCGGCGTTCTCGGCGCCGGCCTGGGAGAGGGTCCGCGACGAGCGTGAAGGCAACAGCCCCAGCAACGGCCGGGAGTGCTTGTAGCCGCAGTGTTCGCTCCAGAGCGCGCCGAACATCCCGAGCTCAACCGGGTTGGGCTCCCGGTCCAGCCGGTCGACGATCATGTCGTATTCCGCCCGGGACAGCGCGATCTCGTCGAGGATTTCTTTGGTAACCGGCATCAGTACCTTCCGTGCGTCATGCGATCAGTCCTCCTACGACCACCATCGCCACACCGCCGACTGCCATCAACGTGCCGATGACCAGTCCCGTCGTGATCGTTTCCGCCTGCCGCAGGAACAAGCGAACCAGGACCATGGTCACCAGCGGGTTGCAGGATACTATGGGAGCGAGGACCAGGATGTTCGAGCCCTCCCGGGTCACGGCGAAGTAAAGCGAAATCACCGCGCACGCCGCGGCGAATCCGGCCAGGAAGACCCACAGCGGCGCCCATCCCGCGCTACCCGCTTTCTGCACCGCTTCCCGTCCGAACACCGGCGACAGCAGCATCGTGGCGAAGAACATGCTGCCGGCCGCCATGATCAGCGGAGAACCGAACAGCTCGCTCAGGACCCGGCCGCTGAGGGTCGACGCGCCGTAGCAGGCGGCGGCCAGCAGCGCCAGCAGGTAACCCAGCACCGATTTCCAGTCGCGTCCCCAGCTTTGGCGCAGGAAGTTGCCGCTGGTCACTCCCAATCCGACGACCACCACCACCGTCCCGACGCCCAGCAGCACGGTCAGGTGCTCGTTGAAACCGGGGACGCCCATGCGGGTGAGGGTGATGGAGAAAAGAGCGGAGAACAACGCCGCGCTGCCCACGATGGGCGTGACCCGGGCTGCTCCGATCAGGCTGATGGCGATGTACTGCTGGGATCGCCCG
The DNA here is from genome assembly GCA_951813535.1 of uncultured Dehalococcoidia bacterium. GTDB lineage: Bacteria > Chloroflexota > Dehalococcoidia > Lucifugimonadales > UBA3495 > Bin87. Next base: position 4,053,661 of record OX638345.1, on the reverse strand, counting down.
CCCATGTAGCTGAGGATGCCGTTGCCGATCAGCCACGCCATGGCGATAGCCGGCAGGGCGATCACCGCGTCGAATTCGAAGACCAGGGCCAGGGTGCCGGCCAACAGGGTTGATGCCACCAGGGAGATCAGCGACGACGGCATCGGGCGTATCGCCTGCATCCCAAGGCGGGCCAGCACTGCGGAACTGCCGAACCCGAGAACCGCGATGCCCGCCAGTCCGATGGAAAGCAGCATCGCTAGCGGGCCGACACCGCGTCGATCATGGAGCCAAAGATCAGGTTGCCGTCGTCGGAACCCAGCAACGCCTCGCAGCTCCTCTCGGGGTGCGGCATCATGCCCAGCACGTTGCGACCCTCGTTGATTATGCCCGCGATGTTGTCCACGGACCCGTTGGGGTTGGCGGCATCGGTCACCACACCATCAGGTTCACAGTAGCGAAACAGGATCCTGCCCTGTTCTTCCAGTCGGGCAATCGTGGACGCATCCGCGTAGTAGTTGCCCTCGCCGTGGGATACGGGTACGGCCAATGGCTGACCGACGCCGCACCGGCTGGTGAACGGAGTGTTCGCGCTTTCAGTGCGCAGGTGGGTCCACTGGCAACGGTATTCCAGGTGGCCATTGCGGCGCAAAGCGCCCGGAAGGAGGCCGGCCTCGCACAGTATCTGGAAGCCGTTGCAGATGCCGATCACCAATCCGCCCGCGTCGGCGAAGTCCCGAACCGCGCCCATCACCGGAGAGAAGCGTGCGATGGCGCCGGCGCGCAGGTAGTCACCGTAGGAGAACCCGCCCGGCACGATTATGGCGTCGTAGCCGTCGACGCTATCCGCTTTGTGCCAGATGTAATCGGCTTCCTGCCCCAGCACCCCGCTCACGGCGTGATGGCAGTCGGTGTCGCTCCAGGTTCCCGGGAAGACCAGGATGCCGAAACGCATAGGTCGGGTCAGCCCGCCGCTTCCAGGAGTCGGGATACGATGGCGTTGACCTGGCTGCCATCGGCTTTGCCGCGGACCTGCGGCATGATGCGGCCCATGACCTTGCCGCGATCGCCGGGACCGGCCGCGCCGGTGTCGGCGATGGCCTGGCGGGCGATGGTTTCGATTTCTTCGTCGCCGAGTTGTTCGGGCATGTATTCCAGGAGGATGGCGAGGGACGCTTCCTCCTTGGCGACGAGGTCAGCGCGGCCGCCCTGGCCGAACATCTCGATGCTCTCCCGGCGGTCCTTGACCTGCTTGGCTACCACGTCGGTGACGCCGCTCTCGTCCAGCTCTTTGAGGTTGTTCTTCTCGGTCAGCTGGATCTGGCTCTTGAGGAACCGCAGGGTCTCCAGCCGCGCGCGGTCGCGAGCGCGCATGGTGTTGCGGATATCCTCTTCCAACTGGTCCTTGATGGTAGCCATAGCTCAACCGCCCTTCGCATTTGTCGCCGGGTGAGTGCTTCCTGAACCGCAATCCGCGCGGCGAGGAAACAGCACAATGCTACAACGCAATCGTGCTGAGACGCAACCGTGCTATACTGAAATCGTCCGGCCGAAGTGGCGGAATGGTAGACGCGCCGGTCTCAAAAACCGGTGGGAGAATATCCCGTGTCGGTTCGAGTCCGACCTTCGGCACCAATTCCTCGATTTCCTACTCAGAAACGGCTCCAAATGGGGCCGTTTTGGCTATTTTGCCGACCATTTGCCGACCAATTCCACAACTGCCGACCGCATTCAACCGCGCTCCACAGCGCCAAACGCGTATTCATCGGTATCAATAAACGCGATCAGATAGCCGGGGCGGAGGCCTCTGGTTCGCTTTTGTCCCTCGAACAAGTGGGCGAATCGTGATCTCAACCCCAGAACAGCGACATCCTGCACATCTCCCAACAGAGTCGAGTTGGGTCTGCCTTGGATCACAGTAACCATGGGGTTCCGGCCGTTGGCCTCAATGGATAGGGTCAAACGAGGCGGGGAAGGTGGACGGAAGCACCGGAGAAGACTGTACTTGCCCGCCGACCTTCCTGACGATTCCCAATGTGCCTCAGCCCGAATCCACCGCTGGTATGTCGCGGAACAGGTCAGACCGGGGATGGGAGAGGTTTGAAAGTTGCGTCGAGGTTCTGGTCCCAATAGATCGGGTTGGCCGATGGGCGGGGCGGTCGTAGAAAGGGCTGAGGTAGAGTCCCAGGAAGTGGTGTAAGTGCCTATCCTAATAACCCAGCGGCTCGGAGAGTGATGAGGGCACCGGCGAAATGCAGGAAGGCGATGTAACGGTCGGGGGACTTGTCCCAATGGACCAGGATGCGCCGGAAACGGTTCGGCCAATGTGAGTGCGTTCCACGACCCCACGCCTGGCTTTGAACCCAGCCACTCTTTTGATGGCTTGAGCCTCTTCGCCTCGACTACGGATGTGGGCGGTGAAGCCGAACTCCTCCAGGGTGCGGCGCACCTCGGCGAAGTCGTAGCCTCCGTATCAAGTACGGGGCAGGCTCTGGTCCAGGCACATCCCCTGCGGATGCTCTGGGCTGGATGCCGGTCGGCATACCGCCACGCTGTCCACCGTGGCCCGCCCTAGCTTCATGTCGTGGCGGTTGGCCCCGCCCACCGCCAGACCCACCGGAATGCCCGAGACCTCAGTCAGTAGGCTGCGCTTGACGCCCCGCTTGCTGTGGTCGGTGGAGTTGGCGCCGGTTTTTCCCCCACCCAGAGGCGATTTGGTCATGGCGCCGTACATGCTCGCCCAACTCCAGTCCAGACCCTTCAGTTCGTCATAGCGTTCCAGTCCCACCCGCCACAACTCCAGGAACACCCCAGCGGCCACCCACTCCTGAAAGCGCAGGTGGGCGGTGGGTCCAGAACAGATGCCGGTGGCATCCAGGGCTTTCCACTGGCAGCCGGTACGCAGCACGTAGAAGTTGCCGTTGGCGCAGGTGCGGTCGGGAACCCGGGGCCGGCCGCCGCCGAACCGATGAGTGTTCACATGCGCAGGGATCAACGGCTCCAGCTCTTCCCACAACTCATCGGAGATCTGGAAAGCGCCGGTGGTGGGATTGGTCCTGGTGGTCGGGCCAGCCCGCTTGGGACGCGGGGGTTTGGGCTCTCTCGCTTTGGTCATTGCCCCAGTCTAGTATTCAGTCAAACTTGTACCGTCATAGATAAGAAAGAACCGGTCATGGTGGCTACCGTGAGTGGCAAACAGCGGTGCGGGAGGTGCGGCGTCCATGGCTCAAGAGAAATTTGCGGTACGGTTGTCAGCGGAAGATCGGAGCCAACTGGAGCAGTTGATCCGTCGCGGCCAGCGCTCGGCTCGGGTCATCAATCGGGCGCGCATCCTGCTCAAGACCGATGCAGGCTGGAGCGCGTCCCAGGTGGCGGCGGCGCTGGACACGTCGCAGCGCACGGTGTTTCGCACCAAGCGGCGGTACGCCGAGGAGGGATTGGACGGTGTGCTCCACGACCACCCCCAGGCCAACCGGTATCGCAAGCTGGATGATCGTGGGGAAGCCCACCCCGTATCCAGTACGGGGCAGGCTCTGATTGCCTTGGCGTGCGGCGACGCTCCCGAAGGCCACGACCATTGGACCCTGCGCCTATTGGCCGACAAGGTGGTTGAGTTGGGCGTGGTGGAGAGCCTGTCATACGAGACGGTCAGGCTCCGGCTCAAAAAAACACCCTCAAGCCCTGGCGGAAGCAGCAGTGGTGCATCCCCCAGATGAACGGGGAGTTCGTGGCGGCGATGGAGGACGTGCTCGACCTGTATGCCGAGCCCTACGATCCCAACCGACCGGTGGTGTGCTTCGACGAGACCTCCACTCAACTGCTGGCTGAAGTGCGGGAACCACTACCGGCCCAGCCGTGACGGCCCCGACGTGAGGATTACGAGTACCGCCGCGGCGGCACCCGCAACCTCTTCCTGTTCTGCGAGCCGCTGGCCGGCTGGCGCGTGCGGCTCTTGACCAATCAGGCTATCACCGAACGCCGCACCATGGTGGACTTCGCCCACCAGATGCGGTGGCTCGTGGACGTGGCCTATCCCCACGCCACCATCATCCGCGTGGTCCTGGACAACTTGAAAACTCACCGCATGGCTTCCCTATATGAGACCTTCCCCGCCGCCGAAGCCAGGCGCATCGTGAAACGTCTCGAGTTTCACCACACCCCCAAGCACGCCAGCTGGCTCAACATGGCGGAGATTGAGTTCAGTGTGTTGAGCCGCGCCTGTCTCAAAGGGAGAAATCCCGACGCCGACGCCCTGCAACGCGCCATCACCGCCTACGAGACCCGACGCAACTCCGCGTGCATCCCTATCAACTGGCGCTTCGGAACCGACGACGCCAGGACCAAACTCCATCGCTTCTACCCCTGCCCTTCCAACGTTGACTGAGTACTAGGGCGTGTTCACGCTATTGCAAGGCATCGTAGATGAGGGCGAACAGGATGAAGCCGCTGAACATCACATCCAGCTTGCCATAGCGCGTGAAGATGCGGCGAACCCTTTCAACCGCCGGAACAACCGCTCAACTTCGTTCCGCCTTTTGTACAATTCCCGGTCGTACTCCCAAGGTTCCTTCCGACTGCGCAACGGCGGCACCACCGGCTCATACCCCAACTCGACCGCCAACCGGCGAGTGGCGTTGCCTTCATAGGCCCGATCCATTAGCAACTTGGGATCATGCTCTTGCGGCCCCAGACTTTCCAACAGACGCCGACCCTCCGGCCCATCATGGGCTTCCCCAGGCGACAGCGCAAAGGTCACCGTATTTCGCTCAGACGCGTCAACCAGATGAATTTTGGTTTCCAGCCTCCCCGGGACTTGCCGATGGCTTGCAGCCCGCCTTTTTGGGCGCCCCCGTCCCGTCGGGATGCACCTTTACACTGGTGCTGTCCAAGGCCATTACCGCCACCCTGACCTGGATGATCGCTTCTTCCTGCATGGCGGCGAAAACCCGATCCAGCACGCCGCTTTTGGACCAGCGGTTCATCCGAGTATAGACCCTGTGCCAGTTGCCGAAGCGTTCGGGCAATCCCCGCTACTTGCAACCGTGTTCATTGACGTAAAGGATGGCGTTCAACACCAGCAAGTTGGGGATGCTGAGGTTGCCCCGCTGCACGGGAAAGTGCGGCGCGATGCGTTGCAGGGCCTTGTAAACATACAAGTGACGCTGAGCAAGGGGGCAACGACGGCCAGGGTCACGACACCGGAAGCACGGGCTCGGTGCGGTCCTCGGGGAGTTCCACCTCGAAGGCGTTGAGGAAGAAGGCGGTCTGAGCGTAGTTGCCCATGAGCGCGGTGATCTCCACCAGGTGCTGCGCGCCGAACTGCTCCAGGGCGATCTGGAAGGTGGAGGCGGAGACGCGGTGGCTGGCGTAGAACTCGTTGCAGAAGTTGATGATCGCCCGTTCGTCGGCGGCCATGTCGGGCAGGGGCTGCCGATCGCGGATGGCGTTGACCAGGGCGTCGCTGACCCCCTCGCGGCGGGCGGCGGGCGCGTGGGCGTTCCAGATGTAGGGGCAGTCGAAATTGCGGGCGGTGGCCAGGATCGCCAGCTCCTGGATGCGCTTGGAGAAGGTGCTCTCGAACCGCAGGTAGCCGGTGAGGCTGCTGCGCCGCCGCGCCATCTCGGGGCTGTTGATCGCGATGGAATAGGGGCCGCCGGTGATGGTCCCTCCGGTGGGTCTGGTCAGTTCGTCGAAAGCATCGGCGAAATCTGCGGGCACCATGTCTCGGGTTACTACGGGCAATCTGGCCATGATTCTCCTCGACTTGGGGAAGGGATTTGGGGTCTGCCTGCGATTGTATCACCCCCTTCGCGCCAATTCAGACATGCGGCGGAATGACACATGGTTCGATGGCGATTACAATCGCGGCTAACGAGACACGAAACCGAACGCAGGAGGTGGCAGCATGGCGACAACGGAACGGTTGAACACGCAGGAGGAGCAGCAGTATTACGAAACCGCCGGCCGGGTCCAGGTCAAGCCGGGCTGGCTGCAGGGCGAGGGCCAGCCGCTGCCGGAGATGGAGCCCTACCTGTGGCGCTGGGCCGAGGTGGAGCCGCTGGTGATGAAGAGCGGCGAGCTGGTGACGCCCGACCGGGACGTGGAGCGGCGCACCCTGCGGCTGGCGACGCCCGGGCTGGACCGCGGCACCACCCATACCATCACGGCCGCGCTGCAACTGCTGCTGCCCGGCGAGAACGCGCCGGCGCATCGCCACACGCCCACGGCCATTCGCTGGGTGCTCAAGGGCACGGGCGCCTATACCACGGTGGAGGGCGACAAGTGCTACATGGAGCCGGGCGACCTGGTGCTGACGCCGTCGTGGACGTGGCACGACCACAACAACGAGGGCGATGAGCCGATGGTCTGGCTGGATGGGCTGGACGTGCCGTTGGTGCGCTACCTGCGGGCCAACTTCTACGAGGCCTACCCCGAGGACCAGCAGCCCATCGTCGGCGTGGCCGAGTCGGAGCGCAAGTTCGCCTCCGGCGCGCTGCGGCCGGCCTGGGAGGAGCCCTCTGCTCCCTACTCGGCGCTGTGGCACTACAAGTGGGACAAGACCCACGAGGCGCTGCAGCAGTTGGCCAAAGTCGACGCCAGCCCCTTCGACGACGTGGCCATGGAGTTCAGCGACCCGATGACCGGCGGACCCGTGCTCAAGACCATGACCTGTTGGGCACAGATGATCCGGCCGGGGGTCGCCACCCGGGCGCACCGTCAGACCAGTTGCGCGGTGTACCAGGTGTACAAGGGGCAGGGTCACAGCGTCATCGACGGCACGCGGTTCGACTGGACCGAAGGCGACTTCTTCGTGGTGCCGCCGTGGCTGTGGCACGAGCACGCCAACGACACCGACGATGAGGCAGTCCTGTTCTCCATCCAGGACATCCCCATCATGAAGCAGATGGCGCTGTACCGGGAGGAACCCTACGCGGAGAACGCGGGGCACCAGCCGGTGACCGGGACGTTCCAAGGGTAGCCTCGAACCACCTCGTGGCGACAGGTTCCTAAAGGATCAGCCGCTGCTGGGCGAATGCGGGCTCCGGCGATGCGTCGTCGGGGCCCTCTTTTGGAGTGAAGCCGGAGACGCCCACGCCCAGGAGTCGGAAGGCGCGGTCGGGCGCCAGTTCCCGCTCCAGCAGCATCCACGCGGTGGACACGATGGCCGATTCCTCGGCGGTGGGCGACGGCAGGGTGGTCTGGCGGGTGAAGGTGGTGAAGTCGGAGAGGCGCATCTTGACGGTGACGGTGCGGCCCACGATCCCCTTGCCGGCCAGCGAGCCGGCGACGCGGCCGGACAGGCGCTCGATGATCGACCGCAGGTTGGCGCGCTCCGCGTCGGAGTTGCCGGAGAGGTCGTCGACGAAGGTGGTTTCGGCGCTGATGGACTTGGCCTCGCGGGAGGTCTGGACGGGATCGTGGTCGATGCCCCGGGCGCGGTCGCGGATGCTGTCGCCACGCCTGCCGAAGTGGCGGGCGAACCAGGCGTCGGGCATCTCGGCCAGCTGACCGATGGTGTCCACGCCCTCGTCGTGGAGGCGGGCGGCGGACTTGGGACCCACGCCGACCAGCTTTCCCACGGCGAGCGGGGCCAGGAACTCGGCCTCGCCGCCGACGGGGACGACCACCAGTCCGTCGGGTTTCTGCAGGTCCGAGGCGATCTTGGCGACGGTCTTGCCCGTGCCGAGACCCACGGAGACGGTGAGGCCGGTGTCGGCGGCGACGCGCTCCTTGATGTCGATGGCAATGGCGATGGGCGAGCGGTCTACGGCGGCCTCGGTGACGTCCAGGTAGGCCTCGTCTAGGGACACGGGCTGGATCACCTCGGTGACGTCGCGGAAGATGTCCATCACCTGGCCGGACATCTCGCGGTAGCGATCAAAGCGCGGCCGCACGATGATCCCATCCGGACACTGCCGCACTGCGGTGGCCATGGGCATGGCCGAGTGGACGCCGAACTTACGCGCCTCGTAGGACGCCGTGGCCACCACGCCGCGACCCTCGGGCCGGCCGCCCACCAGCACGGGCAGGCCGCGCAGGTCGGGGTTGTCCAGCTGTTCCACGGCGGCGTAGAAGGCGTCCAGGTCGGCGTGGATGATGTGGCGATGCTGCGGCGTCATTGGGTGAGGATCAGGCCAATGCTGAGCGATTGGCCCAATTTTACCCCCAGACGTGGCGGAAAGGCATCGCGGTCGGGTCGCGGAATGACCGGTTCAGGTTTGGTTCATGGCTGCATCACTCGCCGAGTCGGATGCTGTCGGTTGCTCGTTGCGGTCAGGTTCGGTGTACGGTGATTTGATTTTCGCTCCGCCAGAGCCGGCTGGCCGTTCGTTAGCCCCACGGCCGGGGGTGGTACGCATGGTTTTGACTACCGATGTTGACGGTACCGGAATGGCACCGCTGGGGGCGCACGCCGGGTCGTCCGAGAAGGCAGCAGCTCCTGTGCCCAACCGGACTGCGCGCCTGAGTTGATGGGACGACGACAGTCCAGGGTGGTCCCATGGCCGGTATGCGATTTTGGTGCTAACGGGTTGGCCGTGAACGACCGGATGGCTCTGGCGGAACGATCTATCACCTGACGGGGTTTATTATGGAACAGACGTTCGGGGTTTGCCAAGGAGGGGTTGCGGGCATGGATGAGGGAGCGGGTGGCAGCACGGGTAGGCCGCGGAACTTGGGGTTTCCAGCCGCTCTCCAGCGCCGTAGAAGGGGTCCAAGTCGGCGTCGATCATGTGGCGGGAGGGTAAAGGCATTGCCATGGATGACAACATGATCGCCGATCTGTAGCGGCTGTTGGCGATGCCCAGTGAAAGCCAGACTAGTCGAAAAATCGTTGACCGTGCCCAGTTTACCGCTTAAGCTATCCGCCGGGACGCTGAAACGAACCGCGTACCCAATCCATCTTCCCAGTAAAAGGACACCCTTCGCATGACACCCATAGCCGACATTTCAAACGTCGCCGGTTTATTAGAAGTATTGCAAGACCACAGGGCGGCCTCTGACATTTGGTACCGTGGTCAATCCTACGTCGAATGGAAGTTGCTACCAAGTCTAGGACGAACACCTGAAACATTGGCCAAAGAGACAAACCTTATAGCACGGTTCAAGCAAAGCGCTTCCTTACTATTGCAACCATTGCCCGCGAACGACTGGGAATGGCTGACCATCATGCAACATTATCGTGTGCCCACACGTTTGTTGGACTGGACAGAAAGTCCGCTAGTAGCTCTGTATTTCGCGGTTGATGAGTCTGACTCGAGAGACGGCAGCCTGTGGGTATTGAACCCGGCGCAACTCAACCTCGAGAGTAATATCAAACCTGATATCGACGGCTACATACCTTACTTGGGTGAAGAACTCACAGAGAACTATTTGCCTGAAAAGTTGCAATCCGAAAGGTTTAGCAAACTTGATCCGATAGCCGTCATAGGGCCTAGGAACAACCCCAGAATGCAAGCTCAACTTGGGGTGTTCACGGTAATTCATCGAGAAGCGAAACCGATCGAATGTATCGGGGCGAGGCGGCATGTCACTAAGTTTCGAGTGCCCGGTGATGCTAAGTCCCACATCCGAAAGGAATTGTCAACGCTGTCCTTAAACAAATTTCAATTGTTCCCTGATCTCCAAAGTTTAGGAGACATTCTGAGGAGCGAGATCTGATGCCTAGCATGCGCATTTCTGAACTAAGGCACAATTCGATCCTGCGGTTGTATGCTGAAAAAGATCACATCCAGGTTGATCCAGATTACCAGCGCATGGGCGGCGTCTGGAATTTGGATAAACGCCAACTCCTCATGGATACCATTCTCAATGAACTTGACATGCCCAAATTGTACTTTCATGAGTTCGACAGCCCAAAAACATCAGATGACGGAAAGCCCGCCAAATACGCGGTGATCGACGGTCGCCAACGGTTGGAATCGATCTATGGTTTCATCGAAGGTAAGTTCGGATTAGCGGAGGATTTCACATATTTCGCAGATCCACAGGTGGACGCCAGAGGTCTGACCTACCAAGATTTGGGGAAACAATATCCATTGCTAAAGACGATCTTGGATTCGTACTCCATCCCGGTGACTACTGTACTCACGGACGACCTAGATTTAGTAGAGGAAATGTTTTCCCGCCTAAACGAAGCGGTCCCGCTTAACGCCGCGGAGAAGCGAAACGCAAAAGGTGGCGTGATGGCCCGAGTGATCCGCGATGTCGCAAATCATAGGTTTTTCGCCGAGAACGTACCGTTCTCCAACAACCGTTATCAATACAGGGAAGTGGCTGCTAAATTCCTGTTACTAACCACGAACGCTAATATCGGCGATACAAAGAAGGCCTACTTGGACCAAATGGTTGACGACTACCACTCACAGGATAAGGAAGATGAAACACAGGCTGTTTATCAACACGTCACGCGAGTTCTCGATCAAGCGAACAGTTTGTTTGTAGAAAACGATGGCCTTCTGAGGACGCAGGCAATGACAGTGGTATACTTCCAAGTGTTCAAGGACGCAATGAGTGATGGATGGTTCGACAATATCACCAGACAACAGTTGAGCGCATTCGAACAAATGAGGTCAAGGAATCGGGAACTCGCCGAGGAGGATTTGACCCAAGCTTCGTATGACTTGCTTGAATTTGACCGAATGCACATGCAAGGATCAAACGACAAGACTTCTATCGAATTTAGAGTCTCCACTCTGATACAGTTCTTGAAGAATGGGGAGGATTACTTCCGATCAAAATGAGCGATCAGAGAACATACACTCTTTTGGGGAGGCCGAGAAAACCGCATCTTGCACGTGTACGAATTGGGATTCATCTTGGAGGGAGTCTCAGAGAGATCCGCAATGTGCATCCAATTGTCGTGGCGCGTGCATCACCCATGCCAAAACCCCGCCGCCGTCCGATCCGTCGCGTCCTCGCCCTGCCCCAGGTACTTTGCCCGTAGGCGGTCCCAGAGGTAGAGGCGGGACCAGTCGGGTTGTTTTTCGTATTGCTGGTGTTCGTCGAGGTGGGGGTTGGGGAGGAGGACGGTGATCTGCTGCTGGCCGCCGCCGTTGAAGAGGCGGAAGCCCCAGGACGTGGGCTGGTGGTCGGGGTTGAGGCGGCGGTAGAGCTCGGCGCGGGCGGTGCGGCGCAGGCGGGCCACCTCGGGCGGCGCGGACGTGTGCTCGCCGATGCACAGGTGCAGGTGCCACTCCTCGAAGTCGACGGTGAGGTAGCCGTCGAGGAAGCCGGTGCGGGGCGGGCGCGGCGGCTTGATCTCCCACACGGCGCCGGGGATCAGCAGGCCGATGCGGATGCGCTCCCACTCGGCGAGGCAGTCGGTGAGGATGCCGTGGAGGGTGTCCTGGTCGGTGGACACGGGGAAGAGCTCGTAGGTGCCGTCCATCTGCTGGACGATCTCGCCGCGGGGCAGGGGCTGGGCGGTGGTCATGGCGTCGCTCCCGGTGGGATGGGTCCGGTCGGTTGCTGGGGGTAATGTACTACAACTTGCGGACGGGGACGGAGCGGCGCTTTCATGCGAACCGAGCGTGCGCCGCGAAGTTGTCAGAAGCAGGATTTGCTGGATTGGAGGATTTTCGGGATTGGGGGTTCTTTCCCATCGGACAGGACCAATCCTGTCAATCCCTAAATCCTGAGAATCCTGATTCTGACGACCCCCACAAGCGGGTGCGCATGAGCCTGTGCAGGGAAGGTACGTTGCTACGGCGGCGGGATTGCCGCGCTGCGCTCGCAATGACATAGGAGTTACGCACTGGAAATTACAAACCCGTCATTCCCGCGAAAGCAGGAATCCATAGACTTTATAGTGAACGAATGTGGAACACTGTTATCGATTTCGGCCACTGGATTCCCGCTTTCGCGGGAATGACGAGTGTAAAGACTTCCCACTGCGTAAGTCCTATCGCAATTCGACAGAAAATGTTCCGGTGCAGCCGTGGTACTATCTGGCGCACCCGCCGGGTGATTGCCATTTTCGTGGCACACGGCGGTCGGCCAAATTCGACAAGACAGAATAGATAAGGAGCGATCCGATGCCGGAGATTGAGAACAAGCTGAAGGAACTGGGCTACGAGCTGCCCCCGCCCCGGGCGCCGGGAGCCGGCAACATCATCCCCTACGTGCGAACCGGCAACCTGGTGTTCCTGTCGGGAACCGGGCCGGGCCTGCCCGGGGGCGGGCTGCTGCACACGGGCAAGCTGGGCGGCGACGTGAGCGTCGAGCAGGGCTACGACTGCGCGCGGCAGACCATGCTGAACCTGCTCACCGTTCTGAAAGGGGCCATCGGCGACCTGGACAACGTCAGCCACATCGTCAAGCTGCTGGCCATGGTCAACTCCACGCCGGACTTCGGCGACACGCCGAGGGTGGCCAACGGCGCATCGGATCTGCTGATCAGCCTGTACGGCGACCGGGGACGGCACGCCCGCTCCGCCGTGGGCATGGCCACGCTGCCCGGCGGGATGCCCATCGAGATCGAGATGATCGTCGAGGTCAACGACTAGGCGATCCTCACGCGGATCCACTTTGGGTAGTTTGTCAGAATCGGGATTAGCAGGATTCACGGATTGGCCGGATTGAGACCGTTCGGGGCAGAACGCTCCTGATCCTGATAATCCATGAATGCGGAAAATTCCGATTCTGACGTTTCCCTCCCGCCAAGCTGGGAATGCATGAGCCAGGCGATCCGGGTCCCGCGCACGAATTCGGGCCGCGCCGGGCGATGATCCCCGCGCGGCCCGAAAACGCTGTATACCGGCACACGGTCAGGCGCTGCGCTCGGCGAACTCGCTCTTGGCGGCCTCTACGAGCGTGACGTCACGCAGCAGGTCGCTGGCGGTGAGGCTCAATGCTTTGGCGACGGAAAGCGCGTTGGACAGAGCGAAGTCCGTGATCGCCGTCTCGCACATGTCGCGGGTGTGCGACGCCACGGGCGTCTCGCTGACGGCGTACCGCAGCTCGAAGGCCGGCATCGCCTGGCTGACGTTGCCGAAATCGGTGGACGCGCCGCTGCCGGCGCGGCCGGCCACGGGCTCGTCCAGCCGGATGCCCAGGGCCTGGATGTTGGCGGCCACCGCCTGGGCCAGGACCACGTTGGGCTGCACGTTCTCGTAGAAGGGGTAGAACTCCTCGACCTCCAGGCGCGCGCCGGTCATGGCCGCCGCACCCTCGGCGATGGCGGCCACCTTGCCCACCACCTCGTTGCTGAGGTACTGGCCGTCCCGGGAGCGCAGCATGAAGTTGGCGGCGGCAAACTCGGGCACGACGTTGGGCGCCAGACCGCCGTCGGTGATCACGCCGTGCATCCGCACGTCGTCCCGCAGGTGCTGGCGCAGGGCGTCGATGCCGGTGAACAGGTGGATCACGGCGTTCAGCGCGTTGATGCCGGCCTCGGGGGCGGCGGCGGCGTGGGCGGCCCGGCCGTGGAACATGTAGCGGTAGCCGACCATGGCCAGGCTCCAGCTCTCGCCCTTGGGCGACGCCGCGGGTATCACGGTGCGGTTGGAGAAGGGGTGGGACGAGAGGGTGGCGTCGACGCCGTCGAATACTCCGGCCTCGAGCAGGCGGATCTTGCCTCCGCCGCCCTCCTCGGCCGGCGTGCCAATGATCTCGATCCGGCCGGGGAGGTCGGCCGCGTTGGCCTTCAGCCCCAGCGCTGCGCCCATTGCCGCCATGGCGATGAGGTTGTGACCGCAGCCGTGGCCGATTTCGGGCAGCGCGTCGTATTCCGCCAGCACCGCGATGGTGGGGCCGGCGCCGGCGCCGCCGGGGATGGTGGCCCGGAACGCCGTTTCAACCCCGCCGATGCCACGCTCCACGTTGAGGTTGTGCTTCTCCAGGAACCCGGCCAGGGCGTCGGCGGAATAAAATTCCTGGTAGTTCAGTTCCGGATGGGCATGAACGTCCTTGGAGAGGTCGAACAGTTCCGCTTTCGACGCTTCGATGGTCGAGTTGGAACTGGTGGCGAGCGCGTCCTTGGATTCCGCGTTTCGGCTGGTCATGAGTCTGGCACTCCTGTCTGCTGAGGGGGTGACCCCGCTCGTTAGGTCTGCGTGTTCGATGAAATGGATGATATCCTTGATTGCGCGCGAGGTGAATACGCTTTGAACGACTGCCCTAAAACCGACATACGCAACCTGGCCATCATCGCCCACGTCGACCACGGGAAAACCACCCTGGTCGACGCGCTGCTGAAACAGGGCCAGGTTTTCCGCGCCCACCAGCAGGTGGGTGAACTGATCATGGACACCAACCCGCTGGAGCGCGAACGCGGCATCACCATCCTGGCCAAGAACGCGTCGGTCTCCTATCGCGGGGTCAGGATCAACATCATCGACACGCCCGGCCACGCCGACTTCAGCGGCGAGGTGGAGCGGGTGATGAACATGGCCGACGGCTGCCTGCTGCTGGTCGACGCCGTGGACGGGCCGATGCCCCAGACGACCTACGTGCTCCGGCAGGCGCTGCAGCAGAACGTCACGCCCATGGTGGTGATCAACAAGATCGACCGGCCCGAGGCGCGGGTCGAAGAGGTGCTGAGCCTTGTTCAGGACCTTTTCCTCGAGCTGGCCACCGATGCGGATCAGCTGGACTTCCCGGTGCTGTACACATCGGCGAAGCAGGGTTACGCCACCGTTGATCCGGACCAGCCGGGCACGGACATGCAGCCGCTGTTTGACGCCATACTGGATTCGGTGTCGCCCCCAACCGGGGATCCGGACGCCCCGGTCCAAATGCTGGTGGCCGCGCTGGACTACGACAACTACCTGGGGCAGGTGGCGGTGGGCCGCGTTTCCAACGGCACATTGCGACTGAGAGAGAACGTCGCGTTGATAGATAGGTACGGCGAGGTCACGACCCACAGTCTCGAGCGCATCTTCGTGTTCCACGGGATGGAGCGCGTCGAGGTCTCCGAGGCCCACGCCGGCGACATTGTGGCGGTGACCGGGCCTGAGGGCGTCGCCATCGGAGATACCATCTCCAGTGTGGAGGATCCTCTGGCCCTGCCCACCATCGACATCCAGGAACCCACGGTGCGCATGACCTTCGGCGTCAGCACTTCGCCGTTCGTGGGACGCGAGGGTGGCCGCTGCACGTCGCGCAACCTTTACGAGCGACTGCTGCGGGAGCTGCGCACCAACGTGAGCCTGCGGGTGGAGACCACCTCCAGCCCTGATATTTTCGTGGTGGCGGGCCGTGGCGAGCTACACCTGTCGATACTGGTCGAGACCATGCGGCGGGAGCAGTTCGAGTTCCAGGTTTCGCGACCGGTTCCGGTGACCAAGACCGTTGACGGCAAGACCCACGAGCCCTGCGAAATTCTGACCATCAGCACGCGCGAGGATTACGTCGGCGTGCTGACCGAATACCTGGCCGCCCACCTGGGCCAACTGCGCGACATGCGCTACGGCGACGACGGCTACGTGCACATGGAGTACAAGATCCCGACGCGCGGCCTGATCGGTTTCAATGCCTTCTTCCTCCGCACCACCCGTGGCGACGGCGTGAAGAACAGCACCTTCGAGTCCTACGAATTGATGGAGGGCGAGATCAAATCCCAACGGGGAGGCGCGCTGGTGGCTTCCGAAGGCGGGCCGGCCGTGACCTACGGTCTGATCAATGCCCAGCGCCGGGGCGAGACTTTCATCGACCCCGGCACCCCGGTGTACGAGGGCATGGTGGTGGGTTCCCGCCGCCAGGAAGGCGACATCGAGATGAACGTGTGCAAGGAAAAGAAGCTGACCAACATGCGCTCGTCGACGGCCGACGTCGCCGAACGGCTCAACGCCACGATCCGGATGAGCCTGGAGGAGACCCTGGAGTTCATCTCCGACGATGAACTGGTGGAAGTTACCCCGCAGAATTTGCGCATCCGAAAGATGGAGCTATCCGCGCTGGACCGCAAACGCCGGCGCCGGGACGGGGGCCGCCTCCGGGCGTAGCCGTAGCCAGTCTTAAAGGCAAGGCCGAATATTTGCCGGGATTGACGGGATGCACAGGATGTTTTGATTCAATCGGAATCGGGGCAACCCACATGCATACCCGGTTGGCGGCGGGGGAGCGTCAGAATCAGGATTTTCAAGATTTTGGGATTTTCAGGATTGGAACCGTTTGGTGATGGAGGTCTCCCGATCCTGCCCGATCATAAAATCACGCACATTCTGCGTCTGTCGATTTACGAACGCGGGCACGCATGAGGATTCGAGACCGGGCGTAGCGGGTTGGTTTTCCGGTAGCCTGGACTCACCCTCCCACGAAACGGTCACCGAAGGTCGCGGCCAGGTAGGACTCGCCGTCTGCCACGGACAGCCGACGTGCCGCGACGGCGTCGTGCGGGGTCAGTCGCCCGTAGAGGAGCAGGACGCAGGTCTCGCCGTCGCACTGGAAGGTGACGTCGGCCGGTCCCGCCGGCGCGTTGCCTGCCGCTTCTTCAACGATCTCAGCGGCTCCATCGCTGAGGACCAGGTCAATCGCGCGCGGCTCGGGTCGGTCGATGTTGAACCGGTACCGCAGGGGTCTCTCCGCCAGCAACGGATCCGGGCGGAAGGCGCGACGGGCGGCCCGGTCAACGGTATCCAGGAGAGCGGTGACGCTGCCGTCCGAGAGATGGTATTTGTCCTCCAGGCGTGAGCGGATATCCCACCCGTGCATGGTCAACTCGGCGATGCGCTGGGTCAGGAGGGTGTCCATGCGCATGGGCCCGGCCGGCCAGTAGACCAGGTTGTTCCACTGGTCGGGCTGCACCTGCCGGAAGAGAGCCACGGTCTCGTCGATGCGCAGGGTGAAATCTTCCAGCAGCCCGGCGCCCAACCGCTGGCTAGCGTCGACGGCCCGCTGGTAGATGCTGCGAGCGAAGGCGTCTTCGTCGTGCTGTTCCGGCGAGGGCGAGCCTTCGGGAGGGGAGTAGTCTCCGTCGAGCCCGCGGAGCAGGCGGGTGGACAGGTCGACGCTGGTGAGATGGCCGATGACGTCGGCGACGGTCCAGCCGGCGCAGGCGCTGTCGGTCGCCCAGGCGTCCGGGGGGAGGTCTCCAAGGAAGTCGAGAAGTTTTCGCGCTTCGTATTCCAGCAGGTCGATGCGGCTGGCCTGGGTGGTCATGCTGATCTCCATCGGTGGTGTGATGGCGTGGCGCCGTAGGATCCTCGCCGTGCATAAATGCAGCTCACGCGTACCCATTTTACCGAAGAAGGACAACTTGCATGGATACACAGGATGAATGGGATGAATGGGATGGAATGTGGATGAGAGGGGTTCGTTAGCTTGTTGAGTATCCCATTGGACCCTATTGTTTGCTCGTCCTATCCGCCTTCGCTCTGGACTGATGTGGAGCATCGCATCAATTCGATCATGTCCATCCTGTGTATCCATGCAATCTTCGCCTGCTGTGGCAAAGCGGGTACGCGTGAGATAAATGCAAGGGTTGAATACACTATACCGCCAACAACCGGCGACCGTGTCGGACTGCGCGTCCGGTAGCCAGGCCAGGTTTTGCGGAGAGGTTCCGGGGGCGCGTTGCTATATAATCCGCGACGCGGCCGCGCGTTTTGAACCCAGCAGCCGGTACGATGCGGTCGCCCCCGGATTGACCAAAAACCTGTGGACCGCCGCGGCCCGTCGCCTCTGATGAGCCCGAAGCGGGGTCAATCCGGCCCCACCCGAGCGTGGCCATGGTTCCGAGGTAGAACACCGGATGAATGAGGCGATTGTATTTGCGGTCCTCGCGCTCTCGCTGGTGTTGTTTGTAGTCGGCAAGTGGCGCTATGACATCGTGGCGATCCTGGCCCTGCTCGTGCTGGCGATCGTTGGCATCGTGCCCGCCTCAGAGGCTTACAAGGGGTTTGGCCACCCGGCGGTGATCACCGTGGCCGCAGTTTTGGTCCTGAGCCGGGCGCTGTACAACTCCGGCGTGGTGGACGTGATTGCCGGGTGGTACTCGCGAATACCGGAAATCCTCACGGTCAGGATCGCGGCTCTTTCGGGCATGACGGCGTTCCTCTCGGCGTTCATGAACAACGTGGGCGCGGTCAGCCTTTTGCTGCCGGTGGCAATTCGGGTATCGAACCGGAGCGGGCATCCGCCGTCGCGCTTCCTCATGCCGCTGGCCTTCACATCGCTGCTGGGAGGGATGACCACCCTGATCGGAACGCCGCCGAACGTCATCATTTCCAACTTTCGGGAGGAGCAGGTGGGCGTTCCGTTCCACATGTTTGACTTCACGCTGGTTGGCCTGGCGATAACGGCGGCCGGAGTCGCATTCATCGTGCTGGTGGGTTGGCGCTTGATCCCATCACGGCAGACACCCCTCTCCCTGGGTGACACGGTGGACATCGAGAGCTACATGACCGAAGTGCGGGTGCCGGAGGACTCGAGGTTCGTCGGCAAGCGCCTTCGGGACATCGAAGAGTTCGCCGAAGAGGATGTCGCCATCGCCGGACTCCTGCACCGGGGCATCGTGTACGGCGCGCCGTCCAGCTACCAGATCGTAGACGCCAACGACATCCTGATCATCGAGGCCGACCCCGAGGAACTGGCCGCTTTCGTGGTCAATACCGGGTTTGAGCTGACCGGTTCGGCCGACGCGCAGACGGAGATCAGCCAGACGCTGGACGCGGAGAATGTGTCGATAGTCGAGGCCATCGTGACGCCCGGCGGCCTGGCGCAGGACCGGAGCGCTCGAGAACTGCGGCTGCATTCGGAATACGGGGTGAACCTGCTGGGAGTGTCCCGGCGCGGGCAGCGATTCGTCCGCCGGCTAGGCCACATCAACTTCAGGCTGGGCGACGTCCTGCTTCTCCAGGGACAGGAGGAGGTTGTGCAAACGGCGCTGCCCCGGCTTGGCCTGCTGCCGCTGGCCGAGCGCGAGCTGCGCATCGGGCAACGCCGGCGTCTGCTGTTCCCCATCGCCGTATTCGCCAGCGCCCTGCTGCTGACGTCGTTCGGGCTCCTGTCGGTCCAGATCTCTTTTGTGGCCGCCGTGGTCGTCCTGCTGGTGACGCGAATCGTCAGCCTGCAGGAAGCCTACGACGCCATCGACTGGCCGGTGATTGTCCTCCTGGGCGCGATGATCCCGGTGGGCGAAGCGTTGGAGACCACGGGAGGCGCGGCGCGGATCGCGGCGACCTTTGCCGACCTGGGCGGCGCCCTGCCTCCCTGGGCGATGCTGGGGATTGTGCTGGTGACGACGATGCTGCTGTCTGCGGTGATCAACAACGCGGCCGCGGTGATCCTGATGGCGCCCATCGGCATCAAAGTGGCCGAAAACCTCGGAGCGACCATCGACCCGTTCCTGATGGCGGTGGCCATCGGAGGGTCGTCGGCGTTCCTTTCGCCCATCGGCCACCAGTCGAACACCATCGTGATGGGACCCGGCGGCTACCGGTTCGCGGACTACTTGAGAATGGGACTTCCGCTGGTGGTCGTCATCGTCGCGGTCTGCATCCCGGCGATCATGTGGGTATGGCCGCTGGGCATCTGACGAACAACGGCGAGAATGTGGGCGCAGCGCTATTCCCACGCTCTCTGACAGGGAGTGTACGTCCGCATATAATGGGGTATCGAGTCGGCGATCCAGCTCTTGGCGACGATAGCGTGAAATCAGCATGGAAGTAATCGGTTCCAACATCCGCACCGGCGACCGGGATTTCGCGGACAACCAGGCCCGCATGGAAGCGCTGGTCCGCGACCTGAAAGACCGGTTGACGCAGGTGCGCGCCGGCGGCGGCCAGCGGGCGGTGGACCTCCACCGCAGTCGCGGCAAAATGCTGGCCCACGAGCGGATCGACGGCCTGGTGGACCCCAACACGCCCTTCCTGGAACTCAGTCCCCTGGCGGCGTGGGAAATGTACGACGGCGAGGAGGCATCGGCCGGGATTGTGACCGGCGTGGGCGTCGTACAGGGCAAGGAAGTGGTGATCCTGGCCAACGACGCCACGGTCAAGGGCGGCACCTACTACCCGATAACCGTCAAGAAGCACCTGCGCGCCCAGGAGATCGCCCTGGAGAACCACCTGCCCTGCATCTACCTGGTGGATTCCGGCGGCGCGTTCCTGCCGCTCCAGGCCGAGGTGTTCCCCGACCGCGACCACTTCGGGCGAATCTTCTACAACCAGGCGCAGATGTCGGCCCTGGGCATTCCCCAGGTGGCGGTGGTCATGGGGTCGTGCACCGCCGGCGGGGCGTACATCCCGGCCATGAGCGACGAGGTGGTGATGGTGCGCCAGCAGGGCACCATCTTCCTCGGCGGGCCGCCGCTGGTGCGCGCCGCCACCGGCGAGGAGGTTGATCCGGAGACACTGGGCGGCTCCGAGGTGCATACCCGCGTGTCCGGTGTCGCCGATCACCAGGCCGCCGACGATGAGGACGCCCTGGCCATCACCCGGGACATCGTCGAAAATTTCGTGCGTCGGCGCGACCCGCCCTTTGAAGTGGCTGCCCCTGAGGCTCCGGCGCATGACCCGGCGGAACTGTACGGGATCGTATCCCCGGACAACCGGCGCCAGTACGACGTCCGCGAGGTGATCGCCCGAGTCGTGGACGGCAGCAGGTTCCACGAGTTCAAGGCCGCTTACGGGGAAACGCTGGTCTGCGGCTTCGCGCGCATCTGGGGGTATCCGGTGGGTGTGGTAGCCAACAATGGCGTTCTCTTCTCCGAGAGCGCGCTGAAGGGCACGCACTTCATCGAATTGTGCAGCCAGCGCGGGATACCGCTGCTGTTTTTGCAGAACATCACCGGATTCATGGTGGGCAGCCAGTACGAGGCCGGCGGCATCGCCAAGGACGGCGCGAAGATGGTGATGGCGGTGTCCAACGCCGCCGTGCCCAAGTTCACCGTGATCATCGGCAGTTCCTTCGGGGCGGGCAACTACGGGATGTGCGGCCGGGCCTACCAGCCCCGCTTCCTGTGGACGTGGCCCAACGCCCGCATATCCGTGATGGGAGGGCAGCAGGCGGCGGAAGTGCTGGCCACCATCCGGCTGCAACAACTGGAGCGGCAAGGCCGGACACTGGAACAGGAAGAGCGGGACGAGTTGCAACGTCCCATCCTGCAAAAGTACGAGGAGGAGGGCGATCCCTACTACAGCACCGCCCGCCTGTGGGACGACGGCATCATCGACCCGGTGGACACGCGCGACGTGGTCGGTCTGGGGATTGCCGCGTCCATCAACGCCCCCTTCCCGGAGCAGAAGCGGGGCGTGTTCCGGATGTAAAACCCCGCCGCCCCTGCGGGTGCGGCCGGCGCATACGGGCGCCTGGAGAGAACGACCATGCGGTTGATGACACGGCGACGGTGTCTGGTGTTCGTTTTGACGGCCCTGCCGGTTTTGGCAACCCTGGCTTGCGGCGGCGGTGGCGCGGTTCAACAGGACGCCCCGTTTCGGATCGGCGTCATGGAATCGCTGACCGGGGTTGGTGAGACCTACGGCACGGTGGCCAGCCAGGCCAAGCAGATGGCCGCAGACGAAATCAACGCGGCCGGCGGCATCAACGGGCGTCGGCTGGAACTGGTGGTTGAAGACTCACAGTGCAGCGCCCAGGCGGCGGTGGCGGCCTACACCAAGCTGACGGACGTTGACGGGGTGAAAATCATCCTGGGCACGTCGTGCAGCAGCGCGATGCTCGGCGCGGCTCCGCTGGCGGAGGCCGACGGGGTCATCCTATTTTCGGGCCTGGCCAGCAACCCGGACATTGCCAACGCCGGCGACTACATCTTCAGAACCCAGATCAGCGACGTCCAGGTGGGCATCGACACCGGCAACCAACTGTGGGCCGACGGGATACGCCGGCTCGCCACCATCACGGAAACCACCGACTATGCGGAGGGCGTCAGGCGAACCTCGGTGGCGCAGTTCGAAAAACTTGGCGGCGAGGTGGTGGCCGAGGAGTATTACGGGTCTGACATTACCGATTTTCGGACCCAGCTGACCAAGCTGTTCGACGCAAATCCCGATGCGCTGCACCTGGCTCCGCAATCCGAGTTCGCGGCCGGCACCATCGTGAAACAGGCGCGTGAGTTGGGATATACCGGCCCCATCTACGCTGAAACGATCTCGGTTGGCACCACCGCCCTGGAGATTGCTGACGCCGCCGCCACCGGCATGAAGGCCATCACGGCCGACCTGGATCCCGACAACGCGAAAGCGCAGGAGGTTCTGGCCAACTTCCGGGAACGATACGATTACATCACCCTGCCGTGGCACCTGGGCTCGGCATACGACGACGTGTATATCGCCGGGGAGTGCCTCAAAAAGACCGACGACGACCAGGATGCGGACGGCTTCCGCGACTGCATGTACGACATCACCTGGAGCGGGGCCATCGGGGACGACTACAGTTTTGACGCCGATGGGGAAGTGGTCGGTCTGTCAAGGCTGGTAGTGGAAGTTCTACCCGTTGCCGAGCGGGACGCCGACCGGAAATACCGGGTGCTGGGACCGGCGCCAAAGCCATAGGATCGGGCCGGTTTGAACTCACTTCTGCCCCGGGGCGGTTTTGGATGCCACGTGCGATCGCCTCACTTCAACGACCAACAGACCGAACTCGGGCGCGCTACTGATATTCGCTGATGTTCTCCAAAGTTCTTGTTGCCAATCGCGGGGAGATCGCGGTCCGGATCAACCAGACCCTGCGCGCCATGGGGATTGCACCCGTGGCGGTGTATTCCGAGGCTGACGCCGGCGCTCCGCACGTGACGACGGCGGAGCAGGCGGTGTCCCTACCGGGCAATACCGCTGAAGAGACCTACCTGAACATCGACCGGATTGTGCAGGCCGCCCGGGACTGCGGCGCCGATGCCATACACCCGGGCTATGGCTTCCTGTCGGAAAATCCGGCGTTTGCGCGGGCCTGCAGCGAAGCGCAGATCGCCTTTATCGGGCCATCCGCGGACAGCATGGCGCTCCTGGGAGACAAGCTGCGTTCCAAGGAGATTGCCCAGCGGGCGGGGGTGCCGGTGGTTCCCGGATCTGCCGAGTGCCTGCCGGGCGATCCTGCGGCCGTCGAGTTCGCCGAGCGCTGGGGGTTCCCCCTGCTGGTCAAGGCGGCGGCGGGCGGCGGCGGGCGCGGAATGAGAGTCGTCAGCGCGCCACAGGGGTTGGACGCGGACATGGAGGTGGCGAGCCGGGAGGCCCAGGCCGCCTTCGGCGACGGCCGCGTGTTCCTGGAGCGATACGTTTCCAACCCGCGTCATATCGAGATCCAGGTGCTGGCCGACGGCGACGGGCACACCGTCCACCTGGGCGAGCGGGAATGCAGCATCCAGCGGCGCCACCAGAAGATCATCGAAGAGACGCCCTCGCCGGCCATCACGCCCGAACTGCGCCAACGCATGGGTGATGCCGCCGTCGCCGTGGCCCGGGAGGCTGGATACGTCAACGCCGGGACGGTGGAGTTCCTGCTGGACCCGCGCACCGGCGAGTTCTACTTCCTGGAAATGAACGCCCGCCTGCAGGTGGAACACCCGGTCACCGAGGCCGTGCTGGGACTGGACATGGTGGAGTGGCAGGTACGCATCGCCGGCGGGGAGCCGCTGACGCTGCAGCAGGAGGACATCCAGCCCCGGGGTCATGCTATTGAGTGCCGCATCTACGCCGAAGACCCCTACCACGACTTCGTGCCGTCCACCGGGCCCCTGCTGCGCTGGCGTCCTCCCAGCGGACCGGGACTGCGGCTGGACAGCGGAGTGGAGGAGGGGCAGGAGGTGTCGATCTACTACGACCCCATGCTGGCCAAGCTGATCGCCTGGGCGCTGGACCGGGACCTGAGCCTGCGCCGGATGGATGTGGCCCTGTCGCGGTTCCTGGTGCTGGGCGTGATCACCAACATTCCCCTGTTGCGGTCGATAATGGGACACGCCCAGTTCCAGCGGGGCGAATACGACACCGGCTTTTTGGAGTGGAACCCGGCCGTCACCAGGCCAGCGGTGACCGACCAGTCGCGCATGAACGCCCGGGCGCTGGCGGCGTGGGCAGCCCTGCAACCGGTTGGCCCAGCGTCTCCGACGACCGCGTCCCGGGATCGGGTGAGGGTCAGTCCCTGGCAAACCGCCGGGCAGCGAAGGCTCCCATGACCCAGAGCCAGGGCCAGATGCGGGAAACCTACCCTGCGGAGGGCGAAGTGTATCGCTACCGCGCGGAAGAGCGGGATGGCTCCTTCACCTTCAGCCTGGAGGGCGATGGGGCGGCCGGTCTGGACGCCGCCATCACCCTGAGCATCGAGTCCCATCAGACTGGTGAGGGGTTGTTCCGGAACGAATCGGATCAGACCCTGCCGTTTGCCTGGGCCTGGGTCGGCGCCGAGCTTCACCTGTGGGTGGACGGCGGCCTGTTCGTGTTCCAGCGGGAGGAATCGCGGCGACGCGGGGGCGGTGCGGCCGCAGAAGCGCAAGGAGATATCCTCGCTCCCATGCCCGGCGCGGTGCTGGAGGTGCTGGTCGCCGAAGGGGACCGCGTGGAGCGCAACCAGACCGTGGTGCTGATGGAGTCCATGAAAATGGAGCTGGTGATCACCGCGCCACGCGACGGCGTCGTGCGGCGCGTGTCCGTGGAGCCGGGCCAGCAGGTCGACCGGGGCATGCGCCTGCTGGAACTGGTCCCTGAGGGCGACACCGGAGACGGCGGCTGACGCATCGCGCCCGTTGCCATGCTGACTCGTACCCAGTTTGGGCAGCGGCATCGTCAGAATCAGGATTTGCCGGATTTACGGATTATCAGGATCAGGAGCGCCCTGCCCTGAATGGTCTCAATCGGGCCAATCCCATAATCCTGAAAATCCTGATTCTGATGAACTACTCAAAGTGGGTACGCGTGAGCTCTACAGGGACTTGACTCCGGCCGTCGACGCCCGGCGGTGGCGGTGTTAGGATGCTCGCGACCGCGCCGGCCTCACTGAAAGAAAGCGCGCCCACTGAATTGGAGGATCAACCGATGCCAGGGCAGGGTTTGGACTATTCCGCGCTATTCAACCGCGAACTGCCGCCTCCTGCGGCCCCGTGGGGAGGTCACCCCCGGTACAACTTCATCGGCGGCCACAGCGACCCCGACATGGTGCCGACGGAAGAATTCATCGAGTCGGCGGAGAGGGTGTTCCGCGGCGACGCCCGGAACATTTCCATGTACAACTTCTCCGGCGGGCCGCAGGGCATCCTCCCGTTACGCGAGTTCCTGGTCGAAAAGCTGGGTGAGCATCGAGGCATCAATACGACGATCGACGACGTGCTGATCACGTCGGGTTCCGGCCAGGGGATTGAACTCATCAACGAAATCCTGCTGGAGGAGGGCGACACGGCAATCGTCGAAGCGTTCAGTTTCTCCGGCGCCCTGGGCAATCTGCGACGCAGGAAGGTCAACATCGTTGGCATCGACGTGGACCAGGATGGGATGCGGATGGACCACCTGGCCCGGGCCCTGGAAGACCTGCGCGAACGGGGAGTGCGTCCCAAGTACATCTACACGATCCCGACGCTGCAGAACCCCACCGGCACCGTGTTGACCATGGACCGCCGGTTGCGGATGCTGGAACTGAGCGAGGAATACGGCGTGCCCATTTTCGAGGATGAGTGCTACGCCGACCTCATATTCGAGGGCGAGTACGAGAATGCGATCCGGTCTCTGGACGACAGCAACCGGGTGCTGCACATCGGCTCGTTCTCGAAAACCCTGGGGCCAGGAACGCGCCTCGGCTACGTCGTGGCTTCGTGGGACGTGATGAGCCGCCTGCTCTCCCGCAAGAACGACGCCGGCACCGGCGTCATGGACCAGATGATCGTGGGCGACTATTTCACCCACCACTACGAGGACCACATCCTGGAGGTCCGGTCCTCATTGCAGCGCAAGTGCGACGTGCTGGGCAGCGCGCTACGCGAGTCCTTTGGCCCCAGCGTCGAGTTTGAAGTGCCCCGGGGCGGCATGTACCTGTGGGTCAAGCTGCCCGACGGCGTCGATTCCCGTAACCTGGAAGGACCCGCTCTCCGCGAAGGCATCGCGTTCAACCCCGGGCCGGACTGGTCAGCGGACCCCGACGCGGCGGCCGGCTACATCCGGCTCTGCTTCGCCCTGCCGTCCGAGGAAGAGATCCGGGAGGGGGTGGAAAAGCTGGCCGATGTGTTCCGCCGGGAGGGCGCGCTGCCCTGATCGGCGGATCGGTCGCCGGCCGGCCCGTTCCGACAGTTGCCGGTCGCGACCGAGAAACCTACAGTCGCGCGTCGACCTCGTTGATGAACTGGAGAGTACGGCCGGCCAGGGCGTCGGGGATCTCAACCTTCATGTTGTGACCCACGCCGTCGATCAGTTCGAGTTGCGCATCGGGCATCTGATGCGCCATCAAGTGCTGGATCTCCACGGGGGTGATGTCGTCGTGTGACGCGCCCAGGATCAGCGTCGGAACGGCGATATCCGGCAGCAAGGGCGTGAGGTCTGCGGCCAGCAGGCAACCCTGGAGCGCGATCACCTCCGACGCGGCGGTCTTGCTGCCTTCATCCGCGTACCACTGCACCACCTCGTCGGGCGTATCGGGGCCGAACCTCTTGTCGGTGTCGGCCAGCAGCCAGGCGCGCGTTCCCTGCTGTTCGAGGATTCCCCGCCAGGGCGCGGCGTCCATGTTGGCCCCCATCTGGGCCAGCTTCGGCGTGGATGCCACAAGGGTCAGGCTCAGCAATCGGTCGGGATAATCATGGGCGAAGCGGAGGCTGACGATGCCGCCCGCCGACGCGCCGACCAGATGGGTTTTGTCCATTCCCAACCCGTCCATGACGCGGGCGATATCGCCAGCCAGATCGGCCAGGTCGAACGGTTGGCTGAGACTCTTGCGTGTGCCGGCATGGCCTCGCATATCGAACCGTACCACCCGGCGATGCCGCGCCAGCGTCGGAACCCAGGGCCGCCACCGGTGCAGGTTCCCGCCGGCGGCGTGGTGGAGCATGATCGGAGCGTCATGGCGCCAGGGGTCCGAAAAATCGTCCAGGTGATAGTGAAATTCGTCGCCGTTCAAATCGAGGATCGGCATTGCTCCTCCGCACATTTTCGATGTATTCGCGTCCTCAGCCGATGTTGGCCGCGCAACCACGGCGTCTGGCGTTGGGGACAAGCATATCCTATGGGATGGTTGGTGACATGACCGGTCGCAGGAGAATTGCGGAACGGTGTCCCCTGGCGCCGTCGCGAAGGGTGTGTAGAATGCGGCAGGAAACGTTCCGACTTCGGCCAGCATTGCGCGAGGCATTCGCGGGGAGGCGGTCATGGCGCTATCTCTGATACGGGGCAAGCACGTCGTCTGCAAGGTCACCGGTTCCAACTCGGCGGAGGTGGTAGCCGACGGGGCGGTGCTGCAGCGCGACGGAGTCATCGAAGCGGTGGGCGACTACCGGGAACTCAGCCGTCAACACCCTGACGCTGAGGTCATCGGTTCCGGCAACCACATCGTCATGCCCGGCATGGTCAACGACCACTTTCACGTGGGACTGACGCCCTTCCAGATGGGGGCGCCGGACCTGCCGCTGGAAATGTGGAGCCTGCACCGCATCGGCGTTCGGGCCATTGACCCCTACCTGGACCAGCTTTACGGCGCGGTCCAGATGATCGAGACCGGCACCACCACGGTGCAGGCGATACACTCGACCCCTCGCGGGACCGGGCCGGTGAGCATGGAGATAGCGGACAAGGTCGTCGGCGCGTACCAGACCTCCGGGATGCGGGTCTCCTATGCCCCGTCCGTGGTGGACCAGAATTCGATGGTTGCCGGCCCGGGCGGCGGCGAGGCCGATTTTGGGGCGCAGATGCCTTCCGAACTGGCCGAGCGGTACCGATCCTTCATGGCGGCCGGCTACCGGCCCGTGGCCGAGATCATGCCCGTGCTGGAGGAGATCTGCCGGAAATATGGCGACAACCAGCACGAACGGGTGCAGGTCACGATGGCTCCCAGCAACGTGCATCGATGCTCTGACGAGCTGCTCATGGCCATCAAGGAGTTGGCGGGACGCCACAGCACCGGCATCCACATCCACCTGCAGGAGACCGTTTACCAGAAGCTGTACGGCCACACCGCCTATGGCAAGACGCCGCTGCAGCACCTACACGAAATAGGTTTCCTGGGGCCAGAAGTGGTTTGCGGCCACAGCGTGTGGGCCACTGAAGAAGACCTCAGCATAATGGCGGCCACCGGAACCAACATCTGCCACAACGCCAGTTCCAACCTGCGCTTGCAGAGCGGGATCGCGCCAATGGGTCGCATCCTGGCGGCCGGCATCAAGGTGGCCATCGGCAGCGACGAGGCCGGCCTGAACGACGACAAGGACCTGTTCCAGGAGATGCGGTTGGTGCTCAAGCTTCACCGGGTGCCCGGCATCGACCTGGAGCCTCCCACCTCGAACCAGGTGCTGGAGATGGCAACGGTGAACGGAGCCTATGCCAGTTGGTTCGGCGACCGCATCGGCACCCTGGAGCCGGGGAAGCGGGCGGACATGACGCTGGTGGACATGCGGAACATCGAGGAGCCCTTCCTGGATCCGCGCGTGTCAGTGGTGGACGCGCTGGTGCACCGGGCGCGGGGCATCGACGTTGACACAGTGCTGGTGGACGGTGAAGTGATACTGCGCGACGGCCAACACACCCGGGTGGACAAAGCCGACCTGTTCCGAGAGATCAAGGGCGCACTGGACCGGCCTCTGACAGCCCAGGAGGAAGAGCGGCGCGAGTTGGCTTCGCTGGTGGAGCCCCACCTGCGACGGTTCTACAGCGGCACGATGCCGCAGGACTCCCAGCCCTTCACCGCGTACAACGCCCGTTCCTGAAGCGCTCCTGCCCGGTGCGATCTCGCTATCCAACCTGCGGGTAGCAATTGCGCCCCAGGAGGTGTTCACCAGTGCTAATATCATCCTGAGAATTCAACGCCACATTCAGCGCGTACCGCACTTACTATCGGCCATCGGCCCACCGGAGGCATCTTGGCAATTACACAACTGGATATCACCAAGAGGACCAGTTTCGCGTCCGGCGAGAGCTTCGGCGACGTGGGCGCGTATGAACTGCTGGAGGGCACTGCCCACTACGCGGTGGACCCGTCGCATCCCCGAAACCAGGGGATCACGGACCTCGACCTGGCGCCGCGCAACGCCGCGGGCCTGGTGGAGTTCTCGTCGGACTTCGCCATGCTCCAGCCGGCGAACGCTGACCGGGGCAACCGCCGCATCCTGTTCGACGTGGTGAACCGGGGCCGCAAAACCGCGCTGAGCCTGAACAGCGTGCCCACGGCCAACGACCCGACGTCTCCCCTGGAGGCTGGCAACGGCTACCTGATGCGTCGGGGCTACACCGTGGTCTGGGGCGGCTGGCAGGCCGACGTGCCGCCGACGCCGGGGCTGATCGGGCTGCACGCGCCGGAAGCCATCGGACCCCAGGGGCCGCTGACGGGCCGGATCATGTGCCAGTTCCAGTGCAACGAACCGACCCAGGTGTTCCTGCTGGCCGACCGGCAGCACCTGCCCAATCCCGCCGCTGATCCGGAGGAAGCGGAGGCGACCCTGACGGTGCGGGACCTGCCCAACAGTCCGGCCACACCGGTCGACCGCGACCAGTGGTCCTTTGTTCGGGTGGAGGACGCCGACCTGGAACCGCAGCACAACCACATCTACATGCCCTCCGGATTCGAGCCGGGAAGGATCTACCAGCTGGTCTACACCACCACGGGCAGTCGGATCGTGGGGCTGGGGTTCGCCGCCATGCGGGACGCCGTCTCGTTCCTGAAGCACGCCCCGGCAGCAGCCGGCAATCCATGCGCCGGCGCAATCGACTATGCCTACGCCATGGGCCGTTCCCAGAGCGGCCGTTTCCTGCGCCAGTACATCCACGTGGGCATCAACGAAGACGAAGATGACCGGCCGGCGCTGGACGGGATCATCCCCCACGTGGCGGGGGCGATGCGCGGCGAGTTCAACCTGCGTTTCGGACAACCCTCCAAGGACGTTTGCTACATCATTCCGGAGATGTTCCCCTTCACGGACACCACGCAGACCGACCCGGTGACGGGGGCGCAGGGCTCCCTGCTCGATTCGATTGAGCGGCGGGGCTCCGTGCCCAAGATCATGTTCACCAACACCTCGGCCGAGTACTGGCGTGGCGACGCGGCGCTGATCCACACCGACCTGGAAACGCTGACCGACGCGGCGGAATCCGCATCGGTGCGCCGGTACCACTTCGCCGGCTGCATGCACGGTTCGGGGGAGTTCCCGCCGATCGAGATCCGGGCCAACGACGGTATCAAGGGCCAGCTTCCCTTCAACAGCGTGGACTACGCGCCGCTGCTGCGGGCGGCGCTGGACAACCTGGACCGGTGGGTCACCACTGGTGAGGAACCTCCCGCCAGCCGCCATCCCAGCCTGGACGATGGCACGGCGGTGGAGTCGCACACGCTGCTGGAGCGGTTCGCCAAGCTGCCCGGCGTGCGCGTGCCCACGGAGACCACCCGGGCGATCCGGCTGGACTACGGGCCGGAGGCACACCTGGGCCGCACGATAAACCTGCCGGCCGACGAGGGGGAGGAGTTCCCGGCGCTGGTGGCCGACATCGACGAGACGTTCAACGAACGGCGGGGCATCTGCCTGCCCGACCTGACGGTGCCGGTGGCAACCTACACCGGGTGGAACCTGCGGGACGAGAGCATCGGCAACTCCAACCTGTTCATCGGGATCACCGGCGGCCTGGCCGGCTGGTCTCTGCCGCTGCCGGCGACCCGGGCCGAAAGGGAGGCCTCCGGCGATCCGCGATCATCCATCGAGGAGTTGTATTCTGACCGCGAGGACTATGTGGAGCAGGTGACTCGCGCTGCGATGGGCCTGGTGGATGAGGGCTACCTGCTCGACGAGGACGTGGCCGAGATGGTGGAACTGGCGGGGCGGAAGTATGACTACTGGGCCGGAGACGGCGAGCGATGCTGAATTGGTCGGTGTGCTTGATGTGCATCGCACTCTGAAACCATCTCAAGATGAACCGGCGTTGGAACAACGACGTTCGTTACAGTCTCACAAGAGGAGGACAGCCATGCCGTTGCAATTGGATCACACAATCGTACCCGCCCACGACAAGGTGAAGTCTGCGGAGTTCATCGCGCGGTTGTTTGGGCTGAAGTACGAGGGGCCCTGGGGCCATTTCGCGCCGGTGAAGGTCAACGACATACTGACGCTGGACTTCGACGACTCGGACAACCCGCGCTCCAATCACTACGCTTTCCTGGCTTCCGACGAGGAGTTCGACGCGATCCTGCAGCGGATCAAGGACGAGGGCGTCGTCTACGGGAGCGGGCCCCGCTCACGGACGGACGGCGAGATCAACCACCTGCACCAGGGTCGCGGGTTCTACTTCGAGTGCGAGAACGGCCACGTCTGGGAGGTCATCACTCACACGTACATCACCGATTGACGCGCACCGCAACGGATTGAGTTGGCACCAATGGAAGTAGGACTTTACATCCGCGATTACATGGATGATCCCGACCGGCCCATGCACCAGCAGGTCGAGGAGGCCGCCGAGGTATGCCGGCGGGCCAAATCGCTGGGCTTTTCGGTCATCTACATGCCCCAGCACTACATCGCGCATCCCACCGTCTGGATGCAGCCGATGCAGACGCTGGCCCGTCTGGCTCCCGATGCTGAGGGTTTGACGCTGCTCACCGGCATCCTGTTGCTTCCCTACCACAACCCGGTGGACATCGCCGAGCAGACGGTGACGCTGGACCACATCAGCAACGGGCGGTTCGTACTGGGCGTGGGATTGGGTTACCGGGAAGCGGAATTGTCGGCTTTTGGCACCAACCGGAGGGATCGGGTCGGCCGGTTCGAAGAGTCCATTGAGTTGATGAAGCTGCTGTGGAGCGGGGAGGAGGTCAACTTCCAGGGAGCGCACTGGCAGGTGAGCGGCGCCCGCCTCGCCCTGACTCCCGCGCAAAAACCCCACCCTCCCATCTGGATCGCGGCGCAGAGCCGGGGCGCCGTCCGGCGCGCTGCGGCCCTGGGCGACCGGGTCATCCTCGGTCCCCAGCCGGGATGGACGGACATCAGCGTGTTGACACGGCAGTACAAGGAAGCGCTGGAAGAGCTGGGCAAGGACCCCGCCGGGCGGATCGGCGCCCACCGCTCCATAGCCATCGCCCGGGACCGCGAAACGGCCATCGTGGAAGCCAGAGAGATGGCCGCCAAGAAAGCCGGCATGTACGGCGCTTTCAACATGCAGGAAAGCACCACGGTGGATTTCGGCCTCGGCGGTCAGCGGGATCTGGCCGATTGGGCGGTTGCCGGAAGTCCGCAGGACTGCGCTGAGATCATCAACCGGTGCCGGGAAGAAGACGGCCTGGACTATATCGGGCTGGCCAGCTTGAATTTGCCCAGCGAATTCTCCGCCCGGTTGGACTACCTGCAGCTCATCTCCGAGGAACTGCTGCCGCGTTTGCAATAGCGGAGGGCGACCCGAAGGCGAAGCCCGGCAGCGAGTAACCGCCACGACATCCCCGGCGATTCGATACCGGTTGAGCCAACGGCTGGGAACTGGTTGGCGGCCGCTGCGGTGGCTGCCACTTTTCAGGGCGGGTACATGCGTGACTTTTGCCGGCCGTATTGCGGCAAAATGTCAACAACGTCCCAGTTTCGGGCGTAGCCAGTTTCGTAAATCGTCAGAATCAGGATTTTCGAGATTTACGGATTGTCAGGATTTGAACCGTTCCGTGATGGAGCATTTCCAATCCTGCAAAATCAAAAAATCCCGCAAATCGCGCTTCTGACGATTTACGAAAGTCGGTACGCGTGAGGTGACCGGCGGGTGGCAGGCACACCTTGCCGGACATATAATCGGCGACGGGCAAAGGGGACCGGGACGGCCTCCGGACGGAGCCTGCTGCCCCGGCCGACCAGCATTGTCACGGGAGTTCGCGGGACGTCGACACGCACGCAGGGGGACTGACCTATGGCGGACCTAACTTTTGCGACCCTTTCCGGCGATTACACCGTCATAGACGGGGCAACAATCGAGGACTTCACGGGCAGCCTGCACGGGGAGTCGCTGCGCGCCGGCGACGAGGACTACGACAGCGTCCGCCGGATCTGGAACGCCATGGTCAACAAGCGCCCGGCCCTGATCGCCCGCTGCAGCGGAACGGCCGACGTGATTAATTCGGTCAACTTCGCGAGAGAGAACAATCTGCTGATTTCGGTGCGCGGCGGCGGCCACAACTTCCCGGGCAACAGCGTTTGCGAAGATGGGTTGATGATCGACCTCTCGCGTATGACCGGCGTCCGCGTCGACCCGTCGACCCAAACGGTGCGGGCGCAGGGCGGGACGAAGTGGGGAGCGTTCGACCACGAGACGCAGGCCTTCGGGCTCGCCGCGCCGGGAGGGACCGATCCGGACACCGGCATCGCCGGTCTCACGCTGGGCGGCGGCATCGGATGGCTGTCGGGGAGTCACGGTCTCAGTTGCGACAATCTGATTTCAGCCGATGTGGTCACCGCCGACGGCCGGTCGCTCACTGCCAGCGCCGACGAGAACCCGGACCTGCTCTGGGGCCTTCGGGGCGGCGGCGGCAACTTCGGCGTCGCGACCTCTCTGGAGTACCGGCTGCATCCCGTCGGCCCCTTGGTGCTGGCGGGATACCTGGTCTACCCGTACGACAAGGCGCGGGAGTTCTTCGCCCTGGTTGGCGAGTTCACCGCCGATATGCCCGACGAGATGAACATCATCACCTTCCTGGCGACCCTCCCGGACGGAGGAGGCAAGGTGTGCCGCACTCTGCTCTGTTACTACGGCCCCATCGAGGAGGGGGAGCGCATCATCCGGCCGCTCCGGGAGTTCGGCCCGCCACTAGCCGACGATGTCCGGCCCATGCCATACACCGAGGCCCAATCGCTGGCGCTGGCGCCACAGGGACGACACAACTACCTGAAGTCCCATTTCATGAGCGAAGTCAGCGACGACGCGTTGGACATCACCCTCGACTACTTCGACCGGGTCACCTCGCCGCTCTCGAGCGTGCTGTTCCAGTACCTGGGCAACGCCACGCGGCGGGTACCCGCCAACGAGACCGCCTTCGGACACCGGGGGGCCCGGTGCGAGTGGGCCACCAACGCGGTCTTTTTGGATCCGGGGGAGTCGGAAGTCCACATCCGTTGGGTACGGGATTTCTCCTCGGCATTGGCGCCCTTCTCGTCGGGGCCCTACATCAACCAGGTCGGCACCGAGGCTGAGGAAGGAGAAGAGGCGATACAGGCGGCCTTTGGGGACAACTTCCACAGGCTGGCAACCCTGAAGCAGAAGTACGATCCGACGAATATGTTCAGCCACAACCAGAACATCCGGCCCCGGATTTAGCCTTCCGCAGGGTCCGGCGCCGGCGTATCGCAGACGGGGAGGGGCGCGGCGTCAACCCTTCCCTTGATCTCATACGTACCCAGTTTGCGGCGGGGAAACGTCAGGATCAGGATTTTCAAGATTTGGGGATTGCCAGGATTGGAACCGTTCTGTGATGGAGATCTCCCAATCCTGCCAAATCCTAGATCCTACAACTCTTGATTCTGACGATTTACGAAAACGGGTACGCATGAGCGAAGAGAATCAATCCCCGCGTGGCGTTTGCATTCCCGTCCTCGTCGAAACGCATGGGTCACACGTCCGAGCAGTTACGGCAAGGCACAGCACCACCGCGCAAGAATCCGCTCAAGAACTTCAGCCCCGAAGCAAGTCTGCCAGGCCGCTGATGGGCGCTCCCTCCTCCAGCAGGTCCAGGCGGGCCAGGAGGTCCGCCGTCGTTGCTTCGGACAGCGACTGGGACGCGCAGTCCCGGAACTTCGCGCGGATATCCTCCACCGTGACGCCACGCAGGGCGCCGCTGTCGGCGCGGTAGGCCTGCTGCCGGAGAACGGTTCCATCCTTCAGTTGTACCTCGACCTGGTGGTAGCCCTCGGTCCAGCTTGGCTTGCCCTCGTTGCCCGGGATGCGGCGCATGTCAATGAGGGGGATCATCGCCTGGGCCTCGGGACGCATCACCTGATCATCGGTGAAGGACTGCAACCCCACCCGACGGTCCAGCAGGGCCGCAGCCAGACAATACTGCATGCTGAACTTGCCCTCCAGGGACGCCACCGGGCGCGAGTGGATCAGCGAGCGCGGCGGGTCGAAGTCCACCATCACATCGATACGGTCAACGGCCTCCGGGTCGATAGCGCCCTGGGACAGCAGGTCGAAGGTGGCGTCAAGAGCCAGGTGGGCGCTGCCGCAGCAGGGGTACTTCTTGATTTCGATGCCGGATTCCACCAGATAGAGCTTTTTGCCCAGGTTCTCCGCCACCTGCTGGCTGTCGAAACCCTGGCCCCCCGAGAAGGCGCGAATGAACCCGAAACGTCCCTCCAGGGCATCCGGACTGGAGGTGAAACCGTCGCGGACCAGCTTGGCCGATACGACGCCGGCGCGGGCAGCGTCTCCGGCATGGAAGGGCTTGGTCATGGTGCCGAAGTTCTGTCGCAGCCCTGATGCCTGGGACGCGGCCAGCGAGATGGCCATCGCGGTCTGTTCGGGGTCCAGCGACATGATGCGGCTCGCGGCGGCCGCCGACCCGACGGCGCCCAGGGGGCCGGTGGGATGCCATCCCAGATCATCGTAGTAGGCTTCACTCAAGGACTCGCCCACGGCGCAGGCGACCTCGAACCCGGACATATAACCGAGCAGCAGGTCCCGGCCGGAAGCGCCGCACTCCTCGGCTACGGCCAGGGCAGCGGGCAGCAGGACCGCGGTGGGGTGGGTCTTGGTGACCTGGGTAATGTCATCGTAGTCGAGAGCGTGGGCCATTGCCCCGTTGACCAGGGCAGCGTTGGCCGCGGAGGTCCGAAATCCCCGACCCACGACGCTGGCGGCGGGGGCAGCCGACTCGGCCGCGACGTAGCGGCAGAGGATGTCCGACAGGGACTCATGGGAGCCGGCCAGCATACAGGCCAGGCAGTCCATGATGGCCCCCTTGGCGGCTTCGATGGCGTCGGGTGGGAAGTCCTCGATATCGGTGCCGGTGACGTATTCGCCAATATGCCTGGTGATGTTCATGGAGAACCTCCGGATAATTTAGGGCGATTGCGATGCTAACACGGGCCGGGTCGTGACGCTAATGACCGCCCTTCCGAAACGGCGCCGACCCGGTCAGGCACGCACGGTTGGGCTGGCGCGAGGGGAGAGGCAGGTCAACCGCAAGCCGACGCCGCATGGGATTAACCCCCGCATGGCATTTGCGCCTTCGTCCGCGTGGGAGCTCGCGTATCCAATCCGCCCGATGCGGACTGCCGGACGGTTTGCCGCTAATTCGCGCCCACACCCCGCACCCTGGTTTGCAGGCTGTAAACCGAATCTCCTGCGGTGATGAACATGGTATCCCGGTCCGCGCCACCGAACACCAGGTTGCGCGGCACCTCGGGGACGCGGATGACGCCCAGCCGATTGCCGTCAGGATCAATGACCCAAATCCCTCCGGAGCCGGTGCAATATACCCTGCCTTCGGTATCCACCTTCATGCCGTCGGGCACCCCGGGCTCGGCTGACGACATGTCGCAGAAGACGCGGTTGTTGCTGAGCGTCCCGTCCGCGGCGACGTCGAAGGCCCGGATACGCCGGTGGGTACACACCTCGCCTCGTTCTCCCTCCTCAACGCAGCGGTCGTCAAGACGGCTGATCGCAACATAGAGCACCGATTCGTCCGGGGACAACGCCAGCCCGTTGGGGTATTCGCACTCGTCGGTGGCCACGTGCAACGTACCGTCAGGGGCGATCCGTAAGACGCCGGAGAAGCCCAGTTCCCGCTGTTCCACCGGGATGCCGCGTTCCGGGTCGGTGAAGTAGACGCTGCCATCGGAGCGGCAGATGATGTCATTGGGCCGGTTGAGCCGTTTGTCCTGCCACCGATCAGCCACCACCGTCACAGATCCATCGGGGTCCATCCGGGTGATTTGCCGGTTGGCCCCCTCACACATCAGCAGTCGGCCCTGGGGGTCAAGGGTGCAGCCGTTGCCTTCGCCGGTATCGGTGCGGATCGCGGTGGGTTCGCCGCCACCGTCCCACCGCATCAACATGCTTTCCCGATGGCGTACGTAGGTCAAATAGTTGCCGGGATGCCAAAGAGGCCCTTCGGTGGGCCCCCCGGCAGCGATCAGGACTGGAGCGCCGGACTCGACAATTGCGGACAGGTCTTCAGCCATGGTTAACCACCTCCCTGGCGTGGGTCGAAAACCGCTATCAATCGCCGCGAGTATATCAGTCAGAGCTTGCGGATTGGTGTCCGGTTGCCGAGACCGTGGGACGTTAATCGCTGCCACATCCGCATTGGAAGACGGGGTAGGGCGGCCCATACACCTGACTGCGACGGAACCCGTCACGGCGAAAATTGAGACCGGCAGCGCGGCGCCGGGGACTTGCGAGGAGCGGAGCGGCGACATGGTCTCGCGGCGACTACGGTCTGCCGGATTTGGCATCGGCAGCGGTGAAATGACTTGGGCCGCACGTGCATACGCCCGGCCCAAAATCCGTGCCGAGGCGGGGATGCTACCCCGCCGCCACACCGTCGGTCAGTATCACACCCGAATCGAGCAGGGTTTGGTAGCGGCTCTCCAAGCCATGCTCTTCGAGA
Source organism: uncultured Dehalococcoidia bacterium (assembly GCA_951813535.1). GTDB lineage: Bacteria > Chloroflexota > Dehalococcoidia > Lucifugimonadales > UBA3495 > Bin87. Next base: position 4,016,047 of record OX638345.1, on the reverse strand, counting down.
ATCTCCCGAGCGTGGGTTCCAGGCTTGGGGGCAGGTATGCCCGGGCGCACCGGGGTGCGCGACAGGCGCGGCGCGGGACCGCAGGTAGTCACCGGTCCCAGATCGTCGTGCTCGCGGGTGAGGCTAAGTCCGTGGGACTCAACCCAGGGGTCGGTCATCAGCTCCCTGACGTTGGTGATGACGCGCTGCGCGCCGACGCCGGCGGCGGCCAGTCGCTCGACCCAGAACGCCACGCTGTTCCCCTGGAACCGCTCTTCGAGCGACGAGGCCAAGGCATCGCCCCGCAGGGAGTCTATTCCGGAGAGACCCTCCAGGCCGGACAGCGTTGACAGCGCCGACTCTGGGGCACCAACAAAGAACCAGCCGTCACTGGCCTGATAGGCCCGATGCAACGCACCGGTTCCCAGGGCGTCCTGGCCGCTGGTCTCGTTCCACTGCTTGCCCTCGTACATCTGCATGAAGGGCGATTGCAGCGTCATGGCGGTGTAGGCCAGCGCGGAGTCGATGTGCTGGCCCTCGCCGGTGCGCTTTCGGTGCAGCAGGGCGAGGGCCACCCCGTAGGCGCCCATGAACCCCGTGCCGTAGTCGTTCACCGGATTGGGCTGCGACTCGGGCATACCGTCACCGCCGAAGCGACGGGTCATCCCGGCAGTGGCCTGGGCAAACCCCTCGTGACCGGGGCGCTCCGCCCAGGGGCCGATGTGCCCGTAGGCGTTAAGCGAAGCGTAGATGATGTCGGGCTTGCGCTTGCGCACCTCTTCGTATCCCAGCCCCAGCCTCTCCAGGCTGCCGGCGCGGTAGTTCTGGGCCACCACGTCGGCATCCTCCAGCAGCGTCCAGAAAACGTCGCGCCCTTCGTCAGACCTCAGGTCCAGCAGGATGCTGCGCTTGCCCCGGTTGATGTCGTTATGCCGGGCCACGGTTGAGCCGCGCCGGGGGTTATCTATCTTGATGACGTTGGCCCCATACTCGGCCAGAGTCCGGCCCATGGTGGGACCGGCCAGGATGATGCACAGGTCCAGCACCTTCACTCCGTCGAGGGCGGCACGCAGGGCGTCCTGGTGCGCCGGCGCCTCGGAAGTGGGGCGAGGCTTCAGCTCCGCGAGGATTTCTTCACGGTGCTGGTCGGGAGCGGGAGCCGGGCTGCGCACCCGGCCCGGCGTCAACGACATCCGGGCGTTGATCCCCGGCTGCAGCATCTTGCCGTAGGTGGGGTCGTCGACCTCCACCACCATCTGGGAGGCCCGGGCGTGGGGATGGTCAAACCACTCGGCGCTGGTGCGGCAGACCGCGCCTTCGCTGCCCGCCTCGGCGATCAGGTCTTCCCACTCCTGGGCGGTACGAGTAAGGAAGAGATCCTCAATTCGCTGCTGGGCCTCGGCGCGGAATTGGGGGACGTCCAGGGGGCGGTCGAAGTCGGTAAGACCCTCGTCATCCCACGACGTGATCCCGGCGGCTTCCACGAACTGGCGGAAGTTCTGGTTGCCGGGGCCACCGAAGCGCACGTACTGGCCGTCGCTGCACTGGAAGATACCACCCCACAATTCCTGCAGTGTCGGGCTCGTCGGGGCAGCGTTGTGCACTCGGACACCGAAACGCCCGATGGACTGGAACATGCTGTCAAACAGAGGGACTTCGATGCGTTGCCCCACGCCGTCGCGCTCCCGGGCGTTCAGGGCGACCGTGACGGCCACCACCGACTGGAAGGCCCCATAGACCGACGCGATGGGAATGGCCGTGTAGACCGGACGCGGGCTATCGGCGTCGGGCGGGCGGAAGGTGGCCGAGGCTGCTCCCACAATTCCTTCGTAAGCCGGCATGGCCGACCGGGGATCGTCCGACGCAAATCCCGGAATGGAGCAGTAAACCAGGCGGGGGTTGGCTCGAGTCATCTCCTCGGGTCCCAAGCCCAGCCGGTCCATGGTTCCGGGACGGAAGTTCTCGACCACCACATCGGCGCCCTCTATCAGGGAGCGGGCAGTGGCCAAGTCGTCCGCTTTCTTGAGGTCCAGGGTAATGCTCCGCTTGCCTCGGTTCCACGTCGAGTTGGCCGGGGTCTTCCAGCGAGGCCCCCCGGGAGGGTCAACCCGCACAACGTCGGCGCCCTGATCGGCCAGCAACATGCCGGCCAGGGGACCGGAAATATACTGCCCGAAGTCGATTATCCGAATGTGTTCCAGTGTTCCTGCCATGTCTGGTCATTCCCCCTGATTGGCAAAACTTAGCTCGGTCAATTACGCGCACGCTAACACTGAGGGTATGCGCGGTCAACCGATGGTATCGAAACCTAATGACATTGCATCCGTGGAGAGAAGGCGGTTCATCGGCTCGCCGGCAATCCCAAAATTGACCCTCTCGCTATGGGTTACTATAATCCGCACAGTCCACAGCAGTACCGGGTCTTTGCCCAGCTAGCGGGAACCGCGACTGCCAGGTTCACAACGTACACGAGGAGAACATTCATGGTGCAAGAGCAGGCAGCGGTGCTGAGTCCCGAGGCTCTGGTAGAGGAATTCCAGAAGAACGGTGTCACCCACGTGGTGACCATCCCCGACAGCGAGACCAACTACCTGTACGAGTTGATGAAGGAGGAGCCCTGGCTGGACATCGTCCCGGCCTCACGGGAAGGCGAGACCTTTGGCGTGGCCCTGGGGCTGCTGGTCGCGGGCAAGACCCCGGTGGTCCTGATTCAGAACACGGGCATGATGGAATCCGGCGACTCCATCCGGGGCATGGTCCTCGATGCCGGGTTCCCGCTGGTAATGGTGGTGGGCTATCGTGGCTGGAATCGCCACGGCGTCATAACTGACTCGGCAGCGACCTACACCGAGCCGTTCCTGAACGCCTTCCGCATCAACTACTACCTGGTGGAGCAGGACGCCGACAGCACGCGCATCACCACGGCCTTCGAGGAGGCCCGGGCCACCAAGCGGCCGGTTGCCATCCTCGTGGGCGACGAATACCACGGGTTCAACCGCTAGAGAGATAGCGATTCGCCAATATTTGTTGCTCCGTCGGCGCGCGACCCAGTGCCGCACGGATTCTTGGGACAGCGCGAAGTACGGAGCAAAAAAGATCCACCCAACGGAGGCAAAGCATGATTCAATCCCAGGACGTATTCCGAGTTTTCCAGGAGCACAGGGGCGACGCCATCGTGATCCCCACCGGCACTTCCGGTCGCCACTGGCGGGAATTCAGCACCAACGAGAACCGGGACCTGAACATGGGCGGCGCGATGGGCCAGACCACCTCGGCGGCCCTGGGGCTGGCCCTGGGTCTGCCTGATGAAAAGGTGGTGCTGTTCGATTCCGAAGGCGCGCTGCTGATGAACCTGGGGATACTGGCCACCATCGCGGGTAAACAGCCGGAAAACTTCTGCCACATCCTGTTGGACAATGAGTGCTACGCCACCACCGGCGGGCAGCCGGTTCCCAACGCGCAGGATATCAACTACGCCGGCATGGCCAAGGAATCCGGTTACACCTCTGCCTACAGCTTCGACGACCTGGAAGAGTTCGCCACCAACGTCGAGCAGATAATGCGGGAAACCGGCCCGGTATTCGTCGCCATCAAGGTCGTTCCGGAGATAGAGAACGAGCCAATCGGTATGCGGGTGCGCGTCCCGACCCGCAGCCGCGCCGAGACCATCCGGGACTTGCAGACGGAGTTGGGAATCGGCGCTGATTAGCGTCAGGGGCTGACGACCTTCAGGCGAAATCTCCGCCTGAGTGTTTGGCAAAAATGTTGCGTGCCCACGCCGGCGAGCGCCGGGTGGGCACGCTTTCGGCATGGTAATTCGTGGAGTTCCCTACTCCGCTGTGTTGACCGAGGCGGGAGCGTTTTCTGCGGGCACGTTGCCAATGGATCAGGGTCCATTCCCCGCCGGTGACTGCGGATTGCGCGGGTCTGGAGGCCGAGCGGCATCAGCGGGGGGTTGGGCTTGACGCTGTTGCGCAGCGACCGTGCGCTGGTGGGCGTCATTCGGCTGGCAATGATGCGCCTTTCATGGTGTAGAGACCGCTGGCCGTCCAGTTTTTGCGGCCCCAGCCCGGTCGCCACTGTGTAGTCGCGGCGGCGTCGATCAGGTAACCGTTGCGGGGCGTGCTGATGGCACTCGAAGGTGCTGTTCCGGGCCTCTCGCATCTTGGGTTTGAGGCACGGGACTTGTGCCGGTCGCCACGGGGTGGGCCAGCAGAGATCTGCTTGGGCGGGCGAGTGATAGACGACAATAAGGAATGCCTCTTGCGCTGACTATTCTTGCCGGTTGGGATGGTGTAAATCGTCCGGCACGGAGGTGCCGGATTTTGATCAAGGACCGATAAGTCAGACTACTGAGGCAGAGACTTATGGAAGGAAAGACCCAGGAGACGGCGGCCGCGATGGCCGGGATGTGCGTGCGGTCGGCGCGCAAGTGGCAGGACGGCCCGTTGCCGTCGGAGACGAAGGAGGAGCGCTGGTGGCGGACCCGGGCCGATCCCTTCGGCGGGGTGTGGGAGGAGGAGATTGAGCCCCTGCTGCAAGGCGATCCCAGCGGCAAGCTGAAAGGAACGACAATTATCGAGTGGCTGGAGGAGCAGCATCCCGGTCGGTTCAGCGCCTCCCAACTGCATACCCTGCAACGACGATTACAGGACTGGCGAGCACTCAATGGTCCCGATCAGGAGGTGTACTTCCCCCAGGAGCATCCACCGGGACGGGAGGCCCAGTTCGACTTCACCCACGGCAGCGCCCTGGGGGTGACCGTCGCCGGACAGCCCTATCCTCACTTGCTGTTCCAGCTGATCCTCAGCCACTCGGGCTGGCGCTACGCTGAGTGTTGTTGTTCAGGGACTATAGACCAGTAGATCAGGAGATTTTCAGGGTCTTCCTACCAGATTTTCAGGGTCATTAGGCCACTTTGGGAGCCACATGGGCGACCATCGCCGCACTTCAGAGCCGAGGTGCAGCGATGGCGTACCGGGAGGTTCCCAGGATGGAAATACAGGAGATCATTCGCCGCTGGCAGGCGGGAGGCAGCCTGCGCCGGATTGCGGCGGGCACCGGATTGTCGCGGGATACCGTGGCCAGGTACGTGGCGGCGGCCAGGACCGAGGGCATTGTCCAGGATGGCCCGGTCGCCACCGAGGAGCAATTGAGCCGGTTGGCGGCCATGGGCCAGGTGGGGCCGCGACGGGCGGAGATGCCCAGCCAGGACCTGCTGGAGCCGTGGGCCGACCAGATTTACCAGTGGCTCACCGGCGACCGGCTGTTGCTCACCCGAATTCACGAGTTGCTGACGGCGCGCGGCTGTCACGTGTCGTATTCGTCGTTGCGCCGGTTCATCAGGAAACGCAACTGGGGACGGCGCAGCGTCCGCACGGTGCGGATGGCCGACACTGCGGCCGGCGAGGTGGCCGAGGCTGACTTCGGCCGATTGGGGATGATTACCGATCCGGCCACGGGCAAGCGCAAGGTGGTGTGGGCGCTGATCATCGTGCTGTCGTACTCGCGGCATTGCTTCGTGTGGCCGACGCACAGCCAGAAGCTGGAGGACGTGATCGCGGGGCTGGAGGCAGCGTGGGCCTTTTTCGGCGGTGTGCCCCGCTACCTGGTCATCGACAATTTCCCGGCGGCGGTGGCGGGACCGGATCCGTTGCATCCGCGTCTGACCCGGGGCTTTCTGGAATACTCCCAGCATCGTGGTTTCGTCGCCGATCCGGCCCGGGTCCGTCATCCCAAGGACAAGCCCAAGGTGGAGAGGAGCGTGTCCTACGTCAGGGAGCGTTTATTCAAGGGCGGCGATTTCCATGGTCTGGTCCACCTGCGCAATGAAGCCCAGCGCTGGTGTTTGGAGGTGGCTGGTCAGCGGACCCACGGCACCACCCACCGGCAGCCCCTGGTGGTATTCCAGGATGAAGAGCGTCATGCCCTGCTGCCCTGGGACGGCGAGCCTTACGAAATCACCCACTGGCGCACGGCCAAGGTCCATCCCGATCATCACGTGGCCTGCCAGTACGCGCTTTACTCAGTGCCGTCATCGTCCTGCCCACCGGGACAGAAGGTGGAAATCAGGCTGGACAGCAAGCTGGTGCGCATCTACCACCGAGGCAAGCTCCTCAAGGTCCACCAGCGTCAGCCCAGGGGCGGCCGCGCCACCGACCCAGATGATTATCCGGCCGAACTCACCGCCTACACCATGAAAGCGCCCGAGCGCATCAAGCGCAGCGCCGCTCTGCTGGGTCCGTCGGTGGCCGAATTCGCCGAACGTCTCTTCGACGACCGGCATCCCTGGTCGAAGATCAGACAGGGGCACAAGCTGCTCCGCCTTGGGGAACGCTACACCGCTGAGCGTCTTGATGCCGCCTGCCGGCGTGCCCTGGCCGTCGACCTCATCGACGTGAACCGGGTGGAACGCATCCTGGTGCGGGCTCTGGAAGAGGAGGCCATGCCGCAATTGCCACTGCCCATGCCAGCCGGCCGCTTCGCCAGACCCGGCTCCGTCTTCGCCCTTGCCGCTGGAGGTCGATCATGACCCGCATCACCGAACTCACACCCCTGCTCAAGCGTCTGCAGCTGGGACCCATGGCCGCCACCCTGCCCGAACGCATCGCCCTGGCCCGCAGGGAACAGCTGGACTACGCATCATTCCTGGAGATCGTCCTCAGCGACGAGGTCAACCGTCGCGCCCAACGCCGCATCGAACTCCGGCTGCAAGGCGCCGGTTTTGAGGAGACCTGCCGGCTGGAGGACTTCGACTGGTCGGCGTCAATTACCCTGGACCGCCGATTGCTGGACGCCGTCTTCTCTCTGGAGTTTCTGGACAAGCACGAGCACGTGCTGCTGGTGGGACCCGCTGGCGTCGGCAAGAGCTTCCCCGCTCAAGCCCTGGGCTACTCCGCAGTCCGCGCCGGACACACCGTCCGCTTCAGCCACGCCGACGACTTCTTCAAGGCCATGGCTCAGGCCAGAGTGGACAACTCGGTGGACCGTACCTTCCGGTCCTTCCTGCCCCCCGACCTGCTCATCCTCGACGATCTCGGCCTGCACCGGCTCACCCCACAGCAGTCCGCTGATCTCTACGAACTGATCCTCAATCGCCATCGGGCGTCCAGCTTCGTCATCACCAGCAACCGGGCCGTGGACGAATGGCTCAGTCTCTTCGACGATCCCATCCTCGGCAACAGCGCCCTCGACCGCCTGGCCAACGCCAGCTACCAGATCGTCATCGAAGGCACCAGCTACCGGGAACGACTGTCGCCACACCGCGCCCTGGTGCGACCTGAAGGAGGTGATTGACCTAACTACGGCAACCTGATATTCGTCAAATCACCACGCTCCCAGGGTGGCCGGATGTCCGTGAAAATCGCCGGCCTAATGACCCTGAAAAACCACAGCTGAGATCGCCGCCGGCGAGACCTTCCTGGCCCTCAAGCAGGGAATGCAGAATGCGCTGTGGGCCCTGGGCGGCGTACCGGAGGTGGTGCGTTCCGACAATACCTCCGCCGCCACCCACGAGATGAAACGCAGCCGCGGCCGGGCGCTTAACGCCAATTACGCCGCCCTGCTGGAGCACTACGGTCTGCGCTCCACCCGCATCAATCCTGGCAAGAGCCACGAAAACGGCGTCGCCGAGCACGCTCACTACCGTTTGAAGGATGCCGTGGACCAGGCCCTCATCATGCGGGGCAGCCGCGATTTCCACTCTGTCACTTTACGCGGTCATTGACCCGGCTTTGCCACGGTCATTGACCCACCCTGGAAGCGTGGTAATTCAGCTAATATCAGGTTGCAGTTTGCCGGTCAATCACCTCCTTCTGAGCTGAGCAGGGCGCGGTGCGGGGACAGACGTTCCCGGTAGCTGGCGCCCTCGATGACGATCTGATAGCTGGCGTTGGCCAACCGGTCCAGGGCGCTGTTCCCCAGGATGGGATCGTCGAAGAGGCTGAGCCATTCTTCGACGGCCCGGTTGCTGGTGATGATGAAGCTGGAGGACCGGTGGCGGTTGAGGATGAGTTCGTAGAGGTCGGCGGACTGCTGGGCGGTGAGCCGATGGAGGCCCAGGTCGTCGAGGATGAGCAGGTCGGGGGTGATGAAGGACCGGAAGGCGCGGTCCAGCGAGTTGTCCACTCTGGCCTGGGCCATGGCTCTGAAGAAGTCGTCGGCGTGGCTGAAGCGCACGGTGCGTCCGGCGCGGACGGCCGCGTAGCCCAGGGCCTGGGCCAGGAAGCTCTTGCCGACGCCGGCTGGTCCTACCAGCAGCACGTGCTCGTGTTTGTCCAGAAACTCCAGGGAGAAGACGGCGTCCAGCAGTCGGCGGTCCAGGGTAATTGACGCCGACCAGTCGAAGTCCTCCAGCCGGCAGGTCTCCTCGAAACCGGCGCCATTGAGGCGCAGTTCGATGCGCCGGTGGGCGCGGCGGTTGACCTCGTCGCTGAGGACGATCTCCAGGAAGGATGCGTAGTCCAGCTGTTCCCTTCGGGCCAGGGCGATGCGCTCGGGCAGCGTGGCCGCCATGGGACCCAGTTTGAGGTTCTTGAGCAGGGGTGTGAGTTCGGTTACGCGGGTCATGGGTATAATCTCCTCAGGCCGACTTCCGGTGGTACGGGTCGCTTTGGGCGAAGACGCATCCGGGCCGAGCGAAGCGGCCGGGCGGCAGGGGCAGAGGCAGTTGGGGCGTGGTCTCCTCTTCCAGTGCCTGGACCAGGATGCTCTCCACGCGGTGCACGTTGATGAGGTCGACGTCCAGGGCCCGCTGGCAGGCGGCGTCCAGGCGCTGGGCGGTGTAACGATCGCCCAGGCGCAGCAGCTTGTGTCCCTGCCTGATCTTGGACCAGGGATGGTCGCCCTCGAAGAGGCGTTCGGCGAATTCGCCCACTGCGGGACCCAGCTTGGCGGCCTCACGCTTGAGCCCGTCGGGAGCCCTGGTGGTGTAGGGGGCGACCTTGGGTGGATAGTCGGCGACGTCGGTGGAGCGGCCGCCCACCGGCTGACGCGGATGGGTCTTGATGAGCTGACCGCGGTGGTAGATGCGCACCAGCTTGCTGTCCACTTTGACCTCCACCTTCCGGCCGGGCCGGCAGAGGTGGTAGGGCACCGAGTAGAGCGCGTCCAGGCACTTGACGTGATGGTCCCGGTGGACGGTGTTGGTGCGCCAGTTGGCGATCTCGTAGGGTACGCCGTCCCAGGGGATCAGGGTGTGGCGCTCCTCGTCCTGGAATACCACCAGGGGCTGCTTGCGCGTGGTGCCGTGGATGCGCATGCCGGCCACCTCCAGGCACCACCTGGGCGCGGCGGCGCGGACGTGGGTGAAGTCGTCGAAATCGGCGCCCTTGTAGAAACGCTCTCTGGCGTAGGGGACCTTGCGTTCCACCTTGGGTTTGTCCTGGGGGTGGGCCTTGCGGGCCGGGTCGGTGATGAAGCCCCGATGCTGGGCATATTCCAGAAAGCCCCTGGTGAGAATGGGGTGCAGGGGATCCGTGCCCACCACGGCGGCGGGGAAGTTGTCGATGACCAGATACTTGGGCATCCCGCCGAAGAAAGCCCACGCCGCCTCCAGGCCGGAGATCACGTCCGGAAGCTTCTGCTGCTGCATGGGCCAAACGAAACAATGGCGGGAATGGCAGAGCACGATGACCATGGCCCACACCGCCTTGCGCTTGCCGGTGGCCGGATCGGTGATCATACCCAGGCGGCCGAAATCAGCCTCGGCCACCTCACCGGGCGGCGTGTCCGCCATCCGCACCGTGGTCTTGCTGCGTCGCCGCCAGTTGCGGTTGATGACGAAACGGCGCAGCGACTGATACGACAACTGGCACCCCCGCATGGCCAGCAACTCGTGGATGCGGGTCATCTGCAGGCGGTCTTTGGTGATCCACTGGTAGATCTGGTCAGACCACGGCTCCAACTGGTCCTGCTGAGGCGTCGCCACCTGGCGCGGGCCCGCCTGGCTGATCGTCGCCAGCCGGCTCAACTGGTCCTCAGTCGTCGCCGGACCACCTTGCGTGATGCCCTGCAACCGCGCCGCCGCCAGGTACTTACGTACCGTATTGCGCGACAACCCCATGCCCGCCGCAATCTGCCGCGGACCTTCCCCAGCCTGCCACCGGCGGATGATCTCTTTTATCTCCATCCTGGGAACCTCCCGGTACGCCATCGCTGCACCTCAATTTCAAAGTGCAGCAATGGTCGCCGATCTGGCTCCCAAGGTGGGTCAATGACCTCGGAAATCCGGGTCAAAGACCTCGGTTATTTTCGTGGTTTACTGGGTCAAAGACCTCGGCAAATGACACTCACGGTTGCGAAGGCGCTCTCAACTCGGGCCCGCCCGTACAGTGCAACCCAATCGGCGGACTTCGAGTCCATCGAAAGCGCCGTCCGGGAGATCGAGCGTCAATCCAACAGCCTGGAAGAGATCACCACATCCGCCGAGACCATCAAGAGGGGCAGCGAACGGATCCTGGACCGGGCGCGTATCGTGCGCGAAGGGCTGGCCAAGCAGGTGATAGTGCTCGATGAGAAGCTGTCCGACCTGCGCGATCTGGTGGGAAGCGACAGCAACATCGCAATCGCTGCATAGAGCGATAATCCCATGCGTTCTTCGGGTGTTCGACTCTTGGGCAGCTATTCAGTGGAGAGTTGTCTCATGCGGCATCGTCCACTCGGAGGGGCGCTTGTTGCTACCGACCGCGGTTAGCCCAACGGCCGGTATGTAAATCCGACTTTCCGGTAGCATCATATTTGAGGCAATGCGTCCACCTCAACCGGCAAAAATAGTCAGAGCAAGAGGCATTCCTTATTGTCGTCTATCAGCTGTTTCCCCGATTGATGAAGGCTTGCTTTCATCTCTTTCATGTTGTCTCGGCACGCAACGTAGGCGCTACCGTCAGACCCCACCCAAACGCGCCAAGCATTTGAACTGAGGCCGTCTTCGCGCATCACCGCAAAGCGTATCGGGCTGTCCCGAAGTGGCAGCGACAATGCCTGTTCATGCCCGAGGTTAGTGTAGTAAGCCATGCCGCTGTGGTCTCCTCCTCGTGAATTTGGTAACTGTGTCACCGCACCCTGCCCCTGACGGATAAATCCCCGTTGGCTCCGTCTACATGCTTTGCAAGACCGATTCCTGGACATCCGTGAGGTCGTTAAGTGGCTTCACGAGCACCGGTGGCGTCGCCGCCGGCGCGCAGGATGCGCGGCATACTGTGGGCGCCCTCCCGGCCCAGCGCGATCTGTCCGTGGATGGTGTCGAAGGGCACTCCCCATTGGATCAGGCCGGCGATGCTGTCCGGCCCCTGTCCGGTGAGAACGCCCACCGCCTCGGGATCGCACAGGCCGGCGCCGGCGTCCAGCGTGTCCCGCTCGTGCAGGGTCGCCGAGTCGCCCGGGCCGATGGCCGCCGCGATGCCGCCCTGGGCGTAGCGGCTGTTGCAGTCGTCGATGCGCCCCTTGGTCACCACCAGCACGCTGCCGTGCTCCGCGGCCAGCAGCGCGGTGTTCAGCCCGGCGATCCCGCTGCCGATGATGATGTAGTCGTACCGCGTTGTGTCCCGATCAGTAGTTGTCATCGCTCACCGTTTGCAATCGTAACCCAGCGCCAGGGCGGCGTTGCGGTCCTGATCGGCCTTGTCTTCGTCGCCTGATGCCCTCAGGGCATGGCTGCGATTGCAGTATGCCTGCGCGTATTCCGAATTGAGCCGGATTGCCGCGTCGTAGTCAGTTATCGCCCGGTCATACTCGCCTGATTTACGATGGGCGACGCCTCGGTTGTTGTATGCAGAGGCGTGGTCTGGATCAAGACGTATCGCAGTGTCATAGTCCTCCATTGCCCGGTCCGATTCTCCAATTTCGCGGTAGGCGTTGCCCCGGTTGTTGTAGGCGCTGGCGTCCTGCGGATCGAGCCGGATTGCCGCGTCGTAGTCATCGATAGCTCGCTCGTGCCTCCCAAGTCTTATGTGGGAGTTGCCCCGGTTGTAATACGCTTCGGCATATTCCGGGTTGAGCCGGATGGCCGTGTCGTAGTCCTTTATGGCCCTCTCGTGCTCGCCCTGCCGTCCGCGCACAAGTCCACGGTTGTAATACGCAGCTGCAAATTCTGGATTGAGAAGGATGGCTTGATTGTAATCCCTCATTGCCAGTTCATCGTTGCCCATGCGGAGATGCACGTTGCCGCGGTTGTAGTGCGCCCGGGCATATTGGGAGTTGAGCCGAATGGCTGTGTTGTAGTCCGCGATAGCCTGGTCATATTGGCCTTCATCGTCGTGTACGGTGCCCCGATTGTTGTAGGCTAAGGCCAGTTCCGGATCGAGTCGTATGGCCGTGCTCAGATCCTGCATGGCCTGGTCGTGCTCTCCAATTTCGCCGTAGGCGTTGCCCCGATTGTTGTAGGCAGCGGCGACCTCTGGGTCGAGCTGGATAGCCACATCCAAGTCCTCTATGGCCCGGGCAAACGCACCCATGTCGTGGTAAACGTTGCCCCGGTTGATGTAGAATTTGGCGACTCCCGGGTCGAGCCGGATGGCCTCGTCCTGGTCCTCTATGGCGCGGTCGTACTGCCCCATGTCGTAGTAGGCGATGCCCCGGCTGTTGTAGGCTAAGGCTACACTCGGGTCGAGCCGTATGGCCATATCGTAGCTCTTGATAGCCCGGTCATACTCCCCCTTCCGGTGGTAAGCGGTGCCGCGGTAATAAAACGCTGCTGGATATTCAGGGTCGAGCCCGATGGCCATGTCGAAGCTCTGGATGGCCCGGTCATACTCCCCCTTGCTGTGGAAAGCGATGCCTCGATTGTAGTACGCGTCGAATCGTTCCTGGTCCAGTTGAATCGCGGAGTCATAGGCCGCGATTGCTTGGTCAAAACCCCCTGCCTTGACGTGACCATCTCCCTCGTTGATGAGGCGGTCCACTTCGTCCGCCGCGCAGCCGATCCCCAGCATCAGGACCGCAACCGTCAGCGCCAGTAGCGCGCGATGGAGCCACCGTCGGCTGTCTCGAATGTCACAAATGCCAATCATCACGAGCCTAAACCGAAACCAAGGTGGGATTTACATTTACTGGGTGGAGAGGATCGGCTTGGGTGGTGTCGGTCAGTTTTACCGCGCAAGCCTGAAGCCCATCAACAAAGGCGCATTGCCTCAAATCAAATATTACCGACATGTGCTTGCAGCAAGCATCGATGGTGCCTCAGCCACAAAATGCGAGATGGCTGATCACCCGCGTCGGAAAGACTTGCTGCGACGCATCGGAGTTCCGGGTTGTCCCGTACACCGTGCCGGCGTGCCGTGTCTCGCTATTTTATTGATACCCGCCGTGATTCGCACAATAGGGCCATTACGTGAACCGGTTCGTGCGGGGATTCCGCCCGCCAGGTCCACGCCCGACGTGCGCATTCCGTCCGGTCGAACGCCACGGTCGGTGTCCTGATTACCGTCAGCACTCTCACGCCTTCCGCAGGTCATGCGGTGGCGGAAGATCCGACCACACCAGACAATTCATCAATAAAGCCAGGCGCCGACGGATGGTCGGCTGCCTGGCTGGCGTTCGGTATCGGCTCGGCCTTCCCATGGTGGGAAATCCGCAATACCGGTTGATGGCCCGGTGGTCAATTCTGCTGATTGCAGGGGCGGCCTTGATTGCGGGAAAGGAATCAGGCCGCGGCAGTATCGCCCACCGGGCCGACCATGTCACCTTGCCATCTATGGTTCAGCGTGATCAACGAAACCACTTCCCACCTCCTGTGCTGAGGGGCCCATAGCCCTCGGTTCGTAACGGGTGGGGTGTCCCTGCCACCCCAGCGCACACAATATATATTATGCCATTTAACGATATTTGTCAACCCGAGCCACACTGCGTTGATATTGGATCGCGCCTCAGCCACACCGCCGCAGCCCGCGGCCATCACCCAGCTCTCGCTTACTGGCACTTCCGGCGGCTAAGGTAACTGAGCGGGCGTATACGTGCCCTCAACATATCGGCGGAGTCAGGCATCCGGCTCGAACACCAGCTCGGGCACCACCACCTCCCAGGCCTCGCTGTGCAGACCATCCCGGTACTGCGGCTCGGATTTTTCCCGGTCCCAGTTGGCGACCGCTAAAACGGTCGCGGACACGCAACGCATTCCAGCGGGAGCCTTGAAGCCTCGCGCCAATTGCCCGACAACCACGCCGCTCTGGTCCAACAGGTCCCACCGGTCGCCGCCTGAACCCACTCTTAAGGGATCTCCGGGCGCGAGCGCGGCGATGGCGTGGTGCACAGGATGGTCAGGGTCCCGGTACCCCGCGAAGCCAAGGAAGACGTCGCGCAGGCTGAGCCGTTGGTAGCGACGCGCCAGTTCCGGCGCCGCTGGCGGGATGACTACGGGATCACTACGGAGCAACGTCGAAGGCGCGCTCGACAGTGCATCCTGGAAAAGCATCGGCCCGGGCAGGCGCATGAGCGTAAGGGTCTGTTTGGCGCGGGTCATGGCCACGTAGTAGAGCCGACGCGCCGCGTCCGCATCCTCACCCCTTCCGATGCGGTCCCAGCGGCCGTCGAGGACCACCACATGGTCAAACTCCAGCCCCTTGGCCCGGTGGGCGGTCAACAGCAGCAACCCGCGCTGGCGTCGTCGAACCTCCCGGCCAACCATTCGGTGAAGCCCTCCACCGGCGTTTCCGAACCACCGGTCTCCAGCGCATATTCGGCCATGGCTTCCCGCAGGAGTTCAATCCAGGGATTGGCGGCCTGACCGGCCAGCCACGTCTCGATTTCAGCGCCGGCCACCAGGCGGGAATCCCGTCCCCTGAGCCATTCCACCAAGGTCCGCGTTTCCCGCAGGTGCCGCATGCCGGTGAACTCCTCGTTGGCCATCTGCACCGGTACATCCTCCCGCTCGCAGAGGCTGCGCACCGGGTCCAGATGGCTCCAGTCTCGCGCCACCACGGCGCAGGTCGACCAGTCCCACTCCCTCGTACGTTCGGACAGTCGTTTCAACTCGGCAATCGCCGCCTGCGCCTGGGATACGGGAGTATCGCCTGCCGGCAGGATCTGCACCCGTCCCTGGGCCACCGGGTCGAGCAGGGTCCAGTCCCCGCCGGGAGGATCCTGTGCCCGGTCGCGGTTGATGACGATGGGATGACCCTCTTTCATCCGCAGCTTGGCCGGCTCGATCACCGCGTTGGCCGACGTGATGATGTTGGCGGTGGACCGGTAGTTGTCGGTGAGGTACGAGGGTCTGGCGCCGTAGTCCGCCTCGAACCTGCGGATGAACTCCGTGGACGACCCGTTGAAGGCGTAGATGTTCTGGTCGTCGTCGCCCACGGCGAAGAGGCTGAGCCGGTCGTCGGCTTCCGACAATGTTCTGCCGGCCAGGGCGGAGATCAGCTCGTACTGCTCAGGGCCGATGTCCTGGTACTCGTCCACCAGTATCCAGCGAAAACCGGCCAGCAGCCGCTCCCGATGCTCGTCCGCTTCCTCGGGCGGCAATCCCTGTCCCCGCAAGAGCGCCACCGCCTGGAGCATCACCTCGTGGAAATCATCCTGCTCAAGGCGGTTGGCCCGTCCGGCGAAACTGGCGCCCACCAGCCGCATGGCCAGCGCATGGTAGGTGAGCACCGTGATCCCGCGGGCATCGTCGCCGATGAGGTCGGCCAGGCGGCGCCTGATCTCCACCGCGGCATGACGGTTGTAGGCCAGGGCCAGAATGCCCCGGGGGTTCTCCCGCCTCACCCGGACCAGGTAGGCGATGCGGTGCACCAGCACCCGGGTCTTCCCCGATCCCGGTCCCGCCAGCACCAGCACGTTGGTCTGCTCCCGGTCGTCGGCCACGATGCGCCGCTGGACCGGGTTGTTCAGGCTCTCCACGATGGTCCGCCAGGACTCGGGCGTGGTCTGACGGGCCAGTTCACGGTCCCGGTCGGGCAGCCAGCGTTCCAGGAACTCATTCTCGGACAGGCTGAAGTAGTCCATGGCGAGGTTCAGATGATCTGCCGTGGGCCGCAGGCCGTGCTGGGCGTATTCCGCCATCACGTGGATCTGCCGCACCTGCTCGTCGTAGTGGAGCTGCAGGGAGGCGAAGTCCGCCTGGGCGAAGCCGCGCCGTTCCGACTTCAGCAGGATGGTCATGGCCGGCCGAAACACCGCCAGGCCCTTGTTCAACCGGACGACCTCCTGCTCGTGCAGCCACAGCAGCGCCCGGTCCATCAGCCGGTCGGGATGCCTGACCTGGCCGTTCAGCGCCAGGTCCGACCTCACCGCCGCAAGCAGGCTGCCCATGGTGGTCTCGGCCAGCAGGTCGGTTCCCCGCGTTCCTCTGGGCAGGGTGGAAAGCAGATGGTCCAGCAGCAGTCCCGCAGCGGTGCGGCGCAGCTCCGCGGTCTTCGCCAGTGATCCCCAGTCCCGCTGCAGCGTCACCTGCACCATCTCCCGGTCCCGCCCGCGCAGTCCCAGGCTGCCCCCGCCGCCGCCTTCGCCCCGCCCGTCGGCGGCGACGCTGCGCACGATTCCCCGCACCAGCTCCGGCAGCGCGTGGGAATGCCCCTCATCCCTGAGCTCCTGGGTCGCGTTGTGGAGATGCAGCGGGAACATCTCCCCTTTCTCCTGGTCGGGCCCCCCTCGCGCATCAGGTTGATCGCGCCCTGCTCCAGGTCCGCCGCCTGCTGAAAACGCCGCCGTGACGCTCGCTCCACCCCAGCGTGGACGAAGGCGGTGATCGCCGTGTCGTTGCTGGCAATCCCCAACTCCTCCAGGTCGTGGAGCGCCTTCCGCACCCCCTCGGGGGTGAGGCCCGCCGCCGCCATCAGCTCGTCAGTGGATATGCCATCGTCGGCATCGGCCTCGAACAGCGCCTGGCAGATGGTCAGCAGCCCTTCACGGTACTCATTCGTAATATCCGCTTTTTCCAGCCGCGCCCCAGCATCCTCCAACGTGGCCACCCGCAGGGAGGACGGGAACTCCGGGAGGGCCAGATTGCCGCGGCCCGGGCCCACGAGGAACCAGCGTTGCTGACCGCGGCGGTGGCGGCCGCACCGGCGACGCGCAACCAGCCGCCGCGACTGGAGCGGTTATCGAGGTTGTTGGAGCGTTCCGGCCTCACCGACGTTGCTGGCCACACGCTGCTGTTGAGAACGTGGGAACACGCGGTGCTGCGGCTGCTAGGCAACACGGGCATCGATCTAGATCGGGAGGCCGCCCTGCTGCGCTACGCTCTCCACTTCGACCTAGACGATGATCAGCTGGACCGCCACGGGATGGTGCGCCAGTTCATCCAGGGGGCGGCCATCGCGGCGTCGGCCACCGGCCTGATACCCCACCGGATGACCTTTTCCAACGCCGTTGTGGCCTCCCTGGGCCTGGAGGGATCGGAGCAACCAATATGGCTCTTTGACGACGCGGAGTACCGCCTGGGCCCTCTGCCAGCGGATCAAGCCGCGACCATCGCGGGCGTGGCGCCGGCCGGCCGGACCCCGCCCTACTACCCGCCGCAGCTATTCATGGGTCGTGAGGCGCCCGGCGAGGGCTGGGATACCGTCGCCACCGGCCGGATGGCGCTGACCGGCCACGGCCTACTGCTGCGCGGCTTGCCCGCCGCCCTCACCCTGTCCTACGGAGAGGTACGCCGATGGGAGCCCTACCGGGACGGCATCGGAGCCGCGGTGTCGCAGCCGGACCAGCCGGAGCGGCTGGCGGTCTTCCTCAACGGCGACGGCTGGTTCGCCTACAACCTCGTTCGCAACCTGGCGGCATCGGCCCCATGACGGCAGGTCGCTATTGGAGTCTCCGGTCTCAGTCCCTCAGCTTCTGCGCGATCTCGGAAGGCTCGTTCCCGGACCTGCCGCAGGCTCGGGAGAACATCGTCAAGGGCGTCAGCGATACGTACCACTGTGGCGGAGCAAAACGGGGTGGATGCCGGCATCCGTTGACCGCGGCGCTGGCACTGGACGATGTCGAGCCGGTCGATTGCGCTGCTTGGATGGGGCGTCGTCGTTACCCGTTGACCGACGGCTCCGAATTGTCGAGGAGTGTCTCGATGTCTCGTAGTCCTCGTTCCACGCGGCAGGCGCCGTACCAATCTTCGTAGAAGTTGGTGTGCAGGGTGCTGGCTAGCTCGAAGAGACGGTTGATGTCCTCGTCGCCGGTTTACGTCGCGTGGAGGTGTAGCACGCGGGTTTCGTCGCCGGCCATGAAGTTCACGGCGTCGTCTATGACGACAACGGCGTTGGACACCGCGAAACTGCAGGGCAGTTCGTTGGTGCAGGCATTGATCTGCACAACATCTGCACTAAAACCGCCCAATAATTCACGCCCTTTTCACATCGGTGGGCTACCCTGAACGTAATGCGTCAAATAAGACGTGGGCATGGGCTCGCCCCGACCGGTCGGTGGGTTCGATGCCATCCACGGCATAACGTGGACGAGGTGAGTGGTTCGTGTGGCGTCGCTGGGTCAATCGGTGTCGTCCGACGGTGACGCTGCGCGAACTCAATAACTGGGTAGACGTTCACGGGAATAAGAGGAGCGTCATGTCTTACGTCCTTCGCGCCGCGGCGGCTTACGTCGTTCTGGTCGGCGTGGCCGTTGCCGTCCATTTCATCATCACGCCGTTCTATCACTCGGGCGACGCGCCGTTCACGGCGTGGCAGTACATGAACTGGTTCATCGCTGCTGCGCTGCTGGTCACGTTGGGAGCGAGTTACGCCGGGAAGCGGCGGATGGAGTCCGACGGGGCTGCTGAGATAAAACGGTACCTGGAGGCCAACGTGGTCTTCTACGGCACGGTGGCCGCGTCCATCGTCTTTTTCTGGAACTGGTTCCTGGAGCTGACTCCGGCCAACGTGTCAGACCATCAATTCTGGCACGTGCTGGGCGCGGCGCTGCCCATCTTGATGGTGGTTGCAGGGTTGCGGCTCTGGAGCATGCCCAAAGGGCGCGGCGTTACCGTTTGACGGGAAAGGTTGTCCAGCCGAGCCCCGGGCATCTTGAGCCGGTCATGAAACCCGCCGCCCCATCGTTGGTTGCGGTCGGTGCCGTGGTGAGTTGGACCGTGGCAGCGGGTGACGTGTATTTGGGCTGAGGCCAAAAGAAGTTGCGAAACTGTATGCTCGGTTTGTCAGGAGCAACAAGGGCGGCTGAAGGGTCCTGGTGCGACGCTTATTTGCTCACCTCCGCATGGGATTTAGGAACGTACGGCAGTTGGCAGAGTTTGCGCCCAACTCTGCCATCGGCCTCACGTGGGCGGTCCCAAGCGACAGCGTGCTCGCGGGTTGCCAGATCCTGCGTCGCCTGCCACGCCAGAACCAGAACACGCTGCTCGTGTACCTGGAGACGTAACATCGCTCAGACCCCGCCGAGCCCGACGTAACAGGGGGCCTGCTCAACGCCATGCCAAGGCGTTGGGCAGATCCCTGCTTAATTTCCGGCAGCTCAGGCAATCGTTTCCGCGTTGTTCCACTCCTGCCGCACGTACTGCAGAACCCGGAAGGTCACGCCCGCCACCGGCGCCGCCACCAAGGCGCCCAGGATACCGAAAAACACGCTGAAGACAGCCAGCGCGAACACGATCAGCACCGGGTGCAGCCCCAGCGCCTGACCCTGCAGCCTCGGGGCAACGACACCGTTCTGGATGACTTGAATCAGGACGAAAAACGCGACCGCCAGCGGCAACCGGTCAAAGTCGGTCAGCGCCACCGCCACCCCCGCCACCAGGATGAAAATCGTCGCCCCGATGATGGGCACCAACTCGGTGAAGGCGGCCAGCAGCGCCAGCGGCAACGCCAACTTGATGCCCACCGACCAGTACAGCAGCCAGATCAACCCGCCGACGAACAGGGCTCCGAACAATTGCACGCGAACGTAGGCGATCACCGTCCTGCCCGCCAGTCTCCCCATCTGGGAAAGATCCTCCTGCATCGGCCCCGGCACCAGCTGGCGCAGCGCGTCCGTCAACGCCCTGGGCTGGTAAAGCATCTGGAAGATCGCCACCGGAGTCGCGATGATGGCGATCATCTGCGGGATGTTGCTCTGCAGCGCGCCCGCCATCCCCTCCAGCGCGGACAAGCCGGCGTCCAGGAGAGCCGCACGATACTCTTCCAGGCGCGGGTTCAAGACCTCCTGTATCCTTGGCGGCACCCGGCCCTGATACGCCGCCTCGATCTGCTGGAACACTCCACGGCTCTCCTCAGCAAGGCCGGGAATCGACTCCGTGAAGGTCCTGGCGCCGCCGACCAGCGCATAAGTCGCCAGTCCCAGCACGCCCAGCGCGGCCACCACCGCCAGCAGCGACGCCGCCGCCGCCAACGACAGCCGGTTCACCCTGGGCCATCTCCGAGCCAGCGGCGAATGCTCGCCCAACCTCATGACGGGCATCAGCATGGCTGCCGCGACGGCGCTGATCATGATCGGTATCATCACTACCAGCAGGTGCCAGGCAACCGCCAGCAGGCCGACCGCCACCGCCAGAGACACCAAAAGGCGTATGCGCCTCCGCGACACCGGTGACACCTGAGAAAACTGGGTAAACATTCCCTCACCTCCGTTTCCTGACACCAGCAGCCGGCCGAAGAACAGATCCCCTCGAACCAGGCCACAGGCCCCCGGTTTGGTCGCCGAGTATCGACAGCGCCACACCGGCCGTCAATCGTATGCCAAGCGGTATTCTGCCAAATCCCAATCCGTCGACAATGGTGGAACGTAATAATCAATATAAGAAGTTTGGAGCGGAGCGCCTTTCCATTTGGCACCGTCAGTCCAGACCGAGGTCAACTCCGCCGCGGCCCAAGGCGAATAGCCGCGCAACGGCCGCACCGCGGATACAACGGCTCCCTCCAACCAGACGCCGGCCATAACTCAGGCGAAAGGAGGATACAAGATGACCGCCATAACCAAGAACCGCCGACCGCACCGGTCCAGGATATGGACCACTCGCAAGCCCCTGTCTCTACTGCCCCTCGCCGCCGTATTCGCCCTGGTGACCCTGTTGGGCGCGCTGTCACAGCCGCACGGCGCAGTCTCCGCAGCCCCCCTCGCGGTGGGAAACGAGCCCTGGCTGGAAATGAACTGCCTCGAAACGGTCGTGGAAGAAGGCAACGACTTCCGGCTGCAGGTCGACAAGAAATACGACTCCGAATGGCCCCACAAGACCATGAAGGTGTGGTGGTACACGCACCCAATCACGGCGGACGAGACTGACTATGAGCGCCTGCACCAGGAACGGCAGCTCAGCAATGGGTACCAATCGAGACACGGCCGGATGGGCCGCACTTTTCATACCCTGGAGGACGACTATCCCGAAATCGACGAGACCTTCAGGGTTGAGTTCCTGAACGGTGTCAGCAAGGGCCATGACGGCGTGTGCGTCATCACCATCACGGACGATGACGGCGTGGGCATCCACGACCTGGAGATCACCTCGGCGCCGCACCAGCTCACCGACGCTCAAGGCCAGCAGCAGGTCGGGTACGCCGTGGGCGATGTGATCGAGATCACCGCGCACTTCACTGGCGACGTTACCACCGTCAACCCCGAGACCGGAGAACCATCCGATTACGCCGGCATACACCTGTTCGTCGGCAACAATCGCCGGCTGGCGTCATTCCTTCGCAGTTATGGATCTGACGCCCTGGTCTTTGGCTATACGGTGAGGCCCGAGGACGCCGATGCGGACGGCATCAGCATCGAAAAAGGCGGGCTTCCCCTGATTGGCCTGACCCCGAAGGCTGCCACCGGGTTCCACTATGACCGGCAGCACCGCGACATCGGCATCTGGCCGGCTTCATCCAACCACGACACCATCAACCCCCTTTACCACGGTCGCGACGACGACCCGGCCCATCGCGTGTTCCAGATCGAAAACGAAACGGAAGAGCCCGGTGTCGATCCTCCGACCGACACGGATATCCCGCCCGTACCCGAGCCGGAACCCCCCGTTTGGGTGGAAAATTCCGAGGTGATTGAAAACGGTGCCTTCCACATCGAGCACGGCGAGCTCACCGAAGTTGACGGCGGCCGGGACTGGTTCAGCTTCACGGGCTTCGGCGGAGTGGATTACATCATCGAGGTTGAGAGCAGGGTCCGCTACCTGGAATCCGGCAGCACCCTCTATGTCGACAACCATCTGAAGGATCCCAGCGTCCTGGAAATCATCGATCATCAGGGCAACCAGGTTATGGGCGAACAGGACCAGGGCGGGTTCACAGGCAACTGGGCCCGCGCCTACTTCAAGCCCGAAACGGACGGCGCGTACTACATCGCCGTAGGCTCCGGTCGCGAAGACCGCGGAGGCTTCGGACACTACACCATCTCGGTTCGTCAGGACGACCACGCGGACGACTGGCGCACCAAGCCGGACCTGACGCTGCGGCCCAACCAGTCGATCACCGCTCGCATCAACTCCGACGTTGCGCCGGACGACGCCAACCCCAACGCCTGGTCCTGGGCTGAGACCGGCGGCGGCAACGCCGCGCCCCGGTGGGGCATCGTGTCGGCCGACGACAAGGACGTGTTCCGCTTGGATATACCCGAAGCAGGCGAGTACTTCATCGGCGTGCTCGAGGGACCGCCCGAAGTCGGACTCTGGGCGTTTTTCGAACAGGGCGGCAACGGCGGGCACCTCTCCAGTGAGAGCCCCGTGCGGTCCGTGACCCGACACTTCGAGCCCGGCATCCACTACGTCGCGGTGGGCACCCCGTACCGGAGCGTCGGCAACACCGGCCCCTACACGCTGCGTTTGGCCGATGTCCCCAACGGCGACTCCGCCGATGGAGGATAGAAACGGTCCGGCGGGTACAAAGGTAGCCCAGTGTGGAGCGGTGCGGCCAACCGGCCGCACCGCTCCCCTTGCCGAACAATCCCGAGGAGCCACCGGCCGCTCCCCCCACCTACAGGACGCCGCTACGGCACACCCTCCATGCGTAGCCACCCTGCCCGCGATAGGCGTAGATCCGCAGCGCCACCTGCAAGTTGGTATGGCCACGCCACTGCGAGCCGCCGTTCGGCGGGACCAACCAACAGCAAGTACCTCGCCGCTGAATGCAGCAGATTGTGCTCCCCTGCTGCTCGCCGGAACTGGCAGAGTTCTACTCAAACTCTGCCAACGGCAGCGTTCCGTCAGCCAGCAGCGACGACGAGCGGAAAGAACCCCGTGTCTGCGGGGTGTGCTTATGTCGGCAGGTTTCTGGTACTGGCCCATGGGGTGTATCCCTGCTCGTTAGGAGTGATGTACCCTACGGGATCGCCCATTGGCATTCCCTCACCGTCCATCAGGATTTCCACATCCAGTTCCAGCGGATCTCCTACTTCGTGCCATCCCACCTTTGCCGGCGAGGTTGGAAGGTGGAGGTTGAGCAGACTGCCGGGGTTAGGCAGGCGGCAAAGCCTGTTCTATGCTGACCCGCGGCATAGATGGGATAATCCCTCACGTCCAAGCAGCCATGGGATGTTTCATGACAGCGGTGCTACCAATGGTCAAGCTGAGAGCTCTGGTCGGCAGTTTCGCGCTCGTCGCCGTGCTTTCAGTTGGAGTTGCCTGCGCTCAGGAACTTCCAGCTCCAGCTGAATCGTCTGACCGCGCTACGCTGATGGCGTTGTACAACGCCACCGACGGCTCGAACTGGGCGAACAACACCAATTGGCTGAGCGACCGGCCCCTGGGGGAATGGCACGGCATCACCACCGGTGCCGACGGGCGCGTGACGGAGCTAAACCTTCCGGACAACCAATTGTCGGGGAGTATTCCGCCGCACCTTGGCGGTCTGACCCATCTCCTGATTGTGCATTTGGGCAACGACTTTGGCGCCTGTGATTCCGGCGGGTGCGAACCATCGTCTGCTACGGCCAACCGGCTGAGCGGCGAGATACCTTCCGAACTGGGTAATCTCTCGAATCTGCAAAGCCTGAATTTGAACTACAACCAACTGAGCGAAGGGATACCGTCCCAGCTGGGCAACCTGCCCAATCTGAGAAGTCTGGACCTCTTCGGCAATCCGCTGGGCGGCGCGATACCCTCGCAATTGGGTGACTTGGCTAACTTGCGGGAGCTGGATCTTGGCTATAGTCAATTGACGGGGAGCATTCCGTCGGAGCTGGGAGGCCTGACTATCCTGGAACGGCTGGAGCTTTCCGGCAACCAGTTGAGCGGTGGGATGTCCCCGGAGCTGGGCAACCTCGACAACCTGCAGGCGCTGGACCTGTCCGAGAACCAGTTGAGCGGAGGGATGTCCCCGGAGCTAGGCAACCTCGCCAACCTGCAGGGGCTGAGCCTCTCCTGGAACCAGTTGAGCGGTGAGATGCCGCGCGAGCTGGGCAACCTGGTCAACTTGAACCGGCTGGACCTCTCCCGGAACCAGTTGAGCGGTGAGATGCCGCGCGAGCTGGGCAGCCTGGTCAACTTGAAAAGCTTGGGCATCAGCGACAACCAGTTGAGCGGTGAAATATCCCCCGAACTCGGGAACCTCGTCAACCTGGTAGTGCTGGCCCTCAGGGCAATCGCATTTCAGATTATTCTAAAAATCGGGCTAAAGTGTTGCCACGATCTGATTGTCTGAGGTGCGTGGTGGAGATGGACAATGTACCGCTTTCGATTGCCGAACGGTTTGGAATGCTGGAAGACCCGAGAACCGGACATGCCAAAAGGCATGAGTTGCTGGACATCATCGTCATCACTCTTTGCGCGGTGATCTGTTGCGCCGACAACTGGGTGGAGATTGAGGAGTTCGGTAAAGCCAAGGAGGATTGGTTCCGCCGCTTCTTGCAGTTGCCAAACGGCATACCCTCCCACGACACCTTTGGTCGGGTGTTTGGTCTGCTGGACCCGGAGCAGTTTTCGGCCTGTTTCATGGACTGGGTACGCTCGGTGAGTGAACTGGCCCAGGGTGAGGTGGTGGCGATAGATGGCAAGACCCTGCGGGGTTGCCATGACCGGGCCAACGGCCGAGGTGCGCTGCATATGGT
Source organism: uncultured Dehalococcoidia bacterium (assembly GCA_951813535.1). Taxonomy (GTDB): domain Bacteria; phylum Chloroflexota; class Dehalococcoidia; order Lucifugimonadales; family UBA3495; genus Bin87. Next base: position 3,991,153 of record OX638345.1, on the reverse strand, counting down.
CAGCGCGTGGGCCACCGAGAACCGGATGGTGTTGGGACAGACCCGCACCGAGGCCCATTCCAACGAGATCACGGCGATACCGGAACTGCTCAAGGTGTTGGAACTGAAGGGTTGCCTGGTGACGATAGACGCCATGGGCTGCCAGAGGAACATCGCCCAGCAGGTGGTGCAGGGGGGCGCTGACTACCTGCTGGCGGTGAAGGCCAACCAGGGAGAGTTGCACCAGAACATCAAGGACCTGTTCGCCTGCTGTGAGCGTGTAGGATGGGATGGTGTGGCTTACAGCCACCACCAACAGGTGGGCAAAGACCACGGCCGGCTGGAACGGCGGGAGTGCTGGGCGATCACCGACCCAGAGGAACTGACCTACGTGGACCCCCAGCGCCAATGGGCCAGCCTGGGCGCGGTGGCCCGGGTCAGCTACCGACGGGACGCTACCACCGATGCCCCAACCGATACCCGCTACTACATCTGCAGCTATCCGGCGGACGCGGCCACGCTGCTGGCATCGGCCAGAAGCCACTGGAGCATCGAGAACAGCCTGCACTGGGTGCTGGACGTGGCCTTCGACGAGGACCACAGCCGAGTGAGGACCGGCCACGCTGACCAGAACCTGGCAGTGATCAGGCACTTGGCACTGAACCTGCTCAAGCAGGAACGCACCGCCAAAGTCGGCATCAAGGCCAAACGCAAAAAAGCCGGATGGGACTTCGATTACCTGCTCAAAGTCCTATCCCTGTGAAATGCGATTGCCCTGTGCTGGCCCTCTCCGACAACCAGTTGAGCGGAGGGATCTCCCCGGAGCTGGGTAATCTCGTCAACCTGAAAAGCCTGAGCGTCAGCGGCAACCGGTTGGGAGGTGAGATTCCCTCGGAGCTGGGCGATCTCGTCAACCTGGAATCACTGATCTTCTCCGACAACCGGTTGGGTGGGGAGATACCGTCTCAACTGGGGAACCTCGCGAACCTGCAGACTCTGTATCTCGACAGCAACCGGTTGAGCGGTGAGATACCGCTCGACCTGGGCAACCTCGCCAGCCTGCAATTGTTGCTCCTCGGAGGCAACCAGTTGAGCGGTGACGTACCCCCCGACCTGGGCAACCTCGCCAGTCTGGCATGGCTGGACCTCAGCAGCAATCAGCTGACGGGCTCGCTGCCTTTGAGCCTCGCACAACTGACTGCGCTTAAGGGCTTCGCCTTCGGCGACAACATCGGGCTCTGCGCTTCCAATGACACGGCCTTCCAGAAGTGGCTGACGGCCATCCCCAACAACCGCCTGCCCCCAGGGGTCAGCCCCCTGGGCCCGAACTGTGGCGCGGCAGATGCCAACGATTCCGACACCGATGATGATGCTCTGGTCGAGGTAGTCAACCTGTCGGAGCCCAACGCCGTGCGGTGGGGCTTGGGAGGCGACGGCGTACCCACGTCCAACACCGCATCTACGCCAGCTACCTACGACCCTGCGGTTTGGCATTTCAGCATTTTGAGCCAGTAACCGGTCCTGAAGTGTCGAAGTTCAGGGTCGGGCCCTTTGGGAAAGTTGCTGAACTGAAGGTGGATCTACCGAAGCGCCGGCCGTTCCCCCGCAAACGCCCCCTGGCTCGCCGTCCAGATCATGGCCCACAATTTGGCCCGTTGGACTGGGCGCCTCGGTCTGGGAGAGCAACTGGTAACCACCAAAACCCTGCGGCGGCGCTTCCTCTCCTTGGCCGGACGGCTCACCCACAAGGCGCGGCGCCTCACCCTGCACCTGCCCCAGGGCTGGCCCTGGCAGAACCAGTTTAACTCCGCCCTCGCTGGACTGCGCGCCCTGCCTCTCCCATCCTGACGCCATTCACGACGCCTGACCCGTCCACCGGATTGCCAAACTGCCTCGCGGGTCTGCGCCAGGCTCGGACCAGCCTGTGTCCTGCTGCAATTGCACCGCTGATCTCCCCCCTCGCCGGGGCTGCGGCCCGTAAAATATCCCCTTGGCGCGGCTGCCACACTCAGCGCCAGTCCCAATGCGTCGGGGTCAACGCCCTACCCACCGTTCCACCTCACTTTTCATATCTCGCCTGACCCACCTCACCCCATCCCATCGGTGGATTCGGGCTTAGCGTACGATCCTGCCCCCTTGTATCTTGACTTTGGCGATGGAGCCGAGCGCGGCAGACCGGTGCCCCCTGGGTTACGACAGACCGTCCGGTAGCGAGGGTCGCCGCGCTCCCTACAAGCAGAGCCCGAACGGTTGCCTGGGCCAATCGAGCCCGTATCGTGCAAGGACGGGCCAGCGCTGACGCAGGAGGTAAAGATGGAAGAAAACCCGAGATACATAGGCATTGATGTCTCGAAGGCGCAGGTGGATGTTGCCGTCCGGCCTACGGGACAGAGATGGGCCGCGTCTTACAACGAGACCGGCGTCGAGGAACTGGTTTCCCAGATCGTGGATATAAGTCCCGCCATGGTGTTGCTGGAGGCAACGGGCGGTCTGGAAGTGCCGTTGGTGGCGGCTCTCGCTGCTGCTGCGCTGCCGGTGGTGGTGGTCAACCCGCGCCAGGTTCGCGACTTCGCCAGGGCCACCGGTACGCTGGCCAAGACCGACTCTCTCGATGCGGCAGTGCTGGCCCACTTCGCCGACGCGGTTCGTCCCTCCGTGCGTCCGCTCAGAGACGCCGAGACGCAGGTACTCAACTCGCTGGCGGCACGCCGGCATCAGGTGTTGACCATGCTGGTCTCGGAGAAGAACCGGCTGGGGACCGCTATCAGCGCCGTTCACCCCCGCATCGAGGCCCACATCGCCTGGTTGGAACAGGAGCTGAACGACTTGGACGAGGGGCTGAGGCAGACTCTCCGCCGGAGCCCCGTGTGGCGAGAGAAGGATGACCTGCTGCGCACCGTTCCCGGCGTGGGAGAACAGGTTTCCCTCACTCTGCTGGCCTACCTGCCGGAGCTGGGAACGCTGGATCGACGGCAGATTGCTGCCCTGGTGGGAGTGGCCCCTTTCAACCGGGACAGCGGCACCCTGCGGGGCAAGCGGGCCGTCTGGGGCGGGCGCGCCCGAGTACGAGCCATTTTGTATATGGGAGCGATGGTAGCCAGCCGTCACAACCCGGTCATCCGCGACTTCTACCAGAAGCTGCTGGCAGCCGGTAAGCCGAAGAAGGTGGCGCTCGTCGCGTGCATGCGCAAACTGCTGGTCATACTCAACTCCATGCTCAAACACGGCTCCCCGTGGTGCGATATGACACAGCCAGAAGTCGCTCATTCCTATTGACATTAAAGACAGTTGCTACCGGAATCGACCCCATCTTCGCTACGTGGAAGGTGCTCACCGCCACGGCGCTGGCCATCGCGATCCCGATGCCACCAGGCTCGGTTCCGGCTCAGGCAACACTCGGCCAGGCTGGCGGCGGAGTGCAGGGCGACGTAGGTCTCCATCGCGAAGAAGAGATGGCGATCGGCCTCTGTGCTCGGTGCTCCGCTGCCTCATGTTCGTGCCCTTCCTGTTTTTACTCAATCATCACGCCAGCATTCCGCCGGCAAAGAGCTCGATCATGCTGTCCAGGCCGCAGGCAATCAGCGCAACGCTGCCAACTCTGGCGCCGGCCCAGAAGGCGACCACAACCTCGACGAAATGCCACGCCAGCCCGATGGACGCAAGAACCAACGCTGAACGGCGTTGGTCAGCAGGATGAATCTCACGTCTCTTTCACGAAACATTCACGCTTGCGAGTATGAATTTCACACGATTTTCACAGGCTCTATGTAGCCTGCGGCTATCGTAATCCGTTGCCGGCGAGTTCCATGCGCTTGCCGAATAAATGCTGCCCGCGGCCATAACGTGCGCGGCCGAACGCGTCCCGGTGACGCCGCCATACCCTCACCCATGTCCGGTTATAACCGAGGAGTTCACACGCCATGCGTCCGATATTTAATGCTTCAAAACCGTTCAGGCTCGCCGTTCTCGTTCTGCTCTTCATATTGGGCTCTTTCGTGTCGTTGGCCGTCCAGGATCCGCCTGACGCATCAGCCTACGCCTCGTCGGTGGCCATCGAGTGTAGCGATGATCACACGACCGAGGGCGACACATTCCGACTGCACGCCACCAACGAGGGGTCTTCCTACTTTGGCACCACGACCATCAAGGTCTACTGGACCACGGACGCCGGCACCGCCGACGAATCGGACTACGAGCCGCTCCACCGCGAAGGCCAGGCCAGCAACCGCTCCCAGTCCCGGCATGGCCGCATGGGACGCACCTTCCACACCAAGGAGGATGCGTTCAGCGAACTCAAGGAACAATTCATTGTCCGCGCCGTCAACGCTGCCTCCGGCGGATCCGGCGGCGGCGCCTGCGGCATCGAGATCCATGATGACGACGGACCCGGCGCCGTCCGCACGTGGATCGATTCCCGTCCCACCGGCGGCACATACGAACGAGACGACACCATACGCATCCGCCAACAGTTCACCGAAAACGTCATGGTCGAAGGCGGCTCCGTCAACGTGGGTCTCCTGATCGGCCAGGGTTCCGACGTTCGGCACCGGTCCGCCCGTTACATCAGCGGTTCCGGAACCGACACGCTCACCTTCGAGTACCATATTGCCGGCGATGATTTCGACACCGACGGAATCGAGATTCCCGGCAGCGACTACGGCGGCGACGGATCCATCCACACCTCCGACGACCGGGAGACCGTCAATTCCCGATACATTGGCGTCCCCGTTGACGTCAACCACCTGGTCCAGGGCTGGAACCACGTTGATCAGGTTTCCCTGGTCTCCGCCCCCGCTGACGGCCTAGCCTACGCCTCGGGCGAGCATATCGAAGCCCAGATGCGCTTCAGCCTGCCCGTCCAGGTTGACGGCGACGTCCAGCTCTCACTGTTCCTGGGCGGAGGCGAAGACTCCTGGCGCGGGGCTTCCTACCATCGCGGGTCCGGCACCGACACTCTCGTGTTCCGGTACCAGGTGCAGGACCGCGACCACGATCCAGACGGCGTGACCGTGGGCGACGGCGGCTTCCACGCCGACGGCACCAGGTACGGCCTGGTCGGCAACGGTTCCATCACGGACGCCGCCGATTCGACGGATATCAGCCCCATCTACGCCGGTCTGCGAAACCAGATAGGTCACGGGGTGGACGGTCGCCCGGTCATCACGGCCACGGATGTGACCTCCACTCCTCCCAACGGCACCTACTATCGCATCCAGGACCGCATCCGGATCTCCGTCACCTTCAGTCGCCCGGTATCGGTCCAGCCCACCCCCGCCCTCCGGATCTTGCTCGACAACCGCACCGTCCTCGCCGGTTACGAAGAGGGTTCTACCACCGACACCCTCACCTTCAGCTACGAGGTTGCTCAAGGGGACGTGGCTGCCAACGGCATCTCCATACCCTCCCAGGACGGTTTCTCCGGTTCCGGCTCCGTCCTCCAGGCCGATGGGGAGACGTCGGTGAACGAGCGAATTCCCGCCCTGGCTCCCCAGTCGTCGCAGGTTGTCCGGGGACTGCTCCCCAGCGCCGTCGCCAGCCGAATCGTCTCGACGCCCGCCCGGGCACCCTTCTACCGTCTGGGCGAAACCATCGAAATCGCGGTCGAGTTCGGAGAACCCGTCACCGTCCAGGGCTCACCATACGTGTCCATCGAGCTCGACGAGTCGGGCCCCACGCAACGCGCCGCAACCTACACCTCCGGCTCAGACACCAACACCCTGATCTTCTCCTACACCGTTCAGGAGGAGGACCTGGACTATACCGGAGTCTCCCTCGCTTCCGGCGCCAACGACGGCTTCGCCACCGACGGCAAGGTCTACCAGGTCGGCGTGATGAATCCCGTCAACCCCCACGTTCCCGGCTTCGACGACGATCCCAATCATCTGGTTTCCGGCCACCCCCACGTCAGGTCAGTGGATGTCGTCTCAACGCCCGGCGAAGACGGCATCTACGAAATGGGCGATGTCATCGAACTGTCGGTCACGTTCGACGACGAGGTGACCGTCACCGGCGCGCCCACGCTGTCCCTGGACGTGGGCGGAGATGCTCGCACTGCCGCCTTCAGCCGGGTCACCCAGCCTGTGTCCAGCCCGGCCCCGGTCAACACCGGTCAGGTTCTGATCTTCTCCTACACCGTCCAAACTGGTGAAGAGTCCTCCGACGGCATCAGCGTCGTCGAGAACGGCCTCAGCCGCAACGGCGCCACCATCGCTGGCCCGGCCGGCAGCGAACCCGACTTTTCCATCAAACGCACAACCTTCCCCGGTCACCCCGTGGCGGAGGTCGCGCCGGCGCTCCGAAGCGCACGCTCCTCCGCCGACGGCTCGCGGGTTATCCTCACCTTCAGCGAGGATATCCAGGTGCGACCCAATCTGCGGACGTTGAGCAACTTCGCGGGTATAGACGTGGGAGTGTACCTCCGTGCCGTCATCGATATATTCGTCGACGGCCACCGCGACCACACCAGCGCCGCGGCCATCTCCGGCAAGGAGCTCACCCTCACTCTGGACACGGCGATCACGCAGGGCCAGGAGGTTGAGGTGGGCCACGACGACGTCTTCGCACGCAACGTGCCCGGCGTCATCGTCGACCACGCCCTGAACCCCCTGGATCATTTCTCCAATCAGCCAGTTGCCAATGACTCGACGCTGCCCCACGCCACCGCCACCAATTGGCCGGTCATCAGCGACTACAGCCTCACCATCAGCGAGGGAGGAACCGGCACCTACACCGTGGCCCTGGGCGCACAACCCACCCAGGACGTCACCGTGAACCTTTCCATCTCGCCGGCAACGCATCTGTCCGCCAGCAACCAAACCCTGACCTTCTCCGCGGAGAACTGGTCCACTCCCGAGACCGTGACCCTCACCGCCAGCACCGACGCTGCCAATTCCTGGCAGGAAATAGTCCACACATCCGACCTGGACGGCTTCATCGTCGGCCACCTGAAGGTGCTTATAGAGGAGTAGCCAAACGCCGGCAAAATACTCCCGTTTGCATCACTCACGCGTACCCAGTTTGTCATCGCGAGGAGCGTAGCGACGTGGCGATCTCATCGCTGGAACAAACCCCGGCTGCCATCACGAGATTGCCACGCTTCGCTCGCAATGACATTTCGAGTTAAACCGGGTACGCGTGGGGTTTGGTAACTGTTTCCAGACTGACGGGATCCGCCGCGATTCCTGCCTCTTCGGTGCGGTCACTCCGGCACAAAATGTGCGTCGCAAACCGCCAGCGACTCCTCAAATGTGAACAGTTACCCTGACCTCGTAGGCGTCGTTGATCGCAAGCGTTACGAAATCCATGGACAGGGCGATGTCGACGCCCTTCTCTTGCGCATGTCAGCGTAGGTCAAGAAGTACAGGAACGTAAACAACGAATGGGCCGCATTGCCTCAACAAAATCGTTACCCAACGCAAATGATTGCCTCAAATAAAATGTTACCCAAAATCGGGGACGCAATCGCGTGGGAGGAGGCATCAGCCAGATGGCAAAACGGGAATTGCTGGCTACGATCCGAGACCGCTACCGAGCCTCATCCAAGCGGGAGCAAAGCCGGATTCTGGACGAGTTCATCGCGGTAACCGGCCACCACCGCAAGCATGGCATCAGGTTGCTGGGACAGTACGGCGACGACGGAGAGCAGCAGCCCGCCGTGAAGGGCCGGCGCATCTACGACGAGGCCGTGAGAGAAGCAGTGATCCTGGTCTGGGAAGCGGCTGACCGGATCTGCGGCAAGCGGCTGAAGGCGGCATTGCCCCACCTGGTGGAGTCCATGGTGCGCCATGGCCACCTGGATCTGGACCCTGGGGTGCGCCAACGGCTGCTGGCGGCCAGCGCCGCCACCCTGGACCGACTGCTCCAGCCCATCAGGACACCGGCAACCCGCCAGCTCAGACGAAGGAGCCAACAGTCGCTGGGCCGCAATATTCCGGTGCGGACCTTCGCCGATTGGAATGAGCTGCCACCGGGACACCTGGAGATTGACCTGGTGGTCCACCACGGCGGCTCCTTGTGGGGCTCCATGATCCACAGCCTGGTGGCCACCGATATCTGCACCGGCTGGACCGAGGCCGTTCCACTGCTGGCTCGGGAGCAGGTCCCTGGTGGTGGCAGGACTGGAGGCCATCGGGCGACAGTTGCCCTTCCCCGTCAAAGGCATAGACTCGGACAACGACAGCGTGTTCATCAACGAAACGCTGATCAAGTATTGAGCCGAGCGGGGCATCGAGTCAGCAGGAAATAGTTGTGGGAGTCCTCCTGCTCAGAGAACCAGGCGCCCACCGCGGTGCCGGTGGCATCGTCTACCGCGATCAGCAACGTGAACGGTGGGGCCAGGTCGCCCAGCCACGGGTGATGGCTGCTGTCCATCTGGATCAGCATTCCCTCCCGGGCATCCGTTGCCGACGGACCCGGTGTTTGGGCGGTCGGCGGCGGCGGGGACTGCTCAACCCAGCGTCCAGCAAGACCCGTCGCAGAGTGGTCCTGCCGATGTGGATGCCTTCCCGCTCCGCCAGCAGTTCCGCGAGGTGGGTGTGCTTGACGCCAGCGTACCCAGTACGAGCCAGGTGCGCCACGTCGGCGATTAGCGCCTCGGGCGTGGTGTTGACAGGTCGGCGACCGCGATGGCCATGTGCCAAAGCCGACGCACCGTGTTGACGGTAGGTCGCCAAAATGCGTCGGGCGTGGCGGGAAGTTATTCCCATCAACTCGGCTGCCTGGTCCAGGGTCATATGCTCTTCTGCCAGGCTGTTGAGAACCCGAAGTCTGCTCTGCTCTTTTGGGGTCAATGTCACATTCTCCATAATGTGACATTTTCGCTGGCCAGTTAGTCAGGACCCTTTCGCTGGACGTCGACAGTCCAAGTGGTACAGTTTTCCGCCGCCCTTGACACCCTTGCGATGGTCCGCGATGAGCTCTGGGAGAAGACCCGCGGCACTTCGAACGTCCTGACCGAGCGTTAGAAGGAGCTTCTCGCATCGTTTGCAAGCGGCGACCCGTATGCCCGTATAGCAGATGCGAAGAGCATCAGTCCGGTGAACAGTTCGGAACACGATCTCCCGCATACAGGACAAGCTGGGGCTGAACACCAAGCAGGAACTGGTGATCTGGGCCGTGAAGAACCGGCTCGTGCAAACCCAAAGCCGAGTGTCTGGTGTCGAGCCACATCCTTAAGGTGAGGGTTTTTCCAGAGTCGTCGGTCCATTCTGCGCCGGAAAACCTTCCAGCCCAGAGTTCGCAATTTCTCCCCCACCTTCACCGTAGGGTACAGCCCCTCTCTCAATCGCAGCCAACTCAAGCCCCTGAGGGTCTTGACCAGGTTCGATCTTTGCTGCTCGAGGGCCACGACCCGTGGCGCTGACTCGATGTGCCGACTTCCGCCTGTGCACAGCCTAGAGTCCTCCGGTCTCACAAAATTCCCACACAATCTCCATAATTTTCCCTGTTGATTCCACACGATATTCACAGCCTGCGCGTAGGTTGAGAGTGCAGGCGGCACTGCAATCAAGTCGATTCACAGGACAGCGCCGCCATCGGCGAACTAGTTCCACGCCGAAGCAAGTTGATTGAGCGGAGGTTAGATTTTGTCCCTGAGTGTATCCAAGTGTTCCGTCCGAAGCCTCATCGTGCTGACGGCCTTTTGTTTAACGCTTGCAATTGGACTCAGTCCAAGTGTCTCCGGCACTGCCCTGGCCCAGGGCACCTCGCCGCCGCTCCCGCCTACGGGGCTTGCAGTTACCCTGGAGGGCTACCACTCGGTAAGCATTTCATGGGACGATCCGCAGGACGACAGCATCACAGACTACCAGGTTCTGCGCCGTTCCCGGGACGGCGATACCTATGGAGACGGGTTGGGTGCTCGGGAATTCGTGGCCATCGAGGATGACACCGAGAGTGCGGGAACCGAGTACACCGACACGACGGTTACCCCTGGCACAAGGTACGTGTACCGGGTGAAAGCCAGGAATTCCGCGGGCCTCGGCGAGCGATCGAGCTACGCCAACGCGGAAACCCCTGGAGTCGCAGAGCGTCCCACAGGGTTGACCGTCTCTTCCGCTTCTCATGACTCAATCACCATCCAATGGGACGACCCACAGGACGACAGCATCGACGGCTATCAGGTGCTGCGCCGTTCCAGGGACGGCGATACCTACAGAGACGGACTAGGCTCCTGGGAATTCGTTGTCATAGAGGATGACACAGGCACTTCGGATACGGAGTACACCGACACCTCAGTCTCTCCGCAGACTCGGTACGTCTACCGTGTGAAGGCCAGGAACCCGGCGGGCCTCAGTGAGCGGTCAAGCTACGCCAACGCCGAGAGCACAGCCGCGCCGGAGGTCGTCGAAGAGCCGACCAAAGAGGGCGAAATTGGGGGCAGCCAGAGTGCACGTCAACAGCAGGCCTCGTCGGATGCCACTCTCAGTTCGATCACCGTGAACGGCAGCCCTGCATCCATATTGTTCCCGGGCTCCACTGAATACTCTTTCGGAGTGGCGAACGAGGTCTCCAGGGTTGCCCTGGTGGTTGAACCTACGCATCCACAGGCCACCGTCACTTTCAGGGGCCTCCAGTCCATTGACGCCGACGACACCGCCGACGGCCACCAGGTGGACGTGAACCATGGCCGCAACTCGATCATGTTCACCATCACCGCCCAGGACGGGAACACCACTCAGGACTACTCCGTTAGCGTCAATCGCGGGTCCCTCGTCGAGACCGGCTGGACCGTTTTGAAAGACCTGGAGGGTCTGCTGGGATCCGGAAGCGCATTTCCCGGTGGCATCTGGTCTGATGACACTTACATCTGGGTGTCCGGGGGAGACTATCGCCAGCTGTATGCATACGTCCTGGCAACTGGGGAACGCGAGCCCGACAGGGACATTGGCCTCGCGTTGGATAACTCCGACCCGAAGGGTATCTGGTCCAACGGCGAGACCATGTGGGTGGTCGACGCGGCCGACAGGGCTCTCTACGCCTACGATCTGCAAACCGGGGATCGGGATTCAGCAAAGGACTTCACCGACCTGGGAGATGCGGGCGCCGTTTACTATGACATCTGGTCCGACGGCGAGACGCTTTGGCTCTCTGATAATACCGGCCCCGTCATAGAGGCATTCGATTTTGATAGTGGCGAAACAGTCCCCGCACTCCGCTATGTTCATTTGGAGGGATCAGGGATTGACCAAGTGGCGGGAATCTGGTTTGACGGAGTGACCATGCTGGTTGTGGACGCCGGAAGAGGCGGGGTCCGGGGTTTCCAGTCCCCCGATAGGGAAATTGACCTGAATCAGGCTGTGCACTACACGACACTGAACGGCGCCGGGAATGACAACCCCGGGGCCATCTGGGGCGACGGCGAGACATTGTGGGTATCGGACACCGAAGATGGCAAGGTCTACTCCTACAACATGCGGGTGTCCGACAATACAGACCTGGGCTCCATCACTGTAGACGGCGTTGCTGTCCACGGAGTCGACCCGGGCGCCACCGAATTCCGGCACGGTGTAGGGAATTCGACGGGGCAGGTCACCCTGGACGCCACACCTAGGCACTTCAAGGGCACGGTTTCCTTTGACGCCACGGACGCTGACGATACCGTCGAAGGCCACCAGGTTGACCTCCGAGTTGGCAGCAACAGCGTTACCATTGAGGTCACCGCCCAGGACGGAACAACCATCACGAGCCACACCCTGGTCATCAACCGCGCGTCCACGGCTCAGTTCGATTGGGCCGTGGCGCCCGACCTGGAGGGTTTGCAGGGCTCAGGCAGCGAGTTTCCGCAAGGCATCTGGTCCAACGGCACTCTTATCTGGGCATCCGGCGGCGATGACCTAAACCTGTATGCCTACAACCTGGAAACCGGGGAACGTGAATCCGACCGGGACATTGGCCTAGACGCAGAAAACGGCGATGCGAAGGGTATCTGGTCGGACGACGCGACTATGTGGGTCCTGGACAGCGCGGACAGGAAGCTTTACGCCTACAATCTGGGGACCGGGGCCAGGGACCAGGCAAGAGATTTCGGAGTATTTGGCGACGATGAAGGTGACTACTACGGCGTCTGGTCCAACGGGGAAACCATCTGGCTTTCCAATGGCAACGTAACTTTGATGAATTCAAGATACGCTAAGTTGGAAGCCTACGACTTTGATTCCGGCAACAGGGTTCCCGCGCTCGATTACATCGGCTTTGAGCCGTCGGGACAGGACCACACCGCGGGCATCTGGTCCGACGGCGTGACCATGTGGGTGGTGAACCCAAGCAAAAATGTCATCTCTGCCTACGACTCCCCGGAATCAGAGGTCAACCAGGGGTACGACTTTCAGAGGCTGAACGCAGCCGGCAACACAAGCCCGGGCGACATCTGGTCCGATGGCGAGACCATGTGGGTGACGGACAGCGAGGACGGCAAAATCTACTCCTATAACATGCGTGCTTCCAGCAATGCGGAACTGGGCTCCCTAATCGCTGGTGGCCGGATACTGCTCGGTTTTGAGCCGGATAGGCACAGCTATTCACTGGGCTTAGGCGGCAAGGTCAGCCAGGCTTCAGTGCAGGCATACCCAAGGCAGGCTTTTGCATCCGTTTCATACAGCCCCGAAGACGCAGTTCCCAACCTGGGTGGGTATCAGGTGGACCTGGAGACCGGCGCCAACATCGTCACCATAACCGTAACGGCCCAGGACGGGGTCACCACGGAGAACTACACGGTAAGCATGAACAGGGGGGACCCTGACCCCTTCGGCTGGAAAGCCTATGACGACTTTGACACTCGGACAATGACCGGGGATCGATCCCCCGGCGGCCTTGCGTCTGACGGCTCCACCATGTGGGTGGCCGACGAAGTTGACCTGAAGCTGTACTCCTACGATATCAGAACAAAGGCACACAAACCGGACCTGGACATCACTCTTGACCCAGCGCAGGATTCGCCGGGAGGTATGTGGGTTTACGGCACGACCATGCTGGTGCACGACGTACACGACGGAAAGCTCTACGCATATGACACCGAGACCGGCGACCGGGACGGGAGCAAAGACCTCAACCTGTCAGAAGGGGAGTTGTCCACCTACTACGGTGTCTGGTCGGACGGCGATACGGCATGGCTTTCGCAGAGAAACGGCGAGCTGGTTGCCTACGACCTCAGCACTGGGACACGAGCCGAGGACGAAGACTTTGACGCTCTACATGGAACCGATGGGATCAATGGCCTTGGAGTCTGGTCTGATGGCGCGACCATCTGGGTGGTGGATAGCGCCAACGACAGGTTGCGAGCCCTGAACGCTTTCACCGGGGAGCCCGACCCCGAAAAAGACTTCATCACAATCCGGAATGGCGATCTGGGCGGCGCCCGCGGGATCTGGTCCGACGGTGAGACCATGTGGGTGTCCGACACAGTGGCCAAGAAGGTGTACTCCTACAACATGCCTGTCTCAGACAGCGCCGACCTGCGCAAGGTCCTCGTTGACGGCGAGGAAGCGGTCGGTTCTACACTGGACGGCGGCTGGTATGCCACCGTGGATAGCACAACCACCGAGGTAACGGTCTCCGCGACCGCCGCACAGCTAGAGTCCTCGGCAAGCCTTGGTGGCGACGATAACGACGCGGTCGCTGACGGGCATCAGCTGGCGATTCCCCACCTGGCCGCCAAGATGACCATAACGGTCACCGCCCAGAATGGCGACACGCGGGAACACACATTGGTCATCTCCCGGGTGAACGCCGACTCCGCACCGAAAGTACAAGTCGGCGGCTCTGCAACTGGCGACATCGTCAAGGGAGAGCTATTTGACGTATTGGCGGTGGACCTTGTAACAGACGAACTCTACCGGTTCGAACTGGAAGGTACCAACAACGGCGACGGGACTCTCAAAGGCCCCAAGCTGATGGGGCTGTTCAAGCGGGTTCGCGGGACCGCCATCCCGGTTGGAGAAAAGGCAGACTTCCCTGGTGGTCGAGGCACGAACTCCTCGGAGGTCTATCACGAACCCAAACCCGAGGGGCAGGGCAAGGCCACCAAAGCCACCTATTACATCGTGGTGGGCGGCGATACCGGCGCAACCGGAGACTATCGACTGAGCTTTAGCTACGAGGACGAAGCCACGGCCGATTCAACTACAAGCGCCGCCGCGGAGGTGCTCCTCTCGTCCAAGAGCTCAGGTAAGAGAGGCAGGTACCACTTCCGGGGCGCAATCGGAGAACCCGGCGACGTCGACTGGATCAAGGTCATCCTGGAAGCGGACCAGATGTACCGCATTGTGGTGAAGAGCAAGACCACCGGCAATTTACGGACTCTATCGGAGCCGCTCTTGTGGTTGTACATTGACGATGGCACCGTGGACTACATCCAGGGCACACTGGCGGTCCCGTCTGTGCGTGAGCGTCAAGCCCGGATTCACTACTATGCCAAGTCCGAGGCCGTTTACTACATTTCAGTGAGTGCCTACGAGGACGACACTGGCTCATACGACCTCTTGGTAATGGAGGTGGAGGATGATTGCCAACCCGACAACACCAGCACCCACGACTCAATCGCCTCTGGAGAAAACAAGGACGCCAGAATAGACTACAGAGGCGACACCGACTGGTTCAGGACCAACCTCACAGGCGGAACGACCTATACAATTGAGGCATCTGGAGGGGATGGCGCACGGCCGCTAGCGTACTTAAAGGTCCTGATATTCGACGGCAGCGGCAAGAAGGTCGAGACTGGCGAGTTGAACTCAGGCGAGCAGACCTCCGTGGCCACCTATACACCTGGACGGGACGGAACCTATTTCATAGTAGTGACGTCTCTAGAAAATTTGACCGGCAACTATAAGTTGTCAATGTCTGAGTAGGGCACCCAGCGACCCAACGCGGATGGGTGGGGCAAATAATGCGGGGATTCTTACCAAGGAAGCCGCTTCGCTTCTGCATCAGCTCAAGGCCATCAGAGAAACCGAATTCATTGAGATGGCACACTCAGAACGCTGGAAATTGCTCCAGGTGCTGCCCGTGGGCGCTCAGAACGATGGCTCAGTCCCGGAACTGGCCATCACATCAGAGCAATTCAATCGCTGTGTTGCTCGCAACCGGCGCGTGGAAGAGCTGGGAATCACCGTGGTGCCGGAGAACAACGACCTGATGACCGGCAGCTACGTGATGGTCGATCCCGCGGGCCGGTTCTTCGACAACATGTCGTCGTGACCTAAATTGGCACTACACAGTGGTGTTGCGGCCTTGGGCCCACGGTGACCCCAGGCTTCGCGCGGATGAGTAATGCTGACCGGCGTCCTGTCGTTCGGAAGTGCCGCAGAAATGCGGCACTTCTTCATCGTAGCCCAACGTGAGTGAGGTGTTTACCTTTCGCAAACCACGCCGTCGCCGTCGCCATCTCGGGCGCTGGGAACCATCCACTTCGGGAAGCCCCTGCCGCCGCCCTTGCTGCCCTGCACGGGATTCTCCTGCTGCCTGAGCCGCGTCGCATGAGCTGTAGGTTCTCGCCGTGTGCGTAGTTGAGACCGTGCCGGCGATGCGCGCGTCGTAGTGCTCGGGCAGTGCCCGCGGCAGGGCGTACTGGTAGATCATGAGCTGGTAACGGTGCCAGGGACGTTCCTGGCGGGTCTTCACGTCGGTGACGAGGGCGTTATGCCTGTTGAGTACCAGCCGGTCGCGTGGTGGCGCACGGCGCTGTAGATGGCACTGAAGTCCGGCTGGATGCTGAACCTGTTGGAGCCGCTGGGATCGTGGCTGTTGATCCGGCGGTCAACGTAGTAACTCGCACGCACAGATCCGCCTGCAGTCCTGTGCTCCGTCAATCCGAGGCGTACCCGTCGACGTAATTAAGAGCATAACTTACTTGGACAGGGGGCCCGATATGGAGACGAAGAGACGGGGTATTCGACGATGGTTCGGCATTACGAACACCTTCCCACTCGCTGCCTTGGCTGCATTCGTGACGCTTGCCGTCGTGGCCGTCGCGTTGGGCATGCCCAGTGAGGCTCATGCTGACCACGGCGGTGTGTACGCGGTTTGTCCCGACCCCATCGAGGAGGGGAACACCGGTTCAATCGGAGTGCGCCGTTCCGGTCACAAAATCAAGTCGGCGTTCTTCTTCACCGATAATCGGTACCACACCGCCGATGGCGACGACTACGTGGAGTACCACGGCTACAAGGTGCAGTCCAGCGGCGGTGAGAGTACGTTGCGCGCTCCCATCGTCACCAAGGAGGACACGCTGCCGGAGCACGATGAGACCTTTGCCATCGGCTTCTGGGACGACGACGTGTGGCATCACTGCGTCGTGACGATTGAAGACGACGACGCGCCGGAGATCGTCCATGTGAGCATCGCTTCGAGTCCCGTCGACCAGTATGCCTACCACAACGGCGACGCCATCGACATTGCGGTGGACTTCGACCAGAAGGTCGATGCTGGCGCCGACGCGAATCTCGCCCTGTACCTCGGCGACGAGGACGACAGCGTCTGGCGCGGCGCCAGCTACGAGGCTGGCTCCGGGACTAGGTCCCTGATCTTCCGCTACCGGGTGCAGCCTGAAGATTTTGACGGCGACGGGTTCAGGGTGGCCGCTGCCGCCACGGGCGATGACCGTAGCCCCGCCTACGGCTTCGGCGGCGACATCTTTGCCGAGGGAACCGACGTGCCGGTCGAGTATGGTCACGAAGGCGTGACCGGTGGCTGGAAGCAGAAGGTTGACGGGCGGCCCTATGTGCAGGAGACACAGATAATCTCCTCACCTTCGGATGGGTGGACCGCGTACCGCGCCAACGAGGTCATCGAGGTCTTGATGAGGTTCGACACGGACGTTGTCGTGGATGGCGACGTGTCGGTGGAGCTTCATCTGGGTGTCGTGGACTACAACTGGGATGGCGTGATCAGAGAGGCCGGCTACCTTCGTGGTTCTGGGACGGACACGCTCATCTTCGGCTACACCGTGCGTCCTGGCGACATGGACGCCGAGGGTGTGGGGATCGTGCTGGGCACCGAAGAGAGCGGCTTCGCGGGTGGTGGCGCCATCAAGGCCAAGGGCACAGACGTGGAGCGCAACCCATACTACCTGGGTACTGGCCACCAGGCGGAGCACAAGGTTGACTCGAGCTCGCCGAGTGTGTCGTCAATCAGGTTCACGTCTCGGCCGGCCAATGGCGATGCCTATGCTGACCGTGAGAGCATCGCCGTGGAGGTTACGTTTGACGAGAGGGTGGCGCACAAGGGAGCGCTGCACCTCAATCTCGACATCGGTGGGGTGGCTCGCCAGGCGACGGCCGAAGCGCCGCCTAGCCTGACGTACGGTTACTCGTCGGTCTTCCACTACGTGGTGCAGGACGGCGACACCGACATTGACGGGGTCGGCATCTCCGCCAATAGTCTCAGGGCGGAGGGAGCGGGCGTTTACGACAGCGCCGGCAACACTGCAGATCTCGGACATCCGGTTGTTCCGGCCGACCCTGGACAGAAGGTGGCGACGCACTGAACCGGAGAATTGTCGGGGAACTGGGTTCGCGTTTTAGTGAACAGCAGCAGGGGCCCCGGTTCGTGATTTATCGGCCGCTGCTGGGTCTGTGTGCAGACTCGGAAAGTAGCTACCGTGTGTACACCTAAACGCCTGCACCGGCCGTCTGGGTGGCTCTGGGTTGGGAGAACGACTACATCGCCGCTGAGCTGGAGGTCACGCTCCACACCGTGCGTTCCCACGTCGCCAACCTGCGGCGGAAGCTGAACGCGAAGTCGCGGTTCGAGGCCGTGATGACGGCGACGCTGCTCGGCATCCTGTCGCTTGGCGACGGGCAATCAGGAAGGCGTGTCCGGCCAGAGGTAGCGGGCCTGTCTCTCGGTCAGCGTAGGTCTAAAAACCGAAGCCTCCGCCGAGAGACCAGGAATTGGCAAACCACATGAGCAGGCCCCAAATTCCGACCAATACAGCAACTATTACCAGCGCTTTACGCCAATGCTTCTTCATAGGCTGGCCTCCTGGCAAACTGCTCGCAAAGCTAGTCGCAAGACATCCCTGAGAACCATCATAAAAAGCCTCTGTGTTGCTTCGTCGGATTTCACTGCCCGTCGTCCGGGGTCGGTTCAGAAGGGGATTCGTCGACGTCCGGGGTTGGTTGGGAAGCCCGATGGCGGGTAACCCAGCGGATGATCCGGCCCGGCAGGTTGGGAATGGTTTCGTATAGGAGGAGGTAGGTCACGGGGACGGCGACCAGGGTGAGGAAGGTGGAGCTGATCAGCCCGCCGATGACTACCGTGGCCAGTTCGGCGCCGACCAGTCCGCTGGAGCCGCTCAAGGCCAATGGGAAGAGGGCCAGGATGGTGGTGAAAGCGGTCATCAGGATGGGCCTCAGGCGGGTTCGTCCAGCCTCAACGAGGGCGTCCAGCGCGCCGTAGCCCTGTTCCCGCAGCTGGGCGACAAATGTGAGGAGGACGATAGCATTGGTGACGACGATGCCGATGAGGAACAGGAACCCCATCATCGAGGGCAGGCTCAGGGCCCGTCCGGTGACGGTCAGGGCAACCATCGCGCCGACAATGGCCAGGGGCATGCTGAGGACCACGATAAGCGGGTCGCGCAGGGAACCCATGGTGGCCACCATGACCAGATAGACCATCGAAACGCCGATGATCATTGCCAGATAGACACTGGCGAACTGCTCCTCGATGTCGCTGGCCAGACCGCCCTGCTCCACGCTGACGCCCGGGGGCAGGGGAGTCTCCCGGATTATGCGGTCCACTCGGGTGGCGATGTCCTGAGCGTCCTGGCCCTCAAAGGTGCCGGTGATGAGCACCGAGCGGTCGCCATTGTAGCGGGTAACGACCGAGGGGCCGATGGTGGTTTTGACTTCGCTGACAACGCCGAGACGGACGACGCCGGCGGGGCCACCGATGGAAAGGCGCTGCAGCTCGGCGATTTCGTCAACGCTTGCTTTTCGTCCCCGAATCACCACCTCATGGACGTCGCCCTCCAGGTTGACGTCGGCCACGTCCATGCCGTGGACCCAGGTGCGCACCTGACCGGCCACCATGCGGGAGGTGAGCCCGTAGTTGGCGGCTTCGGCGGGGTCAACGACGAAGGTGAGTTCTTCCTTGGCGTCGCCGAGGTTGGTCTTGAGGTTGGCGAGGCCGTCAATGGGTTCGATGCGAGCCAGCAGGTTCTGGGCGGCGCCTTTCACAGCTTCAAAATCGCTGCCGGTGACGTTCACCTGCAGGCCGGCCTGGGGCGGGCCGGAGGAATCAACGAATAGCTGGGTCTCAACGTTTTCGTTGTTGGGCAGGGCGGCGCGCAGCTCGGCGACGGCGCTCTGCGGGAAGTCTTCGCTTAGTGCGAGAGAAAAGCCGGCGATGTCGTAGCCGCTTCCCCTGGAGCCGCCGGCCGAGCCCCCGCTGGCGGCGCCCATGGTCACCTGGTAAGAGGTGATGTAGCCCCGTTCAATGTAGCCGTCCAGGATGGTCTCAATACCGCGGACCTCCTGAAACATCCGGCCGGGGCCGGTGTTCTCCGCCATTCTGACGTCGATGCGGAGTGCCGCGGCATCGCCGGCCGAGAACAACGTGACGGGCAGGAATGTCACCAGATAGAGGCTGCCGGCCACGGCGGCCAGGCAACCGGTCACGGTGATGAGGCGGTGGCCCAGCGTCCAGCGGAGGACGGGGGTGTAGCCGCGCTGCAGCCAGGTGTCCTCGGCGGCGTCTTCTGCCACCAGATCACCCTCGCGCAGCAGCAGGGAGCCCAGCGCCGGCACCGCGGTGAGGGCAACGAAAGTGGAGGCGACGAGGGAAACGCAGACCGTCTGGGCAAAGGGCAGGAAAAACTGGCCCACGGTGCCGGGGATGAACGCCAGCGGCAGGAAAACGGCCACGGTGGTCAGGGTGGAGCCGACGATGGCCGCGCCGACTTCCTGGGCGCCCCGCAGGGCGGCGCTGGCGCGCGGTTCTCCGGCATTGACGTGGCGGTAGGTGTTTTCCAGTACGACGATGCTGTCGTCAGCGATGCGGCCCACAGCGATGGCCAAACCGGCCAGGCTCATGAAGTTGAGCGTCCAGTCCATGACCGCCATTATGAGAATGGTTGACATCAGGCTCAGCGGTATGGAGAGAGCAATTATGAGGGTGGGCCGCAGGGAGTTCAGGATGCCGCGCAGGACCGACGGGCGCAGCTGCATCAGGAACAGGAAGATCGCCAGCATGGCGATGACGAACCCCTGACCGCCCTGCTTGGTTACGCTGTTCAACTCTGCTTCCAGTTCGGGGCCGTCGTTGTAGAGAATCTCGACGTGGACATCGGGCGGGAGTACGAGTTCGTCGATGACGGCGAGGAGTTCCTTGGTGAGGGCGATGGTGTTTCCATCGGGATTTCGCTGGACCGACAGGGACAGGCTGGCCTGGCCGTTGGTGCGGGAAACGATTTTGGCGTCGGGGGTGTCAACCACGACCTCGGCGACGTCGGATACCAGTATGGGCCGCGTGTCTCCGCCAGGAGCGCCGCGCACAACGCCGACCGGCACGTCGCGAATGGCGTCCAGGTCGCTGTAACCGTGATAGGTGCGCAGCGTCACGGAACGCCCGGCTCGGGTGAGCTCGCCGGCGTTGAGGTCTATGGCGTTTCCGCCCACCGCGTTGATCACACTCTGGATGGTGAGTCCGTATTCATCCAGGCGGGCTGGGTCAACAATGACGGAGACCCGTTCTTCGACGCCGCCGGCGACTTCGACATCGTAAACGCCCGAGACGGCCTCCATGCGCGGGATGATCTCATCGTCCACGACCCGCTGCAGGGCAGGAATGTCCCGCTGGCCGCTCACGCTGAGCCACATGACGGGGAACGCATCGGAAGTCACCTGCACCACGGCGGGCGAGGTGGCGCCGTCCGGCAGAGCGAGCCCGCTGACCTGGCTGCGGATTTCGTCCTCCGCTTCATCCAGGTTGGCCGAGGACGGGAAATTGGCTATCACCAGTGACTCGTTGCCGGTGGAGGTGGACGTGTATCGCTCCAGGTCCGGCACACCGGCGATGGCGTCCTCCACCTTGGCCGTGACCTCGTCGGCCACGGTGATGGGGTCGCTCTGCTGATCGTAGGTGATGACGCGGATGAGGCCCAGACTGATGTCCGGGAACAGTTCCCGTTGCAGTTGGCCATAAGAAAAGACACCGGCGACAAGGAAGAGAACCATCACCATGATGGTCACCGACTTGCGGCTCAGGGCCAAGCGGCTCAGGATGTCCAATTTTCCTCTCAGTGTGTGGGCGGCGGATAGCGCTGGTCACGGCTCGATCTCGCAAAACGCTCTAATATTGCCGGCAAACCGCCACGGACTGCGCCGTCGGTCCCATGTGACGACTAAAATCATGTCAAACTTGATGGTTTCGCCGGCCGCATTGCCTCACCTAAAACGTTACCCAACGGAAGTGGTTGCCTCAAATAATATGTTGCCGAAAATGCGGAGGCAGCCACGTGGGTTGAGGCATAAGCAGGATGGCAAAGCAAGAATCATTGATCACACTGAGCTGGACTTTGCGCATTTCAAGCAGCGTAGGCGAGGGAATCTACAAGTCGGTGGTACGGAGCCACCGGTAGTTCCTACATGTCGGGGCCAGCGACCGACAGTGAGAAACCTTCCGACGCCACGCACAGCGCGGCCACGCACCAGCGGACGCAGATCGAGACCAAGGCGGCATAGTGCGCCTCATAGGGTCCGGCCCAGTCTCCGGGCCAGAACCGGTCCCGCAGCAACCTGAACGGTCGGTTCACCAACGCGGGCACCTCCGCCCGACCAGATACCCACTGTGCACGGTTGCACCGCATTCGTTCCCACCGTTGCTGTTTCACCAATGTACCGTTTCAAGGCAGCCTGGCCAAAGGCCAAAACCGATAACTCATCTGAACATCACAGCTGCGATCGCGAACGTTCCTATAGAAAGTGTAGAAAGTGCAAACGGCCTTACCCCGCTGCCGAGTGCGGCGCTATCAATTTCGCTGACATGATCAGCATGTTGGCTGGGTCATGCCGATACTCACCTACATCGACCGAACTGGGCGCGAGACCCTGCGCCGGATCGCGTAACTGAACCAGCGGACGTTGGACTCGGATAGCATGGGAGAAAACGCACCATAGACCGCGCCCCGCTTCTTCAGACTACCCCAACCTGGAGGCAGTCCCTGTTGGGCCGGCACCGTACCCCGACATCGACTGCCGGTTGGGCAGAACTTACCAGTGCCTCCAGGCGATGGTCCTCCAGCAGACGATGGGAAAGCAGATAAATGAATATGGCGATGTTGATCATCCTGCTGGCGACGGTGTCCATGGGAGTTGTATGCCACCGTCCGCGGTTCGCTCCCGGAGTCTGGGTCTGCCAACGCCTGCGGGGTCAGCAGCCTGCCGGCGCAATTCAGTATTGCCGATCAAACCTATCGACCTGGCGGTACTCTCCGTCCGTACCGACCACGGTCAGGAACACTGAGTCCGATCCCTGGTTGTCGTTGGGGCCAAATTTGAGCTGAAATCCGTCGAGGTCGATGACGCCTGTCGTATTCAGGCTGTCCATGAAGCATTCGCGGCTGAGCTCACGACCACAGGCCTCAAGACCGAAGATGGCGAGGCGACCGGCCAGGTATCCTTCCAGGGAGACAAATCCCGGTTCCTCATTGGGATCGTACCGGGCCAGGGCGGCGTGATAGTCGGCAACCACCGGCCATGCTGGCGTCCTCGGGAAAGGGAACCACCTGGGTGACATAAACACCGCGCCCATGGCCTTCCACCGCCTTCGCCAGGGCGGTTCCGCCCACGAAGGAGACCGTCATGAATACCGGGCGAATGTCGCGGATCACCAGCTTTATCGTGGAGGCCACCGCGTCTTGCGTGCCGATCAATACGACCGCTTCAGGGTCGACCTCAACCAGGCTGGATGCCGCCTGCCTGACCACGCCGGAATTCCGTTGGTAATCCCAGGCCCCCACCGGTTCCAGCCCGCGGAGTTCCAGAGCCCGCCGCACACCCTCCAGACCGTTGGCGCCGAAGGGATCGTCCTGGTACAGGACTGCGACGCGGGTTACCCCCAAGTCCTCGGTCAAGCGGGCGATCATCTCCTCCGTTTCCTGGTAATACGAAGCGCGGAGATTGACCACGTTGTCCAGACCCGGGTCGCGCAGGAACTCCGCCCCGGTGAACGGGGCAAGAAACGGTACGCCGGCTTCGTGGGCCAGGGGGCTTGAGACGCGGGTCGTGGGCGTCCCGACCGCCCCGATCAGGGCGAAAACTCCGACCTTCTCAATGAGCCTCTTGGTGGTGTGCAAAGCGTAGTCGGTCTCGTAAGAGTCATCCATGGTCTTGAGTTCCAACCGGCGGCCGTGAACGCCGCCCGCCTGATTCACCTCGTAGAACGCAACCTTGATACCCAGACGCATATCCCGGCCCAGATCCTGAGCGGGCCCGCTGAAGACCGCAGATTGACCGAACGTAATATGGTCGTCGGAAACGCCCGAGAGGATTTCCACCGGGTTGGTCGCGCTCACGCACGCAACCCCTGTGGCAGCAATCAGCAACGCCGCGCCAACCAGCAATGGGGTGAGTTGGACAGCAGGCCTCTGAGCAATTTCATTATCATTTGGGCCTCGTCAGAAGACCTTCACGAAGCTACCTTGCGTTCGATGCCCGCCGACGGCCCTGGTACCGTTGAGTTCGTTCTTTCGATTTACGCCGTCGTCCGGCAGCGCGGTGGCCGTCTACGGGTGGGGGTGGGCGCAATCGATTCGTCCATGCTGGCGTATTCCCTGTGGTCGCTCCTACGTTCGATGCCCATATTGTGCGTCATGACCGCGGGTCCGCATCGTCCTGGTCCGATTCACGGCCCTGCCAGGCGATGATGATGAGTGGTACGCTCAGCGCCCCGAAGGCTACGCCACCAATGACGAACGTGATCTGGCCGGCCGTAATGCCCTGGACGAGTTGCGCGATGCTGTAGGCTCCGCAGAACGTGAAGACGCTCAACATCAGCTTGGCTCCGGTCGGGAGCGCCTTGAATCGTGTCCAGATCCTGCTGAAGGTGGTCCGGCGCAACGGTTTCACGCCCTCGTCTCCACTCTGATGTTGATCCGGCAGTGGCGGTTCGTGATGTGCCCGCGCTCCATCGGACACGGCAGTCGGGCCACCAAGGCGGCAACATGTCGTCTCGGCAGTTTCATGCATTACCTTGCGAGGTTTCCGCCCCAGCCCTTTTGTGCCGGCGTGCCTTTCGCGGGTTGCCATGGCCTCACGGACGGCGTCTGCGACTGCTGCGGCGCTCATACCCTGTTGCTCCGTTGTTGTGATGCAGACGATTGGACGGATCGGGCCACGTGCCTCGTGATTGTCGGCAGCGGAGCAGTTCTGTTTCTCGTTGCGGCGCTGCTGAAAGCGAGACCCAGCCACCCGTGCCCGTGGCAGGGATAACTACGGAGAGCAGCCACTGTCCGTTCATGCTGTTATCTCCATACTGTTCCTAACCGCGCTTTGGGCTCCATGAATGCCCTCGATATGGCAAGGCCTTGCGCGTCAGCTCACTGTTGCCTTTCAGGCATACGAGTGGACCATCGCTCGCGCAACGTTGCCGGGGGTTTTTGCGCCCGCCTCCTCAGGTAGCCCGGGTACTCGTGCTCGGGGACGAAGACCCAGGTGGGCAGGGCGTGGAGTCCGAGTTCCTCCATCACCTTCTCCGCTGAGCTGCGGGCCGCAGCTTCACTCTTGCCGTTGGTCTCTTCGATCTCGCCTTCGTAGACGATGGTGACTTGGAAGGTCGGTCTCCCTTTGTCGTCGTGGCTGGCTTCTGCCGAGATTGGTGCGAACCGGATCACGGTTCCGATCTCGCGTTCCAGATGTTTGCGAAACAGGGCTTCGGCTATTTCTGACAGTTCCTCGCGGGGCTGCATGGCGTCTCCATATCTGTCTGACTCTTGTCTTCCTCGGTCCGGAGCTAACCCTCTGACCGGAGTCAGGGCGGTGGACGCTCCGCGCAGGCGCCACCAAGTAATCCAAGAGGACTGTTCCGTTGGTGAAGCTCGCCTCCCTGATGAGGGGCCGCCGCATCTCCGTCCGCCTGCGCCGCGCCTCCAGGTCGATGGATCGCCCGTGACAACGAGGGAGAGCCCGGCAGCGAGGCTAGCCGCTCTTGCCTATTTATGCTGTCAATTGCGTCTTCAACCGTATTGTTGGCCAGCTCTGTGGTTCCCATGCCTCAATATTCCCCGTCGGACCCGCGTCAGTGCTGCAGTCTCAGATTAGGTTGCGCCGATAAAGTATTGGACGCTTCCATGCCATGAGGGCTTCGGCCCTGGCCAATACCCAACAAATACACCCCTGACCAGGCGCTTATGTTTCCCCCACTGCGCTCTGCGTTTTCACCGCGACAGAGCGAACCCGGGGGCCGTTGTCCGGGCTGTGATTGTCCCCATGCCGGCTGTCTCTGGTATGTGTTCTTTGACGAGACTCCATCCCATACATGTCCATGCATGGCAAGCGGCCCAAAAAATATTAATCACCTTTTCCCTGTCGGATAAAGGTCCTGACGCCCCATCTCCATTAGGCGCTCGCCCCAATGTCCACACAGCACACGCTTGTCCAGCATGGATGCCCGCGCTGCTCCCAACCGCGCCTCCACGGCCGGTACCCACCAGCGGTCTGGAGACGAACCTTCAGAACCGTCTGAATCAACACTCGGAAGCCCGTCGCGTGGTGCTACGAACCCTCTGATGGGTACTATCGCTACCACCACAATGGGCAGGCGCTCCTTGCGGATGCGATCCTTGGATGATTACATTTGGCGCGCAGTCCGCATCAGAACGCCCGCGACCGTCAGGCGCGCGTATGCCACCGGCGCTCAGGAGGGGGAATGTTCCACCGGTCAGCCCACAGCCGGAACCTTCATCCGGTCTCGAAGGTGGCCCACGCCTTTCGGGTCAGCGACTGGCCTCTCAACCAGTTCGATCCGGACGGCCTCAGATACGTGGCCACCGTTTCGGTCCGGGTTCACTGGTTCCTGAGCGCCGTGGTATTCGTCGAAACGGTGTATCGGGCCCATTACGGGGCAACCCTCTTCGCGGCCTATATGTCGCTCCTTCTGCTGCTGGCCGGGTTCAACGGGTTCGTTTACTGCCGGCTCCGGTCGAGGCGGCCAATCACATGGCGCTTGATCCTGGCCGTTTTCACGGTGGACCTGTTCACCATTTCCGCGGCGGCGGCGATCAGCAACGGCTTCAACCACCCCTTCATCCACCTGTTCTTCTACCCGTTGCTGGCCGGATTCGCGGTGATGTTCACCTCCTTCCGGCTCAATATGGCCTGGGTGACCATGGTGTCCGCGCTCTATCTGGCCATCAGCCTGGCCGCGGGGGATGGCCTGGACATGGCGGCGAGGGACGAGAAGACGCTGTTGGCTCGCATCGCCATCATGTACGCCATCGTGGCGATGGTGAACCTGGTCTCCAGGTTCGAGCGCATGAGATGGGGCCAGGCCGTCGATCGTGAGCGGACGCTGCAGCGCGAGCGCACCGAGCTTTCCCAGGCGATCCACGACACCACCGTCCAGTCGGCGTACATGGTCGGGCTGGGCATCGACACCGCCAAAAGGCTTGGCGGCGACGCCAATCCCGAACTGGCCGCCACCCTGGAGGCGACGGCTCAGCTGACCCGGTCCATGATCTGGGAACTGCGACACCCCATCAACATGGGCGGCATCTACCAGGGCCGCGAGCTCGGCCGGGTGCTGCGGTCCCACGCCACCAGCTTCACCAACGTCACCTCCGTGCCCGCTGAACTGACTCAGTCTGGAGTGGAGCCGCCCCTTTCGATTGAGGCCAGGAGCCTGCTCTTTTCAATCGCCCACAACGCCCTCACCAACGCCTACCGGCATGCGGGAGCAGGCCAGGTATCCATCGCGCTGCGCTACGACGCAGAGGGCATCCGGCTCTCGGTGTCGGATGACGGAACCGGACTTCCCGACGATTACGCGGATCGGGGCCACGGCTTCGCCAACATGACCCGCGACGCCCACCGTCTGGGCGGCAGTCTCGTGGTGGAAAAGAGGGGGCCAATGGGCGGCGCGACGGTGGCCTGCGTGGTACCGTCGTCGGCGCAGCTCGCCTGAGAGGAGAACGGAGATGTCATCGGACCAACGCATCAGGGTGATGATTGTTGACGATCACTCGGTCCTGAGGGTGGGCCTGAAGCAGGTGCTGGAGCAGACTGGGGAATTCGAGGTGGTGGCACAGGCCGGCGACGGTGAGGAGGCGGTCCGGATGGCCGCCCGGGTATCCCCGGAGGTGGTGGTCATGGACGTCATGATGCCGAATAAGGACGGGGTGCAGGCCTGCCGGGAGATCATGGAGTTCGCTCCGGAAACCCGCGTCGTCATGCTGACCGCCTCCTCGGAGGAAGACGCTGTGGTGGAGGCCATATCCGCCGGCGCGACCGGATACCTCCAGAAGGAGTCGGGCCTGGATCGCCTGCTGACAACCGTGCGGGACGTGGCCCTGGGTGAACTGCGCGTGCCCGCTGACGTGGTGACCAGGGTGTTCGCCGGAATTCGCGGCGGCGCGAAAGCAGCGGATGCCGCAGACCACGCTGGCCTCACCGAGAGACAGCGGGAGATCCTGGTCTCCTTCGCCATGGGCCTGTCCTACGACCGCATCGCGGAGACGCTGGGAATCAAACCGGTCACCGTTCGCAACACCATCTACCGCATCCAGGACAAACTGGGGCTCGAAACCATGCAGGGTTTGGTGCTCTGGACGGTGCGCAACGGCCTGCTGGACGACCTCGACCAGATCAGCTGACCACGCCCAGTTTCGGTCGCGTTGCCGGACGCATTGCCCAACGGGATGACTCATGCCTCTTGCGTAAACGCACTGTACCTCCTCAGCGCGACGAGTCGCGAGAACCGCCGGAGCTCTCTCCTTCCACTGGCTCCTCTACTTCATTGGGATCGTATTCGATCTGGTTGTCGATGGCGTCCTGGAAGCGGGTCCGGAGTTGGTTAGCGTCATCGCTTTCTAAAACCGTGGACCGGTCCATGTCTTTCGCCACATCCAACGGCAGATTTCCCACGCCAAGAACCACCGTGTGCTCATCGCCCGCAGCATTGGTGCGAGTTACGAAGAGGTACGACTTCCCGTCTTCCAATAGATCCGGGTCGCGACGCGATACCCGACCGCCGTCCGAAGGGATGGCCGGTATCGTCGCGGCGCGTGGCGGGCAGGTTGAGCCATTCATCGTCTTGTGGGGACGTGTTTTGCCTGCTCTAGCCGACTTGGAGAGAGAAGAGGTGCATGTGAAAGCACCGGATATCGCACGCGTACGTAGGGAGCGCAGTCGCTGCCAAGCAGCTGCAGGTTGTTGAAATAACCGTGGCAGAGCTTGCGCCCAACTCTGCCACTTTCGGCCCGCCGGCTCCCGCTGTTGTTCGGGGCAATTAATGACGGCGTGCTTCTTTCTGGCAGAGTTCGTGCAGTGAAGTCTGCCGCCGTGGAAGTTCCTCACTGCTGGACTGCCGACCGGTTCAGCGTCTCCTGGACGCGCCGTCGACCCACAATCAGCACCAGGCCCGCACCGGTGAACGCCGTGGCCTACATCCGCTACACCACGGTAAGCGCCACGCGCACCCGCAACGAGGTCGAGGAGACCCTCGATCTGACTCTCCGTCCCGGCGCCGTCATCACGCCGGGACCGGTTTTGATACGGGCCCGTCGCTGAACCCCAATGCACGGCGCACCGTCTCGTTGGCGCGCACCAGCCGTATGGCTGACGTGGGCCAATCGGGATTGTGGTGGTTGGCCACCTCGTGGCGTTCCACGATCCCCGCATCCTGGTATTGGTCAATCAGCCTCCGACACTCCTGCTCGTTCCACCCCATCCCCCATTCCAGCATCCACTGGTTGCACAGCATGCTGTAGCCCACGAAGTTCAGCCGACCTTCCAACTGGTTCATCTCCCGGACGAAACGCTCCAGCGCATCGTCAGTGTCTGGGTCGTCGACCTCTGGGACCACGGAGAGTGTCACGTTGACGTCGCCGTGCTCCGCCGTCCGAATGCCCAGCTCGGCCTCAAGCGGAAAGAACGGCAACGTGGACAGCATGTCAGTGGACACCGACCGGCTGAAGGCGCACAGCACGATGCGCCGCCCGTGGATCCGGGCCCGGTCCACCAGGACCTGATAGCAGGCGTCGCCCGAGCCCAGGATCACCGTGCCGCAGTCCTCACGGTCCCTGATCCACTCGTAGACCTCCGGCAGGATGGCCGGATCCGACCGGTCCTTACCGGCGCGGCTGCGGGGAGCGTGATACAGGACGATATCGTGCTCGGCGAACTCCCGCCCATCACCGGCCTGGAGCGACCAGTCGCCGAAGGCCTTGCCGCCCGCCACCTCTCCGAAGATGCGGCCCACGCCCTGCATGGCCCGGCACAGTTCGGCCGGCCTGACGTCGCGCTGGTAGAGCTGCGCGCCGCGCCGGATGTTCTCCCAGTCGATGGCGATCAGGACGCCCTGGGGTTGCTGGCTCATGAATTCGGCTCTCGTGCGAACGGGTGTGGGTACCGGATCAGGTTGGGGGCATCCCATTTGTGACCCGCAGGGTGTGCCGGCGCTTCGCCCAGGGGTGGAAAACGTCACGTTGGCCACCGCCACCCTTTCAACGAACCCTCGCCCCCAACGAGCACTCACCATCAACGAGCACTCACCGGCTGCCTCATGCCGAAGATGGACGCCGCAGAGACCACGATGCGCCCGGTGGCGCGCCACTGCACCTGCCGGAGAATCAACGACGGGAGCAGGCGCTGTAGGGGGGATGCAACCTTATCCGGTTGTCTGCTGCGGGCAGAAGTCGGGGTTCGTCGGCCGCACTGCCCGCAGCGGTGAAACCATTGTATCGGCCCTCCCCGCGCCGGTGTAAAGCCCGAGTGTCATCAAAATGCGAACCACTGACCACGGATCAGCCGGGAAACCGCGGCCGTGGAGTACACTTGCCTCCGCCATTCCCGGACCAGGAGCTGTCAACGATGACCACCCCATCCGCGAGCGTTGAGATTTACTGCGTCAAGTGCAAGGCCAAGACCGCGTCCCAGGACATTGAGGCCGTCACCATGAAGAACGGCCGACCCGCCACTCGTTCCGTCTGCGTGGAGTGCGGCACGAAAAAGTTCCGCATCGGCGTCCTGCCCTGACCGACTCACTCATCCCACAGCCGTGGCGCTGGATCTGGGCCTCACCACCCGACAGCTGCTGTCCTCCCTGGACGGCGTGGTAAATGACGCCACAACCAGAGCCCAGAGCCTGGACGATGCCGTCGACCGCGCTCTCGAAGTAGCCGCCGACGAGGCCGCCTTCCGCACCGCCGCGGTGGGCCGCCGCCCCTACATCTCCGCCCGCACCGGTCCCGAGGGCCTGCTGGGCAGCCGGCCGCCGCCGGAGATTCCCCAGGAGTGGGTCGCGCTATCCGTGGACGGTTCCCACATCGACGTGGACCGCCACCTGCCCTTGCGCTGCCACCTCATCAACCTGGGCGGCTGCATCATCACCTACGGGCGTGATTTCGGCTGCCGGCTGTTCAGCGAGCCCACCCTGGCCGTGGAGGACGACGACCTGTACATCCGGTCTCCCGACGGAACGCGCGGTGAAACCCTGATCGCGGGTCCGCTGCTGGGTGCCCTGCGCACCGTGCAGGAGGTGGAACGCCTGGCTGATGCCGTCGAAAGCCTGCCCGACGATCGGCCGGTACTCGCCCTGCTGGACGGCACTCTGGCCTTCTGGGACCTGCAGCGCGGCAACTACCCCCGCTACGTCGCCGACCTGCTCATCGGTGACCGTCTGCAGCCCGCCCTGGCGCGTCTGCGGGCGGCGTCCACCGATTGAGTTCGTCAAAGCGTCGGGAGATGCGGCTGAAGTCGGACACCATCACCTTTCTGCACCGCCCGCCATTCCCAGTCGGAAATCTGCGACGCTGCGGCGGGGTTCGACGACCGGGAGCTGCTCGAGTTGCTGCTGGAACCGGGCCATCGCTCGCCCCTGTACCGGTCCAGCCACCTGGCGGCCCGCTTCGCCCTGGGCCTGGCCACCGGCCAAGAGTGGAGCCACTTCTACTACCTGAGCGGCGGCTCCGAGATCGCCCGCATCGAGGTCCCCGACTGGCTGGCCCAGGATCCCGAGTTGCTGGCCCTCAGCCACGCCATGCTGGTGAAACAGTGCCAGCTGGGCCTGGGCTATCCGGTGGCCATCTCCGAGGCCCACGAGCAGGCGGTCATCACCGGCCACGACCGGGAGGAGTTCCGCCGCCTGACCCTCATGCTCCTGGAGCAGCGGGGCCTGCCCACCCCCGAGTCCGCCAAGGCATTCTCCAAGCGCCGGCCCTGGGTGTGACACGACACGCCCTTTTATCTCCAATCCCGGTCAGGAAGTTCGCACCTCAAACACCGCCGCCGGCGTGCGAATGCTTCCCGCCTCGTGCAGGAAGTCCAGCGCCAGCGACACGTCCCGATATGCCTCGCCCAGCGCTCGACATACCGTCGCCGCGTCCACCTCCTCCCAGACGTCCTCGTCCAGGTAGCAGCGCCGGTAAACGTACCCCTCGCTGCGGTCAGCACCGGAGCCAACTGAATTCATCGCCCGCGCTCCGTTCCCGTGCCAACAGGCAGCGGGTAGGCCCTTAGCAACCAGCCTCCCAGCATCGGGCTCCCACCATCATTCTCCCCTAGGGCTCCCCTCCAGGCATTCCACGACGATCCGGTCGATCTCGGCAAACTCAACCCGGGCGAACTCCGCCAGGCGACCATCGATGATCTCCCAGGTTCTCTCCTCGTCCCACCGGCTGTCGTAGTCTCCCTCCTTCAGTATGTCCCCGAAGGTGTTCAGGCTGACGTAGTCTTCCGTGTAGGCGGGCTGGTCAGCATGGACAGTATCCAGGTAGCCCCTGACGCGGTGGAAAATACTGCTCCTCAGCACTTCATCCCCGCAGGGCGCCATGAAGAGCGTCAGCGTCGCCCGTCGCTCCGTCACCTGGACCTGGAAAAGCAGGAGCGCGTAGGGCCAGTCGTCCAGCTTCAGCTCGTCGAATTTCCCCAACCCGCCGCCATGAACCGCGCGTACGGATAATTGGACGTGGTGTCCCTCCACAGCGGCTGCCGGCCGATGGCATCCCGGATCATCCGGAATCCCTCGGTAACGTAGTTCGGCTCGTAGCGCTCCCGGTGCTCGATGATCAGGTCAATCGCCCGCTTGTGCTTCCGGTAGATCCGGCGGGCCAGTTCGTGGACGTCATTGCTCACTTCGGGCACGATGTTCCTCCTCAGCGTGATCGCATACTGGCCCAGGAACGCCAGCACGTCTTCGTTGACAGCATCCCCCGCGGCTGCCATGGTCTCCTCGACCAGCCGCAGAATGTCCGTGTAGGACATGGGCACCCAGTGCTCCCGCTCCCGCGGAGCGTCCGGCGGCACGCCCCGGGGCGTCAGGAACACGCGGTGGACCCGTTGGTCAGGATGGTCATGCGCCAGGACCCTGCGGTACCAGGCCAGCTGACCCTCCCCCTCAGATGCCCAGACCTTGTTCTCAACGGCGCAGACGAAACCGCCATCGCTGTTCTCGTTGAGCATCCAGATGTCCAGGCGACCGTACTCCCCGTCGAACTCGAGACTCTTCTCCCGCCGCACCAGCGTGCTCGGCCGGTCCGCGGCGGGTATGGCCCGCAGCGCGCCGCTCTCCGCCAGAAACCGCTGCAGGAAATGGTCTCCCAGCCCGTGACTTCCCCGGGGGTCCAGCAGCCAGGCCAGGAGGTTGGAGTGGAACTGCTCGTCGCCGTGCAGCCGGAGCGCGTCGAACACGTCAACCTCGTCCCGCCATCGGGCCAGCATCCCATCCAGCCGGTGGAGGTCGGCACCGTCTTCCTCGAGACGCTCCAAAGCCAGGCTCGCCCGGTCATTCTCGACGGCGAACAGCTGCCCCAGCTCGTCCAGAGCCAGGTCCAGTTCCCCCAGCTCCGTCATCAGCGCCGTCGTTTCCCCGGCATCGGCGATCATGACCAACCGTACCTCCGCGTCAATATCGGCGCATCCGGCTCCGTCCGGACGCCTGGAAGCGCACCCGCCATTTCCAGGGCCATTATAATTGCCATCGTGCGCAGCCGTCCGGCGCGGCACCGCGGCATCGCCAGGTGAACGCCATGACCTACGCCCGCAACACCACCGTCAGCGCGATACGCACGCGCAATGAGATCGAGGAAACCCTCGAACGCTACCGCGACGACGGCTTCGCCTATGCCACCCAGGGCAACCCGGCCACCGTCATCTTCGCCACAGAGAACCGCCGCATCAGCTTGGACGTGCCTGGACCGGCAACGTCGCTCGGCTGGATGTCCTGAAGGCTCTTCCACACGTAGCGGAAGTGAGTGTGGCCCAGTTCCTGACCCAATAGGCCGGCGTGAGACGGCGGCACGATGTCCAGGCCGGTAACGCGCTCGCCGTAATTCAACAGCTCCCTGACCAAGTGGGATCCACCGAATCCGGCGGCTCCGGTGATCAGCACCGGGGCGTTACCTCCCCTGATCACATCGGCTTGATGTCCGTTGTTCTGAATTTGCAAATGGGGAAGAGTCTCCTTGCAACGGGATTGCTGCGGGTGTTGGTTTGACCCCACGGCGTCAAGCGTAACGTCTACAACGTGAACGGAGCCATCGTCTTTCGTCCCTTGGCGACGGTAGTTGACGATTGGTAGCGCGTCCAGATCATCTCTCACGTTGCTTCCATCAAAGATTGTCCAGCAGCCCGCACCCGCCATGTCCTGGCGGCGCGGACACGCGGCTCACATATGTCCGCCTGGCTACTCGCGCCCGACCGATCTGGAGAGGCGGTCTGCCCATCACTGCGTCCGACCACTGGCGGGCATGGTCCCACTCCACATTCGCCATTCCCACTTCGGACCGGTTCGGGCGGGCTGCCATTCGGCGGCGCTCATCAGCGCCTCCTTAATAACCCTCCCGACGTGAGAGCAAGGGCTTTGGTGGTTCTCGCCTGCATATCGCTACGCAAGAAAGCGGAAAATACGGCGCTGGCCGTTGAGCGCAGGTGCATAGTTGTGAACCTGATTTTATGCCGCGCACGCTTGATAACCCGCCAGTCAAAACGATATTTATGTCCCACAGTGCGCGTCGATGAACTGCGGTATGCGCGCAACCAAATTACGGGGCACAGTTGCTAAATGCAGTGTCGACGAGGCTGGCTCAAACAAGCGTGGCCGTTCAGCGACGGCTGCGATGCCGATCAACGCGGAGCATCACAGTGCAACAACAGAGCGACTATGCCTATCGGGCTGTCCGGCGCGATTGTGCGGGATCGTCGATGCTGACTGGCGGCTGGGACACGTCGAAGCGACATCAAGCTCAACTCGCCGGCGGTACCTCCGCTGCAAGCATCATCGCTTCACCGCTGGATGCCGGACCGCCTCGACTCGCGACGTGCAGGATAAGTTCGCCAGAGCATACCCTGCACCGTTTCGTACCCTGAGCGCTGATGAACCAGGAGATTCAGCCGCAATTGACGTGGGGATTGCCGTTGACTATACCAACGGCACGACGGCCAAAACGTGGCATATGCCCCTGGGTTGGGGAGCCGGTTACCCAAGTCGCCGGCCACGATTGGTCCCGGAACCACTGGGACATCAGCAATGTTTCCGATGCACGAAACCAGCGGCTATACGCTCCATTGCGAAAACCGGGCAAGTGCAAATCTCCCGTGACGCGCGGACGCGCTCTGCCCAGTTGGAGGAGGACCGCAAACGACCGCTCCTGACGCAATCTCCGAGATTGAGATTACGGCCCGCATCACATCTCGCGCACGAACGCCTGCCAAGGGTAGATAAATCGTGCACGCCCTTTTGGCGCCGTCGCCGTGGACATTGGCCAATTACGCCGGCGGCGTCCCATGTTCGTCCGTGTCGTTGGGGTTACCCGAAGATGGACCGAAGAGCCCTTTGGACGGGCGATGTTCGCGGCTCAGGTTGCGCCGGCGCCTCGGGCCGGCTGCCCGCGTCCAATAGCTGTGCGGCTCCCTGGGCGGGCGCATCCGGATGCCGCACCCCCAGGTTTTCCTGTTGAGGGCGTCGACCATCCGGTACTTGGAGCCGCCACTCCGGGTCCGCGCCGGACCCGCACCGGGCCACCACCTCAGCAAGCAGCATTGTCCCAATCGGTAGTTCCGCCTCTGCGGCCACCGCCCAGATGGCCGCCTCAATCGCGGGCGTCTCCGCCACCACAAACACAGGCACCGGATCTCCGTCTTGCCACCTGCGCCACCATTTGGACGCCGAGATGTGGATTTGGAGGCGCTCCAGCGCGCTGTGGCGATTGGGATCGCAATCCGCGAATTCCAGCGCGCTCCATCGCTGCTGCCCACGCGTGGTGGTCGCCACGTATAGGTCGGGGAAATATGGACCCAACTCCTCGTAAGAGCTGTCCAATAATTCGATATCCGCACGTCTGCCGTGGGCAGTTGCGATGCCGCACCGTTGCAGCAACAACCCGATCTGGGTGACTCGAGCGGACCGCCTCACTTTGCGCCTTGACATTTTGCCGTTCCGGTTGAGCAGGAATCCGAATTGTTCTCGTACTTGGCCTTCGGAGAGGCGTTCCTGGTATGCCTTAACCCGGATGCCAAAGTCGGCCGCGTAATAGATCCCATTTAGCTGGCTAGGTTCTGTTGACATTTCACCGTAACCAGACGAGAGCGGCGGTGAAATGCAGGAAGCCCAGGTATCTGGTGTCCAGTTTCTCAAACCGGGAGAATATCCGGCGATAGTGTTTCATCTTGCCGATGAAGCATTCCACCAGATGACGTTCTCGGTACGGATGACGGTCATAATCAGCGGGTTCCTTGCGGTTCGAGCGGGGCGGAATGACCGGGGTCATGCCCAGTTCCAGGATGTGCTGGCGAAACTCCCGAGCGTCATATCCTTTGTCGGCCAGTACGTGCTCGCCAGCGTAACCCGCGATCAACCCCTCCGCCTGGGTGATGTCGTGCTGTTGCCCTCCGGTCAGGATGAACCGCAAGGGGTTGCCCAAGCCGTCCACGCTCACGTGAACCTTCGTGCTGAACCCGCCTCGGCTCCGGCCCAGGGACTGGGCGGCCTGACCGCCTTTTTGGGGGGCGCTCCCGCCGCGCAAGGGTGCGCCCGTACCACCGTGCTGTCAATGATCAGGTATTCCAGATCAGGGTCGTCGGAGAAACATTGATGCATCTGTTCCCAGACGCCTTGGTCAGTCCAACGGGCGAACCGTTTGTAGACGGTGTTCCAGTTCCCGTACTCGGCAGGCAGCAGTCGCCATTGCGCCCCAGAGCGGTTGATCCATAAGACGGCCTCGACAAACCGTCGGCAATCCGCTTCCTGGCCGACGTACAGGCCAGTGCGGCCACGCAAGAAATCGAGAATCCTGACCCACTGTTCCGGTGATAGTCTGATGTTTGACATGCGGCCATTGTAATCAAATGTCAACAGAGCCTAATCCCGAAGGTGTCGGCCACCAGCGCCTCCCCGACGGCGAAGACCCGTTCGGTGTAGGGCGTCAGGGACACCTGGGCCGTGGAGCCGTTGGACCAGACCACGCCGGTGGCGTGCCAGGTGTACTGGTGACCGCCTCCAGGAACTCCTCGCGAGACAATCGCGTTGCCCGAATGAGAGGGGGTGCCGTCGATGTTCAGGGTGAACGCAACCGGTATCTCCCGGTCCAGATCCAGCGTGAGATTATCATTGCCTTCATCATAGAGGTTCTCGACGGTGTAGGTCACGCTCTCCAGGGTGAAGGTGGCGCCGGGGCTGAGGGACCCTACGGAGGTCGGGTCCGTGAGATACCCGGACCCTACATTGCCAACCCCCGCGGTGAGCGTGGCAGACCAGGCGGCGGTGTCCCCCGGGCCCCGGACCGCCGGCGCGCCGGTGGCGTTGGGCTTTTCCAGCTGGTAGAGGTAGAGCTTGTCGTCGGTGGGGTCCACCACGTACACGGTGTCGCCGTCGCTCCACATGCCCTTGGGGTCGTCGTTGGCCGCAACCAGGTCGAAGTCCTTGTCCGGGTCCCTGCTCTCGTCCGCCATCTTGTAGGCGTAGACCTTGTCGCTGTTGGAGTCGGCCACCCACATGGTGATGCCGTCGGACCACATGCCCTCGACGTCGGTGTTGCCGGCCCCGTCCAGGGTGTCGAAGTCCTTGGAGGAGTCCCGGTTGCCGTTGGAGCGCCTGTACGCGAAGATCTTGTTGTCGGTGCCGGTGCCGTCCTGGGCCACCCAGATGGTGTCGGCGTTGCCCCAGATGCCCCTCGGCTCGTCGTTGAAGCTGATCAGCGTGATGTCCTTCCCGCTGTCGCGGGCCTTGGTGCTCACGGTGTAGGCGTAGAGCTTGTCGTCGACGTAGTCGACCACGAACATGGTGGTGCCGTCGGACCAGATGCCCTGGATGTCCTTGTTGCCGGCCGCGTCCAGGGTGTCGAAGTCCTTGGAGGAGTCCCGGGCGCCGGTCGCCCGGTTGTAGGCGAAGATCTTGTTGTCGGTGCCGGAGTCGTCCTCGGCCACCCAGATGGTGTCGTCGTTGCCCCAGACCCCGCGCGGCACGCCGTTGTCGCTGTGCAGCGTCAGGACGTCGATCGTGGCGGTCGCGTCGCTGGTGCGCGACTCCTCGAAGCCGGCGCGGTCCTTGAACGTCAGCTTGACCTTGATCTTCTTGCCGAAGTCGGCGGCCTGCAGCACATAGGTCGACGACGTCGCGCCGCTGATGTCGGTCTCGGTCGTGGGCGTGGTTGACTCGTCGACGCGGATCCACTGGTATTCCAGGTTGTCGAGCGGATCGGAGAGACCGTTGGCGTCGGCGATATCGCCCTTGTCGGCGGTCAGCGTCTGGCCGACCGTCGTCGTGCCCGTGATCGTGGGTTTGCCGGTCGCTTCGGACTGGTCGATCTTCAACGCGACGGCGACCTTTTCCCCGTCGCTCCAGGGGGAAACCGTCAAGGACCACTCGTAGCGGTGCTTGCCGTCAGTCCGTACCGCTGACACCGCCGTGGCAGTCGAAGACAAAGGGGCGTCACCACCATGCATCAGCTTGAATTCGGTTGGCAGCACCGTGCTAGTTACCAGTCTAAGCCCCAATCCACCGAAAGGATGGGTGTGGCGGCATGGTGATGGGATAAGAAAGTGCTCCCGGCTTCGGGGATAATGGTTTTTGACAACGAAAACCAATCCCTCACAAGGAACACCCAACGGATGCTACCACCTGAGCGTCCTGACCGCATCCATGTCGCCTTCGACGATCACCGCTTGGTGGCCAACGCCGGGCTGCTTTTGCCGGTTACCCTGGCCCATCATCTGGGGCTGGGCGAGTTGGTTGACCGCCACGTTGACTTGGGAGATGCGCCGGGACGGGCCAACGCTGGCGACAAGATACTGACGTTGGTGGCATCGGCATTGGCCGGTGGCGACTGCATTGATGATGCCGACGCGCTACGCGCTGGGGGGACCGAGCACGTGCTGGGCTGCGCAGTCAAGGCGCCTTCCACGCTGGGGACCTTCCTGCGGAGTTTCCGATGGGGCCACGTGCGGCAGCTGGACCGGGTGAGCCGAGAGGCGCTGGCGAGGGCCTGGGCGGCTGGTGCCGGACCCGGCGATGAGCCGCTGACCATTGATCTTGATTCCACTGTCTGCGAGACCTTTGGGTTGGATAAGGAAGGCGCGCAGCGCCACAACTACGCGGGACAGCGGGGCTATCACCCGCTCCTCGCCGTTGCCGCCGGAACCGGCGACGTGCTGATGGCACGGCTGCGCCAGGGCCGGGCCAACACCGCTCGAGGGGCCGCCCACTTCCTGCGTGAGACCATCAGCCGAGTGCGCTACGCGGGGGCCACCGGGCCACTGACCATGCGGGCCGACAGTGGCTTCTACAACCACGACATCGTCGCCGTCTGCCGGAAGACCAAGGTCCGCTTCTCCATCACCGTACGCCAGTACCAAAGCGTGCGCAATCTCATCGAGGCCATACCCGAAGCAGAGTGGACGCCCATCCCTTACTGGATGGAGGGAGCCGCCGACGTGGCGGAGACCACCTACACTCCGTTTCAGCATGAGCCCGACGCCGTATCGGTCCGACTCATCGTCCGCAGAGTGAAACCCACGCCCGGCTCCCAACTCGCGCTGCTTGCCACCCACAGCTATCACGCTTTCATCACCGATAGAGACGGCGACACCCTGGAACTGGAGGCCAACCATCGCCGCCACGCCGAGATCGAGAACGCCATCCGCGATCTCAAGTACGGCGTGGGGCTCAATCACCTGCCCTCGGGGCGCTTCCCCGCCAACGCCGCCTGGCTGGCAGTACAGGTGATGGCGCATAACCTCGCCCGCTGGACCGCCCGCATCGGCATGGGAGAGCAACTGATCACCACCAAGACCCTCCGACGACGCTTCTTCTCCCTCCCCGGACGCATCACCCGCAAGGCACGCCGTCTCACTTTGCATCTTCCCCGGGGCTGGCCCTGGCAGAACCAGTTCGCTGGTGCCCTGGCGAGACTGCGCGCCCTGCCACTGCCTTCCTGACGCCGCCCTCCGCCTTTGACCTATACACAATAACGCCCCACGCCTGGACGATCAGCGCCTCAGGCTGGGCCCCTCACGGTCTCCGCCGGCGGTCTGCGCTGAAAATCGCTCCCAACGCCGCTACCACGGGCCGCAAACATCCCCTGGCGTAGCAGCCACACTACCCATCGTCCATTTCACCGGCATCCGGTCCTCGCCAACCCATGCCCTGACCCCGCATCCCTCGTCTGATCGCCGCCGCGGTATCCCCTCGGTGGATTCGGGCTAAAGGAAATCTCAAGCGCACCGTGAGGCTGCTCAAGTTCCTCCGCGATCACAAGGGCAACTTCAGTGTCCCGTCCGTTATTCTGACGGCCTTGGCCGGGGAAGCGATACAGGAGAAAGATGCTGACGGTGAAGAGGTCAGCACGATGGCGGACACGGTGGCCACCGTGCTGACCCGGATTGATGAGCGGCTGGAGAAGTGCGATCAGATACCGGTGATAGCCAATCCGGCGAACCCTGACCTGACGTTCAACACGCATTGGGAGGACAACCAGTACCAGAACTTCCGTCGCCTCATGGGGGTCTACGCCAGCACCGCTCGCCAGGCTAGAGACGAGACCGATAAGGCTAAGTCCATTGCGGCCTGGCAGAAGCTGTTCGGCGAGGACTTCAAACTGAGGAGCAATTCTAACGCAGGGCAGGACCGGAACGCCGGATCTCCCTCAGGGCCAGGCGCGAATGCCGGAGCGCAGCGACGGGCCACCCAAGCATCGACAGCCTCCGCATCAGTCCTGGTGCAACCGCGTAAGCAGTACGGCAGCGTCCTCGAAGGCACCGGCCGCCGATTTGTCGCCCGAGAGGTGTCAACGGCCGACCTGGAGCAACTAGCCGAGCGTCATCCGCAACTGGCTTATGATGCGGAGACCAACGTCCTGTCCGGCAACCTACGCGTGCAAGCCTCTTACCGGCCCGGCGTAGGATTGAAAATCAATATCCCCCGCAGAGAGGGGGACAGGATGTACGTCGAGGATGATTTCGCGATCGAGATTCAGCTGACCCACGGCAAATCCGAGTTGGCGCCCTGGCCGCCCGTGTACGAAACCGGCGGGCGAGCACAGCGGATCATGGGAGAACAGGGCGTGGGCATAGCGGACCTCCACTTCTTCGACGAAAGAGCCGATGTGAACCACTGCTGTCTCAGCCTGCAGAACACCGACGAATGGCGGGGGATCATACCTTTCATCGACGAACTGGTGGCCCCGTTCTTCTATCGCCTGGCGTACGCCGCTCGTTACGGCGTCGAGCGGGCGGAATCAGACCTGTGGGGAACCTACCATCACCGTGACGGGTTCGAGGGTGCCAAGCGTCAGTATGAAACGGACCTGCTGAATTACAAAAAGCAGAACCACGGGCCCAACAAGCCGTGCCCGTGCCGGAACGGCCGCAAATACCGGCATTGCCACAAGGGTGAGGTCGACAAACTGCTGGCAGCGCAGGCAGGTTGACCCAGCGGCTCGCGTGCGTTGCAGAACTGTCCGCCGTTCGCAGCCACGCCACCTGAGTCGTGAATTCTCCGGTTTGGTGATAGTGTTTCGATTTGATTAGAGGGTGTGTGACAATGGCGCAAAGGTGCGCGGGTTCTTCTTGGGGTGAGGGAAGGGTACTGGTTAGGCTGGGGGCATGAGTAGAAAACCTTATCCCAGCGATTTGACCGATGCCCAGTGGGAGGAGTTGGCGCCCCTGCTGTCACCCGACACCCAAAGGGGCCATCCCAGAACCACGGACCTGCGCGAGGTGGTCAACGGCATCCTGTACGTGCTCCGGGGTGGAATACCCTGGCGCCTGATGCCCCATGACCTGCCACCCTGGGGCACGGTGTGGTGGTACTTCCGCAACTGGCGGGATGACGGCGCCTGGGAACGGGTGGAGTCGACCCTGCGGGCGCGGGTTCGGGAAAGTGCGGGTCGCACGGCTACGCCCAACGCGGCCATCATTGACAGCCAGTCGGTGAAGACCACGGAAAAAGGGGGCCCAGAGGTTACGACGCTGGCAAAAGGGTAACGGGACGCCAGCGGCACATCGTCGTGGACACCATGGGGTTGCTGCTGGCCGTGGTGGTTCATGCCGCCAACATTCAGAGCCTGCCCCGTGCCACGACACGGGGATCGGGACGGCGCCAAGTTGGCATTGGTCAAACTGTTGGGCCGATTCCCCCGACTGCGGCTGATCTGGGCCGATGCTGGCTACGCTGGCCAACTGGTGGCGTGGGCCTGGGCCACCGGCGGCTGGATGTTGACCATAGTCAGGCGCAAGCCGGACAGCCACCACTTCGAAGTCTTGCCCAGGCGGTGGGTGGTGGAGCGCACCCTGGCCTGGTTGAGCAGATGCCGACGGTTAAGCAAGCACTACGAAGAGCGCACCGAGAGCAGCGAGGCATGGGTGCATATCGCCATGGTCAACCTGATGCTCAAACGCCTCCAACCCGCCTGATCCTATTTGTCACACACTCTCTTAGACACGTCCGCCGGCTGTTGAGACCTTGGTGTTCAGATTCCCCACGGATCCGATCAACTGGTACAATCGCTCTTCGGGCAGGAACGGCTGGCACTATCCGAGACCGGTTGGACTTGGTTTGCATTGGGCGCCATCCCCGCACATCAGGACCAGAACAGGTTCTTGAATTCCGCTTCGGTCTTGCAAGCATCAAACTTGTTTAGCATTCTCTGGAACGCTTTCGCCGCTCGCTGACGCTGTGGGCTGTTCGCGGGGCCGAGGTAGCCATCGACGTATCTCGACTGTCCTGTCACATCCGCGATAGGTTTCAGGACGGCTTTGGATGAGTAGTCCGCGAAATGTCGTAACATGCTTTTCCGGTCTTTCGGGCCGTCGTAGTCGCTGAAAGCTTCAATCGCTAGGGATTCCATGTGGTACCCCGCAATCTTATCCCGATCGCTGCTGATAACTTGTTTCGCCAAACCTTTCATGAGCTTAACGGTTGGGACAACTCCCCCGTTGTTTGCCTGATTGACCTGGGTTAACTTCTGAGCAAATCTATCAGGGTGAACGATATTGCTCCATTGATTGGTATCCGGATCGGCGATACGCACTCCGGTTTCCGTGCGTATCGCCGGCAGGATCTGTATCTCAATGTCGTCCGAGTACTTGACCGTCACCGCCAAGTCGCCAGGGCTTACGTTGGTTTGCGGCAAACGCTGCTGTATGAGCTCTGCCATCCGTTGGATGATTGCAGCCGGTTGCTCGCCCAACAATGATGAATCGTTGATGATGGCGAGGGCATCAACATCGCTCAGTCCGTTGACCGCGGTATGCTTACTTTGGGAACCACCGAAGAGGATGCGTACCACGTCATCATCCGTGAGTTCCAAACTGCCGCGCAGCACATCTAGATGCCGGTTGATATCCTCACGTTCTTGTTCGTTGTATTCCCGTAGTAGCTCTTCCAAAC
Source organism: uncultured Dehalococcoidia bacterium (assembly GCA_951813535.1). Classification (GTDB taxonomy): domain Bacteria; phylum Chloroflexota; class Dehalococcoidia; order Lucifugimonadales; family UBA3495; genus Bin87. Next base: position 3,948,142 of record OX638345.1, on the reverse strand, counting down.
CACGGTTGATTTCCGCGTCGCTCAACTCCTGATGGGTTGACTGTCTCGGTCGGAGGAAGTAGCCGCCTTGTGATGAGCCTCCCATGGGTTTTTGCTCCTTAGCATGTTGAAATCACTGCCCCCGCCAACTCAGCGATGTCGGCGGCCCGTTTCGCGGACGGAAAATCCTTCACCAGTTCATTCATATCCTGAGTCGAGCTATAATATCGGAGGGATTCTTGCAGGCGATAAAGCAGCGCTAGATTGGCAGCCCGTTCGGTGAGCAGTAACTCTGCGTCCGATAGATTACGGCCCGTTGTCTCAAAAGCTGCATCTTCAATATGTCGAGATCCCTCTTCTTTGAACGAGTACCTAAGCCAGTTCAGGCCATCAAAAATATCAGCGCCGCAGAAATAATAAGTTAGCACTTCAATCGGTCTTATTGCTCCCATAATGTGGATTGGGGGATTAAGGCCAGCGTCCGACAGTGCGTCTCTCAGCATAACTATTGTCCTGCAACGTTTGATCAAGGAAGTTGACGCGTCGCGGGCAGCAACACCTACGATGTCAAATTGCCTTAATGCGTCGGTATGCGTCGCGAGTTTGGCCACGTTGACCGCCTCGTGTAGCCGTTCGGGTTTGACTAGAAAATCCCAGGCCGCCTGAGGCGCATATGCGAAATCTTCTAAAGCCTGACCGATTTGCTCATCAATGGCTCCAATCTCATCGAAATTCACTCGAATCGTGTTTGCAGCCGGGTCGACGAGGCTGGCAATAGCGTGGTAGAGGTGCCTCGACCAAACAACGTTGGAGCCGGAGTTGGCATAGCCCACGCTTTCGCTTGCAAAGTGCTGACGTTCGTACCCACCACTGTCAATGATTACGAGATCGACATCCTCAGTCGCGTCAGTAGGAATGCAACCCAAACCCATGTCTAAGGAACTAACCAAGCACACGCCGTGTAGCCTATGCTTCATCTCATGATAGATTTCTCCAACATCAGGAAACCCGCGGCTTGAAAATGAGGGAACGATCAGCGGGGTTCTCACCTCCAACTTCTCGATCAGTCGTCCTTGCCGATGTGGCCGGTCATCTGGCAAGGATTGCATCTCTGTCCTCACATGATGGGCACCGCAAACACGGCGGATCGTTCTGATATTCACAGCTATAGGTCAATTCCAATGGAACGCCAAGCTCTCGTGAGTACTGAATCACTTCTGCTTTAGTATATTGGAGAAGAGGTGTCGCAAGGGTCACTGTGTCCTCAAAGTAGCCGGTCAAGAGACGCTTCATATGCCTGACGAATAACGGCGTGGTGTCATAGTACTCGGCAAACGCATGAATTCCCAACACGATTTCCAAGGGCCTGGTCTCTGAAGTTCCGGCAGCGGTCAGAATCAACAAAGCGTTCCTGCCGAAGAATTCGCCCTTGGCAGACGCCAACCTAAATCCCATCTCGATTTTGTGAATGGGGATGCCGTATTCCCCAGCGATCCGGCGAGCAGATTGCCATTCGCTTTGTGAAGACGGTTGACCGTAATCGACGAATAGCCCAGTAGCCTGAGCGTCTGCGCTTCGATAAATTGCCGCAACAGTCGTGGAGTCGATGCCACCACTCATCAAAATAACCGTTTTCGCCGTTTGCATATAGTGCCTGCGTGTCGTTGGGAGGACTAGCGGGTTTCGGAGTAAGCGAGTAAATTGAGTTTGTGGTCCCTTTCAGGATCAGGAATTACGTAATTCCTGAAGGGGCGTGAACTGTGTTCGCTAGCCCACCCACCGGCCAAGCTATGGCCGTCAAGCATCACCCCAGTGGGGTGTTTTGCCGCCGCCCTCGGCGCATATCAGTTCCGGTCACTCATTGTGATAGTCCGTTGATCGGTAGTCAACCGGTCCATGCGTGCGATTTTTAAGGAGACTAATCTGGCGATTGTCATGGACGGGTCCGTTGAGAAAGTCGCCGAATTAACGGTAGACCTAACGTAGCGCGGGCTTGAGGCAGAGGGTCCAGGCAAAGCACCATAGCAGCGCGACCGATTCGGCCACCGCATCGTCTGCGGCATGCCCTCCACTCGTGGCAAGGGAGGCAGCGGGCGCCACCGGACCTGGTGGCCCGACGCCACGCCCTAATTTCCGCACCATCTTCAGCACGTTGTGGGCCAGTGCCGCCATGCACCCCTCGTAGTCTATCTTCCACAAACCGCGCAGTCGGAACTTCTTCCATTTAAAGTGGTCAAGCGAGACGAACGTTCCCTCCACGATTGTCTTACGCCGGATGCTCTCGCGTCGGTACGCCGCAGTCCGGTTACGCTCCCGAGCCCTCGAATACTCCGGGTGATATATGGTGAGCCGAAGTACCGCCGGTTTTGTCCCGGCGGGAGACAGGTGTCCTTGATGGGGCAGGTCTGACAATCCTTCTGACGCGCCACGTACTGGTAGGATCGTTGCCATTTGTGGTACGAACCCCGACGCAGCGTCTTGCCCTGTGGGCAAATCAGGTGGTCGCCGTGATAGACGAAATCGCCGCTGGCCACCATGCTGGTTTCCTGCTTGGGATGGATGGGGATGTAGGGCACGATTTCCTGTTCCTCCAGCAGATGCCGGAGCCGACCATCGCTGTAGCCGGTGTCCGCAGCCAGCGACACCAGTGGCAGAGGGAGACCTTCAAGTAGCCTAGCAACCGCTTTAGACTCCCGTTCAGAGGCGTGGGTTACCCCTCTGGACAGGATGAACCCGCCCAGGTCAACGATGACGTTCTCCTCGTACTGCAATCCCGACGCCTTGCCTGCTCTGGTGGTTTTCCAATGGGCGTCAGTGTCCACTGGGTTCAGTGGCATACGTCCTTCTGGACTCTGGAAGTGCCGCACCTTCTCATGCTCAACACCAGCATCGTCAACGGCAATCTCAGTCAGCACGAAAAGACCGTTTCCCTCGATAGCCTGTTCCTTGAACTCCGCCACGGACATCCCATTGGACTCCAAACCGTAGCCACTCGCGTTGGCCTTGACCAGGTGTCAAGCAACTGTATTGAAAGTCAATGGGAATTGGTGAGGGACTGGGTGGCGGGTTGGTTCCAGGACGTGCCGTGCTTGAGCATGGAGTTCAGGATGGTCAGTAACTTGCGCATACAGGCGGTCAGCGCCAACTTTTTCGGCTTGCCATCAGACAAGAGGCGCTGGTAGAAGTCCCTGATGACCGGGTTGAACCGGCTGGCTACCATCGCCCCCATGTAGAGAGCGGTGCGTACCCGGGCCCGTCCACCCCAGACGGTGCGTTTGCCCCGCAGGATGCCGCTGTCCCGGTTGAAGGGAGCCACGCCCACCAGGGCGGCGATCTGTCGGCGGTTGAGAGTGCCCAGTTCGGGCAGGTAGGCCAGCAGGGTAAGGGAAATCTGATCTCCGATGCCGGGTACGCTGCGCAACAGGTCGTCCTTCTCCCGCCATACCGGACTCTGGCGGATGGTTTGACGCAAGCCTTGATCCAGGTCATCCAGCTCATGCTTGAGCCAAGCGATGTGGGCCTCGATGCGGGGTCGGACAGCCATAGCGGCGCTGGAGAGTCGGTTCCGCTCCGCCACCAGCATGGTTATCACCTGCTGTCTGCGGGCCACCAGCGAGTTGAGCATCTGGGTCTCGACGTCCCGCAGGGGACGCAGTGGAGGACGGACGGCCTCGGCGAAATGAGCCAGAACCGCCGCGTCCAAGATATCGGTTTTGGCCAACCTCCCAGTGGCCTTGGCAAAGTCCCGCACCTGGCGAGGATTGACCACCACCACCGGCAACGACGCAGCTGCCAGGGCTGCCACCAAAGGCAGTTCCAGTCCGCCCGTAGCCTCCAGCACCACGGCCACGGGGTTGAGCTCCCGTATCTGCATCACCAGCGTCGCGATGCCGGTATCGTCGTTGGAGATCACACACCTGTCTCCTTCAGGGCGAATTGCCACATCCACTCTGGCTTTCGCCACATCGATTCCTACGTAGCTTCCCCCTTGTTCCATGAGAACCTCCTTGCGAACCGTTGGCCCGTCCTTGCCAGATGCGGGCTCGGTTCACCCAGGCAACTGTTCGGGCTCTGTTCTGAAAACAGGTGCGGCGACCCAAGCTTGACAACGGTCTTCTTTGACCCAGGGCGGACCGGTCTGCCGCACCCTACGCGGTTGAGCAGACAGAAAACTATCCACCGCTCAGCCAAGATACAAGGGCGGCGGAAAGGGAGTGTTGAAAAAGTCGTGGTTGAAGCCGATAGCAGTGGGGTGTTGGGCTACAATGCCGGGACGGTCCGTTGTTGCCGGGGGCGCCGATGATCGAACCGCTGGACCGGTCCCGCAGGGACTCCACCCTGTTCCAGTTCACCAGCAAACAGTTGCGGGATTTCATCGACCCCAACCACCTGCTGATCCGGATTGACGAGCAGCTGGACTTTGCCAAGGTGGCAGCGCCCCTGGAAGAGTATTACTGTCCGGATTTTGGCCGACCGGCGATCCATCCCGAGGTGATGGTCAGGGCGCTGCTGATCTGCTCGCTGTACAACATCGCGTCCTTCCGGAGGTTGTGCTCAGCCGTCTCGGAAAACATCGCCTACCGATGGTTCTGTTTCCTGACCATCGATGACCCGGTGTTCGACCACTCCAGCATCAGCCACTTCATCGACCGGATTGGTCGCGACGGTTTCGGGGCAGTCTTTGACGGCCTGAACGACGAGTTGCTGCGCATAGGGTTGTTGTCGCCGGAGATGTACGTGGATTCCAGCCTGGTGAAGGCCAATGTCAACAGCCATGACCTGTCGCCCTGCGGGATGAGCGTCGAAGAGTTCAAGGAGCAGGCCGTCCAGGTCAATGGCCTGTTCGTGATTGCGGAGACAACGGTTGACGACAACGGAGTTGAGCACGAAGAAGCACGGTACTTCCAGAGGCCCGATGGCCGGCTGCCGCTGAGTCCGGTGGATACCGACGCTCGCTGGCGTACCAGCCGGCCCGGTAAACCGTCCGGCCTGCATTACCAGGAGAACGTCATCGTTGACCTGGGTAGTTTCATCGTGTCCCGAGGAGTAACTCACGCCTCCGAGGGCGAGTGGAAAGCAGTTCCCGATCTGCTGGAGCGGCTGCCCTTGCCGCCAAGCTCGCTGGCTGGGGACACCGGCTACAGCGTCGGCCAGCTGCGGGAACTCTTGGAAGACCAGGACATCACGGCGTACATCCCCATTCATCCCAGACAGGAAACCAGCATGGTGGCCAGCGGCGAGTTTGTCCATCATGGCGACCACCTGATTTGCCCACAAGACAAGATCCTGCGACGGGGTGCGTACCACAAACGTCAACGGGCCTACCTGTATGTGGCGCGCCAGAAGGATAGCCAAGCTTGCCCCATCAAGGAAACCTGCCTGCCTCCTGGTCAAAAGCGGCGTTTCTTCAGTGTGACGATATATCACTCGGTCTATTCAAGAGCCCGGGAGCGGAACTGGACCGCTGCATACCAACGGGAACGATTTCGAAGGCGGACCATCGCGGAAGGAACCTTGGCTTCCCTGGACCGGTTGGGATGGGATAAATCCCGGTTGCGGGGGCTGTGGAAGGTGGACTGCGAAGGATACCTGGCGGCGCTGGCCCACAATGTGAAGAAGATGGTGCGCAAGCTGGGCCGAGGGATAGGACCACCTGGTCCGGCGTCGCCCGATGCAGGAACTCTCGCGGGTGCAGAGTACGCCATTGCCGATGCGACGATGAGTTCCGAAGCGTCATCGCTGCGCTTTTTCCTGATGCACTGGTTGTTGATCCCTCTCAGGCCCACGATGCGGTAAACCCGCTGTCGGTCCGGCGACTTTCTCAACATTCCCGGAAAACTGTACCACTTAGGCGGCGTAATGCCGGACCACCGAGGCGGTGCCTGACGGCCCGGGGCGGGGTGGGGCCTCCCGCATTGACGGCGGTCCAGTTTTCACACCTGCGGGGCGCTAACCGGCGGCTGACCGATCCGGCGACGCCACCCCCGCCGCAGCATCCCGGCGGCTGCCCCTGAGACGGTAGCTGTCGCCGTTCATCTCCAGGATGTGCACGTGGTGGGTGACGCGGTCCAGCAGCGCGCCGGTGAGCCGTTCCGACCCGAAGACCGAGGTCCACTCGTCGAAGGGCAGGTTGGTGGTCACCAGGATGGAGCCCCGTTCGTAGCGTTGGCTGAAGACCTCGAAGAGCAGTTCCGCGCCGGTGTGAGACAGGGGCACGAAGCCCAGCTCGTCGAGGATGAACAGATCAGGCGTCAGGAAGGACTGGAAGGTACGGTCCATGGAGTTGTTCGCCTTGACTTGAGCCATGGCCTTGGAGAAGTCACAGGCGTGTATGAAACGCGCGGTGCGCCCGGCGCGGATAGCGGAATTGCGCAAAGGCTGGGCGATGGAACGCGGCAGCGACGCATACGATACCGTACAACCTCAAATCGTCAGCCACTCGTGAATGCTGCGAGGCACCTGCAACCGGTCGCCGGTGAGCCACTGGCAAATCTGGTGCGCCCACGGTAAAAGCAGGCCCCGCCCGGGCATTTCCATGCGCCGTAGTGACCTATCGTCAGCAACCGACTCAACTGCTGTCCAGTGGCATCCGGCCCGTCCGGGGCAATGGCCTTCGCCTTGGCCGCCGCCACGTACTTGGCCAGCGTGTCCCGCGCAGGCTAGTGCTCGCCGCGTCTCTCCATGGGTCCTACCTAATTGGACAGCGCTTACTTCAATCGCTCGCCGCAGATCCGCTTCAGACTCCCAATCAGGAATCACCATCTCACGGTAGACAGCCAGACCGTAGACGCGGAGTATAATCACAACCTCATGATTATGGTCTCGGGAAACGAGAACCTCAACACTGGAATAACATTATTGCCGAGTGTATGCCGGCCGCAAGATAACCAAGCGCTGCGACTGCTTCCAAACCCCTGATCAGGTACTTGTGCTTCTGCCAAAAGTGCGGCTGGGTTTCTCTGGTCAGAATTGCGTACCTAGGTTGGGTTTCAGTTTCCGGTACAATGGGGGAAAGATAGTCTTTTTCAACCTGCTTCAGGGCCTCCTCACCCATGTCCACCAACTGGTGGTTCCGTACGTCCAAGACGTATGCCATTAAACTAACGATTAACCCGATTAAGGCTACCGCGGTAGCCGGTCCATAGAGTTGCTCTCGAAACAACAGTCCGTACGCGTTGGCAATGGCACCTGCCGCCAACAGGAAAAAGTTAAACATGAGCACGCGTTGCCTTGCGTGCATATCGAACCAACGCCATGCATATTCGAACTGATCATGCCGCTGTGACGATCCAAAGTCATCTTGAGAGAGTTGTGTCATATTATCGATCCCACTCCGAGTGTTGTTCCTACGAAACAACTCTTATTTCCAAGGCTGTCAGTGACAACAATTGGCCGAACCGTCTCGCGCTTCTGAAGAGCATAATTGAGTTTACTAAACTAAGCCCCAATCCACTGAAAGGGTGAGCTTGGCGTGGTGGTGATGGGATGAGAGGGTGCTCCCGGCTACGGGGATAATGGCTTTTGACAACGAAAACCATCCTGAAACTAGAGGACCTATCGGATGCTACCACCTGAGCCCCTATCGTATCCACGTCACTTTTAATGACCACCGCCTCGTGGCAAATGCCCATTGTTGCTGCCGGTCACCCTGGCCCACCGCTTGGCTCTGGGGCCGCTGGCGGACCATTACGTTAGTCTGGGAGATGCCCCGGATCGGGCCAACGCCGACGACAAGATGCTTACGTTGGTGGCCTCGGCGCCGGCCGTTGGCGACTGCACCGACAACGCTGACGCGCTGGGGGACCTTCCTCCGGAGTTTCCGTTGGGGCCACGTGCGCCAACTGGATCGGGTGTGCCGAGAGTTGTTCGCCCGAGCATGGTCTGCTGGGGCAGGACCGGGCGATGACACGTTGACCATCTATCTGGACTCCACCCTCTGCGAAACCTATGGGCTGTCAAAGGAGGGCGCTCAGCGCCGCAACTATGCCGGCCAGCGGGACTATCACCCGCACGTCGCCGTCACCGCGGGCACCGGCGACGTGCTGATGGTACGACTGCGCAAGGGCGGAGCCAACCCGGCCCGGGGCGCCGCCCACTTCCTGCGGGAGACGGTGAGCCGCGTGCGCTACGCCGGAGCCACGGGTCAACTCACCGTGCGGGCCGAAAGTGGCTTCTACAACCACGCCATCGTCGCCGCCTGCCGCAAGGCGAAGGTCCGATACTCCATCACCGTCCGCCAGCACGCCAGTTTGCGGAACATCATCGAGGCCATACCCGAGGCCGACTGGACGCCCATCCCATATTGGATGGAGGGCGCCGCCGACGCGGCAGAGACGGAATACACGCCCTTCCAGCACGAGCCCGACGCCACAGCCGTGCGGCTCATCGTCCGGCGGGTAAAGCCCACTTCCGGATCTCAACTGGCGCTGTTTGCCATCTACAGTTACCACGCCTTCATCACCGACCGGGACGGCGACACCCTGTACATGGAGGCCGGCCATCGTCACCACGCCGAGATCGAGAACACCATCCGCGATCTCAAGTACGGCGTCGGGCTCAATCACCTGCCCTCGGGACGCTTCCCCGCCAACGCTGCCTGGCTGGCTGTACAAGCATACGAAGACGGACAACTATGCAAGAGGCGTACAGTTTTTCTGCGCCAGAAGCAAATCGCCGATCAGCAGCGCCGACACCTGCGAGAGTGAGGAGAAACCAAAGATGACACCGCACCAGCCCCGTCCGGAAGCTGCACACGCGCTTGGGTGTTCCGAAACTATGTCGGGATGGCCCCACACGCCCTCCAGCGAACAACTACTCCAGACGGTCACGATCTGGAACGACATGCGCGACAGCATGATTGGCGCCGCCCCCACCAAAGCCGAGATCGTGAACATGACGGCACACAACGGCCTCCAGTACCCATTCGACGTAGCCCAGACGAGCCCATCAACGTGACGCCACACACAGCCTACGGATCCGACCTACACGGCCTCAACGACTGCCTACAGGCCCAGCGCCTGTACCATGACGCAGCAGACCTTTTCCGCCGCATCGACTTCCACCAGCGGCCCGACCAGCCCGACAACAGCCACCTCACGGAACGGCAGTAGTACTCCGGTTCCATCGCCCTGATCCTGCACGCCATGGCCCAGCACGCCGAGAACGAGAACACCATCGGCGTCGCATCACAACGCTGGCTGACCGACACCGACCAGCAGTCCGAATTCGTCATGACCAAACTGTCCCGACAGCCCGGCTGGATGGGTTTCAATCCACTGCTCCGGAACCTCCAGCAGGTCGCGTTCATGGTCTACCACAGCGAACAGTCCCCAGCGCTACCCGGCTACCCAGCCCAGGATACGGACCTCAGCCGATACGAGCACAACCGATTTCCAACCGGGCCAGCACAGGACCTGCGTGAAGCCCTGCTGTGGCACGGCGCCGCCAAGTCCGTCTAGACCGACGTCCACGACGACCGCTAGCGAACCACGCGGGCGCGAAGTAGAGCCAGTGGGCAAACCATCCCACCCCCTCATATAATGGTGACCAAGAGGCAACCATGACTCAACAGAACGTTGAAACCCTGCGCACGATGCTGGACGCAATCAACCAAGATCCCGCCCTCCAAAGCGAGATGCGGCAGTGGATGCTCCAGTTCATACGCAAAGACGATGACCTGCGCCAGGAGTTGCGCAAGGAAATCCTCACCGAGGAACTCCTCCAGTTGCCCATCCGTCTGACCCAATTTGAGCAGGCGGTTCGCGAACGTTTTGACAAACTCGACAACGACGTGACCGAGATCAGAGATGGGCAAGCCCGCATATCTGGCCAGACCAGCCATCTCATGGGCAACGACTACGAGACCACCGCCATCGAACAGTCGCGCCGACGGATCAGACGACTGCTGGGCATGGAGAAAGCCACAGTCGTACACGCCAGCCGCAGACCGTCGGACGACTTCGAGAGCGAAATGCTACTTCCCGCCATACGCCAGGGACGGATCTCCCGCCAACAGGCCGACCAGCTCGAAGACGCCGACGTGATTATTCGATGCGAAGACCCTGACGGGTCCTTGGTCTACGCCGTAGCGGAAATTTCAATGACCGTCCAGAACCACGACCGTGCGAGAGCGTCGGAACGGGCCCACATCCTCAATCTAGCAACCGGTCTACGCACGCTGGCGTACACAGTGGGACAACAAGAAGCTCCGTCCAGCAAACAAGATCGAGACGTTACCTTCGTCCCATACACCCCCGTCCAGAGAATGTAGCGCGGACCACCACGCACGCGCGGGGATCGACCCGGTTCGAGCACGGGCGTTCCCTCAATCAGCTCGGCTCCCCCGGAAATCAGGGGATCTACGTGGCCCGTGGCAAAGGGGCCGCTCCACTCGAATGCCGTGGACCGACGCGGTCCGGCCAGACTTGGATAATTGAGCAAAGGGCATCCTACCGTCTGAGTTATTTCAGCAACTTTGAGAGCCCTTGTTACCCGGCTAACTCGTGCAGAACCACAACGCGTGTCCACCTGAACGGCCATCTGATGGCTGATTCTCGCGTTGGGTAAAATTCGCAAAACGGCGTTCTGCCAGCCTGATTTACAGTCCCTCCATGTTGTGGACAGACCATCGAAAAGCAACTCGTTGCTGCGTTTCCTCGATTGGTCGAGCCCATTTCTAATGCGGCGCTACGGCTCAGTTGAGATCCGTTGACTAGCCGCGACATCGGAGATTTAGCATGACAGAACGAATGGCGTACACGGTCAGGGAAGCTGCCACCGCCCTTGGGGTCAGCGAGTGGATGGTCAGGGAGGAGATCAATCAGAAGCGCATCTACTCGATCAAGATGGGCGCCCGCCTACTCATTCCCCGTTGGGCCCTGGAAGAGAGATTGGGGAAGTCTCCCGAGGGTGAGGCGCCCACCGCAACGCCGTAATCGCGTGTCCAGAAGATCGGGAAGCATCTGAAAAACCCTTCCAGATTCCGCTCTAGAGCTACACTTGACCCGTGGGCAACCCTTGGCCTTATCGCCGGCGACGACACGCACGGGTTGTCGCGAGCCCCGTCGTTTAGACGTTCGCTAATGAACAAGGCACACGACGCTGCCTGTCGACTGGTCCGATATCGCGTGGACCTCGGTTGACCGTCTCAGTGAAATCGGCCGACTCAACAATCCCAAAACAGGAGGTACATTGACATGAATGGCACTGTCAGACAACGCAACCCGGGGTCCTGGGAAATCCAGGTGTTCCTGGGCCGCGACGCCAACGGCAAACGCATGCGCAAGACGGAAACGGTCCGCGGCAAAAAATCGGACGCCCAACGCCGTCTCCGGGAAATATGGGCCGAGCTGGACCGCGGCATTACCCCCGCCCAAACCCGGTACAGGGTCGGAGAGTGGTTGGACAAATGGTTGGATGAGAAACAAATTGGAGGAATACGTGAGAAGACCGTCGATCGTTATGAGGGGATCATTCGCTTACACGTCAATCCCGGATTGGGACGCGTGGAGCTGGCGAAATTGTCACCAATACATATCAAAGACCTGGAGTTGGAACTGATAAAGGGCGGTATGGATCCTAAAGGGGTAGAGGCGGTTCACAATGTTTTGACCGCAGCCATGGACCTTGCCATGAAAATGGAACTAATCGGGCGAAACCCCGCGAGGTTGGTTACACCTCCGAAATCCCCGAAAAAGAGAGCGTTCGTCCCGGAGGTTTCACAAGTGCACGCTCTCCTGGCCACGGCAGAACGATCCGGACATCCCTTGTGGCCAGCTGTACATCTAGCCGCGTACACCGGGCTCCGACGCGGCGAGATTTCGGGATTGGAATGGAGGCATGTAGATCTGGACGATGCTTGCTTGTCGGTGGTCCAATCCTTGGTAGTGACCGCACACGGGGTCAAAATGGAACCGCCAAAAACCGAAAGCGGTGAACGCGAAATCGAACTCGACGCCGAAACAGTCGGCGTGCTCCGAGATCATCGTGCTCGGCAACTAGACCTGGCGACTGCTTTGGGCGTTGACCTGCCGTATATGGTGTTTCCCAAACGAGGATCGACCGATTGGTGCCGCCCAACTGTCTTGGGACGAATGGTATCGAGATTAGCGATCCGTGCCAATTGTCCTGAGGTCACGCTCCACAGCTTGCGCCACTTTCACGCGACGATGCTGTTGCAGTCAGGCCAAAACCCCGCGGTGGTCGCCGAGCGTTTGGGCCACTCGAGCGCAGCGATTACACTGTCCATCTACGCTCATGCATTGCCTGGCTGGCAGCGGGGCGCGGCGGCGGCGTTCGCAGATCTGATGCGAGATGCCGCGTAGTGCAATGCTGGACAAATTGCCAGTAACTCTCAACACCTTGCCGCACCGCACTCGTAGATTTGAGTAGGAAACCTCAATTCACAGGACTGTACGGCACCCTATTTTAACGATATCCTCGAATCCCTTCATCGGCTCCAAAACTTTGCAGTTTTGAGTATAAAACCGCCGTCCTACGACGGCGGTTACCACTTTTATTACCACTATTGAAATCAGGCGAGCGGCGCACTAATGCCCAATCCTGTGCATTAATTCTGTGATCGTTTCCTCGCCAAATCGGATGGGATCCAGGGCACCCCTGATTTTGTAAGAGCTTTTGACGTAGCCCAAGCGATCCGATACCGAGCGCGACTCATCGGAGAAAATCACGTCGAGCCGGTTGTAGGTCCAAACCGCCATCTTTATCCGTCCCGCGGTATCGCGGACTTGAACCCTTCGGCCGCTCCACGGCGTCGGCGCCCTGCGCCATCCGGCGGCCCGCCAAAGTTTGGTAGGGTTGTCGGCGCCGTCTCCCAACTGGCGCCGCGGTTCGCTCAACACCGCGCTCCCCGGCCGCACATCGACGTCGGGACACATGCCAAACTCGATGCCTCTGCTTTCGTTGGCAAGTATACGCTCCCCGTTCGCCGCCTGCCCTGCCCGCATTCGCCATTCTATGGCGGCGCGTTGGACTTCTGAAAGAAAGCGTAGACGGTTCAGTCGTTCTCTCCTGCACGAAGGTGCGGACGCACACGCGATTTAGCCGCATCGGCAACGTACGGTCGCCGCTCATCAGTTCCTGTACAGCTCGTGCGGGGAGGAGGATGCGGATCGGCTTCACCCGCGGCGGCCACGGAGAGTTTCTGCGCCCGCCCGGGAAACTCAACGGAGGTTCAGGCGGCGCTGCACAAACCCTGCTCGGGCGTAAACGTACCGTTCAAAAATGGTTGACTTTAGCTGCGAGACTACCGTCAGCATTTCCTGCCTGTTTACGCACGCCAACGACATCGACACCGAGGCTTTGCCAGCGGCCAGCATCCTGCAGGCGGCAGCCTGAACGACGTCACCACAGATGACGCCATTTGCACCTGTTGACGGGACCTAACCCGGACGCGCCGTTGTTCGTGGCGCATGGAAGGCGCACCGCTGACGTCGGAAGCCCTGCCATTCGCCACGTCCTGGGTCAGGTTTAGCCGGACGCCATCTGCCGGTGCCGCACCATGAAGGGCTACAGGGTGTCCCCGCGGGCGGAGGAGACACCCAGGGGACTGCCGATTTCGCGCGAAATCGAGAACCGCCTCGGCCTGCTGTCCAGGCCCGAAACAGAGGAAGGTAGGGCGTTCAGCGATCTCGACCCCCTTTCCTGCCCATCGAACACCGCGCGTAGCCGCCGAAACGAAACCGCCCTCGGCGCCATTCTGGACACTTACGGAGCCGACGCCCTGCGTTGGCATCTGCTGACTTGACCTCAACCAGGAGAGCCGCTCCATTTTGCCCGCCGCATGGTCCAGCAAACCATGCGGCGGGTTCTCCTGGCGCTGTGGAATGTCTATCGGTTCTTTACCACCTTCGCCAACATTGACGGCTTTAAGCCGGCCTATGTGCTCGAGGGATGGCGACCGAAGGCCGATTTGGTCCGATGGGTCCTCGCGGAACTCAACCCGTTGATCGTCGAGGTGGATGACATACTAAACGGCAATGACGTAGGCGAGGCTGGACGAAGCACCGCCGAATTTATCAACGTCCTGTCCAACGGGTGTGTGCGCTGGTCGCGCCACCGTCTCTGGAAATCGGCAAAAGGCGTCGATAAGGTTGAGGCCTACGCCACGTTGTAGCAATGCCTGATGGTGGTCACCAGGCTCACGGCGCCTCGGGCTCCCTTCGTGTCGGAGCGGATGTACCGCACGCTGGAGCTGCGCCCCAGACCCGGCGCCCCGGACCGCGTGCATCTCGTCCATTGCCTGATGTGCTGATCCATCGTTGATGGACCAGCACATCATCCAATCGTTTGGCTTGGCCATACCGGTTTCCAGCATGGGGCGTGCTGCCCGAAGCAAAGCCCAACTCGAAGTGCGTCAACCGTTGGCTGAAGTTCTGGTCAGTACCCCGAACCCGGACGAGTCGCGATGCCTCCAGCGTGCGCGCTGCTGGCGTAATCGACCTTGCGATGCTGGCGGAGTCTCGCGGTTCAGTTCGCGTCCGCTGAGGGAGGGCGTCGGTCCTCGACGGTCCTCCAGGTCGTCTATAAGAGTCCCAGGCAGCCTGCGAGCCGTCCATCGGGAGAGTTGTACCATGCCACGGATTGCAATTTGTCGTCGGCTGGTGGGCATCGCATGTGCGCAGGGTGGTTGCCCGCGCCCCGGTGGGAAAAACCTCCTGACCGATACGGCGAACCCAAACGAGGGCCGGAAGATTTAGCGGCGTCGGACTTGGGGAGATCGTACCGTGGTGGCGAGAGGGTGGGTATCGACCAGGACAACCCGCGTTGCTGCTCACTGCTGATCGCGATTCAGCCACCCCCAGCGGGGAGTACCGGCCGAACCTGACGCTTTTCAAGAGAACGCACCAGAGCCGTCCGGTAGACTATTGTTACACTATCCTGGATAAGGTCCCCGCCCTCAGGAAAACTCGGGGACTACTGACAGCGAGAGACATGGCCCGTGTCGCGTCGTTTTCCAAGACCCCTGGCATGGGTGCCCAAGGGTTGTTAGCGATCGCGCAAGATACCTCAAGGAAAGAAACAAACACTGAGGCGCTGAGAAATTGAGCCAAACCGATTTGTTATTCAACGTCGTCCCGGTGGGAACGGCAGCACTGTCGAGCCTCGTTCAGACGGTTGCGGACGTTCAGGCGTCCGATCCATTCGCAAGAGTGGTAATCATCACGGACCATCGCGACGTGGCGCAGTCCGTGCGGCACCGCTTGGGCGTGTCCGGCACGGTGAACGTCGCCGTTCAGACCGGGCGGCATCTTGCCAAAGAACTGGCGGACCCCGTGGGCAAGCAGTTGCCCCGTACGCTGGAAACACAGGCGGTGCGTTTAGTTGCAGAGCCCGACGCCAACCGCCTGGGTTTCGGCTCGGCCGGTTGCCGCCGCTTCTATCGCTCGCTTACGGCGGCATTTCGTGAAATGGCTGAGCGGCCCGACCTCGCTGACGTTGCTCCCATCGATGAGCCTGACGACATGCGCCTCCTGGCCGAGCGCCTCTACGGCGATTACCGGACTTTGGTGGACGCGAGAGGTTATTACCTGCCGACGGAGTTGGCGTCCATGGCGGTTGAAGCCCTGAACGATCGTTGGGAACCGGGCCGGGAACCGGCCGTGATCTATTACCTGCCCCGTCGCCTGTCCGTCGCAGACACGGAATTGGCCCGCGCGCTGCTGGATCGGGGCAAGTGCCGGGTGATCGCGGGGTTGGTGGGCGACGACGATGCCGACGCGCCGGTGCTGAAGCTGCTGGAACTGCTCGACGGTCCAGCGGCCGTAGAGGCATCCAACGTCCCCGATGCCGACCCGCTACACCTGAAGACCGACGCCGATTCGCTGTCCATCGTGGTGGCTCCAGACCCCGAGGAGGAAGTCCGTTCCGTCATACGAAGCATCGCGGCCGACGACAGGCCCTTTCACCGCATCGCCGTGGTTTACCGGCAGGACAATCCCTACGGCAGCCTGCTCCGCCAGGAGTTCGACTTCGCTGGTGTACCCTACACCGGAGTGGATTACCGTCGACTGGCCGATACGCCGGGCGGCCGAGTCCTGCTGGGATTGACGGACCTTGCGGCGGAGCTGAACGGACCCGGACGGACGATTGACCGCGAACGACTGATCGAATGGTTCACCTCCGCGCCGGTGCGGTGGCAACGGGAAACGGCAGAGGCCGAAGACCCACCACGTCCCCGAACGGCGCCGGCTGCTGCCTGGGCCAACCTGGCTCGGAACGCCAGGTCCGGCGGGACGGTCCAAAATTGGCGAGAGCGCCTCTCCGTCTACGTGGCGCAAATGGAACCGCAGGCCGACGCGGCAAGCGGCGGGGATGACAACCCGTTCATGGAGCGCCTGAGGCAGCAGGTCAGGGAATTGTTGCACTTCGTCGAGCAACTGGCTGCTCACCTGTCCAGCCTGGGCCGGGCGGATAACGTGGGATGGGATTTCGCCTCGCAACGGCTACAGGAATTGGTCACGGCCTACCGCTGGGTTGTGCCTGGAGAGGCGGAGGAGGACCTCCGGCGGATCGACGAAGTGGCGGGAGGTTTCAGCAGCCTGGGTGATTGGGGAGTCGAATACAGTCCGGAAGCGCTCCGCGAAGCCGTGCGGGAGGGTCTGCAAAGCCCGGTGTCCGAACGGGGTCGCCAAGTTGGAAATGGGGTCTACATGGGCCCGCCGGCCGGTATCGCCGGCGCGGATTACGATGTGGTGTACGTCCTGGGCATGGTGGAGCGTCAGTTTCCACCGCGACCGCACCGCAGCCCGTGGCTGGCGCAGAGCCAATCCGACCTGGACCGGCTGGCGTCCCTGGAACGATACGATTTTATGGCTGCCGTGGCCGCCGGGCAAAAAGCCGTGTTGTCCTGGCCGTCGGCCACTGCCGAACGCAGCGCGGCCTATCCGTCGCGGTGGCTCATCGAAGCCGCCAACCGCCGGCATCAGCAAGCGGGCGCAGCTGACCGGCTCACCTATGAAAACCTGGTTGACAATCTGGAAGCCAAACCCTGGCTCACGTACATCCGCTCCCGGGAAGGCGGTCTGCGAGCCCTCGCGAGCCCTGACATCGAACCCGCCGACTCCGCCGATTACAACCTGATGCATCTGGTCGCTCAGCCACGGGATTCCCGCCGCCACCATCCGGCTATCGCATCCCACCTGCGGATGAGTCAGGCTCTGAACGCGAGAGACGCCCGAAACGGTGGAGCGCTGTCGCAGTGGGAAGGTCGGGTGGAGGTGGACATTCCAGCCATCGCCTCCATCGGCACCAGGGAACGACCCGTATCACCCAGCGCCCTGGAAACGTGGGCGACCTGTCCGCACAAATTCTTTCTCAGCCGGGTGCTGCGTCTGGCTGCGCTGCCGGGCGAGGAGGAAGAAGATGCCATGAGTCCATTGGAACGGGGCGCTCTGGTGCATCGGATCCTGGAGCGTTTCGTGGAGGAAGGCGCGCAGGCCGACGCCGACCTGCTGTCATTGGCGGAAGAGGAGTTCCTGGTCGCCGCGCAACGTGGCGTCACGGGCTACCCTCTGCTTTGGGATATGACCAAGGAGGACGTCCGGGAAAGTCTCCAAAGATTCGCGGACCACGAGATGGAGTGGCTGACCGGTGTCCCAAGCGAATCGGTGGCCGAGGAAGGCTTCGGCCCGGGAACCGAAATCGGCGAGGTGGGCTTCAACGTGGAAGGCCTGGGCGAGGTCTGGTTTCGGGGCAAAATCGACCGCGTCGACGTGATAGGCAACGAGGTGAGGGTCCGCGATTTCAAGACCGGGCGACCCGAACCCTACTTTGACGGTTCCAGGGGCCGCAAAGCGACGCGTACGTTGGCCAACGGACGGGCGCTGCAGTTGCCGGTTTATGCGGCGGCCGCGCGCCAAAAATATCCCGACAACCAATTCAGCATCACCGCTTCCTATTGTTTTCCCCTGGCCGAAAACAACATCCACGGCGTGGCGCCTTACACCGAAGCCGACCGCGAAGCGTTCAGCGCCACGCTCGTCGCGATAGTCGACGCCGCCCGGCGCGGCATTTTCCCGGCTACGCCGGAAACCGCGGGCGACAGCAGCCAGGAACGGGGCAACTGTACGTACTGCGAGTTCAATCGGCTGTGCCCCGTACGCCGACGGCAGGCCTGGGAACGCAAGGGTCTGACCGACGCTGAAACCGTCCAACCATTTAACTCACTGGGCAGCAAGGCCGCGATTGGTGCTGATGACGACGAAGACTGACGACAACATGACCCTGGACAGAATCGTCCATGATCTCGACGCCAACCTCATGATCGAGGCAGGGGCCGGGACCGGAAAGACCTACGCTCTGGTCAGCCGGGTGGTTGCCCTGGTGAAGGCAGGCGTGAAAATGCAGAACATCGTCGCCATCACCTTCACGGAGGCGGCGGCGGCTGAGCTCTCCGAACGCATCCGGTCGCGAATGGAACAATTGTTGGATGACGGCAATCCCGCCAACGCTCACGACCTGTTGGCACAACAGATGACCGACCGGGACCGGGTCCGTATACGCTTCGCGATCGGAGAATTGGATCAATCTGCGGTCCAGACCATTCACAGTTTCGCCGCGCAGCTGCTGCGGGAACGTCCTCTGGCGGTTGATCTCCCGCCAGGCTGGACACCAATGGACGCGGTCGAGGCTGTCCAGCGATTTGAAGAGCAGTGGGAGCAATGGATGGACCGCGCGCTGGGCAACGACGCCGACGCCGATCCCGTGTTAACGGGCGCGCTCCGGCATCTGATAGGGGTCAACGCCGGAGTTTCGTCCTGGAACGAAATCGCCCGAGCTTTTGACGAGAATTATGACCGCCTGGCCAGCGAGCGCAGCACGCCGGAAATCGACCTGCGAGCCTTGGCGGAAGAGACGCTGGGCAAATTGAAAACCCTGCGCGAACAGTGTACCGACCCATCGGATGGCCTGTTTCAGCAGATTTCGTTCGCTGCCCAGACCGTGGAGGCCGTTCTTGAAGCGGCGGACCGTCCGCCGGACGCCGCCCGGGCGCTGGAACAGGGAGCGATCGTTGATTACGCCGGAACCCGGGGCTCCTCCGCCCGAAACTGGACGATCCCCATCACGGAGGTTCGCAAGCAGTTTCGCGAGGAAATCGGCCGGCCTTTCCAGAACGCCGTGCGGTTTGCTCCGGCCGTTGTTCTCCTCCGCGACCTGCGGAAGATTTTCGCTCTGGACTATGCGACGGAACGCAAGGCGGAAGGAGTCGCCACCTTCAACGATCTCCTGGTGTGGGCGCGAGACCTGCTTCGGGACGACGCGCCCACCCGGCGCCGGTTCCAGGATCGGTACACCCACATCCTGATCGACGAGTTCCAGGATACCGACCCGCTGCAGGCCGAAATCGCGTTCTACCTGGCAACGACTCCCGAAACTGACGTGGCAGCATCAAACTGGCACTCCATTCCCCTCGTCCCCGGCAAGCTGTTCATCGTGGGTGACTCCAAGCAGTCCATATACCGGTTTCGCCGGGCCGACATCGGGGTCACCCGGCTGGTCAGGGAGAGCGGACAACTGCATTCGCTGACGCTGACCGAAAACCGCCGATCGCAAAAGCCGATACTGGATTGGGTGAACGCGGTATTCAGCGAATTGATGGTGGAAGAGGCCGACCTGCAGGCCGAGTATATTGCCCTGCAGCCCAACCCGGGTCTCCAGCGGCCTGATCTCACAGCTGCGGTCAGGGTGTTCGGCGAGCCCAGGGAGCGGAACGCCGATAGCCTCCGCCGCGAGCAGGCTCGTCACGTCGCCGGCATCATCGCTGATTCCGCCGGTGAGGGCGCTTCCAGTCGTCTCCTGGTATGCAATCGGGAGACGGGAGGTGTCCGGCCAGCCGAGCTGCGGGACGTCTGCGTCCTGATTCGCTCCCGAACCGGGTTGGGCATTCTGACGCGGGCATTGGAACAAGCCGGAATACCGTACCGGCTCGAGGGCCGTTCCCTGGTGTTTGGAACCCAGGAGGTTCAAGACCTCCTCAACTGCCTCAGGGCCATTGACGACCCTTCAGACGAGGTGTCCATCGTGGCAGCCCTGCGGTCTCCGGCCTTCGCCTGTTCCGACGTGATGCTGGCGCGCTGGCGGGGAGCCGGCGGAAACTGGAACTATCAATCAAGGCTGCTTGACGACAGTGAGAGGTTTGGCGATTACGGCGCCGAACGACGTCAACAACTTGCTGAGTTGGGTCCAGACTTCCCCGTCCGGTCCGGCCTGTTGAAACTTCGCGCCTACCACGAGATGCGGCAGACCGCGGGCGTGGCACGATTGATAGCGAAGTTCATCCGAGAAAGACGGCTTGAAGAGTTGGATCTGGTAGAGGAGCGTCCCCGGGAAATCTGGCGTCGCCGCAGGTTCCTGGAAGAGCAGGCCCGGCAACTCGAGCAGGCCGGCGAGGCGAGCCCAAGCGCGCCGCCGTTGACGCTGCACGCGTTTTTGCAATGGGCTGACCTGCAACAGGAAGAAGGAGCCCGCATCACCGAAATTGCTGTCCCGGAGACCGATGACGATGCGGTGCGGATCATGACGATGCATGCGGCCAAGGGCCTGGAGTTTCCCGTTGTTATCCTGCTTGGGCTGGAGCAGAACCCCTCAGCCACCAGTCGCTCCGTGCTCTTCGATCTCAGGACCGGGCTCGCGGAGGTCAAGCTCGGTCGTATGCAGACCCCGGGATATGCCGACCTGCTGGAGTGGGAAAAGTACCACGCAGCAGCGGAGCAGGTGCGGCTGGCCTATGTCGGAGCGACCCGCGCCCGAGACCATCTGTTGGTGAGCATGTATCAATCCACGGCGCGCGGCAATCAACACGGCTCGGGCATCGTGGCGCAGATTGCCGAACTGGACGGGATTACTGCGTTGCCTCACTCCGCGTTGCAGGCTGGAGTTGACGGCGGGACCAGATATCAGTCGCCCGTTGATCAGGCGAAATCGCTTGCGGAATACTCTCCGGATGACTGGCAACAGGCACGGGAGGAATCAATCCGGCATCGAGGGTTTCCCCAGGCCGTCACCGCGACGAGGGTTGCCAAGGGCGTGGCGGCGCCTGACGCAGACATCGAAGACAAGGACGCCGACCGGGACAGCGAAGCCATCGACCGCGCGGGGAGAGGCGGGACAGCCTTCGGCAGCGCGCTGCATAAAGCGCTGCAAGTGGTGGCCGACCGGATATCCCAAAAGCTACCCCTGAAAGATGACGACACGGCGGACGACATACTTGCCGAACTGGATCCCGGGGTCGCACAGATCGCCCGGAGTTGCGCCGAGGAGTACGGGGTGGCGGACAGCGGGGAGGACATCGCCAGGCTGGCGAACCGGGCGTTACGGAGCCCGGCGATCTCTGCGGCACTGCATGCTCCGAAGCTCTGGTCCGAGGTACCCGTGGCCGCCACCGTGGACACTCTCCGGGGGCCTATCGTGGTCGAAGGCATCATCGACCTGCTCTACCGCGACCACGACGACCAATTGGTGATACTGGACTACAAATCAGACCGGGTCGACAACGATGCGGCCGTGGAAGTGAAACTCCGCCATTACCGCATGCAGGGTGCCGCCTACGCCGCGGCAGTCGAACGCGCCACCGGCATCAGCGTGAAAGCGGTACAGTTCCTGTTCGTGCGCTGTCCCGATGGGTTGAGGGAGATCGACAACTTGCGAGAGTTGATCGAAGAGATCCCCCAAGTTGTCGCCAACGTCATGCGGTGAGCCCATGACCTCACTCCCGAGAAACGATCCCGGGTCGGTGTCAGGGTCCTGGACAAAGTGGGGATCAGACGCGCCGAACAGGAAGCACACCGCCGAGGAGATCATCACGACGGGCAATACCGTTGCCTGGGCCGCCCGTCGCGTCGGGGTCTCGGAGCAGATCTTCTATCGCTGGCAGGCCGAGTATGGCAGTCTTCGGGTGGTTCGGGCCCGGCGCCCGAAGCAGTTGGGAACCGAGAAAAGCCGGCTCAAGCGGGCGATGGCCGACTCAACGTGGACAACCAGATCCTCAAGGAGGCTCGGAGGGAAACTTCTAAGCCGAGCCCGTCGCCGCCGGTGCGTCCAACACGTTCGGTCAGTCCCGGCGGTGTCGGAGCGTCGGACCTGCAAGGTTTCGGCGCAGCCTCGCCCGACCCAGCGACGTGATCCGTTGGTCAGGGACGACGAGCGGGCGCTGACCCGAGCTCTGACCAACGATATTGTGGGACTGGCCACCCGGTCCGGCCGGTAGGGTTACTGCCGGGTCACCGCCCTGCTGAGACCTGCTGAGTGGAAGGTAAACCACAAACTCGTGGAACGGGTCCGGCGGCGGTACGCGGAGCACCGACGACGCCAGCAGCCTGTCTGAGGATTAGCCATGAAGGATTGGAGAAGGTTGATTTGGGGAAGGTTGATTTGGGGGTGGATCACCGCCAACTTCATGCTCGGACCATCTTACGCCAACACCTCAACAACCGTGTTTCTCGGACACGCAGCCAGGTGGCCCAGATGCGGGGGTGTTCGCGGCGGACGGCCAAGTCGACGCTCGCAGGGCGGATGATGCCCCGAGCCTATTGGCGGCGGTGCTGACCGCGCAACGGTCTGGTGTCATCAAATCGGCGGGTGGTCCGTTGGAGCAAGTATGAATCCGCACGAAATTTACACACAAACAGCCCGCTAATGCACGGCCTTTTCACATTGGTGGGCTATCCTGAATGTAGTGCGTCGCATGAGACGTGGGCATGAGCGTGTCGGGCCGGGCGGTGGGATCCAACTATCCACGGCATAACGTGGATGAGGGGAGGGCTTGTTGCTGGGGTTCGTGTGGCGTCGCCGGGTCAGGAGGTGCCGGTCTGTGGTGATGCCGCGCAAAACGATAACTACGCAGGTTAACGGGAATAAGAGGAGCTGCTATGTCTTACATACTCCGCGTTGCGGCGGCTTACGTCGCGCTGACTGGTACGGCCATTGCCGTCCATTTCATCTTCACTCCGTTCCATCATGCCGGCGACGCGCCGTTCATGGTGTGGCACTACATGAACTGGTTCATCGCGCCGGCGATGCTGGTCACGGTGGCGGCGAGCTACGTCATCAAACGCCGGTTCGACGGCGAAGGTTCGGCGGACCTGAAACGCTACCTCGAGGTCAACACGGTCTTCTACGGGTCGGTGGCCGCGTCGATCATATACTTCTGGAACTGGTTCCTTTCTCTTTCGCCCGGCAATGTGGCGGACGGCCAGTTCTGGTCCGTCCTGGGCGCGGCGCTGCCCATCCTGATGGTGGTGGCCGGCTTGCGCGTTTGGAGTATGACGCGGCGGAGCGTCGCCGCGTGACCACAGTGGTGGTCAGTCGCTGGCGGAGTCGAGGGTAGCCGGCGTTATGCGGAGCGAGGTCGGATGCCTGGCTCGCGGTTGTGTCCAACGTGTTGACAAACACCGGCCGCGCTGCTGGTCGGTGGCGGCTGGTTTCGCTGGTATCTCCCTCGTAAAGAGACTGAAACGGGCCGGCCTGGTGGCGCGGAGGACGACTGGACTTGTCGGAAAAGCCGTTTGGGGTCGCTCTGCGGCGAGCACAGGGCCTCTGCGGTGTTTGTTGAACACCGCAGGGTTTGGCCCGTACCCTGTGCGGGCGGCGCCGAAGGACTGCCGGGCCGTTCAGCGGACCCGGGTTAAATGGGCCCAACCCGTTCGGCCACGTCCCGTGCCGCCGCCAGGTACACCGACTTGGGGTTCAGCGCGTACTCGCGCAGGCAGGCCTCGGTGAACTTTATGGAGTGCGCGCCACCAGCGGTCACTGCCCGGTCGATCAACTCGTCCCGGTCCTCGGCCGGCGCCTCCCAGCTCGCCGAGTCCTGCGGCGGCGTTGTTGAGTACCAACTGTATATCCCAGCGCACGCCTGCCAGGCGTAACGCGCGGCCCGACGAGCGTCCGCTGCGTCCAGGTACGGTGTCAACATCCGCAACGCGCTCGGCGCCGTCACCGTGTGAACGAACGCGATCAGACCTTTGGGGTTCGCAAGGTAGATGCCGGCGAACGTCTCCGTGAGGTTGGATATGAAACGCGACACATCATCACCGGCATCGGCCAGGTCGATAACCGGCTCGAACTCCGCGTGGTTCTCCAGCCCCTTGATCTGCTCGGTGATCGGCCCCGCAACGTCAAAATCGAATTCGTGGAGCCGTTCGACCCGGTCCAGCGCGGCGCGGGGATGGTATCCCGCGTTGTCTGCCGAGGGTTCGCCCGGCAGCGTGTAGTAACGCGCGGCCCAGTAGCCCAAACCCTGCGCCAACTCGTGCCGACGCTGTGGGGTGTCCCCCGAGGAGAGGTTCCGGACGGCATGGCCGGTGCGGATCAGGCCGTGCGTGGCGGCAGCCATCACCGCCGGCGCCAGGCGCGGAACCCATATCCTCACCACGTCCTGCCAGGCGGCTTCCTTCAGTTCGTTCTCGAAAAACTCAATCCAGTCGCCCAAACGCTCGCGGGCTCCCAGATACTCCTGCCAATGCGCGCGAGGAATGGCCAGGGAAGACGACGGTCGGTCCGTCAACCGGCTGCGGTAGTCCTCCACCCAGGGCAGCACCGCGTTGTCCCTGCCCAGCGCAAACAGCGCCTCTGCTGCCATCGGGCCATGGTTGGCGTTGCCGCTGCCCAGTTCTGCCCCGGCAAAGCTCAGCAGGTCCAGCATTTCGTCAATGGTAATCGCCATCATTCCACCTCCGGCGTTGCGTCTGCTTGCGGGGGCCTGCTCCAGGAACGATACCATGGGCGCCTCCGGCTCCGGAGAGGTTTCGCCCGGTTCGTATTTCCGCAGCAGCATCACCTCCGGCCCCTCCTCCAGCGGAGGAAACGGCGGACATGTGGGCTGTGGCTCGCCGTTGGGATCCGGTCCCTTTCTCGACGCCGTGGCAGGCGGGCGCGGGCTCGCACACGACGTTCTACCCATGCAGCCGGAACATAGTTTCGGCGTGCCGGAATTCGTGCATTGTCCAGCCCTCCGGTGATTCGCGGCGTTTCTAATCGCACGCCGGCAGTCCGCCCAGGCTATCGGCCACGGTCGTCGATAGTCTATGTATTTTTAACTCCAACGGAAAGAATAATGCAGTAACTTGGCCCTACGGCTACGATTCATCTTCATTCAGGCCATTTGATTGTTGACTTTAGTAAAGCCCGTTGTTAGGTTGGGCTCAAAATTGCCTGTATACAATCCACCATGCGGTGGAGAGGAGGGTCCGTCGTGCCAGTGCAGCGATTCAGGCCAATGACCAAAGATTTCCCCACCTTCGACTGCGATGCGCACATCGTGGAACCCGCGGTCATCTGGGAACGGGCCGCAGATAGCCTCACCAGCGATGAGCTGGCAGCTCTGAAATCCACCATGTGGTACGACGCCGAAACGAACCAGTTGCTGGTCAACGGGAAGGCTGACGTGAACAGCTTCTCCCCCGTTCCGAAGACTGGGCCGGGCGCCATCGACATCGTGAGGCTGGCCGGTCCCGGGCTCAAACACGACATCCAGCGCGCCTTCAACGTCCGCAACCTCAATCCCGAAACCGCGCTCACCAGGGAGCAGTCGGATTACCTCGCCCACGCCGGGGCCGACGAACCCGGCCCCCGGCTGCGGGACATGGACGTCCAGGGCATCGACCAGGTGATGATCATACCGACCAGCATCGATACCTACCCCTGGCTGCAGAACGCCCTGGGGGCGCGTGCCATGTGCAAGGCGTACAACGATTGGGCATACGAATACACGCGCGAGGACCCGGAACGCCTCTACTTCGCCGCCCTCATCCCCATGCAGAATCCCCAGTTCGCTGCTGAAGAGGTCTATCGCGTGGCTGCCAAGGGCTGCCGGGTGGCCCTGATCAGACCCATGGATGCCATGGGCAACTACCCGATTCAACCGAAGTACGAGGGCGTGTGGAATGCCCTGGAAGATACCGGCCTGGTCTACGGTATGCACCCCTTCCCGGCTTCCGGGGTTGCGAAACCACCGGGTTACTCCGACCAGTATTCGGGCGCAGAGCTCATCAGAAGGACCATTTCCACCTCCGGATTGCCGCATACCTTCCTGGGCAACGTGCAAAACTTCCAGGCCGAGGCATCCCTATGGGTGACCATGGTGCTGATGTCGGGGTTTTTCGAGAGGCATCCCAAGATCCGAGCCGCCGTGTTCGAGGCGTCGTCCACCTGGCTCAGCTTCCTGCTGGATGAGTGCGACAAGACCTATCGGCTCTACCGAAATGACCGCAATTTGCCTCCACTGAAGCAATTGCCCAGCGAGACTTTCTTCCAGCATTGCGTCACCGGCTTTGAAGGCGACGAAGCCCCGCCGTCGCGCCTGCCCGACTACTACCGGGACATCCTCGCCTGGGCCTCCGACGTCTATCACCACGACGGAGACGACGCCTGGAGGGCCATCGAGACGATGGAAGAGTGCGAGTTGCCCATCGACGACCAGGCCAGGTTCCTGGGCGCAAACGCTCGCCGTCTTTACAACGTCCAGCCGCCCAGCAATATCATTCGTGAGCGCGTCACTGAGATCCACCGCCCGGATTGGTGGCCAGACGAATACGAGATAAACGAGGCCCTCAAGCCGGAGTCGTCGGTTACGCGACGATAGCCGGCAGCCATCGGATGACGTGCGATGACTACCAGCAATGACTTCGTTGTTTTTGACAGTGATTCCCACGTGGTGGAACCCCGCGACGTGTGGGAGAAATATCTGGAGCCCGAGTACAGGGCCCTGGGCAAAAACGCCCTCTGGCGTGAGGAAGGGCGTTTCGACTCGTATCTCAAGATCAACGGCCAGGTGTTTCGAGACAACGCAAATCCCAACATCCCCCGTCATGCCATCTGGAGGCCCGGAATGACCTGGGACTCCGTTGGCGAGTTGGACCCGGATACCCGCCATCCGATGTGTGAAGGCGCATCTGACCCACAGGCCCGGCTCCGGGATATGGATGCAATGGGAATCGACCAGACCTTCATTTACCCGACGTGGTTTGCCGAGGGTTTTCACCTGGTTGAGGATCCGGACGTGGCCTGGGCGCTGGCCCGGGCGTACAACGACTGGATTGCAGAGTTCTGTCAGGCCGCGCCGGACCGTCTGTTCGCCGCCGCAATGGTCCCCCTGGGCAACATGGACTTTGCATCAGCCGAGCTGCGCCGCGTCGCCGGGTCGCGAAGTTTCCGTGGGGCATTCATCCGGCCCATGTTCATGGAAGGACGTTACCTGACCCACCCCTACTACGATCCCCTTTGGGCGGAATTGGAGAGCCTGGGGTTGGCCGCCGCCGTGCATCCCACGGCCGGCCTGTGGAATCCGGAGTGGACTTCCCATGGTCCCTTCGTAGAAAAGATCAGCGGCCGATTATCACAGACCGCCGGCCTCGGTGGCGGGGGCGGCGGGCCCTTCGCCGGTGGCAGCACCAGCGACCGCAACCGGGCATCCCCGGCGACGGGGATGATCCCGCTGGGGCATCCGGTGGCGCCCATACTGGCTCCCTGGCTGGACAACCATATGTTCGTCGCATCCACGTTGATAGGCTACACCGTCATGCAGCGCTTTCCTGAGATGAGGGTGGTCATGGCCCACGGCAAGGCCTCCTGGATGGACGAAGTCCTGGAGAAAATGGAAGCATCGACACGGGTCATACCTCTTCAGCATCATTATCCCGTCCGGACCGACCCTGAAGAGATGTGGGAAGAAGGCCATGTCATGCTGGGGTTCGACGCGGAAGAGCGCATGATCCAGGAACTCCCGCATGCCTACGAAAACAAAGTCGTCTGGGGTTCCCGGTATCCGCATCACGACACAACCAGCGCTTGGGACGCCATCCAGGCGCTGACCCAGGCGCGAGTAGACCGGACCGTCATAGCCCGAATGATGGGCGAGAACGCCCGGGAGCAATTCGGCCTGGACTGAATCCCCGGTTCTTTGCCAGCGAAACAGTTCACCGCCAGAGCGTTGCCGACAATTGGCTTCGCGCGTAACCCGCCGGCGCGGCGGGGGATGCGCAGTCTTTCGCCTCGGCTGATTGGACATTTACGGCGACTGCCGGCTCCATTGGGTTGAACGCCGTCGCCGATCATGGGAGGGCGCCGACGCGGAACTTCCTGCGTCTGCCGCATGGATTC
The DNA here is from genome assembly GCA_951813535.1 of uncultured Dehalococcoidia bacterium. GTDB lineage: Bacteria > Chloroflexota > Dehalococcoidia > Lucifugimonadales > UBA3495 > Bin87. Next base: position 3,920,050 of record OX638345.1, on the reverse strand, counting down.
GTTTCGCTTGCCGGCCGGCCCGCAAATGAAATCTCGGTTATTTTGACTGGGTCTAACGACCAAAGAGCGTTGAAAACCGCCCCAGACTGTTTTGGTGCCTGCTAGGCGATCTCGGCGACGGATCGGATCGGACAAAAGCCAGTGCCCGGATGATGCGGAAACCGGGCCTCTGGGCATCGTTCGGATGAGCGGCCGCCCGTTGTTCGGTCATTCCCGGCTCGTGTTGGTCAGCTGCCATGAACCCACGCAAAATCTTGGTGGAGTAGAATGCCTGCGGGTCACGTTGGGCGCCAAATCACCCACCTTTTCGACAAACCGTTGTCATCTGCACCACGTTTCCACCTGATTTTCCAACCGGGTTGCCGTCGCGGCAAAAGACGGCCAATGCGAACCAGTTCTTCCGGGGGCCTGACTTCCCGAGCTTGCGGGACGCCTTGCCGGCGTTGCTTTTGGTTGACTGAGTACCTGGGCGTGTGGAGTTTCCATGCTTTGCGAGCGTCCTGTGTATGCCGGCCAGCAGTTCACTGGCTGGATCTCCCACCAGTTGCTGGTGTCGCCGGCGGCGAAGGCGATGCAGTTGTATCGGTCGCTGGGCGGGCCTGCGATGAGAATCCATCGTCGCGGAGTTAGGGACAGATTGCGTGTAGTTGGTACGTCCAGTTAGGTATACCCGTTTTCGGCGCCGCACCGGAGCCATACTTGGCGGATGGCGGGCACGTTGCCCGATTCGGCGGTGATCACCGGGTCATTCCCGTGATAGTGTGGAGCGCGGGGTGCCAGTGCGCGTTCTGCGAGAGAGCATGCGGTCGAGTAAGTGGCACGGTGGCATCTCCCAGGTTGATGATCTACTGGCAGGCGGGGTGTTCGAGAGCCCGATCGGAAAAGGATATGCTGGACTTTGCGCAATTCAAGCGGCATAGGCGAGGGAATCCACCATTCGGTGGTACAGAGTGGCCGGGAGTTCCTGCGTATCGGTGCTGGCTGCTCGAGTTTGTACAATCAGGCAGCATAAGCGAGGGTCTCGATCATCCTGCGGTATGTCCCGCGTGGGAGTTTTATCAGTTCAGAGTTGGGCTCGGACGTGGCAAAAGTCTCCTGCTGTGCCCAGATGTGTCGCCTGACCAGGGCGATGGCGTCGGCGAAAGTGGGGTTGGTTTTGGCATACCATGCCGTGGTCCGCGGCACTATGCCGCCCTGCTGTTCAATCAAGACATCCGCCGCCAGGGTCACCAGGCTGAACAAACCAAAGAGTGCGGGGGTGGTTCTGGCGATGGCACGCTCGGACCACTGGCGCTGGGTTTCCATGCCCAAGTGAGCCCGCAGTTCCTCGAAGGTCACCTCGACCTGCCAACGCAGCAGATACCACTGCACGATCTGCAGGGGATCGGCGTCGATGTCGGTGCACAGCAAAGCGTGGGGGCCCAGGGGTTCTTCAAGGTGCCGGACCACGACCCAGCGCAGATGGACCGACGGATAGCCGCCGCGGTACCACAGCGCCACGCCAGAAGTCAGCTCGATCATGAGATCGGCGCCGTCGGATGTGGTGGCACGGCAGGGGGTCCATGGGGTGGCGGGATCGTCCAGCACCGCGGTGGGACTGGGCAGTCGCGCTCCCACCACCCGGGGCCGGCCGATCTGACCGGGCCGTCGCGGCGGCGCTGGCTGGTACAGGGACGCGTCTTTGCGCAGTTTGGTTATGACGACAATAGGCTTGGACATGCTCTGGCAGTGGAGCAGGAAATCACGCTTGGCGTAGCCGCCGTCGCAGACTACCACCAGGTCCCGATCCGGCAGCCACCGACGCAGACAGTCCAGCATCTGCTGAGCGTAGTCGGTGAACCGCTTATGGCGACGACCCTTGAGCCAGTCATAGCGGTTCGACGGTACCAGCGCGGTCAGGAAGGGCAACGCCCAGTGGCGACCGGCCCACCCGATACGGGTCAGCAGCATCAGGCTGACCCATTGCAGTCCGGGAGTCATCACCACCTGGTCGTCGGTGGAGCGCACCGGGTCCCGATACCTCCCCTTGGCCGCAATCTTTGGGCCCCAGCGTCGCTCCACCGTCTCGTCGATGCCGAACACCAGGGGCTCGGTGGATGAACCCAAGCGGCCAATCAGCAGCAGCAACAGCACCCGGCTCAGTTGCAGCGGCTGCCACCGGGCCCGGTTGAGCACCTGGTGAAAGACGGCGAAGTCTCCGCTCTGGCCAATCCCCAGGATGCTCAGCGCGGACGATACCGTGCGCTTGCCAGGAGAAAGGATCGCACCCACCACCAGGAGTTGGGCCTTGCGCCAGGTCCTGCGGTCGAACAGGTGCTCAAAGGGGAACAGCACGGTTACAATGACGGTGGGCAGGGAGGACATGCTTGACCTCTTGTGGTGATTTGGTCAAGCTTACCCTGTCCTTATAACTTTTCTAGTTTTTGTACAAAGTCGAGTGCTGGCTGCGGACAGTGAAAAACCCTCTGACGCCAGCCACAGGTGTCGCCGCATCAGGGCGATGGCATCCACGAAGGTCGGCGACGGTTTGGCGTACCAGGCGGCGGTGCAATGGGGGTGATGGGATGATGTTTCTGGAAGGCGTGGGCGGCCAGGGTGGTCCAGGAGAAGAGGCCCAGCAGGACGGGCGTGGTGTGGGCGATGGCCAGGTTGGACGACTGACGTTGGGTCTCCACGCCCAGGTGGGTGCGCACCTCCTGAAAGGTGACTTCCAGTTGCCAGCGCAGCACAAACCATTCCAGGATCTGGGTCGGGTCCGCAGCCGGGTCGGTGCACAGCAAGGCCTGGGGGTCGCGGACCAGCACCCAGCGGAGGAGGACCGGCTGTCTGTCATTTGCCGAGGTCTTTGACCCAGTAAACCACGAAAATAACCGAGGTCTTTGACCCGGATTTCCGAGGTCATTGACCCACCTTGGGAGCCAGATCGGCGACCATTGCTGCACTTTGAAATTGAGGTGCAGCGATGGCGTACCGGGAGGTTTCCAGGATGGAGATAAAAGAGATCATCCGCCGGTGGCAGGCTGGGGAAGGTCCGCGGCAGATTGCGGCGGGCATGGGGTTGTCGCGCAATACGGTACGTAAGTACCTGGCGGCGGCGCGGTTGCAGGGCATCACGCAAGGTGGTCCGGCGACGACTGAGGACCAGTTGAGCCGGCTGGCGACGATCAGCCAGGTGGGCCCGCGCCAGGTGGCGACGCCTCAGCAGGACCAGTTGGAGCCGTGGGCGGACCAGATCTACCAGTGGATCACCAAAGACCGCCTGCAGATGACCCGCATCCACGAGTTGCTGGCCATGCGGGGGCGCCAGTTGTCGTATCAGTCGCTGCGCCGTTTCGTCATCAACCGCAACTGGCGCAAGCGCAGCAAGACCACGGTGCGGATGGCGGACACGCCGCCCGGTGAGGTGGCTGAGGCTGATTTCGGCCGGTTGGGCATGATCACCGACCCAGGCACCGGCAAGCGCAAGGCGGTGTGGGCCATGGTCATCGTGCTGTGCCACTCTCGCCACTGCTTCGTCTGGCCCATGCAGCAGCAGAAGCTTCCGGACGTGATCTCCGGCCTGGAGGCGGCGTGGGCTTTCTTCGGCGGCATGCCCAAGTACCTGGTCATCGACAACTTCCCCGCCGCCGTAGTGGGCACGGATCCCCTCAATCCCCTTCTCACCAGGGGCTTTCTGGAGTACGCCCAGCATCGGGGCTTCATCACCGACCCGGCCCGCAAGGCCCACCCCCAGGACAAACCCAAGGTGGAACGCAAGGTCCCCTACGCCAGAGAGCGTTTCTACAAGGGCGCCGATTTCGACGACTTCACCCACGTCCGCGCCGCCGCGCCCAGGTGGTGCCTGGAGGTGGCCGGCATGCGCATCCACGGCACCACGCGCAAGCAGCCCCTGGTGGTATTCCAGGACGAGGAGCGCCACACCCTGATCCCCTGGGACGGCGTACCCTACGAGATCGCCAACTGGCGCACCAACACCGTCCACCGGGACTTCCACATCAAGTGCCTGGACGCGCTCTACTCCGTGCCCTACCACCTCTGCCGGACCGGCCGGAAGGTCGAGGTCAGGGTGGACAGCAAGCTGGTGCGCATCTACCACCGCGGTCAGCTCATCAAGACCCATCCGCGTCAGCCGGTGGGCGGCCGCTCCACCGACGTCGGCGACTATCCACCCAAGATCGCCCCCTACACCACCAGGGCTCCCGACGGGCTCAAACGTCAGGCCGCCAAACTGGGACCGGCGGTGGGTGAATTCGCCGAACGCCTCTTCGAGGGCGACCATCCCTGGTCCAAGATCCGGCAGGGACACAAGCTGCTGCGCCTGGGCGACCGTTACACCGCCCAGCGCCTGGACGCCGCCTGTCAGCGGGCCCTGGACGTCGACCTCATCAACGTGCACCGCGTGGAGAGCATCCTGGTGCAGGCTCTGGAAGAGGAGACCATGCCCCAACTGCCTCTGCCCCTGCCGCCCGGCCGCTTCGCTAGGCCCGGATGCGTCTTCGCCCAAAGCGACCCGTACCACCGGAAGTCGGCCTGAGGAGATTATACCCATGACCCGCGTAACCGAACTCACCCCTCTACTCAAGAACCTCAAACTGGGGGCCATGGCCGCCACGCTGCCCGAGCGCATCGCCCTGGCTCGAAGGGAACAGCTGGACTACGCCTCATTCCTGGAGATCGTCCTCAGCGACGAGGTCAATCGCCGCGCCCACCGCCGCATCGAAGTGCACCTCAATGGCGCCGGTTTCGAGGAGACCTGCCGGCTGGAGGACTTCGACTGGACGGCGTCCATCACCCTGGATCGCCGATTGCTGGATGCCGTCTTCTCCCTGGAGTTTCTGGACAAGCACGAGCACGTGCTGCTGGTAGGACCAGCCGGCGTCGGCAAGAGCTTCCTGGCTCAGGCCCTGGGCTACTCCGCCGTCCGCGCCGGACACACCGTCCGCTTCAGCCACGCCGACGACTTCTTCAGAGCCATGGCTCAGGCCAGAGTGGACAACTCGCTGGACCGCGCCTTCCGGTCCTTCATCACCCCCGACCTGCTCATCCTCGACGACCTGGGCCTACATCGGCTCACCGCTCAACAGTCCGCCGACCTCTACGAACTCATCCTCAACCGCCACCGGTCCTCCAGCTTCATCATCACCAGCAATCGGGCCGTCGAAGAATGGCTCAGCCTCTTCGACGATCCCATCCTGGGCAACAGCGCCCTGGACCGTCTGGCCAACGCCAGCTATCAGATCGTCATCGAGGGCGCCAGCTACCGGGAACGTCTGTCCCCGCACCGCGCCCTGCTCAGCTCAGAAGGAGGTGATTGACCGGCAAACTGCAACCTGATATTAGCTGAATTACCACGCTTCCAGGGTGGGTCAATGACCGTGGCAAAGCCGGGTCAATGACCGCGTAAAGTGACATGATCTCTCTTGCGTTAACCGCACGGCGCGCCATCACCCTGAGGGAGTCGGTGTACCGAGCTACCGACATCGATCACTTCGATGACCAGGGAATCGCGTTCCCCAGCCGGTACGCTCTGCGGTTCGGCAGCACGCAACGCAGCCACGAGGAAGCCAGGCTTCCCGAGGTTAGGGCAGCGTTCAACTCGCCGTTTTGGCCGTTCGTTCTTGCCACGACTTCCATCGGGCAGGCAGGGGTCGATTTCCATTGGTGGTGCCACTCCATCGTGCATTGGAACCTTCCCGGCAATCCCGTTGATTTCGAGCAGCGCGAGGGCAGGGTGGACCGCTACAAGGGGCACGCCATCCGCAAGAACGCGGCTGCCGCCCATCGCTCGGCGGCGTTGGCACCCCCCATCACGGACCCCTGGGCCGCCGTTTTCGAAGCGGCGGCGGAAGACTATCAAGAATCGGACGGACTCTCGCCCTTCTGGATTTATCCAGGCGACGCCCGGATACAACGGCGAATAATGACGCTTCCCCTGAGCCGCGATCAGGACCGGTGGAATCAATTGCAGGAATCGCTGGCGCTCTACCGCCTGGCGTTCGGCCAGCCGAGGCAGGAGGATATGCTGGCCGCGCTCCACCGCCGCGGCATCGCCAGCCAGCCGGATCAGATTGCTGACCTCCGGATTGATCTACGGCCACCCGCCGCGAACAACGGCGAGCTGAACATGGAACCGATGGGGTAAAGTACGACCTCGGCCCTTCCGCTTAGCACACTTTACGACCGCGATTTGCTGCCCCATAACGAGCTGTTCGAGGGCGGCGCCGGCGAAACCATCCGCCGCTGCCGACTTTTCGGTGGCATTTTATTTGAGGCAGCCACTTTCGTTGGGTAACGTTTTCGGTGCGGCAATGCGAGGCATTCCTTATTGTCGTTAATCACCGTACTCGGCAGGCAGCAGTCGCCATTGCGCCCCAGAGCGGTTGATCCATAAGACGGCCTCGACAAACCGTCGGCAAACCGCTTACTGGCCGACGTACAGGCCAGTGCAGCCACGCAAGAAATCGAGAATCCTGGCCCACTGTTCTGGTGATAGTCTGGTGTTTGACATGCGGCCATTATATCGAAATGTCAACAGAACCTAATCCACGAAGGCGCAACGCACCCCGACATAATCGCCGATTGGGGCTCCAATAGATCTCGTTTTCCGACTCGGAACGGCTGAATGTCCGTCGTCATTGTCGTCCAGGACGGGCATGGTGCGGGCAATGGCCAGGTCGGACCATTGGCGCTGGGTCCCCATGTCCAAGTGGGTCCGCGCCTCCTGAAAGGTGACATCCAATTGCCAGCGCAACACAAACCATTCTAGGATCTGGGTCGAGTCTGCCGACGGGTAGGTGCTGAGTAGAACCTGTGGAGCGAAGGGGCCTGGGGGACTCAGATCAGCACCCAGTGAATGATGACGGGCGGCTTACTGGGGCGGTATCACGCCACCCTTGTATCTGGGCTGTAGCTGGGCAGGTTCACCAGGTGCAGGTCCAAACCGGGCGTGGTCAGATAGGCCCGCAAGACGTCCCCCCAATGGGCTGGCGATTGTCCCAGATCGCGGTCAGCGGTTCGGTGTGTCGCGCGCGCAACTTACTCAGGAAGGCGGCCGAGGTAGCCGAGTTACTGTTGCCCTCCAGTTCCATCACCTCCACCTCGCCGGTTTCCAGACACACTGCCGAGTAGTAGCTGGCCTTCTCCCCACGTTGCGGGCTGGTGGAATCCACCAACGCCGGTCCTCCCTACAGCACCCACTTCCCTCTCAGATCAGCATCCGCCTGAAAATGGGCTCCGTCAGCAAAGAATATCTTGGCTTCAGTGCGCCGGGCCGCCGCCGTCAGAGCCGCGTACTCTGCCACGAAGGCTTCCCCGCCGTACCGGGTCTGCCTTGACCAATCGTTTCTTGGGCCGCTTCAGCACAAACTCCAACCGGGTGCAGGTAGTTCAGGCAACTGCTCCGGCTCAGCAATCTCACCACTATGGATCAAGGCTGAAATCGCGCATAGACCCCACGTAGCAATTGAAACGTCCTTTCCACCCCGTCCCCGGTCCACACGTCGATTACCGCTCCGCAATCGGTATGGACCGCATTGGGTATCCACATCCACCTTTTGGCGTCCGCCGCAATTCCGTCTGTATCTTCCAATTCCTCAAAGGAGCCGGGCACAAGAAGTCTCACATACCCTGACATCGGGATAAACTCAGCGAAGAAATCGCCCGAGCCATCATAGAAACAGAGCGACCGATTTTCCACAACCGCGATCGCCTCGCCAAGCGTGTGAACCCTCTCCCTGAAATCCTCCAGCAAGGCACGGGTTCCAGTGCCCATGCTGACACTACTGATGTCCCGGGCCGCCGAACGCGCCTGGAGCTCGGCTACGTTCTTGTCCTGTACCATCAGCACGTCGGCCTCGGGATAGGGCCACATCCCAACAGCCCTATGGGCGAGATCAGCGCCGCGCTCGCGCATTTGCTCCGCAGTCCACTCATCCTGTTCCCGGATGTAGTAGTTCAACCGAACGGCACTGTGCTTGAACCCCAACGGATGCTCCCGCTTTTCGAGGAACGGCCGATTGGACAAGGGAGTATTGTGGCCATAACCGACCAGGGTCACGTTGCCCAGACGGTGAAGCCAGGTCTGATGGACCTCTTCCCAGTTATCGCCCAGCATGGCCTTCCACTTCCCGGATTCTCAAGGCCCTGCGGCATGACGTGTTCGATGGAATAGCTTCCCAAGGGACTGACCTCATCTTGGCCATGGTTTTCCAATGTATCCAGTACATGACGACAGACCCGCATCAGGTAAAGGTCGCGTTCCTGGATGCCTTTCACGAACTCATCATCCGACGGGAACCTGTTGCCGGCCCTCTCCCTGAACAGGGCGACCTTAAACGTCTCAAAGACCGCCTCATCTTCCAGGGCGTGAGCCACCCGCTGGAACACGTTCCAATAGTTTCCCGTGTTCCACCCGAGGACCGCACGGCGCAACAGATAACTCTTCAACAACTTCATCGCCTCGGCAAAGTCACCGTCTCCCAACCGACCGCGATCCCGGAGCTCATAAAGCCGCGATACCAGCGCAGCATGAACAGTCCCAAGCCCGCCGTAACGAGCGAACTCGAGAGCCGGCGCCAAGCCTCGGTCCGGCGAGAGCGACGGACGAAGGAACCAAGCGTAATAACGCCCCATCTTCAACATATCTGACAGGAGCAATGACGCCTCGTCAAAGCCCGCCGCCGGCCAGAAACGCTTGAACTCACCGTACACCCGGTCCGCCCGTGTCTGCGTCGTCGAACGCTCGGTCAGCGCGATGTAATCCCGCAGGAACTCCTCAAACCCGCCGCCGGCGGCGCGGAACACGTCCTCCAGCCTACTCCAGTATTGTTCGTAAAGCTGCGTCTGTTCATCGGCGCTCAAGCCCATGAGCAGGTAATTCCGGATCAAATCGCTCTGAGCCAGATCAACCCCGGTGGAGTTCAGGCTCTCGAATATTTCCTGGGGATTGTCGACTGGGCGCTCTAGTGTCACGTCAACAACGACCAGACGGTACACTCCTTCGTATATGGCCGCGGGGTCCATACGCTCGGCGCCCAGATGCTCCCGAAAACGCTGGTACACCGACACGATGGCTTCAGAGGTGTCGCGGACTTCGCCTGGGTCGTCGCCGTCGACCAAAGCCCGCAGCGTGGCATCGTCACGCCGCCGCAACGCTAACCGATAACGACGACCGCCGGTCTCAAAATTGTTCTTCAAAAAGTAATCGTCAATCTGCCCGACACTCGGAACGCCGCCGTCCCAGCCGACTTCGGCCAGATGGTCCCGGAGAGCGACCATCAGCAGCGTAAACGTAGTCAACCGCTGTTGACCGTCGATCACGAGCCAGCTCGCAAATCCAGCACCCACCTGGTCCTGGACGTACACGAACGACCCCAGGAAATGTTGAGCGTCCGCATCGGCCGAAGCCTTGAGGACGTCTTCCCACATCCGGTCGCACTGTTCCGGTCCCCAGGCATAGTCCCGCTGGAACACAGGGATCACAAACTGCTTGGGACCATTGATTATCTGTGCGAAACCGTGTTTAACGGCCTGCATGATTCCTCCGGCACAAACTGCCTATGAAAAATATCATGGCGCAACCATACCAGATATTTGACGAAATCTAACTGGCCCCTTGGCCGCCGACTGCGGATTAATCTAACGTTACGCAAATGCCAGCGCGATGGAGCCACTTTCAAATCCGCCTTCATGATTGCCCCCACAATCCACGCCGAAAACTATCTTTTTCGCGACGGATCCGGAACTGGCCATAAGGCTGTGTGGCGAGAGTTCCCGCACGACCCACGGTGCAAGAACGTGCATCGACGCCTGCCGGTATTTCGGCGGGCTGATTGTCGGGGCCCTTCGTGGGGCGCCGAAAGATGAACTGCTATCGGAGAGGTACTGCCCGGTTCCCGGACTGTGGGAACGGGCTCCGCTGTGCGTCGAGATAGACGAGACCGCCGCCGGTTCTTTCAAACGCCTTGAGCCGCCGGAAATTGTCGGCAGTGGGTACGTGGTTAAATCTCTGGAAGCTGCCCTGTGGGCCTTCAATGGGTCGGAGACTTTCGCGGACGGGTGCTGGATGGCGGTGAACCTGGGAGACGACGCCGATACCACGGCCGCCATATATGATCAGATCGCGGGAGCGTTTTATGGCATCGACGGGATACCTTCGGGCTGGCGCGAAAAGCTCGCTGAGAAAGAACTGATCTCGAACTTCGCCTCTGGCCTCCATGCTAAGAGGAGAGAGCACATTACGTAACGGCGGTTGCGCGAACCGGGACGGGTACGGATAGTCGGGTGTCCTTGATTATCGACAATGAGCCGCATAACCACCTGATGTTGGATCGGCTGATGAGAGACGAGGAAAGTTTCGTTCCCGTTTCCGATACATGGGACAGTGCCGTGTGTGACTGATCCCTGCTTCGCAAGCCGTGACAGCAGGAATTGCCACCTTGCTCTCTGGGACTGATCTGGGCGCCCCGCTGACGAGTGTGGTGAGCAGGTCGCTGAGTGTCGACGTATCCGGGTGCTCAATACTTCAGGGTGTCAGTGCCGCCGCCCCGATCCAGATTCACTGGTGTGGTGAGGCGGTCTATAATGCGGCTACGCTGGGTCAATCGTACACATTTTGCGGGACGGCTGAAGAGAGCATCTGACGATATGAGAGACGTTGCATTCTGTTTGGTTGAGAACGACAAGGGCGAGGTGCTCTTCGTACAGCGGGGGTATGGGAGTAAGAAGGGCAAGTGGTCGCTTCCGGGTGGCTTAGTGGACCGCGGCGAGAGCAGTCGGCATGCTGCCTATCGGGAAACCAGGGAAGAAACCGGCATCGTTGTCAAGATCACCCACCGCTTGTACACCGGCAACACGCGCCCCATCCAGGTGTTTGTGGGTCAACGGGTGGGTGGCCGGCTTCGTTTCCAGAAGAAAGAATGCCTGGATGTCCGCTGGCGCAACCCTGAAAGAATACGGCCGGAGGATCTGGCCTTTGGGGGCGACCGAAAGGCGCTGCGCCTCTGGGCGGATATCAAGAGGGGCAACGCCAGGCCTGAGAGAGATTACACGGTTGAAGGGGAACGCGGCCGTTCCGGTGGCGCGCGCCCAGGCAAGCGGCAGCGGGCCACGGCGCTGGTGGTCAAGGACGACAGGTATTTGCTGGTTCGGGACAAGGGCCATGATAAGTATTCTCTCCCGGGCGGAGGGATGGAGCAGGGCGAGGCGGCGCTGACGGCCGCCTGCCGTGAGTTGGGCGAAGAGTTGGGCATGAAGGCCTATCGTGCCGAGCGTCTTTTTGACTACACCAACGAGGGGAGTTTCAACGACCACAAGGTGGTGCTGGTCCTCGCGGGAGGCGAACCCAGGATCAACGATCGTGAGCTGGAATCCTTCCGTTGGTGGGATGGCAGGGAGCGATTGCCGCTCTATCCACACGTGACCAGCATCGTCGGACGCTACGAGGCGGAGGCGAGCCCTGATGATCGGAGCGCCCATAGCCGCCGGCGCGATTCTGGCGGTCGGCGATAAATTGGGTTATAGAGGCGGTGATCGCCTCCCATGAGCGAAGGAGCAGAAATCTGATGAGCGACGTTACGGAAGAACGGTTCCCCGAGGATGCGCCGGACGAAGAGGATCTGCTGTTTGAAGACGAGATAGAGGATCTCGAGTTTGCCGACAACCCGGAGCCGCGCTGTCCCGTCCTGATCATCGCCGACTGCAGCGGTTCCATGGGAGGACGTCCCATCGACGCGATGAACCGCGGCGTTGACGACCTGTACCAGGCCGTCATCGACGACGAGATCGCGCGCAACCGGGTGGAGGTGGCGTTGCTGTCCTTCAGCACCGAGGCCAGGGTGGAGCGGGATTTCAGCACCGTCAGCGAACGCGGCAAGACCAGCATGAGGGCCGGCGGGGCCACCAACATGCACCTGGCCATTCAGCGGGGCTGCGACCTCCTGGAAGACCGGAAGGAGCAGTACCGGCGGGGCGGCGTGCCCTACTTCCGCCCCATCATGGTCCTCTTCAGTGACGGGTTGCCCACCAGCCCCCAGGAGGATATGGAGCGCGCCAACCAGCGTCTGGTGGATATGGAGAGCGGGAGCCAGTTGACCATTTTCAAGGTGGGGGTGAACGCTGAGGCGGTGCAGGCGATGCTGCGAGTGTTGCCCAATCCCAACTCACGGTTCCAGCCCCAGCAGCTGGACAGCCAGCGGTTCAGTGACTTCTTCGTTTGGCTGAGCCGGTCGGTCTCGGCGATCTCGCGCAGCACGCCCGGGGAGGCGGTGAACCTGCCGCCCACCGACTGGACCACCATCAATGTCTGAGCGAGCCCGCAGGAAAGGCAGAGGTCGCGGCTTGAACGTTCAGGCCGGCCACGCGAGCCGGCAGGGCGCCAGCCATCTTAAGGACGGCACGCCCAACCAGGACAGCGTGATGGTGGCGACGTCGTGCTTGGGGCGTCTGGGGCCGGCGGCGATCATGGCGGTGAGTGATGGAGCCGGTTCGGCCAGATACTCCCAGTTTGGTGCACAGGCGGCCTGCGCTGCCGGGGTTGCCAGCCTGGCTCGTCAGCTTGATCGGAACCGAGCCATCGCCGTCAAGGGGCATCTGTTGCGGAGCGCCCTACAGCGCGCCGTGCGCAGCGCGAGACGAAGCGTGATGGACACGGCTCACCAGTCGGCCGGTGCGGTCAACGTGAACGACTACGCCTGCACCGTGATGCTGGCGCTGGCCAGTGAGCGACTGGTTGGTGTGGCCCATGTGGGCGACGGCTGCGTGGTGGTTGGCGATGGCGACGAATGGCGCCTGTTGAGCGAGCCGGATAACGGCGAGTTCGCCAACGAGACCAAGTTTCTGACCAATCCGCGAAATTTGCCGCGAATCGCGGTCACTTCCGGTTCCGGCGTCAGATGCGTCGCGGCCATCACCGATGGGCTGCAGGATGTTGCGCTATCTCTTGGAACTGCGCCCTACGAACGGTTCTGGACCCCGTTGTACCGGGCGCTGAACCGATCCTCCGCGTCAACTCCCGATTCCGTGTTGGAGACGCTGCTCCGGAAAGTGGGCGACGCAGGTAAGGCGACCGACGATTGCACCATCGCGGTGTGCATCAGGAAAGGCTGAAGGGACCGATCGTCATGACCAGTTTCATCGACCGTTTCAGGGGGGCCGGTAAGAGAGAGGAACCGGCCAACGGACCGGCGCCGTCGAGATCTGGTCCTCTGAGCATCGGGAAGCTGATTGGAGCCGGTGGAGAGGGGGCGGTTTACGAGGACCGCAACGATTCCAGCATGGTCATCAAGGTGCTGCACCAGCAGCACGCAACGCCGGAGCGAGCGGCCAAGCTGCGGGCCATGTGCGACAACCCTCCGCAGAACGCGCAGGCGCTGAGCTGGCCCAATGTTTTGGAGACCGACGCTGACGGCCTCCGGTACCGTATGCCGAAGGCCTCCCGCGGAGCCGGCACGGCATACCGTTTCATCAGCGCTAACGAGAGACGGCAACTGCCGGCGCGCCAGCAGGAGTACGAATACCGGGCGCGGCTGGGCGTGAAGATCGCCGAGGCATTCCGCTGGCTGCACGCCATCCACGTGCGCATCGGGGACGTGAACCCATCCAACATCCTGGTGAGTGATGACGGGTCCGTCATGCTGATCGACTGCGACAGCTTCCAGATACCGGGTCCGCCCGGACACCAGCCGTATCCCTGCGTGGTGGGCAGTCCCGAGTACACCGCTCCGGAGATCGACGATTTCCAGCGGCAGTTCCGGTCCCAGGACAGCGACAACTTCGCGCTTGCGGTGCTGCTGTACCAGCTTTTGGGCAACGGAAGTCATCCCTACCAGGGGGTGGACGCATCGGCTGATGACGCGGTGTCCAACATCCGAGAACGCATCAAGGGCCACCGTTTCGCCCACCAGCCCAGGGAGAGACGGTGGCGTCCCACGCCCGGGCAGATGCGGAGCTGGCGGTCCATGCCTGAACCGGTGCGAAACGCCTTCCGGCAGGCTTTCTCACCGGGCGCTTCGCACATCGGCCGTCCCACCGCCGACGCCTGGGCCAGCATCTTGGAGCAGAACCCTCAGCCAGCGCCGGCGGATCAACAGCGATCGGCCAGCCCTGCGCCGCAGGGATCGATCACTCCGCCCGTCTGGCAGGTTGGACCGCAGTCAGCGGCGGCGCCCCAGACCGTTCCGGCACCTGGGCCAGGCGCAGCGCCGGCTCCGGCCGCGCCACCGGCTGCCCGGAGACCCCGGGCCCCGCGCCCTGTATTTCCAGCCATGGAGAGGGCTTGCCCCAAGTGCAAGAGCCGCAACGCCCGGCTGCGGCAGGATTGGTTCAAGCGCTATAACGCGCTGCGGTGCCGTAGCTGCAACGAGGTGTTCGGCAGGACGCTGATCAAGAGATGCCCGAACTGCGCCAGCCAGGAGGCCACGCTGCGCCGGGACTGGCACTCGCGCGGAAGGCCCTTCCGGTGTGCCAAGTGCAACAAGGTGTTCGGCGGGACTGACCAGATGCTCCCCACGGAGCCGGTGGTGGGACGTGCTCCCAACCTGGTGCGGTATCTCGCTGACGCCGCAGCCACAGCGCCCGAGGGCGGTCGGATTGAGGACCGGGCCCGCGGCGTGATGCTGGGAGTGGTGGTCGGCAACCTGTTGGGCCTGGCGATAGAAGGGAAGTCCGAGAGTTGGATCCAGGAGCGATACCCGTATGGTGTGAGGGAAATACAACCCTCGGAGATGGCGAAACCCTTGGACGACGATCCGGCCCAATCGGTGGAGTTGGCCGAGGCGCTGCTGGAGGGCGGTGATCTGGTTGAGCGCTTCGCGGCGAAGCTGGTGTCCTGGAGTGTCCTGAACGGTCGGGGGATGGGCCGAACCACCAGGCAGTCCATCAATCAGTTGAAGGACAAGGTCCCGCCGCCGGTGGCCGCCTACGCCGTCTATCGCGCCAAGGGTGAGCACGCTCCCAACGGCGGCATCATGAGGTGCGCGCCGGTGGCCATTGCCCGGAGGCGCCAGCCGGAGCTGCTGGTGAGCGACACGGCAGACACCTGCGCGGTGTCCCACTACGCGCCGGCCAGCCAGTGGTCCTGCGTCATCGTCAACGCTGCCGTCGCGGTTCTGCTCAGTGGCGGCGTTCCCGATCTTCAGAAGCTGCTGGCGGCGGCCAGGGCCGACGGGTGTCCTGACCTGGTCGCCGAGGCCCGGGGGGCCAGCGTTCCCACCGGCTTTCTGGAAAATGCCGCACGGGGACGATCCTCACTTGGGGATACGAAATGGATGCGAGGTAATCGAGGCTCCAACGGGCACACCGTCCTGACGATGCAGGCAGGGTTGTGGGCGGCGACCGCGCCGTTGGACTTCGAGCAAGCGTTGGTGGCGCTGGTAAACGCGGGAGGGGACACAGACACCAACGGCGCGCTGGCCGGAGCGGTGCTGGGTGCGCGTTACGGAGCCTCGGCAATACCCCTGCGCTGGACCACCCACGTAGCGCAGCGGGAACGACTGGCCGATCTGGCGGTCCGCCTGGCGCGGCTGTGAAACCAGACGAATGCAGCGAGGGGTCCGATGCCCAGAAGAAGAGCATTCTGCCTGGTTGAGAACGGCCGCGGAGAGATCCTGTTCATTCAACGGGGCTATTGGGAAAGAGAAGGGCAAGTGGTCGCTGCCCGGCGGCTTTGTGGATTCCGGTGAGAGGAGCAAGCACGCCGCCCGACGGGAAACCAGGGAGGAGACCGGTCTGGCGGTGAAGATCGTCTCCACCGTCAGGGTGAACCGCGACAGCGCGGCCAAGGTGCTTGCCGGTAGGGTGGTGGGTGGAAAGCTGCATTTCCAGCGCCGGGAATGCCTGGATGTGAAGTTCCGTGATCCGGCGAGGATGAAGAGCGGCGATCTTGCCTTCGACAGCGACCGGCGTGCCTTGGAAGCGCGGGCGAAGTTGAAGGAGCGGCACCGAGAGCTCAAGAAACAACCGCTGCCCAACCGTTGTCCCCGATACGGGAGCTCGTCGGTTCGCCTGCGCCAGGACCCGCACCATAAGGCGTACCGATGTCGCTCCTGCAGGGGAACCTTCTGAATGGCTTGGAGCGGCACGAACTGACTTCCGCGCCACGTTGGTTGCCATAGACGATCAATCGACGACAGTTGGGCACGGTTGCTGGACCCACGACTGAAACGCTCTTTGAGAGGAGAAGTCAATGATCAGACGAACGCTGAAATACGCTCTGATCGCAGTGGTGGTTGCGGTCATTGCCTACACGGGCCTCACGGTGTACGGGGAGGTGACCCAGACCGAGGCGGCCAGGATGTCTGACTCGGTACAACTGGCCGAAAACCAGGCCGAGAACATGAACCGCGCGTTGGGGGACGTGAGCGTCTTTGCCGGTGGTACCTCCGGTGGCAGCGTCTCGGAGGCCGGTTCCCAGCCCACCACTGCCGAGATCGCCAAGATCACCAGCATCGACGCGCTCATTGACCGGTGGGAACCGCGTTACGACAACGCCAAGCTGGCCTACGTCAAGTTCGAGGCGGCGATCGACAATGCCAAGGCCAGCGCCGCCGGTTACTTCGCGACACAACAGGCGCTCACCGAGAGAATCAATGACCCGGCAACCAAAGCCAAAGCCCGCCAGGACGACGAGCGGGACCTCGCGCTGTACCGTCAGTGGGAAGCCCAGGCTAACTCGGCGCTGGCCAAGGCGCTGGCTATCGGAAAGCAACTGGACGATATGGATGCGAGTCTGCGCAAGCTCGAGCTGCGGACCGATTTTGTTTTTGACACCTCGTCGTTCCAGGACGTCCCGACGGCCATCCTGGAACTGGACGCCCAGTTGGGCGAGTTCAGAGCCGCCAGTGAGACCATCAGGGCGGCCACCGGATCTCCATTTGAGGCCAGATGACCATGAGAGAGCGGAGCCGCACCAGGCAGTCGGGGAATCGTGACCAGACCAGGAATAGTGAACTGATCACCCTGATCATGAGGATCGCTGCCTTCGTGGCCACCTTGATTCCCCTGGCGGCGATGGCGCTACCGTGGGTGGTGCTGGACGGGACCGGGGAGGCGGTGACGGGCGTCGGCGCGATTGCGCTGTTGGTGCCGCCCACGAGTGAATATCTCTATGCAGTGTCTCCATTGCAGGCGTCGGTCCTGATGATAGGCCCGATCTTGGTGGCATTGTTGGCGATAATCATCAGCTACAACTACCGGCGACGCAAATCGGTTTACTGGGGGCCGCCGCTGATGCTGATCGTGGCAGGTGCAATCGCGTACGGAGCCGCTGATCTGGTCACCGCCATCGAGCCCGGGCTGGTGGCCGCGATGGTGGTTTCGGCGCTGCTCACCCTGCATCAGGTCGCGATACGAATTCAGGTTGTCTTGCGACGGAGAACGAAGATGCCCGCGGTCTGCCGGGCGCTGGCAGTAGTCACCGGGATGGGCCACTACCGTTGGTCGGAGCGGTAGTGGTCGTGTGGGATGGGGCGACAGCAGTTTGATGCTGGGCAGCAAATTAAGCCTGGGCCCATTCGTTTGAAACCGGACGCAGAGGGCGATCTCGCCGCAGTTGATCATGCCACCCAGAAGGCGTCGTAGAAGGAACGGAAGGGCCCTGCCAGTGGCCGTGGCGGTAATCATTGGCTTGGCAGTAGCTGGCGGGATCTACTGGTATCAAAATCCGGATCTCGAAATGAACGTCCCGCGAGGCCTTATCGACCAGGTTGCCCAGCAATCTCCCGGAGAACAGGCGCCAGAGTCCTTCGCAGCGATAACGGCGACGAGTACTCCGGACACGGTCTCGAGAGATACAGCGACGCCGGATTCGGGGTCCGGCGGTGGCGATCAACTGCGCCAATTGATCCCACAGCTGAGTGATGAGCCTAGAGAAGAGCGCGAAGCTCGCGCCCGGATGGAGGCTGGTGCCAGGGTGGCAGAGTTGGAGTTGAAGGTGCATGCCGGCATCAACGCTGAGAGAACCAAGCAAGGTGGATTGCCACTTAAATGGGATGATGGCCTTGCGTCCGTCGCCAGGGCCCACAGCGACGATATGACCGGGCGTCGATACTTCAGTCACGATACGCCCGAGGGTTTGGACCCAACGGACCGATTGCACCGGGCAGGTCTCGATTGCCGTAAAGGATACCGGTACGGTATCGCGGAGAACATCGCCATTGAGACAACGCTTGGGAACTTGGACCGGACCGCCGCCGAAGCGGTTCAGGGCTGGATGAACAGCCCAGGGCACCGAACCAATCTGCTGGGCGCACAGTACGATCAAACGGGGGTCGGCGCTTCATTCGGCACTTGGCGCGGGTACCGGGCGGTGTACCTGACCCAGGTATTCTGTTGATCTTCGCAGGAAGTGAGGAAATTGATCCTGGACGAAATAGCCGCGGCCGTGGCATCGCAGCTTGACCAACAGGCGGCCTCAGGGATATGCATTGTGCAGCAGGACCACGTTCATGACGCCGGGCTGGTTGTGGAGAGCTCAAGGAGGTCGCATGGCGGAACTTACAAAAGCTGAAAAGCTCGTAACCGTTTATCAGGTTTTGCTCAAACTCGCTCAACGTGGGGATACCATCACCTACGAAGAGATGGCCGCCGCGATCCAGGTCTCAAACGCACGGCTTGTTGGTAGGTATCTGGACCCAATCGCCGTCCATTTGTTGATGGTGGGATTGCCGCCGCTCACCGCGTTGGTCGTGAGTAAGGTGAATGGCAAACCTGGTGCAGGTTTGATGAAAACGCCGCAAACATTTGAGGATGGGCGGGCACGGGTCTATGCCTACCAATGGGATCCCGAGCTTTTTGCCCCGTTGCTAGCATGATGGCAGACTTTGGATAGAAGTCTGCCATCGTCAAACTTTCGGAACGGCTTCCGCTAATGGCCGAGTCCTGGCTCCGGATACGCTGGTAGACATCAGCGAGGTTCTATGAATCGCTTCACGCAAACCACGTGGCGGGTGAAAATGGGGAACTGGCCGGCGTAACGTAACGGCCGTTTGGCGAAGCAGTGCTGTCCTGCGTCAACTATTCCTGCCGAATTGTCATCGATTAGTTTTGCCGGCTCACCTCCTCGGCTGCGGTGGATTCACCCCATTGGTCCAGCCGTAGGAGATGGGTTCGGATCCTCTGCAGTGACCCATCATCAATCCGCGGTGATGATGGGTTCATCGAAGGTGCTCTCGTCTATCTCGGAGCAGATGCGCTTTGCGATGTTGATGGTCTGTCTTGCAAGGCGTGCGCATTCCGACCCACCCCGACCGGTGCCGGGACTGGTTATTGGGTCCGGATATCTGAGTGCGCAGTGAATGGTGGTCATGTTGCTCTCCCCAAGGATGGGTGGAGTTCTTGACCTGCATACAACCCAATGTTACCGTTGGGTCATGATACCGCAGTTCGATGCGGATGGATTGTTGCCGCCGGGGATCCATTGGGCCACTTGGGATGAGGTTACGGCAACCTTCGGCAACACCCCGTGGCGAAGACGGCTGCTGGACGGACTGAAGATGGCCATCGACAACTTGAGGCCGGCCGGCTGTCGTACCGTGTACATTGACGGCAGTTTCGTTACGAGCAAGGAGGTTCCCAACGATTTCGATGCCTGCTGGGAGGAGGATGGGGTGGCGCCGGAACTTCTGGACCCGGTGCTGTTGCAGTTCGATGCCGGCAGGGCGGCCCAGAAGGCCAGGTACTGGGGCGAACTGTTTCCCGCCTCATTTGGAGCCACCGTGGAAGGGATGTCGTTTCTCGAGTTCTTCCAGACGGACCGGGAGACCGGAGGCATCAAGGGCATAGTCGCAGTGGATCTGGGAGGCGCCGATGATCAAGAATGAACGGCAGTACCGGATAACCAGGACACAAGCCAAGCGGTTCGCTCGGACGCTAGAGGGGCTCAGGAGCAGACCGGAGGGAGCCGATGGGGTCCATCCCATGATCGCGCAGGCGCAGGTGGACGCGGTCAGTAGCCAATTGGCCGATCTGGAGGCCGAGCTGCGTGAATACGAGGCGATCCGGGATGGCAGATTTGAAGTGGAGGCGCTGCGGGAGGCTGTCAACCTGCCTGAACTTCTCATCAAGGCCCGCATCGCCCAGGGACTGACTCAAAAGGAGCTGGCGGACCGGCTGGGGTTGAAGGAACAGCAGATACAGCGGTACGAGGCCACGGATTACGCCGCGGCCAAATGGTCCCGCATCAGGGAAGTGGCGGATGCGCTCAGTATGGAACTCAGAGGCGCTGTCGAGCCTGCGGAAGCCCGTCGCTGAGGCTGGCTCAATTGGGATCTAGGGCGTGACGGCCGGCCATGAGACAAATGCCGAGCCATGCGGCGAGGCAGCGGAGCACGTCGAGTAACCTTTCAGTGCGGGGATGAACTTGAACATTTTCCGATTATTCCAGAGGTGGAAGCAGAAGGGCGCCGGTAGGACAAAGAACGTTTCAGACGTTTTGCCTACGACGCCCCCCGATACCCACCGAGGCTTTGGAAGAAGCGGTCAAGGACGACCTGGCGAACGGGGTTTCTCACGAACCTGTGGCGCGGGGGGCGGACCACACCGGTGTGCGACGCTCACGGCGGGGTTCTTCGCGCTCCTCTCGGCGGGAGACAAACCGCGCACGCGCACGACGCCGACGCAGTCCTCCGCATGAAACTGAAGTGTCGGGGGCGAACCGTACCGCCACAGTCGAGAGCGGGGAGGTCGCGTGGATTTCGCCAGGAATGAGCGTTACGGTGGCTGGCCGCGAAATCGGCGGGATGGTTTACCTGGCCCCGGAGCATCGCCGATCCGCATGGGAGCAGATAGGCAGGCCTTTCATAGATCCGCGTCTTCCTGTCTTGGCTGAAGGCGCTGATCTTGCCGGCGAAGGCATGCCGTATTGGCCGAGCTACTCTGGGATCGGTCCTCAGGCACGCGCGACGTATCTTGATTGGCTGGCCAGCGGGCGGTCGGATAAGCGATACAGTGTCGGATACGTCTTTCTCTACTTCTACGGCCTCGAACACCGGTTCTTCGTGGACAAACCGGGTGAGGATGAAAAGGAGCTCCTGATCGCCGAGGTGGAACGCCTCCTTGGCGTATATGGCAACAACAGATCGGTCAGGGGATATCTGGGCACGTTTGTGGATACCGCCCAGGCCACCCTGGGGTATGAAGACAACCCCGAACCACGCCTCGAAAGATCCGGCTATGAACTGCCTCTAAGCTTGCGCGTAACGATCGGTCGAATGTCGAGGGAGGGTTCGCCGATTGGCGCAGACTGGCTTCTAAGGTGGTATGCCGCCCATCCGGACTATTCGCTGCGCACGCCGGCGACCCGCGCGTTTCCTGAATTTCGGGCGCTGTTTGGGCAGCTCGTTGACGAACGCTTCCCGGAGGGGATACCGGTGCCGATGTCCAAACGCACCCTTCGCGCCCAGTATCACGCCGCATCGTCCGAGTTTGTGTTGGACCTTGAAGAATACATCGGCCAGGTTCCCGACATTTCGCGCCTATCCAGACCTCTCAACGTGGCAAAAACCATCGCGGAAGAAGCGACTGACGCATTGGACAAATACAGTCGTTTCCTTGGGCGCATGTTGTTGTTCAGGGACTATAGGCCAGTAAATCAGGAGATTTTCAGGGTCTTACTGCCAGATTTTCAGGGTCATTAGGCCACTTTGGGAGCCACATGGGCGACCATCGCCGCACTTCAGAGCCGAGGTGCAGCGATGGCGTACCGGGAGGTTCCCAGGATGGAAATACAGGAGATCATTCGCCGCTGGCAGGCGGGAGGCAGCCTGCGCCGGATTGCGGTGGGCACAGGGTTGTCGCGCGACACGGTAGCCAGGTACGTGGCGGCGGCCAGGACCGCGGGCATTGCCCAGGACGGCCCAGTCGCCACCGAGGAGCAGTTGAGCCGGTTGGCGGCCATGGGTCAAGTGGGGCCGCGGCGGGTAGAGATGCCCAGCCAGGACCTGCTGGAGCCCTGGGCGGACCAGATTTACCAGTGGCTCACCGGCGACCGGCTGTTACTCACCCGAATTCACGAGTTGCTGACGGCGCGCGGCTGTCACGTGTCGTATTCGTCGTTGCGGCGTTTCATCGTGAAGCGCAACTGGGGACGGCGCAGCGTCCGCACGGTGCGGATGGCCGACACTGCGGCCGGTGAGGTGGCCGAGGTGGACTTCGGCCGGTTGGGGATGATCACCGATCCTGCCACGGGCAAGCGCAGGGTGGTGTGGGCGCTGATCATCGTGCTGTCGTACTCACGACATTGCTTCGTCTGGCCGACGCACAGCCAGAAGCTGGAGGACGTGATCGCCGGCCTGGAAGCGGCGTGGGCGTTCTTCGGCGGTGTGCCCCGGTACCTGGTCATCGACAATTTCCCCGCGGCGGTGGCGGGACCGGACCCGTTGCATCCCCGGCTGACCCGGGGCTTTCTGGAATACTCCCAGCATCGTGGTTTCGTCGCCGACCCAGCCCGGGTCCGTCATCCCAAGGACAAGCCCAAGGTGGAGAGGAGCGTGTCCTACGTGAGGGAGCGCCTCTTCAAGGGCGGTGATTTCCATGGTCTGCTCCACCTGCGTACGGAAGCCCAGCGCTGGTGTTTGGAAGTGGCGGGCCAGCGCATCCACGGCACCACCCGCCGTCAGCCCCTGGTGGTATCCCAGGATGAGGAACGCCAGGCCCTGCTCTCCTGGGACGGCGAGCCTTACGAGATCACCTACTGGCGCGCCGCCAAGGTCCATCCCGATCATCACGTGGCCTGCCAGTACGCGCTTTACTCAGTGCCGTCATCGTCCTGCCCACCGGGACAGAAGGTGGAAATCAGGCTGGACAGCAAGCTGGTGCGCATCTACCACCGGGGCAAGCTCCTCAAGGTCCACCAGCGTCAGCCCAGGGGCGGCCGCGCCACCGACCCAGATGATTATCCGGCCGAACTCACCGCCTACACCATGAAAGCGCCCGAGCGCATCAAGCGCAGCGCCGCTCTGCTGGGACCGTCGGTGGCCCAATTCGCCGAACGGCTCTTCGATGACCGGCATCCCTTGTCCAAGATCAGGCAGGGGCACAAGCTGATCAGGCTCGGTGATCGCTACACCCGCCCAGCGTCTTGATGCCGCCTGCCAGCGTGCCCTGGACGTCGATCTCATCGACGTGAACCGGGTGGAGCGCATCCTGGTGCAGGCTTTGGAACAGGAGGCCATGCCGCAATTGCCACTGCCCATGCCAGCCGGCCGCTTCGCCAGACCCGGCTCCGTTTTCGCCCTTACCGCTGGAGGTCGATCATGACCCGCATCACCGAACTCACACCCCTGCTCAAGCGGCTTCAGCTGGGCCCCATGGCCGCCACCCTGCCCGAACGCATCGCCCTGGCCCGCAGGGAACAGCTGGACTACGCATCATTCCTGGAGATCATCCTCAGCGACGAGGTCAACCGCCGCGCTCAACGCCGCATCGAACTCCGGCTGCAGGGCGCCGGTTTCGAGGAGACCTGCCGGCTGGAAGACTTCGACTGGTCGGCGTCAATTACCCTGGATCGCCGGCTGCTGGACGCCGTCTTCTCCCTGGAGTTTCTGGACAAGCACGAGCACGTCCTCCTGGTGGGACCGGCTGGCGTCGGCAAGAGCTTCCCCGCTCAAGCGCTGGGCTACTCGGCCGTCCGCGCCGGACACACCGTCCGCTTCAGCCACGCCGACGACTTCTTCAAGGCCATGGCTCAGGCCAGAGTGGACAACTCGGTGGACCGTACCTTCCGGTCCTTCCTTTCCCTCGACCTGCTCATCCTCGACGATCTCGGCCTGCATCGGCTCACAGCTCAGCAGTCCGCTGATCTCTACGAACTGATCCTCAATCGCCACCGGGCGTCCAGCTTCGTCATCACCAGCAACCGGGCCGTCGACGAATGGCTCAGTCTCTTCGACGATCCCATCCTGGGCAACAGCGCTCTCGACCGCCTGGCCAATGCCAGCTACCAGATCGTCATCGAGGGCGCCAGCTACCGGGAACGACTGTCGCCACACCGGGCTTTGCTGGGCAAAGGGGGTGATTGACCTAACTACGGCAACCTGATATTCGTCAAATCACCACGCTCCCAGGGTGGCCGGATGTCCGTGAAAATCGCCGGCCTAATGACCCTGAAAAACCACAAAGCAACAGTACAGCGGCACGGCGAGGAAGGTGGAGAACTGTCAGATCGGAGTGTTCCTGGCCTATGGCAGCCGTCGCGGCGCGGCCTTCTTGGACCGGGAGCTCTACCTGCCCCAGGAGTGGGCGGCGGATGGGGAGCGGCGGCGGGAAGCCGGTGTGCCGGAAGGGGTGGCCTTCCGCACCAAGGGGCAACTGGCCCAAGGGATGATCGCTCGGGCGGTGGCGGCTGGCGTGCCCTTTGCCTGGGTAACTGGGGATACGGTGTACGGCAATGCGATTGGTCAAAGATCGTGCTCGACTGCGGCGGTGGCTGGAGGAGGAAGGTCTAGCCTACGTGCTGGCAGTGAAGAGCAATGAGCCGCTGTGGGCCGACACGGCGAATGGCTCGAGGCAGGTGGGGGCGCGTGAACTGGCCCAGCAGATACCCGATGACGAGTGGCGGCGCCTCAGCGCTGGGGGAGGGAGCAAAGGACCGCGCTGCTACGATTGGGGCCGGTTGCCGATCCGGCCCGGGTCGGAGCCGGGTCGGGGGCATTGGTTGCTGGTGCGTGCTTGGTCAAGGGCTCGGGCGTCGCCGACCCGGATGATCTGGCCTGCTACGCCTGTTTTGGTACGGGAGACGTATCGCTGGCGGAGCTGGCGCTCGTGGCCGGCGCTCGGTGGATCATCGAAGACGCCTTCAAGGAGGCCAAACAGGAGGTGGGGCTGGACGAGTACCAGGTGCGCCTGTGGGTCGGCTGGTACCGGCACATCACCTTGGCGATGCTGGCCCATGCCTTTCTGGCGGTAATCCGGTCCTACGCCGCCGGTGGCGATGGTAAAAGGGGGATGTGCTCCCGGGAGAACTCATCCCACTGACCGTGCCCGAGGTCAGACGACTGCTATGCCGGCTGCTGTGGCTGCCTCGTGGCAGCCCCACCCTGACCATCCATTGGTCAGGATGGAGACGGCGGCATCAGGCCCGAGCAATGCACTGTCATTACAGAAGACGCCTTCAGACCCCTGCTCCACAAGCGCGACTGTAATACTAAGCATGGCAGACTTTGAACGGAAGCCTGCCATCGAGGTGCACAGGACTTCAGATAGATGGTACCCGCTGTCCTCCGCTTTATTGACACCCGCGGTGGTTCGCGCAACGGTCATTACGTAAATTACCCCGTGCGGGGAGTGCGGCCGGCAGCGCCATTCCGATTTCCGCCGCCCCGTTTTGAACCCTCACGATTGCGGATGCGCCACATCATCCGCCCCCAGGTCGTCGCTTCAGCCATCCATTCCTCGGCCAGCGCGACGCATTTCGTCCTCGCCGTACCCCACCGCACATCCAGCCTGGCGGGGACCATTTTGATACCGAATCGAGCCGGTCCCAAACGCCTTCCACTCGCGTTCTTCCCGCAACCCTCGCCGGCTCTTATTCACAGTAGCGGGCGTAGTCAGCCCTGATCTTCGCCATCGTGATCTCGCCCCGCTCCAGTTGACCACGCAACCGTTCCTCCACCGACTCGGCGCTCAGCGCAACAGTCCCGCTGGCGTTGGACACGCTCAACCGATGCAGGGCGGTGTTGGCGTCCGCCATGCATCGGGCGTACCCGCGCACCATCCTGTCGTCGCCGTCCGCCCCGCAAGCCAGCAGGGTCCACAGGCAGACCATCATCGTCAGCGTATTCCACAACCGGAGCACGGTTGGCTCTCCCAAGCGCCCAACGACGGAAATCCGTCAACGGCGTCCCTCGACAGCGGCCGGCTGGTCCGGAATCCTTTCGCCAAACATCCAGGACGCCGCCACCACGGCGAAGTCAGGGTCGACGAAGTAGCTCTGCAGCGGGCTGTTGCCCACCACCGGCCGCGGCAGCGTCATCCCCCGTTCCCGCTGAAACCTCCATAGCGCGTGGCCCATGCGCATCAGCAACGAGCGCAGCTCCGCCGGCGTCAGCTCGGTACGCTGGCAAAGTGAACGGCGGTGGATGCCTGCTGTACCGACCTGCCACACGTAGAGCGCCATACGCCTGGCCACGGCGTCCAGGCTCGCCGTGAAGTCGGCGGCCAACTCCTCCGTCCAGTCGCCCGACGATGGCGCTGGCGAGATTTCCGCCACCGAAGGCTCCGACACCGAGTCGGTCTCCGACCGATCCTGCCCCATGGCGAGAATCTGTTCCCCATCAGGAACGCGGACGGTTGCGCCGCCCAGGTGGCCCATGACCCGGACTACCTCGTCAGCGTCACCCGCCACTTCCACTCGTATCCACACCATACTGCTCGCTCCGTTGCGCCGGACGGACGGCATCGCGTCAACCACCGTTGATTTTGCGCCGTTGACTATAACCCACGCTGCACGTACTCGCCCATCGACATGGATCTCAATGAAGTGATTGCGCCACTCCGCCGAGTCGGCCCGACTGGTGTCGTTGTCGAACTTCCCTGCCGGGCTCGGTTGGTCGGATCGGGAAGGTTACCCACGGCTTCCGCGTTGACGTGCGCCATCGTCCGACGGGCAGCAGTTTGCGTGATGTCATATCATGACCCCAATCTCACCCGGGAGACGAGCATGGGCAAGTGACAAAATTGCGGCCGCGGCCACGGTTGGTTCCGGACCGGTGCGCCGACAGGGCAATCGCATTTCAGATTATTCTAAAAATCGGGCTAAAGTGTTGCCACGATCTGATTGTCTGAGGTGCGTGGTGGAGATGGACAATGTACCGCTTTCGATTGCCGAACGGTTTGGAATGCTGGAAGACCCGAGAACCGGACATGCCAAAAGGCATGAGTTGCTGGACATCATCGTCATCACTCTTTGCGCGGTGATCTGTTGCGCCGACAACTGGGTGGAGATTGAGGAGTTCGGTAAAGCCAAGGAGGATTGGTTCCGCCGCTTCTTGCAGTTGCCAAACGGCATACCCTCCCACGACACCTTTGGTCGGGTGTTTGGTCTGCTGGACCCGGAGCAGTTTTCGGCCTGTTTCATGGACTGGGTACGCTCGGTGAGTGAACTGGCCCAGGGTGAGGTGGTGGCGATAGATGGCAAGACCCTGCGGGGTTGCCATGACCGGGCCAACGGCCGAGGTGCGCTGCATATGGTCAGCGCGTGGGCCACCGAGAACCGGATGGTGTTGGGACAGACCCGCACCGAGGCCCATTCCAACGAGATCACGGCGATACCGGAACTGCTCAAGGTGTTGGAACTGAAGGGTTGCCTGGTGACGATAGACGCCATGGGCTGCCAGAGGAACATCGCCCAGCAGGTGGTGCAGGGGGGCGCTGACTACCTGCTGGCGGTGAAGGCCAACCAGGGAGAGTTGCACCAGAACATCAAGGACCTGTTCGCCTGCTGTGAGCGTGTAGGATGGGATGGTGTGGCTTACAGCCACCACCAACAGGTGGGCAAAGACCACGGCCGGCTGGAACGGCGGGAGTGCTGGGCGATCACCGACCCAGAGGAACTGACCTACGTGGACCCCCAGCGCCAATGGGCCAGCCTGGGCGCGGTGGCCCGGGTCAGCTACCGACGGGACGCTACCACCGATGCCCCAACCGATACCCGCTACTACATCTGCAGCTATCCGGCGGACGCGGCCACGCTGCTGGCATCGGCCAGAAGCCACTGGAGCATCGAGAACAGCCTGCACTGGGTGCTGGACGTGGCCTTCGACGAGGACCACAGCCGAGTGAGGACCGGCCACGCTGACCAGAACCTGGCAGTGATCAGGCACTTGGCACTGAACCTGCTCAAGCAGGAACGCACCGCCAAAGTCGGCATCAAGGCCAAACGCAAAAAAGCCGGATGGGACTTCGATTACCTGCTCAAAGTCCTATCCCTGTGAAATGCGATTGCCCTGACCAGCCACCCTGGGCTCCAGACGCCTGCCGCCGCAGCCTCGCCCGGATGGATATGCACAATATCTGCACTAAAACCGCCCAATAATTCACGCCCTTCTCACACCGGTGGGCTACCCTGAACGTAATACGTCAAATAAGATGTGGGCATGGGCTCGCCCCGACCGGTCGGTGGGTTCGATGCCATCCACGGCATAACGTGGACGAGGTGAGTGGTTCGTGTGGCGTCGCCGGGTCAATCGGTGTCGTCCGATGGTGATGCTGCGCGAACTCAATAACTAGGTAGACGTTCACGGGAATAAGAGGAGCGTCATGTCTTACGTCCTTCGCGTTGCCGCGGCTTATGTCGTACTGGTCGGCGTTGCCGTTGCCGTCCATTTCATCATCACACCGTTCTATCACGCGGGTGACGCGCCGTTCACGGCGTGGCAGTACATGAACTGGTTCATCGCTGCTGCGCTGCTGGTCACGTTGGGAGCGAGTTACGCCGGGAAGCGGCGGATGGAGTCCGACGGGGCTGCGGAGATCAAACGGTACCTGGAGGCCAACGTGGTCTTCTACGGCACGGTGGCCGCGTCCATCGTCTTTTTCTGGAACTGGTTCCTGGATCTGACTCCGGCCAACGTGTCAGACCATCAATTCTGGCACGTGTTGGGCGCGGCGCTGCCCATCTTGATGGTGGTTGCAGGCTTGCGGTTCTGGAGCATGCCCAAAGGGCGCGGCGTTACCTATTGACGGGAAAGGTTGTCCAGCCGAGCCCCGGGCATCTTGAGCCGGTCATGAAACCCGCCGTCCCTATCGTTGGTTGCGGCCGGTGCCGTGGTGAGTTGGACCGTGGCAGCGGGTGACGTGTTTTTGGGCTGAGGCCAAAAGAAGTTGCGAAACTGTATGCTCGGTTTGTCAGGAGCAACAAGGGCGGCTGAAGGGTCCTGGTGCGACGCTTACTTGCTCACCTCCGCTTGGGATTTAGGAACGTACGGCAGTTGGCAGAGTTTGAACACAACTCTGCCATTTACGGCCCGTTGCCCATCAACTCCGTTCGGGGCATTTGGTGACAGTCGGCCCCTTTCTGGCAGACTTCGTCCGGTGTAATCTGCCGGCATGGACGTACCTCATTACTGGACGGCCGACCAGGTCCAGCGCCTGCTGGATGCGCTGGCCACCCACAACCGTCATCAGGCGCGCACCGCGGCGCTCATCATGTGGCGCACCGGCCTGCGGGTCTCGGAGGTCCTCGAACTCGAGTGGCGTGATTTGAGCTACGCCAGTGATCCGGCGACGCTGCTGGTTCGTCAGTCGAAGACGCGGAAGCCGCGCACGGTGCGTCTGCACGCAGAGCTGGTGCAACTGTTCACGAACTGGCCGGCGAACCGGACGGCGCGGGACAAGGTGGTGCCGGTGGCCATGCGGACGGTGCTGAGGCACATCGCGGACGCGGTGGTTGCTTCTGGCCTGGACGATGAGTCGACGGGGACGGGTAAGAGGCGCCCTGGTGCCCATTCCCTGCGGCACAGCGCGGCGCGGCACTGGCTGATGGTTGGGAAGGTCCCGCTGAACGTAGTCTCTAGCTGGCTGGGTCACGCGAGCGTCCAGGTTACGCTGCGGATCTACCTGCCCATCGTCGGCACCGACTACGGCGTGGAGAACGTGCCCTAGCCGGCTTATCAACTCTGAACCGGACGGTGGTGTCCGAGTTCCGCCGTATCTCTCATCCCGGATCCGGCGTAAACGGCCGTCGCGCGCCTGCTGCGGCCGTCCGCATTGCTACTTCGGTGCGAAAAGGCACTGAGGCCGTCGCGCGTTTCTGATGCTCTCTCCGGTGTCAATGGCGGCGGCAATGCGTACCGCTGTGGCGTAGTAAAACCGTACCACGGGGATAATGCCTGACGGCTTTGACCAGACTGGCGACTGGGTTTGCCAGGGGACTGAGCGGGGGTGGCGTTGGCGGTGTCCTAAGCGTCGGCCGGTGCTTCCGGAGACAGTGAGACGGCGTTCTGCCGGCTACCTTTCAGGCGGTAGCTGTCGCCGTTCATCTCGATGATGTGCACGTGGTGGGTGAGACGGTCCAGCAGTGCGCCGGTGAGGCGTTCCGAGCCGAAGACCTCGGTCCACTCGTCGAAGGGGAGGTTGGTGGTGACCAGGATGGAGCCGCGCTCGTAGCGCTAGCTAAAGACCTCGAAGAGCAGTTCCGTCCCCGGTGGTGGACAACGGCACGAAGCCCAACTCGTCGATGATGAGCAGCTTGAGACGAGCCAGTTGCCGCTGCAGGTTGAGCAGTCTGCGGTCGTCCCTGGCCTCCATGAGTTCGTGGACCAGTGCGGCGGCGGTGGTGAAGCCCACGGACATGCCCCGCTGGCAGGCGGCCAAGCCCAGGCCCAGGGCGATGTGGGTCTTGCCGGTGCCGCTGTTGCCGATGGCGATGACGTTTTCACGGCGCTCGATGTATTCGCACCGGGCCAGTTGCATTACCAGCGGTTTGTTCACCGAGCTCGACTTTGTACAAAAACTAGAAAAGTTATAAGGACAGGGTAAGCTTGACCAAATCACCACAAGAGGTCAAGCATGTCCTCCCTGCCCACCGTCATTGTAACCGTGCTGTTCCCCTTTGAGCACCTGTTCGACCGCAGGACCTGGCGCAAGGCCCAACTCCTGGTGGTGGGTGCGATCCTTTCTCCTGGCAAGCGCACGGTATCGTCCGCGCTGAGCATCCTGGGGATTGGCCAGAGCGGAGACTTCGCCGTCTTTCACCAGGTGCTCAACCGGGCCCGGTGGCAGCCGCTGCAACTGAGCCGGGTGCTGTTGCTGCTGCTGATTGGCCGCTTGGGTTCATCCACCGAGCCCCTGGTGTTCGGCATCGACGAGACGGTGGAGCGACGCTGGGGCCCAAAGATTGCGGCCAAGGGGAGGTATCGGGACCCGGTGCGCTCCACCGACGACCAGGTGGTGATGACTCCCGGACTGCAATGGGTCAGCCTGATGCTGCTGACCCGTATCGGGTGGGCCGGTCGCCACTGGGCGTTGCCCTTCCTGACCGCGCTGGTACCGTCGAACCGCTATGACTGGCTCAAGGGTCGTCGCCATAAGCGGTTCACCGACTACGCTCAGCAGATGCTGGACTGTCTGCGTCGGTGGCTGCCGGATCGGGACCTGGTGGTAGTCTGCGACGGCGGCTACGCCAAGCGTGATTTCCTGCTCCACTGCCAGAGCATGTCCAAGCCTATTGTCGTCATAACCAAACTGCGCAAAGACGCGTCCCTGTACCAGCCAGCGCCGCCGCGACGGCCCGGTCAGATCGGCCGGCCCCGGGTGGTGGGAGCGCGACTGCCCAGTCCCACCGCGGTGCTGGACGATCCCGCCACCCCATGGACCCCCTGCCGTGCCACCACATCCGACGGCGCCGATCTCATGATCGAGCTGACTTCTGGCGTGGCGCTGTGGTACCGCGGCGGCTATCCGTCGGTCCATCTGCGCTGGGTCGTGGTCCGGCACCTTGAAGAACCCCTGGGCCCCCACGCTTTGCTGTGCACCGACATCGACGCCGATCCCCTGCAGATCGTGCAGTGGTATCTGCTGCGTTGGCAGGTCGAGGTGACCTTCGAGGAACTGCGGGCTCACTTGGGCATGGAAACCCAGCGCCAGTGGTCCGAGCGTGCCATCGCCAGAACCACCCCCGCACTCTTTGGTTTGTTCAGCCTGGTGACCCTGGCGGCGGATGTCTTGATTGAACAGCAGGGCGGCATAGTGCCGCGGACCACGGCATGGTATGCCAAAACCAACCCCACTTTCGCCGACGCCATCGCCCTGGTCAGGCGACACATCTGGGCACAGCAGGAGACTTTTGCCACGTCCGAGCCCAACTCTGAACTGATAAAACTCCCACGCGGGACATACCGCAGGATGATCGAGACCCTCGCTTATGCTGCCTGATTGTACAAACTCGAGTTCACCGAGGGGATGGTCAGGAAGTCGAAGGTGTCCAGGCTTTTGACCGCAGGGAAGCGGGCGGCGCGGATGCGGCGCTGGACCATGCGCTGGTGGCGATCGATGAGTTCCAGTTCGGCGAGGCGGAGCAGGTAGTCAGGGTGATCCGTGCCTTCCTGGGCACACTGGGCGGCCAGCTTGCGGTACTCCCTCAGGAAGGTGGGCAGCTTGAGCTCTTTCAGGTGGTGCTCCAAAAGCAGCGTGGACCGATTGCTCATGCTGCCCTCTGCGTCAACAGGCCCATGTAGTCCGTGGCGCGATTGGTTTTCACACTGACCCGGGGCAGATAGGGATACAGATCAAGATCCAGGCGAGGGGGCCGGCCTTCGATGTAGCACAGCAAGAGGTGCTTCACGGCGTCAAAGCTGAGTGCGCCCAGCCGCAGGGCGTCCTTGACGGCGTGATGGACTTCCTGATGGGAGAAATGCTCCATCAGGCGTAGCACCTGCACGAATTCCCGCTTGCCCCGCCGGCCCATGCGCGCCTCCAGCAGACGCCGCAGCGTCTGATACTCCTCGGGCAGCTCCCACCCCTGCAGCGGCGCGGCCTGGTCCAGAGCGGCCGTCTTCCGCTCCAAAAGCGGCAGGTAGTGGATGGGGTCGAAGACAAAGTCGTCTTTCTCGTAAGAGCGGGGATGCCGGGCGATGACCTCGGCGCCGCAGCTGATCACCACCTCGCCCACGTAGCCACGCACCAGCGCGTCCCGGTGTCCATAGGCCACCGGCGCCGAGTAGTCGTTGGTGCGGTAACGGACCAACGACAACGAACTGACCCGGCTGCTCTGTTTGTCGCAGGCGTCGTAGGGCACGGCGGGCAAGGGCAGCAGAGCGTCCAGGTCCCGCTCCATCCGCTGGCCGATGGTCTCCGAGTGTCCCCGCAGCACGGCGTCCATGCGCTCCACGCACCTTTGCTCCAGGTGAGCATTCAGCGCCGGAAGCTCTCGTAGGACGGTATCGGCACCAGGAAGTTGCGCCGCACGTAGCCAACCATCCCCTCGACCTTCCCCTTGTCATTGCCTTTGCCGGGTCGTCCGAACCGGTCCTCGAACAGGTAGTGGGACTGCAACTCGGTAAACGCCCTCGTGCGCTGGCGGCGACTGTCGCCCAGTATCCGCGCCACCGCCAGTTTGGTATTGTCGTACAGGATGCTCTGGGGCACACCGCCAAGGAAGGCAAAGGCTGACACGTGTCCGTCCAGAAAGGCCTCGGTGGTCTCGGCGGGATAGGCCTTCACGAAGCAGCCGTCGCTGTGGGGCAGGTCCAGCACGAAGTAATGCACCTTGCGCTCCACTCCGCCGACGACCGCCACCGCCTCCCCGAAATCGCACTGCGCATGGCCCGGCGGGTGGGACAACGGCACGAACATCTCCTGCGTCCGCCGTCCCTGCTCCCTGACGTAGTCCTTGACTATGGTGTACTGACCGGTGAACCCGTACTCGTCCCGCAACCGCTCAAAGATGCGCTTGGCCGTGTGGCGCTGCTTTTTGGGAACTCGGCTATCGCCTTCCAGTATCGCGTCAATCACGCCGGTGAAGGGCTCGAGCTTGGGTCGGCGTGGCGGGATCTTTCGCCGGTAGCCGGGTGGAACCGAGTAGGCCAGCATCTTGCGCACCGTGTCCCGATGCAGACCGAACACCCGGGACGCTTCCCGAACGCTCATCCCCTCCACCATAACCGCCCGGCGAACCCGCAGGTATACGTCCACTCTGTACATCCATCGCACCATCCGTAAGGTCGAGTACAACCCTATAGATGGCGGCGGGCGGTACAGGATTCAACCGCCGTTTGTCAGCAATCGTCCGCCCACGCGGTCCACTTTACCGCCGCCTTTTACAGGTGTAGAGATCCCGTAGGCCACAAGACATCTACCGCGTTTTATCGGTGGCCCACTCATCAAGAGGCCGCGAGTAGTGGCCGTGCGTTGTCCACGTTTCCCCGTTGCCCCCATGTGATTCTCGGCGTTACCCCAGCAACAGGGGTAAATGCGATTGCCGTGTGGGAGCGAAATGTATCGTTGACCCAATTTGGTGAATTTTGCTTCCGCAACAAAATCTACACCCGGGTTCCCGGTTGTATGCAACGTCGTCTTCCGCTCTGGCTCTAGGACCAGAATGTCAACAACTTGGTCAAAGGTACACTTTGGTAGTGGATTCATTAGGTGACGGTCGCCGTGCGGCATTGCTTTCACCTCGTAAATGATGGCCCCGCCGGCACAAATTGGCGGGGCCTCTGTGATTAGTGGGCAATCGCGGCGATGATGATTGGCACGAACGCGGCCAGTATCACCGCGCTGCCCAAAACGACTCCGCCCAGCATCACTATTTGAGCCATCAGCAGCCTCCTTTAGTCACCCGAAATGCTTGCAAAACTGCTTGATAAATCGCCGGGGTGGGTTCCAAACCAGCCTGCAATCGTGTTCAAGTGACTATGTCAACATGCCTAGGTTCTGTTGACATTTCACCGTAACCAGACGAGAGCGGCGGTGAAATGCAGGAAGCCCAGGTATCTGGTGTCCAGTTTCTCAAACCGGGAGAATATCCGGCGATAGTGTTTCATCTTGCCGATGAAGCATTCCACCAGATGACGCTCCCGGTACAGATGACGGTCATAATCAGCGGGTTCCTTGCGGTTCGAGGGGGGCGGAATGACCGGGGTCATGCCCAGTTCCAGGATGTGCTGGCGAAACTCCCGAGCGTCATATCCTTTGTCGGCCAGTACGTGCTCGCCAGCGTAACCCGCGATCAACCCCTCCGCCTGGGTGATGTCGTGCTGTTGCCCTCCGGTCAGGATGAACCGCAAGGGGTTGCCCAAGCCGTCCACGCTCACGTGAACCTTCGTGCTGAACCCGCCTCGGCTCCGGCCCAGGGACTGGGCGGCCTGACCGCCTTTTTGGGGGGCGCTCCCGCCGCGCAAGGGTGCGCCCGTACCACCGTGCTGTCAATGATCAGGTATTCCAGATCAGGGTCGTCGGAGAAACATTGATGCATCTGTTCCCAGACGCCTTGGTCAGTCCAACGGGCGAACCGTTTGTAGACGGTGTTCCAGTTCCCGTACTCGGCTGGCAGCAGTCGCCATTGCGCCCCAGAGCGGTTGATCCATAAGACGGCCTCGACAAACCGTCGGCAATCCGCTTCCTGGCCGACGTACACGCCAGTGCAGCCACGCCAGAAATCGAGAATCCTGACCCACTGTTCCGGTGATAGTCTGATGTTTGACATGCGGCCATTGTAATCAAATGTCAACAGAGCCTAGACGGAACCTCACGCATTCAACCACGCACTGGCGCGCGCCGGCGTTATCGACTACGCATCAGAGGGCGTCGGTCGTCTCACCCCAGGCTCAATGAGTCGGTTGAGTGCGCCGATTCGGTGCGCGGCTACTGGCATTTCCAAGGCAAAATGGTCCTGCGTTCTGGCGACGCTTCTGAGGTAACTGGATACCGAGAAAATCCAGAGTTCCGGGAACCCCCGCTCGTGGCCATCCCAGGAAGCAGGAACGGAGAATCCGAAATTGCAAGTCGGGTCGGGAACGCTGAACAGGTGGCCGCCGTCGGATTTATACCCCAGCTTGAAGGACCTCCTCGGAGGTGTGGTTTTTCAGGGTCTTTAGGCCGGCGATTTTCACGGACATCCGGCCACCCTGGGAGCGGCGTGGTCTGACGAATATCAGGTTGCCGTAGTTTGGTCAATCACCCCCTTGGCCCAGCAGGGCGCGGTGTGGGGACAGCCGTTCCCGGTAGCTGGTTCCCTCGATGACGATCTGGTAGCTGGCGTTGGCCAGGCGATCCAGTGCGCTGTTGCCGAGGATGGGATCATCGAAGAGAGTGAGCCATTCGTCCACGGCCCGGTTGCTGGTGATGACGAAGCTGGACGCCCGATGGCGATTGAGGATCAGTTCGTAGAGATCGGCGGACTGCTGTGGGGTGAGCCGATGCAGGCCGAGATCGTCGAGGATGAGCAGGTCGGGGGTGAGGAATGACCGGAAGGCGCGGTCCACCGAGTTGTCGACCCGAGCCTGGGCCATGGCCTTGAAGAAGTCGTCGGCGTGGCTGAAGCGCACGGTGTGTCCGGCGCGGACGGCCGAGTAGCCCAGGGCCTGAGCCAGAAAGCTCTTGCCGACGCCAGCGGGTCCCACCAGCAACACGTGCTCGTGCTTGTCCAGAAACTCCAGGGAAAAGACGGCGTCCAGCAATCGGCGGTCCAGAGTAATGGACGCCGACCAGTCGAAGTCCTCCAGCCGGCAGGTCTCCTCGAAACCGGCGCCCTGCAGCCGGAGTTCGATGCGGCGTTGGGCGCGACGGTTGACCTCGTCGCTGAGGATGATCTCCAGGAAGGAGGCATAGTCCAGCTGTTCCCTGCGGGCCAGGGCGATGCGTTCGGGCAGGGTGGCGGCCATGGGGCCCAGTTGGAGCCGCTTGAGCAGGGGTGTGAGTTCGGTGATGCGGGTCATGATCGACCTCCAGCGGCAAGGGCGAAGACGGAGCCGGGTCGGGCGAAACGACCCGGCGGCAAAGCCAATGGCAATTGAGGCAGAGCATCCTGCTCCAGGGCTTGCACCAGGATGCGTTCCACCCGGTTCACGTCGATGAGGTCGACAGCCAGGGCACGCTGGCAGGCGGCATCAAGACGCTCAGCGGTGTAGCGTTCCCCAAGACGGAGCAGCTTGTGCCCCTGTCTGATCTTCGACCAGGGATGCCGGTCGTCGAAGAGACGTTCGGCGAATTCGGCCACCGACGGACCCAGCAGAGCGGCGCTGCGCTTGATGCGCTCGGGCGCTTTCATGGTGTAGGCGGTGAGTTCGGCCGGATAATCATCTGGGTCGGTGGCGCGGCCGCCCCTGGGCTGACGCTGGTGGACCTTGAGGAGCTTGCCCCGGTGGTAGATGCGCACCAGCTTGCTGTCCAGCCTGATTTCCACCTTCTGTCCCGGTGGGCAGGACGATGACGGCACTGAGTAAAGCGCGTACTGGCAGGCCACGTGATGATCGGGATGGACCTTGGCGGCGCGCCAGTGGGTGATTTCGTAGGGCTCGCCATCCCAGGGCAGGAGAGCATGACGCTCTTCATCCTGAAAAACCACCAGGGGCTGCCGGCGGATGGTGCCGTGGATGCGCTGACCAGCCACCTCCAAACACCAGCGCTGGGCTTCATTGCGCAGGTGGACCAGACCATGGAAATCGCCGCCCTTGAATAAACGCTCCCTGACGTAGGACACGCTCCTCTCCACCTTGGGCTTGTCCTTGGGATGACGGACCCGGGCCGGATCGGCGACGAAACCACGATGCTGGGAGTATTCCAGAAAGCCCCGGGTCAGCCGGGGATGCAACGGGTCCGGTCCCGCCACCGCCGCCGGGAAATTGTCGATGACCAGGTACCGGGGCACACCGCCGAAGAACGCCCACGCCGCTTCCAGGCCGGCGATCACGTCCTCCAGCTTCTGGCTGTGCGTCGGCCAGACGAAGCAATGTCGTGAGTACGACAGCACGATGATCAGCGCCCACACCACCCTGCGCTTGCCCGTGGCAGGATCGGTGATCATCCCCAACCGGCCGAAGTCCACCTCGGCCACCTCACCGGCCGCAGTGTCGGCCATCCGCACCGTGCGGACGCTGCGCCGTCCCCAGTTGCGCTTCACGATGAAACGCCGCAACGACGAATACGACACGTGACAGCCGCGCGCCGTCAGCAACTCGTGAATTCGGGTGAGTAACAGCCGGTCGCCGGTGAGCCACTGGTAAATCTGGTCCGCCCAGGGCTCCAGCAGGTCCTGGCTGGGCATCTCTACCCGCCGCGGCCCCACTTGACCCATGGCCGCCAACCGGCTCAACTGCTCCTCGGTGGCGACTGGGCCGTCCTGGGCAATGCCCGCGGTCCTGGCCGCCGCCACGTACCTGGCTACCGTGTCGCGCGACAACCCTGTGCCCACCGCAATCCGGCGCAGGCTGCCTCCCGCCTGCCAGCGGCGAATGATCTCCTGTATTTCCATCCTGGGAACCTCCCGGTACGCCATCGCTGCACCTCGGCTCTGAAGTGCGGCGATGGTCGCCCATGTGGCTCCCAAAGTGGCCTAATGACCCTGAAAATCTGGTAGGAATACCCTGAAAATCTCCTGATTTACTGGCCTATAGTCCCTGAACAACAACAGGAGCAATGGGTTCCCAGAAAATGAGCAGCGGCAATTGTTTCCGTGCCCCGAGGCCGGCAGGAGGTTTCATGCGGACCAGAACCTTGGCCGTGTAGTCCCGCGACAGCGTGTGATTGGCGGCATCCCACCAGCGCTGCCAACGGTCGTTCTGGTGAGCCGTCAACTCTCGTCGCGAAGCATCGACCGAGAGTGTTTTGCCACCGATGGCCGCAGCCGAAAAGTTCTTGATCTCGGTTTGAAACAGCACCTTTCGACCGTCGCTCAAATCGGCTTCAATCCAGCGGTCCAATCTCGGGCCACGTTTTTTGCCGGTGCCAACCGTCTCTCGAGTTTGTACAATCAGGCAGCATAAGCGAGGGTCTCGATCATCCTGCGGTATGTCCCGCGTGGGAGTTTTATCAGTTCAGAGTTGGGCTCGGACGTGGCAAAAGTCTCCTGCTGTGCCCAGATGTGTCGCCTGACCAGGGCGATGGCGTCGGCGAAAGTGGGGTTGGTTTTGGCATACCATGCCGTGGTCCGCGGCACTATGCCGCCCTGCTGTTCAATCAAGACATCCGCCGCCAGGGTCACCAGGCTGAACAAACCAAAGAGTGCGGGGGTGGTTCTGGCGATGGCACGCTCGGACCACTGGCGCTGGGTTTCCATGCCCAAGTGAGCCCGCAGTTCCTCGAAGGTCACCTCGACCTGCCAACGCAGCAGATACCACTGCACGATCTGCAGGGGATCGGCGTCGATGTCGGTGCACAGCAAAGCGTGGGGGCCCAGGGGTTCTTCAAGGTGCCGGACCACGACCCAGCGCAGATGGACCGACGGATAGCCGCCGCGGTACCACAGCGCCACGCCAGAAGTCAGCTCGATCATGAGATCGGCGCCGTCGGATGTGGTGGCACGGCAGGGGGTCCATGGGGTGGCGGGATCGTCCAGCACCGCGGTGGGACTGGGCAGTCGCGCTCCCACCACCCGGGGCCGGCCGATCTGACCGGGCCGTCGCGGCGGCGCTGGCTGGTACAGGGACGCGTCTTTGCGCAGTTTGGTTATGACGACAATAGGCTTGGACATGCTCTGGCAGTGGAGCAGGAAATCACGCTTGGCGTAGCCGCCGTCGCAGACTACCACCAGGTCCCGATCCGGCAGCCACCGACGCAGACAGTCCAGCATCTGCTGAGCGTAGTCGGTGAACCGCTTATGGCGACGACCCTTGAGCCAGTCATAGCGGTTCGACGGTACCAGCGCGGTCAGGAAGGGCAACGCCCAGTGGCGACCGGCCCACCCGATACGGGTCAGCAGCATCAGGCTGACCCATTGCAGTCCGGGAGTCATCACCACCTGGTCGTCGGTGGAGCGCACCGGGTCCCGATACCTCCCCTTGGCCGCAATCTTTGGGCCCCAGCGTCGCTCCACCGTCTCGTCGATGCCGAACACCAGGGGCTCGGTGGATGAACCCAAGCGGCCAATCAGCAGCAGCAACAGCACCCGGCTCAGTTGCAGCGGCTGCCACCGGGCCCGGTTGAGCACCTGGTGAAAGACGGCGAAGTCTCCGCTCTGGCCAATCCCCAGGATGCTCAGCGCGGACGATACCGTGCGCTTGCCAGGAGAAAGGATCGCACCCACCACCAGGAGTTGGGCCTTGCGCCAGGTCCTGCGGTCGAACAGGTGCTCAAAGGGGAACAGCACGGTTACAATGACGGTGGGCAGGGAGGACATGCTTGACCTCTTGTGGTGATTTGGTCAAGCTTACCCTGTCCTTATAACTTTTCTAGTTTTTGTACAAAGTCGAGAACCGTCTCGTTGCGGATTGTAACCATCGTGGCGCCGTTGGCTTCA
The DNA here is from genome assembly GCA_951813535.1 of uncultured Dehalococcoidia bacterium. Taxonomy (GTDB): domain Bacteria; phylum Chloroflexota; class Dehalococcoidia; order Lucifugimonadales; family UBA3495; genus Bin87. The sequence continues at coordinate 3,880,167 of OX638345.1, read as the reverse complement.
AGGCAGTGCTTCAAAGCGGCGGCGGCCAGGTCTTCGCCCAGAATCGCTACGACCTCCCGTAACGTGCCCGGCGGACCAATCAGGTTTCTCATCGAAGAATCTGATTGTCTCGCTCAAGTTGATGCTCAAGATGGATCCGTCCATCATCGTCCCAGTTAACTCCAGATTTCTCCGGGCTCAGCCCGTTCCCATCATACTGATCACGGCAATCTGGGAGATTTCATTGCGAGGTCAAAGCGGCGGGTATCCGTTGGATTGCCTCACAAATCAACTATCGTAGGCCATCGCGCACAAACAAACGGAACCCATTGAAACGCCTGGACCGGGCGATGGATACCAGCATCGGTCAGAACCAGTGAGAATGCGCCAGCACTGCGAGTCGAGACACCGGCGGCTCGCGGAGCATATGCTCTTGGGTGACCGAGTTGGACCAAGCCGGTCCTAACCAGGGCGGATGAACCATTGTGCAGTACTTGGGCCGCCAAACCGCCTTTGCCAACCAGTGGCCGAACGACCAGACCTTATTGGATACGTTCGTCTCGGAGCCGCTTTACTGTTCACTGACCGCGGGGCGCCTCAACCTGATCCTGCAGGGTATCGAAGGCGACCTGCGTACAGCCTGAGCTGGGCTTTCCGCATTTTCAAGCGGCGTAAGCGAGGGAATCTACAAGTCGATGGTACAGAGTGACGGGGAGTTCCTGCGTGTCGAGGTCAGCGACTCGAGTTTGTACAATCAGGCAGCATAAGCGAGGGTCTCGATCATCCTGCGGTATGTCCCGCGTGGGAGTTTTATCAGTTCAGAGTTGGGCTCGGACGTGGCAAAAGTCTCCTGCTGTGCCCAGATGTGTCGCCTGACCAGGGCGATGGCGTCGGCGAAAGTGGGGTTGGTTTTGGCATACCATGCCGTGGTCCGCGGCACTATGCCGCCCTGCTGTTCAATCAAGACATCCGCCGCCAGGGTCACCAGGCTGAACAAACCAAAGAGTGCGGGGGTGGTTCTGGCGATGGCACGCTCGGACCACTGGCGCTGGGTTTCCATGCCCAAGTGAGCCCGCAGTTCCTCGAAGGTCACCTCGACCTGCCAACGCAGCAGATACCACTGCACGATCTGCAGGGGATCGGCGTCGATGTCGGTGCACAGCAAAGCGTGGGGGCCCAGGGGTTCTTCAAGGTGCCGGACCACGACCCAGCGCAGATGGACCGACGGATAGCCGCCGCGGTACCACAGCGCCACGCCAGAAGTCAGCTCGATCATGAGATCGGCGCCGTCGGATGTGGTGGCACGGCAGGGGGTCCATGGGGTGGCGGGATCGTCCAGCACCGCGGTGGGACTGGGCAGTCGCGCTCCCACCACCCGGGGCCGGCCGATCTGACCGGGCCGTCGCGGCGGCGCTGGCTGGTACAGGGACGCGTCTTTGCGCAGTTTGGTTATGACGACAATAGGCTTGGACATGCTCTGGCAGTGGAGCAGGAAATCACGCTTGGCGTAGCCGCCGTCGCAGACTACCACCAGGTCCCGATCCGGCAGCCACCGACGCAGACAGTCCAGCATCTGCTGAGCGTAGTCGGTGAACCGCTTATGGCGACGACCCTTGAGCCAGTCATAGCGGTTCGACGGTACCAGCGCGGTCAGGAAGGGCAACGCCCAGTGGCGACCGGCCCACCCGATACGGGTCAGCAGCATCAGGCTGACCCATTGCAGTCCGGGAGTCATCACCACCTGGTCGTCGGTGGAGCGCACCGGGTCCCGATACCTCCCCTTGGCCGCAATCTTTGGGCCCCAGCGTCGCTCCACCGTCTCGTCGATGCCGAACACCAGGGGCTCGGTGGATGAACCCAAGCGGCCAATCAGCAGCAGCAACAGCACCCGGCTCAGTTGCAGCGGCTGCCACCGGGCCCGGTTGAGCACCTGGTGAAAGACGGCGAAGTCTCCGCTCTGGCCAATCCCCAGGATGCTCAGCGCGGACGATACCGTGCGCTTGCCAGGAGAAAGGATCGCACCCACCACCAGGAGTTGGGCCTTGCGCCAGGTCCTGCGGTCGAACAGGTGCTCAAAGGGGAACAGCACGGTTACAATGACGGTGGGCAGGGAGGACATGCTTGACCTCTTGTGGTGATTTGGTCAAGCTTACCCTGTCCTTATAACTTTTCTAGTTTTTGTACAAAGTCGAGGGTCAGCGACCGACAGTGAGAAACCCTCCGAGGCCAGCCACAGGTGGCGCCGCACCAAGGCGATGGCGTCCACGAAGGTCGGCGACGGTTTGTCGTACCAGGCCGCGGTGCGCTGGGTGATGGGATGCCGTTTTTGCAACGCGTGGGCGGCCAGTGTGGTCCAGGAGAAGAGCCCCAGCAGGACGGGTGTGGTGCGGGCGATGGCCAGGTCGGACCACTGGCGCTGGGTTTCCAAGCCCAGGTGGGTGCGCACCTCCTGGAAGGTAACTTCCAGTTGCCAGCGCAGGACAAACCATTCCAGGATCTGGGTTGGGTCTGCCGACGGGTCGGTGCAGAGCAGGGCCTGGGGGTCGAAGGTGTTCTGCGGGTCTCGGATCAGCACCCAGCGGATGGTGACGGGCGGCTTGCCGGAGCGGTACCAGACCGCCGTCTGGGAGGTGAGTTCCACGATGCGGGTGGTGCCGTCATACCAGTCCACCGACACGCTGTCCCACGTTACGTCGGCCTGGTCGAGTAGGATTTTCAGCGGTGGCCGCCACGGGCCTTTCAGCGGTGGACGACCATTCTGACCCGGCTGGCGGGTCGGCGCTGGCGCGTACAGGGCGGCGTCCAGGCGCAATCGAGCGATGAGGGTAACGGATTCACGCAGCGACTGGCAGCAGTGGAGCAGGTCCAGGACGGCGTAGCCGTTGTCGCCCACCAACACCAGGGGACGTTCGGGCAGCCAGCGGCGCAGTTGCATGACCATCTGTCTGGCCCAGTCGGTGACCTTCTTGTGCCGGCGTCCCTGCTGCTGATGGTACCGGGACGAGGGCGCCAGCACCGTGAGCGCCGGCAACGCCCAATGGCGTCCCGCCCAGGGCACCTGTCCCAGCCACATCCTTTCCGACTTACTGATCCGTGAATAATTATCTAAACCCGGGCTCCTTCCGCCCGGCCTTAATGGATTCCCGCTTTCGTGGGAATGACGGGAAGGGTTGGTTTAGATATTCGCTCACGCATCAGTAGTTCACTGTGTATCGGCGATAACTGCCCACCTCACGATTGACGGCCCAACCGATTACCTGTGCTGTATGTACTCGTAACCGTTGATGTTTCTCAGGTCGGCGTACCGCACGCCCTCATGCCAAGGTTGGAGCTCGGGACCGACTGGCCACAGGGAATCGAAGTTGTACAACCCGATGCCGGTGATCGCATTCTCGAACATGAACGTGGCGATTTCGATGGCCAGCGCGCGCCGCTTTTCCGTGTTCACCTCGGCCATGTGCTGTGAGACCTTTTCGTCAAACCAGGGGTGTTCAATTCCCCGGTTCCAGACGGCCTGGTGGTGCAACTTGGACAACATACCGGAGAAACCCTGGCCGGGCTCCAGCCGGATCCCGCCTGCGTGGCAGGTGGACCCCTGGTAGTTGCGTCCGATCAGGCTGGGCCGCAGCGTGGTGTAGGGCAGGGTCTGGAACTTCACGTCGACGCCAACGTCGCCCCACATGGTCGCAATGGCCTCACAGGCTTCCACTTCGACGGGGGCGCCGCGGAGGGAGGGCGTCAGGGTGATGCTGAACCCGTCCGGATAACCAGCCTCCGCTATCAACTGCCTAGCCCTGGCCGGGTCGAATTCCCACCGCAGTTCCGGCGGCAACCAAGTGTCTTCATATTGCCCAAAATCCCACAGCACCGCCGGGCTGCCGTAACCCTGCAGCAGCGTGTCCACGATGCCTTGTCGATCTATGGCGACGGATAGTGCCGTACGAACTTTGGCGGCATTCTTCCATTCCTCCGAATTGATATCAGGGTTCGACGACACCCAAGGCAGGTCCGGGTCATAACCCGGCTGCTCATCCTCGGTGCCGATGCCAACGTAATACTGGCCGTAAAAGGTCAACGCCGACTCCCCGCCGCCGGGGACCCGCATGATTTCGGCCCCGTCCACTTCTTCAACCAGCGGAAGCGAGTCAAAGGCCATGAGCGTAGTGTCCAGGTTACCGGTCTGGAAACCAGCAATCCGAGACGACTCTTCCGGGATCTCCCGGAATATCAACTCCGCGAAGTGCGGGGTTTTGCGCCAGTGGTCTTCTACCGCCTCCATCTTCCAGAACTCACCGGTGCGAAACTCCACCAGGTTCCACGATCCGGTGGCGGCGATCTGCCCGTTGGCTTCTTTCGCTCCCAACTCGTCGGTCTGTTTCTTGCTGATAATCCAGGTGCCGGCTCCGCTGGGACTCGTCAGGAACTCGTTGATGGGAACTTCCGACCAAGGTTCTCCGGCATTCACCTCGACCGTGTAGTCATCGATTGCCTTAGCGTGCCCGTTTTCGTTGTTCCAGATCCGGCGGATGTTGGATGCCCTGGGATGTTTGGAACCCTCCGCTCCAAACTGTCGCATGCTCCAAATGACGTCTTCGGCGGTCATTTCGCCGTATCCCTTATGGAACTGAACGCCCTCCTCCAATTGGAAGGTCCACGTTGTCCCATCTTCCGATGCTTGCCAGCTCTTGGCTAACATACTCACGGGTTTCAGGTCACTGGAGACCGTAAACAGGGACTCGCCAATGGGAGGCGTTTGCATGACGAAAATTTGCGGATTGCCCGCCAGGCTGGGATGTCCCATGAAGGGGCCGAGTTCCTTCTGGCCCACTGTCATGGTGCCGGTCGGTTTGTCCTCGATCATGGCCGGCGCCGGTTCGGGCGTTGCCGTCGCTGCGGCAACCGCGGCCGCGGCAGGAGGGGATGTGGCGGCGGGGGCGGCTACCGCGGCGGGCGGCTCAGTCGGTGCACTGCCCTGATCCGTTGACGTTTGAGCCGCCGAGGGTTGCTCGGTTTGCGCGGTGCCCCCGCACGCCGCAGCCAAGGCCATAAGCAACGATAGAGCCAAAATGGTTACGATTGTGGTGTAATTTCCCATAGACCGACGCATAAACACCTCCTGTTCTCCCGGTTGGACTTTGGATGGCCAGCCGCCAGCAGAAGCCCCTAAAAGGTCCGCGCGCTGACCGACATCGCGGACTTGCGCCACCTCATCGCTGTTACCTGCCTACCTGGTATTTGCTTGTTTAGCTGTTACCGATGTCGGATGAACTCGTAACCGTTGATGTTCCTCAGGTCACGGTACCGCACGCCTTCGGACCAAGGTTGAATTCTGGGGCCAACCGGCCAGACCACGTCGAAGTTATAGAGGCCGACGCCGGTAATGGCGTTGTCGAACATGAACGTGGCGATTTCGATGCCCAACGCCCGGCGCTTGGCAGTGTCCACCTCGGCCATGTGCTCGGACACTTTTTCGTCCAGCCAGGAATGCTCCACTCCGCGGTTCCACACCGCGCTGTGGTTCAGCTCGGACAGCATGCCGGAGAAGCCTTGTCCCGGCTCCAGCCGGATGCCGCCGGCGTGACAGGTTGAACCCTGGTAGTTGCGAGCTATCAGGCTGGGACGTAGGGTAGTGAAAGGAACGCTTTTGAAGTCCACGTCCACGCCGATATCTGCCCACATCGCGGCAATAGCTTCGCAGGCTTCCACTTCCACCGGTGCGCCCCGCAACGCTGGAGTCAGCGTAATGTTGAACCCATCAGGGTAACCGGCCTCAGCGAGAAGTTGTCTGGCCCGGTCGGGGTTGTACTCCCACCGCATGTCCGGCGACAACCAGGAATCTTCGTACAGGCCGAAGTCCCACAGCACCGCTGGAGTGCCGTAGCCGTGCAGCAGAGTGTCCACGATACCCTGCCGGTCAATCGCTATGGACAAAGCATTGCGAACCTTGGACGCCCGCTCCCATTCAACAGAGGTTATGTCAGGGTCCGCCGCCACCCAGGGTAGGTCCGGATCGTAGCCGGGCTGCTGGTCTTCCGTGCCGATGCCGATGTAGTACTGACCATAGAATGTCAAGGCCGCCTCGCCGCCTCCGGGAAGCCGCATGATTTCCGCGCCTTCAACTGCTTCGATTTGGGACAGGGAATCAAAGGCGATCAGGGTGGTGTCCAAATTGCCGGTTTGGAATCCGGCGATGCGGGACGATTCCTCGGGAATTTCGCGGAAGATCAGCTCCGCGAAATGCGGCGTCTTGCGCCAGTGGTTTTCAACGGCTTCCATCCTCCAGAACTCGGCGGTTCGGAACTCCACCAAATTCCAGGAGCCTGTGGCCGCGATCTGACCATTGGCCGCTTCAGCGCCGATTTCATCAGTCTGTTTTTTGCTGACGATCCAGGTTGCGGACCCACCAGGGCTGGTGAGCATTTCGTTGATGGGTACCTCGGACCACGCTGTGCCCGTGTTGACTTCGACGGTGTATTTGTCAACCGCCCTGACATGTCCTTCCGGGCTACTCCAAACGCCCCTGATGTTGGAAGATCTGGGGTGTGTCGAGTTGTTGGCGAATTGGTCGAAGCTCCAGATGACGTCATCCGCAGTCATCTCGCCGTAACCCTTATGGAACTGGACACCCTCAGTCAAATGGAAAGTCCAGGTCAGGGCATCTTCCGAAACTTCCCAGCTTTGGGCCAGCATGCCCACGGGCTCCAAGTCACTGCTAACCGTCAACAGTGACTCGCCGACGGGCGCGGTGCCTTGAACGAATATCTGAGGGTTGACCGCCAACCCAGGATGGCCCGTAAAGGGTCCGAGTTCCTTTTGCCCAACGGTAAGGGTGCCCGTCGGCTGCTCCATGGATATTGTCACGGGAGCTGTAGGAATAGCGGCAACCACGGTGGCGACCGGGGCCGCAGTGGGGGCAATGGCAACCGCCGTGGCGACCGGGGCCGCAGTGGGAGCCGTCTGTTCCGCTGCTGATTGCCCCGCGGTAGTTTCTTCAGTCTGCGCTGCGCCGCTGCAGGCTACCACCAAGGCCAGCAGCAACGGCACTGCCAAAAGCGTCACCATTTTTTGGTTTCTCGTCAAACGACTCATAATCATCTCAAGCTCCTCAGACCAAAAAGCGAATTTCATGCCTTAATTTCGCCCGTTTCAGGCGGATCATTAACCGTTCACCAACCAAGTGTGGGCGATCCTGGTCTGCTCGGCCCAAGGCCGACGCAGAACCCAACAACCGTAGGATGCCAACGGTGTAATTGTGGATGCTGGCCATCATGTTGACGATCAGGAACCGTCTTATGTCTCGTTTCGACATCTCCCGAGCCTGGGAGTCCACTGCCGTAAGGCGCACGAACCGCCAATGCGCTACCACCGGACTCCGTTCTGCGGGGCTCCCACTCGACGCGCGCGCTCCCCCGATAATTGAAACCGACACGTGTGTTTCCCACTGTTGCCAAGATGGGATCTGCATCGACCCTCATTGAGAATCCCCGCGGGGTTCAACCTGGCATTGGTTTAGTTAGCACGTCGGGGAAAATGGCTCCACCAAATGTGAACCGAATCGCAACTCTACCTCAGGGTCACGTCAATCTCTCAAACACGGTGTCGTGAGCCATATGATTACGTATATATTGCAGTAAAAGCCATAAAGTCACGTAATACGATGATTTACCACGCGGCGATGCTGAAAACCGAAGTATGATCGCAATATACGATACGATGTCTGCGTTGTCAATATATCGCATAGGATATATTATGAAATGAAATAATGACGTGTGGAACTCTCCCAGTTGTATGCCCGTGCGTCATCCAATGCCCTGTCGAAAGCGGCAAACTCCAATTGGTCGCCCTTGAAACGGATCAGAGCCCACCTACCAGCGTAGTTGGACTTTCCGTCGCCCAGAGCTTTCAAATAACGTGCGGTGATGTGAGTCAACGAGATCATCGTTTAACTCTCCGTGTCGTATTGATACCCGCCATGCTTCACCCAACAGCCGTTACGGGAAGTCGTTTGTTCGAGCACTCCGGTTCGGCATTACCGCGGCCCGATCTTCCTGCCCCAAGTTGCGAAGGTTATCGGCAGCGGCGACCCACGCACGGCTCCCCACTTGCCCTCTTTGCCGCCTACCGCTATCACGGCTGCATCACCGACCGAGACGGGGACAACACTCTGGAACTGGGGGCCGACCATCGCCGCCACGCCGAGATCGAGAATGCCATCCGAGACCCCGCATCAAGTGCGGGGCAGGCTCTCATGTACGGCGTGGGGCTTAACCATCTCCCCTCGGGCCGCTTCGCCGCCAACGCCGCCTGGGCTGGCGATTCGGGTGATGGCGCAAAACCCGGCCCGCTGGACGACGCGTATCGGTCTGGGCGAGCAACTGGTAACCACCAAGACCCTTCGGCGACGCTGCTTCTCCCTGGCCGGGCGGCTCTGTCCCGCGTCAACTAATCTTGCCGAAAATGCGTCCACTATTTTTGCCGGTTCACCTCCTCGGCCGCGGCAGTCTCGCCGCGTTGCTGTGCTGCATCAGTCCGGTAGCTGGGGACGTCAAACTCCAGGATGACGGCGTGGTGGACGACCCGGTCGATGGCCGCGGCGGTGGCCATGGGGTTGGCGAAGATGCGTTCCCACTCAGAGAAGACCAGGTTGGACGTGATGCCCAGCGACCGGCGTTCGTAGCGTTCGGCGATGAGGGTGAAGAGGACCTCGGACTCCTCGTTGCCCTGGGGCAGGTAGCCGAGATCGTCCAGGAGCAGGAAGTCGAAGTTGTCCAGCTTGCGCAGTTGTCTGGGCAGGTCCAGGTCGCGTTTGGCGGCCAGCAGGTCCCCTGCTTCCGCAGGGGCAGGCTCTGCACCAGGCGGTAGGCTGGTGCGAAGAGGACGGAGTGTCCGGCTTCTACCAGGCGGTGGCCCAGGGCGCAGAGCGCGTGGGTCTTGCCGGTGCCGGGGAGCCCGAAGGCCAGCACGTTGACGCCGTGATCCACGAAACTGCCCTGGGCCAGTTGGTCCAGCTGCTGCCTGAGAGCGAGCGGCATCCGGTGGTGCTCGAAGGTTTCCCAGGTCTTGCCCGAGGGCAGCCGGGACGCCTGACGCAGCCGGTTGATGCGCCGGTGGCGACGATCCTCGGCCTCCTGCTCCAGCACCTCCAGGAAGGTGGACAGGGCGTCGCCGTGGCCAGCCTCGGTGAAACGGGCCACCGACCGGGCGCCCATGGTGGGCAGCTTGAATTCGCGGCAGAGCTCGCCGATGCGCTCCTGGATGACCCTGGTGTTGGTGTCCATCATGCGCACACCCCCGATCCGGCCAGGCTGACGGTGAGCAGGCGGTCGTAGATCTTCAGGTCCGGCTTGCCAGAGAGGACCAGCACCGGAGCCTGGGGCACCTTGGGCTCGGCCAGTTCCCGCACCTCGGCGTAGTCGAAGGGCTGCCCGGTCTCCAGCAGCAGCGACAACGCGCTGTCCACATTGGCCTCCATGGTGGTCGACGCCAGGTGCAGGATGCGCACGTACTCCACGTCGGCGCGCTCACCACGCCACTGCCTGAGGGCGTCATATGCCAAGCGGAAGCGCAGGGTGGGAAACAGCTGCTCCCGGAAGCGGTACCGGGCAAAGGCGCCCGGCTTGCGCACCAGGGAATTGATCACGTGGCGGTAATTGACGTTTACTTCTCCATCACCGCGCACTCGCTCCATGCGTTCCACAAAGTGACCCTTGTAGTAGACTTCCACGTGATCGGAATAGAGGCGGATCTGTACCTCCCTGCCGATGAGGCGAGAGGGTACGCTGTAGCTGCGTCCCGCCACCTGGATGGTGCTCCACCGGCGCACCCTGGACTGGTAGTTGGCGTATTCCGGCATGGGAGCTGGCGGCAGGGGCCGTAGGCAAGCCATTTCCTGCTCCAGCTTCCCCTGCACCAGGCGATTGCGCTTCTCCACCATCTCCCGTACGAAACCGGCGTAGTCTTCGTCGGTGTGGAAATCGCGGCTGCCCCGCATGATGAGGGCCTGGTCCACGGCATCCTTCAAACGGTAGTGAGCGTGCTCGGCGACGCCGTTTTCGTGGCTCTTGCCAGGATTGATGCGGGTGGAGCGCAGCCCATAGTGCTCCAGCAGGGCGGCGTAATTGGCGTTAAGTGCCCGGCCGCGGCTGCGTTTCATCTCGTGGGTGGCGGCGGAGGTATTGTCGGAACGCACCACCTCCGGTACGCCGCGCCGGGTCCACAGCGCATTCTGCATTCCCTGCTTGAGGGCCAGGAAGGTCTCGCCGGCGGTGACCTCGGCGTAGCGCCAGCCCGAGTGGCTGAGGATCAACTGGAACAGCAAGTGAGGATAGGGCTGTCCGGCGACGGTCACCCCCAGGGCGCTGCCATGGGTGAAGTCGAACTGGGCTTCCCGACCCGGTGGATGCTCCTGGGGGAAGTACACCTCCTGATCGGGACCATTGAGTGCTCGCCAGTCCTGTAATCGTCGTTGCAGCGTCCTGAGCTGGGACGCGCTGGACCGCCCGGTATGCTGCTCCTCCAACCACTCGATAATTGTCGTTGCCTTCAGCTTGCCGCTGGGATCGCCTTGCAGCAGGGGCTCAATCTCCTCCTCCCACACCCCGCCGAAGGGATCGGCCCGGGTCCGCCACCAGCGCTCCTCCTTCGTCTCCGACGGCAACGGGCCGTCCTGCCACTTGCGCGCCGACCGCACGCACATCCCGGCCATCGCGGCCGCCGTCTCCTGGGTTTTTCCTTCCATAAGTCTCTGCCTCAGTAGTCTGACTTGTCGGTCCTTGATCAAAATCCGGCACCTCCGTGCCGGACGATTTACACCATCCCAACCGGCAAGAATAGTCAGCGCAAGAGGCATTCCTTATTGTCGTCTATCAACCCGGCAACCGTTCGGGCTCTCTTCAGGCATGAGTGCGGCGACCTTTGCTACGCTGCGGTATTTTATGACCAAGTTGTGGTCGGTCTGCCGCACCCGGATCACTCCGGCGCAAGGATTGTCCCACGCCACTATCAAGATACAAGTTGTGGCGCTGCGCGCCCTCCCTGGCCAGCCCAAAGGTCTCGCAGACGGTGGAGTCCAGGTCGATGGTCAACGGTTCGTCACCCGGTCCGGCCCCAGTCGCCCAGGCCCGAGCCAGCGACTCCCGGCTCACCCGATCCAGCTGGCGCACGTGACCCCACCGGAAACTCCGCAGGAAGGTCCCCAGGGTGGACGGCGCCTTGACCACGCAGCCCAGCACCTGCTCGGTTCCCCCAGCGCGCAACCCGTCGGCGTCGTCGATGCAGTCGCCACCGGCCAGCGCCGATGCCACCAACTTCAGCAGCTTGTCGCCCGCGTTCGCCCGCCCCGGCGCATCTCCCAGGTCAACGTGGTTGTCGACGAGTTCACGCAGACCCAGGCGCTGGGCCAGGGTGACCGGAAGGAGCAGCCCAGCATTGGCCACCAGACGGTGGTCATCAAAGGCGACTTGGATGCGGTCGGGGTCGTTGCGTGGTAGCATCCGATGGGTGCTCCTCGTTTCGGGCTGGTTTTCGTTGTCAAAAACCATTATCCCCGCAGCAGGGAGCACTTTCTTATCGCCTATCTACGCCGACAAACTCATCCCTTCGGTGGATTGGGGCTAACTCTTCATGATGCACCTCCACAATGCTGATGAAACAAAAAATGGCTAGGTTCTGTTGACATTTCACCGTAACCAGACGAGAGCGGCGGTGAAATGCAGGAAGCCCAGGTATCTGGTGTCCAGTTTCTCAAACCGGGAGAATATCCGGCGATAGTGTTTCATCTTGCCGATGAAGCATTCCACCAGATGACGTTCTCGGTACAGATGACGGTCATAATCAGCGGGTTCCTTGCGGTTCGAGCGAGGCGGAATGACCGGGGTCATGCCCAGTTCCAGGATGTGCTGGCGAAACTCCCGAGCGTCATATCCTTTGTCGGCCAGTACGTGCTCGCCAGCGTAACCCGCGATCAACCCCTCCGCCTGGGTGATGTCGTGCTGTTGCCCTCCGGTCAGGATGAACCGCAAGGGGTTGCCCAAGCCGTCCACGCTCACGTGAACCTTGGTGCTGAACCCGCCTCGGCTCCGGCCCAGGGACTGGGCGGCCTGACCGCCTTTTTTGGGGGCGCTCCCGCCGCGCAAGGGTGTGCCCGTACCACCGTGCTGTCAATGATCAGGTATTCCAGATCAGGGTCGTCGGAGAAACATTGATGCATCTGCTCCCAGACGCCTTGGTCAGTCCAACGGGCGAACCGTTTGTAGACGGTGTTCCAGTTCCCGTACTCGGCAGGCAGCAGTCGCCATTGCGCCCCAGAGCGGTTGATCCATAAGACGGCCTCGACAAACCGTCGGCAATCCGCTTCCTGGCCGACGTACACGCCAGTGCGGCCACGCCAGAAATCGAGAATCCTGACCCACTGTTCCGGTGATAGTCTGATGTTTGACATGCGGCCATTGTAATCAAATGTCAACAGAGCCTAGTACCATGCGACATTTTGATGTAAATGAACAATAAAAGCATTTTAGGATTTCAAAATAATATGCGTTTTTTCTGTTTGTCAATCATTGACAGAGAATTTCGTCAAAATTATAATTGCATTTGCATTTGCTATGTTATAAAAAGCATTTGGTGAAACCGCTACGTAGCGGTCATGGATCCGACGATCCAGGCCTTGAAAGCAAAAGAACTCAATGAGCACCCAGTGATCATGAGACCCGTCATCGGATCCAACGCACCGATTCCCGTGGGAAGCTTGGAAATGGCCACCACAGGGAACAGAGGTGATACCGTCGCACGCGCGGGCGGGATGACCATGACTTTGGAGCGGCAGGACCCATGGTCGAGGGCCAAGAAGCAGGTCGTCCAGTGTGGTCAATATGGTAGGCGACCGGTTCCGGCATACCAAGGATTCGCCCCGTCCCTGCCATCGGCGGGCCAATCGTTTACCGCCGCTTTGTGGGATCGGGCGAGCTTCGGTTGGGATCGGCGTACCCGGGCCTGCGGCTCGAGGGACTGGGCGGTTCCGTAAGGGGGATCACCTTGGCGAGGACGGCGTATGCCCAGCGCCTGGTGGTTGGGATCGCGGGATAAAATAACGAGAGCTATGCAATCATGGAATTGTTATGCAAATGGTGTTGGTATCGTGTGATTGACGTGAATAAAGTACGATCAGGTTTTGAGATGATGAATGATGGATCCAAAAGGCGCGTTCGGTTAGGCCCGTTGGTTGCGGGTGTGGTGATGCTTTTTGCATTGGCGGCGGGCATTGCGTCGCTTCCCCTTGTGGTTTCAGCCGAGGACGAGAGCTTGTGCGACGCGGTCGAAGGCGCCACCCTTGAGGCGCTGATCGAGGCAGAGGTGTGCCATCCGGTAGGTGCGCCGGTCATAGAGAGCGTGAGCAGTAACGCCTCCGGAGAGGTGGGGGTCACTTGGACGCCGGGATACAACGCCGCGGGCAACCTGGTGATTCTGTTCATGGTGGATCTCTGGGAGGATTATGTAGTCGCGTCCAAAGGCGCGGCGGACACCACACATACCTTCACGGACGTAGCGGCCGGCGAATATTTGTTGGTGGTGGTCTCCTACGACGCTGAGGTGGAGCTCCAGTATGTGTTCGAGGAAGTAAGCGTCCCGGCCAACTGACCGGCGATAGCAGTCCGGCCAATGTGACAAGTTGGCAATTATCACGGATTAGTGACGTGGCGATTGTTAACCACGATGGTTATTTCGCACGTTCCTAATATCTACGCATGAGCGGACTCCTGTCTTATCACTACGGAGGGTGCGTTGTTTATTTTTGTGCCTATAGTAATCCGGCGGTACACCAAGATAGCGCTGTCGCTGGCGTTGCTGTTCGCATTGGCGCTGGCGATGACCGGATCCGGCCATCTGCAGGGCACCCTCAGCGCCGCCACCAACCTCGCCGTCTCGTCGTCTGGCGGGACCATCACTGCTACCTGGACGCCGGGCGTCGGCGCAACCTCCCAGACGATCGTGGTGGTGAACACGGCGGACGACACCGACTTTTGTCTGCACCCCGACACCACCGGGGCATTGACAACCTACCAGTGTGCCGGTCGGAGCGAGGGTGAGACCTATAAAGTGCTGGTGATAGCCCTGGACGGGCAGGGAGGTCACGCGACGACGAGCACCACGCATACCGTCCCCAGTACGACCGCAACCGATTCCTCGGAACCCGACCTGGAGGTGGGTACGCTCACGGTGAGCGATACCCACCCGACCATCGGAGCAGCCCTGGACCTCGATACGACGGTCACGAACCGGGGCCGGCGGGAGGCAAACGCCACCGACGTGCGCTTCTACCGTTCAACCAGGGCCGTGGTTTCCAGCGCAGACGTCCAGGAGGGTTCGGAAGCGGTGGCGGCGCTGGCCAACGGAGCATCCAGCAGCCATTCCATCGCCCTGACCGCGCCGTCAGAGCCGGGCACCTACTACTACCGTGCGTGCGTGGACCGGGTGTCCGGGGAGTTCGAGTTGGCCAACAACTGCTCTAATGTGGTGACTGTCACCGTGATCGCCCCGGACCTGTTGGTGAACACGCCCATCGTGGACGGCAGCGTGGGGACGAACTTCACCATGGCCGCGACGGTGGTGAACCAGGGGAGCCAGGCATCGGCCGCCACCACGCTGACCTACTATCGTTCCACTGACGCCACCATCACCGCCGACGATATGTCCTTGGGTACGTACTCTGTGGCGGTCGTCGCGGCGGGTGGCTCCAACAAGCAGTCTCATAGCGTGACCACACCGACCAGCAGCGGCAGCTACTACTACGGGGCATGCGTGGCCTCCGTCACCGGCGAGTCCGACACCAACAACAACTGCTCCGCCGCCCTGGTGCTGACGATAGGGTCTCCCGACCTGGCCGTGAGCAAACCGACCGTGAGCACCGGCAACCCGGCACCGGGCGGATCCTTCACGCTCAGCGCCACCGTGCGCAACCAGGGTAGTACCGCCACCGGGGCATCCGTCACGTTGACATACTACCGTTCGACGGACGCCACCATCAGCAGTTCCGACACGTCGGTGGGGACCGCCGATTCGGTGAGTGCGCTGGCCGGCTACGCTACCAGCGACCAATCGACCAGCGTGACGGCGCCGACCAGCCCCGGCGACTACTACTACGGCGCGTGCGTGGGCACGGTTTCCGGCGAATCCAACACCGCCAACAACTGCTCCGATGCGGTGAAGGTCACCGTGTCGTCGCCGAATCTGCTGGTGGATGCCCCCACACTGGTTGGGGACGCGCCCTCAGTTGGCGGATCGTTCACGTTGAGCGCCCGTGTGCTCAATCAGGGAGGAGCCCAGTCGGCGTCCACGACGTTGAACTTCTACCTATCGTCCGATGGATCGATTTCTGCCTCCGACACTGCGGTGGGGAACGTGTCGGTCAGTGCCATCGCCGCATCCGGCGTCAGCACGCTTTCGGCCCAACTTACCGCACCGTCCACATCCGGGGCCTACTACTACGGAGCCTGCGTGGTGGCGGTGACCGGCGAGTCCGACACCGACGACAACTGCTCTTCCGCTGTGTCCGTCACCGTGGGAGCGCCGGACCTGACTGTCAGTACCCCCAGCGTGGACGGCGCGAACCCCGCCGTGGGCGCGGCTTTCACTCTGGAAGCCACGGTCAGCAACCGGGGCCGCGCCGAAGCCGCTGCGTCCACGGTGCGATTCTACCGGTCCTATGATACCACCATCGAAACCACCGACACCGCGCTGGGCAGTCAAGCAGTGGACGGTCTCAACGGTGGTTCCGCCAGGACATACTCCATCGGCCTCACCGCGCCGTCGAGCGCGAACGACTACTACTACGGAGCGTGCGTGGATACCGTGTCGGATGAGTCCGACACCAACAACAACTGCTCCGGCGCGTTGACCGTGACCGTCGCGGCAACGGCGGCCGAAGGCGTTCCCGACCTGTGGCCCTGGGTCAGCCTCCCCAAGTTCGGCTTCTACGGCCCAGACCAATCCATCACCGTGGGTGGTCTCGCGCGGAATACCGGGGCCGCAACATCGGCCGCAACCACGATGCGATATTACCGCTCGACCGACACGACGATTGACAGTACAGACACCCAACTCGGTACCGGAGCGCTTGCGTCTCTCGAGGCAGGCGGCAGCGTCCGGTTTGAATACGCCACGCCTGCGCCGTCGACGGCCGGCGACCATTATTATGGGGTATGCATTGACACGGTGGCCGGAGAGACGAAAACCGGCAACAACTGCTCCACGGGGCGCCGCGTGACGGTGGCCTTGCCGGACATGCGGGTCACGGCCTCCAATACTGGCGGCAACGTGGTGGTGGGAGAGTCATTTACGCTCAGAGCCACGGTGACCAACAGTTCCGCGGGCTTGTCAGCGCCGACCACGATGACCTTCCTCCGCTCCACCGACTCCGCGATTTCCACCAATGACACGGCGCTTGGCACCGATAACGTGGGTTCCATCAAGGGATTTCACAATCGGAGCTTTCATTCCATCGTTTTGACCGCGCCGTCCTCCGCCGGCACCTATTACTACGGCGCGTGTGTCGCCGCCGCCACCGGCGAAACCAACCTGGACAACAACTGCTCCAGCGCCGTGACGGTGGTCGTGGACTCCACGGCCGCTCCCGACTTGGTGGTGTCCACACCCAGCAAGACCGGCGGCCGCGTGGTGGTGGATGAGTCCTTCACGCTCAAAGCCACGGTCACCAACCGGGGGAGCGCCGAATCCGCAGCCACCAGTCTCACCTTCTACCGCTCCACGGACAACACGATCAACTCTTCAGACGCTTCTGCGGGCACCGGTTCGGTGGGCGCAATTGCCGAGGGGAGCACCAGTTCCCATTCGATCAGCGTGACCGCGCCGTCAACGGCCGGAACCTACTACTACGGCGCGTGTGTCGCATCGGTTACCGACGAGCCGGTAACCACCAACAACTGCTCCGGCGCGCTGAAGGTGGTCGTGGACGCCGAGGCGGTCCCCGACCTGGTGATCACCGGAATGTTCGCACTCAGCCAGAGTTCCGCCTTCGGGTCAACCTCAGTTACGTTGAGCGCCGGCGTCAGGAACCAGGGCAGCGGGTCGTCCGACGCCACCACCCTGCGCTTCTACCAATCCGACGACGCCACCATCTCTGGAGGGGACGACCAGGTGGGCACCGCCTCCGTGGGCGGTTTGTCCGCAGGGAGCACCGGGAGTTATTCGCACACCATCACACTGCCCACCACGGCTGGCACCTATCACTACGGCGTCTGCGTGGATGCGGTGGCCGACGAGTCCAGTGCGACCAACAATTGTTCCTCCGGTTCCGTCAGCTTCACCGTGGAGTGATTACCGGGTATTTGAAGCTGAAGGACAAGCGTATCCGAACCGCGCAATTTGGGCGATCGCGCCATCCTCCTCGGCAACTATGACGGTTGCGATGGGCGGTGGCGCCTGCCGTGCGTTCTGCCTGTGCCGGGCCCGAGACGCGGCCCGGAGAGAAAATGCCGATGAGTCCGGTCGCGCGGTTCCCTGGACTTCCGTCCTACGACGCCGGAACCCATCGCGCCCAAGTATGTCTGTTGTTGTTCAGGGACTATAGGCCAGTAAATCAGGAGATTTTCAGGGTATTCCTACCAGATTTTCAGGGTCATTAGGCCACTTTGGGAGCCACATGGGCGACCATCGCCGCACTTCAGAGCCGAGGTGCAGCGATGGCGTACCGGGAGGTTCCCAGGATGGAAATACAGGAGATCATTCGCCGCTGGCAGGCGGGAGGCAGCCTGCGCCGGATTGCGGTGGGCACAGGGTTGTCGCGCGACACGGTAGCCAGGTACGTGGCGGCGGCCAGGACCGCGGGCATTGCCCAGGACGGCCCAGTCGCCACCGAGGAGCAGTTGAGCCGGTTGGCGGCCATGGGTCAAGTGGGGCCGCGGCGGGTAGAGATGCCCAGCCAGGACCTGCTGGAGCCCTGGGCGGACCAGATTTACCAGTGGCTCACCGGCGACCGGCTGTTACTCACCCGAATTCACGAGTTGCTGACGGCGCGCGGCTGTCACGTGTCGTATTCGTCGTTGCGGCGTTTCATCGTGAAGCGCAACTGGGGACGGCGCAGCGTCCGCACGGTGCGGATGGCCGACACTGCGGCCGGTGAGGTGGCCGAGGTGGACTTCGGCCGGTTGGGGATGATCACCGATCCTGCCACGGGCAAGCGCAGGGTGGTGTGGGCGCTGATCATCGTGCTGTCGTACTCACGACATTGCTTCGTCTGGCCGACGCACAGCCAGAAGCTGGAGGACGTGATCGCCGGCCTGGAAGCGGCGTGGGCGTTCTTCGGCGGTGTGCCCCGGTACCTGGTCATCGACAATTTCCCGGCGGCGGTGGCGGGACCGGACCCGTTGCATCCCCGGCTGACCCGGGGCTTTCTGGAATACTCCCAGCATCGTGGTTTCGTCGCCGATCCGGCCCGGGTCCGTCATCCCAAGGACAAGCCCAAGGTGGAGAGGAGCGTGTCCTACGTCAGGGAGCGTTTATTCAAGGGCGGCGATTTCCATGGTCTGGTCCACCTGCGCAATGAAG
The DNA here is from genome assembly GCA_951813535.1 of uncultured Dehalococcoidia bacterium. GTDB lineage: Bacteria > Chloroflexota > Dehalococcoidia > Lucifugimonadales > UBA3495 > Bin87. The sequence goes on along the minus strand of OX638345.1, from coordinate 3,861,627 downwards.
CCCAGCGCTGGTGTTTGGAGGTGGCTGGTCAGCGCATCCACGGCACCATCCGCCGGCAGCCCCTGGTGGTTTTTCAGGATGAAGAGCGTCATGCTCTCCTGCCCTGGGATGGCGAGCCCTACGAAATCACCCACTGGCGCGCCGCCAAGGTCCATCCCGATCATCACGTGGCCTGCCAGTACGCGCTTTACTCAGTGCCGTCATCGTCCTGCCCACCGGGACAGAAGGTGGAAATCAGGCTGGACAGCAAGCTGGTGCGCATCTACCACCGGGGCAAGCTCCTCAAGGTCCACCAGCGTCAGCCCAGGGGCGGCCGCGCCACCGACCCAGATGATTATCCGGCCGAACTCACCGCCTACACCATGAAAGCGCCCGAGCGCATCAAGCGCAGCGCCGCTCTGCTGGGTCCGTCGGTGGCCGAATTCGCCGAACGTCTCTTCGACGACCGGCATCCCTGGTCGAAGATCAGACAGGGGCACAAGCTGCTCCGTCTTGGGGAACGCTACACCGCTGAGCGTCTTGATGCCGCCTGCCAGCGTGCCCTGGCTGTCGACCTCATCGACGTGAACCGGGTGGAACGCATCCTGGTGCAAGCCCTGGAGCAGGATGCTCTGCCTCAATTGCCATTGGCTTTGCCGCCGGGTCGTTTCGCCCGACCCGGCTCCGTCTTCGCCCTTGCCGCTGGAGGTCGATCATGACCCGCATCACCGAACTCACACCCCTGCTCAAGCGGCTCCAACTGGGCCCCATGGCCGCCACCCTGCCCGAACGCATCGCCCTGGCCCGCAGGGAACAGCTGGACTATGCCTCCTTCCTGGAGATCATCCTCAGCGACGAGGTCAACCGTCGCGCCCAACGCCGCATCGAACTCCGGCTGCAGGGCGCCGGTTTCGAGGAGACCTGCCGGCTGGAGGACTTCGACTGGTCGGCGTCCATTACTCTGGACCGCCGATTGCTGGACGCCGTCTTTTCCCTGGAGTTTCTGGACAAGCACGAGCACGTGTTGCTGGTGGGACCCGCTGGCGTCGGCAAGAGCTTTCTGGCTCAGGCCCTGGGCTACTCGGCCGTCCGCGCCGGACACACCGTGCGCTTCAGCCACGCCGACGACTTCTTCAAGGCCATGGCCCAGGCTCGGGTCGACAACTCGGTGGACCGCGCCTTCCGGTCATTCCTCACCCCCGACCTGCTCATCCTCGACGATCTCGGCCTGCATCGGCTCACCCCACAGCAGTCCGCCGATCTCTACGAACTGATCCTCAATCGCCATCGGGCGTCCAGCTTCGTCATCACCAGCAACCGGGCCGTGGACGAATGGCTCACTCTCTTCGATGATCCCATCCTCGGCAACAGCGCACTGGATCGCCTGGCCAACGCCAGCTACCAGATCGTCATCGAGGGAACCAGCTACCGGGAACGGCTGTCCCCACACCGCGCCCTGCTGGGCCAAGGGGGTGATTGACCAAACTACGGCAACCTGATATTCGTCAGACCACGCCGCTCCCAGGGTGGCCGGATGTCCGTGAAAATCGCCGGCCTAAAGACCCTGAAAAACCACATGTCGTCCCTTCAGTGGCCGGAGTAGCACGGAGGTTGGTACAGGGACAGGCGGCAGGCCCGGCGCCGGTTGTCCTGACCGGCCCCGCTTCGTGTCGCGCGGGGCTGCAACAGCCAGCGTCCGGGGTGGATCAATAGCCAACGTCACTAAACCAAAGCCAAGGTGGGATGTGCATTTGCCGGGTGTCGGGAATCAGGCATCGGGTCTCGCATGAGTGCCTCGGCCCTTGATTGCAGGACGGTCCGGCAGCAGCGTCTCACCTCATCTCTCCGCCCAGCCAGGCCGTCCAGGAACCTGCCGACCCTTGCCTGAACCGCCGTCCGGCTTCCCAGGCACAGATTGCCAGTCGCCTCCTCTCTGACCCAGCCCCAGATGGCCTCACCGGCGTTGCAGTCCGGGCTGCAGCCCGGCAGATTCACCAGCCTCAGGTTGAGGCCGGGGGTCTTCAGGTACGACCGCATCGCCTCTCCGCGATGGGCTGGCGCGTTGTCCCAGATCACGTTGCGACGCCCGCCGGGCCTCTGGCGCAACTGTTCCAAGAAGGCAACCGAAGTTCCGGAGTTACTGTTCCCCTCCAGTTCCATCCATTCCACCTCGCCCGTCTCCAGGCACACCGCCGAATAATAGCTGGCCTTCTCGCCGTACTGCGGGCTGGTCGAGACCACCAGGGCCGGTTCTCCCCGGAGCACCCATTTGCCCCTCAGTTCCGCGTCCGCCCGGAAGTGAGCCTCGTCCCGGAAGTGAGCCTCGTCCCGGAAGTGAGCCTCGTCCCGGAAGTGAGCCGCGTCCCGGAAGTGAGCCGCGTCCCGGAAGTGAGCCGCGTCGACAAAGAATATCTTCCCTCCGCTCCCTTGGGCCTCCTCCCTCAGGGCCTCCGCCCTCAGGGCGGCATACTCTGCCACGAAGGCCTCCCGCTTGGACCCATTGGCCTTGACCAAGCGCTTCTGGGGCCGCTTGCAGCTGAACCCCAACCGGTGCAGCCAGTTCAAGCAACTGCCACGGCTCAACTCAACGCCGAAGCGTTCGCAGACGAACTGCCTGACCCCTTTCCAATACCAGTTGGCCAGTTCCATGCCCGAGGTGGTCGGCGACTCCTGCACCGCCCTTTTCAAATCCTCCTGCTCCGCCTCGTCAAGGGCGGGGGGGAACCACCGGTCTGCTCGAACATCAATCCCGCAGGCCCTCCTTCGCCGCAGGCCCTCCCGCGCCGCAGGCCGACGCCCAGCGTCCGATGGTGTGGGGGTCCCGCTCCAGCGCCTCCGCCGTGGCCGCCGCCGTCAAGCCCTGGACCAAGAGCAGGATGGCGTACCACCGTTCCCGCTCCCGGGGCGTCGGCGCCAGCAGCATCCGCCTCCGCAAGTCCTTGATCCCCCGCTGCCATTGTTCCAGAGACCGCTCTATCTCTCTGACCCCCATCATCAACCCCTCGCAACTCCTGAAACCACCTAACCCAACTGACCCCAATTTACGCCATGCCTCTGCGCATTTCACCCTGGCTTCAGTTTAGTATCACCGGCGGGTACGTATTCGATTGTGCATTTCGAAGACAGGCAACCCAGAAATCGCGGGGCAGAGGAGCCGTATTGTCAGCCCGCTAGCCCTGTGTAGAGTCCGAGCACAACGGCTATGCCGATAGTCGCCAGAGGAGCAGGGTGACGCTTTCATTTCACCAGACACGGAGGCTAGCGACCGACGATGGAATGCCCTCATTGCCTTAAGACCATATATGTAGAGGGGCGGACTCACTTCAATTTCAACTCCCGCGCCGCCGGTATCGCCTTGGTCGATTACGCAGGACATGATGGCCGACGCCATTGGTGGCTAGAAAAAATCGTCTGTCCGGCCTGCCGAGAATTTATCATAAGTGTTGTGTTCTCAGACGGCACGGTCGAGGATCACCGAAGGCCAACACCAAGCAAATTCCCCGACGAAGCTACGGAGCAGAAAATACCCGTTTGGCCTCGGCATACTGGAAGGCCGCCTGTTCCAGCTGAGGTGCCGGACGAGTTCAAACGCGATTACCACGAGGCTTGTCTGGTGCTTGCGGACAGCCCGAACGCGAGCGCGGCCCTCAGCCGCCGATGTCTGCAATTTATCCTCAAGGAAAAGCTTGGCGCACCAGGCGACAATCTCCACAAGGAAATTTGTTGGGCTATTGCATCGGGTGGTCTCCCGTCGTCCATTGTTGATCTGTTGGACGTGCCACGGAAGATCGGGAACCGGGCAGCACATCCGACACTCTCCGACGCTGGTATGATCGTGGATGTGGAGCAATGGGAGGCCGAGTGGTGTCTGGAGGTGATCGAGGCATTGTACGACCAGATCTTTGTGCTTCCGGCACGAAACAGTGAGCGTCTAGAACGACTAGGACGCGCCTTGCCAAGTGGTGCATGGCGGCAAGCCGCACACCAGGGCGGCGCGACGCACCGGCAAAAACCGGATATCTAGCTGCCCTAACTACTGTTGTCCGCGCTAGACCGATGGTCCTTCCTGGAGGGAGCAGCGCATGCCGGTTTGTTGATAGCGGGCAACCGGGGGCTTGGACACTGCGCCCGAATCAACACACACAATGCTTGACCGTGCGTCCAGCCTTGGGAGACAGTCAGATGGCTCAAAATTGCCCCAAATGTAACTATGAACAGAAGGATGTACATTTTTGCAGGGAAAGAAGGCCTGTTGTTGACCCGGTGGCGTACGTCGAAGCCGTGCGAACCTCCAATCCTTTGGATCGGCTTACCCTGGGAGACATGATAACGATATATGGTGGGGATACAGCCGAGGCGATACGTCTTGGCGAGGAGTGGATGACGCGTGGCGACGAGCGATACTTCCGAGGTCTGCTGACGTACAGAATAGAGTTCGACCCTGTCCTTGTTGCTCCCGGATTTCGGCCCGATATCGAGGGTTTCGCAATCTTAGTTGACGGCCGCACGGATGAAGACTGGGATAAGGCCCTCGAGTTCGTCCGTGAGAAACGTAGCCCCTTTACGTCGCCGAGAGAAGGCCAAACATACCAATGCCGGCTGGTTTCGCATGACGACAAGGGGAGTGCCTATTTGTGGGACGTCAAAAAACTTGAACACCCAGAAGGCGTTGGCTGGGTCTTTCTGGAAGTGCCATAACATAAAAGGTGCGGTGTTCGGCCCAACCCCGACTGGCCGTGACCGAAAACTGGCGTGTCTAACGGGCTGGATAGTTCCCGACAATCCTTTATGATCGGCCGTCAACTCACGCGGATTGTAGTGACCCTGGATGGTCCGAACTAACGGCCTCGGTCTTGGCACGGCTGCGTTCCAACCGTTAAAGCTACGGGATCGTCGAACACCATCGAGTTCGCCGTGCTGCACGCCGCAACCTGTCGAGATGGACCTTGGTGAGCAGACTTTCGCTGAGACCTATAGAATTACCTCGAGGTTAGGCTGAAGGAGGCGCGCGTCGATCATGAAGTTTGCCCTGTATTTGCTGGGTTCCTAGACGGAACCGGAGGACAGCGCCCAGAGCCGCATCTTTGGCGAGATGCTGGAGCAGGTGTAGTATGCCGAGGAGCTGGGGTTCAATTCGATCTGGATCGCCGAGCACCACTCCAGCCGCTACGGCGTCTGCCCCTCGGTCGTGACACTTCTATAGCGCAGCGGCGGGGCGCGCGGCTGACCCGAGCCCGTAGGGGGACAAACCGGTCGCTTTCTGTCGGCATGAGAACAACGCCTATAGATTCAGTTCCAGAATATACAGCCCGCCCTGTAGCCGGTCCACCACGTACATGATGCCGTTTTCGTCCACGTGGACGTCGTTGATGCCGTTGGCGTCGGCGCCCTCCGGGATCTGGGGGATGTAGTAGGCGACCTCCTGGGGCTGGAATGGGTTGGTGGTGTCGAAGACGCGGATGCCGCCGTTGAAGAAGGTGGCGTACACCAGGGTGTCCGACCGCAGGGACAGGGCGCCGGGGCGGTTCTCGTGGATGTTGTGCGCGCCGTAGCGGCCCGGGCGGTTGAAGAAGTCGTCAGTGTCCTGCATGGGCAGCGTGCTGATGATCACCGGGTTGGTTTCCAGCCGGTTGTCCATCAGCCACACCAGCTTGGGGTAGTCCGCGCCGCCCAGGGCGGTGGCCTCCTGGGTCACCACCAGCAGGTCGCGGCTGAACAGCGGCAGCACCGTGTGGGTGAACCCGGGGAACGGCGGCGCGTAGTTCAGCTGGGCAATGACCGAGGGACGTGACACGTCGGAGATGTCCAGCGTGATGACGCCGGAGTCCTTCCAGCCGCAGTAGGCCCGGTCCGGCCGGTTGGGATAGACGTTGGTGTTGTGGACGCTGTGGCCCACGTCCAGGTAGGGATGGCGGTCCGGCGGTGGCGCGTCGTCGCCCTCCTGCGTGCCGGGCAGCCACCAGCGGCCGGCCTCGCGCGGATTCGACGGATTGCTGACGTCCATGATCACGTAGAACTGGTCGTCCTTGGGATCCGTTGGCCGTGAGTCGGGCGTGCCGGTGGCCAGGTGCGCGTAGTCGCCGTCGACCCACCACAGGCAGTGGCAGCCGCGAGAGCCGAGGCCCTGGGCATCCCAGAAGGCGATGCGCCTCGGCGACTCGGGATCGCTGATGTCGAAGACGCCCATGCCGGTTCCAGGCTGGCCGTGCTGCAGGGACTGGTAGGCCACCAACATGGTGTCGCCGAAGATGGACAGGGAGTTGGAGCGCAGGTGGCCGTGGTCCAGATCGGTCTGGGTCACCACTTTGGGATTGGCCAGGTCGGTGACGTCGACGCTGGTGAAGTCCTTGGGGGCAGACTCGTGGGCCAAGTAGAGGATGCGGCGGCCGTTGGCGGTCTGGTGCAGGTCCACGCCCTCGCCGATGTTGTTGTGCCCCTTCAGATCGACGTGGGCAATCAGCTTCATGTTCTTCGTTTCAGCAGCTTGAGTCGCCATGAAGTCCCTCCGGCGCCGCGTGAGCGCAGCCTTCAAAGTTTCGTATTCAGGGTTTGGGCGCAGTGTACCACCGCGTGTGCGTGGCTCATGCGCACCCACATTGGTAAAGCGTCAGAATCAGGATTCTCAAGATTTAGGGATTACCAGGATTGGAACCGTCCTGTGATGGAAATCTCCCAATCCTGCCAAATCATAAAATTCCGTCAATCCTGATTCTGACGTTTCCCAGCTGCCGAGCTGGGTACGCGTGAGGGATGCAAGTTTTCTGAGCCCGCACACGCTCGCGAATGCCTGTAGAATGCCAGCCACGCTGGTTTGAAGGAGGCGCGTCGATCATGAAGTTTGCCCTGTTTTTGCTGGGTTCCTGGACGGAACCGGAGGCCGACGCCCAGAGCCGGATCTTCGGCGAGATGCTGGAGCAGGTGGAGTACGCCGAGGAGTTGGGGTTCGATTCGATCTGGATCGCCGAGCACCACTCCAGCCGGTACGGTATCTGCCCCTCGCTGATGCCGCTGCTGACCCACATCGCCGCGCGCACGAAGAAGATTCGCATCGGGGCTGGCGTCAGCGTCCTGCCCTTCTACAACCCCATTTTCCTAGCCGAGGAGAGCGCCATGCTGGACGTTCTGAGCCACGGCCGGCTGGATTTCGGGGTTGGTCGCGGGTCGGCCGATTACGAGTACGGCAACTTCAACATCGATATGGACACGCGCGACGTGCGCACCCAGGAGGTGTTGGACATCATCCTGGGTCTGTGGACGCAGCAGGATTTCTCCTATCAGGGCGAGTTCTACCAGGTGAAAGACCTGACCATCGCTCCCTCGCCCGTGCAAAAGCCCCATCCGCCGGTGTATATGGCGGTGTCGCGGACGCCGGCCAGCGTGGACGTCGCCGTGGAGCGGGACCTGCCCATCCTGACCAGCTTCTCCACACCGGAGGCCGACAACCTCGGCCTGTTTTCGCTGTACGCGGAGCGATGCGCTGCGGCCGGCAAGAACCTGCCCGTGGGCGAGATGCCCTACTTCCGATACGTGCATCTGGATGAGGACGCGCACACGGCTCGGGAATACCCCCGCGAGTCCATCAGGTGGGTGCGCGACCTGGCCACCTACCGGCGCACGCTGACCCGCGGCGACGAGATCAACGTGGACCTGGACCACTGGCGGACAATCCGCACCACCGAGCCGCCCAGCTACGAGTCGGAGCTGGAGGGTACCGTGTACTTCGGCACACCGGACCAGTGCGCACAGCGCATCGCCACGCTGCGGGACGACCACGGCATCGAGTACTTCGGCGCGTGCATGTCCTTCGGCAGCATGGAACACTCCCGTGTGATGCGCTCCATGGAGCTTTTCGCGAAGGAAGTGATGCCGAGGTTCCGGGAGTAGAACTGCGCCCCGCCTGACGGGAGCCGTCGCCGCGCCGCCATCCGCCCACGATATGTAGTCCGGAACAACGCGACGGCCGCCCCAATGCGCCCGGAGGCCGTCGCCGGTCACGACGCCGGCGGTGGACGTTCGGCAGTCCTACTCCAAGGCCGATTGTGACCGGGCGTCCGGTGCGGCGCCGGCTGGCTTTGTGGCGTCTCTGATCGGAGTACAGTTCGTTGCGGTCAGTGTTGTTCCGCGGTTTCCGGCGGATATGTTCCAACGTCGGATAAACCGGACGGGCCGGAGGAGCGTATATAGATACATATAGCCATACCAGCTGATGCTCACGCGTACCCAGTTTGGTAAATCGTCAGAATCAAGATTTACGGGATTTCATGATTTGGCAGGATTGGGAGATGTCCCTCACGCGACGGTTCCAATCCCGATAATCCCTGAATTTTGAAAATCCTGATTCTGACGTTTCCCGGCCGCCAAACTGGGTACGCACGAGCAGCTGATGATCCGGAATCAGCCGGGAAAGCAGGGGACACCGATATCTGAGGAGGATCCCAATGTGGATTGCTCAAGCGAAGATGGGGCAACTGGCTCCCGTGTACGCGGGGTTGGCCGGCATAGCAGCCGCCATACTCATCACCATGGCCGGGGCGGCGATTGCAAGGGACGCCTCTGCAAACGCTCTCCTCGACCGAGCCGAGTTGGGAATGGTGCTGTGCGACAGCGCCGGGGTATCCATGTCCTGGAGCACCGAAAACGATGGGCGGGCCACAGCGCCGGATGGTTGGAAGGTCGAGCGCAGCCATCGGAATTCAGAACGAAACCCGGTGGTGCAAACCTTCACGTTCATCGGTGACGATGCCGACGCTCTCCTGACTTCCAACCAGGAATACTGGGACTGGGTGGACACGAGCGCTGATCGGGACGTCCGATACACTTACCGGGTCAGGGCGATCAACGCCGACGGATCGGACGCCGACGGCCGGTCCTGGTCGCGGAATGCTCTCGTCGAGTGTATTTCGGACGACATTGATGAACCCGGCATATCGGAGCCCGGGTGCGAGGACAACGGCCCTTCGATGTTCTGGCACGCACAAGATGGCAGTAGCACCGAAGCCCCAGAGGGGTGGAAGGTGGAGCGCAGCCATCAGGACTCAGAAGGAAACTGGGTGGTCCAGACGTTCACGTTCATCGGCGATGAAGCCGACGCTCTCCAGACCGTCGATCCGGCATACTGGGACTGGGTGGACACGAGTGCGCGACGGTCCGTGGACTACCAATACCGCGTCCGGGCGATCAACTCTGATGGCACTGAAACGGCTGGCAGGACCTGGTCAAGATATGCTGCGGCGATCTGCGCGGGAGGGAACCTCGACCGACCCGGCATATCGATCCCCCGGCGCCAGGCCAACGGGGTCGCCATGTTCTGGCATACCCAGAACCGAGGCGAGGCCAAAGCGCCCGACGGGTGGAAGGTGGAGCGGAGGCACTGGAACGCGGCAGGCTGGGTCGTGAAGACCTTCATGTTCACTTGCGAGAACGCTGACGCCCTCCAGACGTACAACGACAAATACTGGGACTGGGTGGACACCAGCACCGATCTCAACGTGGACTACACCTATCGCGTCAGGGCCATCAACTGCGACGGGTCCGACATGGAGGGGAGAACCTGGTCGCGGCGCGCACCCGTGGAGGGTTGCCCGTGTGACGATAAGCCGTCGCGATAAGCATTGAGGAGATCCCGGCCACCCGGAGGACGAGTCCAACCGGGTGGCCGTTCTTTGTGCGGCCCAGGCCGGTTCGCCATGATATAGTCGGCAGCAAGCAGAGCGGTTGGCGGACTGACAATTCCGCAGTCGTGCGGGCGCAGCGCCCCGCATTACGGCCAGCCGGAAGCAGGAGGGAGATCATGGCAGACAGCTTGGACCAGATCGTGGAATCGTACGAGGCAGAACGCCTGGCCACCGGCTTCTCGTTTACCGAAGGGCCGCTGTGGCACCCGGACGGGTACCTGCTGTTCGTGAACAACCGCGTCAACGTCATTTACCGCCTGGTGCCTGGCGGCGAACCGGAGGTGGTACGGGAAAACAGCGGGGGAGCCAACGGGCTGACCTTCGACCTCCAGGGCCGGATCATCATGTGCGACGGGGACGACCGGCAGATAACCCGCTGGGAACCCGACGGTTCCATCACCGTCATCGCCGATCGCTGGGAGGGCAAGCGGCTGCACCGGCCCAACGACGTGGTGTGCCGCTCCGACGGGAGCATCTATTTCACCAACCCGGGCCTGCGCCTGCCGCCGGAGGAGCGGGAGATCGACTTCCACGGCATTCACCGCATCGCGCCCGACGGCACGGTGTCTGCGGTGATCACCGACCTGGAGTCGCCCAACGGGCTGGCGTTCTCGCCCGACGAAAGCATCCTGTACGCGGACAACACCCGGCGGGGCGACGAGTGCGCGGCGGAGAAGGAACGGGGCGAGGTCTGCACCCACCAGTACATCCGGGCCTACGACGTTGCGCCGGACGGTTCGCTGAGCAACAGCAGGATGTTCGCCGAGATGCACTCGGCGGAGGACGGCGTGCCCGACGGGATGAAGGTTGACACCGACGGCCGGGTGTACTGCACCGGGGCAGAAGGCGTCTGGGTCTTCGAGCCGGACGGATCTCTCATCGGCATAATCCGGTTGCCCGAGATACCGGCCAACTGCGCCTGGGGCGACGCCGACTGCCGGACCATGTACTTCACCGCCCGCAGTTCGGTGTACCGCATGCGGATGAAGACCACCGGCATCAACCCGTGGCGGGGTGGCTGAGCGGCCCCTGAGGAGCAAACTCATGCAAGAGCGCGACCTGATTGGCTATGGCGCAAGCCCGCCGGCGGTGGAATGGCCCAACGGCGCGCGGATCGCGGTGTCGTTCGTCGTCAACTACGAGGAGGGGTCCGAAAACTCCATCCTGGACGGCGATCCCCACGGCGAGACGGTGGGTGAGTCGCCGTCGCCGGTGGCCCGGGGCGAGCGGGACCTGGCCAACGAGTCCTTCTTCGAGTACGGCAGCCGGGTCGGCGTCTGGCGCATCCTTGATATGTTCGACGAGTACGGAGTCGATGCCACCATCTTCGCCTGCGCCCTGGCCCTGGAGCGCAACCCGGAGGTTGGACGGGAGGTCGTGCGCCGGGGACACGAGGTCATGGGCCACGGCAACCGCTGGGAAGAGTATTACAAGATGGACCGGGAGACCGAGCGGCAGGCCATCAACGAGGCCGTAGCATCCATCGCGCGCGCGTGCGGGGAGCGGCCGCTGGGCTGGTACACCCGCTACGGGCCCAGCGTGAACACGCGGGAACTGGTGGTGGAGGAAGGCGGGTTCGTCTATGACTGCAACGCCTACAACGACGACCTGCCCTACTACACGCAGGTGCATGGCAACCCGTGGCTGGTGGTGCCCTACTCGCTGGAGGTCAACGACTACGGGTTCTGGCGGGGCCAGCTGTCAACGCCGATGGACTTCTTCGAGTCGGCGCGCAACTGCTTCGACACCCTTTACCGGGAGGGAGCAACCCATCCCAAGATGATGTCGGTGGGGCTCCATTGCCGCATCATCGGCAAGCCGGCACGGGCGGCGGCGCTGCGTCGGTTCATCGAGTACGTTCGGAGCAAGCCCGACGTCTGGCTGGCCCGCCGCATCGATATCGCCCGCTGGTGGCTGGAGCATTATCCGGCGTAGTAGAGGCTATTCGTCCACAGTCTGGGCCTCGGCCAGGAAGTCGGCGTCGTCGAAATCCGCGAAACGGTCGGGCAGGAACTCGCTCATGTCGGAGACGACCTTGGTCGAGCCGCGGCAGATATAGTCGGCGATGATACGGCCGGTGATCGGTCCCAGGTGGATGCCCTTGGTGGTGTGGCCGGTGGCCAGGTAGATGCCATCCCAACCCGGTACCGGGCCGATGATGGGCTTGCTGTCGGGGCTCAGCGGGCGGGATCCGGCAAGCTGCTGGACCAACTCCGCGCGTTCCAGGTCGGGAAACACGTCGATGGCGCGCTGGAGGAGTTCCAGCCGGGCGCTCTCGGTGGGCTGGCGGTCGAACTCCTCCCCGGCGAAGAGATTTCTCTGGTCGTAGTCCCGGCCGCCGGTGCTGCCGACGCTGGTGAGGCCGTCCAGCCGGCTGATCATGTGACCGCGCTTGGGGGAACTGATCAGTATCGGAAGCGGGTCTCCCGGGTAGTTGAGCAGGAGGCGCTCACCCTTCATAGGCCGGACCGGAACCGGGAAGCCCAGCCAGGGGGTGAAGGCCCGACTCCAGGTGCCGGCGGCCACCACCACCGCGCCGCCGTGAATGTCCCCGGACGCGGTTTTGACGCCGAAGATCGTGGAGCCGTTGGAGATGAGGCCCGTTACCTCCCGGTGCAGGATTTCAGTGCCCTTGAGCTCAGCGCCCCGGGCCAGGGCCAGGTTGAAACGGTAGCTGTCCAGCTGGGCCGACTCGTCCTCGTACACGGCGCCGAGTATGGCAGGCGAGAGGCGCGGTTCGATTGATTGTACTGCTCCGGCGTCAATCCAGCGCATTTTGACATGCGGCTGCTGCCAGACCATCAACTCTTTGATCAGGTCGGCCTCGTCGTTGTCCAATGCCAGGCGGAGCGACGGGCGACGCTGGTAGAGCAGGTCCATCCCGGTTGCCGCTTCAAGCTCGGGGACGATCTGCGGGAACTCAGCATAAGAGGCCCGCGCGAGCTCGAAGGACGCACCGGGGGAGAACTCGGCGCCAAGCAGGCTCAGGGAACCGGTGGCGTGAGCGGAGGCGCCGCTGCCGATGGCTTCGCGCTCCAGGAGGGTCACCCTGACGCCTTCCCGGGCCAGATAGTAGGCGACCGAGCAGCCGACCACGCCGGCGCCGATGACGATTACGTCTGTAGTCTCAGGCAAACCTGTGTCCCTCCCCGTAAGGGCGCTCGGGATTACCGTCCCGGCGGCAAATGTCAGAAGCAGGATTTGCCGGATTTTGAGATTTCCGGGATGCGCATCAATCCCGAAAATCCTCCAATCCTGGCAATCCTGCTTCTGATAATGCCTTTGCGCCAGCCCCGCCGTTTCCAGCGAACTCGGAAACAGTGGGGCGCTGATGAGATGAGCGGAGCGGAAACGTCAGGCTCCCGCAGTTACCGGCTGGTGGGCCTTCAGGAAGCGGCGGGCGTGCTCCACAGCCTCGTCGATGTGCTCCTGGCTGTCCTTCCACGGATAGATGGTCATTTCGGAGTTCGGGGCGAGGTCGGCGACTTCCTTGGCGACCGCATACGGGTGCGCCGGCACGTCTTCGGGCGCGACCAGGATCGGGGTCTGCAGGTTGCGCACGAAATCGCGGTCAACGGTGAATACGAAGTCCGCGCGGTTGGTGTACATGTTCGTTAAGAAGTCGTGCACCATGTCCATGGTTATATCCGAACGCTTCTCGCAGAGCGGCGGCCCCCAGCCCGTGATGTTGTTCTGGTAGAAGAGGTCCGGCAGTTCCGGCCGGAATCCGCTGGGCTGCATGAACGCGACGGCAACGATGCGGTCCGAGGCCAGCCGGAGCAGGTTGTGCATCATCGGGCCGCCGATGCAGAACCCCATGACCATGAACTCGCCGATGCCAAGAAAGTCCATCAGACCCAGTTGGTCTTCGGAGTAGGCGTCCCAGGGACGGTCGATTTCCAGCGGGCCGGTGGATTGGCCCGGCGGCGCGTTGCGCAGGTCGGCGGCGATGACGCGGAATTCGTTCTTGAAGGCCTCCATGGGATTGAAGGGATGCGTTTGCAGTCCCGCCACGGTGGAGTTGAGCCCACCGCCGGGCACGATCAGCAGGGGAAATCCGGAACCGACCTCTTCGTAATAGATGCGGGTGTCGCCTCTTTCGTAGAACGGCATGGCAGTGGTCCTCCGTCAGACAGTGTCAGGGTTGTTGTGTCTTGATCTCACGTGGTGAATCTAAGCCACCTCGGTCAAGCGGTCAACAAGGGTAATCTGCTAGTGCGTAACCGGTGTGTCACGGCGAGGAGCGGAGCGACATGGCAATCTCGCTGTCCGGAGAATCACCCCTACGGCAACGAGATTGCCGCGCTTCGCTCGCAATGACGGCTCGGGCGAAACTGGGTACGCGCGAGGGTAATCTGGACTACCGTCCGGGTCTCGGTCGCCGCCTATGGCCGCCAATCATGGCGCGGTGTCCAGCCCAGCATCCGCTGCGCCTTGGCTGTGCCAATGACGCTGGCGGTGCCCTCCAAGCCGTCGCGTATTTCCACCCGGTCTCCGAAGTTGCGCTTGACCAGGTCGATCGTGGGCTCCGCAAACCGGCTGGACGGTTGGGCGAGCATGAAGGCTTCGTACTCTTCGATCTCCGCATCCAGCGCCAGAACGTGCGCTTCGGCCACATCCCGGGCGTCGGCGTAGGCCCACATGACCAGCGTCAGCGGATCCTCCGGCGTGGGCGCCGGCCAGGGGAACTCGGCCTGCACCTCGGGCAGCGCGACGTTGGTGAAGCGGAGGCTCACCACGGTGGTCTCGGAGTTGCGCGCGATCATCCGGCCGATATCCTCGCCGACCTGCTTGGTCAGGCCGTAGGGCTCGAAGGGCATCATGGGATGCTCCTCGTCCAGTGGCAGGTACAGCGGCACGAAGGCGTTGCCGTCGTGGGCCCACCCCATGCCGAAAGCGCTGGACGAGAACACCACGCGCCGCAGCCCCAAATCCGCCGCCGACATCATGACGTTGAAGTCGGCGGCCACGTTGTTCTCGAAAATGACCCTGGGTTCGGCTCGCTGCGGCCCGGGAATGGCTCCCATGTGAATTACGGCTTCCGTGCCCTCGAGAATATTTTGCACCGCTCCGGCGTCGCCCAGATCGCAGCGCACGAACCTGGTTGGCAGATCATCCGCCTCCAGCCGGTCGGTGGCCAGGACTTCCCGGCCCTGGTCCACCAGGAGTTGCACCACCCGGCGTCCCAGCCTCCCGGCCGCTCCGGTTACTACTATCATTGGTTCCTCCGACTAAGCTGGACTTTGTACAAAAACTGGAAAAATGAAGAGGCCAGGGTAAGCTGGGTTGACCCCACATCTCACCGTAGGTCGACCCGTGCTCACCCTGCCTGATGCCATTGTAACCGCTCTCTTTCCCTTCGCCATGCTGTTCCAACACCGGACTTGGCAAAAGGCTCAGGTCCTGTTGGTCGGCGCGATCCTCACCCCGGGCCAGCGCACCGTGGCCGCCGCGCTGCGGGTCATGGGCCGCAGCGCTGACGACAATTACGCCCGCTACCATGAGGTGCTCAATCGGGCGGTGTGGTCATCCCGTAAGGTGTCACGCGTCCTGCTGGTGTTGCTGCTCCAGCACCTGGACCGTGGCGACGGTCCGTTGATCTTCGGCGTGCGATCATCGACCGATCGGGAAACTCTGGAACGACGGCGTGGGGCCAAGATCAGGGCGCGAGCCATCTACCGTGATCCGGTGCGTTCCAGCCGGAACCAACTGGTCAAGGCCAGCAGCTTGCGCTGGATCTCCCTGATGTGGCTGGGCCACGTCCCCTGGGCGGGACGCCATTGGGCGTTACCGGCGCTCACGGTACTGGCGCCCTCGTCTCGGTATCATGAGCAACAAGGACGCCGGCACAAGAAGGTCACCGACTGGGCGAGACAGATGGTCATGCAACTGCGTCGCTGGCTACCCGAACGTCCCTTGGTGTTGGTGGGAGACAACAGCTACGCCGTGCTGGATTTGCTCCACTGCTGCCAGTGCCTCCGTGAAAAGGGAGACTAACTGACGAGGTGGAGGACGCATGTGCAGGCTGTTGGCGAGGCGCGTCGTCCGGGCCAGGACGGAGATGACACTGGCGCTTGTTGCCCGGCGCAAAGCATGGTCCGGGAGTCCTACGGCGGCATCATTGGTGAGGCCCCCACGGGCGCGATCCCGTTGGGGAGAATGGCTGCAGTCCGTGGCTCCCTCCGGAGACACGCCTGCGCTGCGATGCTGGAGGGGTAAGATGACGGCAAATGACACCGCCTGGCCGACTGGCTGGAGGAGTGCGGTGTGGCGACGGCGGTCATGGAGTCCACCGGCGCGTATGGAGTCCACCGGCGTGTACTGGATACCATTGTTCGGAGTGCTGGAAGAGCGCGGGTTTGAGGTGATGCTGGTCGACCCTCGGCGCATCAAGAACGTGTCCGGTCGCAAGACCGACGTGCTGGACTGTCAGTGGCTGCAGCAACTGCACACCTGCGGCTTGTGGTCTGGAGCCTTCCGCCCCGAGGCAGACATCCGACGCCGGCGCAGCTACCTTCGCCAGCGGGCCATGCCGGTGCAGTACGCTTCTCATCACATCCAGCACATGCAGCAGGCGCTGACCCAAGCCCTGGAACGGTACCGGTTCTACCACGACCAGATTGGCGAATGTGATCGGGAGATCGAAGCCCCGATGGAGCGGTTCGAGGACCGTAGCGGCGGCGGGTCTCCAGCCAACAACGGCCGGTGGCATAGTCAGGGCAACGCGCCACGCTGCGACGTCAGGACACGCCTGTACCGGATGACCGGAGTGGACCTGACCCGCATCGGCGGCGTTGACGGCTTCACCGCCCTGAAGGTGATCAGCGAGATTGGCGCCGACCTGACCAAATGGCCCAGCGCCAAGCACTTCGCCTCCTGGCTGGGCTTCAGCCCCGACCACCGCATCACCGGCGGCCGGGTCATGAGCTCAAAGACCAGGCCCAATGCCAACCGTGCCGCGGCGGCACTACGGCTGGCGGCCAACGCGCTGCACCGCTCCGACAGCGCCCGGGGCGCTTTCCTGCGGCGGAAGAAGGCCCAACCGGGAGTGCCCAAGGCCATCACGGCTACGGCCCACAAACTGGCCAGACTCATCTATTCCATGCTGCGCTTCGGGCAGGAGTACGTGGCTGCCGGCGCTGAATACTGCGAGCGCCAGTACCAGCAGCGTGCGCTACGCGCAGCTAAACGCCGAGCCGCGCAACTGGGCTATCAGTTGGCGCCTCTCCCCAATGCTGAGGACCATCCTACGGACGCGCCCCTCAACGCACCGGCAGCGGCCTGAAAAACCCAGTTAGCGGAGAGTCCAGGCTAGATGAATTGCCGCTTTGCCCAACCCTCCTCGAAGGTGGTGTGGAAGAAGGGGGCCGACTTCTTGCTCTTGTACATCCACCTGCCTTGGACCCGCACGTATTCCTCTTCGTCGAGACCGGCCCGCCACATCGCCTTGCCCGTATCTCCCACGGTGCACGGCATGAACAGGTACCACCGAGCGCGCGCCGTATCGCCGGCAACTTCGATCTGCGGGTTCAACCCGTAATGCAAGGCAAAGACGAAGTGGCCGGAAATTCCGCGAAAGAACTCGCGTATCGCCTCCCTCCCCTCGTATCTCCCCAACCCCTGACTTTCCCAAGTGGCGTCCTCTACAAACAATGCGGCCAGCCGGTCCGGGTCGTAGTTGTCGTCACAAGCGGCGGCGTATTCTGCCTTGAGGTTGCGCAGCGCCTCAATATCCCCCAGATGGCGAACACTGTCCCGCAGGTCCTCCACTACGTCTTCCAGGCGACGAACCCTGTCCCGCAACTCCTCTACCTCCGCTACCAAGTCAGCCGTTTGATCCGTTGACATCCGATCACCTCTCCGATTTTTTTAGATATCCAAATCATGATGGGGCTTTGGCACAAGCAAAAGTGTTTCACAATGTGATTTGAGCAGGAACCTTTGGTGGATTGAATCCAATGAGGCAGTGCCGCCGAGCCATGAGCCCGTTCGGCTTGTTGTTCGACGCTTGCCTCGATCCCGACCGCCTCAAGACGCCGATGAACAACCCCAGACGATCCGATGGCGCCGTCGACGAGCCAAAGATGGAGACGGGGTGGCGTGCCAAGTGCAACGGCGTCGACTGTACCTTGATAGCCAGACAGCGCAGGACAGGCCACGGGTGCTCCGCTTGCTTCGACCGGGATCCCGGTGAGTCCGCGACGATGAACGACACGACGCCCCAGATCGTTGTACACGGCCCCAAACGCCGGTCTGACACCGCTGAGAAATCGCCATTGGGGGCACGAAAACACCCTCTCGCACCAGATTCGGGCTTGGCGGCTGAGAAGTCATCCGCAGCGGTAAAATGCGTCGCGGCCCGTGTTTTGGTTGGATTCTTCGCGCCCGACGTGAAAAGGCAACGAGACGGCGCGCGCGATTTTTGCCGGCGGACCGGCAGGGAGATTTGGTCTATCCCCGGTCGCGCCTGGCCGGCGATCGAGTTCACGGGGGAAATGCGTCATCATCCTTGTGCCTTCCACCGGAAAACGACGTTGGAGTTCATTGCTTCTGCTCGCCCCTCCGAAATATCTCCGGACAACGCGGCGAAAGGAGGTCAGGGACCGGCGGCGCCCGTTGATCCGGTCTGCGGGTTGGCCTTCACAAGCACCGCTCCGCCTCGGAACGGATGTAGTCCCGGAACGGCTGGGGCAACCCGGCTGCCTCGGCGGACTGGGCGTTTTCCCGTATGCGCTCTGGACGGGAGGTCGTGGGTATGGCCGAGCTCACACGGTGGTCAGAAATGACCCATGCCAGCAGGGCCTGGGCCCAGGTGTTGATGCCGTAGTCCCGCAGTGGCGTGAGGTCCGGCTGTTGCTTCAGGTCCAGGACGTAGCGGCCCTTCTGCAATGGCTCCATCACCAGGATGCCGGTGCCCAGTTCCTCGGCCAGGGGCAGCAGTGCGTCCTCAACGTTGCGGTTCAGCACGTTATAGGGAATCTGGACGGCGTCCACTCGACCCTGGCGCATCAGGTCCATGATGGTGGGATAGGCTTCGGGCACCATGGCCGACACGCCCAGCATGCCAATTTTGCCTTCGCCTTTAAGTCGCTCCAGGGTTGGGAGGTGAGTCTGCCAGTCGATCATGTTATGGACTTGGAAGAGGTCAATGTAGTCGGTCTGCAGCAATTCGAAGGAACGGGCAATTTGGGCTTCGCCGGCCTCCTTCCCCTCGGTGCGCACCTTGGTGGCAATATAGAATCGGTCCCGGCGATCCTCGGTGATCTCGCCCACGACCTGCTCCGCGTGGCCGTACCAGGCGGCGGTGTCGATCAGGTTGACGTCGCTGTCCAGGCAGTTGTCCACGATTTGTCTGCGGACGGCGACCTCATCGTGGTCGGTTACATCGAAAGTTCGCAGGGTTCCCAGGCCGATGACTGAAACGTCCAGGTTGCCAAGTTTGCGGTATTCCATCTTTTGTTGACCTCGCCCAAGTGTCTGATGCAAACATGTACGGAGGGCATGCGCAGGATGAGAAACGTTGATAAGGCGCAACTATCCCTGACCAGGCACTCGCGTCCTATCAGTTGCACTTCCACCACAGCTGCTTGCGATCTGTCCTCAGCGGTTGTACCACTTACCAGGTTGGTCCGGCCAGTCCTGATCTTGTCCCAGATCCTGGCATCGGCCCTGGACCAGTTTCCGTCGGCATGTCACCGCCGGCATTTGATTGAGTGAACGCAGGAAACATCAGTTCCCGGAGTACAGGGTAATTCCGAGGAGCGACCGGAGCCGAAGGTTGAGCGAATGAAGAAGCGTGATGTGCTGATCACCAACAGTGGCCAGGTGGCATCACCGCCGGATGGCTGACGCGTTGACAACATGGGTAGCTGACCATCGCGGTGATGAGGAGGTCGGACATTCCGGCCTCGTCCGCGCACCGATCGGACACTTGCGCATGCGACCCCCGCTCAGCTACCGAACCGTCGCCACTGGGATATGCTCGTCCCTCGGCCACCGCCATACCGGCATGGCTCTCGTGTACGGCAACGGTAGGATGGCCTCTTCCCGCAACGCCGCAATCAGGCTCACTACGTTGACCCCCAGCCGCGGCTGGCCCAGCGGCACACCCCCTTGTCACGCCGGCGCTGAGGACAGGTACGGGCGATATGGACGTGCTCGGTTGCCAGCACCGGAACCTGGGGGAGGTCAATGACCTCCCGAGTGCGCTGAAACCAACCGCCGGACCACTGGGTTCCGCAGTCTGTACACTCTTTCACCGTGTGTTCCACCTGCTGGGTGAGCGTCATGCGGGCACGGGCAAAGCCGTGAGGATGTGCCTGGCGTGGTTTCCCGGGCTGGGCCGGCTTCCCTTTGCCCTTCCCAGTTATATGATATTGCCAGCGGCCGCAGCGCCAGCCATCGCCAATCCAGTCTCGACCAATTCACCTCACTAACTCTGATCAGATACCGACTACACGCTTGATGTGCAGGTTATCGACAAATGGCATGACACTACGAATTTTTTGGTTGGGGGAGACGGACCAAGTGGACTTGGTCTCTGGTCTGGACTATCATTGGGCCTCTCAAACGCTTCGGCGCGGCAGCGGCAAATGGAGGTCCAGGGGCAATGGCGGAGAAGGGAATTCTCGACGGGGTCAGGGTCCTCACCCTGGAGCAGGTGCATGCGCTACCGTGGGGGACGGGATTCCTCGCGGATCTGGGCGCCGATGTCATACGCGTCGAAAGCCCCGACCACCTGCAGGACCGCAAATCCGGCCCCTTTCCGGCAGGAACTCCGGGTGAAGAGTGGTGGAACGAAGCCGGCAACCTGGTCTATTACGGCACCCGCAACAAGCGCAGCCTGTGCATGGACGTGACTAACCCGCGAGGCAAGGAAGTCTTTCTCAAGCTGGTGGAGAAGGCTGACATCGTGACCGACAACTTCCGTCCCGGCACCATGCAGCGGTTCGGGTTCGACCACGACAGCCTCTCCGCGATCAACCCCCGCATCATTACCCTCAGCGGCACCGCTTACGGGTACACCGGACCCTGGCGGCGGGCCGGCTCCCGGGCCCGCACCGTCGATGCCGCCTGTGGTTTGTCCTACCTGACCGGCTACGAGGGCGGCCCTTCCATGCGGGCCAGCCCCAATTACATGGATCATTCCGTAGGCAACAACGTGGCCTACGCCCTGCTGCTGGCCCTGTACCAGCGCAACAAGACGGGCAAGGGCATGCGGGTTGACCTTACCATGCTGGAGACCGGTGTTTCGTCAGTGGGACCGGCCATCCTGGAGGCGCAGCGGGGCATCACCCGCGATCGCTTGGGCTGCGCACACTGGTGGAAGGCGCCGCACAATGTGTATCCGGCCAGGGGCGACGACCGTTGGATAGTTATTGTCGTGTCGTCCGACACGGAATGGGAATCGCTGAAGGGGGCAATGGGTAGGCCTCAGTGGGCCGAGGGAGCCAAATTCGGCACCGTTTTGGCCCGCTGGCACAACCGCCATGAACTGGACGAGTTGATCGGCAACTGGACCTCCCAGCACGACGACCTGGAGCTGGCGGGGAGGTTGCAGGAACTGGGCATCGCGGCCGGCTCGGCGATGACCGCCCAGGACCTGGTAGACGACTCTCATCTGCGGGAACGGGGCTATATGTGGGAGTTCTCCAACCCCCAGGCCCCCGCCGTTGGGTCCCGTCTTTTCGCCGGGCGCCCCTTCAGAGATCCCGGTAATCCCATGTCAATTGCGAAGGTCGCGGGATTGGGACAGGACAACGCGGCGATATTGGCAGACCTGGCCGGGTTGTCGCCGGCGGAAATAGGGGAACTGGAATCCGAAGGCGTGGTTTTTGGCGCGCCCCGGCCCGACGAACCGAGACCGTAATTCCCGCGCCAGGGCACACGAACAATCGCGAAGATCAGCGATATTAGCGTTCGTGGATAAGCAATTTGTGGAGAGACCATGCCCGGAATACTTTCAGAATTGCGCGTACTGGAACTGACCCACCGGCCCTCGGGCGCTTTTTGCGCCAAGCTGCTGGCCGACCAGGCCGCGGACACCATCAAGGTTGAGCCGCCCGGCTGGGGCGACCAGGCCCGCCACGAGCCGCCCTTTATCGACGAGGTTCCCCATCCCGACCGGGGTACCTCCTACCTTGCCTTCAATACCAACAAGCGAGGCATCACGCTGGACGTGGAGCAGGCAGAAGGTCGGGAGCTTTTCGAGCGATTGGCCGCCACTGCGGATATCATTCTTGAGAGCTACCCACCGGGGAGGCTGGCGGAATTGGGCCTGGGCTATGAACAGCTGTCCCAATCCAACCCCGGCCTGATCCTGGTTTCCATCACCTATTTTGGTCAGGACGGGCCCTATGCCAGCTACCAGGGCGATGATCTGGTGGCCCAAGCCATGGGGGGCTACCTTTACGCGGTAACAGGCTCGGCCAGCCAACCGCCCATGGGCACGGCCCTGGAGCAGATGGAGATTACCGCTGCCCGCAACGGGGCGGTGGCGGTAATGGCGGCGCTGCTGCGGCGGGAGCAGTCAGGAAAAGGCACCCACATCGATGTCTCGACCATGGAGGCCGCCGTCAGCACTCCGTCCGGGCTGATTCACCCCTACACCTACACTGGACGCAACCCCCACCGCGGCGGCAGTGACGGCAACGTGATGGACGGGATGCACCTGCCCACCCTGGATGGGGAAGTGACTCTCACCACGGCTGGCACCGGCGGCCGTCCCATGCAGGCGTGGGCCGAGTTTCTGGAGGAACCGGGGCTGCTGGACTCCAAGTTCGCGTCCCGCGGCGGCCGGATGGAACACTGGGAGGAACTACATGGACTGGTGGCCCCCAAGCTGGCCCAGTGGACCAATCTGGACCTGATGCGAGAGACCATGGCCCGGGGCCTGGTCGTAGGGCTGGTTCAGACGCCGCAGCAGGTGGTGGAATCGCCGCACCTGGAAGAGAGAGGGTTCTTCGTCGAGATGGACCATGCCAGCGCCGGCCTGTTGAAATACCCGGGTTCGGGATTCTTTATCGACGGAGAGAACGCCATGGCATCGGCCCGACCGGCGCCCCGCCTGGGCGAACACAACGTCGAAATTCTGTGTGGTGAGCTTGGCCTCACGGTCCGGGACCTGGGACTGCTGCGCGCGGCGAGGGTTATCTGATCCACTATTGTGAAACGCCCGAGATTTCACTGACCCAAACCACCTGCTGATCCGGAACGACGAGCAGTTGGCGCCGGTGTCCTTGGCCGGGGGCGGCGTACGAAAAACCGGGGACTGTGGACAGTCCCCTGTTCGCAAAGCGGATGATTACGGCGTGTCGCCGGATCGGGTTACCGCAGAAATTGAGCCAACTGATCCGCGTTGGACCGCATCATGCCGACGTAATCCGGAAATTCGTCGTCGGGCAACGAACGGACTATGCCGACTTGGATGCCGGCGTCCCGGGCAACCTGTTCGAGGGCATCATCGGAGAATTGGGTCTCCGCAAAGACGGCGGGCAAGCCCTTGTCCACCACCAGTTCCAGGACGTTGGTGATGTCGTCAGGAGAAACATCCCCGCCGTGGCCGCCGACGAAAGCCTGCACCTCCATGTCATAGCGCGCACCGAAATATCCGAAGGCGTCGTGGAAGGTCACCATCACGCGGCGGTCCGCGGGTATCGACGACAAAGTATCGGCGATGTAGGCGTCCAGCGCCTCCAGTTCCTCAATGTACGCCGCCGAGTTGTCCAAGTAGTTTGCCGCGTTGTCCGGGTCCGTCTCGATCAGCGCGTTGGTGATCTGTTGCACGTAGTGGACCACCAGGCGCGGATCCTGCCAGAAGTGCGGGTCACCGGCGCCGTGGCCGTGGCCGTGGTCATCGTGTCCCTCTTCATCGTGGTCACCCTCGCCCAGGATTCCGACGAAGGCGATCTTGGTGGGGGCGCCGGAAATTTCCCAGTGCCCGACTTCTTCCAGGTCGTGGGCGTCGAGCGCGATGACTTCGCCTTCGCCGGAGTTGGTGACGAAGATGTGATCGGGAGCGGTGGCAATGTGGGGCCGTGCCCAGAAGCCGGGATCGATCTCACCGGTCAGCGCGTCCGACGTTGACGCCAGGAGGTCCAGGTCATGCGCTTCGTACATGCGCAGTTCGCCGTCGCTCATGACCACCAGCAGCAGTTCGCCGTCGTGGCTCAGCGCCACCTGGATGGGTCGAAGATCGTCGCTGGCGGGGATCAACTGCTCCATTGAGCCTTCTTCGGGCTCCACGACGTACAGGCCAACTGCGGAACCCAGGGCGAAGAAGTGGTCGAGGCCGTAGTATCCCCAAACGGAGGTGAGGCGGAAGTCGTCGGGTGATCCTGCCGGAGCCGGAATGAAAGCATCCTCGTAATGTCCGTCGTGGGCTTCGACCATCAGGACTCCGCCGGTGCAGCCGAAGACGGCCATGTGCCCGTTGCCGGCGTCGCCGTGGAGATCGGGGCAACCCTGGGCGCTATGGAAGACGTTGCCGTCGAGGTCCCAGATTTCGGCGCCGATGGGCAGGCGGTATTCCTCGGGGTTATCGGCATAGTTGGGGTGTTGAAGGGAGACGGCGAACAGGTCGTCTTCCAGGGGTATGACGGCGCCGTGCTGGGCTCCTGCGTTCATGGTGATGGGCACATAGGAGGAGCCCTCTTCTTCCAGTTCGTGCTCGTTGATGAGGACAAAGTCGCCGGAGCCGTCGTAGTACACGGTGGCCCACTCGCCGCCGACGTACATGTGAACGGGGCGGTCGCCCGCGAGGTCGATCCCCAGGAGGCTGACGTCCCGTTCGACCATATCGAAGTGGTCGCCGTGCTCTTCGAGGTACATGCCGCCGTCGATGACGTTGACCGCGTTGGCGTCGCTGGAAACGGCGACGACAAAGCGTCCGCTCTTGGTGGGGTAGATACGGCCGGCGCGGGAACCCAGGTCGAACTCGTCCTGGTGGACGTGGCCGGTTTCCAGATCGATCACGGACAGGGTGCCGGTTTCGCCGTCGCCGACAAGCAAGCGGCCGGCGAGTTCTGCCCCGTGCTCGTCCCCGTGTTCCATGGCGTGGTCGTCGCCTTCAGGGAAGGGCAATTCGACCAACTCCAGAGGCTCCAGTCCTTCCGACGCGACCACTCGAATGGCGTCGGCGGACGCGTTGTTGTCGAGCAGGTCTTCGATGTGGACGGCGAGGCCCGCCCCGTTGCTGACCACTAGGTCCGCCTCCGCTATGCGCACACTGTCTGAGGGGGTACTCTGCCACGTGTGGACGTCAACGCCCGCTGAGACCAGCGCGTGCACCTGCACCAAATTGCCACCCACCTGTCGCGTGAGGTCCGCGAGGACGGCGTTGCTGGTTATTACGTTCACGGGATCGGTCTGCACGGGTTCGTTTGCCGAAGACGCCGGGGGCGACCCGGCCGTCGGAGCGGCGGGGACGGCAGCAGTCGCGGGAGCCGCAGTCGGCGGGGAAGACGCGGCCGCGACTTGGGGCGCGGAACCTGCGGTGGGCGAATCACCAGACGGAGGGAGGTCCGGTTCTTCGCCCCCGCAGGCCGTCAGCAGCAGCGCAATTGCCGCCAGCGCAGCGAGGAGCGCCAGGGCCGGCCGCAGCGGAAGGGTTCTGGAATAGGGCAGGGGTCGTTGCACAGGCGGGTTCATCGTTTTTCTCCGTTGCTTTCGGTGTCATTTGCCGGTTTGATCGACATGGCATAACAATGAGCATTTGTATTGATATGCTGTATCGATTATTTTCCGACCATGGCTTTGGCTTCAATCGTGGATGACAAGTGATATCAAGTATCAATTATGGGAGCAAAAATAAAATGCGCCAGCCATCAGTCCTCGACGCATTCGCCGCATTGGCCGTGCACTTCCAGCCCATGGCCGCTCATTCGGAAGCCCGCGGCGGCAGCGGCTTCCCGGAGCATGTCCTCTGCGTGCCATCCCTCCGGGTCCGCCGACGCTCCGCATACCGCGCACAGCAGGTGGTGGTGGCGCCCCTGTTGGCTGACCTGGTAGCACAGTTCGTGATCTTTCAGCAGAGCCCGACACGCCTGACCGGTTCCACCAACAGGCGCAAACTCCGGTACACGGTGGCCCGGCCCACGCAGGGCAGCGACGCGCAGCGTTCCGCTGCGGTGAATGGCCGACTCTGGGCGGCGATGGCGCTGATGACGAGGCGGCGGGGTTCGGTGTCCCGGTAACCCAGGCCTCTCAGTTGCGATACGATGTCGTTCACCACGGCGGCCGAGCGGGGCCGGGGGTGTTGGTGGCTGGAATGCTTGTTGGCGGCTACGATCATAATGATACTTAGTCTCGAATACTATCACCGCAATTCCGGCCTGTCAACATCGGACCGAGTTGGCCCGACATCAGAATCGAAATGCGGCGCCCGCTGTCCGTGCTAGAATCGGGCGGAAACGGCAACTCCACCATCTCCGTGCGGGGAGGGTGTGGCTGGGGGCATGAGGCATGAAACTGATTTCATGGAACGTCAACGGCATTCGGGCGGTTCACAAGAAGGGATTCCTGGAGTGGTTTCAGGAAGAGCAGCCCGACGTGCTGTGCCTCCAGGAAACCAAGGCCCACGAGTCCCAGTTGCCCACCGCCCTGAAGCAGGTCGAGGGTTATTCCAGCTGGTTCACCACTCCGGAGCGAAAGGGTTACAGCGGCGTGGGCCTCTACACCCGCGAAGGACATGAACCCCGCAGCGTCAGCTTCGGCCTGGGCGTCGAGCGGTTCGACAGTGAGGGGCGCACCATCGTCGCCGACTTCGATGACTTCGTGTTCCTGGGCATCTATTTCCCCAACGGCAAGCGGTCCGCCGAACGCCTGCGTTACAAGATGGATTTCTACGACGCCTTCCTGGATCACGTGGACAGGCTGCGACGGGAAGGCCGCAGTGTGGTTGTGTGCGGCGACGTAAATACCGCCCACAAGGAGATCGATCTCGCCCGGCCCAAAGCAAATGAGAAGATTTCCGGCTTCCTCCCTGAGGAACGGGCCTGGATGGACGCCTTCCTTGACCACGGCTACGTTGACACCTTTCGCCGGTTCAACCAGGAACCGGGCAACTACAGTTGGTGGGACCAGATGACGCGCGCGCGGGAACGGAACGTGGGCTGGCGCATCGACTACTTCTTCACCGACAGCGATTTCGCCTCCAACCTGACCGATGCCTTCATACTGCCCGATGTGACGGGATCCGATCACTGCCCCGTCGGCATCCAAATTTCCTGAGGTCCCGATCCGGGCGTTGACGTGGGGTGCCGCAAGCGGCGGTAAGGGCGACATGGTGTGGGCAGGTCATGCGGACCGTTGTAAGCGGGTTCGCAGCCTGACCTGAACTTTCAGCGGGCTGGTGGATCGCCATCGGCAGTCAGGGACGCGCTGATATCCCACAGCCTGGCGGCCAACTCCGCATCGTAGCTCATGCTGGAAGACGGCACCGGGCGGCAGTCCACGAAATACTTGCCGGTCACACTCTCCACTTCGGGCGATGCGGCCAGGTACACCGGCGTCTCCGCTCCTTTGTCCGCGGTAATGCCGCGAACTCCAATGAAGAAATTGACCACACGACCCAGCAATCCATTGTTGCGGGCGATATTGGTCCGCACCAGACCGGGATGCAGGGCATTTGCCGTGATATTCTCGCCTTCCAGACGCCGCGCGAGCTCATAGGTGAACAGGATGTTGCAGAGCTTGGAGCGTTTGTAGGCCGGATATCCCCCATTGCCTGAAGGCTCAGCCAGGTCTTCCAGCCGGAACTTGCCCGGCGATTCGTGCGCACACGAGGATACGTTGATGATCCGGGCCCGTGGCGCTTTCCGCAGATGTTCCAGCAGCAGGCTCGTCAGCAGGAAGTAGCTCAGGTGGTTCAGTGCGAAGGTCATCTCCATACCCTCAGCGCTGCGCCTGTCGGACAGGAAGATGGCCCCGGCATTGTTCAGCAGCACGTCCAGATGGGGCGCCAGTTCTATCGCCTCGGCGGCGACGCGACGCACCTCACGTTGGGACGAAAGGTCGGCCAACAGGTACTCAACTGCCGGATTGCCCGTATCGGCGATGATCTGCTGCACTGCGGCCTCGGTCTTGGCGGAGTTGCGGCCTGCGATGATGACCCTGGCGCCCATACGGGCCAGTTCGCGGGAGGCCGCGTAGCCGATGCCATCGCTGCCGCCGGTTATGAGACAGATTTTTCCTTGCATCGGATGATTCATAGGGACAACCTTGGTCATCATTTGTATTGTGCGCATGGCCCACAAGTCGGCAAATTTTATTGACGCCGGACAATGAGTGCAATAACTAATCTGCTCCGCGGATACCAGCATAGCTCCTGCATCGATCGTGGCGGTCGGGTCACGTTGGCAATCCGATTCGGGTCCCGCATTGGTGACCATGGTCATGACCGCTGTATAATTGGCCCAGGACAGCCACACCCGACCCATTGGAGCATTGACCATGACCACTCACGGCGGGGACACCGGCCAGAGCCGGACGATGAAGGCATCCGAGTTCAAGGCCAAGTGCCTGGGGCTGATGGACGAGGTGGCCGAGCACGGCGGCGAGATCGTCATCACCAAGAACGGCAAGCCCGTGGCCAAGCTGACCGCCTACCACGAGCGCCCCAAGTCCCTATTCGGCATCGACAAGGGGCGCCTGAAAATCACGGGCGACATCATCTCGCCCATCGACGTTGAGTGGGAAGCCCAGTCTGACCCTGACCGAGTGCTCAACCCGTGATCCTGCTGGACACCCACGCCGCCCTGTGGCTGAGGGCCGGCGATGCCAGGCTGGGCCCGGTGGCTCGCGCCGAGATTGAGCGAGCCTGGCAGGCCGAAGAAGTCGCGGTGTCAGCGATGTCCTTCTGGGAGATGGCGATGCTTCGGGAGAAGGGACGCATCGAGTACCCCGACGACGTGAGCCGATGGCGGCTGGAGCAGTTGGGCCAGGGCCTGATCGAGATCCCCGTGGACGGCGAGATCGGCATACGCGCCAACGAACTTCCCGATTTCCACGCCGACCCGGCCGACCGCATCATCGTCGCCACGGCCATGAACGGCCACCAGTTGGTGACCGCAGACCGCCGCATCCTGGACTGGTCCGGTGGCCTGCGATGCGTAAATGCTGCAAGATGAGTACCGCCCTGTAAAATCCCGCGTATCGCCAGAACCGTGTCTATGGTAAGAAGCCGTCGCGTCATTGCATGAGCAACTCGTAGAGACGCCGGTTGCGCTCCAAACTGGATCGAAAGTGTGCAATCGCGTCGGTCTGCGCCTCACTGCCGGTCTTGCATTCCACGTACAGACGCACCTCATCTTCCAGCGCTGCCGCAAAGTCCCGCCCTCCGGCACGGGCTATTTCCCTCAAGGAAGCCAGCAATTCCGAAGATGCCTACCCCGTGAATCGCCCCTTTGCAATGACCATCAAGCTCGCTCCCGAATCAGCGTAATTCCATTTTGCTGACGACCTCGAGGTCGGGTCAAGGCTCGCTGAACAGCGCGATGCACACGGCGTCCCATAGTGCAGGCACATCAATGATGGTGCGAGGCGACGAGTGTAATTCTGCGGTTGACCTCTCAGTTCGACGAACGTACATTGTGTCGGCCCGCGCGGGCGCTGTGGCAAAACCCGATGAAAATGGGACGTGCGTTCAAATATGACCTTCCGATTTATCCACGCCGCTGATCTCCACTTGGACAGTCCGTTCACGGGCATCAGGGCGGCCGCACCGGAAAATGTGGCAACTGCTCTGTACTCCGCCACTTTCGATTCCTACCGAAACATTATTGACCTCTGCATCACTGAACGGGTGGACGCCCTGCTGGTCGCCGGAGACATTTACGACGGCGCGGACCGCAGCCTGCGGGCCCAGCGTGCATTCATCGACGGCCTGCGCAGGCTGGACGCCGCCGGCATCCGGTCGTTCGTGTGCCACGGAAACCACGACCCGCTGGATGGCTGGGAGGCGCGGCTGTCCTATCCGGATGGTTGCCACCGGTTTGGCCCCGAATTTGCGGCGGTGCCGATCTTTCCGGACGAACCGGAGAGCGCACTGGTTTACGGCATCAGCTATCCAACTCGGGATGTGTACGACAACCTGGTCTCGCGTCTCGGACCGGTAGACGAGAGCGCGTTCACCATCGGCCTGCTGCACGCCAACGTGGGCGGCAACACCGACCACGCGCTGTACGCCCCCTGCACCCTGGATGATCTGGCGCAGTCGGGCATCGATTATTGGGCCTTGGGCCACGTTCACACCCGCCAGGTCCTGCGCGAGCGCGCTCCGACGGTGGTGTACCCCGGCAATCCCCAGGGGCGCCATCCCAACGAGACCGGCGCGCGTGGCGTTTATCTGGTGGAAGTCGATGACGCCGGCAACATCCGCCTGGATTTTCGCCCCACGGACACGGTGCGGTGGGAGCGGGTGAGCATCGACATCACCGCAATGGACACCGAACAGGACCTGCTCAACGAGATCGACGATGCGATGCAAAACCTGCTGGACGCCGCCGAGGGCAGATCGGTGGTGGTCCGCATGACCCTGACCGGCCGGGGTGAAGTGAACCGATTCCTCCGGCAGTCTGGCACGGCGGATGATCTCCTGGCCGGCGTCAACGACCAGTGGGCCGAGCGCCTGCCCTTCGTGTGGTGCGAACGCATCGAAGACGAATCGGCGGCGGCAATCGACCGCGACGCCATGCGGTCCGGCGAGGACTTCATGGCCGAGGTGCTGCGCACCGCCGATCAAATCAGGGAAGAACCCGCGGCGCTCCACGCTGGACTCGCCGATCTCTACCAGCACCGGCGATTCAGGCAGCATCTTGCCGATCTCACCGAGGAGGAAATGACGGCTCTGCTCAATGAGGCGGAAGCGTTGGCCGTGAACCTGCTTGCCGAGGACGACCGCTGATGAGAATAACCGGCCTGCACATCGACGGTTTCGGACGGTTCGCCGAACGCAGTTTCGGCCCTTTGGAGCGTCCGGTAACGGTCTTCTATGGGCCCAACGAGGCGGGCAAGAGCACGCTGCTGGAGTTCATCCGTCGGATCCTGTTCGGGTTCCCGAACCGGCGCGGCGGGATCAACGAGTATCCCCCGTTGGCCGGCGGGCGACACGGCGGTCGGGTTACCATCGCCACTGACGCCGGAGAAGTCATCGCCATCGACCGAGCGCCAGGACGGGGCGATGGTCCCGCATCCCTCACCACCGACACCGGCGAGACGCTTCCGGCCGGCGACCTGCCGAGGCTGCTGGGGAACCATTCGCGGAGCGTGTTCCAGAACATCTTTGCCTTCACCCTGGACGAGCTGAACAACGAAACCCTGCTGAACGACGACAGCGTCAACCTGCAGATCTACAGCGCCGGCATCGGGGCGATGAAGCTGCCCGACGCATTGGCGGCTTTGGATCGCCAAAAAAGCGAGATCTTTCGACCGCAAGGGAGAAACCAACTCATCCCAAGTGTTCTCCAAGGTATCGAGAACACGGATACGAAGCTGAGAGAAATCGCCGGCTATGCGACCGAGTACCGCCGCCAGTCGGATCGTCTGACCGAGATCGAGCGGGAACTGGGCGATGTGGGCGCTCGCCGCCTGCAGATCGCGTCGGAACAGGACCGGCTCGAAAGCCTTGAGCGCGCGTGGGATCACTGGAACGAGTTGGTTAGCGCTGAACAACGGCTTGCGGAACTGCCGGCGGTGGAGTCGTTCCCGGAGAATGGTGTCATCCGCCTGGAAACGCTGGAAGCGCAGGCGGAAAATGCCCGCGACGAACTGCACTCCGCGGATCAACGGGTGCAGCGCGTCAGGGCGAGCGTTGACCAGGAAATCGCGCATCTGACGATCCTGGACAAGTCCAGCGAGGTGCGTGCGCTGGAGCGCGGCCGCGGCGCATTCGACCAGTCGGTGAAGGACCTGCCCGAGCGGCGGGCCGAACTCGCCAGCAAGCGATCCGAGCTGGAAACCTCGCTGGCGAACCTGGGAACCGACTGGGACACGGATCGCCTCGACGAGTTCGACCTATCGCTGGTGGTCCGCGAGGAGGTTGCCCACCACGGCGAGCGCCTCCAGAACGCCCAGGCTGCCGTCGCCAGGTCGCAGACCACGCTGGCGCAGGAAGAGGGAACGTTGGCCGACGCCGTGGAGGCCACGCAACGGGCGCAGTCAGAACACGATGCGGCCACACCTCCCGATCTGGACGAAAACGGCATCCGCGAACGCCGCCGGCGCATCCGTCAGTCCCGAACCACCCTGGATGAATTCGGGCGGATCGAAGACCGTAGCCGGGATCTGCGGGCGCTGACCGGCGATGGACCCGAACCCGACGCGCCAGGGCCGCCGGCCGGCCGGTCCCGGCTGTTGGCCGGCGTGCTGGGCGTGTTGGGCGTCGCCCTGCTGGTGGCCGGTCTCTGGCTGGCGGCGGCCACCACCTTTGGAGCCGGCGCGATCCTGGCTGCCATCGGCGCGGTGCTGGCCACGGTGGCGGTCTTCTGGTTCATGCGCGGCCGCTCGAACGGGCAACCCACGGCGTCGCCAGCATCAGCACGAGTCAGGGGACAAATCGGAGAGGCGGATGAGCAGTTGGCGGGAATCCGTTCGCGTCTCCAGGCAGACGCCGATACGTTGGGCCTCGCGGCGCTCAACTCCGACACGCTGCTAGAAGCCGAGGATGCGCTGGACGCGGCGGATGCTAACCTCAGGGATGGGCGTCAACTGGAAACCACGCTGGCCCAGGCGACCGAACGCGCCGAGCGTCAGACGCAGCGGCGCGACGACGCGCGGCAGTCCCTACAGGACGCCCGGGCGGCGCTGGAGGCGGAACAGCAGGCGTGGCAAGCCTGGCTCCATCAGCGCGGCCTGCTGGGCACTTTCTCACCCGATGGTATCCAGGAGCTGCGCACGCTGGTGGATCTGGCGCGAACCCACCACCGCGATGTGGCGGAGATGGAAAATCGCATCGCCGCCATCCAGACCGACATCGATGAGTTCATCGGATCGGCGCGGCCGCTGGCGGAAGCCCACGGATTTGCGGCGGAGTGGAGCGACTACCCCAGGGTCGCCGGTGTTGCCGACGACATCATCGACCTGCATCGTGACGTGTCCGAGGCGGCACGAACTCGCGCCGAAGCCGAGAAGGAACTGGAGGAGGCTGAGCAGGATCTTGAAACGCGGCAGAAGGGTCAGCAGGAGGTTGCCGATCAGATCACTGCGCTGCTGAAGTCGGGAGAGTCGGAGGACGCCGACGACTTCCGCAGGCTCGACCGGGTTTTCCAGGAGCGGGCCGGCCTGAACTCCACAATCTCCATCGCCCTGGAGCAGATGCAGCGGATCAGCGGCCCGGGCGATGCGCTGGAGGCGCTTCGAACCACGTTGTCCAGGACCGATTTGCAGACTATCCGCGATGAAGTGCGGCAATGCGAGGCGCAGCTGGAGGAAATCGACGCACAGCGGTCCGAACTGGACACCGAGCGCGGGTCCATCCGGACGACGCTGGACGGTCTCGCCGGAGAGGAGGACTCATCGCGGCTGCGGCTGGAACGGCATCGCCTTTCGGAAGAGCTGCAGGGGCACGCGCGGGACTGGGCGGTGCGCACCATCGCCGAGAGCCTGATCCGGCAGGCGCAGGGCAAGTTCGAGCGGGAGCGCCAGCCGG
Organism: uncultured Dehalococcoidia bacterium; assembly: GCA_951813535.1. Classification (GTDB taxonomy): domain Bacteria; phylum Chloroflexota; class Dehalococcoidia; order Lucifugimonadales; family UBA3495; genus Bin87. The sequence goes on along the minus strand of OX638345.1, from coordinate 3,828,330 downwards.
ACGTGATCCGCCACGCCGAGCGGTTCTTCCTCGACGTCACCGACGGCGCGTATCAGGGCGTGTACTCCCCGTTGGGCAGCTCCGAGATCAACGTCAGGGACGCCGCCGGCAACATCCGGACGCCCAACCAACTGAGCCGAGGCACCCGCGAGCAGCTGTTCCTGGCCCTGCGCTTCGGCCTGATCCTCGAAATGGGCCAACATTCGGAACGCCTCCCGGTCATAGTGGACGAAGCCCTCGTCAACTTCGACCCCACCCGTGGAACCAGGGCCGTCGCCTCATTCATCGACCTATCGGAAACCAACCAGGTGCTGGTCTTCACCTGCCACCCGCAGATCGTGGACTGGTTCGTGGATGCTGCCGCGCAGCGAGGTGTGGGCGAGCCGGAGGTGGTGGGGATATGAGGAACCCGGAGGGCAAGGCTTTACACCAGTGTACACTGGGTATGGCCTAACCTTGATGGGCTGGTACCGAAAAATCTGCAAGCGGAGCAGTGGAGATGATCTAATATGAGCACAGAGTGGCGTTGGCCTGGATCTCGGTGGTGGCGCGTGGATTTACACGCTCATTCCCCAATATCGTACGACTACAAGCTTCAATCGGGCGAGGTCGACAAAGATTGGGGTGGTTGGCTGAAAGCACTCAGCAACGCCGGGATCCATGCTGTTGCGGTCACCGATCACAACACGGCAGACGCAATCGCGGCGCTGCAGAACACCATCGACGGCGATGGTATCTCGCTGTTCCTGTACCCAGGAGTGGAACTGACCGCGAGCGACGGCACGCACTTGATCCTTGTCATGGACCCTGACAAGTCACAACAACACATTGAGGCTTTGCTTTCTACTATGAAGGTGCCTGTCGACCAGCGCGGGAAACAAACCGGGCGCTCTACTCTCAGCGTCGAGCAAATATTAGACCAGTGTGAAAGCGACGTGCTTGTAGTGGGCGCGCACATCAACGGGCCTGATGGTCTCCTAAGCCAAGATGGCTTACAACGCATCGAGGAATTACGCGATCCTACCCTCGCGGCCGTTGAGATCGATCCGGCGAGACATCTTGAAACCAAGTGGATTGATGGGTCGCTTCCGGAAATAGGAAGGCAACTGCCCAGAATATGGTCTTCTGACGGGCATAACCTCAGCCAGATCGGCCAACGTTTCACTTGGATGAAGATGACCATCCCGAACTTGGAGGGTTTACGCTTAGCCTTCCTGGATGGTCAGGAATCTCTCATCCCATCAACGCCAGCCGAACAAGAAGACCCGAACAGCTACGCTGATCTGGCAGTCGAGAGTATCACAGTCAAACAAGCCAAATATTTCGGCCGGCAATCCCCTGTCATCGTCAAATTTAACCCGTGGCTTAATGCAATCATAGGAGCGCGCGGAACCGGTAAATCGTCATTGGTTGATTTTGTCCGTAAGACACTGTGTCGGGATTCGGAACTTGACGGCGGGGATGGCGCGGAAGACGGCCCCCTGCGCCAATTGTTTGATCGACGCATGAGCGCCCAAACATCGCGGCAAGCTGACAGCCTGCTCACGAACGACACGACACTGGAAGTCGTTTACCGAAAGGACGGAGACCGCTTCGCAATATCTTGGAGCACCCAGGACCCAGATTCGTCAATCGCGCTCTTGGACGGCGCCGAACCGGTTGTACAACATGGTGATGTCAGAGAGCGTTTTCCGGTGCGCATTTACAGTCAAAAGCAACTTTTCGCGCTCGCTCAAGATGCAGATGCACTCCTCACAGTAATTGACGACAGCAGAACAGTGCGACGGTCTGAAATCGATCGCTCTGCCGAACAGCTGCAATCCAGTTACTTGGCTCTACGCGCCGAGGCTCGGGCCGCCGCAAATCAAGCTAAAGACTTGCCATCTCGACGGGCGGCCTTGGAAGACGTGCAACGGAAGTTGAATGTACTTCAGGAGAGTGGACATACGGAAGTTTTGAATAATTACCGCCTACGGCGTCAACAGGATGACGCCTGGAAGACGACGGTCGGTCGCGTATCTGAGTCCGTCCAAGTCTTAGCGGGCGCCGCCACGGATCTTTCGGTCGACGATCTCGATTTCCTGATGGATACTGATACTGACCAATCACTTACGGCCTTAGAGCAAGCGCACCGATCATTAAAGCAGACTGTTTTGGACTTGCAGCAAACAGTCCAGGAAGCCGTAGCGAAAGCACAGCGAGACGTACTCAACATTCAATCCAGTGTGCAAGTTTTGACATGGAACGAATCTGTACAGTCAGCCGAGATCCACTACAGAGAAGTCGCCAACCAGCTTGCAGTACAAGGCATACTCGATCCAAGCGAATATGACGGTTTACTGGATCAAGCAGGCCAACTCAACCTGGAAATCGAAGGGTTGATTGGACAATCAGACCGGGCACGCGCGCTCGAACAAGATGCAATTGGTACTCTCGACGAATACCGGGCCAAGCATCATGAATTGACCGAAAGACGGGAGAGTTTTGTTGAATCCACGTCGAGCGATCTCATTCGCGTGCAGGTAACCCCTAACGCCAATTGGGCCAACCTATCAGGTGCGTTGAGCTCGATTCTCGGAATTGAACGTTTCGAGGATGACCGCCAAGCACTCGCGCAACGAATCCGACCTAAGCCAAACGAACCGTGGAGTTGGGAAGCGTTAGACGAGGTAGTAGCTCAAATACGTGGTTATATCAACGGAGACGATGAAATTTGGGACGTCCGCGACCGGCGCTTCGCGGCAGCCTTGAAGGGAGTCCCTCCTGAACGGATTGACCGCCTCGCCTTGTACGTGCCTGAAGACACGGTGAGTGTAGAGTTTCAAGATGCACGTGGAGGCGGTTGGAGACCTCTCGCGCAGGGCTCGCCCGGACAGCAGACTGCCGCGTTGCTAGCGTTTGTCCTGGGATACGGGTCGGAGCCAATTATTTTGGATCAACCCGAGGACGATCTTGACAACACTCTTATCTACGACCTGTTGGTGAATCGATTGCGCGAGATCAAGCAGAAACGCCAAGTCATCGTGGTCACGCACAACCCCAATATCGTGGTGCATGGGGATGCGGAGCTCGTGCTCTCGCTGGCCGCAACGAATGGGCGAACGGTCGTTTCTTGCGAAGGTGGACTTCAGGAAATGCGAGTCAGAGGGGAAATTTGCACAGTAATGGAGGGCGGCAGTGAAGCGTTCCGAAAACGGTATGAAAGGATCATGCCTCAAAGATGATTGAGGATGCCCACCGCAAAAACCCAGTGGGGGAGAGCACGTCAGGCCAAATCCAATCGATAAAAAAGTCAGCCATGCCAGGCCTGAGATGACGTCTCCCCCGCCCCCAAGTCCCACGCAATCTCCTCCAGCTGTTCCAGCGCCGCCCGCAGGTCCTCCATGATCTCCTCGGCGATCACGTCGGGCGGCGGCAGGTTCTCGGAGTCCTCGAAGCTCTCGTCGCGCAGCCAGAAGATGTCCAGGTTGGCCTTGTCCCGCTGGGTCAGCTCGTCGTAGCTGAAGCGGCGGAACCGCTCGGACTCCTCCCGCTGTGTCCGGTCTTCGGCGCGGTAGCACGACACGAAATCGTCCAGGTGCGCCCGGGTCAGCGACTTCGGGATTGGGCGGGGCTGGAGTTGGGGGAAAATCGTCCAGGTGCGCCCGGGTCAGCGGGTTGGTTTTCAGCGTGAAGCGCTGGTTGGTGCGCAGGTCGTAGATCCATAGGTCCCGCGTCCACGGCGTCTCGCTGGCCGGCTTGCGGTCGAAGAACAGCACGTTGGCCTTGACCCCCTGGGCGTAGAACACGCCGGTGGGCAGCCGCAGCAGCGTGTGCGCGTCGCACTCGTGGAGCAGATGGCGGCGGATGGTCTCGCCGGCGCCGCCCTCGAACAGCACGTTGTCGGGCAGCACGATGGCCGCGCTGCCGGTGTTCTTCAGCAGCGTGCGGACGTGCTGCAGGAAGCTCAGCTGCCGGTTGCTGGTGGTGGCCCAGAAGTCGGGACGCCCTGTGGCAGCCTTCTGCTCTGGGTGATTATGCGCAAGCGACATCCCTTGCGGAATTCCAGCTACAGCTTAGCCTGAATCCACCGAAGGGTTGCGGTGGCGGCGGTCAGACGAGGATGAGGTGTCAGGAAACAGGCTGGCGAGGACCTGATGGCGCTGAAATGGACGATGCGGAGCGCGGCTGCCACGCCAGGGGGATTTTGACGGCCTGTGGTAGCGGCGCTGGGAGCGATTTTCAGTGCCGACCGCAGGCGGAGAGCGTCAAGGGTCCGGCCTGGGGGTTGATCGGCCAGGCGTGGGGCATCGTCGTGGACAGGTCAAACGCCGAGGGCGCGGTCAGGACGGGAGTGGCAGGGCGCGCAATCGTGCCAGGGCGTTGCTGAACTGGTTTTGCCAGGGCCAGCCCTGGGGAAGATGCAGGATGAGGCAGCGTGCCTTGCGAGTGAGCCGTCCGGGGAGGGAGAAGAAACGTCGCCTGAGGGTCTTGGTGTTGGACACCGGCTCACCCAGACCGATGCGCGCGGTCCAGCGAGCCAGGTTATGCGCCATGACCTGCACGGCCAGCCAGGCGGCGTTGGCGGGGAAGCGGCCTGATGGCAGGTGGTTGAGCCCGACGCCGTACTTGAGATCGCGAATGGCGTTCTCGATCTCGGCGTGGCGGCGATGGTCGGCCTCCAAGTCCAGGGTGTCGCCCTCACGATCAGTGATGAAGGCGTGATAGCTGTAGTCGGCAAACAGCGCCAGTTGGGAGCCGGGCGTGGGCTTCACCCTTCGTACAATGAGACGCACCGTGACGGCATCGGGCTCACTCTGGAAGGGTACATACGTGGTCTCGGCCACGTCGGCGGCGCCCTCCATCCAGTAGGGAATGGGGGTCCATTCCGCCTCGGGTATGGCTTCGATGATGCTGCGCAGGCTCTGGTGCTGGCGGACGGTGATGGAGTAGCGGACCTTCAGCTTGCGGCAGGCGGCGACAATGGCGTGGTTGTAGAAGCCGCGGTCGGCCCGCACGGTGAGTTGACCCGTGGCTCCGGCGTGGCGCGCACGGCTCACCGTCTCCCGCAGGAAGTGGGCGGCGCCCCGTGTCCCGCGTCAACTAGGTTCTGTTGACATTTCACCGTAACCAGACGAGAGCGGCGGTGAAATGCAGGAAGCCCAGGTATCTGGTGTCCAGTTTCTCAAACCGGGAGAATATCCGGCGATAGTGTTTCATCTTGCCGATGAAGCATTCCACCAGATGACGTTCTCGGTACGGATGACGGTCATAATCAGCGGGTTCCTTGCGGTTCGAGCGAGGCGGAATGACCGGGGTCATGCCCAGTTCCAGGATGTGCTGGCGAAACTCCCGAGCGTCATATCCTTTGTCGGCCAGTACGTGCTCGCCAGCGTAACCCGCGATCAACCCCTCCGCCTGGGTGATGTCGTGCTGTTGCCCTCCGGTCAGGATGAACCGCAAGGGGTTGCCCAAGCCGTCCACGCTCACGTGAACCTTCGTGCTGAACCCGCCTCGGCTCCGGCCCAGGGACTGGGCGGCCTGACCGCCTTTTTGGGGGGCGCTCCCGCCGCGCAAGGGTGCGCCCGTACCACCGTGCTGTCAATGATCAGGTATTCCAGATCAGGGTCGTCGGAGAAACATTGATGCATCTGTTCCCAGACGCCTTGGTCAGTCCAACGGGCGAACCGTTTGTAGACGGTGTTCCAGTTCCCGTACTCGGCAGGCAGCAGTCGCCATTGCGCCCCAGAGCGGTTGATCCATAAGACGGCCTCGACAAACCGTCGGCAATCCGCTTCCTGGCCGACGTACAGGCCAGTGCGGCCACGCAAGAAATCGAGAATCCTGACCCACTGTTCCGGTGATAGTCTGATGTTTGACATGCGGCCATTGTAATCAAATGTCAACAGAGCCTAATCTTGCCGAAAATGCGTCCACTATTTTTGCCGGTTCACCTCCTCGGCCGCGGCAGTCTCGCCGCGTTGCTGTGCTGCATCAGTCCGGTAGCTGGGGACGTCAAACTCCAGGATGACGGCGTGGTGGACGACCCGGTCGATTGCCGCGGCGGTGGCCATGGGGTTGGCGAAGATGCGTTCCCACTCAGAGAAGACCAGGTTGGATGTGATGCCCAGGGACCGGCGTTCGTAGCGTTCGGCGATGAGGGTGAAGAGGACCTCGGACTCTTCGTTGCCCTGGGGCAGGTAGCCGAGATCGTCCAGGAGCAGGAAGTCGAAGTTGTCCAGCTTGCGCAGTTGTCGGGGCAGGTCGAAGTCGCGCTTGGCGGCGAGCAGTTCCTGCACCAGGCGGTAGGCCGGTGCGAAGAGGACGGAGTGGCCCGTTTCCACCAGGCGGTGGCCCAGGGCGCAGAGCGCGTGGGTCTTGCCGGTGCCGGGGAGCCCGAAGGCCAGCACGTTGACGCCGTGATCCACGAAACTGCCCTGGGCCAGTTGGTCCAGCTGCTGCCTGAGAGCGAGCGGCATCCGGTGGTGCTCGAAGGTTTCCCAGGTCTTGCCCGAGGGCAGCCGGGACGCCTGACGCAGCCGGTTGATGCGCCGGTGGCGACGATCCTCGGCCTCCTGCTCCAGCACCTCCAGGAAGGTGGACAGGGCGTCGCCGTGGCCAGCCTCGGTGAAACGGGCCACCGACTGGGCGCCCATGGTGGGCAGCTTGAATTCGCGGCAGAGCTCGCCGATGCGCTCCTGGATGACCCTGGTGTTGGTGTCCATCATGCGCACACCCCCGATCCGGCCAGGCTGACGGTGAGCAGGCGGTCGTAGATCTTCAGGTCCGGCTTGCCAGAGAGGACCAGCACCGGAGCCTGGGGCACCTTGGGCTCGGCCAGTTCCCGCACCTCGGCGTAGTCGAAGGGCTGCCCGGTCTCCAGCAGCAGCGACAACGCGCTGTCCACATTGGCCTCCATGGTGGTCGACGCCAGGTGCAGGATGCGCACGTACTCCACGTCGGCGCGCTCACCACGCCACTGCCTGAGGGCGTCATATGCCAAGCGGAAGCGCAGGGTGGGAAACAGCTGCTCCCGGAAGCGGTACCGGGCAAAGGCGCCCGGCTTGCGCACCAGGGAATTGATCACGTGGCGGTAATTGACGTTTACTTCTCCATCACCGCGCACTCGCTCCATGCGTTCCACAAAGTGACCCTTGTAGTACACTTCCACGTGATCGGAATAGAGGCGGATCTGTACCTCCCTGCCGATGAGGCGAGAGGGTACGCTGTAGCTGCGTCCCGCCACCTGGATGGTGCTCCACCGGCGCACCCTGGACTGGTAGTTGGCGTATTCCGGCATGGGAGCTGGCGGCAGGGGCCGTAGGCAAGCCATTTCCTGCTCCAGCTTCCCCTGCACCAGGCGATTGCGCTTCTCCACCATCTCCCGTACGAAACCGGCGTAGTCTTCGTCGGTGTGGAAATCGCGGCTGCCCCGCATGATGAGGGCCTGGTCCACGGCATCCTTCAAACGGTAGTGAGCGTGCTCGGCGACGCCGTTTTCGTGGCTCTTGCCAGGATTGATGCGGGTGGAGCGCAGCCCATAGTGCTCCAGCAGGGCGGCGTAATTGGCGTTAAGCGCCCGGCCGCGGCTGCGTTTCATCTCGTGGGTGGCGGCGGAGGTATTGTCGGAACGCACCACCTCCGGTACGCCGCGCCGGGTCCACAGCGCATTCTGCATTCCCTGCTTGAGGGCCAGGAAGGTCTCGCCGGCGGTGACCTCGGCGTAGCGCCAGCCCGAGTGGCTGAGGATCAGCTGGAACAGCAAGTGAGGATAGGGCTGTCCGGCGACGGTCACCCCCAGGGCGCTGCCATGGGTGAAGTCGAACTGGGCTTCCCGACCCGGTGGATGCTCCTGGGGGAAGTACACCTCCTGATCGGGACCATTGAGTGCTCGCCAGTCCTGTAATCGTCGTTGCAGCGTCCTGAGCTGGGACGCGCTGGACCGCCCGGTATGCTGCTCCTCCAACCACTCGATAATTGTCGTTGCCTTCAGCTTGCCGCTGGGATCGCCTTGCAGCAGGGGCTCAATCTCCTCCTCCCACACCCCGCCGAAGGGATCGGCCCGGGTCCGCCACCAGCGCTCCTCCTTCGTCTCCGACGGCAACCGACCACTCTGCCACTTGTGCGCTGACCGCACGCACATCCCGGCCATCGCGGCCGCCGTCTCCTGGGTTTTTCCTTCCATAAGTCTCTGCCTCAATAGTCTGACTTGTCGGTCCTTGATCAAAATCCGGCACCTCCGTGCCGGACGATTTACACCATCCCAACCGGCAAGAATAGTCAGCGCAAGAGGCATTCCTTATTGTCGTCTATCAACCCGGCAACCGTTCGGGCTCTCTTCAGGCATGAGTGCGGCGACCTTTGCTACGCTGCGGTATTTTATGACCAAGTTGTGGTCGGTCTGCCGCACCCGGATCACTCCGGCGCAAGGATTGTCCCACGCCACTATCAAGATACAAGTTGTGGCGCTGCGCGCCCTCCTTGCCCAGCCCGTAGGTCTCGCAGACGGTGGAGTCCAGGTCGATGGTCAACGGATCATCGCCCGGTCCGGCCCCAGCGGTCCAGGCCCGAGCCAGCGCCTCCCGGCTCACCCGATCCAACTGGCGCACGTGGCCCCACCGGAAACTCCGCAGGAAGGTTCGCAGCGTGGATGGCGCTTTCACGACACAACCCAGCGCCTGCTCGGTCCCGCCAGGCCGCAGCGCGTCGGCATCGTCGATGCAGTCGCCACCGGCCAGCGCCGACGCCGCCAGGGTCAGCAGTTTGTCTCCAGCATTGGCTCGACCCGGCGCATCTCCCAGGTCAACATGGTTGTCCACCAACTCGCCCAGTCCCAGATGCAGGGCCAGGGTGACCGGCAGGATCAGCCCAGCATCGGCCACCAGACGGTGGTCATCAAAGGCGACGTGGATGCGGTCGGGGTCGTTGCATGGTAGCATCCGATGGGTGCTCCTCGTTTCGGGCTGGTTTTCGTTGTCAAAAACCATTATCCTCGCAGCAGGGAGCACTTTCTTATCGCCTATCTATGCCGACAAACTCATCCCTTCGGTGGATTGGGGGCTTAGGACTGAGATTTGAGGGCGACAATTCTCTCGACGATGCTTTCCAGCGACGTGCTAGGGTTACCATGTGAAGAGGCTTTTGCAACCACATTTCCAACGATGGCAGGGTTTTTCAGGGCGTCTTTCTTCTTAGCGATGCCCAACTCTTGCTGAGCCTCTGATAGCAATTCGTTGAAAGATTCCTTCCCTATTTCGTCCTCCAATGTCTTCTCCAAATTCGTTTTGAAGCACGCGGATGAAGCCCTGACAAAGTGTGGCCAGTCCTCCTCAGGCTGACCGAGAAGCCGAAGGAGGTACCTGTTATCCTCCGGCTTTGGGTCGTTGGCTCCGCAGTCACCGTCCCATACAACATAAACGGATACGCCTAATTGCTTCAGAATGACCAAAGGGCGATCGATGTTTGATTTACCAAAACAGGGAATCACGGTAATGCCCAGACCATCAAAATCAATGTCCTTTGATTTTGCGAACCCTAAGATCGCGGCGCGATCGTCTTCTCCTTCCACCAATACAACCACGTCAGCAAAGAACCCCTCTCCCATCCAGGGAGTCATTAGCGCTTGAAGGCGGGGTCTCAGCGTTTCAGCTGTGAACCTTTCACCACGTTGATTTTTCGCATCCCACAGCGCATCGGCAACAGCTCCCATATCTGCCTGCTTGAGTTGAGTGGCTCTTGGACCGTCGTCTTTCTGGGGGACTTTGTGCAAGACACGGATCTGGTCGAAACGGTCGAGCCCCACGAATAGCGGTGAATGTGTGGCATATACGACTTGGGTTTTATCGGCCACGCCGGGGATCGCGCCCGTCGCTAGGTTCAATAGCACTGAAGCTAGATGCCGTTGACGGCTCGGGTGTTGATACAGCTCAGGTTCCTCTATTGCCAACACTAGGTTCGGCAAGTGACCGATTGAACCACTGGCTTCCACCTTTGTTTCAGGTTCTGCTTGAGCCACTGGCTCGGGTGCGGACCCCACATTGCGGACCGCATCAAGATGCTGGAGCATCGTGATTATGAACGCTCGTTGAAGACCGTGTCCGGTCCTTTCTACTCTCGACTCGTACTCGTCCTCGGTGAGTTTGACCTCTGCTTGAGGCAAAGGAATCGAGATATCGGACAGTTCAGACCATTGCAACAAAACGCTGGCATCCGGCACAAATGATTGAAGGGTCTCGGATAAATTGGCCGCAAGGTCATTTAGCTCCGTTAGGTTCGCGGGATTCATGATTTCTTTATATCGGTCCTGCGTACGTTGCTTGAAATCAGTAACATCCTTCCGATTTGCGAGTGCGTTTCGCACTACTAGATTCATGATCTCTGTGACTGATGACCCTCGTCCTTCAGTCGCATCTTCCACTGCGTCCCTCACGGCTGGTATATAAATGAACTTGCTGTGTCGCCCAAGATAACCTTGGGCGACTTGCGTAAACCCGAAGAATTGGCCATCGTCTCTCATCGAAATGGAATGTTCGGGGTTCTGATTTTCCCATTCATCTAAAGCTTGCCGCACCGCCGCCGCAGAAGGGGCCGACGGCAATGAATCGTACTTATCTAATGCCCGAGTCTCGGCATATTTTTCCCTGATAGCCGTGGCGGCACCTGCATTCCTGATTGCAACGAAATCAGGGTTTTGAAGCCGCGTCCCGTGGTAAGTGCCTGACCTTCCCGCTTGGGGGTCGGAGAAGACACGAACCACGGTTAGACTGTCGTCCTCCATATAAGCGGAAAACAGGTCGAATTCCTGAGCGTCAAGATCAGCATAAGTGACCGCTATTTCAATGTTATTGCTTACATCTTGGGCGTAAAAATCCTCCACAGTCACTGCGGCTGATGGGCTGTAGAAAAATTCTAGAGCCCTCAAGAAAGAAGACTTGCCGGAACCGTTTCGCCCCACTAACGCTGTGAGGGAGTCGCACGGTAACGATTCATCCAAGATGGAGCGAAAGTTCTTCACATGGACATTTTTTATCTGCATGGGTTCTCCGATTATCTGATCCAAGTCCCATAGAGACCAGAACGATACGCTCACGCCGACGGCAGTGGCTTGACGTTGCCAGATAGCCATGCGACTAACTCCGCGAATCGGAAGGAGTTGCTATCGAACAGGTGCATGAAATGGTCGTACGCTTCGATGCTTTCGCAATCTATGAATTGGCCGTTCATACGCAGGAACATATCGGTGGCGAAGAAGGAAACCCGCTTGTTCCCGTCCACGAACGGATGGTTGATGGCCAGGCTTTCCATCAGCGCCGCGGCTTCCTCAATAATTCCGTCGTAATACCCAATTTGTGGGCGCATCAGCGCTGATTCGAGAGAGCCGACGTCACGGAGACCGGATTCTCCGCCGAACTGGGTGATCTGGTCGTCGTGGATTTCAATCGCCATCCTGATGGTGGGATATCGACGGTTCATTGGGCCAATAGTTCGGCCAACCGGCGGTTCTTCTCCACGCTGGCCCGGTAATGCGCCATCGCTTCCTCGTGCGCCCGCTCTTCTGTGCCGCACTCAACGTACAGGCGAATGGCGTCTTCCAAAGTGGCCTCGAATTCGCGGCCCTCTGCTTCGGCCATTTTTCGCATCTCCGCCAGTAATTCGGGCGCAGCACGCCCAGTGAATTGTTCCTTCGTAGTGCTGACCATCCGGCTTTCTCCAAAATCGTCTCAATTCTATTGTGTGGGCAACCCATCAGCGGGTCAAGGCTGCCCGCTTACCGCACCAACTCCAGGTTCAGCTCGTCGATAATGGACTGCAAATCGTCGCCGAACAGGTCGTAGGCCGCGATCAGCCCGCCTCGTTGGTCGAGCGGCGAGTTCTGAAGGTCTCGCATCTCCGCGCTCACGTTGCCGGCGATGCGGTCGCGGATGGCCTCCAGCCACCGGCGTTGCTCGTCGGTGAACTCCCGTCCGACCGTTTCCTGCAAGGACAGCCAACCCTCGAAGCGGCGGTTGACATGGTCGGCGAAGGGCGCCAGCTCGTCGGCCTCGCCAGTGGCGTAGTGCACCAGCGCGACGATGTCCGCCAGTTGCCGCTGGCCGGACCCGCGCACCCTGGACTCGTCCAGCCGCTGGTACGCCTGCCACAGCCGCTCGGTGGTCCACGACCGGGGCGGCGCCTGCATGGCGTCGGCCAGCGCGCGGATGTCGTCCAGTCGCAGCCGCTGCCGGTAGGGGCGCTCGTACAGCACCTGCAACGCCGTGATCTCGTCCCGGTTCTGGTCGATGAACTGCCGGAACGACTGCACGGCATCCTGGGCCGCGACCTCGGTGAAACCGGCATCCTTCAATACGTCCTTGCTCACGGTGTCGATGGTCTGCTCGTGAGACTGGTGGATGGTCTCCAACCGTTGCCGCAGCTCTGGGTTGTATGCCAAAGGCGCCGCAGCGGCCTCCCGCAGCTGCTTCTCCGCCTCGGCGATGGCTTCGGGCGGTGGTTCTTCCAATCCGGTGGACTCCCGGGCTGCTTCCAACGCGGCGTCGGGGTCGGTGGCCCGCACCAGGCTGGTGATGAGGCTCTGCAGCGGGACGCCTGCCGCCGCAGCTTCTATCGATTCCCGTTCTGCCGGCGATATCTTGTGAGACAGCCGCGCCAGCCGGCTCGCCAGCGACGAGAGATGGTCCGACTCGCGGCTGCCCTTGGCGATCAGGTCCAGGAGTTGCCCGAAGGTCTTCGTGGGTTCGCGCTCCAGGGAGTAGGAGTCCGACAGTTCCGACTCGGTAACGCCCACTGCGTCGATGATAACGAAGCGGTCTTTGTTAGGCGCGTCAGGCGTGACCGCGTTGAACTCCGTGGGCGAGATCACGCGGACGCCTCGGCCCTTCATCTGCTCGAAAAAGTTGCGGCTCTGCACGTTGCGCATGAAGAACACGATCTCGACCGGCTTGATGTCCGTCCCGGTGGCGATCATGTCCACCGTCACCACGATGCGCGGATGGTAGCTGTTGCGGAACGTGGCGATGAGTTGTTCCGGCGGCACGCCAGTGGTGCGGTACGTGATCTTCTCACAGAACTCGTTGCCCTTATCGAACTCCCGTCTTACTACCTTCACGATGTTGTCAGCGTGGCTGTCGTCCTTGGCGAATATGATGGTCTTGGGCACGTCCCGACGCCCGGGGAATATCTCGGTGAACAACTTGTCCCGGAACGTGCGGATCACGGTGCGGATCTGGTCCTCGGCCACCACATCCCGATCCAGTTGACTGCCGGTGTGCGTCAGGTCCTCGTCCAGTTGTTCCCAGCGCACCTTGCGCGTCTTGCGATCCATGCGGTCAACGTATTGCCCCGCCTCTACGGTGGAACCTTCCTCAGTGATCTGCGTGCGAATGCGGTAGATATCCGAATCGACGTTTACGCGATCGGCGACCGCCTCCTCGTGGGTGTACTCCATCACCAGGTTCTGCTGGAAGAACCCGAAGGTCTGGGCCGAAGGGGTCGCGGTGAGACCGATGAGAAAGGCGTCGAAGTACTCCAGCACCTGCCGCCACAGGTTGTAGATGGAGCGGTGGCACTCGTCGGTGATGATGAAGTCGAAGGTGTCGATGGGAATGTTGGGGTTGTATTCCACGGCGCCCGGCTGCGGGTTGACCCGGGCAAAGTCGAAGCCGGACAGTTCCTCCTTCTCCGGTTCGAGCTCTTCGCCCCGCAGCATGGAGTACACCCGCTGGATAGTCGAGATGCACACCCGACTCACCGGATCAATATGGCCGGATTGCAAGAGCTGAACGTTGTACAGCTCGGTGAACTTCCGGTTTTCCTCAGGCGTCGTGAAACCTTGGAACTCACGCAAAGTCTGGCGTCCCAAATTGTTGCGGTCCACCAGGAACAGCACCCGCCTGGCGCCGGCGTGCTTGATGAGGCGGTACACCAGGTTGCACGCGGTGAAGGTCTTGCCGCTGCCGGTGGCCATCTGGATCAACGCCCTCGGCTTCGCCAGCGCCAGCGATTCCTCCAGATTCAGGATGGCCCGGCCCTGCACCGGCCATAGCGCCCCGGCATCCAATGCCGGCATTTCGGTGAGCCTCTGGCGCAGGTTGTGCGCGACCGAGTACGCGGCGCTTGACTCCGCCACGCCGGCGGGACCAGTTAGCGCGACCGTCGCATTTGAGCCCAGCCAATCCGCCAACGCGTCTGGCGTATGAAAGGCGAAAACGCCGCGGCTGCGAGGTTCCGGATCGATCAGGTTGGTGAAGCGCGTTTCCGACCCGGTCGTCTCGTAGAGGAAAGGCAGGGGTTTGCGATGCGCGGGCAGCGTGTCCAGCAGACCTTCGCTGTATTTGCCCGACTGGGCTTCCACACCCGTGAGGGTGTAGCCGGCCGGCTTGGCCTCGATGACGCCCGCCGCCTTTTGATCGACGTACAGCAGGTAGTCGGCGGCGCCGTGCCCGGGTTTCAGGCCGAACTCACGGACCGCGACGCCCCGCGCGGCGGAGAGGTTGAGCGAGTGGGCATCCTGCACCGACCAGCCGGCTGACGTGAGCAGAGCGTCGATGTGTGTGCGGGCTTTCTGTTCCGGGGTCATGGCTGCGTGGTCAACCGTGGAACGCAATCGTCAGATTGCTTGGCTACCATCGTATCACCACGCCGACACGCTCATCCTCTCGGTGGATTGGGGCTTGTAGCTTGAGTTCGTAGGTTCTGGTTCGAAATCGGTAGCGCTCTTCCTTTGACTATGTTATGAGCGCGACTCTCTCACGCAACCCTCCAATCTAATGACCCTGCACAATCGATTTCTCAACGTCTTTTAGAAGAAGAGAGTGCATAAAGATTACCATCATGGGACGCCACGTATAGCATGTCTCCTACCACTACTGGGCTGGCTGAGATCTTTCCGCCCGTCTTGAAACTCCATTCCTCTTTGCCCGTAAAGGAGTCCAAGGCGTAGAGAATGCCATCCTCGGAGCCCACCAGCAACGTGTTTCCGGTCACGATTGGACCAGCCGTGATCTTCTGGTCCAGTTTGGTTGCCCACCGCTCCGAGCCGGTCCCGATGTCGAGGGAGACGACCTTACCCCCGGAGCTGGCTACATAGACCGCGTTGTGGGCAATGGCAGGACTGAGCGCCACGCTGTCACCGATGCTGGAGGCCCAGATCGCCCCCTGTTGACTCGGGACACCAGGCAGCAGGCCCCACACAAACAGATTGACCCGGGTGGCCCACCAGGCACGTTCCAGAGGATAGGTGCTGCTATTCCAATCCAGCGACCATACGGTCCCGCGATGAGATACGATCAGGACTTGGTCTTCGTGTATCGCAGGGGCTCCCATTATGGGCCAGCCCGCATCGTAGACGAAACGGGTGCGACCGGTTTTCGCTTCCACGATGTGGAGCAAGCCATCCTGAGCAGCCACGGCCACCCTGTCATCACGGTAGGCCGCCGGAGCGACAATCCATCCCCCAAGGGTAAGGGTCCAGCGTTCTTGGCCGGTGGCGGCGTCGAGGGCATATAGCTGCCTGTTGGTGGAGCCAATATAAACCGTCCCATCAGCCACGATAGGCGAGGCCAGCACCGGGTTCCCGAGGTCCTTTTCCCACCGTAGCTCGCCGGTTTCCCGGTCCAGAGCGACAAAGCGTTTGTTTCGTAGACCAAAGAACAGCAGGTCACCGGCGATGGCCGGAGAGGTGTCGGAAGGGACGACAGTAGCGAATTCCCATACCGGCTGGCCGGTATCTCTTTCCAGAGCCAAGGCCCGACCATCCCCGGTAGTAAGATAGATCCGGCCGGCCACGACCGTCGGTGCAGCAAGAATGGGGCGGGCCGTGTTGTAAGTCCACCGCACTGCTACCGGCGTCTGGGGACCTGGGTCCGGAGTGGATGCGCTGTTCTGGGCCGTCCGTCGAAGCTGGGCCCAGGTCTCGGAGCCGGTATACGCGCTGATCCTGGTGGTGGCCTCGGGAGCGGGGAAAATCAAGGCGATCAAATTGAAACTGATCGTGACCCACCAGAGAATCAACCCAAAAACTAGGACAATGCCGATAGTCCAGGGGCGACGGCGCACGAAATCCCAGATGCGGCGCCATAGATGCGGCCTCTCGTCGGCCGACATTGGGATGCGAGTCGTCATCTAAGCGCGCCGGTTGACGCGGTCGCGTGCATCATGAGGGTGAGGTGTCCGTAGCCGGAAGGCGCCAACTTTCGTTTCGAAGAACCTCTCGCTTCGTTGGGGGCGGCGGAATTTTTGCTCGTCCACAATCGCCAAGTCGCCTGGTAAAGACTACCAAACTAACGCCAATGCGGAATCCACATTTGGGGACGATGCAGATCAATTTGCGCGACCCACCCATGCCCTCCACCGTACCGGGAGGGCACATTCCTGCCCCTGCGCTTAGGCTCCCCCAAATGCGCATTTCACCTTGGCATCGGTTTAGGTATTGCCACGCAGTTTGGGGTCCAATGCGTCCCGTATCGAGTCACCGAACAGGTTGAAAGCTAGCACGGTGATGGTAATGGCAACGCCAGGGAAGATAACCAGCCACCATTCCGGTTTGAGAGTGGCTGCCACCGCACCACCCAGCATGTTGCCCCAGGTGGCGGTGGGAGCGGGCACTCCGACACCCAAAAAGCCTAAGGACGCTTCCAGCACGATGACCCCTCCCAGCTGGGCGGTCACCAACACCAACCAGGGGGCCAAGCACTGGGGCGCTATGTGCAACGCCATGACTCTCACGTCGGAGCACCCAATGGCCCTGGCGGCTTCTACGTACGAGTTCTCCTTAACGGAAAGGGACACCGAGCGAATCACCCGAACCGATAACGGAATGCGGGTAATGGAGATGGCCACTATAACCGTGAACACTCCCGCTCCCAAGCCCAACAACAGCACCATAGCCAGAATGAGCGTGGGGAAGGACAAGAGCAGCTCAACGAGTCGCTGGCTGTAAATATCGAACTTTCCGCCCAGGTAACCGCTGGCTATGCCCCACATCGCGCCGAGTGCGTCCCCAACTAAGACAGCGACGAAGGCTACCAACAGGGATATGCGCGCTCCATAAATGACCCGGCTGAGCACGTCTCTGCCGACCCGGTCGGTACCCAGGAGGTACTCCGAATCGGGAGGGTCATTGATGTTTGTAAAGTGGCCCTCGATCGGGTTGTAGGGGGCTATCAAGGGTGAAGCGACCGCAAGCAATATTATGACCGCCAGGACTACCCCACTGGCAGTTCCCACTGGCTGCCTTCCAGCAAATCTGCGAAGCCCCCGCAGTACCCCCACGGTATACCCCTTGACGGTAGTAACCGTCTCAGGTGCGGTTACAAGGACACTCGGATTCTCTGCCATCTATCAACTCCCTGGGGCTCAAGCCGGCTGTGTCTGAATGCTCCGGTGGTCGGCTCGTGTAGCGGCCCCTGTCCAGTTGAATTCCCGCCCCGCGCCGAATAGGAGGACGCGGCCTGGAGGGGCTGGAAGGTCTTAGGGGTCCGCCACGAACAGCCAGGCCCAGTTCATTCTGAGTAGAGTTAGGTCCAGACCCATCTGGTAAGCGGGGCCGTCCGAATGGACGGCCACAGTGAACCACTGAGTGCGCAGCCGATCCGCTGTTCCAACCGGGGTCACGTGGTTACGTACTAGGAGTACCGAATCCTGGGGTCGAAGAAGGCATAGGAAATGTCCACCAGAAGATTCAGCACCACGAAGATCAGGCCATATAGCAGGACCAGATTCTGGATCACGGTGTAATCCCGTTCCACAAACGCAACCACCAGCGTAGATCCCAGCCCCGGTACTCCGAAGGCTTTTTCCACGACGACCGACCCGCCAAGGAGAAATCCCAGGAGCACTCCCGACAGGGTGATTACCGGTAGGATCGCGTTACGCAGGGCGTGACGCAAGATCACCCAACGCTCCGCCAGCCCCTTGGCCCTGGCAGTGCGGATATAGTCATCTCGCAGCACCTCCAGGAGAGTCGAACGGGCCATGCGCGCTACGTAAGCTGCCTGACTGAGGGCCAACACCAGAGCCGGGCCCCACACGATTTGTAAGTTAGCCCACGGGTCTTCCCAAATGTGGATGACTCCAAAAGGCGCCTTATAGTGCCACCCCAGCAATAGCGCGAGTACGATCAGCGTCCCCAGCCAAAAATTGGGGATTGCCAGGAATAATATGCTGAAGAATCGGGCGACGTAATCGCTGAAGCTATTTTGTTTGACCGCAGCCAGGATTCCAACAGGCAGGCCGATGATCCAAGCAAGGACGATCGCCAGGAACGCGATCTCCGCGGTCAACGGGCCCCGGTGCGTTATGGTTTCCATGACCGTGTCGCCCCGCCAGAAGGACTCTCCCAGCTTCAGGGTGAACACGTCCTTCATCCAATTGACGTACTGCTTCCAGAGAGGGTCGTTCAGGCCCAGGCTTTCAAGAAGCCTTTCCCGGTCCGCTTCACGGAGCATTCGAAACCCGTCTTCATCGCTGAACATGACCGCCAGGACGTCTCCGGGCAAGATACGCATTGCGGCGAAGATGATAACGGTGATCACGAAAATGGCCGGCACCGCAAGTATGAGCCTACGCAGGATATAGGTTTGCATCTTCCTACCTTAGTCGAGTGGGATGAGCCGGGCTGGGGCAAGTGTTAGCGCATCAGCATGGAGCATCTCAAGGCTCGGGAGTCCTCCTACCGGTCGAGCCACATCGTATCGTACCGGTTGCAGTTATAGATGCCGCAGCCGGACTTCCGCACTGCACCGCCGACGTAGTCGTACCAGGCGTTAAAGATTATGCGCCAGTGATGCGGAGCCATTGGCACTTCTCGGTCCAGAATTACAGTTGCCTGCTGCCACAAAGCGATGCGCTTGTCTTGGTCCAACTCGACGTCGATCTGGTCCATCAGGGCGTCAAACTCGGGGTTAGACCAACGAGAGAGGTTTTGAGCGCCCCCGGTCTTGTAGAAGTTGGTGCCGTAGTCCGAAGGGTCCATCAGGTTGGTGCCGATGGAACCCAGGCCGATGTCGAAAATCCCGGTGCGCATGTCTTCCTGCCACTGTCCCCCTTGCGGCGCCCTTAGATTGGACTCGATGTTCAGATGGACCCTCAGCATCTCTTGGACGATCGGCGCCATCACATCCTCGCGAGGAGCCCATCCTCCACGCACCGAGAAGTCCACGTCCTTGATGCCTTCGGCGTAGCCAGCTTCAGCCATCAAGGCCTTGGCCTCCGCGATGTCCGCATCTTTGTCGAGCGTAAAGCCCGGTTTCGTCAGCAACAGCTCGTCGGTAGGGGAGAAGGCCATATTCGGAGGGGACCAGTCAACCACGACCTTGCCGAAGAGTCCTTCCGTGGCTTCCATGATCGCCCACCGGTCCGTGATCAGGTGAATGGCCCGGCGCACTCTAGGGTCGTCCCACGGCGCTCCTTTCTCGATGTTGAACCACATGGCGTTGGCGGCGGCGCCTTGCCAAATATGCGCTGTTGTACCGGGGATATTATTCACCTCGGCGACGGCTTCAGGGCTGATGTTCCAACAGAAATCTACCTGGTTCGCGATACAGAGGGCATCCCGTTGAGCCGTTTGCACAGAAAAGATGGTCACACCATCAAGGTAGGGCAAACCTTCTACAAAGTATTCGGTATGCCGTTCGGTTTCCCACTTCTCTCCTTGGGTGAAGTCCACGAACTTGAAGGCCCCGGTCCCAGGGCCGCCGCCTTTGAGTTGTCTGAGGTCAAACGTGTTCTCCTCCAGGGTTTTTTTCGGGTGAATTACATTCCACTCGACCGCGAATGCACCCAGGAAGAAGCCGCTCGGTCGCTTGAGTTGCACTTGAAATGTCGATGAGTCAGGGGCCTCAATTCTTTCTACGAGTGGCGCCAACAAGTCCTGCCGCAAGCTGGTAACGCCTTCAGGAGGATCCAGAATGCGATTCCAACTGGCGAGCACGTCCTCGGAGGTCATGACGCTCCCGTCATGAAACTTGACCCCTTCGCGGAGCGGGAAAGTCCAGGTTAGGTTATCTTCCGAAACTGTCCAGTCCTCAGCCAGGTCCGGGATGATCGTGTTGCCCCCGTCCAGAGGGTTGTACCGTAGCACCCCGTTATATTGCTGGCTCATGGGTTCAGCGGTATAGGCTGTAGCCGATTGCAGCATGTCGTAGTGCGCCGTATCCGCAACCGTAGCTACCCTGAGCGTCCCGCCTTGCTTCGCGTTGGGATCGAGGAGAGAAACCGATCTGGCGTCTCCCGCAGCGGCCACCGGTGTGGGTATCGCAGTTGGAATCTCCGTGGCCACGGCGATCTCTCGGATTCGAACCTCCGGAGTTTGCTCTCCGGCAGAAGCAGGCGCCATGGCTTCAGGTGTTGGGTTGGCGGCAGACCCGCAGGCGATCGTCATCAGCAATATCGGAATCAACGGGGCAAACACAATGTTCTTGAGTATCCGTGACAATCCGTGTGTCATCTTTCGACCTCCAGACGTTCGGGATTGGAAACCGATAGTCGTGCCAGGGGGTTAGGTGTTCCCGGGCTGTGGTGCGACGACTTACTCGTACTGCTGAGAGGTGCCATAACGAAACGCTCAATGGTATAAGACCTGCTTTATCATTTCCCGTATTGAAAACGAGCGTGTGCGTCGTGTTTTCGTCGTTTGGTGGCTCACCGTAAACTAAAGCATCCCGTCTGTCAACCGAACGATTGCAAAGTCAGGAGGCTCGACCGAAGAGGCGGTCGATGGTCGGTGTTGGGCGGGGCGCAAGTTTTGGCTCGCAAGGGCATAGACATCCGGGGAGGGAACCATCCCTCCGGGCGCAGGGCGTTCAGCCCGGTGTTGACCAGGGCGGCGAATATCTCCCCCAAACCCGAACAGCGCGGCGTCTGCACGTCCTCATTCCAGCTGCGGTCCTTCACGTGATGTTGGCTGTTATCAGTGCTCCAGTGGTCGCGGAAGAGCCGGAGCATCTCTTGGGGCCGCACTGGCGCGAACTCAGGCTGGTCGGCAGATACCAGCGCTCCCCCTCACCTCCCCAGTGGCTATAGCCACCATCTCCTCCTCTGCCATGGCCCCTTGCCGCGCTCCCGGAAATCCGAAATCATCCCGGATATTGTCGGCCAGCAGGCCATCAGCCCAAATCCGCCGCCTTTCGATTACACCCGCTTTTTCCCCAAGGTCTCCGCCCTCAGGCTCCCCCAGTTCCTCCGGGGCAAACCCGTCTGCTAAAGCGGTAAGCGCTTAGCTAGGCCTTACGCAACATTTAGAAAAAGTATAAAGACAGGGTAATCTGGCCTGACCCAAATCTCACAAAGGCCCAGCCATGCTCACCCTGCCGGAAGCCATTGTACCGATACTCGCCCCCTTCGCAACGCTGTTCACCAACCCGACCTGGCAGAAGGCCCAGCTCTTGCTGGTCGGCGCGGTCCTGGCCACGGGTCAGCGCACTGTGGCCGCGGCCTTGCGCGTCATGGGCCGCAGCGACCAGCGCGACTACGCTCGCTACCACGAGGTGCTCAATCGGGCGGTGTGGTCGCCCCGTGAGGCGGCACGCATCCTGCTCTTGCTGCTGATCCACTACTTGGATCGCGGCGATGGTCCCTTGATCTTCGGCGTGCGATCATCGACCAATCGGGAAACTCTGGAACGGCGTCGTGGCGCCAAGATCAGGGCCCGCGGCATCTACCGGAACGCGGTGCGGTCCAGTCGCCACCAGTTGGTCAAGGCCAGTGGATTGCGCTGGATTTCCCTGATGTGGCTGGGCCACATCCCGTGGTCCGGACGACATTGGGCGCTGCCGGTGCTAACCGTGTTGGCGCCCTCCTCCCGCTACCACCAGCAAGAGGGACGCCGGCACAAGAAGATCACCGACTGGGCTCGGCAGATGGTCATGCTCCTGCGTCGCTGGCTGCCCCATCGGCCCCTGGTGCTGGTGGGGGACAACGGCTACGCCTACTGGACCTGCTGCACTGCTGCCAGTCCCTCCGTGAACCCGTTACTCTCATTGCCAGACTGCGCCTGGACGCCGCACTCTACGCGCCAGCACCACCGCGGCCGCCGGGCCAAACTGGTCGGCCCGCCCTGAAAGGCCCGCGACGACCATCGCTGAAAACCCTCCTGGACCAGGCCGACGTGCCGTGGACCGTCGCCGCGGTGTCTTGGTACGACGGCGCCACCCGTACCGTGGAACCCACCTCCCAGACCGCCATCTGGTACCGCTCGAGCAAACCGGCGGTGACCATCCGCTGGGTATTGGTCCGGGACCCCGAAGGTGCCTTCGATCCTCAGGCCCTGCTCTGCACCGATCCGTCGGCGGACCCAACCCAGATCCCCGGTCCAAATCCGGGAGTGGTTTGTGCTGCGCTGGCAACTCGAAGTCACCTTTCAGGAGGTGCGGACCCACCGGGGCGTGGAGACCCAGCGCCAGTGGTCCGACCTGGCCATCGCCCGCACCACGCCCATCCTGCTGGGTCTTTTCTCCTGGACCGCCCTGGCCGCTCACGCCTTGCAAAAACAACATCCCATCACCCAGCGCACCGCCGCCTGGTACGACAAACCGTCGCCGACCTTCGTGGACGCCATCGCCTTGGTGCGTCGCCACTTGTGGCTGGCGTCAGAGGGTTTTTCACTGTCCGCAGTCAGCACCGACATTCAGGAACTCCCCGCCGACTTGTACCACCGAATGGTGGATTCCCTAGCTTACGCCGCTTGAATTGCGTAAAGCCCAGCTTCGCCCCGGCGTTCTCCAGCGACAAGGAGCTCACCAATGCCACTCTCTCCTGAGCAACGCTCATGGCTCGAGGCCCTCCGCTCCGGCGATTATCGCCAGGCCAAAGGTCACCTCCGACACCAGGACACCTATTGCTGCCTCGGCGTCGCCTGCGACGTCTCCGGGATATCCGACCGGGAGGCCCCCGAGGGTAACGCCCCCAATCGTACCTCGGCCAGAACACCCGGCCGCCATTCCCGGTGATGCAGTTCCTCCGGCTCCACACCAACGACGCCGAATTCGCCGACACCGACGATTTCCGCGATCGCATCGGCCCGGATCTCGCCGCCGCCATCGACCGCGCCCAGGCCGACCGGGACTTTGACCGCGCCCCGCTCACGCTAATGTACCTCAACGACCACGGGTTCAGTTTCGAACAGATCGCAGCGATCATCGAAGCCGAACCTCGCGGCCTGTTCATGGGGTAACGCCATGTCCCTCACTCCTCAACAACAGGCGTGGGTCGACGAGCTCCGCCACGGCGGCTATAGCCAGACCACCGCCTTACTTCGATCCCAGGAGGGCCATTGCTGTCTCGGCGTCGCATGCGACATCGCGCCAATCGGCGGGTGGAGAACAACCTCCAGCTGGCAAAGCCTCCGGACCTACTATTACACCGTCGACGCCGCCACCAACGACGCCGGCATCGCCAACGCCGAAACCTCCCGTACCGTCGTTTACTCCGGCACCGCCATCACCATCACCCCCACGGAGACCAATTCCAATCCTTTCACCGTAACCATCACGCTCTCCGAAGCCATGGCAAGTTTCGTCGACTCCGTCGGACAGATCACCGTCACCGGCGACGTCTACACCGATTTCACCAAGGTCAGCGACACCGTCTATACCATCAGCATCGTCCCCACCAATCCCGCTGAAGCCAGCACAATCACGGTCACCGTCAACCCCGGCGGACGCTTTGCCGAAGTCACCGGCTCCATCAGCTATGTCACCGGCGCCCTCACCTCCAAGCCTGACACGCCCGAAACCGAGACCGGGAACGGCCAGAACATCAACGTCAACGACCGTCCCGACAGGTGCGAGATCCAAAACCTGGACCCACTCCCTCCCTTCACCCCAACGCCACCCGAGTACCGCGGCGAGACCTATTTCACCAACGAAGAACCGGTCATCGACTACGTTACCGTCAACCGCCGCAACGACGACGGAACCTACAACATCGACATCCGGATGCACCCCATCGTCTGCGCCAACCGCTACGAGATCCAGATCGCCCAGCCCTCGGGCACCGGCGAGCCACTCACCACCATCCACCCGGTCAACAACCCCGTCGGGCTTGAGCACAACTTCGACACCCTGGCCACCGAAGGCCAGATCGAGATCCGCTACCGCGGCGCGCTATCCTGCTCCGGGCCCGAATCCTGCCGGGTTGACACGGACGATTTCATCTACACCGTCGCCGGCGGCGAAAAACATTACTCCCGATGGTCCGCCAAGTATTTCGCCGCGCTCAGCCTGCTCGAAGTCCCTCCGCCCGTCCAGGGGACCACCATCGACCTCCAAACAGCGCGGCCGCTACCAGGGCAAGGTCAACATCGAAATTGGCGGTCTCGTCGGCTCCCTCCTTGGGCTCGAAACCGGCCGCGAACGCGACCTCGCCATCGTCGTTTGGGCCATCGCCTGCCTCGGCACCGCCGGCTGGGCCTACCACCGCGCCTGGAAACTGTCCAACAGCGAAAGCCCGCTTTCACCAGCCGGCGCGGCAATGGCCACTGTCGTCCTTTTCTTCATGTGGTCCGCCCTCGGCTACGTCCTATTCGACCTCCAGGGTGGCACCGCATTCCTCCCCGCCGTCGGCATCCTGTTCATCGTCATCACCAAGGCCTGGAACACCCTAAAGGCGTAAACCAGGCCCTAACGCCAAAGCAGCTACCCATTCCAGAGCCCCCACGGGCCACCGCCGCACCGGACCTCGCCACTCCCGCCACGGCGGCGCTGCACCTCCAGCGGTCCCTCACCCGGGAGGCCCCGCCATGAACGTAAATTCCATCGGGATCGGACTGCTCTTCACCTTCATCGTCGTCCACGCCTGCCTACTCCTGGTCAGCTGGGCCGTCGACAGCAGCATCGACCCCAACTTCACCGTCGGAGACACCTCCTGCGCTCACGAGATGTACGCCGCCATGCACCAGCGGCTCTGTTCCACCGCCAGTTGGCTCCAGAGCACACCCCTATCCGCAGCCCACGCGGCAGTGCCATCCGAAGGCGGACTCACCTTCGGTCAGATGCTCGCCCTGGCTCCTGCCATCATGCGCTCGATCATGCACATGGTCACCCTCAACTACGCCATCCTCCAGGACGTCGACCCGGTCACCGAGTTCATCGTCACCCTGGCCAAGCTCGCGCCCATCATCACCATGCTGCTATTGCTGTACTCGATCGGCCACACCTTCGTCCAGGGCATCACCGGCCTCGTCGGTCGACGCCTCGGCTGACCCGGCGTCGCCCGCCGCCGCCTCCGCCGACACCCGATCCCGGGATTCCTCGCAACCGATAACGAACAGCATGATCAGCCCCAGGAGCGGCACCAGCAACGTCAACGCTTTCCACGACCCGTGCCCTGCGTCCCAGCACCTGGCTGCACCCAGCGCGACCATCCCATAGGCCAGCACCACTACCAGCGCCAGCAACGTCACGCCCACACCCAGGTCTTCCGTGCTGCCATTCCAAGCCAGAAGGGCTTGCGCCGCACCCGGCCGCGCCAAATCAGGAATTCCATCGCCGCAACTCCTTTGCCCGCCCCGTCACGGTACCACCGGCAACACCAGGCACATCACATAGCTATCCTCCCGCCTCACATCCACCACACAGCGCCCGCCGTGCAGCCGCGCCACCTCGCGCCAGAAGGCCATTGACATCCGGGCCCTCCCATCCACGTTCCCGACCATGTCCATACCTCCCTCAGCCGCCACCGCCTCCTCGAATACGGACCGGTCCGCGGAGGTCGTCACCGCGAACACCACCCCTTCCTCACACCGCGCCACCGACAGCCGCAGCCCCAAACGTCCCGAACCCCTCCTCGACATCTCCCGCGCCATGCTCATCAGGCAATGGACCACCAGGTCCAGGTGCACATTCACCCGCTGCGCCACCTCCCCGTCGACCTCGTCAACGCTGCCGGCCCGCGCGTCCGCGATCCCGAGCTGGCGCAGCCGCTCGACAACCACGCTGACCGGCAACGGAGCAAACGACAATTCGTCCACCCCCCGCTCCAAACCGGACAGTCGCGCCAAGTCGTTCAGGTAGTTACCTGCCGACAGCGCCTGATCGTCGATCACCCGAAAGAGCTCGCCGGCCTGACGCGGATCCAGCCCATCGCCCGCGGCCAGGGCGTAGGCGGCCGTGCCCCGTATCGCCGTCAGCGGCGCATTCAGGTCCCCGCCGATCATCCCCACCACATCGTTCGCCGGCGCCGACCCCAGTTCCGAAACTCGGGCCCAAACCGCCACCACCACCATCCTCACCCGACCGTTGCCGTCGCGCACCGGCGTCGAGCTGACGACAACCGGCAGGTCCACCGCCGAACCCACGCTCAACCGCATTTCCTCCGCGATTATTTCCTCCCCGGTATACAGATCCCGGAAAAATCCTCGGACCGACCCGATACCATCGTCCCGTCGGCACGCCGGTACACAATCCCCTGCGCCGCCTCATCCCACGCCATGCCCGGTTTCAGAAACCGGCTCAAAAGCGCCGCCGCGCCGTCCGAAACCGTATGCAGCGCGCCCGTTTCGCCCTCAAACACCACCCCGCCAACCCGGCTCATGCCTTCAACCCTCCCCCTTCGTTCAGATTCTTCCACCATGCCACCGTAGATGATCGCGTTGTTGACCACCGCCGCCACATGCTCGGCAAACACCGACAACAACAGTTCCGAACCCTCCACACCGGGTTCCGAAGGTTCCCGGACTATGTGGACCCTCCCGATCTGCTTCCCGCTGACCTCCAGGTCGATCACCGACACCCCGCCGCCCGCATATCCCGGGTATACCCGGCCGACCGCCGGGCCCCCGTCCGTGAACGCCGACCGCATCCCGGCAAACCCCACCGCCCAAATCACCCCTCCATCGCCTTCAACCTGCACCGCGACGCCTCTCGCTCCGGTCAACTCCAGAGCTCCACCGGCCGCAACCTCCAGGAGCTCCTGGACGTCCAGCATCCGCGACATCCTATGCCACACCCGGCTGGCCTTCTGGAGAAGTCCAGCCACCGGTAGTCCGTCGCCATCGCGAGAAGCCGCCATATCCACACGCTCCAGCCTATTTGAAGTACACGATGCCCAAACGAACCGCGGCCACCACCGCCTCCAGCTTGGTGCCCGCTCCCAATTTCTGACGCAAGTTCCGGACGTGGTTACGCACGGTATACAGACTGATTTCCAGCTTTTCGCCGATCACATCGTTATCAGCGCCAGCCGCCAGCATCCGCAACACCTCCAGCTCCCGATCCGTGAGACCCACCCGGTTCGCCGCTTCCTGGCTCCCCAGGCGTCCTCCCTGACCCGCGCGCAGGCCTCCGATCAAACCCTCCTCTTCAACAGCCGCCTCACCGCCTCCGGGTTCCTCAAAGAGGTGCACCAGCAGCGCAGCGCCGTCAATCACTCCCGAAACCACCATGGGGTTCACCGTCACCGTCTTGCGGCCGCCCTCCCGGCACAGCATCCGCACCCGAACCGTCGACGGCACCACGCCGGCGCGAACCGCCCGCAGTCCCGCACAAACTCCCTCACACTGCTCCGTCAACCCCATCTGACCGTCATCCGACTCAATCAAGTCACACCTGCGTCCGATAACCTCTTGCGCTGAATAGCCCAGCATGCGCTCAGCCACCGCGTTCCAAAACACAATATTCTGGTCCACAGTCACCGCGAACACGCCGCACTGGGCAAACGCCAAAAGTGTGAAAAGACTTTCCGAATTCAATTCCCGTAAATCCCGCGTTGCGCTCTTGTACCTGGCAAGCAGAAACCTTCCCCGGTCTTCCAGATTCGCCCCACGATTTTCATCGACGATCGCAGTCAACATGGCATTCCACCCTCACCCAACACCACAACATGCCGACTGCAAACAGCCAATCTCGAAGGCCTTTTGGGATCACATCCCGCCAAACCGACACATTTATATCACATGCCGCGCCCAAAGGTTACCTCCCGGACGCCTCAGATATATCAGTTTGTCGGATAGTAAACATCAATCCGAGCCGCCCACACTCGCGACCCGACCCGCACCTCCAGGATCGCGCCGCCCTCGCGCCCCGGATCCGGGATCTCCATCACGCCTCGAGTTCCGCACAACCCGACGTCACACGCCGACCGCGGCAGCCTTGCGCCGTCAAAAAACCTCCACCCGGTCGAGATCGATATTCCGGGGCGGGTTTTCAAACTACACGTCCACCGTCGAGCCCGCCGCCACCCGGCTCGGACTCACCCGCAATATCGCCCGCGGCGGCGTGGTCGGACGCGGCGTGGCCGTTGGCGGCGCAGGTGTCGGCGTTGGCGTCGGAGTAGCCGTCGGCACCGGCGTCCAAGTCGGCGCCACCGTCGCCGTCGCAATCGGCGTAATGGTCGGTATTGGCGTCGCCGTCGCTATAGGCGTCGCCGTGGGAATCAGCATCGCCGTCGGCGTCGGCACCCACCCATAGGGCGTACTGGTCGGGTAGGGCGTGAAAGTCGGATACGGCGTCGGCGTATACGTCGGCGCCGGGGTATAGGTCGGCTGCGGGGTATACGTCGGCTGCTGCCCATTGACCCAGAGCACCGGCGTCGGCGACGGCAGCAACGTCGGCACCGGCGTCCGGGTCGGTTCCGGAGTCCAGGTCGGTTCCTCCGACTCCGCCGCAGCCAACGCCAGCGCCGCATCCGATCCCGGCAGCGGCTCCACGCCGCCACCCATCACACCTCCTACCAGCACGCACGGATTTTCGGCTAACACCCGCGCCACCAGCGTCGCATTCACCGCCTCCACGATCACGCCCACCAGCAGATACACCCCAATGAAACCGCCGACGCCAATGGCGATCGCCAGCCATTTGTTGGCCGCCGTCCAGTCCACCAGCGGTTTCACCCGCGCCATGAGCGCACCCGTGTCGACGTTCATTCGTCCCTCCCGGGTACGCCCCCGCGGACCGCGCCGGCCGCCACCAACCCTTCCAATCCGGAGAGCCCTCCTCGGGGCTGCGCTCGGCCCGGATTGCAGACCAACCTGCCACTTCCAAGCCAAATCGCAACCGGCTCCCGCTAACCCATACGTGTCATCCTGCACTGACCCAATGATGTCTAATCGCTACTCTCTCGGTCTTGCAACTCGCCTATTATTGTTGTAGTACATAGCATATTTATATCAAGCCATCGGCACGTCGGCATTATGCTCAGCGATCGGCCATGCGCGCCCTTTTTCGCTTCGACGCTACGCAGACAGCCCTGGACGCCAACGGACACTCACCCACGGCTAAACCCCACGGGAGCCTCGCTATGCTATCCCCGATCCGCCCCAGGTTCAGTTCGTTCCCAACGCGCGCGCTCCTCGTCCGAGCCGCACTGATCCTGACCATCATCACAATTGCGCTTCTGGCTTCTTTCAGCCAGAACCCTAACCGAGCCGACGGCGCGCACCCGCGCGTCGTTTCCGCACCCGCGCCAAACGACGACCGGACCCCGTCGCCAGCGCCGCCTACCGCCGACCCCGGCCAGCCCGCCGACCCCAGAGTCAATGCGCTCACCTGGCTCCGGGTCGAGAACATCACCTTCTCCGCGCCCAACGCCGACCACGTCTGGAGGCAAGGCACGAACATCGACATCACCGTCACCCTCAACCACGCCACCAACGCCAACACCGGATCCATCATCGGCACCTGGGACGACGAGCTCAAGGACGGCTTCCGTTGTTCGAGAGGCGGCCACTCAGTGAACTATGCCACCCTCAAACAGAACGTCAGCAGCTCCACCACCCTGGTTTTCGGCTGCCAGCTCAACAGTCCCGCCAGGACCCGTGTCCTGGTCGCCGCCAACAGCATGACCCTGAAAGGCATCAACAACACCAACCGTTACGTCAACATTCACCCCAGGTACATGCGCGACTCCCAGACCCACGGCCTGGCCGGCCCCACTGTCACCGGTTTCACCACCAACGCCGCTCCCGAAGACCGGCTTTGGCAAGCCGGCAACACTGTTCAGATCAAGGCCACCTTCAGCGAAAACGTAACCGTCAACTCCAGCGGCGGTCGCCCCTACCTGACCGCCATCGAGAACGTTCCCAACGGCAGCCAGGCCCACAACTACAACTACGCCTCCGGCACGGCCACCCTCACCTTCTCCCGCACACTGCCGTCGAACGCCCACCCCGTCGATTACATCCGGCTCCTGCCCAACTTCTTCTTCCACGGATCCGGTTACATCGTCGCCCAGGACGACAAAGCAATGGCCGACCTCTCCCACACCGCCCGCAACAACGCCCTCACCCTGGTGCCAGGTTGCGGCACACCCAAAGACGACAAGATCTGGTGCGGCCAACTCACCGCCGGCGCCACCGGAACCGCCCGCGGCTACGAACAGAACGTCGCCGGCACCCTGTCGGAGGATGATTTCGACCAAGGCAGCAACCCACACACTATCACCGAGATCACCCACAACCAATCCAACCTTGAGATCGCTTTCGCCGCCACAACCACGCCGGCCTTCGACCCTGACGAAGTCCGCCACCTGATCGGCGCCAGGCAATTCGATTTCCGGAACGCCGTTCATTCCGGCCTCCTCTACACCTGGTCATCCGTCGACGCCATCTGGGACACCAACGACCAGTCCACCGTCCGACTGGTCAAGATCCCCAAGCCCCACGTCAAACGGGTCCGCGTTTCCGGAGACCACCACGGCTGGTGGTATTCCTACAACCCCAACGCCATCCGAATCGACGTGAAATTCAGCGAGAACGTCAGCGTCACCGGCTCCGACTTCGGCATTGCCCTCTAAATCAACAACTCCGCCACCAGCGCCAACGAACGCACCGCCGGGTACAACAGCCGACCCGCACCCGACACGCTGCGTTTCACCTACCTGGTTCAGCGGACCGATGGCGACCAGAACATAATCAAGGTCAAAGCCAACAGCCTCACCGTCAACAGCGGCGCGATCCGCAGCACCACAACCCAGGCCGACGCCAATCTCGAACACGACGGCGCAACCGTACACGGTTTCTTCATCCGCAGCGTAAACCCAACCTCGGCGTTCATGGGCGCTCCCAAACACCACAGCGTGAGCGACAGCTTCAACCTGGACCTCATCTTCAACGGAACGCCCTCCGGCATCGCACCCAAGAACAACCAACCTGGGTCCACCATCACCGTCACCAACGGCGCGGTGACCAAGACCCAGCAGACCGACGACAACGATCCAACCGCCTGGAAAGTCACGGTTTCGCCCAACGGGACCGAAGACGTCACCGTCACGGTTCCCACCGGTTCCTGCGACGACGATGCAAACATCTGCGTCAACAACGAACCCCTCAACACCCCACTGTCCTCAACCGTCCTGGGGCCGATCACCGCCAGTTTCACGAACGTCCCCACGAACCACGACGGATCCGATTCATTCGACCTCCACCTCGATTTCGACCACGCTCCGGCCGCCGGATTCAGCTACGTCACCATAGAAGACCACCTCCTGGACCTTTCAGGCGCGACCATCGACCGCGTTTGGCGACGGACGAGCGGCAACGACCAGCTCTGGGGCATCCAGATCCGCCCCGCATCCACCGACGACATCGCCGCCACGGTAAACGCCACAGCCAACTGTTCTCAGGACCACGCCGTCTGCGACTCAAGCGGTCGAATGCTCGCATCGACCCAAATCACAATCCCCGGCCCACCCCTGATCAACATCGGCAACGCCGCGACCGCCGAGGGCGCCAACGCCACCCTGAATTTCCCCGTCACCCTTAGCCGCGCCAGCGCCAGCGCCGTCACCGTTTCCTACGCCACCTCCGACGGCACCGGTACCGCCACCGCCGGCGACGACTACACCGCCACCTCGGGAACCCTCACCTTCGCCGCCAACGAGACCTCCAAGACGGTTTCCGTCACCGTCCTCCAGGACACCGTCGACGAAGCCGCCGAGACGCTGACCCTCACCCTGTCCAACGCCGGCGGCGCCGTCATCGTCGACGGCACCGCCACCGGCACCATTTCGAACACGCCCCACACCGACGACGCGCCCGCTCAGCCGGAGCCCGAACCCAGTCAGGAGCCGCAGCCGACCGGGGACCCGCCAAGCGCCCCTGCCCAGGACACCGCTCCAGTCCCGCTGACGGCCACGTACAGCAACGTCCCCGCAGCCCACGACGGATCAGCCGGCTTCACCTTCCACCTGGAATTCAGCGAGACGCCCGAGGCCGATTTCAGCTACAAGACGCTCCACCAGCACGCCTTCACCGTGCCCAATGGCACGGTCAGCAAGGCGCGCCGCCTCGAGCCCCCAGGCAACGTCCGCTGGGAGATCACGGTGACACCCGCCGGCGACGCCACCGTCACGGTCACCCTGCCTTCAACAACCAGTTGCGACGACCAGGGCGCCATCTGCACCGACGACGGACGCCGTTTCACCGGCCCGTTGACTCTCACCGTCGACGGACCCGGTTCCTGATCCCCCGCCCCGGAGCCTCCCAACAGTACCAGCCACAGCCATCACCGGCGCCTCGCGCCACGCCTTACCGCCCACTTAACCCGCGGTCACGACAACCCAACCCCGACCCTTACCGTACCCGTGATTAACCCGTGGACAACGTCGTGCTCGACCAACCTAACCCCCTCACCAAAAACCCCGCCTTGGCTCACTTCCTGTTCACTCTCGCGTGCATTTCCCTGATTACCGCCCTCACCGCCGTCATAACCATTACCACCCGCGCTCCGCTTTCCCACGCCCAGGACGCCTCCGGCCTCCCAACCATCACCGGCACCGCCCAGGTTGGTCAGTCCCTCACCTCCGACGCCTCCGCCATCACCGACGCCGACGGCATACCCGACGACGTGGTCTACGGTTACCAATGGATCCGCGTCGCCCAAGACTCCGAAACACCGATCCACGACGCCACCGACTCCACGTACACACCCACCGCCGCCGACGTCGGACACCGGCTCAAAGTCAAATACATCTTCGGCGACAACGCCAATAACTACGAAACGCGGACCAGCGTCGCATTTCCCGTCGACAACTACGTAACCGACGCCTGCGACTCCACCGACTCCAACGAACACTGGTGCGCCGTCCTCACCGTTGGCAGCGAAACCAGCGCCAGCAACACCGGCTGGATCGACGCCACCACCGACACCGGCGAACTCGATCCCAAGACTTTCCAATACTCCTCCGCCAGCCGTTCCCTCACCCAATTCATCATCAACCCCTCCGGCATCCTCATCTTCACATTCGAGCCCGCCGTCCTCCTTGGGACCAGCCAGCGCCTCCAGTTTGGCCACCGCCTACTCGATTTTGCCGACGCCGGCACCTCCAACAATGTCTACTCCTGGACCAACCCCGGGATCACCTGGGCCGACGGCGACACCGTTCCCGTCAAAATCCTCACCGTCCGACCCAACAGGCCAGTCGCCGGTTCCATATCCATCGGCGGCGCGCCCCGCGTCAGCCAAACCCTCCACACCGACCTCTCCGGACTCGTCGACCTCGACGGTCTGCCCCAGACCTTCGACTACCGGTGGCAAGAAAAACGCAACAATGCCTATACAGACATCATCGGCGCCAACGACAGCACCTATCAACTCACCTCGACGAGGGCCGGCCGCAAAGTCAGGATCCAGGTGTCCTTCACCGACCTGGCCGGGAACGCCGAGACCAGCACCAGCGCCGACTATCCCAGTTCCGGCAACGTCACCAACACCAGCCATTTTGTCAGAGTCACCAACATCGGCATTTCCGACCCTGGAACCGACAACCTCTACACCGACGGCGAAACCGTCGACTACACCGTGACCCTGAGCAATCCCACCACGGTTCTGCCCACGTCATCGCTGTTCGGCACCCAGTCCGAGGACAACACCGCCGGCTTCAAATGCGCCTCTCCCCACGGCGACGACGCCATCGCTCCCTACCACAGCGGCTCCGGCACCGATACCATCATCTTCCGCTGCGGCGTCGCCGACGAGGCCACCACCCAGTCCGTCGCCGCCGCCGATTCCGTCCACATCGTGGGCCACGGCAACGACCGCTACTACCGCGGACATCCCGCTTACCAAAGACAGACGTCACTCCACGGCGTCGCCGGCCCCACCATCACCAGCGCCGCCCTCCAACCCCCCTTGGCCGGCCACTACTGGGCTCACCGAGAACCCATTAAGAACACATTCACCTTCTCGGAAAACATCGTCATCGACGCCAGCCGCCACGCGCCTTCCATCGTCGCCCAGGAGTATTCCATCGGCGCCCTGATCCACCAGAACGAGTACACCTACCAGGGCGAACACACCGCCAACTCGATCACGCTCCAGCACATCAACGGCGACACGCGCCCACGCCACGCCGTCGCGTTTTTCCCAAATACGCTCCATTCCAACCGCGCCGTCATCACCAGCGCCGCCACCGGCGCTCCCGCCGACCTCTCCCACACCGGTCACCAGAACGCCGCGGCCCTGCTCCCGCCCTGCGGCGGGACAAACCCCGCCGAGATCTGGTGCAGCTCGATCACCCCCGCAACGTCCGGGAGCGCCACCGGCTTCGACAACAGCGTCCACGGCTCCCTGCCCCTGCCCCTCTTCAACCAGGACGGCATCGTATACGCCACCACCCGCATCCGCCATGCCCCGAGCACTGGCCTCGTCTGGCGCTCACCAACCCCAACCCACTCGGCGACGCCGACACACTGGTCCTCCGCATCGGACCAAGCGAATACAACATCAAGGACGCCACCCGCAGCGCCAACGGCTACACCTGGCCCAACGCCGCCGCCCCGCTCTGGACGGCCGATAACTCCACCATCGTCCGGTTGGTCGACACCGACACCCCCTGGGATCCGGTCTCCTCCGAATCCGGGGCCCCGGCTTCACCAACCACCGCCTCGTCGCCGTCACCGACGACATAATCGACTCCAGCGGCTTGAACACACCCACGATCATCTACCAATGGCAGAGGGACCGCACCGACATCCCGGGAGCCACCGCTTCCAGCTACCTGCTCACCGATGCCGATCTCAATCACCGCATCCGCGTGATCACCCGGTTCACGACCGCAGACGGTCAAACCGACTCCCGATCCAGCAGGCAAACCTCATACATCGCCGCTCCCGAAACCAAGCTGATCGGCACCGTCCAAAGCGCCGTCCACGCGGGACGGCCAAGCGGCGACCCCAACCACGCCCAGAGTTTCCGGACCCCGCGCGCCGCGGACACCGCCTGGCTCGTTGACCGCCTCACCGTCCGCTTTCCCGGCGCCGGCATGTCCGACCGCATCCCGGCCGACGAATACCAGATCGACCTCCGCACCGCCGCCGGCGGCAACTACGACCCACGCACCATCCAGGCCGTATTCCACAACCCCGGCGACGCCAGACGCGGAGCTCACCAGACTTTCAACGCGCCCTTTGACACCTTCCTCCTCGACAACTCCCGGTACGTGATCGCTTTCAGCGAAACGTCTCCCGGCCACTGGAGCTGCGGCACCGTAGACACGCCCCACATCGACTCCGACTCCCTACCCGGCTGGGCCATGCACGGCGAGATCAGTATTTACGGCAACGGTTTCGCCTCCGGACGCACACACCGAATACCCGACGCCCGTTGCACCCTGGCCCTCTACGGCCGCCCCGTCAATCTCGACCTGCCCTACCTCGAAAGCCTCACCCTCAGCTCCACACCGCCCAACGGCTACAGCTACGAAACCGGCGACACGATTTCCTTCACCGCCCAATTCAGCGAACCCGTCGCCGGCGAACTCAGCCTGCCCATCATCATCGGCACCGGTTCTCCGACTCTCACCGCCATGGCCGACAACTCGGACACGGCCACTTTTGAATACACCGTCACCGACACCGATCAGGACAACCGCGGTTTCCGAGTCGGTCGTGACGGCATTTCCGGCAACGTGCCCGCCATCCTCACCAACCGCAACATACCAGCATCGCTCACCCAGACCGTCAACGCCGTCCCCTACATCACCCGCGTCCACATCGTCTCCCGGCCCTCATCCCCGCCGTGGTACACCACCGGCGACACCTTCCAGATCAACGTGGACTTCTCCCAACCAATCTCAGTCACCGGTGACCCCACCTTCCAGATCAGCGTCTCCGGCGACCGTTTTATGAACTACGACGCCGCCCTCAGCGACGCCGACACGATGGCCTTCACCTACACGTTCCAGACCACGGACAACGACCCTGACGGCGTCTGGATCGGCAACGATCGCATCCGGCTCCACTCCGACGACGCGATCCAGGACTCCTACCGCGACGCCGGAACGAACATAAACGCCACCATCACCCACGGACGTATCGGAGGCCAGGGGGTCCAGCCAAATCACCGCGTCAGCCCGCTGGCCCGTATCGCGTCCGTCGCCATAACATCGGACCCACAACGCGGAACCAACTCCGACACCTACGGCGCCGACGACGTCATCCAGATCACGGCCACCTTCAACCAGGACGTCACCGTCGCCGGCGACCCGGAGTTCCGTTTCAGCGTTTCGGGCGACCGAGACGCCGCCTACAACGCCGCCGCCAGTTCCGGCGACACCGTCGTCTTCGAATACACCGTCGTCGGCACCGATTCCGACGCCAACGGCATCTGGCTTGGCCGACACGGCGGAGCCAATACTTCCTTCATCGTCGATTCGGACGACACCATCCAGAACGCCGCCGCCGTTGACGCCGTCCTGAACTTCAGCCTCGGCAGAACCTGCTCCGGCCACAAGGTCGACGGAACGATCTCCGGCGGCACCGGGCGCTCCATCAATACCGAACCCGCGCCAAACCCGCCGGTCAAAGCCTCCCCGCCCGACATCATCACAGATACCGTCATCTCCCAGCCGGAGAACTCCACCGCCGCCTACCAGATGACCGCCACCGATCAGGACACCGCCCAAACGGACTTGACATGGTCCATCACCGGCGGGGCCGACCGAAACCTCTTCTCCATCACCACCGGCGGCTCCCTTTCATTCGTTGCAGCCCAGGATTTCGAGAACCCCGGCGACAGCCACGCCAACCGCAGCTACGAAGTCACCGTCAATGTTTCTGACGGCAACCTGAACGACTCAATTGACCTGGTCGTAATCCTCACCAACGTCAACGAAGCTCCAACCGCAAACGCAGGCGTTGACCAGAGCGACGTCACCGCAGGGTCCGCCGTCAACCTCAACGGAGCCGGAAGCGACCCCGACGAGAACGACACTCTGACCTACACCTGGACCCAAACGTCGGGACCGGACATCGCTCTTTCCTCCAACACCATCGCCGACCCGACCTTTACCGCTCCGACCTCGACCGAAGCCCTGAGCCTCACCTTCCGGCTCACCGTCACCGACCGAGGCGACCTCTTTTCAACCGACGACGTGACCGTCTCCGTATTGGCCGTTACGCCGCCCTTGACTGCAACGATTTCCAACGCTCACACCAACCACGACGGATCCGCCCGCTTCACCTTCCACCTCACTCTCAGCGAAGCGCCTGTCGCCGATTTCAGCTACAAAACCCTGCACCAGCACGCCTTCACCGTGACCAACGGCACGGTCAGCAAGGCGCGCCGCCTCGAGCCCCCGGGCAACGTCCGCTGGGAGATCACGGTCACGCCCGCCGGCAACGCCGCCGTTACCGTCACCCTGCCGTCCACCGCGAATTGCGACGACCAGGGCGCCATCTGCAGCGACGACGGACGCCGGTTCACCGGCCCGTTGACTCTCACCGACGACGGACCCGGTTCCTGAACGGTCCCGTCACCCACGCCAATGCCACTGAACACCCACCTTCCTGCCTATGCGTCACTCACCGCGCCCCCACTTCCGCAACCGGCGGGTGCGCCGGTTGCTCCAACGGGCCCGGTCCGACCCCATCCCAGTACTTGCGGCGCCTCCGACGCCCCGTTCTTACCGGTCAACGGCCACACGGCCTACAGTCAGAACCACCCGAGCCTTCACAGATTACTCCATCCATGAATGACACCCGGAGCACATCTTGCTCACCCCTCACAAAACTGACCAAACCCACCGCCCCGCTCCGCGGATCCCATTGCCACGAGGCCGACGCCTATCCATCGCCCCGCTGTCCATCATCATCGCCAGCCTCGTTCCCGCCGCCATGGTCTTCGCGTTTTTCAACAATCCTGCCGACGCCCAGGAGGTCTCCGGCCTCCCGGTCATCACCGGCACCGCCCGCGTCGGCCACACATTGGCCTCCGACGGCAACGGGAGCAGCGACGCACAGGGCATCCCCGAACACTCCGTATTCGGATACCAGTGGTACCGCGTCGCCGGCGACACCATCACCTACATCGACGGCGCCACCCGGTCCATCCACACGCTCACCGACGCCGACCTCGGCCGCCAGCTCAAGGTCACCTACACCTTCGGCGACGCCGCCGGCAACTCCGAAACCCGGGTCAGCGAATTGTTCCCCTACCAGAACTTCGTTGCCAAGGAATGCGACCGCGCCAGAGCCCACGAGAACTGGTGTCCGATCGTAACCATCGGCTCCACCGGTTCCAGATACGGCTACATCAGCGCCACCAACTCCACCGGCCAGGTCGGAGCCATCACCGACACCGATTTCACTTTCAACTCCGACGTCCACACGGTCGAGGCGCTCTACGTCGCCCCCGACGGCACGATGGCCATCAACATCACACCACCACCCAACTTCGGACCATTCGACCAACTCCAGGTCGGCCAGCACAGCTTCCCCTTTTCCATCTCTACCCGAATTGGCAACCAATTCTTCTTTGCGAAGACCGGACTCTCCTGGAGCCCCGGCGAGACCGTCCCGGTCAAGATCCTGACCGCGCCACCTAACGAGCCACTCACCGGTAAACCCGCCATCAGCGGCCAGGCCCGCCAAAGCCAAACTCTCCACGCAGACGTCACCGGTCTATCCGACCCTAACGGCATCCCCGCCGTAGTCGGATATTCCGGGTCCAGAATCAAACAAAACAACATCGGACCGATCAGGGGAGCAACCTCGAGCACCTACACCCTAACCGCTGACGACGTCGGAGCCAAGGTCCGCGTATTCGTCTTCTACCAGGATCTCGACGGTTTCTACGAGACCGTGACCAGCGCCGCTTACCCGGCCTCGGGAACCATCACCCACGAGACCCACACCGTCCGCATCGAAAGCGTCACGTTTTCCGACCCCGGCGGCGACAACCTCTACACCGACGGCGAGTTCCTGGACATCACGGTCTCGCTGTCCAACCCGACGACCGTCGGCCCCGAGTCCGCGATCTACGGAACACGCTCGTCGACCAACGCTGACGGCGTCAACTGCCTCCACAAGAACTCCACCGGAGCCATCGCCGATTACCACAGCGGCTCCGGCACCGACACCATCGTCTTCCGGTGCATCATCGACAACGCCCCCGCCACCAGGGTTCTGGTCGAGGCCAGCACCATCTTCCTAACCGGCACCGGCAATGACACCTTCTACCGACAGCACCCCGAGTACAGCCGCAGCACGTCGCTTCACGGTACCACCGGGCCCACGATCACCAGCATCGCCGCCCACGCCCACACCGGAGACGGCCAATGGGACGCCGGCGACACCATCAACGTCGACGTCACGTTCTCCGAGAACATCACCGTCGACGCATCGCTGAACATCCCCGAGCTTATCGTCCACGAATACGCCGACGGCGTTTTCCGTCACCAGGGCTACTACCCCTACGCCGGCGAGACTTCCGGAGCGACCATGACCTTCGAAAGGTCCCTCTCGCCCCTGACCTACGCCCACGACGCGGTGGCCATACCGGCCAACGCCCTCCTCCACAACAACGCCGTCATCACCAGCGCTGCCACCGGCGCGCCGGCCAACGTCGGCAACACCGCCTACGCCCGGCACCCCGCCACAGCGTCGACACCGGAGTAACGGCCCACCCGATGCCAAATCCAACGCCGGCATCAGAACACGCGGCGGGTCTTCAGACCCGCCGCAAACCCAACCGCAACTTCCCGTCCAGGGACTCCAGACTTGCACATTCGCCCCCCATCGCCAGCCATCGTCACCCCGACGACACACCCCCGCTCAACGGTCCCGACACGCTGCACTCGGAGTACCGCCATGCCACAGATCAGTTCCAGGACTATGTTACACATAGCCACTCTATTCCCCGTAATCCTGCTCATCGTCACCGTGATCGGTGCCGCCTTCTTCATCGGCCTGGCCACCGCCAGTCCCGCGCCCGCGCCAACCACCGATCCCGCGATTCGCGACCCCGGCGCCAACGCGCCCGCACAGGTCACCGACGACGAGTGACTCCCGGTACTGGAGGCCAACCTGCCTCCCATAGAGCCCGCATCGCCCGGCTTGGCCAACGTCGACGCCCAACTCAACGACCTGGTCCGAAAGGCCCGCGCTCAAACCCCGGGCTCCACTCCGGCCACCGCCGCCGACCCCGTCCTGGTCACCATCCGTTTCCAGCCCGGCAATCTCGACGCCCTCCGCGCTTACCTGGAGAACCGGGGCGTTCCCATCCGCCACGCCGGCCACGACTATATCGAAGCCCACCTGACCCCGGGACAGATCGTCGACGCGTCCCAACAGCCCGGCGTGGATTCCATATCCCACGTCCGACCTCCGACGCGGCCCCAGGCCCGCGCCAACGTCGCCACCCAGGGCGTCAGCTCCCACGGCGCCGACGATTGGCACAATGCCGGTTACCGCGGCGACGCCGTCAAGGTCGGCATAATCGACGCCGGCTTCCTCGGCATCCAACGCCTCCGAGGCTCTGAGCTTCCTTCCAAGACCAATGCCCGCTGTTACTTTGCCACCAGCGCCGTGCCCAGCAATGCCCTCGCCGACTGCGACCAGAACGACGTCCACGGCGCCGCGGTAGCCGAAATCATCCACGACCTCGCGCCCAACGCCGAACTCTACGTCGCCAACCCCGTCACCGCCGGCGACCTGCACGACGCCGTCACCTGGATGGCGAACCAAGGCGTCACCGTTATGAACCAGTTCCTCGCGTGGCCTCCCGAGGGCCCCGGCGACGGCACCACCATCTATTCCAACAGCCCGCTCACCGCCATCGACCTCGCCGTCCGTCGCGGCATCACCTGGATCAGCTCCGCCGGCAACACCGGACTTTCCACCTGGTACGGCAGATTCAACCCCGGCGACAACACCCGCTGGCACCACTTCTCCACCGCCGACGCCGGCAACGCGTTCGCCCTCGAGGCCGGCCAGACCTGGTACATCGACGTACTATGGGAGGACTCCTGGCCCGAGGCCGACTGCGACCTCGACCTCTACGTTTTCTCCACGCGCCAAGACGCCCAGGGACGCTACATCCCCTATCGCCAGGACCTCACCCGACAGAACGGCTCCAAACGTTCCGTTCCCTACGCCACCGTCGGGAACCTGGAACCGCTTCCCGCCACCGAGGCCGGGATTTATTTCATCGCGCTGCACCGTGTTGACTGTCCCACGCCCCCGGCCTGGATCCAGATCACATCCGGCCAGACCGGCGGGTTCCAGTACAACACCCCCCATCACCAGATCACCAACCCGGCCGACACGCGGAACTCCGGCGCGCTCGCCGTCGGCGCAACCCACTGGTCCGACTCCAACGCCATCGCCGATTACAGCTCCCGCGGCCCCACGCTCGACGGACGCGCCAAGCCCGAAATCGCGGCCGCCGCCTGCACCCGCAGCGTCTCGTACCCCGCCGAACCATCCGACGGGCTCGCCTGCGGATCCCGCGGGACCAGCGCCTCCGTTCCCCACGTCACTGGCCTTGCCGCCCTCGTCAGAGACAGTTTTCCCGCTTACGCGCCAAATTTCGTCACCCATTACTTCAACCAACACGCCGCTGAACGCGGCGCAACCGGGCCGGACAACACCTGGGGCTGGGGCTTCGCCGCGCTGCCCGACCCAAACGCTACCGCAGCTCCCATCGAAGCCGGACCGCCTTCCGACATCAAGCTGGTAAACGGCACCATCGCCGGCGAAGCAATCCTTTCCTGGACTCCCGCTCCCGGCGCCACCCACTACCGCATCGGCTGCGTCAACATGGTCCGCGACTACCCCGCGCCAAGGCGTCCAACACCGGCAATTGGCGCGAAGCATTCCGCTACTTCGACATCGACGCCCAGAACGTCGACGCCGCCACGCCCACCTACGTCGTCCGCGGCCTGCAACAAGGCACATACCACGCCTGCACCGTCCTCAGCAACGGCAGCCGCTACGGCAAACCCACCTGGCCCAATCCGCCCTACTGGCAGTACATCACGACCACCGACCGCGGCGGAGCCTGCCCGGTGTGCTCCTCCCGCTGACCCGCGGCGGTCCGCTTTCCCGGATCTTCCAGCCCACCATAACGGAGCCAACCACATGTCCAGCGAACGCCGCGACACCCGGCCCGCAACCATCATCCCCCACGGCCAGGGCGCCGCCAGCAACCTCCCAATGCCGTCGGACCAGACC
Organism: uncultured Dehalococcoidia bacterium; assembly: GCA_951813535.1. Lineage (GTDB taxonomy): Bacteria > Chloroflexota > Dehalococcoidia > Lucifugimonadales > UBA3495 > Bin87. Next base: position 3,785,972 of record OX638345.1, on the reverse strand, counting down.
GTCAGGGACACCATGCTGGACGCGCGCTCCGAGAGCACCCGGCGCGCCTACCGGGCCCAGTGGCGACTATTCCAGCACTGGGCCCGGGAACACCAGCTTCAACCGCTGCCCGCGCTTCCCGAAACCGTGGCCCGCTACCTGATCGCCCGACACCGCGCCGGCGCCAGCATCGCCACCGTCCGGAGCTCCGCCTCCGCAATCTCCCAGACGCACCTCGCCGCCGGGCACGAGCCTCCCACCGCCAGCGAGACCGTCCGCCTTACCATCGCCGGCCTCAACCGCGCCGATCACCGCCAACCACGCCAGGCTGCGCCCCTGGACACAGCCGCCCTCGACGCCATCGTCGCCGCCGCCAAACGACCGCGCCGAGGCCGGGGCGGCTCCTTCGAAACTGCCGAACACGCCGCCGCCCGCGGCGCCGTCGACATCGCCCTCGCGCTCCTCCTCTCCGATACCGGCCTCCGCCGCTCCGAGGCGGCCGCCCTGGACTGGTCCGACGTCACCAACTGGCCCGACGGCTCAGGTCGGATCAACGTCCGACGCTCCAAGACCGACCAAACCGGTTCCGGAAGCACCGTCTACGCCACACCGCGCGCCATGGCCGCGCTCAATGCCATCCGGCCCACCCAAGCCCTGGTCCAGGGCGCCGTGTTCGGCGGACTCAGCCCGGCGCAAATTTCCCGCCGCATCCAGTCCGCCGCCACGCACGCCGGCCTCACCGGCCAGTTCGCCGGACACAGCGGCCGCGTGGGCATGGCCGTGCGCATGGCTAACCACGGCGCGCCCTCCGCCGACGTCATGCGCCAGGGACGCTGGCAATCGCCGACCATGGTCGCCCGCTATATCCGCGCCATCGAGGCCGGCGCCGCCGGGAAGTGGCTGTGACACTACCCGCCACCGACGCAACTCCGGGCAGGACATCGCTATGAGCACCGCAACCCCAGCCGCCTCAACCTCCGACCGGATCCGCGCCATCATCGCTCTTACTCTCCTCACCGCAGAACTCGTTTACGCCTTCTCGACTCCCTACCTACCCCACCACCCTTGGATCCACGCCATCGTACTGCCAATCCGCTTCGAACTCCTGACCCTGATCGCTGTCCAAGCAGCGATCATAATCTTCTTCCGACAACCCAGTTCCCGGCCCGACGCCACTCTATGGTGCTCATCGATCGCCATGCTCGCCTTACTCGCCGCTGCAACCGACCCTTTCCGAAACCCGAACCTTACAACCCACACCAACCTTGTCGCAGGATTATCAACTCTCCCAACCCTGATCACATTGCCGCGCCCCATTTGGCTACCTAAACCCGAATCCACCGAAGGGATGCGGTAGGGGTGATCAGACGAGGTATGAAAGGTGAAGGGAAGGGCTGGCAGGGTGTTGGTCCCGACGGATTGGGACGGGTGCTGAGCGTGTCGGCGACGCGAAGGGAATTTTGACGGGCCCCAGCGTCGGCGACGGGCGAGACCGGTGGACAGATTGCAACGGGAGACACGCGGGGTCGGCCTGGCGCTGATTCGCGAGGTAGTCCAGTGGACGGGTCAGACACCGTTGGGCGATCAGGAGGGTAGCGGCAGGGCGCGCAATCGTGCCAGGGCGTTGCTGAACTGGTTCTGCCAAGGCCAGTCCTGGGGAAGATGCAGGGTGAGACGGCGTGCCTTGCGGGTGATGCGTCCGGGGAGGGAGAAGAAACGTCGCCGCAGGGTTTTGGTGGTGGACACCGGCTCGCGCAGACCGATGCGTGTCGTCCAGCGGGCCAGATTGTGGGCCATCACTTGGACGGCCAGCCAGGCGGCGTTGGCGGCGAAACGGCCCGAAGGGAGATGGTTGAGACCCACGCCGTATTTCAGAGCCTGCGCCGCACTTGATGCGGGGTCGCGGATGGCGTTCTCGATCTCGGCGTGGCGGCGATGGTCGGCCTCCAGGTACAGGGTGTCCCCGTCCCGATCAGTGATGAAGGCGTGATAGCTGTAGTCGGCAAACAGCGCCAGTTGTGAGCAACATTATGCCCGTGTGCGGGCCGTGCAGAGGTGACTAACTGGTGAGTCCGCCCCAAGGATGTATGCTGATGGTAAGGGGTGCCGTCCGGATCAAGACCGACCTGGCATTGGCGCTTATTGCCCGTTTGAGAGCATGGTCCGGGAGACTTGCGACTGCATCATTGGTGACGCTCCAAGCGGAGCGATCCCGTTCCATAGATTGTTCGATATTAGCATCTCCCTCCGGCGACACCTCCACCTTGCAGGCGCGGAGGCGATGATGAGCAGCGGCAAGAAACCGGAAGGGCCTTCACGGCGGACCTGTACCGTCTGGCGGACTGGCTGGAGGAGTGTAGCGTGGAGACCGTGGTCATGGAGTCCACCGGCGTGTACTGGATACCCCTGTTCGGAGTGCTGGAAGAGCGGGGGTTTGAGGTGATGCTGGTGGACCCACGGCGTATCAAGAACGTGCCCGGTCGCAAGACCGACGTGCGGGATTGCCAGTGGCTGCAGCAGTTGCACACCTACGGCCTGCTCTCCGGAGCCTTCCGACCCGACGGGGAGGTGCGGCGCCTGCGCAGCTACCGGCGGCAGCGGGCCATGCTGGTGGAGTACGCGTCCCACCACGTCCAGCACATGCAGAAGGCCCTGACCCAGATGAACGTGAAGCTCCACCACGTGATCAGGGACATCACCGGCAAGACCGGCATGGACATCATGGAGGCCATCGTGGGCGGCGAGCGGGACGCCCGAAAGCTGGCGCGACTGCGCGACCCCAGGATCAAGGCCGACGAGAAGACCATCGCCAAGTCGTTACAGGGCCACTGGAGGGAGGAGCACATCTTCGAACTGGCCCAGGCCCTGGAGCTGTACCGGTTCTATCAGGATAAGATTGCCGAGTGCGACCGGGAGAGTGAAGCCCAGTTGGAGCGTTTCGAGGATCACAGCCATGGTGATCCTCCAGCGGCGAAGTCCGGCCGGAGACGCAGCAAAGGAAACGCGCCCCGCTGCGACGTCAGGACGCACCTGTACCGGATGACCGGAGTGGACCTGACCCGCATCGACGGCGTGGACGGCTTCACGGCCCTGAAAGTGATCAGCGAGATCGGCACGGACATGACTAAATGGCCCAGCGCCAAGCACTTCGCATCCTGGCTGGGCTTGAGCCCCAACAACCGCATCACCAGCCGCCGGGTCATGAGCTCAAAGACCAAGCCCAGTGCCAGCCGCGCGGCGGCGGCACTACGGCTGGCGGCCAACGCGCTGCACCGCTCCGACAGCGCCCTGGGCGCCTTTCTGCATCGGAAGCAAGCTCAGCGGGGTGCGTCCAAGGCCATCACCGCCACCGCCCACAAGCTGGCCAGGCTCATCTACACCATGCTGCGCGACGGCCAGGAGTACGTGGATGCCGGCGCGGAGTACTACGAGAAGCAGTATCAGGACCGGGCGCTGCGCGCGGCCAAGCGCCGGGCGGCGCAACTGGGCTATCAGCTGGTTCCTCTCCCCGATGCTCCAGCTTCGGGCCTGCACCACGGATCAGAGGCTGCGGCAGCTTGATAGTTTCAGTTAGTCCATAGTCCAGATCAGGTTCAATGAGCCGTATCCCTTGCGGCAATTGCTGCCCATGCTGCCCAGCGCAATCAGCGCGTCCCGCACCGACTGTTGTTGCTCTTGGCTCAGACCCTGCTCACGCAGCCGCATGACTACGTCGAATTCAAAAGGAGCGGTCAGGCAGGCCCGCGCGCGCTGACCGGCCTGCATTACCCCATACCCCAGGTAACGCGCTCCTTCTTCCACCCGCCGGTCGCCCCGGGAACTGTCAGAGTTTCGCCCAATGCCACTGTGGCCGGACCAGCCGGTGCCGCCAGTCGTGTCACTAGCAACTTTAAAATGTGCAAAAGTAGCAAAGTGGAACTGACCCACCGGGTGGCAATGGCATCATCTGCGGGCTTTTCGTGGAGGTGCCGCAGCGACCTTGCTAACGGTGGGAATGATGAAAGAGATCTACGAGATGAAAGGCGCGGGACGCTCGATTCGGGACATAGCCCGGGAGCTGGACATATCCCGCAACACGGTGCGTCGGTACCACTGCTTCCGCAGGGGCAGGCTCTGAAGTCGCCGGGGGCGATGCGACCCAAGCCACGGCCGCCGCGGGGGTCCAAGCTGGACCCGTACACCGAGTACATTGACCACAGAATGTCGGAGGGGTTGGAAAACTGCGTGGTGCTGCACCGGGAGATCAAAGCTCGGGGCTACCGGGGTTGTTACTCGACGGTGGTGCAGTACGTGAGGCCGAAGCGGCAATGGCGGCAGCCGGAGGCGACGATGCGTTTTGAGACGGCTCTGGGAGAGCAGGCGCAGGTGGACTGGGGGAGCCTGTCGTATATCGGCGAGGGCGGGATCAAGCGGAGGGTCTGGGTGTTCGTGATGACCATGGGATGGTCCAGGGTCTCCTACGTGGAACTGGTGCGGCGGGCCGACACCGCGGCTTTCATCCAGTGCCACGTCAATGCCTTCGAGTACCTGGGCGGCGTGCCCAGGCGCTGCCTCTACGACAATGCCAAGGTGATCACGCTGGGCAAGGACGAGGCGAAGCGGCCGATTTGGAACCAGCGGATGCTGGACTTCGCCATGCGGGTGGGCTTCGAGGCCCGGCTGTGTCCGGAATACCGAGCGCAGACCAAGGGCAAGGTGGAAAGCGGCGTGAAGTACGTCAGGCGCAACATGTGGCCCAGCATCCGCTTCACCGACGACGCGGACCTGAACGGCCAGGCGCTGGAGTGGTGCGACGTGGTGGCCAACGCCCGGATCCACGGGACCACCAACCGGGTGCCGTGGGAGGCGCTGGCCGAGGAGCGACCACACCTGGGCAAGGTGCCGGATCGTGCCACGCTGGCCCCGTACTTGCGGACGGACCGGAAGGTGTCCAAAGACGGCTTCGTCAGCTGGGAAGGCTCTCACTACGGCGTCCACTGGAAGTGGGTGGACGCCACGGTGCAGGTGGGCGAGCGCCAGGGGACGGTGGAAGTCTGGGCCGGTGATGAGCGCATGGCCGTACATCCTCGGGCGCAGCAGCCCAAACAGCGTTTCACTCTTCCCGGTCAATGGTCGGGCCTGCCCAGGGGAGACAACCGGCCTCGCAAGGAAGCGGTCGCGGTGCAGATCCCCGTGGGTGAGGTGGAGCGCCGCTCCCTGGACGTGTACGAACTGGTGGCGGGAGGCGCGGCATGATCGCCCTGGAACAGGCCCGCCAACATTTGGAAACCCTGGGCCTCAAGCAGGCGGTTGAGATCCTGGACAACACCCTGGACTCCGCCGCCAGCAAGCAGTTGCCCTATCCCGAGATGCTGGCCGAACTGCTGGGCGCGGAGGTCGCTGCCCGGAGGCAGCGCTACCTCACCACCAAGACCCGGATGGCACATCTGCCCTCCAGCGCACCCTGGAGCAATTCGACTTCGCCTTCCAGCCCTCCATCGACGAGCGGCTGGTCAAGGAACTGGCCAATCTGGCCTTTGTCGCCGAGGCCACCAACGCGCTCCTACTGGGACCGCCCGGCGTGGGCAAGACCCACTTGGCCATCGCCCTGGCCCTCAAGGCCATCGAGAACGGACACGGCGCTTACTTCGTGCGCGCCTACGACCTGATGGAAGATCTGCGCAAGGCCAGGGCCGAGCACAACCTGAACCGGCGCATGCGGGTGTACCTGGCTCCCAAGGTGCTCGTCGTGTACGAATTCGGCATCTGGCCCTACGACCGGGAGTCAGCCACCGCCTTCTTCACCCTGGTGTCAGCTCGGTACGAACGCGGCAGCATCATCCTGACCTCCAACAAGGACTTTGGCGAGTGGGGCGAACTCTTGGGCGACGGCGTGATCGCCTCGGCGGTGCTGGACCGACTGCTGCACCACAGCCACGTGCTGAACATCCGTGGCGAGAGCTACCGGCTCAGGGAGAAACGCCAGGCCGGACTATTCCCCTCGCAGCAACAACTGGGCGCGACGCCGGAGGAGGCCGGCGACAACTACAACCATGCTGACTGACAGAATCGCTGAGCACTATCCAGGTGGGTCAGTTTTAACTTGTTACGCAATGTCGATCACACAGGTGGGTCACATCCAACTTGCTACACCTGGGTCAGATCTGACTTGCTATTGACAGTCGCATGACCAGGCGGCTCTGGCCTCCGCCCGGGCTGCCAAACAATAAGTCCTCCTCTCGCCGTATCGCTGCCAGATCCCCCTGGAGCCTAGTATTCGGTCAAACTTGTACCGTCATAGATAAGAAAGAATCGTCCATGGTCGCTATCGTGAGTGGCAAACTGCGGTGCGGGAGGTGCGACAGCCATGGCTCAGGAGAAATTTGCGGTACGGCTGTCGCAGGAAGATCGGGCCCAACTGGAAGGATTGATCCGTCGGGGCCAGCGCTCGGCCCGGGTCATCAATCGGGCGCGCATCCTGCTCAAGACCGATGCAGGCTGGAGTGCGTCCCAGGTGGCGGCGGCTCTGGCCACGTCGCAGCGCACGGTGTTCCGCACCAAGCGGCGGTACGCCGAGGAGGGATTGGACGGCGTGCTCCACGACCATCCCCAGGCCAACCGGTATCGCAAGCTGGATGATCGTGGGGAAGCCCACCCCGTATCCAGTACGGGGCAGGCTCTGATCGCCCTGGTGTGCAGCGACGCTCCCGAAGGCCACGACCACTGGACCCTGCGCCTATTGGCCAACAAGGTGGTTGAGTTGGGCGTGGTGGAGAGCCTGTCGTATGAGACGGTCAGGCTCCGGCTGAAAAAAACACTCTCAAGCCCTGGCAAAAGCGACAGTGGTGCATCTCCCGGATGAACGGGGAGTTCGTGGCGGCGATGGAGGACGTGCTGGACCTGTATGCCGAGCCCTACGACCCCGACCGACCGGTGGTGTGCTTCGACGAGACCTCCACGCAACTGCTGGCCAACGTACGGGGGCCGTTACCCGCCCAGCCGGGACGACCCCGACGTCAGGACTATGAGTACCGCCGCGGCGGCACCCGCAACCTCTTCCTGTTCTGCGAGCCTCTGGCTGGTTGGCGCGTGCGGCTCTTGACCAATCAGGCCAGATCCACCAGCCACCGCGATCCGCGTGGTCCTGGACAACTTGAACACTCACCGCATGGCTTCCCTGTACGAGACCTTCCCTGCCGCCGAAGCCAGGCGCATCGTGAAACGTCTCGAGTTTCACCACACCCCCAAGCACGCCAGCTGGCTGAACATGGCGGAGACTGAGTTCAGCGCGTTGAGCCGCGCCTGTCTCAAAGGGAGAAACCCTGACGCCGACGCCCTGCAACGCGCCATCACCGCCTACGAGACCCGACGCAACGCCGCGCGCATCCCGATCAACTGGCGCTTCGGAACCGACGACGCCAGGATCAAACTCCATCGCTTCTACCCCTGCCCTTCCAACGTTGACTGAGTACTATGTTGACCCCAACTCGTTACACCTGCAGGGCGGAGCGGCGGCGGCCGCAGTGACCATCCGGGACAACCACCTGCCGAAGGTATCCATCGCGGCAATCGATACCAGCGCCGAGGAAGACGACACCCTGGAGTTCAGGCTCACGCGGGTTGGGCTCCCGGACGATGCTCTGACGGTCAACGCGCGCGTGTCCGAAACCCAGGCGGATGCTGGGGTCCGGACAGCCCACGACGGAGACATCCCGCGCCGGTTCAAGCACAGCCACCCTGGACATCGCCCTGAACGACGACACCGAGGACGAGGACAGCAGCACGGTAACGGTTGCCCTGCGGTCCGGTTCGGGCTACGCGCTGGGAACTGATACCTCTGACACGGCCACGGCGCTCGACAACGACCACGTGCCGGTTATTCTGAGTTGGGCCGTTGATCCGGTCACCATGGCCGAGGGCGCGGGTCGGGTTACGCTGAAGGGCGTGGCACCACCACAAAGGACAAGCAGCCGGAGAGCGGCTTCTCTTTCGTTGCCGAAGTCACCTTTGCCGACGGCACCGCAGATTCCAGCGACTGCGCCGGCCAGACCCAACGCCAAATTTTCAGCCGGTCCGATTTCACCGACATTGGGCAAAGCTACCAGGCGACCAGGGAATTCACGGTGAACATCGCCGGCGGCGACGGCAGCGAGGACAACGAGACATTCACGGCGACACTGGCCTACGTGGGCTCCGTTCCGTTGCCGCCGCACCTGCAGGGCGGCAGCGCCACCGTAACCGTCACAGTCACCATCAGCGTCGTTGACGACAACGTGGCCTCTGAATTCGAGGACGGCCAGAGCGCCACGCGGTCGATAGCTGAAAACTCCGCGTCGGGAACGGCAGCCGGTGATCCGGTGGAGGCCACCGACCTGAACGATGACACGCTGACCTATTCGATCAACTCTCAGCAGGGCGGCCCCTATACCGTTGACAATACAACGGCCAGATCCGCGTGGGAAACGGCGCCACCCTCGACTACGAGCGGAGGACCACGCAACGGGTGAACCTCAAGGTCGAAGACCCGGACGGGCTGTCCGACACCATTCAGGTTCAGATCGAGATCGCCAACGTGAACGAGCCGCCTGTCATCGGCGGAAGCGACGGGGTGGAATGGCGGGAGAACCGCACCGGAAACATCGTCCGCTACACCGCTGCCGACCCGGAACGGGATGCCGTCGAATGGTCGTTGAGCGGCACGGACGCCAGCTTTCTCTCCATCGATGGCCAGGGCTACCTGACCTTCAATGACCCACCCGACTTCGAGGCCGGCCGGAGCAACACTTATGATCTGAGCGTGGTTGCCACCGACGACGGAGAGCCAGTCGAGACCGGTACCCTGGACGTAAAGGTCACCGTCACCGACGTGAACGAGCCGCCCAAGGTGTCCGGCCACCCGGCTCCCATCGTGGATGAGAATAAAAGCGCATTCTCGCGTTTCTGCTTCACCTCGGACCCGGAGGGCGCAACTTCCACGTTCACCTGGAGCGTATCAGGCACCGATGGCGGCGACTTCACCATCAACAGAAACACCGGGGAACTGACCTTCCGGAACACGCCGGACCACGAGCGGCCGGCCGATTCCAACGGCGACAACGAGTACCTCGTGCAGGTCAGGGCATCGGACGGGCAATGCACCGGCACTCTGGACGTAACGGTCACGGTGGCCGACGTGGATGGGGCGCCTGAATTCAACTCCAGCAGCCTGAGCAACACTTCGTTCAGTTATTCCGTTGCCCCCGTTCGCCAGGGCGTTGGCGCTTGTTCCGCTACGGCTATGATTATTCCGGCGCCAGGTCGCGTCCAATTGGGTGGGATCCAACTCCGCTGGGCCGGAAACGACCGGAACCTAGGCGGGACGACGGAATGGGGGAGGCAGGTTCGGCCCTGAACCGCGCGAAACGGATCCGTGCTTGAAACTCCCGAAATGCGGAACTATGGAGCGGGCGATGGGAATCGAACCCACGTAGCCAGCTTGGAAGGCTGGGGCTTTACCACTAAGCTACGCCCGCTCAACACCATCATTATACCCCACTCTCGGGAGGACACCGCCGTCCCTTGACCGGCCAGCGCAACGCCCCAACGCGACCCGTGCTGAAACCGCTGTTTGCCGTTTAGAATCGCCGACAACCGTTGACAACTTTAACGGTTTTGCGTAACCTATTATGCGATTGGCTAAAACCGGAAGGCCCCGGAAGTTGCCGGGGCTTTTTTAGCGTATTGCGCGGTTTGGCCGGTCGGGTTCAGCGGAGCCAACCCCGCGCCCCGGTGGCGCAATTGGCAGCGCAGCCGATTTGTAATCGGCAGGTTAGGGGTTCGAGTCCCCTCTGGGGCTCCAAATCGAAATCGTCGAAACTGGATCATCTGTCCGGGAGTTAGCACATGGAGGGGTGGGTGAGTGGTTAAAGCCACCAGACTGTAAATCTGGCGCCCTGACGGGCTTCGCAGGTTCGAATCCTGCCCCCTCCACCACACCAAATTTCTGATACAACCAACCCACGCGCCCAAGTAGCTCAGAGGTAGAGCACGTTCTTGGTAAGAACGGGGTCGGCGGTTCGATTCCGCCCTTGGGCTCCACAGGCGTCAACAACCCGCCGGGATGGGCCGCGGGCGGAACGAAAATCATCCAGGAGCAAGGAGTAACTTCCCTACCATGGCTAAGCAAGTCTTCGACCGTTCCAAGCCCCACGTCAACGTGGGAACTATCGGTCACGTTGACCACGGCAAGACCACCCTGACCGCCGCCATCACCAGCGTGCTGTCTCAGGAGAACAACGCCAACTTCCGCAGTTTCGACAGCATCGACAACGCGCCGGAAGAACGGGCTCGCGGCATCACCATCGCTATCGCCCACGTCGAATACGAGACCGAGAATCGGCACTACGCCCACGTTGACTGCCCCGGTCACGCCGACTACATCAAGAACATGATCACCGGAGCCGCCCAGATGGACGGCGCGGTCCTGGTCGTGTCGGCTCCCGACGGCCCCATGCCGCAGACCCGGGAGCACATCCTGCTGGCCCGCCAGGTGGAAGTTCCGTCCATCGTGGTCGCCCTCAACAAGGTCGACATGATGGACGACGAGGAGCTCCTGGAACTGGTGGAGTTGGAAGTGCGGGAACTGCTCAGCACTTACGACTTCCCCGGTGACGACACGCCCATCGTGCGTGTCAGCGGTCTGAAGGCGCTGGAAGGCGACGCCGATGCCATGCAGCAGGTTCGGGAACTGGTCGAGACCATGGATGACTACATCCCGCAGCCGTCCCGCGTCACTGATCAGCCGTTCCTGATGCCCATTGAAGACGTGTTTGGCATCAAGGGCCGCGGCACCGTGGTCACCGGTCGCGTCGAGCGCGGTCAGTTGAACGTCGGCCAGGAAGTGGAAATCATCCGTTCCGGAGACGTGCGGAAGACCGTTGCCACCGGCCTGGAGATGTTCCACAAGTTGCTGGACACCACCGAAGCCGGCGACGCCGTGGGCGTGCTGCTGCGCGGCGTGGACCGCGACGAAGTCGAACGCGGCCAGGTCCTGGTTGCCCCAGGCTCCATGCGTCCGTACCGACGCGCCGAGGCCGAGGTATACGTGCTGAGCCAGGCTGAAGGCGGTCGCCATACCCCCTTCTTCACCGGCTACAAGCCCCAGTTCTACATCCGCACCAGCGACATCACCGGCGAGATCGCCCTGCCGGACGGTGTGGAAATGGTAATGCCCGGTGACAACATCACCATGACCGTAAACCTGATCACGCCGATCGCCGTGGAGGAAGGACTGCGCTTCGCCATCCGCGAAGGCGGTCGCACCGTCGGCGCCGGCGTGTTCACCCGATTGCTGGAGTGATCCCATGGCCCGTAAGTCCACCGACGCCCGGCAGGTCATCACGTTGCAGTGCACCGACTGCCGCGAGCGCAACTACTCGACCATCAAGAACCGCCGCAGCCATACCTCCCGTATGGAGTTGCGAAAATACTGCAGCCGCTGCCGGGGCCATCAGGTCCATCGTGAAGTGAGGTAGCGGCCTGTGGCCCGCGCATCGACCAGACGACCGGCGCCGATCTCTCCCCGCGCTGTGGGGAGGGTCGGGCCGATCGGCTTCCTGCGGGAAACCGTTTCCGAGCTGCGGAAGTCGGTTTGGCCGAGCAAGGAAGAGACCGCTCGCCTCACCGCCATCGTCATCGTCCTGGCCACTGCGATGGGTTTCTTCCTCGGTCTGTTGGACCGGTTTTTCGACTTCGGCATGGGTTTCGTTATCGGCTTGCGGCAGCTCCCCTTCTGACCCGTTCGGTGACGGGCTGACCGCAACTCGCCGCAGGATCTTTCGAAGTCTCGCGCAAAGCCGGCGTCGGTCGACGTCGCCGGTTTGGCTTCAAGCCGATCCGCTTTCGCCCATTGAGATTGAAACAATGACCACAATGCATTCCGCCGATCTGCGCTGGTATATCGTCCACACCTATACGGGGCAGGAGGATATGGTCAAGCGCAATCTTGACCTGCGCCGGCAGAGTCTGGGAATGGACGACCGGATCACGCGAGTCGAGGTGCCGTCCGAGGACGAAATCACCCGCAACAAGGGTGAGCGTACCAAGCAGCGCCGCAAGTTGTTCCCGGGCTATATCCTGGTCCAGATGGTAATGGACGACGAAGCCTGGTTCCTGGTGAGGAATACCACCGGGGTTACCGGCTTCATTTCCGCCGAGGAAGAGGGCGGCGACCGTCCGCGTCCGGTCCCGCTGGACGATCGCGAGGTTGAAGACATTCTGGATCGCGTCGCTTCCGGTGAGCCGCGCGCCGTCATCGGCATGGCCCAGGGAGACACGGTTCGGATCTCCGAAGGCCCCTTCGCCGACATGCTCGGCCGCGTCGAGGAAGTGGACGAACACCGGGGACAGGTCACCGTGCTGATTTCCGTTTTCGGACGTGAAACCCCGGTGGAGTTGGACTTCACCCAGGTGGAAAAGGCCTGATTCGAGTCCCCGAAAGCCGCGCTCTAACGCCCAGTTCAATAAAATCAGGACAACCGGAGGCCATCAGTGGCAAAGAAAGTACTCGCCGTCATCAAGCTCCAGTTGGAAGCTGGCAAAGCCACGCCCGCGCCGCCCGTTGGTCCGGCGCTGGGTCAGCACGGCGTCAACATCATGGCCTTCGTCAAGGATTACAACGAACGCACCGGCAATCAGGCGGGGACCATCGTGCCCGTCCACCTGACGGTGTACCAGGACCGCTCCTTCACCTTCGTCACCCGCACCCCTCCCGCTTCGGACCTGCTGCGCCGCGCCGCCAGCATAGATAAGGGACAGGGCGACGCGAGCGCTCCAATCGGCGTCAGCATTTCCAGCGATGTCCTACGCAGCATTGCCGAGGAGAAGTTGAAGGACCTGAACGCCAACAGCGTCGAACAGGCCATGAACATCATCGCCGGCACCGCCCGCAGCATGGGGATCCGTGTCGAAGACGACTAACCCCGCCGTTCAGCCATTCTCGGAAACGCCCCCAGGGAGAATCGAAAATGCCCAAGCACAGCCGCCGCTACAACGCCGTTGCCGAGCGTGTTCCGGAAGACAGCGTTTACCAACCCCGAGAAGCCATTGACCTGGTGAAGGAACTGTCCACCGCCAAGTTTGACGAGACCCTGGAGGTCCATCTCCGCACCAACGCTGACGTGCGCCACGCCGAGCAGCAGGTTCGCGGCGTCACCGTCCTCCCCCACGGCCTGGGAAAACAGGTGCGCGTGCTGGTGTTCGCCAACGGCGAAGCGGCCGACATCGCCCGGCAGGCCGGCGCCGACTATGTTGGCGACGACGACCTGATCGCCCAGGTCGAAAGCGGCTGGGTTGAATTCGACGTGGGGCTGGCGATCCCGGAGATCATGTCCAAGATCGGCCGGCTGGGGCGGGTTCTCGGCCGCCGCGGCCTGATGCCCAACCCCCGCACCGGCACCCTGGTGCCCGCTCGTGATCTGCCCCGCGTTATCCAGGAGTCCAAGGCCGGCCGTTTGGAGTTTCGCACCGACCGCACCGCCATCATTCACGGCCAGTTTGGCAAGTCCTCCTTCGAGACCGACTCTTTGATGGACAACCTGACCGTGTTCATGGACTCCGTCATGCGTGAGCGGCCGGAAGCGGTGAAGGGCGCTTTCATCAAGTCTGCGTACATCACCTCGTCCATGGGACCCGGGCTCTCCGTTGACGTGGGGACGCTCCAGGGAATGAAACCCGAGTAAACTGCGCGCCGGTATCCCCTCGTTGCCAATCCCCCGAGGGAATGTTAGACTGACCACCACAAGCGAATAGCCACATCATGCCCGAGACAGCGGGTTCCCTATGGGGAATAATGGCGGTTTCAGCCGCCCGCCGAGGCGCTCCGCCGGATTGATCCGGCGACCACGTGGATCACCAGCGTTCCAGGCTCACCGCCTATGCGCGCTGGAATATCCCGCGCTCATGTCTCGGAGCGCGGGTTTTCTTTTGACCGTTCTAATCTAGGAGCAGACCTTGCCAACCCAGGAAAAAATTGATCGTGTAGCCGAGTTGAAGGACAAGCTGGAACGCAGTTCCATCATCATCTCCACCGGCTACTCCGGCATGAACGCCAACCAAATGGTGGACCTCCGCCGCAGGATGCGGGACGGCGGCGTTGAATTCGTCGTGGTGAAAAACAACCTGCTGAACCGCGCCGCCGACGCGGCGGAGATGCCTCAACTCAAAGACGTCATATCGGGTCAGACCGCCATCGCGCTGGGATACGAAGACGCAGCCACCATAGCCAAGGCGGTCAACCAGGCGGCCCAGGCCAGCGCCGGCGCTCTCGCCGTGCATGGCGCGGTGGTGGCGCAGGGCGCCGCCATGCAACCCGAGGAGGTTTCCCGGTTGGCAAATTTGCCTCCCCATCCTGTCCTCGTGGCCCAACTGTTGGGCGCCATGCAATCGCCGCTCTACGGTTTGGCCAGCGTGCTCAATGCCACCATCAGCAGTCTGGCCTACGTCCTGCAGGCCAGGATCGAACAACTGCAGCCAGCGGAAGCTGCGGAATAGCGACCATCAATCCACGGTAAATCGTAAACAACCATTAGGAGGCTTCTATCATGGCAGTGAACCAGGAAGTTCTTGACGCGATCAAGGGCATGAGCGTGATGGATCTGGCCGATCTGGTCAAGGCCATCGAGGAAGAGTTCGGCGTTTCAGCAGCCGCTCCGATGGCGATTGCGGCAGCTCCGGCTGGCGGCGTGGTCACTGACGACGCGCCTTCCGCGGACGCTGACGAGCAGACCGAGTTCACCATCACACTGGCGGACTTCGGCGCCAACAAGATCAACGTCATCAAGGCCGTGCGCGAGGTTACCGACCTCGGTCTCCGCGAGGCCAAGGAGCTGGTGGAAGCGGCCCCGACCCGCGTCCGCGAGGGCGTGAACAAGGAAGACGCCGACAGCATCAAGTCGAAGCTGGAAGAGGCCGGCGCCACGGTGCAGGTCGCCTAGCCGCCGACCGAAACTACGCGCTTCGCAAGTACCAGGGGGCGGGTGATACACCTGCCCCCTGATCGTTTGCCTGGTGTACAATGCGGCCAGTTTGACCGGGAGGACCTCCGAGTATGGATCTGCAACTTGACGGCAAGACGGCAATCGTCACCGGGGGCAGTCGCGGTATCGGCAAGGCGGTGGCGCGAGTCCTGTCCGCCGACGGCTGCGGCGTCGTGATCACGGGACGGTACGCGGATACCCTGTCCGCGTCGGCAGAGGACGTGGCATCGGAAACAGGCGGCACGGTCATTCCCATGGTCGCCGACATGACCAGCACCGAGCAGGTGAACGACATGGTGGCGCGCGCCGCCGAAGCCCTGGGAGGGCGCGTCGACATCCTGGTGAACAATGCCGCCGCTCCCGGCGGCCTGGCCCGCGGCTCGCTGGCCGAGATCCGCGACGAAGACGTGATGCTGGACCTGGATACCAAGGTCATGGGCTACCTGCGCTGCGCCCGCGCCGTCGCGCCGTACATGCAGCAGCAGGGCTGGGGCCGCATCGTCAACGTCGGTGGTTTGTCGGCCCGGCGGGCGGAGGGCAACCTCAGCGCCGGCGTGCGCAACTCCGGCCTGTCCAACCTCACCAAGTACCTGGCCGAGGAACTGGGCGGCGACGGCGTCTGCGTCAACCTTGTCCATCCCGGCACCACCCGCACCGAGCGCAGCGGGCCGATGTACGCCGAGCAGGCCGAACGCGAGGGCACCACCGTCGAAGAGATCGAACGCCGCGCTGGCGCCCGCAACTCCACCCGCCGCATCGTCGACGCCGATGAACTGGCGTGGGTGGTGGCCTTCCTGGCCTCGCCCCGCAGCATCGCCATCAGCGGCGAGACCATCGCCGCCGGCGGCGGGTCCGGCACCAACGTCTATCATTGAGCAACACCACAGGAGAAACCGGCATGATCAAGGTAACCGTTTTCTACGAGAACGAAGAGGGCAAGTCCTTCGATTTCGACTATTACTGCAATACGCACATGCCCCTGGTGCAGGAGCGCCTGACCACCTTCGGGATGCGCTACTACAACGTGGAAAAGGGCATTTCCGACACCGATCCCAATGCGCCTCCCTTGTACACCGCCGTAGGGTACCTCTTCTTCAACGATGTTGACGGCGTACACGAGGGTTTCAAGACCCATGGTCGTGAGCTGGTCGGGGACGTGCCGAACTTCACCGACATCAGCCCCAAATTCCTCATCAGCGAGTTGGTGGCGTAGCTGGGACTTGCACCGACGATTGACGGCGCGTTGCTCAAAAATGGAGCGAAGTGTGACAACATATTTTGGCAACGCCGGACACTTGATGCAGCACTGGACGCTCTGCGAACTAGTGAACATTGCGGACGAACATGCTCCAGGATTGAACTTTATCGATGCTCATGCGATGGCGCCGTGGGCAACTGGGCACCGTCTCAAATCGCCTGATACCACGTTCGAGAGCGTGCGCCGAGGTTTGTCCGATGGACTATCGGGTCTATGAGCGGGTCTGGCGTCAACTGGATTGGCAACATAGAGGAGGCTACCCCAACGAAGGCTATCCCAATAGTGCGGCCTTCGTGAACCGGGTGTGGACACGAGACTTCTCTATGCGTTGTGCGAAATAAATGGCCAAACCATCAACGCGCTAGATGCCTGGTTGCCAAAGGGCCAAGGTGTATTACGGCGACTGGCGGAAGAGGTTTGCTCGAGGGTTGCCGAGCCCCGTTGACGTGGGGCTGCCGGATGGTTCCGTAACTTTGGTCTCGTTCGATCCATATAAGTACAGTAGCAATCGACGATATGATGACATAAAGCTCGGGAAGAGCAGGACAGAAGGTGATCTCTATCCGGATGACCTTGAGCGAACGTTGACTGCCTTAGCAAACGTGAAGGGTGGGATTATCATACAGATATCTACGTACAGCACGCTAGACGGCAACCCCCAGCCCATCGTCGTTGCCTCGATCAACAAGATCCTCGTAGGAGCACATTTCAATCCGCCCGTAGAGGTAGTACTTGACGATAGAATGATGTCGCTGGTTTATACGCTCAATGTCCCGTGGGCGGAGGAGTTGGCAAAGCTACCCGACTGTTTCCAGAGGTGGCGTCCATGACGTTAACGCTTTCGGCAGAGTTTCATCTACGCCGTCATTATCGACGTTAGGATGGTGAAACTGCCGGAGTGACCGGTGGAAACGTTTCATTGCACTTACTTGGGTGGCCCGGTGGAACTCAACAATGAACGGGGGCGGCACATTGCAGAAAAGCACCCCCAACTGCTTCCGAACCGACCTGACTACATCGCTACTACGCTGGCAAACCCGGACCTGATCTTGCGCAAAGCGGCCGATGATGACACTATCCTGTTCTACCGCTGGTTCTACGATCTGGACAAGTACGCGATGGTAGCGGTGGTTAACCATCCGGCCCGCGACTGGATAATCACCGCGTTCGTTACCCGGAGGTTGCAGAGAGGAGAAACCATATGGCAACGACGTTGAGATTCGAGCACGACGTGGCCGGCAACATCATGTACATTGAGAAATGCCGGCCTTATCCGGGGCAAGATGAGGACGATATTGAGGATGGTGTAATCGCCCGGCGCCATCCTGACACAGACGAAGTGGAAAGCGTAATGATACTGTTCTACTCGTCCCGTATTCTGACTCGCGAACCGGTCCGGCTGAACATCCCCGTCGCGGAAGGCGCAATCAGCGGCCACCCGGCAGCGGCGGAATTCGACTGTCTGGTTCAACCGAGCTCGAATTGGCTGACTTTCCCGACGGATGCTGAAATCGTCGAGCGGTACATTCCCGGCTGGAATGAGGCGACGGAACCATCGGTAACCTGACTCCCCGCGTTGCTCAAAGCGCGCTAGCAATCCGGAGGGGCAAACAGTTGGATCCTGACGACCAAGCAAGCAAACGTGCGGATACGAAAATGAACCAGGCAGTGGACGCCCTCGCCGAACGAGCCATTCGCGAGCATTGGGAATTCGCGCCCACCGCCGGCAGCCGCATCGGTCGCCACGAGTACGACGGCCGGCTGCCCGACTTTTCCTCCGGACGCGTGGCTCGCCGCATCGAAGAACTGCACCGTTCGCTGGGCCAACTCTCTGCGCTACCCGCATCGGACGGTCCCGCCACCGATGACGAGACCCAGATGGACCGCCTGTCCCGCAGCCTGCTGGAAATGTTCCTCCGCCGCGAACTCTTCAACCTGGAGGAGATGCGGTCGCTGCACAACAACCCCCAGCGCCAGGTCGGCTACATCGGTGTCGGCAGTTACGTGCAACGCGATTATGCGTCCCTGCCCGACCGGCTGCGCTCGGCCACCGCGGTGCTCCATCAGGTGCCGGACTTCCTGGCGACGCTAGACGGGCTCACGGAGCCTGAACTTGGCGAGCCGGTGCGGGACATGGCGGTCGAGGCGTACCGCGGGATGGCTTCCTTCTATCGAACCGGGCTGGCTGCTGCGTCCTCAGAATGCGCCGCCATTGCCCCCGACGTCGTTGCCGAGTTCGATGCGGCGCGAGAGACTGCTGCAATCGCTGTCACCGAATTCACCGCAAGGCTCCAGGCCCGCCAGACGCTACCCGACTTCGCCATCGGACGTGACCTGTACCGCCGGATGTTACAGGTCGGCGAGGGGGTCGACACGCCCCTGCTGGACGTTCTGTCCATCGGGCAGGCCAACCTTGAGCGGAACCTGCGCCGGCTGGACGAGGCGGCGGCGCTGGTGGCTCCCGGCAAGTCCGTCCGCGAAGCCGTCGCCCAGATTGCCGCAAACCATCCGACTTCGGATGCCCTGATACCCGAAACGCGGGACATGCTGGAGGACATCCGCCAGGCCCTCATCAACCACGACATCATCAGTGTTCCGTCCGAAGAGCGTTGCCAGGTCACCGAGACGCCGTCGTACATGCGCTATGCCTTCGCCGCCATGGACTCGCCCGGCGGTCTGGAGGAAATTGCCACCGAGGCCTTCTACTACGTGACGCCGGTGGAGCCGGAATGGACGCCGCGCCAGCAGGAGGAGTGGCTGACCAATTTCAACTACCACACGCTGCAGATCGTCAGTGTCCATGAGGTCTACCCCGGTCACTACGTCCACAACCTGCACAATCGGTACATCGGGTCCGGCGAGCGGCGCACATTGCCCTTGATCAACCGCGTCGCCACGTCCTACGCTTTCACCGAGGGCTGGGCGCATTACACCGAGGAGATGATGCTGGAGACCGAGTACGGCCGGGACAATCCCGCGCTGTGGCTCACCCAGCTCCTCGAGGCTCTGGTGCGCAACTGCCGCTACCTCTGCTCGCTGGGGATGCACACCCAGGGCATGACCGTGGACGAGGCGACCAAGTTCTTCCAGGCCCACGCCTATATGGAAGAACATCCGGCCCGCCGCGAGGCCCTGCGCGGCACCTTCGATCCCGGCTATCTGAACTACACCCTGGGCAAACTGATGCTGCTCAAGCTCCGCCAGGACTGGCGTCGGCAGGAAGGTTCAGACTACAGCCTGCGCCGGTTCCACGACGCCACGCTGTCCTGGGGCGCTCCGCCCGTCCCACTGTTGCGCCAGGCGATGCTCAACGAGCCGGGTGACGCGATACTCTGAAACTCGCGGCCCGCTGACTGTTAAACCACCTGCGCGCCGAGGATCCTGCCGATGTGGTCCAGCGCCCAGCGATGGGCGTCGGCGTTAAAGGACGCCACGCAGTCCGTGGGCACTTCCACGGCGTAGTCCCGGTTCCGCGCGTCGGACGTGGTGTGCATCACGCAGATGTCGGTGCACACGCCGCACACGATGATCTTGTCGGGGTTCAGAGCAGTCAGCCGCTCCGCCAGGTCGGTGTTGAAGAACCCGCTGTACCGGTTCTTGGGGATGACGTTGCCGTCTCCAACCCACTCGGCCAGCTCCGGGATCACCTCCGGTTCCTCAGTGCCGATGACACAATGCACCGGGAACATCTGGAACTCCAGGTCATCGGGCAGGTGGTGGTCGGAGACGAACAGGATGGCCGCGCCCGCCGCAGCCTCGCGCCGCAGCAACTCCCGCACCGGCTCGATGATCCCGCGCGCGTCGTCGCCGCAGTACAGGTTGTGCCCCGGCTCCAGAAAGCCGCGCACCATATCGATAACGAGCACTGCGTTGGGCATGGCGTTCACCCCTTCACTTCAATGACCCGGTGACTGGGATCAGTCGCTGATTGTCGGGATCCACACCGAGGAATACGCCCTCCAAAGTATAGGCTCCCAGTAGAGGCGATGCCCCCTCTTCGCCGAAGATGACCCAAGTGATGGTTTCGCGCCCGTCCACCTGGGCACGCGCCTCGGCGATATCCAACTGCACCTGTTCCCCGCTGGCGTACTCGAAAGTTTCGCGCTTGGTGGGCTGAATCCCCAGCCCCTCCAGGATATGCCGCGGAACTACCGTAGTAATTGCACCGGTATCCACCATCACTTCAACATCCTCGAAATGCTCACCGTTGAGGTTGGCGATCTGGATGGTCAGATTGAATGTGCCCATTTGATGGCTCCGTGACATTAGTGCGCCGCCCGGCCGGTCGAACGTCCACCGAATTTCAGAACGGGTTGATCGCAACGACGCCGTTGCGGGACTAGTCTGATGTTGCTGTCGAAGAAATTTCTATTCCCCGTAGTAGAAGCGGTAGGGCCGTTCATACAAGTCATCCCGGTTCAAATTCACGATTCTCGCCTCGTCTTCTGTGCGTTCCAGCGCGTCCCGGAACTTGGTAATGCGTTCCATACGGGAGGCGGCATGGCTGTTTGCTATCCCGGTCAGGTACTCTTCCACCATTGCCTCCACCGTCAGATCCCGAGCGGCGGCAATCTTGCTGACCCTGGCTACAGTTTCCTCGTCGATGTCCAGCGTGATCTTCATGCTCCAACTCCCGAAAGTCCGCCGGCGAGGTGCGTGCTGCGGTATAGCTTCCACTCGCGACTCGTCCCCGCCAGCTTTCCATCGTACCGCCGTCCCTAGTGGGCCACCGGGCTCGGCGCGAAGCCGCCGTAGCGCGGGTACTGGGAGCAGATGAACTCCAGGTAGGACGGCTGCCCGGTCTCGTTGGCGGCCAGGGCGCGCTGCAACGCTGGCGCCACGTCGGACGGCTCGGTGACCCGCTCGGTGTACAGGCCCAGTTCGGCGATGGCGCGGGACATGTTGATGTCCTCGGGGCCCATCACCCGGTGGGTGTAGGGGTCGTGGCCGTCACCCCAGAAGCCGGGGCCGTAGCCGGCGAAGCCGCCGTTGGCGACGTGGGCGATGGTGATGCCCAGGTTCTGGCGCACCGAAACCTCCAGGTTGCCCAGCATGTAGCCCACGCCGGCGTCGCCCGTCAGCGCCACCGCCTGCCGCTGGGGGAAGGCCAGCTTGGCCGCCATGACGCCGGCCAGGCCGAAGCCCAGCGTGGAGATGTTGCCCCAGCCCAGGAACCCGCGGGGAATCAGCGTGTCGTACACCGTGCTCAGCTGGTCGCGGGTGTTGCCTGACTCGTGGGTCACGAAGGAGTTGTGCGGGTCCAGCACCTTCATCATGTCGCCGATCACACGGTAGGGGTTGATGGGCGTGTCGCTGGAGGCCATGGCCTCGCGGTACTCGGCCAGGCCGGCGTCACGAGCCTCGCGGACCTCGGCGACGACGTTGCCGGCGGCACGACCCGCGCCATCGGTGCGCCGCGACACCTCGTCAGCCAGCGCCTGCAGGCTGAACTTGGCGTCGCCCAGCACGGCGTGATGCGTCGGGAAGATGCGGTTCAGGTGGAAGTCATCCAGGTTGCACTGGATGATGGTCTTCCCAGCGGCGTTGGGGATGCCGTGGGTGAACCGGCCCGGCGACAGGCTGCTGCCCACGGTGAGGATCACGTCGCTCTTGTTCAGGTAGGCGATGGGATGCTCGCCGCGCACGCCCACGAACAGCGGGTGGTTCTCGGGAAACGCGCCCTTGGCCTTCAGCGTGGTGATCACCGGCGCGTTCAGCGCCTCGGCCAGGCCCACCAGTTCCTCCGACGCGCCGGCGTAGATGACGCCCTCGCCGGCGTAGATCAGCGGATTGGCGGCGCCCATCAGCAGGTCGATGGCCTGGGTGACGTCCGACGGATCCGGCGCCGACTTGTACGCCCGCACCGGGAAGTAGGGGTCGGCGGTCTCGTCGTAGACGCCGGCGGAGTTGGGCACGGCCAGCACTACGGGACCCGGCCGGCCGCTGCGCAGCATGGAGAAGGCGCGGCGCAGGAACTCGGGCGTCCGCTCGGGCCGGTCGATGTAGCCGAACCACTTGGTGACGGTCTTGAGGCTGGTGGTCACGTCGAACTGGGTGTTCTCGGTGCTGCCGGCCGGCACGCCGTCGGTGATGCACAGCATCGGCGAGTTGTCCTCGAAGGCCTGGGCCAGCCCGGGGTAGGAGTACTGCAGGCCCGCGCCGTTGACGCCGCCCTGCACGGTGCAGACGCCGATGCGGTCGCCGCCGGTGACCCGCGAGTAGGCGTCGGCCAGGGCCACGGCGTAGCGGTCGTCCCGCATCATGATCATGGGCACGCCCTCGCGCCCCAGGGCGTTGTTCACGCGGCAAACGGGGAAGGTGGAAACCCACTCGACACCCTCCTGCTTGAGGATGCGAGCAATGGAAGTTGCGACGTCGATGGACATGGTTTTGGACCTCGAAAAAGGGTACAGGGTTGCGTCAGACTTCTAGCGATTGTAACATCCTCGGGGTACGCAAATTCGGCTGAAAGGCACCGCACTCTTTGATGTAAATTCGATCGAGGATCACTATGAACGGAAATTGGCTCTTCAAAAAATATGCACCGGGGGACACATACCGGAACTCTACCGCTGACGCGTTCTTCGACAGTGAAACCGTAAGTGATCCCGGGAAAGCATTAGTGCGTGAAGGGATTCAAAACTCACTAGATGCCCACAAGATTTACGCCGACAAACCAGCAATGGTGTACATATCAATCCTCAACGAGGACCAAGCTCCAGGACGCGCCAGCGTGGACCCCTTCTTTGCTGATGTATGGCCTCATTACAGGTCCGACAGTAGTGGCCTTTACCCAGAGGAGATCCCCGGCCCAAACGACAAATGCACGGCGCTGGTTTTTGAAGACCTAGACACTACCGGGTTGGAAGGAGACCCGGATGAATGGCGGGCACCCTCGTCAGATCAGCGAAACGACTTCTTCAATTTCTTCCGGGCCGAAGCATTGACCCACAAAACTCCTGGGGAGCGTGGCAGCCGGGGTGTTGGAAAGGCTACTTTCTTCCAAGCTAGTAGGATCAAGACGATTTTTGGTTTGACCATACGCAGTAACGACCAAAAACCCCTGTTGATGGGCAGGTCGGTGTTGCGGTCGCACCGCCTAGATGATTCTGACTATCACGGCGATGGATATTTTGGAGTACCGTTCGAAGATCATCCCAGTTTCATTCTGCCAATCGACGACACAACGATCGTCGAAAAATTTTCAAGCGTCTTCCGCCTCAAACGGAAGAATGAGAGTGGGCTTTCCGTGATTGTCGTATGGCCAGATCCAGAAATCAAAGAAGAGGCGATCATCCAAGCTGTTTGCGAAAATTATTTTTATACCATTCTCAACGACAAGTTGACTGTCATGATTGAAACTCCCCAGAAGCAAGTGCTCTTGGGTAAAAAAGATTTGCTTTCCGAAGTCACAAAGCACGCGGAACTATCCAATATCGCGCCAATGATAGGACTAGCTCAGTGGGCCACCTCTGGCAATGCATTAGAGCACATGTTCACCCTGAATCCTCATCCGCGCCAGGGACCTTACTCTTGGCAAAAAAGCGCGTTTCCAGCTGAGATGCTTGACACGTTGCGCGGAAAATTTCAGAACCGCGAACGGGTAGCCATACGCGTGCCGCTGTCAGTGAGGAAGCGCAATTGTCCCATCGAAGATTCTTATTTTGACGTCTACGTGACTTTCACAGATTCCGACGAACCAATTGATCCTGCCTTCATTCGGGAGGACATTCTCATTGGCGATGTACGTCCCCGAACACCAAGAGGTGGTCTTCTGTCAATGGTAGTCATTGACCACGAACCTTTGGCCGCTTTCTTGCGTCTCTCGGAAAACCCCAGCCACACGCAGTGGCAGACGAACCGGGTCAAAAAGGATTACGTCTATGCCCCTGGGTTGATCGCTTTCGTCACGAATAGCGTACGGCAGATTTACAGCCTAGCTATGTCAGCAGAGGAAACGGAGGATAAGAAAATTTTGGCTGACCTGTTCCCTAAGCCGGGCATCGGTGGAAATGGCAACGGCGCAAGGCGTAAACAATACGTGAGGATAACGGCGGCGGACCATGGCTTTTCGGTGGGCCCGGGAAGGCAACGCCTTGAGATTGACGATCAAGTGAAAATACAGGTCGCGTACGCAGACAACAGCCGTACCCGTTCGGCATTGGGCAGGTACACTCGAGACGACTTCCAATTCGGGCAAAAACCCATTCAGCATCGATTGGAAGGTGCTGAGGTGGTGGAGCTGGCCGAAAACCAGATGGTCATACGGATCCTGAATCCCACGTTCAACGTGACGGTAACGGGATTCGACTACAACCGGGACATTATCGTCGACGCCGACCGTAAAGGATAGAACAATGCCAGTCGCACAAATAAACTTTACCGGTCGCAAGACAATTGCGGGGAAAGACATAAGCATCGTTCTGGATGACCAAGCATCACCGGTATCTTTCGAGGTTTTACGCCTTGCGTTACAGGATTACAGTTTGCCGACCACTGCTTTAGTGCGTCTTGAAGCGTATCGCGGGCCTGTCCGCATACCATTTGACTTGGGCAATGTAAGCAATTGTGAACTTCTGGGACCGACTGCTCTGCCCGAATTCATCAATCCAGACCGCATACGGTTCAGGGTGAAAGTAACTTCTGTCGATCAACAGACACAAGGTCAAATCTTGGCTGAGGGCAGCGGCTTCCAAGCCGATTGGAAAAGCGGAAACACAGAGTCGCTCCTTCCAGTCCGCCGGGTCTCGGACCTTGATCAAGAGGTGTACCACCTCACTTTTGAGGAAGACGGTCCTGTCCTGTTGGTCAACAATCGTATCGAAGAATGGGTGGAAATGACGCGCGACCACCCATACTTCTTATCTTTGGTCTACCCTACAGCAGTGCGCACGGTGCTAAACCAGATTTTTCAGGACAAAGATGTACGTGACTTGGAAAGCCAAGACCACTGGTCGAGCCAATGGGTCGGGTTCGCGGAGCGCCACTTGAAAGCAGGCAACCACCCTGATTTTGACGATGATAACAATGCGGAAGCCATTATCGATTGGATTGAAGGGGCTACAGCAAATTTCGCTAAGCAGAACCAATCCTACACTCGTTTCCAAAACGAATGGACAAGGGGGAACCACACGTGAAACTGCGCCGGTTTAACGCGAGCGGGATCAACCGTTTTGACGAGTTTCGGGCATCATACACATCGGATACAAAAGAGTTGCTCGCTATACTGGACGATCCCAACTTTACGGACGATGTCTCGGCAACTCTACATGTGGAGTTTCATCAGTTCGCCACGAGGTTTGCCGCCAGCGAGTATATGTATAATCTCCTCGATGGTGCAGGTCTTGTGGGATTGGACGCTGACCGTGGTATCTGGGCGTGGCTGTCAGCATATTATTTTCCCCTGCTCTGTCCCAGTGGATCTCCGCACAAAGCTCAAAATCGGTGGGTACCGACGGAAGGCTACCTAGACTACTATCGCCATCTTTTGCGTGGCCCTTACCAAATTTACCGGGCGCACCGAGATAACCCCCGGCGAGCGATGGCCGTGTTGGCCACCCCGCTGCATCGGCCCGGCGACCTCGTTGAGCAACTGGCTTCCCGCCAACATGTGGTCACTAGCAATGCAGCCATGCAGGTCGCAACGCGACTCTACATCGGCCAGGGCGATCATCCTAAACCGGGTTCTGGAACCCAGGGACCGGGCGGACCAGGACGGTTCGGTGTTGTGGTGGGGCAACTTGACCTGACTTGGGACCTTTCTAGCCCTAATATGACTGCGGACAAACTTTTAGAGTTGCTTCCAGCAGAGTTCGATCGCTTCAAATCATGAGCAACATCATTCCGGTCGTCGATGTTTTTGCGGGTTGCGGCGGCCTCGGGGAGGGTTTCAACGCTCTCGAACGAGGTGGGGAGTACCCGTTCGATGTTCGCTTGTCTATCGAAAAGGACGCTGTCCCGATCCGCACGCTCCAGCTGCGGGCTTTCTACCATCAGTTCAGGGGTGCGCGCGTGCCCAACGGTTACTACGAATACGTCAGCGGGCAGATAGACCGGTATGAACTGTTTCACCGGCATCCCGAGGAAGCCAAGGAGGCAGAACGTCGCTGCCTACAGGTGGAGTTGGGCAGTGATCAGGCATACGATGGCCGTCTTAACAGAGCGATCAGACAGGCAACGGCGAACGCCGACGATTGGGTGTTGATTGGCGGGCCACCCTGTCAAGCGTATTCGACCATCGGGCGGGCCAGGAATAGCAACAGGCCAGTGGACGATTACAACCCGGACACCGATGTTCGGTTTGAGCTTTATAGTGAATACATCAGGATTATTGCTACACATTGGCCCGCTGCGTTTGTGATGGAAAACGTGCGGGGCCTGCTGAGCGCATCCCGCAAAGATCAATCGATTTTTGACCGGATGTATGCCGATTTGGCTGCCCCAGTGCGTGCACTTGCACTTGATGGAATTTCAGTTCCGCGCCACTACGGATATAAACTCTATCCGGTGTCTGCAAAACCCTCTCGATTGGATGGTTTGCCAACTCCTTCAGATTTCGTAGTCAAGTCGGAGAATTATGGCATACCCCAAGCGCGCCACCGCGTAGTAATACTTGGCGTGCGCGATGATGTACTCGCCAAGCCTGAGACGCTGACGGCATTATCGGAGAAGGTTGGTGCTAAAAATGTCTTGGATGGCGTGCCCTCCGTAAGAAGCGGATTGTCCAGTCAGGACGACCCAGTTTGCTGGGTTCAGTCGGTTAACGACATCGTGGAGCAACGTTGGTGGTTCGACATCGATGAATCGGTCCGAGGCCGGATAGATGCTGCTCTTTCCAAGATTGAGGTCCCTCAATGTGATCGCGGCGACCTGCGCTTTTTGAATAGCACATCAACCTGTGAGTATAGACGGGATTGGTTTGAGGACGAGCGCTTACCAGGAACCCTGAACCACCAAGCCAGGACGCACCGAGCGGATGACTTGTGGCGGTATATCTACGCCGCTTGTTACGTCAGCGGTCTCGACCGGCCGTTCCGTATCAGCGATTTCCCACCGGGATTGCGCCCAAACCACCGCAGTACAGAAAGCGCCTTGAACAACAGCAACTTTGCTGACAGGTTCAGCGTAGTGCCAAAGGATGCCCCATCCCGAACGGTGGTTAGTCACATCCGTAAGGATGGGCACTATTACATCCACTACGACGCATCACAATGCCGCAGCCTCACCGTCAGGGAAGCGGCCCGACTGCAAACTTTCCCCGACAACTATTTCTTTGAGGGCAGTCGGACCGACCAATACGGCCAGGTAGGTAACGCGGTGCCACCGTTGTTGTCGTACCAGATTGCTGAACTGGTCGCGGGTCTGCTAGAAAGAAACCGAGTACCAACAAATGGACCGCATAACGCCTGAACATCGCAGCTGGAATATGTCCCGCATCCGAAGCGGGAATACCAAGCCGGAGCGACTGGTACGCTCTCTGCTGCACAGGATGGGCTACCGATTCCGCCTGCACCGAAAAGACTTGCCAGGCCGCCCCGACATCGTCCTGCCGGGCCGGCGCGCTGTCGTGCTGGTGCATGGCTGCTACTGGCATCGCCACTCCGGTTGCCGGTTCGCTTATACGCCCAAGAGCAACCTAGCCTTCTGGCAGGACAAGTTCAACGAGAATGTCAATCGCGACCAGCGGCAGTACGCCCGACTGCGCGAACTCGGCTGGAGTGTAATCACGGTCTGGGAATGTGAAACCAAAGAACTGACGACGCTTGCGGAGCGGTTGCTCAGGGAGATGCCCAACCTTGCCCCCTCCCCCACCGCCTGCTAAACTGCGGCCATCATTGACACACCCGTACTGCGACCCCGCTAAGGAGAGGCCGTTATGCTGATTGGCCATTTTACCGAACAGCCCTGGCAGGATGAGAACTCCGGCCTGATGGGCACCCAGAGCACCGACCTGGGCATTTCCAACAGCCACTACAGGCCCGACATCGGCGCCCAGCTGTACAACCGCTACCTCGACGAGAAGGTCTACGCCGAGGAGATGGGCTTCGACGCCGTGATGCTCAACGAGCACCACTCCACGCCCTTCTGCATGCAGGGCGTCACCAACGTGGGCGCGTCCATCCTGGCCCGCATCACCAACAAGGTGAAGATCATCATCCTGGGCAACGTCCTGCCCATCTGGGACGACCCCCTGTGGCTGGCCGAGCAGCTATCCATGATCGACATGATCTCCCACGGCCGCCTGGTGTCTGGCTTCGTGCGCGGTGGCGGTCGCGAGAGCTGGTCCCACAACTCGCCGCCCAACTTCAACCGCGAGCGGTTCGAGGAAGCCCACGACCTGATCATCAAGGCGTGGACCGAGCCCGGCCCCTGGCGCTGGGAGGGCAAGCACTTCCATTACCGCTACGTCAACCCGTGGGCCAAGCCCCTGCAGGAACCCCACCCGCAGATCTGGATCCCGTCCACCGTGTCCGTTGAGACCGTGAAGTGGTGCGCCGAGCATCGCTACCCGCTGGTCCTCCTGGCCACTCGCTTGGAGCCCACCCGCGAGGCCTTCCAGCTCTACCACGACACCGCCGCCGAAAACGGCTACGAGTCGGGTACGCAGAACGTTGCCTACCTGTGGAAGGTGCACGTCGACGAGACCGAGGAACTGGCCGAAGAAGTCGGACGCAAGTACCTCTCTGGCGTCAGCAACCCGTTCCTGGCCGGCAACGAGGGCGGCATCAACCCCGCCATCATGAACCTGCCGGGCCACACGTCGCGCACGTCGCGTCGGCTGTCCGCCGCCGCCTTCGGGCCCGCCGGCCGCTTCGGCACCAACCGCCGTCCCTTCGAGGACCAGGTCGCCGACAGCACGATCATCACGGGCACGCCCAAGACGGTCATCCCCAAGATCCGCGAGGTGCTGGAATACCTGCGCCCGGGCAGCGTCTTCTTCTGGGACGGCGACGGCGCCATGACCCACGAGGACCAGATGCGCAGCCTGCGGCTCATGGGCGAGGAAGTCATCCCCGCCGTCCGCGAGATGGGCAAGGAGCTCGAGCTCTACTCCCCCTTCGAGGTGGACCCCCGCACGAACCAGCCCATCGTCGACTCCGCCACCGCAAGCGCGACGGCGACCACCACCGCCGACTAACCCGCAACGGCATCGGGCAAAGCATGAGGGGCGGGTGTGCAACCCGCCCCTCAGTTTTTGTGGTACGGCGCGGCGGACTATTCCTGCCGTTGGATCCGCGCGGGATGGTCGAACACCTGCGCCAGGGGCAGGCTGAACTCCGGGAAGAGCGGCGTGGTCAGGGTGTGGGCGGATGTCAAGGCTGCGCGCTCCCGGTAGGCGCCATCCTCGCCCAACTCCAGGGCAGTGAGCGTGTTGGCGTCGCCGTCCAGGATCCAGTACTCAGGAACACCGGCAGCGGCGTACAGCTGGCGCTTTCGTACCAGGTCCGTGTGGCGGTTGGACGACAACACTTCCACCACGATGTCCGGCGGGCCGCCGTCAATCACGGTTGGGCCGATGATACCGACGCGCTCCGACCGCACGACCACTATATCCGGCCCCAAAGCGCTGCTGTCCGATACGACGACGCCGGCCACCTGGTACACGATGCCGAGCCCGGTTTCCATGATTTGCAGGGCCAATTGCGTGCTCAAAACCATAGCCAGGAATTGGTGGTCCGGGATCGGGAAAGCGGCCATATACACAACCCCGTCGATGAGCTCGCAGCGTGTCTCCTGTACGGGCAAGTCCAGAAACTCCGCCAGATTCATGCGGGCGCCCGCCCTGATGTCAGGTGTGGTCGTCATGGCAGCTGCCTAAATCGGTGGACTGCTTAGTCCTGGGAACGTATCCGCGCGGGATGGGTGAAGACCTGCGCCAGGGGCAGGCTGAACTCCGGGAATAGCGAAGTGGTCAGCGTGTCCGCGGCGGTGAGGACGGCACGCTCCTGATACGAGCCGTCGTCGCCCAACTCCAGGACCGTCAGTGTGTTCGCGTCGCCGTCCAGGATCCAGTACTCAGGAACGCCAGCCTGCTGGTACAACGCGCGTTTCTCCACGAGATCGCGGTCACGGTCAGTTGACAGTACCTCCACGACGATGTCAGGAGCGCCGTTCACCCATACTTCACCAAGCATTTCGGCTCGGTCGGCCCGGATGACAATAATGTCGGGGGACAAGTAGTTTTCTCCCGACACAACCAGGTTCACCGGTATGTACGTGTGCGCCAGGCCAGCCGCCGTCAACTGGTCAAACAGGAATTTCCACAGGATCTGCACCAGGAACTGATGGTCGAGCGCAGGCTCCGGCATTACGTACAACACCCCCTCGAGCAATTCGCAGCGTGGGCCAGCTTCAGGCAGGCTGCGGAACTCCTCGGACGTCATACGCATCCCGCTGTATGTTTCAGTCGATGTGGTCAACGTTGCCCGGCCTCGTCCCAATGCATTCAAGCGTATATTTGGTTGGGTTATTTTACCCCAAATCAACTCTCCGCCCTTCGTCGCTGGACTGGCGGATGGCGTCGATGAACTTGTGCAAACCGACGGCGTGGTCGAAGTCGGGCAACGTGTCCCCGTTGGCCGTGCCCCGGATCGACGCGGCGAACAGGCTGTACAACTGGCCCACGTTGTATGCCGTGCTGCCCGGAATCTCGGGAGCCAGGTGCAGTTCCTCGGCCGGCGTCAGGTCTTGCAGCTCGTTGCTGCCGCCGCGCGCGCCGCGGATGCTCACCTGCTGCATCTGCGGTGAGTCCACGGAGACGGCCACCAGCGTGCCCTCCTCGCCGTAAATCTCCATGCGGTAGCCGCTGCCGGCCCACGGCGTGCTGCCGATCTGCACCGACGCCACACCACCGCTCTGCAGGTTGCCGCTCACCAGGATGTTGTCCGGCGACGTCACCTCGAGGTCCTGCCCCGTGTCAGACTCGTGCCAGGTGGCGGCCTGGGTGCTGACCACGGTGGCCACGTCGCCGAACTCGCCGACGACGCTGCAAAGCGCGTCGATGGTGTGCCCGCACGCGATGGTCAGGGTGTGCGCGCCGAGTTCGTTGTCCCGCTGCCAGGTGCGGCCGGAATCCCGCGAAAGCACGCCCTCGCGCATCAGCCGCACGTGGCAGGTCATGACACGCCCCACGTAGCCGTCGGCCACCAGATTTTTCAGGTGCGCAATGGCGGGGTTGGCTCGAGCCTGCAGTCCCACCGCCGTCTTGACCCCCCGCTCGCGAGCCAGGTCAGCCATCTCGATGGCCTCGGCAGTGGTGCGCCCCAGGGGCCACTCGGTGAAGGTGTGCTTCCCGGCCCGCAGCGCGGCGGTGGTCGGCTCGTAGTGGCTCGGCACCCGCAGGGAGATGGTGGCGGCCTCGATGTCGGCGTCGGCCAGCATGCGATTGTAGTCGTCCCACGCGCTTCCCGCGTTGAACGCCGCTTTGGCCTCGTCGGCCGACTCCTGCCGGGTGGTACATACGGCGGCCAGATCGAAATCAGGGTGTGCCGCCAACGCCGGGAGGTGCGCGCGCGGCGACCAGCCCTGGTGAATGTTGGCGCCGATCAGTCCGATGCGAATGGGCTGCTGCGTAGTCATGGCGGTGCCTCCTGTGCTGGGTGGGTAAGGCTACATCCGAGGGAGTGATTGCGGGCATCGTAACACAGGGGTCGTATGGGTTCGCGAACGGGATGGTACAATCGCGATGCCCCACGACAGCCCGTGTATGAGCACTACCATGTCCCTTCCCCAAGAATCCCGTCTCCGTTTCGTTGATGGCCTGCCCATCTGCCGCATCCTCAACGGCATGTGGCAGGTTTCGGGAGCGCATGGGCGTATCGATCCGTCCGCGGCCATCGACGCCATGCTGGCCTACCACGACGCCGGCTTCACGACCTGGGATCTGGCCGACCACTACGGCCCGGCTGAGGACTTCATCGGCGAGTTCCGCCGGCGGCTGGCTGCGCAACGCGGCGAAAACGCCGTGTCCGAGATCCAGGCGTTCACCAAGTGGGTGCCACGACCGGGCCCGATGACCCGGCAGATCGTCGAGAACAACGTGGACATCTCGTTGCGGCGCATGGGCGTCGAGCGGCTGGATCTGCTCCAGTTCCACTGGTGGGAGTACCAAGACAAACACTACCTGGAGGCCCTGGAACAGCTGGCGGCGCTGCGCGATGAGGGCAAGATCCACCGGGTTGCTCTGACCAACTTCGACACCGAACGGCTGCGGGAGATTTCCGATCACGGCATCCGCGTGGTGTCCAACCAGGTGCAGTATTCGTTGATCGACCGCCGGCCGGAAGTGCAGATGTCACAGGTGTGCGAGGAGCAGCGGGTGTGGCTGTTGCCCTATGGCGTTCTCTGCGGCGGCCTGCTCTCCGACCGCTACCTGGGCCAGCCCGAACCCGGCCCGGCCCAGTTGAACACCGCCAGCCTAGGCAAGTACAAGCAGATGATCAACGCCTGGGGCGGCTGGCAGCTTTTCCAGCAACTCCTTGCGGTATTGCGAGATATCGCGAACAAGCACGAGGTCAGCATCGCGAACGTTGCCGAGCGTTACATCCTGGAGAAGCCGGCTGTGGCGGGCGTGATCATCGGAGCCCGGCTGGGCGTGGCAGAGCACATCGCCGAAAACGCCCGGCTCTTCGCCTTCCACTTGGATGACGACGACAATCAGGCCATCGAAACCGTGCTGGCTAATGCCCGCGACCTGTACCGGATCATCGGCGACTGCGGCGATGAGTATCGCCGCTGATC
Organism: uncultured Dehalococcoidia bacterium; assembly: GCA_951813535.1. GTDB lineage: Bacteria > Chloroflexota > Dehalococcoidia > Lucifugimonadales > UBA3495 > Bin87. The sequence goes on along the minus strand of OX638345.1, from coordinate 3,753,002 downwards.
CATAACACCTTCATCAACCCAATCCGAGGTTCCAATGCAAATCGGCGCTATTTTCCCGCAGACCGAAATCGGCCCCGACCCGGCCGCAATCCGCGACTACGTCGAGGCCGTGGAGGGCATGGAGTTCGACTACCTGTTCATCGCCGACCACGTGCTGGGCGCCGACCCGGATCACCACGAGCATGTCCGGGGTAGCTACTACACGCACCACAGCGTGATCCACGAATCTTTGACAACACTGGCGTTCATCGCCGCGCTGACGACCAAAATTCGCCTGATCACCGGTATCCTGATCCTGCCCCAGCGCCAGACCGCCCTGGTGGCCAAGCAGGCCGCCGAGATCGACGTGCTCAGCGGCGGTCGACTCACCCTGGGCATCGGCGTGGGCTGGAACCACGTGGAGTTCGAAGCTCTAGGCGAAGACTTTACGACCCGCGGTATTCGTTCTGAGGAGCAGATCGACCTGATGCGCGCCCTGTGGACGCAAGAGGTAGTTGACTTCGACGGCCGCTGGCACTCGGTGCGGTCCGCCGGAATCAAGCCGCTTCCGGTCCAGCGGCCGATACCAGTATGGTTCGGCGCCGGCGGGTCAGCAGGACCCGTGCCCCGGGACGTGGTGCTGCGCCGCATCGCGCGAATGGGCGATGGGTGGTTCCCCAGCTTCGGCCCCGACGACACCGCACGCGGCGTGCTGGACAAGATGCAGACCTACATTGCCGAGGCCGGCCGTCAGCCTGCCGATGTGGGCCTGGCCGGTCGCATCCGGATGCCTGACAAGTCGCCCGAGGAATGGTTGGCCGAAGTGGAAGGCTGGCAGTCGCTGGGCGGCACCCACGTGATGGCGGAAGCGCGCCGTGGCCCCCTGAGCTCAGTAGATCAGCACATCGACGCCATGCGCGAGTTCCGCGAAGTGGTGCCGGCGGGGTGGGGCCGGGGCTAGGTCAGTCTGTGCGCATCGCCGGGGTGGTGATTGGCGGTGGCGCAGCAAAACCGGCGAAAGGATTGACCGAAACCCGCGGCGTCAGTTTCGAGCGAGTTACGTCGTAGATCGACCGCTCATTCCGCTAGGCTCTTGCAATAGGACTTCGGCGGGTATTCCCCAATGCTTGTGCAGCGCACGGGCCATGGGCATGGTGATGTCCATTTGACCCGACAGAACCGCCGTCGCCGCCTTCCTGCTGCCCACCAGGGGAGCCAGGTCTTCTGGGGTGAGGCCCAGGCGTCTCATGTGGAACTCTATGGCCGCCGGAACGCTCGGCAAGCCAACGTCATCGCGTGGCTCCTGGTACGCCTCAAGCAGGTCAATCAGGTGGTCGCGCTCGTCGCGCTCTGGCGTACCGACGTCAGCTCGAAGAATTTCTCCCAAACGCGTCAGAGCGTGGTTGTAATCGTCTTCACTGTCGATACTGGAAATAAGAGCCACGATTACACCTGTTCGGCAACGGTCCGATCAAATTTCGCTTGCGTACCGAGGCTGCGGGCACCCGTGGTCGCGTCGCCAGGATTGTTGCAGGACGCCATGGAACGGCGTGGGCGCGGTTACGTGGTTGGTTCCGTTGCCGCGTCGTGCTGCTCGTCGGCGTGGTAGGAGGAGCGTACCAGCGGGCCGGATGCGACGTGCTTGAATCCCATGGCCTCGCCGGCCACGCGCAGTTCTTCAAACTCGGCCGGCGTGTAGAAGCGGTCGATGCGGATGTGCTTGATGGACGGGCGCAGGTACTGGCCGATGGTGAGCAGGTCGCAGTCAACGGCCCGCAGATCGGCCATGGTCTGCTTCACCTCGTCGGCCGTCTCTCCCATGCCCACGATAATGCCCGACTTGGTGGGCATTTCAGGATCAAGCTCCTTGACGCGGCGCAATAGCTCCAGCGACTGCCGGTAGTCGCCCTTGGGGCGCACGCGGCGGAACACTCGCTCCACCGACTCGATGTTGTGGTTGAGCACCTGCGGCTGGGCGGCGACGACCTTGGCCAGCGCGTCCTCATTGCCGTCGAAGTCTGGGATCAACACCTCCACGCGGCAGTCGGGCACGGCGGCGCGCACCTGCTTGATGCAGGCGGAGAAGATGCCGGCCCCGCCGTCGGGCAGGTCGTCCCGGTTGACCGATGTGATGACGCAGTACTTCAGGCCCATGCGCTTGACCGTGGACGCCAGCCGGAAAGGCTCGCCCAGATCCAGCGTACCCGGGCGGCCAGTGGTGACGGCGCAATAGGCGCAGGCCCGGGTGCAGATGTCGCCCAGGATCATGAAGGTGGCGGCGGACCGCTCCCAGCACTCGCCGATGTTCGGGCAGTGCGCTTCCTCGCACACGGTGTGCAACTGGCTGTCCCGCATGAGCTGTTTCAGCTCGATGTAGCGCGGTCCGCCGGGCATGCGCACCTTGAGCCAGTCGGGCAGGCGGGGACGCAATGGAGTTTCGGTCTGTGTCGTCATTCTGTTCTCCGGCCTAGAGGAACTGGACCAAGCGCGGGTTCACCCGGCACTTCTCGGCGGCGATGATGGCGTCGATTTCGCGGACGGCGTCGTCCAACTGTCCGTTTCGGTTGACCACGCGGTAGTCGAATTCGTGCATGCGACCCAACTCGACGGACGCTTCGTCCAGTCGGCGCTGCATCTCAGTTCCGTCTTCGGTACCGCGGCCGGTCAGGCGGCTGCGAAGTTCGTTCATGCTCGCTGGCATCACAAAAATAGTGAGAGCCTCCGGTGCGATACTGCGGATGGTGGCCGCGCCCTGCACGTCGATCTCCAGTATAACGTCCCGTCCGGCGATGAGGGGATCCCGAACTTGATGGCGGGGAACGCCGTACCACCGGTCGTAGACCTGCGCTGACTCCAGCAGCTCGTCCCGCTCGCGCATGCGCAGAAACGTGTCCACGTCCAGGAAGATGTAGTCCTTGCCGTCCACTTCGCCTGCGCGCATGGGACGAGTCGTAGCCGTCACCGCGAAGTGCCAAGGACGGTCCAACTCACGGAGAGCGGCCAACACAGTGCCCTTGCCCGACGCGGACGGGCCCGAGATGACCACCAGCAACGGCGGAGCCGGGCTGGCTTGCGGCAGCTCCTGCTGGTCGGCCATGGAGACGATCAGTTGCCGTCGCCGACCAGACCGGCAAGGTGTTCCCAGAAGATCGGGTAGGACACCGATGCGTCCTCGGCCCCGTGGATGGTCGTCTCGCCTGAGGCGACCAGGCCGGCCACCGCCATGGACATTGCCAGCCGGTGGTCGCCATGGCTCTCCACCTCGGCGCCCTTCAGGCTGCCGACCCCGTGGATGACCATGCCGTCTTCTCGCGGCTCCAGGCTGCCGCCCAGGCGGGTCAGCTCGGATACCGTGGTGGCAATCCGATCCGACTCCTTGACGCGGAGTTCGGCGGCGTCGCGGATTACCGTATCGCCCTCGGCAAAGCACGCCGCAACGGCCAGCACCGGCAACTCGTCGATCATGATGGGAATAATCTCGCCGCCCAGATCGATGCCCTTGAGGCTAGCTGAAGACGCTACCACGTCGGCCACGGGTTCACCGCCCTCGACGCGCTCGTTGTCGAGCCTCAGGGAATCGCCGGCGCCCATCATCTGCAGGGCGTCGATGATGCCGGCGCGGCTGGGGTTGAGGCCCACACCGGTGATGGTCACCCGTGCGTTGGGGTGGATCAGGCCGGCCACCATCCAGAAGGCGGCGGAGGAGATATCGCCGGGAACCGCCACGTCCACGGCCTGCAGCTCCGACGGATGCAGGGTCAGGGCCAGGCCATCGGTCTCGATCCTGGCGCCCATGGCGGACATCATGCGTTCGGTGTGGTCGCGAGACAGGGCCGGCTGATGCAGCACGGTAGGTCCCGATGCGGCGAGCCCGGCCAGCATCAGGCAGGACTTGACCTGCGCGCTGGCCACGGGCATTTCATACTCGATGGAGCGCAGGCTGCCGCCCCGTATCGCCAGCGGGGCCAGGGTATTCCCGTTGCGGCCCATGATGGCCGCGCCCATCTGTTGCAGCGGCTGGACGATGCGGCCCATGGGTCGGGTGCGCAGCGATCCGTCTCCCGACAGCACCGAAAGGAAATCCTGGCTGGCGAGCAGACCGGAAAGCAGCCGCATGGAGGTGCCGCTGTTGCCAGCGTCCAGCAGATCGGCGGGTTCGTCCAGGTTCGGCCCCGGTCCGGCGACCCGGAAACTCCCCGGCTCGTCCAGCGCGTCGATGGACACGCCCATGGCGCGGAGGCAGGCGGCGGTGGACCGCACGTCTGCGCCATCGGAAATGCCGGTGACCGTGGCGGCGCCGTTGGCGATGGCGTTCAGGATCAGCGAGCGATGGGAGACCGACTTGTCGCCGGGAACGGCCAGTGAGCCGGACAGGCGCTCAGGGCTCCGAATGATCTGTTCCACCTGCGTTGCTCCGGTTTGTTTGATGTGGACTGACAGGATTTACAGGGTGCTCCCGGTCCGGGAACCCCTGGTTCCGGCAAAACCGGGATGAACGTGGGTTATAAAGAGAGACCGAAGCTTTTCCGAATCAGCGCCGGTTCTCGGAGTCGCGGTCGTTGTTGCCCCGTCGGGGGTTGGGCGTGTCCCCCGTCATCATGCGGCGAGCGCGGTCGGCCCAGCCGCCCAGGAACATCTGGCCCATGGACTGGCTGAAGGTGGGATACTCGGGCGTGTTCTCCAGTTCGCGGGCGCGCGGATTCACGTCTCCGGCCATCCACTTGTTGCGGGCCAGGCGGGCGTCCTCAAAAAGAGTCCCGACGGCGTCGGTGTCGGGTGGTTCGCCGTCGGTGTCCAGGAGCTTACGGTATTCGTACAGCTCCCGTATAAACGCGTCGATCCACGCGACTATGGGCTGGGCATTGCTGACGCAGATGTCACGGTGCATCACCGGATCGCCCGAGGCGAGGCGGGTGATGTCGCGGTAGCCCGACGATGCTAGCTGCCCGATGTCGGACCAGTTGGCAGACTTGCTGGTGCAGCCGATCAGGGCGGTGGACAGGACGAAAGGAAGATGGCTCACGGCGGCGACGAAGCTGTCGTGCTCGTCGACACCGATGAAGTACGGCACGCCGCCCACCGCCTCGGCCATGGTGGATATTTCTCCCACCGCACGCTCGCTGGCTCGAGGACTGGGTATGACGCAGTAGGGCTTGCCGGCGAAAAGGGTGCCGTCGGCATTATCGGGGCCTGGCGTTTCCCGGCCGGCCATGGGATGCCCTCCCACGAAGTCCACCGAGTCAGGTAGAAACTCGTCGGCCCACTGGAGGACCTGCGTCTTGGTGCTGCCCACGTCGGTGACGACGCAGCCCTCGGGCAGGTAGTCGGCCATGCCTTCCAGGAGTTCGCGCATGGCCAGGACCGGGGTGGCCAGGACTATGATGTCCGCCTCGGCTATGGCGTTGCCCAGGCGACCTTCCACGCGGTCGAATGCATCGCGCTTTTGAGCGCCGGAACGAACCGCGCTGTCGGCGTCGGTCCCGACCACCGTGAGGTTGCGCAGGCTGGATGCGCGGAGGGCCAAGCCCAGGGAGGTGCCGATTAGTCCGGTGCCGATTACGGTAACTTGCGCCACGTACAGGCCTGCCTAAAGGAGGTTGGGGTAAGTGTACAACATCCGTAACGGCTGGTAAAACGCCGCGCCGCCGGGCCGCAGAAACCCGCGGACAAACCGGTCGCCCGCACGATTGGGGATCAGGAACATGCGGTGTATCATTCGGGGCCTGTGAAAGCATGTGGAACTGGGCGGCCTCCCTCCGCATAAGGGATTTTCGCCTGCTCTGGGCATCGACGGCCTTCTACTCCCTGGCCACGGGAATGGAGCAGGTTTCGGTCGGATGGCTGATCTTCGAGCTGACCGGTTCGGAGTTCATGGTGGGTGTGGGCGCGGGCGCTCGCATGCTGCCCTTCTTCGTGCTGGGGATGCTGTCCGGCGCCATCGCAGACAAGTGGTCGCGCCGCGCCCTCCTGCAGATCGGCACCCTGGCAGCGTCGGCCTCCGCCCTCCTGATAGCCGCGCTGCTGCTGTACGGCCTGACCAACGTCTGGGTGGTGATCGCGCTGGTGACCGTCCTGGGCAGCATGCTGGCGTTCACCATCACCATCCGGCAGGCTTTCACGTACGACATCGTGGGCTCGGGTCTGGCGCTGAACGGCCTGGCGCTTGCCGCGATGGGGATGCAGGGCGGCGGGATCATCGGCTCCCTGGTCGCCGGAGCGCTGATCGAACTGGTGGGCCCGGGCTGGCAATTCGTGGCCTCGGCGGTGTGCTACGCGGTGTCAGCGGCGGCCATTCTGGCCATCGCCAACCCGGGACGCACGGTGCGGGCGTCGGCGCAATCGGTGCTGGACAACCTGGTCGGCTACGTCTCCCTGGTCCGGGAGCACCGCATAATCCTGATGCTCATGTTCCTCACGGCCACCACCGAGGTTCTGGGGTTCACCCACATGACGCTCCTGCCGGTGTTCGCCAAAGAGGTGCTGCATGTGGGGCCGACCGGACTGGGCGTGATGACCGCGGGACGCCAGGCCGGCGGACTGCTGGGGTTGTGGATCCTGGCCGGGCTGGGCACCACCAGGAAAAAGGGCTGGCTGACCCTGGCGACGGCTCTGGGGTTCGGAGGCGGGCTGATGGCGTTTTCGCTGTCGGTCAACATCTACACGTTCCTGGCGGTGCTGCTGTTCGTCAATGCGTGCGCCATGGCCGTGGATACGCTGTACAAGACGTTGATGCAGGACCTGGTGCCCGACGAGGAGCGGGGCCGGGCCATGGGCTCGTGGGTTCTCAGCGTGGGATTCGCTCCGGTGGGCCACGTCGGCGTGGGAGCGCTGGCCGGACTCGTCGGCGCACCCCGGGCGCTGCTCATCAACGGCGTGGCCCTGGTGGCCATCAACGTTGCCACGACGCTGGGCACGCCGCGCATCCGGCGCATGGCGTGAAAGCAATGGGAGCCAACGCCGAGCGATGAGCCCGAAACCGCGACTTGATGGTTTGGGCTTGACAGGGCAGTTATCGTTGATTATGATAACGAAAATTCCCGTTTGCAATGTGGAGGCGACACCGATACAGGAGGCTAGGAGCGATGGTTACCGTAAACGAACGTCTAGTCACCGTGGATGAAGAACAATCTGTTGGGCTATTGACCGAGAAAGTGGAAAAGGATCTGGCTGAAGCGCTCACCGAGTTTGGGGCCCATAAGGAAGAGATCGCGCCGGCCCCTGCCTGCCACATGCCCCCGCCGACCCTGGCGTACGGCATTCCGATGGCCGGAGTGCGGTACTACAGTTTCGTGCCGGAGTCATAAGACGGCAGGCGACAAGGCGCGATGATGCGCTCTGGGGCGGCCTGATGGTCGCCCCAATTATTTTGCCTACCGCGCACGCTTTGACAAAACAACTATAAGTTGGTATGATACGAGCCATATCAAGTCATTGGAATGATACTGGCGCAAGGAGGAACAAGACGATGGTTACTGCCAACGATCGCCTGATTGCAGAAGAGGCCCACCGCCAGCGCGGACTGCTCCGCGAGCAGGTGGACAAGGACATGGCCGAGACGCTTAACGAGTTCGGCTCCGCCGTTGCGGAGGGCAAGCGCGAGGCACGGGTTCTCAGCTTCGGATACGGGATCCCGATGGCCGGTGTGCGCTACTACAGTTTCGTGTCCGAAGAGTAAGCCGCAGCGACCACTTCCAAAGACGGGGGCTGCCGACTGGCAGCCCCCTCGTCGTTTCGCGTTTCAGGGCCGGTGTTTGTATCCCGGCCCTTTCAGTTGTCCCCGCGGTACCCCCGGTTGCGAATCTCCTCTTCCATGTGGGCCCGGATACCGATGAGCGCCGCGGCCCCTTCACCCACGGCCGTGGCCACCTGCTTGGTGCTGCCGGCACGGGCATCACCGGCGGCGAAAATTCCGTGACGGTCGGTCTCCATTGACGAGGAGCGCGGGCCCGTCCCCGTGACTATGAACCCGCGCTGGTCCAGCTCCACCGTGTCGGATATGAAGCCCGTGTTGGGATCGAGGCCGATGAAGACGAAAACTCCGGACGAATGCAGTTCTTCCTGCTGGCCGGAGGTGAGGTCTTCGACGAGCACGGAGGACAGCCGGCCGTCGCCGCGAAACTCCCGCACGGTGGTGTTCAGGCGAATGTCCATCTTTGGATGGGCGGCCGCCTTGTCCTGCAGCACCTGGCTGGCTCGCAGCCGGTCGCCTCTTTCCAGCACCGTTACCCGTGAGGCGAAACGAGTCAGAAACAGGCCCTCCTCGACGCCGCTGTTGCCGCCACCCACCACCAGCGTTTCCGTGTCCCGGTAAAACGGCCCGTCGCAGGTCGCGCAGAAGTGGACGCCCGCCCCAACGAAGTCATCCTCTCCAGGCACGTTGAGCCTACGATAGCGGGTGCCTGGCGTCAGCAACAGGGCGGGAGCGCGATACTCCTGGCCGGATTGGGTTTTGACGGTGCGGACGCCACCGGTTTCCGGTCCAGGGTCCACCGACGCGACAGTTTGGGCGACCAGGATCTCGACGCCGAAGCGCTCCGCCTGCTCACGCATGCGGTCCGCCAGGTCTGCGCCCGAGATGCCATCGGCGAAGCCGGGATAGTTGTCGATGCGCTCCGTGGACCCGGCCTGCCCGCCAATCCCGCCGCGCTCGATGATCAGCGTCTCCATGCCCTCACGGGCGGCGTAGATGGCGGCGGTCAGGCCGGCCGGCCCGCCGCCGACGATGATCAGGTCGTAGTGAGAACGGCTGGCCTGCGGATTGATGCCAAGACGCGCCGCCAGCTCGGCGTTGGAAGGCTCTATCAGGACGGGTCCGCCGTCATCGAAGACGATGGTGGGGATGATCTGCCGGCCGTCGTTGAGCCGGCGGACGGTTTCCTGGGCCTCCGGTTCCTGCTCGATGTCCACCCAGCGATAGGGTATGCGGTGCTCGGCAAGAAACTGCTTGGAGCGGCGGCAGTCGGGGCACCACAGGGCGCCGTAGACGGTCATGCCTGGGGATTGCGTCATATGCGCACCTCGCGTCGTATTGCCAGCAGCTTGTTGCCACCGACTCGTGTCATGAGGAATTATTGCGGCTGGAATCGCGACGTTGCTTTATCGGGCAACGTGATAAGAATTATTTTATTCTACCGCAAGATGACCGGGCTCTCCGGTAGGGGACCCGAGGCCAACGTCCCGATGCCGGGTCGCAGGAAACTATCCCGCGCTGTCTTCGGAAGGTGGTGCGCCGTCGGGTTGGGTCGGTTCGGCGGCTTCCGGAACGCCGTCAATCGGTACCAGCCGCCACAGGTCGTCGGAGGGAGCCAGGGTTTTGCGGAACTCATCCCATCCGGTGGGGTCGGTGTAGGGCGTGGATGCTTCGCCGCGCCAGTAGGCCAGCAAGCCGGGGGGCAATTTCTGCCTTTCCTCTTCGCTCATGCGCCCGGGGTGTTTATTGGCGAGGGTGCGGCGGGCCATTTCTTCGGCGCGTCGCTTGTTTTCCTCCCAATTGGGATCGGGAAGGATTTTGTATCCTTCGAGGGACTCCGAAAATTCGCGTTCGTATTCGTCCAAATCGTCAGGGAAGGGCCAGTAGTCATCGGGGTCTGGCAGTTTGGCCCTTTCATCATTGCTGTTGGCCATTACAGCCTCCGATCATCGCAGGTATTCGCGCGTATATTTCCGGCTCGGGTATGCAGTCATCAAGTTTTCGGAATTGCCAGCCCGGTAGAAGGGTACTTCGTAGGCGTAATCGCCGATACGGACGATGTACAGACGTTCACCAGGATGCATCGTTTGGTTCGGGTGCAATAGGTCATCCAGCCGGCCGCCGTGTTCCAAATGATACACCACGTCGTCGAAAGATAGACCTCGATTGCGTCTGAGCCATTCGTCCTTGGTTGGGTCCCATCTGTATTCTCGCATTGCCGAGTCAGAGCACGCCGGATTCGCGCCAGGCAGCGACCTCAGCTTCCCCGTAGCCCAGGTAAGCGAGTACCTCGTCGGTGTGCTCTCCCAGGGCCGGCAGGTTCCCCGGCTCCAGTGGCGTTTCGGTGAAGGTGGCCGGGGGGCCGGCCATGCGCACCGTGCCCAGGTCGCGATGGTTCACGTCTATGGCCAGACTGTTGGCCTCAACCTGTGGGTGCTCGAACAGTTCTTCGACGAAGCGCACCGGCCCGGCCGGGACGCCGGCGGCGTCCAGCAGGTTCAGCCACTCGTCGTTGGTCCTGCCTCGGAAGATCTCTTCAGCGTCGGCCATCAGCCGCGCTCCGAATTCTGCCGCCTCCGATGATCGCGGGTCGTAGCCTCCTTCGAAGCGAATATCGCGCAGGCCGATCACTTCGGCCATCTTGCGGCGCAGGCCATCGTTCAGGCATCCAACCACCATCATGCCGTCAGCGGTCTGGTAGAAGCGGTAGTAGATGTTGCCCGGAGCCTGGAAGTGCTGGGCCTCATATACTTCCAACAGATCGGGGTACGGGGTTCCGGCGGTGCGCATGGCGTCCACCGATTCCATGATCTCCGCGTGCGGCTCCTTGTCGATGCCGTCGATGCGGACGAATCGCATGCCCAGCATCAGCAGGCCGGTGCCCAGCAACGAGGCCTCGAGTTTCTGACCTTTGCCCTTCTCGCCTTTAGGGGCGCTGCGCTCTCGGGCGAAAAGGGCGCCGCAGACGGCCCATGCCTGGGCGAGCCCGCAGGCGGTGTCCACCAGCGGGCTGGCGACTATCTGCTGCGGAACGCCGTTGGCGACCTTGCCCTCTGCGGTGGCGATGCCCGACATGGCCTGGATGATGATGTCGTAGCCGGGGCGGTAGGAATCCGGTCCCTCGTGTCCAAAGGCCGATCCTTCGCAGTAGATGATCGACGGGTTGATGGCGGCCAGGGTCTCGTAGTTGATGCCCAGGCGACCCGCCACGTCGGGGCGATTGTTCGCCAGCACCACGTCAGCCTGCTCGGTCAGGCGCCGCACCACGTCGGCGGCCTCGGGCTTCGTCAGGTTCAGCGTCATGGAACGCTTGCCCCGGTTGTAGGCCATGAAGGGCCGTCCGTCGGTGGGGAGCACCGCCTGGGCGTAGCGCCACAGGTCGCCCCAGGGCGGCTCCACCTTGATCACGTTGGCGCCCATGTCGGCCAGCAACATGCCGGCCGTGGGCGTGGCGATCATGGTGGAGAACTCGACAACGTTGATGCCTGCAAGCGGGCCGGCCATGGCGTCACTCCTGGCGGTGCAAGGTCGTCGGGCGATTATAGCAAAGCCGGGCCGGCCAGCCGGAACCGCTCCGGCCCCAACGCCAGCGATTCAGCAGGGATCATGGCGGCCAGTTCCCGAGGAGCGTGTTCACCCGTGGCATCCCCGCCATCCAGCCACGCAATAGCGGAGGCCGCGCGGTCGGCAGGAAGGCCCTTTGCCTGGACAAGGACCCGAAAGTCGCCCAACCCGCCCGGGCGAACCAGGTGGGTCAGCCCCGTCAGCCAGTCGCGGGTTTCGTCCTGGGCCGGCCCGAAGGGTTCGGTTAAGGCATCGGGCAGCGTACTCTCGGGATTGATGGGAATTGTGATCCAGCCGCCGCCCCCGGCTTCCGGTGGCGGGCCGTTGCGGCGAATGGTCTGCAACCCGAGGCGGCTCAGAAACCTGCCCTGGGGCATATTGCCTAGGGTGGTCAATCCAGCCTGCTCGCCGGCACGCTGAACCGAGGTGAAGTCCACCTGCGCCGTGACGTCCTGCCGCCCCGGGTCCACCAGCGGCGTGTCGGTCTGGCGGTGGGAGCTATAGGTGACCAGGGTTCCATGCGGTCGTTGGACGGGATCGTACAGGCCCAGCGCGGCGCGGCCGTAGTCGATGGTCGTCACGAAACCCGCGTCCAAGACGGACGCTACAGACACGGCCCACTCATCCAGCGCCAGGCAGATCTCGGCGGTCTGGCCCTCTGTCAGGGTTATATTGATGTCGGACAGGCGTCGTTCGAGCTTTGTGGTGGACGGGTCTCCGGTGATTTCCTCGAACTGCCCTTCGTAACCATCGGCCACGTCGGACTGGATGCCGACGTAAAGCTCGCGGAGGCTTCCGTGTTCCATGCGCACCCGATGAACGGGCAAAGCGTCGAGCAGCTCGTTGGATATGATGCACCCGGTCACGTTGCGAAAAGGAAGACGCAGGGCGTCGCTGACCACGGCGGCGAGTGCAGGGGAGCGGGCGTCCCAGCCACCCGGCCGGCGATCGCCGGCGATGTACCGCAGCGAATCGGAGAAACCGGCCGGCAGATGGTGGGCGGCTTTGGATATGTCCCGGCCCAACAGGCCATCGCCGGCGCCGGGTTCAATCACGAAAAACGGGTCGGGCCGGTTCAGCAGCTCCCAGAAGTGGAACAGCTGGACAGCCAACAGAGCGCCAAAGGCGGGATGGACCTGCGGGCTGGTGTAGTAATCGGTCCCGACGGCGTTGCGACTGTAATAGCCACCGGTTCCATAGAGGGCTCGCTCCATGTACTCGGCGAAGGTGATCGGGCCGTGGCGGGCGATGCGGCGCCGGATGGCCCGCTCCGCAACGGTGGGGACGCTCATAGGGATACGGCCTAACCTGACGCTCGCCGGGGCGAATAATCATTCGCCCCTGCACAAACCGAGCGTTCTGACATCTACCGGTACATTGGCTTGAAGAAGCTGTGCAGGAAGTTGTTGCGGTGGGCCCAGGAGTGAGCGCGCTTGAGCACGGAGTCTGGAATGGGCTCGGACCTGCGGTGGGTGATGCGCAGGGTTTCGTAGTCGATCAACTCGGGCGGGGCCTCACCGGTGTAGAGCAGTTCGCAGCCTTCGCCTTCGGCGAAAAGTTTCAGGCTGTCGAAACCCTTCACCCGCCGGCCGGGGGTCTGGTAGACGTAGAACTCGACGCTGCCGACCAGTTCGTCAAAGTGGTCGTTGCCGTTGCCGCGGCCGCCGCCCTGGCGAAGCTGGTCGCGGTTTATTCCATAACTGCTCAAGCGTCTGCGTTGCATGGAGACACCACCGGATTGGTTGGGTAACGTGCAGTGCGGAACCCGGATCAGCCTTCCCGCAGCAGGGCCGGCTTGATAGTCCCGTTCCAGGAATCATCTGGGTCGCGACGCCGAACGGCATCCACCAGATCGGCGACGTTCGAGCCGTACAGCAACCTCAGGTCTTCGTGGGTCTGGCGTCCGGCCAGCTTGATTATCGATTCTCGCAATGCCTCAACGTAAGGAATAACGTCACGGGAGGCGGACAGGGTTTCGTGCCGAATCCTGACGTTTTCCAACTGCTCGACCCAATCGATCTGGCGTTCCACCTGGTCAAAGGGATCGTCCTCCGGATCCGGAGTTGGCGGCATGGTCGTGGTCATGGACGGAACCTCCTTGATTATTGGAGTTGCCGTTATATCGTTATATCGCTATGGATAGATGGCCCAACCGACCCGGTCGGTGCTGGCGTGGAAGAAATGGCCGTCGGTCGAGGTCACGAAGACATCGGTGAGGTCGGCGCCGCCGAAACAGACGTTGGTGGGGCGGGTGGCGGCGACGGGATGCGTCTCGATCACCCTGCCCGTGGGCGAGAACACGTAGAGCATTGGGCCGGGCCCGCCCGTGGGCCAGCCGGCGGTGGCTACGATATTTCCGTCGGCGTCAAGGCACATCCCGTCGATGCCGCGATGCACGCGATTGGCGTCTCGGCCGAAGGTGTGCAGCGAGGTGTACGTCCCCAGGCTGCCGTCGGCGTTGATCGGGTAAGCGCGCAGCTCCCGGTCAATCTCGATCTGGTCGCTGTTGCTCTCGGCGACGTAGAGGGTGTTGCCGTCTGGGGACACCAGGATGCCGTTGGGCATGGTGGTGTCGTACGTGGAGCGGACGGTCCTATAGGAACCGTCGGCCTGGGGAACGGCGCACAGCACGGAACGATTGTCCAGTTGCTCGACCTCATGGGGATCGATGTTGCCAGTGTTCCACGGGTTGGTGAACCAGATGCGGCCGCGGGCGTCGATGGCCAGGTCGTTGGGTGTGTTCAGGGGGACGCCGTCCAGGTTGTCCGCGACGGTGACCATGCTGCCGTCCGGGTCGAAACGGACAATCGCCCGACCGTTCTGGCAACAGCCGAACAACCGCCCCTGGGCGTCGAAGGCCAGTCCGTTGGTGCGATTGGTGTTTTCGCGAAAGACGGAGAACTCGCCGGACTTGGGGTTGTAGGCATAGATGCGGCTGGCGTGGATGTGGGTGAAAAGCACCACTTCGCCATTCCAGGCCGGCCCTTCGGTGATGCCGCCCGGAGGGTCATCAAACAAACTGAGGAGACTGAATCGCCACGACATGTTGGGCAACTCCTTGAATGTGTCGCGTACGGAAGTGTGGGATGAATTGCGACGACACTAGCGCCGGCCGATTGTAGCAGGCGACCCCCGACCCGGCAACGGCAGTCGATTTGCGGCCGCAACGATCTTCCTTTACGGGCAAACCGGATTTTGTGGGGATTCGTGAGAGATTCGTGACGATAATGTGACGCACTGCGGTAATCGTTGCGCTGTCCCTATGCGTGTGTGTATTTTGACATTCAATGCGCGGATCGTTAGCATCGGAACCACAATGCCGGAATTCTTCAACGTGCTGCCTCCTGAGGAGGCGTTGGCATTGCTCTTGGATCGCATTCCGGAGCGACCGGCCGCAGGGGTTAGTGTGGTAGAGACTACCGGGGCGCTGGGAAGGGTTGTTGCGGCGGAAATTCGGGCGACGGAATCGCTCCCAATGTTCCCCCGCTCCACCATGGACGGCTATAGCGTGCGTGCGGCGGACACCTACGGAGCCAGCGACGGATTGCCGGCGTGGTTCGCGCTGGTGGGCGAGGTGCCCATGGGGCGCGGACCAGACATCAGCCTGGACGTGGGCGAAACGGCGGTGGCCTACACCGGCGGAATGCTGGCCGGAAACGCCGACGCCGTGGTCATGATGGAACACACCCAGGCCGTGGACGCCCACACAATTGAAGTGATGCGGCCGGTGGCTCCCGGCGAAAACGTTGCGCAGCCGGGCGAGGATGTGCGAGTGGAAGAAACGGTCTTGCCGGCTGGCCACGTGATCCGACCACAGGACATCGGTGGACTGCTCGCCCTGGGGATCGAACATATCAAGGTGGCCGAGCGGCCCCGGGTGGGCATTCTGTCGATGGGAGATGAGGTAGTGGCTCCCAGCATTACGCCCGGCCCGGGAGAGGTGCGCGATGTCAACACCTATACCGTCGCGGGGCAGGTCACTGCCGCCGGCGGGACCGCGGCGCCCCTGGGCTTGGTCGGAGACGACTACGAGCGACAACTGGACGCGGCGCGGCGCGGATTGGCCGAATCGGACATGCTGGTGCTGTCGGCCGGCAGCTCCGTCAGCGCTCGGGACCGGACGGTGGACATCGTCGCCGAGCTTGGCGAACCCGGGCCCCTGGTGCACGGGCTGGCGCTGCGCCCCGGCAAGCCGGCCATCGTGGGCCTGTGCGACGGCAAACCGGTCATCGGGCTGCCCGGCAACCCGGTGTCTGCCATGGTGGTGAGCAGTCTGCTGGTTCGGCCCACGGTGTACCGGCTCATGGGCTGCGCTGATCCGCCCCCGCTGAACGAACGCGCGGCGTTGCTGGCGCAGGACGTCCCGTCGGCTCCAGGGCGGGAAGACTACGTGCCGGTCCGACTGATCGAGAGCAGTAACGGGACGGCGATAGCCCACCCGGTGTGGGGCAAGAGCGGTTTTATTTTCACGCTGGTGAGGGCGAATGGGCTGGTGAGGGTGCCAGCAGATGCAGGCGGAATTTACGCCGGGGAGCAGGTACAGGTACGAGAGTTGTAAGCCGATGGAGGACACTACACCGCACCGGTCACACCGTCGCTACTTCCTGCAGGACATCCCCCTGGAAGAGGCGACGGCTCGCTGGTTCGGCGCACTGGACGGCGCTGGCGCCCTGGTCCAGATGTCCAGCGAGGACGCGCCGTTAACCGCGCCCGACATTGTGGGCCGTGTGACCGCCTGGCCGGTGTGGGCTCTTGCGTCGTCGCCGCACTATGATGCCGCCGCCATGGACGGCATAGCGGTGCGGGCGGCCAACACCGTCGGAGCCACCGAAACGCGCCCGGTGGCCCTGGATGTGGGCAGTCAGGCGGTGTGGGTCGACACCGGCGACCCCATGCCGGTGGGCATGGACGCCGTGGTGATGATCGAGCACGTGCAGTGGGATGCCGGCGATCCGACCACGGTGCGGGTATCCGAGCCCGTCGCTCCGTGGCAGCACGTGCGGCCGTTGGGCGAAGATATCGTGGCCACCGAGTTGGTCCTGCCGGAAAACCACCCCATCACTCCTGCGGACCTGGGAGCCTGCGCCGCCGCCGGACTCACCACCGTTCCGGTGAGACGTCGCCCCACGGTCACGATAATCCCAACCGGCGACGAATTGGCGCCAATCAGCGCTCCGAGGAGGCCCGGAGACATACCGGAGTTCAATTCGCTGATCCTGGCTGCACTGGTGCGCCAGTGGGGAGCCGAACCAGTGGTGTACGAACCGGTGCCGGACGACTTTGACGCCATTCGGGAAGCGGTTTCCGCCGGTCTGGCGTCGTCGGACGTGGTGGCGATCAACGCCGGTTCCTCCGCCGGCGACGCCGATTACACCGCCTCGGTTATCGAATCGCTGGGAACGCTCCAGGTGCATGGTATCGCCGTCCGGCCCGGCCATCCGGTGGCATTGGGCGTCGCCTCGGGCAAGGCGGTAATGGGAGTCCCCGGATACCCGGTCTCGGCAGCCATGACCGCGGAGCTTCTTCTGCTCCCATTGCTGGAACGGCTGCTGGGCTCGTCGATGCCCGCGCGACCGCGCATCAGCGCCAACATGACCCGCAAGGTGGTCTCGCCCACCGGTGAGGACGAGTTCCTCCGCGTTGCAGTGGGACGTGTTGGCAGCAAGATGATCGCGACGCCGGTGCAGCGGGGCGCCGGCGTGGTGATGTCCCTGGTCCGCGCCGACGGCATTGTCCGTATACCGAGGCACACTGAAGGAGTGGACGCCGGCGCCCAGGTGGAAGTGGAACTGCTCCGCCCGTTGGAGGAGGTGGAGAACACCATCGTCGCCATCGGCAGTCACGACCTGGCGTTGGACCTGATGCGCAGCTTCCTGCGGCGCGGTCGCCCCTCGGTGAACCTGGCGTCGGCCCACGTGGGCAGCCTGGGCGGACTGCTGGCGTTGCGCAGGGGCGAAGCCCACATCGCCGGCTGCCACCTGCTGGACACCGAAACCGGCGAGTACAACACGCCCTACGTTCGCCGCTACCTGCCGGATACCCCCGTTGCCATCGTTCGCCTGGTGGGACGGACTCAGGGCCTGATGACCGCCCCCGGGAACCCGCTGAACATCGCGAGCCTCGAGGACCTGCTGCGGCCCGAGGTCAGGTTCGTGAACCGCCAGCGGGGCTCGGGCACCCGGGTGCTGCTGGATTACCGGCTCCAGCAGATGGGAGCGGCGCCCGACGATATCACGGGCTATCAACGGGAGGAATACAGCCACCTGGCGGTGGCGGCGGCGGTTTCGGGCGGGTCGGCCGACACCGGTTTAGGTGTCCTTTCGGCGGCCCGTGCCTTGGAGCTGGAATTCGTGCCCCTGCTCAACGAGGAGTATGACCTGATCATCCCCACGGAGCATTACGAAAGCGGTCACCTGCGGCCCCTGCTGGACCTGCTCGCCGATTTGGACTTCAGGCTGGCGGTTGACGACCTGGGCGGCTACGATGTGTCGCGCATGGGCGAACTGCGAGCGATGTTGCCATGACGAACCCTCATGACCAGCGCGTGGCGCGTCGGTCCGCCGAACTGGACGCCCAACTCGCGGCCAACGGCCGCGACCATCCGGATACGCTGCGCGCACAGCATCGGCTGGCCCACGCCTACCGCGCTGCCCGCCGGTTCGACGAGGCGCTGCGCTGGTTTGATCAGGCCGCCGAGGGCAGCGCGCGAGCGTACGGGCTGGAACATCTAGAAACGCTGCGCTACCGGAGCAGCCTGGCCAATTGCCACTACGCCGCCGGTCACATCAACGTGGCGATCGATATGTTCGACGACTTGTTCGAAGCTCGCCGCGACGCGCTGGGCGAGGACCATCCCGATACACTGCGCAGCCGGGGAAGCCTGGCCAACGCTCTGCACGCGGTAGGTCGCTTTGACGAGGCGGCGAGGCTGCATCTCCGCAATGCCGGCGACCGGGCCGAGGCCCTGGGTCGCCAGCATCCCTCCACCGAGGCCAGCCTCCGCAACCTGGCGCGAGCCGTTCGGGACGCCGGCGCGGATACGGCCTGATCTTGGCTGCCGAGGAAGCAGCCAGCGGGTTATCCGATCCGGAACGACCCGGTTCCGAAGCAACGACCTCGGTCCGCGCCTGGTCGGTCCTGCTGCTGAACCGGACCCACCAGAGCACGGTGGTGCTGTCATCCTACGGACTCGGGCTGTTTCTTCCCTTTGTGCAGGCGGACCTGGACCTCAGCTACCTGGAAATCGGCATTCTGCAAGCCGTCTGGTGGGGCACGCCAGCGGTGCTGCTGGTCCCCTTCAGCCTGCTGTTCGCCCGGTTCAACCCCAACCGCCGGGTGCTGATCGCATTGGCGCTCATGGCTCCCTGTCTGTTCAGCCAGGGTCTGGCCATCGGGTTCTGGACCCTGCTGGCGTCGCGGTTCCTGACAGTGCTGGTCCACGCTTCGATGGCGCCGGCGCGGCCGTTGCTGCTCCGCTGGTGGGCCGCTCCCCGCCAGTACTCCACGGTGAGCTCCCTGGGGCTGTCCATGCATTCGACTTTCATGGCGGGGGCCCTCACCTTCGGGCCCATCATCATCGTGGTGCTGGACAGCTGGAGACTGGCCTACTTCGTCCAGGGGGCGCTCATGGCCGGGCACCTGCTGGTGTGGGCCGCACTGATCTGGAGCGCACGGGACCCCGCGCAGGGGCCCGAAGACGCAGTCGCAACAGCCCCATCGCAGGACGTTTCCGCAGAGGGCGCGGCGGAAGAGCCAAACGCCCGTCCGCCGTTGGTGCGGTCGTTGGTGGCATATCCCCAGGCCTGGCTGCTGGGGGTGGTTATGCTGTGGCTGTCGGCTTCATGGACGACGATCCTGACCTTCCTGCCCACCATCCTGGAGGCGCACCGGGGCATCGCGATTACATCCGGAAGCGTGCTCTTCGGGTTCCTGTACTACGTCCTGATACCGGGGGCGTTGGCGGGAAGCTGGATATTCAATCACATCACCAACCGGCGGCTGATGGTGCTGCTGCCGGCCGCGCTGAACCTGGTCGCCACGGTGGTCGCCGTGCTGGCTGGCAATGTGGTGATCGCCGCGTTGGCCCTGACCGGGTTGGGCATTGCGTGGGTGTTCGTACCGGCCATGGAGATACTTCCCTTCGAGTTCAGAAATATCAGGGCGCGGGAGGTGTCGGTGCTGTCGGGGTTGGTGCAGACCTTCGGAGCAGTGGGTTTCGGGGCCGGGCCGGTGATCGCCGGGGCGCTGGCCCAGATGACGGGCTCCCTCGTTACGGGGGTGCTGGCCGTGGCCCTGATGACCGCCCTGGCGGTGGTCGCCGCGGCGGCGCTGCCGGGCAGGTTCGGCGGCAGGCTGGCCTGATTTGCGCTTGCAGTACGGTAATCGCACGGTAGCGCGTTGAGGAGCCGGGTTGACAATTCACTTCACAGACGACGAAATTGACGCACTTGGCGAACGGCTGCGGCAGGGTATTGCCGTCGCTGACCGGGGAATTTACCGTGAGTACCGCCGGGTACTGCATCGCCTCAGGAGAGATTTGGAAACGGAGTTACGGTCTCTGACGCCGGACGCCGAATTCGCTTCCCGAACCAAGCGCATTGAAACGGTGGCGGCAAAGTTGCAGCGGCGGCCTGATCTGGCGCTGTCTCAAGTGACCGACTTGGATGGCTGCCGCATCATCGTATCGGGCCGGGCTGAGCAGCAGGCCGTGGTGGCCCGGTTGCTAGCAGCCTACGATGTCCAGCAAGTTGACGACAAAAGCGACAGCCCCAAATTCGGGTATCGGGCGGTCCACTTCGACATTCGCTATCGGGGCCAGCTCATGGAGATCCAGGTACAAACGCGCAACCAGTTCCGCTGGCAACAAGTCTCAGAGCAAGCCGCGGGGTACGATATATCCATCAAATATGGCGGCGGGCACCCAGCGGTCAATGACGCGCTTTTAGAGTTGTCGGAACTGGCCTGGCGGTGCGACTTGGCGGGTATTGACCTGTCCGAATCCGCCGTCGCACAAACCCGCAGTGTGATAACATCGGCCCACTCTAGGTAACCGAGCCGGGCCATGACAAGGAGAACTGAGATGAGCCTGAGCTTTCTGATTGAACACGACCGGCACGGCAAAATCCCCACCAGAATCACGGTGTATGATGACATTGAGGATGCTGAAGAACGCTTTTGTCGGCTGGAGGACGAGCAGATGGACGAACTCAACGCCTGCTTGAAAGTCGGCAAGCCCGTCCGTATGGAGTATGTTATTCTCGGCGCGGATTCGGTGGAAACCATCAAGCGTACTCATGGTCGCTACTTCGGCGGCGAATACGAAGTGATCGTACCGACGGAAATTCACTACATCGCCAGCTGGCAGGACAAAATGCACTGGACGCTGGAGGAAAAGATTTCGGCCGAATCTTGGGCCTTCGCGCGCGCGTTGAGCAATCCATAACCACGTCCTATGACCACCGGCGTCAGCGTCAACCTGCACACCGCGCCGGCCGACGCCGGTGATGGCACGATCCTGTCCAACCTGCTGATGTTCGGCGAGGTGCTCCGCCGCTTGGGACTGGACGTGGGCTCCGGGAATATGCTCGACCTGGTGCGCGCCACCGAGTTCGTGCCCATCGGGGGGAACCGCAACGACTTCCGCCTGGCGGCGCGGGCGCTGCTGGTGCACCGCCGCAGCGACCTCGAGCTTTTCGACGAGGCCTTCCAGGTGTTCTGGCGACGGCCGGCCCACGGCCGAAGCATGCGCGACCTGCGCTCCATGGGCGAGGAGCGCCGCTACCGCACGCCCCGAGTCATGCCCCACCGCGAGGATACATCCGACGGGCCTCCGGGTGGCGACGATGACCCCGACGATGCCGGCGACCGGCAGCCGGTGGTGGATCTCCAACGATCCTTCAGCGCGCGGGAGGTCTTGCGGCAGCGGGATTTTGCCGAGTACACGCCGGCCGAAGTCGCGGCGGCGCGTGTCCTGATGGCGGACCTGGAATGGGACCTGGGCACCCGTCGCACCCGCAGGCTTACGTGGGGTGATGGCCACGACGTGGACCTGAGGCGCACCATGCGCCGCAGCCTGTCCTACGGCGGCGAGATGCTGGACATCGCCCACCGCCGGCGCAAAACCAAGCCCCGCCCTCTGGTGCTGATCTGCGACGTCAGCGGCTCCATGGAACGCTACACCCGCATGCTGCTCCATTTCGTGCACACGGTTGCGGTGAGCGGGCAGCAGTTGGAGGCCTTCCTTTTCGCCACGCGCCTGACCCGCATCACGCGCCACCTGGAGCACCGCGGCGTCGACCGCGCCGTATCGGAGGTGGCCCGTGCCGTTCCCGACTGGGCCGGCGGCACCCGCATCGGCGAGGCGATCAAGGCGTTCAACTACCGCTGGGCCCGTCGCGTCCTGCGCGGCGGCGCGGTGGTCCTGGTCATATCCGACGGGTGGGACCGGGGCGACCCTGAGCTGCTGTCACACGAGATGGCTCGTCTGCAGCGCAGTTGCCACCGCCTGATCTGGTTGAACCCGCTCCTCGGGTCGCCGGGCTACGAGCCGCTGACCCGGGGGATGCAGGCCGCCCTGCCTCACATCGACGACTTTCTGCCCGCGCACAACCTGCACAGCCTGCAGGAACTGGCCGTCCACCTGAGCCGGCTGACGGCGCGTCGCGCGCCCCCGACGGCGCGACGCAAATCCGCCTCGGATAGCGAGTCGGCGAACGAGCCGGAGAGTAGCGCGATCCACGACGGCGGAGCGGCCGCCCGGTCGCGGCGTGAACTGAACCCGGCGCTGGCCCCGACCTTCCGGCACCCGCTGTGGGGTCACCCGAACATTCCGGGCGGGGGCGGCTAGCCAGCCTGGCCCGGCGCGATATCGTTGTACAGGCTGGCCAGGGTGGTCGCCAGCGCGTGGGGCCGCTCTTCGTATTCCGGCGTGGGGTACCACTCGTAGTCGAAGCTGCGCACAATGTTGCCTTCAATACTGGCGCGCAGGCTGGACACGATGACGCGGAATCCCAGTGCGTGGGACGCCTGCTCGGCCAATTGCTCCAGCACGATGTTGGGGCAATCGAAGATCACCATGAACCCGCCCTGCCGCTCTCCGTCGGTCACCCGCGCCCGGAACACCTTGCCGAACAGGTCGACATCTACGATGGTGTAGCGGCGTTCTTCAGCGCCGTGGTCGGGCCAACCGATGTAGATGTCGCCGCCGACGTTCCAATGGTGCATGGATTGATCTCCTATAGCAATTGCGCAAGATCGTAGCGGTGGCATGAAACCGATGCAAGGGCGTGTGCGTATACACGCAAGACGAAGGGGTTGTACGATTTTCTCAGCCCTGTGATAACATGCGTGCCCCGTGATTGAGAAACTCAACATATTGGGAAGATCCCTGACTAGTTGGTATGTTGCCGGACCGGCGGCCGTGATCCTCGGCCTCGTGGTCGGCGGGGTGATATTCTTCTTCGTCGCCCCAGGCAAACCTGCCGTTGGCGTGATCAACATCCCGTTCACCGTTATCGATGAAGGGTCGACGTTCGTCATCGGGCGGCACCTCGACTACGCACTGCAGGACGACTCGATCAAAGCGGTGGTGATCTCCCTCTCCAGCCCGGGCGGGGGCGCGTCCTCCAGCGAGCGCCTGTACTTCCACACCAGCCGCCTGCGGGAAGAAAAACCGGTGGTCATCGTGATGAACGGCATGGTCGCCAGTGGCGGCTTCATGATGGCAATGGGCGGCAACTACATCTTCGCCCAGCCGTCCTCCCTGGTCGGCAATGTCGGTGTCGTCGGGATATCGGGCGGGACGCTGCCGCCGGTCTTTCCCGAAATTATCACGACCACGGGTCCAAACAAGCTGACCGGTGGCTCCAGGCAGCATTGGGTTGCCCTGATTGACGTGATCAAGGATCGGTTCGCCAAGATGGTGATCCATGAGCGAGGCGACCGTCTCCGCATTACCGAAGCACAGTTGCTCGAAGGCAACCTCTACGCGGGACAGGATGCAGTGTCCCTGGGCCTGGCTGACGCCATCGGCTTTACCGGCGACGGGGTCGAAAAGGCGGCCGAACTGGCCGGCATCGGCAGATACGGCATCGTCGACGTGAACGCGGAAGTCTTCGAAAAATACGGGTGGCGCGCCCAGCTCGTGCATGCGCCGCAGAACGAACTTGCCGCGCATGATGGCGACGCGGCCGCCGAGTCCAGGTCGGGCCGCGACGGCGAGGCGCCCGAAGATCAGTACGGGCCACCCCTGATGGGGGCCCTGGGTCAGGAACAGGTGAACCCACTTTCGAACTTGCCGATCGAGATCGGGCAACCGAATATCTATTACCTGTATGCGGGTTATGGCCACTAAACTCGCGGGGATCCTGATACTCCTGGTGGTCTTTGTCGGTGTGGCCTTCGCCGCGGCTTTTCTGTTTTTCTATCGCGGCAACTACGCTGGCCCGCCCAATGGGGAGATGGAATACGTGCCGCCGGGCGTCGCCAGCGCCAACGACGGGACGCAATGGACGCCATCCGTTGGTGAGCGCTCTGGCGGCTTGGTCTTGCTGGACACCCTGCACAGCAACGGTTTCTCCTCGCGAGAAATCCTGACGCTGCGCACGCGGGTGGTCGCCCAGGGATACGACCTCGAATTGCTCGGCAACTTCGCCAGGACATCGGAGCCGGACCGCCGCGCTCAGTTCGCCGAACGGTTGCGTGAAGCGGACAGCCTGGTGGTCATAACGCCGTTGCTCACCTACTCGGCGGGCGAGGTTGACCTGATCGAAGATTTCGTGCGCAAGGGCGGCAAGCTGGTGATGGTCTCCGACCCCGGCCGGCGCGACCAGATGAATACCCTGGCCCAACGGTTTGGCGTGCAGTTCCGGCCGGACTACCTGTTCAACCAGGTCGAGAATGCCCAGAACTATCAGAACATATTCGTGCGCGATTTCCGGCCTGACGAGTTGACCGCAGGTTTGGATACCGTCGTTCTGTATACCGCCGGTTCGATCACTTCTTCAGGGCCAGGTCTCGCCCTAGCGGACGCCAGCACCGAGTCCGTGGTTGCCGAAAACAACGGCGATCTCTACGTGATGGCCCGGGCCGCCAACCGGAACGTCGTGGCTATTTCCGATTTCACCTTCATGATCCCGCCTCAAGATTCCACCCTGGACAACGATCGCCTGCTGTCCAACATCATCGACTTTGTCACCACCAGCGACCGCGTTTTCGATCTGGCCGACTTTCCGCACTTCTATCAAACCAGCCCCGATGACGGCGTTCAGATCCTGCTGGGCCGTCCCGACCTGCTCGGCAGCGGCGCGAAGCTCAAGAACGGCCTGCAGGACTACGGCATCTCCGCCGACATCCAGGGCAACGAAGATGTGAGCCGGGACACGGTATTCCTGGGCTTGCACGACGACGCGCTGCAGGTGCGGCAATATCTCCAGGCCGCCGGGGTCAGGGTCGACGATATGGTGGGAATGCCATCCGGCCTGGAACTGGACCCGGCTGGCACGGCGCTCACCGTGCTGGACCGTGAAGGGGGCCGACACGTGTTGATACTGCTGGCCGACACCCCGACCGTATTGGATCGGGCGGTGACGCGCCTGTTGAGCGGCGGGTTCAGGTCTGACCTGGTCAGCGAAGTAACTGGAGTAAGCACTTCAGCGGGAGCGAGTAAGTAGTACATGAAAACCATATCCAAACGGCTGATCCCGCTCGTTCCGGCGCTGGCATTGTTCGCGATGATCGCATGCACCGCCCCGGCAGCACAGGAACCGGAGGCTGCTCCTCCAAGTTCCGCTCCGGAGGCAATGGAGACCCGGGCCCCCGCGATGGAACCGCCCCCGCTCGCCGACTTCAACGAGCAGCGCCAGAGCATCGACGAGGCGTGGGACCTGGTACACGACGACTTTGACCAGTGGCGCGCCGACCTGACCATGTGCCATCCCACCACGATGACCGAGGCCCTGAGCGAGTTTGCCATCGAGTTCAACGACGTCACCGAGGATGCGCGAGACCTGACCCGGACCAAGACCACCGGAGAGTTCGCCGACAAGCTGATCACGGCGGCGGAAAACGAGGAAGCCGCTTTCCGGCAGCTCCGCGACCGCTGGCAGCCTGGCAACGTCTCCCTGTTCGAAAACGTCGAAAACCAGCGCAACATGGCATCCCAGGCGCAGCGCGAGGCCAAGGACATGGCGCTTGAGCTCCGCGCCGCGCTGGAAGATGCCGCTGATCCCGAAGAAATCGAAGAATTCACCGGAGCCTTTGAAGCCATCGAGCAGGACCTGGAGGATGCCCACTCCGAGTACAACAAGCTCAGCGACGGCGCGGACGACGACGAAGTTGCCGAGGTCGTCGACGGCCTCGAAGCGCTGACCAAGCAGGTTGAAGAGATCGTTGACACCATCGATGAACTGCCGTCCCTGAAGGGCGGCAAGGACGCGGTCCGGGCCCTCGAAAAAGCGGCGAAGGCCGAGGTTGACGCTTTCGAAGCCTCCGTTGAAGATGCCGGCGAGGGCGATGACGCCAAGCTGCCCGACTTCAAAAAGATCGACGCCACCGTCAAGGCCACCGAGGAAGCATCGGAGAATCTGGCCGACGTGCTGGACGACTTGTCCGTCGAGGACACCGCCGACGCCCTGGCTGACATCACCCTCTTTGAGCTTGAGTACGATCAACTGCTGCAGACGTGGGACAGGTTCCACTCTGGATACAACCGGTGGCGGGCCGACGACGGCGGATGCGACCGGCTCGAGGTGCTGGAGTCGCTCACCGAGTTCAGTTCCAACGTGGACGCCGTCGGCGACAGCGTGCGCGGCCTCCCCAAGTCCGGCCATCTGGAGCCCGTCCATCGCTTGCTGGTGGACGCGGTCGAAGGCGAGGAACAGGCCTTCCGGAGCCTGCGCGACACCTGGCAACCGTTCACCCTGGACGCCCTGCGGGCCGTCGACCGGGCGCGCATCATGAGCGACACCCGCCGCAGCGATGCGGACATCATCATCATGGAGCTGGAAAACCGCTTCTGATCGTAAAGTAATGGCGGCTCAAGAGCGCCCCACAACGACGAGGTCAATGGGCGGACGGTATTCCCGGTTGAGGAGCGCCGTCCGCCCTTACTTTGTCCGGTGTCGGGGCCCGCGAAACACTCGGTGCTATAATCCGCGAACTCCCACTGCTGTTACGGTGCAACCATGCGCTTCGGCCATTTTTTCTACCCCATGAAGTTCGACGACTCGCGCGATGATGTCGCCATCCAGGAATGCCTGGACGAGGCGGTATTGGTCGAAGAGTTGGGTTACGACGCCATCTGGTTCGCCGAGCACTACTTCACCGGCGAGTGCGTCTACGGCGACCCGCTGGTGTTCGCCAGCGCGGTGGCCGTGAAAACCAGCCGGGTCCTGCTGGGCTTCGGCATCATCGAGCTTCCCTTGCACAATCCGGTGCGCGTGGCGATGCAAACCGCGCTGCTGGACAACCTGAGTGAAGGCCGGTTGGTGGTGGGCACCGCCAAGGGCTCCAACTACAACGCCTTCGAGTACATCGGCTTCGGCACCGACCCCGCGCTGGGGTCGGCCCAAATGGAGGAGGCCGAGGAACTGATGGTCACGGCGTGGACGCAGGATGACGTTCACTTCGACGGCGAGCATTACCAGGTGGCGTTTCCGTCGGTGCGCCCGAGGCCTTACCAGAAACCCCATCCTCCGCTGGCGCGCGCCTGCATCAACCGCGAATCGATCATGGAGATGGCGCGCATCGGCCGGCCGATCCTGCTGCGCGGCCGCTCCACCAACAGCACCGCCGCCGACATCGCGTTCTACCGCGACACCATGGCCGAGGCGGGGTTCAGCGAGGAAGCCATCGAGCGCAACCTGGATCAGATCTGGGTGTGGCGCGAGATGCATGTGGCCGAGAGCGATGACCAGGCGCTGGATGAGTTCATTCCGGCCAACTACCAAGCCTTCTCGACCATCCAGGCGTATCGGGACCAATGGAACCCGAAGGAATTCCCGATGTCGCGGCAGGTTCCGCCAACGCCCAAGGAAGGGTACGCCCAGCGCCCGGATCCGGACGCGGCGGAGAACCTGGTGGGCAGCCCGCGCCGCGTGGCCGAGCAACTGGACCAGATGCGAAGCGCCGGCATCCGGAACCTGATGCTGACCAACCGGGGACTGATGCCGCCCGAGGCAACACGCCGGTCACTGAAGCTCCTGGCAGAGCAGGTGATGCCGAAGTTCCGTGACGCCTGAAATCGTCGCGCTGCAAAACGTCACTGCGAGCGAAGCGCGGCAATCTCGTTGGGTAAGCGCATCCCCTCGACGGCGAATCAAGCGAACCCGCATCGACTGGGAGGACAGCAATGGAAAAAACCAGGAACAATCATCCCAACATCGCGCCGTCCGGGCCCACGTTCAGCCGGACGGTTCGCACCGGCAACTGGCTGTTCATCGCCGGCTGCACCGCGCGCGGCACCGATGCTCAGGGCAAGTCCCTGATGGAACAAACCCGCGTGACCCTGGACCGCATCGCGCAAATCGTGCGCGCCGAGGGTGGGCAGCCGTCCGACATCGTGAAGATCACGACCTTCGTGACCAGTATCCCGGCCTGGCGCGAGGCGCGCGAAACCCAGGAAGCGCTGTGGGTCGAGTTCTTCGAGGGCGCGTATCCGGCCAACACCCTGATTGAGATCACGGGGCTGGCCGAGGCCGGCCTGGACGTGGAGATCGAGGCAACGGCCGAGATCAGCTGATCCGCCCTGCAGTCCAGCGCTCACGCCGGGCGGTGAAACTCCTCCACCTGCAGCAGGTAGTTGCGCAGCAGGTCGTGTCCGACCAGCGTCATTATCGATTCGGGGTGGAACTGGATGCCCTCCACCGGTAGCTCCTTGTGGCGCACGCCCATGATGAGGCCGTTGTCCGTCCACGCGGTCACTTCCAGGAAGTCGGGCACCGTCTCGGGGTAGATCACCAGGCTGTGGTAGCGGATGCCCTCAAACGGGTTGGGTAGGCCGGCGAACACTCCCTTCCCGTCGTGGTGGATCATCGAGGTCTTGCCGTGCCGTATCTCGCCGGCGCGGTCCACCGTCGCGCCGTAGGCGTCGCCGATGCACTGGTGGCCGAGGCACACGCCCAGCACGGGCAGTTTCGGGCCAAAGTGCCGGATCACGTCGTTGGAGATCCCTGCCTCCCGGGGGGTGCAGGGGCCGGGGGACACCACGATGCCTTCCGGCCGCATCGCCTCAATGTCCTCGATGGTGGTCTTGTCGTTGCGGATCACCTCAACCTCGGCGCCCAGTTCGCACAGGTACTGGTAGAGGTTGTAGGTGAAGCTGTCGTAGTTGTCGATCAGCAGCAGCATAGTTAGCTCTCTGGATTCCGGCTTTCGCCAGAATGACGGTTTGGGTCAGTACAGTTCCACCAGTTCCAGCCAGTTGCCGTCGGGGTCCTGGCAGTAGGAGGCCTTGCGCACCATGTTGCCGGCGTCGTCGTACATCGGCACCGGCGGCGTGGGGTAGCTGAGGCCACGGTTGCGGGTGTTCTCGTAGAAGGCGTCGATATCCTCGACGTGAAAGGCCAGGTGGGCAGCGCGCACGTCGTTCTTGTCGAAATCGGCGTACCCGCCCTCGGGGTTGATGTACTGGATGAGCTCCAGCTGGTGGCCGTCGCCCATGTCGAAGAACGCGCCCCTGATGTGAGTATCAGGGAAGCCCAGCAGGGTGGTTGGGAACTCGCCGGTGCGCTCGGTGCGCATGGTCAGGTTCAGGCCCAGCACGTCGGAGTAGAAGGCGACAGCTGCCTCCAGGTCTTTGACAATGAAACCGGTGTGGAAGAATGATTTGAGCATTGCGACCTCGCGGGTTGGTTTTGCATGGATGGACAGGATTGACGGGACGACAGGACGTTAGACGGCCCCCTCGGCTACGTCAATGGCGCGCATCATGGCGCCCGACTTGTGGCGAGTCTCCATGTACTCGTCCTCGGCCACGCTGTCCGCGACCACACCGCCGCCGGCCTGCACGTACATGACGCCATCCTTGAAGATGCCGGTGCGCAGAACCAGGGCGGTGTCCATGTTGCCGTTGTAGCTGAAGTAGGCCACCGCGCCGCCGTAGGGCCCGCGCCGCTCCTGCTCTATCTCGGCGATGATCTCCATGGCGCGGATCTTGGGCGCGCCGGAGACGGTGCCGGCGGGGAAGCAGGCGCGCAGCGCATCGTAGGGGGTCATGTCGGACCGCAGTTCACCCTCGACGTGGGACACCAGGTGCATGACGTGGGAGAATCGCTCCACGTCCATGTACTGGGTGACCTTCACCGTGCCGGGAACGCTCACGCGGCCGATGTCGTTTCTGCCCAGGTCCAGCAGCATGATGTGTTCGGCCTGCTGCTTCTCGCTGCCCTTCAGTTCCTCCTCCAGGGCCAGGTCCTCGGCCGGTGTCTGACCGCGCGGACGGGTGCCGGCGATAGGGTGCGTGGCCACAGCGCCATCGTGGACGGTGGCCACCGTCTCGATGGCAGCTCCGACGATCTGGAAACCGTTCAGGTCCAGGTAGTACATGTAGGGCGACGGGTTGCTGCCGCGCAGGGCGCGGTACACTTGGAAAGGGTGCGCTTCGGTGCGCCGGCTGAACCGCTGGGAGTTCACCACCTGGATGACGTCGCCGGCGTAGATGTACTCGATGCACTTTTCGATCGCCGCTTCGTACTCGGGCACGGTGAAGTTGGACTCGGTTCCGGCGGAGGCGGGCAGCGCCGGCTGGGCAAGAAGTTCCGCCGGCAATTCCAGCGGGCGGGAGAGGCGGTCCACCATGCGCTCGATCTTGGCGGTGGCCGCTGCATACGCCTCGGCAATGTCACCGCCGTCCAGCCGGGCGTGGCTGACCACCTTGATGTCGTGGCGCAGGTGGTCGAACACCAGCAGCGTGTCGGTGAACATGAAGACCGACTCGGGCAAACCCTGGGGGTCAGCCTCCGGCATGGGGACGCGAGGCTCGAAGTAGTGAACGGCGTCGTAGGCGACATAACCCACGCCGCCCCCGTGGAAAGGCGGCAGACCCTCCACGGGTATCAGCTGGAAGGTGTCCATTTCGCCCTGAACCAGGGTCAGCGGGTCCACCGCGCCGGATGGTTGATCGGCGCCGGTGCTGAAAACGTCGTAGGGCTCGGTGCCGATGAAGCTGTATCGGCCGATGCGCTCGCCGCCGGCCACCGACTCCAGCAGGAAGGAGTAGGGCGGGCGCGCCACCTTGAGGTAGGCCGACACGGGGGTTTCCAGGTCGGCGTTGATGGTGCGGTATATCGGGCAGAGGTTGCCCTGGCCGGCCAGCGCGCGGACCTGATCAAGAGTGGGGTAATACATTGTCATGGTGTGATTTCCAGATGTGATGGGCGGCAACGACAAAAGAAAAAGCCCGTCCCCTGCGGGACGAGCCTTATGGCTGCAATGCCACCCTGCATACGGTGTTCGGTGGGCATGTAACGCTGCCCCAACGGCCCGGCCTACTCAGCGCGGCAACGAGTGGTTGCGGCCTTTCGGCGGGCGGCTCCGGGGTCCATTCCGCGTCTGCGCCTGGCGCCGGTTCACAGCTAACCCGGCTCTCTGAGGCCCCGCTGGACGCGTACTAGTCCCCTTCACGGCAATTGGGTATTCGGATGTGCGGGAACAATTGTATGGCGGGCGGTTGGGGGCGTCAACGGCGGGCCGGAAAGCGATCGAGCTCGCCCGACCAGTTGAGGATGTCACGGTCATCCGTTATCAGTTCGTGTCCTGCCTGCGCGGTGGCCATGATGATCCGGTCTGCCGGGTCGTCGTGGAAATCGGCCAAGTTGACGGAGCGGGCGGCAATTGCGCCGTCAACGGGGATTTCGATCAACCCTGCCTCGAGCAGGCTTTGACGCCACTGGAGGGCGGTTACGTCCAGAGTGAGGCGGCGTCTCGCCAGTAGCAGGGCTACTTCCCAGACTGATATAGCCGAGAACGCGGCGTCCCTATCTGCGATTGCTTCCCGTATCCGGCGGTCGGCCAGTGGGCCTAGCCTGGGATTTAAGGACGTGTACCAGATCAGGGTATGCGTATCCGGCAGTATCAAGCAGGCTGCTCCTCATCATCCTGGCTCGTGTATGGAGCGTACCATTCCTCATCTTGGTCGGTGCGTAAGGTGTACCATTCGGGCGGCAGCGGAGACACGATGTCGCCATGGATTTGCGCACGGCCTTTGAGGGAACCGCGCAGTGGGTCGTGTACTTCCTGATACCGAGTGATCTGCACGATGGGCTTGTCGCCGTCAAAGAGGATCGCCTTCCCGTCCTGCTCGAACACGGCGGCGATGATTGACAAGTATTGCTCGCCGAATTCTTCAACGGTGAGCGTATGCAGTTTTTCGTGGAAGGGAACGCCCTCGGGCATGGTTTCCTCCGGCCGACTGATGGGTGGGCATACTGACTATGTCGAGCATATCACGGCGTCAGCAGTATCTTCCCCGTCGTCTCCCTGCCCTCCAGGCGGCGGTGGGCCTCGGGTGCTTCGGCCAGAGGGAGGTTGAGGGTGACCTTGAGCCTGATCTGGCCCGACTGGACCCAGGACAGGCATTCCTCGGCGCGTTGCACCAGTTCGTCACGGGTGGCGGTGTAGTCGCCCAGGCTGGGGCGGGTGAGGAACAGCGAGCCGTTGCGCAGCATGCCCGAGTCCACCGGACCGACGGGCCCGCCGGCCTGCCCGTAGAGCGCCATGCAGCCGCGCCGCCCCAGGACCCGCAGGCCTTTCTCGAAGGTGGTCGCGCCAACGGCGTCGTATATGATCTTGACGCCCTGGCCGTCGGTCATCCGCCGTATCTCTTCCTCGAAGTCCTGTCGCGTGTAGAGAATGACGTCGTCGGCGCCGGCGTTGCTGGCCAGCGCGGCCTTGTCGTCAGTGGAAACGGTGGTGTACACGTGGAGGCCCATGCGCTTCAGCATCTGGATGAGCAGCAGGCCCATGCCGCCGGCGCCGGCGTGGACCAGCGCGCTCTGGCCGGCTTGCAGCGGTACGATGTCGTTGACCAGGAAGTGGGCGGTCATGCACTGGAGCAGGGTGGCCGCGCCGGTCTCAAAGTCCATCTCGTCGGGGATGCGGACCAACAGCCACGCGGGGACCGCCTGCTGCTCGGCGTAAGAGCCGGTGTGCATGGCGTAGGCGACCCGGTCCCCCACGCTGACCTCGGTGACGCCGTCACCCACGGCGATGACCTCGCCGGAAGCCTCGCGGCCGGGCGTCCACGGGAATGCCGCCGGCGGGTTGGTGCCCTTCCGGCTGGAGACGTCGGTGTAGTTGACGCCGATGTTGCGGATGGCAACCACCGCTTCACCGGGACCGGCGGTGGGTTCGGGCATGTCCTCGTATGTGAGCACGTCGGGGCTGCCGGTTTCGTAGGCGCGTATGCCTTTCATGGTGTCTAACCTCCAAGTACGGATGCCATTCCGGTAACGTTTTCGATTTCGGCGATACCACGGAAACTGCTGACCGCTTCGTCGATGTGGTCGGCCGGCAGGATGTAGCGGGTGCAGTAGAGGAATTTGGCCTCCAGTTCCTCGGGATCCGGGGGCATCGCCGGCGATCCGCGAGGGTGGTCGATGCGGTGGCGCAGGGTGCGTCCGTCATTGAGGGTGATCGCGACCTCGGCCGGGTCGAGGGCCAACGGTGACGCGGTCAGGGTGGCCTCTATAGATATGCGCTCCATCATGGCGCGGACGCCTTCGTCCTGGACCGCCGGGTCGGAGAAGAAGTTGATCAGTGGGGCGCCATGACAGAGGGTGGCGGCGGCGATGAACCCGATGGAGCGCCGGGCCTGCCATCCGTCTGACGGTAGCACGTGGGGCATGCGCTGGGCCGACTCGGCGGTCACCCCGACGTGGACGCTGGCAATGTCGGCGGGGACATAACGATGCAGTTGGGCGAGCCCCAGGATGGCGTCGACCACACTATGGCTGGCGGGATCGCAGGGGTACAGGCGAATAGTCACCCCCGGATCGCTCAGGCGCCAACGCTCGCCCAGATGGGCGATGCTGTCGGGAGAGACGTCGACGTTCTCCGGAGCGCTGACGATGCCCTCGGCGGCGGTCAGCGCGGCCATTACGCCCTGCATGGCGGCTCTGCCTTCGGCGATGGCGGCCGCGCCGGCGGAACCGTAGTCGATCCCTCCGCTGACTGCGTCCGCCGCCAGGCCGACGGCGTGAGCGATTGCTTCGATATCCAACCCGAGCAGCACGGCCGAGGCGATTGCCGCGCCCATTGCGCCGGCCGAACCGCGCGTCGCATCGGACGCGGCCAGGCGGGCGGAGACCTCGCAACCAACAGCGAAGGCAGCCAGGACATCTTGGCCCGAGTACCCGTGCATCTCCCCCAATGCCATCACCGCCGGAAACACGGCCGCCGTGCAGTGAGCGCCACTGTCGACGGTGTTGTCGTCAAAGTCCAGCAGGCGCACGAGGGTGCCGTTCACCAGCGAGGCGTACACCGGCGAGGTGCGCATGCCCATCCCGATTATCGTGCTGCGGCCGTTGCCGCCCATTTCACGAACGACGCGGGCCAATGCGACGCCATCCGGATGGGCTGCGCCGGCCAGAGCCGCGCCGGCGGCGTTGAGCATCATCTCTCGGCACAGCTGGGCCACGGGCGGTGGCACGGCGATGTTCGATTGGGCGACGCCGACGGCGAACTCGGCGATCTGATGTATGGGTTCTCGGTCGTTGCGGTTCATGGCAGGGCAAGGATACCGACGGCCGGCCGACTGCGCAACGCAGGGACGGAAAGGTCGCGGTGTATAATGCCGGCGTGAACAGCCGGGAGGTCATGCGACGGTTGCGGGAAGATGGGTGGTATGTTCACCACATTACTGGATCGCACCATCAAATGAAGCATCCGGTAAAACCCGGCACGACCTCAGTACCTCGAGTTTGTACAATCAGGCAGCATAAGCGAGGGTCTCGATCATCCTGCGGTATGTCCCGCGTGGGAGTTTTATCAGTTCAGAGTTGGGCTCGGACGTGGCAAAAGTCTCCTGCTGTGCCCAGATGTGTCGCCTGACCAGGGCGATGGCGTCGGCGAAAGTGGGGTTGGTTTTGGCATACCATGCCGTGGTCCGCGGCACTATGCCGCCCTGCTGTTCAATCAAGACATCCGCCGCCAGGGTCACCAGGCTGAACAAACCAAAGAGTGCGGGGGTGGTTCTGGCGATGGCACGCTCGGACCACTGGCGCTGGGTTTCCATGCCCAAGTGAGCCCGCAGTTCCTCGAAGGTCACCTCGACCTGCCAACGCAGCAGATACCACTGCACGATCTGCAGGGGATCGGCGTCGATGTCGGTGCACAGCAAAGCGTGGGGGCCCAGGGGTTCTTCAAGGTGCCGGACCACGACCCAGCGCAGATGGACCGACGGATAGCCGCCGCGGTACCACAGCGCCACGCCAGAAGTCAGCTCGATCATGAGATCGGCGCCGTCGGATGTGGTGGCACGGCAGGGGGTCCATGGGGTGGCGGGATCGTCCAGCACCGCGGTGGGACTGGGCAGTCGCGCTCCCACCACCCGGGGCCGGCCGATCTGACCGGGCCGTCGCGGCGGCGCTGGCTGGTACAGGGACGCGTCTTTGCGCAGTTTGGTTATGACGACAATAGGCTTGGACATGCTCTGGCAGTGGAGCAGGAAATCACGCTTGGCGTAGCCGCCGTCGCAGACTACCACCAGGTCCCGATCCGGCAGCCACCGACGCAGACAGTCCAGCATCTGCTGAGCGTAGTCGGTGAACCGCTTATGGCGACGACCCTTGAGCCAGTCATAGCGGTTCGACGGTACCAGCGCGGTCAGGAAGGGCAACGCCCAGTGGCGACCGGCCCACCCGATACGGGTCAGCAGCATCAGGCTGACCCATTGCAGTCCGGGAGTCATCACCACCTGGTCGTCGGTGGAGCGCACCGGGTCCCGATACCTCCCCTTGGCCGCAATCTTTGGGCCCCAGCGTCGCTCCACCGTCTCGTCGATGCCGAACACCAGGGGCTCGGTGGATGAACCCAAGCGGCCAATCAGCAGCAGCAACAGCACCCGGCTCAGTTGCAGCGGCTGCCACCGGGCCCGGTTGAGCACCTGGTGAAAGACGGCGAAGTCTCCGCTCTGGCCAATCCCCAGGATGCTCAGCGCGGACGATACCGTGCGCTTGCCAGGAGAAAGGATCGCACCCACCACCAGGAGTTGGGCCTTGCGCCAGGTCCTGCGGTCGAACAGGTGCTCAAAGGGGAACAGCACGGTTACAATGACGGTGGGCAGGGAGGACATGCTTGACCTCTTGTGGTGATTTGGTCAAGCTTACCCTGTCCTTATAACTTTTCTAGTTTTTGTACAAAGTCGAGACCTCAGTACCTCACCCGCGAAAAGACCTCAAAATTGGAACGCTTCGCAGCATTGAGAGGCAATCCGGAACCAGACTTCGGCCGTGAGGGCACTCAACATGGTAAGAACTTATATCGCGTTGGTCGAAAAGGACCCGGATAGCGACTATGGCGTTTGGTTCACAGACCTGCCCGGCTGTGTAACCGCCGGCAGCACGTTGGAAGAAGCCTGCGAAATGGCGCGGGAAGTGCTGATGCTGCATTTGGAAGGTATGGCCGAAGTTGGCGAAGATATCCCAGTTCCCAGTTGTGCCAATGACGTGCTGGCACATCCGGATGCCGCTGATGCGATCGCCCTGATCGTAGTCGAAGCATTGCCGGAGCGCACGGAAGAAGAAGCTCAGGCCGAGTATGATGCCTTCATGGCGTCCGAGTATGGACAGGAATTTATGCGCGAGACGGCGCCGATGCACCCTGCTGAAAGCTCTTACGCACGATGACAACTCAGCACACAGAGCTGAAACTTGCGGCATCGGATTTTGAGCCGGTTTTTCCGTCCTGCTGATTGCCGCGACGTTTATGACGGTGATAATCACGGCGCGAGCGTTTTTCCAAACCTAGGAGAACCGGATTATGTCGGTACATGGAAGCAGTTCCAACTCGGTGGAAGATCGGCACTACGACGTGGCCATCGTGGGCGGCGGCATCATTGGCCTGTCCACGGCCATGCAGCTGCTGGAACGCTCACCGGATCTGAACGTGGCGGTGATCGAAAAAGAGGAGCAGTTGGCACAGCACCAGACGGGTCACAACAGCGGCGTCATCCACTCCGGCATCTACTACCGGCCTGGCTCGTGGAAGTCGCGGTTCTGCGTGGGAGGCAAGGATCGTCTGATCCAGTTCTGCGACCAAAACGAGATCGAATACGATCCGTGCGGCAAGGTGATCGTGGCGACTCATGAGAGCGAATTGGGACGCCTCGACGACCTGTACGAACGCGGCGTTGCCAACGGCGTCCCCGACCTTGAGATGGTGGGACCCGAACGGCTCAAGGAGATCGAACCCCACACCGTCGGTGTCAGGGCGCTGTGGGCCCCGCACACCGGTATCGTCGACTACGTGCGGGTGGCAAATGCCTACGCCGGCAAGTTCCAGTCCGCGGGAGGCGATATCTTCACCGGAGCCGCGGTGATACGGTCGCGGCAGACCGGCTCCGGAACCGCTCTGGAGACGGAGCGCGGCGCCGTGCAGGCGCGCCACGTGATCAACTGCGGCGGGCTGTACGCGGACAAGCTGGCCCGGATGATGGGCGAGGAGACCGACGTGCGCATCATCCCGTTCCGCGGGGAGTACTACAAGTTGACCCAGGCCAGCGAAGAACTGGTGAAGGGCCTGATCTATCCAGTGCCCGACCCACGGTTCCCGTTCCTGGGCGTACACTACACGCGGAACATCCACGGCTATGTGGAGGCCGGACCCAACGCGGTCCTGGCGTGGGCGCGGGAGGGCTACCGCAAGAGCAACGTCAGCGTTGGAGAGACGGCCGGCGCGCTCACCTTCCCAGGGTTCTGGAAGATGACCGCGCGACACTGGAAGACGGGCATGAAGGAAATGCACCGGTCCTACAGCAAGTCCGTGTTCGTCAACGACCTCAAGAAGCTGATCCCCGAGATCCGCGCCGAGCACCTGGAGCCGGGAGGCAGCGGCGTGCGCGCGCAGGCCGTGTCGACTTCGGGCGCGATCCTGGACGACTTCCATATCCTGCGAGGACAGCGGGCGCTGCACGTGCTGAACGCGCCGTCGCCGGGAGCTACGTCATCGCTGGCCATCGGCGAATACCTGACCGGCATGGCGGTTGAGGACTTCGGCCTATCCGTTCGCTGAGCATTCTCAAGATCCGCGAGCCTTGGGTCCGGAACCGTGGGCTGGTGGAGGCACTCCCGGACCCTGACCGCGACCCCGTCGGCCTGTTACCCCATACGGGTTTCTGCTATACTTGCGCCCCAGCCGACGAACGCCATCGCACAAAGAGAGCCGTGCCGCCGCTGGCAGCAGCCTGCGGGGGCGATTTTTCGGTTTAGCTTCTAAAATTATCCGGGAGTACAGAACAATGCCGGCTTATGCCGTAATCGGGGGACAATGGGGCGACGAGGGCAAGGGTAAGGTTATTGACTACCTTGCGGGCCAATCCGATTGCGTAGTGCGTTTCGCTGGCGGAAACAACGCCGGACACACGGTGGTTAACGAGCGAGGGGAATTCCAGTTGCACCTGGTTCCCTCCGGCATCTGTTGGCCCGGTGTCACCGGCATCATCGGTAATGGCGTGGTCGTGAATCCGGATGTGCTGCTGGGTGAGATTGCGGGGCTGCAGGAGCAGGGCATAGACACAAGCCAGTTGTTCGTGAGTGATCGGGCACACGTCATCATGCCCTATCACATCCTGCTCGACGAGCTTCAGGAGAAGGCCCGCGGCAGTGGCGCCATCGGCACCACCGGTCAGGGAATCGGGCCGGCTTACGTGGACAAAGCCTCCCGCGACGGCATTCGCGTGGGGGACCTACTCGACACCAAGCACCTGCCGGATCGGGTCAACGCCGCCGTGGCGATGAAGAACCGTGTCATCACCGGCGTATTTGACGGCGAACCCGTGGATGCGGCCGAGGTGCTGGCCAAGTGCCAGGAGTGGGGTGAAAAACTGCGGTCCCAGGTGCGCGCCACCGAGCAGATGGTGCAGGACCTGCTGGAACGGGGCAAACGGGTGCTCCTGGAAGGGGCGCAGGGAACGTTGCTGGACGTCGACCACGGCTCCTATCCGTACGTCACGTCTTCATCGCCGTCCATTGGCGGCGCGATCACTGGACTGGGTATCAATCCCCAGTCCATTGAAGGCGTGGTCGGGGTATTCAAAGCGTACTCAACCCGGGTCGGCGGCGGGCCCATGCCCACCGAGATGCACGACCAGGCCGGCGAAGATCTGCGCGAGAAAGCCCACGAGTACGGCACTACCACCGGCCGGCCGCGACGGGTCGGATGGTTCGACTCTGTCGCCGCTCGTTACAGCCGACAGATCAACGGATTCACGGGGATGGTACTTACGCGCCTGGACATCCTGGACGGTATGCCGGACGTGAAAATCTGCGTTGGCTACCGCGCGGATGGCAAGGACTTGGACCGGTTCCCGGCCAATACCACGCTGCTGGAGCGTTGCGAACCCGTCTACGAAAAAATGCCCGGGTGGATGGAACCCACGGCCAGCGCAACCCGCGCGGAGCAGTTGCCGGCGAATGCCCTGGCATACGTCAGGCGAATCGAGTCTCTCGTGGGTTGCGATGCCCAGATTATTTCTACCGGACCGAGTCGCGAAGAAACAATCGCAATTGAACAAATCATCCGGTAGCACATTTAACATTTTCGTAATAACATTGCCCCCGCAGCGTCGCCTGCCCGATGGAGGCGAAATAACTTGCTGTAGAGGAGAGTGTTATGGCCACAAATAACGCGACCCAGGCGGATACGTCCATCTTTGGACGTATCTTCGTGCGGTTCACCGACGAATTTTACTTGGCGTTCCGCCTGATATTCGCGTTGCTAGTGTTTTTGCACGGCATACAAAAAGCGTTCTTGCTGTGGAATTTTCCCGCTGGCGCCAACCCGAACGGGCTGGGCGCGCTGGTCGATCTTGCCGGGTGGGTAGAGCTTATATCCGCCATCCTGATCGCCTGCGGAGTTTTCACGCGACTGGGAGCGGGAGCCCTGGTTGTTACGATGATCATCGCCTACTTCGGGGTGCACGCCGCCCTCAGCCCAGTATGGCCCTGGCCGCACCTGTATCCCAACCCGCCGGACGGCGGCAACGCCTTTGTCGCCCACGGCGGTGAAGTTACCATACTCTGGTTCATCTGCGCCGGCGTCATCGGTATCATGGGCAGCCGGAAGTATGGGCTGGAACGCCTGATCCTCAAGAAGGAAATCCTCTAACCAGACCGCAACGCAAAACCAAACTCACACTGACCGCCCGGCGTTCCCTGTGACGCCGGGCAAAGAGTAGCCATGATGCAGCAACAAGCAGCGCGCTTCGGTATCTACTTCAACTCCTCCCAGAACCAGGTGGTTCGTATCAATTCACCGTACTGGTTCCCGCCGGAACCGGACTGGCAGAAGGTCACCGGCGAGGTGAACGCCACCCTGCTGGACCTGCGGCGGATCATCGGGGAGCAGGGTCTGTCTTCAGACGCGGACGGAGTAACCTGGACCACCCTGCCGTTGTTGGACGAAGACAACTAGCCGGTCATGGCCTCGGAGCAGCCGGGAGCCGTACCGGAACCGGCAGCCGAGACGGAAATCTGGGACCGTCCGCCCGGATGGCGCGGGCGGATGATGGCCGCCAACCCCGAGCAGGCCCGACGCTGGATGCGGTGGGCTTGGGTTTGCAGCCTGGTGTGGTGGGTGTGGACGATGGGCGTGCTGGTCGTGTGGATGGCGGCCCCCGTCTTGGCGGTATCCGAAGTTGAGGGCAGCGCGCCAGCGATACCACCGGCAAAACTGCTCATTTACTATGGGATCGAAGGTTTCGTCATAGCGGCGCTCGCGCTGGGCGTCATGCGACGCTGGAGGCCGGCAGCCATCCTGCTGGCGGTGGGATTCGTCGTGTCCAGGATCGTTCTGATCTTGCTCGGCCTGATAACGCTGGACAATTTTCGCGACGCGATATGGCTCGCCATTTACGGAGGACTGCTGTTTGCCTTCGTAAGAGGCGTGCAGGGCGCTTACAGCTATCACTGGTTCACCCGCCCACCGCCCCCGGGACGAGAATAGACGACGGCAGGGCAAAATTTGTGGGGGCGGGTTAAACACCCGCCCCCACGTTTTGCCGCTGGCGTTCCCTGCGGACGTTTAGCTTCCGTTGAATGCCGGCATCACGTCCTGAGCAAACCGGGAAAGTTGGTCCTTGAAGACCTCGCGGGGCATGCCCATGACCGAACCGAGGTTGATCCGTTCCACGCCGGGATACCGGGCCTCGTCTTCCTTGAGAGCGTTGACTATGTCGTCGGCAGAGCCGCAGAGCCAGGCCCCGCTCTCCACCGCTTCTTCAAGGGTGGGGAGTTGCACGCCCCGACGCAGGCCTGGGTTGGCCACGGCTTCAATCTGGTTCTCCTCCAGGCGCATGAGACCCAGCGGAGCGGCGAACTTCATGGCTTCCTCAAAGTAGGGTTTGGCCTCCTTGATGGCCTGCTCCCGGTTGTCGCCGATGAAGAAGCGATAGCCCAGGGCGATGTCTTCGCCGAGTTCCAGTTCGCGGCCGTATCTGCCGGCGGCTTCCTGGTACATCGTCAAGCGCTCGTGTCGGGCCGGCTCCGGCGTATTGGCCACCATCGCCTTGATGCCGACCCGGGCCATGAAGTCGACGCCCTTGGGGTTGCCGGAGACCAGCGGCTGCCAGATGTCCACCGGCTGGCGCAGGGGGCGGGGCACGAGGCTCAACTTCTCCAGGGTGTAGCCCCGATAGGGCACCTTGGCCGGAATCTGATAGTGCTTGCCGTCGTGGGAGAAGGCTTCTTCGTTGAACGCCTTGACCATGACCTCGACCTGCTCTTCGAACAGCTCACGGTTGGCGTCGCCGTCGAACATGGGTGAGCCGAAAGTCTCAACCTCCCGGGAGTGGTAGCCGCGGCCCACGCCGAAGATGATCCGCCCGCCCGACAGGATGTCGGCCATGGCGAAGTCCTCCGCCAGCCGCAGCGGGTGCCACATGGGCGTGATGTTGAAGCCGCAGCCGTACTTCAGCCGCTGGGTGTTGCACGCCAGGTACAGCCCCAGCATGATCAGGTTGGGGATGCACTCGTACCCTTCGGGCTGGAAGTGGTGCTCGGCCATCCAGAACTCGTCGTAGCCGTTGTCCTCCAGGTGCCTGGAAATGTCCAGCGCCCAGTCGAAAACCTCGGCCAACTGTTCGTTGGAGTACCAACGGTCGTTGGCGGGAGTCCCCTCCAGGCCCAGGTTATCGTCCACCACATGGCCGGCGTAAGATGCGCTAAAGCTATTGAACATGATTCGGTTCCCTCTTCATTGATTGGTCAACCCGTTGGGTCGCAAACAATTGTACTCCATTCGAATGTGCGTTGATGCCTGTCCCCGTATCAACCAAAGGGTCTCCGTGGTGACCGGGCAGCACGCGATCCGAGCCCGAGTCGCCGGCTGATGCCCGTGTTGACGCTCGCCGGCGGCCGGTGCTAACCTGCCGCCACGGTCGCCGGAAGCCCGATCACCGGGGTACCCGGCGCAGCCGCCACCGGAGGGAATTGGAATGAAAGCAGCAGTTTTGCGTGAAGTTAATCAGCCGGTAGTCGTGGAGGACGTGCAGGTCGACGCGCCGGCCCCGCGAGAGGTTTTGGTGCGGACCGGCGCGTCCGGCGTGTGCCACAGCGACCTCCACTTCGTCGAGGGGCTCTACACCACGCCGATGCCATGCATCCTCGGCCACGAGGCCGCCGGCGTCGTGGAAGCGGTGGGCGAGCAGGTTAGCTACGTCCGGCCGGGCGACTCCGTGATCTCGTGTCTGTCGGTGTTCTGCGGCATCTGCGAATACTGCACGCGCGGACAGCCCTACCTGTGCACCCGGACCGCGGTCACCCGTGGCTCCAACGACCCGCCGCGCCTGCGTCGGGACGGCGAGGCCATCACCCAGTTCGCCCAACTGGGCTCCTACGCGGCGGAGATGCTGGTCCACGAAAACGCGCTGGTCAAGGTGGACGACGACATCCCATTCCCACAACTGGCCCTCATCGGTTGCGGCGCGACCACGGGGCTGGGCGCGGTGCTGAACACCGCCCGCGTTGAGCCGGGGAGCACCGTGGCCGTGGTCGGCTGCGGCGGCATCGGCATCCACTGTGTCCAGGCGGCCGCGCTGGCCGGCGCCCTGCGCATCATCGCCATCGACACCACCGAGGACAAGCTGGGCCTGGCCCGCGAGTTCGGCGCCACCGACGTCATCGACGCCACGGCGGGCAACGTCGCGGAACGCATCATCGACCTGACCGACGGTGGCGTTGACTACTCCTTCGAGGCCATCGGCCTGAAGCAGACCGCCGAGGACTGCTACAACATGCTCCGGCCGGGCGGCATGGCAACCATCATCGGTATGGTACCTGAAGGCGTCAAGATCGAACTGGACGCGGGCAACTTCCTGCGACGGGGCCGTGCGATCCAGGGCTGCACCATGGGGTCCAACCGCTTCCGCACCGACATGCCGCGCTACATTGAGTTCTACAAGCAGGGCCGGCTGAAGCTGGACGAGTTGGTGACGCAGGAGTTGGCGTTGTCCGAGATCAACCGGGCTTTCGCCGACATGAAGGCTCAGAGCGTGCGCCGCAGCGTGATCACCGATTTCGACAACTAAAAAGCAGGAACTGTCGCACCTGCGACGCCGGCGCTCCACTCTGGGCGCCGGCGTCATCTTGTTTCTATTGTCCACTGGTAGCGGAAGGGAATGAGATCGTACGTCTACGGTGACGAATCAGGCAATTTCGATTTCAGTGACCAGGAAGGAGCCAGCAGGTATTTCATCCTGACCACGGTCACAGTTGCCGACCACGCCATCGAATCGGATCTGCTGGATCTGCGTCGTGACTTGGCTTGGGAAGGTGAACCACTGGCTACAGGCTTTCATGCAACCAATGACAAGCAGCGTGTCCGCGACCGGGGTTTCGCCGTCATGGCACGCCACGATTTCCGAGTGGACGCAACGATCCT
Organism: uncultured Dehalococcoidia bacterium; assembly: GCA_951813535.1. GTDB lineage: Bacteria > Chloroflexota > Dehalococcoidia > Lucifugimonadales > UBA3495 > Bin87. The sequence continues at coordinate 3,709,678 of OX638345.1, read as the reverse complement.
GGAAAAGCGGAAAGCCGATCCCGGTAGACGCACGCAACCAAGACTTTATAGCCTTGCCTGGTATCTTCATCTGGCGGGACTCATCCCTGCGCTGGTCGCAGAACACGACGAATTGTTGCTGATAGCAGCATCAATTGGAGCCCGCGATATGCGCTTGGAATTCCAGGCGACGGTTGAAAACATTGTAGAAGCGCAATCTCCGCCAGGTATTTTGGCTTCTACAATGTGGCCGTCTGCAACCGCACCATTGCTACAGGTCGCGGACTACTGTGCTTGGGCGATTCAGAGGAAACGGGAGCGTTCGGACACCCGAGCGTACGACTTGGTCCGGGACAGAATAGCGTCGGAGTTTGAGGCTTTCAGGGAAAGCGAACCAACCTGACTTTAGACGCAAAACGAGCCAGCTATCCGATTTCTTGCGAGAGTGGCCAACTGTCATCGGAAGAGGCCCCGGGCCTCTTGTCGCCGGCTCAACTACCGATTTCAGTCTAAACTGAAGCCAAGGTGAAATGCGCAGAGGCATGGGGTAAATTGGGGTCAGTTGGGTTAGGTGGTTTCAGGAGTTGCGAGGGGTTGATGATGGGGGTCAGAGAGATAGAGCGGTCTCTGGAACAATGGCAGCTGGGGATCAAGGACTTGCGGAGGCGGATGCTGCTGGCGCCGACGCCCCGGGAGCGGGAACGGTGGTACGCCATCCTGCTCTTGGTCCAGGGCTTGACGGCGGAGGCGCTGGAGCGGGACCCCCACACCATCGGACGCTGGGCGTCGGCCTTTGGCGCGGGAGGGCCTGCGGCGCGGGAGGGCCTGCGGGATTGATGTTCGAGCAGACCGGTGGTTCCCCCCCGCCCTTGACGAGGCGCAGCAGGAGGATTTGAAAAGGGCGGTGCAGGAGTCGCCGAGCACGTCGGGCATGGAACTGGCCAACTGGTATTGGAAAGGGGTCAGGCAGTTCGTCTGCGAACGCTTTGGCGTTGAGTTGAGCCGTAGCAGTTGCTTGAACTGGCTGCACCGGTTGGGGTTCAGCTGCAAGCGGCCCCAGAAGCGCTTGGTCAAGGCCAATGGGTCCAAGCGGGAGGCCTTCGTGGCAGAGTATGCCGCGCTGAGGGAGGAGGCCCAAGGGAGCGGAGGGAAAATATTCTTGGTCGACGCGGCTCACTTCCGGGACGCGGCTCACTTCCGGGACGCGGCTCACTTCCGGGACGAGGCTCACTTCCGGGACGCGGCTCACTTCCGGGCGGACGCGGAACTGAGGGGCACATGGGCGCTCCGGGGAGAACCGGCCCTGGTGGGCTCGACCAGCCCGCAGTACGGCGAGAAGGCCAGCTATTATTCGGCGGTGTGCTTGGAGACGGGCGAGGTGGAATGGATGGAACTGGAGGGGAACAGTAACTCCGGAACTTCGGTTGCCTTCTTGGAACAGTTGCGCCAGAGGCCCGGCGGGCGTCTCAACGTGATCTGGGACAACGCGCCAGCCCATCGCGGAGAGGCGATGCGGTCGTACCTGAAGACCCCCAGCCTCAACCTGAGGCTGGTGAATCTGCCGGGCTGCAGCCCGGACTGCAACGCCGATGAGGCCATCTGGGGCTGGGTCAGAGAGGAGGCGACTGGCAATCTGTGCCTGGGAAGCCGGACGGCGGTTCAGGCAAGGGTCGGCAGGTTCCTGGACGGCCTGGCTGGGCGGAGAGATGAGGTGAGACGCCGCTGCCGGACCGTCCTGCAATCAAGGGCCGAGGCACTCATGCGAGACCCGATGCCTGATTCCCAACACCCGGCAAATGCACATCCCACCTTGGCTTTGGTTTAGTTGGTTGCGCGCCCCATCCCGTCGCAATCTCCTTCTGACCACCGGACAACTTCTCCATGTGGGCAGCGCAACGCCTGGTGTCATGTCGCCCGCGATGTGTTCAGCGCCTGCCGATGCGGTTGATGGCATAATGAAACTATCGTCGGTCAACGACCGCCACGGCCCGGCGACATCCTGATGACCACACCACCGGCAACACACCAAGTCGACCACCGCGCGTTGCCCGTGGCTCGAGCGGCCTTCAATACGTCGGAGGCCGAGTTGGTCATACTGTTCGGATCCCGCGCCCGCGGCGACTACCACGAGAAATCGTCGGACATCGACGTCATGCTCGTCCAAGAGCGTGAACCCGATGCCAACCGCAGAAAAGCCGTTGCCGATATAGTGGCCGCGGCCGCGGCGCAAGCTTACGGGCGCCCAATTTCCGTCGAACTCGTTTGGCGCACGCTGGACGAGTTTCGCTTCAATCGCCGGTATGTCAACAGCGTCGAAACCAACGCATCACGAGATGGAATAGTCATGCCTCGCGACCCGGATAACTATCGTCCCCGCGACTACGAAGATGAACACACCGAATACGCCTACGACTGGTTGAATTGCGACGAGCGACTGAGACATGCCGAGACTCACCTGGACGAGTTCATTTTCCTTGCGGAGCACCACCGCAGCGACCTGGCTATTGGACAGCACGCACAGAACGCGCTCGAACACGGGATGAAGGCGCTTTTGGCAGCCGCCGGCGGGCAGCACGCCAACACTCACGACATCGGGGTCTTGCTCGGCAACGTCCGGCATTTCGACTCCGGCCTCCGGGACTTCCGGTTGGCCATACCTCCGGATGTATACACTGAATACGAAGGCGAGGCGGAATACCGGGCCAGGCGACAGCCTCAACTCACCCATTTCCCTGACTTTGCCGAGAAGACCGCAGCAGACATCACCCGGATTATCGACCGGGCCAAACTGCTCCGCGCCCAGGCCGACGACCGCTCCAGGTGACCGTCCTCATTCCGGTGAGGGGTGAATGATCCTTCGCCACACTTGCCGTCCGCGGTCGCACCCGCTTTCCCCCACCGCACAACCTGGAACTCCCGACGCTGGCTCAACCTTGACACCACCAAACCCCAAAACCTACAATGGTAGGCCGTTTGGGAGATTACCGAAATGGATTACGCAATCGTTAAAACCGGCGGCAAGCAGTACCGCGTCTCGCCCGGCGACGTCCTCGACGTTGAACTGCTGGAGGCCGAAGAAGGCAGCACCACCGCCCTCGATGAGGTTCTCGCCGTCTCCCGGGACGGCCAGATGCGCTTCGGCGCCCCCACTGTGGAAGGCGCCCGCGTCCTCGCCGAGGTCCAGTCCCACTACAAGGATCGCAAGATCATCGTCTTCAAGTACAAGGCCAAGACCCGGTACCGCCGCAAGAAGGGGCATCGGCAGAACTACACTCGTATCCGCATCCAGGATATCGACACCGGAAGCGCGCCTCGAGCCGACGAACCCCAGGCCGCAACCGAGCCCGAAACAGGAGAATAGCGACATGGCCCACAAGAAGGCCGGCGGCAGCACCAACAACGGCCGCGATAGCAACCCAAAGCGCCTCGGCGTCAAGAAGTACGGCGGTGAGCGGGTCACCGGCGGCTCCATCATCGTCCGCCAGCGCGGCACCCGCATCCATCCCGGAACCAACGTCGGCGTGGGCAAGGATCATACGCTCTTCGCCAAGATCGACGGCCAGGTGACCTACGAGTGGAAGGCCCGGGGCAAGCGCCGCGTCAGCGTCTACCCGTTCGCCGACGCCGTGGCCGCCGCGGCATAGGGGAAACGCCATGAAAGCAGAAATCCATCCCCAGTACTTCAAGTCCACCGTCACCTGCTCCTGCGGGAACGTCTTCGAGACCGGCGCCACCAAGCCCGCCCTCCGTGTCGAGATCTGCGGCAAATGCCATCCCTTCTACACCGGCGAGCAGCGCATCGTAGACACCCAGGGCCGCATCGAGCGTTTCAGCCGGCGCTTCAACCTGGACGGCTAGCGCGCGACCCCAACGAGGACCCTTTGGCGGGAGCCGGTACCGGCTCCCGTTTTGCTATAACCATCTCCCCTGATTAATCCGCGTCCGGCAAGTCGAACCGACGCCCACCCGGTGCAACGAACGTCCTTGCGGCCCCGCACTTGATGCGGGGGCGGCAATCTCGTCAAGCCATCAGTGACCGATCCCAACCACCATCGTGCCTGCGAAACCAACCGCCGCGCCACTCTCGTATTCACCATCCCAACCCGACCGGGGAGGCCGCCCCATGCCGCGCTACGTGCCCAAAACCGTCCGTGAGTACGGACGCGTCTACCTGGCCGAACGCCTGGCCGAGCACGGCTGGCAGTGCTTCATCGCGCGTCGCAGCCCCAACGAGGACGAGGTCATCGCCGGCATCCCTGAACAGTCCCGGGAACTCCGCCTCAAGTTCCACTCCCAGGAACACAGCCAGGCCGTGCGCTTCTACGACGTCGACGGCCTCGACTGGGACTGGGAGTACCTCGTCATCAGCACCGAGATCCTGGCCGACCTCCCGGTCACCTACCTCCTCTCCCGCGACGACGTGCGCGACGATGGCCGGCTGGAGGAGGAGTTCGGCGGGCCCATGTGGCTGCAGCCCGACGCCTTCTCCGAGACCGCGTTCCGCGAAGCCTGGCACAAGCTGGATGTCTAACCCCTCACGCGTACTCAGTTTGCCGAAGAGGGACAATTCGCATGAATAAACAGGATGATTGAGATGGTGTAAGGTGAATGAGAGGGACTCGCTAGTTGTTAAGAGCCCCCTTTGACCCTGTTGTTCGCTCCTTCTATCCACTTTCGCTCTGGACTGATGTGGATCACCTCATCAATTCGATCATGTTCCATCCTGTGTATCCATGCAGATTCCCCCGGCTCCGCCGATGCGGGTTCGAGTGATGGCAAGGCAGTGTTGACATTCGGGAAAACCTCCCGTCGTTCCTGCGAAAGCAGGAACCTGGAAACCTCCGGCATCGGAACATTGGCCAGATTTATCATCCCTTAACGTAACGGACTTGGTCCCGGCTTTCGCCGGAAGACGCGAAATGTCAGCACGCCCTGGCTCCCCAACAGATTCCCCGCCCGCCGGTCCCCAGCCCGCCCGGCCGCTGTACGGTGGCCAGGCGGTGATCGAGGGCGTCATGATCCGCGGCGTGCGCCACTACAGCCTGGCCGTGCGCCAGCCCGACGGCGACATATTCTGCGACACCGAGCCCGTCAGCTCCCGCTTCTCCGGACGCGTCCGCCGCGTCCCCTTCGTTCGCGGCGTCCTCATCCTCGCTGAAACGCTGTGGTACGGCATGAAATCGCTGCAGCGTTCCGCCATCATCGCCGCCGGCGAATCCGAGGGCGGCGACGGCGGTGACTCTTCCGCCAGCAAGTGGGTCATGGCAATGACCATGGCGGTCGCGCTGGCCATCGGCATCGGCATCTTCCTCGTTCTCCCGCTGCTGGCCGTCCGCTTCATCGACCCCTACCTCGAGTCCTCCGTGGTGAGCAACCTCATCGAGGGCGTCATCCGGTTGATCATCCTGGTCGCCTACGTGGCCGGCATCTCCGCCATGAAGGACATCCGCCGCGTCTACGCCTACCACGGCGCCGAGCACATGGCCGTCCACGCCTACGAGGCCGGCCAGCCCCTCACCGTGGACAACGTGCGCCGCCACCCCACGCCTCACCCCCGTTGCGGCACCGCCTTCCTGCTCACCGTGGCCGTGGTCTCCGTGCTGGTCTTCGCCCTGCTGGGCCGCCCCGACTTCGAATGGCGCATCCTCTCCCGCATCGCCCTCATCCCCGTGGTGGCCGCGGTCAGCTACGAGATCATCCGGTTCGCCGGAGCCCACCGTCAGGCCTGGTTCGGCAAGGCCCTGGCCGCGCCCGGCCTCGCCCTCCAGCTGATCACCACCCGCCAGCCCGACGAGGACCAGATCCAGGTCGCCATCACCGCCATGGAAGCCGCCCTGGCCGCCGACGGGCAAACGTCGCCGGATCCCGTCGCAGCCGAGCCAGCGGCCAGCGGACATTGCTGAACGCCGACGGTTACGGGCGAATACTCTTCGCTGCCGTGCTTACCCGCTCGCGCCATAGCTGTCATAGAAGTTACGCACCTGAAATTGCGAACCCGTCATTCCTGCTTCCGCAGGAATCCATAGACTTCATAGTGAACTAATCTGGAACACTGTTAACGATTTCGGCCACTGGATTCCCGCTTTCGCGGGAATGACGAGCGTAAAGGCTTCCAACCGCGCAAGTCCTATCCTGATAATCCCTGAATCTTGAAAATCCTGATTCTGACGTTTCCCCGCCGCAAACTGGGTACGCATGAGACCCGGCCGAACGATCACCCATACTGTGATACAGTGGCCCGAACCGGCTGACCGCGCCCCACGCGAAGAGACAGGTGCACCATGGCTGACGTTCCCGACATGCAGATGATCCCCTACCTCCAGGCCGCGGAGCCTCGCAACTTCGTCGAGCAGGGCCTGCAGCGCTACAACGAACTGCTGGAGCGGCTGGCCGACCAGATGGATGTATTGCTGCTCCGCGCCCAGCAGGGCCAACCCATCGACGCCGACCTCGCCGAGCAATTGACCGGCCTGCGCGAAGCCCTGCGCCCCCGGCACGGCCTGTGCATCGACCGCGCCTGCTTCTCCTGCCGCGTCCACGAAGAGGCCATCAAGGAACACGTCCTGCTGTACGTCGACTGGAAACTCCCCGGCACCGTCCAGCAACTCGAACGCCTCAAGAACCGCAACTGATCGGTTCTTTCACCCCGCCGGTTAGCGCGCCAGCGCCACGATGTGGAACATGTGCCGGAAGAGTTGCCAGGCCCCCCGCAGTAGCGACTTCAAATCCCGGTCGGCATCCGGCCGCACGTGCCGGAAGATGTCCGTCTCGGTGTAGTAAACCTCCACCTCCGGCCTCTGTTCTTCCAGCGCGTCGACCAGCCGCCTCGACTCCCCCACCGGTATCAAGGGGTCCCCCACGTCGTGCATGACCCGCATCGCCGTGTTCTCACCCCACTCTCCCACGTGGTGCGACGGCGCGATGGAATCCACCTCGGCCCGGAAGTCCTCCGTCAATTGCGCGTACCGCCACCTCGCCTGCCCGACGTAATCAACCCCGGCCAGCAGGGCAAACGCCGCCTCGGTGGGTAGTGGAACTCGCTGATCGGGGTTGTACGCCCCGCCACCGGCAATGGCCCGCGCCGTTTCTTGGTGCGTCGGGTCGTCGATGGAATCGATCAGCATGTTGTTGTAGACCAGCCGCGTCAGCCGGTCCACTTCCCACGCCGTCGTCCCGCCGCCGTCAATTGCCTGCCCCGACGCGATCTGAACCACCAGGTCAGCGGTGTCGTAGTACCCGCCGAAAGCGTTGACGAATGCGATGTCGTCAGCAATTCGCGGGTCGGCCGCCGCCACCAGTGCAAAGGACGCCCCCACCGAGAAGCCGGCCAGCCCAACCCGCTCCGGGTCGACGTAGTCCTCCTCGCGCAGGTGCTGGAAGGCCGCCACCAGGTTGGCAATCTCCCCGACGTCGATCTGCGCCTGCTCCCCCATGGTCGGCGACCAGTAGTACATCACCGCAAATCCGGTCCGCGCCAGCGCCTGCCCCAGGTTGATCACGTCCGGATCGTCCGCGCCCGCTGCGTTGGCCCCCAGGAACACCAGCACGGCGGCGCGCCGCTTCCCGTCGTCGATCACGTAGACGTCGGCCTGCCCGTCGGTCCCGTCATCGCGCCGGAAGTATATTTCCCGATGCTCCGGTTCCCGCGCCAGCCACGGTTGAAACTTCACCGGAGACGGTAGCACCTGGGCGGCGAACCCGGCGGTGTGTATGGCGGTGGTCGCCGGCTTGAACAAGGCCAGCACGGCAACGAGCACCACACCGGCCACAATGGCGATCAGGTACCAGCGGTAAGCAATCCGTCCCAGCGTCCGCAACATGGCGTCCGCAGATTGCCACGCCCCGTTCGCTCTGGCAAGGGTCCGAGCTCTACACCCGCACCCGGCTGATCATCGCCGCCGAGATCAGCCGCGTCGCCGCCATGGCCAGGAACACGATCGGCCACGGGCTGCCCGTCATGTCCAGCAGCACGCTGAAGATCAGAGCCTGGGCGCCGGCATAGAGGTAACCGTGGGCGTCCAGCACGCCGGCCCCGGTCCCGGCCATCTTGCGACCCGACAGGTCCACCGAGATGGTGGAGATGAGCGACACCCCCATGCTGACCCCTCCCCACAGCATCAGCGCCGCGCCCAGCCACGCGTTGGACGGCGGCGCCACCGCAATCGCCACCAGCGCTGCCGCCGACAGGAAGCAGGACGCAATCACCAGCGGCCGCCGTCGGCTCCCCAACAGCCGATCCGATATGAAGCCCGACATGGGAGGCGCAATCAGGTAGCCCAGGGGCAGCAGGAAGGTGATCAGCACCGTCTGCGTTATGTCCAGCCCACCAGCCTCGAAGTAGTACAGCGGCACCCACGTGGTCAGCCCGTAACGCGCCACGTTCTCCAGCCCCTTCACATGGCAGGCCAGCTGGAACCGGGAGTTGGTTAGCAGGTATTTGTACGGTCCCAGACCCTTGAGTTCCTCTTCGCTCACCGTCTCCGGCGCTGCCGAAATCTCGTCCTCCTCGATGTACTCGGGCAGTCCCACCTCCCGGGGACGGTCGCGCGTGGCGAAGTAAAAGGCGATTCCCAGCGCCATGATCATCAGCGGCGGGTAGCGAAACGCGGCGCGCCAGCCCCATTCCGCGGCGACCCAGCTGCTCAGCCACCACATCAGCAGCATTGCCCCGCCGGTCATGGTGCCGATGATGCCCATGGCGATGCCGCGCTCGCGGCGAGGCCACCATTGGCTGATCATGCTGATGGCCGGCGACCAGCAGGCCGCGTTGACGAAACCTGCCATGGCCCACGGAATGGCCATGGTGACTGCGGAGGTTCCAAATGATGTCGCCCAGTTGAATACCGTGGTCAACACCGCGCCCAGCGTCACCCACAGCCGCAGCCCGTAGGCCTCCGAAAGCCGCCCGTGCACCAGGTCGCCCAGCATGAACCCCCAGAGCAGCATCGCGTTGATGATGCCGATCTCGATGTTGGTCAGCTGCAGGTCGTCCTTGATCAGCGGCGACGTGGGCCAGAAATTGAACCTCCCGGTATAAACAAACAGGTAGAAGGCGCAGAACGAGATCAGCACCTGCCACTTCCACCGGTGATACCGGCGCGGCAGATCGCTGTAGGCGACGGGAGCGGATAACGCGCTCATTGTGTCTGGATTGATCGAGGCAATGCGCTCTACCGCCGGCCGGCTTGCGTCAGGAAACGCGGCTCACGGGTTGTCCGACCGCCGTGTTGTCAATTCCATCTTCGGTTCCGGCCAACAGGATGCCATCCTCTGGAAGATAGTCATGGTCGAGCAGCGCGCCCTGCTGACGCTCCAGATCAAAAGGAACCGCAAAATTATCGCCCACGCGCGCCAGGTACCAGCCTTCATGCGAGCACTCCAGCAGTACGGCGCGCAAATCACGCTTACCCGCCCGCAATTCGCGCAAATGATCGGGAGACACACCGGTTACTAGATAGCGGTCTGCGCCCGGCTCCGAGTCAATCATCGCTCCCAGATAGCGGTCTCCGCTGTCGTCTATGCCCTCAAAAACCTGAACGCCGTCGTAGTACAAAACCGTTGCGGCAAGTTTTGCCATTCTCATAACGCCACCACCAGGCAATTTGCCGGAATGTCGTAGTCAACCAGTGGCCACCAGGTAAAATGGGAAGGTCCGCCAGTGCGCTGAATGTATCCGGCCCCACGGTCTAAATTAACCTGACAGATTGTACAACCGCGAAAGTTTCGCAGGTTCAACAGCAACCGCGTTTCTCTGATGTCGTCGTGGACTGAAAGTCCGCGCGCCTGGCACTCGGAAACGTTGGGAAAGGGGCGGTTCGGAAACATCGCGCGTTGCGACTTGAAATCCGCATCCGCAGGCGGGTCATGTCGCACAATGCGATAGACCACGCGAGGCGCGGCAATTTCCACGGCTTCGGATGGTGGGCAGTCCTCCGGCAGGGGTTCACGGAAAGTCATCGGAGAGATTAATAGCAGGCCGCCGCTGCCGAAGATTCAGCAGCGGCGGCGATGCCTCGGGGTTATCTGACTAGCGCTTGGTGTGCAGCAGTTCCTTGGCCTCGTCCAGCAGCTCTTCGTCGCTGCGGCTCAGGTCCAGCGGGTCGCCGTGGGGCTGCGGGACCGGGAAGCCGGTCTTGTAATACAGCTCGATGCGGTTGCCCTCCGGATCAAAGAAGTACATTCCGAAGGCGTTGCCGTGGCTGACGATCCGGTCTATGGTCGCGTTCTCCTCGTCCAGGCGCGCCTTGAACTCGCGCATGTCCTGGATGGACGGCACCGCGAAGGAAATCTGCTGGATGACCCTGGCGTCGTCGGATGTGACGCGGCCTTGCATCAGCACAAACTCATGGTGCTCAGCCACCGGGTCGGAGCTCATGAAGACCATGCCGCGCTGTTCCAGGTCTTCGTCGGCGATCTTCAGTCCGAGCACCCGGCTGTAGAAATCGCGCATCTTCATCAGGTCGGTCGCGTAGATGCCTACGTGTCCAAGTCCGCCAATCTGGGCCATATCGTTACCTCCTGGAGGGTCTTGCGTTGTGGCGCAACGTTAGAGCAGGCCGCGTCGGGTGTCAAGACCGCGACCCCCTACCGCAACTGCACCACCGTCACGCCGGCAGCGTTGCCGCCCTCGCCCGGCTCTGTCGTCGCTACCAGCGGATGCCCGGCCAGGTACTCCCGTATGGCCCGGCGCAGCGCGCCCGTACCCTTGCCGTGCACAATCTTCAGCGACGACATCCCTTCCAATGCGGCATCGTCCAGCAGTGAATCGATCACGTTCAACGCCTCGTCGACGCGGTACCCGTGCAGGTTGACCTCGGGGCTCATCGTCCGCTTGCTCTCGGGTCGTCGATACACCACGCCGGCCTGCTCCGCCACCGGATGCAGCCGGTCGGCCGGGCGATCCAGCTGGTAGACGGGCAGGCGGGCGCGCATGCTGCCGATCATCACCTCGAGCTCCTGTTGCTGGTCGGGCGCGGCCACCACCTCGACCGGACGGGACACGCCGCGGATGTACACCCGGTCGCCGGCGCGCAGGTCGTGGTACCAGGGCGGACGCTCCACCGGAATCGGCGCCCATTCGGGAGATACCACCTCCCGCTGCGCCTCCGCCAGCCGCTCCCGTTCCTCGCGCAGATCTACGTCGCGAGCCCGGGCGTCGGCGGCAACTGATGAGCGCTCCAGCGAGCGTTCGGCGCGCCGGATCCGGCCGGTCAAATCGACGATCTGCTCGGCCAGCTCCCGGCGGGCATCCTCCACCAGTTGGGCCTTGGTGTCCTCCACCGCGTCCAGTTGCTGGGCGATATCCTGCTCTCGAGCCCGCGCCGCGTTCAACGCCTGCTCCGCCTGCAATCGCAGTTCGGACACGGTGAGCCGCTCCTCCTGGAGTTCCTGCAACAGTTGGTCCGTTCGGACGTGGCTCGGTTCCAGGTGCGATTGGGCGCCGGAGATCACCCCTTCCGGCAGGCCCAGGCGAGCGGCGATGGTCAGGGCGTAGCTGCGGCCCGGAATCCCGTGGGTGAGGCGGTAGGTGGGCTCCAGGGTGCGCGGGTTCAGGTCCACGCTGGCGTTGACCATCCCGTCCTCCTCCTGGGCCAGGCGCGCCACGTTCCGGTGGTGCGTGGTGGCCACCACCATGGCGCCCAGGTCCCGCAGGTGGGATAGCAGCGCAATCGCCAGAGCCGAGCCTTCTTCCGGATCGGTCGCTGAACCCAGCTCGTCAATCAATATCAGGGAGTGGGCGGTGGCAACGCCTATGATCCGCCGTATGTTGCTGATATGGCTGCTGAAGGTGGACAGCGACTCGAAGATGCTCTGCTGGTCTCCGATGTCGGCGTACACGCCGTCCATCAGCGGCAGTACGGCGTCGTCCGCTGGCACCTGGAGGCCGGCATGGGCCATCATTGCCAGGAGGCCGACGGTCTTCAGCGCAACGGTCTTCCCGCCCGCGTTGGGGCCGGTGATGACCAGTACCGGCCGGCCCTCACCGATGCCGATCGTGGTGGGCACAATATCGCCAGTCAGCAGGGGGTGGCGGCCGCCGGTGATCTCCATGCGACGTGGCTCGCCGGCATCCAGCAGCGTGGGGGACACGGCGCGCAGTGATGCGGCGTAGCGCCCCTTGGCTGCGGCCAGGTCCAGCCGCGCCAGCAGGCTCAGCATCAGGGTTATGTCGTCCGAGTACCGGCCCACCATTTCCGACAACTGGCGCAGCACCCGCTCCTCCTCGCGCTGCTCCGCAAGGCGGGTCTCGCGCCAGCGGTTGCCAAGGTCGATGGCCGGCATGGGTTCGATGAACACGGTGGCGCCGCTGTCGGAAACGTCGTGAACAATGCCGGGAGCCTGGCCCTTGAACTCCGTCTTGATCAGCAGGACCATGCGCCCGTTGCGCTCGGTGACGATATCCTCCTGGATGACGCCCGAGCGCTGGTGCCGGCGCAGCGACCGCTGCATCACGTCGTTGAGTGAAGACCAGGATGAGCGGGACTCGCGGCGCAGGCGGGCCAACTCCGGCGACGCTGCATCCAGTACCTCGCCGCCGGGCCCGATGGCACGGTTGACCGCGCTCTCCAGATCAGGCAGTTCGGGCAGGTTCTGCGCGAGCGCCGCCAGCACGGGCAGATCGTCGCGGCGCGCCAGCGAGTTTCGGTTCCAGCGTGCGGCAGCGGCCAGCGCACCCACATGGCGCAGTTCCTCGCCCCGCAGCACACCGCCCAACAGGGCTCGCTGTACCGCTGGGCGCAGGTCTTCCTCAGGGCCGAGTTCCAGATCGCCGGTGGTATCCAGCAGGCGTCGGGCTTCGGCAGTTTCCTGCTGCCGCACCGCGATGTCGCGCGGATCCGACGAAGGCGTGAGGTCGGCGGCTGCCTCGCCGCCCAGGGCAGTGCGAGTGGTCTCAGCCAGGCGTAGCCGAATCTGGTCAAATTCCAACAGCCCGATGGCGCGCTGGAACCCCGCCTCGGGTGGAATGGATTGGTCCTCCGCCGATGTCATGACCGAGATTATAGCACCGTCGAACTCGGACGCCGGTCAGGCCAAACGGAGTTCGCCATGGGAGCCAAGGCGTTCCAACAGCAATGTTTCAGTGTCAGGCTTACTGTAGATCAAGAGCAGGTTAGGGCGAATATGGCACTCCCTGTGACCTATCCACCTGCCGGCCAGCGCATGATCACGGTACCTTTCGGGAAGGGTCTCGTCCGCGGCCAGCAAGCGAGCGACTCGGTCGAGTTCAGTATCCAAAGTATCACGATACTGCCCACGTTTTTCACGTCTATAATCACGTCGGAAGGGTCTGGTGCGTCTAATCGTCCTCATCGTCGTCATTTTTATTAAGTTCGGCGATGAGGTCGTCTACACTGCCAACAGTCACCAGGTCTCCGCGTTCTGCCGCTTCCATGGCCGCGATCGTCTCCGGGCCGGGGATGAGACAGGAGAATGGCAGATCGCCTTGATCAGCTACGGCCTGCACGAGCAAGTAAAGCGCGTCGGAAATAGTGAGGTAGTGGCATTCCAGCACCGCCTGCACTTTATCCCACGTCTCCCGGTCAATGCTGGCGGTGGCCTTGACTTCGACGTCGCTCATATCTACAACCTCCTGATCACCACGCCATCGGAATATATTCGATGTCAGTCGTCCCAGCTAAGCGGATACAGGCGGCACTGATACAGCATGGCCCCCACCTCGTCCAGGGAGGCGCGGTTGGGCTCACGGACATCCAGCCGGCGCTCCAGGACTATCGGAGAAAGGCGGGACAACGTCTGGGACTCCCGTAGAAAACCGTTGACCGTCGCGGCTTCACCGCCCAGCGCGACGTAGTCGAACTTGTGCATCCAGGGTCGCCATTGCGCATCCAGTACGCCCGACGCCTCAGCGTACAGCCGGTGGATCTGGTTTTCCCGGACCCGTTGGAACCGGCGCTGGGAGGTCCCGCCGGCGTGATGCTTTCCCTTCACGTAGCGGGTGTCGGTCTTGGACACCGCCAGCCTCTGACCCTCGTAGACCGCTATGGCGTAGCGACCCAGACGCACCAGAGCGACGCCGATGGTCAGCTCTGCGGAAAGCATCGTGCGCAGGGGCCAGTCGTAGATGATGTCCCCGGTCCACATGTTGTTCAGGGGAAACGGTGGCAGAACGGCCACGCCGGCATTGCCAACGCGAAACGCAACCACGCCGGTGGGCGACCGCAGGACACGACTGCCCGCCCTCTCCAGGGTCGTGATCCAGGAGTCTGGCGTCCGGTCCCGGGACAGCGCGGACATGGCGGAGTCGTCGCGCGCCGCCTCGCCGGGAAAATAGAGGGTCGCCGACAGGCCCGCGGTCTCTGAACGTGATCGGAGTTCGGTCAGCAACACATCCATGCGTTGCATCGACACCGTCTGCCCGGCGCGGATGTTCAAGTCAGTTAACACACTCTCTCCGCGCATAGTTAATGATAACCGATTCCGTCACCGAAACTTCCCAAGGGGTGTGCAATAATGCTACGCCAGCCAAAATGCACGGAAAAGTGAAGAGGATTTGCAATGGTTTCCCACGATGTACCCACCGATGCCGGTTCAGAGGCCCTGTCCGCACACGAGCGTCAACAGCGGACATTGCAGCGACTGGACGACGGGCACGCCGCACTGCTGGACGCGCTGGAAGGCCTGGACGAAGCCGATGCGTTCCTCGGTTCACGCTGGTCGGTCTGGGAGGTGATGCAGCACCTGCTCACCGAAAGTTTCGTGGAGGCGTTGGAGCAGATAGCGTCGGGGGAGCGGGAGATGCTGCCGGCCTTTGACGCCCGTACCGATCGCATCGCCGCCGACGTGGCCAAGCTGGAGGCCAATTACCGGCGGTTCCGCAATCTGATATCGGGACTAACCGAAGAGCAGCTGGACCTGCCGGCCACTCCCTACAACCCCGAAAACAACTATCCCGCCCTGTCCCTTCTGGATCTGATCGAGCGGGTGTCGGGGCACGAGGGCAATCACGCCCGGCAGGTGGTGGAAACGCGAAAGTACGTGGCCGCGTTCCGGTCCGCCCAACGCGCCGTGACCGTCGCGGGGCTGGGCGCCGGCGACCGTCAGCAAGTGCCCACCACAACCCGGGAGCTGCTGTCCAACGCCGACTACGTCATCGGAACCCAGGCGGCCCTGGCGGTCGCCCGGCCGTGGATACGCTCGGTTGAGTTGGAACTGCGCCCGGACAATCGCGAAGAGCTGGTCAACCGGCTGGTGCGTGACATCCGGGCCGGCCTGTGGTCCATGGTGGCAACTCTGGGGGACCCAGCGGAATCCGCGCCCGGCCTTGTCACCCAACTGGAGCAGGCTGTCGGCCAGGTTTCGTTGGTTGCCGCGCCCGGTTTCTATCGGCTGGCCCTGGAACTGGTCGGCATCTCGCCCCTGGACGCCGTCTGCGCGTCCGTGGAACGGATCGACAATGACGCGGGGATACCGCGTGCCGACGGCCGGACGGTGGTGGCGCTGGGCGCGGAGGACGCCGGAACGTGGCGCGAAGTCGCCGCCGCGCTAGCTGCCTCCGATCTCGAAGTATCCCGCACGGTGCGGCTCGTCGCGAACCTGTCGGGACAGGCTACGGTCACCACCGCAACGCTCGGGGATGTGCTGGTAACGGAGATCGGCGACGTAGCGGCGGAGGTGGACTCGGCCCTGGTGCTGGACCGGGCGTGACCACCCCGGCCATCGGAATGCGGCGGGTATAATACTCGGGCAATACCGGATATCAACCGGGTCCGCCGTGCGGCGAACCCAGGACGGAGGAAGAGCAATGGCAGAGCGGATTGGATTTGTCGGGTTGGGGATCATGGGGAAGCCGATGGCGCGGAACCTGATGACGGCCGGCTATGAGCTGAACGTGTACGACATCGTCGGCGAACCGGTTGAGGAACTGGCCACGGAGGGAGCCGCCGCGGCATCTTCCCCGGCCGGCGCGGCCAGGGGCAGCGCCCGGACCATCACCATGCTGCCGGACTCGGCCGATTCCGAGCGGGCGATCCTGGGACCGGAAGGAGTGCTGGAGGGAGCGGAGCCGGGATCGGTGATCATCGACATGAGCAGCATCGCGCCGTCAATGTCGCAGAAGATCGGGGCGGCGTGCGCCGACCGGGGCGTGGAGTTCCTGGACGCTCCGGTGAGCGGCGGCGAGCCTGGCGCCATCGCGGGCACGCTGGCCATCATGGTCGGCGGCGACGAGGGCGTCTTCAACGCCTGCGAGCCGCTGCTGCAGGTGATGGGCGGCAACGTGGTGCTCACCGGCGACGTCGGCGCCGGCAACATCACGAAGCTGGCTAACCAGATCATCGTCGCGGCCAACATAGAGGCCCTCAGCGAGGCCATGGTGCTGTCCCAGAAGGCGGGAGTGGACCCGGAGCGGGTGTTCAACGCCATACGGGGCGGCTTGGCCGGCAGCGCGGTCATGGAGGCCAAGGGGCCGATGATGCTGGACCGGAACTTCCGCGCCGGCTTCCGCATCCGCCTGCACCAGAAGGACCTGCGCAACGTGCTGCAGACGGCCACCGAGTTGAACGTGCCGCTGCCGGTGACGGCCTTGGTGCAGCAGATGCTCGGTTCGTTGGTGAACGACGGCGAGCAGGACGCCGATCACTCGGCCATTCTGCACTTCATCGAGAAGATGGCCGACGTGGAGGTGAAGCGCGGCGGCTGATATATGCTCGATCGCATCCGGCAGCGCGGCCAGGATTTCGCGTCAGATTGGGCCGCGCCGATTGTTCTGGGCCTCATCACCGCTGCTGCCGTATGGACGGTTTGGTACTTTACCGAAGCACCTTGCACGACTGCGGCGGCCGCGAACGGAGTATGCCACCCTGGTGCTGTCGCCCGCTATATCGACATCGAAATTTTGCTGAAGTCCGGGGGCGCCGCGTTGGCCGTAGGCGCACTCAAAGGAGGGTACGACCGGTATATGATGCGCAGAATGCTCAACGAGGAACGCGAACTGCGGCTCCATGCCGAGCAGCAGTTGGCGGATGAGCGCAAGCGGGTAGACGAAACCATTCAGATGGTTGCGGAGCTGGTTAGCGAATTCCGTGAGGAGCGCCGCCAAGCTGCTGAGGAACGCCAACTGATTACCGCTACCCAACAGGCTTTGCTTGAGACTATCGTCCGACTCTCCCAACAAGGCAACGGACACTCCGACAACAGCGGCTAATCGGCGAACCGCGCGCGGTTCCACGCCAGGGCGGCGCGCAGCCCCTGCTCGGCGCGGATGCGGGCGAACTCGGCGTGCTCAGGGGTGTCCGCCGTATCGAACTGGGTCATCAGCTCGAGGTTGTGGTTCAGGGCCGAAAGAAAGCCGGCGGACTCCAGGGCGCGGTTGACCGAAATCTTGGTGGTCTTGATGCCGATGGCCGGGATGTTGCGGATCTTGTGGGCCACCCTCTCGCACTCGGCGATGAGATCATCGTGGGGCACGACGCGGTTGACCATGCCCAGGCGGGCGGCCTCGTGGGCGTCGACGATGTCCCCGGTAAGCATCATCTCCTTGGCCATCGCCAGGTTGATCGAGTACGGGGTGATCAGGAAGGGAGCGCCGTAGCCCAGGCGAATTTCCGGCTCACCCAGCATGGCCTGATCGGACGCGATCTTGACGTCGCAGACCTGCACCAGTTCGCACGCGCCGCCCAGGGCGTAGCCATTGACGGCGGCAATGACCGGCTTGCTGAGGTTCCACACCATCAGGAAGGTCTCGATGTTGTACTTGAGGCGGGAGCGACGGCCGTCCACCGAAAGGGGCTCGCCGTCGGGTCCGCCGACCTCGGCTTCGATGTCGAACCCGGCGGAAAAGGCCCGGCCCGCGCCGGTCAGGATGATGGCGCGAACGTCAGGGTTGGCCTCGATCCCCTCCAGCGCTTCCCGAAACTCTGCCATGAGGGTCTGGCTCAGGGCGTTGAGCTTGTCGGGGCGGTTGAGGGTCAGGTAGCCGATGCCGTCCTGCTCGTCGTAAAGCAGGGTTTCAAAAGCCATATCGCGCTCCTCGCCGGCGTCAGATCATGGTCCCGTGCACACTGACCATCTTTGGCGCAATCGCCAACGGAAGGCTACGGGCCGACGATCTCCACCGACTGGATCGTCACCGGGTTCACCGGGGAAGAGCCCTCGCCTCCGGCCTGGGTGGGCGCGGTGGCAATGGCATCGATCGTCTCCTGGCCAGCCACGGCCTGCCCGAAGATGGTGTAGTTGGGCGGCAGTTGATAGTCGGCGTGCATGAGGAAGAACTGGCTGCCGTTGGTATTCGGGCCGGCGTTGGCCATTGCCATCACGCCCCGCGAATAGGGCCGGTTCACCGGCTCGTCGGCAAAACGATAACCGGGGCCGCCGCCGCCCGTGCCGGTGGGGTCGCCGCCCTGGATCATGAACCCGGGTATGGTCCGGTGGAAGATGACGTTGTCGTAGAAACCCTCACGGGCGAGGAACACGAAATTGTTCACGGTGTTCGGCGCGTCGGAGCTCAACAGCTCAATGGTGATGGCGCCGGCGGTGGTGTTCAGGACCGCGGTGTAGGACGCCCCCGGGTCGATGGCCATGGCCGGCGGAGCAGACCACTGCTTGATGGAACGGCCCCCGGACACCACGACTTCGGGGGTTGGCGGCGACGAAGCGCCGCTTGCCGAGCTCGCGATGCGCGTGGCCGGCGGGATCTCCGTTGCTGGAGCGGATCCGGAACCCGCCGGGGCAGTCGTGGGTTCGGACTGGCCCAGGGGAGGCGGGGTGATGAGGTTGCAGGCCACGAAGCTCAGCGCGGCTATGCCGGCGAGCAGCAGCACAGACAGGATTTTAGTTCGAGTTATCATGGCACCAGGTCAGTAGGGGCGTGTGATCTTGGCAACCTCTTTCAGCGCGTCCAGCGAAAAATCGGGCGACTGGCAGAGGCTGATGGTTTTCTGCTCGTAATCGGCGATGGTGCTCACCATATCGGGGATGCGGTCGGCGAGCTCGAAGGGGATGTTGGTCACGCCGTGCTTGTCGCCGTGGAGCAGATCACCGGTCTGCACGGTGAGGCCGCCCACTTCGATGGGGATGCCCATGTCCACCATGTGGACGTACGCGTGGGACACGGAGACCTCTTTGGCGAAAAACTGGAACCCCAGGGCGCGGACCTCGTCCAGATCGCGGACGGTGCCATCGGTCGCAACGGCCACGGCGCCCAACGCCTTGTGGATGTTGGACTGCACCTCTCCCCAATAGGCTCCCAGGGGCGGGTTGTCGATGTCATGGAGGACGATGAACCGGGGCTCCGGCACCGAAACGATCAGGTCCCACCAATCCTCGCGGGCCACACTGCGACCCTCAGGGCGGTTGGCAGAGATGACGCCGGTGACGGCGTAGCCGACCAGGGGTGGGAATTCCTGGAAAACAGTCTTGATCTCCGGCAGCATGAAGCCGGCGTTCTTGGGACGGAAGTTGAACCCCTCGATGGCGTTACAGATGCTGGGAGAGTCGATTTTCGACAATGCCTGCAGGGTGGCATCGCTCACGGTTTGGTACAACGCGAAACCTCCGGAGATGACTGACACTATGCGCGCCGGCCCACCGCCGGCGCGGGCACAGGATACCACAAATGCCTACCCTCAGCGATCACCGTGGCTCCGTCGAACGCTGCGCTTCCCGTGGAGCCGTCATTGCCAACGGGGCTGGGCAATCGCGCCAACGCGGGCGCCGCGTTCACCGACAACTGCCACGAAACAACCGGTCTCGACCAACCCTCAACCCTGCGCTTGCGCTGGCAGTAGCCATGCCCCAGCCATCGTGGGGAGCGCGAAGGCTGATGTTATACTGGGGCCATAAGCAATGGGTCTGGATATAAACGGGTTGGGCAGGGGAAGATTATGACGGTTCTGGTAACCGGGGCCACGGGATTGTTGGGGCGACGCGTCGTCCAGCAGCTGCTTGCGACCAACCACGAAGTGCGGGTCATGGTGCGCCGTCCGGGCAGCGAGAACGTACTTGCCACTCCGCCGACGGACGTTTGCTACGGGGACGTGGGTGATCCTGACGCCCTGGCCGAGGCCTGCCGCGACGCAACCGCAGTGGTCCACCTGGTGGCCGTGATACGCGGCGGCCCCAGGCAGTTCGACGCCATCAACCGGCAGGGCACGGCCAATGTGATCGAGGCAGCCAAAGCAGCGGGCTCGGTAAAACGGTTCATCCACGTGAGCGCGCTGGGGGCGGCCAATACGCCGCGGCTCCAGTATCTGCACTCGAAATGGCAGGGAGAGCAGGAGGTGGCGAACAGTGGGCTGCCCTACGTCATCCTGCGACCGTCGTTGATATTCGGACCGGGCGACGAGTTCACCACGGCGGTGGCAGCGCTGGTCCGGACCATGCCCATCGTGCCGGTGATCGGTTCCGGCAACAACCGCCTGCAGCCCATCCATGTCGAGGACGTGGCCCGGTGCATCGCCCTCTCCGTCAGCGGCAACATCCGGGGCAACCGCACCATCGAGATCGGCGGTCCCGAGCAGCTTTCCTACAACGAGATCGTGGGCGTAGTCGCCCGGACGCTGGGTCGAAAGGCACGGCGAATAAGCGTGCCGTTGTGGAAGATGCGTCTGCCGATAACCATCATGGAGAAGCTGACGCCCCGGGCGCCCATCAACCGAGCGATGCTGCAGTTGGTGACGCTGCGGAACGTGGCCGAGCCCGGCTCTGTGGAACGCACCTTCGGGTTCCGGCCCAGACCCCTCTACGGGAACATCGACCACGTGCGCAGCATAACGGCCGGCCAGGCCTTCCGCATCAACCTGGGCCTGTCCACAGGCAGCTAGCAGGGATCGTGCCTTTGAACTACCCAGAGGCGGTCGCCCGGCTGCTGGGCCTGGTCGACCACGAGCGTTCGGTCCCGGCGCAGCCGCGGCAGAAGCGGATCTACGACCTGCGGAACGTGGAGCGACTGCTGGGCCGAATGGGAAATCCGCACCGGCGGCGGGGGATGGTGCACGTCGCGGGCACCAAGGGCAAGGGAAGCACCGCGGCCATGGTGGAGTCCATCGCGCGGGCGGCCCGATATTCCACCGGGTTCTATTCGTCGCCGCACCTGCACTCCTTCTGCGAGCGAATCCGACGCGACGGGGAGCCGGTGCCCCGGGAGCGGTTCGCCGAGTTGACCGACGCGGTATGGCCGCACCACCTGGACAACGCGGCCGATCCCGAAGCGGGGCCGGCCACCCTGTTCGAGTACCTGACGGCCATGGGTTTTCAGTGCTTCGCGGAGGATTCGGTCGACGTCAGCGTGGTCGAGGTTGGACTGGGGGGCCGGCTGGACGCCACCAACGTGGTGACCCCCGAGGTCAGCGTCATCACCCCCGTCAGCCTGGACCACATGGCGATCCTCGGCGACACCATCGGCGAAATCGCGGCGGACAAGGCCGGGATCATCAAGCCGGGAGCGCCGGTGGTGGTCGGGCCGCAGTTCCCCGAGGCAATGGAAGCAATCAGCCGAGCCGCCACCGAACAGTCTGCGCCGGTGGTCCGCGTCGGGGACGCCATCACGTGGAAAGTCGAAACAGCGTCGGCGGACGGCCAACTCCTGGAAATTCGCGGACGGCGGGACACCCACCGGCTGCGGCTGCCCCTGCTCGGAGATTTCCAGGGAGCCAACGCGGCCACGGCGGTGGGGGCGGCGGAGGCCCTGGCCGACGCCGGATACGCCATCGACCGCCACGCGATCATCGAAGGACTCGAGTCGGTGGAGTGGCCGGGACGCATGGAGGTCCTGGGCCGGGAGCCGATGCTGGTGGTGGACGGCGCACACAACGACCACTCCATGGCGACGCTGCTGGCGACGCTGGACACTTACGTCTCACACCGGAACCTGGTGGTGGTGGCAGGATTCTCGCGGGACAAGCGGGTGGACGCCATGGTTGAACTCCTGGCAGAGCGGGCACATCGGGTGATCACCACGCGCTCGCGGCACCCGCGCTCCATGCGGCCGGCGGAAATTGCGCAGGAGTTTCTGGATCAGGGCATTGCGTCGGAACGGGTCGGGATCACCGCGCACACCGAAGAGGCGGTGGAAGAGGCCGTGGCAATGGCGGACGCCAGCGACCTGGTGCTGGTCACGGGATCCCTCTTCGTGGTCGCCGAGGCGCGGGAGGCGGTCCTGGGGATCGAACCGGAGACGTATCCCGACCTGCTCCCGCCCGATTTACGCTGACCGGAACGCGACTGCTACAATTGCAGGCATGATGCAAACCGAAAACGGGCGGCGGCGCGTGGTGGTGACCGGCCTCGGGGCGATTACCCCGCTGGGCCTGAGCGCGGACAAGTTCTGGAGCAACCTGGTGGCCGGCGTTTCCGGCATCGGGCGGATGACCCTGTGCGACCCTACCGACTATCCCTGCCAGATCGCCGGGCAGGCCGACGATTTCGACGCCACCGATTACATCGACCGACGGGAGGCCCGCCGCATGGCCCGGTTCTCGCAGATGGCGGTGGCTGCCGCCTTGCAGGCGGTGGCTGACGCCAAGCTCGACATGGAGCGGGAAGACCCGTATCGCGTGGGCGTGCTGCTGGGCAACGGCAACGGCGGCTTCCCCACCTTGGAGGAGAACTGCCGAATTCTGGCCGACCGGGGCGGGATGCGGATGTCGCCGTTCTTTTTCCCGATGGTGCTACCCAACATGGCGGCGGCCAACGTGAGCCAGTACGTGGGAGCCCGCGGCTACAACTCCACGGCGACCACGGCCTGCGCGGCGTCCAACAACGCCATCGGCGAGGCGCTGCAGGCGATACGGCATGGCGTGGCCGACGCGATGGTCACCGGCGGTACCGAGGCCGGCATCAGCCAGCTTGGGTTGGCGGGATTCGCCGTAATGCGCGCGCTCAGCACCCGCAACGACGACCCGCAGCGGGCCAGCCGGCCCTTCGACGCCGAACGGGACGGCTTCGTCCCTGCCGAGGGGGCGGGCATCCTGATCCTGGAGGAGTTGGAGCGGGCCCGGGCGCGGGGGGCCAACATCATCTGCGAGCTGGTGGGGTTCGGCGCCACGTCGGACGCGGGACACCTGGTGCAGCCGCAGGAGACCGGGGAAAGCGCGGCCCGGGCCATGGCGGGGGCGTTGGCCGACGCGGGCCTGGACACCGGCGACGTTCACTACATCAACGCTCACGGGACATCCACGCCTCTGAACGACGCGGTCGAGACGGTTGCGATCAAGAGGCTATTCGGGGACGCAGCCTACCAGGTTCCGATCAGCAGCACGAAAGGCATGATCGGACACTCTCTGGGGGCGTCGGGCGCGCTGGAAGCCGTGGCGTGCGTCAAGACCATCACGGACCAGCGAATCCACCCCACAGTGAACCAGGAGTCGCCGGACCCCGACTGTGACTTGGACTACGTGCCCAACGAGTCGCGTGCGGCCGAGGTCAGGGTGGTGCTGTCCAACGCCTTCGGGTTCGGCGGGCAGAACGCATGCCTGGTGTTCCGTCGCTGGGAACAGTGATCCCGCCCCTCGCGCCGGGGCAATAAATTCGCCGGCGCGTTTGGGTAGCGCCGGCGGTAAGCTTGTTGGGGTATTTGGCGAAGGCTGCCGGCTAGTCGGCGGCGGCTTCCGTGGTTTGTCCGGCGAGCATCTCGTCGAGCATACGCTGCAAGGCCATGGTGTGGCTGCACACCCGTCGGGTCGCGAAGAAGGCGCACTCGCAGTTCCAGTCTCCGTCGCGGTAGGCGACCCGGTAGGTATTGTGGTTGCCGATGAACGAAGCCTCGAAGGTGTGGATGTTCACCCGCTCCGGTTCCTCGGCGTACCTGCGTGCTTTGTCAACCTTGCCGATGTAGCTCGAACTCATTTCAACCCCCGCAGTGTGATGGGACGGGGATGGAACCCCGCCCGGCCTATTATGGTACCGGCAACGGCTGGGACTGGTCAATAAGCGGAGAGTCCACATCGGCGGCGTCAGGACGCGTCACGCTGCCGGGGTTCGGGTTGCGAATGAACCATTGACAGCCGGACTGACGTCATATATATTATCCATATAACCAATAGTGAATATTCATATATCAGATATCCAATCGGGAGACGGGCACCCGAGATAACCCAACACAAGGAGGATACGATGACTCCGCGGACAATGAGGCGGGACGGACGGCGCGCATACGAGCCGCTACGATGGATAACATTCAGGACGATAATCCTGTGGACATTGGCGGTGGCGTTGGCCCTGGTTGTAGTCACTAACCTGCAAGTCGGCGGCGTTGACGCTGCAACGCAACTCCAACGCGACCACGAGCCGAAGCAGATGCCGGTGGATGGCGGCGGCGAGTGGGAGCCGGATAATTTCTGTGAGGCTCCCGCCATTTCCGGCGACCACGGCATGGCCGAAGTGTGGTCCGCTGAAATGGGTCAGGCCATTGGCCCGGGTTCCGTGATGCCCAACGCCGCGAACAACTCCGAGATGGAGGAGGTCTGGGCCGCCGCCCTGACGGTAGGCAGGGCCGCCGACTCGCAAAACCCCGTCCAGGTGTACACGGGTTATTTCCGGCTGGGGTCCGAGTACCAGGGAGACCTGGACGACACCACATTCACCGTCGATGGGATGGATTACGAAGTGAACTCCCTGTTCGAGCAGCAGTTCGGCGCCAATTTTCATCAGTTGGTGTTGGAAGCGGGCGAGCCCCTGACCGACGACCTGGTTCTACAAGTCGACGACGACCAGTTCCATGTGTCGGAATCAAGCAGACTGGGCGCTCGCCGGAACATACACGCCTGGACGCTGGAGCAGAGCCTGGGCTGGGAAGAAGGTGCCACCATGCCAGTTGCGCTGATGGAGCTGCCGGAACCTGATCCCGGCCCAGGCCCGATCTGCAATACGGTCTCGCTGAAGTAGCCGAAACCGCGACGCAGCAATCGGGCCACGAACGGGCCAACGGACGCTGAGTGTCCGTTGGCCCGTTTTATGTCGCGCCCGTCCCTCTGGTCTGCCGCCGCAATCGGCCGCCCAGTCGGCAGCATTACTCCGCAACCGGCGTCGCGTCCTTCCGTGAGAGGGGTAGCGCCAGGAACAGTACCGCCGCCGCCGCGAACAGCGCCCCGATGTAATAGATGGCAGCATCGAATCCAATGCTTTCGTACAGCGCTCCCGCGATGAGCGGAGACGCCACCGACATCAGGAAGGCGAATGATTGCACGACGCCCAGGCCGGTGGACGCCACGTCTCTTCCCACCATGTCAAAAACCGTTGCGGTCAAAATCGGCTGGTCCGGGTAGAGGAACAGCCCCAGCAGCGCGATCACTATGGTGAGCGAGACCCCGGTGTCGAACACCGTCAGGGCGAGAGTCACTAGGCACGACCAGACCAGGCCCGGCACCAGCACCTGCTTGCGCCCAAACCGGTCGGACAGCGCGCCCGCCGCCGGCTTGGCCACCAGCCCCACTGCGATCAGCATCCCTATGTGGAAACCGCGGGACGCCGGGCCCATATCCAGGTCGTTCCCCAGATACAGAGGCAGGATGGTGACCAGCGCCACCAGCGCCATGCTGCGCAAACCGCGCACCACAGTCAGTACCCAGAGCGCCGGCGTCTTCAGCAGGCTGCCGGTCGCATCCACACGTTCCGACAACGTAACGACGGGTTCGTCCCGGCCGCGACCGATATTGCGCAGGGACCAGATGGCGCACGCGGCCAGGAAGAACGGGACTATCGCGTACACGCTGAGCAGTTCGCGCCACGACAAAAACGCCAGCAACGCCCCGGTGGCCACCGGCCCAACCACGTCGCCCACGCTTCCGCCGACTCCATGGGCGGACAGGGCGATCCCGCGTCGCTCCGGGAAATGGTGCGAAAGCGACGCCGACGCCGGCAGGTGCCAGATGGAATGGGAGATCGCCACCACCCCCATGCCAACCAGAAGCAGCGGATATACCGGCGAGACACCCATGGCCAGGCAGCCCAGGGCCGCAACGGCCAGGCAAGATCCCAGGAGCGGTCCCCAATACCGCCGGAGGATGTCGACCACCACGCCGGCGGGCAGGGCAACCAGTCCCGACGCCAACTCGCGCGCGGACATGATGCCGCCAACGCCGACGGTGCTGAGCTGGAAGGTCTGCTGGATCTCGGGCAACGCAACGACGAAGCTCTGCACGATCCAGTGAAACACCACGTGCCCGGTGGCCAGCCCGGGAATTATGATCCGCCCCCCGAGAGCGGGGGGGGGTTCTGCCGGTTGGTGGGCGGTGTCTGGATTCTGCATGGTTCAGTTGTGCTCCCGCTGTGCGAAATGGGCCTTCACGATGGCTCAGACGGTTCACAAAGTTGCCCGACGCTGATCCGGCGCGGGTTTGCGGAAGTGGTTTCTATGGGGGTGCAGTATACAACCCGACGCCGTCCCGAAATCAGCGGAATATAGAGGCACAACGTGCGACGAGAGGATGACTTATTGTCGAGACCCGGATGGCGGCAGCACGGCAAATTTTGTGGTCGCGAGTCAAGACCGGCTGCAACTGAGACAGCGAAAACGGCAAGGCGTTTCTTGACTTTGATTAGGGCCAACACTACGATATGGATAGGGCAAAAATCCCGAGCTAACGCTCAGACGGACCGAGGAGGATCTGATGCTAGAAATCGTCCTTGCCGTCCTGGCGGCAGCAGGGCTAGCAACAGGGATAGCAGCGGTGGTTTGGCTGCTGCTGTCAACCAAGAAAGGCGGAAACCAACTCGAACGCAGCCGCGAGGAGGCTGCGGACACCCTCACCCAGGCCGAAGAGGAGAAGCGAACCATCCTCCTGCAGGCGCAGGAAGAGGCGCTGAAGATCCGGGAGGCCGGTGACAAAGAGATCACGGAGCAACGGCGCGAACTCAACCGCATGGAACGCCGTTACATCCAGCGAGAAGAACAACTTGACCGCAAACTGGAGTCTTTGGAGCAGCAAGAGTCGGAACTGCAAGAACGGGAGACGAACGCCAAGTCCGAGTTGCAAAAAGCCGATGACCTGAAACACCAGCACAACCGGGAGTTGGAACGGATCGCATCGTTGTCCATCGACCAGGCGCGAGAAGTCGTGCTGAAGCGTGGCGAAGAGGAAGCATCCCACGAACTGGCTCGCCGCTACTATGAGTTGGAGAAGGAACACCAAACCCGGGCGGACGACAACGCCCGACGCATCCTCACCCTCGCCATAAACCGTCTTGCCACCGATGTAGTGTCGGAGAGCACGACAACTGTTGTTTCCCTGCCTAACGATGAGATGAAGGGTCGTCTCATCGGCCGTGAAGGACGTAACATACGGGCTCTTGAGGCCCACACCGGCGTTGACATCATCGTTGACGACACGCCCGGCATCGTAACGCTATCCTGCTTCGACCCGGTGCGCCGGGAGATCGCCAGACTGGCGATGACACAACTGGTGAAGGACGGGCGCATTCAGCCCGCCCGGATCGAGGAAGCGGTCAACCGCGCGGAACGCGACATCGAAGAGACGATGTGGCGGGCCGGCGAAGAAGCCACCTTTGAGGTGGGCGTGAGCGGGCTGGACGCCGAGTTGATCAAGTTGCTGGGACGTCTCAAGTATCGCTACAGCTACGGCGAAAACGTGCTCACGCACTCCATCGAGGTCGGGTTGCTGGCCGGAATGCTGGCGTCGGAAGTTGGCGCGAACGTGCAGACGGCGCGGGCCGGCGGCCTGCTCCACGACATCGGCAAAGCTTTGACCCACGAAATACCCGGGCCGCACGCGGAGATCGGTTACGACCTGACGACGCGCAACGGCGTTGGCGCTCTGGTCTGCAACTGCGTGCTGGAGCACCACGACGATGACCACTCGAGCATCGAATCGTTCCTGGTGGCTGCGGCCGACGGGATCAGCGCTGCTCGCCCTGGCGCACGCAAGGAATCCATTGAACAGTACACCAGGCGGCTGCGGGAGCTGGAGGACACTGCCTACAGCTTCGATGGAGTGCAGCGGGCGTTTGCCATCCAGGCGGGCCGCGAGGTACGGGTGATGGTCAGCCCCACCGACGTGGACGATGTGGCCTGCGCGAGCCTGGCGAGGGACATCGCCGGCAAGGTCTCCAAGGACCTTCAGTTCCCCGGCCAGATCAAGGTCACCGTGATCCGAGAAACGCGCGAGGAGAGCATCGCGAGATAAGGACCCAGTTGGGAGTAACGACGCGACCACAAGGGGCGACCGTGCGTCGCCCCTTACAACGTAACCTCTTGTGGATCATGTTATGCGAGTGTTGATGATTGGGGACATAATCGGGAAGCCGGGACGGAGCGCCCTGTCCCGATTGCTGCCCCAGCTGCGCGGCGAACTGAACATTGACCTGGTCACGGCCAACGCGGAGAACACGGCCGGCGGGTTCGGCCTGACACCCAAGACCGCAAACGCTCTGCTGCAGGCCGGCGTGGACGTGATGACGTCGGGCAACCACATCTGGGACAAGAAAGAGATCCTGCCCCACATGGAGGAGCTGCCGCTGCTGCGTCCGGCCAACTACTACGGCGCGCCGGGACGGGGCTGGATGATGTTCGGCGACGTGATGGTCATGAACCTGCAGGGGCGGGTGTTCATGCCGCCCATCGACTGCCCGTTCCGTGAGGCCGACAAGCGGCTGGCGGAGGCGGAAAGCGAGCTGGGGTTCGCGCCGAAAACGGTGGTGGTGGACTTCCACGCCGAGGCGACCTCCGAGAAGCAGGGACTGGCCTGGTACCTGGACGGCAGGGTGAGCGCGGTTGTCGGGACGCACACCCACGTGGCCACGGCCGACGCGCGCATCATGCCGGGAGGGACCGCGTACGTCAGCGACCTCGGGATGACCGGTCCCCAGGACTCGGTGATCGGCACGGAGGTCGCGCCGGTGCTGGAACGGTTCAGGACCGGACTGCCCCAGCGGTTCGAGCCGGCCAAGGGCGCGTGCATCCTGAACTCCGTCCTGATCGACATCGACGACGCCACGGGCCACGCCACGGACATCGTGCGGATCGACCGCAGAACAGACGTATAACGAGCGGAACATCCATTGATACGGGAGACCACGGATACGGGGAGACCTGATGGCAATTTCTGTTGACCTGCACCTGCACACCACCGCATCGGACGGGCGGTTGACGCCAACTGAATTGGTGGAACTGACCGCGTCCAAGGGACTGCGGACGATATCAGTCAGCGACCACGACACGACGGCGGGACTGGAAGAGGCGCAGCAGGCGGTGGACCGGGTCCCCGGCATGCGGCTGATTCCCGGTATTGAGCTGAGCTGCGACGTGCCCGGCGGCGAAGTGCACATGCTGGGGTACTTCATGGACGTGACCGACGCCGGATTCCAGGAGACGCTGGCGGGGTTCCGCGAAGGCCGGCTGGCGCGCGGAGAGGGAATGGTCCAGAAGCTCGCGGAGTTCGGGATGCACATCGAGTGGGAGCGGGTGCTGGAGATTGCCGGCGACGCCTCGGTGGGACGGCCACACATCGCGCAGGCGCTCGTCGAAAAGGGTTACTTCGCCGAGCCATCGGACGCCTTCCGGGAATACCTGGGGCGGAACGGCAAGGCCTATGTGGAACGGTCGAAACTGACGCCTCCGGATGCGGTGAAACTGCTGAACGACGTTGGTGGCGTGGCGGTTTTCGCGCACCCGTGGTTCGAGCGGCGGGGCAACGAACCGGAGCCGGAGCAATCGCTGATCGAAACGGTCGAGGAGCTGAAGGCGGCCGGCCTGCACGGCATGGAAGTGCATTACTCGATGTACGACGAGGCGACGGTGGACTGGCTGGCCGACGTGGCGCGAGCGTACGACCTGATTCCGTGCGGCGGCAGCGACTATCATCACAGCGGCAACTCTCGGGAGCCGCTGCCCGGCATCAACGGTCCGCCGATGGAAACGGTGGAGCGATTGGAGGAAGCCGCCCGGCAGCTGGCGTCGCGCCGATAAAGAGCCACCGGCGCTGAACTTGGCAACTGTGGGGTTGCCGGCATGTCGGGGGATGCGGCGACGCTGATCGGCCTGTGGGCCGTGGCATACCTGATCGGAGCCGTGCCGATGTCGTATCTCCTGGCGCGAGCGCTGGGAGGGATCGACCTGAGGCAACACGGCAGCGGCAACGTCGGGGCGAGCAATTTCGCCAGCCAGATGGGAAAGAAGTGGTGGTTGCCGATCGCCATCATCGACATGGGACGGGGCGCCGGGCCGATCCTGATTGGGCAGTACGCGCTGGGATTGGGGGACACCGGCTGGTGGTTGACGCTGACGCCGCTGTTCACGATCTTGGGCAACAACTGGTCGCCATTCCTGCGCTTCACCGGAGGCCGCAGCGTGGGTGCCTGGGCCGGAGGGATTCTGGGGACTTCACCGCCGTTTTTTGCCGTAGGCTTGGCGCTTTACGTGTTGGGCTGGCGGGTGACGCGGCGGTCGGCAGAGTGGATGCTGGCGGTGATGATCGCGCTGCCGGTGATGGCCATGGCGTGGCCGGAGCCCTGGCTGCTGGTTGGAGGGAACGAGCAGTTGGCGGTCTTCGCCGCCGCGGGCGCGGTCCTGATCCTGGCGAAGCGGCTGGCCTCCAACGGGCAGCCGGCGCCGGCGGGCGTGCCCCGAAGCACGGTAATATTCAACCGACTGCTGCGGGACCGGGACATCGCGGACCGCGAGGAATGGCTGGCGCGCACGGCCGAGTACCGAAACGACGCGGGGTAACGACCAATGGGCGCTCAACCGACATCGTAGAATGAAATGTCGATTGGAGCCCCTGCACCGAGGTGAAGACCCTTATCCCGGCGAGATTGCCACGCTTCGCTCGCAATGACCATGCAACTATACTGAACAAGGATCAGGGGATAACGAGGATATGGCAGAACAGCAGACCGAATCTCAGGTGATGACCTGCCACTGGCATCCGGCGGTGCCCACCGGGTTGTCGTGCAGCCAGTGCCAGCGGCCGATATGCACGCAGTGCCTGGTGCAGGCGCCGGTAGGGATCCGGTGCCGGGATTGCGGGAAGGCGGTGCCTATGCCCACCTTCGACGTCCGGCCGTCGAACTACGCCAAGGCGGCAGTTGTGGCCGTCGTGATCGGCGTGCTGGGGGTGATCCTGTGGCTGACGCTGATGTTCTTCACCGGAACGCGGTTCATAGCCTTCCTGGCCACTCCCGTGGTCGTGGGCTATGCGGCGGGGGAGATCATCAGCCGGGTGGTCAACCTGAAACGCAGCAAGGGGCTGATGTACATCGCCGGCGGGACGGTGGTGCTCAGTTCGTTGGTCGCGATGATCCTGACCGGAGGGGTGGTGTTTAACCTGTGGGGGGTTCTCGCCCTTGTGGGCGGGGTGCTGATCGCCATCGGGCGCGTGAGACTGTAGGGCGCAAACGGAATCCTCGCCCCGACAGCCGAGGTCGGACTACTTCAGACCGTCGAAGCGTGTTCCGCCCAGAGGCGGCGGACGGTGTCGCGGGTTATGCCGGACGGAAAGCCACGACGCTGCAGGTAGTCCCACATCTTGCGGTGGAAGTTCGTGTACGACGTTGAGCCGTCAGAGAGCATCCGCTGGGCACGGCGTTGCGCGGCACGGTAGGCAGCATCAAACTCGTCCAGGCCGACCAGAGCATCGTCGATTGCGAGTTCGGCCACACCCTTGCCGCGGAGTTCCCGACGGATCAGCGAGGCTCCGCGAGGTTTGCGGCGGTCACGGCTGTTGCGCCACTGGGCGGCAAACTCGGCATCATCCAGGTAGCCGTACCGTTTGAGGGAATCCAGCGCCTGTTCAACCGCCGGTTGCTCGAAATCGCGCCCGACGCGCCGTCGGACCTCCGCGACGGTGCGAGGCTTGAAACTGACGTACCGCAGCGCCACCTGCAGCGCGTCAGTGTAGGCATCCGACATGGGTTGTCGACCTGGCCAGCCGAGTGTGGAGGATAACGGCTAGTTCAGACTGACCGAGTTGGGGTTGGCGAGATAGGCGGCAGCGTCGGCAGCGGTTCCGTTCACATGGCCGTTGCCCTCGCCATCGATTGGCTCATCCTCGGGCAATTCGTCGCCGCGGATCAGCGCCTCGATCTCGTCGGCAATTTCGCTGTGCTCCAGGAGGAAATTCTTGGAGTTTTCGCGTCCCTGGCCCAAGCGGGTCTCACCGTAGGAGTAGAAAGCGCCGGCCTTCTTGATGAAGTTCTGGTTCACGCCGATATCCAGCAGGTCGCCCATCTTGCTGATGCCCTGGTTGAACATGATGTCGAACTCGGCGACCCGGAAGGGAGCGGCGACCTTGTTCTTGACGATGCGAGCGCGGACGCGACTGCCGATGATCTCGGAGCCCTGCTTGAGGGACTCGCTGCGGCGCAGGTCGATACGGACGGAACTGTAGAACTTGAGGGCGCGGCCGCCGGGGGTGACTTCGGGACTGCCGTAGCTGATACCGATCTTCTCGCGAATCTGGTTGATGAAAACGACCGCGGTGCGGGAACGATTGATGGCGGCGGTGAGCTTGCGGAGGGCCTGGGACATCAAGCGGGCCTGCATGCCGACGTGGACGTCGCCCATGTCGCCCTCAATCTCGGCCTGGGGAACCAGGGCGGCGACGCTGTCGATGACGACGGCGTCGACGGCGCCGGAACTGACCAGCTGCTCGGTTATGTCCAGGGCCTGCTCGGCGGAGTCGGGCTGGGAGATGAGCAGGTTGTTCAGGTCAAGGCCACAGCTGGTGGCGTAGTGCGGATCCAGGGCGTGTTCAGCGTCGATGTAGGCGGCGAGGCCGCCCATGCGCTGGGTCTCGGCCATGATGTGGATGGCAAGGGTGGACTTGCCGGCCGACTCCCCGCCGTAGATCTCGGTAACGCGGCCGCGGGGCAGACCACCGACGCCCAGGGCCAGGTCCAGGGACAGCGAGCCGGTGGGGATGACGTTGGTTATTAGGTGGGCGACCTGCTCGTCGCCGCGCATCACCGCGCCCTTGCCGTGGTCTTTTTCGATACGGCCGAGGGCGACCTCAAGGGCGGCCAGCTTGTTCTTGTCGAGATTCAGGGTTTCGGGGTTGATTGCCATCGTTGGTCTCCCGCACGGCTGGTTTGGACGTACAAGCAGTTTAGCACGCGCGTTCCATTCATGCAATGGAGCAATGTCATTATTTTGGCGGGATTTACGGGGCGCACGGCCCCGAGGCTAGAAGTCTCAATAGCCGCCTTCGAAGCCGATGGTCACGACGCCGTTCTCGACGATAATGGGAGTGATCCGCTCGCCGCCGGAGAGTTCAAGGAGGGCCGGCACCTGGTCGGGCTGCTTGGAGACGTCGATCTCGGTATAGGCCACGCGCTGACGGCGATAGTGCATCTTGGCCTGCGCGGAGAAGGGGCAGTCGGGGTGGGTGTAGAGAATGATTTCGGTCTGGTTGGTGGTAGTCAATTTGATCTCCTGATGTTACCGGCGAGAAGTTCGAAGATTCCCTGGCGAGCGCGGATGGGTAATTGTACGTAGGGCCTTTGGATAACGCAACGCGAACCCCGCGTCGATGAAAGCTCAGGACCAGTGGCATCCCTGTAGGGATACAGGGGCGCACGGGCTCAAATCCAGGAGGCAGGGCGCCCTGTACGACGGGTCTGATCCGTCCGGACCCCACGGCTGCGACGATAGCGGACAGGACCCACCCCCGGTCAAACCGGCACGGACTGGGCCTCGAGGACTTCGTTAACGACCGATTCCTGGGTGCGCTCGCGGAGGCGGGCCATGCTCTTGAGAATGATGCGGTGCGCCAGGGCCGGGGTGGCCAGGGTCTTGATGTCGTCGGGCGTTACGTACTCCTGACCCCTGATGCCGGCCAGGGCCTGGGCGCAGCGGTAGAGGCCCAGGGTCGCCCGGGGACTGGCGCCGAGCTCCACGTCGGGATGCTCGCGAGTGGAGCGGATCACCTGGACCAGATACCCGCGCAATACGGGGTCGATGTAGACCTGGCGAACCAGCCCCTGGATGCGGAGAACGTCATCGGCGGAGGCCACCGGCTGGAGAGAGGTCAGCGGGTCGGCGTCCTCGAAGCGCTCCAGCATGGCGGTCTCATCGTCTTCGGAGGGATAGCCCAGGCGGAGGCGGAGCAGGAAGCGGTCGATCTGGGCTTCAGGCAGCGGGAAGGTGCCCTCCAGCTCGATGGGGTTCTGGGTCGCCAGGACGAGGAATGGCACGGGCAACTGTACGGTGTCCTGGTCGACGGTGACCTGACGCTCGGCCATGGCTTCCAGCAGCGCGGACTGGGTCCTGGGCGTGGCGCGGTTGATCTCATCGGCCAGCACGATCTGCGAGATGACCGGGCCGGGGCGGAACTCGAACTGCCCATTGTGCTGGTTGTAATAATGG
Organism: uncultured Dehalococcoidia bacterium; assembly: GCA_951813535.1. Taxonomy (GTDB): domain Bacteria; phylum Chloroflexota; class Dehalococcoidia; order Lucifugimonadales; family UBA3495; genus Bin87. The sequence goes on along the minus strand of OX638345.1, from coordinate 3,675,426 downwards.
ATGCCGGTGATGTCGGACGGCATCAGGTCGGGGGTGAACTGGATACGGCGGAACTCGCAGTCCAGGGAGTAAGCCAGGGAACGGGCCAGGGTGGTCTTGCCGATACCAGGGACGTCCTCGACGAGGATGTGCCCAGCGCTGAAAAGGGCAGCCAGGGTGTACTCGATGACCTCGTCCTTGCCGACGATGGCCAACTGGATGTTCTCGCGGATCCTGGCAGCGGTGTCCGCGATCTGCTGCGCCTGGGCGGCGGTTATCACTGCGCGGCCTCGATCGGGTCGGCAACTGCGCCGGACAGATGCTCCTCAGCTTCGCGCAGGTCCTTGGGCGAGTCGACGCTGCGCCAGAAAGCATCGGTGGACACGGCCGACATGCGGCCCTCCCTTGCCAGGGCAGGAAAGGTGCCGGTCTCGTGGTCGCCCAACTCAGGCAGCAGGTCGCCGATGGCGGGATGGAGAACGTAGACGCCGCCGTTGATCGCGTATGGCAGTACCGCCTTCTCGCGGAACTGGGTGACCAGCCCGTCCGCGCCGGTGTCCACTATTCCATAGGGGCTGGCCATCGGCACGGTGAGGATCGTGGCGAGGTGGGCGGGGTTCTGCAAACGCCGGGAATCGTAGTCGGCGATAAGCTCGGCCAGCGGGGCGTCGGTGATGACGTCGCCGTTGGTGGCAACTATTGGGCGATCGTCATGGGGCAGGGAGGCCAGACCCTGGCGCAGAGCGCCGCCGCGCCCGAGGGGAACATCCTCGTGGCTGTAGTGGGCACGGATGCCGCAATCGCTGCCGTCGGCGAAATATTCCCGCACCGCGTCGGCAAGGTGGCCGACCAGAAAGACAACGTCAGTCACGCCGGCCTCGCGCAGCCAGCGGACCTGATGCCAGAGGATGGGACGGCCGCATAAGGGGATCATGGGCTTGGGCACAGTATCGGTGAGGGGACGAAGGCGTTCGCCCTTTCCGCCGGCGAGAATCAGGGCGTACATAGGGTGAGTATGCTAATGCGGCTGGCGGATGCGGTCAATGGGAAACGTGGTTGCGTGGATCACAGCAGTTCGCGGAATTCTTCAACAGTGAGGCCGGCCTGCACAATGATACCGTCCATGGTTAACGGTTTTATCGGATTATGCCGGGGGACGGATACTGTGAGCCCATTGTTCTTCATTATAGTGTGCTTCGTCTCCCGATCCACCCTGAAACCGGCCTTTTCCAACGCTCTAACTGCCCGACTGCAACTGACACCGGGAACTCTGGGCGTGATTTAGAGATCCGCCTCCTCCCCTTCGCCAACCTCGATAATCTCGACATCCGGTTCTCCCAGCAACAGTATTTCCTGGATGGAAATGAGCCATTACCGGATTGCGATTTGGATGTTTGCCAGTGCCTCCTCAAAAGTCTCACCCTGGGAGAAGCAGCCGGGCAACATGGGGCAGGAAACGGAGTAGCCCTCGCTATCCTTGATCATCCGGATGTGGTAGCGCATCATCGTTTCCCGTACCGGGTCCACCTCGATGTCCACCGCTTTGATGTTGTCGCTCCCGAGGACGTCTCCCCAGCGCAAGTCCTCGCGCACGGTGAGATGATCCTGCAGCGCGTAGCGGACGTTTTCCAATGCGTCCTCAGCCGTAGAACCCTGTGAGTTGCAGGTTGGGAAGTTGGGGGAAACCGCGAAGTAGCCTTCTTCCGATTTGTGCAGCAGAACCCGGTATTTCATAGCCGTTCCTCGTTAACCAACCTGTTCCAGCGGGAAACCGGAATACACGAACTCCCCGTGATGAAGCAGCGCCCCTGCCTCCCAACGGCGGCAGAAGCGCTCCCAAGCATTATACGGCAGGAGGGCCGACGCTCGTTCTACTGGTACGCCCGGGGTCGGAACTCCGACGAGCAGTATCGGATTTGCTCCCAGAAGCCGGCGGCATCGCGTTCGATGTTGACCGATTGCAGGAAATCCCTGCTGGGATCGTCGTAGATGATGCACGGGGCCCACAGGGCGATGTCGGGGAACGCGAACAAAAGTGCTATCACCAAAGCCATGCAGCCCATGAATGGTAAGACCCCGATATACACGTCGGTGATCGTACTTTCTCGTAACGCCTCCTGTGCCGCCGCGGTCTGTTCCGCCATCTGCGCGTCGACGTCCTGTCTCACGCCGTGGAGGATGTAGAGGTTGATGCCCTCGGGCGGGCTGATGAGTGCGGCCTCGACGAGGATCACCATGATGATGCCGAACCACACCAGGTCAACGCCCACGGCTTCCAGGGAGGGTGCGAGGATGGGGATGGTGGTCACCAGCATGGCGAAGCTTTCCATGAAGGTGCCCAACAGCAGGTAGAAGAACACCAGGATGATCACGAACTGGAGAGCGTTGAGGTTCTGGCCGGTGATCCACTCGGAGATGTCCTGGGAGATGCCGAGGCGGGCGAATGCGAAGCTCAGGGTGAACGCCGCCATGACGATGAGCATGATCATCGACGAGGTGCGTACGGTGGAGATGATGGCATCCAGGAGCATAACCTTGATGCCGCGCATGGATTGGTTCCAGTCCGTATAGACGCCTTGGGAACGCTTGAACAACTCGTTGGCGATGGCCACAACCAGCGCGCCGAACACGCCCAGCGCGGCGGCCTCGGTGGGCGTAGCCCAGCCGGTGTAGATGGACCCCAGCACCACGATGATGATGATCAAAACCGGGATGATGGCCAGCAGGCCCACGGTCGCTTCCTTGATCATCCGCAGCCATTCGGCGATAGCCTCGGGATACGAAAGGGTGGAGCGGCCGCGTCGGTAGGCGGCGCGTTCTTCAGGATCGGTGAGGCCAGCCTCGGTAGCCTGCTCCTGGCGCATTACGCTCATCTGCTCTTCGGAGTAACGTCGAACCGCTATGCCGTGGAACCAGGCGCGATAAAGGCGGCGTACCTCCTCGTCCATCGGCGCGGTGCGAGGCAGGATGACCGACGTTACGATCATCATGAGCATCATGGTGAACGCGAGCAGGAAGCCGGGCAGGAAACCTCCCATGTAGAGGCGGCCGATGGATTCCTCGACCAGCACGCCGAAGATGATCAGACCGATACTGGGCGGGATGAGGATGCCCAGGGTACCGCCGGCGGCCAGGGATCCAATGACGAGGCGCTCGCTATACCCGCGTTGGCGGAAGGACGGCAGGGAGACGCGGCTGATGGTGGCGGAGGTGGCGACGCTGGAGCCGGAGCAGGCCGCAAAGACTGCGCAGGAGGCGATATTGGTGTGGAGCAGGCCGCCGGGCAGGAACACCAGCCACCGGGAAAGGGCGCCATACATGCGCTCGCCCATGCCGGAGCGGAGCATGAGCTCGCCCATGAGCAGGAAGAGGGGAACCGCAACCAGGATGAAGTTGGTGTTGCTCTCCCATGCCTTGTTGCCGAGGATGTTCCACAGCGGGGCATCAGAGAACGCCTGCATCATCACCAGGGACAGCACACCGAGGGCGCCGGCGACGTAGAGGCCGATCAGGAAGAAAACTCCCATCATGCTGAAAGCGGCGATGATTGCCATATCTCAGATTCCTATGTGTGGCGGGAGCCACCGGACCGGTGGCCGCCGTGGGTAGGGAAAGTCAGTTGGAACGGACTGAACGGCTACACTCCGGAAGCGGCTTCCTGCATGACGTCGGCTCCGGGAGCAAGCTCGGCCACGTCGCCGCCTGATCTCTTGTGCCAGATCTCGAGCAGACCACGCAGAATCATGCTCAGCATCCACTGGAACGAAGTGAAGGCAAGCATGGTGAAGCCGATGGCGACGATCATCTGGAACATCCAGAGCTCGGGCAAGAAGTTTCCGATGAGATAGGTGTTGGCCAGGGCCGGCTCGCACATGCCTTCGGAGTTGGTGCGGATGCACTTGGACTCGGCGACTTCTTCCCAGGATTTGATAGCGGTTATCAGGCCGAAAAAGCCTACGGACCCGAGGGCCAGCCAGTCCGCCGCCGAGCGCAGGTAGGGATGGATGCGCGCGAAGAGCGGCAGCAGAACGTCAATGCGGACGTGAGAGCCGGTGCGCAGGGAGTAGGAAAACGCCCAGGTGCCGGCAAAAGCGAGGATGTACCCGCCGACCAGCTCCTGGTTGCCCAGCACCGGACCGCCGATCTTGCGGACAATAACCTGGTAGGTGATGTAGATGCCCAGGAGCAGCAGGAGAGACCCGCAGACATACCCAAAGATGCGGTAAACCCAGTCCAGGGCACCGTCGATCTTGTAGATAAATCGGGTCAGGAAAACCGGCGTGGGGGGTGCCGCGGATGGTGTAGTCAACTGGCGCCTCCGATAAGCTGGGCACAAGTGTCAAAGGTGCGCCGGCTAATCGTCTAATGCTGGAGATACAGTGTAGAAAAGGGGCGAAAAACCCCGGATGTGACACGCAAGTTGGGACTATATTGGCCGGTCTGATAAAAGTCAACCGGTACGATATTCGCCGCAATCCGGTGGGTTTTTTATCAGGCCGGCCTGGAGACGGGAGGCCCTGAAATGGGGCTGCGCGCTAGTTGATGTCCTCGGCCTGGCCGTCAGCGCCCACGCGGACGCCGACGGTGACGATGGGGGCCGACCATTTAGCCTGCTCCGTGCCAGGTTCCCCAAACATCATGGCGCGGTCTCGCTGGCGGAGCCATCAGGGTTGATAATTACGCCGAGGATGGAGGCGACCTTCTCGTTGTAGAGTTTCACCGCGTCGCTGTCCGGGCCGCCAGTGCGCTCCACCCAGTTGGGCAGGATGACGTCGAGGGCAATCTCCCGCATACGCGCTTGTACCTCGTCGGAGAATGGCTCGTGGATCATGCCGACTTCAACGTTGGCACTGATGCTGAAGGGGTTCCATTCCTCGATCAGGGTCTTGCGAGCCAGATCGTCGTATTCCTTGCCCACTTCGAGCATGATCTGCTGAATGTCGGGCGGAAGGGTATCCCAGCGGTCACCGCTCATCACCAAGTAGGCGACAGCCACCGAGCCTACGATGGGACCGGTCAAGTAGTCGGTAACCTCGTACCAGCGCTGGCTGTATCCGGCTTCGCCCGCGGTAACGCCGGCGTCCATGACCCCCCGCTCCAGCGAGGTGTACACGTCGGCGAAGGCCACGAACTGGCCCTCCGCGCCCAGTCCCGCCAGCAGATCGCCCAGCACGGTGCTGTGCTGCCGGATCTTCTTACCCTCGAAGTCGGCGACAGTGCGCAGGGTATCGCGGCTGAAGAGGAACTGGTTGGGGTAGTACTGCCGCAGGATGGGCTGGCCGCCGGTGGTGTCCTGCAGCACGGCGATCAAGTCCTCGTCGATGGCGTCGGCGAGGGCGAGGTGGGCCTCCTCACTGGGGGAGAGGCCCCACAGGTTGCCGATATCGAGGATCGGCAGGTCGCCGCCCACGTATCCACTGTAGATTATGGAAAGTTCCAGGGTGTTGTCGCCCACCAGTCGGAGAGTGTCCGGGCCGGCGATACCCAGCTCAGGATATGAGGAGACCTCCAATTGGACCTGACCGTTGGTGCGCTCGGCAACTTCAGGTATGAAGAAGTTGGTCAGGAGCTCGCACGGGGCAACGGTGCGGTTGATGCAGGTCATTTGGAACTCGAAGCTCTCGCCCTGAGTTACCAACTGGGTTTGAGAGGCCATGGTGGCATCGCTGGAGGCGGCAGCAGGCATCATGGCCCCGTCGAGTTCCTTGGCGGTGCCGTCCGGGTTGACCGCCACGCCGATGATGGGGGCGACCTTCTCGTTGAAGAGCTGAACGGCGTCGCTATTGGGGCCGCCGGTGCGCTCCACCCAGTTGGGCAGAATGACCTCCAGGGCCACCTCGCGCATCTTGGACTGAACCTCGTCGCTGAAGGGCCGGTGAATCATGCCGGCGTCAACGTTGGCGGAGACGCTGAAGGGGTTCCAATCTTCGATGAGGGTCTTCCGCGCCAGTTCTTCGTACTCGCTTCCGACTTCCAGGGTAATCTGCTGAAGGTCCGGAGGCAGCTTGTTCCAGGAATCGCTGCTCATGGTGTAGTACGCCACCGCTACCGAGCCGACGATGGGGCCATACAGGTAGTCGGTCACCTCGTACCAGCGCTGGCTGTGCCCCGGCTCGCCGCCGGTCACCCCGCCGTCCAGCACGCCGCGCTCCAGGGCGGTGTACACGTCGGCGAAAGCCACGAACTGACCCTCGGCGCCGAGGCCGGCCAGCAGGTCACCCAGGATGGTGCTGTGCTGGCGGATCTGCTTGCCGTCGAACTGTTCCAGCGCGTCCAGCTCGTCCCGACTGAAGATGAACTGGTTGGGATAGTACTGGCGCATGATGGGCTGTCCGCCGGTGGTCTCCTTGAGCACCTGGATCAGGTCCTCGTGGATGGCGTCGGACAGCTCCAGATGGGCCTCCTCGCTGGGGGAGAGGCCCCACAGGTTGCCGATGTCCAACAGTGGCAGATCGCCACCGACGTAGCCGCTGTAGATTTCGGCCACCTCCAGAGTGTTGTCCTCGACCAGGCGGAGGGTATCGCCGCCGGCGATGCCCAACTCGGGGAAGGAGGAAATGACGAACTGCAACTGGCCGTCGGTGCGCTTGGCCACTTCAGGAACGAAGAAGCTGTTGACCAATTCGCACGCTGCCACGCTGCGGTTGATGCAGACCAGCTGGAACTCGAAGCTCTGGCCCTGGGATTGCAGTTGGGTTTCGCCGCCGCCGGTGGCGACCGTCGCGGCGACCATGGCGGTGGATTCCGGAGCCGCGGCCCCGCCGCCGCTATCGCCCGAACCGGCTGGCGCATCACCGCCGCCGCCACCGCAGGCGGCAAGGGCGCCGATGAGCACGCCGAGCATGGCAGCCATCAAATATTTGCCCATTCCAACTCTGGAGAATACACCGTTGATTCGGGGATACATATGCCCTCCAGTTGATTGCATTGCCAACTGCTGATGAGTGCGTTTTCGTGCACTTTTCGGGGTTTAGCGACCGGCGTCAGAGTTTAAAGCAAGCATATAGGGCTGTCAATCGAAACAAATTAGCACCTAGGTAGGGGAATCCATTAACGAATAACGCAAAAGCGCAACCATGCATCGTACTAAATGCAGCGGGGGCGGTTCGTGAACCGCCCCCGCATATTCCGAAAGTCGCCTACGCTGCGCTATTCAGTGGCCGACGCCGTACCGTCTGGGTTGATCTTCACCTTGACGATGGGGGCCACCACGTCGTTGAAGATAATCGCCGCTTCGGAAGTGGGACCACCGACGCGCTCGACCCAACCGGGAACGACGTTCTCGATGGCAGACTGTCGCTGGGCGTTTTGCATCTCAGGGGTGAACGGGACTTCCAGCATGCCCTGCTCCACGTTCTGCGCGATGGCGTTGGGAGCGAAGTGCTCGAAGAGGAGCTGGCGGTTCAGGTAAGCGTGGCGGGCGCCTTCCTCCAGAACGATGTTCTGCAGGTCCCTGGGCATCTTGTTCCAGCGTTCGGCGTTGACGGCGAACCAGCTGTGACCCACGGAAACGATGGGGCCGACGAGATAGTCGGACACCTCATACCAGCGCAGGCCGTGTCCACAGGAGCCGCAGGAGATCGCGCCGTCGATGACGCCGCGTTCGAGGGCCGTATAGACGTCGGCGAAGGCGATGAACTGCGGGTCCGCGCCCATGCCGGACAGCAGGTCGCTGAGCACGGTGCTGTGGCTGCGTACCTTGAGACCCTGCAGGTCTTCGAGCCCGTCGACCTGGGGCTTGGCGAAGATGTAGTTGTGGGCCGTCATCATGTAGGCGATCTGGATGCCGCCGTTCTCGGCGGTGACCTCGGCCATCTTGGGCTGGATGGCGTCAATGACGTCCAACTGGTCCTGCTGAGTGGCGAAGAGGCCCCAGAGGTTGCTCATGTCCATGATGGGGAAGTCGCCGCCGACGTAGCCGGAGTAGATCTGGGCGGAGTCCAGCGTGCCGTCCTCGATGAGGCGCAGCGAGTCGGGGCCGGCGATGCCCAGTTCGGGGAAGGATGAGATTTCGAAAACGACCTGCCCGTTGGTGCGACGCTTGACGCGTTCCACGAAGCCGATGTCCTCGGTTTCGGAGTAGTTGCCGATGGCGAGGCCGCAGTCCACCAGGGTGCGGTTGATGCAGGCCATCTGGAACTCGAAGCTTTCGCCGGAAGAGGTCAGCGGGGTGAGGTCGAAGTTGATGCCGCTCTCCACGCCGCAGGACTTGCCGGAGGGGCTGCCGCCGCCGTGGGTGTCCGGCACGCTGGCGGCAGTCTCGCCGTCGCACTGGGTGGAGGCCATGGCTTCCTTGCCGCCGGAGGGCGAGTCCACGATGCTGATGCAGACTTCGCCGACGCCGCGATCATCGCCGCAATCGGCCTTGTCCATCATCATCATGGCCTCGGTCTCGCTGGCGGTGCCATCAGGGTTGATGACCACGCCGACGATGGGGCCGACCTTTTCGTTGAAGATCTTGACGCCCTCGGAGCTGGGGCCGCCGGCGCGCTCAACCCAGTTGGGAATAATGGCGTTCAGGGCGGTGTCGCGCATCCTGGCCTTGACGTCGTCGGGGAAGTCGGAATATTCCATCCCCTCTTCGACGTTGAGGCTGATGCCGGCCGGGTCCCAGTCCGCCTTGAGCAGGCGGAGGTTCTCGGCTTCGTACTCCTTGCCGACTTCCTTGAGGACGGCCTGATTTTCGGCGCTGAGGGCCCCCCATTTCTCGCTGTTGACGGTGACGTAGGTCACGCCGATGGAGCCGACTATCGGCCCGTAGAGGTAGTCGGTAACCTCGTACCAGCGCTGGCCGTAGCCGGGGGTGCCGCCGGTGATACCGGCGTCCAGCACGCCGCGTTCCAGGGCCGTGTAGACGTCGGCGAAGGCCACGAACTGACCCTCGGCGTCGAGACCGGCCAGCAGGTCACCGAGGATGGTGCTGTGCTGGCGGATGTTCTTGTCCTTGTACGACCCCAGGTCGGGCAGAGGTTCGCGGCTGAAGACGTACTGGTTGGGATAGTAGGCCCGGAAGATGGGCTCGCCACCGGTGGAGTCCCGGAGGATGCGGATCATGTCATCCTCGATGGCGTCGGTGAGGGCCAGGTGGGCATCGTTGCTGGGGGAGAGGCCCCAGAGGTTGCCTACGTCAATTATAGGAAGGTCACCGCCCACGTAACCGGAGTAGATCTCGGCAAACTCCAGCGTCTGGTCGTTGACCAGGCGGATGGTATCGGGGCCGGCGAGACCGAGCTCGGGGTACGACGAAATTTCGATCGTAACCTCGCCGTTGGTGCGCTCACTGACCTTGGGAGCGTAGACATCGCGGATCAGCTCGCAAGGGCGAAGGGTGCGGTTGATGCACACCACCTGCAGAGTGATCGCTTCCTGCGTAGCAGCGGCCGGAGCGGCGGCGGTGGGTTGTTCGCCCGCGGCCGGCGCTGCGGCAGGAGCGGGCGTTTCCGGCTCGCCGCCTCCGCAAGCGGCAACCACCGTCATCAGCAGGGCGACGGCGCCCGCGGCGAATATCGCTCGCCAAGGCAGGGAAGCAGCAGCGAACCGTCGCAATCTGCGTGCATTGTGCATAGGATCTCCCTCATATTTATGATTTGCGCGGCTGGCATCAGTGCGGTATGCCGCCTGCGCCGGCCTCGCCTCACAGTTTGCCGCAACACCGTACCAGCAGGCCGGCGCAGTGTCAACGATGCGGCAAATGGCGGCGTTTTACGGGCGCTTTGTTGTTTGTTACTCCTCTATAAGCACCTTCAGGTGACCTACAATGAAACCGTCCACGTCGGCGGTGTGGACAATTTCCTGCCAGAAGTTGATATCGTCAGCGTCCGTGCCCGCCGTGAGGGTCACCGTCTGCGGCGTGGCCCAGTTATTTGGCGTGAAGGTCAACGTCTCGGCGCTGGCGCTCAGATGCGTGGAAGGTGAAATCGACAGGGATATCGTCACGTCCTGGTCCGGCTGGGCCCCCAACGCCACCGTATACGTCCCCGTCTGACCCTCCGCGACGGTGAGGCTGTACGCGCTGATAACCGGCCAGTTGGCGTCGGCGTTGGCGGGCAGGATCGACTCGTTGGCAACCGTCTGGCTGGAGAAGTGTTCCAGCGGGTTTCCAGCGTGGTCGACGATGACTCCCGGCACATCCCGGGCAAACAAGTCGTCGTAGGCTACCTCAACATCCTGCCCCTGCGTGATGGCCGTGTCCAGGGTCAGTGTGAGCTCCTTCCCTGATATGGCCGCCCCGTGGGTATGCGCCCGGTGCCCGTCGACAAACACGTCGATCAGCGCCCGCAGGTAGACCCCAACGTCCACTCCCGCGAAGCTGCTCAGGGTCTGCAAGTCCGGCCGCACCTGGACATTCTCGCTGAAGGTGATGATCACTTGCGAACCATCCTGTGACGTCCTCACTCCTTCAACCTCCGGCGCGACCTCCACCACCGGGTGGTCGGCGAAAGTGCTGGCCGCATGGCGCAGGTCGGGCTCGTTGCCATTCGGGTCCACGATGGTCCCGCCGTTCAGGCTGAAGGCGTCCTGGACAACCGTCAGGCCGTCGGTAGCTTCATCGGCGGTCTGCACGGTGTATCTGAAAATCATCGCATCCCCGGTGCTGCCCATGCTGGAGCCGCTCGCTGCGTTTCGCGCTTCGTGGAACGCGGCCATCTGCGTGGAACCGTCCAAATCCATCGTCAGTTGGGGTGTGCCGGTCACGGTTACCTCATCGTCAAAGGTAACTGCCAATTCGATGCCGTCGCCCATTTCATATACGCCATCCTCGCCCGGCTCGGAGATCACCTCAATCTCGGTGATGTGGACCCGGCCGGCGACGGCGTGGCCCTCCTGGCTGCCAAACCCCTTGAACTGCCGCGCAAAAGGTATGTCAACGCCGACCGGTTTCATATAGTCATTCAGAGGGAACCCACCCCGAAAATCGAGCAGGCTGAATCCGTCATAGTCACGGTCGTCTGCCTGTACATCGTAGCCGAAGACAATGGTGTTGGTCCCCGACCCACTCCGATAGCGGGCGCCAGGAGTGTCGTCGCCGACTCGCAGATAGATGGGCGGTCTTCCCAACACTTCCATCGGCCGGTCATAAGTCAACGAGACCAGGAGGGACTCACCAGCGCGGTAGATGCCCCGCCGGGCCGGCGTTGATTCCACCGCTTTGGCCGTGATGTGGGGAAGACCGTCAACTCGGTGGTCCGACATATCGGAAAAGCCGGGTATCCTGCCGTTCGCCTGGTTCTCGGTGCCCGCCTGGTAAACTCGCGCGGTGCCGTCAAACCCGTCACTCTCCCGTTCGACCAGAGCAACGCCGGTATGGTCCAGGTCGCCGCCCTGAACGGTGTAGACGAAGACAAGGGTGTCGGTGCCGGATCCCCGGCGGTACGTCGCATCGCGACGGTGAGGGCCGCTTCGGTCCATCTCGATCCGTATTGACGGCGTACCCAACACGTCCACGGGTTCGTCGAACGTCAGGGCGATTTCGATATCCTCGCCAAAATGGTATTGGCGAGGGTGGCTGGGCGTGGAGACGATCGCGCTGGAGACAACGGAAGGCAGGCTACCCTTCACCGCCTGCCCCGCCTGGTCGGCCAGGGCGGGGATGTGCTGGTTCACCGTTCGTTCGGTGCGGGCCTCCCAGATGTTGCCGGATTCAAGGAAGCCATTTTGGGCCGGGATGGATATACCGTTTGCGTCCGTGTCGTCCTCCTCCACCTTGTAGCTGAAGACCAGCGTATCCGTGAGCGAACCGTCGTAAAAGCGAGCCAGCACTTCCCGATCGCCCAGGCTGACCGTGAACGCCGGTTTTGGCTGCACCGAGACCGCCCGGTCGAAGGTCGCGGAAATCATGATCCGGTCGTTGATCCGGTAGTGGGTCCCATTGGCAGGCGTGGAGGTGACGGCGATGCTCTTGATGTAGGGCCTCCCGTCCACCTTGTAACCGGAAGGGTCGATCAGCCCGTCGTAGTAGGGGCTCACCTCGTGGGATGCGCCCTGGTCGGTGATGGTCCCACTGCCGCCGAAACCATATTTCTGTCCCTCGGGACCAATGGAACCGTTGACGACCCGGAACCCGCCGGTGTCGACGTCATCGGCACGGACCGCGTGCCGGAACACCAGGGTGTCGGTGCCGGAACCGCGATCGTACCAGGCGCCGGCCCATTCCTCTTCGTCATCGCCGATGCGCAGGACGATATGCACCCGGCCATTAACCTGGACCGCGCGGTGGAACCGCACCGCGATTTCCAGGTGCTCGCCCATCCGATAGGTGTCGCCGCCTGCTGGGGAGGAGATGACGGACACCTCCAGCACCTCGGTCCTGCCGTACACAAAATGGTTGACATCGGTTGGGATGCCCCGGTATTCGCTGTTGACTTCCGTGCGGTCGGCTTCGGTCAGGATGGAGCCGTCGCCGCCGTAGTCGCTGTTCGGGATCTCGATGCCGTCGATGTCGAGATCGTCACCGGTGACCGTGTATTCAAAGGTCAGGGTGTCGGTCCCGGAACCGCTGATGTAGCTGGCGCCTTTGTGCTCCACGTTGCTGCCCTGGCCAAGGAGCAGCCCCAGGTTGACTTCCCCACCTTCCACTATCACTTCCTCGGTAAACCGTTGCTTGATGCGGATTCGACCGCCGCGCTGGTATTTGCCGGCAATCGGCAACGATTCGATCCAGGTCTCCGCCGCTCCCGGGCCATCGTCGTCTTCTATCGCGATGCGGCATGAGCCGCTGCCGGACCCGTGCGACGATGCGTTGACCGCATACACCGTGAAGTGTTCAGTATCCTCGCTGTAGGTGTCCTGCTTGGTGTAGAAGTGGCGGCCCATGCGCGCCTCGTTGGACTGGTAGCGATTGCTCGCCTGACCTTCGCGGTGCAGCGCGTGGTAGTCGGTTTCGTCGGCGGTATCGGCAACGGTGGTCCAGTACACCTTGATGGTTTCCCCGCGAAGGTTGCTCGGTTCCCCGGTGATTATGTGCAGTCGGAACCTGCCGCCTTCCGTCACCTTGTGATCGCTGCACTCGATGTCGATCCACCCCACGTAAGCCGCCGCGTCCGGCGGGTCTTGAACCGCCAGTCCGACGACAGACGCCAGGACTATGAGCAGGGCCACGGCCATGAGCCTGAATGGTTTCAAAATATCGACAATCGAATGCATACCGTACGCCCTCCGCAATAAGTTATAGGAGCGAGAGCGACTCCCAAGCGCCTCGAGGAGGAGTGAGGGCTTGGGAGTCGCTCGTGTCAGGCCGCCGCAGGCAGCAGTTATTTAGCCAGGGCAGAGCCCTCGCCTGCGGCGGATCAACCATGGGAAAGGCTATCGGACGATTGTGAAAATGGCGTGAAAAGCGCGCCACAAACCGTGAATATATGGTGAAATTATCGCGACAGGAAAACCGAAGATTGAGCGGCGTGACCGGGTGATCGAAAACCGTTCCGCCTGGCTATCCACGCCGGCCTCAAGCAAATGCCGCGCCCGCGCTACGATGATCGGGCGGTAAAAGCTCCCAACACCGCAGCGTGAACACGCCTGTAACAGGCGGACGACCTCACGCGTGCCCATTTTGTCATCGCGAGGAGCGAAGCGACGTAGCGATCTCGTTCCCTCAGTAGCGTTCCTTGCCCCAACGAGATTGCCGCGCTTCGCTCGCAATGACGGTTCCGGTGAAACTGGGTACGCGTCAGGGCTCGGTTTCATTGACAGGGATTCAGGCGGGTGATAGCATACCCGGCAGTTAAATCGCGGTGATGGGGAGTAGTAGGCTGGGAAGGCCGCATAGAGAACCGACGGTTGGTGGAAGTCGGGGGCCGGAATTGCTGAACTCGCCCCGGAGCGTCTCGGCTGAAGCGCAACAGCGTGAGTAGGGCGAGCGGGTCGGCTCCGATAACGGCTGTGTACAAAGAGTTTCGCGTTGCGCGTTCGCCAGGGATATTTCAGGCAATGAGCGGGGCGCGAAAAAGAAGGGTGGTACCGCGGGAATTAAAACCCGTCCCTTCGGGGTCGGGATTTTTTATGCCCTGACCACATCGGAAACCTGACAACATCGGAAACCGGAGAGATCACAGGAGTGGCCGTACTATGGAAATGACAGGCGCGGAGATCATTTGCGAAAGCCTGCTGCGCGAAGGCGTGGACACGATATTCGGGCTGCCCGGCGGGGCTGTATTGCCGTTCTACGGCGCGCTGTCCGGCTATCCCAAGCTCCGCCACATCCTGGTACGCCACGAGCAGGCCGCCGCCATGGCCGCCGACGGCTACGCCCGGGCCACGGGCAAAGTGGGCGTATGCTCCGCCACGTCCGGCCCCGGAGCCACCAACCTGGTAACCGGCCTCATGGCCGCGCAAATGGACTCGGTGCCCATCGTCTGCATCACCGGACAGGTGCCCCGGGCTGCCATCGGCCGCGACGCCTTCCAGGAAACCGACATCACCGGCATCACCCTGCCGGTCACCAAGCACAACTACCTGGTCATGGACGTGCGTGACGTCGCGCCGGCCATCAAGGAAGCCTTCTACATCGCACGCACCGGCCGCCCCGGCCCCGTCCTCATCGACGTGCCGAAGGACGTGCTGGCCGGCGATAAAATCGAGTTCCAGTGGCCGGACGAGGTGGACCTGCCCGGTTACGTCCCGCCCGGCGCGCCCGACCCGCGGCAAGCGCGCGCCGCCGCCGACCTGATCAACCGTGCGCAGCGTCCGGTGATCCTGGCCGGCCACGGCGTGCTGATCTCCCGGGCGTGGGACGAGCTGCGTGAGCTGGCCGAGAAGGCGCAGATCCCGGTGATCACCACGCTGCTGGGCATCGGCGCGATGTCCACCGAGCACGTGCTGAACCTGGGAATGCCCGGGATGCACGGCATGGCCTACGCCAGCCTGGCCATCGACCGCTCGGACCTGGTGATCTCGCTGGGAGCGCGCTTCGACGACCGGGTCACCGGACGCCTCAGCGACTTCGCGCCCGGCGCAAAGATCGTACACGTCGACGTCGACCCCACCGAGTTCAACAAGAACGTGGTTGCCGACGCCCCGGTGCTGGGCGACCTCAAGGCCAGCCTCCGCGCGCTGATACCCCTGGTGGAATCCAACGTGCACCTGGACTGGATCAAGGAAACGGACACGCTGCGGGCGGAGCATCCGTCGCTGTTCATCCGCAAGTCGGACGTGCTGTTGCCCCAGCAGGTGATGAAGCAGATTTCGGACGAGACCAACGGGGAAGCCATCATCGTGACCGGCGTCGGGCAGCACCAGATGTGGGCCGCGCAGCACTACGGCTACAAGGAACCGAACTCGCTGATCACGTCGGGCGGCAGCGGAGCCATGGGATACGAGGTGCCGGCCGCGCTGGGCGCCAAGGTGGGCCGGCCGGAAAAGACCGTGTGGTCCATCGCCGGCGACGGCGGGTTCCAGATGACCCTGTGCGACCTGGCCACGGCGGTGGAGAACAAGATCGACGTCAAGTACGCCATCCTTAATAATGGGTCGCTGGGAATGGTGCGGCAGTGGCAGGACTTCTTCTACGACAAGGACTTCTTCGCCACCATCTACAGCGGCAACCCCGATTTTGTGAAGCTGGCCGAGGCCTACGGCATCCGGGGCATCCGGGTCACCAAAGAAGAGGATGTGTCCGGGGCAATCCAGGAGGCCATGGAAACGCCGGGGCCGGTGGTCGTGGACTTCGTGGTGAAAGAGGACGAGTTCGTGTACCCGATGATCCCCGCCGGGGAGTCGGTGCACGAGATGCTGGAAGAGCCTGAGGCCGAGGGGGTGGGTTTTGAACGCGCTTAGCACCCAACAGCACACCATCATCGCGCTGGTGCAGGACCGGCCCGGGGTCCTGACCCGGGTGGCCGGCCTGTTCCGCCGGCGCGGGTTCAACATCGCCAGCCTGGCGGTGGGCGCCAGCGAGCAAAAGGGCCTGTCGCGCCTCACCTTCGTCGTCACCGGCGACCAGTACACCGTGGAGCAGGCCACCCGCCACCTGGAAAAACTGATCGACGTGGTGAAGGTGTCCAACATATCCGAAGAGGACGTGGTGGCGCGCGAACTGGCCCTGATCAAGGTTCGGGCGACCCCATCCAACCGCAGCGAGATCCTGGAGATGGTGAACCTTTTCCGGGCCAAGGTCGTGGACGTGGGCACTCGGTCGCTGGTGGTGGAAACCACCGGTGAGGAGGACAAGATCGACGCGCTGTACGACCTGCTGAAGCCCTTCGGCATCTTGGAGCTGATGCGCACCGGCCGCGTGGCCATGGTGCGGGGCAAGACCGGCGGCCGGGTCAGCGACGACGTCGGCGCCGACGCCATCATCATGGGAAGAAACGGAGCCGTGGCGGAGCGGGCGGTTAGCTCGGCGCCGGGGCACTACGAGGGAGTCTAATCTGGATCCGTCATTCCGGCCCTGAGCCGGAATCCAAACGTGCAAAAGGCAAAAGTTTTCCTGGATTCCCGCTTTCGCGGGAATGACGAAAATGGGGATGGGAACAACTGGAAAAGCGCAAACGAAGGATGAACTAGCATGGCAGTGAACATTTACACCGAGAAAGACGCCGACATGTCCTTCCTGAATGGCAAGACCGTCGGGATGATCGGCTACGGAAGCCAGGGACACGCCCACGCGTTGAACCTGCACGACAGCGGGATCAAGGTGATGGTGGGCCTGTACGAGGGCAGCGCCAGCCGCCAGGTCGCCCGCGACGCCGGCCTGGAGGTCGGCAGCGTGGCCGAGGTCGCCCAAGCGGCCGACGTCATGATGGTGGCCATCCCCGACCACGTGCAGAAGGACGTGTACCGGGACGAGATCGAGCCCAACCTGGGACCGGGCAAGGCCCTCATGTTCGCCCACGGCTTCACCATCCACTACCAGTTCGTGGTGCCGCCGCCCTCGGTGGACGTGATGATGGTCGCGCCCAAGGCGCCCGGCCACCGGATGCGTGAGCACTTCGTGGAGCAGGGCATCGGCGTGCCGTGCCTGCTGGCGATTCACCAGGACGCCACCGGCAACGCCAAGAACATCGGGCTGGCCTACGCGGCCGGTATCGGCTGCGCCCGCGCCGGCGTGCTCGAGACCACCTTCAAGGACGAGACCGAGAGCGACCTGTTCGGCGAGCAGTCGGTGCTCTGCGGCGGCGTTACCGCCCTGATCAACCTGGCCTTCGAGACGCTGGTCGAGCGCGGATATCCGCCCGAAATAGCGTACTTCGAGTGCCTGCACGAGCTCAAGATGATCGTTGACCTGATCCAGCAGGGCGGATTCAACTACATGCGCTACTCGGTCAGCGACACCGCCGAGTACGGCGACCTGACCCGTGGCACGCGGGTGGTGGACGACCACGTCCGCGAGAACATGCACCGCGTGCTGGACGACATCCAGAGCGGGTCCTTCGCCCAGGAATGGATGTCCGAGTGCGACGAAGGGCGCCACAACTTCCTGCGCCTGCGCCAGGAAGCGCGCACCAGCCGGATCCACGAGGTGGGCCGGGGCCTGCGCGAGATGATGCCGTGGATGAACCCGCGGGAGATTGAGTGATTTCCCCAGACTCGACTGTCATTCCGAAGGTTTCATCAGAATCAGGATTCACCGGATTTTAAGATTTCCAGGATTGTAGGGAACGTAATCCCGAAAATCCCTCAATCTTGAAAATCCTGATTCTGACGAATGCCAAGAGATAGCAGGAGGTGACACATGGGCATGGAGGTACTGTGCAGAGCAGTTCACCATCGCAGACTGGTCCTGGCGGGGCTGGCTGTGGTGGACTGCGTGTGCCTGCCCAGCCTTTCCCCGACAAGCAAGACGTAACGATCACCGCTGACGCGCCCAATCCCAATCGAGGGACATCATGGGCGCCCAACCCCATGGAGGGAAAGGAACCAATGGCTGCACAAGTAAAGTTTTTGGACACGACGCTGCGCGATGGCGAGCAGTCGGCCGGCATCGGCATGACGGTCGACGAAAAGATTCAGATTGCCCGGCAGCTGGCCCGGCTGAAGGTTGACATCATCGAGGCCGGCTTCGCCGCCAGTTCCCCCGGTGATTTCCAGGCCGTCCAGCGCATCGCCGAAGACGTTCATGGTCCCATAATCTGCTCGCTCTCCCGGGCCGTCGCCGGCGATGTCGACGCCGCGTGGAGCGCGATCAAGAGCGCCGAGAAGCCCCGCATCCACGTATTCCTGTCATCCTCGGAGATCCACCAGATGCACCAGCTGCGGAAGGATCGTGAAGACGTGATGACCATGGCCGTGGACATGGTGTCCCGGGCCAGGGGCTACTGCGAGGACGTCGAGTTCTCGCCCATGGACGCCACCCGCACCAACCCCGACTACCTGTACCGGATGCTGGAAGAAGTTATCCGCATGGGCGCGACCACGATCAACATCGCCGACACCGTCGGGTACGCCATCCCGTCAGACTTCCAGACGATGCTCAAAGACATCCAGCAGAATGTCCGGGGCATCGAGAACGTGACCCTGTCGGTGCACTGCCACAACGACCTGGGCCTGGCCGTGTCCAACAGCCTGGCCGCCATCGAAGTGGGCGCGCGCCAGGTGGAAGGCTGCATCAACGGCATCGGCGAGCGGGCCGGCAACGCCTCGCTGGAAGAGATCATCATGGCGCTGGACACCCGCAAGGACCTGTTCGGCGTTGAGCTGAACGTGGACACCACGCAGATCTACCCCAGCAGCCGCCTGGTCAGCCGCATCACCGGCATGAACGTGCAGGCCAACAAGGCCATCGTGGGCGAGAACGCCTTCCGCCACGCCTCGGGCATCCACCAGGACGGCGTGCTGAAGGACCGCTCCACCTACGAGGTCATGCAGCCGGAGCGCGTCGGCCTGCCGCCGGACGTCCAGCTCGTCCTGGGCAAGCTCAGCGGCCGCGCCGGCCTGCAGGCCAGGCTCGAGGCGTTGGGCTACTCGCTGACCCGCGAGGAAGTGACCGGCGTTTACGAGCGCTTCGTAGAGCTGGCCGACAAGAAGAACGAGGTGACCGACCGCGACCTGGAAATCCTCATGGACGAGGAGAACCGGACGGCGTCGGAGCCCATCAGCTACGCCCTGGAGACGGTGCACTTCACCAGCGGCGACAAGGACATCCCCACGGCGACGGTGCGGCTCATCGGGCCGGACGGCAATGCCAAGACCGACGCCTCCACGGGCAACGGTCCGGTGGACGCCGTCTGCCGCGCCATCGACCGGGTCATTGGCGCCACCGCCAGGATCTCCGACTTCCAGGTGCAGGCCGTGTCGGAAGGCCGCGATTCGGTGGGCTCGGTGTCGATCCGCATCGAGAATAACGGCCGCATGTTCTCCGGCCGCGGCGCCAACACCGACATCATCGTCGCCAGCGCGCACGCCTACCTGAGCGCCATGAACCGGATGCTGGCCGCCGACGAAGAGGCAGAACTGCCGGCGGTGGGAACAACGCCGGACTAACCCAGCACATCGGGTAGAAAATGCAGCCCCTCTCCAATGATGAGAGGGGCTGTTCGTTTTACATGTCCCCTAGTCAGCCGGTCGCCAAGCGTTTGCGGATACCAAGAAACTATCTCAAAAGGTGAACAGGCGGCGATTGAGGGGTTAGGATAAGGCAAAAGCGTGTGGAGGTGGGCTATGGAGGACGGTGCGACATTGGCAACCATCTGGGAGGTTCCCGATCACCTTTGGGAGCAGATCCACCCGGTGATACTGGAACTGGACCCGCCCAAGCCCTCTGGCCGGAAGCGGGCCGACCCTCGGCTGATGCTCAACGGCATCATCTTCCGGCTGCGCAGCGGGTCCCAGTGGAACCACTTGCCCAGGGAATTGGGGGATGACAGCACGATCCATCGCACCTTCCAGCGCGGGGTGTTCCAGCGCATCTGGACGGTATTCGCGGCGGACTGCGCCGAGTTGGGCGGCGTGCAGTGGGAATGGCAAGCGGCGGACTGCGCCATGGGCAAAGCGCGTTTTGGGGGGATGCGGTTGGCCCCAACCCCACGGACCGGGGCAAGGTGGGCAGCAAGCGCAACATCCTGGTCGGCAGCATCCTGGTCGGCAGCATCCTGGTCGAAGGACTGGGCGGCCCGTTGAGCGTGGTGCTGGCCCGAGCCAACGTGCATGATACGAAGTTGTTGGCGGAAACGCTGGAGCGCATCGTGGTAGTGCGCCCCGCAGATTATGGAGGCGACGCCCCCAACCTGTGCCTGGACAACGGGTACGACAATCCCACCGGTCCTAGGGCCGTCGCGAACGATGGCTATGTTCCGCACATCCGGCGCATTGGCGAGGAAAAGCTGACGTCCGACGGTCGGAAACGCTATCCGGCGCGACGGTGGATGGTCGAACGGACGCTGGGCTGGCTGTCCAAGTGCCGGGGAATACTGGTGCGCTACGACAAGAAAGCATCGAACTATCTGGGACTGCTGCAACTGGCCTGCGCATTACTCTGGTATCGCCGGCAGTGGCAACTGCTGTTTTGAGATAGTTTCTTAGTAGGGGCTACCTGCCGAATGAGGTACGGCCCTCGACCGAAGCGTTGGCCGGCTTCGCGCGCAGCCTCCTTGCAGTCCAGATACACGCCGACCAGTTCATCGCCGTGCACAACTACCCGATTCATCGGTGTACTTGGCTTCCAAATCAGCACGTAATCGTTCATAGGCTTGCAGTTCGCTTTTCAAAACGAGGTGCGCGGTTGATGGCTCGGGCTCATATTTCATAGCCATCGTATTCACCTATGGGGCCGGATCATAGTCCGGAACGTGCTCACTCTAATGATTTTATCAGCTTGGCCAGTCCCGCCCGTGGTAGCACGCTTCCCAGAACTGGTACTCGTAGCGCAGCGTGGTGCGGAAGATGCGCTCCAGGTTCGCCCGCTTCGTCGCGCTGGCCTGATCGCCGGCGTCGTTCAGACGCTCCGTGAACCAGGCCACCACGTCGCCCAGCACGGCGGGGCTGTGGATGTCGATCCAACCCTGGTAGACGGCGTTGTTGGGCTGCGCTCCGGCGTTGATCAGCCGCTCCGCCCAGTCCAGGTACGTCCCTTCCGTTACGTAGAACAGGGCGATGAGGTCGTCGAAGTCGCCCTCCAGCGCCGTGCGCACCATGAAGTCTCCGAAGCCCTGGGTCACCGGGTTGGCCTCGGTCTCCAGGTACTGTTCCGCCGTGACGCCCAGGTCGTGGAAGCCGTTGAGGAACAGGTCGTTCTCGGCAGACAGGAAGTTGGAGAGGAACCCGTTGAGTATCTTCCCCGCGTCGTAGTCCGGCGCGGCCCTGGCAATGGCGATGGACGTCAGCTTCACCAGGTCCTTGCAGAAGACGTAGTCCTGCCGGAAGTAGCTGCGGAACTTGGCGATGTCCAGGCTCCCGTCGCCCATCTCCAGCACGAAGGGATGTGTCACCATCGCCTCCCACTGGTCGTGATACTTGGCGCGCAGTTCGTCGGCGAAAGGCATAATTCCTCCCGTGAAGGAGTGCGACAGAGACAGGTTCACTAGAATTCAGGCATTCTTGGATGTTGGGATGGACCATCTCGAAAATCCATACCATCCTGTATGCAGGGTTTTGCTTTATTGAGGAGGTGGCCCGAGCGTGAGTCACAGGATCTCCGGAACACGGGCGGATCTCCGCATCAATTCAATTGAACTGATGCCCAAGGTACGTTGCCATGCTCATCGACGTAGATGTAAGCCGGCGTGGGTAATCCTACTCGCTGGCGTTCCATGATATTGAATCCTGGCACTCGTCCGGAAGAAAACGAAGACAACGCGTACCCTTTGCCCCTGCGGCGATCATAGCCCCATTGCAACTGGTCACCCTCGCCCTTCCATCGACCAACGATCATGATTGCATCCTGCCGATTGCCCTCGTAATCTCGCACAATTTCAGGGTACAGCAAATGCTCGCCCACTTCCAAGGGAGCCAACGTGCAAACACACAGGTTGTTGTCGAGCATCTGTAGGTAATGGCATTGGCATTGGAATCGAGGCCAATCATCCGGCGCATTAGACCCAATTAGGGTGGACTGTTCCAGTGGGGTCAACCGGCGTCCAAACAACCTGTCATCCTTGCGCCTATTGCACTCGGGGTGCATTGGCTGGCAATTCCACAATTTTCTGTACGCTATGAGTTGTGGAGGAGAGATCTTCTCGATCAAACCCAAAGGTACAATCTCGTCTTTTTCACACTGTCCCAGTATAGGTTGACCGCAACCACCAAGATGGATACCACACAAACCACCATCCCGCTCCATCAGCGAGTTCCTTTGATTTTTAGTGGTTTTCCCTCTTTTGGCCATTAACAACCTCGCATGGGTTCCGTCTGCTTTTGAGTGATGAGGTGCCAGCCTCAGTCCAACCTCTGAAACCGAACGGAACCGTGCATCCTGCATATCATGATGCCTCCGGTATCGCGGGCCAGCCTCATGCTGATTCGGCCAGGCAGCCGAAGAAACGGTCCATCATCCCCTTGGCCACGGAGCCCATCATGCGCTGGCCGACCCGAGCCACCGACCCGCCCACCTGTCCGTCGGTGTCCACGTGCAGGTCGGTTCCGCCACCCGCGGCGGGCGTCAGGGTGACGCTGGACACGCCGCTGGCGAAGCCCAGGTTTCCGGAACCCTCGATGGCCATCGTGTAGGAATGGGGCGGGTTGAGCTCCGACAGTGCCACCGTGGCCGTGAAGTTCCCACTGATTGGCCCCACCCGGACCGTCGCGCTGGCCCGGTAGCGGTCCGGCCCGTCCGGCTCGATGCCGCGGCATCCGGGGATGCAGCCGGCCAGCACGTCGGGGTTCATCAGCGCGTCCCAGACGGCCTGCGGTTCCTTGTCGAAATGGTAGTCGGCGGAAAGTTCCATAGCGCGCCGATTATAGCAGGCGTAACATCTTCACACTGACCAGCATTGCCCGACAAACGGGTAGGGTCAGTTGTCCGTCGCAGCCGGCGCTTCCGCTGGGTCACGAGCGCCGTCTTCCGGACGACCTCGGGTCTCCTCTTTCCTGGCCGGGAACACCGCCCGGAACATTCCGTAGACGAAGCGCAGCCCGAACTCCAGGACCACCAGGAACAACAGGTAGTAGAAGATTGTCTCCGAGAGACCGCGTGCCTGCCTCAAAACCTCCAGTGACGCTGCCACGTCGAAGAACGATGTGTCGATAAGGAAGATCGCCAGCACCGCAAAGGGCAGGATCTTCGCCAGGTCGCGGGACAGGTCCTCGTCGTAGTACGCGCACGCGCGAATGGTGCTGACGGTGGCCAGCGCAATCAGGAGTATGTTCGACATGCCCCGCCCTTCCGACAGGAAAGACAGCATGAGGGTCAGCACCGCAAACCAGAAAAACGCGAAGGCCGGAAACAGGATGACATACTTGGCGACATACCCGATGAGGTGCAGCAGGTCCCGCAGCACGGGAATGCTCGAGTTGTCGTGCTTCGAAAAGTCCAGGTTGAACATGTCCCGCGCGGCGATGAACCGGTAAAACCTGAAAATAAACACGGCATAAATCGCCATGCCCAGCGCGTACACGGCCACGGGTCCCAAAACCCGCAACGCCTCGTCCACGCTCAACCCGCCGGGGAACAACGCGTCAATTCCCGAAGGCCCCATATATCCCCTCGCCGTTGGTCATAGGGCGAATGCTGCCGTCCTCCACTTTGCTGACCTCGCCGGACATCCCTGGGCAGAGGTCTATCGTTCGTCAGCCAGCAGCACCGCGTTCAGCAGTACCTGGGCTCCGTTGGCGCAGTCTTCGGGCGTGCTGAATTCTGCCGGCGCGTGGCTGATGCCGCCCACGCTGGGCACGAACACCATGGCCGCCGGCGTTATCGCCGCAATCGCCTGGGCGTCATGGCCGGCTCCGCTGGGCAGGCTGACGTGCTCGAGGCCCGCCATCTCCGATGCGTCCGCGACCAGCTGCTGCATGTTCCCCGAAATGGGCACCGACGGCGTGTTGCGCTGGGCCGTCACGGCGATTGCCACCTGCTCGGCGTGGCCCACTTCCTCAGCAGTCCGGCGCAATTCCACCTCGGCGGCGGCCAGCGATTCCATCCGCTCATCCCGAAACTCCACACCCATCTGCACCCGGCCCGGGATCACGTTGCCCGCGTTGGGATGCACGTCCATCGACCCCACCGTACCAACCCGGCACACCTCCATCTCGCCCGCGATGCGCCGCACGGCCAGGGCGATCTGCGCCGCCGCCGACATGGCGTCCCGTCGCAGCGCCATGGGCGTGGTGCCGGCATGGTTGGCCTCGCCCACGATGTCCACGTGGTACACCGAGCGCCCGGTGATCCCGGTTACCACTCCGATGGGAAAGCCGCCCCGGTGCAGGGTCGGACCCTGCTCGATGTGCAGTTCAAAGTAGCAGGCGAACTCCTCGGGCCGGCGGCGCGCCGCCTCGACTCGGGACATGTTGCCGCCGATGTTGGGCAGGGTATCGGTCAGGGTCACTCCATCATCGTCCAGGGCAGCGAAGTCCTCCGGCTCCCACAGACCCGCCACGGCGCGGCTGCCCAGGAGCCAGCGGTGGAAGCTGGTGCCCTCCTCGTTGGTGAACACCATCACCTCGATGGGATGCCGCGGCGTGTGTCCGGCGTCCCGCAGTGCTTCCACCACCTCGATGGCCGCGATGACGCCCAGCGCGCCGTCATACGCGCCTCCGCTGGGCACCGTATCGGTGTGGGATCCGAGCACGATGGCGGGCACGCCCGGGTCGGTTCCTTCCACACGGCCGATGATGTTGCCGGCCGG
Source organism: uncultured Dehalococcoidia bacterium (assembly GCA_951813535.1). Classification (GTDB taxonomy): domain Bacteria; phylum Chloroflexota; class Dehalococcoidia; order Lucifugimonadales; family UBA3495; genus Bin87. The sequence continues at coordinate 3,650,737 of OX638345.1, read as the reverse complement.
GTCGATGCGCACGGACATGCCGGCGCCGCGCATCAGGGTGCTGACGTAGTCGCGGCCGGCCACGTCCTGACGGGAGAACGCCACCCGCTGCATCCCGAATTCGTCACGGCCGATCTGTCCCAGGGCGTTCAGATGGTCATCGAGGCGGGCGGAGTTGATGGCGGCCGATGCGGGTGTAGCTGTCATGTTACCTGCCGTTGTCCAGTTGTCGTTGTCAGGCGTCAGTGATCGCTGACGTCGCTATCGCTGTTTCCGTCGAGACCGGCGATCCGGCCCGCGGAAGGGGCTTTCGATGAACTCGCCCACCTTCAGGGTGCCAAGGATGTCGTTCCAGGCCGCCTTGGCCCGGTCCGCGTGATCATCCCAGTAGTCCATGGCGATCATCGCCAGCAGCGCCGCCTGGGTCTTCATCGCGTAGCACAGCCGGGTGTGGGCCGGCCGTTTCTCCACCGGGTCGATAAAATCCATCTCCGCCCAGACGATGGTGGTGCCGTCCAGTCTCAGGGTGAGGGGATTGCCGACCCGGGTGGGAACGCGCTCGTCGGTGTCGAGGTTCTTCTTCAGCCAGTCGGCGATGGGCGGCTCATCCCACGGCTGCAGCTGCGACCATTCCACGTCGGGCCGGGCGGCCGCCAGCGGCATCACGCGCACATCCAGCCGGATGTCGGCGTCCGCCTCCGGTTTCCTGTCCAAAAACACGAATGACCGTGAACCCTTGGGCATATCCAGGATCCAGGTATTCGGAACCTCAAACCGCACCGCTCCCTGGTTCCCGACAAAGACCCGGTTGCCCGGTTTCGCCGTCCACCCGTGGTCCTCGGGCAGGTTGAACTCCTGCCGTTCCCATCTCATGCCCATTTCCGCTCACCTCGCCGTTGACAATGCGGCCCGACTAACCGGAACTCTGTAGAATCCGCACCACCTCATCGCCCACCTGTTGCGTGCTGGCGCTGCCGCCCAGATCGCCCGTGACGACCTTGCGTTCGTTCAGCGTCTGCAGGACCGCCGCGTTCACCCGATCCGCCGCATCCGTTTCGCCCAGGTGGTCCAGCATCATGGCCACCGCGAAGATCGTCGCCAGTGGATTGGCCAGGTTCTTGCCGGCGATGTCAAAGGCGGCCCCGTGCACCGATTCGAACATCGATGGGAATATTCCCTCCGGGTTGATGTTCGCGCTGGGCGCCAGCCCCATGCTTCCCGTGACCACCGCGGCGATGTCGGACAGGATGTCCGCGAACAGGTTCGACGCGACGATCACGTCGAAATCCTCCGGCCACCGCACCAGGTCCATGGCCGCCCGGTCCACGAGTAACGATTCGGTCTGCACCTGGGGATACTCAGCGGCGACGTCCTCGAACACCTCGTCCCAGAACACCATGCTGAACGCCTGGGCGTTGGACTTGGTCACCGAGGTCACCTTGTTCTTGCCGCCACGCCGGACGCTGTGCTCAAAGGCGGCGCGGATGATCCGCTCGGTGCCCCGCCTGGTGAACACCCCGCTCTGGATGACCGTCTCGTGGGCCGTGCCCGCGTACAGCCGGCCGCCCACGGGAGCGTACTCGCCCTCGGTGTTCTCGCGGAAGATGACCATGTCAACGTCGCCGGCGGCTTTGCCGGCGATGGGGGACTCTACGCCAGGGAACAGTACCGCCGGCCGCACGCAGATGGCCTGGTCGAAGGCCCGGCGCATGGGCAGTAGAAGACCCTGCAGCGTCACGTGGTCGGGAATGTTGGGATCTCCAACCGCGCCGAAAAGCACCGCGTCGCTGGTGGAAATCTGCTCCAGCCCGTCCTCGGGCATCATCCGGCCGGTCTCCCGATAGTAGTCGCTGCCCCAGGGATACTCGACGGCTTGGAACGACAGGCCGTCGGTCTGGGCGGCCACTGCGTCCAGCACCTTGCGTCCTTCGGCTATAACCTCCGGCCCGATGCCGTCGCCGGCGATGACGGCCAGGTTGTATTCGGCCATTTTGGCTCCTCAGTTTGAAGTGTCCTGCGTCGCTTTGCAGTCTAGCCCGGCCCGTCCGGGATGTCTATTGCGCACCATGCTATACAATGAGATCAGACCTCACTCTACGATGGAGCACAACCCCATGACGGCGCCGAAAGGGCAGGACAACATGGACTGGCGCGACCGGATCGAGAGCGTTCCCGGCGTGTTGGAAGGCAAGCCGGTGATCAAAGGCACGCCCATCGCGGCGGCGCTGGTTGACCGGTTGCTGACCCGGGGCTACACGGCCGAAGCCATCGTCAGCAACCTCCTGGACATCACTGCTGAGGACGTTGAAGCTTGCCGGCGGTATGGGGAAGAGCAGCGGGAGCGCGAACACGCGGAGCTGGTCAGGAAAATCCCGAAGCGGACGCCGGAGAAAACAGCTAACTGGGAAGATCGAATTGTGTGTGACCCGGCTATATTGGTCGGCAAACCAACGATCAAGGGCACCAGAATCTCAGTTGAACTGGTGACGGACCGGCTGGCGGGAGGATGGACAGTAGCTGACGTTCTTGACAGTTATCCCCACATCAGGGCCGAAGACGTTGACGCCTGCGTGAAGTACAAAGCGACCGGGGCGAAATTGTCCAACGTCTCCTGGGCCGACATTGACGCGATTATGGACGGTGCTTACCGGCCGAAGACAAAGCCGTGAGGATTCTGGCGGACGAAAATATGATGCCGGAAACGATTGCCGGGTTGCGGGACGAAGGTCACGATGTCGATTGGGCGTACGAGACTTACCGCGGGACGCCCGACACCAACCTATTAAATATCGCCACCGATGACGAGCGGCTCCTGATAACGTATGACCAGGATTACGGCGCCTTGGTACACCAGTTTGGAGCCGTTGCTCCTTTCGGCGTAGTCCTTTTTCGCATCCATGACGATATACTCCCAGAAGCCGAGGTCCAATTCATAGTCAACAGCGTAAACATCCTCGAAAATTGGCCACCCGGCCTGTGGACCATCCAGATCAGGCACAGCGATTAGGGGCGGATACATCATCCGCCCCGATGTTTGTCCAGTTGACCGACCGCTCCCGCCCGGGAGCCGCCCACTTTACACGTCCCGCTCGATGGGCGCGCCGACGATGCTGCCCCACTCGGTCCACGAGCCGTCGTAGTTGCGCACGTTGTCGTAGCCCAGCAGCTGGCTCAGCACGAACCAGGTGTGCGACGAGCGCTCGCCGATCCGGCAGTAGGCGATGGTCTCGCGATTGCCGTCCACGCCCCTGCCGCCGTAGAGCGCGCTCAACTCGTCGGCCGACTTGAAGGTGCCGTCCTCGTTGACCGCCTGGCCCCACGGGACGTTGGCCGCGCCGGGGATGTGCCCGTTGCGCTGGGAACCTTCCTGCGGCAGGTTGGGCGGGGCGTTCAGCGCGCCGGAGAACTCGTCGGGGGAGCGCACGTCAACCAGCGCGTGGCTGCCGCTGTTGACGGCCTGCAGCACGTAATCGCGCAGGGCGCGCAGGTCCGTGTTCTCCGTGCTGATGCTGTAGCTGGTGGCGGCGTAGGACGGCACGTCGGTGGTCGTGGGCCGGTTCTCGGCCAGCCACAGGGCGCGCCCTCCGTTCATCAGCCGAACGTCCTGGTGGCCGTAGTAGCGCAACTGCCAGAAGGCCCAGGCCGCGAACCAGTTGTTGTTGTCGCCGTACAGGATGATGGTGGTATCGGGCCCTATGCCGCTGCCGCCAAGCAGTCCTTCCATCTCCTGGCGGGAGACGATGTCCCGCGCCACGTTCTGCTGTAGCTGGCTCTGCCAGTTCCAGGTGACCGCGCCGGCGATGTGGCCCTGTTCGTAGGCGGACGTGTCGACGTCGACTTCCACCAGACGCACGTTGGCGTCGCCGCCGTGCTCGGCCACCCAATCTGTGGTGACCAACGATTCGGGATGCGCGTATTCAGCCATGGTTACACCTCTCCTTATGGGGATAACGGTTGGGACGGTGTTTTGTTTTCTCATCTCCGGCCTTCGCGGCCGGCGAGCCCATTATACACAGCGGGTCGCGTGTCCCCGGGAATGGGTTCAGGCCAACAACAGGAAATCCTTCCGCACTCGCTCCAGGAACTTCGCGTCGGTTTCCGCCAAATCGTGCAATTCCACAATGATGGGCAGGTCGGATTCGTCGAAGTCCTCATCGAGGTTTCCCATCACGGACCAGGGTATCTCTCGCCCCCAGTCGTCAAGCATGAGATCCAGATCGGAATAACGGCGGGCGCGGCCCTTGGCGCGAGACCCGTACACCCAAACCCTGGCGTCCGGCAAGCGCCGGCGGATGATCTCCAGCACCTGCTTTTGGTGCGCCTCCGGCAGGTCGATGGCGCGTTCCGCCTCAGCCGCCATCAGCTATGCCCCGCTCCATGGCGGCAAGTAACGCCCGAGCATCAGCGGCGAAGGCGGGTGCATTCGCTGCTATGGCGTCGGCCATTGGTTCGCTGTAAGCATGTACGACACGGTTGCGGTTTTCCGCGTGCCGCAGCCAATCGGCGCACTCCGCGATCAGCCCCAGGTCGGATGCTTCCCGTAAACGACGTCGGGGAGACATACGATTTGGGTCCCGGACGGCGGCCACAAATTGCAGGTAGCGTCCCAGCACCGACGCGGCGGCCTCAAAGGTAAGGGTAAACCTCAAGATCACCGCGTCCCGCAGGTACGTATTCCCGGGCTCGGCGGCGCGATCTCGCAGGGCTTCTTCCAAGCGGCAGAGGGCGTCCCGAAAAGTTTGTAAGTCAACGTCGGAGGTCATATGTCAAGGGTAGCACAGGCAAATTCGAGCGGTTCAGGTGAGTGAGACTCGGGCAGGCCTGCAACGAGCGCGAGGCGACGTTGCGAAGGGCCGCGAAACAGAAAAGTAACTCAGCCGAAATAGTTTGTTAATCAGTGTGCAACGGACGGTTAACACCCGGTGCCTAGCCTACGGGTTGTCACATTCGCATGGGACGCCGGTCCACAGCGTTCAGGTCACACGTTGCGGACGACGCCTCAAATCCGCAAGGAGGCACACATGTTTGCGGCCACGAAATCACTTTTGGGCAACGGGGTACTCAGTCACGGCGTCGCCGCGGTGAGGGAGTACCCATTTTCATTGCGGCGGACGCTGCTTGCGCTGGCGGTCGGTTTGCTGGCAGTGGGACTGCTGGCGTCGTACAACGCCGTGTTCGCGCAGGACGACGGGCCCACCACCGAGTGGCTGAACGGCTACTCCGACAACATCGTCACGGTGGTCGCAGCGGCGCTGGTGTTCTTCATGCAGGCCGGTTTCGCCTTCCTGGGCGCCGGTCTGATCCGGTCCAAGAACACGACCAACTACCTTACGAAATCCTTCATGGACTTTGCCATCGCGTCGCTGGGCTTCTGGGCCTTCGGCTTTGCGTTCATGCTGGGGACGTCGGTTGGAGCCACTTACGACGCCGATGGGAACGCCATCTCGGGCGGATTCATTGGCGCGAGCAACTTCTTCCTGACCGAAGGGAACCACGTAGACTGGATCTTCCAGATGGTGTTTGCCGCCACTGCGGCGACAATCGTCGCGGGCGCAATGGCCGAGCGGACCAAGCTGCAGACCTACCTGGCCTACAGCTTCATTGTCTCCGCGCTGATCTACCCCGTCTACGGACACTGGGTCTGGGGCGACGGATTCCTGAACATCAACTTGGGTGCGCTGGACTATGCCGGTTCCGGCGTGGTGCACGCGGTGGGCGGATTCGTCGCGCTGACCGGCGCGGTTGTGGTCGGTCCCCGCATGGGCAAGTTCGTCAACGGCGTTGCCCAGGAGTTGCCGGCGCACAGCACGCCCTTCGTGGTGGCGGGCACGTTCATCCTGTTCTTCGGCTGGTTCGGCTTCAACATCGGCTGGGGCGACGACATCGGGCTGAACGCGGTGAACACGCTGCTTTCCGGCGCGACCGGCGCGGTGGTCGCGATGTACATTACGCTTATCGTAAAGGGCAAGGCCGACATCCTGATGGCCTGCAACGGCGCGCTGGCCGGCCTGGTCGGCATCACGGCGCCGGTGAACTTCGTGGACCCGTGGGCCGCCGTGGTCATCGGCGCCATCGCCGCGCCCGTCATGTACGGCTCGGTGATGCTGATGGAGCGGGTCTTCAAGATCGACGACCCAGTGGGCGCGATCAGCGTGCACGGCGTGACCGGTCTGTGGGGACTGCTGGCCATTGCGATTTTCGCCAAGGACGGCGGCCTGGTGGGCGGTAGCGCGACGCTTTTCGTCCCGCAGATCGTCAGCATCGTGGCGGTGGTGGTGTGGTCGCTGGTCACCGGTTTCGCGCTGTTCTACCTGCTGAAGTTCAGCATGGGCGTGCGGGTCAGCGAGGAGGAAGAGAGGCAGGGGCTGGACATTTCCGAGCACGGCATCCAGACCTACCCCGAGTCGGCGGCCACCAGCTAGCGCCCAACGCCCGCGCCAACCAACGACATTTTTCCTCTCCTCATTGCGAGGGCCGGGGGTTGTGGCCACCCTCGGCTCTCGTATTTTGCGGTGCCGACCTGTCAACCCAGCGATGGAGCGGGAATTTGTCGAGCGGAGAAATGGCAGGACGGAGTCAACGGTTGGAGCAGAGAACAGCTTGCAACCGATAATGACACATCGGCCTGCCCAAACGATGGTTGCTGGGATACAATGCTCGATGTCAGCAGACTGCACAAGAGCCACTGTTTGGTAAGGTTGATCAAATGGAAAAAGAACTCCAAATGGGTCTTTTCCGGATGGGGGAGAGTGCCTGGCATTCTTGGCTTCATGAAGCGCTCCCCAAGTCAAATGTGCCATCCAATGCCCCAGTAGTGCTTGATCTGTTTGCAGGCTGTGGCGGACTCACGCTTGGATTCGAGGTGAAGGGATTTCGCTCGGTAGGGTACGAAATGAAGAAGGCAGCGGCGGATACGTACTCCGCGAATCTGAGCGGCGACTGCCATCAGGTGTTCCTGGAAATTGGAGCGCCTGACGATGCAGCTGAAGTCATCATAGGCGGCCCCCCATGCCAACCATTCAGTCAATTTGGATACCAGCGTGGTAAGCGCGATCGGCGAAATGGGTTTCCCGTATTCCTTGATGCAGTTGACCGTATCCGACCTAAGATTGCCCTCATTGAGAACGTTCGCGGAGCACTCTACCGTAACAAGGACTACCTGCGTTCTGTAGTGCACGAACTGGAGCGGTTCGGATACACAGTTGAGACCAAGATATTGAATTCCGTGCACTACGGAGTGCCTCAGAAGCGTGAAAGGGTGGTGATTGTAGCCTCCACTGTCGGCTGGCGTTGGCCTGAGCCTTTGGTGACAGCGCCGATAACTGCTGGAACTGCGTTAGGCGATATGGCGTTCGAAGAAGGTCCTGCCAGTCATTACCTCACACCAAGTATGGACAAATACATTGCAGAGTACGAACGCCGGAGTCATTGTGTAACCCCCCGCGACCTCCACTTGGATAGGCCGTCGAGAACCGTAACGTGCAGAAACCTCGGCGCAGCCACGTCGGATATGTTAAGGTTGCGTATGCCGAATGGTAAGCGGCGTAGACTCACCGTTCGCGAAGGCGCACGTTTGCAGGGATTCCCTGACTGGTTCGAGTTCGCTGGCAATGAATATGAACAATACGAGCAGATAGGGAACGCTGTTGCGCCGTTGCTGGGACTCGCCCTTGCGCAAAGCGTCAGATCTGCATTGGCGATGGAATTTCGAAGTGCGAAAGAAGGGACTTGCAGGAGGCGCATCGTAGCAATGGACGTCCTCACCAGCGATCCAGCGTCAGTAAAAATTGAACAGTCTCTTAACATATTGCGAAGCATTGGAGTACCACTAAGAGACTACACCAAACGTCGGCAGGAACGAGTTGCAAAGGCGTTACTGGCAGTTGGACACCTGCAACCGCATATGCCGTGGACGGAAGCTCAGAGCTTTTTTGACGGAGGCCCCAATCCTGTTACCACGCGGGAAATCATACGATTCTGGAACACGCACTACGGCGAGAAACTCGCGGATTCCTCATACGATGATGTTCGACGCAAGGATTTAATAATCCTTGAAGAAGCAAATTTGGTCATGCGAAGCGCGGCAAACCCTGCGGCGGACACCAATGACGGAACAAGAGGTTATGCTATTCCGGAAGAATCACTAAGCTTGATTCGCAGTTACGGCAATGAGAGTTGGGAAGAACAACTCCGGCTGTTCCGCCAGAACAATGGAGTACTTGCGGACAGACTTAGCAAGGCGCGTGAGTTCAGGATGGTTCCGGTCAAACTTCCAAGTGGGGAGACCTACAACCTATCGCCGGGCCCGCACAACCAAATTCAGAAGGCCATCATTGAGGAGTTCCTGCCGCGCTTCTCAAAAGGAGCCGAGGTGCTGTACTTGGGGGATACGTCAAGAAAAGTGCTCCACATCGACGCGGAGAAACTGCGCTCGCTGGGCATAGCAGAACCATCTAGAGACACGATGTTGCCCGACGTGCTTGCCTACGACGAGGAGCAAGAATGGTTGTTTGTCATCGAAGCAGTTCATTCATCAAACCCGATTGACCGGATTAGGCACTTGGCCCTGCGACGCCTCACTAAAAACGCAACGGTAGGGTGCGTGTTCGTCAGCGCGTTCATGAGTACGTCCACGTTCGGAAGATTCTCAAAGTCCATCAGTTGGGAGACGGAGGTCTGGATAGTGGATGAACCAGATCATATGATTCATTTTGACGGTGAGCAGTTTCTAGGCCCTCATTAGTTGATGAAGGTGGGCGCGCTCGAAGACTGTACGGCATCGATTGGGAATGCGGCGCTTCCAGTTGCTGGTTGTGGCTCACGTGAAAACTATGCATGATCGGGTGGTCGGCTTGGCAGCTGAATACGCCCTATCTTCCTTGACACCGCCTGTTGCTTCGAGCTCTGCCGCCACCGCAACCATGCGGGCCAATCGACGACGGGATACGAAGCCCGAACTGCTTTTGCGCTCTGCTTTGCATCGCCAAGGTTGGCGATATCGCGTAGATGCCCCTGTTGATGCATCAGAGCGTAGAGTGCGTCCCGACATAGTTTTCTTCAAACGTCGGGTAGCGGTTTTCATTGACGGGTGCTTTTGGCATTCCTGCCCTGAACATGGACGGACGCCCAAAACCAACGTGACTTATTGGGAGGCCAAATTAAACGGCAACAAAGCTAAAGATTTGGCCGACTCCCATGCCCTACAGCGAGACGGTTGGAAGGTAGTGAGAGTTTGGGAGCATGACAAAATTGACGACGCGGTTGAGGCCGTGAGATCTGCTCTCGAATCGGGATAGGCGGTTGAAAATTCGCTGCATTGTGCAGGTCACAAGGATGACGGGCAGCCTTAGCCCGAATCCACCGAGGGGATACCGCGGCGGCGATCAGACGAGGGATGCGGGGTCAGGGCATGGGTTGGCGAGGACCGGATGCCGGTGAAATGGACGATGGGTAGTGTGGCTGCTACGCCAGGGGATGTTTGCGGCCCGTGGTAGCGGCGTTGGGAGCGATTTTCAGCGCAGACCGCCGGCGGAGACCGTGAGGGGCCCAGCCTGAGGCGCTGATCGTCCAGGCGTGGGGCGTTATTGTGTATAGGTCAAAGGCGGAGGGCGGCGTCAGGAAGGCAGTGGCAGGGCGCGCAGTCTCGCCAGGGCACCAGCGAACTGGTTCTGCCAGGGCCAGCCCCGGGGAAGATGCAAAGTGAGACGGCGTGCCTTGCGGGTGATGCGTCCGGGGAGGGAGAAGAAGCGTCGTCGGAGGGTCTTGGTGGTGATCAGTTGCTCTCCCATGCCGATGCGGGCGGTCCAGCGGGCGAGGTTATGCGCCATCACCTGTACTGCCAGCCAGGCGGCGTTGGCGGGGAAGCGCCCCGAGGGCAGGTGATTGAGCCCCACGCCGTACTTGAGATCGCGGATGGCGTTCTCGATCTCGGCGTGGCGGCGATGGTTGGCCTCCAGTTCCAGGGTGTCGCCGTCTCTATCGGTGATGAAAGCGTGATAGCTGTGGGTGGCAAGCAGCGCGAGTTGGGAGCCGGGCGTGGGTTTCACTCTGCGGACGATGAGTCGGACCGATACGGCGTCGGGCTCATGCTGAAACGGAGTGTAGGTGGTCTCCGCCACGTCGGCGGCTCCCTCCATCCAGTAAGGGATGGGCGTCCACTCTGCTTCGGGTATGGCCTCGATGAGATTGCGCACGCTTTGGTACTGGCGTACGGTGATGGAGAAGCGGACCTTGGTCTTCCGGCAGACGGCGACGATGTCGTGGTTGTAGAAGCCACTGTCGGCCCGCATGGTCAGTGGCCCGGTGGCCCCCGCGTAGCGCACTCGGCTGATGGTCTCACGCAGGAAGTGGGCGGCCCCTCGAGCGGTGTTGGCCCGGCCCTGGCGCAGCCGTGCCATCAGCACGTCGCCGGTTCCGGCGGCAACGGCGAGGAGCGGGTGATAGCCCCGCTGTCCCGCGTAGTTGTGGCGCTGCGCGCCTTCCTTATCCAACCCAAAGGTCTCGCAGACAGTGGAATCAAGATCAATGGTCAGCGGCTCATCGCCGGGTCCGGCACCAGCCGCCCAGGCCCTCGCCAGCGCCTCTCGGCTCACCCGGTCCAGCTGCCGCACGTGGCCCCATCGGAAACTCCGCAGGAAGGTCCCCAGCGTGGAAGGCGCCTTGACTGCGCAGCCCAGCACGTGCTCGGTCCCCCCAGCGCGTAGCGCGTCGGCATCATCAATGCAGTCGCCACCGGCCAATGCCGATGCCACCAACGTCAGTATCTTGTCGCCAGCGTTGGCCCGTCCCGGCGCATCTCCCAAGTCAACGTGGCGGTCAACCAACTCGCCCAGCCCCAGATGATGGGCCAGGGTAACCGGCAAAAGCAGCCCGGCGTTGGCCACCAAGCGGTGATCGTCGAAGGCGACATGGATGCGGTCAGGACGCTCAGGTGGTAGCATCCGTTGGGTGCTCCTTGTGAGGGATTGGTTTTCGTTGTCAAAAACCATTATCCCCGAAGCCGGGAGCACTTTCTTATCCCATCACCATGCCGCCACACCCATCCTTTCGGTGGATTGGGGCTTAGCCAAGATGGGCTCCTCTCTGGAATACTACGCCAGCGAGTCCAGCCACTCCGCAACGGCCCGCCCAATCTCAGCCGGCGCGTCTTCCTGGATGAAGTGGTAGCCGGGGACCGTCACCTCGCGCTGGTTGGGCCAGGAGCGGCAGAACTCGCGTTGGGCGCCGGTCAGGATGGTGCCCGGGTCGGCGTTGATGAACAGCTTGGGGACGTTGCTGGACGACAGCCATCGGGAGTAGGCATCGACGATCTCCACCACGTCGGCCGGCTCGCCGTCCAGGGGGATCTGGCGGGGCCAGGTCAGGGTCGGCCGGCGGGACTCGCCGGGTTCCAGGTAGGGCCGGCGGTAGACCTCCATCTCCGGTTCGGTCAGTCCGCGCATCACGCTGGCCGGCAGGATGCGCTCGACGAACACGTTCCGCTCCAGGATGATCTGCTCGCCGTCCGCTGAGCGCATGGACTGGAACAGTCCCCGGGAACGCTCGGGCCACTCGTCCCACGCCAAAGGCCGGACGATGGCCTCCATATAGGCGATCCCCTTGACCCGGTCCTGGTGTCGATGGGCCCAGTGGAAGGCCAGCGCCGAGCCCCAGTCGTGGGCGACCAGCGTGACGTTCTCGGTCAGCCCCAGGGCATCGAACCAGGCGTCCAGGTACCGGGCGTGGTCGACCAAGCGGTAGGACCCGTCGGGGGCGCGGTCCGACTCGCCCATGCCCAGCAGGTCGGGGGCCAGGCAGCGGGCGTTCTCGGCCACGTGGGGGATGACGTTGCGCCACAGGTAGGACGAGGTGGGGTTCCCGTGCAGGAACACGACCGGGTCGCCCTGTCCGGTATCGACGGTGGCGAGTTCCACGTCGAGCGCCTGGACCCGGCGTCTGGGGTGAGGATCGGCGGCGGAGATTTGCTGGTCTGCCATGGCGGGTGGCTCCTTATTATCTGGTGACAGTCATGGTATCAGGCGTCCACGGTGGCCGAGTGAACCGACGACGTCCGGGCGCTAGCCTGGAAGGAAAACTGCGCTGCTTTGCATAACGATTGCGATATCCGTCACAAAATTGACAGCCATTTACAGCGCACTTACACTGCCGCCACCATGATTTGCTCATATCGTCGGGCAGATCGCGACGAAACTGCAGCACATTGCCGTTGGGAGGTAACTGTATGCCGGAATTTGATTTGGTAATTCGCGGTGGAACCGTAATCGACGGCACCGGCCTGCCCCGCGTCCGCGCCGATGTGGGCATCAAGGACGGGCGGGTGGCCATGATCAGCGGCCGCATCAGCTCTGGCGGCGCCAGGGAACTGGACGCCAGCGGGTGCATCGTGGCCCCGGGCGCCGTGGACTTGCACACGCACTACGACGCGCAACTGAACTGGGACCCCTATGCGTCGCTGTCGGGATGGTTCGGCGTAACCTCCCTGACCGTGGGACAGTGCGGCTTCGGGTTCGCGCCGACCCGGGCGGAGGACCGGGACCTGAACATGCGCATGATGAACCGCATCGAGGCGATCCCGCTGGAGTCGATGCGGCTGGGGATGCGCTGGGACTGGGAGACCTTCCCCGAATACATGGACAGCCTGGACCGGCAGGGCCTGGGGGTGAACGTCGGCGCGCTGGTGCCCTTCTCGCCGCTGCGGGGCTACGTGCTGGGCATGATTCCGGCGCGGGAGCGGACCTCCGTGACCGACGCCGAGCTGAACCAGATGAAGCAGATCCTGCACGACTCCATGAAGGCGGGGGCGTTCGGGCTGTCCGCCGACAAGAACCTGGAGGACCGGCCCGAGGACGGCAGCTGGCTGCCCAGCCACGTGGCGTCGCCCGAGGAGTTCTACGCCCTGTCGCAGGTGCTGAGCCAGTTCGGCGTGGGCCACCTGGGCTGGACCATCGGTATCTCGGATGACCGGCCCGGCCAGCGGGAGATGCTGGCGGAGATGGTGCGCATGAGCGGCCGCCCGCTGCACGTCGCGTTGGGCGATGAGGAAGGCTACGACTGGCTGGAGGAGGTCCGGCAGGAGGGACTGCCCGTACTGGCGCAGCAGGGTTCGGTGCCGACCATCGCCGAGTTCAAGCTCTCCGAGTACAACCTGTTCGACTACATGCCCAACTGGGTGCAGCCGCTGGTGGGCAGCAAGGAGGAGCGCATCGCCAAGCTGTCCGAGGACGGCATTCGCTCGGGCATGAAGCGCGACGTCATCGAGCGGCCCCACGCGCGCACCGACTGGACGCAAGTGCAGGTGGTCGAGGTGGCGCTGGAACGGAACCTCAAGTACGAGGGCCTGTCCATCGCCGACATCGCCGAGGCCGAGGGCAAGCATCCGCTGGACGCGTTCCTGGACATCGCGCTGGACGAGGACCTCGAGACGGAGTTCGCCCATCCGGCCGGCGGGCAGGGCGACGACGCGCGGGCCGAGCGGCTGGTCAATCCCTTCGTCCACATCTCGGTGTCGGACGGCGGCGCCCACACCCGGTTCCTGGTCAACAGCGTGTGGCCGGTGTACTTCCTGGGCCACTGGATCCGCGACAACGAGCTGATGACCCTGGAGCAGGCGCACCAGAAGATGAGCGCGCTGCCGGCGGCGTTCTCGGACATGAAGGGTCGTGGCACCCTGCGCGTCGGCGACTATGCCGATGTCATGATCTACAACATGGACGAGTTGGGGCTGCTGTACGACAAGCCCCGGTTCGAGACCGACTTCCCCGGCGGCGAGAAGCGGCTGGTGCAGAAGCCCACGGGCATCCGCTACATCCTGGTCAACGGCACCGTCACATTCGTTGAAAATGAGTGCACCGGCGAGTTGCCGGGCAAGCTCCTGCGCAGCTACGACATGGTCGGCTGATCCCGATCCGGTCGCTGACGGCCATGCGAACGGCCCCGGAGCGTTTCGCCCCGGGGCCGAACTCATTTCGACGGTTGGGCGGAGTGGCCTATTCGTCTGGGACCAGCGCCACCAGCCGGCCCTCCTGCTGGGTGACCAGGAACGCCTTCATGCGGAAGTCGGGTTGGTTGACGCAGGTGCCCTCGCCCTTCTCGTACTGCCAGCCGTGGCCGTCGCAGACGAACACCTCGTCGCCCTCATCCTCGATCTCGCCGCCCTGGTGGGGGCAGATGGTGGACAGCAGCTTGTACCCGTCGCGCCCGCGCACCAGGAAGTACCGGGCGTCGCCCACCTTCACGGGCGCGGGGAGGTCGGTGAAGGCGGACTCTTCTCCCAACTCGACCCTGACCTTCTTTGATCGGGCGGATCCGCTCACCTGGCGGAGGGTAACGGTTCCTCGGCGACGTTCGGTAGTCATGGCGATCTCCTCGCGGCGGTCGTCAAATTCCTTTCATGTTTATCGGTGGTGTTTACCGGCCGGAGTATAGCAAAACTGCGTCGGTTTTGGCCCGGCGGTAGCCCGGCAGTCGCCACGATGCTACACTGGCGAAAATCTCGATACGAAAAGCGTAGGAGGTAGTCATGGTTGACCTCGGAACTGCGACAAGTCTGGCAAATCTCGGCCTGGCCGTTGGTACGCCGGCGATCAAATCGGTTGGTCCGCTGGCCTTCGGACCCGGGGGCGTGCTGTTCGCCGCCGACAACGTGGGCGCGTCCATCTTCGCCATCGACGTCGGAGACGCCGGCGACGGCGAGCCGCAGGACGTGAACCTCGAGAACTTCGACGCGTCCCTGGCGTCCTACCTGGGCTGTTCCCGCGAGGATGTGACCATCCGGGACATCGTGGCGCACCCAAGGTCGGGCAACGTGTACTGCTCCGTGATGCGCGGAAGCGGCGACGCGGCGACGCCGGTGATCATCAGGGTGTCCGGCGACGGTTCCATCGGGGACGTGCCGCTGGATGACGTGGCCTTCTCCCGGTACGACATCACCGACGCCGCCGACGCAGACGACCCGCGTCTGGTGACCCGCATGCAGCTTCGCACCGTCACCGTGACGGACATGTCCTACGTCGACGGGCTGCTGTTGGTGGCGGGTACCTCCAACGAGGAGTTCACCTCCACCCTGCGGCGGATTCCCTTCCCCTTCAACGGCGAGGCCAAATCCAACTCCCTGGAGATCTTCCACGTCTCCCACGGCGTGTACGAGACGGCCGCGCCCATCCGTGCCTTCGTGCCCTACCAGGACAACACCAGCATCCTGGCCAGCTACACGTGCACGCCGGTGGTGCAGTTCACCCTGGCCGATTTCGACACCGAAAAGCACGTCATGGGCAAGACCGTGGCCGAACTGGGCTCGCACAATCATCCGATTGACCTGATTTCGTACGAGCACGACGGCGGCGAGTACCTGCTGGTGTGCAACGACCGGCATCCGCTGTTCAAGGTCGCCTGCAAGGACATTGATGTGCAGGGTCCGCTGACCGAGCCCGATGATTCGATGGACGCCTCGCCGGCCGACCCGGTGACGCCGGGCGTGGGCGTGCCGCGGGAACTGCTGCCCCATCCCGGCGTCAAGCGCATGGCCAACCTCAACGGCAACGGCGTGCTGATGCTCCAGCAGGACGAGGAAGGGCGCTCGCATCTCCGCACCTACGCCACCGCGACGCTGTGACCCAGCGCCGCCGACTGCAACTGGAGTGGGCGCAGCACGAGGGACGCGACTGCCTGAAAATCGGCGGCTGGACTGAGGCCGAACTTGGCGAGTTAAACGGTCTGGACGCCGGGGCATTGTCCCGGCGTCTCGCCCTGTATCCCAGCGAGGCCGTGCCTCACGGCGGGGGCTGGCCGGTTGTTCCACCGGTGGCTGGTAGTTTCCTCATCGAAGGCGAAGCGGCCTGGTTCGTGCCCCGCTTCCCCTTTGTCGACGGGGTGAGCTACTCCCTGCTGGTTGGGTCTGTCTGCGGCGCGGAGGTCTGGGACATCCGGCGGGCATCCTCTAAAGGGTCAACCACCACGGAGGCGCTGGAGATCTACCCCACCGCCGCCGAGCTTCCGGTCAACCTGCTGCGGGTATACGTGCACTTCTCCGCGCCGATGAGCGAGGGCTGGGCGGCGCGCGCGATAACCGTCACCCGCGCTGACACCGGCGAAACCCTGGACGACGTCTTCCTGCCGCCCGAGCCGGAGCTGTGGGACGCCCAGCGCAAACGCCTGACCATGCTGCTGGACCCGGGCCGCATCAAGCGCGGCCTCGTGCCCAACCTGGAGTTCGGCTACCCGCTGGTCGAGGGCACGACGGTCCGCATCACCATCGACCCGGCCTTCCGCGACGCAACGGGTCAGCCGCTCCGGGCGGGGATGGCACGGAGCTATGACGTTGGGCCGCCTCTGCGCTCACGCCTTGACCCGGCCGCCTGGCAAGTGACCACCCCCGCCGCCGGCTCGCGAGACCCGCTGCAGGTTGAATTCGACCGGCCGCTGGACCACGGGCTGCTACAGCACTGCCTGTCGGTGAGGGATTCCGGGGATGTGACGCTGGATGGCATGGGCGAGATCGGGAAACGTGAGCACAGTTGGAGCTTTGCGCCGGATGTTCCTTGGAAAACTGGTGACTACCAACTGGTCGTCGAACCGCGGCTGGAGGACGTGGCGGGAAATACGCCAGCCCGCGTTTTCGACCGGGACGTAACGAAGGCGGAAGATGCGCCGGGGGAATGGGAGGCGGTGACGATCATTTTCACGTGCGCTAGGACACACGGGGCACGAGTTGACCGAGCTTACTAGCACCGAGTGCTCGACGGTAGTTTCTGGACGGCAGACCGGATGGTGTCTTGGATCACGTCGTTCGGGACCACCTTGCCTAGACCAGAATTTTCCTCAAACACCATCCTTGGTCTACCAGTTTGCTGACTCACGGCAACTTCCCGGTACGGGACGTAACTAGACACCATACCAATCAGCACGCAACGGTCGTTAGCTTTCGTGCCCGAGATCGCAGCGACTTCAGGTTTCAGAACGACTGGCCCTCCGCTGTTACCGGGGAAAATTGATGCGTCGATCAGAATATCGCGGCTCTTTTCTTTAAGCCAATCTTGTGCACGCGCTATTACACCTTGCCTGGCAATGACGTAATTGCGCTCGTCACCGGCTAGCCCCAATGGAAACCCCAAAACAAAAATGCCGTCTCCCTCAGCGATCTCGGCAGAGCGAGCCTGTTCAAGCGTGAAAGTGTGTTGCTCGGCGTGGAAGACGCTAAATTTGATGCCGTCAGCGTCTAGCCTCATGGTGTTCACCGACAGAACGGCAACATCGTAATCCAGGTTGACGGTCCAGTGTTCACCTGTAGGGTCTATCTCGTAAGTGTTTGCTCCGGTCTCATCCTGTGTGTTGAATCTCGCTTGGAGCGCGCAGTCGCGCGTGAGGGCTCCCTCTAGAACGTGTTTATTGGTCAAAAGAAAAGTCCGGTGCACTTTTTGGCCATGTTCGTTTTCTCCAGCTGGCCAACCGTACAAGAAGCCCGTCGAGTGGTACCGGGTGGTGCCGTCGGGAGAGATGTCTCCTAAGGCAACGACCGCATCCAAGTAAAATGAAGGAATCAGTGCCATTGTTGTCTCCACATCGATTGGTTAGACTTTGGCATCGGCGACTGTCAATCGGTCACGACCCATGCGCCGACGGCGAATGTCGCTCGGCTGCTTTGAGCACTCTCAGATATGTTTTGTGATGGATCCTCACCCACAGATTCGCTGCCATCCTGACCTGAGGTAGCGGTGCAGTTAATGCGCCGCCCTCTTTCTGGTATATAAGATCGCTCAGAAATTCGCCACCACCTTCGTGACACGGCCTCTATTGCCTCAAGTTTGTCGATGGTGGTGGTCAACGCGTGGACCTCGTCCTCAGTGCGTGCCACGCTGGACGCATTGCACCTCCCATAGTCTACCAAGGTGTACGGAAGAGCGCGAAGTTCCGTACCTCGATCACACGTGCCAACATTTTCCTTCGCTCGCGCCATCGACACGCCGGCTCGGCCAACCGTCTTGCGGCGGATTGCAGATCGGGGCGATCGACAATCCATAGGACTGCGGCGGATGGGAAGGTCAAGACCCAGTTGATCCCTTGGTTGGGTATCCAGTGGCATTCGAACCGGATATGATACTGACCCGGTGGAGTGCGTTTGACATGCCGCCCTGCCAACCGAGCGGAGTTAAGATACGGCCGCCCGTAGCGCAATGTGCGGAAGACGCGCCGTGTGAGAGAGACAGACGAAGGAGAGCGGAAAGATGGCCCTTTGGAGACCCGACCCGACCTTTTACCCCTCGGCGCGCCTGGCTATGGAAGCTCCGCAGGAGCGCCTGGCCTATGTCGCCGTGCTCAATCCCGGCACCGGCGAGCCGGACGCGATGACCGTGGTGGACTGCGACCCCAACTCGGCGTCGTATTCGCAGGTGGTCCACTCGCTGGAAATGCCCCACGTGGGCGACGAGCTGCACCACTTCAACTGGAACGCCTGCAGCGCGGCCCTCTGCCCGTCGTCGGCGCATCCCCACCTGGAGCGCCGCTACCTGGTGGTCCCGAGCCTGGCCAACAGCCGGATCTACATCATCGACACCCAACCCGACCCGCAGCGCCCGCGGATCGTCAAGACCATCGAGGCCGAGCAGGTGCGAAGGGCGGGCTACAGCCGTCCCCACACCGTTCACTGCGGGCCGGACGCGATCTACGTCAGCGCCCTGGGCTCCGCCGACGGCGACCGGCCCGGCGGAATCATGATGCTGGACCACTATACCTTCGAGCCCATCGGGCCGTGGGAGCTGGACCGCGGGCCGCAGGAACTGGCCTACGATTTCTGGTGGCACATCGGCATCGACACCATGATGACCAGCGAGTGGGGCACTCCCGAGATGTTCGAAACCGGTGCACGGCTGGAGGACGTGGTGGGACAGAATTACGGCCACATGCTGCACTTCTGGGATATGCGCCGCCGGACTCACCGGCAGGCCGTTGATCTGGGGGCACAGCATCAGATGGCCCTGGAGCTGCGTCCGGCGCACAACCCGACGCGGCACTACGGATTCTGCGGCGTGGTGGTGAGCACCGAGGATCTTTCCGGCTCCATATTCGTCTGGTACCGGGACGGCGACGAATGGGCCGCCCGCAAGGTCATATCCGTGCCCGCCGAACCGGCGGAAGCCGCGGATCTGCCGCCGGCCCTGCAGCCCCTGGGCGCGGTGCCGCCGCTGATCACCGACATCGACCTCTCCCTGGACGACCGGTTCCTCTACGTGTCCTGCTGGGGAACCGGCAAGCTGCTGCAGTACGACGTGTCCGACCCGTTCAACCCGGTGCAGACCGGCGAGCTGGAGATGGGCGGCGTGGTGCGCAAGGCGGCGCATCCCACCGGCGCGACCCTCACGGGCGGTCCGCAGATGGTGGAGATCAGTCGGGACGGCCGGCGGGTGTACCTGACCAACTCGCTCTATTCCTCGTGGGACGACCAGTTCTATCCCGACGGGCTGAACGGCTGGCTCAGCCGCATCGATGTCAATCCCGAGGGCGGAATGTCGGTGAACGAGGACTTCTTCGTCGATTACGGGAAGACGCGCACCCACCAGGTGCGGCTGCAGGGCGGCGACGCCTCGTCCGATACTTACTGCTTCCCGTAGCGCGCACTACCGTTCACAAAACGTAACAAACGGCTCCAGGGCCGCCGGACCGGCAGTGTCGGCAGTGTTGCTGCACGCCCTCATTCCCGATCCGGCGGCCCTGGCATCGCTGGGCCCGTGGCTGGGTCTGGCCGCGCTGGGGGTATTCCACGGGCTGAACCCGGCGATGGGGTGGCTGTTCGCCGTGGCGCTGGCGTTGCAGCGGCAGCGGCCGGTCCAGCTGTACACTGCCACGGGATACATCGCCATCGGCCACCTGGCGTCGGTGGCGATCATCATGGCCGCGCTGGTCCTGGCCGGCGCGTTCCTGCCCCTGAAATGGGTGCGCATCGCCGCGGGCGCGATCCTGCTGGGCTTCGGCATCTACCGGCTGGTCCGATACTACCGACACCCCCGGTGGGTGGGGATGAACGTGGGCGGACGCGACCTGATCGCCTGGTCATTTCTGATGGCGTCGGCCCACGGCGCGGGGTTGATGCTGGCTCCGGTGGTACTCTCCCTGACCCGCCCGGACGCCGCGTCGGGCATTGTCGGCGACCTGGGTGAGCACGGCGGCTTTCTGTCCCTGACCGACGCCCCCGTATGGTGGCTCGCCGGGCTTCTGATGCACACCGTCGTCATGCTGGCGGCGATGCTGGCGGCGGCGGTGGTCGTCTACTACCGGGTCGGCCTGGCGTTTCTGCGACGCGGCTGGATCAACCTCGACCTGCTGTGGGCGGGATCGCTGGTGGCGGCGGGCGCAATCACGTTGATTTGGGCGGTCGTGGGATAGGCTCCGAGCCTACTCCAAAAACAAGGGCAACCGCGCCGACATTGAGCCCGGCCGTCGCGATGTCGGTGGCCCGGCCCCGATGACGAACGAACCACTTGGCAATGGTCGGACTGACGAAGCCGTAGCCGACCCAGGTTCCGATGACGCCGTAAAACAGGACAAAATTCCAGAGCCCCCGGGTCTGGGACAACAGCATCATCGACACGCCCAACACGACCGCGCTGCCCGCCATCAGGAAGCGAGGGCCGAAGCGATCCACGGCGTATCCGAAGACAGGTGATGCGCCCGCCCGGACCAGGTCTCGTGCCAGGAGCGCCCCGGTCATCACGGTGCGGTTCCATCCCAGTTCCTCGATCATCGGCTTGAAGAAGAAGCCGAACGTCTGGGCTCCCAGGCCCACGCGCATTCCCTGGCTCAGGAACCCGCAGGCGACGATATACCACCTGTGGAATATTCCGGGTCTTGAGACCATATTGATCTTTTGCAATCGTTATCGGCCGGACGGCGCTCCCCGATACGCCGGCGGGGCAATCGGGCGGCAAACAATATCGGCGCCGCCGATTTTCGTAAACTCGGCACAAACAGCACTCTCGAATCAAGCCGCCGCGGGTGGCGGTCCACCTGCGGCCTTATCCGGCGGAGACACGCTGAAGCTGACTGCGGCCCGTCGATCCGCCGAACTTTTCCCTGTGCCGGTGAGCTATCCCGGTTGCGCGTAACAACTTTGTAACATTTCCGTCATTAGTCCGTAACACTGGAAATCTACACTGTTGCCGTAAATTTTCGCGTCGACAAATGCACATCAACATTACCGTTGACGGTACGGCCATCCGCCTTCGGGCGGGCCGCAGCGGTGACCCGGTTAAAAGGCATCTGCCGGCGGTGATTAGTGGGGAGATAGAGAAATGGAGTTCACCGAGCTGGAAGTATTCTCCTTCCTGATATCAGCTGCTCTGGTGTTCCTGATGGTGCCGGGTTTGGCCCTGTTCTACGGCGGGCTGGTCCGCCACAAGAACGTCATCGGGACGATGATGCACTCCATCACCGCCATTGGGGTGGTCAGTGTGCTGTGGGTTCTCTGGGGATACAGCCTCGCCTTCAGCACTAGTGTCGGCGGCCTGGGCTTCGTCGGTGACCTCACCAAGTTCGGCATGGTGGGCGTCGGTCTCGACGAGCAGGCGTTCATGATCTTCCAGGGCATGTTCGCCATCATCACCGTGGCCCTGATCGCCGGCGGCTTTGCCGAGCGGTTCAAGTTCCAGTCCTACATAATCTTCGCCGCCCTCTGGGTGACGATCGTGTACGCTCCCCTGTGCCACTGGGTCTGGGGTGGTGGCTGGCTGGGCAACCTGGGCAGCGTTTTGGGAATGAGTGAATCCGGCTTCGCCCTGGACTTCGCCGGTGGCACCGTGGTCCACATCGCATCGGGCACGGCCGCCCTGGCTGCCGCGTTGATCGTTGGACGCCGCAGCGGTTTCGGCACAGTGAACCTTGCCCCCGACAACGTTCCGCTGGTGCTCCTGGGCGCCGGCCTGCTGTGGTTCGGCTGGTTCGGGTTCAACGCGGGCAGCAGCTTCGACCTCAGCACCGAGACCGCCGCCAACGCCTTTGTTGTCACCAACGTGGCCGCCGCGACCGCCATGTCCTCGTGGTCCATCATCTCCTGGTTCATCACCAAGCGCCCCTCCGCCAGCGGCGCCGCGGCTGGCGCGGTGGCCGGCCTGGTGGCGATCACCCCGGCCGCCGGCTTTGTGGGTGTCATGCCCGCGATCATCATCGGCGCCGGCGCCGGCGGGGCCTGTTTCATCGCCGTTGAACTGATGCACAAGTTCCGCATCGACGACTCGCTGGACGTGTTCGGCATCCACGGAATCGGTGGAATGTGGGGCGCGTTGGCCACCGGCATCTTCGTCGGCATTGGCTTCGGCGCGCTGGAAGCCGACGTCACGCGCATTGAGCAAATTCTCTATCAGATCATCGGCATCGGAGCCGCTTTCGCCTGGTCCTTCGTGGTGTCCGCCATCATCCTGCTGGCCTTGAAGTACACCATCGGCCTGCGCGTCACTGACCAGGAAGAGGAGATCGGCGTTGACCTGACGCAGCACGGGGAGGGAATGAACTAGTCGCCTGAACCCCCGGTCAGCAGTGCCTGACCGACGCACCCCACCCGCACGACAACCGGTCTCAAAGGAGGAACCCGGCATGACCCCCAGAGAGGTCATCGAGTTTTGCAAGTCCAACAGCATCGGCATCATCGACCTGCGGTTCACCGACCTGCCGGGCACGTTTCAGCACCTCTCCATCCCGCTGAGCGAGCTCACCGAGGACAACATGGCCGAGGGCTATGGCTTCGACGGCTCCAGCATCCGCGGTTTCAAGTCCATCGACGAAAGCGACATGCTGTTGATCCCCGATGCCAGCACCGCCACCGTCGACCCGTTCTTCGAAATCCCGACCCTCCACATGATCTGCGACATCCTGGACCCGGTAACGCGCGAGTCCTACAGCCGCGACCCGCGCCACGTCGCCCAAAAGGCCGAGGCCTACCTCAGGACCACCGGCATTGCCGACACCAGTTTCTGGGGCCCGGAGCCCGAGTTCTTCATCTTCGACTCGGCCCGCTTCGACCAGAACATCAACTCCGGCTACTACTTCATCGACTCCGATGAGGGGTTCTGGAACACCGGCGTGCAGCAGCCCATCCACGGGAGCAACAACCTGGCCTACCGGCCGCGCAACAAGGAAGGCTACTTCCCGGCGCCTCCCTTCGACACCTTCCAGGACATCCGCTCCGAGATGGTCCAGAAGATCGAGCACTTCGGCATCATCGTCGAAAAGCACCACCACGAGGTTGCCACCGCCGGTCAGGCCGAGATCGACGTCCGTTACGACACCCTGACCACCATGGCCGACACCGTGACCATCCTGAAGTACGTGGTGAAGAACGTGGCCAAGAACCACGGCAAGGTGGCCACCTTCATGCCCAAGCCGCTCTTCGGCGACAACGGCACCGGCATGCACACCCACCAGAGCCTGTGGAAGGACGGATCCAACCTGTTCTATGACGCCGACGGATACGCCATGCTGTCTGCCACCTGCCGCCATTACATCGGCGGTCTGCTGCTGCACGCGCCGGCCCTGCTGGCCTTCGCCGCTCCCACCACCAACAGCTACAAGCGCCTGGTGCCCGGCTTCGAGGCTCCGGTGAACCTGGTCTACTCGGTACGCAACCGCTCGGCTTGCATCCGCATCCCGACCTATTCCAACAGCCCATCGGCCCGCCGTCTGGAGTTCCGCGCTCCCGACCCGGCCTGCAACCCCTACATCGCTTTCGCGGCCATGCTCATGGCCGGCATTGACGGCGTCATCAACGAGATCGAGCCGCCGGACCCGGTGGACCAGAACCTCTACGAAATGTCCGCCGCCGACCTGGCCATGATCCGCCAGGTTCCCGGCTCCCTGGACGAGGCCCTGGCCGCGCTCGAGCGCGACAACGAGTTCCTGATGCGCGGCGGCGTCTTCACCGACGACCTCATCGAGACCTGGCTGGACTACAAAAAGAACGACGTGGACGACCTGCGCCTGCGCCCCCATCCCATCGAATTCTTCAAGTACTTCGACGCCTAGTCGCGACGCTGTCGACGACGGCGAACCGTGTGGGGGCGGGTGACAACCCGCCCCTACTGGTACAATGCCCCGGAGAATATCCGGTGCGTCGGGACAACCACCTTTCAGGAGACCATTCGTGCTGACTGACCACCACGCCGCCGAGCGCGAATACGTGCTCCGCAGCGCTCGAGACTTCGACGTCAAATTCATTCGCCTCTGGTTCACCGATATCCTCGGCAACCTCAAGGGTTTCGCCATTACCGTGGACGACCTCGAGGACGCCCTGGAGTTGGGCGTCGGATTCGACGGGGCGGCCATAGAGGGTTACAGCACCGACACCGAAAGCGACATGCGGGCCTTTCCGGACCCGACCACCTTCACCCTCCTGCCCTGGCGCCCCCGGCGCAACGCCGTGGCCCGCATCTTCTGCGACGTCCGCACTCCGAGGGGTGAGCCGTTCATCGGAGATCCGCGCCACGTTTTGAAGCGTAATTTGGAGCGTCTCGCCAGCCTGGGGTACATCTACTACGTCGGCCCGGAGCTCGAATACTTCTACCTGCGGGACGCCGAAACTCCGGAGCCGCTGGACACCTACGGATATTACGACCAACTCTCCAGCAACCCCGCCTCCGACCTCCGACGCGACACCGTGCTCAACCTCGCTGAAATGGGAATCCCGGTCAAATATTCGCACCACGAGGGCGCGCCCAGCCAGCACGAGATCGATCTCCAGTACACCGACGCCCTGACCATGGCCGACAACGTCATGACCGCCCGCATGGTAATCAAGGAACTGGCCCAGCAGCAGGGCGTGTATGCGTCCTTCATGCCCAAGCCGTTCTCCACCTCCAACGGCAGCGGCATGCATACCCACCAGTCGCTGTTTCGTGGCAACAGCAACGCATTCTACGACCCGGATGACGACCTGCACCTGTCGGTGATCGGCAAACGGTTCATCGCCGGCCTGCTGCGCCACGCGCCGGAGATCACCCTGGTGACCAACCAGTGGGTGAACTCCTACAAGCGCCTGGTGCCCGGCTACGAAGCCCCGGTGCACGTGTCCTGGACCATGTCCAGCCGCCTGGATCTGATACGGGTTCCCTCGTACAAGGCCGGCTATGAAACCTCGTTGCGCGTCGAGTACCGCGCACCCGATCCGGCCTGCAACCCTTACCTCGCGTTCAGCGCCCTGCTGGCCGCCGGCCTCAAGGGTATCGAGGACGAATACCCGGTGCCATCGCCCATCACCGGTGACGTGATGTCGATGTCCGCCGAGGAGCGCACTGCCCGGGGCATCGGTCGCCTGCCCACCAGCATGGGCGAGGCCATCGCACTGGCGGAAAACAGCGAACTCCTGCGCAAAACCCTCGGCGATTTCGTCTACGAAACCCTGATCCGCAACAAAAAACAGGAGTGGGAACAATACCGCTCCACGGTCACCGACTACGAGATTTCGCGCTACCTGCCGCTGCTGTAGCCCCGGCGCCCCTGCCAGAGAGAGCGTCCATGCAATTCTCCGGGAAACTGGTCATCATCGCCGCGCTGGCGGTGACAGTATTGCTGGTCAGCAACATCATTGCCATCAAGCCGGTTACGCTGTTCACCTTGCCGTTCAACTTCATCGGCAGTGACCTGTTCGTGGTGTCGGCGGCCATCGTCTGTTTTCCCGTCGGCTACATCATCAGCGACATCCTGACTGAGGTGTACGGGTTCCGCGTGGCCCGCGGCGTCATCTGGCTGGGGTTCGTGTGCAACCTGCTGATGGTGGTTCTCTTCTGGGTCGGAAGCATGATTCCGGGCGCGGTCTTCTGGGAAAACCAGGGGGAATATGAGACCATCCTGGGGGCAACTGGCTGGATTATGCTCGGTTCCTTCGTCGCCTACATCGTCGGCGAGTTTTCCAACGCCGTCATCATGGTCCTGCTCAAAAACCGCACGCAGGGACGGTTCCTGTGGCTGCGAACCATATCCTCCACGGTGGTCGGTCAGGGCATCGACTCCATCCTGTTCTTCACCATCGCCTTCGGCGTCTCCGGCCTGTGGGTCGGACCCGACGGCTCGTGGCTGCCGGTGTTCAACGCCGCCATCTGCGCTTGGATCGCCAAATCGGTGTACGAGATCGTCGCCACGCCGCTCACCTACGTCGTGGTTGGCTGGCTGAAGCGTACCGAGCGAATGGACGTTTATGACGCGCCGCGCTCGCTGAACCCCTTCGGCGTGTTCGGCAGCGGCGACACCAACGCCGCCGCTTCCCGGGCCTGAACCCGCCGCCGAGCTGCCCCAATGGCAGACCAGGAGCCTGAACACGATCATCCCCACGGGCACCAACACGGTGGTCCCGACCACTGGGACTCCGCGTTCGCGAACCTGCGAGGCACCGGACTGCCGTGGCGCAAGGTACTGTCGTTGGTGGTCTCAAACACGTGGCTGAAGGTGGCCTCACGACGCGGCTGCTGCGGCAACTACGGCCAGCCCGGCTGTTGACGCCGCTGACCCAGCGCCGGCGTGCCCGGCGCCCGCGCCAGGCCGCCGCTTCAAAAAGGCCCCGGGTTTCGATATGTTACGATTGGGATGGTCTCAATCGTATGTCGACGGACAGGAGCCTGACTGATGCACGCCGAACAGCGCAGGGTAACCGAGGACGGACTCCACTATCTCGTCATATTCCCTGACGATTACGACGCCGACGCCGACTACCCGCTGGTCGTCATGCTGCACGGTTTTGGCGCCAACATGCAGGACCTCGCCGGCCTCGCCCCGTCCATCAACCGCAAGGGCTACGTGTACGTGTGCCCCAACGCGCCCATACCCTTCGAACTGGCCCCCGGCATGATCGGATACGGCTGGCATCCGCCGCGCGGCCAGGCGACCGAGGAACATTTCGACCAGGCAGAGTCGCTGCTGGACGCCTTCTTTGCCGAGGTACTGAACGAGTTTCGGGCCCGGGAAAACCGTGCCGTCCTTCTTGGCTTCTCCCAGGGTGGAGGCATGACCTATCGCATGGGACTGCAGCGGCCGGACGAGTTCGTTGCGTTGATCGCTCTCAGCGCGTCCCTGCCCGACCCCGAAATCCTGCGACCGCGGCTGCCCGACCACCGGAAGCAACCGGTATTCGTCGCCCACGGCCTCCACGACCAGATGGTCTCCATGGACAGCGCCCGCCGTACCCACGAGTTCCTGGATGCGGAGAACTACAACCTGTCCTATAACGAGTACAACATGGGTCACGAAATACCCGTGGAGGTGTTGCGCGATATGGTCCCCTGGATGGAGGCCCTCCTGCCCCCGCTGGTCCCCGAAACAGACCGCATCTTCTGACCACGAATGGAATTTCTACATCGATAGACAGGATGGACAGGATCGAGGATTGCTGTATTCGGATTTGACCAGGGTGATCATAGGTTGTGCTTTCGAAGTACAGAACGAACTGGGAGCAGGCTTCCTGGAATCGGTGTACGAAAACGCTATGGTGGTTGCACTCGGGGATGCTGGCATCCCGGTGGAGGTCCAGGCTCCAATCAAAGTAACGTTTCGCAAAACGCCTGTAGGTGATTTTTATGCCGATTTATTGGTGCCGGGCAAAGTGATCATCGAACTAAAAGCCGTAGAGCGGCTCACCCCGCAGCACAAAGCGCAGGTGATCAACTACCTGAACGCTACCGGTATCCCGGTGGGACTGCTTATCAATTTCGGCAGCCCCAAGGTCGAGTTCCAACGATTC
Organism: uncultured Dehalococcoidia bacterium; assembly: GCA_951813535.1. Lineage (GTDB taxonomy): Bacteria > Chloroflexota > Dehalococcoidia > Lucifugimonadales > UBA3495 > Bin87. Next base: position 3,623,055 of record OX638345.1, on the reverse strand, counting down.
ACCCGGTCCACCAGTTGATCTGAACTCTGACGGATGCCACATTATCCTGTTCATCCTGTGCATCGATGTAAGTTCATTTGTGGAGGTATTACAACTATGAAAGCCACTGCCAAGCTGCGCCAGATGCTCGCCTCCGACCGGTTGGTCGTCGCCCCCTTTGTCCTCAACGCTCTGCACGCCCGAATCGCCGAGGATGTTGGACATCAGGCCGTTTACATGACTGGAGCCGGAACCGCCGCCGAACGCGGCTTCCCCGACGTCGGCCTGCTCACCATGACCGAGATGGTCTCCAACGCCAAGTACATCGCTGACGCCGTCAACATACCGGTGATCTGCGACGCCGACACCGGCTACGGCAACCCCCTCAACGTGCACCGCACCGTTCGCGAGTACGAGTCCGCCGGCGTGGCCGCCATCCACCTGGAGGACCAGGTTTTCCCCAAGAAGTGCGGGTTCTTCGCGGGCAAGCAGGTGGTCCCTGCTGAGGAACACGTCCAGAAGATCCGTGCTGCCCTGGATGCCCGCACCGACCCCGATTTCGTCATCATCGCCCGCTGCGACGCCTACGCCGTCACCGGCTGGGAGGACACCGTCCGACGCTGTCGGGCCTATGTCGAGGCCGGCGCCGACCTGGTGTTCGTCGACGGCATCAAGTCCCAGGACGACATCCAGCGCTACGCCGCCGACCTGGCCGACGTGCCTCGCATGTACAACGGCGACCTGGCAACCACGCAGACCATGGACGAGTTGGGCTACAAGATCATGATCTGCGGCAGCACCATCTGGCTCATCTACAAGCAGGTGCGCGCCGCCTACGAAGAGCTGATGGCAGACGGCATGGTGAATCCCGACCGCTACGGCACCCGTTGGGACGTTGCCTCCGTGCTTGGCCTGGACGCCATCTACGAGCTGGAAAAGAAGTACGGCGTACAGGACGTGGGCACCGACGTGGCCGGCCTCGCCGCCGCCCAGGCCGCGCAGATGGCCGCCGACGCGGCCGTGCTCACCCCGGCGGACGACTGATCCGTCCGGTGACTAACGCCTCACCCAGGAGGCCGGCGATGAGTGACCGTTTCCGCATGCTATACGACGGGTCGTGTCCCATGTGCAGCCGGGAAGTGCTCAATCTCTATCGCCGGCGGCCGGAGGCCATCGAGCCCGTGGACATCTCCGCCGAGGATTTCGACGCCGTAACATGGGGGTTGGATGCCGATCAGGTCCAGTCCGCCATGTACGGCATCAAGCCGGACGGCACCATCACGGTGGGAATGGACAGTCTGCGCGAGGGTTACCGCCTGGCCGGTTTGGGCTGGGTGCTCGGCTGGACCCAATGGTGGCCGGCTCGCCCCGCTTTTGATCTCTTCTACCGTGGTTTCGCCCGCAATCGGATGCGTATCAGCAACTGGCTGGGCCGGTGCGACGGTCATTGCCGCGTCTGAGCTCCGGCTCAGGGCTCGGGCACAAAAAAGACCGGGACGCGTTCAGTGTGGACACTGCAACCGTCCCGGTTCCAGAGCGCCAGATGTGGCGTTACCAGAACGCTCCCCCCAGCGCTGATTACATGGTATTGCTCTTGGATTTAACCGTCAAGCGGCTGTGTGCGGTTTCAGGATGGCCGGGTCATGTTAGCATTCATCGATGAAAGTGGCATCCCCATAGCTGGTGACAGGCCACAAACCACCCCTACCGCCAGGCCGGTTGTCGTGGCGACTTGTTTTGACGAGCGAGACGCGCGGGGCATTAGCAGTCGTCTCCACGCCTTGAAACGCGACATATTGGGGCGGGAAGGCAGAGAGCTGAAGGGCAGCCGTTTCTTGGACAGAGGTACATACAGGAATAAGCATGAATACCGAACGTTCGCTGCCGAGTTTTTCGGCGCCGTCTGCACGATGCCGGTTACAATCTTTTCTGTGGTTATGAGAGGACCATTTGGTTCAGGTCAGGATAGAGGTTCTTTTTTGGAACGCAGATTTCAGTTTCTGCTGGAACGGATCAACCTGCTTGCCTTGGAACAGGATACTATGGCAACTGTGGTTTTCGATGGTGATCACGGCAGTTTCAGAGGGTTGAGCGATCAATTCACGCGTTTTCTGTACCGTTCGCAACGGGGCAGGGCTATGGAACGTATTGCAGATACTCCGTTCTTTGTGGATTCAGCGAACAGTATTGGAATCCAGATCACCGATATGTGCGGTTACGTGATACGCGAATATCACGAGAACCGCCTTAATGATGGGCTTCCCAGCTCTGAACATCGAGATTATTACTGGCTTTCTGCGCTTCGGCGTTGGTATCCGTCGGTATTGCACAGCACTCGAGACTTCGACAGCAGTCAGTACGGAGTGCGGCACGGGTTTCATTTCTTTCATCAGTCCGGCGACCGCTAGCGGGGCGGTGGTATACTGCTTATGTGGCCCCTATTCGCGTTGGGCTCCGCGCTGGCCTTTTGCTTCGTCAGCGTCTGCGACAAGCGCCTGCTGTCATTCCACCTGAACGGCGTGCCGCCCCTGTGCCTGTGGTGCGGCGCCACCGGGCTCATCTATGGCACCATCGTTACGGCGATCGTTGGAGTGCCGGAGGGCACCACGTGGCAGGTGGCGGTCACTCCCGTTGCCGCCGGCCTGTTCATGGGATGTTCCGTCGTGCTGCTGTTTCGCGGCCTGCGCCTCATGGAGGCTTCGCGCGCCGTTGCTATTTCCCAGACGAATCCGATTTTCGTCGCCATCCTGGCCCTGCTGTTTCTGGATGAGCACATATCGCCCGCCCAATGGCTCGGCATCGCCCTGGTGGTGGCCGGCGCCGCGCTCATCTCCGTGCGCCTGTTTCAGGAGCGGCCGTTCGGGCGCATCGGCGCGGGCGTGGCGGTTCCGAGCACCGCCGTTTTTGACCTGCGCGACCGCAGCGCCATCTACGGTCCGGCCCTGCTGGTCGTCAGCGCGCTCTGCGCCGCCTCCAGTTTTGTGGTCGCCAAAGCTGCCCTGAACGCCGAACTTCCCGTGCTCACCGTGTTCGGGATTCAACAGGCCACCGTGGGCGCGGTGTTCTGTTGCGTGGGGCTGACCGGCGGGCCCCGCCTGTGGAGGGCGGTGAAGGAACCCGGCGTTCTGGCGATGCTCCTGTTCGGCGAATCGCTGATGCCGGCGGTCTCGATCCTCCTGGGGGTCTACGCCTACAGCCTGGGACCCGCTTCCCTGGTGGCTGCGGTTCTGGCGACCCGACCGCTGTTCGTGTTCATCGCCTCCACCGTTCTTTCCCGAATGCGTTGGCAGTTCCTGGACGAGTCGCTTAATCCACGTGTTCTATCAGTAAAGGCCGCGTCCATAGTTATGATAGTAGGCGGTGTGAGCACACTCAGCGTGGGCTGATTGCCAAAACGGGAACTCTCGGCGATCCGTTCCGCCATTACGTTTATGATGCGCAAAAAGCGGCGTCAAAGCAGCGAATCCGTCGCGAATAAATCGATAATGTTTATCATCGTCTTATTGATGGTTGACAACCGCAGCAGGAACGAATAATATCGTAGGACAAATATCTGCGCCATTGAGCGTAGAAATATGACTGCATACTTAGCACGGAGCCTGCCAACCAATGGACGAGCTTGACCTGAAGATCATCGGTATCCTGCAATCGGACGGGCGTGCGTCCAACGCCAAGATTGCACGCGCTGTGGGTGTCAGCGAAGGCACCGTGAGACGCCGGTTGCGTCGTCTCATCAAAGAAGACATCGTCCACGTGGTGGCAGTCCCCAACCTCGAAAAAATGGGCTACGGCACCACCGCCCTGATCGGCCTGGAGACCGGCCCGGGCAAATCCGATGCCGTTGCGGAATGCATCGCCAATCTCGACGAAGCGCACTATGTCGTCGTTGCCACCGGACCCTACGACGTCTTCGTCTGGACTGCCCTGGAATCCGCCGAAAGCCTGGGTGATTTCCTGCGCACCCGCATCGGCGTGATCGACGGAGTGCAGAAGACCCAGACGTTCGTCACCCTGTCCACGAAGAAGCGTTTCACCCGGGTGTAAAACCCCGCCCCCGAGCGTCCGGTCCGCCGGTCCGGGTTGCCAGTCGCGTTTGCATTGCCTATACGCCGTGCTATAATTTTCGCACCCGTGAGTTGTGGCCCGAAGTTCGGTCTGCCACTGTCGACCCACACCACATCACCCGAGGGAATGCCGCTATGACCTACATCATTACTGAGCCATGCGTGGGCGTCAAAGATGCCGCGTGTGTCGACGTTTGCCCGGTGGATTGCATCTACACCACCGACGACGATGACATGTACTTCATCAGCCCGGATGAGTGCATCGATTGCGCCGCCTGCGAACCGGTGTGCCCCGTTACGGCCATATTCGCTGAGGAAGCCGTACCGGGCATGTACGAGGACTACATCAAGATAAATTACGACTATTTCAGCAAGTAGTCGTCGCGCCGCCCGGCGTACACCGACCCCGTCGTGCGCCCGGCGCTTTGCTGCCGGGCGTACGTTTAACGGTACATACTATCTCTGATGTCCGCATCCGACCCGCAGCGGTCCGCTCGCCCTGAAGTCAACGTTGTCGTCTGCACCGACGAGTACGGGTGCGGTCGCTGGTATCATCGCGGCCGTAACGCCGAGGCCGTGCTCGGCGATATGCAGGCCGCCGCAAAGCGGCTGGGCGGCGAACGCGTGCAGGTCACCACGGCCGGATGCATCCTGGGCTGCACCTACGGACCGCGCTTCGACGTCGTCCGTCGTTGGTCCGGCGAAAAAGCGCTCTACGGCTCCATCCAGGGCGAAGCCACCGTCACTCGGCGAGGTCGGGTCCAATTCGCTGCCATACCAGACGACCTGGAACAAGTGCTGTGTGATCACCTGACCGAAACCGCGGTTCCCATTGACCGTCTTGCCGGACCCAACCCTCCGGCCAACATCGACCTGCTGCGCCGTATCCTGTCTGATTGCAGCAAGGGAATGGGCGATGCGACCGTCGGGCTGGACGAGGCCGTGATCATGGTGCACAACCCGGCCGCCACAGTGTCCATTCCCGCCACCCTCGCCAACTTGCAATTCGTGGACGGCAGCGGGAGCGCCGACCCGGCGGGAGACATCGCCCTGCTCGCCACCGACGGCGATGGGCAGGCGGCCCTGCAGCTCAGCCGCATTCGCCAGATCGAGTTCCTGTGCCGACAACTCCGCAATGGGATGCCAAGCTACTCCATCTGGCTGCGGGACGACGATCTGGCTACCGTGTACCGCATCTACCTGCGTCGTTCGGAAAACCCGGCCAACAACCCCCTGCGTCACCGCCTCTTCATGGATCTCATCGAAAAGTATGGCGAAAAGGTAACCCTGTAACATTTGCCCGGTCCCGGTCGCCCGCCGCGGCGTTCTGCAACACGGGTAACCTACGTGATTCACGATGCGCCGGTGGGCCGACCCAGCGGGGCAAAACTCGAGGAGGAGCGAACACAATGAGCAATATCGATTCCACTCCGGAATTCGTGCGGGAAACCTACCGCAAGATGGATGAAAAGCTGTCCCAGGTGCGGGCCAGACTCAACCGTCCCCTGACCATGACCGAGAAGGTGCTGCTGTCCCACCTGGACGACGTCGCCGACGCCGATCTCCGCCCGGGCGACAGCTACATCAACCTCCGCCCCGACCGCGTGGCCCACCAGGATGTCACCGGCCAGATGGCCATCCTGCAGTTCATGCAGTCCGGTCGCGACCGCGTGGCTGTCCCAACCACTGTCCACTGCGACCACCTGATCCAGGCTCGCGTCGGCGCTTCCTCCGACCTCCAGGACGCTCTCAACGAGAGCAACGAGGTCTACCAGTTCCTTGAATCCGCCAGCCGCCGTTTCGGCATGGGGTTCTGGAAGCCCGGCTCCGGCATTGTCCACCAGGTGGTGCTGGAAAAGTACGCCTTCCCGGGCAGCCTGATCATCGGCACCGACTCCCACACCGTCAACGGTGGCGGTCTGGGATCCCTGGCCATCGGCGTGGGCGGCGCGGACGCTGCCGACGTTATGGCCGGCCTTCCCTGGGAGGTGCGTTATCCTCGCATCATCGGCGTCAAACTCACCGGCTCCATGAACGGCTGGACCGCCCCCAAGGACGTCATCATCAAGCTGGCCTATGAGCTGACCGTGTCCGGCGGCACCAACGCCATCATCGAGTACTTCGGGCCGGGCACCGCCTCAATTTCCGCCACCGGCAAGGGCACCATCTGCAACATGGGAGCCGAGCTGGGCGCAACCGGCGACGTGTTCCCCTACGACGAACGCATGGCCACCTATCTGCGCGCCACCGGCCGGGGCGACCTCGTCGCGATCGCCGAAGAGTACGTCCACCTGCTCCAGTCCGACCCCGAGGTCGAGCAACAACCCGAGCAGTTCTACGACCAGATCGTCGAGATCGACCTGTCCACGCTTGAACCCCACGTCACCGGCCCCCACTCGCCCGACCGCGCCCGTCCCATCTCCGAGCTGGCCACCGAAGCGCAGCGCGAGGGTTTCCCGGAGCGCGTCTCCGTTGCCTTGGTCGGCAGCTGCACCAACTCTTCCTACGAGGACATGGAACGCTGCGCCGACGTGGCTCGTCAGGCCGCTGCTCGGGGCGTTTCCGCCGCTTCCGGCCTGCTGGTGACCCCCGGTTCCGAGCAGGTCCGCGCCACCATCGAGCGCGACGGTCAGCAGGCCGCGCTGGAAGCCATCGGCGCAACCGTGCTGGCCAACGCCTGCGGTCCCTGCATCGGCCAGTGGAACCGACCGGAAGCTCGCGGCACTGACAACAGCATTGTTACCTCCTACAACCGCAACTTCCCCAGCCGCAACGACGGCAACGCCGGCACCATGAATTTCATTGCCAGCCCTGAGCTGGCGGTGGCCATGGGTCTGGGCGGAAGCCTGTCGTTCAATCCGCTAACCGATCCGCTGGTGGACGCCAACGGCAACGAGTTCATGCTCCAACCGCCGTCCGAGGCTCCCGAGGTGCCGCCCACCGGTTTCGACCCGGGCGCCGACATGTACATCGAGCCGCCCGAAGACGGCAGCGACGTTGATGTCCGCGTCGATCCCAACAGCAACCGCCTGCAGGTCCTGGATCCGTGGGAACCGTGGGACGGCAATGACTTCGAAGACGTGCCCGTCCTGGTGAAGACCGAGGGCAAGACGACCACCGACTCCATCTCCCCGGCCGGGCCGTGGCTGCGCTTCCGCGGTCACCTCAACAACCTCAGCGACAATATGTTCCTCGGCGCCAACAATGCCTATACCGACGAAACCGGCACCGGCAAGAACCAGCTCTCCGGTGAGGAGATCATGCCCATACCGGAGATCGCCCGCGGCTACAGTGCGCAGGGCATCCGCTGGGTCGCCATCGGCGACGAGAACTACGGCGAGGGCTCCAGCCGCGAGCACGCCGCACTGTCGCCCCGGATGCTGGGCGCTGCCGCCATCATCACCCGCAGCTTCGCCCGCATCCACGAGTCGAACCTCAAGAAGCAGGGGCTTCTGCCCCTCACCTTCGAGGACCCGGCGGACTGGGATCGCGTGCTGGAGGATGACCGCATGAGCCTGGTCGGTCTCAGCGACCTGGCCCCCGACCGACCCGTGCAGGCGATCCTCAAGCACGCCGACGGGAGTGAGGAAACGCTGAACCTGCGCCACACCTTGAACGACACCCAGATCGCGTGGTTCCGGGCCGGCAGCGCCATGAACCACATGAAGAACCTGGAGGAGCCCGGCAACTGACCGGCTCTGCACCTTGAACCACTCGGGGCGTCTGCGGTAGCGGGCGCCCCGGTGTTTGTACGGCTCTGCCGCACCGGATCCCTCGCTTGCCCGCCTTCGTTGGCCGGTGGTAAGGTATCTGCATGACCACGCAAATCAGCAACGAAGACATCGTCCAGCTGTTCAACAACATGGCCGCCATGTTGGAGATCAAGGGCGACACCGTTTTCAAGATTCGGGCCTACCAGCGCGCCGCCAACACCATCGAACAGCTCAGCTGGTCGCTGGCCGCAGCGGCCGCCGCCGGCGACGACCTGAAGAAAATCCCCGGTGTCGGCAAGGCCATCAGCGACAAGGTCCAGGAGTACGTGGCGACCGGCCACGTCGCCGCCTACGACCGTCTCGCCGAGGAGCTGCCTGCCAACGTTCTGGAACTGCTCGAAGTCCCCGGCATGGGGCCCAAGACCGTGAAAGCGGCAGTCGACGAACTCGGCATCGGGTCCGTCGCCGAACTGGAGCAGGCCGCCGTGGACGGTCGGCTCGAGCAGCTGCCTCGCATGGGCAAGCGGTCCGTGGCAAACATCCTGCGCCACATCCAGGCCCAGCGGATGCGATCCGATCGCACGCCCCTGGGCATCGCGTCCGAGACCTGCGCCGCCGTAACCGGCCAGTTGTTCGACGCCTGCCCCGGTCTGGTGAGCATCACCCCGGCCGGATCACTGCGCCGTTGGGAGGAAACCATCGGCGACCTGGACCTCATCGCGGTGTCGGAGAACCCGTCCGAAACCGGTCCGGCCCTGGCCGCTTTGCCCTCCGTCCGCGAGGTCCTGGTCCAGGGCGAATCCAAGACCTCCGTGGTTGTCGACCCGGGCATCCAGATCGACCTGCGCATCGGTGAGCCCAACGCCATGGGCGCGATGCTCCAGTACTTCACCGGCAGCCAGCAGCACAATATCCGCTTGCGCGATTACGCCAACCGCCGGGGTTTGTCCCTGAACGAATACGGCATCACGGTCGTCGAAAGCGGTGAAACCGAGCATTTCCCGGACGAGGAGTCCTTCTACGGCCGCCTTGATCTGCCCTGGATCCCGCCGGAACTGCGCCGCGGCGCCGACGAGTTGGACGCCGCCCGCGCAGGCGATCTTCCCAACCTGATTACCGAGACCGACCTTCGCGGCGACCTTCACCTGCACAGTGACTGGAGCGACGGGAAGTTCCCCCTGGAAGAGATGGTTGCCGCCGTCGCCGCCATGGGCTACGAATACATGGCCCTCACCGACCATTCCCAGGGTCTCGGCGTCGCCAATGGCCTGACCCCCGACCGTCTCGCCCGCCAGATCGAAATCCTCAGGAGCCTGCAGTCCCGCTACGACATGACCATCCTCTGCGGCTCCGAGGTGGACATTCGCGCCGACGGCGCCATGGACTTCCCCGACGACGTCCTGGGCATGTTGGACTGGGTCATCGCCTCGGTTCACAACGCCATGAGCCAGGACCGGGACACCATGACCCGGCGCATCTCCCGTGCCATGGAGAACCCCCACGTAACCGTGATCGGCCATGCCTCCACGCGCCTGCTCGGCCGTCGCGATCCGGTCGAATTCGATATCGAGGCCCTGCTGCAAACCGCCCGCGACACCGGCACCGCCATGGAAATCAACGCCGCTCCGGAGCGCTTGGACCTCAAGGACACTCATGCGGCTCGTGCCCGCGAGTTGGGCGTCCCGCTGGTCATCAACACTGACTCTCACCACGTCGACGGACTGACGAACCGCACCTTCGGGGTGGCCGTGGCCCGTCGTGCCTGGTGCGGCCCAGAGCACGTCCTGAACACCTATCCGGCGAACGAGTTTGCCGGGTGGCTCCGCACCCCCAAAGGGCAGCGAACCGATCATTTTGCGATGATGGCAGGTGCCCGAAGCGCTGCGGCATCCCGACCATGACTTTTGCGGTGGACAACACCGGGATCACGGTCATCTCGCTGGTGGATGGCGAGGCCGGAAACCTGCCGGCGTACGAGCACGTCGTCGAGCGGTTGCGTTCCCGCGCCGGCCGCACCGAACCGTGGCACATCGCGCTGCTGGACGCCATTGGTCGCTGGAGCCTCCCTTGCGAGGACCTCTGGGGTCGACGCTGGCACTATGTCATCGGCGGCGAAGCGCTGGACTGGCTTACCCTGGCCCATCGCCTCTGCCTGTCGATCCCCGACGCCGTGCCGTCTGCCGAGTTGGAGTCGTTGCTGTTCTACGGTCGCCTGCCCGAAGACATCAGCCCCGAACGGTTCCGCCAACTCATCGGGCCCTACCGGTACACTGCGCACCTGAACTTCTGGTACGGGTTGGTGGTCGAAGAGGCTTTGCAACTGGTGACGGAAGACTCCATTCGCAAGAGTCGTCTGGCTCGCTGCTACGGCGACAGCGACGATGTGGTGGAGGAAGCCTACCGGCATCTCTACGGCGAAACCCGAACCAACCTCGTTGCTCAATTCCTCGACGATACCGGTGGGACCTGGGGCTACGAACCCGAGGATCTTTCCCTGGTCGCCTGGCAGGAATTCACCTACTGGCTGTTCAAGCGTCGTATCCGTAAGTGGCACCCGGCCCGTGTCGCCAGCGACACTCGACGCGGCCTGGAACGGCTCCGCGAGTTGCGCGACGATGAGAGCGCAGCCGACCCGAGCCACTTCATCATCAACGACGCCGACCTGCTGGCGCTGCAAGCAACAAAATAGGGGCGACAACCGTCGCCCCTGGATCGTTTCGCCGCTGCGCGGAGTCTGCGTTTACAGACCGTAAACCTTGCGATAGCTCAGGCTCATCCGTTTGCGTTCAGTGTCGATGCTCAGGATCTGTACCTTGATCAGCTGACCCTGGTAAACGATCTCCCGCGGGTGCTCCATCCGGCGCGCCGACAGTTCGGAGATGTGCACCAAGCCTTCGACCCAGTCTTCCAGCTTCACGAAGGCACCGAAGTCCATCAGGCGGGTGACCGTACCGTCCACGATGTCGCCGACCTGGTAACGCTCGGGCACGGTGTCCCAGGGTTCCGGCTGGGTCCGCTTCAGGCTCAGCGAGATCTTGCTGGCCTCACGGTCCACCCGCAGCACCTTGAGGGTCAGGTTGTCGCCCACGCTGACCACTTCTTCCGGCGACTTGATCATCGACCAGGACAACTCCGAGATTGGCACCAGCCCTTCCGCGTCACCCAGGTCGACAAATGCTCCGAACCCGCGCATCGACCGAACCGTGCCCTGCACGATCTGGCCTTCTTGCAGCTCTTCCAGCAAACGTTCCTTGGCTGCGTTGCGCAACTGTCGCCAAATCCGACGTTCGGTCAGCACCAATTTTTCACGTTGGGCGTCCAGTTCGAGGATGTTGAACCGGGCGTCCTCGCCGATTCTGGCGTCCAGGTGTTCGATGCGGCCTTCTTTCGGCACGGGCGCCATCTGGGAAAAGGGAACGAAGCCGCGTACTCCTTGCCAGTCGACCACCAGACCGCCCTTGTTATGCTGGACCACCTTGGCCGCCAGCTCGGAGTCCTCCTTATGCATCTCGATCAATTCTTCCCAGACCTGCTTTTCCTGAGCTTGATCGTAGGAGAATACAGCCATGCCACCCGGCCCCCGGTTGTTGAGGTGAATGACAATCACGTTCGAACCGGGCTGCATTTGCTCTCGTTTTTCGTCGGTCAGCGTCCGCATCTCCTGTGGCGGGACGATTCCCTCGGTCTTGAGGCCGGCGCTGATGACCATACCCTCATCATCGATGCGCACTATCTCGCCGGTCACCAGGTCGCCTCTCCGGTACTCCCTCGGCGAAAACGCCGACTCCGGGAGTTGCGACATGTCGGTGACTTCGACTACGTTCGGGTCCTGGGCTACCATCAGTTAAGCTGCTCCTTACTCTTGCTTACGGCCGGTTGGCGCGGCCGCACAGGTCGAGCAGGTACTTCGTTCTCGCTTGGATCACTTTCCCCACAATTCGCCTGCCTAATAATACTTATACCGCACGCAAATTGCAACCGCAGGCTTCGAGGCGCGCGATGCGCCTAATTTTGCCGACACTCGCATAGGAGCAAAGCCGCCAAAACCATTGACGCAAAGCATATGGCGAAATCCAAAATCACCGTTCCGAAAAGACTGTAATGATCAAGTCCGGTACGTCCCGTCAACTGGTGTGGTAAGCGTCATCCCTATTGATATTGTTCAGGCAGCGGCCTACAGGACGTTGCTGGCCGGTAAGTTCTCGGTGTCGAGGTGTTGGCCAAGGTGGGATGGCGAAGGCCTTCGGCCCATTCGTCGTGCTGCTCGGCTCGGCAACACGCCCAAAACCGCCGACACTCGTCGCCGTGTCCAGCATTCGTTGAACGAGCGCATTCAATTGACACGGTTGGTGCCTCAGTCTATGATTAAAGTCCGTCAGCCGAGGTAGCTCAGCCTGGTAGAGCACGGCACTGAAAATGCCGGTGTCGGTGGTTCGAATCCGCCCCTCGGCACCATTATCTCAATAAGGGCAGATTGCAAACTCGAAGACCGTATCAATAAGAGGCGTATCAGCAGGATTGGGCCCATTTTGCTGGACAAATGCTGGACAAATTCCCAGCAACCTACATTAGCAGGCCACAATCCACAGCATTCGAAGGCATAATCGCGCCCGGGTTTCCCGGGCGCGATTATTCGTTTGGTGCTTGGTGGCGCCAGGGCCAGCCGGGTCCAATGGCGTATCAAGTCGGTGCCGCGGCCATACGGTGAAGGATGCTGCGAGGCGACCATCTGAGCCAAGACAACGAAAACTACGGAGGATATACCGTCCCCGACCTTCATCGCTCGGGGGTGCCCGGACATCGACAACAACCTCCGCAACGGAACGCGCCCTGCCATCCCAGCGCTGGACGGGCATGACCATCGACGACCGGCATGACCTGCGAACCTGCCCGCCTCGGCGCCCAACGAGACCCGCCTCGGCATTAATCTACGGCCGAGAAAACCCAAGGAAGGGCAGAATGGGAACGGCGACAGTGGCTGTAGGGGTGGGAGGCTCACAGGGCTTACAGTTCGAGGGCTCGACGTCATCGCCGGCACCCGCTCAACCTTATACGGCGCTGCACGGAGCCATGCTCGTGCCCCTGGCAGTCCCCGTCCAACGGACCCTCTCGACAGAGACCGCCGACGGCAGAATAACGCCCGCGGACATTGGCATCATCAATCTGACGGCCTTGGAGTTCCGAGCTCAGGCCGTATTCGCCCAGCCAAACGAGCCAAGCCCACTCGGCAATGCTACTCTCGAAGAGGCAGCTCTTCCCTGGACCGGTGGGCGACGTCTCATCCCCAAAACCTTCCTGCGAGTCTAACCGGGACAACCGCAGGACCCGCCCACGCAGTAACGTCCGAGCCCACCACGACAGAGAACCCATTACCCCGGATGGCGCGTGCCCTCCAGATTGAATGCAACCCGAGCCCCGGTTACGGTCCGCCATCTTTGCGTTGAGCTACCTGGTGCAGCGGCGTACCGGCGCACCGGGAGATGCGACACGGCGGACATCAGATAGTACAGTTCGTCCAAGGAGCAAGGTGTCCCATCGTGACTTATGAATCCCTCGTCGCCAGGTTCGTCATCTCAGTCATCGAGCGCCACGAGGCACGCCGCGACGCGCTCTGGCACTCCTGGCTCCGGTTCCGTTTACTTGTGTGTGATGGCCTACCATGGTCGACTTTGTGAGGCGATCCTACGGATACCCTGCGCAGGCTATCGCCGCTTTGACCCCGTAATGAAATCCCCCTGATTGACGTGACCAGTATGACGGGAACGGGCTGAGCCGGGAGAAATCTGGAGGTAACTGGGACGATGATAGACGGGTCCATCTTGAGCATAAACCTGAGCGAGACAATCAGATTCTTCGATGAGAAACCTGATTGGTCCATCGGGCACGCTACGGGAGTCGTGGCGATTCTGGGCGAAGACCTCGCCGCCGCCGCCTTGAAGCATTGCCTTGAAGCCAACGACGCCACGATGGTTGCAATCCGCAACGAGACGGTTGGCACCGGCAAACGACGTGGCCCGAGATTGGACCGCTGGATTGAAGCCGATTTGAGCGACGGTCGGAAGGTGCTGTTTCAAACCGAGATCAAGAACTTCTCGGCTCATGCCATCGGTGGCAAAACACTCGCGGTCGATGCTTCGCGACGAGAGTTGACGGCTCACCAGAACGACCGTTGGCAGGGCCGGTGGGATGCCGCCAATCACACGCTGTCGCGGGAGTACACGGCCAAGGTTCTGGTCCGCATGAAACCTCCTGCCGGCCTCGGGGCGCGGGAACAATTGCCGCTGCTCATTTTCTGGGAACCCATTGCTCCGAATGGGTCCTTCAAACTGGGGTATGAATCCGACGGCGGCCACTTGTTCAGCGTTCCTGACCCGACTTGCAATTTCGGATTCTCTCCTCCGGCTTCCTGGGAAGGCCACGAGCGGGGGTTCCCGGAACTCTGGATTTTCTCGGCATCCAGTTACCTCAGAAGCGTCGCCAGAACGCAGGACAATCTTGCCCTGGAAATGCCCGTAGCCGCGCACCGAATCGGCGCACTCAACCGACTCATTGAGTCTGGGGTGAGACGACCGACTCCCTCTGACGCGTAGTCGATAACCCCGGCGTGCGCCAGTGCGGGTTGAATGCGTGAGATTCCGTCTGGGCGTGCGGTATTGGGCCATCACGCTCAAGCACACGGCACCCTGGCTCCAGCGCAAGCAGGAAGCCGAGGACCAAGGGTTGCACTTCAACGAACCACCCCCAGGGTCGGAGCAGCCTAACGGCTAACACCCTCAAATCCGGCGTCAACTCGCAACGAGCCTGGTTGCACCCTGCAGGAATTGCCCCACAGGGTTTCTCATCCCAATGGCCACGCCAATGGCTGCATTACCATCGCGACGAACCAACCCACCCGACGAGGTTGACCATGGAAAATACCCTGTTCCCCGACGCAGACGCAGCTTACATCCGCATCCGTAATGGCAAACTCCACCGCACCAACGAGGTGGACGACGGAACCTTCGTGGACGTGGACACCGACGGCAATCCCCTATACATCCAGTTCCTCTACGTCAGCGATGGCGTAAGACACCAACAACTCCCCGGCGTGACCGACCAGGAGAACCGGCAGATGTTCGCCCTCCTCCAAGAGTCTGGCATTGAGGTCACACCATTGGCATGAACTCCCGGGCAAAATCGTCGGCGCGCCCACCAACCGGCTCGGCGCGACACTGACCGTCCTCCGGGGGACTATTGAAAGCTGGCCGTAGCCCATCCAAGTCCACCAGAGATAGACACGTAGAAACCCACGCGCTTCGGATCTTCGCATGATCACCCGGGAGCATCACTTCGTCAGGACAGCCTGGATACCTCGTCTGGTCCGTAGCGAGAAATGCTGCGAGTAGCGGTTTGGTTCAAAGCCCACCGCCAAGGCTGAGCTCGAGAACCCTCCGACTTCGACCAGACCCAGCGGCAGTTTGACCATACCGCGCCCCCGGTTGAAACCGGTCTCACGCTCCGGGGCTCCGGATTCGAGGCTTCTGTTGAAGCCCAGAACTCATCCCGCCGGAACGGCCACCATGACGTGCCGGGCGGTCGACCCGACCCCATTGTCTCCAACGGCGACTACCTCTTCGTCATCACCGTCAAGACTGGCAACCAACGGCCATCCGGCGCCGCCCAGTGGATAATCTACGTTCGTGCCCACGGCGGCCTGCCCGAGAAACTCGGTCATCGATGGGTCGGGGTATGATGTCGCACAGTTTGGATGGATGGAGCCGTCGATGAGCAAGACTTGCCTTCGCCGTGGTACCGACCACCGCCAACACCGGCGCTTTGCCGTGGGAGGTCCGGACCGACGCAGGGTATTCCGCGGCCCGTACCTTTGCTGGCTTGCAGACTTGGGCACTGAGCCGTTCATCGCGCCGGAGAAGACCGGCAACGGCCACCGGCCGCCTCCTGCGCCCAGAGGACGCGCCCCAAAAGCTATCCCCCAGGGACCAGTCGCAAATTGCAAGCCCAGCGTGGTCGGAAGAAGCGCGCGGGTTGGAGCCGTTGTAGCCGGTGCCTGGCAAATCAAAGAGGCCGGGGGCTTCAGCGGTTTTTACTCCGAAGTGCGGAAAATGACAACGGGGAGTGGTCACGATTCCGGATGGGGCACGACCTGTCGAAGCTGTTACGCCTGAACGGATAGTCGAGCGACAATGGCCGGCCACCCGGAAATTCCACCAATGGGCGTTGTGCCGGGGCAACCCCCACGCTTCGCGGCAGCGTGCCAGTTCATCAATCCCGACCGCATCCAGGTCCCGCACGCAATACTCGGACGAACTGCTGGCAATCCGACGATGAGAAACTGAAACGACGATACTGATTCGAGGAAGAAAAGATGACGATGACCATGCGCGAAACCAAAAAAACCATCCTCGCTAAGCTGGGTGGCGCCAACGGGCTCAATTCCCAAGCCTACGGGCCAAATGCACCCGCCCCGGACACGTACATGGCACCTGGAAATTACGCAAATGCCGAAAGCGTGGAGCGTGGGGCGGAAGGAGACCGATACAACTGGGTTGCGTTCTCCGCCTACGGGGAAGGGAACTTGGTGAACGGCCAAGATTTGGCGGCGAAACTGGAGCAAGTGTTTGCCGCGGATGAGCTGTGCCAGGACGTTCACATGAACGTATACCAAAATGAAGACGGAATGGCTCACCGCGTGGAATATCGTTTCCATACGTTCGGCGTCGAAGTTCTAGAGAGTTCCGACCGTCCCGATTTTTGCCCATCATGTGGGTGGAACACAGAGCGCATCAATTGCAACGCCGTCCCCGCCGACCACCCCAGCGAGGATTGCCACTTCCTCTGTGCCAATTGCAGCGTGGATACGGGAATCACTGGTCCGTGTATTCGCCAGATAGCGTTGAACATGGAATTCAAGCTAAACGCGTTCCTGACCCGTTCACCAAATGTCGTTTCAGCTGTCAGCCCCAGCGTGGCCAACGCCGCCGGCGAGATTGTGATGGGCTACGCGCTGGCCGAAAACAACCTGCGAGCAATGATGGTGAATGTGCCAGGCCATAACCCTCGCGGCCACCTCTCAGATGACATTACGCGGCTGAAAAAATACAAGGCGAACATCGTAGAGTCAGCATCGGCAAAATCAGCCGATGGAGGGCGAGCGATGGAAAGGTGCATCAACGCCATCATCGATGCGTTTGCCAAAGTCCACGCGCAACGGAACGCGCTCGCCCATGGCCAGTTGGTGCAGGTGGGCTTGAGTACTGTGACAATCGGAGGCGACAACACCGACCGAGACAAAGACAGGGGTTCGCGTCTCCAAATCGAACACAACGGCGAAACCGTAGAACTGACCGGAGATGGAATTCAGGAGTTGCTCAACAATGCCCGTGAGCTACAAGCGCAGGTCGGGCATCTCGGCCAGATTCTAGACTTTTTGGCGAGCCGATAAACCGATAACGTAAGCCCATTACTCCTGCACCAGCAATACGACAACTGGCGGTCGCTATACCACCCGACTCCATGCCCAACGTCCAGGACGGCCGCTTTTGCGACACCGCCGCCGGGCTGACTGCCAGGACCGTGTGTGAGCACAACAGCAGCCAGCGCGAACGACTACCGCAGAGTTCTGGACGCGAGCCTCAACCCGGATTGCCGACGACGCGGGAGGTTTGCCGCCTCCCGCGGTGGCGGTCATAATGCGCCGCCATCGGGAGGCGACCATGTTCCAGCGCATCAACCCTGACGACCCCGACGGCCGACAGAAGGAAATCTACAACTTCCATAGTCCGCCGCCGTGCTGGCCGACTATGGATTCAATTGCATCAAACTTACCGACGACTGGCAGGGCGCCTACTTCCTAGCGCACCACTTCGACGGCGCCACCACCCTCAAGGTGCAGCTGAAAGCCCGCCTTACCATCGACCGCGAGTACACCTGCCTGAACTCGCTGGATGTGTAGTCGTAGCCTATAAGCCGGCCCACGCCCAAGCGGTCTGGGTCACGGGGAAGCATCTTACCTATGGAGCGAAGCCATGCCAAGAATGAAAATCAAGCAGACGCCAGATTTCATAAGGGGACTGCTCAAATCGGCAGACCTGGTTTCTAGGGAAATGGAGGATGGAGAATTCCACCCACGCGAGAGTCTGACCAAACAGAACGAAATTGCGCGCTGTCCCCCAGAAAGAATCGTTGAGTTCGGAATGTACCAAGGTCGAGTCGTCCTAGTAGCACTCGCGGCAGAACTGGCCCTCAAATGGCTGTGGGAACTGGAAAACGGCAAGCCGGCGGCGAATAAGCACTCCCTGCACGGTTGGTTCGTCGAGTTGTCTCCTCAACGCCAGCAAGCCATACGGGAGGAATACCAGAGACGAACCGATGCACCCCCCAAAGGGTGGGAGTCCGTCGACAGCGTATTCAATCAGTGTGATAGGGCTTTCGAACATTGGAGATACATCGTTGAGAAAGACAGTTTTCCAACTTACGTCATGCAGGCGACACACCTGAAACACGCGACCTCCAGCGTTCTTGGAGTAGCGGGAACGCTAACCTGATGCAGAGAACAGCCGAAACGCCCGACCCTGTCCCGCGTCAACTATTCTTGCCGAAAAAGCGTCCACTACTTTTGCCGGTTCACCTCCTCGGCCGCAGTGGCTTGGCCCCGCTGCTGTGCTGCGTCAGTCCGGTAGCTGGGGACGTCAAACTCTAGGATGACGGAGTGGTGTACGACCCGGTCGATGGCTGCGGCGGTGGCCATGGGGTTGGCGAAGATGCGTTCCCACTCGGAGAAGACCAGGTTGGACGTGATGCCCAGCGACCGGCGCTCGTAGCGTTCGGCGATGAGGGTGAAGAGGACCTCGGACTCCTCGTTGCCCTGGGGCAGGTAGCCCAGGTCATCAAGGAGCAGGAAGTCGAAGTTGTCCAGCTTGCGCAGCCGGCGGGGGAGGTCCAGATCGCGCTTGGCGGCGAGGAGTTCCTGTACCAGACGGTAGGCCGGTGCGAAGAGGACGGAGTGGCCGGCTTCCACCAAGCGGTGTCCCAGGGCGCAGAGCGCGTGGGTCTTGCCGGTGCCGGGGAGCCCGAAGGCCAGCACGTTGACGCCGTGTTCCGCGAAGCTGCCCTGGGCCAGATGGTCCAGCTGCTGCCTGAGAGCCAGGGGCATCCGGTGGTGCTCGAAGGTTTCCCAAGTCTTGCCCGAGGGGAGCCGGGATGCCTGACGCAGCCGGTTGATGCGCCGGTGGCGGCGATCCTCGGCTTCCTGCTCCAGCACCTCCAGGAAGGTGGGCAGAGCGTCGCCATGGCCAGCCTCGGTGAAACGGGCCACCGACTGGGCGCCCAGGGTGGGCATCTTGAATTCGCGGCACAGCAGGCCGATGCGGTCCTGGATCACGCTGGTATCGGTATCCATCATCCGCACACCCCCGCCGTGGCCAGGCTGCCCGTGAGCAGGCCGTCGTAGATTTTCAGGTCCGGCTGGCCGGACAGGGTGAGCAGCGGAGCCTCGGGCACCTTGGGCTCGGCCAGTTCCCGCACCTCGCCGTAGTCGAAGGGCTGACCCGCTTCCAGCAGCAGCGACAAGGCGCTGTCGACGTTGGCTTCCATGGTGGTGGCCGCCAGGTGCAGGATCCGCACGTATTCCACGTCGGCCCGATCCCCGCGCCAATCCTTGAGCGCGTCGTAGGCCAGGCGGAATTGAATGGTCGGAAACAGCTGCTCTCGGAACCGGTACCGAGCGAACGCTCCCGGCTTGCGCACCAGGGAATTGATCACGTGACGGTAATTGACGTTTACTTCCCCATCACCGCGCACTCTCTCCATGCGCTCCACAAAGTGGCCCTTGTAGTAGACTTCCACCCAGTCGGCGTACAGGCGGATCTGTACCTCCTTGTCGATGAGGCGAGAGGGCACGCTGTAGCTCCGTCCCGCTACCTGGATGGTGCTCCACCGGCGCACCTTGGACCGGTAGTTGGCGTATTACGGCATGGGAGCTGGCGGTAGGGGCCCTAGGCAAGCCATTTCCTGCTCCAGCTTCCCCTTCACCAGGCGATTGCGTTTCTCAACCATCTGCTGGACGAAGTTGGCGTAATCGTCGGCGGTGTGGAAATCACGACTTCCGCGCATGATGAGGGCCTGGTCCACGGCATCCTTCAAACGGTAGTGGGCGTGCTCGGCGACGCCGTTTTCGTGGCTCTTGCCGCGATTGATGCGGGTGGAGCGCAGGCCGTAGTGATCCAGGAGGGCAGCGTAATTGTCGTTTAATGCCCGGCCGCGGCTGCGTTTCATCTCATGGGTGGCAGCGGAGGTATTGTCGGAGCGCACCACCTCCGGTACGCCGCCCAGGGTCCACAGCGCATTCTGCAATCCCTGCTTGAGGGCCAGGAAGGTCTCGCCGGCAGCGACCTCGGCGTAGCGCCAGCCCGAGTGGCTGAGGATCAGCTGGAACAGCAGGTGGGGATAGGGCTGTCCGGCGACGGTCACCCCCAAGGCGCTGCCGTGGGTGAAATCAAACTGGGCTTCCCGTCCCGGCGGATGCTCCTGGGGGAAGTACACCTCCTGGTCCGGACCATTCAGCGCCCGCCAGTCCTGTAATCGTCGTTGCAGCGTACGCAGTTGCGAGGCGCTGAACCGGCCGGGGTGCTGCTCCTCCAACCACTCGATAATTGTCGTTCCTTTCAGCCTGCCGGTCGGATCGCCCCTCAGCAGGGGCTCAATCTCCTCTTCCCACACCCCGTCGAAGGGGTCGGGCCTGGTCCGCCACCAGCGCTCCTGCTTGCTCTCCGACGGCAACGGGCCACTCTGCCACTTGTGCGCTGAACGCACGCTCATCCCGGCCATCGCGGCCGCCGTCTCCTGGGTTTTTCCTTCCATAAGTTTCTGCCTCAACAATGCGACTTGTCGGTCTTTGATCAATCCGGCACCTCCGTGCCGGATGGTTTTACCCAATCCTGACCGGCAAAAATAGTCGACGTCAGAGGCATTCCTTATTGTCGTTAATCAGACCCGAATTTGATGACCGAGAGGCCGGAAAGTAGGACACCCGGGACCTGACGGCCACCGCTGCGGAGTTCGCGGCGCGGGAAGATATGCTCTCCACCTGCGACGTTCCCCGTCAGCTTGACATTGCCTTCAGCATGGAGAAGCCGAATGTGCCGTTGTTCGGCGCCAGCACCCCGCGCCACTCCCACTCACCCCGACGACCCTCCGAACGGCCAGTACGATTCCTGCGACGCCGCGCAGGTGGCCGCGGGACCCCCGTGCCGGGCAGCAACGGTGGCGGCACGGGGCTCCTGAAGTCGATGGTGGCGGTCCGCCTGGATGGCGGGGTAGCCGGGGTGATTCTTGAAATGTGACCGCTCAACGTGCTTACGCTGGCACGAAGTACCGGGGGTCCGCAGATCCGCGCGGAGCTCCTACACAACAATGCTGGTCAGCATCACTCATCAGGTTGAGCCCTTGGGTCCCCATTAGCCCGTGGCCTCGCCACCACAGCGTGGTGCCAATATGAGCCACATGCCGGACGACCTCAACGGCAGGCAGAGAGAAATCTACAACTTCCAAAAGTCCGCCGCCCTGCCGGCCGACTACGGATTCAACTGCATCAAGCTCACGGACGATTGGCAAGGAGCCCACGTCCTGGCCCTCCACGCACACCGGACCAGTCCGGTTGCAGCACCGGAGCCAAAAAGACACCACGCTGACGCCTTGCATTGCCACGTTGTTCGCTCATCGGGTCCACCGGCACTGACGGTGATTCCGGGAAACAACCGCAAGCCCCGAAAATCCGCCTCTCACCGCTCCAAGCGCACCACACTGTTCGCCTTGAAGTACTCCCCCTCACACTCGCCGGAATAAGCAGCCCCAGCATCCACACCCCTGCCACCCAGCATAACCTCATCACCCAATCTGGCCACAACGTTCCCACCACCGTTCACCACCGACAAGTCCTCACCGGTACCCTCCAAGCGAAACCCAGGCGGCCACACCACCAGGCTCTCACCAGGCAGATCCAACCCAACCACCACCAAGCAATCTCCGTCCAATCGAAGCTCACCATCCCATGCCGCCGTCGCCGATATTATCGGCCCACGCTGCTCACCCGACGTCACGAATACCACCCCATCATACGACTCAACAACCGAAACACCACCACCAGCCACCACCGATACCTCGTCGCCCACCAACCAGAAGGGACCAGAGCAACCACCAGCAGGTCCAACCCAGTCCCACTCATCCTCTGCAGCAACCTTCCTGCCGGACATGCGGAGCGAGTCGCCTACCCTGGCAACCGCCCTGCCTCCAGCGTCGAACACCTCGAACACGCCGCCGTCATCCTCGAAATCAAAACCATCCGGCCAGACCACCATCAGACCATCACGAGTAGCCACCGGGTCCACCTGGTCTGCATACGAGACCCGCAGACAATCCCCCGAATGCAAAAGCTCACCGTAAACGTAATAATCCCCTCGATTTACCGGCACCTCATCACCATGACGCGGGAACGATAACCCAACTGGTACCGCCAGAGTTTCCACCCCAGATTGCGACGCCTCCTCGCCCAATGACGCGGGAGAGGAGACCTCAGTCACCCGAGGAATGCTCGTAGGAGCATCAACCGGAACCTGGAGCGTAGGCGTTTCCGCGACGGGAACGTCAACCTCGCCCACACATGAAGCCACGAACATCACGACTGTCAGCATCAATAGACAGGCGAGCACCCGAAAACCCCGTGAAGCAGGGGACCCGAAATTGAAGGGCGACCCGTCGCGAGGAGCCATGCTAGTCGGTGTCCAAGGTCAAACCCTTGGCCTCGGTGAAATCTAACGCCATGTAGATAGCTTGAGTGGTATCAACGCTGGGTGTCAATATCCCGACGCCAACGTTGCCGTCAAAAAACGAGACCCCGCTATCCCCAGGCTCGACCAAGTCGGAACTGTCGCCATCAACATACGCACCAGGACCCTTCGGATCCTGCGGTGCGGCGCCAACTGATAGTACTTCGTCTCAATCTCGCCACAGTCGCACCTCGTGGTCTTGCCATGCTTGCACACGTGGTCCCCGGCGGACTGGCCATCCCAACCACGCCCGGCATTGATGTACCGATGATTCATGCCATCTCAGGCCAGATTACGAACCGAGTGAGTGCTCTTACCCGCATGCCACTGCAGGTCATATTAACCGCCATCCCATTCATCGACGAGCGTCAAAATTGTTCCAGACTGCCTCCGAACATACTGACGGTGCCCGGCAGTAGTAATCGAAGTAATTGTCGACAATCAGGAATCGGCTGAATGAGGGCTGAAAGCGGTCAACCTTGTGACGAATATCGCCTGGAGGTTTTAGCCAATGTCGACCACGGAACCCGCGGCATTGTCCACCTCCAGCATCCAGACAAGCTTCGGCCCTGGGTCCCCCCACCTACGGCAGGAGTCAATCGTATACGGGCCCGGACGCAGTTGCCCCAGATGGATGACGAGACTATTAGCAAATTCATCACCAACTTCGAGGCGGCTTTAATCCCGTCTGGTCACCTGATTCTGTGGGTGGACAAGTTCCACCTATGCGGCGGAATCGGCTCCCGGTGTCGAGGTTTGAGGTTGGAGACCTTCGATGTCATCACCTGGGACAAACGAAGGATGGGTATGAGATACCGAACACGGCGAAGCGGTGAGTACGCGCTGATATTGCAAAAGTATCCCGAACGAGCGAAGGGAGTTTGGCGACGCCACGACATCCCCGACGTATGGACCGAATCAGCGGTGAGACTGGGAGCCGTGCATCCCAAACCCGTAGGTCTGCAGGCCGCGCTGATAGAGGCGGTCACAGACCCGAGCGACGTGGTCGTCGACCCAGCAGCCGGTAGCTATTCCCTGTTGGCCGCGGCGAAGAAAACCGGCAGGAATTTCCTGGGCTGCGATGTGGTTGACGTTGCATCAAGGTTGCCAGCCGACCAAGCCCGTTAACGTCCCGGGCCAACTACATTTGGCAGGTTTAGCCCTGTCGTCAGTTGTACGCATCCCGGGGAAGCGCGAACCCGGTGCTCGAACTAAACAGTTTCGTCGCGGATGGAGACTCTTTTTGACCACCGCATTCCCGGTAGTAGGTGGAGTGCCGCCCGGATAGATTAGAAATAGGATTGCCCAGTGCTCTCCACCACGCAGTTTGCCGCCTCCAGCGTTGATGGCCATAATGCGCCTACACCGGGAGGCGGCCATGTTCCAGCGCATCAACCCTGACCAGCTCAACGGCAGGCAGAAGGAAATCTACAACTTCCAGAAGTCCGCCGCCCTGCTGGCTGACTACGGGTTCAACTGCATCAAGCTCACCGACGACTGGCAGGGCGCCGACTTCCTGGCGCACCACTTCGACGGCGCCACCACCCTCAAGGTGCAGCTGAAAGCCCGCCTTACCATCGACCGCAAGTACGCCGGGCAGGACCTGTGGATGAACTTCCCCTGCAACGGTTCGTGGTACTTGGTCCCCCACGACCATCTCGTTGAGCTGATTGGACAGACCACCAACTGGCTGAACACGTCGTCCTGGCAGGACCACGGGGGATACTCCAGCACCAACCCCGCTCCCGCGCTGCTGGAGCAGCTGCGACCCTACTCCATCGATGAACAGCCGAAGCCCGCGCCCGAACCAACGAGGCGACCTAGCAAAGCGTCGGTGCCACTAGCGCCGACCGGGACCACCACCAGGACAAGACCAGAACCACGTACGGCTGAGTCAGGCTTCTGGCGGCATCCCAACCTGGCCGAAGCCCAGCGGGCGCTCACCGGGGCTGGCTACTCGTGCTCACCACCGCCCGCCGAGTGGCGGGGCAACTACCTCACCGCACGACAGAGAGGCGCGGCTACGAACATCGTCGTACGCTGCCCCGGGCGGCCGTCAATCCAGAAAGACCACGTCGGGATGAACCTGTACGTGGCGTTTCCCGACCAGGACGGAATCTGGTACCTCATCGAGCATGACGAACTGATCCATCTGGTGGAGACCAACACCTCCTGGTTGGAGTCCGACTCGTGGCGCGTGAACGGCGGGTACAGCTCGGCCAGGCCATCGCGTCAATTACGCGCGGCCCTACGCAAATTCGCCCTCAATGCAACGTGATTTCAGTCGACATCATGACCTGAGTGACATTGACCGGTGGCGAGACCAAGCCCACAGCTGGCACAATGCATTTGTCGCCGACCAACGACGACGGGCCGACCGCCACCGACCAACGGGGCGGCCGGTTTCGCGTCAACTCGTCACGTGCGCCCAACCGTTACGGCCTCGCACCCCCGACCTCGCTTCCGCGGCATTGCCGGTTCCGAAGCCACACGGCACAGTGCCTGCTGGTGTCGCAAAAATCTCACCAACTTCGAGCCACACAATGAACATCACACGGTGCCCCGAGGGATTTGGACCCTACCGTTATCGGCTCACGGTAGAAATCTCCGACCCAAGCCGGGAGCCCAACGCTGGCCACCTGGCCGTGGTCATGCTCAACCCGGCCACCATCCACAAGGACCAAGACCTTGTCGTCAAGCGCCAAGGTACCAGAGCCAACCTCATCAGGCTGGCCCAGCGACACGGCTACCACACCCTCACCGAGCTGGACCTGTTCGCCTACCGATCTCCTGACAGAAAAAGCCTAACCCGAACAATCCGCGAACAACGCATCGACCCGGTCGGCCCGGAGAACGACGCCGCCATCGTCGAAACCATCCAAGGGGCCGACACAATCATCGTCGCCTGGGGCAAGGTCGCCAACAACCCCGCATTCGCCAAACGTGCTGCCGAAGTGGAACAAGTGCTGAAAGCGTCCGGTAAGCCACTGCACTGCCTCGGCAAGAACTCAGACGGTGCTCCCAAGCACCCAGCCCGAGGAACTAACGTTATCCAGTCGTGGCCCTGAATCACTGCTGCGCCACCCCGCACCGGCCGGAGCGCACACCTGGCTCGAGTTCCTGTTCAACACCGTCAGCCGCAACGCAACCATTACGGGTTCGAGCTGGGCTTCACATCCAACCTGCGCCGCAGATTCGTCGTGTGATTACCCGCCGTTGTCACCAACGACCATTTGCTGACAGCCGGCCGTAGCGCCAAAATCTCCGGCATCGATAGACTCGTGGCAATCCCCAACGACTGACGCCGAGAGTTTCTCCCTTGCCTGCTACACCGCGCGCTTTCCCCTACATCTGGACCACCTGGCTAACCAAGCTACTCACCGGCGAAAGCTCCTGCGAATGGGCCGCATGGTTCAAGGCCCACCACCAGGGCTACGAGAAGCAGCCATCCGACTCGAACCTTGCTCAGTGGCAGATTGAGCATACTGCCCTGCTGGCCGAAACCGGGCACAAGTTCCTGGGCAGCGGTTACACCGTCCACGTCGAGGGCCAGAACTCGTTCCGTCTACACGGGCGCTCCGCCGTCCTCGCCGGGCAGCCCGACCTCATCATCGAGTCCAAGAGCGACAGCGCCCTCGTCATCGACGTCAAGACCGGCTCCGAACGGGCTTCACACGTCGCCCAGGTAATGGTCTACATGTACGCCCTGCCGCGGGCTCTGGACCAATACAAGGGTGCTCGCATCGCGGGAGAAATCCACTATCCCAACCGCATCCAGCGCGTCCCCCGCGGTGGCTTGGACCAGGGCTTCATGCACCGGTTCATCACACTCATCCACCGCGTAGCCGCGCCGGAACCACCTCAACCGTTGCCCAGCGCCGCAGAATGCCGGTTCTGCGACATCACAATCGCCGACTGTCCCGAACGGGTGGACCAAGGGGCTCCGCCCAGCGGCGGAACTACGGACGACTTCTGATACCGACCCTCACATCGTTGCCGGCCCACGGAACTCGTGGGACAATCCGCACCGTTTGCGCGGCGGGGTCCGCGCAAATGCGGAAGACGCCCATGAATGTGCTGCAGGGAATTGCCATGAGGGTTGCCGTGACCATCGCCGCTATCACCGCCGCCCCATGTGGCCTGCGCAGCAGAACCCGTTCAACATCCGACGTTCTCAACAGCAGCGTGTGGCCGGCAACGTCGGTGATACCGGAACGCTGCAGCGGGCGCGATACCCGCTCCGGTCTCGGCGGCTGGTTGGGCGTCGTCACCACCGCAATCGACAACACCGGTTCTTCCTGGGCCCGGGCGTTGGCTGTCGGGAGCTGGTCTTCTCGAAGGGCCCGCAGCCGGTCGGTTTCAGCACGGGTGGGGACGTGGTCCACCGTGCGGTTCATGGGATAGATGCCTTCCGGCCGCCAACACCGCGGGAAGGTCCTCATCGGGCACGTAGGATTCCCCGCGCCAACCTCGCCAGGACTTACATGATGCGCCGATGGGTGAACTCGGGACGTTCGGCGGCCCCGGGCCGCCAGGTCAACAATCCGGGCGAGGCCGCTTCGGTGGGCGTCCCTGCACCCAGGGTGGCTGGGGCGACAGCAACCCGCGCTGCTGCCGCAATATCGACACTTGCTCATGCTCGTCTCCCGGGTGAGACCGGGGCCATGATATTACGCCACTCAAGTTACTGCCCTGCGGTGGGGTCGGGGGGCCGATGGCGCGTTCGGGGCCACCCGGGACACACAATCGAAACGATCTATCCCCGCGTATACCCGCACACGTGCAGCGTGGGTTATAGTCAAAGGCGCGAAGTAGACGGTGGCTAATCCGTCGCCGTCGGGTCAGCGCCGCTGAGTGAGCAGCATGGTAAGGGTTCAACTGGAACTGGACGGCGAGGTCGCCGACGTGATTTGGGCGCTGCGCCGGGTCAGCGGCGTGGCGCCCGACATCGCTCGGAGCCCTGCCGGTCTGCAAACCGTCGGAGCGGAACGAAAGTCGGACGAGCCCCCCACCGTTCCCGGGCGGGAGACGGGGACCACGAGCGCAGAGTTGACGCCCGCTCGGTGGACGGAGGAGTTGTCTGGCGACTTCATGGCGGGTCTTGATCCAGTGGCAAGGCGGATGATGCTCCACGTCTGGCGGGCTGGCGAAAGCGGCATCCACCGAAGCGCCCTGTGCCAGCGTACGGAGTTGACGCCGGCGGAGCTGCGCTCGTTGCTGATGCGGGTGGGGCACGCGCCGCAGCGGTTCCAGCGGGAAGCGGGAATGACGCTGCCTCGGCCGGTGGTGGGCAACAGCCCGCTGCAGAGATATTTCGTTGATCCCGACTTCGCCGCAGTGGCGGCATCCTGGATGTTTGGCGAGAGGACTCCAGACCAGCTGGCCGATTTCGAGGAACGCCCTTGAAGGATCCTCGTCGTTGGCCGTTTGGGAGAGCCAGCTGTGCATGGGTTGTGGAACACGCGGATGATGATGGTCGGCTGTGGACGCTGCTGGCCTGCCGGGTGGTCGCCGACGACAGGATGGCGCATCGTTACGCCGGATGCCTGGCGCACCCGACACCACGCTGGATCGGCTGAGCGTGCCCAGAGCACGCGGGACTGTTACGTTGAACGCCCACGCGGTGGAGGAACGGTTGCGTGGTCAATTGGAGTGCGGCAGAGGTCACCATCGGAAAGATCACGGCCGACTAAGCCCGCTACTGTAAACAGGTGCGGACGCGGAGCGGATGGTTGGGGCACCGACCAGAGAGCGGATGATGTGGCATTTCCGCAATCGAGAGGATCCAAAACTGGCCGACGAAATCCGCTGTGAGCCTGGCAGGCAAGATCTCCGCACGGGGTAATTTACGTAATGACTATTGAGCGAATCACGCAGGGTATCAATAAGGCTGAGACGCCGGATGATGAACGCCCACATCGGGTTAGGTGATGTGTTGCAGTGGGTCTTTTCGAGAACGGTGTCCAGCTATCCTCTAAATTCGTGGCCGGATCTGCCAGGATACCTTGTGCGACCGAAGTTCAGTAACATTTGATTTGAGGCATCCACTTGCTTTGGGTAACGGTTTTGTTGAGGCAATGCGCGGCTATTCCGCCGTCCGTGCCGGACACACCGTCCGCTTCAGCCACGCCGACGATTTCTTCAAAGCCATGGCTCAAGCCCGTGTGGACAACTAGGTGGACCGCACCTGCCGGTCTTTTCTCACACCCGACCTGCTCATCCTGGACAACCTCGGGCTGCACCGCCTCACCGCTCAGCAGTCGGCCGATCTGCATGAACTCATCCTCAACCGGCACCGGTCCTCCAGCTTCATAATCACCAGCAACCGTGCCGTCGACGAATGGCTCAGTCTTTTTGACGACCCCATCCTCGGCAACAGCGCCTGGACCGCCTGGCCAACGCCAGCTACCAGATCATCATCGAAGGCACCAGCTATCGCGAGCGTCTCTCACCACACTGCGCCCTTCTGGGCGCCCACGGAGGTGATTGACCGGCAAACCGTAAGCTGATTATAGTCAGCATCGCCACGTGCCCAAGGTGGTACATAGTCCTTGGCGATCACTGGCTCAATGTCCGCGGCGATTCACATGGGTCCCCACTGAGCAGTTTATCGGTCCGTGTTTCCGCACGTCCCAATGGTCGATATTGGCCGGACCATATCCCAATATACTCTGTGCGTGGAATCATCCAGCCAATCTTGTTGGCCAAGCCAAACTTGATCGACACAGTTGGGTAATTCCGCAGAATTGACCACCTCGATTATGGCGTCCTCCGACAAAGACCAAAGGTCGCCGTGGAATTCAATTGCCAGCAACCTGATGTGGTCTCCGTACTTGGCAAATTTAGCTTCGCAATTGGCGGCCAAACGTTCCAACTCAGCCTTGTACCCTTGTGTGGCCTCGGTCATCATTGTGGTCCATCCGGACGGATCCACAAACGACGGACCAGTATCTTGGAATGTCCGTATTTGAATCCCTGTGTCTGGGGTGTCGTAGTCGCGGTCGATTTCATCGGCGCGTCGGAAGCCCCACGGTATCGGGGTTTGGCCGTGTATGCCTCGTGTGGTTCGGGAATTCGCTTCGTCCCGTAAGACCGCGTTGGCGATCTGCTCGGCCCAGTCCCTCACGTCGGTCACCCGCTGACCGACTAAGCTATCGGACCAAAGCGTCAGCACGTGAAAATCATCCTGATAAGTGTTGTCGAGCCGCGCAAATAAGGCATTAGCGATGGCGTGTTCGTTGTTGTGATCGCGAAGGTATTCCTTGGGCCACGTGATTGTCTTGCGCTCGATGACGATCGGCGGCTCCGCGGGCGCTTCAAGCAAAAGCTCGGGCTCGGGTTCGTTCCTGCTGTCCATGTCAAGACACGCTGAGACTTCGTAGGATTTGCCCCACAATCCGTTGAGG
The DNA here is from genome assembly GCA_951813535.1 of uncultured Dehalococcoidia bacterium. Classification (GTDB taxonomy): domain Bacteria; phylum Chloroflexota; class Dehalococcoidia; order Lucifugimonadales; family UBA3495; genus Bin87. The sequence goes on along the minus strand of OX638345.1, from coordinate 3,593,071 downwards.
CGAACGACTAAGCTGCTGAGGTGGCGCCGTTCGCAGCCGTCTGCAGGGGTGCATGAAAACATCATTATTATTGGATATCCCTTCCGTACAATGTCGCCCATATGAGGACGCACGAAAATTATACCAACGCGGTAGAGGTCCTGGAAGGACTGTACGGCCGGCTCACGGTGCGGCAGGAGGGCACATTGTTGCTGCCCAGGAGGCGCCACCCAGTCTGGTATTTCTCCGCAACGGCCACGGGCGTTCCCCAACTGCTCCTGTCCTGCCATGCGTCGCCAACGGCCTGGGGCAAACTGGACAGCGACTCTCGAACCGCTGGACTCAAGGGCAACGGACGAGAACGGCCACGGTATGATCACTGACGGCGTGGCCAGAGCCGACAAGCCCGCAGCCACCTCCGCGCGCAAGCCGACCTTCCTCCAGCGGGAGAGATGGAAGGCGATTCAGAAAGCGCGGCGCAAGGGGATGTCGCTTCGAACAATCGAGCGGGAATTGAAAATCCACAGGAGCACCATCAGGAGATATCTGGATGCCGAGGGTCCTCCAACGCGACAATCCAGGGCGGCTCCCACGGCGTCAGCATCTGATACCATCGCGGCATAGCTGAGTGATATTTACGCTGAACACTTAACCGGACATTTTCCCTGGACTTCGACACCCAAGTGGTACGGTTTTCCGGGAGTGTTGAGAAAGTCGGCGCTGAAGCCGATTGCAGTTGGGTGTTGGGCTACAATGCCGGGACAGTCCATTGTTGCCGAGGGCGCCGATGATCGAACCACTGGACCGGTCCCGCAGGGACTCCACCCTGTTCCAGTTCACCAGCAAACAGCTGCGGGATTTCATTGACCCCAACCACCTGTTGATCCGGATTGACGAGCAGCTGGACTTTGCCAAGCTGGTGGCGCCCCTGGAAGAGTATTACTGTCCGGATTTTGGCCGACCGGCGATCCATCCTGAGGTGATGGTCAGGGCGCTGCTGATCTGCTCCCTTTACAACATCGCGTCCTTCCGGAGGTTCTGCTCAGCCATCTCGGAAAACATCGCCTACAGATGGTTCTGTTTCCTGACCATCGATGACCCGGTGTTTGACCATTCCAGCATCAGCCACTTCATCGACCGGATCGGTCGCGACGGTTTCGGGGCAGTCTTTGACGGCCTGAACGACGAGTTGCTGCGCATGGGGTTGCTGTCGCCGGAGATGTACGTGGATTCCAGCCTGGTCAAGGCCAACGTGAACAGCCATGACCTGTCGCCCAGCGGGATGAGCGTCGAAGAGTTCAAGGAGCAGGCCGTCCAGGTCAATGGCCTGTTCGTGATTGCGGAGACGACGGTTGACGACAACGGAGTTGAGTGCGAAGAAGCACGGTACTTCCAGAAGCCCGATGGCCGGTTGCCGTTGAGCCCAGTGTATACCGACGCCCGGTGGCGTACCACCCGGCCCGGTAAACCGTCCGGCCTGCATTACCAGGAGAACGTCATCGTTGACCTGGGCGGTTTCATCGTGTCCAGAGGAGTGACTCACGCCTCAGAGGGAGAGTGGAAAGCAGTTCCCGATCTGCTGGAGCGGCTGCCCTTGCCGGCAATCTCTCTGGCTGGGGACACCGGCTACGGCGTCGGCCAACTGCGGGAACTCTTGGAAGAACAGGACATCACGGCGTACATCCCCATTCATCCCAGACAGAACACCAGCATGGCGTCCAGTGGCGACTTTGTCCATCATGGCGACCACCTGATTTGTCCCCAAGCCCGAATCCACCGATCCGACGTGGTGTTGCCGTTCAGGTGAGGGATGTAGGGCCAGGGGAAAGTCTTACCAGGCTGTGGTGCCGGTGGGAATAGATGATGCGGGGCGTGTCTGCCACGGCGGGGGGACGTTGCAGTCCCGTGGTAGCGGCGCTGGGGGTGATTTTCAGCGCAGACCGCCAGCGGCGACCCTGAGGGGTCCAGCCCGGACGCTGACCGGCCAGGCGTTGGGCATCATGGTGGACAGGTCAAAGGCCGAGGGCGGCGATCAGGAAGGGAGCGGCAGGGCGCGCAGTCTGGCCAGGGCGAAGCTGAACTGATTTTGCCAGGGCCAGCCCTGGGGGAGATGCAAAGTGAGGCGGCGGGCCTTGCGAGTGAGTCGTCCGGCCAGGGAGAAGAAGCGTCGCCGGAGGGTCTTGGTGGTCATCAGTTGCTCGCCCAGGCCGATGCGCGTGGTCCAGCGAGCCAGATTGTGTGCCAGCACTTGGACGGCCAGCCAGGCGGCGTTGGCGGGAAAGCGTCCTGATGGCAGGTGGTTGAGCCCCACGCCGTACTTGAGGTCGCGGATGGCGTTCTCGATCTCGGCGTGGCGGCGATGGTCGGCCTCCAGGCCCAGGGTGTCGCCCCCTCGGTCGGTGATGAAGGCGTGATAGCTGTAGTTGGTGAGCAGGGCCAGTTGAGAACCGGGCGTGGGCTTCACCCTTCGTACAATGAGACGCACCGCCACGGCATCGGGCTCATGCTGGAAAGGAACGCAGGTTGTCTCGGCCACGTCGGCAGCGCCCTCCATCCAGTACGGGATGGGCGTCCACTCCGCCTCGGGTATGGCTTCGATGATGTTGCGCACGCTCTGGTGCTGGCGGATGGTGATGGAGAAGCGGACCTTCGCCTTGCGGCAGACGGCGACGATGTCGTGGGTGTAGAAGCCGCTGTCGGCCCGCATGGTGAGTGGACCGGTGGCACCGGCGTAGCGCACTCGGCTCACCGTCTCCCGCAGGAAGTGAGCGGCGCCCCGGGCCGTGTTGGCCCGTCCCTTGCGCAGGCGGGCCATCAGCATGTCGCCGGTTCCAGCAGCGACGGCGAACAGCGGGTGATAGCCCCGCTGGCCGGCGTAGTTGTGGCGCTGTGCGCCTTCCTTGGCAAGACCGTAAGTCTCGCAGACGGTGGAATCAAGGTCGATGGTCAACGGATCATCGCCCGGTCCGGCGCCAGCCGACCACGCTCGGGCCAGAAACTCCCGGCTCACCCGATCCAGTTGCCGGACGTGGCCCCACCGGAAACTCCTCAGGAAGGTCCCCAACGTGGATGGCGCCTTGACCGCGCAGCCCAGCGCCTGCTCGGTTCCCCCAGCGCGCAGCGCATCGGCATCGTCGATGCAGTCGCCTCCGGCCAGCCCGACGCCACCAGGGTCAGCAGCTTGTCTCCCCCATTGGCCCGACCCGGCGCGTCTCCCAAGTCGACGTGGTGGTCCACCAGCTGGCCCAGTCCCAGATGATGGGCCAGAGTGACCGGCAGCAACAATCCGGCATTGGCCACCAAGCGGTGGTCATCGAAGGCGATTTTGATGCGGTCGGGGTCGTTGCGTGATAGCATCCGTTGGGTGCTCCTCGTTTCGGGCTGGTTTCGTGTGTCAGAAACCATTATCCCCGAAGCGCGGGAGCACTTTCTCATCCCTTCACCACGACGCCACACTCATCTCTTCGGTGGATTGGGGCTAATCCCCATGTAGGTTTCACCTTGGCTTTAGTTTAGGTTAAACTACGGCCAACAGAACATCGCACCCTGGTGATTGCCCTGCCGTATCAAATATTCGGTCCGGGCGCCTATTGAACTCCTTGCACGCACATATCGTTACCACCGAATGCCTGGCACTTCACCCCAACTAGGCCAACTAGCTCTCGTTCGCCAGCGACGTTACCTGGTCGAAGATGTCGTTGAGCCCAAGTCGGCTAGCGATGCATCGATGGTGTCGTTGTCTTGCTTGGACGATGACGCCCAAGGGGAACCGCTAACGGTTTTGTGGGAGCACGAGCTTGATGCACGCATGCTGACCGATGCAGGTTGGTCCGCGGTGGCCGATGATGGATTCGACGATCCGGCCTTGTTCGCCGCCTACCTTCGCACGCTGTCCTGGAACTGCGTAACGGCTACGGATCCAGACCTGTTCCAGTCGCCCTTCCGCGCCGGAATCCGCCTTGATGCTTACCAACTCGAACCCCTGCGCAAAGCCCTACGATTGCCCAGGGTCAATCTGTTCATCGCTGACGATGTAGGCCTGGGTAAGACCATTGAAGCCGCATTGATTGTCCGGGAACTCTTGCTGCGGCGACGCATAGATCGCATAGTGGTTGCTTGCCCTCCGTCAATGCTGGAGCAGTGGCGAGACGAGTTGGAGGCACGTTTCGGCCTCACGTTCGCCATACTGGACCGCAACTATGTTGCGGCCAAACGCCGGGAGCGCGGATTTTCCGTGAACCCGTGGAAAACCCATTCCCGTTTCCTGATATCCCACAGTCTGCTCATCGACGAGGCTTACACCGGCGGACTGCGTGATTGGCTAGGCGAATTCGCTCCAAAATCGTTGCTCATCCTGGACGAGGCACACCACGTGGCGCCATCGAGCGGCGCCCGGTACGCCATTGACTCGCAAATCACCCGGGCCATCCGCGACATAGCGCCTCGCTTCGAGCACCGGTTGTTCCTGTCGGCGACCCCTCACAACGGCCATTCCAACAGTTTCTCCGCGTTGCTGGAGATACTGGACCCGCAGCGATTTACTCGAGGGGTGCGAGTTCTGCAAGGTCAGCTGGACGAAATAATGGTCCGACGTCTCAAGTCCGACATCAAAGAACTCAGTGGCGGATTTCCGGATAGGATGGTAGTCCAGATCGACATCGATGGGCTGCCGCCCGACGCCGCCGAACTGACTCTGGCCGACAAACTGGATACCTATCGCTCTGCACGGGACCGGAGGTTGGCAGACGCCTCGGCATTTCAACAGGCAGCCGGTGCCCTGGTAATCGGACATCTGCAAAAACGATTGCTGTCGTCAATTGATGCCTTCGCCAGGACGCTGGCAGTTCACCGGCGGAGCGTCGAATCGACTTTGCTATACGCTCAGGCGGCGGCGGAAGCTCCCGAATCTTTGATTGACGACCTACAACTGCTGAACTTTGACATTGATGCCGCCTCCGGTCCGCTGGACGAAACAGACGACGCCGACGAGCTCGCCGCCGATGGACTGCCGGAACAGATCGAGGAGCCTACCGATCAGGAGGAGGAAGCTCTGCACGATCTGGTTGACCTTGCTACGGCCGCCACCACCGACGCCAGTCAACTGGATCTCCGCGAAGCACTACAGCGAGAGTTGGCCCTCATCGACGAAATGCGGGAGATTGCGGAAGACGCCCGATATCAGGCTGATCGGCGCATTCAGGAAATCGTCGGCTGGATTGGCAAAAATATGTGCCCCGGGTTGTCTTCGTCAAACGAAGAACATCCGGCTTGGAATGACAACCGGGTGATCATCTTCACCGAATACGAGGACACCCGTCGTTACATAGAAAAATGCCTGAACGAGGCCATCTCACATACGTACCGGGCAGTAGAGCGCATCGCCGTTTTCAGCGGCACTACTTCTCGGGAGCGGCGACTGGATATCAGGGATGCGTTCAACACCGAACCGAAGGACCACCCGCTGCGCATCCTGATTGCCACTGACGCGGCCCGCGAAGGCCTCAACCTGCAACGGCACTGTAGCAACCTCTTCCACTTTGATCTGCCGTGGAACCCCAGCCGGTTGGATCAACGCAACGGACGTATCGACCGGAAATTGCAGCCGGCCGACGAGGTCTTCTGTCAATACTTCGTCTTCAAGCAACGGCCTGAAGACCGGGTGCTCGAAGTGTTGGTAAAAAAATCCGAGATCATACGGCAAGAGCTGGGCAGTGCAGCAAACGTGCTGGATTCGCAACTGGCCGCCAGTATCGGCAAAGGGGGCATCAAGCGCGCTGAAGTGGGGCAGCTGGAAAACCTGATCGATGGCGTCCAATTAGATGACCACAAGCAGGTGGTGGGGGACGAACTTGGGGCGGCCAGATCGCGCCAATCCAAGCTTATGCGGGAAGTTGATGAGCTCAGGGATAATCTGGAACGTTCGAGAATCCGCATCGGCATCACCGAGCCTCAACTCCGTCAGACTCTTTCCATGAGTTTGCAGCTTTCCGGTGCACCCGGGATCACCGAAACCGATCGCAACCGGGACCTTGAGCCCGACACCCCGCTCACCTACATCTTCCCCGCAACAGCGGATTCGCTGGCCAGAGACTCGGGTTGGGCGCCGGCTATTGACACCCTGCGCCCCCGGCGGGGGCGCGGTGTACCCACTTACGAATGGCGCCAGAAGGCCCAGGTACGCCCGGTGGTCTTCGAGGACCCGGGACGGCTGGGCGACAATGCGGTCCATCTGCACCTCGAACACCGGGTCGCTCAACGCTTGCTCAGCCGATTCACCAGCCAGGGCCTGATCCACCATGACCTGGCGAAAGCCTGCCTGGCGTCGGGCCCCGACTCATGGATACGAGTAGTGCTCATCGGCCGGTTGTCCATCTACGGGCCCGGAGCTGCGCGGCTGCATGAGGAGATTGTTCCCATCACCGCCAGGTGGTTCTATCCGGAGCAACGCCAAGGACCGCTCGTTCCTTTCCAACGCGATGGCGAACACACTACGCTGGAGTCGCTCCGAGTCGCGCTGGACGAAGCCGGACGTACCACCGTAGCCGATCGTGTTCACGAAATCCTTCAGCAGTCGGCACAGCAGGACATCGCCGACCTGTTGCCGCATCTGGAAGCCCGGGCCGATGGCGCCCTGAAACGCGCTGAAAACCTGTTGGCGGAGCGAGCCGAGGCGGAAAGTCAGAGCATGGTGGACCTTTTGAAGAATCAACAGACGCGCATCCAGGAGACCATGGGAGGGGAGGGCTACCAGATGCCGCTGGGCCTCGACCCAGCCGAGTTGCGGCAATACGAAGCGGACCGACGCGCCTGGGAACGGAGGCTCCAGGCGATTGAGCAGGAGCTGGAGAGCGAGCCGGCCCGCATCGCCGACTCATATTCCATCCGCGCCCATCGTGTCGATCCCATCGGTTTGGTGTATCTTTGGCCCAAGACGGGTTAGCTCATGCCGGATCGAGCAAGACAGAGCATCATATTCGCCCACCAGGAGTGGCTGGGGTTCGTCCAGCCGGTGGGCTTGGTCGTGGCCCCCACTGTTATGGTGGGGGCCCAGGTCGTGCCGGATCGCAATATTGTTCCCCGGCAGCGAGAGTTCACCGCGCTCTTGGAGGTCAACGGCAGCGGCGCCACCATGCGCCATCGCGCTCCCGATCTGAAACGCATCTTCCTGGATTGGTTGGGGTGGGAGACTGGTGACCTGGTCGACGCCGATGAGCATCGGGATGAGCTGGAAAGAGCGTTACCCGAGCTGCAGGTGGTTTTGTCCGCGACCTGGGCCGTGCCGTCGCAGGTAACGTCGGGCCCGCCCTGGATGATGTTGATACGGGTTGAAGATGATGGAAGCGATCTGGACAAACCGCCCGACGAGGATGGGTGGAACGCCTCGCTGCACAGCCGGTTTGAGCGCCTGTTGCGAGAAACCGGCATCCCCATCGGCCTGCTTTGCAATGATCGGTGTATCCGGCTGATCTATGCGCCACCCGGGGAATCATCGGGCCACATCTCCTTCGACTTTTCCGACATGGCGCTGCCGGCTGGGCGCCCCATCCTGGCAGCCTTTCAGATGCTGCTGTCCGAGTACGCTCTGTTCAGCGGCCCGGCAGATCGTGCCCTCCCCACCCTGCTCAGAAAGAGCCGTGAGGCTCAGGCAGAGGTTTCCACCCGCCTGTCCCAGCAGGTCCTGGCCGCCCTCTACCAGCTCCTGCAAGGTTTCGTGGCCGCCGACGCGCGGGGCGGAGATGGAAAGTTAGCCGACCTGGCCCGCGAACAACCCCAGGAACTCTACAGCGGACTTATCACCGCCCTAATGCGGATGGTCTTCATCCTGTATGCCGAGGACCGGGGGTTGATGTCCGACCACCCGGTATACCATCAGCATTACTCGCTGAGCGGTTTGTTCGCCAAACTTCGTGATGACGCCGCGGCCTGGCCCGACACCATGGACCAGCGCTTTGGCGCTTGGGCCCAACTGCTGTCCCTGTTCCGCTTGATCCACGGCGGCGGCGGACACGATGACCTGACCTTCGTCGCCCGCAAGGGTCGCCTGTTCGATCCGGAGCGGTTCCCCTTCCTGGAGGGCCGGACCGAGGACGGCCAGGTCGATATCCCCCTGGTGCCCGATTCCACCGTTTGGAACGTACTGCAAAACCTGATTGTGTTGGACGGCGAGCGGCTGTCATACCGAACCCTGGACGTGGAGCAGATCGGGTCGGTGTACGAAGCCATCATGGGGTTCCGCGTGGAGTTGACCACGGGCCGTTCCATCGCGGTGCGCTCACCGAAACGAACCGGCGCGGCCGTCGTCATCGACCTGGACGTCATGCTGGCGGAGGATGGCAGCCGGCGGGCCCGGGAGCTACAGGTCGCCACCGACCGTAGGCTCACCGGCGCTGCTGCCAACGACCTGCGCGACTCGGCCTTCGCCGAGGACATCGTGGTCGCCCTGGACCGCAACGTGGACCGGGACGCCACCCCCACCATCCTGCCGGCGGGAACGCCGGTGCTGCAACCCACCGACGAACGCCGACGCTCCGGCAGCCACTACACACCCCGCTCACTCACCGAGCCCATCGTCACTGAGGCGCTGCGGCCCATATTCGAGCGATTGGGACCCAATCCTCTGCCTGAGCAGATCCTCGACCTCAAAATCCTGGATCCTGCCACCGGCTCGGGCGCGTTTCTGGTGGAGACAAGCCGGCAGCTTGCCGAGAGGTTGGTGGAATCCTGGAGCTACCACGGCGCTCCCACCGACCTACCTGCTGACGAAGACCTCTTCCTCCACGCCCGCCGCCTGGTGACCCAGCGATGCCTCTACGGGGTGGACAAGAATCCCATGGCCATCGACCTCGCCAGGCTATCGTTGTGGCTATCCACCCTGGCCCGGGACCACGAGTTCACCTTCGTGGACCACACCCTGCGCCACGGCGACTCACTGGTGGGCCTGACCCGCCGGCAAATCGAGGCCTTTCACTGGAAGGCCGACGCGGACATATTCCAGCCCGGCGTGGAGGCCATTCAGATCAACCAACGGATGAAGAGAGTGAGGGAGCTTCGTGAGGAGATCCGGGAACACAGTGACGATGCCACCGAGCAGGAATTGCTGACCCTCCTGGACAGCTCCCAGCGGGAGTTGTGCAACGTGCGGCGCACCGGCGATCTGGTACTGACGGCGTTCTTCAAACAAGCCAAGAACAAAGCCCGGGAACTCAAACGGCGTGAATACGTCCTGTCCATCGTGGGCAACGGCGACGCGGTGGAGACGTTGCTCGAGGAAGGGGAATCGTTGGGCCTGGCCCCCTTCCACTGGAGTATCGAGTTCCCAGAGGTGTTTGAGCGGGAGAACTCCGGCTTCGACGCCATCGTGGGCAACCCGCCCTTTGCCGGTAAGAACTCCGTCGCCGCGTCCAACGTCGACGGTTACCCGGACTGGCTGAAAGAGATCCACCCGCAGAGCCACGGCAACGCTGATCTGGTGGCGCACTTTTTCCGACGGGGTTTTGATCTGATCCGGGACGGCGGCACGGTGGGGCTGATTGCCACCAACACCATCGGCCAGGGCGACACCCGATCCACCGGTCTGCGCTGGATCTGCAAGAACGGCGGCTCAATCTACCGTGTCCAACGTCGCATCCAGTGGCCCGGCGAAGCGGCAGTGGTGGTCAGCGTAGTCCACTTCACCAAGGCCGAATTGACGGCCCCCCGGGTGCTGGATGACAAACCAGTGGATACCATCACGGCCTTCCTCTTCCACGCCGGCGCCCACGACGACCCAACGAGGCTGCACGCCAACGATGGGAAGAGCTTCCAAGGCAGCATCGTGCTGGGCATGGGGTTCACCTTCGACGACACGGACAGCAAGGGCGTGGCAACGTCCATCTCGGTTATGGACGCCCTAATCGAAAAGGACCCTCAGAACCGGGAGGTGATATTCCCTTACATCGGCGGGGAGGAGTTGAACAACAGGCCTGATCACGCGCACCATCGGTTCGTCATAAACTTCGGGGCTAAGGGCGAAGAATATTGCCGGGCCCGTTGGCCGGATTTGATATCAATTGTTGAAGATAAAGTCAAACCCGAGCGCGATCGTCAAAACCGTAAGACTCGGCAGGATAATTGGTGGCAATACGCGGAAAAGAGCTCAGGGTTAACCGAGGCGACATCTGGGTTTGATCGCGTGCTGGCCATCTCCCGGGTTTCCCAATATATAGCCTTCACTTTTCTGCCACCCGGCATGGTTTATTCCGAACGATTGGTGATCGTCGCCGATTCTAGCGACTCTAATTTCGCTATGTTGCAATCCACGGTGCATGAGGTTTGGGCGCGGTTCTTCGGATCGTCCCTCGAAGATCGGTTCATGTATGCCACCATTGATTGCTTCGAGACATTCCCGTTCCCGGTAGATTGGGACAAGGATGCAACCCTGGAGGCGGCGGGAAAGGAGTACTACACCTTCCGGGCCGCGCTGATGATCCGCAATGACGAGGGGATGACCAAGACCTACAACCGGTTCCACGATCCAGATGAACGCGACCCTGACATACTGCGCCTGCGGGAACTTCGTGAGAAAATGGACCGGGCGGTCCTCGACGCCTACGGCTGGACGGACATCGCCACCGATTGCGAATTCCTGCTGGATTTCGAGATCGACGAGGAAGAATATCGCAGAAGGAAAAAGCCTTGGCGCTACCGTTGGCCCGACGAAGTGCGGGATATGGTGCTGGCCCGCCTGCTGTCCCTGAACGGTGAACGGGCCGAGCAGGAACGCGCCGAGAGAGAACGCATCGCCAAATTAATCCAAGAAACGTTGAAGGTCTAACCCAATGGCCCAAATCTCGGCAGGACAGATAACTGATAGCGCCTCGGTGCGGGACTACCTCACCCACGCGCTGCGCCTGGACCTCATCGGCCCCCGGCCCGACGATGCGGAGCTGGCCTACGAACTGCTGCCCCACGCCCCGTCCCGTTGGTATCTGACCGGGTTCCTGGTGCCGTCGAATGCGCCGGAGTCCCAGCGTGCGCAGGACGCCGAAGAAGAATTCGACCAGCCCGACGGTCCTTTCCACGGCAGCGACGACGGGGGCACGCCGGACCGGGGCAGCGCCAAGCGGAACTTCTTCCCGTCGTCCATCGGCATGAGCATCCGGGTCACCCAGGAAACCAAGACGCTGGATGTGTCGTTGGCCTGGGGCGACTACGCGCCCGAAGGGAGCGCCGAGGCGGATCACGAAGCGGTCGACGCTGGTGCAAGTCTCGAAGTCGCCGAGGCAATCGGCGACGACAACACCGGACTCCGCTTCGGACCTTGGCGGCGCACCCCGATGCACGGTTCGGTTTCCATCGACCTATCCATCCTGGATTCGACCAAACCGGCGCGTTATCCCATCCAAGGCAGCGGCGGAATGCAAGTGGTCTGCCTAGCGAGGGCAACGAACGTCCCAGCCCAGTATGGCTCCCAGGCAGGTAGGGCGGTGTCCGTATTCGTGGTCAACCGGCGAGAACCTGCCGACGACAACCTGCAGGACAAAGCCTACGCTTTCCAGGTGGAGATAACGGTGGAAGCCGACCAGCCCCTCATCGCCCGGGCCAACCTGCGCGGCCTGGACAGCGAGGATTGGGACGAACGACTGGCCGACCTGCACTTCGGCGACGTGGTGGAGTACGCGGTGGGCCACAACGTGTCCACCTCCCCTCACGTGGACGACGGCGAATGCTGCCGGGTCAGCACCGAGTGGATGCCCCGGACGTCGGTGGATCGGACGGTGTCGGCGCCGATAGACCAGGTTGAGTTCCGCATGGAGACGCTGGGCGCGGTCGCCGACGGCGCTGCTGCCAAACTGCTCCTCGACCCTCTGGTACAGCTATATCGAACCTGGATCGACGGGCAGGGCACGTTTTCTGAGGGACTCACCGGCCGCCGCCAGGAAGTAGCGAGCCTGCTGGTCAGCCGGGCCACGGGCGTAGCCAATCGCATTCAGGCCGGCATCGATCTCCTATCCGATCCCGACGTGCTGGAAGCCTTCCGGGTCGCCAACCGGGCCATGGCGGCCGCTGGCCGACGTCGTCGTGCGTTGGGGAATAACGTGGGCCCTGATGAGGTCGATCCGCCGGAATGGCGCCCATTCCAGTTGGCCTACATCCTGATGAACCTGCGGAGCATCGCCGAGCCGACGCATTTCGAGCGGGAGATCGTCGACCTGCTGTTCTTCCCCACCGGCGGCGGTAAAACGGAAGCCTACCTGGGGTTGGCGGCTTTCACGCTGGTGTTGCGGCGTCTGCGCAACCCTGATCCGGTTTACCGGGGCCTATCGGTTTTGATGCGCTACACCCTGCGCCTGCTGACGCTGGATCAGCTGGGCCGTGCCGCCGCCATGATCTGCGCCCTCGAGCTGGAACGGGAGCAAGATCCGGTTGCCTTGGGGGAATGGTCCTTCGAAATTGGCCTTTGGGTTGGTCGTGCTGCCACCCCCAACTACATGGGTCGCCAGGGAGACCGCAGCGGCAACTCGGCTCGGGTCAGGACGTTGCGTTACGCGCAGGACACTTCCCGGCCACAGCCATTGCCGTTGGAAGAGTGTCCCTGGTGCGGCGAGCGGTTCAGCGGCAACTCATTCCAGTTGGAGCCGAACACGAACGAACCCACCGATCTGTGGGTCAGCTGTGCGTCGCGCCACTGCGACTTTTCCAGGCGCAAGCGGCACCTGCCCATCGTGGCTGTGGACGAACCCATTTACCGGCGCCTGCCGGCGTTCATGATCGCCACCGCCGACAAGTTTGCGGCTCTCCCGTGGAGCGGCGAGACGGCCAGGTTCTTCCGCGGGGGAGATCCGTCCAACCCGAGGCCTCCAGACCTGATCATCCAGGATGAGCTGCACCTCATCTCCGGGCCACTGGGCTCCATGGCCGGCATTTATGAAACTGCCATTGACCATCTCTGCCGGCGCCAGGTCGACGGGCAAGTAGTGCGCCCCAAGGTGATCGCATCCACCGCGACGGTGAGATTGGCCTCCAAACAGATCCGCGCGCTGTTCAACCGTCATACGGCTGTGATCTTTCCGGCCCCGGGCGTGGACCGTCGGGACTCCTTTTTTGCCAAACAAATAGAAGACGAACCGGACTCGGCACGCGCCTACGTGGGCGTGGCGGCGCAGGGCCGGGGACCCAAAGTCATTTTCCTGCGCTCCATGACTACCCTGATGAGCGGGGCCCAGGCCGCTTGGAACGCTGCCGGTGGATCCGGCACCGTAAATCCGGCCGACCCTTACATGACCGCGGTGGTCTATTTCAACGCCCTGCGCGAACTGGGCAGCGCCCGCCGCATCGTGGAGGACGAAATCAACTCCAGGCTCCTCACCTATTCCGAGCGCAAGCGGGTCGGGGAAGCCGACGGTTTGTTCGACGACCGCCACATCGCCTTCGAGCCGGTGGAATTGACCTCACGAGTGGATACCGCCAAAGTGGCGGATGCCAAGCGAAAGCTCGCCCTCGACTTTACCGCCAAGGAAAAGGTTGATGTGGCCTTGGCTACCAACATGATCTCAGTGGGGCTGGACATCACGCGCCTGGGCCTTATGCTGGTTTCCGGACAACCCAAATCGACATCGGAGTACATCCAGGCCACCAGCCGGGTCGGACGGCATCCTCAAAGACCGGGGCTAGTGGTAACTCTGCTGAACATCCACAAGCCGCGGGACCGTTCCCACTACGAACGCTACGCCAATTACCACGAGTCATTCTACCGTGGGGTGGAGGCGACCAGCGTCACGCCGTTTTCCTCAGGTGCGATGGATCGGGCTTTGCCGGCGATCACCGTGGCGCTGGTTCGCTTGGGCATAGAAGATCTCACGCCGACCCTGTCGGCGAGGCAGGTGGAGAGTCACGGTTCGGAAACCAAGCAGATAGCCGACGCTATCAGCGATAGAGCAGGGACTCACGCCGAGTTCGCGCCGCCCGGTTTAGGGCAGCTGGTTCGGCTCCGAGTACAGAGTCTTATCGACGACTGGGCGCATTTGGCCCACGAGGCTGGACAGGACGGTATCGCCTTCGGTTACGCCCGCCGTGATGCCGGCGTATCGACACCGTTGTTGCGTGAAATGATAGATCCAGATCGTAACACGCTGACCCCCACCCAACTGCGCTTCCGCGCGCCCCGGTCCTTGCGGGACGTTGAGCCAAATGTGCTTCTCGCAATCAAAACGCCGGAAGGGCAAGATCTCAACTAGCGAATATTATGCCTGATAATTTCATAAGACAAAGCCAGCTGATTACTACCTACGGCCCTGGCGCGATGATCGACTTGCCGGACTACTCGGTCATAGTGTCCAGTCTGGAGGATTGGGCTCATCTTCGGCGAGAGAAAATTGACGAGCCCAGGCTTATTTCCAAGCTGCAACGGCTCCTGGATGTTCCGTCCCTGGAGTTGTACACGCCGCCTCAGCATGAAGAGGGCACAGATCAACGGGCCCCGGTTGGAGCTCGTATCTTCCCTACCTGGTTCATAGTCAAAGATGCCCAACCGTCCGGGCAAAACCAGCAATGGCGACGCCGGAGATTGGTTAGGTGGGCTCACTTGGACAGATTGCGTTTCGTGGACGAAGATCGGAAGCGTCAACCGGTGGTTCCCGTTCGCTTCGTGTGCGGCTGCCGCCGCGGCCACATCGACGACTTGAACTGGCGCGTGTTCGTTCACCGCGGCGGTAATCCTTGCGAGCGTCCGCTATGGCTAGAGGAACGGGGCACCAGCGGTGACATCTCGGACTGCTACGGAGTGTGCGATTGCGGCGAGCAAAGGTCGCTGCTGGACGCCTTCCGCCCCGGAATGGGAGCGCTCGGGCAGTGCATGGGCAGACGCCCGTGGATCGGTCAGTACGCGTCGGAGGAATGCGACGAACCGTATCGGCTGCTGGTACGCACCGCCAGTAACGCCTACTTCCCACAAATGATGAATGTTATCTCGCTGCCCGAATTCGACGCTGGACTGGCGTCCAAAGTGACGGCCAACTACGACCGGTTAAAAACCTTGGATGACGTGGGAGCGTTGGCCAATTTCCGAATGTCGGCCGAGTTGAACGCGCCGTTCGATGGAATCGACGATGCGGAAATAATCGCAGAATATTTCCGCCAGAA
The DNA here is from genome assembly GCA_951813535.1 of uncultured Dehalococcoidia bacterium. GTDB lineage: Bacteria > Chloroflexota > Dehalococcoidia > Lucifugimonadales > UBA3495 > Bin87. Next base: position 3,577,972 of record OX638345.1, on the reverse strand, counting down.
AGGAGGTGGCGAGGACGACGAGGTTCCGGTCAAAGTCGCCGAGTTCCAAATTCTAAACAAAGGGGACCCTCAAATTGGCCTAGACCTGTCGGGATCGAAGTTCTATGGCGAGACCCTACCCCGCAACGCCTGGGAACAAGGTGATAACCCACTTCTAGACTCAGTGCAACATCTGATGCTGGTCCACCGGTTGCGAGAAGTGGCGTCTTTGCTAGGTTTCACGCGGCTGGAATCGATAAACCCTGGAATTGACGGTGAACTCGACCTCGATGTCGCACGTGCGTCGTTGGCTGAAACCATCACCTGGTTGCCAACCATCGAAAATCGCGGTGAGGGAATATTTGCGTCATTCAAAACCCAGGCCATCGAAGATTGGTTAGCACGCCCCGAGGTGCAGATCCGGGGGCAAGCTCTTGATTCTGCATATCGGTTATGGGCTAGGGAGCGTCGGCGTACAGAAGACAACTTCCCAAGACTGCCATACGTAATGTTGCATTCGTTGGCCCACATGTTGATGACAACCATATCGCTAGATTGCGGATATCCAGCGAGTTCGCTGCGTGAGAGGGTTTATGCGGGGGTCGACAGTTATGGAGTCCTCATTTACACCGGTTCTTCCGATTCGGAGGGAACGCTGGGGGGATTGGTAGAAGCTGGCCGCCGTTTTCCCGAGCACCTAGCTCGAGCTTGTTTGGACAATCTCCTGTGTTCCAATGATCCAGTGTGCGCGGAACACATCCCGGAAGCTTCCTTCGAAGGACGGCCACTGCATGGCGCGGCTTGTCACGGTTGCCTATTGATCTCTGAGACCAGTTGCGAACAGCGTAATGATTTCTTAGACCGTGCTCTGGTGGTCCCGACAGTAAGCGTTCCGGGTGCAGCGTTTTTTGACACAACCCCCTTGGATCCATGATCGCATTCCACGTGCTGGACGCCCTAGACGTGGCGAGCTTGACCAGGTTGGCCAACCTAGTCGAAACAGGACTGGTTGCTCCCCCGTTCACCGCGCTGGGTTTGCAGGGCCACGTACCCCGAGTCCACGTCAGTCCCTTGTTGTCGTTCCTGAGTGATCTGGACAGCAAGAACGAAAGGCCCGCACAAATTGCCGTGATACTGAGGGCATTTGCTGCTGGCAAAGCGTCCGATCTCGACTTGTCTAAGATCATCGATGTCGTTGTCAGCGGGCCCGATGCGACGTCGACTGCGCGTGAGACCGGCGTGGTGATGCGGCAGTTGTTCACCGAAGCCGAATCGCGGATTCTGGCTGTGGGGTTCGCCGTTCATCAGGGGCGTTCAGTGTTTCGAACGTTGGCGGAGCGCCTTGATTCCGAGGATGGATTGGAGGTGACCCTCTGTTTGGACGTTCGACGGGTCCCAGGCAGCACCTCGATTGACCGCCAAATCGCCGGCCGATTCGCTCGAAATTTCGTTGAGCATGAGTGGCCAGGTCAACGCTTGCCCCGGGTATATTTCGATCCACGCTCCTTGACCGACCACGGTGCCGGCCGTAGTGCCTTACACAGCAAATGCGTCGTAATCGATGGTAATCGAGCTTTGGTTACTTCCGCAAATTTTACCGAGGCAGCCCAGGAGCGAAACATGGAATTGGGACTGCTCGTGAGAACCCCGGAGATTGCCAGTCAGATCGAGGAGCATTTCGATTCGCTGATCCGGGATGGGTACCTTGAGAGACTGCCGCTAACCAAATAGATTAGCTCGCATTGAGAACAATCCGAGACGACTCTGCTTCAGCAATACGACTAGGGCCTGTTCATACTACCAAGGCTGAAATGTTGTCATGCCCGCATGGAGATTACGGAAGCTCAGTACGAACGCATCGCATCGGTCCTGCCCGTTCAGCGCGGCAACGTCAAACTGTCGAACTTGCAAGTGCTCAACGCGATCCCGTATGTCGCCGAGCAGGGCTGCAAGTGGCGGGGGTTGCCGCCCCGATTTGGCAACTGGCATACCGTCTACACACGGATGAATCGCTGGTCGAAGAATGGGGTGCTCGACCGGGTGTTTGCACACCTCCAGCGGGAACAGATCGTGCGCATCAAACTCGAAGTGGTAGCGATGGACAGCACCATCGTCAAGGTCCACCCCGACGGCACGGGTGCGCTAAAAAAACGGCCCCCAGTCTATCGGAAAGTCCCGGGGCGGCTGGACCACCAAGATTCATATGGTTGCCGCACATGCTCGAACCGGCATAACGTTCTCGCTCTCCCCGGGCCAGGCCCACCCGCCCGCTGTGCCCGCTGAAACTCTCCCAGTCGGCAAGACCGGCGGACTTGGCGATTACCTTCACCCGCCGGGCGATCTGCGACTCCGACAGCCCGAACACCTTCACCTCGCCAACAGCGCCCTCCGGCCGGATGGCATCCAAAGCTTTCATGGCGGCGGGGGTGATGGCCACCACCGCGCCCTGGGCCAGGGCGTCGGTCTTGGAGCGGACCACGGTGATACGGCCGCTTCCGTCGTCCCAGCGCTGCACGTCTCCCCAGGTGAGGACGGCCGCTTCGCTGCGCCTGAGCCCCGCATCGGACAATACCGCCACCAGGGCCACGTCGAACCTCCCCCTTTCTGCAGCCTGTTCCGGCGTCTCCATCCCCCGGCCCCGCCGGCGGGGCTGGACGGCGGTGAGGCGGATCACGGCGAGCACATCGGCGGTGAGGGCCCCGGCTTGCCGCTGGGGTTTCGAGAGAAGTCTTCCCCATCCCTTCAGGGAGGCGCGCACGCCCGGGTCCCGGCAGGGGGACTCCAGCTTGGCCCACTCATGAGCTTTTGAAATGGCCGACGTGGCCAGCCGCAGCGTTGCGATGCTGGCGCCGGAACCGGCGCGGGCAGCCAGGTAACGGGCCACGGTGAGGGGATCGGCCGGCAGGGGGCGGAGGCCCATCTCGCCGCACCAGTTGGTGAAGATGCGCCACTGGGCGGCGTAAACGCGCTGGGTGTTGTCGGAGAGAACGGACTCCAGGGCGGAGGCCACGCCCTGGTCGGCAGCGCGCAGGGCCGGCAGGGACGTGGGCTGGCGGGGGACGATCTGCAGGTCGGCGGCGGTGGCCATGGGCGGGTCTCCGGCGGCTGATTCGCGGGCGATTTGGGCGAGTGAAAGATGCGCGATAATGGTGATTATCGCGCAACGAACGGGCGTGCGCGAGACGGGCGCAAGAGGGCGTCTTCACCGTCGTTTGCCTGACCACCGCGGGCCTGAGGTCGGTCCCGGGACGACCGAACCGCCGCAGGCATCCGGTCCTGCCGCCTGAGCGCGTTCCGGGCCGCACCGGCGACGCCGGCGACGAAACCACAGGTGTCCATTCCAATGGTATGCATTCCAATGGGTTCCATACCAGTCCAATGGAATGCATAGGTATCGAATGCACTGGAGTCCATGGCATCACAATCGATACCACTGCACACCCTGCGCGGCGGCGGGCGCCGCAAGCAAAACGGATCCTGGGAGTTCGTAACTAAAATGCCGGCAATCAGCCAGATTCCCGGAGGTGATAACCATGCCCAGCTGCGTTGCCTGCGGCGCGGAACTGGAGCCGCCCGTCCGCGCTCCCCACACGGTCTACGTCAAGACACTCTACCGGATCGGCGGCCAGGACTACTGCCGCCATCACATCATCAGGGCCGCCGTGGCGGCCGGCGTAATCGCCGAGGTGAAGCCCGGCGCCAGAACCAGTATCGTCGTCATCAACGCCAATGGCTGACCGACCGCTTGGCTATTGGGATCACAAGCTCTTCGCGAAAAAGAGGGCGCAGCGGGGGCTGGCTAACGATCGATGTCCGCCATGACCCTGTCCAAGCCGTATAATCCCAGCAGATGCATACGGTCGATCAGGTCGAGACATCGGGTTGTAACCTGGCGGTCTGAGGTCTGACTGTAAGCCCGAACCACCAGATTAGCCACGGATCCAGTGTCGACCACGTTCATGTTGGGCATATCATCGGCGGCGAGGTCAAAGTAGCGCTCGCAGGCTGACACGATCAACTCAGGGACAGCGGCGGTGGTCTCGTCCAGCGCCATGATGAGAGGATTAACCTGGGTGGTGAACGCGGCACTCTCGATATAACGATATGCCAGATCGACGTATTCCAGCAAATCGCGCCCGCTGAAACGGCGAAAGCATAAAGCTGCTGCTTCCCTGACATTTTGTTCAGGGTCGTCAAACAACTTAGCGAGCATGGCCTCGCATTCCGCACGCAGGGCGCTGGCTTTTAGATTGGCGGCGTAAACCTCCGCGGCGCCCAATCTGAGCGGTTGGGAACCGTCAGCACACTGCTCAGCCAACGAGAGTGCCGCCTCCATGGTCAGCGAGGCCAAACAGGATTGACGTGCCCCAGCTGTCGCCACATCATCGTCAACGGACGCCAACATACGCGAGAGAATGGGTTGCAACTCAACGAAGTGGGTTTGGACCCCGTACTTTAGGAATTCTTCTACGAAGGGGGTGCTCAGAACCTCGTCTTCACTGCAGAGTTCCACGAATCGGGCTACTCCGAAATCGCGGTCGGATCTCAACGTAGCGAGCAGGGCGTACGCCACCACGGTCCGGACCGCGGGTGACGGGTCGTGGACCATGGTTTCCAGAAAGGGTTTGAAAAACTCGAGGTAGCGACTATCCTGGAAAATGAACCTCGCGATGGAGTCCGCAGCTGTCCCTCTGACGCAGTTAATTCCCGCGGTCATCAGGTCCCCCTGGTAATCCGTGGAACCTTTATGAGGGTCCGGATCCTGGGTTGCGTACCAGGCCGTCATCTCCAATGCTTCATTGGGTAAAACGCCGTCTGGAAAGTGGACCAGCGGCCTGGTTACCCAACGCCCCAAAGGCCGGCCCGGCAGCCGATGGCATCGCATACAGACCCGTACGATTTGGTCGATGCTGAGATCAGAAGCAGTCACTCCCCGCAAAATGGCTTCGAAATAGGCCGGATTGATCTCGTCTGACATGCGGTGAACGAAGCTCGCGAAGCGCTCGGGATTTTCTTTGGTTAGAGCTTCCAGGACGTGTGACAACTCAACGGCGCCGCCTATCCAGAAATCAACACTGCTGGGCGAGTCTTCGACGCTATGACGTTCCATCGCAGACAACCAATTGTCATCGCTCATTTGACGGGCGGAAGCCTCGGGGATAGGGGATTCCACGCTCTCGAGTGTGAAGATGCTGGGTCCGGGTTCACCCGGATCCGGAAACTTGCGACGCAATTCGCCGAGCCTGAGCAGGGCTGGATGCGATAGTCGGGTTTCATCGACGGCACTGAGCATTACGAACTGCGAGTGTCCCAAGCGCCGGCGTCCCGTTGGAGTCATCTCCAGTGGAGTGTAATGATCAAGTATCGCCCGTTCCAGCGGAGCCAAACTTCCGTCAGAGCAGTGGGTTGTCGAAATTTGGATCAACTGAGCGACCGCCCATCTGGCACTTCCAGGGAAGCGTCCGCTGAACTTGATGAGTGCATCTGCAACGTAATCGGTGGCTTCGTCGGCGAACACTGCTCCATTGGCTTGGTACCCTCGCGCCAGCAGGAGATGGATTGTCTGAAAGTTCTGCGTTCCCAACTGCGTAGCTAGCTGGCTGAACGCGTGGGTATCGTTCTTTGCGAGCCAGCATATGGCTGATTCCATCGCCAGGAGGAAATTATCCTTGAAGGCATGTCCGTTGGCGTAGAGCTCCGGGTGCCAGACCGGATCAGACCAGGGTGGGTCGTCATCCTGGGCAACACTGCCATTCAGCACGCGCAGAACAAAGGGTAGCAGCAGGTCTACGAACTCCCGGGGTGCACTGTCTGCGGCCTGCTTCACGGCCAGCCCGTCGCTACCGTGCGGACCGATACTCATTTCGAACGGATTTCCGTATCCCACGATAGAGGCCAGAGCGGACAATCGGTCGCAGCAGGCAGCGATCAGTTGGCAAGCCCACTCCGCGTTATTGTCAGCCAGCGTGTGCGCGGTATGCCAGAGTCGCGAGGAGCCGTTGCGGCCCACGAGAGCATCATCAGCTGCTCCGGAGTTGACCAACGCCAAGCAGAGGTCAAACATCTCCCGGCTCGTTTCCAAGTCTGCGGATAATACCGTGGATACCAAGCGTCTATCCCACGATGCTGACGTGCTCAGGAAAGGAGCAAGCAATTGCGCCACCCGATCCAGCCGGTCGCGCATACAGCCGCGCATCAGCCAAATCGCCCGATTGACCAAAGTCTCATCGGTTCCATTCAACCAGAGGTCGAATACACCGATGGTGTCCAGTAGGTCAAACCAGCTTGCGGAACCATGAATTGAACGCAGCACGTGATCGAACAACTCTGACGCCAACGAGGGTTCCAGAAGGCGCCATTCTGCCTCGGTTGGGTCGTCCAAGGCTCCCAACAGCGATATCACGATGGCCTTGAGGTGCGGCCGAATGCCGCCGTCGTTGAGAACGGCGTCGACGTCGCGCAGAGCACTCCCGGGATCGTCATCGCGTCGGTGCAAAAGCACTTGCCTGACTTGGGAACGCACAAAGAGGCTCTGGTCTCGGGCCAGGATGTACGTCGCCAGGTCGTCGCCGGTAGCTTCCATCCGCCTAGCAAAGGCGTAATCCAGGAAGCTTTCGTGGAAAAATGAGACCCGCGACCCTTCGCGCACCAAGATGTTCTCCGATGCCAACGCTGACATAACGTCTGCGTGGTCATCCAGCAGGGATTCAGGAACGAAGAGCAACTCGCGGTCGGTCATCTGATTGACCACCAAGTCGACTACTTCGCGCATTTGACTCGGAGACACTCCTCGGGATTGGAGAGCCTGCCGTTTGTAGCGCCAGAACGCGTCGTACAGGTCCTTGGTGGTCTGCAATACGCTGGTATCGACTGCGCCGCCTCTGGCCACCTCCGACAAAAGGTGCATATGCAATGGGAGCGTGAGGAGGGCGATTTGCTTGGCGCTGAACTGGTCCGGATCCATTCCCAGACGAGCCAACAGGGAACGCACAGTCTCAGTGTCGAACGATTCGACCCGAAATTCCTGGGCGATCCCGTTGTCACCGACCAGATCGCGGAGCCTGTTGTCGTTGTCAACGTCGAACTTGCGACAGGCGCTGAGCACCCTCATGTTGGGATGTTGGCGAGCTTCCTCGAGCATTGCAATGATGCAGTCGAAGAACTGGGGGTTCCGCCCAGATGCCATGCTGACGGCGTCGAGCTGGTCGATTACCAAGAGACATCCCTGGCCTTGTGCCACCGCCGCAAGGGTTCGTACCGGGGACGCTGGTAGTCCCATATTTTTGCCCACCGCTTCAGGTAGGTCGGCCGGTTCCAAGCGGTCGACCCGTAGGGTTAGCATCGGCAGTTCCATGGTCTCCGCATCTTCCAAAACTTGGGCGATGACGGATGTCTTCCCTACCCCTGCTGTACCAGTGACCAGTGCGACCTTCCGTGTACCTTCCTCCTTGAAATACCCCAACAATTGGTCTGTCTCGTTACGAGGAATGCTGTCTCCGCCAATGCCCCGATGTTGCATGCCCGCCATGTAGGTCCGGTTTACCTCCGCAATCGTGTTGGCCACCTGATCATCATGGGCCCACGTCTGCCGGTGGAAATTCCGCTGATGAAGGTGCTGCCAGATGTCATCCGCAGTCAATGTTTGATGAATCTGGTTCAGCGCGAATTGAGCCAAGACGTCCGTCGCATTGGCTGGGTCGCCGTCTAGCAGCATGCTCAGCTTGGCGTGAGCCAGTTCGAGAAGTGCTCTCTCGCTGATGGTCTCGACGTGAACCCTCTTCAGGCGCTCATACGAATCTTCTTTGCTGGCCATCCCCCAACGTTGGTGCAGGTCATTGAAATCCGCAGACCATTTAGCGGAAGCCAAAAAACCGAACTCGAACTCTTTCCACGAAGACGCAGATCGAGCCCGATCAGTGAGCTCGTCGAGCGGATGAGCAGCATGCGTAGACACGAACACGGTTTCTGAGGTCGCGACGTCCAATTTCTGGCAGAAGCTACCCAGCACCCCCTCGGACTGCAATGCCGTCAAGGACCAAACTCCGCGGCCGGTTCGCTGGCGCTTCACCTGGTGGTATTTGATCGCCGCCGGCCCTGTGACGGTGAACTCCGCCCCTTGACCATCGTCACCGACGGGCTCGAGAGAAATCGATGCGGCTTCTCCACCCAAAACCCTCGCCATGTTGACGACAGTCCAGAGAAGCTCGTATCGATTGCCAGATTTATCACTGGCTCCACCGGGCAAAGGCATGGTTTTTGTATTTATATCGGACGGGTATGCGCCTGGCATATTCGGGAGCGAAGATCTGTTGTGTTCACCAATTACGGGTCTGGCCTCAACCGTGCCGGCAAGTGTGTGGTCCGTCAACCGGGCGTTTCCATAGAACGGGAGATGCGAACCCGCGTGAACTGGGACTTGCCCCGGACTATCGGGCGGGCTGGGCGCTGGCCTCCGCCGTCCTGGGACGGCATGGCCCAAGTGGGAGACATAAACCCGGGGATATTATACTCGTGCCCGTTATTTTGAGCTCGCCAACCCGCCGCTCGGCCGGCTCGTGGTGGCGTGGTCGGCGCCGTCGCGGTCGCATGGGTTAGCATCCCACACCGACGGCCCCTCGGTGCGTGGTCAACCCTGCAGGAACGTCAACACCGGGGACTGCTCGGGCCAGGTGAGGGCAGCTGCGTCCTTGCCGAGGTTGACGAGCGGCGCCGGAAAAGGAGGCATCGTCATGGCAGAGGAAACAGGGAAGCGCCGTTGGTTCACGCCCGTACGCGTGAACCTGCTGGTCATCGCGCTCTTGATTGCGATCCTGAACGGGGGCATCGGCTATCTGGTTTACCTGGCAATCACAACTGATGAGATATCGGAATTTGTCACCGGCGCGCTCGTGGGGCTGCTGCCGGTGGGGATCACAGCGCTATCGAGCCTGGGCACGACGTTGATGAACGACAAATAGCCGAACCATTGACCAGGGACGGATCATGAAAAGAATTGTGGTTTGCTGCGACGGCACTCGGGGCAAGTACGACGCCCCGGACAAGAACACCAACGTGGTGCGCCTGTTCGAGCGGCTGGGTCCGGATGGTCCGGAGCAGATCTCCTACTACGACCCGGGCGTCGGAACCCACAGTCCGCTGCGGAACGGAACCATCGGTTTGCTGGACATGCTGGTCGCGTCGGCGTCCGGCATGGGGATAACCAGCGAGGGTCTGAACGGGAATGTCAGGGAAGCCTACCGATACCTCATGGCCGGCTACGAGCCAGGGGACCAGGTCTACCTGTTTGGGTACAGCCGAGGCGCTCACACCGTTCGGGTACTGGCCGGCATGTTGCACAAGTGCGGCTTGCTCACCAAGGGGAGCGAGAACCTGCTCCCCTACATGACCTCCATCTACCGCCGCGTGGGCAACGAAGAAATCGCCGCCGGGTTCAAGCGCAGCTTCTCCCGCCAGTGCAAGCCTCACTTCATCGGCGTATGGGACACCGTGGCTTCGATCGGATGGGTGAGGCGGAAGCAGTTCTCCAACAACCGTCTGAACCACGACGTTGCCCATGGATACCAGGCGCTGGCACTGGACGAAAGACGCCACCACTTCCGGGTCTCGCAGTGGGACGAGACCGATCTGCCCGTAGGCCAGACCATCGAGCAGGTGTGGTTCCCCGGATGCCACGGAGACGTGGGAGGACAGGAATCCGACCGGCGCATCTCCGACATCACGCTGGAATGGATGCTGCGCCACGCCGAGGACAAGGGATTAAAACTGAGACCCGACTGGAGGGAGTCTCTGAACGCCGACCATTCAGGAGAGACCCGACACTCAGACCGGCATATCTGGCGGCTGGGTGCGAAGGACCGCCGCATCTCGGATGGCGCCAAGATACACCTGAGCGTATTGCAACGCATGGCCGACCCCGATAACGGCTACCGACCCGGCAACCTGCCAGAGTCGTACGTGGAGGTGAATTAGGGCAGAGGTGGTTCCTGTTCCGAAACCGGTAGTTATGGGAAAAAGCCGATGGGCGGGTAACCGAAGCAAACCAGCAGATGGTGCATGACTCACCGGTTGCCAACCGCACGAGGCTCGGGCGGGGGTTGTATCACATCGTGATACAATCGAGCCGGCGCGAGCTGGACTTTCAGGTTTCCTGGAGATGGATATGCCGACGGTGGCCATCGTAGGCCAGTACCAATTCGTCATCCGCACCAGGGAGTTTGATTTTGAGCCGCCCCACGTCCACGTACGCGTCGGGAATGAAGACTGGGCACGGATTCTCCTGGACAACGGCGAATATTCCCACGAACCTCCGCCCGGGCATTACCGCGCGATTCTCGAGGCTTTCGACGCCCACGCGGCCGCCATCCGGGAAGAGTGGTTCCGAATTCACGCGAGGTGAGGAACAATGGCCACGACGCTGGTGAAAAACGCCGACCGCATGATGTCGTCCGCCTCCGTGCTGGACGAGGGAATCGAGCTCACCTTCGTGGATGGATGCTCCGGCCTGATACCGTTCGGCGACCTGCCCGAAGTTTCGGAGGGTGGCGGTCTCAAGGATCTGGAATTGCCCACGCCGTATGAGATGATCCTGATCACGGTTAGCGGCGATCTGTCCGAGATTCCCTGGGACTTCGCCCGCCACTACTGCGATCCGACCTACCGGCCGCAGATAGAGGCTCAGGCCAGGCAGGCACGTGAGAGTCTGGGTGGACGTATACGGGAGCGTCGCGAGGCGGCCGGTTTAACCCAGGCAAGGTTATCGTCTCGCGCTGGCATCGGCAGAGTGACGCTCACCCGCATTGAGAAAGGCGAGCACAGCCCGCGAACCGAAACCCTCACGGCACTCGCGCGGACCCTGGGAGTCGAGGTTGAGGATCTGATTTTGCCGGCGGCTCGCCGAAATCGATGACCTGCGGGCGAAGTAGTGGCAGCAGTGCCCACAAAGCCCAGATTTGAACTGGTATTGTCACCAGAGCCGGTCACCCTAATCCCATAGGCCTATCAGTCTCTTGATTGCTGTGTGCAGCCGTAGCGAGACACTGACAAATTGCACGGCCGCAGGAATGGCTTGCCAGATTTGCCGGCATTGGGAGGCCATGAGGATGAGCATTGGTGGGCCGGGTGAAACCTGTCAATATTAAGGTCTAAAGGCCAGGTCGGCTTTGTACAATCAAGTGGCATAGACCAGCTGTTTGCCCAGAGCTACTGCACGACGCGGTAGCCGACAAAAAATCGCTGGGATTGGAAACCATCGTTTTGTAGAAACCGATGGCACGAACGGGTGTGTTCACCCAACCATCACCCTCCGAACGGACAAGACCCATGCACCTTCCAGCCAATCGAACCTGTACAGCGCTTCCGATTGCATCAGTCCTGATGCTGGCGATGACAGTGATCATCTTCACCGCTTGCCAGCCAGACCAAGCGGAGTTGCCGCAGCAAATTCAGACCAATGCCGAGCCAACGGCGATAACAGAGCCGACGGGGCGGTCCGCCCCCGCGGAACAGGGGAAGGCGGCGCAGCCCGATCCGTCGGTGGAACCACCTCGCCAGATATCGACTGCCACGCCGGACAACATAGCGGGGCAGCCACCGGATTCGAACACGCCCGTCACGATGGCGCCTTCCTTTGCACACTCACCGTCCAGAAGCACCGATCAGGAAATCATCTGGCAGAGAGAAGTGTTGGGTCCCGTGTTCGGGTTACACGCTACTGCGAATGGCGCCGTGTATGTGGTGGAGGGATTCACCGTGCACGCGGTTGATGCCTGGAGCGGGGAACTCATCTGGAGCCTCGAAACTGACGGTTTCCCCTCGGGAGAGCTACTGTTCGCGGACGACACGGTGTACTTCGGTCCTTTCAGTCTCCATGTGTTCGCCGTTGATTCCAAAACTGGAGAGTTGCGGTGGCGGCGCGATTTTGATCGCGACTTTTCCAACTTGGTCATGTTGGACGATATCATCTACGCCAGCGGGGGTTATCGACCCCTGGTGGCCCTGGACGCCCGATCAGGGGAAACGGTCTGGTCTTATGAGCCGGATGGTGGGGCCGGGCAGGCTGCAGTGCACAACGGAAGCTTGCACGCCTTGATGGAAGGCGTCCTGGTGGAGTTCGAGGCACGGACTGGGCAAATCACCGGCCGCCTGGAATCCGAATTCCCGGTCCGCTTTGCCATCTGGGCGGACGGCTTGCTCTACGGTTTCTTCGGGAACCAGGATCCAAATCAGTACGGGTTTGGGCGTTCGGTCCATGTCATGGACCTGCAGACCGGCGAACTGGTATGGCGCCATGAAGGAAACCAGCAAATCACCATGAGGCCCACCATATCCGGAGGAGTGGCCTACATCGGCACTGAGGACGGATACCTGCGCGCGTTGGACGGACGCACCGGCGAACTCCTGTGGGAGCATCAGGTTGGGCCGGAAGACCACGAGGGCGCGCCATTGGTCGTCAAAGATGACCTGGTGTACTTCGGCGCTCAACAATGCTGCGTGTATGCCCTTGATGTAACCACCGGTGAACGGGTTTGGGAACACCAATTTGACGAGGCGATCTGGTCTTTGGCCGTCTCAAGCGAGGGCGTGGTGTATGCAGGCTCCGGTGAAGGACGGTTGTACGCGCTGCAGGGTCCGGCCGCGGGCTCCCTGGTCTTGCCCACGCCCACGCCGGCGCCTGCTCCGGTGCCTCAAACGACTGAAAACCAATGGCCTGAACCACCCGTCGCAACAACGGAGTGGAAGCGACAGGTCGCCCACGAGAGAATTGTCCTCGTGGAGGAAGCGGATGGGGTCGCATACGCCTGGTCACGGGACGGCTACGCCTATGCGTTCGCGACCGACAACGGACGAACGTTGTGGCGTTACGACATGGGCCATGAGCGGTTCCATTACCGGATGGACCTAGTCGCCGACGGCGCGGTTTACATCAGGGGCGGAGACGGTTCCGTGCAAACGCTGGACGCGGAGAGTGGAGGGCTGCGCTGGGCGTACGGAGCCGGGCAAGACCAGTTCACTAGCGTGTCGGCCTCCGAGGGCAGAACCTACTTGGGATTCGAGAGAGATCTGGTCGCAACCGATGCGGACACGGGGGAGAAACAATGGCTTTTCCTGACGGCCCGAGACGCGGACACCTCCTCGGCGCCCGTTGGAATACCTACGCCACTCACTGGGACAGTATTCCCGTACGTCGTGGTTGCTGATGGCGTCGCCTACCCATACAGTTGGCTCGCCTACGACGGTCTTCGTGCCGTGGACACCAACGCTGGGGAGCTCCTCTGGGAGTACCGCGCCGGGCACGCCTTCGCAACTCCGCCGGTCGTTGCCTCCGGCGCCGTTTACGTCGGTACGGCCGATGGTCAGATTCATGCGGTGGAAGCCGCGTCCGGAAAGCCGTTGTGGACTTACGACGCTCCGACGCCGACAGGCGGGCAAAGGACGATATTCGACAACTTGTTTGAGCCACTGGTAGTTGACGACGCGGTGTACGTTGCCTCAACCGCCCTCCTGGAAGACGCTTCACCAATCTCTGGCGCGGGCGGGCTCGGCTCCGTACATGCCATGGACGCCGAGACGGGGAAACGGCGCTGGCGTCTCAGCACCGATGGAATCGCCAGCTTTCTGGAGGAGAGGGGCGGTGTCGTATACCTGGCCAGCCAGGACGGTCGAATTCCATCCGGCGGCGACAAACCCCGTCCGGAACTGGAGGGACAACTGTTGAGCGGACACCTCCACGCTATCGACTCCGCTACCGGGGAAGTGATCTGGAGCGGGAGAACCACCGGCAACCCCGCGTCCATGACGACGGGCGAGAATGGCGTGCTGTACGTCCATTCGTTCGACGTATTTGCCTACACGTATTCTGGTGGCGCCGACGAGCCAGGCGCGGCTCCGGAACAGTATGGCCACGTAACCGCGTACGATGCCGCGACGGGTCAGCCGTTGTGGACATATCGCGGACTACTGATGACGTCCAGCCTACCGGTGGGTGGCGGAACAGTGCTCGCGGCGACGCCCGACGGCCGGGTGTACGCCCTGTCGCCACCGTAACGTCCATGGCTGGTCGAGCGGGACCTGCAGATGACATCCTGCAAAGCACCCTCAGGGCCGCCGGATTGTCATGAAAATCCGCCAACGAAAAACGGCGGCGGCAAAATGTTCCACGGAGTCAGCGGAGGTTATGCCCCTGGCGTGATGACAGATAGGTTCACCATGCGCGATGCTGGTCCGCCATCTCGCAGCGGTGAAACCGTCCCCAACAAATCAAGACTCTGGTCCCTGTTTGCATTCCCGGCTTATCGATTCCCTCGCCTACGCCGCTTGAACGTACAAAGCCCAGCTTAGAAAGGTGCGGTGACGGTGGAATCCGTGCGGCTTGAGCGGATGTCGAGGTCTCCGCGGAATGTAGATACACCGAACGCGCGGCAATAGTGAACCAAACGCGCTATCGAAAAGAGCGCCAGATCAGCAAACCTATTCAAGGCCAAGTGTGCCGAGGCGCAGGGTGAGCCAGTACCCCGTTTAGCCTCAGGACAGGAGTGATACGGCTTCCATGTCAAAAATATTCCACGGCTTCCTTTTGATAGTCCTTGTTTCCCAGTTGGCCTGCACCGGTGGGTCACCAGCCATGGAGGCAACCACTCAGACCGCTCCCGCCGAAACGCCGGAGCTGACGGCTTCATCGGGATCTATTGTTACTCCCACTCAGCCGCCAACCGAGGCGGACGACCAGCCTCCGACCGGAACTACGCCGTCAACTACGATACCAACCACTATACCAACCGGTGGCGGGACGACGAGCACGCCGCCCGTGGAACCTGCCAATGTAGACCGGGAAGCGCTCGTTGCGCTTTACGAAGCCACCAGCGGCCCCGACTGGAACAACAACGAGAATTGGCTGAGTTCGGCGCGAATTGGAGAGTGGTACGGCGTTACCACCGATGCTAACGGCCGGGTCACTGGATTGGACTTCGGTGGAAACAACTTGACGGGAGAGTTACCTCCCGAGTTGGGCAACCTCACTAGCTTGGTGACCCTGAGCATCGTGAACGACCGGTCGCTGGGTGGGAAGATACCATCCGAATTGGGCAATTTGACCAACTTGGAAGTGCTGGAATTGATTTACAACGATGTGGGAGGCCAGATACCGCCTGAGTTGGGTAACCTCACTAGCCTGAAGGAACTGACCATCCGCAAGAACAAACTGATTGGAAAGATACCCTCGGAACTGGGCGGCCTTGCCAACTTAGAAAAGCTCGACCTCTACGTCAACCTGTTGAGCGGACCGATACCGCCGGAGCTGGGCCATCTGACCAACTTGAGGGAGTTGAACCTGGGCTACAATCATCTGCGTGGGGAGATACCCTCGGAGTTGGGGCACCTCGCCAACCTGGAAGAACTGTACATCCGCCAAAGCGAATTGACCGGCGAGGTCCCCGTGGAATTGGGAAACCTGGCCAGTCTGCGGGTCATGGATCTCGGCGGAAACCAATTGAGCGGGCCGATACCTCCGGACCTGGGCCGTCTTGGTAACCTGGAGGAACTCGACATCGTCGCGAACCAGCTGAATGGACCAATACCTTCGGGATTGGGTGGTCTGGTCAAAGTACAGAGTGTGAAACTCGACGGCAACCATCTCAGCGGCGAGATACCCCCGGAACTGGGCGACCTCGATTGGCTAGTTGAACTGGGTCTCACAGGGAACCAATTGAGTGGCTGCATACCAATCAGTTTGCGACTTCAATACTATCTCGCGGAAGAGCTCAGTCTGGAATTCTGTGAGCCATCGCCCGTTCGTACAGCCGATGCCGGCGGGAAGGACCAAGCTGATTTCCTGGGGCCCAATACCGAATACATCGATCCCGTGCTGGTAGGCCTGCTTTATGACCAACGCGCCAACAAGGCGACGGCTGACACGGTGAGGCTGGCCATTTGGTACAACCCCGAGATTTCAACGGGGGTGCCTTTGGACGTATACATCAAAGAAGGCGGAGGGGTGTCTGAAGGCGAATATATTTGGTCGATGCCCATCGGGCTGGTCCCGTCCGTCGTATGCCGCCCGGACGTACTCTTCACCGCACTTGCAGAGACCGACGGGACGCTGAGCTCAGAACATCGGGAAAGTCCTCACCCCAATCTGGAGGAGGCATTGATCAATGTAGTGGTGGCCCATCAAGGCGGGATGCCCGAAAACCAGGCGGCTCTATACGCCTTTGCGGTGAAGGGTAAAACCGTTGCCGTCGATGTCCAGGTCCCTGATGCGGAGACGGGAGACGGTATTCGTGCCTGGCTCGCTCAGCGCAATATCTACGCACCCCCGAATCGCGACGGCTCGCTCCATGTGGTGGTCCTGCTTCCGGTGAGCCAAATTCAACTGCTGGCGGAGCAATTTCCTAACACAAACTTGAATGCAATGACACTCGCGGGGCAAGGTCTGCCCATGCTGCGGCTTCAGTGGCCACCCGAGACGCTCCACTTCGAGAAGGCTATCACACAAAAGTTTCTCAACCCTGATTCGGATGAGGGTCGAGCCGGCGTTGGCAATGGGTTGGCACCTTGTTCTTCAGTTGCGGAGGGCAGTTGAGACCGAGCCCGGGACGCACCTGCATTACCGTTGGATTGGATAAAAAGTAGTGCAATCCATGGCGATGAGACTTGGGCAAGAGTAACTGAAACTTTCGCGGGATCATTGCCCATGACAATTACTGACCGACCCGGTGGATACTCGTACTGTTCCCGTGAGTTCCGGTACTTTGGGCTTCGCTGATCGTTGTGAACGATATGAATGTAAACATCACTTCGTTCCTTCAGATGTCCGCGCTGGTGACGGCAGCCTCGATGCTGCTGGTGTTCGCCAGCTGCCAAGACCGAGCCGAGCTGGCACCGACGCCCACGCTTAAGCCCCAATCCACCGAAAGGGTAAGTATCACGACGTGCTGATGGGGTAAGAAAGTGCTCCTGTGCTTCGGGTATGATGGTTTGCGAGACAGCATGTCCAGATGCCAACGCACAACCACACCGACCGCATCCAAATCGTCTTCGACGACTGGGCAATCGCATATGACGTTGCAACCCCTTCACTCGTGAAAAGGCAGGAGTCCGGAGTGTGCAATTTGCTGGATGTTCGCCACGAAACTGCCGAAGTCAGTCACTGAGATTCCGCTTGCGCAGGAACCACAACAGGTAATTTACCCATATGCGACAGCCTGCCTGGTCATAATGAAATCGTCGCGGATTTCCGGCGCAGTAGCTTTAATCTTGCTGATGGGTGTCGCGATTTGGGGTGGCACGCTACACTTTCTGGAGAACGGAACGAACATCGCTGGCGAGGCGTTGTCTCCTGTCGACCGTAATGAGCAGGTTTTGCTGGACGGACTGGCCGACGGGCGCATTCTTTACTTCAAGATAGAGGACTACCGGATGGACCGGATAATTCCCGGCGACAGCAATCCGCCGCATCGAGTGATCATCGAGACCTGGTGGCAGCCCGACGCGGGTGATCAGGGCGAACTGAACGTGGTGACGATGCGCGACCAGGACGGCGGGTTGCTTCAATATACGCAAGGAATAGATGGAAGATATACGACCACATTCGTGTCCAGCGGAGAGACGATGGAAATGAACGTCCAGTGGGGATCTCCGGCAGAGTGGATCGATTGGATTTGGAATCTGCCGCAGACCCTGGCATCCAACCCTGATTTTGAGCTCAAGGGCATCGGCGAACTGAACGGGAGAGCCACCCTTTATTATGTAGGTTGGTCGGATTCGAGGAAGACCCGGTGGGAGCAGGAGTTCGTGGAAGACGCGCCGTTGCTGTTGCGGCGCTCCGACTACCGGATCGATAGTGAAGGCGTGGAGACTCTGACTCAAGAAGAGACCCTCGTAGAGTATCGTTTGCTTCCACCCGGCAACAGCATCCCGCAGCTTCCTTAGCCCAGTCCACCGATAGGGGGCGTGTCGTGCCGGGGTGGCTAAGCAAGCAAGCGTTGCTGTGCTTCTGGGTTTAACGGCACTCGCGTTGGTTCGCCCAACATCCATTACGCAGTGCAGCGCGGTCGCGAACCTGCGTTGCCTGCGGCGCGGAACTGGTTCCGCCCGTCCGCATGCCGCACACCTTCTACGCGAAGAGCCTTTACCGCATCGGCGGCCAGGACTACTGCCGCCATCACATCATCGGGGCCGCTGTGGCCGCCGGAGACATCACCGAGATCAAGCCCGGCGCCGGCCCGGTGGCAGCGATGCTCCGAGGAGCGTCTCCTGTCGAGTACGACCGGCCCCGCCAGCGCTGATGAAGTGTAAGCCGTCATCCTGCGCCAGCCTCGCACGCCGCTGATAGCCGCGGTGGTAAGGGCGGTCGCGACGGGATCCCAGCCATCGGCGGTCAGGCCGGCGAGGCAGACCGTCGCCATTCCTGCCGTCAAACTGGTGGCGCTACGTCGGTTTGGTCAAGCTAGCGACGGTGGGAGATCGCGCCGCAGACGGGAAAGGAGCCGATCCGGTCGCGCTTGAAGCGGCATGGGCGAATGAATCCCCAGGACGACCGCGCAGGGAGCTCGGGGTAGGCACTCGGGCCGTGGTCTACGATTCTCTGCTGCTTCATTCCGAATCGGGATTAGACACGCGGCCCAGGAACAGGATCGTGCCGGTGCCGGTGTCGCGGATCAAGAATATGAAGGGCCGGTCGACCGTCACCGCAATGGGTTCTTTGACGGGACCTGACGTGGGTACCACCACGCCGGTGGCCGCCGCCGCCTCGGTGCCCTTTTCGTCCACGGAAACGAACGCCTTGTGGACTACCTCGGAAATCCACAGGTCGCTGGACCTGGTCATGCCTGAAAAGTCAGCGCCGCTGGCGAAGGCGTCGGCCATCCCCATTCCAGCCAGGGTATCTCCCAAGTCAAACTCCGATTCGAACTCGAACAACGGCATCGTGAGGGTGATGTAGTCAATCTCGATCTCATCGATGATCCGGTCAAGCATTGCCGAGTCCAGCGAGCCTTCGAACTCTCCCAGCCTACCCTCGTCGGGCAGCAGGATCGTCATGGACAGCTCACCCCATGAGTAGGGCAGGTCAACCGCCTGGTACCCATTACTCTTGGCATATCCGTAGAAATCCTTGGTGGTCTCCGTCATCATAGGGACACTCACCGTCCCACCCCCGTCCAGATGAAAGGGCCGTGCCTCGGTATCCCTCTGGTCGAACTGCCAGTGCCAAGACGCGTTGAAGTAGATGGCGTTGGTGAGCACCAACCGCGTGGATTCGTCTATCGTCCCCGGCGCCAGGAGGTCCTTGACCTTGCCTTCGGTTTCGTCAGACACCCAGTCGTTGATCCTGACGCGAGCCTCGTCCGGCACGCCCGCGAAGTCCACGGCCATCATGCCGGCCCCGTAGTTTGCGGCTAGCACGTCGAGAAAGTCGGGCAGGAATTGATAGCCGTCCTGACCCCAGAGTGCGTTGGCGATGTTCAGGCGGAAATGCTGTCCGGTTTCATCCTTGTCGTTGGCCGTGCCCCCAGACGCCTGGCCCCTCGAGGCCAGGGTTCGGTCCAGGGCGTTGAACGCGGGATGAAGGCTGCTTTGCGGGAGCCTGTGGTGAAGCGTGGTCTCCATCTGGCTCAGTGTCTCGCCCCTGGCCCCTGCGGACGTCATGGCGAGGGCTTGGGAGATGCTGAAGGGGGAATAGAACAGGTTGCCATCTCCATCGCTCAGTGCGTGGTACAGGTCGAAAGCGAAGGCATTGTTTCCCCGCACCAGTTCGCCCAGGTCCGCTGAGCCCACGGCCGGAACAGACCGGTCCTTGTCCGAACGCCGTTCCACCTCCCCCGTCGGGGTTGAAAGGACAGGGGTGGTCAAATTAGCCGCAGTCGGCGCCTGCGTCGCCGAGGGAACTGCCGCCGGGAATTCCTCCCCGCAACCGACAAGGCCCGCGAACAGGAGCAAAGCCGTTACCACCGGCCAGATACGGAGCTTCATTCCGGACCGAACCGCGGACGCGGGTTCCGTTTCAGCCGCATCGCGAACTGCACAGCCATTGCGCTGAAGGATAACAGGGAGGTAGCGGCGAATTTAGTGGTCAGAATGATCGCCGCCACCTGCACCGCGTACAGCATCGTCCAACCCAACGTGACATTACCGGACAGGTCCGGCGGCCCGCAAGTGAATGTATACCGGTTGGGTTCACCGGGCACCGGAACTACTCCCCCGGTGTCGAACATACTGGCCAAGGCCACCACCGCCACCGCCCCCACGGCGGAGCCAACTGCCACGCCCCTCAGTTTCTGGACCCAGCCGAGTGACCAACTCACGACCAATCCGGTCGCCGGACCGGTAAGAAACGCGATGGCGAAAAAGGAGTAAAAAGCCAGCAGCTTGATCTCATTGACCGCGCATAGAGTGAACATCATCGCTGTAGCCAGTCCATTGCCTCGGTATGAGCATCAGGTGGGCCGAGGACGCGGATCTGCGAAAGACGCATCATGGTGATCTGTCCGGTCGGGATACCGCGCTGCTGCCGCAGGCATGCCACGGTCGGACTTGGCCATTGGTGTTGCCCATCGCCAGTATATCCGGCAACCTTTCTTGCTCTCGGCCGTCTCATTGTAGCCTCTGGTCTTGGCACCGCGGCGGCTTGTTCCACCACCTTATGCGGCTGCCAGTCCCTCCCTCAGTGGGCTGCCACGCGACCACCGCCGCCGCCAGCACAATGCTTTCAATGAGGGCGATCCAGATGAGCGATCCCGCTCCCCAAGCAACCATTGCCCCACCCGGGTAGAGCGAGCCCGACGAACTGCCCAACATGCCCAGCATGGCTATGGCCACAGCGAGTTTCGCGAAATGCGGCTTGGGCAGAAGATCCGCCGTCAGCACCCAGGGGAGGCTGATCAGGCCGCCCCGGACCAATGACAGGAGCAGTGCGCCTCCGACCGGGTCATCAGACAGCCAAACCCATGCCGCGGCCGGCAGAGAAAGCGCCGTCAGAGCGATGAGCAGCCAGCGTACAGGAAAGAAGTCGGCCGCCATGCCCCAAACCAAAGCGCCAATTCCTCCAGCCAGGGCCATGGCTTGGTACCAGGCATAATAATCGGCGCCAACCGCCGCCGCCATAACCCACCCGAGATGGGTCGAACCCGCACCAATGATCGTGGCCGCCACCAGGTAGACGGCGGCGGCAGAAGCGAAGCGGGCCTTGACGCCCGGGACTGCGATGGTCTCCCGGAGCGTCGGGCCTGGCTGATAGTTGCCTCTGAACCACCGGGGGAGAAATATGCAGAGGACCATCCCGCCTATAAGGGCCAGCACGAGCGCGAACCACCCGATGGGGAAGTCAAAATCCCAGTTGCGGATTGCTGCGGCCCCCGGATTAGCCCCGAACACCAGGCCGAGGGCGCCGATGAGCGTGCCCCTGAACCGGGCGTGGCCCTTCACGACAATCGCGTAGAAGATCAGGGAGGCGAAGGCGGACCCACCGGCTCCCACCAGGAACAAACCGACGACGGCCGGCCCGAAGCTGCCGGCGAGGGTCACCATGACGATCCCAACGGAGAGGATGCCGGCGCCGGCCGCCATCATTCCGCTGGGAGGGCGGCGGTCCACCCAGATGGCTGCCAGCACCACGAACAGTCCTCCCAGCCCAGCCGCGATGCCAAGAAAACCGAACTGCATCGCCCTGAGGCGGAGGAGGTCGGAAACGTATACGGCCCGGAGAGTTTCTGAGGCGCCCATATCCAGGAGGAGAGTGGCCGCCACCAGAAGGAGGCCAAGTTTGACGTCGGGATGCCGGATGGACTGCGACATGCCCGCCATTGTAACCGCCGCGGAAGTCGCGCCTCGCGCCCAGGCTCTGGGTGTGGACGAAGTTGACATCTGGTCCTACGACCACGAGTCTGCCACCGCCCCTTTACTGTGGGATCGTCCCGCTACGAGCGTAGCAGCGGCATCCGCGCCTCCAATCAGTTCAACCCGCCATCAGTGGTCGGGGCTTCCGCTCTCCGTACCATGGGCCGCGGCGGCGGCCGGGCCGACCGGTCAGTGGAAACCCGGTCGTGGCCGGCGCCGGCCAGGCTGGTGGGGCAGCGGATCGCTATCCACGCCGGCCGGAGAGTGGTCAGGCAACCGGGCGCTCAGATCGAAAGGGAGTTGCGAGACCGTCTGGGGGATGATTGGCGGCGGGCCGTTCCGGCAGGCGCGGTGCTGGCCACCGCGACCTTGGCCGGCGTTGCACAGGTGGAGCGCGTCGACCTGTTGACCAATCAGGCAATTCACGACTCAGCACCGAGATCGGCCACGGCGTGCCGTTGGGTGGAACCAACATCGATCCCTGGGGCGACTTCAGTCCCGGCCGCTGGCTGTGGTTCCTGGACGATGTGAGGCCATTGCCCGAGCCGATCCCAGCCGTCGGTCGGCAGCCCTTCTGGCAGTGGATCGCTGGTGTTTGCCTTTGGTGTTTCTAACCGCGGTCGCGCGATCATGTTGTTCGCTCGGGAGGATTGCAGTACCGAATTGAATTCCGAGCTCCTTTAACTTTGTACTGATCGGGCACGCGCTTGTTGACATAGTAGTTCCAGACGTCGTCTTCCGCCCGGTGGCCGTCGAACCCCGAGCGCTTCGGATCAGGGTCAGGGTCGTGAGGAAAATCGCCTTCTGTAGATCCGAGCCATCTAGTGGGTCGGTATGCGCATTTGACAAGCCCGTCTACGTGCCCCAAAACGAGCTTGTATTTCTCCGCTTTAGACCGGTCCACCCTCCAAACTCCACGGACAGCATGATAAAGATCTCGAGTCTCGAGAGAATTCCGGATTGAAATGAGCATGAGCTTCTCTTTCACCACGAACGGTGCAGCGGCATATTGAACGATGATCTCGTCGGCGTGATGGCTACCTCGGGTTTTCGCGTCAACGCCCCGTTGAATGTTTTCGAGACCAGGATAAGCGTCGATCAGTGCGGCCTCCACCTCAAAGGCAGCATCTTCTGTCATCCCATGGCGATGAATGACATGCCCTACCTGAAAGCCGGCGTTGATGATTTGTCTGATCCGTTTGCCTTTGTCGTCTGGCGCACGGTTATCGGTCTCCTTGTACTGACCGGCGGCGTGCTCAAAGACACGATTGCTCTGCCCCTTTCCAACGTAGAAGGTTTCGCCGTTTCGAGGGTCTATGAGACGATAGACGTAATACTTGAGGGCAGAAATTACTTCCGATGGAAATCTGTCAGTAGCCATGTTGGCCTCCCGCTGATATCCCGTGTGATCCACCCGGCGATTAGTGCAGGATCGGCGCATTGGACGCTCGACCGTCGCTAATCAGCGATTGCCTTGTAGTCTCAAGCCAATCTGGTAGCCGGAATTACCCGGTTCGTGCCGAAACTCGACCGGCTGGCAGGTCCGTTCCAGATGCTCGCGCCATCGCTGACCATCTTGTGGAACACGACGTGAAACTGTCCCTCGGCCGGACGCTCTTCGAGCCGGACGATCCCATGGGAAAGTTGCTCTTCAATATCTTCGACACCTTCGCTGAGTTAGCAGCCGGTCCCATCGGCATGCGCACCCGCGAGGGCATGACCGTCGCCCGCGCCAGGGGGAAATTGCGCGGTAAACAGCCCAAACTGTCCGACCGACAGCAGCGGGAACTCTGCCGCATGCATGCCACGGGCGAGTATTACATCAGCGACCTCGCCAAGCTCTTCTCCGTCTCAAGACCAACCGTCACCGCACACTCAACCGTCACCATTACCCTTAACCTACGGCCCTGCCCCATACCAGGTCGACTCGTACTAGTGCGCGGGACTGGGACGCTCATGACGTCTCGAAACCGTACTCGGTGGCTCTGCTTAGGAACATATTGCGGCGCTGGCGCAGGGCAGAGGCATCAGGAAACCGACAGCTCGATGCGGTCTCCGTATCGCCGGAAATCCGCAGTGTTGAACGTGAGCAGCCGGCGCTCGCCGTGGGCCAGCATGGTGGCCACGATGTTGGCATCGTGGATTTGCCGTCCGCCCACCTGAACGGCCCGGCAAAGGGCCACCAGCATCTCGGTGACCCGCGGACCGTCCTCAAGCACCTCCAGATCTCGGTTCAGGCGGCCGATGTCGTCGAGGGCTTCCCTGCGGGTGATGGGCACCGGCCAGGCCTGGGGACGGGTGACGACCGCCAGGTACTCGCGCATGATCTGACGGCTGATGCGCAGCGGATCAGAACCGCGAAGGGCGCTTTCCAGACCGGCCCGGGCGGATTCGTGGTGCGGCGCCTCGTGGATGCGGGCGTTCACCAGGATGTTGGTGTCGACGAACATCGGCCGGCCTAAATCCTCTCGTCGTAGATGTCCTCTCTGCGGAGGCTCAGGCCTGACGGCCACGCGCCGGCAGAGTGGACGGGCCATAACTCGTCGAGATCAAGGTTTCCAAGGGGCTCGGGCTCCCTGCGCCGGAACAGCAGCGTCTCGGCTTCCATGTCGACCTGGGCGGTTTTCCATCCGGCCGTGGTCCAGGCCAGGGCGTGGCTGTGCCCGTTCCCCCGGCTCTGGTTGGCCCACCAGGGCCGGTGCATACGGGCCGACAGGGGAAGTTGGAACCCCAGGATCGCCTCCACTTCAGTGAAGGAGGCGAGCCATTCGTGTGAACCCAGGCTGCAGAGGTGAGCGTACAGTCTCCGGTACTTGCCCCGCATCGCCATGTCCCGATATCTGCGCTCTCGATCAATCACCATGACCGCCTCCCGATCCATCATAGTTAGTTAGTACCTGCTGTGTCAAAGGGCCAGAAACCCAATGGAGAAAGGCTCCTCGGGTTCAGCCTCGGGCGACGTCGCGAGGACACCTATGGCAAAGGCGGCGACGTCAGAACAGGCTCTGTTGGTTCCGTGGATTCTGCCGTGATCACCTCCAATCAGTGGACCTGGTTCGCGTAACATCCATTACGTTGGGCAGCGCGGTTACGAATCGTCCTTCCGTCCTGGCTTGAGCCATGACCTTGAAGAAGTCGGCGGTGTGGCTGAATCGTACAGCATGGCCGACGTGGACGGCCCAGTAGCCCAGGGTCTGGGCTATCTCTTGACGATGCCAACCACTCCTACCGGCAGGACGTGCTCGTGCCTGTCCAGAAACTCTTCTCAACAATCCACGGTTACCGCCAGGGCAACCCGGCCCTATCGTAGCCGCGTACTTGAGCGTAGGCGTTGAACCGGGAGTGAGCCATTTCGGTGAGTTCGTCATCGTCGGACCTGATCCAGAGGAACTTGACCCGGCCAGCCCTACCCAGTTGGTCGCTGTCACCCATTCGTCCGCTATCCCAAGAGTCATGGATAGCGCCGTTGGATACCGTGACGTAATGGACATCGGTGCCGACCGTGTAGGTCAACGGCTTCTGGTGTTGCGCGAAAAGCGGCCCCAGGAGGCCGGGAACTTCTCTCAGGTCAATCAGGCGGCGATGGAAACGGTGGCTGATCTTGTCGTCGTCGTAGATCAGCCGCAACCCATAACTCTCGTATATCAGATGGATAGCCAACCAGTTGGCGCCCTGATCGGCGTCGAGCGCATAGCCAAGATCCCTGACGCTTTGGGTGATTGCATCCCAGATCTCGCCGTAGACGTTGCCATCACCGCCGATGGCCGCGTTCAAGGCTCTGACCGCGCAGTCGCTGGCGTACTCGTCCCTGGGCTCGCCGTCTCTGGGCTGTAAATCCGACAGATCAAGGGGTTTCCCCAGCAGGCATGCGGTCCATTTTGACGCGCTTTCGATCTCGTCGCAGGAACGGCATTTTGTCCCGATGCCCTCCGGTCTGAAGAGTTCGCAGTTCGAGCAGGTTTCGTTCACCGACCGGGGCGGTATCCGTTGGAAGTCAACGATCCATTGGAAGTATTCCCAGTTGACCAGTCCCGTGGCGATACTGGCATACTCGGCGCCGTCAGAACCCCTATTCCGCGATTCCACGGCGGCATCGAGCATCTGACGCATGGCGCGCAGGCGGTTCTCCAGGACTTTGGAGAGTTGTTCGATGAACTGGTCGCCACCGAATCTGGATCGCTCCCGGGATTCCTGAGGCGGGGCTGCCCATCCTGCGACGGCGCGGCAGGTGTCTGAGGCTTTGGCGAGAGCGTCCAGAAACGTCAACCGGTTGGCCTGCGCGTTGGACGAGTTGACCAGCGGGCGTTGTATTGGGCGGAAAGGATCATTTTGCTTTTCGCTTGGGTCGGGCATCATATTCTCCCCAGATGGGTTGCCAAGGATTGCGGATCACAACGTCGGCAGGAAACGGGTTTCGCCGCGGCGTATGGCGCTTTGCTCGTTGATCAACTGCAATGATAGAGCGGTCCACGTTGCGGGACCAGTGAGCAAACCGCCTCCCCCGCGACTGCGGACTTCCGGTAAGGCGGGGTGCGGACCAGGCGGTTTTCGCTGATCATCCCCGGCGGGCCGAAACCAGCCTCGGCCACCTCGCCGGTCGGCGTGTCCGCCATCCGCACCATGGTCCTGCTGCCCTCGCGCCAGTAACGCTTCACTATGCAGCGACGCAGTGATGGATACGATACCGGACATCCACTGGCCAGCAGCAATTCGTGGGTCCGGGTCATCAGCAGTCGGTCGCCGGTGAGTCACTGTGAGATCCGGTCGGCCCACGGCTCCAGCAGGTCCTGGCCCGGCTGGCCAGCGCCAGCCACGACGATACGCACCGAACGCATCACGCCAGCCCCAACAGGTTGGACAGAACGTTGCAGAGGGTGGATGCCAGACTTTCGGTGCCTATTCACAACAGTTCGCCAGTCATTGCTGACAGAGGACGGGCAGGATCATTTTGGCATTATTCCGTTACAGGAATATAATGGGCCCATGCCATGGCGGGTCGAGCACACGGACCAGTTCAAGGAGTGGTGGGACACGCTCAGCGACGAACAGCAGGAGGACCTGGCGGCCACCTGGAACTGCTGATGGAGCGCGGACCCACGCTGCCGTATCCCTACTCTTCAGGGATAGCGACCTCGCGGCACAGCCACATGAGAGAGCTCAGGACGCAGAGCGGGGGTGAGCCCCTGCGCACTTTCTATGCCTTTGATCCCAGGCGCGTCTCGATCCTGTTGATCGGCGGGGTCAAAACCGGAAACGACCGTTTCTACGAAGAGTACGTGCCCATCGCCGACGCGTTGTACGACAACCATCTTGAAGAACTGCGTGAGGAGGGCATCATCCCATGAGCGGACGCCATCAATTCCAGGAACTGACCAGGGACTTCACACCGGAACGGCGCCGGCGGGTGGGTGCGAAGAAAGCGGAGCTTGCCGCGGAAATGGCGCTGCGCGAGTTGCGACGTGCCATGGACCTGACCCAGCAGGACCTGGCGGACCGCCTGCAGGTGAACCAGCCCGCGGTGGCGAAGCTGGAACAGCGGACCGACATGTACATTTCGAGCCTGCGTTCCTACATCGAGTCCATCGGCGGCGAGCTGCGCATCGTGGCGTCGTTCCCCGCTGGCGAGGTGGCCATCACCAACTTCTCCAGGGTGTCTGAGGAGGAAACCGGCACTGGCGCTGAGGCTTGATGGCATGACCACGTACAGTATCGGGGAGTGAAGGCCAACCTCGCCGAGATACTTCGAGACCTGGACCACGGCGAAGAGGAGTCAAATGCAGCCTCGCTATGGAACGGGCCCACCACCCACGAAGTTTTGGATGCTGACCGAACGGAGGGCCAGGCTACGAGTGACCTTGCGGATGTGAGATGAGCCAACCAGTACCGACAACACCCGAAGAGGCGGCCCGCATCGCGGCCCATATACGGGAGTGCGAAGTGATCTCCAACCGCCTGCGAGGGGAAACCGAAGACCTCGTCCTCCAGCGCCCCCATCAGTGGGCGGGCATGAACTCGGAGCAGGTGCTCACCTTCGCCGACACTCTGACCGAGCTGCTCGCCAAACTCAGGCCCGGGGAGAGCGACCGGAGCACCGTCGCGGTGAGGTACCTGGACCCGGACCCGCCGGAGTCGATCCTGTGATCGCTGGATGGTTCAGCAAGCGAAAGCCCACGCTGAGAGCGCACGTAACGTTGCCCAGACTCGGTGTCGCGGGGCAGATGGACGTTCTCAGCGACGTCGGAGTGCGGGTGACCTGTCGCCCGCTTCCCCGGAAGTTTTCATCGGTGTCGGTCTGGGCGAGGCCGCGCTTGTGGGATGATCATGGAGGCCATGATGACCGAGAGGCCATGATGACCGATGACCAGGCCCGCCGTTTCGCCGAGTGGCAGGACGGCCTGACCATCGACATACTGGAGCGGTCGATTCCGGCCATCGCCGCCGATCTGGCCGACTGGTACTGCCGCCATCACCGGCCTGCGCTGGACCCGGCGTCTTTTCCGGAGCAACTGCGCTCTGCACTGCTGCGGAGGATCTGCGCCTGGTGCGGCGAGCGGATCCAGGTCGGCCACGCCTTCGACACCCGCGCCGGCGACCTGAAGGCCTGCGGGCCGACGTGCTGCGACCGCATCAACGATGCGCACGGGCTCTGACCCGGCTCTGCAATCATGGACATCCACGACGAGATCACCATCCCCGGACAGGAGGCCCGCCACGGCGATGCCCCCGCCTGGCTGAGCGCCAGCCCGGTCTGGCCGGCGGTGACGGCCCAGACGGGTGACGGCCAGCTGTACCTGCACCAGGCCATGGGGCTGGATCTCGGGGGCCAGGGCCACAACCTGGTGATCAGCACCGGCACCGCCAGCGGCAAGTCCCTGGTCTTCCAGGCGCCCACCCTGCATCATCTGGCGGCCAACCCCAACGCCACGGCCATCGCCATCTACCCCATCAAGGCCCTGGCTCGGGACCAGGTCATCCGCTGGCAGGGCATGGCCGAGGCCGCTGGTCTGGATCCTGAGTGCGTCAACCGCATCGACGGCGACTTGCGTGACCTGACTGAGCGCCGCCAGATCCTGCAGCGCACCCGGTTGGCCCTGATGACCCCCGACGTGATCCAGCAGTGGCTGATGGCCTACTCGGAGCCCCTCTATGGCAAACGGCCGCTGCGTCATGACCTCCGTGAGGTGCAGAACACCCAGTACAACGTACGCCGTTTCGTTTCGAACCTGGCGTTCCTGATCCTGGACGAGGCCCACACCTACGACGGCGCCCTGGGCACCCACTGCCTCTACCTGCTGCACCGGCTCCAGCAGAAGCGCAAAGAGCTGATGGCCCAGTTCGAGCCCCTGCGGGTCATCGCCGCCAGCGCCACCGTCCACAATCCGGCCCAGCACCTGGAAACGCTCACCGGCCTGCCCTTCCAGGTGGTGGACGACCGCTACAACGGCAGTCCCCGCGCCGAGCTCACCGTGCAGCACGTCGTCGGCCGCGAGCCCCACGACGAGGGCTGGCGCGACCTTCAGGCCGCGGTGCGGGAGGTGATCAGCGAGGACCCCGACCAGTCGTACATCGCCTTCATCGACGACCGGCAGCTGGCGGAGCGCGCCGCCGCGGGCATCGAGGCGGCCAGGAGCATCACCGAGGACGCCATCATCGTGGAGTCCCGGGACGCCATGGCCTACCGCTCGGGTCTGATGCGTAGGGAGCGCATCGAGGAGGCCCTGCGTTCCGGAGACATCCGCGTCCTGTCCAGCACCAGCGCCATGGAGATGGGCATTGACATCCCCGACCTGCAGGTGGGGTTCAACCTGGGACTGCCCCACTCTGTGGGACGTCTCAGGCAGCCGGACGGACGGGTGGGACGCACCGGCCCGGGGCGGTTCATCATCGTGGCGCCGCGCCATGCCTTCCAGTTCCACGAGGACAGCCTGGCAGTGTATTGGGAGCAGGCGGTGGAGCCGGCTCGGCTGTATCCGTCCAATCCCAACATAAAGAACACCCACGGCCGCTGCCTGGCCAAGGAGACCGACCTGAACGGCATGGAGCGCGCCATACCGTCGCCCACCGACGCCTGCTGCCCCAAACGCTCCGGGAGATCGACCGGGGCGACCACTACGCGCCGGAGTTCCAGACCGGCGATCCCCAGCCGCCCCACCGAGGCGACATTCGCGACGCCGCCAATGGCCGGGCCAGCATTATGCAGCTGATGCTGGTCGGTGAGACGGAGCTGCTGACCAGCGAGATGACCCGTCGGGAGGCAACAGGGGACGCCTACCCGCTGGCCACTTACGTTCACGCTAAGTAGAGCTACTCCGTCTTGGCCTGGCCAGAGTCGAACAACGAGACGGTTATCACGGCGAGGCATGCTCCGCCGCGGGAGACCCGTCCCATCATCCGCAGCGGCGCAACGGTCACGCTGCAACAGCCCCGGGCGTCCACGCTGGGACACCTGGAGTACTGTACCAACGCCCAGGCGGTGGCCTGGGAGCGCATCGTCGGCTGCTCCGTCCGCGAGGCAGGCGACAGCGAGTGGCGAGACGTCAACTATGGTGCTGAGGGCATCCCCGAGGTGGAGACCAACCTGCGCACCACGGCCACAGTGATCGTCATCTGGGAGGACTGGTTCGATGACGCCAACACCCGCCGGGACGTGGCCCGAGCTCTGCGGACGGTGATGTGCAGCCGGGAGTCTATCCATCCCGCCGATATCCGCACCACGCACCAGAACGTCCAGGTGGTGCGGGACGGCCGCAGCAGCGAGGCACATCGCGCCATCGTCCTCTGGGACAAGGTGGGCGGTGCGCTCGGACTGTCGAAGGCCGTGGCGACAACCTGGGGTGCTACACCCAAGCGCTGCTCGAGATCGCCCGTCAACCGGGACAGCGTTCGGAGCGGGAGCATCTGCTGAGCGAGGATACGGCGACCGCACTGCACGGGTGGGCGGCTGCCGTGGCGCCGCATAGGCTCAACCCCGAGCAGACCCCCGCCATCACCGAGTACGGCGGCGTGACATTCCGCAGCCAGCTGGAGGCCCGGTGGGCGGCCTACTTCGACCGACATGGCATCGCCTGGGAGTACGAGCCCAAGCGGTTCGACGGCTGGACGCCGGACTTCCGGCTCGTGCTGGGCGACGTCGAGTCCTGCGTCGAGGTAAAGCCAGTGAGCGAGTTTCCCATGGACGTGGCCCAGCGGATGCTGAACGCCGACTGTGGTGGCGACGTGCTGATCCTGGGGCAGGGACCACGGCACGCCTGGCGTTACGATGGCGACGGTTGGAGCGCAGTGGCGCTGACGATGTAACGCGAGCCTCCGGGCACCGGCCCCCGAGACAATTGCTGCACTCAACGAGGCACCCAACATCACGCGCCCGTCAACTCCATGCGGTGGCCGTGGCGACGGACATCGCCAACATTGACCGAGGACAACCGGCGCTCGCCGTGGGCCAGCACGGGTTGCCTCGATGAAGCATCCAGCCGGCGCAGCGCCGGCATGGCCGGGGTCCGATCCTCCCGGCCGA
The DNA here is from genome assembly GCA_951813535.1 of uncultured Dehalococcoidia bacterium. Taxonomy (GTDB): domain Bacteria; phylum Chloroflexota; class Dehalococcoidia; order Lucifugimonadales; family UBA3495; genus Bin87. The sequence continues at coordinate 3,546,651 of OX638345.1, read as the reverse complement.
TTTACATCAACATGCGCCTCCTCTGCGGGCACTATCCTGCACTTTAGGTTGGACTATGACGCGCTCAGGCAGTGGCGCGGGGAGCGTGCCGACGTGGAGTACGTGGGCATCCTGCACCTGGCGGCGTCCACCATGGCTTCCATGGTGGACAGCGCGCTGTCGCTGCTGCTGGAGGCCGGTCAGCCCGTCGACTACGCCCAGGTTGCGGGGCCTGGCCGAGCCCAAACCGCCCGAGGCCCCGGCACTGGTCCTGTCCGGAAAGGCGGACCTGACAATCTATGACGGCCTGCTCGCGGGAAGCCTCGCCACGGCGGGGCCGTGCGCATGATGGACACCGACACTACCGTGATGCAGGACCGTATCGGCCAGCTCTACCGTGAATTCAAGCTGCCCACCGTGGGCGCCCAGTCGGTGGACCGTTTCACCGAAGCCGGCCACGACCACACCCTGTCCATCTTCCTGGAGGTGCTGGACAGGAGGCCGATGATCGCCGCAGCCGGTTGATGCGCCGGTGGCGTCAGGCACCCCGGCTACCCTCGGGCAAGAGTTGGGAGACCTTCGAGCACCAACGGATGCCACTCGCACTGGGGCAGCAACTGGACCATCCGGCCCAGGGCAGTTTCGTGGAACACGGCGTCGACGCGCTGGCCTTCGGGCTCCCCGGCACCGGCAAGACCCACGCCCTTTGCGCCCTGGGCGACCGCCTGGTGGAAGCCGGACACTCGGTCCTCTTCGCACCGGCCTACCGCCTGGTGCAGGAACTGCTCACCGCCAAGTGTGACCTGGACCTGCTCCAGAGCGCCGAGGAGTCCGAAGTCCTCTGCACCCTGACCGCCGAACGCTACGAACACCGGTCCCTGGACCTCACGTCGAACCTGGTCTGCTCGGAGTGGGAACGCATCTTCGCCAACCCCATGGCCACCACCGCGGCGACCGCCCGGGTCGTGCACCACTGCGTCATCCTGGAGTTTGATGTCCCCAGCTACCGGATGAATCAACCCAGCAACGGGGCCATCCCGAGCCGGTGCACCGGTAAATATGGTTGACGCGGGGCATCTGTCGAGTTCCCCATTCGTTCACCCTGATATGCGGTGTTTCCGAAGGATCTGTTAACAGGCCCCCTACCGTACCTCGTGGCCCAGCAGGTCCCTGTTCGTTCATCTCGCTAAGCGTGCGATTGAGCACAAATAGGCCAAATCCGGTACGCCCTATTGGTTCATTAACTCCCAACACCCTGCGGAGCCGATGGCCGTTGGCGTGTAGAGGGATATTCGGAAGCGACAACCCTCCAAAGCTGGAACCCCAAGTCTTTGAAGGTCGTTGAGGCCGCGCTAATCCGCATCCCCTGGAAAACCAAAAACGGTGGGCTACTTAGTAATCGGCGATATTCCGCCAGGCCACCGATGACAAGCTCGTGTCGACGTACCTCGACTCATGACCCGCAAACCATTCCGGGCTCAGGTACGCAGTGAATCAGGGACTGTTTGAGCCGGCGATGTTGGTTTGGTCCACGTGAAATGGACACCGGAACGGGAAGCGTTCCAATCTTGAGCCTGTCGATGACGATGTCCGTGAATTTACTCGACGCCGTCGCTCTGGCGAGCCAGTCCCATGGCTTCCTCAACGCTGCGGTCCGCCACGCATACCCGCACCTCAATATGTGACTGCAACAAAAACAAAACGCCGGATTCCCTCCTCGCTGCATCATGATGACCTCCAAGTTGAGGTGATTGCCACATGGGACGCCTAGTCATCGATCGTCATTCCGACACCAGGCAGCCGTTTTTGCCGCTGGTTCCCGAGCAACGGGACGTCGCCGGGTGCAGAGAAGGACCCGCCATAGTTTTGGGGGGTCCGGGCACAGGGAAGACGCACACCATGATCGCCAGAGTAGACAAGCTGATTGAGGCAGGGGCTGCCCCAGACCAAATTACGGTCATCACCCTGAGCGACCATGCCGGGATGGAATTGAAACAGGACCTCCTGAACCTTAGAGAAGGCGACGACCGCGTTGACCACGTGTTCGTCGGCACCCTCTATGCCTACACCGCGCATTTTTTGAGGACTTTGGCTACTGGACAGCCGGACCGCGTGCCGAAATTCACGATCTGGGGCGCCGACCAATGCCGGACGCTATTGAGTGTTATCGCGCGCAGCCACCATTACCAGGCAGCACGATTCAGCGAATATGAACTGTCCCGGTTTCTGGATTGGCAATCTTTCAACCGCAATCGCCCGGACGACCCCGACATTCCACCCCCGGACCGAAGCTGGTACGTACTGGACAGGGACTTCCAGAAGGCGAAAGCCGAACTGAGTGTGATGGATTGCAATGACTTGACCGAGTTTTCGGCCCACACTCTGGATGCGTCCGCGGACATTCGCGACGAGTGGAGGAGCACTCGAACCCGGCATCTCCTGATCGACGATTTCCAGGACACCACCAGACTTCAATACGCACTGCTCCGTCGCATGACGGGACCCACGCGTTCGATCACCGTCTTCGCCGACCCTAACCAAAGGATAGGATCCGGGTATGCTGCCGACCCGAATATCTGCCCCGCGTTCGTGCGCGACTTCCGTGATGTGGGGAGGCACCATCTCCGCATCAATCATCGGGCAACGGGGCGCCTCGTCAGCATCATCGAAAACGTGAACTCATCCGGCGCCGTACCCGGATTTGATCCTGACCAACAGAGGGCGGTCCGACCGGACCGGGGTAAACCCATCCTCCTCATCCGCAACGGACCCACGCGCCTTTATCAGACAGTTGCGAACGATCTTCAATTTCAGCATTACGTTAACAAAACCCCGTTGGCGGATTTTGCGATCCTGTATCCCAACCCGTCGGTCCGGCCGACGTTGACCACCCAATTGGCCAACCGCAGAATCCCATACACCGTGCTGGGCGAGCCCGGTTACGGCGAGACGATGGAATGCAGGGCTCTGCGAGCGATTTTGACGTTAATCGTCAACCCCTGTGACTGCGCAGCACTCGTCCAGGCCACCGAGGTTGACACCAGGCGGCCCAATTCCCTGACGCGAGACCGTGAGCGACAGCATTTCCACTCGATAATTGAACGGTCCCGACGGACTGGCAGTGACCTGGTCACGGCCGCCCGCAATCTTCTGCCCAATATCGGGAGCCGCGCCGTCCTGTACGGGCGACTGAGCTACGTGGTGGATTCATGCGAGCAATTGTCGCGCGCAATGAATGCCTACAACGCCACCCTGGGCAGCATCGCCGAGAACGCGTGGTCCAACATATCGCAGCATCGGGAGGACCACTATGACCCTTATCCCAGCCAGCCACTACACGAGATCCTACAGCGGGCCCAGACCTTCCCGAAAGTTTCCGATGAGTCCCTGATGGACCACATCCGCAGATTTCTGCACGAATGGACAGTCACCGCGCACTCTGCGGAGTCGGTTCCCAGCTTCGGGCACGAGAGCGCCGACGCGCCGGGGGTCACATTGTCAACCTTTCGTGCTGCCCAGGGCCGGCAATGGAATACCGTATTCGTCGTCGATTGCACCGAGGAGGCCATGAAACGATCCATTCGTGGATCGGATGATCCCGACGAGGTCTACCGGCTGTTTTACGTCGCCATGTCCCGGGCGCGCGACCGTCTGTATTTCTGCCCGCCGGACAGCGACGGGCATAACACTGCGCAGGCGCCTTTCGAGTTGATCACGATGCTGGGCGAGCTGGTAGACCGCCGGTAGTCCGCCGGAATATCTGTCAAGTTGTACGCCTGATCGGGCAACCTCGACTGGATCCGGACATGGACACTCATGTTTGATGTTCGGAGCGAAGCTCCTCATCTCCCTTCGTCCCTCCCGTGGAGATTTACCATCACGCCGGCCTGGCTCCAATCCTGGAACGGGTTTTTCGCGTTCCAACGGGTCCGCGCCATGGTCAAGATCGGCGTATTGCCAAATTGCTCGTGAATCAGTCTCTCCATGGCCTCGTCGACGACCATGCAGAGCAACGGGTTAGGCTCGCCGTCGCCCAGGAAATATCGCCATCGCTTTGGATCGGCATACCTGCCCAGCTTTTCCACAACTCCCTGAGCGTCCTTATTCATCCGTCGCTCGCATTCCACGTAGTACCAGCCGGGCCCGTATGGAGCGGAGGGCAGGTGGACCATCGCGTCGGGATTGACTCCGCCACCGGGAAAATCCTCATCGCATCGCCAGCCCGACGCTACGGCCAGACCGACTGCGCCGAAAGGCGCCATGGTCCTGATCACCCAGTCCTCGTGGTCGCGCTGATCCCTGAATCTCTGCCAGGTCAACGCCCGGCTGGCTCCAGCCGATGCGTCGGGATCGACCCGGTCGCGCCGAGCGACGACCAGGAGGCCCGCATCTTCGATTCCCAGACGATTTACTCCCGACTCCGAATCCAACCGGGCCATCTTCAGCATCACCAGTTGATCAAACGCCGCACCCAGACGACGTAAATTCTCGCCGCCTCCGAGCTTGCCGAGTTCCGTGAGCCAGGCACCCGGCCACTCGCTAACCAGGTCCAATGCCCGGTGCAGCATCCACGAATCATCGCGGGTGGCCAGGGACTCTTCCAGACTTTTTGCCCATCCCTTGCCGCCCGCGCGCTGTTGCAACTGCGGCCAAACTACGCCATTGCCAGCCCGAAGGTCCGACGAGTTCTGGGGATCTGCCGCACCCGGATCCCTCAACCGAGACGCTTGGGACACCAATGCTATCCGCACCGTGTCCGCGATTCCGGCCCGCATGGATGCTCTTTTGGCCACCTCCATTTGCCAAGGGTCCGACACTACGACTATCCATGACGACGGATATGGACGTATGGGCGCGGTCGCTGCCTGGGGTATCAGCGCCATACGCTGCAAATCATCGGTTACTGCCACCAGCCTTTTTCCAAGATCGGACTCGCTCTCCCAGTGCCCAGACCACACCATGACGTGCCAGTCTGCGAATCCCTCATAGAGGATGGCATCAACGGGGCTGCGGTCAGCCCACAGGAACCGATACACCTGGCCAGGGTAGCTTTGAGCGGCATAGCTATAAAAATCCTCCGCCACCCTCAACCGACGCAACAGGATGGCCAATCCCCATGGGGTGGTCCACCCGGGATCACCCAGTCCCACCGTTCTGGCTGCCTCCCAACTGAGGCGCCACCTCTGCTGCCGACGTTTGCCGGCGCCCAACCGGCGGCAGATAGAGGCCTTTTGTCGCTCTAATTCGTTCAGCGCTGCCCGAACCGTTTTGGTGGTGAGGCCCAGCAACGCCGCCAATTCAGGCACACTGGCCAACGGCATGTACCACAAAGCGATTTTGACCCGTTCTACTGCATGCAGGCCGCCGGCCATGTGCTGAGGAAGGGGACGCATACCATACCTCCTGATCACTGTTTTCCGACTATCACGGATCGGGTTCAGCATATTTGCCGTCGGCATTCCCCCGTTTTGAAAATCCGGCATGCCCCATGGCAACCATCCCAATTCGATAGGTCGGGCAGGCGACGCGACTGACAGCGAACTTAAACCGTGCCGGTGCCCAAAGCACATTCCTGCAACGTCAAGCACCGTAGTGCGCCGGACGCCCGCCGCGAGATGAACTGCGGTGTGTTCATAACCACTTCAGATGATCGCGGCTGCCGTCGAAGCCCATGTCAGGACGTCCATAGCGAATTCGCCGGCGCCCAGACCGTTACAGCGAGATTACCGATCTCGCGGTAGCTTTAGCGAACCGGGGCGCCGGAGGGCTGCGTTACCGCGATCTTTCACCTGGCGGTGGCCCTCATAGACATCAACCCGATGTAAGACGCCTCCACCGGACATTCGGAGCACGTCGGAGATTTTTTGCCACACGAATGGGTGTTTGCACGCGAGGGCACCGCGGAGCCCGACGGCGGAGGGCACTTTCCCATCGCCGCGGCCTCGGACTGACCACCGGGCACGTCTCGTTGGCCCATTTGACCGTAGGAGACGGCCGAGTCGACTACGGTTGATAACAGTACTATCAACGGAGCTTGTGATGTATTACCATGATATGATTTAGCCGCTTATATTCATTGCAGATATATGACCAAACGCCGTGCGCGTATCCAGGAGCCATCCGTTGCAAGACAATCTTCTCGAACACGAGGTCACCGTCCTCAGAGACCGGTTCAGTCGTCTCAGCCAGGCCAGCCTCCGCATTAACGAGAACCTCGAACTGGACGCGGTGCTCCAGGAGGTCGTGGACAGCGCCCGTTCCCTCACCGACGCCGACTACGGCGTCATCACGATTACGGACTATGCGCGGTATGGCAAACCCTTCCTGAGCTCGGGGACGACTCATGAAGAGCATCAACAGTTGGCAGAGATGCCATTCCGCCATCAGTTGTTCGATCACCTTGCCAGGTCGGAGGGACCGATCAGGGTGGAAGATTTCATCCGACACACCGACCAGTTGCAGTTGCCCGAATTCCCGGCCCTACCGGTGCGCGCTTTCCTGGGTGCGGCCATCCGTCATCACGGCTCCCTGGTGGGGCACATTTACCTGGCCAAGAAGTTGACCGGATCGTCCTTCACCGAACAGGATGAGGATCTCCTGATGATGTTCTCCGCCCAGGCGGCTTTGGTCATCGCCAACGCCCGCAGGTATTGGGACGAACAGCGGGCCAGAAACGACTTGGAAGCGCTGGTCAATCTCTCCCCCATCGGCGTCCTGGTCTTTGAAACCAGGACCGGAAATCTCATGACCGCCAATGAAGAGGCTCGCCGTGTTGCCGGGAGCCGGCATGGCGCGCCGGAGCAACTCGAGGACTTCCTGCGCTCGATGGTGTTTCGACGCCCCGATGGTCGAGGGGTCGCGCTCAGTGAGCATCCCATTGCGCGGACGATCAGAGATGGGGGGTCGGTTAGGGCCGAAGAGGTCTCAATCATTCAAACCGACGGCCGTTCGGTGAAAGCCCTGCTCAACGTCGGTTCGATTGTCTCCACGGACGGTCAGCCGGAAACGACCATTGCCACGGTCCAGGACATCACGCCTCTGGAGGACCTGGAGCGGTTGCGAGCTGAGTTCCTTGGCATGGTGAGCCACGAACTACGGACTCCGCTGACTTCCATCAAGGGATCCACCCACACCCTGCTTACCGCTTTCGAGACCCTGGATCCGGCAGAATTGGTCCAGTTCATTCGCATCATAGACGTCCAGGCAGACCTCATGCGGGAATTGATCAGCGACCTGCTGGACATTGTGCGCATCGAAACGGGCGCACTGTCGGTCGCTCCCGAGCCGGTGTCGGTAGCCAGGTTGGTGGATGATGCCAGGAACACGTTCCTGAGTGGCTCCCAACGGCACCGGGTCGAGATCAGCCTGGAGCCGAACCTGCCTCGCCTCATGGCGGACCGTCGCCGGACCTCGCAGGTACTGATCAACCTGCTGTCCAACGCGGCACAACACTCCAGGGAGTTTCCCGTTATCCAAATTACGGCAGAGCTGCAAGATACCCACGTAGCCATATCCGTGGTGGACCGGGGACCGGGATTGGAGGAAGAACAGCTGGGACGGCTGTTCCAGAAATTCTACGGCCACCGCACCGAACGCGGCGAGGACGGAAGGACGTTGGGTCGAACCGGCTTGGGGCTCGCTATTTGCAAGGGAATCGTCGAGGCGCAAGGCGGCAGAATATGGGCCGAAAGCGATGGTCTTGGAATGGGGTCCAAGTTCGTCTTCACGCTGCCCGTGGCGGCGGTGAATGACTCTCCCGAACCGGCTGGCGTACCGTCAACGGCTGTACCCAATGCTGGAGCGGAGTTGTCATCCGGCCGAATTCTGGTGGTGGATGACGACCCCCGCGCGCTGCGGTACGCCCGTGATGCGCTCTCAGACGCGGGATATTCACCAATCGTGACCGGCGATCCGGATGCGGTCAAGGATCTCATCGAGGCCAACCGTCCGCACCTGGTGCTCATGGACCTGTTGCTGCCAGACACAGACGGAATAGAGTTGATGCAGGGGATCCTCGCGATGAGTGACATCCCGATCATCTTCCTGTCGGCTTACGGTCAGGACGATATCGTAGCCCGCGCTTTCGCATCCGGCGCGGCGGATTACATGGTCAAACCCTTCTCGCCCACCGAACTGGTGGCGCGTATCCAGGCCGCGTTGCGCAGGTGGACCGGAGCTTCGATGGCTCAACCCGTCGAACCCTACGTGTTGGGTAACCTCACCATCAACTATGACGAACGCAAGGTATCCGTCGCCGGCCGGCCCGTGGAGTTGACTGCGCTGGAGTACGACGTGCTGGCGCAACTTGCGACCAACTACGAACGGCCTTTGACCCACGATCAGTTGCTGCACCGGGTTTGGGGTTTGGGACACAGCGGGGACGTGCGCCTGGTGCGTACGGTGGTTACTCGCCTCCGGCGCAAATTGGGAGACGAGGCCAGCAACCCCGCGTACATCTTCACCCAACCCCGCGTCGGTTACCGTATGCCCCAACCTAGCCGACGATGAAGCCGGCCAACGCACCGTGCTAGCCGCTGTCGAACTCAAGCACCGCGCCCGCAACATCGAGGCCACCATGACCGGTCGCCGGCAGCACCGCCAGAACCGACGCGGCCAACTGCGCTACCGGGCTCCGCGCTTCGACAACCGACGCCGCAAACCCGGCACGCTGCCTCCCTCCGTGGACACGCTGCGCGTCGTCAATACCGTGACCCAGATCTACCCCATCTCGAGCATCAGCATTGAACGAAACAAGCTCGACCCACAGCTGATGGCCAACCCCGACATCAGAGGCGTCGAATACCAACGCGGCACCCTATTCGGCTGGCAGGTTCGCGCCTACGCCCTCGTGATTCCCAGACCCCAGAATGCGTCACTGGCCCAATTACTGAACCCAACGACCACAGGCAATCCTCGAGAACCTCAACGGTAATCGCGGATCCCCCACTTTGCCCACTGAACGTGGTGGTCGCCTCAACCGTGTAAGTCCCTGCCGAAAGGGGCGCTCGATACGCCAATCGAAACCATCCCCGTCATAGCCATCACTCTCAACGACGTCTCCAGTCGTGTACGACCCGTTCAGCAGATACAAAAAAGTATCAACGGCCGGGTCATCCGTGGACTCCAACTCCACTGTCACATGGGCCTCAGAGGCCACTGTGAAACTGAAGAACCGCGCATACGAACCAGCACGGTCCATCGAACGGCAGGTATCACTCCACGAGCCTGTCCGCGTCAAGACGTCAGAAATACCCCCCATCGGAGTAACCCCACAAGCAGCCCGCTCCGTCGCAGAACCATCCGAAGACACCCCACCCTTGCTACCAACGTCCTTGCTCTTAATTACCACAGCAGGAGTCGGCGAGGGACCCGGCGTAGGTGTGGTAGCACCACCGCTCCCACCATCTCCGTCCTGCGCAGACAACCCGCCGATTCCGCCTTGCAAAACCAGAACCAGGGCAAACGCCGCGGCGGCGAACACACCGGCCAGCATCACCAACCTGAGACCCGCCGGACAATTGGGAAAACTTCTCATCTCGAAACTCCATTTTCATCATCCAAAATGGAGCAACGAATCGAAACCTCCGCCAGTCTCAGAAATCGTCGTCCCATATCTCAAACCGAACATGTCACCTTCAAACGCGAATACGTCGACAGAGAACAATCGCCTGACCCCAATCAAAACGCCACATTCGACAGAAGAATAGAATCCAGGAACTCCCTGAAACGCATAGCCCAAAAAAGCCCTGCCGCACCACGACAGGGCTGGACACGCTCGAAAACGCAGCGTTAAAATACGCCGCGATCGGGGAGCAGGATTCCCCATCACTGCGGCCTCGGTCTGATACACCGGGGCCGTTCTATTGGCGCGCGGAGTCTACGTGCCCTCGGAACCTTTGACAAAACATTGCGATTCGTCACACCGGCTCCAACCACCAACGATTTGCCACAATCTACCGTCAAGCAACTGTCTTGAAAGTCAATAGGAACGGGTGATGGGCTGGATGTCCGGATGTTGCCATGACGTGCCGTGCTTGAGCATGGAGTTCAGGATGGTCAGCAACTTGCGCATGCAGGCGGTGAGCGTCAGCTTTTTCGGCTTGCCGGCAGCCACGAGACGCTGGTAGAGGTCCCCGATGACCGGGTCATAGCGGCTGGCTACCATCTCCCCTATGTAGAGGGCGGTGCGGACTCCGGCCCGTCCACCCCAGACGGTTCGTCTGCCCCGCAGGATGCCGCTGTACCGGTTGAAGGGGGCCACGTCCACCAGGGCGGCGATCTGTCGGCGGTTGAGAGTGCCCAGCTCGGGCAGGTAGGCTAGCAGCGTAAGGGAAATCTGATCTCCGATGCCGGGTACGCCGCGCAACAGGTCGTCCTTCTCCCGCCATACCGGACTCTGGCGGATGGTTTGACGCAAGCCTTGATCCAGGTCGTCCAGGTCATGCTTGAGCCAGGCGATGTGGGTCTCGATGCGGGGCCGGACGGCCATAGCGGCGCTGGAGAGTCGGTTTCGCTCCGCCACAGCATGGTCATCACCTCCTGTCTGCGGGCCAGCAGCGAGTTGAGCATCTGGGTCTCGACGCCCCGCAGGGGACGCAGTGGACGACGGACCGCCTCGGCAAAATGAGCCAGAACCGTCGCGTCCAAGACATGGGTCTTGGCCAACCGCCCAGTTGCCTTGGCAAAGTCCCGCACTTGGCGAGGATTGACCACCACCGATCACCGGGGCCGATCAATCGCCCCGCAACCAGCGTTAATCAGCCCGCCGCCCCAACGAACTATACGTCCACACCGAGCCGCATGACCCTTCTCACCTGCACCCAACCCGACAACGCTCCATTTCAACACGCTATCAGGGAACTTCAAGGAGTCATGCAGACGTTTCAGGTTGACAATGGGCTCTTGGTGTCTTGGGGCGGTTTCTTCCGACCCGCTGAGCAGGAGGCGAAAGCTCTGTATTTCAACGTGCGGCTGTCAGGCGCCGAGCAGCTGCTCGAAGTGGTCCTTGAGAACTACGAGAAGCTGTCCGCAACCGTCCGGTCGGAGTTGCCGCTGAAGCGGGTGTGGGCGCTGGTTCATGATGACAGCAGTTAGATACGTCGTCGGGAGTGGCGGTTGAAACGGGCGCGGTGAAGTGGGCACACAGCGAGTCGCTATCCACGAGTGCGACGGTGAAACCGGTGGTGACCAGAGATTTGAAAAACTTGCTGAATATGGGCCACGCCGTCTCAGGGCGGCCACCCTCCGGCTGGTGCGGCCCCATAGGCCGGCAGAAGCAGTGGCGGAAGTGGCACAGCATGATGACCATGGCACGGACCGCCTAACGTTTGCCGGTGGCGGGGCCGGTGATCATCCCCATCGGACCAAAATCAGCCTCGTCTCGATCACCGGGTGTTGTTTCCCTCATCATTACCGCGGTCATTCTGCCCCTGCGCCAGTTCCGCTTTACGATGAAGCCACGCAGTGATGGATACGATACCGAGCAGCCACGGGCGAGCGGAAATTCGTGGATCCAGGCCATCAGCAGACGGTCGCTCGCGGGCCACTGGTAAATCTCGCCGGCCCAGGGTTCCAACAGATCCTGACCGGGCGTTTCCAGCTGTGGTGACCACTGCTGGCTGATCGTCCCCAATCGGCTCAACTGCTATTCACTGGGCGCCAGCCCGTCCCGTGCAATGCCGTCGGCTTACGCCGGCGCCGGGTACTTCCGAACCGCACCGCGGGACAGGTCCAACTCCGGAGCAATCCCCCGAATCAGACGGACAGCACCTCTCATGTCTTGGGTTTCTTCCATGTCACCACATTTCAGTAATGTGTAGTGCATACCTTCACTGAGTATGTGCGGATGATGCCCTTGCCTCGGGGTGGGTCAATCCCATTTCGACGATCAAGCTCATCGTTGGAGCGGCGATAACATCCCCGTTTCGGCCCAGCGTCCCAACGTCGAACCCGTTGCGATTTTCGCGGGTCAGGTCAGGAACTATCGGCAGGGTTACTTCCCTGCGGTGGAAAACGAGGATGGTCAGCAGTCGACGTCATACCGAGTCATACCGACTGCATAAATGTCATTCCGTTTATCACATTATTGCAACACACGTCCCCGGGCTCCTGGCCTATCGTTGGTGCAGATGTCTGGGGGCGGCTCCGGCGCTCCCTCCACACGCTCACGATTCATGGACACGGAGCCTAGCATGAACACGCGTCTGCAAAAGACGTCACCTCGTACACCCTCACGGTGCCTTCCGACACAACCTGCATCACGCTCTCCCGGAAAGTGACCAACCTCTTTGACACCTACTCCATCACGGCCGACACAGATGCGTCGCTCACCGACGACACGGGCGACCTCAGCGCCGGCGAAAATGTGATCACGATCACCGCGGCTGATGCATCCACCAAATCCAGGAGTACACAATCACCGCAACCCGCTGATGCGGGCGCGTCCCATTGGTGAGAAATCGGACGACTCGGCACCGCGAGGAACTCAATTGGAGTTCGAATCGCAAGCGCAGAGGCGATTGGTAAGCCGACGGGAGACCGGGGTCCAACCGTCTCCTCTCATCTGCGCCAGTCGAGTCACGCTCCCGGCCAGTGGAGTTCACCTTGACATCGCGTCGAGACGTCATGAGACCAGTGCAAACTGACGACCTGCTGCGCCGGATCGAAGCGCCGAGAACCCTGATATCCAAGCTGAGCGAGGCAAGCTGCCGCGTCAGCCAGCATCTCGACGTCAGCGTAGTCCTCCAGGAGGTTATCGACAACGCCCGCTACCTGACCGGTGCCCGGTACGGCGCGCTCGTCACCTACCAGCCGACCGGGAGCATTCAGGACTTCATCTGCGGTGCGGAAGAGGGCCTCGCCGGCGGGTATGTCGAGAGCGCGGTTAACGGCATCGTCCAGGCGTGTCCGCGGGTATGCGCGTCCGATACCACGCCGTCCAGGGTGAACAGCAGCTGGTGAGTGGTCAGGCCCAGGTCCAGCGCCATGACGGGCAGGTGATGAGGACGGTCAGGGCAGTCCGCCGATGCGGAACTTCCTGGTGCCGCACTCCACGCAGACGGCGCGGGTGGCGGCGCGGCCGTTCTTCATGGTCACGGCCTCGATGTCCTTGGAGCCGGTCTTGGCCTTGCACTTGACGCAGTAAATCTCGACGGTATCGGAGGGCGTGGTCATGGATGAAAACTCCGGTTTGGAATGACATAATTCTAACTCATGAGGTCGGAGCATCGGTGGCCACGCCGTCGGGCGGCGTCTTCTGCTGCATGATTGCGGAGTGGTAAGCGAGCATAGCGGAGTGTCAGGCATGGCGAAGATGAGCGTGGAGGTCGAGGGCAGCGTCGACGAGGTGATGGGTGTGCTGCGGCAGCTCGGTATCGCGGGGCGCCCCGCCACCGGGGGTGACGCTGACCGGTCAACGGAGAGACCTGGTGATGACGTCGGCGAGACCGCGCCAGCCGCCCAAGCGCAGGTGATGGCGGTAACCCACGAGGTATCTCCCGGGGAATGGACGGAGGCCCTGGCCCGAGGTTTCCTGTCCGGTCTGCAGCCGGCAGCCCGGCGGATGGCGCTGCACGTGTGGCGGGCCGGTGCGGCGGGCATCCATAGGAGCGCCCTGTGCCAGCGCGCCGAGCTGACCCCGGTGGAGCTGCGCGCGCTGGCGATGCGGATGGGCCGCGCGCTGGCAAGGCTCCAGCGGGAGCGGGGGAGGATATTGTCCCGGCCGGTGGCGGCCAACAGTCCGCTGCAGAGCTATTTCGTCGACCCCGGCTTCGCGGCGGTGGCGTCGGTCCAGATGTTCGGCGATGGAATGCCGGACGGGCTGGCCGACGGGGCGGGTTGCCCCTGACGGGGTTTCCGTCGTTGGGCGCTTGAGAGAGCCATCCGTGCACTGTCTGCGCGACGCGCTGGCGATGATGGTCCTCCTGTTGATGGCGCTGGCCTGCGGGATGACGGCGACGAACTGTCAACGGGCACCGGGGCCACAAGGGTCGATGAGATGAGCCAACAGACCCGGGGTGTCCTTATCGCCATCGACTGGGAGAGCATCAGGCGTGGCGCACGACTCTACCAGCGGACCGTCACGCCGGCCGAGCTTTGCCGCGCCATGCGGGCTGTGGGCGTCATATTCGGCGAGGTGGAGGGCGGCAAGGCCTTCGGCGACTGGACGCTGTGGGCCGACGATGGTCGACAGTTCACCGATGAGGGCATGGCTCGGTATCACGCTCCCCGCACCGGCGCGGGGAAGGACCGGACGGACCCGGCCATCCTGCTGGAGGTTTACGAGTGGGTCCGGGACCGGGAGGACTGCGGCACGGTGATCCTCGGCTCTGGGGACGCCGACTACCAGGCCCTGGTGGACCGGGCCAGGCTCCACGGCACACGCATCGTGCTGTGCGCCTTCAGCCAATCAGTGTCCCGGGACCTGCTGGCCGCGGCGCCGCTGTTCCCCCTGGAGGCGGAACTGGGCATCCATCTGGCGGAGCATGGTGATGTGCCCGTGTCGGTTCAGCAAGAGCCGGACGATGATGACGCTGGCATTGACGACGGCCTGGAGCGGTTCGTCAGGGAGATGGACCGGCTGGAGGGCCGGCTCAACTTTGTGGGCTACAGCATGCTGTGCAACCAATGGATGCTTGACTGGGGGTTGGCCTGGAACGATTTCGAGTGCCGCAAGCTCGTCGACGAGTACCAGCAGGCGGGGATCGTGGAGCGCCACGAGGTGCTCAGCCGGAGCAACCCCGACTGGCCCACGTCGGCGATCCGGCTGGTGCGCACCAACGAGACGGTGCGACGTGCCCTGGGTTTCAGCGAGGGGCCCGAGTCAAATCCGGTGCTGTAAATTCATGACTCGGAGGGAGTTCCTGTACGCGAGCGCAGTTTCCACCGACCCGGAGCATAACTCTTTGCCCATCAACCGGGCTTTCCGGCCAGATTTCAAGGCGGTGATAGACTCCATCTTTCCTGGCGCAGAAAGCGGTGTCCTGGCGGGAATCACATTCGCTGACGAGGATGACCCTTTATGAATTTGGCATTAACCGTGGAGCACGTCTGCGGCGTCATTGCCGAGTGGGACCCAATGGGCTTCCCGTGGAATACGTGGCGCGAGGATCAAACCCGATACGCCGTCATCGACCCCATCATACGAGCCCTGGGGTGGAACACCGCGGACCCGAAAGAATGCTCCATTGAACATTTCATGCGGAACGCGCAGGGCGATGTCGGATGGGTAGACTACGCGCTGTTTCTGGAGCGCGACGTTCACGCCATTGTTGAGGGGAAAGTCCAGCCCAACGTACTGATTGAGGCCAAATCGTTGCGGGCGCCGCTTGATTCCCACGTAGAGCAACTCTCGTGGTACGTCGACGCTGCCGACATGACGGGAGGGTTGCCAACTGTTGTCAGTTTAGTCTACTCTGGTTGATTATGGATGTTGTTAGTCGCCGGATCAGCCTCACCGCGTGGGGCCGCCTTTATGGCTTCGACAAGGCCACCACGGCCCGAATGCACCATGCTGGGAAGCTGCCGCCAGAACTTCAGGTAGAGCAGTTGCCGAACGGGCGTTACTACGTGGTGGTGCCTCCTGAGCAGGATGGGCGTTGCGTGGTGTACGCTCGCGTTTCGTCGGCAGACCAGAAGGGCGATCTGGACCGGCAGGTGGGCCGGGTCGTGGAATGGGCAACGCAGCAGGGATGCCGACCGGATGAGGTGGTCAAGGAAATCGGTTCAGGATTGAACGGAAACCGCCGTCGGTTGTGTCGCTTAGTAGCGGACCATACGGTGGCCACGATAGTGGTGGAGCATCGGGAGCGGTTGAGCCGTTTCGGGTTTGAGTACCTGGCGGCTGCGCTGGCAGGACGGGGAGCCCGCATTCTGGTCATGGAAGAAGATGAGATGGAGGATGACCTGGTGCGGGACGTAACCGAGGTGATGACCTCGCTGTGCGCTCTGCTTTACGGACGGCGTTCGGCCAGACGGCGGGCGGAACGTGCCTTGGCGGCGGCGCAGGCAGGCTGATGCAGCATCCTGGCACATACCAGACGCGCGTTTCGGAGTACAGCCAGATGAACCGTGTGGTTGGCGACGCCGCGTTGTCGGCCTACGGTGAATTGTACGGGCGCGTGCAACGGCGTCTCTTTGCCGCGGTGGCGGCCGGCCGGTCCGCACCAGCGATGAAGAGCGAGTACTTACAACGGTACGGGATACCGGCCCGGATGTTCAACGGGGTGCGCGTGTCGCTGGACGGCAAGGTGGCGTCAGTCAGAGAGCAGCAGAAACTGCGGCTGGACGCCCTGCAGCGGCGGATTGCGCGGGCTGAGCGGCAGATTGCCGACGCCGCCGAACGTGGCCGGCATGACCAGGTTCATCAGAAGAAGCGGCGGTTGGTCAATCTGCGGTGCCGACAAGCGGCACTGGAAGCCGACACAGCGGCGGGACGGGTGCGGCTGTGCTTCGGGTCGCGGCGGCTGTGGCGCAAGCAGTACCACCTCGCGGAGAATGGTTACGGCAGCCACCAGGAATGGTTGCCTGACTGGCGGGATTCTCGTAGCGACGAGTTCTTCGTGCTGGGCAGTCGTGACGAGACGGCGGGCTGCCAGCTCTGCGTGGCCACTGTTGCCGACGACGGCACCCTGACCCTGCGGCTGCGGCTGCCTGACTGCTTGGCGGACCAGCATGGGAAATACCTGACGGTCAGGGGCGTCCACTTCAACCACGGTCACGAGCAGGTGCTGGCGGCGCTGGACAGCAATGCTGAGTACCGTCGTTACCGAGGCGAGCATGGTGATAAAGCGGCACGGGCCACCACTCTCGGTCAGGCCATCAGCTACCGCTTCAAGCGGGACAAAAAGGGCTGGCGAGTGTTCGCCACAACAGCCATGATGGACGTGCCCGTGTTGACGGATAGACGGCATGGTGCCATTGGTGTTGATCTCAACGCCGACCACTTGGCGGTGGCAGAGACCGACGCCTCGGGCAACTATGTGGACGCCTTCAGTGTGCCGCTGGTCACCTACGGGAAATCGCTGCGCCAGGCTGAGGCCATCATCGGAGATGCTGTGGCCAGCGTGGTGGCTTATGCTCGAGAGGCAGGCAAGCCCATCGTCATTGAGAAGCTGGACTTTCGTCAGAAGAAGGCTGCTCTCGAAGGCGAGTCCCGCAAGTACAGCCGGATGCTGTCCAGTTTCAGCTACGGCAAGATCAAGGCGTACTTTTTCTCCCGCGGCTATCGTCAGGGGGTGGAGGTACATCAGGTCAACCCGGCGTTCAGTTCGGTGATCGGCCGGGTGAAGTTCATGGAGCGTTACGGGCTCAGGGTCCATCAGGCAGCGGCTCTGGTGCTGGCCCGACGTTTGCTCGGCTGCTCCGAGCGCATCCCACGCCGGTGGGTCTGTCCCGTCGGCAATGGCGTTCAGGTCGCCTTCACCGTACCCGCGAGGACGCGAGTGAAGCACGTGTGGACGCACTGGGGTGCGGTCTTGGGGCAGTTGAGACCGGCGCTTGCAGCGCAACACCGGCTGGGGAAGCGGAGACGCCGACCCAATCCGGTTCAGGCTGTCGTGCGGGCTGAGGCTCGTGAGGCGGCTTGAGCGGGGATCAGATCGGTGTTCTTGGGTGAGATTCCCAAGCGGAGCCGTCTTGCACTGTTGGGACGGCGGCGCGGCTCAGACCGCGTCTTCAGGAATGGCTAACGATAGTTTGTAACTATAATCAACCATTTTTACAACGGTTGGGCGTCCTCACCAATGGAAACGAATGGTGGGTTTATGATGCAGGAAGCCTGGTAACGCCGTGTCCGTTGCCATTGGCGAAAGTGGACATCACGAAAGGTCGAGGTGGAGCGGCAGCGGGGATACTGCGCAAATGGTTGAATCGGGCAGGCGTGGGTTCATAGTCCTTTACCCATGTGTCACGGAAATGGAGCGGTGCGCGTCATGAAATCGCTTCTGAACGCAGTGTCTCTGGGACTGGTGGTTATCGCGCTGTCGGCCTGCGCTGGTATGCCGGGACCCGCACCATGGTCGGACTCGGCCGCCAATAGACTGGAACTGGGCTCCGGCGTGGTGGCTACTTTCGTGGAGGGACTGACTCCGGAGATGCCTGGACGGGTGGCCTACATCACTCACGTCGCGTCGGGCTCTCAAGCCATTCTGGATAGCGAAGGCAGGGTCGTGCAGCGACACGACGGACGGGCAGACGGCGCGAACCGCTTGGATACAGTTCTCAGTGACGGGCCCACAGTGGCTCTCGTCGTGCAGCGCCTGACGAACGGCGGGGACCTGAGCCCTCGGCCGCACACCATCGGCTGGGTTCCTTTAGTGCAGTTCGGCGGCATTCAGTACGTGAGGAAGTCGCGCTCCACCGGAGAAGAAAATGTCCGATATGACCGCGACCTGGCAGTCGAAGACCTGGGCCCAGAGCTGTACCGGGTTGCCTTCAGAGGCGACGGGTATGCGGACTCTGAGTATCGGTACCAGGATGGCGACTCCACCCACCTGAATCCGGGAACTCAGGTCTTTGAGGTAATGGGCTACTCGCCGAAGTTCCGGCTGGGGACGTTGGAGGAGGGCAGGGCGATCCTGTATGAAGCCGACACGAACCCATCCGCCAAAACCGGCGAGGATTTGCTGGACATACGGGGCAAGGTCACGGCCATAGACGTGCTCGTTGACGATAACGAATTGACCATCCTGGGCACGATGGATGACGGGCACGCCATTGAGCGGTTCGTCGACATGGTGCTCGAAGCGCCGGTGGATCAGCAGAACCGTGGACATGACGGGCCACGCTACTTCCTCGGCATCCGGCTCTCGGACGGCACGTCGGTCGTGCGGGCTTTCTGGCTGGAGACGGGAGAACTCTCGCGTGGCATCATGACGGACCCGGTCGTAACGCGGTCAGTGTGGAGGAAAATACCGGATGAGCATCGGCCGGTTGGGATGGACGGAGGCCCCAGAATCTCCGAACGACTGGCCGCCCGATTGGGACTGGCGCACCTGAGCTTCAACTACCCCGGGCTTAATGTAACCGGAAAACCTCACTCGCCAACTGCCCGCTTGATGCGCAGGAGCGAGTTTGATGCGATGCAAGGGGGATCATCGTCCCCGGCAATCCCGGACACGTTGGTCTGGGTGGTAGAAGCCCGGGGTTCATGGCGCACGGCCGGCATTACACCGGAGGAAGCCCGGCGGGACTTTTCGGTGGGTGTGGTAGCGTTTGACGCCGATACGGGGTCCAGGTATGGAACCACCCATCGGAATGAGCCACCGCTTGAACACAGTGACAACCGCGGCGATGCCTACGAATCCGAAGACGGCAACTCGGAAGTGGTGGCTGCTGTAGAGGGCGAAGACGTTACGGGTGAAGACATCGGACTGCGGGATGGATCGACCCTCAAGGATGCCCTGGAACCCAAAGACGGAGACACGATGGTGGTGGCAACCGTGCAGGGAAACGATGTGACCCATGGGGACATCCGACAGTATGCTGAATTCTGGATGATGACGGACGAGTCCATGACCAGGGGCGCGGCGGTGGAAAAGTCCATCGTGGCCGTCATCGATAAATTCATCGAACAGGCAGAGGTAGAACGCCGCCAACTCACCCCCACCCGCGAGGAAGCCGAAGAATACATGAGCATCCATCGGGGCAACTGCATGGGTGAAAATGGGGTGGAATGCCGTGCGCACGTCGAACGCCTCGGGTTCGACCCCTATAGCGATGCCTACTGGGAGAACATCGGGCTCCCCGAATATGGGAAGGCATTGGGCGAAATAAAACTCTTTCAGGCCGTAATCAAGGAGAGAGGCTTGGAGAGCGCCAGCAATGATGAGCTCTTCGCCCTGCAACAGACCCTGCCGGGCGAACGGCGCGAAGATGCCGTAGTGGTCTGGCACGATGAAGAGTTGGAGCGGGTGTACCAACGTGCGTTGCGGTCGGAGTAGGAGACCATGGACGACCAGCCAGTGGCTGAAGGGACTGGCTGGCTTACTTGCCGAGTTCCGCTTTCTGCACGCCCGCGCTAAACGCTGTCGTGGCACTGTGTCTGGCCTCTTGGCTCGGCGCCGCCTGTCCCGCGTCAACTAGACTTGCCGAATTGTCGCCGATTAGTTTTGCCGGTTCACCTCCTCGGCCGCGGCAGTCTCGCCGCGTTGCTGGGCTGCGTCAGTCCGGTAGCTGGGGACGTCAAACTCCAGGATGACGGCGTGGCGGACGACCTGGTCAATCGCCGCCGCGGTGGCCATGGGATTGGCGAAGATGCGCTCCCACTCAGAGAAGACCAGGTTGGACGTGATGCCCAGGGACCGACGTTCGTAGCGTTCGGCGATGAGGGTGAAGAGGACCTCGGACTTCTCGTTGCCCTGAGGCAGGTAACCCAGGTCATCCAGGAAAGCAATGTAGAAGTAGTCCAGCTTGCGCAGTTGCCGTGGCAGGTCGAAGTCGCGCTTGGCGGCCAGCAGGTCCTGCACCAGACGGTAAGCCGGTGCGAAAGGACGGAGTGAGCAGTTTCCACGCCCCTCCGATCCGGCCAGGCTGACGGTGAGCAGGTCGTCGTAGATCGTCAAGTTCGGCTTCCCCGACAGCACCTACGCCGGAGCCTCGGGCGGTTTGAGCTCGGCCAGTTCCCGCACCTGTGCGTAGTCAAAGGGCTGACGCGCCTCCAGCAGCATCATGCTGTCCACATCGGCCTCCATGGTCTGCGTCACCAGGCGCAGGATGCGGACATGGAGCACGTCCGCATCCTCTCCGCGCCACTCCTTGAGCGGATCGTGACTGAGCGGGAAGCGCAGGGTGGGAAACAGCTGCTCTCTGAACCGGTACCGGCGAAGCCTACCGGTTTGCGCACCAGCGAGTTGATGACGTGGCGGCAATTGTCGCCAGACACAATCCGCAACCGCGCAGTAGGTAGCAGCTTCGGTATTCGAGCAGTTTCCCGGTGTGTCGTCCTTCCGGTGAGCGATGAAAGCGCGACACCTATCGTTCGCGATGGGCTCTGGATGGGAGCCGGGAGACGGCCTCACCCTGCGGACGACGATACGCACGGTTAGACCGTCGGGCCAACCCAAAAGGCCGTGCAATTCGTCCCGTCAACGCCCCCGCGTCAATAGATAGGTTTGTTTACGGTTCCCCATAACCCACACCGGAGCTGATTGCGCCGACTCCTCCGGCGCGACGACAGGCTAACCAACCTACCGTCACCACAGCCAGGTCGGGTTGCTGCCGTCGTCTTGGCGGTGGTCATGGTCAAAACGCTTGGCAATATCCCGGTTGATACTACGAAGAAAGGCGCTACTGGGGTCGGAGGGGATGGCTGAGGCGTACTCACACCCGGGTTGGCTATCGTTCGGTCTTGCTGTGCCTTCGACATTCGGCGCGACCCAAAGGGTTACTTCCCTACGGTGGAAACGGTGCTCGTCAGCATCGGCGTCATACGAACTGCATAAATAATCCCCCAAATATCACACTGCTGCAACGCACATCCCTAGTCCCCCGGCCTATCGTTGGTGTCGATGTCTGGGAGCAGCCTCGGCGTTCGCTCCACATATCCACTAAGGACGGGCATGGAGGCTGGTATTAAAGCGCGTCTGCAATCTGTTCCATGGCCCCTGCGGGCAATCTTTCCGGCGTTGGTCGTGGTGGGATTGATCGTCGCCGTGATGGCGTTGACCCTGGTCGGGCCAGCCCAGGCGCAGAGCGACTCGACGAAGCCACGGAACCTGACCGCGGAGATCATCCCAGAGAAGGGTGTGAAGCTCAGCTGGGAAGCTCCCGCCGAGGACGCTGAGTCGGTGACCGGTTACCAGGTCCTGCGCCGTCTGCCCCGGCAGGGAGAGCCGAAACCGACGGTCGTCGTGGCCGACACCGGTTCGACTGCAACCTCCTACACCGATAAAGACGCCACCGTTGCCGGGGAGCAGTACAACTACCGGGTCAAGGCGCTGCGGGGCGACCAGGTGAGCAAAATGTCGAACCTGGCCAACGTGACCCTCCCGTCGGCCGAGCCCACCCCCACACCTGAGCCCGAACCGACGCCCAATCCGACCCGGGAGCGATCACAGTCATCGAGCCTCGGCACGCCGCAGGACCTCACCGGGGAGGCGATTTTCCAGGGTGGAGTCGACCTGCAGTGGAATGAGGTACCGGGAGCGGACCATTACGAGGTTCAACTCTACGATGCGCAGACCGGAGATCACATCGACCTGCCCCACGGCAGCGTGGAGGTCGCACTGTACGGTGCGGGGGCCGTCGTAAGTGGATTGCAGCATGAGGATGCTTCCTACAATTTCAGGGTGCGCGCCAGCAATGAAATCGGCACTTCGGACTGGTCCCAATGGTTGTTCATGTCCAGCACCGACCAATCAGACGCCAAAGACCGTGAGCGGCCAGGCAACGCAGCGCCAACGGGACACCCTGTCATCAACGGAACTGCAGAGGTGGGCAA
The DNA here is from genome assembly GCA_951813535.1 of uncultured Dehalococcoidia bacterium. Classification (GTDB taxonomy): domain Bacteria; phylum Chloroflexota; class Dehalococcoidia; order Lucifugimonadales; family UBA3495; genus Bin87. The sequence continues at coordinate 3,524,234 of OX638345.1, read as the reverse complement.
TACGCTCACCGCGGACACGTCAGGCATTGCCGACGCGAACGGTCTGGACCGTGTGAAGTTCCAGCACCAGTGGGTCTGGCTCGATGGCTCGACCGACCGGGACATCGCGGGGGCGACGAACTCCGAATACACCCTTACGGCGGCGGATTCAGGGCGCTGGGTCAAAGTGCGCGTGTCTTACACCGACCGCGCAGGCTATACACACGGAGGTCTGGAGAGCGTGTCAACGGACCAGGTCATACCGGAGTGGTCGGCTACGCTGACCGTGGGTAAGACCGAGACCCTGGCGCCCGTCGCCACCGGATACTCCAGGCAGGTCATTCAGGATACGGATCTTGCTCCGGCGGAGTTCACGCTGGACGGGACCACCTACGTGGTCGCTTACGTGTTCCACTTGGCCGAAGGCCTGTTCTTCGCGGTGAACCGGGAGCTGCCGTCGGACTTCATACTGCGAATTGGCGACTACGAGTACGCGGGCCGCGACAGTTCGATTCAGCCGGCCAGGTGGCCGGGCAGCTACTGGTGGGGAGACAGGGGTTTCAGCTGGACGCCGGGCGAGACGGTCGATGTGAGTCTAACGATGGACCAAGCGCCGCTTCCGACGCGAGAGCAGGCGCCGCCCACCGCGTATTTTTCGAATATACCGAGCGATCACAACGGAGTAGACACTCTTGAGTTCAGGCTCAACTTCACCGGGGACGTCGCCATCACGGACGAGGGCCTCAGGCATCACGGCCTGGTGGTCGACGGAGGAACCGTCAAAAAGGTACAACGCGTGTCCGGAGGTAAGGCCTGGCTGATCACCGTGGAGCCGGATTCAGACGCCGACGTGGGTGTCTCTCTGTACAAGGCGGCCGGCTGCCAGGAGCAGGGCGCCATCTGCAGCGGCGACGGCGATGGTCTGCATTACCATCCCACATTGACGGTGCCTGGGCCCGCCACAATGGCCGCCCAGCTTGCGGACGCCTCGCTGGCATCGCTGGCCGTAGACGGCGCCGTGATGGACACGGCCTTCGATCCGCTCGAGACGCTGTATACCGCCCAGGCTGCGTCCGGGGGGTCGCAAATCACCGTGCACGCCGAGGCGTCCCGGTCCGCGGAGGGCGCGACGGTATCTATCATTCCCGAGGATGCGGACCTGTCCGCCGTGGGCCATCAGGTCGCGCTGTCGGCAGGAGCGGAGACCACCATCTCGGTGGCCGTGACGGCGCCCGACGGCGCTACGGTGGTGCGCTATTGGCTGGTGGTCAGCGAGGCGTCGGCGGCCGGGGACGTCTCGTCGACGCTGAACGACATGCAGCTGACCGGACTGGGAACGCTGGACTTCGACGACCAACAGATCCGCTATGAGCTGCCCGCACCCACGGGCGAGTCGCAGACCACTGTGGTGGCCAGCCGCTCCGACACCGGCGCCACGGTGGAGGTGTTCGTAGTGCGCGCCGGCGCCAAGGGCCTGGTGGTGGACGAAGACGACGCGGACCCCAACGTGGCTGGGCGCCAGGTCCGGCTCTCCGAGACCGGGGACACGCTGGTGATCGTGCGGGTCACCTCCGCCGATGGGCTGAGCCAGAGCCTCTACCTGACACTCATCACCAGGACTTCGACTCCGCCGAACGACGCGCAGGTGCGTGACACGCGCACCGTGCCGGCACGCTCGGCCCGCAGCATCTTGTCTCGCAACGACCCTCCCGCATTGAGTGAACTGAGCGTCTCGTCAACGGACCTGGTGCCGCCGTTCGGGCCCGGCGCCTACGACTTTACCGCCACGGTGGACCACGACGTGTCGGAGGTGACGGTCAACGCGACGGGCAGCGGCGGAGCATCAGTCACCTCGGCGCCGGTCGACCGCGACACGATCAATCCCGGGATCCAGGTCGCGCTGGGCGGTCCCGGCTCGGAGACCGCCATCACGGTTGTCGCCAGTTCAGGCGGCCAGATGACCAGCTACACCATTACCGTCACCCGGGTCTCGGACGCCGCCTTCCATTGGAACCCCACCAGAGACATCACGTTGGAGAACAACCCGAATCTTGAGGGGATTTGGTCTGACCGCACCACGTTGTGGGCGGTCAGCCGGTCGCAGCGGAAGATCCTCGCCTACGACTTGGCCACCGGCGACCGTGTTCCGGACAGCGACATAAACAAACTTCAGGCATCCGGCAACTCCGAGCCACGGGGCCTGTGGTCCGACGGAATCATCATGTGGGTATCCGACTGCCATGCCGAGAAGGTGTACGCCTACGACTTGGCCACCGGCGACCGAAGGCCAAGCCGCGACATCGGCGTCGGGGACGAGTGCTCCCAGGGTCTGTGGTCCGACGGGACCACCCTGTGGTTTGCCAGTTGGGGTGAGCGAAAAGTGTACGCCTACGACCTGGCCACCGGCGACCGCGCACCGGGCGCCGACATACCCCTAAATTTCTCTCGTGCCCGGGATCTGTGGTCTGATGGGACCACCCTGTGGGTGGTCAAATATGACTTGGTCAGGGGCAGCCAGGTGCGCGCCTATGATCTCGCCACCGGCGCCCTAAGGGCTGATCTGGGCATCAGCAGGGCCTCTCTTGAGTCCAGGGGAAGCTATCGGCCCAAGGGCGTATGGTCCGACGGGACCACTATGTGGATAAGCGACGCAAACAATGACGAGCTCCACGCGTTCAACATGCCGCAAACTCCGCTGTTGCGTTCCTTGGAGCTGTCGGGGGCCAGCTTCTTGTTCTCCAGCGGCCGCCGGGCGTACACGGTGCGGGTGCCGAGCACGACCGCCTCTGTGACGGTCACGGCAGAAGCGGGGTTCGCCACCTCGAGCGTGGACATCGACCCCGACGACGCTGACGCCGGTACGTTAGGAAGCCAGGTGAACCTTAGCCCGGGCGACAACACGATCACCGTGACGGTGACCAACGGCGCCAACACTGCCACCTATACCCTCACCGTCACCCGGACAGGCTTTGCGATGCTCTCCGGAGACGCCAATCTGAGCGCGCTGTCGCTGTCGGGCATCGACATCGGCGCCTTCGACGCTGCCACGCGCGAGTACCGGGCCTATGTCGCCGACAGCGTGGTCGCCACCACGATCACGGCCACGCCCGCCGTCTCCGGCTCTGAAGTGGACATCGACCCCGACGACGACGACGGCGACGCCACCGGCCATCAGGTGCACCTCACCGGGGTCGTCACCAAGATAGTAGTCACCGTGGAGTCGACCGACGGGACCCAGGTCAAGAGCTACATCATCACCGTAATCCGGGCCTCGGACGCCGCCTTCGATTGGAACTACACCAAAGACATCACGTTGGAGAACGACCCGGATCTTGAGGGGATTTGGTCTGACCGCACCACGCTGTGGGCGGTCGACCGGTCGCAGCGGAAGATCCTCGCCTACGACTTGGCCACCGGCGACCGTGTTCCGGGCAGCGACATAAACAATCTTTCGGCATCCGGCATCTCCGAGCCAGGGGGTCTGTGGTCCGACGGAATCATCATGTGGGTATCCGACTTCTATGACAAAAAGGTGTACGCCTACGACTTGGCCACCGGCGACCGAATGGCAAGCCGCGACATCGCCGTCAATGTCTATTGCCTGCAGGGTCTATGGTCCAACGGAATCATCATGTGGGTTGTCGGTTGGGCTAACCACAAGTTGTACGCCTACGACCTGGCCACCGGCGACCGTGTTCCGGACAGCGACATAGCTCTTTCGGCAACCGGCAATCATTGGGCCCGGGATCTGTGGTCCGACGGAACCACCATGTGGGTATCCGGCCTATTTGACAACAATGTGCTCGCCTACGACTTGGCCACCGGCGACCGTAGGACCGATCTAGACATCAGCCGCGGCTCTCTTCAGACCGCGGAAATCTCGCACCCACAGAGCGCATGGTCCGACGGGACCACTATGTGGATATACGACGGGAGCAACGAGCTCCATGCATTCAACATGCCGGAAAGTCCGCTGTTGAGTTCCTTGGAGCTGTCGGGGGTCAGCTTCGTTTTCTCCAGCGGCCGCCGGGCGTACACGGTGCAGGTGCCGAGCGCCACCGCCTCTGTAACAGTCACGGCAGAAGCGGCGTTCGACACCTCGAGCGTGGACATCGACCCCGACGACAACGACACCGGCACAGACGGATACCAGGTGAGCCTTAGCCCGGGCAACAACACGATCACCATCACGGTGACCAACGGCGCCGACTCCGCCACCTACACCGTGATCGTAAACCGTCTCAGCTGACGCGTCGTAGGGCTGGAGGGGAGATAACAGGAGATGGGGCTTCGCCGCCATAGAGATGGACCCCCTATTCCGACGTTGCGTACCAGCACATTGGCGCCGGGGGCGGAATGGGTGCGGGATCCGGGCTGCCGACGACACCCTGTACTGCTGGCAGTGGAAAAAGAAGCACGATTGGTACCCGAGAAACGCCTACCACTTCCCCAGCCCTACGCCCGCTGGCGACGAGTTCCAGATGGTCGACATGGCTACAGCACAGGGATATGCGGCCTCAAGGCCGATGGGACCGTCACCTCCTGGAACAAACCCAACGATCAGACCCGGGTTGGCAGCACTTTCTTCCCTCACCTGAAAAATGTGCCCGATAACGACACGCTCTGGTACACGATGATCTCCTTGGATCGAGCTCCGTTCGCCTGCTGGGGCGCGGACAACGAGCACCTGGCCAGCCGGCTGCCGCCGATGGAGTCGCCGTGTCGAAATAGCGCCGACCTTCTGGCGCTGGAGACCAGCGTTAGCACCCTCTCGCCGGACTTCGCGAGCGACACGGTCGCCTATGGTCTCGCCGTGCCCTCAGATACGTCCACGATTACGCTCACGCCCAAGGTGAGCAACCTCTTTGCGACCTACACCATCACGGCCGACACCGACTCGTCGGTCACCAACGACAGGGTCGACCTCAGCCCGGGCGACAACGAGATCACCATCACCGCAGCTGACGAAATGACTACCAAGAGCCACACGATCAACGTAACCCGCTGACGCAGGCGTTTGCTTACGGTGAGGAATACGGCAAGAAATCGCCCAACTCGTCGAAGGGAGACCTGCATTGGTGCTTCGAGCCGCGAGGGAAGCGGGGCAACCGGCCCGCCGACCGGAAGCCCGGGTTCAACCGTGCCTCTCCAGGCGCGCCGGGAGGGCCGCCTTGCCGACCGGCGGAGTTTACCTTGGCATTAGGTCGAATTGAAATGACGCGCCGAGGAGCCGGCGACCTGCGGCGGGAAATTGAATCTCTGAGAGCGTTGCTCTCCAAGCTGAGCGAGGCAAGTTGCCGCGTCAGCCAGCATCTCGACGTCAACGTTGTCCTCCAAGAAGTTATCGACAACGCCCGCTACCTGACCGGCGCCCGGTACGGCGCGCTCCTCACCTACCAGCCGTCCGGGAGCATTCAGGACTTCATCACATCCGGACTCTCCCCCCAGGAGATCGAGGCGATGAACGTCCTGCCTCAGGGCCGAGGACTGCTCGGACACTTGAACGAGATCCGAGAACCCCTGAGGCTCAGCGAGATAGCCAGTCATCCCGGCTCCGTCGGATTCCCCGAAAACCACCCGCCGATGAAGACCTTCCTGGGAATGCCCATACACCATTTCGGTGAGCACGTCGGCAACATCTACCTGGCGGAGAAGGATGGGGGCCGGGACTTTACCGCCGAGGACGAAGATGTCCTGGTGATGTTCGCCTCCCAGGCGGGTTCCGCGATTGCCAACGCGCGAAGATACCGGGAGGAGCACCGGGCAAGGGCCGATTTGGAGGCCCTGCTCAATATTTCTCCAGTGGGAGTACTGGTCTTCGACGGAAAGACGGGAGTGCTGGTAAAGGCCAATGACGAGACCCGGCGGGTTTTTGGCAGTCTGAATCAGACGGGCAGAACGCTGGAGGAAATCACGAAGGTAGTGGCGTTACGCAGGGCGGACGGCAGCGACATCCCGATTGAGGAGATTCCCGTCATCAGAGCGCTGACGGCCGGCGAGAACGTGTTCGCTGATGAGGTTGTCATCCATCTGCCGAACGGACAGGCCATTACGACGCTCATCAACGCCAGGCCTATCCGCCGGGACGACGGGGAGGTCGAGTCCGTCGTCGCCACCATCCAGGACATCACGCCGTTGGAGGCGGTGAAGAGGCAGCGGGCGGAGTTCCTGCAAAACCTGAGCCACGAGCTGCGCACGCCACTGAGCGCCATCAAGGGTTCGACGTCCACCCTGCTCGGCTCTCCCAACCCGCTCGGCCCCGACGAAACCCGCCAGTTCCTGAGAGTGATCGACGAACAGTCGGACCAGATGCGTCAGCTGATCAACGACCTGGTCGACATGACGCATATCGAATCCGGGACGCTGTCGGTAAGACCGGAACCCACGGAGCTGGCGGACCTGCTGGAGGAAGCGAGAGAGGCACGAGTCCACACCAGTACGGCCACCAATCTCGTCGAGATCGCCCTTCCTTCCGGGCTCCCCAGGGTCATGATAGACCGGCGACGAATCCTGCAGGTCCTCGACATCCTCCTCGCCCGCGCCGCTGGTTACACGCCCGGATCGTCCGTCGTGAAGATCGACGTTGCTCGGAGAGACCCGTTAATTGCGGTTACGGTGCATGTCGAGGGAACCGACACGCCAACACTCCTGACGCCTCGTCGGCCACATGGCAATTCGAGAGTCGCCGGCAACGGACGGGAGGACCTGAGCCTAGCGGTCTGCGCGGGGATAGTCGAAGCACACGGGAGCCGCCTATCCGTCGAGGATGGTGAAGGGGACCGCCGCGGCAGCGTCACTTTCACGGTCCCATTGGTCGATGAGGCAGCCCAATCACGAGAACCGGCAACGGCGCCGTCCAATCGCGACCCTCTTGGAGCGCGGGCGCGCATACTGGCGGTCGGCGACAACCCGGCGACTCAAAGATACCTCCGGAACACCATTTCGCAGGCCGGATTCATCCCGTTGGTAGCGAGCGACCCCGATGAAGTCGAACTGATCATAGCGGATAAGGACCCCCATGTGGTCATCCTGGAACCCACGCTGCCCCGGGCGGACGGTTTCGAGATGCTGGCCCAGGTGACGAGGATCTCCGACGCGCCGATCATCTTCGTGGCCGGTCCCGGATGGGAGCGGCAGATTGGCCGCGCATTCGAGCTCGGCGCTTTCGACTACATCGCCAAGCCATTCACCGCCACGGAGTTGCTGGCGAGGATCGACGTGGCCCTGCGGAGGAGGTCCGCCGCGGGATCGAGGGAAACCTCCGGGCAGTATCAGAGCGGCGACCTTTCCATCAACTACGCCGAGCGCGAGGTGAGCATCGCCGGCCACGCAGTGCATCTGAGCGCGACCGAGTACAGGCTGCTGACCGAGCTCTCGACGGCTTCCGGGCGTGCGTTGACCCACGAACAGCTGTTGAGACGGGTCTGGGGACCGCTGCACTCCACCGACTCACGGATCTTGCGGACGTATGTCAAGGAGCTTCGACGCAAGCTGGGTGACGACGCCGCACACCCGGAGTACATCTTCACCGAACTCGGCGTGGGCTACCGCATGGCCAGGAGTTCGAGCACATAGCAGGTCTGGAGCGAGGCGCGTCGTGGCACGAATGATCGTGAACGGCCGCTCACACGACTGCAACGCCGCGACTGCTCGCGTGCTCGGACCTGCCGCCGTATCCCAACCTCCTATTCCGCCCCCTCACCCGTGAGGACGGCGCGCCGGATTGATACGCAGGCAGCGTACGGAGCCGGCCGGAACGCTTCAACGTTCCGCCCGGCGTGCGCTGCTCAAGAACCCGGCTTCCTCCATTCTCTTCCCTTCTGCCGCCATCGCAATCCTCACCGGACTCTCACGGGCATTTTCACGCCACTTTCATACCGAGGTCGGAGAATCTATTCCGGCAAGAATATTTCTGTTCGGCACGGTAGGGAATGGATTCAGAAACAGAGTCAGAGACGTCATTCGAAACGCGGGGGGTGACATCGGCCTCCGTTTTGGGGCCGTGTGTGAACCAGCTGGTCAACGCCCTGTCCCGGGGAACGGCGCAGATAGCGGCCGACAACGATCTTACCCACATCGATTACGCGCTCCTGAGGCTCTTTCTGGAAGTCGAGGAGTGGACTACGACCCAGCTGGCCCGGGTGGTACCGCTCGCTCCGTCGAGCATCAGCCGCACGGTCAACAAGCTGGTGTACCGGGGCTTTATCCAGAGGCGACGCCTGCTCAGCGACCGGAGGATCGTCATCCTGACTTTGACCGAAGCGGGCACGGCCGTGACGCGAGAGCTGTACGGACGTGTCCAGGCATTCGAGGCCGGCCTGTGCCAGGGTGTCGGCGAGCATGAGATCGCGGTCCTGATGTCCGTCACCTCGACCGTCATGTCGAACTACGCGGACCTGGTGCAACAGAATCCCCCACAGATCGGACCGCCACAGTAGCGCGGCAACGCGTCCGAACCGGACGCGGCACGAACCCTGAAGAAGGACGGCAGAGAGTCAGAGAATGAAGATGCGTGTTGGGAGGGCGGGCCCCGGTGGCCTGCGGTTAATTCTATCGAGAGCAGTTTGCCGCCTGAGTGAGGGCGGCACAGCGGTGATTCCCCGCCGGAAGAAGGTGGCGGCTGGGGTCCTCGCCGCCCTGCTGGCACTGGGACTGTTCGGAGCGTACGGGCTCTTGCAGTCCCCGGTTGCCCAGGCGCAGATGACCCCGGGCGTTACGGTTATTCCAACCGACCTGTTTGTCGACGAGGGAGCCGGCGCGAGGTATGCAGTGGTATTGGACACGGAGCCCTCCGATACCGTGACCGTGACGGTAAACGATCCGTCGAACCCAGAGGTTACAGCCGACCCTGGGTCGCTGACCTTCACCGTCTCAAACTGGTACGCTCCTCAGTCTGTCACATTGTCCGCCGCCCATGACAGTGATGCAGACGACGAAACGGAGTTTGACGTCACCCACACGGTCACCTCCACCGACAGCGATTATGACGGTATCAACATCAGCGATGTGGCCGTGAGCGTGATTGACGACGACAAGGCAGTCCATATATCGGCCACCACTCTGGAAATCGACGAAGGCGGCTCGGCCTCCTACACGGTGGTTCTCGAATCCCAGCCTACCGCCAATGTCTCGGTTATCGTTGGGGGCTTCGCCGGTACGGACCTGACCTTGGGCAATACGACCCTAAACTTCACCACCGGGAACTGGGATACGGAGCAGGCAGTGACCGTAACGGCGGGACAGGACGATGACGGAGCCGCCGACACCACCAGGCTCACGCACACCATCTCTTCGACAGACGGCGGCTACGAAGGACTGAGCACCGTTGGCGTGACCGTAACCGTTGCCGACGACGAAACCGCGGGTGTGACACTGTCTCTTACCGATACCGAACTCAACATTGACGAGGGCGACAGCTCGGATTACACGGTGGTGCTGGACACGCAACCCACCGCGGACGTGACGATAAAGATCGAAAAGGATGGGCACTTCACAATCAAGGCTACGCCTGACGAGCTGGTCTTCACGACGCAGAACTGGAGCACTGCCCAAACGGTGGAGGTGAGTACCCGAGAAGATTTCGACTACACCGACAACGCAGCCGAGATACGCCACCAAGTGAGGGGCGGGGACTACTCAAGCGGCGTGACCGTGGACACGGTCGAAGTAACCTCAGTCGACGACGATCCGGAGCTGGCTTTTATAGTGGAGGAGACGGTTTATTCGGTGGTCGAGAATGAGGGCCAGGTGCGCGTTGGGTTCACAATAGAGACGACCGAGCCTGGTGCACCGAGCCAAGCCTTCCAATATTCGACGACGTCCCAAGGGTCAACTGCAACTGCTGGGCTTTGCGGATCGGATTTGGACTATCGCCGTTTAAGCAGTGACACTAACCGGGTGTTGCCAGATTATTTCGTTCCGTTTGTGGATGCTGATGGCCAGATACGCTATCGGTTCACCTATTATGTTCATGTTGGCATCTTGAATGATGACCTTCCGGAAGAGACGGAGAATTTCGAAGTGGTGTTCGAACATAGCCCAGGCTTTTTTGAATTCTCGCAAGTTGCCGCAACGGTGGAGATAATCGACGATGACTTCGTGGGAGTGAGTGTCGCGTCGACGGCCATTTCAGTAGCTGAGGGCACTACGTCGAGCTACCTCCTGGCGCTGGGCACGCAACCCGATGGGGACGTCACGATTAGCATCAACGACCCGTCCAATGGCGAGGTTACGGCGGAGCCCGGCTCATTGACTTTCACCCCCACCGACTGGTACCTGCCCCAGGCCGTGACCGTGACCGCCGAGCATGACATTGACGAAGTGGATGAACAGCCTGTCGTCATCACCCACACCGTCAGCGCCACCGACGCAGACTATGACGGCTTGAACGCCGACAACGTGACTGTAACCGTCAAGGACGACGACGATCCAGGAGTGGCCATCTCCGAGGTCACCCTCGAGACTACGGAAGGGGAATCGACCTCCTACGAGGTGGCGTTGGACACCCAGCCACAGGGGGAGGTGACCGTCGCCATCGAGGGCACAGCCGGTACCGGTCTGCTCCTGGACCCAGCGGTCCTTACCTTCACCAACCAGGACTGGAGCGTGCCGCAGACGGTGACGGTGACGGCCCCGCAGGACGATGACGCCGTTGACGAAGCCGATGCCCTCTCGCACAGCGCCTCTTCCGCCGCCGACACCGACTACGACGGTCTGACGGCCAGCCTGACCGTCGCCGTCGAAGACGATGAGACCGCCGGTGTTACGGTGACTCCCACTGAGCTGACCATCGACGAGGGAACCAGCTCGACCTACGCGGTGGCGCTCGACTCTCAGCCTGAGGGAGGCGTCACGGTGGCCATCGCCGGCTTCGCCGATACGGCCCTGTCGGTGGACAGAGAGACCGCTACCTTCACGTCCCAGAACTGGAACATTCCCCAGGAGGTGACCGTAACGCCGTTATTGGACGCGGAAGTCGGCGTCAATCCAAGGGTCACCATTTCGCACACGGTCAGCTCCTCGTCCGATGACGTCTATGGCGGGCTGAATGCCGACAGTGTGACCGTCACCGTGAGGGACCTCGCCACCACCGGAATTACGGTTGCTCCCACCGTACTGACCATCGATGAGGGAACCACCGCGACGTACATGGTGGCGCTGGATACCCAGCCCACTGCGGACGTTACGGTCAATATCAGTCACACCACGACCGTTTCCGAGTTCCCTCCCCACCAACCTCTTAACATCGATCCTTCGTCGCTGACTTTCACTACACATGACTGGAGCACTCCTCAGACGGTAAACGTTGAGGTTAAGAATGATTCAAACCAGGTGGATGAATTTTCGATGATACGCCACCAGGTAGAAGGCGGGGACTACTCGAGCGGGGTCAGCGTGAGCAACGTGGAAGTATTCTCCAGGGACAACGATCCGATCATGCAATTCGCAGCACAGGATGGGGTCCTGCAAGAAGGTATGGTCGACGGGCGCATCGGATTCGTGGCCGTGACCGTCGATTCGCGAATCCCGGTTCGAAACTACGTAGTCGACATTTCTATTTTGACTGACAGCGCAACATCCATGGATTTCGTTTTGCCGCACGAAGACTATGATCCCGATGAGGGCTTTGATATCTGGTTGAATGCGGAAAACTTTAGCGCGTTCGTTGACGGCGCAGGCCAGACGCGATATCGGCAGGTCTTTTACATAGACGTTGAGATCATCGACGATGGCGTGGTAGAGCCGAGGGAGTCGTTCTCGTTCGAACTGAACTGTTCTGGTAAAAACACAGCTTTAATTAGTGTAACAATGGTAGACGTTGTCATCATCGACAACGACGGGGTGATCGTGGCGCCGACTACCCTACCGGTAGTTGAAGGAGCATCGTCGACCTACCAGGTGGTGTTGGACAACAGGCCCACCAACATAGTTACAGTAACCATCAACGATCCGACCAACACTGAGATCACGGCCGCGCCGGCATCGTTGACCTTTAGGCCCAGAGACTTTTCGACCCCCCAGACAGTGACCGTATCGGCCAGCCACGATGCGGACAAGATCGATGAACAGCCGGCTGTGATCACCCACACGGTAACCTCCCCGGATAGCCGCTATAACGGCTACGCCGCCGACAGCGTGACCGTCAACGTGACCGACAACGACGTGCCGCAGGTCACCGTGAGCTTCGACGCAGCCACCTACGCGGTGGACGAGGGAGGCACGGTGGAGGTCAAGGTGACCCTGAGCGACGACCCCGAGCGGACGGTGACCATCCCCATAGAGAAGGCCAATCAGGGCACTGCGACGGACGACGACTACTCGGGCGTGCCGGCCGACGTGACCTTCATCAGCGGCGACACGGAGGAGACATTCACTTTCTCCGCCACCCCCGACACTTTGAACGACGACGATGAGTCGGTCAAGCTGACCATCGGCGACCTGCCCACCATCACCGGGTTGACCCTCACCAAGGGGGCCATCGCCGAGAGCGTGGTCTCCATCACCGACGTACCGTCGGTGACGGTGAGCTTCGGGGCCTCCGCCTACACCGTGGCCGAGAGCGACGACGCCTCGACCATGGACGTGACCGAGAACGAGGTGGTGGTGACGGTGAAGCTGAGCGCCGATCCCGAGCGGGCGGTGGTCATCCCAATCGAGAAGGCCAACCAGGGCACTGCGACGGACGACGACTACTCGGGGGTGCCGGCCAACGTGACCTTCAACTCCGGGGACACGGAGGTGACCTTCACCTTCGCCGCGACCCACGACACTGTGGACGACGACAATGAGTCGGTCAAGCTCACCTTCGGCAGTCCCCTGCCGGACGGCGTGTCGGAGGACAGCACGAACGCCGCGAGCGTGGTCTCCATCACCGACGATGACGATCCGGCGGTGAACGTGAGCTTCGGGGCCTCCGCCTACACCGTGGCCGAGAGCGACGACGCGGCCACTACGGTGGAGAAAGAGAACGAGGTGGTGGTGAAGGTCACCCTGAGCGCCGATCCCGAGCGGACGGTGGTCATCCCAATAGAGAAGGCCAACCAGGGCACTGCGACGGACGACGACTACTCGGGGGTGCCGGCCAACGTGACCTTCAACTCCGGGGACACGGAGGTGACCTTCACATTCACTGCGAAGCACGACACGGCCAACGACGACGGCGAGACGGTCAAGCTCACCTTCGGCAGTCCCCTGCCGGACGGCGTGTCAGAAGGCGCCACCAAGGTGAGCGTCGTCTCGATCACCGACGATGACGACCCGGCGGTGAAGGTCAGCTTCGGGCAGGCCACCTACGCCGTCGCGGAGGGGAGCGCTGTGGATGTGACGGTGACCCTCAGCGCAGACCCGGAGCGCACGGTAACCATAACCATCGGCGCGTCCCCCCAGAACGGGGCGACGGCCGACGACTACTTGCTCTCGGCCACCAGTCTTATCTTCGGGGCCACTGAGACCTCCAAGACCATCACCTTCACGGCGGAGGACGACAGCGATAACGACGACGACGAGACGGTCAAGCTGTACTTCGGCAGCCCCCTGCCCAGCGGCGTGTCGGAGGGCGACCCCGCAGAGACCGAAGTCTCGATCAGGGACGGCGACCTTCCGGCGGTCCTGGTGAGCTTCGGGGAGTCCTCCTACACCGTCGCCGAGGGAGGCACGGTGGATGTGACGGTGTCCCTCAGCGAAGATCCGGAGCGCACGGTGACCATACCCATCGCCAAGACCAACCAGAACGGGGCGACGGACTCTGACTACAGCGACGTGCCGACCAGAGTCATGTTTATGTCGGGAGAGACCGAGCAGACCTTCACCGTCAGGGCCATCCAGGACAACCTGCAGGACGTAGGCGAAAGCGTCAAGCTGGCCTTCGAGAACCTGCCCACCGACGTGAGCGCGGGGACTAACGGTGAGGCGACGGTCAACATCAGCAACGTGGCTGCCCAGCACTCACTGACCGTCAACTTCGGGTACTCGACATACTCCGTGACTGAGGGAGGCTCGACGCAAGTCACCATTAGGCTGAACGCAGCTCCGGGCACGGACGCGACCATTCAGATTGCCGCGACTGGCCAGGGCGGAGCAACGACCGCCGACTACTCGATCTTCCCCGCCAGCGTGACCTTCACCGGCAACGAGACCGAGAAGACCATCACCTTCACCGCCAATGATGACAGCGTGTACGACGACAATGAGACGGTCAAGCTCAGCTTCGTGAACCTGCCCGCCGGCGTGACCGGCGGGAGCACGGCCGAGGCTACGGTGATCATCACTGATTTGGTGGGAGTAGAACCCAACCCTGAAGAACCGACGGCCCGGATCAAATGCGACAATGACGCCAATCGGACCATCCTCCTGGACCGGGTGAGCTCCATCGACACTCCGGGCGAAAAAGACTACTGGACCGTGGAGCTGCATCCCATCAAGAACTACATCATCGAGGTCATCGGGGCGAAGGACGGCTTGGACATCCTGGGACAGAAATCCTACTCGGGGGAACTGACCCTCGAATTCCCGGATATCTTCGCCGTCTGGAACTCGGATCGTTCCCGACGGACTCACGAGTTTGTTACTGACGGTGACCATTCCCATTCTGGCGGCGAAACCGATCATTGGGTGGTGCTCGTGAAGTTAGGCACGGGCAGTCCGCAGATCGAAGTGGGCTCCGTTAAAGGTGTAACGGGGAGGTACCAGATAAAGGTGCGCCTCAACAACATCTGCGACGACCGCGACGGGGCCTTGGTCTATCCCTGGGGGGGAGGGCCCGAGGGATACATGCCGTACCTGGACACGCCAGGGAACAAATCGACAGAGTGGGAACTGTATGCCACCACTGAACCCGACTTCAGAGGCGAGGTCGGTGACGGCTATTTGGGTGACCATGGCGAGGATGAACCGGACGAGGATTGGTTCCAAGTCGATCTCGACGAGGGGTACGAATACACGTTTGAACTCTCGGCGGATACCAGGAGCCCAGAAAAATATCAGGCTACTGATCTGAAGATCATCGGGATCCACGATCCACAGGGCGCGGTGATCGCCGGCACGGCCAGTTCCGGCAGTGGAGAGAGCGTCAGTGTAAAATTCACGCCGCCAGCCAACGGTACCTATTTCATCGCCGTCGGATCGGGAGGCAACGATCACACCGGCTTCTATGAAATCAGCGTGAACGGCAGTCCTGAGGGGTCCGGCCAGGGGAATCAAGGCAGGGGATCAAGCGGCTCAAACAAAGATACGAAAGACGAGCAAGAACAGGCTGCTCCCTCTGCACCTAGGAAACTGTCAGCGGCGGCGAACGCGGACGGCTCGATTACGCTGACCTGGAAAGCCCCGGATACCGCCGGCGTCACGGGCTATCAGATCCTCCGGAGTCGACCCACCGAGGGTGAAGACACTCTGATGATCATCGTCGAGGACACGGGCAGTGCCCAAACCTCATACACGGACACCGACGTTACGCCCGACGTGTTGCACGTGTACCGGGTGAAAGCCATCAACGATGCCGGTGTGGGAGAACGGTCTGACAAGACCGAAGTTACGCCCTTGGACCCGACAACCAACACTCCGGCCACCGGACGACCGAAAATCATTGGTGAGGTCCGCGTGCGCGAAAAGCTTCTGGCGCAAACCTCCGGCATCAAGGACGCCGACGGGCTGAGCAAGGTGTCCTACGGCTATCAGTGGATCGCTGGAGGTTCGGACATCTCCGGTGCCACCGGCTCCAGTTACACCCTCACGAAAACCGACGAGGGGTTGACCATCCAGGTACGGGTGAAATTCACCGACGACGTCGGCAATCAGGAAACTATGACCAGCCCCGCGACGGAGGCGGTTGCCGCGAAGCCGAACAGTCCGGCCACGGGCGCGCCGACTATCAGCGGCACGGCACGGGTCGGCGAGACGCTGTCGGCCGACACCTCGGGCATCAGCGACGATGACGGTCTAACCAACGTTTCTTACAGCTACCAGTGGCTTGCGGGAGGGACGGACCTGAGCGGTGCCACGGGCTCGACTTACACCCTGACTGCCAGCGAGCAAGGGAAGACCCTCCGGGTGAGGGTGAGCTTCACCGACGACGCGAGGACCGACGAAAGCCTGACCAGCGCCGCGACGGATGAGGTTGAACCTGCTGTCCAGCCACAGAAAGCCAACAGTCAAGCCACGGGTGAGCCGACCATCAGCGGCACGGCCCGGGTGGGCGAGACGTTAACCGCGAATATCTCCACCATCGCCGACGATGACGGGTTGGAGGATGCCACGTTCAGCTACCAGTGGATACGAAACGACGGAGCTTCGGACACGGACATCGCGGGCGCGTCCGGGTCGACCTACACGCTGGATGCCGAAGACGAAGGCAAGACCATCAGAGTGCGTGTGTCCTTTACGGATGACGCGGACAACGAGGAGACGCTCACCAGCGCGGCGACGGCGGCGGTTGCCGCGAAGCCGAACAGTCCGGCCACGGGTGAGCCCACCATCAGCGGCACGGCCCGGGTGGGCGAGACGTTAACCGCGAATACCTCGGGCATCACCGACGATGACGGTCTAACCAATGTTTCCTACAGCTATCAGTGGCTTGCCGGAGGGACGGACCTGAGCGGAGCGACCGGCTCGACTTACACCCTGACTGCCGCCGAGCAGGGCAAGACCGTCCAGGTGCGGGTCAGTTTTACTGATGACCGCGGCTACTCGGAAACAGTGACCAGCGGGGCAACGGCAGCAGTGGCGGCTCCAGAGCCGCCAGCCAAGCCCACGGGACTGTCCACCGCCAGCGTCTCGCACAACACCGTAACCATCATCTGGGACGATCCGCAGGATGACTCCATTACCGGATACGTCATCCTGCGCCGGGACCCAGAGATTCACCCGTCGGGGACCTTCATCACCCTCACAAGTAACACCGGCGCGGCGGACACCAACTACACCGACGATACGGTCGAGCCGGAAAAGCAATACGTGTACCGCATCCAAGCCATAAACAAACATGGAGTGGTGAGCGAGAGGTCTGGCTGGGTCCGCGCCGACACTCCAGCAGCCCCAGCGGGTTAGCCGGCGCAGTAACGGGGGAGGCAGGACGGATCGAGGGGTCGAGAATGCCATCCGCGACCTGAAGTACGGCGTGGGTCTGAACCATATCCCCTCGTGACACTTCCCCGCGAATGTTGCCTAGCTGGCCGTCCAGTAGCTGCTCGATATTCGATACGGGGTCTTGGCCCATAACCTGACACGCTGAACGGCGCGTATCAGTCTGGGCGAACCGGTGATGACCATCAGGACCCACCGGCGACCCGTGTTCTCCCTAGCCGGAAACCTCACGCGCCAGGCACGCCGCCACACCTTACATCTTCCCCAAGCTAGGCTTTCCGCATTTTCAAGCGGCGTAGGCGAGGGAATCCACGAGTCGATGGTATAGAGCGACGGGAGTTCCTGCGTGTCGGGCTCAGCGACGGACAGTGAGAAACCTTCCGACGCCAGCCACAGGTGGCGTCGCACCAGGGCGATGGCGTCCACGAAAGTCGGCGACGGTTTGTCACACCAGGCCGCGGTGCGCTGGGTGATGGGGTGGTGTTTTTGCAACGCGTGGGCGGCCAGGGCGGTCCAGGAGAATAGCCCCAGCAGGGCGGGGGTCGTGCGAGCAATGGCCAGATCGGACCACTGGCGCTGGGTTTCCACGCCCAGATGGGTCCTGACCTCCTGAAAGGTAACCTCCAGTTGCCAGCGCAGCACAAACCATTCCAGGATCTGGGTTGGGTCTGCCGACGGATCGGTGCAGAGCAGAGCCTGAGGGTCGAAGGTGCCCTGGGGGTCGCGGATCAGCACCCAGCGGATGGTGGCGGGCGGTTTGCCCGAGCGGTACCAGACCGCCGTCTGGGAGGTGAGTTCCACGATGCGGGTGGTGCCGTCATACCAGGCCACCGACACACTGGCCCAAGTTACGTCAGCGCGATCAAGGAGAGTTTTCAGCGATGGCCGCCGCGGGCTTTTCAGTGCAGGGCGGCCGTTCTGACCCGGCTGACGGGGCGGCGTTGGCGCGTACAGGGCCGCGTCCAGGCGCAGTCTGGCATTGAGAGTAACCGGTTCCCGTAGGGATTGGCACCAGTGAAGCAGGTCCAGTACGGCGTAGCCGTTGTCGCCCACCAGCACCAGGGGACGCTGGGGCAGCCAGCGGCGCAACAGCATGACCATCTGCCGTGCCCAATCGGTGACCTTCTTGTGCCGGCGTCCCTGCTGCTGGTAGTAGCGAGGCGAGGGTGCCAGCACCGTGAGCACCGGCAACGCCCCATGGCGTCCCGCCCAGGGGACGTAGCCTAGCCACATCAGGGAGATCCAGCGCAATCCACTGGCCTTGACCAGTTGGTGGCGGCTAGAACGCACCGGGTCGCGGTAGATGGCCCTGGCCCTGATCTTGGCCCCACGACGCCGTTCCAGGGTTTCGTCAATGCCGAAGATCAACGGGCCGTCGCCGCGATCCAGGTGCTGGAGCAGGAGTACCAGCAGGACGTGTGCCACCTCACGGGACGACCACACCGCTCGATTGAGCACCTCGTGGTAGCGGGCGTAGTCGCGCTGTTCGCTGCGGCCCATGACACGGAGCGCCGCGGCCACGGTGCGTTGTCCTGGGGTCAGGACGGCGCCCACCAACAGCAGCTGGGCCTTCCGCCAGGTCGGGCTGGTGAACAGCGTTGCGAAGGGAAACAGAACGGCTACAATCGCATCGGGCAGGGTGAGCATGGTCAGACCTTTCGTAACGAATGGGGTCAGGCCAGCTTACCCTGCCTTTATACTTTTTCTAAATTATGCGTAAAGTCTAGCCGAGATCGTGGTTGATGGCGAGGCGCTGTACCGGGTGGGTCATCAGGACGGCGGGCGGTGTTGGCTGCCTAACTGTCCTGATGTGGATCGGCCGATCGTGGGAATCGTGTTCCCGGTTCGGTAGGCCGGAAGCGTGCCGGTGCCGGTTATGCGGCGGCCGCGGCGTTGGGGTCTACGTTATTTGGAAATGGAACCCATATGGCGGCGTTGCGGTCGCCGAAGCATTCGGCGAGGCTGTCGAAGTAGCAGGCGCCGACCCAAGCGCAAACGAGCGCGTCCAGGGTGTCTTCGAATTTTTTGAGAGAGTTTGGCCCTTGTGCGTACTTTTGGGTTGGTTTGTAGTCGTCTGGGATGCCGTGGATTGGGGTCGTCAAGCCGGCGTGCAGTGTGTTGAAACTGGTGGCGATGTTGTGCCGCCTTGTGGTTGTATCGGCTTTCGGCCAATATCTGCTCCGTTTGCCATCTTTGTATGGGAGTCGGCGTTTGAGGTTCAGGAGCCGTACGATAGCGGGGTGCGGGTATACTTCGATGGTCTTGCGCCCTTCAGCCTGGTAGTCCGTTTGGACGTTATCGCAGGTGGCGAGCGGGTAACCCGCTCGCCTTAAGTTGCACATGAGCTGGTCGGATACTGGGCCCGGCAGGTCCTCTGTAGGGGGTAGAGTCCCGGCCCAGGCGCGTCGAAATATAGCGTCGATGGCGTGATCACAAAAACGTTTTGCGCGGACCCGGTGGATGCCGACGGGAATGTCGACCGCTACGATTCTGACGTCTAGGTCCGGCCAGGCTCCGTTGATTGCGTTCAGTAAGTCGTTCGGTTCAATGGCGCCGGCTCTCGGCACGGCTTCCCAGTTGACGGGGTGACCCTCGGTGAGCTCGATAAAGGATGCGCAGCTGGGCGCGGCGGCGACGTATTCCCAGTCGCTTGTGGCCAGTTTGCGGATCAGGGCGACGCCGCTGGCGTTTCCGCTGGCCCATGCTGCGTCGATGCCCAATACTGCGATCATGTTGATCTCCTTTGGTTCGGCTGCGAATGTGCGGATCCCGGAGCGTTGGCCGGTCGGCGCGCCAGGAGTCCGTTCGACTGTGCAGCGGTCGGTTGGCGGTTGGGGAAACCGCTCTGGTGGAATTTCGGGACGTTGCGCGACGCGGTCAGGTTTATTGTGAGACCTGTGTGATCGTGAAGTAGTAGGCTCCCCTGGTCCTGCCGGTGCGATCGGATCGGATCACTTCGAAGGAGTGCAGACCCGAGGCGCTCGCGGTGTACGTGGCCGAAACGACCCGTCCTGAATTCAGGTCGTCGCCGGGTTCCATGGTGAAGTCGTCGCCGGGCGAGGGCCGGGTGCCGTCCTGGTTGTAGATCGCGGCCTTGAGGTCGATTGTGATGGCGAAGGTGCGGCCGTTGATGTTGCCGTAGCTGCCCGAATGCGGTGGCGCGGTATTTTTGTCGGGCCGCTAGGTGGGCTCCGATCCAGTCGCGGTCGGTTGATGATTCGATCATGCCGATGATCTGTTGGCCGATTGCGATGACCCGAGCTTTGCTCGACTTTAGGCCAAATCTACAAAGAGCAATGGATGTTCCCGTTCTGGGACGGCACCACATGCGCCAGGCGCCGGAAGGTTTTTCACTGTCCACAGTTACCCCAGACATTTAAGAACTCCAAGGTGCCCCCATCATACATTCTCAATCGTCATCGCTCCATGGCACCCAAAAATGCGTAAAGTCCAGCCAAGGCTGGCCCGAGCAACACCAGTTCAGTAGTGCCCCGGCGAGACTGCGCGCCCTACCACCGGTTACGTCCCGAAAACTACTCAGCCACGTCCCAGGCTCATCGCAACCCCGGGCTCCGGGTGTTTCCTGATACCGGCCAATCTGGCACCGCCCGGGTCCGTGGAATCAAGGCACTTCAGCCGGTCACCCGCGGTTCCCGTCCATCGTTTGGCCGGCCATGCCGAATTCCTTCGTTGGGCTCGTCTTCAGATACTGATTCGCACGCATATCACATCAAAGTGATAAATATTACCTCAAATAATATGCTGCCGCAACACATCTAATCGGGAATTCGTCCTATATTGCCCTCAGGCGAGGGCGTGTTCGAGCTAGCCGGTGTTCGATGGTTTCGATCACGCTGCTCGTGAGCCAGCCTGACACCGAAACGGTGCGCCGGAGCGAGAAGCCCGCACTCGGACGGTGTCAAAAGGGATCGACACAATGGTCCTTGAGGGAACACTCGAGCGGTTTGTGGCGTTACCGGAATCTGCTTTGTCAGGAACCCGGCCGAGCTTTGGAATGCGTGCAGTCAGCGATCCATCGATTGGGAATTTATTCATCGGCGCAGGCGACCAGGAAGGGCGGCACCACGGGGACGAGGCCAATGCCCCAGCGGAAACGTCAGAGGGCGTCCTGACTGTTTCCAGCGTTGCCCCGCCGCCAGGACGTCGGCACGTCGCCAAGGTCGCTGCCCACAAGCTTCAGAACGCTGATTCCAGCGCCCACTTTGGGCGTTACGCGATAGCCATGGCCGACTCCCCAGCCGTGAAGTTTGTCACGCACGGCACGCTGGAGCAGCGTGTCAGGCATGAGCGGCGACTGCTCGGTGCGGGAGAAGCTCGTCCCGACAGCCTGCCGAACCGAGTCTGCGCTTGGCAGTGGCCCTGTCGCGCCTCCACCTCAGCTACCAGAGCCGACATCCCAGGTACCACTGCCCCCGCGCATGCGGTGACGGTCGACAACCAGGTCGAGTCCCCGGGGGAGCGGGTCCGCCTCGCCGACGCCCGCTTTGAGTGGGCGCGTAGCAGCCACCAGCACGCCGTTGGACCGACGGTGACCATCCCCGGCCAAGACAATCAGTACAAGGTTGGGCAGTCGCCGCTCACTGCCGCCTCCCATGGCGCGCCGGACCTTCACCGCATGCAGAGCGCGTGCCGGTCGAGTACTCCGTTCAGACAGGAGTGCCGGAACCTCATGAGTAGCACCACCGTGCAGGTCCAGGCGTTTGCGGAGATGGGCGCGGACGTGGGGAAGGCGGGGTGTGCCGTGAGGGGAGAGAACGTCCGATGGGACATGACCATCAACCTGGACTTGGATGCTGACGGGCGCACCGGGTCACCCCGGACCCAGGAGTGCGAAGCGGAACAACCCGAAGGTTCGCTACCGTTCGGGATGCCGATGCCAACAATAAGTCGGCCAAGCTGAATAGACCCCGTGGCACTCCGCCGGCAGCTACGGAACCATGGAACCATCATGACGACATCCAACGGTGAGCAGGAACTCCTTCCGGCTGAACTGCTCCCTGACGGTCTCTACGTTCGGGAAGTGTGCGCAACCGCAGGTCGGAAACCGTCCGCAAATGAAAGCGCGGCACAGCGAGCTGGTCAATGGACCCTCACCGGCCGAAATCCCGACTTCTGGTGGGATTTGGTCATCACCCGTCCCGACGAGACCGTGGGCGGGGTCGAGTTCCACTGCACGAGGTGCGGGCACACAGACCGGGCTCCATCCATGCACGACGTGCTGCGCCTCATTAGGGCGGCGGCCCACTTCCACGATACCGATCCTGCAGGCGGGCCCTGAACGCCCTCACTGTGTGCACGACCGCATCAACCAAGCCAACCGGGGAGGCCGGCGGGGGACCGTGAGCTGAGCGCCGGGGTCCATCAATCCCGGATTTCGTTGTGCCAGAAACCTGCCTCGCCCTCGCGGCCGGACGCAACGTCATGTTTCCAACGCATGGCGAGGCGCCGGGGAAGGTAGCATTGTGAAGGAGATACGGTGAGCGCCCAAGACGTCACGAGGGCAGTAAACGCGGTCGTGCAAACGGTCAGCCGCCGGTTAGCGCCCCGCGGGTGTGAAAACCGGAACGCCGTCAATGCGGGGGACCCCACCCCACCGCCCCGGCCCAGGCCGTCAGGCACCGCCCCGGTGGTCCGGCATTACGCCGCCCAAGTGGTACAGTTTTCCGCCGCCCTTGACAAGCAGGGATACGTCCAGTGAAGACGAACAATTCGCGCACGACCGCATCGACAACCCCGCACCGGCAGTGATACCCCGTCACCAGCCGCGCGTCTTTCCAACGGGGCAGCAGCACCATGCGCCAGCAGGACTCCACCGTGAGCAATAGGCCGCCCTACTCGATGTCCAGAGCATTCCCACACCCGCAGGGCTAGAACGCCTGCGCTTGAACAACCTGTGAGCTATATAGAGACAATCTCAGACCGTTGACCAGGCGCTTCGCTGGGTGAAATACTCCCAAAGCCAATTCAACACCCTCGCGTCCGACAGCATCACATCGTCGGACCACCCCCACAGATAATCCGAAGGCATCCGATTTCTGGCCTAACGGGCGGAGCCATCCGCCGGCCAACGCTCCGCAGCTCACAAAGACAGGACCACGACATGACCTCTCCACACACCATCACACCCATCACAGGGGTCCCTCACAAACTGGGTAGCGAGGACACCAACCAAGAAGGGCTCGACGCCATAACGAGGTATATCGAAGGCACAGGCGACTACGTCATCCACCACACCACCTTCGACTTCGGCGGCAAAGTGCTTGCCCTGACCCTGCAAGGAATTGTACTCGCCGACAGCCTGGACCCGGAGGCCGACGACGGACTGAGCATCTCAGCCTGCACCTACGAGAACCTACGCAGTGTCGCCGGCACTGGGCACGAGCGCGAAATACGGCTCGTCTTCGAAGACGGCGACGAGGTTACCTGGCGAATGAGGGACAACCGCACCGTAACCCGCCTGAAAGACATCATCCTCCAATACCAGCAACAGTTCCTCAACAATGGAAACCCCCGCTTGTGGGAAGTCAACGACGAAGACACGCCCGCGGAGAGCAGCATCTCATCACAGAGTGACCAGCGACCAGAAGAGGGAGACGACCCACCCCCTATTGCAGAACGGGTCAGGTTCTGGCAGGAACAGGACAAAATCAATCAGGTTCTTATTCCCCGGGTAATCCGACAAAACGAGCTGCTCACCAAGCACATCGCAGAGCACGGCGACCTGCCACAACTCCTGGGCAGGGTGATCTCCGAAGCCCTGACAGAACAGGCTGCGCAATACGAAACCGCTCTGGAAAAGGCCAGTACCGAGATGAGCACAGCCTACAATGAAGCGCTGACGAAAGCGAAAGAACAACAGGAGCAAGACTACAAAAAAGCGGTCGACAGAGTCCAGGAGCAAGCCCGTAAGTTCCGCAAACTCCTCATCGTCATCACATCCTGTGCAGTCGCCGCAGCGGTTATAGCAGTCGTCATCGCCATCCTGGCCTGAGGTCCGCATCAATGAGCATGCAATCACTCCAGATGCTGCCGGAACTACAGGAACTACCGGCCACCGACGACTGTCGTCGGTCAACTCGGCAGTCAATCGAAGACCTGGCCGGGACGGACCCTGCCTTCCAGGCTGCGGAATTCACGGCATCAGTATCGTTTGCGATGTGGGGCATCTGGGATGAGGTGAACGTAGACGACACCTTGAGGCTTTCGTACGAAGCCCAGTACCCAGGGCTGGCAACCGACCACTCGCTGCATGCACATTGGTCGTTGATGAAAGAACAAGGACTCGCATCGGAACAAGGCTTCGTCAATGGCCTCAAAGGGAAGGTAGCAGAACTCGATCTCGCCGAAAGATTAGAGCAGCAAGGCATCCAAGTAACCTTCCCGGACTCAGCTACTCATCCCGGGATAGATTTCTGGGCAACGTTCCCTGATGGGACCCAATTACCTGTCCAAGTCAAATCAATGGCAGCGGAGAATGCAAGCCATGTCGAGAGCCTCATGCTCGACAACCCCGATACCATTTACGCCAATAGCAGCGAATTGTTCGACCGAATAGCCGACAATAACCCAGAGCTCGTTGAGCAAATGGTAGACATCGGCTCAACCGCCGAACTGGGCGAAAGCGTCACGGAGGGCCTAGACCTGCTCAGCGATAACCTCGGTATCGACGTACCGGACAACGTGGGAGACATCATCCCCTACGCCGGCGCCATACTCGCCGCAGCGCGCCTTATACATGGGGCCATTCGCACCGAACAGCGGTTCAAAGCCGTCGACCGAACCAACCGGAACAAGGTTCAAGTCGTACAGGCGTTAACCCTGATGTCGAGAATGGGAATCACCACGGTACTGGCCACCGCCGGCGGAATGGGCGGAACAGCCATCGGCACCGCCGTGCCAGTAATCGGCAACCTTGTGGGTGGGATAGCTGGCACCATCACGGGCGCAGGCCTCGGGATGTACCTGAACCGCCACCTCCAACCGCACATGCTCAATCTCGCATTGGACATCACCGGACTCACCGGCGATGACCTGTTTTACTTCAAGAACAAACCCGATATCGACCAGACTGCATGGTCACTCAAGCGGTCCGCAGATGAGTTGTCAACAGGATTGGTGCTGGCACCAGCGCCAAGCCAGGCTTAAGGCATATCAACACCTGCAACGCGGCGTTCGCCCTTGCCCCCGGAAGCGAACACCAACGATGACTGCCAACAACCAACACAAACCGCTCAACCCCATGCAGGCCCGCATCAACATCCCCCAGCTCAACGCCTGGATGGGCAAGCGCCGCATCAACTACTTCGGCCACGCCTGCACTGCCTGTTCACTGAAACTCTCTGCGGGGCCCCTCCTCGACAGTTCCGCATGATGACTCCCGAGGCCCGGCAGCTCACCCCCGTCTAGGACTACACCGAACACGACCACAACCGGCTCATCCATAACCGCCATGCCTCCGCCCGGGTCGACCACGAGCTCGTCATGCCCGGCAACACCCTAGCCTCCAAACGAATGCCCGACCAGTGGGGCGAGGGCGCCCGAGTGGCCTTTGACATCAGGTGCGCCCCTACATCGACGCGGCAAGCAGGAAATCCACGCGTACACGACCGTGAGGGAGGTCGACCCCGGCGCCGAGCTCACCCTGCACCGAGCCTACGGACGCTGGCTAAGCGATATGTTCGCAAGACGCGGCTCCGCCTTGGTTCAGCACGTCAACACCGACGCCTAAACGCAGTCCCGTACCGAGAACGGCGACCACCACCACACGCCGGTACTCCCTGACGAGGTGCTCCAAGACGTGCTCACCATTACCGACGGCGACTAGTATGCAGTCAAACCAGTACCGTCAAAGATAAGAAAGAATCGGCCATGGTCCCTATCGTGAGTGGCAAGCAGCGGTGCGGGAGGTGCGGCAGCCATGGCTCAGGAGAAGTTCGCGGTACGGTTGTCAGAGGAAGATCGGAGCCAACTGGAGCGGTCGATCCGTAGCGGCCAACGCTCGGCTCGGATCATCAATCGGGCGCGCATCCTGCTCAAGACCGATGCAGGCTGGAGCGCTTCTCAGGTGACGGCGGCCCTGGACACGTCGCCGCGCACGGTGTTTCGCACCAAGCGGCGGTACGCCGAGGAGGAATTGGACGGTGTGCTATATGACCATCCCCAGGCCAACCGGTATCGCAAGCTGGATGATCGTGGCGAAGCCCACCCCGTACTGGATACGGGGTGGGCTCTGATCGCCCTGGCGTGCAGCGACGATCCAGAGGACCAAGACCACTGGACCCTGCGCCTATTGGCCGACAAGGTGGTTGAGTTGGGCCTGGTGGAGAGCCTGTCATACGAGACGGTCAGGCTCCGTCTGAAAAAACACCCTCAAACCCTGGCTAAAACAGCAGTGGTGCATCTCCCAGATGAACGGGGAGTTCGTGGCCGCCCCGCATCCAGTACGGGGCAGGCGATGGAGGACGTGCTGGATCTGTATGCCGAGCCCTACGACCCCAGCCGGCCGGTGGTGTGCTTCGACGAGACCTCCACCCAACTGCTGGCTGATGTCAGAGAGCCGTTGCCCGTCCAGCAGGGACGTCCCCGACGTCAAGACTACGAGTACCGACGCGGTGGCACCCGCAACCTGTTCCTGTTCTGCGAGCCGCTGGCGGGCTGGCGCGTGCGGCTCTTGACCAATCATGCCATCACCCAACGCCGCATCTGGTGGACGTGGCCTATCCCCCACGCCACCGTCATCCGCGCGGTCCTGGACAATCTGAACACCCACCGCATGGCTTCCCTGTACGAGACCTTCCCCGCCGCCGAAGCCAGGCGCATCGTGAAGCGTCTCGAGTTTCACCACACTCCCAAGCAAGCCAGTCGGCTCAAGATGGCGGAGATTCAGTTCAGCGCGTTGAGCCGCGCCTGTCTCAAAGGGAGAAACCCCGACGCCGACTCCCTGCATCGCGCCATTACGGCTTACGAGAACCGGCGCCACGCCGCCCCGCATCCCCATCAACTGGCGCTTCGGCACCCATGACGCCAGGATCAAACTTCAACGTTTCTACCCATGCCTTTCCAACGTTGACTGAGTACTAGTGTGGCCTCAAGGCGAGGCAGCCACCATGCTCCAGCGCCGAAAACCGATCTGGAGTTACTATCATCATGGTGAACTAAACCAAGGAGGTCATCATGAACGACGAAACCGCCCGCCAAATCCTAGAAGCCATCTCTCCATCACGAGCTCAAACGCTCCTGGATGAAATCCGGATCGTCAAAGAATTGGTTCGCTCGGATGACGAAATATTCCGGCAGGATTTCGACCTGGTCCAGGAACACCTGGTCGAGCCACTGTGCGATGCCCTGGGCTTCGGCGGTCACTACAGACGGCGCGTCCCGGAAACCCCAAACCAGTGGGTGATCCTTTCTCAACAGGAGGAAATAGCCTACGTGCTGGCCCACTCGCTTTGGGCCGACCTGCGGTACGACGACGTGGCCCGAACCCTCCGGGAGCGTACAGGCTTTCCCGGACGCATCGTCATCACCGACGGTTTCAACTGGCGGATATACGACGAATCTCACGGGGCCCCACCGTCCCACTTCACTCTCTTGCACCCAGAAAGATTTTCTGAACTCCTCTCGTTGGGAGCCAAAAACTGGGGACCATAACATTGGCCCGATGCGCCCGGGTCAGCAACAAAAACGAGCGTAGTCCTTTAGATGGCGACGCTCGTTTTGAGGCTAACGGCAACAAAACGCGCCTCGGACAACATAACCAACGTCGCCTGCACCGCTCTAACCGCGGCGTTAGTTCGGCGCATCTGGTGGTACCAAACGCGCCCACCGGGGTCTGATGCAGCTTTCAACAGAGGCGACCTCATCAGGCGGGTCATAGCCCAAAGGGTCTCCTGGGCTTTCGTCGACTTCGACTACCATGACGACCTTACCGGTATCAACCCGAATCGTAGATGTCAGTTCGTCAAATGAACGCAGGGGAGAGTAGCC
The DNA here is from genome assembly GCA_951813535.1 of uncultured Dehalococcoidia bacterium. Lineage (GTDB taxonomy): Bacteria > Chloroflexota > Dehalococcoidia > Lucifugimonadales > UBA3495 > Bin87. The sequence continues at coordinate 3,496,169 of OX638345.1, read as the reverse complement.
AGTGTGCGTAGACGATCAAGCTTCAACTGAGCCGAGCCCACTGGCGGCGTCCGGTTGACACTCACGGCAGCCAGACCCTGGTACACAGTGCTAGCGTGGTAGGTCCGCAGTCCCGTCTCCGCATGAGGGATTCCGTCGCAGAGCTTGCCCTACAGAGCGACGACTTACCCGAAAGGACCGACTGATGCCTGGCACCCTACCAGGTCTAGTGTTCAATGCCAGTGACATAAGAACCCTGATTTCGCCTGAGGCCAAATAATTCGTACAAGCCACGCCTGGGCGCAGCTAGTCCACGGCACATCCCGTCCCGAATGTCCCTGCATAACCCGGCACCGGAGCGTTGCCTAAGAAGGTCCCAACCCTGCGCGGCCGAGAGTCCTAAAACATGATCTCGTCCTTTGCGGTACGAAACTGGTCGGTCTCCCAATCGCACAGGGATTAATTCGAGGCAAGACGATCTCGCCAAACAGGGTCAACCGATTTGCCGAACTGGTCCTGGTGCCACCAGCCTGTGCCACCCCAGGCAGCCTTGGAGTAAGTCATTGTCCCTCCGTCGCGATGCAGCGTGCGCTCGCTCGCGGCAGAGGTGGTTGGGCGGCCTGACGGTTCGGCAGTTTGTGATCCCGTTCGTAAGCCTAACCTGCCTCCTAGCTTGACACTTTAAGTCGGAACCGGTTCGGCCCAATTTTCTCCCACAATTCCGGATGCTGTCTTGCGTATGTGTGCCGGGCGGACACTACGTTTTTTGGGTCGGTCGCTGCACCCAAACGTATTGCTACAATGGCTTTAGCGAGCTCCGGCAAATAAACTTCCCCACCATGGGCATGAGCCCAGGCTGTCATGGCTTCCACCGCGGTTGCGCAATGCAAAATGCTATCCATGTTAAAAACCTCTTGGGAATTTGCGTGTCCCGAACTACCGCCGCCTTCGCCATGTTGGAGGAGCGTGTGCAATACCTCTTCCAAGGCATCGGCCGGGTTGCGCCTACCGAGCTTGGCATCGATCAGAGTTTGTATACACTGCATGATCATCCGGAACTCTACCTCCGTCTTCAGCAGTATTAGTCGCACGAGCCTGATTGCCCAGTCTAAATCATGATTCATAGGCATTCCAGACCCCCCGTGCCCCATCCTCCCCTGATTGGGATCGTTGACTGCGATTGGGCCACTTGCAGCGTAGCCCACCTAACGCTCGCAACCGCGAAAGGCAACCAATCGCATAGGTAAGTTTCAGGCTCATTGACCAGTTTTTCTCGGCCTTTGACCCCTCCCTGGAGTGGGCGATCTAACTGATAACAAGCCGCACTCGGTTCGTCAATAATCCTTTCCGTGTAGAAATCTGGTAGGTAAGTTTCAGGGTCATTGACCGGTTTTTCTCGGCCTTTGACCCCTCCCTGGAGTGGGCGATCTAACTGATAACAAGCCGCACTCGGTTCGTCAATAATCCTTTCCGTGTAGAAATCTGGCCGGAAACCTCGTCTGATGGAATAGCCAGTTATACTCCGGGCCGTCTGACTTGGCGGAGTGAATTGGATCGATGCTCGGCGAGCGATCAGACCAGAGAGGACTTTGGGAAGCTGATCATCTATACCTGAAGATGATGAGCCGGGGCCCCTTTTCCGACCTGCTGGCCTCGCTGCGGGGGCAGTTGTTTCGCGACCCTGACTACGCCGAGTGGTATAGTCCGAACATAATCCTCAACACTGACCGGGCACCATGAATAGCATCGAAGTCCGTCCCTTCCCAGGCGACCCACCACACGTCGACGAGATCGTTGCCCGCAACACCCAGGTCACCGTCTCCCGCCTGAGCCAATCCAGCCTGTCCCTCACCGTCCAGACCGACGACGACCTCCGCGTCTTCACCATGTTCACCGAACCTTCGACAACGCCTCTCGACGCCTGGGGCGTAGAACCGCCCGACGACGTCATCTTCACCTCCGATCCCCTCATCCACCACGAGAACGCCACCATCCACCTCGAGAACCTAGCTCCACACTGCTACTGGATCGCCATACGCCTGCCCCGTCACAACGGCGAGGACGAGCTCAATATCGACTTCCTCGCTGACGAACCCTCTGTCATACGCCTCACTGCCGACCCCTGAATAGCACCATGCCGACCCACTGGACATTCAGCCGGAAACTCCGGTTGATGGGGCAGCGCGTTATACGCCGGGCCAACCGAGATAGCGGAGCGAAGTGAGACCGACAATTCTTGCCTTGCGATCCAACTTATCCCTCCACCCACGCGGCCGCCTCCGCATTTTCGGTAACATTTTATTTGAGGCAACCGCTTTCGTTGCGTAACGTTTTAGGTGAGGCAATGCGCTAAATTGGCGTCGCGATGGCCATCAGATTCCTCGCCTCCTACTCTCTGCCCGACGGCGTCCCATTCTTGGTCAGGCTATCGACGATGGTGGCCGCGCAATTGGCGGTCGGCAAGGCGCTGCAGCGCGAGAAACCACGGTTGCGGAATTGAAAGAGCGGATGAGCCCCAACATCGCTCGTCCGATGACGATCTACAAAGCCCTGTCGGAAACGCAACCCGTCGAGGATGATTCCCAATCAGCGGCCGGCGACATCTATCCGTGAAACCCTAAAACCCAAACGCTCGAAGGCTCGCCTGGCATGATCGGTTATGAAGTCCGACCGAGAAAGACCGGTCACGATCGCGAATGCCTGTTTGACGGGGAACGCGACACCGTCGACGTGAACCACATAGATTCGCGCCGCCTCAGGTCTGACATTTCGCAGTTCTGATCGAACGTCGTCGTCCGTGAGCCGGACTAGTCGCCCCTTGACTGTGGATTCGATCTCCATTCATCTTCCCATTCTTGGTTCGCGGCGAACATTACCGGTATTGTCGCGTGGGTTTGGCCTCGCCCATAGTCCCGTTCTGCTCAAAGGTCTTAGGCTCTCACAAAAACGGCTTTGCCCGAGGCTTTGTGGGCTTTGGTGAAAATCTTGAAATGCTCGACATCGTTCAGACTCCGGCAGTGACTAAGGTAGGAATCTCGCGGGTCTAGCATCCAATTAAAAGCCAAGGACGGAGCGACTCCCGGCGCGCACCCGACCGCCACAGGGGCATGCGCTCACGTTCTCGCGAGTGCGTGGTCGGCGGAGGCTGGGACGGTCACTGTCGTCCGGGGGCAACCAATTGGTGACGCACTCTCGGAAGCCCTGTGAGGGCAGCACCAACCCTGCTACTCGCAAACTACTCCGTCTCCGTCGGCATCGCGCATGTACTGGTAAGCCGGGTGGCCTCGTCGTACCGGCGCGATACCGTGAGCGCGAGCCTCGGCGCAGGTGATGCGGCCATTCCCGTTATCGTCATATAAACCCAGTGGGTCCGCGCCAGGGGCGGCGGCAGGGCTTGTCGGTGTGGGATGTTCGATGCGCTGTGCAGGAGCCAATACCACCATTTCCGTTGAGCCGCATTTGGCCAGCACTCTATCGATCGCATGCGCCTCGGCTTGGTCAATTGTGAGGTCGTACGCCTGACGGACCTGAATCGTGCGAGCCACATACCAGCATTGATTGAGGTTTGGGAGCCACTCAGCAGCGTCTTTGGCCACCTTCTGGTGACGGTTCACGCTGGGAGACGCCAGCGTGAGGTTCAGGAGATCGGATGCGAACTTGGCTTTAGTCGCGGGGTTGGTCGCGCAAAGCCCGCTGTCATGGGCCTCAGACCGGGCGACGATATGCTCGATGTCCGTCTCCTTGATGCTGGTAAACCACGTTCCGGTATATGGGCCGTAGATACCGCCCCGGGCAGAGACGATCTTGGGTTCAACCGACGCCGGATAGGGATAGTCGTCCGAATCGTAGGGAGAGCACCTGTGCTCAGCCGCTACGGTGATTCCGCGCCAGGTTGGGCCGGCCTGCACCGTCGGCTCTGTCGGAGTCGGTGCCAGCACGGCAGTGGGAGCCATTATCGGCTGTTCCGTCGGTTCTTCGGTTGGCGGACCGAGCGTGGGTGCCGCCAACTCCGGCGATAGGATGGAGCACGCCAGCAGCGTCACTAGGATGATCACCGAAGGGATTATTAGAAAGTTGCGCATTTGTGGTGCCATTACTCCTACTGTTCTGAATGCGGGCGATTACACAGAGACGGCCGCAGATCAACAGTCGGCGTGGGACCAGGCTTACCGGCAATGCCGGCGGGCGCTGCCCCTGATCATCCGGGCCAAGCGGGACGTGGAGTTCGGCATCACCACGCCGGAGAGCGAGTTCCTGGCCAAAATCGCGCTACCCGACGCCGGGACGGTGGGGCAGTGGCCGACGCCGGAGGTTGACGAATCGTACGCGATGGGAAGGATGTCGCCAATGCAGGGCGTCGAGATTTCATGACGAACGCGGCCACGAACAATTCGCCACCTGGACATCGCTCGGTCCCCTGCGGTCAGTAGGGTTCCACCAGGCGGAACGAACCCATGATGGCGGTTGCGATCTCGGCCTGATCGTGAGCGTCCGTACACCTCGCCACCGCCAGCACGACTGCGCGCTGACCATGGATCGCCCAGGATTTCGACGGCACGCCCAAGACATCGACGTAGCTTTCGCACGCGTCCTGTTGCGACGCGGGCTCGACGTGTGTCCGGGAAATCGCCGAAAGCCCGTCGTGCTGCACCCTTTCGACGCTGCCTCCTTTCGTAGTCATCTCGTGGAGCCAACGGGATGCCATTTCGTCCAGAGCGGCTTCGACGTCCTGAGGATAGTCTGGCAGATCCAGGACGACAGCTTGCAATTCGGCCGGCTCGTTGGCAGCCACCAATGCTACGAAATCACAATTCGACTCCTCCACGCTCCATCTGGACGGGACGTCGAAGGCAAAGTTCGGCCGTTCCACGCAATCGGCCGACGGCGCTCGGTCCCTGTTGTGTTCGTAGGTTTTCCACCCTTCGGCGACATCGTGCCGGCCGGCCGCGCACGATAAGGCGAACGCGAGACAAACCAGGGCCGCGACGATGCCCCACCAAGGCGTACGCGCGAACGCAATCATTGACGTGCCAGACCTCACGGAAACTCTCTGATGTCGCCCAACGTGTCCGGCGCCAGCACCAGGTATGTATTCAGCGTCACCGTTGGGCTGCAGTGGCCCAGCCATGCCGAAACGGTGTTGACGTTGAGGCCGGACTGCAACCCGTGTCGGGCGCAACTATGGTGAAGGCTGTGGGAGGCAGGGCCTTTGGCGGCGGTTCCAGTGGCGGCAGACCGGAGACCTCCATTAGTGATCCCGTCACAGATCCACCGTGCCGCAGTCCTGGCTGACAGCGGCTTGCCGCGGCGTCCGGCGAACACCTGATCCGTGAGGCCACGGTGCGGCACCGAACGGAAGGCGTCCACCAACTCCGGATGCGCCGGAACCACCCGATACTTACCGCCCTTCCCGTTGCGAACCGTGACCGACGGCTGAGCGCCCGCGAACTGCAGATCGCGCCACTCCAGGTTGAGCGCTTCTGCCTGGCGTAGCGCGGTCCGCCAGCGCAGCAGCCCGAAGAGCCACGGCTGTCCCGCCGGCATGGCGTCCAAGATCATCTTCACCTAATCAGGAGTCCAGTAGTGAGGTAGACCTCGCGTCGCCATGCCACGAGTTTAACATGGCAGACTTCCGTTCACAGTCTGCCATTCTGGTCTGGCCAGAGAACAGAGCGACCATCAAACATGGGGATGGCAATGACTTGACGACGAGGCAACTTCCCTCCATCGCGTTCCTAAAGCCGAAAATTTCGAGTGGTTTTGCCAGACCAATTCGCCCATCGCTTCGATGCAATGGGCAGTATAACCAACAACGGTCCCCGTTCTCAGTTAGTTTGGAAGTTCGATCGCTGGGACTCGCTGCGATGAATGCGAATATGATATGTTTTACCTAGGTTACGGGGTCATAGACCATATCCCGTTGCCATCTCGGGCGTGACGAGATACAGCGGGTACGCTGTCCGTGTACTACCCGCCCGCGTTCTTTCAGTCTTAGTTCCGAGGTTCTATCGTGACAGATTACGCGTTGAGCCGATTGTCGAGCCGTTCATTTGAGCATTTGATTCAGTCTCTGGCAGTCAACGTTTTGGGACCTGGGATCACGATCTTTGGAGACGGCCCGGATGGTGGGCGCGAAGCGACTTTCGATGGCGAGCTCACATACCCTTCGGCCGCAGATCCTTGGGATGGGTATGGGGTGGTCCAGGTTAAGTTCCTGCAGAGGCCTAGCAATACACCGAAAGATGGAAATTGGGCCGTAGACGAATTGCGCAAAGAACTGAGGAAGTTCGCTAATAACGAAAGAGGTCTACGCCAGCCAGATTACTTTGTGTACGTTACCAATGCCGTGCTAACTCCGGTTCACGAATGGGGATCCAAAGATCGTGCGGAGCGACTACTTGAAGACTTCAAATCCCAAACGTCTTTGAAAGGCTATGACATTTGGGACTATGACAAAATCTGCAGGTTCCTTGACGCTGACGCTGACGTTCGAATTGCGTATGCCCCTCTAGTTACTCCTGGGGACGTTTTGTCAGCGATAATCAGTCAGGTCCATCCGTCGCTCGCCGACTTAGAAGATACTTTGGTGGGGTTCCTGCAAAAAGAGTTGTTGACTGACGAATTCGTAAACCTCGATCAAGCGGGCCATTCAACAGAGGAGAATATACCTCTCGCCAGGGTTTTCGTAGACTTGCCAACGGTGAACGAACCCGCAATGGGTGGTACGTTCCCATACGAATCCTTTGACGAATTGCCACTAAACGATGAAGTCTCGTTTGAGGATGGTTTCATCAAACAGATCCTCTCCGCTGCATCAGAACGGTTCGATATCGGTGCTTCAGGTGTCACTGAGGCGGTGCAGCCTTTGGAATCTGCAGCATCCCACGACATGAATGGCCGTTTCGTATTGATTGGAGGACCTGGACAAGGCAAAACCACTCTCGGACAGTTTATCTGTCAGATTTTTCGAGCGGCCATTATTTCCCCAGTGCCCTCGGAGACCTTGTCCAGCGAAACCCGTACGGCTTTGTCCACTATCCAAGAACGGTGCAACAATGAAGGGATTGACCTCTACCACCAAGTGGTCCCCAGGTTCCCATTTCGGGTCAGCCTCAGCGATTTTGCGTCTGCATTGTCCGACAACTCCGAAACTGGGGTGAATTCGGTTTTTGCTTATTTGGCATGGCGGATCAATAAGCGTACGGACAAGAACGTACGGGCAGACGATCTTCAACGATTCTTGACACATTACCCTGGTGTTATCATCTTCGATGGCTTGGACGAAGTTCCGGCGTCTAGTAATCGGAGCCAAGTGCTGGCCTCGATTAAAGATTTCTGGGTCGACGCGGCAAGATTGGGCGCTGACATACTGTGTATAGCCACCACCCGTCCCCAAGGCTACAACGATGACTTTTCACCTCGAAATTACAAGCATTGCAGGCTTGCGGAATTGTCTCCTGAATTGGGCATGCATTTCGCGCGGCAATTGGTAGACGCAAGGTACAGCACCAACGTGGACCGCAAAGAAACGGTTCTCGTAAGGTTAGAGCGCGCATTCGAGCATGAGTCGACCTCACGCTTGATGCGCACTCCGTTGCAAGTCACTATCATGACCGCGTTGGTGGACCGAAGAGGCCAACCACCTCAGGCACGATGGAACCTCTTCAAGTCGTACTACGAGGTGATCTATCAACGCGAGGAAGAAAAAGATATCCCAGCATCCGCGATATTACGCGATTACTCATCCGAAATCGATACATTACACCATCAAGTAGGTCTCCTGCTGCAGATTGCTTCTGAACAAACGGGCGGTACCAACGCTAAGTTATCTCGCGATAAGTTTAGCTCGCTAGTAGAAGCGCAGCTGGGAGAGGAAGGACACGAAGGTGAGCCTTTACGCGAACTTGCTCAGCAAATAGTCGAAGCGGTCGCGGAACGGTTAGTTCTTTTGGTCGAGTTGGAAGAAGCCCAGGTCGGATTCGAAATCCGGTCCTTGCAAGAATTCATGGCGGCCCAGAGTCTAATGGATGGGAGTGAACCAAACATCCAAAAACGACTGAAGGAGATCGCTCCCATCCAGTTTTGGCGGAACGTATTTTTGTTCGCAGCCGGCCAATGCTTCAGTCAACGGCGAAACCTGCGTGACACAATCTATTCGATTTGTGCTGGTTTGAACGAACTGGACTCGGATCCAATTTCAACCGCTTCACTTGCAGGTTCTGATCTGGCAGTCACCTTACTCGATGAAGGATTGACACTCCGTCAACCCAAATACGCTCGTATGATCGCTAGAGTTGCTGTAAGGTGTTTGGACGTAGCGCATCCGAGCCTCCATGCCCGTTTCGCGAGCGTGTACGAACCCCAATTGGATCAACTGTACCAATCCGAAATCGGAAATCGCATCAAACCCGGGGGCGGGATCGGTTTCGTAGGCGCTTGGAACTGCCTGTTGCGCCTTTTGTTAGACCGCATACCTTGGGCCGTTCAGGCAGCTGACGACAACTGGCCCGAAGCACATGCAGATCAACTTCAGCTCATGGGTGCGGCTCACGAACTGATGAACAATCCGTGGGCCATACAGAAAATCGTAAGTTTGCTGCCCGCAGTGTCACTGAAGAACCTTGCAGCGGAGTTGGGTCCCACGGATGTTTTCCGACAGCGGGGTGCTGTAAGCGGAGGACCGTTAATCGAAGCAGCGGCAAACGTTTTGATGCCAAGTTACCATAGGCACCAGATCAGACTGTTGGGCTCGACTGTTCGGTACGCTAACGTGGTCCGACTGAACAGCCCTGAGTCCGATTACATCAAACGCTTCAAAGATATTGATGGCTGGCATTCCAGTTGGGCGGTGTACAAATATGCCGGAGAATTCATGGATAAACCGTCCAAAGAAGCATTGGCGTCGGCACTATGCTCGATGGCACCATCCCTCATTGAGGATTGCGAAGTCCTATCAGAGAGCGGGCATCTGACACTGCCATGGCCGATCCTAGCGTGTTTGAACGCTTGCAACAGTGACGCACAGTTATTGGACATGGCCGCGCGAGCTCGACTTGGCGATCTCGGCGATGTGGGCGATTGGGAAGCCGCGGAGAACCGATGGAGCGCGAACGGAGTTACCAAAGACGATGTACTGTCGATGACCGATGACCGCCTGCCGTTTGATCGAGGAATCAAAGATTGTGGCTTTCCCACCACCCTGCGGGCGACGCCGGTGATGATCATACCGTCGGAAACGGGCGAGCGAATAGGAGAACTGGTGGACGTATTCTGCGCTGCTCCCAGTCGGGCGACCCAAGAGTTTGTTGCGACATTGATCAACTGGGGGTTGATGGCCTCTTATGTGTCCGATGGCCTAGATCAAAAGAACGATCTGCCGACCATTGATCTTGACATTCTAAAGTCGATTTACGGTTCGGTCGCGGCCAATTCATTGATCCCTATCGATGCCTTGATCATGATATTGGATACGCTCGGGCACGACATATTGGATATTCATGAACACTTGACGAACAAAAACTTTGAGTTCGTATTTTACGGAGTGCATGGCAAGAGGTCTAGCGACGTAGCGGAATTGCTGCGCAAGACTTACATCAGACGCGACCTCGATGTTGCTTTGCTACCGATACTGGCGAAGGCAGCTGAGCAAGGGGTGTTTGCGACCCGAGGCATAGAGGTGCAGAAACCAGATTATTTTGAGACCGCCGAACTCAGATCGGCTGCGCTCATCATTAACTTATCCCAAGAAACTTGGACAACCGACACCGCCGAAGAGTGGAGCGGGGTTACCCAACGTCTCGCAGAGTCCAGCCGTGGGATTTATGGACAGATCATCAACACGTTTGTACTAAACGAAGCCGCTGGACGTTACCGTGACAAATATTTGTCCGCTTTGGGCAGGCAAATCGCCACCGACGATTTCCGATCTCAACGGCAATACGCAAGTCTTCTGCTGGATATCTTCGGAAAAAGGACGAGCAAATTCGGCGATCAAAACGCGTCCAGTGAGTTCAACTTGCCAAGAGGCATCTTGCAACTCATCCCTACGTAGCAGGAATGGAGATTCCAAGCGTTCCGCAGCCAAGTTTGATCGATCAGTCCGCAGCATAGCGCTCCGGTGCCATCTGGCTTTGGATTATGGTGCAGACCGCCGGATTACGACTGTTCGTCTAGAGTTGCTAGTCCTCTGATTGGTGGCTGGCCAGCGCGGGTTCGGCGCACGTCTCCGTTCTCGTTAGGCCGGTTGGAGAATTTGCTGACTTGGGCTGCCGGCAGCATTCACAGTCCTCCACTGTTTAGGAAACACGCCGCAGAACGGGGATGGGCATCAATATGGCAGGTTTGCTAATGCACACTGCCATCACTAGACTCACCTCGCCGGGTTCACAAGATGACCAACTTCGCTGACCGAACCATCTGGACCGGGGACAACTTGGACATCCTGCGCGGCCTGAACTCCGCGTCGGTTGACCTCATCTACCTGGACCCGCCGTTCAACTCCAACCGCAACTACGCCGCGCCAGTGGGCAGCGCCGCAGCCGGCGCGGCGTTCAAGGACACCTGGACGCTGTCCGACCTGGACGTGGCCTGGATGGGGCTGATCGCCGACGAGCAGCCTGCCATGTACCAGGTCCTGCAGACGGCCGGACTCACCCACAAGGGTTCGTTACCGCCCGCACCGACATCGACGTGCCGGTGCCGTACCGCCAGAACAAACACGTCCTGTTCGGACAGCAGGAAGGCCGGTGCAACGGGTGCCGCAGCGAGTTTCCATTCCGCATCCTGGAAGTCGACCACGTCATCCCGCAGGGTGCCGGCGGCCAGGACAACATCGAGAACCTGCAACTGCTGTGCGCTCATTGCAACCGGGTGAAGGGCGACCGGCCGCAGGAGTATTTGGTGGCCAGGCTACGAGAGCTGGGAATCGCGGCGTGATTTGGGTTCCCTCCTAGGAAGTTGAGGGTGGCGCCGGTGACGGTCTGAGCGCTAACGGGCCCTTGTTCCTGATCTTCCTAGTGCGACCTGTCGAATAATTCTCGCGGCGCCGTGATAGCCGAACCGCTAGCGGTGGGTGGAACCAATTGGATCTGTGCAAGCAAGACTTTTCCTTTTACGTCTTGCGTCCACGGACTATTGCAAAAATGTTGCAGATCCTGATCTCCCAAGCAGTATGCTCGGCCCACGGCCGCGCGGATCGATTCGTCTGAGCCGTCTTCTAGGTGCACCTGCGCGACGCCCAATGCCCAACCCTCTTTAGTCTTATCCCCAGAGCGCGGAATTCTCACGCCTAGCGTATTCTGTGCGTATTTCCTCCGTTTCTCGTATTCAGTGGGAGCCGCGAACGGAATCTTTCCCAACCGAATCGCGAGAGGAACGTAAATCGCGAGGACCGCGGCGCCTAACAATGCCGCCCACGCTCCCCAGTCGTTGTCTTTTAGTACCAAGGATGTTCCTGCCAAAATCACCGCTAGACCTTCTCCCAAGAACAGTAAAGCGGCTAAGAAAACGCCTGATCTGTCCCAGTCGAACCTAGCAGTTATTCGCCCAATCGTTGCGCGATACGCTGTTTTCATTGTTGGTGCTCTTTTCCAAGTTTGACTCAGGGCGACAAAAAGGTTCAGTGCAGCTCGTATTGATACGCGTTTTGATTCGCCCAAGACCTGTTACGTAAATCGCTTCGTGCGGGAGTTCCCGCCGTCGGACTGACGGCGAAAATCGTCAACCGTGGGTCCGCCGGGCGTGATTACGATATTCGTCTGCTTGGGTAACGGCTTTTCGTCGCGCTGCCTATGCTGCTCCGTGGTACGCGCGACGATTTCCGCAATTTGCGAGGGCGCCGGCCTGCACCATGTTCCGCGCAGCCTGTTGATACCGTTTCGCGGTGGAATCGCGGGCCGGTCTAGCCAGCGGAGCCATGCTGCACAGGAGCTGCGTCATTGGACAGCACCGGGTTGGACGCGGGCCCCTCGCTGAACCCCAATGCCTGGCGCACTCGCTCGTCGGTCCGGACCAGCCGCAGCGCCGACGTGGGCCAGTCCGGGTTGGCATGGTTGAATACCTCGTGACGCTCCACGATCCCCGCCTCCTGGTACTCGTCAAGCAGGCGGCGACACTCGTACTCGTTCCAGGCCAGACCCCAGTCCAGCATCCACTGATTTGAAAGCATGCTGTAGCCGACGAAGTTCATGCGGCTTTCCAAGTTGTACATCTGCCGGACGAACCGCCCCAGGACCTGGCCGCTTTCCACGTCCTCGCCGTCCACATCGTCGCTCACCGGTGCAGCGGCGAGATCCAGCTTGACGTCCCCATGCTCCGCCGTCTGAATGCCCAACTCGGCCTCCAGCGGAAACAGCGGGGCGGTGGCCAGCATATCCCGCGACACCGACGCGCTGAAGGCGCACAACACGATGCGCTTCCCGTAACCACGAGCCCGGTCCACCAGCACCTGGTAGTCGGCGTCTCCTGAACCCAGGATCACCGTTCCGCAGTCGTCACGATCACGGACCCACTCGTAGACCTCCAGCAGGATGGCCGGATCGGCGCGGTCCTTCCCGGCGATGGTGCGGGGCGCGTGATACGGAACAACGTCGTGCTCGGCGAACTCTCGCCCGTCATCGGGCCGGAGTGACCAGTCACCGAAGGCCTTGCCACCCGCCACTCCTCCGAATACAGAGCCCACGTCGTGCATGGCGCGGTACACCTCTGCCGGCCCTACTTTGCGCTGGTAGAGTTGGGCGCCACGCCGGATGTTCTCCCAGTCGATGGCGATCAGCACGCCCTGGCGCGATTGGGTCATGCGGGCAGTCCTCAACGAGTCAGCGTAACGGTTCGGAAGCGGCGGCGCAGCACGGCCGTGAAGACGGGACGGCCTCTCTCCAAACCTCAACGCAGCTGCGGGCCAATTACCCGCCGCATCCCGGCCGCCGCGGGCACTATATCACCTGTCCGCCCTTGAATCCGGGTATTCGTCACGTTTTGAAATCGTGGCCAAACCTGCGTGACGTAAGCGACCGCGACCGGTTGAAACGACAACAATCCATCCCGCGCACGCGACAACGTAGAGGCGGATCCCGTTGTTGCCTACTCAAATATGTGAACGCCTGTGACAAACCCCCTTGCCGCACTCTTTCGGGTTGTCAACAATCCAGCCCATGTTGACCCGCCGGAAGACAACGGTCGGGACCGACGATGAACGCGTCCAGGCCGCCATCTACGGCGGTGTGTTCAGCAACCCCACCATGCTCGCCTTGGTGGTTGGCATATCCCCGGTGGGCTACGCGCTCCCCCCTCTCAACGCTGGAGGTGCATTTTCCCGCGGTTAACCAGAACGAAACCGGCCCCAATAAGACCCATGTCTGGGGGATCCCCAACGCGGAGACCGATCTGCCCCGCCGCGGGTCCAAACAACCGGTGCTGAAAGAAGGGCTCTTGGAGCGTCTTCCTGCGAAGTACTGCGCCAAGCGATACCTGATCGGGGTCCCAACGGGGGCACTGATCTCAATCATCGTGCTGATCCCGAGCAACGCCGCGGTGGTCGAAGCCACGCCTGAGACGACTCGGCTCCGGCGCTCTTGCCTGACCGGCCCACGCCGCTGCCATTCCAGTACGCCTTCACACACTTCGTCGACGAGATGCCCGACTGCTACAAGCAGCGGGGCCTGACGTCGTCCCTGGAGATCATCGAGGCCGACATCATGACCGACGTGTCGGTGGTGGTTAGCGCCCTGGTGCGCCTCTACGCAGACAACCTCTGCTAGGAAGAGGACCAGTGGCACCAGACCAAGGGCCGCATGGGCTGGATGCTGCTGGCCGGCGACGTGCCCCTGCCTGACCTGCCCCAGGCCGAGGAACCCCAGCAGTAGGCCAAATCGATGCGCAGGAGCCACTCGCAGCGCATTTCTCGTTGGGAGCGAGGGAATTATCGGTTCCCCGGGAAACGAACGCCGTAAACGCCATCCTGCGCAGCATCCCGATCAACGGTGACAACCACATGAACATCCGCACCGGCACCCTGCTCATCACCGCAGCGGCCGCGCTGGCCATCATCTTGCTGGTCGCCCGGGTAGCTTGGGCCCTGAGCGGCAACGCCACGGAGGCGCTGAACGCACCGGAGACAGGCTCATTCCTGCATAGCCGGCTGACGCGCTAGGACCGGCGGCTGCGTCATCGCCGAGATCAACCTGGACGTGGAGAGCGGCGTGTACAACCAGGGCGGAGAACTCCAGGACCGCTACTTGATCCATGAGGCAGACAGTCAGACCTACAGCGTCGACCCCACCCTGACCGACCAGCACGGCCGCGACGAGATCGCCCCCACCGCCACGCCGGAACCCACACCCACCCGGATCATGGCGATCATGCCGCCGGGGTTCGCCGCGGACGGCACCGTGGCAACCGATCCCTACGTGTTCGTGCCGACCACCACGCCGACGCCGGATCCTCCGCCGACGGCCACGCCCGAGCCGGCCCTGCTTGTCACGGCCGCAACCGGCTGGAACCACCGGAAGGGACGACCGGTGGCCATCGACGCGGACGGGATGGCCGCGCTGGACGTGCCGGCGGATGCCGTGGTATCGGGGTACCTGAGCATACGCACCGGTCCCGACAGCGGGAACGACAGCCACACCGAGCTGGCCCGGATGCCCATGCCCGACGCCCGGTGGCAGCAGGATGTGGCCTATGTCTCCCTGCACGACGCCAGCGGCCGCATCCTCCTGGCGAGCGACACAATCGACGCCAACTACCGCTCCGCGCTGCTGCACCTGGAGGTCGCGCCGATGCCGCACTGCGACGGGCTCCGCCTGCGGTGGCAGCGCGCCGCGACCGTGGGGGTCAAGGCGCTCACCGAACAACCCTTCATTGACTGGACCGACCGCAGCGGTCCCACTCCCCTGCCGCCAGTGCGGACCCTCTACGCCTCCGTGAGCACTGACGGCTCATTCGACGGTGCCGAGATGCGGGCGGGGGCATCCAGCACCGTCTCCGGCCACGTGGTGATACCCAACTCCGACCAAGACGGCCACGTCGCCTTTGCCATCCGGGCCGACCTGCGCCCGACGGGCTCTCCGACATCCGCCAGACCGGATCTCCCTTCAACGCCCGCAGCGCCTTCGCTCTCGCCACCGGCGACCCCGACGTCGAACTGGACATCGCGGGAACCCCTTACAAACTCTACGTCTCCCTCAACCCCTGGCGCGCCGAGCTCATGGGCGGGGAATGGAGCCTGAGATGAACCGGAAGCACATCCTGAGCACGGTACCCACGCTGGCAGTGGCCGGGGCAATAGCCCTGACCGCCAGCGCGGTCGTGATGGCCCCGGGCGGCGCGGTACCCGAGCAGGGACGCCCGCCCGCTGCATTCCAGCCTTCGACGGCGCTGGCATCGACGCCAGCGACATCCTGGGACCCTACTACAAGTCGGCCACCACCGCCGGTAACACCCTCAGCGTGGTCGGCCAGACTGACACCGGAACCGAGAGCACCTCCACGCTGACCTCCGGAGGCGGAACCGGCACTGGAGGCCTAGACCGCGCCGCCGTGGACGCAGGGTGCGAGCCGGAGTGTCCGGCTGGGCCCTGGACGGCAACAACGACCCCATTCTGGCGGACAAGCCGGTCAACGTGGCCGGCAACCTGCCGGCCAGCGATGTCCTCGAATCCAGCGCCACCCTCAACGCCCACGACATCAGGCGCCTGGGCACTCAGAGGGTACGAGTGGTGTCCGCGCCGGGACCGGGGCGCTACATCATGGGCAAGGAGGTGGCCATCATCAAGACGGGCGCGGCGGCAATAACCGCCGACACGGCTCACGTGGGGCTGGCCCTTGTCCACGCGTCGGATGGCCTCCTGCCCAAAATGCCGACCCAGCCTGGGAGTGAGAGCTCGTCCGACCGGTTGGTTTACCAGGCCACCGCCGCCGAGGTCCTGCGGGCCGGCAACTACGTCAGATACGTCCAGCCCACCGGACAGATGGGACACCTGGCCTGGGCGGACCAGCCTCTGGTCATCTACCCCCAGGCCGCCGACCAGGCCACCTGGGACAACCTCACCGGCGCCCTGGTGGGCACAACGCTGGACATCAGGGTCCGGTAGGAGGTGCGGGACCCGCTGTCCGACGACCCCATGCTGTCCGGCCTGATGCTGGGCGGCACATCACCTGACGAATGGTCTCCCCGCTTCTCGCCAGGCGTCTACAGCTACAACGTGTCGGTGCCCCACTCCACCGAACGCACCTTCGTCGAGCCCATGCCCGCCAACCCCGGCGCGGTCTTTACCGTCGCGACCAATCCAACCAACGCGCTCGCCAGCACCACGCCCACCGGCGCACAGGTCGAGCTGGACGGGGGCGTCACCACCATCACAATCATGGTCACTGCCCAGGACGGCGCCGCCCGGGTCTACACCGTGAACATCACCAGGGCTGACCAGTAACGGCCGAGGGGACGACTATGCTGATCGCGAAACTCCACTACTGGCTGGTCCGGCGCATCTGCCGCCGCTACGCCCGGGACTACCTGCGCGGCGTCGACCGCATGGGCGTCGAAGGGACCTTGTCCCTCATTGACGAGGACGTCGATTGTTACGGCTCTCCGACTCCAGCAACCTGTACATACGAGACTGTTCAACCAGTGTGGCGCTACGGGAGACCGTCCTTGATTCCCGTCAATGAACTTTGCCCTGCTTCGTGTCGTCGGCGTCGCGCGGGGGCCGATACCAATCACCAACGAATCTGGCAGCCACAGCAGCCAAAAGCGGCGGCACTCCTCCCGCGATCAGGGCGAACGGGAAAATGTCCACAGGTTCCGGCTCAGGGCAAGTTGTTCCGAAGAAACCGATGCAGATTTCGTAATTGGCCAATACTCCGATAATGATGGCAAGCCAACCTAGCCATGCCGACATCCCGCTCACGAACGCGACTCCGAGGGATCTAAGTTGCGATCCGGCCGTGAAGAAGACAATTGCGGCCCAGCCCCCTATCGGAATCATCGGGAGCAAAACCAAGCCTTCAAGACCACCTCCCGACGTGGCATCCTTAGTCGCGAGCACGCCACCATAGGCTGCAATGCTGGTGCCCACAAGGATAATCAACCGGCGTGGTTTGTACGCAAATAAGGCAAAACTCAACGCTATGCTCGAAGCTACCGCTGCGGACAACACCGCGCCAGCAGCAGCCTCTGCATTGCCATCCCCATGGACGGCTGGATCCACGCCGCCATATGACCCGCCAATACAATCCCTTGATACCAGCGCGGCGAAACCGGCTATGACCAGGATGCACAGTGCTGATATGGGGAGTCGGTTGCGCACTCTAACTCCTCGGCCGCCGACAAGTCTGCGCAGTCTATCACGGTCGGAAAGCGCTCACGATCCGTTCAGGAATTAAATTCCGGCTTTCCCCGGCATAGCCTTGGGTCATGACGTCGATGCCTCAGTTCAAATCGCGGTTCGAAACACAGCCGCGGTTAATCAACACAACCCTCGTTGAACGAGCCTGCCACCCGGTACACGACCCGACACACCTTTGCGATGTGCTGCCCATCTTCACCCGAGCTGAGGACAGCTGAACCCAAAGCGCGGGCAGTCGTGTGCTCACGCCGCCGATGAGCAGATTTGCCAGTATCCGCATCGGCAACTACTACGGCGCCTAGACCGACGCCAGCCTGTACCGGAACACGGTGACCTGATTGCGACCCAATTTCGGACTTCCGGCAATAATATCGGCGGTGGTTCCGGTTATGGGGACCGCCGCCGCGTGCGCCGGTGTAACGTCGGGGTGCCGAGGCTGCTGGACATTTATGGGTCTGACCGGTATGCCGTATGAGAAGATTTCCCCTGAGTTATGGTTGTGAACACCCGGAAAGCGGATGGCCCGACGAGAAACTTGACGTGCTTCGCATTGTACGGCCGCATTGTGAAAACTAAGTGGAAATGAGCGGGTAGTTCGTGAGAGATTTGTGCAGAGTTCGCGAACGTCCGCGGGAAGAACGTGACACGCCCCAAGGCATCATTCCCCCGAGGCCAGACCGCAACCCCGGCGCAGCGAACTGAAAGCGACCGACACCATGCACGCCACGCCGCCGTTCATCAACGACCCTGACGCCAACCAGTTCCGCGAGATGTGCTGGGGCTGCGGCTCAGCCCGCGCCGTCCTCGTCGTAGAGC
This sequence comes from uncultured Dehalococcoidia bacterium, assembly GCA_951813535.1. GTDB lineage: Bacteria > Chloroflexota > Dehalococcoidia > Lucifugimonadales > UBA3495 > Bin87. Next base: position 3,478,030 of record OX638345.1, on the reverse strand, counting down.
GCGACGACGAGACCAACATCATCGGTGGCATCTGGTGCTGGCTATGCAGCAGGGCCGTCCACCAGGCCTGCCTGTCCCGGGATAACCCCGCTACGCTGGGATGCCGCCACCCAGACTGCCCACTGTTCCCGCCGACACAGCTGGCCTGAGCCAGGGTCGGCACCCGTCATTCCCACCCCACCCGCCCCTGCGCCTACCGCGCCAACGTCGTCCAGCAGGGCGCAGAGTACGCCGGCTCCTACGTTGCCGAGACCTGCGCCGCTGTCCGGCCTGGCCAGCGGAACCCCGGCTCATCATCCTGGCCCGAGCTCCGAAAAGAAGAGCAGGGGATAGCGGCCAGGCCGCACACTGGCAAGTCCGTGACTCCGACCCTACGGAACTAAGTAGGACTCATTAAGCATGGCGCCCGCCATACGCTGCGATTCCGGCCGTTTCCAAGTCCGTGCCTCCGGAGCCGCCGGATTGAGCACGAAAGGCGCCCTTCGCCTTTCCCAAGTCCGTGTCTGATTTCCCGAGACGTGTGATACACGCCCTTAAGGACCCCCTGCCGAGACTCGGGCCGTCGCATCGGACATGCGTCCGAAAAGCCCGGCAGGGGGCGGAATAGTCCCGTTGACGGTGAACCGGAGGTCAGAACGATACCCTCCACTGCAGCGCGGCGTGGGGGATGCGATGCGCGCGCGCCTACGACGATGTAGCGAAGAGCGCCGGTACTCATCTCCTTCCGGACCGTGTCTTCGCTCACCTGCAGCAGGGCGGCCACCTCCCGCACGGTGTAACACCTCAGCGGGTGCACATCGGCCACGGCCGGAGCTTCATCCGACTGCGCCAGCTCGTGAGCCTCGATCCCCATGGCCGCTGCCAGCGCCTCCAGTTCTTCGCCGGTGGGTGCCGCCTGTCCCGTGATCAGGAGCATGAGGCGCTCCACGTCCACGCCGCATTGGCGGTCCAGAAAGCCCGGGCTGCGGTCGTGCTCGTGCATCGAGCGCAGGACGATTTCGCCGATGCTCATTAGCTGCCTCCCGTTCAGACCGCCGACCGTTCCGGCTAACCGGGTCGGGCGGAATTGTTTGTTTTCAGCAGCGTAATCGACGGGCGTAACCTCCCGTTTTGCAAGAAAATTCAGGCTGGAAAACGGCGCCCAACTCCCCCGGTCAAAGTTGTGGCCATTCCGGCGGTCTAGATTTCGCCCTCCACCACGAGGTGAAATATGACCGGCACCATGCGAAAAAGGCGCAGGAGCGTCTGGGAAATAACCGTCAGCCGAGGCAAGCACGACACCGGAGTGCGCCGGCGGCGGTCCCGGACCGTGTACGGGACCGAGTCCCAGGCATAGCAACGCCTGCGCCGATTTCGTAGATGGAGTGGAACGGAACCTGCCACGTCAGGGCACGGTGTCGGTCGGCGACTGGTTGTGCACTTGGTACAGGTAGGACGCAGTGCTCCGCCCGGATCAAGACCAAGAACGCTATGCGGACATCATCAGACAGGACCTCATCCCGCACATCGGCCATTGCCGGCTGACCCTTTGACTCCGATCGTCATAGCGACCACCCCAATCACGCTTTTGTGATCCGGCTGCAAGCCACCAGACCTCGGTGAAATGGGATAGTTGCTAGCACCCGCGTAGACGACGTACTGCAATGGATAGCACATCGGCTAAACGGTAATAGGTCATGACGGCTCCCTGTTGCCCAGAGTACCCAAGCCATGGAACGCGAGATAGCTGTCCAACGTCGTCTTCCACTCTATTGATAGAGACTGTGGTTCGCACAATAGGGATTTACGTCGGGTCGATTGCTTCGGCACCCAAAACGTCAGCCTCGGTGTTCACCATGGACCAAAAGGAAACCCTGCCCCCGGAGTCGGCCCTGCACCCTCGCTGCTCCAGCATCGCCAAAACCGGCGCCTTCGCATAGCACACGCCACAGGTTTGGGGGAAAACGCCCGGCGGCACCACCAGCCACCAAGAAGTCGCAACCGCGCCGATTGCCCCGTCTTCCCGTGGCCAATATCATCCAACCGCAACAGATTTCCCAGGGGTGGGCAACATGATCGCCAACACCGAGACACTGGAAAAATCCCCAGGGTCATCAGAGCCGAACTCCCCAAGTACCTGTCCCATGAGTTCGTCATCTATGATGTGACGGCCGAAAACCGGCCCGGCCCGGACGACGAGGACTACGTCCACATCCAGGTCATCCTCGAAGACGACCACCCCAAGCTGGACACTCAGGTCCTCATGCGGTTCCGACGAGCTATGGGCGACCTCTTCGAACAACTGGAGATACCCCATTACCCCAACATCTCCTACGCCGACCGCAGCGATCTGAACCTATGACGACACCCGGCACCCCGATGCCGGCCCCCATCCAATGGGCCAACCTCATCCAGGCAGGACGAGACCTCCTCAGCCCACAGCAAGGCAGAAGACCGCCGTCCAACGAACACATCCGCAGAGCGGTGAGCAACTCAGAAACGGTTTTTGTGCAAAGCATCGAGATCCAATGCCGGAATCTACGCCACGCGAGACGCTCAACAAGACGCGCGACGCACTGGGCGTCAGATAAAATGGCTCATCCAACGACCCAGGTGTCCATCATGGTCTATCAATCCCTCGTCGCCAGGTTCGTTACCCCAGTCATCCAGCGCCACGAAGCCCGACGGGACGCGCTCTGGCACGCCTGGCTCCAGCGCAAGCAGGACGCCGAGGAACAAGGCACGGACTTCAACGAGCCACCCCCAGGGTCGGACCAGCCTATCGGTAACAAACCCAATCCCTGACACCCCCACAACTATGGGCGCATCCCGCAGGAGATCTCCTGTAACCCCTGTGCGGAATCACGGTAAATGAGCATAACCGTGCCGGCCCCAACGCCGGCTCGTAGAATCCATGTCTGAGCCAATCCTGCACAGGCGCCACAAACGCTCCCATCCAGCCGGGTAAATCAATAGATAGAACTGCCGGAATCGACGACCAGCGAAAACACATGGAGATGAGAAATGAACTACGCGACTGGCTCATCCAATGAACACGTACCCTCCGATGACGAAGACATAGACATCGCCCTCCAGCTCGCCGCGCTGTACAACTCACCACGCCTGCCGCGCCAAATACCAATCAACGAGGACCACTACAAACGCGGCCCCCAACGCCTCGCCTCAATCGGCGACGCCGGCTGGAGGCTTGCCGCCACACACGAACGACTCGCCCGGCAACGCGATGGACTCGACGGTGAATACCTCCACCAATGGTGGGTCAAAGACCCAAACTCTACGCAGACCGCCGCCATCGCGAAGGACGTCCAAGCCCTCGCCACCACATGGGGAAAACCGCTGCAACGCTCAGCCGACGAGCCCGACGCACAGCCCGTCTTCTCACCAACAGAAATATCCTTCAACGCACGCGAGGACGGTTGCGACGACTTCCGTTATCCGCTCTCATGGGGCGAAAACCTGCCCGCCGGCCAGACGCCCGGCTACGGCCGCTGCAACACCGACATGTTGCCCTACGACCAACTGGTCGCCGCCACCATGTTGGTAATCAAATACCACCTCGGCGACGGCGTGGTGACCCAATCAGACGGTGAACACAACAGCGCTACCTGGAGCGCAGCAGTCAACCTCTACCTGCGAACGTTCCCGGACCGCGACGTGCCCAACATCGACAACTGGCCCGGCGCGCAAGGACGCATCAAAGAAGCAGACCTCCTCGGCCACTCTGACCCGCCGAATGCCGAAAGCGCATCAACTCCCGCCTGACCCGCCAACGGCGCCCTCGCCATCACAACTACACAATCCTCTCTACGAGGTTGACCATGGAAATCACGCTATTTCCGGACGCCGACGCCGCCTATATCCAAATCCAACCTGGAAAGATCCAACGCACCCATGAGGTGGACGACGCGACCTTCGTGGACGTCGACGCCGATGGAAAACCCCTCAACATCCAGTTCCTCTACGTCAGCGACGGCGTGGCCCAGCGCCAGATTCCCGGCCTCACCGACCCAGAGAACCAAGAGGTTTATGCCCTCCTCCAAGAGTCGGGCATCAACGTCATGCTGGTGGCATGACTTCGTAATCAGCTGACAGCCGGCCGTAGCGTTGACGGCGCCACGGCCCATAGACTCGAGGTCATCCAACTCCCCGGGCCCCACCGTGACCGATACCCGGGACTTCCCTACATCTGGGCCACCTGGCCACTCCGCATCCTCACCGGAGAACGCAGCTGCGATTGGGCTGCATGGTTCAAGGCCCACCACCGTGGCTGGACCCGCCAGCCCGCTGACTTCGACCAGGCTCGCCGGCTCATCGAGCACACCGAACCGCCGAACCGCGTGATAAGACGAACCAACGCCGCCACCACGGCCATAAACCAAACCTGGGCTCCACGCGCCCCAACTGACGCCGATACCGGCCCGATTACCGGCCGATAAATCCCCGCCATATCCAGCCAATAACCGGCCGGTTCCAACCCGGCAAGTCCATGCCTCCAAACATAGTGCATCTATACCCGCTCCCTATAGCATGGCGCCCCGCAAACCCTCCCTTTTTCACGAATACCAACTCCGTGTGCTCCGGCGGCTCGTTACACCCTCGCCGGCGGCGCATCACCTTTCCCAACTCCATGTCTCCTGACAACGCGTTTCGTACTACGCGCGCGCGTATACCCTTCACACCCACTCCGCGCAACAAAGGACAACCATGACGAACCCGCTCATTTCGAGGACATCAGCCAGCCGGTCAGCCTCCTGAGCCAGGCCAAGCCGCCCCTCAACATCATCGCCACCCCCGCCCCAACGCCGCCCGCGGCGAGCCCAAGACCGCCTATCCCGAGTTAACGGACAACCCTGTAACTTCGCCTACTCAAACGACCCCAACGCCGTCATCCGGCGCCTCCTGGACAACTCCGGAAAGGCCTGCCGCCCCAACGGTCAGGAGCGCGAGGCTCACGGCGAAACGGTGGTCAACATCATCACCATCATCGGCACCGGCGCCGTACCGCAGGTAGATGAGAGTGCCCGCCGATTCCTGCGCGTCGGCGGGGTTCCGTCAGTCGCATCGCGACCCGGTGTCCCGGCCAATCCACATTCACAACGCGCAAGGAACTATAAATGCACATCATCAGAGGACCCCTGGACGAACACCGCCAGAACCCGGCCCTGCGGGCGGAGATTCAGTTCTTCGACGCCATGGCCACGGCCGACATCCCCGGGAGCGTCATTTATAACGTCAACGTCGGACGCCAGGTGGACGCAGCCACCTGGACGTTCAAGGGAGGACGCTCCGTCTACGAAATCAAGGGCGGACAGCACTGGATAGTGGACGGCCGGTGGTATTGCCAAGGTGGCGACGGAGAGGTGACGGAGATGCAGTACACGCCCGTCGAGCAGGCCATGGGGGTGGCCCTGGCCGTTAGCTATGCCCTGGAAAAGCGTTTGAACGGACACAAGCCCTGGATAAACGCGGTGCTGGTGCTGGCGGACATGCCTCAGGAGGTTCCCGCCATCGCCGAGTGTGCCCGAGACCATCGCGTCCAGGTGATATGGGGCCTGAACGACCTGAAAGAGCAGCACGGGAAGCTTGCCGAGGACAATCCGACGTACAATCCCCCCACGGACCTGGACGTGGAGGCGGAGGCGGCCGCGTTCGACCGCCGCAACCCCCCGAGGGTTGGGCGCCGCAGGGTCACGGCCGGCGCAGGTCCGCGGGCAATGGGAGGCGAAGCGCCCTCGCGGCGGCGCCGGGACCGGCCGCGGAGGACAGGGCCCCGACCGGCCCGGCAGCATCGCCGGCCAGCGTTTCCATCCACATCCACAACGAGGGCACCGTGATTATCCAGTCGCCCGAGCAGGCGCTGCCACCCGTAAAGCCGGACGACGCCCTCATCATCATCCCCCCGGCGGAACCCGGTACCGACCCGTCGGAGTCGGCCGATGACGACGACCCGGGAGCGACTTTCAGCTAGGAGCCCGCGGGAACCCGGCCCTATGCCGGGCTCCCGCCTGCTGAATTCATCATGAACATCTCACCCGCCATCAGACGTCTCTATCCGTCCCTGGACCCGGAGCAACTGGCCGTAATCGGCCACGGCGACGGGCCGCTGCTCACCCTGGCCGGACCCGGCTCCGGCAAGACCGCCTGCATCTGCCTGCGGGCCGTCAACCTGCTGCTCACCGGTAGGTTGGAGCTTCAGCACCTGCTGCTTTGCACCTTGACCCGGGCTACCGCTCGCGAGATGCGAGAACGCATTGAGGCCGCAACCGGAAGAGTTCGCTACCGCGGCGACATTTCCCGCATGCGCATCGCCACCATCCATGGCCTCAGCCGCCAGTTACTATCCGCTCACGGCGGAGACGTTGGGCTGTCGCCACCGCGCAGGGTCCTGAGCGGCTGTGAACCGCTGGACCTGCTGAAATCCAATCTCAACCGTATCTTCGGGCCGGACCTGCCGGCGCTCGCTCAGCACGGCTGGCGTACCCCGCATCGCGTCATTCATCAGTCCCGGCGGTTCTTCGACCGCAATGCCGACGAGCTCATCGACCCAAGTGTCCTGATTGAACCTCGCTCCCGTTTCGCCGCCACCCTGTGCCGCTGCTGCGTCGGCTACCGACAGCTGCTCAGGGACCACGACGTCATCGATTTCGCCGGCCTCCAGACCCAAGCTATCATGCTCACGCAAGACCCGGCGATGGCCGCCCGGTTGAGCGCTTCCGTCCGGCATCTCCTGGTGGACGAGTACCAGGACACCAACCACGCCCAGCAGCAGCTCCTGTTCCACATGGCCGAGACCCACCGCAGTATCAGCGCGGTCGGAGACGAGGACCAGTTGATTTACCGTTTCCGCGGCGCCAATCCCCAGGGGGTTGACGCATTCCGACAGCAGTTTCCAGATGCTCAGGTCCCTGCGCTGATCGCCAACTACCGCAGCCACCGCGAAATAGTGGCGGCCTGCGGCAGGTGGATTTCCTCCTTCGACTGGAGCAACTAGGCAGGCGGGCACGTCCGCTACCCCAAGACCATCGTGCCCAAGGCCAGCCACGCCCATGCGGACCATCCCGCCGTCGTCTCCGTTCTCAGCAAGGATAAACACGATGAGGCCCAAAAACTTGCCGCACTCCTGCTGCTGCTCAGACGGCAGGGATTAATCACCGACATGGGCGAGGCGGCCATCCTCCTGCCGAGCGTGAAACCTCGCCACAGCCGTCACTACGTTGACGCCCTGACCCATCTCGGAGTGCCGGTTCACGTCTCCCACGATGAGAGATTCGCTGCCAAGCACGAGCCTTTCGACGATGCGCCGCTTCGCTCGACCGCCAGGGTCATCATCACTACTATTCACCAGGCCAAGGGGCGCGAGTGGCCAGTGGTATGCGTGGGCAATCTCCACAGCGCGGACATGCGACCCGATGAGCTGGAAAGCCAGTTGGGCCCACACCTGACGCGGTGGTCGGCGGAACCGCCAGGCCGGGCTGCGATGTTCGACCTGGCCAGACAGCACTACGTCGCCTTCTCGCGCGCTCAGCGCATGTTGATATTTTCCGCCAGTGTGCCGCCGCACCCTTTGTTCACTTCCGTGCTGGACGGCGTACCCGGCTGGGCCGACGCGGACCTCAGGAAACTGAGCGGCCCACGTGTAGGGAAGCCGTCAGGCTTCGAACAGTTCAACGCCAGGCAAAGGTCAGTCGAGATCTTGGTTCCCAGGCGCGGAGTCCTCACCCTGCGGCCATCCCCCAACTCGGCGCTGTATCTGGAATACCGTACACGGGCGAAGTGAGCCCTCTCGGTACGTGGCACCGAGCAGCCAAGCGGACAATACCGCAATTGGGGCCTTTAGCAGGCTGTGTACGAACGGAATCGGACTGGTGGAGCAGCGATAGCCAGGCGATGGCGGTATCGTCTCAACTGGGGTCACACCAAGTTAGTGAGATTCATCCGTCAACCGTCGGCGCCGCAGCATCCCGGCCCAGTCGATGACCAGCATCCCATCCGCGGCGGCCCGCTTCTTCAACTCCGCCAGGCAGACGAACGTCAACAGCATCCGGGACGGCGTGTTTCCCGGCTCACCGTCTGCGCCAGTACCCGCCCGCCGCGCAAAATCAAGCAACGTCTGCTCGATTTCTTCGGTGGTGAGCCCGGCGGCCAGCCGCTCGATGCGTGGGTCCGCGATCAATAAGGCATCGCCTATGGTCTCCAAGGCGGCATCAATGTCTCCGTCCTGCACCGCCGCCAAGACAGCCGATTCAATCTTGGCGAACAGGTCATCGCAGTTGGTCATATTCATGCTGCTGTCGCAGCCGCTGAGGCCCCAAGGCTTCGGCACGGATTAGAGAGCCTGGGTTCAATGGTATCAAGGGTGGTCCGATTTGTGCGGCCGTTCCCTCACCGAATCAACGAATGGGTTGGTCGGGAGGCGAACTCGCACCATCCCACTGTCGGGAAGAAAACCGACTTGGGAAAATACTGGTTCCTGAAGTGGTCTGACGGCAAGCGACCAGAGTTGATGTCGTCCGGTCATCGAGCGGTGTTTACCCGGGAATAAAGCACAAACGAGGCGCTCATATTGCAAGGGGGCGACTGCCAATCCGCCTGCAACCGGGTGCTGCTCCGATATTGCAGCCTGCTGACGTACGGCGTCGGCACCGGTATGGGCACTATAACCACCCGTCAATCCCTCGCCGAGGGCGCAATTTACCCCCCTCAAAAAGCCCTCAAAAAATCAACTTCATGTCTTCCGGGCTGCGTGAAAACCCGCGTTTTAGGGGGTTTTGTTCGGGTTTTCCTGCAAACTTTTTTTGTTGCGGGTTTACCGTAGCGGAAACCCAAACCACACTGGATGCCACAATGCGCGAGCACATCAAGCAACACTCTACCAATCGGTTCACCTTGGCACAGGTCCAGGCGCTATACGGCGTCAGCATAGCCCAAACCCCCACTGGGTCCAAACCCTACGGCACCCCCTGCCTGAACCCCAACCACCCAGGCGACAACGACTGCTCCTTCAGACAGGCCTACGTGGCCCGCATGGTCCACCTCGCCCAACGCTGCCTCTACGGACCCGACCACAATCCGGCGGCCCCACCGGGCTGCCGAACCATGCAGGAGAACTAGCAGATGCTGTCAGCTCAGGCCAAGCCCGCCGTCGAACGCGACCTGATACCCCAGGTGTTCACCCCACGAGAGGATCCTGACCAGCCGTCCGCCGACTCCCACACCGCCTGCCAGATGTACCTCGACTGGCGCAAGGACGAGGGCGAGACGGGCCCATCCATCACCAAGACCGCCTTTACGCAGAAGCTCAACGAAAAATGCGGGCCCTCATCCCGTCGGGGAAAGAAGAACCAGCGAGGAAACAAGAGGTCCGTAAACGCCTATTTCTGGGACCAACTCACTAGGTTCGAAACCGAGCATTCCTCACTTTCTCACTTTAACCAGGGGTTTTCTATAGACCCCTCCTTAAGAAACGCGTTTCAGAGTGCTCCAATAGACGTACCCCCAAAAACTGAGAAACTGAGAACTTCAGGGGGTCAGAACAACCCTTCCATCCCTGACCAGGATTTTTGCTGCCGGTCTATATCTCATTCACAGATAACAGAACAGACGAGTTTCTCACTCGCCAATTCCGGCCCCGACGAGCCGGACCCAAATCAAGGCTGTCCCGGCTGCCACCAGCGTGAGCTCCCGATGGACGCCGACCTCCTCGGCAATACCTGCGACGAGTGCCTCTACAAGGGCAACCTCGACGAAGGCTGCCCCTGCCCAGGACTGCATCCCCGGCCACACCCGGCCGCTTCTGAACGCAACGGCAATGCCCTCAGCGGGTGTGTGCGAATAACGTGGAGCCGCCGCTCCGCCAAGATCCGATGACGAGCCGAGAAAACGGAGATTAGATATGACAGAACGACTGGCGTACACGGTCAAGGAAGCTGCCGCCGCTCTGGGGGTCAGCGAGTGGATGGTCCGGGAAGAAATCAACCAGAAGCGCATCTACTCGGTCAAGATGGGCGCTCGCCTGCTCATTCCCCGCTGGGCCTTGGAGGAGCGATTGGGGATGGGCACTGAGGCGCAGCCGCCTGTCGGAACCTCGTAACCGCTGCACCCGAAGACCTTGGCCCGTCCGACAAACGCCTACAGACGCGGCTCTGGAGATAGACTGGAGCCGTTGGCACGCGTGTTTCGCCCAGATTGCTGGCGAGAACACGCATGGGTTGCTCCGACCGCGGCGTTCGACTATTGGCTCGTCAGCGGTGAACGTATAGCGGATAGCGGGCCCGCCCAACAACGCAAAGGTCCCTGTTGACCATCTCAGGGAAATCGGCCAATTCAACATCTCCACAACAGGAGGCACATCGACATGAAAGGCACTATCCGACAACGTAGCCCGGGCTCCTGGGAAATCCAGGTGTTCCTGGGCCGCGACACCAACAGCAAACCCATGCGGAAGACGGAAACGGTTCGCGGGAAAAAGGCCGACGCCCAACGGCGGCTGCGCGAAATACTGTCCGACCGACGGCCCCTGTCGACCCTTTAGGGGAATTGTTCGGCCTCAACACCACCATCACTGGAGGTAAATCGAGATGAAAGGCACTATCAGGCAACGCAGCCCGGGCTCCTGGGAAATCCAGGTGTTCCTGGGCCGCGACGTCAACGGCAAACGCATGCGGAAGACGGAAACGGTTCGCGGGAAAAAGGCCGACGCCCAACGCCGACTGCGCGAAATCCTGTCCGAATTGGACCGTGGCATTACCCCTGCAAAAGTCCAGTACAAGTTTGGCGAGTGGCTGGACCAATGGCTGCAGGAGAAAATCATGCCCAATCGCCGGCAGAAAACTGTCGACCGTTACGAGGGCGTCATCCGGCTGCACATCAAACCCGCCTTGGGCCACGTCGGGCTGGCGCAGCTCTCCCCGAGGGAAATACAAGATCTGGAGTCCAGACTCTTGCACGGAGGGATGGCGCCGAAGGGCGTGCAGGCGGTGCACCACGTGCTGAGCGGTGCCGTTAAACATGCGCTGCGGATGGAATTGATATTCAGAGACCCAGTCGCGTTGGTGTCGCCACCCGCCCTCGCCAAGAAGGAAGCCTATAGTCCAGCCGTGGACGAGGTGCTTGCCCTGCTGGCATTTGGGAAAGGGGTAGAGCACCCCCTATGGCCGTTCATCCACCTCCTCGCTTTCACTGGCATGCGCCGAGGCGAAGCCCTGGCGTTGACCTGGGAAAGAGTCAATCTGGACGAGGGTACGCTCGAGATATGTCAGTCCCTGGTAGTGACGGCCGATGGTGTGTTGTTGGAACCGCCCAAGACGGCGCGCGGCGAACGCATTGTGGCGTTGGATGAACTGACCGTAGGAGTCCTGCGTAAGCACCGCACAATGCAAAAGGAACTGGCGGGTCAGCTGGGCGTGGACCCGCCTGGCATCGTATTTCCCAGGAGCGATTGGACCGGATGGGCGCACCCCAACACGGTGATGCACGCCGTAAAACGATTGGCGAAACGGGCGGGGCACCCGAGTGTTACGTCCCGTAGCCTGCGGCATTTCCACGCTTCGGTGTTGCTGGATGTGCGCCCAAACTACGCCGTAGCTGCCGAGCGGCTGGGTCATTCAAGCCCCAAAGTCACCATGGAAACTTACGCCCACGCCCTCGAGGGATGGCAGCAGGAAGCCGCGGACGCCTTCGCAGATGCCATGCAAGCGCCCGAATGAAAAATGCTGGACAAATGCTGGACAAATTCAAAGGAAGGGACATCACCGACCTGTATGTCGCTCGTAGATTTGAGTAGCAAATCTAAATCTGCAACACTGTGCAACAAGCCAAAATACTGATAGCTTCGAATCCGCCCCTCGGCACCATTCCCCCGATTTCCTACTTAGAAACGGCTCCGAAAGGGGCCGTTTTGGCTATTTTGCCGACCAATTGCCGACCAAATTCACAACTGCCGACCGCATTCAACCGCGCTCCACAAAGCCAAACGCGTAATCATCGGTATCAACAAACGCGATCGGATGGCCGGCGTGAAGGCCTAGGGTTCGCTTTTGTCCCTTGAGCGGGTGGGCAAATCGTGGTCTCAACCCCAGAACAGCGACATCCTGCATATCTCCCAACAGAACCGAGTTGTGTCTGCCTTGGATCACAGCAACCATGGGGTTGCGGCCATTGGCGTCAATGAATGGGATAAAACGGGGGGAAGGTGGACGCGCGAGCCGGTGAAGACTGTACTTGCTCGCCGGCCTTCCCGACGTTTCCCAATGGGCCCGCGCCTGTAGTCAACGGCAAAAGATCCGCCGGATCCCCGGTTCCTGCAGTTACCGGATGAAGTGGGTGGCTTCCGATCCCGTCTCCGGCTTGCGGGAGTTGTGCTTGAAGACAGCATGGCCTTGACCGTACAGCGCCAAAGGGATGCACCAGGCCATCGGTTGGCACCTCCAACATCGTGAGGTAACTTACAGCGTCGTCGCCAGGACCACAGCGTTGGCTACCGCCACCAACTGGCCGAATTTGGTTCCTCGGTCCTCCCACCCAGGCCCGGTGGCTCCCGTCCTGCAGCAGCATGTCATCCTGGGGCATCCGCTTCCGGCGGCAACGGTGTAGCAGAGTGTGCCCGCTGCGCGGACCGCTGATGCTCGCTTTTCCCAAACCGTCGAAGGAGTGATTGGCAACATGAACATCTACCCAAGAGAGTTTCCGCCGGACCGCCGAAATAGACCCAAACGGCGTGCGGAGAGACGAGTTTACGAAGCCCTGGCTGGCAGCGACCGCCGGGGCTTCGTCTTTTACGAGTGGCGAAAGGGTTACGAGCGCATTGAGCTCGACTTCGCCGTCTGGATCGAGAACATGGGCCGGTTCGCGCTGCAGGTTAAAGGCGGCCATTACCTGCTCGTCGACGCCGAGTGGCGCCTGAAAACCAAGGAGGGTTATCGACCGGTCAAGTCTTGTCCACTGGACGAAACCAAGCTCGCGACGTTAGATCTGCACGACGATATCAAAGATCGCACGAGCGCGGTCTACAACCCGTTCGTGATCCCCGTGCTCGTGTTCCCGGACATGGAGCCCAATGCGGCCATCGGGAGCCTGGCCGGGCGAAAGGGGGTGTACCTGGTGTGGGGGACGCCCAATCTGGAGGCTGACCTGGAAAACATCGTGAAACGCAGAAGCGTTACGGACCGGCTGTCCTGGGACCGGATTGCCGACGAGGTACGGGCGGTAACGGACGAGCTGATCGACCCGGGCGTGGTCACCGACGCGGCTCGTATCAATCCAGCTCCTGATGGGTCGGTGTCTCTCTCCGCGGCAGGTTTCCCCGGCGAGACGCGGCTGGCCGTGTTCGGCAGAAACGTGCTCACCATCCGGTCCGGCGCCGCGAAGCCCGCAGGGTAACGGCGACTTCAATTCACGGGAGGTAGGCGCCGGTTGGTCCCACGACCACCGGCGCCTTTTCCTATCGTCTCACTGGGACGGAGCCCTCCGGTCCCGTTGCCACGCACCAAACAAGGAGCACCATCGACATGAGAAACAATCCGGACATCGCACCCGCCATTCTGCAGTTGCACCGGCGGCTGGACCGCGGTCAGCTCGAACTGATCTCGGGGCTGGAGGGACCCCTGCTGGGCATCGCCGGACCTGGGACAGGCAAGACCCTGGCCATCGTCCTGCGGGCGATCAACCTGCTGCTGTTGGGGATGGTCGAGCCGCCGGGGCTGCTGCTCTGCACCTACAGCCGGGCTGCGGCCGAGGAACTGCGTCAGCGCTTCCGAACCGCCGCCGCTGCCGCGGGCTACCCGGGCGATTACTCTGGGGTTCAGGTGACCACGCTGCATGGGCTGTGCGGGCGCCTGCTGCGGAGCCACCTGCGGCCGGCCGGGTTGGGGTCGGGTCTCCGCCTGCTCAACGAACGCGAGCAACGGGCGTTGTTGGATGAGCGCTTCGACGACATATTCGGACCGGACCGGGAGCGTCTGGCCCGGCGCGGGTGGCGGCGGCGGGGCGCGGTGGTGCGGAACGCAGCCAAATACTTCGACCGGATCTGCGATGAATTGATCGATCCCTGGGACCTGATCCACTCTGGCAGCCGGTTCAAGAGCGCCCTGGGACGCTCCTACTGGCGATACGAGGGGTTGCTGCTGGAGCTGGGCCTGGCCGACTTCGCCCACCTGCAGCGGTGGACGGTGGAGCTCCTGGAACAGGATGAACGGATCGCGGGCGAGGTTTCCGGCGCCGTCCGGCACCTGATGTGCGACGAGTACCAGGACACCAGCCACGTCCAGGAAAAGTTGCTGGGGCTGCTCTCCGAACAGCACGGCAACCTGTGCGTGGTGGGCGACGACGACCAGAGCCTGTACCGGTTCCGCGGCGCCCGCGTTCAGAACATGCTCACGTTCCCCGACCGTTACCCCGATTGCCGCGTGGCGGAGCTGGACGTAAACCACCGCAGCCACCCGGCGATCGTCGGTGTGTTCAGCGACTGGATGAGGTCGGCCAACTGGACCGATCATGATCGGGGAGGTCAGTCGTTCCGGTACGACAAGGCGATCATTCCCGCGTCCATGGAGACTGACGACTACCCGGCCGTGATCCGGATCGACGGCGACGGCCCGGTGGACGAGGTGGACCAGCTGGTCAGTCTGCTGTGGTTTCTAAAGCGCAACCGAGTCATCTCCGACTACTCCCAGGCGGCGCTGCTGTTGCACAGCGTCCGGGAGGAGGTGGTTGGCCGCTACCTGGACGGCCTGGAGGAGGGCGGCATTCCCGCCGGCATTCCCCGTGCCCGGGCGCGAACGGAACGGCGACGGCGACGGCCCGAGGTTACGGTAACCACCATCCACCGGTCCAAGGGGCTGGAGTGGGATGTGGTGGTGGTCGGGTCCCTGGACTTCCACAACCGGGAGGTGGATCCGGTGGGACGGGCGCTCTTGCCCCACGCCCGGCAGCGCACGCACGAGCCCACCAACCGCATCGCCGCCTTCGACCAAATGCGCCAGCACTATGTCGCTTTCTCTCGGGCCAGGCGCCTGCTGGCGCTCACGGCCAGCTGCCGGCCCCGCGCCCGGTTCGATGTCATCTGGGACCGGGCCGAGAATTGGGCGGAGATGAGACGGGCACGGCTGGATGCCCTGGCCCGACAGCGGTTTGCGCCCGACGGCGGCGAGCACAGGGGCAAACCGAACGCGCCGGAACCATCGCCGCCACGTCAACTGTCCGAACTGCGGCCCAGGCGCGTCGTGGTCCACATGGGCCGAAACCGAATGAACCCGGGCCCCGGGCGAGCGAGCGCCGTGAGCATCGATCGTACCGGCGCACTTCGACGCGCCGGCGTCATTCCAACAGCGAGAGGTGACCCCATGATCATTCATCCCGGCTCCGCCCATCGTGCCCGAGATCCCCCGCAACGACGGAAGCGGCCGGTTCTACGCCGCGGGACACGACGAAAGTCCGCACACCCAACGCTGCGGGCGGACCCGTAACGCACGGGTCCGCTTATTGCTGGGTTCGGCGGCGGCATAAAACCCAATCATCATCAGGAGATGAAAATATGAAGGTAATCAACAACGCAGCCAACGACAACGACCGGCGCCCCCTGAGTGGCGCGGAACGGGATGCCCTGAGCCGGTTCGAGGCCAGTGACCGCCAGGGAGTGGCGCTGTTCCGGCCCAGGGTCGCCGGCGACAAACTCGCTCCCGACTGCGCGGTGTGCGTGGAGGAGGAGGGCCGGTTCGTCGTCAGCTTTCTCACCGGCAGGTACTCGGTGGAAAACGGCAAATGGCACCGTCACAACGGCGACGGCGACGCCGTCTTCGTGTCCGACCCGCTGGAACAGCTCTGGCAGGCGGCCATGGCGGTGAAGGATGCCGCTACTCGCGACTTCGATTTCGGCTGCTTCATCGTCCCGGTGGCGGTGTTCGTCGACATGGAGGCCAATCAGGAGATCATGGCCGCGAAGCAACTGCGGGCAGTGAAGATCCTCTGGGGGGCCGACGACCTGGTGGAGCGGATCATCGCGCAGCTGCCGGAGGACAAACGGCAGACGGGTCTCAATGCCAGGTTCATCGAGAAGGACGTGCGGGCGCTCAGCCGCGTTCCGTCGCCTTCCGATGAGACCGCACCGGCCCCCGAGGATCTCTCGGTGGACCTGGGAGCGGGCCAGCTGACCATGAACGGCGTCGAGACAGCGATCATCCACGTCCACGTCTATCTTAACGGACACACCGTGCGCGGCGACGAGGCGTCGTTGCTCACGGTAACCCGACGGTAGGCTGCTCCAGGGAGCGATCTCCAAAACCTGGCCAGCAATGCGCCTTCCGGGCCAATCACCCCGACGGGGCGGCTGACCCGGATGGCGCGCCGCCGGAGGTCCGATATGCCGCCGCTATTTCGAGCGTGCCCGCGTGTTCGGGGATGGGACACCACGATCGCCAGGGTTCTGGTTCGCCGCTACGACAAGGTTGCCGGAATATCAGACTTCGCGTCGGCGACTCTTCAATTGTGAGACGGCCGAGCCGATCAGTAGCATTGCAGGCCTGCCCGAACCACGTCCGGCGGAGCGAAACCCATGTCCCAGCGCGGATCGTACTCCGGCACGCGGTCCGCATTCTCGTGGAGATGGTCGTAGATGCAGCTGCAAACGTACCGGTCTGCATCGGGATCGGGGGAGTTGCGATCGCAATCCTCGATCCAGTTTTCACGTGAAACTCCCGACCTCGAAGCGCCGTCATCAGTGTCCCGAATGGCTACCCCCATCACGAACCTGCCGTCGGCCTCGGTATCCTCAATGTCGAAGCCCTCCCGTTCCAGAAAGTCGGCCACCTGGTCGTAGTCGTCGGCCGCCCGTTCCGCGGCGCGCTCGTTGCGGAACAGCAGCGCGATCTTTATCTCGGTTTCCCCGGCGCTCTCGTCATGGTTGGCCATGGCCCAACCGTATCTTTCGCAGCGTTCCACCGAACAGACGTCGCCGGTGACGCCAAACATCGCCAACCCGCTGCCGAGCTGGTCCAGGATCTGCTTCATCTCATTGTCGTCATCTGCCTTCCCCAACGACCCTGAACCGTTGTACAGGTTCTTGAGCACGTTTTCCACCGGCCCCATCGCCTCGGAAACGATGATGTACCCTTCGAACAGGGCAGCGCTGGTGTCGGCGTCTCGCCAAACCTCGTAACCGCGGTAGGAATCCTCCTCCGCATCGTCGTCTTCCAGGTCGTCGCGCATGTGGTCAAGGTCAAGATCGCCAGCCATCATGACGATGTGCACGCCGCCCCGTTGCACGACCGCCACTTCGGAAAGGTCCTCTGAATCGATACCCACGTCGCTCTCAAGGGACTCCCATTCCTGTTCATCCCAAATCGCGTCGGCCAGGTCGTCTATGGCCAGTATCCGCTCCACGTCCATGATCACGACCGAGTCGGCGTCATCGGGAATCAGGTCGTACAGAGATCCCGGCCGGGGTTTCCGCCGCCGATGACGCCGGACATAACCACCGCCAGGGGGGCGACGACGACCAGAAGGACGCCGCCTCCGCCGATGATCAGCCACCGGGTGGGAATTCCTAGCGGGCCGCGGGGCGGCTGGCTGTCCCGGTTCTGGCGTGGGTCGCTCTGTTCCGGCGTTTCGTTGGTTGTCATCTGGTCACATCCTCCCGCCCCGGCCACTGGATAGGAGGATTCCCTCCGATCCCTGGCAGAGCGCAATCGATGGTTGTTGAATGCATATCGTCTTTTGCCAGGTCGCCGCTTTTGGCGGCGCGCCCGGGCCGCCGGGTGGCTCCCCTGGTCCGCCAGGAGCCGGCCAGCCGGCACCGGCAGGCACCCCGTCCGACCATCGACGGGCGTGCGAGCGGCAGCTGCCAGCATTGGTCGATATCGAAGCGGTCTTTGGGGAGACCATCGCTATGCCCCCTGACGTTGGGCCCACTCGGCGATGGCGTCATTGAGGCGCTGCTGAAGCGTCTGGGGCCGGTCCACTCTCACCCGGACCACATCGCCGTTGACCAGGTCCAATTCCAGGTAACGGTTGGACAGCGTGGTCCCCACCAGTAAACCGCCGCCGTAGGCGCCCACGCCTATGGAGCGCTGCGACGTGTCGGTCCGGTAGATCTCGGAATGCGGGATCGAGCGGGTGCGTATCCTCATCAGGCTCACCTGCGGTATCAGCAGCCGTTCCGTGGTAACAACCACCCAGCGCTCGCCCAGCGACAGGAAACCCGCCTTCCACCAGAAGCGCACCTCCTCCCCCGGCGCGAGGTCGGTTCGCGCGGTCTCGAATCGCCTGTTGTTGGACTTGGCCTTGATGACGAACACGTAGGGCACTCCCAACACGAACCCGATGATGGCCAGCACGCCGCCGGCCGGGGGAAAGATCGCGAAGAGAATCGCCAGCACCGCGAAGTATCCAAACGCCACCAGGAGTGGCAACGGCAATCGTGTAACGGACCCCATGATCAGCTCCTTTTCAGCCGAAAGCCGACTGCTGAGGTGGATGAATGTTCCGGCCGGCTGCAGCGGATGGAAACGGCGCGTGTCGACCGCTCCCGTTTCGGAATCATGAAACGGGCCTGCCACCGAGGGCGACGGGAAGACGCCTGATCTGGCGTCCATCCATCAGGGGTCGCATCATTGCGCCCGCTGGACTGCGGCGACCGCGCCGGTGGGGCGGGGTCCGGCCGCGGGGGATGCTGTCGCGCGGGGATTGCGGAAGCCGTGCACGCATCTTGAACCCAGGGGGAAGTCGTGCGCGGGGCGAGCGGGATGGCGAGAAGGGCTGCCGACCGAAGCGACGGCAGCGGCGGGTCAATCCGCATTTGGAACCTCCTAGCGGCCACTGGATAGGCTTCTTGCCACAGTCGCCGGCTCCAAATGCGAGTTCCGCTAGGAGGCACGAGTGCCTACCAGAACGGAATAACTCGCATATTTTGAGGTAGCGCAGTGCGCCGGAGCCTCGACTGTGGCAGGGATGACGATAGGCGGGAGGCTTCGGGTTGTCAAGACGCACTATGATGCAGAAGAATTTTCGCTGCTCTTATTCGAGCGTCGTCAGACAGACCGCGCCAGCAACGTTTCCCAACTGGGACAAAGGCGATAACATGCGAAACGGCAGAGTAGCCGCAATTGACCGCACAGAAATACCGACAAGCCAGCGAAAGATTCATGGCACAGGCCAGGCGCGAACTAGCCGACGGAGACTTGGCACAGGCGTCTGAACAGGGCCGAAGCGCTGCTGCCCAGACGCTCAAGGCCCGCGCCCAACAGCGTGGCTGGGAGCGCAGCCGACTCCGTCCCCACCTAGTCGCGGCAAGCCAACTCAGGTCCGAAACCGGCGATGGCGATATCCGCCGCCTGTTCCACTCGGCCAGCGCCCTCCACGAGAACTTCTACGAAAACGTCTTGCCACCCGACGAAATAGCCGAAAACCTGGACGATGTCCAGGCCCTGCTCAGCGAGATGGGGCCGCTGGTGGACGCGACGTAGTCCCGGCCACTCTGGCTGTATTGGTCTGGGATCTGGTTCCATTCCCTTTCAAAAAGGGTTGCCAACTGTTCGAGATTTAGTAGGTGATAGTAGGTCATGGTTGTTTATAGTCCGACAAGGTGACATGGGCTGGGAGTATCGGAACCCGCGTTCTGGTACCCTGTAGCCATGGCACTCTGCAAAAGGAACGTCCGGTCATCTGCTCAAAGTAGCTCCGGTGGGAGGCGGCTGACCGCGACCTATCAGACGCGGGTGCGCGAGTACTCCGGTGTTGACCGTCAGGCCGGCGACGCGGCGTTATCGGCCTACGCCGCGCTGTACGGCAGGGTGGAGCGGCAACTGTTCGCTGAGGTGGCGGCAGGCCGGTCGGCGACGGCGTTGAAGAGCGAGTACCTGCAACGGTACGGGATACCGGCGCGGATGTTCAACGGGGTGCGGGTGTCGCTGGAAGGGAAGGTGGCGTCGGTGAGGGAGCAGCAGAATCTGCAGCTGGACAGCCTGGGCCGGCGGCTGGCTCGGGCAGAGCGGCAGATCGCCGATGCCGCCGAACGCGGCCGGCTCGAACAGGTCCACCAGAAACGGAGGCGGCTGGCCAACCTGCGGCATAGGGTGGCGGTGTTAGAAGCCGACGTTGCGGAGGAGCGGGTGCGGCTGTGCTTCGGTTCCAAGCGGCTGTGGCGGAAGCAGCAGCACCTGGAGGACAACGGCTACACCAGCCATGAGGAATGGCTCAAAGACTGGCGTGAGGCGCGCAGCGACGAATTCTTCGTGCTGGGCAGCCGCGACGAGACGGCGGGGTGTCAGCTCTGCGTGGCCACCGTGGCTGATGACGGGACGCTGACCCTGCGGCTCAGGATGCCGGACTGCCTGGCGGTACAGCATGGCAAGTACCTAACCATCGAGGGCGTGCGCTTCAACCACGGTCACGAGCAGATGCTGGCCGCGTTGGGCAGCAACGCCGCGTACGCTCGGCACCGGCGTGAGCAAGGTGAGCAGGCAGTGCGCGAGACCGAACTGGGTCAGGCCATCAGCTACCGGTTCAAGCGGGACCGGAAAGGCTGGCGGGTGTTCGCCACCACCGACATGATGGAAGTGCCGGTGGTAACGGACCAACGGCGTGGCGCCATCGGCGTGGACCTGAACGCCGACCACCTGGCGGTCTGTGAGACTGATGCCAGCGGCAACTACGTCAACGCGTTCAGCGTGCCGCTGGTGACCTACGGGAAGTCCCAGCATCAGGCTGAGGCTATCATCGGCGATGCCGTGGCCTCAGTAGTGGCGCACGCCCATGAGGTTGGCAAGCCCATCGTCATCGAGAAGCTGGACTTCTGCCGGAAGAAGGCTGCTCTCGAAGGTGAGTCTCGCAAATACAGCCGGATGCTGTCGAGTTTCAGCTACGGGAAGATCAAAGCGTACTTCCTGTCCCGTGGCTACCGCGAAGGAGTGGAAGTACATCAGGTCAACCCGGCGTTCAGTTCAGTGATCGGCCGGGTGAAGTTCATGGAACGTTACGGGCTCAGCGTCCACCAGGCAGCGGCTTTGGTGCTGGCCCGACGTTTGCTCGGCTGTTCGGAGCGCATCCCACGTCGATGGGCTTATCCCGTCGGCGATGGCGTCCACGTCGCCTTCACCGTACCCGTCAGGACGCGGGTGAAGCACGTGTGGACGTACTGGGGCGCGATCTCGGGGCAGCTGAGACCGGCGCTTGCAGCGCAGCACCGGCTGGGAAAGCGGAGACGCCGACCCAATCCGGTTCAGGCGGTCGCGCGTGGTGAAACACGCGGGGTGGCTTGAGCGGGGATCAGATCGGTGTTTTTGGGTGAGATTCCCAAGGCGGAGCCGTCTTACACTGTTGGGGCGACGGCGCGGCGCAGATCGCGTCTTCAAGAATGGCTGACGATATTTTGTAACTATAATCAACCATTTTTACAACGGTAACCATCAGTGGCCTGGGGGTCGAGGTCTTTCCCCAGACCACGTGGGCGTTGTCGCGAGGAAGCGTCCGGATTTCGGGCGAAAACTGCCGTCGGACAACGGGCACCCTTAAATCCGGCCCAGTTCATTTTCCAAAGCGGCGCACGGGGCGTCCATCGTGGAGCCACACGGTGCCTGAATCACCTACGACATTCGCCTTACGCATGTCTTCCACCGGCGCGATCAGCATGCGACTGGTGGCTTGATCAATGAAGTGGCGGACTGCTTTCCGTCTGCAGACTACCAGAACCGGAAAGTCGTCGCTCCTCGATCCCGAACGGTAGCCATGGCATTTGCTACCCACCCGGCCGCGGCTGGTGGCGCTCAGTTCATATTCCACGTAGCACCACGTGGGTCCAAAGGGGCTGGATCTCACGTAGATCATGGCGTCGGGAGCCAGTTGACCATCCTTCCCCATAACGTCCCGAAAGCGCCAGCCATTTGCGACGGGACATCCCTGGGCAGCAAACCATCCGGCGAGATCGGAAAGTCCCTTCTCGTGTTTGGCGTTGCGCCCCGCATGGAGTTTCTCAACCTTTTCGCGGCCGAACAAACGGCCGGGCTTCCCTGACCAGACCAGATCCCGGCGGGCCGCGATTGAGAGCCAGTCCCGGCCCGCTCCAAAGCCCCCTGCGGAGGTTATCCAAATCAGGTCGAGACTGAGCAGCAACTCTTCCGCCGCCGCCGCCGATTTCCCATTCAATCTGGTCAAATTTCGCAGCGTTGGTCGAAACGCTCCGGGCCACTGCTCGACGGTTGTCATGAAACGCAACAGGTCCCGGGCGTTTTCGTTTTCCATGAGCTGGGACATCAGGGAATCCAGACGATCCGGCGAGCGTTGCCAGCGCCCCATGTCGGGCCGGGGCGGCCGGCCATGGCTCCCCGAAAGGTCGTAGTCGCCATCGATCAAACCATCACCGGCCACGTGGATCAGGCACATGTCCTCGAAAGCGGTCATCTTCGCGGCTCGTCGCACCAGTTCAGCCTGCCAGAGGTCCGGCACTACGAAGCACAACTTCCCGGGGAGTGGCAGCCGACCCGGTCGGTTCCAGGCTCGAAGATTGTCAAACAAGCCCCGCATTTGCTTGACCAGCGATTCCAGGCCTTGCCAAATGCCGGACCATTTGAACGCTATCCAACCGTCGTTGAAGGTGAGTGTCGCATCGATGGCGGGTTCGAAGCGCCACTGCAAATCCCTGACCTCGCGCCGGGGATTCGCTTGCAGCGCCGCTTCAATGATCGAATGCGTGGATTCGACAAGTGCAAGGCGCGTCAGCAGGGCGTGGATCAGGGTGGGATGCTTGGGTACCGGATTTTCATAGTCGCGTCCACGGCTTCGATCAATGGTCCAATACCTGGGTTGTCGGCGATGGGTAAGGCCCGCATCCATCCCGCCCACCAACCCGTCCGATTTCAGCACCGCCAGAGTTCGGTCCCTCGCGATCACGTCTTCCCGGTAGAACTGATCGAGGTTTTGCCCGCTGGCCAGAGGAAACCGTTCAAGCCGATCTTCGATGGTCCGCTCCTGCGCCGTCAGACATCGAGTCTTTCGGACACTCTTTTTTGGTTTATCATCCATGGCCACCTCCTTGGATGCGTTCATTCAGCCCCACTAGAGCCTCTCGTCGAACCGTCCTGCGCGCATCAGCAGGCGGGGCGCTCGGGTACGATCAGCGTTCAGGAACTCCGCCCGCTTTTCAGGCACCACCTTAGCGTAGCCCAAACGGACCATAGTCCTGTAAGCCGTGTTGGCGAGGTTTTGATCCGGCGATTCCGATGCGAGCCGGACGGCATATAACCCCATGGAGTCGCCCAGTTCCCCCAGGGCTCCCAAGACGGCTTGGAGAACCGCCGTGGGTTGGTCATCGTCTTCCAGGACATCGCGCAGATACGGCGCGGCGCGGTGGTCTCCCAGGCGGCCCAGCGCCCGGGCCGCTGCGACGCTCACCAGACTCTCCCGGTGTCCGAGGGCGGTCAGGAGCGCTGGCAACGCCTCACCGACGCCCGTCAAACCCAGCAGGTCGGCCGCATTTGCCCTCCGTTGGACGTCGACGTTGGGCGAAGCGATCTTGTCGGTGAGCTCCGGTACGGATATTCCGTGCCCTAACATTCGCAATGCGCGGAAAGCTGCTCGGGCCACTCGGTCAGAATCCCCTGCGATGATCCGGAGCAACTCCGGCGCCACCCTTGGCTCCCTGAACGAACCCAGGCATCTCGCCACCGCGGCCGCCACCTTGGGTTCAGGGTCATCGAGCCTGCGCAGCAATGCGTCGCATGCACTGCGATCCGGCAACTCCCCCAGGGCTTCCACCGCCCGCTGGCGCACTGTCCCGTCCCGGTCATCCAGGGCGTCAACCAGGTCGGGCAGGGCCACCGGGTCCCCGATTTGGCCCAGCGCCCATGCCGCGCTGGCCCGAACCTGGGGATCACCTTCACGTAACGCTTGCCGCAGGCTGTTGACCGCGTATGACTCCCTCTCAATGCCGAGAGCGACGACCATTCGCCGACGCAGGTCACGGGTCCAGTCGTCGAAGGGATCTATCGAGAACTTCGCCTGGTACAGCGTCAACAGGATGCGGGACAGCAACCGGCCTGCTCCCGGCGGCCGTATCCGGCACAGGGTCTCCAATACCCGGCGACGCACCTCTCGGTCGTTCTCGAAGAGCAACATTTCCAGTATCGGAACGCCCTGATCGGGTTCCAGCACAGCTATCGAGCATGCCGCATTGGCCCGTACCAGCCCGTCTGGGTGGCCCAGCAACCGGTGTAGCGCAGGCAGCGCCGCCTCTCCATCGGCAGATGCAAGCCGTCCGGCCACCCCGGCGAGGTAGTCCTCGCTTTCCATCAGATCGACATCTCTGACTCCCAATTTCCGCGCCGCTGCCGAGCGGACGCCACTATCTTCGGAGAATAGTTCCTCAATCTCCGACCGGCTCATCGTTTGCCGCATTGTTCCTCCTCCTCTCAACTTTTTGGTCTTGGTCGCTGATCAGAATTGCGGGTTCCCCGAAATCCGACCAAACTCGGCATTTCGTGCCAATCAGGTCGCGGCTCCTCACTCGGGTCGCCGTGGCGGTCAGCACGGGCCATCCGACTGCCAGACTCCAGACCAGTTCCTCCATGTCGTCCCGGCATATGATGAGGATAGGGAATTGGTCGGACCGGGCGTCGGACAGGGCGCGTTTCAACGCCTCCCGCACCGTCGACTCGCGTTTGCCGTGGCGGATGTCAAGAACGTAATGCCAACCTCCGCCGCAGGGTCCCTGATCCACCCAAACGACACCATTCGGCTTGAACCGCCCGTCCTGGGCTAGCCATCCCGGCGCTATCGGGCAACCCGAGGCACGGAATTTGCTCAGAATGCGCGTCGCATCGCCAAGCCGCTTTCGGCGGCGTTTTGAGTAGGCCCGCACCTTCGCATCGCCGTGACGGCGAAGGGGCAAGCCCAGCCACACGCGGTCCCGGCGGGCAGCCATGGCGAGCTCCGAATCGTTGACGGCGAAGCCACCGTCCTCAACCCGGCGGACCATTTTCTTGTCCTCCAACCTGGCGAGGGCCCTCTTGGTGAGGGATCCACTGATTCCCGTCATGCGAGCCAGATGAGAGGACAAGATCCCTGGATTCATCTCCACCACGGTCATGAGCCGTCGCATTCGGCTGCCTGGGTCATCGGTCAGAAGACCGATGAGGCGTTGTACATCGGCTCGCAAGGATGGCGGTTCTTCGCGGATTGCCGGGGGTATGGTCCCTACGCTGTCTTCCAGACCCAGGTCACCGCTCAGTTCCTGGTTGTCCAGAGTCAACGTGGCACAGGATGCCTCCCAGTTCCGGCGCACAACGGCCCGCCAAACGCGTTCGCACACCCATGCATTGGGAACCAGGAAGAAAATGCGTCCGGGCCACCGGCGTTCCCCGCGTCCGCTCCAGCGGCCCAACTCGTTCCAGCATTCCTGGAGACGCCGGTCAAGCCGCTCCTGGTCCTGCCAAACGCCGACCCACACAAAGGCCACCCACCCGTCTGAGAATTGAGCGACCGCATCGAACGGCCGCCGCCACAGCCAACTCAGCTCGCACAGTTCGCGGCCGGACCCATCCAGGGTCAGGATCCCCGTCAGACTGTATACCGCAGCCAAGCTCTCCGGGTTCAACCAGAGCCGCTTCACCAGATTTTGGGTGTGGCGCTGCTGTAGATCGCCCATGATCAGGTCCCATTGGTCCTCTGGTATCCAAAACCGCTCCTCGTCGTTTCCGTTGATGTACACGCGCTCGTTTGCCACCAACTGCAACTCCCTGAAGCGGTTGATCGATTTATAAACCGTGGCGATCCCACGACCAGCGGCGTACGCCAAGTCCTGCCTGCTGGCCAATGGCATGTCCCCCAACCGGCCGAAAATCTCGATGTCGATCGCGGTCAGGCCGAGATCCCGAATCCTCGCTGGGCTGGCGCGCTCGGATTCATCCCTCATTCGAGATGAACCTCTGCGGCGCGTGGACCCACTACCACGCCGCATGGTCTTCCGATCGGGCATTCGACGAACCGGTAATCCCGGCGGCCTGGAGCTATGCGCTGCACCCCGACCTTCAGCGCCGACGTCCCTATGAGACTGTGCCGCCACGGCCTGCCCGACTCCTGGCCCGCTGATGCCCGTTGCCTCATGCATTTCATCGAGCGCTATCTCCCTAGGTTTGGCGATCACTTCCTCGAGCGGTGGCAGCCGGTCGAGCTGCGCTAGCCCGGTCTCCTTATCCGTTTCGCGTCGGGCGGAAAGCACCGAATCGACGGCCACCGGCACCGGGGGCGAGGCCTCTGCTAGCCACAGCGGTGCAGCCTCTTCGGGACTCAGCACATGGCGCAACTGACGGTCTGCGGATAGAAAGTCCAGGGGCGGCCAGGGGTCGAATGTGCTCTGCATTCGGTTGTTTCGGTCGCGGGCGAGACGCTGTCCGACCGATTGCCTCCGGGCCCGAAGTGTCCACACTTTCTCTCCGCCGGCGAGCTCGACCACCAATTTCGCCAGTTCATCCACGGCGGCGGCTGATCGGCGCTTCCGCTCCCCAACATCTTTGCAGGTTGCAACCAGTTGGAGCTCAGCCTGAAAAGCGAGCCCACTTGCCTTTGCGGCCCACTGTCGGGCGACGCGAAGCGCTGCGGCATCCTTGGCGTCGGAGGGGGCGTGATTCTGGAACCTTGCTTGCCACCCCGGGCGGGCCGGCTTCAGAAGCACACGAATGCCCAGGGTGGCGATTGAACCATCGTTGGCGCGCTCGAACATGCGCCCGAGCACATCGCGCCACCTATGACGGACGTTGTCGGGCGAATCGCTGGCGATCGACAGCACGCTGTCGCGGGACAGCGTCACCGTGCGCACCACGGCGTAATCAGTTCTGCGGATGCGCAGCCAATCAACATTGTTCGATTGGGTCACCGCGCCAAATTCGTCAAGCAGGCGAGTCCGGACTCCTGAGTCCCCATACGGGAACCGCATGAACAGTCCGTACCCCTCGTTCCCATCTACTACTGTCTCCAAAGAGAATGTCTCATCGCACGCGTGGAAGTCCTTCAGGAGCGCGGCGTTTTGGTCTGGTATGAAAAGGTCACCCTGCCTCGGTGAGAACAGGTACAAGTTTCGGCTGGAAGTTGCTTGGAGCGGCACGTGGCACCTCCCGGTTAGGATTGCTGTTCTCTCCCATCGTAGGAAAACACCAGGGGACCTTGGTCTTACCAGCGCCGGCACGCCACGTCGCAACCTCCAGAAGTCCCGCCGCGATATGACATGCCGAGCAAGACCCAACGATGGCCCACGCCACGGGACCGTCACATCTTCGACCGGAAATGCCGTGGTTAGCGCAGGAAACCCGCACATCACCAAACGGTTGATTGTCAGGGTTGCCGCGTCGTGCGCAATGCCGGCCGTCCTCGCTGTGGACGCTTACCCTTCGCATCACAGCTCGAACCGGTCGGGCATATGACGCCCGCAAATGTCGTCTGGGAACTCCGTGCGGATATCGACCGGCAGGCGTCGCCCTGTCGGCAACCGCATCGCCGACGACGAGGCCCGGGTACCTGTCCGTCCGATGCAACCCAGGAGATGCAAGTTTCGGCGGGCACTAGCGAACCGTCGGAAATCCTCAACGTGTTCAATGTGTCGCCTCGTCGGCACGGTAGGCGCGTGGTGTCCGTCCTATTCCAGCCGATCCTCTTCAGATCGTCTAGTTCCGGTACGGTCGGTCCACCGAGGAATGTGCAAAAGTGCAAAGTGGAACTGACCCACCGGGTGGTGGCATCATCTGCGGACGTTTCGGAGATGTGCCGCAGGACCTTGCTAACGGTGGGAATGACGAAAGAGAACTACGAGATGAAAGGCGCAGGACGCTCGATTCGGGACATAGCCCGGGAGCTGGACATATCCTGCAACACGGTACGTCGGTACCCTCGCTTCCGCAGGGGCAGGCTCTGAAGTCGCCGGAGGCGATGCAACCCAAGCCGCGGCCGCCGCGGGGGTTCCAAGCTGGACCCGTACACCGAGTACATTGACCACAGACTGTCGGAGGGGTTGGAAAACTGCGTGGCGCTGCACCGGAAGATCAAAGCTCGGGGCTACCGAGGTTGTTACTCCACGGTGGTGCAGTACGTGAGGCCGAAGCGGCAATGGCGGCAGCCGGAGGCGACGATGCGTTTTGAGACGGCTCTGGGAGAGCAGGCGCAGGTGGACTGGGGGAGCCTGTCGTATATCGGCGAGGGCGGGATCAAGCGGAGGGTCTGGGTGTTCGTGATGACCATGGGATGGTCCAGGGTCTCCTACGTGGAACTGGTGCGGCGGGCCGACACCGCGGCTTTTATCCAATGCCACGTGAATGCCTTCGAGTACCTGGGCGGCTTGCCCAGGCGCTGCCTGTACGATCCGCCTATGGCGGACCAAGGTGATCACCCTGGGCAAGGACGAGGCGAAGCGTCCGATCTGGAACCAGCGGATGCTGGACTTCGCCCTGCGAGTGGGCTTTGAGTCTCGGCTGTGTCGGGAATACCGAGCGCAAACCAAGGGCAAGGTGGAGAACGGGGTGAAGTACGTGCGGCGCAATATGTGGCCCAGCATCCGCTTCACCGACGACGCGGACCTGAACGGCCAGGCGCTGGAGTGGTGCGACGTGGTGGCCAACGCCCGGATCCACGGTACGACCAACCGGGCGCCCTGGGAGATGCTCGCGGAGGAGGTGCCCCATCTGGGCCGGTTGTCGGATCGGGCCACGCTGGGGCCGTACCTGCGGCAGGACCACAAGGTGTCCCGGGACGGTTTCGTCAGCTGGGAAGGCTCCCTGTATGGGGTGCACTGGAAGTGGGTGGACGCCACGGTGCAGGTGGGCGAGCGTCAGGGGACGGTGGAAGTCTGGGCCGGCGACGAGCGCATGGCCGTACATCCTCGGGCGCAACAGCCCAAACAGCGTTTCACTCTTCCCGGTCAATGGTCGGGCCTGCCCAGGGGAGACCACCGGCCTCGCAAGGAAGCGGTCGCGGTGCAGATCCCCGCGGGCGAGGTGGAGCGCCGCTCCCTGGACGTGTACGAACTGGTGGCGGGAGCCGCGGCATGAACGCCCTGGAACAGGCTCGTCAACACCTGGAAACCCTGGGCCTCAAGCAGGCGGTGGAAGTCCTGGACAACACCCTGGACGCCGCCGCCAACAGGCAGCTGCCCCATCACGAGATGCCGGCCGGACTGTTGGGCGCCGAAGTGGTCGCCCGAAGGCAGCGCGACCTCACCACCCGAGCCAGGCTGGCCCACCTGCCCTTCCAACGTAGCCTCGAGCAGTTTGACTTCGCCTTCCAGCCCTCCATCGATGAACGGCTGGTCAAGGAACTGGCCAATCTGGCATTTGTCGCCGAGGCCACCAACGTGCTCCTGCTGGGACCGCCCGACGTGGGCAAGACC
This sequence comes from uncultured Dehalococcoidia bacterium, assembly GCA_951813535.1. Lineage (GTDB taxonomy): Bacteria > Chloroflexota > Dehalococcoidia > Lucifugimonadales > UBA3495 > Bin87. Next base: position 3,448,677 of record OX638345.1, on the reverse strand, counting down.
CACCTGGCCATCGCCTTGGCCTTCAAGGCCATCGAGAACGGACACGGCGCTTACTTCGTGCGCGCCTACGACCTGATGGAAGATCTGCGCAAGGCCAGGGCCGAGCACAACCTGAACAGGCGCATGCGGGTCTACCTGGCTCCCGAGGTCCACGTCGTGGACGAATTCGGCATCTGGCCCTACGACCGGGAGTCAGCCACCGCCTTCTTCACCCTGGTGTCAGCTCGGTACGAACACGGCAGCATCATCCTGACCTCCAACAAGGGCTTTGGCGAGTGGGGCGAGCTGCTCGGCGACAGCGTGATCGCCTCGGCGGTGCTGGACCGACTGCTGCACCACAGCCACGTGCTGAACATCCGTGGCGAGAGCTACCGGCTCAGGGAGAAACGCCAGGCCGGACTATTCCCGTCACACCAGCAACTCAGTGCGACGCCGGAGGAGGCCGGCGGCAACCACAACTATGCTGGCTGACAGAATCGCTGAGCACTATCCAGGTGGGTCAGTTTTAACTTGCTACGCAATGTGGATCACACTGGAGGGTCAGGTCCAACTTGCCACACCTGGGTCAGATCTGACTTGCTATTGGAAAATGCCCTGATAGCGTTTGCACGGCGCATACATTGGGATGCAGCACAACGCGGCGTTCCCACACTCCGGGGGCCAGACGTGCGAACGGTTGGCAGCCGATCATTCCGTGGTCATGACTGCATCGATACGCAATATCCCGCGGAACAGTCCGGCGCCGTTCGCAACTTGCCCACCGGTGGCGAAAGCGGGTCGGCCCGACGCCCATGCCAACTCACGGGTAACGTTCCCTCGAGGAGAGATGCCCGTCGACCTCTTGGCGGGAACTCGACGGCCCGCCGCCGATCAGCAGACACAAATCCGCCTGATCACAAACCCTGCGTCAGGGATGACTCTGTCTGACGGCCCGGAGCGCAACGCTCACGCCATGCAGTCGCTGCGGGGAGTCGAACCGGTGAGCGGGCGGATCGATGGGTAGGATCCCCTGGTCTATACGATGCCACGGCTAGGGTCTTGCTGAGCAGCAGGGCATTCTGAGTTCAGAGATCGGAACCCTCCGACCTTCCCGGTCCAGAGCCAGCAGCAGCCGAGATGTCGGCAATGCCGGGACAAGACTCTGAACCTCTTTGCGTACGACTGGGGCTAGGATCAAACTCCCCTTTGCCTCGGTCAGATTCGTCTGGCCACGGTCCTAAAGGATCATGTTCAGCGAGGACACGATCACGGCGGGCACCAACAAAGGTAATGAGAGTGGCCACTGGATACTCGATGAGATTTTCTTCAAGCGGTTATCGATGGCATTGCCGACCCCCGAAACCCTAACTGTTACGCCTGAAATCCCAGCCTTCGGCTCAACCCCCGGTGTCTTGTAGATCACCTCAGACGCGCCAGGCAGGATCCTGAGCCGCCCCCGTTGGCCCGCATAACCTGCGATTCAGGGCCGCCCCAGACGTATCCTCATGTGTTCGTATGCCAGCTTGTTTTCTCAGCCTGATAGCTAACGGGAAAGCTTGAAATCACACCGGAATTTATCGACCGGAATCCGTACGCGTTTGTGCTCACTTTTTCTCTAACCCCTGCCGGGTGCACCAATGTGGTCTACCTGACTCGATTTGCCTTTGCAAATGCATCTTATGTCTTGCCGATCACCGGGGCGAAACTGAGGAACCTAATCTTTGAATGTCTGCAGAGGTTTGATGCGAATCCTCATGCGCGAAACGGTTTGACGCAAACAATGCGCAGTGCGTCGCACCTGTCTTCGAAAAATCACTCAGTCGGGACCGCTAAACATGGCGATTTGCAAGAGCTTTGATCGGGTAAACCACGAAATTTGTTGGTGGCCAGCGACTCGGCCCTGTTAGATGGAAAGCGAATTTGTCCGGGTTACGTCCCGTCAATTGGCGTGGCAAGCGTCATCCGTGTTGATGTTGTTCAGGCGGCGGCCTCCAGGAGGTTGATAGCCGATAAGGTCTCGGCGTCGACATCGTCGGTGAAGGGGAGGTAGCGGCGTGCTTCAGACCATTCGCCGTGCTACTCGGTTGTGGAAGATACTCACCATGTTCCCTACCGGGCAAGGCTCCGCGCCAGCGCATCTTTTTGTTCAGTCGCTCCAGCGGGTTATTGGACCAAAGTTTCTGCCAGTGAAACACTGGGACGACGGTGAAGGCGACGATGTCGAGCAAGGCGTCTGCCAGCATCAGCGCAGCCTGGGGGAAGTGTTCTCTGAGTTGGGGCGCCACCCGATCTGCCTGGGTGTGGACCTCTTCTGGCGAGAACTGCTGGTACGTGGTGCGCACCATGGTGGCCACGACGGGTTGGGAACGCTTGGGCACCCGGGTCAGCAGGCTGGCCGTGGAGTGAGTACGGCAGCACCGCCAAGCGGCTCCGGCAAACACCGTGGCGATGACCTCGGGTCGGATCCGGCAAGGGGCAGGATCGTATGCTATCGCCGCTAAATCCGTTATCGGCGCTTTGCACACCGGTATTCGCCGGTGAGCGGGATATGGACCCATCCCAGGGGTGAGAAGTGGGCCAGAAGATCGGGCTCGACCGTTACGTGGGCGTATTTCCGCTGTGTGGCCACTTCGCCGAAATGGGCGATATTCCAGAAAATTACGATGAAGGTGAGTAAGTTGAGACCGCCCATGCGATAGTGTTGCCCTGGCTGGACCGGTCGCGAATTTCACCCTGGCGTTCGATCCGCAGCGCGTTCTCAAATGGATGATGAGCCTCGCCCGTGCGCAGGTCGAACAAGGCGGCACGCTGCCGCGGGCTCCAGATGCTTCGTCTAGGCATGTTCCATCCCTTCGTTATCCGTTCATCCCGGCAGGCGCGGCGCTGTCCGTAAGCCCGAATCCACCGAAGGGATCCAGCGGTGCGGGTCAAACGAGGCGTGAATGGTGCGGGGAAGAATGGGCCGGGCTTTGATCCGGACGGATTGGTGCTGGCGCTGGGTGTGTCGGCGGCGCGAAGGAGATTTTGGCAGTCGGCGTCGCTGGCGACGGTCGGGATCAGTCTGCGGATTGCAGCAGGAGACACGGGAGGACCTGCCGGATGCTGGCCTGCCGGAGGGTTAGGTAGTCAGGGACGGGTCAAACGCTGCGGGCGTGGTCAGTAAGGGAGTGGTAGGGCGCGCAATCGGGCGAGGGCCCGACTGAACTGGTTTTGCCAGGGCCAGCCCTGGGGGAGATGCAGGGTGAGGCGGCGGGCCGTGCGGGTGATGCGTCCGGCCAGGGAGAAGAAGCGTCGCCGGAGGGTCTTGGTGGTTGCTACCGGTTTGCCCAGACCGATGCGCGTTGTCCAACGAGCCAGGATATGGGCGATGACCTGCACGGCCAGCCAGGCACCGTTGGCGGGAAAGCGTCCCGAGGGGAGATGGTTGAGACCCACCCCGTACTTGAGGTCGCGGATGGCGTTCTCAATCTCGGCGTGGCGACGGTGATCGGCCTCAAGATCCAGCGTCTCGCCGTCCCGGTCGGTGATGAAAGCGTGATAGCTGTAGTTGGCGAAAAGGGCCAACTGTGAGCCAGGCGTGGGTTTCACCCTTCGCACGATGAGCCGTACCGGAACGGCGTCGGGCTCACTCTGGAAAGGAGTGTATTCAGCCTCAGCCACGTCGGCGGCGCCCTCCATCCAGTACGGGATGGGCGTCCAGTCGGTCTCGGGTATGGCCTCAATGATGTTGCGCAGGGTCTGGTGCTGGCGGACGGTGATGGAGAAGCGGACCTTCATCTTCCGGCAGACGGCGACGATGCCGTGGGTGTAGAAGCCACTGTCGGCGCGCACGGTGAGTGGTCCCGTGGCTCCGGCATAGCGCACGCGGTTGACGGTTTCCCGCAGGAAGTGGGCGGCGCCCCGAGCCGTGTTGGCTCGTCCCTGGCGCAGCCGAGCCATCAGCACGTCGCCGGTGCCAGCGGCCACGGCCAACAGCGGGTGATAGCCCCGCTGACCGGTGTAGTTGTGGCGCTGTGCGCCCTCCTTGGCCAGCCAGTAGGTCTCGCAGACTGTGGAGTCCAGGTCGATGGTCAGCGGATCATCACCCGGTCCGGCCCCAGCGGCCCAGGCTCGGGCCAGAAACTCACGGCCCACCCGATCCAACTGGCGCACGTGGCCCCAACGGAAGCTGCGCAGGAACGTACCCAGCGTGGATGGCGCCTTCACAGTACAGCCCAGTACCCGCTCGGTTCCACCAGCGCGCAACCCGTCGGCATCGTCGATGCAGTCTCCACCAGCCAGCGCCGACGCCACCAGGGTCAGCAGCTTGTCTCCCGCATTAGCCCGACCCGGCGCATCTCCCAGGTCAACATGGCGGTCCACCAACTCGCCCAGTCCCAGATGATGGGCCAGCGTGACCGGCAGGATCAGCCCAGCATCAGCCACCAGGCGGTGGTCATCGAAGACGGCGCAGATGCGGTCGAGGCGCTCAGGTGGTAGCATCCGATGGGTGCTCCTTGTTCTCGGGTGGTTTTCGTTGTCAAAAACCATTATCCCCGAAGCCGGGAGCACTTTCTTATCGCCTCACCCCGAGGCCACACTCATCCTTTCGGTGGATTTGGGCTAAGAGAAACATTCTGCGGACGGGTGAAATGGCACGAGTTATCAGTCAAAATTGACACCAAGGAGATCAGACCATGAAATGGCAAAACATTGTCGAGCTGGCGCGGGAGATGGCAGCAACCGAACCGTCCGACCATCTCCACCAGGCCAAGCTCCGCATGGCCGTCGGCAACGCCTACTACGCCATGTACCACGCCCTTGCCCGCAGCAATGCGGACCTGCTGATCGGTCCGTCCGAAACGGAGGGCGAAACGCCGGAGTGGAGCCGCGTCTACACGGCCCTGGGTGGCGACTCCGCATTCGAGCTGATGCAGGCCGACTTCTCCCGTCAGCCCGAGACGATGAGGCGTTTCGTCGACGTCTTTCTCGCTGCCCATCACCAGCGGCTGCTGGCCGAGGAGGATCCGACGACAACCTTGACGGCCGATCAGGCCCGGGACTGCATCGACCGGGCGGAAGTGGCCATCTCCGAGTTCCTGTCAATCGAGCCCGAACGGCGCCGGGCCTTCGCCGTCCATCTGCTGCTGTACCGGCCCTCGGAAGGAATGACCGGTACCGGCGAGGCCGCGGTCAGACCGTGAGGTCCGTGGATCCCCATCCGCCGTCCCGGTAACGCCAAACATGGCGCGGCCCCTGGCCCAGGATGAGCACGTCGCCATCACAACCGGCATTCAGCATCCGCTGGGCCACGTCCATGGGAAACTCCGTCACTGGTTTCACCTCCGCATAGACCCCATCCCCGTTCAGCACGAGCCGGAAATCGGGGGTCCAGCCGTCGAACCGCGCCGGCTCACACTCCCATGCGATGCTCCGCCGGTCGAAGTACGCCGCCCAACGGGCCTCCATCTGGCTGCGGAAGGTCGTGCCGCCGTACTCGGTGATCGCGGGCGTCTGCTCGGGATTCAGCGTGTTGGGCGCCACGGCAGCCGCCCACCGGTGCAGCGCGGCGGCCGTGTCTTCTCTCGGAAGTCTTTCCCGTTCCGGGCGCTGTCCCGACGAGCGGGCGATCTCCAGGAGCGCCTGGGTGTAGCGGCCCAGGTTGTCGGCCGCAGCCTTTGACAGTCTCAGCCCACCGCCCACCTTGTCCCAGAGGACGATGGCGCGGTGCTCCTCGCTGCTGCGGCCGTCCCTCAGCGCATGGACGTACTGGTGGGTGGTGCGGATGTCGGCGGGTGGATCGACTTTCTCAATCCTGCCCATCTCCACGAGGGGGTCTGATGAAGCCGTTCACGTGATGGATGTTGCGTGAACCAAAACGTGTCGAACGAGTTGGACAAGGACGTTATTGCCGGCAGGCCCAATGTGATGTGTCCGTAGTTCGTTGGGAATAAAGCGGCGACCTGCGCTTGGGGTTCCATAGGGAAAGTGCCGCTACCTCCACCGCTCATCGTGGAGCCGACGTCGGGGTGCATCCGTCCCGTGGGCCGGATTTTAGCCAGGCGCCCACAGCCTGAAATGTCCAAACTGCATGGGACCCATGGTCTCGTCGCCAGTGTCGCCAATGAGCAGTACCTCTCCCCGTTCCAGATTGCCGGACAGGTCCAAGCGTGACACCAACTCACCGTCCACGAACAACAATCCCACCGGTCCAAACCCGACCAACAGCAGATGCACGCTGTCGCCAAACTCGCCAGCCAGGGCTCCATCGGTTACCGCTGAGTCGTCGCCCGGTCCCATCCATTCGTGGACCCAGCCGTCTTCGCCATTGACTACCACCGAATCAAATCGGTCGGAGTCCACAGCCCGGACCAGGAAGCCCAGGCTCCAATCATCGCCGGGGGGTCTCACAAATTCCACCTCGGCCAGAAAATCGGGGCCGTCCGCGTCGCTGGAATACTCCCACGGCCCTTTTGGTCTGACCTCAACGGTACCCGTATCGGTCTCGTGAACCTTCGCCAACGACCAAATCTCTAAATCTCGGACACGGGTAAGCGCGCCCGATGACTCATTTCCCTTGAATATTCCGGTTACCACCGCAACGTCGCCCGATTCGGGCATATCCGAGACGTCGAGCCAAGCCACGAAATGGCCGTTGACCAGAAACAATCCCCTATCGCCGAATACCGCCATCTCCAGGAGATTTTGCCCTCCGTCGCTGATATCGAGACTGCCCAGGAGGCCGCTGGAGATTGTAGTGGTTTGGCCGGAGGCGCGGTCCCGCCAGCGCAAACTCCATTTCCCTTCGCTGGTGACCGCCACATAACCGAACCGGCCGTTTTCCAGGTCCCGGTCGTCCCGGAGATAGAATCCATAATCCCAAGCTCCGGCAGAAGGATTCACAAAGGTCGCCGAGGCCAGAAAATCATCCAGCCTCAAGTCAGCGGCTTTCCGCTCAATCTTGCCGTCGGCCGGATCATGCCGCATGGTCGCGTTGATCGGACCAAATAGGCGACCCTCTCCGAACCGGTCCCAGAACAAACGCCCTTGCACCGGTCCGGAATCGTCGACTGCCAGGCTACCCTCCTCCTGACACTGCGTATCCAGGAACTCGTGAAAACTGGATGGATCTTCAGACACCGGATCACGCATGGCTGACACAAACGCAGTCCTGTCCCCCAACAGCAACTCCACCAAACCCTTCGCCAAGTCCCGGTTCATACCGTCCGCAACCAACCCATCTTCGACACTTGTCATGAGAGATTCCCAGGCGTCCTCGTTACTCTCCAGACAGTCAAATACCTGGTTGGTCAACGCGTCCGCACCGGTTACACGCTCACCCGACAGCGGAGTCAGCACTGACCCTGATAAAGCCCGCTTCACGGATAGGAAATATCCTCCCCCATTATTGCCGCCGGATGCGTCAACGCTGATCACGAACTCGCCATCCGAATCAGCCCGGTAGATCACCCTGGCGTTCGCGCCGAACAGCCCGCCCCCACTGTCGTCATTCTGGGCCAGTCGGTTGCCTCCGCAACCCCGGCAGCGCACCCGCAAAGCCGTGTCCACATTCAGCGAATCCGTGGTCACCTCGACCGTTTCGCCTTCTTTCAGGCTGACCAGAAACCAGTCAACGTCCCGGAAGTGGTCCAGGTTGCCGGCTATGACTCTGCCCTTGACCACTTCCCTGCCATCGTCTGGGTCAGGTAGCTGGCGCAGTTGAACGCTGCTGGACAGCCGGCACTGGACGCGCTCATCCTCGTGCTGCCCGACCTGCAAAAAATAGACTCCCCGGTTCGGTAGCGCCACATTCGTCCATTCACCGGCTTCATCCGCGTCGTCCCGCTGAACCACCGTTCCACTCCCGTCGTACAGGTACATTTTCGCGCGACCGTCGCACGCCAGCTCAAAATCCACCGTGGTCGGCTCCGGCGCCGTCAGCACGAAATCCCGACGGTCCCACCCGTCTCTCAACTCGATAATAAACTCCAACTCACCGCGACCCTCCGGAAATACCCGATCGCCCAGGGCCAGGGTTTCCGCGCTCCGTTTCAACCTGCCGACGACACGCCCGACGTCAACCGATGACGCCACCAGAGCGTATTGAGCGTCGGTGAAAGAAAAACCAGAAACACCCAGCAACCTTCCCCTGGCATCCACCATCGCGCCGCCGCTCTGTCCTCCGGCAATCGAGGCATCCGTCTGCAAATAGGTTATTCCCGCCTGGTCCCAGCTTCGCACACGAGATAGAACCCCGCTGACGATGGCGGGTTTCGGCGACCGCTCCACCTCACCCGGATAGCCAACCATGAAAACCTCGCCACCCACCGGAAAACTCTCCCCTTTGCTGAAACTCAAGCCCTTGGCTTCCGTGTCCACCGGACCCAGCAGGGCAATATCCGCCAACGGGTCCACCGCCACCACGCTTACGTTCCTAAGGTCCACCCCGTCAGGAAAAAGCAACCGCACCCCACGGTCTGGCCAGACCACGTGATGATTGGTTACAAGGTATCCGTCTTCGAGCAGGACGGCGCTACCCGTGCCAACTGAACTGATCACCATTGCCACGGAAGGCGCAATCAGGGAATATACGTCGGCAGACGACATTGTCGGCACGGGTGTTGGGGCCGGCCGCGGAGTGGCCGTGGGCTCGACCGTCGGCGTGGGATGCGGAGTGGTCGGCGGGGTCGGCACCCGCGTCAACGTAGGGGTAGGAACGCTGGTCGGTTGAACCGCCACCGAAGATACTATTGTCTCAACCTGTTGAGAGTCGGAGCCGCCCATGCACCCGAGATTGAATATTACCGCCATCACTGCGGACAGGCTCATGGCTGTAATCACGAAATATTTTCGCAGCATGACGGGCCCCAACGCGCACTGATGGCACGGATTATACATGCGCGTACAAGCCAGGCCCGCAACAATCACAGTGCTCGCCGGTGTCGAGATCGGGGGCAAGTGCGGGAGGAGCGCCCGGTCGCACCGAATGGGTTGGTGTGAGCTCGCTTGCGCCAGCCCGCGATCGCTGAGGTGATCCTACCCCTCGCGACGGTTGCCGTCGTACGGTTTCGGTGGGATTGATTGCAAGCATGGCGATTGGCAGGTTGGTTAATGAACCCGGCCTCCGTGGCTCGCAGCGTTATAATCGGCAATGGATGTTCCCTGACGCTCATCCGCGAGGTCATCGAACTGAACGATGGATATCAGCGGTCGCCGCAGTCGGGAATCACAGAGCGATCGAAGGGAATAGATGTCAAAACGCAGGCTTACCAACCCGATAACCAGGTCTACCACCACGTTTTTCCTGGTTTTGCTCCTCCTCGCGTGTGCGTCGCCTTCCCCGCCCACGCCGACTCCGGCGCAAGGCCGGACGCCGGAAAGCATGGTCGCAGAACCGGTGCAGGAGGCATCGAGTCCGTCAATTGCCCAACGTCCCACTTCATCCCCTGCTCCTCCTGCAACTCCGACCAACAAGCCCACGCCTGCGGTTGCACCTATTGCACCGCTCGCTCCTACTGCTACGCCTCGACCCACCGTCATGCCGACACCCACACCGTCCATCGCTGAGCTCAATGATAGCCTCAGGCCCTGGGTGGTCCACATAACATCATCCCACGGCAGTGGCACGGGCTTTTTCATCCGGGATCCCCTTCGTCGCTCCGACTGGTATGTAGCAACCAGCCAGCACGTGGTCGGCGCTGACGGCTACGCAACCGTCGATTGGGGCTTCGACGACATCCCTCAACTGACCAAGGTGGAGGTTTTGGGCTTTGACTCCATCGCTGATGTAGCCCTCCTCGCCGTTGGCCCTGACGATTTCGACATCACCAAAACCAACTGGTCCAGCGGCCTCGACCTTATGCGCACCGCAGGTGATGGCATTCAGACATCTGCGACCTACGAGTTGGGCTCCCGGGTTTTTGCTCTTGGTTTCATACCGGAACAGAAAAACATCACTCTGACCAGGGCCATCGTATCCTCGGAAAGCCGTGATCAGAACGGTGTGCACCGGATTGCTATCGACGCCGTCTTGAACCCGGGGTACCGCGGCGGGCCGCTGATAAACCGCGCGGGCGAAATCATAGGCATGAACTCCCAGGGGAACGAGCATTTGGCGGGTTTCGGCTACGCGCTCCCCATGACAGAGATTTTCGACCGTTTCGAGAACCTGCGAAATGGCAAAAATCTCACCGCTAGGTCCTGGCGTATCGGGAAATACTACAAAGGCGAAACGTTGCACGTAAGTATCGCCGACGTGACGCGTACCGACGAATTGCGGTGGACCACACCGTCTGGTGAACTCACTCAGGGCAGTTCCGACGAGGATGCGTATCGGATTGTTCCAACTTTGGCCAGCAACGAACTGGCGCTGATGCGCGTCAAAGTTGAGAATCACACCGTACCCAGCGCCTCCGTCGATATTGACCGAAACGCCGCTGAACTGCTGGATTCTCTTCAGGTCCGATATCGCCCGCTGGACATCAGTGAACTGGCAGAACAATCTGACATGTCTGGAAAGGAGTCCGACCGTTGCAATGTGCCATTGAATCCAGGAGCGCCCCAGGACTGCGTCAAGTTCCTTTGGAACCCACTGCACGAGGAAGTTCAGCGCGACGGACGAATCGAGCTGCTAGAACGCCCCCAAGTCCTGCCCCGAGGCACCGGGTTGGACGGTTGGCTTGTGTTTGAATTGCCAAAAAATGCGGAGATCACATCCTTTCGTTGGCTGGCCGGCGACACCGTAACCATCAACTTCCAAGAGTGAAGCCAACAGCAACAGATTGGCCAGGTGCGCGCTCTCACGCGTCATTGCCAGACTCTCTCACGGTGATTGTCGCGACACGCTCCTCCGGGATTGATACCACATTGATTGACGTCGGAGCGCACCTTTAGGCAGCCGATTGTAGAACTGGCCGTCCATCATCGAAGCGACAAAAGCATTAGCATAGAGGGCATCCTACCCACGTCGCGAGCCCTTCTTCCATCCCAACGCCTGCGTCTATGTGAGCACATCCCCTTCCCCGCCTGGTCTGGCCGGGACGAATCGTTACGGTGCTGACCCTGCTATCAGGCGCCATCGGCATTTCTGGTCGCTCGACCGTCTTTGGCCAATCCCAGGGCGGAACAGAATTGGGCCAGAAAACCCGCGCTGCCTCCACCCATCACGAGCTCCCAGAGTTCCTCGGCGTCCCTGACCTTGCGACCGTCTGCAGTGTTCGAGTCGTGGGCCGCTCCGCCCCTCAGCTGCGCGATGTTCTCCAGCGCGGCGTGCAGGTTGATCGCGGAGTCCAAATCGATATCGGGGAAGGCGTGGGGCAGGAATTCTCGGAGCGGAGCGTTTATGCCTCCGTCCGTGGCCGTCCTGAGAACCTGGACCCACCCGGACATGGGAATGTTGTGCCATTGCTCGGAGGAACGCTTCCGGGGCGTCCGCTTTCCCCTGGGCAGGGCTATCGTCAGGTTGGTTGACTCGGGAAGCGCCTGGATTCCCGGCACGAGTATACGGACGAACAGCGACTCTACGGATTTACAGAGAGAAACTTTGCAGTAGTCCCACTCCATCGCGGATCTGTGCCGGTAAGCATCAATGAGATGGTCTACAGTGGGCCGGGGCAGTCTGCTGATGAAATCGGGCAATTCCTCCTGCAACAGCCCATACCAGTATTCGTGATTGGGCATCACACGATCATTCACGGCATCCATCAGGTTGTCGATGTTGCGCTCTGCGCGCAATACATGACGAGCCGTACCGGATGTGATCGTTTCAATCCGTTCCAGAGCGTCAGTGATACCGTCCAGGGACCCTTTCCGGTCCTCGGCATTCACGGCGTGAGCGTCGGCGAAACCGATGCGCATCGCCCAATAGAGGTCGCTCTGGGCGCTCAGGTGCGGCGGTTGAGCTGCATTCCAGGGTCTTGGGCCCTGCCGGGGATATTCGATATCGGAGGAATTGTAGAACTTCAAAGCCCGGGTGCGGTATTCGTCCCACGAATGGGGGACGGTCTCAAACAGGACGCCGGCCACATGCCAACAGTTGTCCCATTCTCCGGCCTCGATCTCGTCAAGCAATGACGCCCGTAGCGAAGGTCGCGCGACCAACAGGCGGCCCAGTGCGTTGCCGTAGTACCAGGCCCAGAACTGACGCGTCGCAGTGGAGCATTCTCCAACATGGTCCCGCTCCTCTTCGTCAACAGCACCGGCCCCGTCGAGCCAACCATAGATAATGTCCAGGCAGCGTTCCACCGCGGACACGCCCCCGGATCGGGAGAGTTGGTTCAGCCAGCCATCCAACCGGCGACACGCGACGTCGCAGGTTGGAGTTTCGCTGCCAACGTGGTTAAAAGAGATGGGCGTAACATTAAGCGCGTCCTCGAACCGTTCGACCCTTTCATAGAGAGTTGGTAATCGACCCAATTCCTGATGGGCCCACAGGCTGCGGTTACTCCCGGGAAGCAGAAAGTGGATGCGAGGGTCGAGGATTGAACGGAGCTCTTCAAGCAGTGCAATGGCCCGATTCGGGTCGTCTCTGCTCACCAACAGGGCCAACGCGGCGCGACTGTGGTAATAGGTTGCTTCTCGGGCCGTCAACCGATGATCGGGAAATTGTTCCTGAGGGTCCGGCTGGAGGACGGGACGATCGCTCCGGGTCTCCTGGACAAGGTCGAGCAGGTGGTATTGGGTTTCTTGCTCAAAGCTGGCGAGGATCTCCCGGCCCAGCCTGCTGTTGTAGGTCAGGTTCAAGTCCTCGGAACCGGCGATGTGATGCCTGGCAGCCCGCACGAGAGCCCAGTCGTCTGGAGGGCAGTCGGCCAAATCCCGCACGACGTTACTGTGGTCGGCAAGATAGACAGCACGCTCTTCTCCGATACCCACCCGGGACAGATCCCTTGAGACCCGGTCTTGGTAAGATTCCAGGATGCGCTGGTTGATATCCTGTTCGTCCACTTCTCGTCCTTATCGCAAATCAACGCCGGACACGCGGCCCAAATCCGCCGCGGTTGCCCCCGCTCGCCAGTACCATCTTCGCATCAGCAGCCCCTCAACTGCCCGGCAGCAACGCCGGCATCTTGCCCGTCTGGTAATGCTCCTCGATCTGCGGGGTCATCAGCTGCCCCACCGTCACGCCGTTGGACAAGACGATGTTGGCCAGGAACTCGGTCTCCAGCGTGGTGATCCCCGCCTCCACCGCCTCCAGCTTGGCCTTGATGATCAGCAGCAGCGCGCGCCACCGGCTGCGGCAGGCCTGCTCCCACGCCGACGCCTGAGCGGCCGCGGTCCTCCTGGAGTTGCCCCGCGTCACGGCGAAATCGTCGATTGACGGCATCGCCAGCATGAGCTGCACCCGGCGTCCCTCCATATTGAACGCTACCATCGCCCGGTCCCCTTCCGTGGCGTAGCCGAAGCCGGTGGCGCCGTATCTGGCCAGTAGCGCCTCGATGTCGGTCTTGCTCTGTGCGATGGATACCTTAGTCTGGGCCGCGTAGGGCATGGCGCGACTCCTCAAGCCAGTTCCCGCTCTCCGAAATCGGCCGGGTCGACCCTGATGATGTCGGGCGCCCTGTCGAAGTCGGCGTCGGCCGTAACGACGCGGGTCACGCCCAGGCGGCGCATCACGGCCAGGTGCAAGAGATCCCGCGTGCTAAGGCCCTGGTGCTCATTGGCCAGCCCTCCCGCCGCCAGGACGTCGTCGATGGCCACCGGAGACACCCGGCCGCGCATCATGGTGGCAAAGCTTTCCACCACCATATGTCCCGCGTCCCACCGCTGCGTCCGGCGATAGTGGTGCATGATCTCCTGGAACACCTCGGCGTCGGTGACGAACCCGTCGGGGTTTTCGTTTACGGCGGCCAGGACCCGAATGCAGGGCTCACGGTAGGGATGATCCCGGCCGGCCGCATAGATCGGGACGTTGGCGTCAATAAAGGTCGCCGGGGGCATGGGCTTCCTCCAGCTCCCGGGACAGCTCATCCGGATCCGCCGGCGTTTCCACCTGCAGCGAGGTCAACCGCTGGAAGGCGCTCTGGCGCTCCTTCCGGAGCACGTCCTCATAGGCCTGGTCGATCATGTGACGCACGGCTGCCGAGACGGACAATCCGGCGTCTTTGGCCACGGCGTTCAGCCGGGCCCGATGGTCATGGTCGAGGCGTATGTCCAGCCTGGGCATCCGCTGCACCTCCGGAAACCGTGTACAGCACATATTGTACGCACGGGGTGCCTGATGGGCAACTCGTCGGCGAAACGCCGGGTGGTACCGATTTATTGGCGGTCCTGGGGTTACGGAAGCCAACCGCCGGTCTGAACCCAAACCGCGCCGGAAGGTCCGACCACAGTGCAGATTGGGACGAGAATCGCCCTGTCCACGTCGGCCTCCACTTCAACGCCAACCTCTTTGTTCGACTTGCTCCGGTTTGCTGGGCGGTCCGAGACCCGTTCTATGTGCGGCAACCCATCATCGAAACGCGATTGCGGGTTTGCATGAACGGCGTGCTTGGCCCGAGCGCGCTCGTAGCCAACACGCGGCGGAATGCTCGCGGAAGTAAGGAATGGACGTTGGGCGAACCAGATGGGGTATCAATAGTGCCTATTCAGCGTGCATTGGTAGATCGAGCGAAATAGACGTAGCGGTGCTTGGGAACCGGCATCTGCGTCAATATATAGCCCGAAACGTCGGGTTGTATAAGCACGTAACCCTCGCCGCTGAACCAGGTCCAGACCCAGGGCGCGTCATCCAGAACCATCTGCTCGGCCCGGTTGTAAATCCGAAAACGGCGCTCGCGATCCCGCTCTAGCCTAGCCTCGTGCAGGAGCCGGTCAACCTCTGGATTACTGTAGCCCGTATTGTTGCCGCTGCTGTTGGAATGGAACAGTTGCCGTAGAAAGACCGCCGGATCAGGGTAATAGGCTATCCAACCCAAGCTGAACATCTCGTACTTTCTTTGACCTACGCCCCGAATGAAGTCGGCCCATTCGATCTGTCGCACACTGACTTCAATGTTCAGTTCCTGTCGCCACTGCTCCAATATCGCTTGCAGATAAGCAGGTACGGGGGCGCCCGTGCTGCCGGAGATAGTCAACGTGACATCGGGGAACGCGCGTGATGCCAACGCCTCTCCATAGGTTGAACCATGTAACAGTTCCCGCGCCAAGTCGGGTTTGTGTTCGTAAACACGCAGGTTTTCGTTGTGGGACGGAAAGCCCGGGGGTATCACGCCTCGTGCTGGCGATACCCTCCCGCCCAGAACGTTGTCGGCTATGCTCTGCAGGTCGATGGCGTAGTTCAACGCTTGGCGCACTCTGGGGTCGTCAAAGGGCGGCTCCGCCACGTTGAGTCCGATGTAGAAGACGTCGAAGTCCGGGGGAGAACGGTGCAATTCTCCATGGAGGGGATGGTCGGGATCCAGGATCAAGGGCAGGTCTTGAATGCCCACCCCGGTCATGTGGATCACATCGTCCTCATACATGGACATAGCGTCCTGCCCGTCTAGGATCATGCGGATGCCGTCAAGGTGAGGCGGGCCCAGGTGATACAACGGGTTGGGTTCCAGGACGATGAGTCGGCCGGCCTGGTAGTCTCCCAGTCGGAACGGTCCGGTGCCGTTGGGACTCGTCAACCAGGTACCGTCGTCGTTGATTTGGTCCTGGTCGAGTACGAAGGCGGCCTCCGAGGTCAGTCGGGCAAGGAACGCGGAGTCTGGAGCGTGGATTTCGAACTCCACGGTGCGGGCGTCAATCACGCGGACTCCCTGCACCTCGTCGGCGTAACCCTCCAGTTTGTCGCCGACGCCCACGATGTCACCCAGCGAATCGTAGGCGGTCGGGGACCGCGTCGTCGGGTCGGCGGCGCGTTCTATGGACCATTTCACGTCGTGGGCGGTGACGGGTTTGCCGTCCTGGAATCTGGCGTTGTCGCGCAGGATGAAGGTGTATACCGTTCCGTCATGGTTTACGCGGCAGCCTGCGGCGAGGTCCAGCACGGGTTGATGGTCCAGGCTCAGTGTGACCAAACCACCGAATATTTCCTGGACGATCAGCTTTGAGGTCAGGTCGTCCGAGAGATGAGGATCCAGAGTGGGAGGATCGGCGTACAACCGCACCAGCGTACCGCCCTGAGGTGGCCGGTTTTCAAAAGTAAGTTTGGCGGAAGGAGCGCAGGTCGATGGCCGGTCAGGCGACCCGTTGCCCCATGCCAAAATAGCGGCGCGCGTCGGGATCGGAGTGGACGGCGGCGAAGTGGCAGCGGGCAACGGAGTGGCGGTCAGCGCCTGCGTTGGGGCGGGTTTTCCCGCAGGCATCGGCGAAGATGGGACTGGGGTCGCGTTGGCTTTGGGTTCGGGAGTTGGCTCGACGGCAATGGGCGACGCTGGCGCAGGAGTCACTGTCCCGGCGACCATGACGACTGCAAGGTCCGTTTCGCTCCGCGCAGGTTCGGGGTCAGACCCACCGTTGCAGGCAAATGATGCCCACAGGAAGACGCAGGCAAAACACCTCAGCCCGGTCCACAATAATTGTCGCGTCACGGCACACTCCCCAAGCCACCGGTCGCGCCCGAACCGATTTCCATGGCACGGCGGCCCTCCGGTTGTCCTCAACGTCAGGCCGTGGCGGCGCCACATCATTCGCGGTCCTGGCCGGTGGGACCGAACCTGGCGGTGCAGATGATCGCATTATGCAATTCTCGATGCGCCAGCGCCACCCGGCCCTTGCCCGGGTGGACCCCCAAAGTGGATCGGCCGATGTCCAGGCGAAGGTCGCGGTTTTTTGTTTCAGCCGATTGGTTTGTCGGCTTGCAGGGCGGCGATTAACGTTGCTGTGGGGCTGGATTGATCAGCCTTTTGACCACTCCGTGTCGATTCCGGCAGGGGGCAGGATAGTACGCTAATGGGAAAGGCACCGGTTCGGCATGTTTCATCTCTCCGTTATCCGTTCATCCCGGCAGGAGCGGCGCTGTCCGTAAGGGGGACGCTCTACGACCCGGACGATCCCATGGGCAAGATGTTCTTCAATATCCTCGCCACCTTCGCCGGGTTCGGGGCCGATCTCATCCGTATGCGCACCCACGAGGGCACGGGCATCGCTCGCGCCAAGGGAAAATTGCGTGGCAAGCAGCGGGAACTCTGCCCCATGCATGCCACCGGCGAGTATTCCATGAGCGACCCAGCTGAGCTCTTCTCCGTCTCAAGACCAACCGTCTATCGCACACTCAACCGACGCCATTCCCCTTAGCGCACGATCCTCCCCCCTTACCGGAATCGACCCGAACATGCCCTAGCTTGCGGATACCGGCAATTCCAATTCCTCCACGAAAGGACTGATGAACCCGGCCTCACTGCTCATGAGCATGACGACCTGCCGTCGGGCGCGAGTGAACGCCACGTAAAACAACCGCCTTTCCACCTCCATTTCACGCTCGTCCTTGGTCCGTTGGTGAGGCCAAATCCCTTGTACGGTGTCGAGCAGAATGACGGTGTCGAACTCCTTCCCCTTCGCCCGGGTGGCGGTCATCAGATGCAATGGCCTCTCCAGGATGGTACTTGCGTCGTCATCATCCCCGTCGCCATCAAAGTCCCTGTATTCCTGCACCTGTACTTTCACGGCATCGATCCGATCGATCAGATCGGCCGCGCTGAACCCCTCGTTCTCGCAGATGTCGGCAAGCTGATCGAGAGGAGGAGCGGTGTAAAACACATCGTCCGCCGCCCTTTCTCGGTCGAACTGGAGACCGTCAAAGCCCTCGCTGATAGATCTCAACGCGCCGTCGACTCTGGACGCACTCAGGAGATCGTGGGCGACCTCGTGAAGTTGCAAATGAGTTTTGCCACTCAGCTTCGGCCCGTCGTAATCTTTCAGTGTGGCGACCGCGTCGGCAACGGTCCTGGGGTTCGAACTCCGTAGGTGGCGGGTTAAATCGTCCCTGTTTCTCTTGCTCAGGGGGCGACGCCGGATGATGTCGCAAATCGCGACAGCGTCCTCAACGGTCTGACCGACTCTGCGGCGGTCCTGACGTCGTTCCCACACTTCAAGCAAGGCGACTAGGCTGTCGAAGGCGTTGCTGTTGAAAACATCGAGATCCACCGCTGTATTGAAGGGCGCCCCGTCGGATGCAAAATAGATCTGGTACGGAATCAGTTGACGGCGAAGACGACTGATCACGGCTACTTTGCCCGGGTATTCCGTGTTCCGCACCAGGTCGGTCACCAAGGCCAGCCGTTCGCTGATGCTGTCGGTTCTCCTAACTTCAATCTCAGCGATATCCGCTCCTTCCACAGCTTCAACGCGTTTGCTGACGCGGTTTTTGTTGTTGCTGATCAGGCGCTGGGAATGCTCGACGATGTTCCTGGGAGAGCGGTAGTTGACCTGAAGGTGATAGTCATGAAATGACGCGCCCAAATACTGCTCGGGGTTCAGGATGTACTCAGGGGTCGCTCCGCGCCATTCGAAGATGGCCTGGTCATCGTCGCCGACGATAGTTAGCGTCGCCCGGTGCCTTTCCGTAATCGTCCTGAGCAACGCCATGTCCAATGGATTGATGTCCTGGAACTCATCCACCATGATGTGGTCGTAGCGAACTGCTCCGGCAAGTGGGGTCGGGGTTTTGCCGTCTGCAGAGTCGCCCGCAATATCCAAATAATTCCAATATTTTTGGTCCTCGAATGTGAACGTCGATTCTTCCAGGAGCCGTGCCGTGCCGTTCCTCCAGAATATGAAAAACCGATCGTAAAAGTCGCGACGACTGGTCGATGGCCCATCCGTGTCACCCCGTTTGGGGCGGTCGAGGACGCCGAGATCAGTCAGCAGCTCGAACTGTTCATCGATCCTCCAACCCAATCCTTGTTGGGTCAACGCGTCAAGGTGCTGTTGGTACAGTGGGCGGTTAACGTCGCGAGTGTGGACGAACCCCATTGACTTCAAGTTGTCCATCACGGTCATCAGGGTTCTCGGCGCGTTACCCGGTTTGGTAACAATCGGTTCGAGGTGCTCGTTGCCGGACCACACGGGATGGAGTTGGTTCTTCATCGCGAAGAACGAATCGTTGGCGGAAGTCAGCAACCTCGGATTGTTGATACGGCTGAGGTTCCTGATCCTGTTCCAGCCCCAAGCGTTGAGGGTCGTGATATTGGCCTGCCCTCTCACGGGTTCAAAGTACGCATCGTGTTCGACCCGATCCTTGAGCTCCGCCGCTGCGGTCTTGGTGAAGGTAACGATCAAAAATCTGGGTTTCCGGTCTGATCGCTGGATCAGCTCTCGGCAGCGGTGCAAAAGCGAGGCTGTCTTGCCGCAGCCCGCGGGCGCGAGCAGCCGTATATTTTGCGCACCAGACTGACAGAATTCCAACTGCGAACTGTCCAGCGCGATGTCGAGACCCTGACCGATCATGAACGCAATCCTCAAACGCCGAGGTGTAGGGCTCTACTGGCCCGACCCAAGCCGGCGTCCAAGATGATAAGGCGAGCCACAATGCCAGTCAAACCGTTCAGGTCGTGACCAGACGTCCCAGAATGGTTCGTCAGCTATGTGCTGTCTGTTACCCCTGTCCGGTCGTGAGTGTGTCAAGCAACCGTATTGAAAGTCGATGGGAACTGGTGACGGACTGGGTGGCGGGATGGTTCCAGGTCCTGCCGTGCTTGAGCATGGAGTCCAGGACGGTCAGTAACTTGCGCAGGGTTACGCCGGATATGCCTAGCTCGCGTGAGATGGTCCCCAGGGACCGTACCTTCAGCCTGGCCTTCTGGATCGCATTCTACCGCGCCGGCCACGACCGTGTTTCCACGGCCTTGATCCCCAGGGCGATCAGCGACGCCCAGGGCTGGTGGAATGTGATGGCATACATCGGGTCAGCCCCGGTCGATCTGGCCAAACTCGCCCGAGGGCGCTCCTCGATGCGCCACCATCACCGGTCCGGCGCCGGCCCTGATCTCGGTGATGTATCCGGCCGCCACCGCGGCCCTGATGGCGGCAGTAGTCCTGGCCGGCGATGCGGTAGAGGGTCTTCACGTAGAAGGTGTGGGGCATGCGGACGGGCGGAACCAGTTCCGCGCCGCAGGCAACGCAGGTTCGTGACCGCGCTGCACTGCGTAATGGAGGTTGGGCGAACCATATCTAGTATCGGTAACCTCAATGTAAAACGATAGAACATCCACTGCTAGCGTTATGAGCCGGCCCCAAACTGTGCCTGTACTTGACGTTGTGTTGTAAGGCCCTGTTGATCATGGGCGGGCGTAGCCAAATGTAAACCTTGGAACCGGTGTCGTCAGACGTTTCTTCTACCAAGGACCTCCTCAAAATCCTGCGGAGTCGGCGGGAATATGTGGAACCACCTGTAATTGAACACACGCTCACGGTCCTAGTCTGTGTCCTGTAGAGCGTCCGCCAAGCCTGCTCCTGGCTTTCCTGTTTCTTGGTTGACCACTAACACGGTCAGTGGCGGCAGGCTGTTGGCTTGGCAGTAAAGCATGACCGGGTCTAGGAGACCGGACATGAACTGGCCAGCTCCTTGGTACCCCAGTTTTTGGGCAAGAGCGTTGTAGGTCGTAGTTTGCCGGTTGGCGGCCATCGCGATGAGTATCTGCCAGATCTGCAAGGCCCGGTTAGGTTGTGTCGACTCGTCCTCAAATCGTCTCACCATGCTCTCCCTCTCGAGCAAATCGCATAGCCTCGGACACTCGATATGTTCTGGTCATGATTCACACCCTACCTTTCCCCTATGTCCCCAGGTACCGCAGGTTGACCGCCAAGTACTCTTGCGACCGGTGGCCCGTGACCCGGTTGCAGTGAGTACGAAACATCACCAAGTTCTAGATGTTGTATTGACCACCGCTGCCTTATTGGACCAGGTTCAGAACCGTGCTGCTGGAAGGTCATGGATTTCGACGCGATGGCGGCAGGATCAGGTCCTCAACCTCGACTCCCAGGGTCCGTGCGATTGCTGTGAGGGTCTCGGTTCGCGGGCTATGCTCTCCTTTCTCAATGCGGGTGAGCGTTACCCTGCCGATCCCCGCGCGGGATGAAAGGTCCGCCTGGGTCAAACCCGCCGCCTCACGACGCGCCCGGATACGCCCACCCAGACTCGCGCGCGCCTGCCTGGCCTGGGCTTCTATACGCGGCCGGTAGGTCGGATCGCAGTAGTGGCGGGCAAAGTCCCAGGGGATCTCGGACTGATCACCTCTAACCGTGATCAGGATCATCTCATATGGCGTGGGCAATTCCAGGTTCTTGAGGCCGCCACCCTCCGAAACTTCGGGCAGGTCGCGGAACGGGATCAGGCCGGAGCATCCATCCACGAAGGTCAGCTCGATTCCCTCGTCCAGCACAGAGGCGGACGACATCATGCGGTCGGCGTTTGTCACCAGCGTCGTGGCCATTGTTCCTCACCTCGCGTGAATTCGGAACCACTCTTCCCGGATGGCGACCGCGTGCGCGTCGAAAGCCTCGAGAATCGCGCGGTAATGCCCGGGCGGAGGTTCGTGGGAATATTCGCCGTTGTCCAGGAGAATCCGTGCCCAGTCTTCATTCCCGACGCGTACGTGGACGTGGGGCGGCTCAAAATCAAACTCCCTGGTGCGGATGACGAATTGGTACTGGCCTACGATGGCAACCGTCGGCATATCCATCTCCAGGAAGCCTGAAAGTCCAGCTCGCGCCGGCTCGATTGTATCACGATGTGATACAGCTCTCGCCAGGACCTCGTGCGATTGGTAACCGGTGAGTCATGCACCGTATGCCGGTTTGCCTCGACTACTCGCGCGGCGGCTTGGTCCCATGACTTCGGTTTCAGGACAACCACCTCCTCTGCCCTAATGCACTTCCACGTACGACTCTGGCAGGTTGCCGGGTCGGTACCCGTTATCGGGGTCGGCCATGCGTTGCGATACGCTCCGATGAATCTTGGCGCCATCCGGAATTTGGCGGTCCTTCGCGCCCAGCCGCCATATATGCCGGTCCGAGCGTCGGGTCTCCCCCGAATGGTCGGGGTTCAGAGACTCCTTCCAGTCGGGTCTCAGTTTCAATCCCTTGTCCTCGGCGTGGCGCAGCATCCATTCCAGCGTGATATCGGAGATGCGCCGGTCGGATTCCTGTCCTCCCACGTCTCCGTGGCATCCGGAGAACCACACTTGCTCGATGGTCTGGCCGGCGGGCAGATCGGTCTCGTCCCACTGCGAGACCCTGAAGTGGTGGCGCCTTTCGTCCAGGGCCAGCGCCTGGTATCCATAGGACACGTCGTGGTTCAGACGGTTGTTGGAGAACTGCTTCCGCCTCACCCATCCGACCGAGGCTACCGTGTCCCACACGCCGATGAAGTGAGGCCTGCACTCGCGGGAGAAGCTGCGCTTGAACCCGGCGGCGATTTCATCGTTGCCCGCGCGGCGGTAGATGGAGGTCATGTAGGGGACCAAGTTCTCGCTCCCTCTGGTGAGCAGACCGCACTTGTGCAACATACCGGCCAGCACCCGCACGGTGTGAGCGCCCCGGCTGTACCCAAACAGGTAGACCTGGTCCCCTGGCTCGTAGCCGGCCATGAGGTATCGGTAGGCTTCCCTGACATTCCCGTTCAGACCCTCGCTGGTTATCCCCATGCCGGACGCCGACGCGACCAGCATGTCCAGCAAACCTATGGTTCCGTTCCGCAACGGACTGTGGGTTCCAACGCCCGGGTCGTAGTAGGAGATCTGCTCCGGACCATCCGGACCCAGCCGCTCGAACAGGCGCACTATGTTAGTGTTCTTGTCCGGGGCGTCGTACTTGCCCCGAGTGCCGTCGCAACAAACCACAATTCTTTTCATGATCCGTCCCTGGTCAATGGTTCGGCTACTTGTCGTTCATCAACGTCGTGCCCAGGCTCGATAACGCTGTGATCCCCACCGGCAGCAGTCCCACGAGCGCGCCGGTGACAAATTCCGATATCTCATCAGTTGTGATTGCCAGATAAACGAGGTAGCCGATGCCCCCGTTCAGTACCGCGATCAAGAGCGCGATGACCAGCAGGTTCACGCGCACGGGCGTAAACCAACGGCGTTTCCCTGTTTCCTCTGCCATGATGATGCCTCCTTGTCCGTCGCCGCTCGCCAACCTCGGCAAGGACGCAGCTGCCCTCACTTGGCCTGATCAGTCACCGGTGTCGGCGCTCCTTCAGGGCTGACCACGCACCGAGGTTCCGTCGGTGTGGGATGCTAACCCATGCGACCGTGACGGCGCTGACCACGCCACCACGAGCGGGCCGAGCGGCGGGTTGACGAGCTCAAAATAACGGGCACGAGTATAATGTCCCCGGGTTTATATCTCCCACTTGGGCCATGCCGTCCCAGGATGGCGGAGGCCAGCGTCCAGCCCGCCGCGATAGTCCGGGGCCAGTCCCAGTTCACGCGGGTTCGCATGTCCCGTTCGATGGAAACGCCTGGTTGACGGACCACACACTTGCCGGCACGGTTGAGGCCAGACCCGTAATTGGTGAACACAACACATCTGCGTTCCCGCATATGCCAGGCGCGTGGCCGTCCGGTATAAACACAAAACCCATGCCTTTACCCGGTGGAGCCAGCGATAAATCTGGCAATCGATACGAGCTTCTCTGGACCGTCGTCAACATGGCGCGGGTTTTGAGTGAAGAAGCCGGATCCATTTCTCTCGAACCCGTCGGTGACGATGGACAAGGGGTGGAGTTTACCGTCACACAGCCGTCGGGGACTGCATATCACCAGGTGAAGCGCCAGCGGACCGGTCGCGGATACTGGTCCTTGAGGGCATTGCAGGTAGAGGAAGTCCTCGAGCACTTCTACCGGAAGCTGAACGACCAGACTGCGGAAACCGTGTTCGTATCTACGCATGCCGCCCATCCCCTTGACGAGCTCACTGCACGAGCTCGAGCTGCGCCATCGTGGGAGGAGTTCAAGAACGGTTTTTTGGCATCTGATGAATGGTCTAAGAATTTCAATGACCTGCACGCACGGTGGGGGTCCGCCAGCAATGAGGAATCATACGCGCGCCTCAAGCGGGTCCAAGTTGTGACCATCGGTGAGAGGGAACTTGGAGAACTGGCTCACGCCAAGCTGGGTATGCTATTGGACGGCGACCCCGCCAACGCGGCAGACGTCCTGGCTCAATTCGTGCTGAACCAGATCCATCAAACGTTGACGGCGGAAGACATCTGGCAGCACCTTCGTCAGCGGGGCTTCCGCCGGCAGACTTGGGCCGATGACGATCAGGTGGCCAACGCGATTGCCGAACTGAACCTGACCTACCGGGCGGGCATACAGTCTCAGGGCATCGGCGGGAATAGCATTCTCCGACACGAGACACGGCAATTGGTGGGTTATTTTAATGATGAACATACGCGCAAGGCCGCGCTGGTCACCGGTACAGCAGGAGTCGGGAAGACGTCCGTCATCGCCCAGGTTTTGGATGACGCGCAGATCATGCAACTGCCTATGCTAGCCTTACGGGTCGACCGATTGGAGCCGGCCGAGCGGCCAGAAGCGTTGGGCAAACATATGGGACTACCAGCGTCCCCGGTGCGAACCCTTGCAGCGGTGGCACAGGGGCAGGGTTGTCTGTTGGTAATCGACCAGCTCGACGCCGTCAGCATGGCGTCGGGGAGAAACCCCCAGTTTTTCGACTGCATCGGCGCAATGCTGGAGGAAGCTCGCCAACATCCCAACATGAGGGTGCTCAGCGCCTGCCGCAAGTTCGATGTGGAAAACGATATCAGGCTCCGAGATCTGGTCGGTGAGAACGGGATCGCCCAGGAATTTCAGGTTGAATCGTTCGACGCTGAGACTGTGCGTTCCCTGTTGGTTCGCTTGGGTTTTGATCCGGACCAGTTCAGTGCCAAACAGATCGACCTCCTCTCGCTCCCCTTGCATATGCACCTTCTAGCAGAGGTGGCCAAAGGCGGCTCGGTTGATACCAGTGTTTTGCAGACCACCAAAGACCTGTACGACGCGTTCTGGCGTCACAAACAGCAGACGCTCCAATCCCGCGGAGTGTCCCCCGGTCAAATGCGCGAAGTGGTCGACCTGGTGGTCAATCAGATGACCGACCGTGAGTTGCTCTTCGTTCCGGAATCCCTGCTGGATGACCACGCGGACGCCATGGCGGTCTTGGCATCGGAGAACATCCTGGTGCGCGACGGGTCGCGGGTTTCCTTCTTCCACGAGAGCTTCCTGGACTACGCTTTCGCCCGGCGTATGGAGGCGACCGGAGAAAATCTAGCGGCCTACATTCTCTCTCGCGAGCAGAGCCTCTTCGTGCGTTCCCAAGTCAGACAGGTCCTTTTGCACCGCCGAGACGGGGCTCCTGGAGATGTTCTGCGCGACATCGATGCCATTCTCAACGGCGGTGGCATTCGGCCCCACCTCAAGGCCATCGTGATATCGCTGATGGGAGCCCTGGACGACCCAACCGAGGAAGAATGGCGCCTTCTCGAACCTTCGTTGGCGTCGGAGTTGTCCGATCACGTGGTGCGTTCGATTCATGGTTCTGCACCCTGGTTCGACCTGCTGGACACCATCGGCGTATTGGATCGCTGGTTGAACGCAAGCGAAGACACTTTAGCCAATCGGTCGATGTGGCTGATGCTGGGTGCCCTGCGTAGTTGCCCCGACCGAGTGGCGCAATTACTCGCTCCCTTTCTGGGGCGCTCGGCGTCATGGAACCAGCACCTTTTGTCGACGATGTTGTTTGCGGATCTCGAGACGAGCCGGCAATTATTTGACCTCTGCCTGGCGTTGGTCAATACCGGTGCAGCCGATGACACTCTCATAGATCGAGACGGTTCCTCAGGACTTTGGCATGCCACACGCACGCTGGCTGACAAGAACGCGCGGTGGGCCTGCGAACTCATCGTCGCCTGCTGCGACCGTTTGTTGGCCAGAACCCTGGCGGGCGGCGGCACGAATCCGTTCGACATGATGACAGGTCCATCCAGCAGCGACGCACTTGGTGTGCAACAGGCCTCAAACGGAGCACCGCGTACGTTTATCAATCTGTTGTTGCCTGTCGTTTTCAACGTCATCCAGAACAGCGCAGACCAGAGTAAAGATCCGCCTTGGCGCGACCCGGTCTGGCATCCAGAGTACTACGCCAATGGGCACGGCTTCGGCGACATATTTTTGCTGTCCATGGAGTCATCTATACGTTGGCTGGCAAAAAACGATCCCGATGCATTCAGGCAGCTCGCAGGACAGTTTCAGGCGTCCGGTTTCGAGACCATCCATTTCTTGCTTGCCCGAGGGTATCAAGCAAATGGAGAAGCGTTTGCTGATGAAGCAGCGGATTACGTCGCCGATGCCCTCACTAGATTTGGCGGCCGTTATCCCAGCCGGGCCAGATGGGCGATCGCCAAGCTGATCCAAGCCGTGACACCTCACTGTTCGGACGCAAGGCTGGCCACTCTGGAGCAGGCGATACTCCACCATTACACTCCGTTCGAGATGATGCCGGAAGGGGTTCGGTACCGAGGATCAACGCAGTTTGAACTCCTCAGAACTGTTGATCAATCTCGTCTATCGCACCCGGCCTCGATCCGGTTCGGCGAATTGCGCCGCAGGTTCCCTGATCCGGGCGAACCCGGCCCGAGCGGGGCCTATATAGCCCGCTAGATACACCCAGGGCACACACGGGCAGGGGCTGAGGCGTGGGCAGCGGTTGGGGCCATGGCTAATGCTGGGGTAATGACTGGGGGTCAGCGCAATCCAAGAACGCGAGAAAGCAGGGCTCTAATCACACTTCGGGCCGCGCCGCCTTTTCCCAATCCTCGATGTTGGTGGTTTCTATGCCGTGCCGTTCTTGCCAAATCTCTCTGGCTGATTCAACCCACGGCACCATACCAACGCATTTGTGGCACCAGTCCTTATCCCAATTGGGATCGGCTATGATGATGTTGCAGCCGTCCTCTCTGCCACCCTCGACAGTCGCCCCGCACAACGCTATTGCACGTTCGACTTCGCAGAATTTATGCCGGTGGAATCGCCCAGTCTCGTAGCAAGGAACCCGCACCTTCGTGTACCGAGCATTGGCGGGGAGTATGTGATATGTGCCTGGCATTCGGTTTACCTCCGGTGCTGTCTGACCACGATTTGGTGCCCCTCTTTATTCGTCCTTTCGTTTCGAAATGCTCAGTCGATGTTCTCGTTCCGTCAAATACGCAAACCCGCTGATGATAATGAATATTGCAAACATACCACTAGTGGATAACCATATTGGTGGTTTATCAGCAAATATCATCCAAACCAAGTAGGTGAGAAGCAATACGAATCCCACTGAAAGTATCATGGCCGGCCTGCCCCCAGCTCGTGTTTCCTTAATCGCCGTACCGTCTGGTTTTGTCGTCAAAGTGGCTGTGAAAAACCAACCCCTCGTGTCGTCCGCCATGATGCTCGCCCCCTGTCCCCATTATAACAACAGGTGGCATTCGCGCCGACGATGACTAGAGTACGCCACCACCGTACACCCACACACGGGCGTCGCCAAGTCACTCCATCCACCTCACTCGCAACTTTGGCGAGATCAAAATTGGGGAACGGTCTCCGTCAGCCTGTTGGCGCTGGCAATTTTCCTTGCTCCGTTAGCCAAGCCACGCACCGCTCACATACCAATCTGCCGCGATCCATAGCCGCCGCGAACACGTCGGGGTCCGTGGTATTGGGTTGGGCATATGACGTCGCGCAGTGCTGGACAAATATTCCAGACATTTGCGATCCTTCCTGCATTGGAGCAGGTTTGAGAATATGCAGGGGCCACCCCGGGTTATCACCGTAAATTCCGGTTTCTGGGTTGAGCATCATGTTCGTTCCTCCGAGCGTGAGACTTAATGGGTGAGCATGTTTTTGTGGCCGCGCCCATGTTTGCCAGCTCGGTATTTGGCCGGCTTCCATAGGTCACGGCGCGGCGTACTGTGGCACTTAGGCAGATGTTGCGAACTTGCATCCTCAGTGGGGATGAGGTCGCTCAAATCGATATGGGGGAGATGAGCAGGCTTGCCTGATTTAGACGGTGGCGTTTGGAGTAGATCGCGCAGTCGCTCAGCAGCTTTCATGGCGTTCCTGTACATCAAGGCTACCTCCAAACAGCGGCTGTTTCGGCCCAGGTATTTGCGGTGCCTGGGCCGTCCGCTATATCCGATTCAAACCGTTGCGGGCAGTGATGTCAACGGGAACGCGTATTTTTACAGATCGTACCCACGATGGTAAGCCTCAAAACGTTCCCGGATCGCGATGAGCGTATCTCCTTTGTAACTCCATTTGGATTCGGGATCGTTCTGTCCATACCCGTATGCGTCATTGCACGCCGCCGATAGTGACTTGACCTCACCACGATGCACAACTCTAGCATCTCGGTCGCGTGGGTCTATGACGACACAGGTCTGATCCGGGCGGTCGATGAGCCTCAACTTATCTCCGCGTCGGATGCCGATCATGTCCAATTGGATTTGATAACGCCTAGCACGTTGACCTTGGGTTGCCATTGAAACCTCCTTGATTGAATGTGTGAGACTTACCCCCGCTCGTTAGCCTCACGGATATGTTCCCCTGCCCCTCCGCGATGTGGCTTTGTGCTCTCTCGACGGTTTGAGCGTGGATTTTGACGGAGCACGGTGGGTGCGCGGATGGTCCCGATTCAGTTTGTACACGGCCACGGCGTCCGCGACCGTTCGATGGTTGGCATCGGAGGCTGCATCACTGTCGGGAACGTCTTCTATAGACACGCTGAACGTCGCCGTCTCCGGACCATTTCCAGCTTCCACCGTGAAGTCCAACGGACCGGCCTGCCCGTTCATTCGGGTGTGAACCAGAGGTATGGGCGGAATGAGTAGGCTTGTCAGGGCGTCGTCTGTCGTTTGTGCTTGCACCTGCAAAGACGCTTTCATGATGGGCTCCTTTGCGCCGTGGGTCGGTCGTGCTGTGACCGGCCCACAACTGTGTGATGCGACTTTCCATCGATAGTACATGCCGGCCTTTCCGCGCCGCAACCGTCACCATAATTGACGCGTTTATCCGCGCTGGTATTTCCTGGGATTACCCCATCCACAGGAGGAATACCATGACCGCAACGCAAGAGCCCCAATTCACCGTGCCGGAAATCCGGTGCGCGATTGAAGTCACCAAGCTCGGTCGAGCCTGCGACGTTCCCGAACCGCTCCGCAGCCTGGCCGAGGAGCTTACCCAGCGCTGCCAGTACATCTATCGGATCACGGACGAGGATTTGAAAATCTACCTTGACGATTGCCCGGACCTGAACGAGCGGCAGCAGGCATTCTTCATGGACCGCGCTCGTCAGTACATCGACAATTCCGGCGCGTTCAGTGAGTCACTGCAAATCTGCCTCGATCTCGCCTACACCGACGCACTGGGCGAAGCCGAGGAAAAGTAGGGCCGCTCGTCCATGTTGGGGGCCTGGCCGAGGAAACGGGCAGGCCCCCTGAAATTACGTGGCGTCACCACGCCCGCCGCTCCAGCTCGGGATCGTTGATAACATCCGCGACCAAATCACGAAGTACCTTATAGTCGATGGCGGGATTTACTCCCAAGTGAGCGGAAATCTCGCGTACAAGTCGCCGTTCCTTGCGCACCGCCCGGATAAACAGCGGCAAGGTCACAGGAGCCGTAATGAATACGAGGTACAGGAGCATTGCGCACGTCTGCTTGTCGCGGGTGGCTTGCTTGACCTGCCGTATTTTGTCCCGGTCCAGCGTTGCAATTTTGGCGGGGTCTATCGAGGACGCAGGTATCATTTCATCCCTCTTTCCGAGAGCGAGGCCAACCGAACCGTCGTCCCTGCTCACTTGGCGTTCCCTCTCGAAATACATGATCGCTGTGTACGTTTTCTCCAGCCATGCTCGTGCGGCTACCGT
Organism: uncultured Dehalococcoidia bacterium; assembly: GCA_951813535.1. GTDB lineage: Bacteria > Chloroflexota > Dehalococcoidia > Lucifugimonadales > UBA3495 > Bin87. The sequence goes on along the minus strand of OX638345.1, from coordinate 3,418,877 downwards.
CGCAATTCCTGCAACCCACGCTCATGTCAGGTCTGTAGTAAAGCTCCCAGAGCGTGTGCCGGGTGCACCACGCGAGTTCTTGAAGGACAGCCTCAACGAAAGCGTTATATCGCTCCCGGTCACCTGCGTTGTACCCCGGGGGTTGGGTGCTTTCCCCAATATTCTGCATTAGGTCTGAGCGCGGATGCCCCGGTTGTTTTGGGTCTTTGTATTTGGCGGTCACCCGCATGGTGCCAACCACGTTGTCCACTAGATAGTCAAACATGCGCAATCTCCTACTCCGATGGGATTGATCTACTGGATGCGGCGACCTCGCCAATACTGAGCCGGTAGTTGGTCCGTCGACGATTGATCCAGTCCCTCCGGGCGTCGCCGGAGTGTTTGCACCGTCGCGCGGATCGAAATCGCTACAGCGACCACAATCGCGACCGGGAGCACCACTACCAACAATCCAGCAATGGTGGCGACGACAACCACCACCCACAAAGGCCACGCCTCGGGAGCAACGGGTGGAATACCAACCCAGGACACCGCCCAAGCTATCGGTCCGGACAAGCCGCCGTCGGCCCGCCAAGCCCAACTAATGACCAACATGACCGCATTAACGATATACAACGCGTACGCGCTCCCACCGGCACCGGTAAGAATTCGATCCCAATCAGCGCGAGACATCAATAGAACCAATGCCAACAAGGCCATGGCAACGGCCACGCCCAAAGCCACCCAAGGCCACCGTTCGCTCAAGGTCATCAGCGGGTCGGTGACGCGCCATATCGGTTCAGGGAACCATGATGGCGGCGGTTTGGGGAACCGAACCACCCTCCATACCGCCAGCGCGAGGTAAGCGGCCAATAACAGACCCAGCGTAGTTCTCAAAGCTGACATATTGGCGATCCCCCGTCCCCTGTGTCTGTGCGTTGCGGGAACTACTCGGGATCATCCTCGCGGCCACAATCGTGCGCCCTTCCTCTGATTGCATGGGCCGCAAAGCAGTTGCACGTTGCCAGGCTCATATCGACCCCCGTGTGCGCCGGGTATGATGCGGTCAACTTGCATTTTGCCGATGGGTGCAGGTCCGCCATGAACAGCGCATCGCCCGTTCTGTTCGTTATACAGTTCCTTCTTACGTTTGGCCGAGATTGGCATATTGGTTGCCTCCATTTATCCCAGGGCAACCGGACATGAAAAAACGGCTGCCTCGTGGTTCCTGCCGTCCGTGTTCGGCGGACGGGCCGGCTTTCGGTGCGAATTTCGCACCCATACCGGTTTGAACCAAAGGGCAACCGCCGATATAATCTCGCGCGGCCTGTTTCGGGCCTCTGGGCGTCCCGGTACGGATGCCCAGGCAGACGGCCCCTTCTCGTGCTAGGAGAGGGGGCCGTCAATGTTCAGATATGGATTGGCACAATCTCCCCGTAGAAGTTGCCAGCAGTTTGGAGCGCATGAATTAGGCGCATCTGGAACCCCCCTTGCGGCCAAAAGGATGGCGTCATGCTACTGCCGCCGGGTCCCCGATGTGAGGTTCGCAAGGGAGGCATAAAGCCATCCCAAGCGGAAACCTCAAAAAACGTCGGGTGGGGCGGGTGCCCCAAGACCCTCGGCAGTAGCGCGACCATCAAATCACGGTAACGCCGGGGTGTCAATTATCAGGGGTTCGTCCTAAATTCCAGAGTGCGATAAATTGCGGACGCCGTAGCTATCCCGAACTCCGAGATCGTATCTGGAGGGCAGGGAGATCGGAAAGGTGCACGCGAGGCGGGCGGAGCGCAAAGCTCAATTGATCGCGTATTAGCCCAAAACGGGCAAGAAAGCGCGAGGAGAAGTGAACGCGAGGAATAGTAAGGGGACGGGTGGGATACCTTGTAAGCACATCCGTGCGGATTTATACTGGTAGCGACGGCAGCCGTGCTGGTGTACGATGGCACCCGAGGCCCATGCCGTACACCAGCACGGAGCGCCTGTATTCACCGTGAAAACACTCCTATCGCCGGATGTTGCACTCGCCCTAGGTTCGGGGCTGTTGCTGTTTGGGACCATCATTCTTATCGGATGGATCGTCAACGACGGCACCCCTGCGTCGCGCATCATCCTGTCAGCAATAGCATCGATCGCTTGGACAGCCATCATGGCGGTTTTTAGGATCCCCGCCGTTAGGATTCTCCTGTACGAACTCCGTTACCTTGTCAGTGGCCCCACCTACGAAATCGAGGCGGGCGGTGCGATCAAGTCTGGTTCGTCTTTGAAAGAGCAGGAATTGTTGGACCTTGGATGGGTAGCAACCAAGAAGATTTATACCAACGCGATGCCACAGGCCGGCCCGACCAATCGGATGGTGATCAAGGCTAACCGATCTCAAACGATCAGGATAGATGTCCCAGCAGAGGACGGCGAATGTTTACTTGGTTGGGAAGAGGATGATGACGCCGGCCGGGTAGTCGAATTCTTTTTGTGGGGATACGGAGGAAAAGCAAAGCAAGTCAAAGCGGCACTCGACAAAGAAATTTGCCCGTTCATCACTCGCTTGACCGCAGAATTGCAGGCGGGACACGAAGGGCAAAACTTTTGGGTGAGGATAACTACACAAGGGGAAAACCCATTCCTCCGGTTTTACCTTCGAGACGTGCCCAGCGCCGAAGTAAGCAGCTTCCAACTACATCTTACCGACAAGTTCGCCGAAGGTGCGGTCAGCGTAGCCATCCAGGAAAATGGCCTCAGGATTGCTGCCAATGCTCCGGACGCGTTAGCGAATTCTGTACGATCATATCTGTCCAGCCCGGCTCTAGCGCACCGTGACGACGGTTAGTTCAGAATGGGCCGCTATATAGCCATCCAACCGGTGTAGCAAATCCAACGCTGGTTGGGTGCCCGGGTCGCTGGAAAACCCAACTACCCCGCTTTCGTTGACGCTGATCCGAAGCACGTTGTTCTCGTGCTGATAATCGAACCTGATCTCCCCTATTCTCTCCGCCCTATCCTTGATACCCTGCACCTCGTCGTTATCGTTGAGTTGCTGGCCATCGGCCATCATTCCCGTAATTACTGTGTCGGATCGCACGTTCTTGAATTTGTATCTGTTCGCCTCCGCCCCCATTTGGGATCGCAACGTACCTTCCAATGCACGGATATCGACCACGCGACGCCTGAGTACGGCACCGTCGCCGTTCGCTGCCCTGTGCCGCCTAAACATTTCCTTCAGGACATTTTCGGTGGTCGTGGCATAGACGAGCCCCCGTTCGTTGTTCAGTTCATAGGCAACAAACCTGATGGCTTTAGCATACCACTGGCGAACCATTTCGTTCATGTCCCCGTCCATGGCGTCGCCAGTCGATATGGGATAGGCGTCAAAATGATCTACGTCATCATGGATGACGTTGAACACACCAAAAGCATCGTGGGACAGGTCGGGAGAGGTGTATACCCTCGTTTCAAGGAGCGGGCGGATTTCCTCGACCTCGGGCGGCGACCGTTTCGTGAGGCGTACCACGGGGACATTACGTTCCCCTTGCTCGAAGACGAGGACACGTGACGGTGATCCGATCTTCTCTCCGTCGATCGGATCATCGGGCAACGGGCTTGCCGGATGCAACAGGTCACTCTCAAACGCAACAAATCGGAAGGTTATTGGCGGCATACTGGTCTCCACTGATGCCCAGGAATTAGTTATCTAGTATACACATCCCAGTCGCTAATCCATTAATGTGGATGGCCAGCGCCCTTTCCCCGACATCCCGTTCAGTTCAAATGTCTCCATGGGGTCATTCCACTAAAGCGAATGGCACCAACCGTCAGCCCCCAGCGTTCGCGCGGGCGTCCCTTGCTACTTGCGCCATCACCCCCTGAGCCGTTAGCTCGGAAGGCCATGCGAACGGCTCCATCCAGATCACACCAACGATGAAGGTGCGTTGGCCATAGACCCGATAGCCTAGGCGCTGGGTCTTGTCCTGAACCGACGCTAAGAATTCTGCTTCCATGTCATCCCCTTCCACGTCGGCCAGTATGAACGCCACCGGACGACGAACCCGCAGGAACCGGAGCACGAATCCGAACGTTTCCTCCCAATCACCGTCAGGCATATTGACGGCCAGCAGGTCAAACGGCGGGATGAGGTCATGGGCCGAAATGTCGTCCACAATCTCGCCCGACTGATGGGTGTAAACGACCTCCAACCCAACGTCTCGGGCAGCGTCGGCCAAATTGCCTGCGTCGGAGTACAAGTCTGCCAGACGGAGAATTTCAGACGCCGGCATTGGCGTTCTGGGGCGTACTAGAGCGTCCAGCGTGTTTCCGATGGCGTCTTGAAAACCGTCGTCCGCGGTCATCCAACCCCCTATGCGGTCAATCGTGCGTAGGTGAGCCGTCTGCCCACCCCACGTCTCAGAACCTCGCCGATGGTGCGAAACCCGTTACCTTGTCCAGCGTTGTGGCGGGCGGCGAACTCATCCACGTAACGGTGCAGGTGCTTCCAACTCATGTAATGGAAGACGCCGACGTACCCGCGTTTCAGCAGCGCCCAGAAGCTTTCGATCCCGTTCGTCGTTGCCATCCCGTTCACGTACTGGTGGATGTGGTGGTTCACCGTCGCATGATTGTAGCCGTAGCGTGAAAGGTTGCGATAGGCCGGGTGGCTGTCGGTGTACACCGTCGAACCCGGGTTCACGTTGAGCATGACCTCGTCCTGGAGGGCCTCATTGCCGTCGTACCATATCGGGAACGCCTTAACCTTGCCACCTATTCCGTCTTCTTTAAGGCCGAATACGAGTGCCCTACCCTCCCGCCAACGCTCGTGCAGTTTCTTATCCGAGTGCTTCCATCGCTCCTTGCCGCCGATGTACGCCTCATCAACCTGCACCACTTCACCCATGATCACGTTGCCTTCCTTCATCGCTTCGCGGATGCGGTGCCCCAGGAACCAAGCGGTTGTCTGCGTAACGTCCAGAGCTTTGGATAATTGGACGCTGCTGATACCCTTGCGGCTGGTGTGCATCAGGTGAATGGCGAGCAACCATTTGCGAACGGGCAGGTTGGTGTTCTCCATGACCGTGCCGGTACGCACGGAGAAATATTGCCGGCAGCCACGACAGCGGTGGCTCTGGGGCTTGCCGCTCTTGACCCGATACACGGTGTCATCCTGCCCACAGCGAGGACACCACGGCGTGTCGCCCCAGATGCGTTCCTCAACGAAGGCGATTGCGGCCTCCTCGTCGGGGATCTCCTTGTAGAACTTCTCGATCCCGATGATGTCCTGCTGCTCTTTCTTGGTCTGCCTACGGGGTGGCGGAATGCCCGCCCTCTGTTCCGGGCGAGGCTCGTCTCCAATGATGATTTCGCCGTCTGCGGTGATTGATGCCCAGGGCGTCATGGTATTTCCTCCTTGTTCTTATTTCCATCGGAACATCCCAACCGATTCGCCGTCAATTCGCCGATGATGAACTGGCTGTATTCATCCCATTGTGCAGCCCACCGCCCCGGTGTACGATGACCATGTGGCAGCGCAGGCGGGACTAGGGATCCCGCACCCGAACCAACGGACTGCAAAGCCGCGATTGTGGAGCCCCCGGGGAGATTCGAACTCCCGGCAGTTGGTTTTGGAGACCACCGCTCTGTCCGCTGAGCTACGGGGGCTTTTTTGACGGGGACGTTGTCGCGTCCCCGTTTCCTATATCGAATATAGGCCCGGCCCCGACAGTATTTTCAATGGGATGGGCGGGGCGGGCGGAGCCCCCCTCTCGTGCTCAAAATTGGTCATTTGCCGATCACCGACGAAAAATTGACGCGAATTACCTGCGATTTTGGTCCACCTGGGCACCAGCGCAGGGCGACACCCCGGAAATACCCAGAAAACCCACGAACCCTACCGGCAACGTTGCACCCTTGTTGTCGGGGGCTGACACGCGGGCAACGTGAAAGGTACAATAAGGCAACACGTAATCCACAGGTGGCATCATGGCAGCGGTACCGGACATCACCCGTAAAGCGGTCTGGGATACCCTGTGCGATCTCGAATGGCACATCCGCTATTGTTCAGCCTTGGCTGATCGCAACCATTTGCGGCATCGAATAATCCGCGTTGCCATCCTAGTGGGTGTGATCGTAGAGGGCGGATTGCTTTACGGTGGGACGATCAATCCTTGGGTGTTTGTCCCCGGCGCAGTCGTGGGCTTGGCGTTGGCCTGTGTGACCGTGTGGGACGCGACATCGAACTACGCCAACGATGCAGCGGTGTTCAGGATGGCGGTAATCCTCTGCCAACGGCTGAAGACCGAGACCAGCGCGCTATGGAGAGATATTGAGTCAGACCGCAGAACTGCCGCTGAAATCGAAGACATGCTCAAACGAATACAAGGGCAATGGGGCGATGTTACTCAGTCCATCCCCTTGGGGGCAGACGAAAAATTAAACCGCGAGACGGCCAAAGCCGCGAACAGGGAGATACTAAACCAGTATGGTGTGCAAGTTTCCAATCAATCGGCGTGAGCCGAGGCCAACGAGTCCACCGAGACCGCCGAGACCATCCGAACCTCTGCGAGAAAGCGAACCCGCCCCATCCCGTCCGAGCCAAAGACCAACGCCTCCGCCGCGCCCCCCTCGCGAATGATTGGCAATCCCCGACATTAGCGTTGGGATCGATCGTGTGAGAACAGGTCGGATAGTGCTCAACGCACAACGCTCCTCAAATCCAGGCACGCAGGGCATGGCCTATTCCAGCATAATATCCGTAGGAGCTCCTCAATATGAGTGAAGCAGCCGTTGACCACTAATCCGCCCGGCGCAGAGCCGTGATGTGGATGTTCGTTGGGCTTCTAATCGGGGTGGGTCTCTTGGTGGGTGCGTTGATTTTCGCAGCCCACAACTCGCCTGATGGGACAAACAGTCAATTCATACAGGGTATCGTGCTAACGGCTATAGCCGGTGCAATTTCTGCTTTGTTATCGTTCATGGGCCTCATCGTGAAGGGGATTGTGGACAACCTGACTAAGGAGGACCCGACCTGACGGGGCGCTGCCTCGGTTGCCTTTGCGGGGGGTCTAGCGGGGTATATAGGCCCCGCCCGAGCATCATGGAAGCTAGAATCGTAGAGTCTCCCATAGCCGAGAACTCAGCTGCTCACATGACCGACTCCGATTGGCTGAGCGCCATGGAGCGGTATTACCAAGAGTATTCCCCTTACGCCAGGGATGCTTGGGTTGGCGGCTCTGTAGAGCTTTCGCGTGTCTTGGAGTCCCAAGCGAAGCAGGATCCGGAGAGATTTGCAAACCTCGCCCATCAGATGCCCGACGACGTGAATCCCGTCTATTTCGGAGCCATACTGCGGGGACTGGATGGTTCTGACCTCAGTGTCGACCAAGTCGCACAAGCCTGTCTCCGATGCCACCGGTTGCCGGGCCGGCCTGCGGGTCGTTGGATAATCAGGCCGCTGGTCCATTTTCCAGATACCGTTTTGCCAGATGAGGCATTGGAGATGGTGGCTTGGTACGCAACCCAGGATCCGGACCCGCATGAAGGTTCCACGGATTACCAGGTGGATCTGATGATGGCAGGAATCAACTGCGCCAGGGGAACGGCCGCAGACTCGATCGCCAGGTTGATCTTCCAGGACCGCAGCTACCTCGAATTCTTCAAACCCCATCTGCAAGTCTTGGTCCACGACCCGTCGCCCGCCGTTCGAACCATGGTGGCACACGCCCTCCTTGCTGCGTTGAGATACGACCGTGATTTTGCCGTGGAGCGTTTCGTTGAACTCTGCGAGGATGACCAGGTTCTAGGCACTTATTTCGTCAACCAATTCCTGAGGTACGGAGTTCACACACACTTCGATGACTTGGAGCCGATTCTCTCGCGGATGTTGACGTCCGACGACGATGGCCTGGCACAGGCGGGTGCACGCCAGTCGTGTTTGGCGTCGCTGACCATAGACGAGGCACTCCCGTTGGGTCGGAGGTGCGCCTCCGGACCAAACCCGCTCAGGTTGGGCGCTGCGGAGGTCTATGCAGCCAACCTGAAGGCCAGTGCCCTTCGTGCGGAGTGCGATGCCATGCTTGCTCAGTTGTTCAATGACCCGGACAGCGAGGTCAGGGGCAAGGCCGCCTTTTGCTTTCGCGGACTCAGCGGCCGTGATCTGGATGACTACGCCGATCTCGCCCGCCATTACATCGAAAGTCCCGCATTCACCACCCACGTGAATCCGCTGATCACGGCGTTAGAGGAGACGTCCGCGAACGTTCCCGAGTTGATTGTGGCGGCCTGCGAGCGTTTTCTCGACCTCGCCGCAGGGGATATGCCCAACATGAACGCGATCAGCGCTCGGAACGTGGCCGGTCTGGTGGTGCGCGCTTACAGCCAAACCTCAGCCCGTCAGGTTAAAACCCGGTGCCTCGGCCTGATAGACCGCATGCACGTGCTGGGGACATACGGCTTGGACAGGGCCATGGCAGATATAGATCATTAGAAAAGCTTCCCCTGGAAACTCCATATTAGGGACGGTCCTGGAGTTCAAAAGGCCCAGCCGTCGGTCAGCCATTGGTGTTGATGACGACTGTACCGGTACCGGTGGCGGTTTTTACCTGGGGTGATGACGCCGGTGGCCACCGCGGCTCTGATGATGTGGTGGCGGCAGTAGTCCTGGTCGGCGATGCGGTAGAGGGTCTTGACGTAGACGGTGTGGGGTGTGGACGGGCGGCTCCAGTTGGGCGCCGCAGGCAACGCATTGGGGCATGGTACTCACCTACGTGCTGGTCATTTCTAGGGCGTCGACTGGTATCAGTCTTCTCGAGTGCGGGTCCACTGCCAGCATGGCGTCTTCCAGGGCTATGGCCCCCAGCAGGTTCTGTTCCCCGTTCTCTCCGAAAGTCACGGGCGTGGAGAACTCCTTCCCCTCCAGCCGGATCATGGTCCTGCCCCGGGTGCGTTCCTCGCGGCTGCCGTCCGCGAGTTCGGCAGTGTAGGTGCTTTCGACTGGGACGCCCAGCCGCTCCAGCAGGTTTCTGGGGGCCTTGGTGAATGTGGCCCCGGTATCGACCAGCATGTCCACCGCTTCGAAGTGCTGGCCTTGTGGATCGGCTATTTCAACTGTTATCCGGAAAGTTCCCATGCTGTTCCTTTGCCTTTTGCGAGCTTGTGGCCTGTGGCCATTCTAGCTGCTGCCGGCCGGCCAGAGCCAGCTCTTTCACAACGGTTCATCGTTTCCAGTTTGATGGTCGACGATCTGGCGCCGGCCGGCATGGTGGAACGCCATGACGCTTCCACCATAACAACCCGCAGTTTCCCACTGCGGCGGTACGGCTGGTGCGCGCCAGCGAGACTGTGCGCAACACGCTGGGCCTGTGCCCTGGCCGATTGCATGGAGGGCGGCTCCGGCCGGACTGGTGACAGTATGCGAGTGGCGTACCAGCGCATGATAGATGCCGGGGAGCTTGAGCCTCCGCCTGCAGTGCCACCGCCGCCGCCAAGGCCAGCGCCGCCGCCCGTTCAGCGCGAGGGACGACCGGTGGCGCCGCGGCATGAACGGACCGATGATGGGTTCTTGGCCAAGTTCCGGAAGAAGCTAGGGTTCTGAGGCGACATCGACGATGCCACAGCCCCACCCCATCATCCGGGCCTGGAGCATTCCGGAGGGAACGGCGATGGATTTCCACTGCGTCCAGTACCAGGCCGAAACTGAAACCCGCACCCTGTCGGGGTAACCGTGAAAAATGGCAGCGCCGCAGCCCAAGGCATCCGCGTAGACTGCAGCGCCAAGAAGTTCTGCATCGACGCTCCGTCGCCGACGCGCGGCCACGTCTGATTCAGCCGGCGTCTCTCGCCGCCGGTAATCCAGAATCCAACATTGATCCTAGACCGATGGTCGGAGGTCAGGTCACCACCGCTGATCACCGGCATCCCAGCGCCAGAAGGACTGCCGGCCGACGGCCGGGATCGGTTCCGGCAACGCCTCAACGTCGTCCAGGAACCACAGCCAGCGGCCGACGCTGAAGTCGCCCCAGGGATCGACGGGGGTTCGTTCCATTCCTGCGATGGAGCCTACCTCGGTGCCGGGGTCATGCACCGCGTGGCTACTCGTCAGATCCATGTGCTCCACCCGGGCCATTCCGGCCAGGGTGGCGGTGGCCACCACCGCGCCGATCGGGATGTTCAGCCGCCAGTCTTCTCCCCACTGGGCCAGCAGCTCCCGTTCGATGCGCTCACCCGGTTGCCGAACCAGTCGCTTGCCGGCGTGGACAGCGATACGTTGACCTACCAGCCTAGCCGGGGCCGGCCAAGACCGCGTCTCCACCGTCTTGAGCCCCAGCGTGATCAGCGATGCCCAAGGCTGGTGCAGCGTGATGGCGTACACCGGGTCAGCGCTGATGGAGCCGGTCATACTCGCCGGTCATACTCGGTCGAAGGCGCTCCCCCGCGTCGCGGCCGCCACCGGAGCGGCGCCGGCCCTGATCTCGGCGATAACGCCGGCGGCCACCGCGGCCCTGATGATGTGGTGGCGGCAGTAGTCCTGGCCGCCGATGCGGTAGAGGCTCTTCACGTAGACGGTTTGGGGTGTGCGGACGGGCGGCTCCAGCTCGGCGCCGCAGGCAACACATTGGGGCATGGTCTTCACCTCCAGGTGATTGGTCGCGTCAACCGGATTGTAGTGAAAACCACCGCTGCCCTTTCGCGCTTTGCCCGGGACGGCGCCCGGCCGTGGATTGGTACCCAATGGTATGGAATGGATACCATTCCATTAGCCCAAATCCACCGAAAGGATGAGTGTGGCCTCGGGGTGAGGCGATAAGAAAGTGCTCCCGGCTTCGGGGATAATGGTTTTTGACAACGAAAACCACCCGAGAACAAGGAGCACCCATCGGATGCTACCACCTGAGCGCCTCGACCGCATCTGCGCCGTCTTCGATGACCACCGCCTGGTGGCTGATGCTGGGCTGATCCTGCCGGTCACGCTGGCCCATCATCTGGGACTGGGCGAGTTGGTGGACCGCCATGTTGACCTGGGAGATGCGCCGGGTCGGGCTAATGCGGGAGACAAGCTGCTGACCCTGGTGGCGTCGGCGCTGGCTGGTGGAGACTGCATCGACGATGCCGACGGGTTGCGCGCTGGTGGAACCGAGCGGGTACTGGGCTGTACTGTGAAGGCGCCATCCACGCTGGGTACGTTCCTGCGCAGCTTCCGTTGGGGCCACGTGCGCCAGTTGGATCGGGTGGGCCGTGAGTTTCTGGCCCGAGCCTGGGCCGCTGGGGCCGGACCGGGTGATGATCCGCTGACCATCGACCTGGACTCCACAGTCTGCGAGACCTACTGGCTGGCCAAGGAGGGCGCACAGCGCCACAACTACACCGGTCAGCGGGGCTATCACCCGCTGTTGGCCGTGGCCGCTGGCACCGGCGACGTGCTGATGGCTCGGCTGCGCCAGGGACGAGCCAACACGGCTCGGGGCGCCGCCCACTTCCTGCGGGAAACCGTCAACCGCGTGCGCTATGCCGGAGCCACGGGACCACTCACCGTGCGCGCCGACAGTGGCTTCTACACCCACGGCATCGTCGCCGTCTGCCGGAAGATGAAGGTCCGCTTCTCCATCACCGTCCGACAGCACCAGACCCTGCGCAACATTATTGAGGCTATTCCCGAGACCGACTGGATGCCCATCCCGTACTGGATGGAGGGCGCCGCCGACGTGGCTGAGGCTGAATACACTCCTTTCCGGAGCGAGCCCGACGCTGTACCGGTACGGCTCATCGTGCGAAGGGTGAAACCCACGCCCGGCTCACAGTTGGCCCTTTTCGCCAACTACAGCTATCACGCTTTCATCACCGACCGGGACGGCGAGACGCTGGATCTTGAGGCCGATCACCGTCGCCACGCCGAGATTGAGAACGCCATCCGCGACCTCAAGTACGGGGTGGGTCTCAACCATCTGCCATCGGGCCGTTTCCCCGCCAACGCCGCCTGGCTGGCAGTGCAGGTCATCGCCCACAACCTGGCTCGCTGGACCGCACGCATCGGCCTGGGCCAGCCGGTGACAACTACCAAGACCCTCAGGCGACGCTTCTTCTCCCTGGCCGGACGCATCACCCGCACGGCCCGCCGCCTCACCCTGCATCTCCCCCAGGGCTGGCCCTGGCAAAACCAGTTCAGTCGGGCCCTCGCCCGATTGCGCGCCCTACCACTCCCTTACTGACCACGCCCGCAGCGTTTGACCCGTCCCTGACTACCTAACCCTCCGGCAGGCCAGCATCCGGCAGGTCCTCCCGTGTCTCCTGCTGCAATCCGCAGACTGATCCCGACCGTCGCCAGCGACGCCGACTGCCAAAATCTCCTTCGCGCCGCCGACACACCCAGCGCCAGCACCAATCCGTCCGGATCAAAGCCCGGCCCATTCTTCCCCGCACCATTCACGCCTCGTTTGACCCGCACCATTGGATCCCTTCGGTGGATTCGGGCTTAGCATCCATTCCATTGCGAATGCATTCCAATGGACGGGTATGGGTACCATTGCAATGGATAACTATCCATTCATCGCCGGCGCCGCCGTGGCGGTTGACGGCGTGTTCACGCGGCAGGACCCAGCGCTCGGCCGAACGCGCACAACGGCGACTCTCCGCGATGAACGGTTTTCGGTCCGCCGTGGTCAGGCAAACGACGGTGAAAATAGCCGGTTGCGGCGCTCTCGCGCACATTTATTCGCCGCGCGACAATTAGGCTTATCGCGCATCTTTCACCCGCCGAAAACGCGCCCTCATCGTCCCCGCAATCCCGCCTCCGGAGACCCATCCATGACCACCGCTGCCGACCTGCAGATCGTCCCCCTGGAACCCGCCCCACTGCCCGAGCTGCGCGCCGCCGACCGGGGCGTCGCCGCATCCCTGGAGTCGGTCCTCGCTCGCCGACAACACCCGCCGGACCTACGACGCCCAGTGGCGCATCTTCACCGACTGATGCGACGAGGTGGGCCTCCGATCTCTGCCGGCCGAGCCCCTCACTGTGGCCCGCTATCTGGCCGCCCGCGCGGGCTCCGGCGCATCCGTCGCCACCCTGCGCCTGGCCACGTCCGCCATCTCGAAGGCCCACCAGTGGGCCAAGCTGGAGTCCCCCTGCTGGGACCCCGGCGTGCGCGCCTCTTTAAAGGGATGGGGCCGGCGCCTCTCGAAGCCCCAGCGCCAGTCCGGCGCCCTCACCGCCGACGTCCTCGCCGTGATCCGCCTCACCGCCGTCCAGCCCCGAAGGCGCGGCCGCGGCTTCGAAACGCCCGAGCAGGCCGCGGAGAGGGCTAGGTTCGACCTGGCCCTAGTGGTCGTGCTCTCCGACGCGGGATTGAGACGTTCCGAGGCGGCCGCTCTGACCTGGGGCGATGTGCAGCGCTGGGAGGACGCCTCCGGCCGCATCACTGTCATTCGTTCGAAGACTGACGCCGAGGCCCAGGGCGCCCCCGTGGCCATAACCCCGGCCGCCACGCAGGCGCTCGCCGCCATCCGGCCGGCGGGGGTTGGCGGTGGGGAGAAGGTGTCCGGGCTGTCGGAGTCCCAGATCGCCCGGCGGGTGAAGGCCATCGCCCGGGCCGCGGGGCTGGCGGACTGGGAGTTATTCAGCGGCCACAGCGGACGCGTCGGCATTGCGCGGCGCATGACCCAGAACGGCGCCCCCACCCACGAAATCGAACGCCAGGGCCGCTGGAAACAGGGCGGCGGCATGGTCGGCCGCTACACCCGCGGCGAGTCCGCAGGATCTGCGCTACGGTACTTGTTGTAGCGGTCGCCCAGCCCGCCAAATGCACGTTTTTGCTTTTCGTATAACAAGACGGAATCGCTGGGAAACAGCCATATGACACTGTTGCTATCGCTCCCTGTAAAATGTAACGTCAATTGGCTGCACTATCCCGTATTCGCTGTTTCTGCGCTGATATTGAGGGCTTTCCGAAACTGCTCCAGCATGTGTTGCCATCCTGTTCTTGGGACTATCACTCGTTTGTCTCGACAATTCAACGTGCCGCCGCCGGTCGCTGCCCAGGCAAAAACGCTTCGATTCCCCGTTTTGGAATGGTACTCGAAACTTTCCTGCCAACAGGCGGGATTGAGGCTCGCCACCCCGCGTTTTACCATCAAGTGACCTCTGAACGGTCGCTGCCGGCGGCTCCACGCTATCCTTTCCGCCACCAAGTGCAACATGCGGCAGAAGTCCGGGCGGACATGATCAGATCCGGGTTTGCTATAGAATGATGGTTACAGTGAACTGGACATCCATACGTGCTTTGGGTGGCTCGCAGCGGGCCGGCTTCGAAGAGCTGTGCGCCCAGCTTGCAAGGACAGAGACCCCGGTCGATGCCAAGTTCAACCGCACGGGCGATCCTGACGCCGGCGTTGAGTGCTACTGCACCTTTCCGGACGGGAACGAGTGGGGTTGGCAGGCGAAGTATTTTGTAGACTCGCTCGGCGGGCCTCAATGGACCCAGCTCGACCGATCCGTCAGGACCGCGCTGGAAAAGCATCCCAACCTGGTGCGCTATCTCGTGTGCATCCCGAGGGACCGGTCTGACCCGCGTATCCAAGGCCAACAGTATGCTATGGAGACTTGGGACCGGCATGTACGAAAGTGGGAAGGCTGGGCGCAAAACCGTGGTATGCAGGTTGAGTTCGTGTGGTGGGGTTCCTCTGAGTTACTGGACCGTCTCTCCCGGCGACAGCACATAGGCCGCCTCTACTATTGGTTCGGGCAACAGGGTTTCGATCAGTCTTGGTTTTCTGACCGGTGGGAAGAAGCCCGTCGCGTTGCGGGCCCGCGTTACACGCCGGAGGTCCACGTCGAATTGGACATCGCAAAGCGCCTCGACCTCTTCGCCCGCACCGATTCCGCCGTCGATGGCCTCCGGTCCTACGCGGTCGATATACGAGACTCACTGCGAATGTTGCGATATCCCGCCTATGCTGAAATGCGCGGAACCCCAGAGTATGACCTTGGTGAACTGGTTGCGGCGGGCAATCGCGTCCTGGACGAGTTCGCCAACCTGGAAATTGGACCGGCAGGCGACGTCCTCCTGGGCAGGATCGTGGATCGGATTGCGGAGATCCAACCACTGGTGGAGGAATCGCACAGGGAGGTAGCAGAACTGGGCGAGGAATATGCGGCGCAACAGGATCCTACCGGCGAGAACGTTCGTTACCTGGTCAATCCTCATGTGCAGGTCGCGCGGGATATCGCCAGGTTCGGGCGGGAGATCGTTCGTGTGTCCTCGCAATTGGAGAGCGCTGAGAAGTTCATCAACCGCCAAGCTCTGGTACTGACGGGCGCGCCGGGAACGGGGAAGACACACCTGCTGTGCGATTTTGCCCGCCGGCGTCTCGATGCCGGGGCTCCTACCGTCCTGCTGATGGGGCAGCGGTTCACCGATGTGTCCGAACCCTGGAACCAGGCACGACAGCACCTTGGTATGCACGCTTCGGAGTTCGATGAGTTCGTTGGTGCGCTGGAAGCCGCTGCACAGGTGTCAAACTCCCTGGCCCTCGTGATAATCGATGCGCTAAATGAGGGCCGTGGCTTGGATATCTGGCCGAGCCATCTGTCCCCGTTCCTGGCTCGTCTCGAGTCATCTCCCTGGATCGGGATAGTGATGTCCGTGCGCACTACCTACCAAGATGACATCATTCCGCAGGAACTCCGGGACCGTGCGGCCTCCTTGACCCACGCCGGTTTCGCAGGCCACGAATACGAGGCCGTGCAGACGTTCTTCGGCTACTATGGCCTCGAGTTCCCCTCAACACCGCTTCTGCATTCCGAGTATGGCAACCCGCTCTATTTGAAAACCGTTTGCGAAGCGCTGAGCCGCAGCGGGGCTACACGGGTGCCGAGAGGTCTACAAGGGATCACGGCCGCCTTCGATCTCTATTGGAGCGTCATCAACGGTGAATTGGCGAGGAGCCTCAACTATAACCCGGCGGATAATCTGGTCAAACTGGCTGTTAGCGCCTTTACCGAAGAGCTCGCCAAAGTCGGCGATGGTTGGTTGGCTCGGGGTCGAGCCGAGCAGGTGGCGAACCAGTTTCTTCCCGGGAGGCCGTTCGGGAATTCTCTCTATCATGGGCTTGTCACCTCGGGTGTCCTGGTAGTGGACCGGGGTTGGAGTGTCGATTCGAACCAGAAAGAAGTGGTGTTCCTCGCGTACGAACGCTTGGCAGACCACGTCGTGGCGGGAGCACTGCTCCAAGAGTATGTGAGAGACAGCGCGCGTCCGCTGATTTCGCGTTGGTTGCGTTCTCTGTCCCGGGAAGCCACCGGTCTTGTCCAGCGTGTCATGCCTCGACGCAGGACTGGAGCCGCGAGCGACGTCAGCGACTGGTCGCTATTGTTTGGAAGAGGACGCGGCGTTCCAACTGGAGTCCTGGAGGCATTGTGCATCCAGGCCCCCGAGCAAACCGGTAGAGAGTTGGTGCGGATCGCTCCCAAGTACTGGAACGTTTGGGGAGTTGGCGACGCGATCCTGGAAAGTATTGTCTGGCGCCGGCTGGACGCATTCACCTATGATACGAAGGAAGTTCTCCAGGAGGTTGCCGCCCGGGGCAATAGCTTTATCGATCTTCGCGATTCGCTACTGATAGTTTCGACGATTCCGGGACACCCCTATAATGCTCTGTACCTGGACCTGAGATTGCGCCGGGACACGATGCCCGTTCGGGACGCGTGGTGGAGCACCTACCTGGACGGCACATGGAGCACTGAAGGCCCGGCGCGCCGGCTCATAGATTGGGCCTCCGGGATCGTCCCGGACACCTCTGTAGAAACTGACGTGGTGGATCTCGCCGCGATTTGCCTGGCTTGGATGCTGACCACATCGAATCGTTTCCTGCGCGACCGCGCCACCAAGGCCCTGGTGGCGCTGCTGACGGGCAGGGTCGAATTCATGCAGCGATTGGTGGAACGTTTCGCAGATATTGATGACGCGTACGCCGCCGAGCGCATATACGCGGTGGCGTATGGGGTCGTGATGAGGAGCAATGATGCGGTCGGAGTCGAGAGACTGGCGCGGCGGACATACAGCTTGGTTTTCGCCGATGGAACACCACCTGCGCACATCCTCCTACGCGACTATGCTCGTGGCGTGATAGAGCGCGCGGTTTATCTCCGTCCGGAGTTGGAAGCCGATCTGAACTTAGAGCTTATCCGGCCGCCCTACACGAGCACCTGGCCGGGGATTCCCGATGAGGACGCCGTTCAAGAGTTGGAACGGTGGATGTTCGGGGCGGACAGTGATGAAGAACGAAATGACAACGAATGGCTGAGCATTAAATTCTCCGTGACAGGTTGGGACTTTGCCCGTTATGTGATCGGAACGAATTTCGCCGAGGTGTCCGACGACTGGCTATCATTAACTCTGGTGGATGATGCGTGGATACCTCCCTTGGAGCGGAAGCAAAACCTGATCACGCGGTTCAATCATATGGAACGGATTGCATGGGAAGAATACGCCGAAATGACACCGAGCATGCCCAACTTCCAGATTTCCTTTGACACGCTGTTTGGACTCGACGATGGTGCCGTGACGGTCGGTCCGCCTGACAACAGCGAGTTGGACGACGCCTACTGTCGTTTCGTGGCGTCGATGTCGAGCGAGCACCTATGTGAGTGGGAATCGCTCGAGGAAAAGCGTCCGGGTCTTGAGTTGAGCATCATCCAGCGTTATATCCTTGCCCGAGTGGCCTCGTTGGGATGGACGGGCGAGCGATTTGGGGATTTCGACCGGATGCTGCGCCTGCGGGACCGGACTGGGCGGGAGTCGCGCAAAGCCGAAAGGATCGGCAAAAAATACCAGTGGATCGCTTACCACGAGATTCTCGCCTTTATCGCCGACCGCCATCAATACCACCCCCGGTGGGGAGAAACCGTCTACACAGGCCCTGGTCAATTAGGCCGCCGCGATATCGACCCGTCCACCGTCTTGTTCCCCAATCCCGGGAAGGAGGGGTGGCGTGAGGCGTACCGACCGTGTTGGTGGGCTCCTATGGAATTTGACAACTGGCAGTTGGATGCGCCAATCGGGCATTGGGTTGCAAACGATGACGATCTCCCCAACCTGGAACGTGGATTGGTTGTCACCGATCCATCAGACCAAGAAATCATGTGGATCAACGCCTACTGCTTTCAGGCACGGCGGCAACCACTTTCACCGGACGTCCGGGAGAACGACGGTGAACGGCGGGAGATATGGTACCGGACTGTGGCTTTCCTGGTCCAAGAGGGATCTTCTGACCAATTCACCGAGTGGGTGCTGTCCGGGCAGTATTGGGAAGGGGAAGGGCAGATGGGCAGCGGCGACTTTGACGATGCCGACGGCATATTTTTCGGGGAATATGGCTGGAGCCCGGGTTTTCAGCGAGCCACCGACGGTCAGCCACTCGGCGCAATTGAGTGGTGTTTTCCAATCGGATCCGATCCAGCCTCTGCGTACCGAGTCGCTGCCTCCTGTTCAACGACTGCCAATGGGTACGACTGTTCGACAGATGAGGATGTCGGCCCATCCTATTACCTGCCGAGTTACTCGATCATCCGGGACTGCACCCTGAGTTGGACTGGCATTGCCGCCGACTATGTGGACGAACGCACGAAGATAGCGGTGTTAGATCCCTCGGCTCACGAGCCGGGGCCCAGCGCATTGCTATTGCGTTCGGACATTCTGGATCGTTACCTCATTGAACACAAGCTTGAGCTCTGTTGGGCCATCATCGGAGAAAAACAGACGATCGGTACCACTGGGCAACCCTACGGCTGGCTCAAGTTCCAGGGTGCGTACGTGTACCGGGACGGTACAGCAATCGGGGTAACCAACGATCATTTCGTTCATAATCCGAGGGAACCATGATCACATGATGAGAAACGACGTCGCTCCAAGACCGACGCCGAGGCCCAAGACGCTGACCGTCGCCATAGCCGCGCTTTCCGCCATCCGGCCGGCGTCGTTGGCGAGGTGAAGGTGTTCAGGCTGTCGGAGTCCCAGATCGCCCGCAGGGTCAAGGCCATCGCCAAGGCCGCGGGGCTGGTGGATTGGGAGTTCTTCAGCGGTCACAGTGGGCGGGTCGGCATGGCCCGGCGCATGGCCCAGAACGGCGCCCCCACCCACGAGATCGAACGCCAGGGCCGCTGGGAGCAGGGCGGCGGCATGGTCGGCCGCTACACCCGCGGCGAGAGTGACGGGTCGGCGCTGCAGTACCTTTATTCTTGGTGTCGAGAAGATTCAGCGACTTCGGTTGGTGTTTTCAGGACGAGAGCGCGGGCGTAACGAAGTCATCACGCATAGTGAAGGCAGCGGAAGAGCCGGCTTCAACGAGCCGGTCCAATATGTACAGGACGTCGCGACGCAACGACGGATCGGATTTGAGGCGTGACGGTTCACCGTGCACGTGTCGCCCGAGCCCAGACTCCAAGTAAAACACGGTATTCCCGTTGCTGAGCAAATCTTCTGGCACACCCTCACGAAGGATATGCGCCACGTTCGTAAATCCACCAGGTAATGACCTTCTTCCAATTCCATCTAGGTATCGGGTGTATGCCATCAGGATTGGTGGTGCAGCCGGGAGTCGAGCTATTAGCTCATCGACATCCCCCGCATGACCCTCCAGCCGGTTCCAATGACGTACTCCTTCTTCCCATGGGATGCCGAACAGGATTTTATCGGTCAACGACATACCCTTGGAATGCCTATCGGCGATCGAGGATGACCATGTTGCATCAATAATCCGGTCGCCTAGCGCCTTCCAGATATCCCAGAAGCAGGACTGGTCATCATTCGCCAAGTCTTCCTGCGCAATCAGGTATGTGGCGAAATCCTCAACGTCGGCAGGATGCGATGCCACAGCCTCGAGAAAAGGCTGGCAGCAAATCAATGCCTCAGCACGGGGCAGCGTCAGGATGAACTCGCAAACCCGTTTCACCATTGCCGGATTCGTTTCGAAGTGCCAGTCCACATTCCGGTCCTGACGTCGCGACGTCTTGGATTCGACTACCGCTTGAGACATGCTCAAATGGAAATCTCTGGCAAGAGTCGAATCGGATACACTGGCCAAAATTGATGAGACCGAGATTACTATGGACCTGGCCGGCCCAGTCCCGAGGTCCAGTGAAGCGATCTCCACTTGAGGATCTATCGTAAGGTTTAGGAAGGCCTCTCTGACCGTGGCTGAAAATGTCCGCGGGACTTCGGTGTTCCTGTCTCCAAACAGCCGTTTGACTCCTGCGATTAGTTTGCCAATCCGGTGATTTAAGCGACCTCTAGCTTGGCCTGCGCGCTTTTGCCGTTCAAGAAATGCGGTTCGTTCTCGAAGCTCATGCTCAATGAGAAGGCGTGCTCGCATGGTAAGGGCGCCGGCGCAGCGGAACAATAAACCTCGATGATCCGATGCCAGGTAATTCCCCACGCCGTCGGCGCACCAAAGCACTACCTGTTCTGAAGTGTGCGTCAGAGCCGTCGCTACTGCGGCGAGAGCGTCGGGATTGTCGGGTTCAGATGCGAGAATCTTGGGTAGAACATAGGCTGCAGGGCGATCGGCTTTGCCAGCGTGAACCGACATTCGGACCATGGGATCGCTGCTGTCGTTCTCTCGTTCAAGTTGCAAAATGGCGGTGTCCAAACACCACTGACGATCGTCCTTCGCCATTTCATCCCAGTGATCTCGTATGCAGAGGGCGGCCATGTACCCCACAGCATCGTCGTCAAAAATAGTAGCTGGCTGGTGGCGCCGTTGAAGATATTTGGCTTGCGCGAAAAAAGTCCGCCACTCAGCACCATCGCTGTCCTCGTGACGCCGTTCCCACTCTGCGCGCGCCCAACCAAGCAGCTGCAGGGAGATGCGGACTTGCTCCTGCTCTTGAGCACCATCGTCCAAGTAGTTCTGTAGGTCCTCATCCATATCTTTGATTCGGATGCTGTACCCCACCCATTCGTCAGTTTCGCTTGGTGGCGATGACTGAACTGAAACAGGAATCTCCTCACCGAGTTCCCACCTCCGAGTATCCATTCGGTGCAACGCTAATAGGAGATGCCGATCATCTTCGGATCTCTCATCCGCATTTGGCATTCCCGTATAGTGGCTGTCTAGAATTTCATACACTTCTTGACGCTTGTCTGCGAATTGCAATCTGCAAGCTAGAGTTTCGACGGTGTGCTTTCGGTGTTCCAACGCGTTTGATTGCTCACGTTCGTTGCCATAAAGTTTGTGCATTGGATCAAAACTGGGAAGGGCGGATAGGATGGCCGCATCTCGTTCCTTGACCATCCTCCGGAGATCCATCGGGAAAATCTCCCGAGCAGTCAGCAAGGCAAGGGCTGTTGTACCACCGGACGTAGGGTAAGCATTGCATACGCTGGCGACCACCGCGGTGGTCATCACACTGTTGCTATCCACGATTAACTTCGTTAGCCAAGATTCGATGGGGGTGCCGTTCTCGCACAATTCGAGCAACCACGTCTCCAAGGCCATCAACGCACAGTGGACTACGTTTGGGAGGACCGACGTACCCCGGTAAGCCATCCATAGCCGATCATTCGCCCACTGTACGACCTCGCCGTGCCCTGGCACCGAGAGGGTGAGACGGAAGGCAGATTCTAGGTGGTCTGGGGCGGCTCTCCTTTCGCCGTACCATTCGGCCGCATGGTTAATAAGGTTGAGCAACAGCTGAATGCCAACCTCGGGATGCCATCTCAGCAAAGGCAAAAACGGACCATGCAGCGCGCTCTGCGGAAATAGCTCAAACGCAGAATCAATACTCAACCCGAAGGCGTAGTCAATATCCATGGGCGGCGGGAACCATTCGCTTTTATGGTTAAGCCCCAATCCACCGAAAGGATGGGTGTGGCGGCATGGTGATGGGATAAGAAAGTGCTCCCGGCTTCGGGGATAATGGTTTTTGACAACGAAAACCAATCCCTCACAAGGAGCACCCAACGGATGCTACCACCTGAGCGTCCTGACCGCATCCATGTCGCCTTCGACGATCACCGCTTGGTGGCCAACGCCGGGCTGCTTTTGCCGGTTACCCTGGCCCATCATCTGGGGCTGGGCGAGTTGGTTGACCGCCACGTTGACTTGGGAGATGCGCCGGGACGGGCCAACGCTGGCGACAAGATACTGACGTTGGTGGCATCGGCATTGGCCGGTTGTCATTTTTCAGGATCTTTAGTCCGGTAAATCGCGAAAATTTTCAAGGACTATAGGCCGGCCGGATTTTCAAGGCCATTAGGCCACTTTGGGAGCCACATCGGCGACCATTGGCTCACTTCGATATTGAGGTGCAGCGATGGCGTATCGAGAGGTTCCGAGGATGGAGATAAAAGAGATCATCCGCCGTTGGCAGGCGGGAAACAGTCAGCGGCGGATCGCGGCGAGCACCGGGTTGTCGCGGGACACGGTACGGAAGTATCTGGCGGCGGCGCAGGCTGAGGGCATCGCCCAGGACGGGCCGGCTCCCACCGAGGATCAGCTGAGCCGACTGGCGACGATCAGTTGGCTGGGGCCACGTGCAGCAAAGACACCCCGGCAGGACCTGCTGGAGCCGTGGTCGGACCAGATCTACCAGTGGATCACCAACGACCGGCTGCAGATGACCCGCATCCACGAGTTGCTGGCCATGCGGGGGTGCCAGTTGTCGTATCAGTCGCTGCGCCGTTTCGTCATCAACCGCAACTGGCGGCGACGCAGCAAGACCACGGTGCGGATGGCGGACACGCCGCCCGGTGAGGTGGCTGAGGCTGATTTCGGCCGGCTGGGCATGATCACCGACCCGGCCACCGGCAAGCGCAAGGC
Source organism: uncultured Dehalococcoidia bacterium (assembly GCA_951813535.1). Taxonomy (GTDB): domain Bacteria; phylum Chloroflexota; class Dehalococcoidia; order Lucifugimonadales; family UBA3495; genus Bin87. The sequence continues at coordinate 3,396,110 of OX638345.1, read as the reverse complement.
GGTTTGGGCCATGGTCATCGTACTGTGCCACTCCCGCCACTGCTTCGTTTGGCCCATGCAGCAGCAGAAGCTTCCGGACGTGATCTCCGGCCTGGAGGCGGCGTGGGCTTTCTTCGGCGGGATGCCCAAGTATCTGGTCATCGACAACTTCCCCGCCGCCGTGGTGGGCACGGATCCCCTGCACCCCATTCTCACCAGGGGCTTTCTGGAATATGCCCAGCATCGGGGCTTCATCACCGACCCGGCCCGCAAGGCCCACCCCCAGGACAAACCCAAGGTGGAACGCAAGGTGCCCTACGCCAGAGAGCGTTTCTACAAGGGCGCCGATTTCGACGACTTCACCCACGTCCGCGCCGCCGCGCCCAAATGGTGCCTGGAGGTGGCCGGCATGCGCATCCACGGCACCACCCGCAAGCAGCCCCTGGTGGTATTCCAGGACGAGGAACGCCACACCCTGATCCCCTGGGACGGCGTACCCTACGAGATCGCCAACTGGCGCACCAACACCGTCCACCGGGACCATCACGTCAAGTGCCTGGACGCGCTCTACTCGGTGCCCTACCACCTCTGCCGGCCCGGCCGGAAGGTGGAGGTCAAAGTGGACAGCAAGCTGGTGCGCATCTACCACCGCGGTCAGCTCATCAAGACCCATCCGCGTCAGCCGGTGGGCGGCCGCTCCACCGACGTCGCCGACTATCCACCCAAGATCGCCCCCTACACCACCAGGGCTCCCGACGGGCTCAAGCACGACGCCGCCAAACTGGGTCCCGCAGTGGGCGAATTCGCCGAACGCCTCTTCGACGGGGACCACCCCTGGTCCAAGATCAGGCAGGGACACAAACTGCTGCGCCTGGGCGACCGTTACACCGCCCAGCGCCTGGACGCCGCCTGTCAGCGGGCCCTGGACGTCGACCTCATCGACGTGCACCGCGTGGAGCGCATCCTGGTCCAGGCTCTGGAAGAGGAGACCACGCCCCAACTGCCGCTGCCCCTGCCACCCGGCCGCTTCGCCCGGCCCGGATGCGTCTTCGCCCAAAGCGACCCGTACCGCCGGAAGTCGGCCTGAGGAGATTATACCCATGACACGCATCACCGAACTCACCCCTCTACTCAAGAACCTCAAACTGGGGGCCATGGCCGCCACGCTGCCCGAGCGCATCGCCCTGGCTCGCCGTGAACAGCTGGACTACGCCTCATTCCTGGAGATCGTCCTCAGCGACGAGGTCAATCGCCGCGCCCACCGCCGCATCGAAGTGCGCCTCAATGGCGCCGGTTTCGAGGAGACCTGCCGGCTGGAGGACTTCGACTGGACGGCGTCCATCACCCTGGATCGCCGATTGCTGGACGCCGTCTTCTCCCTGGAGTTTCTGGACAAGCACGAGCACGTGCTGCTGGTAGGACCAGCCGGCGTCGGCAAGAGCTTCCTGGCTCAGGCCCTGGGCTACTCCGCCGTCCGCGCCGGACACACCGTGCGCTTCAGCCACGCCGACGACTTCTTCAGAGCCATGGCCCAGGCCAGAGTGGACAACTCGCTGGACCGCGCCTTCCGGTCCTTCATCACCCCCGACCTGCTCATCCTCGATGACCTGGGCCTGCACCGGCTCACCGCTCAACAGTCCGCCGATCTCTACGAACTCATCCTCAACCGCCACCGGTCCTCCAGCTTCATCATCACCAGCAATCGGGCCGTCGAAGAATGGCTCAGCCTCTTCGACGATCCCATCCTGGGGAACAGCGCCCTGGACCGGTTGGCCAACGCCAGCTATCAGATCGTCATCGAGGGCGCCAGCTACCGGGAACGTCTGTCCCCGCACCGCGCCCTGCTCAACAACGAAGGGGGTGATTGACCGGCACACAACAACCTGATATTTCTCAGACTACCGCGCTTCCAGAGTGGACTGATGTCCGTGAAAATGCCGGCCTAATCACCGCGAAAATTGACAGAGTTTTGAACCGCAATCATCTCGTTGATCTCCGCAAATGGCCTTGAGCCAGTCCAACGCAAAACAGCCGGATAAAAGCATCGGGCTCGGTTTGAAATCAGTTGATGAACCTGATCGTCAACAATAAGCGACCGGTTTCCGGTCAGAACCCGCGGAAACCACTGACCGGATAGGCACATGAACTCCCATGTCGACGTCAACGATCCACGCTACCGTGATGCCGCGGTTGCCTTTCTCCGGCGTCACGACAACAGCGAAGTCGAAGCCAATATCGCGAGTGCCGAGCGGGATTTCTTCATATTGACGGGCTTGGCCAACCCCGACGGGATCATAGAAGACAACCCACCAACGAGCGAGAGCCTACGAGCCGTGGACCTATGCGCCCGATCGTGTTTGCGTCGGATAGTATCACCCAATTGGTTCCCCGAGATTGAGCTGAAATTGGGCGACCAGAACGGTATCCCTGACGGATTTTGATACTAAGTTTGGTTCCTACAAGATTTGTTACGTAAACCGCTTTATTCGGGAGCTCGCGCCGTCAGACTGACGTCGAAAATCGTCAACCGTGGGTCCGCCGGGTGTGATTACGATATTCGTCTGCCTGGGTAACGGCTTTTCGTCGCGCGTACCACGGAGCCGCATAGGCTGCGCGATGATTTCCGCAATTTGCGAGGGCGCCGGCCTGCACCATGTTCCGCGCAGCCTGTTGATACCGTTTCGCGGTGGAATCGCAGGCCGGTCTACCCAGCGGAGCCATGCTGCACAGGAGCTGCGTCATTGGACAGCACCGGGTTTGAGGCCGGCCCGTCGCTGAACCCCAAGGCACGCCGCACTCGCTCGTCGGTCAGGACCAACCGCACCGCCCCCGTGGGCCAATCGGGGTTGTTGGGGTTGAACACGTCGTGGTGCTCCACAATCCCCGCTTCCTGGTACTCGTCGATCAGCTTGCGACACTCGTACTCGTTCCAGGCCAACCCCCAGTCCAGCATCCACCGGTTGCACAGCATGCCGTAGCCCACGAAGTTCATGCAGCTTTCCAGGTTGTACATCTGCCGCACGAACCTCGCCAGGACATCGTTGCTTTCCGCATCGTCGCTCTCCGACGCCGCGGCGAGATCCAGCTTGACGTCTCCGTGCTCCGCCGTCTGGATGCCCAGTTCGGCCTCCAGCGGAAACAGCGGGGCGGTGGCCAGCATGTCCCGCGAAACCGACGCGCTGAAGGCGCACAGCACGATGCGCTTCCCGTAGGTCCTAGCCTGGTCCACCAGCACCTGGTAGTCGGCGTCTTCGGACCTCAGGATCACGGTCCCGCAGTCGTCGCGGTCCGAACCCACTCGTAGACCTCCAGCAGGATGGCCGGATCGGTCCTTGCCCGCGCTGGAGCGGGGAGCGTGGTACGGCGTGATGCCGTGCTCGGCGAACTCCCGACCATCATCAGGCCGGAGCGACCAGTCGCCGAATGCCTTCCCGCCCAAGACCTCGCCGAATATGCAAGCCACATTCCGGATGGCCAAGCACAGTTCAGACGGCCTGACCCTGCGTTGATAGAGTTGGGCACCGCGTCTGATGTTCTCCCAGTCGATGGCGATCATCGCACCGGTGGTGTTCTCGTTCATGTCTCCGTCAGAGCTTGGCGGCTTCTAATCAACTGGATCGCGATTGAATCGGCCCGCCAAGCGTGCGCGGGTTCCTCGGTCGAGCCCAGGGAACAATCGCCCCAGCAATTCTTCGGTGGCAGAACTCAGGGCGACTGCCGATCCTCGGATAATCCTCCCCGCCGGCAAGGCTCCCCCGGGAAGAGACTCAGCTAGTTGCATGGCGTCAGCGTACGAAGGCATCGTTACCGGCATGGTGAAGCCGTACATTGGTTGAACGTGGAGCGAAAATGCTGCGGCCACGCCTTCTTCGAGCATATTGCCTGCATCACGGACCACCGGATTGAGCAGGTGCACCGTTTCATGCGCCATCTCGAAGGCCGCCGTGGGCCAGTAATGCTCGGCGTTCCTGCTCAGCTCGACAAAGGCTCCGTCGAAATTGGGAGTATTTCTCCGGAACGGCCCATCGTCGGCAAACGTCGGTTGATACACCGTTATCGACCTGTCTCTGGGTCCCAATTCACGCTCGGCGATTTCAATCAGTTGCCACTGCAACGCCCACAAGCCGGCGGGGTCATTCACTGGATCCGTATCAGGTAGGTTCATAGGTTTGGGTACGCACCGGCTTTGCACAAATAATCGGTTTTGAGGCGATTATTTGTGCAGGTTAGACCCAAAACGATCGTTTTACGCTCACTCTTCACGTGGAACGTGAGGGTGGTCGGTGTGGTGTCAATGCCGACCGGCGCACTCGTCCCGGTGTAGTCGGCGAGGCGTGGGGGCGCTACCGCGACCTGACCGGTGTGAGCGTCGCGATGTGCTACGGCTTGTCTTGTGTCTGGGGTTGGCACCGGGTCGGTCAGTGGCCTGACAGTGTGATGGTGCGGTCGGCTCTGCGTACATGGAAAGTAAGGATGTCGTCCGTGGGGTCGTGGGTCATCCGCAGGTCTTTGAGGATGTCCTGACCAAGTATGCAGGGCAAGCCGGCGGGGACATCTTGGGGCGTCGCTATCCAGATGTCTACGTCGTAGTGGTAAACGGAGGCGCCGTCGGCGCTGGCAATGGCGATGGTCGCGGGTTCGGTGAAGCGCCTTGAGCTGCCGGTTGCGCCGGTGATGACGAAGGGGTTTTCGAGTTGCGCGTAGGGCAGGTCGGCAAAGACGGTGGGGTCGGGATGGATTCCGGTGGAGTCGGAACCGGTGTCGACCAAGAATGTGGCGTAGGCGTTGACCATGAGCCTGGTGATGAGGACCCGCGCCATAATGGTGGGTTGTGCGTCTTCAAACCAGCCTTGGATCATAGGACCATGACCTTGGAGTGGGGGTCTAGGAACTTGGTCCTGGCGGGTCCTTTGGGCGAGATGGCGCGAAGGTCCCTAGCCAAGGTTTCCTGGTCCGGGGCGAACCTCAGTACCAGGTCGGAGGTCATGCCGGCCCACAGGCCGGAGCGAGGATTGTCCAAGGTCTGCAATGCTTTCCTGAATGCAGCGGAGACTCGTTCGAGTTCCCGAATGCCGGCGATGGTTTCGCGGGCGTCTTCAATGGCGTCGTGGTCTGATGCTGGGTGGTTGCCCATTTCGCTCCTCCGGGAAGGATGGGGGTCGGTTTCAGGGTATCTGAAGGCAATTCGGGTCGCAACGGGTTACTGTGGCTGTACAGTCTTCCTGCTTCCTGCCGTGGTTTTGGAGTTAGATGGTATTGGCGAGATTAGAGGAGGCTCAACTGAGCTGCGTCATGGTGAAACTGCGGAGGATTCCGAGTTGTTGACTGCAGGTTTTTGTTCAACACGGCGGTGCGAACTATCCAAAACCCTCATTTTTGTGCAAGGCCGGTACGCACCCCATCACAACGGTCCGGCTTCCTAGCAGGGGGTTGCCACCAGTCGGCCGGACCGCTGTAATTCAGGGACACCGCCGGCCTATCCGTCATCTACCCGCGCAACATTGCCCCGCGCCAGCCCCGGTGAGTTTATCACGCAGCCGCGTGGATGATGTACGGGCCCAGTCAGGCGAGTAGAACGCCGAGCACAGCCCACAAGCTACCGGACACAAACTCTCCCAACGTGGCCTGGGGTTTGCTCAAGGATCCCGTTCGAAGGAACCGGAGAAGGGGCGCTGTGCAGGAACTGCATCCAGGCCGGATGATCCGTTACTGCAGGGATCGATGGCGTCGGCACTCCAGAGATTCAGTTCTTCTGCAGCGTATTCCCGCGGAGTCGCGTACAGGATAAGCGGCTCGTGGAAATCCCGTAGCTGTGAGACGCGTTCTCAGGCCGTTTGGTCGACCGAAATGATCCCAAGTCGTTGAGGACCCGAAAATGGGACCACAGCCCGTGTTTGTGCCCATTACGGCGATTTCTCAGCGGTGTCAGACCGGGGTGTTGGTAGTGTTCGATGTTGAGCGCCGCCGTGTCGTCCGAGGTAGTTTACCTACCGTGGTCTACTACCAACAGATGCGTCGAAGCCAGCAGACCACCGCTCGCTGATGTTCAGTTGCGAACCATCACGTTACGCTCGACGGCACTATCCTTCGCACGCGATGCCGTAGCCGTCTCGTGCGCTGGGAACCATCCATTTGGGGTAGTCGCGGTCCGGATCTTTGCTACCCCGAACGCGCGGTTGTCCGACTGCTCCCCCGCACCAAGGGAAGCTGACGTTCTCACTATCGGTGTGGCGGTCCGCCCGGGGCTAGCGTGATTGTGGCGCTTACTCGTCGGGTTTGCCGCCTTGTTAAACCCCTACGAAAGGCGGATCATCGGCGTGTTGCTCCCTTAGCCCCAATCCACCGAAAGGATGGGTGTGGCGGCATGGTGATGGGATAAGAAAGTGCTCCCGGCTTCGGGGATAATGGTTTTTGACAACGAAAACCAATCCCTCACAAGGAGCACCCAACGGATGCTACCACCTGAGCGTCCTGACCGCATCCATGTCGCCTTTGACGATCACCGCTTGGTGGCCAACGCCGGGCTGCTTTTGCCGGTTACCCTGGCCCATCATCTGGGGCTGGGCGAGTTGGTTGACCGCCACGTTGACTTGGGAGATGCGCCGGGACGGGCCAACGCTGGCGACAAGATACTGACGTTGGTGGCATCGGCATTGGCCGGTGGCGACTGCATTGATGATGCCGACGCGCTACGCGCTGGGGGGACCGAGCACGTGCTGGGCTGCGCAGTCAAGGCGCCTTCCACGCTGGGGACCTTCCTGCGGAGTTTCCGATGGGGCCACGTGCGGCAGCTGGACCGGGTGAGCCGAGAGGCGCTGGCGAGGGCCTGGGCGGCTGGTGCCGGACCCGGCGATGAGCCGCTGACCATTGATCTTGATTCCACTGTCTGCGAGACCTTTGGGTTGGATAAGGAAGGCGCGCAGCGCCACAACTACGCGGGACAGCGGGGCTATCACCCGCTCCTCGCCGTTGCCGCCGGAACCGGCGACGTGCTGATGGCACGGCTGCGCCAGGGCCGGGCCAACACCGCTCGAGGGGCCGCCCACTTCCTGCGTGAGACCATCAGCCGAGTGCGCTACGCGGGGGCCACCGGGCCACTGACCATGCGGGCCGACAGTGGCTTCTACAACCACGACATCGTCGCCGTCTGCCGGAAGACCAAGGTCCGCTTCTCCATCACCGTACGCCAGTACCAAAGCGTGCGCAATCTCATCGAGGCCATACCCGAAGCAGAGTGGACGCCCATCCCTTACTGGATGGAGGGAGCCGCCGACGTGGCGGAGACCACCTACACTCCGTTTCAGCATGAGCCCGACGCCGTATCGGTCCGACTCATCGTCCGCAGAGTGAAACCCACGCCCGGCTCCCAACTCGCGCTGCTTGCCACCCACAGCTATCACGCTTTCATCACCGATAGAGACGGCGACACCCTGGAACTGGAGGCCAACCATCGCCGCCACGCCGAGATCGAGAACGCCATCCGCGATCTCAAGTACGGCGTGGGGCTCAATCACCTGCCCTCGGGGCGCTTCCCCGCCAACGCCGCCTGGCTGGCAGTACAGGTGATGGCGCATAACCTCGCCCGCTGGACCGCCCGCATCGGCATGGGAGAGCAACTGATCACCACCAAGACCCTCCGACGACGCTTCTTCTCCCTCCCCGGACGCATCACTCGCAAGGCACGCCGTCTCACTTTGCATCTTCCCCGGGGCTGGCCCTGGCAGAACCAGTTCGCTGGTGCCCTGGCGAGACTGCGCGCCCTGCCACTGCCTTCCTGACGCCGCCCTCGGCCTTTGACTTATACACAATAACGCCCCACGCCTGGACGATCAGCGCCTCAGGCTGGGCCCCTCACGGTCTCCGCCGGCGGTCTGCGCTGAAAATCGCTCCCAACGCCGCTACCACGGGCCGCAAACATCCCCTGGCGTAGCAGCCACACTACCCATCGTCCATTTCACCGGCATCCGGTCCTCGCCAACCCATGCCCTGACCCCGCATCCCTCGTCTGATCGCCGCCGCGGTATCCCCTCGGTGGATTCGGGCTAAGATTAGAAGTGTCACGGACGAAATGGTAACCATGAACGGTGTACGTAGTCCCGCCAATAGTGAAGGTCAACGCGGACAGCGAACCAAGTCCTCCCGTGAGGTAGCTCCCATCGTCGTAGCCGGTCTCGACGTCCGTCTCGGCGAACTCCGCCGTCATCGTCGCCGACCATGGCACCTTGATCGTGGTGGAGGCGGGGACGGCGATTGTGGCGGCGCTGGTGTGCGGGCCTTCCTGGAAGTTCAGGTTGTCTGGGAAGCTGACCTCGACCTTCAGCGTCTGGCCGACGTCGGCGTCGGAGGGGTAGTAGCTCGGGGCGGTCGCGCCGGTGATGGCGGTGCTGCCGCGGAACCACTGGTACTGGAAGCCCTGCGCGGTCGAGGGCTTGCCGTCGGTGTCGCTGATCCCGGAGGTATCGGCGGTCAGGGCCCCGCCCAGGGCGACGGTCCCCGAGATCGTGGGCGCGCCGCTGGAGACGTTGTTGGTCACCGCCTCGCCCTTGACGGCGATCAGGGCCACGTTGTTGAAGGTTCTCCAGGACGGCCCGGACTGGTAGGTGTGCCGCTTATCGCCGATACCCCAGCCCGTCTCCCCGGTCTGAGCGGTCGATGACGTCAGCTTCACCTTGAATCCGTTGGCGCCGGCGGTGTTGGCGACGACGACGAAGTACGTGGTGCTCGCCGAGAGGGTCGCGTTGTCGGGAGCCGTGAACGAGTTGACGCCTGTGCTCAGCGAGCTCGGATTGGACAACGTATAGAGGGACGAGTCCGGATCGCCGCCACTGGTGGCGGAGTATATCTTGACGCTGATCCCACCGGTCGCCGTGGGTAACGCGCCGATATCGACGTCGACCGAGCCGAGCGTGTAATGGCTCGAACCGGTAACGACCGACTGGGCAACGGTGTGGCCATTGTTGATGTTCGAAGATGTGTCGACGACGGTCCGGGCCAGGTTGCTGACGAGGGTCACCTCCACCGCCTGGGCCGTGGGGGCCGTGGGCATGATCAGCAGCACGGCGATGGCGGCGATGACCAACAGCAGCCCGGCCAGCCGGGCGGAGGTCAGCGTGAGCCTTGTCGTCTTCATGCCCATGTCTCGCCCTCCTCTACCGTAGGCTGCATCCGGGACAGGACGGCCTCACCGGCGGCGTTGGCGAGCATAAGCGGAACAGCTCCGTGCGGGGCGTGAGTGGAGACGTGTGGAGGTAAAGAGGCGCTGCGAGAGGGGTGCGGGCGCCGGAGAATCCAAGGGTAGGTATAGATGTGCCATTCGTCGCGTAGACGAGCGGCAGGAGCAGCGGATGGCACGGCGGTAAGCGCCATGCCATCCTCGCTCGCGGTCCGGGTCCCGAGTTGTCGCATATCGAATACCACGCAAATCCCTCTCTGAGCAGGGTCGGTTACGCCAGGCATTTCATTGGCCGGCATGTGGGCATCTCTTCTTTGGGCATTCACGGGCCTTGTCACTGACCCTGGAGCCGGCGCCTGCCATCCGCGAGTGCCGAGTGGATATTTCCCGGTGCGATGCGTCCTCGCTTAATCTTCCCTGCTGCCTATCAGCGTGGGTCGCGCCGGGTCCGGGTCGAGAAACGACCTCGTAGCGTGTCGCAGCGTTGGAGAAGATCCCCCTTCCGGCGATTAGAAGACCAGCCTGATACCATAACATTGTTATGTAGATATTTTGTGAGTAAATGTCCAGAATGGCGTGACGTTTTATGGCATTTTGCCCATGCCCAATTTTCTAATACTGTCGGGAGTCACCACCAAGCGGCGATGAGACTGGGCGCAGTCAGGAGCATGCCGGCAAGCCCTGCGACCGCTGACGCAGCGGGTCGTGTCAGATGTACCGGTTTGGGTCGGACCTACCCGTGTTGCCGAGCCATTGCCGCCTTTCCCGGGGGTTAGGTGAACCTCGAGCACGACGGGGCGCCCGTCTCTGACCAGCCCCATGCCAGCCCCGACACATCGAACACGCTCGCCAGGTTGGGAAAGGGGTGCGATTTTCGACCTCCACCTCGTGTATGATTGTGGAGATTGCAATCGGTCCGGGGCAACGTTTTAGGGAAGAATGGAAATGCAGCTTGGCGGGGAACCCGTCCGTGACGACGCGGCGTTTCAGGACCGGCTGTCACGGCTCTGCGAAGCCACTCTCCGCATCAATGAAAGCCTGGACTTCGACAGCGTCCTGCAACAGGTGGTCGATAACGCCCGCTCTCTCACCGATGCCCACTACGGCATCTTCATCACTGTGGATGGCGCCAGCGAGCTGGAGGTCTTCCTCACCTCTGGCATATCCGCTGAGGACCACGAACTGCTACAGGAAATGCCTGGACGTTGGGATCTTTTCTCCCACTTCAGGCAACTAGCCGGGCCATTGCGATTGGAGGACGTCACCAGTTACGCCAGCGCGTTGGGACTACCCGAGTTCAACCTCCTGCCGGTGGGGCCTTTCCTGTCCGCGCCGATCCGCCAGGCCGGGGAGAGCATCGGCTATATCCACCTGGCCAAGGAACGCGATGGTCGGGAGTTCAGCGGCGAAGACGAGGAGACCCTGGTGATGTTCGCCGCCCAGGCCGCCCTGGTCATCGCCAACGCGCGGCGGCACCGGGAAGAGCAGAGGGCCCGGGCAGACCTGGAAGCGCTGGTGGACATGTCCCCGGTGGGGGTGCTGGTATTCGACGCCAAGACCGGACTGCTGGAAATGGCCAACGGAGAAGCCAGGCGCATCGGCGGGACGCGGGGATTTGCCGATGACCGGGCGCTCAACATCCTGAGCAATCTTTCCGTACGCCGTCCCAGCGGGATCGAGGTTTCCCTCAGCGCGCTGGCCCTAGCGCTGGTCATGGGCGGAGGGCAGAGGCTACAGGGCGAGGAGATGATGGTAGTCCGGCGCGAGGGCCCGCCGGCCACTGTCCTGATGAACGCGACGCCGATGTATTCCGCCGACGGCGAGGCGGTGTCGATCGTGGCCACGGTGCAGGACATGACGCCGGTGGAGGAGTTGGAGCGGTCGCGGACGGACTTCCTGGCGATGGTCAGCCATGAGCTGCGCGCGCCACTGGTGGCCATCAGGGGTTCCGCCACCACGGTGCTGGATGACGCCTACGCCGCGGACCCCGCGGAGATGCGGCAGTTCTTCCGCATCATCGTGGACCAGGCGGACCGGATGCGAAGCCTGATCAACGACCTGCTGGACGTGGCCCGCCTGGAGGCGGGCGGTTTGCCGGTGGAGCCCGGGCCGATGTCAGCGGCCGACCTGGTGGACGAGGCCCGTAACGTCTTTCTCAACGGAGGCGGCCGCGGGAACCTCAGTTTCAACCTGCCGACGGGTCTCCCCCGCGTCCTGGCGGACCGGAGGCGCATCGTGCAGGTGCTTTGCAACCTGCTGAACAACGCAGCCCGGTACTCGCCCTTGGGGTCGCCGATCACCGTGGCGGCGACGCGGGACGGGGTCCACGTGGCGATCTCGGTGAGCGACCAGGGCCGAGGCATCCCCGCGGACCGCTTGTCGCAACTGTTCCGGAAATTCTCACGCGGCGTTGGAGCGGAGTGGGGCTCCGGCGTTGATGATACCGGGCTGGGCCTCGCCATCTGCAAGGGCATGGTGGAGGCCCACGGCGGGCGCATCTGGGCCGAGAGCGAGGGACCCGGCCGAGGCAGCCGTTTCACCTTCACGTTGCCAGTGGCCGAGGAGACCGGCCTGGGTAACGCCGGCGGGGACGCGCTCCGGGCGGGTCCATCATTGGAAGCAGGGCCCGAGCCGGCCCGCGTCCTGGCGGTGGACGATGACCCCCAGGCGCTCCGTTACATCCGCGACGCCCTCACCAGGGCGGGTTACGCGCCGGTGGTGACCGGAGACCCCAGCGAGGTGCACCAACTCCTGGCCACCCAACGTCCCCAGTTGGTCCTGCTGGACCTCATGCTCCCCGGCGCCGACGGCATCGAACTCATGCAGGGCATCCTCCAGACCCACGACGTCCCGGTCATCTTCCTCTCCGCGTACGGGCAGGAGGAGGTGGTTGCCCGGGCCTTCGACATGGGCGCCGTCGACTACGTGGTGAAACCCTTTGCGCCCACCGAGTTGGCGGCCCGCATCCGGTCGGCGCTGCGCCGTACCTCCAGGCCCGAGCCCGTGGAGCCCTACGTGGCCGGCGAACTGGTGGTGGACTACCATCTGCGCCGGGCCACGCTGGCCGGGCAACGGATCGCGTTGACCCCGACCGAGTACCGGCTGCTGGTGGAGCTTGCCTCCAGCGGCGGCCGGGTCCTGACCTACGGCCACCTGTTGGAACAGGTCTGGGGAGCGGACCCCGAGGCCGACCCAAGGCTGGTGCGCACGGTGGTGAAAAACATCCGGCGCAAGCTGGGCGAGGGCGCCAGCAACCCCAGGTACATCTTCACCCAACCCCGGGTTGGCTACCGCATGGCCCGACCCGAGCCCGGTGATCCCAACTTGGGCTGACGCTCGCGGGTGTGTGCCTTGCCCAATGCGTCGCGACCGTACCGGCTGATCACCACTGGCCCGGGTGCGCGATTGCTCGCGCCTCTGCCAGACGCTCCGGTTGAAGCCGTACTCATCGCCCATCGAAGCCCGGCGATGTATGTAGCTGTCTGCGCGCTGCCATCACCTTGCTGGGCTAGGCAGCCACAGTTTCCCGCTGGAAAGACCGACCGGGGCGTCCATTCCAGGACGCCCCGTCGATAGGATACGGTTCTTCACCAAAAGTTGGTGTCATGCGTAAAGCACGCCCGAATCTCGGTAGCCTTGCTTCGGTCGCCTTCCGTTAGTGCGTTGGTCCAACGGGCGGCTCCCTGAATGTCTACCGCCATATCCGGCCGCCCGGACTTCACCCGCAACGCCCGCGTGTGGTGCGGTCGTACTCCACCATCACCCAGCGGCTGTGAGAAATCGGGGTCCGGTTGTCGTAACGGGCCCTCACCCGAAACTGGGCAGCCTGGCAGCGCTTGGGCAGGTCGTCCTTGTCGATCTCGATCCTCGTTTCCACGTTGCTCTCGTAAGGAACCATAATCCGTGATTCCACATCTTCGACTCGGATCCAGCCCGGATACTCTTCGCCCTGCGAACGCTTGCGCTTCCACAGTTCGAAGTGGCTGAATCCCTGCCCTGGTGAGTAGCTGTCCCAGCATTCCCAGCCGGTGCCCTTGGAGCCATCGCACGACGATAGAGGATCGCCGTTGGCATGGTCGTAGACTACTCCTGGAGGCCATTCGAAGGCGAAATAGTAGTACTCCACCCGCCAGGGCCGACCGTTCTTGCGATGCATGCCCAGTCTTGCCTCGCGCACCTCGGATCCTTCCAGCAAAAGGCTGTAGGCTCCGATGCCTACCCATGCTTCTTCTCCTTCGCCGACGGCGTTGACGGCGCGCACCTCGAACACATAGGGCTCGTCCACCTCTATCGACGACACCGTGTGAGACGTGGTGGATGCATCGCTGCCCGGGATGTCGGTCCAGTCCGGGTTCCAGGTGTCCCGGCTGTCGTCGCTGACCCGGTACTGGTACTTGGTGATGGGCTGGCTGCCGGGATCTCCGGTGGTCCAACTCAGATCCGCGGTGTCGTGGTTGGCCGAGACGGAGAGGCTCTGAGGCGCTCCCGGTTTGACGTCGTCGTCCAGGACGTTCACGACGATCTGGTGGGGGTTGCCCAGGAGTTCCGGCGCCTGTGGATTGGACAGGGTGAACGTGACCGGACTGACGTCGTTGGGCTCATCAACCAGGTCGTCAACAGTCGACAGTTGGTACGACCGGGAACCTTCCGACGCTGCCAGCCTCTTATTGCCAGAGGTGAACGGCGTGGTGACCACTCCTTCCGGGTCGCTCATCGACAGGTTCACCGCGCTGGAAGCCGCGGCGATTGGCGTGCGCCTGAAGGTCACCGTGAAGGTTTCACCCTCGGTGACTGAAGATGGAGTCCACGATATGGTGTACTGGGGGATCGGCTCGTCCTCCGTCAAGGGCAGCACCGCCGACGCCAACACCGGCAGGTTTTCATCGAGCTCCTCGGCGGTGTTGAACTGGGCGTTCAGTGGGACGTTTTGGGTCACCATCCCCGAAAAGTACTCAGTGTCCAGGGCGACCAGCCTGATTTCTCCGCCGGACTGGCCGGCGGCAATCGTAAAGGTCGCGTCAATGGTCTCTCCTTTTTCGTTCCGACCGTGCAGGGTGTTGTGGGGGGCCCATTTGAGCCTCTGGCCATACAGTGAAACGGTGCGGTCTTCGGCGAAGGTGTAGCCGTTGTTGATTGACAAAGTGGCGACCGTACCATCATCACCCTCGGTTATGGCGGTTGGATTGAGGCTCAACTCCCACTGCGCGTCGCTCTCCTGGTCGTCGTCGATGACCGACGTCGTCGCTGCCTCCGGGTCCGAAGCCGTCCCGTAGTACTCTGCGGTTGTCCCAGGGGCCAGCACGGTTGCGGTCACCGTTCCGGTGTCGCTGACCACTTTGTTCTCGGCAATGGACACCGTGAAACTTGTCGCACTCGACCCGTTGGGGAAGGTCGCCGAGGCGGGCGGAGATGGCGGGAGGTAGCTCCAGTGTCCGTCTCCCACGTCCTCCGTCACCTCGACGCGCACCAGGCGTTCCTCGTTGATGTACCCGGTACGACTCAGATTGAACGTCACGGCGCCGCCTTCGGCGACCTCTGCCGCCACCGATATGGACACCACTGGGTCGTCGTCGGTGATGGTAACCGACAGGCGGGATAGCGTCGCACTCGCGAACTCGCTGGCGCCGGTGGCCGCGTGGGCGATGGTGGCCGAGCCGTTGGCGATGTCGTTGTCCTCCGACGCGGCGACCGTGATGGTCTGTTCCGTGTCCCAGGTCACGGATGTGAAGGTCAGGCTGGTCGGCCGGAACGACAGGCCGGTACCGGACGGCGTGATGGTCACATCGGACGACGGCTCTACCGTGAGCGCCACCTTGTAGCTGGCGGTCTGGCCCTCCACGACGGTGAAGCTGCTCTGGTCGAAATCGATGGTGATGTCGGTCGGCGGTGGCGGCTCCTGGTCCAAGAACACTACCGGGGAGCGGGAGGATTTTGCGGACAGCTCGGGTTCTACGGTCGCCTCGCTCGACCAATCGCTTTGGTCAGCGCCGCGCAGGGCAGCCACTCGGTAACGGTAGGTCTGTTGCACATCGGCCGTCCTATCGTTGTAGGTACGCGCAGCCGATCCGGTGTTGCCCACCAGCGGGGAGAATGCTCCTTCCCCTTGGGCCCGCTGGATCCGATATCCGGTCACCAAGTAGTCATGGGCTTCCGGGGCATCCCATGCCAACGCAACCCCGTCGTCGGCAGCGACCGCGGTGATGCCGCCGGGCGCGAGGTGGGTTGTGGTCGCCGGCACGTCGGCCCTGACGTAGGTGGACCACTGGCTCCGGCCGACCCGGTTGATGGCCTTGACCCGGTAGACGTATGACTCGCCAGGCCTGACCGACTGGTCCTCGTAGCTGGCCGTACTGGTTCCCGTGTTATCCACCAGGGTTATGAAGTGGCCGAAATCATGCCGGCGTCGGTCCCGCCGCAGGATCTCGTAACCGGTGACGGTCCCGTCGGAGGGGTCGTCCCACGCGACGGCCACTGCCTCGCTGGTCACCGATGTTGTGGTTATGCCGGCGGGCCGGCCGGGTGGTCCCAGCGTGGTGATGGGGGTCTCGCCAGACCACTCGCTCTGAATGGTTCCCCGGCGCGCGGCCACCCGGTAGCGGTAGGTCTTGGCCGCCTCGATGGTGGTGTCTGCGTAGTTGGTGGCCGCCGATCCGGTGTCGCTGGTCAGCGGGCCGAACGCTGCCGTGCCCTCGGCCCGCTGGACGGCGTAGCCCGTCACCTCATTGGCCCTCTCGGCGGGCGCTGCCCAGCTCAGCGACACGCCGTTGTCGTCCTCCGTGGCGGTGAGGCTGGTGGGAACCAGGTCTGCCGGAGTGGTCTGCTCCGCCGGCGCCACGCCGGCAACGAAGCTGTTGGTGAGGGGGTCCATATCACGGGCGAAGGCCGGTAAACTCCACATCATGGTGATCACGGCAATTACTGTCAGCGCTGCGGCTGACAGAGTCGCAACCGGTCTGATACGGCCCATGATTGGTCTAGCTGCCGCCCGGGTTGGCGATAGGCGTTTCGGTGTTCGGTGGCTGGTTAGGTTATTTTTGGTACTCCCGTTCGTCTGTATGGATGCGTAATCGTTTATCCGGTTATCCACCTTTATGCTCCTTGCCCCAGATACGGGGCAGCCTGGCCGCGTTATGTGCCGGCCTTCCGCGATTTATCGCGCTCAACGGTAATGCCCGTGAGCAATTTAAATTGTAACGCGTTGATGTGTGGTTTTTATGATGATTACCCTAATAATATGCGTTTTTTTATGATGAATTCGCTCCCTGGCAGCGGGAATCAGGACAACTTGGCGTCGCCCAACACAGGTATAAACGGCGGCGGTAAATTGGGCCGAGTGGGCGGTTCCATCATCGGCTTGTGGCGGAGGAAAACCGTGCCGTCCGGCGTCCTCCGTAAGGTTGATCAGCAGCCTCGGAGGGTGAAATGTATGTATCAAGTGGGGTTGTACGCGCGTGTTCGCCGGGCCTGCCTGGCGTAGGGAATAAGCGTTCGGGAGGTCTCGCGGGGGTTCGGCCTGCACCAGGACACGGTGTGCAAGATGCCGGCCTATTCGGCACCACCCGGTTACCGCCGCCAGAGCCCACCGCGGCGTCCCAACCCTTCGACAAGCTCAGCAACTGTCTTGGATGTCAAGGGGGTTGCGGGCTCACGCGTACCCGGTTTGGTGTGGGTGGATGGCGAAGAGGTGGTGGGGCGGGTCGGGGGTGGCCAGGTAGTATTCGTAACCCAGGTTCAGGACACCCAGCTTGCCTCGGGAGCAGACCTGGCGTCGGAAAGTTGGCGATGCCCGTATGCCCAGCAGGATCAGCAGGCAACAGGCCAGCAGCAGTCCGACCAGCAATCGCTGCAGTCGGTCAGTGGTAGTTACGGTGCTGCGGTTGAGCCCGAAGCGTTGTTTGCCGTCCCTGAAATACTGCTCCGGCTGCATCCGCTTGCGATACATCCGCACCGCCTGGCGATGGTCGGAGAGAGACGTGGCCAGATACCAAGGCTCCCGATGTCCGCGGGCCCAATAGAGCACCAGATTGATGACCACCGCTCCGTCGGACCGGTAAAGGGTTTGCGGCCAGAACAGGATCCGGCCTTTGCGCAGGGGATAGTCCCGCAGCCGACCGCGAAAGTCTGCGTTCGGTACCACCACGTCGCCCCGGAGGCGGATCACGTAGTCCACGGGGTAGCCGGTATGGCGGGGCATCTGTTGCACCAAACGGATCAGGCTGGCCCGGCCAAACCCACGGTCGGCCAACAGCAAAGGCCGGATGTTGGTGGGCAGGTGGCGCAACAGCCGGCCGATAAAGAACTCCTCCACTCGGTTCTGGGATGGGTCCAACTCTTCCGGCGTGGACACCCAACTCAGCAGGGGCAGCCCCCGACCTCGGAAACATACCGCGGCGAACAGGCCGTTGCGCCCCTGTCCCAGATCAGACCAGTCAATCATGATCGGGGTCAGCCCCCGCAGCTTGGCCGCCTGGCAGATGAGAGCTAGCAGCGCCGTCTGCACCGCGACGGTGTCAAAGCCGGTGTTGGACAGAAAGCGAAAGAGCCGCTTCTTACGGTGATGGTGGGAATAGGGCAGTTGAACCCGCCAGGCCCGCACCAACACCGATATGGCCAAAGAACGACGCTCCAGAATGGCCACGGTGAGTAATGCCAGATTAGTGCGACGGGTCGCCCGCAGCTGAGGCAGAGAATAGTTCAGAAACGTGGCGATGCGCTGATACCATGGCATGGTCGACCTCCCAGGTGGAAACGTGCTTGCTAACCCGTTCCTTACCCGGAGAGGCCGACCTTTTTCAACCCCTCAACTCAAAGTGGGTACGCGTGAGGGTTGCGGGCGCCAACAGGGCCTTTTCAAAGTCGCTTTTGTCATTGCGAGTCCGCCTCTGGCGGTTGGCAATCACGCGCCGGAAGCAGGGTCCGTACAGACGAAACCATCCTACCTCCCCCGAGATTGCCGCGTCGCTACGCTCCTCGCAATAACTTTGAAAAGGCCCTGGGGCGCCAAGGCTGGGTTGCAGGGGGTCCTGTTGCCTCACCGGAGAATGTTACCGAAACTTTAGCACCGGGGACCCGGTCCCACCAGGCCCATTCCCAGCGTCCCGTTGGGCGCCGTTGCTGCTGCAGCTCTTGTTTCGCCATCTTGCTCATGCCTCCTGCCACACCAACGCCTCCCGATTTTTCGGTAGCATTCTACGTGCGACGACGACCGGGAAAACAGGCTCTCGATGTCACTTTCTGAGCTGAGCAGGGCGCGGTGCGGGGACAGACGTTCACGGTAGCTGGTGCCCTCGATGACTATCTGATAGCTGGCGTTGGCCAACCGGTCCAGGGCGCTGTTCCCCAGGATGGGATCGTCGAAGAGGCTGAGCCATTCTTCGACGGCCCGATTGCTGGTTATAATGATGGGAATCCGTCTTCACGCCTTGCTTTAGACCGACTTCCCTGGGGAACCAGGACGATGCCAGCAACTCATCATTTCAAAGATTTCGGACCACTAGCTGCCGACGCCAAGAACCGCCGCCTGATTCCCGCCGAACTGACACTGTGACGGAGAGAAAGTCAGGGCAACCCCACGGGGACATGGCTACTGTCCGACTCTCCTGAACTTGGGCAGGGTTATCTCGTCGTTGACCGCCTCAAAGACTACCTCCACTTCCATGCCGATCTCGATGTCGTCCGCGTCACAGTCCACCAGATTGCTGATAAGGTGGACCCCCTCCTCCAGCTCAACTTCCACCACGCCCCAGGGGAGACGCTCCCGGAAGGCCGGGTTGACCGGCTGGCGGGTTATGACGTAGGTGTAGACCTTACCCTTCCCCGGCGACTCCACCCATTCCAGGTTGGACGAAGCGCACTCCGGGCAGTTGGGTCTTGGCGGATGGCAGAAGGAACGGCAGTCCAGGCAACGCCGCAGCACCAGCCGGTGCCGCCGGCACTGGTCCCAGAATTCCTGGTTGTCCAGGTTGGGCACCGGCAGGGGAAAATTAGCGGTAGTCACAGCTGACTCACCTCCTCAGTATCAGGGCACCCGAGCCGTCGCCACTGTCAACCAGACCCAACTCCGCGCCCTCCACCTGGGCCGGCGACTGTCCCCGCAACTGACGCACCACTTCGATGATCTGGTTCATGCCCTGAAGGTAGGCCTCGGATAGATGCCCGCCGGAAGTGTTGACCGGCAGTTCTCCGCCCACTTCAATCCTGCCCCCCTCGACGAAGGGCCCGCCCTCGCCGCGCTGGCAGAAACCGTAGTCCTCCAGCTTGGTGATAATCACCGGGCTGAAATGGTCGTAGAAGCCGACCACGTCAATGTCCTGCGGGGTGACCCCGGCCTCACCGAACAACTCGGGGGCCAGCAGGGCTCCGCCGCTTTCGTCCCAGGAACGCCCGTGCCCGTCCATACCGGCCAGCAGCGTTTGGGCAGCGCTGGTTATGTACACCGGCGGCTGTTTCAGGTTGGCCGCCCTTTCCGCCGAGGTGATGACGAAAGCGTTGGCCCCGTCGGCCTCCAGCGCGCAGTCCAGTATGTGCAGGGGGTCGAAGAACATTCTGGAGGTCAGGTAGTCCTCCATGGTGATGGGCCGCCCGTGCATGATGGCCTTGGGGTTGAGACAGGCGTTATTTCGGAAGGCCACCGCCACCGCGCCAAAATGTTCCATCTTGGTGCCGAACTCGTGCATGTGGCGACGCGCCCGCAGTGCGCTGGATTGCCCCGGCACCAACAGGCCGTAAGGCTCGGTGAATGCGGAGCTGCCCAGGCCCCGGCGGGTGGTGACGGTGCCGGAGCCGTAGCGTTGCCCGGAGCGGCCGTTGACCGAACGATACACCAGCACGTTGTTGACCACGCCCTGGGCAACAGCCATCGCCGACTGTATGACCAGGCCGCAGGCGGCCCCGCCCAGCGGCCCCAATTCGCCGTAGTACCGCAGGTAGGGAATACCCAGGCAGGCGGCCAATTCCCCCTGGGGTGTGGAGTCGGCGGTAAACTTCACGATGCCGTCAATATCCTGGGGAACAAGACCCGCGTCGGCGATGGCGCGGTTGGCCGCCTCCACGGCCATGTTCAACTCGGTCCTGCCGGAGTCCCGGTTGTAGACCGTCTCTCCCACGCCAACGATAGCGCATTTGTCCTTCAAGGTGCTCATGTACGGCCCTCCTGTCTTGGCCAAACACCCGTCGCCGCAAGGAATGGTGGTGGTTACCGGCGGCGGGCGGGGCACGAATTGGGCTGTGGCCTCTCCCTGGTAGTCCCGGGCTAGTAACCCAGCATCTTTGAATTGATGGATGAGTAATTGGCAGCCTGACGGGAGAGCAGCGATTCCCGAATATTGCTGTGCAATCAGGCTAACCTCGACTAACCGTCATTTCAAAGATGTTCGATTACTAGGGGTAGAGACCTCTATCACAACCGGATCCGCGACTTGATAAACGCCGAAAAAGGGCCAGTAGTGATTATAGACTTCAAAAGCAGGGCATGGGAAGTTGCAGGCGACGAAGCCACCGCTACGCTGCGTCTCCTGGAGCGTTGTCCCGATGCAATCACTTGGGCGGAACGGGTGGGTTACCCAACAGTGCATCGGGCGGAGCACCGCATAGTACCGTCCGTCCGTGCCCCATGATTAGCGGCAAAGTACACGCTCAGGGTGAGCCGCCGCGCCTAGTCACCGGCAAGGCAATTGTTTCGGTAACCGTAGGTCACATGACCGACGACGATCGAACCGTAACCGTCGATGCCGTGGTTGACACCGGGGCTACGACTTTCCTGACCCTGCCGCCGGAAACTGTGCGGACATTGGATTTTCACTATATCGGCGAACGGCCCGCAGAGTTAGCCACCGGCGAGGTCACAATGACCGATACCTACGCGGCGCGCGTCTTATGGGACGGTGAGATGCGCACGGCAGTGGTTCACGAAGCGTCTGGTGAGCCACTGCTGGGAATGGCCCTGCTCTGGGGCAATCGGCTTTGCCTGGATGCCCAACCCGACGGCGACGTGACCATCGACAAAATCCAGCCCTGATCTGCCTACCCGCTCCGCCCAATCCCGTAACTGGACTTTGCGCAATTCAAGCGGCATAGGCGAGGGAATCCACCATTCGGTGGTACAGGGTGGCAGGGAGTTCCTGCGTATCAGTGCTGATAGGCGACAATTAGAAATGCCGACAGTCCCAGTCTGATTCCAAGGCCGACATTTCGGTAACGTCTTTGTTGAGGCAATGCGCTGCGGATCGGACAACCGGTCGAGCTAATAGGCTGCCATTATGATCTGCATCCCGGGCCTCAGGCGGGCCCGCCACTGCCGATCAAGATCTTCACTCCATGCCGGGTCCAGCGCCTGGGCGGTTTCACAAATGCTGTCCAGCCACAGCTCATAGAGGATCGGCAGCACATTCCGGTTGTTCCGGTTGTGCGCCTTCCCCAACCTCTCCAGCAACTCCCGCATCTCCGGCTCCGTGACATGGTGAGACAACATCGTGTACACCGAGTCCCGCAGCAACGTCCTCTGCCTTTCGAAGTCGGTCGAGGCAAAGTACGGCGCGATCTCCGCAGAGGCGTTCAGGAAGGTGTTGTAGAAGGCCTCCGCAAAGCTACCGTTTGCATCGCAGCGCTCCAGGCTATCGCGCACGGCCTCTTCCGCATGTGCTCCGGGTGTTCTCATGTGCAGGTCGGGGTCCGGTTCCCTGAAAAAGTCCATCCGGCAACGGAAGGATCCTTCTCCGGTCAGCAGATGGGGCACTTCCGGATGGATGATTATGTGGTCCGGCGCCGGGATGATCCGATCAGCATTCGCCTGCAGATCCACGAAGGTGACGCTCCCCTCGAAGGCGTGCAACACGGCCCAATGCTGAGCGGGCAGCGCGTGCTCCCGCCGGAGGGAATCCGGCATCGTTCCCTCCGTGAAGAAGAGCGACCCGCCGCTCAGAACCAAGCCCGAAGGCAGGCGATCCATGACCATTGGGGAACCTCCTTGATGATACTGTTCCTGTTACTGCGATTCTGGCGTCACTCATGATATTGACGCACCCGAGACTCGCGTCGCTGGGAACGCCATGCATCAGGATAGCATCTGCAGGCCACACGGTACGCTTCCTAAGCCCCAATCCACCGAAAGGATGAGTGCGGCGCCGTGGTGATGGGATGAGAAAGTGCTCCCGGCTTCGGGGATAATGGTTTTTGAAACACAAAACCACCCTGAAACAAGGAGCACCCATCGGATGCTACCACGCAATGACCCCGACCGCATCCAAATCGCCTTTGATGACCACCGTCTGGTGGCCAATGCTGGGCTGATCCTGCCGGTCACTTTGGCCCATCATCTGGGACTGGGCGAGTTGGTAGACAACCACGTTAACCTGGGAGATGCGCCCGGTCGGCCCAATGCCGGCGACAAGATGCTGACCCTGGTGGCATCGGCGCTGGCCGGTGGCGACTGCATTGACGATGCCGACGCGCTGCGCGCTGGCGGGGTTGGGCGGGTGCTGGGCTGCGTGGTCAAGGCGCCGTCCACGCTGGGGACCTTCCTGCGCAGCTTCCGGTGGGGCCACGTGCGCCAGTTGGATCGGGTGAACCGGGAGGCGCTGGCTCGAGCCTGGGCGGCTGGCGCCGGGCCGGGCGATGATCCGTTGACCATCGACCTGGACTCCACCGCCTGCGAGACCTTTGGGCTGGCCAAGGAGGGCGCGCAGCGCCACAACTACGCCGGTCAGCGGGGCTATCACCCGCTCTTCGCCGTCGCCGCTGGCACCGGAGAGGTGCTGATGGCCCGACTGCGCCAGGGCCGAGCCAACACGGCGCGGGGCGCCACCAATTTCCTGCGCGAGACGGTGAGCCGCGTGCGCCACGCCGGCGCCACCGGTCAACTCACCGTGCGGGCCGACAGTGGCTTCTACAACCACGCCATCGTCGCCGTCTGCCGCAAGGCGAAGGTCCGCTTCTCCATCACCGCCCGACAGCACCCCCGTCTGCGCAATATCATCGAGGCCATACCCGAGGCAGAGTGGACGCCCATCCCATACTGGATGGAGGGCGCCGCCGACGTGGCCGAGACCACGTATGTACCCTTCGAGAGCAAACCCGACGCCGCGACCGTGCGGCTCATCGTCGTAGGGTCAAGCCCACGCCCGGGTTCCAACTGGCGCTGTTTACCAGCTACAGCTATCACGCCTTCATCACCGACCGCGAGGGCGACACTCTGGATCTCGAGGCCGATCATCGCCGCCACGCCGAGATCGAGAACGCCATCCGCGACCTGAAATACGGCGTGGGCCTCAACCATCTCCCCTCAGGACGCTTCCCCGCCAACGCCGCCTGGCTGGCCATCCAAGTGCTGGCCCACAACCTGGCTCGCTGGACCACACGCATCGGCCTGGGCGAGCCGGTGATGACCACCAAGACCCTCCGACGACGCTTCTTCTCCCTCCCCGGACGCATCACCCGCAAGGCCCGCCGCCTCACTTTGCATCTGCCACAGGGCTGGCCCTGGCAAAACCAGTTCAGCAGCGCTCTCGCCAAACTGAGCGCCCTGCCCCTTCCATCCTGACGCCATTCATGGCGTCCGACCCCTCCACCGGATTACCCACCGCCTGGCCGACCTGCGTCAGGCTGGGCCCCTGACGCACTCCCCCTCCGGTCGGCTCTCAAAATCACTCCCAGCGCCGCTACCACGGGCCGCCAAAATCCCCCTGGCCTGGTGGCCGCACTCCGCATCGTCCATTTCAGCGGCATCAGGTCCTCGCCAGCCTGTTTCCTGACACCTCATCCCTCGTCTGACCGCCGCCACCGCCACCCTTCGGTGGATTCGGGCTAAGGAAAGGTTCCCAGCGTGGATGGTGCCTTGATCACACAACCCAGCACCCGATCAGTTCCACCAGCGCGCAGCGCGTCGGCATCGTCTATGCAGTCGCCACCGGCCAGCGCCGACGCCACCAGGGTCAGCATCTTGTCGGCGGCGTTGGCTCGCCCCGGCGGATCTCCCAGGTCAACGTGGCTGTCGACGAGTTCACGCAGACCCAGGCGCTGGGCCCGGGTGACCGGAAGGAGCCGCCCAGCATTGGCCACCAGACGGTGGTCGGCAAAGGCGACTTGGATGCGGTCGGGGTCGTTGCGTGGTAGCATCCGTTGGGTGCTCCTTGTTTCAGGGTGGTTTTCTGTTTCAAAAACCATTATCCCCGAAGCCAGGAGCACTTTCTCATCCCCTCATCACGCCGCCACATTCATCTCTTCGGTGGATTCGGGTTTAGATCTGAACCGTATTCACGTCACGCAACCAGCCGCCAACTCACCCTGTTTCCGTATCATCAACCTGACCATATCAGCCAGAAAAGTCGTTTCCTGCTCTGTGAGTTCGCTCTCCAAAGCCTTCGCCTTCCGCGAACCCTGACGTCCTCATTTCTGATCGGCAAGGGCGCCTACCCTCTGGAGATCACGGTAAGAAATGCCGTATAACTCAGCCACCGCCTTCCTGCGCCCCTTCTTTGGAACCGTTCCTTCAAGACAGGTCAGGCAAAAATACGCCACTGCTGTCAGGGTTGTCGGATCTCGTGAGTACACCTCATACCGCTGTCGCATCGCCACAAAGAGAACATCCTCCGGATCAATGGTCATCCTTTCGGGCGGCCTTGGGTAATCTACCGGAAGCGGTATCGCCGGCGGGCGCAGCGACGCCAACGTCACCCAAGATGGCACGTGCCGATCTCCCAGCACAGGGTGGCGATCCACGATCTCGGCCCGTACGAATTCCAAGCGGAATTTTCGGGCTCCAACAGCCAGGTCGGCCTGGAAATCCCACTCATCGATGAAATCGCGAACGCCCGCCCGCGCCGATTCCTCACTCGGGTAGTGATCATGGAACTCAAAGACGACCCGCCCATCGTCCATCACCACGTCAAACCCGTCCCGGCGGTGCACGCTCCGTTCTGCGGTTCGATAGATCACGTCATCGTTGTTGGCCACCCTGTAATGCAGGGCCAACACACGAGGATTCGCAGGCTCACGGACGCTCAAATGATTTTCTCCCATCATACTGCGAATGGGCGGGCTTATTTGGCCGACCTTTTTTGTCATACGCCTCGGCCAGGCAACCTACAAACGGTCCAGAAATGAATCGAGCCAACTCGGTTGGGATGGCAGGATGGTTGGCACCGGTCACCGCAGCCACGCGATCAATCAGGAACTGTCTCCGACGCGCCGGAAGTCAGGCCCGCCAGACGTCAAAGCTTTTCCAGTTAGCAGGGAAGCCCATCCGATCCTGCGGAATACGGGGGTATCGATTCATCAGAGCTCGCAGCTGCTCAGCCCATTGCACCCTGCCCTCAATAACTCGGGTCAAATGGGCGATCATCACCAGCGCATTGTAAAGCCGGCCATTGTCCACCTGATTGAAAAACCGCCGCGGCCGCGGGTATTCGCCGAGCCTATTGGGCACCGGCATCCTGGTGATGAATTCTCTATCCCATAGGCGTTCGTGATGGGCACAGATATTTCTGATGGGCACCAGGTGGCGGAGCACCCCCTGCAGTATCCGCTCGTCCATACCATACCGGCGCGCCATCAGCTGCCGCGTCGCCCGGTTGGTATCCCCGTACCAACGTGAGAGTTGGCCGAACGACATCACCTCAGCGATTGCCCAAATAGGACAGTCGGCAAAATCATAACGGTGAGCCCGCTTGCCGTGACGGTCATAGGCTCGATGCAGTTCCGACAGGTTTGCATAGTACCGATCCAGGAACAGGCGGCTGTTCAGGTGCGCATCCGGTCCGCCTTCCGCATTCTCGCCCAGGTGGAGCGCCCACACGTTGCGTATGGACACCTCGATGTGGCCAAAAGCGTCCAGCAACAACGCGCGCAGTTCCCGGTCAAAGTTGTAACGGTACATTACCGCAGCGAAATTAGTTCCTGTCCGGAAGGGCGGCGGATCGCCATCCTGCGAGCGATCCTCGAAGGGTTGCCAATAGCCGCGCAACCGATAGGACCCGACATGAGTGAGAAAACGGGAGGCTTCCCCACGATGTGGGATTGCCATGCCACGCCGCCACAGCTCGTCGATTTGGCTCTGGACAGACGCTCCTGGAACCGGTGGTTGCGAACTCGGTTGGGGAACGGTCATCGTCAGCTGCGCAAAATAGCAAAACCCCCCTGGTGCGCCGTTCCAACGAGAGGCGTGGGGGGTATCGTCAATTTCAAGGTACTATTCCGTCGGCACGCTGTCAAATCAAATGTCACTGAACTTCAACCGCACAAAGTCTCCTGGCAGATCCAGCCACGAAATTCGAGGGCTGGCCAGCGTCGTCGGCAAGATCCACCGCAATGCATCGCCGAACCCGTTCTGGGCGTTCGTCATACCGGCTTATTGACACCCAATGTGGTTCGCCAAACAGCCGTTACGTAATGCCGGCCAACTCGCCCCCGTTGACACTTCGCTCGGGATGGCAGAGTTCATTGGTAACTCGTGCTTGACGACAATTAGGTTCTGTTGACATTTCACCGTAACCAGACGAGAGCGGCGGTGAAATGCAGGAAGCCCAGGTATCTGGTGTCCAGTTTCTCAAACCGGGAGAATATCCGGCGATAGTGTTTCATCTTGCCGATGAAGCATTCCACCAGATGACGTTCTCGGTACAGATGACGGTCATAATCAGCGGGTTCCTTGCGGTTCGAGCGAGGCGGAATGACCGGGGTCATGCCCAGTTCCAGGATGTGCTGGCGAAACTCCCGAGCGTCATATCCTTTGTCGGCCAGTACGTGCTCGCCAGCGTAACCCGCGATCAACCCCTCCGCCTGGGTGATGTCGTGCTGTTGCCCTCCGGTCAGGATGAACCGCAAGGGGTTGCCCAAGCCGTCCACGCTCACGTGAACCTTCGTGCTGAACCCGCCTCGGCTCCGGCCCAGGGACTGGGCGGCCTGACCGCCTTTTTGGGGGGCGCTCCCGCCGCGCAAGGGTGCGCCCGTACCACCGTGCTGTCAATGATCAGGTATTCCAGATCAGGGTCGTCGGAGAAACATTGATGCATCTGCTCCCAGACGCCTTGGTCACTCCAACGGGCGAACCGTTTGTAGACGGTGTTCCAGTTCCCGTACTCGGCAGGCAGCAGTCGCCATTGCGCCCCAGAGCGGTTGATCCATAAGACGGCCTCGACAAACCGTCGGCAATCCGCTTCCTGGCCGACGTACACGCCAGTGCAGCCACGCCAGAAATCGAGAATCCTGACCCACTGTTCCGGTGATAGTCTGATGTTTGACATGCGGCCATTGTAATCAAATGTCAACAGAGCCTAGTCGGTTCGTTTACCTGCTGGGACGATGGCACCGGTGGCCTGGCCCGCCGGACAGGTGCAGCTTCCCCCCATCAGATCGATGACGAAGTCTTCCTTGGGGAAGTGCTTGCGGGTGGCCTGTCCCGGCACTCGCGCCACCAGCTTGCGCCCGGCGGCGACAATGGCCTGACGGGTGCTGCCTGTCCCCTATGGACTCTACCACCGGCACACCGGCTCTGGCCTCGCTCTGCTCCACCAACTCCAACGCGCCCAGATTGTCCGGACCGTTCCCCGGCAGCACGTCCACCGCCGTGATCAACTGGGTGTCGGTGTCCACCACCGCGGCCTTGTGTCCGTTAAAGCGCCGGCTTTTGCTCTTGTGGCCGTGGCGCATCTGGGGATCATACACCGACACCATCCGGTCCTTGCTCACCCCATCTTTGCGGCTCACCTCGCCGTCAGCGTCAGCATTGGCATCATCGCCAGCGTCGTCCCCGGTCCCGCCGCGCTCCACGTCCTGGAGCAGCAACTGCCCCAGCAAATCCGCCGCGTCAACTATCGCCTGCCGCTCCTGGCTGTCGACCGGCATGCCTTCCTGGTGGGCCGGGAGAACGTGATGGCCGGCACTGACTGCGGGTTTTCGCAGGGCGCGTTCAATCCTCGGGTTCACCCCACCATCATGTGGGCCGAATTGGAGGCGCTGTCCGAAGGAGCAGCATTGGCATCCCGGCAATTGTGGGGTTGACCCGCGGGCCTAAAGGGGCAGATGGATTGTCTGGCCCGTCGCGGCGGTATATTCCATGTAGTGAACTCCGGTCTCGAAGGCCGCAATGGCCACAATCTCCGTGCCGCTTAGGGCATTGGTGAACTGTTCCTCAACGCTGTTTAATCGACGCCACCGTCCGTAATCCGTAAGTGGATGGTTCCACATTTGCGCCGGATGGCCACTGACCCCTTTCCTGACTGGCGGCAATTGGAACGCGACGGTCGATCCATATCAAACACAGTTGCTTTTCGCTGGCCATCGACAGCGCAGTGTTACATCTTGCCGCTGTCCTTGACAAGGCGTCCTGTAACACCGGACCATAGCCAACTGATGACGTGGTTTGGACAAGTAAAGGAGTCGAAATGTGGCTTCGTACAAGTTGCGATATCACCTTTGATGTGAGCGTCCCTACGCCTTTTATCCTGATGCTCCGCCCTCGAAGTGGAGCACAACAGTGGGTGGCGCATGAGGACTGCACGTCGACGCCAAGCGTACCGATCACAGAGCATGCGGACAGTTACGGCAACCTGTGCGAGCGGCTGATAGCACCCCCAGGTGAGTTTTCTATCCGCAGATCTGCCGACGTTTCAACCGCAGACGGCATTGACGTGTCGCCTGGCGCGCCATTTGAGGAGGTGCACAATCTGCCGTACGAGGTTCTAACCTATCTTCTTCCCAGCCGTTATTGCGAGTCCGACCGGTTTACAGACCTCGGTAGGGAACTCGTAGACGGCGTCGAGCCCGGCTACGATCAAGTGGCTAGAATTGTCGCGTGGATCCGCAGCTCCGTGCGTTTCAATCCAGATTCCAGCAATTTTCAGATGTCGGCAGTCGAGGTCAACCAGCAGCGCGAGGGCGTATGCCGCGAGCTCACTCATTTGGGCATCGCGTTATCCCGCAGTCTCTGTATCCCAGCGCGTATCGTTGTCGGCTATCTGCACGAACTCGAACCGATGGATTTTCACGCCTGGTTCGAGGCGTACGTAGGTGGCCGTTGGTACACCTTCGATGCAACGCAGGCCGTTCCACGTGGAGGGCGAGTTGCCGTCGCTTATGGGCGCGATGCGGCGGACGTGGCGATGTTCAACCAGTTTGGCCCGGCGCTGTATCCCAGAGCAATGCAGGTACGAGTCGAGATGCTCGACGCTCACCCGAGTAGCAATTGAGAATCCACTGTACGGGTCGATTCCGGTAGGGGGCAGAATCGTACGCTAAGGGGAGTGGCGTCGGTTGAGTGTGCGATAGACGGTTGGTCTTGAGACGGAGAAGAGCTCGGCGAGATCGCTGATGGAATACTCGCCGGTGGCGTGCATGCGGCAGAGTTCCCGCTGCTGACGGTCGGACAGTTTGGGCTGCTTGCCGCGCAATTTCCCCTTGTCGCGGGCGATGGCCATGCCCTCGCGGGTGCGCATGCGGATGAGATCGGCTTCGAACTCGGCGAAGGTGGCGAGGATATTGAAGAACATCTTGCCCATGGGATCGTCCGGGTCGTAGAGGGTCCGGCCAAGGGCCAGTTTCACGCCGCGTTCCCGGAGCAGGTCGGCGATGGCGCGGACATCCGGGACGGACCTGGCGAGGCGGTCGAGTTTGGGCACGACCAGGGTGTCGCCGATGCAGTTCGATGGACCTTCTCCGACGTTTCAACTGCCCACGCTGACCCTGCACCGGGAGTGGTTGGTCCGGGGAAACCGATGTCGATGAAAAAACCCTCACGGCCGATCTCTACATGTATGCCGCGGTAGAAGTACGCGTCGCGTTGGAGCGCAGGTAACCCGACTTGGTGAACCGGACCGGCGGGATCCTACGCGCGTATTCCGCGACGTTCCTGCCGGAAGCCGTGAGGGCGTGGTATCCCAAGCACGCCACCCTGATGAATCGTTGGCGACCCCGACCGATCGGTGCAGCGGCGTCTAGCGGTCTGGCTCGGCGATGCAGGCCAATTGGGCAAAGGGGCGGGAGAGGTAGACTTGGGCGTCGCCTTTGAACAGATGGAGTCGTATGAACTCCTGCATGGCCGCGATCCTGACGCGAACGTCGCGGTCTTTCCGACGTTCGGCCGCGGCGCGGGCCGGCTCGACGATCAGAACGGCGAACGCGGCCGCCATTTGGTGGCGGATGTTGGGCGGGGCGTCGCCCATGACTTGCTGGGCGGCGATGGCGATTTCGCGGCTGCTGCGGTGGCCACCACTGTGATTTGCGCCGGTTCCCGGCGTGTACTGTTCAGAATGGACGTTGGCCATGAGCTCGGCGGCCAGCGTCGGAAACTCAGCTTCGTTTTGGGAGTGTGGTCGGGATAGCCACGCTGTGGGGCGGCGGTTGGTCCTGATCGTGTCCAAGCGGTTGGTTTTGATGGTATCCAGCAGGTCCTGGGCCCAGGACTGTTGCTGCGACTTGCTGGCCGGGGTGGCCGACTGGCCCAGTGTTGGTACGTGTTCGTCTGGAGTCGCCATTTTTGCCTCCATGGATCCGACCAGTGCCGGTCGATCAGTTGTCTTAAGATCCCATGACGATGTAGCGCCGCGCAGCGCAGACGATAATCTCAGCGGCCAGTGCCTCGATCATGAAACCACCGCTGGCCGATGGTGACGCACTATGGCCCGCCTGATCTCCAACTGCGAACCCACCAGGCTGAGGCCACTGTGCTCATAGGTCCAGATTGTCCCTTCATAGCGCCGGATCGCTCCGGCGGGTCGGTTATTGATAAAAACATTGGCCTTCCGGCCGTCGGTCGCACCGAATCTGATGATCGGGATACCACTGAACATGACCTTCCTCCTTATTGGATTGGCGTTGATCGCGGTCGGTGCGGACGACTGCTGCTGTCCTGACAGCTTGGGTGTGATGTCCATTCCTGCCGATCCTGCCGGGCGCAGCCCATCGGCAAGGAAGCAAGCGGTGTCGAGTATGTGCGACGCGGCGCAATTCGACTGCGCGCCTTGGTGACTGGACCTGAGAGAACTCTTGAATAAACGCTGCCCCGGGCGACAGGAGTGTCGTTTCAATCACTCTTCCCGTCTCACGCGTACCCAGTTTGTCATCGCGAGCAGCGAAATGACGTGGCAATCTCGCTGCCTGCGTAACGACTCAATCGGCAACGAGATTGCCACGCTGCGCTCGCAATGACAGTTCGGGTGAAAACGGGTGCGCGCGAGCTCTTCCAGTGTCTTCAATTATCCGGTTTCCTTAGAACCTGAAGCGTTACGGACACGGTCGGCGATCAGGGCCGCAACGCCGAGGCAGTCGCGGTGACCGCCCCGGCTGCAATTCCCGCTGGATTCAGTGGGACTAGAAATCCATCTGGGGGTTGGCCATCATGCCCGAAGCCGGCTGGGGGATCTCGGCAATCATGGACTCAGTGGTGAGCACCATGGCGGCCACGGACGCGGCATTCTGCAGAGCAGACCGGGTCACCTTTACCGGGTCTATGATGCCACGCTCGAGCATGGGGCCGAATTCGCCCAGCTCGGCGTCGTAACCGTAGTCATCGGATTGATGCTTCACCTGGTTGAGCACCACGGCTCCCTCGGAACCGGCATTCTCAACGATGAGTTTCAGCGGCTGTTCGAGAGCGTAACGAATGATGTTGACGCCGACAATCTCGTCTCCGGTCAACCCTTCGATGGTATCCAGGGCCCGTTGGGAGCGAACCAGAGCGACTCCGCCGCCAGGGACGATGCCTTCTTCAACCGCAGAACGGGTGGCGGACAGGGCGTCTTCCACCCTGGCCTTGCGCTCCTTGAGCTCGATCTCGGTGGCTGCGCCAACCTTGATGACAGCGACGCCGCCGGACAGCTTGGCCATCCGCTCCTGCAGCTTCTCGCGGTCATACTCGGAGGTGGTGTCTTCGATCTGGGCCTTGAGCTGGTTGATGCGGGCCTGGATCGCGTCCTCGGAACCGTGGCCTTCCACGACGGTGGTGTCGTCCTTGGTGGACGAAATACGACGGGCGCGGCCAAAGTCCTCGATGGTAGCCGAATCCATGCGACGACCGGTTTCCTCGCTGATGACGGTACCACCGGTCAGAATTGCAATGTCTTCGAGCATGGCCTTGCGACGATCGCCGAAGCCGGGCGCCTTGACCGCCAGCACGTTCATGATGCCGCGCAGCTTGTTGACCACCAGAGTGGCCAGCGCTTCGCCGTCGATGTCCTCGGCGACGATGACCACGTTCTTCTGGCCAGCTTGCAGCAGCTGCTCCAGGGCGGGGACCAGGTCGGCAACGGCGGAAACCTTCTTGTCGGTGATGATGAGGTAGGCATCTTCGATGACGGCTTCCATGCGGTCGGCGTTGGTGATGAAGTAAGGAGAGGTGTAGCCGCGGTCGACCTGCATTCCCTCGACGTACTCAATCTCGTCGGCAAGTCCGCGGGACTCTTCGACGGTAATGACGCCGTCCTTGCCAACTTTCTCCATGGCCTCGGCGATGGTCTCGCCGATGGCGTCTTCATGGGCGGAAAGGGAGGCGACCTGCCCGATGCGCTCGCGCGTCTCCACGGGCTGGGACATGCCCTGCAGTTCGGCGACCACGCGACTCACGGCGGCCTCGATGCCACGTTTGATGGCCATGGGGTTGGTGCCGGCGGTCACGTTCTTGAAGCCTTCGTGGATGATGGCCTGGGACAGCACGATGCTGGTGGTGGTGCCGTCGCCGGCGGCGTCGTTGGTCTTGGTGGCGGCTTCCTTCAGAAGCTGGGCGCCCATGTTCTCAAAAACGTCGGGCAGCTCGATCTCCTTGGCGATGGTCACGCCGTCGGAGCAGACCTGCGGGGGTCCGAACTTCTTGTCCAGCACGACGTTCCGGCCGCGGGGACCCAGGGTAATCTTGACCGAGTCGGCCAGGATGTCGATTCCGGTGCGCAGCGACTTGCGGGCGTCTTCAGCGTATGCCATTTGCTTTGCGGGCATTGGGGTCTCCTCGTTGGAGTGTGCGCTATCAGGGATGGTTTCGTGTACGTACGAGAGTTCCGGAGTTGGAACGGAACCGCTAGCCCAGTTTGGCCAGGACGTCTGATTCACGCATGATCAGGTACTCGTCGTCGTCGTCATATTGGGTGCCGGCGTACTTGGAGTAGATGACCTTGTCGCCGACGGAAAGTTCCATGGCGATGCGGGAGCCGTCGTCAGCGACGCGGCCGGAGCCAACGGCGATGACCTCGCCCTCCTGGGGCTTTTCCCTGGCGGTGTCGGGGAGCAGGATGCCTCCCCGGGTCTGGGTTTCCTGTTCCATGGGCTTGATGACGATTCGCTCGCCTAGCGGTGTGAAATTGGCCACTGGGTGCCTCCCTAGTCTGGAATGTTGTGGTTAGTGGTCGGTAAGTTTTGTTGGTTGGTGGACGGACCTGGGCATCCTGTACCGATGGGGCTACTGCTTACGGGCGCGGTCAGTGGCGTAAAAACCTGAACCTTTCGCGGCACCTTGCCTGGAGCTCTTGTGGATCATCAGTGCTGGGTGAAACTCCCGGCGCGCCACGTCGGAGCACTCGGGGGAATTCAGATCCCTGGGCGCTTCGAGGCTGGGCCCTCGATCATGCTGGTGGCCCCAAGAAGCGCGCTGATAGGCATACCGAGGAGTCGCCGCCTTTCCCTTCGTCAAACACCCTGACGACCACCCGCTGCCGTTGTGTATCTATTGTTACTGACCCACGGCGCTATTCCAATGGGCCTAACGTTGTATTTACGTAGGAAATAGTCGGCGCGGCAGCGTCCTGTGAATGGTTTGAGAGTGCGTCATCTACTGCGATGATCTGGCGCCAGTCCTTGAGGCCAATGTCCAAGAGGGCGAAGACGGGGGCAGTCATTGGCGTGGCTGTTGCATCGGCTGTCCATCTTCAGCCTTACGATGGCGGTGCGGGCGGAGTCCGCCAGGGCGGGTTCCCCCTTGAGTACCTATTGGCCCCTCAAGTCGCCATCGCTCGGAAATGGGCCTCGTCGGCGAAGAATATCCTGCCCCCGGTTCATCGAGCAGCGACCGTCAGAGCCACCTACTCCGCCGCAAAGGCTTACCGCCACACTGGGTCCGCCTTGCGCAAACGCTTGTTAGACCGTTTCAGCACAAATCCCAAGCGGTGCGGGTAGTTCAGACAACTACTCCGGCTCAGCACCAACCCGAAGCGGTCCTGCACATACCGGCCCACCGCCTGCCAGTTCCAGTCGGAGGAGGCGATGACTGTTTGCGACGGCAATCACTTCATAAAAGTAACGTTTTTATTGAGGCAATGCGCCTTCCAGCCCTTCCGGCGTGCTCCACCTTATCGATACCGCTATGATTCGCGCAATAGTCATTACGTAAATTACCCCGTGCGGAGATCTCTCCTGCCAGGCTCACGGCGGATTTCGTCGGCCAGTTTTAGATCTTCTCGATTGCGGAAATGCCACATCATCCGCTCTCTGGTCGGTGCCCCAACCATCCACTCCGCGTCCGCACCTGTTTACAGTAGCGGGCCTAGTCGGCCGTGATCTTTCTGATGGTGACCTCTGTGGCACTCCAATTGACCACGCAACTGTTCCTCCGCCGCCTCGGCGCGCAACGCAACAGTCCCGCCGGCGCTGGGCACGCTCAGCCGATGCAGCGTGGTGGTGGGGTCCGCCAGGCATCCGGCGTGACGACGCACCATCCGGTCGTCGGCGTCCACCTCGCAGGCCAGCAGGGTCCACAGGCCGACCGTCATCATCCGCGTATTCCACAACCCATGCACAGTTGGCTCTCCCAAACGGCAAACGACGAGGATCCTTCAAGGGCGTTCCTGGAAATCGGCCAGCTGGTCTGGAATCCTCTCGCCAAACATCCAGGATGCCGCCACTGCGGCGAAGTCGGGATCAACGAAATATCTTTGCAGCGGGCTGTTGCCCACCACCGGCCGAGGCAGCGTCATCCCCCGTTCCCGCTGGAACCGCTGCAGCGCGTGCCCCACCCGCATCAGCAACGAGCGCAGCTCCGCCGGCGTCAACTCCGTACGCTGGCACAGGGCGCTTCGGTGGATGCCGCTTTCGCCAGCCCGCCAGACGTGGAGCATCATCCGCCTTGCCACTGGATCAAGACCCGCCATGAAGTCGCCAGACAACTCCTCCGTCCACCGAGCGGGCGTCAACTCTGCGCTCGTGGTAACCGTCTGCCCCTCGGGAACAGTGGGGGGCTCGTCCGACTTTCGTTCCGCTCCGACGGTTTGCAGACCGGCAGGGCTCCGAGCGACGTCGGGCGCCACGCCGCTGACCCGGCGCAGCGCGCAAATCACGTCGGCGACCTCGGCGTCCAGTTCCAGTTGAACCCTTACCATGCTGCTCACTCAGCGGCGCTGACCCGACGGCGACGGATTGGCCACCGTCTACTTCGCGCCTTTGACTATAACCCACGCTGCGCGTGTGCGGGTATACGCGGGGATAGATCGTTTCGATAGTGTGTCCCGGGTGGCCCCGAACGCGCCATCGGCCGCCCGGCCCCACCGCAGGGCAGGAACTTACGTGACGTCATATCATGGCCCCAGTCTTACCCGTGAGACGAGCATGAGCAAATGTCGATATTGCGGCCGAGGCGCCGGTTGGTTTCGCACCAGCCACCCTGGGTGCAGGGACGCCCACGGGAGCGGCCTCGCCCGGATGGTTGACTTGGCGGCCCGGGCCGCCGAACGTCCCGAGTTCACCCAGCGGGGCATCATGCAAGTCCTGGCGAGGTTGGCGCGAGGAATCCTACGTGCCCGATGATGACCTTCCCGCAGTGTTGGCCGCCGGAAGGCATCTCTCCCATGAACCACACGTTGGACCACGTCCCCACCCGTGCGGAAACCGACTGGCTGCGGGAACTTCGAGAAGACTAGCTCCTGACGGCCAAGGCCCGGGCCCACGAGGAACCGGTGTTGTTGAGTGCGGTGGTGGCGACGCGCAACCAGCCGCCGAGACTGGAGCGGGTATCGCGCCTGCTGCAGCGTTCCGGTATCACCAACGTTCCCGGCCACACGCTGCTGGTGAGAGCGTCGGATGTCGAGCGGGTTCTGCCGCGCAGGCCACATGGGGCGGCGGTGATAGCGGCGATGGTCCCGGCAACCCTCATGGCAATTCCCTGCAGCACATTCATGGGCGTCTTCCGCATTTGCGCGGGCCCCGGCGCGCAAACGGTGCGGATTGTCCCACGAGTCCCGCGGGCCGGCAATGACGTGAGGATCTCACGCGTACCCACTTTGAGTTGAGGGGTTGAAAAAGGTCGGCCTCTCCGGGTAAGGAACGGGTTAGCAAGCACGTTTCCACCTGGGAGGTCGACCATGCCATGGTATCAGCGCATCGCCACGTTTCTGAACTATTCTCTGCCTCAGCTGCGGGCGACCCGTCGCACTAATCTGGCATTACTCACCGTGGCCATTCTGGAGCGTCGTTCTTTGGCCATATCGGTGTTGGTGCGGGCCTGGCGGGTTCAACTGCCCTATTCCCACCATCACCGTAAGAAGCGGCTCTTTCGCTTTCTGTCCAACACCGGCTTTGACACCGTCGCGGTGCAGACGGCGCTGCTAGCTCTCATCTGCCAGGCGGCCAAGCTGCGGGGGCTGACCCCGATCATGATTGACTGGTCTGATCTGGGACAGGGGCGCAACGGCCTGTTCGCCGCGGTATGTTTCCGAGGTCGGGGGCTGCCCCTGCTGAGTTGGGTGTCCACGCCGGAAGAGTTGGACCCATCCCAGAACCGAGTGGAGGAGTTCTTTATCGGCCGGCTGTTGCGCCACCTGCCCACCAACATCCGGCCTTTGCTGTTGGCCGACCGTGGGTTTGGCCGGGCCAGCCTGATCCGTTTGGTGCAACAGATGCCCCGCCATACCGGCTACCCCGTGGACTACGTGATCCGCCTCCGGGGCGACGTGGTGGTACCGAACGCAGACTTTCGCGGTCGGCTGCGGGACTATCCCCTGCGCAAAGGCCGGATCCTGTTCTGGCCGCAAACCCTTTACCGGTCCGACGGAGCGGTGGTCATCAATCTGGTGCTCTATTGGGCCCGCGGACATCGGGAGCCTTGGTATCTGGCCACGTCTCTCTCCGACCATCGCCAGGCGGTGCGGATGTATCGCAAGCGGATGCAGCCGGAGCAGTATTTCAGGGACGGCAAACAACGCTTCGGGCTCAACCGCAGCACCGTAACTACCACTGACCGACTGCAGCGATTGCTGGTCGGACTGCTGCTGGCCTGTTGCCTGCTGATCCTGCTGGGCATACGGGCATCGCCAACTTTCCGACGCCAGGTCTGCTCCCGAGGCAAGCTGGGTGTCCTGAACCTGGGTTACGAATACTACCTGGCCACCCCCGACCCGCCCCACCACCTCTTCGCCATCCACCCACACCAAACCGGGTACGCGTGAGCGTGAGGATCGGTATCAGAAGTCGTCCGTAGTCCCACCGCTGGGCGGAGCCCCTTGCTCCACCCGTTCGGGGACAGTCGGCGATTGTGATGTCGCAGAACCGGCATTCTGCGGCGCTGGGTGCTGGTTGAGGTGGTTCAGGCGCGGCTACGCGGTGGATGAGTGTGATGAACCGGTGCATGAATCCCTGGTCCAAGCCACCGCGGGGAACCCGCTGGATGCGGTTGGGATAGTGAATCTCGCCTGCGATGCGAGCACCTTTGTA
Organism: uncultured Dehalococcoidia bacterium; assembly: GCA_951813535.1. GTDB lineage: Bacteria > Chloroflexota > Dehalococcoidia > Lucifugimonadales > UBA3495 > Bin87. The sequence goes on along the minus strand of OX638345.1, from coordinate 3,358,345 downwards.
TTGGTCCAGAGCCCGAGGCAGGGCGTACATGTAGACCATTACCTGGGCGACGTGTGAAGCGCGTTCGGCGCCGGTCTTGACGTCGATGACCAGGATGTTGTCGCTGCTGGACTCGATGATGAGGTCGGGCTGCCCGGCGAGGACGGCGGAGCGCCCGTGTAGGCGGAACGCGTTCTGGGCCTCGACGTGGACGGTGTAACCGCTGCCCAGGAACTTGTGCCTGGTTTCGGCCAGCAGGGCAGTATGCTCAATCTGCCACTGAGCAAGGTTCGAGTCGGAAGGCTGCTTCTCGTAGCCCTGGTGGTGTGCCTTGAACCATGCGGCCCATTCGCAGGAGCTTTCGCCGGTAAGTAGCTTGGTTAGCCAGGTGGTCCAGATGTAGGGGAAGGGGCGCGGTGTAGCAGGCAAGGGAGAAACTCGCGGCGTCAGTCGCTGGGGATTGTCACGAGTCTATCGATGCCGGGGATTTTGGCGCTACGGCCGGCTGTCAGCAAATGGTCGTTGGTGACCACGGCGGGTAACCACACGACGAATCTGCGGCGCAGGTTGGATGTGAAGCCCAGCTCGAACCCGTAATGGTTGCGTTGCGGCTGACGGTGTTGAACAGGAACTCGAGCCACGCGTGCGCTCCGGTCGGTGCGGGGTGGCGCAGCAGTGATTCAGGGCCACGACTGGATAACGTTGGTTCCCCGGGCCGGGTGCTTGGGCGCGCCGTCTGAGTTCTTGCCGAGGCAGTGCAGTGGCTTACCGGACGCTTTCAGCACTTGTTCCACTTCGGCAGCACGTTTGGCGAATGCGGGATTGTTGGCGACCTTGCCCCAGGCGACGATGATTGTGTCGGCCCCCTGGATGGTTTGGACGATGGCGGCGTCGTTCTCCGGGCCGACCGGGTCGATGCGCTGTTCGCGGATTGTTCGGGTTAAGCTTTTTCTGTCAGGAGACCGGTAGGCGAACAGGTCCAGCTCGGTGAGGGTGTGGTAGCCGTGTCGCTGGGCCAGCCGGATGAGGTTGGCTCTGGTACCTTGGCGCTTGACAACAAGGTCCTGGTCCTCGTGGATGGTGGCGGGGTTGAGCATGACCACCGCCAGGTGGCCGGCGTTGGGCTCCCGGCTTGGGTCGGAGATTTCTACCGTGAGCCGATAGCGGTATGGTCCAAATTCCTCGGGGTACCGGGCGATGTTCATTGCGTGGCTCGAAGTCGGTGAGATGTTTGCGACACCAGCGGACACTGTGCCGTGTGGCTTCGGAACCGGCAACGCCGCGCAAGCGAGGTAGAGGGTACGAGGCCGTGACAATTGGCCGCACGTGACCAGTTGACGCGAAACCGGCCGCCCCGTTGGTCGGTGGCGGTCGGCCCGTCGTCGTTGGTCGGCGACATCTCCATTGTGCCAGAGGTGGGAATGGTCTCGCCACCGGTCGATGTCACTCAGGTCATGATGTCGACTGAGCTCACGTTGCGTTGAGGGCGAATTTGCGGAGCGCCGCGCGTAATTGACGCGATGGCTTGGCTGAGCTGTACCCGCCGTTCAAGCGCCACGAGTCGGACTCCAACCAAGGGGTGTTGGCCTCCACCAGATGGATCAGTTCATCATGCTCGACAAGGTACCAGATGCCGTCCTGGTCAGGAAACGCCACGTACAGGTTCATCCCGACGTGGTCTTTCTGGATTGACGGCCGCCCGGGGCAGCGTACAACGATGCTCGTAGCCCCGTCTCTCGATCGTGCGGTGAGGAAGTTGCCCCGCCACTCGGCGGGAGGTGGTGAGCACGAGTAGCCGGCCCCTGTGAGCGCCCGCTGGGCTTCGGCCAGGTTGGGATGCCGCCAGAATCCGGACTCTGCCGTACGCCGTTCCGGTCTTGGTCCGGTGGTGGTCCTGGTCCGTAGTGGGGACACGGGCGCTTCGTTGGTTTCCCTTTTTGGTTCGGGCGCGGGCTTCGTCGGTTTATCTATGGAGTACGGTCGCAGCTGTTCCAGCAGCGCGGTCGCGGGGTTGGTGCTGGAGTAACCCCCGTTGTCCTGCCAGGACGACGTGTTCAGCCAGTTGGTGGTCTGTCCAATCAGCTCAACAAGATGGTCGTGGGGAACCAAGTACCATGAGCCGCGGCAGGGGAAGTTCATCCACAGGTCCTGCCCGGCGTATTTGCGGTCGATGGTCAGGCGGGCTTTCAGCTGAACCTTGAGGGTGGTGGCGCCGTCGAAGTTGTGGGCCAGGAAGTCGGCGCCCTGCCAGTCGTCGGTGAGTTTGATGCAGTTGAACCCGTAGTCGGCCAGCAGGGCGGCAGACTTCTGGAAGTTGTAGATTTCCTTCTGCCTGCCGTTGAGGTCGTCTGGGTTGATGCGCTGGAACATGGTCGCCTCCCGGTGGCGGCGCATTATGGCCGTCACCACTGGACGTGGCAAACCTCGTGGCGGTGAGCACAGGGCAGTCCTGTTTCTAATTTACCCGTGCAGCGCGCCGACTGGTGCCAGACATGCGGTGGTCATAAAGGGTCTCCATCCGCGACGAAACTGGTTACTTCGCATTCCGGGTCCGCGCTTCCCCGAAATGCGTACAACTGAAGACAGGGGCTAAACCTGCCAAATGTAGTTACCCCGGCACATCAACGGGTTTGGTCGGCTGGCAACCTTGATGTGGCATCAACCATATCGCAGCCCAGGAAATGCCTGCCGGTTTTCTTCGCTGCGGCCAACACGGAATAACTGCCGGCTGCGGGGTCAACGACCAAGTCTCCCGGGCACGTGACCGCCTGTATCAGCGCGGCCTGCAGACCCACCGGTTTGGGATGCACGGCCCCCAGTCTCACCGCCGATTCGGTCCATACGTCGGGGATGTCGTGGCGTCGCCAAACCCCCTTCACTCGTTCGGGATGCTTTTGCAAAATCAACGCGTACTCACTGCTTCGCCGTGTCCGGTATCCCATCCCCATCCTTCGTTTGTCCCAAGTGATGACATCGACGGTCTCCAGCCTCAAACCGCGACACCAAGGGCCGATTCCGCTGCACAGGTGGAACTTGTCCACCCACAGAATCAGGTGACCAGACGGGATTAGTGCCGCCTCGATGCCGGCGATGAATTTGATGATAGTCTCATCATCCATCTGGGGCAGCTGCGTCCGGGCCCGCCCACGATTGACCCATTCGTTGCCATACCGCATTTTGTCCAAAACACCCCGGTACTGCGGGTCAAAGACGCACATGGGTATCGTTTCGGGCTCCAAAGATGCCAGGAGGTCAAACCCGTCGTAGACATTGGGTTGGTTCAAAGGCAGCGGCCACTCTCCGGCCAGCGCTGGATCAGAACCCTCCGACTCGGTGTTCGAAAAAAACCGTCACAATCCTACCGACCGAAAATGCCCGAAGCAGCCAGTTCTAACAACGGCTAAAACCTGTCAAATGTGTTTGCTCTGGTGGTGAGCACCCTCAGTGGGGTCGCTCGTTAGGAAGTCCAAAACAGTTGCGCTCGCTGGCTGCTGGTCTCCGACCACGCGTTCCGGCCACTCGGCGGCCCTGACGCCTCAGACATGGAAATCCGGGAGGCAATGCACTCGCCTGGTGAGTTCGGCGGTCGACAGCCGGATTATTGAAGCAAGATTGTTGATGAACCGGGTCGGGAGGGCGTCGTTTGGTACGCGTGCGATTGGTTGGGGTATCCCACTAGTCCAGCGATCCTGGCGTGCTTGTATCGTGGCAATGCTTTGGTCATGGCGTGCTGGTAGATTCGATCCTGGACGGTGTGCCGGGGATGTTCTTGACCGGACTTCACGTCGATGGTGAGTGACTCGTTGACGCGGTCTACGATTAGTCCGGCTGGCTGGCAAGGGTGGCGGCGCGGCCTCGTAGCCAGAAGCCATTCTGGCACTCGACGCGCACCTCGTGTCCAATGGCTTCTCGTTGCGCTTCCTGGTCGTAGAGCAGTTCGGTGTAGTCCAGCCTCCCCTGGATCTACTCTGAGTCGAAGTGGACCCAGGATCAGTGCTGGTAATGCGCCTTGACCCAGAAAGCGCACTCGCGGGAGTATTCGCCAGAGAGCAGACGAGGTAACAGGGTCGTCCAGATGTAGGAATATTCGCGGGGGAGGGTCAAGGTGAGACGCGAAGCGTAAGGTTTTCTCCGACGTTTCCGGTGGTGGGCTTGGATGGCCTACGGCCGGCTGTCAGCAAATCCCCGGCGGACGATCTCTGTTGTGCGAGCCCTTTGCCGTGTGCTCTGGAGGTTTTTGATTGGGAGTTCACGCGGATGGTGTAACCTCGACGCCGGACTCTTGCAGGAGGGTGAACACTTGCAGGTTCTCCTGGTCGGTTAAGCCGGCGATGTGTTGGCGTTTCACGCCGTCGCTGACATTGAGGAACTGGATGGACTTGGCGTTGCCGTCGGTGTCCAGGTCCAGATGGGTGGAGAGGTCGATTTCCTGTGTGCGCTTGTATTTCGTGTCGCGGATGTCGATGAGGGGGGCGTCGGCGTCCGGATACAGGGTGATGCCCATGGTCAACCTCTGAGGTATAGGAGTGTTCGGCTATCTTCGACGGGTCGGGTCTTTCTTTGTTTCTTGTTAGCCCACTCGGGGTCCTGTGGTGTAGAGGTCAGCTTAGGGAGGCATTTGCGTCGTTCCGCTCATGTTTTACGTGGGCGGTTAGTGGTGAGCTCCGATTGTAGAACGGCGGTTTGAATTCAGGGATCAATTGGTGCACATCGCCCGGTAGTCCCGATGCAGGGCGCTGTAGAGGGCGGCTGTCGATTGTGCGGCTACTCCACGGACGCTACCTCGATGCCCGATTCTTGCAGGAGGGAATAGACCGCTTGGTTCTCCTGGTCGGTAAGGCTTGGGACCGGTCGGTGTTTCACGCCGTCGCTGACGTAGAGGAACTCGATGGCCATGGGGGTTCCCTGGTCGTCCACATCCACGTAGGTTGCATCGTCGATGGTATTGGTGTGGTGGGGTTTGCCTTGGTTAATGCGGATGCGGGCGGCGTCGGCGTCGGGGTACAACGTGATTTCCATAGTCAACCTCGTCGGGTGGGCGGGGTCGTCGTGATGGTGACGTCCGCGTGGTTTTCAGGGTGAAACCCCGGGGGAATCCCTGTGGTGTCTAGCCAAGGTTGCGCGAGTGGACGTCAGGAGTTGGCGCAATCGCCGTTAGGCTGGTCCGACCCGGGGATGGCTCGTTGAATTCCAGTGGCTAGGTTTTGGCTCCTTCCATTCGTTGTAGCCAAGCGCGCCGTAGTTTATCGCGGGCCTGTGCGGCCTGTGCTTTGTGGCGTTTGATGATTGGTGTTACGAACCTGGCGGCGAAGGATTGATCGACCAGGATATGGTGCCTTGTATCTTGGACGAGCCGCTCTATCTGGTGGCCGTCATGTCGCATCTCTCGAGGTACTGGCGCGTCTTTGCACCAGCCACGTCAGTGTTAAGGGCGTCGGATTGTAATAGGGTCTCGGGTAGGAATCAACTATTCGGCCACCTGAAACAGCTTCCCAATGGCCTCAGGGAGCCGCAACAGCTCGCGGGTCCATTCGTCTGACGAATTGGGTTGCAGAGGTGCCTTTTTTCGTGGTGTCTAACGGGTCCGGTGATCAACCGTTTTATCCGTTGAGAGCCATGGCGGCTATCGTCGAGGCGCTGAACGTGTGCCCGGAGGTAACGCTATGCCTCCGCCGCGACGGTTCAGGTGGAGCGTGAGTCGGCAGCCAATATGACGTGGGCTGAGTCGTCAGTTCGCCCACCATCGATAGCAGGTCTTGCCTTTCGGCAAGGCAATTAGTGGCACGTCTCACTCAACGGGATTGCCCCATCGGTCGAGCCCAACATCTCGCAAGATTTGAAGCAGCCGAACGGTTTCCTCGTCAGATGCTACGCATTCGGAAGCCAACTCCTGGCAAGACGGACATGAAGATGTAGGCTTCGACTCTAGCCAACGCTGCCAATAGGACGTGCTTGAACCGATGTCAGGCAGTGTATCCGCCATTTCACGCGGCTCGGGGGTTTCTGAATGGAAACTGGAGGCGAGCCGTTGCCGTAGTTCATCGTTTTCGGTTTCGAGTTTCTCAATGCGTTGGATGAGCTGCGTCCTCGAAGGCCTCTTATTGGCAGCGTCGCCGGCCTGGTTTTCCGGGGTTGAATGAGCCTGTTCATAAGCCGTGTCGAAATCAACATCTCCGGATCGCACCTGATCTTCAAACCCAGCTGCGCGCACCAATCTGACCCGGCGGAGCGCCTCGGCGAATGAGATGTCTTTACCCTTTACGGCACCGGCCAGGCCGACCATGCAAACTTCCTTGGCTTGAGAGATTAGAGTCGTCCCGACGCCGGCGAGCGCGGCCATCTGTTCATTCGTTTTGGGCTCCAATTCTCGGGGCGAAAAATCCACAGTCACTGTGAGTTTTTTTGGCCGTCCCCTGTCCGCCCACGGGTACAAGTCCACTACGGTGACCGCGCGGGTGCCTGCGTCGAGGTGAAGGTCGTGGCAGTGGTAGGAGCACAGCAACGCGACCGGGTCGTCGCCTCTATAAGGCTTCGTTCGGATCTTGAGACCCAGCATTTGGGCCGCTCGGTAACGGTCCGGATCCCACAATACTTTGCCCTCGTACAACACCGCCTCTCCGGCGTCACCGGACTGCCGCATACTCTCGGCCAGTGCCCGAAATTCGTCCGGCGACCTCACACCCAGCAGAGTGCTATAGGGGTGGGGTTCCAAACGATCGCTCGACGCGTCCGCTGTCGGACGGGCCTGTTTTGATACGCCGTTTGAACCGGATGGGGAGTTGGCTCCATGCGTTTCGAAGAGCAATGGTTGGGTCTTTCCCTCAGGCTCTCCTTGATTCCCGTGTGTGCTCACCGGTCATCTCCGTCTTTTCGATCGTAGGGACTGTTCAGCGCTAAGAACATGGACATTTCCCATTCGCAATTTCGGCACAGGCAAAGCGCGTTTGAATGTACAAAGGAAGGGAACGGTTTCTCGCTGTTTCCTGACCGCGGTATCGGGGGGTGGTTGGCAAATCTGGGCTTTGCCAGTCCGTTGCGATGTGTCCCGACGAAAAAGGCCGAGAGGCAAACGAAACCAACTTACCCCAGCGCATGTACGCTAGGGAGCTACGTGCAAACCTGATACGAGCTGCGGGTATCCGGGAAGTAGTCGGAGTCCCTTAGTTCCAGTTCGCCTCGGTGGCGATGGGTAAGCCATCGATCCACTTCTTTACCTCGCTCAACCTCCACCGCGCTGCACGTGGTCCGACACGGACCGGCGCCGGGAACTGACCTCTCGAGATCATTCGGTAGATGTGCGGCTTGGACACGCCGCAAATGCTGAGGACTTCGTCGATCTTTATCAGGCGATGCTCTTCCATCGTTTCCATAGTTACTGCTCCATGAACGTCTTGATTGATGTCGTCGGTAGGTCGGAGACCCCGACAACCCAAAGCGGCGGGAGGCGAACCTACCTGAAGGCAGGTTTGGGACGTACCTGATGGCAGGTTTGGTATGGAAAGAACCGGCCTGCGCGCTGGGGCGTGGCCTGGTTGGTGAAGAACCGGCCTGCGCGCTGGGGCGTGGCCTGGTTGGTGAAGAACCGGCCTGCGCGCTGGGGCGTGGCCTGGTTGGTGAAGAACCGGCCTGCGCGCTGGGGCGTGGCCTGGTTGGTGAAGAACCGGCCTGCGCGCTGGGGCGTGGCCTGGTTGGTGAAGTTAGCTTGTTCCGATTTGGGCTTGGTAGGTTAGGACGACCCCCTCACGTTATTTGAGACTAGGTTCTGTTGACATTTCACCGTAACCAGACGAGAGCGGCGGTGAAATGCAGGAAGCCCAGGTATCTGGTGTCCAGTTTCTCAAACCGGGAGAATATCCGGCGATAGTGTTTCATCTTGCCGATGAAGCATTCCACCAGATGACGTTCTCGGTACAGATGACGGTCATAATCAGCGGGTTCCTTGCGGTTCGAGGGGGGCGGAATGACCGGGGTCATGCCCAGTTCCAGGATGTGCTGGCGAAACTCCCGAGCGTCATATCCTTTGTCGGCCAGTACGTGCTCGCCAGCGTAACCCGCGATCAACCCCTCCGCCTGGGTGATGTCGTGCTGTTGCCCTCCGGTCAGGATGAACCGCAAGGGGTTGCCCAAGCCGTCCACGCTCACGTGAACCTTCGTGCTGAACCCGCCTCGGCTCCGGCCCAGGGACTGGGCGGCCTGACCGCCTTTTTGGGGGGCGCTCCCGCCGCGCAAGGGTGCGCCCGTACCACCGTGCTGTCAATGATCAGGTATTCCAGATCAGGGTCGTCGGAGAAACATTGATGCATCTGTTCCCAGACGCCTTGGTCAGTCCAACGGGCGAACCGTTTGTAGACGGTGTTCCAGTTCCCGTACTCGGCAGGCAGCAGTCGCCATTGCGCCCCAGAGCGGTTGATCCATAAGACGGCCTCGACAAACCGTCGGCAATCCGCTTCCTGGCCGACGTACAGGCCAGTGCGGCCACGCCAGAAATCGAGAATCCTGACCCACTGTTCCGGTGATAGTCTGATGTTTGACATGCGGCCATTGTAATCAAATGTCAACAGAGCCTAATATATTGCCTGATAGTACCAGACGTCAAACCGATCGCTGGCAGACGGTGATTACGGGCACGTGACGGTATGCGTAAATAGGCAGGAAATGCTGACGATAGTCCCGTAAATAAAGTCAACCATATTTGCAGTGGCAAGTTTACGCGTGATCAGGGTTTGCGCAGCGCCGCCTGAACTTGCGGCGTGATTCCCGGGCGGGTGCAGATACTCTCCCTGGCCGCCGTGGATGAGCCCGATCTGCATGCCTCTCCCCGCACAGGCTGGACAGGGACTGATGAGCGGACACTGTACGTTTCCGATACGGCTAAAGCGTGAGCGTCGGGCGGATATCACACGTGGTTCCATTTTCTGCATGTTACTCGGCCGCCATGACGGGATGGACCGTGCTTGGCGGCTGCGGCGCGGCCTGAACATCGCCTACGCTAGGGTGTTCCTGGCCGCCGGTAACCCGAATGGTCTGCGCGTCCGCGCCTTCGTGCAGGGGAGAACGACTGAACCGTCTCCGCATTGTTTCACAAGTCTAACGTGCCGCCATAGAGGAGGCGGATGCGGGAAGAGCAGGCGGCGAACGGCGACCGTATACTTGAAAACGCGTGCCGAGGCATCGAGCTTGGCGTGTGCCCTGGCGTCGATGTACGGCCGGCGAGCGCGGTGTTGAGCGAACCGCGGCGCCGGTTGGGAGACGACGCCGACAACCCTACCAAACTTTGGCGGGCCCCCGGATGGCGCAGGGTGCCGACGCCGTGGAGCAGTCGTAGGGTTTAGGTCCGCGATGCCAAAGGACGGATAAACTTGGCGGTACAGACCCACAATCGGCTCGGCGTGATTTTCTCCGATGAGTCCCGCTCGGTATGGGACCGTTTGGGCTACGTCAAAAGCTCTTACAAAACCAGGGGTGCCCTGGGTCCCATCCGATTTGGCTAGGAAACGATCACAGAATTAATACTCATGACTGAGCGGTAGTGCGCTGCCCGGCTGGTTTCAATAGCGGTAAAAAAAGTGGTAACCGCCGTCGTAGGACGGCGGTTTTCTACTCAAAACTGCAAAGACTTGGAGCCGATGAAGGGACTCGAACCCTTGACCTGCGGTTTACGAAACCGCTGCTCTTCCGGCTGAGCTACATCGGCGCGAGCTTCATTGTACCCCCAACCAAACCCCTTTCCAACCGTCGGCACCTGCGCCATGATTGCAGCGCACCTGCCCCGGTCAGCTCCCTGGTTATCCGGGACAGGTGTCGCCGCCTGCCGCCAACGCCGGGCTGTGGGCGACGGTCGTGCCCCAAAACCGAGCAGTTGACGATGGGCATCGCCCACGCATAGCATTCGGCCACCGACGGCGGCGCTGACCGCCTTCCAACCAGGAGTAGACCAGCATGCGCGAAAACACGATGAAAAAGAAGCTGCAGGGCGGCCAACCCGTGTTCGGCTCGATGATCACCTTCCCCTCTCCAGTGGTGGTCGAGATGCTCGGATACCTCGGGTACGACTGGGTGCTCATAGACAATGAGCACGGCAACATCACCGTTGATCTGGCCGAGGACATGATCCGTGCCGCCGAATACTCGGGCACCGCTCCCATCGTAAGACCGGTCGGAAACCGGCCGGAAATCATCTCGCCGTTCCTGGACCGGGGCGCGTGGGGAGTACAGGTCCCACATGTGAACACCGCCGACGAGGCCCGGGCTGCCGTTGCCGCCGTGAAATATTATCCCGAGGGCGATCGCGGCCTGTTCAGCGGTGGCCGACCCGCCGAGTACGGTTTCAGCGGAGCCACGCCGGATTACGTGGCGGACGCCAACCGCAACACGCTGGTCTGCCTCATGCTGGAGGAAGTAGAGGCCATCGAGAACATTCCCGAGCTGGTAACGGTGCCGGGGGTCGACGTTTATTTCATTGGCGCCGGCGACCTGTCCCAGAGCATGGGCTACCCGGGCCAGCAGACCCATCCCGAAGTCCAGGCTCTGGTTGAAAAAGGCGTACAGCAGATCGCGGCATCCGGTATCACTGCGGGTTGCAGCTGTCCGGACGCTCTGGTTCCGCACTATCTCGAATTGGGGGTGCGATACTTCCACAACACCGTGGGTCGCCTGTTGCAGTCGGCCAGCGCCGAGTACCTGAACACCATGCGAGCAGCGGCCGACGGCCTTTAGCCCGAGTCCGAACAACATTGATCGCTGACGAGAAAGGAGCAAGTTATGACCAGCCCCGTAGACCCCAACCAGATTTGCCTGACCGGCGAAAACTCCTTCATCCGCCTGTCTCCCGAACCGGGCGGCGAACAGACCACCCGCACCAGCCACTGGCGGGTCCTCTGGTCGCCGGGCGGCGCCGGCCACGTGCTGTTCCTCAAGAGCGCGGATTTGGAGCGCGATCCGGTGCGCATCTATTCCGATAATATCGCCATGACCCGCTACCTCCAGGAGGAGATCGAAAGCATCCTGTTTCCGGAATTTGCCGACCCGAGCCTGACAGTGATCCCGGCCCAATTCAGCAGGTCCGGCGGGATCGAGAGCGCCTACAACGAGATCGTCGTCGCATCCACTGAGACAGTTGTGCTCAGCTGGCACGATTTCCTGACGCCATACATGCTCAACAATCCGGCTGGCAGCACTCCCGGCCGGCCCCATGGCGTGTACAGCTGCTTCTTCCCGGCCCGCAGCGCGCAGATCACGGTTGGAGACCGGGCGTTGAGCGGAGCGGTCACGTTGGAAGCGCGCGGCTCGGCGCAGAGCAGCACGGCGTGTTGCGCCTGGTCGGAGACCTGGGTAAAGCCCTAGCGCCTCGCCCGATCCTCAGGGCGATATGCAGATCGCACCGTCGACGTACAGGATTTGAAGCGCGTCCAGCGCGGCTCTTTCCACCTGTTGCGTTGCGGCGGGCTCGAGTCCCTGGCACAGTTTCGCGATGGCTGCAGCGACCGTAGTCCTGCCGTCCAGCCCGTGCAGCAGTCGAGCCACCAGCCCGCTGCACGGGAGCCCCTCCGGATGTCCGTCGGTTACCAAACCGTAGCCCCACACGAAGTCGCCGTCCGCCAGCACCGGCTGGCGCTGTAAAATGACGCCCTCCGCCAGCCGTGGCTGCGATGCCGGCAGCAGGGGCTGCTCTCGTCTCCGCTGCCGTTCGGCCTCCACGCCGGACACGCTTTTGGCAAAAGCGGCCGGCGCCAGGCCATGGGACAAGACGGCGCGCTCGTATCCCCGCGGTGGTTGGCCGGCCACCGCCTGTATGAACGACTGGCGCGGGGTTAGAGATGGATCGTCATCGAGTAGGCGACGCGCCTCCCAGAAGTAGGAATCCGCGGTGCGATTGCTGGAATAGAACAACCGGGCCAGTTCTCGAAAATGTCCGTACTCCTTGTAGTACAACTGCTGGTACACCCGTCCCACCGAACTGGCCATGTCGGGGTCGGACAACGCGGAAGCAACCGCTGCCGCCGCCAGGGTGGCTGATGTCAGCGCCAGGTGTACGCCAGACGAAAACAGGGGATCGATGAAGCAGCCGGCGTCCCCCACCAGGATGTAGCCGGGGCCGTAGAGTGATTGGCAACGGTACGACCAGTCCCTGACTATTTCCGGGCCGGAGACCAGGCGCGCGTTTTTAAGCATCTGCGCGGTTTGAGGGGCTGCTGCCACCTGTGCCTCGAGGAACCCGCGGGCGCCCAGTCGCCGGATCCCTTCCTGGCCGGTCTCGGAGTCCACCACTGCCCCGACGCTCGACCAGCCCTCCCGAAGCGGGATGTTCCACATCCAGCCGTTGGATTGAGACTCGATCAGGATGTTGCCATCGTCCGGCGCTTCGAGCCGGTCACCACCCTGGTAATAGGCGTACACCGCCAGGTTCCGGAAGAAATCGTCCCACCGCCGCAGGCCCAGCTGACGCGACAACAGCCCGCCCTGACCGCTGGCGTCGACTACATATCGTGCCGGGAGAGTTTCGTCGCCGCATCGTACCGCGACCGCGGTCTGCGAGTCGTCGAGCACCACCGCAGTGGCGGCACATCCTTCCCGCACCTCGACACCGGAGTTTCGCGCGTTATCCAGCAGAATGGCGTCAAACTCCGGCCGCCACACCTGGTACGAATGAGGGTTGGAGGAATTGGTCTCGCTGAAGTACCAACTCCACGGCTCCCGGTCCACCCCCCATATCATCGTGGCGCCCTGCTTGACCACGAACCCGGCTTGCCGCACCGTGTTCAGCACGCCAAGATCCTTCAGGATCGGGATGCTGGCTGGGAGCAACGACTCACCGACGTGCTCTCGTGGAAAGCGTTCCCGCTCCAGCAGAGTAACCGGGTATCCGCGACGCGCCAGGAGGGTACTGACGCACGAGCCGGCCGGGCCTCCGCCGATGACAACGATGGGCGCTTCAGGCATGCGGTGCTGGTGGATGGGCGGGGCGCGCTACGGATGATGGGCGGAACCGGCTGGCCCGCCGCGTCATCTTCGAACCGGGAGCCTAGCGATAGTACTGCGAGAACACGGGCTCTTCGCGGGTTATGATTTCCAGCACGCAGGGTTGACCGGTCGAGGAGATTTCCTTCGCCCGCTCGATGGACGGCCCGACTTCGTCAGGGTCCGTTACGTGCTCGGAATACGCGCCCAGCGCTTCGGCCATGCGGGCGTACTCGCCCGTGACGTATTTGGTGCCGTACCGTTCCGTCGCAACCGGAATGTTCTTTTCGTAGCCGCCCATGGCCCCATTGTTCACGATGACCGTGATGATGCCGAGCTTTTCGCGAGCCGCAGTTTCGAAGTCCGTTCCGGCCATGCCAACCGCAACGTCGCCCATGAGGTTGACGCAGGTTTTCTCCGGGAACGCCACCTTCGCGCCCATGGCGTAACCCAGGCCACTGCCCAGTTGGGTGGAGTTGCCCCAGCCGATGTATCCCCGGGGAGTGGTTGCCGCGTAGAACGGCACGATCTGGTCCCGCGGATTTCCGGAGTCGTGGGTGACGATGCTGTTGGCCTTGTCCAGCCGCGCATTCAGCTCGTAGACGACGCGGTAGGGGCTGATGGGAGCATCATTGCTGGAAAGCCGGGGCATCCACTCGGCCAGCCATTCCTGCCGCACCTGCCTGATCTCGGCCGCGACGGACTCGTCGCCGCGCCGACCGTTCTCACCCAATCTATCCTTGACTTCCTCAACCAGTTGGCCGAGAACCAGTTTCGCGTCGCCGACGATGATCTCGTCCAACGGATACTCGCCGTTGAGGTCTTTCTCGTCGATGGTGGACTGGATGACGGTTTTGCCGGCCGGAACCGGGGCGGACGCCAGGGTTTTCTGAAAACTGGTGCCGATGCCAAAAACCACATCGCTCTTTGCCAGGAACTCGCCGACCATCCTGGTGCCGGTGTTGCCGCCGGTTCCCAGGGCCAGAGGGTGGTTTTCCGGGAAACCGCTCTTGCCCAGTGTGGTGGTCATTGCGGGAGCATTCAACAGCTCGGCCAGTTCCACCAACTCCGGGGTGGCCTCGGCGTACAGCACGCCCTGTCCGGCGTAGATGACGGGCCGGCGGGCGTTCACCAGCAACTCGGCGACGCGGGAAACGTCGCGCGGATCTCCAGCCGACCGGTGCTTTTGTTGCGGTAGATAGTGGAATTGCTCCTCGGAGATTTCTCCAGCCAGGACGTCGTTGGGCATCTCGACCAAAACCGGGTAGGGCCGGCCGGTACGGAGCTGGGTGTACGCGCGACGCATCATCTCGGGTATGCGTTCGGTATAGTTGGCGGAGTCCGCCCACTTCGTGACGCCCTGGTAATTCCGGGCGGCGTCAAAGTCGGACGACATTCCGTGCCGTCGCGTTCCCGGGTGGTTGGGCACCATCAGCAGCGGCGAAGAGTCGGCGTAGGCCTGCGCCACCCCGGAAAAAGCGTTTTCGATGCCGGGTCCACCCTGAACGATGACCACGCCGTTCTTGTTGCCGTTGTTGACCCGGCTGTACGCGTCGGCCATGTTGACCGCCGTGCGCTCCATGCGGGAGATGATTGGCCGAATCCCGGCCGCCGCGCAGGCGTCGATCAGGATGTTGTTGGGAAAGCAGAAAACGACGTCCACGCCCTCGCGGGCCAGAATGGTGGCGAACGCGGTCTTACCGTCCATGCAGTTGTCCTCCGTTGGATCGCAGTAGCCAGGGCATTATACCTGCGATCCGATGCTCATCGTGTCGGCGCGCTTTCCACAGGCGTAATCAGTTCGCCTCGGTCAGCAGGCCCGTGCCCATGCTGTTGTCGATGGGGCTGCCGTAATTCCGGCCAACAAGAAGCCCGATTTGTCGGCGCCCGGTCACGTCGCCACTGGCCGCGCAGTTACTGATGTCGCCACCGTTGTCTCCGATCAGGCCGCCAACGTATTCGTTGCCCAACGCGGCTCCAGACGCGACGCTCGCGTCCACCACGCCCACCGTGTTCTGTCCGATGAGACCCCCGACCCAGTCGGTGCCGCTTGCGCTTCCTTCCGCCATGCTGCCACGGATCGATCCCTCATCATTTGAGCCGATCAGGCCGCCGATGTAGTTGTTGCCGGAAGCGGCGCCGCTGGCGTCGCACCGTGTTACGTCGCCGCGATAGTTCCATCCGATCAGTCCGCCGACAAAGTTCTGAACACCCGTGGCGTCACCGCTGGCGCTGCAATCGCTGATGTCGGCGTCGTTGTATCCCATCAGCCCGCCGATGTTTGAATCGCCAACCGCGTCGCCTCGCGCGACCCCTTCCTGCACCACGCCGTCGTTGTGGCCAACCAAACCACCCACGTTTTCGCCGCCGGTGGCTGATCCGTTGGCAGCGCTCGCGGTTATGGTCCCGCCGTTGTTCCGTCCGACCAGTCCTCCGACGTTGCCGTTGCCCGTGGCGACGCCATCCGCTGCGCTGTTGCTGATGTCACCCTCGCTGTCCCCAACCAAACCGCCGATGTCGTCTTCGCCGACCACTGCGCCGGATGCGGAACTGGCGTCGATCTGTCCGCCTTCTTCATGGTATCCGACCAGTCCGCCCACGTTGTCGTTGCCCGTCACTTCGCCGGCGGCTGCGCAGGATGTGAGGGTCCCCCCATTGTTCCGTCCAACCAGACCTCCGACGTCGTCGGCACCCGTCACGGCGCCCGAAGCAGCGCCATGGCTGATGTCGCCGTCGTTGTATCCCACGAGTCCACCGACTTTGTTGTTCCCGCCGGTCTGGCCCTCCGCAGCGTTGTTGGCCAGCGTTCCTTCTCCGTTGCGGCCAATCAGACCGCCGACGTTGTCGTGACCGGTTGCGGCGCCCGAGGCCAAACTGTTGCTGACCATACCCTGGCCATTGTATCCAGCGAGGCCCCCGACGTTGTCCTGGCCGGTCACGGAGCCATGCGCGCTGCTATCGGTGATTTCGCCGTCGTTACGTCCGATCAGGCCTCCAATATCGGTTCTGCCGGTGACTGCGCCGTGCGCGACACTGTTGCTGACCTTCCCGCCGTTGCCTCTTCCCACGAGGCCGCCCACGTTGACGTTGCCAGACACCTGGCTGGTGGCAGTGGCCCGGTCGATGTTGCCGTCGTTGAATCCGACCAAGCCGCCCACAAAGTCGTGTCCGTGCACGTCGCCGTCGGCTGAGCTATCACGGGCGGCGCTACCGAAGTTGCCGTCGACGCGCCCAACCAGGCCTCCCACGTACCGGACGCCGACGATGGAGCCGGCCGCCGCGCTGCCGGATATGCGCCCGCCCTCCTTGTTGTCACCGACGAGGCCGCCTACGAAATCGTTCCCGGTCACGAATCCATCGGAAACGCAGTCGATCACACGGCCACCCTCCTCATTGTTGCCGACCAGAGCGCCAACGTAATCGTGGCCGGTTACTTCCGTCCGGCTCAAGGCGACGTTGCGGATCTGCCCGCCGCTGCTGAACCCGAACAGGCCGACATAATCCTCGTCCGGCCTGGAAATGTGCAAATTTGAGATGGTGTGGCCGCCGCCGTCGAGCGCGGTTTCCAATGCTTGCTGGTCGTCCGAGCCCCGGTAGTGGCCGATTGGTTCCCACCCGGAGCCGCCGTTCCAGTATGCATCCTCGGGGTCAGCTCGCCCATTCCCGTTGGTATCAAAGTCCAGGTCGACGACGAGCTCATAGCCTTCGCACCCGCCCACGCGGCATCCCATGCCCTCTGCCGGGTCCGGGAAAGCCTCCAGGTATCGGGGCCGGTCGGCCTCTTCGTCCGCCATCCCGTCGCCGTCCATGTCGTATCGGATGGCGTCCAGTTGTGCCAGGTCGCGGATCTCAATCAGGCCGTTGTCATCAGCGTCGTAGTCCCCGTCAATGACGGCCGCAGGCGCGGGCACCGGGGCAGGGGTTTCGCCCGGCTCGCGGACGGGTGTAGGCGCAATCTCGGGAGCGGTGGTCGGCCTTGCTTCAGCCGCACCTGATGGTGTAGGCGCTGACGGCGCCCCACTAGCTGGCGCCTGATTTGACGGGGCCTGCCCGGACTTGGATACGGTTGGAAGCACCGTCGGTTGGCTCGCAGTGGGGGTCGCTTCGTCTACCGCCGCCCGATCGGAGCGATCGTCCTCTCGTTCCCGCTCTGGTTCCGGGTCGGAACCGCAGGCCGCCAATAGCGTAGCGAGGGCAAGAGCTCCGACTGCGGCCAATACAATCGATCGCCATGCCCGATGGGTTCCAGGGGTCATCCGACCTACCGACGAATTCATCACCATGCACACCTGCTCGGCCGCTTAAGCAACGCGGCGTGTTCCTGCCGCGATATCGCCGGACGGATCCGTCTCACCGGGATCGTCCTTTTCCAGCCGCCACGGCATTATACCGGGGTTTCGGTTCTTGCCATTACTACCCGCAGCGGTTTCCGTTATCATGAAAGCCACTGTAGCCAGGAGGAACTGAAATGCCCGAATACATTCCGTCGACCAGGGATTGGGTGCGTGAGCAGGTGGAGGCATACGAAAGCAGCGGAGGCACCGAAGGCACCACGCTACGAGATACCGGTTTGCCCGTAATCATCGTTACCAACCGGGGAAACAAGACCGGAGCCGTCCGCAAGACCCCGCTGATGCGCGTCAAAGTTGGCGATGCCTACGTGCTGGTGGGCTCCCAGGGTGGCGCCCCGCGCAATCCCGTTTGGGTGTACAACCTGCGCGTCGACGCCAACGTCGAAATCCGCGACGAGACAGAGGTGCACACGATGCGTGTCCGCGAAGTGGCCGACCCTGACGAGCGGGCTCGGCTGTGGGCCGCTTCCGTCGAGGCGTTTCCTCCTTACGAGGAATATCAGGGCCGGACCTCAAGGAAGATACCGGTTTTCGTTGCCGAACCCATGTGATTGGATTTTGCGTGTTCGGCTCGACGCGGGCGTTTGGCGACGACGGCGGCGCCGAAACCAGCGATTTTCCGATTCAGGCAGTGAAAATCGTTGTCTGCCGCCGTTGATGCAAGTATAGTAGTCGCAGCAAAATTGCGCCGGTCCTCGATCCTTGGGTATTGTAATCGCTGTGCCCGACGAAACAGACCTAGCGTGTGCACCGTGATTACCAACCAGGCCGGAGGATGAACCGTGGCCCTTTCCGACATGACCCTTGAATGCAGCGACTGCGGAGCAGAGTTTCTCTTCACAGTAGGCGAGCAGGAATTCTACGCCTCGCGAGGCTTCACCAACTATCCGAAACGGTGTGTTTCGTGCAGGAACGCTCGGCGCGGCCAGCCTCGTGACAACTTCGGTGGCGGCGGTGGCGGCGGCGGCGGATATGGTGGGGGCCAGAGAGAATCTTTCCCCATCGTTTGCAGCAACTGCGGAGCGGATGCCACTGTGCCTTTCCGTCCCCGCGGCGATCGCCCGGTATATTGCAGCGACTGCTTTAGCCAAATGCGAAATTCCTGAGGCCGGCGTCCAGGCCTCAGTCTCTCATCGGACTTGAGGCCACCGCGATCGTATGCCATATCGGGACCTTCGCGAGTTCATCGCCTTTCTCGAAAGCAAAGGCGATCTCAGGCGCGTCTCCGCTCCTGTAGACCCGGAGCTGGAGATGACCGAAATAGCCCATCGGCTACTCCGTGCCGATGGGCCGGCAATCCTGTTTGAAAATGTGATTGGCCACGAAACGTCTGTGGCCATGAATCTGTTCTGCTCACATCGGCGCATGAACTGGGCGCTGGAGGTCGACGACGCCGAAAGTCTGGCCGCCCGCCTCGAGGCAATGATCGATATGGTCCAGGGCGGTCCCCCCCAGGGCGTGCTGAACAAGCTGCGCACCTTGGGACGTTTGGTCCACCTCGGCGCGTTCCAGCCCAGGACAATCAGCAATCCCCCGTGTCAGCAAGTTGTTTTAACCGGGGAAGACGTCGACCTGTACAGCTTGCCGATTATCAAATGTTGGCCGCAGGACGCCGGCCCGTACATCACCTTGCCGCTGGTGATTACCAGGGACCCGGATACCGGCACGCAGAATTACGGCATCTATCGGATGCAGGTATTCGACCGCAACACCACCGGGATGCACTGGCAGACCCACAAGGTCGGTGCGCGCCATTACCGGGCCAGCGGAGAAAAACTTGAAGTGGCGGTCGCCCTCGGCGGCGACCCGGCCTCGATATGGACCGGGTCAGCGCCCCTGCCGCCGGATATCGACGAGATGGTGCTTGCTGGCTTCATTCGCGACGAGGGTGTTGAGTTGGCCCCGGCCGTGTCGGTCGATCTCAAGGTGCCAGCCCACGCCGAGATCGTCCTCGAAGGGTACGTCGTTCCCGGCGAAGAAAGGACGGAAGGCCCCTTCGGGGATCACACCGGATATTACTCACTTGCCGAGCCCTACCCGGTGTTTCACGTGACCACGATCACGCGCCGCCACAATCCTATTTACCCCACCACGTTCGTGGGGCGGCCTCCCACCGAGGACTACTGGATGGGCAAGGTCACCGAGCGCGTTTTCCTCCCGCTGATACGCCTCATCCTTCCGGAAGTGGTCGATATCAACATGCCTGCCGAAGGCATTTTCCATAACCTGGTCCTGGTATCGATGAAGAAGGAGTACCCCGGACACGCCCGAAAGGTGATGTACGGCCTGTGGGGCCTGGGACTGCTCAGCCTCACCAAGGTGATTGTGGTCGTGGACGATTTCGTGGATGTTCAGAACCCTTCCGAAGTGGCATGGCGCGTCGCCAACAACATCAACCCTGCCACTGATCTGGTCCTGGTCGACGGTCCCATAGACGATCTGGACGTGGCATCTCCAACCCCGCGCTTTGGCAGCAAGGTCGGGATCGACGCTACCCGGAAGGGGCCCCAGGAAGGCTATCACCGGGAATGGCCGCCGGACATCGAAATGACCCCGGAGATCCAGGACCGGGTCTCAGAAAGATGGACTGAGTTGGGACTGGACGACATCATTCCCGTAGACCGGTCCGGCTCGTGACCTTCGCGACTGACGGTTCTGGCTAGCGTCCGCTCCCTTCCCCGGTCGTCGCGCGTGCCGCAAAGGGCCGTGTGCTACCATGGTCGCGTATGCATGATGTCCCTGCACATTCCGGACCTCTACGCGTAGCGGCGGGCAAAGTTCCCCACTACCTGAACGCGATTAACATCTCGGAATCGTTATTCGCCATGCCGTTCGGTTACATCGGGATGGTGTTGGGGTCGCATTTTTCGGGTGGCAGCGGGTGGCCGGGCTGGCACGCCTTCATCTGGATCACGCTGGCGTTCCTGGGAGTGCGGACCCTCGGGATGTCCGCCAACCGCATCATCAACGCCCGGGAGGACGCTCGCAATCCACGCACGGCAGGTCGGCATTTGCCGGCTGGCATCCTGAAACCCCTGGAAGTCGGCGGCATGGCGGCTGGCGGCGCCGGCATATTCTTCATAGCTGCCTGGCAACTCAACCCCCTGGCTCTGATGCTGGCGCCGGTGGCGGCAGCCTACGTCGTGTTCTATTCCTTCGCCAAGTACTTCACGTGGCTGTGCAGTTTGATGCTGGGTCTGGCCCTGTCCATCGCTCCTTCAGGCGCCTGGATCGGGGTAACCGGCCAACTTGCCTGGCAGCCGGTGCTGCTGACCTTTGCGGTGATGATGTGGGCCGGCGGGTTCGAAACGATCTACGGCAGCATGGACTTCGATTTCGATCGAGCCAACCGGATCAATTCCATCGCGGCTCGCTTCGGCGTTCGCAATGCCATACGTACCACCCGGGTATTGCACAGCCTGGCCGCGGCCGCGCTTCTGGCGCTGGGCATCTGGATGGGCTTGAACGTCTTTTATTTCATCGGCTGGGCAATCGCAGTCGTATTGCTGGTGTATGAAAACAACATGGTCAAGTCCGGCGAGCCGGCCATGGTCGGCAAGGCGTTCGCGTTCAACAAGTACATTTCGAGCCAGCTGTTGGCCTTCACGATCCTCGCCGTGGCCCTGCCGTTTAGCGGCTTTTTCCCGTGGTAAACCGCGACGTTACCATGGTGCCCCATCGGGTCGACGACAAGCGGTTCCCCGCCCCAACCCGTCGCGCGCGGACGCTGACATGACGTCCCATTCATCTCGCCCGCTGATCGTCGGGCTTACGGGAGCCAGCGGGTCGATAATCGCCCGCGAGCTTATCGACGCGCTGTTGGAACGGGAAACGCCGGTGGTGGTCGTGGCTTCCAACGCCGCGCGGATGGTATGGCAGGAAGAACTCGACGAATCCTACAATACGGCCGTAGCGCGGTGGACCGAGCATCCCGGCTTCAGCACCTACGCCATCACAGACCTGTTCGCCCCCATTGCCAGCGGAACCTTTCCCACGGCGGGCATGATCATCGCTCCCGCCAGCATGAACGCCGTAGCGTCTCTGGCCCACGGCCTGACGCCCAACCTCCTCCTGCGCGCCGCTGATGTCACGATCAAGGAGAACCGCCGGCTCACCTTAATACCAAGGGAAACTCCGCTGCACGCCATCCATCTGGAAAATCTCCTGACACTGTCGCGGTTGGGAGCCACTATCCTGCCCCCGGAGCCTCCCTTTTACCTGAAGCCGTTGGACATCCACGGCGTGGTTCGGTTCGTCGTCCAGCGCGCGCTGGTCGCCTCCGGCGTCACCGAAGGCCTGCCGGACGACATGCAGTACCACGATCGCGAGCGATAGCGGCAGCGACCAGCCATGGCAAGAATCGTCTATTACGTCGCCGCCAGCCTGGATGGCTTCATCGCTGACGCCACCGGCGGCGTGGACTGGTTGCCCGCCGGCGAACCCGACGACTATGGCTACGCTGAGTTTTATGGGGGGGTCGAAGCCATGGTCATGGGCCGGCGCACCTACGATCAGGCGCTGAGTTTCGGTGAATGGCCCTACCTGGGCAAGCCGGCTTATGTGTTCACCCATTCCCCGCCGTCCAGCGGTCTATCCGATATCCGGTTCGTGCAGTCCAATCCCGCAGATTTCGTGAATGACGTTGCGGACGGGTACTCTGGAACCGTGTGGTTGGTGGGTGGCGCGAACCTTGCCGACCAGTTCCTCCGGGCCGGACTGATCGACGAATTCTGGGTCTTTGTGATACCGACTATCCTGGGAGAGGGGGTGCCGCTGTTCGGCGGGGCAGATTCGCCAACTGTCCTGGAGCTGGAGTCGGTGCAATCTCACGCTGACGGCGTGGTACGGCTCCGCTACTACCCATCCAAAAAGCGCTAGGGCATGGCCCACCTGAGCGGCGACGACAAGCGGCGATACGTGGCGGAGATGTTCGCACGCATCTCGCCTCGATACGACCTCATGAATTCTCTCATGACGGGAGGCATGCATCACCGCTGGAAACGCGTGACGGCTGACCTCACCGGGAGGAACGCCGTCGGACCGGCTTTGGACGTGGCCACCGGCACCGGCGACCTGGCTTTCGCCCTGGCCGATTGCTCGAACGTCACGGAAGTCGTCGGCGTGGACCTGTTGCCTGAAATGTTATCGATCGCGAACCGCCGTCGCGCCGCCGGCTCAAACTACGCGCAGACCGTGCACTTCGTGCAGGGTGACGCCCTGCGATTGCCCTTTCCCGACGATTCCTTTGTTGGCGCCACGGCCGGATTCAGTCTGCGCAACATGCCCGACGTGCCGTCCGCGATCCGGGAAATGGCCAGGGTCGTCGCGCCGGGTGGCCGGGTAACCACCCTTGAGCTGACGCCCATGCCCCCCGGGATTGCATCCAGCATGGGCCGTTTCTATTTCCATCGCGTGGTTCCCCTGATGGGGCAACTCGTCGCCGGCGAGCGAACCGCTTATACCTATCTTCCCGACAGCGTCGACTACTTCCTTACCGCGGACGGGCTGGCCGACGTATTCCGTCAGGCCGGTCTCATCGATGTCGGGTACCGCCGATTGGGGTTCGGAGGCGTGGCCTTGCACTTCGGTGATCGAGCCGCATGAGGCGCCCGGTTCGAACCAAACTGCCGCATTGCGCCTACCGGTTTCATTGAAATACCACCGCTATTCCATCATACTTGCATTGTAGTTGCCGTTCGAGGCCGTCGAACGACGTGCCAGGCATACAGGAGGCGGCTATGGGTTCTGCCGAGCAACCGCCGCTGGGTCGGGTAGAGCGAGAGAAACCGACCGTGGGGCAACGCATTGAAGGTCACTTTCAAGGCAAGGTTCTTGCCGGCCTGATGCAACTGGTACCTATCTTGGTCACCGTGTTTGTGCTGGCGTTCATCATTGGCCATACTGATAATTTCATCAGACCCATGCCTTTCGTAAAAGATCAGCCCTGGGACTTCCCCGGGATCGGGTTGATCGGAATTGTCCTCATCTTTTACATCATAGGTCTTTTTGTTTCTCTGACCGTCGGTAGACGGATCATGGGAAGCATGGGGTTCGTCCTGCGTAAGGTGCCGGTGGTTAAGACTATATTCGGAGTCACGGAGCAAGCTACAACTCTGCTTGCATCGGACTATAACTTCAGCCGGGTGGTTTTTCTCGAGTGGCCGCGGGAAGGGATGGTGGCCGTCGGCTTCGTGACCGGGCGAGCTTACTCCCAGACCGGAGGCCATTCCATGGCTATTGTTTACATACCCACCGTACCAAATCCAACTTCCGGTAATATGGCCTTCGTCAATGAAGACGATCTCTTCGAAACCGACCTCAGCGTGGAAGACGCCATGAAATTGATCTTCTCTGGCGGTATAGTATTACCCGAGCGTTTGGCGTTGGCGCGCCTTCCGCGCCACGTCGAGGCCAAGGAGCGTGAATTCATTGGCCGCTTCGAGACCCGCTCCGATTAGACGCAGACCTGCGAGTGAGCGACCGATGCCAGCTAATTGTTAGAGAGCGGATAGCAGTGGAATACGAAACCGTCATCGGCCTCGAGGTACACGTTCAGCTGGACACGCGCAGCAAAATGTTCTGTGGGTGTCCAGCCGATTACCAGGCCGCAGAACCCAACACCCGCACCTGCCCGGTCTGCCTGGGTTTGCCCGGGGCTTTGCCCGTCATCAATCGCCGGGCGGTGGAATACACCGTAATGACCGGGCTGGCGCTTCATTGCCGGATTCCGCAGTTCACCAAGTTTGACCGGAAGAACTACCCTTACCCGGACCTGATGAAGGGGTACCAGATTTCCCAGTACGACCTGCCACTGGCCCTGGACGGTCATCTGGAGATCGACGGCGACCCCAACCTGGAACACGGCCGGCGACCCATCGGCGTCGAGCGGGTACACCTGGAAGAAGACGTCGCCAAGATGCAGCACTTCCCGGAAGACGCGGAGGGCTATTCGCTGGTAGATGTGAACCGTTCCGGCGTGCCGCTCATGGAAATTGTCAGCAAGCCCGACCTGCGTTCTCCCGAAGAAGCCCACCAATATCTGACTTCCCTGCATTCCATGGTCCAGTACCTCGGCGTGTCCACCGCGAACATGCAGGACGGAAACTTCCGGTGCGACGCCAACGTGAGCATCCGTCCCGCCGGGAGCGACACCTTCGGCACCCGCACCGAAGTCAAGAACATGAACAGCTTCCGTTCGGTCTATCACGCCCTCGAATACGAGGTAGAGCGGCAGCGGCACGTGGTAGAGGACGGCGGAACCGTGGTGCAGGAAACCCGCGGCTGGGTGGAGGAGCGGGGCGTAACCGTGTCCCAGCGCAGCAAGGAATATGCCCACGACTATCGTTATTTCCCTGAGCCTGACCTGCCGCCACTGAACATCGGCTCAGAATGGGTGGACCGGTTGCAGTCGGCTCTGCCCGAATTGGCCCCCCAGCGCAAAGCCCGGTTCCAGGACGAGTACGAACTTTCCGACTACGACGCTGACCAGTTGACCGGCTCCCGAGCCACGGCCGATTACTTCGAAGAAACGGTGGCGCTGAGCAACACCAAGGTGAGCCGGCCGGCGGCCGCCAAGGAAATCGCCAACTGGATGCTTGGCGACCTCTCCTACCTGCTGAACCAGGACCACCGCGATTTCGCCGCCGCCTCGGTCACTCCCGGAAGATTGTCCGAGCTGCTGGGCCTGATCGCCGACGGCACTCTGTCCACCTCCCTGGCCAAAACGGTGCTCGAGCAAATGTACGCCACCCGCGCCCCGGCGGCGGACATCGTACGGGAACAGGGCTTGGCTCAAATCAGTGATACCGGCGCGATCGAAGCCGCCGTGGCCGAGGCGATCGCCGCCAACCCGAAAGCCGTCGCCGACTACCTGAGCGGAAAGGAAACCGCCGCGCGCTTCCTGATGGGACAGGTCATGCGTCTCACCAAGGGTCAGGCGCAACCGGAACTGGCTCTGCGACTGGTCCAGGCCGGACTGGAGGCTCAACGGCAGTAGCGTGATACAATGTTGGCCGGAGAATCGACATGAGCCTGCTCAACATCGCCCAGATCGTCACGTCAATTGTGCTGGTCCTGATCATCCTGTCCCAGGTCCGGGAAGCCGGTACCGGCATGTTTGGCAGCGCCCAGAACACGGTACGGACACGACGGGGTCTGGAGCGCACCATGTTCCAGCTGACCGTCGCCCTGATCGTGGTATTTCTGCTGGTATCGGTTCTCAGCGCGCGCTTCACCGGACCCTGACGCCAACTCCAATTTGGGATGGGTCTGAGTGTCCGCTCCGCCCATAGTGCTCGCCACTGACTTTGGCCTCGCCGATGCCTATGTGGGCATGATGCGCGGGGTCATTTTTTCGATCAATCCGTACGCTTCAGTCATCGATCTTACCCACGGCATTGGCCCGCAGGATGTCCGGCATGGCGCCGTAGCGCTGGCGGACTCCCATACTTACTTCCCCGAGGGCAGCATATTTGTAGCCGTGGTCGACCCGGGCGTCGGCACCGACCGTCCTGCTATTCTCTTGGAGACCCCCGACCACCGCTTCGTCGCGCCGGACAACGGTCTGCTTACGCTGGTGTGCCGGCGATATCATCCCAATTTCGGCGTAACCGACACCTCTGGAATGGCGCTGGTACCAGATGGTTGCCGCGCTTGGAGATTGACCAACCCCGCGTACTGGCGGCATCCCGTCAGCGCCACCTTTCACGGCCGCGACGTTTTCGCTCCGACGGCGGCCCACCTGTCTGCCGGCGTGACCCCCGACGTTCTCGGTGATCCGACCGCGGCCATCACCGCGCTGCCGTTGACCGCCCCGCGACCCGAGGGCAACGCCGTCCGAGGACAGATCATCTTCGCCGACGCTTTCGGAAACCTGGTCAGCGATATCACCGCCGACATATTGGCCGACATGAGCGTGTGGGGCAGGGAATCCGATGCGGTGGTCAGCATCGCCGGGCGAGACGTATCCGGATTGTCGCGGACTTTCCACGACCCGCCTGGAGGCGGCCTGAAGGCGCTGTTAGGCAGCCATGGGCGGTTGGAGGTGGTGATCGTGGACGGCAATGCCTCAGCAGCCCTGGGTGCCGCGAGTGGCACGGAGATCGTGCTGCGCGTTGGATGATCCGTTTTCATACGGGTCTCCGTTTTCACCACCGGGAGTTCCCGCGAGAGGTCCGTTGAACGCAAGAACGTGCGCGGACGATCCTTGTTGACACTCCCCGGCCCCATGCTACTATGGGCCATCCCAAAGCCGGCGCTGCACCCGTCGGCTTTTATTACACGGCGCGTCAGCCGTCCTTCGAAAAACGTCGGCGTCATAAGGAGCGTGTTGCCATGGAACTCGACCGCGACAACTTGCTGAAACTTTACCGAACCATGACCACCATCCGCCACTTCGAGGAACGTGGCGTCCCCGAAACCGGACAACGGGGCATGTCCTCGTCGGTCCACTCCTCCGTCGGGCAGGAAGCTGTCCCGACCGGAGTGTGCGCCCACCTGTCCGACGATGACTACATTGGCAGCACCCATCGTGGCCACGGCCACTGCATCGCCAAAGGTGTGGACCCCAAGCTGATGATGGCCGAACTCTTTGGTCGCAGCCACGGGCCCAACAAGGGCAAGGGTGGCTCCATGCACATCGCCGACATGAGCAAGGGCATGCTGGGAACCAACGGCATCGTGGCCGGGAGCGTCCCGCTGGCCGTCGGAGCGGCGCTGACCTCCAAGATTCGGAAGCTCGGTCGTGTCGCCGTGGCCTTCTTCGGTGACGGTGGCGCCAACCAGGGCGTACTCCACGAATGCATGAACCTGGCCTCGGTTTGGAAACTCCCGGTGATCTTCTGTTGCGAGAACAACGGCTACGCCGAATCCACGCCGGTGGAGTACGGCCTCTCCGTCGCCAACGTCGCGGATCGGGCCGCGTCCTACGATATGCCCGGATTCCACGTTGACGGCATGGACGTGTTGGCCGTGTACGAGGCAGCCGGCGAAGCCGTGTCCCGCGCCCGCGCCGGTAACGGTCCTGCTCTGCTTGAGGCCCGCACCTATCGTTACTACGGCCACACCGTTTTCGACAATCCGCTGACCTACCGTACCAAGGAAGAAGAGGACCACTGGCGAGCTCGCGACCCGTTGCTCACCTTCCGCAACCATATGGTCGCCCAGGGCAACGCGATCACCGCCGAAGAGCTGGATCAGATGGACGAGGAAGCTCGGGTACTGATGGAAGAGGCGGTGGCGTTTGCCGACGCCAGCCCGCTGCCCGAGCCCCACGAGATCTACGAGGACGTGTACGGCGACTACCCGGTCGAGATGATGCGGCGGGGCGCCAACATGCCGGTGTAGCGCGCAGCTCCAGGCGTGTATCACCAGGAGATTTACACGGTCATGGATCTGGGCAAGGGCCAACCGAATTTGACCGACGTCGAAATCTCGGCGTTGGGCAAACTGATTTACCGTCAAAAAATAAGACCGCTGATGACCGAAAAGGACATTGGCAAGTACGTGATCGTGGACGTGTACAGTGGCGAATACGAAATTGACGAGGACAGTGTTAAGGCCGATCACAGGTTGAAAGCACGAGTCCCCGACGCTCGTGGGTACATCATGCGCGTGGGATACTCCGCAGCGTATTTTATTGGCTGGCACGAGGAGCCAGAACTGTGACTAACGGGTTTGTCACGACCACTCGCAAACCGCTGTTGCGCGTCACACTTCTCGACACCGGAGAACGCCGGCATACTATTCCGTTCGTCCTGGATACCGGTTTCACTGGGCAGTTGCTTCTGCCGGAGCGATATATTCGCAGGCTGGGAATCAGGATGGACAGAAGTAGCACTGGCCGTTTGGCCAGTGGAGAAATGACTGAAATTGCGACGGGCACTGCAACAGTCATTTGGCGAGGCAGGCGCCGCAGTGTTCGGGTGCTTCAACTCGACTCCGAACCGCTCCTCGGCATGGAATTCCTCTGGAACCATCGCATCACCATCGACGCCGTTGCCGACGGCTCAGTGAGCATCACCCCCTTGGGAGGCCGAATATGACAACTCTCACCGAAACACCAATGCTTCCCCCTACCGGGGAAACCCGCATATTGCAGACACGCGAGGCCATCAACGAGGCTTTGCTCCAGGAGATGCGGCGGGACGAAACCGTCATCATCATGGGCGAGGAAATCGCTGGCGGCGCCGGCCGCGAGCACCTGGGCATTGTCGATGCCTGGGGCGGCGCCTTCCGCACCACCCGGGGCCTGATCCAGGAGTTCGGGAATGAGCGGGTGCTGGATACCCCGCTGTCCGAAGCCGCCTTCGTCGGAACCGCCATCGGCGCTGCTTCGACGGGCATGCGCGCTGTCGCTGAGCTGATGTTCGTCGATTTCGTGGGCGTGTGCATGGATCAACTGCTGAACAACGCCGCCAAAATGCGCTACATGTTTGGTGGTCAGGTCAAGGTGCCCTTCGTCATGTTGACCCGCATCGGCGCGGGATTCGGCAGCGCGGCGCAGCACTCGGAATCGTTCTACTCGCTCTTCAGCCATATCCCCGGGCTCAAGGGCGTTTGCCCGTCTGACGCCTATACGGCCAAAGGGCTGCTGCTCTCCGCGATACGCGACGACGATCCCGTGGTCTTTTTCGAACACAAGGGCCTGTACGGCGATACCTGCCCGGTGCCCGAGGAAATGTACACCTTGCCTCTGGGGAAGGCCCGCACCGTGCGCCCGGGTACCGACCTGACCATTGTGGGCATCAGCAAAATGACGTGGGTCGCCGTGGAAGCCGCGGAGGAGTTGGCCAAAGAGGGAATCAACGCCGAGGTCATCGATCTGCTGAGCGTATCGCCCATTGACTACGACCACGTGCTGGATTCGGTACGCCGCACCCACCGGCTGCTGGTTGTGGACGAGGACACGCCGGTATGCAGCATTTCGTCCGATATCTGCGCCCGCGTCGCCGAAGAGGCTTTTGACTATCTGGACGCTCCGCCGTCCCGCGTGACGCCGCCGCATACCCCGGTTCCGTACAGCCGCGCCCTGGAAAACATCTACCTACCCAACGCGGAGAGGGTGGTCAACACCGCCCGAAGATTGATGTCTTAGTTGGAAGAAGTCGGGGCGGGGTGCGAACCCGCCCCGACTTCTGTGTGACAGTCGATCCGATCAATTCTGGAGGTAAACCATGACCACCGTTGGAAGCGGAAAGCATACATATACGCTGACTTCTGATTGGGCAAAGATGCCCGACGCTCACCCCCTGGGCGCGGTCAGCGCGCTGGCCAGCGATGCGGCCGGCAGCATCTACGCGTTTCACCGGGCCGACCCGCCCATCGCCATTTTTGACCGGGAAACCGGCAACTTCACCAGTGGCTGGGGCAACGGTTCTTTCGTCTACGCCCACGGCTTTTACATCGAGGACGATATCGTTTACCTGACCGATCGCGACACCTCGGTTTGCATCATGTACACGCTGGACGGCAAGCCCATCCAGATGCTGGGCCGGTACATGGTCCACTCGGACACGGGTTGCGAGGTGGCCGGCGCACTGGTTCCCCGAGCCGCCGGGCCGTTCAACTACCCCGCCGAGCTCGTGCCTTCGCCCAGCGGCGACCTGTACGTGGCCGACGGCTACCGCAATGCCCGCATCCACCGCTTCGACAACGATGGCAACCACAAGTATTCCTGGGGCAAACCGGGTAAGGAACACCCCTACGAGTTTCACCTGCCCCACAGTCTGCTCGTCACCCGCGACGACCGGGTGTACGTCTGCGACCGGGAGAACAGCCGGGTCCAGGTCTTCAACACGTCGGGCGACTTCCTCGCCATGTGGACCGACACCTGCCGCCCCACCGACATCGCGGAGACGCCCGAAGGCGACTTTGTGGTCAGCCAGCTCGCCCCGCTGGACGACTCCCACAGCCCGCGGGTCGCCATCTTCGACCGGGACGGAAATGTGCTCGCTCGCTGGGACAGCCGCTCCGCCCACGGGATCTGGTGCGACGCTCACGGAGACATTTTCCTGGCGTTGACCGGCGACAAAGCGGTGGACAAATACGCCCGCGGCTGAGGTTCTCGCGCTTTCAGCCAACTGCTGAAGGGGGCGGGCCGTACCCGCCCCCTTTGTCTGGGTATCGATCTGCTACAATCCGCCCAACCGTCGCAACTGGCGGGTGACCGCAGGAGAACATTGTTATGGATCTTGGTCTTTTCTACCAAATTCAGGTTCCCAAGCCCTGGGACGACCAGAGCGAAACCCGGAAGTTCCAGGAAATGATGGAGCAAGTGTGCTTCGCCGAAGAAATCGGCATGACGTCGGTGTGGTTCGTCGAGCACCATTTCCGCTCCGAATGGTCCCACTCCAGCGCTCCTGACATCACTCTGGCGGCCCTGAGTCAGCGTACCACCAACATGCGTCTGGGTATCGCCGTGGTGTTGGCGCCGTTGCATCACCCGTTGAACATCGCCTCTCGCATGGCGACGTTGGACGTAATCTCCGGCGGGCGCGTGAACCTGGGTATCGGCCGCTCCGGCTATCCCTACCAGATGCTGCCCTATGGGTCTGACCTGGCGGACGTATCGGAGATGGTCGAGGAATACCTTCAGATCATTCCCGGGGCATGGACCGAGGAAACGTTCGGGTTTGAGGGCAAGCACTATCAGATCCCGCCCCGCGAGGTCATTCCCAAGCCGGTGCAGAAGCCACACCCTCCGATTTGGCAGGCGGTCAGCCAGGAGTTCACGGCCGAAAAAGTGGGTCGACAGGGATTGGGATGCCTGGCGCAAACCAGCGTGGGCCTGGACCGGGCCGAGGGTTTGATCCAGATTTATCGCGATGCCATTGCCAATCCGGAGCCGGCTACCAAGCTGGTTTATCCGCGTGTCGCCGGGAACACTGTGGGCCTGTGCATGGAGAACCGCCAAAAGGCCTTTGAACGCGCCGAAACCATCATCGACTGGTATCGGGAGCAGCAACGGATCCGCGATTCGTACGTTTGGCAGGGGTACGATCCGGCCAAGGTGCCAGACGACTATCAGTGGCATTACCAGCGTGCGGTCAACGCCGATAGCGCTCGCGCCGACGAGGTCAGTTCACGCAAATTGATCGAAGAGGGCGGCCGGTTCTGCATCGGCGATCCCGACGATTGCATCAAGTATATCGAAGACTACGAGCGGATGGGCGTGGACGAAATCATGCCGCTGTTCCAGGTCGGCCCGGTAACGCATGATGAGGTAATGGATACTCTGCGGCTGTTCGGCAAATACGTCATCCCGCACTTCAAGGAAAAGGCCCGCCAGCAGCAGTTGGCTGCCGACAACTGACCGCGCTTTGACCCAATCGCAGTTGCGAGCGTGGGTCTCCAATCCGGACAAACCAAAGGGGCGGGTGATTGGCCCGCCCCTCTTTTGGGTCTGATGCCAGGCTGAGCGGTTAGCGGCCGTAGTCGCCACCCGCGCCGTTGCCGTAACCGTTGCCATAACCATAAGGCTGGCGCTCATCGGTGGTCATCCGGGTGCGCTCACGTTCGAGCCTAACCTGTTGACCCCGCGAGACGTAGCCATACTGGGATTCAGCCTCGTGGCCGTTGACCGGCGGCATGAAGTGGCGCGATCCGAACCCGGCGTATTCCAATGTTCCGGCCAACTGCATGGGGGTGTTGTCTTCGCCCATGATGTCGCTGATGGTCGAAATGTTGTCGTTCTGCATCGGGAAGAACAGCGAGACGTGCATGTGGCGGTCATCCGGTGACTGCTGGAAGTTCGACGACGCGAACGACCACATGAGGTTCGGATAGGCCACGTCGAAATCTTCGCGGTGCATCTGGTCCTGGACGTCGGCAGCTATTTCGGCCAGTCCGGCCGGTTCGACCGGCAGGGTGATGACCATGCGCATGACGGTGTCGCCTTCTGGGAACGGGTGTTTCGCCAGTTGCAGGTCGGTGCGCTTGGGATCCATGATGTCCCACATTGCCGATTTGATGGCGAACGGCAACTGTTTGGCGTTGTCATTGACGACCACGATCTCGCGACCACGGAAAGGCCCAAACAACCGTGAGCCGTTGCGGGTGTCGGCGATGTCGACGCGCCGGTTCAGCACACGCACCCCGAACCAGCCGTTGGAGTAATCACCGAAGCTGGTGACGGTTTCCGCCATGGAACCCGCGTCGACCTGATAACGCATGCCGGCTTCCATGGACGCGAGTGCGATTGCCAGTTTGTCGTCCAACCGTTCGAAGTTGGGAGAGAGGCTGTTGTCCGTAATCAGGGCCGGATGCCGTTGCAGTTCCTGGACGCCGCGGCTGTTGCGGACTACGCGAGTACCGATGGTTTCTTCGTACGCGCCCCAGGTCTCGCGTCGCATGTTCTCCTTGAGAACGGCTTCGCTGGGCACCAGCACGATGGGGAGGAAAGTGGCTTCCGGGAAACGCTCGCGCATCATTCCGTGCAGGACGCCGCCCAGTTTGGCGTGTCCGCCGAACCCCAGCCATTCCAAAATCAATTGCGGGGGAGAACCAACCTCTTCAGACCGGCGTGCCACGGTGTCCACCATTCTTTCCATGTCCCGATGGATCAAGCCGTAGAAATCCTTGTATGCGTTGGGGTCGCGCAAGAAGCCGTCTACTTTGGGGAGGAAGCCGGGAATTATGACCGGCAACTGACCACCGCGAACGCGGCGCATCGAACGAGTTTCGTTATCAATAGAATCGATCGTCCCCTGGTTGCAGTCGTACATCAGGAGGCTCTGCACGCGGTCCAATACCCCGGCTTCGCCCATACGCTTGGCCCACCTCCAGCTACGCTTGTAGCCAGCGGTGCCAACCGCTACCGACACGATTGGGGGTGGTGTGCCGTCCCGAGTAAGGTCGCCTTGCGTGCCCAGCCTATGTGGGGTATTGCGGCGAATGTGAAATGTGCGATTTTGATTTTTCGGCGGCATAGTTATGTTTACCCCCTATTTGATTTGGGAGGGATTACCCCAGTACCAGACAAAGTACTTTTTAGCCTAGACTAACTACCGTAGACCTAACAGACGTACAGCTTGCGGGCATCCTAGCGACTGGGCGATTCACACCAATCTGCGCGGCATAGTTGTACACCATGACAGTAACAGACGCGACTATACCAGATGAAAACAAATACGTCAAACCGAATGCGTTGCGCACATTTCAAAAAAACGCTAGGTTTGCTAAACATATCGGACATGCTGCTGTCCGTCATCCTCGAATTCCGTACCGTCACCGGCCGGTGGCAGCACCGGATTGAACGCCACCTCCCGCCCGTGGAAATATGATCCGAAACCCGTCTCCGCCATAGCAGCGGCGCCATAGGGAAGCGCAGCCCCCGGGCCACGCAGAATCTCCGCAACGGTCTGCAATTCGCCGTTCACGGGATAAATCCTCGTAACGTGCATGTACGGATCGGGCTCGATGCCGTCGGTGAAACGTGCGGTATTGAACGCGATGTCCAGGTTGGTAAACCGGTCAAAGATACTGCTCTGGTCGAGCGCCTCTGCTGCTTGCGAAGCCACCGGTTCCAACTCGTCACCGTGCAGTGGCAGAGAGACGACTATTTCCTGCGGCGCGTTGGGCGGCTGATTGATTCCCTCCGCCAGCTGCGCCGCCGGGTCCAAGGTCGACCAAATCGCGTTTCCCAACAACGAGGACAGATCGTCGTCCGGTCCCACGGCCGCGTACTGACGCCACCAGGGCGGAAAATTCAGCCATTCGAATTTTTTCGTGACCGGCATCCTGCGTTTCACCGCGGCCATCCCGAGCCAGCCACCCGAAGCAGCCATCAGCCGCCTCAGGGTCACCCCCAACTGGCTGATTGCGGGATCGTTGTCTTCCCCGAATTCTGCGACCTCGAATCCGGCCAGTCCAGTAGCCAGACGGGCGTCATCTTCCCGCGCGTTGACATCAGATTGGGTGGTTACCAGACAGTTGGAGCCGGACAGCAGGTTTTCGTATTGTTCCCAGATATATCGCCTGGTCCACTCCTCAGCTACGTGGTCCTTGGGGAGCATCATGACCGGTAGGATGGTGGTGTTAGGGAACGCGTTCAGCAGCTTTTGATGCAAGAGGCCACCCAGCACCGCGTGCCCCGAAAATCCCATGAACTCGACGATGGTCTCCGGCACACGCCCGCAGCGCTCTGAATGGAGCATAACCTGGCTGACGATGTTGTCCATGTCCCGTTCCAATGGTCCCCGGAAGTCTCGAAACCGCGTCGGATCGCGCATGAATCCGTTGGGCACCGGAACGTAATTTGGAAACAGCACCTGCGTGCCGGCGCCGGTCCGGGCCGCGCCAAACGACTTTTGCAGCGTCTTCTGCACGTTGGCCACTGTGACCTCGTTGCAGTCGTAGTAAACCGCGGTCTGAATGCGGCCGGCGGCAGACAGCTCGGACATACGCTCCGAAAACAGCATGGAACGCCGCACCCCGGCCGTGCCCACGCCGACGACAACCAGCGTCGGCGGAATGCTCCCCACGACGCCGCGCTTGGCGGTGTGGAGCAGGCGATGGTTACGACTACGAGCTCTGACGAAGGTCGATGGCATGGGAGATGATGAACCGAAACAACAATTTTTGCCGACGGCATGCCCGGTGTCGGGCCGCCGTCGGCTCTATTTTAACGCGGATGCATCCGCAATGCCAAGCCAGCCCGATGACCGGCTTGTCCGGGTTTAGCGATCAGTTACCCGGCTTGAGGAAGGTCAACACCGCGTCGACGAACCCTTCGGGATCTTCGATCTGCGGAATATGGCCTACGCCGGGCATGATGTGTTTACGAGCCCGGACGATGTTGTTGTGCAGCAGTTCCTCACCGTCGCGCAGCCGGTCAACTTCGCCGTACAAAACCAGGGTTTCGCGAGCGCTAACCTGGGGCAACCGGGTCATAATGTCGTACCAGGCCAGCGATTCGTGCAGCTTTTTGACCCAGGCGCCGGCCTGTGCTCTCGTACCGTTGTTGGCGTCGACCCATTCCTGCCGTGGTTCGGCAAACGTCGTGGATTCTTTGGCCTGTTCCATGGTCCGGGTCACAGGCATGCCGTCGGCGTCGTAGCCGGCCGCCGCTTCGGCGATCCGCTCCGGAGCAGTACGGGCATCCCAAACCGGGGCGCCGACCAGGACCAGCTTGTCCAGCCGGTCCGGGTACGAGGCGGCCATCTCAGTTGCCAGCACGGCTCCGACCGAATTGCCAACGTAGTGCCCGCGGTGGATGTTCAGTATTTGGCAGGCGTCGTCCAGAGCCTGGGCGTAATCCGGGATGTTGAAATGTCGGGAAGGTTTGTCGGACTCGCCGTGCCCCAGCATGTCGAATGCGTAGCAGGTGTAGTGCTGGCTGAACGCATCTATTACTGAGCTCCACGCCCAAGTGGATGTGCCCAGGGGGTGCAGCATCACTAGCGGGTAGCCGGCACCCTGTTTGACAAAGTGCATGTTGCCTTCACGAGTGGGGACGGTGTCGGTAAGGTCGCGCTGCACGAACATGATCGTGGCCTCCTGAGAGTCTGTGGCCGAACTGAACTGAAACTCGCGCCGGGGTTGGCCGGACGGTTGTCGCAATGCTAGCGATGGCCCCGGACAAAGTCAATCGCGGGAGAAAGCGCAGATCGAAAGCCCAAGCCGTAGGGGCCGGGGCGTGGTCCCCGGAACGACAAAAAGCCGGGGACCACGCCCCGGCTCGTTTGCCCGGTAGTTGTTTGCAGGTCGTTTGAGCCTAGTCGGCCGCCTGCGGTGCGAAGTCCTCGCGCGCCATCGGAGATGCCACCTGAGCGCTCTTTTCGTGCCGACGAAGGATGAAGCGAGGCACGATGACCCAGAGGGCGAAAAGTCCTACAAAAGCGGCTCCGGCGGCGATGGCAATCATTTTTCCTGTCTCCAATCTGAGGTGGGGGCACGCTGCCCGTTTCGTTGGAGACAGTATCGCGGTCGGTTGTTACGCGAATTTTGCGTCAATGTAACGACTGTGTTACCGATCAGCGCAAATGCCTTGGAACCCGCGCGGCTTTGGCTAAATCTGCGCCGCTCTCACGCCCAGCCACCAGTGCTTTCCCTTGCCCCGGCGCTTGCGCTGGTATCCGCG
This sequence comes from uncultured Dehalococcoidia bacterium, assembly GCA_951813535.1. Taxonomy (GTDB): domain Bacteria; phylum Chloroflexota; class Dehalococcoidia; order Lucifugimonadales; family UBA3495; genus Bin87. Next base: position 3,321,979 of record OX638345.1, on the reverse strand, counting down.
AGCCCTCAGCTCGAGGCCGAACTTTCGTTGGCTGTGTGCCAGATATCCCTGGTCCAGGCACCAGCGGGCGTACGATGCGTACAAGTCGCCGGCCGGGGACATCGCTTCGGCGCCCGTTGCACAGACGTCAGCGACGAAATGGTCTATCGGCCCGCATTCACTGGCTTGCGAGGCTATAGTTATCGCCGGTTGAGGCGGTCCATCCGGCGCAATCCAACCGGAGTCTGGCACCGGTCCGGATGCCGCCGGACCGGGTCGGCGGGGGCGGCCGGATCCGCTGCCGTAGCCCGGGACTACGGGTCCCACATCGGCTGCCGCGCCCGAACCCGCCGAGGCCATGCTTTGCAGAGCCGTGTAATCGCCTTTGGCGATGCTGGCGGCGTCCGGAACCGGCATACCATCTACGCAATAGGACGCAAACAGGATCAGGTCCAGATAGGACGTCAGCCCGCCCAGGTGTTCCCACCGCACCTCCCGCCCATTCCAGCTTGATGCGTCCAGGGTGAGGTCCATCGCCGGGCATTCGAAAGCTCGACGGTATTCCACTGGAACAACCCAGGTCGGGTTCAGCAATTCTCGCTCGAGGCTGTGCCCGGCAACGAAGCAAACGGCCCGCACGGCTCTCAAGCTGGGGTCAGGTTCCTCCAGCGGTTGGCCTGCGGAAACTCCGTCCAGTTCCCTTTGGGTCTGCAAAGCGCACAAAGCAAAAGCGGCACGGACCTGGTTGCCGGCGCACCGGAGCAGGCTGCGCTGGTCGGACATCTCCAACGGGACGCTGGCGTCTATCGCCTGTCCATCCCTCGTGTAGACGTCTGTGCTGGCCGGCACGAACGCTGGCGTGATCAATCCCCGGTGTGAGGCGGCGTAGAACGCCATGGCGACACACAGGTTCTCCCGGGCCAACCGTATGCGCTGGCCGGGCGACAGGGCGGATGTCGACGGAGAATTGGTCAATGCGCCAATCGAGAGTAGGGGCGGACATTCGCCCGCCCCTGGAACACCGGGCTACCTGCCCAGGACAGTTTCGTCTTACTTGTTGATGTCCATGACCACCTTGATGATGTTGTCTTCCCGCTGCTCGTACATGTCGTACGCTTGCTGGATATCGGAGAAACCGACCCGATGGGTGATCAGCTCGGCCGGATCGGCCCAGCCTCGAGTCCTCAGGTCCACCATGTCTTGGATCTGGCTGATGGGGTCGCCGCTGCGAGCGCCGGTGGTCGGAATGATCCGCGGCTGCTTGTCCATCCAGAGGTTGTGCTCAATCGGCACCATATGATCAGTTTGGATGCCAAAGATGATCACCTGCCCGAACTGACGCACTTGCCGGAAGCACTCGTTCAGCGGTTCCGGGTAACCCGCGGCCTCGACGCACACATCCGGGCCACGGCCCTTGGTGATCTCCATGACGGCTTCGGCGACGTCCTGCTTGTCGGGATTGATGCGGTGGGTGGAGCCCATCTGCTTGGACTTTTCGAGACGGTAGTCCAGGGGATCGACTACGATGACGTGGCGGGCGCCCATCCGGGACAGGATCATAGTGAAGCTGAGGCCGATACTGCCCTGGCCGAAGATCAGGATGCTCTGCTGTAGTGGGCTGCCCATCTGGCGACAGGAATAAAGCACGGTTCCCGGAGGCTGGCACATGACCCATTCATCCAGCCCGCCCTCGTCAGGCAACAGCGCCAGGCGGCCCGGTGCGGACAGCACGTACTCGCAGAGACCACCGGTGCCGGGGTAGGGGATGGTGATGACGCGCTGCCCTTCCTGAAACTCGTCGGTCTTGCTTTCAACGATGACGCCGGCGAGTTCGTGAGCGCCTTTGCATGGCGCCATCGGATACTCGGACTCATCGAGCACCGGACCGTAGGTGTGACGGATATCCGACCCACAGACGCTGACGCTTTCCATCTTGACCAGGACCTGGCCATCGGCGGGTGCGGGGGTGTCGACATCGGTGAACTCCCACCGCTTGGGGGCTACCAGTTGGGCTGCTTTCATTGGGGGTTTGCTCCTTTGAAGTAACGCGAAAGGTCGTGGGACCGACACACTGCCTTGCAATCATAGTATGCGGGCCGATCCAGCGACAAGGCCGGGAGATTGCTGACTAGCCAATCGGCCGGTTGGTGACCTCCCGGTCAACCTTGCGCGGGATCCACTGGCCATGACCCGCCGGGGCCGCCAATTGTCCGTTCTCCACAGCGACCGTGCCTCGCATGATCGTCATCACGGGCCAGCCTTCGATCTCAAAATCCTCCCAGATGCTGTAGTCGCTGATGTGGAAATCGTCCATCGTCAACCGCTTCTTGATCGAGGGGTCGATGAGCGTAATGTCGGCGTCGCTGCCGGGCGCCAGCGCCCCCTTGCGGGGATAGAGGCCAAAGATGCGGGCGGCGTTGGCGGAAGTTACGTCCACAAACCGCTGTAGGGACATGCCGCGCTTGGATACGCCTTCGCTGTAGGTGATGCCGACGCGGGTCTCGGCTCCGTTGTGGCCTCCGGTGACGTCACGTACGGTCTTGCCGGCGATCTTGAGGTTCCAGTCGGTGCAATACTCGTCCGTGGCCATGGTGTGCAGGCCGCCCCAGGCGATGCCCTTCCACAACATGGCAGCGTCTTCCGGCGACTTGAGGGACGGGTACGTGTGGTACTTCATCCCGTTCTCTTCCTTATAGTTGTTGGCGTTGAAGCAGGCGTAGTTGTGGAGCGTTTCGCCATAGATCGCCATGCCCTTGTTGCGGGCTTCGCCGATGGCGTTGATGCCCTCGCGGGCGCTCACGTGAACGAAGTAGACGGGGGAGCCGGTCCACTCCGCGACGCGCAGCACCCGCCGGAAGGACACGTCCTCCGACTCGTTGCTGTGGACCTGGGGCATGTTCCACCACTCGTTCCGTTCCTCGCGCTGGAGCTTCTCGTACATGTACTGCACCATGTCGTCGTCTTCCGAGTGGACGAGGAGCATGGCGTCGTTGCGCTGGATGACCTCCATCAAGTCGTGGAGGTGTCCCATACCGACCTTGCGAGGCTCGCCGGACATTTCGGGCGGGCGGATGTTGGTCGTAAAGATTTTGACGCTGGCCCAGCCTCCCTCAATGTACTCGTGGAGCGATTCCAGCGTGCGCTGGGGGATCTCGCCGAGCAGCATCAGGTGGTGGGCATAGTCCGCGTAGGAGTTGCCGCGCCAGGAGTTGTTCCGCTCCTGGATGGCTTCGTCGATGGTGTTGCCGGGGTGATGGATGGCGAAGTCCATCAGGGTGGTCGTGCCCCCGAAAAGGGCGGCCCGGCTGACCTGCTCCGGCGGCGCGGTGCGCAGATTTCCGGGGCCCATGATGGGCGCGTCGATGTGCGCGTGGGGCTCGATGCCGCCCGGAACTACGATCTTTCCGGTGGCGTCAATGACCCGGCCGACGTCGTCGGTCATAGTGTTGGGCGCGGTGATGGCGACGATTTTCTCGCCCTGGATGCACACGTCCCAGTCGCCCACGCCCCAGGGCGTGACGACCTGGCCGCCTCGAATGATCAAGTCCAGCATAATTTCCCTCCGTATAAGCCGTGAGCCGGCAAGGGGTGTCGGATCGGACCGGCAAGGCGGCGCCAGTATAGCGCAAAACCTCGTTACATCGATTGGATCGGTGACGCCCCAGTCGCCGTGGTCCGGCCGGGATATTGGCCCGGTATTTCCGGGCGGACTCGTCAGCGGTCGCCGGGAGGAAATTCGCAGAGTCAGGTCGGGGGACAGCCACCCGGAAGGCTGGTCGCGTGTTTCCGGCGTTCCCAGGGGTCGTGCGCGGCGCCAGGGCGTTGGATCAAATTGGCGGGCTGTCGATGGCCCCGCTATAATAGGCGCGCCGCATCGTGGTTCGCGGCTAAATCTCCCGTACGGCGAGGACTCCACCATGGTCACCACCTACTCGTGCATCAACACCGAAACAGTGATGCGCCCCGCGATGATGGGCCGGAACGAAGTCGAAACCCATATCGGCGTGGTCACGTTGAACCGCCCCGAAGTTCTGAACGCTCTCAATCTCCAATTGGTGCGCGAACTGGACCAGGCCATCACCGATTATGAAGCGGACGACAGCGTCGGCGCGGTGATCATTACCGGCGCCGGCGAACGCGCATTTTCCGCCGGCGCGGACATCCACGAGAACCGTGAATTTTCGCCCGAACAGCGCGACGCCGGTCAGGCTGAGCGCGCCCAATACACCTGGCACCTGCACACCAGCAGCAAGCCAATCATCGGAGCGGTGAACGGGCTTTGCTACGGCGGCGGCACGGTGCTGGCGACCAGCCTAGATTTCCTGGTGGGATGCGAAAAGAGCAGTTTCCGGTTCCTCGCGGTGAACTACGGCCAGATGAACGCGACCTGGAGCCTTCCGCAACTGGTGGGCATCCACCGGGCCAAGGAACTGTTGCTCAGCGGTCGCGAAGTTTTTGCCGAAGAGGCGTACCACATGGGGCTCATCAATCACTTGGTCCCCTCTGAAGAACTCATGGACCGGACGCTGGAGATAGCTGCCGGAATCGCCCGCAACCGGGTCGAAGGGTTGGCGAATATCAAGCAGTTGCTGCTGGAACATTCCGGGCTGCCCATCGAACAGCAATACCGGAACGAGATCGAGGGCCGAACCGACCGCTTTAAGGGTCTCTCGGTGGAGGAAGGGTTCTCGGACTTTCTGGCTCGGAAAGGCCGCAAACCTCAGTCAGCCTGATAGAACGCCCATATCCTATTCGGAAACATGACCGAAGAAACCAGGCCGGTAGCCGCCCCGCCGGTGGGGCGAAATTCCGGTGATGTGATCGTTGCCCCGGATGGTTCCCGGGTTCGGCTCTTGCTGACCGACGAGCACGGGGCTACACGGTGCAGTATGGTCGAGGTCACGATCGGCGCCGGGGAGGTCAGCCGTCCAGTGCGTCACCGCACTGTTGAGGAAGCTTGGTACGTGCTTTCCGGGGCCGGGGAGGTCTGGCGTTGCCCTCCGGGAATACCGGTTTCGCGAGTCCCGCCGGTGCCGGTGACTGCCGGGGAGGCCCTCATTATCCCGACGGGTTGGGCATTCCAGTTTCGGGCCGGCCTTGGTTCAGAATTGCAGTTCGTCTGCGTGACCACACCCGCATGGCCGGGCATGGATGAGGCGGTGGAAGTGCCGGAAGGCGGGCTGGGCGAGCCCACCCTGGAGCCGCCCAGAGTTAACCCTGACGCCGAACCTCGATAGTCTCACCGTCTGCCAGCGCGACGCGGCGGTATTGGATTCCCATTTTCAACATCCAGTATCCGAGGGTTGCGGGACTGACCCCTAGATGGGAGGCTGCGCGGCTCATTCCCATTTCATTGACCAAGTCGGGCACCAGGCTTTCCAATTGCCTCCCGTGTTTTTCTTCCACGCTGCGCATTAACTTGGTCTTTCTGATTCGCTGCGTTGCCATATCCTCTCTTCCCGTTGTTATTCGCCAGCGTCGTTGCGGAGCGAGGCTGGCGGATGATGCGATGGCGCAATCATACACGAATGTCATATGGGCGCACACTGCGCCTGTTTCGCATCTTGCCCAGTTTTTTATGAATAGTCATAAAAGTCACTACAATTTTCTCGCCGGCCGTCCCGTTGGCGCGGATGTGGCCGCGAATCGGATACCGGGATGCGCGACGCGTTGGCTGCTTTGATCCACATCCCCGGCGTTACGGAGCAGTCCCTGACGGGTTCTTCGCGCCGGGTCAAGCCACCGGCGCATCGCCCCATGGGATAAAATCGCGTCATGTCTACAATGCTGGGTGGTGCGCGCCTGACGCCGGTCCGTCGGCAGTACCTGACCATCAAACACTCATACCCGGACGCCGTGGTGCTGTTCCGCATGGGCGATTTCTACGAATGCTTCGACGACGACGCCCACACCCTTTCGTCAGCGCTGGAAATCGCTCTCACCTCCCGGACCATGGGAAAGGATACTCGCGTTCCGATGGCCGGGGTGCCGGCCGTTTCGTTGGAAGCCAACCTGGCTCGGCTCATCAAGCAGGGCCACAAGGTGGCAATCTGCGAGCAACTGAGTGACCCGGCAACGTCCAAAGGTTTGGTCGAGCGCGGGGTAGTCCGGGTGGTGACGCCGGGCACGGTCATTGAGGCCGCGCTGCTGGACAATCAGGCCAACAACTACCTGGTCGCGGCCTGCGTCAGCGAGGGCCAAGCCGGGTTGGCGTACGTGGACGTTACCACCGGCGAATTCGGCGTTTGTCAGGTGCCGGAGGATCAACTGCTCCTGGAATTGGCCCGGCTGCGACCGTCGGAGATCCTGGTTCCCGATCGAGACGGGTTTCAGGACTTCGTTACCTTAGGGGGCGGACTTGGCGAAGCAGTATCCGTCACCCAGCTGGATAACGCGGCTTTCGGTCTTGACGCGGCCCGGCGCACCCTGCTGGACTACTACGAGGTGCTGTCGCTGGAAGCCTACGGCCTGGAGTCCAACGACACGCCGATCGAGCCATTGGCGGTTCGGGCGGCCGGCGCGATCCTGGAATATCTGCGGTACACCTGGCAGGGCGAACGTCCGGCGTTGTCGCCGCCCTCCGTTTACAGTACGGCAACGTACATGACCCTCGACCCTCAAACCCGGCGGAACCTGGAGCTCTTCGCCGCCGGAAGATGGGACAGTAGTGATATGTCCCTGCTGAACGCGCTGGATGGCACGCGAACCTCGATGGGCGCACGACTACTCCGCAAATGGTTGGGACAACCGTTGCTGGACTTGCAACGACTTGAACGCCGGTTGGACGCGGTGCAGTTCTTTCACGACGACGCTTTCCGGCGCGACGAAGCGGCTTCGGCGCTGGCGCACATCTCCGATCTGGAACGCATTCTCAGCCGGGTGCAGACAAATACGGCGTCTCCCCGGGATCTGCTGGCATTGAAGCGGAGCGTGGAAGCTGCGGCGGAACTTGGCGCCATGCTATCCCGCGACGAGGTTCCGCAGGTGGCATGGCTTGCCGGCGATCTGCGGTCGATCCCCGACGTGGTGGCCTTGATTGAGCAGGCCATCGAGGCGGAACCGTCGGGTTCCGTTGGAGAGGGCGGAGTGATTCGTCCCGGATTTTCCCCGGAACTGGACCGTACTCGCGGCCTGTCCCGGGACGCCCGGGGTTTCATCGCTGGTCTTGAAGCAGAGGAACGGGAACGCACGGGCATCCGCAATCTGAAGGTCGGCTTCAACCAGGTATTCGGTTACTACATCGAGATCAGCAAATCCAATCTCGACGCGGTGCCTGAATACTACCAGCGGCGACAGACCCTCACGGGGGGAGAACGATACATCACCCCTGAGCTCAAGGAATTCGAGAGCCAGGCGCTCGACGCGCGCGAAAAGCTGGAGGAACTGGAGCGCAGCCTCTACCGACAAGTCTGCCGCCAGATCGCCGATCACGGCCCGACAGTATCCCGATTGGCCTCGGCGATTGCCCGGGCGGACGTGTTTGCGGGGCTTGCGGACGTGGCCGTGCGCCACGGATACGTACGGCCCGAGTTGAACGACGGGGTTGCCATCCGCGTCACCGACGGCCGGCATCCGGTGGTGGAGCGGGTGCTGGGATCAGGAGCGTTCGTGCCCAATGACGCGGCGCTGGACTCCGACGACGCCCAGATCATGCTCATCACCGGTCCCAACATGGCCGGCAAGTCCACCTACATCCGGCAGGTGGCGATTATCGTTCTGATGGCCCAGGTGGGCAGCTTCGTACCGGCGTCATCCGCGACCATTGGCCTGGTGGACCGCATCTTTACCCGTGTCGGTCTCCAGGACGATCTGGCCACCGGGCAATCAACCTTCATGGTTGAGATGGTCGAAACCGCTGCCATTCTCAACCAGGCCTCCTGGCGGTCGTTGGTAGTCCTCGACGAGATCGGCAGAGGGACCAGCACCTACGATGGGCTATCAATCGCCCGGGCGGTGGTCGAGCACCTGCACAACAATCCCCGGCTGGGGTGCAAGACCCTGTTCGCGACTCATTACCACGAGTTGACTGAACTGGCATCCACGCTGCCGGGCGTCCGCAACTACAGCGTCGCGGTGTCGGAGGAAGACGGTCGGATCGCGTTCCTGCGCCGGATCGTGCCGGGCGGAGCGGATCGATCATACGGGGTGCACGTGGCGATGCTGGCCGGGATGCCGGCCTCCGTGGTGAGCCGCGCGCAGGAATTACTCACGCACCTGGAGCAGGATCGCGGATCGAGCATGGGGACAGGCCGGGGTGAACGGCGCAAAACGGCCCCATCCTCTCAACTGGCGTTGCCACTGTTCCCGTCCGGCGATGAACACCTCGCCGAAGCATTGCTGGGAATGGACGTGTCAAACCTCACGCCTTTGGAGGCGATCAACAAGCTTTACGAGCTGCAGGAGCAGGCGCGCCGCCCGGAGGACTGACGGTCTGCGTCGCCGGATCCAATCGCCAGGCGCCCGTGGTATTTCACCGCGGGGAGAGGTGCCGGCGCGGGTCCCTGATCGCGGCCTTTGGGACGATTGGCCATCCGGTTGCACCCGACGAAATCGGCGGTCTGAACGACACGATTGGACTTGGTCGCAGGCGTGCGGGCGGATTCTATCCACCGGGGGATGTTCTTCTTGGACGAGGCGGAAAAATTCTCGAAGTATGTCCGGGCGGTTTCGTTGCTCGCCAGCACTGAGGACAGGTCATCGGGAATGACCAAGTCCTCATCTCATCGTAAACCGTTGATGCTCCGTTTGCCTGCGCCGACTCCACCAGCCGCATACCGGCGCGGGCCATGCGGTCAACCTCCATCAGGCGCGCTGCCTTTCCCTTGCTGATGATCGACCAGGGGGCCCTTCGGGCGGCGAGGCGTGAAGAGCCGCATGGCGCGATCATTGTCGAGATTATTGGGCCTCGAGTCGGCCCAGCCAAAGCACAGGGCTTCGTCCACCGAATCGGGATGGGCGACTAAAGTCTGCCAGTCGCCTGTTTCCACGACACGAGCCACACGCCGGCTGAGGCGTCGTGATTCTGGCCCAGCCGGGCGCGCCATTCATCAACGATTTCTGTTCGCAGGGGAACACGACCGTCCTTGGGCCGTATTCCAATCTCGGCGCGCATGCAATTCTTCAGCGACGGCATTTGTCGCCCCGGGAAAGTGCCGGTTCAGTTTGGCGCGTTGCGCTCCGACCACACGCAGATTCAGGACGGAACCATCATTTTTGCCAGCGCCGCCAGGTCAGGGACGACCAGATCGGGGACGGCATCGGTCGGCCGGGTTCCGCCGCCGCGGTCGGCACGGCTCACCCATACCGACGCAATGCCAAACTGGTTGGCCGGCCCGATATCATGGTACAGGCTCTCTCCGACGTGGAGCCAGCGCTCCTTGTCGACCGCCATCGCAGCGGCGGCGGCTTCAAAGTTGATGAGATTGGGTTTGTACGCCTGCACCTGCTGGGAGGTGATCACGGCGTCAAACTCGACCCCCAGCGCTTGGGCCGACCCCGCAAACAGGTCGTCGTCGACATTGGAGATAATCGCGAGTTTGTACCGCTGTTTGAGGATTTCCAGCGCGGCCTGGACATCGGAAAAAACCGGCCAGTCCGGCAAGGACTTGGGGAGAGAGTTCGCCTCGTCCTCAGTAAACGGAACACCCAACCTGCCGCCAATCATCGCCATCACTTCGCGCAGGGCGACACGGTAATCTTTATAGCCGCCCGAACTTTGCGCCTGAGGCTCAAGCTCGGCGAAAAGCGCCAGTATCTCGGCCGTAGTCTGGCGAACACCGTACGGTTCCAATGCCTGTGACACCGCTGAGGAGATTCCCGTTTCCCAATCAACGAGGGTCCCGTAGCAGTCGAAGCTCACCCATTCAATGCCGCTGAAATCAACCATCTCACATAACCACAGGCCAGAGGCGCAAAGGATTGGACGGGAACGGATTCACACGATTGGCGCCGAGAGACCGGCATATCACAGGAGGCTGCGGCGCGGGCAACGCGCAATAGCCAAACGGACCGCGGTTACGCGTTCGGCGGAACTGCTCGCGGGCCAACCGGGCGCGTTTCACAGCGTCACTCAGGGTTGGAAATGGTGGGCTGGAGCCACCATTTTGGGGTTTCACGCTTGACCACGAAGGGTCAAAAAATAGCGCTCCCAATCCGTTTTGTTCGAGGTACAGCCGATTTATCATGCGTTGACGTTTCACCGGTTCCCGCTGTCGCCACCCCGTCAGTGCTAGACGAGATGATATATGAAAAATGGTGGCACACGGCCCGAGACGCTATCGGCAGCGTTGGTCAGGACGGCCAGCACGCTCGGGCGCTATCGCGATGGTCGGGGCGGGCATGGCCTATACCTGTAGGCACGGGAGCAAACGAGCGGGCGCACGGGCGAAATCTGACCACAGAGGTTACGCATCCGGGCCAAGGCAGTCAACCTTAGGCCGGGCTCCTACCCGGGTCACTGGCATTGGCGTCGTAGCCGCAGGCTTTGACGAAGGCGCGCACCCGGCCCGGGTGGACCACCCGCACGGAGTTACATCCCGTCAACTAGTGGGATAAGCGTCATCCTTGTTGATGTTGTTCCGGCAGCGGCCTCCAGGGCGTCGCTGACCAACAAGGACTCGGTGTGGAGTACGTGATGGCGGCGCGCGCTGCAGGCGCAAGCGGTCTGGGCATCATCCTCAGGCGCATCGCCCCCGACATCTCCGGGCCCATCACAATCATCGCTTCTCTGGACGTGGGCTGGATCATCCTGGGCATCGCCGGTCTGAGCTTCTTGGGACTCTGTGCTGAACCCCCGACGGCGGAATGGGGCGCTACGCTCAACGACGCTCGCCCGCACCTGCGGACCGCTCCCCGACTGCTGCTGATGTCCGGGACCGCAAAATTCAACGCCTTCCTGGGGTTCAACCACCTGGGCGACGGCCTGAGGGACCTGCTTGACTCCCCGGACCGTGCAGCGATAACGGTGACCGGTAGGAACGCACCCGAGGCGATTGGGCATATTGATTGTCAAGTCGCCGTTCCACTGTCAGGACTGAAACGGTTTGTGGCCCCGCACTCGCCCCGAAAGCCGATCAGCGATCGTTGTTGGGGTCCTGGGCAAGTCGACAGAAAGGCATGCCGAAACGGGAGTGATGAGGCAGCACGAATTGAAAGGTCTTGGGCGACATGCTACCGTTCCGTTCCGCCTGCTTATCGGAGGCTGCCGGTGGCAAGGCAGCTCTTGCCATCAACGCAGTCCTGCAATGCTGAAACATTACGAGGAGGCCAACCGTGCGAATGGATCCAATCAGCCTCTACGATTACGAGGCACGCGCCAGGCACATTCTGCCCCACAACAATTGGGTGTTCATCGAAGCCGGCGCGATGGACGAGATCACCACGGCCCGAAACCGCACCGCTTTCGAAGCGCTGACGCTGAGACCGCGATTTATGCGCGATACCACGGAGCGCAAGACTTCGACCACCGTCCTGGGAACCGACATCAGCTTTCCGGTGATGATCGCGCCAACGGACTCTCACCTCAACGCTCATCCGGAGGCGGAGCGCGCCACCGCGCGCGGGGCGGGAATGTCCAACACGCTGATGATGTGCAGCACTTCGTCCAACTGCAGCATGGAAGAAATCGCCGAAGCGGCAACGGGTCCGCTGTGGTTCCAGCTGTCTCATCGTGGCTACGACCTGACGGAGAACCTGGTGAAACGTGCGGAAGCCGCCGGTTTCGGGGCCATCGTCCTCACCGTCGACGCGCCCTTTCCCAGTCCCAAAGAGCGGGATTTGCGCAATCGCTATGAGCGCCCGGGTGAGTACGGCAACTTCCGTGAAACGCTAAACCCTGCTGCTGCAACAGACGGTGCGGGCGAACCGCCGGCCTGGGACATGCCGCAATGCCCACCCCTCACCTGGCGCGAGCTGGACTGGCTGCGCAGTCTGACCGATCTGCCGCTGGTGTTGAAGGGAGTCCGCGTCGCCGAAGACGCCCGCATGGCCGTGGAGCACGGGGTCAACGGAATCCTGGTTTCAACCCACGGGGGACGACGGTTTGACGATACGATGTCCAGCATCGAGATGGTGCCCGAGATTGCCGCCGCCACCAAGGAACGGGTGGAGGTATACGTCGACTCGGGCGTTCGGCGCGGCAGCGACGTGTTGAAGGCGTTGGCATTGGGCGCCACGGCCGTCGCCGTTGGACGGCCCCTTTACTGGGGCCTCGCCGTGAACGGCGCCGAAGGGGTCCATCATATGCTTGAATTGCTGCGGGAGGAATTCAACCGCGCCATGGCCTATTGCGGCCAGAGCAGCGTGGACAATCTGGAAGACCCACTGCTCAACATCCCACGCAATTGGGGCCCGTTCCGTACCGAAAACAACCTCGCGGCCAATCTTCCGTTTGCGCTGTAGGACGGGAAGGCCCGACCACCGACAATTCGACGTCTGGGGGTGTCTCAATAGGAGAAAGGCGGATCAGCCTGCGAAGCGTGGGGCCGGTTATTGAGATGCAGATCCAGGTTTCTGTGGCTACACGCTATGCTTCGCAATCCTTGCTCGATCGCCGCTGCTGGTTCAGCCGACCGAAGGTGCATTCCACCACCCACCGTCGGAGCAGTACTCGGACCGTCTTACGCCAACGCATCAATAACTGCATCTCTCGGACACGCTGCTAGTCGTCCACGGCTTCCGCATGCCCTCGAACCGCGTGGTTCCTGCATATGGCTTGGGGCTAGCATTCGAGGTTGCGGAGTCTCTGCCACCACCGGTCTTCAGCGTCACCCAAACGGTGGTCCCAACCGTGTCTCCAGCGAGCGGTACCGACGGGTCAAGGACGATCTCGTGAGCCGGGACCACTTGGCATCGCGGCCTTGGCGCGTGGGTCCGGCACCACGACTTCGAAAGTTTCGGAGGATCCCGTCACGTCGGAGACCTCCACCTCGTGGTTGCCGGCGGGTACCTCGCGGAACACATGCCGCAGGGATCCGCCGGACCATTCCACCAACTCCGGTTTTCTGCCTCCCAAAGCTACTCGGACGTCTACAGCAGCATACATGTGCAGGTCCACCGTGACGGTCTTGCCTTCTACGGTCGTCTCCAGGACAGACCATTCCCGGTGCAGGGTTGGCGTGGGAGACGGAAAGGTAGGAGACGGTGTTGGGCGCGGTGTTGGGGAAACTGCCTCGACAGCCGACCGGGTCGGCCGTGCAGTTGCTGACGTCGGGTAGGTCGGAGCCGGCTCGACCGACGGTATAGCTGCCAAGCCCTGCTTCCGTGGCGTGATCTCGTGTTCCGAGTCAGCCGGCAAATCGGCCGGAGATCCGTGGCACGCGGATACAACCAGTGTGATCACCGCCAGCACGATCGCAAGGTTGCCCGACGCCATTCCAAACGGGAAAGGCCCAAACCAAGTCGGAAAGCGACTACAAAACGTACGCCGGATTCGCTGCGTCAACTTTCCGCCTGGGCTTGCTGTGATGGAGCCAACCGAGGCGGCCCGGCCAACAGGTAGGCTACCGCGCCGATTACGCATCCGGCCAGCCCAATTGACAGCGGGAGAAAGTAACCGTCGATGAGTTCCGACAAGCCGAGCAGCCCGAACGTTGCCAACGGCTGGAATGGAGTGATCACGAACACTCCGGTGGCCGCAATGGTGGCAAAACTGCGCCGTCCGAAATAGATGCCACGCGCCGCCAGACGCGCCGCGTTCGATGCGCCCAGCGCTGTCGCCAGGACGATCTCAAACAGGTAAATCGCAACGGGAGTGCCGGTAGCGAGCATGGCGACCGCCGCGACCATCGCCACGCCCGACCCCGCCAGTACGTACCGGACGGGCATGCGGTCGGCCAGGAGCGCGCCCGCCAGGACGGCGGCGATCCTCACCACATTGACGGACTCCCAACCGGCCCAGGTCCGGCCGCTGCCAAACTCGAAGTGGGATGAAAGCACCAGCAACGGTATTGCCATGGAAGAAACACACGCGTCGCCGACCACCAGCAGCCAGAACGCCCGGGATCGCATCGCCTCGCCCCAAGTGTACTCCGGCAGGACGGTGCCGGGCTGAAGCGGCACTCCGTCCGGATAAAGCCCGCTTGCTTCGGGCTTGTCCCTGATCTGCCAGGCCAGGGGCATCACGACGGTCAGGACCGCGGCCCCTACGGCCGCTGCTGCCAGGCGCCAGCCGACGGCTGCGAACAGTGTCTCCAGCGCGGGACCGATCATCCACTGCCAAAGCGAAAACGCGACTACGGGTATCGCCATTGCTGTCGCCTTGCGCCGGTGGAACCAGTTGTTGAGAGTGGTCGCGGGCACCCACGAGAAGCCAATCGTCGAGCCGGCGGTGAGCAGAGCGGCGCTGAGAAACATCACCCAGTTCACCGGCGAAGCGCCGATGAGAGCCAGGTAGCCGGCGACTGCCACCGGCAGTCCCAGGAGCGCCACGCGCCTGGGACCGTAACGGTCCACCAGCCAGGCTCCAGGCAGCGCCAGCAACGTCGGCAAGAGGCCCGAACTGAAGCTCGTGATCGCACGAAACCGACTCCATGTCTCGAAATCGTCGTCGATGTCCGGCAGGCTGGCCATCATGACGTCCTGGGCCAGGCCGGGCAGACCGTCACCAAACGCCAGGAGGCCGATCGCCGAGAGGATGATCGCCAGCCACCAACCCCGAAACAGGCCATCGAACAGACCGTAGGGATAATTCCGATTGGAAGTCATCGCAAGACGATCCTACGGTCATGAAGTCCGGCGGGATTGTTCACGCAGTGTTGCGGGCACACCAGGGGCCGGACCTGTTGGTGGAAGGAATCGGGGCCAGTTTGGCGTACTCGCACGCCGTCGGCCCATGGTGAGACCGGGCCGACACGTCGGCGCCGTTCGCAAGCAGCAGCTGGATGATTTCCACGTTCCTCGCCGTTTGACCCTCGGTGCCTCCGGTTCTGAGAAGTTCGGGATTACTGACCCGGCAGCAGGAAGCACGCATGAGGGGGTCCAACCAACGTTGTCGCGGCCATTGACGTCAGCGCCGTGGTCGACGAGGGCAAGGAGGACCTCTGGTCGTGGCCCGTACTGTGCCGCGGCATGGAGCGGCGTCTCCCCCTGCTTGGTCCCGGCGAGGATATCCGCTCCCCGTTCCGGCAGGAGTTCAATGGCGGCGGGGTCGGCCCGTGGGCTGCCCGCCGCCCGGTGCCGGGCGGTTTTGCCGTTGTTATTGGCCCGGTCGATTTCTTCGTCGGCCCCCCAGTCCAGCAACAGGCGGATGACCTCCAATTGACTCTCGCTGCCACGCGCCGCGTCGTGTAATGGAATGTCTCCGCCCACGGTGACGGCATATATGTCCGCGTCGGCCCCCTTGACCAGCAACAACTCGACCAATCGGGGCTCGGCCGACCCGGCCGCCATGTCCGGAGGAGTCCGGCCGGTCGGACCGCGCAGGGTTGAACCGGAGCACGGTAACCACCACCGACCGGCTGCAACGGTTGCTGGTCGGGCTGCTCCTGGCCTGCTGCCTGCTGATACTGGTGAGAATGCGAGTGTCGCCAACCTTCCTGCGACAGGTCTGCTCCCGTGGCAAGCTGGGCATCCTGCATCTGGGTCACGAATACTACCTCGCCACTCCCGACCCGCCGCAACACCTCTTCGCCATTCAACGCCACCAAAGCGGCGTACGCGTGAGCGGGCAGCAATGGAATCCGCATCCCGCCGCATCTTGATCTCGGAGACGGTTGCTTTACTGCCGGAAACGGATGCAGGAAGATTTGTGCGGACGTTGCGGTGGCGATGCGAAAACTGTCAAGAGCGGTATGTGCCAACGGCGCCTGGATAAGGAACGGGGGCGGTGCAGGCAGAAAGCGGCCCAACGCAAAACAAGGGCAATAGCAACCCGGTTGTTCCCATCCTGCTGCAAACGCGGGATCTAACCTGGCTATTCAACTTGCTGCGCATGCCGCAGGAGGCAGTTCGAACATTGCGTCAACGTCCGCAATCCCCGGAGCACCAGAAAAACGCCGTCATCTCAAGGCAAAGAAAAACCCGTCAAGATGACGGGTTCTCGGGTATCAGCACCATTGCCACCGGCCTAGCGGTAACAAAGGTTTTCGACTTGACAATCTTTTGGCGTGTGCCAACCCAATTCAATTGTGATGCGAAAGATGCTAAACGGTCGGCCGGTATGCGGCATCCGTATTCAACGTATGGTTTATCTGGTGGGCCTGGATGGACTCGAACCAACGACCTCAGTCTTATCAGGACTGCGCTCTAACCGCCTGAGCTACAGGCCCACAGGAGTTACCATTATACCAATCCCTCGGCTCCGCGCAATACGACCCAGCTTCTCAAAGGCGATGCGGCTACGCCGCGTCCACCAGCGTGCCGCGACGTTCCGCGAGTACCGTGTCTCTCCAGACGCCGTGGAAGGCGGCTACGCGCATTCGTCGTCCCAGCACGCGGAATCCGCACGCCAGATGGACCGCGATGCTGGCCGCGCTTTCGAAAAAGTGCTGCTTTACAGAGTCCTCTGTAGCGATGCCATCAGCATATATGCCGCGCACCGCCGGCCTGTCTTCGAGGGTCATGGGTTCGGTCATGGGGTTGCCGCCCGCGGTTGTTATTGGAGAATCTGCGGCGCTCCTTTTTGCAGTTGGGGAGATGTTATAGCGTCGAACCCCGCGTGACGAATGCCGGTCCGAGGGATCTCCAACGTGGATGAATTCCCACGAATGTCGAGTTGGGAATCGTCTGCATGGTGTCGAAGCGGAAACGGGCGGCACTAGCCCCTGCGACGCAAAAATGTTATCGTTGCGCTTACCGTTTTCAGGGGAGAAACCGTCAAACGGAACGACGGAAATCCAACTTGGAGGAATGACATGCCTCAGATCAAGCACATCGCAATCGCCACCAACGACGCTGCAAAGACCGCCAAATTCTACCAGGAAGTGTTTGGGCTCCGTGAAGTAGCCAAGCTCGAAAGCGCCAACGCCAACGGCTACATGCTCAGTGACGGCAACATCAACATGGCCATCCTGGACTTCCAGAACGACACCGTAGCCGGCGAGCGCGGCAAGGACTGGGAGGGTATCCACCACATCGGCTTCGAGGTCGAAAGCCTCGAGGAGACCGAGGCTCGTCTGTCCGCTGCCAACTCCAAGCCCATGGACGAGGTGAATCACGCTCTGCATGCCGCCATGACCGGTCCGCGCACGCAAAACGTGGAGACCAAATACGAAGGGCCCAACGGCGAAATGATCGACGTTTCAGAAACCGGTTGGGTGGGAACCCGCGGCCTTGACTAGGTCGCAAACCCCATAACTCCGCGAGCTCAGAATGTCAGACGAGGAGGGCGGTGCTCCAGCGCATCGCCCTGGAGTATCGTGAACAGGACACCACAAAAATTAACTTGTTACATCAAAAGGACACTTTCACATCCCGAAACGTGGGAAGGCTTTTGCGTCGAAATGGACGTGCCTGCGGTCGGGGATACATACGAAGAAGTCGTCGAGACTATGCACCGCGCGGTGCAAAATTACATAAAATTCATTGACGAACGGCAGCCCGACGACGAACAGAGCCTGTTGTTCCGCCCTATGCCTGGCGGTCAGGTGTGGAAGCTCAAATTCGAAGAAAGCTTCCTGCAGAAGTTGCCGTTCTCCAAGCGTCGGATACGCAAGACGTTTATTGACGCAGAGACCGGCATCCCCGCGCAATTGGATCCCAACCACACGGAACTGTGCTTCAATTGTCGAAAGTATCGCAACGTCACGCTTTTCGAGGTCTTCCACGAACCCAACTCCGCGTACGTGTGGTACGACAAGACCTGCAACGTGTGCAAAGACGCCGGGGTCTAGTAAGCGCCATTCCCGGAACCGAAAAACGACCGCCCCATCCAAGTGGGGCGGTTTCATTTTGACCGTTCTCGGCGCCGGCGCGTTTCAGCCGGCACACGGGTGTCTAACTGATCATGCCGGCCGGAACACCAGCCCCGGTTCGTTTGGATCGATTTCCGTCAGGTCGATTTCCAACGCCATGCCGGTCCGTATGTTCTGCGGATTGGACGCGTCCACGCCGGCGATTCGAGCCGAAATACGCGGCCCCTCCTCCAACGTTACGATGCCGGTGCAGTAAGGATTGTTCCGACCAAAGCCCTTGGCTTCCAGTGAGGCCGGCGCGACTGATATGCAGGTGAAGGTGCTCAACGTCGCGCGGCCACTGAGTTCGTGCCACTCCATGTCCCGGCTGTGGCTCACCGGGTCGATGGGCCGCGCTTCAGCGTACAAATTGCCGTTTTCGCGGCAACGCACGCCCATGAACCGGCCCTCCTGGAGAAAGGCGTAGAATGACGCAGCGTTGAACGGTCGGGATTCCGCTTCGGTAGCCATGCAGAAGCCTCCTAGCCGCGCTGGAGCACGTTGACGACACAGGTTCCGCCGGTTCCGCCCACATTGTGCGTGAGCCCGAATTCCAAATCGGGGTTGGACACCTGGCGACCACCGGCCTCACCGCGGAGTTGCTTGTAGACCTCGATGACCTGCGCCACGCCGCTGGCGCCAACGGGGTGGCCCTTGGCCTTCAGGCCGCCGCTGGTGTTGATGGGACGGTCGCCCGTGCGGGCGGTGCGCCCTTCGTCCACCGCGTGCGGTCCCTCTCCAGGAGCGAAAAAGCCCAGGTCCTCGCTGGCGACGATCTCGGCGATGGTGAAACAGTCGTGCACCTCGGCAACGCCGACCTGCTCGGGTCCGATGCCGGCCATCTCGTAAGCCTGTGCCGATGCGATCTTCGCGGCCGACAGGGAGGTCAACTCCTCAGCATCATGCAGCGGGCGGCCCGTGGCCTGCCCGAGGCCGGCGATATGCACCGGTTTTTCGGTGAATTGGTTGGCCAACTCGCTGGCAACCAGCAACACGCAGGATGCGCCGTCGGTAATGGGAGCGCAGTCGTAGAGGCGCAACGGCCAGGCGATCCACGGGTTGGCGCGGGCATCGTTCAGGAAGTCCAGTTCGTCATCCCAATCGGGAACGGGCTCGCCGCGCTGCTCGGCCCTTGCCTTTCTCCGGTCCATCATGTCCCTGACGGTGACCTGGAACTGGGCTTTGGGGTTCAGCTTTCCGTTCTCGTGGTTCTTGACCCCCACCTTGAGCAGGTGGTTCAGGTTGGTCTCGTACCGGTCCATGTGCGCCTTGGCGATAGCTCCGAAGATGCCGGGGAAAGTGAGGCCGGCAGGAACTTCGTACAGCCCGTCCGCGGCGGAGGCCAGGACATCGGTGACACCTTCCGTCGGCAGCGAGGTCATCTTCTCCACGCCGCCCACCAGAACCACGTCGTACATGCCGCTGGCGATGGCCATCACGCCCTCGCGGAGGGCGCTGCCGCTGCTGGCGCACGCGTTCTCGATGCGCGTCATCGGGGTGGGCGTCATCCCCAGCCAGTCGGCCATGATGGGCGCCGTGTGGCCCTGGTGCTCGAACAGGTCAGCCGAGTAGTTACCCAGGTAACCGGCTTCGATATCCTGTGCCGAGATGCCTGTATCGATACTGTCCTGCATGTCGTGGAACGCTTCGACGAACAGGTCGCGGCTGGTCTTGTCGGGATAGGCCCCGAACTGGGACAGACCGGCGCCGACTATGGATACCGAGCGGGCCAGGCGACGGGAACGGGTGGTAGCCATTTCGAAATTGCTCCTCACTTGCGGTTGCGGTGGGACATCCTACACCAAAAATCGCAGGCATTGCCATAGTGGTGTCCCGGCGACGGATTCCGGCGCTTCAGCTCGCCAGGTGGCTTACGTCTGCACAGTGAGTGTGTTCGATTTGCGGGTCACAAATGCCCGGTGCTATACTCCGATCACGATGCTGCCGAAGCGGTTTTTGCGGAAGGTGACAGGCGCAGTATCCGGAGGGGACGATGATACAGAGCGCCGTTGTGCAGCAACTTCGTCAGGGAGGCGTGCGGGTCACGCCGCAGCGCCTGGCCATCGCCGAGGCCGTGCTCAACTCCACCGACCATCCCACGGTGCAACAGATCCACGAGCGCGTGCAGCAGCACTTCCCTTCCATGACGCTGGCCACCGTTTATTCGACCCTGGGAGTGCTTTCCAAGAGCGGTTTGATCCAAGAGTTGCCCTTTGCCAAGCAGTCCCGGTACGAGAGCAACGTGTCACCTCACGTCAATCTGGTATGCATCGGGTGCGGGAACATTGCCGACGCCGACGATAGCAGCGACATCATCATCCGGTTGCGCGACCAGGTGTCCACTGAGACTCGTTTCCAGGTCATGTGGCAGCGGGTCGATTTTCACGGCTGGTGCCGCGCCTGCGTGCCGGCTGATGAGCCGGCGAGCTCGCACGCCAGCAAATAGACTTTCGTTGTGATCACCGGCGTTGTCGGCATAACCCTGTGGACCGACGACCTGGACGGGATGTTGCGGTTCTACCGCGATGTCCTCGGATTGCCCCTGCATTCCTTCCACGAGGACGAGGGCTTCGCCGCATTTGAACTGGGCGATATCCGGTTCAACGTGGGACGGCACGGCAGCGTGAGCGGCGGTTCAAAAGACCCCCTGCGCGTTATGCCCCACCTGGGAGTCGACGATATTCACGCAGAGCACGCCAGGCTGTCCGCTGCCGGCGTGCCGTTCATCCGCGTTCCCGAGCGGGAACACTGGGGTGGCTGGGTTGCCACCTTTAGCGATCCCGACGGGAACGTACTCCAGTTATTGCAGTTTCCCGATTAGCGGCTCGGACAGTCAGTCCCTGAGCTTGCGGGCCAATTCGGCGTTGGACGGCTCAACCAGTACCGAACCATCGGGAAAAACGATGGTCGGGATGATCAGCCGGTTATCGTTGACCTGCTTCACGTAGGCTTGGGCTTCGTCGTCGCCGTCAACGTTGACGTACTCGTAGGCCACGGATTGGCTGTCCAGGTAGTTGCGCGAACGATGGCAGTCGGGACACCACTCGGCGCCATAGAGTTTGATTTCAGGTTCCGCGGTGGTCATGTTGAGCCTCCAGTCAGGTACGGATCAGTCCGCAACGCGCTCCGCGCTTTCGTCCTGCTCGGTGTAGGTGGGGCGCACCAGTTCGAAAACGTCGTCGGTGTGGCAGTACATGTTGCCGGCGAGGCGTCCGGTGGGCTTGAGCGCGGCGTGGTTGATCCGCAGCCCATTGGGGCCGTCGTACAGCACCTCATCGCTCACGTGCATGCGCAGGATTTCGCCGATGACGATGCCGTGGGCGTGAGGCTGCTCCCCGATGTTCACGACCTGCACGAGCCGGCACTCCATGTTCACCGGAGACTCCAACACGCGAGGCGGTTTTATGATTTCGCTGGGGGCCTCGGTGAGGCCGGCGATGTCAAACTCTGACACGTCGGACGGGTACTCGGCGGCGGTGGCGTTCATGGCGGGCGCAATATCGTCCACGACCACGTTGACCACGTATTCGCCGGTCTCCTCGATGTTGGTCAGCGTGTCCTTGCGCTTGTCCTGCCAGCCTGGAGCGCGGCGGGAGGAGGAGAAAATTACCGTGGGTGGGTTGTAGGCCATGGCGTTGAAAAAGCTGAAGGGGGCCAAGTTCACCACGCCGTCGGTCGAGACGGTGGACACGAAGGCGATCGGCCGCGGCACCACCACACCGGTGAGGATCATGTTGAACCGTTCGAAGGTCTTGGGGTCGATGAGCATCGGGGAAACTCCTGATGATTTGCTTGGTCTGCGGTATATGCTGACGAATGAGACCGCGACAAGTATACCTTGCGTTGCGCAGCGTATTCGACAAATTGCCGCAGTCGCCCGCTTGGGATAAAATCCCCGCCATGTTGGACGGGCCATTGAGCGGAATCAAGGTGCTGGACCTGAGCGAAGATATCGCCGGGTCTTTTTGTGGGAGGCTGCTGGCCGACTACGGCGCGGACGTGCTGAAGGTCGAACCGCCCGGAGGGTCGGCGATGCGGCGAGTCGGTCCGTATTACCACGACGACCCGCATCCGGAAAAGAGCCTGTTCTTCCTGATCCTCAACCTGAACAAGAAGGGCATTACTCTCAATCTGGAGACGGCTGCCGGCCGGCGCATCCTCAAGGAACTGGTCCCTCATATTGACCTGG
This sequence comes from uncultured Dehalococcoidia bacterium, assembly GCA_951813535.1. Classification (GTDB taxonomy): domain Bacteria; phylum Chloroflexota; class Dehalococcoidia; order Lucifugimonadales; family UBA3495; genus Bin87. The sequence continues at coordinate 3,299,923 of OX638345.1, read as the reverse complement.
TCATTGAGAGTTACCGGCCCGGCCATCTCGACGACTTGGGCATAGGCTACGACGCGCTGTCGGCGATCAATCCGAACCTGGTGATGACTTCCATCACACCCTTCGGACAGACCGGCCCCTATAGCCAGTATGCCGGCGAGGAGATCGTCTCCTATGCCATGGGCATGGTGATGGGGATCAGCGGTGTGCAGGGCCGGCCGCCCCTCAAGCACGGTGGGTTCCAGGCGCAGTACGAGGGCGGCCTGTTCGGAGCCGGCGCCACCGCCATGGCGCTGTTCGCCCAGGACCGGCACGGCGTCGGCCAGCACGTGGATGTGTCCATCACAGAGTGCGTGGCCTCCACCATGATGGCGACGCAGACCATCTACCCGTTCATCGGCGGCGTGCAGGTGCGGCGGGCCCCGGGAACCATGTGGGAAAACCCCATGCCCTGCAAGGACGGCTGGATCATCGTGCAGGCCGGCGGCGGCGCGACCTGGGACGACATCGCCGACTTTTTCCGCGCCCCCGAGTTGCTGGAACCCAGGTTTGCCGACCGGGCCCAGCGCGTCCGCAACGGCCCGGCCATGGACGAGGTGGTGCTGGACGTCATCAAGGACCGGGAGAAGTGGGAACTGTTCCCAGCGGCGGCGGAGAAGCGCATGCTCTTCGGCCTGGTGCAGACGCCCACGGAACTGGCCGACTGCCCGCAGCTCGACTCCCGCGAGTTCTATCGCGAGACCGAACACCCGGTGATCGGGCGGATCAAGGTGCCGGCCGAGCTGTTCAGGATGACGCCGGCCGGGTATCAACTGCGGATGGCGGCGCCGACGCTGGGACAGCACAACGACGAGATCTTCGTCGAGGGACTGGGCTACGACCGCGCGACGCTGTCGGTCATGCGGCAGCTGGAAGTCATCTGAACGTCGCAATGGATGTGGGGAGGAACTGACTGATGACCGCTCTGCCCCTGGAAGGGATACGGGTTCTCGATTCCACCTACGTGTTTGCGCTGCCCTACACCGGCGGGCAGCTGGCCGACCTGGGCGCTGAGGTCATCAAGATCGAAGGTCCGGGCCGACCGGACATAACGCGCGGCGGCGGGCTGTACGGCACCTTCCCCGACAACGACCCGGGCGAGGATTGGTGGAACCGGCCCAGTACCTACCAACTGCTCAACCGCGGCAAGCGGTCCATGGTGCTGGACATGGCCCAGGAGGAGGGCCGGCAGATCTTCAGCGAGCTGGTGATGGTCAGCGACGTCGTCATGGAGAACTTCACGCCTCGCGTCATGCGCCGCTGGAACCTGGACTACCCCAACCTGCGCAAGCTGCGGCCCGACATCATCATGGTGTCCAACACCGGCTACGGCCACGGCGACGGTCCCTATTCGTCCTACCCGGCCCAGGCCACCACCCAGGAGGGCACCCACGGCCACTGCTGGATCACCGGCTACCCCGGCGACGAGCCGTCCAAGGCCGGCCGCTCCTTCGTCGACTTCCTGTCCACCTGGAGCGCGATGCTGGCCATTGGGTCGGCCTTGCGCTACCGCAACCGCACCGGCAAGGGCCTGTGGGTGGACATCGGCATGTACCAGGCCGGGGTCATGTTCCTGTCCGAATACCTGATGGACGCCATTGCCAACGGGCGCGAGGGCGAGCGCATCGGCAACCGCCATCCCAACCGCGCGCCCCAGGGAGCCTATCCCGCCGCCGGGGACGACGAGTGGATCACCCTGTCCGTGGCCGACAACGAGCAGTGGCTCGCCCTGTGCCTCCTCATGGAACGGGACGACCTGGCCTCCGACAAACGGTTCGCCACCCTGGCCGGCCGGCAGACAGGCCATGACGAGATCGACGAGGCAATCGGCCAGTCGACGAAGCACCACGACAAGTACGAGATGATGCACGCGCTGCAGGCCAAAGGCATTGCGTCCGGCCCGGTGCTCAGCGGCAAGGACGTCCATTTCGACCCCCATTACCGCAGCCGCAACTTCCTGGAGCGGGTGGAGTACCCGCCGGAGCGGGACATGGGCACGCGCATCATCATGGGTCGCCCCTACAAGCTGTCGAAGACGCCGCTGGAGATTCGGGGTCCGGCGCCGAACTTTGGCCAGGACAACGTGCCGCTGCTGGAGGCGCTGCTGGGCAAACCCGCCGAGCAGGTGGCCGCCTGGGCCGAGGCCACAGTAATCACCGAGGTTCCTACCACCGGCGAGCCGTCGCCGACGCTGGACCCGGAGGAGCTGGTGGAGCGCCGCCAGCTCGCCGAGTGGGACCCGGAATACCGCCAGCGCCTGGGCATTTGACGATTGGGCAGTCGGGGTCTAACCTGAATCGTGGCGCGGGATCGATGTTCGCGCTGCGCGTTCGGGGCCCGTAGCTCAGTGGAAGAGCATCCGACTCATAATCGGCAGGTCACAGGTTCGAACCCTGTCGGGCCCACCATTTCAACTCCGGTCAAACGATTGGCCAAACCAACATCCGTATGTCCGTTGCCACGTTTCGTGAACGCTTATCTCTTTGGTCGCAGCAGGTCGGGTGAATTTCTTGGGGTTAGCTTGTGTCTGGGGTCATTACAACTCTCTTTGAGACCTGCCGCGAGGTGCTAGATTTTCTAATCTCAGTTTCGGCTTCGTTAGGGCCGCTATTGTCTCCTGAGGCGTTGATCTGGTACATCTTCGGATTGTTGACCCTACCGGTCGTAAAATATGCATTCATACGTTACAAGTTTTGGAAGCTCAAACGAAAAATGTTGCGCGATGCGTCAAGTCCTTCGCGCCGACTAGTGCAGCCGGCACTACGGATCCTTCGTACATCATACCCGAGCGCTCCATTGGGCATTCGAAGACAGGAACTAGACAACGTTTTGAGTGTTCTACGCATGGCCATAGAAATTGCCGGCCGAGATCGGCACACCAATTGGAAAAAGCTATGGTCTGAGATGGATAGTACTTGGTTACGTATCTTCGTGTCGAAAAGCCGGGGGGTTCAAGATATCCCGCTACAGCAAGCTTTCGCTAAGGCGTTTCTGCTTGAAGCCACTACTCCAGGCCGCGTTAGTCATGCCGCGATCGAATGCCTTGCGATTGTCAGTCCGAAGGATTGGAAAACGTTCACAGCCGTTTGCGAATTCACATGTTGCATCGGCGGCCGGATCACGCCTGTGATCTTGAATTGCGAGGACGCTGTCTATAGGGCAAAGGATTTAGACGCTCAACTAGTGGATAACCTAATCGCGGTCGGTTTGGTGGTCCGAGGCGGCACCGGGGATATCTATTCATTGAAAATGCCCGACGCCGGTCTTCGAGTACAATATTTTCAAGAGCCTGAGTTCACGGTGTGGCCCTTACGCTCCCCAATCCCAAGGGACTATTTCGGCAGGGTGCTAGTTCAACCGTACCCGTTGGATACCGCTCTCAATGTTGGGGTGTTAGATTTTACGCAAACGGGCCGAATACTCGGACACATGACGCCGTGTAAGAGCGTTGATGGATTCACGGACTACTTAAAACACGCATGGAAGGAGCACCTTGACGGCTAGGCTGATGTCGTAGGGATGTGCGCTGTCCAGCCTCCGTTCAGTGCCCGCCATAGCGGTAAGACACGGTACGACGGCTTGATGGTGGTTAATCGCATTCGATCCGCCCGGACACAGGCAGATTCCGTTATCGCTAAAAATGGTCGCTAACGGCCCGGCTCGCTCGACTGTTACTCGACAAATTAACAGCGTCGAGCGATTGGAATATACACTGGGGTCGTAAAGAGCAACGAGCATGGTCAAGCGACCTATCGAGCATATGATGAACAAGTTCCTCTCGATGGTAATCGACACCCTGTCCGGCGGGGCAAAACAGGCCACCCTTAAGGATCAACCGCCAACGGTTGTAGCGGCTGTAGATCGTGACTGGCTAGATGGTGCGGAGCAGCCCCAGTCATTGGGTCAAATGCTGCTTGAAACCCGACGGGATGATCAGGAATTTGAACGATTGTCATTTCCCGGTCGGGTGTTGGGACCGTGATGCGCATGACTGACATCAACCCACCGTCGGAAGCCCACCTGCGTTAAGATGGGTCGCCGTAGAGCACTAGGACAAAGCTGGGCCGAAACAAGCTATTGCAATGCCTGGCCTACGAAACATAACCCCCGACGAGTTTGAGCGGTGGATGAGCACGGAGTCGCGGGTGCATGGCAACCGCCTGAACCACGACCCGGAGCATCTGCGGCCCCGCTTCGACCTGGCGCGTTCCATCGCCGTGTTCGAGGACGGGCAGATCGTCGGCGCATGCCACTTCCACCTGCTGGAGATGTCGAAACCGGGTGGCACTGCGGCGGTGGCAATCCCTACGCTGGCACGGAGCCCCAACAGGTCTCTCGCGGAGGCTAACCGGCCGTGATCATCATTTCGGCGGAGGAATATGACAGACTGGGTCGCATAGGTAGGTCTCTCACTGATCCCTTGGGTGAGTTGCTGCTTGAAACCCCGCAGGACGACCAGGAATTCGAGCGCCTATTTGTTTCCAACCGGACGTCGGTACGTTCACACCGTGCTCCCATTGCCAAAGCCGCAGAGTTTAATGGCAATTTACGCTAATAGCATAATGCGCTATTATTAGCAGGTGATCAAGGACTACCGCGACAGTGATACGCAGGCCGTAGCCGATCGTCGGCGTGTTCGGAAGTTCCCGGAGCACATCCAGCGTCGTGCTCAGATCAAGTTGATGATGCTCCATAATGCCATGAACTTGAATGACCTGCGGGTTCCTCCTGGTAACCGACTTGAGGCCCTATCGGGCGACCGCAATGGGCAGCACAGCATTCGGATCAACGACCAGTGGCGCATCTGCTTCATCTGGGATGGCGGGGATGCATACCGAGTGGAGATTGTGGACTATCACTAGAATAAGAGGATCGATCATGTCCAGTCAGGATGTGCAGTACTTTGAAAAACTCCCGCCAATTCATCCCGGGGAGATTCTCGACGAAGAGTTTCTCCGGCCCATGAACATCACGCAGTACCGGTTGGCCAAGGCCATCGGGGTCGATGCGAGGCGCATCCATGCCATCGTTCATGGAGAGCGTGCCATCACGGCGGAGACAGCGCTGCTATTCTCGCGCTTCTTCGGGAATTCCGCCGGGTTCTGGATGGGGCTACAAAGCCAATACGACCTGGAGACCGCTCAGGGCCGTCTTTCTGATAAATTGGACGCCGTGGTGGCCCTGTCCTCAACCGAGGGCGAAGAATAACTATATGCCTGAACTACGCAACATAACCCCCGACGAGTTTGAGCGGTGGATGAGCACGGAGTCGCGTGCCCATGGCAACCGCCTGAACCACGACCCCGAGCATCTGCGGCCCCGCTTCGACCTGGGGCGGTCCATCGCCGTGTTTGAGGATGGGCAGATCGTCGGGGGGTGCCACTCGCACCTGCTGGAGATGTCCATACCGGGCGGCACGTGCGCCGTGGCCGGCGTGTCCAACGTGGAGGTGCAGCCCACCCACACCCGGCGGGGCATCATGACCCAGATGATGCGCCTCCAGATCGATGGCATCCACGAGCGCGGCGAGCCCCTGGCCGCCCTGTTCGCCACCGAGAGCGGCATCTACGGGCGTTTCGGCTACGGCATCGGCGCCATCCACGAGCAGTGGTCCATCGAAAAGCGTCACAGCGGCTACGACCGCCGCCGCGACGGCCCCGGCCGCCTGGAGTTCGTGGACCCGGCGGACATCCTGGAGAAGCTACCCGAGGTGTCCCGACAAGGAACCCGGGGCCGACCCGCGGTGTTCCAGCGCGCCATGCACCACTGGGAGGACGCGGCCAACGATCCCATCCATTCCCAGGGAGGCTCCGGCGGCGTGTTCTACGTGGCCTACGTGGAGGACGGGCGCATCGACGGCTACGCCTCCTACCGCACCCAGCGGCCCACGGTGACGGTCAACGAGTTGGTGGCGACAACACGCGAGGCGTCCGCCGCGCTGTGGCGGTTCTGCTTTGACCTCGACCTCTACGAGCGCACCGAGGCCGCGAGGCGCCCTGTGGACGATCCCCTCCCCTGGATGCTGGCCGACCCGCGCCGTCTGCAACGCTCGGCCCGCGACGGCTTGTGGGTCCGTGTGGTCGACGCCCGGGCGGCGCTGGAGCAGCGGACCTACGCTTCCAGCGACCGCTTGGTGCTGGAAATCCGCGATGACTTCTGCGACTGGAACCGGGGTTGCTGGAGTCTCGAGATGTCGCCGGAGGGCGGTGACTGCCGGTCCGTCACCGGCGGCGCAGACCTGGCGATCGACGTATCCGCCCTGGCGTCGGTGTACCTGGGCGCGGCCAGTTTCGGCACGTTGCAGCAGGCCGGCTTGGTGGACGAGGTGACCGCGGGCGCCATCCAGCGCGCCGACCGGGCGTTCGCGGTGCCCCTGATGCCGTGGACACCATACAACTTCTGACGAGGTGAGAGCATGGGCAGGATGGACGGCAAGGTGGCGTTGATCAGCGGCGGCGCGCGCGGGATGGGCGCGTCCGAGGCCCGATTGTTCGCCCGGGAGGGCGCGGCGGTCGTGATCGGCGACATCCTGGACGAGGACGGCGAGGCGACCGCGGCTTCCATTGCCGCCGATGGCGGGCGTTGCCGCTACGTGCATCTGGATGTCACCCAGGAAGCCGACTGGCAGGCGGCCGTAGCCCAGGCGGTGTCGCAGTTCGGCAGTCTCGACGTGCTGGTGAACAATGCCGGGATCGGCAGCAACTCTTTCGAAATCCACGAGGAGCCGGTGGAGATGTGGGACCGGACCATCGACGTGAACCTCAAGGGCGTGTTCCTGGGCACCCGCACCGCCGTCCCGGCCATGCTGGAGGTTGGTGGCGGTTCCATCATCAACATATCCTCCCAGCTGGGCATCGTCGGGGTGCCCTACAACGGGTCGGCGTACCAGACTTCCAAGGGCGGCGTTCGCATCTTCACCAAGGCCGCTGCGCTGCAGTACGCGAACCGGGGCATCCGGGTCAACTCGGTGCATCCCGGCCCCATTGTCACTGAGATGACGCGGGCCGGCCGCGACGATCCGGAACGACTGTCGATCATGCTGGCCCGGATCCCCATGGGCCGGTACGGCGAGGCCGAGGAAGTGGCCAACGCGGTGCTCTACCTGGCGTCCGACGAGTCGTCCTTCGTCACCGGCAGCGAGGTGGTGGTGGACGGCGGCTGGACGGCACAGTAGTTCAGGGCCGGTCTACTGCCAGGAACCGTTCCAACTGATCGATCAGTTGCTCGGCAGTGGCGGCCCGGGGCTCCACGACGAGATAGTCGAGCCCGGCCCGGGCGTATTCCGCCAGATCGCCGGCCACCTGCTCTGGGGAGCCTCGCAGCGGAGTTCGCGACGATCCGGTGAAAGCGTCGTCGGTGACATCCAGCCCGGCGCGCAGCGAGATGGTGAATCCTTCCATGCTCACACCGCGTGACGCGCGCAGTTCGCCGATTCGACCGGTCACCCGTGATACGTCCTCCGGACTCTGCCGCACGCCGTGCCACCCGTCGGCGAGGCCAGCGGCGCGTCGCAGCGCCGGCGGGCTGATACCGCCCGTCCAGATCGGCGGATGCGGCTCTGACACTGGCGTTGGTGCCATGCCCATTCCAGCAACGCGGTAGTGACTTCCGCGCACGTCGGGGGCAGTTTGGGTCCAAAAGGCTTTCAGCACCGCGATGTGCTCGTCGGTAACCGCACCACGGGCGTCGAAATTGGCATCCAGCGACGCGAACTCCTCGGCCATCCAGCCTACGCCGGCGCCGACGATGAGCCGGCCGTTGGAGATCACATCCAATGTGCCCAGCATCTTGGCGTTGAGCGCCGGATGGCGGTAGGGCAGCACCAGAACGCTGAACCCCAAGTGCAGCCGGGTTGTCATCGCCGCCAGGTAGGCGAGGGTCGTCACCGGCTCCAGGATGCGGTCCGCGACGGTCAGCGGGAACCGGCCGTCGCTGCGGTACGGGTACGCTGAGCGCAGTTCCGTGGGTATCGCGATGTGGTCGCTGAGGAACACGCCGTCATATCCCAGCGCCTCGGCGCGCCGGGCGATTTGGACCAACGAATCGATGTGCGCCATTGGGCCGACGTTGGGCAGGATCACGCCGTATTTCATGCTCAAATCCTCGGGCTGGGGGACGTGCCCGGCGACCCGTTTTGGTTGACACTCCGCCGAACCCGATGCTAGCATAATCCACCGCCGGATCGGGAGATTCCCGCCGGCGTTAACGGGGCGGCGCCCCGTCGCCAAGCCCCTCACCAAGGAGTACTACAGATGGCCGACCAGCCTGAACTGCACCGCGGTTTGATGAACGTCTACATGGACACCACCGAGTCCAGTTTCATCGACGGCGAAATCGGAAAACTGCTCTATCGTGGCTATGACATCCACGATCTGGCAGAGAAGTCCACCTTTGAGGAAATCATTCACCTGGTGCTCTACGGAGAGTTGCCGACGCATGCGGAACTCGCCGAGACGGACGGCTACCTGCGCGCGAATCGCCGTATCCCCGACGAGATCATCACCGTCATCGACGCGGTGAAATCGGCACATCCCATGGATGTCCTCCAGACCGCGCTAATTGGCCTGGCCGCGTTTGACGAAGAGTCCGAGAACAACTCCAAGGAAGCCAACGTGCGCAAGGCTTTGCGTTTGACTGCCCAGGCTCCGACCATCGTAACTGCGCATCATCGCATCCGGTCCGGACTGGAGCCGGTCGCGCCCAACCCCGACCTGAACCATGCCGGCAACTTCCTCTACATGCTCTTCGACGAAGTGCCGGACGACGAGACCATCTCCCTGATGGACGTGGACTTCATTCTGCACGCCGAGCACGGTGTCAACGCGTCATCCTTTGCCGCTCGTGTTTCCGCCTCCACCAACTCGACGCTGCATGCCGCAGTTTCCGGCGCGGTGGGCACGCTCAAGGGACCCGCTCACGGCGGCGCTGCGGAAGAAGTGATGAAGATGTCGATAGAGATCGGCAACCCCGAGAACGCCGAGGAGTACGCCCGCAACAAGCTGAACAACCGCGAGCGCATCATGGGGTTTGGTCACCGCGTCTACCGGGCCGAGGACCCCCGGGCGCGGCACCTTCGCGAGCGCTCCCAGGCCCTGGGCGAAAAGCGCGGCGACCCCCGCTGGTTCCAGATCCTCACCCACCTGTCTGAAGACGTGATGGCGCCCTATCGCGACCGCGGCATCTACGTCAACGTGGATTTCTACGCCGGTTCCATCTACCACCTGCTGGGCATACCGTCGGACCTGTTCATTCCGATCTTCGCGCTGGGCCGGGTCCCCGGCTGGTCAGCCCAATGCATTGAGCAGTACGGTAACAACATCCTGCTACGGCCGCGCCTGCACTACATCGGCCCCATGGACCGCGAGTACGTGCCCATCGAACAGCGCTAGCCCGGGCAAGGTCTCGAAACGCGCAGGGGCGAATAATCATTCGCCCCTGTTTCTTTATCCGGATGCGGCGGTCGCCTACGGATAGACTTCCAGGTTCCCCAGGTGGACCTCCGCGATGACCTCACGTTCGCCCGGAGTTTCGTGGGAGTGCCCGTGCCCGTCCTGACTCTGTTCAGGCTGGCTGTCGCCGTGCCCCTGCCCGACGTCGGGGATGGTGATGGTTACCGTGGACTCGACCTTTCGCCCGTTGAATGCCAGTTCGCTGTGGTCGTTGGTGTTGAGTGACACCTGAATTTCGTGGTCGCCTGGAGCCAGTTCCTCGATTTGGTATTCGTTCTCGAAAACGCGACCGAGCTTCACCCCGTCCACGTAGATGTGAGCGTGTCCCTCCCCTGCGGTATGTGCCTGGTCCACCAACTCCGGGGCGAAGCGGAAGCCTTCGGTCGCGATGCGGACGTCCACGCCGCCATTTGCATCCGGTTCGGCGGTTATTGTGACGCCAACCGGAGTCTCTGACACCACGAGTTCAGGCGCATCGGACCCGCGGTGGTCGTCCGCCGGTTCGGCGTTGGCGGTTGCGAAGACGTGAAAATTCAGGGCGAAAGCCCCAGCGGCGTTCGCATCGAAAACCAGCTCGCCGGGATGCCCGGGAGATACGGCCGCCGTGAGGTCATAACCGTGAAGGTGGATCTCACCTTCCTCGTCGGTCTCGAACCGGAGTCGCACCGCGTCACCCTGAGACACGCGCAGGTCGTCCCGGGTGAGGATCGTGCTGCGGCGGGCGATCGGCAGGTTGATGACGACCTCGTCCGCTGGGGTCTGGATCTCGGTCCCCCGGTCTGACCGGTTATCGTCGTGCTGGGTCGTGGGTTCGGAATCTCCGGTGGGAGCGGGTTCAGCAGCGGCTCCACAGGCCAGGGTCGCGACCAACGCGATGGCGACGCCCAACGCGACCGCCGGCCGAAAAGTACCATGATGCAGCAATTGCATGGGAAGAATCCTCCGTCAGGAAAGATGGGCGCTGGCAACCGTCGCGGCTACCCTTGAGCGCCGGAGTTAGAACGGAATCGAAGGAGGATTCAAATGATCGGAGGTGGCAGCGGCGGTGGAACATTCTCCCCATGCGGGCGAATCGACCCGGGAGCGAAACGCCTGATGGGATTGCCTTCCGTGGCCGATGGAGGCGGAGGCCGCAATGATTCCGGCGCCGGATGGTAGGGAGCATTCAGAGCCGCCAGCGTCAATCCGGCGGTGACCGGCGATAGATAGAGCACGCTCCCTGCACCCTCACGCCGGTCAGGTAGGGAGATTCGCGGCCCCGATTCCTGATGGGCGTGTCGCCCGGAACCTTCGTAGGTATGATCGTGCGCAACGGGAGCGCCGTCCAGGTAGATATGGTCATGATTGTGCGAGCGTTCGGCAAAGTGGTGGTCGTCCAGGGGCCCGACAATGGGCAGAGCCAGCGCGAACAAAGCGGCCGCCAGGAGCAGCATCCAACCCAACGAGGGCGGTTCGTGTACACGAGACGCGGTAGTCCAGCTGCCCAATTCGCGCTGCGGTGCGCCTGGTATGGTAGCCATGATTGGTGAACTGAAATACCGGTGAGACGGTAGCGTGGGGAGTGTCGTCGTTGACAGATAGTTAGAGCATATCAGATAATGTCGCGACCAATGCCAAAACACATAGGAGGCGAAAAGATGGCATCTCAGGACATCGCCTTGATGGCCCATCTGATGCGTCGTGCCGGTTTCGGGGCGTCCCGCGAAGAGCTGGAAGCCCGCGCTGCCAAGGGGTACGAGGCCACGGTTGACGAACTGCTGGATCCCGACAGCCAGCCGGCTATTGACCGCTACGAGTTGATCCGCTACCAGCCGTGGACCTGGCGCCCGGGCACCATCCAGGGCATGGGTTCAGCCGAATGGCTGCACTTCATGATCAACACCAAGCGGCCGCTGGAAGAGAAGATGGTGCTGTTCTGGCACCAGATCTTCGCCACCGGCGTGTCCAAGGTTGACCACTATGATGAGATCACCCGCATGGTTTCCCTGTTCCGCGAGAAGGGCATGGGCAACTACAAGGATCTCCTCCTGGAAGTCGCCAAAAACCCGGCGATGATCTACTGGCTGGACAACTTCGAGAACCACGCCGACGCCGTCAACGAGAACTGGGGCCGCGAGTTGCTGGAGCTGTTCAGCATGGGTGTCGGCACCTACACCGAGGTTGACGTCCGCGAGGCCTCCCGCGCCTTCACCGGCTGGACGTTCGAGCCCAAGCTGCCGCGCGGTCCCATCGGCCGCCACGACTGGCAGTTCCAGTATTTGCCCGAAGACCACGACGACGGGGAAAAGACCTTCCTCGGCGAGAGTGGGAACTTCGACGGCGAAGACATCATCAACATCGTCTGCGAGCACCCGGCCACGGCAACTTTCATCGCCCGCCACCTGTACAACTTCTTCGTCGCCGACGAGGCGCAGGTACCGGCTTGGCAGGTGATCCCACCCAAGGACGAAGACGCCATCGACTTGCTGGCCGACGCCTTCGTTGATTCCGGCTGCGACATGACTGCGGTGCTTCGTGTCCTGTTCAACAGCGATTTCTTCAAGAACGCCCGCTACGCTCGCCTGAAGAGCCCTGCCGAAGTGGTGGTTGGCACCCTGCGGCTGGTCGGCGGCTACGAATTCCCCGGCCCCGGCCTGGGTGAGATGGCTCGCCAGCCCACTTACATGGGTCAGGATCTGCTCAACCCGCCCAGCGTGGAAGGCTGGCACACCGGTGTCGAATGGATCAACAGCGGGTCTCTGATGCGCCGCATCAACTTCACCGCCGACATGGTCAGCGACATCAATCGCCCCGGCATCCGGTCGATGATCAACCGCATGCAGGTACAGGGCGACCTCACGGCCGCCGACATGGTGGACAATTGCCTCGATCTGATGGGTCCGCTGGAAGTTGATGCTGATACCCGCGAGGAATTGGTCTCCCACGCCCGAAATTCCGGCAACATCAGCTGGGCTACTGACGCCGACGTCAGCGCCTCTGAGGAACGCATCTCCGAAATGCTGCAGCTGATCGTTTCGCTGCGCGACTACCAGTACGCCTGACGAGACCAACGCGGCGGCGCACTCCAACGCGTCGCCGCTACCACCGTCTCGCAATCCGCGTTCGCGGAACGATATCCACAGGAGCAAGCAAAATGACCTCAACGAAGAAAGATCCGGTTCTGGTGGTGTTGCAGCTCACCGGCGGCAACGACTACATGAACACCGTCATCCCCCACGCCGAGCCTCTGTACCGTGACAAGAGGCCCGTGGTCGGCGTGCCGGACGAGCGTATTCTGAAGCTCAATGACAGCATCGGGCTCCACCCTGAACTGGCCCCACTGCGACGCTTCTGGGATGGCGGCGACATGGCCATCATCCACGGCGTCGGCTATGCCAACAGTCCGCGCAGCCACTTCCGCAGCATGGACATCTGGCACACCTGTGAGCCGGACAAGCTGGGTACCGAGGGCTGGTTGGGTCGCGCCGCCCGTGACATCGACCCCAACAAGGAGAACGTCGTCACCGCGGTCAGCTTCGGCCCGAGCCTGCCTCGCGCCCTGGCCCTTCCCGGCGTCCCGGTCGCGTGCGTGGATGATCTGGAGAACTTCGGGATGCTGACCAGCATCCAGGAAGAGATGCAGCGCGGCAAGATCATTGACCGCTTCACGCGCCTCTACTCCCCGACCATCGGCAACGGCTTCGTGATGGACTACCTGGGCCAGACCGGTCTCGACGGCCTCAAGGCCGCCGACATCCTGAAGGTGGCCCCTGAGCAGTACAGCAGCTCGGTCGAGTATCCAGACACCCCCATCGCGCGCAAGCTGAAGGGCATTTCCCAGGTGCACCAGGCTGACCTGGGCGCTCGCGTGCTCTACTGCGACCACGGCAGTTTTGACAGCCACTCCAACCAGGTCGGGATGCACGACGGACTGTGGCGGGACGTTTCCGCCGCGGTGTCCAGCTTCTTCGACGACCTGCGCGAGAACAATGCCAGCGACAACGTCATCCTGATGATGTTCTCCGAGTTCGGCCGCCGCGTCCACGACAACGGCAGCGGCACGGACCACGGCGCTGCGGGCCTCGTCATGGTCATGGGCGACCAGATCAAGGGCGGCGAGTATGGCGAATACCCGTCCTCCAAGCCTGAGGACCTGGAACAGGGCGACCTGGTTCCCGGCACCGACTTCCGCGGTGTGTATTCCGCGATCCTGGAAAACTGGATGGGCCTGGACGCCAACCCCATCGTCAGCGGAACCTTCGAGAAAGTCGCGTTTGTCTAAAGGTTCACGGGTTCCGGTCAACGGGACGCGCTGATTGGCAAAACCGACCGGGGCCAGTGGGTGCAAATCTGCTGGCCCCGCAATTGTGGGCAATCCGGGCCGCAGAGCCCGATCCGTCCGCTTAAAGACACACACGCAATGAGCAGGTAGTACTATGCTTACGCAGATCGCAAAAGGCCGAGTGTACGACTACAGCCACTCGGTGGGCCGGGGCGCTGCCTCCGGCATGGGGTTCAGCCAGCCCACGGCGATGGCCTTTGAAGGCAACACGGTATACGTGCTGAACCGGGGCATCGAAGGCATCTCCAACGTGCCGTGGAACAAGTTGGCCTATGGCGCGCGGGTCAGCATCATTGACCTGGGCAACAACGAGGGCGACGAGGAATTCACCGGCGAGTTCGGCAAATACGGCGACCGCGAAGGCGAGTTCATTTGGCCCTCGGGCATGGTTCTCGCCCCTAACGGCCACATTTACGTAGCCGACGAATGGATGAACATAGTGTCCGAGTTTGAAAAGGACGGCACGTTCATCACCCGGTGGAGGACGGCTCCCGCCGACGACGGCAAGGATCATGGCGCCTCCAGCATTGCCGTTGACGCCAGCGGCAACATCTACTGCACCGACGGCCGCAGCCACGAGGTCCGCAAGTTCACTGCCAGCGGGCAGCTGATCACCAGTTGGGGGTCACTGGGCGATGGGAACGGCGAGTTCAACTCCCCCTGGGGCATCACCGTGGACCAGAACGACGGTTCCGTGTACGTAGCGGACCACCGGAACCACCGGGTGCAGAAGTTCACCGCCGACGGCGAGTGGCTCATGCAGTTCGGCGAGCCGGGCACCAAGCGCGGCCAGATGCACCTGCCCGTCCAGATCACCATTGACCCACAGGGCGACGTCTACGTTGCCGACTGGAGCGACAATGGAATGCACGCGGGCAAGGTCCATGTCTTTGACAAGGAAGGCAACTTCATCATCTCGCTCATCGGCGACGCCCAGTGGCTCAGCAAATGGGCGGACATGACGGTGGTCGCCAATGCGGACTACCTGAAGCGCCGCCGTGAAGTTCCCACCACCGAGTCGGAATGGCGCTTTGCCCTGCCCACCGACGTCCACTTCGACGAGAACAGCGGTCGCCTGGTGGTGCTGGACGCCCAGCGCAGCCGGCTGCAGATCTACAACAAGATGGACAATTACATGGTTCCCCAGATGAACCTGTGATGATCCGTGATTACCCAGGAGCAGGAACCGGACTACATTCGGCTGGCGGAGGCGGCTCCCGGCATGATTTGCCGGGAGGCTCCGCCGGAAATTCTGGAGGCGTGCGCGCTTGACAACGAGCCCACGCCGTTCCTGGAACAGTTTTTCGAAGCGGGAATTCGCGCCCACGCTCGCTTGGAGCACGGACGCGAACTCCCGCAAATGTATGTCAACAACGCCATCCTGGTCCTGTGGCTGCGGTCCTGCCGCCTCTACACCAATGGCCTGCTCGGCGCGACCGATCCCGACCTGGACAAGCAATTCTTTTCCAGCGCGGATGTAACACCAAGCTGACGCGCTCTATCGATCTCCGCGCCTGTAGCGGTCACAAATCTGAGCTACCCCCATGGCCGACGTGTTGGATCCGAAAGCTGCTGGCGCCAGACGCTTCGAGGGCAAGGTCGCCGTGGTAACCGGGGGCGGGCAGGGTATCGGATCGGCCACTGCCCGTCGTCTGGTGCAAGAGGGAGCGTCCATCGTCATCGGCGACATGGTCGCTGAAACCTCGGAGCGCGTCCGCAAGGAGATACAGGATTTCGGCGGCGCTTGCGAAATATCCATCGGTGATCTCTCCAAATGGGAGAATGCCGAGGCTCTCATGGCGAAGGCGAACGATGCTTTTGGCAGGATCGACGTCCTCGCCAACATCGCCGGCGGAACCATCTGGTTCCAATCTTTACAGTACTACACCCCGGACCAGATCCAGGCGGAGATCGACCGGAGTTTCTGGACCGCCATGTGGTGCTGCCGGGCCGCGCTGCCATACATGATCGATCAGGGCTCCGGATCCATAGTCAACATCGCCACCCACGCCGTTACTGGTCGGTTCCGCGTGCCCTACGCTGCGGCCAAGGCCGGTCAGATTGGCCTGACTACCTCATTGGCGCGCGAGGTCGCCCATTTGGGCATCCGGGTCAACTGTGTAGCTCCCAGCGGAACCGCCGCGGACGATCGGGTGACCCCGCGCGACTTTGGCGTAGGAATCATGCCGCCGGAGCTGCCGGCCAGCGAACGCGCTGCCCAGGACGAGTACCGCTCGGCAACCCGCAACTCCGAGATCCCCATGGGCCGACGCGGCGAGGCCGACGAGCAGGCAGCGGCCATCGCTTTCCTTGCTTCACACGACGCCTCGTACATAACCGGCCAGGTGCTGGCGGTTGGCGGTGGTCAGCCCTACCCGTTCTAGGTTCGCCCACAACTCGTCCGCAGGTTGAAGGGGGAATGATTATTCGCCCTTTCCTGGTTCTAGTCCCGTTACTGGCGCGCGTCGACTCCGTCCCTTGACCGTTCTGCTAATATGGCGTGGATCGACCACGCCACGACACGGGGGCAACGGTATGGGACTCAAAAGCCTTTTGCTGAAGCCGCTATCCGGTTATCCCGGCGGCTACAAGAAGATGCGGCGCGGGACGCAGGGGTTCAACTCCACTCCGCCGTTCCAGGTTCCGGATAACCCCAGGGACCGCCGCAGTCGCATCCCTCCTTTGGGGTTTCGTGAGTACTGGTATCCGGCTCTGCCGGCCAAGGACGTCAAGAAGAACCAGCCCACCATGCTGCGGATGCTGGGCAGCGATGTGGTGTTCTTCAAAGACAAAGCGGGCGAGGTGCAGGCACTGCTGGACTGGTGCCCACATCGCGCGGTGTATCTGTCGATGGGCCGCTGCTACTTCGAAGGCTTCCTGACCTGCCCCTACCACGGGGCCACCTTCGATGGCGACGGCAACTGCGTCGCTTTTCTCACCGAGGGCCCTGACTCCATGATGGTCGGCGCGCCCGGCATGAAGGCCCGCAAATTCCCCACGGTGACCCTCAAGGGAATGGTATTCGTGTGGATGGGCGAAGGCGAGCCCGTTGCTCCCGAGGAGGACATTCCGCCGGAGATGTTCGAGGAGCACAACATCTGCCGGCCATCCTTCACCATGTTCGACTGCAACTGGGTGCTGGTTCTTGAGAACACCATGGATGCCCACAACGCCTTCATGGTGCACCGCAACGCCCTGCGCATTCTTGGCAGCCGGGTCGGCGGCCGGCCCCGCACTCCGCTGGGCTATCGCGTGAACCTGGTCAACAACAAGAACGTGCACTACCGGCCCGGCAGCGGCAAGTCGTCGGTGGAAAAGTACTACTACGACGAGGACGGGAACATTCCCTACCAGATGTACTATCCCGGCGTGGACGGCGTGTGGCCGCTGCACCGCTGGCGGCTCGCCTGGACCTGGTTCTTCGACTGGAAGGCCAAGCGCCGGGGACAGGACCCCAACTACCGGCGCGCGTCCGGCTCCGACACACCCGACGTCAACGAGTGGAACGGGACCCGGCTGCCCGGCATGTCCCGCACGGGAGGCAACAACCGTTACTTCCGCAGCACTCGGTGGCCCGTACCGGTCGAGGACAACCTCACCCGCATGGTCTACCTGAACGTGGAGCGGTATGAAAAACGGCCCAGCCCGGTTCGCCGCGTCGTGAGCGCCACCACCTGGCCGTACCGCAACTGGGAGCTCAACTTCAACTTCAGGAACCAGGACTACGATGCGGAGAAGTACACCCAGTACAACATGCCAGAGTACCTGTCCTCCACGGACTCGGTTGTCGTCGCCATGCGCCGGCTGTTTGCGGACCACAACCGCGACGTCATCCGCCAGCGTGAACGTGAGGAAGCCATGCCCGAGGTGATGGAGGAGAGCGAAGCCGAACGCATGGTGCGCGAGGGCGACGTCAAAGTCGCTTCCTCCACGGAGACATTCGACGCCGATCGACTGGAGGCCGAGCTGCTGCGCCGCGTTTAGACAAACGCCGGCATAACTTCCTCGGCAAACAACCGAATAGATTGCTTGGCCGCGTTTGGGTCGATGTAGCCGAACAGGTGCCGCGCGCAGAAGATGTCGTGGCCGATGAGATCGTGCTGGTCCCGGAGGCGTTTTGCCACCGTCTCCGGGCTGCCCACCAGGGCGATGCCGTTGTCGATCCAGAAATCGTAGGACTGAGCGCGCTCGCGGAAGGTGCGCCGCAGTTCGGCACGCTCCGGTGATCCCGGATCTTCGCCGCGCATCCCGAAAGGCCCATACCCAATGCGCGTCTCCCCGATGAAGTCGCGGCCCTTGCCTTCAGGGACTGCCGACGGGAAGGCCGCCGTTGCCAGGAAGGGCTCGGCCTGCTCCCGCGCCTTGGCGTCGGTTTCGGCCACGTGCACATGTCGGGTCAGGAAGGTTTTCGGCATCGGGGTATCGTGTCCCTGTGCCTGCCACAGGTTGCGCCAGGTGTCGAACTTCTCTGCGATCACCGGGTCGGTGTCGATGTTCTGGGAGACGTGGAAGTTCTTCTTCGCGGAATACTCAAAGCTCTCGGCGCTGTGGCACCCGAACCACACCGGGGGATGCGGCTTCTGGAATGTATCGGGTGTGGTCAAGACCTCATCGAACTTGAAGAACTCGCCCTCGTAGGTGACGCTCCCTTCCTTCCAGGCCATGAGGATGATGTCCAGGGCCTCTTCGCTGATGGCGCGCCGTCGGTCGAAGTCCACGTTCCACCGCAGGAATTCGTGGTAAGTGACACCGGTGCCGGCCCCGAATTCCACCCGGCCGCGGGACAGGTGGTCCAGCATGGAAACCTCTTCGGCGAGGCGGATGGGGTGATGGAATGGGAGCTGGTAGATCATCACGCCGAAGCGCATGGCGCTGGTGGCCCGTGCCAGGGCGGTCAGGTAAACACTCGGCGAGCTCATGAAGCTGACGTCGGACGTCTGGTGCTCGATGGAGAAGTAGTACTTGTACCCCATCTGCTCCGCTTCCTTGGCACTACGGATATGCTCGTCGTACACGTCGGCGGCCACCGGATGCGACTCCATCTGCGCCTGGTCCAGCACGTCATACAGTCCGATTTCCATCTTGGCCATGCGGTTAACCTCCGAGATCCGGTACTCAAATCGTTCGGCTCAAAGCCGACCAAACGGTGGCTGGGAGTCTGATGGTAGTATAATGCCGAATGTAACCGGGGAGGGGCTTATGACCACCGTTGACTATTCGGTATTGGACAACCTTGAGGGGTCGGGCCGCTCCTTCTACCCGCAACGCCATTGGACGGATGCGCCGGAGGCCGCCGTCGACTACGCGATACCGGTCGACGACGGGGTCGTGCTCTCCAGCCGATTCCACCCAGTGGGCAAGGAAAACCCCACTGTGCTGTTTTTCTACGGCAATGGCGAAACTGCCGCTGGCTACGACGTGATTGCCCCCTTCTACAACCAGATCGGGGCCAATTTCTTTGTGGCCGACTACCGTGGTTATGGCGCGTCCGGCGGGTCGCCAACCTTCACCACCATGCTGTCCGACGCGCGCAAGGTACTCGATCAGCTGCGCGATGAGATGGAGCAACTGAGTTTCACCGGGCCCGTCTACGTTATGGGGCGGTCCATGGGGCGCCACGCCGCTGGCGAACTGGCCGTTAGCGCTTCTGAACATATTAACGGCGTTATCATCGAGAGCGGACGGCCCAACCTGGGACGCTTCACCGAGGGTCTGGACGCCGACTCGGCCCGGGCCCTGGAAGAGGCATACCACGACAAGTTCTACTCGATAAACATCCCGGCCCTGGTCATCCACGGTGAACAGGACGAGCTTGCTCCGTTGGCCGACGCGGTGGGCATGCACGATAAGATGCGGACCACGGAAAAGCACCTGGAGATCATCCCCGGCGCTGGACACAACGATCTTTTGTACGTGGGCATCCAGCAGTATTTCGGCGCCATTCGGACGTTCATGGATCGCTACGCCCAGAAATAGCACGGTCGGCCGGGTCCGGAGCCAACGCGGTTTGGGTTTGGAGGGAAGCGACATGGGGACTCAGTTAGCGGGGCAGATACTTGCTGGAAGCATCGAGGAGATAAAGTCCGCCGGCTGCAAGGTGGTCACCGGCGGCGGGCATGCAATCGCCGTCATCTACCATGACGGACAGGTTCATGCGGTGGATAACCGCTGCCCGCACATGGGGTTTCCGTTGGACCGGGGCAGCGTCAGCGACGGTATTCTGACCTGCCATTGGCATCACGCCCGGTTCGACCTGGCCAGCGGGGGCACCTTCAATCCCTTCGCCGATGACGTACGCAGTTTCCCGACCGCCGTGGTTGATGGTCAGGTTTGGGTGGATCCGCGGCCAGGCCAGCGTGATGAGGCGGTCCATTGGTCCGGTCGGCTGCGGGACGGCCTGGAGCACAACATCCGTCTGGTAACCGCCAAATCGGTGCTGGGTCTGCACGCCGCCGGCGCCGACTACCGTGGGCCCCTCCGCATCGGCGCCGATTTCGGGACCACCTACACGTCGGCTGGCTGGGGCGCGGCCATGACCATCCTCACCGCAACGGCCAACATCCTGCCGCACCTGGCCGAGGATGACCGTCCGCTGGCGCTGTACCAGGGGTTGCTCCACGTGTCTCGCGAATGCGCCGGTCGGCCGCCGCGTTTTATCGTGGACCCGCTGCCCACCGGCGAGACCCGGCCAGAGGTCTTCAAACAATGGTTCCGCAACTTCATCGACGTGCGGGATGAGGATGCCGCCGAACGGTGCCTGAGGACCGCCATCGAGCTGGGCCTGCCTCCCCGGGACATCGCGGACATGATCTTCGCGGCGAGCACGGACCACATCTACCTGGACGCCGGTCATACGCTGGATTTCGCCAACAAGGCGTTCGAGTTGCTCGACCACATCGGGTGGGAACACGCCAGCCAGACACTTACCAGCCTCGTTCATGGTATGTCCCGCGCCCGCCGCAGCCAGGAACTCAGCGCCTGGAGGCACCCCATCGACCTGGCGTCGTTGGTGTGGCAAGCCCGGGAGGAGCTGCCGGCGCTCTGCGAAGCGGGTCGCCACGCCTCGGGCTGGGACAATGCCGATGCGTTGGCTCGTGAAATGCTCGACGAATCCCCATCGGACATCCTTGAAGCCATCAAGACCGCAATCAGATCAGGCGCGACTGCCGAACAACTGGGCTCCGCGGTTGCCTACGCTGCGTTCCTGAGGATGGCTCACTTCCACGTCTCAAACGAGTTCGGTGACTGGGACACGGTGCACAACACCCTCACGGCGGCCAACGCCCTGCACCGCGCGCTGCAGCGCGCCCCGTCTTTGGAACTGCTGCGCGGGGTTTTCGACGTCGCCATGAGCATTTACCTGGACCGATTCCTCAACATGCCAGCCCAACGCTTACCGGAAACGGGCGCCGACCCGGTGGAGAGCGCCGCGCTGCTGGCCGAGTTGTGCGACTTGATGAACGTGCGACAGCAGGTTGAAGAGGTTTCGCTCCTGGTGTCGCGTCACCTGACCGGCGCGGGCGACCCGAACGCGCTGGTGGCCGCCTTGGGACGCGCGATGCTGGCCGAGGATGCCGGCTTTCACTCCTTCCAGATCGTGGACGCGGGGCTCAGCCAGTATCAGACGCGCCGGGGAACGGAATCGGGCCGGCACGTGCTGATCGGAATGGCGCGTTACCTGGCCGCCCACGCGCCCACGTCGCGCGCCGTGGGCCAGACGTACCAGATCGCCCTGCGCCTGCATCGCGGCGATGAAATATTCCGGGAACCTTAGTTGGGACATGCGCTGGACTGGCTCCGATGTATAATCCCGCTGTATGTCTCAAGTTCATTCTCTACTTTCCGACTGTTGTGCCGCGTAACCTTGCAACGGAGGCTCGACTATGCCCCATCCCAGTGAAATTTCCATCGACGAACTTCGCCGGATCGCAGATCATGCCGGCCTCGGCATGTCCCGCGAGGAGGTCGAGGAACTCAAACCAATTTATGACCTGTACGCCGGGTACGCCTATGAGCTCCACCAGATCGATTTCGGCGCCACGGAAATGGTCGTGGAGTTTCGCCCCGACTGGCCTGTAGAGTAGCTGTCTCCACCACAACGGAGCTTTCGGCGCATACCAAGGAGTAATGACTCATGGCAACGGCTGACCAGCGTTTGTATTTTCTGACTATCCACCAGGCCGGCGAGTTGATGCGGAGGGGTGAACTGTCTCCCGTCGAACTCACCCGCGCCTGCCTCGACCGCATCGCCGATACCGATGATCGGCTGCACTCGTTCATCATGCTGCTCGCCGACGACGCAATGGAGCAGGCTCGCGCCGCCGAGTCGGAAATGCTGCGCGGCGAATATCGTGGCCCGATGCACGGGATCCCCTTCGCCCTGAAAGACCTGTACGACACCGCCGGCATTCGCACAACCTCCGGTTCACGCGTGGACATCGAGCGGATTCCCACCGAGGATGCCACCACCACGGCCCGCCTCAAGGAGGCGGGGGGCATCCTGCTCGGCAAGCTGGCGATGCACGAGTTCGCCTTGGGCGGACCCGACTGGACCACCCCTTTCGAGCCGGCGTGCAACCCGTGGAACCTGAACCACATCACGGGCGGATCGAGCAGCGGCTCCGGGTCGGCGGTGGCCTCGGGCCAGGCGCTGGGCGCACTCGGTTCCTGCACCGGCGGATCTATACGAGGGCCCGCGTCCCTGTGCGGCATCGTTGGCCTCAAGCCTACCTATGGCCGCGTCAGCCGCTACGGCGTGGTGACCCTGAGTTGGTCCCAGGACCACGCCGGGCCGATGACGTGGACGGTGGAAGACACGGCCTACATGCTGCAGGCCATTGCCGGTCACGACCCCAAGGACCCGACGTCCAGCAAGGCGCCGGTTCCCGACTATTCCCGCTCCCTTCGCGAGGACATTCGCGGCGTCAGGTTGGGCCTGCCCCGGCATTACTTCTTCGATCCGGATCCCAGCGTCAACCCCGAGGTGGTTGCGACCGTGGAGAAGGCGATTGGCGAACTGGAGAGCCTCGGCGCCACCGTGGAAGAGGTCTCGCTGCCCAGCCTGGACTACATCCGCGCCGCCAACTCCGTCATCATGATCAGCGAGGCCTACGCCTACCATGAGCCCAATCTGAAGTCCCGACCGGAGGAATTCGGAGAAATCGTGCGCGGGCGTTTCCGCGTCGGCGGTATGATGACTGCTGCCGACTACCTGCAGGCGCAGCGGGTTCGGACCTGGGCCCGACGCGAGTTCGCCGAGGTGATGCAGAAAGTCGACCTTCTGGTCACGCCCACCATGACCCAACCCGCTGCGGCATTCGATGGCTACGATCCGTCCAGCACCGCCCGAGGTCGAAGCTTCACGGCGCCGTTCAACGCCACCGGCCTTCCGGCCATTTCGGTGCCGTGCGGTTTCACGGAAAGCGGCCTGCCCATCGGTATGCAGTTCGCGGGCAAGCCCTTCGATGAGCCCGGCGTAATCCAGGCGGCATACACCTACCAACAGCACGCCCGTTGGTACGACCAGCGGCCGCCAATTTAGGCAGTGCGCGCAAATCCATGCGCCTTAAGCAGCACGGTTCGGTCAAACGGCGGCTGGCTTTGAGTCGCTGGTGGCTCGGCGGGTTCACGGTCGCTCTGGTGCTGATCCGGGTTGCGGTTGCGGCCGGCCTCGGCGAGCTTGGGCTGAAGGCATCAGGTTTGGCCAACGGCGTCTCTGCGGTCCTGGCCGCTTACGACCTGCTGTGCGTGGTGATGGCTGTAGCGACGGTGGTGGCCTTCGTGCAGTACGGGAGAATCTTTAACGCACGGATTCCGACGGAGTAACGGAAGGCTTGTGACATTTGGGCATCGCCGTTCTTCGCTCAGCGCCGACAGAAAACGACGTTAAACGTCGCGCTCGGGACGGATGACCCGTCATGTGCCATGGATACGGTTGAGCGGTCACACTCTTAATGGTAGGATACCGGTGGCGATTTGTTGATTCAGATCGAGGAGGATTTATCAATGGCATACAATGACCATGACATTGGATTGATGGCTCATCTGATGCGCCGGGCTGGCTTCGGCGCGAAATATGATGAGCTCGAGGCCCGCGCGGCCACCGGGTACAACGCTACCGTGGACGAGCTGCTGCACCCTGAACAGCACGACAACGGAATGGACCTGGACATTGCCGAGCGGTGCTTCATTGAGTGGAGCCACCACACGCGGGGCTTGCCCGAATACGTCGCATTCCGGTTTATCAATTCCAGGAACCAACTGGAAGAGAAAATGTGCCTGTTCTGGCACGGCATCCTTTGCACCGCCGACAGCAAGACCCAGAGCTATCCCACGTCGTACGATGAGATCGAAATGTTCCGCAAGTACGGCATGGGCAACTTCCGGGATATGCTGCTGGAGATCTCCCGCGACCCGGCGATGATCTTCTTCCTCGACAACTGCCTCAGCCACAAGGGCGCCATCAACGAGAACTACGGCCGCGAGTTGCTGGAGCTTTTCTCGATGGGTGTCGGCATGGACGGGGAGTTCAACTACACCGAGGACGACGTCAAGGAGTGCGCCCGCGCATTCACCGGCTGGACCATCGCCAACAACATCCCCGGTCAGCCGTACGGTCGCTACTCCGCCAAGTTCGTCTACAACCCGGACGACCACGACGAGGGCACCAAGACCTTCCTCGGCGAGACCGGCAACTTCGACGGCGAGGATGTGATCGACATCATCGCCAAGCAGCCCGCCACCGCCCGCTTCATCTCCCGCCACCTGTACAGCTACTTCGTCGCTGACGAGGCCCAGGTTCCGGCCTGGATGGAGACGCCCCCGCGGGACATGGACACCATCAAGATGCTGGAGGACGAATACTTCCGCTCCGGCTACGACATTCGTTCCATGCTGCGGGTTCTGTTCCACTCCGACGCCTTCAAAAACGCCCGGTTCCAGCGCGTCAAGAGCCCCATCGAGACTGTCATCGGCACCCTGCGGCTGGTGGGCGACTGGACCGAGCCCAAGCCCGGCTTCGAGTTCATCTTCGACGAGATGAAGCACATGGGCCAGGAGATCTTCAACCCGCCTTCGGTGGAAGGCTGGCACACCGGCCGCGAATGGATCGACGGCGGCACTCTGGTGCACCGCATTAACTTCACCGCCGATTTCGTCGGCGACACGAAGCAGCCGGGCGTCAAGGAAATTATCGAACGGCTGGCTGATCAAGGTCCGGTGATCTCACCTGAGGACATGGTGGACACCACCTGTATGTTGATGGGCCACTACGAACTCGCGGATGAGACCCGACAGATGCTTGCCGCCAGCCTCGTCAAGGGCGGAACGATCAACACCGACACCGCGGAGTTTGCCGATCGCGTCAGTGAGTTGCTGCAGATGATCGTCGCGACCAAAGAATATATCTACGCCTAGCCGACACCAATCCGGCCGGCGCGAATTAGTCAACCAACCGCTCAAACAATCCCACGGGAGGAAAAATCGTGACCGCTACGAAGAAAGACCCGGTCCTGGTAGTTCTGCAGATGTCGGGCGCCTTTGACGCTCTGAACACCATCATTCCCTACAACGACCCGTTGTACAAGGACTATCGCCCTCACCTGAAGGTGGAGGTCGAGGAAGTCCTGGCCGTCGATGACAAGGTTGGGTTCCACCCGGCCATGGCCCCGATCAAGGATATGTACGACGACGGGAAAGTCGCCGTCATCCAGGGCATTGGTTATCCCAACCCCATCCGCTCGCACTTCCGCTCCATGGACATCTGGCACACGGCTGAGCCGGCCAAGATGTCCAGCGAGGGCTGGCTGGGCCGCGCCATCCAGGACCTCGACCCCAACAAGGAAAACGTCCTGACCGCCGTCAACTTCGGCCGTGGCCTCCCCCGCGCCCTGGCAGCCCCGGGCGTTTCCGTAGCCTCCGTCGGCAGCCTCGAGACCTACGGCGTACTGACCGGCATCGACGGTGAGAGCCAGCGTGCTGAGGCGCTGGACATCTTCTCCCGGATGTACTCTCCGATGGTTGGCTCGGGCCCCATCAACGAATACCTGTCCCAGACCGGACTGGACGCGCTCAAGGGTGCCGACATCCTGCGCACCGCGCCGGAGATCTATTCCTCCAGCGTTGAGTACGGTGGTGACATGTTCTCCCAGTGGGTGAAGAACGTCGCCCAGGTGCACTCTGCCGGGTTTGGCACTCGTGTCCTCTACACCGGCCTGAACCCCGGCGCATTCGACACGCACGCCAACCAGCCGACCTCGTTCGCCAAGCTCTGGGGTGAGGTTTCCCGTGCGGTCAACGACCTGTACCAGGACCTGAAAGAGCACAACGCAAACGAAGAAGTCGTCATGCTTCTCTTCACCGAGTTCGGGCGCCGCGTGCAGGAAAACGGCTCCGGCACCGACCACGGTTCGGGCAGCGTGGCCTTCGTGATCGGCGACGGCGTCAAGGGCGGTCTCTACGGCGAGTACCCGTCCCTGGAGCCGGACAAGCTGGACGAAGGTGACCTGAAGTGGAACAACGACTTCCGCAGCACCTACGCCACCATCCTGGACAAGTGGCTCGACCTGGATGACCAGGAGATCCTGAAGGGCTCCTACGAGCAGTTCGACTTCATAAAGTAGTCAACTGCAACCCCTGTCCGCGACGCCGGCAGGAATGGTCGCGAAGTGGGGGCAGGTTTTAAACCTGCCCCTACGCCGCGATTGCCGGACGTGCGGAAACCCGCGGCGTGAAATTTGGAAGGTGAAATATGGTTACTGCGACTGAGATCGCGCCGGTAACGTTTCAATATAGCCATACAATTGGTCGTCAGGAAGTTCGCAGCGGCAACGGGTTCTTCAACCCGGTAGCCATCACGCGCGACGACAACGGCATGCTCTACGTGCTGAGCCGAGGCACCGAGACTCCTGCATTCTTCCCCTGCAAGCGCGTCACTGTCTTCCATCCCGACGAGGAAGAGGTAGTCGCCGAGTTCGGACAGAAGGTCCCGCCGGAAGACGCAGACGAAACCACCCCCAACGGCTCGTTCATGTGGCCGACGTCGGTGGCCTTGGACAGCAAGGGCTACGCGTACGTCTCCGACGAGTGGCTGAACCGGATCTCCATCTACGATCAGGAACGCGGCAACTGGATCGGCATGTGGGGGATCCCCGGTTCCGCCGAAGGCGAGATCGACCGGCCCGCCGGCCTGGCTTTCGACAGGGACGACAATCTGTACGTGGTTGAAAGCCGCAACCACCGGGTTTCGGTGTTCACCAGGGACGGGCAGTTCAAGTTCGGTTGGGGCCGGAAGGGCACTGGGGACGGCGAGTTCGACCACCCCTGGGGCATCGAAATCGACCACAATGGCGATGTCTACGTGGCCGACTGGCGGAACGATCGCGTCCAGAAGTTTGCTCCCGACGGCACTTTCCTGATGAAGTTCGGGACCCCCGGCGATGGAGAAGGCGAGTTCAGTCGGCCCACCGGTGTGGCAGTCGATAAAGACGGTCATATCTTCGTCACCGACTACAGGAACGACCGTGTCCAGGTGTTCCGCGCCAATGGCAGCTACATCACCACCATGCAAGGACAGGCCGGACTATCCAAGTGGGGCGCGGAGCGCGTGTATCTGGACCCCACCATCGTCCGGGCCCGTGAGCGTGCCCTGGGCCTGTCGGAAAGGGAAGGCGCTTTCCAGGGCCCCATTGCCATCGAAGTCGGCGATGACGGCCGGGTCTTCGTGCTTGAAGCTCCGCGCCACCGGGTGCAGATCTTCTCCAAGCAGACCGCCATGTTCGCCGGCGAACTCTGATCAACCGGTTTACATCCGTCGGCATGACTAGGCCACGGCACAAATGCCGTGGCCTAGTCATGGACATTGCGGGGACCCTGACGCTAGGCGCTGCCGAGAAAAACCTGGGTCAGTATGTCGGTCTCCCGGATCGACTCCGGCGTGCCATTGTGGACGACGGTTCCCTTGTCCAGCACGTAGGCCCGGTCGACGATGTCTAGGACTCCCTTGATGTTGTGTTCCACCACCACAATGGTGGTGTCGAGACGTTCGCTGATTTCCGCGACCTTTTCGAAGACCTCTTTGACAATGATGGGGGCCAGGCCAAGGGTCGGCTCGTCCAGTAACAGCAACTCCGGAGAGGCCATCAGCCCTCGGCCAAGGGCCAGCATCTGCTGTTGTCCGCCGGACATGGCGCTCGCCATGTCCTTGCGCTTTTCATACAGCACCGGAAACAGTTCCATTACAGAATCGAGCCGGTTCGCTTTCTCGGCCCGGTCGGTCAGGTAGATGCAGCCCATTTCGAGATTTTCGGTGATGGTCAGGTGGGTGAACACCCGCCGGCCCTGGGGCACGAAAGCGATCCCTTCCTTCACGATCTCATGGGTGGCCGCGGCCAGCGGTTTTTGACGCCAGTACACCCGGCCGGACACCACCGGCGCCAACCCCATCACCGCTTTGAGCACAGTGGACTTGCCGGCGCCATTGGGACCCATCACCGCGACCACTTCGCCCCGTTGGACACCCATTGAAATGTCGTCCAACGCCCGGACCGCGCCGTACTCAACCGATATGCCCACCAACTCCAGCAGCGGGGCGTCATCGCTCCCGCTCGCCTGGCCCACGGTTTGCAGCGATGCCGATGCCATCATGCCCCCAGGTACGCCTCGATCACCTCGGCGCTGCCCAGCACCGGTTCCACGTCCCCGGCGGCCAGCAGGGCGCCGCTGTCCAGCACGATGATCCGGTCCGACAATTCCCGTACGATGTCCATGTTGTGGGACACGAACACGATGGTGTAGCCGTCGGTGCGCATCTGCTTCATGATGTCCTTGACCCGTTCCAGCATTTGCGGAAAGAGACCCGCGAAAGGCTCGTCGAAGAGGTAGGTTTGGACATCCATCGCCATTGCGCGGCCTATTTCCAGCAACTTGCGCTGACCGTAGGACAATTCCATGGCCAGCGAGTCCTGCTTTTCCCACATGCCGACCGATTCCAGGATCTCCTGGGCTTTGCGGCGCTTCGCCGGGCGCACTCGCTCGATCAGTGATGGGAACAGCGATCGTTCGGTCAGCACCACCATAATGTTGTCCCAGACAGTTATCTGGTCAAACAATCGGACTTCCTGGAAGGTGCGAGTCAGCCCGTGGGCCGGCGTCTCGTGGGCGTGAACGACCCGCAGCCCCACGCCGTCGATGATCACCATCCCTCCGTCCAGCGGTAGCACTCCGCTAAGCAGGTTGACCAGCGTCGATTTACCGGAACCGTTGGGTCCGACGATGCTGGTTGTGCCTTGGCGCGGGATGGACAGGCTCAATTCGTCCACCGCCCGGACCGCGCCGAAATGCTTGGAGATGCCCTCGGTTTGCAGGGCCAGCGCTTCGTTATCCACGGTCATAGCCGGTACCTCCCTACCAGACCCTGCGGGCGGAACAGCATCAGCAGTACCAGCAAGATCCCAAGGACCACCTGCCGCGCCTGACCGATGTACTCGGTGGGCAGGTATGGGATGAACCGCATCCCTTCCTCCAACAGCACGAAAGCCATTGCCCCCAGCAGAGAGCCCCAGATCGTGGCCAGACCGCCCAGGATGACGATGGACACCAGCAGCACAGACTCCAGCAGGATGAAGGAGTTGGGGTCGATGAAGGTGGTCCAACTGGCGAACAACCCGCCGGCGAGGCCGGTCATCATGGCCGAGATGACCCAGACCGCCAGCTTGAAATGCGTGGCCCGGTAGCCGAACACCTCGATTGCCTGCTCGTCCTCCCGGATCGCGGTCAGCACCCTTCCAAAGGACGATGTGGTGATGAACCAGGACACCAGCATCACCAATCCCAGGAACACCAACGCTAGCAGCAGGAACTCAACCTCTCCGTCGAACACCCAGCCGCCAATCTCCGGCCGCGCGATCTCGTGTATCCCGAAGGCGCCTCGCGTAACGCTGCGCAGGTTGAGGAACACGTTGAATGCGATGATCGCAAACCCGAAGGACACCAGCACGAAGATGTCATCTCGGAACCGGTTGAACACCACACCGACCAGCACCGCGGTCAGGCCAGCCAACCCGATGCACACCGGCAATGCCGCGAAAAACGGCCATCCGAAGGTGGGTATCGCCTCCGTCCGCAATTGCTCGTACGCCGGGTCTGACGTGAGGATCGCCATGGTGTAGGCCCCCAGCCCGAAAAAACCGATGTGGCCCACCGACAGCAAGCCGGTGAAGCCCACCACCAGGTTCAGGCTTACCGCCAGGATCGCCCAGATGGCGAATACCGTGCCGACAATCACGGCGAAACCGAAGCCCTGCCACAGCATGAAGGCCACCGCCCATCCGATGACGAACAGATTGGCCCAGAGCTCGATGTTGCCCCGGGCGTGGCGCACCAGCTCCTGCGGGTCTTGAGCGATCCGGGCGAACTCGCGGATGCCTTCAAAATTCACCGGCACGGCGTCACCTTCTCGGCAGCAGGCCCCGCGGCCAGAAGGACAGGAACAGGATCAGCAACACGAACGAGATGGCGTCTTTCCACTCGCCGGCCAGGTCCCAGATGCCGAACTGCTCCACCAGCCCCAGCACGAACCCGCCCACGATGGCCCCGTACAGGTTCCCGATGCCGCCCACCACGGACGCGATCCAGCCTTTCAGCAGGAGCAGCAGTCCCATGCGTGGCTGCACCGCGGTATCGTGTCCGGTCAGTATGCCAGCCATCGCCGCGTACATAGCTCCGATGAAAAACACCACGGCGATGATCACAGTGGTGTTGATGCCGACCACCTTGGACACCTCTTCGTCGTCGCCGATGGCCCGCACCGCGCGTCCGAAGGAGGTCATCTTCAGCAGGAACCACATGCCGGCGAAACCGGCGAGGGCCACGCCGATGGCAAATACGTTGAACCCCTTGATGCGGGCGCCGGCGATGTTCAATGGGGTGCTGCCGAAAGCGTCCGGCAGCGGCCGGGGCGCGCTTTGGAACACGATGACGATGAACGCGGCGATGGCCAGGAGTATGCCCAACGATGCCACCAGCATGATCAGCGGTGATCTGGCCCGTTCTCGCATGTACACGTAGAGCCCACGGTACAGTGCCAGTCCAACACAGCCCGCCAGCAGGCACGATACTCCCCAGCTGAGGTAGAGGCCTGCTTCCGGTGTCCCAAACAACAGGTAGCCGAACCATGCGCCGAGCGCGGCTGCCGGAACGGCGGAAATCAACGCGACCAGGGTTGAATTGGCGGTCGAAACCGCCTCGTGGGCAACTTTTTGAGCGATAACAATCCCGACGGCCGCTGTCGCCAGCCCTACCGCTGGACTCAGAGTGAGGTGCAGGTGCTCCGGATACGAAAGAACAATCGCAGTGTAGATACCCATCGCAATGGCGACCAGCGCGACGCCCGTGCGTAAGGCCGTCGGACTGGCCCGTGCTCGCAAACGCGGCTCGAGTACGGTATGCAGCGTCCAGGCGATCACGCCGGCGACCACGGTCCCGAAGATCACGTTGACAGGAATGCTGTTGATGTCCAGGCGGCTGCCCAGCGATGGGTCTGTGCGCAGGTAGAAAACACCGTATGCGCCCAGCGCGGCTGCCGCTCCGTAGTACAGGTCGAAGAACCAGACCGTGCTGTAGACCAGCGTGAAACCCAATGCCAACAGGGCATACACGGCGCCCACCGCCAGCCCGTTGAACGCGAATTGTAAAGCCTGGGGCGGAGCCTGTCCGATTTTCCAGGCGATGTAGCCGAGGGCAAGCGCTGTAAGGAGGGCGGCAATCAGACGCGTACCGGGCACGTTGATCAATCGGGGCAGCCCGCGGGCGCTTTCACGGTTGCTAGCCAACGAAATCCTCGCCAGTCTGATAAGTCAGCATTTGTTAATTATAGTGACGGCAATCATAGCATAAGGGCCGGCCGAATGGTCCCGGCCGGCCCTCATGGGTTGGACGCTTCCGTGTCGGCGGCGGCTAAGGCGTGGGAGCCTGCCCCAATGACACGTAGCCCAGGTTGTCGTCATTGCGTTCCGACAGCGGGAGGATCTCCACCACCACGTTGCTGAGGCCGGCGAGATCGCCGTTGGCGTCGAAACTGTAGTTGTCGCCGATGGCGCCGCTGCGGGACAGGCCGTTCAGGCAGTTACGGAATCCGTCGGTGTCCTGGTCGTCGCCGGTCTGGGCCAGGCACTCCGCAGCGATGTACACGTCGTCATACGCTGACGCCTGGAACCAAGGAATCGTGGCGACGTTGCCCCACCGCGCTTCAAAGTTGCTCAGGAAGGCCATGCCCTCCGGTGTGTTCAACTCGGGATTGGGGATGATGGCCTTCATCCCGGTGGCCGCCTCGCCCGCGATGCGCAGCGACTCGGGTCCGGTGGCGACGGTCTCGCTGTAGATGGGACCCTCGTAACCCAGCTCGCGAAGCTGCTTCATGATGGTACCGGCGGAGAACTCCTGCTGGGCAGCCAGGTAGATACCGTCCGGCTGGGCCGCGATGAGTTTGGTGAGCTGGCTGCGGAAGTCGGTCACGTCAGTTGAGTAGCTTTCGCTGGCCACCACTTCGTTGCCCAACTCCTCGAAACGGGCCACGGTGGTGCGACGCGCGCCCTCGGCGTAATCGGTGGACTCGCTGATGGTAGCAACGTGGTGGATGCCGTCGGCCGCCATGGCATTGCCGGTATCGATGCCCAACTGGTTGTCGTTGATCGCGGTGCGGAAGATATACTCGCCGGCCGTGGCGATGTCAGGGCTGGTGGCCGACGCCGACAGCATGATCACGCCTTCCGACTCGGCCAACGGGGCCGCGCCCAGCATCGCGCCGCTGCAGGTGGTTCCAAGGATGATCTTGACGCCGTCCACGTCGGTCAGCTTGTTGTAGGCAGTGATGGCGTCCTGGGCGGCGCACTTGGAGTCTTCGGGGATCAACTCCAGCATGCGACCGTTGATGCCGCCGGCTGCGTTGATCTCCTCCACCGCCAGCTGCTTGGCCTGGATGATCGGGTTGCCGTAGGTCTCGGCCGGACCGGTGAGCGCGTCCATCGCGCCGATGCGGAACGGCTCCTGAGACATCGCTACGGGAGCGGCCATGGCAGCGTCCGCGCCCGGCGCGGGGCCGAGGATGCGATAGCCGTTGTTGTCCGCCGTGCGATCCGCCTCGGGCAGAACTTCGACAACCGCGTTGGCGAGCCCGACGACCTCACCATTGGAGTCGAAGCTGTAGTTTTCGCCGATTGCACCGCTCCAGGTGATGCCGTAGAGGCAGTCACGGAATCCGTCGGCGTCCTGGTCATCCCCGGTCATTTTCAGGCATTCCGCCGTGATGTACACGTCGTCGTAACCGGAGGCCAGGTACCAGGGCAACGTCACATAGTCGTAGCGCGCCCGGAAGTTGTTTAGAACCTCCTGGCTTTTGCTGTTGGCCGGGTCAAGCTCCGCGATGACGGCTTTCAACCCGGTCGCCGCTGCGCCGGCAACGTCGAGGGCGGTGGCGCCCACCGGTACGATCTCCGAGTACAGCGGCCCTTCGTAGCCCAACTCACGGATCTGCTTCACCACCGTGCCGCCGGAAAACTCCGATTGGGCGGCAACGTGCACCGCGTCCGGGTTGGAGCTAAGAATCTTGGTCAGCTGGGTGCGGAAATCGGTCACATCCGAGGCGTAGCGCTCCTCGGCGACAATCTCGCCGCCCAAAGAGACGAACTGTTCCGCCGTGGTGCGTCGCACGCCCTCGGCGTAGTCGGTGGTTTCCGTAATGGTCGCCAGCCGCTGGGCGCCGTCGGCACGGATTACGTTGCCGGTGTCTATGCCCAGTTGCAGGTCGTTCATGGACGTGCGGAAGATATAGTCGCCGGCGTGGGCGATGTCGGGGTTGGTTGCCAGTCCAGAGAAGAGGATCACGCCGTCGGCCTCGGCCAGGGGGGCCGCGCCAAGCATCGCGCCGCTGCACGACGTGCCGAGAATGATCTTCACGCCGTCGACGTCGGTCAGCTTGTTGTACGCGGTGATAGCGTCCTGGGCGGCGCACTTGGAGTCCTCGACCACCAGCTCGAGCATCCGGCCGTTGATACCGCCGGCGGCGTTGATCTCGTCGACTGCCATCTGCTTGGCCTGGACGGACACGGTGCCGTAGGTTTCGCCGGGGCCGGTGAGGGATTCCATCACGCCGACCCGGAAGGGTTCGTCAGACATGGCGGGAGCCTCGGTGGGTTGCTCTGCAGCGCCACCGGCCGGCTGTTGCGCCGGGGTAGTGGGTTGTTCCGGAGCCGTGGGCGCGGTGGGAGTCTCGCCGTTGCCTCCACCGCAAGCCGCGACAATCGTGAACAGGGTCGCGATGGCGACCAAAAC
This sequence comes from uncultured Dehalococcoidia bacterium, assembly GCA_951813535.1. Taxonomy (GTDB): domain Bacteria; phylum Chloroflexota; class Dehalococcoidia; order Lucifugimonadales; family UBA3495; genus Bin87. The sequence continues at coordinate 3,265,810 of OX638345.1, read as the reverse complement.
AGCACATTTCTTGATTATGGTGTGCATATATTTCCTCCAATCCTTCGGATGGACACGAACAAACAAATGTTACATTTATTGGCGCATCTCAGCAAGATATGAAAGGCTGATACGCCGGAAAACGGTTCCCGTACTGCCGCATTTTCCGCCCTGGCAGCACGCGCCGCGGACATGAAATGGCTCCCCCGGTAGGATTCGAACCTACGACCTAGCGGTTAACAGCCGCCCGCTCTACCGCTGAGCTACAGGGGAGCAAAGCGCTGGGACAAGTCAACCAGCGTTCTATGATTCTAGCATCCGTCCACAAAACCGGCAAGGTGCGCGGCGTCGACGGTCGCGCCATGCTTGAACCCGACCGGCGTCGCGGCCGAGATTAGGCAGATTGCGAAATGCGCAATCGGGTTGTCCAACGGTGCGTGGAGGAAGACGGAAAACGCCAACTGTGGCGATTCGCTCGTGTGCCCGTTTTCGTAAATCGTCAGAAGCAGGATTTACGGGATTTTATGATTTGACAGGATGGGGAGATCTCCGCGACGGAACGGTTGCCATCCTGACAATGCCCAAATCTTGAAAATCCTGATGCTGACGCTTCCCCGCCGATAATTGGGTACGCCTGAGCGGCCGCTCGTGGAGGCGGATGGCGTCCGCTGGCGCGGTCATGGCTTGATCTCAAGGTGCAGATCCAGGTCATCCGTGCGGGTCCAGATGGCGGGTTTGGACGCCTCGATGTCGGGGATTTTGTCCAATCTCGATGGAGTGTTTTCGGGGGCTCAACCGGCCGTTTGAGGGTCTCGATGGGGGGTTTTGGGGGTGTCGATTTTGGCGACGCGGCCGATCTCGACGGGGTGTTTTGGTACGGTCGAAGTCGGCGGTAGCGATCCATCTCACCGGGCTCCGGCAAGACGTCGACGATCGAGATTGCGCCTTCGGGCTGTTGGACCTGGGGTCGTTGGGCTCGGTGGTACCCAAGCTGGCCGATCCGATGAACGAACCCCACGGCAGGCCAATCGAGGCGCTAAAGATAGACGCCGACGCGCTGCGACCGGATGCGTGGATCGTCAGTTCCTCCAAGTTGACGAAGATGATCGCTCCGCACATCCGGCCAGCAGGGTGCCGAGGGTGGCGCATCAGAGCAGAATGCCGGGATTGTCGCGGAGGTCGCGATTCACCGGCTTTGCTCGTTTCTTCGTGCTGAAGTTCCGTAGGCGTGCGGGTCAACGAGCAGGGAGAGTTGCAGGCCCTGGACATGTCCGAGGACGGGATCCGGACCTACCCCGGGTCGGCGGCCATCGGCTAGGGCTCGACGCGCGCACCAACGCCATTTCCTCAGCTCACTGCGAGGGCCGAGGGTTGCGGCCACTATCGGCCCTCGGGTGTCGGTTTGAAGAGATTTTGGCGATCGCACCACCCTATTTTCAGTGTCTCAACCGACTGTTTCAGGGCGTCGGAACGCGGTTTTGGAGGGGTCGATTTTGGTGGAATGAACCTCGTCACGGCAAGAGTCGTCCGCCTGCTTAAAGGTTGGCCGGTCCGGTCGCGAATCTATCCGTGCGACGAAACCTCCTTGGGTAGGCTTGGTCTAATGCGATCCATGAACGCGTAAGCCCCAATGGATGGGGCAGAGAAGGGTGCAGGCGCGGACGATGGCAGGACGTGGTGCGAACTGGTTTAGCTATGCGTCGATGGCGGACTTCCGTTCAAAGTCTGCCATTGAAAGAACCACCCATATCAACGGGGGAACAAAGCGGCCAATTGGCATATGGTGCTGAAACCAGAGAGTTGCACAGAGGTCAAGGAACTGCCGCAGGCGCGGTGAAACAACAGGAGGCGGGCCCAGGCGCTTGTCCGACAGAGACCGGAAGCGTCCGGAGTTTCGGCCATAGTGGGATTGTCAACCTTGCACATGACACATGCAACGAATGGAGCTAAACCAAAGCCAAGGTGGGATGTGCATTCGCCGGGTGTTGGGAATCAGGCATCGGGTCTCGCATGAGTGCCTCGGCCCTTGATTGCAGGACGGTCCGGCAGCGGCGTCTCACCTCGTCTCTCCGCCCAGCCAGGCCGTCCAGGAACCTGCCGACCCTTGCCTGAACCGCCGTCCGGCTTCCCAGGCACAGATTGCCAGTCGCCTCCTCTCTGACCCAGCCCCAGATGGCCTCAGCGGCGTTGCAGTCCGGGCTGCAGCCCGGCAGATTCACCAGCCTCAGGTTGAGGCCGGGGGTCTTCAGGTACGACCGCATCGCCTCACCGCGATGGGCTGGCGCGTTGTCCCAGATCACGTTGCGACGCCCGCTGTGCCTCTGGCGCAACTGCTCCAAGAAGGCAACCGAAGTTCCGGAGTTACTGTTCCCCTCCAGTTCCATCCATTCCACTTCGCCCGTCTCCAAGCACACCGCCGAATAATAGCTGGCCTTCTCGCCGTACTGCGGGCTGGTCGAGCCCACCAGGGCCGGTTCTCCCCGGAGCGCCCATTTGCCCCTCAGTTCCGCGTCCGCCCGGAAGTGAGCCTCGTCCCGGAAGTAAGCCTCGTCCCGGAAGTGCGCCGCGTCGACCAAGAATATTTTCCCTCCGCTCCCTTGGGCCTCCTCCCTCAGGGCCTCCGCCCTCAGGGCGGCATACTCTGCCACGAAGGCCTCCCGCTTGGACCCATTGGCCTTGACCAAGCGCTTCTGGGGCCGCTTGCAGCTGAACCCCAACCGGTGCAGCCAGTTCAAGCAACTGCCACGGCTCAACTCAACGCCGAAGCGTTCGCAGACGAACTGCCTGACCCCTTTCCAATACCAGTTGGCCAGTTCCATGCCCGAGGTGGTCGGCGACTCCGGCACCGCCCTTTTCAAATCCTCCTGCTGCGCCTCGTCAAGGGCGGGGGGGAACCACCGGTCTGCTCGAACATCAATCCCGCAGGCCCTCCTTCGCCGCAGGCCCTCCCGCGCCGCAGGCCGACGCCCAGCGTCCGATGGTGTGGGGGTCCCGCTCCAGCGCCTCCGCCGTGGCCGCCGCCGTCAAGCCCTGGACCAAGAGCAGGATGGCGTACCACCGTTCCCGCTCCCGGGGCGTCGGCGCCAGCAGCATCCGCCTCCGCAAGTCCTTGATCCCCCGCTGCCATTGTTCCAGAGACCGCTCTATCTCTCTGACCCCCATCATCAACCCCTCGCAACTCCTGAAACCACCTAACCCAACTGACCCCAATTTACGCCATGCCTCTGCGCATTTCACCCTGGCTTCAGTTTAGGTGCAGGTGCTGCCAGGTCCCTCCACGTCCACCTCCGCTTCGGCCGGGTCTCCAACGACGTAACCGGCACCGGTCGTCACCACCCAGGTGATGGTACAGACCGGATCGTTGCTTTCATCCGTCTCTGCGGCCCAGTGGTTGAGGGTCAGCCTGGATTTACCGGCGTTGAATTTCGCCGTGGCCGTATCTCCCGTTTCCTTGAATCGGATCCTGAAACTCAGATCGTCGTCAGCGCTCCCCGTGCGCGTAACGCGAAATTCCGCAATTTTCTTGTGCTCCACCTGACTGGTCACCGCCTCGATGGTGACGATCGGCAGAGCGGTGATCGTCAGGGCTATGGTCTGCCCGTTCGTCCATCCATAATCGGTTGAATTCACCCATGTGTAGATATGATTGTTCTGCGCGTCGGTGGAAGGAACGGCCAGAGCGAATCGATGCTCCTGCCCGTCGACGTTGAACCGCATTGCAAGGGATTGGGGAACATCCAGTTCGGTGTCCAGCGCGATTTGCAGATTCTTGCCGGGTGATGGCCTTTCAACGATCGCCTTTACCGAAACATTTTGGGACCCGAGGGTGAAGTCCGTGTCAGAAAGGGTTCCGAAGCCACTGCGTGCGTAACCACGTGCGGTGCCGTCGCCCCCAACCGTGAGAGTTGCGGACCAGATCACCTCTCCCTCGGTCGCTCCCTGCACGGGCGCCGGCGCGCTCAGTGACATCGGTATCCCGCCGTCCACCACCGCCAGTGCGGTGAGCACCGCCATCGCCGCCACTGCGGGCCTGGCGAACTTCTTCGCTACATCATTGAATGCCATGTAAATCATCCTCGCTCTAGATTGAGTTTGCCGATACGAAAGATTTTACCGAGGCGGGCGTTGGCAGCGGTTTTGCTGTCGCTGGAGCCGTGGGTCGTGCCAGGGTCGCCGGCGTCGGCCTCGATGCGGTTATCGGGTTCTGGTGCGCTGGCTGACGGTTTCCAGTAATTGACGTTCGCCATCCAGCGGCCGTCAGGACAGGACGACCGTGGATGTTGGATGCGTTTGAAAACCACGAGGTACTGTTACCATATAACCGAGAAATCATGTAACGGTGTTCAACACGCACGCCCACCAGGATGTTTCATCGGATTTCGACGAGTCCGCCCGCACCGTGGAGGCGTTATGAAAGAACTGAACGGTCGAAGAGGACAACTTGAGCAACGCACGGGGGGCGACCCCCATACCCGCCCTTTTTGCCGCTGCCGTGGCTGTAGTGGTCGCTGGCGCTTCGTTTGGCATATTGGGCTATAGTGGTGGCATAGACAACGCTTTCACCGTCGTTTTCTTTTCTGCTTTGACCCTAATCCACCGAAGAGATGAGCGCGGCGTCGTGGTGAAGGGATGAGAAAGTGCTCCCGGCTTCGGGGATAATGGTTTTTGAAACAGAAAACCACCCTGAAACAAGGAGCACCCAACGGACGCTACCACGCAACGACCCCGATCGCATCCACGTCGCCTTTGATGACCACCGCCTGGTGGCCAATGCTGGGCTGATCCTGCCGGTTACGATGGCCCACCGCCTGGGATTGTGCGAGCTGGTGGACAACCATGTTGACCTGGGAGATGCGCCGGGTCGAGCCAATGCTGGAGACAAACTGCTGACCCTGGCGGCGTCGGCGTCGGCGCCGGCCGGTGGCGACTGCATCGACGAAGCCGACGCGCTGCGAGCTGGCGGGACCGAGCAGGTGCTGGGCTGCGCGGTCAAGGCGCCATCCACATTGGGGACCTTCCTGCGCAGTTTCCGGTGGGGGCACGTGCGCCAGCTGGATCGGGTGAGCCGTGAATTTCTGGCCCGAGCGTGGTCGGCTGGCGCCGGACCGGGCGATGATCCGTTGACCATCGACCTTGATTCCACCGTCTGCGAGACTTACGGTCTTGCCAAGGAAGGCGCACAGCGCCACAACTACGCCGGCCAGCGGGGCTATATCCGCTGTTCGCCGTCGCTGCTGGCACCGGCGACGTGCTGATGGCCCGTCTGCGCAAGGGCAGAGCCAACACGGCCAGAGACGCCGCCCACTTCCTGCGGGAGACGGTGAGCCGCGTGCGCCACGCCGGAGCCACGGGTCAACTCACCATGCGGGCCGACAGTGGCTTCTACAACCACGCCATTGTCGCCGCTTGCCGCAAGCTGAGTGTCCGCTTCTCCATCACCGTCCGCCAGCACACCAGTTTGCGGAACATCATCGAGGCCATACCCGAGGCAGACTGGACCCCCATTCCCTATTGGATGGAGGGCGCCGCCGACGTAGCGGAGACCACGTATGTACCCTTCGAGAGCAAACCCGACGCCGCGACCGTGCGGCTCATCGTCCGGAGGGTGAAACCCACGCCCGGCTCACAACTGGCGCTGTTTGCCACCTACAGTTACCACGCCTTCATCACAGACCGGGACGGGGACACCCTGTACCTGGAGGCCGACCATCGCCGCCACGCCGAGATCGAGAACGCCATCCGCGACCCCGCATCAAGTGCGGGGCAGGCTCTGAAATACGGCGTCGGGCTCAACCATCTCCCTTCGGGCCGCTTCCCCGCCAACGCCGCCTGGCTGGCCGTGCAGGTCATGGCCCACAACCTTGCTCGCTGGACGACGCGCATCGGTCTGGGCGAGCCGGTGTTCACCACCAAAACCCTCCGGCGACGCTTCTTCTCCCTCCCCGGACGCATCACCCGCAAGGCACGCCGCCTCACTTTACATCTACCCCAGGACTGGCCCTGGCAAAACCAGTTCAACTCCGCCCTGGCGAGGCTGCGCGCCCTGCCACTCCCGGCCTGACGACATCCTACCCGCCCGCCGCACTACCCAACCGCTTGGCGGGTCTGCGCCAGTCTGGGCACAGATTGCCTCCTGCCGCCGTCTGCAAGCTGATCTCGTCCTCCGACACGACCTGCGGTCGTCAATAACCCCTTTCTGCGGCGGTCACAACCCACACCCAGCCGGATCTCCGGGGATCAAAGCGCTACAGCCTGTTTCCCTCGCCTCTCATCCCTGGTTTGACCCCCGCGGTCGTACCCCTTCGGTGGATTCGGGTCAATCCTTTTCAACCCAGACGTTACGCGGCGCATTACGTTTGTCCGAAAATGGCCGCTTCGTGCTATCGGACGACCCGACGCCTAAATACCGTTATATAGCCACCAGTCCTTTGATCGATTAACATCCTTTCATTCGGTAGAAAGGTGTGCTCCGATTATCACGTATCACGAACATCGCACACCTTTATTAAGGGGAGCGGGTTGCGCTGCCCCGCGTTTCTACCTCGAACGTTGGCTATGAGGTTGAAAGATCATGAAGATATGCTTCGTTTCTATCGCTGTAGCGGCGGTATCGATGTGATTTTATCGCTGTTTAGTGTGAGTTTTGGCCAGGTGTCCTGCGCTAAAAGCACTCCGTCACCCGAGGTGTCGCAGATCCATCGGAGCAGATTGTAAACCGCAACGGTGGTAGCCGGTACCGGCGCGCTCGATACGGCTGATCGAAGTGGCAGTACTCAAACTGTTGCCAAGGACTTCAACGCCACTGTTGGGAAGCCGCTGAAAAAGCTGATGGAGTCTTTTGCGTTGCAGAATCTCATCTACTGGCGTTCCAAATCGCTGAACGTGAGGTCCGGCAACTCGGGGTTTGCCAAAGCGCCGTTGAAGCCCGAATTGTTGGATCTCCGTTAGCCGGACCCATGGTCATTTACTTGCCGTCAAGTAGTAACGAACCCCTGTGAGGGTTCGCTTGCGCGCCTGACATTGTGTTGCAGGACACAACATAGGTTTGGGCTCAAGGCTCTGCCTGGCCCGAATATCAAGGGTGAGGTGCAGAATGACTGGCTACGGATTCGGGGAAAAGTACGAAGGTTGGACGGAACGCTGGCGGCGGATTGTCCAGATGATCGGGGAAGACTACAGCGACGAAGAAATGGCCCGGGATCTATATGTCACGGCCAATACCATCAGGACCTATATCACGCAGATCGGCGACGCCGTGTTCGGGGATGGGTTAACGGGGCCCAGACGGCGCACCATGCTGCGCCGTCTTTTCGTTGAATATCAAGCCCAGCTCCAAGACGCTTTGACCATTGTGGAAGAGTTTACCGATGTGGTTTGGAACCCATTGTTCGTGTACGGCAGCCTTCTGGATTCAGCCAGCCTGCGGCGCTCCCTGGCTAATCCGCAGCGGAATATCGAATGCATCCCAGCCTTTTTGGAAAACCACAGCATCAATTGGGGTCTACCCAGTTGGCGTCCTCTGATCGACCACGAAGGCGCCTCGGTAAACGACCTGTACCTCGAATGGCTCACGGTTGACTACACCCCTGAAACCACTGGGTCGGTACCCGGTGCCCTAATCAACGTCACAGATGGAGACCTTCAGCGCCTGCGCTGGCGTGAGCGCTCCTACGCGGAGGTCGACGTAACCGCCGATATTCGCCTCGCTAGTGAGAAGTCGCTGCCCGTGGGGCAACGGGTGGTGACCTTCCGCAGCCCGAGAGAGGAACCCCGGCCCATGCCTGCCGGGTACCGAACGGCGGTGCGAAAGGGCTACCACGATGCGATCACCAACGCCCTGGCCAGGGTCCACCGGCCGGAGGTCGCCCTCCCCGAACCCAACCGCATCGAGGACGTCTTTTATGCCGACCCTTTCAGCGTAACCGCTTGGAAGGCTCGGAGTTTAGAAGAAATCTTGACCTGGGAGCAGAACCTGCGGAGAACCCTGCAGGAAGCCGACTGCACCCGCAGGATCACGGACGACCAAGTAGATCTGATCCCCTACGTACTCCGTCCGCTGGTGATCACCGGCGGCGTTTGGGAGCAGGTGAACCTGGTCTCGGAAACTGCCGTCAGCCTGTGTTCCAAAGCCCTGGCAGTGCTTCTGGATGACCGGCACCTCCAGCGCGCCGCCGGGTACAACGACAACGATACACGCTTGGCCCGGGCCAGCCTGGCCAACAACTTCAGCGGCCGGGACACTCGGTGCCCCAACCTCCCCGAGATATGCCGGGTGGACCTGACCCTTACCGACCGGGGCCATCTCCATGTCCTCGAATTGAACACCGACTCCCCCGCCGGCACCTTCAACCTCGACGTCCTGATCCCGGTTCAACTCGAGCAGTGCCGGTCCATGGGCATGAGCTATCTCCCGCGGGAGTGGCCCGGACGGGCCTGCGAATCTTTGATCCGAGCGCTGGAACTCCACTGGAACGGGTACCTCGCGGCCACCGGCGCTTCCTCTCGTCCCCTTCGTTCGGTGGCCATCCTGGACGTGGACGTGCGCAATCGCCCCACCTCCAGTGAATTCAGGGAGTTCCAGAGACGGTTCGAAGAAGCCGGAATCGAGGCCAAGATCCTGGAACCCGACGAAATAACCTACCGCGACGGAAAACTGTTGAGGGTGGAGGACGGCGTCCAGATCGATCTGGTGTACAAGCGGCTCCTCTTCGACGACATCATGCGAGAGAGAAACTTTCCATCGGCAACGGCCAGGGGCGCGGGTATCGGAGCTTTGGAGCGGGCCTACTCCGACAACGCTGTGTGCATGGCGCCCACCATGCTGTCCCGCATGGTGGGCAACAAATTCCTTTTCGCCCTTATCAAGCACCCCACCTTCGAAAAGCGCCTCGGCGACCTGGGGCTGGAACTCACCGGAAACGAACAACGCGTCCGCCGGCTCAACATCCCGGAGACTCACGTCTGGGCCGCTGGAACCCTGCAGAGCGAGCCCGGCCTGCATCACAGCATCCTGGAGGACGCCAAATCGTGGGTTCTCAAAGCGGTCAACTCCTTCGGGTCAAACGACGTCCACTTCGGCAATAGCCTTGAACGTCCCAGATCGGTATTCCTCGACAAGTACAACCACGATTACATCGCCCAGAGGGAGCAGCCCCACGGGGTGATGGAAGTGCCGGTCACCGTTGGTCGTCGGATCTACTGGGAGTTCAAGCCCTTCACCCTAGGGTGCTACGTGTTCAGAGGATCGGACAAGCCCCGGGCGATGGCCCTGGAAGCCAAGGTGGCCGCGTCGCCTCCGGTTGCGCTGAACGTGCCCGGGGGAGGCCGCACGGCCGTCTTTCCCACCGTACCCCGGCGCAGCGCCTGAACCAGCCGCATGCCATTGCACCAATCCGAGACGACGAACCATGCACAGAGGCTGTGATTATGATTTCGCTCCCGAACCTGCGTACCCTGCTCGTGATCATCGGTACGGTTGTTGGCATGGCCGCCATGGGCGCTTGGTTTGCCCATCAAACAATGGCGCAGAGCCCTCCCGAGTGTCCCGCGGACTGGCCCGGGCAGGGCTACGACGGAGCGTTGCGGCAGGCCGACTACGGCAAGATCCAGTACGAGGACTATCACACCGACGCTGACGGCCAGCGCTGGTTCGTCATCCGCAGTTCCGACAGCAACGGCTACACCACTATTCGCGCCTACCCCGCCTCCGACGACAGTGAGGAGGGATACAAGGCTAACTCGCCGGACAAGGTATGCTACCTGATTGTCCGCGAACCGGGCGCAGCGGAGGATTACACTCAGCCTAAACAGGTGGTGTTCCCGAAGGAGCAGGAGCCCGCTCCAACGCCGACACCCGAATTGACTCCCACACCCGCTCCCACTCCGGCGCCCGAATTGACTCCCACACCCGCTCCCACTCCGGCGCCAACACCCGAGGCGGTACCCAACTTGCCGTCCGAACTGAGTTTTCTGGAGTTAGACGGCGAGACAATCAACGCTCGCGACATCGTCCGGAGCGGGTTGCAAAGGGGTCAGGAGGTTCAGATCGTATTGCGGGTCAGCGATGCTGACGGCGGCCTGGAACACCTGGCGTTAGTTGCCGAGGACGGCACCGACATTGACCAAGTTGACTGCGAAAACGGCGTGGAGCAGGAATGCACCCTCACGTCCACGGTCTCGGCACCACGCACATACAGCACGACCCTGAGGTTCAGCGCAGTCGCGGTGGATGATGCCGGCGTTGAGACAGAACTAGCCACCTTTTCCCTCAGCACCCGGAGCCGGCCCAGCTCCGGCGGCGGTTCAACGGTTTCGAGACCCCCGGTTCCCCCGGTTCTGTCCATAAGGCCGCCGCCGGAGTTTGAACCGTTCATCCCCAACGTACCGGCGGAGATGAATCCGGTGGTGAGCTATCGCGGCGGACACCAGTTGTCCTTCGCGCTCGTCGAGGGCCCGGAAGGGATGGTGGTTGATCTCAGCGACGGGACCACCGTATGGGAGCCGCAGGAGTCTGATGTCGGTATGACCTTTGACATCACCATCTCGGTGACCGACGGTGAGAGGTTCGCGGAGACCTCATTCCGGATAGCGGTGATTCAGTCCGAAGACATTGCCACCACGGTGGGCGAGGATTCCGAACTGGGTAAAAATGCGTTGACGGTAACCGATGAAATGTCGCAACTGAACGCGTTGCTGGTCACCTCGCCACCGGAGGAGTCCACCCTTTCAACCGACAGGCTGACGGAGTTGCAGGCGCTGTTCCAAACCGTACCTCGGAACGAAGCCCCACCTGTTCCTTCGTGGGTCACTCCGACCACCGAGATATTCGTGGTACAGGGTGATTTCGACTCGCCAGTTGAGATCCGGTTCCCGGTGAGCGAACTGCCTGGAGGCATATCTCCGTACCAGTTCAACCTCTACGGATACGGCGAGGAGATACACGGGGGAAACGCCGAATGGTCAACCGTTTACCAGGATATAGTCCTGGAAGGTACCGCAGATGACCCGGTGCTGGTGGTGCGGTTGCAGGGATTGGAGGGCATGTATTTCTTCGGGTATCGCAACGACATATCCGGCACAGCAGCGGGGCCCGGGCCGGGCCAGGATGCGCGTCGTTTTCTAGCCCACCACGCGCCGATGATCGAAACCCCTCGGCTGGGTGGCAAGCCGCGCCCGTACGACATCGTTTTTGTGGATACCCTGTGGCGCCGCCTCGCATTCGGAGACCTGATTGTTGGATCGGCGCCTCTTCAAGCCCCGCAGCAAGACCCATACGCCGCTATCAGGGACAAGGTTACCTGCGCCAGGGATTCCCGATGGGTTCTGGTGGAGGCGATATGGGGGCCCAGCCCCAATTATATATGCACCTATGCGGACGACGACGACGTGAAAGTGCGCATCAACAACTTCACCCCGCCCAACAAAGACATCAACCGATGGTACGGGGTGAGCACCAACAGCGCCGGCCGCGTGACCGCCTTGAATCTTGATGGAAATGAGCTATCCGCACCGTTCTTGACCGTGGCCAGTGAGCTAGTCGGCCTGTCCGCATTGACCGCCCTGGACCTCAGCGACAACCAGCTGACTGGAGATATCCCACCCAATTTGGATATTCTGGGCGCCCTGACTTCCCTGGACCTCAGTGACAACCAGTTGACGGGCTCGATACCCGAGGGATTGGGAGCGCTAACCGGCCTGACCACCCTGGACCTCAGCGGCAACCAGTTGATCGGCCAAATCCCGCATGACCTGGGATTCCTGTCCAACCTGACCAGATTGGGGCTGGGCTCCGGCAACACCTTCGTCGGGTGCATTCCCGACGGACTCGCCTCGGTGGCGGACAACGACCTGGCCGGACTGAACCTGGAGTACTGCGGGGACCAGCACGCCCTTGAGGCACTCTACAACGCGACCGGAGGGGCTGGCTGGACTAACAACACCAACTGGCTGAGCTCCACCGAGGAAATTACCAGCTGGCACGGGGTAACCGTTGGGGATGGCGGTCGCGTTACTGCCCTGGATCTTCGAAACAACAACCTCAACGGCGAGATCCCGGACGAGTTGGCAAACCTGATAGACCTGACTGAACTCAAACTCGCCGGCAATTCCATTTCGGGTTGCATACCCGACGGCCTGCGTTCGATCGCAGACAACGACCTGGCCGATTTGGGACGACCCTATTGCCGGGAACAGAAAGCGCTGGAAGGTGTGTACTACGCAACGGACGGAGACAGCTGGACCAACAACGCAAACTGGCTCAGCGACTCGACCGACGTATCCGACTGGCATGGAGTAACTGTGGGAAGTGACGGCCGGATCACTGGTCTGGACCTGCAGAGCAACGACCTGTCCGGACGGTTGCCGGAGTCCATAGCACGCCTGGGCGCCTTGAGCAGCCTGACCGTCGGAGGAAACAACATCACAGGCTGCGTGCCGGCAGGCCTGAGCGCAGTGCCAACCCATGACCTGAGCAGCTTGAATCTCCCATACTGCAAGGACAAACACGCCCTGATCCGAGTCTGGGTGTTCGCCGACGGAGCAAACTGGAATAACACCGGCAACTGGCCCCGCGGCGTTTCCTGGCAGTACCAGGACCAGGACAGCGCCACGCTGGAGGACGTTGCCTCGTGGGTAATCACCGCACAGCAGCAAGCCGATGCCATGGGCTTGGGATACTACAAGGACATCACCGTCTCCATCGAACCGTTGGAGGCGGCCGGTGCGGTGAAGCAGAAGAGTTCAGACGTGATCCGCATCAACAACAGGTCTGGCCTCGCGGAAACCGCGCAGCGCGTGCTGTTTCACGAGTACTTCCACACTGTGCAGTCCCACTCAGACACCAAGGCTGGCTTCGGTTATGAACTGGCTATCACGTTTTCGCCCCTTGAAATACTTGCCAGTCAGTTCGGGTATCCCAAGCGCAGGTTGTGGTTGGTTGAGGGCACCGCCGAGGCCTTCGTGGATATGGTGAGCGACGAGACAAACGACTATAAAAAGAGCAGCTTCCCACGCATCATGGAAGCGGGAATAAACAGCGCGGATGACACGGCGGCTGCTGACCCCTACCACCGGGTATTTTTCTTCAAGATGCTGGACGCGTATTGCGACGGCTACGATACCGACCTAAACAAGGTGCTGAGCCGGCCCCGTGCGACCGGGTCGGATACGACCTGGGTAACCGAATTGAAGTCGTGGCTTTCCACCGCCGGGGCTTGCGATTTCGGGGACCACCTGGGCGAGGACCGGTCCTCGTCGCTGGAAGCCGCGCTGGCGCTGTACAACTATGCAACGCTATTGCGCCAGGATGTCAACCTGCTCGACGACGATGCCGACGAGCCCACGGTGACATTCTCTGCGCCCAGACGGCTGAACAACAGCGCTTCGGTGGACATCCCGGCTGCCGGAGCGTACTCGTACTTGGTCACACCTCCCAGCGGCCAGCCGTCGGGCACCGTGTTCCAGATCGTGGTCGGGTCCAACCGCGAGCTCATCGTATCGGTGTCCAGCCTTGATGCCGGCTTCACCGGCGAAAATACCATCGGCGACGATGGGGACCCACACCTGTGGTTCTCCACCGGGGACGACGTGGTACAGTCGGTTTTCAACTATGCCGGCGGGGCGTCGCCTGAAATGCTCGTTACGCTGGTCAACCCGAGCATCAGCCATTCCGCCAGCGTCGATATCAGCACCAGGACGAGGCCGGCAACGGCAGAATTCCTGCCCTATCCCGTGATAACCAGCCACACCAGCGGTCAACAGGTCGATGAACGCGTGGTAACCGTCAGCGGCAACATCCCGGCGGAGGCAAGGGACGGCGTAACCAGGGTAGTAATAAACGCCAACGGGCTCAGGACGGAAACGGCAATGAGTTCCGGAGGCGACTTCGCGGAGCAGGTGGTGGTATTCCTCGGCGCCAATCGCATCACCGCCCAAGCCTTCAATGGCAACACTCCGGCCACCGAAGCTCGGGTCATCACCCTGCAAGGTGTTGAAAACACGTCAAGCGACTTCAACGTGCTGGTACCGTCAAGGGTTGGGTTCGTGCTGCGGTGGGACACCGACGGAACCGACGTTGATATCTACACCACGGACAAAAGCGGCCAAACGATTTACTTCGGTGACACAATTAAGGACCCGGGCTTCTTGGACCGGGACGACCTCAACGGGTTCGGACCAGAGGTGGTATCGTACCGCGCTCCTGATCACGACGTTTATCTGAACGGTACGTTCGACGTGGATGTGCATTATTACAGCGGCCAACCGATCACCAACTACACTCTGGACGTCATTTTGAACGAAACCGAGGGGGCTGACCGCAGGCTTCACCGCTATCAGTCGAGAACGGCTCTTACGGTCTCCAACAGGGGTCAGGCCGGTGCGCTTGGCTCCGGAACATCGCGGTTCAACGATATCCTGCAGGTGCGGTGCAGCGCAGAGGGCAAGTGCCGAATCGGTAGCGTCGATACCGGCAAACTCAGACTGGCCGGCCAGGCCGGGCGTTAGGTTACCGAACTGTTGCAAACCGGACCGATCCGAAAGCGGCCGGGGTTTCGATCGTGACGGGCCGACCGCGTCTTGGAAATGTCGCGCCTCTCCGGCAACACCATCACCGGGTGCATACCCCAGGGTCTCGCCGACATCGACGACAACGACCTATACCGATTGGGCTTGGTAGATTGCTCGGAACCGAGCGGGAAGACAGTTGTGTTGATCGGACCTGGCCGGCAAATGGGTCCATCGACACCAAGAGCGGGACAAGGGGATCGCCCACACGGAGGCCATCGTCCGGCCCTTGGCGTGGGAGGAGTGGCCCGAGCGTTCCCCCGGGGGCTGTTCCAGTCGATGAGCTCACCCGCCGGCGAGCAGATCATCCTGGAGCGCAACGTGTTTGTCGAGCGCATTCTGCCGGCCAGCGTGGTACGCGGACTGACCGAACCGGAGATGGAGGTCTACCGCCGCCCGTACAACGCGGAGGCGATGCTCAGGGCGGCCACGTAGCCGCCGACCATGTCGCCCACCGGAAAGCCCATGAACACCGGCGGCTGGCCGGGGTTGCCGGTGACGCTCATCCCGCCGCCCATGGCCTGCACGATGCCGTCGAAGCCGGGCCGCTCACGGTACGGCCCCTCTTGCCCGAAGGCCGACAGCGAGCAGGCGATGATGGACGGGTTGACTGCCTGCAACGATTCGTAGTCCAGTCCCAGGCGCTCCAGCGCCGAAGGCCGAAATGCGTCTAACACCACGTCGGACACGGCTACGAGCCGGCGGAAGACTTCCCGGCCCTCCGGCGTTCGCAGGTCTATGGTTACGCTCTTCTTGTTGCGGTTGAAATTCAGGTAATAGGCGCTCTCGCCGCCGAGGAAGTGGGGGCCGATGCGCCGCGACATATCCCCCACGCCGGGCTGCTCGATCTTGATTATCTCAGCGCCCAGGTCGCCCAGCGTCCGCGCCGCCATCGGCCCGGCGATGGCCTGCGACATTTCGAGGATGCGGACACCCTGCATCGGAGGGGTCATATTCTCTTCCCCATCTGCACTGCCTGGTGGCCTATTCCGCGGCCAGGAGGGCTGCCAGTTCTCGCACGTCCTCCATTTCGTCCAGCGATTCTATGGCGGCGATGATTTGCTGCTGGCGCTCCGGGCTGATGACCGTTGCGGTGAGGACGGCGAACTTCTCTTTCATTTCGGCCCACGACAGTGCATTCTCCGGGTCGCCCTTGGGGTATCGGATGTCGCTGCGCAGGCGGCGTCCATCGGCGGTGGAGACTTCAGCCCAGGCGCGAAACTCGCGGGGGAAGTGGGCGTCCAACTCCGGGTCGGTCACACACTTGACCCGCGGCAGGATGCGGCTTATCTCCGGGCGGTCAGGCACCCCGTCGGCGTATTCCTCCAGCGACGCGCGGCCATAGGCCAGGGCCACCGCCGCGCCGAAGGGCATGGAGAACTGCATATCCACGACTGTGCTGGGGTTGGCCTTGTCCGCTTCTGGAGACGCTATCACCTTGAAACCGCCGCTGAGTACTCCGACGGTCACTTCCTCCACGTCATCGGCCTCCAGACCATGGGTATTGCGGATGTCTATCAGGCAGTCGATGGGTCCCTGCTTGTAACGGCAGCAGGCATGGGGCTTGATTCCCGTGCGGGTAATCAGATATTCGTCCCCCAGATCTTGCAGCACCAGCGACAGGTCGGGGTTGCCGGAATAGGCTTGCAGGAAGCCGTCGCGCCCCTCGAGGATGGTGGTGGGGCCGGTGTAGCCGGAGCGGGCCAGCAGGGCCGCCCAGGAACCGCTGTGCGATGCCCAGCCGGGATGGAGTCGCTTGGTCCAGGCGCCCTGCGCCAGGTATTCCATGCTGCCGGCGGTCTGGCTGCCCGCGATGCCCAGGGCGTGGATGAAGTCGTCGCCCTGCAGCCCCAACAGCCGCCCGGCCACCACCGCAGCGCCGAATGCCCCGCAGGTGCCGGTGGGATGGAAGCCTCGCCCGTAATGCTCGGCAGGCTGCAACGCGCGGCCCAGCCGCACGATGACGTCGTACCCCGCAACCACAGCGGCGATGAAGTCCTTGCCCGACACATGGGCCAGATCGGCCATCGAAAGGGCGGTGGGAAAGGCCACCACGCCCGGATGCAGCGACGCCTCGTTATTGACGTCGTCCATCTCTATGCTGTGAAAGGCGGTGCCGTTGGCCATCGAAGCGTATTCCGGCAGCACTCGATACGGCGTGCCCACGATCACTGACGGCCCCGGGCGGTCCAGGCGCTGCAGCGCATCAACGACAGCGCGCGCCGAGCCGGTGGTGGACCCGTTGAGCGTAACTGCGGCGAAGTCCAGGCACAGGTACTTGGCCCAGTCGATCACCTCCGGCGACAGATCCTCGTACTCGAGCGCCTGGGCGAAGCTGCCCAGGGCGCGGGTCATGCCGGTTTCGTTGTTGTTCTGAACCATGGCTGAGGACCTCCATCAAGCATTGCAACGACGGTTCTCAATATACTATTCGTCGTGCCCGAGCAGTTCGAAACAGGGTAATACGCTCGCCAAATCCAGTCCGCCTACAACCCTGACTGGTACCTACAACCCCGACTCGTACAGGAAGTCGCCGGTGGGGTAGTTGTTGAGCAGATGGCGGGCGATGACCAGGCGCTGAATCTCGTTGGTTCCCTCGCCGATCATCATCAGCGGGGCGTCTCGGAAGTGGCGCTCCACCGTCAGGTCCTGGGTGTAGCCGTAGCCGCCGTGGATGCGCATGGCGTCGGTGGCGACCTGCATACACATCTCGCTGGCGAACAGCTTGGCCATTCCGGCCTCCATGTCGGCGCGCTCGCCCCGGTCCTTCTTTTCGGCGGCGTGGAGCACCATCAGGTGGGCCGCCTGTATCTGGGTCCCCATGTTGGCCAGCATTATCTGCACGCTCTGGTGTTCTCCGATGGCCTTGCCGAAGGTTTGGCGCTGCCTGGCGTATCGCGTGGATTCTTCCAGCGCTGCGCGCGCCACACCGAGGCAGCGGGCGGCAACATTGATGCGGCCCAGTTCCAGCCCGCTCATGATCTGGTAGAACCCCTTGCCCTCCTCGCCACTGACCAGATTCCCGCCGGATACGCGGTAGTCCTCGAAGGACAGCTCGGAGGTATCCACGCCCTTGTAGCCCAGCTTCGGTATGTCCCGTACCACGTTGAAGCCCGGCCCCTTCTCGGCGATGAAGATGCTGATGCCGCGCCGGGGCGGGTCGGCGTTCGGGTCGGTCTTGGCGACCAGGGCGAAGGTGTTGCCGTGGCGCCCGTTGGTAATCAGGCTCTTGACCCCGTTTACCACGTATTCGTCGCCTTCGCGGACGGCGCGAGTCTCGATGGCCTGGACGTCGCTGCCCGCGTTGGGCTCGGTGATGCAGATGCCGCCTCGCTTCTCGCCGGTCGCCATCAGGGGCAGGAATCGCTCCTTCTGCTCCGGTGTTCCGTGGGTCGTGACCATGTAGGCCATGATGAGGTGGGAGTTCAGTATCCCGCTCAGGCTCATCCATCCCCGGCAGATTTCCTCGATGACCAGGGCGTAGGACGTGACATCCAGCTCAAGCCCGCCGTACTCTTCGGGGATCACCGCGCCGAACAGGCCCAGCTCCTTCATCCGCTCCACCAGCTCGAAGGGGTACTCGTCGGCGTGTTCCATTTTCTGGGCGACAGGTTGGACTTCCCGGCGGACAAACTCTCTGATCGTGGTGACAATGCCGCGCTGCGCTTCAGTCAATTGAGGCAAAACCGCTCCTGAAACCGGGCTGATTTCGTGGCGGCATTTTATCACGCGCCGGGCGCAGCCAAGTTTGACACCCCAAGGGAGGCACACTAAACTCGGCTGCAACCGCGCTGCCCGACAATCATCGGCGAGTGTTTTATTCGGCGAACGTTTTGTTACGAAATGGCGGCAGCCGCGTCCGCTTTCGCCTCCCAAATGCTCAATACTAAGTGAGGTATCGCAATGCCGGACCAGCCAGAATACATAGACCTGCTCAACGACGTTCGCCTGCAGGAACACCGTGCTGGAGTTTACCTCAAGGCATGGGCCGATAAGACCGAGCATCCGGGGCTGAAGGCCTGCCTTTCTCTGGTAGCCGAGCGCGAGACCAGCCACGGGGACATCTTCGACCGGCGCATTCGTGAGTTGGGCGGCGTTCCCGAGGACAAGGACGACGCCTTGTTTACCGAGCGGCTGCGCGTGGCCGGTTCGGACATGACCGACAAGGAAAAGATCGTCTGGATGCGTGAAGCTCAATCTCGCGTAACCCTGCCCAATGTGCGCCAGCGCTATGAGGCCGCCTCAGCCGATGAGTCTGTCGACCAGCTGACCCGTTCTCTGATCAAGTGGTTCACCGAGGTGGAGGACGACTCCGGCGCCTCCATGCGGGCGGTGTACGCCGAGATCGAGCGGGAGGACTAACCGGATGAAATTCGGAGCCTTCTTTGTGGGCCAGCGCCCCCTGCTGCACGAGCAATACGCCGACGAGAGCAAGGTCAATCCCAACCCGGTGAGCCGCACCGACGTCGAGGTCTACGAGGACATTCTGCGCGGCGCGGAATTGGCGGAAGAACTGGGCTTCGACTCGGTGTGGATTGCTGAGCACGCTTTCAGCGAACACAGCATCATCAGCTCGCCCCACAGCCTGCTGGCTGCCATTGCCGCCAGGACCAGGGCGGTCAAAGTGGGCGTGGCCTGCACCATAGTGCCGTGGCACGCGCCACTGCGGCTGGCGCAGGACCTGGCCACACTGGACATTATCAGCCAGGGACGCCTGATTGTCGGGGCTGGCCGCGGCTACCAGAAGCGGGAGTTCGACATCTATGGCCTGGACATCGCCGAATCCCGCGACCGTTTCATCGAGGGCATGGACATCGCGGTCAGGTCGTGGACGGAGGACACCTTCTCCTACGACGGCGACTATTTCAGCTTCCCGGAAGTGCGGGTTATTCCCAAGCCGGTGCAGCAGCCGCATCCGCCCATATTTATGGCGGTCACTCACAGCCCGGAATCGGTAGAGATTGCCGTCCGCAACCGTTGGGGGTTGTTCACCGTGGGCAGCAGTTTCTTCCCTGCTTCGCCGGACTCTGACCAGAACCTGATTAACCTCTACCGCCGGCGGATGCTGGAAGAGGGAACAGCGCCCGATGATATCGAAGTCGCCGCCGTCCGCAACGTTTATGTGGCTCCCACCGACGAGGAAGCCATCGAACTGCTGGTGCCGCGCCTGCAATGGGCTGGCGACATGGGGGACTTCCTGCGCCGCCCGCTCTCCGACGTGGTGCGGGCCTCAGGGGTGCGTGGCTATGAGCACTACATCGACGACCCCTTTATCGAGCCGGATCTGGTGGCCGAGCGGGGCAAGGAAGGCATGGCAGCCATCGGCAGCCCCGAGAAGGTCACGGCAGCCATCAAGGAACTGGAAGAGAACCACGTCACCCACTTCATCAGCTACCTGGACGCCGGGGGCCTGTCCTACGACCAGGTGTCCAGCTCGCTCCAACTATTCGCAGAAAAAGTGATGCCCAACTTCCGCTAGGGCCCAATCCACCGAAGAGATGAGTGTTGCGGCGTGCTCAAGGAGCGTGAGAGTGTTCCCGCCCACCTGACCGTCTTTACCGAATCTACCCTGGGGGCCGAGGCCATACCGGCCGGTTACGCTAGCGTCTTGACCAGTGCACAGGGTTGTTCGTCGAGCGCCGCTGCGTCAACCAATTACTGACTGGCCAACCCCGTGAGCAACCGGAGAAGAACCGGAGTTAAGCTCCGGCCCGGTTGCGCTTGTTCTCCATGTCGATCGCCCAGATGCGGCGGTGAGACTGCCAAACCGACCACACCAGGGTCGCGGTGAGAACTCCCAGGATTACGGGCAGTGCAATGGGCAGCCATGCGGCGCCGAAGAAAATAATTGCGGCGTTGGCCAGAATGAAAAACAGGCGTATTTCCGTGGGACCAATGCCAAGCGTCGATATCTGAAATTCGTTCGTGGCGGCAAATGACAGGAACGAGTTGACCATCAACGCCCCGCCGACCACCAGCAGAGCGAAAAACCAGTAGGCGGCTATGTGGGGCAGGGCCAGAGAATAACCTACGATTACCGACGCGAGGAACAGGAAATCCAGGAAATGGTCCATGTAGAACCCCCACTTGACCAGACCGGTGTCGCGATGGCGGCCCACTGCGCCGTCCAGCACGTCGCTCAGGTACTGCAGGGCGATGAAGCCCGAAACCAGCCACAACCAATGGAGGCTCTCGCGGGCCAACAAGCTGGCCGCAACAATGCCGATGCTCCACACCAGCGTCAGCATCGTCAGATGGTAGGTTTCGAGCCAGGACGGCACCCTGGGAACCAGCCAGGTGACCATGCGCCGTTCCAGATTGGCAAATGCCCATTTGCCGGTCTTTTTGTCGCCACCGAATTGAGCTTGGATCATGGTTGGCTCCTCTTGTCGTATGCGAGCGCCGTATCCCTGGCGGGGCGCTCGGCCGGACTGATTCCGGATCTGCTCACGCTGGTTGGTACTGGTGCTCCTAATCGTGTTCCATGAGTGCAGTTTCCTTTCAGAGTTGCGTGATGCCATTCAGGTCTGGCGTCATATCGGAGGAGCGCTGGCAAAGCGCTCGTCAGCCGCGTCAAACATCCATTGACGGCTGAACTCGCCTTTTGTGCGGCTGGCCCAGAGCAGTTGACGGCGGCGCGTCTTCAAAGACGGCGCATCCTCCCAGGGCAGGCGCCTGGTGCGATCAGCCATTGGATGGGCCAGCGATTGGGCCACCGGAGTTTCGTAAACGAATGTGCCCGAGGTATCCAAAACCCGGGCAACCTCCCTGAGCACATCCCCAGGACGCTTGACGTGATAGCAAACGCCGAAGTCGATGACCAGATCGAAGGAGCCATCGGGAAAGGGCATCTCGCGCACGTCTGCCCGCACCAGGTACGCGCCGATACCCTTCTCACGCACCCTGGCTTTCGCCTCAACCAGGAGGGTTGGATCGATGTCGATGCCCGCCATGACCCTCGGTTTGCACACCTTCGAGAGGTGGGGCAGGGCGATACCGCTCCCGCATCCCACCTGAAGGACTCGCTGGCCGTCAGGGATACCCAGTAATCGGGCCATCAATCCCACTTCCAGTTGACCGTGCAACACGTTCCGGCAGTGAAGCAGCAGGCGTTGTGGGTTGCTTCCCGCCATCAAATCACCATTCCACAAGCATTGAGCCAGCCTCATCCCGCCGCGTCGATCCTCTGCATTCCGACAGTTATTCCCGACCCTGGAGGGTCAGCATTATCAGTCAGCCTCCACGCCAACCGGAGAGAACGAATCGCGGTAGTACTCCATGCCCAGGTGGGTGATCTGATCCTCGCCCATCAGCCAGCGCAGGGTGTTCTTGAGCTTGGTCTGCTGAATGAACAGGTCATGCTCCGGATAGACCGACGGCGCGTGCTGGGGGCTCTTGAAGTAGAAGGAGAGCCACTCCTGTATGCCCGACAGGCCGGAGCGCTGGGCCAGATCCATGAACAGGACCAGGTCCAGCAACAGGGGCGCGGCCAGGATGGAGTCGGAGCAGAGGAAGTTGATCTTCAGTTGCATCCGGTGGCGCAGCCAGCCGAACAGGTCGATGTTGTCCCAGCCCTCCTTGGCGTCGCCGCGGGGCGGGTAGTAGTTGATGCGCACCTTGTGATAGGCGTCGGCGTAAAGTTCGGGGTACATCTCCGGCTGCAGGATGTACTCGAGCACCCCGAGTTTCGACTCCTCCTTGGTTCGGAAGTTCTCCGGCTCGTCCAGCACCTCCCCGTCGCGGTTCCCCAGGATATTGGTGGAGAACCAGCCGTCCACCCCGAGCATCCTGGCCTTGAGCATCGGCCCGATTACCGTCTTGACCAGCGTCTGTCCGGTCTTGAAATCCTTGCCGCAGATGGGCACGCCGACGTCCCGGGCCAGCGTTTCCAGCGCGGGCACATCGGCGGAGAGGTTAGGAGCGCCGTTGATAAAAGGAACGCCCTCCAGCAGCGCGGCGTAGGCATAGAGCATTGAAGGCGGGATTCTGGGGTCATTGTCGTGCAGGCCGCTTACGAAGCTCTCGATGTCCTGGTGTATCTCGCATTCCTCAATGAATATTTCGGTAGATGCGCACCATGCCATCACCAGCCGGTCGCACCCGTACTCGGCCTTGAACCGGCGAATGTCCTCACGAATTGCGTCGACGGCTTCCAACTTGTTGCCCGTCGACTTGACGTTGACGCCCTGGATGCGCCTGACGTAGTCATTGTCGAACACTGCCGGCATTGGTTCGATGGTGTTGAGAAAGTCGGCGACAGGTACGATCTCCTCGTACCGGTCCAGCACCCCGCAATTCATGGCGGCCTGGTAGGCGTTGTCCGGAATGGGGTCCCATGCTCCGAACACCAGCTGATCGGGGTCTGCCAGCGGGACGAAGTCCCGTATGAATGGACTCCGTTGGTCGGTCCGTTTGCCCAGACGTATGGTGGCCATCTGGCTCACCGAGCCGATGGGCTGGCCGGAACCGCGACGTATGTGCTCCACGCCGGCGATGAAGGTTGACGAGACCGCGCCAAGACCCACAAGGAGCACACCCAGCCTGCCGCCGGGGGGCACTATGCTGGGCGTGTCTGCCGAGACGAAGTCCTTCGGTTCCAGGGCCATGCCATGCTGGCGGGCCAGTTCCAGGAGCTTTTCCTGCCACTGGGCGGGTATCCTCCCGATCCTGGCCCAGTGCTGCACGGTACTCTGTCGTCTGCCCAGGAGACTCGCCAGCGCCGACTGGCCGCCGAATCGGCTGATGATCTGTTTTGCGGCGTTTTGTTCATTTCTCATGCCGACGATGTTAACGAAATCTTCGTTAGTCGTCAAGCTTTAGTCCCTCAACATTGCGGGGTACATCCGAAACCAGGCATGTTCCACTTTGGGCGGCAGTTAGCCTGGCTTTCGGTTGCATGAACCGGAGACTCAGCGCCCGGTGAGGCGGTGCTCAGAAATGTGGACCGTGGCTGTCCTTGGAGGTTCGTGGGCGGCGGTGCGGAGCATGGTTAAATCGGACTTGGGGCCACGGAGTCCTGGCGGAGGCAACTTGTCCAGCATCCCACGTTGGTCTCGGTCTCTCCGGAGGGATTCCGGGACGACTAACGGGAAGACACCAACTCGCAAGATAGGAACTGGAGCGCCGACTACAGTGCAGCCTAAGCCCCAATCCACCGAAAGGATGAGTGTGGCCTCGGGGTGAGGCGATAAGAAGGTGCTCCCGGCTTCGGGGATAATGGTTTTTGACAACGAAAACCAGCCCGAAACGAGGAGCACCCATCGGATGCTACCATGCAACGACCCCGACCGCATCCAAGTCGCCTTTGATGACCACCGTCTGGTGGCCAATGCTGGGCTGATCCTGCCGGTTACGATGGCCCACCGCCTGGGATTGTGCGAGCTGGTGGACAACCATGTTGACCTGGGAGATGCGCCGGGGCGGGCGAACCCGGGCGACAAGCTGCTGACGTTGGTGGCATCGGCGCTGGCCGGTGGCGACTGCATCGACGATGCTGACGCGTTGCGCGCAGGGGGAACCGAGCAGGTGCTGGGTTGTGTCGTGAAAGCGCCGTCCACCCTGGGGACCTTCCTGCGCAGCTTCCGGTGGGGCCACGTGCGCCAGTTGGATCGGGTGAGCCGAGAGGTGCTGGCGAGGGCCTGGGCCGTTGGGGCCGGACCGGGCGATGATCCGTTGACCATCGACCTTGATTCCACCGTCTGCGAGACTTACGGTCTTGCCAAGGAAGGCGCACAGCGCCACAACTACGCCGGCCAGCGGGGCTATCACCCGCTGTTCGCCGTGGCCGCGGGCACCGGCGACGTGCTGATGGCCCGCCTGCGCCAGGGACGGGCCAACACGGCCCGGGGCGCCGCCCACTTCCTGCGCGAGACGGTGAGCCGCGTGCGCTACGCCGGCGCCACCGGTCAACTCACCGTGCGGGCCGACCGCGGCTTCTACAACCACGCCATTGTCGCCGCCTGCCGCAAGGCGAAGGTCCGCTTCTCCATCACCGTCCGCCAGCACCCCCGTCTGCGGAACATCATCGAGGCCATTCCCGAGACCGACTGGACACCCATCTCATACTGGATGGAGGGCGCCGCCGACGTGGCCGAGACAACCTACGTTCCTTTCCAGCATGAGCCCGATGCCGTCACGGTGCGTCTCATTGTCCGTAGGGTGAAGCCCACGCCCGGCTCCCAACTTGCCCTCTTCGCCAACTACAGCTATCACGCCTTCATCACTGATCGTGAGGGCGACACCCTGGACTTGGAGGCCGACCATCGCCGCCACGCCGAGATCGAGAACGCCATCCGCGACCCCGCATCAAGTGCGGCGCAGGCTCTGAAATACGGCGTGGGTCTCAACCATCTCCCATCGGGCCGCTTCCCCGCCAACGCCGCCTGGCTGGCCGTCCAGGTCATGGCGCATAACCTGGCTCGCTGGACCGCGCGCATCGGTCTGCGCGAGCCGGTGGCCACCACCAAAACCCTGCGGCGACGCTTCTTCTCCCTGGCCGGACGACTCGCCCACAAGGCCCGGTGCCTCACCCTGCATCTCCCCAGAGGCTGGCCCTGGCAAAACCAGTTCAGCAGTGCCCTGGCTCGATTGCGCGCCTTGCCCCTCCCTTCCTGATGGCGTCCGTCCCGTCCGCCGCACTACCCAACCGCCTGGCGGATTCGCGCCAGGTCGGTCCCTGAGTGTCTCCTGCTCCAAGCTGGCTGCCGATCTCGCCCTACACCGCACCTGCGGGCGCTCCTCGGCCCGCCCCACCCCTCGCCCAACCCGGTCCACTGGGACCAGGAACCTCGACGCACCTTTCAAACGTCTCCCATCACCGGTCTGACCAGTCCCGCGACATCCCATCGGTGGATTCGGGCTTACACGGAATTCCATTTCGGTGTCGCTGCGCACAATCAACAAGAGTTCCAGCAAGCGATAGATCATTACGGTTCAACTATCGCACGTAATCCTCAAGAGTCTGCTAGCGCTTATCACAATCGCGGGATGGCCTACTTCGCAACGGGCGATTATGACAGTGCTATCCAGGACCTTAACCGGGCAATTGAACTGGCTCCCGACGACGCTGATGCCTACTGGAGCCGGGGCAACGCCTACCTCCGCAAGGACGACCCTGACCGCGCCATCCAGGACTTCGATCGGGCGTTGGAGCTGGACCCCGCCGCCGCCGTTGTCAACTGGAGCCGGGCAACGCCTACCTCCAGAAGGACGATCCTGACCGCGCCATCCAGGACTTCGATCGGGCGTTGGAGCTGGACCCCGACGACGCCGGTGCCCACTGGAGCCGGGGCAGCGCCTACCTCCAGAAGGACGACCCTGACCGCGCCATCCAGGACTTCGATCGGGCGTTGGAGCTGGACCCTTATGATGGCCGTTTTCTCTACAGCCGCGGTGTATCCCTACTGACGCTTTCAGAATGGGCAAAGAGCCGTACAGACCTGTCCGCTACGGCCAAGTCGGGATTCTCTATCGCACTTGAGTTCAGTGATTGAGTATGGCGGTGTTGAAGGTTTTCAGCGAACGCATAACGTCAACCTACCCAGAGACATCGCAGAGATGCTCACACGATCAAAGTAAAGGACGCCTTTCGGCACCACCATAGTCGTTCCAACGGCTACGTGCACCTAATGGAAACGCCCCGGCCACCTTCGGTGGTACCGAATTCACAGCAGAATGAACATCGGTCAGCCAATCCGTCCGAGTCCCCGCGGGCTGCGTAGAACAGTCAGTGCAGAAGTCCGCAACCTTCACAACAAACCCGTACCGTCTAGCCGATTGGCTGACCAAGCGCGGAGTAGAGTCAGCAGTCATGGAGTCCACCAGAGCGCACTCGATATCACTGTTCGGGATGCCGCAAAACCGGCAGGCTAGGGCGTGTTCACACTATAGCGCGTGGCACTATACTTCACTGCATGGAAATTACGGAAGAGCAGCACCAACGCATCCAGGACCTTTCCAAAGTAGCCCTTGTCATTGCAAGCGCAGCGCGGCAATCTCGTTGGGACAGGGAACGCTGCGGCGGGAACGAGATCGCCACGTCGCCGCGCTCCTCGCGATGACGGGCCGAGTACGGCCTGCCGGCTCGATGCACCATGCGTGTTCTCATCATTGGCGCCAGCGGGTTCATCGGCCGCTACGTGTCCCACCGCCTGGTGAACGCCGCCGGCCATACGGTCTTCAGCAGCTGTAACTCCCGCCCGCCGGTCGACGACGGGGCCTCCTGGCATCCATTGGAAATAACCGACGCCGCAGCGCTGGACGCGCTGTTCACCGTCGCCCGCCCGGACGCGGTGGTGCATCTCGCCGCCATGGCGGATGTGGGCACCGCGGAGCGCAATCCCGAGACGGCCGCGGCGGTCAACGCGACGGCGACGGAGGCGATCGCGAGCCTGTGCGAGCGCGATGGCTCTCGCCTCGTGTTCATGTCCACCGAGTACGTGTTCGACGGCCAGAACGGCCCGTACCGCGAGAACGACCCGCCGGCGCCGACCACCCAATACGGCCGGACCAAGTTCGATGCCGAGCAGGCCGTCGCATCCCTGGCGTCCAATTGGAGCATCCTGCGCACCAGCATCGTCTACGGCTGGCCGGCCCCGGCACGCCGCAACTTCGTGCCCATGCTGGTTGAGCGTCTGCGCGAGGGCGAACCGCACCACGCACCGACCAACGTGTATCGTTCGCCGGTCTACGTCGCACACCTCGTCGACGGAATCGTGCGACTGGTCGAAGCAGATGACATCGGCATCCATCACGTCGCCGGATCTGACTGGGTCACCATGTACGAATTCGCAGTCAAGGTCGCCCAGAAGTTCGGCTTGGATCCAGACCTCGTGATCCCCCTCACGGACCCGACGGATGACCGCCTGGGCCTGGATTGCACGCGCACGATGGCTGACCTAGGCCTGCCGCATCCCGGGTTGGACGACGGTCTCGCCGCCATGCGAGCCGCCGCGCCGGGCAGGTGACGCTTCCCCGACCGCTGCTCATACTCGCGGGCGTCTGGCCGTCACCAGCAGGATGGCGGCAACGACGGCCACGGCCGCCAACGCCAGGAAAGCGCCCTGGTAGCTGCCGGTGCGGTCGTACACCACCGCCGATGCCAGCGGGCCCACCGCGAACCCGACCACCTGCGCCGCCCGGCTCACGCCGAAGATGCTGCCCAACGACCCTCTCCCGTAGTAGCCGGCCCACAGTATCGGCGCCAGTGTGTTGATGCCCGCGCCCACGATGCCCTGCAGCACGGCGAACAGGTAGGTCTCCGGCAGGTTGTCGGCTCCCATCAGCACCCACATGCTCGCCGCTCCCAGCAGATATGCCAGGACGAGCAAGAGTTTGGGTGAGGAGCGTTCCGCCAGCAGTCCGCACGCCAGCGCGGCCAGCGCTCCCGATATGGACATTACGCTGATCGCCGCCACCGCCGCGCCGGCGCTGAGCCCCTGCTGCGTGAGGTGCGGCACCAGGTGCAGACCGATGCCGGAGGTGGCCGTTGCCACCAGGAACAGGGACACCAGTATCAGCCAGAACGACGGCGTCCGGATGATAGTCCCGAGCCCGACGTCCGGGCTCGCGCTGGGCCCTTCGGAACCGGTGGTCAGGGAAGATGTTCCGTCGCCATCCACCCGCAGGCCCAGGTCCTCCGGTTGTCGCCGCACCAGCAACAGGGCCGGGAGCGCGCCGACCACCAGCATGACGCCCGCCAGCATGACCCACGCTGCCCGCCAATCCCATGCCGAAATTACCAGTTGCACCAGGGGCGCCATCACGATGACTCCACCCGCGTTACCCAGCATTACCAGCCCGGTGGCTCGCCCACGGTACCGCGCGAACCATTTGCCAGCGGTCACTGCGGCACTCACCTGGATCAGGCCCTGGTCGGCGATGCGCACGGCGGTGAACGCCACGTAGAACCCCGCCAACGCCTGGGCGCCGGCCAGGTACAGGCATCCCGCCACCACGATCAATCCCCCGGCCACCAGCGCCACTCGTGCTCCGAAGCGATCCACCGCGCGCCCGGTGAACGGGGCCAGACCAGCGCCGAGCACAGCGCCAAGACTCGTCGCGCCGGCCACCTCGGTGCGGTTCCAACCGAACTCCTGGCTCATTGGAACCACGAACACGGTGAGGATGCTGATGGCCGTCGCCGCGTTGGCAAAGGACATGCCCGACGCGGCGGCGACCACCCACCAGCCGTAGTAGATCCTTCTGGGTAAAATGTTCATGCGTCGGGATGGCGCCCCAACGATTCCGGCTACGCGCGCTGGTCGTCTCGTGCTGTCGCCGAACCGTCGGGCTGCTTGGACCCCCTATGTTATGATTTGCGCGCCGGCGGGCTGGCGGCTGACTTCGCCGCTCTCGTCATCGTAATCCCACGCACACCGGAAAAACGGAGGCTTGATTATGCCGTTTGGAGGCAATGATTGGCACGCGCTCCGACAGGAAGAACCGTTGGAGCCCGAGATCCCCATCTGCGATCCGCACCACCACTTCTGGGACTACCGCACCGAGCGCATTCCCTACCAGCGCTACCTGCTCCACGAGTTGGCGGCGGACATGAACAGCGGGCACAACGTGACCTCCACCGTCTTCGTGGAGGCTCGCTCGATGTACCGCACCACCGGCCCCGAGGAGATGCGTCCGGTGGGCGAGGTCGAATTCGTGCAGGGCCTGGCGGCGGCTTCGGCCAGCGGCCTGTACGGCTCGGGTCGCGCCGCCGCGTCCATCGTGGGCCACGCCAACCTGAATCTGGGTGACGGCGTCAAGCCGGTGCTGGAAGCCCTCCAGGCGGCCAGCCCCAACCGGTTCCGCGGCATCCGCCACTCGGTGACCTGGGACCCGCATCCCGAGGTCGAGAACACCGCTGCCCACAATCTGCCCAACCAGATGTCCAGCGACAACTTCCGCGCCGGCGCCCGCGTCCTCGCCAGCATGGGCCTGACCCTCGAGGGCTGGATGTATTTCCCGCAGATGTTCGAGCTGGCCGAGTTCGCCAAGGCCGTGCCCGATCTGACCATCATCCTGAACCACATCGGCGGCCTGCTGCGGGTCGGTCCCTACTCCAACAGTGATGAGACGCTGGCGACGTGGCGGCAGGGGATCGCGGCGGCCGCCGGGTGCCCCAATGTGGTCATCAAGCTGGGCGGCATAGGCATGCCGCGCACCGGCTTCGACTGGCACGAAAGGGACGTTCCGGCAAGTTCTGAAGAGCTGGCCAGCGACATGGCTCCGCTGGTCAACTACTGCATCGAGCAGTTTGGCCCCGACCGCTGCATGTTCGAAAGCAACTTCCCAGTGGACAAGGTTTCCTACTCCTACAACGTCATGTACAACGCCTTCAAGCGCCTCTCGAAGGACTACTCCGCAAGCGAACGCGCGGCCATGTTCCACGACACCGCAGTGCGGGTGTACAGCGTGGACGAAAGCTGAGAAATAATCGTCAAATAAGACGCGATATGTGGGCTGGGGCGGCCGCAAAGGCTGCCCCAGCCTATGCTATGATCCGTCACTCTAATACCCTGCGGGTTGCCGGATCAGCATAACAATAAAAGCCACCGGAGGACTGAAATCATGATTGGCACCGGTTCCGTATTCCGCAAGCGCTGGCCTTTCCTGGCAGCGGTGGCGGTCGTGCTGGCCGTCGCGGTTGCCGCCGGTTCCATGTTTGCCGCCAACTCCGGCGAGCCGCCGGTCCAGGAAGCCGCCGCGGCGCAGGTGCAGCCCGATTTGACCGACCCGGGCCTGTACACCAGCCCCTCGGCTCCTGCCGACTCCATCGCCGAACCGCGAGTACCCCGCGTCCCTGCGGATCCCCACGCCGTGGCGCCGCCACCCCCTCCGGGTCGGCAGGACCCAGGCACGGACCAGGTAGTACCCGAAGGATCAGGCGCTCTATCCCGTTGGCTCGCTGATCGCCCTGACGAGATGGGGCCGTTCTCAATCCAGGATGCCATGGGCGCGGATTCCCTGGACGTTGAATGGATACTGTACCAAGCGGTGGAGAAGGACGTGATGACCGAGGTCGAGGCCGACGACTTCCGCACCTGGTTCGACCAACGCCCCACCGTCGAAGAAGCGCCGGAGTTGCTGAACCACCTTCCGGCACAGATACGCCCTCCCGGTGACGGCAACGACGGGGTAATCAAAGCGTACTAGCGAGCCGGCGGGGCACTTGGAACCGGAGTCAATGCGTTGAGATCGGCGATGAGATTACTGAAAGCGCTTCCCGTTCTGCTAGTCGTAACCATGTTCGCTGCGGCCGTGAGCAGCGTTATGCCGGCAGAAGCACAGAGCGCCGCCGCGCCCCCTACCAACATCCGCGCCGTCAACGGGTTCAATCCGGGTGAAGTTATCATCACCTGGAGTTCGTCCCACGGCGCCACCCACTACCGAGTGGGCTGCGTCAACATGGACCGGGACTATCCGAAGGCGAAAGCGAGCAACACCCGGAACTGGCGGCAGGCGTTCGTATACGTCGACGTTGACGCCCCAAACGTCAGCCAGGACCGTCCCACTTACACGCTGTATGGGCTACAGGAAGGGGCCTATCACGCGTGTACCGTTCTGGCGAATAGCTCGCGTTACGGGCAGCCCACTTGGCCCAACGCGCCCTACTGGCAGTACCTCACTCTCGCGGACCATGGCGGTTCCTGCCCCGTCGTCGCCCCGGAGCCGCCGCCGATCACCGGGCGTCCGCTGACCATCGCTGAGATCTCGAGCGCGGTTCGGCCCGGCTTGGTCCATGTGACGGCCTTGGACGAGGAAGGCCCCACCGGATTTGGGTCCGGGTTCGTAATTCGCTCCGACGGCCTAATGATTACGAACCGCCACGTGGTAGATGATGGCGAAAATATAATCGCGCGCTTGGAAACCCCAGAGGGCGCGTTGTTGGAGTTCAGTGGCCGGGTGCTGGGCAAAGGCATACTGACTGATCTGGCGGCGGTACAACTGAACTCCAATCGGGTCTTCAATACCGTGGACCTGGCGAATTCCGATGCAGTGGCTTACGGTGACCCGGTAACGGCATGGGGTTTTCCGTTCAGCGGTGAGGTGGGCACCGCCCCTACATTAACACAGGGGATAATCTCGGCGCCGCATCGCATCATTTTCGATACCGATTTTGTTCAGACCGATGCGGACATAAATTCTGGCAACAGCGGAGGGCCGTTGATTGATCAATATGGCCGTGTCATCGGAGTCAATACCCTGGGACTTTTGGAAATTCTGCCGGACGGCAGTCTAGGCAACGTGCCCGGTTTGAATTTTTCCGTCGCGAGCAACGAAATAAGAGACCGGCTCGATACATACCTGGCTGGGGGACCGTTTGAGGCCACTTACCGAAATCTGCGGTATGACTACCGTTACAGTATCAACGTTCCCCGAGGGTGGTACATGTCTGACGAGAGCACGGAGTTTCTGACCAGACAGTTCGCTTGGTTTAATGCCTATGGTGATGAACGCAGCGGGATCATCAGAACGTTCCGGATATCCCCTCCCTTCGTTGACCCGAATCGTGAACTTGTCATCCTCACTGATTTTTTTTGGAATGGTTACCTTCCATTGCTACTCGGCGAAAACTGGCACTATGTGGAGAGAGTGTCCGCTCGTCCGGTGGAGGTTGGTGGTCACAATGTTTTTCGCCTGGAATACCGATCCCGCGTATCAGAAGATGACTGCATGCGCTCCCACGTGGCGCTGGTCGGTATATCCTCCTCGTTTCCCAGCAAACCATTCGGTTTCGTAACGGATTTCGCCATCTGCGAAGAGGTGCTCGCGACATACAGTCGAGAACGAGAGACGATTCTGAACTCTTTCCGTCCATGACACTCGCCGTCTCTGCTGTTCGCACCGAATCCCCGGGCCGTCGCAGCGGCCCTTTCCATTTGAACCGCCGCTCCGGTGTTACAATCCCCGACGGGAACCCCGTTCCTCAAGTCCCAGGTCAGCCGGACACCATGCGCTTCCAAACCCCCACCGGACAGGCGGCGCTCATCAGGAGGTTGGGTTTGGTAATGGACCCCCAACGCTTTCCGCCGGAGTTCTTCCAGCGGGATGACGAATCCAACGACGCCGAGTTCTACACCATGCCCCGCCTCGTGGTGCACATCGACGACGGCGCGATCGTGGCGGTGGGCCGTCTCTTCCAGCAGTTGATACCGGAGAACGCCGAGGTGCTGGACCTGATGAGCAGCTGGCGCACCCACTGGCCCGAGGAGCATCCGCGCCATCGGATCGTCGGTCTCGGCATGAACGCGTCGGAGATGGCGGACAACCCGCAACTGAGCGAATACCTGCTCAAGGACATCAACGTTGATCCGTCCCTGCCCTTCCAAGACGCATCCTTCGACGCCGTGGTCATCACGGTGTCGGTGCAGTACCTGACGCAGCCGGTGATCCTGTTCGCCGAAGTCTCCCGTGTTCTCCGACCCGGCGGCGTGTTCATCGTCACCTTCTCCAACCGCTGCTTCCCGACCAAGGCGGTGCGGGTCTGGCGCTCCACCAACGACGAGGATCACATCGAGCTGGTGGCCTCCTACATGCAGCACGCCGGCGGCTTCAACGGCGTGCGCGGCGGCATCGCCAATCCGGACATGGCGCCGCCCGGCGATCCCCTCTTCGCCGTGTTCGCCTACAAAGAAACCGGCGGCGGGAACGATGCGGGTGGGTGATACACTATCCGGGACATCCTCCGAGGGCGCTGCGATGACAACTGCCAAACCAAAACTGCTTACAGCGGATGACTTGCTCCGTCTGGACAGTCAAGGGGTCAGAGGTGAATTGATCCGGGGGGTGCTGCACGAAACGATGCCAGCGGGAGTGAAGCACGGCAAGATAGCAATCCGGCTCGGTGGCAGGATGGATGCCCATGTTGAGCAGGGACATCTAGGCCATGTATTCGGTTCCGATTCGGGTGTGCTTTTGGAAAGAAACCCCGACACGGTTCGCGAGCCGGACCTCGCCTACGTTTCCGCGGAGCGGCTGCCGCTCGATGCCGACGTTGATGGTTACTGCCCGGTAGCGCCCGACCTTGTAGTGGAAATCAAATCGCCCAGTGATTCGGAGCGGGAGGTGGACGACAAGGCCACCATGTGGCTGAGCCACGGGGTGCAGATAGCGCTGGTGATAAACCCCGAAACCAGCACGATACGGCTGCGGCAGCCGAACCTGCCAGCTGTCACACTTGCCATGGATGACACGCTGGACGTTGGTGAGGTCTTGCCGGGGTTCAGTTGCTCGGTGCGGGAGATATTGGGGAACTAGGACGTCTGACGGTAGCGGTTTACGATGGGCAGACGCCGGTCTTTCCCGAACGCTCGCGGCGTGATCTTCACCCCGGGCGGCGCCTGCCGCCGCTTGTACTCGTTGCGGTCCACCGCAGAGATGACCTGCTGCACCCATTCGGGGCGGTGCCCCATCGCCACCATGTCGGCGTACCCGTAATCGTCCTCGACGTACGCCTTGATGATCGGGTCCAGCAAATCGTAGGGGGGCAGAGTGTCCTGGTCGGTCTGGTCGGGACGCAGCTCTGCGCTGGGCGGTTTGTCCAGCACCGTCTGCGGGATCAACGGACGTCCGTTGCCCGTGCGGGCGTTGCGCCACCGGCACAGCTCGTACACCAGCGTCTTGGGCACGTCCTTCAGCACCGCGAAACCGCCGGCCATGTCGCCGTACAGCGTTGCGTATCCCATGGCCATCTCGCTCTTGTTGCCGGTGGTGAGCACCAGCCAACCGAACTTGTTGGAGATGGTCATCAGTACGTTGCCGCGGATGCGGGCCTGCACGTTCTCCTCCGCGACGTTGGCCTCGGTTCCGGCAAAGTGCGCTGCCAGCATTTCGGTGAAGGCATGGTGCGCCGGCTCGATGGAGATGCGCCACAGGCTGATCCCGAGGTTGTCGGCCAGTTCCTGGGAATCCGCGACGCTGCCCTCCGAGGAGTAGCGCGACGGCATGGTTACGCCAACCACGTTCTCTGCGCCGAGAGCGTCGACGGCCACCGTTGCGGTGAGGGCGGAGTCAATGCCGCCCGATAGGCCGATGAGGGCACGGCCGAAACCGGATTTGCGCACGTAGTCGCGAGTACCCACCACCAGGGCCTGGTACACCTCCTCCGTGTCCTCCAGCGACCGGCACAGCAACCGTTGTGCTTGCTGGCGGTCTGACAGGCGGTGTTCGGATACTTTTGTCACGCGGGCCTGGCCCACCTCGCTTAGGATCTGCGGGTCTTCCTTGCGGGCGCGCGGGTCCCGCAGCCTTTGGCGGAACACCGATTCGACGTTCAGGTCGGCCACAATCAGGCTGTCCTCGAATGCAGGACCGCGAGCGATCACGGCTCCGTCGGGGGAGCAGATCACGCTGGCCCCGTCGAATACCAACTCGTCCTGCCCGCCCACCGCGTTGAGGTAGGCGACGAATACGCCGTGATCGGCGGCCCGCGTGGCGATCATCCGCTCGCGCTGGCCGGCCTTTCCGGCATGGAACGGCGACGCGTTGATGTTGACGATCACCTCGGCGCCAGCTTCACGCTGCACCGCGATGGGCCCAATTGGGTACCAGATGTCCTCGCAGATGCCGACGCCGACCGGGGTCCCGTTGATGATGTAGACCGGGCACTCGTCTCCGCGCCGGAAATAGCGATCCTCGTCGAAGACACCGTAGTTGGGGAGGTACATCTTGTGGTACCAGTCCAGGACCCGACCGTCGTTGATGATGGCGGCGGCGTTCGCCACGTCGTTTTGGCTGGCCAGAATGTCGGGGCAGCCCACGAACGCGGCAATACCCCGCGTGGCCGCCGCTACCCGCTCCACTGCGACCGCGCAGTCGGACAGAAACGACGGCTTGAACAGCAGGTCTTCCGGCGGGTAACCCGTAATTGCCAATTCGGGGAACGCGACCACGTCCGCGTGTCGCGCCCGCGCTTCCTCGATCAACTCTATGATGCGGGAGGTGTTGCCGGGAATGTCGCCGACGGTGGGGTTGAATTGGGCCAGGGCCAATCGGAGCGTGCGCTGCATCCACGCATTATAACTTAGGCGTGAAATGGGGCCGGTGGGGTTCCTGCTATAATCCCACGGAATTTCGGTCGGGGTTCAGGGACGCCGGCCAACTGGCCGACGTGATCTTGTGAACCTGGCTTCCGTTCTTCGCCGCGCAGCCGCCATGGCCGGCTGTGTCGGCGGCACTCCGTCCCGCTGATGCGCGCCCTGCAGACCCGTGCCGCGCGGGCCACTCCCTTCTACTACGGATGGGTCATCCTGGGACTGTCGGGAGTCGCCTCCTATTCGTCGCGCCCGCTGATGTCCGTCGCCGTGCTGACGGTGTTCGTGGTCCCCATGTCTGAACAATTCGGCTGGACCCGAGCCCAGGTGGCCGGGGCGGTCAGCTTGGGCGGGGTGGTGGGGGTGGTCGCGGCTCCCCTGGTTGGTCCGGTATTGGACCGCTACGGTGCCGGTATGGTGGTGGGGATCTCGTCGGGGATCGCCGGCCTATGCGCGGTGGCGCTGGGCGCGGTGAACCATATCTGGCTGTTCTACCTGTTGTACGTGCCGGGCCGCATGGTATTTGCCAGCCCGCTGGAACTTGGGACATCGGTGGCGGTCAGCAACTGGTTCATTCGTCGCCGTCCCTTTGCGCTGGCGCTCAACCATGTCTCACAGGGATCTGGACTCGCGGTTATGCCATTGGCGGCGCAGGCGATCATCGGGGTCTGGGGTTGGGACACGGCGTGGTATGCGCTCGGCGCGTGGACGGTAGCTGTGGGAGTGGTGCCCGCGATGCTGTTGATGGCCAGACGGCCGGAGGACCTGGGGCTCGAGCCGGATGGGGGAAAGGAAACTGCCGCCGCCCGTCAGAGGTCATCGACGCGGCGGCCACAGAGAGTTCAGGACGAAATCAACTTCACGCTCCGCCAGGCCACCAGGACACGCGCGTTCTGGTTCATGGTGCTGTTTGCCTTTGCCAGCTTCATCGTGCAGGCCGGCGTATCGTTGCATCAGGTGCCGCACTTCGTCGACCAGGGGGTGCCGGCCTCGATCGCCGTGTGGACGGCCAGCACCTTCGCCATATCCCAGGTCCCTGCCAGTATCTTCTGGTCAGCTATATCGCAGCGGACGGCGGCGCGTTTCGTCATGTTGGGGTCGGGGTTGGTGGTGTCCTGTGGCGCCATAACCACGGCGTTTGCCAGCGATATCGCCTTTGGCGTACTGGGCGCATTCATTCTGGGCTTCGGCGTGGGCGGACTGCACATCATCGGCCGCCTGGTGTGGGCCGACTATTTCGGGCGGCTTCACTTGGGGGCGATCCGCGCCTGGGGATTGGCGGCGCAGGTGGGTGGGCAGGCGCTGGGTCCCATTGCCGCCGGGCTGGCGGTGGACCGGGTGGGCAGCTACCAGGGAGCGTTCCTGGCCTTCGGCATCAACCTTGCGGTGGTCTCCCTGCTGATGCTCACGGCGACGCGTCCAGGGCGCGAAGCCGCGGAAGGGGGACAACAGATCGGAGGGTCAAGATAGCCCTTGCCGACCCCTCTGCGTGGGCTGCGTCCTACTGCCAGGAGCGCAGACGAATCTCCTCGCTGGTGTCCATGTCCGCCTGCGCTTCGTCCGGCTGGTCGTTGAACAGATATGATAGCGACCGCCGCGAGTAGTAGTTATCGTCGTCCGGGTCCAGCCGGATTGCCTCGGTCAGGTCGTCGATCGACTGCTGGTACTCGCCTACCTCGTACCAGGAAACGCCCCGGTTGAACCAGGCATCGGCGCACCCGGCATCAAGTTCGAGTGCCGCCGTGTAATCTGCGATGGCGCGCTCGTAAACCCCGTTCCGGCTATAGCGGTTGCCGCGGTCCACGTACTCTTCCGGGGTTTCCGGCTCTGGAGGCTGAATGGGTGTGTTCCGGGAAGTCACGTTTCGCCCTACATGACCGACCGGACCAGCCCGCCGTCGACCAGCATGGTCGTGCCGGTGATGTAGCTGGAGCGGGAAGAGGCGAGGAATGCCACCAGGTACGCCAGTTCTCGAGGTTCGCCGATGCGCTTCAGGGCCGTCTGTTCGGCCCGCTGGGCCAGGGCGTCCTCCAGCGGGATGCCCTGGGTACGCGCCCGGTCCTCCACGTTCTCCATCATGCGGTCCGACATGATGCTGCCGGGACAAACGTTGTTGATCAGGATGTTCTCGTTCCCCAGGTCGTCGGCCAGGTTCTTCATGAACCCGATGACGCCCATGCGGGTCGCCGCAGAAAGGGCCAGGTTGGGGATGGGTGTGTAGACGGTGCTGGCCAGGATATTGATGATCCGCCCGCCGCCCTGAGCGCGCAGGTGCGGCAGTGCCTCCCGCGTCATACGGGCGAAGAAAAACAGTGATCGGTTGGCTGAAACCTGCCACAGCTCTTCCGTGGAGTCCTTGGCGTATGCCTGGGGAGGCCCACCCGAGTTGTTGATCATGATGTCAATTTGCCCGAAGTGCGAGGCCGTGTGCGCCACCAACTCGGCGATGGTCTCTTCGTTGTCCAGATCGCCGGCGTAGGTGAAGATATCAGCGCCCGTGGCCGCGCGTATCTCGTCCGCGGCCTGTTCCAGCGGGCCCGGAGTTCGCGCGCACATGGCAACGCGGGCTCCCTCTTCCGCCAGCACCTCGGAGCATGCTCGCCCCAGTCCCCGACTGGCGCCGCCCACTATCGCCACCTTACCGTTCAGTTGCAGGTCCATTGCCCGGCCTCCTCGAATGCTGCACGGGATTATAACAGCCGATCCTGCTTTCGACGGCGACCGGTCGGCCTCTTCCTCGCTCCGGTTCGGACGCTCCAGCCGCCATACGGCAATGGTGTACAATCGCGGCGGTATGGCAACGAACCTGAGCATACAATCGACCGGCGCCGAGATCGAAGCCGCCGCGGTGGAATTCGCCCGCGGTGCTGGCGACCTGCTGGCCGGCCACTTCGGGCGTGCGCTCAGCGTCGAGTACAAGGACAAGGCGCAGCAGGATCCGGTAACGGCTGCCGACAAGGAGACTCAGGCCTATC
The DNA here is from genome assembly GCA_951813535.1 of uncultured Dehalococcoidia bacterium. Taxonomy (GTDB): domain Bacteria; phylum Chloroflexota; class Dehalococcoidia; order Lucifugimonadales; family UBA3495; genus Bin87. The sequence goes on along the minus strand of OX638345.1, from coordinate 3,227,265 downwards.
TGGTTGACCGGATCGCGCGCCGGTTCCCGGAACACGGCATTCTGGGTGAGGAGGACGACGCCAGCGCCGACGGCGAGCGGACGGCCGCCGATTTCCTATGGGTGCTCGATCCTCTGGATGGGACCACCAACTTCATGAACGGTTTGCCCGTGTACGCTTCGTCCATAGGCGTGCTGCACCGGGGCCGCCCGTTGGCCGGCGCCGTTTATATCCCGTGGCCTTCCGCCAGCGCCTCCGGCGTTGTGGTCCACTGCCACGTTGGCGGGGGAGCGTTCGCCGACGGCGAACCCGTCTCGGTGTATCAGGCGGAAAAACCCCGGGGCGACCGTCTCATCGGTCTACCCGGCTCTTTCGGCGCGTCCACCCGGGTTGGCAAAGGACTGAAGGGGCAGCCGCTGGGTCAACTCCGCGTCACCGGCAGCATCGCCTACGAGCTTGCGATGACGGCCCTCGGCGTGATGCAGTTTGCCGTTATCGGCGCGCCGCGGATGTGGGACATGCTCGGTGGAGCCGTAGCCGTGCAGGAGGCTGGCGGTACGGTGATGACCCGGCTGTCGGGGCGCAAGCAATGGCACCCTCTCGATTCCCTGGTGCCGACCTGGGATGACAAAGCTCCCACCATGGCCGAGTTGCGTAAATGGGTAGCGCCGCTGGTGGCGGCAAATCCCACCCTGGCGCCCCTCATCGCCCACAACCTGCATAATCGCCGGCGCCCATTCCGACGCATGTACCGGGGCGTCAAGAAAGCCCTGAGCGCATCGAAATAGACGCCCGGAGGGTCAGCACGATACGGTACCGTCATGTCAGTTCGCTACGGCGTGAGCCTGCTCACCGACCCTGACTTCACCGCCCGGTCCTACCGGGCCCGACAGCTGATTTGCGGCCAGTTTGCCTGCTGGGCGGCCGAGATGCACATGCTGCACATGCTGATGTCAGGCTACTTCCCCTTAGACGGTGTCGATGATCCGACGGCAGAGAACCAGTTGGCGCAAGAACTTGAGCAGCTCGCCGAGCGCTACCGCCGCGTTTCTCCCCGGTTCCCCCTCTTCAACCGCGGGATCACCACCACGCGCGACACTGACGACGATGGGAACATCTGGTTGGACTTCTCTCCGGAGGTGGTCAACGAATCACTGTATCGGTTGCAGTCGATGGTAGCCGACCTTTTGGAACGCAATCCTGGCGTGGGTGGTCCCAGGCGAGTGTTCGGCCCGGACTTTCCGCCCCAGATGCCACTGCTCTCTCATGCTAACCTGCCCGACTCGGTCTTTGACAGCGCCATCGAGTTCGCCCGCTCTGTCACCGACGAACTCAAGGTGTCGCAGATCACACGGGCGTGGCGATTGACGCTGACCCGGTTCGAGTCCAACGCGGCTGGCGAGGACTGGTCCGGCGGGCGATGGGCGACCGACCTGCAGTGGCGTGTCATCGGCAGCTACAGCCTGTAGTGTCGGACATCGCCGGCGCAGCGGCGGCGCATTTATCCCGTCAGGCTGACACACCGGCGTATCCGCGACACGGACGCCGCACGTAAATTCGATCGGTGATTTTGTCGGTCCCACTCGTGCTGCTGATGGAAGCGGCTTCCCGGCTACGGCCCGTGGCGCCGAGAGCCGATTCTGAATGGAACGTCCGCCCGTCTCGTGCGAAAATAGAAAACCGGACATGACTACCAATATTGCAACAATGCTGGCGTCATCCCTGGTTGCGGCCATTGTCATGGCCGGGATTTGCGCGGTCATACAGGCCGTGGTCAAGGTGCGCGCCCACCGCCAACTGACCCGATTGCACCGGGAGCTGGACCAGGCGCGGCAGGAGCACATCGAGGCGATGCAGGTCCAGTACCAGCGTCAGTGCCGGCTATGTGCCGACCTCGGCTTGTCCGAGCCTCCCCTGCCGGAGATTCTACAACCTCAGGAGGAACCTGATCCGACGGCCAAGCGCCGTCTCCGGATACCGGTCCGCCTCCCCTTCCGCCAGAATGGGTCTTTATTGCAGCACGCTCCGCGTGGATCCTCAGTCTTCATTGTGGGCCGCTACGGCGCGAGCTTTGCTGCTTCCACCGTATGGAAAACCTCTTCCGGTAACATCCTGCGCCTGCTGACCCCAGTCACCAGCCGTCTTTTGGCCTTCGGCCCTCGCGTTGCCGGTTTCGTGCCCAGGTTTGCGGCCGCCGGCGGTGGCGCCACAGGTTCCATCGCAGCTGGCACCGGAGTTCGCTTCGCGTTGGGCGCCATCTCGATAATTGGCCTCATTATCGGCCCAGCCTTGACGGCCTGGGCCGTGTATCGCGAATTGCGCAAGGTACGCCGGGCTCGCATAGAGCAGGCCGAAACCCTGGCGCAATTCAGCGCCGACATTGCAGCGATGGCGCACCGCACCGCTGAACTGGAAGCCCAACTGCCGGTTGGGGATCCAACCGTCTTGCCAGGCGGTTTAGGCCAGACGCGAGAACCATCCGCGCGCCAAAACGAGTCAGAAACCGCCACGCAAGCTTTCGGCAGTACGGATCCCGGCCGTCAACGTCCCTTTACTGCTGGTCAAGCTTCTGAAGTCGCACTCGGACTGAATCCCGTGCCAGAATTCTTCGGATTGCCCGAAAAAAGCGCCAAACCGGATTGACATCTCCGGTGTAATGGCAAGCTTGCCTTGGGCAATCAACGAAATTGTCCTTGACGGGACCCCGATCGCTTCGGCCATGGCTTTCTGTGAGATCCCCATTGGTTCCAGATATTCTTCGATGAGAATTTCGCCCGGGGTAATCGGATCGCTCATGGTGCTAGCCCGTTCACTTTAGCCATATCGTTAATGATAGTCTCGGATCGTTACTTGCTCCGGCCCAGCTTCCGTCCAGTTGAAAACGATCCTCCACTGGTCGTTTACTCGAACTGAATAGTACCCTGCATAGTCTCCTCTGAGCAATTCCAGTCGGTTGCCCGGTGGAACCGCCAAATCTCCGATAACACGCGCCTGGTTGAGCTGGATCAATTTTCGAACGGCTACCCTGGAAATAGCGGTGAATCGGCGGCTGTTCCCTGTCGCGAACAATTCCTCGGTCTCTCGGTCGCCGAAAGATTGGATCATCGTGAGCGCTTAGTGCATCACCAGCCCGCCGTCCACGTTGATGGTCTGGCCGGTGATGTTGCGCGCCCCCGGGCTGGCCAGGAACGCGGCCATCGCGGCGATGTCTTCCGGCTCGTTGGCCCGCCCGATGGGGATGTTCGACGCCCGTTGGGACTGCAACTCGTCCACGGAAATCCCCATTTCCGCTGCGCGCTGCTCCATGGTGCTGGTCGACATCGCCGTGATGGTCGAGCCGGGGCAGATGGCGTTGACGTTGATGTCGTAGCGCGCCAACTGGTGCGCCGCGATGAGCGTCATCGATATGACGGCGCCCTTGCTGGCCGCGTAGGCCGCGTTGGAAGTGCCGCGATAACCCTTGCCGGCGATGGAGGCGATGTTCACGATGCGGCCGCCGCCGCCCTGGTCGATCATCTGACGGGCGGTGCGCTGCATCACGAAGAATGCGCCGCGGGCGTTCACCCGGTGGATGCGGTCCCAGTCGTCCTCGGTGATGTCCATGATGTCGAGGTACCGAGTCACACCGGCGTTGTTCACCAGGATATCGACCCGACCCAGCGCGCTCACGGTGTCGGCAATCACCCGGTCAATGTCAGTGCCGTCACCGATGTCCGCCGCGATGGCAACGCTGTTGCTGCCCGTGGCCCGGACGTCCGTAGATGTTTCTTCCACCGCGTCCGCGAGAATGTCAGTGACGGCGACGTTGGCTCCATCGCCGGCCAATGCCAGCGCCGTGGCACGACCCATACCCCGCCCGGCGCCGGTGACCAGCGCAACCTTTCCTTCCAAAGACATGATGATCCTCTCCGTGTCGCGCGATTTAGCGTTCCGTCAGCGGTTCCAGCAAGTCAAGGAGCGCTGCCACCTCATCCAACGAAGCCCCGATGTTGTCAGCATGCAGAAACCGCTTGCGCTGGTAGAAGTTGCCGTGCCGGCCGTTGGCAATCTCCCCGAGGATCCGCAGTCGGTCGTCTCCGGTCAGCTTGCCCGCCTGATAAAGCACCTCGCCGAAATGCTCATGCTTGTCGTATTGCCAGCCCTGGGCAGTGGCAACGGCTTTTACCATCCAAGCCGCGGCACCCCAACCTTTCTCCGACGCTTGGTGCAGATCGTCGTCAGCTAGGTATCTACGACTCTTCTCCAGGAATTCCCGCGATTGGAGCCGGTAATCTTCTATGCTCTCGCCGATTTCATCATACGGTTGCATGGGAGACATTTGGGGCACGATCACGGCTCTCGGGCTTTGTTGTTGCGAGAGTATAGCATTCCAGATGATGTCTGCCTTTGGTCGCGTAGGCCGAGGCGCACCGTGGTTGGATGCCGTGCTTATGGCCGCCAGACGGCAGGACGCCCATGCCCCACTTTTATCGACCGAGGCGTTTGAGAGATTAAGTGATAGCGGTGACCTCGGCCGTTTCAAGGACTGGCCCCCGATATCTTGCGATAGCACGGTCGACGCTACAACGCCCGCAGCATTTCCTGGTAGTTCTCCCGCCCGGTGCGCCGCAGCCGTAGCTCCTCCGTGACCTCAAGGTCACCGGAGTCCTCCAGCAGTTCCACATGGGCGACCACTTCCGTCAGCGCGGCGAAGAAGTTGCCGCCTTCGAGCTTGCGTCGCTCGAACGTACGCCGAGTCACGTCCTCCAGCGGTTGCGGTTCCGGCCCGGCCGTAACCAGAATGCGGCCCAATCGGCGAGCGTGAAACCGTATCAGATCAGATGCCCGCTGCGCCGTCTGGAAGTTGAACTTGTGGTTGTTGTAGAGCCGGTGCGCGGGCAGGATCGCCACCTCGGTGCCAAGGTCGGCCACCCGTTGCAGCGAACGCAGGTAGGTCAGGAGGCCATAGGAGTCGTCGGGGTCCTGGTAGTGAGCGGGCAGGTTACGGCGCACATCTCCGCTGAAATTGGTCTTCATCGTGGGGTGTGGGCTGATCTCGGGCAGGACGTGATCGCCCGTAAAAACGATGTCGCTGCCCGTTCCGTTTCCGATAACGGCGCAAATCTCGTCCGGTGAATGACCGGGGGCGTGCATATAGGTCAGCATGCCCTGCTGTTCCCCGTGGTTGATCGGATGCCCGACGTGGTGCGTCCGGCGCGATGCCATGTATCGTTGCCGCTCTTCGGAATCGGAATGCTCGAACCCATTGGCACGCGCGGTCGTCCACATCGCCTCTTTGATCGGCGAATCGGCCGTCATCTGCAGGTCCCGGGGATCAAAGGGCAGCAGCGGCTGGTAGATATCGTGGGCCCACAACTCCGCTCCCGACTGCTCAATCACGCGCGCCACACCGCCGTCGTGGTCGGCGTGGCCGTGTGTGATGATCACCCGATCAATGTCCCGTACCTCCAATCCCCCCAGCGCCATTCCCGTTTGCAGCAGGTCGAACGATGCCTCGGCCCCGGGATCAATGAGCGTTAGCCCATCGTTCTCGAAGATGTACGACCAGGTGGGACCGGTATGCGAATGCCCTTCTTGCGGTACGGCGACGGTGTGAATAGTCCGCCCGTATCCATCCGTCAGTCGCAAGGTCATGCCGTTGCCGGCCGAGTCGCCATTGCGGAGGACTTCTATCTCGGTGAAGTAGTCGGGCATGTGGGGGTTCCTCCTGCACGGGAGCGGCAATAGTACTCAATACTATACGGCGCGCATTATAACCGCTCGGCGGGCCTGATGGGGGCCGACTCGCGCGGGAACCGCTTTCCTCGCGTCCGTCGCGCCGCGTCGGAAACCGCAGTTGCCCCTGCTATAATGCCCGCGTCGCGCCGGCAAGACGCGGACGGCAGGAGGTTGCACGATGCGATTGGAAGGCAAGGTTGCACTGATCAGCGGGGCCGCTAGCGGCGTGGAAGGCGAGTTGATGGGCTTCGGCGGCGCAGCGGCCCGAATGTTCTGCCGCGAGGGCGCCAGGGTCGTATTGGGCGACATCAACACCGAGGGCGGCGAGCGCACCGCCGAGCAGATCCGAGCCGCCGGCGGTGACGCCATCTTCGTCAAACTCGACGTCACTCAGGAACAGGACTGGATCGACGCCGTAGCCGCCACCGTGTCCGCTTACGGCGCCCTGAACGTCCTGGTGAACAACGCCGGGTCCGGCGCCCGCTACACGGTGGAGGAGACCACCGAAGAGGCATGGGACGGTCAGATGGACGTCCACGGCAAGGGTACGTTCCTCGGAACCAAGCACGCCATCCCCGAAATGCTCAAGGCCGGTGGGGGTTCCATCGTCAACATCTCCTCCATTTACGGTCTGGTGGGGAGCCCCACATCCACTGCCTATCATGCCGGAAAAGGCGCAATTCGGCTGTTGACCAAGTCCACCGCCATGCAGTACGCCGTCGACAATATCCGCGCGAATTCCATCCACCCCGGATATTGCCGCACGCCGTTGACCGCTCGTTCCTACGAGAACGAAAGGCACTTCACCTGGATCAACGAGCAGATTCCCATGGGAAGAGTGGGCCACGCCGACGACATTGCTTACGGCATCGTCTTCCTGGCGTCGGACGAGTCGTCGTTTATGACCGGGTCGGAACTCGTCATTGACGGCGGGACCACGGCGCAGTAGCCCACCGCTCACTCTCGCGGGAGCATGACCCATGGCGGTATCCAAGGACCGGGTCCTGTTCAAGGAGCACGGCGTGCTCGTTACCTACGAGCGGTTCATCGAGCCCGAGGGCCAAGAGTACCGCATCGAGGACATCCTCGCCGTCGACATGGAGATAGTAGAGGAAGAGTCCGACCGGCCGCCGATCCGCTGGTGGCGAACCGTCGGCGGCGGGGGAATCATCGGGTTCGCGGTGGCTGCAGTCGGCGGATTTGCCGGCGCGTGGCTGACCATGGGTATCTTCGTGGTGCTGGTGGCCGTCGCCGTCACTTGGTGGAGCAACCGCATCCGCTCCAACAAGTTCAAGGTCTATCACGTGATAGTGACCCTGCCCACCCAGCGGGAAGACCGCCAGGAGCACCGGATCATCTCATCCACCAGCCGCTTCTTCAGCGAGCGGCTCAAGGTTGCCCTGGAGCGGGCTATGGTGGAGCGCCCTGCCCGCTTTGAAAGTCGCTAGGTATTTGGGCCAGCACCCATACGTTTTCTGCCGCCGAATCAGAAGCCAAACCTACCACACCGCTCGCAGGTCGGAGGTGCTTCTGCCTCCTGTACGGCTCGTTGTTCACATCCCGCAGCACTGATTGAAATGGAAGTGGGTCGACTACCCTAGCATCGCGTCTCTGGCCTGCTTCATCAGGTCGAGGAGGGCATCGCTGCGCTCGTCCAAGTCCTGCTGGCGTACTCGAATTCTATAGTATTTGAAGTGAGAGTCGTACGTTGAGCGGCTCAAGCCTGCTTCGTCCATCCAATCATCTAGGTCCGGATCGTTGGAAATTTTGAAGCTGGTCAGGACATTGGACTTTTGTGGGGTAAACGTCAAAAAGTTCCGTGCCCGCCCTCCAATATCCAGGCCAATATAGTACTTGTTGTATTTCAGTTCCGCGTTCTGTTGTACTCGTTTCGTTAGTTCCAGCAGGCTATCGACGATTTGAAGCCCAGTCGGCGATGATTTGTTGCTCCAGTATGCGCGGTCTGTGACTTCACCTTCATCTTCCTCTTCCGTTCCCAACTGGATCAGGTCAAGCACACGAGTCGCAATCAGGGTGAAATTCCCGCCAACTTCAACACCTCTCATTTGGATGGCAATCAGCGGAATTGACCCATTGAGGAGAGAAATTACGTTCAGAAATCGGCTGGTTACGTCCTCGGCGACTATCACTGCCACATGGTCATATTGGGGATAACGCCGCCGCTCGATATCCCAATACTCGATGGTCCGTATGATGTGCGATTCGTCCAGCGGACCAAGTTGAAGTTCAACCTCATAGCGTGTCCGGGTATCGACGTTTTCCAGCAATAGGTCTAGCCTGCCTCCGCTGGGTTGCCGTCGTTCGCTGTCACGAGAGACAGCGTTTTCGAATTCCTTGCCAAGAAGGCCAGGGCTGTCCTTGAGACGCTCGTGCAGCCACTGCTCGTTGATAGTACTGTGGTTCTTCAAGTCAACAAATTTGGGCTGTACCAATTCTGGTGTAGTCATTGTTATCCACCCGTCATAGTGCTGACAACTGTACGTTTCGGCAGTTTCGCACTTGAAGGTCATCGGCCGTCGCTGACATCGATGACTACCTTGCCAACGGTGGCGGCCCGCACCGCCTCGTGCGCTCCGGCCGTGTCCTCCAGCGGGAAGTGTGGCCCGTCCATCCCCACCAGTTCCCCTGACGCCAGCCAGCGGTTGGTATCTTCGACGCCGGCGGTCTTGGCCTCCTCTGGCATGTCGTAGACCAGCACGTGCCGTACGTTCACGTTGCTCACCGGGAATTCGAACGGAGGCGCCGGACCATCGCCGGCGGCATAGATGGCGATGCTGCCGCCCCGCTTGATGATGCGCTGGCTCACGGCGAAATTGCCTGAGTAGTCCACCTCGACGATGAGGTCAACCCCTTCGCCGTCGGTGATTTCCAGGATCCGTGCCGCCGTATCCTCGGTCCGGTAGTTGACCGTGTACTGGGCTCCGGCCTGCCGGGCGATTTCGGCCTTGGCGTCGCCGCTCACCGTGCTGATGATCCGTTCGGCTCCTCCCAGACGGGCCATCTGTAGCGCCATGTTGCCCACCGCCCCGGCGCCGCCCGGTACCAGCACGGTCTTGCCGTTCAGGGGTCCGTCGGCGAACACGCAGCGGTGTGCAGTTAGGGCCGGCACTCCCAGGCCCGCCGCCAGCGCGAAGTCTACGTTGTCCGGCATCCGAACGGCCCGATTCGACGGCTGCACCGTGTACTCCGCTGCCGTGCCGAAGGCCCGCCCGAATTGCGACTGGTACAGCCAAACCCGCTCGCCAAGCCGGCTTTCGGGCACTCCTTCGCCAACCATGTCGATGATGCCCCCGCCGTCCTGGTTGGGGATGACGCGCGGGAGGTTGATCCGAGCGGTCGTGCCCTGTCGCCGCTTCCAGTCCGATGGGTTCACCCCGGATGCGACCACCCGAACCCTTACTTCGCCGGGTCCCGGCTCCGGGTCGGGCATCTCGCCAACCTGCAGTACCGAGGCGTCTCCGTTTTCTTCATACCAAACCGCTCGCATATCAATACCTCCTGGGCCGGCCTGGCATATTCCGCGGCCAGATCACGTCCCGATTCGCGCTGTCAGTTGCTTCCGCTCATCGCCAACGCCGCCGAACCGCCGTTATGCCTATCAGTCCCAATGGTCCAGCCAGCAACGCTGCAGATGCCAACTCCGTGGGCAGGCTCCGGCCTGCAGACCCAGGTGGTGGAGCGTTGCAGCCGCCACCCGAAGGTGACTCCCGAGCCGGCGCTTCTGAGGTCGGAGCCGGCTTGGGGGTGTAGGTTGGCTCCGGCTCGCCGGTCGGCGTTGGCGTCGCATCCGCCGGGACGGTTGCCTGCGGGGCGGGAGCCTGCTGAGCCGATTCCGCCGGCGTCGGTGTGGGGCGACGGGTGGGTATGGCCTGAAAGGCCGGCAACACCGGTGTGGACAGCTCGCGCGGGGATAGGCCCAGTGATTCTCGCCATTCGTTGTCCAATTCCAGGATGGTGAGCCCGTAAGCTTCTTCCAACGACTTTTCGAAATTGTGTGTGGTGCGTATGGCGGCGAACAGCCGGGTCATTCTCTCCTTGCCGTAAGTGTTAAGCATGTACGTCACCACGGCGTGGCCCAAACCGTAGTTGCGGAGCGTTTCTTCCGGTGTGCCGGCGTAGGTGCGCAGGCTGGCCAAAGGTGGCACCGCGTCGTTGCGGATGGCCGTATTCACGTAGATGCTGAACTCCGTGTCGTCGCCGCCTTCGGAATACACGGCCAAGCCTTCGTTCAACCACGTGTACACCTGGCCATACGCACTTCCGGCCGCATCGGCGACCAGCAGGTGGGTGAACTCGTGAGCGGTGGTCCCGAGTATGTTGTCGCCGGCGAAGGAATCTCGGGATCCATCAACCAGGAGTGTGCGCTCGGTGGTGAAGGCCTGCCCCAGGGTGCGCAGTTGTTGCGCCGCCACCCGAGACTTGGGGGGCAGCGCCAGCCGCATGTCCGCGTAGTCCGAATACACCACCAGATTCATGGGCTCGGTCAACTCTACACCCAGTATCGGACCCATCTGCGCGTAGGTGTCGGCGGCGACCTGCAGGACCTGGTTGGCCCGTTCTTCCGATTGTCTGGTGTGACGGTAGTAGTAGACGTTGATCAGTCCATCGGAAACCGCATCCCAGTCCAGCCCCCGATTCAAGTACACCAGGACTTGTGGCTCGGTTTCGAGTCGCTGATCGTCGGCCGTGCGGATGTCAAAGTAGTAGGACAGTCTCGTTCCGGTGGGAATGAACTCGTTGGCAGTCTTGCTCTGGAACAGGACGTCTCCCGAAATACTCGTACCAGGCTCGAACTCCACCGTGCGATAAACGCTGCGGCTGGATTGGCCCAGCTTGCGCACGTAGACCCGTATCTCCTCGATCTTGCTGGCGCTCTCCGCTTCCAGGTAGAAGCGCAGGCCGTCGGGAAACTGGTTTTCAACGCCCTGGTCGATGATGGTAATGGTGTCCTGAGCGGCAGCTTGGCCTGCCCCAGCCGCGGCGAGTCCAATTACCCCGACGATTACGGCAACGGCGGCGAGTGTCCTGATCAATGTTGTTACCCCCAACATAAGCACTTGGCTCCACATACGCTTGGCTGCCGCGTCGGGATTGCCAACCGGTCGAGTGGCAGCCCGGGTCCCTCCTGTTACGCCAGCGCCTTTCTCTGCTGCCTTGCCCGCAGCCGATCAGCGCCTCAGCTTCGCCAGGCTTGGATCAGGCGGCAACGTTGAGCGCCCGGCGGGCGTTCTCCAGCAGCACCTTGGGAATCACGTGGTCCCGCATCTGCAGGTTCTGGAAGTCCGCCAGCCAGTTGTCCGGTTGGATGAACGGGTAATCTGAGCCGAACATTACCTTGTCCTGCAACCGCGTGTTAGTCTCCCGGATCAGCGTTTCGGGTATGAACCTGGGCATCCAGCCGGACAGGTCGAGGAACACGTTGGACTTGTGCAGGGCCACGGCGATCTGCTCGTCTATCCAGGGCCAGGCCGGGTGCGCCATGATGATGGTCATGTTGGGAAAGTCGGCCGCCACGTCGTCAAAGCAGGGGATCGGCTGGCTGTACTTCAGCTTCAGGCCGCTCCCTCCGGGCGTGCCGGACCCTGCGCCGGCGAATCCCGAGTGAAACAGCACGGGAATGCCCAGTCCATCAGCCACCTCGTACAACGGGTAGAAGCGTGTGTCGTTCGGAAAGAAGGCCTGGTGGATGGGATGCAGCTTGAGGCCCTTCAGTCCCAGCTCGTTCACCGCCCGCTCCAATTCGTAGCACGCCGCCTTGCCCAGCCAGGGGTCCACCGAGGCAAACCCCATGAATTGCTCGGGATGGGAGTTGACGATGCTGGCCACCCAGTCGTTGCTGTCGGGTTTCTCTCCGGTATTGGTGGTGGTGTCCACCGAAAAGATCACGCCGTACAGGTCCAGTTCGCGGAACTTGTCGGCCATCTCCGCCGGATCTTTGGGCGGCGGTGGGGCCCGGAAGTACCGCAGCAACTCCGCCTCAATCTCGATCTCCGGCAGCCCCGGCTCGCGGGGTACGTGGATGTGCATGTCGATGGCTTGCATGGCTGTGCTCCTGTTTACTGCGGGATCGGGCAAATCCGGTTTATTTGCGCGGCAAGGTGGCGGCGAACTCGATTCCCCGGGTCACCCACTCGTTCAGTCCGGCGTGAGACGTCAGCCCTCCAGGCCGCACCAGAACCCAGCCCCGCATCGGCCGGCCCGTAAAGTCCATGAGGCCGGCGTGGGGCAGCGCCAGCGCTTCCTCGTAACCCTCCGACCCGACCCGCACTATCAAGCCGCTCTCAGTCACGCAGCAGCACATGTTCCCGGCCAGCATGAACGCCAACCCGCCGAACATCCTGCGTTCGGCAATATCGGCCCGTACCGAAAGGATTTCTTTGACCCGGGTGGCCAGCGATTCGTCGTAGGCCATTGCCCCTTCCGGTTACGGCTGGCGTCCCATGAAGCCGATCAGCCTGTCCTGTTCGTTGGCTCCCTCGGGAACTTGGATCTCAGGGCCCACAACGCCCATGGCCCGACCGCCTTCCGCAAAGCCGCCCGACAGGACCGGCATCGCGTACGCGACCAGCTCGGCGGGCAAGGTGGTCTCCTGCCCGGTGGCCTTGGCCAGATCCCAACAGTGGATGGTTTGGTCCAACACGGTGCCGACCACGAATCGCGCCGCGGGCATTTCTCCGAACGGGGACGGAACTATACGGTTCAGAGCACCCGGCTCCTGAGCCAATTGCAGTAACCGCTCAGTTGCGTTCCGATAAGTTTCCACCAACGCTGAGACATCCCGCTGTCCAACCAGGCTGCTGTCGGCCTCCATTGGGCGCAGGTCCGGCGGGTTTCCCGCCATGCTGCCTGCGGTCGTTTCGATCCCGCCCAGCATGTGGTTCATGAGGGCGCAAACGTCCCACTCGGAGCAAGGGGTAGCAGCATCCAATTGAGACTGGGCGACGCCGGACATAACCTCGCGCACCCGGTCGATTGCCGTCGCCAGCAACTCCACAGGCTTGGGTCCTTCGTCGTTCATGTGGCCTTGCGTGTCCGCTCGTCCCGAGTTGCGATGACGCCAAAGGGTGGTCAGTCGTTGGCTAGAACACCTGCGGGCAGGGCCGGGTGAAAACGTTCCACTCGCCTTTCTCCGCGTCGTAACGCGAATTGACGAACACCTTCCAGTTAGCCTCGTCCATTTCGGGGTAGTCGCTCCGGTAGTAGAAGCCGGGCCACCGGGTTTCCTTGCGATGGAGCATGTGGCGCAGATGCGCTTCTCCAACCCAGGCGCGGTGGATCAGTTCGTGGCAGCGCAGCAATTCGTGGCGGTTGCGGGCTCCCAGTTTCTCGAGGTCTTCCCGGAACATGCCCAGCAGTTCCAATCCGCGCAGCATGGTGGCTTCGTTGGTGGTGAATCCAGCGGAAACACCCGCCACGTACTCATCCATCAGCTTTTGGAGCCGGTACAGACCCTGGCGCGGGAGCAGGTAATTGGGATTAACGTCCGGGTTGCTGGACGCATACTGGTTCTCTTCGAAGGTCACCATCGGCGCCCAGACCTTCCGCTTGAGCTCGTCAATCTGGTGGTCGTCCGTATTGGGTTGACCCGGGTTGTCCATGGCGTAGGTCACGGCTGACTTGCCGGCCAGTCGTCCCTCGGTAAAGGAACCCGACGAGAACTTGTGCGGGCACGCTCCCACGCCGTCGCCGGCGGCAAACAGGCCCTGCACTGTGGTCATCTTGTTATAGCCCCAGTGGTATCCGTCGGGCGCGACATCCGAAGGGCCGCTGACCCACGCCCCTGATTCGCCGCTGTGGCTGCCCATGATGTACGGCTCGGCCAGCACGACCTCGGAAGGACGTTCCTCCGGAGCGATATTGTGTGCCGCCCAAAGAATGGCTTGAGAGATCGTCATGTCCAGGAAGTCTTCCCACGCCTCCGCGATGATCTCCCGTTTCCGTGCTTCGTCGCCGGCGGCCAGCGCGTCGATGGCCTCCGGGGTTTTGAGCTGGATCGGCCCGTTGCCGGCCTGGATCTCCGTCCACAGAAGGTGGTTGCGCAGAGGAGTTGGCGTAGGGAACGCCGACCCGTAGGGATCGTACTTTTTGAGCTCCGGGAGCCGGTTGATGAAATAGTTTTCGCCGGCCGCGTTGGTCAGGTCGGCGCGAAACAGCTGCGACCACGCGCCCACCGGCCCATAGGAGTCCTTGAACCGACTGGGGACGAAGCGGTGCTCCATCTGGGTCATCTCGGCGCCCACTGGGATCACCAACCCGTACACTGATCCGGTGTCGAAGATGGAGTACCACGTGCGACCCATTCCCTCACCAACGCTGCGGGGCCGGAACAACGCGGTTGCTCCGCCGGCCGCGCTGATGACTGCACGAGCTTTGAACACGTAGATCACGTCCTCGCGGACACCAAAGCCGACTGCCCCGGCGATCCGGTTCGAGTCGTCAGCGTCGGTGAACAGGTGGGAGATGAAAACCCGCTCGTAGTGGTCCTCCGGACCGATCACCTTCTTGGTTGCCTCGGATACGATGGGCTTGTAGGCCTCACCGTGAATCATCACCTGCCAGCGACCCTCACGGACGTACAGCCCTTCGTCGTCGTACCAGAAGGGAAGGCCCCACTCCTCGAACATGTGCACGCTGCTGTCCACGTGGCGAGCGATGTCGTACACGAGGTCCTCGCGGGAGATGCCCATCATGTCGTTCCGAACGTACTCGACGTAGTCTTCCGGCTGATTCCAACCGTGCCGCATCCCCATGTACATGTTGATGGCGGACAGCCCTTCGCCAACTGCTCCGCTGCGGTCGGTGGCCGCCTTGTCCACCATCACGATGCGCAGGTCGTCTCCACCCCAATAGCGGGCTTCGATTGCCGCGCCGCAGCCGGACATGCCGCCGCCGATGATCAGGACGTCGCTTTCAACGATACGGGTTGTTGGTTCAGCCATTTCGGGAACAGTCTCCTCTTGGATGATCTATGGACGTGCGCTGCGGACTGAGACGGCGTTTAACATGCGTCAGGCCCGAATGCGGCGACGGGCAGTATAACAGACCGCCGGCAGGGAGGTTCAGCAGTCCGGGGCGCAGAGACCCCGGGTTATCTCAAGGTGGCGCACGCCAACGGTGCGGTCAGGTAGTGATGGGCCGCGCCGTTCAATCCAGGCGTTCCAGCGTATCTATGAATTGGGCTATGAGTTCTTTCCCGGCCCGAATTGCATCATCGGGAGGCGGCCCTCCATAAAATCGATGGTGGTAGGCGGACGCAGTCAGATACTGAATCCACAGGTCCATCGGCGCGCCCTCTTCGCGCACCAACCGATTAACCGCCTGTTCTAAAAGATTGTGAGCGTGGTGCTCCCAACCCCGGCGTTCCGCCACCGCTTTGATGGCATGAGCGGCCGCGCCCCAAACTTTTTTGCTGGCCTCTTCCAACTCGCCACGGGCCAGTTCGTCGTCCACGAGATCCAGAAAATGCCGGCTGCGTTCCTGGTCATAGGCGATGGTGTCCGCACTTGTCGCCATGGGTTTTATGCTCGCGTTATATTGCCGCCAACCAGCCACCCGGCGTCCAGTTCAACGCTGGGGTTGCAGATCTTGATGAAGTCCCCCAGGTCGCCGATGTAAGGTGCTTCGCCCTGGCGACAGACGCGCATATATTCCACCACCGCAGCCAGGTTTACCGTTCCCGACGCGTCCATGAAAGGCGAAGCTTCGGCGCCGGCGATGTCTGTCAGCTTCCACCGGCCGGGACCCGTGTCCTGGTTGGTGAACCAGTCACGTTTCAGCACACCGTCGACGTCGGGGGAGCGTTCTCCCATGGCCAGTTCTACAGCTTGCCAAAGTTGGGCCCGGCGGATGGGTTCGCCCCGGGTCACCAGCACGTCCCGGATTATCTTGCTGGCCAGCAAGGTGATGTTGTCATCGGTATGGACTGCGTAGTCGGAAGCCGTGGGGAAGTCTGAAGAGGTGGGTGTGGTCATTGGATCTCCTGGGTGGAATAGGCCACAGCAACCCCTCGGGCCGCTGTGCCGAACATAACGGTTGCGGGCACCAATTATAGCAAGAGCCCCTCGAGCCGGGGGCGCTACCGCGTCCCATAAATTCACCCGCGACCGGATAATTGGGCGACGCGGCCCCCCTTTGGCCCGCTCGAGAACGCCGCCTGCTTCAGGCTCTTGCCGGATACCGGGTTGGGATCACAATCCGTGGATTTCGAGGGTCCGAACCTCGTCAGCGGCGATGTCTGCAACGCGTATGGCGTGGTTGTTGGTGTCAGCGATGAACAGCAATGGCTCCCGTCCGTCGTCGAACCTGGCGAAACTCAATCCGCTGGGCTCGCTGAAGGTAGCCAGCCGGCCGGCGCCATCGTGCAGACCCATCGCCCCGGAACCCAGCACCGTCTGTACGGAGCGGGTCAGGGGCAGGACCTTCTTGATCTTGTGATTGTAGGTGTCGGCGATGAACAGCTCGCCCTGGTGCCATTCGATGCCGATGGGGTGCTGCAAGCGCACGTTGTGTTCCACGCCATCCCGGTCGCCAAAAGCGAAAAGGTCGATCCCCACGAGCGTTGCCACGCGGCCGGTGACCGGGTCGATGCCGGCGCTTCTCACGCTGCTGGTCTCCGAATCTGCGAAATACAGGATGGAGTTATCCCCCCGGTCATTGCCCACGACGATGCCGCTGGGCTGGGCCAGCGTCGCCTGCGCCAATGGGCCGTTGTCGATGTTCTCTCCACCGGTGCCCGCGTGGGGACAAACCACGCCGTCGGCCAGCGTCAGCCGCCACAACTGGTGAATTCCGGCCATGGCGATGTATAGCGTCCCTTCGTGGTGCACCAGGTCCCACGGGCTGCTCAGCGCCACCTGACGTCCGGGGCCCTGGGCCTGGCGGTCGTGTCCCTGTTCGCCTATTCCGGCGATGGTATCGACCGTACCGTTGGCCAGGTCAATCCGGCGGATGGCGTGGTTCTCCGTGTCGGCGACGTACAGCGTGTCACCCAGGAGTTCCATACCCTGGGGGTGGTTGAACGCGGCGGTGGGGTAGTCGCCGTCTGCAAAGCCCTCGGCGCCTGAACCTATAACCGCCTGGGTCTGACCATCCAGGTCGGTCATGACGATGCGGTTGTGGTTTGTATCGGCGATGAAGAGCCGGTTGCCTGGCCCGTCCGCCAGCACCTTGCCGGGAAACGCCAGCGCCGACTGCTCCACAACCTCCGGCACGAGACCCAGGTTGCGCCGGTCGATCATGCCCTTTTCGTCGAACTCAGCGATCATCCGGCCCAGCAGGTCGTCGAACGCTTCGTAGGGCAACTCGCCCTCGTGTTTCCCGATAACTTTGCCCGCGGGATCAACGAACATCAGCGTTGGCCACGCTCGGCATGCGTACTGGCGCCAGACCTCGAACTCCGCGTCGTTGACAATGGGGTGCTTCAGCTCGTAGCGCTGTGCCGCGAGCAGCACGTTGTCAGCGTACTTTTCATTGGGGAACTTGGCCGAATGGACCCCGATGACCACGAGCTCATCAGCGTACTTCTCTTCCATTTTCCGCAACTGCGGAAAGACGTGCATGCAGTTCACTCAACAGTAGGTCCAGAAGTCGAGCACCACCAACTTGCCGCGCAGGTCTTCCATGCTCAACGGCCGGTCGGTGTTGATCCATTCAACGTTTGCGGGAAAATCCGGCGCGTTCACGGTGCCGGCGAAAGAGCGGGTGGCCATAGCGAAGCCTCCAAGACGTGGCGGCCCGCTCGGGGCGGGCGCCCGTCAACTTGCGCGAATTGTACACCATGCAGGAACGGGCGACGTTGGGGAGACAGTTAGTACCCGCGATTGGCCGTTGCCGCGAGACGGAGGACTCTGCGCCAATGTTCAACACACGGAGCAACTGATCGACAACATCGCAGGACAAGGTCCCATGGACAGAAAACAAAATACATGTGCCCCCAACCCAATGGCGGTATCGTCCGAGGGCGCTCCCTGCCCATCGTTGAAACGATCACAACGCGTCAACGGTTATGGGCGCCTGGGTGTGGCTGTCGGGGGAATATTTAGCAAATGACGGTTGTCATCCGGTATGGAATCACCCTCACACGGGACCATCACATCAAAATTTCCAGGGTGGTAGCACCAACCTGGTTGGTTAGGGGAGGGTCGATATTCGTTCGCGCCACCTTGTGGTATCCAGTCGCAATCGTACACTCCCCGGGAGTCAAAAGCGTGAAGCCTTCTCAGATCGGACGCGGCAACGTCATGCCAACACTCCAGATCGCCTTCGGGAACAAACGCCAATACGGCAGTGATGGCGGTACCCGTCAGGGATTGGTCCAACCGCGTGTAATGATAATTCATGTACACAAACGCTTCCGCGGGCAAGATGCGGTTGGCATTAGAGAACGTAGCGGTGTTGGTATATCGTCCGTCATCGTATGAGATTTTCAAATCGAGTTCGTTTGGTTCAATGATGAATGTACTGTTTATTCTTATTTCAACCGGGGTAGTTGATCCGAGCGAACCAGCGTTGTCCAGCTCAATCTGTAGCGGTGCGACGCCCGAGTTAAGCGGGCTAATTGCCGCGGGTTGATAAGGCTTATTCTCCGAAACCTCAAAAGATTCGCTGTCCATGATATTGCCTTGATCGTCCAGCACATCGATGCGGAAAGACCCGACTGGCCACCCATCGGAGGGCATTTGCAAGCCTTTGGTAGTTATGCATCCTCTGGCAGTGTGGTCGTTTTTTACCGATCCCTGTTTTCGCTCCACTAATATCGGCTCTGTAATCATCAGGAATGGATCATTTGGAACGGTGACGTCGATCAGGCGATATGATGCGTTCAACGAAATGTTGCCGACCTGACTGCAATCGAACGCGATCACGAGCGCAATCCCATGAACATCCGGTTGAATCACTGTCTCATGAGGGAGATCATCAACTTGCTTTTTCATCGCGGAATACAGGTTTTCCGGAGAATCTGTACTCCCGCTGTCTAGCGGCCGAAAATTCTGCAACTCAGTTTGGTTTGCAGCGCCAATCAACTTGATCCCATAGACATCAGGGACATAAACACGCGTCAAATCGACAGTCTCGTCCCTGTCGGTCGCTTTACTCGAGACCAAGCCGCTGATCAGCGAAGATGCGGATCCTGTCTTGCCGGTTTGTTGATCAGTCGCCTTGTCCCTTGCCGAAGGGCTCGGCTCTGACGGGACGGCAGAATTGTCGCCAAACCCGGACAAGAGTGAATCTATGGAGCCGGACAACTTGTCTCCGGTTAGGCCAGGCTCTTCTCGGGATTCCCGATCTACGCGCTCCCTGCGTTCCGAGTCCGACGTGTCGGCAGAGCCGCACGCGACCAAAGCCGGCGCAACCAACCCCAGCAACAATAACAGGCTCAAGGTTCTCACCAACCTGTCCACACCCTCGAATCGACCACCATGGCACATACTGAAAGCTCCCGTTTGTGTCAGGTGTGACCAAAATAGCCATCATTTGCTCAAGTTCCGCGAGGCGATGGCACAAGTCGCTTCGGAAACGTCCCTGGACCTTTGATCACGCCATCACTGCGGCGGCTGCGATTCAAACGCCAGCGTGGCGTGGCGCATAAAGATGGCGCCCACGGGCTCGCCAAGCGGCGCATTGGCCACCAGCACGGCGATGACGTGTTCCTGGCCCGGCTGGCCTGGCTCTTCGACCAGGACGCGCTTGGGCGTGTTGTTGCCCGTTACCACGCCGATGTTGCGGTCGATCTTCCCGTCGACGAACACCTCGCCATAGTTGTCCACGTTGGTCTCGAACCAGACCCGGCAGGTGGTCACATCCTGGCCCTTCACCGTCTCCGGCATGGTGAACCGCAACCGATACCAGGCGAAGGTGAACCCCACCGAATAACGCTTCTGGAAATCCGCGCCGCTCTCCCAGCCGGAGTCATCATAGTCCGGCAGGCGAGCATTGCTGCCCAGCTTTTCCGCCACCAGGCCCTGGTTGGGTTCGCCCGGTTCGAGACCCTGCGCGACACGCCATCCGTCGGAGTTGAGTACGGACAGGTCCTCTTTCTGTTCCAAATCAAGCGCTACTCGAGGCATTGGAAAACTCCTTGGTCAGTGTTGATGATGAAATATCGTGCCGGGATGAATAATCATCCGGGTCTGTCAGACCCTCAGGACTTGAGATGCTGCGCGAAGAACTCCAGGGTTCGAGGCCACGAGCGGTCGGCGGCTTCCTTATGGTAGCGTGGGCCAGTGAAGTCCATGAAGGCGTGATCGGCGTCCCGGTACACGTAGAACTGGTGCTCCTTGCCCAGACGGTTCAATTCCTCGTCGAACCTGCGCATGTCATCCTGTGAGGGATTTTCGTCGACCTCGCCGAAGTGGAATAACATCGGGCAGTTGATATTGGCGGCCAGTTCGAACGGGGGCGTCTCGCCCGCTCCCCACGTCACCAGGAGGTTGCCACCGTAATACGGCGCGACGGCGCTGAAGTGAGGGTTGCTAGCCGCGGCCAGCCAGGCCACGCGTCCGCCCATGCAGAAGCCGGTCACGCCGATGCGGTCGGTCACCGCGTCGTGGTTGCGCAGCCATTCCACCGTGGCGTTGACGTCGGCCACGATGCCGGGGTCGCTGAGCACGTCCCAGGGCCGGGGTCGCGGGTCGGCGTTCATCACCTCGTCTGAGTTACGGTGGTACAGGTTCGGAGCCACGGCGGCGTAGCCCTCGGCGGCCAGTCGGTCGCAGATGGTTTGGATGAACTCGTCCACGCCCCCGCCGTGCTGCGCCACCACCACCGCCGGATAGGGAGCGGAAAAACCGGCGCTGCTGCTGGGCACGCTGGCGTACATATCCATTTCGCTGCCGTCAACTGTGAGTTTTTCCCAGAAACTGGCCATGGTGATACCTCCTGTTTCGACGGAATTACGGTACACGTTACGCTGGGACGACGATGATGGTCCGTCCCATGGGATTTGCTAACCCTTCAGGTGCTGCGCAAAGAACTCCAGGGTGCGCGGCCAGGATGCCACCGCCGCGGCTTCCTGGTACCTGCCGCCAGACGGGTTCATGAAGGCGTGGTCGGCTCCGGCGTACGTATGGAACTGGTGCGCCTTTCCCAGCCGGTCCAGTTCGGCGTCGATCTTCCGCATATCGTCCTGCGACGGGTTGGCGTCAATCTCGCCGAAGTGGAACAGCATGGGGCAGTCGATATTATTTGCCAAATCAAACGGAGGCGTTTCTCCGGTGCCCCAGGTGGTCATCAGGTTGCCGCCGTAATACGGGACCACGGCCTTGAAGTTCGGGTTGGTTGCGGCTGCCAGCCATGCCACGCGTCCGCCCATGCAGAATCCCGTTACGCCGATCTGGTCGCTCTGAACGGCGTCGTGGCTGAGTAGCCAGTCAACGGTTGCGGTCATGTCGGCAACGATGCTTGGGTCGCTGAGCAGCGTCGCCGGACTTGGCCGTGGTCCACCGCCGGCAGACGCGGCAATCGCTTCTTTGCTATGCCGATGGTACAGATTGGGCGCGACCGCCGCGTAGCCATCCGCCGCCAACCGATCGCAGATGTCCTGTATGAACGCGTCCACACCGGTGGCGTGCTGGGCTACCACCACTGCCGGAAACGGCGCGGAGAACCCTGCGCTGCTGGACGGCACGCTGGCATACATATCCATCTCGTGCCCATCTACGTTGATCTTTTCCCAAAAACTTGCCATTCCAAACTCCTCCTATTCGCTGCTCGGTTTATTGCGCTGTTCCCATGCTTCCTTGAATATCCCCAATTTAAAACCGAGGCAAAAACCAACAGTACCATTGCCCCACCAACCACTCCCAAGGCCGGAACCCCGCGAATGCTGACCACGGCGTTGGCCAAAGCGTCGGCCGCGATCAGAAAAACACCTATCGCGAAAAACCCAGCCCAAGCTGTCCGCAAGTTCCTCATTTCCCCATATCAGACAATATCCGGGCAATCAGGACAACCCCCAGAAAGCCGGCCAATCCCAGCAAGATGCCAACCGAGGTGGCAAGAAGCGCGCCGTCTTCTAAAGTGGCGGAGAACGACAGTCCAAAAAGAGCGAATGCCACCAGTCCGGCGACCAACACCGCCAGCGCCTTGCTCGCGTTCATTGCTACATCCCTACGTATGCTGCACGACCGGGGTCACGGTCACACCAGCCCCTCCGCCCGCGCCTCCGCCAGTGTGGCCTCGAAGGCCGCCAGGGTCGCGTCAATGTCGGTCTCCGAGTGTGTGGCCGACACCAGGAAGGCGTCCCGACCCATGATGTCGATGCCGTGGTTTTGCAACCCGCGCTTGATGCCGGTCACCGCCGGAGTGGCCGCGGCGCGCTTGATCTGCCGGTCGACATCCGGCCCGAACTCATTGTCAAAGTCGCCCTCGGCAAGCGTGAAGTGGATCATGGACGCGATGCCGTAGGCGTGTCCCTCCACTTCCATACGGGTGAACACCTCGTTGAGGCCCGCCTTCAGCCGGGCCGCCATGGCGTCGGCGCGTTCGTTCATGGGTTCGGCGGCGATGAGTTCCAGGCAGGTCGCTCCCGCCACGGCAGACAGTGGATTGCCGTTGAAAGTACCCGGATGGTAAACGCGTTCGGTGTTGTCCCACTCGGGGTCGCCGCGCTGGGCGATCATATCCACGATATCGGCCTTGCCGCCCACGGCTCCGCCAGGCAGGGCCCCGGCCACGATCTTGGCCATGGTGGTCAGATCGGGCGTAATCCCATAGCGGACCTGGGCGCCGCCGGGAGAAGCGCGGAACCCGGTGACCACCTCGTCGAAAATCAATACCACGCCGTGCTGGTTGCAAAGCTGGCGCAAGCCCGCCAGGTATTGCGGCACGTTGAACGGAAGCTGACCGTAGTGAGCGCCGGTAGGTTCCAGGATGATGGCGGCGATGTCGGTGTCGCGCTCCATGGCCTGCTGCACTGCTTCCAGGTTGCCCGCCGGCACGATGATCATGCTGCCCCAGGATTCTGCGGGGATTCCGGGCGCCGGGCGATCGGAACCAGCCATGGCGTAGTCGTGCCACCCGTGGAAGTGGTCCTGCAGCTTGATGACCTTGTTGCGCCCGGTGTACGCGCGGGCCAGGCGCATGGCCATCAGTGTGGCTTCCGTGCCGCTGCTGTGGAACCGCACTCTTTCCACGGCCGGCATCAGGTCCATTATGGCCCGGGCCCAGCGCAGTTCCTCATCGGTGCATGCGCCCAGGTGGGTTCCCCGGCGGATCTGTTCCGAAACAGCATCCGCAATGGCAGGATGCGAATGCCCCAGCAGTAGCGCGCCGTGGCCGGATACGTAATCGATGTACTCGTTGCCGTCCACATCCCACTTCCGCGGCCCCTGTCCGTGGGTGATGTACAGCGGGAAGGGCTCGGCGTACCGGTTGTCGTGCGTGACGCCTCCCGGAAATATGCCCACGGCTTCACGGTAACGCTCGGCGGAACCGGCGTGATTGGCTATGTACTGTTCCAGGATGGTGGGCATTTTCTGACTCCCCATTCATATGTAGATTGATGTGGCCGGTCTGGTAACGGGTGTGTGCGACGCATCGGTCCCGGTTTGTCTCTCGGTATGGCGCCCCGTCGGGATTCTTCAGAGCCGCCGCTCGAGTCCGGGCTCATTGTAGCATCGGAGGGAGGTTGACACAGTTACCGGGCGTCCGGCGCCGGATCGTCGGTGGTCAACTCCGGAGGCCGCTTGATGAACAGGAAGCACGCGCCGGCGGCGAAGGCGCACAGGGCGCCGGGAATGATGGCGTAGTCGTAGTCCCCGAAGTAGTCGCCGACCCACCCGGCGTACGCCGGAGATGCCACCAGGGCCCACGCGTAAGCGAAGGTGATATAGCCGCGCAGGGTGGCGAACCGGGTCCGCCCGAAATACTCTCCCAACGCCGCCCACACGATGACGCCGGCCCCGTCCATCATTCCTTCACACATGATGAACCCCAGCACCAGCGTGATTCCCACCGCCGTTTGCCAGTCGCCCAGCCACAGGAACAGATAGCCGAAACCTTCCACCGTCAGGCTCAGGAACATGATGGCTTTCTTCGATATACGGTCGCCCAAATAGCCCATAATCAGGCGCGACACGAAGTTGATGGCCGACATAGCCCCCACGAGGTTCGCCGCCATCTGCGTGCTCATGCCCTTGTCATCGACCAATATGGGGAACAGGCTGATCAGGATACCCAGAGTCGCCATCTGCCTCAGTCCGGCTCCCAGCAACAGCAGCCAGTACGCTTGGGTCCGCAGCGCCTCCTTAACGGTGTAGTCGCGGGTCTCCCGCCGCGCCGCCGCCGCGCCGCCGCGTGCTGCCGGCGGGCGCGTCGCACCGTCGGGAAGGAGGCCCATATCCTCGGGGCGGTTGCGGAACCAGTAGCACAGCGGCAGCAGAATCACCGCGTAGAACGCGGCCGACGTGATCAAGCCCCACCGCAAGCCTGATCTTTCAATCAGTAAGTTCATGGTGGTGATCAATGCCAGACCACCCAGGGAAGCCACGGCCGCGAGTATGGAGATGGCCATGGAGCGCCGCCGGTGGAACCATTGGTTCAGTCCTGCGAAGCAGGCGTGCTGGAAAGCCATGCTGTTTCCCAGCGAAACCAGGCCGAGGTAGACAAATGCGAATGCCCAGAAATTGGGGAGCCAGAAGGCCATCACCACGTATCCCACGACCGTGAGGATCAGCGAAGGCACCAGCACTGCCCGGTTCCCGAACTTGTCGATCAACCAGCCTGCTGCTGGCCCCTCCAGCCCTCCCTCGGCGCGGGCGATGGAAAACACCAGGTTGGTTTGGAACTGGCTTATTCCAAGCTGGTCGCGGATCGGGATCACGAGTATGCCGAACCCGCGAAAGAAGATTCCGCTGGCGAAAAAGCTCATCACCGAGGTGATGGCAACCATCCACCATCCATAAAAGATGCGCCCGCCGGGAGCCTGTTGCCCGGCGGGCGCAGCCGAAACGCGTTCGTCGGAAATCGCCACTTGCCAATCCGTCGCTGACTATCAAATTCACGTGGCTCATCCGCCGGAGGCGGGTTCGCCGGGCGCGCACAACAGCAGCAAGTGTACCGCCTGGCCCGGGTGAGGGCAACGCAGGTCAATCATTTTCGTCTGCTCAGGCAATGCGGCCACGCCGGGGACGGATACGGCTCTGCTCTCTCGTTGCTATAATCGGCTCCAATTCAACCCCATGACTGGAGGCTAACGATGGCTGAGGATTTGTCCGGGCTGCTCGCCGAAACCGAACTTACCCTGCTCGACGGGAATCAGGTCCGCACCGAGGGTCCGCTGTGGCATCCCGGCGGCTATCTGACCTTCGTCGACCTGGAGCGTCAGCAGCTCCTCAAGTGGGATCCACAGACGCGCGAAACCACCGTGGTGCGGGAGAATACCGGCGAGGGCAACGGATGCACCTTTGACCGCCAGGGAAATCTGTTGATGTGCGAAGGCGCCGATCACCGTTGCGTGACTCGTATGGACGCGGACGGCAACATCACCTCCATCGCCGACCGTTGGGACGGCAAGCGATTCAACAAACCCAACGATGTGATATGCCGGACCGACGGGACAATCTATTTCACGGATCCCCACCTTCGTTTCCCGGAAGAACTCCGCGAGATTCCATTCGCCGGCATTTATCGCATCGACCTTGCGGGAAGCGTGCACCTGGCTACAGACGAATGCGAGTATGCAAACGGTCTGGCGCTGTCTCCCGACGGTTCAATTATGTACGTCGCCATAAGCCGCGCCGAGCCTGCGGATTTCGACCGCGAGGAACGAGGCGAGTTCTGCCCCAATCGACGTATCCGCGCCTTTGATGTGGCTCCCGACGGTACCCTCAGCGGCAATAGGATCCTTATCGAAATGGGATCCGATGCACCGGGAGTACCCGATGGCATGAAAGTCGACACCGCCGGTCAAGTATGGTGTACCGGTTCCGGTGGAGTTTGGATCGTGTCTCCCAGCGGCGAGCGGCTGGGAGTGCTTGAAACTCCAGAAGTCACCCGCAATATCTGCTTTGGTGGCGACGATATGCGGACCCTGTTCCTGACTTCGGGGCAGTCGCTCTACAGTATCCGCGTGCAAACTCCTGGCATCGGCGCGTTTTGACCCGGATCCGCCGGCTCACGAGTGAGTTGCGCCAATCGTTCCATGCGGATCATAGACCTGATAACGCTTGGATCCCAAGGTATGGACCAGGCGGCCGCCCTACTGGTCGAGGGGTTTGCAGAGCATTGGCCCAACGCGTGGCCTGGCTACGATTCTGCGGCGGGTACGGTTCAGGAATGCCTCGGGGTAGATCGTATCTGCCGGGCCGCGGTGGACCGGGAAGACAACGTGCTGGGCTGGTCCGCCGCCGAGCCGATATATCAGGGCAACGTTTGGGAACTTGACGTGCTGGTGGTGCAACCGGCCCGTCAGCGTCAGGGAATCGGCAGCGCGCTTGTGTCCGACCTTGAACTGCAGGTCGGCGCTCGAGGAGGCCTCACGATCTGGCTGGGCTCCGACGAAGAGGACGGTATGACCTCCCTGGCCGGTGTCGACCTCTACCCCGATCCCCTGTGGCACCTGGCGCGCATCACCAACTTCAAGGGCCACCCGTACGCGTTCTACCGGAAGATGGGGTTTGCCATCGCCGGAGTTCTACCCGATGCCAACGGGCCGGGCAAACCGGATATCTTCCTTGCCAAGTCGGTGGCACGACGCTGACGCAGACCAAATTGTGGTAAAACAAGGCTGGACCCGAGAAATCGCGACACTCAATGACTATGAGGAGGCTCACATGACCACTGCCACCAATGTCGTCGGCAACGGCGCACACACCTACGAATTCGATCGCAACTGGGCCCAGGTGCCCGAGGGAATCCCAATGCCGGCTGCCGCGGTTTTCGGTGACGACGAGGACCGCGTCTACTGTTTCAATCGCAATCCGGAACATCCCATCATGGTATTTGACCGCGAGGGCAAGTTCGTAAAGTCCTGGGGCGCCGGCATGTTCGAGTTCCCCCACGCGATCATCATCGACCAGTGGGGTTATGTTTGGCTGGTGGACCGCAACATGGGCCAGATTTTCAAGCTCACCAAGGACGGCGAGCTGGTGATGACACTCGGGGAGTACGGTTACCGTTCCGACACCGGAGCGGACAACACGGCTTTCGATTCAAACTCGTGGCACCAGGTGGTTCGGGGCGCCGACCCATTTAATATGCCGGCCGGCATCGCCCTGAATGACGCCGGTGAGATCTATATCGCGGACGGCTACGCCAACGCCCGCGTGCATAAGTTCACGGCCACCGGTGAGCATATCTTCTCCTGGGGCGAGCCCGGTTCCGGACCCGGCCAGTTCAACTTGCCTCACGGCGCGTGGATCAACCGCCAGGGCAATCTTCTGATCGCTGACCGCGAAAACGATCGTGTGCAGGTCTTCGACCAGGACGGCACCCATGTGACCGACTGGCCCAGCAAGCTGATCGGTCCCGCCGTGATCTGCATCGACGATGATGAAGTCGCCTACGTGGCGGAACACAACGGCGGGATGCTCAGTATCCTGGATGCGAACGGAGGGCGCCTGGCGCAATGGGGGGATTTGACACACCGCAGCTGCCACGGCGTATGGGTGGACAGCCAGAAAGATCTGTACGTTGTGGAACCCTACGAGGGGAGCACTGGACGGACAGTTGTGAAATACACACGAAAGGGCTAGCCTGCGTTTTGTGCAAGTCCGGCAGGGGCGGTTGTACAACCGCCCCTGCATTTTTGTGCGAATTCCGTGCATGCGATTTTTTCGATTCGCAAACATATTGAACAAAACGCACAATATCTGATTATAATGTGCAGCCGAACGTGCACGCCGCTTGCTGGCGTCGTTAAGACGATTTTCCTGCGATCGGTACTGCGCGTGCATACAAATTGTTCGGAGACTTTACTCCCAGCACTAAATCAGAGGATGTACAGCAATGGCTACCGTCACGCTCAACATCTCCGGCGACAGTCAGGAGGTGATCTCGGTTATCCGTTCCTTGGCAAAGCAACACGAACGAGTCCGCGCTCAAGGTGCGTTGGAAACGCCCGCGGTTACAAATGGCGTGGCCATTGCCAATGTGGCCACCGGTTCGGGGGAGCACGCCTGGACTGCCTCCACCGCAAGGGACACGCGCAACAACGTTTCTACAGACGCTCAGCGGCTGTTGGATGCACTGGTGCGCGCTCCGGACAACCAGATGCATATCGATGATATCTACAGCCAGCTTGACCTGGACCGGTATGGCCTGATTGGGGCGCGGCGCTCCATTTCGGCAGCCCTCCGGCGGAACGCAGCAACGGTTAACGCTACCCTACTGACCACCAGGGATCGCCGGGTAACCCTGAACAGCGAATACGCGGAAGCGATTTCAGTGGAGACGCCCACCAACGCATCAGGCAACTGGGAACGCCCACAGTAACGGCTGGGCAATCCGCCGTGCGCCGCAGTGCATTGCAACCGGCAGGACCAAGTGCCGCTAATGGATCATTCAACCGGCTCCGGCCACACCGGGTCATGATATCCCAGCGGCACCGTCGGCCTTGCCCAGTACGGTCGCGTTTCCGATAACTGCACGGTCGGCGCAAGGTGCGTCAGTTGTCCTGCCGTTACCTGGCTGTTCGTAAGCCATTGGCTGATCTCTTCCGGACCGAAATCCGGCGCTACTCCATGCAGTTCCGGTTCCGGCACCTGTCCCCGATCGATCAGCCATTTGCCGGTCTGCGCCAGCGATATCCTGACCAGCCAGCTCCCGCCTTCTCGTGCGCGCCGCGACAGTGCGGTCAGCGCACCGTAGGCCATCAGGTATCCGGTCAGGTAATCGATCGCGGACACCGGGTAGAACTGCGGACCGGGCTCGGACCCGGGGAACAGCTGTCCCTGCCGATCGGTGATACCGCTGACGGTCTGCACCACTGTGTCGAAACCGCGGCGCTCAGCCCAGGGCCCGATGCGCCCAAAGGCCGATAGGGAGACGTAGACGATGCCCGGTCGGAGTTTCGCCAGGTCTTCCGGGGAAAGGCCGCGTTGCGCCAGGGTTCCGGGTCGGTAGCCTTGCGAGAAAATGTCGGCCTCGCTGACCAGGTGACGCAGGGTCGCCAGATCCTGTGTGTCCCTGAGGTCCAGGTGGGTGGACAACTTGCCGTGCCCCGTGTCGAATTCCTGGGCTTCGCTGCTGGGCAGGTGCCTGGCGGTTACTTTCATAACGTCCGCGCCGTGCTCCGCCAGCGTGCGCGCGCACGTGGGGCCGGCCAGTACTCGCGTCAAGTCCAGAACCCGCACTCCTGATAACGGGCGGGAACCGGTGGGCAGCGGCTCCGGCGGGCTGTCGCCGATCTTGTCAATTTCGAGCAAGGGTAATGATGCCACGGCTGCCGACTGCGGATGCCGGGCCCATTCGTCCATGGACCGGACCATGCCGCCGGCTCCCCTCGCGGAGATGATCGCCTCTTCCAATTCCAGGGCGTCCCAATTCGCCACCGCTTGCCGTACCGCTTCGCGGTCTTCCGGCACGCCCAAAACGCTCAACGCCGCCTCGCGATGATTCGGGAAGTTGCAGTGCAGATAGCTCCACCTTCCGTGCTTGGCGGGATAAACTCCCATCACCGAGGGCCGCTCGCCGGCTGCCGGCGCTCCGTTGAGGGTCATGTACCTGCTGCTGCGCAACGATGCCGTGGCCTGTCTGGCGTCCACTGCCACATCCTGGCCGCGGCCGGTCCGCATCTCCCACAGGTCGGAGACGGCCAGTCCAACCGCCGCCAGGCTCGCGGCGGCCGCTTCCCCGATTCTGAATGGAGTTGGCAGGATCGGGTCGACACCCCCGGTAAACGAAACCCGCGAAGCCTGCTCCCGGTCACAGCCGGGAATGGTGAGCAATGTTGATAGAATCTGGTCAGCCACTGCGTAATCCTTTGCGTTGCGTCTTGCACGCCGGCGAACGGGATGTGCGTGCTGTAAAACTGTCCGAATAAAGGTGCTGAAGCACGCGGAACATATTACACTAAATGACCGGCGGCAAATCGTTCCGGAGCGAACCGCGTCCATCACCGGACTTCGACGCGTCCACGGCGGTTTGGTCTCGCGTTGTCGGGGTCGGTCTACCCGTGTATATTGTCTCCATCGTGTGGCGGCGCCATCCGTGTGATCGGCCAGGGGAAGAGCATTGCAAGATAACGCGATCAGCTTGGGCTCCTGGGAAATCACCTCCGACGCAGTCCACGAATACCTTTCGGCCGTCGGCGATAATTTGCCGTTGTACATCGACTCTCAATGCGCTCCTCCGACTATGCTAGCCGCCCGCGTCGTCGCTCTATTATTGGAACGTTTGTCATTGCCTGACGGCGCGATTCACAGCCTGCAAGATATAGAAACCGCAGATGCGTTGCGCGTGGGCTCGACGGTTTCCGCTGTCGCCAGGGTTGAGCCGGTCCGGGAACGTGGCGGGATGCGGTTCCTCACCGTGAGCTACACCGTCTTCGATGAAGCCGCCGGGTCGGATCTGATGAAGGGTCGTACCACCGTGCTGCTTCCTGCGGATCAAAGCTCCGAATGACGGACTTGGATATGTCCGCTGACGCTTCAATTCATGCATCGTCTTCGTGGGCCGTGGGCCACGTCATACCTCCTGTGCGGCGTTCCATTCGTCGCGATAACATCGACGCCTACCGATCAGCTTCGGGTGACCACAACCGCATCCACTACGATGAAGAGTTTGCGGCGGCCAGCCGGTTTGGTGGCGTGATCGCGCACGGCATGCTGACCTTGGCCATGATCTCCGAGATGATGGCAGGCGCATTCGGGTCTTGCTGGCTGCAATCAGGCAGCCTGCGCGTCAGATTTCGTGGCGCGGCGTACCCTGGCGATCTGCTGGAGGCTGTTGGCTCGGTGACCAGAAGCGAATCGGTCGCTAATGGTCGCCGCCTATCTTGCAATGTTGAACTTCTGAACGTTGATAATGGAAGCAGGATTATCACCGGGTCAGCGACTGTAGTGGTGGGCTCGGCGGATATGAAGGAAATTGCGTAATGAGCACTAACGGAGATATGCCGCCGGTACGTGTCGCGGTGGATGCGATGGGCGGAGACTTTGGCCCGGCGGAGACGGTTCCCGGCGTTCTGGAGGCGTTGGACGCCCATCCTGAATTGGCCGTCACCCTGGTGGGCGATCCCGATATTGTGCGAGCTGAGTTGTCCCGCCACAGTGTGGTCGGTCGCGCGGTTTCACTGGCTCCCTCTGAAGGGAAGGTCGAAGATGACGAGCACCCCATAGCCGCTCTGCGGCGGAAGCCGAACTCTTCAATCGCCACCGCCATGGGCCTGGTGCAGCAGGGCGGAGCCGACATGGTAGTGTCCATGGGCTCGACCGGCGCCACCATGGCTACAGCGGTCATGGCGCTGGGTTTGCTGGAAGGCCTCGAGCGGCCCTGCATCGGCGGCAACTTTCTTGGCGTGGCGCCAAACACCACGGTAGTCGACCTGGGCAGTAACGTAGATTGCCGCCCGTCGCTGCTGCTGAACTTCGCCGCATTGGGGGTCGCCTTTTCCCGTCGTCGACTGGGCATCGAGAGCCCTCGGGTGGCGCTGCTGAGCGTGGGCGAGGAGGCGGCCAAGGGCAGTCGCCAGGTACAGGAGAGCCACACCCTGTTTCGCGAGAGCCATCTGAACTTCGTAGGCAACGTCGAGGGCATGGATTTTTTCACCGGCAAAGCGGACGTCATCGTGTGCGACGGATTCATCGGCAACATCCTGATCAAGTTTGCTGAAGGTCTGGGTTCGGCGCTGGTCCCGTATCTCCATCAACGCCTGTCGACCATTCTGCCGAGCGAACAGGTGCAACAGATCGGAGCAGCGCTTTGGACCACCATGAATCTCCCCCGCACCATGGGCGGGCCGCTTTTTGGTGTGGATGGCCTGGTGATGATCGGGCATGGCTCGTCCACCGCCACGGGCGTCGCCGGCGCGATCAACACCGGCTTGCTATGCCATCGGCTTGAGTTGGTGGAAGGATTCCGGCAGGAACTGGCCGAATTGCACCGTGCCGTCGTGCGCGAGACGTGAAGGATTGGGTGATCAACCATGTACACGATTGATTTGAGCGGTCAGGTTGCCCTGGTCACTGGTTCGTCCCGGGGCATCGGCGCCGTGATCGCAACCAGGCTTGCCGCCGCTGGGGCGTCCGTAGGCATTAACTATCGGAGCAACGCCGCCGCCGCCGATGCCGTGATCGACGAAATCCGCGCGGCAGGCGGCGAGGCGCTGCGCGTACCCGGTGACGTTTCCGATGAAAACACTGCGGAGGCCGTGGTGAAAACCACTGCCGATCGGCTGGGACGTCTCGACATCCTGGTGAACAACGCCGGCGTAAACCGTGACCGGCTCATGCTGCGCATGACCGCCGCGGATTGGGACGACGTGCTCACGGTGAACCTCCGCGGCACGTTTTTGGCCACGCGTTTCGCCATCCCGTTGATGCTTCGCCAGCGGTACGGACGGATCGTAAACATCTCCTCCGTGGTGGGGCTCACCGGTAACCCGGGCCAGGCCAACTACGCCGCTTCCAAGGCTGGACAAATCGGGTTTACGAAAGCGATGGCGCGCGAGGTGGCCAGCCGCAGCATCACGGTGAACGCGGTTGCGCCTGGTTTCATCGAAGTCGGAGAAGACGGCGGCATGACCGCCGGCATGACCGATGACCAGCGCAGCCAGGTGCTCTCCCGCATACCGGCCGGACGGTTCGGAGCCGCCGATGACGTGGCCTCCGCCGTTCTTTATCTAGCGAGCCCGGGAGCGAACTATGTCAACGGCCAGACGCTGACCATCGACGGAGGACTGACGGCATAAATCTGCCCATCGAATCGAGGATTGCGCGATGAAAACCACCACCCGTTTCCGACAACTGCTCGCCGAGCCCGGGATCATCACTGCTCCCGGCGCTTACGATTGCCTCACTGCCGCCATTATCGAACAAACCGGGTTTGTGGCGGTTTACATGACCGGCGCCGGAACCTCGGTGGCCCGCATCGGCTACCCCGATCTGGCGCTGGCCACGGCCACGGAGATGCTTTCCAACGCGGCGTCCATCGCTTCGACCGTCAGCGTTCCCGTGATCGCGGATGCCGACACCGGCTATGGTGGGACTATGAATGTGCGTCGCACGATCCGTGAGTACGAGCG
This sequence comes from uncultured Dehalococcoidia bacterium, assembly GCA_951813535.1. Classification (GTDB taxonomy): domain Bacteria; phylum Chloroflexota; class Dehalococcoidia; order Lucifugimonadales; family UBA3495; genus Bin87. The sequence goes on along the minus strand of OX638345.1, from coordinate 3,194,366 downwards.
CACCGGTGTCGCGGCGGTACATATCGAGGACCAGCAGTTCCCCAAGCGCTGCGGCCACCTGGAAGATAAGCGGGTGGTGCCAATTGACGAGATGGTGCAGAAAATTCACGCCGCCGTTGACGCGCGCACTGATGACGATTTCACCATCATCGTGCGCACCGACGCGCTGGCCGTCACCGGCTGGGACGACACCATGCGTCGCTGCGACGCCTTCACCGAAGCCGGGGCGGATGCGCTGTTCGTGGAGGCGATCCGGTCCGCCGACGAAGCGGGCGAAGTCGTAGCCCGCACCTCGGTCCCGCTCCTTTATAACTTCGTGGAAACCGGGAAATCCCCGTTGCTCAACGTGGCTGAACTCGAAAAGCTGGGATTCAAGATGGTGATCTTCCCCGGGAGCGCCTTCATGTCGGTGGCCCACACCGTAGCTCGGGTCATGGCGGAACTCAAGGCGACGGGAACTACCGAGCATCTGGTAAGCGAGATGACCCCTCTCACCGAGGCCTTCGAACTCATGGGTTTGTCCCAGATGCTGGAGCGAGACTCCGGATACGCGGCAGGCAACGGGGCGGTGGCGGCTGACTGAGGCGAGGAAGCGTCCAGCCGATTTCGCGGCGCCGACCGGTGGGTCGCCATCTGACGGCACTCTTTCCCGGCCTCACCTGAAGGGAATCTGATGGCAACCGCGCCTGCGGGCGGGGACGGCAATGTCGAATTCCGCCGCCGTCTATCAAGGGAAGTCGGCAGCTGGGAGCGCGACGGGTTAGTCTCGGGGGAACAGGCCCGGGCAATCCTTCAACGCTACGAGCCGCCTGCCGAGGAGCCGATTGCAGGCCAACCTCCCGTCCCCGGCTCCAACGATCTCGCGATTTCGCCGGCAGACGCCGCGGAGCGCAACAGCCTGGTCAGCCGAGCCGTTTCCATCATCGGCGTGATGGGGGCTCTCCTGGTTGGCCTGGGCATCATCATTTACGTGGCCGCGAATTGGGACGTGATCCCGGTTTGGGCTCGCGTCACCATGCTGGTGGGGTTGACGGCAGCGATCAACGTCACCGGTTGGTTGCTGCTGGCCCGGTTTGATTACCCACGGGTCGGGGTGGCGATCCTCGTGGTCGGAGCCCTGGCGTACGGGGCGGCAATCCACCTGGTCGCTCAGATTTACCACGTCCCCGTGAATCATCCCAATCTGACGACCGCCTGGTTCCTGGGCGTGGTCCCGCTGGCATATATCGTGCGCTCACGCCTGATGGTGGGATTATCGCTGTTGCTCCTCGCCTTGAGCATGGGTTTCCGGACCCAATGGTGGCTGGAATACTACGGCGATGAGACGATCCTGTTCCTGGCGCCGATGGTCCTTGCGCTGTCGGCTGCGGTCATCGCACTGGGCCGGCTCCAATTGCGCTTCGAGTGGACACGGCCATTGGCAGCGTATTGTTACTATCCGGGCCTGGCCGCAGCGCTGTCGGCGTTTTGTGCCATGACCATAGCGAGCATCTGGATGGACAATGGCAACCTCGCCTGGGAGGTGTTGTCTGCGGAGTATTGGGTAACGGCCGGCGTGGCCGTCGCGGTGACTGCGGCGGCTAACGCCGCGCTCTGGTGGCCCATTGGCGGACAGCGCGACGGGCGCCCGCTTGCCGGAACCGCATTGGCGGCCACGATGGTTGCCACCGCGGCGTGCCTGTGGCTTTGGCTCGCCTATCCGGTGCCTGCGCTGTGGTGGCTGTTCAACCTCGCTGCGTTCGGCGGCGCCACGGTGGTGGCTTCCCTCAAGCGTTCGACCCCGCTGCTTGGAGGTGTCGCCGTCCTGGTCGTGATGCTGGCAGCGCTGCGTTTCGTGAGCCTGGTGGATCTGGGCGATCAAGCCGCGCCGATATTGCTTTCCGCGGCCGCGTTGACGGTGGGAGCGTGCCTCTTCGCCGGGAGCCTTGCAATGGGCGCTGCACCCCTGGTTGCATCGTATGCCCGGTACGTGGCAGCGGCGGGGTTGACGCTTGCCGCGTCAAGCCTCCACGTCATGGGGTATGGAACCCTTTGGCGCTGGGAAGGGTCACGGGATTGGTCCTGGATGCCTGCTGAATATTGGATCGTAATGGCAAGCGCGTGGCTGCTTTCGGCATCCATGATTGGACTTGCCCTATGGAAAGGCGGGCGTTCCAGCAGCGGCCAGGCGACGTGGCAGGTCGGCGCATTCGCGGCAATGGGGCTGCTGACGATCGCCATGTGGTTGGGACTGGGACTTCAGGTTGAGGCGGCCTGGTCGATATTCAACCTCGCTTTGTTGGTGGGTATCGCGGCGCTAATCTGGTATGGCTACCGGCGCCGACAGTCGTCCGCTGTATATTTTGCGTGTTCGATCTTCGCGGTTTCGGTGATCGTTCGATGCTTCGGAGCGCTGGGAGTTCTGGCGGAGGATGATCTGCTCCTGTGGCTGGGTCCAGTGGGTTTGGGCATCGGGGCGCTGGTTTTCCTGACCGGTCGGCTCCAGGTTCGTTGGTCTGGAACCTCCACCGCGCAACTTCGGACCAACTCCCGAGTTTGGGACCTGGCCGGGCTCTCCGCCGTCATCGCCAGCGTCTACGCCATGAGCTACAGCGATCCCTGGGGTTTTTCACCGGGCGCGACGGACGGCTCTGCGCTGGCCTATCTGGAAGAATACTGGTTCCTGGCCGGCACGGTTTGGGGTGCGGCGATCGCCGTTGTGGTTCTGATTTGGGTGGTCGACCGGATGCGGTCGTCGCCGGTCCACGCAGCACCCGGCCAACTGCGATGGGAGACTTCGAGCGCCGTGGCAATGGGTGTGCTTGCCCTCGTGTCGTGGATGGGCCTCATGCTGGGTTGGACGTGGACGTGGCTCCCGCTCAACGCCGCCCTGCTGTGCGCGGTGCTGGCGTTGGTGGCTGCGGGTTACCGCTGGAACCGGACCGACCTGATCAATCTCGCCGTCGTTGCGTTCGCGATTACGCTGTTCACCCGCTACTTCGAGTTCGGCTTCGGATTGCTGGGGCAATCCCTGGCATTTATTGTCGCCGGCGCGATCATGCTGGGCATGGGCTTTGGCCTGGAGTTCCTGCGGCGGCGGATGTTGCGCAGCGTGCGCCCTGTCGGGGAGCCGGCATGACCCGGGTCGCCGGCCTGCTGTTTTTTGCCGTCGTGTTGGCACAGGTGGTCGGCCTGGTCGCCTTCGCCGGCGTGCGCCAGGTTGCTCTGAGCGGGGGCCACGAGGTTACCTTGCAGACCGCTCCGGTAGACCCGCGCTCGCTGTTCCAGGGCGATTACGCAATCCTCGACTATGAGATTGCGGAAGTTTCTTCCCGACTGGCCGACAACCCTACTGGCGCCACCGTGTACGTGGTCCTGGCGGAATGTGGCGACGTGTGGTGCGCGTCAATGCACACACGCTCGAAGCCGGAATCGGCGGACGTTTACATCAGAGGGGTGATCAACGTGGACGGCCGGCTGGATTTCGGAATCGGCACCTATTTCGTACCTGAGGGCACTGGGCATATCATCGAGAGCGCACAGGATGTGAAGGTGGTCGTCTCGTTGGACGACCGGGGACAGGCCGTTATCAAACGTGTCCTGGTCGACGGCGAGCCCTTCGATCGCGACGCGAACTAGCCATTCGCGATTCGACCCGGTGTGCTACTCGCGACCGGCGGCGACTACAACCGATTGCCCCAGTCGACGTACTTCGTCTTGCCTACCGCGCTGATCTGCAATTCCTGCTTGAATCCGAGACGTTCAGCTTTATGGGTCTCATGGTCTGGCACCAGCCCCGGTGCGGCTCCTTCCAGGGCCTCGGACAACACTCTCCCGTCCATCGGGGGCGCATCGGTTTCCAGGCCCAGGAGATGCAGGATCGTGGGAGCCAGATCGATGTTTCCGGTTGGGGTCTCGATGACGGTTTCTCGCTTGAACGAGGGCCCGTTTGCCAACCCGGTGTTCCGCAGTTCGTGCCGGCTGAGGCTGCCGTGCTGACCTTGACCGACGGCGCCCCCGGCGGCAGGTGCGTAGCCGGCATAACCTGCCGAATTGCCGATGCTCTGCCACGGGAAGGACATAATCAGGTCCGGCGAGCGCGGCCCCTCGCATCCCAGCAGCGCCAATGGCAGCGTACCCGCCGGACGCCCAACGCGCTCTGACGCGAACAGCGGGCCGCACCAAGGCTGCGCAATCAGCCACGCGGTTAGCCTATCCGCCGTTTCCTGATCACCTTCGTTGATGTACAGCAGCACAGAGCCCCCGTTGGCGGCCACCGCCACCCCGCCGGGGCGATCAATTGCATCGAACCCAGCGTCTCGCAGCAGTTGTTCCACGCGCACGACCTCGCTGATGGTCGAATATCCGTGGTCGGATGCGACGAATACGTCGGTTGTGTTCGCACGGCCATTTTCGTCCAGCCAGGCCAGCAGTTCGCCGAACTCCGCGTCCGCTTCGGCCAACGCTTGCGGAACCCTGCCGAGGCCGACGCCGTCCTCATGCTGCGTCTTGTCCGGTTCCGACGACCAGAGCAGGGCCACCGCCGGATCCCGTTCCGGCAGGACGAACTCGGTCAAAATGCGTCTGGCGTGAACCAGGCGCGCCGTGTTTGGCAGATCCTGGGATGGCCATTCGCCGAACCGTTCGGCCAGTTCGGCGTGCAGCGACCGTGGCAGAGTGAAATCGGGATGGATGGTCGCGCCGCCCGCTGTGGCCGCACTCGGGTTGTGCACGTAGGCATTGCCGCTGGTGCCAGTGCCGATGGCGAAGTATTCCATGCGGTGCCGACCCAGCACGTCGGCCAGTGTCGGAACCAATAGCGCGCGTCCGGTGGAATCAGCGATCTCCTGTAACGTAGGTTCCAGCGCCGGGATCACTCGGTGCGGGTCGTAGTCCCGGCAGAGGAACGTGTTTCCGGCCAATCCGTGCCGTCCCGGCATGCACCCCGTGACCAAGCTCGACGCGTTGACTCGCGTCACCGTCGGAAACACCGGATGGTGGTTCGCGAACGTGACTCCGGCACGGGCGAACTCCGCCAGGTTGGGCATCAACTCCGACGTGATCTGCGCCGGCTGGAGCCCGTCGAATACGACAATCAATACTCTGCGTTGGACTGCCATTGGGACTTGCCTCCCATGCTCACTTCGCCATTGGCTACGACCACCCCAGCAATTCGCGGATCAGCCGCAGCGATGCCTGCACGTCGACGCCCTTTGGTTCGGCAACCCTGATCGGTCCCTCTGCATCGTCCAGGACCCGGCAACGGCCCCAAAGGGTTGCGTCTTCAGTGCTCTCGGAATCATCAATCGTCATGGTCACCGATCGGAACCTGATGGCGTTTGGGTCCACCGCCGCGACCAGCGTCAACGGATCGTACATGTAGAACCGCTCCCGTGTGGGGTCTTGCCGGAACCACCCTGAGAGCAACCGCTCCGCCAGGTTCCCCGCTTCGGTGGAGGCGCGCGCTCCCTCCACGTCGTCCTTGGTCAAATAAACCTGCCGGCACGGCGCCATATCGATCAATGTAATCGGAACTCCCGATTCGATCACCAAACGTGCGGCTGTGGGATCGCTATAGAAGTTGAACTCCGCGTGTGGCGTGCTATTGCCCGGCGACCCCACCGCTCCGCCCATGACAAACACGCGTTTGGCCAGCTGCAAAACCGATGGGCGGTTCCGGTTCAGGCGTGCCAGGTTGGTCAGGGGCCCGAGAGCAATGAGGGTAACTGCACCCGGGTTGGCCTGAAGGGTTTCGGCCATGAATTGCACGGCGCCAGTATCAGATGTGCGCGTTTCCGGCGGAGGCAGAGGGTATGTCAGTCCCTCCGCTGAGTGGACGTGACGGGCGTAGGCATAGCGACCGCGTATCGGCCGAGTCGCGCCCCTGGCGACCGGGATATCCGCCCGCCCGGCGCTTTCCAGGATCGCCAGGGTGTTTCTGGTCGCCGGCCCAACCGGAACATTGCCCGCCGTGGTGGTCAGGCCCACTATATCCATGCTTGGGCATGACAGCGCCATCAGTAGCGCAATGGCATCGTCGACGCCGGGATCGGTGTCGATCACGACCGGCTCCGCCGCAGGGGTTTCTGATGACGTCATGCGCTCAACTCGGTTCCAGGAGGACCGAGTGGCAATACGCGCGTACGGCGCGCGATGATGAATACTTGAACCGGAACCCCGCGGATTGCTTGAACTTGGCGGAACTGATGATCAGGGGATGTTTCGATAGCTGCCGTCCCATCGCGTTGCGCGAAAGGCTCGAACCGGCGTGTCTGGGCAGTCCCGGAGACCGACACCATTCCAGGATTTCCAACGAATCCACCACGCCGTCGCCGGCCACGTTGAACACGCCTTGCAGTCGTTTCTTAACTGCCTGTTCTATCGCTCGGGCCAGGTCGTGTTGATGCAGGAACTGGAGCGGAAAGCTGCGTTTCCGGTTGGCCGTAACTGAAGGCAGCAACAGCTCGTCAACTGCGGGACTAGCTTGAATGGTACCCACCGACATTGCGGTGCGCAGCACGACCACCTTCATGTCTTCGTCGGCGTCGCCATCCGTGGCGGGCGACGAACCGTCGCCCACAATGTCGGGTAAGTCCGGCTCTGCTTCGGCCAGGTAGCGGTGCTGCCGACTGGGGTTCTTGCCCGTCCGCTCCGTGATGGGGACTGGGGTGTCGGCGTTTACCCCGTAGACCCTGACGTCGGACAGATATATGAACTGGCGCACCCCCGCTATGCGGGCTGCCCGAAGCCACAGTTCCGCGTCCGCGCAGAATTGCTCGGGGTTGGGCCCGTCGTAATAGCTCCCCATGTGGATCAGGGAGTCCACCCCTTCCAGCTGCAGCACATCCGGAATGTCGGCAACCGTCAGTTCGTGTCCCTCAAGGAACATGTCCCACGCTTTCTGTTGCATGAAGTCCGGGATATCGGACATCGTGAGGATGCCGCCCACGCGATTCTGCGCCAGTCGGTAGGTGGAGATTCGCTCCACGGGCCAGCGCAGAGGGCGTTCGGCGATGGCCACCAGCCAGCAGTCCGGTTGCTCCCTCTCCAGATAGTGCAGCATCTGTGCGCCGAAGCTGGATGCGGCGCCCACCACGCCGATGACTTGGGAAAACTCACGTGAGGCGTCTGGTGCGGTACTCATGTCTCTGTACATTTCGACAGCTTGTCTGGTCGGAGTATCCGGCTTTCGGTCCCGTTCAGCGACTATCGCGGAACATCTGCATTTCGGTCGCGATGGCATCTTCCGGCAGGCTCGCCGCGGCCCGGGGCCCGAAGTTGCGGGCCAGCACGAAAATCTTCGCCAGCCGCTCCACCAGGTCGCAGACTTCCAGCGCTTCCCAGATGTCCGGCCCGACGCCCACGGCGCCGTGGTTCCGCAGCAGCGCGGCGTTCCGGTCGCCCAACGCCGCGTAAGCCTGTTCGGCCAATTCCTGCGTTCCCGGGAAGGCATACCTGCTGACCTTGATCGGCCCTCCAATGGTCATGAGCATTTCGTCGATCAGCGGTGGTATGTCCCGCCCGATGACCGCAGCCACCGACGCGTATATGGAATGAGTATGCGCCACCGCCTGGACATCCGGGCGCTGGCGATATATCTCGAGATGCAGGCGGGTTTCCGACGACGGCCGCATGGGAGCGGGAGACACTGGCTCTCCGTCCAGGTTCACCACCACGAGCTCGTCCGGCTGAAGTCGGTAATAGGGATGATGCGTGGGCGTAACCAGCAGCAGGCTGTCATCTCCGGGGCCGGTCAAACGCAGGCTTGTGTTGCCCGAATATGCTCCCACCAGGCCGCGCCGATACATTTCCCGGGTGGCCTCCGTGAGGTCCCGGCGCTGTTCAGACCATTGGTGGGCCACTGTTTTCCTCCGAGGCATCGGCGGCTCCGCCCAAACTGGAAATTGCCGCTGCAGCGGCATTATATCCGCTGATGATTGCACCCTCCATAGTCGAAGGCCACCCGGTGTCGGTCCATTCGCCCGCCAGAAAGAGATTTGGCGAAGCGGTGGATGGGGTTGGTCGTATTCGCTGCGCGCCCGGAGTGCACCTGAAAGTCGCGTTCCTCTGTTTCACTACCGTCGACTTCACCAACTGCGCGTCGCGTGCCTTCGGAAAAGCGGCCCGCATCTCTTCGGCAATGCTGTTGGCGAGTTCCGGTCGCGGCAGATCGATTTGATCCCACGCCGCGCTGATTGACACCGTCAATGATTGGCCTTCGCCCTGCCGGTCAGTCCCGCGGATTCCCGAACCGTTGAAAACCCACTGCAACGGACTATCCAGGAAATAGCAGAAATCTCCGTCCATCACCCGACGGTCGTAGTCGAGATGCACATTGACGATGGGCGAGGCTCGTAGTCCGGTCAACGAATTGAATGGCGCTCTTCCGGCCAGATGGTCCGGGATCAGGCCGGGCAGGACCCAGAACGGGACCGCGCACACGTAGGCGTCCGCTGACATCATTTGGTGGTCGCCTGTCACCACGCACCGCACCATCCCGTCGGCACCCACTTCAATGCCGCGGGCGGGGCAACCCAGCAGCATACGCACGCCGAGCTGGCGCAGGTAGGTCTCGGATGGCAATCCGATAGCCCGTCCCAGGGGCGCCTTGGGATACCCGATGTTGGACTCTAGACGCCCTTTCAACAGGCCATCCTGCACGATCATCAACCCCATCGCCGCGCTTACGTCGCTGATGTTGTCGTTCAGTGTCCCCTCAATAATCACGTTCCAAAGATTGTAGATGCACCGTTCCGACTGGCCGTGTGACCGGAGCCAATCGTAAAACGAGATCGTGTCCATTTCTGGTGCGGACCGTTTTGCCAGCATGGCCGCGATCACGCCTCGCACGGCCCGGCATTTATCACCTACACTGAGGTGCCGGTACGTAAGGAAAGCCGACAGCAGGTGGCCCGGCGCGGGTCCGCCCAGCCCGTAGAGCTTGCCCCTGCGCCCGGCCCGGTCATATACATCGACGTTCAGTCTCGGCTGGACGTACCACAGATCGCGAACGCCGAGGCGTTCGAAGAACGAAACCAGGTTGTGACACGCCCCCACGATCACGTGTTGGCCGTTGTCCAACTCCCGACCGCTTTCCGGGTCCTCGAACGAAAAAGCCCGACCTCCCAACGAGGTTCGAGCCTCGAGCAACGTTACCCGCCAGCCCGACTCAGCGAGTCGGGCCGCCGAGGCGATCCCGGCCAACCCGCCGCCGATGACCAGCGCCGATGGGCATCTACCGCTGCCGATCACTACTTCATCAATGGACCCGTGAGCCAGGCCCTGGCCATCAGCCTCAGTTTCGCGCCTTTGCTCAGGCCGATGCGCTCGCGAAACACGTCGTATCCCCCGGACTCGATCTTGTTGAGCACCCCGCCATAGATCAGACCCAGGGCAGCCGGACACGCCCGTGATCTGGGCGAGAGGTAGGGCAACAGTTGTCTGCCGTTGGCGAAATACTCCCGCGCCCGGTCGATCTGGAACTGCATCAGGTTGGCAAACCCGTCGGTTACCGCTCGGTTTTCCAGGTCGGCTTCGGTAACTCCGAACCGGGCCAACTCGTCCTGAGGCAGGTAGACCCTTCCGAACTCCCAATCCTCGAGCACATCTCGGCAGATATTGGTCAACTGCATCGCCAGCCCCAGATCAATCGCACCGCGGCGCGCCTCTTCGCCACCGCGAAAGCCGAAAATGTGGATACAAATCAGCCCGACGACTGACGCTACTTGGTAACAGTAACCGCGCAATTCCTCAAAATTGGCGTATCTGGTCTTTACCAAGTCGGATTCCACCCCGTTCAGAACCTCCCGGAAGTATTCTTCCGGGATGCCGTAGGTTGCCGCAACGTCGGCAAGCCCGATGAATAGTGGCTGGTCAGCGTTGCCGGCGTATGCTTCGGCCAGCATGCTGCGCAGGTACTCAATGCGCTGCAACTTCTCCTCGTGAGTGCCTTCGGCGTCGACCGAGTCGTCACAATAGCGGCAAAACGTGTAGACGACGTAGATGGCCCGCCTCTGCCGAGTTGGCAAAGTAAGGAAGGCAAAGTAAAAGTTGCGGGCTTCGCGCCGCGTCACCCTACGGCATTCTTCGTAGGCCGCCGCCAACGCCTCGGGCGACGGAGAAGGTGCTGTCCGCGAAGGAGTCGTCACGGGATAAGTCTCAGCCGCGGGGCAATCCGTACCCGGCGCCCAGCTTGTTACCCAACCACGCGGATCCCAACAACCATGCTTTCTGTCGCTTCGACAACGCCGGCCGCCGGGTCAGCACGTCGTAGCGCTGCCGGCGTATGGCATGGAGTACGGCCACACCTCCACGGGTGAACAGTGCGACCGGCAATCGGGCGCCTTTGTCCAACGCGTCAACCAATGGCGCGCCCTGTCGGAACATCCGCATCGCGATATCGCATTCGTATCGCATCAGGGCGCGGAATTCACTGTTTGCCGAATCGTTCGCTATGTCGCTTTCGCCGACGCCGAAACGTTTCATATCGGATGCAGGTAGATAGATGCGCCCGCGGTCATGATAATCGCGGTTCACGTCCTGCCAGAAGTTGGTGAGTTGCAATGCGGTGCAGGTGTGATCGGCAAGCAGTTGCCGTCTGCGGTCCGCGTATCCGAACAGGTGCAGGTACAGGTGGCCCACCGGATTGGCCGAATACCGGCAGTACTCCAGCACGTCGTCCAGCGTGTCGAACCGCCCGGACCCCTGGTCCATCATGTTGGCCTTTATCAAGCGGTGGAATGGTTCCGGCGGAATTTCGAACGCAGCGACCGTGTGCTGGACCGCAATCGATATGGGGTGCGTCGGCTGCCCGGAGTAAATCGCGTCCAACTCTTCTTGCCACCACGCCAGTTGGCTAAGCCGGTGGGCGGTAATCGCGCCGTCGGGTTTGCCGGCATCTTCAGGCGTCGCGACCGGTATCGGCGGCAGCGATTCGTCGCCCAGGTCGTCCACCATGCGGCACCAGGCATAGATGGCATAGACGTGCGGGAGTTTGTCCTTAGGCGTGATCCAACCACCGACGTTAAAATTCTCGTAGTGGCCGCGCGCCAGCGTTTCGCAATACTGGTAAGCCTCACCCAAAGGCACGGGTTCTGCGGCTGCGGGCGTGTTCGCGCCCGGATGGGAGGCGTTGCGCTCTTCCATGGAGGTTGACATGCTAGTCGGTATCCGGGCGGTACTTACTCACCGACGATCTGGACCATCACCTCCCGGGGCCTCGGGTGGTCCAGTTCTATGAAGAAAATGCTCTGCCACTGGCCAAAAGGCATTTTCCCTTCGATGAGCGGGATGGTTTCACTCGACCCAAGCATCAGATGCTGGAGATGCGCGTGCCCGTTGGGAGATTCCTCTTCAGTCATATTGACCGTACGGATCGAGAAATCGTTGTGCCTGTACTCGCCGAAGCGAGGACAGATTTTCTCTAAAAACCGCGTCATGTCTTCTATCAGTAACGGCTCGTTCTCGTTGATGATAACAGCGGCCGTGGTGTGACGGGAGTACACCACCACGAATCCGTTGCTGACGCGCGACTTTCCAACGCATCCCTTCACCCAGTCGGTGATGTCGATGAATTCGGGGGCGCCGGTGGTGTCGACTTTCAGGGAAAAGTGTTCTGTTTTCATGAGTTGCACTCTGTAGTGGAGTGTGACTAACGGAACAATTATCTGGAGTGGGCTGTGCGGTGACGCTCCGCCTGGATTGGCAGGTGACCGTTGCTTTGGGCTTTGGCGCGCGAACCCCGCTCGGCCAGGCGGGCCCGGTACCGGGCTAAGGCTATCAGCGGCCACGTGTTTCGATAAAGGTGGTAGTTGATCATGAAACCCGCTGACAGTTCCGCCCCCTGGAACCCGCGTTCACCGGGCTGAGGGACCCGGTCCACACGCTCGCCTTTCAGGTATCCGGGGAACCCGGTACCGGTGAAATAAGGCTCGTCCCAGTCGCCCTCCTCGAGTTGCGTGTCCAGCAGAAATGAAACTCCAAAGTGTGTGGCCTGATCGTCATCGTATCCGGCGGCGACCAGCGCCATAATAGCCCAGGCGGTTTGGGAAGCGGTGCTCGATCCGACCCCGCGTTGCGCGGAATCTATGTACGACGCGCAGGATTCTCCCCAACCGCCATCAGGATTTTGGTGTTCGATCAGCCACCGCACTGCGCGACGAATGTAAGGGTGATGCATGTCCTCACCCGCAGCCTCCAACGCCGGCAGGACTGCCCCCAATCCATAGATGTAGTTTACTCCCCATCGCCCGAACCAACTACCATCATCCTCCTGCTCCTGGCGCAAATAGCGATAGGCCTGTTGCAGGAAACTCTGATCGGTCTTGTATCCGAGTTTGCCGTACATTTCCAGAACATGCGCTGTGACGTCGGCGCTGGAGGGGTCGAGGACTTCGCCGAAATCGCTGAAGGTCAAGGCAGTCACATAGCCATGATTGTTATCCTTGTCGAATGATGCCCAACCACCGTCCTTGTTCTGCATCCCGCGGACCCAGTCCAGGGCGCGCGAGATTGCGTCGTCGCGCAAGCGGTCCTCAGCGCCTGGTAACCTGCCCAACCGCAGCGCCAGAACGACTTCGGCGGTATCGTCGATGTCCGGGTAACAGTTGTTGTGGAACTCGAATGCCCACCCGCCAGGCTGCAGTTGCGGCACTTGTACCTGCCAATCGCCACCGACGAGAATTTGCTGGTCGACCAGCCAGCGGGTGGCGGATTCGAGCATGGGATCCGATGGCGATAATCCGCTCTCGACCAGTCCTTGAACTACCAGGCAAGTGTCCCACACCGGCGAAATGCAGCCCTGGATGGTCCAACGGTCGCCTTTTTGGATGGAGAAGCCGTCCAGGCCCTTGAAGCCGCGGGACATGGTGGGATGGTCGTTGTCGAAACCGCACACGCTCAGGGCAATAAGGCTGTACACCCAGGGCGGTTGAATTCCTCCCCAACTTCCGACCTCTTCCTGGTGATCCAAAATCCATCTCATGGCTTTGCGCTCTGCGATTTTACTGAGCCGGTCGAAACGAATCCGGCCGTATGTCTTCTCGAGGGCTTCCTCAGCCAGATGCACCAGTTTCGGCAGGTTGAATCCGGGAGGAGACGGCACTGAATAGTCTGTTCCCGAACGGCCCTCAGGGAACAATTCGTCGATGGCGTGGTCCGGAGGGATGGGTCGAACCGGCCGGCGCGAAAGCACGATGGATAAGGGCACGATGCATCCCCGGGCCCAACTGGCAAAGCGGTAGATGCTCAATGGCGACCAATCTGGCAGCAATATCATCTCAATGGGCAGGCGAGGCGTGCCGTACCACTCCCACTGTCCGAACAGGGCGAACCAGATCCGGGTGAACATGCGAGTGCGAGGCACACCGCCCCGGTCCAGGACAAACCGTCGCGCCCGTTGCATGTGGTCCGCTTGCGGATCCTCGCCGCACAGTTTCAGCGCGAAGTAGCACCCCACGGTGATGGACAAATCACCTGGAGCACCGTAGTAGATAGCCCACGACCCGTCGTCCAGCTGTTTGCTCCGGAGGTAGTTGACGATGTGCCGCTCACGTTCCTGGTTGTGGTGACCCAGAAACCGGGACAGCATGACGTACTCCGCTTCCATCGTGTTGTTCGATTCCAGTTCGCCCCACCAGTAGCCGCTCGAGTCCTGGATTCGTCGGAAGTACTCTTGCAGCCTCTCGATTGATCCGTCCAGAGCTTCCGGCGGTGGCATGCCGACACGAGCGCCGGACGAGTTGTGAATGATTTCCTGGATAACCATGATGCTTACCCTGCAAATCTTAGAGCGCTAAATGTATCCGTGATCTCTAAACCAACGGACTGCTTTTTCCAGAGCCACTTCCACCGGGCTCTGAGGCAAACCCAGTTCCTCTACTGCCTTTCTGCTGCTCACGTACATGGGATGCCTGGTAATTTTAATTGCTTCTACGGGGACGGCAGGTGAGCGGCGGAGGAGGGTCCCCTCGATGAACTCATCGCAGTAAGCGACACTCAACATGGCCCAATGCGGTATCCGGATATTGGGTGCGCGCCGTCCGGTGATTTTGGACAGGATGTCGAAGATTTCTTTCAGGGTGAGATTGCGGCATCCGAGAATGTAGCGCTCTCCAGGAGTGCCGCGCTCCATCGCCAATATGTGCCCCTCGGCGACGTCCGCCACGTCTATCAGGTTCATGCCCGTCGCGATGTAACCCGGAGCCTTGCCGCGGGCGAAGTACAGCGGAATCCGGCCTGTGGGCGTTGGCTTCACGTCCCACTCTCCGACCGGAGCGCAGGGGTTGACGACTACCACCTCCATTTTATCGTCATTGGCCGCCAGAGCGATCTGCTCCGTGGCATACTTGGACTGTTTGTAATACCCGATCAGCAATGCCGGACGGGGCGGCATCTCTTCCGTGCCCAGGCGTTCAGGACCACTCGGCCCGTTGTCAGGTATTCCTATCGTGGCAACCGAGCTGGTGAAAACCACCCGGCGGACACCGGCCCTCCGCGCCGCGTCGAGTAGATTGACCGTGCCTACCACGTTTGAGCGGTACATTTCGCGGGGTCGCGGCGACCAGAATGAGTAGATGGCCGCGCAATGATAAACGGTCTCGCAGCCTTCGGCGGCCCGACGCACCGATTCGCTGTCCAACAAATCACCGGTGACTTGAATCACTCCCGTGTCCCGAATCGCCAAGTCGTTGGCATTGGGCCGGACCAAAGCCCGTATGTCTTCGCCCCTGGCCCAAAGCGCCCTAGCCAGGTTGCCGCCGACAAAACCAGTGGCGCCGGTCACCAGAGTGGTCATGGGGTCAACGGAGCCGCGCCGGCCCATCGCGCAGGTGATCCTGCCAACAACCCGGAGACGCAATCGGCCAGGCGGCCCCGTGCGACCCGCGCTTTCCGGTGCAGCCGAACCAGCATTGGCCAGCTGCCGGGGTGCGTCGCCACCCGGCGCGGCACGGCGACAATCCCTTCACCGATGTCACTCAGATAATCCGGTAGCTCGTCCTCTGCCGTGTCCAGTACCGCTCGCACCGACGCGAACGGTATTCGGTAAGCGGCTGCTGTGCGTGCGGCCCAATAGTCTTCCATGTTGACCGACATTGCTCCGGTTGCCGCGTACAGGGCAGATTTCGCTTTCGCGCTGGCTACAGTATTTACCGTAACGGACGAGCCGCGTGCCAGGCGGGCATTGTTATCGTCGGCCCAGGATGTTGCTCTGCTGGTCAGCCCCGGGTCAGCCGCGATGGGCTCGGCACGGTCAGCGGAATGGAACACCCCAGCGACGTGCAAGTCGCCCGTGCGCAGTTCCGGGTCCGCGCCGCCGCAGAATCCGATCACGACAATCGCTGCCGGAGATTCCGCTGCCACGGCCGCGACGCCCACCTCGGCGCGCTGCCTACCGACTCCGATGACGCGCAACGTCACGCCGTCTCCGTGCGGGCCGCGGATCGCCCGGCGAACGCCGGCGATTTCTGTAGCCATGGGTGCAACTATGGCAAGCATAGGGGTAACAATAGTGACCAACTTCAACCAGTCGGTCGGCGTTCGTGTTATCGTCCCGATTGTCCGCCGTCAAATGAGGCTTGCGGATCCGTTGCCGGGAATTGGCTAGCCGACGCTGATGCCTCCTTTATGCGCGGCCCCGGATTTGATGAACGTGACCCACTCCCTGGGTTTACCAATAGCGTTGAATATCGTTGCTGATTCGAAACCGCAATGCATCATGCAGTTGTTGCAGCGAGGATCTCTGCCCACGCCGTATTTTTCTTCCCACAAATGGGGGTCGTAGAGTTCGTCGATTTCCGTCGTGTGTTCGTCAGCCAGCGGATAACAGGGCTTCCGCCAACCCATTACCGTGTAGGTGGGATTGGACCACGCCGTGCACTGATATTCCCGTTCTCCTCGGAGGAAATTCAGGTACAACGGGTTGTTGTAGAACCGCATGCCCTCGATCCGGGTTGGATCCAACAAGTCCCGAAACACGTTTCTGGACTCCTGCCGAGTAAGGAAAAGATCCTGATCGGGCGCGTCTTCAAAGTCGTAACCTGGCGATATCATCGAGCCCTCGACCCCGAGGTCGCAGACGTAACGGAACATTTCCCGCAAGTCCTCGACGTCGCTGTTGCGGAACACGGTCGTATTCGTGCAAACGCGATAACCCCGCTCCACCGCCATTTGTATCCCGTCCACCGCCCGCTTGAACACGCCCGTCCGCGCTACTGATTCGTCGTGTTTTTCCTCCATGCCGTCCATGTGTATAACCCAGCAGAAATACTTGGATGGCGGTATCTTCTCCAGCATGCGCGGCAGCAGCAGTGCGTTCGTACAGCAATAAACGAAGTACTTCTGGTCAACGAGGGTGTTGATGATCTCGTCGATCTTGGGATGAATCGTCGGTTCGCCGCCGGCAATGGAAACGATGGGCGCGCCCGACTCGCGCACGGCGGCCAAGGCTTCTTCCACCGGCATCATCTGGTCCAGCACGCCGCGGTATTCCCGGATCCGGCCGCACCCTATGCAGGCCAGGTTGCACATCTCCAGGGGTTCCAGCATGGTGACCAGCGGGAAGCGCTTGCGGCCACGCAGGCGGTTCTTGAGTATGTACCATCCCATCCGCACGCCCAGTTCTATCGGGCGCTTGGCCGGCTTTATAACGGTGTGAGGATCTTTTCGTGTTTGTACCATACTCAGAGTCTCCGTAGCTTATCGCTGGGGGCTGTCAGAATAGGCGGTACGCCATGAAGTCGATCAGTTTTTTGGCATCCTCTGTGGCCCAGGGCGGCAACTCCAGCATAGCCAACGCGGCCCGGCCTTCCTCGGCTGTCGCCTCGGTTAGTTCGTCGGTTTGGCGGTCGGCCCCCAGATTGTCCAGTATGTCCAGAACGCGGTCCACATCGGATTCGTCAAGGGCTTGCTGAGAGTACAACCTTACCAACTCATTCCGATTAGCGCCGTCCGCATGCTGGAAAGCGTATACGATGGGGTAGCTTTTCTTGCGTTGAACGATGTCGCTGTCGGTGGACTTTCCGGTAATCGCTTCGTCACCCCAGATTCCCAGGTAGTCGTCCCTGATCTGGAACAACCGCCCAATGGCCCGGCCGAATCTAGCCACGCTTTCCAGGGTCTCGGTATCGTCCGTGGCGATGGTTGCTCCGATCACCATACTGCTGCGGATCAGCGCTCCGGTTTTCAGGGCTATCATGTCCAGGTATTCCTCGGAGGCGATGACTTCGCGCCCTTCGAACTCCAAGTCTCGACACTGGCCTTCTATCATTTCGAGATAGCTTTGCGTCAACAGTTGGGAGACGCGAATCGTGGTGTCCGGTGACACGCCGCCACCCACACTCAGGGAACTCAGGTCACCCAACGACTGCATCGCGTCACCAGCCACCAAGGCCTGCTCCGTACCCCAAACGGCCCACACCGTAGGTTGGTGGCGCCGTTCCATGCCCTGGTCCTGGATGTCATCGTGAACCAGGGAGAAGCTGTGGATGAGCTCCAACGCGGCTGCTGCCGGAGCGGCATGACCTGGATCCCCCTGGAGTGCGTGGCACGCAAACATGCACAGCGTGGGCCGGAGCGCTTTGCCTTGAGACGCGGGCGTAGCCGCCGGAATCCCGTTTCGGGACGACCATCCCAAGTGGTATCGCAGCAAGGTGTTGACCGCGTGGTCTCCCAGAGGCGGTACTGCTGCTGCTAACGCATTTTCCAGGTACTCTCGGTACCGGTCAAACATGGCGGGCAAACTTGGTGCGTCTTTCTGCGCACGGTTGTTGCCCTGCCGACCCAACCGGCGAGCCTCAGAGGAGGCTGTTGGTATTGTACCCATTGACGAAGCCTGCCGTGCGGTGAGAATAGGGGGTAGGCGCGGCGCGCGGTTTCCGGGTAGGGCCCGTTCGTTTCAACGATCACAGAATGTAACGATCGCCGGCAATCGTGTCAAGCAACGCGGTCCGAGCCACCGCTAGCCCGGAGCATGGTTCTTACCCAGGCCGGGTTACATCGGATCCGGCGGTCAATTCTTCGGCGATCGCCGTGCCTCGATTTACCGTGGGATGCGGGGCGATGCCCGCGAGTTGCACTGCCGCGGCACACATGCGGGTCACGAACCCCGCGCGATACCCAGTCGTCCTCTATCCGTGGTTGTCGAAACGACGAGCGTCCGCGATGCCCGAGGGGCCGGTGGGAACGGCCTCTCCGATCAATCGGTGACTATCCCCTCCGCGCAACGCGTCTGGGGGCACGCTGGAATGCCGCAGACCACTGTTTGGGGAGTTGATTGCCGCCGCTTCTTGGAAAAGCCCCGAATGTCGGCTTACCGAGTTCGCTGGTGACGGGCGCATCGCGGTCTCGTGGTGACCGGGTGCAACTTGAAACGCGACACTCCCGCACTGGCGGGAGTGTCTGGATTTCGAAGGTAAGTCCGCCTCAGGTCCTCAGGTCAGTCCGCCGGCAACGGCCGGAACAATGCTGATCTCGTCACCAGATTTGATAGCTGTTCGCAGCCCCTGGTCGAAGCGGATATCTTCGCCGTTGACGTAGATGTTCACGAAGTACCGCAATTCGCCTTCTTCGTCCAGTAGCCGCTCCTTAAAGCCGGGATAGTCGCTCTCCAATCGATCGATCATTTGCGAAAGGTCGGCCACGTCCAGTTCAACTTTGTCGGCGCCGCCGGTCATGCGTCGCAGCGGAGTGGGAATGCGCACCATTACGCCCATTGGAATCGTTCCTCCTGCAATTTTGGGATGCCGTTTTGCGTCCGCCGCTGCGGCATGTCAGTAAGGGGCATTGGGGGATTAGCGGACCGACTCGGTCAGCCTTCGATCACGTCACCCGCGATGGGGTCGACCCGCACGCCGGTGTCGCCAACCCAGTCGAGACCCCGCTGTATCTCTTCATCGGAACCTTCCAACTCCAGGATCACCCAGCCAACATCCGATCGGACGTCGGCGCGCCTGATGTTGGTAACCACGTCGAAGTCGTGCCCCAGCCGGTAAATGATCGGCTCTCGTACCATCTCAGCTGAAAACGTGAACCGCACGCGCTGCTTGGCCATGGCTATCTACACTCGAGCCGCCATCCGATTTTCCAGCGCCTCCTCGAATGAGCCCATCATCGGCTTGATATGGAGGGGATTAACTACCTCTTCCACGGCTTCCTGGGTCTTCAGGCCGTTGCCCGTGATGTAGGCCACCGCCAGTTCGTCAGCGCCGATGGCGCCGGTTTCGGCCAGATACTTCAGGGTGGAGACGGTCACGCCGCCGGCTGTTTCCGTGAAGATGCCCTCGGTCTCTGCCAGCAGCTTGATGCCTTCAACCACCTGGGATTCCGGCACTGCGTAGCCACTCCCGCCCGACTCTCTGATAACACGCAGACTATAGATCCCGTCTGCCGGATTACCTATGGCCAGCGACTTGGCTATGCTGTCCGGACGCACGGGACGGATCTGATTCTGCTGGTTTTCCCACGCGGTGACGATCGGGCAGCACCCGGCGGCCTGCGCCATGTGCATCCGCGTCGTAACCGCGGGATGATGGACTGTGTTCTGGTCGGCTCCGAACGGCTGCGGATCTACTCCGTCCAGCAGTCCTAAACACGCCAGTTCGTTGAATCCTTTCCAGATCTTGGTGAACATTGCGCCGGAGGCCGACGGTACCACCACGTGGTCCGGCACTCTCCAACCCAACTGCTCGGCGACTTCGTACCCGAGGGTCTTGCTCCCTTCCGCATAGTAAGGCCGCATGTTGATGTTGACGAACGCCCAGGGGTAGTTGTCGCTTACCTCGCTGCACAGACGGTTCACTTCGTCGTACGTCCCTTCGACCGCTACCAGCGTTGGGTTGTAGACCGCGGCGCCGATAACCTTCCCCCGTTCCAAGTCGGCGGGGATGAAAACCACCGCGTCAATCCCTGCCCGGGCGGCGTGCGCGGCCACGCTGCAGGCCAAGTTCCCAGTGCTGGCGCACGCCAGGGTCTCATAACCGAATTCAACTGCCTTCGTCGCGGCTACCGATACAACACGGTCCTTGAACGAGAACGACGGATTCACGCTATCATTCTTGATGTACAGATTGTTCAGGCCCAGCTTTTTGCCCAAGTTCCTGGCCTTGAGCAAAGGCGTGTAACCCGCCATGATGTCCACGGGGTCGTCCGCCGACGCCGGCAACAGGTCCTGGTAACGCCATATGCTGATCGGCCCGTCGGCGATGCGCTGGTGCGTAACCACCTCAGAGATGGTCACGTAGTCGTAAATCACCTCCAATGGGCCGAAGCAGAAGTCGCAAACGTTCAGGGGTTCGCCCGGGTATTCCCGGCCGCATTCCCGGCACTTTAGTCCTTTGACAAACGCCACCGGATGTTACCTCCGTGGTTCCTGATGTACCCGTGCGCCGGTTTGCAACCCAACCGCCGGCATGGATCAAAACACATACACCGGCCACACATTGTGCCAGAGGACGCCCGGACTATCAACCGGGCTTGCGTCGCGGTGTTCTTAACGTGGGCAGGTATTGAGTTTTGCCTGCCGTCGCCAGCTCACCAAAGCCAGGGAATACACCAGCATCTCGATGCTCTTGGTATAGCCTTTGGTCCGCCGCACCAGGCGGTTCAACTTGCTCCGCCACACCGAATGCAGTCCTTCATTCCAGTTCACCGCTCCGCCTTTGCCCACCACGTGGCGGTTCGGCGGAAACCACCCCGCATACACCGAGTAGGCGTCGCTGCGATACAATCCCGCCTCGGGCAGCCGGGCATACAATCGCAGGAAGGGCGCTTCGCTGCGGTCTCCCACCTCAAAATCCACCCACCGGCTGTCGTCGGCTTCGCACACTACCGCGGTCCAGATCCACCACTCCTCCAGCCGCGCACCATGTCGGGCTCGCCGATAGGTCCACATCTCATCGCAGGCCACCACCACCGCCGGCCGCCTCGGACAACGAGAAACTCTGCGAGCGCTTGGGTTCAGCCGGCTCGTTACCCCTTTCCATAGCCACAGGCCGTTGTTATCATTGCTCCATGGTTACCGAATCCACCGATAGATAAGGAGGGTACTATGAGTTACACGCCGAGAAATCTGGGACACGTCAACATCTTCGTACGCAATGCGGAAAAAGCGCGGGACTGGTACGAAGACCTGCTGGGTTTGCATACCTACGGGTTCTTCCCGGGACGGGCCGCGTTCATGTCCGCCGACCTGGGGAACTCCCACGAGATCGCGCTGACCGAGGTGGGCGAAAACGCCATGGGCCCCCAGGGTGGCCAGGTGGGCCTCAACCACATGGCCTGGTACATGGAAAGCTTGGAGGACCTCAAGGAGCTCTACTACCGGGTCAAGGAAAAGAACATTCCCATCCAGCGCGTGTCCGACCACGGCCACGCTATCGGCATCTACATTCGCGACCCTGATGGCAACGGTATCGAGCTGTCCTACGAGATGCCTCGCGAACAGTGGGGCCACGACGAGAGCGGCTACATGATCGGCGGCACCGAAAAGGGTCGGATGCCCGGCCCGTGGGACGAGGAACTGGCGGCGCAGGCGGCGTTCGCTGGAGCCGCGCACTAGCGCGATTGCGGGAACCTGCGCTCAGCGTCGCAGGTTTTGCCGGCCGGCAAAAGAGTAGGGGCGAATGACTATTCGCCCCTACATCGTTTAATCGCACAAGGTTCAAAGCCTATTTGAAGTGGGGCATGACCTCCTCGCTGATCAGGCGCAGCGAGTTCTTGACCCGGTCGTAGGGGATGCGACCGCCGTAGTTGACTTCCATGACGACGCCCGTCGCGCCGAAGTCCTCCTGGAATCCCCGGAACCGCTCCACGATCTCGGCCGGCGTCCCGAAAACCACCCGCTGTTGGAGCACGTCCGAGTAGGGCGTGTTGGCGGTTCGCCGGATGCGCTCGGCCGTCTCCTCGCTGGCGGCGGTTTTGACCAGTTCGCTGGCGGCATATTGGATCGCGGACATCGCGCTGGCTTCCGGTTCCGAGTGGGCGCGCTCGGTGGTTTCGGCCGCGTACACGGGGATGCGCACCGCTATGTCGGCGGGGCCGGAGTGGCCGGCGGCGGCGCGCGCTTCCTCGTAGGACGCGATCCGTGATTGCAATTGGTCCCGTCCGGCGTTCGCGCTGACGAAGATGGGATGTCCCATCTTGCCGATCAATGGGAAGGTGTCCTCGCCGGCTACGGCCACGCGCACCGGTGGATAGGGCTGCTGGTAGGGCTTGGGCACCACGGCGACGTCCTGATAGGAATGGAACTGGCCCTCGTAGGAGAACTGATCTTGAGCCCACGCCTGCATGATCACGTCCAGCGCCTCCAAGAAACGCGGCCGGCTCTCCGAATAGGGGATGTTGTAGCCCTGGTAGTACTTGGTCAGCCCGCTGCGTCCGATGCCGAACTCGAACCGACCCTTGCTGATGTGGTCGACGGTGGCGGCTTCCTCGGCGACGCGGAGCGGGTTGGTCAGCGGCAGAACCTGCACGGCCAGCCCGGTGCGTATTCGCTCGGTGCGGGCGGCGATGGCGCTGGCGATCACCATCGGCGACGCGAGCACCGCGCGCTCCGGGCTGAAGTGATGTTCGGCCAGCCACACCGTATCGAAACCCATCGCCTCGGCGTCGGCAATCTGCGCGAACGACTCGTCAAAGGCCTCAGCCTGGGTCCTGTTTTCTCCGATGTGAAAATCGGTGAACATGCCAAAATTCATGAGTTCCTCCCTGGTGCAGCGGTCTGGCGCATGGGCGAATTATAGGGCCTGAGCCATTCAGCGTCATCCAAGCCGCGGGGTGGCAGCCTCGCTGTGTCGTCTCATAAAGCGGAGTTACGCTCCGACCGGCCTCGAAAGCGGCTTTCCTCCCTTTTCAATTCGCCGCGCGTTCCATTATGCTGACGCGACAGCGCATCGGCAGCGCAGACCAGTCAACCGCAGGTGAGACCATGAAATACGACGTCATAGTGATTGGGGCGGGCTCGGGAGGCTGCGTGGTAGCATCCAGGCTGGCCGAGGATCCCAGCCGTTCCATCCTGTTGCTCGAGGCCGGGCCGGACTATCCGGAGTACGAGCACTATCCCGACGACCTGAAATACGGTTACAAGCCCGACGCTTCCACCCAGGGCGCGCCCCACAATTGGACCTGGTGGGCCCAGGGTTCTGCGGACCAAACCGAGATGCTTCCGGCGCCGCGCGGCAAGGTCGTGGGCGGCACCAGCGCCATCAACGGCCAAGTGCTGTTGCGGGGCGTCCCCGAGGACTACGATGGCTGGGCCTCCGAAGGGAATGACGAGTGGTCCTTCATCAACGTCCTGCCGTATTTCCGCAAGATGGAAACCGACATGGACATCAGCGACGACTTCCACGGCTCCGAGGGACCGATTCCAGTGCGGCGATTCCCGAGGCAGGAATGGCTGCCATTCCAGCAGGCCTTCGTCCAGTCCTGCATCGAGGCGGGGTACCCAGAAGACGCCGATATGAACAGTCCCGACTCGGGAGGCATCGGCCCCGTGCCGATGAACAACCCTGAGGGCGTGCGCATGAGCACCGCCCTGACCTTCCTGCGCGAGGTGCGCCACCGGCTGAACCTGACCGTGCGCGCCAACGTGGTCGTGCGCCGCATCGTGTTTGAGGGCAACCGCGCCACCGGTGTCGAGGTGGAAAGCGGCGGAGAGGTGTACCAGGTGGAAGCCGACCAGATCGTGCTATCCGCCGGCGCCATGGCCTCCCCGCAGTTGCTGATGCTGTCGGGCGTGGGTCCAGCGGACCACCTGCGTGAAATGGGCATTCCCGTGGTTCACGAGCTTCCTGGAGTGGGCCAGAACCTGCGGGACCATCCCATCGTCGCCGTCATCTGTCAGGTGCGGGACGACCACGAGCAGGACCCGCTGGCGCCGCGCACCCAAACCGCGCTGCGTTACACGGCCACCGGTTCGCCCGACCGCAACGATATGCAGATCATGGCGTCGTCCTTCTCAACGCCCATCGGCGGCGCCGACCCCTTCGAGGCCGGCGGCGTCCGCGTTCAATGCATCCTGGAGCTGGCCGACGGGGCCGGCGAGGTGCGCCTCTCCGCCAACGATCCCGCCGTCCAGCCCTCGCTGAACTACCGCTACCTGGAGCTTGAACGCGACCGGGAGCGTCTGCGTGAGGCGGTACGCCTCAGCGTCGGGCTCCTGGAGAACGATGCCTTCGGTCCCATCGTGGATCACATCATTCAACCATCGGCGGAGGACCTGGCGTCGGATGAAACACTGGACCGCTGGATGCGCCAGACGGTGTTCAACACTACCCACGCCTCGGGCACCTGCAAGATGGGGCCGTCCAGCGACCCGATGGCCGTGGTCGACCAACGCCTGAACATCCACGGACTGGAAGGCATCAAGGTCGCCGACGCTTCGGTGATGCCCAACGTCATACGAGCCAACACCAACTGCACCACCATCATGATCGGCGAACGCTGCGCCGACTGGGTCAAGATGGGGCAGTGACCGTGGGTCCCGACGCAACTGCCGGACGCCCGCCCGTGTTCAAACGCGGCGGGCGTCTCGTTTCACATCAGTCAAGGAGACACTGACGCATGAAGTGGGAATACTGGGTTGACAAGATGCCCATCAGGTCCGGAGGGTTCTACGGGAAGGGCCCAATGAACGTCGACGCGGTCGACGAGGCGTTCCTGAACGAACGGGGCGCGGCGGGGTGGGAGTTGGTGTCCGCGATGCCGCTGTTTATCCCTCAAAATCCCACTGACTGCTTCGTCTATTACTATTGGAAACGACCGTTGGCGACCGGTTGAAGACTCACGGCTTTCGGTAGGCGTTGCGCCGGTCGGCGGCACGGGTCCGCACCGAAGCGTTTTCCTTGACATCGAATTGGCCGATACGTAGTATTGCATTTAGAATCGACCGAATTATCCAGTTCTTTCATGAGCGATCGAAACTTCCTCGATCGGAGGCAAAAAATGACGAATCGCGAAGATATTGCTTTGATAGGTCACCTGATGCGGCGAGCCGGATTCGGTGGGACCCACGACGAGTTGGTGGAAAAAGCCGGCCGCGGTTACGAAGCCGCGGTGGAGGATCTGCTCAACCCCGAGCAATTCGAGCCGGTGGACGAGGAGTTGCTTTACCGGTTCATGCCAGGATACGAGGGCGCTTTGGGCCCGCCGCTCAACCAAGCCGATTGGGTTTACCGCATGATCAACACCCAGCGGCCGCTGGAAGAGAAGATGGCGCTGTTCTGGCACCAGCTTTTCGCCACCGGCAATTCCAAGGTGGACAATCCGCCGGAGTTGACGCAACAGATCGCCATGTTCCGGCGCTGTGGTCTCGGGAAATTCCGCGACATCCTGATTGAGCTGGCCCAGAACCCCGCCATGATCTTCTGGCTGGACAACAACGGCAACCACCGCGGCGCGATCAACGAGAACTGGGGCCGTGAGTTGCTGGAACTCTTCTCCATGGGAGTGGGCAACTACTCCGAGGACGACATCAAGGAGGCCAGCCGCGCCTTCACCGGCTGGACCATCGGCCCCAAGATTCCACGCAACCCGCTGGGACGGTTCTACTGGAACTTCGAGTACCGTGCTGAGGACCACGACGACGGCGAGAAGACCTTCCTGGGACACACCGGGAACTTCAACGGCCAGGACATCATCAACCTCGTGGTTGAGCAGCCGGCAAGCGCCCGCTTCCTGGCGCGGCACCTCTACAACTTCTTCGTGGCTGATGAGCCCCAGGTTCCCAGTTGGAATATCACGCCGCCCAATGATCCCGACGCTATAGACCAGTTGGTGGCGGCCTACAACGAATCTGACGGCGACATCCGCTTCGTGCTTCGTGTTCTGTTCAACTCCGATTTCTTCAAGGAAGCGCGATTCAGCCGGGTCAAGAGCCCGGCGGAACTGGTCATCGGCACGGCTCGTCTGGCGGGCAACTTCAGGCAACCGCGTCCCGGTATCAACTCGCTGGCTTTCGAGTGCGCCTATCAGGGTCAGGAACTGCTGAACCCGCCCAGCGTCGAGAGTTGGCATACCGGCAGCGAATGGATTGATGGCGGCGCGCTGGTGCGCCGGGTCAACTTCGCCGCTGGCCTGCTCGGCGACGTTTCGCTACCGGGCGTCCGGTCCATAGTGGACACCCTGCGGGATCGCGGGAACCTGCGTCCTGACGAGCTGGTCGAAGCCTGCCTCGAACTCGTGGGTCCGCTGGAAGTCAGCGAGGGCACACGGGCCGAGTTGCTTGACCAGGCCCATAGCGACGGCGAACTGCGGTGGGATACCGAGGGCGACGCCGAACGGTCCGAAAAGCGGGTCGGCGTGATGCTGGCCCTGATCGCCGCGTCTCGCGATTTCCAGTTTGCATAGACCACTACCATCGGTATCAGTTGGAGCGGGCGACTGACCGGTCGCCCCGCTACACACGGAGGAACAACATGACGACTACGACGAAAGACCCGGTGGTGGTGGTTCTGCAGATGACCGGCGCCAACGACTACTTGAACACGGTCATCCCCTTCACCAACGGCCACTACCATGACGCCCGCCCCAGGGTTGGCATTGCGGCGGACAAGGTCATTCCCATCAATGACGAGTTGGGGTTCAACCCGCAGATGGGGCGCATCAAGGATCTGTGGGATGAGGGCAAGGTCGCCATCATCCACGGCATCGGCTACGAGAACTCGCCGCGGTCGCACTTCCGCTCAATGGACATCTGGCACACCTGCGAGCCGGACATCGTCGGAACCGAGGGCTGGGCTGGCCGCGTGATCCGCGACCTTGATCCCCGTGGCGAAAACGTCCTCAAGGGCGTGAACTTCGGCCAGGGGTTGCCCCGGGCGTTGGCTCTGCGCGGCGTGCCGATCACGTCGGTTTCCAGCCTGGAGACCTACGGCGTGCTTTCCAGCGTCCCGGTCGAGGCGGAGCGCGATCAACTGCTGGACCGGTTCGCGCGCATGTACTCCCCTACCGTGGGGACCGGCGCGGTGATGGACTACCTGGGCCAGACCGGCCGCGATGCCCTCAAGGGCGCCGACATCGTCCGCTCCGCACCGGAGCAGTACTCGTCCACCGTCGAATATGCCGACACCCCTATCGCCAAGTACCTGCGGGACATCGCGCAGGTCTACCTGGCCGACCTCGGCACGCAGCTTTTCTACACCCAGCACGGCAGCTTCGACTCCCACTTCAACCAGCCGCCGATGCACACGAAGCTGTGGACCGACATGTCCAGCGCAATCGGCGACTTCTTCGACGATCTGGAAGAGCACGACGCCGGTGACAACCTCATTATGGTGCTTTTCACCGAGTTCGGCCGGCGCGTCAGGGACAACGGCACCGGAACCGACCACGGCGCAGGCGGCGCGGCCTTCGTGATCGGCAACCAGGTCAAGGGCGGCCATTACAGCGCCTATCCTTCCCTGCGGCCGGAGGATCTGACCCAGGGCGACCTTGAGCCCAACTACGACTTCCGCGGGCTCTATGCCACCGTCATCGAGAAGTGGCTGGGCTTGGATTCGGTGCCCATCGTGGGCGGCAACTTCGAGCAGTTGGACTTCGTATAGGAGCATCAACTCAAAGCGAGGGAGATCTAACCATGCTAACCACAGTGGCCGCCGGGCGGGTTTTCGACTACAGCTATTGCATCGGCATGTACGGCATGTCCGGTCAGGGGTTCTGGACACCCCAGGATTTCGCGTTGGCCGGAGAAACGATGTACGTGCTCAGCCGCGGCGCGGAGGAATTGGGCCAACGCGTCAGCCGCGTGACCTTGGACCACCAGTTCCTCGGGCAGTTCGGCGCTTTCGGCCGTGGAGACGGCCAGTTCGTCTGGCCTCGCTCCATTGCGCTGGATGAAGAAGGAAACGTCTACGCCTCCGACGATTTCCTGAGCCGCGTGTCGGTTTTCGACCCGGAGGGAGCGTTTCTCTCGTGCTGGGGCGAGGCCGGAGACGGCAAAGACCAGTTGAACGGCCCCTGCGGGATGGCCTTCGATGCCGAGGGCAACATGCTGGTGGTCGACAGCCAGAACCACCGGGTGCAGAAGTTCACCAAAGATGGCAAGCATCTGGGTTCGTTTGGCAAACAGGGTGATGGCGACGGCAAGTTCAAGCTGCCGTGGGGCCTCTGCGTCGACGACGCCGGCAGCGTGTACGTCGCGGACTGGAAGAACAACCGCGTGCAGAAGTTTGACGCCGACGGGAACTTCGTGCAGAAATTTGAGGCCGCACCGACCTCCGGCGTCGGCGACCTGAGCGGTCCCACCGGTGTTGCGGTTGACTCTGAGGGAGACGTGTACGTCACGGACTGGGGCAACCATCGCCTCCAGGTGTACGCTCCGGATGGCCGCTTCATAACCTCGCTGGTGGGCGACGCCCAGCAGCCGTCCCCGTGGACCCAAACCTACATCGACGCCAACCCTGACATCGTCAAGGCGCGTCGCCGCGTGGACTTGGAGCCTGAATGGCGCTTCCGCCGGCCGGTGTCGGTGCGCGTGGACGAGAATGACCGCATCTTCGTCCTCGAAGCCAGCCGTCACCGCATCCAGGTCTACGACAAGGTCAAGGACTACGAGGAACACCCGCTCAACCTGTAACCGATTCCGACTAGCCGGTTTCTACGTAGGGGCGAATGATTATTCGCCCCTTTTGTTTATTTTGCAGGTGTTTATCTGTCTTCGAAAACAAGTGAAGATTCGGACGCCGGCCAAAACCAATTGGGCAAGCTCTGGCTATTCGTCTGTTTCGATATCGCGGAAATACAGCCTTTCATTCACACGCGTCGCATGGACAACAATCGGACGATTCACCATACTCCCGATCCGGTCATCAACCTCTTCGCTCACACGTTCGATCCGGTATCGAATTTCGTCGTATCCAATGACCTCAATCCAGTCGCTGTCAAGGTGCAGTGCACGTAAGATCCCGTGAACCTCTTCATCCGTTCCCTCTGTCACTGGCGAACGATTAGCACGGATAGCATCGTTGATTGCATTCCTGGTAGACGGAATTAACGAAATCGGGTGTACCCTGTCAGCAGACTTGATGTCGATCCGTGAGAATATTCGTCCGGTTGTAGTGGGGGCGAGATCGCGGGTCAATTTAAGAAATGTACTTCTGTATTCGGCGTCGTCAACTATTTCAGTCAATCCATTTACAGGGGATTCTGCACAAGCTCGCAGAATATCAAAAAGGCCGACAACGATTTGCTTCGGGTGCACATCATCGGTGTCGAACATACTCAGTTGCCTTGTCTCTTGTACTGACACTTCGAATTGATAGCTGCCTGGCGCAGCTTGGAAGATCCAGGGTCTGTATGCATCCTGGATCTCCTTGCTCGGTTCGCCACGACGGCGGTGTGGGAGACGCTTCAGGTGTTCAGTGGTTCGGTACAGCAGATGTTTCATATTCTGCGATTTCGAGATGACTAGGTCCATTGGTGCCCCGCCCGGCAGGATTCTTCCGCCGCTCATTGAGACGAGGATATGTGCGTCGGCAATGTCGAGGCCAGCTTGTTCCCTTTTGATGCTGTCTAATAAATCATCCAACTGCCGCCGCGCGAAATATGGTAGTGGCGTTGCGGATCCCAAAAGTCGATGGGCCAAAACACTAGCTTTGTCGCTCATAGCGGCTTTGTAGTGCAGTGCGACGGCACTCACCGCGATGATGCCGTAAGTGCGCAATTTGGACGGGTCAAGTTCTGAAAGTGCCCGCTCTTCAGCTTCTGCAGCTTTGGCGTAAAGTTCAATTGCCGCAGCGCGCTCGCCGCGGTGGCTGGACACCTCTGCATCAGACGCGAATTGTTCGCTTTGGATATGATGCTCAAGCCAAATCATGGCTCCTCCAAATTCGCCAAGCGTATCAATTTGGCTCGGAAGCCCACTACACCGGCAATTGCGGGGAGATCGCTTGCTCCTGATTCTGCTTGCTGTAGCTTGCGCCTCAATCTGTCGGCAACGGTTGACTCATTCCCCTGGTCAGTTCCTGATACTTCGAGACGTAAGAAGTTCTCCCAATCATCAGCAGGTGTGCCCGGCGGAGCGAGGTAATAATCAGCGCCGGTTCCTGTTTCGGCACGCCGAACCGCCACCAGTTCATCCAGCATTTCAATCGCCGCCAAAACGCAGGCACACGCACCAGCTTCGGTCGTATCTGTCTCATTGGCCCAAGCAGCTTTGGTGCGATCATCGGTAGGCTCCCAGACTACCAACGCGTCCGTTCGACGGTCCTCCCAATGGACATGGAACTCAGTTGGGGATTGGTGGTGACGATCAAGGCATACTCGTGCGCCTTCAGTAAGTTGTTCCGCAATCGCTTGAGTAAGACCGTGATGGCGTTGCGCCATGTTATCAATTGGCAATCGTGGGGTTTGCATCGTTTCTGACCGATCCGGCAATAGCCACTTTAGCACGGGTTTCTTGCTACACATCGCCGACATATCGGATTGCGAGATTGGAGTGCTCCTAGGTTTGCGGTGCGCCACGCCCGCTGCTCCTCCTCGGACGCTATAATACCGCTATCCCAAGCTGTAGTGACGCCGTCCGTACCGGGAGGAACCCCCATGACCCAGCAAGCGACCCGTATCGACGCTGAACGTACCGCCGTTTTGATTATGGACTTCCAGCAGCGCATCATCGCCAACGTCGCCGCCGAGCCCGCGGCTGTGGTGGAAAATGCGGCCAGGGCTCTTGCTGGCGCCCGCGCGTCCGGCATCCCCGTCATCTATGTCGTTCATCGCGGCGGTCCCTTCGCGGAATATGCGCCAGACGTGGAACTGCACCAGGGCGTTACGCCGGCAGAAGGGGAACTGGTCATCACTAAGGTCCGCCCCGGTCCGTTCTCCACCACCGCGCTGGACGTAACCCTGCGTGAGATGGGACGCGACAACCTGGTCATCATGGGAGTGGCCACCAGCGGGTGCGTGCTGTCCTCGGTGCGTTGGGCGGTGGACATAAACTACAGCTTCACCGTGCTATCCGACGCCTGTTCCGACGGAGATCCGGAGGTACACCGCGTGCTCACCGAGAAGGTCTACCCGCGACAGGGCACCGTGATGACCACCGACGAGTTTCTCCAGGCCTTGTAGAAGCTGAAGAGCTATCCCCCAGTTTTGAAGTGCGCCAACCACTCGTCGAAACCCAAGGAGCGCCAGCATGAAATATGACGTCATCGTGATCGGCGCCGGTTCCGCCGGCGGCACCATGGCAACCCGTCTATCGGAGGACCCGTCACGCTCCGTGCTTCTGCTGGAAGCGGGTCCCGATTATCCTGACCTGGAGCAGACGCCCGACGATCTGAAGTTCGGTTACGCTCCTCGCGCCTCTGAAATGGGCGCCCCGCACAACTGGTCCTTCGTGGGCACCGGCACACCCTTGCAGACAGAGCCGGTGAACGTCCCGCGCGGGCGCGTGGTCGGTGGGACCAGCGCCATCAACGGGCAAGTGTTCCTGCGGGGTGTGCCCGAGGACTATGACCGCTGGGCCTCCTGGGGAAACGACGAGTGGAGCTACATCAACGTGCTCCCCTACTTCCGCAAGCAGGAAACCGATACCGACATCACTGACGACTTCCATGGCTTCGATGGCCCCATCCCCGTGCGGCGGCACCGGAGGGAGAACTGGCTGCCCCTGCAGGAAGCTTTCGTTCAGGCCTGCACCAACGTCGGATACGCCGAGGTCTACGATCACAACCATCCCGACTCCACCGGCGTCGGCCCGTTTCCGA
Source organism: uncultured Dehalococcoidia bacterium (assembly GCA_951813535.1). Lineage (GTDB taxonomy): Bacteria > Chloroflexota > Dehalococcoidia > Lucifugimonadales > UBA3495 > Bin87. Next base: position 3,162,693 of record OX638345.1, on the reverse strand, counting down.
TGAACAACCCCAACGGGGTGCGCATGAGCACCGCGTTGACCTACGTGAATCCCAACCGTCATCGCCTCAACCTGACCATACGCGCCAACGTCCGTGTTCACCGGATCCTCTTCGAAGGACAACGGGCCGTGGGTGTACAGGTCGAAAGTGGCGGCGAGACCTTCCAAATCGAGGCGGAGCAGATCGTCCTGTGCGCTGGCGCTATCGCCTCACCTCAACTGCTCATGCTGTCGGGCGTCGGACCGGCTGAGGAACTGCGCGGCTTGGGCATACCCGTGGTCAAGGACCTGCCCGGTGTGGGCAAGAACCTCCGCGACCATCCCCTGGTGCCCGTTCGGGTCAAAGTGAAGGACGACTTCCCGCTGGATCCCGACGCGCCTCGCATCCAGACGGTGTTGCGCTACACCGCCAGCGGTTCCGATGCTCGCAACGACATGCAGATCTTCCCCTCGTCCTTCTCGACGCCGCTGGGAGGCGACCCATTCGACAACGAGGGCATCCGCCTGACCTGCATGATGGAGCTCGCCGAAAGCGCCGGCGAGCTGACCCTTCAGTCCACCGACCCCGACGTGCAGCCCCACATCGACTGTCGTTATCTGGAGGCCGACTGGGACCGTGAGCGCATGCGCGAGGCGGTTCGCATCGTCATCCGCCTATTGGATCACGAGCAATTCCGCAACATCTACGATGGCCTGATTTCCCCCACCGAGGCAGACCTGGAGTCCGACCAAACGCTGGACAACTGGATGCTGCGCGAGGTCTGCATCGGACAGCACCTCTCGGGCACCTGCAAGTTAGGACCCGACAGCGATCCCATGGCGGTGGTGGACCAACATTGCCGCGTCCACGGCATCGAATCGCTGCGTGTCGCCGACGCCTCGGTGATGCCCGATGTTATCCGGGCCAACACCAACTGCACCACCATCATGATCGGCGAGCGCGTTGCCGAATGGGTGCGGTCCGATCAGTGAGTCACACATTTTAGTCTTGTAGTCGCAGCCACTTGCCGTTGAGACTCTTCAGGGCACGACCGTCCTATAACCCGAGAATACTATCGGGAGACTTGTTCGGCGGAGTCACCACCGCCGCGACGGTGCTCCCTATGGCTTTGGCATACGGCGTGGCCACGGGGTTGGGCCCCGTGGCCGGTATGTACGGCGCGATCGCGGTTGGATTCTGCGCGGCGGTGTTCGGCGGGACTCCTGCCCGGATCGCGTTTCCCAACGGCGCCATGACGGTGGCGATGATGATCGTGCTCGCGCAGCACGCCAAAACTCCGTCTGAGGCGTTCACCATCGTCATGCTGGCCGGCGTAATCCAGGTTGCGTTGGGACTCCTGCGGGTCGGTCGGTTTATCAACTATACGCCATATTCCATGATCGCCGGATTTACCTCCGGAATCGGCCTGATCATCATCATCATCCAGGTGCTGCCCTTCCTGGGCGCTCCTCCCGCCCCTGGGGGTCTTTTTGGCATCATCCGAGCCTGGCCGGAGGCGGTGCTCACGCTGAACCCCCACTCGGTGATAGTGGGCGCGGTGTGCCTTGCGATCTGCGTGTTCTGGCCGCGCCGGCTGGGTCGGTTCATGCCGGGACCGCTGTTGGCTTTGATTGTTGGAACGGCGATGGCGGCGTTGTGGTTGCACGATGCTCCCACGATCGGAAAGCTCCCGCAGGGCCTGCCGGCGTTGTACCTGCCGGAACTGGCGCCGGGTCTGCTGCTGTCCGCCCTGCAACCGGCGCTCACGCTGGCCCTGATCGGTTCGGTTAACAGCCTGGTGGCTTCGTTGGTCGCCGATACCCTGACCCGCACGCGCCATAAACCCAACCGGGAGCTTTTCGGGCAGGGCATCGCGAACGTGTCCGCTGGCGTGCTGGGGGCTTTGCCAGGAGCCGGCGCGCCCTCGGGAACGACAGTGAACGTTCGGGCTGGGGGCACCACGCCGGTCTCCGGCGTTACCTGCGCGGCGGTCCTGTTGGCCCTAGTGCTGGGCCTGGGCTGGATCGCGGAGCCCATACCGGTAGCCGCACTGTCCGGCATCCTGATCAAAGTTGGTTGGGACATCATCGATCGGAGACTGATCACACGAATTCGTCACGTCCAGCGTGAATACCTGCTGGTCATGGCGCTCACGCTGGTTCTGACGGTGTTCGTGGACCTGATCACCGCCATCGCCATCGGACTGATTGTAGCCGGATTCGCGCGGGCGCGGGCCAGGGAACAACGTGAGCTGGGACGGGTGATATCAGTGCCCCTGCTGGATCGCGAGTTTTTCCCCAGCGACACCGACGCGGGCGATGTCGATGAATTTCGGGCCCGGGTGGGCTTGGTCGATCTGCGCGGCGAATTTTCCTTCGCCTCCGCGAACGAGCTGGCCTGGATGATAGGCGCGGACATTCAAGAGCACGAGGTCACCATCTTTGACTTTTCCAACACCGTCCACATGGACGACAGCGCGGCGCTGATCATTGAAAGACTGATCGACGCGGCCGCCGCCGCCAAAACGGAATGCATCGTTCTCAATCTTTCCGGCCCGGTGGAGGAGACCCTGCGGTCGTTGAATGTTTTCCGGCGGGTTCCGGCTGAGCGCTTTGTCGATGACCTGGGCTCGGCCCGGGAACTGGCGGGGAATCTGCTCGAAAGGAAAGGTCGATAGCGGCCCAATCCTGCGCGAGCGCGCTGTCACAGTCGACCGGGTCTGATAAACTCCGACCCACTATCCGCAATGATTTCCTGGATCTTTCGCAACGCTGCCGCAAAGGAGCAAGGTAATGTCCGTAGGAATAATCGTCCCACTGCCGGCCTACACCCTCGACCCGGCGTTTATCGCCAGGAAGGCCGAGGAACTTGGCTTCGAGTCCATCTGGTACCATGAGCACCCCATTCTGCCCGTCAATAGCGAGAGCCCCTTCCCGGCCACCGGCGGCGAGATACCGTGGACCTATCGCCATTTCTCCGATCCGTACATGTCCCTGGCGATGGCCGCGGCAGTGACTGAGAAGATCAAGCTGTGCACCGGCATCACCCTGGTGCCCGAGCGCAACCCTCTCATCCTTGCCAAACAAATCTCGGTGCTGGACCGCCACAGCAATGGCCGTTTCGTTTTCGGCATTGGCGCCGGTTGGAACCGTGAGGAAACCGAGATGATGGGCGGCGACTTCGACCACCGCTGGACCCAGACTGAGGAGGCTGTGGGCGCCCTGAAGGCCCTGTGGACCGAGGACCAGGCCGAGTTCCACGGCCGTTACTACAACTTCCCGCCCGTCTACATGTACCCCAAACCGGTGCAGGAACCCCACCCGCCCATCCTGCTGGGCGGCAACGCGCGCAACGTGCTGCGTCGCGTGGTGCGCTACGGCGACGGTTGGCTCCCCAACCGCGCGACCCCGGGACAGATTGAGGACAGCCGCAAGCAACTGGACACCCTCGCGGCTGAGCGGGGACGCGACCCCGAGGCGATTACGATCTCCGTGTTCGGGCAGGCTCCCGATACCACCCGCCAGACCGTCGACGATTTCCTCAACGCCGGAGCGTTGCGGGTCTGCGTGTGGCCCAACCACTCCGATTCCGAAGAGGAGATGGGCCAGCAGTTGGAAAGCATGGCCGACACCCTGCTTCGCTGACATTCGTCGTCATTCAAGTAACACCATTGTGCACGCGGACAGGAGGCAACTGAAATGGCAACCTACGTGTATGTTGCAGCTCAGGACGACAACAAGGTATCCATCTTCACCATGGACGAAGCCAGCGGAGCCCTGACCATCGCCGGGGAGGAGGAGGTGTCCGGCGGACCCTCCCTGCTGGCTATCAGCCCCGACCGGCAGACACTGTACGCCGGGCACCGCGAGGTTCCCGAGATCACCAGTCATCGCGTCGACCAGCAGACCGGCGAGTTGACCCAGACCGGCTCGGTGACACCGCCCGGGCAGCCCTCTTTTCTCTCAACCGACCGCACCGGCCGGTTCCTGCTCTCGTCCTACTACGCCGACGGGAAGGCCGCCGTGCACCCTCTGGGCAACGACGGGAGCCTGGGCGGCGGTGCCACGTCTGTGGTGGACACCGACACCGGCGCCCACGCCATGATGACCGACCGGTCCAACCGGTTCGCGTATGTTCCGCACATTGCCCGAGTGCAGGACAACGTCCTCGAACCGCCGAAGAACATTCCGGGGCCCAATGTCATCTACCAGTTCCGCTTCGATGCGGACAGCGGCGCGCTGACCGCCAACGACCCTTCTACCCTCGCGCAGGACGACATGATCGGCCCTCGGCACCTGACCTACCATCCGAGCCTCGATCTGGTCTACTTCTCCAACGAGCAGGGCTGCAGCGTTTCTTCTTACCAGATTGACGACGAAGGACGGTTGACTCCATTCGAAACCGTTTCCACCCTGCCCGCCGGCGTCACCGAGCGCAACACTTGCTCCCAGATCCAGTTCTCCCCCGACGGGAGCCTGTTGTGCGTCCCCAATCGCGGACACAATAGCATCGCCAGCTTCACTGTCGATGCCGAGGGTCGCCTGACACCCGCCGACCACGCCGTCACCGAGGCTGTGCCCAGCGCTTTCAGCCTGGACCCGTCTGGTCGCTTCGTGTTCGCCGCAGGATCAGCGACCGGTCAGCTGGCCTCCTACAGTATCGACGCGGCTACGGGGCAGCTGACTCCGCTGGGTACGTACGCCGTGGGCGAACGACCCATGTGGGTACTCACAGCTGCGCTGGGCGACTGATCGCCCTCTTCACAACCCAACAGAGAGGTTCGACATGCGACTGGAAGGAAAAGTAGCCCTGGTCAGCGGTGGCGCACGTGGTCAGGGGGCCGCCGAGGCCAAGTTATTCGCCCATGAAGGGGCGGCAGTGGTCATCGGAGATATTCTTGACGAAGATGGGATGAAACTGGAGGCCGAGATCCGTGAACTCGGCGGCCACGCTACCTACGTCCACCTCGACGTTACCGATGCCGATCAGTGGGCCGACGCCGTCACCGAGGCGGTCAGTCGATACGGCAAGCTGGACATCCTGGTCAACAACGCCGGCGTGGGCGGCACCAGTATCGGCGGGGTCAATGCGCCGCGCATCCACGAAGCGCCCACCGAAGTTTGGGACCAGATAATGGACGTGAACGGCAAAGGTGTCTTTCTTGGAACCCGCGCCGCAATACCCGCGATGCGCACCGCCGGCGGCGGCTCCATCATCAATATCTCGTCCATCGCGGGCATTATCGCCACCAGGCCAGGGTCCGGAGCCGGATCTGCCTACGCCAGCTCCAAAGGGGCGGTGCGCTTGCTGACCAAGTCGACCGCTGTCCAATACGCTGGCGACAACATCCGCTGCAACTCGGTCCACCCGGGATTTATCGACACTGCAATGACGGCGCGGACCATGTCGGACCCCGAGCAGCGGCAACTCCGCGTCGATTCGACCCCCATCGGTCGGATCGGCACCGTGGATGATATCGCCTACGGCGTGCTGTTCCTGGCGTCGGAAGAATCGTCTTTCATGACCGGCAGCGAGTTGGTCATCGACGGAGGCTATACGGCCCAGTAGGCCAGCAGATCACCGGACGGCGTGCAGCGTCCCGTCTTCCGTCCGCACCAGCAGCATACCTTCGGCGTAGATGGGCTCGGTGTGGACGCCGGCCGGCAGTTTCAGCCGCCAGCGCTCCGCGCCGTCGGATCGGTCCAGTCCATAGAGCCAACCAGCCATGTCTCCGTAGACCAGGAGGTTGCCCACGGCGATGGGCGATACAAGGATGGTATCCTCGCCCTGGAACTGCCATTGCTCGGCGCCGGTGATGGCGTCTACGGCGTACATCTTGCCCAGCGTATCTCCGACGTAAAGGCTGTCACCCGCGACGGCCGGCGCCGAGATGATGCCCTCGGTCCTTTTCTGGCGCGAGGGGAATCCTTCAGGATATTTGGATCCGAACCGCCATTTGTCGCCGGGTTGCGACGGCGGGGCCGGTAGTGGGAACTGCCACAACCACAATTGCGACCAAGTGCGGGTCACCGCGTATTGTCCAGGGTATTCAAGCGCGTCCGCTTCCATCGCGTGTAGTTTGCGCTCGGACACAAAATAGGTTAGCCCATTGGCCGTCACCGGCGCGGCGACCAGCGATGCCCCAGTCCGGAACCTGGCCCGCTCCTGTCCGGTCCGCGAGTCCAGCGCGTACAGGCTCCGGTCCGCTGATGCCACGAACGCAAGGTTGTCAGTGAGGGATGCGGGAGACTGTACCTCTCCCAAAGTTTCGTGCCTCCAGACCAACTCTCCGGTCGTGGCGTTCACCGCGTAAGTCACGCCGTCCAGCGCCCCCGCGTACACGATCCCATTGGCGACTGCTACCGGACCCGACGTGGCGTCGCCCATTTGGTACTCCCACAGGATTTGCTGGGTCTCGGCGTTCCGCGCCACCAGCCGGCGGTCCGGCATGGTGTAGTACAGAGCGCCGTTCGCCAGTGCCAGCGAGTTGCCAATGGGTCCGGTGGCCGGCATGGACTCGACCTCCTGACCGGTGCCAGCGTCAAGCACCGCGATACGGAAGTGCGCCCCAAGGTATATGCGTCCGTCGGACACAATCGGCGCGGCCAACGTCGCCGGCCCGGTGTCGGCGCTCCATGCCAGTTGCCCCTGGGGTTCGTCGAGTACGTCCGACGCGTAACGGGTCTGGCCGAGGCTGCGTCCGTGCATGGTCCATCCCGCGCCGGGCGACATGGAATCGAATACCGCTTCCGGTTGGCGGCTCAACAGGATCACCGGATCCGGAATGAAGGGGAAATTGATCCAGACCAGGAACCCGATGACGACTAACGCCACCACGGCGATCAGCGCGTTGCGCCTGGATATGAACCGGCGTCGACGTGGCGCTTGCTGCGCCCAATCGGGCAGGTACCCGTCGGCATCTGCCGGGTTCGCTGGCTCGTGTGATGCGCGTTCTGAGGGATTTTCGGGTGGGGCCGTCATGTCAATCCGGTTGCAAAGGGTCAAAGTAGCGGCGGGATGCGATAACACACCCCGCCGCCACGATGCGTGATTTCCGGTTCAAGCTACACGTTGCGCAGCTTGGGGTCAAGCCGGTCCCTGAGCCAGTCACCCAGCAGGTTCATGGATAGCACGGTGAGCACGATGGCCATGGTTGGGAAGAAGAACAGCCACCAGGCCGTAACGATCAGCGTTCGACCGTCGGCCACCATCAGTCCCCACGCGGGGGTCGGTTTTACTAATCCGGCTCCCAGGAAGCTCAGCGTAGATTCCAAGATGATCACGTGGCCAACCTCCAGGGTGGCCAGGACAACCACAGTATTCACCACGTTGGGGAAAATGTGGCGCACCATGATACGCGTGGGAGACGCCCCTGCGACCAGCGCGCGGGCGATGAAGTCTTGCTGTTTGATGGCCAGCGCCTCGCCCCGCACCATCCGCGCGAACCTGGCCCACAGCAGCAATGCGATGACCAGCACCACCGTTTGGAAACCTGGTCCACTGACCGCCACCAATACCAGCGCGAGGAGTATTGACGGAAACGCCAGCTTGATGTCGACGATCCGCATGATCAGGTTGTCGACCCAGCCGCCGCCGTAGGCTGCCAGAAGGCCCAGCACCGTTCCCACTCCACCGCCCAGCGCGATTGCCAGCAGGGAAATCGACAGCGAAATCCGCGCCCCGTGGATGATACGGCTGAGGATGTCAAACCCGTGCCGGTCGGTGCCCAGAACGAACTGCCAACTCCCGCCTTCCTGCCACGCCGGCGGCAACAGGCGATCCCGCAGGTTCACCTCAACCGGGTCGTGCGGGGCAATCATGTTGGCAAAGATCGCCGGGATTATGAGCATGACCGCCAGGATCACCAACGGGATGATCGGGTACTGGCGCGTGCTGGACCATGCCCGGCCGATCAAACCGCGTTGTCGATACAATTCGTCGGCGGGAGTCGTCGTGATGCCGGGAGACGCGGTTGGGGTGGTCATCGCTAGTTTCCTTGTGTGGGCGGCAGAGCGAGGGCAGGAACTGGTCTAGTAGCGGATCCGCGGGTTCAGGTAGGCGTACGCTACATCAACCGCCAGGTTGATGAAGATGTAGAACGCGGCGAACAGGATGACGATACTCTGGATCACCGGGAAGTCGCGGTTGCGGATGGCATCGATGGCGAGGTCGCCCAAGCCGGGCCAGACAAACACCGTTTCGATGACTACCGAGCCCGTCAGCAGCACTGCTCCAATCAGGCCCATGTAGGTGAATGGGACGATCAACGCGTTGCGGAAACAGTGCTTCCAGATAACCTTGCGCTCTGGCATGCCCTTGATGCGGGCCAACTTGACGTATTCGGTGTCCAGCACTTCCAGCATCGATGATCTGGTGAGCCGCATCACCGCAGCTACGTTGTAGTAACCCAGCGCCACCCCGGGCAAGATGATTGACTTGAACCCGGCGTCATTCCCGGAAGTGGGTAGCCATCCCAAGATCACCGCAAAGACCCACATTAGAATCAACCCGATGGCGAAGGATGGCGCTGATTGTCCGATCAGCGCCACTACCTTCCCGGCCCAGTCAAAGGCGGAGTCTTTCTTGACTGCCACCATCACGCCGATCGGCAAAGCGATGGAGGCGCTGATGATCCAGGCGAAACCGGCCAGCACGATGGTGTTGGGCAACCGCCGGGCGATCAGCTCGGTGATCGGCACCCCTCCGTATGCCCAGGCTTCGCCGAAGTCACCGGTGACGAAGTTGCCGATGTAACGTGCGTACTGCACGTAAATCGGCTGGTCCAATCCCCATTTGGAGCGAACCTGCTCGACCACGGCAGGGCTGGCGTCCTCCGGAAGCAGGATGGCCACCGGATCGCCGGTGACCCGCGCCAGCGCGAATACCACGGCGCTGATGACCAGAAGCGCCAGGACAGACTGTATCACCCGCAAAAATATGAACCGTTGCATGGGAGACCTTCGCAGTCAGAGGGGTTGGATGTTGGGCAATGGAAGGGGCGACCGGAGGGTCGCCCTTCCGTGTACCGGATTTACTGACGCACCACCTTGGTGTACTCGTGACCCTTCATGCCGCCGAAGTAACTGTTGTTCACTGAGTACTCGGCAACGACGTTGGGGTTCATGCCGAACTCGGCGAACAGGAAGCCCAGCGGTATGGTGGCGTTCTGCTCGTACATGTACTGACCGGCGTCCTTCATCAGGTTGAGCCGCTCTTCTTCATCCACGCTGTTCTGCCACTTGCCGAAAAGGTCTTCAGTGTAAGGGTCTTCGTACATGTAGACCGCGCCGGCCAGGGAGGGACTGACGAAGTAAACCCGCATGTTGCGGCCAGCCGGCCAGAAACCGGTCCGGTGGGTCCAAAGGACGCTGTTCATCTCGCGGGCCTTGTAGCGGGTGCGGATGGGCTGGAACTCGCCAATCTGCGCGTCAACGGTGAAACCCACTGCCTCCAGCCAGGAGATCATGGGCACCGCGACTTCCGTCAGTTCGGGAACGCCGACCAGTTTGCCGGCCATGAACTCGATACTGGGGCCGGAGCCATCGGCGTAGCCTGCCTCCTGCAACAGTTGGCGGGAAAGGTCAGGATCGTAAGCTGGGATCTCCCACGCCGGATCGAACGACGGATCCGTCGGGTGCCAGCCAGTGTTGGCCATCAATTCCATTTTGTTGTCGAAGAAGGCTTCGTTGAGGGCGTCCCGGTCCATGGCGTGATTCATGGCCCGCCGCACCAGCACGTTGGTGTTCGGGTCGTTGGCGTCGCGCCGGTCTTCCAGGTACTGACCGCCGATGCCGATCCACACCATGAACGCCGGCAGTGTACTTTGCGTGATGGCGTACCCGGCGTTAACGATCTCGCCCTGGAGTTCGCGCGGAATCTCGGCGATATCCGCTTCTCCGGCGCGCAGCATGGCCACGCGGGTCAGGTCTTCTTCGGCAAAGAAGAAGGTGAGGGTTTCAAAGTCCGGGTTGACCCGCCAGTGGTCGTCGAACGCGCGCTCGTATTCCAGCTTGGCGCCCTGCTCGTAGCTGACGTGTTGCCAGGGGCCGGTGCCCACGGGACTCGCGGCGTAGGCTTCCTCGCCGCTGGTTTGCCAATAGTCCAGGCTGTAGATCAGCGGGTCGGTGGTGGCCTCAGAAGCATAGAACGGTATCCACAACTCGGGCCGGTTCATGTTCCAGACCATTTCGCTGTCGCTGACTTCCGTGACGGTAGGAGCGGTTCCCAACTCGTCTGCCGTCCAGGTTTGCCGTTCCCCTTCCGGCCCCAGTATCTGGTGCCAGAAGTCACCGAAGCCGGTCTTGGCTTCAGCGTGTGACCACAACTGGAAACTGAAAACGAAGTCAGAGACGCCGAAGGTGTCACCTTCGTGGTGGAAGGGCACGTTCTCCCGTAGCTTGAACGTCCATTCCTTGCCGTCGGGCGATACGGACCACGATTCCGCCAGCATGGGTTTGGCTTCCCAAGTCTGGTAGTCCCGCTGGAAGAGGGCTTCCTGCATTGGTTGCAGAATACCCTGGTTGGTTCCGCCCACGCGCCAACCGAGAAGGTTTTCGGCGTAAGGCGGCGTGATGGCGACGCGAAGGTCGGCCTGTACGGGTTCGCCCGCGGTTGTTTCGGGTACCGCGGTCGCGGCTGGGGCCACGGTCGGGGCTGCTCCGCCCGCCGCGCGGTCGCTCATGCCGGCCGGCTGGGCGAGCGCCGTGGTGGCCGTTGGCTGCTCTGGCGCCTGGGCGGCCGGCGCCTGCGTCGCCGCGGGTAGCTGCTGCTGTGCAGCGGCTGGCGCGCTGGTCGCTGGCTCCTGTTCAGCCGGAGCACCACAGGCCATTGCCGCAGTTACGGCGAGAGCCAGCAGGCCCACGATTCCTGTACGTAGAGCTAATCCTCTTGACATAGATTCCCACCTCTGCGCCGCCTGGCTCGTCGGCTTGATGCGACGCCCTGTATCGCCCAAACGGTCGAATCCGTTCGAGTCGTACGGCGGAAGGTACTGAAAATCCATATCATTGTCAACCGATATGTTGCGCTTCGAGGCATATCGGATAATCATTATTATGCATAGAGCACAACACGGTGTATCAGAGGTAACATATACGGAATTATAATCTTGTAAATAACGCGTTCTCGTTGAATAAGGCTGCATAATTTGCGATTTCATGCTCTCAATCGGCAACCTTTAACAGGAAACGCGCACGCAATCGTAGTCTTCATTAGGCCAATTGCGAGGCCGGTATGGGTCGGGCCGCAGAGAGGTCAAATGGGCGGCGCAATCACCTTGAATACGCCGCCCGGGTCTCGCCTACTTCCGGACCACCCTGGTGTATTCGTGGCCCTTCATGCCGCCAAAGTAGCTGTTGTTGACCGAATATTCGACGACCACCTCTGGGTTGATGCCGAACTCCGCGAACAGGAAACCGAGTGGCATGGTCGCGTTCTTCTCATACATGAACTGACCCACCTCCCGCATGATCTGTTCCCGTTCCTGCGGGTCAACGCTCTGTTTCCAGCGGTCGTATTCCTCCTCAACATACGGGTCTTCGTACATATACACGGCTCCCTGCTGATTCGGGCTCACGAAATACACCCGCACGTTGCGGCCCGATGGCCAAAAGCCGGTCCGGTGCGTCCACAACGTACCGTTCATTTCCCGGGCCTTGTATCGCGTGCGAATGGGCTGGAACTCACCGATCTGGGCGTCGACCTGGAAACCAACCTCCTCGAGCCAGGAGATGATGGGCACGGCGATCTCCGTAAGTTCAGGTACGCCTACCAACTTGCCCGACATGAACTCGACGCTGGGGCCAGCGCCTTCGGCATACCCCGCTTCTTGCAGCAACTCACGCGCCAGGTCGGGGTTGTATTCGGGGATCTCCCACGCCGGATCATAGGCCGGATCGGTAGGATGCCAACCGGTGTTGGCCATCAGTTCCATCTTGTTGTCGAAGAAGGCTTCGTTGATGGCGTTCCGGTCAATGGCATGGTTCATCGCTCGGCGCACCAGAATATTGGTGTTCGGGTCGTTGCCGTCGCGCCGGTCTTCCAGATACTGACCGCCGATGCCAACCCAGACCATGAAGGCGGGCAGAGTGCTCTGTGTGATCTGGAAACCGGCCTTCACGACTTCACCCTGGAGTTCACGCGGGATCTCGGCGATGTCTGCTTCTTTGGCCCGCAGCATGGCTACCCTGGTCAGGTCTTCCTCAGCGAAGAAGAACGTCAGCGTGTCAAAATCAGGGTTGACCCGCCAGTGATCTTCGAAGGCCCGTTCGTATTCCAGCTTTGCGCCCTGTTGATAGCTGACGTGCTTATAGGGGCCGGTCCCGACCGGGTTCTGTGCGTATTCGTCCTCGCCCACCTTCTGCCAGTAGTCCAGGCTGTAGATGAGCGGGTCCGTGGAGGCGTCGGAGAACCAGAAGGGCACCCACAGTTCCGGCCGGTTGGCGTGCCAGATCATCTCGCTGTCCGACACTTGTTCGACCGCCGCGGTCGTGCCAAGCGCGTCTACTTCGATACTCCGCAACTCACCCGCGGGTCCCAGCAGTTCGTGGAACCAGTCGGTGGCACCCTTGCCCTCCGGGTGGGACCACAACTGGAGGCTGAACACGAAGTCGGAAACGCCAAAAGTGTCCTCACCGTGATGGTACGGCACGTCCTCGCGCAGCTGGAAATGCCACGTCGCGCCATCCTCCGAGACTTCCCATTCCGTCACCAGCATCGGTTTCGCTTCCCAAGTCACGTAGTCACGCTGGAACAGTTGCTCCTGCATGGGTTGCAGCATTCCCTGGTTGGTCCCGCCGACCCGCCAACCCAGCAGGTTCTCAGCGTAGGGCGGAGTGATGGCTACTCGCAAGTCTTTCTGAACCGGCTCGCCGGCCGTGGGTTCGGGTACCGGAGTTGCGGTCGGCTCCGCGGTGGGGGCGGCGCCTCCCGCCGCGCGGTCGCTCATCCCCGCGGGCAGGGCCAGCGCGGTGGTTGCGGTAGGTTGGGCCGGTGCGGCTGCCGGAGCCGCGGGCGCAGCGGTTGCCGCGGGCTGTTGTTGCTGGCTGGCCGCTGGAGCGCTGGTCTCCGGCTGCTGCTCAGCGGGTGCGCCGCACGCTATCGAAATCGTCAAAATCAGGCTCAATGATACGCATAATGCGATTCGTGCCGAGCGTTTGGTTAGCATTATCGTGCACCTCCATCGCGTTCTTGAATTGATTACGCCGTACAATATCATCATACATGATGATAAACAGTATTGTTACAGCGGACGCAATTTACCGAACACGATGGCCTTTGTCAACCTGCCCGTTGGGGTACAGTTTTTCCCAGGCCCACCGGTAGGCGATGATCACCGGCAGCTCCGTTTTGTCCCGGTTCAACGCGACTGCGCGGATCGCTCCGGTATCCGTGTCCACGCCGATGGCGAGGTCGATCCCTCCAATGTGAGCGTTCAGGGTCTCGGCGTCGAGCACCGACAGGTAAGGCCACGCCATGGCTTGGCCGTTAACCACCACGCCTGCCACGTGATCCTCGCCCGGTCGGCGTCCGCTGTAAGGTGTGGACGGGATATCCGAAACGAGCACTCGGCTGTGGGGATTGGCGGCAATCCATTGCTCCCAGGTCGTTAGCTGGGACGGCACCAACTCGAGGTCAGTTCCGGCCAGGGGGCCGGCTATAGCCTCTCCGAGAGGTTGGGACCAAACGCTGCCCGTGGCGTGGTCGTACCAGGTCATCGCTCCCTTGTACAGCGCCCCCTGGTTGCCGAACACGGCTGCGCTGCCGCCCACCCGACGGTCGTGCACCAGCGCCGTGTAGCAGAGGGGGCACCAGGTGACCAGCACCGGCACGCCTCCAACGGTATCGTTCACCATCTCGCGGTGATACAAGAGCCCGGCCGGATAGGCCCGCGCATCCCCGTTGATATTGAGCCCGATGACCAACTCGTCGCCGGGCAAATCGGACTGGCGCGCGTCGAGGAATGCCGGATCGTATACAGGCAGGATAGCATCGGGCCGGCGCAACTGCCGGAATTCGGCGTCATCAAATGCGGAGGAGACCGGGCCCTCCGGGCCGATCACCTCGTCGACGCTCCCAATGTAAGCAGACAGGGCCGGCGTTCGGGTGTATTCCGGGTTGCCGGAGGGGGAGGCGGCTCCAGACCGGCAGCCACTCCAGGCAGTCAGAAGCAGGATGGCCGCGAGTGCTAGGAGCGCTATGGTGTTCGGCTGCATCGCCCGACTCTAGGTACGCATGCCAGAGACGGACCCGGCCCGCCGGCGCAGCGGTCGCGGTGGTTACCGGTGCGGGCGGAGACCGTCCAGTCTGTGTCTTGACCCTCAGCTCACGGCGGAGCGCGGCCGCGGCTCGTGGAGGAGCGCGTCAGTTACGGTCTATGATGCCGCATGCCACCCTTGCTCCGGTGTCCCCTTCCGCGACTCCGTAATCCTGAGGCAGTTCATGGATCACGATGGACGACCCGTCGGCGTCGAATATTGAGTGGTCGTGGCCAAGTAGCAGCGTGAACCCGTCGGTTGCGAAATCAGCGCGAGCGGATCCATCGGCGTGGGCGTAGACGTTGGGCAGGTCTCCGCCGTGATCTCCGTGAACCCCATTGCGTTTCCAATTGGGATGGACGAAGCCAATCCGCGAAGGTTCGGCTTCGAAGTGGTCCCCAGCTGCGGCAAAATCGGGAGAACAGCTACCCACCGCGTGGACGGCGACCGCGTGACCGCCAGTGGGGAATCCGATCAAGTCCAAGGCGACCACCACGACATCGCCCTGTTGCTGGAACGTGACCGTCCCCATCGCGTCGCCGGACTGGGATACCATGGCAGCCGTAGCCGTGAGGTCGGCGTGGGTCGACGCAGCTCGATTGGTCAGCAGGAAAATGAGCACCAGGATCGCGACAATCGCCGTGGCAATGAATGCCACAACTATCCCGGCGGTGACACTGCGACTCATTTATGGCCTCCGTTCACAACAATATATACCGCGACAATATAAACCCTTATCGATACCACCGTACGCAGCTATTGTAGCGAATTGAGCGCAAATACAAAAACCAGGGGACTTCGGAAAGTCCCCTGATCGCAAACGGGGAGTTCGCGGCGTTTCTCCAGAATGAGTTACCGCAACATTTGCGCCAACTGATCCGCGTTGGACCGCATCATGCTGATGTAATCAGGATACTCGTCGTCCGGCAGCGAGCGAATTATCCCGACCTGGATTCCGGTGTCCCTGGCAACCTGCCCCAGGGCATCGCCGGAGAATTGTGGTTCCGCGAACACGGCGGGCAGGCCACGGTGTTCCACCAGTTCCAGGACGTTGGCGATATCGTCAGGCGAAACGTCCTCAGCGTGGGCGCCGACGAAGGCCTGGACCTCCACGTCATAGCGCTCGCCGAAGTATCCGAAGGCGTCGTGGAAGGTCACCATCACGCGGCGTTCTGCGGGTACCGAAGCCAGCGCGTCGACGATGTAGGCGTCCAGGGCCTCCAGTTCCTCGATGTAACCCGCCGCGTTGTCCAAGTACGCCGCGGCGTTGGCCGGGTCCGCCTCGACCAACCCGTTGGTGATCTGGTTCACGTAATGGACCACCATCCGGGGATTTTGCCAGAAGTGTGGGTCGCCCTCGCGGTGATCGTGCCCCTCTTCGGCGTGTTCCTCGCCTGACAATACCCCCACGAAGGCGATCTTGGTGGGTTTGCCGGCGACTTCCCAGTGTCCCGCTTCCTCCAGGTCGTGGGATTCCAGGGCGATCACTTCACCGGCGGCCGAGTCGGTGATGAAGATGCGACCCGGGGCGGTGGCCACATGGGGCCGGGCCCAGAAGCTGGGATCGATCTCGTCGCCCAGGGCGTCGGATGATGATGCCAGCAAGTCCAGGTCATGGGCCTCGTACAGCCGCACCTCGCCGTCGCTCATGATCACCACCAGCAACTCGCCGTCGTGGCTGAGCGCCACCTGGATGGGTCGCAGATCCTCGCTGGCCGCGATCAACTGCTCCATCCCGCCTTCTTCCGGATCGACGACGTACAGGCCAACCGCCGACCCCAGGGCGAAGAAGTGGTCGAGACCGTTGTACCCCCAAACGGAAGTCAGACGGAAGTCGTCGGGTGATCCGGCCGGGGGCGAAATGAAAGCATGCTCGTACTCGCCGTCGTGAGCTTCTACCATCAGCGCGCCGCCGGTGCAGCCGAAAACGGCCATGTGCCCGTTGCCAGCGTCGCCATGGAGATCGGGGCAGCCCTCGGCACGGTACAGTGAGTTGCCTTCCAGGTCCCAAATCTCAGCGCCGATGGGCCGCCGGTAGTCGTCCGGGCTCTGCGCGAAATCGGGGTGTTGGATGGTGACGGCGAACAGGTCGTCCGCCAGCGGCACGGCCGCGCCGTGGTGGGGGCCGGCGTTGAGCACGATGGGTTCGTAGGAGGCGCCTTCCTCTTCCAGTTCGTGTTCGTTGAGCAGGACGATGTCCCCCGAGCCATCGTAGAACACGGAGGCCCACTCGCCTCCCACGTACAGGTGCACCGGGCGGTCGCCGGACAGGTCGATACCCAGAGTGGACACGTCCCGTTCCACCAGGTCCTCGTGGTCGCCGTGCTCTTCCAGGTACATGCCGCCGTCGACGATGTTCACCGCATTGGCGTCGCTGGAAACGGCGACGGCGAAGCGTCCGCTCTTCGTAGGATAGATCCGGCCGGCGCGGGAACCGAGATCGAACGCGTCCTGACGGACTTCCCCGGTCTCCAGGTCGATGATAGAAAGGGCGCCCGTCTCACCGTCGCCAATCAGCAGCCGACCCGCCAGCTCCAGTTCGTGTTCTTCTTCCTCGTGATGGTCTGCTTCGGGGAAAGGTAGTTCCACGAGTTCCTGGGGCTCCAAACCTTCGGATGCGATCACCCGGACGGCGTCTGCGGACGTCGCGTTGTCGATCAGACTCTCGACCTGGCTGGAGAACCCCGCGCCGTTGCTGACGACGAGGTCCGCTTCCGCGATGCGCACGCTGTCTCTTGGCGTGCTCTGCCAGGTGTGGGCATCAGCGCCGGCGGCGACCAGGGTATCCACCTGCACCAAGTCCTTTCCCACCTGGCGCACCAGGTCGGCGAGGACAACGTTTCCGGCCACCACCTTGACGGGTTCGCTTGGGGCGGAACCGGTTGCGGGGGCCGACGGCTGAGATGGAGCAGATGCGGGGGCGGCGGTCGGATCTGACGATGCGGCCGCGACCGGCGGCACGGAACCTGCGGCGGACGAAGAATCAGACGGAGGGAGGCCCGGTTCTTCTCCCCCGCAGGCCGTCAGCAGCAGCGCAATTACCGCCAGCGCGGTAAATAGCGCCAGGGCCCGCTGCAGCGGGAAAGCATTAGTGATGGTTAGGGATGTTCTAATGGGTGGCTTCATCGGTTTGCTCCGTTGTAGTTGGTTTCAATTGGCTACCTAATCAATACGGCGTATCAATTAAATGTACATATGATATTTGGTATCAATTCTGTGGAGCTAACGATATTTGGTATCGATTATACGATGCTAAAGATAGTTGGTATCAATAAAGACGCCAAACAAGACGGGCCCTAACTCAGCCCTCGGCGCACTCACCGCATCGGCCGTACACTTCCAGCCAATGCCCGCTCATCCGGAACCCCGCGGCTGTGGCGGCCTCGCGGAGCATATCCTCGACGTCGCATCCTTCCAGGTCCGCCGATGCTCCGCAGACGGCGCACAATAGGTGATGGTGGTGTCCCTGGTGGCTGAGCTGGTAGCGTAGTTCGCGGTCTTCCAGCAGCACGCGGCAGACCTGATCGGTTTCCACGAGGAGGCGCAGACCGCGGTAGACCGTGGCTCGTCCCACGCAGGGGAGAGAGGCGCACAGTTCTTCCGCCGTGAAGGGCCGGCCCTGGGCGGCCACGGCGCTGATCACGAGCCGCCTTGGCTCGGTGTCCCGGTATCCCCGGTCGCTCAGCTGGCCCACAATGTCGTCCACCACCGCTGCGGAACGCGGTCGCGGATGCTCGTGTCCGGAATGTCGCTGTGCCTGCGCTACCATAATGATACGGCGTATCGCGAGATTATCACTGGCTCAGTCGCATGTCAACTCCGACCGGACCGTCGCGCGGGCCAAGTTTGTTATAGCGGAGACCACAAGGCGCCGACGATTTCGTCGCCATTTGAAATGGCCCATGCTTTGGCGAGATTGCCACCTTTCGCGCGTAATATCAGTCCGGGAATATCAGTCCCGCGATGCCAAGACTCAGCGGAGAGGCGCTCGATTTCGGAAATCGTGTGGCGCAAGCAGCAGACAGGCGATGGCTACCGCTGGCGCCAGGGTTCAGATCAATGCCGTGATGGCCCTCCTCATTGGAGTTCAGGGTGTACAGGCGATGGATTTGCGGTTGGTGACCAGGTTCCGAGCGATGTCAGCCCTACGGCCGGAGGTGGTGCGCTGGGTTTTTTGCTCTCATTTTCCATGCCCACGGCATGGCGGGCTGTGGCGGGCCCGGTGGCCGGGGCGACTACCCTGAGTAATGCGATCAGAGACAGTCGCCAAAGCCGGCAGCGACTTGGTGCTGACTGGCCGTGAACGCTCGGAACCTGGTCGACGGAACCGATTTATCGCCTGTGCAGCCATTATAGAGCATACGTTCGTATTGTGGCAAGAGAGTGGTGACCTCACGGGCGCCCGCATGCGTAAATTGTCAGAAGCCGGATTTACGGGATTTTATGATTTGGCAGGATTGGCATATCTCGAACAAGGAACAGTTGCAGTCCTGGTAATCCCTAAATCTTGAAATTCCTGATTCTGACGTTTCCGTGCCGCAAAACGGGTACGCATGCGGGTGGTAGCATGGTTGGTGGTCGGTTCGCCTGGACGGTGCATCCTCCGTTGACGAGATTGCCGCGCTTCGCTCGCGATGACACTCGCGATGACAAAGGAAGGCGGGCGCAACAATCAGTAGGGAAAGAGAGCTTGCGATGACATTTTGGGCGCGAGCAGGCAGGCGGCGGGGCGGGTCGCGCCTTGACGGTCGGCGGCCGCCGGGCGTATATTCTGGCCATCATCTCTGGGGGAGTCTCTTATGCCTATCTACGAGTACGGGTGTACGACCTGCGGCCACAAGTTCGAGAAATTGCAGCCGATGTCTGCTACGGGCGCTGACTGCCCGCACTGCGAGCAGCCCGCCAAGCGAGCCATCTCCGTGTTCGCCGCTGTCAGCAAGGGTGACAGCTTCGCCGGCGACATGGCCGACCTGGGCGGTTCGCCGATGCCGGCCCCGATGGGCGGCGGCGGATGCGGCGGTTTCTGCGGCTGCGGCCACTGACCGACACGCCAGCCAAAGAATTGAGGGCGGGTTTCAAACCCGCCCTCGTTCGTTTTCGCCGGTGTGTGGCAGCCTAGTCGGCTGCCATGGCCAAGCGCTGGATTTCAGCGGCGGCTTCGTCGGCGGTATCCGCCCAAGCCGCCCGGGCCTGGGCCAGCAACTGGCGCGATGCGTCGGGGTTGCCCTGCACTGCTTCGGCCTCCAACCGGCCCATCCAGTAGGTGTCGCGCACCGAGGAGCGGCGGGACAGGCGTTCGTCGAGCATGGCTTTGGCTTCGTCGTAGCGGCCGGCGCGAATGTAGGTCTCCAGGAGGGTGTCCTCGAACACCTCGCGCTGGGCGTGGCTGCCGCCGATGCGGGCGAGCATGGGATAGGTGGGACCCATGAGGTCGGCCGCTTCATCGTAATCTCCGGCCGCGAAGGCGGCGGCGCCCAACGCGATGGGCAAGACCATCTCGCGGGACAGATCGTCGCCCTTCTCGCCCTGGGCCTTGACGCGGTCCACGAACTTTTGGGTAGACTCCGCGTCCCCCGCGCCGGCAAAGGCCAGCGCGGCGTGGCAGTCGCGGAAAGCCGGTCCCGGGGTCTCGGCAGCTGGCAGAGCCATTTCCCGCACTTCGTCCCAGGGCTTGCCCGGCTCTGCGCCGGAATAGATCTGCAAGCGCCACATCAACGAGGCCGCGTCCTGCAGGTTGGCAAGGTTGCGTGCCTGCACGCCGGGCCGGATGTGGGTTTCGTAGAGGTCAAGAGCCTGGCGGTATTTGCCCTGGGCCAGTTCGAAGAGGGCCAGGTGCCACGACAGGTGCGTATTGTACGACGCACGCCGGTCCCAGCCGTCCAGCCAGTCGCCCAGCCAGCGGCCGCCGTTGGCGGCGTCGCCCTGCTCGAAGTAGGAGTGGGTCACCGAGTGGCTGGCCACCGCGTTCTGCGGGTTGCCCTCGAGGGAGCGGGTGGCCAGGTCCATGGCTTTTTCGGGCTGGTTGGTCTCGTGGTGGGCGAAGGCGTATTGTCCCAGGAAGGCCCAGTCGTCGCCGTTGGCTGGCGCCACCTTGCGCATCATTGCCATCAGGTGGTTGGGGAAGTCGGGAACGCCGGCGCCGAAGCAGCCGAGCATGTACAGGCGTTGCGCGACGCGCAAGGCCAGCGTGTCGGTGGGGAATTCGTCCAGGTGCTCGTGGACCAACCCGATGGCCTCGGCGCCCTTGCCGTGGGTGAAGCTATGCACGATCCGGGCGATTTGCTGTTCTTCGCGTGAGCAGCCGGCGGACAGTTCAATGGCCTTTTCCGCCGCGGCCCGAGCTGCCGGGACATTGGTCTGCAGGTGCAGAACGTACGCTTGGACGACGTGGGCCATGGCGAACCCCTCGTCTGCCTCCAGGGCCGCCTCGAGCTTGGCATCGGGGCCGTAGTTCTGAGATAGGACCAGGTCGAGGCCTTCTTGGTAGAGGTCAGCCGCGGCTGGCGAGTTGGTCGTGACCGTCAACCCGTTCCGACTTTTCAACGTCGCACACATCGTTCGTCCTCCTGATAACGATTATCGTTTTCGTCGGTGGCAAGATTACCACAGTTCTCCTGGCTGAGGGTCGGTTTAGTCCGTTAGCGTCTCACGCCAGTTCGGTGACGATCACCGCGCCGCCTGGAGTAGCTTCGACGTTGAGGTTGCTGCCGGCGAGCAACTGCATGCCGAGCAATGCTTCTGATCCAGAGTCGATTACATTCACTTCCCTAATCTCCCCGTGCCACTGGGCCCGGCCGATGTACCTGGGCATGACGCGCAGGGTTCCGTCAGCCAAGATATACGGCACGCCTTCTTCATCCCGTAGCAGATTCAGTCGATCGATGGAATCCTGTGGCAAAGTCAGTTCGCCAGAAAAACCGGTGTCGATTGTGAAATCGATAGCTTCGGACGGGGAGCTATTGCCGATAATAGTTAGAGAAACGATCGGCTCTAAATAGTTGTTTACGATGCCATGTTGCATGCTAAAGATTTGCCTTTTCTTCGCGAATGCGACGCCCCGGAGTACGCAGGTAAGCCACATAGCTCCGGTGACGTTGCATGGTGTGAATCACCGCGTCTGGCCGGCGCTCTCGAAGTTTGCGCCCGGTGGTGGCCGAATTGTCGCCGATTTCGTAGTCGCCGCTGAGCACGTCGATCTTTACGTAGCGGTCTTCGTCGCCGGGCGCCAGCCGAGGTCGTATTTTGGCTTCGTAGATTTCATGCGCCCGCCTTTTAACTTCTTCATAGCGTTGCTCTTTGTCGCCCATGCTTTTCACCTCGATGGGATTATACTGCTCCGTCCCGTTCCAACTGCGCCAGTTCCTCGGCGGTGAGTCCGCCCAGGGTGCAGAGGATTTCGGCGTTGTGCTGGCCCAGCTTCGGCGGAGTGCCGGTGTCCGACTGGCGGCACGATGTGAGCTGTATGGGCGTTGCCAGGGACCGGAATGTACCGCCCAACGTGTCGCCCGTTTCGACGTACATGCCCCGGGCTTCGAGCTGTGGGCAATCGGCCAGGTCGGCGACGCTCTGGGCGACGCCCATGGAAAAGCCCAGCTCGGTGAGGCGGCCGGCGACTTCCCACTTGGGACGCTGGGAGGACCATTCCTCGATGGCCGGGATCATCTCGTCGAACACGAAATCGGCATCCGGGAACTGCTGGAGGTAACGTTCGTCAGTCTCGGGCAGATCGGTGCGTCCGATCAATTCCCACAGTCCGGCCAGCCGCTGCGGGCTGCGCACGCCGGCCATGACGACGTGCCCGTCGGACGCACGCAGGGCGAGGCCCGGCGACAGCGAGGCCTGCCGGGTGCGTCCCGGGGTGTTTCCGGTGGCCTGGTAGGCATTCATGTTGCTGATGACGTGGGAGGCCATGCACTCGTACATTGCCACGTCCACGTGCTGGCCGACGCCGGTTTGCCGGCGAGTCTCCAAGGCGAGCACGATGCCCAGGGCGGCCCACACGCCCGGGACGGAATCGCCCATGTTGTCGCCCACCGCCTGCGGTGTCCCACCGGGCGCGCCGGTGATGTCCATCCAACCGGACATGGCCTGGATGGCAAGGTTGTTGGCCGGCCAGTCGGAGAACGGACCCCGCGCGCCCTCGCCGTCCCCATAGCCGGTGATCTCGGCATAGATCAGGCGGGCGTTGATTTCCTGGAGCCGGTCGTAGCCCAGCCCCAGGCGGCGGAAAGCGCCGGGTCCCCAGTTGTCCAGCAGCACGTCGGAGTTGGCGACCAGGCTCTCGAAGGCGGCCTTGCAGGTCGCGTTGCGCAGGTCGAGGGTCACGCTCTTCTTGTTGCGGTTGACCCCCAGGAACCGGCTGCTGATCTGACCCGACTCGGCGTCGCCGATGAACGGGCCCCGGCCTCGCGCCAGGTCACCGGTGCGCGGCCGCTCAATCTTTATCACCTCGGCCCCCATATCGGCGAGGATCAGGGAACAGAAGGGGCCGGCGACGATGTGCGTGGCGGCGAGGACGCGGATGCCCTCGAGGGGCAACGGAAGACCGTTTGAGGGAATGGAAGAACTGTTGGTATCAGTCATGAGCAACGTTTCCTACCTGGGACGAAGGTTTGAGCGGGCGGACCGCGTGGGAAGGATAACTATCATACGTACTCGGCCAGCGACCGCAGCGCTGCTCGCGCGCCCTGTCGCATGGGCTCGAAGTGGCTGAAGCAGAGCACCTCGAAATCCAGATCGGCCAGCTTGCGCACCGATGCTTTCGCCGCCTCCATGTCGCTGGAGAACCAGCGGGACGGCAGGGTGAGACGGCCCTGGTAGCGCTGCAGCGCGTCGGCCACCAGCAGGACGCCCTCATTGGGGAAGTGCAGGCTGATGCTCCCCGGCGTGTGGCCCGGCGTGTGGACCACGGTAGCGCCGCCCAGGAGCGGCAGGACGTCCCCTTCGTTCAGGTGGTTGGCCACCGGCACGCGTGAGGGATTCATCCAGGTCAACAGCGGCCACATGAATGGACGGAGCCACCGGGGCTTGACCGGGTTGGGCACTTTACGGCCGTTCTCTCCAGCCAGGTAGGGCGCTTCCGTGCGGTGCGCGGCCAGGGGCGCTCCGGTTGCCTCAATCAGGCCGGCCATGCCGCCCACGTGGTCCGGATGGTAGTGGGAGGAGATGAGCTGGCGAACCGATCCCGGACCGTATCCCAGACGGCCCAGGTATTCGATGATGCGGCGGTGGTGGTAGAGCCGCCAGCCGGCGTCGATGATCGTGACCGTGTCCTCACCGGTTTCGGCGTCGGCCGTGATGACCAGGAAGGCGCTGGTGGTGATCAAACCACGCTGATGCAGTCCGGGCATGATCTCGCCGACGCGGGCCCGCGGGCCCGGTATTCCGGGCGGCCGGTAAATTGATGCGTCGGGAAGGGGCCACTCCATGTGTCCAGTCTATCAATTCACGGACGGCCATCAACCTGATGCCGCGTCCGGGCAGAGATCGATTCGTCCGGCTGATGCTGGGGATCAGGGCGACGACCTACTGCCGGAGATCGATCACCCGCCGGGCCTTGAACTGGGTACGCTCGAACTCGCCCTCGGGCTTGAGCTCGACGGAGACGCCGACGCCCAGGGCCCGGCGCAGCGTGTCACTCACGCGACTGCGCAGCGCCTCAAGGCCGTCCGGTCCGCTCTCGGCTGCGGATGCCCAAATGCCGGCCGACACCTCAGTCTGCACCGTCAGGCGGTCGAGGTAGCCGCGCTCCCGTTCCACGACCAGCCGGAACTCGCCGCCGAACTCTTCCAGACTGCGGAGCACGTCTTCCACGCGCGAGGGAAAAACGTTCTGGCCGCGGATGATCAGCATGTCGTCGGCGCGGCCGTAGATGCCCTGGGTCAGCGTCGGATAAGTTCTCCCGCAAGGACAGTCCAGCATCTCCCACCGGGCGATGTCGCCTGACCAGTAGCGGATCATGGGCTGGGACTCGCGCTCGAGGTGGGTGTACACCGGGACTCCCTCGCCGCCCATGCCAACGGGTTCGTGGGTTTCGGGGTGAACGAGTTGGGTGTACACGATGTCCTGCCACAGGTGCATGCCGCGCTCCAGGTGGCGGCATCCCCCGTTGGTCATCCAGGGGGTCATCTCCGCCATGCTGCCCTGGTCGACCACGTAGCAGCCGAAGGCATCCTCGATGGCCTGGCGGGTGGCGGGCACGCTGGCTCCGGGCTCTCCGCTGAAAAACATCAGGCGAAAGCCAAAGCCCGTACGGGGGTCGATGCCCATTTCGCGAGCCGTCTCGGCGAGGTACAGGGCGTAGGACGGCGTGGCGTACAAGGCGGCCGGCCGCACCATCTGCGCCCATTCCACCGCACGCTCGGTCTGGCCCGGCGCTCCCGCGCCGAAGGGGAAGCAGGTGGCGCCCAGCCGCTCGGCGCCCACCAGCGCACCCCAGCTACCGACGTACAGGCTGAACACCGCTGAAACCATCACCGTGTCGGCCGGGCGCACACCGGCGGCCCAGAGGATGCGGGCGTGGGCTTCCCCGATGCGTTCCCAATCGCCGCGGCTGATGCCGAATACCGTTGGCCGGCCCGTGGTTCCCGACGTGCCGTGGATGCGGTACACCTGTTCGGGCGCTACGCAGAGGAACCGGCCGTAGGGCGGGTGCGCCTCCTGCTCCACGCGGACTTCTTCCTTGGTGAGAATGGGTAGTTCGGCGAATTCATCAAGGCTGCGGATGTGTCCTGGATCCACGGGAGCGTCCTTCCAGAACTCCCGGTAGAATCCGGATCGCTCCCAGGCGTACCTGACCTGCCCACGCAGCTTCTCGAGGATGATCCCGTCACGCTCAGCCGGGTCCATGGTTTCCAACCGGGCGTCCCAATGTTCGGCGTCGCGGCTCGGAATGTAGGCCGGGTCATATTTCGGGGGCCAGGTCATCGCGCTTCCCGAGACAAACCCGCACGAATGAAATCCACCATCTGAGCGGTGAAAGTTCCCACCGGGAAGACGCCGTCCACGCCCATCTGCTGCAACGGCTCGACGTCGCTGTCGGGTATGGTGCCGCCGACCAGAAGCAGCACGTCGCCCTCGGCACCGGCTCCACGCAGGCCGTGTCGTTCCAGAGCGTCCACCATGCGCGGCATGAGACGCATGTGCGCGCCGGACAGGACGCTGATGCCGACCACGTCGACATCCTCCTGCGCCGCCGCCGCGGCGACCTGGTCGGCGGTGACCCGCATCCCCAGGTAGACCACCTCCATGCCGGCGTCGCGGAGCGCGCGGGCGATGACCTTGACGCCGCGGTCATGGCCATCGAGGCCGAGCTTGGCGAGGAGGACTCGGGGTGGATGACCCGTCCCAGTTTCAGCAGCCGAAATCACTATTCACCTGCCATCCGCAGAGCCGTCGTCCAGCACGCGTAGGACGACCCCAACAACGAGCAAAATCACGAAGCCGATTATCACCACTGGCTGGGGACCTTCGTCAGTGCCGATGCTGATTATCACCGCGGCGATCAGGATAGCCGCTACACCCAAGCACATCGTGCCCAAGTCGGCGAATAACTTTTTCAACGGTTCAACGCGACGGCCGGTTAATCTTGACGGCGATTATGGCCGTCATGAACCCTATGGACAACCCGGCGCCGGCATAGGCCAATGGCAACAGTTCACCGATGATGTACTGGTCATAGCTAAATGAACTGAAGCCCAGCCAATGCCCGACCAGCACGGCCCAACTGATGCCGAAGAAAGCAGTGCAGAAGATGATGGTAAAGACTGCCAGTGGGTTGGTGGTTACCGACTTCATCTCCTGCCTCCGGGCCACGATCCTCGCTGCCAATATACCGCACATTTCTGCCCGCCGACTAAAACACTCCCGGGTCCACGTACTCGCCCCATTCGTTGCGCAGGGTGCCCATGATCTCTCCCTCGGTGACGCCGGCGGCCACGGCGGTGAGGATTGGGGGCATGAGGTTGCCGTCGGCTTGGGCCGTTTTCACGATGTCGCGGAGGCTGGCCGCGGCATCGGATTCGCTGCGTGCCTGGCGTACGGTCGTGAGGCGCTCGATCTGGCGCTCTTCTTCCGCGTAATCGAACTCGAACAGTTCCAGGGAGCCGGCGTTGGAGGCGTCCCCGCTGTACTCGTCGTTGACGCCGACTATCGTGTAGTCGCCCGACTCCACGCGCTGCTGGTAACGATACGACGCCTGGGCGATTTCGCTCTCGATGTAGCCGCTGCCGATGGCCTCCAGCATACCGTCGAGCATACTGCCGTTGCCCATGCCATCGATGCGCTCGATGTAGGCCATGGCGGCCTCTTCCAGCTGGTTGGTCAGGGCCTCCAGGTAGGCCGATCCTCCCAGGGGGTCCGGCGTGGCGGCGACACCCGACTCGTCGGCCAGGATCATCTGCGTGGCCAGGGAGATGCGCATGGCCTCCTCGGACGGGATGTCGTAGGCCTCGTCGTAGCCGCTGACGTGGAGCGACTGTGTACCGCCGAGGACGGCGGCCAGCGCCTGGAGCCCGCCACGAAGGATGTTGTTCAGCGGGTCCTGGCGCACCAACGTGGATCCGAGGGTCTGGGTGTGGAACCGCATGCGCATGGACTCCGGGCGTTTGGCGCCGTACCGGTCTCGCATCAGTCGCGCCCACATGCGGCGGGCGGCGCGGAACTTTGCGATCTCCTCGAAGAAGTCGTTGTGCACTCCGAAGAAGTGGGACAGTCGCGACGCGAACTCGTCCACCGCCAGTCCCCGCCGCATCGCAGACTCCACGTAGGCCATCCCCTGGGCCACGGTGAACGCCAACTCCTGCACCGCGTCGGAGCCGGCCTCCCGCGTGTGGTATCCGCTGATGGATATGGTGTACCAGTTGGGGACGTGCTTCGTGCAGAACTCGACCACGTCGGTGGTGAGTCGTAGGGCAGGGGCCGGCGGCAGGGCGAAGGTTTTCTGGCCGTGGAATTCCTTCAACGAGTCGTTCTGCACGGTGCCGCGTAGCGCCGACCAAGGCGTGCCCCGACGCTCCGCGTTGTGCAGGAACATGGCAAGCAGCACGATGGCGGGATGGTTGATGGTCAGCGACACGCTGGCCTGGTCCAGAGGGATGCCGTCGAAAAGCTCGCCCATATCGGCGGCGGTGTCGATGGCGACGCCCAGGCGGCCGACCTCACCCTCGGCCAGTTCGTGGTCGGAGTCGTAGCCGGTGAGCGTGGGGTGATCGAAGTCGGTGCTCAGGCCGGTCTGGCCGTGGGCGAGCAGGAAGCGGTAGCGCTCGTTGGTGGCCCGCGCCGTACCGAAGCCGGCGATTTGCCGACGCGTCCACAGGCGGCCGCGGTACATGGTGGGGTAGGCGCCCCGGGTGAAGGGGAACTCGCCGGGGATGCCGAGGTCCGTCGCTGGGTCGAAGCCGCTGGTATCCAGGCCGGCCGGCGTGTAGAGCGGTTCGATGGGGAGGCCGGAGAGGGTGCGGGGGTTCTCGTTGCTGGTGGAACTCATAGATCACACGTTATCCATCGGGATGCGCGGTTGTCGGCGTCTGAGACAGCGAGAGAAGCGCGGCAACATGGGTGCGGCGCCGGGGGTCGGTCATCCAACGGAAACGGTTCGCGTTCGATGATAGCGATGTTGTCCGGCATGTTTGCCATCCACCTGCGAATGGTGGCTTCATCCTCCTCGCCAATGCCCCGTCGCCCGATGTAGTCAACAAGCGCTCTCTCCAACTCTGCTTTCGTGATCGGAGTGACCGTATGCGGGGGCATCATGTCGGCGCAAATCTCGTTGATTTCCCGGCTGTGGGTGAAACCAAATACCACGTCTTCGTTGTCGCTCGGAGGGCACAAATAATCGTAACTGATCATATCTACCAACGCCCATGTAACGTCTCGCTGTGTCATGCTCACTCCTGGTCTGAGACCAATCGCCACCTGCGGTTTTCGAGGACTATGAGGCCCTGCCGCTTCAACTGCTGCTGGGCGTTGCGTATGTCGTGCTTCCAACGTTTGCCGAAGGATTGTCCATGGATCACCCGGTCTACCTCGTCGTCACAGAGTTCTGGCTTGAGATTGCGCACCAGGGGATTTATTTCATTGGTAGGCAGCGGTCCGTGCCTCCGCAATACAAACTGCACTGCATCTGCGAATTGACCCGTTATCGACTCCTTAGGGTCAGTCGCAAACTCGGGAGCGGCCACACGCAAGCCAATCAATTTTTCGTTGATCCCATTCAGGGCGTCATCATATTGGGAGGTTGTACCAGAGCGGTTGGTGCTGTCGACCCGCGCCTTTATCTCCTGCGCCTCCTGCGCCAACCCGTTCAACTCCGGCAATTGAGAATTGGAAACCGCGACGCCCATGCCCCCGTATTCTGTGAGATCATCGGCTATTTCATGGACCGCACAGACCCCAGTAATCTTCACGCCCAGTTCAAAGTTTCGAACCAACCCGCTATCGGTCAGGTTCGCCGACGTGACGATCGCCGTGTGCTTGTCGGCAACGTAGGCCTTGGCGTGTAGGTGCAGGAGGTGGCGGATCGACGTTCCTGGCACATGCTTACAGAGCCACAGCAATGCTTCGCAGTCCACCAACCCTTCGGCGAGGCTGCGGCTTGCCAAGCTCGTTAGCAGGTCGATTCGAACGGATTGACGCGATTGCAGTTTGCGTTCCAACCGTTCCAACGGGCGGCGGCGAATGAATGGCGCAGCGATGATTGCCGACTCCTGAATTGAGCCGGCGAACTGGTCAAATGTGGAAGCCCACGGCGATTTGATACTCTGCATACGATGTCCCCCATCCATCATGGCACGGGCATTATTGAGCTAACGAAATACGTTTCGCAAGCTGACAGCGTCACGTTTAGCGATATGCGCCACTCCAATAGCAATTTACGCGGCAAACATGGAAACGGCTGCCGCGCTATTTTCAAGGGCGGCAGCCGTTTAGCGATTGCCAGGGTGTTTCAATCCGAGGCTGCGGCGGACGCCGGCTCCGTCGGGGTTTTGAGGAAGAATTTGATTGGGATGCCTGAGCGTTCATGCATCAGTTGAGCGACTTCCGCAGTGATCGCCGTTCGGCCCGTCATCATCGCGTCCAGGTTGTCGCTTCCCCCGACCATCGCCTCCATGTGTTCTCGAGACACCATCGCTTGGTCAATCAGAAATTCGATCATTGAACTGGGGTCCGGGTCTTCTATCGGGTAGTGTTCCGCTTCGTAGATCTCTACCAGCGTGGATATCCGGTCGAGTTCCTCTCCTTCTGCGGTATTCAGCTCTGCATCCAACAATTCGGAAATCCGCGCCAGCGCCGCATCGTATTCCGCTTCATTCTGGACTTGGTTGATTTCTGACATGCTTACACCTCTCCAGCGTCAATAGCGTTGTACTCAGCGTGCGTGCCGATAAACCGGATGTATACCATTCGGTAAGCGTAGTTTACCTTAACCACCAGCCGATACGTGTTGCCTTTGATATTGAATACCACCCGGTTCCCGGCGATGATGCTGGCGTTGGGATACCTTTCCCGAACTCGGCGTGGCGCTTCCCAATCTGCACGTTCGACCACTTTGTACCAGTCAAGCAACGGCTGCCTGGCGTCAGGGTGCCGTTGCCAAAACTCGCGCAACGTTCTCCTGGTGACAATCCGCATGTCGGTCTCTGATCCGAAGCCATTGTATCGATTGGTACTGTCCGCTGGTCCGTGCGCCACCTGCCCGATGATAGAATGAAATTGTAATGACCGGTCACGTTCACCCGCTGGAGAGAAGGCAATGAACCATATAAAGACGTTCTTCCTCCTCATGGTTCTCACTGGACTGTTGCTGCTCATCGGCGGCGCGGTGGGTGGGCAGGCTGGCCTGGTAATCGCGCTCGTGTTCGCGTTGGCCTTGAACTTCGGCGCGTACTGGTTCAGCGACAAGATCGCGCTCAGCATGGCCCACGCCCGGCCGATCACCGCCGATGATGACCCTCGACTGTACCAACTGGTGGCCGAGCAGGCGCGCCTGGCCAACATGCCGATGCCCAAGGTGTACGAGATCGACGAGCCGTCTCCCAACGCCTTCGCCACCGGGCGCAATCCCCAGAACGCGACCGTCGCCGTGACCACCGGTATCCGCCACATCCTGACCCGGGAGGAACTGGCCGGCGTAATGGCGCACGAGATGGCGCACGTGGGCAACCGCGACACCCTGATCATGACGATTGTCGCCACCATTGCCGGTGCGATCACGATGCTGGCCTTCATGGCGCAGTTCGCGGCGATCTTCAGCAGCTTCGGCGGCCACAGCGACGACGACGAGGGCGGCGGAGGCAACTTCGTCACCCTGCTCATCATTGCCATAATCATGCCCATCGCCGCGACCATCATCCGCATGGCCATTTCGCGGGCCCGCGAGTTCCAGGCCGACCAGACCGGCGCCCACAACTGCGGCAACCCGGAGGCGTTGGCCCGCGCCCTGGAAAAGCTGGAAATGGGCAGCGAGATCCGACCCATGAAAGTCAATGAAGCCGCTTCCCATCTATTCATTGTCAACCCACTCAGCGGCCGCTCGATGGCTCGCCTCTTCTCGACCCATCCGCCCGTCGAGGAACGAGTCCGCCGGCTGCGTGAGATGAACGTGCGGCCAAACTTCGGATCGATTGATCGTCCCGACTACGACCTGCCCGGCAGCAACGACCGGCCCAACTTCTGATCGCCGGCGCTGACGAGAGCGCTGCCGGCGTCGGTTCCGGCGCGGTCTGTGAGGACGCAGCCACGCCGTTTGGCGTCGCGGGGCGGTTGGCAGACCCGGCCCAAGGGTGTGCTATTATTCGGGCAGCGGCGCATTGCCGCGCGTCTGGCATCCCACGTTACGCTTTTAGCGCAGTTGAGGAGGTTATCATGGCCGGAAATTACACCATCAGCGTCGGAACCGTGGGCGGCGGCCTGTCGGTCAGCCCCGACGGCGGCGAATCCTGGAACCGCATCCGCAACCCGCTGCCCACCGAATGCAACATCCGCGCGCTGGCCGTAGATCCCAACAATCGGCATCGCATCTACGCCGGCACTGACAACGGTCTGTACCGGTCCGACGACAACGGTTTCACCTGGGAGTACATCGAGTCCCCCATGGACGACCTGCAGATCTGGTCCGTGGGCGTAGACCCCGATGACTCGGACACCGTCTTTGTCGGCACCCGGCCCAACGCCTTCCGCTCCCGGGATGGTGGCAAGAGTTGGGAATCGCTTGATCTGGGCGTCCGGATGCCCTGCCCCATCGGGATCCCCCGCACCACCAACATCATCGTGGACCCGCGGGACACGCGCACGGTGTGGGCCGGCATCGAGGTGGACGGTGTGTATCGCAGCCTGGACGGCGGCGACAACTGGACGCGCCTGCCCGACCTGGGTCCCGATCCGTTCCACGGCGACATTCACGGCATGGCGCTCAAGCCTGGACCTGAATCCGCCATCTACTGCACCACTCCCTTCGGCATTTCCACCAGCAATGACGAGGGCGAGAGCTGGGAACTGCACGAGTTCCCGCGCTTCCACGCCGAGGACACCCGTTCCTACTGCCGTGGCATGGTGATCAAACCCGACAACCCCAGCACCATGTTCGTGGGCAACGGCGACACGATTCCCGGCGTGACGGGGGCCATCCGCCGTACGCGCGACGCCGGCGCCTCCTGGGACGCTCCGCAGTTGTCGGCCACTCCCAACTCCGTGGTGTACTGGTTCGCCGCCAACCCCCGAGTGTCTGACGTGATGGTGGCCGCCAGCATATACGGTTACGTGTACGTCAGCAGCGACGGCGGGGACACCTGGGACAAGTTGCAGAAGGAGTTCGGCGAAATCCGCTCTCTGGCGCTGACGCCGAACGAGTAGATTTCACTCCAAATGCCTGCCAACGCGGCCCCTCCGTCCGATCGGGCGGAGGGGTCTTGCGTGCTAGAATGCGGAAAACAGGCATATCGGACGGGCCAGTGCGACATGACAACTACCCCGAAATTGATCACTGCGGACGAGTTGCTGCGGATGCCAGACGACGGGTATCGGTATGAGCTGGTGAGAGGAGCATTGACCGAAAAGATGCCGCCACCTGGAGATGGGCACGGCGACGTATCGGGCAGGTTTGCCGCCGCCCTGGTTTGGTATGCTGACGCAAATGACCATGGATTCGTGAGGGATAACGCTGGGTTCCAGCTAGAATCTGGACCGGATACCGTTCGAGCTCCTGACGTAGCCTGGATAGCGCCTGGCCGCATCGAGGGCTTTTCCGCTGGCTACCGCCGGCTGGTCCCAGACCTGGCCGTGGAGATT
Source organism: uncultured Dehalococcoidia bacterium (assembly GCA_951813535.1). Lineage (GTDB taxonomy): Bacteria > Chloroflexota > Dehalococcoidia > Lucifugimonadales > UBA3495 > Bin87. The sequence continues at coordinate 3,130,174 of OX638345.1, read as the reverse complement.
AAGTCACCCAGCGATACACCTCGCATGGTCGCGGAACGGGCGCAGATGTGGCTGGATTTCGGGAGCCAGGAAGTCTGGTACGGCGACCCCGAAGCGACAACTGTAACCAGGTACCGTCCCGGACAAGAACCCGAAGTTCTGGGTGAGGATGACGTGCTGGACGGCGACGACCTTCTTCCCGGCTTCAGCGTACCGGTCTGGCGGCTGTTTCGCCGCCACCGGTAGACACAAACTGCGAGCCAGCCAGGGAACAACCCTTACGGAGCAAACATGCCCACCTTCGATTCCGACGGCGTCAGCATCTTCTACCAGTCAACCGGCGAGGGCTTTCCGCTCATCTGGAGCCACGAATTTGCCGGCTCCTACGAGAGCTGGGAACAGCAGGTGCGCTACTTCAGCCACCGCTACCGCGTCATCACCTACAACGATCGTGGCTACCCGCCGTCCGACGTGCCCACGGAACCGGATGCCTACTCGCAGGACATAACCATCGAAGATTTGCGCCGGCTCATGGACCACCTGGGACTTGACCAAGCCTACATTGGCGGTCTGTCCATGGGGGGCAACGTCGCCCTAAATTTCGCCCTGCGATACCCGGAGCGATGTAAGGGCATCATCGTCGCCTCGGCCGGCTCCGGCACGACCCACAACGAGGCCTTCCGTACCGGTGGAGAGGCGATGGCCGCCCGACTTCTGGCCGAGGGCACACCTCCGGTGATGAAGGATTATGGCAGCGGTCCGACTCGCGTGCAGTTGCAGCGCAAGGACCCGCGCGGGTACGAGGAATTCATGCGGCTGCTATTCGGGCACAACGCCCGCGGTTCGGCCTATACGTTCCGGGGCGTCCAGTTGCGTCGGCCGACCGTCGACCAACTGATCCCGCAGATGAACCAACTCCAGGTTCCCACCCTCATCATGATCGGGGACGAGGACGACCCGTGCGTCGAGCCTTCAATCATGATGAAACGGGCGATCCCCCGAAGCGGCCTGGCAGTTTTGCCCCAATGCGGGCACGCCATCAACCTGGAGGAGCCGGAACTCTTCAATCGCCTGGTGTCTGACTTCCTGGCTTCCGTGGAAGCCGGCAAGTGGGCCGAACACCCTTTGGGTGACACGCCCTACACGACCGGGTCGCGGTAGCGGGTTCGGCTGCGCCGTCGCCACTGCCTTCGACGAGGCAGGGCGACTCGATCAAAGCCCGGCGGGTGGCTTCCGCCAGTGTGCCGGACTAAAACTCCACGGGGCGCAGGTAGCTCATATCCTGCCGGCGCTCCAGGTATCCGGCCCGGGTCTCGTGGCCGTGGGCGAATACCAGGAGGTGGCCCTGACGCTCGGCCTCAGCGAGGATGATGCGCTTCTGATCCAGCGTGGTCTCAGGCTCGTAGTCGAAGGACGAGATTATGGTCAGGCCCAGATGATGGGGGGTCGGGACCAAATCACCGAGGTACACTATGCGCTCGCCGCCGTAGGTGAACACCGCTATCTGGTGTCCCAGGCAGTGGCCGTCCGTGACGATCAGGCTGAGCCCGGGGAACAGCTCGGTGTCCCCGTCGAGAAGCTCCAATTGGCCCCGGTCGGCGATGGGGGCGAAATCTTCCACACGGAACGCCTCGGCATTGCGCAGCGAGGGGTTATGGGCGTCTTCCCAGCAGGAGCGCTGAACGTAGTAGGTGGCCCTGGGGAAGGAGGGAACCATGTCGCCCAGGCGGTCCATACGGGTCGAGCCGCCGGCGTGGCTGAAGTGCAGGTGGGAGAGTACCACCGCGTCGATATCCCGAGGGCCCAGTCCCAGCCCCTTGAGGCTGCGCATCAGTCGGCTGGGGACGAGACCGTACATTTCCTTGTCGCGAAAGTTATCCTTGGGACCCACGCCGGTGTCCACGATGATTTTTTTGCCGGCGCACTCGATCAACAGGCAGTTGAGGCCCATCGTCACCCGATTTTTGCGGTCTGTCGATACGAGGTTTTCCCACATCATTTTGGGTATGGATCCGAAACTCGATCCGCCGTCGACCTTGAACACTCCGTCGCTGATGATTTTTGCGGCGCTTATCGTCATCTTTCGATCGCTCCTGATGAACTGCATTTTTTATCTCCGCCCGCTCCCAACTCACCGCGTCCACCGGTTTGTATGTCTCCGCACCGAAAGTGGGGCGGGCTATCAATTGGCCTTATCTGGCCATTCCACAGGTCAATCCGACTGTGCCTTTGGTCGGTAACATGGCACTACTTTACAACCCCCAAACGAATTGGTGTCAACCCAAAAAAGCGAATAATTTTGATTGATTTTCCAAATTATAATGAAGAGCAGCACCGACCGGAGACGGCGGCCCCGACCACCCCCGTGATGTTATGTTTGCCCGGCGCAACCGGACCCGTTTTCCGGTCATCGGAGGGCGCAGATATCAGATAGCGGCCCCATCCGCCTGCCAAACCACTCATAGTGGCCGGCGAATTCTGGCGCACGAATCGACCCCCATCCCAGACACCCCGCGGCGGACCCTGCGCCGCCGGGTGTTCAACCTGCTGGAGCCGCAAATCGGTCAACGATCCCGGGGGTTTGGCTTGAGCCTGGAAAGGTTCATTCCTGGTGGAAATGGATTTGGCGGCGGTAATAGCCGTCAATTCGACCTCTCCTCGTCCTGTGGACGGCGCCCAGTTTCCGAGCCAATTTCGGCGCCTGGTTCCACGTCGTCGAGTACATCACCGTGCCGTGTTTCTGGTGGAATACGTCGTGAGAATCGGTCCGGGCCGGTCGGGTATGCCTGGGGCAAAGATGGCGATGCGTGAGTTCGCCCGTGGCCCTCATCGACGCGGCGGCGTTGCTTACGTCGGCCATGGCGACTGTCCTGCCCCTGGCAACCGGTGGCGGGTCCAGCCTTTCCTGCCTCCTGGGAGGGGTCCTGGCCACGGTGATCGCCGTGCCTGGAATTGGGTTGCGCGCGCTTCGTGCAGGAATGCTCGGCGCGGGCCCTCGGGAGGCCGAAATTGAAAACCAGTCCGCGCCCGGAGAGGCAATGTCAGCGACCAGCCGGCCGCTATACCCCAATCGTGGGCAGCCCTGGGCCGATGCAGGCCCCGATCAGAGCGCTGATACCTTCTCCGCGGCTGCTTCGAGCCGTTGCAACACTCGCCCCGGTCCCATCACCTCCATCATCTCGAAGAGCGGAGGCGTCGCCGTGCGCCCGGTTATGGCGGTCCGCAAAGCGCCGAAGAACTGGCGCCCGGATAGCTCGAGATCCTGGCCGGCAGTCCTGAGAATATTTTCAAGATTTTCGTGATCGAATTCGGCAAGCGGCACGGATGCCAGGTCCGCGCGGGCCCGGGCAATCGCGGCGTGGGTACCCGGAGAATCCATGCCCCGCTGGATCAGGCTGGCCGGGTCATATTCTAGAGTTTCCTCGAAGAAATAGGACAGCATGTCCGGGGCGTCCGCCAGCGTTTTGAGCCGCTCCTGCACCAGCGGGACGATGCGCAGCAGGTAATCCCGGTCGATGGGCAACAGCCGGGCGGGATATTCCTGCTCCAGGAAGGGCAGGATGCGGTCGGCGAGTTCGTCGATTTCCGTTTGACGAATGTATACGCCGTTCATCCACTGGAGTTTGTCCAAGTCAAAAATCGCTGCCGGTTTTCCGACTCGCTCCAGCGTGAAGTTGTCCCGAATGGTGTCGGGTGTCATTACCTCGGTCTCGCCGTCCAGCGACCATCCGAGAAGGGCCATGAAGTTGATCAATGCCTCGGGGAGGAACCCGTCGTCGCGGTACTCCATGAGGGAGGTGGCGCCGTGCCGTTTTGAAAGCTTGGCCCGGTCCGAACCGAGGATCATGGGCAGGTGTCCGAAGGTCGGCATGTCGATGCCCAAGGCCCGATAAAGCTGCACATGGCGCGGGGTGCTGGGCAGCCACTCTTCAGCCCGGAGGACGTGGGAGATGTCCATGGCGTGGTCATCCACCACCACTGCCATGTGGTAGGTGGGGAACCCGTCGGACTTGACCAGGACGAAATCGTCGGTCAGGTCGTTCTGCCATTCCACGTGCCCTCGGATCGAGTCTTCCACGGAGGTCGCTCCGGTCTGGGGCATGGCAAAGCGCAGGACCGAGGTCGCTCCCTCGGCTTCTTTGATTTGCCGCTCAGCATCGGACAGGTGTCGGCAGTGGCTGTCGTAGCCCTGCCGCTGCTTGTTGCGGGCCTGCTCCTTGCGCAGCTCCGCGACCCGTTCCGGAGAGCAGTAGCAGCGGTACGCGTTGCCCGAGGCAATCAGACTTTCGGCCGCCGCGTGGTAGCGTTCCAGCCGCTCGGACTGAAAGTACGGGCCGTAGGGGCCGCCCACGCGCGGGCCCTCGTCCCAGTCGATGCCGAGCCATTCGAGACCGTCAAGGATGTGGTCCACCGCGCCCTCGGTGATTCTGCCCTGGTCGGTATCTTCCACTCGGACGACGAACTGCCCGCCGTTCCGGCGCGCGAACAGCCAGTTGAACATCGCGGTGCGGATGTTGCCGATGTGCGGGTTGCCGGTGGGGCTGGGCGCGTAACGAACGCGGACTGGCGCGGACACGGCGGTTGGCCTCCTCGTATGGCCGACCAGGACGGTTTAGCGGCCTCCTGGACGGATCTGTCGTTTCAAGTGCGGGCGGCGAAGGGTCGTGGGGGAATGGTGGCAGCCACGGGCAACCTACGGGCTGCGTTGGCTGATGCGAGCCCACGTGTCGCGCAGGGTGGTGGTGCGGTTGAATATTGGAGCGCCGGGCAGGGAATCCGTGTCGGCGCAGAAGTAGCCCAATCGCTCGAACTGGAACCGGTCCCCCGCCTTCGCCTTGGTCAGTGCGGGTTCGCCCATGGCGGTCACCGTATCCAGCGAGTCCCGGTTGATGAGGTCGAGAAAATCGGTTTCACTCCCGGCGGGATCGGTTTCCGTGAACAGGTTGTCATAAAGGCGGATTTCCATGGGTAAGGCGTGAGCCGCCGATACCCAGTGAATCGTGCCCTGGACCCGCCGTCCGTCGGGCACATTGCCCCCGCGGCTCTCGGGATCATAGGTGCAATGGACTTCTACAACATCGCCTCGCTCGTCCTTTATGACGTCAGTGCAGGTGACGAGGCAGGCATAGCGCAACCGGACCTCGCGCCCTGGCGCCAGCCGGTAGAAGCGACGGGGCGGGTCTTCCATGAAGTCGTCCCGTTCGATGTATACCTCGCGCGCAAAGGGAACGCGGCGTGTCCCCATGGCCTCGTCTTCGGGGTTGTTGATGGCGTCAAACTCTTCGCTTCCGCCTTCCGGATAGTTGGTGATCACCACCTTCAGCGGGTCCAGGACGGCCATGCGCCGGGGAGCCCGGCGGTTCAGGTCCTCCCGGAGGCAGTGCTCGAGCAGGGCGAGTTCGGTCATGCTGTTGCGCCGGGCCACGCCCACGCGCTCGCACATGTCGCGGATTGACTCAGGCGTGTACCCGCGGCGGCGCAGGGCGCTCAGCGTGGGCATGCGCGGGTCGTCCCAACCGGCGACGTGGCCCTCTTCGACCAGTTGCCGCAAGCGCCGCTTGCTCATGACCGTGTGGGTCAGGTTGAGCCGGGCGAACTCGATCTGGCGGCTGCGGTAGATGCCCAGCGCCTCCTGGCACCAGTCGTACAGCGGCCGGTGATCTTCGAACTCCAGCGTGCACAGGGAGTGGGTGATCCCCTCGATGGAGTCGGACAGCGAGTGGGCGTAGTCGTACATCGGGTAGATGCACCAGTCGTTTCCGGTGCGGTGGTGCTCGGCGTGGCGGATGCGATACAGCACAGGATCCCGCATGTTCAGGTTGGGCGATGTCATGTCGATCCTGGCGCGCAGGACGCACTCGCCGTCCGGGAACTCGCCGGCGCGCATCCGGCGGAAGAGGTCCAGACTCTCCTCGGCCGGCCGGTCGCGGTCGGGGCTCTCCCGGCCCGGCTCGGTCAGCGTCCCACGAAACTCCCTGATTTCTTCAGCGGTGAGGCTGTCCACGTAGGCATTGCCGTCGCGGATCAACTGCTCGGCGTACTCGTACAACTGCTCGAAGTAGTCGGAGGCGTAGAACAGGTTATCGCCCCAGTCAAAGCCCAGCCACTTCACGTCGGCGAGGATCGATTCGACGTACTCGATGTCCTCACGGGTCGGGTTGGTATCGTCGAACCGCATGTGGCATCGCGCGCCCTTGTACTGCTCGCCGATGCCGAAATTGAGGCAGATCGACTTGGCATGGCCGATGTGGAGATAGCCGTTCGGCTCGGGTGGAAACCGCGTCACCACGCGGCCCTCGTAGGCTCCGGCGGCCTGATCTTCGTTGATGATGGTGCGGATGAAGTCGCTGGGAAGTTCGTCAGATGACGAATTGTGATTTTCGCTCATGGTCGCTGCCCGGTCTTCTGAATCCCTCGCCCCGGTTTCCGGATGCGAAGCGCAGTTTGTCCGTTGATTATATCCTGAGCGCGCCGAAACTGCGCGAAACTGCGACGGATGGACGGAGGCATCACCGTACATCACATTGACGGTTTGCGTGCTGCGGGCAACAATCGGATACAGGGTTCGCCGGCGAGGAGACAACAGGGAGCCATGCCACCTGCGACATACACGGAAGCGCCCGATCTGCGTGATGAACGCATCGGCAAACACCTGGCCCAGGCCAGGGAATACTGGCTGAAATGCCCGGCTTACCTGGCGGAAGGTGATTTGTGCCAGACCGGTGAAAAGGCCTGGGGAGCCTTCGCTCAGATGGTAAAAGCGGTGTCCAGTTACCGGGAGTGGCGGCACTTTCGTCACAACGATGTGCTGGCGGCGGCCCGGCAGATTGCGGACGAGTCGGATGCCCCCAGCTCATTCCGTGAATCCATCACGATAGCGCGAACGATGCACGCCAATTTCTACGAAATGGACTTGGATCAGGCCGATACGGAACTTGGATTGGTTAGAGTGGGGGCGCTGCTGGAAACGCTCTGGGGACTGCTCCCGGAGCAGTACACCGATGGGCTGTCCTTTACCGCGTGGCTGGGTATGCCGGGGTAACTGGCACAGCTCGCTAATGGGTGATTTCACCCGGCCGAGCGGGTCGCCTTTCGCAGCGCCGCCAGGATTGATGACAGGTCACTCGGCAGATCGGCGCGATGCTCCAACCATTCCCCGGTGACGGGGTGACGGAAGCCCAGCCGCGCCGCGTGCAGGAACTGTCGGTTCACCGAGGCGCTGGCTTTGCCGTAAACGGCGTCGCCCAACAGCGGGTATCCCAGGTAGGCCAGGTGCACGCGGATCTGATGCGTGCGACCCGTCTCAAGCACGAGGTTGAGCAGGGTGTGCCCCTCCAACTCCTCAAGGGTTTCGTAATGGGTGCGCGCAACGCGACCGCCGGCGTCCACAGCCATCTTCTGCCGGTGGCGGGGGTCGCGTGCGATTGGCGCGTCAACCGTACCGGAATCGGGCGTGACCATGCCCACGGCCACGGCCAGATACTCCTTGCGGAACTCGCGGTTTTTCAACTGCTCGGTGAGGTGTTGGTGCGCCGTCTGTGTCTTGGCCACCACCATCAGGCCGGAGGTGTCGAGATCCAGTCGATGCACGATGCCGGGCCGGAGTTCACCGCCAATTCCCCGGATGTCCGGGCACCGGGCCAACAGCGCGTTGACCAGGGTGCCGTCGGGATGTCCGGGACCCGGGTGGACCGGAAGGCCGGCCGGTTTGTCCACCACGATGAGGTGCTCGTCCTCGAAGACTGCGGGCACGGGTATGTCCTGCGGGACCAGGTGGGCCGGGGATCGGGCTGGCGGGACGCACACCGTTATTGCATCCCGGGGCCGGATCTTGTGGGAGGCGCGGGCAAGGCCTCCATTCACCGTGATCAAGCCGTCCGCGGCGAGGGCCTGCAGGCGGCTGCGGGAAAGGCCGGCGGCGGACAGCTCCGGCAGTTGGGCCAGCCAGGCGTCCAACCGGCCTGGCTTCGGATTCGCGCCCACGACGAAATCATAGCGCTCGCCTTTCGCAGCAGCGCCGGGTGCCGTATTGGCTGTCGACGTTCCGTTCACTGAACCATGCGCTCCCGGACGCCGCAGTCGGCGCAGCGAGCTCCGTTGGGCAGGTCTATCATCAAACCGTCACACAAGGGACAAGCGCCATAGTCCGCGCTGCCGGTTGCAACCGTCGCCGCGGGGGCTTCCCGCTGAACAACCAACACCCACGCCATGATGCACAGGCCGACAACGATGGAGGAATCGGCCAGGTTGAACACTGGCCACGGTCCGATGTCGATGAAATCGGTGACGTGCCCCTGCCAGATGCGGTCCACCAAGTTCCCCGCCGCGCCGCCCAGCATCAGGGCGATGCTGATCCGCATCAGGATGCCGGGCCGTTCCTGGCTACGGTAGATGAACGCCAATACCAACACGCCGACCAGGGACACGATCAGCAGCGGAAGGTTCTGGTCCTGCAATAGTCCGAAGGCGCTACCGGTGTTTTGCACATGGGTGAAACGAAAAAAACCGTACGCTGGCCAGGAATAATGCCACTCCAGGGTCTGCCGCACGACGAACTTGGTGAGCTGGTCCAGGGCCAGGGCCAACGCCGCCAACTGCAGCAGGGTCCAATCCCGATAAATCGGGGTACGATCTCTCCGCGCCCGGGACATGGGTTACGGTGTGGCAAGATGGTCCAGGAAGAATTGCACCACCTTTTCAGCCATCTGATGCTCCTGCCCCACCCAGAAATGATCCGCGCCGGCCACCACGTGATAATCGGCCGGGGGATCGAACTTGCCCAACTGCTGGTCGACGCCATCGGAGTTGGCGAGACGGTCACGGTCGCCGGTGATGATCATGCGCGGGGTCTTGTCCGACTGGAGCGGGCTGTCGGTGATCGCCTCCAGGGATGGAGCAACCAGCGCGATGGCCCGGGGCTTCTTGTAAAGCTGCTTGTGATCGCAGATGACGCGGGTGCTGAAGGAGTAGCCGCCGAGGCCGATCCGCTCGTCGTTCACATCGGGCAGGGCGCCGAGGAAGTCCATGGCCACCAGCGTCTCTTCGTGCTCCTTCTCCCCTTTGGCGTGCTCGCCCTGGCTGTTGCCCACGCCACGGAAGTTGAACCGCAGCGAGGCAATGCCGGCGTCGGCCAGCCCGAAGGTCACGGCCACCACCACGTTGTTGTCCATGCTGCCGCCGTGCAGCGGATGCGGGTGGCACATCACCACGCCGGGAAACGGCCCCTCACCGTCGGGCAAAGCGATGATGCCCTCGAAGGTCATTCCTTTCGCTATGAAACTGACCGCGCTCTGTCGCATGTTGCCGCCTCCGGCCGAATTTGTGCTGAACCTGACAGTTGAGACATGATAGCAGGTTACAGGCACGGATGACCCGGCGGGTTTCATTACCCATTGTGCTAGAATGGCGCCGACCCAACACCCTCTCGACCAAACCGAGATTACCCACCGAATTTGGAGGCTTCATGGCTGTCATCGACCTGCGCAGCGACACCATTACCCACCCCACCGACGAGATGCGCCGGGCGATGGCCGATGCTGAGGTCGGCGACGACGTGTTCGGGGAAGATCCCTCGATCAACGCGTTGCAGGAACGCGCCGCCGAGTTGCTGGGCCAGGAAGCAGGCCTGCTGACCGCCAGCGGCACCATGAGCAACCTGGTCGCCGCCCTGACGTGGTGCAGCCGCGGCGATGAAATGATCATGGGCCAGGAAGCCCACATGTTCTGGAACGAATCAGCCGGTCCCAGCGCGCTTGCCGGCGCTCAGGTCCGTCTCGTACCGAACGAGGCCAACGGTCGGATCGCAGCGGAATCCGTGGCGGGCGCCATCCGCGACGCCTCCAACATTCACGTTCCCGCCTCCACACTGGTATGCCTGGAAAACACGCACAACCGTTGCAGCGGCGGTGTGATGACCCCGCAGGACACCCGGGAAGTCGTTGAGGTCGCCCACGCGGCCGGCGCGGCGGTGCATCTGGACGGCGCACGCATTTTCAACGCCGCGGTGGCCCTGGAAGTGCCCGTGGCCGAGTTGACCAAGGACGTGGACGACGTCAGTTTCTGCCTCTCGAAGGCTTTGTCCTGCCCGGTGGGTTCCGTGCTGTGCGGCTCCCAGGAGTTCATCACCAAGGCCCGCAAGTGGCGCAAGATGGTGGGCGGCGGCATGCGGCAGGCCGGCGTGCTGGCTGCGGCTGGCCTCGTTGCCCTGGATACGATGGTAGAACGTCTCGCCGACGACCACGCCAACGCCCGACGGTTGGCCGCAGGTCTCGCGGACATTGATGGGCTCACCGTTGACCCCGACAGCATCCACACCAACATCGTCATCTTCGAGGTGGATCGCGACAAGGTCGGCGACGCCCGTGAGGTCATTGCGGCCCTGCGGGAGGACGGGGTGCTGGTCAGCCACAGCCGCGAGCAGTCGCTGCGCATGGTCACCCACCGGCACATTTCATCGACCGACGTAGACGAGGCGCTGTCGCGGGTCAACGGGACCGTGCGCCGCCTGGCCGCCACCAACTAGAGGTTCGGTATGGCTGATTTCGTCATCGACCGCGCAACGACGGCGCTGCTCATTGCTGATTTCTACGCGGAGGCCATGGGCAACCTGCCCCACGCCGTGGAGCGCGGGGTAGTGGCTCGAACGGCGACCCTGCAGGCCGCCGCCCGTGAGGCGGGCCTGATGGTCTGCTACTGCGCCACGGTGTTCCGGCCCGGGTATCCCGAAATCAGCGAGCGCAACAAGACGTTCAGCGCGCGGAAAGCCTCGGGTCAGCCGGCGGTGTTTGATCCGGTGTCGCTGATCCACCCCGACGTGCGCCCCCGAGACGGCGAGGTGGTGGTGGGCAAGCATCGGGTGAACGCGCTCTTCGGCACCGGCTTGGACGTGGCGTTGACCGGAAACAATATCGACACCATCATCCTGCTGGGATACGCGACCAGCGGGGTGGTGCTGTCCACCACCCGCTTTGCATCCGACCGCGATTATCGCCTCTATATCGTGGAGGACTGCTGCGCCGACAGCGAACCGGACGTGCACGACTTTCTCATCGGCCGCATCCTCAACCGGCAGGCGGACATCGTCACCGCAGACGAGGCCATCGCGGCGATCCGCTCCTCCTGAACCCGGCGGGAGGCCGTCTCGCGTCGTTTGACCACGATTGAGCCGGTTTTTGCCTCATGCTCCGGCAATCCGCAACTCCCACCGCCGATATCAGCGTAGCCATCGACTCACGCCCGCTGTACGCCGGGGACACGCTGGATGTCGAGATTCGGGTGACTCCCCACGTTTCTTTCCAGGCAGCGCTGGGCGTGCTCCGATTGTCCCGGATCGAACTGTTGCGGGTGGACTCGGCGCGGGACGCCGTACCGCAAATGATGCTGCCGGGTCGGCGCGGCGCCCGAAACACCGGTGGTCCCGCGCATATTGACGAGGTGTTCGCGGAAGACGTGGCCATGGAAGGCGGGGTAACGCAGCGGTATACGGTTCGGCTGAGGCTGCCGGATGCGGCGCCGCCCACCGTCAAAGGCAAGTACGCCCGCATCTCGTGGGAAGTGTCGGCGTCGATTCTGACGCGAGCGGACTGGCTGCCGGCGGGTGACGGATGGCTGGCAAATATCACTCGAGGACGGGCAGCCCACTGCGGGCAGGAACTGGTTGTGTTCAGCAGTTCCGACGTACCGCCGCTGGGCGGAGGGCCGTTGCCCGAAGAACTGGATGCCACCCGCAGGTATCGCAACGTGACGCTGGACCTGTCCCTGGACTCGGCGAAGGTGGCCAACGGTGGGATCGTAACCGGCAGCCTCTCCATCAAATCACGCGCGGCTTTCAAGGCGCGCGAGCTGCGTGTTGAGCTCATGCGTTGGGAGCGATCGGGCAGCAAGCAGGCCCGGGTGATCGAGGGGTCCGAGGTCTTGCAGCGGCCGGCGATCATCGCGGCCGACGAGGAGACCGACTGGGCGTTCCGGCTGACGGTGCCCGACCCACTCATGCCTTCGGTCCTCGCCCACCATACCTTCGTGGGCTGGCAGGTACGGGCCGTGATAGATCGGAAGCTGCGGCCCAACCAATCGGTGTCCCAATTGCTGTACGTATATACATCGCCTTGACCGCAGTTTGGTTCAGTCATTCCGGCCCTGCGCTCCACGCCCCGGGGCGAGACCGCTCATAATCATCCCAAAAACGAGGATCATATTCCTCCGGAGTGCCATGTCCGCTCAAATCGGTTCTGTTCCATTTGCGGGGTAATCAGGTGAGGAGGATGACAATGGGCGACGAATACGAAAAGATACTGGCTCCCGACAGTACGACCCTTGAGTGCATCCGCCCAGATTTGTTTTCGGTCCTCGCTGAGTGTCGCAGTAGCGGAAAGTGGGACGAGGAAGTTTGGACCAAGGATTGTTGGACCAAGGAACACCTTTTGCGGCTCGTCGTCCCACTTCATGCCGCCGGCATCGTTGCCGATTTTGAAACTGTGTATGAAGCAGTGAAAGCAGGGCGTTCGACCACATACCCCAAAATCGAACGCGCGATGTTCCAAGATATGGTCACGTTTGAGTATTGCGTAGAGGATTGCGCCGACGCGCTAGGTCGGTGGGTTCGTCAGTCTTTAGACGAAGAGGTACGCCAATTGAGTCAAACGCTGGCTTACGATACAGAGGTCGTCCCAGGCAGCATCTGGTGGACTCAACGTGCAAAGGAAAGAGAGCGCAAGATAAGGCAGCAGATTGGTCGCGCGCCTGAAAATGTGACAGGTGCATTGCCTAAATTTGAAAAAATGCGAAAGAAGGTTTTTGAGAACCACCCCGACAAGGACCGTTTGTATCGGATGTCATTTCAAATTCCATCATTGTACGTACATCCCTCTGCGCTGCACCTTACCCGACCCATTGGCGTAGGCACGGCTCCGTTTGCGCTGTGGACGCTCATCAACCGAGCCATGCGGATATGTCGGGACAGGAAATTGGTGGCATGGGAAAAACGGAAGATTGCGCAAAACATCATTGAGGTCTGCGAGGATCAATTGGCCGCTGGAGCCAAGACGCGGCTCGACGCGCATTCCCAAGATGAGTAACTACCCCGCAAATGGAACAGAACCTCCAAATCCGCATGGCTTCCGAAGCCGACGCCGAGCAAATGCTCGCAATCTACGCGCCCGTGGTTCGTGAAACGATCATCTCGTTTGAATACGAACCGCCATCGCTGTGCGAATTCCGCCGTCGCGTACGATCGGTTACGGAGCGGATGCCGTGGCTGGTATGCGACGACGACGGCGAAATCGCGGGTTACGCCTACGCCAGCCCATTCAAGACGCGCGCCGGCTATCAGTGGGCGTGCGAACTGACCATCTACGTTCATCCCGGATACCACCGCTGCGGGATTGGGCGATCTCTTTACACAGCGCTGTTTCGCTGCCTCGCGTTGCAAGGATATTGCGTCGCGGTAGCCACCATCACAATTCCCAATGCCGCCAGCATCGCCCTGCATGAGTCGATGGGTATGCGTCGGATCGGCACCTACGAACAAGTGGGATACAAGCACGGCCAATGGCTCGATGACGGCGTCTGGCAGATCGAACTCCAGCCCATGCCGGCGGAGCCGGATCCGCCAGTACCGTGGTACGAGGTTTCTGTGTCGGAACAGTGGCATGGAGCCCTGGCGGCCGGACTGGCCCACCTGAAGCTGTAGCCGGATCGCGTTAGCGGGTGTCGCCCCACCACCGGCGCAGGCGTTCGGCGATGGCGGCTTCGGAACCCTGATCCGACGGCTCGTAGTATTTGCGGTCAGACAGCTCCGGCGGCAGGTATTCCTGCGCCTCGAAGTGTCCCTCGTAGTCGTGGCTGTACTTGTACCCCCCGCCGTATCCCATGCCGCGCATCAGGCCGGTCACCGCGTTGCGCAGGTGCAGCGGCACGGGTTCGTGGGGTCGCCCGCGCACATCCTCCAGCGCGCGCTCCAGGCCCATGTATGCCGCGTTGCTCTTGGGCGAGGTGGCCAGGTAGACCGTTGCCTCAGCCAGGGGAATGCGCCCCTCGGGCAGACCGATGAAATGCACCGCCTGCTGGGCCGCCACCGCCACGGGCAGGGCGCCGGGGTTGGCGAGGCCGATGTCCTCGGAAGCCAGGACCACGAGCCGGCGGGCGATGAACATGGGGTCTTCCCCGGCTTCGAGCATCCGGGCCAGCCAGTAGAGCGCGCCGTCAGGAGAGGAGCCGCGGACTGACTTGATGAAGGCGGAGATGGTGTCGTAATGGCTGTCGCCGGCCTTGTCGTATTGTGGCGTGCGGCGTTGCAGGGCGTCGGCGATGCTGTCGACCGTGACCCGACGCTCGCCGTTGCTGCCGGGGTCGGCGGCCACCACCGCCATTTCGAGCGCGTTCAACGCCACCCTTGCATCGCCGTTGGCGATGTTGACCAGGTGGCCCATCGCGTCCGGTTCCAGCTGCGGCGCGAGCGTTGCCAAGCCACGGTGGTTGTCTTGTAACGCTCGTTTGATGATGACCGTCACGGCGTCGTCATCGAGCGCGTTCAGCGTGAACACGCGGCACCTGGAGAGGAGTGGCGCGTTGACCTCGAAGGAGGGATTTTCAGTAGTGGCGCCGATGAAGGTGACGGTACCGTCTTCGACGTAGGGGAGGATTACGTCCTGCTGCGCTTTGTTGAAACGGTGGATCTCGTCAACGAACAAGATCGTGGGTTGCTGGTAGAGGGCTTGGCGTTCCTGGGCTGCAGCCACCGCCTTGCGCAGATCGGCCACCCCGGCGGACACCGCGCTGACCGGCTCGAAGAACGAGCGGGTCACGGTGGCGATCAGCCTGGCCAGCGTGGTCTTGCCGGACCCGGGTGGCCCCCAGAACAGGATTGACGGCACCCGGTCGATTTCGATGGCCCGGCGCAGGACCCGGTCTTCGGCAAGGATGTGCTCCTGCCCCACGAACTCTTCGAAAGCGGCAGGCCGCATTCGTTCTGCCAGCGGTGCCATTTCTCGGACTTGCTGCTCGCGTCCGTGCTCGAAAAGCCCGCCGGCGTTTTGCCGGCCAGTCATCATCAATCCTGGAAGTGCGGCATCACCTCGTCGGCGAACAGCCGCATCGACCGCCCGACCTCCTCGTTGCTCAACATGCCGCCGATGTTGAACCAGCACATGAATTCCTGGGGCTGGTACAACTCCTGGAACTGCTTCAGGCGTTCGGTTACTCGCTGCGGATCGCCGATGGCACCCAGCTCGTCGTAAATGCCCTCGTAGGTGAGCTGGCTGGCGCGACTGGAACCGCGCGAATTATTCTGCATGCTGCGCAGCGTGTCGAGGTAGTTGTTCACCGTAGGGGCGAAGCCGGTTTTGGCGGCTGCGGAAGTTTCGCCCACATATACCGGAACGTTGACCACCACTTTCACGGCCGACTGGTCGTGGCCGTGCTCGGCCAACGTGTCGCGATAATGTGCCAGCCCGTCGCTGACGCCCTGCACGGTGATGATCAGCGGGGTGACCAGGATGCTGTGGCCGAGGCTGCCCACCAGCGGGAAGGTGTCGGCGCCGTTGGACGCGATGTACACCGGCGGGTGAGGCTGCTGCACCGGCTTGGGTTCCAGCCGTATGCCTTCAGCCTGGTAGTACTGGCCGTTGTAGTCCAGCACGTCTTCCTTCCAGGCGCGAAGCGCGAGGTCCAGGCCCTCGACGAAACGGTCATTGCGCTCTTCGATGGGGATACCGTAGCCGCGGTAATGGTTGGGGTTCGACCCCCTCCCGATGCCGAACACGGCCCGTCCGCCCGACAGCACGTCCAAGGTCGCCACCTCTTCGGCGATGCGCAGGGGGTGATGCAGGGGCAACAGGTTGACCGCGGTTCCGAGCATGATCCGCTCGGTAGTCTGCGACAGGGCCGACGCCATGAGCAGGGGCGCCGGCATCACCGAAAAGCGCCGGGCGAAATGCAGCTCGGCGAGCCAGGCCATGTCGTAGCCAAGTTTGTCGGCCAACTGCACTTGCGCCATCACGTCCGCGTAACGGTCGGCGGGAGTTTGGCCCTCGTTGCAGGGGATTTGATAAAAGACTCCAAACTCCATAATTGCTACTCCCGGCCGGATTGGGCAGGCTCTGAAAGGGCTTTGTAGAAACCATCGCGGAAGTTTGCCACCCAGCGTCTTAGCTAATTTTCCTTGAACGCATCTCGTTTATTTATCGTGACAATCACGAGATTGCCATCGACTGAGGCGAGACCGATGTGTGGCTCGATGGGAGCCAGATCGTCGAGTAATGTTTCCAGCGAATCTGTGACCGCCGCGGGCACCCCGCCGCGCTCTTCGGCAAAGGCGCGCCCTGCTTTGTATCCGGCCTGGCCTGCTTTCCGGACCGACCACTTTACGACGAGGCTTTCGAGTATCATGGCAAGGCTCCCTGACGGCAGCTAAGCAGAGTCTCCGTCCCCGGTGTCGTCCGGCATCGGTTCGGTAAAAGGTTCACCCCGCGCTTCGGCTTGGTCCCGGCGCTGAACCCATTCCCGCCAAAGCCGGTTGCTGCGCTTTTCGCCGATCTCGATACCTTCCTCCATACCTTTCTCTCGCCCCCGTAGGTATGTCCGTTTCTCCATAATCCTTGCAATTACCATTCTCATCGTCTCCATAACCGGCCATGTTGCCGCCAGCGCCCAAGCTACGATTGGGCCACCGTCGTCAAACACCATCTCCGTGGTCAGCTGCCACGTTCCCGGCCGGTGATTGTGGGTAATCAACAGTACGTCGATGACTATTGCTGCTGTTATCGCCAGGTAGAACGCGATGAAGGCCTGGGCGGCCCGTTCCGGCGGCACGCTGGGTATGCCGATCCACCCCGTCCGATCATTCTGTTCCCGCGCCATCATTATAGCGGGATGTTGCCGTGTTTCTTTGCCGGCAACGTGTCCCGCTTGTTCTGCAACATTTCGAGAGCGCGAATGACGGTGGCCCGAGTGGCCGCCGGATCGATCACGTCGTCGAGGTAGCCGCGGTTGGCGGCCACGTAGGGGTTGGTGAAGCGATCCTGGTAGTCGGCGATGAGTTCGGCGCGGCGGGCGTCGGGGTCGTCGGCGTTGTTGATCTCCTCGCGGTAGATGATGTTCACCGCGCCGTCCGGGCCCATGACGGCGATCTCGGCGCTGGGCCAGGCGAGGTTCACGTCCGAGCGCAGGTGCTTGCTGCTCATGACTATGTACGCGCCGCCATAGGCCTTGCGGGTGATCAGCGCCACCTTGGGCACCGTCGCCTCGGCGTAGGCGTAGATCAGTTTTGCGCCGTGGCGGATGATGCCGCCGTACTCCTGCTCCGTGCCCGGCATGAAGCCCGGCACGTCCACCAGCGTCACAAGGGGCACGTTGAAGCAGTCGCAGAACCGCACGAAGCGGGCCGCCTTGGCCGAGGCGTTGATGTCCAGCACGCCGGCAAGGTACGCCGGCTGGTTGCCGACCAGCCCCACGGTGCGACCGGCCATCCGGGCGAAGCCCACCACGACGTTGGGCGCGTACCCGGCGTGGACTTCCATGAAATCCTCATCGTCGACGATGTGGTAGATGATCTCGCGAATGTCGTAGGGCCGGTTCGGTTCCGCCGGCACTACCCCCCGCAGGACTTCGTCGGCGCGGTCAACGGGATCGGCGGAGCGGTAGCCCGGAGGGTCGTCGAGGTTGTTCAGCGGCAGGAAGGAAATCAGGCGGCGCAGTTCCTCCAGGCACTCTTCCTCCGAGTCGGACACGAAGTGCGCCACGCCGCTGCGGGCCGCGTGGGCGTCGGCTCCGCCGAGCTGTTCGTGGGTCACGTCTTCGCCGGTTACCGCGCGGACCACGTCCGGGCCGGTGATGTACATCTGGCCGGTGCCCCGCACCATGAAGATGAAGTCGGTGATGGCCGGCGAGTAGACGGCGCCTCCGGCCGAAGGGCCCATGATGACCGAAATCTGCGGAACCACGCCGGAGTACATGGTGTTGCGCAGGAAGATGTCACCGTAGGCGGCCAGGCTCAGCGCCCCCTCCTGGATGCGGGCGCCGCCCGAGTCGCAGATGCCGATCATGGGGCAGCCGGTTTTGGCGGCCAGGTCCATGACCTTGCAGATTTTCTGGCCCACCACCTCGGACAGCGATCCGCCGAACACCGTGAAATCCTGGGCGTAGGCGAAGACCTGGCGGCCGTCGACGTTGCCGTAGCCGGTGACCACCGCGTCTCCGAGGAACGTGCGGTCCGCCAGGCCGAAGTCGGTGGTGCGGTGGGTGACGAAACGGTCGATCTCGGTGAACGTGCCGTCGTCCATCAGGGCGTTCAGCCTTTCGCGGGCGGTCATCTTGCCCCGCTGGTGCTGCTGGTCGATGCGACGCTGCCCGCCTCCCAACGCGGCCTGTTCCTGCAGCCGCAGCAGATTTCCCAAACCCGGTTCGGTGATCGCTTCTTCTGGTGTGGACAATTCCGGCCTCCATAGGCGATGCTAGCGAGGCGCCCGTCGCGGCGGGGCGCCCGGCCGGCGGTTCGTGTCGTTTCCGGCGGCTAAGTATAATGGTTTCGGGAATCCCTCGCCGCGTGGGCATTGGAGATTTATTTGACCGCAAACTGGCAACCGGCTCGACGGGACGCTCCGGCCCTGTCTTTGGCCGGTGGAGAACCACTGGTGTGGGGCCGGCGCACGTACGTCATGGGTGTGATCAACCTGGCCCCCGACTCCTTCTCCGGCGACGGGCTGGACGGTGACGTGCCGGCCGCAGTTGAGCAGGCCCGGCGCATGGAAGCCGACGGGGCGGACATGCTGGACGTGGGCGCGGAGTCGACTCGACCGGGCAGCACGCCGGTGTCGGCGTCGGTGGAGGCCGATCGGTTGCTGCCGTCCCTGGAAGCCATCTGCCGTGCCGTCCGGATACCCGTCAGCGTGGACACCTACAAGGCCCCGGTGGCGCGGCGGGCGATTGCGGCCGGCGCGTCGCTGGTCAACGATGTTTGGGGCCTGCTGGCCGACGGCAACATGGCGCGAGTTATCGCCGCCGCCGGCGTTCCGGCGATCCTGATGCACAACCAACGTCAGGCGGAATACGACGATCTGGTGCCCGACGTGATCGCAGGGCTGCGCCGCATCGCCGGGATCGCAAGTGCGGCCGGCATTGCCGACCATAACGTAATCCTCGACCCGGGCATAGGATTCGGAAAGACCGCCGACCACAACCTGGAGTTGCTGCGACGGCTGCCCGAACTGCAGGAGCTCGGCTACCCGCTGCTGCTGGGGGTGTCGCGCAAGTCCACCATCGGCCGGGTGCTGAGGTTGCCGGCAGACGACCGGGTGGAAGGAACCGCGGCGGCGGTGGCAATGAGCATCGCGGGCGGTGCGGACATCGTCCGGGTGCACGACGTGAAACAGATGGTGCGGGTGGCCCGAATGACCGACGCCATTGTGCGCGACTGGAGGCCTGACGGATGGCCGGACCGGTAACAACCTACCTTTGCCTGGGCGGCAACCTGGACGACCGCATGGCGGCGCTCGCGGAGGCCCTGCGACTGCTGGACTCGACGCCGGGCATGCGGCGCACCGCGTGTTCGTCGGTGTACGAGACGGAGCCGTGGGCCGTCGCGGATCAACCGAACTTCCTCAACCTGGTCGCTGCCTACGAGACCGACCTGTCTCCGGAGGATCTGCTCGCGGCCTGCCAGTCCGTAGAGGCCACCGTCGGCCGCACCCCATCATTCCGGTGGGGGCCGCGGCTGATCGACGTGGATATCCTGCTGTATGGCGATCAGGTGGTGGACTTGGCCGAGCCGGACCTGCAAATCCCACACCCGCGGATGACGCAACGGGCATTCGTGCTGGTCCCGCTGGCAGAAGTTACACCCGAACGAGTAGTCCCGCCGGATGGCCCGGTCGTCCGGCGGTTGCTGGAGCAGGTGGACGACCGGACCGGCGTGGTGTTGTTTGGGGACGCCGCCGCGCTGTGACACGCCTGCCGCAGCGCCCGCCAAGCGTCACTGGTCGGTGCGGTACAGGTAGCGGGCATCCCACAGCCCACGGAGTGTGGGAGTGGTGTTGCCGAAGACGTCCCGTACGGCGACCAGCCTCTCCGACAGAGTGGTGAACAGTACAGGCGACTGTTCGGCGACGATTTCCTGGATCTCGTGGTAGTACTCGACACGTTTGTCATGGTCCAACTCGGTGACGGCCTTGACCAGAAGGGAGTCGATCTGGGCTTCCCAGGTTGTAGCGGGTGATTCCTGTTCGGGGTTCCACATGTGGAGATGGCCGCTGCTGTGCCATACCCTGAACCCGCCGTCCGGGTCGGGGCCACCGGTGAGCCCAATGATGATGGCATCCCACTGATAGTTGTCGAGCAGTTTGAGAACGATTTCTCGGAAGGTGATGCGTCTGACTTCGGCTTGGACGCCGATAGCCTGCAATCCTTCCTGGATGATGTTTGCCGTGGTGTCGCTCGCGGCGCTGCCCTGCGGCATTTCGATGGTAAAGACGATGTCGTTGCCGCTGCGGTCTTCGCGGATGCCGTCGCGGTCGGTATCTTGCCAGCCCAGGCAGTCCAGCATGGCGTTGGCTTGAGCCAGGTCGTACTCGTAGCGGCGTACCCGGCGGTTGTGGAAGTCTCCGGCGGCGGGGCTGATGAAAGCCCACTGCTTGAAGCCGTGGCCGCTGTGGACTTCCCGGATTATGCGGTCACGGTCTATCGAGTGGGATACTGCCTGGCGGAATACCTTGGTCCTGAACCAGACCAGCTTTTCCGGGTCGACGAAAGGTTCGCCGTTTTCGGCGTCTTGTCCCGGGTTCTGGTTGAAGACCAGGAACCCTCTATCGAAGTCAGGACCCAGCGGTTGAAGGTAAAAATTCTCTGCTTCCTGGTAAGGGCGTAGTTCCTCGAACCTGCGGCCGTTGAGGTCGATGGCGTCAATCTCCCCGGCACGGAAGGCAGCTATTTCAAGTTCTTCCTGGTCGGGCCCCTGGGCAGGGTCAGGCGGAAAATAGAAGCGGAAGACGACCGCGTCGAGGTAGGGGAGGGGGTTGCCGTCGGCGTCCCTGAGCCAATAGTCGTCATTGCGTACCAGGGTGATGCTTTCGCCGTGCACGTGGCTGTGGTACTTGAACGGACCGGTGCCGACAACATCGGCGGGGGTTGGATCGCCGGGGTCCGGGTGGACGTTCCAGAAACCGTCCGGCAGGTCGTAGAAATTGCCTTCATCGTTGAAGATCACGACGGGTTCCACGATGTGCTGAGGGAGTATGGGGACGGTCAGGTGCTCCTCGTAGTCTCGGCGGAAGTCCGGATCGACCTGGGGGGTTAGAAAAACGATCTCAACGGTGTAGTCGTCGATCTTTTTGATCGGTTCGTCGTGGAAGTGTCGGTAAGTGAAGACGACGTCGTCGGCGTCGAAGTCCTGTCCGTCGTGCCATTTCACGCCTCGGCGGAGGTTCATGGTCCAGGTGCGGCCGTCCTCGGAGTGAGACCATGATTCGGCCAAGGCTGGTTCGATCTCGTTGTCTGGCCAGGAGATGCCGGTGAGGCCCTCGTGGATGTAACTGATGACGATGCCTGAGTAGGCGTCGTCGACGTGTCGAGGGTTGTAGGTATGGGGTTCTTCGCCCATTGGTAGGGTGAGCGTTCCACCGCGTTGACCGACTTCAAACGCGAAGTCCAATGCGTTCCGCTGCAGGTCGGTAGGGACGTCCTGATGGGCGGTTTCCAGGTGCGGGTATCTTTGGGCGGGGAATGCGCTGGCGGGACGTGTCGCCAATATTCCGGGACAGGAGTCTTCCTGCTCCTTGGGGAACACCACTTGCGTGGGCTCGGCGGCGTCCTCGGTGTCGCCGGGACGGCGTACCACCAGGAAGCACACTTCGTCCGGGGAGCCGGTTATGTATCCGCCGTCGCCTTGCGCAGCCGGGTACGCGCGGATGGTGGTGTAACTGTTGCTGTCGGCGCTGCGGACGACAAACCACTTCTCATCGTTGGAGTCGTCGAAGAAGTCTTCGAATTCGATGTGACCGAGCCCCTGACCAGAGGCAGACGCAGAGCCTTGTGCCTGAGGCCAAGTGCTGGGGCACTGCGGAGTTCCCGCCTCCACTCGGCTTGCGACAATCAGGACCGCCCCAAGGGCGCAAACCAGGCAGGCGATTGCGATCCAGCTCGCAGGCAAAGACTTCAAGGACATCGTGCTCCCCCGATCCAAGGCGCTGGCGTTAGTTCAATGCGATGGGCATATCGAAAATGTGTATTTTGAAGGGCATGACCTTGTTCGCCGTCGATTATAATCACACAATCAACTGTCTTATCAGAAAATCCGGATCGAGCGCTTGGTTGCGCACCCCGCCGTGCCAGGAGGCATCTACCATGTCCATCACCCAACTCACCCGCAGCGCCGTGTACGGCCAGAACGGCATGGTCTGCTCCAACTCGCCCTTGGCGGCGGCGGCCGGTCTCCGCGTCATGCAGGAGGGCGGGAGCGCGTTTGACGCGGCCCTGGCCGTTGCAGCCGTGGAATGCGTCACCCTGGTGCCGGTTTGCGGCCTCGGCGGCGACTCTTTCATCCTCGCCTACGACGCCAAGAGCGGCCGGGTCACCAACATCAACAGCAGCGGGGTCGCCGCCTCGGGCGCGGAAGCAGAGTACTACCGGAGCCAGGGCCTCGCCCTGATGCCCATCCAAGGCCCGCACTCGATCTCCGTGCCCGGCGAGGCTGCGGCGTGGGAGACCATGCATCAACGTTTCTGCACCATGCCGTTCGCCGATCTGCTGGCCCCGGCCGTCCAGTACGCCGACCGAGGGTTCCCCGTTTCGCCTCGCATCGCGCGGTCCTTCGCCGGCAACGCGGAATTGCTGGCGCGTTTTTCCGCTACTGCGGATATCTACCTGGCCAACGGCGGACGGCCACCACGGGTCGGCGAGGTGCTGGTGAACGGCGATCTGGCCAATACGATGCGCGCTGTTGCCGAGGGCGGAGCGGACGCTTTTTACCGCAGCGACATCGCGACGAAAATGGTGGAGGGCCTCAACAACGCCGGCGGGCTGTTCACCGAGGCCGATTTTGCCGGCCACTGCGCCGACGTCGGCGACGCCATCAGCACGACGTACCGCGAGCACACGGTGTACCAAACCCGGCCACCATCGCAGGGTTTCCTGTTGCTGGAGATGCTGAACATCGTCAGCGGTCACGACCTGTCGTCGATGACGCCCAACTCGGCGGACTCGATACATCTGCTGGTGGAAGCGAAGAAGATCGCGTACTCGGACCGCAACCGCCTCGCCGGCGACCCCAATTTCATCGACTGGCCGCTGGATGGTCTGCTGTCGACCGAGTACGCCGACATGCGGCGCGACCAGATCCACCCCTTCCAGGCGGGAGGTGAGGTGCGCCCGCTCACGCCCGTGGACGGGCGCGGCGACACCACCTACTTCTGCGTCGCCGATGGTGAGGGCAATGCGGTCAGTTGGATCCACAGCCTGTCCAACGGGTTTGGTTCCGGCGTCGTCGCCCCCGGCACTGGGGTACTGTTCAACAACCGCGCCGGCCGCGGCTTCAGCCTGGAGCCGGACCACCCCAACGTCATAGAGCCGGGCAAGCGCACCATGCACACGCTGAACTGCTACCTGACCACCGTGGGCGGAGAGGTGTCCATCGTCGGCGGTACGCCGGGCGGCGACGTCCAGCCGCAGGTTGGCATCCAGATGTTGACCAAGTTGATTGACGGGGGACTGCAGCCCCAGGATGCCGTGGAATCGCCGCGCTGGCACAGCTTCCCCGGTACCGACCCCGCGACAATCAACCGCGCCGGTGAACTGCGGGTGGAAATGGGAATGCCCGACGACGCGATCCGGGACCTGGGCCGGATGGGCCACAATGTGGTGCAAAACCCGCTGGGTGCCTACCACGGCGTGGTGCAGCTCATCATGCGCGACCGGCGTCGCGGCGTGCTGGCCGGCGCGTCGGATCCTCGGGGAGACGGCCAGGCCGTGGCCTACTGATGCAGCAGGGGTGGCCGGAGGCAAATCGCTCCGTCCGCAAATTTGTCTGGATGCTGGCGGCGGCCGGGGCGTTGGTTCTGGCCGCCGCGGCGTGTGATCCGGCGCCAGCGCCTATTCCAACCGTACCGCCGTTGACGCCGGCGGTTTCGACGCCCACTGCCGCAGCAACTGTCCCGACGCCAACAGCGCCGCCGGCCGCCACGGCGCCCGCGCCAGCGGGCACGACGGATCCACCACCCGCGGCACCGGCCGACGCGGAGCCTTCGCCGGCGGTACCGGCCGGGGTCGTGGCGAGAACGGAAGAGAGGATGGAGGAACTGACCGGTCGCATGCTCCGGCCCCGCCCGGTTGACACCGACGTGCTCTGGGGCGCGCTTCTGACCTACCGCGCTTTGGGAGTTAGAACCAATCACGCGCCCGACCTTGATGCACCGGCCAAGATGCTGGAGATGTGGCACCCTGGAAATCCGTGCTACGCGACACTGGAAGCGGAAGTCGAGCGATTGGGGGCGCACAGTGGCCTTGGGCCTGTGGAATTCAATGCCTACTTCGACTTCATTTTCGCGCAGTTGTCGCCATGCCTGGACGGACAATGGGCGGAGGTCGACGCTCAGAGGTTTTTCGCCAATTCCGATGGGGTGCGGGCTGACCGTGTGTCCACCTGGTTCGACAGTATCTGGGAACGATCAAAAGGTGAGGCCCTGGCGAGCCTGGACCATTGCCGCGAAGGCTTCCATGCTCTCCAGCCTGCCGTCGTGTCGGCCGGAGAATCCAGCGAGCTCCATGCTGCCTGGGGCAACGCCATGGTCGCATTTTCCGAATGCCGGCAACAGGCGTTGCGCGAAGAACTCCCGTTTGTGTACCTGGGAGAAACGCAACTTTTCGCGTTTGAACTCAACGACCGGTACACCCTGATAGCACTGCAGGCAACGCTGGGCGGTCACCTGGTCGCCATCTCGCTGCAACGACCCTACGACGAGTGCTGGCCGGAGTTCGAGGCCGACATACCGGAAATCGCCGTAGCTGCGGGTCCGGCGCAATTGGTGGAGTCCAGGGACACGGCGTTGCGCGCACTTCGCGCGTGCGTCGAAAAACTGCCCGAAGGCAACCCGTTCGCCGAGCAATGATGGCGGCGGATGCGCCTGGCACTGGCAGTTGATTCAGGCGTCCGGGAAGTAATAGATCGCTGGCAG
Organism: uncultured Dehalococcoidia bacterium; assembly: GCA_951813535.1. GTDB lineage: Bacteria > Chloroflexota > Dehalococcoidia > Lucifugimonadales > UBA3495 > Bin87. The sequence continues at coordinate 3,105,041 of OX638345.1, read as the reverse complement.
CCCGCGGTATCGTTCGTCGAAATCCATCCCGTAACCGACCACAAAATGGTTGGGAATGGTGAACCCGACGTAGTCGTACTGGACCGCAACCTCGCGGCGTTCCGGTTTGTCCAGGAGCGTGCAGTAGCGGAGGGATGCTGGTCGGAGCCCGCTGATGTACTCCGTAACGGCTGCGCACGTGTGCCCGGTGTCCGCGATGTCGTCGACGATCAGCACGTGCCGGCCCTCGATGTGCCGGGTTTCCAGCGTCCCGGTGACGCGGACGTCACCCGATGACTCGGTTCCGCTGCCGTAACTGCTTGCCCTCACAAATTCGAGGCGATGCACTTCCACCTGGAGCGCACGCAGGAGGTCTGCGGTGAAAATGGCCGCGCCTTTGAGCACGCTGACCACGACTACCCCGGTGGTCCCGTAATCGCGGTCAATTTGGCGGGCCAGCGTGGTCACGCCGGCCCAAAGTTCTTCCACGGGGATCAGCACGGACAGACCGTCACGTCGCATCGCGGTGGCCCCCGGAACCGTAGGGCGGCTAGACGTCCAGGTTCTGGACTTCCGTGGCGTGGCTTTGGATGAAGCTCTTGCGCGGGCCGACCTGTTCGCCCATCAGCATCGCGAACACGCCGTCGGTATCCGACATCGAGTCCACGTCGTCGATGTCGTTGATGGTTACCTTGAGCATCTTGCGCGCCGCCGGATCCATGGTCGTTTCCCAGAGTTGGTCGGCGTTCATCTCGCCGAGGCCCTTGTACCGCTGGATCGAAGGCTCGGACCGCGCGGTGGACATGCGCTTCATCAGCGCGTCCTTTTCGTCCTCGGAGTAGGCGTAGGCGATGGTCCGTCCGCGTTGCACGCGGTACAGGGGCGGCTGAGCGATGTAGAGGAATCCGCCCTCGATGAGCTCGCGCATGCGCCGGTAGAAGTAGGTCAGGATGAGGGTGCGGATGTGAGAGCCGTCAACGTCGGCATCGGTCATGATGATGATGTGGTGGTAGCGGAGCTTGGAGATGTCGAAGGCCTCTCCCTCGCCGGTGCCCACGGCGGAGATCATAGCCCGGATTTCTTCGTGGCCCAGGATACGCTCCACCTTGTCCAGGAAACGCTCCACGTTGAGGATCTTGCCCTTGAGCGGCAGGATGGCCTGAAATTGCCGGTCGCGGCCCATCTTCGCCGACCCGCCCGCAGATTCGCCCTCCACTATGTAGAGCTCGGACCTGGCGGGGTCACGCTCAGCGCAGTCGGCGAGCTTGCCGGGTAGCGATGTGCCATCCAACGCATTCTTGCGAAGCACCAAGTCGCGGGCCCGCCGCGCCGCTTCGCGGGCAGCGTGGTTGGTCTGGACCTTTTCGATCACGCCCTTGGCGGCCGTGGGGTTTTCTTCCAGGAAACGGGTCAGGCCCTCGGAGGTTGCGGCTTCCACCCGGCTGCGCACTTCCGGATTGCTGAGCTTGTTCTTGGTCTGGCCCTCGAACTGCGGGTCGCCCAGCTTTACGCTGATCACCGCGACCAGCCCGCCGCGGGTGTCTTCGCCGCTGAAGGAGTCCTTGGGGTCCTTGAGGTAGTTCTGCTTGCGCGCGTAGTCGTTCAGCACTCGCGTCAGCGCCGACCGGAACCCGGCCAGGTGCGTACCGCCCTCCGGCGTCAGGATGCAGTTGGCGAAGGTGCGCTCGTCCGCGGCCAGGTTGTCGTGGCCGTCGGTGTGGTGGTACTGGAACGACACCTCGACGTCGGCGTCATCGGCGATGCGCTGGTAGTAGAACGGGTCGGGCATGACCACGTTGCGCTTGCGGTTGATGTTCCGCACCATGCTGGCCACGCCGGTATCGAAGAAGAAGGAACGCTCGACGTCTCCGTTGCGTTCCGCCTCGTGAAATTCGCTGACCAGGCAGATCTCCAGGCCTTTGTTGAGGTAAGCAGTCTGACGGAGTTGCGCCACCAACCGACCGAAATCATAGGTGATCTCGGGGAAGATTTCAGGATCAGCGTAGTAGGTGACCGCCGTGCCCTGCTTCCGCACCCGTTGGTGCTGCTGGAGGTCGGATGCGGGGATGCCTTTCTCGTAGTCCTGGGTGTAACGCAAACCGCCACGGCAAACTTCGGCGTGGAGCCGGGATGCCAGGGCGTTCACCACGGATGCTCCAACGCCGTGGAGACCGCCGGACACTTTATATGCCGCGCCGTCAAATTTGCCGCCGGCGTGCAGAGTGGTCATCACCGTTTCCAGGCCCGAGACGCCAGTCTCCGGGTGAACGTCCACCGGAATGCCGCGCCCGTTGTCGGAAACGCTGACGGCCCCGTCCGCGGCGATACGCACGTCTATACGGTCGCAATGGCCGGCGAGAGCCTCGTCCACTGAGTTGTCCAACAACTCTTTGATGAGATGATGGAGCCCATCCACTCCGGTGCTGCCGATATACATACCCGGCCGCACCCGGACCGCTTCCAGCCCTTTCAATACTTGAATATTGTCCGACGTATATTCAGAGGATTCGTCTACCGAAGGTATTACTACTTGTTGAGTCATGCTGAATGATTTCTCCGATCCCGAGCCTTTGTAACTGCGAACATGTCGGGGACTTTACTGTAACGCAGTACAACAATATCCAGTATTGGCGTGCCTAGCATTATACCAAATCTGCTGTTGCATTGCCACGCGACAGATGTCAGGAATTCACGATTTTCAGGAAATCCGCCAAAATGTTCGGCGAATTTCGAGATGCGTTTGACCCGGTTTCCCGCTAATCGGGATGCGCTGCGCCCGGACCTTCGCCGGGCGGTGGGTGATACCACTCGCCCGTCAACAGGCTGGCGATAGCCAGGCGCATGGGCTCGAACAAAGGTTGCGGCGGCTCGCGCAGGGGGAACCAGCCGTACTCGCAGAAAGACCCGTCGCTTGCCTGGGGAACCGGCTCCTGGTCACCAATATCCCCCAGGAACTCCACGTCCACATAGTGGCGGTCATAGGCAACAATATTGCTCAGGCAGAGTACACGGAGGACACCCACCGTGACTCCCAACTCCTCAAGCGCCTCCCGGCGCACACACTCCTCGAGGGTTTCTCCAAATTCCAGATGGCCGCCCGCCGATCCCCACGTCGCCTCGCCGTGCGCTCCCTGCCGCTGCGCCAGGAAGACTCTTCCGCCCCTGATGAACACCACTCCCACACCTACCAGTGGCCTGTCTCCCGGCGTACTCACGGCCGGAGTATAGCACGGCGCTCTGACTCCATCGGTACTGAACTCCCCACAAGTCGGGGGCTCCCGGTGTCAGCTTGCTTACGCCGGTTCGGTTGTCGGTGCTGAACGCCGGATGCTAGACTGCGCCATCCCTTTCGCAGCCGTGAGTCTGTTCTGATGTCCACCCCAAGCGTCGATGAAATACCCACTTCACGGTCCGGCCGGTCTGCCCTGGCGGTGTGCGAAATTGCCGCCCGACGCGCCGGCGAGTTGGTTGCGGAGCGTTTCCGCACCGAGGTGGAGGTTAGCCTGAAGGGCCGCGCCAACGTGGTCACCGACGCCGACCTGGCTTCCGAGAGGTTGATCCTGGATTACGTGGCCGAGGAATACCCCGATTTCGGCATCCTTTCCGAGGAGTCGGCCCCCGTTTCCGGTTCGTCCCCCTACACCTGGGTGGTGGACCCCATCGACGGCACGCGCAACTTCGCCGAGGGCATCCCTCATTTCTGCGTGGTGGTCGCCATCGCCGAGGGTGATCAGGTGGTGTGCGGCGTCACCTACGACCCGGTTCGCGACGAGATGTTTTCGGCGCAGAAGGGACGCGGCGCCTCGCTGAACGGCCAGACCATAAATGTTTCCGACCGAGATGACATCGACGAGGCGGTGCTGGGGTTCGACCTGGGTTACAACTTTGACCAGGCGAAGCTGCTGCTGGAACTGGCCGCCGGTGTCTGGCCCCGAGTCCAGGGATACCGGCTGATGGGCTCCAGCGCCCTCAGTATCGCCTACGCGGCGTGCGGCCGCCTCGACCTCTACTTCCACCACAGCCTGTCGGCGTGGGATATCGCGTCGGGCGTGCTGCTGGCGAGAGAAGCGGGGGGACAGGTGCTGGACCGCGCGACCCTAAAGGACGCCACCCTGTTTTCTCCGGGCCTGATCGTGTCCAACCCGACGCTGGTGGAGCAGTTCCTGGCCCTGACGGAGGGGCAAGCCTGGCGCACGATGTGAACGTGACCTCGCCGCCCACGGTTACCGAACCGCGTGTACCGCATGGGCTGTTGACCGTAGATTAAAGGAGGGTTGTCCATGGTCACTCAGATTTTCGAAATGGTCCGCGAGGTCGGCCGCGTGCCGTCGTCGGAGGTGCCACTGAGCGCCGCCGAGCAGACCCGCTTCGAGCGCATCATGGACCAGGCGGTCATGATCGACGTTCACCAGCACCCCTTCCTGTTGCCGGAGGACATGGACCGGTTCATCGAGTTCCTGCGCACCAGCCGCTACCAGTACGGCTACCAGGCGGTAGAGGCCGGAGGCTGGTCTGCGGTCACCACCGCCAGCGCGTTCAGCGGGTTCAAGAGCACCACTGATATGTCCTTCATGGAATATGAGGACATCGCCGCCGAGGTTGGCGGGATGCTGGCCGACGTGGCGACCCAGGATAGCATCGTGCGGGTGGGCAACGCAGACGAGATAATGGCGGCGCGCCAGCAGGGCAAGATCGGCTTCCTGCCCACGCTGGAACACCTGGCCATCGGGAACCGCATCGAGCGGGTGGACGCGCTGTTCGGCATGGGCGTGCGCCTGGCCGGAATCACCTACAACCGGCGCAACTTCATCGGCGACGGCCAGACGGAGCGCAACCCGGGGGGTCTGAGCGACTTCGGCGTGGAGGTGGTTCACCGTATGAACGACCTGGGCATGGCCGTTGATCTGTCCCACGCCTCGACCCCCACGGCGATGGACGCCATCGAGGTTTCCCGCGCGCCGACGGTGTTCAGCCACAACGCGTCCTACACGCTACGCCCCAACGGCCGGACCCGCCGGGACGAGGAGCTGTTGGCCTGCGCCCGCAACGGCGGCCTGGTCTGCATCACCGCCGTGCCCAACTCCCTCAGCGACGATCCCGAGCAGGACATCGAGTGCGTTCTGGACCACTATGACTACATGGTCAACCTGGTGGGCGTCGATCACGTGGGCATCGGGACCGATACCACCGTGGGCGACCACGTGGCGTTCCACCGGGTGCTTTTGGGACGGGGACCGGACCAACTGCCGGCTCCGTACCTCAACGGCCTGGAGTCACCCGCCGACGGGAAGAACATCGTGCGGGGCCTGATCCGGCGGGGCCACTCCGACGAGGACGTGCTCAAGATAGTCGGTGGCAACGCCCTGGACTACTTCCGCCGCGTCATCGGCTGATCTGCCGCCCGGACGGGTCGATCGGGGATTTATGGTTGAAGCGAGTAGCTGGGCGCACCTGGTGGGCAGTGTTCCGCTGCCCGATGCGGAAACCGTTTTCCGGACCGTGAGCGATGCCTGGCGTGAGCACCTGCGGCGGATCTCCGACGGCGAAACCGGAAGGCGCGGTCGCTGGATCTGGTTCCAGCGGGAGATGCTGGAGCAGCATCCGGCCATGGAGCCCGATCCGGACGAGCCGCCCTACGCCCTGTATCAGTGGGACGGCCAGTTGCTGCGCGAAACTTCCTACATTCGCTTCAGGCCGGGCGTTGACGCGGGCACCGTCGACTTTCCCACCGGTTACGCCGAGGCGGCGCTGGAGTCCTTCGACCTGTATGCCCGCCTACAAGGAGATGGGGTCATTCCGGGTGACGCCCTTTTCCAGGTGTCGCTGCCCACACCGATGGCAACGGCGTACATGTACGTGAGCCCGTCGGCGCGCGACGCGTACTTACCCACCTACGAGCGCTCATTGCTGTCGGCGGTCAATGAGACTCTTGCGTCCGCCCCGCATGACCGCCTGTCTATACAGTGGGACGTTTGCCAGGAAGTGCTGGTGTTCGAGGACTACTTCCCGCACCGACCCGCCGACTACAAGGAACAGATTTTCGCCGAGCTTGGACGGCTGGGCAACGCCGTTCCGGAGACAGTGGATCTTGGCTACCACCTGTGCTACGGGTCGCCCCGCGATGAGCACTTGGTGATGCCGAGGGACATGGGGATCCTGGTCGAGATCGCCAACGGGATTGCAGGTCAGTTGGAGCGGCCCCTGGACTTCATGCACATGCCGGTTCCCCAGGATAGAACGGATCGCGAATATTTCGCGCCGCTGGATGGGCTGCGATTGCCCGATGCGACTGACTTGATCCTGGGCCTGATCCACCATGACGACGAGGTCGGTGACCGAACTCGCATCGACGCCGCCCGAGGATTCGCCGATTCCTTTGGCGTGGCCAGCGAGTGCGGTTGGGGCCGTACCGACCCGGCCCGCGTTCCCGGCCTGCTGGAAAGCCACCGTCGCGCGGTGGAGTACATCAACGCCGGACGAGCGCCGGCCGTCGGAGAGGGTTGAGATGATACAACTGACCGAAGAAATGTCGCGGTTGATCAACCGTGCCCGTGACGACGGCTACCCCTGCATCGTGGCGACCGCCTCCGATGACGGCACGCCCAACTGCGGGTACATCGGAACCGTGCTCACGGTGGGCGAGGATACGCTGATCTACCGTGACCGCACCGGCCGCAACCCCCTGGACCACATTGAGGGGAACCCGAAGGTCATCGTCCTGTTCCGCAACACCGAGCAGGACGCCGGCTGGAAGTTCCGCTGCACCGCCTCCGTGCACCGGGAGGGGCAGGTGTTCGAGGACATGACCGATCGCTTGCTGGAATCGGGGTTGGTGAACGAGCGCTACCTGCAGGGCAGCGTCGGTGCAATCGTCGTGCTGCGCATCGACCAGGTGCTCACCCTGTTTGGAGAGTTGATGCAGGAGCGGGAGCCGGGCCGGCAATGGTGATCGGGTGATCTTCCGATTGGCGGAGGGAGTGGGATTCGAACCCACGAACCCGTGAGGGTTAACGGTTTTCAAGACCGTCGCAATCGTCCACTCTGCCATCCCTCCGCAGCGCCGGATATCCATTGTAAAGCCGCCGGCCAACGGGCGTACAGACCGGGCTATCCATCGCCGCCCGAGTCATCCTCCGGTGGGACGTCGATATCCCACGGCTATAATGTCCGGCACAGCATCACTGATGGAGCCGCTCAATGCCCGAAGACCTGGTCCGCGTTGCCGAAACCTTTGAGCCGGAAATCCTGGCGAACCTCGACCGGATTGACGCGGAGTGTCAACTGCCGCCCGATCTGGCCGACCGGATGGCGGCGCACAATCTGTTCTGCCTGTACGCGCCACAGGCGTTGGGCGGTCCCGAACTTGATCCGCTGACGGCGTTTCGGGTGGTGGAAACCATATCCCGGGCCGACGGGTCCGCAGGGTGGTGCGTGTTCAACGGGAGCGCGATCACGGCGGCGCTGGCTCGTCTCACCGTTGATGCCGTGAAGGAGATTTTCGGTGATCCTCCGGCCATGCTGGGTTCCGGCTCGGCGCGACCGGAAGGCACGGCGACCATCACCGAGGGCGGGTACGTCATCAACGGGCGCTGGAACTACCTGAGCGGGATCGACCACTCCACCGCGCTGTTCCTCAACTGCCGCCTGCTGCAGCACGACGGGTCGCCGGCGCGCAACGACGATGGCAGCCCGGCTACACAGGTGGTCGTCGCGCCCGTCGCATCAGGGACGGTGATCGATAACTGGACCACCCTGGGGATGCGCGGCACCGCCAGCAACGACTGCGAGTATTCCGACGTGTTCGTGCCGGCGCGCCACTCCTACCGGCGCGGCGACCCGTCGTATCATCCCGGCCCGCTGTACAACCCGGCCCAGACCTCGATCCTGATCAGCTGGACGCTGGCCGCGGGTAACGCCTTGGGCATGGCCCGCGGCGCGATGAACGCGTTTCACGACCTGGCCACCGGCGCCGGCACGACCAACTCGCCCATGCTGCTGCGCGACCGCAACTACGTTCAGATAACGTACGGCGAATGCGAGGCCATACTGGACGGGGCGCGCACCTACGTGCTGGACGCGGTGGGCAGCATGTGGGACGCCCAGGTGCACCAGAAGAGCGACCTCATGGATCGGGCCGTGCGGGCTCGTCTGGCCATAACCCATGCCATCCGCCGCTCCGTGGACGTGGTGGACCGGCTGTTCAACGTGGCTGGCACCAACGCCATCCACCGCTCGGTGGGGCTGGAACGGTTCTTCCGCGACCTGCACGTCAGCGGCCAGCACATTTCCGGCCTGCCCAACAACTTCGAGCACGGCGGGCAGGTGCTGATGGGCGCTGAGACTACGGCTTCGCTGTACACCTGACCTACATCCGTGGCAAGCCGAGGGGCGACCAACCGGCCGCCCCTTGCAGATTGCCAGATGTGACGGTTCCTATTCCGGGAAGATGCGCTGGTATACCCCGGGAGATCCTTCGCCGTGGACCATGTGCGGGCGCACCTCGTGGGTCCAGACCGGTGTCACGATGGTACTCCAGTTCTTCCAGGCATCGCTTTCGGCGATCTGGAGCGATTCCATCTCGTGAACGGTGGCGTACTTGGGCTCGCCCATCACGGCCTGGAACCGGCGGGCGCGGATGTAGCCGGGGATGTCGAGGGCCATGGGCAGTCGCTCGTTGTTGTAAGCGTCGTTCCACTTGGCCTCAAGATGGTCCGGGACCGACATCCGGCCCACCAGGATCAGGGGAGACATGCCGGCCTGCGCCGTCTCCTCGGATAGTTCCTGGGGATGCACCCGCTTGTAAAGGTTGCGGATGTACTCCGTGCCGATCACGCTGGGGGACATGCGTCGCGACCACTCGGTGGGTTCTTTCAGCCATTTCTGCCACCCGTCCGAGTACCACGCTTCGTGACTGTCCAGCTCGTACACCGCCAGGTATTTGGGGCCGCCCTGGACCGCCTGGTAGCGGGCAGCGTCGAGCACGCCCGGTATCGACAGACGCTCGGGGATATGCTCCTCGTTGTACCAGCGGTTGTATTCCTCGTCGTGCTCCGGCGCCACGTCGCTGTACACCAGCAACAGTCCGTCGCCTTTTCTCCTCGTCGCCATAGCTCAACTCCGTCTCGTCGGACGCACCGGTGCGCCTCGGATTTTCAGTCTAACCGGCAGTATAGCAGCGGGCGAGCGACCGTCAGGCGACCCGCAGGATTTCCTAGCGCCTCCAGCCACCCGGAACGCTTTCCCAGTGTATAATCGGGCCACCGTATCCATTTTTGGCCGACGCGTGTCACCAGGGTAACAGGAGGGATTTATGACTACGTCCTTGCAGCAAACGTCTTCCAACGGGCATTCCGCCGGAGGCGTAGAAGAATTTGACGTTGTCGTCATCGGCGCCGGGGTCACAGGGTTGTATTCCCTGTACCGGTTGCGGCGGCTGGGCTTCTCGGTAAGGTCGCTCGAGGAAGGCGACGGCGTTGGCGGCACCTGGTACTGGAACCGGTATCCTGGGGCCCGCTTCGACTCCGAGAGCTACACCTACGGGTATTCCTTCTCCGAGGAACTGCTCCAGGAGTGGGAGTGGCAGGAACACTACTCCGGCCAGCCGGAGAACGAGCGCTACCTCAACTACGTCGCCGACAAGTTCGACCTGCGCCGCGACATCAGGTTCAACTCCCGGGTTGCATCCCTGGTCTATGACGAAGCTGCCAACCGGTGGAACATCACGACCGACGACGGGTATCAGGTCCGGGCGCAATTTGTCATCACCGCCATCGGCATTCTGTCGGCCCGCTACGTCCCCGAGTTTGAGGGTCTGGAGAGTTACGAAGGGGCGTGGTGCCATACCAACCGGTGGCCCAAAGAAGGCATGGACCTGGCCGGCAAGCGCGTGGGCGTCATCGGGACCGGCGCCACCGCCGTCCAGTTGATACCGGAAATCGTGGGTGAAGTCGCCCACCTGACGGTCTTCCAGCGGACCGCCAACTACTGCGTGCCCCTCCGCAATGCCGTCATCGACCCGGAGACGCAGGACTACATCAAGAACCACTACCCCGAGATTTTCGAGCAGTGCTTGTCCACCCCCGGTTCCTTCATGCACGAGTTTGATCCCCGTTCCGCGCTGGCGGTTTCCGAGGATGAAAAACTGGAACAGTACGAGCGGCTGTGGGCCGAGCCCGGTTTCAAGAAGTGGCTGTCAAACTTCTACGACATCATGATGCCCGGCGAGGCCAACGAAGACTATGCCGAGTTCGTTCGCAACAAGATTCGGGAGCGGGTTCACGATCCCGAAGTCGCTGAGAAGCTGACCCCCAAGAACCACATGTTCGGCTCCAAGCGACTGCCCTGCGAGAGCGGTTACTACGAGGTCTACAACCGCGACAACGTCCTGCTGGTTGACGTCCGCGAAGACCCCATCGCGCGCCTGACCCCCCGGGGCATTCAGCTGGAAAGCGGAAGCGAGCACGAACTGGACGTCATCATCTTCGCCACCGGCTACGACGCCGTCACCGGCCCGCTCAACCTGATTCACATCGAGGGCATCGGCGGCGAGGTGCTCAAGGAAAAGTTTGCCAACGGCCCCCGCACCTACATGGGAATGTCCAGCTACGGCTTCCCCAACATTTTCACCATCAACGCCGCCTCCGTGGGCAACTTCCCCCGGTCTGCGGAGCCGCTGGTGGAGTGGGTCACCGACGCCATGGCCCACGTCCGGGACAGCGGGCACACCCGGATCATGGCCACGCCCGAGGCCGAGGAGGCGTGGGTGCAGCACATGAAGGATGACAGCGAGAACATCCTGCGGACGCAGGCGGATTCGTGGTTCGTGGGCGCCAACATACCCGGCAAGGCCCGGGTGCTGCTGACCGCGCCGGACACGGCGCCGGCCATGCGCGCCAAGCGCGCCGAGGTCGCCGCCAACGACTACGAGGGCTTCACCCTGGATTAGGCGGGAGCAATCGCGCCGGCCACGGGGTTTTAGAGGCCTGGCACAAAATGCAGGGGCGGGTTGAAAATCCTGCCCCTGTTTGCGTTTCGCGCTGGTGCAGCGCGTCGAAAAATAGTGCGAGCTGAACGCTGGGCTACGAGATGGATAATCCGGTAACCGCAGGTGAGGCTGCGCCGCCGCGCCGGAGACGGTTCTACGGGTGGCGCCTGGTTCTGGTCGCAGCCTTTGTCCTGGCAGTGGCCGGCGATGGTTTCGGCATGCCGAAAATTGCCGGTGCATTGCTGGGCGATCAACTGGCTAACGATACCGGGGATAGGGGGTTGGCAATATGGTTGGGGCTGTTGCAGTCCGTGTCCCCGGTGTTGCTGATGCCACTCGTGGGATGGGCGGTGGACCGCTGGGGAGCCCGGCGCACGGTCGTATGGGGATTTGCCTCCATGGGCGGCGGGTTTGCGCTCCTCGCGGGCTCGAGCTTCATGCCGATCTACTACCTGTCGCTCCTGGCGCTGGTCGTCGGATCGACCGCTGGTTCGCACTTGCCGATGGCGGCGGCGGTAAACAACTGGTTCCGGCGACGTCGAGCGACCGCGATGGGCCTGATGTTGTTGCCCTCAGTCGCCGCCTGGCTTTTTATCCCGACGCTCGGCATAGCAGCAGGGTTGCTGGGGACCGTCAATACTCCGGCGGCATGGCTGGTCGTGGCAGCAGTGTTGCTGGCGCTCATCTGGCCGCTGTCAAGGTTGGTGCGAAATAGACCTGAGGATCACGGCCAACTCCCCGATGGCGTCGATCCGGGCAGCATTGCCGAGTCTGAGCCAGATCAATCGCAGAGCGGCGTCGTATTACCCGACTACACATGGCGCGAGGCGATGCGAACGCGGGCATTCTGGCTGATGACCCTGGGCATCGGCTTCAACTCGTCCTTGTGGGTTGTGGTTATCTTTGTTATTCCGCTGTTGCTGGCAGAACGCGGCTTATCATTGTTGGAAAGCGGCATAGTAATTGTGGCTATGACACTGAGCTCATTGGCGGCGACCGGGTTGGTGGGGATGATTGGCGACCGAGTCCCCATCCGGTGGGCAATGTTCGGCTGCGCTGCGCTGCAGGTTGTGGCGACCGTTTTGCTGCTATTCGCTGAGGCAGCGCCGACGGTGGTCCCGTTCGCCGTGATTATGGCCATTGGTTCCGGGGGCTTAATCACGTTGGGTCTGGCGGCGCGCGGCGTCTATTTCGGGAGGAGCAACTTTGGGACCATCACTGGCATATCCATCGTGCCGGCTCACGTAATTCAATCCCTGGCACTGGTGGCATTTGCCTCGATCATCGATTTCAGGGAATCGCTGTTCATGTTTTCAGCGGCAACGATGGTCGTTGGCTTTATCGGGTGTCTTTGCTTCGTCCTGCTGGGCAACCCGCGACCGTCGCCGTCTCAGTCCAACGATGCCGAACTCCAGGGACCGCGGGCCTGAGCAGCCGGTGGGAGGGTAATTACACGGAACACTCACCGGATTACCGGCTTTCGGGCCAGGAAGTAGCACAGGCCCGATGCCAACTGAAGCGCGGCCGCCGCCACAAGCGCTGACGAGTACGTGTCGGTCTGCACGAAGATCCATCCCGCCGCCGCCGGAGCGACCAGCGATCCGAGGCCGAAGCTCACCGTCATGATGCCCACCAGGGACCCGAAGCTGCGCCGGCCAAAGTACTCGCCAACGGCAAGCCATCCCAGCGTGGCTACCCCCTCGGTGGCGGCGATGGACAGCACGAACATCGCCGCCGCGCCGTAACCGGATCCCGGGATGAACGCCGCGGTTCCAACTGCGCCAACCGACATTCCGCCGATGAGCAGCCATCGTGAGGGGATCCAGGTGACGGCTAACCCCATGGCGATCCTGATGGGTATGATGGCAAGGAAGGTTGACGACAGGTAGAAGGCCGCCTGCTCCTGCGGGATGCCCTTCCAGACCAGCATCGGTATCTGGTTGATAACCAGGGCGTCCGCCGACGCGATGCGCAGCGTAACCGCGGCCGTCATCAGCCAGAATGCTGGCGTAGACACCGCCTGCCTCAGAGTGAAGTCCGAGTCTGAATAGACCGGCTCGATCCGCCGGTTGGGCGCTGTGCCCGCGCCGGTTGGCGGTGGGCGCGCGCCGTCCGGCAGTAGCCCGACGTCTTCCGGCCGGCTTCTGATCACCGTGGCCGCTGCGATAACCAGCAGCCCGGACAATGCAGCCGCCCACAGGACGGTCGCCCGCCATCCGAACTCGCCCTCGCACCAGGCCAGCAACGGGACCATCACCGCCGCTCCGCCCGCGAAGGCGGTGTTCAGCAGCGTCATCGTCAGCGCCTTCCGCCGCACGAACCACTGGTTGGCGATGGTCATCAGGTTGGGGACGATTCCGATGCCCCGGCCGATGGCCGCGATCCCGGAATAGGCCAGCACCAGTTGCCAATAAGAGTTCACGCCAGCCACTGCCGCGAACCCCGCACAGCTCAGCACCCCGCCGATCAGGACCAGCCGTCGTCCCCCGTACCGGTCTGCCAGCCATCCCGCCCCCAGGGCCGCGAGGTTGCCGACCGCCCAGGCGGCGCCAACCACGAACGCAAATTGTGACTGGTCGATGCCCAGCTCTTCTTCGATGGGCGCCGCAAACACCAGGAACCCGGGAATCATCGCGCCGAATCCAAGGAAGCCGGTCGCTGCCGCGGCCGCCAGCACCCACCAGCCGTAGTAGATGCCGCGCCCACGACGCGGCATCGTCTGGCGCGCACGTGCCATCCGCAACAGGCCGGAATACTACGGCGCGACGCTGCTGGCATGGGCACTTGTGGGACGCCGCGCCAACAGGAACGACGCGGCGGACACCGCCTGAAGCACGCCAACTGCCACCAGCACCGGAACGAAACTCCCCGTGCGGTCGAACACCCATCCGGCCGCCCCCGGCACCACCGGTCCGCAGATGCCGTAGAACAGGATCATGATCCCCACCAGCGTGCCGAAGCTGCGGCGGCCGAAGTATTCGCCCACGGTGATCCAGGCCAGGGAGCTAACGCCCTGCCCGGCTGCCGCAGAAACAATCAGCAACCAAGCCACTGCGTCACCGTCCATCAGCAGAGCGGCAACGGTGCACAGGGCGACCAACGCCATGGCTCCGCTCAGCAGCCAGCGGGGCGAGACCCACATGGCGGCCAAACCCATGCCGAAGCGGGCGGGAATGGTGGCAAAATAGGTGACCGACAGGTAGAAGGCGGTACGCTCCCGGGCCACGTCCTTCCAGATCAGAATCGGGATTTGGTTGATGACCAGCACATCAGACGGAACGGTGCGCAGGGCAGCCCCGATGGTAAGCGCCCAAAAGGACAGGGTGGCCAGCGCCTGGGTCACTGAGTAATCCCTTCGCGGGAAGTCGGCGGCGGAGTCGATGCGCCCCCACCTCCGGCCCGAGGGTCTCCGATCAATGCTACCCGCGCCGAGGGGTTGCAGGCACATATCCTCGGGCCGGCTGCGGATGACCGCCGTGGCGGGCAATGTGAGGACGCACACCAGGACGCCGGCGATGATCGCCGTGATCCTCCATCCGATCTGGTCCGCGGCGAGGTTCAGCGCCGGAAGGAGCGCCGCCGCTCCGGCCACGACTGCGGTGTTGATCACCGCCAGGGCAAAGGCCTTGCGATGCTCGAACCACTGGTTGACCACTGTCATCAGGGTCGGGAAAATCCCGAGGCCCCGCCCCACCGAAGCGGCCACCGAGTAGACGGCGACGATGGCCCAGAATGACTCGGCAAATCCCAGCGCAGCGAACCCGAGTCCCGACAGCAGGCCTCCGGCCAGGATCAAACGGCGAGCGCCGTAACGGTCGGCCAGCCACCCGGCCACCAGCGACGTTACGTCACCCACACCCCACGCTGCCCCGACCACAAAGGCCGATTGACCGGATGTCAGGCCGAGCTCATTTCGGATGAGGACCGAAAAAGCCAGGTACCCCGGGATCACCACCCCAAAGGCAAAGAAACCCAGAACGACGGCGGCGGTCAGCACCCACCACCCGTAGAAGACCCGGCCCCGGCTGTAGGAACCGCCGGCGAAGTTCAGGCGGTGCGAGAACCCGCGCACGGGGCTATTCCAATGTCATGCCGCAAACGACAGGCGCGGGCCGCTCCCGGATTGCCGTTCCGGCGCCAGCGACGGAACCTGCTCGTTAGTCCGCCAGGGGGATAACCAGGTAGACCCGCTGCTCTTCGCCGACCACGCGGGTCGTGTGGCCCTCTCCAGTCAAATCTTCAGCCAGCAGGACGTCCCCGGGGCCCACGCGATAGGTGCTGCCGTCGCTGAGCCCGATCTCCGCCTGCCCGGCCAAAGTCACGGTGTACTGCCGCCGGGGGGCGCAGTGGAAGTCCAGGAAGTAGTCGGGGGGCGAGATGCGGATCGTCATGCCGCTGGTTGCCTGCATGGGGGTGCCCCGGCCGTAGGATCCTTCGGTGTCGAGGAAATCCTCGAAGGGTGGTTCGTAATGCTCGAGACGGGACTGGCCGTCCGGGCCGGTGAAAACACGCACGAACTGGGGCATGAGACAACTCCTGGGTGATGCGGATTGGCGCCAATTATACCGGGCTTACTCGCCGGGCCGGTCTTCGCCGGCCGGACGTTGGGTCACCCACGAGACGTTGTCGGCCTTGCCTCCGCTGCCCTGGGAGCGGCGCAGGTAGTCGACCACGCGGTTGACCACGACGGCTCCGAATAGTCCTGCCGCCGCTCCCAGCGGGAAAGCGATCAGGGCCCCCGCCACGCAGAGCACGACCAGCACGTGCGGCTCCACGATGGCCCGGTCGTTCAGTTCGGCGACCCTGGCGAATCGAGAGGCTATGGCCCACGCCACGTACCCGCCGGCAGCGGCGCCAACTATAGCCGCGCTGATGATGTAAAACAGTTTGGTGGCAGTGAACATGACTGCTTTCCCGCCCGCGTTCTTGTGGTCTCGATGGCAGAAGTTTACGGTAGCTATGCTAGCACAATTGTTAATCGAATTCGCTGGCTAGTTGGATGAATTCGTAATCATAACTTGACAACTAGGCGACATCCTCGTTTAATCGTTCGGCATCCGTAAAGTGGGCATGATAGCGCCATGCGCTGTCCGTCACCCAAGAAAAGCAGGAGGGGAGACCAAACAATGGGATTGAAACGGTACATTAACCTGCGGCTGCTGGCCGCGTTCGGCTTGGGAGCAAGTCTGATCGCCGCAGTTGCCTGCGGCGGCGCGTCCGACGAGCCGGCTGCTTCGGCCGCGCCCACGGCAGCCCCGGCCAGTTCCGGTGAGGCGGCCCCGACGGCCATGCCCGAGGCCACCGCGGCCATGATGGCCGAGGAAGCCGGCGGCCACGTCACTTTGCTGGTCACCAACATCGGAAACGGCAAATTCGACCCGCTGCTGACTGAAGGCGAAGACCTCAAGTTCCAGCGCATCTTCCAGACCGCGCTGGTGGGCGGAGCCGGCGGCAGTGAACTCACCCCGGCCGTCGCCAAGGACTGGTCGGTCAGCGACGACGGGAAGGTCTGGACATTCTCCGTTAACGACGGGTTCATCACCGCCCACGACGGCAACGTCATCACCCGCGACGACGTGTACTTCAACCTGAACAGCCGGGTCGGAGCGGAAGCCTTTGAACTGCTGGACACGGCGTACTATGAGCCGCGCGACGTGGCCCTGGCAAACCTCATTGAGGGCGTGAGCAAGGGCCCAGGGGACGACCAGGTACAGGTCACCTTCAAGACCGTGCGCCTGGACTTCGCCTTCAACTGGTCCGAGAACTCCCAGGGCGCCAGCCCGATGATCGTCCCCGAAGCCACCATGCGTGAACGCGCCGGCGCCACCGGCTTCGAAGGCTACGAAAGCGACCCCATCGGAATCGGGCCCATGAGCGTGACCGATTTCGTGCTGGAGCAGAAGTACTCCTTCGAGAAGTTTGACGACTTCTTCTGGACCACCGCAAATGGCTTCTCAGAAGACCGCAGCGTCACCTTCGACACTCTGACAATCGAGGTCGTACCGGAGCCGGCTGGTCGGTTGGCTGCGCTCCGCAATGGGCAGGCCCAGCTGATCGAATCGAATATCAACATGATCCCCGACCTCCAGAGCATCGATGGGGCGTCCATTGCCTGGCAGAAGGAGTCGTCCTACAACTGGGTGGTGTACGTGGACTGTTGGGTCGAGGAGCTGTGGTGCTTCCCGGTTGAAGCCCGCCAGGCCGCCGAACACGCCATTGACAAGGACGCCATCGTCAACGGCCTGTACACGCCGGAGTCGGTGAACGCCGACAGCTGGGCCCACGTCACCCCCAACTCTCTGGGGTGGAGCGAGGACCTGCGGCCGCGAGCCTACGATGTTGACCGGGCCCGCGAACTGCTCATGTCCATCGGGTATGGCGGAGCCGACGGCAGCGACGGCACCGACGCCAATGGCGAGCAGATCTCCTTCACCATCTACACCTGGGAAGCCGGGGACCTGCCCTTGCTGCCCGACCTGGCCCAGCTCTACAAGGACTTCTGGACGGAAGGACTCGGGTGGGACGTTCAGGTGAAGGTAGGCGACGCGGCATCAACCCGACAGCAGTGGAATAACCGGGAATACCCCGGCGACGTGCTGGTGCGCACCAACGAAGGCCGGTTCGACGGCACCTCCATCACCCAGGGCGGGTTCCTCAACCCCGAAATCGCCTGGCGTGCGGTGGACAACTTCGAGAACGAGCCCTGGGCCAGCACCACCACTCCGGTCGTGCAAAAGGGTCTGTCGGACCTCAATCCCGACACGCGGGCCGCCTCGTATGCGGAGATGTACGCATACCTGAAGGACCAGACCTACTGGGGCGACGGGTTCAACACCAACGTTCCGTGGGGTCTGGGCGCCGACGTGGCCTCCTACGAGCCCTGGAGCCTGGTTCCGTACGTCACCGCGATCTGGACGCTGAAACTGAAGTAGGCGATATCCGGTGTACCCGAGCGGTCGGCGCCATCCCAAAGCACGGACAGGCGTCGACCGCTCAAAGACTAGTAAATCGTTTGTATCGTTTGTTGGGTTAGGGTTATGACCACATACATCGTGCGACGCATTGGCGAGGGATTGCTCACCCTGATTGCCCTCAGCTTTGTCGTTTTCGGCAGTGTGCATCTGACCGGTGATCCGGCCCGGTTCCTGCTGCCCATCTCCGCGGAGCACGATGAGTCGGTGTACGAAGCACAGAAGGCCGCCTACGGCCTGGATAAGCCGTTCATCGTCCAGTACTGGAACTTCCTGATCAAGGCGGTCCGCCTGGACTTCGGACAGTCGTTTACGGCCCGCCGGCCGGTGCAGGAAATACTGCTGGAGCGAATCCCGGCCACGGTGCATCTGGCCATCGCCGGAACCGTGCTGGCCATTGGCATCGGAGTGCCGTTAGGGATCATCTCGGCGGTGAGGCGCGACACCGTACTCGACAAGGTTTGCAAGATCTTCGCCGTCTTTGGCATGGCTGCGCCCCAATTCTGGGTAGCGATCATGCTGATCATTGTTTTTGCCGGCTATTGGGGGTGGCTCCCGGCATTCGGCAGAGGCGATATGACCGGATGGTTCCCCTCATGGTCGCAAATTCCCAATATGCTGGCTCATCTGGTTTTGCCGGCATTCGTTCTCGCTCTGGCTATCATCGCCGCGATCATGCGGCTGGCCAGATCGGCGATGCTTGAAGTGCTGGACAGCGACTACGTCAAGTTCGCCCAGGTCAAGGGCATGAGCGACCGGGTCGTCATCTGGAAGCACGCCGCGCGGAACGCGCTGATACCGGTCATCACCTTTGGCGGGATCAGCCTCGCCGGTCTTCTCAACGGATCGGTCGTCGTTGAGGTGGTGTTTGCCTGGCCCGGCGTGGGCCTCATGCTCCTGGAGGGCGTGCTTTCCAACAACTTCCCTCAGGTTGAGGGAGCAATCATGGTCTCGGGCGCGGCCTACATTCTGACCGCCCTCGTCGTCGACATTCTCTACGGTTACGCCGACCCTCGGGTTCGGATGAACTAGCGATCTCCACCGGGAGGGCAACCTTGGCTGCAGAAACTCCAGCGCTGGTTCTTGAAGAGCGCGCTCCCGTCTCCATGGCGCAGCGCATCAAGGACGCACGGCTGCCCTGGGTTCCAATCGCGATCCTGCTGATCATCATCTTCTGCGCTGCCTTCGCCAACCTGGTTGCTCCCCACGACCCGCGCGCCAACGACGTGCGCAACAAGTTGCAGCCGCCGTTCGCCAGTTCCGAGCACGTCCTTGGCACCGACCGGCTGGGCAAGGACATGCTCAGCCGCCTGATATTCGGCGCCCGCACCATGTTGCAGGTGACGGCGCCGTCCATGATCGTCGCCATTCTGGCCGGAACCATAGTTGGGTTGGTATCCGGTTACTCGGGCCGCTGGGCCGACTCCGTGTTGATGCGTATTACCGACGCGGTCCTGGGGTTTCCGTCAATCCTGGTGGCTCTGTTAATCGTCACGTATCTGGGCACCGGCGTATGGAACGTGATGATTGCCATTGCCGCGACGCAGTGGGCTCGGTTCGCCCGCATGATCCGCGGCGAAGTCCTGGCCATTCGCGACCGCGATTTCGTCGTTCTGGCGCAGATCTACGGCGTCTCGCCCGGCATGATAGTCTGGCGTCACCTGTTCCCCAACGTCATCAACACCCTCATGGTGCTGACCAGTGTGAGCGTCGGTCAGGTCATTCTGCTGGAAGCTTCCCTCAGTTTCCTGGGTCTGGGCCTCGCCCCCGGCGATCCGGCGTGGGGGATCCTGGTGGCAGAAGGACGCGAATTCCTGACCCAGGCGTGGTGGATCGCGCTATTCCCCGGCCTGGTGATCACCGTGGTGGTGATGGCGTTCAACTTCTTCGGCGACTGGCTGCGGGACTACCTGGATCCCAGGCTGCGGCGGGCCGGCTAAACAGTCTACCCATTGACAGGCGGTGGTTTCGACTCCCCCTGTCTTCGGTTGTGGAGCGCCCGGGGCTGGGACCGGGTTGGTTGGCCCCAGCGTCGGCACGACACGGGCTTTAGCAGGGTGTTGAAAATTGGGGCGTGAATGCCGGGTGGTAGGATGGGCCATCCCCGGTAGTGAGGGTTTCCATGAGAGGCAAAGCGGCTCGACAGGCAACGATGCTGACGGCGGTTACGCCGGATGCCCTGGTGCCCCAACATCATCCCATCCGGCGCATCAAGCCCATGGTGGATCGGGCCCTGGCTCAGCTCTCACCCACCTTTGACCGAATGTACGCGGCCAATGGCCGAGCGTCGATCCCACCGGAGCACCTGCTGAAAGCCTGTCTGTTGATGGCGCTGTTCTCGGTGCGCAGCGAGCGGCAGTTCTGCGAACGGCTGGAGTACGACCTGCTGTTCAAGTGGTTTCTGGACCTGAACATCATGGACCACAGTTTCGACCACTCGGTGTTTGCCAAGAACCGGCAGCGGTTGCTGGATGCCGAGGTGGCGCGGGAGTTTCTGCTGGAGATCGTGGGGCAGGCCAGGGAGCAGAGGTTGCTCTCTGAGGAACACTTCAGCGTGGATGGGACGCTGTTGGAGGCCTGGGCGTCGGTGAAGAGTTTCCGACCCAGAGACGAGGATGAGCCACCATCTGATGGTGGACGCAATCCGGAGGTGGACTTTCGGGGTGAGCGGCGCAGCAACGATACCCACCGGTCCACCACTGATCCGGAGGCCAGGCTGGCCAGGAAGGGCAAGGGGAAGGAAGCGAAGCTGTGCTTTGGGGCTCACGTGCTGATGGACAATCGGGAGGGACTGGTGGTGGACGTGCGTCTCACGCCCGCTGGCGGCGCGTCGGAACGGGACGCGGCGTTGGAGATGCTGGAGGCGGTGCCCGGCGCCGGACGGATCACCGTGGGCGCTGACCGCGGCTATGACACCCGGGGTTTCGTCAGGGGAAGTAGAAAGTCTCGGGTAACGCCGCATGTGGCCCAGAAGCAGCGCTCGGCCATCGACCGGCGCACCACCCGACACGAGGGGTATCGCCTCAGCCAGCGTGCCAGGAAACGGGTTGAGGAGGTCTTTGGCTGGGTGAAGACGGTGGGCGGCGGCCGGAAACTGCGCTACTGCGGATTGGAACGCAACCGGTTCTGGATGGAGCTGACCACCGCCAGCTACAACCTGGTCAGGCTTTCCAAACTCACGCCGGCGTCAGCGTAAAACCTGGGACAGGTCTGTCCCGACCGCCCCCATTCAACCACCGGGGCCCACCAAACGCCCCGCAACCAGCGTCAACCAGCCCGCCGCCCCAACGAACTATACGTCCACACCGAGCCGCACGACCCTTCATCACCTGCACCCCACCCGACAACGCCCCATTTCAACACCCTGTTAGGGCCCGGTCGATGGAGAGGCACGGCAACCCACCAGACAATGCGGCAAGCGGGGTCTTCGTGTGGACAAGCCGGATTGCCCGGTGCTACCATTTTTTGAAAGAATTCCAATAGTCGACGTGTCGCCGGATGAGGTAGGGCAAGCCTCCTCGCTGGCGCTCATTTGTGGGACGGTACGATGATTGCTTCTGCCTCCGCCATGCCCCGTGCTTATGATGCCGCCTCGGTCGAACAGCGCATCTATCAGACCTGGTGGGACGCCGGTTACTTCGTACCGCGCACGGACCCGGATAGACAGCCCTTTTGCGTCGTGATGCCTCCGCCCAACGTCACCGGGGAATTGCACCTGGGGCATGCCCTTACCGCCAGCCTTCAGGACGCCCTCGCCCGCTGGCATCGTATGTGCGGTGACCCTACCCTCTGGCTGCCCGGCAAGGATCACGCCGGAATCGCGACCCAGTGGGTGGTCGAGCGTGCCCTGGCCGCCGAAGGAACCAGCCGGCACGATCTTGGCCGCGAGAAGTTCGAGGAACGGGTCTGGGAATGGGTGCGTCTCTATGGGAACACCATTGACGAGCAGCACCGCCGCCTGGGCGCCTCCTGCGACTGGTCGCGACTGCGATTCACCCTGGATCCTGGCCCAGTCCACGCCGTCCGCACCACCTTTGTGAACCTGTTCGACAAGGGCCTCATCTATCGCCACGAACGCATCATCAACTGGTGCCCTCGTTGCGCCACGGCTCTGTCCGATCTGGAAGTCGAGTACGAGGAGCAGGACGGCAAGCTCTACCATATCCGCTATCCCTCCGCAGACAATCCCGACGACGGGGTGACTGTAGCCACCACCCGTCCCGAGTCCATGCTGGGAGATACCGGCGTCGCGGTTCATCCCGAAGACGAGCGGTACGCTGACAAGATCGGCGGTATGGTCACCCTCCCCATTGCGGGCCGTCAGATTCCGGTGGTTGGAGACACTGCCATTGAGATGGAGTTCGGGACCGGCGCGCTGAAGGTCACCCCCGGACACGATATCGTGGACTTCGAAATCGGAGAGCGACATAACCTGCCCATACTCACCGTCATCGGATTTGATGGGTGCATGACGGACGCCGCCGGTCCAAGGTACTCCGGCATGGAGCGTTTCGCCGCTCGCGACGCCGTGGTCGCCGAGCTCGAAGCCATCGGGGTACTTGAAGGCGTGGAAGACTACCACCACTCCGTGGGGCACTGCCAACGCTGCAATGAGGTTGTGGAACCGCTCATCAGCCTCCAGTGGTTCCTGAACGTCGGCAAGCACGACCAACCGGGCACCATTGCCGGCAACGCCTACGGAGCTGTGGTTAACCGGGACATCGAGATCGTGCCCGACCGGTTCTCGCGTGTTTATCTCAATTGGCTGGAGAACATCCGGGACTGGTGCATCAGCCGGCAGCTCTGGTGGGGCCATCGCATCCCGGTCTGGTACTGCGCTGCCTGCGGCGGTCACTCCGCCCACGTCGACGATCCCGCGGCCTGCTCCCAATGCGGCAGCGCGGATATCGAGCAGGAAAGCGATGTTCTTGATACATGGTTCAGCAGCGGCCTCTGGCCCCATTCGACCCTGGGATGGCCCGACGCGCAATCGGCCGACCTGGAATACTTTTACCCCAACTCGGTCCTGGAAACGGGCTACGACATCCTGTTCTTCTGGGTTGCCCGCATGATCATGCTGGGTATCGAAAACACCGGTGATGTCCCATTCCGTTCGGTCTACCTGCACGGCATGGTCCTTGACGCCCAGGGCCAGAAGATGAGCAAGACCCGCGGCAATACGCTGGACCCGCTGGACCTGCTCGAACAGTACGGCACGGACGCGCTGCGGTTTGCGCTGACTACCGGCACCGCTCCGGGAAACAACCTTCGGCTCAGCGACGAAAAGCTGGAATCGGCCCGCAATTTTGCCAACAAGATCTGGAACGCCGCGCGGTACGTGATCAGCGTGGTTGAAACCAGGGCTGCTTCGGGCAACGATGAGTTGGGCGATTGGTACCACCTTCCCGCTCCCGCGAACCGCGAAGACCGCTGGATCGTCAGCCGGCTCGATGGTCTGACCGCCGCCGTGAATCAGGCGTTGTCCGCCTTTGAACTCGGCGAAGCTCAACAGAAGATATATGACTTCGCGTGGAACGACTTCTGCGACTGGTATATCGAGATGGCCAAGGTCCGGCTGCGCGACGCCGCTTCCGCCGACGCCGGCGTTGCCGCGACGACCCTGGTGCACGTTTTGGAGCGTTCGCTGCGCCTCCTGCACCCATTCATGCCCTTTGTCACCGAGGAAATCTGGCAAAACCTGACCGCCAGGATTTCCGCCACCGGCGTCGGCCTGCCGGCGTCCATCATGGTGTCTTCGTATCCCGTGGTCGACACTCCGCGCTCGGCGCCGGATGCCGAGTCCGATGTGGAGGTCGTGATGCAGACTGTCCGAGCGGTGCGAAACATGCGCGCCCAGTTGCGCATCCCAGCAGGTCAGAAATTGGAGGCTGCGATTGAAACCAATGGCATGGGGGCGGTCGTAGAGGAGGCGAAGGAGGTAATCAGCGTCCTGGCCCGTGTGGAGCCCTTGCGAGTGCTGGATGCAGGAGAATCGGAGGCAATGTCGGGCATCAGCCTGGTGGTCAATCCGTTGGTCGTGCGCCTGCCCCTTGAGGGGGTGGACCTGCAGGCGGAGTCTGACCGTTTGCGCCGTGAGCTGGATTCCAGGCGTCAGGATGAAACGCGCAAGGAACAGCTCCTGGCAAACCCGAACTTCGTTTCCAAAGCCCGCCCTGAGGTAGTAGAGAATGAGCGCCAACGTTTGCGTTCGCTGACCGAAGAGCGCCAGCGCATTGAGGACATCATCGCTCAGCTGGATGCGTAGCCCAAGATTGCCATAATCTGCACGCGACGCTTGGAGCATCCGGAATCCCAAACTGTCAGAATAACCCCCGTTGACCTTCATAGCACCCGATCAGGAGACCCTAGATGTCGCGCCACGTCGCCCGTTTTTCGATAATAGGTGTAATCGCCGTACTTGTCCTTGCCGCCACCACCGGCTGTTTCTTCGGAGGCGGGGAAGAACCCGAACCCACTCCGACGCCCGACCTCGCCGCTACCATCGCCGCTGCCGTTGCAGCCGCGGTGCCCACCGAGACCCCAATACCTCCCACCGATACGCCGGAGCCCCCGACTCCTGAACCGACGCCTGATCTGCAGGCGACCGTGATTGCCATGCTCGCGGCCGCAGAGGCGGCGCGTCCCACTGCCATTCCGGAACCGACGCCGACGCCGATGCCTCTCCCCACCAACACTCCAGAGCCGGCGGCCACGCCCGCTCCGACCGCGGTTCCCACGGCTACGCCCATCGGCAACCCGGCCAGCCAGATACCGTGCATCGTGGTTGGCATCGTCACCGACGGCGGGACGCCGGTCAACAATGCGCCGGTTCGCGCGGTCAGCAAAGACGGCAACAGCCGGATCGTTGCGGAGGCCAGATCCGACCGGGATGGCAGGTACCAGCTTTCAATCACCGAGTTCGACCAGTTTTTTGACATATTCATCGGCGCGGACGACACCGGAGTGGATACGCCGAGGACCTCCACCGGTTGCCGCGAAATCCGCGACTTGAGGGCGCCGAACTAGCGCTCAGCGATGCTCACCAGGCCCCGGAGGTTATGCGCCTCCGGGGCTTTCTGCTGTCTGGTAGAATGGCGCCCACCCTGACCGCTGGCCTCGCGCCCGTCCCACTGTTTGGCATGATGATCAACTCGGCTCTCGGCATTATCGGATATCCCATCGGCCACTCTGTATCGCCGCGGTTTCAGCAGGCCGGGCTTGACCACATCACGGTGGATCACCGTTATCTGCCCTACGAAGTGCATCCCGACCGGGTCGGTGATTTCGTCGCGTCCCTGCGCTCCGACGCCGTGCGCGGCATCAACGTCACCGTCCCGCACAAGGAAGCGGTCATGCCCTTCCTGGATGAGATCGACGAATGGGCGGCGGAGGCGGGAGCCGTCAACACCATAGTCAATCGCGGTGGACGCCTCATCGGTTATAACACCGACGGCTACGGCTTTCTCCGCGCTCTTCGCGAGTCGGGCGGACTTGAACCCGCCGGCAAGCGCGCTCTGATCCTGGGAGCGGGCGGATCGGCGCGCGGTGTGGTGCAGGCCCTCCTGCGAGCCGGCGTGGCCGAGTTGGTGATCGCGAACCGGACCCTGGAGCGCGCGGAAGCGTTAGCCGACCTGGCTGCCCGACGCGACGTGCCCGCCCGGGCTATCGAACTGAACTCCATACCGCCCGACGGCGTTCCTGATCAGACCGATCTGATCGTCAACTGTACGTCGCTGGGTATGCATCACGGGCCTGATGAGACCGCTTCGCCACTGCCGGCGTCGCAGATACCGCCATCGGCCCTGGTCTATGACCTCGTGTATAATCCCATGCTGACCCCGCTGCTCAGAGAGGCGCGCACGGTGGGAGCCTCGACCCTGGGCGGCATTTCAATGCTGGTGTACCAGGGCGCAGCGTCTTTCGAACTATGGCTGGAAAGACCAGCGCCCGTTTCGGTCATGATGGACGCCGCGATGTCCGCCATGCGCGAACGCGAAGCCGAAGCATGATGACCCCATTTCAGGAGGCTGACACTCAATGATACGTTGGTTCACGGCGGGCGAATCCCACGGTCAGGGCCTCATGATTATCGTCGAAGGCGTTCCCGCCTACCTGCCCCTCGATGAGGATTACATTGCCCATCACCTTGGTCGTCGGCAACGGGGTTACGGTCGCGGCGGCCGTCAACAGATCGAGCGCGACCATGCCCACATTCAGACCGGCGTTCGCCACGGATACACGCTGGGCAGCCCGATCGGGATGCTTCTGGAAAACCGGGACTGGGTCAACTGGCAGGACGCCATGGCCGTCGAGTACGTCGAAAATCCGTCCCAGGAAGGTCGCAACCAGCGCGTCACCCGGATCCGCCCCGGTCATGCCGACCTGCCCGGAGCAATGAAATACGGCTTTCACGATGTGCGCAACTCGTTGGAGCGCGCTTCCGCCCGCGAGACCGCCGGCCGCGTGGCCGCCGGCGCTGTGGCGATGCGTCTCCTTGAGGAGTTCGGCATCAAGCTGCACAGCCACGTGATCTCCATTGGCCGCATCCACGCCGACCCGCCGGACCACGACGCCATCGATTGGGAGGCCGTGGAGGAATCCCCCGTCCACTGTGCGGACAACGCCGCAGCGGAGAAGATGATGGCCGAGGTGGACGCTGCCCGCGAGGCTGGCGACACTGTTGGCGGTACGGTGGAAGTCATCGCTGAAAACGTGCCCATTGGCCTCGGGTCTCATGTCCATTGGGACCGCAAGATCGACGCGAAGATCGCCCAGGCCCTGATGAGCATCAATGCGGTCAAGGCCGTCAGCATCGGACCGGGCTGGGAACTGATGGATTCCTGGGGGTCCGAATTCCAGGATGTCATCGAGCCCGTCACCGATCCCGACAATCCCTGGCAGCGTAAGACCAATCGTGCCGGTGGGACCGAGGGCGGCATGACCAGCGGTCCGCCACTCGTGGCTCGCTTCGGCATCAAGCCCATCGCGACTCTACACAACCCGCTGCCCTCGGTAGATCTGGATACCGGGGAACCTGTCCAGGCCCATTTCGAGCGCAGCGACGTCTGCCAGGCTCCACCCGCCGGCGTCATCGGCGAGGCCATGGTCGCCCTGGTCCTGGCCGATGCCTTCATGGAAAAGTTCGGCGGCGACAGCATCTCTGAAACCCGCCGTAACTTCGAGGGCTACCAGGCCACGGTCGGCCCCCGCCTGCGCTATAGTTGACTGCGTCAGAGACTTGGCAAGTGGTCCTCAAGAGCCATGAAGTACGGTGTAACCCTCCTACCCAATTCCTACGAATCTTTCCGGCGCCACGTTCGCCTCGCCGAGGCGGTCGGTTTCGACTACATAGGGGTCGCCGATTCCCAATCGCTCTTTCGCGAGCTATTTGTCTCGCTGGCCGTGGCAGCCACCGAGTCATCCCGTGTGCATCTGGGGCCGTCGGTCACCAATCCGCTGACCCGTCATCCCGCGGTCACGGCCTCGGCTATCGCCTCGTTGCAGGAACTGTCCGAGGGCAGAGCCTTCCTCGGCGTTGGCACTGGCGACAGCGCCATCTTGAACCTTGGACTCCGGCCGGCGCGGATGCGCGCGCTTCGCGAGTACGTTGCCGCTGTCCGCGCTTTCCTCGCTGGTGAAACTTCGGAATACTTGGGTCGCGAGGGCCATGTGCGCTGGAGCAGCGACCCGGTGCCAATCATGATGTCCGCCGAGGGTCCACGAACCCTGCACATGGCTGGAGAAATCGCCGACCGGGTCATGGTCCACACCGGGCTCACGCCGGAAATATTGGCCGACACCGTATCGCGCATCCGGGAAGGCGAAACCGACGCGGGCAAGGCAGCCGGGTCCGCTGAAGTCTGGGCTTTCGCCAAGTGCAACATCGCCGATGACCACGCCGAGGCAATCGACGAAATCCGGATGGCCCTGGCCGCCAGCGCGCACCACGCGTTCCGTTTCACCCTGGAAGGCAAGCACGTGCCGCCTGAACTGCACGAGGCCATGCAGATCATCCAGGGGGAATATGTCCCAGCCGAGCACGAGCAGGTCGGAGAAACCCGCAACGCAGCGTTGTCCGACGAGCTAGGCGTGACCGATTACCTGGCTGATCGGTTCGCCGTGGTCGGTACTCCCGAGGAATGTCGCGCCAAGGTCGGTCAGATCGCCGAATCC
Organism: uncultured Dehalococcoidia bacterium; assembly: GCA_951813535.1. GTDB lineage: Bacteria > Chloroflexota > Dehalococcoidia > Lucifugimonadales > UBA3495 > Bin87. The sequence continues at coordinate 3,076,934 of OX638345.1, read as the reverse complement.
GGCGCCGACGTGCTGCAGATTACCGCCATCAGCCAGGACCCGGCGGACATCATCCGTCGTTTCGGCGAGGAAGTCATCGCAAAAAGATAGGGGCGAACAATGATTCGCCCCCGCTTTAAAATCGATTTCGGACGTCGCTACGGGAAAAGGATCTCACCCGTTTCAGCGTCTTCGACCGTGATCGCCGTAACCGGGCAGTTCTCGGCGGCCTCGATGATCGTGTCCTCAGGGTCCCCCGCGGCGTCCTTTACGTAGCTTTGGCGGTCTTCGTTCAAGCCGAACGTGTTTTCTGCGAAGGTCTCGCACATGGCGTTGCCTACGCACACGTTGTAGTCCACGGTGATTTTCAACTGTCGGGGCATCGGGGTAACCTCCTCGTGATGTTCAGGCTAATCGGGGGTGTTCGCCAGTTTGATAGCGGCGACCGGTCGCTAGCGTGTCGCAACCGGCAGGTTCAGCAAAGTGCGTTGCCCGACGCTGGGCAGGTATTCGAGCTCGTTCGGATCCGTTTCCAGTTCAAACCCTTCGAACCGGCGGGCCAGTTCCGCAAACGCTTCCTGTCCCTCCAGGCGCGCCAGGGTCGCGCCCAGGCAGTGGTGCACGCCGCTTCCGAAGGACACGTGCGGGTTCGGGTTTCGCGTGATGTCCAGGCCATCCGGTTCCTCGAAAACTCCCGGATCCCGATTGGCCGATGAGATAACCCAGCGCACGCGGTCGTCCTTGCCCACTCTCTGGCCGTCGCCCATGTCCACGTCCTGGGTCGCGATTCGCTGTACCGACTTGAGCGGCGAATCGTAACGCAACACTTCCTCGACTGCATTGACAATGTGGGCGTCAGGGTCGGTTCGAAGCAGGTCGAACTGATCGGAGTGGTGCGCAAACGCCAGCACTCCGTTGGAAATCAGGTCATTGGTAGTCTCGTGGCCGGCGACGAGCAGCAGCAGGGCATTGGCCAACACCTCGTCCCGGGTGTAGGCGCCCATGATCTCGCCTTTGCAGATCACGGACAGCAGGTCATCGCCCGGGTCCCGAACCCGCTCCGCCACTATGGGCGCTAGGTAATCGGTCACCGCCTGTACCCCTTCGGCATACATCCGGATCCGGTCCGGCTGGTTTCCGTCGAACCCGCACATGCTGCCGCACAGCTCCTTGACGAAAGCCCGGTCGCTGGGCGGTATGTCCATCAGGCCGGCGATGATGCTATAGGTGAGCGGCGTAGCGAAGTCGTGCATCACGTCCATTCTGCCGGCGCCCTGCAGATCGTCCAGCAGGTCGTTCACCGTTTGGCGGACCAGCGGACGCCAGGTTTCCATCGCCTTGGGAGTGAAGAATCCATGCACGATCTTGCGCTTTTCCTTGTGCTTGGCGCCGTCGTTCTGGGTGAACCGGGCGGACATCCAATTCCGCACCGCGCCGAAAAGCTCCATGTCTTCTTCAGGGATCGTAGGTGAAGGCGGCTTGTTGTCCCGCAGCGCCACCTCCGAGGAGAAATATTCTGGATGTCGGGCGGTCCAAACCAGCCGTTCGTAGCTGGTCACCACCCACATCTGGTATTGCTCGTTCCAGTGTACCGGCGCCTCCGACCGCAACGCCCCGAAATAGCCGTACGGATCACGGATGGCCTCGGCGGCGAACAGGTCGTCGTGGATGTTTGCGGGCATGGTGAACCCCTCGGTATGCAGGCCTGGCTGGCGTCAAAATTATCACAAGCGATGTTACAATTCAAACCGTGGACATCCGTCGCGTGGCCCGCGATCGCACGGACGCAACCCGCCTAGTGGTGGGCCAGGCTCACAACCATGGTTAAAGTGTTGCTACAAATTGCTGTTCTAACCGAAAACAGATCGGATCACTGGGCCTGTCGATCACCCGAGTTCGGATTTACCGTGTACGGCGCCACCCGTGAATCCGCCAAATCGGAAGTCAACAAGGCCCTTACAGCGTTGCTCGGGAGTTTTCACGGAGACTTGGAAGGCATCGAGCGCTTCCTGCAAAAGCGCGGGGTAAAGCACTTCAGCGTCGTTCCCGACGACCAGGACGCTCAGGCGGAAGGCAATCTGCTTGGGACGGGTTACGACGGAGAACCACGCATTGGACAATGCGACGGGTCTATGGAAACGAGGATCGAGGAAGTGCTCGTTGCCTGACGACCGGCAACTGAGCTGGTTAGAAGTTTCCGGGATCCTGGCGCGGCTGGACATCCATCAAGTCGAGCGATTTGGAAGCTATGCGGTTTACGTCGGCAGGCACCTTGATGACCTGATAACCGTAGTAGTCGATGGGTGGGACATACCGTTTGAGGACCTTGTTTACAACCTTTCCAAAATTGGCATTAGCAGATTTGAGATAGAAGCGGCATTGGAATCTCTTTACAGCGACCATTAGCTGGCAGGCAGAATAAAGTTGGCCGACAGCACCATCCGGGGCTGTCGGCCGTTTGCGCATCCAGTATTGAGAGTGACGGCTGCTACACGCTGGTGACCTTCACCGGGAGGCTCTCCACCGCGCGGAAGGTGAGCACATGGTCGTATTCGACCTGTTCCACCGGGATTTCCAGTTCGACGTTTTCGAACCGGTTGGCCAGGTTGCGGAAGATTTCCTGTCCTTCCAGACGAGCCAGCGTGGCGCCCAGGCAGTGATGGACACCGCTGCCAAAGGCGACGTGCTGGTTCGGGTACCGCTCGATGTCAAAGTCATCGGCACGGTCGAACACCTTGGGGTCACGGTTGGCGCCAGGAATGAACCAGCGGACCCGATCGTTCTTCTTGATCAACTGGCCGTTCATTTCGATGTCATCCATTGCGATGCGCTGGATGGACCGGACCGGCGAGTCATACCGGAGGGCTTCTTCGGTGGCGCGAACGGTCTTCCCTTCGGGATCGGACTTCAGAATGGCCCACTGTTCCGGGTGCTGCGTAAATGCCAGCGTGCCGTTGCAGATCAGGTTGATGGTGGTCTCGTGGCCGGCAGACAGCAACAGCATGATGTTGTTGACAGTCATGTCCCGGTTGAACACGCCCTGCCGTTCGCCTTCGCAGACCACGGACATCAGGTCGGTGGCATCGAAATTCTCGGGGCTGTTGACCCGATCCTCGACCATGGGCGCGATGAAGTCCTGCAGGTTTCGCACCGCCTGGGTCAGCGGCTTCATGCGGTCGGGACCCTCGCGGTTGAGGAACCGCAGGTCCTTGGCCAGTTCACGAAGGCGCTCCCGCTCGCTGTCCGGGATGCCAAGCATCCGAGCGATGACCAGGAGAGGCAGCGGGGTGGCCAGGTCGGCCATCACGTCCATGCGGCCTTTCGCTTCTACGGCGTCGAGCAATTCGTCAATGGCCGACTGCACCAGGGGGCGCCACATTTCGATGGACTTGGGCGTGAAATATCCGTGCATGACCCGGCGCATATCAACATGGTCGGAGCCGCTGACGTCGGGGTTATACCGGCGCTGGTCGTGCTGGATGAACCGGGAAACCTGCCACTTCTTGATGAAGTTGTACAGCTCCAGGTCATCCTCATCAATGGGCGGGTTGGGGGCGCGGGTATCCCGCGCGTATACGCTGGAGGAGAACGCCTCAGGATGCCGGGTCACCCAGACCAGGTGTTCCCACGAGGTGATCATCCACACCTCGAACTGCTCGTTGTAATACACCGGCTCGTGCTCTCGCAGCCGGTTGTAAAAGTCGTAAGGCTTGTAAATCGCTTCCGGCGAAAACGGATTGTCGTTGAAGGTGGTGACCATTGGTTGGAACCTCCGGTGGTACGTTGACTCGGTCGCCGGCTGAACAGCCCGCGAACCCTGCGGATTGGCCGATTATAACCGATTTTCGCACCGTTTGGACACGTTCGCGTACCATTCCGCCGCGTACCGCCCGTATCGAGCATGACGCATAAAAGGCGACAGGGATGGGCATGACACCCATCCCTGTCGCTGAAAAAGCCGAATGACCGGCGCGCCGTCAGGCGTTGGTCACTGTGACCGGCAGGCCCTCAACTGCCCGCAAGCCGATCAACTGGTCATATTCGACCTGGTCTGCCGGGATCTCCAGCTCCAGGCTCTCGAACCGGTTGGCCAGGTTGCGGAAGATCTCCTGCCCCTCCAGCCGTGCCAGGGTCGCGCCCAGGCAGTGATGGATACCGCTGCCAAATGCCACGTGCATGTTGGGGTAGCGTTCGACGTCGAAATCGTCCGCCCGGTCGAATACCTTGGGGTCCCGGTTGGCCCCGGAGATGAACCACCGCACCCGGTCGTTCTTCTTGATGGGCTGCCCGTTCAACTCCATATCCTCCATCGCGATCCGCTGGATGGACTTCACCGGCGAGTCGTAGCGCAGGGCCTCCTCGGTGGCCCGCACCGTCTTGCCCTCGGGATCTGACTTCAGGATCGCCCACTGGTCCGGATGCTGCGTGAACGCCAGCGTGCCGTTGCAGATCAGGTTGATGGTGGTCTCGTGACCGGCCGACAGCAGCAGCATCACGTTGTTGACCACCATGTCGCGGTCGAAGATGCCCCGACGCGCACCCTCGGCAACGACCGAAATCAGATCGTCCTTGGGGCTGGCGATGCGTTCGTCGACCAACGGGCCCAGGTAGTCCTGCAGGTTCTGCACTGATTCCGACAGCGGACCCATCCGGTCCGGTCCCGTCCGGTTCAGGTGACGCAAGTCCTTGGCCAGCCGGCGCATAATGGGCCGGTCGCTGTCCGGGATGCCCAGCATCCGCGCGATCACCAGCAGAGGCAGTGGCGTCGCCAGGTCGGCCATCACGTCCATGCGGCCCTTTTCCTGCACCGCGTCCAGCAACTCGTCGATGGCCGACTGCACCAGCGGTCGCCACATCTCCATGGACTTGGGCGTGAAGTAGCCGTGCATCACCCGGCGCATGTCCACGTGATCGGGCCCGCTGACCCCGGGGTTGTACCGCTTCTGGTCGTGCTGGATGAACCGGGAGACCTGCCACTTCTTGATGTAGTTGTAGATCTCCATGTCGTCTTCGTCGATGGGCGGGTTCGGCGGCCGGGGGTCCCGGGCGAACACGCTGGACGAGAAGACCTCCGGATGCCGGGTCACCCATACGAGGTGCTCCCAGTCAGTGACCATCCAGACTTCAAATTCCTCGTTGTAATGGACCGGCTCCCATTCGCGCAGGCGCGCGAAGAATTCGTAGGGCTGGTACATTGCTTCCAGGGAGAACGGGTTGTCGTTGATCGTGCTAACCATTTCCTGCGACCTCCGGTGTGCGACACGCGATTTGCCGACGAATTGCGCAGCACAAACTGCTGTGATGCGCCGATTATAGGCTCAGGATGCTTGCCACGCAAGCGGTAAAACGATGAGGCCCGGCGAATGTTCGCCGGGCCTCGTAACCCCAGGGGGTGGTTCGCGGCGATTACGACAGGCTGACCGGCAACTTTTCCAGCGTCCGGAAAGTGATGCTGGAGGTATAGGTCAGGTCGTCCGGGTTGCAGTCCATGTTCAGGTTCGGGAACCTTTCGGCCAGAGCCTTGAACGCTTCCTGCCCTTCGAGCCGCGCCAGGGTCGCACCCAGGCAGTGGTGGATGCCGCTGCCGAAGGCCACGTGAGGGTTCGGGTACCGCTCGATGTCAAAGTCGTCGGGTCGGTCGAAGACCTCAGGGTCGCGGTTAGCGGAGGTAACGAACCAGCGCATCCGCTCGTCCTTCTGGATGGTCTTGCCACCCAGTTCAACGTCCTCGCCGGCGATGCGGGTGATGGACTTGACCGGGGCGTCGTACCGGAGGCATTCCTCGGTGGCCCGGATCATGCGGCCGGCCGGATCGGACTTGAACAGATCCCACTGGTCCGGGTGCGTCATGAACGCCCGGGTGCCGTTGCAGATCAGGTTGATGGTGGTCTCGTGACCGGCCAACAGCAGCAGGATCGCGTTGGCTACCACCTGCTCTTCGTCCATGATCTGCTTGCCGGCCGCGTTGGTCATGCGGGCGGCGTCGGTCATCTTGTCCAGCAGGTCGCCGTTGGAGTTCTTCAGGCGGTCCTTCACCATCGGCCGCAGGTACTCCTGCAGTTCGGTGATGCCCTCGGACAATGGCTGCATCCGGTCGGCATTGCCGCGCCCGATGAACAGCAGTTTCTCGGCCAGGGAGCGGATGAACTGCCGGTCATAGGTCTCGATGCCCATCATGGCGGCGATCACCAGCAGGGGCAACGGGGTGGCGTAGTCGCGCATCACGTCCATGCTGCCGCGCTCTTCCGCCTCGTCCAGCAACTGCTTGATGGCAGACTGAACCAGCGGCCGCCACAGTTCCATGGCCTTCGGCGTGAAGTAGCCGTGGATGACCTTGCGCATGTCGGTGTGGTCAGGGCCGCCGTGCTCACGGATCTCCTCGTGGGTGCTCACCGCTCGCCGGTCGGTCTGGATGAACCACTGGCTGAAGAAGTTCCGCACGTCCTCGTAGAGGCCCATGTCCGACTCGTCGATCGAGGGATACGGAGGCAGCGGGTCCCGGGTGAACACTTCGGACGAGAACGCCTCGGGGCGTCGGGTGACCCAGACCAAGTCCTTGTACTTGGTAATGACCCACAGCTTGTAGGGGTCATTCCAGTGAACCGGATCTTCCTCGCGCATCCGCCCGAAGTACGAATACGGGTCCTGAATCACCTCAGGGGAAAACAGATTTTCATTAAAGGTGGTAACCATAAAGTCCCTCCCGTTGACTTTTCATGGTCAAACTCACCGCCGGACATACAATGACCAGCGGCAATAGTCGCCGCGATTGCGCAATTGTAACAATCGACATATTTTTGGTCAATTACGAATCGGGCATAACACCGCCGCGTTTGCATTGCTATGACGAATGCAACGATACTGGATTCAGCGGATTCACGCCGATAGGGGATTGCCAGGACGCGGTTGATTTCCGTTGATGGCCGCTGCGACCGATGAGGACCCAGCGCGTTTATGATGACGGCCAAGCGCGTTTATTTAATTGTGGCTGGTTCTTCAAGCCCCAGTCGCCGGCTCGCTGCTTGCCCAGCCCGGATAGCTCTGTGCTACAATCGGCCCAACAAACTGGCGACCTCGAACCAGATGTTTGAGCACGTCGGAAAACCCGCCCTCAGGAGGTGCCACTATGGCCGAATCTGATTTCACCGTTTATTACGACTTTCGTTGACCCTTCGTGTACAACGCTGCCATGTGGTGGGCGAAAGTACGCGAGAACACTGACCACGAAATCGCCGTGGATCTGAAGCCGTTCTCGCTGGTTCAGGTAAATCACGACAACAACAACGACGACGGCTTCAAGTTCTGGGAGCAGGACGACTCGGACAACACGCTGCTCGAGTTGCGCGCCGGCATCGCCGCCCAGCGCCAGGGTGAGGAGATCTTTGATCGTTTCTTCATCAACCTGCTGAGGGCTCGACACGAAGATCGCATCGACCTGACCGACGCGGACGCCATCAATGCCGTGGCCGAGGCCTCGGGCGTCGACATGGGCCGGTTTGCCGAAGACCTGGCCGACCCTGACGTTCTTCGCGAAATCGGCGAGAGCCACACCGAGGCCGTCGAAGTCCACGGCGCCTTCGGGGTGCCGCTCTACGTCTTCCCGAACGGCAACTCCGCCTTCGTCAAGATGTTTATCCCGTCGGAAGACGAGTCCGGACCCATCTACGACAACCTGGTCGAAATGATGGCTGACCACAGGCACGTGGGCGAGGTCAAGCGCCCGTCCCCGCCGTGGCCCTATGAAGGCGTGCGCAGCTAAAGCGCACCGCTTACTCCATTGAGTTCGTTTGGCGGACATTGCGCCGTCGCCGAACTGGAACAAGCCCTGGGCCTGAGTTTTCAGGACCGGGGCTTGCTCATTCAGGCGCTCACCCACCGGTCGTATGTCAACGAGACTGGCGGCTCGGACACCGATTCCTACGAACGCCTGGAGTTCCTTGGAGACGTCGTGGTCCGGCTCATCGTGAGTGAAGAACTGTTCCGCCGACTGCCCGAATGCGACGAAGGCGGCCTGACCCGGCGCTGGACCGCCCTGCTCAGCCAACGCGCCCTGGCCGCCGCCGCCCGAGAACTGGGGTTGGCCGAGTATGTCCTGCTGGGCCGCGGTTTCGAGGCGTCCGGCGGGCGAGACGGCGACGCCGTGCTGGGCGACGTCATGGAATCGGTTATCGCGGCAATCTACCTGGACCAGGGCTACGGAGCCACCCACGATTTCGTCCTGCGCGCCCTGGCCGAACCGATCGCATCGGCTTGCCAACCCGGCTGGCGCCCTGACAATCCCAAAGCCGAACTGCAGGAACTTCTCCAGGGTCAGGGCAAACCTACCCCGGTTTACCGCGTGGTAGGCTCCGCCGGTCCATCTCACCGGCCCAGTTTCGACGTCGAGGTCTCCGCTGGCGAGCAGGTTCTCGGCACCGGCGTCGGTTCGAGCAAGAACGCCGCCGAAGTTGCCGCGGCTCGCGCTGCATTGGCGGCGCTGGCGCTGGATTGAGACTGCTTCCTGGCCGATGCAGCGTGGAGATGCCAACGCGACTCCGAATTCGTCATGGTGTAGAAGCGCCACCCTGTCTGGGGGAACGACCAACTCTGCTCCATCGCAGCGTTTCGCGCCATTTGATTGGCCCGGCGGCGACGGCTATAATGGGCTGAAGCATTCGTTTTGTCATTGAGGAGGCGTGCACATGGTTGCTGACGTCCTAACTGGTACTTTTACCGTCAAATCCGGCCACGCGCAGATGCTCAAGGGCGGCGTCATCATGGATGTCGTCACCGCTGATCAGGCCCGTATCGCCCAGGAAGCGGGCGCCGTCGCCGTGATGGCCCTGGAAAGGGTGCCCGCGGACATCCGGGCGGATGGCGGCGTTGCGCGGATGAGCGATCCGTCGATGATCGCTGCGATTATCAACGCCGTCTCGATACCGGTGATGGCCAAGTGCCGTATCGGACACTTCGTCGAAGCTCAGATCCTGGAAGCCATGGGGGTCGACTACGTGGACGAGTCGGAGGTTCTGACCCCCGCCGACGAACAGCACCATGTCTGGAAGCACGACTTCACCGTCCCCTTCGTCTGCGGTTGCCGGGACTTGGGTGAAGCCCTGCGGCGCGTTTCCGAAGGCGCTGCCATGATCCGCACCAAGGGCGAGGCCGGCACCGGCGACGTGGTTGAGGCCGTGCGCCACATGCGGGCCGTGCAGGATGCCATCCGCAAGTTGCGCAATCTGCCCGACGACGAGCTGGTGGTCGAGGCGCGGGATATGCGCGTAAGCCTTGACCTCCTGATGCAGACTCGCGAAGAAGGCCGCATGCCCGTGGTGAACTTTGCCGCCGGTGGCGTGGCCACACCCGCCGACGCCGCTCTCATGATGCAGTTGGGAGCCGATGGCGTTTTCGTGGGCTCCGGCATCTTCAAATCCGGCGACCCGGTCCGCCGCGGTCACGCCATCGTTCAGGCCGTCACTCACTACAATGATCCCCACATCCTCGCCGACGTGTCCAAGGATCTGGGCGAGCCCATGGTCGGCCGCAGCGTCCGCGAACTGTCCGATCAGGAACTCCTCGCCACCCGCAGCGTCTGATCGGGTTGTTGTCGCGACAATAGCATCGAGCTTACGGCAGAGAGGCTGTTCGTTTAGTTGAACATCGGCGTCTTGGCAGTTCAGGGTGACTTTGCGGAGCACTGCCACGTGCTCCGTAGCGTGGGTGTTGCAGCCATGGAGGTGCGTTTGCCAAAGCATCTCGAAACGCTGGACGGCCTCATCATTCCGGGCGGGGAGAGCACCGCACTGAGCCGCCTCATGTCATTGTACGATCTCCGCGACCCGGTAGCGGACATGGTAGCCCGCGGCAAAGCCGTATGGGGTACGTGCGCCGGCATGATCATGCTGGCGAATGAAATCACCGAGGAAGACCCGGTGCCGATGGGCCTCATGGACGTGGGTGTGCAGCGCAACGCCTTCGGACGTCAGGTCGATTCCTTCGAGCAGGATCTGCTCATCCGTGGGCTGGGTGACCGCGAATATCATGCCATCTTCATCCGCGCCCCGGTGATCATCCGGGTCGGCGAGGAGGTTGAAGTACTCGCCGCGTTGGCCGACGGCCGGCCCGTAGCCGTGCAGCAAGGCAACATGATGGCTACGTCTTTCCACCCTGAACTCACCGCCGACGCCCGCATTCACCGCTACTTCGTCTCCCTGGCTGGCGGACCTCCCTTTGACCCGGAGGCCCCCCTCATCGACGCGCCTCGTGTCCGCTAGCCGCGTGCCCCGCCCATAACCTATCATTGCCGAAGCGCTGGCCACGAAAGCGCAGAAATACTCAGCTCCACCGGGAGGCATAGTTGGTAACGGTCGAACAGCTGGCCCAGGATGAATTGCAGCAACTGCTGGCGGTCCTCCCGGAGCGCATCACTCAGCAACTCCGGGAGCAGGAAGAGCTTGATGACCTGTTGGAAGTTATCCTCGATTTGGGCCGCCTGCCGGAAGCCCGTTTCTCCCACGGCGATGCATTGCTGGGCGAGGAACCGGTGAGCCGGGAGGACCTGGAGTACGTCGTATCCGGCATCGGCAATTTCGGCGGTGACAACCGCGCCGGGATGGAGCGGACCCTGCACCGGATCTCCGCAATCCGCAACCGCAGCGGAAACGTGGTTGGCATAACCTGTCGCGTGGGGCGCGCCGTTTTCGGCACCATCAAGATCATTGAGGACCTGGCCTACGGCGGCCAGAACATTCTCCTCCTGGGTCGGCCCGGCGTCGGCAAGACCACCATGCTCCGCGAGGTGGCCCGCGTCCTGGCGGACGAAGCCCGCAAGCGGGTCATCATCGTCGACACTTCCAATGAGATTGCCGGCGACGGCGACATTCCGCACCCCGCCATCGGCCATTCCCGCCGCATGCAGGTCCCGACGCCCACTGAACAGCATGGCGTGATGATCGAGGCGGTGGAAAACCACATGCCCCAGGTCATCATCATCGACGAGATGGGCACCACCCAGGAAGCCGCCGCCGCTCGTACCATCGCCGAGCGCGGCGTCCAGTTGGTAGCCACCGCCCACGGCAACACTCTCGACAACCTGATCATGAACCCCACGCTGTCGGACCTGGTCGGCGGCGTGCAGACCGTCACCCTGGGAGACCAGGAAGCCCGGTTCCGGGGCACGCAGAAAACGGTTTTGGAGCGCAAAGCTCCTCCCACCTTCGACGTGGTGGTCGAAATCCGCGATTGGGACGAGGTCCTGGTCCACGAGGACGTGGCTCAGGTGGTTGACCAGTGGCTGCGCGGCTACCCGGTGGAGCCCGAAGTGCGGCGCATGGACGGCGATGGCAACGTGTCGCGCACCGCCGCTTCCCGGCCCAGCGAAGTTGGGCAGACCCCGTGGTCGGCCAACGACATCCGCAGCCGGCGTGGTCGCAAACGGTCGAACAATGGCGAAACCGAGTACGACCAGTATCCGCCCGAGACCTTCCGCGACGAACCCGATGCCAACGGTTCGGGCGGCCGCCGCCTCGATGCCAGGATCTTCCTCTTCGGCGTCAGCCGCGACAAGGTCGAGGCCGCCCTGTCCGAACGCGAGGCCACCGCTGAGATTGTCAGCGAACTGCGCCGCGCCAGCGTGTTGCTCACCACCAAGAACCACTACCGACGCGGCAGCCAGTTGGTACGGATCGCTGAGAGCAACAACGTGCCCGTGTACGTCCTCCGCAAGAACACTGTGCCCCAGGTGTCAGAATTCCTGACCTCCCTCGCCCGCGATCAGGGCATAGACCTGGCTCCCGCTCGCGGCCGTTCTGCGGATGGAGAGGAAGCCAGCGCCGATGCCATGGCCGCCGCGCGCGCTGAGGTTGAAGACGCGGCCCGTCGGGTGCTGGACGGCGAATTCAGCGTCCAACTTGAACCGCAGCGTCCCTACATCCGCCGCCTGCAGCATATGCTGGTCGAAGAATTCAACCTGGCGTCGACCAGCCGCGGGCGCGACCCTCAGCGCGGCGTGCTGATTTACCGTCCGTAGCCTCGCGTTGGCCGAAATGGGGAGCCGAGCCACGAATGGCGCGGGCCCCACATCTGCTAGCCTGATGCCGGATAGTTGACAGGCAACCGGGGGTCGCGACGATGTCGGGGGTTTTCATAGCTTTTGAAGGCGGTGAAGGGGCGGGCAAGTCCACGCAAGCGCGCTTGCTCGTGTCACATTTGAGCGCACTGGGTTATCACGCGGTGCCAGTGCGCGAGCCCGGTTCTACGGAATTGGGCAACTACTTGAGGGAATACTTGGTCAGCGATCGTCCAGTCACAATTTTGGCGGAGTTGCTGATGTTTGAAGCCTCGCGAGCGGAGCTCATTTCTGAACAAGTGCGGCCGCATTTGTCAGAGGGGGCGATCGTTGTAGCAGACCGTTTCGCGGGATCAACAATCGCATACCAAGGGTATGGGCGCGGTATCGAATTGGACCAAATCCGATGGCTCAACGATTTTGCCACTGGCGAATTGTATCCCGACCTCACCATCTTGCTGAATATTGATCCATTGGTAGGACTGGAGCGGGTGAACAGTCGGCAGTTGCAACTCGCTCTGCCCATTGGCGATACGCCAGACAGGTTCGAAGAAGAAATCTTGTCTTTTCATGACGATGTCCGGCGCGGGTTCCTAAAGCAGGCCGAATCTGACCCTGATCACTGGCACATCGTCGATGGTCACCGTTCGATTTCGCAGGTATCTGCCGTAGTGAGGGCAGTTACTGAGCCGCTAGTGATGTCGAAAAACATGGCAGGGTCTGTTTCATAATCGCGTTATCAACAGCTCCGCGCAACCAAATAAAGCCGCCGCCCGTGAGGGCGGCGGCTTTCAATTCCGTTTGGTGTGCTCGACTAGTTGTCGGCGGCCACGGCGAGGTCGGCGCTCGCGATCCTGGCGGAAATGACTTCCTTCATCTTGCGGACGCGGCCCAAGTCGGGGTAGATGTTGCCCTCGGCCTTCCGATCAAAGATCTTCTCACCGTCCACGAACACTTCCATGATGCTCTGTCCGCGCGGGGAGATCGTGATAGCGGCGTCGCCGCCGTAGGCCCGGAAAAACTCGTTCGCCATCCACGTGGCGGTAGCGTGGTGCTGTCAAGGCACGCAGTAGGTAATCTCGATCTGAACCTTTCCTTCCATGTTTCTCCTCCGAATGGAGCGTGTATTGGCGCCTGCCTTGAGAATTCTATCACAAATGAAGACCCGTTCCAACAACCCGGTTGTTATCACGATTTGTGATGGCGGCGGCTTGGCGAACAGTTGAAAAGCATCTTCGTGATGGCGCCATTGGGAACCGGGTTTGTGATCGCGAAAAACGAGCCGGCGCCGGAACCCGGACGCCCTGGCGATGGATCCGCCAAAGAGATAGCAGCGCTGCGCTCACGAGCAGGGCCGGTCCAAAAGCGGATTCGCACCGGCGTCGAAGGAGGGTAGTTGCTGGCGGGTCTGCGATATAATCGCCCGCGATAACTGACCCTGGGTAGGCGATATGAGCGAGCACTCAGAAGTGTTCTGGCAGGACTATGCAGTGTCCCGCCGCGACCGGACCGCATTGCTCAAACAGGAGCCGCTGCTGCTCTGGTTCACGGGGTTGTCGGGCGCCGGCAAGACGACGCTGGCCAATTGCCTGGCCAAGCGGCTGTACGACTTCGGCTACGCGACCTACGTGCTGGATGGCGACAATCTCCGCCACGGGCTCAATCGGGATTTGGGGTTTAGCGTGGCAGCGCGGCACGAAAACGTGCGGCGCATGGCGGAGGTGGCCGGCCTGATGTATGACGCCGGGCTGATCACCCTTGCGGCCTGCATCTCACCGTTCAAGGCGGAAAGGGACTTCGCGCGGAGCCTGGTTCCCGCCGAGAAGTTCGTCGAAGTTTTTGTCGACACGCCCCTGTCGCTCTGTGAACAACGGGACAACAAGGGCCTCTACCGTCGGGCCCGGGCCGGCGAAATCATCAATTTCACGGGGATAGACTCGCCTTTTGAACGCCCGGAGGAGCCCGAGATCGCCATTCACACGACCGGGCGCTCCCCCGTCGAATGCGTCGACGCGATCATGGACTACCTGTTCGCCCACCGGCTAATATCCGAGACAGGACCGGGCGTGCGTATCGAGAAGAGATGAAACGCTTAAATGGGCTGACGCGTTTCCGGCCCGGCGCACCCGGGTTTTGTGTCAGCGCGCAACTCGGGTCGATTGGCAACGGGACGTGGTCAACGGTATAATGCCCCGAATTCTTTGCTCAAAAGGGGGCATTACGTGACTACCAATGGCCAGGCTTCCTTCAATTCCGACCAACTGCAAGTGTTTTTCCGCGGGCAGTTCGTACCAGCCAGCGAGGCCAGAGTAAGCGTAATGACCCACGCCCTCCATTACGGGACCGGCGTATTCGAGGGTATCCGCGGCAACTGGAACGAAGAGCAGGGCGCCATCAATATCTTCCGCATGCGGGAACACTACGAGCGCCTGCTGGACGGATGTCGCATCCTCATGCTGGACATTCCCTACTCCGCCGACGATCTCTGCAACATTACTGTGGAATTGGTCGAGCGCAACCGCCACGATTCCGACATATATATCCGACCTCTTGCCTACAAGAGTGAGGAGTTGGTCGCCAACCTGAAACTCCAGGAACTGTCGTCGGACTTCACCCTGATCACGGTGCCGTTCGGCAACTACCTGGGAAGCGATCGGCTGCGTTGCTGCACTTCGTCCTGGCGTCGGGTCGATGACCCGATGATCCCGGCGCGCATCAAGGCCTGCGGCATCTACATCAACAGCATCCTCGCCAAGACCGAGGCCACCATCGCCGGCTTCGATGAGGCCATCCTGCTCAACCACGACGGGCACGTGTCCGAAGGGTCCGGCGAGAACATCTTCATGGTGAAGAAAGGGGTGATCTACACGCCTCCGCTGGAGGACAACGTCCTCGGCGGTATCACGCGCGACACCATCATGCAGTTGGCTGGCGCTGAGCTCGGGATAAATGTGCAGATGCGCACCATCGACCGCAGCGAGCTATACCTTGCGGACGAGGTATTCCTCAGCGGTACCGCCGCCCACCTGACCCCGGTCGTCGAGTTGGATTGCCGACCGATAGCCGATGGGCAGCCCGGCCCGATTACCGCCGAATTGCAGCGCATGTACTTTGACATCGTTGTCGGCAACAATCCCAAGTACCGTCACTGGTGCACTCAGGTAAGGCAGCCCGTAGCAGCCACCTGATCATGCGATAGACGCGGGCGTCGCGAGGTCGGAGGTCGTGCAATGCTGTGGCTGTCCGGCGCAGCACTCGTTTTCGGCTATCTGGTGGGCAGCCTGCCTACGGCGTATCTGGTTGCCCGCCGCGCTGCCCGCGGGGCCATGGACATTCGGGAACTTGGCGATGGCAACGTCGGCGCCGGTAACGTAGGCCGCGTCTACGGACGTCGGTGGGGTATCACCGTCGGGGTGGTGGACATCGCCAAGGGCGCCGCGCCGGTCTTCGTCCTCAACCTCCTCGTCAGCCTGATATCGACCGACGCGCCGGATTCGGCGGACGCCCTGCCGGAACTGTCCGGGTCCGGAATGCTGGCCGGCGCTTCCGCCATGGCCGGGCATATCTGGCCGGTATGGCTTCGCTTCCGAGGCGGACGCGGCGCGGCAACCGCTCTGGGCGTGACTGCGGCGGTGCTCACGGGCCCGGTGCTGCTCATGGCCCTGCCGGCCCTGGTGATCCTGTGGACCACACGCAGCACCACGATCACCCTCGCCTTTGTCTATATCGCGTCGATTATCGTTGCAAAAGCGATTTTCGACATCTCCTGGCTACCGATCTGGTACTGCGTGGCGATCATCGTCACCGTGGGACTGGTTCACTTCTGGACGCTGAAGTACCGCCCTAGCCCTGCTACGGAATCCGCGCCGGCCGGCTAGTTGTTTCCGTCCATGCCGGCGGGACAGTCTGGCGGACAACCCGGCATGGTCGCTACCGGGGTCAAGCGGACGTCACAGGGTCGCCAGCATCGTCGTCCCTCCGACGATCATCGCTATGGCGATACCCTTGGCAGCCAACGCCGAGGGCCGCAGTGATTCCTGCATGATGCCGAAGGTCCGCCAGCTCAGCAACGTGCCCACCACGAAAACGAACAACGGACGCGTGGCCAGGATCGCCGACGCCAGCGACACTGGCCCCAGATTGAACGACCAGACGAAAAGCAGTATGGCCAGTTGAGGCAGCAGGCCTTCACCGATCACGAAGGTTGTCAGGGCTGGACCGGAACGCAATCCGTTCCACAGTCGCCGCCAGTTTGCCGGCCGCCCGAACACCGCGAACGCCGGTACCATCCCCAACTCCTGCAGCCCGAAGACTTCCCAAGGGGTCAGGTCGGCCAGCACCAGTTTGGCCAGGAAAAACGACAGGCCCAGCGTTATTGAGCTTCCCACCAGCGCGGTCAGCCCGGGGGTCAGCTTGAGCAGCCCCTTGCCGAACCCTTCGATAGAGACCAGCGCAACTCCGCAGATCACAAGGGCAATCGCGGCCCACTGCGGTGGCGTGATCGTTTCCCCGAGTATGACCAGCGCCAACAACGCGACCAGGATGGGATTGGTCTGGCTGACGGCAACGGCTCTCGAGGCCTCTCCCAGCTTGAGACCCAGGAACAGCAGCAAAAGACCCGTGCCCAGGCTCACGCCGGATAGCAGACCGATGGCTATTGATAGCGCTGGCGCTCCGACCGGCCAACCCACCACGATCAGGGCCAGCGCCGCAAAAAACGATCGCGTAACGATCGAGCCGGCGCCCAATGCTCCGACACCCTCGAGGTAGTTGTCCAGCAGCCTTTTGTGGGCAATGTTCGCGAGGCCGAGCGAAGCGGCGCTGCAGATGGCCAGGAAAATCCACATGGGAAAGGCGATTACCTCAGGAGCGTGACAACGCCACCAGGGGTCGATCCTCGACGTGGCGACATTCTGCGGCCCATGGCCCGCGCAGTATAACTCGCGTCCACGCCGGGCTCACGCGGGACCCCTGCTATAATCGCGCCGGAATCGATTTTGCGGAGGGCAACGAATGGGCTGGTCAATTCACCATCCGGTCGGGCTGATCCACTACACTCCGGCAGCGTGCCAACGGGGTTATACGCTTTTCTCCACCACGCGCGGCGGCAAGGACGCCTACCTCATCGATATGGAAGGCAACGTGGTTCACCGTTGGCATTCGCCTGAGGGCATTCACTACGCCTACCTGTTGGACAACGGTAACCTGCTCTGCCGCACCATGCCCCCTGTGGATGCCGGTGGTGTCGAAACGGTCGGCGGCTCGTCGGCCAGCATCATCGAGTTGGACTGGGACAGCAACCTGGTTTGGGCCTACCGGGACAATACGCTCCACCATGATTACGAGCGGCTGCCCAACGGAAACACCCTGCTGCTCATGTGGGACCCCGTTCCCACGGATCTGGTGGCCCAGGTTCAGGGTGGATTCGATGTGGATTTCGCTCCCGGCATGCTCGGCGATGTGGTCCGGGAAGTGACGCCGGACGGCGCCGCCGTGTGGGAGTGGCGGTCATGGGAGCACCTGGACCCCGCCGAGGACGTCATCTGTCCGCTGGAGGCGCGGCGAGAATGGACCCACGGCAACAGCCTGAACGTGACGCCCGATGGGGACCTGCTGGTCAGCTACCGGCTCACCAGCACCGTGGGCATCGTCGACCGGACCACCGGAGCCTTCAAGTGGAAGTGGGGACCGGGCGAGATCTACCACCAGCACCATCCCACCTGGCTGGACAACGGACGCGTGCTGATCTTCGACAACGGCGGTCACCGGCGGGGCGCCAGTTTCTCCCGCATAGTGGAAGTGGACCCGACTACCAACGATATCCACTGGCAGTACCAGGGCATGCCGTCTATCTCCTTCTACAGCTACAACATCAGCAGCGCGGAGCGGCAGCCGAACGGCAACACTCTGATCTGCGAGGGAGCGCCGGGCCGGATGTTCGAGGTCACGCCCCGCAGCGAGGTCGTCTGGGAATACATCAACCCGTTCTTCCTCTACAGCGACGCCGCGGGTGGAGGTGGCGGCATGGAGTACACCAACGCGACCTTCCGCTGCCACCGCTACAGCCCCGACCACCCGGCGCTGGCCGGCAGGGATTTGGATCCGGGGAGGCACGCTGGGCTGAACAACGTGATGCGCTAATCCAAGTGCCCATCGTGAACCGGGTGCCTAAGAAACTATCTCAAAACAGCAGTTGCCACTGCCGGCGATACCAGAGTAATGCGCAGGCCAGTTGCAGCAGCCCCAGATAGTTCGATGCTTTCTTGTCGTAGCGCACCAGTATTCCCCGGCACTTGGACAGCCAGCCCAGCGTTCGTTCCACCACCCACCGTCGCGCCGGATAGCGTTTCCGACCGTCGGGCGCCAGCTTCTCCTCGCCAATGCGCCGGATGTGCGGAACATAGCCATGGTCCGCAACGGCCCTACGACCGGTGGGATTGTCGTACCCCTTGTCCAGGCACAGGTTGGGGGCGTCGCCTCCATAATCTGCGGGGCGCACTGCGACGATGTGCTCCAGTGTTTCCGCCAACAACTTCGTATCATGCACGTTGGCTCCGGCCACCACCACGCTCAACGGGCCGCCCTGTCCTTCGACCAGGATGCTGCGCTTGCTGCCCGCCTTGCCCCGGTCCGTGGGGTTGGGGCCAACCGCATCCCCCCAAAACGCGCTTTGCCCATGGCGCAGTCCGCCGCTTGCCATTCCCACTGCACGCCGCCCAACTCGGCGCAGTCCGCCGCCAATACCGTCCAGATGCGCTGGAACACCCCGCGCTCCACCCAGCGCTGGAAGGTGCGATGGATCGTGCTGTCATCCCCCAATTCCCTGGGCAAGTGGTTCCACTGGGACCCGCTGCGCAGCCGGAAGATGATGCCGTTGAGCATCAGCCGAGGGTCGGCCCGCTTCCGGCCAGAGGGCTTGGGCGGGTCCAGTTCCAGTATCACCGGGTGGATCTGCTCCCAAAGGTGATCGGGAACCTCCCAGATGGTTGCCAATGCCGCACCGTCCTCCATAGCCCACCTCCACACGCTTTTGCCTTATACTAACCCCTCAATCGCCGCCTGTTCACCTTTTGAGATAGTTTCTAAGAGGCGGCGTCCAACACGTCCAAGAACCTGTGGACGGCCTCAAAGGCGGGACTGTCCCACGGAATAATCCCTGCGTCGATCGCCTGACCAGGCTGTAGTGTGGGGTCACCCGGATGGGAAGCCAGATAGGCGTGTAGCCTAGCCTTGCGTTCGTGTTGCACAGTTTGGCCCCGCGTTTGCAGGCATTCGATGTAACCGTCGACGCAAGTCATGGCGACTGTGTCTCGGACGGCAGTGAGGCACAGGGTTTCGAGATCACCGGTCGATACATTGTCAGGCATGATGTGCATCAATATCTGAATTTCAGCCCCGTCCAGACTACCGTTAGCGGGTGTAGCTGGTGAGTTCGGGACCGGCAATCCGGCGCGTCGCAAAGAGTCGCTGACGCTTTGGAACGCTCTGTCGGGATACTCATCGGCATCTCTTACTACGCCGATGATTCGGACAATATCGGTAGCCTTGACACGAGGGACGAGGACGCTTGTCAAAAACTCGCCCAACTTATCCTTCCCGCCGAAATCGATGATCTGTGTCCCTTCGCTCTGGCGACGTTCGATGATTCGGCGAAAGAACTGAGCATCATCATTGCCTTCGACTAGCAGGAGGCGCGATTGTTCGATCCGGAAATTCGCCGGCCGCCTTGGCGGGGCGACCATCAACGCAACTCCCAGCGAAAAGCGACGTTGGTATTCAATGCTTCTTTAGTGTACGTCATCGCTTTTACCGGCTCGGAAGGAGTTCGTCGATAGAGTTGATGTAGGTGCAAATCGTTCGACCCAAGCGTTGTGAATGCATTATCTGCCGCAACTATGCACTCATCACTGTGCGTCGTTGCAAAGACTTGCACATTGAATTCCCGCGACAGCCAGTCGAGGCGTGTCCATACCTGTTCGAGTGTACGGTGATGTAATCCGTTTTCCACCTCATCGATGAGAATGGTTCCGTTTCGGGCTTGGTGGAACGCCAACGCCATGGAAAGCAACCTGCCCATTCCGTCACCCAGAAAACCAATGGGCAGCAAACGACTCAACCCAACGTCCACATACACCATTGGCATGGGCGCTGTCGCAATCGTCGAAAGGCGTTTTATCCTTGGGTCAACGACCTGCAAGGCTTCGACTATCCGGTCAGCGTAACCTTCTAACTCTACCTCTCCAAAACGCTGGACATCTTCTTCCGGTCCGGTGCGGTGCCTAGCACTAAGAAATACGCATGAAGGATGGTTCGCTACCTTGGCTTGCCGCGTAGCCATCCCTTCCCCACCGAGCGCCATTTGGATATTAGGTCCCATGTTGACCATCTGCGGGTTAGACCTGACCCACCATCCAGCGGACTCGAAACTTGTGCCGTGCTCATCAATGTAATTGAGCACTATCTCGGAGGCGGAAGCGGTCATTACATCCGGCTCTTGTGACCCTCTGGGAGGCATGATCGGCGGCTCAGTTGTGGCGGTAGTGATCACCGCTTCCGCGCGAGGTTGCGATTTGACAGTTAGAATCCTAGGGCGCGTGTTCCAACTACCTCTGGCTCGCAGCGTTATCGCTCTGCTGTGATCGAAGTCAAAAAACAGATCGTGCATAAACCTGTTCGGGTTCGCGGTCGGGATCCCGCGAAAACCCGCGAGCCGGATGCCTAGATCAGGAATGTTCGGCCCGGAGTGCAACCAAATCGCCTCTAGCAAGGCCGTCTTGCCGGCGTTGTTTTGGCCCGCGATCAGGTTGACGCGGGCCAGGGGGTCCACCGTCAGTTGGTCGAACAGGCGGAAGTTTTCGATGCTGAAGGACGTGTACATGGTTGACTGCGCGGCTACGCCGGCCGCACCCGTATCTCCCGCAGGTCGTCGGCGATGATCAGCTCGGCCTCGGTTTGCTCCTGGATGTCCTCGGGGGACCAGCCGGGGGCGTGTTCGCGCAGAACGAAGCCGTCTTCGGTGATTTCAAACAGCCCTAGATCCGTCGCCAGCAGCTTTACCACTCCCGGCGCGGTTATGGGCAGGCTGCACTGCTTGAGGACGCGGGGCGCGCCATTGCGCTGGTTGTGCTCCATGGCGATGAACACGCGCTTGGCGCAGCCGGCCAGGTCCATCGCGCCGCCGATGCCGCCGCCCTTGCGCACCGGTATGCGCCAGTTGGCGAAGTCGCCGTTTTCGGACACCTCGTACGCTCCCATCACCGTCACGTCCACCATGCCCTTCCTGATGATGCCGAAGGAATCGGCGTGGTGCACTATGGCCATGCCGGGCAGGGCGACCACGTTCTGGCCACCGGCGTTGACCAGGTGCCGGTCTTCTTCCCCGGCCGGAGCCAGCGGACCAAATCCGATCACTCCGTTTTCGGAGTGAAAAATGATCTCTTTGTCGGGCTCGGACTCCAGGTAGTTGGAACACAGCGTAGGCATCCCCACGCCGAGGTTCACGATCCAACCGTCCTGGAATTCCATCGCCAGCCGATCACACATGGTTTGTCGAGAGAGACGGGGCTTGTCCGCAGTGGTCATCGTCGTACTCCTTGTGTTCTCTATCGCGTGCCTGATGCGGCGCCGTTGCTGACTTGAACCGGCGTCGTCAGTCCCAAAGCCCGTCTTCCGGGATCTTTACCAGTCGATCAACGTAGATTCCAGGAACGTGTACGCAGTCCGGGTCGATCTCCCCAGGTTCAACGATGCTGTCTTCCACCTCGACCACGGTGATGTCGGCAGCCATGGCCATGATAGGGTTGAAGTTGCGTTGGGTCAGGCGGAACTGAAGGTTGCCAAAGGTGTCGGCCCGGTAGGCGCGGATGAGGGCGAAATCGGCCGGCAACGGATACTCGAGCACGTAGGTGCGCCCGTTGATTTCCCGGTGCTCCTTGCCTTCAGCCAGTTCGGTGCCGACGCTGGCCGGCGTGTAGAAAGCGCCGATGCCGGCCGCGGCGGCCCGCATGCGCTCGGCCAGGGTGCCCTGGGGGACCAGCTCTGCGTCCAGCTCGTCGTCGTTGTACATCTGCACGAAGGGCGTGATCTGAGACGGATGCGTCGGCGCGGTGAACGCACAGATCATCTTCTTGACCTGGCGGGCTTCGATCAACGTGCCGACATCCACCCGGTCGTCCATTGAGCCGGCGTTGTTGGAAATGCCGGTGAGATCCTTGACGCCCAGCCGGTGCACCGCGGCGAGGAGATTGCGGGCCAGGCCCACGTTGCCAAAACCGGGCGACATAAAGGTCATGCCGTCTTTCATGTCGGCAACGGCGGAGTCGAAATCGGGAAAAACCTTGTTCTTCATTGGGGTGGACTCCCATTTCTGGTGTCGCCGCGGCTAACCTGCGGCGATGCCGTTGTCACCGGGGGCGCAACGG
This sequence comes from uncultured Dehalococcoidia bacterium, assembly GCA_951813535.1. GTDB lineage: Bacteria > Chloroflexota > Dehalococcoidia > Lucifugimonadales > UBA3495 > Bin87. The sequence goes on along the minus strand of OX638345.1, from coordinate 3,054,488 downwards.
CTGCGGCCATTATACAAGCAACATAACCTCTGGCAACGCGCCTCAGACGCGGTCTACTCGCGACGAAGCATACGCGGCCACGACGCCTGGCGGTCAACCGCCATCGTCCGCGCCGGTTTGCAATCTGAGAGGGGCGATGGGGTTGGCATCCCTCGGCGGCAGCGCCAGGTCCTGGGTGCGCCCACGCCAACGGTCCGCCAGTGGCCAGGACAGCAACGGCGACTGACCCACGTCGTCGCCGGCGTCGGCAAGGTTGGCGTTCTTTGCGTCTTGGTCGTCTTCGGGGTTGTCCGGGTTCGGACGCCATGGCCACGGAAGATGCCGCCGCCAGGGATCAGAACCGCCGTACCCGTTCGCTTCGGCGACCACGGCCATCACCTGGTGGGGACGGTATACGCGGTGGGTCGGCTGCTCGGCCAGTATGGCGTCCTTGTCGATAGTTGCCCACAGTGCGGCGGCTGAAGTCGCCCCGACGCTGCGGGCGCAGGCGATGTCCTGCGGCCCGTCGCCCACGTACATGGCGTCTGCCGGGTCCACCGCCATATTCTTGAGGACATCCACCAGGCCGTCGGGCGCCGGTTTGTAGGGCCGCGCGTCGGTCTTGAAGTTTGCGTACTCCACAAGCGGGGACAGACCGGACTCCCGCAGTTCGATCTCACCGAAGTACGGGATCTTGTCGGAAAGGATGCCCACGCGTATCCCGCGTCGCCGGAAGGCGTTCAGCAGCGTGGCAACTCCCGGGTACAGGTAACGGCGATGTCCGTCAATTGCGTGGTAGTGGCTCAGGTAGATGGGGAGGATGCCGTCCAACTCGTTCTCGGCGTCCGGATGACTCCCAAAGAACCACAGGAGATGCTGGTGAAACGGGCGATGGAACTCGGCGGCGACCGCTTCGGCGGTGGGCGCGACCTTGCCCAGCTCAGCCGCGGTGCTCTCCATCAGGCCCAGATGGATGCCCCAACTGTTCCAAAGGGTCAAATCCCAGTCGAAAATGACCGCCTGCATCGCAGTATGACGCCTCTCGGCTATGCGGTGTTCGGCTGAAGCGCGATTGCCGGGGAGCGCTTCAGCAGTGACCGGGGTGACTCTGTCCCCCGCCCTGGTAGTCGATGGCGCTGGGCATCACGGTGGTGCCGGGGTGATCGGCCCGCCCGAGTTTGACCGTAACCGCGCCGCTGGCGTAGTGCAGCACGCCGCTGACCTCAAGAGTCGGAGAATCGGCAAGGTAGGTGATGTCGCCGTTGGACTCCACCCGGAAGGGACGGTCGTGGCCCGGATAGATGGTGTTGGCGGCGGCGACGATTTTCTGGATGCTGGCCCTGGCGTCGGCCTCGCTCCAAAAGATGATCGCTGGCGTACCCCGGCCGATTGCGCCGGCATCCGACATGGCGTCTCCACCGATGCATATCGCACCGGCTTCCGTTTCAACCACCACGCTGATGTGCCCGCGCGTATGCCCCGGGGTCTCGATAATCCTGACGCCGGGCTCCAGCTCGGTTTCACCGCTGACCGCGTTCACGTTCTGACTCAGCAGGGTGTCGGCGAAGTACCTCGCGGTCGCCAGGTCGCCGACCCGAGGGTTGCGGCTGTATTCCAGTTCGTCGGCGTGGATCACGATTTCCGCATTGGGGAACAGATCGGTATTCTGGGAGTGGTCCCAATGGGCGTGGGTCAGGATCACCCGACCGATGTCGTCGGTGGAAATACCGTGGGCGGCCAGCTCATCGACCAGCATGTTGCGGCGACCGAAGTGGGCCACGTCCACGATTGAGAGCACTTCGCCGCGAATCAGGGTGACGGTACAGAGCCCCAACCGCGTCTGGTCGGTGTTGATGGAGTAGCCGCCCATGATGATTTCCAGTTCCGGCATAATGTTGCTCCCGATAGATGTGCTCAATGTGGCTGCAGGCTTGGTGGGACGCGATTATAGCACCGTGAATGGTCGATCCTTCCGCAACGGGCGATCTCCGAATCTCTAATGACGCCTCCTGTAGATATCGTTCTCCTCAACGGCAAAATCCTCGCCGGCGAGGGTAATCCGACCGCGCTGGCAGTGGCCGGCGGCAAGGTTCTGGCGGCCGGCGACGACCGCGCAATCCGGCGGCTGGCGAGTCCGGGCACCGCTGTGCTGGACTGCGCCGGCCGTGCGGTCATACCGGGCATCGTCGACGCCCATTGCCACCTGCTGGCCGCCGCCGCCGCCAGCCTGCGGGTGGATTGCCGTCCGGCTGAGGCGCGCGATGTGGAGGAGATTGTTGAATCGCTGCGAAGGTCTGCGGCTTCCGGAGACGGTTGGATACGTGGCTACGGATACGACGACTCCCCGCTCGGCTTGGGCCGGCATCTGACTCGCCACGACCTGGATCGCGTTTCCTCCACACGGCCGGTCAGGGTAGAACATCGTTCCGGCCACGCGTGCGCACTCAACAGCCGCGCGCTGGCATCGGTGGGCATCGACCGTCAGACAGCGGATCCACCTGAAGGCGTGATTGTCCGCGATACCGACGGGGAACCGACCGGCCTGCTATTGGAAATGTCCGAATGGCTGCGTGACCGGACGGGAGTATCCGAAGACCCATCTCCTGAGGTCATGAGGGACGCCCTGGGCGATTTCGGTGAGAGGATGCTGGGCTACGGCACAACGCAGGGCACCGATGCCGGCCCGAGCAACGGTCTGGATCGCTGGCGCTATTTCCAGGAGGTGACCGGTGCCGGCACATTGCCCCTGCGGCTGACCATGATGGTCGGCTTCGACCGTCTGGAGGAGATGCGGGCGGCCGGGCTGGGCTACGGGGCCACGGCAAACCAGGGTCTGCTCGCCGTGGGCCACGCCAAAATCATGCTCACCGCTTCCACCGGGCAACTGCGCCCCGATCCGGACCAGTTAACGGAGATGGTGGCCCACGCGCACGAATTGGGATTTCCAGTGGCTATACACGCCGTGGAGAGGGACGCCGTCGTCGCGGCGGCGCTGGCCATAGGCGACGCCCCACCGGTCGTGACCGGGGGCGAGAGGCAGCCTCTGGACCGCATCGAGCACTGCGCCGAATGCCCGCCCGATGTTCTCGAGTTGGTGGCACAAAGCGGCGCGATGGTGGTTCCCAATCCCGGGTTCTTGCACTACGACGGCGAACGGTACCGCAGCACCGTCACTACCCGTCTCCTGCCGCATCTCTACCCGGTGGGCGCGCTGGTCTCCCGAGGAATCACCACCGTCCTGGGCTCCGACGCGCCGGTTATCGAACCGAACCCGTGGGCGTCAATGGCAGCCGCCATGTCCCGCCAATCTGGTAGCGGGTTCGATATCGGAGGTGTTGGGGTGAGGTCAGTGGCCGAGGCGCTGGCCCTGCACTCCGGTCAACGGCGCGTCGCGCCCGGAATGCCGGCCGACCTGGCGGTGGTGCAACCTGACCCGCTTGCGATCTCGGTGGGGGATTTGCCCTGCGTGCGTGCGGTGGCGACCATCGTAGCCGGGCAGGTGGCGTGGCGCGATGGGTCGCCTAGTCAATAAACACGTCGCCGCCTTCCCACATTTGCACGGTCAGTGTGCTGCCTCTGTACAGATTTGTACCCAGCAGGAACTGATTTTCCGATTCCATGACGTAGACGCCACGGTGATCCCCGTCCCAAATAACTGTGGCCTCGTAAAAATTGCACTTGACTGTCTGACCGTCAGCCAGCGTCATCTCAGTCTGGCCGGCGGGAGTGAAACCCAGTTGTCCGATGAATCGGGCGTCAAGTGTCAGGTCACTGTCGAATCCGGTATCGACAATTACTTCCCGGCGCCACCGATAGCCGTTGATATCCAAAATTGCGACAGGCACGATGGGTTCCAAGTCTTGATTGACGAACCCGGCAATCACAATCTGCCCCCATAATGCCCGCCCATCTTCACCGCTGCCGGATAACCGATGCGAAAGACAAAAAACTGAGTCGGCAGCGGGTGCCGTTCCCGCAACTTTTCGTTGGCGTCTCTGAACCGGTCTCCAATCGCATAGTCGCCCGTCTCGACCTCCAGGGCCAGATAGCGGCCGTGTTCGTGCGGTTCCAGCTTGCGCCGCAGCTCTGTGTCGTAGATGGCGTGGGCGCGGGTCACCAGATCGCTGCGCCGGCGTTTCTCGGTAGCCATGATAGTCTCCTTCCCTTTATCAAGGCGTGGCACGGCGTCGCCGGCCCCGGCAGCGACGCCGGAGCCGATCATCCCAAGATCTGCGGTCAATCAGTGGTGCGCGCGGTCCTGGAATTCGCGCTCGGTGGTGGCCGCTTCCACCGCCTGGTACTCGGGCAGGCTGATCAACGCCTCCACCTCGGCGCGGCGTTGGGCCACCTCGGCGGCTCCGATGCCGATGTGGCCGGTGTCGCGGAGGTTGGTGTACGCCTGTTGGATGCCCTGCACCGCTGCGATGGCCGGGGTTGTGGCATAGATGATGACCTTGTAGCCCAGTTCTTCGTATTCCTGCACGGTGATGTCGTCGGTGCCGGCGATGACCAGCAGCGGCACGTCGGGGACGCCGGCGCGGTAGGTGGCCAGGTCTTCCCGCTGGCGCACGCCGCGAGGCATCACCACGTCCACGCCGAGATCACGCAGGGCATTGCCCCGTCGGATCGCATCCTCCATATCGCCCTCGACAGCGGTGAAGGAGTCGGTGCGGCCGATGATCAGGAAGTCGGGGTCGCTGCGGGCTTCCAGGGCGTAGCGCATCTTCTCCAGGAACTCGTCCATGGGAATGACGTGCTCCAGGCCGGCGTGGTATGACGCCCGCTTGGGGAACACCTGGTCCTCGATGTGGATGCCGCAGATGCCGGCCCGCTCGAAGGTGCGCACCGTGTGCATGGTGTGGACTGGATCCCCGTAGCCGGCGCCGGCGTCGCAGATCACCGGCAGCGGCACCGATTTCGCCACCCGCTGGGCGACGTCGACCTGCTCGGTCAGCGTCATGAGCGGCTCGGTGACGGCCAGGTGGGCCCCACTCATGTAGCCGCCCACGTACACGGTATCGAACCCCAAAGACTGCACCACTCGCGCCGACATCGGATCGTAGGCGCCCGGGGCGAGAATCGTTTCCCCGGCGGTCAGCCGGCTTTTCAGGTCGGAACGCAGAGACATTTCAGTACACCTCCGGTCGGGCATGGATGACGGTAGATTCGCGCCGCAAAGCGTACCATACCGGGGCCTGGCGCATGGCCCGGTCAGGTACGCGGCCACCGGGTTGCCCGATTTGGGCTAGATGGGAAAAGCCCGGTCCAATGCCTGGCGCTGCTCCGCGGTGAGGCTCCAGCCCGATGCCGCGCAGTTGGCTTCCGTCCTCTCGACGCTGTTGGACTTCGGGATGGCGATGATCCCCGCCTGGTCGGCAACCCAGTTCAGCGCGACCTGAGCCGCCGTTTTCCCGACCTCGCCGGCAATTTCTTCCAGTGCGTCGCTGTCACGGTTCCTGCCCAGCGCCCGTCGCAGGCGTCCGCCCCGGTTGCCCATCAGGGCCCCTTCGTGCAAAGGCGAATACGCGATCACCGTGATGTCGTTACGCCGGCAGTAGGGGATGACGTCGCGCTCGGCGCTGCGCCGGCGCAGGTTGTACAGGATCTGGTTGGAAACGATGGGAATGTTCGGCATCGCGGCCTGCGCTTCCCGCATCTCATCCACCGAAAAGTTGCTGACGCCCACGTGCTCCACGAGACCGTCGGATACCAGCCGGTCCATCGCCCGCATGGTTTCGGCGATGGGCACCCTGGGGTTGGGCCAGTGGATTTGGTACAGGTCGATGCATTCCACGGCCAGCAACCGGAGGCTCTGGTCGGCCGCCTTCAGCACCTCGTCGTAGCGCAGATGAGTACCCAGAACCTTGGTTGCAACGATGACCTGGTCCCGAATGCCGGTTATGGCTTCACCTACCGCCCCTTCGGTGCGGTACATCTCCGCAGTGTCAATCAGGTTTGCGCCCAGTTCGACGCCTCGTCGGAGCGGTTCGGGGCCCCCGGTGTATCGCCAAGTGCCCAACCCAATCTCGGGGACCACCAGGCTCGACGATCCCAACCGTTTGTAGTTCATGCCGATTGCTTCCTTGTTCCAGTTGGTTCAGGTGCGCGAACGCTCGCACGGACTACGGGGTGACTTCGAATTGGACCTCGGAGACCTTGCGGCCCGATTCGTACACGTAAACCCAGTAGCGTCCAGGAGCCCACCGGAGCGGAGCGGTCGGGCCAACCGAAAGCCATTGGGTGCCCCCGATGTGCTGGGGCTGCGCGGTCACCTGCACGGTACGGCGCCCGTTGGAAAAGCCGTCTTCGAAATACTCGGCCAACTCCAGGGTGAGACCCTGCGGGCCACCGGACAGTGAGTAGGTGTACTGTAGGGTCAGGTACACCCACCCTTCAACATCCGACGCGGAGAAACTGTCCACGGCCTGACCATCGGTGGTCAGGGCCACGTAAGCCCGGTCGATGCGGCCGTTGATTCCGGGCAGGTTAGCGTCTACGGGCGACGGGTCGGGCGCTCCTGGCACCACTCTGCTACCCCGGCCCCGGTACCATTGGTCCCAAATATGCTCGAGGTCGGGCTGCAGCAACATGCCACCGGCCCGGAGCCACTCCACGCGAATGTCAGTCTCGGTGAATTCCCGTTGCGATGGATAGGAGGGATCTCCGCTCAGCTTCGCGTACAGCGCTCGCCAGCCCTGGAGAAATTGTTCCTCGCCCAATTTTCGGTACAGCGCCAGCAGCAACCTCTCGCCGAGGAAGTAATTGCACCGCCACAGGCCGGGATCAGCCTGGGCCTCGTGAGTGTTGTCGGGTGACCGCAGTTCCAACTCGCTGAGGGAAGATGCCCCGTCGCAGGGATAGTTGGTCGATTCCAGGCGAGCGCCGGTGGTGACCCGACGGGCATAAGATGCCGCTAAATCGGCTCCTCCCTCGGCAAGCCAGTATGGTTCCGCGTACAGAAAATAGTGCGCAATCTCGTGATAGACAGCGTGCGGGGCAAATTCCGGCTTGGAGTTGTCGTCGATCTCTGGCAGCAAAGTGATGTGTGTTTGAAAATTGGTGCCTGCGGCCACGCCGGCGACGTAGTCGGTGACGTGTATGACGATCGCCGGAGTGGGAAATCGGGCATCGAACATGCCCTCAAACACAGACACTGCGGTTTGCGCCACCCCCATGACCGGAGAGCCGGCGGGGGCGGGACCGGAGCGCAGTATCGCAATCGGGACAGTTGACCCGCTCCGGTTGGTGGTGGCTCCCAGTTCCACGTTGAGAATGCCCGGGTCGGCGACTATGTCGTCGAACTCCGGAGAGCGGAACCTGGAACGCTCGTAGAGAACGGAAACTATCGCCGCTTCGCTAGTGGTCAGCCCGTCCCGGAACCAGCCTGCGTCAGTGAGTTGTGCCAACCGCTCCGGCCGGTCCTGCGCCATTCGCTGCAGCGAGAGTAGCGCTGGCAAATCCATCGGCCGCAGTTCGTTTTTGAACTCGTCCGAGTCCAGCATCCGGTTCAAAGTCTCGGGCGCGTCTATGCCCAGATTGACCATGCGCTCGGCGGCGTTGAATTCGTCGGAGGTCTGCAGGCCGTCGGCAATCCAGCTGATGCTGCGTATCTGCGCTACGACGGCCGGATCGGCCCGTTCCGCGAATTCCCAGTTGCGTGCGTCGGACAGGCGGAACGCTGACTCCGCCGTGGTCGTTGTCTGTGGCCGGGTCGGCATCGCCGTGGTCGGAATAGCCTGAGGAGACGGAGCATTGTCCGGCTGTGCGGTGGGAGTGTTGGCAACGGGCGATGGCATCGTCGTAGGTGTGGCGTCGGACCCTTCGGAGGCTGCGACTCTGGCCAGGGCCGCGTCGATGGTTGCCTGCAGGTCGACGCTGGGAGGGTCGGGCGCAGGCTCGTCGCCAAAGAAGCAACCGACAGCAGCGATCACCACCATCAAACCGAGGACGAACCAGGCAGGTGCGTAGCGCATGATCGGCAGTATAGAGTCAACGCGGCTATGCGTCAGCAGGTGCGCTATAATCTCGGTCACTGACTTCAACGACCAACGGAAAACGACCAGGAGACTTGCAGACATGGGCAAACTGGACGGCAGAGTAGCATTGATCACCGGCTCGGGTCGGAACATCGGTCGGGCCACCGCGTTGATGATGGCTGCGGAAGGGGCCAACATTGTGGTAAACGCGCGCAGCAACCGCGACGAGGCGGAGGCGACTGCGGCGGCCGTGGAAGAACTGGGCGTCAAGGCTCTGCCCGTTCTTGCCGACGTTTCCCAGAAGGACCAAGTTGATGCCATGATCGATGCTGCCATGTCCACGTTTGGACGCATCGACATCCTGGTGAATAATGCTGCAATTCGCCCGCATAAGCCTTTCACCGAACTCACGCTGGATGACTGGGAATACGTTCGTGGCGTGATCCTGGATGGTTCCTTCTACACCGTGAAGGGCGTTATCCAGCAGATGGTGGACAACAATTTCGGCAGGATCGTATTCCTCACCGGTGACGGGGCCTTTCGGGGCAGCGCCCGGCGCGCCCACGTCTCGGCGGCCAAGATGGGAATGGTGGGCATGGCCCGGAGCCTCGCCTCCGAGTTCGCCGGCAGCAACATCCGCGTCAACGTCGTGTCGCCGGGAAGCATAGACACCAGCCGCGCCAACCCGGAATGGTACGCCGGCCGGGTTCCCGACTCCTCGGGAATTCCGTTGGGACGCCAGGGCAAGCCCGATGAGATCGCCGCGACGGTAACGTTCCTCTGCACGGACGATGGCGGCTTCATCACCGGCCAGACCATTCACGTGAATGGCGGGCAGGGATACTTCGGCTGATTGGCATCGCTTGACAATCCGGGACCTTGCATCTGGCCGGAAAACTTCGGGAAACCGGGTAGATTCTGTGGCCTGACTCCCCCGGTCGTGCGGGTGTACGTGATTGGAGCCGATGGCCCTTCGCATCGAGGAGACGCTGTTCGACGACTGCGTGGCTTTGCAGCCTTCCATCCGTCAAGCGCGCACCTGTCCATTGCTGCATGTCTTAACCGGGCGATTGGCCAGAACTGAAGGCAGTCCAGGATACGTCGCGAAGTATGGCGGCACGCGCTGTTGCCCGAGTTGGGTATCCCGAGGCCGCAAGGCCGCGCCATCCGACAGCGCGAAATCAGGTTCGGTTGCGCGATCACGATCCAGCCCCGGCAATTCAGCACGCAAAAACGGCTCCAAACAGAGCCGTTACTGTTCCAAAAGGTGGAGCGGAAGACGGGATTCGAACCCGCGACCTTCTCCTTGGCAAGGAGACGCTCTACCACTGAGCCACTTCCGCCAGATTTTACGCCTATTAGGATGATCGTACCATAGGCCCGGATCGGATGTAAAGAAACGGGACTGGCCTCGCGCGTTGCGGCAATATGGCGCCTCCGTTTCTCTGTGCCTCCCGTGTCAACCGGTACGACATGAGCGTGTCGGAAGGCCGCAAGGCCGGGAATTCGGTCACCATCAACTGCGCGATGCGCTAGAATGTCGGCGGTTTGACGGCCGGCTCGGATCTTGTCCAGCGCATGCCGTCGGCACGAATTTGAACCAGGAGGCACCTTCCATGGTATTTGTTCGCATTTACACCGGCGATGATGGCCAGACCCACTTTGAGGACCTTGACCTTCCGGCCGATCGCGCCATCCACAGCGGGATGCAGGTCACGCCGGGCGTGAATTTCCGGAGATTCGAGCCCGGATATTTTTCCGACTGGCATACGGCGCCGCGGCGCCAGTATGTCATCACGCTGGCCGGTGAAATGGAGGTCGGGATCGGCGACGGGACCAAGCGTCGTTTCGGGGCCGGAGACGTGTTGATGGCTGATGACCTCACCGGTCAGGGGCACACCACCGCCGTGGTGGGCAACCAGCCGCGTATCTCGGTGACCATTCCCATCACCCTGTGGTCGCCCTGGCTGCCGGCGGATCAGTAACCCGTCCCGGCCGGTCTAGACGCTAAGCCGGCGCGTTTTCGCGGATGATCTGTTTCGCGGTCGCGCCGGCGTCGGGGCCGGATACGCGGGGAGCGATGATTGGCAAAGTGAGCCCGGCTTCCCGGTATTCGGCCAGCCGCTCGCGCCTGGCCTCCGGATCTGTGGGCAGCGACATTCGATTGATCAGTCCTTCCGGAACGAGACTTTCGGCTAGCGTCACATTGCCCTCGCGCCAGGCCCGTCGCACCTCGTCCACCTCGTCAGGGAATCCGGCTTCCGCCATCAACCGACGATATCTGGGGAACCTTCCGGCGTAGGTCGCGGCCACCCGGCGCATTCCGCCATCATCCGTGCCCGGCGCGGACACGGACACCAGAGTCGCCACCTCGACCGATTCCCGTGCTACCCCGGCTCGAGCTGCGCCGGCTGCGATGCGCGCGCTGGCGGTTCGCGCGTGTTCCGGCGTGCACCAGGTGAGCAAAATCCCCTGGCTGATCTCGCCGGCGATTTCGAGCATCTTGGGAAAAACCGCCGCCAGGTAGATGGGCATCTCCGGCCGGAAGGTCGGAAAGTGGAGGTCGAAGGCGCCGATGTTGATCGCCTCGCCCCGGTAGTTGGTTACCGCACCGTCGCGCAACAGTCGGCGGACAATGTCCACGGTGTCACGAACCCTGGGGATGGGGCCCGAGAACTCCAGGCCGTGCTCGGGCTCGACCTGCACCCTGTGGCTGCTGCCCAGCCCGAGGATGAAGCGCCCGTTGGAAAAATGGTCCACGCACGCCGCAGCCATCGCAATAGTGGGGGCGCTGCGCACGAAAACGCTGCTGATGCTGGTTCCCAGGCGTATGCGCGAAGTCGCCAGCGCGCACGCGGTGAGGATGGAAAACTGGTCGCCCCCGTGGCCCTCGGCGACCCACGCTGAGTCGTAACCGAGTTCCTCGGCCAATCGCACGCACTCGACGATCTCGGGCGGCGTCATCCCGCCACCCGCAAAGGCTACTCCGATACGTTCCATTGCGTTCTCCTGTCCAGTCGACAGCTCCCGTTCAATCCAGCCGCGTCCCATTGGTCTCCCACGTGATCATCACCTCGCGCGCGCCGCTCAGCCAGCGTGGGCTCAATCCATCCGGCCTCCGCTCGAACAGGCGGTCAAAGTTGCTTTCGATGAGCGCACGGGTGGGTTCGTCGTCGTGCTCCAGTCTGCCCATCGTCAGCTCCACCGCCTGGATCTCAGACAAACCGCCGGCCGCCTCCGGAATCCACCACGGCGGTTGGGGGATTACTTCCAGGTCAGGCAGAAGGCCCATTTCCCACATCACGGCCGCCAACTCAGGGAGACCGGGCCACGGCGTGGGTTGTTCGTCGTAGAGGACGCGCCGCAGTTCGTTGTCCATATCGCCCGGCGTGGGTCGCCAGATGCAAATGATCACTCGCCTGGATGCGGAATTATGCAGCTTGGCGAGAAAGGGAACGATGTCGCGCACGAAGTAGACCACGTCCGACGTGACGGCCACGTCGCCGGTCTCGTCGGACTCCATCCACCAGTCCGGCGACACACGCGCGTTGGTGATCCCCGCCCCGTCGCGCGATGCAATAAACTGGCCGCGCATGCTTTCGGACGGCTCTACCAGCACGACCTCTCGTACCTGGCCGGCCAGCGGCAGCGACACACGACCGGCTCCGCCCCCAACGTCGAGCAGCACATCCGTCGGCTGCAGGTAGCCGGCGATGGCGTGCAGGTTTTTGTCCCACGGACGGTGGGGGTCCAGGCGGAACTGATCCGCCAGGTCGGCCCAGTGGTCGGTTCGGCGGCGGTGATCGGCGAAACGCCCCGCCGCCAGGGCCGCGTCGTGGACAGCAGCGTATCGCTCGGCGGCGGAACTCACGGGGTCAGGATCACCTTGCCCCGGGTGCCGCGCGAGGCCAGGTGCAGGTGGGCGTTGCCTGCCTCCGACATCGGGATTACTCTGTCGACGATCAGCTTGAGCCGTCCGTCCATGATCATGGGGACCAGGTCATTCATCGCGCCCTGGTGGTCCAGGGAGCCGATGGGCGAGCGGCCCATGCTGAAGCCGATGACGGTGCGATTCACGGTGGTGATGTCGGCGGCCGCCAGGTTGGCCGGCTGTCCGCTGGCGTTGCCGTAGCTGATCACCCGCCCGTAGGAGGCGACGCAGCGCACCGACTTTTCCAGCACGGGCCCGCCCACACACTCCAGCACCAGGGCGACGCCCCGACCGTCAGTCAGATCCTGGACCTCGTCCTCGAAATCGGTTTCGGTGTAGTTGATGGTGACGTCCGCGCCCAGGGAGCGGCAGAGGTCCAACTTGTCCTGGGTGGAGGCGGTCGCCACCACTCGCGCGCCCCATTCCTTCGCGAGCTGGATGGCCACGGTGCCCACGCCGGACGCGCCGGCCTGGATCAGCACCGTATTGCCGGCCTGCATCTGGCCTCGGGTCTTCAGCAGATGGTAAGAGGTCAGGAAGGTAATGGGCATGCCGCCGGCGTGGATCGGATCGATGCCCTCGGGGTACGGGAAAACGAAGTTGTGATTGACCGCGACGTACTCTGCCTGGCCCTGGGGACCCATGGCCATGACCCGTTGGCCCACCGCCAGCCGGCCATCGGTCACGTCCGAGCCCAGTGCGGCGATGGTTCCCGCGGCTTCCAACCCAAGCGTGGCCGGCAGGTCGGGCCCGGGGTAATTACCCTGGCGGCGCATGATGTCGGCGTAGTTGACGCCGGCCGCGTCGACCTTGATCAGAACCTGGTGCGGGTTGGGCGTGGGCTCCGGCGTGTCCTTCCACTCCAGGACCTCGACACTGCCGTATTCCTCGATGCGCAGGGCTTTCATTGGGGTAGTCTCCTGATGGACGGCCGGCGTCAGGCCGGGCCGCGCAGATTGGACGATTGGAGCACGTCGAGGTTGACGACCCGAATCGATTCGCCGGAAGCGAACGCCCGGATGTTCTCGACGACGCCGGAGTAGAAGGCACGGTACCCTTCCTGGGTGACGTATCCGACGTGGGGCGTAACGAGGGTGTTGTCCAGCGTCAGGAAGGGATGGTCAACCGGCAGGGGTTCCACGTCGAAGGTGTCCAGCGCGGCGCCACCGATGGCGTGCCGCTGGAGCGCGTCAACCAACGCCGCTTCGTCAACGATGGGGCCACGGGAGATGTTCACCAGGATCGCCGACGGTTTCATCAGGCCGATTTCGTGGGATCCCACCAGGCCGCGGGTGCGGTCGCTCAGCCGGACGTGGACGGAAACGACGTCGCCCTCGGCGAACAGGGTGTCCCTGTCGACCAGGGTGGCGTGGCACTCCGCGGCTCGCTCCGGCGTGAGGTTCTGGCTCCACGCGATGACCCGCATATCGAAAGCGTTGCCGACGCGGGCGACCAGCGAGCCGATATGTCCGAGTCCCAGCAGCGCTAGGGTCTTCCCCTGCAGGCTCGACCCCACATGGATGCCCCATTTACCCTGTTCACGCGTGGCGCGGTCCTCCTCGGAGATGCGACGCATCAGGCCGATAATCAGACCCCAGGTCAGCTCGGTGGGGCCCTCCCCCTGGCCGGGCGTACCGCAGACGGTGATTCCCAGCTCGGTGGCCGCGTCGATGTCGAACGAGGCGTTGCGCGCTCCGGTGGTGATCAGGCAACGCAGGGCGGGCAGCCGTTCCAGCAGGGAGCGCGGGAAAGCGGTGCGTTCCCGCATGCCCATGACGATATCAAAATCGGCCAGCCGAGCCGCCAATGCATCCTCATCGGCCAGATGATCGCTGAAGAAGTCGACCTCTGTGCCGTCGGGGAGGCTCGACCAATCGGCCATACTGGAGGCGACGCTCTGATAGTCATCGAGGACAGCGACTTTCATGGGTTCGGTCACCTCTTCAATTCGATTGCGCCGGGGAGGGTCACTTGAACGCCGGCATGACCTTCTCGGTCAGCAGGCGGATGTTGCGTACAATGACGTCGTGAGGGATCAGCCCGCCGGCGTTGAGCTCCGCTACCACGCCATCCAGCCCGAGTTCTTCTCGCAGTTGGGTAAAACGGTCGACCAGGCCGTCGGGCGTGCCAAATGCCACCTTGGTGGCAAGGATGTCATCGTATGACAGAGCGGAAAGGCGGGCGCCGCGTTGGTCACGCAACTCCGTCGACTGGATGCCGGCCGAGCCGGAATCGGCGGCGTAGAGGCGGCCCATGCGGCCAAAATAGGCCTGGATGCTTTCGAAGGGCTCTTCCACGGCGCCGGTTTCGCTCAGGCCAACGTAGACCGGCACGCGCAGAGAAACGTCTCCCTGGCCAGGATGTCCGGCCGCCTTCCACGCAGCCCGGTATGCTTTGAGGTTGTCCCGAAGTTCGGGAATGTCCATGCCGCGCAGGCCGACGAAAATTGGGTAGCCGTCGGTTCCGGCGCGCGGGAAAGTCTCGGCAGTGGTGGCGGCCATACGGAAAGGCGGATGGGGACGCTGGTAGGGCAGGGGCGCCACCGTGGCGTCGGTCACCTGATAGAAGCTGCCGTCGTAGGAAAAGGGCTCGCCCTCCCAGGCCTGCAGGATGATGTCCAGGGCCTCGCGGAAGCGGTCGCGGCTCTCGTCGTAGGGCACGCCGTAAATGTCGTACGAGCGGGCAAACCCGCTGCGGCCGATGCCGAAGTCGAACCGTCCTTCGCTGATCTGGTCGACGGTGGCGACTTCCTCGGCGATCCGCAGGGGGTTGTTCAGGGGCAGGACGTAGACCGCCATGCCGATGCGCAGGCGCCGCGTTCGCGTCGCGATGCTGCTGGCAATCGTTATCGGAGACGAGAGCACCGACCGGTCAGGCGTGAAATGCATTTCCGCCAGCCAGGCTCCGTCGAGACCGCATTCTTCGGCAGCATCCACCAGTTCGAAACCCTCGGCGAAAGCCGCGGCCTGGCTGCCTCCCGGGCGCGTTTCAAACTGCATGAACATGCCGAAATGCATGGGCTATCCTCTGGGGACGTTCGCAGCCTACCGGCTCGCATCCGGCGCGACCGCTGGGAAAGTAAAGCACAGGGCAAATGGGGGGTCAAGTTGACCGCCACGTACTTCCGGCGACGGGCGGCGACCGTCGAAGCCCGCTGCATCGGGTCGCCGATGACACCCGTCGGCAAAAGGGTGTTCAGCGTCGCCGATCAGGGCGTGGATGGCGGGGAAGGACGCGCTACGCCCGCATCTAGGAAACCGGGAGGTCTCGGGCGCATCCGGGCTGAAGAGTTTATACTTGTATCGGCGGGCCGTATTGGGTAAAATCGTCGCCTGCTGTTCCCAAGGATCGTGCGGGCTCCGCCCGGCCGGGGGAGCCAATCCACACGGAGGAAAGGGTGATTGGATGTACTAGGTACGCACGTGCTCCTGGAACTTAGAGATTGCGACCCCCGTCTGCTCGACGACTTGGCCCATATCCGGCAGGAGATGTTACGGGCGGCGGCATCGGTAGAATCCCATGTGGTCGGGGAGTCGTTTCATCAATTTACGCCTCAGGGCGTAACGGGCATTCTGTCCATCGCCGAATCCCACATTTCCATCCATACCTGGCCGGAGCATGGCTACGCGGCGGCGGACATCTTCACCTGCGGTGACCAAACCATGCCGGAACGCGCAGCGGCGGTGATAATTGAAGCGCTGCGTTGCCGGGATCCTGAGATCACACAGATCCGCCGCGGGCTCACCGGCGCGCACGTTGTGGAACTACAACCGGCGCACCACCTGAACTGACGCCGGCTCGCACTCCAAGTGAAGCGACGGTCGGTTTTCCGGCCGCTTGAGTCGAGGCCGTCTGCTCCACTCAGGCCGCATTTTGTCGAAGGAGCCCCGATGGCCAGCTACCCAATGGAAGAGATCACCGGCAAGTGGGTGATCGAGACCGTGATGCCCGACCTGGCGATCATGCTCAAGGTTGACGAGGTCCTCTATTCGGGTCACACGGGATACCAGCGGGTGGAGGTGGTGCATTCCGAGGTGTACGGGCGCAGCCTGCTCCTGGACGGCAAGACCCAGTCAACCGAGCGGGACGAGCATATTTACCACGAGACCCTGGTTCATCCCGCCATGCTTTTGCATCCCGATCCGCGGCGGGTCTTTATCGGTGGCGGAGGCGAAGGCGGGACATTGCGGGAGACCCTGGCGCACCACTCAGTGGAAAAGGCGGTCATGGTCGACCTCGACCGGCAGGTGGTCGCTCTGTGCAGAGAGCACCTGCCGCAGCATCATGGAGGCGCATTTGACGACACGCGAACCGAATTGGTTTTCGACGATGCTCGCGGGTATCTCCAGTCCACCGACCAGTCCTTCGACGTGATGATCATGGACCTGGTCGACCCCTTGGAGGGCGGCCCTGCTTACCTCCTCTATACCGAGGAATACTACGAAATCGCACGCGCGCGGTTGAATCCCGGCGGGATCCTGGTGACGCAATCAGGGCCGGCAGGATTTCTGAGCTTGCACGAGTGTTTCACGACGATCTACAAGACGCTGGAAAGCATTTTCAGCCACACCGCGCCGTACCAGGTTCACGTTCCCTCCTTCATCACGCTTTGGGGATTTACCGTCGCGTCCGACTCTCCCCTGCCAGAGTTGCCTGCCTCCGAGGTGGACCGGCGTCTGGGAGAAAGGGTAACCCAGCCGCTGCGACACTACGATGGGCGGAGCCACGAAGCCATGTTCGCCCTGCCCAGGCATATTCGGGATGGCATTGCGGCGGAGACCCGGATCAACCGGGACGACTCCCCGGTATTCATGGTATAGAAAGCCGCAGCTCAGTTCGTCGGAGCCGCAGGTTCGACGCTGCCGGATTGCGCTGCCGCCAGTTCCGGGAATGTAGCCAGGGGCAGGACTGCGCCGGCCGATTCCCAACTTTCCACCAATTCGCGGATCGAATCGGGAACCCGCCTGGTCCGCCCGGTGTCCGCGTAGAATCCCACGTATATGGCCTCAATGGTCGTGAGCGGAGCGTCGTCGGGGGCTCCTCCCTCCGCGAAGATGGCGACTTCCAACGCCAGGCTGGTGTTGCCGATGCGAGCGACCCTGGCTCGAAGGTCCAGCATTTCGTCCACCCGGACCGGCGCCTTGTACTCGATGGTGACCTTGGCGACCGCGCTATCGAAATAGCCCGCGGCCGCGACGCGGTAGATGCTGAACCCCAGGTTGCGGAAATACTCCGCCTGGGCGATTTCCAACCAGCCCAGGTAGCTGCCGTTGAAAGCTATGCCCTGCGCGTCGCACTCCTGCCAGCGCACCCGCACGTCGAGACCGAAAGGGTAGTCCGAACGCCGTTGCGTCATGTCAGTCTGCTGCTCCGCTCCATCCCAGGCTAGCCAGGAAGACGCGGTCGGAGTTGGTCAGCGGCGCGGTGTCCAGCAAATCGGGCCGCAGGCGCAGCGTCCGTTCCAGGGACTGCTGCCGTCGCCAACGCTCAATGTCGGCGTGGTTGCCGGATCTCAGTATTTCCGGCACGGCCATTCCGCGAAACTCGGCGGGACGGGTGTACAACGGGTGCTGCAACAAACCCGAGGTGATGCTGTCGTGCTCCACGTTCTCCGCCGAGCCAACTACCTCCGGCACAAAGCGGGACACTGCGTCGATGATCACCATGGCGGCTAGCTCTCCACCCGTCAGCACATAATCCCCGATGGAGATTTCGTGGGTGATCAAGTCCTGCCGGATGCGTTCGTCAACACCGGCATAGTGCCCGCAAATGATGATGATGCCCGGCGCGGCGGCCAACTCGTTGACAAGGTCCTGGTCCAGATAGTTTCCCTGCGGTGAGGTTAGCGCAACGGGTGTTGCCGACCGTTCCTCTGCGGGAATGTTTGCCAGGGCAGTTTCCACCGCGGCAAACACCGGATCCGGTTTCATGACCATACCGGGTCCACCGCCGAACTGGTAGTCGTCGGCGGTACTGTGACGGTCAGTGGCGAACTCCCGGATATCGACGGTTTCCAGGGAGATCAGTCCGCCGCGGGTGGCTCGACCCAGCACGCTGTAATCCTCCATGAACCGGAACGCGTCCGGAAACAGCGTAAGGATGGTGAAACGCATCGCAGCGGCGACCGAGTATCCCACCCGCGGTGATTGTCCGCACTGCCGGCGGGGCTTGCCCGACCTGTAACGTGACTAGGCGGGTTGCAGCTCCCTGGCTGGCAGGCGATTGGTGTAGGCTTCGCCGCCCTTCATGATCAGGAGCAAGCGCTCGCGGTCTCTCAGGACCGAGATGTTCTGCAACGGGTCGCCGTCCACCACCAACACGTCGGCCTGCTTGCCCGCCTCGATGGTTCCGACCTCTTTTCCGATGCCACAGCACTCGGCGGCGTAACCCGTGGCGGCCTGGATGGCCAGCATGTTGCTCATGCCCTTTTCAACCATCAGTTCCAGTTCGCGGGCGTTGTCGCCGTGCACGAAACCGCCGGCGTCGGTTCCCGCCACGATGCGCACGCCCTCCTTGATGGCGAGTTCGGTGCTCTGAATGTGAATGTCCATCAGCGCCTGCGCCCGTACCTTGATGTGTGGCGCGCTGACCGTGCTGTGGAAGTCGTAGACCTCGAAGGTCGGGGTGAAGAAGGTGCCCTGATCGGCCATCATTTTCAGCATGTCAGGGTCCGTGGCCAGGTAGCACCCGTGTTCGATGGAGCCGGCGCCGGCCCTGATGGCGATGGGCAGGCCGGTGCCACCCACGGCGTGGCAGAGAGTGCTGCGGCCCAGGGCGGCGGCTTCGTCAACCAGCGCTTTTGCCTCATCCAGCGTGTAGGCCTGGTCCAACGGGCCGTTGCCGGGGCGACCGGACGCGCCGCCGGTGGTCGCGAACTTGATCTGGTCGGCGCCACAGCGGACCAACTCGCGCACCTTGGCCCGCACACCGTCCACTCCGTCGGCCACACCGTCAGGGGACAGGGGATCGTGGCCCAGGATGACCTTGCGGTGTCCGCTCCCGCTCACCTTGTCCTCGATCCCGCCGGTGGGAGACATGATATTGACCGAGATGATGAGACGCGGGCCCTTGATCAGGCCCTGCTCCACGGCCATCTTGAAACCGGCGTCGAGGCCCCCGGCGTCGCGCACCGTGGTGTAGCCGGCGGCCAGCGTGTCTTCGATGACCTGCGCCGTTCTGATGCTTAAAAGCGACAGCGGCTCGTCCATGCCCCAACGGCCTGTAAGTCCGTATCCTCCCGAGGCCAGGTGGTCGTGCACGTCGATCAGTCCGGGCATCACGGTGTGACCGCTGGCATCCAGTACTTCCGCGCCCTCGGGAACGGGAACGGACGCCTGCGGGCCGACCTCCACGATGCGGTCGCCGTCGATCAGTACAGTGGCGTTTTCCACCCTGGGGCTGCCCGAGCCGTCGACGAGATTTCCTCCAACTATTGCCAGCATGATGGACCTCGCATTTGTGCAGAACGCGCAGCCGACTGGGTAACCCGTCGACGGCGCCAGATATCATTGAGATGAAGGGATGCTAAATTGGGCCCCCGCGGATGTCAAGAAACACAAACCGCGCAAATGGTCTCCGGACGCCGAGTATCCGGGCAGTTCGCTACGATATAATCGCCGCATCGCAATCACCTCCGGTCGGAACGAATATTGATGATATTGGCTACGGGAACAATTCGGTTTTTGTGTTTGACTGTTTGTTTAGCCGTGGCCTTGTCTTTGGGCGGTTGTTTTGCGGGGGGCCTGGTCGGTGGGGATCTCCCAGCCATTGCCTACATAGTGTCCGACGAAGATGGCGCCCAAGTATGGATCAAGCAGCCGGGAGATGACGAGGCTTCGCGGATATCTTCCCTGAGCGCCGACGCCAGGACGCCGCGCTGGTCGCCCGACCAGTCCAAGATTGCCTGGATTTCGGTCGGCAATAAGACCGAGTTGATGCTTTACGACGTCGGCAGCGAAGGCGTCACCGCGCTGGTTTCGAACGTAGACGCCGAGCAGCCTCCGATCTGGGCTCCCGGATCGGATCGCATTTCGTACGTGTCGGACGAAGACGGCGAGCCCGACATTTACATGGTGACACTGGAGGGAGGGCAGAAAACGCGGCTGACCTTCAGCCCCGAAAGGGAACTCGTGGGAGACTGGTCTCCAGATGGGGAGTGGCTGGTCTTCACCGAGTACGGAACGGACGGTCTCTTTCTGCGTAATCCCAACGGCGTCAACCGGATCGAATTGACCTCAGGGCCGGACTCCGACCCGGTCTGGTCACCCAAAGGCGACCGCATAGCCTTCCTGCGCAGCGCAGATGGCAATCGCGACGTTTACGTTCTGCGTCCCACCAACTCGGACAACTGGGCCGATGACACGGACGAGGTGGCCGTGTCCGAAGACGAGTATGACGAGTTCTCGGTTGACTGGTCCTCCGACGGCAGGCGGTTGGCCTTCGTCGTGCGTTTCGACGACCAGTCCGAGATATTCTCCGTGTTGGTGGACGGTTCCGAGCGGCGACAGTTGACCCAAAACGCGGAAGACGATTTGATGCCGGTCTGGTCCGCGGGCGACGACCGGATTGCATTCGTCTCGTACGCTTACGGGAACGCCGAGGTCCTGTACATGAACGCGGACGGAACGGGCCAGATGCGCTTGACCGTCAACGATCCGATGGACACCCACCCTGACTGGTAGGAACGATGAGTGAACCTTCAGGGGCGATGGCTCACTCCGCTTCAGATGTGAACCCCGCCGACGTCGGCCCGCTGTTGGGCGGGCTCAGCGCTCCGTTGGCGGCAGTCTCGACCCGGGCGGGAGACGTGAGCAACGCGCAGATCGCGGTGGCGATCACTGCCGCTTCCATAGTCCCCCAGCGGCCTCGGCTGATTGTCCAGATCTACCACACCAACTTCACCCACGGCCTGATCGCCTCCAGCGGCGTGCTGGCGATCAATTTCCTGGAAAGCAGCCAATTGCCGCTGATCTGGCAGTTGGGGATGCACTCGGGGCGCGATGGCGACAAGCTTGAGGACGTGGGTCATGCCCTCGGCGCCACGGGCAGCCCCCTGCTCGAGGGATGCTATGGGTACCTTGATTGCCGCGTGGTCAACGCTATGGACGGCGGTGATATGACCGCGTTCCTGGTGGAAGCCGTGGCTGCCCGTACCAATGGCGGTGGCCGGATGACCTGGCGGGAGGCGCGGCCTCGGCTGCCCAAACGATGGGCCGACGAATGGGACCGCAAAATCGCCGGCGAGATCGACGTGTCATTGGGCACCATGAGCGCGATTGACCCGGGGGCGTGGTCTCGCCGTCCGGGCGGCTGAATGCGATAGGATGCTACAATGCGTTCGTCGGATGCCACCAGCGAACTGGTTGATCGCGGTATTTATTGGCAAATTGGCGGCTTCACGCTGACAGCTTGCGCCAGCATCGCCGTCCTCGCGGAGTTTTCCGGCTCGGAACTGCGGGCGTTTAATTACTTCGAGATTACGGTCACCAAACTCTACTGGGCCTTGGTAATACCGTTGGCCGGGCTGTTTGACGGAGTGCGCAAAATGTTTGAGAAAATGTCGGACATCAGAGCTAGACGCAGACAAAGGTGGCTTGACGAGGGCCGGCGCGAAGGCCGGAACGAAGGCCGGCGAGAGGAACGCGAAACCATGCGCGCGGAACTCCAGCGGCTTGGTGTGTCTCTCCCGCAGGAAGCCATTGAATACCTCGAGGGCCGGCGCGAAGGCAGTGGGCAATTGCATGGACGGAACGATCTCTGAAATCGTCGCCCGCATTCACGACACGCCACAGCAGTCGGTGCTGGCGGTGGCGGGCGCCGGCAACTACGCGCTGGCCTGGCTTCTGGGAGTTGGGGGCGCTTCACGCACCGTGCTGGAGACGCGAGTACCGTATGGGTACCTGGCCATGACTGATTTTCTGGGCGGGTATGCCCCCGAGCAAACGGTCTCGTCGGACACCGCGCGGCGCATGGCCCGGGCTGCTTGGCAGAGAGGATTGTCGTTGCGAGAGCAGGACGCGCCCATTGTCGGTCTGGCGTGCACCGCCACGATTGCCACAGACCGTACCAAGCGCGGCGAGCACCGCGCTTTCATAGCCACCTGGGACGACCAAGGCGCCACTACGGACGCAATCGTCCTCGAGAAAGGATTACGGGACCGCGCCGGAGAAGAGGATGTGGTCAGCCGGTTGGTAATAGCCGCCCTCGCCCGCTCCTGCGGCGTGTCCGCGGAACTCGATCTGCGCCTGGCCTCTCCGGAACGTGTCGTAACCGAAGCTGTCCGGCATGCCGAGCCGGTGCAACGCTTGCTGGATGGAGACGCCAGCTGGGTCACCGTCCATCCGGATGGCCGAATGGTCGTGGACGGAGACGCGCCGCGGGCCCTGCTGCCGGGATCGTTCAACCCCTTGCACGCCGGTCACACCGAGTTGGCAGAGGTGGCTGGGGCGATGTTGGGAGCCCGGGTTGCCTTCGAGCTTTCGGTGACCAACGTAGACAAACCGCCCCTGGCCCTGGGAGAAATACACCGTCGGCTGGAACAGTTCCGGGGGGTCGGCACGGTGGTGCTCACCCGCGCGGAGACCTTCATCAAGAAGTCGGAGCTGTTCCCCGGATGCGGTTTCGCGATCGGTTGGGACACTGTGACCCGGCTGATCCAGCCCAGGTACTACGGAGATTCCGAAACGGCGATGCTGCGGGCCCTGGCGGAAATGTGGGGACGCGGGAGCCGCTTCGCCGTGGGCGGGCGCGCCGACGACGGAGGGGCATTTCGGTCGGTGTCGGACGTGAATATTCCGTACGGATTCCGACCGATGTTCACGGAGATATCCGAAGCCGACTTCCGGCGCGACGTGTCTTCGACCACGCTTCGACAGGGCATGGGCATCAATTGACACTTGTTGGGGCCGTTGCTACGATGAATCCGCCCCAACGCCGACCCTTCAGTTCTCAGCCCGACCATGCCAAACCCAGTGTTGCTGCAAACCTTCAACCCGGCTGACTATGCCGGAAATTGGTTGGCGGTGGTGATCGCCATTGCCATCGCCCTGGGGGCTATCGGGGCGATGTTTGCGGGTTCGCAGTTGCTTTCGGCCCGGCGTCGGTCCGCCGTCAAGCTCACCACCTACGAATGCGGGATACCGCCGACGCCCTTTGCCTGGTCGAACATCAATATCCGTTTCTACATCTTCGCGATCCTCTTCCTGATATTCGACGTTGAAGCGGTTTTTCTGTTCCCATGGGCCGTCGTGTTCCTGCAGGAAAAAGCGGTGAACGGCAACGCGATACCTTTCTACGCGATGTTGCTGTTCCTGGCCATGCTGTTCTTCGCGGTCATCTACGGGTGGCGTAAGGGGGTTCTGGATTGGCAGAAGTAAATCCGGCCACCGGTCCTTCCGAGGAACCGACGACGTCCCCTCTGGCCATGCCGCCCCGGGGCACGGAGATCGTGCTGGGCGCTGGAAACCGGCCCGGGCCCAGCCTGCTCAACCAGGCAACCGACGGACGGGTGCCGGGTGTCATCACAACCACGACTGACCAACTGTTCGCCATGGCGCGAAAGTCGTCGCTGTGGACGCTAAGCTTCGGTCTGGCCTGCTGCGCCATCGAGATGATCTCCACGTACATGGCCCACCACGATTTCGACCGCTTCGGCGTCGTGACCTGGCCTTCGCCACGGCAGGCGGACGTCATGATCGTTGCCGGCACCGTGGTCAAAAAGATGGCCGAACCCATCCGGCTGCTCTACGAGCAGATGCCCGAACCGAAATGGGTCATCGCCATGGGAAGTTGCGCCACCAACGGCGGGCCTTACTACCGGTCCTACTCGGTGGTGATGGGCGTCGACCACATCATCCCGGTGGACGTGTACGTGCCCGGATGCCCGCCGCGCCCTGAAGCGCTGCTGTACGGCATACTGAAGCTCCAGGAAAAAATCATGGCCGACGCGGGGGATGGCAGTGCCACGACCTCGGCGTAACGCTCCGGAGGCCGACGCAGTGCCGCCGCCAGACCCCATCGAGCTGTTGGCGCCGGCGCGGCGTGAGATTCTGGATCGCGCAGTCGCGCTGTTAGCGGACTACTCCCCGGTGCCCGGCGCGTTGGGGGATCTTCCCCAGGTCACCGTCCCGGCCGCCGATATCGTGTCGGCGTGTGTGGCGTGCCGGGACGACGACGCGTTGGACTGTCGCATGCTGCTCTGCCTGGCGTGCGTGGACTACGAGGAACGTTTCGAACTGGTCTATTTCCTCCAGTCTTTGGCCAGGGAGCAGTCGCTGGTGGTCAAGACCGAAGTGCCCTACGACAGCCCGGCCTTGCCTTCGGTGTCCGTGGTTTGGCCGGCTGCAGACTGGTACGAGCGCGAAGCGCATGACCTGTTCGGGGTCGCGTTCGAGGATCATCCCGATCTATCTCCGTTGCTGCTGTATCCCGAGTTCGACGGGTACCCCGGCCGGAGATCTTACGATTTCTACGAGTACCGGGAGTTCTAGTGACCGCCGCGCAGGAAATCGATCCCAACGCGTCTGACGATACGGCGACCGTGGAACTGATAGCGCGCGTAGTACCCAGCGGTGGCCAGTTTTTGGCCACGGTGGATGGTCTGGAACTACAGGGCAGCGGTCGTACGCCGGAAGCCGCCCAGGACGGGTTGGTCCAGGCGATGCGAGGTTGGCTGGAACGACAGGATACCGGTGGTCGCCTGGGACAGTCTCTGGGGATTGAGCGCCTGACTGAGGAAACGGAAATCGTGCTGCGGTTCGTGGCCGAAGACTCCTCCGTGGCGGACGACACCAGCGGTTAGGCTATGGATCGGATCGTCTACGAAATTGAGGCAAGGCGCATGGGCGCCGGCTGGTCGGCGCGCTGTCCGGAACTGGAAGTGATGGCGTTCGGCGACACCCAGGAAGACGCCCGCACTTCTCTCCGGAGACAGGTTTCGGACTACCTGGAAGATTGTGAGGAAATGGGCATTTTGGAGGAGGTGCTGATCGAGGCCGGGTTCTACGACAATGGCGAAGCCTGGATGAGCGCCCGGGTGGAACCACCGCAGCCCAGCCTGCGCTTCATCGGCTCGCCCTTTCCCGAAACCCGCGATCCGTCGGCCTGATAGTCGGATTGATGTTCACGGTCTGATAAACGATGACTGATCCAAACACCATGACCGCCCAGGCGTCCGACGGCGTCCGTGAGGGGACGCAGCCGATGGAGATGCTGCTCAACATGGGGCCGCAGCACCCGTCGACCCACGGCGTGTTTCGCATGGTGCTCTGGGTGGATGGCGAGAAGGTGGTGGACGTCGAGCCGCATATTGGCTACCTGCACCGGGGATCCGAGAAGCTGTGCGAGGGTGAGCAGTACCACCAGGTGGTCACGCTGTTCGACCGGATGGATTACATCGGGAACTTCAACAACGAGATGGCGTACTGCATGGCCGTGGAAAAGCTGATGGGCCTGGAGGTGCCGGAACGTGCGGAATACATCCGCGTGATCCTGTGCGAGCTGAATCGCATCGCCAGCCACCTGCTGTACGTTGGTACCATGGGCCTGGACGCGGGAGCCATGACGCCGGTGATGTTCTCTTTTCGCGGCCGGGAGAGGGTGCAGGCGCTTTTCGAGGCCGTGTCGGGCGCCCGCCTGATGCACAACTATTTCCGCATCGGTGGTCTCAAGGAGGATGTGCCGGACAATTTCCGACAGTTGGTGGATGAGTTGATGCCGCTGCTGCGGGAAGACGTCGAGCAGAGCGACCGCATATTGACCTTCAACGAAATCTTCCTGTCCCGGCTCAAGGATGTGAGCCCGATCGGGGCGGATGAAGCGATTGCCCTGGGCCTGACCGGCCCGATGCTTCGTGCCTGCGGCTATGAGTACGATGTCCGCAAGGCGCAACCGTACTCGGTATACGACCGTTTCGACTTTGATGTACCAGTCGGGCTGGACGGCGACTGTTGGGACCGGCACTGGGTGCGCGTTCAGGAGATGTACGAGTCCCTGCGGATCGTGGAACAGGCGATGGAACAACTGCCCGAAGGACCGGTGGCGTCGTCGCTGGGCCGGCGTTTGATCCGCCCGGCCGCCGGCGAGGCCTATGTTCGAGCCGAGAACCCCCGGGGCGAGATTGGCGTGTACCTGGTCAGCGACGGCACCGACCGGCCATACCGGGTGAAGGTGAGGCCTCCGTCCTTCTGCAACCTGTCCGCCCTGCGTCGGCTGCTTGCGGATACCTGGCTCGCGGATAGCGTGGTGGTGCTGGGTTCGCTGGACATCGTGCTGGGCGAGGTGGACCGGTGAGCTTTCTCATCAGTCTGGGCTGGAGCGCGTTGGGCCTGGCGATCATGTTTGCCGTCCTGTCGATGGTCGTCCTGTCCATGGTTTGGCTCGAGCGAAAGGCGTTGGGTCGGCTGCAACTGCGCTACGGGCCCACCCGCACGGGCCTGTTCGGGCTGATGCAGCCCATCGCCGACGCGGTGAAGCTAATTGTCAAAGAGGACATCATTCCCGACGACTCGGAAAAAGCCATCTTCTGGATCGCCCCGGTGATTGTCGTCGTATCCGCCTTCGTAATCTGGGTGACCATACCCGGCGGCGACAGCGCGGTGGTCCGGAATCTGCCTCTGGGGCTGTTTTACATCATCGCCTTCGCCGTAATTGGAATCCTGGGACTGGTGCTCGCCGGCTGGGGTTCGGCAAACAAGTACGGCATCATGGGCGGGTTGCGCTCCGCCGCGCAATTGATTTCGTACGAGATCCCGGTAGTGTTGGTGGCTGCGGCCGTTGCGATCCTGGCCCAATCGCTGGACATGCGTGAAATCGTCGCGCAGCAGTCCACTTATCCGTACCTGGTGGTCCTGCCCCTCGGCTTTGTGGTGTTCTTCGTTGCCGGCCTGGCGGAGGTGGGACGCACCCCCTTCGACATTTACCACGCGGAGAGCGAGGTGGTTGGTGGCCCGTTCGTGGAGTACAGCGGCGCCCACTGGTCGGTGTTCTTCCTGGCCGAGTACATCAACACCTTCGCCATAGCCGCGCTGACGACACTGCTGTTCCTGGGCGGATGGGGCGGCCCGGCGCTGCCCGACGTGGTGTGGTTCCTGTTCAAGACCTACGCCGTGGTGTTGGTGGTGTTCTGGGTCCGGGGAACTTTCCCGCGCCTCCGCATCGACCAGCTGATGGCCTTTGCCTGGAAGGTGATGGTACCGCTGTCGTTCTACACGGTGATTATTGCCGCCGTGTACCGGTTCTACGGCCTGCCCTGGTGGAGCCTGACCATCATGTCCGCCGCCGGGCTGGCGGTAGCGGGGTGGATCATCTACCGGCGCATGACCGGACCGGCACGCCGCGTCGCGGAGGTGCAGCGGCAGCTAGCCGCGCGGCGGGCGGCATCCGGAGCACGCACCTGACAGCCGATGCTGGTATCATATTGCTACCCCTAGCCGGGGGAGCCTTCCATGGTCACTAACACCCGCAAAATCACCGTCGACGAATTCTGGGACATGGCCGCTGATCCCGACCATCGTTATGAGCTTGTGGATGGAGAATTGGTTGATATGGATGGTACGCCTAAGCACGGGCGGATTACCATGCAGATCGGTCATCTGATCCGTGGTCATGTGGATCTCCAGCGACTACCCTTGGATGTAGGCGTAACTACCGGATTTGTCATGGGTCGCGATACCATGCGCTTCCCCGACGTGCATGTGACCCGGTGGGAGCGCATGGAATCGCATGATGATGAGGCTGGAGGTTGGCCCCACTTCGCCCCGGACGTGGCCATCGAGGTGGTGTCACCCAGCAACACACCGTCCGAGTTACGACGCAAGGCCGCAGAATATTTCGCCAACGGCACTCTTGCAATGTGGATTGCAGATTCCGGCCCTCGCTCCGTGATCATCCGACGCCCGGGTGTCCCCGATGATGTGTTCGGACCGGAAGACACGCTCACCGGCGAACCCGAAATACCCGGCTTTACCTGCGCCGTGGCCGAAATTTTCGCGGTGTTAGACCGGCCCGGCGCACCCACTCCAGAGGACGCGTAGCCATGTTGGAAAGCCTGAAAGGGATGATGCTCACCCTCGCGTCGACGGTCTCAGGGCTGCGCCGTCCGGTTACGCAGCAGTATCCCAAGGAAGCAACCCCGGTGCGGCCGCGTTTCATGGGGTTCCCGGCGCTCACGTGGGATGGCCAAATCAGCGAGCCATACTGCACCGGCTGCATGGTGTGCATCCGCAACTGTCCGACTCAGTGCATGTCGGCCAGCATGATGGACAATCCCAAGCATGCTGATGGCGACAGCAGTCGCCGCAAGATCGTCGATTACTTTGAAATCAATTTGAACCGTTGTATATTGTGCGGCATCTGCGTCGAGTACTGTAATTTCGACGCCATCGTCATGAGCCACGAGCACGAAATGAGCACCTACGCGCGCAACGGGGATCGGGTTGACCTCCCGGTTTTGCTGAACATCGGCAAAAAATACCAGGACGATACTGCGTGGATCCCGCCTACCGTGCTGGCGAAGCAGAAAGCTGACGCCGCCAAAGCGGCGGCGGAAGCAGAATCCCCAGCCTGAACCGAGGCTGATCATGCCGAGAGAAGACGAAACTTTCCGCAACATATCATCGCGCCACCCGCAATATTGCACGTGTGTTGAGTGCGTGGAGAAGCGGAAATCCGGCGAGGATGCCACGGTCAGCGGCAAAGTCGGCAAAATTGCGGGCAAACTCGCCGGCAAGGCGGCCAAAGCCGGAAAGATCGGGAAGGGCAAAAAGCGCGGCAAGACCGGCGCTTCGGGAAAATCTCGCGGGCGAACGGAGTCGGTATCCGAGCCGGTGCGAAAGCATAAAGAAGACTGCGAGTGTGCGACCTGTACGCTCCTCAAGTCAATTTAGGTGTTGGTCCACCAGGAATCCAGGACCGGTCCGCCTATCCAGCAATGCCGATACCGAAACCACACCCTCACCACCGGAGCCGCCAGCGGGGCGGCTCATACTTTGGCAGTGTGCCGGGCGTCTACGTGCGGAACCCGGCAAGCCGGGACGCATAGACCCGTGGCGCTGGCCCTTTTCGTAATCGTGGCCATTTTCACCCTCGGCGGAGCCGTGGGTGTGGTGGCGACGCGCAACGTGGTCCACGCGGCGCTCTTCCTGTTGCTGTCCCTGTTGGGCGCGGCCGGCGCGTACCTGTTGCTGTTCGCCGAGTTCCTGGCCCTGGTGCAGGTGCTCATCTACGGCGGCGCCGTCACCATCGTGGTGCTGTTCGCGGTGATGCTCACCCGGTCCTCGGAGTACCCGCGCATCACCGACAACCGGCAATGGCCACTGGGCCTGATTACGGCCACGGTGCTGGCGGTGGTGCTGGGCGCGGCTTTCTGGCTGGCTCCGGAAGTTGTGGCAGAGCCCCAGGCCCCCGCATTCACGGAGCTGGGCGCTTCCCTGTTCACCAAGTGGGCGTTGCCCTTTGAGATCGCCTCCCTGGTGCTGCTGGTCGCCCTCATCGGAGCCATCATCATCGCCCGGACGCAGAACGTGGCGGCCCAGGACGATGCGGCCATGGAAGGCGAGGGTTAGCCGGGAGATGGTCCCTCTGCTGTACTTCCAGCTTTTGGGCGCCGCCCTGTTCGGGATTGGCTTCTATGGAGTCCTTGCGCGCCGGAGCGCGGTGCTCATCGTGTTGTCCATCGAGTTGATGCTGAACGCCGTCAACATCAACCTGATCGCAGCGGCCTCCTACCTCAATGGTACTGGCCGTTTCGCCGCATTCGACGGCCAGATCATCGCGATCTTTGTCATCACGGTGGCGGCGGCGGAAGTCGGACTGGCCTTCGCCATCATCCTGCGGATGTACCGCAACCGCGGGACCGTCAACGTCGACGAAATCAACCTGCTCAAGTGGTGATATGCCGCTGGCATTCCTGATCCCAGTCTTTTCCTTCGCCGCCTGCCCGCTGATCATTCTGTTCCAGCGTTGGCTGCCGTTGCGCGGCGCGCCCCTGGCTATCCTGGCCATCGGCGGCGGTTTCGTCGTGTGGGCGCTGACGGCGGTGAGTTTCCTGGGGGCGTCGGCTGAGCACCCGGCCTGTGAAGTAAGCGGGATCACCGGCGCGTTGACCTGCCATTTCTCCACGTCGTGGTTCGAGGCGGGATTACCCGGCGTCTCCGCGACCGTTGACCAGGCGATCCACCTGGACTGGGGCATCATCATCGACCCGTTGACGGTGGTGCTTCTCGGGCTGGTCACCTTCGTCGCCCTGGGCGTTCAGCTCTATTCGCTGGAATACATGAAGGGAGACCCGCGCTTCGGCTGGTACTTCGCGTGGCAGGCCCTGTTCGTGGCCGCGATGCTCACGTTGGCGCTGGCCGACAACTTCCTGCTGCTGTACATCGCGTGGGAACTGGTGGGCCTGTGTTCATACCTGCTCATCGGGTTCTGGTTTGAAAACCCCGGGCCACGGGAGGCCGCCAAGAAGGCTTTCGTGGTGACCCGCATCGGCGACGTCGGTCTGTTGGTGGGCATCCTGCTCCTGTGGGTCAACGTGGGCAGCTTCAGCATGACGGATGCCTTTGCGGCTGCCGCGTCCGGTGAGCTGGGCAGTGGCGTCACCACCGCCGCCGCCATCCTCCTGCTGCTGGGAGCCATGGGCAAGTCCGCCCAGTTCCCCTTCCACGTGTGGCTGCCGGACGCCATGGAAGGCCCGACCCCGGTCAGCGCGCTCATTCACGCGGCGACCATGGTGATCGCCGGGGTGTACCTGGTAGCCCGCGCCTATCCCATCTTCGCGGCGTCCCCGGAAGCGATGATGATCGTGGCTATCGTCGGGTTGATTACCGCCCTCGGCGCGGCGACCATTGCGCTGGTGTCCACCGACCTGAAGCGCATCCTGGCGTATTCCACCGTGTCCCACCTGGGTCTGATGATGCTCTCGCTGGGGGCGTTCGGGTGGACGGCGGCGGTGTTCCACCTGATGGCGCACGGATTCGCCAAGGCGCTGCTGTTCCTGGGCGCGGGCAGCGTGATGCACGGCGTGGGCGCCCACGGCGATGTGGACATCCGTCGCGTCGGCGGATTACGACGGGCCATGCCGGTTACGGCCGTCGTGTTCTCCATCGGCGCGCTGTCCCTGGGCGGAATACCGATCCTGTCCGGCTTCTGGAGCAAGGACGAAATCCTGATCGCGGTGGAGCACAACCTGCCGGTGATATTCATCGTCCTGACGATGCTCACTGCGTTCCTGAGCGCGCTGTACATGGCCCGGGCCATGTTCGTGGTGTTCTTCGGACCCGAAGGCGAGGACAGCCACCACGCGCACGAATCGCCCGTGCTGATGACCGGGGTCATGTCGGTGCTGGCGGTGCTGGCAATCGGCTTTGGCTGGATCGCCTTCAACTGGCCTGGCGCATTCGACGGTATCGGCGGCTTTGTGTTCTACGACCACGCGGAGAAATTCCACTTCAACTACGTGCTGGGTGCGCTGTCGATAATCCTGGCGGTGGGCGCGTTCGTCCTGGCGTGGCTGGTCTACGTGCGCCGGGCGATCTCGCACGAACCGTGGCGAGCCCGTTTTGCGTCGATCCTCCGGGTTGTGGAAGGCCGATATTACGTGGACGAAGCCTACCAGTGGTCCATCGATCGCGTGGTGCTGACGGTGTCCGCTGCCCTGGCGTTCTTCGACCGCGCCGTGGTGAACGACGTTGCGGTGAACGGTCCGGCCGACGTCGTCCGCAAGGCGGGTGTCGCTCTGCGGCTCCACGTCACCGGCCACGTTTACACCTATGCCCTGGCCGTGGCGTTGGGCGTGATCGGACTCGCGATTTTCTGGTGGCTGCGGTCCGTTTAGCTGACGTGGCTGACCGACACTGACGATGGGCAATTTCGACCAGGTATCCCTGCTGCTCTTGGTGCTGGTGCCTCTGGCCGGCGCGGCCTTGGCAATGTTCCTGCCCAAGGATCGTCCGCGAGATGCGTGGCAGTTCGCCATCTTCGTGGCCGTCGTGTGCTTCGTGCTTTCGGTCATCGTGTTCGTGCGCTACGACTACGGGGCCGGCGGCGTCCAGATGGTGCGGGCATACGACTGGATCGGCCATCCGGTCAACATAACGCTGCACTTCGGGCTCAACGGCATCGGCGCGCCCCTGGTCCTGCTCAACGGCATCGTGCTGCTCGGCGCGGTGCTGATCAGCCAGACCATCACCCGGCGGACGCGGGACTTCTTCGTGCTGCTTCTGGCCCTGGGCGCCGGCGTCTTCGGCGTGTTCGTGGTGCGTGACCTGTTCTTCCTGTTCTTCTTCTACGAACTGGCCGTGCTGCCCATGTACCTGCTGATCGGCGTTTGGGGCAGCAGCACCGACTTCGGCTCCTTCCTGCGCACCAAGGAATACGGCGCGATGAAGCTGATGCTGATGCTGGTGGCCGGCAGCATCCTGATCTGGGTCGGAATCCTAGCCCTGTACGTCGCGTCGTCGCAAGCGGGCGACCCCACCTTCAACATCGACAAGCTGGCCGCGCTGCAACAAAGTGGCGCCGTCTCGCGACTAACCCAGATGTGGGTGTTCCCGTTTTTCGCGTTGGGGTTCGGCGTGCTGGCCGGCCTGTGGCCCTTCCACACCTGGTCGCCGGACGGTCACGTGGCCGCGCCCACCGGGGTCAGCATGCTGCACGCCGGCGTGCTGATGAAGCTGGGAGCCTTCGGCATCATCCAGGTGGGCATGATCCTCGCGCCCCAGGGCGCGGAGGTGTGGATGCCGGTGCTGATCGGCCTCGGCACGGTGAACGTGATCTACGGCGCGATTTCCGCCCTGTCGCAGAACGACCTCAAGTACGTCATCGGCTATTCCAGCGTCAGCCACATGGGTTACGTGCTCATGGGCATTGCCACGCTGCACCCGGTGGGTTTGGCGGGCGCGGTCCTGCAGATGTTCTCGCACGGTATTATGACGGCCCTCATGTTCGCCATGGTGGGAGCCATTTACGAGCGGGCCCACATCCGCGACAGCATGATCCTGAACGGCCTGATCAAGCGCATGGGCACGACGACCTTCTTCTTCGCCATCGCCGGTCTCGCTTCGCTGGGACTTCCCGGGTTGAGCGGGTTCATCGCCGAATTCATGGTGTTCACCGGCGCATTCCGCACCTACCTGCCCCTGGCGGTACTGGGCGTCATCGGCGCGGCGATCACGGCGGTGTACATCCTGCGCCTGCTGGCCCGCTCGTTCTTCGGCGAGGCTGACCCGCAATGGGACCACCTCACCGACGCCAGCCCGGTGGAAAAGGGCGTGGGCGCGGCCTTCGTCCTGATCCTCATCGCCGTGGGCGTCTGGCCGGCGCCGCTGCTGCGCGTGATCAACACCGGCGTGGAAAGCGCGCTGGCGGTGTTTTAGCGTATATGGTCGGAAGACAACTGTACCGCAATTTAGGGTTGGAGTCGGTCAAATGATCACCTGGATGACAGGCGTGGCAAGATCTGCGGCCTTGACGGCGATGTTGGCATCGTTGGTCTTAGCGAGCGGATTATTTGTCGCTCTAATTAGTGTCCCGGTACTCGAAGCCCTGAGGGACGCTTGGAGTTGGTGGGGAGTGATCGGGTTTCCAGCAGCGTTCCTTTTAGGGGTATTGTTTGAACAAGCAAAGGATGTCGCTTCCCAGCGACACCGCTCTGGCAACCCATGGTCAAATGCTTGGTCTGACCTAAAGGTTGCGTACACTTGCGACGAGTATGGCCCGCCGTTCCTCTTCCGACTGCTGGGATGGTTGGGTTTGACCATTGCTGGTGTGCTGTTGGCCGCTGTGTTTACGGCCCGTCAGGTTAACGGGTGATGGATATTCGTCTAGTTTTCTGACCGACCCATCGTTCCCAATCTGGTTGTGACGCAATGCCCATCGACTACACCGCCAACCTCCACCTGCTGACGCCGGAGTTCGTCCTCACGGCGCTGGCGTTCCTGGTGTTCACGGTGGACCTCTTCCTGCCGGAGAGCAGGAAGGAATGGCTGGCCGGCCTGTCGGTGGTCAGCTTGGTGGCCGTGATGGTTATCGCCATTCTCATGCGTCCGTCCGGTTCCGTTGAGCTGTACGGTGGACTGATCGTCGTCGACAGTTTCGGCCTGTTCTTCAAGATATTCTTCCTGGCTATCGGCGTCGGCATCATCGCGCTGTCGGTTGAGTACGGACGCGACCGTTTTGAGTATCGCGGCGAGTTCTACGGTCTACTGCTGTTCTCCATCCTGGGCATGAACCTGATGGCCATGTCCCGGGAACTGCTCACCGCCTACATCGCCCTGGAGCTGCTGTCCTTCAGTCTGTACGTCATGGTGGCGTATGGCCTGCGCGAGGCCCGCTCCAACGAGGCTGGCATCAAGTACATCATCATCGGCGCACTGTCGTCGGCCATCATGCTCTACGGCCTGAGCAACATCTACGCCGCTCTGGGGACCACCTTCTTTGCCGGCATCGCCGAGGAGTTGGCGTCGCCGGGCACCGTGAGCCCGGTCCTGTGGGTGGGTGTCGCGCTGCTGGTGGTGGGATTGGGGTTTAAGCTCTCCGCGGTGCCCTTCCACATGTGGGCCCCCGACGCCTACGAGGGGGCGCCCCTGCCGGTGACGGCCTACCTGGCCATCGGCTCCAAGGCGGCCGCTTTCGCCCTGACCCTGCGACTGTTCGCGGAAGCCATCGTTCCCGCCGTAGATCGCTGGGACGAATGGCAACTGGTAATCGCCGTACTGGCCGCCATCACCATGCTCGTGGGCAACCTGGTGGCATTGGCCCAGCGGAACCTGAAACGACTCATGGCCTACAGCAGCATCGGTCATGTGGGCTATGCACTGGCCGGCATCGCCGTCCTGGGCAGCGACTTCGCCCTGGCCGCCAAGTCGGTGGTGTTCTACCTGGTGGTGTATGCCGTGACCAACCTGGTAGTGTTCGCCGGCGTCACCGCCTACTACAATCGCACCGGGCAGGACAACATCGCGGACCTGGCCGGGCTGGCCGACCGACAGCCGTTTGTCGCCGCCGCCATCGCCATCGGCCTGTTCTCCCTGGCGGGACTGCCCATCTTCGCCGGGTTCACCGCCAAGTTCTACCTGTTCGCGGCCGTGGCCGACGGCGGGTTCCTGTGGCTGGCCGGCGTCGCGATTTTCGCCAGCCTGATCTCCCTGTACTACTACCTGCAGGTGCTCCGGCAGATGTACATCGAGCGGCCTCCGAACCCTGACCACGCGGGGGACGGCCACGAATTGGCCGAAGATCACGGTGAGGACCACGGCCACGGCGACCACGAAGAACCGCCGGTTGCACCGATGCCGCGTCCGTCGCTGCTGCTCACGGCCACCATGAGTGCGGGATTGCTGGTGGTCGTTTGGTTGGGCGTCTACCCGGCGCCGCTGCTGGGGTTGATCGATGCGGCCAGCGCGGCGATTGTGCCGCTGGGCTAACCGGGTTTTGCGCCAAAGATGGACAAACCCTGCATGACTCGCAAAACTGGTGTCGTGGTAGGGCGCGCAACGCAGTCAACGGATACAGCCTGAGGAGGAACACGATGGGAACCGTAACAGTGACCATAGGAGTCGGCGCCCCACAGGGACGGCAGTTCGAGGAACTCGCGGTCACTGTCGATACCGGCTCAACCTTCACGGCGGTGCCCAGGGAAATGCTGCAAAGGCTGGGCGTGCGGGTCGAAAGGTCGATGCCCTCAGTGACAGCCGACGGACGGATCGTCCCGGTGGACGTCGCCCACACCACGATTAGGCTGGAGGGTCTCGAATTTCCCACGCCGGTCATATTTGCCGAGCCGGGCGAACCCAGCTTGCTGGGGGTAGTCACCCTCGAGGAAGCAGGGCTGGCTGTCGACCCTGTGGGTGGGCAACTGATACCGACCAACCTGCTGCGGTACTGACCGGGAATAGTAGTGAAGCGGTTGAGCATCTACCCGGCGCTGCTGCTGGGCCTGATCGATGCAGCCAGCGCGGCAATCGTTCCCCTGGGATGACCCCATGGGCTCGTTCTGATAGCGCCAAGCTTTTCCCTAACGATCTGATCTGCAATGTCGCTGGTTGCTAGTATTCGTTTGTTCACACCTTGGCCGAAGGCAATAAATCCGCCTCATGCGTTTCAGCGCCAGAAAAGCGCAAAGGCCACGGTAGGTAAGGCTGAGTTGGTTAGATATTTTCGTGAAGCAATGGTTGTTTTTGCGGTCGCCGTAGTCGTGGTTCCCGCCGTTCTCGTGTCGTGGGCCACGGTTGCACATGACGATTTTGCGAAGGAAATTCTGTTTGTTTTGGTAATCCTCGGCCTGGCATGGATAGGGGCCATTGCGACTCAAGCAAAAGATGTCGCAGGATCGATTCGTTGCCGGAGCTGCCTCTGGAAGCAGGTCTTAGAGGCATGGAATCAAGCACACTCCGACGAACGATTGGCAAGTTCCTTTTTTGGGCTGGTCCAATGGACAACATTAGCCATCGCCGCGATGCTGCTTACACGATACGGGAAGTGTTTAACCCGGTTATTTTGATCCAAATCTTGACGACCCGCTCGCAGACGGATTTGATGCCGAAACACCCACCGGCGGAAAGTAACGTGTCGCCAGCAAGTGCGTTTATTATTGGCGCCGAGTCTTGGTATGCACCAAATGTGGAGCTGCGTCGGGTAGTTTTTAGTTACAGTGCTTGGTGAAACGACGGATTTGTGCGAGGTAAAACCCCATGATCATCGCAGTAA
The DNA here is from genome assembly GCA_951813535.1 of uncultured Dehalococcoidia bacterium. Taxonomy (GTDB): domain Bacteria; phylum Chloroflexota; class Dehalococcoidia; order Lucifugimonadales; family UBA3495; genus Bin87. Next base: position 3,017,903 of record OX638345.1, on the reverse strand, counting down.
TCGGCAACTACGACCCGCCGCCCCACGTGTACACTCTGGCCGAAGGCGTCGGCAAGGAACTGGGCCGCCGGGGCATCACCCTGGTTTGCGGTGGTCTCACCGGTGTGATGGAGGCGGTGTGCAAAGGGTCCAAGTCGGAGAATGGCACCACCATCGGTATACTACCGGGCGGATCTCCTCATACCGCCAACGAGTGGGTGGACTTCCCCGTCGCCACCAACATGGGGTTCGCGCGGAATGTGGCGGTGGTCAGCACCGGGCAGGCGGTCATCGCGGTGGGCGGAGCGTTCGGCACCCTCTCGGAAATCGCCTACGCGCTCAGCTATGGCATCCCCGTGGTCTCGCTGAACAGTTGGCCGCTGACCCGGCGCGGCGACGGGCTGCCCGTGGGTGACAACTACATTATCGCCGATGACCCGGTCGATGCTGTGGATAAGGCGGTGGTGGCGGCCCTGGCCCGCACCGATGAGACCCAGACCGTCGCTTTCTCCGAACCCCTGCCGGAGGTACCCAATGGCTGATGCCACCATCGCATCCGTAATCGGCCGGGAAGCACTGGACTCCCGGGGCAACCCGACGGTCGAAGCCGAGGTCGCCCTGAACGACGACAGCGTAGGCCTGGCGCTGGTCCCTTCCGGCGCAAGCACCGGCAGCTACGAGGCCCTGGAACTGCGCGACGGCGACCGGACCCGGTTTGGCGGCGGCGGCACGTTGACCGCCGTTGCCAACGTGAACCAACGCATTGGTCCCGCGCTGGCCGGAGCGTCGCCGTTCGACCAGGCGGCTATAGACAGCCGATTGAACGAACTGGACGGCACCGACGACAAGAGCGGCCTGGGCGCCAACGCGGTGTTGGCCGTTTCCATGGCCACGGCCCGCGCCGCCGCCGCGTCCGCAACCGGCGGGTCCCTCTGGCGACACCTGGCCGATGGCGGCGAGGTGAGCCTGCCGGTGCCGCTGCTCAACATCCTCAACGGCGGCCGGCACGCGTCCAACTCCGCCGATGTGCAGGAGTTCATGGTCGCCCCCGCCGGGTTCGGCCGTTTTTCGGACGCGCTGCGCGCCGGCGTGGAGATCTATCAGGCGCTGAAATCCATCCTCAGGAGCGGCGGGCACAACCTGAATGTCGGCGACGAGGGCGGATTCGCCCCGACCCTGCCGTCCAACCGTGACGCCATCGAGGTGGTGTTGCGGGCTATCGAGTCTGCCGGATACCGGCCGGGCGAACAGGTCCACATCGCCCTCGACGTTGCGGCGTCGGAACTGTGGGACGCTGACGAGTCGAATTACCACCTGGAACGGGAAGGGGTTTCGCTCAATGCCGGGGAACTCGTGGATTTGTACGCCGGGTGGTGCGACGAGTATCCCATCATCAGCATCGAGGACGGCCTGTTCGAAGACGACTGGGCCGGCTGGTCAACCATGACGCAGCGGCTCGGCGATTCGGTGCAACTGGTGGGCGACGACCTGCTGGTGACCAACATTGGCCGGCTCCGGCGGGGTATCTCCGATGAGGCCGGCAACGCCATCCTGCTCAAGCCCAACCAGATCGGCACGCTATCCGAAACTGCCGCAGCCCTGGGAATGGCGCGGGACGCCGGCTGGACAGCGGTCATGAGCCATCGCTCCGGCGAAACCGAGGACACCACCATCGCCGACCTGGCGGTGGCGTGGAACGTGGGCCAGATCAAGACCGGCGCGCCGGCGCGGTCCGAGCGCGTGGCCAAGTACAACCGGCTGCTGCGAATCGAAGCGGAGCTGGGGGGCGCGGCCCGTTACGCAGGAGAAGAGGTGTACCGCCGGCTCGGTTTTCGGTAGCGTCGCAGTCCGTGGTTGAGTTCGGAACCGGCCCGGATTCTCCGTTTCGGTGGTATAATCGCGGACGCCGGGAGGGCTGGTTTCCATATGGGAAACACACAGCCGCCGGCTGGACAGTACGTATATCGCGTGCTTTGCCTTTCATAACTCTGGGCCACGATTGAACTGACGGGAGGCATTCCACGATGGCGACGCGCATCGGTATCAACGGGTTCGGGCGGATCGGACGCTTGGTAGCCCGGGCGGCTCTTTCACCCACGTACCAAGACCGGTTGGATCTGGTTGCCGTGAACGGACTGGGAGACACCGATACCGCTGCCCATCTTTTCAAATACGACAGCACGTACGGGCCCTACGCCGGCACGGTGGGGACCGACAACGGCAATATAGTCATCGATGGCCGAGCGATCCGGATGTTCCAGGAAGCAGAGCCGGCCAATATCCCGTGGTCGGAGATGGGCGTAGACATCGTCGTGGAATGCACCGGCAGCTTCACCGACGCGGCCAAAGCGGCGGCCCATATCGACAGCGGCGGCGCCAACAAGGTCATCATCTCAGCTCCGGCAAGCGGCGCGGATGCCACCATCGTGCTTGGGGTGAACGACGAGATTTACGACGATGGAGAACATCGCATCATCTCCAATGCCTCATGCACCACCAACTGCTTTGCGCCCATGGTCAAGGTGCTGCACGACGCCTTCGGCGTGGAGCGCGGCCTGATGTCCACCATCCACGCTTACACCAACGACCAGAGCATCCTGGACCGCAACCACCGGGATCTGCGCCGGGCCCGGGCGGCGGCGCAGAACATCATCCCCACCAGCACCGGAGCGGCCCGTTCCGTGGGAGTGGTGCTGCCCGAACTCAACGGCAAGCTCCACGGAATCGCCTACCGCATCCCCACTTCCGTCGGATCCGCCACCGATTTCGTGGCCGACCTCAAGCAGAACGTCACCAAGGACGAGGTCAACGCCGCCTTCCGGGCCGCTGCCGAGGGCCCATTGAAGGGCATACTGGAATACACCGAGGACCCCATTGTCAGTTCCGACATTCGCGGCAATACCCACAGTTGCGTCTTCGACGGCCTGAGTACCATGGTCCTGGACGACAGCATGGTCAAGATCCTGGGCTGGTACGACAACGAGTGGGGCTACTCCTGTCGCACGGCTGACCTGTGCTGCCTGATTTCGTAGCAGTTCCTGGCGGTTGATGCGTTCACCTCCAATGGACGACCACCGGCGTCGCCTCTTTGCCCCCCTGCGCAGGCTGTGGGGGCCTAATTTTCTGCTGCCGGCCCTGCTGATTGCGGCGCTGGCCCTGCGCCTGTACGGCATCGACTGGGACGATGGCCATGGGTTCCATCCGGACGAGCGGTCGTTCTACCTGCGCGCCGACGATATGTTCCGCGTGCTTACCGAAGCGCCGGGCCACGATACCTGGTTGAGCCAGTGGCCCGAAATGCGGGCCGGCTTGCCCGACATCGGAACCGCGCTGTCCGCCGAGCGCAGCCCGCTCAACCCGCACTGGTTCCCGCTGGGCAGCGTTCTGATCTACGCGCTGGTGCTGATCCGGTCGGTGGCCGAACTGTTCACCGACTGGGGCGCCATGGACATGAGGTTCGCCGGGCGGGCCTTGGCTGCGCTGGCCGATACTGCGTCGGTGGCGCTGGTGTTTGCCCTCGGCCGCCGGATGTACGGGAAGTGGACCGGCCTGCTGGCGGCGGCTTTGACCGGGTTTGCCGTCATCCACATCCAGCACGCTCACTTCTACCGGCCGGAACCTTTTACGGTTCTCACGTCGCTGGCGGCGCTGTGGGCCATGCTGCGGTTCGTCGACACCGCTCGCATGCGCGACGCCGCCCTGCTGGGCTTGTTGGTGGGCCTGGCGATGGCGCCCAAAGTGTCGGTTGCGCCGATCCTGGCGCCGCTGGCCCTGGTGTTCCTCTGGACCTGGAAGGATCGTGCCGGCGGCCGGTGGAGCGACCTGACGCCATGGTCGGCCGTCCGGTTCGCGCCGACGGTGCTGGTGGCCGCGCTGCTGGCATTGGCGGCGTTTTTCATCACCACTCCATATGCCTTCCTCGACTTCAGCACCTTCGTCGCCGACATCCGGGCCCAGGCGGAAATGGCGCGGGAGGCCGGACACTGGCCCTTCACCTGGCAATACGCCGACACGCCGGCTTTCTGGTACCAGATCCGGCAGACCTCGATTTGGGGATTGGGATTGCCGCTCGGCATCGTTGCCTGGCTGGCCGCGCCCTTTACCGCGTGGATGGCATGGCGGGGAGGGTTCTCGCAACGTTCCGACCTGCTGCTGCTGGCGTGGGCCGTGCCGGCGTTCGTGTTCCTGGAATTGTTTGAGGTCAAGTTCCTGCGCTACGTGTTCCCGCTCATGCCTTTCTACGTGCTCATGGGAGCGCGCATGCTGGTCGCTTTCGTGGAATGGGCGCGGATCCGGCGCAGCAATGAGCCGGAGGATGTTCCGGCCATGCCCGAGGACGCACCGTTTTCGGAGGAATGGCACGCCACCCCGCCCACCATCGGCGACGATCTGGTTTTCGACGAGCCGCTGTTTGGCGAGGACGCCCCGTTTTCCGAGGAGTGGCACGCCACGCCTCCCACCGGTGGCATGGTGGTTTCGGCCACGGGACAGCCGACGGGGGTCATGGCCCAAACCGTCTCTCCACGATCCCCCTGGCAGTCGTTCGCCGCATTGGTTCGGCGGTACGTCTATCCCGTTAGCATTGCGGCGCTGGTCGTAGTTGTCGCATCCGCCTTGCTGTATGCCCTCGCCTTCTCCAGCATCTACAGCCGTCCTCACACTGCGGTCGCGGCCGCAGAGTGGATCAACGCCAATGCCCCGCTCGGCGCGTCCATCATCAACGGAGGCTCTTACTGGGACGAGCAAATACCCGACCTGGGCAGATACGATGTCTGGACGTTCCCCGCCTACCATCCCGATAGCGACCGCAGCAAAATCCCAGAGCTTGTTGATCGCCTGTCCTCAAGCGACTACCTGGCCTTCTATTCGAACCGAGCCTACGGCTCTGTGGCCCGACTACCGGAGGAATACCCGCAGAGCGCGGCGTTCCTGAGCCTGCTGTTCGCCGGAGACTTGGGCTACCGGTTGGAGAGGTCGTTCTCCTCGTATCCCTCGTTGGCCGGCTTCAGTTTGCGGGACGACGCCTACGGGCGCGCCGGCCTCCCCGCGCCGGCGCGCATTGAGGACGGCGCACCTGGCCCGGAACGCGGCGTCACGCTCAACCTCGGGTACGCGGACGAAAACGTCATCGGATACGACCACCCGCAGGTGTTGGTGTTCCGGAACACCGACCGAATGACCGCTACCGAGATACGCAAGCGGATCGACGCGGCTTCGGCAATACACGAGAAAACCCCACCGCTAACGCTGACGCCCGACGCGCGGGAGGCCCAACAGAGCGGTGGCACCTGGTCGGAGGTGTTCCGGCGGGATGGATGGGCCAACCGGCTGCCCTGGCTCGGCTGGTTCCTGGCGCTGGAGGTCATCTGCGTGGTCGCGTTTCCCCTGACTTGGTGGGCGCTGCGCCCGCTCCACGACCGGGGGTTGCTGTTCTCCCGGGTGGTTGGGCTGCTCCTGGTGGCGTGGGTGGCGTGGCTGCTGGTCAACTCCGGCGCTGTCCAGTTTTCGCTGGCCACCATAATTTTCGCCATGCTGATCGTGGCGATGCCGTCGGCATTGGTCCTGGCGGTTCGTTGGCGGGCAATGGTCGGATGGCTGCGCGAACATTGGCGCATGGCGCTGGCCGCCGAGGCGCTGTTCGTTCTGGCCTACCTGGCGTTCGTGCTGATCCGGGCCGCCAATCCGGACCTGTGGCATCCGTGGCGCGGCGGCGAAAAGCCCATGGAGTTGGCGTATTTCACCGCGGTGGCGCGCTCCTCGGTGCTTCCACCCTACGATCCGTGGTTCGCCGGCGGGTACCTGAACTACTACTATTGGGGATACTTCATTCTTTCCATTCCAACCCGCCTGACAGGCATTCCTCCGGCCACGGCGTTCAATCTCGCCGTGCCGACCCTGTTCGCGCTGACCGCCACCGGCGCCGGAGCCCTGGCGTACTACTTTGTCAAAGCAGCTCGGACCGCGCCTGCCGCAAATACGTTACCCGACCAGCCGCCTCGCCGGGCCCGGTGGTTGACGGTCCCCGCGCGCCATTTGCGGCGATGGCTGCCGGGTGGCCCGGCGGCAGCCGCTCTGGTGTCAGCCGCGATGGTGACGGTGGCGGGCAACCTGGACGGAGCGGTGCAGTTGTTCCACATCTTGTCGGCCAGGATCGGAGGTATGGCCGCGCCCCTGTCGAGTTTCGATTTCTGGCGCAGCAGTCGCGCCATCCCGGAGATCGCGAACTTCGAGCCCAACGCGCTGACCCCGTGGCTGGAAGCGCGGGATCGCGTCGACCTTGGGTTTCACATCACCGAGTTCCCGTATTTCACCTTCCTCTTCGCAGATTTCCATGCCCACATGATGACCATGCCCTTTGCGCTTCTGGCGTTGGCCCTGGGGTTTGCCGCGCTGTTGGGCGTTTCGAAGAGCGGACCGAAAAGCGTCTGGACGTGGGTGTGCGCCGCCCTGATGGGGCTGGCGGTTGGAAGCCTGTGGACCATCAACTCCTGGGAGTATCCGGCGTACGCCCTGCTCATGGTCGGGTTCGCTGTCGCAGCGGCATGGATGATGCCGGGCGACCTCAAGGCGCGGGTGGCTCTCGGCATCGCCCTCTCAATGGTGGGTCTGGTGGTTAGCTACGCGGCATTCCTACCGTTCCACGCCGCGACGGAGACCTTCGGCACCGGCATCGAGCCGACTCGCTGGCGCACCCCGCTGGCCAACTACATTCTGATCCATGCGCTGCCGCTGTCGGCCGCATTGGCGCTGCTGTCGGCGACGCTGCCGAAAGCAGTCGGCCCGGTGTGGTCGCGAATCAGGGCGGCGACTCCGGTTCCGGCGGCGCACCAGTGGCTCCTGTTGGGCGCGCTGGCAGGAATCGCGCTGGCGTGTTACTTCTGGGCCGCCGGCTTTCTGACCGCCGGCGTGCTCATGGTCCTGCTAATGCTGACCTGTTGGTCGCTGGCCGCTACGCTGCTGGCCGGCCGTGAACCGACCGCTCGGTCCGATGTGGCGGCCTTGGGCATGCTGGCCGTGGCGCTGGCCATTGGCATCGGTGTGGACTTCGTCCGCGTCGAAGGTGACATCGCCCGGATGAACACCCTCTTCAAGTACTACCTGGTGGCGTGGCTGCTGTTCGGCGTGGCCGGGGCGTACGGGTTCTGGAGAGGCTGGACGGCGAGGCGCATGCGACCGGGCGTGCTCGGGCGCGCTGTTCGGGCGTCGTTCGCCGTGCTGGTCGGCTTGGTGGCTCTGGGGGTGATGGTTTACCCGGTATTGGCGACGCCCGTGCGCATCCAGGACCGGTTCAATCCTACTCCATTGACTTTGGACGGCGAGGCCTGGATGTCGAACGCCGTGCACTGGGAGCGCGACGAGCCCATCGAAATGCGTTGGGACGGCGACGCTATCCGCTGGCTGCAGGACAATGTCTCCGGATCCCCGGTGGTTCTGGAGGCGCACGGGGACCAGTACCGCTGGAACGGTCGCATGTCAGTGTACACCGGATTGCCCACTGTGATTGGCTGGCCGTGGCACCAGACCCAGCAGCGCAACGACTGGGACCTGGTGCAGCGACGGGCGCGGGACGTGTCCACCATCTACAACACGCTCAGCACGAACACGGCCCTTGACCTGATCGACCAGTACGGCGTTCGTTACGTCGTGGTGGGCGATCTGGAGCGGATCTACTACCTCGCGCAAGGAATCGAAAAATTCGAGCAGATGATTGCGGACGGCGCCCTCGAATTGGCCTACGCCAACGACCGGACTACAATCTACCGTGTCGCAGATCGGTAAGTTTGGGAGCCGCGATTCACCCGCCGGTTGCGTGTCGACAACGCATCGTTCGAGCGACGTAATCGACGCGGCGACTGGCTCCTTGCAATGACGATCTGGGCAAGAATGTGACCCGTCTCGGGTTCGGGTAAACACTGCCGCGTTGATTGTCATCCGCGGTGACCGGCGTTAAGTCAGCGTGGGAGGAAATTGCCCCGCCTCTGGTAAGATGCCCTCACAATAATTTGTGACTGTGAGGTGCCCCGTGCTCTTTCCGGACCCATCGACGGATCGGCTGCTGGCCAATCTGGATGCGGGACAGCCCTCCCTCTGCGCCTACGTGTTCAGCCACCCGAACATGGTGGAAGTGGCCGGCCTGGCGGGTATTGACTGCTTCATGGCCGACATGATGTTCACCGCTCACGATTGGGACAACATCGCCCACCTGATTCGAGCGGCCCGCGGCACCGGAATCTCTCCCATGATCCGCGTGCAGGCTTTTCCGTGGGCCACCGGCACCGACCGACGCACCGTCTCCGACGCGGCCCGTGCCTTGTCGCTCGGAGCCACCGCCGTCACGGTTTCGGTGGGCTCGAAGGAGGAGGTGCAGGAATTGATGGGCCTGCGGGACGACTGGCACCGCCTCATACATCTGCGCCGCTTCGACACCGCCGAGGACTTCCCGGAGTTCAACCGCAAGACCCGGGAAGGGACTTTGATCGTGCCAACCGTGGAGAGTGAGGGCGGCCTGCGAGACCTGGACGACATCCTGGCTATCGACGGCATCAGATTGGTGTGGCTGGCCGCAGGTGACGTGACCAAGATTCTGGGCGTGCCTTTCAAGTACGAAGACCCCAAAGTAATGAGGCTGTTGGAGAACGCCGTGAAGACCGCAGAGCAGCACGGCGCGGCCATCATGTACAACATGGGCCTGGACTCGCCGGACTTCGATGCCATGGCGGCATCGGCCAGACGCTACTTCGAGGTCGGGGTGCGTGTGGTCGGCCTGGGGGCGATGGAGTGGCATGCGCAGATGGCCCTGCAGCAAATTCGACGTGGCGCCATCGGGTGAAGTGTCAATAAGGGCCACAGCGTTACGCGTGTCCCGATTGTCGTCGCGAGGAGCGTGGTGACGCGGCGATCCCGAAGCGCGAGCAACGACCCTTCCGCATGGCTTTTCAAAAGCCACTCTAGCAACCCTCGCACCGCCAAATCGTCATTCCTGCGAAAGCAGGAATCCAGAGTCCGCTGTGAATAGCGCCGTTTTGGGTTCCCGCTTTCGCGGGCAGGACTGGCGGACTTTGAAAGTATGCTGACCGTTCCGCCGGCGAGATTGCCATGCTGCGCTCGCAATGACATCTTGAGCGAAAGTAGGCGCGCACGCGGTTGACCGCCGTTTTGACCGTGCCGCGAGGGTTACCCTATAATCGCTGCGCCGCGCCCCACTTTCGCACCCTGGCGCGCCTCGAAGTATCGTTAGGAGGTACTACTGTGGCAATCGAATCCGTCCGCGTCGGTCTGATCGGCGCCGGCCGCAACACCCGTGATCGACACATCCCGGGGTTCGACAGCACTCCCGGCGTGGAGATCGGCGCCGTGGCCAACCGCTCCCGCGAGTCAGGCCAGCGCGTCGCCGACGCGTTCAACATCCCAAACGTCTACGACAACTGGGAAGAACTGCTGGAGGACGAGAGCCTCGACGCCGTCTGCATCGGGACCTGGCCCTACATGCATCGCACGCTGACCATGGCGTCGCTGCAGGCTGGCAAGCACGTGCTGTGCGAGGCCCGGATGGCCATGAGCGCAGCCGAGGCCCACGAAATGCTCGCCGCGTCTCAGGCATCGCCCAACCTGGTCGCCCAGATCGTGCCGTCGCCCATGAGCTTTGGGATCGATGACCTGATGATCCGCCTGATTGCTGAAGGATTCATTGGAGACCTCATCTCCGTGGATGTGCAATCCCAGACCGGTTTTACCGACCGGGATTCCACGCTTCACTGGCGGCAGGACCGCGACATGAGCGGGTTCAACATCCTGAACATGGGCATCTGGTACGAGGCAATGATCCGTTGGGTGGGGCGGGCCACCCAGGTGATGGCGATGAGCCAGATCACAGTTCCGCACCGCCGGGACGACGACGGCAACTGGCGTTCGGTTACCGTTCCGGACACGATCGACATCCTGTGCCGTCTGGCCAACGGGGCCAACGCCCACCTGAAATTCAGCGCTTGCGCCGGCCTGTCCCCCGGCAACTCCGTTTGGATTTATGGCACCGACGGCACCATCCACGTGGACGGCCAGATGCGGGTCTACGGCGGTAAGCGCGGCGACTCCCAGTTACAGGAGATCGCCAACCCGCCGGAAAACCGCTACTCGTGGTCGGTCGAGCAGGAGTTCATCGCCTCCGTCCGGGACGGGGCGCCGGTGATGCGCACCCCGTTCAACATCGGCGTGCACTATATGGAGTGGACCGAAGCGGTCACCGTGAGCGCGCAAACGGGCGAGGCGGTCTACCTCCCGCTGTAGCTCGCCGAACCAACACGAAAAATTTTAGGGGGCGAACGATCATTCGCCCCCTACCCGATTAACTCACCCCGTCTGGCGGCTACCGGTCGACCACGCAGGCGATCACCTGGGTCGCCGCAGTAGTTGCCCGCTCGGACAGCTCGGCGTCGGTCAGAGTGACGATGGGGTGCTCAACGATCGCGAGGCCGTACTCGGGATCGCCGCGCATGCGGGACATGGCGCGGGCCTGGCTCACGAACGGCCGGGTGGTCAACACGGTGGACGGGATGCCCAGCAGCTCGGTTTCCATTGCGTCGTGCACACTGCACGCGGTGCAGGACCCTCATTCCGCCGTGGCGTGTATTGCCACGTCAATGCTCTTTGCGGTGCGCTGCAGGTCCTCGATGCGGGCCGGCCACTGCCATCCGCCCTTGTTGTGCTCCACCGTGCCGGCGATGTCGTAGCGCTCGCCGATGATGGCGGCGATGCGGCGAAGCAGGTCCTCCGAGTGAGGCTTGTTGTTGGCGAACAACCCGATCACCTTGCCGTCCAGGGTTGCCGGGCGCTGCGCCAACCGCGACGGGGCCGGCGGAGAGTCGTCACGCGGGTCCAGCGTGACGATGGGTGAGCCTTGTGTTGTCATGCGATGACCTCCTTGTTTGGGTCCGGGGCGCAGGCATAACGCGGGACAGCGATGGTGTCAGTCGGGCACGGCCACTGGGCGGATGACTGAGCGGCTGGAACCCCAGGTGGCGATGAGGCTCACGAATGCTCCAGCCATGCCTCCCCCGGGCAGTACCGTGATCCGGTCGGCTTCCGGAACCACGGGGACCAGCCGGTCGTGGTCCAGTTCGTGCCCCATGCGTTTCCAGCGCATCCACTCCGCGACCGGCAGCCTCGCCTTGTCGTGCAGGAAATCGGCCACCCGCTGGCGTGACCAGCCGGCCGCCGCCACATGCTGCATGGCCTCCGGGCTGATGACGCAGATCACTTCCGGCATGCCCGGGCCGAAGGCGAGCATGGAGTGGGCCACGGTGGTAAGAAAGTCGGCCGGATCCCGGCCGCCAAGCAGGGTCACCTGCAGGGGCGCCAGGGTGGCGAAGGCTCTCACGATGGTGGCGTCGTCGCCGTAGCCCAGTTCCGACGCCAGCGACGGCCACGGGCTGATGGCCAGGTTCTCGGGGAAGCTGAAGGTGATCTTGCCGGCGTGGCCGAAGGTGCTGTTGTCCATCACCACCGGAACCGAGCCGTAAAAGTTGGACTTGAACAGGTTCACCGCCCGGCCGATGGCGGCGTTGGCGCGGCTGCCGTTGCCCATCATCTCCACGCCCGCGTTCATCCCGATGGCCTCGGCGTAGGGTCCGCTGACCACCGAGAGGACGGTTGCGCCGTTGGTGGAGGTGCTGCTGGCGTGGAGGTTGAAACTGCGGTCCGTGATCGCCGACAGCGCCGCCATCACCACCGGGAAATGCTCCGGTAGGCAACCGGCCATCACGGCGTTGACCGCGGCTTTGCCGGCCGTGAACCGCTTCTGCCGGATGATCTCGGTTCCCAGGTCGTGGTCGGCATCGACGCCGCCGTAATCCAACATAGCCTGCACGCGGTCCGGAGTAGGCGGGACGATGGGCAGACCGTCGGTGAGGCCGTTGGCGAAGTAGTAATCCTGGGCGTCGTTCCAGTCGGCGAAGCTGAGGGTGGTCATGAAGCAATCACTCGCGGCGTTGGTCTGGTGCGATACGGGATTATGCCATCATTCGCCGATGCGGGCGAGTGGCCGCTGGCCGATTCAGTTGCGCAAACCGCCCCGCCGGAAGTCCGGGGCTTCCATGGGCATTTCGGTGACCACCAGCGGGTCCTGCAGGCGGGAGGCGATGCGCGGGCGCGCGGATGCAATGGCCTCGATCTGCTGGGACGTGGTGATGATGGTAGGCAGGCGCTCTTCGTAGCGGTACCCCACGATCTGGAATAGCTTGTCCTCGGCGAAGGGCGTACTGCGCTCGGCTCCCATGTCGTCCAGCACCAGCACGTCGGCGTTGCGGATACGGTCCAGGAGGTCGTCATGGCTAACGTCGCTGTCCGGCGCGAAGGTGGCTCGCAGGTAATCGAGCAGGTCGGCAACTGTGGCAAAGAAGACTTCGTCACCCCGGTCTTCGCGCTCACCCGCCGCCGCAACTGCCAGGTGGGTCTTGCCGACGCCGTAGGGTCCGTGGAGGCTGAGCCAGCCGTCCGGGCTGTTGGCCCACCGTTGCACGTAGGATTTGGCCGCCCGCAGGCTGCGCTGCTGGTAGTCGGTCAATTGGCCGTTGCCGGACGGGTCGAACGCCGCGAAAGTCATCCTAGTCCGCATGTTGGGCGGGACCGAGCCGATGGATCGGGCTGTCGAACCGCTGACCCTTCCCAAGCGGTAGACACGTCCGAACCCGTCCGGCGATTCCACCCGGGTGCGGAGGAAGTCATCCAGGCGATTTGGGTCGCCGCGCAGGGTGATCACCGTGAGCAGGCGGGCAGCGTGCCGGGAGGCCAGTAACTGGAACAGCCGCTCCTGCGTCCAGGGAGTGGGCGGTCGGGTGGGCAGGTCGTCGAGAACCAGCAACGGAGCGTTGCGGACCTGCTCGAACAGGTCAACGAAAGGCTGGTCGGCTTCGTCATCGAAAACGCTGCGCAGGTAATCGATGAGATCAGCCGCCGTGATGAACAGGGCCGGATTGCCCAACTCGATACGGCGGTTGGCGATGGCTGCGGCCAGGTAGGTCTTGCCGCTCCCGCTGGGACCGACGAGGGTGAGCCACCCCTCGGGGCTTTCGGCGTAGTCGGAAGCCGCGGTGAGAGCGTTGCGAAAAGCCTGTCGTGCCGCGGTCTCCTGGCTTAGGCCATCCGGGTTGGCGTTTTCGAATGTAGCCTGGCGCAGTGAACCCAGGTTGCTGTACCGCTCCAGGGCCTCAATCCTCTGACGCTGATCAACGTCCTGTTCCTGGCACTGGCAGGGAAACACCTTCCCGAAATCGGGATTGGTCACGTGGACCCGGCGCGTGACCCAACCCGCGCCGCCGCACCGCTCGCAGTCCTCAGCGCCGTTCCGGCTCTCCGGGCTCCCAGGGTAGTCGGCCGTGTCGGCGTCGATAGCTGTCCAGGTATCCCGTGCGGCTATCCGGCGCAGTATCGCTCCCAGGCTCTCCATGCTCATGGCGGTTATCTCTGGCTCGGTCGTTTATGCCCGCCCCGGGGCCGGTCTGGCGCTCTTGTTTCCAGCCGCGCAGCACAGCGTCGATATACCGCCACGTACGTGCGTTTCTTTCCACGGCAAAGGCTATGGCGTCGGCGATCCATTCCGCCGGATACTCCTCTTCCGCCGCCCGCAACTGCTCCGCAACGCTGTGGCCGTACGGGCCGATGTGCTGCTCGTATAAGGCGAATATGTTAGCACGCGGTTCTTCCGTTGTCGGCGGCTGCGGCAGCGGTTCCGGCGCATCGACGCCCGCCAGTCCGGTCAGGTCGGCGGCGGTCAACTCCGTGGGGCTCGCGGTCTCCACGTATCGCCGGCAGTCCTCGTCGTTCAGCAGGACGCGCATCGTGCCGGCGTCCCGAATTGCTACCAACGTGCCGCGTCCGACGGCGGCTGCCAGCCCGGATCGCACGGAATTCTCTACTTGGCCGGACAGCGCAGTGCCGAGAACTTGGTCGTCCAGAAGGTCTTCAAGGTCTATCGACGGCGGAACCGACCGGCGGCGTGGCTCCTCCGCCAGGAGGGCCAGCGCCCGGAGGGTCACCTTGAGTTCAACGATGTCGTCGATGTCGGCGAGCCATTGCGCGAGTGCCGCCGCCGGTATCGGGATCCGGCGTGCGTTGGCCGGGAGAGTCGCTTTGCCAGCGACATCGTCCATCTAAGCGACGGACTCTTCGTAGCGCGCCAGTTCGTCGAATCGCATCAAGTTGTCACGGAAGTACAGGTGCAAGCTCCCGGTGGGCCCGTGCCGGTGCTTGGCGACGATCAGTTCCACGAGGTTTCGCGGATAGGGTCGGCCGGGCGCGTGCTGTTCCCACTCTTCCCCGGTGAACGTTCGGTCCTCCCGGTAGAGGAAGGTCACCACGTCCGCGTCCTGCTCGATGCTGCCGCTGTCGCGCAGGTCGGAAAGCTGGGGGCGATGGCCGGGACGGTTTTCCACCACCCGGCTGAGCTGAGAGCACGTGAACACCGGCACGTTCAGGTTCCGGGCCATGCCCTTGAGGGACCGCGAAATCTCGCTGATCTCCTGCACCCGGTTCTCGCCGTAACCCTGGCGGCGGCCACCGCCCATTATCAGCTGGAGGTAGTCGACCACCAAAAAGTCCAGCCCGTGCTCCAACTGCAGCCGTTGGGCCTTGCTCCGCATGTCCATGGTGGTTTGGAATGGAGTGTCGTCGATGAAGATCGGGAGACCCGAAAGCAGGCCGACGGCGTCGGAGATCACGTTCTGCTCGTTTTCCGACAGTAGACCGAGACGCAGCCGGTGCGAGTCAACGCCTGATTCGGCCACCAGCATGCGCATGGCCACCTGCTCGCGGCTCATTTCCAGGCTGAAGATGCCGCAGGTCTGACCGGCTTTGGCCGCGTTCGTGCAGATGTTGAGGGCGAGGCTGCTCTTGCCCAGGCCGGGACGCGCGCCCACGATCAGCAAGTCGGACCGCTGCATACCGCCCAGCAGGCTGTCGAAGTCGTTGTAGCCGCTCTGCAACGGCGGTTCGTCGGTCAGGGACACGTCGCCGATGTCGCCCTGCAGGTAGACGTCCAGCACTGAGCTCAGCGGTATGAACCCCCGGTCGTCGGCCGCGGGACGCACGCCGAAAAGCACCTCCACTGACTGGCGCATCGTCTCATCGACGTCGGAACCCTCGTCGAACCCCAACTCGGCGATGCGGTTGCCAGCCTCTATGATCCGCCGCTTGGCCGCCGTCTCGGCGACGATAGCGGCATAGTGCTCCACGTTGACCGAGGTGGGCGTGCCGGCGATGAGTTGCCCCAGGTAGGGAAGTCCGCCCACCATCTCCAAGCGGCCTTGCGTCTGCAACTCCCGGGCCACCGTGATCTGGTCGATGGCCTCCTGGCGCAGGAACACCGCAAGGACGGCGGCGAAGCAGAACTGGTGGCGGGCCCGGTGGAAGTCCTCGGGCTTGATCAGTGACGTCACCCGATGCAGGGCGTCGCCGTCTATGAGCAAGGCACCCAGAACTGCTGCCTCGGCCTCGAGATCGTGGGGCAACTGCCGTTCGCTATACGGGTCGGCAACCACGGCGTACCGGTCCTCTGATAGAAAGCCGCAGCGACAAGCGCCGCGGCAATTTGACGGCTATCGGCGCTTTACTCTTCCACGGCCGCGATGACGTTGATGGTCGCCCTGATTTCGCTGGACAGATTCAGCACGACCTCGTACTCGCCCGGTTCGCGGATCGGTTCGACATTGTTGGTGATGCGGCGGTCGATATCCCGTTCCAGCATTTCGCCAACCGCGTCCGCGATCCTGATCCCGCTGATGGCCCCATAGTAGCGGCCGGTGGGGGTGATCCGGCCCGGGATGGTGACGGTGAGGTTGTCCAGCGCCTCGGCCAGTTCCTCCACGACCTGGGTTTCCCGCGCCCGCTGCTGGTCGCCCTCGACCTTGATCTTGTCCAGGCGTTTCAGCGTTTCGTCGGTGGCGATTTCCGCCAGGCCTTTCGGCAGCAGATAGTTTCGCGCGTAGCCGCGCGAGACGCGTTTGATCTCGCCGGCCCGAGCCTGGTCGGGAACGTCGTGCAGGAACAGCATCATCATGGGGAGGGCCTCTCAATATTGGCGTTTGCCGGCGGCCGTCCGTTCATCTTCGCCGGCGTTCGCAATCTGCGGGGATCCAATTTACTGACAACATTATAGACCATCCGAGTTCCGGGCGGCACTGACCACGTGCCTTGACGATCTCGACCGATCCGTCGGGTACGGTAGAATGGGCCGCAAACAACACCCGGCCAATCCTGGAGGCTACCAATGTCTTTCTGCGACGACATCGAGCGTGAGTCACAGCAACAGCGCGACGCGATGGCGTTCCATCCCTTCGTACAGGGGATCGGCGACGGAACGCTCCCCCTGGATCGGTTCAAACACTTCATCACCCAGGACTACGTCTATCTGATTGATTTCGCTCGCTGCCTCGCCCTCGCTGCGGCCAAGGCTCCGGATCTGCCGGCCATGTCGTGGTTTGCTCGCGCCGTTGACTACATCCTGAACACGGAGATGGACCTGCACCGGTCCTACTGCGCTCAGTTCGGTATTACCGAGGCTGAACTCGACGCGACCAGACACGCCCCAACCTGCTACTCCTACACCAGCTACCTGCTCCGGGTCGCGCACCAAGGGACGTTCGGCGAGCTGGTCGCGGCCGTGCTGCCGTGCATCTGGGGATACTGGCGCGTCGGAGAACGGTTGGCCGATCAGGGTCTCCCGGACCACGACGGTTACGCGCAGTGGATCCAGATGTACGCCGCCGTCGAGCAGCAGTCGGTCGCGGAGGAATGTCGGGCCATCTGCGACCGGATCGCCGCCACCGCTGGATCGGCCGAAATCGCGGCGATGAAAGAGGCGTACATCACGTGCACGCGCTACGAGCAGGCTTTCTGGGAAATGGGTTGGACCCTGGAGGACTGGCCCGTTTAGCCCCTGCGGTGGGCTTGAGCGGTGCTCAGTCTCCGCTTGTAGCCTGGTCGGGGTGGGCAGATTCGAACTGCCGATCTCCTGCTCCCAAAGCAGGCGCCTTGCCGCTAGGCCACACCCCGACACAACTATCCCAATCGGCCTGGCGATCCGAAAAGTACCCCCGCGGAGACTCGAACTCCGGTCTCTGGCTCCGGAGGCCAGCACTCTATCCACTGAGCTACGGGGGCACCTTCGATTTTAGCACAACCGACTGTACGCCGATTGGACGGTCAGGCTCACTGTTCCACGCGGTCATATGCAATGCCTGCCTCGCAGGAAACCGGCGCCAGGTGCTGTCCGAATCCCGACTTCGCTGCCGTGTGGACTTCGTAGTTGGCGCCGTCGTGAGCGAAGGTGATGCGGTATCCCGGCACAATGACCTTCGCATACACGTGGCCGGGTTCACCGCAGCCCAGGGATGTGTCCGGCCAGTTGACGGCCCGTTCACTGACGAACTCCAGGCTCTCAGCAGAGACGCCCAGCCTCTGTGCCAACAGTACGCGAGCAGTGCCGCGGCGCCCGCGCTCGACCGGGGCCCATGGCGATGCGTTGGTGTGGGGTGAGGTGTGGCCGACTACCGCGTCGGATCGTGGGTCAAGGTTGTACGCGGCCGATGGGCGAGCCAACCCCAGAGTCGCCGCCGCGACTGCGCAGATCGTCAGGCCGATCAACGCCCAGTGTAGTTGCCGTTGAGGTATGAATATGTGCCGCATGGTGCGCCTCCAAAATTTATAGTCGCGGTGCTCGAGGAACTTTATCCACGGGACTCTTTGAGCACTCCGGCTTCGAGGAAAATAGGGGTCGCCGTTATGAGTTATCTAAAGACTAATACGTAACCGCGCGTGGCCTGGATCGCTAAGCGCCAGCGCTACTAAACGCGCAAACCGGACCGGATCCACCTGTCGAGCCGTCCGGATCCCCGGCAACAAAAAACGGCTCACCAACGTGAGCCGTTTCGGAATTTCCAGTGGCGACCCGGATCGGATTCGAACCGACGATCTCTGCCTTGACAGGGCAGTATGTTAACCACTACACCACCGGGCCAGAAAACACGCGAGATCATCGCGCGTTGAATCATTGTAGTCAGCAGCCCGCAGTATTGTCAAACGAGGTTGCATTCTTGCGACATCGCCCCAGGCGATGGCCGGCTATAATTGCCCGAACCAATATCCACCGGGAGGAACTCCTTGATTCGCAGCATTGACGGCAAGACTCCGCAGATCCACCCCAGCGTTTTCGTCAGCGAGGCCGCCTACATCGTCGGCGACGTGATAATCGGCGAGGGGACCAGCATCTGGCCCGGCGCGGTGATACGGGCCGACTACGGTCAGATCGTCATCGGCAAGAACTGTTCCATCCAGGACAACTGCGTCCTGCACACCGACGACTACCTGGAGCTGGGCGACAACGTGCTGATGACCCACGGCGCGGTAATTCACGGCGGCATCGTCGGCAACAACGTGATGATCGGGGTCAACGCCGTTTGCCTGGAGGACTGCAGGGTCGGCGACTATGTGCTCATCGGCGCTGGCGCAATCGTCACGGGAACGCCTATCCCCAACGAATCGCTGGTTATCGGTGTGCCCGGACGGATCCGGGAACTGCCTGAGGTCCACCGCAAACGGCTGGAGAATCCAACTGCGCGCTACCAGGAGAACGGCCGGCGTTTTATAGCGGCCGGTCTGGGCTTGCAGATCCCCGCCTCTGAATGAGGCTTCGCCAGCGGCGAGCGCCGGACAATCCCGCGGTTTACGCGGCTTTCGCCGGGTACTCCGTACAGCTCTCGTCCTGGAGCAGCACGCCCTGTACGCGCTGCTGGAGCTCGTCGCACACCGCGGTTGACACGGTGGGAATCTCCATCAGCACCTTGCGCCCCTCCTTGAGGTTGAGCTCCAGGTAGACCTTGTCCTCGCCGGTGTATTCGAGCATGACCCGGATGGCCTGCCGGAGCCGGTAGCGGTCCTCGTCCGGCTGGTCGGTCTCAACCATCCGGACCAGGACTCCCGATTCCCGATGACCGTTGGATGCAGCGGGCGCTTCCTGGGACACGGCCGGCCGGTTGCCGTTCGACCGGGCAGGCTTCGCCGGAGCGCTGGGGCTAGCCGGCGCTGGCCGGCTGGCGGTCGCAGTGGCCGCCGCATCTGCTGGGGCCGGGGCAGCAGTCTCCGGCAGTTGGTACTCCTCCGCGTCGTAGCAGGCAATGGAGAAGTCGTCCCCGCGGATCTGGAGCCGGCCGGTTACTCGCGCCACCCGGCCGGATTGCCAGACGTGCGCCGTCTTGTCCAGCGAGTCGGGCCAGACCATGGCCTCAACCTGCCCGCCCACCATCGCCAGGTCGACCCGCAGGAACTTCCGGTTGTCGCGGGTGTAGCGTTCGGTGACCCCGGCCACGTGTCCCAGGAGCGTCACCGTGCTGCTGATCATCTCTTCGTCCAATTGCTCGACCGAGTTGTAGGCGTCGCCCGGGTTGATTGCGGCCAGCGCCAGCAGCGGGTTGTAGGACAGCGCGACCCCCAGGTACTCCTTCTCCAGATTCGCCTTCTCTTGCGGAGTGTAGTCAGCGTAAGAAGTATCCAGTTCCAGCAACGTGCCGCCGGCGCCGCTGTCCATCTCCTGGCCAAACATGCCGAACTGACCGGAGTTTCGGTTTCGCGTTTCCTGCTGCGCCAGGGCCCAGATGCGGTCCAGGTTGCCGATCACCGTCGCCCGCGGCGCCAGCGAATCGAAGGCGCCGGCCTTGGCCAAGCCCTCCAGCGTGCGGCGGTTCAAACCCGACACGTCCACGCGCCGGCAGAAATCGGTGATCGACCCGTAGGGGCCCTTGGCCACCCGCTCGGTGACAATGGGCGTTATGGCCGCCTCGCCGACGGTCTTGATGGCAGCCAGCCCGATGCGCAGCTTGCCGCTTTGAGCCCGGTCGGTTGGAGTGTCGATGGTGTAATGGATGCCGGATCCGTTTACGTCCGGCAGCTCGATACCGATCCCCATTCGCGTGCACTCGTTGATCGACGCGACGTAGCGGTCGCCGTGGTCCAAGCGGCAGTTGAGCACCGAAGCCATGTACTCCAAGGGGTAATGGGTCTTGAAATAGGCGGTCCAGTAGGAGATCAGGCCGTAGCTGACGCTGTGCGCCTTGTTGAACGCATACCCGGCGAAGGGCTCGATCAGGTTGAAGATCTCCGTGCCCATCTGCTGGCTGTAGCCCTGTTGCACCGCGCCGGACACGAACCGCTCGCGCTCCTCGGCCATCAGCTCCGGTATCTTCTTGCCCATTGCCTTGCGGACGGTGTCGGCTTCGCCCAGAGAATAACCGGCGAAGTTCTGCAGGACGTGCAGCACCTGGTCCTGATACACGATCACGCCGTAGGTCTCGTCCAGCAACTCCTTCATGCTGGGATGGGGGTATGTGACCTGCTCTTTCCCGTGCTTGGACCGGATGAAACGGTCGATGTGCTCCATGGGGCCCGGGCGGTAGAGGGCGATCATGGCCGCGATGTCGCCCAGATCCGACGGCTTCAGTTCCTTGATGTACCGTTGCATCCCAGCGCTTTCCAGCTGGAACAGGTCCGTCGTGTTGCCGGTGCCCAGCAGGTCGTAGGTGGCCTCGTCGTCCAGCGTCAGCCGGGCCAGGTCGATGCGGATGCCCCGTTCCTCGTCCAATAGCTTGATAGTGCGGTCCAGAATGGTCAGGTTGGTCAGGCCGAGGAAGTCCATCTTGAGCAGGCCCAGCTTGGCCACCGGGTCCATGGAGTACTGGGTCATCATCACCGGGCTGCTCTCGTCCCCGCGGGAGGGCCGTTGCAGCGGGACCGTCTCGGTCAGCGGTTCGTCGGCGATCAGCACACCGGCCGCGTGGGTGCTGACGTGATGGACGATGCCCTCCAAGGCCTGCGCGTTGTCCACCAACTCCCGGATCGCTTCGTCGCGGACGTAGGTGTCCGCCATCTCCTGGTTGGCCGTCATGGCGTCCGAAATCGTGCGGGACTTGAAGGGCACCATGCGCGCGATGCGGTCGACGTCGCCGTAGCTCATGCCCAGCCCGCGGCCCACGTCCCGGAGGGCGGCTTTGGGTCCCAGGGTTCCGAAAGTAATGATCTGGGCCACCCGGTCGCTGCCGTAGCGGTCGATGACGTAACGCAGGACCTCATCCCGGCGATCGTCCTGGAAGTCCATGTCGATGTCCGGCATTTCCTTCCGCTCGAAGTTCAGGAAACGCTCGAACACCAGGTTGTACCGCATCGGGTCGATGTCGGTGATGCCAAGGCAGTACAGCACCACGCTGGCGGCGGCGCTGCCCCGGACTCCGAAAAGGATCTGTTGCTTGCGGACGAACGAAATGATGTCCCACACCACCAGGAAGTAGTTGGCGAAGCTGGTCTGGCGCACGACCTCCAGCTCGTACTCCATGCGGGCGCGGGCAGCATCGTTGTTTATCCCGTACCGCTGGTTGAACCCCTCCCAGCAGATGCGCTCCAAGTAGGCGTCCGCGTCTTCGTTGTTGGGCGTGGGGTACCGGGGAAGGTGCATCTGCCCGAATCCCAGCGAAACTTCGCACTGCTGGGCAATCTCGCCGGTGATATCGACGGCCTGCGGGAAGTCGTGGAACAGCGCCGCCATCTCGTCGGCGGACTTGATGTAGTAGGACGAATCCTCCATCCGCAGCCGCTTGTCATCCATGACGTTGGTCCCGGTCTGGATGCAGATGTACACGTCCTGGTACTGGTAATCGGACTGGCGCACGTAATGTGCGTCGTTGGTGACCAGGAGCGGCACGCCGGTCTCGCGGTTGAGTCGCACCAGGCCGTCGTTGATCCTGGGCAACTGCTCGATGTGCTCGTGCCGCTGCAACTCCAGGAAGTAGTTCTCGCCGAACAGCTCCCGATACCATCCGACCATTTGCTTCGCATCCTGGTAATTGCCGTCGGCCAGAAGGGTAGGCACCTCGGCGGAAGGACACCCGGAAAGGCAGATCAACCCCTGCCGGTGCCGCTCCAGCAGTTCCTTGTCGATGCGCGGCCGGTAATGGAAACCTTCCAGGTGGGAGAGGGTCACCAGTTGCAGCAGGTTGCGATACCCGGTGTTGTCCCTGGCAATCAGGACCAGGTGGTTGGCAGTGCGCTCGTTGGGAGTGCGGTCATGCCGGCTGGCGTGGGCCACGTAGAACTCGCAGCCGATGATCGGCTTGATGCCGGCTTCCTTGCACTCCGAGTAGAAATCGACCACACCGTAGAGCGAACCGTGGTCGGTGATGCTCATGGCGTCCATGCCCAGTTCGCGCGTCCGGTTCACCAGGTCAGGGATGCGGCTGATGCCGTCCAGCATGCTGTATTCGGTGTGGGTGTGCAGATGAGTGAACACGATCAGCGAACCTGTTATTGGTTAAGAATCGAAGATATCGTAACGCGGAAATGATAGCAGTGGACTGCGCTCCGCGCCATCACCCGGCGATGTTTTGCCGCGCTCCATACCCCCCGGGGAAATCGGTCAAACATCGGCCCGCCGCGTTTCCGGGAGGCGGGCCGGTGCACCGGGTAAGTGCGATGGAACTAACCCGGAACTTCGATCTTCTCGGTTACCACCCGTGTCACCCCCCAACCGGCCAGCCAGGCGGAGTGGCGGCCGTCGCCCCCGGCCACGACGACGACGATATCGTCGGCCTGAAGTGCGATCGGAACCATGGTATCCGGATCTTCGTCGTCTACCCAATCCGGGTAATTCCGGTTGCCCCAGTGCCCCAGCCCGGAAAGATCCGCGATTGACATCCTGGCATGTTCGAACACGTACTCCCGCACGTCCTGCTTGGTGAACCCGTCTGCCGCGATTTCAGCCGCGTGCTCGGGGCTGAGTACCAACGTCACCTGCGCTCCGGTGCCGATCTGGTAGAAGTTGGAGAAGCCGGTGGCCCGGGTCGCCTGCACCAGCGTGTTGAGCACGTCGGCGCCCTGCGACACCGTGGTTTCCATGACCGGATAGAAAGCGCGAATGGCGTGGATGGTCACCATGCTGTCTTCCGGATTCAACCCCAACTCCACGTGTCTGGGCTCCCACGGGCTGCGCGACTCGTTCTCGGCGAAGCAGAAGGAATATCTTCCGGGCATGGCCAGCGTGGCCTTGTCCATGTCGCCAATGATGAGACCGGCGACGTTGCGCACGAACAGGCGCAGCGCCCGGCCGATGGTCGCGTTGGCCCGGTATCCGGGGCCGAACGCCCCGGAATCGCCGTTGATTCCCAGGCGCTCGGCAATCGGGCCGTTGACGATGACCACCGGGGCGGCGCCACCCGTGGTTGCCTGGCACCCGGCCAGGTTGAACGGCGTTTGCAGGGCTGCCTTCACGCACGCCACCACCACCGGGAAGTACTCCGGTCGGCAGCCGGCCATCACCGCGTTGATGGCGACCTTCTCGATGTTCACTTCTGAATTGGACGGTTGCGCAACGCCCAGGGACAGCGAGGGATCCTCGCCCCACGGGCCGAGCATGCGCTGTACCGCGTCCTCAGTGGCCGGAACTACGGGCATGCCGTCGGTCCATCCCTGCTCTTCGTAGTAGTCTTGGATCGCGTCGTAGGTGTCAGGCACGGTGATGCGGCGCGAGTTCAAGGCTCGACTGTTGCTTGTCATAACATTCACTCTTCTGCGGTGGATTTTGTGGGGCGTCGCGTGTGGACAAGTCGGCGACCACGCCGAAATGGTCTGACAACCGCCGTTCCCCGTCCATGTTGTCGATGGTCGCCAGCGAGCCAGCGGACAGATCGCTACTAATGGCGATGTGATCGATTGAGCGCCGGCCCCGCAGTCCGAGTCCGGCAGTCGCTATGGTCAAGCCCGGAGTCGGCCCGGCAAGCATGGCTTTCTGCAACCCGGCGCGCACCGGATTGGAGAGCGGCGGATAGGGACGGTTGACTTGTCCGATCTGTTGGTTGAAGTCGCCTGTCAGAACGACCGGGTATGACGTTTTGCGTTTTAGAATCGAAGCCAAACCTTGGAGATAGGTGGAATGTTCCGCCCACGACACTTTGTCCTTGGCTCCCACGTTCACGTTGGCGTTGTGCCACGGGATGCAGACCCCGATAACCCTGATCTGGCCTACAGGCGTATCTGCGGTTCCGGCCACGAACCGCCCCGGCGGCAAGTCCTCGCTGCCCAAGTCATCAACGCATTTCCACGGGAAACGGGACCAGATCACCACCTTGCGCTGGTAGTTGGCCGCTGATTTCCCCGGTTCGGGTTTAGCGGAAACCAAGTGCCCACTCCAAGTGTCCAACAGCCTGAGATCTGTTTCCGTGAGGCAAACGATGTCAGGGGATTGATCCGCGATGCGATTCAAAATGTATGGGCTACGCACCGAAGCGGGCGTAGCCCATTGAACATTCCAGTTGACCACCTTCATGCTGAAAGCGGCTGGCTATCCGACGCGGACGGGGTTTACTTCCCGTTGGTCAGCATCTCGGCTATCTGGCCGGCGTATTGGTGCGCGAGTTGCTGCACGTCCGGTATCGACCGGGGAGCCAGCGGGCTGGGCAGAGCCAGGATCTGGACGCCGGGCATTCCCAGCGAGGATGCGCGGGCGTGCGCGGCCCGGGTGAAACTCTCGGTGATGACGCTCACCGACGGAACGCCGCGGGTTTCGGTAACTACTGTGTCGTGGAGACCCCACGCCGTGCAGCTTCCTCAATCCGCGATTCCGTGCACCACCGCATCGCATTGCTCGATCAGTTCCTCGATGGTCTCGTCCGAGCACGGTGCGCTGAAGCTGAACTTGCGTAGGTAGACCACCTTCTCGACGGCGTATTCCTCCTCCAGGATGACCTGAAGCTCCTGCAGGAAGTTGTCGGAATGGTATTTGCGGTTTTCCAACAGACCGATGGTCTTGCCCGCCAGGCTGGGCAACCGGTCGGTGGCCGCCCGCTCCTCGGTTTTTTGCTCCGGACGAGGGTCCAGAATCTGGATGGTTGCGGTCGTCATGGTTCCTCCGTTTGTTCTCTCAACCGTCATTCCCGTGAAATCGGGAATCCAGCGTTTATCCGAGCATCTGGTAGTGCTTGCCCTCGGTCTTGATCGCCGGGGCGATGACCATTTCAGACTTGTGGAAATCGCGCACCGTGTACGCGCCGCACATGCCCATCGCCACCCGAAGGGCGCCAACCAGGTTCTGGGTGCCGTTGGTGACGCTGGATGGTCCGTGCATCAGTTGCTTCAGTGTGCCCTTGGTGCCGACGTTGATGCGGGTGCCCCGGGGTAGTTCGGGGTGGGCGTTCGCCATGCCCCAGTTGTAGCCACGTCCCGGCGCTTCCGCCGCTTGAGCAAAGGGCGTGCCCAGCATCACTCCGTCAGCGCCGCTGGCCAGCGCCTTGCACACGTCGCCGCCCGTCCGCAGGCCGCCGTCGGTGATTACGCTCACGTACCGGCCGGTGCGCTTGAAGTAGTCCTCCCGGGCTGCCGCGCACTCCAGGGTCGCCGTCACCTGAGGCACGCCAACCCCGGTCACCTCCCGCGTAGTGCAGGCCGCGCCGGGGCCAACCCCAACCAGTACCGCGTCAATTCCGGTTTCCATCAGTTCGCTGGCAACGGCGTAGCTAACGCAGTTGCCCACGACCACAGGGACACTGAGCGATTCTATCAATTCGGAAAAGATGAGACCCCGGTAACTGCGGGACATGTGCCGCGCGGTGGTCACCGTGGATTGCACCACGATAATATCAGCGCCCGACTCCACGGCCAGCGAGCTGAACCGCTTGGTGGTCTGAGGCGTGAACGCGATGGCCGCGATGGATCCCGACTGCTTGATTTCCTGCACCCGCTCGCCGATCAGGTGTTCCTGGACCGGCTGGCTGTATACCTCTTGCAGGTACCCCGTGACTTCGCCCTGGTCCATGGAAATGATCTCTTCCAGGACGGAGTACGGGTCTTCGTAGCGGGTGTAGAGGCCCTCGCCATTCAGAACGCCGAGGCCTCCCATTTCGTGCATCAGCGTCGCAAATCGTGGCGACACCGACCCGTCCATCGCCGAGGCCATGACGGGAGCTTCGAAGGAGTATTGGCCGATGCTCAACTGCGTGGACGTCATTTCCGGGTTGATCGTGACCTCTCCCGGTACGATGGCGACTTCGTCAAACCCGTAGGACCGTTCGAGTTCTTTGAGCAAACGCCTGGCCATAGTGTCACCTCAAAGCTTGCCGTGAAGAATGCCGAACTATAGTAAAAGGCCGGACCAACCGTCAACCCAAATGCGGGCTAAACGCGGAAGTCGGACCTCGGAAGCATTGCATTTGATGGATAAATTGTAGCATTCGGGGGCGCCTTTTTTCAGGGCGCCCCCGGTGGTTGCGGTCGACGGTGCGTTCCGGATCAGGCCACAGGCAAGGCGGCCATCTCTCCCTTACGCACCTTGATGCAGATCTTGCCGTCCTCGTCCATGTCCACGATGGCGGTGTCTCCCTCCTCGAACTTGCCTCCGAGGAGTTCGTCGGACAACCGGTCCTCGACCTCGTTCTGGATCAGGCGGCGCAACGGTCGCGCTCCCAACACCGGATCGAAGCCGTTTTCGCCCAGGTACTCCCGAGCCGGCTCGGTCAGCTCGATGCTGATCTCCCGTTCCTTGAGTTCGTCACGGACCATGTTCATCATCAGGTCCACGATCTGGTGAATTTCTTCATGGCTCAAAGCGTGGAACACGATGGTGGCGTCCAAGCGGTTCAGGAACTCGGGGCGGAAGAAGCGTTTGACTTCATCCATCACCTTGTCCTTCATCCGTTCGTAGGCTTGGTGGTCGGTCTGCGCCTGGTCTGACTTTCTGGTGAACCCCAGGGAAGTATCGCGCTTGATCAGGTCAGAACCGAGGTTGCTGGTCATGACGATGATCGAGTTGCGGAAGTCCACGCGGCGACCGCGGGCGTCGGTAAGCTGGCCGTTGTCAAAGATCTGCAGCAGGATGTTGAAGACCTCCGGGTGAGCCTTTTCGATTTCGTCCAGCAGGATCGCGCAATAGTTCTTCTTGCGGACACCCTCGGTGAGTTGCCCGCCCTCGTCATAGCCCACGTAACCCGGAGGCGCGCCGATGAGGCGGGCGGTGGTGTGCCGCTCCTGGAATTCCGACATGTCCAGCCGGATCATGTTGTCTTCATGCCCGAACATGAACTCCGCCATGGCGCGTACCAGTTCGGTCTTGCCCACTCCGGTGGGACCCAGGAAAAGGAACACACCGATGGGATGGCGCGGGTCTTTGAGCCCGGCTCGAGCCCGGCGCACCGCCTTGGAGATGCCGACGATGGCTTCGTCCTGGCCGATGATGCGCTTATGCAGTTCCTCCTCCATACGGAGCAATCGGTCGGTTTCCTCTTGCGCCAGCCGCGTCACCGGGATTCCAGTCCACATGCTGACTACCTCGGCGATGTCTTCCTCGGTAACCTGCGTGCGTTCCTTGCTCCGGTCCGCTTTCCACTCGCGCTCCATGTCTCCGACGTTCTCGGATAGATGAAGTTCCCGGTCGCGGAGCTCGGCGGCGACTTCGTACTGCTGGGAAGCGATGGCCTCGTCCTTTTCCTTGCGCACGCGCTCCAGGACTTCCATAGCGTCCTTGACTTCCTGTGGCGCATGGCTGCCGCGCAGTCGCACCCGCGATCCTGCTTCGTCCAGCAGGTCGATGGCCTTGTCGGGCAGGAAGCGGTCGGGAATGTACCGGGTCGATAGCGTGGCTGCGGCCCGCACTGCGTCCTCGGTAATCTCAACGTTGTGATGGTCCTCATACTGGCCCTTGACTCCGCGCAGGATGTCCACGGTCATCTCGGAGTCGGGTTCCTCAACGCGGACCGGCTGCAGGCGTCGCTCGAGGGCCGGATCGCGTTCCACGTACTTGCGGTAATCGTCCAGCGTGGTGGCGCCGATGCACTGGATTTCGCCGCGAGCCAGCGAAGGCTTCAGGATGTTGGAAGCGTCCACGGCGCCTTCGGCGGCGCCGGCTCCCACCAGCGTATGAATTTCGTCGATGAAGAGCACGCAGTTGCCGGAGGTCTTGATCTCCTCAATGACCTTCTTCAACCGCTCTTCGAATTCGCCCCGGTACTTGGTGCCGGCAACCAGCGCTCCCATGTCCAAGGTGACCAGACGCTTGCCCTGCAGGGTGTCGGGCACGTCGCCCGAGGATATTTGCTGTGCCATCGCTTCCACGATGGCGGTCTTGCCCACGCCGGGCTCTCCCACCAGGACCGGGTTGTTCTTGGTCCGGCGGCTCAGGATCTGGGTCACGCGCTCGATTTCGGTGTCGCGGCCGATGACCGGATCCAACTTGCCGCCCAGCGCCGCGTTGGTCAAATCAACGCCCAACTGGTCGAGGGTGGGGGTACGCGTGGTCGAACTCCGGCTGCTGGAGCTTCCGGTTCCCGAGTTGCTCAGGATCCGGTGCGTCTCGGCGCGGACTTTTTCGAGGTTGACGCCCAGGCTTTCAAGAACGCCGGCGGCAACGCCTTCGCCCTCTCGCAAAAGGCCAATCAACAGGTGCTCGGTGCCGATATAGGTATGGTTCATCCTTCGGGCTTCGTCGACGGCCAACTCCACGACCTTCTTGGCCCTGGGGGTGAGACCGATCTCGCCCTGCGCCGGGCGTTCGCCGCGTCCGATGATGAATTCCACGGCCGAGCGCACCTTGGTAAGGTCGACGCTCAGCCCCGACAGCACTCGAGCGGCTACGCCCTCGGTCTCCCGTACGAGGCCAAGCAGGATGTGCTCGGTCCCAATGTAGTTGTGGTTGAACCGCTGCGCTTCTTCTTGGGCCAGGGACAGAACCCGCCGCGCCCGCTCTGAGAACTTCTCAAATCTGCTGCCCATGAGTCTCTCCTGGGTTGAGGTCACACCAATCGGTGGATACTGACGGCGCTATTGTATCGCATTCGGGCAAAAATAAAAGCGGCTTTGCCACCGAATCGTAACGGTGAAGCCGCTTGGTTGATTTATCAACCTATCGCGCTACTTGGCCTACAATCGCCAGCGATGCCTTGGTGCGCCATCACGCCCGCCCGACTAACCTGTGGGTTTTGGTACTTTCCGGCGGTGACCTATTTTCCCACTCCGTTACCAGAGCAGTATCGTCGGCGCTGGGGCGTTTCACTTCCGTGTTCGGGATGGGTACGGGTGGGGCCACTCCGCTTGAACCACCAGAAAGTAACGCGGCGATTATGCCTCATATCCGATGACTTGGCAAGGGCAGGCGAACCCGAAATTTTGCGGCAATTCCAGACGTTCACAACCCCTATGCTATACTTGCTTTTGACCCGCGGAGCGCCGCGCGCAGGGGCCGTTAGCTCAGCTGGCAGAGCACCGGACTTTTAATCCGGGTGTCGTGGGTTCGATCCCCACACGGCCCACCATAGTCCTGCACTCGTACGTCCCCTACCAGGCAACCGGTACCAGGCAACCGGGTTTTGTGATGCCGGATCTGATGGGAGTGCCATGGCCGATAATCCTGCCAACAGTTCAACCAGCGCGCCTGCAAAGAACTCCGCCGGCGCTGGCGGGAATGTAAGGCTCCTCTCCGGCGGCAACCCCCAGATTGCCAAGGCGGACGGCGACGCGCCGGTACAGGCCTACATCTCGGCCATGCCGGGCTGGAAGAGCGACGTCGGTCGGCGGATCGACGACCTTATCGTGCGGACCGTGCCAGGCGTGCGCAAGGCGGTGCGGTGGAACTCGCCCTTCTACGGAGTTGCGGGCCAGGGCTGGTTCCTCAGCTACCACGTTTTCACCCGCTACGTGAAGGTCACTTTCCTCAACGGATCGGCTCTGGATCCGCTTCCGCCCGTCGAGTCCAAGGATGAGGATACGCGTTACTACCACATCTACGAGGACGGCGTGATCGACGAAGAGCTCGTTGCAAGTTGGATGCGTCAGGCGTCCGCCATCCCGGGATGGAAGGGGTTCGACACCCTGTGAATCCCAGGGAATCGCTCGCCCCCACCCGATTCGGGCAGCCGGAGTCAGTGCGTTATGGACACCCTGGAGTTTACGGTGGAAGTGAACGCCGGCCCGGCAAAGGTCCGGCGCGTTTTGCACCATGACGATGAGTTCCGCATCTGGGCTGGAGCCTTTGGCGAAGGTTTCTACGAGATGGGTCACCGGACTGAGGGTGGCGCCGTGCGGTTCCTCACGCCCGACGGACAGGGCATGGTCAGCCGAATCGGGGAGACCCGCCCTGGCGAGTTCCTGTCGCGCAAGCACATCGTGGTAGTCCGCGACGGCGTTGACGACACCGATAGCGCCGAGGCCAGGGTCTGGACCCCGGCGCACGAAACATACCGCCTGGCGCGGATGGAAGGCGGAACCCAACTGCGCGTTGCCGTCGAAATCCCGGAGGATAATCGGGGCTTTGTCGAAGAAACCTGTTCGAACGCGCTGGCACGCATCCAGGACCTGGCTGAAACCATCAAAGACTGAACGGTCCGTGACGGCCGGGACTTACATCAAGGAGAAACCGCAGTGCGCGTGATGGTGTTGGTGAAGGCCACCGAGGACAGCGAGGCCGGGGTTATGCCATCGACCCAGCTCATCGAGGCCATGCTGGCATTCAACGAGGAACTCGTGCATGCCGGTGTGATGCAGGCTGGCGACGGTCTGAAGCCTTCCTCAGAGGGCAAGCGCATGGCATTTAACGGATCGGACCGCACGGTGGTTGACGGACCCTTTCCCGGCGTCAGTGAGCTGGTAGCCGGCTTTTGGATCTGGGATGTCGCGAGCATGGATGACGCTGTGAAGTGGGTCAGGCGATGCCCGAACCCCATGCCCGGTCCCAGCGAGATTGAGATCCGCCCCCTGTACGAGATGGAGGATTTCGGCGAGGCGCTGACTCCCGAGCTGGTCGAACAGGAAGAGCGGCTGCGCGAGAGTACCGGTTCCTGAAGATCCGAACCGGTAGAGCGAAGCGCACGTAATCCCGTTTGGTCGCAAGTTGGCGTCGACGCAATGCCCACCATCCGATTGGCAACCGCCCGTGACCAGGACGTCGCCATAGACCTGGTGCGCCGGCTCCTGACCGAACTCGGTGGAACTCCGGCCTCGGCAGAGGCGATGGCTCCGGTGTTCGGCCGGTTCGCCGCCGACGGGCCAGCGGGGTTCGTCGTCCTGGCCGAGGATGATGGACGCTTCGTTTCCGTTTGCACGGTCTCTTTCGTGGAGGCGCTGCGCAGTGTCGGCCGCTACGCGATTATCCAGGAGATGTACGTCGACCCCAGCGTGCGCAGTTCGGGAGTCGGCATGGAGGTTCTTCGCTTCGCACTGGAACACGCGGTGTCTCGCGGCTGCGGCATGGTCGAGCTGGGCACGCCGTATCAGGGGGAGAGGCAGATCCAGTTCTACCAGCGGGCCGGCTTTGCCAATGTCGGCGCGCGCCTGCGCTGGCGTCCTTAAGCCCCTACCATGGCGAGCCTGATCCTGGTCCGGCATTGTGAAGCCGTGGGGCAGGAGCCCGACG
This sequence comes from uncultured Dehalococcoidia bacterium, assembly GCA_951813535.1. Classification (GTDB taxonomy): domain Bacteria; phylum Chloroflexota; class Dehalococcoidia; order Lucifugimonadales; family UBA3495; genus Bin87. The sequence continues at coordinate 2,986,504 of OX638345.1, read as the reverse complement.
CTCCGCTCACCGACGCCGGCCAGCGTCAGGCCCGTGAACTGGCGGCCTTCCTGTCCGCGCTTCCGGTCGATGCAATCGTTGCCAGCGCCTACCGGCGTGCGGAGCAAACCGCCGAACCGCTGGCTGACCTGTTGCATCTCAGCGTTGAAATCGATCCCCGGCTGAACGAGCGCATCCTGTCGCCGTGTCCCATCGACAACTGGCGGCAGGTCGTGCACGATTCCTTCACTGATCCCGAACTGAGCGCACCGGGCGGGGAGTCGGCCAACGAGGTGCTGACGCGGGCCTGGTCTGCCTTGAACGAGCGGCTGCGCGGCCCCCGGGAACTCCCGTTAGTCGTCACCCACGGCAACCTGCTGGCCCTGGTTCTCCATTCGATTGATCCCGGTTTTGGCTATGCAGGCTGGGAAAACCTGTCCAATCCCGATGTGTATCGAGTCGACGACGACGGCGATGGCGATGGCGATGGGATGATGACCTATCGACGCCTTTGGGACCCGTAGCGCATCCACTGACCGTTTGGTTGCGCCCGTTTGCCGGCACATATAAAGTGGGCCCGGAGCAGTAAACAGGCATTGAAAATCCACGAAAAGGAGGCAACACCATGGCCAGGTTGGAAGGTAAGGTCGCCCTCATCAGCGGCGGAGCGCGGGGGCAGGGAGCAGTCGAGGCGCGCATGTTTGCGGAAGAGGGCGCCAGCGTCGTCATCGGCGACATCCTGGATGACCAGGGTCGCCAGACCGAGGCCGAGCTGCAGGAACTCGGCTACAACGTCACCTACGTGCATCTCGACGTCACCAGCGAGTCCGACTGGGAGGCTGCGGTGCAGTCGGCCGTGGACACCTACGGCAAACTCGATGTCTTGCTGAACAACGCGGGCATCCTGATCCGCAAGAACATCGAGGAGACCACCGAAGACGATTGGGACCGCATCTTCGCGGTCAACGCCAAGGGCGTCTTCCTGGGCACCAAGGCGGCCATCCCGGCCATGCGTGAAGCCGGCGGCGGCTCGATTATCAACATATCCTCCACTGCGGGCCTGGTCGGCAGTCCCAACGGCTCGGCCAGCTACACGGCTACCAAAGGCGCGGTGCGGCTGTTCACCAAGTCCACCGCCATCCAGCACGCCCGGGAGGGCATCCGGTGCAACTCCATACACCCGGGCCCGATCGAAACCGACATGATCGCCGATACGCTGAACGACCCCGCCAACATGGCCCTGCGCATGCAGCGCCTGCCCCTGGGTCGCGTCGGCAAGCCCAGCGAGATCGCCTACGGAGCCATCTACCTGGCCTCAGACGAATCGTCCTTCGTAACCGGCTCAGAGGTAGTGATCGACGGCGGTACCACCGCCGCCTGACCCGAGCCGTTCGGAACCAACGACTGCCAAGTACCCCTCCCCGTAACGGGGAGGGGTTTTTCGTGCGCAGGCTCGCTTGGTTATCGTGTTCACATATTTTAAATTATTTGATTGACGTTGAACAGATTACGCTGCTAATGAATGCTGTGCTAAGGAGGCTGGTTAAGCCAACGATATATGCGAAACGTCGACGGGGTGTGTTCTTGTCGGTGCCCGCGATACTTGCGCTGCTGTTGGTCCTTGCCTGCGCCGGCCGCGCCGTCGGGAGCGGCGGCGCCAGGCCCGGCCCCGGCAATTGATCGGGAGGAACTCCGGTCCGTGGTCCAGGAAGCGTTGGCAGAATCTTCGTCCGACGCCGTTACCGCCCAGGAAGTTGAACATCTTGTGAATCGGGCTGTCGCACAGTCCGCGTCAGAATACGTGCCCTCCGAGGAACTCGAGAACACCGTCCGCTGAGCTGTGGGTGACGCTCTGGCCGAGCAGAACGCCAGCCAATCTGGTATGGGCACCGACGCCCGCCAGGCGCCCGGCACGCCGGACGAAGTGGAGTCTTTCGAGCTGACCGACGTGACGGGACGCACCGTCACGATAGAGGGACCTGTTGAGCGCATCATCCTGGGTGACGCTCGCCAGATTTACATAGTCGCTGCTCTCCAGCCGAGAAATCCTGTCAACACGATCATCGGCTGGCGCGATGACCTCCGCCAATTTGATGGCGATACTTACGCCAAATATATGGTGATATTCCCCGATGTGCAATGTATCGCCGAATTCGGCAGTCCCTATAGCGGCGAATTCCGCGTAGAACGTGCCATTGCGCTCGAGGCCGACGTCGTGACCCTCAACCTGGGCGGCCTGGAGCGGGCGCGTGAGGCCGGCATGATCGAGCAACTGGACGAGGTGGGCATTCTGGTGGTCGTGATCGACTATCTCCAGGAACCCCTGGAAAACACCGTACCCAGTACCTATCTGCTGGGCCGCCTGCTGGGTGAGGAAGACCGGGCGCAGGAGGAGGAGGACTTCTACCAGCAACAGGTCAACCTGGTCCACTTCCGCGTCGCGCAGCTTGAGGAAGAAAAACCCGTCGTCTTCATGGACACTGCGGCCGGTATCCAGACCGCGGAAATCTTTTGCCGCACCTTCGGTCAGGCCAACCTGGGCCTGCTGGTGGAGCGCGCCGGTGGCGTCAATCTCGGCTCCGAGCTGGTTCCGGGCTGGAGCGGCGAGGTCAATTCGGCGCAAATCATCGTCGCCGATCCCGACGTCATCATCGGTACCGGATCCAACTGGTTTCCCTACAGCCCGGACGGCGACTTCGTGAGCCTGGGATATTTCACCGAGCCGGCCGATGCCCGGCGCAGGTTGCAGAAGCTGGGTCGCGAGCGTCCGGGCTCGAGCAAATTGCAAGCCGTCAAAACCGGCCGTCACCACACTGTCTGGCTCCAGTGTTAACGCCAGTGTCCGCGTCGGTGACGACGGTATCACACAGGTGACGCCCATCAGTTCGGTGCGGGCAAAGAACGGGACGGTGGCGTCTGCTTCTTGACGTTCGGCCCGGTTGCCTTCAATATCAAACTGGCCGGAATCGGCATTCCTGGACTGACAAAGCGCTCCGTGAGGCTTCGAGGAGAATTTCCAATGGCTACTGTGATCGACACCCACTGCCACGCCTCGCCCTACTGGTTCGAGCCCGTGGAAATCCTCCTCGATGAGATGGAGCGCGCCGGTGTTGACCAGGCGGTGCTGACCCAGTTTTTCGGCGTGTTCGACAACAGCTATCTGATTGAGGCGGTGAAGCGTTTCCCCGGCCGCTTTGCCGTGATCGCCATCGTCGACCACACCCAGGCCGACGCCGTCGACCGTGTGGCCGAGCTCAAGGACCAGGGCGCGGACGGTCTGCGGTTCCAGTGCTCGTGGCGTTCTCCGGGCGATGACCCGCTGGCCCTCTGGCGCAAGTGCGCCGAGCTCGACGTGGTGGCCAGCGTCATGGGTCCCGCGGAACACTACGCTGCGCCCGAGTTCGAGGAAATCATTCGGGAACTGCCCAATCTGAACATCGTGATCGAGCACCTGGCCGGCGTCGGCGCGTTCTGGGGCCCGGGCCGCGCGGACACGGAAATTCCCATGGACGCCTACCGCAGGTCGCTGGAGTTGTCGAAGTACCTCAACGTGTACATGAAGATACCGGGCCTGGGTGAGTTCTGCCCACGGCCCCAACCCTTCCGCCAGCCGATACCCTTCGACAACATCCCGCCGCTGATCGAAATGGCGGTGGAGGCCTTCGGCGGCGACCGGCTCATGTGGGGCAGCGACTTCCCACCCTCGGCCAACCGGGAGGGCTACCGCAACGCCCTGCGTTTTCCCATGGAGCTGATCGACTACCCCAGCGCGGCGGCGCGGGACATGGTTTTCGGCGGCACCGCCGCCAATCTCTGGGAATTCAGGTAGGCCACTCGGCACACGGCAAAATCACATCGGGGGCGAATGATCATTCGCCCCTGAACTTAAGAGGAGGCGTTGAAATGCCAAGATTCGCAGTTGACCTCAACACCGCAGACGGTCGCGCCAAGGTGGGGGGCCAGCCCTGGCGGGTTGCTCCGGGCCTCGTTCCCGGCGAGCCAAACGAAGGCTTGACCGCCCGGCTGCTGGCCACGCCGGCCCGGCTGGCCGATTTCGACGACTCCGGTTGGGAGGTCTGCGACAACGTTCGCCAGAGCCTGTCCGAGGGTTTCACCTTCGCCTGGTACCGCATCGCCGTCACCCTTCCCGAGACCATCGATGGTGTGAGCGTCGCCGGCTCCCGCGTTTGGTTTGAGACCAATTTCGACAACTACGGCGAGGTCTGGGTCAACGGCGAGATCGACCGGGCCTACGGCAGCATCGTCGGCCTGAACACACCCCACCGCGTGGAAATCGCTGAGGTCGGCGAACCCGGCAGCCGGTACGTAATCGCCTGTCTCTGCCTGAATGGTCCATTGGCGGCACCGCGCGGTGGCGTTTTCATGCGCTTCGCCACCCTGGCCTTCGAGTCCACTGGCAACTAGCCAATTAGAATCAATCGGCGCACACGTTTAGGGGCGGGTCCACGACCCGCCCCTATGCTTTGCTTCGCGAGCGACCGTTTCGCTTACGAAAGGTGCTGACCGTAGAACTGGAAGATCCGCGGCCAAGCGGCGTTAGACGCTTCCACCGCGTAGCTGGGCCGGTCAACGGCGACGAACCCGTGGCCGGCGTTGGGATAGATCTCATACTCCCACGACTTGCCGGCGGCCTTGATGGCAGCGTCGGTGACCTTCACCTCGTCCACCGAAGGTCGCGCGTCATCCTCGCCGAAAATCCCCAGCAGCGGGCACGACAGGTCGGACACGAACTCGATGGGAGCGTGGGGCATGGCCGCCGTGGGAGGTTCACTGTCCCGCGGAGTCACGCCGCCGCCCCAGCAGTCCACCGCCGCGCTGAGGCCCTTGAGCTTGCACGCGGCCAGGAACACCTGGCGTCCGCCGGAGCAGAACCCGATGATGCCGACTTTGCCGTTGTAATTGGACAGGTGCCGCAGGTAGCTGATCGCGCCATCGGCGTCGCCCAGGGTCCGGTCGTCGGGCATGCCGCCCGCCTCGCGGATGCTGTTGCTGTTGGCGACCGGGTCGTCGTGGCCCTCCCGGTAGTGCAGGTTGGGCATGATGGCGATGTAGCCGTTGTGCGCGAACATCCGGGCCATTTGCTTGCTGGCCTCGTCCCAGCCGGGCATGTGGTGGAACAGCATCACCGCCGGAAAGGGCCCCTCACCGAGAGGACGGGCCAGGTAGGCGTTGATCCCGTCGCCGTTGTGTCCTTCTACCCAGATGTGTTCGGCCATCATTCCTTGGTTGGGCATAACGTAGTACCTCCGCTGCGAAAATGGTTTCTTGGTTAGCACATGCGTCCGGCCTGACACGCGTTTGGTGCAGGTTTCGCGACGCACGAACGAAGATTACTATCGGCCCTGCTGCAAGTCAAACGAATTCGCGGGTCGCCTGAACTTGCCATCTCGGATGTGTGTGCGGGTCAGGGGAGGCCCGCCTGAACGAGCAGCGCCCTGAGCATCCGGCCCATCTGCGCCTCGTGGTAGGGCGCGAATGCGGTGAACTCCCGTAGGTTGCGGGCCGCCTCCTCCCTGGGGTCGAACCGGTCTCCCATCAGGTCGTAGTCGCCCGCCAACTCCCGGTTCCAGATGCGCAGCTCATCCAGCGTCAACTGCGGTTCGAACTGGAACGCGTAGGATGACCCGTACCGGAACGCCATTGGGAATCGTACGTATCCGCCATCGCGCCGCAGCATCGTGCCCTCGGCCAGCAATCTCGCACCCGGCGGCGGCGTGAACTGCTCCCCGTGCAGCGTGGGCACCAGCGGAATGTCGATCTCGCAAAACACTGGGTCGGTGCGGCCCGCCTCGGTAACGTCGATCTTGCGCAGCCCAAACTGGTAGCCGCCGGTGGGCGCAACCGCTCCTCCCAGCGCCCGCGACAGCAGCTGCGCTCCGAGGCAAATCCCGACCACCGGTGTAGGTTCCCGGTTGCCCACGTCGCCGGTAGCGGCCGCACGTAGGTACGCCATCTCCTGAATGAGCGCCGGGTGGTTGTCGTTGGCCGACATCGGCCCGCCCAGCGCCACTACCAGATCCACATCAGACGAGTCAGGAGCATCAAACCTGTCGAAGTCAGGAGCGCACGCGTACACCGGCACTGTGGTCAGTTCGAAGCCGGCACCGCGCAATATGCCGGTGAAGTTGCCCCCGAGCGTTTCCACCGGGTGGTGCTGGATGATCACTGCGTGCTTGGTCATGGTGGCGTCATCCGCGTGCGAGACAGATCAGCCAGTACTCGCAGGTCCGTCGGAAACGCCATTGGTTCCGGCGGATCGTCTGGCGCAAACCAGCCAATCAGGTCCAGGTCGTCCGATGCTGCTCCATGCCCGCCAACTATCCTGGCGTAGAACCAGACGCCGACGGTCAGCGAGGCCGGGTTGTGAAAGTTCGAATGCACCGCGCAGACTTCCCCAATTCGCACCACCAAACCCGTCTCCTCCTCAAACTCACGACGCGCGGCCTCCCGGATGTCCTCGCCCCACTCCACGTACCCGCAGGGGATGCACCACTCGCCCACGTTGCCACCTGCCGATCGTCGGCCCAGCAACACCCGGCCTTCCTCGTCCACAACCACCACCGCCACTCCAACTGCCGGATTGCGGAAATGCACGAACCCGCACGAACCGCACGACGGTCGGGGTAGACCACCCCTGACCTTTGCGTTCAGAGGTTCAGCGCATCGCGGACAGTAGCGGTAGTCGGGGGAAACGGAGTCCGGCATCGGTGTGCTTCAGGTCGCCGTCCGACCCCGCCGCAACGCGCGGCCGGGCAGCGCGCCGGTGTTCTCGCCCTGTTGGATCACCACCTGCCCGTTCACGATGACGTACTCGATGCCCACCGGGTACTGCTTGGGGTTTTCCTTGGTGGCCAGGGCCTTGACCGTGTCGGGATTGAACACCACGATGTCGGCCTTGAAACCGTCCCGCAGCAGTCCCCGATCCGGTATTCCCAGCCGCTGCGCCGGGAAGGACGTCATTTTGCGGATGGCCTCAGGCAGCCGCAGGTGCTTCTCGGCCCGCACGAACTCCGCCAGGACGATGGGGAAACACCCGTAGGTGCGGGGATTGGGGTACTCGCCGAACAGGATGGCGTCCGAGGCGATCATGCCGTAGGGGTGGGACACGAAGGCGTACAGCGTCTGCGCGTTGGTGCCCAGGCCCACGGTGCTGATGCCCAGGTTCTCCGACAGTAGCAGGTCGAACAGCGTGTCGGCCGGATCCTGACCGCGCATCTCAGCGATGTCGGTGATGAGCCGGCCGTCGTAGATCTGGTTTTCCGGCCTGGTGAAGTTGGTCAGCCAGTTGTTTTCCAGCCGGCTCGGCGTGATTTCGCGCTTCATCCGGGCCCGGTCATCAGCGTCCTGCAGCGCGGCGATCAGCCGCTCCGGCCCGCCGTCCTTGGCCCAGTGGGGCAACCCGATGGTCGGCGTGGTACCGGAATACGGGTAGGTATAGCAGTCAAAGGTGCAATCAATGCCCTCGGCCCGGGCGTCCTCCACCAGACCCAGGTGCCCGAGGTGACTGCCCACCCCCGACACCGACTGCCGGTAATGCGTCAGGTGCACCGGGATACCGCTGCGCCGGCCGATCTCCACCGCCTCGTGCCACGGCGCCAGGTAGCCCTGGCTCAGCAGGCTGGCCCGCGTGTGGGTGTGGTAGATGCCGCCCAGCGATGCCGCCGTTTCCGAGAGGGCGACCAGTTCGTCGGTGTCCGCGTAGGCTCCCGGCGGGTAGTCGAGCCCCGTGGACAGTCCCCACGCTCCCTCTTCCATGGCCTCCCGAACCACCGACTGCATGTCGGCAATCTCGCCTTCGGTCGCCTCGCGTTGCTCCCAGCCCACGCTCCAGATGCGCACGGGCGAGTTGCCCAGGATATAGGCCATGTTGATGGCGACCGAGTCGTCGTACTTGCCCAGAAGGTCGGCCACGGTTAGCCAGTCTGCCGGCATGGGCGGGTAGCCGTTCAGCCCAGCGTCCAGCCAGATGTATCGGTGCAGATCCTCCTGGGTCCTGAACGGCGCGTGGGAGATGCCATCGATGCCCACCAGTTCGGTAGTCACGCCCTGGCGCACCTTGGGATCGTGGTGTGGCTCCCCCAGTATCGTCAGGCCGGCGTGGGAATGCAGGTCGACGAACCCGGGGCAGACCACGTGCCCGATGGCGTCAATCACGCGGATGGCGTTCTCGCGCAGATCCGCGTCGTCGCCCCGGTGGATGGTCACTGTATCGCCCGACACGGCCACCGCCGCGTGGAAGCCGGGGCTGCCCGAGCCGTCAATCACCTGCCCATTGGAGATCAGTAGGTCTATCATGGACGGAATGATAGCACGACACTTGGGGACCGGCTGAAATGTTGCGTTGGCTATCGAAGCTGTGGCGGCAGCCGATCCGGCCGGAACCGGGGCAACCGGATCCATCGGAGTACAGCGTCCATCCCCCCGACCTCATGTTCCTGACCGACGCGACTCCGGGCCGCTGGTTGGAGGCAGCGCTGTCCACTCGTTTCGCTTCCGTGGGCTCGCTGGTGCCGGGCGGCTATGAGGCATACGCCCGCCTGCTGCATCCGGCGCTGGACGCGACGCCTCAACCGGTGAAGTGGTCAGCGGTGGCGGAGTGGTCCGGTCGCGTTTACCACCCGTTGATGTCCTTCGAAGGCATCAGTGCGCCAGCAGGCAGTCCACTATCAGGTGAGCGCCCGTGGAGTGAGGACCCCAATCACGGAGGCATGGAAGAAGAGACGGCAACGGAGTTGGCCGAATTCCTCTCGCAATTCACGGGTACGCTGGAGCAGTGCTATTTCGGAGTGTGGGAGGGCTACGGCCAGTACTCAGGCGGCAGCGCCATGCTCACCGCCGATGGACGTGGCGGCCGGCTGGGCACCCCACGGGACATCAGGCGGGCCCAGCGCGTCAGGGGTGTGGGTCGGAATTATCTGCTCTATGCGGGCAGGCTGGAGCAAATCGACGGTTTTTACACCAATTTCCAGTCCGAGCGTCCCAATATCTGGTGGCCGGCCGACCGTGCGTGGTTCGTCGCCACCGACATCGACCTGGACTCCACCTACGTCGGCGGCAGCGCTGAGTGCATCGAAACGTTACTCGAGCATGACGTGCTGGAAGCGGTGACAGCCAGTCGCGAAGCTTCCGTCGCGATGATGGCCGATACCATCAACCTGGGAGATCAATCCTGACACCCGGGCCGGCGGGCCAACGCGGTTGCGCGGGCCCGGCCACCCCCGTACACTGCCGCTGACCCTGAGGGTCCAACACCTAGGGAGGAACAGCATGACTGAACTTGATGACCGCTATGAACGCGGGCAGGAAACCCGGCGCATGTTCGGCGGCGGGCAGATTACAGGAGGCTCATCGCCCGGCGCGTGGGACATCGCTCCGGACCTGGAGCGGATCCTGGGAGAGGCGCTGTTCGGCACCATCTGGCGACGGCCGGCGTTAACCCCGGTGCAGCGGGAAATGATCACCCTGTCGTGCCTGATCGTCATGAACCGTGAGGTGCAGCTGAAACGGCACCTCGGCAACGCCCTGAACGTCGGACTCACCCCGGAGCAGGTTGTCGAGCTCATCATTCACGACACCTGGTACGGTGGCGCTCCGGCCGGCATCCAGGCGCTGACCCTGTGCAAGGAGGTGTTCGAAGAGCGCGGTATCGACTTCACGCCGGCCCGAATCCACGATTCCAACGAGGACCCCGACAGCCTGTTCCAGCGCGGGGACGAATACCGCCGCAACTACATGGGCGGCGGAGGAGGAGCCAGGCCCGCTCCACCTACCGACGCCGAGCGCGAACTCGGTCGCACCACCGGCGAGTACTACTGGGGCGCAACCTGGACCCGGCCCGGGCTCGATCTGCCCAGCCGGTGCCTCTGCACCATGACCTGCCTCGCCGCGTTGGGTCGCGAGGGGCCGTTGCGCAGCCACATCCGGGGCGCCCTCAACATCGGGTTCACCCAGGACCAGGTTATCGAGGTGTTCGGGCACATGACGCTGTACGCCGGCATCCCCTTCGCCCGCGGCGCCATGGACATCGCCAACGACATCTTCAATAACGGCTAGCTTACCCAACAACCGTGACGCAAAAATTGTAGGGGCGAATGATCATTCGCCCCTGCTTTGTTCCGCAGTCCGCCCCCGGTGTCTATATGCCGTATCCCACTTCCACACAGCCCGGCAACCAGCGACGGTTGTCGCTCTGCAGCAACTCCGCGCCGTTGGGAGGACCGTCCATCCCGGGCAGGTAGCGGAACGGGGCCGGCGCTCCGGGCAGATCCAGCCCGTGGACGATTGGGTCGATGATGCTCCACGCCAATTCGATCTCGTCGCTGCGGGTGAACAGCGAAGCGTCGCCCTCAAGCGCGTCCAGCAGGAGCCGCTCGTAGGCGTCCGGCAGGTCAATCCCGGCGAATCCGTCATGGTAGTGGAATTCCAGCGAAACCGGCTTCATCTCCAAATCCGCATCCGGCACCTTGGACTGGAATTCCAGGCGCATCCCCTCGTTGGGCTGGACGCATATCGACAGGGTGTTGCCGGGAATGTCGGCGTCGTCGGGGACCGGGAACAGCATGTGCGGCGGCGACCGGAACTGGATGATCATCTCGGTGGTCTTGCGCGATAGTCCCTTGCCCGACCGCAGGTAGAACGGCACCCCGTGCCAACGCCAGTTGTCCACGTAAAGGCGCAGCGCCGCGTAGGTCGGCGTGTGCGATCCGGGCAAAACGCCGGGCTCGTAGTGGTAGCCGTCATACTGTCCGATCACCACGTTGTCGCGCACGTCCCGCAGCGACATGCGGCGTACCGCGCTCAACGCCTTGACCTTTTCGTTCCGCAACGCGTCTGCTGCGAACGCGTATGGCGGGTCCATAGTGATGAGCGCCAACAGTTGCAGCAGGTGGTTCTGGAACATGTCCTTCAGAACCCCGGACCGGTCGTAGTACTCGCCCCGTTCGCCCACGAGCACGTCCTCGGCCACCGTGATCTGAACCTGGTCGATGTAGTTGCGGTTCCAGATGGGCTCGAAAATCGAGTTCGCGAACCGGAACACGAGCAGGTTTTGCACCGTATCCTTGCCGAGGTAGTGATCGATACGATAGACCTGCTCCTCGCGAAATACGCTGTGAACGTGACGGTTCAACCGCTGCGCCGTGTCCAGGTCAGATCCGAATGGCTTTTCGATCACGATGCGCCGCCAACCCTGCTGCTCGTCGGCCATGCCCGCTGCCGACAGGGCGTGGATAACCGGCTCATATAACCCGGGAGCCAGCGCCAGGTAATACAGGCAGTTGAACGTGTCGCCCTGTTTTGACGCGGACTTGGCGATGTTCTGGTACACGTTCTCCAAGGCCCCGGTGTCGGTGACGTCCGCCGACACATAGGTCAGTCGGCCCGCGAATTCCTCCCATTCCTCGTCGCCCGCATCATTTATCGACTCGCGCAGCCGTTCCCTGAACTGGTGGTCATCCATGACATCTCGGGCCACTCCGATGACCCTCACGTCCGGGGGCAGACGGCCCTTACGGTACAGGCTGAACAGGGACGGGGCCAGTTTGGTGCGCGTCAGGTTGCCGCTGGCCCCCATTATCACCAGGGCGGTTACGCTGCCCTCGTCATCATCACGCAGCAGATTGGGCCCGGAAGTCATCATTGTGAGCCGGCCTCACGGACGGCGTGACCGCCGAACTGGTTGCGCAGCGCCGCCAGCAGGCGTGCGCCGAAGGGTTCCTCCTGTCGCGAGCGGAACCGTTGGTACAGCGCGGCCGTGATGGCCGGCGTGGGTACCGCCAGTTCGACAGACTCGTTGACCGTCCATCGACCTTCGCCCGAATCGTCCACGTATGCGGCGAGACTGTCCAAACCGGGATCATCTTCCAGCGCGCGCACCGCCAGATCCAGCAGCCAGGACCGAACGACACTGCCGTGCTGCCAGGTCTTGGCGATGGCCGTCAGGTCCAGGTCGAACTCCTTCTGCCTGGCCTGGAGCAACTCGAAACCTTCCGCGTAGGACTGCATCAGGGCGTACTCAATCCCGTTGTGCACCATCTTGGTGAAGTGGCCGGCCCCGGTGGGACCAACGTGCGAATACCCCTTGTCCTCGGCGGGGGCCAGGGCCTGGAAGATCGGTTCGAGTCGCCGGAAGGCCTCCGCGTCGCCGCCGACCATCAACGAGTAGCCTTCGGTCAGACCCCAGACTCCGCCGCTGGTACCGGCATCCAGCAGGTGGATGCCGCTGGCGGCAAGCTTCTCTCCCCGTCGCAGCGTGTCCTTGTAGTTGGCGTTGCCACCGTCGATAATCGCGTCGCCCGACGCCAGAAGCCCCGCCAGTTCATCGATCACGGTGTCGGTCACCGCGCCGGCCGGTAGCATGATCCATACGGCTCGCGGAGCGTGTAGTTTGCCCACCAGATCCGCAACTGATGCCGCCGCGACTGCGCCCCCGGCTCCGCTCGCGGCCACGGCGTCCAGGTTTTGATCGTAGACTATGACTTTATGCCCGGCCAGCAGCAATCGCTGGGTCATGTTGGCGCCCATCCGTCCCAGGCCGATCATTCCAATTTCCAAGACTCTATTCTCCTGTTATCGCTCGGCCGGACGTTTTAGTCGCCAGCCGGAGGGAGGCGATGCAATAAACCTATGAAAGTCCGCCGTATGGTTGAATGCTGAGTACGCGAAACGGATCACAGGGACTCGACGATGCGCTTGATATCGCCGGCCGGATCACTGCCCAAGCGAACCGCCATGGTGCGGCGGCCGAGATCGTCCAGCGCCTGCAGATCTCCCAGGGCCTGCGCGTCGGCCAGCACGCCGAAACTGAAGTCCCAACCGGGGATCGGGATGTCCGAAGAGTGGTCCTGGGTGAGCTGCAAGAAAATGCCGGAGGCAGGTCCGCCCTTGTGCAGTTGGCCCGTCGAGTGCAGGAAACGCGGTCCGTATCCCAAGGTCGTGGCGACTTGGTATTTCGCCATCACGCGGTGGCGTAACTCGCGGACGGTTTGGCGTATCGAGTCCGTGTCCGGCAGATAGGCCATGATCGCCAGGTAATCGCCCGGTTGGCTGGCTTCCAACAATCGCGCCAGTTTGGCTCCGTCATCCGACCGGGCGCAGGGCAACTTGCCTTCCCGTTTCCACTGGTTGAGCACGCTCAAGGTGCGGTCCTTCGCTCCCTGCACGTCGGGCTGATCGAAGGGATGGATGCCCAGGACGTGCCCGGCGACGGCGGTGGCATATTCCCAGCGGTAGAACTCGGCCCCCAAGTCATACACGTCCTGCAACTCAAGAATCGCGACCGGATGGCCGGTAGCTTGCAGTTGCGCTACCAGCCCATCGGGGCCAGCGTTGTCGTCGTCAGTCAATCTCAGTTGGACAAAGAAACGATCGTCTCCGTAGCAAAATTCTTCGCTACCAGGCAGCGGCTCCGCGGCCACCGGAATCACGCCCGTGTTGTCCTTCCCAGTGCTTTCGGCGAGGAGTTGTTCTACCCAGAGCCCGAACGGCTCCATGCTGTCAGTGGAGATCAGCGTGAGCTTGTCCCGCCCGTGCTGTACCATCGTTCCGATGGCGGCTCCAAGCCACCCGCCCGGGTTTTCGGAAGCCGGGCCGTCGGTCAGGCAACGCACCTGCATCCGCTCTGCCGACGCCAGCAAGCGGCCGAGATCGACCCCGGTCAGCGCGGCTGGCACCAGGCCAAAGTAGGACAGGACGGAATAGCGGCCGCCGATGTCCGGGTTGTTCAGAAACGCGTGACGAAAATTCTCCGCGTGCGCGCGCACGGCGAGCGGGGTTTCGGGATCGGTGACAGCGATGAAATTGTCGCCGGCGGCTTCGACTCCCAGCGCTGATTCGGCCAGATCGCGGAAATATGCGTAGAAGGTCAGAGGTTCCGTGGTGGTTCCCGACTTCGACGATACGGCGAAAAGAGTGCGCGCCGGATCTATTGCCGCTGATGCGGCGGCCACCCAATCCGGTACTGTGCTGTCCAGCGTCAGCATCCCCGGATATTCCCCGTCGGCTGAGGTACACCCGATCACCCGACGAATCACCTCCGGGCCCAGGCTGCTTCCGCCCATTCCCAGCAGGGCCATGTGCCGGTATCCGGCCGATCGGATCGTGTTGGCGAATTCGTATAGGCCAGGCAGTTCGGAGCGCATGTCCTGCGGGAGGGTGAGCCACGCGAGGCGATCCGATATCTCGGCGCGGTCTTCGCTCCACAGAGTATGATCGTGGGCACGAAGTCGGGCCGGAACGCAGTCGGAATCCAGTTTGGCCGCAGCATTCGCCACCAATTGGGAATAGTCGCCGAGGTGATATCGGTCGGTCATGGCAACTCCCTCGCCCGGCATCTGGATGTTATGAGGCGATTTTAGCACACCGGATTTCCCGACCCTTGCGCCAGCCGAACTATGTTTGCGGGTCCGGCGTATAATCTGCGCCAAATGATGGGAGCCGATGGACGACCATGCCTAACTCTGAGATGCCCCGCAACGAATCCGAACCGCAATCCGGTGTCGCATCAATCGGCGATCTCGAGGTGCACTACCTCGATTGGGGCGGCAGTGGTGAGCCTCTGCTCGCCCTCCACGGGTTGGCTTCTTCCGGTCACTGGTACCGGCGGGTTGCTCCGTTCCTGTCGGGCCAGTACCGTATCATCGCCCCGGACCAACGCGGCCACGGCGCAACCACCCAGGCGCCGGCCGGATACGATTGGCAGACTTTGGCTGAGGACGCGGTCCGGCTGATGGACCACTTCGGGATTGGCCGCGCCCCGGTGTTGGGCCATTCCTGGGGCGGACATGTGGCCAGCAACCTCGCCATGCGCTTCCCGGACCGGGTTGCCGGCGTGGTGATGATCGACGGCGGTTTCCAAGATGGCGGCTTGATGCCGGAACCCACCTGGGAAGCGTTCCGACAGCGCTTGGCCCCGCGCCTGGTGGTCGGAACGCGTGAGGAGTACCTGATCCGCTTGGCGGACAATCTTTCGTTTTGCTGGGGCGAAGACCTCGCCGAGATCGCCCTGACCATGGTCCACGAGGGCCCGGATGGCCAGATGCACGATAACCTGCGCCCGCAGAATCACGCTCAGGTGCTGGTAACCATGTGGAACGAGCCGCCCTCAGTGGTGCTTCCGAAGATCTCCGTGCCGGCGTTGGTGGTCGCCGCCGGGCCGCGCGCTGACCGCGCAAATTCCCAGTTCTCTCGGCAGCGCGAGGTGATGGTCGCCGCTGCGGAGGATGCCCTGCCCAACGGACGGGTCCACTGGATCCAGGACACCATTCACGACATCGGCTACCACAAACCCGAGGAGTTGGCATCGGTCATCCGCGATTTTTTGTCTGCGGACTAGCGTAGGAAGGCACAAAAAAAGAGCGGCTGCATCTGCCGCTCTTTTCGGGTTCGTTTCAGGCTCGTCAGTCGGCGGCTGCCGGTGACAATCCGTCGGCGCCGATGACTTCGCCGCCTACGGGCGCGACGTCGACGCTGGGGCCGGACAATCCGTAGTTGATGGCATAGAGCTGAGCGTAGACGCCGCCGGATTCCAGCAACTCGTCGTGGGAACCTACCTCGGCGACGCGGCCCTGGTCCAACACCACGATCTTGTCGGCGTTGCGAATGGTCGATAGCCGGTGGGCGATCACTATCGAAGTCCTGCCTTTCAGGATCCGGTTGAGCGCCTGTTGGATCAGCAGTTCGGTGTGAGTATCGATGTTGGCCGTGGCCTCGTCCAGCACCAGGATTCGGGGGTTGCCCACGATGGCGCGGGCGAAGCTGATCAACTGCCGTTGCCCGATGCTGAGGTTGACGCCGCGCTCGGCCAGTTCGGAGTCGTACCCGCTGTCAAGCTCCATGATGAAGTCATGGGCACCCACCGCCTTGGACGCTGCGATCATTTCCTCGTCGGTGATGCCTGCGCTCTGGTAGCGGATGTTTTCCCGAACCGTACCGGAGAAGAGGTAGGGCTCCTGCAGGACCATGCTCATCTGATGTACCAGAGAGTTCCGGGTTACGTCGCGCAGGTCGTGCCCATCGATGGTTATTGATCCGCCGGTGACGTCGGCCGAACGGTGCAGCAGATTGACCAGCGTGCTCTTGCCCGCCCCGGTAGATCCCACCAGGGCGACGTTCTCGCCGGCCTTGATGTGCAGGTTGACGTTCTTGAGGACGTCGGTGCCGGGCACGTAGTGGAAGGTGACGTCGTTGTACCGGATCTCGCCATTGACCTGCGGTAGCGCCGTGGCGTCGGGCTTATCCGTAACGTCGGGCTCAAGGTCCAGGACCTCGAAGATACGGACACCGGCAGCCATTGCCCGCTGCAGTTGGCTGTATTGCATGGTCAGTTGCCGGATCGGCTCGAAGAACCTTTGGATCCACAGGGCGAACGCGGCGAGAGTTCCAACTTCCAGAGCGTCGCGCTGCAACAGGAAACCGCCGAACAGCACCACGCCGATACCGATGCCCAGGCCGATGAGCAACTCAACCATCGGTTGCAGCATTCCCGAATAACGGGCGGCTTCGAGGTTGGCGTCGAGGTACTCGTTGTTGAGGGTGCGGAAGTGGGCCAGGTTTTCGTCCTGCCGGTTCAGGCTCTGCACCACCCTAACGCCGGTGATGTTCTGGTTGTACTCGCCGTTGACCATCGCAATGGCGCGCCGGATCCGCATGAACGAATGCCGCGCAAAACGCTGCCAGTACATCAGGATCAGCGTCAGGATCGGCACGACCAGCATGCACACCAACGCCAACTGCCAGTCGATGATCAGCATCAGTATGATGATCGCGCCCACCGTGACCAGTTCGGCCAGCGCCAGGGCCATCAACTCAAAGGTTTCCTGCAACTGCAGTATGTCGGACTGCATCCTGGACATGATGCGGCCGATCGGCGTTCGGTGGTAAAAGGCGTTGGATTGATTCTGCAGGTGGCTGAACATCCCCGATCGCAGGTCGTACAGGATGTGCTGACCGGTTAGCGAGATGAAGATGAACTGCAACCGGTTCGACAGGAAGTGGATCACGGTGATGACCATGAACGCGGCGCCTATGACGTGAACGCGATTGACGTTTCCGTCGGCGACGGCCCAGTCGATGCCGTACTTGATGAGCAGAGGGATCGCCGCGTTGACCGCCGCATAAACGAGCAGGGACGCCAGCGCCATAAACGCGTACTTGCGGTAGGGCTGGATGTAAGTTGCGAAGCGTTTTACGACCCGGTTGTCGTAAACGCGCCCCACCACCTCTTCGTCGGTGAGGTTGTCGTTGGTGGGTGCGAACATACTGTCGGCGGAGGTGCCGCGCATCCCCCCCATCATGCCCCCACCCATGCCTCCGCCGCGCATCATAGGGCAGCCCTCCCGTAGGCCGGCACCGCCGCCTCGAGGAGGACTTCCTCCTGCGGCCGGAGCTGGAGCTCGTAGATGCTCTGGTAGATGCCGCCCGTGCGTACCAGTTCTGCGTGGGGGCCTCGTTCCGCAATGACCCCTTTGTCCAGCACCAGGATCTGGTCCGCTTCCCGGACCGTGCTCAGGCGATGGGCGATCACGAAGGTCGTCCGACCCTTCATCACCTCAGTCATGGCGCGGTGAATTTGTCGCTCCGTCTCCACGTCAACGCTGGAGGTGGAGTCGTCCAGAATGAGTACCGGCGGGTCAATCAGGATCGTGCGCGCGATGGACAGGCGCTGGCGCTGCCCCCCCGACAAAGTCGTACCCCGCTCTCCGACCCACGTATCGTACCCTCCGGGCAGGGACATGATCTGATCGTGCAGTTGGGCAACCTTGGCGGCGCGTTCCACGTCTTCCTGGGTGGCGCCCACAACGCCGTAGGAGATGTTGTCGCGGATACTGGCGCTGAAGAGGTACACGTCCTGGTGGACGATGCCCACGTTGTGCCGCAGGGACTGGAGCGTAAAGTCCCGGATGTCGAAGCCGTCGATGGTGATCTTTCCGGAGGTCACGTCGTAGAAACGAGGCAACAGGCTGACCACGGTGGTCTTGCCGCTGCCCGGCGCCCCCAGTATCGCGGTCACCTGACCGGGCTTGGCGTCCAGGTCAACCTGGCGCAGGGCGGGAGACCGGTCTTCGTAGGAGAACGCTACGTTCTCAAATTTCACGTGGCCGGTGGCCCGGCCCATGTCCGACGCGTTGGATCGCTCCGAGACCGGGGATACCGTGTCCAGAACGGTGAAGAGCCGCTGTCCGGACGAAATCGCCCGCGAAAAGGTGTTGATGATCTGGGCGGACATGCGTACGGGGAACGTAAGCTGGTTCAGGTAGAGGAAGAACATCGCCAGTTGGCCCAGCGTGAGGTCGCCCCGGACCACCAGCCAGCCGCCGATCCAGAGGATGATGCCAAGGGCGAAGGTGAAGTACAGGGTCATCCACGCGCTGTTGGTGCCCTGCATCCGTTCCGCGTCGTAGTACTCAACGCGCAGTTCCTCGGCTTTGCGATTGTACTTGGCGCGCTCGTAGTCTTCGGAAGCAAAGGCTTTGACGACGTGCATGCCGGCCAGGTTTTCCTGGAGCACGGTTACGGACTGACCCATCACCTCCTGGACGTGCAGCCACTTGCGGCGCAGGGCGCGCATAACGAAGGACGACCGCAGGATGATGGCCGGGACGAATATCATGCTGACCAGCGCCAATTGCCAGTGCACCACGAACAGAATGATGGGGATGGCCAGGATGCGGATGACCACGTCCAGCGAACGGATCATGCCCATGTTTACGAACCGGCGCATCGCCTCCACGTCGGCGGTCGCCCGGGACATCAGGTCGCCGGTATGTTCCTTGTCGTGGAACGCGAAGCTGACGTTCTGTAGCTTGTCGTAGAGCAGGTTGCGGCAGTCGAACGAGACTTTCTGCGACAGCGATTCCGTGGTGTACGTCCGCCCAAAGTCGCAGAACCCGCGACCGAGGCTGACCGCCAGAATGCCGACGCCGAACACCACCAGCGCCTGGAGGGAGAAAGCTTTCTCGAAGAACCCTTTGGTGACTGGGTCCTGGCCGACCATCAGGTCGATGGCGGTCCCGAACAACCAGGGGATGGCCAGCGAAAAGCCGATTGCGAGCAGTGCTGTGATGTAAGCCAGCGCCAGCCGGACCGGGTAGTCGGCGGCCATGCCGATGATGCGCCAGAGTATGCCCATTATCGACCCTTGCCTGCCATACGGTCAGTTGGCCACCTGCTCCGGGTGTTGGCCACCAAACTACGAGGATCACAGGGGCGCGCAGCATCCGTTACGAACCCCGATGCGATTATGAAATCGGATAGCATAGGGCTTGGAATATACACCTAAAACGTTGGCTCGGCAACGCTTGCGCGGACCCCGTAACGACTTTTTGGCGCCGTCTGGCCAACGTTATTCTATGCCCCGATCCACTGCTACTCGCGTCAGGGCTCAATCGACCAAAGCGCCAGACCGACTCTGTCCCGCCTTTGGCGCTCTTGTTTGATTGCCCCGGCGCACGCAGACGGGACCAGCGTCTAATCCCCGCGCTTCCTCAGAATGACGTCTATCGTTCCATACGTTCTGGCGCAGACATGCCCATAAGGGTCAGCGTCCGTCGGAACACGACCTGCGCCGCGGCCACCAGCTTGAGGCGCGCCAGCGTCAACTCGTTATCCTCCGGGTTGGCCGAGATGACCCGACAGTTTTCGTAGAAGTGGTGGAACGCGGTCGCCAACTCCATCGCGTAATGGGGCAGGTGGTGCGGCTCGAGATTTTCCGCCACCTGGACGATGAGCTCGGACAGGCGCAGCATGGTGCGGATCAGCGCGAGTTCATTCGGATGCGTCAGCAGCGAAACGTCCCCGTTTGCGTAGTCGATGCCGCGCTCGGCGGCCAGGCTCAGGATGCTGGCGTTGCGTGCGTGCGCGTATTGCACGTAGTACACCGGGTTTTCCGACGACTCGCGGGTGGCCAGTTCCAGGTCGAACTCCATCTGTGTGGAGGCCGCTCGGGCCAGGAAAAAGTACCGGCAGGCGTCCATCCCCACCTCGTCCACCAGTTCACGCAGTGTGACGAAATCGCCGGTCCGCTTTGAGGCGCGCACCGTCTCGTCGCCGCGCTTCAGCGTCACCATCTGGGAAATGAGCACGGTGAGGTTTTCCGGTTTCACCCCCAGCGCTGAAACCGCCGCCTTCATGCGGGGCACGTGTCCCTGGTGGTCCGCTCCCCAGATATCGATAACCCGGTTGAACTCGCGCCCGCTGAATTTGTTGTAGTGGTAGGCGATGTCCGAAGCGAAATAGGTGGGCTCGCCCGAGGAACGGACCACCACGTTGTCGCGGTCGTCTCCCAGGGCGATGGAATTGAACCAGAGTGCCCCGCTGCGCTCGGCAAGGTGACCACCCTCCCGCAATTTGGCAATCGCCTGGTCGTAGTC
The DNA here is from genome assembly GCA_951813535.1 of uncultured Dehalococcoidia bacterium. Lineage (GTDB taxonomy): Bacteria > Chloroflexota > Dehalococcoidia > Lucifugimonadales > UBA3495 > Bin87. Next base: position 2,966,138 of record OX638345.1, on the reverse strand, counting down.
GCTGGTGGGTGCGCGTTCGTTCAGGAACAGCCAGCGTTCACTGAACCAGTTGTCGAAATTCACGCCGATGGCGTCCAGGTCGTCGCGAATCAGCTCGACCATCTTCTCCCGCGCTATATCCCCGATGCGGCGGATGGCTGCCGGCTCGGGTAGTTCCAACAAGCCCGGGCCCTCGGTGTCGATGATCTCGGCGGCAATATCGGCGATGTAATCACCCTGGTAGCCGTTCTCCGGCATCTGGGCGTCCCGGCCCAGCGCCTGCTGGTATCGGGTCCAGACCGAGCGATAAAACGCCTCCATTTGGGAACCGGCGTCGTTGATGTAGTACTCGCGCGTAACTTCGTACCCGGCCGCCTGCATGGTGTTTGCCAGCGCGCTGCCCAGCACCGCGCCCCTGGTATGCCCGACGTGCACTGGCCCGGTCGGGTTGACGCTCACAAACTCCACCATCACCTTGCGGCCCGTGCCCACGTCGGCCGAGCCGAATTTGTCTCCCGCGGCGATGACGGTCTCCACCTGCCGCTGCAGCCAATCGTCGCTGAGTTTGAAGTTGATGAACCCGGGAGGGGCCGGTTCCAGGCTGGCGATCTCGGGGCCCGGTTGGATGCGTTCCGAGATCAGTTGAGCCAGTTGCATCGGGTTCGCTCGGGCCGCCCGCGCCAGGCGCAGCGGGAGGTTGGTGGCAAAGTCCCCGTGCTCCGGGTTGTTCGGCCGCTCGATCTCGATGTCCGGCGCGGCGTCCACGCTGATTACCCCGTCGCGGTTGGCCTGCTCCAGGGCGGCGGCGACAATTGCGGCTACAGTGTCTTTCACTAGCATGATGGTCATCCACTGGGTAAAAGATTACGCTGGGCTTTACATGGTAGCATCCGGGTAGATTTCCCGTCCCGGCGACAGTCGCGTCAAACGCGCGGGCGCCGGTTTCGAACAATCGCCCGTTCCCGGCGAACGCCCGGACCCCCGGGAGAATTCGCGGTTCGGCAAATCTGGTTATCCGATCACAAGTTCGGAGCGCAACGGGTAAATGCGCGCCACAAGTTCCAGGCGCAGCGGCTATCCCTCGGCGATCTGGAAGGGATAACCCAGGGCGCTGGCTGCGGCGATGTTGGCTGTCATGTATCCTTCGGCGCTCCGGGACATGCCGTTCTCCCCCCGCATCTCGTTCCCCTTGTCGGCCAGGGCCGCCGCTTTGTCCGCGATGTCGGATACCCCGAAGGCCATGTGGTAAGGACCGGGACCGAAGGCCTTCAGGTATTCACCCATCGCCGAATCGGGATCCAGCGGTTCGGTGAATTCCACGTTGGTCTGGCCCACCTTGTAGACGGCGTTTTTCATCCCCCGGGCTGGAAACACCTCGATCTTCACCGGCGTCATTCCGAAGTTCTCCTCCATATATGCGGCCATGGCCTCGGCGTCGTGGACAAGGATTCTCACGTGATGTATAAACTCGAACATCGTCAGTTCTCCTGGGAAACGAGACTACGCGGGAAGCGGAGGCACGAACGGTGGTGAGGCGCATCCTTTTGGTCGGGGGTGACGAGTTCCGGGCTTCCTGCGCCGGAATGGACCGCCACGTCCTCGGGTTGACCGGGGAAGCGAGCCCCCGCGTCGCCATCGTACCAACGGCCGCAGCCTTTGAGAACCCCGGCCTCGCGGCGAGCAACGGTGTGCGTCACTTCACCGGGCTGGGCGCTTCAGCTTTCGGTCTGGACGTGGTCCGTCGCGAAGACGCCGAAAACCCGCGGATCGTGGCGCAACTGGACGGCGCCAACGTCATCTACTTCACGGGCGGCAGTCCGGAGCATCTGCATTCGGTGCTTGCGGGGTCGCCGCTTCTCGAGGCGGTCAACGAAGCGTGTGAGGAAGGGGCGATTTGGGCCGGATCAAGCGCTGGCGCAATGGTGCTCGGCTCGGTGATGCGCCGTCCGTCGTCGGGCTCGCCGGTGTCGCCGGCATTGGACATGGTGCCCGGCGTCATGGTGCTGCCCCATCACGAGAGAAGCGATCCTCACGCCGTTATCGAGCAGCTTGCTGGTTCGGCTACGTTCGGGCTCACCGTCCTGGGCATCGACGGCGGTTCCGGCGTGCTCCTGGAACCTGACGGCGCCACCGCCCTGGGCGCCGGCAACGTCACCGTTTACCGTTCCGGCGAATGGCGCCGGTATGCTGACCGGGAAAAAGTCCCCGACTTGACGGTCAACGGCCCGGCATCCTAACCTCGCCGGGACCGCAACTCTTCCCAGACCGCATTCGGCGACACGCCGGCAGATGCCATCAGGGTCAGCGTGTGGTAGAGCAGGTCCGCAATCTCGGCTGGCAGGTTTTCCGTTTCACCGGTGGCCGCCGCCAGGGCGGCTTCTCCAGCTTCTTCGATCACCTTCTGGCCGACCCGGCTGGTGCCCTCTGCCAGCAGTTTGGCGGTGTAGCTGCCCTCGGGCATCTCCCGCTGCCGATCCTTGATGACCGCGAACAGTTCGTCGAGCACACGCGGGCCGCCCTCGGTGCTCGTGTACTCCTCGGGCAGGCCGTCCATTCTGGTGTAGAAGCACGAGATTTCCCCGGTGTGGCAGGCCGGGCCGTCCGGCTCCACCTTGAGGAGAATCGTGTCGGCGTCGCAATCAACGTACCATTCGCGCAGGTTCAGGTAGTTCCCGGATACCTCGCCCTTGTGCCACAGGTCTTCCTGGCTGCGGCTATAAAACCACACCTGAGTGCCTTCCACGGTTCTCTTGAGCGAACCGGGGTTCATGTACCCGAGCATCAGCACTTGGCCGGTGTTGATGTCCTGCGCGATGGCCGGTACCAACCCTTTGTCGTCCAGTTTTACTTCGCTCATCGTGTCCTCCGTCAGGAAGGTCTATGCAAGTTTGGCCAGGACGGCGGGCAATTCCAGCAGGTCGCGAATCTCCGCGTCCGGCGTGGGCAAATCCGGGTCCGCCGGGCGATCGAACCGGTTGATCCATATCGCGGTCATGCCCACCGACCGCGAACCCATGACATCCTCGAACTGCCGGTCGCCCACGTAGGCGCACTCCGCGGGCTGCACCCCGAGCCGATCCAGCGCCGCATCGAAGAGCCGCCGGTCGGGTTTGTAGCACCGCACGGCTTCCGAGGATATGACAGCGCCCAGACTAACCGGTATGCGCGCGACCACCGGGTTGAGGTAGGCGTCGTCGGCGTTCGATATCACCGCGAGTTTGTGGTTTTGTCCCAGGATCGCCAGCGCTTCCTCTGCCTCGGGGAACAGCGGGCGCGTGCCCAGGTCGTCGATTGATCTCTGCGAGGCCGCCATGGCATCGCCCCTCAGGTTCAACTCGTTGAAGGCCTCGGCGAAAGCGTGGGCCCACCCGTCCAGGTATGACTCGAAGGGAGCTCCCGGCGCGGTCCGCCGGTCCCGGAAATTGCCGGCGCCATAGTCCCAGGCGTGCCGCAATGCTTCCGGGGTAGTTTCCAGTTCTTGCTCCTCGATAATTGCGGAGAACGTCTGGCGCCACAGGTCGGTCCCGTCCTGCGCTATCGTGTTGAACATATCGAAGATTACGGTGGTGATCGCGCCCATTGGACTGCCTCCGGTTCGCTTTGGCTGCGGGTCAGACCCGCATCGGTACGCCGCAGGCGGCCAGGTATTCCTTGGCCTGCGCGATCGAGTAGGTTCCGAAGTGGAAGATGCTGGCGGCCAATACGGCGTCGGCCTCGCCGTCGGTGAAGGCGTCGTGCAAGTGCTCCAGGGTACCGGCGCCGCCGCTGGCGATCACCGGAACCTGTACCGCCCGCGATATGGCGCGGGTCAGTGCCAGGTCGTAACCGCCCTGCTGTCCGTCTTCGTCCATGCTGGTCAGCAGGATTTCACCGGAGCCCAGGGAAACCGTTCTTGTCGCCCATTTGACGGCGTCCAAACCGGTGGGATTGCGTCCACCGTGGGTGAAGACTTGCCACCCGGAATCGTTGTCAACCGCCAGCGTACGGTCCTTCGGCGACGGGAACTCTTCGCCGGGCACGACGCGACGGGCGTCAATGGCCGTGACGATGCACTGGCTACCGAACTGCGCCGCTCCCTCGGAAACCAACTCGGGCGTGTTGATCGCGGCGGTGTTGACCGATACCTTATCGGCGCCGGCGTTCAGCATTCGGCGCACATCTTCGATGGATCGGATGCCGCCGCCCACCGTCAGCGGGATGAAAACCTGCTCCGACACGCTCCGCACCACGTCGACCATGGTGTCACGAGAATCGCTGCTGGCGGTGATGTCGAGGAAGACCAACTCGTCCGCGCCTTCCACGTCATAGCGGGCTGCAAGCTCCGCCGGATCGCCGGCGTCGCGCAGGTTGACGAAACTGGTGCCTTTAACGACGCGGCCGGCGTCAACGTCCAGGCAGGGTATGATGCGGCGGGTCAGCACGTCGGGCGTAAGGGTGTCGCGGCGAATTGCTGGAACAGTATAGCACTCGCCGCCCCTTTTCCCGGGTATTGCCTGGCCTGGCATTGTTGCCGGGCACCCGGTGGGCATCTATGATGGTGAACCGATTAACGGCCACAGGCCGATTGCACACAGGAGGCAAAGAATGGCACTGACACTCTCAGACAGCAACCGGATCATGGCGGCGGCCATCGCCCAGGCGGAGGAACTCAATATCAAGATCAGCGTGGCCGTGGTGGACGCCGGGGGCCGACTTATCGGCGTGCAGCGCATGGATGGGGCGATCTGGGCGTCGGCATACGGCTGCCAGGGCAAAGCCGTTGCATCGGCCGCGTTCGGACGACCCAGCGGCGAGATGCAGGACCGGGCCACCGCTCCCACGCCGGCCGGCATCCGCGAGCGTTCCGGTTCCGAGATGATCTTCGGCCAGGGCGCGGTTCCCATCGTGCAGGGCGGCGCGGTTGTGGGAGCCTGCGGTGTCGGCGGCGGTACCAGCGAAGAGGACGAGCAGTGCGCTTCCGCCGGAGCCGGAGCCCTGTAACCCACAAACCTGCTGGGTAAGTCCCAGGTTCCGCCGGCGGGCGGGGTATCGATGGATGCGCCCCGATCCACCGGCGGATTTTGTCGTGTTGACCAGGACGGCAGCTAGGGCGCCAGCGCCAATACCGCTGCCGGGCTTCCGCTGCCGCCCACCAGCGGCAACCGCCCGATGGCCAGCGTCGCTCCGGTGGCTGGCAACTGGTCCAGGTTGTTCAGGCACTCCAGCACCAGGGCGCCTTTGCGTAGCGCCGCCCTGCTGGCCTCCAGGCCGGCGTCCCTTCCTGCGTCAACCCCGTGCGTGTCGATCCCGATCCCGGCCGCTGACCGGTCATCCAACAGGAATGACACTGCCTCCGGGGTGAATCCCGGCGTATGCATCGAGCCGTCCGCCCCCAGGTTGATGAACCGTTCCGGCGCGTCCCAATATTGGTTCCAGCCGGTCAACAGCAGCACGCAGGTACCTTCAGCGACCGTTCCGTTGCGGTTTTCCCATTCGATCACGTCTTCAGCGCCCAGTGCGTAATCCGGGTCACTGGCCGCGGCCTCCCTGGCGTCGATCACGATGGCGGGCACAACCAATGCCTGGGCTGAGATGCTGTCCGGTCCGGCGCCATCGTCCGCCATTGCCGATGGCGTCGAGACATGCGTGCCGCTGTGCTCGCCCATCCGGAACTGCCGTAGAAAGTACCCATCGTCCTCGATGGTGGCTACCGTTTCAAACTGGACGGCCGGGTCGCCGGGCCAAACGGGAATCCCCGGCCGTATGGGGTGGGTCAAATCCACGACCCGGCGATACGCGATAGTCAGTTCGGGCTGTGCCATCGAGGGAAGTACACTGGTCAGGCGGCGGCCCGGAATTCGTCATGAGCCTCCGGGGTACGGGCTTGCTGCACTCCCGCCGGGATCATCCCCACCAGGTTGGCCAGATGTTTGTCGACCCACCTCATGGCGTCGGGAAAGCTGCGGGTGGCGCCCAGTTCGGTCAGCTGGCCGAACCCGTTGCGTCCGTAGATCACGTAGCAGATCGACGGGACCTCCCCGTGGATGAGGTATCCCCGGTAGGATATCCGGCGTCCGCCGGCCGGGATGCGGGAGGTGGCCACGGCGTGGGTCGCGTCGATTACGCTATTGCGGATGGAAGTGCTCATTTCAGCTCCTGTCGCGCTGGTCGCAGCGCATTTGTGTTGAGCGTATGTTCTAACAAACGCCTGTTCTATGTCAACACCGGAGCCGTCCAATTTGCGGATGTTTGTTCCAATTCTCGCGGCAACATGCAATGCAAAAGGCCGGCGATATCGCCGGCCCGGTTCACGGGTTCGGGCCGAATGGATTACCCGGCGGCCTGCTGGAGGAACTGATCAACCGGAACCGTTTCCTGGCTGGAGGTCTGCATGTCCCGGACCACCACGGTTCCGTCCCGCACCTCATCTTCGCCGATGATCAGCGTGGCGGCCACGGCCAGCGCGTTGGCCTGTCGCATTTGACCTCGCAGAGCCCGGCCGCCGTTGGCCAGGATTGCCCCGACTCCGGCGTTGCGCATCCGGCTTGCCAGCCGAACGCCCTCCACGCGAGCATCCTCGCCGATGGTTGCGATGAGGTAGCGGGGAGACGGTTCATCGGGAACCGAGGTCTCGGCGCGCCGCAGGTTCAGCGCCAGCCGCTCTATACCGCTGCCGAAACCGATCCCGGGCGTGGGCCTTCCGCCCAACTGCTCGATCAACCCGTCGTACCGCCCGCCTCCGCAGATGGTGGACTGCGCTCCTTCCACCGCCGGCTGGATCTCGAACACCGTGCGCGTGTAGTAGTCAAGTCCCCTCACCAGTCGGTGGTCCACCCGGTTGGGTATGCCCGCCGCGTCCAGGTAGGAGCGGACTCGGTCCCAGTGAATCTGGCACTCGGCGCACAGGCACTCCACCGACTTCGGGGCTTCCTCGCCCAGCGCGCGGCAAGTCTCCACTTTGCAGTCAAGGAGCCTCAGGGGATTTCGGCCCAGGCGTTGCCGACAGTCCGGGCACAGGTTGCTGGTCTGGCCTTCGTAATAGGACTTCAGGGCCGCGATGTATTCCGGACGGCACTGCGCGTCACCGATGCTGTTGGTCAGCAGCGTGATGTCCGAGAGACCGATGCCGTGTATGAACGTCCAGGCCAGCTCAATTACCTCTGCGTCCACCGATGGGTCGCCGTCTCCGATGGCCTCGACGCCGAACTGGTGGTGCTGCCGGAACCGGCCGGCCTGCGGCCGTTCGTAGCGGAAAACCGGGCACAGGTAGTACATCCGAACCGGCTGCGCCTGGTTGTGCATCCCGTGTTCGAGGTATGCCCGGCACACCGGGGCCGTCCCTTCTGCCCTGAGGGTCAGTTGGTCGCCGCCGCGGTCCTCGAAGACGTACATCTCTTTCTCAACGATGTCCGTCCCTTCGCCGACGCCACGCACGAAGAGCCCGGCGTCCTCGAACATCGGGCTGTCAATTCTGCCGTAGCCGAAACGCCTCGCCACACCGGTGGCGTGGGACTCGATGTAACGCCAGTATTTTTGCTCTGCGGGCAGGCGGTCGGCGGTACCCCGGGGGGCCTGAAAGGTGGGCATGGCGTTGTCAACACTCCTTGGGCATTGGCCGAGCAAACATCTCGCGAACCGTAACCATGTGCGGACGCGGGGTTTCCCGAATTCAGCGGCGTTCCTTGGCCAGGTGAGCGGTTCCGGTCAACGGCGCAGCGCACGGGGCAACCGAATGGTCCGACCAGGCGAGGTGAAAAGCGTGTCCGCGTTTCATTCTATCACCGGCCCGCCGGACCCCGGGAGCATTTCGATCGGTCCGGCGCCAGCCGTTAAGCTTTGCCCTCGGATTCCAGTTGGGCTACTTCCTGCTGCGTCAGTCCGCCGATGGTACACAGGACGTCACGGTTGTGCTGACCCAGCGTTGGCGGCGGGTTCGCCGGCGTATCGACGCATCCGGTTAGCTGCACCGGCGTGTTGACCGTTCGGAAGGGCTGACCGTAGGTATCCCCGCTATCCACGAACATGTTACGGGTTTCCAGGTGCGGACAGCTGTCCAGGTCTGCCGCGTCCTGCACGATGCCCATGGAAAACCCGCAATCCAGCAGGTGCTGATTCAGCTCGCGCTTGGGAATGTTCTGGGACCACTCCTCGATTGCGGGCACGATGTGGCTGGTGTAGAAGGGTCCGGTCACGCCGCGACCCAGATAGCGCGGATCGGCGGCCAGTTCGGGCCGACCGACGAGGTTCCACATGGCGGTCCACTTGTCGTCGGCGTTGCCCGCGCCGGCCAGGACCACGAACCCATCCGACGCGCGCAGGGTGAGTTGCGCCGAAAACATGTTCTCGCGGGCCGTGGTGGTCACTTGCCCGGTGGACTGGAACAGCGGCATGCTGCTGGTGGTATGAGCCGCCATACAGTCGTACATCGCCATGTCGACGTGCTGCCCTCGGCCGGTCTTTCGACGCGACTCCAACGCCAGCATGACGCCCAGGGCGGACCACACCGCCGGCACCGAGTCGCCCATGTTGTCGCCCACCATCTGGGGCCCGCTCTCTGGCGTCCCCGTGGTCGCCATCCAGCCGCCCATGCCCTGGACGCAGGGGTTGTTGGCCGGCCAGTTGGAGTAGGGTCCGCGCATCCCGTCGCTGTCGCCGTAACCGCTGATACTGGTGTAGACCAGACCGGGGTTGATTTCGCTGAGCCGTTCGTAGCTGAACCCAAGGCGGGCCATGGCGCCTGGCCCCCAGTTGTCCAGTAGCACGTCGGATACCCGGAGCATGTTTTCGAAAGCGCGTTTGCCGACCGGGTCTCTCAGGTCCAGGGATACACTTTTCTTATTGCGGTTGACCCCAAGATAGCGCGCGCTGACCTGAGAACCGTCCGGACCTTCCACGAAAGGCTCGTTCCGGCGCGCCTGGTCTCCGATGCCCGGCCTTTCGATCTTGATCACCTCCGCGCCCATGTCCGCCAGGATCATGGAGCAGAACGGCCCGGCCACGATGTGGGTGGCGTCCAGAACGCGGAGCCCTTCCAGCGGCAGCGGTTGCAGGTTCGATACAACGTTGGCAGGTGAGGTCATGGTATTACTCCATCAGCGTGCCTGAATTGAAATGGCGCCATCGCGGTACGCCCGCCGCAACTATACGGGATCGACCACTCGCGTGCGTGGGAGGGATGCCGGGTACCGGATCGCCATCGCCCGGAACGCCACATTGGGAGTCGCCTTTGCTCAGGCCCCGGTCCGCCGGCCGCGGCTACTTTCCCTCAGCGCGACCTCTCGCGGATGTAGTCCACCATTTCCAACAGCGACCGCCGGGCCGCGCAGTCAGGCAGAAGGTCCAATGCCGCAGCGGCTTCGGCGCAGTAGTCGCGAATCACCGCGAAGCAGTCGGGCACGATGCCGGACCCGTCAATCATGTCCAGCGACTTCTGCAACAGATGGTCCACGTCCGAGCCGCCGTTGGTGATGGAAGTGAAAAGAGTGTCGATCGGGTGGTCTTCAGGGTATCTTTCCATCAACATGATCGTGGGCAGCGTCAGAACACCCTGCAGCAGGTCGTTGCCCACGGGCTTGCCGATTTCGGTGGCGTCGCCCTGGATGTCCAGCAGGTCGTCGACGATCTGGAATGCCATGCCCACGTTGTATCCGTACCGGCGCAGCGCCTGCACCTGGTTCTCCGGCGCGCCGCTGAGTATGGACCCGGTCTCGGCGGACGTGCAGAACAGGGACGCGGTTTTGCGGTAGATGCGCTCGTCATACAGCCGGCGGGCCTTCGAAGGGTCAAAGGTGGTGAAAAACTCGATCAGTTGCCCGCTGGCCAGTTCCATGATCGTTTCCGAAAACCTGCGGATAACCCGGATTACCCCCGTATCGCAGACGAAAGTCGCGGACGTGGCGAACAGGTAGTCACCCAGCAGCACGGCGACGTGATTGCCGTACATCTTGTTGATGGTCGGCTTGCCCCGGCGCAGGCCGGCGTTGTCCACCGTGTCGTCGTGGATCAGTGTCGCCAGGTGCAGAAGTTCGACGGCCGCCGCCATGATCAGGGAGAGTTTCCGCTCGTGCTCGTGAAACTCCGCCGCCAGCAGGGTCAGCGCGGGACGGACCCGCTTGCCTCCGGAGCGCAGGGCGTAGTCCAGGAGCGGGTCCAGGTCGGCGATGTCGGTCTGGCACAGCTCGTACAGCTGTTCCTCGACCTGGGCCAGCTGGTCGACCACCGGAGCGTAGATCGATACGGTTTGCAGGTCCAGCCCGGTCTGCACTGTGGATCGCTCAGGCAGGGGAGGGATCAGGCGGAGACGCCCAGCTGGCTGGCTTCCTGCTCGGCCACGTCGTCGTCCAGCTTGGTGTAGAGGTTGGACGGGTTCCGCAACATGCCGCCCGGCTTGATGGCCCCGACCAACGCGTCGAAGTCCCACGGCTCGTCGGTGACGTCTCCGTCGAATCCGAGGAACCCATGCAACTTCTGGCTGGTGAACGGGAGATACGGCGACAGCATGACCTTCAGGCAATTGAGCACCTGGATGGTCGTGCCCAGCGAACGGGCCGCGTGCGCCCGATCTTCCTTGATCGCCTGCCAGGGCGCCCTGGCGTCGAGATACCGGTTGCATTCCTGGGCCAACCCGAAGGCCTGGCTGATGCCAGCGCGAAAACGCGTGTGGCTGAGGCTGTCATCTACTGCGGCCATTGCCTCTCGCGCCGTCAGCATCAACGCATGTTCCGCGTCCTCTGGAGCGGCGGCTTCCACCGGGACCTGTCCATCAAAGTTGCGGTAGGTGAACCGGAGCACCCGGTTGACCAGGTTGCCGTAGGTTGCCACGAGTTCGTCGTTGTTGCGCCGGACGAACTCGCTCCAGCTAAAGTCAGTATCGCCCGTCTCCGGCATATTGATCGACAGCAGGTAGCGCAGTGGGTCAGGATCATATCGATCGAGATAGTCGGGCACCCAGACTGCCCAGTTCTGGCTGGTGGAGAACTTGCGGCTCTCCAGGCTCAGGAACTCGTTGGCGGGCACGTCGTAGGGCAGGTTCAGACCGCCGTATCCCATGAGCATGGCCGGCCAGATGATGCTGTGGAACGGGATGTTGTCCTTGCCGATGAAGTAGTACGACCTGGCGTTGTCGTCTTTCCAATAGTCCTGCCAATCGTCCGCATGCCCGTTCCGCGAAGCCCATTCCACTGCCGCCGACAGGTAGCCGATCACCGCCTCGAACCACACGTAAATCCGCTTCTCTTCGTACCCTTCCAGAGGCAGCGGCACTCCCCAGGTGAGGTCGCGGGTGATCGCCCGGTCTTTCAGGCCGCCCTGCAGGAAGCTGCGGGTGCCATTCGCCACGTTGGGCCGCCAGTGATCCTGCCGGTTGATCCACTCCAGAAGCGGTTCCTGGAAGGCGGACAGCTTCAGGAAGAAATGTTCCGAATCGCGAAAGTCGGGCGTCGCCCCGCAGATGCTGCAATAGGGGGTCACCAGATCGATCGGGTCCAGGGTGTGCCCGCAGTTGTCACACTGATCGCCTCTCGCCTTTTCGTTCCGGCAATGCGGGCAGGTGCCTTCCACGTAGCGATCGGGCAGGAATCGGTCGCAGCCGACGCAGTGGGCCAGCAACATGGTGTCGGGATAAATGTAGCCCTGCTCCTTCAGCCGCAGGAAAAAGTCCTGCACCACCTCCTGGTGGTTTGCCGTGTGCGTTGACGTGAACAGGTCAAAGGAAATCCCCAGCCGCTTCCAGGTGTCCAGGAACTGCGCGTGGTACCGCTCCAGCACTTCCTGGGGTGCGATTCCTTCCTGGTCGGCTCGTATGGTTATGGGCGTGCCATGCGCGTCGGAGCCTGATACCATCAGCACGTCGTTGCCCTTCATGCGGTGATAGCGGGCGAAAATATCGGCGGCGAGATAGCAGCCGGCGACGTGTCCCATGTGCAGCGGGCCGTTGGCGTAGGGCCACGCGACACCTATCAAGATGCGCTCGGGCACGGTAACCCTCCATAAATCCGATGGCTGAAAGGGGAGTTCAATTCTAGCATAACGGGTACCCGGATTTGCTGCGGCTACGCTGCAACTGCGGCGTGATTCCCCGCACCGGCCATGCGGTAGTTCCGCGCCAGATAGTGAAGTGTAGGCATTCTGGTTTGTCGCCTTCGATGCGTTAGAATACGGGCGTACCCGCAACCCCGCCGTCCGGCCGCACAACTCATAGGCTGCTCTCATGTATGAACCCATAGGCCCAGACCTCTTCCGGCACCTGAAATCAGTTGGCGACCCCACGGTCTCATCCGATGGGAGCAGGTGCGCGTATGTGCTCTCCTGGATCGATCAGGAAAGCCTGGAGCCTCGGGCGCGCATTTACCAGGTGGGTCTGGACGCCGCAGCCGGTGACGGAACGCCTCGGCCGTTCACGCAGGGAAGCAACGATGGGCATCCCCGCTTCTCGCCCGACGGCGCAGTCCTGGCTTTCCTGCGTCCCGGCGCTGACGATGCCGACTCCACGCGCCAGGTCTGGTTGATGCCCGCCGGCGGAGGCGAAGCTGCACAACTGACACACCTGACCGGTGGTGTCAGAGAGTTCGCGTGGTCACCGGATTCTGATCGGTTGGCCCTGGTGTCGGACGTGTCGCCAACGGAACCCCCCAAGGAGCCGGACCTGCCCGTCGCCCGGGAGGTGCGCCGCATCCGTTACCGGCACGACGCCATCGGCTGGCGGGGTGACAGCCATTTTCACCTGTTCCTGGTTGATGCAGAAACCGGCGGATGCGTTCAACTCACCTCTGGCGATTGGGATGACATGGCTCCCGCATGGTCGCCGGACGGTAGTCGCATCGCCTTCATATCTGGTCGTTCCGGCGACCGGGACGTTACCGCCACCAACGAAGTCTACGTCGTGTCGGTTCCCGATGGCGTCACGCCAGAGGGCGACCCCCCCGAGCCCGAGCTACGTTCGCACGGTCTGGCGGACGTGGCTGCCGTCTCCTGGGCGCCCGATGGCGACCGCCTGCTGGCCGCCGGTGGAACCGGCGACGGCCTGATGGTGCTGTGGCAGGCATATCTTTACGTGCTGGAGCCGGGCGGTCCTCCCCGGCAATTGACCGACGACAGCCTGCGTCCCTGTCTTGGGTACCCGGGCATCTTCCCTCCCCTTGAACTCCGATGGTTGGCGGAGGATGGGTGTGACGGTCGGATCCTCTTCCTGGGCGACTCCGAGGGCGAAACTAAGCTCTACGAAACGGCTGTTGGGCCGGATGAAGGCGACGTTCCGTTCGCTGTCACCGTCGGAGGTGAACTGCTCTCCGGCGTCGCCATGGACTGCCGGGCACGGCGTCTGGTGGTGACCGGTTCGGACCCGGCAAGTCCGTCGGATGCCTACCTGATCGAGCGTGACTCCGAGCCGGGCCAACCGAGCCGACGGCGCCTCACGGCTCACAATGACGGTTGGCTGGCCAAGCACACGCCTGCGCCCATGGAGAAGTTTCTTTTGGAGCGGGAGGACTGGGATATCGAGTGCCGCCTGTACCATCCGCCCGACTTTGACCCAACACAACGCTACCCGCTGGTGCTCGAAATTCACGGAGGCCCCAATGGGGCATTTTACGATTCCTTCGTGCCGTGGCATCAGGTGCTGGCCGGCGCCGGTTACCTCACCCTCGCGGTGAACCCTCGCGGCTCTTCTACCTACGGCGAAGAGTTCGTCAACGCGGTGCTGGGGGATTGGGGCGGCGACGACTTTCGTGACCTGATGGCGGCCGTCGACGCGGTATGCCAGCGTGACTACGTGGACACCGACCGGCTAGGCGTTCACGGGTACAGCTACGGCGGATACATGACCACCTGGATGATCGGCCAAACCGGCCGGTTCCGTGCGGCCGTGGCCGGCGCTCCGTGCATCGACCTGTGGACCATGTACGGCACTTCCGACATCGCCACCAGCTTCGGCGAGACGCAGTGGGCCATCCGCCTGGCTGGCGGTATGCCCATCAGCCGGAACCTGGCCAGCGAATTGGCCGAGGGCGTGGATACCCTCGCATACCGCTTGCTCCAGCGTTCCCCCATCAAGTTCGCTCCGCAGGTCGAAACGCCGGTCCTCCTGCTGCACGGCGAATCCGACGCGCGGTGTCCGATCGGGCAGAGCGAACAGTATTTCCAGGTCCTGAAGCGGCTGGACAAAGAGGTCGAAATGGTCCGCTTCCCCGGCTGCGGGCACGGTTTTCTCCGAACCGGACACGTTGCGTTGCGGCAGGAATACCTGCAACGCATGCTGGATTGGTTCCGCCGTTGGCTGTGATCACCCACCTGCACGCGTTCCGGCGCATGGTTGAGCCCGCCCTTGCGCCGTTGCCCGGTCAACTAGTTACCGTAAAGGACGAACAAGCTCATGCCTGACCCTGATCTCAGTGTTGAACAGGTACGTAAAATGGCGGACCTGGTGGGAATATTTATCGACGATTCCGATTTGCCCGAAGTGGCCAATCGCTTCGCCAGCCTGATGCAGGAACTTGATCGTTTGCGCGACCTGGATCTGGAGGGCCTTGAACCCGTCACCATCTTTCCGGACGCCGGCGAAGGCTGAACCCGAGGAGGGGGAAGTGTCCTCTGTGAGCCTCCATGCCTCTTGACCTGGAAAACCTGCAAAATGCCATCGGAAGCCTTGAGCAGGCCCTCGCCGTTTATCAGGCACTGGATGATCGGGAGGGCGAGCACCTGACGACGGGCGACTTGGAAGAAGCCTTCCGCCGAGTGCTTCAATCCGGCGTGATCAAACACTTCGAGTTCACCTACGAGCTTTCATGGCTATCGATCAAGCGCTGGTTGGAGCTCAACGTCAACCCTAACTCGGCCGACGGTGTCACCAGGCGCGAGCTGTTCCGGCTGGGCGCAGAGAATCGCCTCATAGACGATGTTGATCGCTGGATGGATCACCACTTGGCGCGAAATGATACGTCACACACCTACAGAAAAACCACGGCCGACGCAGTCTTTGCAGCAATACCGGCTTTTCTGCAGGACGCACGATGTTTATTGCACGCTCTGGAGGCCCGCAATGATTGACGTGAGACCGGATCAATTGGCCGAAATCAAGAGCATACTGGAACAATACGTCCCTGGATGCGAAGTGTACGCTTTCGGCTCGCGCGTAACTGGGATGACCAAGCCGTGGTCCGATTTGGATCTGGCAGTGATGGGGCCGGAGCCTTTGGGTTTCCAAAAAGCCGGACGATTGATTGAGGCGTTTCAGGAATCCACCCTGCCATTCCGTGTCGACGTCCTGGACTGGCACGAGGTTTCCCCCGCGTTCCAGGCGATCATCGCCAAACAGTATGCCGTCATTCAGGCAGGCCAAACCGCCGGAGCTTCACAATGACCTCTACCCGAGCCCACGACGACATCGTCTTCCTCTCCGCTGAAGCCACTTCAGCGGCCATCCGCAACGGGGATTTCACCGCCACCGACGCGGTGAACGCTTATCTCCGCCGCATCGACGCCATGGACGGCGCCATCAAGGCCTACATCACCGTGTGCCGCGAGGAGGCCCTGGGCGCCGCCGCGGACGTGGACGAGGCGTTGCGTCGCGGAGACGAAACGGCCGTCCGTGGCGCTCTGTTCGGCGTCCCCATGGCCATCAAGGACCAGTTCAACACCGAGGGCATCCTCACCAGCAACGGCTCCCGCGCCTATGCGGACAACGTGCCGGCCGAGGATGCAACGGTGGTGACCCGTCTCAAGTCCGCCGGAGCGATCCTGCTGGGCAAGCTCAACCTCAGTGAACTGGCCATGGGCGGAACCGCGGATCCGCCGTACGGCACTCCTGACAATCCCTGGCGCAGCGGACACACTCCCGGCGAGTCGAGCAGCGGGTCGGGCGCGGCCCTGGCGGCCAATCTCTGTGCCGCGTCCGTAGGCGAGGACACGGGCGGGAGTGGACGCGGGCCGGCTTCGTACTGCAACGCGGTGGGCCTGCGGCCGACCTTCACGCGCATCAGCCGGCACGGGATCACACCCATGTGCTGGTTCATGGATGCAGCATCACCCATGACCAAGACCGTTGAGGACTGCGCTCTGGTTTTGGGCGCCGTGGCTGGCTACGACCCCATGGATCCTACCACCAGCCGGCGCCTGGTTCCCGACTATCGCGGCATGCTCGACGGCGACATCCGCGGCATGAAGGTTGGCCGCATGACGGAGTTGTGCGACGCGCCCGACATGCACCCGGACGTGCGGCGCGCTACCGAAGCGGTCCTCGAGACGCTCGCCGGCCTGGGCGCCGAGGTGGTCAACGTGTCTCTTCCGTTGACGGAAATCGCGGGTGCGATCTTCGTGGGCATTGCCGATACCGAAGGAGCCGGCGCCCGCGACGGTCTGATGCGGCGGTCCCCCGAGCTATTGGACCGGGCTTCCCGCACCCGCCTTCAGAGCGCTTCCCTGGTTCCGGCCAAGGTGCAGAACCGGGCCATGAAGGCTCGTGTCCTGCTCCGTCGCCAGTTCGAGGACGCCTTCCGCCAGGTCGACTTGCTGGTGTCCCCGACCGCGCCATATCCGGCTCCGCGACACGATGCCCTGACGGCGCCGTTCGAGTCGGCCGACGATGTGCGCCAACGGTTCTTCTTCCGGCGGTCGTACACCGGCTGCTACCCGTTGGCCGGCATGCCCGCCGTGTCTATCCCGGGAGGCTTCACGGAAGATGGGCTCCCGATCGGCGTTCAGCTTGGCGCTGGGCCATTCGCGGAGGCAACCATCCTGAGAGCCGCATACGCCTACCAGGAGGCCACCGAGTGGCACACCCGACGAGCGCCGATCTAGCCGGAGCCAACCAGGTTATAGCGGCTAGGTCCGGAACGTCACCCGCCGGAACGCTTCGGCCAGCGCGAGTCCGCTGAATTCCTCGTCGGGGTATTCGTTCCCGGCTTCGGCAGCCTCTTTGGCCCTTGCCCTCACGAATTCTTCCAGCTCTTCCCTGGTGCGTTGGCGCGCTTGGGTACGGTGCGCCATCACCGCGTCCATCTTGGCGTCGAAATCGGCGGCTATGTCCACGAAGGTGTTGGGGTTTTCCGATCCCCAGAACATCACCGCTGCGGTTTTGTGGGGCTCGATGCCTTCGTTGGCGAAAAGCTCGCCGAAGTGCAGGTGGTCCCTGGCGTACGGGAACACCGCGTCCAGCGTCACCTGTCCCGCGATCCGGTGGTCCCGGTGCCACTGCATGTTGCGCCGGTAGGGCTCGGTCGTCAGCACCACGTCAGGCTTGACCATGCGGATCTGCCGAACCAGGTCCCTCCGGAAATCCGACGTATCTTCCAGTTCGCCGTCCGTCCGGCCCAGCATCACTACGTTTTTCACGCCCAGGACGTCCGCTGCCGCCAGTTGCTCCCGGCTGCGCATGGCTACCAACTCGGATGGATCCGTCTCCGGATCGTCCGTGCCCCTGCTGCCGTCGGTGCACAGCACGTAATGGACGTAACAGCCGCCGCGCACCCAGCGGGCGATAGTGCCGCCTGCCCAGACTTCCGCGTCATCGGGATGTGGGATAACCACCAAAGCGCGTTCGGGTGTGTTGTCCATGGAATATGCTCCTCCGGGTCAGAATGCAGATGAAAAATGCGGAATACGACCCGTTTCTTCCCCGGATCGTCTCAGCCGGTAACCGCTGATGCGTCTAGTCTTGAATCCCCGTAACCACGGGAGCCGGCTCCGGCACCAGTGGTGGAGCCGGTTCGTCTGCCAACGGCTCCACGTTTCCGCCGTCACCCCACAACCAATGCAGGTCTAATGGCGCGTTCTGAACGCCGCCCAGCGAAACTCGGTCCGCGAAGATGTCCCCGGCCAGGATGCCGCCGGAAATGATGATGCGCATCGCTTCGTCTACCGTGATATCGGTGGAGGTCACCTTGCTCGACGGGGCCACCACCAGGTAGCCGGAAGAAGGCACCGGAGTCGTGGGGACGTAAATCGACAGATAGTCCTCGACGCCGTCCAGTTTGCCCAGGTTGGACGTGATCAACCCGATCGACAAAACCCCAAGGCGGGGAAACTCCATCAGCACCACCCCACGGTATGCCTGCGTTTGAGTATCCGACAGGAAATCGATGCCAGCCCGCGTCGTCTTGTACACCGCTCCAACCACCGGGAGCCGCCCGATCAAATCGTGCACCTGATTGATCAGGAACTTGACCACCGCCCAGCCGATGAGCAGGCCGACGACGTAAATCACCACCAGCACCGCGGCTACTCCGACAAGGTCCGTCCAATCGAACCCCCCGGTTTTGGGAATATTCAGCCAACGGACAAATGGCTCCAGCAGCGAAGACAGGACGTCGTAGAAGAAGTTGAAGACGAAATAGGTCACCAGCACCGGCAGGAACACCAGCAGCCCGGCGCCCATTCGGCTCTCGAGGTGGCGCAGCGCGGACGCGAAGGGCCGACGGCGCCGCGGAGGGCTCTGCCTGCCGAAGCCCGGGTAATCCGCCATGCTGAAGTCGTTGGGCATCCGTCGTCGCGGCGTGGGATCCATCAGTCAGCGGTTCCGGGAATCGGTTCGTCCGTCGTCAGGCGATCGTAGAGCGCGAGCAGGCGACCGGCTACCTGGTCCCAACTCAGGGTTTCGGCTCGGCTTCGCGCAGCCCGGCCCATGCTGTCCCGCAGGTCTTCGTTGGCCATGATCATTTCCAACGACTGGGCGAACGCCTCGGGGCAGCGCCACGACTTCAGGTACCCAGTGCGGCCGTGCTGCACTATCGTGGAGAGCCCGCCGACGCGGGAAGCCACCACCGGAGTGCCGCACGCCATGCTCTCCAGCGCGGCGAGACCGAAACTCTCGTAAAACGACGGGACGACGCATACGTCGGCTGCAGAGTAGTACAGGGCCAACCGCTCCTGCGGCACCCGCCCGACGAACTCGACCGTGTGGCCCAGTTGCAGATCGTCGGACAGCTTGTGCAACCTTTCCAGCTCCCCGCTGCCGTCGGCGTCCGAACCCACCACCAGCACCTGTACGCCTTCCTCTGATTCCAGCGAGGCTGCGGCGTGCAGCAGCAGATCCATTCCCTTCAGCGGCTCGATGCGGCCCACGTATAACAGTACCTTGTGCCCGTTCAGACCGAGTTCCCGGCGCGCTGCCGTCCGTCCGATGGGCCGGAATCGACCCAGGTCGACCCCGCACGGTATGAGTTCCACCCGCTTTCCGTCGGCCCCGTAGAGCCGCACCATCGCGTCCCGCTCGTGGGGACTGAACGCCACCAGGCAATCGGCGTCCGCGATGATCCGCTCTTCCATCTCCTGGCGCACCGGCGGCTCCTGTTCCCCAGAGCGCGACTGCATCTTGATCCGCGACAGGGTATGGAAGGTGACGACGTGGGGCGCCCCCGTCGCGGCCGCCACGCGTGTGCCGGCCCACCCGCTTAGCCAATAGTGAGAATGGATCGCCACGTATCGAACATTGTTGCGCTGTTGATACTCCCCGACTCCAGCGACGAAATCATCCAGGTAGCTGGCCAGGTCGTTCAGGGCGGCATCGGCAGGACCGGCGGGAACGTGAACGTAGTTGATCCTGTCGCTACCGCCGCCGACCGCATCACAAACGTAATCGTGCTCTCGAGTGAATACGTCGACTCCCACTCCCGTGTCCGCCATTGCCCGCGCCAATTCGCGGACGTGCACGTTCATCCCTCCCGCCTTTCCTTGCCCGGGCGCAGCCAACGGACACGTGTGGTAGGAGATCAGGGCAACGCGAGATGTACAGTCAGATATCAAAGCAAGACGCTCCTGCGGCGGTCGACACGCACAGATATGATATTCATGATAGGGAGGTTCCGAATTTTAGCAGTAGGATGTTTCTGATGCGTGTCGCTATCCGCCGGCTAGCGCATCCGCGCGCCGGAGCGTTATGCGGTAGAGATGGTGGTCACGGCCGCCCAATCTATATTTGTAGGGTTCGTTCCCCCTCAGGAAATCGAAATATCGGTAGCCTTGTTCCAGAGCGTCGCGCAGGCACAGCGCATGGAGCAGCAGTCCGACGCTGTAGTAGCGGTATTCCATGTCGTGCCCGCTGTTGTACAGCATTCGCACGCCGTCGTAATCGAGGCACAGCGACGTGGCGACCAATTTGTCGTCCATCTCCATGAAAAAGAGCCGCAGCACTCCCTGGCTCGCGGTGGCCGCTATGAGCCGCCGGAAGAACTCTTCCCGGTCAGGAGTGAGAAACTCGGCCTTTGCCGGATCGCTCCGCCGCATCAGGTCCAGGAACGTGTCCGCGCGTTCCGTGGCCTCTTCGGGATCTGAAACGCAGAACCACCGCCAGTTGTCGTGCCCCTCGAGCCGACGCAATTTCCGCCGCAGTTCGTGCCGGTCTTTCTTGCTCAACCCGGCCAGATAGTCATCCCAGGTGGGCGGCAGATCGATGCGCGGCGCCACGTCCTCTTCGTCAATGTCTACCGAATAACCCCGCGCACGCGCGAGGTCCGGCAGCATCGCCAATGTTGGAGAGTCTTCCCCCACCGAAAAGAGATCGAGTTGTCGTCCCCCGCCGGAGTCGATCGCGTCGAGCAGGGCCGGGAAAAACTCAGGCTCCGTCCCGCGGGCTATCACGAAATCGTTGTAGTCACACGTGTCGCTGTTGCCAACGAACGAAAAGTTGTCGCCGTAGCGTGACAACGACGCCAGGGCCGTGAGTTGGCCCGCGCCGTCGGTGAGGTAAAACCCGGCCAGTGAACGGCCATTCTGGAAGGCGCTCCACCACAGTTCCTGCCACGTTGGCGTGATGTACAGGTTGTTGACCACCGACCGGCCCAGCAGTTCCTGCCATTGCAGCCGGATGTCTTCGAATGACTTGATGGGATTAGCTTGAGAGGTTGATGTCATGTCACAGGCGCCGGTTATCCTCGGTTGTCCAGTAGGCTCAGCAGTTCGCTCGGGGAATACGACGGCGCAGAGCCATTCTCCCGTCCACCCGGCGCGTGCCGTATCGCGGTGGTCACGACGCGATGACCCGGTTTTTGAATGCCACGCATCGACATGCACAGGTGTTCCGCCTCCACGCGGCACGCCACCGCCAGCGGTTGCACGCGCGACAGGACGGCTTCCGCAAGCTGGGCGGTCAAGCGCTCCTGGACCTGCAAGCGCCGGGCGGTTGCGTCCAGCGCCCGGGCGATCTTGCTTATGCCAGCGATGTGCCGGTCGGGTACGTAGACCAGGCTCGCCCGCCCGAAGAAAGGCAGAAGATGGTGTTCGCACATCGAGTAGAAGGGCAGATCGGCTACCATTACGGGGTCGTGAGTCACGTCATCCGAAAAGACTGCGTCAATCTCCGCCGCTGGGTCCCTTCCCACTCCGGCAAAAAGTTCCGCGTACATTTCCGCGACCCGTTCTGGCGTCCGCCATAGACCCTCACGCCCGCTGTCCTCGTCGATGTACTTGAGGACCGTGCCCACCGCGACCTCAATGGCCGCCAGGTTCATTTTAGTTCCGGCGTCGGTCATCTGGCGGGCAGGGTCTCCATGATGGCGTTTTCGATGGCCTCCAGGTTGGGCTGTACCTCGACCGTATCAGCCTGGGCGCTGCTCACCGCCATATCCGGGTCTTTGAGGCCGCTGCCGGTGATGATGCATACCACCCGCTTTCCCGTCAGGTCCAAGCCGTTTCGCTTCAGCTTGAGCAGGCCGGCTACGGAGGCCGCAGAGGCCGGTTCACCGAATATCCCCTCTCGCGACGCCAGCAGCCGGTATGCCTCGAGGATCTCGTCGTCGCTAACCGCGTCGATGACGCCTCCCGACTGGTCTCGCGCCCGCTCCGCCGATTTCCAGCTCGCCGGGTTACCGATGCGTATTGCCGAGGCTATCGTCTGCGGATACGGGACCGGTTCGCCGCGCACGATCGGGGCCGCCCCCTCCGCCTGGAAACCCATCATCTTGGGCAGGATTTCGTTGCGCCCCAACTGGTGGTACTCCACGAACCCGCGCCAGTATGCCGTGATGTTGCCCGCGTTGCCCACTGGTATGAACAGGTAGTCCGGCGCGTCTTCCAGTACATCGGATATCTCGAACGCTGCGGTCTTTTGTCCCTCGATGCGATGCTGGTTCACCGAGTTGACCAGCGTGATCGGGTTGGTCTTGGTGAACTCCCTGACCAGCGCCAGTGCCGCGTCGAAGTTGCCGTCCACCAGCAGTATGCGGGCCCCGTACGCCATGGCCTGGGCCAACTTGCCCAACGCCACTTCGCCTTTCGGGATCAACACCCAGGCGGCGAGGTTGCAATAGGCCGCGTAGGCTGCGGCCGACGCGCTGGTATTCCCGGTAGAAGCGCACATCACGCCAACGCTGCGCTCTTCCAGCGCTTTGGCCATGGCCACCACCATGCCCCGGTCCTTGAACGATCCGGTGGGGTTGCAGCCCTCCAGCTTGAAGTAGAGGTCGGGGCAACCCAATTCCGGACCAAGCTGACGGGAACGCACCAGCGGCGTGTCGCCTTCACCCATTGAGAACATGGGTGTCTCTTCACTGACCGGCAGCAGGTCCCGGTACTGTTGTAAAACGCCTACGCCCATTTTCTACCGGGTTTGGGTGGCTGGTGCCATGGTTTTACCTGCTAACTACAATCGATGCGTCGGGCGGTTCGCTACGGTTGCTTTACTGCTCGATACGGATCAGGTTGTCGACGCTCACCACCACACCCAACTCTGCCACCGCCGCCAGTGCGGTCTGGACGTCGGCTTCCCGGGAGGGATACGTGGTGATAACCAATTGGGCGGTGCCGCTGCCGGGGTCGGTGTCTTTCTGAATCACGGTGGCGATGGAGATGTTGCCGTCGCCCAGCAGCCGCGCTATCTGCGCCAATACGCCGGCTTGATCGGCGCACGTCAGTCGCAGGTAGTACGCGCTGGAAAGCTCGTCGATGGGTCGGATCGCGTCCCCAGCTTCTTGTGTGTGGCCGTTCGAAACCGGGAGCAGCGGTGGCGCGCCGGCGCTGTCGATGAACCTCACCACGTTCAGGATGTCGCCCATCACCGCACTGGTTGTGGCGTCGCGTCCGGCTCCCTGCCCGTGCAGGATGATCTGACCACACAGGTCACCGGTCACCTCCACGGCATTATACACGCCGTCCACTTTGGCCAGCAGGTGGTCCTCAGGTACGAGGGCAGGATGCACTCGCGCCTGGACCGTCCCGTCCGGCTGGGCTGCCGCGATCGCCAACGACTTTATGGCGTAGCCCAACTCGGCGGCGTAACGGAAATCTTCGGGGCCCAGGCGACTGATCCCTTCGGTGTGGATCGATCCGTGGGGTATTGACCGGTGAAACGCCAGGCTTCCCAGGACCGAGAGTTTGTACGCGGCATCGATGCCTTCGATGTCGTTGGTGGGATCGGCTTCGGCGTATCCCCGGCTCTGGGCTTCAGCCAGCGCGTCGGCGAATGGGGTCTGGCTACGCGCCATCCTCGTGAGGATGTAGTTGGTGGTGCCGTTGATGATGGACCGGATCGACCGGATGTCGTTGGCCAGCAACTGTGACATCAAGCAGCCGACGATGGGGATCCCACCGCCGGCTGATGCCTCGAACAGGAGACTGACGCCTCGGGATTGGGCCAAGGCCAAAAGGGATGCGCCACGCCTGGCCATCACCTCTTTGTTGGCGGTGACTACGTGCTTGCCGCCGGCCAGGGCCCGTTCCAGATATTCGCCGGCCGGAGTGTCGCCGCCCATCACCTCGACCACGACGTGGATGTCAGGGTCGGCGAGGATATCTTCCGGATTGGTGGTCAGGACTCCCGGAGGGGGCGACGGTTCGCGCGTTTTCGACGCATCACGCACCAGGGCTCTTCGCAATCGAACGGTGCGCCCGGTCTTCCGCCGGATCTCATCAGCGTTGCCCGATAGGGCCGCAGCAACACCGCCCCCAACGGTTCCCAGGCCCATCAGGCCGATGTTGATTGCTTCCGTTGCGCCGGGCATCTCGTAATACTGCGGTCTGGCTCGTTCAGAAGGGCGTTAAATGCTACAGGGTTCGTGAACCGGTCGCGTGGATGGATAAGGGTCTTGGAGAAACCTACTGCTGAGGTTGGGGCGTGACCCGCGGCGCAGTCAGTCGGACCTGGTCGGTCACCCACGCGTAGCGGTTGCTGTCAAAGTTGATCTTCACCCAGCCTTCGTCAGAGCCCCGCGCCAACTGGTCGTCCTTCCATTCCTCAACCCGGGCGCTAGCCATCTGGAAAAGCATCTGCGGCTCGACCTTGCGCGTTTCCGGCCCGTCGATAGATTGGATGATGAAGATCGTTTCGTCCTGGTATATGGGGGTAGATATCTCCCCCGGCTCCAGCGAGGCGGGTTTGCGCGTTTCGGTCCCATCGTCGGCAATTTCGGTTTCGCCAAACAGGTAGCTGTCGAATTCCGGAAACGCACCTTCGGGCACCCACCCGATGTATCCGTCGTTGCCGGCGATTTCCCGTGACACCGATCCGAAATCCTGCCCCAGGACCAACCGCTCGCGCACTCCTTCCGGGGAGGCGGTGGAGTTGAGGCTGAGCGCGATAGCTTGCAGTTCTATCTGCGGCGCTTCCTCCGGCAGTGACCCCAACATGATGCCGAACAACGTGCTCTGGTGCAGCCGCTCTTGCATGATTCGGCGGTAGGCATCGTCCGTCAGGTTGACCTGGGTGAGGAAGTTCTTGTAGATGTTGTCGAATTCCGCGTCCAACTGCGCGTCGGTTACTTCCTGCCCCGGCTCGGGCTCGGGTCGGAATTGGCTCTTGATCGCCTCGTCAATCTGGGTATCGGTAACGTCAATGCCGAGACCTGGCGCCGCTTGCCTCAAAATTTCGGCGTGCAGCAGGTCGGTCAGTAACTGGAACGGGATCCGGCTGAAATCCACCTGGCCGCCCTGGTAGCGATTGATCCCCTGCAGGACGCGTATCCGTTCCACCAGGTCGCCCATGGTGAAACGCACGCCCCTAACGTCTCCGGCCATCACTCGCGGCGGCAGGATGAATTGTTGATACACGCCGGCCAGAACCACACCGACGATCACCAGTATCAACGCAGCTCCGACGACGATCGCAATCCGTTGCCGGCGCGATTCCAACACGCGGCGGGTGCGCGTAGCTTGCGGCGCGCCGGGGTTGTTCGTTCCCAGCCGGCGACTGCGGCCGGCCGCGTTCCTTACGGGACGCCGCCTGACGGGCTGTTCCGGTGGTTCGTCTGCCTCAGCGGCGCTGCGTTTCCAGGGCAGCGAAAGGTTCAGCATCTGGGCTGGGCCGGTTAACGACCGGAACGCATGCCGACGTTGATGCTGTGTTCGGGAGCGTACGGCAGCAGAGCGAGGTATCGGGCTCGCTTGATCGCCTGCGCCAGGAGCCGCTGGTTCTTCGCCGAGGTGCCGGTCTTGCGCGTGGGTTCGATCTTGCCCTGCTCGGAGATGTACCGCCGCAGACGGTCAACATCCTTATAGTCGGGCGTCACTCCCTCAACCGTGAAGGCGCACACCCTCCGACGGGGTCCGTAGCGTCGCCCGCCGCGGCCTCCGCCGCGCGGTCCACCCCGTCCCGGAGGTCGTCCCCCTGGCCCACCCGGTCGTCCGCCTGGTCCGCCGGGAGGTCCACCGCCGGGCCGCCCTCCCGGCCCGCCGGGAGGTGGACCGCCAGTTGGCGCAGCCGGCGCCGGCCCTGGGGGTGGAGATGAAGGTGCGGATTGTGGCGTAGTCATTGGTGGAGGCTCCTCCGGTGTTGGGGAGTTTGGATATCGCAGTTTTAGAAGGGGAGGTCGTCAACGTCCATGGGGTCCCCGGCGTTGCCGGCTCCGGAGCCAGCCCCACGCCGGTCGTCATATCCGCCGCGCTGCTCGGTGTAGCCACCGCTGTCCGCTCGGCCCCCGTAGCTAGGTTCTTGCTGGCCGCCGTATCCGCCATATCCAGCGTCTGGTTGCTCGTCGCGCCGGCCAAGAAACTGGACTTCGGTGACATTGACATCTAAAGAGAAGCCCGGGGTTCCGTCTCGGCGTTCGTACTGTCGGGAACGCAAGCGACCTTCCACGTAAACCTGCCGCCCGCGCGCGAGATATTGGTTGCAGGTATCCGCAAGGCGACCGAAGGCGGTGCAGTTAAACCACTCGGTTTCTTCACGTTGCTCTCCCGCCGCGGTCGTATAGCGACGGTTGCTCGCGATGCTGAAACTTGTCATCGGTTGACCAGAGGGCGAGTACCGCATCTCCGGATCCTGACCAAGATTGCCGATTATGATGATCTTGTTCACGGGAAGTTACGCCTGGGCGTCCCCATCGGTTTCGGTTGGCGGCTCGGGCGCCGGCGCTGGCTCCGTGGGGGCAGCCGGCTCGGGAGCCGTGGTCGGTTCAGGAACTGCGGCAGTCGGTTCAGGAGTTGCGGCCGGCTCAGGCGCGGCCGGGACATCCCCGGCGTTCTCCGTTGCTGGACTGGGGGGCGCTGGCACGGCAGATTCCGGAGCGGCCTCTGTGGTCGTAGGGGCCTCCGCACTCGGCGGCGGCGCGGCCGGCGCAGCGGGTGCGGGCGGAGGACCGCCCTGCCGGCGATCGCCGAAGCCGCCCGGCGCGTCCGGTATCGGTCCGCCACCGTCCTGTCGTCGTCCACGTCCGGGCGGGATGTACCGTGAGGGAGCGGTCAGGGGTCCCGGCGGCGGCTTGTCCGGCAACGGCCCTTCGCAATTCAGGATGAGCGACCGCAGTACCCGCTCGTCCAGCCGCAGGTAGTTCTCCAACTCGCGGTTGAAGGAATTGTCCACCGTGAAGGTGCTCAGGTAGTACGATCCTTCCAGGAAATTGTAGTTCCCCTTGCGGATGGGGTAGGCCAGCCGGCGGGTTCCCCACACTTGCTCCGCGGTGATTTCGCCGTCCCGATTCGTGATGAACGACTTGATTTCGTCCCATGTTGCCGATGCTTCGTCCTGATTCAGCATCGGGCTGAGAATTGTTACCATTTCGTAATGACGCAAGTTAGAATCTCCTGCATTGGTGAAAGCGCAACGGCGATTATAGCATTCGGCACCCTGAGTGTCAGCACGGTCCCCGAGCAGAAATTTGGGATACCCGGCGCTCTTGCTCTTCACGGCTGCCCGCTCTTCCGAATGAGCCCGCGGTGAGCTCGGATTTCGCCCTTGTTGCCTTCTATCAGCGACAGTCCCGGGTCAGTAGTCGAAATAGACGGCGTTGACGAGGCTGTGCAACTGTCGGCTGAGGTCTGCAATCCGCAGCAATAGCCTCGGCTTGTCTTCGGCGTCCGGCCACTCGTACGATACCAGCGATCTGAGCCGGCCGGCCAGGCGGTTGGCCGCGGCGCTCGATTCCCGGTCCGGGCCCGGCCCTACCGCCGCCACCGCATCGGACACCGCATCCACGGCGCGCTGCATCGAGTCCGGGAGAAGAGGGTCGGTGACCAGCAGGTCCAGGACCTGGTCCGGCCTGATCTCGACGCCGTGCGTGCGGGCATACGCCTCTTGGGCATGGTAGATCCGGAGCAGGGTGGTCCAGTCTGACTCCGTGTGTTCCGAATCCGCTTGTTCGTTGGGATCCTTGTCGACCTCCAATTGTGCCAGGAGGAGGCTGCTCGCCAATTGGGACCGTTCGAGGAACCTGCCCAACTGCATGAAATGCCACCCCTCGTCCCGGTACATCGTCGCCGACGCCACCCCCATGAAGGTTTCGATGTCTTCCGCCGTTTCCGCGTAGAACCCCTCGGGCGATGCCAACCAGATATCCAGCATCCTGATCCGCTGCAGCTTGAGGTAGGTCAGGTTCAGTGACCGCCACATCTCCGCGCTAATGCAATGGCGCATCTGTCGCGCGTTCTCCCGCCCCAACGCGAAGCAACTCCACAACGAGCTTGGATTGGCCCGCTCGAACGTGAGGTCGTCCGCCAGAGTGAACGAATCCGCCAGGGTGTACTCGTCGCTGATCCGTCGCTGCGTCTGCGCCTGTCCCGATGGCGCTCGGGTCTGCTGGAACTGTGGCGCTGCCCCGTCGTGCGACGGTTCCAGTTCCAGCCCGCCTCCCGGCGGTTCACGGTCCAGGCTGCCGTATATGCGCCTCCATCCGGAGTAAATTTCGCCGGTCGAACGGTCGACCAGGGCCTCGGCCTGGAGCTGGAGCAGCCGGCTCAGGTGGTCGGCCCGTTCCAGGTAGCGGCCCATCCAGTACAGTCCCTGTGCGCTTCGAGCCAGCAATGCGACTACTCCTCCAGGACCCAGACGTCCTTGCCGCCGCCTCCCTGGCTCGAGTTGACCACGAGGCTGCCTCGCCGCAGCGCGACACGGCAGAAAGCGCCCGGCACTATACGGGTGGTCTGTCCATGCAATATGAACGGCCGCAGGTCAACGTGACGGGGCTCGAACTTGCCGTCGATCAGGCAGGGGGACCGGGAAAGCGCCAGCGTGGGCTGGGCTATAAAGTCCGCCGGGTTTGATCGCACCTGCTCTGCATACTCCGAACGTTCCTGTGACGTGGCGTGGGGCCCGATCAACATCCCGTAGCCACCCGATTCTCCCACGCGCTTAACGACCAGTTCGTCCAGGTTGTCCAGCACGTATTCCAGTTCCTGCGGCCGCCGGCAGAGGTAGGTTTCGACGTTCTGAAGCGACGGCTCTTCGCCGAGGTAGTATCGGATCAGGTCCGGCACGTAGGTGTAGATGCTCTTGTCGTCGGCCACGCCCGTTCCCGGGGCGTTCGCCAGGGCAACGTTCCCCTTCAGATACGCGTCCATCAATCCGGGAACCCCCAGCACCGAGTCCGGTCTGAAAACCGTCGGGTCGAGGAAGTCGTCGTCAACCCGTCGGTAGACCACGTCGACGCGGCGGAGGCCGGCAGTGGTTTTCATGTAAACGAAGCCCTCGTTCACCACCAGGTCCTGTCCTTGCACCAGTTCCGCGCCCAGTTCGTGGGCCAGGAACATGTGCTCGTAGAAGGCCGAGTTGTAAACGCCGGGCGTGAGCAGGGCGATGCTCGGGTTGCCACGTTCCGTCGGGGCCAGCTCCTTGAGCGTGTCCAGGAGCAAGCGTCCGTAGTGCTCCACCTCCAGCACCCGGGAGGCGCGGTAAAGTCGTCGCAGGCTCGTTTTTGCCGCCTTGCGGTTCGCGATCATGTAGGACACGCCTGAGGGCACTCTCAGGTTGTCCTCCAATACGCGAAACCCTTCGTTCGTGCGCACCAAGTCGGTGCCGCAGATCGCTACCCAGGTCCCGTGCGGCGGAGTAAACCCGCGCATTTCCAACCGGTATTGCGGGCAGCTCAGGACCATCTCATCAGGGATCACACCGTCTTTGGTTACCTGCGACTCGCCGTATACGTCTTGCAAAAACAGGTTCAGCGCCCTCAGCCGCTGCGTCAGGCCCGCTTCCAACTCGCGCCACTCCGCTTCGGCAATCAGCCGCGGCACGCAGTCGATGGGGATGATCCGTTCGTCGGCCTCCTCATCGCCGTACACGGTGAAGGTAATGCCCTCGTTGGAAAACGACCTCGTCACCCGTTCCTGGATGGCCGTCAGCTCTTCGCTGGAAATGTCGGTGAGCGCGCGCCGGAGCCCCTGCCAGTTGTCCCGGGTTCGCCCGTCGACGTGAAACATCTCGTCGAAGATGTCCGCGTCGATACTGTAGTCTCGGAACCGATCTGCCGTAGTCACGCGCTTGCCTCTCGCCTGCCCTGGCGCCAGCTGTTCAGGGACGGTGGGGGTTGTTCTTCCTGCTTCCGGTCCGGGAGACTAGCAAATACGATCTGCCCCGCACAACTCATTCCCGACACCGGGCGGGCGCGGCATACGGCCCTTCGCCCCGGTATCTGGCTGGCTGTCAAGCGGTGTGCGAGCAGGCCCGCGTCACGCTGCTCCATATTCGTGCATGGTTGGCCCACGTTCCCGGCGATAATTCGTCAAGCCCGGCAACCTTCTCGCCGGCGTTCGGTCCGAAGGCCGACCACGATAGATGCCGGCGTTCGTTCACGCCGCGGCCAGCGCCGGGATCACGTGGTTTCCGAATGCCTGCACTTCGGCTTCGGGCGGCGCGAAGGTCAGGCACGGCATCAGGTAAAGCTGATTGACCCCGTGTTGCGCCATCTCCTTGATGCGTGACGTACAGTACTCCGGAGTACCGATCAACCCCAGCGCATCGCACAGCTGGCCGTTCACCTCGTCGTCTACGAACTGCGTCAACTCAATTGCTTCTTCCCAATTCGGCGCGTGTCCCAGGTCGGGATAAACGTCACGCACCGCCTGCGGGACCTCGTAGTCCGGGATGTCCAGCCCAGAATAGGGCAGCCAGTTGGGCCCGCCCCACAACAGCGCCCAGTGCGCCGCCACGGGGCGCGCCAGGCGTCGGGCCTCTTCGGTGGAATCCGAGACGCACGTGCGCACCGCGAACATCACGTCGAGATCTTCCAAAGTTCGGCCGCTTCGTTTGGCTCCGATTTCCAGGTGCTCCAGCGCCTTGCCGACGATCCCCGGCGTGTACCCGACCAGAACCAGCGCCCCGTCGGCCACCTCGCCGGCCAATTCCAGCGAACGTGGGCCCGATGCTGCCATCAGTACGGGAACCCCGTGGCCGCCGTCACTGCCGGCGAAGTCCAGCCGGTTGGTCATACCGTCGTATTCCACTGCTTCGCCCGCCAGCAGCGCTTTCACCTCCATGATGCAGCGGCGCATCTGGCGCAAGGTAGCCGGCCGCCTTCCTATCGTGGTCGCTGAGGTGTACCCGGTTCCAATGATGAACTTGGTCCTGCCGGGGGCGATTTCCGCCACCGTCTGCGCGGCCCCGGCCAACACCGACGGGATTCGTCCGAACGGGTTGGTTACCGCAGGGAACAATCGCAGCTTGCTGGTGGCGTTGGCTGCCATGCCCATGGTCACGAAGGTATCCCGGCATATCATCTGGCTGTCGAGGATCCCTGCCCCATCAAACCCTGCATCCTCGATTTGACCTATCATTCTCAACAGGTCCGGCATCGGCGATGTGCCGGGCACGCGCATCGAAATCTTGATGGACTCTGCCATACGGGTTCCCTCCGTCGACAAATGGCGTTCATTCAATTCGGTCGCGGTAGTATAGCAGCGTAGCCCAGGGAGCCTCGTGTGTCCCTGACGCCGCGGTTGCGAGAATGTTGCCACTAAAGGCCCCACACGGTTACACTGCCGCCACTAGCGCAGGGGAGGACACGCGAAATGGTCGCTGTCAGATACGGGCTGGAAGATTTCGTGCAGGATATGGAGGATCTTCTGATCTCCCAGCCTGTCCAGGAAAAAATCTTCGATAAAGGCTCGGACTGCCTTTCCCGCCTTATCTCGAATCCCGACGCGATCCCCGAACGTTTCCGGTTGCCCCGTGGCTCCGGAGGTCGCGCTAATCACGGGTCCTGGTTGCTCCACCACAGCCCGGAAAGCGGCCTCCTGGTCACCGCCGTAGTGTGGGGTCCTGGCGACCACGCGGCTCCGC
The DNA here is from genome assembly GCA_951813535.1 of uncultured Dehalococcoidia bacterium. Taxonomy (GTDB): domain Bacteria; phylum Chloroflexota; class Dehalococcoidia; order Lucifugimonadales; family UBA3495; genus Bin87. The sequence continues at coordinate 2,934,772 of OX638345.1, read as the reverse complement.
ACGACCACCGTACCTGGGGCATGATCGGCGTGATGGACAATGCCCTGACCGAAACCCGATTTCGCCGCGTCGACGATCGCGAGCGCGAAAATTGGGCCCGGTTGGAGCGGGACCGTTCCGCCGTGGTCAAGCCGGGCGAAATAAGCCTGCTGATCCCCGAAGTCGACGAAATCCACCAGATGGATAACTTCACCAACCGCCCAACCGTTGAAGTCCACGTCTACGGGCAGGACCTACGCGGCCTCGAGCGGGTGCGTTACGACCTGGAAACCGGCGCAATCCGGCAGATGATGACGGAGAAGTACGACAACTGTTGATCCCGCATGGTCACGCCGGGGACGCATTGGCGCTCGGAGTGTATACTTGTGGCATACCCATCGATATTGGCGAATCGCCAACCTGTAGTCTCGACCAAGATATAGTGAATCCCCAACCCCGCCTCCAGTTCCTGCGGCGCGAACATAAATCGCGTGGGAGCCCATATAATTTCCGACAGACAATGAGCGGATTGTAGAACCACAATATTGATTGTCGATGTTCTCGTCCGCGTGACCGGCTGCTGATCGCAAGGATCGGAATCAAATAGACCTGGTCGACGGAGATGCGCTGATGGCTAGTCCCTTTAGTCCGGAACAGCTTCACGAGTTGTTCAACGACACTCAACCCTTTGCCCTGATTGACGTACGCGAACCCGGGGAATACAACTCCAGCCACATCCCCGGAAGCAGCCTGATGCCTCGCCGGAGGCTGGAATTCGACCTCCATTCCGCGGTGCCCCACGCGGGGTCGCTGATTGTACTGTGCGACGATGACGGCCGCCGCGTGTCGCGGGCAGTGGCCACGGTCGAAGCGATGGGGTTCGACAATGTTGGTTGGCTGGACGGCGGCATCAACCGCTGGGTGAGTTTGGACTACCCCACCGAGTGGGGTGTAAATGTGCCCAGCAAGGATTTCGGCGAAAAGGTCGAAGTTGTTCACCACGTGCCCGAGATTGATGCCATTGAATTGCGCGCCCGTATGGATCGCGGTGAAAAAATGGTCATCCTAGACACGCGCACGCCGGAGGAGTACCGCCGTTTCTGCATACCCGGAGGCCGAAGTGTGCCTGGTGGTGAGTTAGCTCTGCGGATTACGGACATCACGGCAGACTTGGACCCGGATGCCACCGTGGTGGTTAACTGCGCCGGACGCACCCGCAGCATCATCGGGACCCGTGTCCTGCAACGCATGGGACTGGACCGCCAGGTAGTCGGCCTCAAAAACGGCACTTCCGGCTGGGTGCTGGCCGGATACGATCTGGAATCTGGCGCGACTCGGGACCGCCTGCCCAGCGTGTCTGATGAAGGCCGCGCCGCAGCGGAGGCCTACGCCGAACGGTGCGCGGCCGAAGACGGCGTGCGCTTCCTGGACGTCGCTGGCTTGGACGCCATGGCCGACCGCAGTGTGACCGAGAGCATCTACTTCATTGACGTGCGTACGTCTGAAGAATATGACCGGGGTCGAATTCCGGGCTTCCGGTGGTTCCCCGGTGGCCAGTGCGTCCAGCGTAGCGACGACGTGGCAGTCGTGAAAAACGCCCCGATAGTGTTCTGTTGCGACGGCAAGGCCAGGGCTACCCTGACCGGTTCCTGGTTTCGCCAATTGGGGCACGCAGAGGTCTACGCCGTCGACGGCGGTACCCAGGCTTGGGTCGCTGCAGGGCGTCCGTTGGAATCCGGAATGAGCCTCGGCGCATTGAACGACGGTTCCATCGCTGGCGATACCGAGTCCGAACTGTTGGCGGAGGCTCGTCGTACGGTGCCGGCCGTTTCGGCTCAGGCCCTCGACCAAGATCGCCCCGACGTGATCATCTTTGTCGATACCAGCCAGGAATTCGCCCGTGCCCACGTGCCCGGCTCACGCTGGGTGCCGCGAGGATGGCTCGAATGGCAGGTCACGGACCACGTCAGGTCCAATGATGCCAGCATCGTGGTTACCTGTGTCGACGGGCGCCAATCCCTGCTGGCGGCCGCAACGCTGCGCCAGATCGGTTATTCCGACACGAAAGTCCTGGCTGGGGGTGTCACGTCGTGGCAGGCCTCCCGCCTCCCGGTGGAGGAAGGACTCAGCGGGGTCACGCGGACGCCTTCTGACGTGGTTTTCAGCGGACCCGACCGGAACTATGCCGATATGCAGAACTACCTGCGGTGGGAGACCGCCCTGGGCGAGAAGTACGCCGCCAGCTGACGGAGCCATCGTGCGGCGCCCGCAGCAACTGACCCCGGCTCCCCGGCCGGGTACGAGGCTCGGATCAACAGTTAGCGACCTGGCTCGGCAGACGTGACGACCAGGTCGCTTTCTTCTGGGTTGGGCTCTATCCGCAGGGTCTGCACGATGCGGTTGTACGCCGTCTCAGATTCATGGGACTGGCCGACGTGATTTGTTGCCGCGTCCTCCGCCCGCCTCCGGTCGTCAAATATGTCGTACCAATCACATTCCGCGCAGTCCACGCGCCACTCCGTCCGGCCGGTGGGGACCTGCTCCGCTATCTCGACGATGATGTGCAACGTGGTCAATGGAACCTCCTGGCGTCCGGCCTTGCGCGGCTAACGGAGATTGTTCCCGTGGTATCGCCCGGTGTCAAATCGTGCTGACGCCTGACAACGCCAATCTGTCGTTCTTTCCAGAGCAGCAACCCGGGCGGCCACACGACGACTACGTTCCACGATCCTGCCGGTTCGCCACCAATCGTTGGGCAATGGTCGGTTCGAGAGTGGGGTCGCAAAGCCCTGCCGAATCGCGGGTCGCCACTTGTCGCCGCGCCCCCGGCATGGGAAACTGGCTAATCGCCGGCCAGGGGGCCGGCCATCCAACCTTGGAGACGCACGCCCAATGACTACGCAGCAGAACACCCCGGAGAATCAGGCCGACGATGCCGCCCGGCCCGACTTTTTGCAAATGGACGGCGCAGAGTCTTCGGACAGCGGCGACAACACTGACTCCTGGTACGGTTGGCCCCACAAGAAGGTCGAACCGGTTACCCTTCCGCGCCCTGACGGCAAGACCGAGCGCGTCCGCACGCCGGTCATGGACCTGGAGGGCCTCATCACTCCCACCGAATTGCACTATGTTGTACAGCATTTCGGCGTGCCGGACCCGGTTGCCGTTCGCAACTGGTCCCTGTCCGTCGACGGCGAGGTGAAAAAGCCGCTGCGCCTTTCCTACGACGACGTTCGACGGTTCCCTTCCCGCTCAGTTCGCACCGTAATGGAGTGTTCCGGCAGCGACGCTACCTACTTCGAGTACTTCAAGGACGAGGGCCCCCGCCCGTCCCGCACCCAGGAGCGCATGATCCTGTCCGGAAGCGAGTGGACCGGCGTGCCCCTGGCGGCCATCCTCAACGAGGCTGGCCTCACCGGCCGCGCCACCCATATTCGCGCCGAGGGCTGGGATGAAGGCGTGCCCGCCACCGCCGCAGAGGGCACCGAGCCCTTCTTCTACGACAAGGGTCTTCCCCTCCAGAAAGCTCTCCATCCCGACACTATCCTCGCGTACGCCCAGAACGGTCAGGTTTTGGAGCACCTCCACGGCGCCCCGATCCGCCTCCTCGTGCCCGGTTGGTCCGGTAACTGGTCCGTCAAGTGGCTGCGCCGACTGGAGGTACTGGATCACGAGCCGGACTGCTGGTACCACTACAACTTCTATTACTATGGCGACTCGCCGGATGATCCCAACAAGGAACTGATCACTACAATCGGTGTGAAGTCGTTGGTGTCCCAACCCAACGACGACACCGCCACTTTGCCCGCGGGCAAGCACGTGGTGCGCGGTTACGCCTGGAGCGGCAGCGGCGCCATCACTCAGGTCGACGTGAGTGTCGACGGCGGGAAGTCCTGGCAACCCGCTCGCCTCGAAGAACCGGCTGAGCGGTGGATGTGGCGTCGTTGGTCCTGGGTCTGGGAAGCTGCTCCGGGACAGTACAACGTCATGTCACGCGCTACCGACAGCGTAGGCCAGGTCCAATCCCACGAGCCGCGCTACAACAATATGCGCAAGAACTTCAGCGCCATCGTCGGCTACGACATCACGGTCGAGTAGACGGAATGACCACAGCCGCCAAACCTGTTCGCCAAACCGACGCGGCAGCTGAGACTGGATTATCGCTGTCGGCGCCCCTGCGCATCAATCTGTCGGCGCTTGGGATCGACCACCGGGCTCCGGATTTTGCGGAGCGATTTTGCCGGATGGCCTGCGACAACGACCCCTACGAGTTTGAATACACTGCTCAGGGAGAATTGATCGTTATGCCTCCAGCCGGTTGGGAGAGCAACATAGGAGAGAACGAGACCAACGTTCCGTTGGCTTTGTGGCGAAGAGAAAACGGCGGGTATGCGTCCTCTCAGAACGTTCTTTACCAACTGCCCAGCGGTGCCGTGTACATGCCTGATGCGGCGTGGATCACTCAGGAAAGGTTCGACGCTCTCCGATCTGGCGAATATCGGAGCACCATTCCCGGCGCTCCCGATTTCGTCGTTGAAGTCCGCTCCCGTACGGACCGCGTCGAGGCCGGCCTAGCAAAAATGCGGGAGTGGATGGATGGCGGCGCCCGGTTGGGGTGGTACATCGACCCCTACGGTCGGCGCGTTTACGTCTATCGGACCGGGCGGGGCGTTGAGGTTTTGGACGATCCCGAAACCCTGTCCGGGGAAGACGTCCTGGCCGGTTTTGCGTTTGAAGTGAAAAGGCTCTTGTTCGACCGCTACGCCGAACTGACGGGCCGCGGAGAATAACAGTATGACGACCATCGCCTCCATCGTGGAACAGGCCCCCGTCGTGGCCGCGGAATGGGCGGAAGACCGGGCTGACCGCCAGCAGCGGACCAAGGCCGACCCGGCTGATTACGCCCGTTTGGGCCAGATCGGCGTACCCCTCATGGCGGTACCCACCGATCTCGGTGGCACCTGGGAGAGCCTCGAACAGTCCGCCCGGCCCATCTGCTCCATGCTCAGGAAACTGGCCGTCGGCGACCCCTCCATCACCCTGGCCAGCGCCATGCACCACCTGGTGCTGTCCTCCTGGCGTCTGCCCACCGTCCCCGAGCCCTTCACCGAGGGTTGGATTCAGCAGCGCAATGCAGTGTTCGATAGCGTCCACAGCGGCTGCTGGTGGGGCACCATCGTCAGCGAACCCGGCTCCGGTGGCGATACGTCTCGCACCGCCAGCGTATGCGAGCACGACGGTGTCACCGATTTCGGTTACCGGATCTCGGGTCAGAAACACTTCGGCAGCGGATCCGGCCTGACGTCGTTCATGACCACCCGTGCCCTGGCCGCCGGCGAGGCTGTGCCCGACCTGTTCTTCATGGAGGTCCGAAATCACCCCTGGGACGGCTCCACCGGCCTGAAGCTCACCGCAGAGTGGCGCGGGCACGGTATGAAGTCCACCAACAGCCACGCTTTCGAGTTTGCCAACTTTCCCGCGACACGGGTTGCCTGGCCCAACCACCAGGCCGAGCTGATGGGCGCCAACGGCGGCCTGGGCGCGGCTGCGTTCACTTCAGTGATCGTCGGCGTGGTCGATGCGGCGATGGATCATGTGCGCCCTCGCATCAAGAACGGCATGGCATCCGACCCCGGCTTGCGGGCATTCCAACAGGTCGAGTGGGCCCACGCCGAGCAGGAGGCGTGGCTAATCGGCCAGGCATGGGAGGGCGCCATCCGCTGCCTGGAAACCAACACCGGCCGCCGGGATCTCCTCCTGGCCAAGGAAAGCGTGGCCAGGCTCGCGGAGGACTGCCTGGGCCGGCTCTGCAAGTTGTCCGGAGGCAGCGCGTATACCCGCTATTCTCCCCTGTCCGTCTGGTATGACGACGTGCGAGCCCTCGGTTACCTGCGCCCGCCGTGGGCCCTCGCCTGGGATCAGGTTTTCCAGCAGAGCCTGGCCGAATAACTCGGTACGCGACGAGTCCGTGATTGGCGTGACCGGCGTTGGGGGAGTAAGATGGCGCCCTATGGTCAGGTACGCTAGGCGCAACTTCGCCATATTGACCTCCATCGGCGCGATGGTGGTCACCCTCATGCTGATCATCTTCTTAGGTGCGTGGGCGGTTTCTGCCGCCGGCGATGCCGATCTCTCCAGCCTCGCCGACACTGCCACCGCCGGATTCACCGGCACCCCCTATCAGCCCGGATCAGTGCCCGGCGCCGTCGATTCCGATTCCGTCCCGCGTTTGGCTTCCGCGAACCCGGTCTCGGAGACTTGGTGGGGCAAATCGTTCCTGGTCGCGTGCCCGTTGCACTAACCGATTGCCAATCCTTCCTCACAGGAGTCCCCTCTGAATGGCCACATCTAACGGTATTCGCCGATCCTCCGGCGGATTTCACTACGCGTGGGTAATCATCGCCATCCTGGCGGTGGTCCAGATTTTCGGCCAGTCCATTTCAATGTCGGCCGGAATTATGGTCCCCGAGTTGCGTATGCCTCTGGACGAAGGCGGACGCTTCGGATGGTCGCCGGCGATCATCGGCTTCGCGTTGGCCGGCTACTACCTGGTGGGTTCGCTCACCTCCCCGTTCAGTGGAAGGTTCGGCGACATCCTGGGAGCCCGGAAGCTCCTGATGGCGGGCGGGATATTGTTCGGCGTCAGCATGGTCCTGATCGGGTTCATCACCGAGGTATGGCAGTTCTTCATCGTTTACAGCGTCATGCTGGCGCTCACCTCTTCCATCGCAATGGTCCCGCTGATGGCGGCAGTCAACCCCTGGTTCAAGCGGCGACTGGGCTTGGGCATCGGCCTCATGTGGGCCGCAGGCGGCGTGGGAGCGGCGGCGTTGGCCCCGATCTACTCGCTGTTGTTGGTCAACTTCGGCTGGACCGCCACCTTCGTGGTGATCGGCCTGGTCGGCGGCGGACTGACCCTGGGCCTTATGCCGTTCTTCCGCAACCAGCCCGCCGAGAAAGGACTGCTTGCCTACGGAGCGTCGCCCACCGACCCGCCGCCCACCAGATTCAGTCCCGAAGCATCCAAGCTCCGTCTCAAGGTATTCCAGCGCCAGATGAAGCACACTCGGGCCTTCTGGAATCTGCCCGTCATTCACGGCATGGGCTGCGCCGGGCACGGTATCGTCCTGATTTTCGTGGTCGACTTCGCCGTAAACCGCGGCATCGAGTTCACCACCGCCGCGGTCATCCTGACGCTGATCAACGTGTTCAGCATAAGTGGGCGCTTCCTCGTTCCCATCATCACCGAGCGGATCGGCGGCAAGCTCATAATGTCCGCCGCGTTGGCAATACAGGCCGGCTCGGTGGCGATCCTGCTGTTCGCCGGTGATGTCTGGGCGTTCTACCTCTTCGCCTGCGTCTTCGGTCTGGGCTTCGGCGGCGAGATGTCGGCTTATCCGGTGGTCAATCGGCAGTACTTTGGCACCGGCCCGGTGGCCACGGTGTACGGCTTCCAGATCTCCGGCGCCATGATGGGACACTTTATCTCCACGCTGGTGGCCGGCATCATCATCCAGTTCATCGGGTATATCCCGGCGTTCATCCTGTCCATGACCTTCAGCGGCCTGGGCGTCGTCATCATCATGACTCTCGAGACCACCAAGCGGCAGTTGATCCCGGACTGGGAGGACCAGTTGCCTCCCGAAGCACGCACGCCTACCGTCAATGCCGCTCCGGCGATAGTCCCGCCGGCGGCCGCTGCCACCGGCGTCGCTTTCGGCAGCGCCGGCGGCGACGGGAACTAATCAGACGCTCCGTCGTCGCCCATGACGACCGATCTGGCGTTCCTGTGTGACTCTGCCCTTGAAGACCGGGGCAAGTTGCACGCCTTGGGAGTGGGCATCGACGGAGTGTCGGGCGGTTCCCTGCCCATGACCCACCCCCGGTTCGTGGTGGTCTGCGTGATGCGTTATTCCGTCGTGGAAGCCGGCGACAAGCGCATGGTGATCCGTTTGCTTACTCCCGACGCTCGGGATGCCATCCCGCCCATCGAGCAGGATATTGCGCTCCCTTCCCGTGACGGGGTCGTCGACGCCACCGCCCGGATCATTGCCGAGGTCAACGGCGTCACCTTCGATCAGGCTGGGCCGCACGCGTTTCACGTTGCCATCGACGGAGCTGAGGTCGCTCGGTTGCCCATCAACGTCAACGTGCGCGGTTCCTGATCGCCAATCCTCCGGTGTCGCGCCCTCAAATATTGCTGGCTACGGGCAATGCCGACAAGCAGCGGATGCTCGCGTGGCTGCTGGAAGGGACGCCGATCCGGGCAGTCGCGCCCGCCGACCTGGGCGTGACCGCAGATCCAGACGAGAGTGGTAACACCCATGAAACCATCGCCCGCGCCAAGGCGGAAGAATGGTCCCGAATCTCGGGCATACCCGCCATCGCCAGCGATGGCGGCCTGGTGGTTCCCGTGTTGGGCCCAAACTGGGAAAGTCGGCACACCCATCGCTTTGCCGGTCCCGCCGCGGATGATTCCGAACGCCAGCGCCGCCTCATGGACTTGATGCAACCGTTCAAAGGTGTTGACCGCAGCGCCGCTTTCGTGGAGGCCCTGGCCATCGCTGACGGGGGCAAAACCGTCGCGTCCTGGGAGGTGAACGGCGCCACCGGGCGCATTGTGGATTCCATGGCGCAACGAGGCAAGGACACTGACGGCGACGGCTTCTGGGTCTTTCCCTTGTGGTTTTTTTCCGAGTTCGGCCGCACCTACGACCGCCTGACGGAAACCGAGCGCGCCGGTTTGGGCGACCACTGGCAGACGCTGCGCGAACGCGTTCAGGAATTCGTTCCCCGCTGGTCGCACGGGCATACCGTCCCTCCAAATCGGCTACAATAATCCGGCCAAAGTTGATCGCCGACGGAGCTACCCTTGACTACCCTGCACGCCGAGCACGAATCACCCGCCCCCGCCTCAGTGGAAGACGTTCAGAGCCTGCTGCGGGATCAGTCCTACGTAACCGACCGGGGATTGGCCATCGCCATTTTCCTGGCTCTGAAGTTGCGCCGACCCCTGTTCCTGGAAGGCGAAGCCGGGGTTGGCAAGACCGAAATCGCCCGGGCACTCGCCGCGGGCCTGGGCACCGACCTGATCCGGTTGCAGTGCTACGAGGGCCTCGACATCAACCACGCGGTCTACGAATGGAACCACACCCGTCAGCTGCTCGAAATCCGCCTGATGGAATCCCGGCGCGACGCTGCCGGTGGCGATGCGTCAAGCGTTGATCTTTTCGGCCCGCAGTTCCTCATCAAGCGCCCGTTGCTGGAAGCCATCGACGAGAGCCGGGACCGCGCCCCGGTGCTCCTCATCGACGAGCTGGACCGTTCCGACGAGGAGTTCGAGGGATTCCTCCTGGAGCTTCTCGCCGACTACCAGATCACGATTCCCGAACTGGGTACCTTTCACGCCGCCTTCCCGCCCGTCGTCGTGATCACGTCCAATCGCACCCGCGAGGTCCACGACGCGCTGAAGCGCCGGTGCCTGTACTACTGGGTCGATTACCCCGACTACCAGAAGGAACTCCAGATCGTCACGGCGCGCCTCCCGGACGCACCCCGTCAGTTGGCCCAGCAGGTCACGGGTTTCATCCAGGAACTGCGGGAAACCGAGCTCTACAAGATCCCGGGAGTCTCCGAGACCCTGGACTGGACGTCTGCGCTGATGGCACTGAACATGCGTGAGCTCGAACCGGAAGTCATCGACGACACCCTCGGCATCATGCTGAAGTACCAGGACGACATCGAAGCCGTGCGCGGTGAGCCCGCCCGCTCCCTTCTGGAACGCTCCCGTAACCGCGGCCCTCGGCGCGGCGGACGCAGAGGCTAGCATGAACGCAAGACACGTTGTAGTCATCGGCGCCGGCATCGTTGGAGCTTCCATCGCCTGGCGCGTGGCCTCCCGGGGCATCCGCGTCACGATCATTGACCGGGGCCAACCCGGCGGTGGGGCCTCCAGCCACAGCTTCGCCTGGATCAACGCTGGCGCCAAGGAACCGGTCGGCTACCACAACCTCAACCGCCGCTCGCTGGAGATGTGGCCACGGTTCGCCCAAGCCCTGGGCGAAGACGTGGACCTGCGCTGGGGTGGCAAGGTGTCCTGGGAATCCGACCCGGATGCCGCCCAGGCTCTGGTCGCCCGGGTGCAGCAACTCCAATCCTGGGGCTATCCCACCCGCCTGGTCTCCCGCGAGGAACTCCAGGAACTGGAACCGGCCCTGCGCATCGGCCCGGTAGCCGCCGCGGAATACAGCGAAAACGAAGGGCAAGTCGAACCGCAGATGGTGGTTGGCGCCTGCCTCAACCGGCTGCGCGAGTTGGAAGCCTCTGTCGTTACCGGTGTGGAAGTCACGGGGCTGCGCAAAGACTCCCAGGATCGCGTCAGCGCGGTCCAGACTACCAACGGCGACATCGACGCCGACGTCGTGGTCGTCGCTGCCGGCACTGCCACCACGGCCGTGGCAGCTATGGCCGGCGTCCACGTGCCACAGGCCGAGAGCCCCGGCGTCGTTATTCGCACCAGCCCGATGCCGCCTCTGCTGCACCACGTACCAATCGTGTACGCCCCTCCACTGGAAGACGGCCGCCGCGAGATTCACCTGCGGCAGTGTCCGGACGGTCGCCTCATGATCGGCGAGGGCGATCAGGAAAGCCTCGCCGAAGACGACAGCCAGGCCCACGCCGATGACCTTCTGGCCAGGGCGTGCCAGCACCTGCCTGGATTGAAAGGGGCCGCGGCCGTGCCCGTGCCCGTTGGCTGGAGACCCATGCCGCTGGACGGCTACCCGGTCATGGGCTTTGCCCGAGAAGCCTCCAATCTCTACGTCGCCCTCACCCACAGCGGCGTCACGCTCGCGCCGGCGTTGAGCCAACTGGCTGCTCTGGAGATCTGCGACGGCGCCCGTGCCGACGCGGTGCTCGGCCCATACCGTCCCGAGCGGTTCGTCAGTGTGACGGCGGAAAGGGCGTCGCAAATGGAACACCCCCGAGCTCGGCACCGTTAGCCCGTTTTCCGCTTCGTCCTTTGCGCCTCGTCCCAAACGGGTATTGGCGCCGCAATCGAGCACGGCCCGACGCCGGTCGCCGTGCCGCCGGGTCCACCGTGCCGGTAACGACTTTCGACAAGCAATGGGGCCAACGAGCGTCATTGCCCGCTGGCCCCGGTCGGCTTATGCGCCGAATTCGAATGGCAATTTGCGGCTGCGTCTTGCGACGCCACGGACCTCAGGCCTGAAGAGGAGTTATTGTCTCCGCCAATATGGCCATGCCGTCGGTCCGCTTAGCACCCCTCTCTCCAAACCGGCGTGTGTTGCCTGGGCAAAGCCCGCCGTAGATCCGATTGAACCCTCGAAAGTTATTGGCTCCGGCTTGGTGATTCAGGTCGAATTGAGTGGATATTGCCGCGCACCTCCTGTGGAGCGATGCCAACTTACGGTCGCCGGTACGATCCATTCGGCGATGCCTCACTGCGCTCCCACGTGTATGAGCGTAGCCGCCGGAAGGCTTCCCGCATCCTGGCCGTAAGGGTGGCCGCCGATGAGGTGACTCACGGACATGGATGATGTTTCGGTGTTGACCGCTCCTGTGGGTTCGGCAGACCATACTTGCGTCGCCCCGTAGGGGGTCTGGTCTGCTGATGCCATCATCAGGCCCATCAGGGCGACCAATACAATCGCGGCCAGCGCCAACACCCAAAGCCCCTTGCGTCCTCTGGGCACCGGCGCTCTCGGTCTTCCCTTATGCGCATTCGCTGCAAACATGGTTCCTCCTCGATGAATTATGATGCCAGGCTGGTGGCGTTCCCAATGACACTTGTATGAATCGTGTATTTCACGTTTGTTGATATTGCCTGGTTCTGCAAGAGTTTTCGCCCGTTCGAGTGGTGGCGAGATCATGCTGCGGCGCTGCTGCTCGGATGGCCATTGCCGTGTGTGCGTGCCTCTGTCGGCTCGGGTTGACGTTCAGTAATTGCTGGTGAGGATCGTCGCGAAGGTAGCTAGTCCCGCGTTTGGGAAAATGGACGAGGCTCGGCGATACCGCACTCACCCGCCTGACTGAACCCTTGCCTCGTCCCCGTCCACATATTGATGGTATCAATCAATTGTGAAAACTGAGTGAAAATCAGGCGTAAATGTATGAACATAACGTGAAAGGCCGATTGCGGGACGTGAACTGCCCCATTTACTGCGCTTGTTTCTCTGGAGAATGGTGTCAGCCCACGCGTCTTGGCTGGCAAAAAAGACGAACGTTCGACACGTTGGACTCGCACATTCCGACCCCATAGTTGGGCCCCGCTCCATTGCGGTCCGCGACGCTGCCGGGCTCTGCCGCCGAAAGTACGCATATCCGTACCCATTGAATTCGAACTGTCATTGCAAGCGAAACTCGGCAATCCCGACGGGAGAGCAGACTTGGTCAGCGCGGCGGGGATGAAGGGGAGCGCCGCACCTCTCGGCCTCGGGCCGCGGATATTCGCACGGAGGTCGCGGCCGGATGCACAGCGTATTTTTCATCTTGGAGGATCCGACCGGCAGGTAGGCCGGAGGTCGTCGTATCCTCCGGCCCGTTGCATTGCCGACGTACGGGTTGACTGGCACTGATTTCGGTCTTGTTCTCGAAAGCGTACGCCCTTACCTCCACGACGCCAGGCTCGCCATGGCTTGGCAGAGATACTCGGGTTTCCAAGACAGAAGAAGAGGCCAGCGAGCATTATCACCCACTGGCCCCAGTTGCGGCGCGCCTATGCGAATTGTTTGATTATCCCCGCCCCGTCGCTATGTGTTTCGGAGCACTTGGCTTGTGTTGATGCTGCTGCGCTTATTCACGCCCGTCGCTGGTGTATGGTAGACCCTGTTCCTGGCGAATTATGGCGCCTGCAGAGCCACCGGTTTGACATGGTTTCTGATCCGATCTGGACCTCTTCCACCGCTATTTGACGATGTCCCTCCTGGTGTCGCGCCGCGTCGTTGTTGTCACTGCGCAATGATCATCAGCGCCGGCCCCAGGACGGCAACGGGCAAGGCGCCGGCCACTGCGACCATTCCGAATTCCTTCCAGGTGAGTCTGCCGATTTTGATTTTCGCTGCGCCCATGATGCGGTCGTCTCCTTGTGTGGATTTTTCTGCGGACGGTCGGGGAGGCTTCCCGTTTCGGTGTTGCCAACCCAGCTTGGCCTCGTTCGCATCTGTGAACACAGCGTAGCAACCAACTGTGAAAAGCAAGTGAAAACAGGCCCGATATTAGTGAACAAATTGTGAAAACGTTTCAATTTTGTTACATGCACGATCCAGCCTCCCCGACGCGCCTGTGGGTTCACTCGGGATCGTTCTGTCCTCCACGAATCCTCGTGCTCACCCGCCCTGGCGCTCCCCGATGGTAGTCCAACCATCAGTACCGTTAGCCACCAGGGCAATCGCATTTCAGATTATTCTAAAAATCGGGCTAAAGTGTTGCCACGATCTGATTGTCTGAGGTGCGTGGTGGAGATGGACAATGTACCGCTTTCGATTGCCGAACGGTTTGGAATGCTGGAAGACCCGAGAACCGGACATGCCAAAAGGCATGAGTTGCTGGACATCATCGTCATCACTCTTTGCGCGGTGATCTGTTGCGCCGACAACTGGGTGGAGATTGAGGAGTTCGGTAAAGCCAAGGAGGATTGGTTCCGCCGCTTCTTGCAGTTGCCAAACGGCATACCCTCCCACGACACCTTTGGTCGGGTGTTTGGTCTGCTGGACCCGGAGCAGTTTTCGGCCTGTTTCATGGACTGGGTACGCTCGGTGAGTGAACTGGCCCAGGGTGAGGTGGTGGCGATAGATGGCAAGACCCTGCGGGGTTGCCATGACCGGGCCAACGGCCGAGGTGCGCTGCATATGGTCAGCGCGTGGGCCACCGAGAACCGGATGGTGTTGGGACAGACCCGCACCGAGGCCCATTCCAACGAGATCACGGCGATACCGGAACTGCTCAAGGTGTTGGAACTGAAGGGTTGCCTGGTGACGATAGACGCCATGGGCTGCCAGAGGAACATCGCCCAGCAGGTGGTGCAGGGGGGCGCTGACTACCTGCTGGCGGTGAAGGCCAACCAGGGAGAGTTGCACCAGAACATCAAGGACCTGTTCGCCTGCTGTGAGCGTGTAGGATGGGATGGTGTGGCTTACAGCCACCACCAACAGGTGGGCAAAGACCACGGCCGGCTGGAACGGCGGGAGTGCTGGGCGATCACCGACCCAGAGGAACTGACCTACGTGGACCCCCAGCGCCAATGGGCCAGCCTGGGCGCGGTGGCCCGGGTCAGCTACCGACGGGACGCTACCACCGATGCCCCAACCGATACCCGCTACTACATCTGCAGCTATCCGGCGGACGCGGCCACGCTGCTGGCATCGGCCAGAAGCCACTGGAGCATCGAGAACAGCCTGCACTGGGTGCTGGACGTGGCCTTCGACGAGGACCACAGCCGAGTGAGGACCGGCCACGCTGACCAGAACCTGGCAGTGATCAGGCACTTGGCACTGAACCTGCTCAAGCAGGAACGCACCGCCAAAGTCGGCATCAAGGCCAAACGCAAAAAAGCCGGATGGGACTTCGATTACCTGCTCAAAGTCCTATCCCTGTGAAATGCGATTGCCCTGCGTTAGCCACCTGCTCGCTTGCCCAATAAAGCCTGCCGGCGTAGAATGGCGGAACTTCATTCGTAACCCCGGTTTACGCATTCGATTGAGGAGAATCTGTTATGCCAGAAGCTAAAGGCCCTCTGGACGGGATACGCGTCATTGACCTCGGTCGGCACCAGGCCGGCCCCCGCTGCGCCCAGGTACTGGCCCGTTTGGGCGCCGAAGTCATCAAGGTTGAGCGCCTCGGTGGCGAGGAAACTCGCTACCACGCTCCCTGGGTCCGCAAGCAGTCCGCCTACTGGGTCCAGTACAACAGTGGCAAGAAGAGCCTCAGCATCGATCTCCGCAAAGAAGGTGGCAAGGAAGTCCTCCGCAAGCTGGTCCAGGTCTCTGACGTGCTGCTTCAAAACTTCCGGCCCGGCACCATTGATACTATGGGCTTCGGCTACGACGTGCTCTACGAGCTGAACCCGCGCATCATCATGGTCAACGTCTCGGCCTACGGGCAGTTCGGGCCCTACCGCGAGCAGATCGGATACGACCCTATCGGTCAGACCATGTCCGGTATCGCGATGGTCACCGGAGAAGAGGGGATGCCACCCATCCGCGCCGGCGTGCCCATCATTGACCGTACCACGGCGCTCCATGCCGCCATCGGCACCCTCGCCGCTCTGCACGAGCGCGAGAGTTCCGGCGTTGGTCAGACCATCGACGCCTGCCTCGCCGACACCGGCTACAGCTATACCGAAATCCCCATCACCGCCTACCACGGCGCCGGCATCGAGCCCAGGCGCGGCGAGTCGGCGGCGCCCCCGTCCGGCACGTATCCGTGCAAGGACGGCTGGGTGCTCATTTCCGCCGGCGACCAGCACCACTGGCACCGCGTCTGCAACGCCCTGGGCAAGCCCGAGTGGCTGGAAGACCCTCGGTTCACCACCCGCCACGAGCGCGGAGCGAACGGCGAACTGGTCAACCAGGCCATGCGCGATCTGATGGCCGACATGACCATGCACGAAGCCATCGCGCACTTCACCCACCACGACGTGGTCGCGGCTCCGGTCAACACCATCGCCCAGGCCGCCGCCGATCCGCATCCGTGGGAGCGGCGCGCCATGGTCGAGGTCGACGACTTCCTGGCCGGCACCATCGCCGTCTCCGGCGACTTCTGGCACTTCAGCCGCACCCCCGCCGTCGTCGGAACCACTCCCCAGGTGGGCGAGCACAACGAAGACGTGCTGACCGGCATCCTTGACTATACTGAGGACGAAGTCCAGGCCATGTACGAGGCCAACGTCATCGGCACCTTCCACCATTACGACGAAGTGCCTGGCTGACCCGGCTGTACATCAGCGCACCCACAGGGGCGAATAACTATTCGCCCCTGTTTTTGTTGACGAGCCGGCGAAGGTACAATGAATATCCGATACGAGTGGGACGAAGATAAACGCCGTGAAACCCTGGACGGACGCGAACTGGATTTTGCTGATGCAGGATCTCTGTTTGAGCGGGATACGGCCATCATCGTTCCGAGCAACCGATATGAAGAGTCCCGCTGGGTGGCTTACGGTTATTTCGACGCCCGGTTGTATGTTGTCGTGTACACTCGGCGCGGTGCAATGGGTGAAATCAGGCGCATAATCAGCTTCCGTCCCGCCAGCCAAATAGAGGTGAATGAATATGGCTGAAGGCTATGAACCCAGCGGCCTTACTCCCGAAGAATTCGCCGCATTGCCCCCCTATGATGAAATCGCCGGCAAGACATTCTCCGAAGTCACGGCCATTTACGGCGAGCAAGTCGCCATCCACGTTATCATCGCAACCGACCCTGACTGTTGGGTGCCTATCGAAGCAGAATTCGCCCAGGCGCGTCCGGCGATCGAAGTCGACCCTGACCTGGTCAATGCATACCTCGCGGCCCGAACCAACGGCCAGAACCGTGTGAACGTAGAGCTCAGCCTTGACCAGGATGTCGTTACGCACTTCCGCCGCAAGGGCGGGGATTGGAGGGCTCGCATCAACGACGTTCTTCGCCGCGTGGTTAATGAAACGGAAATCGAAACCGGTCCCGTCACCCCGGCTCCCACCCATGAGCAATCTGAGTGACGCTTCTTGCTGTTGCCCGTTTCGCGTCGGATGCCAATCCTACCTTATGGCATAATACTCAAACCCATCACCCAACGGAGGTACCTCCCCCATGGTTGACCTCAGGCGCGCCGCCGCCATCGTGGGCATCCACGAGCACGTCACCCGCTACGCTCCCGACAAGAGCGAACTCCAGATACAGGGCGAGAGCGTCATCAAGGCTCTTGCCGACGCCGGCCTCACCAAGGACGACGTGGACGGCCTCTTCACCGCCTCCAGCAGCGCCCGCAACAGTGGGATGAACCTGGCCGACTACCTCAACATGTACCCCAGCTACGTCGACAACACCACCGTCGGCGGCGGGTCCTTCGAGTTCCACCTCTCCCACGCCCTCACCGCCATCGCGGCCGGCCGCATCAACGTGGCGGTGATCACCTACAGCAGCCTCGCCCGCTCCGGCGGCGTGTCCGTGGGAACCGGCGGCGTCGGCCGCTTCGGGCATCCCATCCTGGAGCCGTCCCCCGACAGCTTCGAGGAACTCTATGGCATGACCACCGTCGGCCTCTACGCGATGATCGCCCGCCGGCACATGCACCTCTACGGCACCACGGCCGAGCAACTGGCGGAGGTCTCCGTGGCCATGCGCCACCACGCCTCGATGAACCCCGAGGCGCTCTTCCGAGACCCCATCACCGTGGAGGACGTGGTCGGTTCCCGCGTCATCTCCGACCCGCTCCACCTGATGGACTGCTGCATTATCACCGATGGTGGTGGCGCCGTCGTGGTGGCCTCTCCCGAAGTCGCACGCAACTGCCGCCACACCCCGGTCTGGGTCCTCGGTACCGGCGAGGCCATCGCCCACCAGGGCGCGGGCAAGCGCGACCTGATCTACATCGCCGCGCACCAGAGTTCTCCCCGCGCCTTCGAGATGGCCGGCGTGACCCACGACGACATCGACATGGCCATGGTCTACGACTCATTTACCATCACCGTGGTAGAGACTCTCGAGGACCTGGGTTTCTGCAAGAAGGGTGAGGGTGGGGAATTCGTCAGCGGCGGCCGCCTCAAGGTCGGCGGCGGGCTTCCAATCAACACCGACGGTGGCGGCCTGTCCTCCAACCATCCGGGGATGCGCGGCCTCTTCCTGCTCCTCGAAGCCACTCGCCAGCTCCGCCATCAGTTCGACGGCACCGGACGCCAGGTTCCCAACTGCCAACTCGCCCTGGCCCACGGCACCGGTGGGGCGCTGGGTTCCCGCCACAGCGGCGGCACCGTCATCCTGGCCCGCGACTGACCCGTCGTTCCTGCGCAAGCGGGAACCCATGCATCTTTGCAAGGAACCACCATGACTACTGCTTGGAACAAACCCCTTCCCACCGTCGCCGGCGAGACCAAGGCCTTCTGGGACTCCTGCCGCCGCGGCCAACTGGTCATCCAGATCTGCGATGACTGCAACGAGTACCAATGGTACCCCCGGGGCATCTGCGCCAACTGCTGGGGCGAAAACATCCGGTGGGTCCAGTCCAGTGGGCGAGGCACCGTCTGGACCTACACGGTCACCTACCAGAACCGCACGCCCGGTTTCGCCGAAATGGTGCCCTATGTCCTCGCTCTCGTGGAACTGGAAGAAGGCGTCCGGATGTTCACCAACATCGTTGACTGCAACCCCCGGGACGTCCATATCGGCATGCCCGTGGAAGTAACTTTCCAGACCGCCACACCGCAGATCACCATCCCTTATTTCAAGCCGGCCGGCTGATCAGGGTTGTATTCGTTGGTTTAAGCCCCGTCGGCGCTCCTGCCCGGCGGGGCTTCGTCTTGCGACGAACCGCAGCTCTGGTCCCGCCGATGTTGACGGGGATAGCGGTGGCGTGAGATGGAACCGGGGCGGTGCAAACGCCGACTATAATTCGCCCCCCAACCCTGCTAGACTGACGGCGTGATATTCAGATGATGGAGCTGTTGGCCGCAGAATGACTACTACACCGCAGCAGTTATATCAGCTGCAAGAATTGGATCATCGGATCGACGGTATTGATGCTGAGCGTAGCCGCATTGAAAAACGGCTTGCTGCCGGCGTCAACCGGCCGGACCTGACCAGCGAGGCGGAGCACCACTCGGCCCGCGCGGTAGCGGTCGGCGCCAACGCCCACTCGCGGCGCGAAGAAGGGGAACGAATCCGTGAGCGTTTGACCGGACTGGAATCCCGGCTTTACGGCGGAAACGCTTCACGCCGCGATTTGTCCGCCATTCAACGAGAGGTTGATTCCTCAAAATACCAGTTGGATCAGCTCGACGAGTTGTTGCTCGAACTCGAGGAGGAACAGCGCACTCACGAGGCCGCCGCCGTCGCCGCCCGCGATGAAATGGAGGCTGCCGCGGTGGAATGGCAGGATATCATCGAAACCCTCGGCAAACGGTTGACGGAGTTGGAGAGCGACCGCGAAACCGCATCCTGCCAGCGGCAGGATATGGCAGATACCCTTCCCCAGGCCGATCTGCAACGCTACGAACGGCTGCGGCGCAACAAGGCTGGCACCGCCGTCGCCCTCGTGGATAACGGCCGCGTATGCCTGGCGTGCCGCATGACCCTTACCAGCAACGTCCTGCGCCAGTTGCGCGACAAGACGAAGCAGGTTCCATGCAGCACCTGCGGCCGGATCCTGTTTCAACAGTAGCGCCGGCTGCAACTGCCGATCGGAAACTGCCAGTTCCCCAGCGATTCCAGGATTGAGAGGTGCCCGATGAGATCGTTGCGCGTTGCCATGCTGCACCTGGCCCCCGAGCTGGCCGACGTGGCGCACAATCGCGCCCTGGCCGAGCAGGGCCTGGCCCGCGCTGCCGCCATGGGAGCCCAATGGGTAATCACCCCGGAGTTGTTCGTCACCGGGTACAAGTTCGCCGAGATGATCGGCACGGACTGGATTCTGCCGCAACCCGACGACTGGATGCAGACCTTCTGCAGCCAGGTTCGCGAGCACGGCGTTACGGTGTTTTTGTCCCATCCAGAACGGGACCCCGATGCTGGCTTGATGTACAACACCGTTTTCGTCATCGGCCCCGATGGCGCCATCATAGGCCGCCACCGCAAGGTCAAGGCGCTGCGCGGCCCGGAAGCCTGGTCTTCTGCCGGCGATGAAATCGTCCCCATCGACTGCGACGGAACCGCCGTGGGCGTGATGATTTGCGCCGACGCCTACCGCAACGACGTCGCCGGTATTCTGAAAGACCGTGGCGCCGAAATCCTGGTCTCGCCGGCGTCCTGGGGTCCTGGGGACTGCGGGCCTTTGGGAGAATGGGAGCAGCGAACCCTGGACACCGGTCTCCCCATCATGGTCTGCAACCGTTCCGGCTGGGAAGCCGACGACCTCGATTTCAACGAAGCGGTCAGCGTCGTTGCCGTCGACGGCGAGCGCGTGCTCCAGGCCTTCTGCGGTGAGGAGTCGGCAATCCTGGTGTTTGACTGGGATCTGGATGTGATGGCCCCCGTCTCCACTGACTACGAAGTCGCCTGGCTATAACGCCGCCGGCTGCGCCCGGGTTAACGTAACTTGCCGGCAGGTTGATCTGTCCGATGGTTCCAGTCTTGGGGGACCGGTGGCGCTCCAACCGTAATTCCGGCTCAAGGCCGGAATCCAAGGTCGTCAACTGGTCCCAACGCAGCTGATTGACAACCACCCTGCCCCGGTACTTCGCTGAAACTCCGGGTTAGGCTCGGGACGCGTTCCGCGGCCTGAACGGTCGCAGCCGTATCCCCGTTTTGCCGCCCGCGCTCCGTGGGCCTATAATTTTATGGGTGCGCCCGTTCGTCCCAGGGTCGTCCGTGCCGCGTCATTCCCAACCCGGTAAACCAAACCTTCATTTCTGGAGCGCCAAAGTATGGATCCCATAAACGCTGTAGCCGAACGTCTGGGCCTGGACCAGCAGCACCTGATCCCCTTCGGCAACACCAAGGCCAAGGTGAGCCTCGACGCAATTCGCGAAAACGGTCAGCGCGGCAAGCTCGTCGTGGTGACGGGTATCACGCCCACCCCGGCCGGCGAAGGCAAGACCACCACCTCCATTGGTCTGACCGATGGCCTCGGCCGTTTGGGCCACAAGCCTGTTGTAAACCTCCGCGAACCGGCGCTGGGTCCGATATTCGGCATCAAAGGCGGCGGCACCGGCGGCGGCAAGGCCAGGGTTGTTCCCGAGGACGAGATCAACATCCATTTCAC
The DNA here is from genome assembly GCA_951813535.1 of uncultured Dehalococcoidia bacterium. Classification (GTDB taxonomy): domain Bacteria; phylum Chloroflexota; class Dehalococcoidia; order Lucifugimonadales; family UBA3495; genus Bin87. Next base: position 2,913,882 of record OX638345.1, on the reverse strand, counting down.
CGGCGACGCCCACGCCGTCGGGTCCACGCACAACCTGTTGGCCGCACTGGTCGAGAACGCCGTCTATCGCAACCAGGCCTGTGATATGGCGCCCGAAGGAGTCACCTGGTCCCGCGTTACCGACGCCTCCGACCGCGCCCTTAGGCAGATAACCACCGGGCTGGGCGGAAACGCCAACAGCCCGCTGCGCGAGACCCGGTTCGACTTTGTGACCGCATCGGAGATAATGGCCATTCTCGCGCTGGCCACCGACCTCGAAGACCTGCGCGCGCGCCTTTCCCGCATCGTAGTTGGCACCAGCCGCACGGGAGACCCGGTGTCGGTCGGCGACTTGGGCCTGGCCGGCCCGCTCATGGCTGTCATGCGCCAAACCATCATGCCCAACCTGGTGCAGACCATGGAAGGCCAACCCGCAATCGTCCATTCCGGCCCCTTCGGCAACATCGCCCACGGCTGCAGCTCCATCATCGCCGACCGCCTGGCCCTCGGTTACGCCGACATCATCATCACCGAGGCCGGTTTCGCCTCGGACCTTGGCTTCGAAAAGTTCATGCACATCAAGACCCGCAACAGCGGCCTACCGATTGCCGCCGCCGTCTTGGTGTCCTCAGTCCGAGCCATGCGCTGGCATGGCGGCGTTTTGCGCCGCAACCTGTCCCAACCTAACCTCGAGGCCATGAAGGTCGGCGCGGCCAACATGGTGCATCACATCAACATCGTCCAGAGTTTCGGGCTGCCGGTGGTGGTAGCACTCAACCGCTTCGAGGGCGACAGCGCCGAGGAGTTGCAGGCTGCCGCCGAAATCGCTGAGCAGGCCGGCGCGTACGCCACCGCCGAATATTCCGGTTTCACCGACGGTGGTGAGGGCGGAGTGGCCCTGGCTGAGGCCGTCGCCCGCGCCGCCAACGACCCTTCCGTCGCACCACGGGAAATCGACTACGCCTACGACCTGGACGCATCCATCGAGGACAAGGTGCTGGCCCTTGCCAAACGGGTATACGGCGCCGAGAGCGTTACCTGGACCCCTGATGCTCGCCGCCGCGCTCGTTTCTTCGCCACCCAGGGTTGGGACAAGCTGCCGATCTGCATGGCCAAGACTCACTTGTCCATTTCCCACGACCCGACTCTCAAGGGCAGTCCGTCCGGTTACGTCTTCCCGGTGTCTGATATCCGCGCCTCGGTTGGCGCAGGTTTCCTCTACACCTTAGCCGGTCGCATCGAGACCCTGCCCGGCCTGCCCACCCGACCCCGGGCTGTGGACATGGATGTCGACTCCGAGGGTGAGATAGTGAATCTTTAGCATTCGGGACCGGACCGGTAGGCCTTCAGTCCGTTCAGCGGCTGAGGGCGTTGATCGCGTGCGGCGGCTCCCGTGCTCCGGTAGAAGAGAACGGCATCGCGCCAATCTCCCCTGGAACACACAGGCACGGTGACGCTCCCGGCTTTACACTGCGGAAACGCCCAGAATATAATCGCCGGTACAATTACGAATTTCGCAATACCAAAGGCGACAATGTTCGCCTAACCAGGGGTGCTACCGTGGCCGTGCTCCAGATGCGCGTATTTCCCGATCCCATCCTGCGTCAGCGGGCCCGCAAGGTGACGCAGTTCGACGCTAAGCTCGCTCAACTGGCGGCCGACATGGCGGAGACCATGGACGCCCATCACGGCGTTGGTCTGGCCGCCAACCAGGTCGGCGTGTTGCAGCGCATGTGCGTGGTGAAAATGGAAGATTGGGAAGAGGCCCTGGTCCTGGTTAACCCCGAGATCATGCGGCGCGAGGGCCTCCGCGAGGTTGAAGAGGGCTGTCTCAGCCTGCCCGGATACCGGGGTATGGTCAACCGTGCCGAACGAATCCGAGTCCGCTATCAGGATCTCACCGGCAAGCAGCAGCGCCTCAAGGCCGAGTGCATGTTGGCGCAGGCCGTCGAACACGAGACCGATCACCTCAACGGCGTACTGTACCTTGACCACCTGATCGCCCACGACCAGTTTTTCCGGATCCACGTCAATGAAGAAGGGGACGTGGAATACCTTCCCACCGGCGAGCCCGACGCCGCCGAACTGGAAGCCGCGGCCCAGCGTATGAACGGCCGCAATATCGCGCCCCGGTCCGATCTCCCCCAGTTCGACCCCAGTAACGGCCGGCCCGCCGCCCGCCAGACCGACGACGCCGGCGTCGCCGACTAATATGGACTCTGCCAGCCTCATCACCCGGCTGGCCGGGTTCTTCGACACTCAGATCGCTGCTCCGGCCTGGCTGGTCGGTGGCGCGGTGCGTGACGCGCTGCTGGGCCGCGAACTCCAGGACGTCGACATCGCCGTCGCCGGCGACGCGCATCCTGTGGGCCGCGCCGTCGCTGATTTCGTGGGCGGGACCGCGGTCCCCCTGCCCGAGTGGAATATTGTCCGCGTCGCACTTCCCGGAGCGGGCGAAAACAACCGTCCATTCCTGATCGACATTTCGGGCCACGCGGGATCCATCGAAGACGATCTCCGTTCCAGGGACTTCACCGTCGACGCCATGGGGGTACCTCTCCGCTGTTGGGATTCCGACGAGCGCTTCGACGCCATCGTTGATCCCCTTAACGGCAGAGCGGACCTCGCGCGTCGCGTCCTCCGCGCCGGTGGCGACGATGTTTTCGCCGCCGACCCCGGGAGGATGCTTCGCGCCGTTCGCCTCGCCCAGCAGGTGGGGCTCCGCATGGAGCCCGACACCGCTCGCCTGATCCGCCGGAACGCTCATCTACTCACCCAGGTGTCGCCTGAACGCGTACGCGACGAGTTCATGACGATCCTCGCTGGCGACGGCGCCCGCCCGCAGCTCGAAGTACTGGATCGTCTCGACCTCCTCTGTCGCGTGGTCCCCGAGTTGGAGGCAACCCGGGACTGCCAGCAGCCCCGGTCACACCATTATTGGGACGTGTGGGGCCACCTGCTCCACTGCGTTGAATACGCCGAGGAGGTCACCGCCGGTCACCGGAACAACGCCATCTACACCATGGCCCCGTGGACCGCGAAAGGAGACGCCTACTTCAGCGAAATCATCGGTGACGGCCACACTCGCCGCACCGTGCTCAAGCTGGCGGCCCTGCTGCATGACATCGCCAAGCCCCAGACCCGCGACGCCGATGCCGACGGTCGCGTGCGCTTCCTTGGGCATAGCGAAGAGGGGGCGGAAGTCGTGCAACGCCGCCTCTCATGTCTTCGCATGTCGCGCCGGATCACTGATCTGGTCTCGGCTATGGTGCTCCACCATCTTCGGCCCAGCCAACTCCGGCACGGGTCTGACATGCCGTCCGCCCGGGCGATCTTCAGGTATTACCGCGACGTCGGCGATGCTGCCGTGGACACCCTCTACCTCGCCATGGCCGATGTGTTGGCCGCCCGCGGCCCGGAACTCTCCCCGGAACGCTGGGGCAACTATGCTAAAATGATTGCCGCCGTTCTCGAAGCCGGGGCTGAACAACCGGGAAATCGTAATGACAACCCACCCTTGATCAATGGCCATGACCTGATGGACGCTCTCGACCTCCCTCCCGGCCCCCGCATCGGCTCTTTGTTGGAACGCCTTCGCGAAGCCGAGGCGGTCGGCGAAATTTCCAGCCGGGAGGACGCGATGAAACTGGCCGCCAGGTTGGTCAATGAGGGTGAGCAATCGTAATACCCGTTGGCGCACCTCTTTCGGATCAATGCAAATACATCCACCTGTTTTCTTGATTCGCCCGACGCGCGCTTTTAGCCCCCGTAAAGGTAGCGGCCATATAACTCGGTCGAGCCCAATAGGCGCACCGGTGCGCCTCCAATAGCAGATTAGAGGCCTGGAATAGGTAGCATGCGAAGACGCACCGTTTTACTGACGATTCTCATTCTGGCGGTGTTGGCGGTTTCGGCCGTCTCGCTGGCCCTGCCGGAAATTCATCTCTCGATTCCGGGCGTGCCCCGTATCGACCGCGCCGACACCGGACCGCTGGGCCTCAAGCTGGGCCTCGACCTCCAGGGCGGAGCGCACCTCGTTTACCAGGCCGACACCGGAACCGTCCTGACGGCCACCTTCCCCGGCGATGCTGCAGCCGACCTCGCAGCCGTCGAGGATGCCCTTGCTGCAGTCGATTACCAGGGTGAGGTGAGCCAGTCGGACGACGGACTGACTTTCCGGATTGCCGGTGAGTTCCTCGTCCCCGAACGCCGTGACGCGGTGCGCCAGGCATTGACCGACGCCATCGCCGAACCCGTCGAGTTCATCACCGACGACACGCCGCCTCCCACCAACGAGCAAATGGAAGGCGTGCTCGGCATCATCAGCAATCGCGTCAACCTCTACGGGACCGAGGAACCGATAGTCCAGCGTTTCGGCGACGACCGGATTATCGTTCAACTTCCCGGCGCCACCGGCTCGGTGGTGTCCGTGCAGTTCGCCGAGGACGCCGACGTTGCCAAGCTGGGAAGCGTAGTCGCCGATCAGGGTTACGGCAACAACGTGGATAGTCGTGGTGAAAACCGTTTCCGCATTACCACCGACGCCACCCTCGGCGCACCCGAGCGCGAGGCTCTCCAGACCATTCTCGTATCCGAAGTGGGCGCCATCATCGACTACCAGGTAACCGGCAGCGTCGATGACGCCAAGCGTCTCATCGGCGAGACTGCCCAGCTCGAGTTTCTCCGCCGGAAATGCGCGGGACCTCTCGCTGCCGCCGATGGCCTCTGTTTGCCTCCGTACACCGACAGCAGCGTCGGCCTCACCGGCGACGACCTGGATGACGCCTTTGTCAGCACCGACGAGATCGGCGCGTGGGTCGTCAACGTCCAGTTCGATGATCGCGGCGCTGAGTTGTTCGGCCAAATGACCGGCGAAATCAACACTCGGACCAATCCCCAGACCGACGAGGTCATCGCCATTTTCCTCGACCGCGACGAGCTTATCGCTCCCGTCGCTCGCGCTCACATCCGTGACGGGCGCAGCCAGATCTCCGGTGGGTTCAACCGTGAAACCGCCCGGAGGCTGGCGATTCAGCTCAAGTCAGGTAGTCTCCCGGTGCCCTTGAACCTCATCCAGGAATCCGACGTCGACTCGATCCTCGGCAAGGAATCCCTCGAACGCAGCCTCCAGGCCGGCATGGTCGGCTTGGGTTTGGTCCTCGTCTTTGTCATCGCCTACTATCGCGCCGCCGGCGTGGTGGCCGCCGTCGCTCTCGTGTGTTACGCGATAGTTACCCTGGCCATCTTCAAGTTGGTGCCCATCACTCTCACCCTGCCCCACATTGGGGGTTTCATCCTGTCCATAGGACTCGCCGTCGATGCCAACATCCTGATCTTCGAGCGCATCAAGGAAGAGATCCGGCTGGGCCGATCCTTAGGTTCGGCCATGGACGTGGGCTTCAACCGCGCCTGGCCTGCCATCAGGGACGGAAACGTCAGTACCCTGATCACCTGCGTGGTGCTGCTCTGGTTCGGCAACCGGTTGGGTGGCGGACTGGTCAACGGCTTTGCCCTGACCCTGCTCGTGGGCGTGCTGGTCAGCATGTTCACCGCCGTTCTGGTTAGCCGCAACCTGCTGCAGGCCCTTCAGGCCACAGGTCTGGGACGCGCCGCCAACCTGTTCACGCCGGAAAAGATCCAGCCCCGATCCACGGGGCAGCGCCCTCAGTCGGCCCGGGAGGGCCAATAACCAATGTTCAATATCGTCGGCAAACGCGGCTGGTACTTTGTCATTTCGGCCCTGGTGATCATACCCGGCCTGCTGTCCATGATCGCCCCGCCCGGTTGGGCCTCCGGCGGCTCCGGTCTGAAGCCGGGCATCGACTTCTCCAGTGGTTCGGTTCTGACCGTCGCTTTTGAGGATCCAGCCAACGCTGACGCCGTTCGTAGTCTGTTGTCCGACGTCGGCCATCCGCAAGCGTTGGTTCAGTCCTTGGACGATCGCTCCGTTTTGATTCGTACTCGCGTGCTCGAAGAAGCCTCTGCCGGTGGGTCGTCCGAACGGCAACGGATTGAGGACGCGCTGGAGGCGCAGATTGGTCCCATCAACGCCTCCGGCGTTGATACCGTGTCACCCATCGTCGCTCAGGAGACGGTGCGCAACACCTTCCTGGCCCTCCTCGTCGCTTCCGTTTTCATCCTCATTTACATCTGGTACGCCTTCCGCCGGGTTCCTCGGGCCTATCGCTACGGCGTGGCCGCGGTTGTAACTCTCGTTCACGACACCGTGATCGTCCTCGGCGTGTTCTCCATCCTCGGCCGCGTTTTGGATATGGAAGTCAACGCCATGTTCATCGTCGGCATCCTGACCGTGGCGGGATACTCGGTAAACGACACCATCGTGGTGTTCGACCGCATCCGCGAGAATACCATCCGGGTCCCCGACCGCAGCCTTGAAGACACCGTGAATCTCAGCATCATCGAGAGTGTGGGGCGGTCCGTGAACACCAGCTTCACCACCCTTTTGGTGCTGCTCGCCATGCTGCTCATCGGCGGCGAATCGATCCGTGAACTGCTCTTGGTGGTGGCCATTGGCGTGATAGTCGGAACCTATAGCTCAATCTTCATCGCGGCCCAGTTCCTGGTTATCTGGGAGCGACGCGAGTTCGGCCGCGTCTTCACCCTCGGTCGCCGCGAGGCAACCGCCTGATCCCACCCCGGTCAGGGCACCAAAACCACCCGGCCCAACGGCTCCCGCTCTCGCACCATCCGCACCGCCTCCTCTGCGCCCCGCGCGTTGAGAGGCAACACACCCGCGACCACTGGCTGTAACTCGCCCGTCGCGGCCATCTCGACGCAGCGCTCCAGAGTAAGTTTGGAAACCCCGGATACCCCGGTCAGCCGTAGATCCCGGAAGATCAACTCGGCCAACCGAACCGGCGCGGGTTCCCCGGTTACGTCCCCGAGCAGCGCCATGCGCCCGTATTGCCCCAGGCACCGCATAACGTCGGGCCACAGCGGCGGGCCTACCGTATCGATCACCACGTCAGCGCCCCGATCTTCGGTGATCGCCAGGACCATCTCCGCCAGGTCTGGCCCGTCCGCAATCTCAATCACCACCGACGCCCCCAGGCTTTCCAGGGCGTCCTCCTTCTCCGGCGATGACGTAACGGCGATGACCTGCGCTCCCTTCACTGTCGCCAGCTGCACTACGTGGCTGCCCAATCCGCCCCCGGCTCCCGTGATCAGCACCGTTTCGCCGTCCAAGACCTCTGCATTGTCGATGCCCGACAGCGCGACCCCGGCCGGGCAGGCCAGCAGCGCCGCTCGCTCCGGTGGCACCGCGGCCGGGACGGATACCAACGCCGTTTCGGGGAGAGCGACGTACTCGGCGAACCCGCCGTCCCGGCCGTGGCCGATTCCGGCGCCCTGCAAGCAACGGTGTTCTCGGCCGGAGCGGCACCGCCGGCAACGACCGCACGCCGCAGTCAGCAGGCTGACCACCCGTTCGCCCTCCCGAAATGCGGTGGCCTCTTCGCCGAACGACACCACGGTCCCCGCCATTTCATGCCCCAGGACAACGTCCGCCGCGACGCCCCGCCGCAGCGTTCCCGCCATCACCAGGTAGTCGTGGTGGCAGAATCCGCAGGCGTCCACCCGCAGCAATACCTCGCCGGGGCCCGGCGTCGGGACCTGGCGTTCCACCATCGCTAGGGTGGGCGGATCCCCGGGTTCCACCAGCGACAGTGCGGACATGGTTTGCGGAACCGACGAAAGCGTCATCGGGGTCATGGTAAAGCAAGACTGGTATCTGCGATACTGTCCATCACGAAAATCCCGCCGGTGTCTGCCGGGCAACTACCGAGGCAATGACGATGATTATTGGCGCTCATGTTTCCGCCGCCGGCGGCATCGGCAACGCAGTGGGTCGCGCCGTCGAAATCGGCGCCGAGGCCGTCCAGATCTTCGGGTCCTCCACTCGCTCCTGGCGTTTCAAAGCCCTCACCGATGCCCAGGCGGACGCCTTCCGCGAAAAGAACGCCGAAGCCGGGCTGGCGCCGCCCTTCCTGCACGCCATCTACCTGATCAACCTCGGGAACTCCAACCCGGAAAACGTCGACAAGTCCGTGACCTCGCTGGTCCAGTACATGCACCTGGCTGACCAGATCGGCGCCGGCGGTGTCATCTTCCATCCCGGCAGCCACGGCGGGGCCGGGTACGACGGCGTCTTCCAGCAAGTCGTGGACAGCATCAACCGGGTCCTGGACCAGTCTCCTGATGGCCCCCTGCTGTGTCTTGAGAACATGGCCGGCATGGGCCAGCACATCGGCGCCAAGTTCGGCGAGTTGGGCGAGGTGATGCGCGCCGTCGATAGCCCCCGCTTGGGCATCTGCCTCGACACCCAGCACGCCTTCGCCGCCGGATATGACCTCACCAACCCCGACGGCGTCGCTGGCATGATCGACGAGTTCGACCGGGATATCGGCCTGGATCGGCTGAGCGCAGTGCACGCCAACGATTCCAAGCGCGCCTGCGGCTCCGGGGTGGACCGTCACGACAACATTGGAGAGGGCCTGATCGGTGAGGAAGGCTTCACCAATATCATGTCCCATCCCGCTTTCGCCGATGTGCCCTTCTTCCTCGAGGTTCCCGGCTACGACAAGGACAACCGCGGCCCCGACAAACCCAACGTCGACATTCTCAAGGAAATCCGCGCCCGCGTGTCCGCCGGCTGATTTTCCCTGATTCCATGAGCCCCGACGAGTTTGAAGGCCTGGTTCAGCAGGCCTATTGGGAGTTGCCCGAAAACTTCCGCGCATCCCTGGAGAACGTCGACATCCTCGTCGAGGACCTTCCGGGACCCGAGGCCGTTGACGCCGGGGACCTGTCCGACCACGATCACGGCGACAACCTCCTTGGCCTCTACGTCGGTGTACCTCTGGTCGAGCGATACGCTGCCGATCCTATGATGCCCGACCGCATCTATATTTATCGGCTGCCCATCCTGGATATCTGCGACACCCACCACGACGTGGTCCGGGAAGTGCGAACAACGTTGCTGCATGAAATCGGTCACTATCTGGGCCTGAGTGAGCATGATCTGGACCGGCTGGGCTACGCCTGATCTCCGGAAAATGTCCTGGGCGGATCGCCTGGCCTGGCTCATCGGCAGCGGATTCGGCAGCGGGCTCTCCCCCCTGGCGCCGGGTACCGCCGGCGCGGGTGCCGCGGCGATTATCTACTGCGCCCTGATGTTTCTGCTCCCCGCCGACGGTCCTTTTGCGACTCTGCTGCGCTTGCTGGTCCTCGCGGTCCTGATCCTGGGCGGAACGGTCGTCGGTGTTTGGGCCACCGGACGCATGTCCACTGACGCCAACCCCGACCCCGGCACTGCGGTCTGGGACGAGTTTGTTGGCATGTGGATTACGTTGATTCCCACCGCCTGGGCCTCCTGGCATCTGTCTTCCGCCCTCTTTGCGCCCTGGTGGCCGCTGTGGTGGGTGGCGCTGTGCTTTTTCGCCTTCCGCGCTTTCGACACCCTCAAGCCCTGGCCATGCCGGCGCCTCGAAGACCTCCATGGCGGGTGGGGAATCATGCTGGACGATCTGGCGGCCGGCGTCTGGGCTCTCGTCGTCTCGACGCTGGTTTACTTCGCCATCATGGTGGCGATGGTCTACCTCTAGTCGGCGACCGGAGGCTCGGGATTCTGGAACAGGCCCGACAACGCCGCTCGCTCAAGCGCCTGCATCGCCTCCCGTTCCTCGTCGTCATAGTGGTCGTACCCCAGCAGGTGCAACGCCCCATGCACTATGAGCAGCGCCAGCTCCTCCTGCAGCGGCACCCCCTGTGTTTCCGCCTGTCGAGCCGCCTGTGGAACCGAGACCACTATCTCCCCCAGCGGCGGCGGCTCGTCGTCCGGTAGCGGCCACCCCGGTAACAGCTCTTCGTCGGACCCCGGCGCGTCCTCATCCCCTTCCCAGTGACCCCAGTGATCGAACGAAAACGACAGCACGTCCGTTGTACGGTCTACGCCTCGGTACTCCCGGTTGAGGTGGCGCACGGTCGCGTCGTCCGTGAGGAGCAGGCTCACTTGACCCGACGCATTCGCCGGTATGGCCTGCGCCAAACCGCGGCGCACGACCGAATCGAGCCACCCCGGTTCGTCAATGGGTTCCCATCCCTCTGGCAGGTCCGTCTGTACTGACACGGAAACATTTGGGAGCAACACCGTCATATTGCTGAGAATCATCCTTGTAATGGGTGCGTGATACAATTGTTTGAACAGTTTGGGGCTCAGGACGATGCAATGAGCGACGACCAGTTTACTCCTAACCCGGAGCCCGGCGATGACCGTTGGGCTGACTACGCCCTTCCGGAAGAAGGCGTTGCCGACTTGGCAGACCGGTTGGTGGAGTTCCTCCCGGAACACGAAGAAAACGATCCCCCGCTCATCATCGGTCAGGTTCTGGACGACTTCATCGACCAGTCCGGCGCCATGCCTGAAAACCTGCGCGACGAGGATGCCCACGCGGTGATCTGCCAGATGCAGATGGCCGTGACCCTGGCCTATCAGTTGGGCCGGCTGGAGTCCCGTTCCCCGGAAATGGTGCGACGGTTCATCATGGAGGCCATCGAAAAGTGGGAGGCGAAGCCCCTTTCGGATTCCCTCGACTTCGTTGAGACCGATTTTCGCAAGCCCAAGGAGTTGGTGCTGCCCCGTTTGCGCCGCTGGTGGCAGGAAAATCTCGCCGCCGAGGACTATTACTGGGACGAGGACTAGCTCCGGGTCGCCAATTTTCTGAGGTGCAATGCGAGCGCCATGCACTTTGATAGAACGCCGGGCTTTCGCGTTGAACGTTGATTGGAGGGAACCAATCCGATGACCACCGCCACTTATGACCTGGTGCTGTCGGGCGGCAACCTGCTTGACCCGACCCAGGGCATCAACGACGAACCCCGCGACATCGCCTTCAAGGACGGCAAGGTTGCCGCGGTTGCCGATCACATCGATCCGACCTCCGCCACGCAGACCATCGACGCCAGCGGCAAACTGGTCACTCCCGGCCTCATCGACCTCCACGGCCATTTCTATCATGGAGGCAGCGGCAGCGCCGTCCACGCCGACCAGACCTGCCTGGGCAGCGGCGTGACCACCGGCGTCGATGCTGGCAGCGCTGGTTTCCTCAATTACGGCGCCATGCGCGACTACGTATTTCCCGCGCACCGCACCCGGCTGCTCGCCTTCCTGCACATCGGGGCTGTCGGTTTGGCGGCCAATCGGGTTCTCGGTGGTGGTCTCCACGACATGCGCATCATTGACGTGGAGCAGACGGTGCAGGCCATCAAGGACAACCCTGATTTCGTATTCGGCGTCAAGGTCCGCATGCACTTCGACGCCGTGGCCCGGTGGAACGCCCACGAGGCCATGTCGCGGGCCCGCGAAGCGGCCACCGAGGCGGGCGTTCGCCTCATGGTACATGTCAGCGGCACGCCCATCCCCTTGCCCGACGTGCTCGAACACCTCGGCCCCGGCGACATCTCCACCCACGCCTTCAACGGCTTCCCGGAAAACATGCTGGACAATTCTGGCAAAATCCGTCCCGAGGTCCGCGCTGCCGCCGACCGTGGGGTGGTCATGGACGTCGGACACGCCGGCATACACTGCGACGTGGAGGTGGTCAAGGCCGCCATGGACCAGGGCGTCGTGCCCGACACCATCAGCACCGATGTCCACATCGCGCCGCCGGGACGCGTCGTCTACCTCATGAACGACCTGGTCAGCAAGTTCCACGCGTTGGGCATGCCTCTATCCGACGCCGTCGCCGCCAGCACCAGCCGACCCGCCGAGATCCTCGGCCTGCAGGACAGCATTGGCTCCCTGGCTGTCGGCATGGAGGGCGACGCCGCTATATGGGACAAGCGCGAAGGCCGTTTCGTGTGGCACGACATGGCTGGTCACAACGTCGATGGCGCGCTTCGTCTCGACACCTTCGCCACCGTCAAGGGTGGCTTCACCGCCTGGCGTGAGGGCCAACTAGTGCAGATGGGGGAGTGTTAGATTTCGTAGATTTTCGGGTCAACCCACCACGGCCCATATGTCCTTCCCGCCGGTGTTGAACCCATCGCCTACTGACGGTGTGACCCCGTGTACCGGTTGTACGCACGCGTCGGGTGACGGTCCGATTTACAATTGGGCGGTTCCGGGCGCCGAAAGCCCTATCCGAACCTTCCTTGACGCTGCGGTAGCCGACTGATACGGTGAGGACACGTTATGCGTATTGGTGAATTCGACATAGCCGAACCGGTGCCGGAGTTGCACGAGCCGCACATGCTGGCTGTGCTCCGACCGTGGATCGACGTGGGAAACGTGGGCAGCCTGTCGCTCGGCAGGGTTGAGCGCCATCTGCGTAGCCAGGAACTCGGTCGCCTCTATCGCCCGGGCCGCTACTACGATTTCACCCGTTACCGCCCGCGCTCCTACCTCGTCAACGGCCGCCGCGAGGTTACCATTCCCAACACGATCATCCGTTACGCCAACCCCGAGGATGGCCCTCACCTGCTGACCGCCCATCTCCTGGAGCCTCACCTTTATGGCGAGGACTACTCTGACGCCCTGCTGGAGATCATCAACCACTTCGGCGTGAAGCAGTATTCCCTCATCGGTGGCATGTACGACATGGTCCCGCACACCCGCCCGCTGGTGGTTTCCGGTTTGGGCACCGGTGAGAACGTGGAACGCGATTACCAGATCGCCAACGCTCGCGCCAGCAGCTACGAGGGCCCCACCACCATCACCTACACCGTGAGCCAAACCGCGGCTCAGACCGGCGTGGAGACCCGCGCCTTCGTCGTGCACCTGCCCCAATACCTCAACCTGGACGATGACCACCAGGGCGCGGCTCGCATGATGGATCTGCTGTGTCGTCTGTACAACCTTCCTGACTACATTGCGCAGACCGAGCGTGGCCAGAAGCAATACGACGAGCTCACCCCCAACGACGGCCAGATCCCCACCGGGGACACGCTCACGCGCATCGAAGAGATGTACGACAGCGAATACGGCGGCGACGCGCAAACCGAGCCAACCACGCCGCTGCCTTCCAGTATTGAGGAGTTCCTCCAGGGTTTGGGCGCGGATCTGGGCGACGACGAGGAAAACCGCTAGGCTCCGCCAACGTGCAGGGGCTGGTTGACCAATGGTTTCCGCATCAGGTTCCACCCAGGTCCGACCTCCGGTAGCCGACCTCCTCCAGAAGCTCATCCGCTTCGACACCACCAACCCACCCGGCAACGAGAGCGACTGCGCAGCCTACTGCCGCGATGTTCTCGCCAACGCCGGAATCGCCGCTGACCTCCTCGGAGAAGATCCAGACCGACTGAACGTGGTCAGCCGCCTGCCCGGCCGGGGTGACGCCCCGCCGCTGTTGCTTTACGGGCACATCGATGTGGTGCCCACCGTTGCCCAACCCTGGGACGTGCCTCCTTTCGAGGGCCGGCTTCAGGACGACTATGTCTGGGGTCGCGGCGCGCTGGACATGAAAGGCGGCGTCGCCATGATGATGGACGCCTTCATTCGGGCTCACCAGGAGGATGCCAGCCTGCCCGGCGACGTGATCCTCGCGTTGGTCAGCGACGAGGAGGCCGGCGGGAACACCGGCGCTGCCTGGCTGGCCCGAACCCACCCGGAGATGTTCGACGGTGTCCGCTACGCCGTCGGCGAGTTCGGCGGGTTTAGCAAGACGTACCGGGGCCGCAAGTTCTACATGGTCCAGGTCGCCGAGAAGCAGGGCTGCCGCGTCGAAGCTGTAGCCCGCGGACCTGGTGGACACGGCTCCCTCGTGCACCACGATACCGCTCCGACTCGCATGTCCCACTTCCTGGTCAAACTCGACCGCACTCCGCTGCCGTTCCACGCCCATCCGGTCACACGCATGATGATCGAGGCCATGGCCGGCCGATTGCCTCTGGCCGATGGGGCGTTCTTGCGGCTGCTCCTGAACCCCGCCTTCACCGGCCGGATGCTGCGCCGCATGGGAACCGTGGGCCGCGAGATGGAGCCCCTGTTCCGTCACACCGCCAACGCCACGGTCATCGCCGGCGGCGAAAAGACCAACGTCATCCCCAGCGAGGTTACGGTTACGTTGGATTGCCGCATGCTCCCGGGCTATGACGCCGAGGATCTGCTCGGCGAATTGCAGCACATCGCTGGCCCCGACATCGAGCTTCAGGCCGTCCGCTACGAACCCAAACCCTGGGTCCTGAACATGGGGTTGTTCGACACCCTGTCCGGCATCATCCGCGAACACGACCCCGAGGGGGTTTCCGTTCCCATGCTCATGCCGGCCGGAACCGATGGGCGACATTTCGCCGCGCTGGGTATTCAGACCTACGGCTGGATGCCCATGAACCTGCCCCCAGATTTCGACTTCCTCAAAACAATCCACGCCGCCAACGAGCGCGTCCCTGTTTCAGCATTGCAGTTCGGGGCCGAAGCGCTGTTCGAGTTGCTACAACGTTTTCACGACTGACCGTGAGTTCAGCGTGGCTGCTCCGCGTCTGGCTGGGCGTAGTGTGCTGGGCGATTGTCGCCTGCACCGCTGACGCTACGCCTCCCGCTCCTACCGAGCCCGCCGCCGCGGCAACCGCAGTCGCAGTTGCGTCGTCCCACCAAGTCGCGTCCGTGACCGTTCGACCACCGGCTACTGCGACTGTGGCCACAATCCCGGCTTTGCCAACCAGCGCTCCTATCCTGCCCACGTCTACGCCAACGCGTCAGGCTCAACCAACGCCCATTCCGCCGGGAGCGCCGGCGGCAACGGCTGGCTTACTGCGCCTGCAAGATAACCTGGATGATCCACTGGGTTATTGCATCGACGTCCGGGGCTTTGGCGCCAGCATCCGGCTGGACGCCGACTTGCAGGCCCACAGCTGCAAGTCCAGTTCTGCGGACGACCAGTCATTTACCATGACGGGCGACCCTCTCAGCGGCAGCATCCGGCTGGTCGAGTACGATGTCTGTTTGGCTGTTGCTGATCGGAACCCGGGCGCATCGATACTGCTTCGTCCGTGCGATGACCAATCGGTTTCCCGGGATTTTGAATGGCTTGCCGATGGGCGGCTGCACCTGCTGGTAGAGCGGGATGCGTCACAACCGGAATTGTGCATCGGTGTTGCTGACGGCATCGGCGAACCCGCTGGAGGTCGCAACCACCTCCGCCGTGACCTGATGTTGCTCCCCTGCGACGAGGTGGACCCGGCGCGCATCACGTGGGGCTTGGAATGACAATAGGGGCGAATGATCATTCGCCCCTACGTGGTGATCGGTAGTGATGCGGTGAGGCTATGCGGTCGTCGCCGCTGCTCCCTTGGCGACCTCTATCAGCCGCTGGAAAGACTCGGGATCCCGAACAGCCATGTCCGCCAACATCTTGCGGTCGATCTCAATGCCGGCCACGTTCAGGCCGTGCATGAACTGGCTGTAGGTCATGTCGTGCTGCCGGCACACCGCTCCGATGCGGATGATCCACAGTCGCCGGAAGTCGCCCTTGCGCTGCCGACGGTGGCGGTACGCGTGGCTCCACGCGTGCATTACCGCCTCTTTGGCCCACTTATAGTTGCGACCCGATGACGCCTGGTAACCCTTGGCGGCTTTGATGATCTTCTTGTGTCGGGCGCGTTTGGTCACGCCCCTTTTGACTCTTGGCACGGTTGCGGATTCTCCAGTCTAGATGTCGTAAGGCACAAGCCGGCTCAGGCGCTTCACGTCAGCGTCGGCAAACGCGACCTTCTGGGCGAACTTCCGCGTGACTTTCTTCGGCTTCTTGCGTCGCAGGTGACTGCTCATCCGCTTGCGGCGGAGCAATTTACCAGAGCCCGTCACGTGTATGCGGGCCTTGGCCCCTTTGTGGGTTTTCAGTTTGGGCATGTGCGGTTATTCCGTAGCTACTGCTTCCTTTCGTTCGTTGCGAGCTGCCACCGTCGGGCTGGGTATCAGGACCATCGACATGGCCCGGCCTTCCATGGAAGGCTGCTGTTCCAGTCGGATGTCGTCTTTCAGCTCCTCCGCCACGCGCTTCAACAGCGATAGACCGTTTTGCTGGTGCACCGCCTCGCGTCCGCGGAACCGAACCGTCAGCTTGACCTTGTCTCCGTTGCCAATGAACTGGCGCACCTTGCGGAGCTTGGCGTCAAAGTCGTGGGTGCCGATGTTGGGGCGGAACCGTACTTCCTTCAGCTCGTTGCTTTTCTGGGATTTGCGGGTCTCGCGTTCCTTCTTGGACGTTAGGTACCGGAGCTTTCCGTAGTCAAGCAGCCGCGCGACCGGCGGATCGGCGTTGGGCGCCACTTCCACCAGGTCAAGGTCATTCATCCGCGCCCTGGAGAGAGCGTCGGACACCGTCATCACGCCAAGCTGCTCGCCATCTTCTCCAATTACTCGTACCCTTGGGACGCGTATCTGTTCGTTGACCCTGTACTGTCTGGCTATGGCGTCACCTCCTTGATGGTGCGTAACGTAGAAGGCTGGGACTGAAAACAGCCCCAACCGCTCATCATTGCACTATTCTAGCGGCGGCCTACCGGGCAGTCAACGATTCCAGAGACGACGTAACAACTCAAACTCGACGAATGGCGCACCTTGCAGGCGTCATTCCGGACCTGAGCCGTAATCCGGGAGTTGTTCCTGGACGCAGGGTTACCGAATTTCAACCGTTGGACCCACGAAAACGAGATTGCCGGCGGCAGTTCGGAACGCGCCCCCGAGTCGGAATGGACGACGTGGTTCGGACATGGCGGGCGCTAAGCTCGACTTCAACGATGCCGCTTCCGCTCGGCCGTTGCAGTCTCGAACCGCCTCAGATTCATTCTTCTTCTGCCTCTTCGTCGTCGTCTTCAAACAGGTCTTCGTCCTCGTCGTCGAGATCGTCTTCGCCGAACAGGTCCTCATCCTCGTCATCGTCGTCTGCGGCAAGAACCTCGAATATCCTGCTCAACTGCTCATCTTCATCTAGTCCCGGCGTGGTCAGCATGTGCGCGCTGTCGGGAAATTCTTCCGGCGCCGGCTCTTCAACGGGGATCGCAGCAAAGCCGTAGAAGACGTCGCTGTCCAGCACCCTTGCCAGTCCATTCACCGTGACCGTGATCGGACGGATCGGGGTCGACCATTTTTCGGTCAGTTCGGCGTGCAACTCCGCTAGCGGTATGGGCTCGCCTCCGCGCAGCAGCAGCGTGCGGAACACGATCTCCTGCAGGGGCATCGCAGACTGGATGAACTCGGTGTCTCCGGCGCAGTGTGCCCTGATCTCTTTCATCAGGTCAGAAGGATCGGCGATTTCGTCAGTCGTCTTGCCGAACGACGGGCACGTGGTGTTCAGACGGGCCAGGAGCAACGGAACCGGAGACCGGTTCAGTTCTTCCAGTCGTTCCAGGCTGAACCGATACTCGGGCGCTGGCGATCTGCTATTTCCTGTGACGGTGGTCGTCATGCGTTAACCTCTTCATTCCAGTCCAGCATTATGATCTTTACGGCTTGTCCGACGTTCTTGCGCGGCAGGTCGGCCGGACAGATCGCCAGTCCGTTGGCCTTGGACAACGACGTCAGGATGTTCGATCCCTGCGGCCCGGTCGGCGTGGCGAACCAGGTACCATCCCGGCGTTCCACTTCGACCCGGGCGTAGACCCGCCGCCCGTCGCTGTTGAAAATCGGCCCGGTGAGCACCCCTTCCACCGAAGGGCGGGCCAACAGGTCCCGTCCCATCATGCGTCGTACGGCCGCCCGGCCGAACATCTCGAACGCGAGCAGCGCGCTGACCGGGTTTCCCGGCAATCCCAGCAGAGGCAGCGGTTCGCGCCCCTCGCGCTTGAGCAGCCCGAACGCCAGTGGCTTGGCCGGTCGCATCCGCACCGACCAGAAGTTCATGTCACCGCGCTGCTCCAACACGTCCTTGACCATGTCGTAGTCGCCCTTGGACACACCGGCCGACGTGACCAGCAGATCAGCGTCCGACGCGGCATCGATACAGCGATGCAGGTCGTCCAGGGTGTCCCGCGCAATGCCGATGATCTTCGCCACGCCGCCGGCCGCTCGAACCGCCGCCGCCACGCTGCTGCTGTTACTGTCGTAGATATGACCCGGCGCCAGTTGATCGCCCACCGTGGTCAGCTCATCCCCGGTGGACAGCACGGCAACCACCGGTCTGCGTATCACCCTCGCCGTGGACAATCCCAGCGAGGCCAGCACCCCGGCCTCTGCCGGTCGGACCACTGTGCCCGCCGGCAGCACCAACTCGCCGGCCTGGACGTCCTCGCCGGCCGGCCGAACGTTGCTGCCCAGCGGCAGAGCCTTGCGGATTTCGATCTCGTCCAGCGGCGTGCCGGACCGCCGGCGCTCGAGTTCGTCGGTCTCCTCGAAGGGAACCACGGTGTCCGCGCCGGCGGGCACCGGCGCTCCCGTCATGATTCGGATCGCGGTGCCACTGGTGACCGTCAGATCCGAGACCTGCCCGGCAGCAACTGCGGAGATCACCGAAAGCTTCGGCGAGTCCTCGTCGGCCGCAATGATGTCGTCGTGCAGCAACGCGTAGCCGTCCATGGCCGAATTGGCCAGCGGCGGAAGGTTCAGCGGGGATGTGACGTCCTCCGCCAAGGCGAGGCCCAGGCATTCCAGCACCGGCAGTTCCACTGCGTCCAGCGGGCCGAAGTGGGCGATGATGCGCTCGAACGCCTGCTCCACCTCCAGCATGTCTTCGTGACCGTGGCCGTCGTGGCGGCCGCGATGGTGTCCAGAGCGCCCGTGGTCATGTCCCACATGGGGTCGCTGCCCGTGGTCATGGATACTTTCGTGGTCCCCGTCGCCATGGGCGTCGTGGGCGTGCAGTTCTCGCGAGTCGGCGTGAGTAGTCATGGCAATCGCATCCGTAGCGGGGTGAGGGGCGGCAGGCAACTAATGATCGTACCACAGTCGCTCTTAATGTTCCGAGACTCCGGTGTGCGTTATGCCCGAACCGTCGCCCCGGCTTCCCGTTCTAGAGCTCTCGTCAAACCGTTCACTGCCCGGTTGACGTCTTCAGTGGTTAGTGTCCGGTCCGGAGCGCGGAACCGGATGCGGAAGGCCAGCGAACGCGTGCCCTCAGGCACGTTTTCGCCGGTGTACACGTCGAACAGCTCCGCCCGTTCCACCAGCCGGACCCTTTCGATGAGGCCCTGCACTCGGGCCGCCGGCACGTCGGTCGGCACCAACAGCGCCAGGTCGCGATTGGCCGCCGGGAACCGCGACAATGACTGGAATCGACCACCGTCTGTTCCCGTTTTCAGCAAGTCGTCCAGTCGAACCTCGAAATAGACCACCGGGTCCGACCCGAGGTCGAACGCCTCCCGAATGTCGGGGTGCAGTTCACCGATCACTCCGACGTCTGCTGATTGTCCTGCGCCGGCCAGGATCCGCGCGCATCGTCCCGGATGGAACAACGGTTGATTATCCGATAAGAGCGAGGTGGTAATCCCAACCCGGTTCAGTGCGGCCGCCAGCGTTCCGGAAAGGTCGAAGAAGTCCAACGATTCGCCGGAACTCAGCCAGTTGGCGTCGTAGCGCGGCCCCGACATCACGCCGGCTGCCGTCTCCTGTTCCATCGGAAGTCCCGCACTTTGCGGGATGAAACCGCTTCCCAGTTCAAACAGCCGGAATCCGCCGTCGTTGTGCCCCCGGTTATAGGCGAGCGTGTTCAGGATGCTCGCCGTCAGCGTCGGCCGCATGATGTCCTGGTCGGCGGACATCGGGTTCGCCACCCTCAACCGGGTTGAATCGCCCTCCGCCTCGCCGTTGACGCTCAGCCGGCCCAGATCCTCCATGCTGACCAGCGGATAGCTGATCGTCTCCTGCATCCCGGCAGCCGACAGCGCGTCGCGCAATGCGTCCTTCAACGCAGTCATCGGGTTGGGCCGGTGGTACGGTATCGGCGACGCGAGCATCGTTGTCGGTACTTCGTCGTACCCGATGATGCGGATCACTTCCTCAATCAGGTCCTCTTCAATGGCGATGTCGCTGCGCCAGTACGGCGGGTCCGCTTCCAGGCTGTCCGGACCAGTGCGCCGCGTCGCAATCCCCAAGCTGCCCAGCACTGTCTCCGCCCGGGCGATGTCCAGGTCCATGCCCAGCACCTGCCTGAGCCGTGCTACCGTGAGCGGAACTGCAGGAACCTTGATATCTCCACCGGGGAACACGTCTATTATCCCGGCCGCGGCCTGCCCGCCGGCCGTCTCCAGAATCAGCTGTGTTGCCCGCCGCAGGGCGATAGGCGCCAACTCCGGCCGCAGTCCTTTCTCGAAGCGCAGGCTCGCCTCGGTTCGCAGGTTCAGGTCCGTCGACGTGCGTCGGTTGTTCAAGGGATGGAACGTCGCTGACTCCAGCAGCATGTCGGTGGTGGCCGCTGTTATCTCGCTGTTCGCTCCGCCCATGACGCCACCAATGCCGATCGCCTGCGCTGGGTCCGCGATCAGCAGGTTGTCGGCGGACAGTTTGCGGCTCACTCCGTCCAGGGTCGTGAACTCCTCACCGTTGGCTGCCCGTCTAACGACCACGTGGTGGTCCGTGACCGTATCCAGGTCAAAGGCATGCAGTGGTTGGTTGAACTCCAGCATCACATAGTTGGTTACGTCCACCACGTTGTTGATAGGCCGCAACCCGGCGCGATTCAGGCGTTCCTGCAGCCACTGGGGCGAGGGCCCGATTTTGATTCCGGTGATGACTGACGCCGTGTACCGTGGGCACAGGTCCGGGTCTTCGATAGTCACCTGCGCCAATGTGTCGACCGCCGTGTTGGATTCCGCGTATCCGATCTCCGGAACCCGCACCGGCTGCCCGGTGATCGCCCCGATCTCCCGCGCGACCCCCAGAATCGACAGGCAGTCGCCCCGGTTTGGCGTCAACTCCAGCTCCAGGAACGTGTCGCCCAGCACCTCATCCAGCGGCGCCCCGACCACCGCGTCGTCGGGGAGTACGATGATACCCTCGTGCTCGTCGCTGATCTCCAGCTCCGCCTCTGAGCAGATCATCCCTTCCGACACTACGCCGCGTATAGTTGCCGGTTTGAGTTCTTCGCGACGCCCGTTGTGCATGTTCATCAGCGTGACGCCGGGCCGCGCGAAGCAAATCTTCTGGCCGGCGGCGACATTGGGCGCCCCGCAGACCACTTCCAACGGCGGGCCGTCGCCCGGGTCAACTTCGCAAAGCGTCAGGGTGTCCGCGTTGGGATGCGGCCTAGTCGCCCTCACGTACCCGACCACGCAACCCTCCCAGCCGCTCCGAGTGAAAACGTCCCCCACCTCGATGCCGCCCATGGTCAGCCGGTGCGCCAACTCGTTTGGCTCGAGCGTGATGTCAACGTATTCGGAAAGCCAGGAAAAGGGAATCAGCATCGCATCAATGACCCACAAACAACCGCGCACAGGTCAGAACTGTCGCAGAAACCTCACGTCGTTTCGGTAGAAATGGCGGATGTCGTCAATTCCGTACTTCAACATCCCGATCCGCTCCGGCCCCATCCCGAACGCGAACCCGGTGTAGCGCTGCGGGTCGTACCCGACGCCTTCCAGCACCCTCGGATGCACCATTCCCGCGCCCATGATCTCGATCCAGTCCTCGTCCCGGTTGATGGGACGGCGGCCCGTCTCCGGATCCACGAAGTTGGAGATTGACATGTCCACGCCGGGCTCCACGAACGGGAAATAGTCACACCGGAACCGGATCTGCCGGTCCTCTCCGAACACGCGGCGGGCGAATTCGTACAGCGTTCCCTTCAGGTTGGCGAAGGTGATCCCCTCGGCTACGGCCAAGCCCTCGATCTGGTAGAAATGCCATTCGTGGGTGGCGTCCGTCGCCTCGTAGCGGTAGCATTTTCCCGGCACAATAACTCGCACCGGTGGGTCCTGCGCCTCCATCACCCGCGCCTGCATCGGCGAGGTGTGAGTCCTCAGGAGCATCGGTTGCTGGCCTTCCTCGTTCACATAATCGATCCAAAGCGAGTTCCACATATCCCGGGCCGGATGCCCGGCCGGTATGTTGAGCATCTCGAAATTGTAGAGGTCCAACTCCACCTCGGGCCCTTCCACCACGCTGAACCCCATCGCCATGAAGGCGTTGCAGATCTCGCGCACTATCTGTGTTGTGGGATGCAGTCGCCCGGTGACCACCGGTCGTCCGGGCAGCGTGACATCCAGCGCGTCCTGCGACGCCAGGGCCGCCTGAGCTATCTCCCGCGCGCGCCGCGCCAGCGCTTCCTCCAGCGCGTTCTTGGCCTGGTTGGCCCGTGACCCGACCTCGCGCCGCTGCTCCGGTTCCAGTTGGGGAAGCGACCGAAGCAGGCCGGTCAACCGTCCCCGGCGGCCCAGGTAGGTTACCCGCCATTGCTCGGCCCCGTTCGCCTCGCTGACGGCGTTGAGTTCGTCGAGCGCGTCGCGGGTCAGTTGGTCGATGGATTCTACGGAAGGCGCGTCTGGCATGAGAAGGGACACCATGACTTGGCAAATACAATGGGCCGGCCAAAATTATATGCAGCCCGTCTGCGTAGGGTCAAGAAATTTCCAACCCCAAACGCGCCGCCAGCCACGCCCCGCGCACCTGGCCGTGCAGGTGCCCGCCGCCCTCAGCGGCACCATCGTAGACCCTGAAGTCGCACTCCGTCAGCGCCCCCGCCAGTTCCTCCGCGAAGTCCAACGGGCAAACACTCCGGTCAAATCTCCCTGCGCTCATCAGCACCGGGCATCGCACGCCCGACGCCGTGTTGAGCGGATTGACCACAGAGAGCCGTTCTTCGACCGCATCTCGGGTTTCTGGGTACATGCGCAGGTAATCGGCCAGTTCCCCCAGCGGATAGCCTAGGCCCGGCTCCAGCGCCGTCGGATGGCCCAGCGCCAACGGCGTGTCTGCCGCAACCGCCGATATATGAGGTCG
The DNA here is from genome assembly GCA_951813535.1 of uncultured Dehalococcoidia bacterium. GTDB lineage: Bacteria > Chloroflexota > Dehalococcoidia > Lucifugimonadales > UBA3495 > Bin87. The sequence goes on along the minus strand of OX638345.1, from coordinate 2,891,018 downwards.
GCGCGCTGCCGCCGCCAACGCCAGGCTCGCGCCCAGTCCCGCACCCATCAGCGCCACCGTGCCCACTGTCGCCACGCTCTGCATCGTTAAAACGTCCATCGCCCGGAGCGCGTCCGCGTAGGCACCGAAAAGCGTGTACGTATCCGAACTCTCTATTCCGTCCGTCAGCAGGCCGGGATAGCTGGCGCGCACCTGTTCGTCGCTGTTCCTCTGCCCCCGGTGGGTCGCGTTCATCACCACCGCCTGGTGTCGCAGCGGCGTGTAGATGATGTCGTGCACGCTGGCGTAGTCCGGCATTCGAATCAGGGCCGGAAACGGTCCGTCCCCGTGAGGGACCGACAGCCAGGCAAAGAGCCGGTGCCCGCCAGCGCTGGTGTAGCGCATCTGAAACACGTCCCATTCGGGTTGCGAGTAGAACGCATCCCTATCGATGGCGATGTCGGGATCGGTTTCGGCCAGCTGCGCCTCGATCCGTTCCCAGAATGCCTCGGAGCGCTGCTGCGCGGCCGTCACGGTGTCGCCGCCTGCGGGTTGCTCACGCCAATGCGGTCCTCCAGCCAAGACCGCTCCCGCGCCGGGTACTCGTGGGCGTTGCCATGGCCCGACTCAGGGAACAGCCACAACTCCCGTTCGCCACCCAACAGCCGGTACGCGGCGTAGCTGGTTTCCGGCGGGCATACCTCGTCCTCCATGGCAATACCCACAACCATGGGACACTCGATTCGGGGCGCAAAGTTCACCGCGTCAAAGTACCGCAACGTCTCCAGCATCTGCTCCGTCCTTTCCGGATGCGCCCGTTGGTAGCACGAAAGCTCATCGTACGGGTAGCTGCGCAGCATCCGCATCGACTCCGGGAAACAACACAGAAACGGGTAGCCGGCCACTCCGGCCTTGATCTCCGGCCGCAGCGCGGACGTTATCAGCGTCAACCCGCCGCCCTGGCTGCTCCCGCAACAGTAGATCCGGTCTCTGTCGATTTCCGTCCGTGAGAGGAGAAAATCTACCCCGCGCACGCAGTCAGAGATCACTCCCTTGTAGCTGTACGCGTCCCGATCCTCCACACCGGTGGTCAACAGTCCAGGGTATCCGGGATTGAAATCCCCGCTGCTGGGCAGTTTTCCTCGGACGGCCACCGACAGCACCGCGACGCCCTTGGCCCCCCAGTCCCGTCGCAAAGCCGGCTCCGATTTGTACCCTGGCAGGTGAAGTATCGCGGGAAACGGACCGGTACCTTGCGTTGGAACCGCGTACCAGGCGAATATCTCGAGCCCGCCGAGACTCCGATATCTCGCCTGATACACCGTTGCGGTATCCGTGCTCCGGAGCGTATCCGCCTCGCAGGTCGCCTCTAACGGTATCCCATCGAGTTCCGAACGTACTTCCTGCCAAAAACGATCGAAATCGTCCGGGCAGGTGACCTGAGTGACGAATGTTTCCAGGTCCGCTTGCGTTGCCATAGCTGGGCTCCTTGCGTTGGGTGGAACGGGCCCATTATAGCCTCACGCCAATCCCGACGAATACGACTGTTGCCCGTGCGACCCGTCGGCTGTACGTCCGCGATGCAGCCTCGTGCGAGCCGCGCATCCAGGCATCCAGGCGGCCACACGCCCAGTCAACAGGATTATCCCTGTCAATCCTGTGCATCCATGCGATACAGAACTTCCCAGCCGTTGTCGAGAGTGCCCGGTGTTATAATTCGCCCAATTGCCGCCGGTAGCATATCGGGGCGTCCCAGGAGATAACATCTATGAAAGCTGGGTTTATCGGGGTTGGCAACATGGGCAACCCCATGGCCGCCAACATGATCAAAGCCGGGCATCAGCTCACCGTCCACGACCTGCGTCGTGAGTCCGCCATCAACCTGCTGGAAATGGGCGCCGAGTGGTCCGACAGTCCGGCCGGCTGCGTCTCGGGCAGCGATGCCGTGTTCACCTCCCTCCCCGTGCCAAGGGACGTTGAAGCCGTCGTGATGGGCGAGAACGGAATCATGTCCGCCGCTGGCTCCGGCGACGTGTACGTCGACCTGTCCACCAACTCCCCCACCGTCATTCGCCGCATCCACGAAGAGTGCGCGGCCCGCGGAGTGACCGTACTGGATGCCCCGGTCAGTGGCGGCGTGTACGGCGCAGCCGCCGGCACCCTTGCCGTCATGGTCGGTGGCGACGAGGAGACTTTCAACACCGTCAAGCCCATGCTTGACGCTATCGGCGCCCACGTCGTTTATTGCGGCGAGATCGGCAACGGCATGGTCACCAAGATCTGCAACAACCTCCTTTCCATGGGTATCGGCGTCCTGATGTCTGAGGCCCTCACCCTGGGCGTCAAGGCTGGCGTCTCCCTGGAAACTCTCGCCGACGTCATCGCCAACAGCAGCGGTGGCAACCGGCGCCTCGTCGAAAAGTTCCCACGGTACCTCTTTGCCAATAACTTCGAGCCGGGTTTCGCCACCGCCCTGGCGGCCAAGGACGTGCGCCTCGCCACCGACCTCGGGCGCGAGTACGGCATCCCCATGGAACTGTCCAACCTGGTCGACCAACGCCACGTCGAAGCCCTCTTCCGCGGCTGGGGCCCCGAGGACTCCGATGCCGTCGCTAAGCTCCAGGAAGAAAAGTCCGGCGTCCAACTCCGCTTCGGCGACATGGGCGACAACTGATCCATTACACATAAGTCAGCATGCGGCGAGGCTGGATTTGTTCCGATCGATCCACCCCACCACCGGCAAACCCGCGTACACCACGCGCTATGTGTACGCAGACACCACGCTGTCCACGCACGGCGGCAATGTCGGGAAGGTCAGCGTAACCAGTGAGGAACACACCCGCCTGCAGCAAATGGCTGAATACCTCGAAAGGTGCTGTAATGATCTGGACGCCGCCGGATACGATGTCATCTCCATTACCCCTGTCACCAGCGGCCGTACCGCGTATACCCACTCGGAAGCCACCGACATCCACCCCGGCCATGGCTACAGCGTCACCGACGGCCTGATCATCACCGGCCGCCTCAAACCGCCCGAGTCAAACCCATGACCCAGACATCCCCTAACGAGCCCTTCAACGAGTCGGGCGCTGCAGTTGCCGATTATCGCCAGCAGGCTCGCGAGTTCCTGGCGAAAAGCCGCAAGTACCTGGCCGACGACGACCTCCACCAAGCCTCTGAGAAAGGCTGGGGTGCCGCCGCTTGGATGGCGAAGGCGGTGGCTGACGCCCAGGGTTGGGAGTACCAAAAACATCCTCAATTCAGCGTAGTTTTGAACAATGCCCGGCGCGTGACCGGCGAAATCCGGTTGCTGGGAATGGCTGGCATAGCCAACGACCTGCATGGAAACGTTTACACGCGCAAACGCTTTCTGGATCCGGAAAGTATCGCGCTCAGCCTTGATCAAATCGCTATCCTCCTCGACATCCTCGAACCCCTGACCCAAAACAGCACAGCTTAGGAGATCCACATGACCAGCAGCGCAGAACGCCACGTCGAAACCGCCGACACCATCGAGGCCATCGAGGAGTGTTTCCGTCTCGGCTGGACAGACGGCCTACCCGTCGTCCCGCCCGCCGACTACAAGGTTCGCGAGATGCTCTCGTTCGCCGGCCTCACCGGCGAGGAGGAACTGCTCAACCTCGACATGCGCAGCCGCGTCATCACTTCCGAGAACGCAGCCGCGAACGCCGTCATGGCCGGCTGCGAGGCCGAGTACTTCCCCGTCCTCGTTACCGCTCTGCGCACCCTGGAAGAGGAGCGCAACTTCGTGAACATGGCGGCCTCCTCCACCAGTTCCCCCAGCATCCTCATGGTGCTCAACGGCCCCATCCGCGAGGCACTGGGCATCAACAGCCGCGACGGCCTCTTCGGACCCGGCTTCCGTGCCAACGCCAGCATCGGCCGCGCCGTTCGCCTCTGCTTCATGAACGGCTTCGACGCCTGGCCCGGCCAGTTGGACCGCGGCACCTTGGGCACCCCGGCCAAGTACACCTTTTGCATCGCCGAAAACGAGGAGACGTCCCCCTGGGAACCACTCCACGTCAGTCGCGGCTTCGATGCCTCCGACAGCGTGGTAACCGTCGCCGTCGCCTACAACCCCGTCAGCGTTCCCAACAGCTACGCCCACGACGGACGAGCCATTCTGCTCTCCATCTGCGACGCCCTGCGATCCGCCGCCTTGGCCCACCGTTATCCGGCCCAGTGGGTCATCGTCATCGGGCCTGAGCACGCTCTCACCCTGCAGGATGGCGGCTGGACCCGCCGCGATATGCAGGATTTCCTCATCGAGAACAGCGGCCGCTCCCGCGCCGAACTCGTCCGCCTCGGCTCCAAGCAGGGACCCGAACGCCCCGGGGACGAGGAACTGATCATGCGCTGCGCCAACGACCCCGACGACATCCTCATCATGCACGGCGGCGGAACCGGCGGCCGCTACAGCGCCATCATCGACACCACCGGCTACCGCATTCGCACCCGCAAAATCTCCGCCAACTAGGAACCAAGAGATCGGATACGTCAACCGTTCTCTCACCAGGGGTTACGCAAAGCCGTCATTTGACGGTACAATCCGCTCACATAGCTCATCCCGCCGACACGCCAGAATCTACGGAGGTCACCCATGACAACCGCCGAATCGAGCCGCCTCAGGCTCGTCAACCCCAGGGGCACCGAGTTGCCCCAGTCCGAGTTCCACATGAACGACCGCTCTGCCGGCCTCGCCGGGAAGCGCCTCGGCCTCATGGAAAACTCCAAGGCCAACGCGGACAAGCTCCTTCATGAACTCGGCAACATCCTCAACGAACGCCACGGTTTCTCCGAGATCAAGTACTACGACAAGGGTCACGCCAGCCTGCCGGCCAAGCAGGACACCATCGACTCCATCCTCGGTGAGGTCGACTACCTCATCACCGGGGTCGGGGATTGAGGGTCCTGCAGCTCGTGCAGTGTGCACGACGGCATCGATTTCGAGAAGCGCGGCGTCCCAACCGCGGCCATCATCACCCACGTTTTCCTCAACACTGCCCAGGCCATGACCCGCATGATGGGTGTGCCCGACTATCGTTATGTGGTCGCGCAGCATCCCCTGTCCAGCCTCAACGACGATGAGGTCAAGGCCCGCGCCGCCGAGATCGCCGACGAGGTGGAGTCCATCCTGGTCGGCCAGCCCGTGGCCGCCTAAACAACCGCGTTTCCGGGCCGCCGCCATGGCGACTCCGGGTACCTCGCAACCGTCTCGCCTGCCCATAGACCCGGCCATCCGGCCCGGTCTGGCAGGCGAAACTCAATTGACCGTCGCCGCTGAACACCTGGCTCCCCATACTCCCAAGTTCAGCACCCCGGCAATGGTCATGCTCATGGAGCAGGCCTCGTACCAAGCTGTCCTGTCTCTGCTCCATCCGGATCAAACGGTCGTCGGCTACGAGGTCAACGTCAAACATTTGGCCCCGGCGGATGCCGGTGCGGTCGCCACCGCGCGCTCCGTTCTCACCGACGTGTCCGGCAACAAGCTCCGTTTCGAGGTGGAGGTTCACCACGGCGGTCTGTTGCTCGGGACTGCTGAACATAAGATGGCCATCGTAACCCAGACCCCAACCGGCAGCTGATGGCTGGGGCATTAGCCCTGCGCATCCCTATAGGAGGTCCTCATGTCCTGGATCCGCGAAACCGACGCCGCGGTGCCTGCGGTTATCAAATGCATGTCCATCAATCCGGACCTGATGGCGGCTGTGCAGAACCTCAACGCCAATGCCACTTTCGGTTCCTCAGTGCTCACCCGCACCCAGGAAGAGGCCATCGCCACGGTGGTGTCCCTCGTCAACCGCTGCCGTTATTGAGCCGTGGCCCACGGAGGGTTCCTCCGTCAACACTCTGACGATCCCGAGTACTCCAGCCACATCATCCACGATTACACCCAGGCTGACCTAGACCCGCAGACCCGCGCCATCCTCGACTACGCGGTCAAACTCACCCTGACCCCGGCTCTAATGCGGGAGTCCGATATTGACGGCCTGCGTGCCACGGGCCTCACCGATCAGCAGGTGCTGTCCACCGTCGCCATCACCTGTGTGTTCAACTTCATGAACCGCCTGGCTGACGGCCTGGGAGTCGAAATCCCCGAGGGGCGCGAGGCGATCATGGGCCAGTGGCTCTCGGACGCCGCCAAGCAGGCCCAGGACTGGCTCCTCACTCCACAGCCTGCGCTCGCCTCCTGATCATTCGCCCGACAAATTATCGGAGGTTCCCATGACACTCCTTCCATCCGGACGACCCCGTCTGCAGGATAAAGTCGCCATTGTTACCGGCGCCGGCTCCAGTGGCCCCGGTGTTGGCACCGGCAAGGCTGCATCAATTCTGTTCGCCCGAGAGGGCGCTCGCGTGCTGCTGGTCGATCGCAACCTTCAGGCCGCCGAAGAGACCCTTGCCGTCATCCATGAGGAGGGCGGAGAGGCGTCCGTAATCGCTGCCGACGTCACCTCCGGCGCCGACTGTGAGGCCATAGTCGCCGCCGCCGTAGACCGTTACGGTGGCCTGCACGTGCTCTTCAATAACGTCGGCATCACCGGCCCCGGCACGCCCACCGATGTGGAGGAGAGTGTCTGGGACAACGTCCTCGATGTGAACCTCAAGAGCATGATGCTCACCACCAAGTACGCTGCGCCCAAGATGATCGACGCCGGCGGCGGCAGCATCATCAACATGTCGTCCATTGCCGGCGTCCGCGCCGGAAGCGGTCTTGCCAGTATCCCCTATTCTGCATCCAAGTCCGGCGTCATCGGCATGTCGGAGACGATGGCGGTCCACCTGGGCCGCGACAACATCCGCGTGAATGTAATTGCCCCGGGCCACATCTACACTCCCATGGTCGCCGGCGCCATGGCCGAAGAAACCCGCGAAAATCGCCGCAAGGCCGGCCCCCTGGGAGTCGAGGGCAACGCCTGGGACATCGCCTACGCCGCCCTGTTCCTCGCCAGCGACGAGGCGCGCTGGGTGTCCGGGGTCGTCCTGCCCGTAGACGCCGGCCTCCTCGCCGCCACTCCCCTCGCCATGTACAACCGCATCCGCGACGAATAATCGCTCGCGCGGTGACCCGTCCCCGTTCCCCGGCCCCGTAAATCCTGCGGGGCCGCATCTATGCGCAGCCAGTCTGTCCAAGAAACCATCATCGCGGCCTATATCCGTCCGGACCGTGAAAACAAACCGCCGTCATTGCGAACTCAGCGAGGCAATCTCATTGTGGGGCGAACACCCCTCAGCCATCAGGGTCAACAAATCGCTACGCTCCTCCTGGTGAGCAAATGGGTGCGCGTGAGCGGTTTTGGTCATTGACCGGATGGTTCTCCTGTGGCACAATTCATGCCTGATAATAATAATTATAGTTTTTGCAGTGCATAATTTCTTCATACTGCGAGGCGCACCCGAAGACGGAGGTGGCCCGTTATGTGGACCGGCGATGATTTACAGCGCTTGGTAGGCCGGGAATTGAGCGACTATCGGCTGGTCGTGGTGTCAAATCGGCAGCCGTACGTGTTTACGATGCTGGACGGTGTGCCCCACGGGGTAATGCCCCCGGGCGGGCTGACTGCGGCTATCGATCCGCTGATGCGCGCCTGCGGCGGTACCTGGATCGCCCAGAGTGACGGTGATGATGATCGTGCCGCCATGGATGCGTCGGGCCGTATCCACGTGCCTACCGACGATCCCGCTTACTCCATGCGGCTGCTCAGCTTGAGCAAAGAAGAGAACCAGGGCTTTTACTATGGCTTCGCCAACGAGGGCCTGTGGCCGCTGTGCCACATCGCCTACACAGAGCCGGTTTTCGACGCGGAGCACTACGGCTTCTATCAGTCGGTGAACCGGCGCTTCGCGGACCTGGTGCTCGACGAAATCAACGACGAGCCGGCCATCGTTCTGATCCAGGACTATCATCTGGCCCTCCTCCCCAGATACATCCGTGAGGTCAATCCGGATGCCATAATCGGGCAGTTCTGGCATATTCCGTGGCCCAATCCAGACATCTTGCGGATTTGCCCTTGGCAGGACGAAATTCTTGACGGCATGCTGGGCAACGATCTCCTGGGCTTCCACCTCTCCGGAGACTGTCAGAACTTCCTCAACTGCGTTGATGCGAACCTGGATGCTCACGTCGATTCCGAATACGGCCTCATCGACTACAGGGACGAGACCACCCTGGTGCGTCCATTCCCCATCAGCATCGATTTCGACAGTCTCGACGCCGAGGCCAGATCCGATGAAGTTGAAGCCGAAATGGCCCGCCTTTCCCGGCAATTGGGATTGAACCGCGGTCGCATCCTTGGCCTGGGCATCGACCGGCAGGACTACACCAAGGGCATCCCCCATCGCCTCCGAGCCGTCGAGCGTCTGTTTGAGAAATGGCCCCAGTACCGCGGGCAGTTGGTGTTCCTCCAAGCCGGAGCCACCAGTCGCACCAACATCGACTCGTACATGCAGCTGACCATAGACATCGAGGCCACCGTCAACCGCATCAACGAGCGTTTCGGCCACGACGGCTGGCAGCCGGTACTCTATTGGCCTACTTCCCTGCCCTCGGTGACTTTTTCGGCGCTGCGCCGTCTCGCCAGTTTCTGCGCCGAGAGCAGCCTCCACGACGGCATGAACCTCGTGGCCAAGGAGTACGTGGCTTCCCGTGTCGATGAGGATGGCGTGCTCATCCTCAGCGCTTTCGCCGGGGCCGCCCAGGAACTCACCGGCTCGCTCATAATCAACCCCTACGCCACCGAGCAGTTCGCCGAAGCCATTCACCAGGCCCTCACCATGAGTGGCGCGGAGCGCCGCATCCGGATGCGCCAGATGCGCAACACGGTCCGCGAAAACAACATTTACAAATGGGCCGGCCGCATCATGATGCACCTCATGCAGGCGAGCACCCCCGACCACTCCCGCCTCACTATTGCGACCACGGCATAGAGCCCATCCCCATGCTCGATCTCAACCTCGACGAACTGAAAGACCTGGTCATCGGGCGGGACCCCATCCTGCTCCTTCTCGATTTCGACGGGACCCTATCAGAAATCGCTCCCCGGCCTGAACAGGCCACCCTGTGCCCTGGGAATCAGTCACTGCTCTGCCAACTCGTCGAGCGTCCCGAGTTCGTGGTCGGAGTGATCAGCGGACGGTCTCTGCAGGACGTCGAGGCGCGGGTGAACGTTCCGGGCCTGGTGTACGCCGGCAACCATGGCCTGGAGATACGCGGCCTCGGAATGGATTACCGCCACCCCGATGCTGAGGCTGCGTCCCGAACCATCAGCGAGGCGTCCCACGATCTGGAACTCCGTTTGGCAGGTGTGCCCGGCGCTTTCGTCGAAAACAAGACCTACACCCTCACTACGCATTTCCGGCAAACTCCGCCTTACTATCACGACCGGGTCGTGTCCACGTTTGACGATATTGCCCATCCATTGGTCCAGTCTGGATTTTGCCATGTCACCGAAGCCAAGATGGCTTTGGAACTTCGCCCGTCGATCGACTGGAACAAGGGCAGAGCCCTCACGTTGATCCGATCTCGGTTGTCCCCAAAGTCTTTCCCCATCTACATGGGCGACGACGCAACCGACGAAGATGCTTTCGGCGCAGTCCGGTCCGCTGGGGGTATTGGAGTATACGTGGGGGCGCCCGGGGTCAGTACCTGCGCGACCTGGCGATTAGCCTCTCCGGCAGAGGTCTCCGCCGCTCTCGTCGAACTGGTAACGTTGTAGACATCAACCTGTGCCCGACCGCCCGACAATCGCGATTGTTGTCCGGTCAGACACCGGCCTCCCCCGGGCCACGCCTCATGCGTTGTGCTATCATTGGCCTGCGCAGCGTTGGGCCGCCCGGCGAAAATGAACGCCCTTTCTGCGCTTCCTACAGATGATTGAGGCCGTCTTTTTCGACTTTTACAACACCCTGGTGCGTTTCTGGCCGCCGTTGCCGCAGATCCAGCACGCCGCCTGCCAGAACCTGGGCATACGCGTACCCGCCGACCGGCTGGCCGGCGGTTATGCCGTCGCCGATCTCTATTTCAACGAGGAAAATCATCGTTGGCCACTGGGTGAACGCGACACCGCCGCCCGCGACGAATTCTTCGCCCGCTACGAACAGATCATCCTCGAGGAATCGGGGGTTGCCGTGTCTCTGCGCATGGCCAAGCAGATCTGGGATATGGCGATATCCGTGCCCAAAGAACTGGTGGAGTTCGAAGAAACCCGTTCGGTATTGAAAGAGCTGAACAGTCGCGGCTACAGGTTGGCTGTCCTGACCAACCTGCGTCGGGATATGAATGAACTCACCGAGCGGCTGGGGATTCGCCAATACCTGGAGTTCTGCATCACCAGTCGCGAGGCTGGCGAAAAACCTGCCACCGCTATTTTTGAGGCGGCTCTCCAGCGTATGGCGTTGCGCCCCGAACAAGCCATACACGTCGGCGACCAACCGAAATCTGATGTCCAGGGCGCACGAGATGCTGGCCTCCTCCCTGTCCTTATCGACCGCGGCGGCTTTCATGCCGACGTGGTGGATTGCGACCATATCGACAGCCTGGAAGGCCTGTACCCCCTGCTGGACCGTTTGGTGTCCTGCTAGCCGACAGCCTCTCGCCGCGAAATCCGCGCCGACCTCGGACCGTGCTACCCATACAGGAGATGTCATGACCACCCAGCCGCCGGCCCACAGCCATCCGGACGACCCCAATCCCGTTCATGTGATCGTGTGGTACGACTATATTTGACCCTGGTGCTATGTCGGCCTTGAGCGCGTCGACAAACTTGCGGAAGAATACGACATCACCGTCGAGGGCCGAGCCTATCTTTTGCGCCCCGACACGCCGCAGGAGGGCCGCGTACGCGAGGCCCGCTCCGGGGAATCCGATGACGAGCTGGCCGACCCCCTCCGGACCTATGCGCGGGAGGCCAACCTGGTGATGCGGCCGCCGAAGCACACTCCAAACAGCCTGTACTCCCTCCAGGCGACCGAGTACGCCCAGGAACAGGGCAAATTCCTCGAGTACCACCACGCCGCTTACGAGGCGTATTGGGACAACGGGGCCGATCTCGGAGATCCGTCGGTTCTGGCTGACATCGGCTCCCGCGTCGGCCTTGATGGCGGCGAGCTGCGCGAACGCGTGGAATCGGGCCACTATGCGCAGAAAGTGGTTGACCAGTATCACGAAGCCTTGGGCTACGGCATCCGTGGGATACCGACCTTCGTTTTCGACAACCTGCTTTTCAGTGGCGCCCAACCTTACGAGGTTTTCCAGCGTGTGATGGACAAGGCTTTGGAAAATCGCGAGGCCGGCGAAAACTGAACACCGTTTCTCCCGGCGGATGGGTTATCTTTGCGTTGCCGGTGTTCCGGCCATTGTGCTAAACTCGCGCCGTTCAAATCGGGATTTGTAACGGATTTCACAAATGGATGATGGCACTCTTCAGCTCATTGATCGGGCGGTAAACGACCAGCCACAGAGCACGGTCACCGTCCTTTCGTCCCTGCTGGCAATCGAGGACGCCATCGGTTACATCCCGACCGAAGCGGTGGAAGCAGTTGCCGCCCGGATGGACGCTACCGTCAACGATGTTTGGGCGGTAGCCACCTTCTATCCGAACTTCCGGTTTGAGCCGCCCACCGACATCCGGGTCGAGGTCTGCTGGGGGCCGTCTTGCCATGTGATGGGCGCGACCGCAGTGATCGCGGCGGCTCAGGAGTCGTTGGGACTTTCTGACGAAGGCGATACGCCCGACGGGAAAGCAACCCTCCACTACAACACGTGCCTGGGAGCCTGCGCTCACGCTCCGGTGATGGCAATCAACCATCATCTCGCCGGCCGTATCACCCCGGACGTCGCGCGGTCACGAATCGCGGCGGCGCTATCCTCCAACCCCGCGCACTGAAAGGCAGACCGCCTCGTGACTGTGCAGACGGAATCCTCCTTCAACGCCATCCTCGAAGAGGCGAGGCGCCGCTGGGATAACCTGACCGCGGGTGATCGGCCGTGGATTCGTGTCGGTACCGGGTTGGCCGGCGAAGCTGCTGGCGGGTTCGAGGTCGTCGCCGCTGTAAAAGCAGCCTTGGAACAGCATCAGGTGGCAGCCAACGTGTCCGAGGTCGGTACGTTGGGCCTGTGCTTCGCGGAGCCGTTGCTGGACGTCCAGACTCCAGGCGGGCCACGGGTGTTCTACAGCCAGGTCACGCCCGAACTTGCCGAGCGCATCGTGCGTGAGCATGTGGCCGGCGGCGACCCGCTGGCGGAACACGCCATCGGTTACCTCGGCACCCAGGCGCAGGCGCCTCCGGGAATTCCGAACCTTGCAGACCACCCGATGATGGCCCTGCAGCAGCGCATCGCCCTGCGCAATGCCGGCAACATCGATCCCTCGGACCTCCACCAGTACATCGCCAACGGCGGATATGCTGCCTTGAACAAGGCGCTCACCGAGATAACCCCGGAAGCCACGCTCGGCGAGGTTCGGACCTCCGGGCTCCGTGGTCGCGGCGGCGCGGCCTTCCCGGCCGGCATCAAATGGGGATTTCTGGCCGGCAACCCTGATCCCAACAAGTACATCCTGTGCAACTGCGAGGAAGGTGATCCGGGCGCTTTCAATGATAGGGGCATCCTGGAGAGCGATCCGGCAACCGTGGTGGAAGGCATCACCATTGCGGGATACGCCTGCAACGCCAACCGCGGCTACATCTTTATTCGGCACGGCCACAACCAACCTATCGACCGTACTCGCGCCGTCATCCAGCAGGCCTACGATCTCGGTCTCCTGGGCCAGAATATCCTGGGGACCGATTTTTCCTTCGACGTCGAGGTCGCCTTGACCGGGGACTCGTACGTTTCCGGCGAAGAGACGGCCTTGATGGAGGCCATCGAGGGCAAGCGCTCGATGCCCCGTTACCGACCTCCTTTCCCCGCCCAGGTGGGAGTTTTCGGCAAGCCGTCGAACATCAACAACGTCAAGACGCTCGCGTACGTGCCCGAGATCGTGGCGCGTGGTGGGGAGTGGTTCGCCGGTATCGGAACCCAGCCCGACCCGGACAATAGGATCAACGGAAGCAGCGGCACCGCGATCCTGTGCTTGTCCGGAGATATCACCTACACCGGCTTGATTGAAGTTCCGCTGGGAATGACCCTGCGCCAGGTGCTCTTCGATATGGCCGGTGGCGTTCCCAACGGCAAGACCATGAAAGTGCTCCAGACGGGCGGCCCGCTGGGAGGCGTCCTTTCCGCCAGCGACGCCAACCTGGACTTGGTGCTCGATTTCGACGTCTTCCGCGCCGCCGGCGCCATTCTGGGCTCGGGCGGGATAATCGTTGCTGACGAGGATACGTGCGTGGTGGACCTGACGCGCAATCTCATCGCTTTTTGCCAGTACGAATCCTGCGGGAAGTGCTTCCCCTGCCGCATGGGTATGAGCCACCTGCTCGAAGTTTTGGAACGCATCAGCAATCTCGAGGGCACCGAGGAAGACTTGGCGCTGATGCGCAACATCGGCGAAAACATGCAGGCCGGTTCCCTGTGCGGACACGGGCAGCTGGGGTTCAACCCGGTGTCGTCCGCTCTCCGGTATTTTGGCCACGAATTCGACGCTCACATTCGCGAAAAGCGGCACACCGGTGATTGTCCCGACCAGGTGTTCTCGCCGCGCCTCACTCGCCGCTGATCAGCCGCCGCCTGATCTCGCCGCTGCTCTATTTTCGACTAGGAATCGCCATGCCTGACGATATCACCATCTCAATCGACGGGGTGGAAATCAAGACCCAGCCCGGGAAGATGGTGCTCGAAGCCGCCATCGATGCCGGCGTCTACGTGCCGTACCTGTGCTACCACTCGGGTATGAAGCCCTATGCCGCGTGCCGGATGTGCGTGGTGGTCGCGGAAAACGAGCGAGGACGCGTACCGGGGTTCCCGGCCGCCTGCACCCTGGCAGCCACCGACGGCATGACCGTGTGGAGCGAAACGCCCGATGTCATAGAGCTACGCCGCTCCGTCATGCAGATGCTCATCGCCGAGCACCCCAACGGCTGCCTCACTTGCCACCGAGTCGACATCTGCGGACCATCAGACGTCTGCCTGCGGCACGTCTCGGTGAACGATCGTTGCATCACCTGTCCCAAGAACGAGCGTTGCGAATTCAAGGACACCGTACGGTACTTAGGGATGGAGCTCGAATCGCCCATGACCTATATGTACCGCGATATCCCCTTGGAGGTCAGCGACCCATTCTATGATCGCGACTACAATCTGTGTATCACTTGCGGGCGCTGTGTCCGAGCCTGCGAAGAAGTGCGCGGTGACAACGCCATCTGCTTCACCGAGCGGTCCGGCAATGCGTTGGTAGGCACCTCATTCGGTACGTCTCTACTGGAGTCGGGCTGCGAGTTCTGCGGCGCGTGCATTGACGTTTGCCCCGTCGGCGCCCTGACCGAGCGAGAGGGCAAATGGGAAAAGGCCGCCCGGGTGGAGCGCACCGTCTGCACGCACTGCCCCGTCGGCTGTCAGATGAACCTGGAAATCAACGAGCAAGGCCGGGTGATCCGTGCCATTCCTGAACTCAACTCTCCCGCCAACCGCGGCCAGGCTTGCTACAAGGGGAAGTTCGGCCTGGGCCATCTGACCAGCGGACAGCGCATGCGCCGCCCCATGATACGTCGCAACGGCCGTCTGGAAAATGCCACTTGGGAAGAGGCTCTGGATCTGGTTGCCGAACGGCTCCGGCCCCATCAGACGGGAGAGGGTTTCGGTCTGATCACCGCGCCGGACAGCACCAACGAGGAGCTCTACCTGGCCCAAAAATTCGCCCGCGTCGGGATGAGCACGAACAATATCGATCATTCTGGCAACACGCAGCCCGCCCTCACCGGGGCCCTGGAAGATGTCCTCGGCTACCCCGGGGCCACCAACTCCATTTGGGATTTGGAAAAGGCCGGCTGCATCCTGGTGTTCAACACGAACCTGACCGAAAGCCACAATGTGGTGGGCGTTCCGATCAAGCGCGCCGCCCGCAACGGTACGCCGCTGATCGTCATCGATACGCGCGAGGTGGAGCTAACTCGGTACGCCGATCTGTGGCTACGGCCAGTGCCTGGCACAGAGTTGCTGCTTTTGGGAGCGATTCTGAAACAGGTGTTTCAGGAAGACTACATCGACGGCGCATGGCTCGCTGAACACGCGGACAGTTACGACACCCTGGTTTACGAATTGGAACGCTTGGACGACGACACCATTGCTGCGACGGGGGTTCCCCTTGAAGACATCGCCCGCGCTGCCAGGATGTATGGCGCGGCGGACACTGCGGCCATCGTCTACGGCCTTGACAATCTGCCCAACGAAATCACCCGTGAATGCGTGGTCGCTCTGGCCGACTTGGCGTTGCTCACCCGCAACGTGGACCAGCCGTCGGGCGGGATAATCCCGATGCGACAGGGCGCCAATGGACAGGGAGCCATCGATGTGGGTTGCCTGCCTGATCGCCTCCCTGGTGGAGCCCCCACGTTTGACGACGCCCACCGGGTGCGCGTGGAGGCCGCTTGGGGAACGTCGCTGCCGTCCTCGGCCGGCAAGGGCGCTGCGGCCATGCTCGCATCGGCAGGCGGCAGCGTCAACGCCATGCTGGTGATCGGCGATAGCCCGAACTATTCCAACGGCCTTCTCGGCAGCGATTTGGCGGCATTCGAACAGCTGGAATTTCTCGCGGTTGTGGACACTTTCCTGTCCCCGGTGGCTCAGGTCGCCGATGTTGTTCTGCCGCGGGCCACAATCGCAGAAAAAGAAGGCACGCTCACTAACTTGGAGCGCCGTGTCCAGCGCGTCCGGCCCGCGATCACCGTCCGCAACAACGACGCCATGCCGGAAGGATGGATATTTGCCGAGCTGTCCCGCCGGTTGGATATGGATGGCATGAACTACGACGAACCCGCCCGGGTCATGGACGAAATAGCTTCGATAGCTCCGAACTACGGGGGTATCAGCTATCAACGGTTGGCACAGGAAACGGCATTGGTGATGCAGACGGGCGTGGATGCTCCCAGGCCCACCCAATTGCTGTACACGACGCGCGAAGAACGTGGCATACAGTGGCCCTGCCCTACCGCTGCAAGCCCCTCAACCTCGGTTCTGTACGCCAACGGGTTCCCCAACGGAAAAGCCGAACCAGGCGCCCCTCTGTTCCGCGCAGTTTCGATGGTTACCGAACCTGACCTGCCTGCCGTCTTCGCTCCAGGCCGGGTCCTTTTGCAGAGTGAAAGAGATATCACGGTCGAATCGGGGCAGCTGAATCGCATCGTGCGCGACGAGCAGGTGAGTGTCAATCCGGCGGATGCAACCGCTTGGGGCATCTCCAATGAAGCGGCTGTGGCCGTCGTGACCGCAAGCAATCGGATCACCGGTCTCGCGTACCTGGACCCGGCCGTCCCGCCGGGTGTAGTGTCGATCACCACCTTGTTCGGTCAGTTAGCCGTCGAACTTCAGGCCTCCGAGGATATCAATCCCATGGCCCGCGTTCCGGGTTTACACCTCGAGCCGTGTCGGGTTGAATTGGCGGCGTGAAGGGACCACTGTGTGCGAGCTAACCCTCGACGAGAAACATACTTAAACGGCCGACCGTTCGCTGCTGCAATCCATTTTTTGGCCAGCGCATGAACTTCAATCGATGCTAGGAACTGGAGCCAGAATGACCACTTCGCCATCCACCGCCGTGATTCGTGACCGAACCGTCAATTTGCCACGCGCCCGCCTGGCGGAACGAATTGATTACACGGAAGACCTGATGGTGATCAAAATGGAGCCGTTGGGTTTCGAATTCGGCTTCAAGCCCGGCCAATATTGCACTCTGGGCTTGGATGGCATCGAGCGAGCTTATTCCATTGTTTCCGCACCCCACGAACCGTTCTTGGAAATCTTCGTGGAACTGGTTCCCGAAGGGGAACTCACCCCGAAAATGTGGAATATGGAAATCGGCGACACCATGTCGATCCGTCCCCGGCCCAAAGGCATCTTCCTGATGGACCCTTCGGCGACCCAGCACCTGATGTTGGGAACCGTCACCGGAGTTGCCCCGTTCGTCAGTATCGTTCGGGATCACCTGCACTACGGTCGTGAAGGGCACCACTTTTACGTGATCGAAGGAGCTTCGTATCGCGACGAATTCGTCTACGATGCCGAACTGGCCGGGCTAGCCGCCGCTCATCCCGATGTCGTGACGTTCGTACCGGCAATCAGCAGGCCGGCTGAAGAGCGAAACGCTGGATGGGAAGGCGCAGCCGGGCGCCTGAACAACATCGTGGCCGCCCAACTCGAAAAGTTCGAACTGGATCGTTCCCAGACCCTCATCTATGCCTGCGGACATCCCGGGATGATCGAGGCCAGCAGAGAAATCGTCACGACAGACGGGTGGCGCTGGACAGAAGAGAGGTTTTGGAAGGAGTAACTTCCGCGCACCGTTCGTTATGGTATCGGGGCGAGCCATGGCTTGCCCCTTTTGTGTATCGCTGACATAGCGCGTCCGCCGGTGGTGCAGCGCCCGTTGCCATATTCGACGGCAATAGCGGATCGATGGTGCATCCGTTCATTGGTGGAATCGTGGCCAATGGACTTCGACTTTTGCAATCTGACGATGTGATCCATCGGCGTCGGCGGTCGCTTGTCACACGGCCAGAAAAATGGCAATCTTCGGCAAACGCTCGCCGTGACATCGTCAGCCGCTGACCCATGCGGCCCGGACCAGATCAGGAAGGATTTTCATGACCACCATAGCCGAGTATGTCTCCGATTACTCTGCCCGACTGCACTTTGGCGACATCCCGACCGAGACCGTCCATCTGCTCAAAAGGATGATCATCGATACTGTGGGATGCGCCATCGGGGGTTATTCGTCAGAACCGAGCAAGATCGCCCGTGACTTGGCTGGCGACGTGACCGGACATCGCCGGCCCGTTACCATCATCGGTAGCGGGTTGACCAGCAGCCCCGAATTGGCCACCTTCGCCAACGGGGTGATGATCCGATATCTGGATTTCAACGATGGCTATACTACTCAGGAATCAGGACATCCCAGCGATAGCATCGCCGCCACACTCGCCGGCGCCGAGATGGCAGGTGCCGGCGGTCGCCGCCTGATCACCGCGACTGCCGTTGCGTACGAAGCGTTTTGCCGTTTCGGTGACGCCTGCAATATCAGATCCCTTGGTTTCGACCACGTCACGAATGGTGCGATCGCCAGTGCGGTCGGCGCGGCGCGTGCGATGGGTCTCACTGCGGCGCAAACCGAGCAGGCATTGAGCCTCGGGATCACGCCCAACCTGGCGCTGGGGCAAACCCGGGTCGGAGAACTCTCCCACTGGAAAGGTTGCGCTTATGCCAACGCCAGCCGCAATGCGGTATTCGCGGCTCTGTTGGCCGAGCGTGGGTTGACTGGCCCGACCCCGGTGTTCGAGGGAGAGTTGGGCTTCTTCTCTGCGGTAACCAAGGAGCCGTACCAACTGCAACCCTTCGGCGGTGACCAGGGCCAGCGTTTCAAAGTCCACGAATGCAACATCAAGCAGTTTGCTTTGGGTTTGTACTCACAGACGGTGGTTGAGGCCGCCCTGGACGCCCGGCGTCAAGTGACGGGCTTCAACGTCAATGACGTCGAGGACGTTCACATCCGTACCCTGCAGAAAGCCATCGACATCATGGCGGGCGATGAGGAAAAGTATCATCCCAAAACCCGAGAGTCCGCCGACCACAGCATGCCCTACGCCACGGCGATTGCTCTAACGCACAACACCCTGAACCAAAGCCACTTTTCGGATGATCACATCAACGATCCGGAAATCGCCGCGCTGATCAGTCGCACGCGCATCGAGCCGTCGGATGAGGCTAACCGACGCGTACCCGAAGCCATGCTGTGCAACCTCGATCTGCGGATGAAAAACGGGCAAACCTACAGCTCGGAGGTAGCCCACTTTCGGGGTCATCATCTCAATCCGATGACGGACGCCGAAGTCGAGGCGAAGTTCCGTGGCCTTTGCGAAAAATTGCTTTCGCCTGAACAGGCGGAGGAGTTGCTGGCTCGCCTGTGGCGCCTCGAAGACGAGACAGATATCGGCGACCTGATACGTCTCACCCGCATCTGAAAATGAGCGAATCGAAGGGGCTGCCTAACGACAGCCCCTTCTTCCTGCGAACTCCGGCCCCCCGGCTCATGCGCCGATTCGCGAACCGTCCGGGTAGGTGTAGCCGATCCGGTCGTTGTATCCGCCGGAGGCCGGGAAAATTTGCCGGTAAAGGCCTCGCGCCCGCTGTTTTATAACTCCGTTAGCCGCTTCTTTCGTTGGCGTGGGTTTGGCGTTTTGGTCCTTGTAGAACTGCGATTGCAGGGGACTGTCGTTTCCCAACTCCCAGATGCACAGGTAGCGCATCACCCCGTTCGCCTGTCCGTCCTCCGGGTCCAGCATGAACCTCCGGGCACTGACGTAACCGGGGATGGACATTCGCTCCGGCAGATGCTCCTCGTTGTACCATTTGTTGAACACTGCGTCGTCCGCCTCGTCCACCTCCATCATGACGACGAGTACCGTCGTACCGATTTCCTGGTTCGCCCTCAAGCCGTTACTGCTGGTCATGGTGCCTCCTGGGTTCGAATGGGCAGGTCAAGATGGGGAATTGATCGTCCCACCACTTCTCAAAGCCCTCTATAGATCTGAACTCGGTGCCGATAGCAGTCTGCGACGAACACGAACCCGTCCTTGCTCACGGCAACGGCGCTGGGCCGGTAGAATCGGCGCTTCAGTTCAATGTTTTGCGTCGCTTTGTTGAGCTTTTCCTCGATGTCCGGATTGGCATCGAGGAACGTTCGGGCCCACTTGGAGGTTCCAGAGTGGCCGATCAGCGTGTCGATCACTCGTCCGTCTGCGTCCAAAACCTGGACTCGATCATTCCACCAGTCGCAAACGTAGATCCGGCCTTCGCCGTCCACCGCAATGCCGTTCGGTCGTGCAAATCCGTCCCCTCCGTCCCGACCGTCAAATTCGGCCATCAACCGACCATCAGCCTCGAATTTTTGGACTCGATTGTTGCGCCAGTCGGAAACGTACACTGCTCCACCAGAGTCCACAGAGACGCCCCAGGGCATGTTAAACTGACCAGGTCCGTCTCCGTATTCTCCCCAGGTGGCCAATGGGATCCCGTCAGCGGTGAACCTTTGGATCCTATGGTTGAGCGCATCTGCGACCACCAGCGTACCGTCCGAAGCGAACGCCATACCGGACGGCCGGTTCATCTGGCCAAAGCCGTCACCGAACTCGCCCCAACAACCCAGGAACTCGCCCTCCGATGTGAACCTTGAAATCCGGTGGGTGTTTTCGTCCGCCAGGTAAAGGCTGCCGTCCGGACCAAAAGCGATGGCGGTCACCCAGATAAACTGGCCAGGCGCATCGCCCCACCCGCAAAACTCCCCGACGTAGTCGCCTTCAATACTGCACCTGGTAACTCGAACCGCTTCCGGTTGGTTTGGGTTGGCCCGGCTGGCCACGTGCAGCAGTCCATCCGGTCCCAGCGCCACCGAAACCGGCCCGCTGAATCCCGGTCCGCCGGCCGACAATAGGCCAATGACGTCGTGGTACTGGTACAGGCCCGCCACGGAATTCGGATATTCGACGACTGTGGTCATCTCTGTTGCCTAGCCCAGTTCGATCGTCACCGCGGGCAACCCGCATTCCAATTTGCCAATGGTTTCAAGGCAGCGTTCGTTGGCTGGAGGCATCACCGGCCCCGACAACGCATCCCGACGCAACCGCTCCAGCGGCGAGGACTTGAGCAGCCCACTGCCTCCGGCCAACCGCATGGCTGCGTCGGTTACCGAGGTCCCTACCTCGGCGCAGTACTGCTTGGCACGATTCACTGCCAGAACGGCACCCGTTGGATCTGTATCGCGGTCCGTCAGCGCGGCATCGATCAGCAAAAGCCGACCTGACTGGATGGATACACTCATCTGCCCAACAGTTTGCTGGGTAGACGGATGGCCGATCATCGGCTCTCCGCCGGGCGTCCACGCTCGCGTTGTGACGTACTCCCGGATATGGTTGTACGCTGCCTCCGCAATGCCCAGGTAAACCGCGGCGTAGCCTAACGAAAAACTGCCCCAGTCGGCGCTGAGCAATCGACCGGCTGGCCCGAATACTGCATCATGTGGAGCCACGGTGTCGAAGCTGACCGAATGGCTAGCCGTGGCCCTCATGCCAACCGCATCCCACTCTCCGGTCACTCGAACGCCACTCATGTCGCTCCGGATCATTGCGGACAGGATGTTGTCGGCGCCGCCCCCGCTCCCTTCCGTCACGCCGGAAACGAAGAAATAGTCGGCCGCATCAGCGAGAGAGCAGAAATGCTTGGTGCCGGAAACTCGGTAACCGCCGCCGTCTTGTGGTACGAAAGTCGTGGATAGCACGAACCTTTCGCGCGCGGACACTCCCGGCTCGCTGGTGAGCGACGCGAACAGCTTGCCCGATTCAACCGCTTCGGCGAAGTACCGCCGCCGCTGCTCGAGGGTGCCCAACCCCGCGACAAACGACCCCAGCACATTGGTATGCATGGTCAGGGTCAGCGCCGTCGAAGGGCAGCCGCGAGCCACCGTCAGGATGCACATCGCGAAAGTCAGCGGGTCAACACCGCTGCCGCCGTACGCGGTGGGAACGCGCAGGGTCAGTAAACCAGCTTCGCGCAGGTCGACAAAGTTCTCGATGGGGAACTCTGCCTCGGCATCATAGTGTGCGGCACGCGTGGCAAAGCGTTCCCGCGCCAGTTGGTCGGCCGCGTCGACCAACGCCAGTTGGCCATCAGACATGCAACGCCGAGCGGCAGTGGGCACTGGTTCTAATCTGATACTCAAAGGAACCCATTCCCGATCTGGTGAATTCGCTCGCGCCGCCCATCCGCTGATCTGTAGATTTCCAGCTCGGCAAACCCGCGCGGCGTTTCAACGACACCAACTACGCAAATTGGTATTCTCGCGTCGATCCGATCATTCGCAGGGCGTTCAAGATGACCGCCTCTGTGCCGGCGCCTGCGTCCAGCGCTTGCTCCGCTTGAGCGACCAATGCGCTCCGGTTGTCTTCCCTGAGCGCGACGCTGCCCAGCAACTCCAGGCACCCATCGACGATTTTTGTGGCGTCCGGGCGCCGGGACATGAGCGTCTCGACAATCGATCGTACTCCGGGGTGGTCCGAATCGCCCAAATTGTCTGCCACGAAATTGATACGCTCCACCATGCTGCCGCTGTCGATCCACTCTTTGCCGGTATGCCAACCTTCCACCGACGGCGGATTCAGCAGGTCCTGGTTCATATAACGACACTCCAGCGCCGTATCCATGAAGCCTACCCTGGGAAATTTGAAATCGCCTACAAGGTGCAACGTCCCCACGACCACCTCGGCAGGGCTCTTGACCCTGGCAAATCGTACTCCCTCCGACTTGAAGAAATCTGAATAGAACATCAGGCGGAGCATGGATCGGATGTCGTAGCCTGATCGGAAATACTCCTCTTCAAGGAGGGCTATAGCCCGAGGATCTGCCGGGGGCGTGTCCTGCCAGGCCGGCACCTGCACGTCGTCCGCTACGAAGAAGTTGTAAAGGTGTCGACTGACGAACCTCGCGGTCGAGGGTTGTCGACAAACGATCTTGACGATGTCGTCGCCGTCAAAATTACCCGTTTCTCCGAGGAACGTTTTCGTTCCGTCGTCATGATCTTCTGGATCATATCGGAAACGCCACGGCGTTTTGCCGTACGGGATGCTGGCCACGTTGTCGTCGTCAATCGTCCACCCTGTGAATGCTCGGGCGGCCTCCTGTACGTCGTCTTCGGTGTAGTTGGCATGTCCGTTCATGCCCACGCCCATTGAGAACAACTCCAGCAGTTCCCGGCCCCAGTTTTCGTTAATCGCGCTTTTGTGGTTGAAATTGTTGTCCAGCCAGAAAATCATCGCCGGATCGCGGGCCAGTTGGCGCAACAGTTCCTGGAAGCTGCCCAGACCGTATTGACGAAACAGGTCGATCTGGTTGAGCATCGTTTTTTCGTGCAGCACTTTCGCCAGACCGGTTGCGAATACTCCGTGCCAAAAAAGGGCGATTTTCTCCTGGAGGGGCCTGACGCCGGCGTTACCGTTCATGCGGTAAACCGTTTCGGTCAGCGCACCCTCAATGTTGCGGCTTTCCTTCCAGTCGATGTAATACCGCTCGATGATGTCTTCTTCGAGTGCGGGCTGGGCCTCCGGATACAACAGCCACTCAACCGTCCCCTCGTAACCCCATTCACAATAGGTATCGAGTTCCGCCGGCGTGGCGCCGAAACCGGCTCGACGGAGTAGGTGGGCCATCAAAGCGCGCTCGGATTCGATTTGCATTTCTTTACCTGGGAGGTTTCGCATCTGATTTGGATAGGCTTTCCGATTTGCGAATGACGAGACAATCGCCGGTCAAGCCCAAATTTGGCAGATCGCACGCCATCATATCATAGCGGCGGGCGGCGACCGGAACGGCATCCTGGCCAGTTACATGCTCAAAATCGCAGCTTGGGAGCAGTTGTATTGACAACCATTCGGGCGGGGCGCACCATGTTTTGGCCCGCC
Organism: uncultured Dehalococcoidia bacterium; assembly: GCA_951813535.1. Classification (GTDB taxonomy): domain Bacteria; phylum Chloroflexota; class Dehalococcoidia; order Lucifugimonadales; family UBA3495; genus Bin87. The sequence goes on along the minus strand of OX638345.1, from coordinate 2,867,420 downwards.
CCGCCTGACGGCATTGTGTAGGCGCGACCCAATTGTAGATACCGAGAGAGCCTGATCATTCCGTCGCTAAGACTTCCGCGTCTGCATACCCTGGACGCTTGGCTGGCCTACCGGGACTTCCGGCTGTTGTGGCTGGCCAATTTTTGTGGGTTCACGGGCCAATGGCTGCAACTCCTGAGCATCGGATGGCTGGTCAAGGATCTATCTGTCGGCTCCGGGATTGGCGGTTTGTTGGTACTGTCGGTCAGCGCGATCAACACGCTACCCGGACTGCTGATCAACCCCATAACCGGAGTGCTGGGCGACCGCCTGGACCGTCGCAAGCTGGCGATCGCACTGCAATCTGTCAGCGCCGTGTTGGCTTTAGGCTTCGCTTTCCTGGTCGCCACCGATTACGTGCGTGCCTGGCACGCCTACGCTTACGTTCTGATTTCCGGTTCTTGCCTCGCCATCACCCAACCGTTGCAGCAGGTGCTGATTTCTAACACCGTACCTCGGGATGCGCTGGTCAACGCCTACGCGATCAACACGCTTACCGTCACCGGAACTCGGATTTTCGGTCCCTTCGTCGGCGGACTCCTCATATTCACCCTGGGGTATTTCTGGAACTTTGCCTTGGAAGCGGCGCTGTACCTGGGTGTCGTTTTGATGTTACTGCCCATGCGGACACCGCACACCGGGACTGAACCCGCGGAGGATCAACGGCGTTTCACCCCGCTGGGAGACATCAAGGACGGCCTCGTCCACCTATGGCGGAACCAGCGCGAAGTTTTGGAAATAGCCGTGCTGTCCGTAATTCCGAATACCATCCTGCACCCTGTTTGGTTTCTGCTTCCGTTGTTCACAGTGGAAGTGCTGCAGGCCCACGTCAACATGGGCGGTTACCTGCTGGCAATAACCGGACTGGGTGGCTTGCTGTCAACCCTGACCATCGCCACTTGGGGCCTCCCCTTCCGGCGCGGTTACATCCTGTTTGGAGCGGCGGCGCTCTCTTCAATCGCCACTATGCTGTTCGCCTTCTCGTCATGGCTTCCGGCGGCTTTCACCGTGCTGGCTGCCCAGTCGTTTTTCCAGGCTTACTTCCGAACCACTCAGGGGACGTTGGTCCTGACCATAGTGCCCGACCGGTTCCGCGCGCGCACCATGGCCCTGTTGGCCTACGAGCGCTCTTTCCTGGTCGGTGTGAGCGTGCTCGTGGGCATTTTCGCCGACTTCACATCCGCCTCGATGGCGATATTAGCCCTGGGCTGTCTGGGTCTTACAGTCACCCTTGGATGTTTTGCGACGCTGCGGCGAGTACGGGCGCTGCGATAGGCGGCCACAGAGGGACACGTTTTGCGATCTGCGCGGCTGCCCCGGCTGCACACTCTGGACGCCTGGTTGGCCTACCGGGACTTCCGCTATCTATGGTTCGGTAATTTCTTTGCCAACAACGCGCAGTGGCTTCAGCTTCTGAGCGTGGGCTGGCTGGTGCGCGAGTTATCCGAAGGCTCAAACATCGCTGGTCTATTGGTCGTGACGGTAGGCGGGATCAACACGCTGCCCGGGCTGATTGTCGGACCCTGGGGTGGTGTGCTGAGCGACAGGTTCGACCGGCGCAGGCTGGTGATTGTCCTCCAAACCGTGATGGCGGCGCTGGCCCTTTCCTTTGCCTTATTGATCTTGTCCGGAAAGGTGCAGGTGTGGCACGCCTACCTGTATGTGATCCTCGCGGGATGCTGTCATTCCACGGTGCAGCCAATGCGCCAGGCGTTGATCGCCGGAACCGTGCCGAGGAACATGCTGGGCAACGCTCTGGCGACCAATGTGTTGACCATCACCGGCACGCGCATCGTTGGTCCGTTCGTCGGAGGGATCCTGATCTTCACACTGGGGTTCTTCTGGAACTTCACCATTGAGGCCTGCCTCTACCTGGTGAATGTCGCGATGATCTTCCGAGTGCGCACTCCTTTTCATCGACTAGGAGATGCTCGCCAGCGGGGTTCCGCGTTTTCCAACATGATCGAGGGGTTGCGCTATGTTTGGAGCGGAGAGCGAGCCTTTTTCCAAATGATGATATTGTCGATCATCCCCAATATCATCCTGCACCCCGCATGGTTCCTGTTTCCTGTGTTTACCACCGAAGTGTTGAAGCGGGACGCGGACGTGGGCGGTTATCTGCTGGCGGTGACCGGAGTCGGCGGCCTGCTGGCCGCGCTGATCATGGCGTCGTTCGGATTTATTTTCCCCGAAGGGAAAGTTGTCCTGGGCGCAGCAGTCGCCAGTTCGGTCACGTTGCTGTTTTTCGCGTTTGCCAAGTGGATGGCGCTGGCATTCGTGTTCATTGCGGCGATGGCGTTCAGCCAGGCGGTTTTCCGAACTGCGCGGGGCACGTTGATCCAGACGCTGGCGCCCGACAGCCTGCGCGGGCGGATGACCAGCTTGCAAAGCTTCGATCGGGGGTTCCTGGTCCTGGCCAGCCTCGGCGTGGGCATACTCTCCGACGTGACGTCGCCGTCCACGGCCATGGCGATAATTGCCGCGCTGGGTCTGGGCGCGTCGGGGATATGCTGGGCTTTCCTGGGTCGCGTGCGCCGCCTGGACTAATATCGGTGTCCTTGATGGTATTACCGCGTCAACTTTCGAAAAGGAGTATGATAGACAGGTTATTCTCCGGCACGACCCGCGGCAGGCGGTCACAAATTTGATCCAACGCATTACGTCCGGTCAGTCCTACAAGTGGTGGGCATTCTGGACCATAGCCACCGGCACATTTTTCTCGGTGGTCGACCATGGCAGCGTGCTTGTTGCCCTGCCCGGAATCGAATCCCATTTCGACGCCTCGTTGGAGTCGGTGCAATGGGTGGTCGTCGCATACGCCCTGGTGATCAGCGTGCTGCTGCTGCCCATGGGACGACTGGGCGATGTGATTGGGCGGCGCAGGGTGTACCTGACCGGGACGGCCATTTTCGTATTGGCCTCGTTGGGCGCGGCGCTTTCCACGAGCCTCGAGGTCCTGATTGCGATGCGTGTCCTGAAGGGCGTTGGGGCCGGAATGGTGCAGGGCTGCGGCATGGGCATGATGATCGCGGCATTTCCCGATTCCGAGCGAGGAAAAGCTCTAGGCACACACCTCAGCGTGGTCGGAATGGGCGCTATCGTCGGGCCGGCGGTGGGTGGTTTCCTGGTGGCGTGGCTGGGGTGGCAATCGGTGTTCTTGATCAACGTGCCGGCGGGAAGCCTGGTGCTGGTGCTTTCATGGTTCTTGCTGGAGCGAGGCCCGGGAGCAGGTCAGTATCGCCAAGGACAAAGCGCTTCCTCTTTCGACTGGGCCGGCGCCGCTGTTTCCGGAGTAATACTCCTGGTTCTCTTGCTGGTGGTAGGCAACGGAAACGGACTGGGTTGGCTATCCACACCGGTGATCGTAGGTGGAGTCGGCGTGGCCGTCCTGACGGCTGCATTCATTTGGTGGGAATTGCGGATTCGGACGCCCATGCTGGACTTGCGTCTCTTCGCCAACCAGATATTTGGCCTGGGCGTCGCGGCGGCATGGCTTTCCTTTTTCGGATCGTCAGCAGCCCGTTTCATGATGCCCTTCTACCTGCAACGCGTGTTGGAGTACTCCCCGGAGGAAGTGGGATTAATGATGATCCCGCCAGCGATTTGCATGGTACTCATCGGGCCGTTCAGTGGACGGTTGGCCGATCGTTTTGGATGGCGAATTCCGACGGTATGCGGGATGGCGTTGACCGCGGCCGGAGCCTTCGTGCTAGCGCTCGCTTTGCAGGAGCGTTCCCCGGTTTGGCTGGTGATCGCGACCATGATGATGCAGAGTTCCGGCAATGGGATATTCAACTCACCCAACAGCAGCAGTATTCTGAGCGTGGTGGAACGCAGCCGCTACGGGGTGGTTTCTGCCCTGACTCAACTCGTGAGGAATTCGGCGAACGTGGTGAGCGTGGCCGTTTCGACCACCATCGTGGTGTCCACGATGGCTACCTACGGCGTGGAGCCCAAGCTGGACGCGGTCAATCCCGAGGTGGCCACTGCCTTTGTCGCCGGACTGCGTTGGGCGTTTCTCATGTTGGGCGCAGCGCTTGCAACGGGAGCCGCGATCTCCCTGTACAGAGCGATCAGCAATCGCGCCGGCCTGCCGAAATCCCCGGTCGCCGCCGAGCCGCAACCCAGACCGGCCGGCAACGACTAACCCGCACAGTCTACTGGTCGACGAATCTAGGCATCACTTCCCGCGCGAAAAGTTCCATCGAGCGCAACTGCTTTTTCTGATCCAAGCCTCCGAAAGCGAAATTGCAGCCGAAGTAGCGAACCCCGGCGTCATGAAGGGCCTGTATCTTGGCGGCGCACTGATCCGGGGTGCCGATGAATGCCCGGTGCTCGGCCAGATACTCGTAGGAAGGCGGCAATTCTGTCCTGCGTTCACGGTAATCCTGGATGCTGTCGTATACCTCGCTCCCAACCGAAAACTCGCGCCTCCACGTATTGATGTCCAACGTCCAGTTCAGGGCGTCGCGGGCGTCGCGGTGGGCCTGTTCTTCAGTTTCAGCCACGTAAAAATAGCGAAAGAATGGGACGTCTGAAGCTGTCGCAGCGTGGCCGCTGGCCTGAGCCTGCGTCAGGAAACGCTGCAGCAATTCCATGGCGTCGTCTGTGTTGAGGACGACGCCAATAATCAGCCGTCTTCCGGTGGAAGATACGAATTCCAGCGACTCGGCGCTGCGTGTTGCCGCCACATAGACCGGCGGGTGCGGTCGTTGCAAGGGCGTGGGCACCAGGTTGAGGCGCTCCGTAGCGTAGTACTCGCCCTCGAAAGTGCAGTCGCGAGTCGTCCAGAGGGTTTCCACCATCTCGATAGTCTCGCGGTAGCGAGCCTGGCTCTCGGCGTGGTCTACGCCAAAGTTGCCGTACTCTGAACTCGAGGCGCCTCGCCCGAACCCGACGTCCAGCCGGCCATCGCTCAGGATATCCAGCGTAGCGGTGTCTTCCGCCAGCCGTACCGGGTGATGCAGGGGCGGTATCAGAACCGCAGTCCCGAGCCGTATTCTATCGGTCCGGGCCGCGATATTGCTGGCGATCACCAGCGAGGAGGCCCCCAAGCCGTAGCGGGTGAAATGATGCTCGGCCAACCAGATAGCCTTGAAACCCATTTCCTCGCCGGCCACGGCCTGCTCTAACAAATCCGAAAAGAGCGCTCGCGGCGTATGTTCTTCCGGCCAGGGTATATGGGAAAACAAGGCGAAATCCATATTGTGCTCCTCAACGCAAAAACTTCCGGCAGTGTACACACGGATCGGACCGTGGGCAACGCGCCGGTCGTCCACCTACCGATCGACAATTGCAGGTCTGGTATGATTCTTAATCGGCGTCCAGCGCTTACCGTCTGACTCGATGAAGCAGACGGGGCTCGATTGCACGTATTTCTTCGCGGTGCGGCTTTGACTTTCCTGACTTCGTTGGCTCTCCGGCGCAAGCCGGTAACTATCATGGCGATGGTATTGCTGCTGGCGGCCGGCGTGTTTTCGTACAGTCAGGTCCAGCAGGAACTCTTCCCCGAAATCAGTTTCTCGATCATCTACGTGGCTACAAACTATCAGCAGGGCGATCCCAACACCGTCGCCATAGATGTGACCACAAAAGTTGAGGAAGCGATTTCCGGACTGCCCGATCTGGAAAAAACCACGTCGATTTCGACGCCGACTATGTCGCTTGTAACGGCGAACTTTACTCCCGGCGCGGATGTCGAGTCGGCAGAGGAGGAAATCCGCAGTCGGGTGAACGGTCTCCAGCTTCGGGAAGAGGCGGGGGATCCGTATGTCCTGCGGTTGACCTCCGACATTTTCCCCATCATGTGGTTGAGCGTCAGCGGGGAACGGGATATCCCGGACCTGCAACGCATCGTGGACGATGAAATCCTGCCCCGCCTGGAAGCGGTAGACGGCGTCTACGACGTGAACGTGGAAGGCGGAGTTGAAGAGCGCGTTTCGGTAGTCGTAGACCCGGTTCGCAGCGATGAGCACGGGCTCAGCATACAAGACGTGGTCAACGCGGTATCCGGAAACTCGGTTGACCTCAACGCCGGCTCATTGGATAACGGCGACCGCTCCCTCGGTTTGCGGACCTATCGTGGGTACGGCGATCTGGATTCCATTCGCGATTTGCCGGTCGATTATCGGCGGGCTACGCTCAGTACAGTCGGCGCGCCATCGACGGACGATGGCGGCACACCGATCATCTTGGACGACGTCGCCACGGTGCGAGTGGACACTCCGAATGCGGCCACCGTGTCGCGCACCAACGGGCAGCCCAGCATCTCACTTCAAGTGTTGCAGCTCCCGGACGGGAACACCATTGAGGTTACGAGGGAGTTGGCGGGCGTCATCGAAGGGTTGCAACTTCCGCCTGACGTGCGGGTAGATGTGCTTTACAACGACGGGCCGGAGTTGGAAGAGCAGCTCACCAGCGTGGTGGGCCAGGGCGGGTTGGGCTTCGTTATCGCTGTGATCGCGATTTTCTTGTTCCTGCTGCAACTCCGCCCTACGGCGATACGGGGAATACTGCAAACCCTCCGACCCACGGTGATAATCGCGATTTCTATTCCGTTGAGCATCATGATCACCATCCTGGTAATGGCGGTCATGGATTGGACGCTTAACTTCATGAGTCTCGCCGGGTTGGCGATAGCCGTCGGCCGGATCGTCGATGACAGCATCGTCGTTCTGGAAAACATCTATCGCCACGTGCAGGCAGGAGCCGCGCGGCATCTCATGCAGGGGCCCGAATTCACGGCCTATCGCATGGCGCCGTTGGGGGATGATCCCGGGCTGACCGCGGCCATTCGCGGCACTCGCGAAGTGGGCCCCGCTATCCTGGCCTCCACGTTGACCACGGTGGCCGTGTTCCTGCCGCTGGGTTTCATCCCCGGGATCGTTGGAGAATTCTTCCTGCCGTTTGCGCAAACCGTTTGCGTTTCGCTGTTGGCGTCTACCTTCATTGCGCTGACGGCGGTTCCCGTGCTGGCCTCGTTGCTGCTGCGCGCCGGCGACATGGCGGACGAGGACGACTCCGTCTCGCAAGACACCTGGTTGCAGCGCATTTACACGCCCGTCTTGACCTGGGCTCTGAATCATCCGCTCATTACCGTCCTCGGCTGTATCGCTGCGGTGGGAGCCACTCTGCCCCTGATTTTCGTGCTGCCGATCACGTTGTTTTCGTCAGGCGAAGCGCAGTCGATGCGCATAGATGTCACCATGCCTGAAAACACTGGAGCAACGGCGATCCACCGTGAAGTTCGGGAGATCGAAACGATACTGGATGGCTACGTCGACACCGGCTATATCGCCTCGTACCAGGCCACCCTTGGTTCAACGAGCCAGGACTTCGGACCCGCGGTGGGCGAGTCTGGATACGACGTCGCCGGGTTCTTTATCGCCCTGTCCGAAACCGCTCCAACCGACTTCGATTCGCAACTGCGTGCGGACTTTCCCACCAAAGACGGCGTAGACGTCCAATTGTTCGTTGACTCCGCGGGACCTCCTCAGGCGGGCATCGAGATGGCGGTGATCGGCAGCGACTATAGTCAGGTGCGACGTGTGTCCCAAGGTTTGGTGGACCGAATTGAACCATTGGAAGGCGTGGTCAACTTGAAGACCAACTTGAGCGACAATAGCGAAGAGTTGACGTTTGAGGTTGACGCGTCAGAAGCCAGACGCTACGGATTGACTGCCTCGGCAGTCGCTGCGCAGGTCCGAACCTGGGTGTACGGTGTCGACGCAGCCAACGTCAACCTCCTGGGGGAAACCTATGATGTGGTGGTGCGTGGCCCAGCGGAACGCGTGGACGACGTTTCAGAACTGCAGAACCTGTCCATCGGCGGACCATTAGGAACAGCCACGCTGGGCTCAATTACTGAAGCCAAGAGGACCGTGGGTCCATCGCTGGTCACCCATTACGACAGCGATCGGTCCGTCACGATCACTGGTGAGTTCCTTGGGAACGATCCACAGGCCATCAGCGCGCGCATCGATCGAATAGTCGAGAATACCGATCTGCCGGCAGGAGTCGAGATTCGGCAGGGAGGTTTTGCGAGCGACATCCAGGAGCAGTTCAACAATGTGTACCTGGCCATGTTGATCGGGCTCGCGCTTGTGTATCTGGTGATGGTGGCTACCTTGGGGTCCCTGCGAGATCCTTTCATCGTGGTCCTGAGCATGCCGATGGCGGTGGTCGGTGCATTGATTGCTTTGACGATTACCGGACGCGCTCTGAGCCTGCCGTCCCTGATGGGCTTCCTGTTCCTGATCGGGATCGTCGTGACCAATGCGATAGTCCTGATTACTTTTGTCTCGCAACTGCGGTCCCAGGGCCTCGGCGCGCTTGATGCCATGATTCTTTCAGGCCGCACGCGGCTGCGTCCAATCCTGATGACCGCGTTCACCACCATACTTGCGCTATTTCCGCTGGCGTTTAGCGATACCAGCGGGTTGGTCGGCGCAGAACTGGCCACGGTGGTTATCGGCGGACTGATCAGCTCGACGTTCCTCACGTTGGTCGCAGTGCCGGTGACCTATATGCTGTTGCACGACGCGATTCCGAAAGCCTGGATATCCGTGTTCCGCCGAATAACACGCCGGCCGGTTGCGCAGCATGATCCATCGTAATCAAAACTCCGTCCAGAACATTCCGTTGACCCTCGTCGAGGTGATCCTTTGCGTCTGAGTAGAACCTGTTGCGGGTTTGCATCCCGTCGCTCGGCAATCACGTTTGTAATGCTGATTAGTGCGTGCGCACTGATCGCGTCCGCATGTGGGCGGTTCGCAGATGAGACTGCCGAACCAACGCAACGTGCGGCGGCCCGCGCGGCGGCCCCCGTGGAGTCCCGCGGATTCGATGTGCCCAGCCAGTTGGTGTTTGCCGAAAGTGCGGACCTCGCATTCGAAATATCGGGCGAGGTTGGAGCGGTGAACGTGATCGCCGGAGACACGGTGTCGGCGGGCGACGTTCTGGCAACCGTTGACTCCGAGACCATCAGGAATTTGCGATACGCTGGAGCGCAGAGCCTCTACCAAATAGAAAAATCCCAGGAGGAGTTGGATCGCGTGTTGGGCCTGGAATCGCAGGACCCGCTGGTTCGGGCCCGGGCGGAAAGCGATTTGGCCAAAGCGGAATTGAGGTTGCAAAATTCTCGTGACAATCTGGAGGATTACGTTCTCGAATATGAAGTGGCGCTCGGCGCTGAGCGCAAAGCGGTGGCTGACGCCAAATTCGCTTTGGATCAAGCGGAGGATGCAGTGGAGGATTTTGCCGACACCCATGGGGAGAGCTTCGCGGCGGCATTGGCCCGGCGTTCCGAAGCACGGTCCAATCTAAACGCCGCTCGAGACGCGGTCACCGACTTCCTGCCGCTGCACAACGAAGCGGTTGCGGCACTCGAGTCTCAGATTGCCGAGACGGAAAACGCTCTGGACCAGGCGCGCGACATGGTCCGGGATTTTGACCTGGATCACGCTCAACAGCTGGCGTTGGCCCGAGTGCAGTTGGCTGCAGCGGAAGCCAATCTCGAAAAGGCCGAGGATGCGTTCGCCGAGTTCCACGTCATGGTGATTGAAGGACAATTCCACAGCCTGGAGGATGGGCGGAATTTCGACGTGGTTAAATTCGAGGCGTTGCAGGCGGCGGTCGATTCAGCCAAACGTGATGTTGAGCAATGGGAGACGGAACTGTCTGATTTGGAAGCGGGTCCCAAGGAAGTTGACCGTACCGGAGCCCAAGCCACCGTTTCCAGACTGCAGTCCGAGCTGGAGAGGCTGAATCGCCAATTGAGGGATGAGCTGGTGGGACCGGATCAGACTGAGCTGGATCGCCTTGAAGCCAACGTCCTGGTCGCAGAAGAAACGCTGGAACGAGCGGAGCGGGACCTAGCTGAATTGGAGCGAGGTATCGACCAGTTGAAACTGGCGAGTCTTGAAGCCGGCGTGGAAAGTGCCCGTCTCGCACTGGAGGCTGCTGAATCCAGGCTGGCTCGACTCGACGAAGGCATCGACCAGGCGGTGCTGACGGATCTGAATCAGCAAATCGTCACCGCCAGCGAGGCCAGGGACGAACTAGCGGCGGGTCCTGACGCCGCGGCCGTTGCTTTGGCGCAAGCCAATCTCGACAATACCAAATCCGACTACGATGAGATTTCGGAAGATCTGGAACGCTCCGTTTTGCGCGCGCCTTTCTCGGGCATGGTTCGTCTGGTGACGGTTAAGAAGGGCGATGTAATCACCGTGGATGCTCGCGTCATGCAACTGGTCGATCCGACAAACATTTCGATTAGGGGTCTGGTAGAAGCTAACAACGTGGAACGGATCAAAGTCGGCACGCCCGGATCAGTGACGGTGGCGGCGCTGCCCGAATTGATGTTGGAAGCCGAAGTGCGGGAAATATCGCCGGATGCCAAAACCGAGCGAGGGGTTATCAGTTTCCCCGTGGAGTTTGCGGTCGTTGTCCCATCTGGGGTGGTGATCCCCCCCAACCCGGGTCTGGTCACTACCACAGTGCGACCGTGATTTGGGATCTGTCACACCCGGAGGGAATCAAGCCGACACCAAGGCCAATCCGATGCCGCGGCCGGTGGATCGAATCAAACGATTGTCGGCGCTCTCGGCACCCGTGTGGCGGGCGAACGACCGTGCTTGACATCGGGCTCGTTTGACGCATATTCTTTCCCGTACCCAAAATTCCATCTTTCTGATCGCTTTCCCGGCACGATTGCCGGGAAATTCGCATCGTGCGAGGAGACACATGGTTAAGCAGGGTGTGGTGCCCGAAGATTTGAACAGGCCGTTTTTCGAAGCCGCCAATGAAGGGCGACTGGTCATCCAGAATTGCTCCGCCTGTGACCGGTTGCATTTCCCGCCGCGCGCAGCTTGCGACCGGTGCGGGTCCGGAGACAACATGGAATGGAAGCAGATGAGCGGCAGGGGCAAGATCTATAACTATGGCGTCGTGTATGACTGCCCAGTAGCTTCCCTCAAGGAAGATCTACCCTTCAACCTGGCTGCGATCATGTTGGACGAGGATCCGGGCATTCTCATGTATTCCCATTTGCCAGGAGTCCCCGCCGATGAAGTGCCAGTGGGAGGCGCCGTGCAGGTGATTTTCGAGGCCACCGCAAACGGCCAAAAGGTCCCCGAGTGGCAGGTTGTAACCTGACAGCGACCGCGCCCTCCCTGGGCGCGCTGGTAAGCCCGCCACCGGCGGTACCGTGATCGCAAACGCAAGGAGTTAGATATGACGACCCAAATGGCTCCGGAATCGATGTATCGTTCCACCGAAGGTCTGGGAGTATGGGAACACCGGGGAAAGGTCGCATCGGTAGGTATTGGGCACTCGCCAACAGCGCGTCGCTGGGATGGCCGAGCTGAAACATCGGTGGGGGCGCTCAGCATCCAGGCCCTGCGCACGGCGATAGCCGACGCTGGAGTATCCCCGGACCAGGTGGATGGTCTTGTCCTGGTTCCAGTCACGACCACCGGCGCTCACTGGCCCGAGGACCAGCCGGTGCCGATGGATGTGGTAAACGCGTTTAATCCGACTGATGACCCCCTGGATGGCGTAGGGCAGTTAAGCGCGGAATGGATTATCAAAAACATGCCCGAGCTGACAAACGTGAAGTTCACCATGTACGCGCCGGGATGTATGTCTGCCGCCATCGTGGTGGCAGCGCAAGCCGTGGGTGACGGTCTCGCGAGCAACTGCCTCGTGCTCAAGGGCTGGCACAACCTCGAGGGTCGTTACAATCACGGCGGCATCAGCGCGTCCGACGAGGTTCCCGGCAGTTTCGCGATCAGCCCGGGCCGTACGCTGTGGGGAGCTCCCGGCTGCTTTGGTACGGCGCTGCAATTTGCGCAATATTGCACCAAGTACGGCAAGAACCACGACATGATGGCGCCGTTCATGCAGAACTCGAGGCGAAACGGCCTTTTGTTCCCCGAAGGATATTGGGCGCAGCATCGTCCCGAACAGTTGACGCCCGAGGATTATCTGTCCTCCCGTTGGATCGCCAAGCCGGCCAACCTCTTCGACAACGACATACCGATCATGGTTGCCGCAGCCTACCTGTTCACGACCGCGGATAGAGCCCAAGACATGGCGCAGAAACCGGTGTACATCCTCAACCATGCCTCCAGTCGCGGTGTTGCGCGCAGCATAACGCCGACGCTGGAGGAAGTGGAGGCGGAAACCGCGGCAACCGGTCGAAAGATCTACGAGGGCGCGGGCATCACCGCCGACGACCTCTCCTTCGAGAACATGTACGACGGGTTCGCCCAGTTCCATCAGTTCCACATCGAGGGGCTACGTTACCGGGGGATGCAGCCCGGCGACGCCCTGGACTTTTACCAGACGGACATCAGCATTGAGGGGCCCAACCCGATCCTTTCCAGCGGTGGCAACATCGGCAGCGGAAGGAGTCGGTTCTGGATGCACACCGATTGCATGCAGCAAATCCAGGGACGAGCCGGCGCACGGTCTTTAACCGGAGTCAAGCCGGAGATTGCGGTTTCCGGTGGACCGATGCCCATGGGTGGCAATTTCACGGTTTGGAGCGCGACACCGGACTAATTACCGGTACGGGCTCGGAACACATCGTCGCTTTGGGCGGCCTTACGGGGTCGCCCAATTTTCGGGTTTAGGCGCCCGACAAATCACAAGAGGAGACAAATGGCTATTCTCATCAGTTTTGACATCGACGGCACGCTGGAGGTAGGCGATCCTCCGGGCCCACTGACCATGGAAATGGTGAGGATCGTACAGGACAAAGGGTTCCTCATCGGGAGTTGCTCGGACCGCCCGCCCAGCAGCCAGCGGTCTCTGTGGGAAGAACACCAGATCAACGTGGATTTTGCCGTCGCGAAACACCTGCTGGCAGGTGTCAAATCCGATTTCAATGCAGACGCTTACTACCATATCGGTGACCGCGAGGACCTGGACCGCCAGAATGCTTTGCGGTCCGGCTTCGAATTCCTTTGGCCCGACGAAGCGGCTGCGCAACCGTGGTTCCTACCCGAGAAGTGACACGGGAATCCATCACACAGTGCCTTGCAAAAGGCACGCGTCCCTCCGTAATGCAGGTGTCCACTCATAACTTTTGCCGTGACAGATACAGAAGGTGACATGCAGCGGCGGCGGCCCCGCATTTTCTATGGCTGGTGGGTCGTCGTCGTTTCCTCGCTATTGGGTATGTTCGGGAACGGGTCGATATCCCAGGGGTTCCCGAGATTTTTTGTACCTATCAGGACCGAACTGGGCTTAACCTCCGCGCAGATGTCGCTGGTTTTCAGCCTCGCGCGGGCTGAAGGCAGCGCTGGGGGGCCCCTGGTAGGTTGGGCAGTCGACCGTTATGGAGCCCGGCCAATGATTTTGGCCGGCGGACTGATGGCCGGCGTCGGGACGATCTTCCTGTCAAGGGCGGACAGTTATTGGGAACTCGTGATCTTGTTCTCTGGCATCATTTCGCTGGGGAAAAGCGCGGGGTTCGGCCAGACCCTGATGGCGGCGGTCAATCAATGGTTTATTCGGCGTCGTTCAGTGGCGATGTCGACGCTCATGACGGCATTCGCGGGCGGCGGCGCCTTCGTAGTGCTCCTCCTGAACCTTGGAATTCAGCAGATCGGATGGAGGGACACGCTGTTCTGGATCGGGGTTTTCATCGTAGCGATGACGTTGCCGGCTGCGTTTTTCATCCGCAGTCGTCCCGAGGACATGGGCCTTTTGCCTGACGGCGATCCCCCGGCTGGCTCAGGAAACGGATCGGGCTCTGCGCGGCGCAATAGCCGGGGAGCAGGCGACACCAGTTTTTCGTTTCGCGAGGCGATCGCTACGCGCACTTACTGGCTGATCATGGTGGGCGCTATCCTGCGCGTATCCGTGACCAACGGAATGCTGGTGCATGTTTTTCCGATCATGACGCTGCGCGGCATGTCCGAGAATGAAGCGGCGGCTTGGGTGGCGGCCATGTTCTTCCTGGGTATCCCCCTGCGGTTCATCATGGGAGTCACGTCAGGAAAGTTCCGCGGCAACGTCCTCCTCGCCATCGGTATGGTAATCGGAGCCGTCGGCATGGGAGGCTTGTGGATTGGCCCGGGGCTGACCGGGCTTTTGCTGTTCGTGGTGGGCATCGCTATAGTTGAAGGAATTACATCGGTGAACTGGCTGATGCTGTCCGACTATTACGGCCGCGCGCGGTTCGCGACGTTGATGGGCTTCATGAGCCTGTTCATGAACGTGGGAATGTTCATTTCCCCATACGCTTCGGGGTTGGTTTTTGACCGAACGGGTAGCTACTATTACGTCCTGGCGGTGTTCACGCCGTTGTACCTCGTGAGTGCGGTTGCTTTTCTGTTTGCCACGCGGCCGAATCCGCCGGCCAGTACGCGCCGCCGCTGGATCGGCACGGAAGCACGCGCTCCCCTGACATCACCGTCAGGCGGTGACGGCAACTGACCGCGGACGTGGTTTGAATATTTGCCCTCACGAATTGCAAAAATCTCGCCGCAGAGGAAACCCTATGAGTCCGCAACAGATCACCCTCAATGGACAACATGTGCGTTTGGAACCCATCGGACCTCAGCATGCGGAGGACCTGTTTCGGGTCGGAACTGACGAAGCGATATGGCGTTATCTCGCGAGGCCAGCCTTCACCAGCCTCGATGACGCGAAAGGGTGGATTGAATCGTGTATGGCGCGGAACGAGCGCGAGGAGCGTGTCCAATTCGCCGTGGTCCATCAGGCTGAAGGTCGCGCCATCGGTTCCACCGGTTACCTGGATATCGATCGCCCAAACCGAGCGCTTGAGATCGGCATGACTTGGTACGGCACGGAGTACCAGCGAACCGCGGTCAATACCGAATGCAAATTCATGCTGCTGCGCCACGCATTCGAAGAGTTGGGAGCTTTGCGAGTTTGCCTCAAAGCCGACCATCGCAATGTGCGGTCGCGGCGCGCAATCGAACGGATTGGCGCCGTCCGGGAAGGCATGTTGCGTAACCACCGGATCGCCCGGGACGGCGCGAACCGACATTCGGTTTACTACGGCATCGTCGACAGCGAATGGCCGGCAGTGCGTGACCGGTTGCAGGCGATACTTACGCCATAGCGTTCGTCAGTAGCGCAACATGGCCGCATACGGTATGATGGCGCCCGTCCCCCGATGCGTGGCTGCGTCGGCCGGCGCACCGCGTGTGCAAGCGCCGGCGGGGTGTCCCAACCGCTGACGAGCCCGTTGTTCGTGCTATAATCTGCGCCGGAGGAGGTGCCCATGCGAGCTATTGACTACGTTGCCCCTACATCTCTCAGCGAAGCCGTTTCGGTGTTGTCCGCACACGGCGATCGCGCCCGCCCGTTGGCCGGTGGAACGGACATTATTGTCCAACTCCGCGGTGGCCGGCGAGAACTGGACGTTCTGTTGGACGCCAAGACGATCCCAGAGTTGAACCAGATCGAATTGACCGACAGCGGGTTGCGCCTGGGCGCTGCTGTCCCCTGTTATGAGATCTATCAGAATCAGGCCGTTGCCGCTGCTTACCCTGGCCTGATCGACGCCGCCGGCCTCATTGGAAGCATTCAGATCCAGGGCAGAGCTTCGATCGGCGGGAACCTGTGCAACGCTGCGCCGTCCGGGGACAGTATTCCCCCGATCATCACTCTCGGTGGCGAAGCGCACATCAACGGACCTAACGGTTGGCGTGCCGTCGCGGCGGAGGACTTCTGCACCGGACCCGGCAGGAGTGTCCTGGAAGCCGGCGAAATTTTGGTAGGGATTCAAATCCCGGCGCCGGTTGCCAACTCGGGCACTGCGTACCTTCGCTTCATCCCGCGGAATGAGATGGACATCGCTGTCGCCGGCGTTTCCTCCTCGGTGGTTCTGGACGCTTCCGGACAGACGGTCCAATCCGCACGCATCGCCCTGGCCTCAGTGGGACCAACCCCGATTCTGGCTACTGCGGCGGGCGACAGCCTGGCCGGCAAGGCGGTCTCTGACGACGCCATCGCAGAAGCCGGACGACTGGCCAGCGAAGCGGCCAGCCCCATTACCGACATGCGCGGCACGATCCGCCAGCGTCACCACCTGGTGGACGTGCTGACCCGCCGCACCCTGAACATCGCCATCCGGCGCGCCCGAGGGGAGGAGTAACAATGCCCGGACTTGTCCACGTAACTACCACCATCAATGGCAACCAGACCGACTTCCTGTGCGAGCCGCGGCAAAGCCTGCTGGAATGCCTGCGCGACGTCGTGGGTATGACTGGCTCCAAGGAAGGCTGCAACGACGGCAACTGCGGAGCCTGCACCGTCAACCTGGATGGCCGCATCGTTACTTCCTGCCTGGTCCTCGGAGTGGAGGCACAGGGAGCAGAGGTCAACACGATCGAGGGCGTGGCCTCCGCTGAGGGGTTGCATCCGATTCAGCAGTCTTTCCTTGAAAATGCTGCTCTCCAGTGCGGCATCTGCACCCCTGGCTTCATCGTAGCCGCCAAGGCCCTGCTAGAAGCCGAGCCGGATGCAGACGAAGCACGCATACGCCACTGGTTGGCCGGTAATCTGTGCCGTTGCACCGGTTACGATAAGATCGTCCGAGCGGTAATCGACGCCGGAGAACGAATGCGAGCATAGGCTCCCGTTTGTTGCCGACCGGTGAGGAGCCGGCGGCCGTTTCGATGTTCTCAGTGGTGGGGGCGAATGACCATTCGCCCCTACACTTTTAGGAGGTGAACCAAAATGACCACGGCCAACCAAGTCCTATCGGAAGTGGAATACGAGGTTGTGGGGAAGCGCCCAGTGCGCCCCGATGGAGTGGATAAGGTAACCGGCCGCGCCCAATATGGGGCGGACCTTGAGCTGACGGGACTGTTGCACGCCCGAGTTTTGCGAAGCCCGCACGCGCACGCCCGGATCAATTCCATCGACACGAGCAGGGCAGAAGCCCTTGCCGGAGTCCGAGCCGTGGTTACCGCGGCCGACCTGCCCTTCGCGGCACTCAGCAGAGAAGACCTGAGCAACGACTACAACCGGTTCAAGTTCCTGAGCGACAACTTTCTCGCCAGTGACAAGGCGCTATATCGTGGACACGCCGTCGCTGCGGTGGCGGCTGAAAATGCCCACATCGCGGAAGCCGCGCTGGATCTGATCGACGTCGACTACGAGGTGTTGGAGCCCGTGATCGATGTTCGAGCTGCGATGCAAGACGGCGCTCCGCTCCTGCATGATGATCTGGTCCACACTTCCGCCATGGGCGAGATCTCGGACAAGCCCAGCAACGTCGCGTCCTACATGAAATTTGACAAGGGGGACACTGCTGCCGGATTCGCCAACTCCGACGTGATAGTCGAACGGGAATTCACCACGGCCTCCGTGCACCAGGGTTACATTGAACCGCATAACGCGACCGCCCATTGGCGCGCCGACGGACAGATCAATATCTGGTGCAGTACTCAGGGCGCGTTTGTGGTACGCGCCAACACCGCAGACGTATTGCGGATCGACGTATCCAGCGTTCGGGTGACGCCCATGGAGATCGGGGGCGGGTTCGGCGGCAAGGTGACATTCTACCTGGAGCCGGTCGCCGCGCTGCTGTCTCGCAAGGCGGGAGCTCCGGTCAAAGTGTTGATGAGCCGCACCGAAGTATTCGAGGGAAGCGGACCAGCGCCCGGCAGTTGGATGCGGGTCAAGATGGGCGCCGATTCAGCCGGCAAGATCACCGCCGCAGAAATCGAGTTGGCCTTCGAGGCCGGGGCGTATCCGGGATCGCCGGTAATGCAGGGCGCCACCTGCGCCTTCGCCTGCTACGAACTGGAAAACGGGACTGTCGAGGGATACGACGTAGTCGTCAACAAGCCGAAGACGGCCGCATATCGAGCGCCCGGCTCACCGCAGGCGGCGTTCGGCGTGGAGCAAGTCGTGGACGAGCTCTGCCAAAAGCTGGGCGTTGACCCGGTGGAATTCCGCCTGAACAACACAGTAACCGAGGGCTCACGCAAGGTTGAAGGTCCGGTTTTTCAGAAGATTGGCCTGGTTGAATGTCTGGAAGCCGCACGCAACCACGAGCACTACCGGTCGCCTCTGGAAGGGTCGAATCGAGGACGCGGTATCGCCGCCGGCTTTTGGATGAACCGCGGGTTCCATTCCAGCGTGAACATGACGGTAAACCCGGATGGGACCGTGAACCTGATCGAAGGTTCGGTGGACATCGGCGGTTCCCGCGCCTCCATAGCGCAGCAAGCTGCTGAAACCCTGGGTATAGCGTACGATGAAATCAAGCCGCAGGTGGTGGATACGGACTCTATCGGGTTCACCATGGTCACCGGGGGAAGCCGCACAACGTTTGCCACGGGTTGGGCGGCCATTCTCGCGGCGGAAGACGTCAAACAGCAGATGGTCCAACGCGCTGCCTCAATATGGGATGTTCCGGTGGAGGATGTTGAGTACGACGGCGGCGAGATCCGGCATAAGTCCGAAGAGCTGAGTTTCACCTTCAAGGACCTGGCACGCCAGCTCTACACCACCGGGGGAGGCATTACCGGAACCGCGAGCCTCGATCCCACCGGCGAGGGCAATTCTTTCGGCGTGCACCTGGTCGACGTCGAGGTTGACCCGGAAACCGGCAAGACCGAAGTTCTGCGTTACACCGCTATTCAGGACGCCGGCAAGGCGGTGCACCCGAGCTACGTGGAAGGCCAGATCCAGGGCGGGGCGGTCCAGGGCATCGGCTGGGCGCTGAACGAGGAGTATTATTTCGGTGACAACGGGCAGATGATGAACTCGAGTTTCCTGGACTACCGCATGCCGACGTCTTTGGACCTGCCCATGATAGATACGGTAATCGTGGAAGTGGCGAATCCGGGTCACCCGTACGGTGTGCGTGGCGTGGGCGAGGTGCCTATTGTTCCTCCGTTGGCGGCTGTCGCCAACGCGGTGGGTCACGCCACGAACCAGCGGTTGACCAGCCTGCCCATCACCCCCGGGAGCGTGCTGGAGGCAACTCTGTAGCTGATTGAGCCGTCTCAAATAGCAGCCATAACGGAGTGGGGGCGATTTTGCATCGCCCCCATTGGTTTGGCGACGGCGGCGGCGCCATCGGCCCAGATCGAGCCCGGCCGACGGGTTGAAGGGCGGCTAATCGAACTGCGAGATGACGTCTTCCGCTATGGAATGCATCAACTCACGGAGTCGTCCCACATCTCCGGTATTGAGGGCCAACACGATGTGCTGCACACCGGCCTCCTGGAAGGCGGCAATTCCGGCGACCATTCCCGCCGCATCATGCCCCGGGAGCCGTGATCGGTCGGCAGCGCGCTGGCTGGACGGGCCGCCATGGGCTTCCACTTCCACGCGGGCGGACATCGCCAGATCATCGGGATCGCGGCCGGCGGACTCGGCCAACTCCCGGACGCGCTGACGACCGATGGCGAATTCCTCGGCGCTCACACCGGACGGGTGCCAACCGTTGCCTCTCCGAGCGGCTCTACGTAACGCGGCGGTACTGCCGCCGCCAACCCACAAGGGAACGTGGGGCGAATCAGCTACAGATTGAACTGGCTTGGGAGAGAACTTGAGGTCGCCGAATTCCCAGCGGTCGCTGCTGTACCGAGGGTCTTCGTTGGCCCATAGCTCGCGCATGACGTCCATTGACTCGTTGGTTAAGGACCCTCGCTGGCTCAGCGGTATGCCCAACGCCTCGAATTCAGGGGTCATGGCGCCAGCCCCCACGCCCAGGATCACGCGGCCGCCGGACATTTGATCCAGCGTGGCAGCGTACTTAGCCAACTCCACGGGGTTGTGATACGGCAGGACGAGCACCGACGTGCCCAGCTTCACTCGCCCAGTCAGGGCAGAAATGTGGGACAGGGTCGCCATGGGATGGTAATACGGCTTGTCGTCCAGTCGTTCTCGTATATAGCCGTTGTTAAACAGGTGATCCATTACCCAAACGGAATCGAATCCCAGTTCTTCGGCCAATGGCCCGAAATTGACCACTGCCTGTGGGTCCTCGACACCCCAGTTATTTGGAACAGTCACGCCGAATTCCATGCCGGATCTCCTTGATTGGACTGGGCGGTCAGGCGACAGGCGCCGAACGATAATAGGCTGGCTAGCCGTCCGCGACGTTCCCCGTCGCCATCAGGCTCGGGTAGCCCAACGAACGGTTACTGGCCCCGTTTTGGCAGGAACGGGTTCAGCTTTTCGGCCAGGGAAGCGAGGTTGCGGGTCTGGATCCACACGGTTCCGCTGCCCTGGAACTTCATCACGAGCCCTTCACCGCCGGCGATCAATGAGCGGATGCCGCCGACTTTCCCAATGGAGTATTCGACGTCATCGCTGAAGGCCACGAGGTGCCCGGTATCGACCACTAACTCCTGGCCTGGATTCACCGCCACCTTTTTGATGGCGCCGTAGGAGTTGTAATAAACGGTGCCCGGGCCCTGTTGTGTGTAGGCGCGGATGAAGAACAGGCTCTCTCCGCTGAAAAACCCGCGAAATCCCTGGAACTGGCTGTCGATCTGCACGTTGCCGGTGCTGGCCAGAAACGAACTGGACTGCAAGAAAAGGTTGGTGCCCGGCTCCAGGGTGAACGAACCGACGTCTCCGGGCGCCGGCGGGGCCAGACTGACCCAACCACCAGCGCCTTCAGCGGTAAAGGTGTTTACGAAAAAGGATTCGCCGCCCATCATGCGGCGGATTCCGCCAAAGAGACCACCGGAGCCGCTCATGCCGGTGGTCATTGCAACTCCCTGCTGGGCGACCATGGCCCCCGGCTCTGCCTTGATGGATTCGCCGGATGCGAGGTCGATGGTGAGCAGGGAATAACTGGGGTCGAATTCTACGGTCGTCTGCATCGCTGTTCACATTTCGCGGCCGGGTCAGCCGGTCTTGATCGCCTGCAACAGGCGGGCACAGTCAATTGCGCCCACTGCGCAGTCGGAGCCAAGGTTGCCGACCTTGCCTCCGGAGCGGTTGATGGCCTGCTCCATGTTCTCGGTGGTCAATACACCAAACATCGTCGGAATGCCGGTTTCGCGACCCACCGCCGCGATGCCGGAGGCGGCCTGGTTGCACACCATGTCGTAATGGCTGGTCTCTCCGCGTATTACGGCGCCCAGGCAAATCACGGCGTCATAGCGGCCGGATTGAGCCAGTGTTTTGGCGACCACTGGCAGTTCAAACGAACCTGGGACCCAAGAGGTCGTGATGTCACCGTCCCGCACGCCGTATAGACCCAGCGTTGAGACAGCACCCTCCATCAGGTTCTTGGTGATTACGTAATTGAACCGAGCGGCGACCACTGCGATGCGAAGGCCGGTTCCGTCCAACCCGGCGTTCAGTTCCTGCGGCAAGCTCTCATCTCCTCTGATCGGGAGCTAGGCGCCCGGGCCGTGGGCCGGATACCCGCGCGGCAAGTGTACTACGTAGCCGGCGACAGTGTCACCAGATTCTTGCACCCGAACCGCCATAGGGCGCTCAGGCCAACAACTCCCGATGCAGATCCGGCAACGTGTGTACATCGTTGGTCAGGATCTTCCTGGCGACGCGGCGGGCAACGGACTTCTCTGCATCAGTTGTGATGTATTCGGCCGGCGACTTCCCGTCGACGCGAGCCAGCAGGAGCACGCCCATCTGGCGCACCGCATCGACCTGGAGTTGGATGGCGTCGGCTACAAATGCCGGGGCATTGGAGCAGTAGGCCGACCAAAAAGCGGTTCCGGCCGCGTTGTACTGTCCCGCCAGATCGGGACGGTGGATAGCCTTCAAGGTGAGGTGATTCAGCATGAAAGCGAGGTCAAAAACCGGGTTCCCAAGGTGGACCACTTCGAAGTCCAGCAAGTATGCGGACGGTTGCTCGCGGGTGCCGGAGACGATCACGTTCTTGGGACTATAGTCGCCGTGCACGAGGCAGAGACGGTGGTCCAGCATGGCCTGCGCCGTAGCTTCGATGGGGTCGGC
Source organism: uncultured Dehalococcoidia bacterium (assembly GCA_951813535.1). Taxonomy (GTDB): domain Bacteria; phylum Chloroflexota; class Dehalococcoidia; order Lucifugimonadales; family UBA3495; genus Bin87. Next base: position 2,845,442 of record OX638345.1, on the reverse strand, counting down.
CAGATCGGGATGGGCAAGCGCCGTTGCGCGATGATAGGGGTCGATACGCAGTTGAACGAAGCAACGTTGGTCGGCAAATTCCTGTAGCGCAGGCGGAATGGCGCCGCAGGAGACTGCGGAGCACTGGTGCATCGCACTCAACAGGTGACCCACCCTCGCCGCAACCACCGGGTCGATGTTACCTGCGAGCAGGTCGTCCTTCCACGTACGCGCCGGTTCCGGTGCGGCAGTCATCGCGAACAAGAAATTTCCGGGATCTTCGTGAACCACCTGCGGGAGCGCAGATGAAGGCAACGCATCCTGCAGAAATCGGAGGCTGGCGGCTTCGCGATGAATGCGCGCCTGGTCGGCCAACCATTCCTGCTCGACGCGCAAACGCGGGAGGGACTGCTTTACGACGAGGCCCTCAGGTTGGTCATGAAAATCCACCCTGACGACGATATTGGAAACCCCACCGCCAAGCTCCCGAGCGGATACCGAACCGGCCTGGTCGGAGGCAATCAGCCCTACATCCGACAAGTACTGGACGGCGTTGGCTTCCGATAGTGTGAACGCCATAGGAGCGTTCCGGTGGTCTGTCGGGCAGGTGGGAGACGGGGTATGCCGTCGGCACCTCAGACCCGCGCAACGACCTGGGTGGTGAAGTCTTCCAGGTGTCCCAGGGTTTCTTCCAAATTGCCGTCGGCGCTCAGGCGGGCAATGTCCAGAACCAGATAGCTGACACCCATCTCTTCGTACTGTTGAATATCGCCGGCGATCTGTTGGCCGCTGCCGGTGAAGAGCGTGCGGTCGGGGCTGGTGTCGGTGCCGGTGATCCGGTAGTCGTGAGAGCGATATATGATCTGGATTTCGTCGGGATCGCGTCCGGCACGCTCGGCAGTGCTACGCAAGCGGGCCATGCTGTTCTGCAACGCTTCGGGAGTGCCCACGGGGAAGGCTGGGTTGTTGCCTATTGGGTACCAACCGTCGCAAAGGGTAGCGGCACGGCGGATCGCGGGACGGCTCTCGCCGCCTACCCAGAAGGGCGGATGGGGCTTCTGGACAGGTTTCGGGAGGAACCAGATGTCGGAAAAACTGACGTACTCTCCTTCAAACGTCGGATCGTCGGACGTCCACAGTTCCTTGAAAGCGCGGATGTACTCGTCGGTCACCGCGCCGCGTTCGTCGAAAGGCTCGCATCCCACAGCGTCGAACTCCTCCCGACACCAGCCGACGCCGACGCCCACGATGAGCCTGCCGCCCGACAGGACGTCCAATGTCGCCAGCGCTTTGGCAGCCACCAAAGGGTTGCGATGGGGCACGATGAGCACGGAGGTCGCCAGGCGAATGGTGCTGGTGCATCCGGCCATGTAGGCGAGCGCGGTGATCTGCTCCATCGCCTGACCCGAGGCCGAACCCGGAAATTCTCCGGTCTCGGTGTACGGGTAATCAGAATCGATACTCCTAGGCACCAGAATGTGGTCGCCCAGGGCGACGGAGTCGAAGCCCAAGGATTCGGCACGCTGGGCGATGGCTGCCAGATTATCGGGGGTGGACAGCGGACCCCGGCCGGGGAGCGTAATACCGTACTGCATCAGGTGACACCTCGATTGTAGTGCGAACGGAAATCAGTGGAAAAGAATGCCGCCGTTGACGTTATAGGATTGGCCGGTGATCAGGCTGGAATCGGGACCAGCGAAAAACGCCACCAAGTTGGCCACATCCTCGGGTTCGGCGATACGTCCGAGCGGCGTTCGATCGGCGGATGCCGCGACCACCTGGGCGCGGAAATCCTCCTGGGTGAGCCCTCTCTGAGCGGCCTGGTCGCGTTCCCAGTAGCTCATGCGGTCGGTGTTGATCGGGCCCGGGCAGACGGCGTTGACGGTGATTCCGTGCGGAGCGAGATCCATTGCTGATGCCTGGGTCAGGCCGATTACGGCGAATTTACTGGCGGAATAGGCGGCGCCGTCGGCGCTGGCCTGCTTGCCGGCGTTGCTGGCGATGTTTACCACGCGCCCGCCGTTGCCCAGGCGCACCATCTCCCGGCCGGCGTACTTGGTGCACAAGAACACCGCGGTGGTGTTGATAGCGAGGAAATGCTGCCAGACATCCTCGTCCAGTTCAGTGACTGGCACCTTGTCCCGCCCGATGATGGCCCGAGCATTGTTGACGAGGATATCCAGTCGCCCATAGTGGTTGACGGTTTCGGCCACCAGGCCTTCGATCTCATCGGCGTTAGATAGGTCGGCGTAGATGGGCAGGGCCTGGCCGCCGAGGTTGCGGACCTCTTCGGCCACGCTGTCGATGGACTGCCACTCGGCCCGGACTTCGCCGGGTGGCAGGTCCCCAGCGGGTCGGCGGACGTCGGTGATAGCTACCTGGGCACCCTGGGACGCCAATTTGAGCGCAGTGGCGCGGCCCACGCCACGCATGCCGCCGGCGCCAGTGATCAGGGCGACTTTGCCTTCCAAGCTCATGGTTACTCCTTACCGGCGCTGAACGGTTCCCGAGCGAACACCCGTCGAACCAGGGGCTCGAAAAATTCCAGGGAGAGGGTGTCGTACTCGGGGTCGAAGGACGATTGATCCCAGCGGTGGCAGAAATCCACCGCGTCCTGGTACCACGGGTGGTCGATATAGCGGTCACGGGCGTTACGGTCGCCGCCCATGTGGTGGGCATAGTAATAGCTCTGGAACAGGCCGTGCTGCCTGACCACCCAGTAGGTCCGTTCGGACACGTATGGTCTGAGTACGGCCGCAGCCATCTCGCTATGATTGTGCGGAGCGAGGAGATCCCCGATGTCGTGCAAGAGGGCGGCAACTACCATTTCCTCGTCGGCGCCGTCGCGGTACGCGCGAGTCGCGGACTGCAACGAGTGCTCGAGACGGTCCACCTTGTAGCCGCCCAGGGATCCGGCAAGGCCGCGCAATTGATCCAACGCCCGGTCTGCTGTGCCGGACGCGAATTCGGCTTCCAGGCGTTCCAAGAGTTCGTAATCTTCCCGGGTCCCGGCGGCCATGCTGGTGAACGAGACGGTTGGGACGGTCGCTTGGGACGCGTCGCTCATGAGTGTTCTCCCATCGTGTAGTATGTTGCCGAATTGTACCATCGCCACGGCGGCGTTCGGAGTTGCGAGGAGAGCGGCAAATGGCAGACGAGGGCCGACTGCACGGCCAAGTGGCTTTGATCACCGGAGGAGGCCGGGGCATCGGACAGGCGATCGCCAGGGCGTACGCTGCGGAAGGCGCAAAGCTGGCGCTGGCGGCGCGTACCGACACCGAACTGCGGGAGACGGCCGAAGCGATCCGATCGGAGTTCGGCGCCGAGGTCACCAGCGTCGTCACGGATGTTCGTGACCGAGCCCAGGTGGAGAGCGCAGTTTGCCACGCGCTGGACCGGTTCGGGACGATTGACGTGATGGTGAACAACGCGGGCAACACGGGCGAGATCGGCCCTCTGTGGCAACTTGATCCGGACCGATGGGCCAACGTCATCTCGGTACACGTACTGGGAACGTATTACGGCTGCCGGGCGGTTATACCGGGAATGATGGAACGAGGGAGCGGGCGGATTGTCAACATGGCCGGCGTGGGAGGCCCGAACGACACCTCCTACGATGCGGCGAAAACCGCCATCGTCAACATGACGGAGAACCTCAGCGTGGAACTGGCGGGCACTGGAGTCACGGTGAACGCCATCAGTCCCGGTTCCATTCACACGCGGATGTGGGAGGAGGTGCGCGACATGGCCCTGGCTGCCGGGGACATGGAAATGTACGAAAAAGGAGTGCAGGTCACATCGGGAGGAGGCGCCTCCATTGAACGGGCGGCGGAACTGGCGGTGCTGCTGGGCAGCGACGATTGCGGTGCGCTATCCGGCAGGCTCATCCGCGCCGCGCTGGACATTTTTGAGGATATCCCGGCGCGGGTGGACGAGATCATGTCGTCCGACGCGTTGCTGCTGAGGCGGGTGGACCTGAACGGCTAGTCAGCGGTTTCAGCAGACAGTGCCGGGTGGCCCTGCGGGTGTACCGGCGGCCTGGCGAGAAGCAGAGCAAGCGCGGTGACAGCCCCCAAGACGGTGTAAATGATGAAGGCGATGCCGTAGCCGCCAGCAAACTGGTACACCAACCCTGACGCGACGGCGCCGATGGCCTGACCCAGGGAGGTAAAGGGTTCGGTGACGCCGCGGATGGTGCCGAGCGACTGACGCCCGAAAAAGTTAGCGTAGGCGACAGCGGGCACCACCAGGATGCCGGCGACCGCGACGCCGAACAGACCGGCGGCACAGAATGCCAGCGCGACGGTGTCTGCGACGACGAACAACGCGCAGGCTATTGCCATGACCAGAGCGACGATCGCGTAGGTGTACGAAACCCGCGTTTTTTCCACGACCCGTCCCCACAGCAGGCTGCCAAATCCCGTGCCGGCGGCGTTGACGACGATGCTCAGCTGGGACAGGGAAAGGTCGATGCCGCGGGAACGCAGCAAGTCGGCCTGGTACACGTTGGTGCCGGACTGCAACAGGAAGAGAAAACCCGTTCCGATGGCCAGGACCCAGAGGGCCGGCGTACGCATAGCCTGCCGCGTCGTCCACTCCAGCGCGGACTCAGTGTCGGTGGCCGGCGCGATGGATGTGTCGGCCTCACCGGTTGCGTCCGGAGCGTCGCCGTCGGGGAGCAGCCCGACATCCTCCGGGCGTTGGGCGACCAGAAGCGCCGCGGGAGCCAACGCAATGGCGTACACCATCAGCCCCAGGACTATCCAGGCGACTTGCCACCCGTAAGCCACGCTGACCCACGTGGCAACCAGCGGGAAAGCCACCATGCCTCCAGAGTGGGACAGGAACAGCAGTCCGGTGGCGCGTCCGCGCTGACGAACAAACCAACGACCTACTACCGTGGCCGCGCCCACGTTGAGCGGACTGCTGAACATGATGCGACCGACAGCCAAGGCGGAGTAGAAGATGGCGATATGGACCGACAGCCACGCCATGGCCATTGTGCTGAGGCCGATGATGATTAACGAAGAGACGAGCACGGCCCGCGCTCCGTAACGGTCGATGGCCCAGCCGACGGGTGGGGACGCCCCGGTGGCCAGCAAGCCGCCGACAGCGGCGGCGCCTCCGATGACCGCACGACTCCATCCCGTTTCGTCGGCGATCAGGGGCACAAAAACGGCGAAGGTCAGACTGCCGGCCGCGTTGCGGACGAACATGCTGCTGCCGGCGGTGCCAAGCACGATCCACCCGTAGAAAAACGGGGTCCGCTGGGATATGTAGGCGATCAGGACGTGCACTTAGCTATTAGCCGCAGTTAATGATCGGGCGATTATAGATCATCGACGGATCTGGCCAGTGTCAGAATCCAGCACCGGGTCGTAGCCGATACGCGTCGTTCCAGAACTGGGAGGGAAAGCCGATTTGCAGTTTCTGCGCTGGCAACGGATAGGACAACATGGAGGTCAGGTCAATTCCATCTTCTGGGTCCACGCACCGCCAAGTACCAGCATGAGGGCGAAATCGCAGAATGTGTTGGTTTGGGTCCGATCCGGTAACGCTAGGCCGCAGAGGCTGACCCAAAAGCAAATCCTGCATTTCCTGTAACTGCAACAGGTAAGGCGACTGGCTAATCGCGATCACTTGTCGCAGCGGGTTATCCGGGCCAATTTCCGCGTTGGGGTTAGTCGCCATTTGGTGCAGGATCGAATTCAGCGCATCCAGGCTGTCCAGTGCCAATCCGGTTTCCGGCGATTCGATGCAAAGGAGTGACGGAGGACCGGGAGTTTGGGCCAAGACCGCGAACGCTAGGAAACGCAATGTACTATCCGACACCGTTGAAGCGCCAAATGTTATCCCGGACGGCTCTTCCAATACGAGCGAAAGCAAACCCAACACATCCTCGCGCGAGACACTGGTCTTGCCCAATGGAACCACATCAGAAATCGACGCGGTCAGCCGGTCCAGCGCGGACTCTGGATCAAACCCGTTTTCTTGGGCGGTACTGATCCAATTGTGCAATGTTGCTGGAATGTGGGCTCCGTCGTTGGCTACGCCGGGCGGTTGGCTATACCGGTCGGGCCGGCGCATGGCCACGGGATCCAGGTCCAGAACCTGCCAGCCTTGCATCTCCCGTTTAGCGGCCAGGACGGTTGGGGTCGCGGCGGTGTTCTCGGTGGCGACCGCAATGCGCCGGGCAGCGTGCGCGGGTGATGGGCGGCCGCGCGCCGGGTAGCCGCCATCCTGGTGAACCATGACAACCGGTTGTCCCGTTTCAGGATCGTCGCTGGTGGATATGAACCCGCTGCGGGCGTGCCGGTTGTTGTAGACGGCGCCATCTCGAAATCTCCTCTTGCTGTGGGGAAACTTCAAATGGTGAGACGCGCGCGCCTCTATGATGGGGCGGAGCTCCTCCCGTTCCAGGATGATCCCGCCGATCGATCCATCGACCGAGGAGGGCGGGGCATAGCGAAAGGAAACCTCGTAACGCAGGAACGAGGACGAAGCTTCGGACGCTCGGCCAAAGTCATCCGTGACCTTGCCCCGAATTACCATCTCTGCGGCGATTTCAATCCGGTCGGTTCTTTGACTGCCGTCGAAGAAGAACAGCTCGGCCACATCGGCGGTTTCGCGGCCCGGGTTACGGATGCGGGATGCGGCCTCATTGATCGGGAACTCGGTGAGCAACGACAGGAATTGAATGGCGTCGAACAGGTTGGACTTGCCCACTCCGCCGGGTCCGGTGATGCACGTAAACGGCCCGAAATCAACGGAGAAATCGACAAGGTTTTTGAATCCGTTGACTTCCAGCCTGGTCAGCATGATTGGCTCCCTCGGTGGCAGCCGGACCACCTTTGGGCGATTTTAGCACGGATTTTCGCTAGGGCTGCTGGGCCATCTCGCAGGCGAACCACAGGGCGAGGCTGCCGGTGCGGTCGTCATGTCCGTTGACGGCGGTACGGTTCAGGTAGGCGCGGGTATCGGGCATGACGCCGGTGCTGATGCAGCCGTCGACAACGCCGCCGTCTGCATCGATCCGTTCTGACAGGGCCCGCCAGCAGGCTTGCAGGCCGGCGGTGTAGCCGGCGTCGCTACCGGCAGGAAGCCAGCCGAGACGGAGACCCCTGGCCAGCGCGTACCCGATCATGGATGTCGAGGTCAGTTCGCCCCACGCCCCGGGCAGGTCGACGAGTTCTCCGAAAGTGCCCCATGGCTGCTGAACGCGCATCAAGGCGTCCAGGTGGCGGCGATGCCGCTGCAGGAGCGTATCCCGGGCGGGATGGTTTTCCGGCAGATAGGTCAAGGCCTCGGCGTATCCGAGAGCGGCGAACCCGTTGCCACGGCTCCAGTAGAACGGGGCGGACCGGGCGTGGCGGAACAGGCCGTTTGCCTCCTGGACATCTCCACCATCCAGCAGGAAGCTCGCCAAGAGGTCGGCGTATTTGGCGTCCCCGGAGATACGGTAGGCCCGGCCGAGCATGGCGCCGGCCATGAACATATCCTCGACACGGAAATCGGGATCGCACGGGGCCGGAGCTTCTCCCGGGCCACGGGCCATGAAGCGATCCGCGGCGTAGAAGAAGAGACGTCGGTACTTTTCGTCACCGGTGTAGTCGGCCAAACGGGCGGCCCACACGACGCCGGTGAGAGCAGCGCCGCCGGCATCAGCGAGATGGGCGGGCGGATCGTTGGCGACATGGTCAATCAGGCGGGCGATGTCGTCGGTGGGATTGGGCAACCCATCGTCGAGGGCAGCAAGGCGGAGACGGCCACTGATTCCGACGCCCTGGGTGTAGTTGACTGGGTCGAGGGCGTGGCCGTAACGGCCGGCCAAAATACGGGCGAGCTCGATGGGAGTGCGGCGACGTCGGGCGTCGAGGGCGAGGCGGGCCGAAGAGGGCGGCACATCCGCATCCCGGTTGGTCAGACGCCAGAGGGACCGCAAGGAGTCGGCGAGACCGGTCCAATGGGTGGTCAAGCGCAGGGCAGGGATGGTACCCGGGGCATCCCCAGATGGGTGCCCCAGAGCGGCGACGAGCGAGTCGTCAGCGGCGGCGGGGGAGGCACCGAGGGCCGAGGCCACCGCGCTATCGGTTGCCGCTGAATTCGCCTCCCAAAGGGGCTGCAGGTTGGGGTCGTCGGACAGCGCCACCTCGACAAGCAAATCCGGCGCCTGATAGCAAACCCACCGCCACAGGTAACGGCTCTCGGGCCCGGTCTCGTCGGAGTAGAATCCGCCGTCCGGGGGGAACCCCTGGGTCAGATCAGCAGGGTTTCCCGCAGTGGGCTCCCAATCGCCGCCGGCCAGGGCATCGGGATTGCTGGCGGCGAGGGCGCTGAGGGCCACTCCGGAAGCGCCGGCGGCTGCCGACCGGGCAAAGAGATCCAGGGTGACGAGAATGCGCGGGGTGTCCATGGTCTCGCCCCGCAGTCCGGCGACGAGCAAAACGGTCGGACGGTGGTCTTCTGCGGAGGAAGGCAGGGAACGGGTGTCGATCAGGGCCAGCATCGGGCGCGACATGGGCGTCAAACCGATGGGAACGGTTTGCCATCGCTCCGGGCTGCGTTTGCGAACAAGGTTAACCAGCGCGGCGTTGATATCAGTGGGGTGCATTGTGCTCATGAACGCTCTCAGGGATGCGGGATGTGGGCTGACAACATTATAGCGGGGGTGGATTTGCCGTCGCGGTTTTGACACCACGATCAGGCGGGGATAAATTGGCGAACACGGCCCCAAGGGTCAGACAGCACGGAGACGGAGGCTTACAGCCCATGCCTCGGTTCGACGAATACACCGGCGAGCACCTGATACCGCCGTATCGGGTCCTGGATTTGACCGACCGACGAGCGGCATTCTGCGGCCGACTGTTGGCCGATTACGGGGCGGACGTGGTGAAGGTGGAACCGCCTTCTGGAGACCCTTCGCGGGGGTTGGGGCCGTATCCCGGGGACGTGGCTGACGCCGAGCGGAGTCTGGATTTCCTGTTCTACAACACCAACAAGCGGTCCATCACGCTGGACCTGGAAACCGAGGCGGGGCGTGGGGTGTTCCGACGTTTGGCCGCGGACGCCGACGTGATCATTGAGAGCTACGATCGGCATTTCCTGGGCGACAGAGGAATCGGATACGACGACCTGCGCGGCGACAACCCGGGGTTGGTGATGGCTTCGGTTACGCCGTTCGGGTCCACGGGCGAGTGGGCGGATTACTCGGGCGACGACCTGGTGGTGATGGCGGCCAGCGGGTACATGCAGATCACCGGGGAACCGGATGAGCCACCGGTTCGGCAGGGCAACGAGCACAGCCACTACCCGGGGGCGCAGTACGCCGCGGTGGGGATATTGGCAGCGCTCTATTACCGGGATTTTGCCGACGGCGGCGTGGGGCAGCACATCGACGTGTCCTCGCAGGAAGCGCTGATCACCTACTACACGGACGCGCATCCGGCGCTGCTGTGGCGGAAGCTGGGGCAGAACGTGACGCGGGTGGGCACCAACTCGACGCTGGTCATCCCGCTGGGGGCGTACCCGTGCAAGGACGGCTGGATTGCTGCCGGGGTCATTACACCACGGGAATGGGACGCCCTGGCGGAATGGATCCACGAGGTGACCGGTAATGACGAGGTGCTCAACGAGGCCTACCGGGGCGGGAACCAGGACCGGGCGGAGCACATCGACATCATCACCGCGCTGTTTCTGGAGTTTGCCGAGAACTTCACCGTGCAGGAAATGTTTCACGAGGGGCAACGCCGGAACCTGGTTTTCCTGCCGGTGAACGAGGTGGCGGATCTCCTGGCCGACCCGCAGCTGGCGGAGTCGGGATTCTGGTACGACATTGAGCACGAGGAAGGGTCGATCGGGACCATCAAGTACCCGCTGGGGATATTCCACAGCGAGGAGGTGTCGGCACGCCGCCGGCCGGCGCCGGCGTTGGGGGCGGACAACATGGCGGTGTACCAGGGAGAGTTGGGGATGACTGCTGACGAGTTGGCGACCCTGAGAGGCGATGGGATAATTTAGGCCACTGCCCGTTCCGGGAGGATTTGTCATGGTCACCACCAAACCGACAGAGATGTCCGTCGAGGAAGCTGCCGAGCAATCAGCAGACTGGACCCTGGTCGGAGAACTTCGCCTCAATCTGGCGGCGCTAGGGGTGGATCATCTTGCTCCCGATTTCGGGGAACGACTGTGCCAGTTTGCCACGGACAACCCGCCTTGGCAGTTTGAGTATTCTGCGCAAGGAGAGTTGATAATTATGCCGCCGCCCGGTTCGGAAAGCAGCGCTGACGAGGCCGACGCAATTGGTGAATTGTACGTGTGGCGGCGCATCAACGGGGGAATGAGTTATCCGTCATCCGTGGGGTTCCATTTGCCCAGCGGGGCACAGCGCATTCCCGATGCTGCTTGGATCGCACAGGAACGGTACGACAACCTGACAACCAATGAGCGGCTGGGAACTATAAATGGCGCGCCCGACTTCGTGGTCGAAATCCGTTCTCGCACCGACCGTCTCCCACCATTTCTGGCCAAGATGCAGGAATGGATGGACGGGGGTACGCGACTGGGCTGGGGTATCGATCCAAGCAATCACCTGGCATATCTCTATCGCGCCGGCCAGGATGGGCCTGAGGTATTGGAAAACCCCGAAACCCTCTACGGCGAGGATGTGCTGCCGGGTTTCATTTTTGAAGTGCGTCGCTTGATTTTTGACCGGCACAGCGAGGAGTAGGAATCATGACCAGCGCTAATATCGAGGCGCCGGCGGCGCTGGCGGGCATTCGGGTGGTGGAATTCGGCCCTTACGTGGCGCTGCCGCTGACGGGGAGGATTCTAGGCTCTCTCGGAGCGGAGGTCATTAAGGTCGAGACGAACAAGGTGCTGGACGAAATGTCGTTCATCCCGGCGTGGTCGAGAGGAGCGGGACAACCGGAGTACCAACGGGGAAAGCGGCGGATCACGCTGGACGTTCGAACGGAGGCGGGGCGGGATCTGATGCTGGAGATGGTCCGGATCAGCGATGTGTTCATGACCAACTTCCGGCGGAACGTGCTGGACCGCTGGAGGATCGACTTCCCGGAAATCCGGAAGCAGAGGCCGGACGCGATAATCATGTGGCAGACCGGGCTGGGGGGACACGGGCCGTACTACACGTACAAGTCCTTCGGGATACTGGTGCAACACCTGTCCGGGGTGTCGCTGATGACCGGGCTGCCGGATGAGCCGCCGGGGGTGGTCAACACTTCGTACTCGGACTACCACACCGGGGTATTCCAGCCGGCGGGGATCATCGCGGCGCTGATGCGTCGCAATTTGACGGGGAAGACGGCGACGCTGGAGTCGTCGATCTTCAAGTCGGGAGTGGCCACCGGCGGGCCGGCGTTGCTGGATTACCAGGTGAACGGACGGGATCCGCAGCGGCGGGGCAACCGGGACGAGTGGGCGGCGCCGCACAATGTTTATCCGTGCGCGGGAGAGGACCGGTACATTGCGATTGCGGTGTCAGACGACGAGCAGTGGGTGAGGCTCCGGAAGGCGATGGGCGATCCGGAGTGGGCGGTGGCGGCGGAGTACGAAACCCGATTGGGTCGAAGGCGCAACGAGGACGCGCTGGATGCCGGGATCGCCGAGTGGTCGCGGCAGCATGATCCGCAGGCGTTGATGGAAAAGCTGCAAGCGGCGGGGGTGCCGGCCGGGATGGTGTCGCAGGGGCGGGACCTGAACGAAAACGCGCACCTGAAGTCGCGGGAGTTCTACCAGGACACGCAATACTGGGAAGCGGAACGCGGAGTCAAAGCGACCGAGTGGACGGAAGGCGAGAGCGTTTCGTGGTCGATTCCGGCGAAGATGTCGGAGACTCCGATACCGTTCGGCAAGTACAGCAACATCGGCGAGGACAACGCGTACGTGTTCGGGCAGTTGCTGGGGATGCCGGACGGCGAGATTGAACGGCTTGAGGAAGCCGGGGTGATTTACTGACGCGGGACGGTGGCGGTGAGGCAGGACGGGAGCGAGTTGTACATCGATGCACAGGATGGACAGGATTTGGTTTATTGTTGGGAGGTCTGGATGCCTGCTTTGGCAGGTATGATGGCCATCCGGGTTGGGTCGCGTCATGGGTTTGGGTTCACGCGGTTGGGCTGATGGGGATGGTGTCGGGGAAGGGGGTGCGGAAGGTGCGCTCCAGGGCGCGTTTCCACAGAGGCGACAGTTCGATGGTGTCGCTGTCGTTGCGGCGGGGCAGCGGAACGCGGTGACAGGGGCACTCCGGGGGCGTCTGTCCACGGTCGTAGAAACCATGGGGGTCAGGACGTCTCGCCAAGGGTGATCCCTCCAGGTTGTGGGCGCGGGCTATCTCCGCATAGTCGGGCAGCGCGATGATCGCCGACACCGACCGGGGCGCCGGACGCCACGGAGGTCGCGGAGGACGGCGGCCCCGGCCCGTCACCAGCCGGCCGGATATGGCACCCTCCACCGAGCGCACCAGCATGGCCACCCGATTGCGGGCCTGACGGCTAAGACGCTGGGCCTCCCGGGGATGCGCCCTGGCGAGCCGGTCGGGCAGCTCGTAGATGTTGCGGAATATGCGGACTCCGCCGTTAGATATGCGGCCCTCCCAGGCCAGAGCGAACAGGCGGTTGGTCAGCCTACGACGGGTGCGCCGGCGGAAGTTGGACTCGTGGACGACCGCGGCCGTGGCCGCGTGTGATGCGGCACGGGCCAGGGCGTTGGCCGCCCGGGGGTAGTCGCCGGCGTCGTGGTCGGACCGGGCCAGCGACAGAAACCGCCGGGCCTGGGCCTGGTGATGTTGGACACTGCCCATGGTTGAAGACGCTCCCTTTGGCATGGATGCACAGGATAGACGAGATGAGGATTGACTTTGGATTGGGTTGGAGTGGCTCCTCAGGGTTTCGATGTTCACAGGCGATTGGGTGTTGGTTGCTACAGGCGGTTGGCGATCGGTTGGCGTTGACCAGGTCCCGGGTTGATCAGCCCCACGGCCGGGGGATTTGCGCTGGGGTTTTTTGCTCCTATTGTCCATGCCTACGGGGCACGATGCCCGAAGCATGGCGCGCTGTGGCGGGCGCGGTGGCCGGGGCGACTACACCGGTTAGAGTGACCGGCGGCAGTCTCCCACATGGCCTTTAGCGACTTGGTGCTGATGTTGGCCGTTCTGGCCGGGACCTGGTCAAGGTGTGGATTATTCGCCTGTGGAACCCATGATAGCACTGGTGTTCTGGCGACGGTGGAGCGGGCGTGTCAGGAGTTTCGGGGTTCTCGGAGCGCGGGTTCTAGTTGCATCGATGGACAGGATGAACGGGATGTTTTCCAAGGTGGAGCGGGGAAGCGGATTTGAGAAGGTCCTGGGGGTTGGTGATTGTGGAGCGCACGGGTGCCTGCCCCGTATCAAGTACGGGGTGACGTTCTTGCGCAGGGACGACGGAGAGTGGGAGGCCGGCGTGACGGGGAGGAAGGAGATCAGGGGCGATGGTTTGCGGATGATCAGGTTGGGACGAGGATACGAATAGATGTCGTAAGCGGAGTGGCGGTTCCGGTAAGGATTTTTGGGTGCGATTGACGGAGCCGGCTTGCGGCGCAGAATATTCTTGACACCCGCCCCGGCCCGTACCATAATTTCCGAGTCTTGAAACCCGCTGCCCGAGGCGATGTCCCGGAGAAGCGAGCGGGCCGGAGGTTTTCATTGTCCACCAACTCTTTCACCCTCACCGACGAGATGCGCGAGCAGGCGATCGGCGTCGAAAGTGCGCCCACCACGACCGACGTCGAGAAGGGACACATTGCCCGGTTTGCCGAAGCCATCGGGGACGATAACCCGGCGTACACCGAAGGCACGCCGGAGACCGGCGGCATTGTGGCGCCGCCGACGTTCCTGAGGGCGATGCGGGCGGTGCGACCAGAGTTGCCCTTTGAAATTCCGTTCACACGGCTGTTGGACGGGGGCAGCGACTGGGAGTACTTCGAGCACGTGCGGCCCGGTGACGTGATCACGGCGGTGGGCAGGGTCGAGGACATCCGGGAGCGGACCGGCAGCATAGGGCAGATGATCATCACGACGATCAAGGTCACGTACCGGAATCAGACCGGAGCGGTCGTGGCGACGCAAACCAGCACGTCCATAAGGCACTGATCGTCGACCGGTGACAGCCGCGCGGCGCCGAGATTGCCACCCCCGCATCGAGTACGGCGTCGCAATGACATTGAGAGGAGCAACATGGGCCAGCAGATTTACTTTGAAGACGTCAGCGAGGGCATGGAGTTGCCGGTCGAGGTGAGGGAACCCACCACGCGACAACTGGTGCAATACGCCGGAGCATCAGGCGACTTTTACGAAATCCATTACGACAAGCCCTACGCGGAGAGCATCGGGCTGCCGGGGATCATCATCCACGGTGCGCTGAAGAACGCGATGCTCGGGGCGTACGTGACGGGTTGGGCTGGCCCGGGATCCACGCTGCGGCGGCTGACCTGCCAGTACCGGGGCATGGACTTTCCCAACGAACCCATCACGGCCAAGGGACACGTTAGCCGGGTGTACCAGGAAGGCGAGCAGAACCTCGTCGACTGCACCATCTGGCTGGAGAACCCGCAGGGTCAGCAGACCACGCCGGGGACAGCGACGGTGGCGCTGCCGGCCCGCAACAGGTAACCGGCGCGCGCCGCGTATAGCGGCCGCCAAGAACCGAATTCATAGAAAGGATCAATCGACTATGCCCAACAATCTGGAAGGAAAGGTAGCGATCGTCACCGGCTCGGGCCGCGGCGTGGGCCGGGGGATCGCAAAGCTGATGGCGGAAGAAGGCGCCAAAGTGGTGGTGGTCGATCCGGGGGTCAACGTTGACGGCACCGGGTTCGACCAATCGATCGCGGAGGTCGTGGTCGGCGAGATCCGAGACGCCGGCGGAACCGCCGTGGCTTGCACCGAGTCGGTGGCGACCATGGACGGCGGCGAGCGGATCGTGCAGACGGCCATCGACAACTTCGGGCGGCTGGACATCGTGGTCTGCTGCGCCGGGATTTTGCGCGACCGCATGATCTTCAACATGACGGAGCAGGAGTGGGACGACGTGCTCGCGGTCCACCTGAAGGGAACGTTCACGGTGGTCAAGCACGCGTGCATCCTGTTCCGGCAGCAGCGATCGGGTCGGGTGATCACATTCAGCAGCCAGTCCGGTTTGGTGGGCAACAGCGGCCAGGCCAACTACGGGGCGGCCAAGAGCGGCATTGCCGGGTTCACCAAGGTGGTGGCCAAGGACATGGGCCGGTACGGCGTGACGGCGAACTCGATCGCGCCACGGGCGACCACGCGGATGATCGGAGCGATACCCGAATCGGCGGCGGAGATCCGGGCGCGGGGCGGAGTGGCATCCCTCTCGGGTGACGGGGGAGACGACAGCGCGGTGCAGGACCTGGATCCGGACGGGATTGCCCCGTTCGTTGCCTACCTGTGCTCGGACTATGCGGCCAACATCAACGGGCAGACGTTCCTGGTGTATGGCAACACAGTGTCGCTGATGTCGCAGCCGCGACCGGAAAAGGCGATCTGGACGGAAGCGGGACACTGGGAGATGGATGACCTTTCCGCACAGGCCCGCGGCTATCTGACGGCCGGCATTCCGAATCCGGCGCCGGCGCAGCAACGGTAACGACCTGGCTCGTCAGCTTTCGAGATTGTCAGAATCAGGATTTGCCGGATTGAAGGATTTTCAGGATTGGTTGTTGTCCGGTATGGCGGGATTCAAACCTGAAAATTCCCAAGCGGTGTAAATCGCGATGCTGATCGCGCATATCATATAAGGACTGAACAATGCCCCTACTGGAAGACAAGGTAGCAATCGTAACGGGAGCCGGGCGCGGCATCGGGCGCGGCGTCGCCAAACTGATGGCGGCGGAAGGCGCGAGGGTCGTGGTCTGCGATCTGGGCGTGAACGTGGACGGCACCGGAGCTGACATCTCGGTGGCGCAGCAGGTGGTCAACGAGATCGGGGAATCGGGCGGCACCGCCGTGGCGTGCACGGAATCGGTGGCCACCATGGACGGCGGCGAGAAGATCGTGCAGACGGCCGTGGACAACTTCGGCAAGCTGGACATCGTGGTGACGGTGGCGGGGATCCTGCGCGACCGCATGGTGTTCAACATGACCGAAGAGGAATGGGACGACGTGATCGCGGTGCACCTGAAGGGGACGTTCACGGTGGTGAAGCACGCGAGCATCCTGTTCCGGCAGCAGCGGTCGGGTCGGATCATCACGTTCAGCAGCACCTCCGGCCTGTACGGCAACAGCGGGCAGGCTAACTATGGCGCGGCCAAGGACGGCATTGCCGGGTTCACGCGGGTTTGCGCGCGGGACCTGGGACGCTACGGCGTCACGGCGAACGCGATTTCGCCCGCGGCGAGCACGCGGATGACGACCAGCGTGCCGGACGAGGCGCGGGCGCTGCGGTCGGCGCGGGGCATCGCGGCCGGCGGGGGATTGCGCGGCGAGGCTGAGGACGTTGCTCCGATGGTGACGTGGCTGGCTTCGGACGAGGCGCAACACGTGAACGGCCACGTGTTCCACGTGACCGGCGGGTTGGTCAGCCTGATGAACGAGCCGGAGCCGGTGAAGACGATCCGCAAGGACAGCCGGTGGACGGTGGATGAGTTGGCGGGGGTGTTCCCGGCGACGATTGGGGTCGAGCTGTACAATCCGGCGCCGGCGCCGCCACCGAGCGCGTAGGGATTTGCCTGACGCGAGACGGCGAAATAGCTAGAAACGGCGATGCCGGGCGGGAAACTGCCCGGCATTTTGCTTTTTCCGCGTGAGGCACCTTGACGATCAAGGCCGACGCTCGGGGTGTGGGCAATGCGTGAACTCCGCAGACGCAGGATGCGGTCCGGTGTGATCACGGCGTGTGTCCTGGTGGTGACTGGGGCAGCAATTTGGATCGTGGTGAATCCCTTCATGATTGGGCTCGGCGGTACGCACAAGGACTGGTTCGTGCATGTGACGGCCGAAAACCTGGTGGAGCACTCCGAGCAGATCGTCCTGGCTCGGTACGCGGACGAAGCGGACTACGAAATTCCCGACCCATCGCGGGACCCCGCTGTCGTACAGTCGCACACAGACGTGTACAGGCGGTTCGAAGTGGTGGAGTCTTTGAAGGGCGATTTCGAACCGGGCGACAGCATTTACGTGGGGTGGAGTGCCGGGTATACCAGGGTCGATCCGGTGACCGAACTGCGACAGTTCATCCCTCGGGTGGTTGCGCCGCTCGCCCGAGGCGAAATCTATAGCCTGTTCCTGAACCTGCGGCACTCGAGATCGCGCCATCCGGACGACCCGGAGACCAGGATCTGGAGAACGCCGGACGGATTGGAGGTCGCGCTGGTAGACGAGCGGGGCAGGTTCTCATTTCTGACTGACCAGTTCTACCGCAACGCTTTGAGAGACATGGATCTCAAGCCGGTTGCCGGGTCTGGGGCTCCTTTCGAATTGACGACCGACGATGTGAGGAGGTTGGTCGCGTCGGGGTCCGGTGACTCCAACCGGTGAGACACCTGCGGATCCGACTCGGATTGACAGGGTTTGGGGGTGGGCATACCATGTTTGGAGTGGTCGTGCTACACGGGGAGCTGGCGGTGCCCTGAACCCGCAACCCGCCACAGCGGGGTGGAATTCCTCCCCTCGGCAAGGCGCAAGGGCCAATTTCCCAGGGAATGGCGCTGACGGCCGGGTCCCACGCGGCGCAGGCTCGCGAACTCCGCCAGGGCTTGACGGCAGCAACGGTAAGCGATGTCCCGCGAGTGCCGTGGGAGTGCCTGGCCTGAGCCAATCCCGACGATATGCCCCCAGGCTGCAGCCAACGGGAGGTGCTCGGCCACTTTTTTGATTCTAACTCAGGCATTCGAGCCAGGATTTTGGCAACCCCGTGTCAGCCTCAGTGGCGTCGTCAGAATCAGGATTTACCGGATTTATGGATTATCAGGATTAGGAGCGCTCTGCCTCAAATGGTCACAATCCTGCCAATCCGGCAATCCTGAAAGCCCTGAATTTGATGCGCCACCCATAGTGGGCGCGCGTTAACGCATCAGCATGTCGAGAGCCGCAGTGCCCCAAAATCCCATGCGCCGGCGGCGGAAGTCGCTGGGGCAGCACTTCCTGGTGGACGCCAGGATCGCCAACCGGATCGTTGCGGCTGCCGAGCTGGACGGATCGGACACGGCGCTGGAGATCGGGCCGGGGTCGGGAGTGTTGACCCGGCGAATGGTGGAGCAGGCGGGCAGAGTCGTCACGGTGGAATTGGACCAGCGGTTGGGCGCGGAATTGCCGGAGAGGCTGGGGTTCCCGTCGAACCTGGAAGTGGTACAGGGCGACGGGCGGGAGATAGACGTCGACGCGCTGGTGGGTCCGGGAATGGCGTACAAGGTGGTTGCGAACCTGCCGTACTACGCGGCCGCGCCGATTGTGCGCCGGTTTCTGGAGACGGTGAGGCCGCCGACGCTGCTGGTGGTGATGGTGCAGCGGGAGGTGGCGGATGCGATGAATGCCAAGCCGGGGGAGTTCTCGCTGCTTTCGGTGGCGACGCAGTTCTACGCGGAACCGTCGGTGGTAGCGCAGGTACCGGCGCGGTGCTTCAGGCCGCCGCCCAAGGTGTCCTCCACCGTTCTGAAGCTGGCGGTGCGCGCGGAACCGGCAGCGGCGGTGGCGGATCGGGAGGCATTCTTCGCGCTGGTTCGGGCCGGGTTCAACGCGCCGCGCAAGCAGTTGCGCAACTCGCTGATGCAGGGCACCGGAGCGGCGGCGGAGACGGTTGCAGAGTCGCTGGACGATGCCGGTATCGATCCGCAGCGGCGGCCGGCGACGCTGGGGATCGGCGAGTGGGCGGCGCTGGACGCGACGTGGCCGGCGGGAGCGCCGAGATCGCGGGCGGCGTAGCATCCGGGCGGGGTTCGATGATGGCGTGCGAGCGGCTGACACTCAAGGCCTATGCCAAGGTGAACCTGACGCTGGAGGTGATCGGCAAGCGCGACGACGGTTACCATAACGTGGCGACCATCCTGCAAACGGTGGATCTGGCGGACACGCTGGTGATAGGCCCGGCTGACGAACTGGTGGTGGAGTGTGACCGGCCGGACCTATCGGGCGATGGCAACCTGGCGTGGCGGGCGGCGGCGGCGTTGGCAGAACGGGCCGGGGTTGTGCCACGGGCGCACATACGCATCGAGAAGGGCATTCCCGTGGCGGCGGGACTGGGAGGAGGGTCGGCGGACGCGGCGGCGGCGCTGGTAGGACTGAACCGGTTGTGGTGTCTTGGCCTGTCGGGCGAGGAGTTGGCGAGGGTGGCCGCCGGCCTGGGTTCCGACGTGCCGTTTTTGCTGAATGGGGGCACCGCGTTGGGGACCAGCCGCGGCGACGAGATCACTCCGCTAACGCTGCTGCCGGCGACCGATGTGTTGCTGGTAGTGCCGCCGGAGAGCATCGAGGCGAAGACTCCCGCGATGTACCGGGGACTGAGGCCTGAGCATTTTTCGGACGGAGGCAAATCACGGGCGATCGCGGGAACCCTGGGCAGCGGGACGTTGACGTCGGCTGATTGTTGCAACGCATTTGAAAGGGCGGCACGAGAGATCTTTCCAGGCCTGGCGGACGTATGGGATACGGTGACGCAAACTGCTGAGCATCCGCCTCGGCTATCCGGAGCGGGACCCACGGTGTACTGCATGCCGTCATCGGAAAGTGAGCGTATCCGGGTGTCCGAATCCTTGCAGGGCACCGGCGCGGCGGCGTACCTTGTGCGGACGCTTTCGCCCATGAGTTGGCACGCAGCGCAAACGGAGAACCATTGAAGTGCGGCCCCTGAAAACGTTTAGGATTCCGGGTCAGCCGCCGAATCAAATCCGCCGAGTTGGAGACGCGGCATCCAGGAAGCTGTATCGTGTAGGGGAGGCATTGAGCGCGACCGGCTGGGTTCCTGCTTTCGCAGGAATGACGGTCAGGACAAGAATGACGGTCAGGACAAATGACGGTCAGGGCAGGAATGACGGAGTTCAGGCCGGGAGCGGAGCGATGCCGAACAAATAGCAGGTCAGGGAGAAGATAATCGTCGATGGATATTCTTGCGGTAATCAGCATACCCTTTAGTCCGTACATCATTAACACCGCCGGGTTCATACTGTCCTGGCACGGGTTTTTCACCTTTGTCGCGGTTGCGGTCGCCGTGTACCTGACATGGCTGTGGGGGCGGAGAGACGGGCTTGACGGCGACGCGATCCTGTCGGTGGCGACGTGGTGCATCATCGGCGGGATCATCGGCGCGCGGATACTGCACGTGATCGACTTCTGGGATGACGTGTACCAGTACAATCCGGCGCGGATCCTGTATTTCTGGAACGGTGGGATTGCGATATTCGGAGCGTATCTGGGCGGGTTCGCCGGAGGCGCGGCCTACATCACGATTCGGAACGCGCAGTGGTTGACCAGCTTCTGCGACAACCCTGGTTTGCGTTGGACGGGAATGCACCGGGCGGTGGCGCAAATGCCGCCGGTGTCACATCTGGCAGATGTGGCCGCGCCGGCGTTGCTGATCGCGCTGGCGATTGGGCGGATTGGCGATGTGATCAACGGCGAGCACTGGTCGAGTTTTTCCGACCTGCCCTGGGCATGGGTGTATACCAACCCGGAAAGCCTGGGTTTCGGCAGGCCGGCATCGCATCCGGCGGTGGCCTACGAATTGATATTCTGCCTGATTTGGGCTGGAGTACTGTGGTGGCTGAAGGACCGGGTGCGACCGAGGGGGATGCTGTTCGCGCTGTTCTTCGCGGGTTATTCGGCGGGTCGTTTCTTCATATCGTTCGTGCGGCAGGAACAGAACACGTACATCTTCGGGTTCAACGAGGCGCAGCTGGTGGCACTGGCGGTGATGCTGGTGACGGTGCCGTTGTTGATCTACCGGGCGCGGTTGGTGCGGCCGGAGCGCGGGCGGCCAGAGCGGGCTCCGGCTCGGGCGGGGACGGACGAAGACTGACGGACGGGCTGGCGCGGCGGGTCAGCGGACGGCCCGGTTGAAGATCGGGCCGAGATCAACGGCGACGCCGGGCATGGCATCGGAGGTGAGGGTGTCTGAGGCGGCGAAGGTTCGGACCGGTGCGAAAGCGGTGCCGTCGCCGGAATGGACGGTTACCGTGGCGGCATCGAGGTCGACGATCCAGATTTCGTGGACGCCGTTGGCGGCGTAGACGGGCAGCTTCTCGTTGAGGTCGCGGCGGCGGGTTGAATCGGAGAGGATTTCGACAACCACGTCGGGAGCGCCGGTGATACCACGGCCATCCGGGTTGAAAATGTTTCGCCGGGCGTTAGATACGAATAGCAAGTCGGGCTGGTAGGTGTTGAACTCGTCGATGTGAACGTCATAGGGAGCGATGCGGATTTCGCCGATGCCCAATTCTTCCACCTGCAACAGCAACCCGGAACACAACCACATCAGGAACACTTGATGGGCATCACTGGCTCCCGACATTTCAATCAGCACTCCGTTGATGAGTTGGTAGCGAGGGCCGGAGTTAGCCGGTGGCGTCATCGCCATGTAGTCGGCGTTGGTCAATTTGGTGCGCGGTTTCGCTTCGGGCTGGGTCATTAGGGCCGCTCCTTCTTCCGGCTGCCGCCAATTATACCGCCGGGCGGAGGTCGTCGATGCGGAGGTAGGGTCGACGCTCGCCGCGATAGCTGTCCTCGGCCAGTTGGAAGACGAGGTCAACGGTTTCATAACCGCCCCAATCTCCCGGATAATTCCAGGCCAAGGCGTCGATTGAACTCCCGCCGCTGCTGACTCGCAATTTGAGGTGTCGGCCGTTGGAACCGACGTAGCCAGCATTGGTCACCCGGGCGCCTCGGGTCAAATAACGAGGTACCGGGTTATCCTTGCCGAAGGGTTCCAGGCGGGCGCACAGTTCGGCCATGGAGGGATCGAGAAGTTCGTCCAAGGCACCTTCGGCGTGGATTTCCAGGGACGGTTCGGGTCCGAACAGCCCGATTTCCGAGTTGGCAATGCCCGTCAACCGATGGGCGACAGCGGCGTAATCTTCGTTGCGCACGGTGAATCCGGCGGCGGCCTGATGCCCACCGTAGCGGACGAGCAGGTCTTCGCACTGGGAGATGGCGCTGATGAGGCTGAAATCGCCGGTACTGCGGGCGCTGGCGACCAGGTGGTCCGCGTCGGCGCGGGCCAAGGCGATGGCGGGACGGTTGAACAGCTCGGTCAGGCGTCCGGCCACGAGACCGTTGATGCCGGGGGTATACGCGTCGTCATAGGTGATGATAATCGCCGGCAGCGGCGCGGAGGCCGTGACCTGTTCGATGGCGATGTCAACGGAACGTGTCGTCAGGTCGCGGCGGCGGGCGTTGTACTCCTCCAACTGGCTGGTGAGACGCTCTCCCTCGCGTTCGTCGGCGGTCAGGAGGAGGTTCAGCGAGGTTTCGGGATGCGCCATTCGACCGGAGGCGTTGAGGCGAGGAGCGATCTGGAACGAAACGTGCTCCGCGCGGATGGGGCGATTGGCGAGATGCACCCGTCTCAGGAGGGCCCGGAGGCCGGGTCGGGTCGTGAACGGGAGGAATTCAAGGCCCCGCTGAACGATGTGGCGGTTCTCGTCCCGCAATGGCACGAGGTCGGCGACGGTGCCCAAGGCGGCGAGTTCCAGTAGCGACGGATCGTCGGGCTGGCTCATATATTCCAGCAGGGCGGCGGAGAGTTTGTAGGCGATACCGGCTCCGCACAGCTCAGGAAAAGGATATTGGTTACCAGCCATCCTGGGGTTGACGATAGCCACCGCGTCGGGCAATTGCGGCGGGGGCACGTGGTGATCGGTGATGACGACATCCGCTCCCTGCTGGCTGGCCAGAGCGACCTCCGCTGAGTTGCTGACTCCAGAGTCGACGGTAACGATCAGTGAAGCGCCCTGCGAGACGAGGCGGTCCACTGCCAGCGGGGTCATCCCATGGCCCTCGGCCACCGGGTCGGGGAGGTAAGGAATCACCCTGGCGCCGAGTCTCCGCAGCGTTAGGCACAAGATCGCGGTGCCGGTGATACCGTCGACATCGAAGTCTCCGAAGACCGCGACGGTTTCCCGGGACCGGACCGCCGAAGCGAGGCGGGGCAGCGCGATATCGACCCCGGGCAGGGACTCGGGCGGATATGGCACGCCCAGAGGGTCGAGGAAGCGGGTCAACGCCTCGTCGTCGCCGATGCCTCGGGACAGGAGCAGTTGGACGGCCGGGGCTGACAGGTGGGAAGGGAGGCGGTGGCCGTCGGGACGGGGCGGGAGCAGCCAGCGCCGGGGCGGGGGAGTATGCCGAGTTGAGGTCACCGACCGGGTCGAGTCAATACGATCACGGAATTGTGACCGCCGAACCCGAAGGAATTGCTGAGGACAACGTTGAGGTCGCCGGCACGCGCGACGTTGGGTACGTAGTCCAGGTCGCACTCGTCGTCCGGATCGTCGAGATTAATGGTTGGCGGCATCAAACCTTCGGCGAGAACCCGGGTGCAGAGGGCTGCTTCCAGCGCTCCGCCCGCGCCAAGGAGGTGACCGGTCATGCTCTTGGTGCTGCTCACCGGGATGCGATACGCGTCGTCGCCCAGGGCCAGTTTGAGCGCTTTGGTTTCATGCCAGTCGTTCAAGGGCGTCGAGGTGCCGTGCGCGTTGAGGTAGTCGACGTCGGACGGTTGCAGGCCGGCGGAGGCGAGGGCCTCGGTCACCGCGGTGGCCGCGCTCTGACCGGTGGGATTGGGTTCGGTGAGATGGTGGGAATCGCTGGTGGCCGCGTAGCCGCGCAGTTCGGCAATTGGCTCCGCACCGCGCGCGGCGGCGTGTTCTGCGCTTTCGAGGACCATGATAGCTGCGCCTTCTGCCAGCACGAAGCCGTCACGGTTCCGATTGAAAGGTTGGCTGGCTCCCGCCGGGTTTTCGTTCTGGCGGGACAGGGCGCGCAGGGCGTTGAAGCCGGCGACAGACAGCGGGGCAACGGGCGCTTCGGCGCCGCCAGCGAGGACAACCTCGGCTTTGCTGTGGCGGATCAGATCCCAGCCGACGCCGATAGCATCGGCGCCGCTACTGCAGGACGAGGTAATGCAGTAATTCGCGCCCATGGCGCCGGTGACCATGGAGACCTGGGCGGAACCCATGTCGGCCAGCATCATCGGTATCAGGAAGGGAGTGACGCGGCGAGGTCCGCGGTCCAGCAGGACCCTGTGCTGCTCGGTCAGAGTGGATATCCCGCCGATGCCGCTACCGACCACCACATGGACGCTGTAACGGTCCATTTCGCGGGGGTTGAGATCAGCCTGGGAGCAGGCTTCTTGGGCGGCCACGGCGGCGAACTGGGCGAACCGGTCCATGCGCCGGGCGTCCTTGCGCTCGAGGTAATTTTCGGGGTTGAACCCTTTAACCTCGGCGGCAAACCGGGTGTCGAACGCCTCCGCGTCGAAACCGGTGATATAGTCGATACCCGACTGGCCGGCGGCGATGGCGCACCATGTATCGGAGACGTTCAAACCCAACGGGCTGACCATTCCCACGCCCGTTACCACCACTCTCCGGCCAGAAAAGCCGCTGGACGTCATGCTATCCAGCTTGGTTGGGATTGCGCCGGCGACTGGTGTGATCCAGCACGCCGTTGAGCATCTCGGTCACCTCGGTGACGCGAGTGGAAATGCCGGTTGCGACGTCTTTGCTTCCGCTGTCGGCCCGTTCGGCGTAGACCCGCAGAGCCTCCGAGGTCTCGTTGATCCTGGTGCGGAGATTGTCCATGAAGTCGGAGCCCATGTTGGACAGGGGCTGGCTCACGGAGCGCAGGGTATCGGCCAGTTCGGTGACGCGCTGGTTGAGGTTTTCGCCGAGTTCCTTGCCGGCCTGTTCCACCTGGTGAGACCAGGTGCGCATGGTCTCGGTGGCCTCGGACAGGTCCTCGACGCTGCGGGCCTGACGCAGTCGATAGTTACCGAGGATGCGGAAGATCCGACCGTAGAGGGCGTCGATGGAGGTGAGCTTGCCGCTGTACCTGTCGAACAGTTCGCGGCTCTCGGCCATGGACCAGCGGTCGTCCTCGTGAACGAACTGGCGACCGGTGTAGAGCTCGTAAGGCCGCATTTCGCCTTCCGGCAGGGGCCCGCCATTGGCGTCCAGGGGTTTCAAGTCCCAGTTGGAAGTCGCGGGCAGCGGGGTGAGCAGGTTGGCGGTCTGGTACCGGCTGTGCTGGGTGACCCAGTCGGCCAGGGTCATGATGGATTCCTCGGTGTCGTAAGGCAGACCGATGATGGTCATGGCGACGACGGAGAAGCCCTTTTCGTTGAGGTGAACCAGATCCGTCTGCATCTGGCCGGGTTCCTGCCGCTTGCGCACAGCGGCGAGGCTTTCGGCGTTGTTGGATTCGACGCCGAGGTAGAGCATCTTGACGTTGGCGTCGAGGAGGGCGTCGGCCAACTCGTCGTCCTGACCGATCTCGGCGCGGGCCTGGCAGATCATGTTCATGGAATCGGTGCGGCCGGCCCAGCCCTGGAGGCGTTCGAGGCGCTCGTTGCGGAACTTGACCGCCCGCAACGGAGGAGTATGGAGGTCGTCGGAAATGAAAACGTTGAACTTGCCGTTGCGGCCGGTGTGGATCAGGCCGTCGGCGGCGAGTTCTTCCAACTGTTCAATGCGCTTGAACTCGGTGTCGCGGTCGATGAGGCGATAACCGAGGAACTGCTGGATAACCTGGCAGTAGGAGCAGTTTTCGGTGCAGCCGCGCACGGTTTCGAGGACGCCGCCGGCCATGGGGTTCACGGGGGACAGGCCGCGGATGGACCGGAAGTCGGGCAGAGGCACGAAGTCGGGGGCGACGAGGCCCTTGCGGCGGGTCTGGGTCACGTGCCCGTCGCGCATGAAGGAGATGCCGGCCACGCGTTCGAGGTATTGGTACTTGCGGTCATCCCGCCAAGTGAGCAGGATGTCACAGAGCTGGCCGATGATGTCCTCGCCTTCGCGGTTGACGATGGCGTCGAAGCCGCCGCGGGCGATGGCCTCTTCGGGCAGGGGGCTCATCTGAGGGCCGCCGCCGAGGATCACCAGTTCGGGATGGAACTCGCGGGCCTGGCGGGCGAGTTCATAGGCTCGCGGCGTTTCGTTGATCAGGGAGGTGATCATCAGGATGTGCACGCCGTCGAGATCCCTATCGGGATCCATGCGACCCAGGCGGTCTTCGAACCAGATATCCCGTTCGTAGACGTAAGGGCCCTCCCATTGGGCGAGGGCTCCCGAGAGGAACAGCATGCCCTGTCGGGGGATGGCGATATATTCGAAGTTGCCACCGGTCGAGGCGGGCTGGACCATCATTACGCGCCGGGTGCGGTCGCCCTGGGGTCGTATGGAAACGGGCGACTGAGTGGCGGGGGTCCCGTCAAACTTAGTATCGAGCAGTTCAATAACGCTCATTTTAGCTCACGTACTCCGATGCCTTTGGACAGGAGCGGTTGTTGGTGCGAGTTAGATTTGGAGGTTAGCGGTTATTATACAACATTGGCTCGGACGCCAACATTCTACCTGCAATTGCGCCGTGAGAGAGAAATCAACGTCCGCGAAAATGGGGGACGATATCTTTGGCAATGACTTCGAGATGGCGACGCCGGTCCTCGCGAGGGGCGGCGATACTGAAAATTATATATCGGGCGCCGGCGTCGATGTATTCCTGCAGCCTTTCGATGCACATCCGGGGCGTGCCTAACAAGCAATAGCGGCGCACGATGTTTATGAACTCACCGCCGTAGAGATACTGGTTGCCGAGGGCGGCGGCGGCGGTGCGGGCCGCCTGTTCCTCAGTGGGCGCCAGGGTGATGTACGGGAAAAAAGCCCACTGGAAGTTGCTGATGTCGCGGTTTTCTTCCTCGGCGAAGGCGGCGATCCTGGTCACGCTGTCCCGATAGCGTTCCGGGCTGTAGAAGTAAGGCAGCCAGCCGTTTCCGTAGCGGACCGCTCGGCGCATGGCGGCGTCACGACGGCCGGCGACCCAAATGGGAGGGTGCGGCTGCTGTTCGGGTTTGGGGTTGATGGCCGCTTCATCGAGGGTATAGTGGCGTCCCTGGAAGGTGACGGAGTCCTCGGTCCAGAGGCGGCGAAGGGCGTCGAGGCACTCGTCAGTGCGGCGACCGCGGCGGCGGATATCGAGACCGGCGTTTTCGTATTCCATGGGGAACTCGCCGCCGACACCGACGCCGAGAGTCAGCCGGCCGCCGGAGGCGATGTCCAGGGTGGCGGTCATGCGGGCCAGCATCAGAGGGTGGTAGAAGGGAGCCAGGGTGACGGACGTGACGACGCGCATCCGCTGGGTTGCCCCGGCGGCGACGGCGAGCAGCGGCAGCGCCGCGTGGGTCGGGCCGGGCGGGCGGCCGCGCATGAAGTGCTCGCCGGCTCCCATGTATTCGAAGCCGAGCTCTTCCATGAGGCGCGCCTGCTCGGCGGTGCGACTGGCGGGAAGAGCCATGCTGGCGCCGAAGTGGAGGGCGTCGGTATCGGCAGGGGAGTTTGCTGACGTGGTCATGGCCGGCCTGGCAGGATGGTACGGGACAGTGAAATCTTCGGGCGCCGGTACGGCAGAGGGCAGGTTGCACACCTGCCCTCGTGATTCACGGGTGGGACCAAACGGCGGTCAAGCGGCTATTCGTGGGCCGGATGGTACCAGTGGCTGTCGTAGAACATCAATGGGTTGGCGTCCTCGCCGGCGCGGCGCATCTCGCGGACCTCGCCCACATAGATGGTGTGGTCGCCGTAGACGTGGGACCCAACGATGTCGCAATTGAAAAAGACCATGGAGCCATCAAGCTCGGGCACGTCGTGGGCACCCTTGGTGTAGGAATAGTCCGGGTTGCCCTCCCGCTGTTCAGGCCGGCGGGCGAAGTAGCGGCCCAACTCTTCCTGCTCTTCGCGCAACACGTTGACGCCGATGCGCTTCTGTTCCTCCACGTAGCCGTAGGTTATGGTGTTATGGGCCACGCATACGAGAAGAGTCGGCGGGTCCAGGCAGACTGAAGTGAATGCATTGGCGGTCATCGCGTGGGGATTGCCCGACGGGTCGAGGGTGGTGATGACCGTGACCCCAGTCGCAAACTTTGACATGGCCTGCCGAAACTCATCTTGACTAACCACTGCGCGTTTACCCCCGGTTAGGTTGGCGATGATTATACCCGCCCAGTATCACTAATGCCAGACGGTCATCCGCAAGACGGTCAAATGGCGGCCGCGACCGGATGTGTGCCGATGGATGCCGGGTCCGGCCAGGGTTTGAAGGCGTCGCCGATTAGATCCAGATCGCTGTGAGCCGCGTTCAGATCCAGTTTCAACACGGTGTCCGGGGGGATGTGGCCTTCGAAGAGGTCCGGATGGGTGAGTTGGGCGAGCAGTTCGAGACCATCGACGACCCGGGGACCGGGGCGGCTCAGGGTACTGTGGTCGATAAGGTAGACCTCCCCGGAGCGCACGGCGGGCAGGTCGCTCCAGCCGGACTGGGCGGCCAGCCAGGGAATCTCACGGACGCTGCGGGAAAGGTCGGAAGAGCACAGGTCGATGTAGAGTTTTTCGGGCCGTGCCGCAAGTATGTCTTCCCAAAGGATGCGTTCGGCGGGGCAGCCGGGGACGAAACGCTCCGGCAAGCGGCCGCCGGCCCGCGCCAGCAAATCGGTCACCCAATGGCCGCCGATCACGAGAGGGTTGACGCCCTCGACCGAGAACACCGCGGGGCGGAAGCGGGCTCCGTTCACCTGGCGCGCCACCGCGTCGATGCGCGCTTTCAGATCGGATACGAGGAGACGCGCGGGACCGGGGACGGCGCAGGCTGCTCCCACTTCGAGGAAACTATCCAGGATCTCATCCAGGGTGCGGGGGTTCAGGTTGAGGACCGTCGGAGGCGCGGGGATGGGTTCGACGGCGCGCTGGACCGTGCCGGCATCGATTTCGCAGAAGTAGCAAAGGTCCTGGGTGATCACGAGGTCGGGCGCAGCAGCCTGAAGCCAATCGACGTCGAGTTCGTAGGGGCTTTCGCCGCTGGACAGGATGCGGTGCATCTCGGCCTCGACTTCCTCGCTGGACATAACCGAGGGATCGATGCGACTCCGGCAGACCACCCGGATGGTCGCGGCTTCCGGAGGGTAGTCGCACAGGTCGGTGACGCCGATGATCTGATCCTGCAGCCCCAGGGCGAACAGGATTTCGGTGCCGCTGGGCAACAATGAACAGATACGCATGGTCAGGACGCCTCCAGGCCTAGAAGGGAGACCCGTTTTCCGCAGAGCCGGGATTGCGGTTGGATGCTGCAAGGCTACCGTACAAACCGAAAAAATCAAGCCTCCCAGCGACCGGAACAGGGTCTTTCGGTTGTCATTGCGAAGAGCAGAGCGACGTGGCAATCTCGCAAAGCCGGGCTGGTTGCCGCCGCACCGAGAATCACATCGCAACGAGATTGCCGCGCTTCGCTCGCAATGACAACGGGGAGAACCGAAAGATCCTGGCGAACGGAACCAAGACGCAGGCGTGACCACGGGGTACGGAAACAGGGCAATCGCATTTCACAGGGATAGGACTTTGAGCAGGTAATCGAAGTCCCATCCGGCTTTTTTGCGTTTGGCCTTGATGCCGACTTTGGCGGTGCGTTCCTGCTTGAGCAGGTTCAGTGCCAAGTGCCTGATCACTGCCAGGTTCTGGTCAGCGTGGCCGGTCCTCACTCGGCTGTGGTCCTCGTCGAAGGCCACGTCCAGCACCCAGTGCAGGCTGTTCTCGATGCTCCAGTGGCTTCTGGCCGATGCCAGCAGCGTGGCCGCGTCCGCCGGATAGCTGCAGATGTAGTAGCGGGTATCGGTTGGGGCATCGGTGGTAGCGTCCCGTCGGTAGCTGACCCGGGCCACCGCGCCCAGGCTGGCCCATTGGCGCTGGGGGTCCACGTAGGTCAGTTCCTCTGGGTCGGTGATCGCCCAGCACTCCCGCCGTTCCAGCCGGCCGTGGTCTTTGCCCACCTGTTGGTGGTGGCTGTAAGCCACACCATCCCATCCTACACGCTCACAGCAGGCGAACAGGTCCTTGATGTTCTGGTGCAACTCTCCCTGGTTGGCCTTCACCGCCAGCAGGTAGTCAGCGCCCCCCTGCACCACCTGCTGGGCGATGTTCCTCTGGCAGCCCATGGCGTCTATCGTCACCAGGCAACCCTTCAGTTCCAACACCTTGAGCAGTTCCGGTATCGCCGTGATCTCGTTGGAATGGGCCTCGGTGCGGGTCTGTCCCAACACCATCCGGTTCTCGGTGGCCCACGCGCTGACCATATGCAGCGCACCTCGGCCGTTGGCCCGGTCATGGCAACCCCGCAGGGTCTTGCCATCTATCGCCACCACCTCACCCTGGGCCAGTTCACTCACCGAGCGTACCCAGTCCATGAAACAGGCCGAAAACTGCTCCGGGTCCAGCAGACCAAACACCCGACCAAAGGTGTCGTGGGAGGGTATGCCGTTTGGCAACTGCAAGAAGCGGCGGAACCAATCCTCCTTGGCTTTACCGAACTCCTCAATCTCCACCCAGTTGTCGGCGCAACAGATCACCGCGCAAAGAGTGATGACGATGATGTCCAGCAACTCATGCCTTTTGGCATGTCCGGTTCTCGGGTCTTCCAGCATTCCAAACCGTTCGGCAATCGAAAGCGGTACATTGTCCATCTCCACCACGCACCTCAGACAATCAGATCGTGGCAACACTTTAGCCCGATTTTTAGAATAATCTGAAATGCGATTGCCCTGGGTACGGAAAAGCCGGGTTTGATACCCCGGCGGCGGCATTGTAGCATAGAGCGTCTGCTAGATAAGGAATATTAAACTTCACAAGGCCGCGATGGACGCATACGGTTACAGGACTTTGCCGGAGTCGGCGGCGGGAACGGAAACCTGGGGAAAGTGGTCACTGGCGCGGTTGAACGCGTACAGCTTTGGCCTGGCCGGATTTGTGCTGGCCATGGACACCGCGGTGCTGCCGATGCTGGTGCTGGAAGTTGCGCCCGAGGCGGCGAAGAATACACTGCTGGGAATGCTCGGATTGGCCGGGCTGCTGGCGGCGGCGCTGGTGCAGGTGCCCGTGGGATGGGCGAGCGACCGGACGCGGTCGAGGCTGGGGAGGCGCCTGCCGTACATGCTCTGGGCCTGCGTGTGCATACCGGTGGCCCTGATCGCGCTGGCAACGCCGCTGACCTACAGCAGCCTGTTGGTGGTGTGGCTGTTCATTCAGATTAACTCGGGGATCGCGTATTCGCCGTACCTGGCCAGCATCAGGGAGTTGGTACCGGCGAACCGCATGGGAGTGGCGGCGTCGATAAAAACACTGCTCGAAGCGCTGGGCGGAGCCAGCATCCTGTGCCTGGCGGCGCTGATGGTCGGGCATTATTCCCATCCGGACGGCGCCTACTGGCTGTGGGCGACCCTGGCAATGTTCGCGCTGGCGATACTGGCCACGGCGGCAATCAGCTCGACGACCATCTACCGACGAGTGCGCGACGGGGGCGGCGCGGCGGCGGTAGTGTTCCACCGGGCCGCGATGGCTTTCCCGGAGTCGACCAGCATGGCTCGGCTGCATCCGGACCTGCCCTGGTTCGTTGCTTCCCGAGTTGCTTTCCTGGCGGGGGTGGTGATCTTCACCACCTACGGGCTGTTTTTCCTGCGGGACAAGGTGCAAGTGGAGAACCCGGCGCAGGCGTTGGGGGTTGCGATCATCGGCATTGGCGGGATGCTGGTGCTGACGACGTACCCGTCGGGCTGGCTGTCCGACCGCGTCGGACGGAAACCGGTGCTGGCTGCGGGGGCCGCAGTCGCCGTGCTGGCAACGATTGGGATGATGTGGGTTAGCACGTACCTGTTGGCGGTAGTGGTAGCGAGCGTTATCGGGGGCGCGGTAGGCATCATTCTGACCACGCACTGGGCGTTGGCCAATGACCTGGGGACTCCGGGGCGGGAAGCGCAGCACATGGGCGTGGTGAACCTGGGAACGTTGATCGGAGCGGCGGGGGCCAAGGCGATAGGCCCGTTGCCCGACCTGGTTGCGGTGTGGTTCGGGCCGGGCTTCGGCTACACGGCGCTGCTGGGAGCCAGCGCGCTGCTATTCCTTATCGGGAGCGTGCTGCTGACCAGGGTCAGGGTGCAACACCCGTCCATGATCGCGGCGGCGCCCGAAGCGGTCGAGGGTTCGTGATCGAGGAAAGCCCCGTCGCTGAGGTGGATCGAGATGATCGCCGGCCGGGTTGCAAGTGGCGGTTCCGACGTGAGGTCGAGAATCCGAGGGCGACGACAATTTTGCAGGCGCGGGAACTCGAGGCGCTGAAGAACGGCGATGTCCCGATTGGGAAGCTTCCTGGATTCCGGCTCAAGGCCGGAATGACGATGCGGTGGGTGAGCAGTCCGTCGACCCGAAATGACGATGCGGGGAATGAGCGTTCGATGCAAGGGGATTGAACCGCCGTGCCGCCCGCGCACTGTGTCCCACGCCCGAGATCCGGTTCCGGTGGTGGTGAGGGTGCGGGCGATCAGCCGGAGCGGCGTCGGTAGGTGTCTCGCACGAAGATCATGAGGCCGATGCCGGATGCGGCGAACACGGCCGCATCGATCCAGAGCGACCAGGAGAAGCTGCTCACATCGGCGATAGCGCCCAGGACCAGCGCGCCCATGACGGTTCCGACACCGCCGAACGTTCGCAGCAGGCCGATGGTGACGCCCTCCAAACCCGGAGGGGCGATGTCCGCGAAAAACACGGTACCGGCGGGGCTGCCGAGGCCTTCTCCCATTCCCAGCAAGACGCCGGATAAAAGAAGTTGCCACAGGCTTCCCGCCCAGATGAAAGCGGCTATGCCCAGGGTCATCAGGATGATAGAGGGCAGGATGGGGGTCTTGCGCCCAAAGCGGTCGGACAGGTAGCCGGACATCAGGGTGGTGAAGAACTGTGGGAAGTGGGTGACGCTGAACCACAGGCCGAGGTCACCGGGACCGAATCCCTTTTGGCGTCCGAACAGGGGCATGACGCTCATGCGGGCGCCCTGACGGTTGGCGACGATCATCAGCGCGAACATCCCGACGAGGATGAAGGCCGGGCTGAACATCAGCCGCCAGATCGCGCCCCGGCGGCGGGCCGGGTCGGGAGGAGCGTCGGCAGGGCCGGCCTCGGGGTTTTGGTTCTGGGGCGCGGCGCGGCGACGAGTCGCGCCTTCTGTGGCCAGTTGTTCCCGCCAGCGGGACTCGGGCAAGGCCACGATGATGACGAGCAGGGACGCGGCCATCAAGACTGCCTGGACGTACAACGGGACGCGCAGGCCAAACAGGCTGGCGAGATATCCGCCCAGCAGCGGCCCCAGGGTCTGACCGGCCAGGATGCTCAGCTCCTGGAGGCTGAGCAGGCGGCCACGAGTTTCAGGGGTGGCTTCGTCGCGGAGATAGATGGTGGCGACGGTGAGGAAGATGCTGCCGCCGAACCCGGAAACGAAGCGCCATCCGGTGAGCCAGGCGTAGCTGAAGGAGACGGAAACGAGAGCGGCGCCGACGAGGTTGATGGCCGAGCCCAGGGCGAGAACCGGACGCCGTCCGTAGCGCTGGGCGAGGTACCCGGCGGGCACGCTGGTGACCAGCCGGCCCAGGCCGAAGAAGAAGCCGACGGCGATACCGACCTCGGTGGCGGAGACGCCGTATTCGCGCTCCAGGAACAGTGGCAGCACGGGCGAGATGGCGCCCATGCCGAAGCTGTTCAGCGCGACGACGGCGCACAGGAGGGCAACACTGTGATAACGGCCCCGGCGACCCAGGGCCGACCGCATCGAACCGGCGTTCAACTGGCGCGCGGCTCGACGGAGTCCGTGGTCGGGCGAGTAATTTCCCGGATGCGCTTGAGGATGCGGAAGCGCGGGGTCATCACGTAGTGGCCGCAGGTCTGGCAGCGGAGGCCGATGTCGCCGCCCACGCGGTTGACGAGCCAGTGGTAGCCGCCGCAGGGGTGCGGCTTTTTCAGGCGAACGACGTCGCCGGGCCTGAGGTCCGCGACATCAACCATCACGTCCACCCCAACCCCATGCCGTCGAGGGTCGCGTTGATTTCGTCCCGCAGCCTGGAGGCGGCATGGCGGGCAGCGGAAGCGTAGTCCGCTCCGGATGAGGCGTAGATTACGGAACGGGATGCATTGATGACGGCCAAACGTCCCTGGGCGTCCACGCCGCAGCGAACCGAGTCGGCCAAATCGCCGCCCTGGGCTCCGATGCCGGGGATGAGGAGGGGCAGATCCGGGCAGATGCGGCGGACGTCGGCCAACTGCTGCGGGGCGGTGGCGCCGACGACGAGGCCGAGGTTCCCCTGAGAGGCGCGTTGCTGGGAGCGCCGCGCGAGGCGGAGGTAGACCGGCTGGGTGAGGTTTCCGACGCCCTCAACCGGGAGGTCCTGAATGTCCGCCGCGCCGCGATTGGAACCGCGACACCAGATGAACGCGCCTTTCTCCGGGTTGGTGAGCCAGGGCTCGACGGTGTCCATGCCGCCCCAGGGATTAACGGTGACGCAGTCGAAGCCCCAAACGTCGAACATCGCGGTGGCATAGGCGGCGGCGCTGGAATCGATGTCACCCCGCTTGCAGTCACCGATGATGATGCAGCGGGGGGCGACGTCACGGATGTGCCCCACGGTTTTCTCCAACGCCCGCCAGCCGGGCAGACCCAGGGCCTCGTAGAAGGCCAGGTTGGGTTTGAAGGCGCAGACCAGATCGGCGGTGGCGGATACGATGGAACGGTTGAATTCGGCTGCGTCGGTGACGGGAAGACGAGCGGGATCAGGGTCGAGACCGACGCAGAGGAGGCTTTGGGTGGCCTCGCTGGCGGCGGCGAGGCGTTCAGTGAAAGTAGACATAAGGCACCAATTATTCTCGTGCAGGGATGAGTTATGCGGGCAATATTATAGACTTGGCGCGGCGGGAGTGTCACATGGATGCGCGGGGCCGCATGCGTACCCGGTTTGAGGCGGGGGAACGTCAGAATCAGGATTTTCAAGATTCAGGGATTACCAGGATTGGAACCGTTCTGTGGTGGAGATATCCCAATCCTGCCAAATCATAAAATCCCGAAAATCCCGATTCTGACAATTTACGAATGCGGGTACGCGTCAGGATGACGATTGAGGCCAAATCTCAC
The DNA here is from genome assembly GCA_951813535.1 of uncultured Dehalococcoidia bacterium. GTDB lineage: Bacteria > Chloroflexota > Dehalococcoidia > Lucifugimonadales > UBA3495 > Bin87. Next base: position 2,810,263 of record OX638345.1, on the reverse strand, counting down.
TCCGTTCGCGTCGGAGGGCGGCGGCGGAACTGTGAGCACGTGCGCGGACAATCCGGACGTTCTTGACACTCGGCGACGGGCTTTTCTACACTGCCGGAAAACTGAACGACTGGACTCAGCAGGAGGTCATCCAAGATGACAACTGGCCGATTTACGCATCCGCACCTCCACGTCACCGCTGCCATGGTGGACGCAGCCCGCCGCTGGGTGGCGAGCCTGGACACCGACCAGAGAAGCAAGGCAACCTACCACTATATGGACGGCGAGCGCCTCTTCTGGTACTACCCGCCGTTGAACCGTCACGGACTGCCGCTGCGCGACATGACCGAACAGCAGCGCAACCATGCGATGGCGTTGTTGGCGACGGGTCTTACTGACGAGACGAACCAGCAGGCCAGGTCGATCATCGAGCACGAGCTGGTGTTGGGTCCGCTGGAAGCGGAGTGGGGGCAGGTGACGTGGCCGAGGGATCCGGAGTTGTACTACTGGACGGTGTTCGGCGACCCGGGCCGGCACGACCCGTGGGGCTGGAGGGTCGAAGGGCACCATCTGTCGGTGCACTACAGCGTGTGGGGAGACCAGGTTATCGCGGTCACGCCGTTCTTCCTCGGCGCGAACCCGGCGGAAGTGCGGAAGGGTCCGAAAGAGGGACTGCGGATACTGGGCCGGCGCGAAGACCTGGCGATCGAACTGATCGGTTCGCTGGACTCGGGGCAACGGAGCAAGGCGGTGATCCACGACAAGGCGCCGTGGGACATCCTGGGGTACAACAGCAGCAAGCAGGCCCTCCACGACGAGGAAGGGCTGGCGGGTCACGAGATGAACGGCTCACAACGGGAAATGCTGATGGCGCTGATCGGGGAGTACGTGAACGGGGTTCCCGCGCCGGTGGCGGAGCAGCGGCTGGCGACGATCCGTGACACCGGTCTGGATGACTACCGGCTGGTCTGGGCCGGGGGGCTGGACCGCGCCCGGGACCACTACTACCGCATCCACGGGGGGCAGTTCATCGTGGAGTTCGACAACGTGCAGAACGAGGCGAATCACATCCACTCGGTTTGGCGGGAGGTCGACAACGACTTCGCGCAGGACGTGCTGCGGGATCACCGGATGCTGTATCACATCTTGTGATCTTCGGGGGACAGCGGAAAAATCAAAGGGGCCGCAACTAGCGGCCCCTTTGCGTTGGGTTGGCTTGATTGGCGAGGTTTGCCAGCTAGCCGTCTTCGCCGATCTTGAGGAGGCTCAGGAACGCTTCCTGGGGGACCTCGACGCGGCCGACGCGCTTCATGCGCTTCTTGCCTTCCTTCTGCTTTTCGAGAAGCTTGCGCTTGCGGGTGATGTCGCCGCCGTAGCACTTCGAGAGGACGTCCTTGCGCATGGCGCGGACGGTCTCGCGGGCGATGATGCGGGATCCGATGGCGGCCTGGATGGGCACCTCGAACATCTGGCGCGGAATGGTGGACCGGAGTTTTTCGACGATGCCGCGGCCCTGGGCGACGGCGTTGTCGCGGTGGCTGATCAAGCTGAGGGCTTCGACCGGCGTCTGGTTGACGAGGATGTCGATGCGGACCAATGGCGCGGCGCGATAGCCTTCGAAGGTGTAGTCGAGGGAGGCGTAGCCCTGGGTGCGGGACTTGAGCTGGTTGTAGAAATCGGCCAGCATCTCGGCGAGGGGCATGGTGTATTCCATAACCACGCGGTTCTGGCCGTCCGCGTCGGCGGAAGCAGAGTCTCCGTTGGATGCGCCGCTGCCCTGCATGTACTCCATGCGACGGAACTCCGAACGGCGCGCGTGCATCAGTTCCATGACGGCGCCGACGGCGCGGCTGGGGGCGACGATGGTGATGCCAAGGATCGGTTCGCGGACCTCCGAGGTCGAGTTGGGTGAAGGCAGCAGGGACGGGTTGTCGACGCGGATCACCTCGCCGGTGGTGAGCAGAACCTCGTAGGCGACGCTGGGGGCGGTGACAATCAGGTCAAGGTCGTATTCCCGTTCGAGGCGCTCCTGAACGATCTCGAGGTGGACGAGGCCAAGGAAGCCACAACGGAAGCCGAAGCCGAGGGCGCCGCTGTTTTCGGGCTCGATGGTCAGGGAGGCGTCGTTGAGCTTGAGCTTTTCGAGGGCGGCGCGCAGTCGGGTGTAGTCCTCGCCGTCGGCAGGATAAAGGCCGGCGAAGACCATGGACTTGAGCTCGACGTATCCGGGAAGCGGCTGGTCGGCGGGCTCGGCGTTGTTGGTGAGGGTGTCGCCGACGGCGCACTCCTGGACGTCCTTGAAGCCGGTAGCGACGTAGCCGACCTGTCCGGCCTGGAGCGAGCCGGTGGGCGTCGGCTCCGGAGCGAAGACGCCGACCTCCATGATCTCCACGGAGCGGCCACTGGACATTACGCGCAAACGGTCGCTGGCCGAAATCTTGCCATCTTCAACGCGGACGTAGGCGATGATGCCCTTGTAAGTGTTGTAATTGGAATCGAACACGAGGGCGCGGAAAGGCGCGTCGTCAACGCCCTTGGGACCAGGGACGCGGTCGACGATGGCGTCGAGGAGTTCGCGGCAGCCGAGTCCGTCCTTGGCGGAGACGAACATGACCTCGTCGCGGCGGAAGCCGAAGATCTGCTCCAACTCGCCGGCGACACGGTCGGGTTCGGCGGAGGGCAGGTCGACCTTGTTGATGACGGGGATCATCTCGAGGTCGTATTCCAAGGCGAGCATGGTGTTGGCGATGGTCTGGGCCTCGACGCCCTGGGTGGCGTCGACGACCAGCAAAGCGCCTTCGCAGGCGGCGAGGGCCCGAGAGACCTCGTAGGAGAAGTCCACGTGGCCGGGGGTGTCGATGAGGTTCAGCTGGTATTCGGTACCGTCAGGAGTGCGGTGGGTCATGTTCACCGCCTTGCCCTTGATGGTGATCCCGCGTTCGCGCTCCAGCTCCATCTGGTCGAGGAACTGGGCCTTCATGTCCTGAGGGCGGACGGTTCCCGTGATTTCGAGGAGACGGTCGGCCAGGGTGGACTTACCGTGGTCGATATGGGCGATGATGCAAAAATTGCGGATGTGCTGCTGATCCATGACGAGAGTCATGGTAGCACGGGGCCATCAGAGCGGCAATTGAAATGGCGGGCTCGCCCACCCGGAGTCACCGGACGACGAGAACGAGTTGGCATGGATGGACAGGATGGATGGGATTGGGTTGATTGCCGTTTCAGTGGATTCTCAGCTCATGCGTAGCCGGTTTGCGGCGGGGATCGTCAGAATCAGGATTTTCCGGACTATGGGATTCGCGGGATTGGAACCGTTTAGTGATGGAACCTTCCAGACCTTGCCCGATCATTGAATCCCGTGAATTCCGATTCTCACGATTTACGGGAGCGGGCGCGCAGGGGGGATCTGCCGAGTACTCGGTGTGGCGGCAACCAGGCTGGGGAAATTGACCACTAGCGAGCCGGTTCCCAGCGTTGCGATGGCCACGGCGGTCCGGAAAGGGAATGGGACACCGGGGCCACCGAGATGACAGACGCAGCCCAAGGCGCATGGGCTGCAGTGGCCGACTGTCCCGCAGCCGCCACCAGGGCCTTTTCAAGGTCTCTAACGCGGTCCGCAACCGCGATCGTCATTTCCGCATCAGAGGAAACCCAGAACGTTTCCAATAGCGGAGGCCGCCGGATTCCTGCTGGCGCAGGAATGACGGATTGACTTTGAACAGGCCCTGGACCGCTACCGATCGGTGGATAGCTCCGTTGCCTGGTTCGACGGAGCTTTCAGGACTGGGCCGGGTCGGCGGCGCTGGGATTCCGCAGGGGGATGACGAAAATGATCGCCGCGGTGATGAGGGTGAGGATGCCGGCGTAGTAGTACACGGTGCCGTAGCTGCCCCAGTAGTCGATGATGAAGGAGGCCAGGAGGGGCGATCCGATGCCGATCACGCCGTTGATGCCGAAGAGGAGGCCGATGGCGGTGGCCTCGGTGCCCCGGCCGACGTAGTCCAGTACGGAGGCCTGGATGATCTGATGGAGGGCGAAACTAAACAGGCCGAGACCGGCCATGACCGGGATCAAGAGCAGGCTGGAACCGACGCTGACCACCGTCAGTGAGAGGAGGGCGGCGATGATGAAGCCGGGAACCAGCACCGCCTTACGTCCCCATACGTCGGATAGCCATCCCAGCACCGGGGCCGAGATGATGCCCATGCCGGTGAGCAGGGAGTAGTAAACGCCGGCCTGGAAATAACTCATTTCCAGGGTCTCGCGGAGGTAGAAGGGGGTCCAGTTGAAGAGGGCGTTGAGGCCGATTCCCCGCAGCAGGGCAGCGAAGATGAGGGCCATAACCACGGGGTTCTTGAGCAGAGCGGCCGCGCTGATGAACTGGTCGGTGAGACTCCGGACACGAATGCCGTCGTCCTCTCGGCCGAGTCCGCGGAGGGACCACCAGACAAAGAAAGACATGAACACGGCGAGTCCGGCGTAGATGAAGAAAACCTGACGCCAGATCAAGAAACCCAGGCCCAGCAAAGCGCCGGTGATGATGGGTCCGCTGACGTTGCCCAAGTTTGAACCGAAGCCGTGCATGGAGATGGCGAAGCCGCGCCGGTCAGGGAAGCGCTGGGAAATGGCCGCCGCTGAGGGAAGATGCCAGAGGGACCCGGGCATGGACAGGAAGAAAATGACCACCACCAGGAGAGCAAAGCTGGGAGAGGCTCCAACGGCAACGTAGGTGATGGCGTGGCCCAACATGCAGGCGGTCAGGATCAGGCCCCAGTAGGACTTCAGGCGATCTATGAAAGGACCGCCGCCCAGGCTGGTGGCGCTGGAACCGCCCTGGCGCACCGAGAGAAGGGTGGCAACGCGAACGGTGCTCAACCCCATGACGGCCGCGATCTCGATGAGCAGGATGGGGAAACCCTGGTCGAACATATGGGACAGGCCGTGTCCCACGGAGAGGCTGCCGAGGACGAATGCGCGGTTGTTCTTGATGCCGGGGGCCTGGGGCGCTACGGGAGCTGCGGTGGTCAATGAGCCTCCACTACGCCATTCCATGGCGTGGGGCGATTGTAGCGGGGAGGTGGGGGAGGGGCAAGGATGGTTGTATCAACCGGCTGGAGTCGACTACGAGGTCCGGAAAAAGGCGCGGGCTTATAATGGTGGAGCATCGGTCGAGGGGGCACCACCATGATCACTTCGCTGCGGTTGAAAAACTTCAAGAACTTCGCGGACGAGACGCTGAAGCTCGGCCCGTTCACGGTGATCGTGGGGGCTAATGCCAGCGGAAAGAGCAACATCCGGGACGCTTTTCGGTTCCTGCATGGGATCGGGCGTGGGTACACGCTGGCGGAGATTATTGGGGGGAAGGTTGGTGTCGGGGGTCAACTGGAATGGGAGCCGATCAGGGGCGCGCCCAACGAGATAGTTCGCATGTCCGAGGGTTCCAATAACGGGATAGGCGAGTTCTACGCGAGCTTGAGTGTGCGCAGCGGCGGAGAAAACATGGATTATTCCTGCGCAGTTGGAGTAAACCCGGGCGCGGGAGATGGCTTTCGGCTGTTGACAGAAATGATGATGGCTGACGATCAGCCAATAGTTGGGATGGTGAGTTCCGAACAAGAATGGCGCTATATGCAGGAAGTCAGACCGGCGTTGGCGCGGCCGCTCGAACACGATCCGATAAGAGAGGATCAGCGCTCCCGCCTTTGTTCTGCCATCCAGAGTATGCGCTTCCTGGAACCGTCGCCGGTGCGGATGAGGGAGCCTTCCGTGCCGGGAGCCACCGCTCCAGGCGACTACGGCCAGAACCTGCCGACGGTGCTGGAATCAATTTGCGCTGACGCCGACCGAAAGCAAACGCTGCTCTCGTGGTTTGAAGAACTGACGCCGATGGATGTACAGGGTTTTGAGTTCCCGCGCGACCCCAGCGGCCGGGTGCATCTGTACATTACCGAGCGCAACGGGCGCAAAGTGTCAGCTTACAGCGCGTCGGACGGGACGCTGCGGTTCCTGGGAATACTGGCGGCGCTGCTGAACGAGGACGCCGGCGGCATCTATTTCTTTGAGGAGATTGACAACGGCATCCACCCCAACCGGTTGTGGCTGCTGCTGGATTTCATTGAACGGCAGACGGCGAAGGGGAAGGTACAAGTCATCACCACCACCCATAACCCGGCCCTGCTGGCCTGGATGAATGACGAAACCTTTGAGCACACCTCGGTGGTGTATCGCGACCAATACTGGTCGGACAGCGTGATTCGCCCCATCGCCGATTTGTACAACCTGCGTGAACTGCGTAAATCCAAAGGTATTGAATGGCTGCTCACGTCGGGTTGGCTGGAATCAGCGATGAAGTTTTCAGAAGGCGACCCCGACAGTGACCACCTGGACGGCGCCGACGAGGATGATTGGGGGATGGAAGAAGAATGAACGTGCTCGTCATTCCCGAAGACTTCCGCAAAGACCAGTACATCCTCAAACCACTGTTCACTAGACTTTTCCTGCGCCTCCACGTGCCTGCTCCACAGGTTGAAGTCTGTCAAGATCCTTTGCTGGGCGGAATCGGAGAAGCGCTCAAAGCCGAAAGCCTGATGGAAATCGTTGAAAGACGCCGGGGCATGATTGACATATTCGTACTATGCGTCGACCGGGATGGCGAGGTGGGACGCCGGCAAAGGCTTGATAATATTGAAGCTGAAATACAAGCCCGATTCGGGGACAGGGTGCGTTTCTTTGCCGAAAACGCCTGGGAAGAGCTGGAAACGTGGGTACTGGCCGGGTTGAACTTGCCTGGCAACTGGCGATGGGCGGACGTGCGCGGTGAGATACACGTCAAGGAACAATACTTTGAGCCGCTGGCGGCTCAGCGTGGCCTAACTAATTCACAAGGTGGTGGGCGGAAGGCGCTGGCCGAGGAAGCATCGCGTCGCATTCTGGCAATCCGGCGGAAATGTCCGGAAGATTTCAACGCGCTGGCCGAGCGGCTGGAAACCGGCATCCAGGCGGCATAGTCAATTCCATACCGCTGGACGTTTGGTGCTACAATGCGCGGCAGACTTTTGCCGCCGGGCGGATGTTGCCGCCCGTTTTGAGGAGTGATCAGTGCCTACCTATGTTGATCCGTCCGCCTGCAACGCCTGCGCCGGCGTGCATGGCGGGCCACAGTGTGTGTACATCTGTCCCAACGACCTGATGGTGTTGGACGGGATGGTGAACAAGGGCAGCAACCAGGAGCCCGATATGTGCTCCGAGTGCTACGCCTGCGTGAAACTCTGCCCCGAGAACGCCATTCACGTGCGCGGCTACGCGGACTTCGTGCCGCTGGGCGCGGAGGTGCAGCCACATTACGAAGGACAGGACATCGTCTGGGACGTCACGTTCCGCGATGGTCGGACAGAGCACTTCCGGTTCGCTTCGCGGTCGACGCCGTGGGGGAGTATCGACCCGTACGCCACGGTGGGACCGGCGGACGCGGACGCGCTGCGCACACAGGTTCTGTTTGGGGAACCAGAATATCTGATGCTTCCCGATGAGAGTGCCTAGCGGCCCCACGCGAACGGTCAAATAGATACCGGAAAGGCTGCAGCCGGCTCCTCGACCAAGGAGCCGGCCGTTTTGTTGGGTCGCGGGCGAAGGGTCATAACCTTGCCGGTTTGCTGGGTTGGCGGATGGACGCACGGTTGATGGCTGTTGCCGTGTTGGTTCGGGCACAGGCGAGTGCAGGTCAGTGATAGCGCGGGGTGACGGCGGTAACCAAGGATCACCGGGCCGTATTCATCAGCGACACGCATTTTGCGTTCAAAGGATCAAAGCAACGCAATTGGCTGAACTTCTCGACAGCCACCACAGCGATCACCTGTATCGGGTGGGCGACGTAGTCGACGGATGAAGGGCGTGTAGCAGTCGGGAGACGACCCGGTCCGTTACGAATGGATCTGGGGCTGGCGGGCCCGGATCGCGAAGGCGATCGACGCTGCGGCCGCCGTAAAGGCGCCGATGCGAAAGACGTCGCGGTAGGCCAGCAGGAAGGCCGCGTTCGGCGGACCGCTGGCGGCGTACAGGTCGCTGAGGGCGGAGAAGACCGCGCCGACGATGGCGACGCAGAGGACGGTTCCGGAGGCCTGGGCGAGGGACATCGCGCCGGAGGCGGTGCCGTAACGCTCGGCCGGGACGGTGCCCAGCATCAGGGCGTAGGCGGCGGACTGATACCAACCCACGCCGAGACCCACCGCGGCGATCCCCACGCCCGGGTGCCAGACCGCGGAGTTGGCATCCAGCATCGACATGACGAAGAGTCCCACGGCGGACATAAGCAGGCCAGCCGCGCCCACCGGGCGCACGCCCCAGCGGTCGCAAAGCCAGCCGCCGACGGGTGAGGACAGGATGTTGGAGATCGACATGACGGCCAGCATGATGCCCAGGGTCACCGGTCCGCGTCCCAGGGCGTCGGTGATGTAGAACGGGAAGATGAACCAGATGACGAACTGCGAGAAATGGCCGAGGAACATGGCGCCGACGGCGGTCTGGAAACCCGACAACCGGACCAGTGCGCCGGGCAGCACCGGGGACGCGGCGGATCGCTCGACACGGATCAAGGCCACGAGGATCGGGGGCGATGCGGCGAGAAGGGCGAGCACAGGCCAGGATGTCCAGCCAATGGCCTGGCCCAGACGCAGGCCGATCATGAGGCACAGCAGGAGCGAGAGGACGAGGGCGGAGCCGGGCAGGTCGAAGCGAGGCTTGGCCACATCCGTCGGTTGGTTGCCCAACGTCCGGGGAATGGAGAACAATCCGATCAGGAGGGCGAGGCCAGCCAGGGGCAGGCGACCGGCGAACACCGCGGGCCAGTCGAACAGTTGGATCAGGGGACCGGCGCCCAGGGTGGACGTGACCATGCCGAGAGCAAGGCTGGCCGACGTGAATCCCATGGACAGGCCGCGACGGTGTTCCGGAAAGACCGAGGCGGCGATGGCTGGGGCGGTGCTGTAGAGACAGCCGGTGCCCAGGGCCTGGAGGACACGGAAACCGACCAGCACCTCGAGGGTCGGCGACAGGGAAAGGCAAACCATGGACACGACGTAGGTGGTGGTGCCGAACAGGTAGACCAGTCTGAGGCCGAAACGGTCGGCGAAAGCTCCGGCGCCCAGGGCGAGGCCGGCCCGGGTGGCGATGAAGACGACGATCACCCACTGGACGGAGGCGAGGTCAGTGTCGAATGCGTCGCGCATGGCCGGCAGGCCGACGTTGACGGCGAAGTCCAGGGACGCCAGGACCATGCCGAGGGCGGCGGCCGATGCCAGCAGGAGGGTGCGCCACGTGATCCGACCGGGCATCGCAGGCGCGTTGGTGTCGGATTGGGCGCGCATGGCGGTTGATTGTACGCCATGCGCCCGGAGCGCGGCGGGAGATGACCGGGGTCAGGCGCCGGTCAATCGGGTGGAACGAGTGTCACAGGACGGGCGGTACGATCAGCACGTGGACACGGGCAGAGCCGGCGCGTTCCGAGTCCATATCATTGATGCGATGGCCGACCACGGCGGCTTCGGCCGGCTGATCGAACATGACGGCTAGGATGTCGGCGCTTTCCCGGGCTCGATGGACATCGTTCTCGTGAATACTGCTGGAAGCTTCAATAGCAACCCAGATCATCGCGCCATCGTTCTTGCGCTCAGCCCGTAGGATAAGGTCGGTGGCTTCAACCCGGCTGTCCTGATCGCCGGTAATCAAGCCGTCTTCGCGGGCGGCGTCCAGCCGCTGCACCAGCTCGGGAAGCGGTTCCAGCAATTCGCTTTGCATGACCCGCGCGCGCCGCAGCCCCAGAGCCTGGCTGACCCGCGACCGCACGCTGCGGTGCAGTTTGGATTCCAGCGCCGCGCCCCTGAGGTAGCCGACATCGATGGCCAACTGCCGGACGGTTTCAACCAACCGGGTGATGGCTTCTTCCAAGCGGGTTAGCCGGTCTTCAACGCCCGCCAACCGTTCTTCCACACGCTCCAGGCGGCTCTCTACGCGCTCCAGGCGGTTCTCCGCACGCTCCAGGCGGTTCTCCGCACGCTCCAGCCGATTCTCCACGGATTCAATGCGCGCTGGCAACCCGAGAAACTCCTGGGTGAGTGTTGAGCGCAGTAGCAATTCCCTGGCCGCCGGGTTCGCACGCAACTCGGCCATCATTCGAGCGACCAGGGATTCCGGGTCAATCTGAGGTTCAGTTGCCATAGAAAGTCGTCCCGGATGGGATTGCTACCATTATAGTCCGTCGGTTGTTGGTCAGCCTTAAATTACGCAAGGCCATGCTCGGCGAGGACGGGGCGGATGGCTTCGACGAGGGGAGGCAGGTATTCGTTCCAGTCGCCGACGATTCCGTAGTCGGCGGCGCGGAAGATGGCGGCGCGGTGGTTGCGGTTGATGGCGAGGATCACGCCGGCCTTCTGGATGCCGACGGTGTGGTTGAAGGCGCCGCGAATGCCTACCGCCAGATAGACCTGTGGAGCGATGGTGCGGCCGCTGATGCCGACCTGGATGTGGTGTGGCAGCCAGCCCGAGTGCACGACGTTGCGGGTGGTGCAGATGGACGCGCCGATGCTGGAAGCCAGTTGCTGGGCGGCCGGGATGCTTTCTTCGCCGATGCCCATGCCGAGGCCGACGACGACTTCAGCGGATGTGAGTTCCAGCGCGCCGTGCTCCTCGGAGAAGTGCTCGCTGACGAGGGTGACGTCGACATCGTCGGTGGGTGTTGCGGGGATTGCTACGACGGCGGCGGTTGCGCCCGGCTCGGTTGCGCCTGGGGAAAGCACGCCGGGGCGCAGGGTGACCAGGTTGGGAAGGGTCTTTGAGAGGATGGGCGCGACGACGTTGCCGCCGAGGGCAGGCTTGAGCTGGACGAGCTGGCCGGCGTCGTTGATCTCCAGGTCGATGGCGTCGCCGGTGAGGCCGAGCCGGCGGCGCGCCGCAATGCGGGCGGCGAGGTCACGGCCATCGGCGGTGGCGGCGAAGAGGATGGCGTACGGGGGCTGATCGCCGATGGAGTCCGAGAGGGCGCGGGAGACGCCGCGACCGCAGAGGACGCCGAGGTTGGAGGTGTCCAGGGTGAGGACGCGGTCGGCGCCGGCTTCGGCCAACTGGGCAGTGATGTCTGCTGACGGCTCGCCGTCCTGGATGATGACGGCGACGACCTCGCTCTGGGTGATCGGAGTGAGGGCGCGGGCCTTGCCGAGCATCTCGAGGGTGACCTGGCGCACGCCGTCCGCAGCCAACTCGGCGACGACCCAGATGCTGCGGTCGCCGCCGGTGTAACGGGGCAGCGCGACGTTTGCGGCGTCGGAATCGGCGTTTGAGGACAGCGCAGTCAGCCGGTCACGGAGCATTTCGGCGACCTGGCGGGCGGCGTCCTCTGGGGTCTCGTCGCGGATCACGACGGCGAGGCGGTCGGGTTCGACGAGGCGAATATCCTCGACCCAGGTGGGTGAGCCATCGAGGCCGAACAGGGAGAGGTCGTCGGTGAGATCGGCGCAGGTGAGCTGCTCGATGCTGCGGTCCTGAGCCTCGGTCATCTCGTCGCGGCCCGGATAGCGTTCCTGGCCGGCGCCCTCGGTGACGCAGACCACGGCGGGCAGCGGGCACTCGATGACCTGGTAACCCTCGTCGGTGGCGCGTTCGGCGACGATGCGATTGCCGGCGCGGTCCACATCCAGCTTGCGGACGTTGCTGATGTGGGGCAGGCCCATCAACTCGGCGACCTCGGGGCCGACCTGGCCCGTCTCGGCGTCGCTGCTGTTGCGTCCGCAGACGATGAGGTCGGGCGTCTCGCGCTGGAGGGCCAACGCCAGGGCCTGGGCGGTGGCAAGGGTGTCGCTGCCGGCCAGGGCGCGGTCGGAGAGGAGGATGCCGCGGTCCGCTCCCAGCGCATAGCACTGGGTCAGGCCCTCGGCGGCGTTGGGCGGGCCCATGGACAGGGCGACGACGGAGTCATCCGATCCGGCCTTGAGATCGACGGCCATATTGATGCCGAGCAGGTCGAAGGGGTTGATCTCGGACGGGACACCCTCGCGCTGGATTACCTTGTTCTCGTAGTCGAATTCGATGCGAGATACCACGGGAACGAACTTGACGCAGACCGCGATTTTCATCGGACTTGGGCTCCTTGGCGGGAAACTAAGGTACGGCGGCGGTCAGCCGGCCGCGGATCTGGGACTCCAGGAGGCTGAGTTCCTCGCTGATTGACACGGGGAAGTGGTCGGGTTGGCGGAGGCGACGGTGCGCTGGGGACAGGCGGGACAGGCCGTCGGCCACGTGCTGGCGGGCGTCGGCAATGGCGCTGGGTGGGATGACGCGACGGCCGTCGTGAAGCGCCAGAGCCAACATCGGTTCTCCCGATGATGGGGTTTCGGTGGACAGGCCGATGACGTCGGCGGACATCATGCCCTGCGGGTCGTGATGGCGGAAGACCTGTTTGGCGGCGGGCAGGGACTCCTTGCCCTCGCTGAGCTTCATCACGGGCCGGCCGTTGTAGCTGACCATCTTGTAGACCATGTCGCAGGAGGGGGCGTCGGCGGAAACGCCCACGCGGGTGCCCACGCCGAACATATCGATGGGCGCGCCGGCGGAAACAAGGCGGTCGATTGCGTACTCGTCGAGGCCGCCGCTGGCGACGATGCGGACGTAGTTGAGTCCGGCGTCGTCGAGGATACGGCGCACCTGGCGGCTGAGGGCGTCGAAGTCGCCAGAGTCGAGACGGACCCCGGTGAGGCGGTGGCCGTCGCTCTCCATCTCGCGGGCGACCTTCACGGCGGCGTGGGCGCCGTTGACGGTGTCGTAGGTGTCCAGCAAGAGGATGCTGCGGTCGGGGAACATGCGGGAGTAGGCGCGGAAGGCTTCGATCTCGGAATCGAAGCTGGTGATATAGGAGTGGGCCATGGTGCCGGTGGGCGGGATGCCGTAGCGTCGGGCGGCGAGGACGTTGCTGGTCGCGCCGAATCCGGCGAGGTAGGAGGCGCGGGCCATCTTGAGGCTGGCCTCGGAGCCGTGGGTGCGGCGGGCGGCGAAATCGGCGATGGGCCGGCCCCGGGCAGCGTCAACGCAGCGGGCGGACTTGGTGGCCAGCAGCGTCTGGTACTGGACCTGGTTCATGACGATGGTTTCGGCCAACTGGGCGGCGATGACCGGGCCCGTGACTTCCAGCACCGGTTCGTGGGCGAAGAACAGGCTGCCTTCGGGCATGGCGCGGACGCTGCCGGTGAAACGAAAGTCCCGCAGGTATTCGAGAAAGTCTGCGGTGAAGATGCCGGTGCTGCGGAGGTATTCGATGCTGTCAGTGTCGAAGGACAGGGCTTCCAGACAGTCCAGAGCGTCGTCGATGCCGGCGGCGACCAAGTACCCCCGGTCCGGCGGGTACTCGCGCACGTACATGCTGAAGGTGGCCCCGCCGGCAATGCCTTCGGAGAAGTAGGACTGGGCCATGGTCAGCTCGTAGAGATCGGTGAGGAGGCCGATTTCGCCGGCGGGCAACGGCAGGTACGGAGGCTGGCTGGACAGGGTCATGGGTGGGGATCGCCTCGCGCCGCAATGCGGCGTTCGTGCGGGATGCTGGCATTATCGGGTGGGGGTTGGGGAGAGTCAAACGGGGCTTGAGCAGTGGTGCTACACTTGGGATATGGACAGCATCACGCTGCAAAATTACCGCTGTTTCGGCAGCGAAGAGCAGACGGCGCGGTTGGCGCCGCTGACGCTTCTGGTGGGTCCAAACAGTACGGGTAAGACGTCGTTTCTGGCGTTGATACGGGCACTGTGGGACGTGGCGTTTCGGGAGGTGGTGCCTAATTTTCGAGAGGAGCCGTTTGATTTGGGGTCGTGGGACGACATCGTTTGCGATCCTGGCGGGAACAGGAAACGTGCCAACAGGTTCATGGCCGGTTTCTCGTACCACCCGCCCCTAATGACTTTGGAAGATGAGATCAATTTCGCATGCGAGTTTGAAAACCGTGGGACTGTTCCGTTCCCAGCAGTGCGGGCGTATTTTGGCGACGCGTTCGAAGTACGGGTTCCAACCGCCCGATCCGTTGAAGACGAGGTCGCTCAATATCGGATAGGTACAGGCGATTGGCAAGACATCGGTCACAGCGCTCTTGTAGGGTTTGGCAGGGATCTGCCTCATATCTCAGCTTTGCGTCATTGGCTGTCCAGATCTGATGACGATGAGGTGGAGGCAGTGCATCGTTTGCTCGACAACGTGCAGAACCAGAAATCATTCGTCCCAAGGCCCTTTTCCGGAGCGGCGGTGCGCTCCAGACCGCGTCGAACTTACGACCCGTCGGACATTGTGAACGACGCGGAAGGCGATTACATGCCTAGCTATCTCGCCCAGATATATCGTCAAAATCCTCACGGATGGAGCCATATAAAACGCCGTATGGAGGATTTTGGGCATGAGTCGCAACTCTTTGACGAGATTTCCATCCGATCGTTGGGCCGGTCGCAAGGCGATCCCTTCCAGATTCAGGTTCGTAAGCACAGCGGGCCACGGTCGAGGCGACGCAAAGGGCCATGGCGGAACCTGATAGACGTCGGCTACGGCGTAAGCCAAGCGTTACCGGTTCTGACTGAGTTATTGCGTATAGACGCTCCATTGCGGTCATTGCTTCAGCAGCCGGAGGTGCATTTGCATCCGCAAGCGCAGGCGGCGCTGGGTACGCTGTTCTGCCAGGTGGCTGCCGGGGGTAGGCAGTTGGTGGTGGAGACGCACAGCGACTACATCATTGACCGGGTGAGGATGGACGTGCGGGACCAGACGACGGAGTTGAAGCCGGAGGATGTTTCGATACTCTATTTCGAGCCCAGGGATTTGGACGTTAAGATCCATTCGATCCGGCTTGACGAAATGGGCAACGTGTTGGATGCACCGCAGGGTTACCGGCAGTTTTTTGCCGCAGAACTCCGGCGGTCTATCGGCATTTAGATGTGTGCGATAGTAGATGCGAATGTCGGCCATGAGGTTTTTTCGGAGGCAAGTCAATCCGGGGCAGGAAGGTATTTCTACGATTGGTTGATTCGAAGAAACGGAGGGATATTCGTCGTTGGCGGTGATGTGCTGCGCGAGTTGGAGCCCAGCGCAGACTTTCAACGAGCGTTTGGTGAAAGATTGCTGGCCGGTCGTGCCCGACGAATTCCCGACGAGATCGTAGATGACGAAGCCGAAGCATTACGGGCACAGCGGATTTGCCGTTCCAATGACGAGCACATCCTGGCGCTGGCACGGGTTAGCGGCGCCCGCTTACTGTTTACCAATGACCGGGCGTTGCAGCAGGATTTTCGTGATACCCGCATCGTCGGCGGGACAAGAGGAAGGGTCTATACGACAAGGATAAATGCAGACGTGAGGCCGGCACATCGCAACCTGCTCAGCCGTACAGATTTGTGCAGCGGCTGACCGTTGGCCTAGCCATCCATCGCCGCGCGTTCACTATGGTATATTTATGCGGCATTTTTGCCTTGAATTGTTTGTTTGCAGGAGCGCTTTACGATGCCCGCCAGCGCAGATATCAACGCTATTTCAAACGGCACCATCACGTCGCCGCAAGGGTTTTCCGCCGGCGGGGTGTTCATCGGCCTCAAGACGCGAGGGGAGGACAAACTGGACCTGGCCATGCTGGTGTCCGACTCGCCCTGCTCGATCGGCGGGGTGTTCACGACTTCGGCCATACGGTCGGCGACGGTGGACCTGGACCGGGAGCGAGTGGCGCGGGGCCAGGCCCGGGCGCTGATCGTGAACGCGGGGATCGCGAACACGTGCGTGGGCGCGCAGGGCTACAAGGACGCTGAAGAGATGACGCGGCTGGCGGCGGAAAAACTGGGCCTGGGCGCCGAGGACGTGCTGGTTTGCAGCACCGGTGTAATTGGCGTCGAGTTGCCCATGTCGCTGATCCGATCAGGCGTTACGCAGATTGCCTTGGATGCTGACGGCGGGCCCGAGCTGGCGCGGGCGATGATGACTACGGACACCCATCCCAAGGAAACGGCGGTGTCCTTCGCGGCGTCCACGGGTCAGACGATCACCATCGGTGGCGTGGCGAAAGGGTCGGGGATGATCAATCCGAACATGGCGACGATGCTGTCGTTCGCCACCACGGATGCAGCGGTAGACCCGGGGTTCCTGCAGATGACAGTCAAGGCAGTTGCCGACGAGACCTACAACATGCTGACCGTGGACGGCGACAGCAGCACCAACGACACCTTCCTGGCATTCGCCAACGGTCAGGCGGGCAACCCCGTCATCGATGACCGGTCGCCGGACTCAGAGGCATTTACGGCTGCGCTGCACCAGGTGTGCGCCAACCTGACCCGGATGCTGGCTCGGGACGGCGAGGGCGCGACGCGGCTGCTCACCGTGCAGGTGGACGGCGCGAGGGACGCCATCGACGCGCGCAAGGCGGCGCTGACCATCGCGGGAAGTCCGTTGGTCAAGTCGGCGGTGTACGGCGCAGATCCCAACTGGGGCCGGCTGATGATGGCGCTGGGCCGCAGCGGAGCAGAGGCGGTTGAAGAGAAGGTTGACCTGTTCGTCAACGGGGTTTGCATCATGGAGGCCGGGACGCCGATACCGTTCCACCGGGATGCGGTGGTGGCGTTGATGTCCGGCGAGCAGGTGGACTTCCGGGTCAGCCTGAACCTGGCGGCCGGAGAGGCGACGGCCTACGGCTGCGACCTCACCGAGCAGTACGTCATCATCAACAGCGCATACACGACGTAGACAGCGACTGCGCTATCGGCCCGGCATCGGTCGTGGCCTGTCCTGAATCCATTGCCTGACACCGCAGGGTGAGGAGCGTGGTTGTGTCACAGCAGTTCGCGGAGCCGCCCATCGTGGTCAAGATCGGCGGCAGCACCCTGGGCGGCAACGACACCTCTTTGCAGGACCTGGTGGCGCTGCACGCCTCGGGCAAACCGGTGGTGATCGTTCACGGGGGCGGGAACGTGATCAGCGAGTGGATGCAGCGGCAGAACCTGGCGCCCAATTTCGTGAATGGGCTACGGGTCACCGACGGGCCGTCGCTGGAAATTGTGGTGGCGGTGCTGGGCGGGCTGGTGAACAAAGAACTCACCGCGCAGATGCAGCAACTGGGCGCGCCGACCATCGGGATCAGCGGCATGGACGGCAACCTGTTGCAGGCCCACGTGGCCAACCCCGAACTGGGTTACGTGGGAGAGGTTACGGCCGTTGAACCGGGCCCGGTGAGGGCTATCATGTCGGCGGGGTTCATCCCGATGGTGTCGCCCATCGCGGTGGATGTGAGTGAGGACAGCGACCACGCGGGGCAACCGCTGAACGTGAACGGAGACACGGCGGCGGGAGCGTTGGCGCACGCGCTGCGGGCGGAACGGATCATCTTCCTAACGGACGTGGCCGGCGTGATGGACAACGGCGGAAGGGTGATCCCACGACTGGACGCGCGCGGAGCAGAGCAGCTGCGTTCTTCGGGAGTGGCCCGGGGCGGGATGCTGCCCAAGCTGGCGGCGTGCCTGGACGCCCTGGCCGACGAGGCGGTTCCGATAGCTCACATTGTGGATGGGAGGCAACCGGGCGCGGTGATGAACTGCGTGAACGGGAGGCCGGTGGGGACGAGGATCACGCCGTGACGGGAGTCGCGATAACGAAGTGACGGGGGCGGGTCGAAAACCCGCCCCCGATCATTGGGAGACCGTCGACGCGAATGACGTTACGCGGCGATGAGGTCCTTCGCCATGGCGTCGGGGATCAGGTCGCCCTCGGCTGCCAGGTGAGCCTTGATGGCATCAGCAGCGGCGTTGACCAGTTCCGGGTCCAGGTTAGCCGCGGCCTCGGGGTAACCGGCCTCGGACAAGTAAGCGGCGGTCTGGTCGCGGAGCTGCTCCAAGGAAAAATCGAGCTGGGCGCCACTGTCGCGCATTTCCTCGGGGAAGTCGACGTGGGAGCCGCCGGCGCCGAGCTTGTCGTAGCCGCCCTTGTGCCAGTGGCCGCGAGAGCCATGGGGGTCGAAGCGGATGATCTCGACGCCCTGCACGTCGACGCCGAACGTGGGACCGCCGAACTTGGCCTTGAGGCAGCGCAGCGGCCACAGGTACATGGTGACGTCGCCGGACTTGCTCAGCGGGCGAACCATCACGCGGCCCAGATAGGACTCGCCATCAATCATCGTTGCCATGAAATATCCTCCTGACGGCGGTTTCAATCCGCCGGGTGCTAACGGGGCGTATAGTAACACACTACGCCAATACGTCATCGCGCGTGTGCCGTTTGGTTTGCCGGAAGAAGGGATGATTGTTACCTCCGAGCATCGCTCCCCACCGGCTGCTGCGGAAGGATGTCAGAGGATTTTGAAACGGGAGTTGCGGGCGGCATCATCGTAGTCAGGAGCGTTCACGGTACCCGCTTGCGCAGCGCTGCCAAGCGTTATACTCACCGCACGCACGCACAAAGAGAGAGATGTGATGACTCGTTCAACCCTGAAAGCCGGGAGCGCCGTGCTGCTGGCAGTTTTTGTCGCGTTGGCCGTCGCCGCATGCGCACAAAGCGCCGCCCCGGCCGAGCAATCCGAGACTGCGGCGGCCGCAACGGCGGTACCCGTGGCCGCGCCCGCAACGGGAGATTCCGCATCGGCGGCTGAGCCCACCACCGCGGCCGCAGCATCGGTCGAGACGACGCCGGCGGTTGTGTTGCCCACCGGTGAACTGCCGGCGACGAGCGCGCCCACGTCGACACCTGCGGAGGAAGCAAAAGCCAGGCCGATAGCGCAGGATATCCCGAACGTCGAGGGCATCGATGCCTGGCTCAACACGGACGAGGAGCTTTCCATACAAGGATTGGTAGGCGAAGGAAACGTGGTTCTGGTCGACTTCTGGACCTATACGTGCGTCAACTGCATCCGCACGCTGCCGTTTTTGCGGGACTGGTGGTCGCAATACGAGGATGACGGGCTGGTGATCCTGGGCATCCACACACCCGAGTTCGAGTTCGAGAAGGACCACGACAACGTGATGGAAGCGCTGGAGACGCACGAGATCGGGTGGCCGGTGGCGCAGGACAACGACATGGTGACCTGGCGGAACTTTGAGAACCGCTACTGGCCGGCGAAGTACCTGTTCAACAGCCACGGCGAGATGATCTACTCGCACTTCGGCGAAGGGGCTTACGGAGAAACCGAGCAGAAGATACGAAACGCGCTGGTGGAAGCCGGGGCGGACCTGTCGGATGACCCGCTGAACCTGCCAGAAGACCAGGTGCGGGACGCGGCGTTCCAGGCAGCGAGGGTGGGAGGACGAGCTCCCGTAACGCCGGAGCTGTACGCTGGGTGGCAACGAAACGTGGGCGTGGCACGGTCGGGCCGTCATCCCTACGTGGCCCAGTTTGATGAGTACTTCGGCGCGATCCTCGACGGCGGGGACGGAGTGATCGACGTGGAAGTGCCGCAGGATCTGCAACCGCACCTGTTGTACTTCCAGGGCCAGTGGTCGGTCGAGCCTGAACGGATCCGGCACGCGCGCGTGACGGAGAGCCTTGAAGACTATTTGGCATTGAATTACGCCGCAAAGAGCGTCAATGCCGTGCTGACCTCGGACTCGGGAGAGCCGTACCGGGTAGTGGTCACGGCGGACGGAGCGATGCTCTCAGAAGAGAATGCCGGCGCGGATATCGAGTGGGACGAGAACGGGTACTCGTACATCATGGTGGACGAGCCGAGGATGTACGGGATCATCGATAACGCGCAGTATCTGCCGCAGTCGATCCTGACCATGCGGTCGGACTCGGACGACTTTGGCCTGTTCGCCTTCACATTTGGCGTGTACGCGGAGGGGCCGTGATGCGTCAGGTTCTGCTCCTCGCGGTGGTCGTAGTCGCGGCGATGGCGGTGGCTGCCTGCGGCGGCCCGGAGCCAGCGACCGCGCCGATAGCGGTTCCGACTGTGCCGGTTGTCCAGGTGCCCACCGTTGTTCCAGACGACGGCGCGATACAGTCGCACCTGGCGACCAAGGTATTGGAAGTTGGGACACAACGGGTAGCATTTTTGCTGAACACGCAGAAAGCGCTGGTCAAAGCGCCGCAGGTGAGTATCTCGGTTGCCCCCACGGATGAGTCTGGTCCGGCGACGGAGATCACCGCAGACTACAACGCGTGGCCCTACGGTGTTCGCGGGTCCTACGTGGCTCCGGTGTATTTCCCGTCGCCGGGCGATTACCGGCTGAGGGTGATGCCGGTGGGCGGCGAGGTTTCTGGGGAGGCGGTGATCGACGTTTCGGTGGCGTCCGACTCGCCCATCCCGTCGATTGGGGAAGCCGCTCCGTCCAGCGAAACGAAGACGCTTGACGATACTGCGGAAATAACCGACCTGACCACCGCCTACGAACCGGACTCCGAGCTGTACCGGATCTCGGTGGCCGAGGCCGTGGAGTCGGGCAAGCCGTCGGTGTTGGTGTTTGCCACGCCGGCGTTCTGCACCAGTCCCACGTGCGGTCCGCAGGTGGATACCGTGTCGGAACTGCGGGTCGAGCATCCGGACGCGGCCAATTACATCCACGTGGAGCTTTACGACAACCCCGCGGAGATACAGGGAGACCTGAGCCTGGCGCAACTGGTGCCGGCGGCTGACGAATGGGGATTCACCCAAATTCCCGGCTGGACCAACGAGTCCTGGGTTTTCGTGCTGGACGGCGACGGGATTGTGCGGCAGCGGTTCGAGGGATTTGCGACGCTGATGGAGCTGGAGGCGGCGCTGGCGGAGGTCGGCGGGCTGTGATGGTTTTCGCAAATCGTCAGAATCAAGATTTACGGGATTTTGTGATTGGGCAGGATTGGGGGATCTCCATCATCAGATGGGTCCAATCCTGACAATCGCTCGGTCTTGAGGATCCTGTTTCCGGCGTTTCTCCAGCTACAAACTGGGTAGTATGAGCGCCGATTGTCATTGACCATGCGAGAGGCGCATGATAGAGTTTTCGATGAAAAGCTGAGATGGAGACGAGTAAGCGGACGACGAGCGTCGCAGCGAGCCTGAGCCGGTGAAAGCAGGCACGGTTGTCCCGCCCAAAATCCCTCCGGAGTTGCCGGCTGAAATCCGCTTCCTGTAATCGGCGGTGAGTAAGCTCAGGCCGGGTTCGTTGCCCGTTAGCAGCAATGGGACATGATGGTGTCCTGCCAGAGAGGCCCAGATCGTTCGCATTGACGGACGTGATGGGCAAATAGGGTGGTACCGCGGGCAATCGTCCGTCCCTATGGGACGGGCTTTTTTTGTGTCGCAGCGAACCTGGACCGGCGCGATCTGGCGGACGGAACGACGTTGTACGGAGTTGCACCGTGAAACTGAAGGGTTCGGAAATAATCTGCGAGAGCCTGCTGAGGGAAGGAGTCGAAGCGCTCTTCGGCCACCCGGGCGGGGCGATACTGCCGTTTTACGACGCGCTGTGGTCATACCCGCAATTGCGGCACGTCCTGGTCCGGCACGAGCAATCGGCGGCGCATGCGGCGGACGGCTATGCCCGGATGACGGGAAAGCCGGGCGTTTGCGTGGCCACATCGGGCCCGGGGGCGACCAACCTGGTCACCGGCATCATGGGGGCCAAGGCGGACAGCGTGCCGCTGGTGGCCATTACCGGCCAGGTGGCGCGGGCCGCGATGGGCACCGAGGCGTTCCAGGAGTGCGACATCTGCAGCATCGCCTCGGTATGCACCAAGCGCACGTACCTGGTGATGTCCGCGAGCGACCTGGCGCGGACGATACGAGATGCGTTTCGCGTGGCCCAGGAAGGGAGGCCGGGACCCGTGCTCATCGACGTGCCTCGGGACGTGCAGTTGGAGGAGGCCGAGTTCGAGTATCCGGAAACACCAAGGACTTTGGATGCGCCGCTGTCGGACGAGACCATGGAAAACGTCCGGAAAGCGGCGGAGTTGATGAACCAGGCCGAGCGTCCGGTGATCATCGCGGGGCACGGGATCGTCAACTCCGGGGCGTTCGACGAGCTGTTGGCTGTGGCGGAAGGGTCCGGCATTCCCGTGATCAACACGCTGCTGGGTTTGAGCAGTTTCCCGAGGAACCATCCACAGAGCCTGGGAATGCTGGGTATGCACGGGATGTACTGGTGCAACATGGTGGTTGACCAGGCGGACGTTCTCATCGGGCTGGGGATGAGGTTCGACGACCGGGTGACGGGTCGGGTTTCAGGGTTTGCTCCGCACGCCCGGATCGTGCACCTGGACATTGAAGCCACCCAGGTGGGGAGGATTGTGCCGGCGGAAGTCCCGTTGGTGGGGGATGCGAGGCCGATACTGAAAGCGCTGGCCCCGCTGGTGCAGAAGGTGGACCGACCGGAATGGATGGGAACGATCGCGCAGCTCAAGTCGCAGCACCCGTCGCTGGCGATACCGCAGAGCGACGCGCTGTTGCCCCAGCAGGTGCTGACCGAAATGAACGAGATGTTGCAAGCCGACGATGATGCGGTGGTGGTGACCGGAGTGGGTCAGCACCAGATGTGGGCGGCGCAATACCTCTTCCTGAACCAGCCCAACTCTTTCGTGACTTCCGGTGGATTGGGAGCGATGGGATTCGAGGTGCCCGCCGCGCTGGGAGCGCAGTTGGGCCGGCCGGGTTCCACGGTTTGGTCGGTGGCGGGCGACGGTGGGTTCCAGATGACGCTGCAGGAGCTGATAACCGCGGTGGAGGAGAAGCTGCCAATCAAGATTGCGCTGTTCAACAACGGGTACCTGGGCATGGTCCGGCAGTGGCAGGAGATGTTCTTCGAGGGGCACATCAAAGAAGTGCCGATGCCGGGCCCGGACTACGTCAAGCTGGCCGACGCCTACGGCATTCCGGCGCTCCGCGTGGAGCACCAGGAGGACGTGGCCGCGGCATTGCAGGAGGCCAAGGCGTACGACGGGCCGTTCCT
Source organism: uncultured Dehalococcoidia bacterium (assembly GCA_951813535.1). Taxonomy (GTDB): domain Bacteria; phylum Chloroflexota; class Dehalococcoidia; order Lucifugimonadales; family UBA3495; genus Bin87. The sequence continues at coordinate 2,787,379 of OX638345.1, read as the reverse complement.
CATCGAGTTCGTGGTTGAGCGGGACACCAACGTGTTCCCGATGGTTCCACCGGGCGGTTCGCTGGCGGACACACTGGAGGACCCGAGGACCATGGCTTCGGCGCGGTGACCAGGACGAAGAGTTTCCGACTTGCCGCTATGCGGGGTTGATGGTAGAAGTACGTATTGTCGCCTGACGATTGCTGCGATTGGAGGTACAGAATGCCCCGGGTCACTATCCAGGAAGCTTCGCGGATCCTGAACGTTTCTCAGGACGTCATCCGCAAGGACGTTCGCTCAGGAAAGCTCCAGGCCACCAGGGAAGGTGGCCCCACCGGCACCCGATGGATGGTGGACATCCCGGACGACGTGGAGCAGTACACCGACGATTTCAAGGAAGGCATCCACCAACTGGCGAGGTCGTTGACCCCGTGGTGGTACGACAACCCCCGGAAGGAAGGTGTGGTCCACTACCTGGAAAGCCTGGGCATCGAAGAGGTCGAGCCGTTCTTCCTGTGCGGGGTCAAGGGCGAGGACATCTGGCCGGCCACCGGGCACGACGCATTCCAAAGGTGCCCCGAGTGCGTCCTGGAGGTCCACGACCAGGGGCTGCCCATGGAGACCCGAGAATAGCGGCGAACCATGCTCCGCCGACACAGGAAAAACGTTCGAAAGGGGCGGCCAAACGGTCGCCCCTGCTGTTTTCAGGATCGGCAGCGAGCGCAGGTCAACAAATAGCGGACGGCGATGGTTCAGGACCCGGCCGGGATGCCGGCGGCGTAGGGTTTGAGCGCGGCGTAGATCACGTCGTTGATCGGCGTGGAGACGCCGGCGGACTCTCCGGCGCGGACCACGGCTCCGTTGAGCGCTTCCAGTTCCATCGGTCGGCCGGCCAGCAGGTCGGCGTGCATGGACGCGCTCATGGCGCCCTTGGCGGATTCCATGTAGTCCAGGGTGTCGGCGACGATGGTTGGCGCCAGATCGACTCCGGAGGCGCGACCAGCCTGTTCGATCTCGGACATGCAACCCTTGATTATCTTGTGCCACTCGGGTCGAGGGAGCAGGTCGCGCAGATACTCGCGGGCGAGTGAGGTGGTGCCGGCCATGGTGGTGATGAAAAGGAACTTGGTCCACAGGGTGACTGCGATGTCGTCCGACGCCTCGGCGGGCACGTTGGCGTCGCGGAAGGCAGCGCAGACGACTTCGGCCGTTGCCTGGTGGGAAGGGTCGCTGCCCCGGATGCTGCCGGTGACGATGCGAACGATGTCGCCGGCCTGTGTGACCACCCCGGGACCGGAACGACCAGCCTCGATGTAGGCGGCGCCGGGCAGTATAACGGCGTCTGGGAAGGCTTCCAGCAGCGGGGTGAAGGAGTCGATGCCGTTCTGCAGGCAGAGTACTGCGGTGTCTGGCCCGACCATGGGGGCCATGGCGGGGATGGCCTGGGCGTTGTGGTAGGTCTTGGTGGTGAGCAGGGCCAAGTCCACCGGGCCGACATCGGATGGGTCAGCGGTGGCGGAGCAGGGAACGATGAACCGGCCGGCCTGGGTCTGCATGATCAGGCCGTCGCGTCGGATGGCGTCCAGGTGGTCGTTTCGGGCGATGAGGGTGACGTCGTGGCCGGCGCGGGCCAACATGCCGCCGAAGTAGCCGCCGATGCTGCCGGCGCCCATCACTGCTACTTTCATTGACCGATGCTCCTTTCGCTGGGGCGGGTGAGGGTCAAACCGCGCCTGCTATGCGGCATCGAAAATTCGGGAGCGGACGTCGAAGACAAAGCCGGGCAAGTCGGGTTCGCCGCTCACCGTCTCCGGGTCGTCCAATACCAGGACGTCGACTCCGGGACGGTAGATATGCACTCTGCGCCGGAAGGGGTCGATGAGCCAGCCCAAGGTTGCGCCGTGGTCGATGTAGTCCCGCATCTTGCGTTGCGCACTGGTCATGCTGTCGTTGCGGGACATGATCTCCACCACGAAGTAGGGGCAGAAATCGAGCAGCCAGGTTTCTTCGGATGGGGTGTACGCTGCCAATTGTTCGGGAGACAACCAGGCGGCATCGGGGGCGTAACGGGCATCGTTGGGAAAGTGGACTCCCAATCTGGCGCCGTGGGCTTCGCCGCCATGGGCTCTAGCCCACACGCCCAAATCGACGAAGAACTCTCCTTCCAACTTTGATCCGTATTTGCTTTGCATGGGGGATATCAGCAGCGCTCCGTCGGAAGTCAGTTCGAGTTTGCCCACCAAATCGCGATTGGCCTCGTTGAGATCCAATAGCCATTCGTCCAGCTTGGCGCCGGTGATGCCGGCTTGGGCCAGGATTTTCAGCACGGGGCGGAAGTCGAGATGTATCGGAGATGGAGCGGGGTCCCCGTCGATCCACATGTTTTCCAGGAATATGGCGGGGATTTCCGTTGTCGACTTTGCAACCATTGCGATGACCCTCCTGGTTGGCGAGTATGCCACAAATGCTAGCGCCGGCGCAGAGAACCCAGATCACCGGGAACCCTTCAGGGTTGCGTTGGACGTCGGACTGCAAATTCGACCTGCAGACGAAAGCCGGTGTCCAAAAATCCTTGGCCCACTCGCGTTCGCCGGCGGGCTGGTTTCCTGCTTCCGCACGAATCACGGGTCTCCGAACACGGTACGCACCAACTCTGAACCATGACGACTATGGGTCAGCGTTGACGGTGATTATTCCCGGTGCTACATTGGCGGGGATGATGAACATTATCGCCCGAAATTAGAGGAGGGCCCGTATGGACCGAATGGACTTTGGACTGTTCACCACCTGGAACGCCGTTTACGAGGGCGACAAGGTTCCCTGGGATCCCGATTACCAGGGTGGAAAGCTCCTCGAGCCTGCGGCATACAAGCAGAACTTCAAGGAAATCGACCACATCGAGGACGCGGGATGGGACTACGTCTGGCTGGGTGGCGGCCACTTCTCCACTCAGGGCAGCATGGATCCCCAGTCGCTCATGTTGTCGGCAGTCATCGCCAACCACACCGAGAAAATCCGGATCGGCACCTCCATCCACCGTCCGACGCTGCGGCTGCCGGGGGAGACCGTTTCGGAGCGGGCGCTGCCGCACGAACGTTACGCCTTTGACAATCTCCAGCCTGAGGACCCCTTCCAGGTCGCGGAACAGGTCGCGATAGTGGACCAGGTGAGCGAGGGCCGGTTTATCTACGGCCCGGGAGCGCGTACTCGTGGCTCTGACGAACGCCGGGAGTACTTCTACGAGTACCTCGAGCTGCTCAAGCAGCTCTGGAATGAGGACAGATTCTCCGGGTTTGAAGGCAAGTACTTCAACTATCCCGCGTTCTACGAAGACTACATGAGCATCCCCAAGCCGGTGCAGAAGCCGTTGCCGATGCTGCTCCCCGTGGACAGCCAGGAGAGCTTCATTCCCATGGGCGAGCACGGATATCGCATCGCCATCGGCGCCGGAAGTTCTCCCCACAACCTTCGGGGTTCCGCCATCCTGAGGCAGGACGTGCAGGATTACCGCAAGGCATGGTACGACGCCGGTCACGAGGGCGAGCCGAGCACGGTGGTGCGCGTGCCCACGCTGGTGGCCGACACCCAGGAGAAGGCGGACCGCCGGGTCGACGACCTGATGAACCTAGCGCGCATCTATTACGCCGGTCGGCTCGCCATTGGCAGCACCGACGCGGGCAGCGCCGGGCCCGAGGCCACCCAGGAGGTCAACCTCTTCGGCACGCCGGCAGAGGTGGTCGAGAAGATCCACATGTTCCGCGAGCAGTTCACCACCGACGAGATCATGTTCGAGTGCAACTGGACCTCCTCCGTCCCCCGCGAGGTAGTCATGGACACCCTGAAGTGCATCTCGGAAGACGTGATACCTCACTTCAAGTAGCCGGCAGGCGTTTCGGTTGTCTCACCCGCCCCGAACAGTAGTAGGTTCGGGGCGGGTAGTCTTACGACATGGTGTAAAGATTTTCACATGGGAACGTTTGCTACGAGAGTACGCGTCGGGAATCCCGCCGGGGGCGACACTTTGGAAGTAGAAGCATTGGTGGATACGGGTGCTTCCCATTCCATGTTCCCGGCTTCGCTGCTGGACGCCTTGCACATACCCCGACGCTCGCAGGTTGATGGGACGCTTGCCGACGGCAGCGAGGTGTCCTATTGGCGAGGTCAGGCAGTAATAGGAATCGAAGGGCGCGAGGACATTTGCCCTGCACTTTTTGGACCAGAAGGTGAAGACGCCAGCGTGGTCGGATCAACCACCCTTCAGATCCTGATGTTCAAGGTGGACCCAGTTCGGGAAATGTTGGAACCCACCACTCGGGTGCTGATCTGATATGACGGGCCGCTGCGGGCGATGGTCAGTTATTGTTGTTGCTGGACGAAGCGGCGGTAGACCTCCTCCTCGGACAGCGCTTCCTGGTGGAACCAGTTATCGTCGATGACCTGGTAGACGGCGCTGAGGCGCTCCAGGACCTGGTTGGTCAAGCAGCAGGGCGTCCAGAGGCGTTTGCAGCATCGCGCGGTTGTCCTCCAGGGTGAGGACGGCTTCGGACATGGCGCGGATGAGTTCCACGGTGCCAACGTGGGTGGCGTTGCCGCGAGCCGTAGCCAGGCTGTGGTAGATGGACGATACCTCGTGCTGTTTCAGGAGCATCTCCAGAGTGCGAGGCGGATCGTCGATTGAAACTCCACGGATGGCGGCGGCGCTGCCGAGGGACTGTTGGAGGGCCGGCATGTCGCCGCCGTTTTCCACCGCAGCGCGGGCGAACGAATTGACGACGCGGGTGATATTGTCAGCGCGCTCCAACCACCGGCCCATCCAAATCAGGTTGTATACCCGGGAGTCGGTGAGCCACCGGTCTGGGGCAAAGGCGATTGACCTGGGTTCCACCATAGCCCGTTTGTCTCCTGCGGGGGTACGGGTTGGGGCCGATCACGGTTACGAGGCCGCGTCGTCGGAGCGCAGAAGGTTCAGGGCGTCGTCAACAGTAACAGCGTCGCGCCCGAAGAACACTTCGGCGGTGGTGAAAACGAGCTGCCCGTCACCACGGGAGATGAACGAACCGGACACGGGCGGGACTTCCGAATAGTCGCGTCCGATACCGAATTTCAGGTAATCGGTGCCGATGTGAATTACCACGCCACGCGTCGGGTCGGCGGGCAACCAACCGAGGTGCGGGTGCAGGAACTCGATCCAGGCATGGGTCTCGCCGGGCTGGCGGGTCAACAGGCCGCTGACGTAGCGGGCTGGAATACCGAGGGCACGGAGCATGGCCAGGCCGAGATGCGCCTGGTCCTGGCAAACACCGCGCCGCGATACCAAGACGTCCGCGGCACTGGTGTTCACGGACGTGTGGCCGCGTTCGTAGCGAATGTTGGCGTAGATCCACTGGACGATGTTGTCCACAGTGTAGAGCAAGGTAGTCGCCCCGGCGGCGGCCTCCAGCGCGGCATTCGCGACGCTCTCCGGGTCGGCCAGGCGAGAAGCGGACAAGAATTCCTGGGCCTCCAAACCGTACTCGGCACCGCTGAGCGGCAGGTCGGGTACAACGATAGTGTGGCGGTTCAGCCAGACTTTTCCGGCGGCGGCGATGATCAGCTCCTGGTGCGGCGCGTTGATTCGGACCCGGTGAACGGTGTTCCCCAGCCGGTCGGGATACTCGACCTGCCGGCCCTGCGGGAAAGTTGCCACGCTGCAAGGTCCCGGCGTCTGGTAGGCGTCGGCGTAGGGCGAAAGGCGGAGAAAATTTTCGTTTTGCACCACGGCGTCGGTGTAGGAATACCGGGCGACGTAGGCATAGTGCACCGGGGTCGTCTCGACACCTATCGGACCACCCAGCTCGGTTTGCATGATCCTCCTGACGAGTTGTTGGTGACCCGGCTGTTCGCCTCGGATACGCGGGTAAGGCCGCCGGGGAAAACGGTGACCTCCCCGCGGCCGTTTTGCACCGCGAACACGCGCAGGTTGACGTGGCGTTCTTCGAATTCGCCACTGGTCTCGTCAAAGACAAGATGTTGGGAGAAGTCCAGGGTTTCCTGGGTGATGAAGACCTGGGGCTGCTCCATCGACTGTTGGGACAGACGGCTGCGGTAGCCCTTGTCCAGATCGGGCATGATGAATACGCCCAAGCCGCCGTACCTCAGGCGAGTCTTGAGAACCAGACTGTCCAAATTCTGCAGCACGTATTGGCGGTTGTCCGGAGACCGAAGGTCGTAACTGTGGGCCTGTTCCAAAATGTCCTCTTCTCCCAGATAGGCTTTTATCATATCGGGCACCCAAAGGAACACCAACTTGTCGTCGCAGGCGCCAGTGCCCATGGCGTTCACGAGCACGACCTTGTGATCCAGGTAGGCTGCGGTCAGGCCGGGGACGAAGAGTTCAACGTCCTCCACGCGGCGGTAGACGAGGCCGACCTCGAAATCGCCATCCAGACAGCGGGTCCACACGCGGCCGTCGTGTCCGACGTAGAGGTCGGGACCGTCCACGAGGGGGATGCCCAGAAGCTCGGACAGGTACCGATGCTCGAAAAAGGCGGAGCCGAACTTGCTGTCGGTGAGCAATACACAGACGGGCGAGTCGGTGTCGCAAAGCGAGGCGAACACATCCAGGTAAGCAGAACGGATATCGTAGGGGACGATATCGTAACCACCGGCGAACTAAAGAAAATGGTTGATCGCCTTCAATCGTTTAGCGACGCCGCGAGAGATGGTTTTTCCATTCGTGGGCCGGGATCAGCCGGGGCAGCCAATCGGTGGGCACGGGGCGGAGTTCGCGAGGGTCCAACATGAAGGTGAACGCGTCAAGCGCGGCACTATCGTTGGCGTCGCGTCAACGTTCCTGCAGTTCGGGCACTCCGAGGCCGTCCAGGGCGTTCGTGAGAGGTCGGTAGACGGAACGGGTAGTCCCGTCGGAGTTCAAGTGTTCGTTCAATGGGGCTTTCGAGATTCCCCGAGTCGCCATCTGCCACCAGGTCATTAGCGAGGGCGGGAGTTGAACGATCAGTTGCCAGCGCCGTTCGGCGGCACCGGAAGGCCGAGCGGCGCTGGCGAGTACCACGCTACTCCGCCGGTGTTGCGGCGGGATTAACGATCTGTAACAAACAGATGTCGGACCACACGTCATGGATATGGCCGGGTTCAACAACGGCGCTTGGTGGCGAGTCCGGGCGCGCGGAGCGCGGCCCGCCTTTTCGCCAAACAGGCGGTTATGCTATACTCGGCTGCGTTCGCGGGCAGGCCGGTATCGACCACCCTGCCCGCCATTTCATGCAGAATCAATCGGTTAGAGGAGCGTATCGGCGGTGAAGGTCACGAGGGACAACTCATCACCCATTGAGGTCACGCTGACGGTGGAATTGGCCACGGAGGATGAGGATCCGTTCATCGACCGTTCGTACCGGCGGGTGGTTTCGCGTCTTAACATCCCAGGGTTCCGTCGCGGGCGCGCTCCACGGCACATCGTAGAAAGCATGATGGGCCGCACCGCGTTGCTCCAGGAAGCGCTGGAGTTCATGGTGCCGGAGACGCTGGACAAGGTCATGCAGGACGAGGAAGTCTCGGCTTTTGCGGAGCCCAGCATCGAAGTCACCGAGTTGGAGCCCGTGTCTTTCACGGCGACGGTGCCGTTGGAACCGACGGTGGACCTGGGTGACTATCTGGACATCAGGGTCGAGACAGATCCGGTGGAAGTCACAGAAGAAGAGGTTGACGGGGTATTGGACCGGGTTCGCGAAGAGCAGGCGGTCTGGGAGCCGGTGGAGCGAGCCGCGGAGTACGGCGACCGGTTGAACCTCAACGTCCTGGGTACGATGGAAGAGGAGACGGTGGTGGAGGACGAGGACGTGGAGTACATCCCCGACGAGGAGAATGTGCTGCCGTTCCCAGGTTTTGCGCCCAACCTGGTGGGCCTGTCGGAGGACGACGAAAGCGAGTTCGCGGTTACGGTTCCCGAAGACTATCCGCGCGAACAGTACGCCGGCAAGGAAATCGCGTTCAAGGTTTCGGTGCTGTCGGTCAAAGAAAAGTCGCTGCCGGAGATGGACGACGAATTCGCGAAATCGGTGGGCGACGGGTTCGATGACTTGGAATCGCTCCGAAGCAATGTTCGCGAATCGTTGACGAGTCAGGCCGAAAACAATGCTCGGAATGAACTGGAGCAGAAGAGCCTGGAGGCGCTGTGCGACGTTGCGGTGGTCGATGTGTCGCCCATCCTGTACGAGCGCGAGCTGGAAGGGATGCAGGCGGACCGGGAGCGGATGCTGCGCCAGCAGGGGCTCGATCTGCCGACCTACCTGCGGTTCATGGGCAAGTCGCCGGACGAATTTCTGGACGAGATGCGTCCCAACGCCGAACGCCGGTTGATCAGCGCGCTGGTGATGCGCAAGCTGGCGGAAGTAGAGGAGATCGAGATTTCCGACGACGACGTTCAGTCGGAAACCGACCGGCTGCTGGGCTTGTCGACCGGTGACGGGGAAGAAGAGCAGGACGAATCGAACCTTGACTCCCTCCGGGAGTTTTTGGGGTCGGAATCGACGCGCGACAACATCCGTTCCACGCTGCACAGCCGCCGGGTAATGGAACGACTCACGGACATCGCCCAGGGCAAGCTGGACGAGGAGACCAACGAAGACGAGGCAGCCTCAGACAGTGGGGCTGACGAGGCCGGCGAACCGGACGCCGCAGAACCGGTCGAAACTACGAACGAAAGCGATGGCGACACCGCCGCTGGTGATCAGGTGGAAGAACAAGAATGACGTTCGGTCGCCGACCAATCCAGGAGAACCTACAGATGCCACGACGCTCCAACCCTTCGGGCATAACCACGCCGTCCAACGTGATCCCCGGGATTATCCGGCCAACCACCGAAGGCGAGCGCGCCTTCAATCCGTACTCGCTGTTGCTGCAGGCCAGAATCATCTACCTGGGCACACAGGTGGACGATGATATTTCCAACGCGATCGTTACGCAGCTGTTGTACCTGAGCTGGGAGAATCCTGAAGCAGACATCAGCCTGTACATCAACTCGCCCGGCGGTTCAGTGCTGGACGGCATGGCGATTTACGATACGATGCAGTTGATCAAGCCGGACGTGGCGACGATCTGCCTGGGCAAGGCCGCCAGCATGGGCGCGGTGCTGTTGTCCGGCGGAACGAAAGGCAAGCGCTACTGCACGCGGAACTCGACGGTGCTGATTCACCAGGTGATGGGCGGTATCCAGGGCTCGGCTTCGGATATCGAGATCACGGCCCAGGAGATCCTGCGCCTTCGCCAGCGCCTGAACACCATCCTGTCGGAGAACTGCGACCAGCCGTTTGACAAGATATCGCGAGATTCCGATCGAGACTACTGGATGGACGCGGAGACAGCGGTGGAATACGGCATCGTAGACCACGTCATGGACACGTTGCCCGATTCCTTCAGCGGCATGTTCGGCTAGTCGGCGACGCGACCCGACTGGCCCATAACCCGGCCCAATATCAGGAGACCGTAATGGCCGTTCCCTTTGAAGACTCCCCATTGCTACAGCCCACCAACATCGTGCCCATGGTCATCGAGACCAGCCCACGGGGCGAGCGGGCGTTTGACATCTACTCCCTGCTCTTGCGGGAGCGGATCATCTACCTGGGGACACCGATAACGGACCAGGTAGCGAACGTCATCATCGCGCAGTTGCTGTACCTGGAGCGCGAGGACAACGACCGGGACATCAGCCTGTACATCAACAGCCCGGGCGGATATATCGCCTCGGGGTTGGCCATCCTGGATACGATGCACCTGATCAACTCTCCGGTGTCGACCATATGCGTCGGGACCGCGGCGAGCATGGCAACGGTGCTGTTGGCAAACGGGGTCAAGGGCAAGCGCTATTGCCTGGCGAACTCCACCGTTCACATGCACCAGCCCAACGTGGGCAGCTTCCAGGGTCAGGCTGCGGATATCGAGATCCAGGCCAGGGAGATAGTTCGGCTGAAGGAACGGCTCACCAAGATCCTTTCCAACGCCACGGGACAGCCCACGGATAAGATTGCCGATGACACCGACCGGGACTTTTTCCTGACAGCGGAAGAAGCAGTCGAGTACGGGCTGGTTGACGAGATACTGGGTACGCAGACGGAAGAACAAGCCGCGGAAGCCGCGTAACGGTCGGACGCTGATCCAACGCTCCGACCGAGGACGCAACCATGGCCACCGGCAGCCGCAACTCCAATCGTAACGCCCATCGTTGCGCGTTTTGCGGCAGCCTGTTCCCTCAGGGACGCCTGGTGCGCCCCCCGGGCCAAACTCGGGGCGGTATCTGTTTCGACTGCATTCGCGAGTTGGCCAACTACGTTGCCGAGCGCGGGGGCAAGAAGCGGAAAGAGGACAGCAGCGGAGCACAACCTCGCTCGAACGACCGAGTTGAACTGGCCGATCAACCGCCTCCGAAGCGCAGCGCGGGATCCAGGACGCTGGTGCCCAGGGAGATCTATTCGAGCCTGGACGAATACGTCATCGGGCAGGAAAAGGCCAAGAAAACGCTGGCGGTGGCGGTTTACAATCACTTCAAGCGTATTCGCAGCGAGGCGTCAGACCCGGACGTCGAAGTACAGAAGTCGAACATCCTGCTGATTGGCCCCACCGGGTCGGGGAAAACCCTGCTGGCCGAAACATTGGCCAGATCGCTGGACGTTCCCTTTGCCATCTGCGATGCCACTTCCCTGACGGAATCAGGTTATGTGGGCGAGGACGTGGAGAACATACTGCTGCGGTTGATTCAGGCGGCGGATTGGGATATCTCCCGGGCAGAGCAGGGGATCATATACATCGACGAGCTGGACAAAATCGCGCGGAAAGAGGGTGTCAACCGATCGATTACGCGGGACGTGGCGGGTGAAGGGGTCCAGCAAGAATTACTCAAGATCATCGAAGGTTGCGTCGCCAACGTGCCACCGCAAGGAGGCCGGAAGCATCCGCACCAGGAGATGCTGCAGATCAACACCAGAAGCATTCTGTTCATCTGCGGCGGGGCGTTCGACGGTTTGCAGGAGATCATCTCCAAGCGGGTGACATCCGGTTCGGCGATGGGATTCCTGGCCCAGAACCAGGAGCGCAGCAACAAGAGCGCCATCTCCACCGCGATGCTGGACCTGGTTACCCCGGAAGACCTGCTGCAATTCGGGTTTATCCCGGAGTTGGTGGGCCGACTTCCGGTGGTTGCAGCGCTGCAGCCATTGGAACGCGATGATTTGATCCGGGTGTTAATCGAACCGAAAAACGCGATAGTCAAGCAGTACCAACGGCTGTTCCATCTCGACAACGTGAAGCTCGAGTTCACGGACGACGCGTTGGAGGCGGCCGCCGAGAGGGCGCTGACCTACCAGACCGGAGCGCGAATCCTGCGACACATCGTCGAGGAAGCGTTGATGGAAGTGATGTACGAGCTGCCGTCGCTGCGGGATATCGGCCGCTGCGTGGTTCACGGCGAAGCGATCACCGGGGAGGCGTCGCCCAAGCTCTACCGGCGCGGCGGCGGGCGGCACCTGACGCTGAAGACTGCTATGTCCAGGTCCAGGACGAGCCAGCAGAGGAAATCGGCCTAGGCCATTTATCCCGTGGCCAGCGCGGCTTCGATGTGGTCGGTCAGGGGCAGTCCGGCGGGATGCCTCAGTCCCAGCGGGTCCCCGGATGCGTCGAGCGCCGTTTCAGGCTTGACCCGCAACCTGCCGTCGGAAACGGCACGCAGGGTCTCCAGGAGCAGATAGGGTTCGCGGCGGTAGCCGGCCTCACGGATGCGCTGAAACAAGGCGTTGTCCTCGCCGTCGATGGCCCGGATGTCCTTGGGATCACGCCCGCGCAGAGCGTCCCAGTGCGGGTCGAAGTCGTCGCCGGTGATTGGAACGACGCAATGGGACAGCACGGGTCCCCGATCCACCTCTTCGGTGGCGAGGTGGATCATCGCTCCGGTACGGGTTGACCGGTCCTCGATCAATTGCCAGATCACGGACTGCCAGGTTCCCGTCGGCCCGTCGGGCAGAGCGCCGTGGAGGTTCAGGAGAGGAAAACGGCGGCACATTTCGCCGCTGCAGATGAGCATATAGCCGGCCAACGCGCAAACGTCAGGCTGGTAGCTGGCGAGGAGCCGGATAACCTCGCGATCAAAACCGAGGCGATGGCGCGCCACGGATCCGCCGCCGTGTTCCCGTCGGTATCGGCTGGAGGAGCAGGTCACCAGTGGGAGGCGGTAGGAGCGTACGAGGTCGAAGAACTGGTCGGAGCCCTCGGCCTCCCCGGGTTCGCGATTACTGAACACGAACTCGATCTCAGCATCCAAACGACCTTGGTCGATGGCGTCCTTGATGAAACGGAGCAGACCGCGCGAGCCCTCGCCCCTTCCCGTGGAAAACCACCCTATGCGCAGCATACCGCCGTTTCCGTAAGCGGCGCGAAATCAGAAAGGCGGGTCATCGTCGTCGAAAAGGGACGGATCATCGGGTTCCAAAGGTGGAGGCGGTTCCCAATCCTCGTCGCCGGTCGGGAGTTCGAGGGCCGCCGGGGCAGCAGATGTCCGGCCATCCCCGATCTGGGTGATGCGCATCTCGGTTTCGGTAAGAAGTTCCTGGCAGCGGCCGGCCAGTTCCATGCCTTCACGGTACAAACGCTCGGCGTCGGTCAGGGAGAGTTCTCCCTGTTCAAGACGGGAGACGGTGTCCTCAAGGCGACGATACGCTTCTTCAAAAGGCATCGCAGCGAGTTGAGCCCGCCAGGCATCGCTGGGTTCGGTGGTGTCGGTCATTGATCGAGGCGACCGCTAGAGCAGCGGCTTCATTGCCGGGGGCGGTCCGGGAGCACGCCGGTTGCCGCGTTTGCGAGGCGCTTTTGGGGCGACCTCTGCGTCGCCTGGGGCCGGATTGACCTGGGGATCAACGGTGACGTCGCCAGTGGCAACCGGCAGGGCGTGTCGGCCGGCCGTAGCGGCCAGCGTACCAGCAGCGAGCGAGATTTCCAGGTGGGCGCCATCGGCCGCCTGACCGGGAGATGTCACGACGATTCCGTCTTCGGACAGCCGAACGACCGCGTAACCCCGGCGCAAGGTGTCGCCGGGGTTCAACGCGCCCAGCTTGCTCACCAGCGTGGCGACATCCCGCCCGATCAGCGCGTGATGATGCCGGATGGACGAGGTGGCGCGTTCTGCGTACTCGTCGACACGCCGGCGCATGGACGCAACGTCGGGGGCGCGCCGCTGCAAGCGCTGCTGCTGGAACAGGACTGATGACCGCAGACGGCCGACGTGGCCGGCCATCACCGAGGTCATCTGCTGACGGGCGCCGAATATGTCGGCCATTAGCTGATTGCGGTCCGGTGTGGCCAGCTCAGCGGCTGCGGACGGCGTGGGAGCGCGGCTGTCCGCGACATCATCGGCGATGGTGGTGTCGGTTTCGTGGCCAACGCCGGACACAATCGGAATGCTGCTGGCGAAGATAGCCCGGGCAACCGCCTCCGAATTGAAACACCACAAGTCTTCAAGGGATCCGCCGCCGCGAGCGACGATTATGACGTCCGCGACGCCCTCTTCGTTGAGCGAGCGCAGAGCCGCAGCTATTTGCTCGGAGGCGCCATCGCCCTGTACTGCGGTGGGGGCCAAGCGCAACTCTGCCAGGGGATAACGGCGCAAAACGACGTTCTGGATGTCCTGCCACACCGCTCCGCTGGGCGACGTGACCACGCCGATGACTCGTGGGAACACGGGCACGGGTCGCTTGCGTGAAGGATCGAACAGACCCTCTGCGGTCAATTGCTGCCGGAGGCGGGCCAATTCAAGAGCGAGGGCGCCGGCGCCAACAGGAAGCACAGCCGCGACCTGCATGTTGGCTTCGCCCGACGGCGGATAGAAAGTGAAGTTGCCACCGGCCAGAATTTCCTGACCGTCTTCGAGGTATTCCTGGCCGGCCCGGCCGCGGAACATCACGCAACGGATGCTGCTCCCGTCTTCGCGCAGGGTGAAGTAAGAGTGACCCGACGCGACGGTGCGGAGGTTGGCGATTTCACCCTGGACGGTCAGTCGCGAAAGGAGGCCGTCCGACTCAAGCTTGTCCTTGAGATAGACGGCCACCTGGCTGACGGAGTGAACTATCGGCGACAGCATGGGGCGACACCGAAGGCGACGCGGAAGGTCTCCCGATCTACGACACGCGTTCGGAGTAGGTGCCGTTGCGCGTGTCGACCTTGACGCGCGCACCGGGGGTGATGAACATCGGGACGGTGATGCGCAGCCCGGTCTCCAGGGTGGCCGGCTTGTTGCCGCCCTGGGCCGTGTCGCCCTTGAATGCGGGCGGGGTGTCGACGACTTGCAGCTCGACGTGGATCGGAAGGTTTACGTTGATCGGGTTGCCTTTGTAGAACACCAACTCGACCATCATGCTTTCGGTCAGGTAGCCCAACGCGTCACCCAACTGGGCCTCCGTGAGCTCGTGCTGGTCGAAGGTCTCCTGATCCATGAAGAAGTAATTTCTGCCATCGGTGTACAGGTATTGGGTGTCCCGGTTGTCGACCTCGGCCAGGCTGAAAGCGGTGTCGTAACGCTGGAACGTGCGCTCGATGACGGTGCCGTTGATCAGGTTGCGCATCTTGATGCGGGTCACGGGCGCCCGTTGCTGCATCTTGTGACGCTCGTAGTCCATGACCTGCCACGGCTGGTTCTCCAGATCGATCACCATGCCCTTGTTGAGGTCGCCAAAGTTGATGCTCATGTCAGTTATCCCCCGGGCGGTTCGCCGACCGCAGTTAACGGGCGCTAGCCAGACTCGTCACCGATGATGCCGGCCAACGCTTCCAATGCGGCAGTATAGCCTCTCCAACCGAGCCCGGCAATTTGACCGCGGGCGGTGTCGGCCAACACCGAGTGGCGGCGCCATTCCTCGCGGGCGTGGATGTTGCTGAGGTGCACCTCGACGAAGGGGACGCCGGCGTCGGTGAGGGCATCCTTCAAAGACAGACCGTAGTGGGTCAGCGCCCCGGCGTTGATCACGACGCCGTCGATGGAACCGGCGCGTTCCTGTAGTTTGTCGACCAGCGCGCCCTCGTGGTTGGACTGGAAACACTCGATGGAAACGCTCAGCGCATCGGCCCGTTCGGTGATGCGGCGATTGATTTCGTCCAGAGTCAGCACGCCGTAATGATGGCGATCGCGGCGACCCAGTGCGTTCAAGTTGGGTCCGTGCAGGACCAGGATCGAGGTCATTCTTCCGGGGTGGCGTCGTCGCTGACGGAGTCGGTCCCGGAGGACGCAGCAAGGGGGTGGAAATCCATGTAGGCGCGGCGGGCTTCCTGCTTGGTGATGTGGGTGTACAACTGGGTGGTGGAAACGCTGCTGTGGCCGAGGAGTTCCTGGATTACGCGGAGGTCGGCGTCGCCCTCGAGCATGTGGCTGGCGAAGCTGTGCCGGAGGGTGTGGGTGTGGATCCCTTCCTTGAGGCCAGCACGGGCGGCGTAATCGCGCACGATCTTCTCGATGCTGCGGCGGGAGAGACGGCCGCCGTAGCGATTGACGAACAGCGGGTCGCCGTGGGCGCTGGTGGCGGAGAAATGAGGCCGGCCGTCTTCCAGATACCGGTCCAGCGCATCCTGGGCGGCAGTCCCGTACAGGGTCCAGCGTTCCTTGTCGCCCTTGCCGCGGACCAGGATCTCGCGGCGGTCGCCGTTGATGTCGCCCAAATTCATGCCCTGCAACTCGGCCAGGCGGACGCCGCACGCATAGAGAACCTCCAGGATCGCCCGGTCACGCCGGCCGGCCGGAGTGTCTTCCTCGGGCGCGGCGAGCAAGCGGTTGGCTTCCTGCTTTCCGAGGAAGCTGGGCAGAGGCTTCTCCACCTTGACCGGGAAAGAGCGGGCCGACGGGACCGGAGTGGACTGGAACCAGCCCTCCTGCACCAGGAAGTTGTAGAAAGTCCGGAGGGCGGTGAGTTTGCGTACGATGCTGACGCGGGCGTACCCGGTGGGCCGGGGGCCGTCGGATCTGCCAGCAGTGGCCAGGAATGCCACGTAGCCGCGAAGGAGTTGTCGATCCATGTCGCGGAGGTCGTGTCCGTTCTGCCGGCAATGGTGCAGAAAGGTGTGCAGATCGTCGATGTAGATGCGACGGGTATTGTCGGACAACGAGCGCTGCCCGGTCAGATACAGAGAGTAACGCTCCAGCAGGTCGGCGGAGGCCGGAGCGGAACTCTTGGTCTCGTGCGGCAGGGCCGCGACATCTGCCTGGCTAGTCGCCAACGCCAGCCAACTCCGGTGAGGCGGCGGGTGTGGCGTCAGCGGACTCGATCGCCGGGGGGTCGCCCTTCCACTTGCAATCGTTGCAGCGGGCGCTACCACGGGCCGCCGTGACCAGCATGCCTCCGCAGTCGGGGCACGGAGCCGACAGCGGCTCGGTGTTCACCAGGAATTCGCATTCCGGATAGTTGGCGCAGCCCCAGAAGGGGCGGCCGGACTTCCGGGCGCGGCGTTGCACCAGGTCTCCGCCGCATTTGGGGCAAGGCACGTCGCTCTTGGTGACGATGTTGCGACGGTTGTCGCAGGGGTTGTCGTCGGCGTTGTACCCGGTGCAGGCCAGGAAGCGGCCGTAGCGTCCCGTCTTGATAACCATGGGCCGCTCGCACCTTTCGCAAATCTCGTCGGTGGGTTCGTCCGCCGGACGCTCCACGTTGTCGCGCATGTTGCGAGTGTTCTGGCACTCGGGATAGCCGCTACAGGCCAGGAACCTGCCGAAACGGCCCATCATCATGGTCATGGGCTGACCGCATTTCTCGCACGAGGGCGTGAAGGCTTGCTCCGCCACGTTGACCGCTTGATGGAACGGCCCGTAGAAATCGCGGAGCATGGGCACCCAGTCCTGTTCGCCCTGGGCGACGCTGTCCAGGTCCTCCTCCATCTTGGCGGTGAACTCGGGCGCCATAACGTCGGCGAACCGCTCGGTGAGGAGGTCGGTGACGGTGCAGCCCAATTCGGTGGGGGACAGGCGGCGCTGCTCGCGCTGGACGTATTCCCGTTCGACCAGGGTGGCGATGGTCGGCGCGTACGTGCTGGGTCGACCGATGCCCTTGTCTTCCATCTCCCTGATGAGGGTGGCCTCGGTGAACCTTGGAGGCGGTTGGGTGAAGTGCTGACTGGCTTGAAGTTTTTGGTTGACGAGACCGTCTCCGGCGGCCAGTTCGGGCAGCGCGTTTTCACCGCCGTCGGCGGCATCGTCGCGTCCCTCGAGGTACACGGCGCGGAAACCCGGGAACTTGAGCACCGAGCCGGTGGCGCGGAAGCGGAACACGCTATCCGAGGGCGAAAGGCAATTGGCGTCGATGTCGACGGTGGTTGCTTCCAGAAGCGCGTCGGCCATCTGGCTGGCGACCATGCGTTCCCAGATCAGCGTATAAAGGCGCAATTGATCACGATCCAGGTATGCTGCCATGGCCTGGGGCGTGCGGCCAACCGAGGTGGGCCGGATCGCCTCGTGGGCTTCCTGGGCGTTCTTGCTGCGAGTCCGGTAAGCGCGCGGCTTGTCCGGCGTGTAGTCCTTGCCGAACCGCTGGCGAATGTAGTCGCGGGTTTCGCGCACCGCGGTATCGGCGACGTTGACGCTGTCGGTTCTCATGTAGGTGATGAGACCCACGGATCCCTCGCTGCCGACGTTCAATCCCTCGTAGAGTTGCTGGGCCAAAGCCATGGTGCGCTGAGCGGTGAACCGAAGCTTGCGGCCGGCGTCCTGCTGGAGCGTGCTGGTTATGAAGGGAGGGGCGGGCCGCTGGCGACGGGGCTTCTTTTCGGCCTTGTCAACAGCATAGGCCGCGCCCTGCAATTCGGCTTCCAGGCCGCGGGCCGTGGCCTCATCGTTGATGTTCAGCTTGCGGGAACCCTTCCGCGAATGGAGCGTCGCGGTGAACAGGTTGGAAGGGTCGTTGGGGTCGGTATCCTTGTGGAGTTCGGCTTCCAGCGACCACCATTCCTGGGGGACGAAGGCGGTGATTTCGCGTTCGCGATCGACGATCATGCGCAGGGCGACGGACTGGACCCGGCCCGCGGACAGGCCGAGTTTGACCTTGAGCCAGAGCAGCGGGCTGATCTCGTAACCGACGAGGCGGTCCAGGATGCGACGCGCCTGCTGGGCGTTGACCAGTTGCATGTCGATTTCGCGGGGGTGTTCGAAAGCCTCCTCGACTGCCTGCTTGGTGATCTCGTGGAACACCACGCGCTTGGGAGGCTTCTCGAATTTGTCCCATCCGGCGGCGGCCTGGAGGTGCCAGGAGATGGCTTCGCCCTCCCGGTCCGGGTCGGTGGCGAGGAAGATGTCTGAGGCCTTGGCTCCAGCTTCCTTGAGTTCCTTCACCAGGTCGCGTTTGTCCTTCATGGTGAGGTACTTGGGCGAGAAATCATCCTCGGTGTTGACGCCGAGAGTGGACTTGGGCAAGTCGCGCACATGGCCCATGGACGCGGTGACCAGGTACTTGTTGCCCAGAATTTGTCCAACCGTGCGAGCCTTGGCCGGCGATTCCACCACGACCAGGCGCTTGCCTTTTGACGAAGGCATGCGAGGGTTGCGGCGAGTGGATCCGCTGGCGGAAGTTTCCCCGGAACCGGACTTGCCGGCGGCTCGAGTCGCGGACCGTCGCGACTGGGCGCCGCGGCGGGGCTTGGCGGAAGCTTTGGTGGATTTTGCCGAAGTTCCTGTCTTGGGCGGCATAGGAAGAGTTCGTCTCCAGTTCAGGCGACCAGTTGGTAATGCATGGTCCCAACTTGTCGGACCAGACCCTTGAGTTCCAGCATGGTGAGCAGACCGCTAACCTGGGCAATTGGCCGACGACTGAGAGCTACCAGATCGTCGACGTGTACCGGGTCCTGTGCGATGTGCTGAAGCAATTCGGCTTCGTCATCGTCGGGGGCTTCCGGAGCGGCCCGCTCACATTCTATCGGATCGTGGCGATGCGTGCGCGTCCTTTGGCTGGGACCGTTCGCGTCAGTTTTCGCGGGAGCGGCCGACGACTGATCGGTTTTGGACAGGTCCAGGGGGATCTGCCGCTCTGAGGTTTCGAGGCCGATCTCGACCAATATATCATTGACGTTGCAGACGAGTTTGGCGCCCTCGCGGATGAGCCGATTGGTGAGATTGCTGGCGTCGGAGTATATGCTGCCGGGGACGCAGAAAATTTCGCGGTTCTGTTCCAGGGCATGATACACGGTCCACCGAGTTCCGCTGGTCTCGCCCGCCTCGGTAATCAGCGTGCCGAGGGTCATGCCGCTGATGATACGGTTGCGGCGGGGGAAGTTCGATGCCTCCGGTCGTACACCCAGAGGGAACTCGCTGATGATGGCCCCGCCTTCGGCCACGATGCGTTCCACGAGCCGAAGATTGTCCCGAGGATAGACGGTGTCCAGACCGTTGCCCAGGACGGCGACAGTCACGCCACCGGCGTCCACGGTGGACTTGTGCGCCCGCGCATCGATTCCCAGCGCGAGGCCGCTGACCACCGTCACCCCGTTAGCGGCCAGGGCCGAGCACAGGTCCGCAGTCACGCGGTATCCATAATCGGTCGGGCGTCTCGTCCCCACGACGGCGACGGAGGGCGTGTCGCTTGAAGGGAGGGTGCCCCGAAGATAGAGGATAGGCGGAGCGTCGTCGGTTTCTCTCAGCCGGATCGGATAGGCCGGATCGTGCCAATTGATAGCGGAAACGCCAGCGTGGGACAGCCGCGACAATTCCTGATCAGGCGAGGATGTTTCCCTGGCGCTTACGATGGACTGCGCCAACACCCGGCCGACGCCCGCAGCCCGCAACTCGCGAGCGGGGGCTGCCCAGGCCGCCGACAGGTCGCCGTCGAAGTGCGTCTCGAGGAGGCGGAAGCGGGCGGAACCCAAACGGGGAACACGGCTCAACGCTACCCAATAGCCGAGGGAATCAGTACTGGTGGTGCTCATCGCGAGGATTCTAGCACAGGGTCTGCACTCGGACGGCGAGTGCGTGTCAGTGATTTTGGCGGATGCGGGCCACCGAACAGGGCGTCGGGGCGGGAGCGCGTGAGTCTCTTTTGGGTTGGCGGTTCCTTGCCCGTGCAATCGGTGTCGGCTAGTATTGCGCCAGCCAATCACACACCGCGACAGGAGGTCCAGATGCGATACGACTATATTGTGGTCGGCGCCGGTTCGGCCGGATCCACCATCGCCACCCGCCTCTCTGAAGACCCGGACAAGAGCGTGTTGCTGCTGGAGGCGGGACCCGACTACCCCGACTTCAACCACCTGCCGGATGATCTGAAGCTGGGCAACAACGTGTTCTTCTCGGCCTATGGCCCGCACAGTTGGGCCTACAGCGCCAGGGTGACGGCGCAGCAGACCGACCTGGTGATCCCGCGCGGCAAAGCTACTGGCGGCTCCTCGGCCATCAACGGGCAGGTGTTGTATCGCGGCATACCGGAGGACTACGACCGCTGGGCCGAATGGGGCAACGACGAATGGGGCTACACCAGCGTGCTGCCGTTTTTCCGCCGGATGGAAAACGACCATGACTTTCAGGACGACTGGCATGGCACGGACGGGCCCATACCGGTGCGACGGTATCGCCGGGACGAGTGGCTGCCGCACTCGGTGGCGTTTAAGGATGCGGCGGTGGCGCTGGGGTTCAACGACGACCCGGATCAAAACCATCCCGAGTCGACCGGAGTGTCGCCACGGGCTCGAAATACCCTTGACGGCGTTCGGATCAGCACCGCGTTGGCCTACCTGAATCTGGCGCGACACCGACTGAACTTGACCATCAGGGCCAACGTGCAGGCGTGCCGGGTAGTTTTCGACGGAAAGCGGGCGGTTGGCGTGGAGGTGGAGAGCGGAGGCGACCGGTTTGTCGTTGAAGGCGATCAGATCGTGGTGAGCAGCGGGGCGATTGCGTCGCCGCAGTTGCTGTTGCTTTCGGGGATCGGCCCGGCAGACCACCTGCGTGAAGTCGGCATTCCAGTGATCCACGAACTGCCGGGCGTTGGGCAGAACCTGCGCGACCATCCCTCCGCCTGTGTGCTGTTTCGGGCAGCCGGGGATCGACCGGACGTGCAGGCTGCGGCGATCCAGGTGGGGCTGCGGTACACGGTGGAGGACTCGTACCTGCGGAACGACATGCAGATTTCGCCCCTGCTGATGACCTCGGAGCATCGGCCGGCGCAGGTGGTCATCGACGACGACGAGAACTACATCGGGATAAGCGCAAGCCTGCAACTGGCGTTGGGCAAGGGCGAGTTGAGGCTGAAGTCCAGCGATCCGCTGGAGTACCCGTACCTGGACTACAACTACTATCAAGAGCCGTTCGACCTGGAACGAATGCGGAAAGCGATCCGGACCTGTATCGAGATTGGCGAGCACCCGTCCTACCGGGAGATCCTGCTCGAGCGGGTGAACCCGGTGGACGCGGACCTGACGTCCGATGGTTCGCTGGACGACTGGCTGATGCGGAACTCGGGCACGTCGCACCACGTTTCAGGAACGTGCAAGATGGGGCCGGCGAGTGACGACATGGCGGTGGTGGACCAACAGGGCAGGATCCATGGATTGGAGAACATCCGGGTGGCCGACGCGTCCGTCATGCCGGACTGCATACGGGCGAACACCAACGCCACCACCATAATGATCGGCGAGAAGGTCGCGGACTACATTCGCACCGGGAGATAGTCCGCAACGAGAGCAGTCATGGCGAAGGGCGGGTCCGAAAACCCGCCCTTCTCGTTCCGGTTGCCGTGCCGCTCAGATGATCCGGGGAACCGGAACTCCGGGGATATTCACGCGGACGCGGCCAAGCTCTTCGAAAGTGGTGATGTAAAGGGTCTTCCAGTCTCCGCCGCCGAAGCCGACGTTGGTGGCGCGCTTGCCATTGCCGAGGGCGATGTTGCCGAGATGCCGTCCGTCGGGAGCGACGATCCAGACGCCGCCGGGGCCGGTCACGTAGATGTTGCCCTCGAGGTCGCACTTCATGCCGTCGGGCACGCCGGGACGTTCATCGGCGAGGACACAGAGGAGACGGCCGTTTTCGATTCCGCCGTCTGGTCGCACATCCCACGCCTTGATCAGGCCAACTCGGGAGTCGTTGACGTACAGGATGCTCTCGCCGGGCGAGAAGCAGATGCCGTTGGGGCCGACGTAGTCGTCGATCAGCAGCGTGATTTCGGTGAGGTCAGGGGACACTCGATACACGCCGGCGAAACCGAGTTCCATGCCGGGGTAGGTATCGCGGTACGGGTCGGTGAAGTAGATGGCGCCGTCGGACTTCACCACGAGGTCATTGGGGCGGTTGAGTCGCTTGCCCTGGTAGTTGTCGGCAACGACGGTGATGCTGCCGTCGGCCTCCTGGCGGGTCACTCGACGGGCGTCGTGCTCGCAGGCCAGGAGCCGGCCCTGAGGATCACGGGCCAGGCCGTTGGCCTCGTTGGTGCCCAACTGGAATTCAGACAGGCCGTCGGCGTCGTTGAACCGCATGCGACGGTTGCCGCCGATGTCGCTGAAGAGCAGATAACCGCCCTCCTGAATCCAGACCGGGCCCTCCGCCGGCCACCACGGTACGCCCAGGGCTGAACCGTCGCCGCCGAAGCCGCTGGCGAGCCATTCGACCTCTTGGTCGAGGTCTATGATCCGTTCCAGACCGGGTGACACCTGTTCGATGGGCATGGTTTTGCTCCTTGTCGGTCAGCGGATGCCGGCCAGCGCACGGTCGAGGTTGAACGCGCTGCTGATCAGGGCGAGATGGGTGAAAGCCTGGGGGAAATTGCCGAGTCCCTCGCCGCTGGGGCCGGTCTCCTCGGCGTACAGGCCGAGGTGGTTGGCGTATCCCAGCATCTTCTCGAACATGAGACGAGCCTGGTCGAGGCGGCGGGGGTCGCCCCAGCCGGCGCGGGTCAGCGCTTCCACCAGCCAGAAGGTGCACATGTTGAACGTGCCCTCGAACCCGGTCAGGCCGTCGGTGAATTGCTCATGATTGTAGCGGTAGACCAGACTGTCGGACACCAACCCGCCCTGCTGAGGGCTGCAATTGATGGCGTCGATGGTGCTCAACATGCGGGGGTCGGTTGGCGACATGAAGAAGACCAGTGGCATGAGCAGGTTGGATGCGTCCAGCGAGTCGCTGCCGTAGTGCTGGACGAAGGCCTGTCGATCCTGGTTCCAGCCACGAGATTGAATCTCCTCGTAAATCTCATCACGAGTGGAGATCCAGCGCTGGCGCTCGGAGGGGAACGAGCGCAGCTCGGACAGTTTGAGCGCGCGGTCGAGCATGACCCAACACATGAGCTTGGAGTAGACGAACTGCTGGCGACCGCCGCGGGTTTCCCAGATGCCCTCGTCGGCCAGGCGCCAGTTGTCGCAGACCCAGTTGGTCATCTGACGGAGCTTCGTCCAGAAGTCGAAGGATATGGGTTCGCCATACCGGTTGAACAGGTAGACCGAGTCCATGAGCTCGCCGTATATGTCGAGCTGGAGCTGGTCGTACGCGCCGTTGCCGATGCGGACGGGCTTCGAGCCACGATAGCCGTCCAGGTGGTCCAGAGTCACTTCGTTGAGGCTGCGGCGACCGTCGATGCCGTAGAGGATCTGGATGTTGCTCCAGTCGCCGTCGAAGGGGTCGATCTGGGCTTCGAGCCAGTGCATGAAATTACTGGCCTCATTGGTGAAACCGATGCGGAGCAAGGCGTACAGGGTGAAGGCGGCGTCGCGGATCCAGGTGTAGCGATAGTCCCAATTGCGGACGCCTCCCAATTCCTCGGGGAGGCTGCAGGTTGGCGCGGCGACAATGGCGCCGGTCGGCTCGTAGGTGAGCAGCTTGAGGACGAGGGCGGAACGCTCGACCATCTCCCGCCACCGGCCCTTGTAGGTGCATTGGGATAGCCAGTTCCGCCAATAGGCAACGGTTTCCTCGAACAGGGCAGTGCCTTCCTGCTCCGATGGAGGATGGTAGTCGGAGGTCTCGTCCCCCATGACGCCGATGGAGAAGGTGGATGATTGCCCCTCGTTGAGGACGAACGCGCCGATCACACCGCCGTCGTGTTGTTCGAGCAGGATGTCGGTGGACAACTGGAGGCCAAGGTCGTTGGAAATGAAAGCTGCCCCATTTTCGTTGAGTTCGACCTGGTGGCGGTCACGGGCGTAGTTGAACGCGGGATAGCATTCCAGGAAGAACGGGACCACGCCGCGAACGCAATTGACGCGGCGGATCAACTCTGTGTGGTGGTGCGGGCGTCCGGGCGTCGCAACGGGCATGAAGTCGATGACCTCGGCGACGCCGTTTTCGGCGAGAAACCTGGTGATCAGGACGTTGGTGTCCGGCCAGTAGACCTGGCGCTGCACGGGCGGAGCGTCGAGCAGGGGAGCGACCTTGAAGTAACCGCCCTTCTTGTCGTCCAGAATTGCGCCGAACACGCTGGGGGAATCGAAGTCGGGGCAGCAGAACCAGTCGACGGACCCGTTGACCCCGATCAGGGCACAGGTGCGCATGTTGCCGACGATTCCGTAGTCTTCTATCGGCAGGTAGGCCATAATTCGGCCCTCACTTGGTGATTATCCTGATGAAGTCCCCAGCGTGGCGACGCTGAACACCACTCGGAACGGGTTGCAGTATATGACCACGCTCTGCACGTCGGCCAGCGATACGCTGGACGGGATGTCATAGTTTTGCGAGCCGACGTTGCCTTTCAGCTTGCCCAATTCGACATAGCCCGCGTCTTCGAGGTCGGAATGGCTCTCAGGGTTGGTGGCGTTGGCCAGCAGCACGCGCAGGTCCGGCCCGTTGGTCACGCGGAAGTCCTCCAACCTCAGGATGTGCCCGTCTTCCGACCCCAGGTCATAGACCGTGGCCGTGCCGGCGCCTTTATGGAAGGAGTCGGCATCGCGGAATTGGCCGGTGAGGCCGGCCTGGGGCTGGGCTTGGGAACCCGCTGAACCCGATGCATCGGGCATGACCTCGTCGATGGGACGCTCCAGGTTGGCCGCGGCGGCCATGGCGCCTTCGACTTCGGCCATGGTCATGTTGGCGGGGACGACGGCCCGGGTGGCCAGGGGAAAGTCCTCGTTAACTTCCGTCGTGATGACCAATGGGCTGAGGAGCCACCAGGCCAGCCACGCCAGGGGAATCACAATGAGAATTCCGGATCCGATCAGCAAGTATCGAAGCATTATCGCGCTCCATTATTTGGGATAGGTTATGCGGGATCAGGACAGCGTACCCCTCAATCTGGCCAGGGCATTCCTGACGGTCTCGATATCATCGGCTTGGGGTGCTAATTCTATATACGCGGCAAAATCATCCGCGGATTGTTGGTGATTGCCGGCCTTGAGGTGCACCACGCCGCGGTCGCGCTGTTCCTCAGGCCGGTCAGGCAACACGGCCATCAGCGCGCCGATGGTGGTGATGCAACGGTCGAATTCCTCGCGGTCCCAGTAGATTGCCTTGAGGTTGCGGAGGATGCGGGCCAGGATTTCCCTCGGCGTGACCGGGTTCAGGTGGTGTTCTTCCAGGCGCGCGTCGTCGCCGGCGGCCTGCCGCATCACGGCGCCGCATTCGTCCCGATTCATGAGCAGCCCGCCGTTGAAGGCGTCGACGAAATGGTTTTCCTCGTCGCGGTGGCGGACGAGGAAGTGACCCGGCATACCGATCCCCAACACCGGGACTCCAGCGCGCCTGCCGACTTCGATACACAGCAGGGATAGGGTGATGGGGATGCCGAGGCGTCGTTGCAACACCTGGTGAAGGTATGAATTGTTGGGGTCGTAGTAGTCGTCCCGGTTGCCGGAGAAGCCGATCACGCCGAAGAGCAGGTCGGTGATGGCGTTGAGTTCCTCCAGGGGTCCGGCCTGCGAAGGGGTACGGGAGCGCGCGGCTTCGGCCATGCGATCAAGGTTGTCGAGGCTGGCATCGATGTCGACGTTGGGGTCGTCCGTGGATGCGACCAGAAGGGCGCCGGTGGCCAGGTCGAAATCTCCTCCAACGGCGTCAGCCGACGGCGAAGCAGCGAGTTTTTGCAATTCGAGGATCGCGTCAGCCGCAAACATAGAGTGCTCCCTCTCCAGCCGGAGTTACGTTGCGATGCCCGCGCGGCGGCGGCGGCGAAATTCGGCGGCACTCACGTCCGCGACCGGAGGATTACCGGGATAGCTGCCCTGTTCCGCCGTAACCGTTGCCTCGCGCTCCGCGATGTCGCGGACCTCACGGGTTTCCGCCCCGCAATCTTCACACCAGTTCATATCGCTGGTCATGAGCCGCATGTTGTCCTTTTTGACTGTCATGGTGCCGATTTCAGCGGAACAGTCGGCGCAACGGCGGACGATGGTGACGTCGGTAATCGGCAAAACGGTTCCCTCCTTTTTCATCAACCGATGCGAGTGGTTTTAGATGGGGAAGAGTTTGGGTCCCGTGTGCCCGGCCCAGGCTTTGCGCGTCCGGGGGGCCGATCACCGATCCTGCGGATAGGGCGGCGCATAGGGATCACCGGGCCGTGAACCCGCCGTCGACGACCAACTCAGCGCCGGTGATGTAGGACGCATCGTCGCTGGCCAAAAACAGCACGGCGTTGGCGACCTCTTCCTGCCGGCCCTCGCGGCCCATCGGCACCTGCTCTTCGATCATGGAACGGCGTCCGTCCCGCACGTCTTCGGTGGAGATGCTGCCCATCATGGGCGGCATGTAGCCGGGGTGGACGGAGTTGACCCGGACGTTTTCCGTGCCGTACCGAACTGCCATGGCCTTGGTGAAGATGCGGACGGAGCCTTTGGAGGCGTTGTAGGCAGGGTGGCCGCTGAGCATACCCACCAGGCCCGCGATTGACGAGATATTGACGATGGACCCGCCGCCGTTCTGGCGCATCTGGGCGACGGCGTGCTTGGTGCCCAGGAAGACACCCGTAGAGTTGATGTCCATGATGCGGGACCAGGCTTCGAGGCTGTCATCGTCGGGCACGGCGCGGCTGCTGATGCCGGCGTTGTTGACGAGGATGTCGAGGCGACCGAAGCGGGACACGGCCTGGGAGACCACGTTGGCCCACGCGTCTTCGCTGGTCACGTCGGTGTGGACGAAGACGCTCTCTCCGCCGGCCTCGTTGATTTCGGCTTCCACCTGGCGGCCGTCGTCGTCGCGGATGTCGGCGATGACCACCCTGGCGCCCTCGCGGGCGAACAGCCGGGATTCCACGGCGCCCATGCCGTGAGCGCCGCCGCTGACGATGGCGACCTTGCCTTCCAATCGCATTGCTTCATCTCCGGAGCAGCCCGCAGGGAATTCCCCGGGGGCGGGCCTCATGGTGGTCGGGTTCGGGCACAGCATAACCGCCGGACGCCGAGCGTTCAACCTTGAATGGTTGGGTGTATGCTGGTAGTGAAGGGCGGACCCGGGACGAGAAATCGTCGCTTCAGGCCACGGCGAAATATGTACCAAGCGGCAGTGTTCATCCACCTGGCTTCGGCGATTGTTTGGATCGGCGGGAGCCTGTTCCTGGCGTTGGTGCTGATCCCGGTATTGCGGCGCTACGCGCCTCAGCCGGGTGAGCCGCCGGTACTGCCAACCGACATGCTGGGCGCCATGGCGCGGCGGTTCAGGTGGATTTCGTGGGTCTGCATCGTTCTGCTGGTGGCAACGGGACTTTATATCCTGCCAACCCGGTATGGTATCGGGTTCGGGGACTTTTTCAGCCTGGGCGGGCATTTCGTGGCGACGCTGCAGGTGAAGGTGGCCCTGGTGGCGGTGGTGATCTGGCTCAGCGCGATCCACGATTTTGTCATCGGGCCGTACACCAACCGGCTGATCGAGGCGATGCAGGGCGGCGCGGAACCGCCGGGCTACCTGCCATTGCTGCGCCGCTCAGTGGTATGGATCGCCCGGATCAATGTGTTACTAACGATACTGGTGGTGGTCGTTGCCGTCACGATGACGCGCGGAGCGCCGGTATAGCAGGGAGGTTTGATCATGACGCAACCTGAACACGCCCCGGTCTTTGACTCCCTGCCCGTTTTCGACAATCACCATGGCCGCCCGGAAGTCTGGCCGGGCCTGCGGGTGGCAGGACTGGTGGAGCGGCCGACCGTATTCAGCGCGGCGGAACTGGTGGAGTTGACGCGACAGACCATCATCGACGACTTCCGGTGCGTGGAGGGCTGGTCCGCGCCGGGCCAGGAATGGGAAGGGGTTCCCCTGGCCGCGTTGCTGGACATCGTAGGACCGTTGCCGGCTGCCCGGTTCGCCGCCGTTGCGGCAATGGATTTCAGCGTTGGCGTGGCGCTGGACGATCCTTCGGGCGTCCTGCTGGCAACCAGGCTAAACGGGGCGGACTTGCCCCAGGAGCATGGTGGTCCCTGCCGGCTGGTGAGCGTCGGACAGGCCTGCTACGCCAGCGTCAAGTGGGTGGATAGCATCACGTTGACCGATGCGGCTCCAGAGGAGACGGCCCGGGAGATCGCGATGGCGCGGAACGCGGGCGGGTGAGGCTCTTGGATCGAGGGAATCATCATGCCGTCTTGGTTGGCGAGGCACATGGACGACGAGCAATAGCCGTCGGAGAGCACGACGCTATCATCCCATTAACCAGACGGGCCGGAACGACTGCCCCACATTTTTCCCCATGCCCAACTTCGCGAACGACGAAGCAATCTGCGCATCCGCGCAAGTCTGCTACCACCCGTCACACGCAGCCTAGCTGACATCGTGGGGACCCCCATCGTAACCCGTGCGCGAACACGCACGGATTTCGGACGGAGCTCAACTCCAACGCTTTCCAGCGCCAAGCGAAGCCGTTCTTCCAAGTCTTCCAACTGTTCTCGCGCGACTGCCGTCTCGGCTTGGTGTTCTTGTTTCAGACGGTCCAGTTGGCCCCGAACCTCACCCACTTGCCGCCCAACCAGTTGGCTCACCTCCCGATTTTCACGCTCGACAAGCTTGGAAACCACGACCACGACAAAAACGGACCATATCAAGATCACGATTCCATCGATGACCACCTTAACCAATAACCGCTCTATTGAGAAATAACCGATAATTGTAGGAAATACCACAGGCACCACAATCGTGACCGCAATCATTACGTAATGACCCAACGAAAGGTTCGCATAGCGGGCAACGAGCCAAAGTACCACTTTCCTTCCTCCTAATGATCGGACCCAAGCGGACACACCCTGCTCATGGCCAGTCGTGATGGCAATGCGGGAAAGTATTGCAACAGATTTATTCAGCACGAGTCCGGTCGAGATCGCGGAAGCGGTAGCCGAGGCCGCGTTCGCTTAGGATGTATTCGGGGTTGCGGGGGTCGCGTTCCAGCTTTTGTCTCAGGTAGGTGACGTAGGTTCGCACGTACTGGTGCTCGCCGCGATATTCCGGGCCCCAAACTCGTTCCAGAAGGGTGTCGTGGGTGAGCAGTTGGCCCGGATTGCTCACCAACTGGTAGAGCAGGCGATATTCGGTGGGTCGCAGGTGCATGCTCTGGCCGCCGGCCACGACCATGCTCTGGTCGAAGTTGATCGTCAACCAGTCATCGACGATCACTTCCTGGAGGCGGGGCGGTTCGGTGGCCTCGATACGGCGAAACAGGGCGCGAATGCGGGACGCCAACTCCCGGGGACTGAAGGGCTTGGTGATGTAATCGTCGGCTCCCAGGTCCAAACCGGCAACGCGGTCGGCCTCGTCGCCCCGGACGGTGACGAAGATGACGGGCACCGACGAACCGGACCGGATGCGTCGCAAGGTTTCGAAGCCGTCCATCTCGGGCATCATGACGTCGAGCACCACGAGGTCGACGGGTTCACCGTTGTCCAACTTCTCGAGGGCCCGGGCTCCGTTCTCGGCGGTTACGACGTTGTAGCCTTCGACCTCAAGGTTCATGGCGGTGAAGCGAACGATGTGAGGCTCATCGTCCACGACCATGATGGTGCGGCGATCTGTTGCCGTCATGCCGGCGCATCCGCATCGCTGGGGAGGGCGATGGAGAACGCCGAACCGCCGCCGGGAACGCTCTCGACCCAAATGTAACCGTCGTGGGCCCGCATGATGGCGTCGCAGATATACAGGCCCAAACCCATGCCGCGCGAATGGGAGGAAGTTTGGGACTGCGAGCGATGGAAACGTTCGAAGATGCGACGCGACTCCCAACGGGGCACGCCGAGGCCCGTGTCGGCGACCGTGACCCTGACGGAGCCTCTGGCATCCTGCTCACCGGATACCTGGATGGGGCCGCCGGCGGGTGAGTACTTGATGGCGTTATCCACCAGGTTGACCAGCACCTGCTCCAAAAGCGCGGGATCGCCGGTTACGGCCGGCAGTTGGTCGGGAAAGCAGCACAGCAGTTGGTGCTTCGCGGAGGTGGACTGCATGCGTTCGATCACGTTCTGAGCGATGCTCGCCATGTCGACCTGCTCAGAGTTGAGCGGCAGCGCGCCGACCTCCAGGCGGGATGCCAGCAACAGGCGATCCATCAACTGGCTCATGCGGTCGGTTTCTTCCTCGATGGCTTCGAAACTGCGGCGCAGGGCGTCTCCATCCCATTGCGCATCCGGTCGGGACAGGGTGTTCGTGTAACCCTTGATTATCGCCAGCGGGGTTTGGAGTTGGTGTTCCAGCATCGAAAGGAAGGTTGACCGCATCTCCTCGGTCTCGCGCACGCGGGTCATGTCACGGACGTTCACCACCGCGTTCAACGGGGCCATTTCGGGTGACCGGACCACCGAATACACGAGGGCGACATCGGTCCTCTGGCCGGTGGAGGACCGCGCAGCCGCGGCAAGTTCGGTTACGTTGCCCTCCGAAACGGATGCGAACTGGTGGGCATGGAGCATCGGGCAACGACCGGGACAGATGGGCCGTCCCTCGCGATCCCGCCAGTTCAGCGCGACGGCGCAGGGCAGGCCCAGCAATTCTTCCCCAGGCCGGCCCAGCAATCGCTCCATAGCGGGATTGACGCTGACAATGCGACGATCGGCGTCCACGGTGTAGATGCCGTCGGCGCTGCCCTCCAGGATTGATTCGACACGCTGTTTTTCCTGGCTCAGAAGGTGGGCGAGGCGGGCTGATTGCACGGCGATGGCCGCCTGCTCGGCGAAGGCTGCCAGCACCGGTGGGTCGAGTTGAGAGAAATTGGCGGCGTCGGAAGAGCGGAGCACGAAGATCAGGCCGACGGTTTCGTCGTTGGTGTACAGCGGAACGGCCATGACCGGGTTTTGCAATTCGCCAGTGGTGGAAATTGGCAACGCCGACTGGGGGAACAGGGCGGACAGGAGGGCGAATTGCTCGCGGCTGAGCGCGAGGTCCGGTATGGCCTCATTGAGCAGCGGGCGGATGCGAGTGATCTGAGGGCGGTCGAGGCCGTAGGCGCCGGTCACCACGAACCGGCGGACGGCGTCGTCCCAAGTGGCGACGACGGCCGCGCTACCGCCCAACGCGCGGACGGCGTTGCGCAGGACGCCCTCCAGTTCCGGCTGCAGCTCGACGCCGTTGTCGTCATCCGTTCGCGCGATGGGATTTGCGTTGAAGAAGCGGGTGGCCATTGGGATTGTGGATTACATCCGGTGTGCAGCGAATTCCAACGCAATTTTAACATTAAGGCCATTGGAAAACAGTCAAGGGGAGGCGAAAATAGATGACAAGCCCAGCCGGTCGGAAGCGTAACGGCCGATGCGAGGAGGTAACAATGCCAAGGTACGTTTATCGATGCACTGCCTGCGACCACGAATACGACCAAAGGCAGAGTTTCGGCGCATCGTCGGAAGGGGAATGTCCCGAGTGCTCCGGCGTCGCGCGTCGTGTGTTCCATCCGGTGCCGGTGATCTACAAGGGATCCGGCTTCTACACCACGGACTACGCACGCAAAAAGTAACCGCTTCCCAGCAGGGGTTGGGGAGTCAACGAGGCCAACAAAACCAGTCGAGGAGGCATTCAGTGTCCACTTTCACACCACTTGGCGAGCGCATCGTCATCAAGCCCATGGAACAGGAGACGCAGACCCGAGGCGGCATCCTATTGCCGGACACTGCCAAGGAAAAGCCGCAGGAAGGCGAAGTCATCGCGGTCGGCCCCGGTCGCCCCGCTGACGACGGCAGCCGGATCCCCATGGAACTTTCCGTGGGCGACAAGGTCATCTACTCGAAGTACGCCGGCACCGAGTACGAGGACGGCGACGAAGAGTACCTGATCATGCGCGAGTCGGACGTGCTCGCCAAGATCGGCTAACAGCAAATACCTGAGATCCTTAGACACCCAACCGAGGAGAAACGCAATGCCCGCAAAGAAAATGGCGTACTCCGAAGAGGCCCGAAAGTCGCTGCGATCCGGCATCGACACCCTGGCTGACTCGGTAAAGATTACCCTGGGACCCCGTGGCCGCAACGTCGTGCTGGACAAGAAGTTCGGCCCGCCGCAGGTCTGCTCCGACGGCGTGACCATCGCCAAGGAAATTGAGCTCCCTGACGCCTTCGAGAACATGGGCGCCCAGCTGCTCAAGGAAGCCGCGACCAAGACCAATGACGCCGCCGGTGATGGCACCACCACCAGCATCGTGTTGTCCCAGGCCATCATCACCGAAGGGTTCAAGAACGTCACTGCCGGGGCGAACCCCATGGCCATCAAGCGCGGCATCGAGCGCGCGGTCGGCCAGGTTGTGACCGAGCTGCAGTCGATGTCCCAGCCCGTGGAGACCCGCGAGCGCATCGGCCAGGTTGCCTCCCTGTCCGCCCACGAAGACGCCATCGGCGAGACCATTGCCGAGGCGATGGAGAAGGTCGGCAAGGACGGCGTCATCACCGTGGAAGAGTCCCGCGGCCTGACCGACGAGATCGAGTACGTGGAAGGCATGCAGGTCGACCGCGGCTACATCTCGCCTTACTTCATCACCAACAGCGACCGCATGGAAGCGGCCATCGAAGACCCCTTCGTCATCATCACCGACAAGAAGATCTCCGCCGTTGCCGATCTGGTTCCCGCCCTGGAAAAGATGCTTCAGGCCGGCCAGAAGAACGCGGTCATCGTTGCTGAGGACGTGGACGGCGAGGCCCTGGCCACGCTGGTGGTCAACAAGCTGCGCGGCATCATGAACGTGCTGGCCGTGAAAGCCCCCGGCTTCGGCGATCGCCGCAAGGCCATGATGGAGGACATCGCCATCCTGACCGGCGGCACCGTCATCAGCGAAGAGACCGGCCGCCGGCTGGACTCCGCCACCATCGACGACTTCGGTCGCGCCCGCCGCGTCGCCTCCACCAAGGACGACACGACGATCGTTGAGGGTCATGGTTCCGAGGATGGCATCCAGGCCCGGATCAATCAGATCAAGGCCCAGATCGAAGACACCACCTCCGAGTACGACCGCGAGAAGCTGCAGGAGCGGATGGCCAAGCTGTCCGGCGGCGTGGCCGTGATCAAGGTCGGCGCGGCCACCGAGATCGAGTTGAAGGAGCGCAAGGCCCGCGTTGAGGACGCGCTGTCCGCCACCCGTTCCGCGGTGGAAGAGGGCATCGTCCCCGGCGGCGGAGTCGCCCTGGTACGCGCCCAGCGCGCGCTGGAAGCCGTCTCCGGTCTGACCGGTGACGAGGTCGTTGGCCTCAACATCATCCGGCACTCGCTGGAGCAGCCGCTCAAGATCATCGTGGAAAACGCCGGTGGCGAAGGCGCCGTGGTGTTGCACGATGTCAAGGACCAGTCCGATGACTACGGCTACGACGCCGAGGTCAGCGAGTTCGGTCCGATGCTCGAGCGCGGCATCATCGACCCGGTCAAGGTGACCCGCTCCGCGCTGCAGAACGCGGCGTCCGTGGCGGCCATGGTGCTCACCACCGAGTCCATCATGACCGAGATCCCCGAGCCCATGCCGGCGATGCCGGCGGCCCCGCCGATGGACTTCTAGTCTCCGGCAAACATATTCGGGAATGTGGACCGGGGCGGTTGTTGCGACCGCCCCGGTACATTTTTGGCGTCGTGGCGTTTTACCTACGCCCCGGATGAGAGTAATATTGCCGTGCCGTTTATATTCCGCGCACCATTGGGCGTTTCCCGCGCCCGTCTGCGCTGCTCGATCCGAGGCCCCAACTGAATAGACCCTTTGCCCGCCGACTGATGGCCTGGCATCCGCCGACGCCTTTCTTTTACGGATGGCTGGTATTGGGGATGGCCTGCCTTTCCTCCGCCACCGGCGCCAGCGTGTCCCAGGTGGTGATGGGCGCCATCCAGGTGTACATCGTGGACGACACCGGGTGGGACATTGGGACCCTGTCCATAGCGGTGACGGCCGGGACGTGGTGTTCCGGGATATTGGCCCCCTTCGCCGGGGCGCTGGCCGACCGATACGGTCCCAGGGTCCTGACCACGCTGGGGCTGGTGGTGGTCGGGTGCGCGTTGCTGGCGATTTCGACGGTGAACACCGCCACTCCGTGGCCGTTCTTCGCGGCCTACATCGTCGCCAGGACGGTGAGCAATCCTTTCCTGATCGGAATCGTCCCCCGGGCGGCGACGGTCAACTTCTTCCGGCGGCGGCGAGGTGTCACCTTGGCCATCAACGGCATGGCGCGTCCGGTGGGGGGCGCGATCAACATCCAGATCATTTCGCTGATCGCGGCCACGCACAGTTGGCGGGCCTCCTACGGATACGTCGGGTTGTTCATGATGGCAATGACGGTGCCGGTATTCCTCATCATGCGGCGGACGCCGGAAGAGATCGGCATGCTGCCCGACGGGGACCGCCCGGCCGCCGGGTCGGGCCAGGTGTCTCGGGCCGCCGGTGGGCGGAGCGGCGCCAGGCGGAGCCAGTCGGGGATGCAGGAGTTCAGCTGGACGGCCCGGGAGGCGATGAAGACACGCGCCTACTGGTGCATCGCGGGCACCGCCGTTCTGGCCATCATTGCATCGGCGGGCCTGGGCTACATCCTGGTGCCGTTTCTCGTGAGCGAGTCGGGCCCGGGATTGACGAATCCGCAGGCGGTAGGCGTGGGTGCCCTGGGCGCCGTGCTGGCCATGACCACGCTGGCCTGGGGTTTCCTGGCGGACAAGTTCGGACCGCGTCCGTGCATGGTCGGGACCATCACGGGTGCGGTGCTTTCCGGGCTGTTCCTGGCCACCGGCGTCGACTCGCTGTGGACGGCGTACCTGTTCGCCGTGCTGTGGGGCTTTTTCTCAAACACGGTGGGGACGCTGGAGCACATGCTGCTGGCGCAATACTTCGGGCGCGGTTCCTTCGGCGCAATTCTGGGGTCGCTGGGACCGCTGCAAACCACGGCGCTGGGGATTGCGCCGGTATTCGGCAGCTACCTGCTGACATTCACTCACAGCTACACCGTGGTATTCATCGTGCTGATGGCGATGTATGCGGGGGCCGGCATGCTGATCCTCCTGGCCAAGGCGCCGCGGCTGCCGCCTCGCGCAACCCAGGAGCAGACCGAACCCGGCATCGCGCCGGCGGCGGTATAATTCCAACGAACCAACAAGACGAACTACCAAACGGAGGCAAACCAATGGCCAACAGCGAGTACATGAACCCCAGCGGCATCGCAGATCCCTCACCCTCCGGCTTCAGCGCGGTGGTGAAGGCTGGCAACACGGTCTACATCGCGGGGATGGTCGCGCAGGATGAAAATGGCAGGGTAGTAGGAGAGGGGGACACCGAGGAACAGACGCGGCAGATCTGGCGCAACATCGAGGTTGCGGTCAAGGCGGCCGGTGGGTCGCTGGCCGATATCGTCAAGACGACGACCTACGTGACTGGCATCGAGCACGCGCCGGCGATCCGCAAGGTGCGCGGCGAGCTGTTCGCCAGCAACCCCCCGACGAGCACGCTGCTGGTGGTGAGCGAGTTGGCGAACCCGGCGTACGTGGTGGAGATTGAGTCGATCGCCGTGGTGGGGTAGTTACCAGACACTAATGCCCCCTCTCCCGCAATAGAGAGGGGGCAAGTTATTTCTACCCGTCATTGTACCATTGAGGCGACGGCATCGAGCTACGCTGGAAGCGATATTCAGTCATCCTACGCGAGCGAATATCCGTTGGGACGATGTTGAATCGCTGCTGCTCGCCTGCGGCGCATATGTTGAGGAGCGGGCCGGATCGCGAATAAGAGTACGGCTTGGCGATTTACCCATGGTGCTGCATCAACCGCATCCGGGCAACGAAATCGGCAAAGGAACGGTAGCCACGCTGCGGACGTTCCTGACGAAAGCTGGCATCACTCCTGAAGAGGGATAGGCGGCAAGACCATGGAAGATACCGGATACGAAGTCGTCGTGGTTTATGACGAGGAAAATGCGGAATTTTTTGGCAGAGTCACCGGGAAAAGCGGTGGGTTCACGTTCATAGGAAACACCCCTGCCGAGGTGAAAAAGGAGTTCCGGGTTTCGTTTGACGACTACCTGCAATTCTGCATTGGACACGGGCGAAAGCCGGATGAATGCTTCACTGAGGGGAGGGAAGTGCAAGTCATCGCCGATGTGCATCAGGCCGCTGACGCCGCCGCCGAGCCGGACGGTATGACGCTCAACGAATGGCTGGGCGAACCAGCAGAACAAGCGACGACGGCTAACTAGATCTAATCAGGTGTGCCACGTTTCGAGATCGCCGCGACGCTTCTGGAGGACGAGCCACATGCGGTGCCAGACGTAGCGCCTTTCCGGGTCTTCCAGGCTGCGATCTATCAGGTCACGGACCGCCAGCACCGCCTGGCCGGCAAAAAAGCCCCAATGTCCAGGTTCGTTGCGGAGCCATCCGTCTACGCGGTCGGGATGGGCGTCTGCGAGACCTTCCAGGAGTTGATCCAAGGAGGCGTCAGCGCCGCCTGAATCGGTGGACATCGGATCAGCCGCCGCCGACGGGCCGGACGATCTCCAGCGCGTCGCCCGGGCTCAACCGGACCTTTTCGAAGTCCTCTTTCCGGATCACCTGGCCGTTGTAGCCCACAGCGATGAACCGCATGTTGACGTCGATGGTGGCCAGATAGGACTGAAGGTTGAGACCTTCGTCGATGTCGCGAGGCTTGCCGTTTACTTGCAGGGTGATCATACGTGCGCTCACCTCCGGCTCGTAGTATAGCGGCTACCGGGTTCGCGGTGCTCGCCGATAGCGGCCATAGCGTTGTGCATTGCCGACTTGATACGAGCGGCCTCTCGTTCAGGGTCCGCGCTGGCGAGGATGGCAGTGATGACCGCGGCGCCATCTGCGCCGGCATGCACAACCTGAGCGACGTTGTCGGCGGTGATGCCGCCGATGGCCAGCAGCGGAGCGCCGACGCCGGCCACGCGGATGCGCTCAAGCAGACCGGGCCCGGATGGTTCCTCGCCCGGGTGGGAGCGGGTGGCGAACATGGTGCCCACCAGCAGGAAATCAGCGCCGGACGCCTGCGCCTCCGTCGCCCCGGCCACCGAATGGACGGACCGTCCAATGACGGAGCCATCGGGCAGGATCGGGCGGACGGAGGCGGTGGGCATGGCCGTTTCGCCCAGTTGGACACCGTCGGCTCCGGACGCGGCGGCCACGTCGGCGCGCTCGTTGACCAAGAGAATCGCGGACGCGCGGGTGACCTCCCGCAAGGCAATGGCCAGTTCGAGCAGCGCGCCGCCGGGCTCTTCCTTATCGCGCAGTTGGACGATGTCGACGCCGCCCGTGATGGCGGCCGCAACCCGTCCGGGCAACTCGTCCGGCGGGCAGACGCGCCGGTCGGTTACCAGGCAGAGGGCGGGATTTGGCAAGGCCGCGCCCATGAGGAGAGACTCAGGCAGCCGCGACGGGTTCCGGCACGTCGGTGGGAGGGCTGCTGGCGATGGCCTCGGTGCGCACCGGGATGCGTCCGGCGAGGTACGCCTGTCGCCCGGCCTCCACGCCTTTGCGGAAAGCGTCGGCCATCATCGCCGGGTCCTCGGCCTGGGCGATGGCGGTGTTGACGAGAACGGCGGAAGCGCCCATTTCCAGCGCCTTCGACGCGTCGGACGGGACCGCCAAGCCGGCGTCCACGACGACGGGAACCGTGGCGTTCTCGAGAATGATGCGGACCTCTTCGATGGTATGAATGCCCTGGCCGGAACCGATGGCGGAACCGAGGGGCATAACGGTGACGCAACCGGCTTCTTCAAGGTTCTTGGCAAGCACCGGGTCGGCGTGGATGTAGGGCAGGACCTTGAAGCCCTCATCGACGAGTTGGCGGGCGGCCTCGAGGGTACCGTTGGGGTCGGGGAACAGGTATTTCGCGTCCGGGATGACCTCAAGCTTGACGAAGTCGGTCTGGGCGACCTCGCGGCCAAGACGCGCGACGAACAAAGCCTCCTCGACGGTGCGGCAGCCGGCGGTGTTGGGCAGGATGTGGTACTTGTCGAGGTTGATGTGCTCGAGGATATTCTGCTCGGGGTTGTCGAGGTCGAGGCGGCGAATGGCCACGGTGACCATCTGGGTCCCGGAAGCCTCGAGGGAATCGATCATTTCCTGCATGCTGCGATGCCGGCCGGTACCGACGATCAGCCGGGAAGAAAACGACACGCCACCAATTACCAGTTCGTCGGCCATCGCTATCACTCTCCTGTGTGCTGCCGGAAACGGGAACACCGTGGCCGGCGATTGCCTGAAATGCGAAACCGCCAGGCGGGTACCCGGCGGATGAAAGTCAAAGCTACCTACTGTTCCTCCGCCGGCATTACCCGGGTCAGGTACAGACGGTCGGCGACGAAGTTGGCCGCCCTCTCAGCCTGGTTTGCCCAAGCTCCCGCCAGAATCGCGTGAGGCGTTCAGTTGTGGTTGGAATGTAGCACTACGGGCGGAGCGAGTCAAACAAGATTGCTCGATCACAATCGCAGGACGTTGGTTACAGCTTGCCGCCGAAGCCCAGCCGGCCCCGATTAGTCGGCGCCAGAACTTCATTGACAGGGTCGACCGCGAACATCAAGATTTGGAGGGTGGTTCCACCGATCAGACAGTTGTCTTCCCCTTCGGGGCCGAAAATCACGGGACAGATTCCGTCGCGACCGTCGATGTTGATGACGGCCTGGCCTCGTCCGAACCTAACTTCCGTTCCATCGGCCAATGCGTAGTCTACCCGGGAGCGGGGCTCCAGACGCAGATTTTCCAGCAAAGAAGCGGGGAACATCGAGTCGGAAGCACCCGTGTCCACCAGTGCTTCGATTTGGACCTGATCGCCGCCGCTGGGGTTGCCGACGCTGACCATCACCGAGAACGTGCCCATGATCTTTCTGGCCCCTACACTTCGTATTCGGCCACGCTGTCTGGAATGATGAGGCGGGCTCCGGTGACTCCCTGCACTTCTTCGGGTGTCCAGCCGGGGGCGGCTTCGCGCAGCACCATGCCATCTGGGGTGGGTTCCATCACGGCGACGTCGGTCACGATGAGGGATACGCAGCCACGGCCGGTGAGGGGGAAGTCGCACTCCTGGACGACCTTGGGGTTGCCGTTGCGGTCGTTGTGCTCCATGGCGACGATGACCTTGTCGGCCCCGGCGGCCAGGTCCATGGCGCCGCCGATGTTGCCGACGCCGCGCTCGGGCAGCATCCAGTTGGCGAGGTCGCCGGTGGCGGAGACTTGATGGGCGCCAAGGACCGTGACATCGACGTGTCCGCCGCGAATCATGGCAAACGCGTCGACGGAGGAGAAGTAGGCCATGCCGGGGACGGGCTGCAGGAACTGGCCGCCGGCGTTGATCAGGTCGATGTCTTCACTTCCCTCCTCGGCCAGGGGGCCGCAGTTCAGCACACCGCTCTCGCTGTGGTAGAAGACGACGCTTTCATCGTCCACGAACATGGAGACCAGCGTGGGTATCCCGATGCCGAGGTTGACGCAGGAACCGGCGGGCAGTTCCTTTGCCACGCGTATCGCGATGATGGCCCGGTCGAGGCGTTCTTTGTCTGCGGACATGGAGGATACTCCGGTTATTCGTAGCCGGTGAAGCCATCGGGACGGCGTACGATGCGCTGGACGAATATGCCCGGGGTGACCACCGCTTCGGGATCCAGTTCGCCGGGTTGCACGATTTCGTCGACCTCGACAACGGTCACCCGCGCGCCCGGGGCCATGACCGCGTTGAAGTTGCGAGAGGTCCCGCGATAGACGAGGTTGCCCCGGGTGTCGGCCCGGTGGGCGCGGATCAGGGCGAAGTCGGCGCGGAGCCCGTGTTCCAGAATGTACTCACGTCCGTCGATTACCCGGCTTTCCTTGCCCTCGGCGATGAGGGTGCCGGCGCCGGTTGGCGTGTAGAAGGCCTCGATACCGGCGCCGCCGGCGCGCAGGCGTTCGGCCAGGGTGCCCTGGGGCACCAGTTCCAGATCGACCTCGCCGCGCCGGTAGGCCAACTCGAATTCGGACGGGCGGGAGACCGATGGCGAGACCGGGAACGATGCGATGGCCTTGGCGACCTGGCCGTTTTCCACCAGCACGCTGTGGTCGATGGCGGTGTGCCCCGGTGGAGTGCCGAAGCTGACCACGCGGGCGATGCCGGCGGTGTTGCTGACGATGGTCAGGTTGCGGCTGCCGCGGTCCCGCAGCGAGATGAGGAGGTAGTGCGCCATTCCGCCGGGTCCGCCGAAGCCGTCGATGAAGACCGTTGCCCCGTCGGGAAGGTCCGCGATGGCGGAAGGGCCGTCGGCGTAGATCTTGCTGGTCGGGTTGCCGGGCGGGAGGGCGAAGTCCATTTCGCGGAGGGTCGGTGCTGAGGTAACGGCGGCGCCCGTGATGGTCCGCACGTCTTCGGCAGACCAGCCGGGGGCCAACTCGGTCAGGATGAGACCGGTATCAGCCACGCGGAAAACGGCGACGTCGGTGATGATGGTGTCGACGCAACGGACGCCGTCGGGCGGCAAGGTCAGGGAGTTCACGATGTTGGGAGAACCGTCAGCGTCGGTGTGTGGCAATACAGTGACGACACGCCGAGCGCCCGCCAGGTCGATAAGGCCGGCATGCCCCTGTGGCCCGGGGTAGTCAGCGGCGTGGTAACCGGCGAAACTTCCGTTGGAGTCGACCTGCGCGGCCTGTAGAATCGATAGGTCAACATTGCCCCCGCGCAGGACTGCGCCGGCGTCGGCGGCGCTGATGGGCAGGTCGGACAGCGTCCCGCCGGCCCGCAAGAACCACACGCCCTTTTCCGCAGGGACCAGATCGGCAACTGCGGTCGACCAGTCGCCGCTAACAGCGACCACTGAACCCGGAGCGACTTCGGCGGAGGCCCGCCGCGCCACGCTCTGGGCATCCAGTCTTGCAAGCGTCATGGTGGCCTACCCAATGGGCGCCGAGTTTGCGCGGACGATACGGTTAACGAAGATTCCCGGCGTGATCACAAGCTCCGGGTCGATGCTGCCCGGTTCGACGACCTGGTCGACCTCGGCGACGGCGACGCGGGCGGCGGAGACGACGGCGGAGTTCCATCCTCTCTGGGCGCCGACGTACACCAGATTGCCCACGCCATCGGCGCGAGCGGCCCGGATCAACGCGAAATCCCCGCGCAGGGGAGGCTCAAACATACACTCGACCCCATTGACCACGCGGATCTCCTTCCCCTCGGCGAAGCGGGTTCCGATGCCCACCGGCAGGAAAACGCCACCGATGCCAGCGCCGGCTGAGCGCATACGTTCCGCCAGTGTTCCCCACGGCACCACTTCGACCGTCAAGTCGCCCGAGCGCCAAAGTTCGTGGACCATGTCATCCTTGCCCGAACCGAATGGGGCAGGCGAAATTATGCGGGAAACGCAGCCGGCAGCCACCAGGCGGTGCAGAGCCTCGGCTCCGTAGTAGGTCGAGTCGCAGACGCAGGTGAGATCCCGGACGTTCCGGTCTGCCAGCGCGGACACCAGAGCGGTGGGAGCGTTGGCGCCGGAAACGCCGCCGAGCAACACGGTCGCGCCGTTGGGGATATCGGCCACCGCGGCGGCGGCGCTGTCGTATAATTTGCTGAATGCCATGATCGGGTTCCGCGAGCGTTCGCCATTTTAGCCCAATGCGCCGGCTTGATAAAGCGATGCAGTCCGGCCCGATTAATCAGTATTCCCGCTAAACCAATGCGCTACGAGACCATCAAGTGCGAAAAGACCCGGTTCCAGGCGACGCTGACTTTGCCCGGAGCCGGATCCGACGTCACCATCGGCGAAACGGTCGCCGAAGAACTCGTGGACTGCTGCCGCCAACTGAGCCTGGACGATGAGCTGCGTTTGGTGACGATCGTTGGCAACGACGGCACGTTCGCGACGGGTCGAGAACAGCTTCCCGACGACTTGCGGTCCGCAGACCTGACGCAGCGCATGGCGTGGTTCCAGAGAATGGGCGCGGCCAACGCCGTGGCGAAGTTGCCCATGCCCGTCCTGGCGGTGCTGAACGGCGACGCCATCGCCCACGGATTGGAAGTTGCCCTGACCGCCGATTTACGGATAGCAGTGGACACCGCGCGTCTGGGAGCGGGCGCGCCGGCGCGGGACGGGTTCCCGTTTGACGGGTTGACGCAACGGCTGCCTCGGCTGGTCGGGCCGGCCCTGGCGCGGGATATGCTGCTGACCGGTCGTACACTGACGGCCGGGGAGGCGCTGGACTTTGGGCTGGTGAACCGGGTCGTGCCGCAAAGCGCGCTGGAGGCAACCGCGGCGGAGATCGCGGCGCAGATAATTGCCGCGGCGCCCATTGCGGCGCGATACGCGAAGGAAGCGGTTACCGCCGCCGGCGATCTGCCGCTGGCCCAGGGGCTGCGGCTGGAGGCCGACCTGAGCATC
The DNA here is from genome assembly GCA_951813535.1 of uncultured Dehalococcoidia bacterium. Classification (GTDB taxonomy): domain Bacteria; phylum Chloroflexota; class Dehalococcoidia; order Lucifugimonadales; family UBA3495; genus Bin87. The sequence continues at coordinate 2,744,734 of OX638345.1, read as the reverse complement.
ATCCTGCAAAGCACCGACGACCGGGCGGAAGGTCTGCAATCCTTCGCCGAAAAACGGGCGCCAAACTTTACCGGGCGTTAGGATCACTGGACGCTGAGGGACCGCGAGTTTATGACCGTACGACTGGACATTCATACCCACGTTGGCGAGATGTTCAATTTCCAGGAACCGACGCCGGAGATCGCAGAGGCCGTGATCGCGCGGATCAAGGCGGCCGGGCTGGATGGCATCGCGGTCACCGACCACTGGCGGCGAGACTGGGGAATGGCGCTGCACCGAGTCGTGGAGCAGCATTTTCCCAACGAGGTGATTATCATCCCCGGCCACGAGATCGACGTGCGCCCGGCGATCAGTCCATTCGACGAATACCACTGCACGGAGCTGTATCTGCCCGGAGGCCGACTGTTTCGCACCTACTGCCACCCGGGGTACTACACGCCGAACATCGTGATCGAGGATGGCGTTCACGGGATTGAGGTGGCCAATCATCACCACGACTGGCACATCCGCCGTCCGGCGGCGGAACGGGTGGCCGAGGAGTACGACCTGCTGACTTTTTCGGTAAGCGACGCGAACGTGCTATCCGAGATTGGGGCGGGCAGCACCGAGGTCGACCTGGACGAGATGATGCGGCGGGCGATTCCGCTGGACTGACCGAATGAGCGACGCTTTTGGCACCATCGTTTTTGAGAAGGAGGGCAGCGTCGCCCACCTGGCGCTGCACCGACCGGACCGGCTGAACGCCTACTCGGTGGCGATGCGGGACGACTTTGCCGAAGCGCTGCACGCGGTGGCGGAAGACGAGGAAATTGGAGCATTGCTGATCACCGGCAGGGGTCGGGCCTTCTGCGCCGGCGCAGACCTGAGCGAGTTTGGCTCCGCGCCATCGCAGGTGATCGCGCGTAACGCGCGGTGGCAGCGGGACGTGTGGGGTCAACTGATCGGTTTGGAGAAGCCGATAGTTGTGGCAGTGCACGGTTTTTGCATCGGGTCGGGGGTGGAGATCCTACTGCTCGGGGACTTGCGAATCGCGGCGGCGGATACGGTTTTCGCCATGCCCGAGGTGCAGTTGGGCATGATCCCCGCCGCCGGCGGGAGCCAGACGCTGCCGGCCAACACTGGGCCTTCGGTCGCGTTGGACCTGTTGTATACCGGGCGTCGTTTCGGCGCCGCGGAAGCGCTCGACTACGGCATCATCAGCCGGGTGGTGGGGCCCGACGAGCTAGAGCCTGCGGCCTGGGAAATCGCGCAAGAGTTGGCCGAGTTGCCGACGGGTTTCGCCGCGGCATTGAAGACGGCGTGGGGCTCTGGAAGTGAAATGCCGCTGGACGCCGGGCTGGCTTTGGAACAGCGAACGGCGGCCACAGCCACCGGGTTACCGAGAGAGTAGAATTTGAGCATGGAGAAAGGATGAACACCACCGAGTTTCTCATGATCGCGTCGGCGATCGTTCCGGAACGGACGGCCATCGTATTCGACGGCGATCACATCAGTTTCGAGATGTTGCAGGAGCGGGTCAACCGCCTGGCCAACGCGATGTCCGAGCTGGGGATAGGCCAGGGTGATCGAGTGGCGGCGATGCAGACCAACTGCCATCACCTGATCGAGATTTACTTTGCGGCCGCGCAGTTAGACGCCATCTACGTACCGATCAATTTCCGCGCCAAGGAGGACGAGCTGGCGATCATGCTGGGGATCGCGCGGCCCGATTTGCTGTTCCTGGGCGAACGCTACCTGTCCCTGGTACCTGCGGACGGGTCGCTGCCCGTGGACCGCATCGTGATGCTGGATGCGCCGGCGACGAAAGGCGGGTACGCCTACGACGACCTGCTGGCCAACGCCGACCCCGATCAGCTGCATTTTCCGGAGGACGACGAGGATGCCACGACGGTGATCATGTTCACGTCGGGCACCACCAGCGTGCCGAAGGGCGCGCAACTGACCCACGACAGTTTCGCCACGTTCCTGCTCACCAACGTGGAACCAGCGGACCCCGACGTGGAGGAAACGAACCTGCTGACCGTGCCGATGTACCACGTAGCTGGGCTGCAGGCGGCGCTGGCGGCGGTTTTCGGAGGCCGGACGCTGGTGGTGATGCCGCAGTTCGATGCTGAGCGATGGATGAGTTTGGTGGCGGAACATCGGGCCGACCGGGCGATGCTGGTGCCGACCATGCTGAAAATGGTGATGGACCATCCGAACTTCGACAACTTTGACCGGTCGTCCCTGAAGGTGATCACCTACGGGGCGGCGCCGATGCCGCTGCCGGTGGTCCGGCAGGCCATCGACAATTTCCCCGGCACGCGGTTCATCAACGCCTTCGGCCAGACCGAAACGGCGTCCACCATCACCATGCTGCCGCCGGACGACCATAACCTGACGGGAACCGCTGAAGAGGTTGAGACCAAGCTGCGCCGGCTCACGTCGATTGGAAAGCCCCTGGACGACGTGGAGGTGATGATCGTCACGGAAGACGGCGATCCGGTTGAAGGCGATGAAGTGGGCGAGATCGTCGCCCGCGGACCCCGGATGATGACCGGCTACTGGGGTCAGGAGGATGCCACGCGAGACACGCTGAAGGGCGGTTGGCTCTACACCGGCGACCTGGCCTGGCAGGACGGGGACGGCTACATCTTCCTGGCTGGGCGGGCCCGGGATTTCATCAAGCGGGGCGGAGAGATGATATCGCCCGAGGAAGTCGAGGTGATCCTGGCCGAGCACCCGGGGGTTGCCGATTCGGCGGTCATCGGTGTGCCCGACCTGGATTGGGGCGAAGAGGTCAAGGCAGTCGTGGTGGCGTCGGACCAGGCCGTTACCGAGCAGGAACTGATTGATTTCTGCCGGGACCGGCTGGCTGGGTTCAAAAGACCGCGCTCGGTGGTGTTCGTGGACGAGTTGCCCCGCAACGTGATGGGAAAGGTACTGAAGCGGGACCTGCGAACGGAATTCGGTGACCCGGTGGCGGGATTGTGAACGAAAACGGCGAGGCTCGGGAGGGAATGGCATGGACATAGCGGTTATGGGCGCCGGCGGCGTTGGAGGATACTTCGGTGGCCTGCTGGCTCGGGCGGGACACAACGTGACGTTCATCGCCCGGGGGCCGCATCTGGAGGCGATCCGGCGCGACGGCCTGCGGGTGGAGAGTGGCAACGACGGCGTATTCACGGTTCCCGGCAACGCCACCGATGATCCGGCGTCGTTGGGGGCGCAGGATCTGGTCCTGTTCGCGGTGAAGATGTACGACAACGATGCCGCGATACAAGCCATCGGCCCGATGGTTGGGCCGGACACGATCGTGCTGACGCTGCAGAACGGCATCGACAACGGCGAGCGCCTCGTGGAAGTGTACGGCGCGGACCGGGTGATGATCGGGTCGGCCTATCTCGAGGGGCGGATCAGCGAGCCCGGGGTGGTGACGCAGGGCGGGCCCGGCGCGGCGTCCTTCGGTGAGCGCACCATCGGGATCAGCGAGCGCGGCGAGCGGCTGTACCAGGTGTTTCGCGACGCCGGCTGGCGGGTCGACCTGCTGGAAAACATGACCGGCATGCTGTGGAAGAAGTTTGCGTACCTGTCGGGATCGGCGGGAGTTTGCGCGGCCAGCGGGTGCGCCTATGGTGAGCTGAGGACCGTGCCGGAGACCAGGGCCGCCATTGAAGCGGCTATAGCGGAGGCGCTGGCGGTGGGCGAGGCGTCGGGCGCGCCCCTGGAGCCGGATTCGCTGGAATGGTCGATGAACGCGCTGGACAACTTCCCGGCTACCGGCATGGCGTCATTGGCCAAGGACTTCGCCGAGGGCCGGCCCGTGGAGCTGGAAGGGCTGACCGGAACGGTGATCCGCATGGGTCAGGATTTGGGTGTGGCAACTCCGGTTACCGATGCCCTTTACGCCGTGTTGAAGCCCCGAGCCAACCGGATCGAGGCGGATCTGCACCGAGGTTGACGGGGTTGCAATCCACCGCGCCGCCGCCGCGTCGTAGCGGGCGTCCTGGGCGGTAAACGCCGGTGAAAAACCGGCGTTTTTGATTCAAGACGTGTGATGGCGGATACCATAGCAAAACTGAATATTATGAATGGAAATCGTATAATTAATGAATAGATATATGTGAAAACATTCACAAAAATGGCTATTGACACCGTTATCGTGCATTGATACGCTTGCGACCACTTTAGTCCGACAGCCGAGTAGAAAAACGACATTCGTTGTTGCAGGGGGTTACTATGCGGAACCGTGCATTGAATCGTCTCACCGGCCGGATTCTCGTAGCGATGGGAATGATCATCGCTCTAACGGCGCTAGTGGCCTGCGGGGCCACGGCACCCACCGAAAGCGTGGCGCCGTCCGAAGGGGCCACGGCTCCGGCGCAACCGGCGGCGAGCACATCGGGGGACTCCCCGGCGCCGACCGCAGTACCGGCGCAGGCCAACGAGGCAGCCCAAACAGCCGATCGGGGAAAATACGGAGGGATCGTGCCAATGCACGACTACGCTTTCCCCAACCTGATCTGGCACCCCCACGAGTTTTCGAACCAATTCAAGAATAACTCCGCAATCTACAATGGGTTGATCGAATACAACGCTGAGACCGATGACCCCTACGATATCCGCGGCGATTTAGCGGAAAGTTGGGAACTCCAGCCCGACGGAGTGACCTACGTGTTCCATCTCCACGAGAACGCCATGTGGCAAGACGGGACGCCGGTGACGGCTGCCGACGCGGTGCACAGCATGGATAGCCTGGTGAACGCCGATGCGAGTCGACCTCAGACCCTGATCATCGCGCCCTACTATTCCGCCGGTAACGCGCGCGCGATTGATGAACACACCGTGGAAATCCAGACCAACAACCCGGCTCCCGACTTCATCCCGATGCTGGCTGCCGATGCCTTCAAGATGATGTCCAAGGATTGGGATGAATCGGGTGTCGACACGGCGAAGTGGGAAAACGGTATGGGTTCCGGTCCATTCGTTCCCACGCAACTGGCCAAGGACGTGTCCATAGAGCTGGCGAGGAACGAAAATTACTGGAAAGAAGGTTTGCCGTACATTGACGGCATCATCCATTACTACATCGCTGACAAAGGCACGGCTATCGGCGCCTACCGGACCGGCCAGGTTCTGATGACCACGTTCCCGGTCACCAACCTGAGCAACACTGAAATCCTGGAATTGCAGGAAGCCGAGGCCGATACCCTGGATGTCTATCTAATCCCCAACACCAGCCTGTTGGGCACCCTGATCAACACGACCATCGAGCCTTTCAACGATGTTAGGGTGAGGCGCGCCATGCATTTGGCGGTGGACCGAAGTGAATTTCGCACCATTTTCGGCGGAGGGATAGCACCGGTAGGAACGCCGCTCCCACCGGATACCTGGTTCGGTCGAACGGAAGAGGAAGCCCTTCAACTCCCCGGCTTTCGCAGTGAGTCCGACGGCAGCAAGCACCAGGGTGATATCGAGGAGGCCAAAAGGCTGCTTGCGGAAGCGGGAGTGCCCGACGGGTTCGAAGTAGACATCATGGCGCGAACAGCAGTGGAGTACGTCGACCTGGCTCAATTGCTGGCTGATCAGTTCCGTCGTTATCTTGGATGGGAAGCCACCGTCAAGCCCATCGACAGCGCTACGGGCTTGACCAGGTACAAGGAGCACGACTACCAGATTGGCGCACAGGGGACGGCGCTCCTGTTGGGCGAACCCGACCCAATCATCGGAAAGATTTTCATGCCTGGTGGTCTATGGATCCAATGGTCCGGATGGGAGGCGCCCGAGCAATTCAAGGAATGGTTCAGCGCCCAGAGCCAAGAGCTAGACCGGACTAAAAGAGCGGCGATCCTGAGAGAAATGGAGGACTGGATGCTCACCGTAGATCCGGGTCCATTGCTCGTGTACTACTGGAGCTTCCGAGACCAGATCGTCAACAAGCAGATTCAGAACTACCACATGCCCGTCAGCCTGTGGGTCCAGTTGAAGCACGAATACATCTGGTGCGACCCGGCGTGCTGATTTATGCAGGTGCACACCGCCGAGTGGCAATGCCTGGAGTCCCAATCATAGAAAAGTCCTGATGACGGCTTCGCAGGAGAGACCATGAACACGTACGTAATCAAACGATTCATGCTCTTCGTTCCCACGCTGGTGCTGGTGACGCTCATGGTGTTCGCCCTGATGCGGCTAGTGCCAGGGGACCCGGCAGAGCTGCTGCTGATGGGGTTCGAGGGCGACGGTCAATTCACCGAGCAGCAACTGGCGGACCTGCGAGCCAAGCTCGGCACCGATCGGTCCCTTGCGATCCAGTACCTGGACTGGATCTGGGGAATGGTTCGCGGGGACTTCGGCGTGTCAATGTACTTTGACACGCCCATATCCGAAGACTTGGGCGCGAAGCTGCCAATCACCTTGGAACTGGCAGCTTTAGCGCTGCTTTTGGCGTTCGTGGTGGCAGTCCCGTTAGGAGTGGTTTCTGCGGTGCGGCAGGACACGGTGGCAGACTACGCATCGCGGATCATTGCCATAGCCGGCGTGGCAATGCCGACCTTCTGGATCGGCATCCTGGTGGTGTATTTTCTGGTGACGTGGTTCGACTGGCTGCCGCCCTTGGGGTACGCCAACCTCTGGGAGGACCCTTGGAGGAATCTGCAGCAGATGTTCTTTCCGGCGGTGGCTCTGGGCTTCTACAACATGGCGTTGGTCGCCCGCGTGACCCGTTCGTCGATGCTGGAGGTGTTCCGTGAGGATTACATCCGGACGGCGCGGTCCAAGGGCCTGCGGGAGAGGGCGGTCATCGTCCGGCACGCGCTGAAGAACGCATTCCTGCCGATCCTGACCATATCGGGCTGGCAGGTGGGTCGCCTTATTGCCGGCACCGTCGTCATCGAAACGATTTTCCTGGTGCCCGGGATGGGCCGGTTGCTGGTGGACAGCATCCTGCACCGGGACTACACGATGATCCAGAGCATCGTGATGGTGATCGCGTTCATGGTGCTGGCGCTGAACCTGGTTGTCGACCTTCTCTACGCCTGGCTGGACCCACGGATTCGTTACGAGTAGACCGCTGTCGATTTTGCAGATCAGGACCGCAGCCCCCGGCGAGGAATAGGAATATGGCCCAGGAAGCAACGGGAGTATTTGCACCCGCTGAGCCCGCCAGCTCAGAGATGCGACCCAAGCGAACGTTTTGGGAAAACATAATCAACTTCGCTCAGCGTAAACCGCTGGGAGCGTTCGGCGCGATCGTCGTGATCCTGCTGGTGGTCGTCGCCATATTGGCGCCGGTCGTAGCGGCCGAAGATCCCAGACTGACCAACGCCGCGTATCGCTTCAACCCGCCCAACAGTGATACCTGGCTGGGCGGGGATCAGATCGGTCGGGATGTTTACAGTCGGCTGGTGTATGGCACCCGGATCTCGCTGGTGGTGGGACTGCTAAGCGTGTTTTTCGGGGTGACCATCGGCGCGTTCATTGGGATTGTGAGCGGCTACTTCGGGGGGATCACCGATCTGGTCATCCAGCGGATCATGGACGCGATGATGTCGTTTCCGGCGCTGATTTTGGCGTTGGCGATCATGGCGATCCTGGGGGCCTCGGTTACCAACGTGGTGATCGCGCTCAGCGCGGTGTTCATCCCGGGCGCGGCGCGGACCATCCGCTCGCAGGCGCTGAGCATCAAGGAAGTGGATTACGTGCTGGCGGCGCGGGCGGTGGGCGCTGGCGACTGGCGGATCATATTGCGTCACATGGCGCCCAACTGCGCGGCGACGTTCATCGTGCTCGCCAGCATATCGCTGGGCTGGGCCATCGTGGTGGAGGCTTCGTTGAGCTTCCTGGGCGTGGGTATTCCGCCGGACGTGCCGTCCTGGGGCGGCATGCTGAACGGCGTGGCGCAGAACTCGCTGGACGTGGCGCCGTGGCTGGGCGTGTTCCCCGGGCTGGCCATCGCGATCACGGTGTTCGCGGTGAACCTGCTGGGCGATGCGCTACGGGACGTGCTGGACCCGAGGATGCGGGGCGCGAACTAGCGGCGCTTCCGTTTTCATCGCGTTAGCAATCGGGGGAGGGACACGGTCCCTCCCCTTTTGCGTTGGGCGTGTTGTCGATCCGCGGGCGATGGATGAGTTCCTGCGCAAGCAGGAACGACGGGGTGGATGTTGGGACCGGCGGCGCGGCTAGGACTCGGGGTAGGTGAGCTTCATCAGGACGTGGCGGCGGTTCTTGGTGTAGGGGCGCACATGCTCCGGCCAGCGGCCGGCGTCGACGGCTTCGGCCCATGCCGGGCTGGTGAGCACTTCGGGGCTTTCGATCTGGTAGACCGCGTGGTGCTTGGGCGTGCCGGGGATCTCGATTTCCTGCACCTGGCCGCCCATGGCCATGAGGAGGCGTTGGGTCTCATAGCGGGTTACGCCGATTACGCCAGGCGTCTGGTTGAGCAGGGGGCAGTGCTCGGTGTTGTAAACCTCGTTGAACAGCGCCTCGCGGTCGGCGTCGATGTCCATGCTGGCGATGAACAGGTACTTCGAATGCAGGTCGGCCATGGTGGTACCTCCGGCGGGTTCAGTGTGAGTGGTGGAGCATCTGGGCGGCGATGGCCCAGTCCGAGCGCGCGGCAGTCATGTCGCCGAGGTTCGAATGAGCTTTGCCGCGGGCGACGTAAGCCTCGGTGTAGCGGTCGTTGAGCCGGATGGCGGCGTCGAAATCGGCGACAGCGGCACGGCTATCGCCGGCGTCACGCAGAGCGAGTCCGCGCCAGTAAAGGGCCAATGGATCGGCGGGTTTGCGGTCCAGGGACCGGGTCAAGTCTTCCGCGGCGTCAACCAGGGAACCCAGTTTGTAGCGGGCGATGCCCCGGGTGCGCCATGCGCGACCAAGCGCGTCGTCCAGTTCCAGCGCCCGGGACGCATCGGATTCGGCGGCCGACCAGTCCGAACAGTCCAGGTGAATTGCGCTCCGATCGAGCCATGCGTCGGCCAGGTTTGGATCCAGAGCGATGGCGGCGTCCAACTCCGACACCGCGGCTTCGGAGCGGCCCAGCATCGACAAGGATCGACCACGGAGCCAATGGACAACGGGATCGTCGGGGGTGGCGAGGAAAGCGAGGTCCAGGTCGGTCAGAGCGGCGCGGGGATCACCGTCGGCGAGGTGCGTTTCGGCGGTCCGCAAGTGCTCCGTCACGGACGGGGAGGGGTTCCGGTCGGCGCGTTGCATGGGATTGCGGTCAAAATAAAGCAAGGGTCGGCCCGCTGAGGCCGCCCCTGAGTGAGTTGATCCAGGGTTAGAAAGCGCGGCGGTGGGAGTAGTTGATCTCCTCGTTGGTGATGAACTCGAGGAGAACCGCGTTGCCGTTTTCGTTCTGCTGGCGGGCGCGCTGAAACGCCGGGATGATCTCGTTGGGGTCGGTGATGCGCTCGGCGTAGCCGCCCATGGCCCGGCCCAGGTCGGCGTAGTTGCCGCCGAGGTCGCGGGTGCTGTAGAGCTCGTGGGAACGCTGCATGGCGTTGGTTTCCACGGCCATGGAGGAGTTGTTGAGCACGACGGTGGTGATGGGGACGTTGCTGCGCACGGCGGTCTCAAAGTCGAGGCCGACCATGCCGAAGGCGGCGTCGCCCATGAAGTTGACGCACATCTTGTCGGGGTCGGCCAGCTTGGCGCCGATCACGAGGCCAAGACCGGTGCCGAGGCCGTGGGACTTTCCCCAGCCGAGGTAGGTGCGGGGGCCGCCAGAGCGGTAGAACGGCGTGATCTGGTCGCGGGGGCTGCCGGAGTCGTGGGTGATGATGGCCTCGCTGGCGGGGACGGCCTTCTGGAAATCGGTGATGACGCGGTAGGGGTTGACCAGCGGGCCGGCGTCGGTGGTCTTGTGTTCCCACTCGGCGAGCCAGGCATCGCGAACTGAGGAGATCTCGCCGGTGACCTCAGCGTTGTCGCGACGGCTGTCGCCGACGATCTCGCGGCAGGCCTCGATCATCTGGCGCAGGGCCAGCTTGGCGTCGCCGATAACCGGGAACTGGACGTCGTAGTCCTTGTTCAGATCGCGCGGATCGTTGGTGTTCTGGATCAGGGTGCGGCCGGACGGCAGGTTCATGGACATGCCGTGCTTGGTAAAGCTGGAACCGACGCCGAAAATGACGTCGGAGCGGCGCATGAAATGGTAGACCGTGCCGGACATAACGCCGGAACCGCTGCCCAGGGCCAGGGGATGCTGCTCGGGGAAACCGCTCTTGCCCAGCAGGGTGGTCATCACCGGAACGGACAGGAGCTCGGCCAACTCGACCAGTTCATCGGTGGCCTCGGCGTACATGACGCCCTGGCCGGCGTGGATCACCGGATAGGTGGCGGAGCACAGGGCGCGGGCCGCGGCCTCGACGTCGTCGGGGTCGGCCTGGGAGGCGGAGCGGCGGACGTTGCCGCCCCAGTAGAAGGACTCCTCGGACACTTCCTCGAGGGCGACGTCGGCGGGTATTTCGACCATGGATGGCCCGGGACGACCGGTGTACAGGGCGTTGACGGCGCGGCGCATGACCTGGCTGGTGCTGCCGGACAGGTTCAGCCTTTCGAGGTGCTTGGTGACGCTGGCGAAGCTCTCGATGGAGTCGAACATGGGGAAGACGCCCTGGCGCTCGCGCGGGTGGCCAAGGGGCAGCAGAAGGATGGGCACCGAATCGGAGAAAGACGTGGCGACGCCGGAGTAGGCGTTCTCGGCGCCCGGGCCGTACTGCATGGCGAACACGCCCGGGGGCCGGCCGTTGGTGATGCGGCTGTAGCCGTCGGCGATTCCGACGCCGACGCGCTCCTGGCGGCAGATGATGGGTCGGATTCCGGCGGCGGCGCAGGCCTCGATAACCGGCGTGGTGGGGAAGCAGGACAGGTACTGGACGCCCTCCCGCTTGAGAATTTCGGCGATGGCATCGATAGTTTGCACGGTATTACCTCTGCGTTGACGGTGTGATGGTGATGTGGGACCACGCGGCGCGGCGCCTGCCTCGAGGACTATTCGGCATCCGACTCGGGACCGACCATGCCGGACCAAAAACCGGATACCGGGAAAGAGACATCGGGGAAAGCCAGGGGGCTCACGGAGTCGCCGGCGCGGAATTGGCGAACCGTTTGGTACTGCTCGCCCACCGGGTCGGTATGGATCTGCACTGCGTATTCCCGCAGGTTAACGACCCACACTTCGGGGACGCCAGCGGCGGCGTACGCGGCCAACTTTTCGCCGCGGTCGTAGTTCAACGAACTGTAGGAGACCTCGACGATGAACAGGACGTCGGCTGGAGTGGCGGGCGACAGATGGTAGTCCGGTCGGCGTCGGAGGATGGCAAAATCGGGTTGCAACTCGCTGAGTTGATTTATGCGGACGGAACCCTGCACCCTTACCCGGGCTCGGCCCCGCAAGGCGCCAAACATCAAGTCGCTGATGCAATCGGTCGAGTCGTTGTGGGTGTTGCCAATGGGAGCCATTTCGACGATCTCTCCGTTCAGCAGCTCGATGGGCTCGTATTCGGACAGGATGCCGGCCCTACCCATGGCCTGGTACTGGTCCGCGGTGAACCGATAGCTGCCGCTGAGAACTGCTTCGCGGTCCTGCCGGCTCAGGATGCCCGCAGAAACCATGGCGCGGAACTCGGCAGAACAGAAAGTGCGGAGATCGTACGTACGGTCGGTGACGGTGGTCATGGTGGTGAGTCTGGGAAAATTGCTGAATCCAACCGGGATTGTAGCATCCCAATAAAGCCCGCCCGTGATATCTGCGAGTATAACATCCGGTGGAATCGCATCGGACAGGAGGCCTCCGGGCATCCCCGGGCGACCCTGATGCTGCGGTGCTGTTTGTGCGGCAGTGGCAATGGGGCTAGAATGGCTGCCGAACTCGTTTGGGGGTCTGATTTTGAATAACGGAGCCCTGGCCGGCGTCAAGGTCATTGATCTGACGCACCACATCGCCGGCCCCTACGCCACCAAGCTGTTGGCCGACTTCGGGGCCGACGTATTGAAAATCGAGCGGCCCGGTGGTGACCCGGGCCGGCGACTGCCGCCGTTCTACCACGACGAACCGGGCGCTGAGACCAGCCTGCCGTTTCTCTACCTGAACACCAACAAGCGCAGCATCACGCTGAACCTCAAGTCAGAGACGGGACGCGCGATCCTGATGGACCTGCTGGCGGATGCGGACGCGGTGGTGGAGAACTTTGCCCCGCGCGTCATGCCTGCTCTAGGTCTGGATGCAGACACATTGCGAAAGCGCAACCCGAAGCTGGTAGTGGCGTCGGTTTCCAACTTCGGGCAGACGGGACCCTGGCGGGATTTTCGGGCGACCGAGATCGTCGAGTACGCGTTGGGCGGGCTGATGTACATCTTCGGCGCGTACGACCGGGAGCCTCTGAAGCACGCGCTGCACCAGGCCCAGTTCAAGGCCGGCACCAACCTGGCATCGGGCACGCTGATGGCTTTGTACCACCAGCGGCTGACAGGGCAGGGCCAGCGCGTGGACGTGTCGATACAGGAAAGCATTGCGTCGGCGCTGCGGGACGTGACCAACAACTACACCTACACCGGGGCCGTGCGACGACGCCAGCCCAACCACACGGGCGACCTCACGCGGCTGCGGGCGGTGTCCGATGGGTACGTGCTGCCCAATCCCGGCATGGGCGCCACGCTGGACTGGAAGGTGCTGGTCGACTTCCTGGAAGCGCCCGACCTGGACGATGAGCGTTTCGATAACGCATCGGCGCGGCTAGAAAACGCGGAGGCGCTGGGAGATATCCTGGACCAGATCTTCGCCACCAAGCAAAAGCAGGAAATCTTTTACGCGGCGCACCAGAAGCGGTTCATCTACGGCGTGATCGATTCCCCGGAAGAGACGGTGGACAACCCGCAGATTCAGGCCCGGGGCTACTACGTGCCGGTGCATCACCCTGATCTGGGCGAGATAATGTTCCCGGGGGCGCCGTTCCTGATGTCGGGCTCGCCTTGGGCGGTGACGGACGCCGCACCGAGATTGGGCGAGCACACTCGAGCGGTGCTGGGAGAAATGGGTTACAGCACGCAGGAACTGGCCTGGTTGCGGGCTTCGGAGGTGATCTGACATGGCTGGCCCGTTGGAAGGCGTTCGCATCGTGGAGATGGGTCAACTCATCGCCATACCCTCGGCAATGAAGTGGATGGCCGACATGGGCGCACAGGTGATCAGGCTGGAGTCAGTGCAGCGACTGGAGAGCTACCGCACGGACTCGCTATACCACAACGATGTGGACGGCGAATTCTGGAACCGGGGCGCCAACTTCTACGAGCAGAACCGGAACAAGCTGGGTCTGACGCTGGATCTGAGCCGGGACGAAGGGCGGGCAGTGCTGCGCGACCTGATCGCCGTGGCAGACGTGTTCGCCGAGAATTTCACCCCGCGAGTCATCCGAAACTTTGGGCTGGAATACGAGGACCTGCGCAAAATCCGGCCGGACATCATCATGGTGTCCTCCACCGGCTACGGGTTCAACGGGCCGTGGGCGAACTTCGGCGCGACCGGGCCGGCAACTGAGGGAGCGGCAGGGCTGGCGTATATCACCGGGTACCGCGACGGCGGGCCGGTGATGTCGGAGATACCGTTCACTGACTATACGGCCGGCGAACACACCGTGGCGGCCGTGATGCTGGCGCTGATGCACCGGCTGAATACCGGGCAGGGGCAATTCATCGACGTGTCGCAAACGCAGACCTGTTCCGCTACGATCCCGGAGGCGCTGCTGGACTGGACGGTCAACGGGCGGGTTCCGGAGCGGATCGGAAACGAGGATCCGGCGATGTCGCCCCACGGCTGCTACCCGTGCGCCGGCGACGACCGGTGGATCGCAATCGCGGTGGACAGCGACGAAGCCTGGCTGGGATTGTGCCGCGTCATGGGCCGTGCCGACTGGGCGGCGGACGAACGGTATGCGGACGTGCTGAGCAGGATCCGGCATCGGGCGGAACTGGACAAGATGCTGGGTTTCGAAACCCGCAATCGCGACAACCACGAACTGATGGCTCGGCTACAGGCCGAGGGCGTGGCGGCCGGAGCGGTGGTTGACAGCGAAGACCTGCTGTTCAACGAACACCTGCAAGAGCGCCGGTTCTACGAAATCGTCGCGCACAACGACGCGACCGGAATGCCGCCGCTTCCGTATGCCGGCCGGCCTTGGAAACTGTCGGACACGCCGGCCGTGCCGCCGCAACCGGCGCCGATCATGGGTCAGCACAACCGGGACATTCTGGCTGGCCTGCTGGGTCGAACGGACGACGAAATCGCTGCGCTGGAAGAGGCGCAGGTCATCGGATTCGCGCCGCTGTCGCCTCGCGGAGTGCGTCGGCCGTCGCTGGACGAGCAGGTCCGGCAGGGAAGGATGCAGCGGTACGAGACCGATTATGCCGAGCGGGTTGCGCAGTGGTTCGGAACCGATAGGTAAACTGTCGGGGGCGACCAATTGATCGCCCCCGACAGTTTGACGGTTCGCTGAGCGATTCAGGCTTGCCGCGACTCGAAGGCGGAGATGGCGTCCTCGTGCTGCAGGGTGAGGCCGATGTCGTCGAGGCCGTTCAGCAGGCAGTAGCGCCGGAACTCGTCGACCTCGAAGTCGACGACGATTTCCTCGTCGGCGTCTCGCACTTGCTGCGCTTCCAGATCTACAGTGATCTCGAAGCCGGGATTGTCCTTGGCCTTGTCCATGATGCGCCGGACGTCGGGTTCGGGCAAGGCGAGGGGAAGCAGGCCGTTCTTGAAACAATTGTTGAAGAAGATGTCGGCGAAGCTGGGGGCGATGATGCACCGGATGCCGAAATCTTCCAGGGCCCACGGGGCGTGCTCACGCGAAGAGCCGCAACCGAAATTGGGCCCCGACACCAGGATCTTGGAACTGCGATAGGGGCCCTGGTTGAGGATGAAGTCGGGATTTTCGGACCCATCCTCATTATAGCGATAACGGTCGAAGAGGTTCGGTCCGAAGCCGGTGCGTTCGATGCTCTTGAGGTACACGGCGGGGATGATCATGTCGGTGTCGACGTTGACGGCGTCCAGGGGAGCGACGACGCCTTCCAGTTGGACAAAGGGTTCCATATTGTCTTTCACCTCTGGATTCCCGCTTCGGCGGGAATGACGGTGGGATGGCGGGAATGACGGTGGGGTTGGCGGAGGTTAGAAATCGCGGACGTCGACGAAGTGGCCGGCGATGGCGGCAGCGGCGGCCATCTCGGGGCTGACCAGGTGAGTGCGGCCGCCCTTGCCCTGGCGCCCCTCGAAGTTGCGGTTGGACGTGGAGGCGCAGCGCTGGCCTGGATCCAGAATGTCGGGGTTCATGCCGAGACACATGGAGCAACCGGCGACCCGCCAGTCGAACCCGGCGTCCCTGAACACCTGGTCGAGGCCCTCGGCTTCGGCTTCGGCCTTGACGCGGGCGGAGCCGGGAACGACCATGGCGTAGACGTCGGAGTTGACCTGGCGGCCGCGAATGACGCTGGCGGCAGCGCGGAGGTCGTCGATGCGGGCGTTGGTGCAAGCGCCGAGGAATACGCGGTCGATCCGGATGTCCTCGATGCGCTGGTTGGGTTCCAGGCCCATGTACTCCAGGGCGCGCTCGGCGGCTTCGCGCTCGGCGGTGGTCTCGAAGGAGGCCGGATCGGGCACACGGTCGGTGATCTGGGCGACCATGTCGGGCTTGGTGCCCCAGGTGACGAAGGGGGCCAGGTCGCTGGCGTTGATGACGACGGTGCGGTCGTAGGCAGCGCCGGAATCGGTTGTCAGGCGGCGCCATTCCTCGATCTTGGCTTCAAGCTCGGCTCCCTTGGGAGCGTAGGGGCGGGTGCGGACGTAGTCGAAGGTGGTGTCGTCGGGGGCGATCATGCCGGCGCGGGCGCCGCCCTCGATGCTCATGTTGCACACGGTCATGCGGCCGTCCATGGACAGGCCGCGGATGGCTTCGCCGGTGTACTCGATGACGTGGCCGGTGCCGCCGTTGACGCCGATGTGTCCGATGATGCCCAGGATCACGTCCTTGGCGGAGACACCGTTGGGCAGCTCGCCGTCAATTCGCACCTCCATGGTGCGGGGCTTGAACTGGCGCAGGGTCTGGGTGGCGAGGACGTGCTCGACCTCGGAAGTGCCGATGCCCACGGCGAAGCAACCCAGCGCGCCGTGGGTCGAGGTGTGGCTGTCGCCGCAGACGACGGTCTTGCCGGGGAGGGTGTAGCCAAGGTCGGGACCGATGACGTGGACGATGCCCTGGTTCTCGCTGAAGCGGTCGTAATAGAAGGGCAGCTCGAACTCGGCCGCGTTGCGATCCAAGGCGTCCAACTGGGCCTTGGAAATCTGGTCTTCGATGGGTCGGGTGAGTTCCCAGGTGGGGGTGTTGTGGTCGGCGGTGGCGACGGTGAGGTCAGGTCGGCGGACCTTGCGGCCGGCCATGCGGAGACCGTCAAAGGCCTGCGGCGATGTGACTTCATGCACCAGGTGCAGGTCGACGTAGATGAGCGAGGGCTGGCCCGGTTCCTCGTGAACCACGTGGGCATCCCAGATTTTTTCGAACATTGTGCGGGCGGCCAATTCAGTTCCTCCTCGATCCGGCACAGCCTGCAAGCCGGCCGGCAGCGGTCTCGATACAACCGGAGATTATAGCATCGTAGAACGCCGACACCTCAGTGCGCGCCGCGAAACTCGGTCAGCATCAGTTCCACGATGTCCTCCCGGGTCACCGCGCCGATGAACTTTTCGGACTCGGGTTCCACCACCGGTATGGTCGACAGCGAGGTTTCGGTCATTCTTTGGAGGACATCCTCCACGTGCTCCTCCGGCCAGGCAACCGGGGTCTCGCGACGCACGACGTCCTTGAGCGAAGTCCGAGCCCAGGAGGCTTTGGGCAAGTACCGGAAGGTGGACAGGGAGACGATGCCGACCAGGGCGCCTTTCTCGGCGACGACGTAATCGTGCTGGTTGGGCATCGTCCACCGATCGGTGAAGTCGCGTACGGTGACGGAAGGGTCGGGATGGTGACGGCTGCGGTCCAGGATGTCGTCAACCGTGATGTTGTCGAGAGCGAAATGGGCGATGCCCTGGGGGATATCCGTGAGTTCTTCGGGCAGGTCAGCCCGACGGCTGGCGCGACTGACGGCAAAGCTGATGACGGGCGGCATGAAGAGGATGTAGCCGAACATCACCAGGACCAGGAAGGAGAACACCACCTCGTCGATGACGCCCGAATCCCAGAGCACCAGCAGCAGGGCGATTTCGGCGACGCCCTTGCCCATCAGGCCGGAAGCCACCGCGTAGGGCACCGTGAGGCGGGAAAAGTAAGCGCCGATAAAAGCGCCGATGAAATTTCCGAACAGCGGGATCAGGGCCAGGGCAACCATCGTCCAGACCGGCAATGTCACGAAGGAGAAGCTGAATTGCAGGCCCGCGGACGCGAAGAAAAGGGGCACGAACAGGCCCTCGGCCACGCTGCGCAGGCCGGGCGTGATTTCCCGCCGGACCTGGTAGGGCAGACCCGAAAGCGAAGCGCCAAAGAGCAACGCGCCCAGCGAACCGTGCAGTCCCATCAGCTCGGCTCCCCATACGATGAGGAACAGAACCCCCAGGAGCAGGCCCAGGGATAGCTGCGGCACCTGGATCACGCGCTGGAGGAGCGCAACCACCGGCGGTAAGACGCGGGAGGACAGGATCCACGACGCCACCGCGAAGCCGGCGACCTTGCCCACCAGGATCAGGATGCCGACCGGCGACACCTCATGAACGTGTTCGCCGATGCTGAAGCCGATTATCAGGAGGACGATCAACTCGGAAATGACCACGACGGTGAAAATCTGCATTCCCACCGGTTCCTTGAGCCGACCATCGTCCACCAGCACCTTGACCACGATGCCGAGGCTGGTCATGGAAAGGATGCCGGCGAGAGCGAGAGCCTCGGTGAAGGCGAGCCGCAGGCCGAAGTCGAACACCACGTCGGTGGTCACCAGCATGGAGATGCCGAGGGATAGGACCACAGATAGAACGGCAGCGAGGAAGTAGTGCCCCCGCAGGCTTGCCATGAAGCTGGAAATGTCGATCTCATCCAGGCCGATGAGGAAGAAAAATATGAAGATCCCGAGGGTCAGGAGTAGTTCGATGTGCAGCGTCGAGTCCACTGACCAAACTCCGGTCAACTCCATGACGGGGCCGAGGAGGATGCCAGCGGCGGCGTAAGCGACTATTGCGTTCAGGCGCAGGCGGCGGAAGACGCCCTCGAACAATTTCGCCGTTATGATCAGCGCGCCGAGGGCCAGTAGTGATTGGCGGAGCTGGATGGAGTGCTCAGCCACACTGAACAACCCGGCGATGTCCAGAAACGGCAAATGTTCCGCAAGCATATTGGAAGTCTCCGAGAGAGGGTTGAAGAAAACTCGAAGCGTGCCCAGAAAACAGTATTCTTATGGTGAGACAAATTACGATAGATGATAAGTCTTTACGCGGCCAATTATTTCGCAATTCGGCGACCGGCACAAGCGGTTCAATGCCCTGTGATAAACTTGGCGCGTCCCCTTTTCGAACGCAAATCACGGAGGAAACTCGATGCCGTCCGCCGAAGCTGTTGTACTTCCCGACAACGTTCGTCCCATCCACTATGACCTGAAACTGACACCGAATTTCGACGATTTCACCTTCGCCGGCGAGGTTGACGTGACGGTGAGCATGGAACCCGGCACCACCGAGATCATGCTCAACTGCTCCGAAATCGAAATACATTCGGCGACCGTCAGCTGGACCGATACTCACGGTGAACAGGAACAGCCGTCCACCGCCATCGCCTACGACGCCGACGCGGAAACCGCGACGATCAGCATCCCGGGCACGCCGGCGGATGGCCTGGTCGGCAACCAGCACCTGCGGATGTCATTCACCGGGGAGCTCAACGACAAGTTGCGGGGGTTCTACCGCAGCCAGTACGTGAACCCCGAAGGCGAAACGGCATATCTGGCCACCACGCAGTTTGAGGCGACGGACGCGCGGCGGTCCCTGCCGTGTTGGGACGAGCCGGCGGCCAAGGCGACCTTCCAGGTGACGCTCGACGTACCGGAGGAAATGGAGGCCGTTTCCAACACTCCGATCATCGAGGAGACTCGCGGTGAAAATGGCCGGAAAACCCTGTTGTACGACAAGACCCCGGTGATGTCGACGTACCTCCTTGCTTTCGTGATCGGCGACCTGACGCACATCGAGAAAGAAGCGGCCGACGGGACGGTGATCGGAGTGTGGATGACTCGAGGCAAGGAGGAGCAGGGACAGTTCGCGCTGGACACCTCGGTCAAAATGCTCTCCTTCTTCAACGATTATTTTGGTATCCCATACCCGTTGCCCAAGCTGGACCACCTGGCGATCCCGGATTTCGCAGCCGGAGCGATGGAGAACTGGGGGTGTATCACGTATCGGGAGACGGCGCTGCTGGTGGATCCGCAGAACTCGTCTGCGGGCACGCGGCAGAGGGTGGCCGAGGTCGTTGCCCACGAAATGGCGCACATGTGGTTCGGCGACCTGGTGACCATGGAATGGTGGGACGATCTGTGGCTCAACGAGAGTTTCGCCACGTGGGTGGGTACCAAGGCGGTGGACTGGCTGTTCCCGGAATGGTCGATGTGGACGCAGTTCGTGAACATGGACACCAACCGGGCGTTCAACCTAGACGGCCTGAAAAACTCGCACCCAATTGAGCAGGAAGTGGCCAACCCGGCCGAAGTGAGCCAGCTTTTCGACGCCATCAGCTACAGCAAGGGCGGGTCGGTGCTGCGCATGCTCGAGCATTTCCTGACGCCCAACGTGTTTCGGATCGGCCTGAACACCTACCTGACGCGACATTCCTACCAGAACGCGCGGACGACGGACCTGTGGACGGCGCTGGAAGAATCCTCCGGGCAGCCGGTGAACTCCATCATGGGCAGCTGGACCAGTCAGACCGGCTACCCGGTGCTGGACGTGGCGGCGACGAACACCGCAAGCGGGTTGTCGCTGGAAGTGCGTCAGGCGAGGTTCGTCTTTGACTCGGTGCTGGGCGAGGATAGCGGCGACGACGAGGAGCAGGTTTGGCCCGTGCCGCTGACCGTCGCCGCCGATGGCGCTGCGGTCACGGCACACCTGGTGAGCGGGGCCACGGGTACCGTGGAGGTTGCTGCGCCCACGCAGCCCGACTGGTTCAAGGTCAATCCGGACCAGACCGGTTTCTACCGGGTGAACTACACGGACGCGGACCGCGAAAGGCTGGCCTCGTTGGTGGCGGACAGGACGCTGGCGGCGACCGACCGGCTGGGCGTACAGAACGATGCGTTTGCATTGTCCCGAGCGGGGTTGCTGCCGGTCACCCGTTTCCTGGCATTGGCGGAATCGTACCAAGATGAGACGGACGCGTCGGTGTGGAGCGATCTCGCCACGAACCTCCGTGAGATCGAAAGCCTGATCGCGGGCGAGCCGTACCTGGGCGCGTACCACGCCTTCGGGCGGCGACTGTTTGGTCCGGCGGCGCAGCGTTCGGGCTGGGAGGCACGGCCGGGCGAGGGTCACCTGGACTCGCTGACGCGGTCAACGGTGCTCAGCCAAGCCGGGGTTTATGGCGACCCGGACATAATCGCGCAGGCGCAGGAACTGTTTGAGGCCTACCAAAATGACCCCGCCAACGTGCGTCCCGACCTGCGCGGGGTGGTGTTCAGCCTGGTGGCGCAGGCTGGCGATCGGGCAGTCTACGACCGCATGTGGGACCTGGAGCGTGCGGCCGAACTGCACGAGGAGAAGATCCGGTTCCTGATTTCGATGGCGCGGTTCCAACAGGAGGAACTGCTGCGCGAGACGCTGGACCGGTCGCTGACCGACGACGTGCGGTTGCAGGACACCATATTCGTGGTCTCCGCGGTGGCGGCCAACAACCGGGGCCGAAGCCTGGCCTGGGAATTCCTGAAGGAGCAGTGGGACGAGTTCGACCGCCGTTACGGCGGCGGCGGCTTCGGGCTGATGCGGCTGGTGGCCATCACCAACGCGTTCACCACCAACGAACAACGGAGCGACGTGGAGACGTTCTTCGAGGCGCACCCGACGCCGGCGGCCGAGCGTACGATTCGGCAGGCGCTGGAACGCATCGCGCTGAACGTGGCGTGGCTGGACCGGAACCGGGACGAGTTGGCGCTGTATTTCGGCTAGACTTCCGACATAGCCAGCAGATCGTCGGCCAAGCGCTCGATGCGATCGCGCTGGGGGATGCAGGCGAGCCAACGCTCGGGGATGCTTGAGGACCCGTAACGGGCACCCAACACAGCTCCGGCGACGGCGGCGTTGGTATCGGTGTCGCCACCGGCGGCGACGGACGCAACCAGCGCGTCCTCAAAATTGAGGGGCGTGGCAGCGGCCCAGAGGCCGAACTGGGCGGCCAGCAGGGTGTGACCGATGAGCCGGTGGTCGCGCATGAGCCAATCAGCGTCCGGAGGCGGCTGGCGCCCGGAGGCCAGCGCGTCCAGCGTGTCGGCAGGAATACCGTCGGAGTTGGCCTGCAGCGCGAGGTCGGGACAGCCGTCGACACTGGCCGCGGCGAGCAGGCCGGGCAAGTCCGGCGCCGCGCCGTTGACCAAGGCGGCGATGACGGCGTTGACCAGGATGCAAGACCACTGGCAGGTCGCAGCGTAGTGGGTTACGGCACACGTCATGGCGGAATCGGCAACGAGCAGTTCCGGATCGCTGCGGCGGGAGATTGCCACCGGGGCACAGCGCATCACGCCGCCGTTGGGTGCGATGCGGTTTCTGCGCTCGTAGACGACGCGCGCCGGCTCGGGCAGAGGTTTGCCCGTGGCCAGCTCGCGGATCACGTCGCTGGTGGTGATGCCGATGCCGCGGCCGTTCTCGCGAGCCCAAACAATCAGCCGGTCGGCGAAGCCGCGGGCGACATCGTCGCCGGCCAGCAGAGCTTCGCCCAGGTCGACCGCCTGGGCCAGGTCGTCGTCCATGAGCCGGCCGGCCTCACGCGGGTCGATCTCCGTGAGGCCATCAGGGTACCAGGAGGCAATTTGGTGGTGCCAACTGCTTTCGACGGGAAGGCCCAGCAGGTTGCCGACGGCGAGGCCCAGGAGCACGCCGCGGGCACGGTTCGCCACGTCCTCGTGGGTGGCGTCCCCGGTGGCGTAAGACGCGATCAGTCGGGAGGTTTCGGGAGCCTGCGAAACGATGTCATAAGGGGTCATTTGGGAACGTCTCCTGGTCGATTTTGCGGTATGAAGCCTCGGGTTTGAGGTTCATTCCAGTTTGACACGGTTACCGAATGCGGGTAGCCTTGATTTGTGATTTACGGAACAAATGGCAATGCAATTATGGATTCTTTGGAACGCATCAACGAGCTCAAATCGTTGCTTCGGGAGCGCATTCTCATCACCGACGGCGCGATGGGAACCCAGATCCAGGCGAGAGGCCTGGGACCCGAGGATTTTGGGGGCGAGGAGTACGAGGGGTGTAACGAATACCTCAACGTAACCCGCCCGGATGTGATCGACGACATCCACCGGGGATATCTGGATGCCGGCGCGGACATCATACAGACCAACACCTTTGGCGCCACGGCGCTGGTGCTGGGCGAGTACAACCTGGCCCCCGAGGCGCGCCGGATCAACCGCGAGGCTGCGGCCATCGCCAGACGGGCGGCGGACGACGCGACGGCGGACGACCCGGACAAGCCGCGTTTCGTGTACGGCGCGATGGGTCCGACGACGCGGACGATATCGGTGACGGGCGGCCTGACGTTTGACGAGTTGGCGGCCGATTATCACCAGCAAGCGGCTGGCCTCATCGAGGGCGGAGCCGACGTGCTGGTGCTGGAAACGGGTCAAGACACGATCAACATCAAGGCGGGGCTGGAAGGCATCGACCGCGCCCGGGCGGAACTGGACGCGGATGTTCCGGTGGCGGTGCAGGGAACCATTGAACCAATGGGCACGCTGCTGGCCGGCCAGGACGCCGAGGCGTTTTATACCTCGCTGGCCCATCGAGACCTGCTCTGGGTAGGGTTCAACTGCGCCACCGGCCCCGAGTTCATGACGGACCACATACGCACGCTGAACGAGCTGTCGCAGTTCGGAATCGCCTGCGTACCCAACGCGGGCCTGCCCGACGAGGATGGCAACTACAACGAGACGCCGGAGATGCTGACGGCCACACTGGAGCGGTTCGCGTCCAATGGCTGGCTGAACGTGACCGGCGGCTGCTGCGGCACCGGACCGGACCACATCCGCCACCTGGTCGAGGCAATGGCTGACAAGAAGCCACGGGTGACCGAGCCGGCGCTGGAAACCCGGGTTTCGGGCATCGAAGCCGTGGTCGTCAACGAGGACACGCGGCCGACCGTCGTGGGCGAACGTACCAACGTGCTGGGCAGCCGCCGGTTCAAGCGATTGATCGCCAGCGAAAAGTTTGAGGAAGCAGCCGAGATCGGTCGGCGGCAGGTACGGAACGGGGCGCACGTGCTGGACGTGTGCCTGCAGGATCCGGACCGGGACGAGACCTCGGACGTCATCAAGTTCCTCGACCAACTGAACCGGCGGGTCAAGGCGCCGATCATGATCGACTCCACGGACGCCTCGGTTATCGAAGAGTCGCTGAAAAGGCTGCAGGGCAAATCCATCATCAACTCCATCAACCTGGAAGATGGAGAGGAGCGTTTCCAGCGGGTGGTGCCGTTGGCAAGGCGCTACGGCGCGGCGTTGGTGGTGGGATGCATCGACGACGACCCCAACCAGGCGCAGGCGATCACGCGAGAGCGAAAGCTGGAGATCGCGCAGCGGTCACAACGGCTGTTGACCGAAAAGTACGGAGTGCCGGAAGAGGACATCATCTTTGATCCCCTGGTATTTCCAGCTGGAACCGGAGACCAAAACTACGTGGGTTCAGCGGCGGAAACAATTGAGGGAGTGCGGATGATCAAGGAGGCGTTGCCCGGGACCAAGACGGTGCTGGGGATCTCCAACGTGTCCTTTGGGTTGCCCGCTGCCGGCCGCGAGGTTTTCAACTCGGTGTTCCTGTACCACTGCACCCAGGCCGGCCTCGACATGGCCATTGTCAACTCGGAGATGATGCAGCGGTATGCCACCATTCCCGAGGAAGAGCGCAAACTATCGGAAGACCTGATCTGGAATCGCGGCGAGGATCCCGTGGCGGCCTTTGCGGCGCATTTCCGCGACCGGGCGCCGCGCGCGACCGCTGAAGAGAGGTCGGCGCTGCCGCTGGATGAGCGCCTGGCACAGTGCATCATTGAAGGGAGCAAGGAAGGTCTGGCGGATGATCTGGATCTGGCCCTGCAGGAACGGCAACCGCTGGCGATAATCAACGGGCCACTGATGGCGGGGATGGACGAAGTCGGGCGACAGTTCAACGCGAACCAGCTTATCGTCGCCGAGGTGTTGCAGAGTGCCGAAGCGATGAAGTTCGCCGTGGCTCACCTGGAACCGCACATGGAGCGGACGGACGCCGCGACGCGAGGGCGCGTGCTGTTGGCGACCGTCAAAGGCGACGTGCATGACATCGGCAAGAATCTGGTGGAGATCATCCTGTCCAACAACGGCTACCGTGTCATCAACCTGGGCATCAAGGTCGCGGCGCAGGAATTGATCGCGGGATACCGGGAACACCAGCCGGACATAATCGGGTTGTCGGGACTGCTGGTGAAATCAGCCCAGATGATGGTCGAAACGGTGCAGGACTTCCGCACGGCCGGCATTGCGGCTCCGGTTCTCGTAGGAGGCGCGGCCCTGTCCAACAGGTTCACGCGATTGCGCATCGCGCCGGAGTACGGTGGGATGGTGGCGTATTCGCCGGACGCCATGACCGGGTTGGCGCTGGCCAACGTGATTCGGGACGACGATGAACGGGAGCGGCTGATCGCCCGGCTGGAGACGGAAAGCGTGGAGCTGCAAGCGGAGGCCGCTGCCCGTGGGTAGGGCCGCGAAAGCGACTGGCGTCGCGCAGCTCGAATCATCGCCGCGGCCGCCCGACCTGCGGCTGCACGTGCTGGACGATTTCGATCTCGACGAAATTTTTGGGTACATCAACCCGCAGATGCTATACGTGCGTCACCTGGGATACCGGGGGCGTTTCTGGGAGGCATTGCGCGAGGACGAGCCCAAGGCAGTCGAACTGCGCCGGCAGGTACAGCGGGTTGAGGACATGATGCTGTCCCGTTCGGACATCACCGCCAGCGCGGTGTTCAAGTTCTTTCCGTGCCGATCCGATGGGCAATGGCTGATCGTATACGAACCGGATGGCGCCACCGAATTGGAAAGGTTCTATTGCGGCAGACAACAGGGGCGCGAGGGACTATGCATGGCGGACTACGCGCGCCCGGTTGGAGAAGGCCCGAACGACTACCTCGCGATGTTTGCGACCACCGTTGGCCCGGGCATACGCGAGCTGTCCGAACGGTGGAAGAACGAAGGCCGATACCTGGACTCTCATACGCTACAAGCGCTGGCCATCGAATCGGCGGAGGGATTTGCGGAGTTGCTCCACAAGCGGATCCGCACCATGTGGAGTATAGGAGAGTCGTCGGGACTGAAGGTGAGCGGAGAAGAAGAACTGCGGGACCTGTTCCGGGCCAACTACCGGGGCAAGCGGTATTCGTTCGGGTACCCGGCGTGTCCCCGGCTGGAAGATCAGGAAAAGCTGTTCGCGCTGCTGGACGTGACCGCGAACATCGGGGTTGAACTGACGGACGGCTACATGATGGACCCGGAAGGCTCGGTATCGGCCGTGGTATTCCACCACCCGCAAGCGAAATATTTCAACCTGGACGAGGCGGACATCGAGAGGCTGGAAGCCGAAATCGCGCAGATGCCGGTGGGTCGATAGTTCATGGTTTGGCGATACGGTCACGGGCCCGTATGCCGAAAGGCTGCGGGCTTTATTTTTGCCCGGCCGGCGCCGGCGTACTTTGCGCCACGGCTGCCCGGGATCACATTTCGTGAGGGGAATGCCTCACTGGGCGGTGAAGCCGCCATCGACGACGAGCTCGGCCCCGGTGATATACGACGCTTCGTCGCTGGCCAGGAACAGGACGGCGTAGGCCACCTCTTCCCGGTCGCCCACGCGTTTCATGGGGATGTTTGCCATCATGGCGGAACGGGTGTCCGAGTCGGCCGAACCGCCGGCCATGGGCGGCATCAGGCCGGGATGAACCGAGTTGACGCGGATGCCGGCTTCGGCCCACCGAACGGCCGCGGATTTGGTCATCAGGCGAACGGCGCCCTTGGAGGCGTTGTAACCCATGTGGATGAAGTCCTGGCCCACGATGCCGGAAATGGACGAGATGTTGACGATGCTGCCACCGTCACGCTGCTCCATGGCGGCGATAGCATGTTTCATGCCGAGGAACACGCCCTTGGCGTTGATGTTCAGCAGTCGATCCCAGGTGGTGGTTCCCAGGTTGTCCTCCTCGTCGTATCCGGAGATGCCCGCGTTGTTGACCAGGATATCCAGCCTGCCGTACCTGCCGACGGCGTCGGAGATGACCTGTCGCCAGTTGTCCTCATCGGTCACGTTGAGGTGGGCGAATTGGGCGTTGCCGCCATTGGCGATGATATCGTCGGCCACCCGCTGGCCGGTGTCGTCGGTGACGTCACAAACGACCACGGTGGCGCCTTCTTCCGCGAAGAGTCGGGCTTCGACCTCCCCCATGCCGCGAGCCGCTCCGGTAACGATGGCGATCTTGCCTTCCAGCCTGGGCATCGGAATCCTCCTTCGGGACACGCGAACCTAACCGTGAGAGCCGGATTATAGCATCGGCGCCGGGCGCGCCCTGGGCCCTGGACTTGAGGTATCAATGACGACCATTCAAACCGCCGAACCGCAGCTGACCGGCGACCGGGCCGGCGCCACTCCCGACACGATCGTCGACTATTCGCATGGGCACACGGGAACGAGTTTGTCCCCGCGCTACACCGCGGTTATAGACATCGGGTCAGGATCGGCGCGCGCGGTCGTAATGCAGGTCAACCATGGGGGCGGAATCGAGATCGTCGCCCAACAGCGGGTAACGCTGAACCTGATGAGCCACGTCGGGAGCGACGGCTACCTGGACGAACACGGGGTGGCGAGCACGCTGGACGCGCTGGAGGATTTCGCGCTGGTCGCCCGCGCCTACGGGATTGAAACCATTCATGCCGTGGGAACGGCGGCGCTGCGCGAGTCGGGCAACGCCAAAAAGATTACGGGCGCGGCCGAGCAACGGTTCGGCATACCGCTGCGGATCATCGACGGTTCCGATGAGGCGGCGTATTGCTTCGTGGGCGCGATACACGGCTTGCGGGCGCGGGACGGGCTGATGGCGGACATCGGCGGCGGCAGCACCGAGGTGGTCCAGTTTCGCGACCGAGAGCTGGCGTCCAGCGTTTCATTGGCGCTGGGCAGTCTCCGGATCGCGAACCAGTTCGACCTGGGCGACCGGCCCGCTGAAGAGTCGATGCGGGCGGCGTACGATTACGTGCGAGCGGTTCTCACCAATGCCGGGGTGGAGCCGCTTCCCGACGGCGCGATGCTGGTTGGATCCGGAGGATCGGTGCGGTTGCTGTCCCGGCTGGACCGGCTGCGTGAACCCTATCCCATCATCAAGCTACACGGATACGAGATTCGGGCCTCCGCCCTGACCGAGCAGATTGAACAATTGGCTGCGATGTCCCGGATCGACAGAGCCAGCATTCCCGGGATGAACCCGGAACGAAGTCATTCGGTGATCGGTGGGGGTGTGGTTGCGCACGCGTTGATGCAGCACCTGGGTACAGACCGATTGCTGGTATCCGGACAGGGACTGCGCGAGGGTCTGGCGCGCCACCCGGAACTGCCGTCGGCGTGCGAAAAAATACAGCTACCGTGTTTGGGATCGGTAAGGTCGGAATCCCTGGCCGACCTGGTGGGCAGGTTTGCCGATCGGTTCGGGCAGCGCGGAGAAAGGCGGGCCGCATTGGCCGGACGGATTGCGGACGCGGTATGGGATGGTGACAACCGCCAGATCGCGAGCTCGCTGCAGTGCGCGGCGAGACTCCTGGACATCGGAAACGCGGTGGACTATTACAATCGCCTCAACCGGACTGCGAGTATAATAGTGCGAACCGACCTGCCCGGATTCACCCACGCCGAGTCGGCGCAGATCGCAACCACGCTACTGGCCGCGGAATTTGGGTACCTGCCGCGCAGGTTCCGGCAAAATCGGCTGGTGTCACCAGCGGAACTGCAGTTGATCGAACAGGCGGCCGTGATGCTGTTGACGGCTGACGAATTGGATGGGAGATTGCCTCAAGGAATGGCCGCAAGCGCGGTTACAATAGGCCGAGAGGAAGGCGGTTGGCTGATAACGACCCCGAGCTGGTCACCAGTGGCCGCTCCGGATTTGCGGAAAAGATGGAACAGGGCGTTCGCGGAAGACGTACGAATAGAGAGGAGTGCACCATGACCGTATTGCAAAAAGAGCACGCGTACAAGATGGGCGAACGCTACGGGCTACATCCCGACGATGGACAATATCCCGGCAAGCTGATCATCGTCGAGGGCATTGACGGGTCCGGCAAGAGCACGCAGATCGACCTGTTGGGCAAATGGCTCAACAGCCAGAACCTGGTCACCGTGTTCACGGAGTGGAACTCGTCGCCCATCGTGCGACGGACCACCAAGCGGGGCAAGGTTGAAGAATTGCTGACGCCGATGTCGTTCAGCCTGATTCACGCCGCAGACTTCGCCAACCGGGTCCACGCGCAGATCCTGCCCGCGCTGCGGGCCGGCGCGGTGGTGCTAGCGGACCGCTACGTGTTCACCGCGTTCGCGAGGGACGCGGCTCGGGGCGTCAACCGGGAATGGCTGCGGCGGGTCTACTCGTTCGCGGTCCAGCCTTCGCTGGCGCTGTACTTCAAGGTGCCACTGGACGTTTCCATCCACCGGATCACGGTCGGGCGCGAGGAATTGGGCTACTACGAATCGGGTCAGGACATGGGATTTTCCAGCGACCGGGAGGAGTCCTTCCGGCTCTTCCAGGGCAAGTTGCTGGACGAGTACGACGCTCTGACCGAAGAGTTCGGCCTGATGACCATCGACGCCACCCAACCGATTGCCGTGCAGCAACAGCAGGTGAGGAAGTACGTGGAGCCGCTGCTGGAAGACGTGATGGCGATCAGTGGTCAAAGCGTGCCAGAAGCCCTGGGTCGCGCCGGGCTCACCGGACGTTACATCACCTCACCCATGCGCCGCCGGTTGACCGAACTGGAAGCGTTGGCGGCCGCAAAATCTGACGGTTAGGGCGATGCTGGCGACTTGGACGCCGCTCGAAGAACATACCGAAGCGAGTGATAACCGGGGGCGACAACGATGAATGAAGTCAGGTTCTACGGTCACACCCCACCGGGAGCCGGAGACGAAGAAACGCCGGGTCGCCTGGTGGTGGTGGAGGGCACCGATGGCGTAGGGCGGTCAACGCAGATCGCCATGCTGAGGGAGTGGCTTGAAGCCGAAGGTTATGCGGTGCTGGTAACCGGGTTCCGCAGGTCGGAACTGGCGGCCACCGGGATCGACCGGGCGATGCGGGGCAATACGCTGGACCCGATGACACTCAACCTGTTCTATGCCACCGACTTCTGGGACCGGCTGGAAAAGAACATCGTGCCAGCCCTGCGCTCGGGCATGGTCGCGCTGGTCGACCGGTACATCTTTTCGATCATTGCCAGGGCCAGGGTGCGTGGCGTGTCGCCGCGGTGGCTCAATGACGTGTTCGAATTCGCGGTGGTGCCGGATATCGTCCTTTACCTGGACGTGGACGTGGAGCACCTGGTGCCGCGGGTGCTTTCCGTGCGGCAGCTGGACCACTGGGAGTCGGGCGAGGACTTCCTGCGCGGACCCGACCTGTACCAGAACTTCATCACGTATCAGTCGGCGCTGATAGATGAGTTTCGGGAATTGGCCAAAGAGCACCAGTTCGTCACCGTGGATGGTCGCGGCAGCGTGGGCGACGTTTTTGAGGCCTTGAAAACCGAAGTTCGCAAGGCCCTGGAAGGGATGAGCTAGTACTGCGGCGCTTACAGGCCCAGCGCGTCGGCCAGTCGGCGCCGGTGGAATTTGGGATCACCCAAAAACTGGTAGAGCGTGCGCGATGCGGTGGTATGCAGGGTGAGGCCGTACTCGGTGGTGCTCCCCACGCCGGCATGGACCTCGTGGGCGTGGTTGCACGCGTTGTAATAGGCGGCGCTGCTCACCGCCTTGGCGAGGTGGATGCTGTCGGCGGCGTCTCTCTCAGAATCGAGCTTCCATAGCGCTTCGTAGGTGGTCCAACGGGCGGCGTCCAGTTCGTTGACGAGGTTGATGATGTGGTCCTGCACGCGCTGGAAGCGGCCGATGGGCGTGCCGAACTGGATGCGCGTGCGGCTGTAGTCCACCGACATCTCGTAGACCTGCTGGGAACCTCCCACCTGGAAGGCGCAGAGCAGGGGTATGGAAGATGCCACCGCGCGCTCGAGGGCATCCCAACCGCCGCCGAAGGTGGCGCCGAGGATCGCGGAAGGGGCGATCTGCACCGCGTCCAGGCGGATCTCCGCCAAGTTCCAGGCGAAGCCCTCCAGGCGCCGGATCGAAACGCCGGGGGCGTCGGCCGGGATGATGACCAAGCCCACGTGCTGCCGATTCTCGGTGCGCACCGCGCAAATGAGATCGGTGGCGGACGCGGCGTCATATACGTACACCTTGGTGCCGGAGATGCGGTACCCGTCGCCGCTGGCCGTGGCGAGGGTCTGCACGTCGGACTCGTCCCACTGGTAGTCGGCCTCGGTGATCGCCAGGGCCACCGTGCGGCGGCCGGATGCGAGGTCGGGCAGCAGGGACCGCTTCTGATCGGTGGTTCCAGCTTCGAGGATCGTCAGGGCGCCCAGCGCGGCGCTGCTCAAGTGTGGCCCGGGCACGGGGCCCCGTCCCAACTCTTCGAACAGGACGCCAGCGTCGGTGTACGAACCGCCCTCGCCACCGTACTCGGTGGGGATGATGATGCCCAGCCAGCCGGTGCCGGCCAGCCTCTGCCAGGGCTCGGAGGGTGCGCTTTGGCCGGTGGCGGACAACTCCAGCAGGGTTTCCTTGGGATACTCGGTGTCGACGAAACGGCGGACTGCCGCCTTGAGCATTTCCTGTTCTTCGTTGAGGGCCAGATCCATTGGGTCGATTACTCCTGGTTAGCGGCAACGCCAGGGACGTTGCCGCGGAAAAACGAATACGTGAGGGAAGTCGGATCGGGTCAGGCGAGGGCGCCGGCGCGTTCGCGTTGCTGGCGTCCGATGCCGATGCGGCGGGCCATGATGACCTTCTGGATGTCGGTGGTGCCGCCCGGATGAAGGGCGATGATTGCGGCCCGCTGGTTAGACTCGAAGTTACCTTCACCCGCGCCCCACTGCTCGTCCTTGGTCAGCGCCGCCGGGCCCAGAATATCGAGGATGCCGGTGGCCACGCGGAGGCCGGACTGCTTGCGGAAGTAGGATGCCTGGGGTCCCTCGTAGGTGACGTTAGCGCCGCTGTGGCGCATCCAGTAGTTGCGGAGTTGGAACAGACGGCCGATTTCCGCGTCGATGTAGATGTCGACCAGGCGCTCGCGCACGTCGGGATCCTTGCTCAGGGTCTCGCCCCGACGGTTGTTGGATTTGCAATAGTCGAAGAGGCGGTCGACGATCCAATTTCGGCCGATGCGTCCGCCGGTGCCGTGCTCCAGCTCGAGGTGAGTGGTAGCCACCTTCCAGCCCTCGTTTTCACCGCCGATCAGGTTCCGGGCCGGGACGCGAACATTGTCGAAGTAGACGATGTTCTTGACGCCAGAGCCCGCGCCGGATTCGCCGGCCGAGGACAGGAGGTCCATGGGGAAAACGCTGATGCCGGGCAGATTGGACGGGACCATGAACCAGCTGAGGTTTTGGTGGCGGTCGCCTTCAGGGTCGGTACAGGTGATGGTCCACATGTAGTCGGAGCCGTGGGCGCTGCCGACGTAGACCTTCTGCCCGTTGATGACATAATCGTCGCCGTCGCGCCGGGCCGCGGTCTTGGCGTTGGCCAGGTCGGAGCCGGCCTCAGGTTCGGTGAGAAGCTGCCAGGTACGGATCTCACCCTTGAAAATCTTGGGCAGGAATTCCTGCTTCTGCTCCTCGGAACCCCACACGAGGATGGAGTTGCCACCGAGGCGTCCGCCCGAGTCGTAGTATGGAGGTAGCGACAGGTTGTAGTTGTCAATCTCCTCTTCCAGTACGACCGAGTGGTCGATGGTCAGTCCGCCTCCACCGTATTCCTGGGGCGCGGTAGGCCAGAGCCATCCCTTGTCGCCCAAGCGCCGGCCCAACTCGCGGCGAAGCTGGTACTGCTCGTAGGTGAGGTCGATGGAGTCGGCAGGATGCTGGATGCCGCCCGGGATGTTGTCGCGGAGCCAGTCCTGTACTTCCGTACGAAAGGTTTCCTGCTCGGCGGTGTAACGCGGTTCGAAGTCCATATCATGCCTCGTGTGCGGCCGGGACGGGTCTCGGCCAGAGTGGTTCCGGGAGTTAGTGGGGAATTATGCCCTAAGGGGGCGGGTGGGGCAACCGGGGGTTAGAGACGATCAGCATGGATCAACAGGATAGACACGATTTCCGGTCTCGTGTGACAGCAGGTTGACAACATTTGGTATGCCGTATGCTTATATAAGGCATACGGCATACGCTCGTATCTGGGAGGGCAAAATGCGGGTCGGTATCAATATCTCCAACGAACTCATGAAGCGGCTTGAGCCGCTGAAGCCGGAATTGAACATTTCGCAGGTTTGTCGTGATGCCCTCACGGCCAAAGTGGAGCAATACGAGCGGATGAAAGCTGGTCTCGACGATGCCGAAACTAAAGCGGTAGTAGAGGGTCTTTGGGACCGGGAAAAGGAGTTGCTCTCTGCCATTGTCTTTGACTGGGAGATGCTTGGATACCAGGATGCCGCCGCTTGGGTCAAAGCAGCGAGCTTGGAAAATTGGGATGATCTGCTGGTAGAGCTTGCCGATTGCCGAGAACATAACTGGCCGGAGTGGGAAATCGTCCCTCCAAACATAGACGGAGTGGACTGGCTTACTGACCACCAACACGAGCTGCACAATCGCACAAAAGAATTACGGCAGCAGGAATACGATCTATATCGGCGACACCTCCGCAGTGGGAAGCTCAACGTCGATTACCAAGCGAACAAAAAGGAGTACATGACTGCCTGGATAAGCCACGTCAAGGCGGTTTGGGAATTAGTCACTCTGCGTGAACTCGAATACCTTGAAGGGCAGCTAGCCCAACGTTCTGCGCCGCCCGAACCCGAAGTACCGGAGCACCTGTTTGGTGATGGCCAGTCCTCAGAGGAGCAGCCCTTTCGAGTTGTTCCCCATCATCCCGGCTATGCTCCGGGCGTCTACCCGTTGTAGCTCAACCACCATAATTGACGGAGTCACTCACAATCGCTACGCTGATTTGCAATCTACATGTTCAGAGGAAAGCCTTGTGACGGCAGAAGAGACGCCCAGCGAGATCAGCGTGATCGGGCGGGCCATATATCGGGAACGGATCGTGCCTACTCTGTCTCCCTCTGACAAAGGCAAGGTCATCTTCATCGACATCGAGACGGGTGGGTATGAAATTGACGCCGACGAATGTGCGGCGATGGTGCGTTTTATGGAGCGGTTCCCCAACGTTGTCGGCTGGTCGGAGCGGGTGGGCTATCCGTATGTGCACAGCTTCGGCTATTCCAACGCCTCCCGGGAGAAAGATGGTTAGTGGCGCCGTAATCGCACTGTCGGACCCTCCAGTCACCGGAAAGCCAACTATCACCGTGACGGTCTCCGGTGCCTCGGATGGACAACGCGCTCTACCTTTCGACGCCACCGTAGATACTGGCTTCACCGGATTCCTGACCCTCAGACCGAGTGAGATCACTCAACTCAGTTTGCCCTTCGTCACGAACCAGCCGGCCGTGCTAGCCAACGGCACCGTTGGCCATTACGACGTGCGTGTCGGTCGCATCGCGTGGTGCGGTCAGCAACGTATCATCCCCGTTTACAGCATGGATAGTGACCCGCTCGTTGGTATGGCCCTTCTTTGGAACAGTCCGCTTACTATGGACGTTGTTCCGGATGGCGTGGTAACCATCGTGCCTATGCCACCTGATCAAGCGGCAGCCAGGCTATTGGCTGCGGAGCGCGCGGCCCGGGCGGGCGCCGGTGTGCTGGCCGTTGTCGATGACCAGGCTGCCGTTGACGGCTACGTAGTCGATGCCGACGGGGTATTGCAGGGGGTCGTCGAAGGTGGCGGGTGTGTCGACGCCGGACGGGTCGAACAGGACGAGGTCAGCTTTGGCCCCGTTGCGAATGACGCCGCGGTCGGACAGGCCGAGGCGTTGAGCGGGCGCGCCAGTCATCTTGCGGATGGCCTCCTCCAGGGAGAACAGCCCCTCGCCGCGGACGAACTGGGCCAGCACGTAGGGGTACGTGCCGTAGGTGCGAGGATTGGGACGGCCGCCGGTGAGGATGGCGTCGGTGCCGATCATCTGGGCGGGGTGGGACGCGATTTCCCGGATGTTTTCCAGGTTGCCGGTTCGAGCGACGAAAGCCACCTGGAGGTCTTCTTCAAGCAGCAGATCGCAGACCGCATCGACCATCCGGCCGCCACGATGGGCTGCCAGTTCCTCCAGGGACCGACCCTCCCATTCCTTGTTCTTGTCCGAGGCGATGTGGGCGAAAATGTAGTTGTCCAGGGTCTGGCCGCCCCACTGAGGCTCGACGGCCCGGACCATGAGGTCGCGCACGTTGGGGTCGGCGAGGCGGGTCATCAGCGCCTGGGGGCCGCCGGCGTGTACCCAATATGGCAGCAGCGAGTGCAGGATGGTGCTGGCGGCGGGGTAGGGGTATTGGTCGAAAGTAACATCCTGACCACGGTTGTGCGCTTCGTCCACCAGGGAGGTCATCTGAGCGCCGAGTCCGGCCACGGGACTATGGTAGTGCGAGATGTGGACGGGCGCGCCGGAACGCTGGCCGATTTCCAGCGCTTCCCGGAAGGGATCAAGGAGGCGGTCGCCCAGGGTGTAGCGGGCGTGGGTGCAATAGAAACCGCCCTCTTCCGCAACCACGGCGGCGATGGCGGCAAGCTCGTTGGTGTCGCTGTAGGCGCCGGGCGCGTAGGTCAGGCCGGTGGTGAAGCCAAATGCGCCATCCCGCATCCCCTGGCGGGTGAGGTCGCGCATGGCGGCTAGTTCGGCATCGGTGGGCAGGCGGGAGGACCAGCCCATGGAGGCCACGCGAATGGCGGCGTGCGGGACGAAGTGCAACACGTTGCACGTCGAGTTGCCATCGAAGAGGGCGAGAAAGTCCGCGACGCTGCTCCAGCGAACGTCCGGGGGCGCGCCGTTGACGGCGGCCAGATAAACCAGAAGCTGCTCCAGGGCCCGAGGGGTGGTGGGGGCATAGGACAGGCCGTCCATGCCGAGGGCCTCGGTGGTCACGCCCTGGCGGACCTTGGGCTGGTGATCCGGATCAGTGAGCAGCTTCAGGTCGGAATGGGAGTGCATATCGATGAAGCCGGGGCAAATGACGTAGCCGCTGGCGTCGATGGTGCGGCCGGCGTCTACCGACGAGGTGTCGCCGGTGATGACCTGGATAGTGTCGCCGGTGACGGCGACGCTGGCGTGGTAGCCGGATGACCCGGCGCCGTCGATCACCGTGCCGTTGGCAAATAGCAAATCAACCATAATTGCGCTCCCATCAGCCCGGCGTACCGCCGAGGCAACAGTCTCATTTCGGGTGTTTCGGGTCGTCGTGCATGATACACCGCCGGGAATGGCGCCCGATCGATCCGGGACGCATGGGGTACGGATATCGGCTATAATGACGAACACAAACCCACAGCTAAGGAGAATGGTCATGGCGACAACCGTAGATCGCGACGAAGTTTACGAAGCCCTGCGCACGGTGTACGACCCGGAAATACCGGTGAACGTGGTGGACCTGGGACTTATCTACGACGTGCAGGTCAGCAACGCCAACGACGTTTTCGTGCAGATGACCCTGACGTTCCCGGGCTGCGGCATGGGCCCGCATATCGCCCAGCAGGCGGAATGGGCGATCCAGGACGTGGAAGGGGTGGAAGAGGTCAACATCGAGTTGACATTCGATCCGCCGTGGTCTCCCGACCTGATCAGCGAGGAAGCGCGCAACATGTTGGGCATCTAGCCCAGACTCTGAAGGTCGCCCGGTTACGGAGAGAACTCTACGATGGCAACGCCTCAGCAGCCCAACGCCCAGCAAAACGCCCGCCTGGAGCAGATCCGGCGGCAATGGGAGCAGAAGCGGCAGATCACGGATCGCCTGGCTTCGGTTCGTACGACAATCGGGGTATACAGCGGCAAGGGCGGCGTGGGCAAGACCACGGTGGCGTGCAACCTGGCGGCCATCCTGGCCAAGCAAGGGGAACGCGTGGGGTTGCTCGACGTCGATATCGATTGCCCCAACGTGACGCGGGTGATGGGTATCACGGACAAACCGGACTACCGCGATGGGCAGATCAGCCCGGCGGAAGGCCACGGCGTCAAGGTGGTCTCCATGGCGTTCTTCCAGGAGAACGAGGACGAGGCGATCATCTGGCGAGGGCCGATGATCCACAACGCCATCAACCAGTTCCTCCAGGCGACGGACTGGGGTGAGTTGGACTACCTGATCGTCGATCTGCCGCCGGGCACCTCTGATTCCCCGCTGACCGTGATGCAGACGCTTCCGATGGACGGGTTTGTGGTGGTGAGTACGCCTCAGGACCTGGCGATCATCGATGCCAAGCGTTGCATCAACATGATCCGCAAACTGAACCTGACCGTGGTCGGGATTGTGGAGAACTACGCGGGCGACATCTTTGGGGAAGGCGCGGGTCGGCAGCTGGCCGAAGACATCGACGCGCCGTTCCTGGGCAGCATGTCGTTGAGCCCTTCATATCGGGACACGAGCCGGCCCACGGTTTTGGTGGACGATACGGTCAGCGGCGAGTACGCTTCCGTGGCCGACGAGTTGCGCCGGAGCCTCAAGGCCCACGGACGCGAAGCGTAACCGCGGCTAACAGCTAGGAAGCCTGCCTTTCGATCCCTTCTTCCAGCGCAGGGAAGGATCCGAAGGTGGGTCCCGGCAACTCGATGGGGGCTGGCGCGTCGACGGCGTGCATCCTGAGGAGGGCAGCGACCTCCTGCTGGATGGCCTCCTGAGCGAACGGGTTCAGTTCGCCCATCTGGCGGAATTTCCTATACCGTTGCTTGACCAGCTTGCTGGCGGACACGCGGCTGGTTTCGGCCAGGTGCTTATAGATCGAATATTCCAGGTCTTCTACCGCCTGACGCGGGTCCAGGTGGGCGCCGCCGGCGGGTTCGGGTATGACCTGGTCAATGATGCCAAGTTCCTGGCAATCGCGAGCGGTCAGCATCAGAACATCGGCGGCCTCGCGAGTGAGGAATCGTTCGCGCGGGCGGCCGCCCACGGCGTGGTGCAGTGAAATGGGCGAGTAGATCGCGTATTGCTGCATCAGTATGCGGTCGGAGAGACTCAACGCCAACGCGGCCTCGTTGCCGGCTTCGCCGATGATCACGGAAACGACGGGAGTTTCCGCCTCGAGCATCATTGAAAGGCTGCGGGCGATGGCGTTGCCCACTCCGTGTTCTTCAGATTCCAGCCTGGGATCCGCACCTTGCGAATCGATCAGTGTGACCAGGGGCAGGCTGAACCGGGCGGCCAGGCCGATGATACGTTGAGCCTTCCGCAGTCCGTCGGGATGGACGTGGTAGCGGCTGCGGTCGGTGTCGTGGGAATGAATGCGCTGCTGGCCGATGGCGGCGACGGGGTGGCCGCGCAGCAGGCCGATGCCGCCGACCACGGTGCGGTCATCGCTGCTGACTCGGTCCCCGCAAATCTCGAAGAAATCGTCGAGGATGTGACGCATGTAGTACAACGCGTCGGGCCGCTCGTCATGAGTGGCGGATTCCACCGATTCCCACGTCTCAGTGTCCTCAGCGGCCTGGGCCTGCAGGCGAGAGACGGCGCGACGGCCCAGGCGTATTGCTTCGGGCTCCACCAGGAGGTTGAGCAGTTGGCTCAGCCGCGGGCGCAGTTGCTCGCGGTCGACGACGTTGTCCAGGAGACCCTGGCGCAGGTGGTATTCGGCGGTGTGCACGTCCGGCGGGACCTGCCTTCCAGTCGCCTCGATCATGGCCCGGATGGGTGACAGACCGACCACGGAGCCGGGTTCGGCGATGATGATGTCCGCAAGATTGGCGAAGCTGCCGTAGGCCTGCCCAGTGGAAGGATTTGCTAAAACGGCGATGAAAGGAAGGGACGCTTCGCGGAGCTTGTTGGCCGCGGTGACCGTTTTGGCCATTTGCATCAGAGACAGGACGCCTTCCTGGGTTCGCGCTCCGCCGCCGGTTACCAGGGCGATGACGGGCAGGTCACGGCGGACGGCGTATTCGAAGGCGAGCGCGACTTTTTCGCCGACAACACTGCTCATGCTGCCGCCCATGAATCCGTAGTCCAGCACCACCAGCATCAGGTTGCGGCCGTCGATTTTGCAGGTACCGGTAACGGCGGCCTCGGTCAGTCCGGTGCGGTCCTGGGTCTCCGTAAGCTGCTCGTCATAAGGCGTGCGGTTGGAGAAGGCCAAAGGCGCCACGGAGCGGACGTAGCGGTTCTGCTCGCGGAAGGTGCGGCGATCGGCCAGAAGCTCGATCCGTTCGCGGGCGGACAGGGTGTAATGGAACCTGCAAAAGGGGCAAACCCGAAAGTCGAGATATGCCTTCGAATCGCTGATCGATTCGTGGCAATACAAGCAGTGGTCGTGCACTGCGGACAGGTACATCTCTTCCAGCTGGTCGCCGTCGCTGAACAGATGCACGAG
Source organism: uncultured Dehalococcoidia bacterium (assembly GCA_951813535.1). Taxonomy (GTDB): domain Bacteria; phylum Chloroflexota; class Dehalococcoidia; order Lucifugimonadales; family UBA3495; genus Bin87. Next base: position 2,705,817 of record OX638345.1, on the reverse strand, counting down.
GAAATTGGTCAGGTTGCGGACCGGCACCTAAACCCCTCCTTCAGTTGCCGAGAAAGCCGACGGCCGAATGGGGGCGGATCCAGTCGGCTTTTGCAAGTCCTCAGGCCGTTCCAGTTACATCTCTATTTTACACAATAGCGATTTCGTCGAACCCCTGGCGCGGGGTCCATTTTAATTGGATTGTGCCGTGCGCGTCCGGGTCCGTCCGCGCTGTTGATTGCTCTACCGGCTTAGTCCACCCCATCGGTCATCCCATTCATGCTCGGGTAGTTAAGTTCATGGTCCGTCGAGAATCAGGCGGGTTCGGCGTTGACAGACAGGGGCTCGAAACGGACGAAGGTGGCGGCAGCCTCTCCGGACTCGAGACGCACGGCGGCCCAATCGGCGATGCGGCCCCCGACGATCCAAGCGATCCCCCGGGGAGTGACGACCAGCGGGATACGCTCCCTCCAATGGCGCGGCATCTTGGAGTCGGTGAAGATGTCCTGCAACTTGCGGGTGCCGGGCATGCCCAGAGGTTGCATTCGGTCGCCGGGTTGCCAGGTTCGGACGATGGCTCCGCCGGCGAGGGCTTCGGAGGACAGGTAGGCCGACAGAACGTTTCCGGTATCGAGGGGAGTTTCCGAGCGGACCCGGGCAGACTCGGCGGTCACCTCCCAGCCGTCGCGCCTGGTGACGGCGACGGCGATGGGCCCCCAGGGCAAGGTGAGGCGGAACTCGCGGGTTCCCGGAGGGTACGGGCAGTCGTCCACCCGGCCGGGACCCATGAGCGTGGCCCACTGGTAGTCCACGGTAAATCGAAATCCCCGCGGCAACTGGATGGTTTTCCCTGAACCAGGGGCGGCTACGGCATGGGCCATGGCTGCCAGGTGTCGCTCGGTAAGACGATGTTCGTGCCCGGTCACCTCAACCCACGCCCGTCGAAGCACGATATGGAGGAGAGCCGGGTGCGTTCCCGCGAGGCCAATTCGGTCTAGTTGCAGGGTCCCGTCGTCGGCCGCCGGGATCGGAGCGACCTGTGGCCAAAGCACATCGGCCTGCTGCTCCATGTAGTCGACCTGCGCCGCCGAGGTGCGGGAAATTCTTCCCAGAGCGTCCACGATCCGTGGGTTCAACTGCGCTTTCAAAGCCGGCATGAGGTCCAGGCGAACGCGATTGCGGGCGAAATCGCGCATGTGGTTGGTGCTGTCGTCACGGTAGTCGATACCGTAGTTCCTGCAATACGAGATGGTGTGATGCCGGGTTAGATCAATCAGCGGACGCCAAACTTTCAGGCCTGTCGCTGGAGGATCAGAATCGCGCAATGCAGTGGGATACGGCCAGGGATCGAGTTCGCTCATGCCACGCAGACCGTGAAGGCCGCTACCGCGAGCCACGTGGAGCAACACCGTCTCGGCCAGATCGTCGGCGGTGTGGCCCACGGCCACCAACCTTGCGCCAACCTGCCGGGCCACTCTCGCGAAGAACTCGTAGCGGACGTCCCGGGCTGCCTGCTCGAAGGAGGTGACCCCGGACTCACGTTGATATGCCGTCACGTCGACTTCCTCGAAGACACAGTGAGGCCACATTTGGCGCACGAAATCGGCGTCGTCGTAGGTCTCCTGGCCGCGGAAGTCATGCAGCAGATGCGCGGGTTGGATCCTGAAACCGAAACGCGTGTCACTGCTGGCTCGGCCGAGGACATTCATCAAAGCGCACGAATCCGGTCCGCCGGATACCCCGGCCACCACGACGTCGCCGGGACCCAACCCGGCACGTCGGGCGGTGGTCAGGGCGGTGGTGTACAGCCGGTAGGCCGGCCAAAATCCACGATCGTTTCGCCGGCTGTGACGACCCAACTCGCAACCGATCCTAATAGGCAGTGCGATTGGACGGAGTCAGATGGTCCACGGCGTTGTACGCGGCCAGGCGGCGTCCGCGCCGGCCGGACGTGATTGTGGTGCGGCTGCCCAGAGACAGGTCCATGTGGTTGATGTTGGCGAGGGGCAGGTCGATGACCGCGGCTACGATACAGCGAATGGTGAAGTTGTGGGTGACGGCGATGACCGTGTCGTCAGCGTCGTAACGCTCGTCGAGCTCTTCGACGGCCATCATGGCCCGGCGCTGGACGTCGCCCAGGGATTCCCCGCCGGGCATGGTGACGCTGCTGGCGTCGCGACGCCAACCCTGGTACAAATCGGGCCAGCCGTCGCGCATTTCCTGGACGGTTACACCCTCAAGATCGCCCATGTCCATCTCGATAATGCGGGGCTCGTCGGTGACGACCAGACCGGACAGGTCGCCTATAGCGCCGGCGACGCCGAGTGCCCGCTGCAACGGGCTGGAGTACACAGCGACGGGATCCCAGGTGAGGCTGGCAACCGCCAGTTCACGGGCCTGAGCCCGGCCGCGGGGGGTGAGAGTGGAGTTGGTGGTGCCCTGCAGGCGGCCGGAGGCGTTGATGTCGGTTTCGCCGTGGCGGACCAGGTGTAGCCTCATCCGGATTGATCCTCCGAAGGGGGGACGACCAAGGTGAGCCGCACCTGATTGATACGGGCACCCACCATGTCGGTAACGGTGATTTCGAGGTTACCAGTCTTTACCGAATCCTGCGCCACGGGAATTTCTCCCAGTTCGTGCAGGACCAGGCCGGCAATGGTCTGGTAGTCGCCCTCCGGTACGTCTATACCACTGTGATTGAGGCGGTCGTTGATCTCGATGATCGTCATTCCGCCGTCCAGCAGATAGGCGCCGTCGGGTTGTTGCGCGATGCTGTTGTCAGCCGTCACGGCAGGGGGGTCGTCGTCGACCACGGTGCCGACGATGACGCCGATGAGTTGCTTCATGGTGACCAGGCCCGCGATCCCGCCGTATTCGTTGGTCACCAGCATCATTGAAAGGCGTTTTTCCTGCATGGTGTCGAAGGCGTCGGACACAGTGACGGTCTCGGGGATGAAGTCGACGGGGCGCATGGATTCGGTGACGGCATCCTGAGGGCCGATTTGTCCACGACCCTGGGCGATCAGTACCTCCTTGTTGGAAAGCACGCCCAGGACGGCCTCCTGACTGCCCTCGAAGACTGGGAACCTGGTGTGGCTGTGCTTTGCATACAGAGCAAGGAATTCGTCGAGAGTGGTGTCTCTTTCTATCCAGACGATTTCGGTGCGCGGCGTCATTATCTCGCTAAGGCGGCGATCGCGGAAGTTGAAAACGCGATGCAAACGTTCGGCCTCGTCCGATTCAACCGTGCCCTGCTGGCTGGACAGGTCGATCATCATCCGCAATTCGCCCTCGGTGAAGGTGGTTTGCCAACTGTCGGACGAGGTCCCGAGGGCTTTGTATATGAGACGGGGCACAACCGTGAAGAAATAGATGAACGGCGTGCTCAACAACATCATCCAGCGAACGGGATGGGCCGCAGCCAGCGACCAGCGTTCGGAGTAGGTTGCCGCCAGGGTTTTGGGAGTGATCTCGCCGAAGATGGAGACCGTCACCGTCAAAATCAGGGTGGTCAAAAGCGCCGCCGATCCGGAGTCGTTGAGCAGGTCGGCGGCCAGGGCAGTGCCCAGAGCCGTGGCAAAGATGGTGAACGCGTTCTGGCTGAGGAGAATCGTCGCGAAGAACTTCTCGTGTTGGGACAGTATGTGGTTCACAGTTCTTGCGGCGGTGTTGCCCTGTCCCGCCAGGTACTGAATACGGAGTTTGTTGACCGAGACCAATGCCGCCTCAGCGCTGGTGAAAAACATCACTCCCAGGAAACTGAGCGCGAGCAGCGAGATCTGCAAACTCCAGGGCATGGATAATCCGCCTGAGGTTTCCCCCACCTGCAACAAGACGGCCCCAATCGATAAACCGTCGGGCGCGATGTCCATCATCTGGTTTCTATTCCTCCTGGCGATCCCGCGAAAGCATTCGGCCAGCGCAGGGTACTCGCCTGATCTAGATTATTGTCCGGAAGGATAGCATCGCGCCCGATGCCGCGCAAAGCGGAGGAGGTCACGTATGTCGGTTGATATAATGCATCCGCGCATTCTGTTGGTAACGGCCGAGCCATGTTGATTCTGGGCATAGAAACATCGTGCGACGAAACTGCGGTGGGGATCGTGGAGGACGGCAGGCGTCTTCGCGCGAACGCGATCGCGTCCCAGGCCGCGCTGCATGCCGCCCACGGCGGGGTCGTTCCCGAACTAGCGTCACGGCAGCACATTCGGGACATGGAACCGACGCTGCGGCGGGCGCTGGCGGACGCCGGCGTGACCTTGGATGAGATCGACGTGGTGGCCGTTACCCACGGACCCGGTTTGGCCGGAGCCCTGATCAGCGGGGTAAACACCGCGAAGTCGCTGGCGCTGACCCTGGACGTTCCGTTGGTGGGCGTCAATCACCTGGAGGGTCACGTCTACGCGGGCTGGCTGGTTCCCAGTGATGTGTCGCCGGCGGAGGAACCAGGGTTCCCGCTGGCGTGCCTGGTGGCGTCGGGCGGCCATACCGATCTGATCCTGATGGAAGGGCACGGAGACTACCGCCTGGTGGGCCGGACACGCGACGACGCAGCCGGGGAGGCGTTCGACAAAGCGGCGCGAGTACTGGGGTTGGGGTTCCCCGGGGGCCCGGAAATCCAAAAGGCGGCGGAATCCCTGGCGGATTTCTCTGAGGACGGCGAGCCTTTGGTGGGAGCGGCGGCGCCGCTGCCGCGGGCGTGGATGCGCGACACGTTCGATTTCAGCTTCAGCGGCGTAAAGACGGCCCTGTTGCACCGCGCCCAGGACGTGGGCCTATACCCTCAGCGGGAACACGCCGAGGCCGAGGCCGACCGACTGGTGGCAAACCTGGCGTACCAATTCCAGGAATCGTTGGTGGACGTGATGACGGCCAAGCTTCTGGAAATGGCCGATCGTTACAAGGCGCGCGGTTTGGTACTGGGAGGCGGCGTTACGGCCAACGCCCGACTGAGGCAGCGCGTGCTGGCGGAGTCGCCACTGCCGGCGATCATACCGGCGCCGGTACTGTGCACCGACAACGGGGCGATGATCGCGGCCGGAGCCTACTATCAGGTCCTGCGCGGCGAAGTCTCGGATATGGCTTTGGACGTGGACCCGTCGCTGCCGTTCGGCGTTCCAGCGTAGATCGGGTTGCGGCTAGGATCAGGCGGCGCCAATCTCGCGCAACCGCGTTTGTTCCGGTCCCGGACCGGGTACCGGACGCAACCGGAGCAGGATCCCGGCAAAGGCAATCAGGTCAGCGTTATCCGCAGTGCACGGCACTTCCACGCTCCAGTTCCACCCGTCGATGCGGACCAGGTTGCCGCCGGCGTCGGTGAGGCTGCGCCAGATGATCCACGCCAGCAGCACGATCAGGACCATGAGCACAGCCGCCATAGCGTGCAGGTTGATGACCGGTATGATCACGTCGGGCAGACGGTCAACCAGCCAGTAAGCCAACAGCAGATACGCGACAACTCCGCCCACCAAAAGGGTTCCCCATTGCTTCCATGAAAGACCCCGGCGGGGGTCGTTGCGGACGCTGACCGCGGTCACAGTGTCCGCTCCGAACATCTGGACGACGCGGGTGGGCCCTTCTTCCATCACCGAGATGACGCGGCGGTTGGTCGCCGCCAACAGCCGGCCGGCGGGCGTCGGTTCTACCGTCAAACCGCGTTCCGCGTCGAGGAACGCGGCGACGTTTTCGCCGGGGAGCAGTTCGACTCCCCGGACATGGGACAAGAATGACGGAGTGTTATCCATGGCGGGTTAGCGGGAGCGTGCCCGGATGGAATCGTAACACAAGCTCGGACGGTTGATTTGGGGTGCGCAACAACCGGCGTGTGATCGGCGACGTATTCGACGCTGCGTGTCTGGACCGTCCAATCGGGGTCCGGACAAGCATGTGGACCCACTGGAGATCAATCATCGACGACGGAGAGCGCAGGAATTTGTACTTTTTGAAAAAATTGGAATAATTTCGCATTTCCTAAAACAGGCACCGGTAGAAACCCATTTGTTAAATTTGAAGTCACGTTAGGGCGGGCGAACCAAGCGTGGGCTACGCACGCCCCTGGGGATAGTCGATTCAAAGCGGGTGAGTGATGACACTGGGACTAACGAACGAGCGGGCGCCGCTTGCTAGGTCAGTTGGTCCGGTGATGTGTGGATGGCCAACGTTGACCTGCTCAACACACAACTACGAGGATAGTGGTTTTCATCACAGTCCGGTTCTGGTGACCGAGACCTTAGAATGGCTGGCGGTGGGCCCCGGGAGCGTGTACGTCGACGGCACGGTGGGCGAGGCCGGACATTCGGAGGCGATCCTCGAAGCTTCCGGGCCGGACGGGAGTGTGTTGGGGATAGACCGGGACCCACGTTCCGTGGAGGCGGCTCGCCGGCGGCTGGCCAGTTTCGGCGATCGGGCGCGAATCTTCCACGGCAATTACGCCGAAATGAGCGACCTCGCCAGGCAAGTTGGGATCGAGGGCATCGACGGCGTGTTGCTTGATTTGGGATTTTCCTCCCGGCAGGTCGAGGCGTCCGGATACGGTTTTTCGTTCCAGCGCGACGAGCCTCTGGACATGCGATACGACACCGTCGGGTCGACCGCCGCGGATTTGCTGAACCACAGCGATGAGCGCGACCTGGCCGACGTCATTTACCGCTACGGCGAGGAACGCCGCAGCCGAGCGGTGGCCCGGGCTATCGTGGCGGCTCGTCCCGTAACCACGACCGGGGCCCTGGCCGCGGTCGTGGCCAGAGCTTTGGGCGGGCGCCGGGGAAGCAGACACCCGGCAACGAGAACTTTCCAGGCACTCCGAATAGCGGTGAACCAGGAGTTGGTTCACCTCGAGACCGGGCTGGACGCTGCTCCCGGTCTCCTCAAATCGGGCGGAAGGCTGGTGGTCATCAGCTACCACAGCCTGGAAGACAGGCTGGTGAAGGGCTGGATGGACCAAGCGGCCGCGCGGTGCATCTGTCCGCCGGAATTGCCCGTCTGCGTGTGCAACCACGAGCCGTCAGTGCGGTTCGTTCGGCGGCGGGTGGTTCGCCCCTCCGCCTTAGAAACAGACAACAATCCGCGCAGCAGGAGCGCGCGTCTCAGGGCGGTGGAGCGCATCTGATCTGCCGCCTGGTCAGGATCATTGTTCGTTTTCCATAATCACAATCGACCGAGGTAACGCCACAATGCCACAGGAATCGATGTACGCCGCTGTTGACATAGGCACAAGCAAAATCATTTCGATCGTCGCGCGGCTGGGGCCGGAAGGCGAGCTGAAGCCGCTGGGCACCGGCGTGGCCCCCTCCAACGGCGTGCAGCAGGGCATGATCGACGATTTCGGCGAGGTCAGGAACAGCTTGCAGGAGAGCATGGGGGAGTGTCTGCGATACATGGGACGCAATCCCGTGGACCGCTATTACGTGGTAGTAAACGGTGATCACCTGGTCAGCGCCAACTCGACGGAAATGTTGGGAAGCGATGAAGAGGTGGTGACAATAACCGAGCAGCGCCTGCGTTCGCTGATGAGCGGCACTTCCGGGAGTCTGGAACAGCAACTGGACAGCCGGAGCGAGCAGACCCTGCACATGATCCCGATGCGATACCGTTTGGACGGAATGACCGGAGTGCGCAACCCGACCGGCCTCCACACCAACGAACTGCAATTGGAGGCGCACATCGTGCGCGGGTTGTCGGTGCCACTGGGCAACACCGTGCGCGCGCTGCAGTCGTGCAAGGCCAAGGTCGAGGGGATGATTGCCCACCCGCTGGCCTCGGCCGAGGGGGTACTCACCGCCGACGAGCGGGAGATGGGGGTGGTGGTAGCGGACATTGGAGCCGGGACGATCAAGACCGCGATTTATCGCGAAGGGAGCCCGATCTACTCATCGGTGGTGCCGGTGGGCGGCAATCAGCTTACCCGGGATATGGCAGTGGCCATGCGCATACCGTACCAAATGGCCGAGGACCTGAAGGTTCAGTTCGGCCACGCGCTGCCCGACGTACTTTCATCAACCGAAGAGGTGCTGATCCCCGCGACCCAGGTGCAACCGAAGCGGATGGTATTGCGGCGCGAGTTGTGCGAGCCGCTGTATCTGCGCTCATTGCAGGTGCTCAAGCTCATCAGCGAAGAACTCTACAAGTCTGGGATCGGCGCGATGCCGCCGGGAGGGATCGTGTTGACGGGCGGTGTATCCCGCATGCCCGGGCTGGCGGACATGACCGCCCGCGGCTTGAGGACCGAAGTGCGGGTGGGCGGTCCGCTCTGGTATGCGGGATTGCCGGAGTCGCTGAGGCAGCCGGAATTCTCTGCCGTATTGGGCGCCCTGCAGTGGGCGGTCAAACACCGGAACCGGACGGACCGGGAGCGTCCGAGAGGCTCCGGAGACCGGAACTGGTCGCCGGCATCTCTGTTCCGGCGGCCGTTCGCCCGGTCGGGCTCACGGCGAGCCGCGGCTGAGCCTGAATTTGAGGACGAGCAGATTTAGAAACACCGGCCGCCATCTGTGCGGAGCGCGCGCCGGTACAGTTTGATGATCGACAAAACCACAAACCAATCAACAATAACAGGAGGCGAAAGGACGATGATATTTCCCGATAACTCCGCGTCGTGGGAGCCAGCCGAGGGCTTTGATGACACCGACGGCCTGATACCCGAGATCGGACGGGGGGTTCCGCTGATAAAAGTGCTTGGCGTGGGCGGCGGCGGCTCCAACGCGGTGAGCCGCATGTATAAAGAAAAGCTGCCGGTGGTCGAATATTACGCTCTGAACACTGACGCCCAGCATCTTGCCCGGTGCGACGTTCACTACCGGATTCCGCTGGGCCGCAACCTGACCCGGGGACTGGGCGCCGGCGCCCAACCCGAACTGGGTCGCCAGGCGGCTGAGGAATCGCGGGCTGAAATTGAACAGGCGGTGAGTGGCGCGGACATGGTGTTCCTGGCGGTTGGCATGGGCGGTGGCACCGGCACGGGCGCCGCACCGGTGGTGGCGCAGATAGCCAAGGAATCGGGCGCCCTGACCATCGCGGTGGTGAGCCGGCCGTTCGGTTTTGAGGCCCAGATGAGGCGCAAGAACGCCCAGGACGGTCTGGAACGACTTCAGGACCATGTTGACACCATGATCGTGATTCCCAATGATCGATTGCTGGCGCTCAACGAGGAACAGTCCGATTCCTACTCGTGGGAAGACGCGCTCAAGCTAGCCGACTCGGTGCTGCACCAGGGGATCAGCGCGATCGCCGAAGTGGTGACCGTGCCCGGTGAGATCAATGTGGACTTCGCCGACGTGAAGACGATCCTCACCGGGGCCGGCCAGGCCTGGTTGTCCATTGGCCGGGGTCGGGGTGAAGGAAGGGCGAGGGAAGCGGCCCGGCAATGCACCACGAGCCCGTTGCTGGACATCTCACTGGAAGGGTCACGGCGGATCCTGTTCGTCCTGACCGGAGGCAACAACCTGTCGTTGCAGGAAGTGCAGGAAGCGGCAGCGGTGGTTGAGGACCTGGCAGATCCCAACGCCAACATCATCTTCGGAACCAACCGGGATGCCCGGCTGGACGACGAGGTCAAGATGACGATGGTGGCGGCGGACTTCCCGGCGGCGATAGAGACCCCGGAAGACGACATCGCCAAGTTGCTGAACGAGATGGAAGTGCCGGAAAGAAGGGATTATGAACTCCCGACGTTCCTGCAGAACCGGCAGAATCGCCGGGGATTTTATCGCTAGACCGATCCCTCTCCGACCCCCGTGGCCCCCTCTTCTGCTGGGAGAGGGGGCCAATTTTTGTGCCCTCACGTATGGCGGCGTGAAAATCGGGGGAAATCCAGTTGAAATTCTTACGCCGTTTTCCGTGCGAACCGGAATCGTGGTCGGTATAATTCTGACTACTACAAATTGTGGTTTTCGGGTTCAAAAACACAACATATACCGATTTCAAAAACTGTCTGAAAAAAAGACCAAAAGGCGTGCAATCTGATGAAATGCCCTTATTGCCAAACCGTGCAGAGCAAAGTGACCGACTCGCGGGATGCTGACAACGGCATCCGGCGGCGGCGCGAGTGCCTTTCGTGCGGCCGTCGGTTCACCACCCATGAGCAAGTCAGGTTGCCCGCGTTGCAGGTCGACAAGCGCGACGGCCGGCGCCAGGAATTCAGCCGGGCCAAGTTGATCTCGGGGATCGATATGGCCTGCACCAGGAGGCCGATACCCCGACGGGACATTGACCGCCTCGCCGACGACATTGAAACGGAACTTCAGCGTCTGGGAAGCGGCGTGGTCAAATCCCGGGACCTGGGATTGATGGTCCTGGAGCGGCTGCGGGCGCTGGACGAAGTGGCGTACATGCGTTACGCGTCGGTGTATTACGACTTCCGGGGAGCGAACGACTTTGAAGAACAGGCCCGTTCGCTGCGACAGGGGCAACCGGAACCGCTGCTGAGCCTGGCGGCGGTTACATCCCGGAAACCCCGGGCCCGGCGCACCACGCGCCGCGATGGGCAATAGGCGAACCACGGCCCAGGCCTTGCATTGATGAGGACGTGAACTGCGATTCGCGTTGAAGCGTATCAACCAATGGACTTACGGGCGCTCCGGCATCGCCACCATTGCCGGGCGTCCAGGTCAAACCAAATTGGCAGACTTGCCACCTGCTCGCCATCCACAACCCCAAGGGAGGTGTTCAACACCATCATGAGCAGCACCGTTCAATACTCCGCCTTCACAAGGCTGTTGACCCACAACAACCGGGTCCACGACATGGAGGAGATGCTGCGGAAGATGTGGGTCCCGTCGGACTGGGCCACCAGCGACGCGGACAATGGCGACTCGTGGATTCCGAACCCCTTTGCCGAACTTCAGGATGACCTGGACCGAGAGTCCCGGGCGTGCCTGGTGAGTTGCTGGGCAGCGTTGCCGGCGCAGCGGGAGGGCGATGACCTCATCGCGTGAAAGCGTCGACCGTTACAAACAACCGGCGGCGGCAGACTTTGATCCGCCCCGCCGGGTGTCGGCCAATCAACTCCAGCATGAGCCTGGCGCTCGGGAGCCTGAACAAATGCAACACTCGGTGCATTACAACGTAGAAATCCACTGTGGCCCGTGCCCGGAAGGGGCCGAGGCCGAGATTACCCGGCAGTTGCGGAGCACCTTCCCGGTGACCAATTGCCGGAACACGCCCACGGGACTGGCGTTGCGCCTGACTGCGGGTCATCAGTACGCGTACGGAGCTTTGAAAGACTTTGCAGACCTGATTGCGGATACCCTGACCCGTTTGGGAATAAGCATGACCTCCGGGGTGGTGCGTCTCGTCACCAGGGGAACCCCGGGTGATGAGGGAGTTTGGCATCGGGTGCAGGACGCGACGGCCGCGTTGGTCGGATTGGACCTGCGTCAGGAACGCGAAACGCCGGTGCTGTACTTCTACAAGGAGTTAAGGTTCGACCTGGACCTCACCGCGCGGCTCCAGGGGGTGAACCGGAAAAACGAGGTCGGAGCAACATGATCATCGAGGCGGGGCGTTGGCGCGCCGGCGTCCCGCCGCACCTGGCCGACAAACCCGGCGCGCGAGAGGGTTGATGGTTTAAACTACAGCGGCGCACGCGGATCCCATGCGGATCGTCGTTCTTTATCCATCAATCATAAATTCGATCAATATAATTGATTTTGAGGGAGGTACCTGCGGTGGCAACGGCTACGGGAATTGATCCGGCGAGAAGGGCTGATTCGGCCGATGAGGTGAGGCGGCGCATACGTGACGCAATGATAGCGGCCGGCATAGCCGGCGAATACAACGACAGGAACGGGACCCTGACCGATAACGCGAGGGTCGTGCTGCAGCGTCGGTATCTTTCCAAGGACCGGGAAGGAAATGTATTGGAAGACCCGGAAGGGATGTTCCGCCGGGTGGCGCACAATCTGTCCCAATCGGAGATGGAATATGGCGCGACCGAAGACGAACGCGCCGCGGTGGAAGAGCGATTCTACGGGGTGATGCGGCGGCTGGAATTCCTGCCCAACTCGCCGACGTTGATGAACGCGGGTCGTGAGTTGCAGCAGTTGTCGGCGTGCTTCGTGCTGCCGGTCGAGGATTCCCTGGATTCCATCTTCACCAAGGTGAAGGAGACGGCGCTGATCCACAAGAGCGGCGGCGGCACGGGCTTTGCCTTTTCGCGGCTGCGGCCGGAGGGGGACGTCGTGGGCTCGACCGGCGGCGTGGCTTCGGGGCCGGTGAGCTTCATCAACGCTTTTGACGCGGCGACCGACGTCGTGAAGCAGGGTGGCACTCGCCGGGGTGCGAACATGGGCATCCTGCACGTGACGCACCCGGACGTGCTCTCGTTCATCAGGTCCAAAGAGGACGGTACTCATCTGAGCAACTTCAACATCTCGGTGGCGGTTACCGAGGACTTCATGGTGAAGGCGGAAAAGGGCGAGGACTATGATCTCGTCAATCCCCGTACCGGGCAGGTGTCGGGTCAGCTGAACGCCGGGGAAGTGTTTCAGCGGATGACAGAGTTGGCCTGGCGCACCGGCGATCCGGGCATCGTGTTCCTGGATCGCATCAACCGGGACAATCCGAACCCGCAACTGGGGGACATCGAGTCGACCAACCCGTGCGGAGAGCAGCCGTTGTTGCCGTACGAATCGTGCAACCTGGGCTCGCTGAACCTGACCCGGATGGTCCGTTACACCGCGGATGACGTGGAGGTGGACTGGGAGCGGATGAGTGAAGTCATCACGACGGCGGTGCATATGCTGGACTGCGTGATCGACATGAACAACTATCCGATTCAGGAGATCGCGGACATGAGCCGGCAGACCCGGCGCATCGGGCTGGGTGTCATGGGATGGTCGGACCTGCTGATCCAGATGGGCGTGCGCTACGACAGCGTGGAGGCCCTGGAATTGGCTCGTGAGGTGATGAGGTTCATCCAGGAAGAAACCTTCCGGGCGTCCTGCGAGTTGGCGGAGTCCCGGGGCCCGTTCCCGCAGTGGGAAAACAGCGCGTACAACGAGGGGCCGACATCCATACCGATGCGGAACTCGGCGCCGGTGACGATTGCGCCCACCGGAACGATCAGCATCATAGCGGGGGCCTCCAGCGGGATCGAGCCGTTGTTCGCCCTGTCCTACGTCCGGAACGTGATGGACAACACACGCCTGGTCGAGGGCAACGCTTTCCTGGAAGCCGTCGCACGACACGAGGGGTTTTACTCGCCGGAACTGATGGAACACCTGGCCAGCGTGGGTTCGCTGGAGGATTTGGACGTGCCTGGTTGGGTCAAGAACGTGTTCCGGGTTTCTCATGACATCGATCCCCGATGGCACGTGCGGATGCAGGCGGCTTTCCAGGAATACACGGACAACGCGGTATCCAAGACCATCAACTTCCCTCACGAGGCGACGGTGGAGGACGTGGCGGAGGCCTACCGGTCCGCCTACACCCTGGGATGCAAGGGCATTACGGTATACCGCGACGGGAGCAAATCGGAGCAGGTGTTGAGCACCGGCAACGGAGCCCAGGAATCGGAAGACGACAACCGGGCCGACCCGGATGACCCGGACGCGGTGAAAATCATTGGGCTCGGCAGCCGGGTGCCCCGGCGGCGGCCGCGACAGATCCACGGCATCACGGAACGGGTACGGACCGGACACGGCAACATGTACGTCACCGTGAACATGGATTCCGACGGGTTGCCCTTCGAAGTGTTTGGGACCATGGGCAAGGCCGGCGGTTGCGACGCGGCGCTGCTGGAGGCGGTGTCGCGCCTGGTATCGCTGGCGCTGCGGGCTGGCATCGACCCCAGCGAGGTCACCCGGCAACTGCGCGGGATAACCTGCTGCCCGGCGTGGGACAACGGCGTGCTGGTGGGGTCGGGTCCCGATGCGGTGGCTCTGGTGCTGGACAACATCACCAACGGCGGCGATGCGCTGGACAGCGCGCCGGCCGGGGTGCAACTGAGCCTGGCCGGGGGTCCGGTGGAGAACGGGAGCAATGGGCACGCGCCGGCGCCGATGTATCCGACGGGTTTCTCCCAGCGGTGCCCGGAATGCAACGGGAGCGTGGTCAACCAGGAGGGCTGCCTCGCCTGCTATTCATGCGGGTGGAACAAGTGCGAGTAAATCGTCTTCTGGGCGGACACTCATCCGCCCTTTTTTGTTCTTTTGATTTAGCCGTGCATAACGGCGCGAAGGAGACGGTATATGTCGCCATCCCACCGAGGCAGGCGCTACCTGGTGATCGAATTGGATGATTTTGATGCGGGTTGGAAAAGTGGCGTATTGGAAGGCTGGATCAACCCTATGACGGATCCTGTGACGCTGGTCGCTATCAAAGAAGCTATCGCGTATTCTCCGTGGGCTCCAAGGGCAATACCAGGTTGGCCGGACAACATGAGAGCGATCGATTTTCCCAGGTCGGCGATACATCCGTTCGGCAGGGTACGAATCAGCTACGAAATCGTGGAAGACGACGGGGAAGTCCACTTGCTGGGCGTTCGGAGCATCAACTAAAAGCGCGACTATTTTGGATATCGCGCGTACTCAGCTGAGCTGATGAAACCCCCGCCAGCGAGTAGGGTATGGGCTGCCCATCCTCGGTAGACAACCAACCAATTTCTTGGTGGGAGTATTGCTCAATCCCCGCCGCGTTGAATCCCGCGAATCGCGAAACTTGGGCTTCTAGGATTTCGCGTTCAGTGGGTTTCAGTCGCTCCAAATCGGCGGCGCGCAGGGGCAATAGTCGGTATCGTTGGTAGGCTTCGCCCGACGATCCGTATACGACCTCAACGTCGCCCTGTAGTTCCATCTGTTCCCGCACTTCATACCAATTTGCCGGGTACGGTCCATGAGGGAAATGGAGATAGGTAGTGCCTGTGATAGGCTCGCCGCGCTGGATGTACGCGTCGCAATCTGCGTAGTACAGGAGCTTCGCCAATTTTGCGATCCCAAAATCAGGGTCGTCGATCGAAAGTTCACTGAGGTATAGGGCAGCTTCTATGAGCTTCCCGCGGTCTTGTTCGAAATATTTTTGCTGATCCATGTGGCCTGCTCAGTGTTTGTATTTTGGCGCCAGTATAGCAAAGCAGATTCAAGCCGGGGTACCGTTCGGAGGCGCGATGTGCCCGTTCGAAGCGGGATAGCGCAATTGGTGCGCGTGCTATAATTTTGCGGCCAGCTGGCCGAGTGGAGCCCGCACTGACAGATGAGGCGTGAGATGGTATCTGGGACGGAAAACGAAACGAGGCGACCGGCCATAGCGATCACCATGGGCGACCCATGCGGGATCGGACCGGAGGTGGTGGTCAAGGCGCTGGCCGACCCGCGGGTCTACGCCGCGTGCCGGCCGGTGGTGGTGGGCAACGTGCACGCCATGCGAGAGGCGGCACGGCTCACCGGATTGGGCTTGAGCATCAACCCTACGGATGATCCAACGGTCGCCGGGGATGACCCGTCGGTGGTCGACGTGGTGGATATCGGGAACCTGAACCCCGAGGACATCACCGTCGGACAGTTGAGCGTTCCGTGCGGCAAAGCAGCCATGGAATGGGTCAGCAAAGCCGGTCAACTGGCGATGGCCGGCGTGGTCGACGGCCTGGCGACGGCGCCGCTGAACAAGGAAGCCGCCGCGCTGGCCGGATACGAAGCCATCGGACACATGGAGCTGCTCCAGGAGCTGTCCGGCGCGAAAACCGTCGCTACGATGCTGATGGCCAAGAACCTGCGGGTGGTCCACCTGACGACGCACCGGTCGTTGCGCGTGGCCTGTGACTACGTGAAGAAGGGCCGGATCCTCGACTACCTGCGGCTGACCGACGACAACTTCCGGCAGTGGGGATTTGCGGAGCCCCGGATTGGGGTGGCGGCGCTGAACCCCCATGGCAGCGACGGTGGATTGCTGGGCAACGAGGAAGCGGAAGAGATCGCGCCGGCAGTGCGACAAGCGCAGGGTGAAGGGATCAACGCCATCGGCCCGGTGCCCGCCGACATCATCTTCCACCAGGTGATCCAGGACCGGTACGACGTGACCCTGTGCATGTATCACGACCAGGGGCACATCCCGGTAAAGGTGTACGGATTTGAGGAGAGCATCACTGCCAACCTTGGACTGCCGTTCATCCGCACGTCGGTTGACCATGGAACGGCATTCGACATAGCCGGCAAGAACCTGGCGGACCACACTTCAATGGTGGAATCGATCCGTATGGCGGTGGCCTTTGCCCGGGGCGACGGGCTGACGGACGGCTGGGGTGAGGGGTAGGTGTATGGTTGCCGCACCGGACTTGCCGGCCCACGGCACGCAAAGTACCGAAGACCGTCTCCGGATCAGTCTGCGGATGATAATCCACGCGCGCGAAGAACTGAAGATGGGTAGCCGCTTGCAGGCGGGTGAAAAAGCCTGGGGCGCCGTGGTGCACCCAGTGAAAGCCATCGCCGAACAACGCGGGTGGCGGCATAAGTCCCATCAGGACGTGCACGCGGTCATGAGTCAAGTCGTGCTGGAATACGGATTTGATAGTGACCAGGTGCAGGCCCTTTCGGAAGCGTACCGCGTGGGTCACGAGAATTTTTACGAAAATTTCCGCAGCCCGGAAGAGTTGTCTGAGATGATTGACGGAGTTGAGCGGGTAATGGAGGCATTGATCGACCTGACGACACAGCCGCCTCGCCCGTTCACCATTACCAGCAACGTCCAGTTGAGACGGTTGCGCCGGCTCACCGGCAATGACGACCTGGCAATCGGCGATACCTCCGATGTAGGATTTTCCGTGAAGCACGGCTTGACGGCCGGCGCTGGCGAGGGTTAGAGCAATGAACATTGGGTTCATCGGTGGTGGAACGATGGCCGAGGCCATCCTGGCGGGGATGCTCGATGCTGGCGTTGCCGACGCCGGCGATGTGATCGTGGGCGAGCCGGTTCCCGCGCGACGGGATTACCTGGCGGAAAGGTATGGCATTGGGGTCTCGGGCGAAAACGGCGCGGTGGTTGACGTATCCGAACTAATAGCGCTGGCGGTTAAGCCGCAGGACCTCCCGAAAGTTTACGCCGATATCGGCGGTTCATTCGGGGACGGGAAATCGCTGATGTCCATCGTGGCCGGGGCAACGATGAATTCGCTGGCGACTGGTATGAAACACGGCGGGATCATTCGCGTCATGCCCAATACGCCGGCACAGATCGGCGAAGGCATGACGATGTGGACCTGTGCCCCTTCGGTGAGCGAGGCGCATCGGGAAGCCACCGACGCCATGCTTTCCACCATCGGGGACTCCATCTACGTTGACGACGAGAAATACATGGACATGGCGACGGCGCTCAGCGCCAGCGGTCCGGCCTACGTGTTCCTGATAGTGGAGGCCCTGATCGACGCCGGCGTGTACGTGGGATTGCCGCGCGACGTGTCGCGACGGATGGCGTTGCAGACCGTCAGGGGCAGCGTGCAGTTGATCTCCGAGACGGGCAAGCACCCGGGTGAACTCAAGGACATGGTCACGTCGCCGGGCGGCACCACGGCCGAAGGCTTGCAGGCCCTGGAACGCGCCGGAGTGCCGGCAGCGTTGGTCGATGCGGTGAACGCCGCGTATCTGAAGTCCGTCCGGCTGGGCCAAAACTAGGCTCGTCAGGCTACTCGGGGGTTCCGGCGTGCTCCAGCTACTCAGCTTATTCATTACGTTGTGCTACCTGCTGCTCCTGGCCCGTATCATTCTGGGCTTCGTGGTGCAGTATATGTCGACGCAAGGAAGCGGGACGCCGGACGTACTGGCTCGCCTGTACGAGGTGGTGTTTTCGTTGACCGAGCCGGTGCTGGGGCCGATCAGGCGCGTGTTACCCCAGACGGGCATGATCGACTTCAGCCCGCTGGTGGTGATGATAGTGCTGGTGGTGGTCCAATACGCCCTGCGGGCGTTATTAGCGTAGGGCCGAGCCAGCAGACCCTGCAATCACGCGCAAAGGAGAGCGCTGGTGTCCGGAACGACGTCTCGGTCGCAGCGCAACCTCTGGACGGCCGGAGGGCTTCGTCCGGCGGATCTCCAACGGCTGCGTTCGGCGTACGCTGGCGAGTTGCCCGGCGCTACCGGAGCGACGCCGAGCCTGGTGATCCTCTGCGGGTTGCCCGGCACCGGAAAGTCTCATTTCGCCAGGGAATTGGCCCGCCGTGCTCCGTTCGTGTGGCTCAACAGCGACCGCACGCGCAAGTTGCTGGTCGATACGCCCAGCTACAGCCGCCGCGAGCACCGGCGCGTTTTCGCCGCCATGCACGTGCTTACCAAGGGCTACCTGCGGGACGGGTACTCGGTGGTGTTCGACGCCACCAATCTCAACGAGAACGTACGCCGGCCGCTCTATGAATCCGCGAATGAGGTTGGCGTCGAACCGCTGATAATCCGGTTCACCGCGCCTTCGGAACTGGTGCGGCGTCGCCTGTCGGATCGGGCCGAGGGAGTTGGGGAAGCGTCGCAGAGCGATGCCACCTGGGACGTGTACTCGCGCATGGCGGTGGCCGATCAACCGGTGCCGGGCCCCCACCTGCTGGTGGGCGGTCCCGAAGAAACGGAATCGGTGTTGCTGGAAACGCTGCGACGCACCGGGTGGTCTCCGGTTGTGCCATAGCCGGGCGGTTGGCATAATCGGGCCAACAACGGCCAATCGACCGGTTCCAGGAGAAGAGCATGGCAGCGACGATCAAGGTTACCGCCGGAGACGCGACCGAGTTCGCGACGCCGGCGCTGGTGGTGAATCTGTTCCAGGGCGTGACGCAGCCGGGAGGCGGCACGGGCGCGGTGGACCGCGCGCTGGGTGAAGCGATTTCGCAGCTGATTGCCGACGGCGAGATCAAGGGCAAGCTGGGCGAACTCACGCTGATACACACCATGGACCGGATTCCCGCCAAGCGGGTGGTGGTGGCCGGCCTGGGAAAGTCGAACGACTTCGACACGGTTGCAGTGCGCCGCGTCAGCGGTGACGTGGCGAGGTTCCTGAGACGGAAAGGCGTCAGCGAATACGCGACCATCGCCCATGGCGCTGGCATCGGCGGGCTCAACGCAGCGGAGTCGGCACAGGCGATCGCAGAGGGCACCCTGCTGGGCCTGTACAAGTTTGACACCTACCGCAGCAACGGCAGCGGCGCGAACGACGGTGATGAGGCCGAGGCTTCCGCGGGCGATGTTCAGGGCGTGACCATCGTGGAGCGTGATGCCGCCACGGTGGATGCACTGGCAGCCGGCGCCGCGGTGGGAACGGTCCTGGCGGAATCCACGATGCTGGCGAGGGACCTGGTGAACCATCCGGCAAACGTGATGACGCCGACGAAGATGGCTGAGGCGGCACGGGAGATTGCGGAGTCGGTCGGCCTGGAACTGGACGTGATGGACCGGGATGGTATGCGAGAACACGGCATGGGCGCTTTTTTGGGTGTTGCGCAGGGCAGCGAGGAACCGCCCAAGTTGATCGTCATGACCTACCGGGGCGACCCGGCCAACCCGGAGAACAACCTGGGCCTGGTGGGCAAGGGCATCACCTTTGATACCGGTGGTATCTCATTGAAGCCCGCGGCGAACATGGAAGCCATGAAGGGCGATATGGCCGGCGGCGCTTCGGTGATCGCCGCGATGAATGCCATCGGCTCGTTGAAACCACGCATCAACGTGACGGGCCTTATTGCGGCGACGGAGAACATGCCCGGTGGGCGGGCGCAGCGTCCCGGAGACGTGGTGACCGCGATGAACGGCAAGACCATCGAGGTGATCAACACGGACGCCGAGGGCCGGCTGGTGCTGGCCGACACCCTTTGCTACGCGCGCAGCCTGGGCATCACCCGCCTCGTAGATGTGGCGACGCTGACCGGAGCGATGGTCGTGACGCTGGGCAAGGCCTGCACCGGCATGATGGGGAACTCTCACCAACTGGCCAAGGACGTCGGGGCAGCCGGCGAACGCAGCGGAGAACGCTTCTGGGAACTGCCCATGCTCGAAGACTACCGCGAGCTGATCCGTTCCGATGTGGCCGACATGAAAAACAGCGGCGGACGGCAGGCCGGCTCCATTACGGCGGCAATGCTGCTGCGGGAATTCGCGGAAGACGCGGACTGGGTCCACCTGGACATAGCCGGCACGTCGACCGCATCCAGCAGCAAGGGGCACCTGGTGAAGGGAGCGACCGGCGTTCCGACGCGCACGCTGGCCCAGCTGGCGATGAACTTGGCGAGTGGCGACTGAAGCCATCGTTCTGCATCATCGCCCTTCCGAGAGGTACACAGGCAAAAGGAGGCCCAGAATGGCAACGGTAGGCAGCGGAGATTTCACCTACGAGGTCGTGGACGATTGGGCGAAGACGCCGGATGGCTGGACCATAGGACAGGCGGAGCCGGCCTGCGATTCCCAGGACCGGGTTTACGTTTTCAACCGGGGCGATCACCCGCTCATGGTGTTCGACCGGGACGGCAATTTCCAGAGGGAATGGGGTCGGGAGTACCTGACCGACGCGCATGGGATCTACATCAGCGGCGAGGATCACATCTACCTTCCGGTGCGCGAGTCGCACGCCATCGTCAAGTGCACGCTGGACGGCAAACCCCTGATGACCATGGGGGTTTGGGATGCTCCATCCGACACCGGTGGAGCGCGGGCAGACGGAACCATGCGGAAAGCGGCCGGGCCGTTCAACCGGTGCACGGACATCGCGCTGGCTCCCAACGGAGACCTGTTCGTCTCGGATGGGTATGCCAACAGTCGGGTCCACAAGTTCTCGCCGGACGGCAGGCTGCTGCACTCGTGGGGTCGGCCGGGGAAGCGCGGGCCTGGCGAGTTTCACATACCGCACGGCATCTGGGTGCACTGGGACGGTCGGGTGATGGTGTGCGACCGGGAGAATAACCGGATCCAACTGTTCACCGGCGACGGTGAATACCTGGGGATGTGGACCGGCCTGGCGCGGCCCTGCGATATCTTCGTCGATCACGACGGCATTGCCTACGTGGTGGAGCTGGACGCGTTCATGACCATCCTGAACATGGATGGCGACGTGCTGGCCAAGGTGGACGTCGGGGGAGCGGGAGGTCACGCGGTATGGGCCGACTCCCGCGGCGACCTGTACATCGGGCACAACCAGGAAGGACGGCGGCTGGTGAAGCTGGTGCGACAGTAGGCTGAGGCTACGCAGGGGGATCGTATTCCGGCGGACGGGTGACAACCACCCGTCCGTTGTCGATTACCGTTGGGGGCAAAAGACAGCGAGCGATCCTTCCCCGCCTGATCTGATGTGAGAAATGGAGGTCGCGTGCACGATTGAAACGCCCCGGCCGGGAAACCATCAACAATCTCTTACCACTTTTGGATCGAATTTTTGCTACCGCTGGGAGGATGTCACTGTTGGAGTTGATAATTAAAGCGACGTCAAATGTGCCCTCAAGACAGTCGGCAACGATGTCGACCGCCATTCGGACGTCTGTCCGCTTTTCTTCGTGGGCGATCCATCGGTTGCCGCATTGAAAGCATTCTTGTGGACGATCGCGGAATTCGCTGAGATGAACACTTACGCCAACGGCCCGCAAGGCGTTGGCGTATTGTCGGTGGCGGGCATGCGCCTCAGGCATCCAGGTAGCGTAAGCGGAGTAGTAATTTACCGCCGTCAGGACCTGGCCCACATTCAGAAATGAAGAGACCAGTGCCCGCAGATCAAGCCACTTCAAATGGGGTTGGTTCAGCGCGTCGATAGCGTGGTACAGATTGAACCCATCGATGTATGCGATCACACGTTCTTGGTTCATAATCAATTAAACAAGACGCAGCCCCCGAAGGGGCTGCTATTCACCGGTATATAGCCGATGGATGGATCGAGTTTCGAATAGCATCGGCGTCAATTGGCGGTCAAACTTGGCGGCGCGGCAGCTGCCTCCAGCGCGGAGCCGGCCAGTTCGCGCAGATCTACGCCGTCCAGCTTCTGGCCCTGGACACCCATGAGGCGGAGAGGGCGGCCGGGCCTGGTGATGCTGATGCGGTCCAGGACGTCCTGCCAGGCGGCGAGGTAGTCGCAGGTGCCGCCGCCGTTGGGATCGTCGGCGCCCTCGATGCTCTCGCCGGACGGGAGACGTATCGCGGTCACGGCGCAGGGATCGGCGGACGGAGCGAGCATCATCAACGGGAGTTCGGGTTCGCTGAGTCCCGCCTGATCCAAGAGTCCCCGGACGGTGGCAGAGATGCCGTGCATCCCGAAGACGACGAGATGGGCAAAGCTGGCGTCCCGTTTTTCGAACTCGCTGCGATAACGCCGGAATATCTCGTGGGAGCCGGTCGCCTGGGGTTTGACCAGGAAAAGGGCCATTGCCGGGAAGCCGTCCGGCTCGATGGGCGCTGCGGCGAGATCGTTTCGCCAGCGCAGCAGCTTTTCGTGGTCGTGCTGGTCGTAGTGGTGTGACATGATCATCCTCTAGGCGTTTGCGTACGCGTGGCGCAACCGTTCCAAATCGATTTTCACCATTGTGAGCAGCTCGTTGATAACGGCGGTTGACTTGGCGTCGTCCCGCATCAAATCCGGTAGTTCGGCGGGCACGATTTGCCAGTGGACGCCGAATTTGTCCTGGATCCAGCCACACTGAATGGGCGAACCCTCTTCTGCCAGCCGGTCCCAACAGGCGTCGATTTCTTCCTGGGATTCGCAGTCAACGACAAACGAGATGGCTGGCGTGAACTCGTAGGCTGGTATGCCGTCGAAGGCGGTGAAGCGCTGGCCTTTCACGACGAAGGAAACAACGTGACTGCCCGCGCCCGGGTCGTCCGGCAGCGCGATGTCGTCGACGATACGCGAATCCCTGAAAACCGAAACGTAGAAGTCCGCCGCCTCGCGAGCGCAACCGTCCAGCCACAGGAACGGGGTGATCTGCGGCGCGCCGTCACGCATCGTTCGTCCGGCTCTCGACGACGTCGGGCCGATCAGGCCTGGGAGGCGGTTGGCGTGGACCGGCGACCGTGCATCAGCCGGCGTCGAACTGGACCAGGATGCCATCCGGGTCATAGACGTAGAAGCTGCCGACCCGTCCTTCGGCGTTGGTCCACACATCCATGGGCGCGGCAAGAGGAACACCCTGTGAGGACAGGTTTTCGGCAAGAGCTTTGGGGTCCGGGACGCTGAACGAGATGTGGCTGATGCCAACCTGGTCGAGTTTGATCGGCGCCCCATCCGGGTTGTCGCCGGGATGACTGGTCATCGTGAGTGTAGGCTTGGCGCCGTCGGCGTAAGCGAGGCGCACCTGGCGGCGGGTGGCCCGATTGTGGGCGTAGACGTGGGGCAGACCTCCGGTGGTGGTGTCCTGGATCACGTCACTGACGATGGACATCCCGAGCGCGTCGCAGTAGAACTGCAACGAGACGTCGAGGTCCCGGACGCAAATGGCAATGTGGGAAACGCCGCTGGCATTCATCGGCATGGTACTGGCTCCTTATGTTGAGAAGCCGGAGATTGACTCCCCAGGGCACGGTCAGCGTTCGGATTCACGTTTTTCAATAGACGTTTGTCGCGGTTTGCCCCGTTGGGCATCATCGTAGCCCATTTTGTAGCCTTCCGCGCGGCCCTCTGCGCGCCCCTCCTCACGTATTCTCTGCCGGCGCCTTTCAGTGGCCTCTCTGATCCAATCTGCAATTGCCATTGTCAACTCCTTTATCTGGACCAAGTTCCAGGATATAAAGCCGGCAGCAACGAAACTGGCGCCGATCCCCAGTAATATGTCGAGCGCGAAGGCGTCTGGGGTCTGATTGCCGGTGCGGTAATTCAGCGACAACCAAGTCACGGTGATGGCCCCGATGTTACCGCCAACCAGTGTCATCGCCTGGAACCAGCGGCGGTCATTCGGGCTGATCCCCCAGATCGTTTCTCGGCCGTCGTCGTGGTCAGGGTGTTTCATTGTACCGTGTACAATCTCCGCCGCCTGGCACGACGAAAAGGTGCGCGACGGTCAGCCTCCGCCGCTGTCGAACTGCACCAGGATGCCGTCGGGGTCGTAGACGAAGATGCTGGAGACCTCGCCGTCGGCGTTGGTGAAGCCGTCCATTGGGCCGGCCAGTTCCACTCCGGCCGCAATGAGTTCGTCTGCCAGGGCCTTCACGTCGGACACGCTGAAGGAGATGTGGCTGATGCCGACCTGGTCGAGCTTGATCGCGCCGCCGTCGGCGTCGTCGCCCGGGTGGCTGGTCATCACCAGGGTGGGAACCGCTCCGTCGCCGTAGGACAGGATGGCCTGGCGGCGGGTGGAACGGTCGTGGGCGTAGACGTGGGGCAGGCCGCCGGTGGAGGTGTCCTGGACCCGATCGACGGTCACGGTCATTCCCAGGATGTCGCGGTAGAACTTGAGGGATTCGTCCAGATCGCGGACGCACACGGCGATGTGGGAGACGCCGGAGGAGTTCATAGCCATAACGTGGCCTCCAGAGGCAAGGTGGGTCAGGCGGGTATCAGCAATCGAGCGTAATGCTACTGCCGCCACCCGGCGATGTCAAAAGCGGCGGCGGGTGGCGTGCCGACCCCAGTCGTCCACCCGTTTCCACACGAGGACGAGGGCGGCCAAGCCGAGGAGCATCCCTCCCAGGTCGGTGGCCGGGAAGGACCACCATACTCCCCAGGTGCCGAAGACGTGAGACAGGCCGAACACCCAGGCCAGCAGCAACACGACCCGCTGGGTCATGGTCAAGATGACTGAGGGCCACGCCATGCCCAGGGCCTGAAAGGCGATGGAACTGACGAACTCGATTCCCACTATGGGCAGGGCCAGAAGAGCGATGCGGAGGGCGTCGCCGGATTCCGCGGGGAACGCCTCTCGGGTTGAGAAGAGGGTGACGATGTGGCCCGAGGTGGGTATGAGGACGGCTACCATGATCGCGCCGCCGACCGTTGCGCCGAGGCAACTCTGCCAGATGGCCTGGCGCACGCGGTGGTAGTATCCCGCGCCGTAGTTGTAGGCCGCCAACGGCAGGTAGGCCAATGCCGCTCCGATGAACGGGGCCAGAGCGAACTCCAGCACCGCGTTGATTACGCCAAAGAGCGCGATGTAAGCGTCGCCGCCCGGATACTGGCTCAGGATGTTGTTGATGACCACAACGACGATGGACCGAGCGCTCTCGATGGTGAAGATCGGAATGCCCAGCGCGGCAATCTCCCGGATCAACTCCAACCGGGGGGTCAGCGCATCCACGCTGATCCGCAAGGCGCTGCGCCCGGACAGGTAGAACCAAACGGCGAAAAGAACCGCCCCGCCCTGAGCGGTAACGGTGGCGGCCGCGGCGCCGGTCACGCCCCATCCCAGCGCCAATATGAACAGCGCGTCCAGGATGACGTTCAGCACAGCGCCGCCGGCCAACACTACAGTCGCCGTGCCGGGCCGGCCCTCGGCCATCAGCAGGTTGTTGACCGCTATGGCGATCATGGTGAACAGACTGCCGGGCAGGATGATGACGAGGTACTGGTGGGCGAACCCGACGGTATGCTCCGAGGCTCCCATCCAGATCGCCATCTGGTCCAGGTGGGTCAGTCCGGCGATGGTGGCAGCGAGGTAGACCGGGACGAGGATCGCCAGCGACGAACCGATGGCCCGGGACGCCCGGCGTTGGTCACGAGCGCCCAGCGCGCGGGATACCACCGACATCGCACCCAGGCCGGGTAGCAGCCCGATGGCGACAGCCGCGATTTGGACCGGGAACGCGGCGGACAGACCGCTCAACGCGTTCACACCCACCACGTTCCCGATGAAGGCGCGGTCAACTATGCTGTACATGGCCATCACGATGATGGCGAACATGGGCGGGAAGGCCATCTGCAACAGGAGTCGCCACATGGGAGCGGTCCCCATGGCGTCGGCCTGTCGCGTAGATTGTTCGGAAGTTGTCATGAACTGGGCCGAGGGACCGTTTTGACCGGTTAATCGCCGCGATGCTAAAATTCAGCGACCACGCATTATAAGAAGATTGGGATGCCAGCGAGCATCCGCCTGGACACCAGTCTCCGTAGAAGCGAGATGGGACGGGGTACGTCAAGGAGGTGTCAAATGTCCGGACATTCGAAATGGTCGACCATCAAGCGAGCGAAAGGGGCGGCCGACGCCAAGCGCGGCGCGCTGTTCACCAAACTGGCGCGGAACATCAGCCTCGCGGTAAAGGATGGCGGCGGAGGCGACCCAGAGATGAATTTCCGGCTGCGAATCGCCGTCGACCAGGCCAAGTCCAATAATATGCCGCTGGACAGTATCACCCGCGCCATCCGGCGGGCGACTGGCGAAGGCGGAGAGGGTATGGAGGACCTCGCGGAGGTCACCTACGAGGGGTACGGACCCAACGGCGGCGCCATCCTGGTGAAGGCGCTGACCACCAACCGCAACCGCACCGCGTCGGAAGTGAGGTCCGCGTTCAACAAGGGCGGCGGGAACCTGGGTGATTCTGGTTGCGTTGCCTGGAACTTCGACAGCCGCGGGGTGATCACCCTGGAAATCGACGACGAGACGGTGGCCGAAGAGCTGATCATGACCGCCATCGACGCGGAAGCCGAGGACGTCAATTTCGAGGACGGGATCCTGGAAGTCTATACGGCTCCGGAGAACCTGCTGTCGGTCAAGACTGCCCTGGAGGGTGAGGGCGCGCAGCCATCGTCGGCCGATGTGTCCATGGTACCCAAGACGGTGGTTCCGCTGGAGGACCGGGCGGCGGAGCAGACCCTGAGGCTGCTGGACAGCCTGGAAGAATTGGCCGACGTGCAGAAGGCGTATACCAACGCCGACTTCCCGGCGGAAGTGCTGGAACGCTACGGGTCTGCTGCCTGATGCGTGTCCTGGCAATTGATCCGGGAACGCTGCGGATGGGATACGGCGTCCTGGACGCCCACCCCGCTCCGGAAGCTGACGACTACGGTGTGGTGGCCTTGCCCGCGTCGATGGCGATCGAAACGCGCCTTTACCAACTGCACACGCACATCCTCAACATGATCCACGTGTTCCAGCCGGATGCCATCGCGGTCGAAGATCCGTTCGTGGGCCGAGGCGAGCGTTCATTCGCGAAGTCGGCGCTGGCTATCGGGCAGGCCCAGGCGGTGGTGCTGATCGGCGCGGCCAGCCAGGGGATACCGGTGCACCGGTACTCGCCGGCGGACGTGAAGATGGCGGTTGCAGACTACGGCCGGGCCACCAAGGAGCAGGTGCAGCAGATCGCCTCTTCCAGGTTGGGGCTGGCGCACCAGCCGGAATCTGACGCCGCCGATGCTCTGGCGGTGGGTTTGTGCCACCTCCAGCGCGTGCAGGACGACGAGCTGAAAGCGCGCGAGATCGCGCCGGGCAAGGAACTTTAGGCAGTGTTGGTCGGCGTGCGGGGCGCGCTGGAGGCCGTCGGGTCAGACTGGGTCAACGTGCAGGTCGGCGGCGTCACCCTGCAGGTGTCGGTGCCCGCATCGTCTATCGCCGGTCTGGGCAGCGTTGGTGAACCAGTGCGGCTCCACACCATCCTGCGCATCCAGAACGAGCAGCCCGTGCTCTATGGATTCGCGGACGCGGGGTCGGTAGAGCTTTTCGGCGCGCTGACGGGGGTCTCCGGGATCGGGCCACGGTCGGCAATGGCCATCCTTTCGGAATTGGGAGAAGACGGTTTCCGGCAGGCGGTGGCGTCGGAGGACGTGGTGGCCCTGGCGCGAGCCCAGGGAGTCGGGCGTCGCATGGCTCAGCGGGTGGTGCTGGAGTTGCGCGGTAAACTGCCCGACGCGGACGCCGGATCACCGGTTCTCGCGGCGGCTGCGGGGACGGATGCTGAAGCCATCGAGGCGTTGACGGCCCTGGGCATGACGCTGGCCGACGCGCGGCAGGCGGTGGCGGGATTGGAAATGCCGGCGGATGCGGAGCTCGAGGACAAGGTGCGCCAGGCGCTGATGGCCATGGGCGGCGGATAGGGTGGATAACTTATAATGTCGTTTCACGGATCGCCTGCGCCGGTGTGAAGCGGGTACTCGCCAGAACGGGGCATCACCATGACAACATCCAAGCCGCGCCCGTTGTCCGCGCAAACCAACGTGTTCAATGGCATTCGTTATCCCGACGAGGATGGCCTCCCCTTACCCGACGGATTGGAACAGGAACCGTGTTTTTGGAGAGTCACCCCGGTTTTGCGGGCCTACCTGGAGCAGCATTACGACGTAATAGTCACCGGGAACACGTTCCTGTACTACGAGGAAGGGAACCGCAGGGCCGTCGTGGCGCCGGATTGCCACGTTACATTTGGCCTGACCAGAGATGCGATCCTCCCTCACAACTCTTACTTCACCTGGCACCTGGGCCGGGTTCCCGACTTCGTGATGGAGATTGGTTCGGAGAGCACAGCTCGGGCGGACTTGGGCCGTGAGCGGGACCTGTATGCGTCCCTGGGCATTGGTGAATACTGGCGTTACGATCCTACGGCCGACAGCCGGCACTACGGGGAGCCGCTGGTGGGCGAACTTTTGGAAAACGGGGAGTACGTCCCCATGGAGGTTGCCCCGGGATCGGATGGTATGCTGCGATGCCATAGCCCGGCGTTGGGCTTGGACCTCTGCTGGGACGCTGGCAAATTACGATTTTACGATCCGGTCAGAGATGTGTGGGTGCCCGACTACCATGAGCTTCTGGAGGCTCGTGAAGCGGCGGAGACGGCCCTCCAAGCCGCGGAGGCGCGAATGGCAGAGATGGAAGCCGAACTGCGCCGTCTGCGGGGCGAAGCGTAATCTGGAGGAACGATGCCTGACTTTCAGCTGGTAGCGGATTTCGGCACGATGGGCGACCAGGAGCAGGCCGTGCATCGCCTTTCCGAGGGTGTGCGCGAGGGCCTGGGGTACCAGACCCTGCTGGGTGTCACGGGCAGCGGCAAGACCTTCACCATGGCGAACATCGTGCAAGAGGTACAGCGTCCCACGATCGTCATCGCGCACAACAAGACGCTGGCGGCCCAGTTGGCGACGGAGTTCAAGGAGTTCTTCCCGCACAACGCCGTGGAGTACTTCGTCTCCTACTACGATTACTACCAACCGGAAGCGTATATCCCGCGCACCGACACGTACATCGAGAAGGACAGCAGCGTCAACGAGGAACTGGACAAGCTGCGGCTGGCGTCCACCACCTCGTTGCTGACACGGCGGGACACGCTGATCGTGGCCTCTGTGTCGTGCATCTATGGTCTGGGTGACCCGTCGGACTACTTCGAGATGGTGGCCAGGGTCGAGGTGGGCGAGGAGTACAACCGACGGGCGTTGCTGCGTCAGCTGATCGACATGCAATACGAGCGCAACGATACCGACCTGGCGCGCGGCCGGTTCACCGTGCGGGGAGACACCCTAGAGATCGTGCCGGCGTATGAGGAATTCGCGGTGCGGATCCAGTTCTTTGGGGACGAGGTCGAGCGCATCCTCACGCTGGACACGCTGACCGGGGAAGTGCTCAACGAACGGAGTGAGTTTTCCGTATATCCCGCCAAGCACTTCGTGACCAGCCGGGAGAAGCTGGATGCGGCCCTGATCGACATCGACGCCGAGATGAAGGAGCGGGTGGATTGGCTCCGGCAGCAGGGTAAGTTGCTGGAGGCGCAGCGCCTGGAGCAGCGCACGCGCTACGACATGGAGATGCTGGACGAGACCGGCTTCTGCGCCGGCGTGGAGAACTACGCCCGTCACCTGTCGCGGCGGCCGGCAGGAAGTCCGCCGTGGACGCTGCTGGACTACTTCCCTGACGACTACCTGATGTTCGTTGACGAGTCGCACATGACGCTGCCCCAGGTGCGCGGAATGTACAACGGCGACATCTCGCGGAAGACCACGCTGGTTGAGTTCGGGTTCCGCCTGCCGTCGGCGCTGGACAACCGGCCGCTGCACTTCCAGGAGTTCGAAGAGCACATCAACCAGGTGGTGTACGTGTCGGCGACGCCCGGCCCGCTGGAGCTGGAGCGCACCAGCACCATCGTGGAGCAGGTGATCCGTCCCACCGGGTTGCTGGATCCGACCATAGAGGTCAAACCCACCGACGGTCAGATCGACGACCTGTTGCACGAGATCCGCGAGCGCATAGACCAGCAGGAGCGGGTCCTGGTGACCACGCTGACCAAACGCATGGCGGAGGAGCTGGCCGATTACCTGTCGGAGGCGGGCATTCGCAATCACTACCTGCACTCTGACATCGAGACCCTGAACCGGGTGGAGATACTGCGGGACTTACGCCTGGGCATCTATGACGTGGTGGTGGGCATCAACCTGCTGCGGGAGGGCCTGGACCTGCCCGAGGTGAGCCTCGTTGCGATCCTGGACGCCGACAAAGAAGGATACCTGCGGTCGACCACGTCGCTCATCCAAACCGTTGGTCGCGCCGCCCGCCACGCGTCCGGGCACGTGATCATGTACGCTGACCGGGTGACCGACTCGATGCAGAACGCGATCGACGAGACCTACCGTCGACGGGCGATTCAGGGAGCGCACAACGAGCGCCACGGCATCGAGCCGCAGTCGATCCACAAGGCGGTGCGTGACATCACCGAGGGCCTGCGCGGGGTCGCGGAGACCAAAGCCTCGTACCAGGTGGCCCGGGAGGAGATGTCGCGGGACGACATGTACCGGGTGATCAAGGACCTGGAGTTCCAGATGAAAGAGGCCGCCAAGTCTCTGGAATTCGAGAAGGCGGCCCACCTGCGGGACGAGATGCTGGAACTGAAGAAGATCATCGTCACCGAGGAGAAGATGATGGCGGTTGCCGGCGGCTAAGCCTACCAGCGCTGGGCCAGGTTGGTGACGAGGTTGAAGATGAACCAGCCGTCGCCGGTGAGGAAGGTCTGCGGCCTGGCGGTCTGGGCGTCGCGCATCATGGCTAACGACTTGCCGGGAGACACGAGGATTTGACCGCAACGTAGCAAACTATCGCCAGTACGAACTACACATCCGAGCCCTGCCCCGGAGGTCCAGTATGACCGCCGCCGACGCCACTTCAAAGACGCCCCAATCTCCGGGGCGCTTCCGATTGCCGGATCCGCCCCAGCGGGAACCCGACGAGATGACTCAATACGACCACCTGTTCAAGACCGGCGGGTCTCATTACTTGGCCATCCATCTTGGCAACCCGGAAACGACGCTGGTGGAGGCTGATCGTTGGATAGTTCCCCATCCCTATTTCGACAAGAGCCGAGCGCGCCGGCCTGACCTGTTCGTGGCTTTTGAAGTGGACCCGGCAGCCTACGAGGCCAGCAATGGGTACATCATATCGGAGCAGGGGAAGCCGCCGGATTTCGCGATGGAAGTCGCTTCGGCGAGTACGGCATCCATAGACGTGAACGAGAAGAGAGAAGAATACGCCGCGATGGGCATACTGGAATACTGGCGCTTTGATAAAACCGGAGGGTACCACGGGGCGCGGCTGGCCGGAGACAGGCTGGTCAATGGACGATACGAACCCATTGACGTTGAGAATGTCGAAGCGGGCATTCTGCAAGGATACAGCGCGGCTCTGGACCTGCATCTACGGTGGGAGCACGGTCAGCTGGGATGGTATGACCCGTCTACCGGACGGCACATCCTGACCTATGACGACCAGCGCAACCTAGCTGACGCGGAACGGGAGCAGCGTCTTCGCGCCGAAGCTCGGGTCAGCGAATTGGAAGAACGACTCCGGCAACTGAACTCCTGACGGCCTGAGCTCGAGGCTCCCGGACAGGCCAATCTGCGTGACAGAGCGCTACCAATGATGCGCCAGGTTGGTGACGAGGTTGAAGATGAACCAGCCGTCGCCGGTGAGGAAGGTCTGCGGCCTGGCGTTCTGGGCGTCGCGCATCACCCCGATCCCGTCCTGGTAGGGGTCGAAGGACACGATGCGGTCGTAGCGGATGCGGAACCGTTTGCGTGGCCCGTGGAAGTAGATGTGCTTGCTGGTCACACCCAGTATCCCGGTGTCCTCGTGGACGGTTTCCTCCCACTCCACGGGCCGGCTGCTGAAAGTGCTGGGACGGTAGTACAGGCCCTTGGCGACGCGGATGCTCACGCCGTGCGAAGTGCCGCGCCGTTCCCGTCGGGTCTTGACCTCGTAGTAATCCACACCATCGATGACCCACACCAATTGCTCGGACTTCATCAGGTTGAAGGGGATCGGCGGCAACTCGCCGAGCCGTTCGGGGATCAAGCCCTCGGCCGCCTCTCGGATGACCGCTGACTTGATCATGTTGTGGTAGGCGCCGTTGGCGTCGACGTCTCGCTGCTCGAGGTCGAACCTCCGCAGGTAGCGAATTAGCGCGTTTTCCTCGTCCAGTGACAGCACGCCGTCTTCGAGGGAGCCTTCGACCGCGGCCTCCCAGGCCTGGATCAGCAGCAGCCTGCGCTCGGCGACTGAAAACTCCGATGCTTCGAGAGTATCGGCGAGGTCATCCAGGTGGTCGTCGCCCGGCGTGGTGGCAAGGGCTGCCAGGCGGGCGTCCAGCATGACCCGGTCCCTGGCGGCGCGATCCAGATCGGCAACGGCAGTGTGAGCCGCTTTGTTTTGCTCTTCGATGGTGAACTGCTCGCGGAAATCCCTCAGCCGGGCTTCCTCGTCCTGCGTGAGGATGCCGTCGGCCAAGCCCTCACGCACCGCCTGATGCCAGCCCTCCGCGATGGCGGCGCGGATCCCATCATCGTCGATGTAGGAACCGGCGGCGATGGTTTCGAGGTCGCCCAGCAGCGCGTCTTCGCTGAAATGGGACTGACCTGCCGCCTGAGCGACCATCGCGACCATCCGCTGACGGCCGGCCTGGTGAGTGTTGTCACAGTCCTTGTGACTGCGGCGCAGGAAGCCGGCTTTCTGGCCGCAGTGTTTGCAGCTACCCATGCATGCTTACCGTTTGGTCCATGTATCGCTTATCTCGGTGATTGCTCGCGCAATGCAATAAGGTGCAACGATGAGGACCATCAGCACGGCGATGGTGTAAGTACCGACATCGCCGTCAGTTTGCCATAGGAGCAAGATTGCTCCCGCCGCACAGAGACCCGCCACTGCCCAGATCAGCGTCAAAATGCCTTTCATTTTGTTGGCCTCCTCGTGAGGTATGGATTTACTCTAAACTAAGTTTCACTAGATCGTGCAATTCCTTCAACACGGCGGCGTTCTCGTCCAGGGTGAATTCGTCGACCAGATAGTCGTGCTCGCCGCTGACCCCGCTTACTGCCCCAGCGTCCACGAGGAAACGGATGCAATCGGCGTCGGTGTCGACATCCGGGAGCAGGTTGCGGCCAACCTCCAGGGACAGGGCGGCGACCAATCCGTAGCCGCCCCAGTTGGAAGTGCTGGATATGATGAGCCGGTCGCAGCCAACGACGGCCGGGCTGTCGGGCAGTTGATCGGCTTTGGCGACCACGTCAGCCAGATTGCCCATGCCGATTTCGTTGCCGCC
This sequence comes from uncultured Dehalococcoidia bacterium, assembly GCA_951813535.1. Lineage (GTDB taxonomy): Bacteria > Chloroflexota > Dehalococcoidia > Lucifugimonadales > UBA3495 > Bin87. The sequence continues at coordinate 2,672,473 of OX638345.1, read as the reverse complement.
GTCGCCAATCCCAACGGACGGGAGTCCGAGGCCGAAAAGACGGTCGATACGCGCGGTCTGAGGGGAGATGTCGCGGCCGCGCATATTGCGGTAAATCCCGTCGGCATCGGGCGAACAGCGCTCGATAGAGATGACCAAAGCCGGTTGAAATTCCGTGGCGATGCCAGCAACGAACTCGTCGTTACTCGCCGCATCGGCGGAGATGGGGAAATCGAGCACGCGCGACGGGTCGCCGGAACGGCCCAGCCAGGAGGACATCATGCCGGCCACCGGCGCGTCCGCCAGGTGGACCACCGGATGCCCGAGGCTGCGCACGGCGTCGCCAATGGCGAATGCTCCGGGCGGGCCGTCGGTTTCAGGCGCGTCGCTCATCAAAATGTAGAAGCCGGTGGTGATGATCACCGGTCCGGGATGGTCCAGCAGGTAGCGGGCGGCCTGGCTGCAGAAGTCCGGCGGCACGTGGGGGCGCAATGCGCCGATGCCGCGTCGGTCGTGGTCGAGAACGATGTCTTCGATGGTGCGTGTCATGATGCTCCGTTGTCAGAGTACTGCGTAGTCGGAGTCGCGGCGGTCCGTGATGAACATCTTGCCGGGAGCGTGGGTGATCATCAGCGGCGGCTTGCAGTTGAGGGCGACGGCCTGGGGCGTTACCCCGCAGGCCCAGAAAACCGGTGTCTCACCGGGTTTGATTTCCACTGCGTCGCCAAACTCCGGGGCGTTGATATCGCGAATGCCGATGGCGTCGGGATCGCCAATATGAACCGGAGCGCCGTGGGTGTCGGGGAACCGCGAGGTCACCTGCACGGCCCGAACTATCTGCTCCCGGGGGATGGGGCGCATGCTCACCACCATGGGGCCGGAGAACATCCCAGCCGGCCTGGTGGCAATGTTTGTGATGTACATCGGCACGTTGCTGCCGGCCTCCTGGTGGCGCAGCGGTATGCCGGAGTCGGCCATCGCGGCTTCGAAGGAGAAACTGCAGCCCAGGAGGAACGACACCAAATCGTCGCGCCAGACGTCGGCCACCGACGCCAATTCGGCGACCATCTCGCCGTTCTCGTAGATACGATAAGCCGGAATGTCGGTACTGATATCCGCGCCCGGAGCCATGAAGGACGGCTCAACCGAGCCGGGCTCAATGACTTCCAGCAATGGGCACGGTTGCGGGTTCCGCTGGCAGAACAGGAGGAAATCGAATGCGAGGTCACGGGGCAGCACCGCGAGGTTCGCCTGCACGTGCCCATTGGCCAGGCCGGAGGTTACGCCTCCGTACTCGCCGGCTCGGATTATTCGGCGCAGTTCGGCAGGCTGCGTGGGGAGCATCGTAGCGGTGGTCATGGTGTGTCTCCAATGGGGACGGCGGGCTTGGCTGGCGGTGTCGTATGCTAAAATTGCGCCGTTCGCACGGAATGAATGATAGACAGGTGACCGGCCAGCGTCAATTTCGCGCCGAGCCTCAGGCGAACCAATCCAGCAGGCAGGATTCCGGTTTGTACAACGTGTTCTTGCTCACCCTCCCGGGAGATGCAATGACGTCTCTGGCGGGCCAGATCGACCGCGCCGGGATATCGTGTCGGGCGGGCAGCGGCGTCATGGAACTGGAGGACGTGGCGCACACCGACAAACTGGACGTGGTGTTGCTGGACCTGTCGGCGGTGGGCATTGGCGCGCAGTCGGTGATTGAACGGGTGAGCCAACTGCATCTGCCGACGCTGTTGGTCATGGACGCGACGGCGATTGGCCAGTACGACCCGGCGATCAATCCCGACGATTTTATCGTGGCGCCCCTGGCCCCCGCGGAACTGGTCGCCCGCATCGGCCAGATCGTGTACCGGCGGGATGGGCGCGGTGGGGAGCAGCAGATCAGGGTTGGAGAGCTGACCATCGACCTGCAAAGCTACGAGGTGACGATGGCGGGCCGGCGGATCTCGCTGACCTACAAGGAATTTCAACTGCTGACCCTGCTGGCGTCCAATCCGGGCCGGGTCTACACGCGGGAGGCACTGCTGAACCAGGTTTGGGGTTACGACTACCTGGGCGGGACGCGCACCGTGGACGTGCACATCCGGCGGCTGCGCTCCAAGGTGGAGGACCCGGACCACCTGTTCGTGGAAACGATCTGGAACGTCGGATATCGCTTCCGGGACGCCGCTTCCGAGGGCTGAAGCACGTCGCCTGCCGCACGCGCAGGTGGGGATATCGCGGCGCTCGGTTGATCAGTCGCTGATGTTGTCCTGAACCCGGGCCAGGAACCGGTCCCGTTCGGCGGCGATGCCAGCGTGAATCGGGTCGGTCAGTTCCGGGTCAGCGTCGAGGATGGCTGCGGCTTCCTGGCGGGCCAGGGCCATCAGGTCCTGGTCGAACACGTTGGCGATGCGAAGCATGGTCTGGTCGCCGCTCTGGGTGGTGCCGAAGATGTCGCCTTCGTGGCGCATTTGGAGGTCGATCTCGGCCAGCTTGAACCCATCATGATTGTTTTCCAGGGCGGACAAGCGCTCCCGCGCCCTTTCCGACTCCGATTCGGACATGAGCAAGCAGTAGCTGCGGTGTTCGCCGCGACCCACGCGGCCGCGGAACTGGTGCAGTTGGGCCAGACCGAAGCGGTCGGCGCCGTCGATCATCATCACCGTGGCGTTGGGCACGTCGATGCCCACTTCGACCACGGCGGTGGCGACCAGCACGTCCAGTTCGCCGTCCCGGAACTGGCGCATCACCTTGTCCTTGTCTCGACCGGACAGGCGTCCGTGGAGCAGTCCGAGTTTGAGGTCGGGGAATACCTCTCCGGACAGCCGCTTGTGTTCCTGGGTGGCGGCGCGCACGTCCAGATTTTCCGACTCCTCCACCAGCGGGCAGATGATGAACGCCTGGCGGCCGGCTTCCACCTGCTGTCGGACAAAGCGGTAGGCGGCGGCGCGTTTGTCTTCAGGAACCAGCCTCGTGAGGATGTCCTGGCGGCCGGGAGGGAGTTCGTCGATGGTCGATACGTCCAGGTCGCCGTAGAGAGTAAGCTGCAACGTTCGGGGTATGGGTGTGGCGGACATCATCAGGGCATGAGGCTGCTCCGGGCCGGCGCCCCGGAGGGCGGTGCGCTGGGCAACGCCAAACCGGTGCTGTTCGTCGGCGATGGCAAGGGCCAGGTTCGGGAGCTCGACGCCGTCCTGGATCAGGGCGTGAGTTCCGACGAGCAGATCCAGATGTGCTTCGGCAGCCAGGCGGAGAACCTCCCGTCGCGGCGCCGCCCGAGTGCTTCCAGTCAGCAGGCCGACGGTGAAGGGACGCCGCAGGCTGGGAAGATATGCGGAGAAAACGTTGGGCTGCTGAAGGGGTTGCTCAAACGTGGAGAGGAGTCGCCCGACCGTGGCGAAGTGCTGCTCGGCCAACACTTCGGTGGGCGCCATGAGGGCCGATTGACGGTGATCTGACGCGGCCGCCAGTATAGCGGTCAATGCGACCAGCGTCTTGCCGCTGCCCACCTCGCCCTGCAACAGCCGGCTCATGGGTGGCGTGCCACGGGCCATGTCGGCCAGGATTTCGCCGATGCAGCGTACCTGCGCCTTGGTGGGGGTGAAGGGCAGTTCGGAAAGAAAACCGTCCACCGCCGGGCCGCTGTATTGCACGGGGGTCCCGATCGCGTCCCGCTCGCGATGACGGCGGCGGCCCAGGATAGCCATCTGGAAGGACAGGATTTCATCGAAGGCGAGGCGCCGGCGGGCGCGATCAGCGTGGGACAAATCCTGCGGATAGTGGGCATCGCTGATGGCCTGTTGAATGCCGACAAGATGGGTCCGGGCCAAAGTGTCGTCGGGGAGCGGTTCGGCCAAGCCGCCGAGGTATCGCTCCAGGGCGCGCCAGGTGAGGCTCCGAAGGTTGCGGGCCGTCATGCCCTGGGTCAGGCGATATACCGGGATGATGCGTCCGGTGTTGAGCGGCGGCGCGGATTCCGTGACCACATCATATTCGGGGGACTGGATGGTCAGGCGGCCGCGGTTGAGTTCGGCCTTCCCATGAACGACCATTGTGCTACCGGCCCGGAGGCTGCGCGCGAGAAACTTCTGCCCAAACCACTGCAGGTCGATCGCACCGGTGTTGTCGCGAAGTGTTCCCTCAACCAACTGCAGCCTGCGCTGGCCCACGCTGGCGGAACGGATATCCACCAGTTCGCCTTCCAGGGTGAAGGTTCCGCCGGCGTAGATGTCGGCGATGTTTGTGACGTCGGCCCGGTCGTCGTACCGGCGCGGGAGCGTGTAGAGCAGATCTCGAACCGTTGCGCCGCCCAGCGACTCCAACCGCTGCACGGTTTTGGCGTCCATGCGCCGGACCGAGGAGACGGGATCATCCGGATCGCCCGGGGTGGCCGCGAGTTTGGGGGCCAAGTGCTGGCGCCGGCGCACCGGGACGTTTTGGAAGGCGTCGGCGGAATTGAAAAGAGGAGTTTCAGGCCGGGGATCGATCCCTGATGGGTCGTCTGCCTGTGGCGTCGCCGGGCGGTCCGGGTCAAGACGCGGTGGCTCCGCTTCGCCGGCCAAAGCGCCACGCCAGGCGTAGACCCACCCCTTCCGGGCCTCGGGCGATAGTTCACGGTAAGGGGCGGAAATCAGCCGCGCCGCGCGATCCGGATCGTTTGCGAGGTACGTGCGGAGTTCCGGCTCCCAGCGTTCGATGAAGCGCCGGATGCCCCCGCTGACGGCGTTGTTTGCGAAGCCCTTGTGCTCCTCCAGCGCAAGGATTTTTTGGAAGGCCTCGCGCCAGACGGGTACGGGCTCGTCGCGGTCAGCATCCATGGGTTAAACCCGGTACAGCACCCCCGCGCGCCGGCAACGGTACGCTGCGGTCAGGGGAGGGTGGACACCGCCACCGCGCCCGGTCCCACGTGGGTCCCGATGGCGGAACCGATCTGCAGGGTGTAGGTGTTTTCGGGATCGGCCAGGTCGGAGAGGCGGCTGCGCATCTCCTCGGCCGGCCCGACATCGGTGGTGTACGCGACGGCGAGTTTGGATACCGGGCCCTGTTCGCGCACCAGTTCCTCCAGGCGTTGCAAACCTCTCCGGACGTTGCGCGGTCGGTCGACGGGCAACACCTCGCCGTCCGCTACCTTGAGAATGGGTTTGACTTTCATCAACGAACCCATGAAGGCCTGGGCCTTGCCGATTCTTCCGCCTTTCTGGAGGTATTCCAGCGTGTCCACCATGGCGAACCCGTAGCTTCGACCGGCGCGGGCCCGGGCGGCGGAGACGACCGAATCAAGCGTCGCATGGTCAGAGGCGGCATCCTCGGCGGCGGCGATGACCTGGAGCATGTGTCCGACGGAAGCGGTGCCGGAGTCGACCACCGTCACGGCGCCGTCGTCGAACTGCGAAGCGGCCTGGGCCGCGGAATTGTAGGTGCCGCTGAGTTGCCTGGCCACGGTGATGCACACAACCTGGTCGCCGGCTGAGATCAGGGGTTCCATCGCGCCGGTGAAATCGCCGGGAGTGGGCTGGGATGTGCTGGGCAGTCGCGATGAGGACTGGAGGCGAGCGTAAAACTGGGTGGGATTGATGTCGATGCCCTGGCGGAAGGACTCTTCGCCGAACAGGACGTAGGCCGGGACGATGGAGATGCCGAATTGGTCAACGGTTTCCCGGGCGATGTCGCAGGTGCTGTCAGTGATGATTTTTATGGCCATGCGGGACGCTCCTTAGCCGGATCACGACTGGATAAAGTTATTCCACAGACACGAGGTACGGATAGTGGGGCTGTCCACCCTCGTATACGTCCACCTCGGCTCCAACGTAGGATTCTTCCAATTCATTCTGCAAGGCGGTGGCCGATTCGGCCGAAGCGCCTTCTCCCCAATACAGGGTGATCACACTGTCTTCGTCAGCGGCGGAGTGTTGCAATCCCTCGCGGACGGCATCGTCGGCGGTTTCGGCAAGGGCGGCCAGGTTCCCGTCCAGGATCGCCATGTATTCGCCTTCCCGGACCTCCTGGCCGTCGACCACAGAGTCGCGTACCGCCTGGGTTATCTCAAGGGTTGCCACGGCGCGGCGAGCGGACTCCATATTGGCCAAGTTATCGGACACGGACACTTCGGGATTGAACCCCAGCAGCGCCCCGGTTCCCTGGGGCATGGTGCGGCTGGGCAGGACGTGCAACGTTATTTCGCCGGTGTCGGCTTCCGCCGCCTGGTTGGCGGTGAGGATGACGTTGTGATTGTTGGGGAGCACGATCACGTCGGTGGTGCCGGCGGACATGGCGGCATCGATGATCTCGCTGGCGCTGGGATTGAGGGTCTGCCCACCGGGAATGATGGCGGCACAGCCCGCGTCCTGGAACAAGTCGGCGAGGCCTTTGCCCGAGGCAACCGCGATCACGGAAACTCCGGGGCGGATCTCGGCGGGTCGGGCGCGCTCCCGGTGTCCGGCCGCCCAGTCGCGGTTCTGCAGGCTCATATTGTCGATTTTCAGTTCATCCAATTCCCCGAAACCGATGCCGTAGCTCAGCGCGGAACCGGGGTCGGCGGTGTGGACGTGGATCCGCACGGCCTGGCCGCCACCGACGATGACGGTGGAATCTGCAATGCCGGCGAAACCGTTACGCAACGTGTCAATGTCCAATTCGCGGCCATGGATGACAAACTGGGTGCAGTAGCCGAACTCCTCGGCCTCATGGGCGTCGAGAAAGTCGGAGTCGACGGCGACGGACGCGGTCTGTTGCGGGTTGATGACGCCGCCCACGCTGCGCAATCCTAGGTCCACGGCGGGGCCGCTCTCGCCCAGAAGGTGCTGCAGCGCGCCACCAATGATGGCCACGACACCGAGGCCTCCGGAGTCGACCACGCCCGCTTCTTTGAGCACGGGCAGCTGGTCGGGCGTGCGGGCCAGGGCTTCGATGGCGCCGTCGTAAGCCACCTGCCACAGGGCGATGACGTCGCGCTCCCCGGCGTCGTTGGCTCGAACGGCAGCGTCCGACGCGCCACGGATCACAGACAACATCGTGCCCTCGCGGGGCTGGCTCACCGCGTGGTAGGCGGAGTCGGTCGCCGACCGGAATGCCGCGACGGCGTGGGACGAGTCAATCTCGATAGATCCAGCAACGCCGTCGGCGAAACCACGCAGTAGTTGCGAGAGAATCACGCCGCTGTTGCCCCGCGCTCCCCAGAATGCCCCGGTGGCGATAGATTCCGCCACGTCGCCGGCGGCTTCAGCGTCGGCGTCCTTATTCATCTGCTCGACCCCGGCGCGAAGGGTGAGCAACATATTGGTGCCGGTATCGCCGTCGGGAACCGGGAAAACGTTCAGCGCGTTGGCGGCGTCCCGATACAGTTCCATGTACGCGACCGCGCCGAGCATAGCCTGACGCAAATCGGTACCTTGCAACGTGGTGAAAAGCGATGTCATGCCAAAATTGTTATCAAATGAGTAGTGAGCGCGAGTATATCACAGCGGGTTTTCCATTCCCCGTTGATATATTTGCCGGGGTTTGAGGAGTCCACGATTTGCCGGCCGGCAATTGACGTGGCACACTCTGGTCATCCAGCGATTTCCGCGAATGACGAGGCGCACATGAGTCAGCAACTTCCGCCAGAAGTCCTCAACCTGATCGACGCCGCCCTCAGCGAAGACCAGGCGTTCAATGATCCGACCACCCAGACGTTGATTCCGGACGGCGTGACGGGCAACGGGATGCTGCGAGCCAAGGCTGACGGGGTACTTGCCGGGGGCGCGGTCGCGGAGGCTGTGTTCAGACGGATCAACCCGGACCTCGAGGTCGAATTGATGCTGGACGATGGAGCAGAACTGGAGCCCGGCACAGACATCGCCAGCGTCGTGGGATCGGCGGCGGCGATCCTGCGCGCCGAACGTACCGCCCTGAACTTCATGCAGCGGATGAGCGGCATCGCCACCGCCACCAACCGCTACGTGCGGGCGGTGGAAGGTACGGCGGCCCGCATCGTGGATACCCGCAAGACGGCGCCGGGACACCGGTACCTGGACAAGTACAGCGTGCGCATGGGCGGGGGGTACAACCATCGCTTCAACCTGGCCGACGGCATCCTGATCAAAGACAACCACCTGGCGGCGCGGGCGTCGCTGGAAGAGCCGCTGGCGGCGGTGGTGCGCCACGCCATCGCGCAATCATCCCACACGATCCGAGTCGAGGTGGAAGTGGAGTCGCTGGAACAGGTGCGGGAGGCGGTGGACGCCGGAGCGCATATCATCATGCTGGACAACATGCCGGTGGAGATGATGCGCGAGGCCGTGGGTATCATCGGTGGGCGGGCGTCCATCGAGGCTTCGGGCGGGATCACGCTGGCAACCGTGCGCGACGTGGCTCAGACCGGAGTGGACCTGATCAGCATCGGCGGCCTGACCCATTCCACCGACGCGCTGGACATCTCGCTGGACCTGGAGTTCCCCGACTAGCATCCGCTTCCGCCGACCGCCCGGCTTGAACGCGGGTAGCGCGCGGCGGTATATTGCCGGTGCCAGTCCCAACAATCCAAGAGCAAGGAGCATTCTCCAATGGCCCGTTTGAGTGACGTAACACGTGATCAACTCGCCCCTGAACACCAGGAATTTTTCGACTCCATCGCGAGCAGTCGCGGCAGTGTCCGCGGCCCGTACGGCGTGCTGCTGCACAGCCCCGACCTGGCGGCCAGAGTAGCGCACACGGGCGCCTACGCTCGGTTCGACCTGGATATTTCCGAAGCCCACCGCGAGATCGTCATCTGCGCGACGGCCCGGGAGATCCGCCAGCAGTACGAGTTCTCCGCCCACGCCCGCCTGGCGCGGCAGGCTGGAGTATCGGAGGACGTGGTCAATGCCATAGCCACCGGCAAGGCGCCAGAGGGCCTGACCGGCATCGAGGCCTCGCTGGTCAAGTACGTTCAGGAATTATTCCGCAACCACAAGGTAAGTGACGAGACTTTCGGCGCCGTTTCCGGCCATTTCGGCATTCAGAAGACGTTGGAGATCACCGTACTCATGGGCCACTACCTGCTGGTGGGCCAGGTCCTCTCGGCCTTCGAGGTAGACCTTCCCGAGGGTGTGCAGCCGGAGATAACCTAGTCGACGGTTGGTTTCACCAACTCAGCGCCAAATCACAGCAACAGACGCCCCGCCTGAGGAGAGCCGACCATGGAACCCCTGATTCGCAACATCAAAGATTTCGCTCCCGGCGCCCCGGCACGCCTGATCAGCGCCGACGACAACCCGCCCCTGGTGACCCTGGCCTATTCCGTCATCGAGCCGGGCGGAACCAGTGCCCATCACATCCACGAGTGGGAGCACGAGGTCTACATTGTCGAGGGAAGCGGCACGCTGGTGGCCGACGGCAAGGACTACCCGGTCAAAGCCGGCGATGCGATGTTCATCCCTCCCATGGTGGACCACGTCACGCGCAACGACGGCGGTGACGGCAACATCAGACGTATCGAAATCAATCCCATCGCCGCGGCCAGCGGCAACGCCCGCCCCGGTGGGTCGGAACCCGGCGCCGGCACGCCGCCGGTGATCCGCAACCACGCGGACCTGAACGCCGACACCGGGCACACCATGTTGGGCGGACGGGACGGGTGCCCCAATTACCTGATGCTCTACAACGGCGCGATGCAGCCAGGGGCGGTCAGCCATCCGGAAACGGGCGGACACAACCACGAGTGGGAGCATACGGTGTTCGTCCTGGAGGGCACCGGTACCCTGGTGGTATCCGGCAAGGAATACACCGTCTCCGCCGGCGACGCCATCCTGGTACCGCCGGTTGAGCATCACCAGTGGAAAAACGAGTCCGACGCGCCGATGCTGCGGGTCACATTCAACGACATCAAATCAGAAGGCCACGGTTAGCCCAGGGCACGTGACTTTAGCCGGGACGAGGCGACCGCGGACGACGACGACGCGGTTGCCTCGTTTGCTTCCCACTGCACTGGAACCAGTTGCATATGGCTGAATCCACCGTCATTCACTCGGTACGCGGCCGAGAGGTGCTCGACTCCCGTGGGAATCCCACTGTGGAGGTTGACGTAACGCTGGGTGGCGGCGCTTTTGGACGCGCGATCGTGCCGTCCGGAGCGTCGACCGGTCGGCACGAGGCAGTGGAACTGCGGGACGGCGATCCGACCCGGTATGAAGGCAAAGGCGTGCTGCGGGCGGTTGCGGCGGTGAACGACGTCATCGGGCCCGCGATTTGTGAAATTTCCGACGCCGCCGATCAGCCCACGCTGGACGCCCGGCTACGCGAGCTGGACGGTACGGCAAACAAAGCGAACCTCGGGGCCAACGCGATCCTGGGCGTTTCCCTGGCCGCCGCTCATGCCGCCGCCAACGCGGTGGGCCAGCCGCTGTACCGGTACCTAGGCGGACCGGATGCCGGCGTTATCCCGATGCCCATGGTGAATATCATCAGCGGCGGCAGGCACGCCGCCGGGGGCCTGGACATGCAGGATTTCCTGGCGATTCCCATCGGCGCCGAAACCTACAGTGAGGCGTTGCAGATGGTGGTGGCGGTGTACCGTGCGCTGGGTCGCGTCCTGTCCCAGACCGGACCCTACGCGTATGGTGTCGTGGATGAAGGAGGTTACGGGCCGCCACTGCCGTGCCATGAAGACGCATTGGGCCTGCTCTACGACGCCACCCGCCTGGCGGGTTACCGGTGTGCGCGTGATGGCGATATCGCCATCGGACTGGACGTGGCGGCGACGGAGTTTGCCGGCGATGTCGGACAGTACGTGCTGCACGCCGAGGGGCGCACGTTCAGCCCCGGGGAGTTGGTCGACCTTCTCGACCACTGGAGCAAAACCTACCCGATCATTTCAATTGAGGACGGGTTGGCCGAGGACGACTGGGACGGCTGGGACTACCTGAGCAAAAAGCTTGGCGGGTCGACCCAGCTGATCGGAGACGACCTGTTCACCACGAACCCGGGTCGCCTGACGCGGGGGGCTGACGAAGGCATCGCCAACGCCGTGCTGGTAAAACCCAACCAGATCGGGACCCTGACCGAGACCCTGGAGACCGTGAAGTTGGCCCAGGAGCGGGGTTATCTTCCGGTGATTTCGGCGCGCTCGGGAGAGACCGAGGACACCACCATCGCCGATCTGGCGGTTGCAACCGGAGCCGGGCAGATCAAGATCGGTTCAATCACACGTTCCGAAAGACTGGCGAAGTACAACCGGCTACTGCGTATCGAGGAAGAGTTGGGTGACCGTGCCAGCTTCGCGGGTCGGGACGTTTTCGCGCGGTTCTTGACGTCATGACAACCGCGGCTGGGTTGGGAATGGAGATTCTCAACGAACAGGCGGCGCGCCTGGGTCTGGATTTGTCAGCTGACCAACTGGCCCAGTTCGCCGAGTACCACCGGCTGCTGGAGGACGGGAATAAGCGTGCGAACCTGACCGCGATCACTGGATCTGAGGCCGTCCAGGTGCGCCATTTCTTCGACTCTCTGACCGCGGTGAAGGCGGTGACCGATTGGCGGGATGGCTTGCGGGTGGTTGACCTGGGCGCCGGGGCCGGGTTTCCCGGCGTGCCACTCAAGATTGCCGTTCCCAGCATCCGATTGACCCTGGTGGAATCGGTGGCCAAGAAGACCACATTTCTGGACACGCTGGTGGCGGGTTTGGGGTTGCATGATGTAGACGTGGTCACCATGCGCGCCGAGGAATTGGGTCGAACGGAAGGCTATCGAGGGCAGTTCGACGTCGCGCTCGCCCGTGGGGTAGGCGCGATGCCCGTGCTTGTGGAGTATGCGTTGCCGTTGTGCAAGGGGCACGGTACGCTGGTGGCTTGGAAGGGCAAGGATGGTCCCGCGGAAGCGCAGGCGGCTGACAACGCGCTGGTGGAATTGGGCGGGAAGGTTACGGGGGTCCATTCCATGAAGGATCTGTCGCCGCCGCTGCCCCCGGACCGTTGGCTCGTAGCCGTGGAAAAGGTGCGCCGAACGCCGGGCAAGTACCCGCGACGGATCGGTGTGCCTGCCAAGCAGCCGCTATAAGCCGGTCGCGGGCAAGTCGACGCGGCCACCCCCGTCCCAGCCCCTGGCGACGTAGTAGTCGGCGATCATCGAATCCAGTTCGGGCGCAGTGAGGCCCACGCCGGCAGCGACTCCGTCCGCCAGCGGCTCGGTGAGCGTCCGGCCCGGGAGGGTGTCGTCGGAACGTCGCCACCCCCAACGCTGATTGAAAGCCTTTTTGAGGTCGGCGATGTGCGCTGCGGCCCGGCGCAACTCGACGGCGTCGAAATCCTCCCAGCCCGTTACCATGCGGTACACCGCCGCCGATTCTTCCCAGAAATCATCGAAGGCTCGGCGCAGGAATTTGCACCAGATGAGCGAGTCCAGCGCCGCGGCGAAATCCTCGCTATCGGCGGCGATCCGGCCCCGACGGTCGTCGATGGTCAGCCGATCCACTTCGGGTGAGAAGTCGGCATCGTACGCCGACGTGCGATTGTGGCAAGCGCCTCGGGGTGTTGTAGCCAGCCCCAGCGCCAGCGTTTTCAGGCTGCGGGGTTCGTAGCCGGGCATCTCGAGTCCCTTGACCTGCATTGCCCAGGATTCGGATCCGCGGCCAATGCGTTCGGCGGCCAGGCGGCTGCCCTCGGCCAGCAGGTTGCCCAAAACGCCGCGACGGTGTCCGATGTCGTCCAGCAGGTCGATTACGACTGTTCCGTCGCCGAAGTTCAGCGCAGTGTTGGAGACATCGTCGCCATTGCCAAATTCCATGTTGCGCAGCAGTCCCCGCTCTGCCGTTTCGATGGCCCAGGCGATGACCCCGCCGGCGGAGATCGTGTCGAGGCCCAATTCGTCGCATCGGCGCACGGCGCGGATCACCGCATCGGGATCGCCGACGCCGACCAGCGGACCCAGGGCGAAGAGGCTCTCATATTCCAGGCGGGCGCTGAGCTCGGCGGTTGGCTGGCCGCGGTTAGACTTGTTGCCGACCGTGACGATTTTTTCGCATCCGATGGTGCAGTTGGCGCAGTGGGCGGAGCGGGTGGTCCTGGTTTGGTGCAGCGCCTCGCCGCTCACGGCCTCCGCGCTTTCGAAGGTCGATTGTTGGAAATTGCGCGTGGGCAGCGTGCCCAGGCGGTTGAACACGGAGACGTTGGCGATGGTTCCCAGCTCGCGGTACTTGGCGGTGGCTGCGCCCAGGCTGCGCCGGCTGAGGTCGCGGGCGTAACCGCGCAGGTCTTGGGAATGGGCCACCGGCGGGTCCGCCTCCGGATTTCCGCGGACCGCGATGGCCTTGAGGTTCTTACTGCCCATGACCGCCCCGGGTCCGCAGCGGCCAGCCTGCCGCCCTCCGTCGTTGGCGATGCTGGCGAACCGGACAAGGTTCTCCCCCGCCGGGCCGATGCAGGCCACGCGCACCGGGCGGCGGCTGCCGTCGTCCATCTCCATTTTGACCGCTGCTTCGGTGTCCATGGTGGACATGCCCAGCAGATGGTCGGCCGGTCTCACGCGCGGAACACCGTCGGTGTCGATGTGGAGCATTGCCGGATGCTTCGAGCGTCCGGTGATCACCAGGGCGTCGCCGCAGGCCCGTTTCAATTCGACAGCCAGGTGGCTGGAGGACAGCCCATCGGCGATAAAACCGGTCAGCGGGGAACGGGTCATCACGGCGAACTTGCTGGAGGTCGTAAGTCGGGTGCCTACCAGCGGGCTGGTGACGAAAATCAGCGGATTCTCAGGATCCAGTGCGGAGTCGAGCAGTCGCGTTTTGTCCGCATGGGAAAGGAGTTCGCCGTCGTAATCAACGGGCGGGCCGGCGTAACGGTGCAGCAGCCAGGTACCCAGCCCGATGCCCCCGATGGTCGACCGGAGCGCCTCTTGAGGTATCGGGTCGCGTCGGTATTCGCCGGTGGTCAGGTCAACGACCGTGGCGTATCCGCGATAGCCATAGAGGGCATCCACGGCGCTCATCCGCCGGCCTGGTTGGACAACAGGAGCAGGGAATCGCCCGGCACCCAAGGCAGCGCTGCATCGGCCTCGGGCGACAAAAAAGCGAGACCGTTGCGGTTCAAAGCGTACCCATCGGCTACGGCTACGGCGCCGTTCTCGGCGAAGTGCAGCGCGTTTCCGATGAGTTCAGGACATTCTCGAGCGAGAGAATCGATCATCTCCCCGACGGGAGCGCGTGGGTGGACTGCCAGGGCGACGCTGCCTACGCCGGCCTGGATGCGCGCCATGCCGAATAGCTCTACGGTGACGACCACGGTATCGCCGGCGGTGAAGGCGGAGTTCATTGCGCCAGTTCCACCGCGCGTGAAAGGTCCTCAGGCCGGTTGATGTTGAAGAAGCTGAGGAGATCGGGGTCGAAGTTCCGGAGGTCGCTCTCTGGTACGTACCGGACGGCAACATCGTCGAAGAAACCGGAAATCTTCAACTCTCCTGCGCGGAGTCTGGTCTCAATCGCTGGCAGGCAACGCCGCGCGTACAGGGCGTGGGTGGGTTCCGGCCGTCCATCGATCACGGGTACCACAGCGTCGACGCCGTCGCGCAGTCCGGCCATGTGTGCCAGGAGGGGCGCAGACAGGAAGGGCATGTCGCAGGCGGTTACCAGGGCCCATTCGGCCGGCGAGGCGTCCAGTCCGGTATAGATACCGCCTAGCGAACCGCAATCGGGAAATACATCGACCGCAGTCAGGTGGTCACCGTCCAGTGGCAGGGCGGCGGCGCGCTCCGAGTCGGCTACGACAACCACCACGTGGCGGGCGGAAACAGCTTCGGATGCCCGTCGTATGATGCGCCGTATCAACGGCTCGCCGGCGAAGGGTTCGACGGCCTTGTCGCGTCCCAGCCGGCGACTCCGGCCACCGGCCAGGATTACGGCGGTAATTGCTGTTTTGTCGACGGAATTCATAACGAAGATCGTACCGCTGACCTGATAAGTTCAGAATATCACCGCTGATTAGAAACCGCACGCTGCCGGTGCGACCGGAGTCGTCAGGCTCCCCGCTCGCCGAGGAAGTCCCGCATGCGCTGCACGCACCATTCGGGGTAGATTACGTTGACGCCGTGACCCAATCCGGGCCATACGTCCAGGCGGCTGTTGGGGATTTCGGAGGCCATGAACTCCTGCTGTTCCATATTTGTGGTCAGCGATTCGTCGCCGGTCAGCAGCAGGGTGGGGACTTTGATGTTCTTCAGGTGCGGGCCGAAATCCAGGCTGTCAAGGTAGCTGTGGAGGGCCTGGCCAATCCCCGCCGGCGTCTTGTCCATCTCGGCGATGTACCAGTCTTTCAGTCCCTCAGCGGCGTGCCGCATATCCAGACGGAAGTTGATGGTCGCCGCGCTCCACGCGCCGATGCCGCCTTGCTCCATGGTCGCGAGCCAACTGCCTCCGGGCGTCGAGTTTTCCCGGCGGGTCAGGCGACACGGCGAGTTGCACAGCACCAGCGCACGGCACCGATCCGGATAATCGTGAGCGAACTGCATGCCCATGATGCCGCCAAATGACTCTCCGACATAGACCACGCGATCCACTCCGGCGTCGTCCAGGATGGATAACAGGTCTCCCATGAGCGTGTCCAGCGTGGGCTCGTAGCGGGCGGGATCGATAGCAGACTGGCCCATGCCGCGCATGTCGGGCCGGATGACCCGATACTCGCGGCTGAGCAGTGGCGGCCAGTTGTACCAGAACTTGCCACTGCGCGAGAAACCATGTTGCAGGACAACAGCGTTGGGAGCCGACCGCCAGGGATCGGTGAAATCGTCCAGGTAATAGTGCAGTTTGGCGTCGCCACGCTGGATGGTGGGCACGGTTCGTCTCCCGATTGCGGTTTTCGCTCGTATACCATACCCTTGCCGCACTAGCAACACAGGCGAAACGCTCATGCGTACCCAGTTTGCGGCGGAGAAACGTCAGAATCAGGATTTTCAAGACTTGGGGATTATCAGGATTGGAACCGTTCTGTGATGGAGCTCTCCCAATCCTGCCAAATCATAAAATCCCGCAAATCCTGCTGCTGACGATTTGCGAAATTGGGTACGCATGAGAGGCTAAACGGAGGCAGGCGATGCCGGCGCGCACCGGAGCCCAATACATCGACGGAATACGGGAACGCGCCGCCGAGGTCTATATCGGCGGTCAGCGCGTCAAGGATGTGACGGCTCATCCCGCCTTTGCCGGTGGGCTGCGTACCGTGGCCGGGCTCCTGGACATGCAACATGATGCGTCCGTGCGCGACGATATGGTCTACGAGTCGCCGTCCACCGGGGATCCGGTTGGCCTCTCCTTCATCATGCCGCGAGACGGGGAAGACCTGAAACGGCGGCGCAAGATGATGTCCAACTGGGCTTTGGCATCGTGCGGCATGATGGGGCGCACGCCCGACTTCCTGAACGTGGCGGTGATGTCCATGGCGGCGGCCGCCGACTACTGCGGCCAGAACCGACCCGAGTTCAAGCAGAACATCCTCGACTACTATGAGTACATCCGCGAAAACGACATCGTCATGACCCATACGCTGGTGAACCTGCAGCGCAGCCGCTCCGTGGGCCAGACGCCCTTCGATGATCGCACTGAGGTGGCGCTGTCGGTGTTCAAGGAAACGGATGCCGGCATCGTGGTTCGCGGGGCGCGGGTGTTGGCGACGCTCGGGCCGCTGTCGGACGAGATCGCGGTGTATCCGGCGCGCACGCGGCGGGTACCCACGGGAGAGGAGGGGAAATTCGCGTTCGGCTTTGCGATTCCCTGTGACACTGCCGGTCTCAAATTTCAGTGCCGCGATACTGTGGACCTGGGCAGGTCTCACTTCGACCACCCCGCCGGCAGCCGTTTCGAAGAGATGGACGCCATCGTTTTCTTTGATGACGTGCTGGTTCCCTGGGAGCGGGTGTTCCTGTACAACGACGTGGCGCTGTGCAACCAGTGGGGCGAGCGCACCAACCGCAACGCGCACACCGGGCACCAGGTGGTCACCAAGAACGTGGTCAAGTGCGAGTTCATGCTGGGCCTGGCCTCGCTGATGGTGAACACGCTGGGTTCGGGGGACCTGCCGCAGACGCAGCACCTGGTCGCCGAGCTGATCGAAAACCTGGAGATCACGAAAGCGTTGCTGGCAGCCTCCGAGGCCCAGGCTGCCACCGACGAATGGGGGATCTTCTGCCCGGACTACCGGCCGCTGCTGGTGGCGCGCAAGCAGATGATCACCATGTATCCGCGCATGGCGGAAATCCTGCACCTGCTGGGCTCCAGCAGCCTGATGGCGCTGCCGGCCGAGGCCGACCTGAACGGGCCGCTGGCCGAGGACATTCACCGCTACCTGGACACGGACACCGCGACCGCCGAGGAGCGCATCCGTCTTTTCCGGCTGGCGTGGGACGTGTCGTGCAGCGCGTTCGGCGGTCGGCAGACGCTGTACGAGCGTTACTTCGGCGGGGACTCTGCCCGCAATGCCGCGCTGCTGTACCAGATTTACGACTGCACCGACGCGCGGAACATGGTCGACGAGTTTCTGTCCCTGGAGTGACGCCCGTGATTACCGTTGCCGAAATCAACATTGCGCCGGTCAAGTCCATGGCGCTGGCGCCGCTCACTGAGACGAGGCTGGACCTCGGCGGCATCCTGGTCGACCGCAGGTTCTACCTGGTGAACAGCCAGGGTCGTTTACTATCACGTCGAAACGTGGGCAAGCTGGCGCAGTTGGTGACTTCGTGGGACCCGTCTTCCGAGGTGCTGCGCATTGAGTTTCCGGACGGCAGCGTGTTGGAGGGGACACCCGAACTGGACCGACCAGTCTGGACGATCATATGGGGTCGTCGGGTGCGCAGTCGGGCGTTGATGGGAGACTGGATGCGTGCCATCAGCGAATTCTGCGGCCAGCCGGCGATGCTGATGATGTCGGACCTGCCCGGCCAGGTGTTCGACGAGTTTCCGGTTTCGGTACTGTCCCGCGCATCCGTGGAGCGCCTCTCCAGCCAGATGGGCATGTCAGAGGACGAGTGCCTGGCGACGGACCGGTTCCGCCCGACCCTGCTGCTGGACGGGTGCGAGGAGCACCAGGAAGATGGCTGGATGAACCAGACCCTGTCCATCGGGGATGCCGTGGTGCGCGTCCTGGCCCCGGACCCGCGCTGCGCGATCATCGATCAGCACCCGGTCACCGGCGAAACCGACACCGACGCGGTGAAATCGATACTGGGCTACCGGCCCAATGCGATGGCGGCGTATTTCGGCGTGTATGGGATCGTGGAGAAGCCCGGGGTCGTGCGGGTTGGCGACGAAGTGACGGTCCAACTGCGAAACTAAGGAGGCCCACCGACGAACAGTCGATAGGCCTCCGATATGCGCCCGGGGTTGGGTGTGTTCAGCGGATCAGTGCTGCACCATTCCCTCTTCCATCATGGCGGCGATGGCGCCGTCGAACGCCTCGATGGTGAAGTCGATATCGACCTCGGTGTGAGTGCCGGACAGGACGCCGCTGGTACGCGACATCAGGTCCACGCCACGCACCTGCAGAGCCTGGCGCAGGCTGCGCTGAATCTGTGCCGGCTGGTTTTTCAGTTGGGATGCGTCCAGGCCGTCAATGCTACGGGCCCCGAAGAACAGGTGGAAGGTTGAAGCCTCTCCGTAGACCGTTGCGTTGACCTCGCGCCGGTCTACCACCTCGCGCAGGCCCACCCGCAGGCGTTCCGCCATCAGGTCAGCCTGGGCGTTGTAGTCGCCGGTGGCAACCAAGCGCAGGGCGGCGTTGCCGGAAGCTGCGGCGTAGGGATTGGCGTTGAAGGTGCCGCCGTGGAGGACGCGCTCGTACCGGTCGTGGTGGCTGTCGCCTGTCTGGTGCATGACGGCCATGACCTCGTCCCGGCCACCGACCGCGCCGCCGGGCAGACCACCGGTAACGATCTTGGCCATGGTGCAGAGGTCGGTGTCGATGCCCAGCCGCTCCTGCGCTCCGCCAGGCGCCCACCGGAACCCGGTGATCACTTCGTCGAGGATCATCACCACGCCGTGCTCGCGGGTCAGGCGGCGGACGCCGTCCAAAAAGCCGTCGGGCAGGGGGACCGTGCCGTAGGACGCTCCGGAGGCCTCGGTGATGACGCCGGCGATGTTGTCGTCGCTGTTCAGGGCGTTTTCCAGCGCTGCCAGATCCGTGGGCAAAACGATGATCGAGTCGATCGCGCCCTGGGGAATGCCGATAGAGGCCGGAACGTCAAAGGGCGGCAGGTTGCCGGGCATTACATAGTCATGCCAGCCGTGGTAGTGCGACTCCCAACGGATGATCTTCTCCTTGCCGGAATAAGCGCGGGCAACGCGCATGGCAAGCATGGTGGCTTCGGCGCCGGATCCCACAAAGCGCACCTTGTCGACGCAGGGCACCAGGGTGCAGACGCGTTCGCCCCACTCCAGCATGGATTCAGTGGGAGCGCCGAAGTGCGAGCCGTCGGCGAGGACGCCGGACAGCGCGGCGACCACCTCGGGATGGGCGTGTCCCAACAGCAGCGACGCGGATCCCATTCCGTAGTCAACATATTCGTTGCCGTCAATATCCCACTTGCGGGGGCCGCTGCCGCGCGCGATCACCACCGGGAACGGGTCGGAGGTGTAGCCGTCGTGCCCCGCGCTGCCCGAGGGGAACCGGGCCTGGTAGCTCGGCTGCAATTCCCGCGAACGGGGGTTCATGCGGATGTACTGTTCCTGGATGGTTTCAGCCATGGTAGTAACTCCTGCTGCTGTGTCGCGGGTCAGTTGTCTGCGGCGGCCAGGACCTCGGGCTCGCCCAGCGCTGCGCCGAAAGCTGCGGACAGTTGGGCGCTGGCGGCATCGACGGCCTGCTTGCCCTTGTCGATGACGTGGGGCAGCCCAAAGAATCCGTGAATTACCCCGTCGTACCGGATGAGGGTGGTTTGGACGCCGGCATCTTCCAAAGCGGCGGCGTAGGCCTCGCCTTCGTCGCGCAGCGGGTCGAACTCCGCCGTGATCACCAGGGCGGGCGGCAGGTCTGCCGAGAGCCGCGCCCTTCCCGGCGACGCGAAGATGTTGTAACCGGACAGGTCGGTGTTGTCGATGTAGTGGTCCCAGAACCAGCGCATGCTCGAGGTCTCAAGGAACATGCCCTGGCCATTGACGTTGTAGGAGCGCGTATCGTAGGCGTAGTCGGTGGCCGGATAGACCAGCAACTGGAACGCCAACGGTTGCGGGAAGTCGTCCTGCGCCAAGGAGACGGCGGCGGCCAGGTTGCCGCCGGCGCTGTCTCCACCCACCGCGATGAGGTCGGCGCGGCTCCCCAGGGCGTCCGCGTTGGCCATCGCCCACATGGTCGCCGTGAGGCAGTCTTCGAAAGGCGTGGGGAACTTGTACTCGGGGGCCAGGCGATAGTCCACCGAGATTACGACGCAATTGCCACCGACACAGAGTTCACGGGCAGTGGCGTCGGCGGTTTCGACGTTGCCGATCACCCAACCGCCGCCGTGGAACCAGACCAGAGTGCCCCACGGGCCCTCGGTTGCCGGCGTGTAGATGCGGACCGGCACGTCGCCCGGTTCCTTCCCGTGCTGATTCTGGATGATCCGGTCCTCGACCTTTCCCACGGCCGGACCTTCGGGCCGGGGGCGGTTGTTCATGATCTCGCGGCACTCGTTCACGTCCATTTCCTGGAAGGGTTTTATGCCCATGGAGTCGAACAATTCCAGGACGTAAGCGGCCTGTGGATCGAGCAGCTTGCGCATGGCCGAGGGGTCGCCCTCGTGGCGGCGGTGGTACTCCTCGGTCATGTCATCCACCGCGCCGCGCAGGAACCGACAGGCGTCGTCCATGGCCACGCGGGCGGTGTCCATGATGCTGGCCATGCTGAAGAAGCCGTGGATCATCCCGTCGTAGCGGTTGCTCTCCGCCGGGACGCCGAGTTCGTTGAGCAGCCGGCCATAGGCCTCCCCTTCGTCGCGCAGGGGATCGTATTCAGCGGTGATTATCAGAGCCGGCGCCAACTCGTCAACGGCGTCGAAATCGGCGCCGAGCCGAAGCGGGGCCGCCAGCGGATCCTCCGCCTGGGACGGATCGGCCAGGTATTGGTCCCAGAACCAGATCATGCCCTCGCGTTCCAGGTTGTACCCGGTGCCGTTGTCGATATAGGAGCCGGTGTCGAAATTGACGTCGGTAACCGGATAGACCAGCAGTTGCTGGCTAACGCGGAAATCTCCCGTCTCGGCGGCCTTGATATTCACTGCCGCCGCCAGGTTGCCGCCGGCGCTGTCGCCGCCCACGGCGACTACGCCGGGCACGCCGCCGAGTTCATCGGCGTGGTCGCTGGCCCACACGGTCGCGTAGTAGCAGTCGTCGAAGGGTTCGGGGAACTTGGCTTCCGGAGAGAGGCGGTAGTCCACGGAAACGACCACGCAACGGGAACCGGCGCAGAGTTGGCGAGCCGTGCCGTCCGCAGAGTCCAGGTTGCCCACCACCCAGCCGCCGCCGTGGTACCACACGAGGATCGGGAACGGTCCGTCACCCTCGGGCGTGTAGATGCGCACCGGCACGTCTCCGGCGGGCCCGGGGACGCTGCGGTCCTGCACTTTGCCGACTTCGGGTCCCGCTCCGCGGGGACGCATGGCGGCGTTGGCCCGCGCTTCCTGCGGTGTGACGGTGTAGTTGGGCGGTAAACCCAAAGCGCGAGTTGCGTCAATAACCTCTTGCGCTTGCGGATGCAGTGGCATGTTCGGCCTCCACCTGAATAGGGCTGCTATAGTTAGAGCCGCCGGGGCGCGTTTTCAGCGTGATCCGGCGGCCCGTGTGAGTTCCGTTCTTTGGTTACGCGCTCCGGTTGACGTAGTCCTCTCTCGCCCGATCCAATGCCCGAGACCGGCCAGCCATCAACTGCTCGTTGCGCTCGTAGGCCCACTGGTTGGACGCGATTGTCGCTTCGGCCGAGCCCTGGAAGTGCGGCATCACATGGCGGGCCATCAACTCGTAGCTGTGGAGCATATGCTCCCTCGCGGCCCAGTCCACCGTCTGCACCATGAATGAACCGAACCCGCCGCTCCGTTCCTCGAGCCGCTTGATCCCCTCGATGCAGTCGTCCGGCGTGCCGATGATCCACGCGCCTCTTTCGGCCAAGACGTCGATGATCTTTTCGGGTGGCCCGTCCACCACCGCCGGCCGCCCCATGGTGTGCTCGAAGTATTCCCGCTGGTACCGGCCGGCCCCGATGCGCGCCTGCTCGAAGGCATCCTTGCGCGTGTCGGCCAGGTGAACCGGCAAGACCAGCCGCCAGTCGAAACGGTCGACGGTCTGGTTGTGTTCGGCGGCCGATTCTTCGCAGATGTCCCACAGTTCGCTCAGGTCGATCCCCTGGGGCGCGGCCGGATCTCGCGGCGTCGTGATCGTCAGCACGGACGCCCCGTGCTTGCCGGCAAGGGCGACTCCGGATGGGGTCTGGACCGAGGCCACCGAGATTGGCATGTGCGGCGTCTGGTACGGACGCAACTGGAGCATGGCCTCGTTCAGCTCGAACCAGTCGCTCTTGTGGGTGATGGGTTCCTTTTCGGTGAACAGCCGCATGATGACGCCCAGGGCTTCGTCCATGCGCAGGCGCTGCTTGGTGGGGTCGATGCCCATCATGTAGGCGTCGCCAGGCAAGGCGCCGGGACCGACGCCCAGCATCACGCGACCGCGGGTCATGTGGTCGAGCTGGGTCATCCAGTTGGCGACCATGAACGGATGGTGATACGGAAGGCTGACGACGCCCGTCCCCAGCTTGATGTGCTTGGTGCGGTCGGCGGCAACTCCGATAAATATCTCCGGCGAGGAGATGATCTCCCAACCGGCGCTGTGATGCTCACCGATCCACGCTTCGTCGAATCCTAGGTAGTCCAGCCATTGCACCAGTTCGAGGTCGCGTTCCAGGGCCAGGGTGGGGTTCTCGCCGGCGCGGTGGAACGGGCCCATAAAGATGCCAAACTTCATACGGTCGGGTAATGCCATGGGGAGGTCTCCTTCTCGTCCGCTGCCAGCGGATACATCACGAAAGGCCGATGCACGAGCGCGATTAAGATCGGCGGACCATTGACGCTTCGCAGAACCCGCAGGGTGAAAGTGCTGGCCGCATTATATTGGCCGCAGCCGGCGGCGGCAAGCGACGCCCGAACCGGGCGGGGCTATAATTGATCTGCCACCATTTCACCGCCAATGACGAGGAACAATTGCATGGCCACCATTACTCAACGGGCCATCGTGCTGGGCAGTCAGAATCAGATCCGCAACGCGGACAGTCTCGCCCGTGAATGGGCTATCGCCCACGCCGGCGCATTTCAGGACCAGGCTCGAAGCGCCCTGGGCGGTTCGGGTCCATTTCGTGAATGGCGCAACGACAACCTGACCATTCGTATCGTTGAGCTGATGATCGATCCCTGGAAACAAGCGCAGCTGTGCAGCGTCCGGTACCAGCATTCGCCCGAATACGAGCCTTATTCCGCTTACATCATGACGTACGTGTCGTCCGAAACAGATCGAGCGGGCGGGCATTGCATGGCGGTGTCTGCGGAGCCTGATGCGATGCTGGCGGCACAGTCGCCGTGGGATGACAAAGCGGGGCCGGCGAACCTGGACAGGTTATTCGAATCCATCGGCGCTGATCGCTCGCAGCCCTCCGTTGCGGAAGGCAGATCGCAGCCAGTGAAAACCATGGCTGACCTGTTTGCCACCTACGATTCCGCAGTCGTGCTGACCGAGCAAGGGCAAACGAGCGACGAGTTCCGCAAATTGGCCGAGCGACATGATGATTGGGCATCCGTCGTGAATATCACTGCTTCGGAACAACTGGCGATTAGCGGTGAACTGCCCGACCACCAACTGCGGGCCTGGGTGCAGGCCAAGATCGCCGTTTTTTCCCGTCACGCCGACTCCGATGGCATCCGTCTGGGCTTGGCGGCAACCGACTGCGAGCAAGCGTCTGCGTTCCTGGACGAAGCACACGATCGCGCGGTCAACGATATCGCCAATCGCAATTCCCTGGCTCTGATGCGAATGCTGGAGTCCGTTTCCTCAATGCTCAACGATTCGATGCTAACGGATGCCAAGTCCGGTGCAGATGTATCGACGGTGTCCGCCACGGAGCCGTCACTTGAGGAAACCTTCTCCACGGACGATTCGGCATCACAGCAACGTATCTACCTTTTGGAAGACCAGCTCAGCGAGGCCGAGAAGACCATCTCAGAACTGAAGGAGCGCCTGGCACAGCATGAAGCGCACTATCCGAACGAGTCGGACCAAATTCCGGATGATACCTCCGACAACGGCGTTCCCGGGGACCTGGATGTCAACCGCGCGCTCACGGTGATGAGCGCCATTGACATTGACAAGCGATTTCCCAAACTGCGTTTCCTTACCAACTGCCTCAAGCCGCTGGCAGATTACGGCAAACCGCGGCCCAATGGCGTGGAAATATTGAGGGCCCTGGACGCCATCAACAACCTCGCTCAAGCCTGGTACAACACACCGTCCGGGCATATCGGGACCTGGAATATGTACTTTGTTGACCTGCCTGGTTGGAAACATGCCGACGATGAATCCGACCACACGATGTCCCGATACGGGGAAAAGCGTTCATTCAGTGACCAGGACAATGGCCGTCTGGTAACCATCACCCGGCATCTCACCTATCAGGGGTCGAGCGGTGGTCTCCAAATTTACTTCGATCGCGACGATGTCACCGAGACCTTCATCGTCGGCTACATTGGCGAACACCTGCCCTACGCTACGAGCCGCTCCTGACATAGTGCATGACAAAGGGGGCCGCCCGTAGGCGGCCCCGCGCAGTTCCACTATTGTAAGGAGTCCTGTTAAAGGAGTCCTGGCCTTGGTTCTCTAACCCACCAACGGCAACCCCTCGTCCTCACGGACCGCGTTGATGATCTCGAGGACCCGTTGCTGCAGGGGCGGGTAGGATAGCTCGAACTCGGTGAGCAGGCGGCTGTTGTCGACCAGGTAGTTGCCGGAGTGCTCCCGGCCACCCGGGTTGTCGAAGGAGATCTGGGCGTCCGGCAGGTAGCCGCGCACGATTTCGGCGAGATCGCCCAGGCTGATGGGAGTGCCGCCAGAGTTGTACACCTGCTGCTCGCTGCTATCCACCAGGGACACTCGCACGAAGGCCTCAGCGATGTCCTCCACGTGAATGGGCAGCCGCATCATTTCCTGGTACGGGAAGCTGACGGGTTCGCCGCGGGAAGGCAGGGTGACGCAGCGGACGTGGTCCACGGAGCCGCGCACCTTGTCCGGGCCGGTGACATTGGCCGGCCGGATACCGGTGATGGACATGCCGTAGTTCTCGTTGAACATCTTGGCCTGGAACTCGTTGAAGATCTTATGCACCGCGTACTGGCTGGTGCCGAAAGTTCCGTCGTCCTCATTGGCCTCGCGGTCGCCGAAATTGGACTGTTGTCCGCTCACGGCAACGGAGCTGGCGTAGACGATGCGGTTCACGCCGAGCAGCCGGCCCGCCTCGAAGCAGTTGTCCATCCCGAGGATGTTCAGGCGCATCTGATGGTGGGGGTTGCCCTCTCCGCCGCCCAGCAGGTAGGCGAGGTTGATGATGCGGTCGGGCTGCGATTCGACGATGGCACGGTTGACCTGTTCGAAATCGGTGATATCGACCCTTGAGCTGCGCACGGCTCCGGCATCCACGCCGGGAATGTCAGGCAGCGGGTTGATGTCGGTGGCGTAGACGTCCTCGCCGCGCTCCACCAACTTGCGGACCACGCGAGGCCCGATGAAACCGGAAGCTCCCAAGACCAGTACCGTCATTTCTGCACCTCCAGATGCCGGATAGTCATAGGTGATTTGAGGATGCCGCAGGCGTTGCCGACCGCGATTGTTTCGTACGGCGGCGGCAAGCTACCGGCGTACCGCGACGAAAAATAGCCGCCGGAATGGATACAGGGTGAAACCGTCCAGCCGCCGCGGGTACTCGACGTTCAACCGGCGGCGATATTCGGCCAGATAGGTTTCGCGTTCACCGTCTTCAAGGCCGTTCAGGATAGGTCGCAGTCCCGTGCCGGTGACCCATTCGAGAACGGCGTCATCACCGGTCAGCACGTGCTGGTATTCCGTGGTCCAGACGTCCAGATGGCCCGCTTCGGGAGCCAGCAGGTCGTAGTAGAAGTCGGGATCCTGAACCCAACGGTTGCCGACGGCGGAACGCAGTTCGGTTGAGCCGATGGGCTGCCCGTGGGCGCCACCGTTTTCCAGGGTCTCGCGCATAATCTGGTGGGAGCGCATGTCCCAACTCAGAGGGGCCTGGATCGCCAGGCAGCCGCCGGAGGGCAGCATGGCCCACAGGCGCGGCACCAACTCATGGTGGTCGGGTACCCACTGGATCACGGCGTTGGAGAAGAACACCGACGGCGTTTCGCCCGGTCGCCAGTCTGCGAGGTCTCCCTCCTCCCAACGGACGCTGGTCGGTCCGCTGGCGCCGTCGGAGCCCGCAGCCTGCGCCAGCATCTCGGGGGAGTTGTCCATGCCGATGACGTCGGCATCGGGCCAACGGTCGGCGAGCAGGCGGGTCACGTTGCCGCTGCCGCAGCCGAGGTCGTAAATGACTCCCGGGCGCTCCAACGGGATGCGCCCCATCAGGTCGAGGGCCGGACGCAGTCGGTGGTCCGCGAATTTCAGGTACTGACCCGGGTCCCAGGATTCTCCGGCCAGATCGCGTTGGTGGGGCGTTGCTTGAGTCATCTTGGAGTGCGCGCTCTCACGGGGCTGTTGGGTGTGCGGCGAGTATAGGCACGGGAGAATCGAGCGTCAACCGCGATCAGGCCGTCACCG
This sequence comes from uncultured Dehalococcoidia bacterium, assembly GCA_951813535.1. Lineage (GTDB taxonomy): Bacteria > Chloroflexota > Dehalococcoidia > Lucifugimonadales > UBA3495 > Bin87. The sequence continues at coordinate 2,645,739 of OX638345.1, read as the reverse complement.
GCTCGCCCGAGCGCAGGCCCTATCGACCCTCCAGCGCCACAAGCCTGCCGTCTGTGCTGGGCAGGTACATAGTGCGATGGGACACTGATGGCGCCGCAGATAGCGCCGGGCCGCCCGTGTCGTGTATCCATTCGGTAGACCCCGTAGTGACGTTCAATCCGTGGAGGCGACCGTCAGCCGTGCCCAGTATCAACGTCCCGCCGGCGACCACGGGTTCCGTGATGACTTCACCGTCGAGTTGTGCTTCCCAGCCAACCGATCCGTTGGCGCCGCCGAAGGCGGTAACCCCGGATGACTCGTTGACCACCAACAGATTTCCGCCAGCATAGGCGGGACTGTACTTGACCCTGCCACGCGCGGAGCCAACCCACCGGACTCCCGTCTGGCGCGGCGCGTCGGAACGCAGGCGCCACGCGAAAAAGTTGAACTTGGCGACATAGGCGAAGCGACTGAACGGCCGGCTGATGGCCGCGGGGTCCACCGCCCAGACCCCTCCCCGGTTGGTGACGAAGAAGGCGCTCCCGTCGGCGATCACCGGTCCGCCGGCCACCGGGGTTCCCGAGTGGAAAACGAGGCGCCGCCGCCCGGTGTCAGGGTCGACGGTCACGAAACGCTCTCCCAGTGAGGTGGCGGCCACGATTGCGCCGTCCGTAGCCGGATGGGCGACCACCCAGCCATTGGCGTCGGCGGACCAACGCGGCTCGCCAGTGGAAGCGTCCAGGGCTTCGAGTTTCCCGTTGGTCGATCCAATGTACAACGTGCCGTCCGACACGATGGGCGAGCCCAGCACGATGTTTTCCAGGTCGCGCTCCCAGCGCAGTTGGCCCGTGATCCGGTCCAGCGCCAGCACGCGGTGATCGCGGGTGCCGAGGTATACGAAATCTCCCGCAATTGCCGGGGCGCTGTCGGACGGCGAACCGACGTCGTACGTCCACACCGTTTCGCCGGTGTCAGCGTCCAGTGAGATCGCGAGACCGCCTTCCGTGGCAATGAACAGCCGGTCGTCGACCACGGCCGGCGTGGCCAGCACCTTCCCCGGAGTGGATATCTGCCAGCGGGTGGAGAACGGCGGCTCCAGAGCCGACCCTGGCGACCATCCGGTTCCGCCGGCGTTCCCTCGCACCGAAGCCCAATCATGAGGATGTTCCGAGGAGTTGAACGTGGAAACGGTTTGCGGCGGAGGGATCAACAGCGGCATCAGCTGAAACGCTTGCACGGTCCAAAGCGCCAGCAGGACTGTGACGACAAACGAAATTGCCAGCCAAATCCTGACGTCACGAAACCGCCAGCCGCGACGGCTGACGGTTTCTCCATACCGGGCGCGACGACGCACCGTGGGCCGTTAGACCTGGAACGCGGGACGGATCAGGTGCGTCCGCGCAGTTTCGGGTCCAGCACGTCTCGGATCGAATCGCCAAACAGGTTGAAGGCCAGCACGGTGAAGGTGATGGCCAACCCGGGGAACAGGACCATCCACCAGCGGGGAAACAGACCGGCCGAAACGGTGCCGCCGAGCATGTTGCCCCAGGTTGCGGTTGGCAATGGCACGCCCACACCCAGGAACCCCAGGGATGCTTCGAGGATGATCACCGAACCCAGGTGGGCAGTGGCCAGGACCAACCAGGGAGCCACGCACTGTGGAGCGATGTGGCGCACCATCACGCGAGTTCCCGACGCTCCGATGGCCTGGGCGGCATCGACGTAGGCGTTTTCTTTCACGCTCAACGTGACGGAGCGGACCACCCGCACTGATAACGGGATGCGGGTGATGCTGATGGCCACGATCACCGTCCAAACGCCGGCGCCCATCGCCAGCACCAGCAGCATGGCCAGGATGAGCGTTGGGAAAGACATCAACAGTTCGAGGAACCGCTGGCTGTACATGTCAAACCGGCCGCTGATGTATCCGGTGGCGACGCCCCAGGCCGCACCCAGCAGGTCGCCAACCATGACGGCTATGAAGGCAACGAAGAGCGAAACGCGGGCGCCGTGGATGATCCGGCTGTACAGGTCCCGCCCGATGTCGTCGGTTCCCAGCCAGTGGCTCCCGGACGGAGCCTCGCGCAACGCGCGGAAATCGGCCTCGAGAATGGGGTCATGGGTGGCGATGGCGGGAGCGAAAATAGCAATGGCCAGGATCACGATGATCAGCATCCCACTGATCGCTCCAACTGGATTCCGCCGGGAGAAACGCGCTATGCCCACCAGCCAGCCATCCCGGCGGGGCTCGGCCTGCGGGTCGAGGATTGCGCCGGTTGGTTCGGCGAGGGTTGGTCGGTCTGCCTGTGCCACGGATCTGCTCCTGAACGTGCTTGGGTATTAGCTGTAGCGGATGCGAGGGTCGATCCAGGCGTAAGAGATGTCGACCAGCAGGTTGGTGACGACGAAAATGATCCCGTAGAGCAGCACCAAATTCTGGATCACAACATAGTCACGTTCGAGGAAAGCGAACACCAGCGTGCGGCCCAACCCGGGAACGCCGAAGGCCTGTTCCACCGCTACCGATCCTCCGATCAGGAAGCCGAGCAGAACGCCCGACAGGGTTATGACGGGCATGATGGCGTTGCGGAGAGCATGGCGGGCAATGACCATCCGTTCCGCCAGCCCCTTGGCCCGGGCGGTCCGGATGTAGTCTTCGTGGATGGTTTCGAGGAGGGCGGACCGGGCCATGCGCGACACGTAGGCGGCTTGGCCGATGCCCAGTACCAGCGCGGGACCCCATACGATCTGCAAGTTTTGCCAGGGATTCTCCCAGATGTTGATCACCTCCAACGGAGCTTTCCACTGGAAGCTGAGCACGAGCACCAGGACGATCAAAGTACCCAACCAGAAGTTGGGAATCGCCAGAAACAGGATGGAGAAGAAACGCCCGGCGTAGTCGAGGGCGCTGTTCCTTTTCATCGCGGCAACAATGCCCACCGGGAGACCGACGACCCAGGACAGGATCACGGAAACGATGGCGATTTCAAGCGTGATGGGGCCACGGCTTATGATCAGGTCCATCACGGAGCTGGACCGCCAGAAAGACTGGCCGAGCTTGAGCGTGACGATGTCCTGCAGCCAATCCACGTACTGCAGGTGGATAGGCTTGTCGAGGCCCAGGCTGGCGATGATGCGGGTCCGGTCTTCCTCGCTGAGTTGCAGCGTGCCCTCTTCGCCGAACATCACCGTGAGCACATCGCCCGGCAGAATGCGCATGACGAGGAAAATGATGATAGTCAACCCGATCAACGCGGGAATGGCCAGCAACACTCGGCGAAGGATGTACTTGTGCATTGAGTTTGGCCTCGAGGGCGCACTGGGCGGCGAGATCAGTTGCTAAACGTTGCCGGGGCGGTGTGATGCCGCCCCGACATGATACTCCGTTGCGGTGTTACCGGGCCTGGCACTCGGCGTCCAGCCAGACCGTGTCCATGCGGTCAAGGTTGTGGACGAGAGCGCCGTTCTTGCCCTCGATGCCGTGGACGCAGGTGCGCCAGGCGGCGAGGGTCCGGTTGTACCAGAATTCGATGGTCGGCGGATCGTTGTCCAGGATTCTGGCCGCCTGCTGCACCAACTCGTAGCGTTTCTCCGGGTCTGCTTCCACGTCGACCTGGTCCATGACGGCGTCGAATTCGGCGTTGCAGTAGTTGGAGTGGTTTTCGCCGCCGCCGCACCGGTACCAGCTGTTCAGGTAAGCCGACGGGTCGATGAACGGTGAGGCGATGGCGCCCACGGTGATGTCAAAGTTGCGGTTGGCCAACTCTTCGAACCACACCGCGAAGGGGGCAGCGCGCAGTTCGGACTCGATGCCAAGTATCCGGTTGAATTCCAGCTGGGCCACCTGGGCAGCCGCTTCGCGGAATGGACCGGCGCGCCAGAGCAGGTCAACGTTCTGGATGCCGTCGGCGTATCCGGCTTCTTCCATCAGACGCTTGGCCTCTTTTTCCGCGGCCGGGCGGTCGAAGATCAGCCGGGCGTCAACATCTTCCTGCGGAAGCTGGAATGCCTGTTCAGGGAAGGTCCAACCGGTTCCGCCCTTGTAGCCAAACAGCCACTCGCCGCCGATTTCGTGAAGGGCGGTACGGTCGATGGCGAGCCACATCGCGCGCCGTACCCGAGCATCGTTCCAAGGCTCGCGGTCCATGTTGAACCAGATGGCGAAGTAGGAGTAGGACGAGAAGGGTTGGCCCTCAAACTTGTCCTTGAAGCTGTCGTCCGTCTGCATCAACTCGTAGGCTGCCGGGTCCACGGTTTGGGCGAAGTCCACGTTGCCGGCGAGCAGCGCCGCAGAGCGGTTGGTGGGAGAACCCAGCGGGAAGGTCCAAACCTCGTCGAGGTACGGCAGGCCTTCGTTCCAATAATCGGGGAACCGCTCGTTCTTCCAGACCTCGCCTTCCTGATGGTCCAGGAACCTGAAGGCGCCGGTGCCGGGAGCGTTCTGCCCGTTGAGCTTCAGGTCGTAGGAGTTCGCTTCAAGGAACGCCTTGGGATAAACCCCGTGCCATTCCAGGGCGAAAGCGTTCAGCCCATAGTTCAACGGCGGGGCCTTGGTGAAAGTGAATTGGACGGTCTGGGGATCCACGACTTCCGCGGTGGGCCCGAACGGATCATACAAACCCTTGCGGGCGCTGACCACGCCGGCCGGAGGATCGAGGACTCGGGACCAGGACGCGGCCACGTCGTCAGCGGTCATGATCGTGCCGTCGTGGAATTGGATGCCCTCCCGCAGCGGGAACGTCCAGACGGTGCCGTCGTCGGAAACGTCCCAGGTGGTCGCGAGGTCGGCGATGATGGTTTTGCCGGCGTCCAGCGGGTTGTAGCGCAGCAACCCGTTCACAAGCATCATCTGCTTGAAGGAGTTGGACACGCTGGAGACCTGCATCAGATCATAGTGCGACGGGTCGCCGTAGCCGCCGCGCCGGAGGATGCCTCCGTACTCGGCATCGGGGTACGCGTCTTTGGTGACTGCGTTTTCCACCACCTCGGTGGGTAGCGAAGCCGGCAGCGGGGTAGGAGTAGCTTCCGGTTCGGATGCCGCGGGCTGCTGAACCGGCTGGCTACCCCCGGTCTGATTGCCGGCCGGAGCGGTGGTCTCGGGCTCTTCGGCGCCGCCGCAAGCGATGGCGACCAGCATGGTGATCGCCACAACCGCGGCAGTGACCGGGATCGGCGAAAAGGCAAAACGACGCTTCATACGTGAACTCCTGTTGGTGATTGTCCTATATGGGATAGGCGTTTCGCGATTCAAAACCGGCGGAACGTCCAGTCGGATATTGACTAACGGATAGTATATTTGATGATGATAGTGACGAATTTCGGCAGAGATCGAATTTGAAAATGTCGTTCCCTATACGGCGTGCCGGATTTTATGGCTCATTATTATCGTTGTCAATACTCGCCTCTAGTTTCAATCAAAAATAGTCTTGGGACAGTCCTCGCGCAGCCTTGTGCTATACTGCCGCCGTTGCCCGATATGACCGGATTCATAGGGAGTCGTCCCATGGTTTCGCCCCTCATCGCTACGCCAAACCCGTTCCGTGGAGTGGTGGTCAATACGGCCGAACTGCCAGCCGACACAGGAGAATTTGCCGCGCGGTTGGACGCCTCAATAGCGGAGTGGCGGGGTGCGGGCTACGAGGTTGCCTGGGTAGACATTCCCATTGCCCTCGCCTCTCACGTTCCGATCGCCGTTCAGCGCGGGTTTGGTTACCACCATGCGGACGACGACGGCATCACGGCAACCCTGACACTGGTACCCGGTTCGTTCATCCCGCCATACGCGACCCACTACGTGGGGGCCGGAGGAGTGGTGGTGAACGACCGGGACGAATTGCTGGTGGTTTGCGAACGGTACCGTATCGACAATCGCCCGCCCTTCTACAAGCTTCCTGGTGGAGCCCTGGAACCGGGAGAGAACATCACCGATTCCATCGTCCGCGAGGTCTTTGAGGAAACAGGGGTCGAGGCGGAATTCCAGGCGCTGGCCTGCTTCCGGCACTGGCACGGATATCGTTACGGCAAGTCGGACATTTACTTTGTTTGCCGTCTGAAAGCGCTGACCGAGCAAATCAAGATGGGCGAAAAAGAGATCGAGGAATGTCTCTGGATGCCTGTCAAGGACTTCATGGCTGACGACGACATCAGTCCCTTCAACAAGGGCATCGTTCGATCCGCGCTGGAAAGTGATGGGGTTGTTCGCGCGGACATGCCCGGCATGCCCCATGATCCCACGCGGGAATATTTTCTGCCCAATTTCATCAAGTGACACGAAACGTTCACCTGTAACACGCGCCCGCGAGCGCGACCGCAAACCGGTATGCAGCCGCTCAGTCGCCGAGACACTGGAGGAATCCCATGACCACAACCGCGCAGCCAGCTCAGAAATACCGCGTCATCGGCACCCGTCCGGTCCGGCACGACGGCGTGGACAAGGTGACCGGCGCGGCCCGGTACGGCGCCGATATCAACCTGCCCGGCATGTTGTATGCCAGGGTGCTCCGCAGCCCGCACTCTCACGCGCGCATCCGCAGTATCGACACCAGCAAAGCCGAGGCCCTGCCGGGCGTCGTTGCGGTGGTCACTTCGGCGGACTTTCCAATCATCGACGACCGGCTCCTGGACTTCGCGGAAGTTCAAGGCAACGCCCGCATGATCGCCGAAAACCTCATGGCAAAGGACAAAGCCCTGTACGCCGGCCACGCGGTAGCCGCCGTTTGCGCGACCAGTGGGCATATCGCGCAAGAGGCGCTGAATCTAGTGGAAGTCGACTACGAAATGCTGCCCACCGTGCTCTCCTGGCGCGATGCCATGGCCGAAGGCGCCACGCTGCTCCACGACGACATGACCACCTATTTCCGGCAGGAACGTTTCGCCCGCGGCGACGATACCGGCGTCAAGAGCAACGTGGCTGGCCACATCCAGCATAATGTCGGCGATGTTGAGCAGGGGTTCGCCGAATCTGACATCGTCATCGAGCGGGAGTTTGAAACCCAGACCGTGCACCAGGGTTACATCGAGCCCCACGTTTCTACGGCCATGTGGTCGGCCGACGGCCGCGTGACCGTGTGGACCAGCACACAAGGATCGTTCAATATCCGCGCCCAGACCGCCGCTATCATCGGCGTCCCCGAATCACAGGTCACAGTCGTTCCCATGGAAATCGGTGGCGGGTTCGGCGCGAAAGGCATCACCTATCTGGACCCGGTTGCCGCCGCCCTGTCTCGCAAGGCCGGCCGACCAGTCAAGGTGACCATGGACCGCACCGAGGTCTTCGTGGGCAGCGGCCCCGCGTCAGCAACATTCATGCGTTGCAAAATGGGGGTCAAGAACGACGGGACCATGGTCGCCGGCCAGCTCTATATGGTGTACGAAGCCGGCGCCTACCCCGGCTCGCCGGTGGGCGGCGGCGCGCTCTCCGGTTTTGGCCCGTACAAGATGGACCACATGCTGGTGGACGGCCTGGATGTCGTATGCAATAAGCAGAAAGTCCAGGCATACCGGGCTCCGGGTCAACCGCAGGTAGCGTTTGCCGTGGAAGCGGTGGTCGACGAACTGGCCGAAATGCTCGGTCGGGACCCCATGGATCTCCGCCTCCAGAACGCCGTCCAGGAAGGCGATCGGATGCCCAACGGCGTCCCGCACCGCGTGTTTGGCTGTCGTGAAATGGAAGAGGCGATGATCAACTGCGATCACAACCAGACGCCCGTAGGAGGACCCAATCGAGGTCGCGGCGTAGCCGTAGGGTTCCGCTGGCAGGCCGGACAGGCTTCCTCCGCCACGATAAATATCAACGCTGACGGCACGCTGAACCTGATCACCGGCTCCGTCGACATTGGCGGCACGCGTACTGCGGTCGCCATGCAAGTGGCAGAAACCCTGGGCATCGAAATCGACCAGATCGCGCCGACGGTGGTCGACACCGATACCGTGGGCTGGACGGCATCCACCGGCGGCAGCCGCATTGCCTTCGACACCGGCCTGGCCGCCATCGCTGCCGCCGAAGATCTGCGTGACCAAATGGCCCAGCGTTGCGCCCTGGTGTGGGAGGTAGACCCGCAAAACGTCACGTTCGCCGACGGCGTGTTCACGTGCACCAGCACCGAGGAAAGCATGACATTCGCCGAGGCTGCTGGCCGCATGATGCGCACCGGCGGTCCCCTCACCGCTTCCGCTTCAGCCACGTCAACCGGCGTTGGCCCAATCTTCGCCGGCAACATCATCGACGTGGAGGTCGATCCCGACACCGGCAAGGTGGATATTCTGCGCTGCACGGCGTTCATCGACTCCGGGACCTCGGTCCACCCCAGCTACGTCGAGGGCCAGATGCAGGGTGGCACCGTGCAAGGGTTGGGTTGGGCGTTGTCGGAAGACTACAACTATGCGGATGACGGACACATGCTCAACTCCAGCTTCCTGGACTACCGCATGCCGACGGCGCTGGACCTGCCCATGATCGAAACCGTGGTGGTGGAAGTTCCCAACCCGCGTCACCCCTACGGATTGCGCGGCGTGGGCGAAGCCCCGATCATTCCCCCTCTGGCCGCACTGCACAACGCGATTTACCACGCGGTCGGAGTCCGGGTGAACAAGCTTCCGATGTCGCCCACGGCGGTATTGGAGGCGTTGCAGGAGGCCAACGGGCAGTAGGCGTTGGTGACGTTTGCGCAAAAACGCGGGGCCGGTGCGAAACCGGCCCCTCGCAATTTTAACGACTGGCGACTTTACTGCTCGCGCGGGGTCAGCACCTCGGTGAGCATGAGGAAGTTGGCCTGAAGCTCAGGAGCCAGGGTCGTCCCGCCGCGCGACAGGAGCAACAGCAATCGCACCTGGGCCGCGAGATCCGCAGCAAGCTTGCGCTTGGCTTCGGCCACCGTGTCGGCCGCGATGGGTACCCTCAATCCATGCAGCGGGAGCGCGGCGCGTGACTCGCCACACCAGTATTGGTCCAAGCTGTCGATGATGACCACCGGGATATCTTTGGTGACCACAAAGGGCGCTTCGGGAGGACTGTCGGCGGCGGTCAGGACATCCGCAAATGCGCGGGTAACGTCGCTGTGGTTGATGTGGAATGTAGCGGCGTTGGGTTGGCTGGTCGAGGTGTGCTGCCATGCCCAAGCGTCGGGCAGTGCGGTGTTGTAGTTCGGCATGACGCTGACGGGCAGGGCGATGTCTTCCGCCAATGGCCGGCCGTCACCGCCCACGTCAGAAGGGTCTCGCAACCCGTGGCGAGGTTCGGCAGCGTTTTCCGGTTGCTCGGGAGTGGTCATCCGGCATCTCCGCGGGGATCAGTGAGCGTGACCGTCGGTGTCAATTTCCCAGGCAGCATACACCTGCTCGGGAAGGGTGATGGGGCCCACCGCATCCTCGTACTCGCGAACGTGCTTCGCGGAAAGGACCGCGATGGCTTTCATCATCTGGGGGCTGACCTTGATCCGCGCCCTCAGGATGGGCTCTCGCTCTTCAACCTGCTCGCCGAAAAACAGGACGGCCGAGTAAAGGCTGCTGAAGATGTGGAAGGAGTCGCTGTAGAAGGTGATGGGATCCAGCAAGCTGGGAACTTCAGCCGGCGCTGCGGCCGGGGCCGGCGCGGTATTGACGTTCAATGCCGGCACGTCACCCGGGTTGACGTAACTCTCCTCCTGGGGTGGCTTATCTTCGGGCGGCACGTAAGGACGTTGGATGATGGGCATGGTACCTCCGTCCCTGCCCGCGACAAGGACGCGGCAGGTCGATTGGGCAATTCTCCGCCATTATAGCGAGTCTCGCGCCGTGTTGCCGGCGGTCAGCCTGCCGGCTGGGACAGTCCGTCGATGAACTCAAGGCCCGGTAGTTTGCTCAGTTCCTGGGGTGGCATTTTCACCTTGGCAGAACGGCTGCCCGCCCCCAGGATGATGTAGTCCATGTCCAGCAGCCGCTGGTCGGCGTAGATGGCCAGGTCGTCCGGCAAGGCCAGAATGGTAACGCCGCCGATCATCATGCCGGTCAACTCGCGGGTCTCCTCTGCGGTCGCAAACGAGGCCCGGGACACTCCCATCAACCCGCGTACTCGCCGGTTGACGTCCAGGCGATCGCAGGCCCGCACGACGCACGCGCAGTAGGCGGCCGCGCCGCGCTTGCTGGCAACGATGATGGTGTTGGCGGAATGGGGCAGGTCGTAACCATACTGTGCGCAAAAGTCGGCTGTGTCCCCGTACTGGGGATCGATGGAGATCCATTCCCAATCGGCGATGGCCAGGTCGCTGAGGGCGGATCGGACCTGGGTTTCCAGAACGTCGCTGTCGTCGTGTGCAGTCATGGCGTTTATCCGAAACTCAGCGTTGCGTCCGACAGGCATACCAGTTCGTCGCGCTGGTTGACGCCCCGTATGCGGCACTGCACCTTGCGTTGCCCGTACAAGTTGCCGCCGGTTCCGGTTATTTCGCCCGCGAAAGTCACCACGTCGCCGGCGCGGAAGGGGGTGATGGCCCGCATCACCAGGTTGCCGCCGTTGTACAGGGCTTCGGGCGGGACGTTAAGGCCAAGGAACCGGTCAACGTATGACATGGTCGCCGGGCCGGCGTTGACCGCTCCGCCGAATATGTTCTGTCGGGCGAACTCCTCGTCCGTGTGGATGTTGCTTTCGCTGGGACGGCCGGCCAGGCGGTGCGCGTTTTTGCGGAGAATGTTCTCGGTGGTCTCTCCGACCGCGAGGGTGCGTGGCAACGGAGCGCCGGCCAGGGCGTTTTGCCAGGTCAGGAATTGCGCGGGGTCCGGCACGGCCGTCGCATCGGCAGTTGGAGCGGCGCCGGCGGATGCCTCGGGCACGGATCGTTGCCCCGCTGAGTACTCGAATATGCAGGTATAGTCGTAACTGGAAACGACGGCGCCGGCCTCGTCAAAAGCGGAAACCCGGAAGGTTACGAACTTGCTGCCGCGGCGCTCGTATTTCTGGTACACCCGCCGCGTCCCGGTGAGGGTTTCGCCGGAACGCACCGGCCGATACCACCGCATCTCGCACTTGGCGAACGGGGTCTGACGGCGGCTGACTTCCGACCGTTCCTGCGCGACGAAACCGTTGGCCTCGGCGATCTCGTCCCGAAGCAACGGGGCATAGGTCAGCGCCATGGTGGGCATTGCGATGATCGGTCCGGTGTCTTGTCCCAACGCCGGCATGGAGTATCTTTGGTCAGGATTTTGAGCGCAGGCCGCGTATTCGGCGATGTCCTCGGCCGAGAGCGTCACCCGCGTTTCCGCCCCGGCCTGGCCGACACGGACGGTGTCGTACGTCCACAAGCGCTCAGTGGCGGTAGCGTTCGGTTGGGTCATGGTAGCTGCCTCCTGGATGTTGCGGAAATTATAACCCGCCGCGGCAGCGTGTCCCCAGGGGGCAGATCAGAAATCGTTGGGGCCTAACTGGGCATCCGCCCCACGAAAAGATTGCCCCCGAAGCCGCCCTCGTACGCGTTGGTCTGCACGTATTCCGCTTCCAGCCCGACCTCGGTCAGCGCTTCCAACCACAGGGATTTAGGGAACAGCCCGCTGACATGGCGGTCCACCTCCACCTGAATCTCGCCGTCGCGGTTGATGATGAACACGAACACCGATTCGAGCGTGGTCGCTTCGGGTGTCGGCTGCGCAATATATTCGATGAATGTCACGTTGCTGTCATCCGTTTCGCGCGTCCAGTCCACCACCCTTGAGCCGGCGAATGTATCGAGCAGGCAGTCCGGAGCCAGCAGTACCAGTCCACCGGGATCCAGGTGCGCGTGGGCCGTTTCGATGGCCGCGCGCAGGTCCGCTTCGGTTACCATGTAGTTGACTGCATCGTGAATGGTGACCACGTCGAACGTGCGCCCCAGGCGGATGGTGCGCATGTCCCCGAGGTGGTGAATGGTGTTGGGGTTCAGGCCCTGCGAAATTTCCAGCATCTGCGGGGATATGTCGACGGCTTCCGTGGCGAAATGGCGCGTGAAGTGGGACAACAGGTGGCCGCCGCCGCAGCCCAGATCCAACATCCTGGCTCGCGGGTCCCACGCTGGCTGGTTTCCGGTCCACCCGAAACTGGTCCAGATCAAGTCGCGCCACTCCGCCGCTTCGACCGCGTATTCTCCCGGCGGACTGATGATCGGCCAAAGGTGGGCCAGGTCGTGGTAGAGGCGCAAGGTCACGGCGCGTTCAGGCTGCCTTCTCGCTGATGCCGAAAGTGTCAATGTACAGATATTCCCGGATTCTTCCGAGGGTTGGCCCCGACGCCGGTGGGTTGTTGTACAGCCATCGTTCCAGGTTGCTGACGATAACGCCGGGCTCGAGCTCGATGGCGGGGCGGCCCAATCGCTCCCATCTGGCGATCATCCGCTGGGCATCGGCTGGCGTTTCGTAGTTTGCATTGATCGGCACTGGAGAGTTTACGCCCATTGTTCGACCTCATGTTCGGATTACGAACAATTGTACGGTCTGCAAACCGTCAGCGCAACCAGCCACGGTCGGGTTGTGGGCGCAGATTACTCCGCCAACAATTGGTCCAACCAGGCCTCGATTAAAGCGACCCCGCGAGCGCCGGCACTGACATGGGCGATGCGGCCCTGTTTGTCGATGAACACGTAGCTGGGGACGCCCCTGATGTCGTACACGCCAGCCAGTTGCGCGCGTTCGTCATACACATTAGGAAAAGAGAGTTGGTTGCGCTCCACAAACTCTATGGTGGCCGCCTCGGTGGTGTTGAACTGGGAAACTCCGATGACGTCGACGCCGGCGTCGTCCAGTTTCTCCCGGTAGAGGGATGCAACGGCGGGCAACTCCCGCCCACAGTGGGGTCACCAGGGCGCCCAGAATGCCAGAAGGGTGGGTGAACCGTAAGCCTCGGGCAGCGAAAATTCCGACCCGTCCAGCATCTGCGCGTTGAAGGGTATTGCCCGTTGCCGGTCCTCAGTCGTAGCCCTGGTTGGTGTGGGCCACGGCGTGTAGGTGGGCTGCGGTCGGGGAGTATACGTTGGCGCCGGCGTGTCGGTGGGCGGAATGGGCGTAAACGTTGGATCGGGCGTCGGTGGCGCCGTGGGCTCCGCAGTGGGCAACAGCGCTTCGACGGTGGCGCCGTAATCGCTTCCGCGAGGTTCAGCGGGGGTCTGGTTGCAACCCGTCACCGCGGCGCACAGGGCGAGGACGATGAGAGAGAGCAAAACGCGCCGGAGGCATTGGCGGGGCGTTTTGCCTATAGCTGTGATCATTATGGGTGTCGCCCGGTTCATCTGCTTGGTACCGTAGCACACTTTTATTGCAGGGGCACGGTGGTCAGCGGACCACACAACTCCAGAGTGGCGATGGCTGGCCCGGTTGGGGCCCTGATGTGTCGGTGCTATATACTACCTGACAAAGGTTGTTACCCGCCGCTTCCGCGGGGTTCCGTACCGACGTACGCAGGGACCTGAACACGGAGCGGCCCCGCCAAACCAGGAGCTTCCAGTGGCAATATCGAACGAGGACGACGCCATCCGCGAACGTACGGAGGAGTGGCGGCAACGCGCCAACACCGCCCCAAAGCGCAAAGGTGCGTACAAGACCCTGAGCCAGTTACCGGTCGAACCGGTCTACGGCCCTGCGGACCTGGCCGACACCGAATACCTGGCCGACATCGGGTTGCCAGGGGAGTATCCGTATCTGCGGGGTGTGCATCCCGCCGGATATCGGTCCAGGCTGTGGACAATGCGGATGTTCGCCGGTTTCGGGCAGCCCGCCGAAACCAACGAGCGGTTCCGGTTCCTGATGGACCAGGGAGAGACCGGCCTCAGCGTCGCCTTTGACATGCCGACCCTGTACGGCTATGACCACGACGACGAGCGGGCGCGCGGTGAATTCGGCAAGTGCGGGGTGGCCGTATCCTGCCTGGAAGACATGCAGACTGTGTTTGACGGGATTCCATTGGGCCAGGTCACCACGTCCATGACCATCAACAGCCCCGCCGCGATCATCTGGGCCATGTACATCGCCGCCGCGGAACGGCAGGGCGCGGCCATAGAATCCCTGGGCGGCACGATACAGAACGACATCCTCAAGGAGTACATCGCTCAGAACGAGTACATATTCCCGCCGCATCCCTCGATGCGGCTGGTGGTCGATACCGTCGAATTCGCCACCGACCGGATGCCACGTTTCAACCCGATCAGCATCAGCGGATACCATATCCGGGAGGCGGGGAGCAACGCTGTGCAGGAGCTGGCGTTCACGCTGGCGGACGGGTTCGAGTACGTGCGTCACTGCGTCGAACGGGGCATGGCCGTGGACGACTTCGCTCCACGCCTGAGTTTCTTTTTCAATGTGCACAACGACTTCTTCGAGGAGATCGCCAAATTCCGGTCGGCCCGGCGGATCTGGGCGCGGGAGATGAAGGAGACCTTCGGCGCAGAATCGGAGCGTTCCGCCTGGATGCGTTTCCACGCCCAGACCTCGGGGGCGTCGCTGACAGCGCAACAGCCCGACAACAACGTGGTGCGCGTCTCCCTACAGGCCCTTGCCGCGGTCCTGGGCGGATGCCAATCCCTGCATACCAACAGCAAGGACGAGGCCTGGGCGTTGCCGTCGGCCGATGCCGCCCTGCAGGCGCTGCGCACTCAGCAGATCATCGCCCACGAAACGGGCGTCACCGATACCGTTGACCCTCTGGGCGGCAGCTATTTCGTGGAGGCGCTGACCAACCAGGTGGAGGCGCGGGCGTACGAATACTTCGAGCAAATCGACCGGCAGGGCGGCGTCATACCGGCGCTGGAGTCAGGCTATTTCCAGCGGGAAATTGCTGATGCTGCCTATATCTACCAACAGGAAGAGGACCGGAAGGAGCGCATCACGGTCGGCGTCAACGATTACGTGGATGCTGACGACAGCCTGTCAATTCCAATCCTGCGAGTGGACGAGGCTGGCGAGCAACGGCACGTCGCCCATCTGGACGAGGTCAGGCGGAGACGTGATGATCGTGAGGTCGCCGCTCGACTACGGGACTTGGAGTCTGCGGCCCGACGGTCCGGCAGCGATGCCAACCTGATGTATCCGCTGATCGAAGCTGTCAAGGCGGAAGCGACGCTGGGGGAGATGATGGGTGTCTTCCGCGACGTGTTCGGCGAGTACGAGCCGACGTGGGGCTTCTAGGATTGCAAAGTGGTTCCCCGATCGTCATCGTCAAGGAGACTGTCATGGTTAGCGCGAGGCCGAAGGGCAAATACACCTACGTCGACTATTTCTCTACACCGGAAGGCGAGCGCTGGGAGCTCATTGACGGAGTTTTATACCACATGGCCGCTGCGCCCAATCGCAAGCATCAAACTATCTCGGGCAACCTGTACTTTCTGGCCAGCGGTCACATCCGGCCCCGACGGTTGGGCCTACTGTACAGCGCGCCTTTTGCCGTGATGCTGCCCGGTGAATCGGCGGTTGAGCCGGACTTGCTGTTCGTTACCGCAGAGCGACGACATATTGTCACCGAACGGGCATGTGAAGGGCCTCCGGATATGGTGGTGGAAATCCCGTCGCCATCCAATCCGAGCCATGACTTGGAACGCAAACGGGAGTTATACGCTCGTCACGACGTACCGGAGTACTTAATCCTGGAGCCGAATGAAGAGACTGTACTGGCACTGGCCGATCCGGTTACTAGCGCAGGGGAGGGTGCCTATAGGTCGGAAAGGCTGTATCGCCGTGGTGATGTGCTCACCATCGCCACAATTCCCGGCCTGCCGGTCGCTGTGGCGGATATTTTCGCTGAGCCGTGGTAACTCGTATGAAGAAGCAGTCTTCGCTGCGATAGCGCTGTACCAAGTCCAACTGTTGCGCAAACGGAATGAGCATGCGGTCTGACAAGGAGACACCGCTGGCTGCGTCCTTGCCTAAGCGCATGAACACCATTCAGGGCAAGCTTTTCAGATACGCTTGCCAAGTGCTGTTGTTACCGCATCTCAATTGATTTACGGCGGAACTGATGGCGCGCCCGGCGTGGTATCCTTCGTTTGTGGATATTTTCCCGGTGGCTTCGGCCAGCGCCCACCCTTCTATGCGGAGGCCAGCCACTTTCGCCATATCATCGCAGTCAAGCCCGGTAAAATCGGCAACCGACTCAGCCATAATGTGGTCTTGGAATACTTTGCAGGACACCGCACGTCCGTTCAGGCTGCAATCGCTCATACTGGTTTGCCTAGCTGGGGGCGTGGGAGTGGCTTTTCCACATCCCAGTTGCTTGACGGCGCCATCGATACCACGCCAGGCATGGAGCCTTTCGTCGTTCGATGCTTTGCCCGCAGCTTCCGCCTGTGCCCACCCTTCTGTCCGGAGGTTCGCGATGTTTGCCATAGCGCGACAGTCAAGCCCAGTAAAGTCGGCAATCGACTCGGTCGTAATATGGTCTTGGAATACCAGGCAGGAGACAGATTGTCCATTCAGACTACAATTGCCGCCATAGATAGTCTGCCCAGATTGGCGATCCGTCGAGCAGGCGATGGTGGCAAGCGCAACTATCCATAATGCGAATATTGCCGTCCGCTGCATGGTTTATGCATCTCGATAGCCACCGTTTAGCAGCTTGTCGTAAGCCTCGCGAGCTTCTGCAAAAACCTGCTCTGGATAGCGCTGATATTCATCCCAAATCTCCCTAGTTAGCCGCGCAGCGTTGGGCAACCCTCCGGTAGGGACTGAAGAATCCAACGAATTGAAATTCCCTATGCGCATGACCACCGCGGCTTCCGTACGCTCCATGGCAGCGGCCATCCTTCCGACGTTTGGATGAGTCCGAAACCGTTGCAAGCTGTACTCCAGCTTGGCGTACAGCACGGCCAAATCCTGCTCACGAGTCCACGGCAGGGTTATTGTCATCGTAATGTTCCTCTATCAAAAGGGCAGGTTTGTAAACCTGCTGGAGCCAACTAATGCCACTCTGTTTATTTTCGCCTCAAGAGAGTAGCCGCCGCTTGGCGGAGGCGAACTCGTCTTCTGAAATGATGCCGTCCTCCAGCAACTTCGACAACTCCCGGATCTCCTGTGCTTTCGTCGGGACTGGAGCCGCGGCATTTCGTAGGTTACGCCGGCCCGTGCTACGCCCTGCCTGTGCTTTCGTCGGAACTGGAACCGCAGCATTATTGCCTGCGTTCTGGGCATCGAGAATGCGGTTTTTCAACTCTACAAACCGAGGCTGTTGCTCTTTGGTGAACATGACGGTGTTCTCATCTTTCGCGGCGTCGAGCACACCTCCCCTGTTTTCCGTGCTACCGGGATAGGCGAACTGGATATACCCAGAGGTTGCCCATCCAACGGGCTTCAGTTGAACTGCCGTGATAGACGATACAGGAATATCTTTGTCACCCCTGCCATGCAAGGGTGACAAAAGGGCCCGGAACCCATGGGGACGCCGAATCGTCACGCGTCCGTTGTTCAACTCTACTATATCGCCGCCCTTTCCTTCGCACACAAAGGGCTCTGCTCGTCTTGCCATGCTAAACGCTCCTGTGGCTAAGTGGTAGCTCCCTCTTTAGCCCGCTTCGCGGTGTCTCACCCGCTGTGCAATGTTCCGCGGCACCTGCTCATGATGGTCGAACTCGAACCGGTGCGAGCCGCGTCCGCCCGTCATCGAGCGCAAGTCCCGGGAGTTGCGCTGCACCTCGATCCGAGAAAATTCATCCTCCAGGAAATGCTCACGAGCCATGATGCGTAGCTTGCGCATAGATAAGAGTCTTGTCAGCCAAGCACCCTGAGGATGATGCCGCCAACGATAATGGTGCCCATCAATCCGATGATAGTGAGGTAAATTCGGGTGAGGTTAGCTTCTACGCGGCCCAGCCGGGCGTTGTTCTCCTGTCGGAACTCGCGCTGTTCGGCGCGCTGTTCCTCCCGGTAATGTCGCTGTTCCTCCCGGTACTGCCGCTGTTCCTCAATGAACAATGCCATCGTGGCTTCCAGTGCGGCCAGCCGGGATTCGATGCCCGCCAGGCGTTGTTCTACGCCTGGTAGCGGAGCTGCTGCTTGCGTTGTCATACTATCCTTGGAGTATCCCGTAAGCCGGGTTTACAGTCCCTTCCTCTTTACGGTTAGCAGGACAGCAAACTGCTGCACCGCCTACGCCGTCGCTCCCTCCTTGGCCTGCTTAGCGGTGTCGATCACCCGTTGCTCGATATTCTGCGGCACCTGTTCGTAGTGGCCGAATTCGAAGCGGTAGGAGCCGCGCCCGCCGGTCATGGAGCGCAGGTCCTGGGAGTACCTCAGCACCTCCGACTGCGGCACCTCGGCCTCGATCACGGTGTAACGGGTCTCGGGGACCATGCCCAGGATCCGACCGCGCTTGCTGTTGATGTCGCTGATGATGTCGCCGGTGTAGGTTTCGGGAACCGTGACGTACAGCTTGACGATGGGTTCCAGCAGAACCGGAGACGCCTTGGTCATTCCCTGCCGCAGAGCCTGGCTGCCGGCTATCTCAAAGGCGATGGGCTTGCCGTCCACCGGGTGTGTGCTGCCGTCGTAGATCACCGCTTTCAGGTCGACGACGGGGAAACCGGCCAGCACGCCTTCCTTCAAGGTGTTGACTACGCCTTTCTCCACCGCGGGAATGAGTTCCCGCGGTACCCGACCTCCAGTGACTTCGTTGCCGAATTCGAAGCCTTCATCGCGCGTCTTGGGCTCCAGCCGGAGTAGCACGTGGCCATACTGTCCGCTGCCGCCGGTCTGCTTCTTGTGCCGGTACTCGGAGTTTGTGATCTGGGTGATGGTCTCGCGGTAGGGTACAACCGGGAGTTTGGTATTCAGGTTGGCGCCGAACTTCCTCTTGATGCGATCAAGCGCCACCTCAATCTGCACCTCGCCGAGACCGGTCAGAAGGCTTTCGCTGGTTTCAGGATTGCGGGTGAACTGCAGGCTGGGGTCGTCTTCGACAATCCTGGCCAACGAAGTGGACATTTTGTCCAGGTCGGCCTGGGTAGCCGGCACCACCGCGAGCGAGTAAAACCCCCTGGGGAACTCGATACCGGGGAGCGTGACCCGGGCATCGCTGGCGCAGAGGGTGTCACCGGTCAGGGTAGAGCCCAGCTTGCCGATGGCGCCGATATCGCCCGCCACCACCTCGGTCACGTTGTCCTGGCTGTTGCCCTGGGGCAAATAGAGTTGGCCCAGCCGTTCGGATTGGTTGCGATTCACGTTGTAGGCTTCGCCGTTGGACTTCATGGACCCGCGGAATACGCGGAACATCGACAGCTTGCCCACAAACGGGTCTGAAGTGGTCTTGAATACCACAGCCGCAACCGGGCCGTCGCTGTCCGCAGAGATGTCATCGTCGCCGGAGGTTTGAGGAGTGTCGGCCGGGGACGGCAGAAAGTCGCGAATAACCTGGGCCAGTTCGTCCAGGCCGATATTCTGCGTGGCGGATGTGACCAGGATTGGTATGAGGTCGCCGTTGCGAATGGCTTCGCGCGCGCCGGCGGTCACCTCTGCCGCGGTGATCTCCTCGCCTTCCAGATACTTATCGGCGAGGGCATCGTCCGATTCGGCGACCGCTTCGATCAGACGCTCGCGAGCGCCGTCGAAGTCGCCGATGACGCCGGCCGGCAGGTCCGCAGGCGGGTCAATCACGCTCACCAGGCCCGTGAAGTCCTGGGCCTCGCCGACGGGCAGTTGGAACGGCACGCAGCGGCTGCCGAATATATCCTGCAGCTCCTGAACGTTGCGCTCAAAGCTGGCATTCTCCCGGTCCATCTTGTTGAGCACGAAGGCGACCGAGAGTCCGCGTTCCTGAGCCATGGCCCACGCCCGTTCGGTGCCGACGTCGACGCCGGTGGGAGCGGCCACCAGGACCACGGCAGACTCGACGACGCGCATCGCGGCGACGGCCTCGCCGAGAAACTCGTCGTAGCCGGGGGTGTCCAGCATGTTGATCTTGTCGTCGCCATCCCCGATTCGCAGCAGGCTGGTCTGGACGCTGGAAGACCGCCTGGTTTCCTCCGGCTCGTAGTCGGAAACGGTATTGCCGTCTTCCACTCTCCCGATGCGATTAATCACTTTGGCGTTGAACAGCAGGTTTTCGGCGAGGGTAGTCTTGCCCGCGCCGCTATGGGAGATCAAAGCGACGTTACGGATGGTGCTGGCGGATACGGCCATGTTGGTTCCCCTTTGTGTTCCTGAAACAGGTTGCAATTAGCGGATTGTAGCGAAATTGTGTTGCCCGTTGCAACCGAACGATGACAAGGATAAAATAGGAGCCCAGCGACCGGTAGTGAGCCGCTCTCCAGCGACTCCCTCCTTTTGGACCGGCCGCTCCTTTTTGTCCGTCCGGGCCGGTCAGAGTGCCTATCGACGCCAATCTGCCGGTGGATAGCCAGGGTCGGGTGGAAGCCTGGCTTCTCGCGCGGCAGTGCTCGCCAATTGGTCGCAGCGTTCGTTCTCAGGGTTGCCACTGTGCCCGCGCACCCACCTGAAGTCTGTGGGGTACCGTTCCAGCAAATCCAGCAGGCGCGCCCAGAGGTCAGGGTTAACCGCCGCCTCCCGTTTGTTGCGCATCCAGCCGTTGTCGCGCCATTTGGCGGCCCATCCCTTGGAGACGGCGTCCACCACATACCGGGAGTCGGAGTAGAGCGTGACCTGACAGGGACGGGTCAGGGTTTCCAGGCCGACTATCGCCGCCAGGAGTTCCATCCGATTGTTGGTGGTCAGCGAATATCCACCCGAGAGTTCTTTGCGGCGGCCACGGTGGTCCAGGATCACGCCGTAACCGCCCGGACCCGGGTTGCCCAGGCAGGCGCCGTCGGTGTGGATAGTGACCTCGGTCGCCACCGGGTTCAGGCTGCCGGGTGCCGAGCCACTTGCCGCATGACGGCGCGGGTCAGCCCGATGCACTGGTGGCTGATTTTGGCAGCCCATTCGTCCTGTGCCGCAGCTTTCCACGGGTCGGATTCGAGGACCGACGGGCTTTCGATCTGGTACGCGGCGACGTACTTGGGGAAACCCTCCGCGTTGGTGGCCTCCACCCGATACCGACGGGCGCCCAGCACCCCGTCCACCGCGCACAGGCCGGGAAGGTGGACGGTGTTATACAGGTGATTGAACTCGTCCTCGACGTCGGCGGGGATGTCGGTGCGCACCACGAAGATGTAGGGCGCCTCGGCGGTCTCGTCGCCGGCATCGGCGATGCGATTCAACATGGTGTGGGTGCGATTGGTGGCGTGCGGACGAATCTTGGTCGCCCAATCGCCCTTCTCGCCCTCGATGCGCCAGCCCTCCGAGTAAGGAACGTCGGGTGCGTCGATGGCGTAAAGGGCGGCATAGCGCGCGAACTGCGCCGCGTTGGTGGACTCCAGCTGGTACCGGTTGCAGGTGTGGACGCCGGGCGCCTGGCACAGGTATTTGGCGTGCTCGGTGTCGTAGACGCGGTTGAAGTCGGCTTCGTGCTCAGCGGGAATGTCCATCTGGACGAAGTACGCGTAATCGGCTGGCATTTTGTGACCTCCGTGTTCCAGATTAGTGAAGCGCGTCAAATCAATAGGTCAGCGCGTCAGCGGTGCCGTCGGGTAGTTCCACGGCCAGGGCCTGGAGCGTGTGGGCGAGGCCGTGGTAGTAGGAAACTACGACCAGCAGGTCGACGATGCCGGCGTCGCCGATGATGCCTTGGACCGCGGCGAAAGTGGCGTCGGATATGCGGTGCTGGCGCAGCAGTTCGATCACAAAACCGGATACTGCGGCATCGTCGCCGGCGAGGCCGTTGGGGGCGCGGTATTCGTGGATGGCCGAGATTTCGGCGTCGGTCAGGCCGGCGTTGCGCGCGGCGGGTTGGTTCACTGTCCAGACGTAGTGGCCGGAGGCCTCGCGGGCAGCGGTCAGCACGGCGACTGCCTTGACCCGTGGGTCCAGCGGCGTCTGGAAGCGGACGTAACCGCCCAGATGGGCGAAATTGCTCGCCGCTTGCGGGTTGTTCAGGATCGCAGCGTAGTTGCGCTGCACCCCACCGCGTGAGGTCTCGATTTCATCCCAGACCGCCTGTCCGGCGGCGTCCATTGTTTCCCTGGTGGCGAAGGGTACGCGAGCCATGGTTCGTGGCCTCCTGATGGGCTTGTTGCTTACGAATACCGGCGGCGATTGGCAACCGCCGCCGGGTGAATGACCTGGTCGTGTCCGTGCAAGTTAGCCGCCGTTGGTGTCCCAGAGCCGTTCCAGGATCGCACCGGGGGACATGGGCAGGTTGTCCATGCGAACACCGATTGCGTCGTGAATGGCATTGGCCACGGCGGCCATGGGAGGAACGATCGGCACCTCGCCCACGCCACGCACACCGTAGGGGTGTCCCGGGTTGGCCTTCTCCACGATGACCGTATCGATCATGGGCAGGTCGAGGCTGGTCGGCATCCGGTAGTCCAGGAAGCTGGAGTTCACCATGTCGCCGGAGTCGTTCATGAAGTACTCTTCGTTGAGCGCCCAGCCGATTCCCTGCACCGCGCCGCCCTGCATCTGGCCTTCGACGTAGCTGGGGTGGATGGCCTTTCCGGCGTCCTGCACCACGGTGTACCGCAGGACTTCTACCTTGCCGGTGTCGGGGTCGACTTCGACGTCCACCAGGTGGGTGCCGAAGGCTCCTCCTTCGCCGCCAGGGCTCACGCTGACTTGCGCGGAAATGGGGCCGCCGGTCCGCGCCAGTTGCGAGGACAGTTCCTTGAAGGACATTTGCAGGTCCTCGTCGGAGTTGTGCTTGAAGATGCCGTCGGCCAGGTCAATCTCCGAAGAGTCCTTTTCCCAGATCTGGCCGGCGCGATCGATCATCTTGCGCTTGATTTCCTCGGCGCACTCGTAGGCCGCCCAGCCGGTGGCGAAGGTCGTGCGGCTGCCGCCGGTCAGGAAGGTGTAACCCACCGCGTCCGTGTCGCCGACACTGGGCCGGACGTCTTCGGCGGGTATCCCAAGCACCTCGGCAGCCTGCATGGCGATGGACGCCCGGGAGCCGCCAATGTCGGTGGATCCCTCCACCAGACCGATGGTGCCATCGGCATTGACGCTGATGCTGGCGCTGGAGGCCAACCCAATGTTCATCCAGTATCCGCTCGCTACTCCGCGACCGCGGTTGGGGCCGGAGAGCTCGGACTTGTAGTGGTCGGTGTCTTTGGCCGCTTCGAGGGTTTCGATGTTGCCGATGACGCGGAACTGGGGCCCGTCGACCCTCCGGTTGCCCTCCTTGCTGGCGTTCTTCAGGCGAAACTCCAGCGGGTCCATGCCGCATTTGGCGGCCAGTTCGTCCACCACCTGCTCACCACCGAAGGCGGAGATTGGGGCTCCCGGAGCGCGGTAGGCGAAGGAGCGTGGTTTGTTGGTGACCACGTCGTAGCCTTCAACTCGCTGGTTTTCCAGGGCGTAGGGGGCGAAGACGCATTGGGCGCCGGCGGTCACCGGCGAGGATCCGGGAAATGCCCCGGCTTCGTACATCAGCACCGCGTCGGCAGCGACGAGCGTGCCGTCGTTCTTGGCGCCCATCTTGATCTTGACGTACGCGCCGGCGGTGGGGCCGGTTGCCTCGAAAGTCTCGGTGCGGCTCATCTGCATTTTGACGGGACGGCCGGTCTTCTTCGAA
Organism: uncultured Dehalococcoidia bacterium; assembly: GCA_951813535.1. GTDB lineage: Bacteria > Chloroflexota > Dehalococcoidia > Lucifugimonadales > UBA3495 > Bin87. The sequence goes on along the minus strand of OX638345.1, from coordinate 2,622,215 downwards.
AGCAGCGCCGCCACCGGCTCCAGGTACAGCGGGATTTTTCCGCCGAATCCGCCGCCGATCTCCATGGGCACGACCTTGATGCGGGACACTGGCAGATCGAGCACGCCTGACAAGGCGTCGCGCGCGACGAATGCGCCCTGTGTGCTGGTCCATACCGTGAGGTACCCGTCCGCATTCCAGAACGCGGAGGCGTTCTGCGGCTCGATGTAGCCCTGATGCACGGTGCGCGTGTTGAATTCCCGCTCGATGACGAAGTCGGCCCCGGCGAAGGCAGCTTCCACGTCGCCTTGTTCGTAAACGAAACGGTTGGAGACGTTGCTGTGCTTGTCGCTTTCCTCTCCGAACTCGGTGGTGGTCATGTCCTCGTGGAGCAGATCGGCGTCGTCCTTCATGGCGTCCAGGACATTGGTGCTGGCCTTCAGGATCTCGTACTCGATCTTGATGAGGTTGACCGCCTCTTCGGCGACGTGTGCGGAGTCGGCAGCAACGGCCGCGATGGGGTGCCCGCGGAACAGGGCTTTGTCGGCAGCCAAAATGTTGTTGCTGGCCGCGCGCGCCGACATTGGCGGGTTCTCCTTGCCGGCGATGGGCAAGTCGGCGCCCGTCACAACGCTGCGGACGCCGGAGAGCGCCTCAGCGGCCGAGGTGTCGATGGACTTAATTCTCGCGTGGGCGTGGGGACTGCGCAGCACTTTGCCGAAGAGCATCCCGCTCATCTCGAAGTCCGCGCCGTATTTGGCCCGCCCGGTTACCTTGTCGGCGCCGTCGTGGCGAACAGGCCGCGTGCCGACGACATTATAGTTGGTGTTTGAGAGCACGATGTTGGTCATAAGTCGCCTCGCTGCTGGTAGTACTTGCGGCCCGATTTTAGCACAGCCCCCGCTCCCGTCCCAACCCTGAGAAGCAGACGCACCTTGCATCGGCGGGATGCGCGGCGACCCGGCGCACTTCGGCGAGGTGCAACGACGCGTTCAGGTAAGCGGCAGTGGCGGTTGCCACAGCTTGCCCGTCTGGTTGACCGTGATCGAATCAACCCACTTCACCCAATCGTAGCCGCGCTTGTGCGGCTCGACCATTCGCGCCGGGAAACCGTGTCCAGCGGAGAGCGGCTCGCCGCCCACGCGGGTGGCCAGCAGCGCGCGATTGGCTTCGGCCAGTGAATACCTGCGGAAGTATCCGGTGCGCGATCGGATGGTGATACTGCCGGCTCCGGGTTTGGGTTTGGCTTGCGCCAGCAGATGGGCGACCGGTATGCCCTCCCACTCCCGAGTGGTGTGCCATCCGCCGGTGCAGTCAAGGGTCGCGGTGAGTTTTTCTTCCCACGCCTGGAGGTCCCCAAGTCCCATGCGATACGGCGCTTCCACATGGCCTTCGACCCGGAGGTTCCAGGTCGAAGCGTCGATGGCGGGCACTCGGTCATTCAGCCACATGGTGACCGGGAAATCGGAACCGTTTTCGGGGTAGGAGCCCGTGAACCGACGGCCGGCGCCCGGACCGGTTGCCAAGACCCCGGCCAACTCCGCGGTCCTCCAGGCCAGGAACCCGGCCATGGCCAGGCCGACCACCCGGAGTACGTGACGGCGGTCAACCAGATAACGCGAGCGCAGGCTGATCCGGTGCCGGAACGAATGCCAAAGCAGCAAGGGAATCAGCATCCACGCCAGGTTCATGTGGATGGTCGTTCCGGAGAAACCCAGCCAGCTGTAGGCGCCGAGGTGGCTCCACGCCAGTCCCAGGCCAAGTACGATCAGGAGGCCGAGCAAGAGAACGATCGACCCCAGCATGGAGTTCAGCGAGCGGCGCCAGTTGCTTCGAGTTGTTAGTGAGCCGAGGATGTTGCGGGACTTCCATACGAAGAGCGCCAGGATGGCGAACCCGAAAATCCGGTGCAGGTGCATCGCGCCGATCCACTCAGCATTGGAATGGGTCAGGCCGAGGTATCCGGTCAGCAACTCAGCGATGACCAGGACGATGAGCGCGATGTTGGCCCACGGAAAACGCATCGCTTATCGGGTGTTGGCGGTTCGGGCGAGGCGATGCTGGTCCCGGCCCCAAAGGATGACAACGACCGCCAGGTCCAGGTGCAGAAGCGCGGATATCCAGGCCGTAAACCAGGCAGAGTCACCGAGGACGGTCAAGCCGAGCGCCAAGCGCGCCAGCATAAGCGCGAAATACGCGCATCCGATGAAAATCACGTACCGGCTGCCCTTTGCGCTCAACAACCGCCCCCGATGCACCATGCTGCAAATTGCCACGGCCAACAAGGCGAGGATCACAACCTGGCACGCCAGCAGCGCCGGGTACGGCATACCGCTGCCTTGCCAGGCGTCGAACGGGGGCAGAAATCCTTGTGGGTACCACCGCTGTACGGCCTGTGCCGCCACCCGGACCAGGAACGCAACTGATAGCGCTGCGACCGCGACGACGGACCACAGCTCGGTGCGAGTGGTCGCTTGCATCAATTCTCCCCGGCATACGTCCGGAACCAGTCGCTGGAAAACACGCCGTACGGATCGTATCGCTTCTTGCAGGACACGAACTCCGCAAACCGCGGATAGCACGCGGCCAACTGGTCGGGAGTAGCAAATTTATTGTAGGTGAGGAAATAGCTGCCGTCGCGGTCGATTGCCAGGTCGATGAGGGCCCGCAGCGTGTCGCCCACGCGCCGGATACCGGACGGATCGTGGTCCACGTGAAGATTGACGACGATGCACGCATAGGGCTGCCTGGCCCAGTTCAGGACTGTTTCGTCGTCGCGCTCGATGAGGCGTATCGTGCCGTATATGACATTGGCTTCCCGACGCCGCAATTCAGAGGCCGCCGCTGCCATGAATCCGGGCGAATCCGGCAACGGCACGTACAGCTCGGCAATCGTCTCGGAGCCCGGGACGCCGCGCCCAAGCCGTTGGTCGAGTTCGTGGTGATAATGGTCGATGTACTGGCTCAGCTGGAAGGTGTCGCTGTCGTAGGTCTGTCCGTCGGTGCTCCGGTAGAAGCCGGCATATTCGTCGAAAGCGCGGGCCTTGTCGGCATGGGACCAATAGAGCAGTTGCCGCCAGGCGGCCTCGGTGAGCATGTTTTGCGGCCGCGTTGTAGTTTCGGCCTCCTTATCGCCAATCGGCTGATAGCAGGACAGGACGCCGTCTCTCAAGAACCCGGGCGAGTCCTCGTCGGTGCGGTACTGGAAATCGCCGTAGGTGAAACCGTCCGCGATCCGCTCTTTGAAACGGGATTCCAGCCGGTCGATAGTGGTGACTTCCACCACCCGTCGCACCCGATGGGCTGGCATGAGGCGCAGGTCGACACTGGTTATCACGCCGAACAGCCCGTAACCCCCGATGATGAGGCCGAAAAGGTCAGAGTTCTGGTCTCGGCCGCATCGAATCAGGTTGCCGTCGGCGTCAATCATCTCGAACGCGTCCACATCCTGAACAATGGGTCGATAGGTGAGACCGCGGCCGTGGCCGTTGGCCGCCAGGGCGCCGCCGACGCTGAGGCGGTCCGCCCCGGTCTGCTTCTGCACGACGCTCCAGCGGCGTGGAGAGTCTTGCTGCAGTTCGCAGAGTCCGGTTACCAGGTCCGACCACAGGATCCCCGCCTCGGCGGTGACAATGCCTCTCTCCGCGTCCAACGCGACGATGCGGCGCAGATGTCGTGTATCCAGCAGCGCCCCGCCGGACAGGAATTGCTGGCCGCCCATGGCATGAAAGCCGCCCGCGATGCTCAGGCTTTGTCCGGCGTTGCGAACCGCGGTTACCGCCTGCCGGGCCTCCGAGACAGTATGAGGGGCCATGATTTCCCGCACTTCGGTTTCGTTCAGTTGCGAATGAATATCGTCGACCGTTAACGGTTTTGGTGTTTGCATCGTTAATAGTTTTTCTTCCTTCGCGGGGTCCGGCGCGGGGTCCAGCGTTCTGCCTGTACCTACGGGCGTGAAACCCGCCCGGATGCGCCTCCGTGTTACACTCCCGTCGCGTTGGACGGGGCGCCTGCTATCCGCCAACTGGCACCCTAGAATAAGCGGAAGGTACGAATGCAGCCACTTTCGGACTTGCGGGTTTTGGCCGTTACCGTGTTCCTCGCCGGACCGTTCCTGAGTATGACGCTTGCGCGTTTGGGCGCGGAGGTGATCAAAATCGAGATACCCGGCCGGGGTGATCCGGTGCGCGGCAATGGTCCATTCGCCGGTCCCGACGGGATCCATTCTGAGCAACGAACCGAGAAGCACATCGCGACACGGTTTTTGAAGCGCAGCCAGGGCGTCAAGAGCGTAACCCTGGACCTGAGAAACCCGCGTGGCCGGGAACTGTTCCTCGAAATGGCTCGCCAATCCGACGTGGTCCTGGAGAACCTGGCGCCCGGCTCCATGACCCGATTGGGCCTCGGTTACCAGGACGTGGCTGCAGTGAACCCGGGAGTAATCTACGCCAGCATCTCCGGCTACGGACAGACGGGGCCGTATGCCCACCAGCCGGCCCACGACCCGCAGATCCAGGGTATGAGCGGCCTGATGGACATCAACGGCGAACCAGATGGGCCGCCGACACGGGTGGGGTTCTACATCGGCGACCTCGTGACGCCGATGTTCGCGTCCACCGCCATCTTGTCGGCGTTGCGAGAGAAGGACAAGACCGGCCGGGGTTGCTACCTGGACGTTTCGATGATGGACACGCTGGCGTCGCTGATGCTGATGGAAAACCTGGAAGAGGACATGGCGGCCGGCATCCCGCTGCGCACCGGCAATAACAGCCGCAGCGGTCCCACGGGTCAGTACCAGGCCAGTGACGGCGCCGTCATCATCACCGCGGCCAGCGACGACCAGTGGCGTCGCCTGTGCAACGCCATCGGAACGCCCGAACTCATCGAAGACGACCGGTTTGCGCGCTACCAGGTCAGGTCGGAGAACGCCGCGGAAGCCCGAGCCGAAGTCCAGGCCCGCATCGGCGAAATGAGCCGGGCCGAGGCGCTCGAATGTCTGTCGGCCGGCGACGTGCCCTGCGCCCCGGTCCGCACGGTGCCCGAAATTCTGGCTGACGATCATTTCCGTGACCGAGGGGCGTTGCGGCCGATGCGCAACGCTGCCTACAACGGTGAAGTGGACGAGGTGGTCGCCGGGTTTCCAGTGTTGTTTGACGGCCAGCCGCTCCCCGATGTTCCGGGCGCGCCGTCCCTGGGGATGCACAACGCTGAGGTGTTGGGCGAACTCTGCGGCGTGGACGAGAGGGAGTTGGAGCAGCTAAGAGGAAATGGAGTGATTTAGCGGCGGCAATTGCCCGTTTATCGGCGAGTGTCTCTTCTACTCTGTCTCCAGCTCCCTCGGCAAAATCTGCGCCCAGTGCACCTCGCCTCGTTCGACCAATCGCTCTATGCCCGGCCTGATGCGTTGGGCCGCCACTACAGCGTGGGCCGTCCGTCCGGTGAACCGGGTTAGATAGCCGGCGTTTCGAGTGGCGCGGTCAACGTCCCGCCAGTTGCCCGTGTACGATGCCTCTACGGCGATGTAATGGGTGTCGCCATCGTCGCGACGTATCGCCTCGATTATGAGGTCGGCGTTTTCAAAGCTGGCCAATTCGTTGGGCGGAATATCGTCAGTGTCGGCATCATCGATGATGTCCAGCAGGTCGCCAAGTTCGAGGATCCGGTATTCCCGGCAGCCGACGACCCTGACGATGCGCGCCGCTATTCTGAGCGCCCCGCTACGAGCGTGAGCCGCAGCGATGGGAGCCAAGCGAGATTCGAGGCGGGTTTGTCCGGTTTCCAGAGCCAGGAGCCGGCGATCCGTGTTGGCCACGAACTCGGCCAGCGTCGTTTCCAACGCAGCCAGCCGGCGGTCCGTACTTTCGGCAAACTCCGCGAATGCCTGGGGAAGTTCCAGCAGCTCCCGAGATAGCATCCTGGAGCGAAGAGCCTCGTTCCACTCCGGGTGCTCGTCCAAGATCCGGATCAAGTCTTCGATTGTATTGACTGTGGTCATATGGATTACCCTCTAGGTTTGATTGTATCAGCGAACCCTGGCGTCATATCAATCCAGCGGTCGATGGTACGATTGGAGGCGCTTCATCAGGTTCAGGAGGAAATCGTCCCATGCCCCGAATTACCACCAAGCCCCTGCGCTCCGTCATGTTCGTGCCCGGCAACAAGGAAGACTGGATGCGCAAGGCGCCCCAGTACGGTCCGGACGCGCTGATCCTCGATCTGGAGGACTCGGTTCCGGAGTACGACAAGGACGCGGCCCGCCCGCTGGTCGCCAAGATGATCGATGAGTTGTCCGAACGCGGGCAGACCCTTTTCGTGAGGGTGAACCGGCTGGAAACCGGGTTGACCGGGTTCGACCTGGAAGCGGTCACCCGGCCCGGGCTGTACGGCATCCTGCTGCCCAAAGTCGAGACTCCGGCGGACGTGGTTGAAGCGGACGTGCTGCTGCGCTATTTCGAGCGCAAGGCCGGCATAGAGCTGAACACCGTCTGCATCGACCCGGGACTGGAAACCGCGTCCGGCATACGCATGGCCTACGAGATCGCCATGGCGTCGGACCGGGTCGCGCACATGGGCGGGAGCGGCGGCAAGGGAGGGGATACCGCCCGCAGCGTGGGCTACCGCTGGACCCTGGAGGGCAAGGAAACCCTGTATCTGCGCAGCAAGGTGCTGATGGATAGCCGGGCCGCCGGGATCCAGTGGCCGATCAGCGGCGGGTGGTTTGATATCCGGGATTTGGAGGGCCTGCGCTACTGGGCCAACAATCTGAAAGCCCTGGGATACACGGGAATGAACCTGATCCATCCCTCGCACGTACCGATCGTGAACGAAATATTCACGCCGACACCCGAGGAGATCGCTTTCTGGCAGGGATTGCTGGACGCGATGGACGAAAGCCGACGTCGCGGCACCGCGGCCGTAACCTATGCGGGCGACATGGTCGACGTGGCGCACGAGGAAACCGCCAAAGCCATGCTGGAAATGTGCCGCAGCCTCGGGCTGGTGGAATAGATTCCCTAGCCGCCCTCGCCGGCGCGCAGCACCCGCTGGACCTCCAGGCGGCTGGTAACGAAGGCCAGCCAAACCACTGTAACCACGCTCACCGTGGCCAAGACCGCGTAAGCCAACGCCAGCATCCGCCAGTCGGTTTCGAAAGTCAGCGGAGGGGTGGCGCGGACGCCGCCCTCTGCGACCTCCAGGACCGGCAGCAGCGCGGCGCCGATCTGGGCGCCGGCCCAGGTTCCAACGGCCACGCCCGCGATCACCACGATGGCGAGGTTGAACCAGACCACGCCGTTGAGTTGGCCCCGGGTGCTGCCCAGCGTGCGCAACAGGGCGAACTCGGTTTGTCGCTCCCGGGTGTCCAGCCAACAGTACAGCGCGATCCCCGTTGCGCTGGCCAGCGCCAGGGCGAGGAACATGATCACCAGCAGCCCGCCCCAACCCGCGTTGGCCAACGGTTTCTTGCCGCGCAGGGCGGCCTCTTCTTCCGCGACAAAGGCTTTCCCGGCGGTCAGGTTCAATTGGCTCATGCTGGTCATCGCGATTTCGCTCTCTGCCAGCGCATGTTCCAGATCGCCCACCGCGATATCGCGGTCCAGCCAGACCTCGCCGGAACCACCGAAAATACGTCTGCTATGCCGGTTGGCGTATTCGACGAATTCGCTGAGATCGGTGACGACGAACGGCTGCTCGCGCGGGTCTACGGTCGGGAAAAAGTCCGCCACTCCCTCGATCTTGATGGGCAGGGCGAAGGTCGACATTCCGAGGCTGATCCGGTCTCCGACTTCCGAGCCGGTTGCCTCCAGGATGCCCGGGCTGACCAGAGCCCGCACGGGTGGAGCGTCCTGACCGGGCCACAATCCCGGCGCGCCGATGCCGCCCGGCGCCCAGCTGAAAACCGCCGAACCGGTCGTGCCGGGTCGGGCCACGTTGCGGCTGGTTTCCACGGAGTAGAGACCGGGCCGGACATAATCCTCGATCACGCTCCACCCGTCGGCGGTGTTCAGGTCGGCCACGACCACCTCCCCGGCATCGGTATGCGCGGTCAACCCGTCGACGAAGAGTACTCCGGGACGATCTCCGCTGGTCCGTCCGGCGATTTGCAGGTTGATAAGGGTGTGCGGCGGCACGTCGAGGCGAGGCGCGTCAGGGTCGTTCGTGGGCCTGCCTCCGCGGCCCAGGCGCAGCATGGTGCTTCCCTGGAGCAATTGCCACTGGCGGGTCTCCCTCACATCGCCCAGTGGCACGTCGTAGTAACGGCCGGCCCCGTCCCGCAGCCGGGCGGTCACGCCGACGAGTGGTTCCCGGGCAAATGGACCGGTTTGAGTGGTCATCGCCCACAGCGACAGTTCGGAGGTGCCGTCGGGAAGCGGGAGACCATCCGGGCCACCTGAGTTCGGCCCGATCTGCGTCATCAGGTCGGCCAAACCGTCGCCGTCCGCGAAATCGGCGCGCCACCAGGCAACGTCAGCCAGGCGAGGCGAATCCACCGCCAGGACCGAAACACGCTGGGATCCGAACCCTTCGGTCAGCAGGCTGCCTTCGGTCCGCAGCGCTTCGGCGGAATCGGGCAGCACGTCCGCAAGCCCGGCAAAGGCGCGGGGTATGCGTGCGTTGTCATGCTGTATGCGGATGTCCGCGCCCATGTCATATCGAACGCGGTCGTCCAAGCTTCGGTTCAAGGTTGCGGAGAATGCGCTTCCGACGACACCGAGGGCCGTGGCGAGCATAAGCAGCGCCACGAGGCTGCCCGGCGCGATGGGATCGCGAGCAATGCGTCGCAAACCCTGTACCAGCCAGCCGGGCCCAACCGGCCCCACGATCCGGGCGGATATTCCCAGCGCCAACGGAAACAGACGCATCACCAGCAGGCCCAATGCGATCAGGCCCAGCGCTGGGCCCAGCAACAAAGCGAAATCAATCTCCAGGTCGCGACCGCCCAGGCTCCGGGTCAAAACGGTTCCGCGGTTGGAAATCTGCCACCACAGGAACGCGATGATCACAAGAGCGACCAGGTCCAGGTAATAGCGGTGGACGAACGGGGTTCGAGCCGGCCGGGCTCCCGATTGGCGAAATTCCACGATCCCCTTGTTCGCGGCGGCAAGCGTGGCAAGCGACAGTACGATTACGGCCAACCCGGCGCCCGCAGCGCCCATCCCGAACGCCTGCCAGGACAGGGACACCGGCGCGCCTGCCGATTCGGCGTCGAACACCAGTCCGCCCAACCCCCTGGCGAGCAGCGGCGAAAGCAGCGCTCCGGCGACCAGCGCCGGGCCGGCCAGGAGAAGGCCCTCCACCAGCGTCAGGATGCCGATCTGGACGGTGGTCGCGCCACGGCTCTTGAGCATGGCGATCTCGCCCGCGCGGGCTCGGATAACCATCCCGGCCGTGATGGTCAGGTAATAGGCGAGGATGCCTGTAACCAGGAACACCATCAGGAACAGCGGGATTCGCGCCAGCAGCAGTTGCTCCTCATGGTTCTCCAGGATTCGTATCAACCCGGTGGATGTGCTCCCGTTGGGCAGATTATTCGTGACGTCGCGTCGCACTCTGTGCAGCGCCAACTGCAATTCGTCGGCCTGCTTGGCCGGAATACCTTCCCGGTCCACCTGCACAAACCACGCGGAGCTGGTGTAGATGCCGGGGTAACGGCGGCCTATCTGCTGGCGCAGCGCCTGTTCGGAAGTGAACAGTGGTACCAGGGTCCAGTCGTCATCGTGATAGGAGAGCAGTTTTTGTCGCCGGTACCAATACTCATCTTCCAGGTCAGTTGGCTCGATGACGCCCACCAACACTACCCGGGTCGACGGTTGCCCGTCCCCGCCGGTCGCGGGCACTATTTCGAAACCTTCTCCCAGTTCAATGTCCAGGAATTCGAACCCGAGGGAATCCACCATGATTTCGATAACGATCCCGTCGGTTTGCCCGGTGTCGTCGTCGTACCCGCCGTCGCCGGTGAGTTCGGGCCAGCGGCCCTGGACCAGTTTGGCTTTGCCGTCCTGCAATCCGGACAGATATTGCATGCGCCCGCGCGGACGCACGTCGTTGGGCAGATCGAGGTTGGGGCGCCCGGTGAAATAGAAAGTCGCCGTCTCCACCTGGAAGGACACGGCCCCGACCGCGTCGCCCAATGGGGGCAGGACGCGCTGGGCGACGAACTGCCGGCTGGTCAGGTAGCGGTCACTGGCCGGAGTGGCCGTGCGAGGGTCGTCGAGGTCGTTGAACACCCGTATCCAGAGGTTGACGTTGCTCGACTCGGCATCGGCCAGGGCCCGGCGCAGCGCAGTTTCCGCCAGGAGGTCGTTGAAGACCACCGCGCTGGAAAGCAGGACCACCGCCAGCGTAACCCCCAGCAGGACCGTCAACTCGATCCGGAACGACGACATGAGCCGCCGTCGCGCGAGCACGTAACCCAAGTTGAGGATGGCGGTCATCCGCGGCTACTCCGCTTCTCGCAACACTTCTGGAGGTCGGAGCCGCCTGGCCACCGCGCTTGCCAGCCCGATTGCCGCCACCGCGGCCACGACGAGGCACACGAACGTGGCGACCAGCCAGGGCCCTTCCGCAACAAAGATGATGGGTGGGGTGACGGCTCCTCCGGCCGCGTTTCCGGCCAATTCTCCCAGCGTCCAACGCGCGAGTCCCCATCCGGCAAGCCCGCCGACCACGATGCCGAGAATGCCAACGATCACCCGTTCCAGGGCCAGCCCGGCGATCCGCTGCCACCGGGGTATCCCCAGGGCTGCACCCACCGACATGTCGACCCGTTGCTCGCGCACTGCTACCGCCGCGTGAGCGCACAAGGCCAGCGCGACGGCCAGGGCCAATGCCGCCAGCCCGATGCCGGTCAGCGCGTCCCAGGCCCCGCCGGCCAACGGATTTCGGGTCGCCAAATCAACGGCTGCGTCGCGGTCCCGGAGGAAAGACAGGCGGTATCCAACGCCAAGTATCTCGTCGGCCACGCGCTCGCGGTCTGCGCCCTCGGCAACATCGAACCACCACTCGTCGGGAGTGATGGGTTGGGCGCCCGGCGCCTGGGCCAGCCATGCTCGCAATTCGTACACCGATATCACCACGAACGAGCGCCTGGCGTCCAGGGTCGGGAAGTGGTTGACGGTGCTGGTGACCCGGGCGGGCACCACGTACCCGTCAACAGTGAATCTCACCGTCTCGCCGGAGGTGAACCCCGGCCCGGTGATTGCCGGCAACGGAAGCGGTCCAGGGGGAATCACGATTCCCCGGGGAGATCGTCCCAGAGGCTCCTCCCACTTTATGGACAGGCCGGTGTCTCCGGCGCGGGCAGCGTCCTCGGTCCGTTCGGTGTGATCGGGTACATTGCCCGTTTGCGGCAAAGCCACCCACCCGCCGGTGTCCTCAAAGCCCTCGATCACCTTGCCACCGGGTGGAAGATCTGCGCCATAGGCCGTGACCTCGTCGAACGACAAACCGCCGGGCGGGGTTCGGGCAAAAGAGTCGCCGGAGATGTAGATCGCAACCACCCGCCATTGATCGTCGGCGGTTGCGCTGGAGCTTTCCTCGGGCATGAGCGATTCCAGGTGATGCCAGCCCTTCTGGTGTTGGCTGAGGGTACCCAATTCGAGGTTGCGATAAAACCCGCGTTCGTTTCCGATGCGCATCCATAGTCGGTAAGTGGGAAGGGGCACCGATGCTCCGACGTTCGGCGTGTCGTCGCGACGCACCCAGACACCGATTCCCTCGGAGCCCTTGGGAATCTCAACACCGGCGGTCTCGGGTGAAAGCGTGCGTCGCAACGGCGCTACCAGCGTGTCCAACGGCGTCGGCTCCCCGTCGACGAAGTCGTCGCGCCACCACGACACCTGTCCGATGGTGAGGGGATCAACGCCCAGTACCGTTCCCCGCTGGAACGGCCCATCGACGAAACCCACCGGCTCCCGGATGACGGGAGACACGCCCTCAACCCCGTCGATGGATTTGAGCCGGTCCACCCGTTGCTGCTCGCTTCGTCCGATGAAACTGGTCCCGCCAAGAGTAATGTCGCCTCCAATCCGGTGGTTAGCCTGGTCCGCTTCGCTGCGGGCCAACGTGGTTTGGAATGTGCCGGCGAACACGCCCAGGGCCGCGGCCAGCGTCACCACCACGGTCAATGAGGCGTAGGGCAGGGGGTGTCGTGCCATTCTTTTCAGGGAAAGGCTAACCCAGGCCGGCGCGATTTGCCGGGACGCCCAGGCGGTTCCCATCATCAACCACGGCAACGCCCGCAATAACAGGAACGCCAGCGTCAACAACGCCGCCGAGGGCGCCAACAGCAGCGAAGGGTCCAACGCCGGGCCCCGTCCGGTCAGCTCGCCTTCCACGAAGCCGCCCCTTTGCCGGATCTGCCAAACCAACACGACCAGGGCCACCACCGCTATCACGTCGATGTAGTACCGCTGCAGCCACGGCGCGGACGGCGGTCGCGCCCGGGCGCGGAGAAAATCCAGTATTCCGAGGCGCGCGAGGCTGCCGCCGGCCACGGTCAGCACGGCCAGGCTCAGCAGCCCACCGATGGCGCCCATGGCGTACATCTCCCACGACAGGGAGACCTCGAGCGGAGCCTCGCCAGCCCCAACGCGGGAAGCCGGGTTGATGGTCTCCACCAGCAGCAGGCTCCCGATACCCCAGGCCAGGAGGGGCCCAATCAGCGTAGCCGCGACCACAATGAGACCCTCGCCCAGGGCCAGCAGTCCGCCCACCTGTCCAATGCTGGCGCCGCGGCTGCGCAACATGGACGACTCCGCAGATCGAGCGCCGGCCAGTAGCCCCACGGCGAGGGCCAGGAAATACAGGATGACCACCACCACCAACGAGATGAACAGGATCAGGGGAGCCCGCGCCAGGGTAAGCTCCCGTTGGTACTTGGCCAGCAGCCCGGTATTGCGGCTGTTTTCCAGACCGGTCAGGACGTACGACCTGGGGAACCGGCTGTTGATGTCCGTTTCCAGCGCGGTCAGGTCGTCCCGGGTCTGCTGCACGGTCGGGGCGGTGATGACATCCGGATTGATGTACAGGAACCAGCCGTAGTCGCCGACCATGGTTGGAAACGGTTCGCCGATACCGTCGAAGAACGCCTGCTCGTGGACGTAGATGGGCGCCACGGGTCGACCTTCCCAGTCGCCCATGCGGAAGTAGTCGGCGGAACCCATCCAGTATTCTTCTCGGGGGTCGATGGGTTCGACGATGCCCACAATGTCGATCCCGATGTATTCGGCCGGCTCATCATCCCGGCCGGGGTACACCACCAGCCAGGCGGCCTTGCCAACTCCCCAGCCCATGAGTCGTGAGGTGTCCAATCCCAGCACGCCCTCGATCCGAGGACACCCGTCGGAAAGGTTGACGCAGGACCCGGTGTCACGCGCAACTCCAGGCGATGGCCATCGTCCTTCAATCAGACGGGAGTGCTCGGTGAACTCCGTGATGAAAAAGGGCCGGCCCAACGGAACATCGGAGATCCCGAATGGAGCGCCCACCTGAACGAAGGGCAGCGTGGGCAACATTTTGGCGTAGCGTTGCTGACCCCTTCGCAAATAACCAACGTCGTCGTCGATGATCTGCTCGATGTCGGTGCGGAGCGAGGCGTAGTCCTCGGGGCCCAGCGGACGGTTGCGCACGACCATCTGCGTGTTGATGACGGTGGGAGATGTGATTGCCAGGGAGTGACGCAGGCCGGCTTCGGCCAGCCCCTGCGAATACATCGCGCCCAACGCCATGATGGTCACCGCCGCCAACACGCCGAAGGCGGTTACGGCCAACAGTCCCCACGCGGACCGGATCCGCCTGGGCAGCAGCCAGAGCAGGAGGGCGAAGTTACGTGTCAAGGCGTCGTTTCGCGGCCGGATCGCCAAAGCCAAAGAGGATCAATGGTCATCGGATTTCGGACGCCACCCGCTCCCGCACCAGCGGCAGCAGATCGCTGGCCGCCCGTTCGCACTCCTCGACGTGAGGAAAGCCGCTGAGGATGAACTCGTCGATGCCCAGGCGCCAGTAATCTATCAGCTCGTCGGCGACCTGTTCCGGAGTGCCGACCAGCGCGCTGCCGCAGTTGACCCGAACCTCGGACAAGCCGTTCCACAGGTGCCGCCCGAGGCGATGGTCTTCGGCCTCCCGGGCCTGCGCCTGCTGCCCCACCATGGGGGTACCGACGATTGCGGACTGCCGCTGCGCCTTGACCTCTGGAGCGGCGTCGGCGATGAGTCGGCGGGCCGCCTGCCATGCCTCGCCCTCGTCGTCCCGCACCACCAGGTGGGTGCGGAGCCCAAGGGTGAGCGGCCGCCCGGTGCCGGCAAACTGCTGCTTGAGATCGGCCACGCGTTGGGCGGTATCCTCCAGCGGCTCGATCCAGCCCAGGTGCACGTCAGCCTGGCGGGCGGAAAGGCCAAACGCGCGCGGCGATGCTCCGCCGAGATAGAACTTTGGTGCGTCCTGGCCCGGGGCCGGAGCGCAGTAGGCCCCGGCAAGTTGGTAAAAATCGCCGGAGTACGTTACCGGCTGCGGGTCCTGCCAGAGAGCGCGGCAGGCCTGGATGAACTCCTCCGCCCTTTCGTAGCGCGTCGCGTGGTCACTGACCTCGCCTACTCGTTCAAAGTCGTTCTGGATGCCACCGGGCACGATGTTGATGTCCAGCCGTCCGCCGGATATCTGGTGCAACGCGGCGGCCATCTGGGCGAACAAACCGAGGGCGATGAATCCGGGGCGTACCGCGACCAGGAAGCGAATTTGCGAGGTCACCGCCGCCAAGGCTGTGGCCGTGGTCCAGGTTTCAGCCAATGGAGCATCCTCGGAGAAGAGTCCGTTGGCGAAACGGGTGGGAATGAGCATGGAGTAGAAGCCGCACTCCTCTGCCGTTTGCGCCACCTGCTTCAAATATTCGAAGGTCGGAGGGCGGTCCGCCCGGACGGTGCCGGCGCGCTCGCCATCTCCGTCAATTGGTATAAACCAGTCGAAACGCGGTTCCGGACGATGTCCGTTGCTATTGGTCATACTTCACCGGTCGGATTTTGTTGACAGGGTTAGTTGATTCAGGGCTAAACAACGGCCCACATCCTACAATTCGCTTCGGGGATGGTCAATTTGAACGGCGGAACCCGTTGACTAACGGCCCGGGCGATCCGGTCCTGAGATATCCTCGCCGTCATCGTTCACCGCAGGTTGCGGCATCGGCGGGTTCGGGTTCGCCTCCATTTCCCGCTGGTACCACATGAACATCACGATCCCGGCGGACAGGATGCTCATCATGTCGCCCGGCACCCACAGGATGAGGCCGCCAAAACGCTGATCGTCCAGGTGCGAGAAACCTTCCCACGGGCGTGGGAGTTCCTGGTACGCCGAGTAGATCAGCCCTTCCTGGAACGTGATGCCCGCTCCCAGGAGGGTGTTGGGCAGCACTATGAGGCCCAGGTAGAGAACCCGCAGTCCATAGTGCAGCCGGGAACGGTGCGGCTTGGGGTCGATCACGATCCACCAGAACAGGAACCCGCTGGTCAGCATCGTCCCGTGCATCAACTCGTGGACCCAGTCGTTGTGCACGGCCAGATCGTGCGGGCCCGGAGCCTGCCAGAAAAAAAGCAAGGCGAGAAATGTGACGGTGGTGAACACCGGGTTCGTGGCTTTGCCGTAGACCCACCGGGCCAGACGCGAGCGGACCAGGTGCCGGACGATGTTCTGGCGCACCCAGGTTGGCATTCCTCGCAGCATGGGCGTCAGGGGCGCGCCGAGCAGTATCAGCAGCGGACCGACCATGCGAACCAGCAGGTGCTGCACCTGGTGAACCGAGAAATAGTGTTCCGCCAGCGGCTCTATCGGAGACTGCAACGCCGCGAACAGCACCAATATGCCAGCGAAAAAGCACGCCTTTTGCCACGCGTTGACGCGATGAGTCGGGTTGGGCCAGTTATTGAGTCCGTTGACGTACAGGTAGACCGCGGCCAGCAGAAAAAGGCTCGGCACCGGATTGGTGATGAAGCCCCACGCCGTCGCCGGAGTTTGACCGGGCGGAATTCCCTGGTGAGCCGAGGCTATGCCCAGGTTCAGCGCCGCGCCGGCGATCACGGCGGCCAGCGCGCCGAAGGCCCAGAGGCTCCGCCGGCGGGTGAAAAGCGCGTTCATTGCGACGCGTCCCCGCGCCGCAATGTGCGGGCCTTCTGTTTTTGGCGAATTCTCCAGGTCAGGTAACCGGCGCCGACGATCAACACCACCGCCACGCCAATGAATACGAAACCTGCCGCGGAATCGGTGGTCGGTTTCGGAACGTCAAACACAAACCCGTCGGCTCCGTAAGAACCTCCGGATGGCGGTTCAATCAGGATGGTGGTTTCCCACCTGCCGGGCTCGAACCGCAGTGTGGCGGTGTACAGCCCCGCAACGTTTGGGCTCAACGCGATGTTCTCCCCGGTTTTATCACTTTCGCTCCATGTGGTCAGAATGGTCACCGTGAGATCCTCCGAGGGACTCCCGGTGGACGTTTCCATAACCCGAATGAAGAATTGCACCGATTGCAGCGAGGGCAGCGTCTGAGCGTCGACGACCACCGTGTAAGGCCCGGTGACCGATTCGCTGCGTCGCGAATCCTGTCCCACGATGTCCTGGCCCCAGGCGACACTCCCCAACCACCACCAGAGTCCCAATACGGCGAACATGGCAAGGGTCGGGGGGAGCGACTGGCGGATGAGGGTCATAATTCACCTAGCAATGGAGGAGCGAACCAAGGTCCGCTCCTCCATTTTACGCTACTGCTCGTCCGCGCTCGTTACGGCTGGAATGTCTTGCGCCAAATCCCCGGCGAGCCGGCAGCGTGGGTCATGACTTCGCGCATCCGACCGTTATCCGGGTGGGCCTCCCGTTGCTCAAGCCAGGGGGCGGTGGAAGACACCTCGGGGTTCTCAAACTCGTACACCGTGGCGTACGCTGGCTCTCCGCGCACCGACTTCCAACGGCGTCCGCGAATGCAACCGGGAACCTTTTCGTAGTTGGGCACGTAGACGGTCGAGTACCAGTTGTTCCACTCGGCATCGTTCGCCTCGGGCACATCCATCCGCCCAATCTGCAGCGCGGGCGACATATCCGCGTTCGCCAACTCGTCGCTCAGGCCGGCAGGGTGGATCATCTGGTACACGTTGTTGATGACCGTCGTCGCCACCGCGCGCGGGCCGACCCTCTGTCCCCAGGGCGTCGGTGGACGGTTCTTGAACGCATCGGTGTTGACCACGTCGGCCGATTCCAGCTCGTACATCGCGAGATGCTTGGGACCGCTGCTCGTGGCCTCATACCGGGCGGCGTTCAGCACCCCTGGCACGGAAAGGAGTTCCTGCAAATGCTCCGTGTTGTACCACTGGTTGAATTCTTCCTCGACTTCAGCGGGAATTTCGCACCAGACCATCATCAGGCCGGTGCCACGCTTTTTAGGCATAATGGGTCTCCTCCAGCTCGGATTAGTGAGTACGGGTTTCGACCGTCAGTCTAACATAGCACCTAAGGCAATTTGTAACCTGATACGGCTGGGCAGCAGTCGTACAGCAGGCGCGCCGGCAGAGCGCCTGCCGGCGGGAAAATGTGGAAGCCGACCCCGTTCCGGGGGGCAATTGTCCGGATGCCGCCGGGTGCCGGGGCTGCCCTGTGATAACATTGCGGCGACCCCACTGGTGCTCTCTGAAGCCATGACGTATTCCCTGTTGACCGGCCTGCGCGTTCTCGAAATCGGCTCGATGATTTCCGCACCCTATTGCGGCAAGTTGCTCGCCGACGCCGGCGCCAAGGTGGTCAAGATCGAGCCGCCAGGAGTGGGCGAGGATGCACGGCGCTATGGCCCATGGCCCGACGACGTTCCCCACCCCGAACGCGCCGGTCTTTACCTGTACCTCAACGCCAACAAAGAGGGCATCACCGCGAATCTGGAGACCCCGACCGGTCGCGGAATACTCAATCAACTGGCGGCGAAATACGACGTGGTGGTGCACAATATCCCGCCGGACGAGATGGAACGGGTGGGCCTCGATTATGACGCAATCGCCGCCGATAATCCCGCGCTGGTCATGGCCAGCATCAGTCCCTGGGGCCTTTCCGGTCCATGGCGCGATTACAAAGCGTACGACATCAACCTGGCGGCCGCGGGAGGCATTTGCGAGGGCCTCGGTGCATCGGACCGCGAGCCGTTGACGTTCGGTACGCCCGAAGTCGGATACTTCGCCGGCATGGCCGCCGCTTCGTCAATCGTCCTGGCCCTGCTGGGTCGGGATGCGTACGGAGGCCAGCATATCGACATCGCCGAGGCGGAGACGATGGCCGGGCTTTACAACGGTCCGGAGGCCCTGATGGCTGTTTACGAGTGGAGGGTCACCCGGCGGACCGGCCACCACGCCCTGGACTTCCCGTACCCCAACTGCATCCTGCGCTGCAGGGACGGCCACATCTTCGTGGGTTCGCCGGAAGGCAGACAGTGGCGACGGCTCCTGGAAATCATGGGCAACCCGGACTGGTCCCAGGAACAGCGGTTCCGCAACCGCACCGCCATGAACAACCTCTACGCTGACGAGGTGGACGGATACGTGGAGGCCTGGTTGGCTGACTACACCAAGGCCGAACTGCTTGAGATCGCCCTGGAGAACCGCATCCCGCTGGCGCCGGTGCGCACCTATGAAGAAGTGCGCTCTGATCCGTCCCTGGATGACCTGTTCGTGGTCATCGAGCGGGATGACACGGGGCCGGTCGCCTATCCGGGGCCTCCGTATCGATTATCTGAAACCGAAGTATCGGCTGCCAAACCGGCGCCCACACTGGGGCAGCACAACCGCGCCATCCTGTGCGATGAACTGGGTTACTCTGCCGCCGACCTGGTGAAACTGTACCAGACCGGGATTATCTGAACTGCCTTGCTGGAATGGCGATTCCCCGCGCCGCCACGCGTTCAATCCTGTCCTGTAATTGCCCATGTTGATCCGGGTCGTCATCGCCTGCGTGGTTGTTTTCCTGGGGAGCTGCCTCATCGCCAGGCAGATCGCGATCCGGAAGAACCACCGCCCGGAAGTCATAATCATCGCCGGTATCATCGTGGGCGCCATCTGCTTCGGACTGCTCTGGACACTGAGCCTGGTCTACGGCGGCGGATACACGAAAGTCGCTGCGGGGGCACTCCTGTCCGTGATGCCGGCTGTTGCGGCATGGATCGTGCCGCCTCGCGAACAAAAGTAAGAGTGCAACATGGTTGAACAGTCGAATTCCAACAACAACGGCGCGGAAGCACGCCCGGGCGTGTTGAACGGGTATCGGGTCCTCGACTTCGGTTGGGTGCTGGCCGGCGCACTGCCCGGCATGGCGCTGGCCGATATGGGCGCGGAGGTGATCAAGGTCGAGACCCGCCAGCGCCTGGACTACATGCGCATGGGCCGCCCCATCGTGGGAGATCAGCCCGATCCCGAGCAGAACCCCATGTTTCACAACGTGAACCGGGGCAAACTCAGTGTCACGCTGAACATCGCGGAACCCGACGCCGTGGAGTTGGCCAAACGTCTGATCGCTCGCTGTGACGTGGTGATCGAAAACTTCTCGCCAGGAGTTATGGACCGATTGGGTCTGGGATACGAGGCGCTGCGCCAGGTCAAGCCCGACATCGTCATGGCGTCCATTTCTTCCACCGGGCAGGACGGGCCGCTGCGGGACCTGCGGGCATACGCTCCGTCGATAGGTTCGCTTTCCGGACTGGACAGCACCATGGGATACGAAGGCGGTGGCCCCCTGGGTCTGAAGCATGCCTTCGGGGACATCTGCGGCGCGCTTCATGCGGTTTTCGCCATTGGGGCCGCTCTTTTGCACCGGAACCGCACCGGCCACGGACAATACATCGACGTCTCCATGCTCCGGGCGACGGTAGTTACCCAGGGTGTGGGCCTCATGGAGCAGGCCCTGACCGGGCGTTCGCTCCAGCCGCGCGGCAACTACGACCCCACGATGGCGCCTTACGGGAATTACCCGTGCGCCGGTGACGACACATGGGTGTCCATTGCCGTCAAATCGGAGGGGGAGTGGCAGTCAATGGTGCGGGCCATGGGCTCGCCGGCGTGGGCCGCCGATGATCGGTTCGGCAGCCAATACCGGCGTCAACGCCATCGCCGGGAACTGGATGCGCTCATATCCAGGTGGACGGCCGAACACGAGGCCGACGTCGTAACGGAGCTCCTGCAATCTCATGGTGTGGCCGCGGCTCCGGTGCTGGGGGCGGAGGAACGGCTCTTCCACCCGCACTTTATGGCCAGAGGTCTGTACAGCGATACGGAGCACCCGGCTTTGGGAGCCGAGCCTGTGTTCAACCTGATGTGGAACCTGAGCAAGACACCGTCGCAGGTGCGCCGCCATGCCCCGCTATTGGGGGAACACAATCGCGAGGTCCTGTGCGGCTATCTCGGATTGGGCGAGGACGAATTGGCCGAGTTGGAAGAGCGGCGGGTGGTATATTAGTTCGACACGGAACCAACGACGAGGATCGCGCCATGACTCAGCAGTCCCAGCAACAGGTTGTCGAAACATTGCCCGAGGTGGAGGGCGGCATTTCTGACGAAGCGCTGGCCGCCGCCCGCGCCATGATCGGCGTGAGGATGCGCACCGAGCAGTACGTGAGACAGGCCACGCTGGACACCATGCTGAATTTCGCCAACGGGATCGGCGATGCCAATCCGCTGTTTCGGGACCAGGAGTATGCCGCATATTCCAAGTATGGAAGCGTGGTGGGTCACCCGTGCGCCCCGTACATGCGGCACTGGTCGGGCCGCACCCGTTGGGGTCTGCCGGGTGTACACGGTTTCTTCGCCGGGAACGACTGGGAGTTTTTCCGCATGCTCCGGCCCGGCGACGCGGTGAACTGCGTGGAACGGGTGCTGGACGTGCAGGAGAAGCAGAGCGCTTACTCCGGGCGGCTGGTTATCCAATACGTGGAAACCACTTACTCCAACCAGCGGGACGAGGTCGTGGCCCGGGTCGTCGGCTGGTGCACGCGACACCAGCGGCGCGCCTCCCGCGAGCGGGGCAAATACGCCGATGTGCCGAAGCGCCACGAATACACCGAAGACGAGCTGGCGCAAATAGATGAGCAGGTTCTCAACGAAACGGCGAGAGGGGGACAGCCTCGCTACTGGGAGGACACCGAAATAGGCGAGGAGTTGCCCACCGTCGTGCGTGGTCCACTCTCACTCCAGGACGTCAGCGCGTTCCTGGTTGGCACCGGTCGCTCCAGTGCCCACGGAGTACTGTTGCGGGAGGCGATGCGCCATCCCAACCATTTCTTCAGGAACCCGGAGTCCGGCGGAGGCCTGGAGTACACGGGCATCGGCCACCTGCGCGACTCAGTCGCCGAAGCTGTGGGCGTGCCCGGCGCGTACGATTACGGCCCGCAACGGGTGTCGTGGCTCGGAACCCTGATGACAAACTGGATGGGCGACGACGCTTTCCTCAAGCGCCTGCGCGTGGAGACCCGCCGGTTCAACGTCTATGGCGATACGCAGTTCTGCAAGGGCCGCGTCGCGCGCAAATACATCCACCAGGGCAACGCATTGGTGGATGTGGACATCTGGGCTGAGAACCAGCGCGGCGAGGTCACCGCGCCCGGCACGGCCACCGTGCTTCTGCCATCCCGAAACCCGCGAAACCCGTGGTTCACCGACGGAAGCCAGCTGTCACTGCGGGACGTGACGCTGCCTGAAGAAGCGCCACCGATACTGCCGGTGTGAGAGCGCGTCAGTAGGCGAATATATCGTTTACGGCGCAGGCGAAACCGGGCAGGACCGGCTCACAGGTTAAGGTATCCCCGGCGCCAAATCGCCGCACCGTGCCGTCATCGTGGTGGGCGGCGATTTCCAGGCTGCGTACATATGCGACCAGAACCAGCCTTACGCCGGCGTCCAGCCACATCTGCGTTTTGGCGTCCACCGCGGCGGCGCGATAGTCGCCAGCGACCACTTCCACCACCAGGTCGGGGATTATTTCGGAGTAGCCGTCAGTCGCCGGCGCTCCGGCAATGCGCTGGCGGGAGATGAAAGCGTAGTCGGGCGCGCGCACCGTATCCGGGTCGTGTTCGATGAAAATCCCAGTTTCCGCCGCATAGGTTTCACCCAGGTTGTGTGCCTCAACGAAGTTTCCGATGCGCCGGCCGATACGATCGGTAACTCCGCCGTGCGGGGCGCTGGCTGGCGCCATGGTAATCAATTCTCCCCGGATCAGTTCGTGCCGCATCCCGTTATCGGACATCGCCAGCAGGTCGTCGGCGGTGAGCAGCTTCTTGGCGGTGGTCATGGCCGGTGTCTCCAGTGTGCGCCTGGTTATGGCTTGCGCCGTTCGCCACAGTATAGCGAACCGGCCTGTTTGGTCATGGGACCACCCGCACAAACCGGCGACGTCCCACTCTGATCACGTCACCCGGTTTGATTTCTATGCCACCCCTCATCCGGATGGTAGTGCGCTCTCCGTTAGGATGGACCACTTCAACGGCACCCTGGCTGACGAGACGACGACCTTCCGCAACACTACCGGCCAACCCTGCTGCTACCAACAAACGTGCGGGGCTGCGCTCTGATACTGGGGTCATTTCGTGGTCCCTTATCAGAATTGATTCACTCACCTCCGGTATGTCGTCCGGGAGATCCCGACGCTGAACAACCTGCTCGAAATGGGATTGAGCAGCATCGGCTGCATCGCTGTCGTGAAAGGTAGTAGTGATCCGATGCGCCAGCCCCTTCTTGAAATCCATCGGATTGGCCGTTTCCGATTCCATTGCGTGGGTCATCTCGGCGATATCCGCGTCCGGAACGTCGGTCAGGTACTCGTAATACGACGTGATCAACTCATCGGGCAGGGACATCAGCTTGCCGTACATTTCCTCGGGGGGCTCTTCCAAGGCCACGTAGTTGCCGAGGCTCTTGCTCATCTTCTGCACGCCGTCGGTTCCCACCAGGATGGGCATCATGAAGCACTGCTGGGGCGTTTGCCCCATCATCCCCTGCAGCTCGCGGCCCACGAGCAGGTTGAACATCTGGTCCGTGCCCCCAAATTCCACGTCGGATTCGATGACGACGGAGTCGTAAGCCTGCATCAGCGGGTAAAGCATCTCGGTGATGGCGATCGGCTGGTTCTGGGAGTAGCGGTTGGCAAAGTCCTCCCGGTGGAGGAACTGATTGATGGTGAACCGGCTGGTGAGCTCGATGACGTTGGCGAGAGTAAATTCACCGAACCACTGGCTCTGCCATTCCACCTGGGTGCGGTCGCGATCCACGACCTTGAAGAACTGGCGCAGATACGATTCGGCGTTCTCCAGCACTTCGGCGTGGGTCAGCATGGTGCGCGTCGCCGAGCGGCCCGACGGGTCCCCGATCTGCGCCGTCCAGTCGCCCACGATCAGGATCACCTGGTGCCCGAGATCCTGGAGCTGGCGGAGCTTGCGCAATCCGACCACGTGGCCCAGGTGGATGTCCGGCCGGCTGGGGTCGAAACCCATCTTCAGGCGCAGCGGTTTCCCCCGCTGCAGCATGGCCGTGAAGTCGGCTTCGGATATTATGCGGCTGACGCCGCGCCGCGTGATGGTGGACAGGTTTTCGGGGATCTGAACTTGGCTGGTCAACGCTCACCTCGCCTCTGTGGGTCGATATCGACCGGCGGATCAGGCGCTTTCCTGCCGGTCATGCTGCTCGAGCACCAGACGGGCGTTTGCCACGTCGAGGTTCATCTGAGAAATCAGGGCGTCTATGCCATCGAAGGTCTCTTGCCCGCGCAGCCTCGAAACGAACTCGAGCTTCAGGTTTTCATCGTAGATGTCGTCGGAGAAGTCGAGCAGGTGCGCTTCGATCAAACGCTGGCTCAGGCCAAAGGTTGGCCGCACGCCGATGCTGGTGGCCGCCATGTGGCGCACGCCGTTCACCGTAGCGTAGGTGGCGTACACGCCGTCGGCCGGGATGACGAAGTTTTCGATCGGGATAATGTTGGCGGTCGGGAAGCCGAGCTGGCGGCCCATCTTCGCCCCGTGCACGACGATACCGTCCGTAGCGTAGGGTCTTCCGAGCAGATATTCCGCGCCGTCCACGTTGCCGTCAGCGAGAGCGTTCCGGACTCTGCGGCTGCGCACCGTGCTGCCTTCCAGTTCCAGGGGCGGCACGGTTTCCACCCAAAAACCGAGAGCCGATCCCCGGCGTCGCAAATATTCCAGGTTGCCGCTCCGGTTGCGTCCCAACGCGAAGTCGGGGCCGGTGACGATGCCCCGCATGTGCAGGCAATCAACCAGCATGTGCGTGAACTCGTTGGCGTCCAGGTTGGCAATGTCGTTGGTGAACTCGACGCAGATCACACTTTCGACGCCCGCATCGTGCAGCAACCGTATCTTTTCATCCGGGGTGATGATCTTGGTAACGGTGCGTTCCGGGTTGACCACTTCCGCGGGATGGTTGCTGAAAGTGATTACGGTGGAGATCAAAGGGGGTTCTGCCAGCTCCAGCATTCGGTGCAGCAGGTGGCGATGTCC
Organism: uncultured Dehalococcoidia bacterium; assembly: GCA_951813535.1. Taxonomy (GTDB): domain Bacteria; phylum Chloroflexota; class Dehalococcoidia; order Lucifugimonadales; family UBA3495; genus Bin87. Next base: position 2,597,731 of record OX638345.1, on the reverse strand, counting down.
CCGGTGCACGCCGTCGAACACGCCGATGGTGACGACCGTGCCCCGGCCGGATTGGGGCGCGGCATCCGCCAACGCTTGATGGAAGGCCCCTCGGCCCGGAGTTCCGGAAGTTGCATTGTCCGAGGAGAGCATGGCGTCTGAGCGGCCGGTCGAGTTAGAAGATTCGGGGCTTGGCCGCACCTTGCCGAGTGCCCGGATGGGGCTCTCGCCTCGAACTCATTGCGGCGCAATTTGGCGCGATTGATGGTAGCACAGGGCCCCGGGCCGGGCAAGCAGACTCGCAGCCGCGCGGCGGGGATATACTAGCTGTCATTGGTGAATGGTTGAGCAAAAGCCCTGAAATGCGTCGCCGCTGCGTGCGTCAACCGCGTCGCCGCCAGTTTTACAATGCCCCCACGAAGATCACACTCCATGAGAATATCCGGCGGCGAGTCCAGGGGGCTTCCCCTGAAAGGGGCGGCGGCGACCGGAGTACGACCAACCACCGAGAGGGTTCGATCCGCGATTTTCAATATACTGCATCCCGACAAGGTGGTCGGAGGGCGCGCTCTTGACCTTTACGCCGGAACCGGCAGTTTGGGTATTGAAGCGCTCAGCCGGGGAGCCATGTGGGTCGACTTTGTCGAGCGCAATCGACGCCAGTGTCGGGTGATACAAGAAAACTTGGAATTCACGGGTTACAGCGATGCCGGTCGCGTTTGTTGCGCTGATGTGTTGGACTGGCTGAAGCGACCACCCCAATCCGATGACACAGAACCATATGATCTTGTGGTTCTCGATCCGCCATACCGCATGGGAGAGCCTACGCCGACCCTCGAACTTTTGGCTCGGTCCGGCCTTCTGGGACCGGCCTCCACCGTAGTTGTGGGCTACAGCAACCGTGTTACTCTGCCCGCCGAAATCGTTGATTTGCATGAAATTGATCGACGCAGCTACGGAGATAATGCGGTAGCATTTTACGCCGCCCGCGCCACGACGAATTGACTGACGCTGATCAAAAATTGGAGTATCCGCGCATGGTAACCGCTCTCTATCCCGGCACCTTCGACCCAGTGACCTCGGGACACCTGAACGTGGCGCAGCGGGCGGCCCGGCTGTTCGACAACCTGATCGTTGCCGTGTACGACACCCCTTCCAAGAGCCTTCTGTTCAACACGGAAGAGCGCGTCGGCTTGATGCGCGACGCGGTGGCCGATCTGCCCAACGTGACGGTCCGCCCGTTTCATGGTCTGGTTGTCAACACGGCGCGGGACGCCGGGGCCGCCGCGATTGTTCGGGGTCTCCGCAGCGGCCCGGACTTCGAGTACGAGTCGCAGATGTTCTTCATGAACCGGCACCTCGAGCCCGAAGTGGACATGGTGTCGTTGATGAGCGATCAGGAGCACATGTTCATCAGTTCCAGCCTACTCAAAGAGGTCGCCCAATTGGGCGGCGATATCTCCGGTATGGTCCCTGACCACGTGGCTCGGGCCCTGGCGGAAAAATACCAACTGCCGCAGCGGTAGCCGTTTACGCGCAATCTGAACCGCCGGCTCAAGGGGGGTCATCATAGATATCAACAGTATTATCGACCGCATCGAATTGTTGGTAGACTCGAGCAAGTCCGTTCCGCTCAGCAACAACCTGATGGTCGACAAGAGCAAGATTGGCGAGCTCGTAGCCCAGCTGCGCATGGCCGTCCCCCAGGAGGTCAGGCGGGCGGAGGAAATGTTGTCCCGTAAAGATGACATAATGTCCTCTGCCGTGTCCGAGGCGCACCAGGCCCGCCAGCAATTGGAACAGGATTTCCGGACCCGTCTCAACGAGCATGAACTGGGACGCAAAGCCGAGGAAATCTTGCGCGAAGCGGAAGCGACTGCCCGCCGCATGATCGACCAGGCGGAGCGTGAGGCGGAAAACCGGCGCAACCAGGCCGATGCCTACGCGCTGCGCACGCTTCGGGACCTGGAGCGCGAACTGACTTCCGCCACAGGCTCCGTGCGCAAGGGCATAGACGCGCTTGCTGGCGCAACCCTGGCAGCCAGCCCGAGCCCGAGTATCCCGTCGCCGAATGACTTCGCGCCGAGCGACGAGCGGGAAACTGCCGATTACGGGCGCTTCCGCTAACCCGGCCGCCCAAGGCAACTTAGCACCGGGGCGGGCACACCCGCCCCTTCGTTGTCCGGTGCGGCCGGCGCCACTCGCGCCAGCCTGCCGGAGGACGCGATCCACGCTTGACATCGGCGACTCTCGCGGGTGTACAATCCGGCGTGCCCGCTGGTTGGGATTACGCTTGAGGGCGATCCGACCAGACCATACCGGAAGCGTTGGTTGGAGTGACGGAGCGAGATGCGTGAACTGGTAATCGACAGCATCCGGATCAGCCAGATGAACTATCAACGGGTGGTGGTCCTGAAAGAGTTGGCCACCGAGTTATTCCTGTTGATCTGGATCGGCCCCACCGAGGCCGAAGCCATCGCAGTGAAAATGCAGGGCATGTCAGTCCCGCGTCCGCTCACGCACGACCTGTTCGTTGATCTGGTGAAGTCGATGGGCGGAACATTCGAGCACATACTGGTCAACGACCTTCAGAACGAAACCTTCTATGCGAAGATCGTCGTGACGATTGACGACCGCACCCACGAAATAGATTCCAGGCCGAGCGACGCAATGGCGGTCGCCGTGCGCGCTGAGGTTCCGATTTACGTCGCGGATCAGGTCATGGACAAGGCTGCGATCTCGATGGACCAGGAAACCGGCCAACCCGCAGTTGCTCCTGAATCTGGCGGGGAATCTGCGCCCGCTGAGGTTACGGAAGAGGAACTCCAGGGGCTGTCCGCGTTCACGGACCTGATCAACGAATTGGACATGGAAGATTTCGAGCGCAAGTAGACTCCAAATGCGGTCCCGTGGCGCGATGACGAAGTGTGCTGCCCTGCCCTTGGGGGTGGGGCATTTTCGTAAAATCGTTGACGGTTTCTGCAAAAATCTCCGATTGACAGTCAGGAGACCGGATGCTACGATGCCTGCCGTTTGGAAACGGACATGCCGCAGTGGGTAGTCACCACGCTACGGCTGACCGGTTTGGGTTGGTTTATCGCTGTATGTATCGTCCTGGGTATTCTCGGCGGGCTTTGGCTGGGCAAACTGACCGGCCAGGTGGCGCTCCTGGTTTTGGTGGGGACGATAGCGGGCAGCGTGGTGGCGTTCTACGGGGTTTACCGGATGATCATCCCCGCGGTCTACGGAAGCAACAATCCCAACCGCCCCGGCAACCGTTCCAAAAAACCGTGTACTGACCGCGGAGGCAACGAACCGTCGTGACCACCAAACGAGTACTCCTGCTGATCGGTGTCGTGTCGGCAGTTCTCCTGATCGTAGGTTTCGTCGTCGGCGCAGTCGGTTCCAGGATGTTCGGGCTGGAACGCCCGTTCGTGTCCCAGCCGGGAATCCATCTTCCTCCTGACCCGGTGTTCCCCGCTGCCATTCGTGAAAGCGTGGTGGGTTACCGTGTGGCTGAGAAGAAGACGGAGGATCAGGGCGAAGCGAAGTCTGACGACGGTACTGCCGATGGCAAGGATGACGCCAAGGAAGAGCATCACGGCCTTGGGCTGATGCAGTTCGCCGTCACTAACACGATGCTTTCGGCATGGCTGACCAGCATCATCATGCTGGTGTTCTTCATAGGCGGAGCCCGTAATCCCAAGGTGATTCCCAACCGGCTGCAGGCGCTGGTGGAGATGCTGTTCGAGCTTGTCCTCAACTTCGCATCCAGCATCCTCGGGCCGGAAATGGGGCGCCGGGCATTCCCGGTGGTGGCCACCATATTCTTCTTCGTCTTGTTCAACGCCTGGCTGGCGATCTTCCTCATACCCATCTACCAGGCAGTCGGCTACGGGGCCAACGTAGGAGGAGAGTTCAAACTCGCCACACACCTGGTGCGGCCGGCCGGCACGGACTTGAACTTCCCGCTGGCGCTGGCGCTGGTGTCGTTCGTATTCGTCGAGTACTGGGGCTTCCGCGCCCACGGGTTCGGATATCTCAAGAAATTCTTCGCCTTCGGCGACCTGCTCCGCGGCCGCCCGTCGGGCTTGATCAACATATTTGTGGGAATACTCGAGCTGGTGTCGGAACTGGTCCGCATCGTCTCGTTCACCTTCCGTCTGTTCGGCAACATGACCGCCGGCGAGATCCTCGTGGTCATGATCACTTTCCTGGTTCCGTTCATCGCCACCCAGTTCGTCTTTGGGCTGGAACTGCTGGTGGGACTGATCCAGTCGGTCATCTTCGCAGGGCTCACGCTGGTGTTCCTGTCGGTGGCCGTCAGTCACGAGGAGCACTGATCGCCGGAACGTCCTAATCATGGTACCGTGGCCCCGTGGTTAGATCGCCAGGGGCCGGGCAAAATCACGAGACCAATTTTGGTTCGGAGGATTATCAACAATGGCACTTGACCTTTCGATGTTCACCACTTTGCTGGCGGTGGGTTCTCAGGCGCTGACCGCGGAAGGCGCAAAGTTCCTGGCAGCCGGCCTCGCCATCGCCCTCGGCGTTGTCGGGCCTGGTGTCGGTATCGGAATCCTCGGCGCCGGCGCGATGAATGCCATCGGCCGCAACCCGGACGCCGCGGGCGCGATTACCACCAACATGATCCTCGCCATCGCGTTCGCTGAGGCCCTGGGCATTTACTCCCTCATCGTCGCGGTGATCCTGCTCTTCGTGGTGTAACAACATGACAGAACTGGGACTGAACGTTCCGGCGCTGATCAGCTACCTGATCAACTACGTCGTCCTCCTGATCCTGCTGGGAGCATTGGCCTACCGGCCTCTGCTCAATGCTCTCGACAGTCGAGTCGACAGCATCCGGGAGAGCCTGGCGGCCGCCGACCGCGCTCGTGAAGAAGCGGCCACGTCCCGCTCCGCCATCGAGGAGGAGCTCAACGAGGCTCGCCGGGAAGGACAGCGCCTGGTGGAACAGGCCCGCGAAGCCGCCGAGCGTTTCCGCGAAGATGAAATGGAGCGAGCCCGCCAGTCGGCTGAGGAATTTTCCGAGCGCGCCCGTGCGGATATCGCTCGCGAGCGCGACGCCGCCGTGAACGAAGTCAGGGCTGCCTTCGGCGACCTGGCGATATCCGCCGCCGAGCGCATCATTCGACGTAGCGTGGACCGCCAGGCGCACCAGGAATTGATCGATCAAGTCCTGGCCGAAGGCGAGCAGGCGCTTCGGCGCAACTGATTGCTCACTTTGCCGGCGCGTCAGGAAATCAATAATGCGTGGCCGTGCGGCGTCGCGGCGACTACGCAATCGCAAGAGCTAGGGAGACAGTAACCAGTGGCAAAACGCTTGTCCGGTCAGCGCTACGCCCAGGCCATCTTTGAGCTGGCCGAGCAGGAAGAGCAGCTCGAACCGTGGGACCAGGAACTACGATTGGCTGCCGACGTGCTCGGCGACGAAGAGTTCGGCCTGTTCTTGCGGCATGCCGAGGTGCCTTTGGAACGCAAGACCGCGGCCATTGACGCAGTGCTCTCCGAGACTCATCAGATGGTTCGCAACCTGGTGGCGCTCCTGGTCAGCCGTGGCGGCGTGGACGCCATGCGTGACGTCCAGGAAGCGTACACTCACCTGCTGGACGAAAGGCTGGGACGCCAACGCGTCGAAGTCACCGCCGCCGTCCCGCTGGAGCAACCCGAACTGGATCGTATCACCGAACTCGTCGGCCGTATGGTGGGCAAGGAAGTGGTGGTCACCGCCCAGGTGGACGAGTCCATCCTCGGCGGACTGATCATCCAGATCGGTGACCAACTCCTGGATGGCAGCGCAAGCTCCGCCCTGGAACGGCTCCGGCAAACGGTCCGCGCACAAGCGGCCTAACCAACGCAACCTTTAGGAGACTCGCCGATGGCAGTCAGGGGACAAGAGATAGTTTCTCTCATCAGACGTCAGATCGAGGAGTTTGGCGGAGACCTCTCCCTCGTGGACGTTGGCACCGTCCTGCAAGTTGGCGACGGTATTGCCAGTATCCAGGGTTTGCAGAGCGTCCGCTCAAACGAGTTGCTGGATTTCGGCAATGAGGTGCTGGGTCTCGCGCTGAACCTGGAATCGGATGTCGTGGGCGCGGCGATCCTGGGAGACCCCAACGCGGTCAAGGAGGGTGATCGGGTCCGGGCAACTGGACAGATCATCGAGGTGCCGGTCGGGGACGCTCTGATCGGTCGCGTCGTGGACCCGGTGGGCCGCCCGCTGGATGGCAAAGGCCCGGTCGCCACCGACCGTACCATGCCGGTCGAGCGAACAGCGCCCAACGTGGTGGTCAGGAAGTCGGTGGACACCCCGGTTCAGACCGGCATCAAGGCTATCGACGCCATGATACCCATCGGACGCGGGCAGCGTGAGTTGATCATCGGCGACCGTTCCACGGGCAAGTCGGCCATCGCGATCGACACCATCATCAACCAGAAGGATACGGACCTCATCTGCATCTACGTGGCCATCGGCCAAAAGCAGGGCAAGGTGTCCCAGGTGGTCGGTATCCTGGAAGAATACGGCGCGATGGACCACACCATCGTCGTCAACGCCGGTTCCGCCGATTCCGCGCCGCTGCAGTTCATCGCTCCTTATGCGGGCTGCGCCATCGGCGAGGCGTTCATGGAAGAAGGCAAGGACGTGCTGATCGTTTACGACGATCTGACCAAGCACGCCTGGGCCTACCGCCAGATGTCACTGCTCCTGCGGCGTCCCGCCGGTCGCGAAGCCTATCCCGGCGATGTGTTCTACCTGCACAGTCGCTTGCTGGAGCGCGCCGCGCGCCTGGATGACGAACATGGCGGTGGATCTTTGACCGCCCTGCCCATCATCGAAACCCAGGCCGGCGACGTTTCGGCCTACATTCCCACCAACGTCATCTCGATTACCGACGGACAGATTTACCTCGAGCCTGAGTTGTTCAACGTCGGTATCCGCCCTGCGGTCAACGTGGGTCTGTCCGTGTCCCGAGTGGGCGGCGCCGCCCAGACGCGGGCCGTGCGCCAGGTGGCGGGCCGCCTGCGCTTGGACCTGGCCCAATATCGCGAATTGGCCACCTTCGCCCAGTTCGGAACGGCCGACCTGGATGCGGCCACCCGCGCCCAACTCGCGCGCGGTCAGCTTGCCACAGAGGCGTTGAAGCAAGGCCAGTATCAGCCTTTGAACCTGGGCGACGAAGTGATCGTCCTCTACGCGGTAAACTCGGGTTTGATGGAAGAGATCCCGCTGGAACGCGTCGGCGCCTTCGAAGAACAGATGCTTCGCCATGTCAACGCGACGCACCCGGAATTCAGCCAGGCGATTCGCGACACCGGGAACTTGCCTGAAGAGCTGAGCGAACAACTCACGGCTGCGATCAATGATTTCAAGCCGACCTTCCAGTAGAGAACGCAGCCCCCACGATCTCCGATCCGAGGGCAACCAGGGTTAATGCATGCCTAGCGTCAGAGACATTCGCCGGCGCATCCGCAGCGTCGAAAACACGGGCAAGGTCACCAACGCGATGTCTCTCATCGCGGCGTCCAAGATGCGCCGGGCACAGCTGGCCGTCACGGACGGACGCCCCTACGCCGAGAAGATCCACGAGGTCATCGCGACCCTGGCCGCCCAACCCACTGACGACGAAACGGTACATCCGCTGCTGGAGACCCGGCCGGTCAACACCGTGGGCATGGTGGTGATTACGCCGGATCGCGGCCTGGCCGGCGGGATGCACGCCAACATCAACCGGCAGGTGGCCCGGTTCATCCTGGGAAGCGGCGCCACGGTGCGGAGTATCGTAGTCGGTCGCAAGGGCCGCGACTTCCTCGTGCGCTATACCGATACGGTGCAAGCCGTGTTCACCGACCTGAGCGACCGGGTTTCCCTGGCGGACACCACCGCAATTTCGCGCCTGGTCATCGACGGGTACACCGAAGGCGAATTCGACGAGGTACACGTGGCCTACATGCGCTTCGTGTCCACGGTTCAACAGGAACCCGTCATCGAGCGCATATTGCCCGTGGAGCCGGCTGCCCTGGAATCCGCTCAACGCGTCGGTTACATCTACGAGCCGGACCCGGCCACAGTTTTGAGCGCACTGCTCCCTCAGTTCGTAGAGATGCAGGTCTATCACGCCATCCTGGAAAGCATTGCCAGCGAACAGTCAGCTCGCATGGTCGCCATGCGCAACGCCACCGACAACGCCAATCAACTGGCTTCCGACCTGACACTGGTCATGAACAAGCTCCGCCAGGACAGCATCACCAACGAATTGCTGGACCTCGTTGGCGGCCAGGTTGCTATGGAGGGCTGATCTTTGCGGCCTCGTTCGCGAAACCGATGAATCGCGAGACCCCCAGATCCGCCCGTTTTCAGTTAGCCCATCCGGAGGATAGACAAAATGCCCGGTCGAATTGCCCAAGTTATCGGTACGGTGGTGGACGTTGAATTCCCCGCCGATCAGCTTCCCAACCTGTTCGATGCCCTTGAGGTCGACAACACTGGCGAGCGCCTGGTCCTGGAAGTCCAACAGCACATTGGCAACCACTGGGCCCGCTGTCTGGCCCTGGGATCGACCGACGGCTTGGCCCGCGGCAGCGAAGTAACCGACACCGGCAGCAAGGTCTCCGTTCCCGTAGGGCCTGAGACGCTGGGTCGGCTTTTCGACGTCACCGGCACCCCTCTGGACAACCTGGGCGCCGTGGAAGCCGGACAGTTCTGGCCCATCCACCGCGACCCTCCCGCCTTCGATGACCAGAACCCCACGGTGGAGATTCTCGAAACCGGCATCAAGGTGTTCGACCTGATCACTCCGTTCCCCAAGGGCGGCAAGGTGGGTGCCTATGGCGGCGCGGGCGTGGGCAAAACCGTCATCATTCAGGAACTCATCCGGAACATCGGCGCCGTACACAGTGGCGTGTCCGTGTTCGCCGGCGTGGGCGAGCGGTCCCGCGAGGGCAACGACCTGTGGCATGAAATGGAAGACTCCGGCGTGCTGGGCAGCACCGTGCTGGTTTTCGGGCAGATGAATGAGACACCCGGCGTCCGCGCGCGCATCGGGCTGACGGGCCTCACCATGGCGGAGTATTTCCGGGAAGAGCAGAACCAGGACGTGCTGCTCTTCATCGACAACATTTACCGCTACATCCTGGCCGGCATGGAAGTGTCCGCGCTGCTGGGCCGCATGCCCTCGGCGGTGGGATACCAGCCGACCCTCAGTACCGAAATGGGCGCTCTCCAGGAACGGATCACCTCCACCAAGAGCGGCAGCATCACCTCGTTCCAGGCGATCTACGTGCCGGCGGACGACTACACCGACCCCGGCATCGTGACCACCTTCGGTCACCTGGACGCCGTGGTGTCGCTGGAGCGCGCCCTGGCGGCCCAGGCCCTCTATCCCGCCGTGGATCCCCTGGCCTCTTTCGCCCGCATCCTTGAACCCCGCATCGTCGGTGACGAGCACTACCGGGTCGCTCGCGGCGTGCAGCAGGTGCTCCAGCGGTACCGCGACCTGCAGGACATCATCGCCATCCTGGGCATCGAAGAGTTGTCCGACGACGACCGCCAGGCCGTGTTCCGGGCCCGCAAGATCCAACGGTTCCTGACCCAGCCCTTCTTCGTCGCCGAAACCTTCACCAACCAGCCGGGCAAGTACGTCGCCCTCCGCGACACCGTGCGCGGGTTCGCTGAAATCCTGGACGGCCAGCACGACGACCTTCCTGAACAGGCCTTCTACATGGTCGGCACCATTGAAGAAGCGGTTGAGAAGGCCGCCGAGATGCAGGCCACCGCCTGACAATCCCGAGGCGACGGTTCAACAGGAGCTCACCCCGATGCCGATGCAGTTGCAAATCATCACCGCTGAACGCGAGGTGTTCTCCGGCGAGGTGGACGCGCTGGTCGCGCCGGGCGTCGCCGGGCAACTGGGAATTCTACCCAACCATGCCCCGCTGATGACTGTTCTGGAACCGGGGGAGTTGCTGGTGCGCTCGGGCGGCGATGACAGCTACCTTGCATTGTCCGGCGGCTATCTGGAAGTGCTGGGCAACCAGGTCATTGTCCTCGCCGATGCCGCCGAGGATGTGGACGAGATCGACGAGGCACGGGCGCAGGAAGCCCTGGCGCGCGCGCAGGAACGCATCACCAGCCGCGAGTCGGACATCGAGCTAGAGCAGGCGGTGGCGTCTTTGCGCCGCGCCCAAGTGCGCGTAACCGTGGCCAGACGCCGTCGCGCCGCACCGCACCGTTCACTGGCGCGGCCAACCCAGCAGTAGCCTCAGCGCCCGGGAACCGAGCCGTTGATCGACGGGCCACCGTCAGTCAGGTAGTAGGTCATCGACTGCAGGGCCAGCACCGGGTCGATGCTGCGCACCCGGACCCCGTCAGGCACCTGTGCGTTGATGGGCGCGTAGTTCAAAATCGCCCGTACCCCGCATCCCACCAACTGGTCGATTACGGTTTGCGTGTGAGCGCTGGGCACCGCGACGATGGCGATGCTGATATCGCGCTCGGCGACCGTTTCCGCCATCTCGCCCATCGGCTGCACTGAAACGCCGCCAACCTCGCGTCCCACGTTGGCCAGGTTGTTGTCGAACGCCGCCACGAGGTGGAACCCGTCGGGGTTGAAACCGGGGTAGTTCAGGATGGCATTCCCCAACCGACCCACACCCACCACGGCGACGTTCCATTCGGAATTCAGGCCCAGGATCTGTTTCAATTCTCTCAGCAGATCGCGGACAACGTACCCACGGCCCTGCTTGCCGAACCTGCCGAAGTAGGACAGGTCCTTACGGATCTGCGCCGGGGTAACCTGCAGCTGTTCTCCCAGCTGCTGCGAGTTGGTCACCTCTTCTCCCGCGTCCAGCAATTGCGACAGGATGCGGACATATTGAGGCAATCGGGAGATGACCACCTCGGGGACCTCACCAGGGGTTATGACCGTCATGGGGCGAATACCTGGGCGGCTTGAACTGGATGCCATGGGCTTGTATCGTGCCTAATCTCGGATGCGTTATATGTGGTCATCAATGTTGCGTATAACGGAAACTATCCAAATGCGGCTCCTGTACCATTCGGAGCCCGAACACAATCTATCCCGCCGCTTATCCAGCGTCAATACCGGAACGAACGGGCGCGGAACCTTCCCGCACCGACCGCGACCCTGGCGGCCACATCATGTTTCGGCGAACCGACACTGCGTTTATGCGGGCGATATCGGCTAAACTCAACGATCGGTCCGCTTTACTCACCAAACCGTGTGGCATCACGCCTATGCACGTCGCCGTAGCCCACATCAGCCTCCGCGTGCCCGAGAGCCGCAGCCTCAAGACCCGCCGGCAGGCCGCGCGCAGCCTGACCCAACGGATCCGCGGCCGCTTCAACGTTTCGGTTGCCCAGGACGCCGGCGCTGACGGCAACGCCTGGCAGAGTCTTACCCTGATGCTCTCATGCGTGGGCGCCAACGCGGATCAGACCAGGGCCCTGGTCGACGACGTGGCCGCGTTCGTGACCGAGGTCCGGCCGGACCTGGAAATCCTCGAAGTCCAAATCGAGGTCATGGGCGGTTTCTAGCGTGAGACCAAAACGCCCGGGGTTCGGGCGGCAACCTGAAACCCGGGCGGGGACTGTCAATGGAGCTAGATTCGGTTGTTGATTGCGGCCATCAGGTCCTGCAGGTCCGGGAACAGGTGGGCGTCGGGAGTATGTTTATGCTCGCCAACCAACTCACCGTCGATCAGAATGTCAAACTTGCCGTGTTCGCCGGGCGTGAGTTTGAACGTCGATATGTTGTCGCCGGTGCGGGTCAGTGCTTCGCTGGCCATCCAGGCCGCGCGTCCAGCGTGCCCTCAATCCCAGCAATAAATAATTTCAATTTCCATCCGGTTTACGTCGGGCCTCTGAGCCATGGGTTCCCTCCCTTGCGTTGACGTCGTGGCTGTTGCCGTTGAGCCGGATGATAGGGCAATCGTGCCGGCCGCGCAACGCCACCCCCGGAGCAGGGCGAACCGCCAATCGTTGCTCGTTACCGCAGGGTTTTCGCAGGTGGGATCTCTTGGTCCATCCAATCACAGAGGCCGCACCAAAACTCGGGATAGTCACCGACGTCCATGTGACCGGCGGTATCTACGGTAATCAACCGCTTCGGTTCCCGCGCCGCGTCGAATAACTTGCGCCCCTGCCAAATAGGCACCAGTTCGTCGTCGATGCCGTGCAGTATCAGCAGTGGACAGTCTACCCGGTCGATCAAGGACACCGAATCGTAGCGGTTACCGACCAGCCGTCCCGACCAGGTCAGCGCCGGATAGAACAGCTTGCCCATGTCCCGCAGGGAAGCGAAGGGAGCCACCAGTGCGATCCCGAGTGGAGACCCGGATTCGGCGGCCAGCCGTATTGCCACGGCCGCGCCCATCGATACACCCATGAACAGAGTGTGGTCGCGGTCGGCTCCGTAGGTCCGTTGCAGGTGGGCCAACGCGGCCCGAGCATCGGCGGCGGTGTTCCGCACCGTCGCCTTGCCACGGCTATTCCCGAACCCGCCGTAATCGAACCCGAAGATATTCGCGCCGGTGTGCCTCCTGACCGCCGCAAACTCGCCGACCCTGAGGCTCAGATTGCCGCCCGCTCCCCCGAACCACATCCAGGTCAAGTCGGTTCGGCGATCACCAGGAATAAACCAGCACTGCAGCTTGTGGCCGCGTTCCGACTTGCACCAGGTTTCTTCAAACTCCATGCCGAGGTCAGTCGGCAGCGCTTCGCAAACCGGCCGGGGTTGGAAGAGCAATCGCCGTTCCAGCATCTCCATCAACATGGTTCAACATCCCTCAATGCGAGATTTGAACTGGCCGGAGCCGTCAACCGCGCGTCAAGCGATTGGCCGCGGCACCGCCGTAGCGTAACCGAACTCGATAGACGCGCCGATGCTGCACTGTGTCGCGAGGCAACTAACCTGGAAACGCTCAAACTAGCCGAATGGATTTGCGACGTGCCTAATCGTCGGCCAGACTGTCGGCCAGGATCTCCAACACGTCCCTGGCCTCTTTCGTGTCAGCCTGCCCCTTGGATTGGATCCCTTCGGTCATCATCTGCAGGCAGAATGGACACGACACGCCTACCGCGTCGGCATTGGTCTCCAGGAAGTGGTCGGTTCGAGCGTGGTTGATCCGCTCGCCCTGGCTCTCCTCGATCCACATGTGACCGCCGCCCGCGCCGCAACAAAAGCCCCGCTCTCGGCACCGTGGCTCCATCTCCACCAACTTGAGCCCGGGGATGGCTTTGGCCACGTTGCGCGGCTCATCGTAGACTCCGTTGTGGCGCCCGAGGTAGCAGGAGTCGTGGTATGCCACCGACACATCCATCATCTTCACGGGCTTGATTCTGCCGTCCCGGATCAGGCCGTCGACGAACTGACTGTAGTGCAGCACCTCGTATTCGCCGCCGAACTGCGGGTACTCGTTCTTCATGGTGTTGAAGCAGTGCGGGCAGATGGTCACCACGGTTTTCACGTTGTAGCTGTTCAGCACCTCGACGTTTTGCTGTGCCAGGATCTGGAACAGGTACTCGTTGCCCATGCGCCGTGCCGGGTCGCCGGTGCAACTCTCCTCGTCGCCCAGGATCGCGAAGTCGACGCCCGCCGATTTCAGCACCTTGGCCATCGAACGGGCGATGCCCTGGCTGCGCTGTTCCAGGGCCCCGGTGCAGCCCACCCAGAAAAGAACCTCGGCGTCCGGCTTTTCCGCCATCGTCGGAACGTCGAGTCCTTCCGCCCAATCGGTGCGCGCGTAGGTTGTGCCTCGCCAGGGGTGTCCGCGTTGCTCCATGCTCAGCAGGGCGTTCATGCCGGTCTCCGGTATCCGAGACTCCTCGAGTACCAGGGCCCGCCGCATGTCGATGATGGTCGGCACGTGTTCTACCACCACCGGACATTCCTCCATGCAGGCACCGCAAGAGACGCAGTCCCACACCGCCTGCTCCGGAATAGCGCCATCAATCAACGGCATCGGCTCCACGTGCTCGGCGTCGCGAGCCCCCTGGTGCCCGATGGCGATCATGTGCTCCTTCAGGTTTTCCACGATGTGCATCGGCGAAAGAACCTTGCCCGTCGTGTGCGCCGGACAGGCGTCCGTGCACCGGCCGCACACCGCGCACGCGTATCCGTCCAGAAGTTCCTTCCAGGTGAAGTCCTGCACCCGAGAAGCCCCGAAGCGTTCGACGTTTTCCAAGTCCATCGTCGCCAGGGTCCCGCGCGGCTCCAGGTTGCGGAAGAAGGCGTTCAGAGGAGCCGCAACCATGTGAATGTGCTTCGAGAACGGAATGTAAAGCCCGAACCCGAGCACGATAAGCAGATGCACCCACCAGAAGATCGCCTGCAAAGCGCCGGCGGTGGCTTCGGCCATACCCACGCCGTTCAGCCAGTTGCCGACCGCGCCGCCGATGAACACGCTGGCCTCGGGGCCCGCGCCCCCGGCAGCCACGTAGAACGAATGGACCAGCAGCGTCGCGATCATCAGCCCGGCGGTCAACGCAACGATGACTATCGACTCCCCTTTGCGGGTCAGGTCGAAACTCAGACGGTGTGGCTGCGCGATCCAGCGGCGGACGAGGGCCCAGATCAGCGCGACCAGGATGACTGCTGCGAAGATGTCAAGGTAGATGCTGTAGACCAGGACTCCGGTCGTGGTGAGAATGGTCTCGCCCAGGGGAGGCCAGATGGATCCGCCAAATATGAAGATCAGATATGAGAGGCTGAAAGACAGAAAACCCCAGAAGATCGCTGCGTGGCCGAGGCCGGCCAGGTCTATGCTGCGCGAGCGAGGGTCGAGTCGACCTACCCGCTGCAGGACTTTCCGCTGCCCGAGAACGATCACCGCGGCCCCCACCAGGCGGGTGACAGGCTGGTCGAATCGGGCCACGGGCAGGCCCTGCAAAACCAGCCGGAACACGCGGCGATACACGACATATCCCGCCACGCCAAGCGTAAGAAGTGTCACCACGTAGACGCCGACCCAAACGGGAATGACGCCAAAAAGCGTATCTGGGGGAACCATTGTCGTCTCGTCCTGGAGCGGTACGCGCCGGGCCGTACGCTCTGCCTGGAATCGGCGGCTAGTTTATCACACGGGGTTTCCCAAGCCGGGTAGCCCAACAGCTGCGACGGCGAGGGCCGGAATGCGGTCCGCTCTCCGCACCGCCGCGAAAAAATTGCGTACCATTCCAGAACGCGTTACACGTCTTGAGAATGGTGGAACGGGCTGAAAAATTACCGCCGTGTCGGATTATGGCAATCGGCGTTATAATGAGCAGAGCAATATCAGCAGCGAATTATCGTTTCGGCACGACGCGGCAGCGAATGCGCTACCTGCAATGAGGATGGCAGATGGCAAGCCGGGGACGAACGGGTCGAAAAAAGGGCGCGGCCAGGAACCGGAACAATGGCCGACAACCCAGCGCCAAGAGTTCGGGCGGAAGGCCCGGCAAGCAGGATGTCTCTACGACATCGGAGGAAGATCAACGCAGCGGAAAAGCCCCGGTCCCGGGTCGCCTTACCGCGCCGGTTTTGGTCCTGAACCTCAATTACGTTCCGGTCAACGTTTGTACCGTGCGGCGGGCCATTGTGCTGGTCGCCAAGGGCAAGGCCGAACTTCTGGAGCAGCGCGCTGAGACGTCCCGGATCCGGACCTACAACGCCGCGCTGGACGCGCCTTCCATAATCCGACTGGTGTACCTGGTGAAGCGTCCTTTCGCGCCGCGCCGCCTGTCCAAAAAGGAAGTGTTCCTGCGGGATCACTACACCTGCCAATACTGCGGCAAACGGTCTCAGCAACTCACCCTGGACCACGTGGTTCCCCGGCGGCAGCGTGGCCCGCACACCTGGGACAACGTCGTCGCCGCGTGCGGACGCTGCAATCTCGACAAGGCCGGGCGCACTCCGGAAGAGGCGAACATGAAGCTGCGCCGACTACCGACCGCTCCGCAGCCCAATCCGTATCGCATCCTGGAAAACCGCACCATTCTGGACGAGTGGAAGCAGTACATCCCCTGGCAATCCGCCGCCAAGTCACGGAACGGCAGCGACAGTGACGCGGCGTTGCTGGCCGTAGCGGACTGAAAGTCCATGGCCAGCATCGACCTTCACGGCAGGACCTGGTCCGAATCGCTGGATGAACTGATTTCGACCTACAACCGGGTGCTGGCCACCGGTACGTCGTCCGAAATCCTAGAGGTCGTTCACGGTTACGGCTCTTCGGGCACGGGCGGGTCACTGCGACGACGCGTGCGGTCTTTCCTCTCCGCCCACAGCGACCGCCTTGAGTTCAGCCCTGGCGAGGAGGCGGACGGCAATCCGGGTCACACCGTAGTCATGCCTATCCAGCCATTGCCTGCGGTCAGTGATCTGCTGGCCGAACAGGTACTGGAGTACTGCGAGACTGCCCGCACCCAGAGCAAGATCGCCGGCAAGTTCCGCCGCCACGGCGATCCGCGAGTGATCCAGGCCATCCGGGGCCTGGAGAGGCAGGGCCGCCTCCGTGCGGTGACCCGGGGCAAGAACAAGGCTTACGAAGCGGTATAGCATCTCAGGTTTTTTCACGATCAGTACATACCCGGCATGGCCAGTCACTGGCATGCGGACGAGATGTCGATTAAATCTCCTCGGACTGTTTCGTCGGACGCCAGGGCTAAAGCAAACAACGGCCGCAGGTCTTCCGGCGTAGTTTCCTCCAGCTCGATTTCTGACAGGCCCATCTCAGCGAATTCGTCGGCCATTGCCGCTTTCAATGCTTGCCATAGCCAAGGCGTCTGCTCAAGGCAATGTATGGGGTCAGATACCAATTCGCGGTTTGAAACCCCATCCGCCTTCCCGGGTATTGGTAGCGGGGTATAGGTCGGGTAAGGCGTGTACGTGGGATACGGTGTAGGGGTATAGGTCGGATAAGGCGTGTAAGTTGGAGCCAGGGTGTGCGTCGGATAGGGGGTGTAAGTTGGAGCCGGCGTATATGTGGGATAGGGCGTAGGGTCCGGTGCAAGTGGCCCGATGCAAGCGACTGTCGCAAGGGCCAATGAAATCATCACAGCAGCCGTCAGGAGAGCTCTGCGAAAGCCCCCGAATGTCGAAAAAGTCTTCGTGCAGGAATTTAGCACGTTGGAGAGTCCGCGTCGCATTCTCCTTCACCCTTTCAAATTGCTGGCACCGCCAGCATCATGCACTCCAACGCCAACCTCGGGTTGACGTTGGCGTCCAGGGCTGCCAGGGTTTCTCGGACGCTTTCCAGGAAGATCACGACGTCGGCAGTGGTCGTCGCACCAGCGTGTGCGGTCAACTCCTCGCGCCATTCGTCGTTGTGGATATGCTCGACCAGACCCTCTTTGATGAGCAGGACGTCGCGCCACCAGCGTTCCCAGAGATATAGCGCTTGCCGAACCGACTCCCGGTCGCCGGAAAAGCTCCCGGCCAGGCTGTTTGCGTAGTTGAACCGCGCGTCCAATGGCGAGGACGCGATTGCCGAGATTTGCGCCAGCTGTTCGCGGTGGGCGTCCAGTAGCGCCGGGTCGTCTAGGGCATTGATGGCCCACCCTGGGCATCCGCGGGCCAAACGCGCCAGGCGACGGGCCATTCCGGGGTCGGTCCCCCGTTTGGATGCCAGGTACTCGGCCAACGAATCCCCGGGCATCGGGCGCAAGGGCAGCGTCCGGCAGCGCGACCGAATGGTGGGCAGGATCGCGTCCTCATTGGTGGTCAGCAGCAGGATCAGCACCTGCGGCGGCGGTTCCTCCAACGTCTTCAGGAGAGCGTTGGCCGGTTCGCTCTGCCCGGCGGCCAAAGTTTCCGCGCCGTCGAAAATCACCACTTTCCATGAGCCCTCGACGGGCGTTACGGAGAGGAAGCTCTCAACTTCACGCACCTGCTCAATACTGATTCGCGTCGCGACTCTCGCGTCGCCGCCCACCTCTACGATCTTCAGGTCGGCAAACACGCCGCGTCGGATCCGCATGCAGGGATCGCAGTTGCCGCACGGACCGTCGGCTTCGTCCAGATCTGCGAACATGGATCCGGCTTGTTTCCCACTCACGACTGCACAGTTGACCGCCGCGGCCAGATCCAGGGCCAAAGTCATCTTGCCCACGTGGGGCGGCCCCGACAGCAGGTAGGCGTGAGCCAGCCTTCCAGCGCCCAGGCCGGCGTCGATTTGCTTCAGCAGGCGGTCCTGCCCGATGGTCGACCACACGCCGCTGTGCCTGCCGCCGATTGGTCGAGGGGTGATCCGTTGCGTGGCCTAGAGATCACACAACATCATGTCGGCGTAGGACTCGCGCCGACGGATCAGCCGGCTCTCACCGTCGTTGACCAGCACGATGGGCGGGCGCGGATTGAGATTGTAGTTGCTGGCCATGGACGGGCAGTACGCCCCGGCTGCGGGTATGGCGATCACATCACCGGCGGCCGGTTCGGGCAGCAGGATATCTGATGCCAGCACGTCCCCGGATTCGCAATACTTGCCGGCGATGGTCACGGTGGCGTCCGGTTCGGCCCCAGGGCGGTTGGCGGACAATACTTCGTAAGATGCCTGATACAGGGCCGGCCGGATGTTGTCGCCCATTCCGCCGTCCACGCTGACGTACGTGCGCACGCCCGGGATCTCTTTGATCGCTCCGATACGATACAGCGCGACGCCCGCCGGCCCGATGATGGAGCGTCCCGGCTCTATGATCAGGGCTGGAGGTTCCATGCCCAGTTCGTCGCAGGTCGCGGTCAACGTGCTCACAATGGCTTCCGCGTATTCGTCGGGGGCTGGGGGTTGGTCGTTGCGGGTGTACGCAATCGCGAACCCTCCGCCCGGGCTGAACTCCTGGAGGTTGAGGCCTTGTTCGCGGAGCCCTGCCGCGAACCGCAGCACCAGATCCGTCGCCGCCTGGTACGGCTCCAACTCGAAAATCGGCGATCCCAGATGGAAGTGCAGCCCCTGCAGGTTGAGGTGGGGCGCCGCGATGGCCTGCCGGATCGCTTGCTCCGCGTCGCCGGTCTGGATGGAGAAACCGAACTTGGAGTCGATGATGCCCGTGGTCGTGTAGGCATGAGTATGCGGGTCGATGCCGGGCGACACCCGCACCAGGATATCCTGCGATTTCCCGGCGTCGGCGCAGATGCGCTCCAGCAGGTCCAGTTCGTGGAAGCTATCCACCACGACGCGACCGATGCCCGCGGCCACCGCCTCTTCCAACTCGACCGGCGTCTTGTTGTTGCCATGGAAATACACCTTGTCCAACGGGACGTCACCGGCCATGGCCACGGCCAGCTCGCCTCCAGACACTACGTCCAACCCCAGGCCCTCCTCGGCGAAGATGCGCGCCAACGCCGGGTTGATGTACGCCTTGGAGGCGTACACGGCCTGGGCGTTGGGGTAACGCGACGCGAACGCTCCCGCGAACTGGCGACACTTGGAGCGCAGGGTAGCCTCGTCCAAGACGTACAGCGGCGTGCCGTACTGCTCGACCAAATCGACGGCGTCGCAACCGCCGATGGTGAGGTGTCCCGCGGAGTTGGTATCCGTGGTGTCGGGAAAAACATGGGTCAGGTGGCGGGGCAGCATGGCGTAGACGCTCCAAATGAGTGTGATGACGGAGAATAATCTAGCACATCGTCAGGATGTTTCGCGCTCCAAAGGCGCAAAAATCGGCCCGCCAAAATACTCTGTCGGGCTCGTCGGTGTGACGCTTGAAGCCGACTATCCCGGTTCCTGGTTGCCCGAACCCGCCGCTGGGCGATTGCGTCGGGTCAATGCCACTATGGCGAGGATCAGGGCAACCAACGCCAGCAGAACGGCCAAGCCGGCTGCTGCGAGAGTGTACAGACCGTATCCATCGGTCTCACCCTTGCGGCCCCGTGGGCCTTCCTCCCCTTCCGGTCCCGGTTCGCCCTGCTGACCGGCTGGGCCCATAAGCCCCGGTTCGCCTTGTGGTCCTTGCGGACCCGGCGGTCCCGGGGGTCCTGCCGGGCCACGTTCACCTCGGGGACCAGCAGGCCCGGGAACCATCACCGGAGTTGGCGCCACGGTTTGCCCAGTCCCTGGGGTAGTGGGCCGTGGGGTCGCGGTGGCTGCGGGACCCGGTGCGGGCTGCGCTCCCAATCCTGCTCGCAGTTCCAGATTGGCTTGCAGGAACCCGGCCCGCCAGGTCATCTCAACGTCCGCCCTTTGGCCCTTTATCAGGAAGTAAACCGGACCGACGCCCGGCGGCTTGGGCACCTGGAGAGGACCGAAACGCCCGTTGTTTCGTGTCGTGATTCTACTCAACCGGACATCGCCCTGCATCGCCTCGATCAAAGTCCCCGGGGGTACCAACTCTCCGTCCAACCAGGCGGTTCCGCCCAGGACGGTCGGGGGCGACGGCGGGGATTGTGCTGACACGCTAGCGTGTGCTAGCGCCCCAATTAACATCGCCAGGCAGACGGGCACAGCTATAATCAGCCACCGAGCCTTAATCATTGGTTCGCTTCCTCCAGTGCAAAGTTCGCAAGCTCAACGAACGCTTCAGCCGCTTCTTCCATGTCGTTCAGCGCGCGGTTCAGTGTCGCCGTGGCATCGCTGAGGTTGGAAAGCACATCGCTGACGCTGGGGTACAGGGCAAATATCGCCACGATCAGGACCAGGCACAAAGCCGCTATTGACAGCGCCATGACGATGAAGGCGATGTCGCGAATTCTCGCTGTCACTGTCTCAAACCTCCCTTTTGCGAGGGCGGGGTGTTAGACATGTCCCTTTGAGGTGATCCAACGCGCAGCCGGCCCAACATCGCGCGACCTCTATTTGATCCGCCGATGGTCAGGAGCAATATTCGACTGCGCTGTAATAGGGATCAAGCCACAAAAAATACTCGTTGTCGTTCAACTCAAACCAACTTGGCACCGTACCTAGATCGTTGCGGCGGGCTTGCTGCGCCAATTCATCAAAAACACATCCGCACTCGTCCCGCTCCAAGTGCGGGTGGTAGTCGTAACAGTCGTTGACCCAATCGCCGCGCGGAACACTGGCAACCGACGTCGGCGCTGCCGCAGGTAACTGGGCGGCGGTTTGTACCGCTGGCACCCGCGGTGCATTCGTGCCCCGTGACTCTTCCTCCTCCAAATCCAGAATGGCTTGTCCAATGACGAAAACTCCGTCGGATTCAGTGTCATCGATGTCCAGATCGTCGACGCGCTCCAGGAAGTCGGCCACCTGGTCGTAGTCATCGGCCGCGCGTTCCGCCCGCCGCTCGCTGCTGAACAGCAGGGCGATTTCAACGACGGCTTCCTCATCGCTCTCGTCTACCTCGGTCACCGCCCATCCGTATCCGTCACAATTGTCCACGGCAGAGCAAGCGTCGTCGCCAGTCGCCGCGTAAACCAAATACCCAGCGCCAACCTTGTCCAGGACCTGTTTCATTTCGTTGTCTTCGTCGGTCCGTTCCAGCGTCCGGGCCTCGTTGTAAAGGTTCTTGAGGACCGTTTCGACCTGGTCTTCGTCGCCGAAGACGAGATACTCGTCAAACATCGCCACCAGTAAGCCACTGTTGTTGTCCCAAACTTCGTAGCCGCGGTAAGAATCCTTCTCGACTTCGGCGTCTTCCAATTCGTCCCGAATGTCGTCGAGGTCGAAGGCTCCTTTCAACACGACGGTTTCAACGCCGTCTTTGGTAAGGAGGAGGAGCTGGGACAAATTCTCCGGGTCGACGCCTAGTGGATCTTCGAAACGCTCCACGTCTTCTTCGGCGTCGAACTTTTCAGCGAGTAAATCGTTTTCAAGGACGCGTTCCAAATCGATCCTGACGATCGATTCGGCGTCGTCCGGCGCCAGGTCCAGGATGGACTGGGGCTGCGGGTTGCCGCCGCCGATCACCCCGGTCACAAACAGCAGGACCGCCACGATGACAATTACCAGCACTATTCCACCGCCACCACCACCGATCACGAGCAATTTGGTCGGGATGCCAAATAACCCGCCCGATGACTGTTGACCTCCGGATTGGGGTTCGGGTGGCACGGATTCCATTTCGTGTGGCTGTTCTGGCTGTTCGGGGGTTTCGTTGCCGTTGGTAGTCATGGCATTGGTTTCTCCGTTTTCGGGATTGATGAAGCGGTTGTGAGGCAGTGCGACCGGGCGCACATTCTGCCTGTCGGGTGGCACGGAGGCCGATCCAGCACGTGAGAAGCAGTCGATGACCCATTTTGACGGGGTCGGCCATAATAGAACCGTTTCAGAAAAACATGCGCTTGTTGACCACGTAGGTTTCGTGGAACGCCTCGTCTGACTTGGTCAGGTAAATGATCCCTTCTACGAGGCAAATGATCCAAAGCACGAATGCTATCGGTAGTCCCACGACTGCCCCGATGAGGGTGCATGTCGTGATGAAAGCCACCAGCCACAATGCCAAGTACAAAGCGCCGGCGCCAGCATATCCGAGATAGAACTTATGGACTCCCAGCCCACCCAGGAAAATCGCTAGAAGGCCGGCGGCAATTTTGCTCTTGGTGGCTGTTGCCGGACTGCCGGCCGACTGAATGACAGCTTCAGTATCTACATAGATGCCGACGGCTGTACTGCCGTCAGGATCAAAGTCAACTCGCATCCCTCGTTGGGGCACGCTATTCTCTTGCCAGCTTTCGCCGGTAAACGAATACCTGTTGCCGTCGTCGCCGGAAATTGCGCCGGCATTGGTTTGTACAGAGTAATCAAGTACCTGACCTTTCATGACAGTCACCTCACTGATTGTGGTGGATGTTCGCTAAAAACCGCCCGCCAGGCCACCGATCAGCCCAGCTAAGAGACCCAGGAACGAGCCAATCAAAATTATGATGATGATGCTGATGATCAAAGGGACGCAATTCAATACGATGCCGGCTATCGCCATCCCCACCGGTTCGCCGCGCTGTTTGCCCACTACCAATCCAGCGATTGACAGCGGCAATCCGATGGCAATGAGTATCCAGTTGAAGACAGGGACCCAGAAGAACACGATTGCCAGGATCCCCAGTACCATGCCAGCTACGCCCATGTCGGTTCGCCTCCCGCCATGCGTGAATTGTCCACGTCCATGGAGACTATCCCCGGTCACGCACATTGGTACCGAACAAGTTGATTCCTGTGTGCGACGCTGCAATCGGGACGCGCTAACTTACCCAGACCGGGCGAATCGCTGTCCATAGACGACAGTCTATAGACGCATCGTCTGTTTGCGTTCAGTTTTCAACCGTGATCAGTTACCAAGTTGCCTTCGGACGGCATGTGAGGCGGATCCGACTCGGGCGGGACGAAACCCAGGAAGAGGTTGCCTACCGTGCCGGCTTACACGTCACGTACCTCTCGGGTATTGAACGAGGAGTACGAAACCCCTCCCTGACCAGTATTCGCGCCCTGGCCGTCGGGTTGGATGTTTCGGTTAGCGACCTTTTCGCTTTCGATTACGAAGCCTCGGGAGCGGAGGAAATTCCAGGGTCACTGCCTTGTCAAGATCCTCACACCATCGCTTGAAACTTGGCGGGCCAAATCCGATTTGATTGACCGTCCGCCGGCCCGCCGTCTATACTGCCGCACGAACGAACCGGCGCCGCTAATCGCTGTCGGTTTGTCGCTGTTCACTACCTCACCCTTGCCGCCGCCGGCATGGCGGTTGTTCCTGATAGAGGAGGTGTATTTTGCCCAATAAAGTACCCATCACGGTTACCGTGAATGGCCGTTCGCACTCTGCTGAAGTGGAGCCGCGCACCCTGCTGGTCCATTTCCTGCGCGAGACCCTGAACCTGACCGGAACCAAGATCGGCTGCGACACCAGCCAGTGTGGCGCCTGCGTGGTCAAGATGAACGGGGTTACGGTCAAATCCTGCACTGCGTTCGCCGTACAGGCTGATGGCGCAGAGGTGACCACCATCGAGGGCCTCGCCGAGAATGGCAACCTCACCGCCGTTCAGGAAGCCTTCTGGAACAACCACGGTCTCCAGTGCGGTTACTGCACGGCCGGCATGATCATGACGGTCACCGAAATCATCGAGCGCAATCCCAACCCGTCGGCCGAGGAAGTGCGGGCCGGCCTGGAAGGGAACATGTGCCGCTGCACCGGCTACAACAACATCGTCAGGGCCGCTCTGGCTGCCGCCGCTGCCGGACAAGGAGGCTAAAGGCCATGACTACCCGAATTTTCGGTTCCGGCATCCGGCGTCGTGAGGACCCTCGCCTGATCACTGGCCAGGCCGCCTACACCGACGACATCAAACTGGCCGGCATGGTCCACGCGGCCATACTGCGCAGCCCTCACGCCCACGCACGGATCACCAGCATCAACACCGACGCGGCCAAGGCGTCGCCCGGCGTACTCGCCGTCTACACGGGCGCTGACATCGAAGGCGTGCTGAATCCCATCCCCTGCGCCTGGGCCATACCCGACTCCGACCTGAAAGCCGTTGCCTACCCCGCCATCGCCTCCGACGTGGTTCGCTATGTTGGCGACGCGGTGGCCGTGGTGGTGGCCGAGAACCGTTACCAGGCTGAAGATGCCATGGAATTGATCGACGTTGGCTATCAGCCGCTGCCGTCCATCATCAATCCCGAGGCGGCCCTGGCCGACGGCGCTCCTCAACTGCACGAGGACGCGCCCAACAACCAGGCGTTTCACTGGGTTGCCGCCGGCGGCGACACCGATGCTGCCTTCGCTGACGCCGCGGTGACGGTCAGCGAGACAATCAACCAGCAGAAACTCATCCCCACTCCCATGGAAACCCGCTCGGCTATCGCGGCGTGGTCATCGGCCATGGGCGAGTTGACGCTGTGGAACACCACCCAGAACCCGCATATCGCCCGCTTCGTGACCTGTCTGGTGACCGGCGTCGGGGAGCACAAGATCCGGGTGATTGCACCCGAGGTTGGCGGCGGGTTCGGCGCGAAGATCGCGGTCTATCCCTGGGAGATGATTACCGCCTTCTGCTCAATGCAGTTGGGCGTCCCGGTCAAGTGGACCGAGACCCGCAGCGAGAACTACGTCGCCACCACCCATGGCCGCGACCACGTCGAGTACGTGGAGATGGCGGCCGATGCCAACGGCAAGGTAACCGCCGTCCGGAGCGTGGTTTATGCCGGCATGGGCGCCTATCTGTCCACCGCCGCGCCCGGGATCCCGACCATCCTGCACGGCCTGATGTACTCCGGCCCGTACGACATCGCCAATATCAAGGCCGACGTCTACGGCGTGTTCACCAACTCGACGCCGGTCGAGGCGTACCGCGGCGCCGGCCGCCCGGAGGCGACATTCCTCCTGGAACGCCTCATGGACAAGGTCGGAGACGCGGTGGGCATCGATACCGTTGAGGTGCGCCGGCGGAACCTGATCGAGCCCTTCGACAACAACCGCGACGTTGCCATCGGCATCACCTACGACAGCGGAAATTACTCCGCCGCGCTGGACCAGCTCCTCGGTCACATCGGATACGACCAGTTCCGCCACGACCAGGAGCACGAGCGCGAGCATGGCACCTTGCGGGGTGTCGGCGTCGCCTGCTACTGCGAGATCTGCGGACTGGGTCCCTCACAAGTGGCGGGTGCGGTCGGCTTCGGCGGCGGCCTTTGGGAAAGCGCCACCGTGCGCATCTACGCCACCGGCAAGGTGAACGTGTTCATCGGCACGTCCCCTCACGGTCAGGGTGAGGAAACCACCTTCGCCCAGATCGTCTCGGACGAAATCGGCGTTGATGTCGACGACGTGGAAGTGGTCCACGGCGACACCGACACCACGCCCATGGGTTGGGGGACCTACGGCAGCCGCACCACCGTGGTCGGCGGCGCGGCGGTGGCCCTCACCATGCGCAAGCTCCGCGACAAGGCGCGCGTCATCGCCGCCCACCTGTTGGAAGCGGACGAGGCCGACATTGAGTACGAGGACGGCCAGTTCTTCGTGCGCGGCGCGCGCGATCGCTCGCAGAGCATCCAGGACGTCGCGCTGCAGGCCAACGTGGCCTGGAACCTTCCCGAGGGCATTGAGCCCGGCATGGAAGCCAGCACCTACTACGACCCGCCCAACTTCAGCTACCCCTTCGGCGCCCACGCGGCCATCGTCAGCGTGGACCCGGACAATGGTCACATCACGCTGGACCGCTACGTGGCCGTCGACGACTGCGGGCCCCAGATCAACCCGATGATTGTGGAAGGCCAGGTTCACGGCGGCGTGGTGCAGGGAGCCGGCCAGGCGCTTTGGGAAGGCGCGGTCTACGATGACAACGGCCAACTGCTCACGGGAACGATGATGGACTACGCCATTCCCCGTGCTCACTTGGTGCCGGATATTGAGGTCCATTCCACCATCACCCCTTCGCCGCACAATCCGTTGGGCGTGAAGGGTATTGGCGAAACCGGGACCATCGCATCAACTGCTGCCATCTACAGCGCGGTGATGGATGCCCTCAAGCCGCTGGGTATTACGGGTCTGGACATGCCGCTGACCCCCGAAAGGGTGTGGCGCGCCATCCAGGCCAGCGGGTACACCGGCAATGGCCACGGACATGACCATGGGCACGACCACGGACACGGTCACAATCACTAACCGGCGCCGGCACAGGAGGACTGATTGCAATGTTTGCAGCAGATTTTGAATACCGGAAGGCCGGTTCCATCGCAGAAGCGGTACAACTGCTTTCCGATAACCCGGGAGCGAAACTGCTGGCCGGCGGCCATAGCCTCATCCCGCTGATGCGTTTTCGCCTGGCCAGGCCGGAGGTCGTGATCGACATTGGCGGCATCGCGAACCTGCGCGGCATCAACGTCAGCGGCGACACCATCAATATTGGCGCTCTCACCACTCATGCTGAGATCGCCGCATCCGCTGACGTCCAGCGATCCAACGGGCTGCTAGCCGAAGCGGCCGGAGGAATCGGCGATCCGGCGGTCCGGAACCGGGGCACCATCGGCGGCAACCTCGCCCATGCCGACCCGGCTTCCGACTGGGCGACGGTGCTCACCGCGCTGGGCGCCACCGTCTCCGCGCAGGGACCTTCGGGAGCGCGGACCATCGCGGTCTCCGACCTGATCGAGGACGCTTTTGCCACGGTGCTGGCCGAAAACGAACTCATCACCACGGTGAGCGTGCCCGTGCTCGCTGCCAATCAGCGCGCCGAATACGCCAAGATGGCCCATCCCGCGAGCTTCTACGCCGTGGTGGGCGGGGCCGTCGTCGTGACCATGGACGGGAATCGTTGCACCGCCGCCTCGGTGGCGGTTGGAGGATTGACGCCGCGTCCCGTCAAAGCCCCGTCTGTGGAACAGGCCCTGTCCGGGACTACTCTGACGGCGGACAGCATCGGCGACGCCACCGCGCGTCTCGGCGAAGATATCACCGCGGCGGGAGTGGACATAATCGGCGACGTCTACGCCTCCGCGGAGTTCCGCGCCGGTGTTGCGCCGGTGGAGGTCAAGCACGCCCTGATGCACGCCATCGGCTTAGCGCACCACTAAATCCCGTGAGGAAACCCGGCAATCGGACTGGCCGCCGTAAGCGCTACGGCGGCCAGTTTGATGTGGCTGGTATTCTAATTATCGTCTATGTCTCGGCAATCGATCGGCCAATCTTGAATTCAGAGGCTACCTTTTGAAAATCTTGCTCACCAACGACGACGGTATTCACGCCACAGGGATCTGGGCGGCAGCTCGAAGCTTGGCCGAAGTCGGCGAAGTGACGGTGGTCGCTCCCGACCGGGAACAGTCCGGCGTGGGCGCGTCCATGACCCTGCACGCCCCGCTGTTCGTCCACTCGGTGCCTGCCGAGCAGTACCTCACCCAGTTTGCCCCCGGCGACGATACGCCGCCGCGCAGCGCCGACGCCGTGCGCGTCCCTGCCGTGGATGCCGGATCTACGCCGCCCCACCCCATCACCGCCTGGGCGGTCCAGGGCACCCCCGCCGATGCCTGCATATTGGCTCTGGAGCAGTTGGTCAACCCCAAGCCGGACCTGGTGGTCAGCGGGATCAATCGCGGTTCGAACCTGGGATGGGACGTGATCGTCTCGGGGACGGTTGGAGCCGCAACACAGGGCTGGGTGCGAGGCTATCCCACCATCGCCATATCCGTAGGCTCCGTCCAGGCTCCGCGCTACCAATTGGCGGCGCAGGTGGTGGCGCATCTGGCGCGCCGTTTGGCCGATGCCCCGGAAGTTTCGCCCGCCTATTTCCTCAACGTCAATGTGCCCAACGAGCCGGCGGACCGGATCGCCGGCGTGAAGGTTACGCGGCTCGGCGGCAGGGCCTACGGCGAATCGGTTCGTTCCGAGGAGTCCTTCGGCCACCGCCGTTACTGGATCTCGCGCAACCGGCCGGTACTTGCTGGAGGCGAGGGCAGCGATATCGACGCCAGCAAGGCCAACTATATCGGCATCACTCCGATGGGCATGGCCTTTTCGACCACCGACGAGCGAGTCGAGATGGTCCAGGGCCTGGTCGATGGATTGGAGTTGGGAAACCTGGCCGCCTGACGCTCTGGCCGCCGGCTGCTAACGACGCCTTCGC
Organism: uncultured Dehalococcoidia bacterium; assembly: GCA_951813535.1. Taxonomy (GTDB): domain Bacteria; phylum Chloroflexota; class Dehalococcoidia; order Lucifugimonadales; family UBA3495; genus Bin87. Next base: position 2,569,241 of record OX638345.1, on the reverse strand, counting down.
CGGCTGCGGGCGCTGCCCCGGTTGGAACGCCGGCGTCGTTCCGGCGGAGCAGATGGCGCCACGGGGCGCATTTGTGCGTCGGCGTTCACGTCTTCGTACGCCGCAAACCCGCCGGCTTCCCGAATTCTCCGGATCCGCGGCCGGTCGCGCGTCAGCCAAAGCGTTTGCGTAATCACCGTGAGCGCTATGCCCGGCATTGCCAGCGCCCACAGCGTGGGATCCGCCACGACCGGCTCGCCATTTTGCCAGTGGTACTGCATCCGCAGAAAGATGAACCCTCCGCCCACGATGAGCCACGCCCACGATAACGCCCCGCTCACCATGCCGTTGTGCCAGGGCGACCGTATGAACAGGATCGCGGTGCAGGGCCACCACACGAAGGTGGGGACCAGGAACCATCCCTGGTAGTACCAGGGCTTCAGCGCCTCAGGCGGCACCGGAAGCGGAGGCGGCAGGGGCTCGGGGGTGCGCGCTCCTGCTGCCTCGTCCGCCGTATTGGGATGTTCCGTTTCTTCTGTACGTCGGTCTATCGACACAGCAAGTTCCCGCGCCGGTTGCACGTCAACTAGAGGTGAATTCTGGCTCGTTCATGTTCCGTAGGCCCGTCTGGAGGGCATGAACGGCCAACTCCGCTCTGCGGACTGAACGGAGGTATTTTGCCACGACCATTTTATCAGGCGACGCGGCTACGAACCTCGGTATGAGTTAATCCCTGTGCTATGATTGCGCGACCCCGCCTCCAACCCCGTAGCTGCCCGCCGAACCCGGCGTCACGCCCATGGCATCCTTTCCCGCTGCCTTGATTCCCCAATGGGTGCGCACCTATGCGGCCGTAATACTGGCCGTGTCGCTGGCGGTCAACCTGATCACCAGCTTTTCGCTGTACGTGCAGGCACTCACCATTCCGGGGATGAAGGGCACCTTCGATCTGTCCTACACCACGGTTTTCGTTCTCGTGGTCGCCCTTTCGATTTCCCGCGTGGTATCCGGATTGTTGTCAGGAGCCGCGGCGTCGCGGTATGGCGGGAAATGGATGGTCATCTCCAGCATTTTCGTTCAGGCGGTGGCGATGGCCCTGCTGGGTTGGTCTCCCACCTATTGGGTGGCGCTGCTCGCAATGGTAGCAGTGGGCGTTTCGTCGGGAGCCGCGCTGACGCCCATGATGGGGATGCTGGCGCCCTGGTTCCGCGTCAATGACCGCGGGGTGGCCGCCGGCATCGCCGCTTCCGGCGGCAGCTTGGCGATAATTTTCACCGGGGTCATTGTGCCGCCGCTGACTGGTGTCTTCGGCGACGAGGCCTGGAGATACACCTGGTACGTGCTGGCCGCCACCAGCGTCCTGATCGGCCTGGTATGCCTGAGTTTCATCCGGGAGGCGCCGCCCGTCGCCGGCCCAACGGCTGGCGCCGCTCTGGGGCGGACCCCAACGCGGAGCGGTCCCGCCGGCTGGCCGGTGCAGGTCTATACCAATCCCTTTGTCTGGCTGATAACCGGAATGGCGTTTTGCTCCGGGTTCGTTCACGGCATCCTCACGACCAGCTACGGCGCGTATTTGGAGGTCGAACACGGGACGGATGTGACGGTGGTGGGGGCGCTATTCATGCTGATCGGGGTGCTCAGCATCGGCAGCGGCGTGGGGTCGGGCGCGTTGTCCGACCGGGTCGGCCGGGGTCTGGCGTTCGGGGGGACGTTCCTGATTGAGGTCGCCTGCCACACCCTGTTCTGGCTGGCGCCTGAGCTGATTTTCTTCATCATCGCATCGGTGCTTGCGGGATTCGCGCTCCGTTCAACTTACACCATCTGCGCGGCGGCGGCCGGCGACTTCGTGCCGGTTTTCATGGCGCCGGCCGCATTCGGATTGATGGGCATGGGCGCGGGGATTGGAGGTACAATCTCTCCCGCCATATCCGGCCCCATCGCCGACGCCACCGGCACGCTCCGGTGGTCGTTCGCAATGGCGTCGGGCATGGCCCTGATTGGAGCTTGCCTGGGATTCACGCTCCATTTCATGACCCGAAACCGTACTCTGGAAGCGCCCGGTTCCGCCGCTTCGCCGGCATGATCGGATCGAGCGACGACCTGGCGCTGTAATCCCATTCACCGTGGGGAGGTGAACCGCTTTGACGGACAATGTCAACGAAGACTTCAGCCGCGCCATGGTCGTGGTTGCCCACGCCGACGATGCCGAGTGGGGCTGCGCCGGAACCGTGGCCCGCTGGTGCGCCGAGGGCAAGCATGTCGTGTACGTGATCTGCACCGATGGCAGCAAGGGCACGGCGGATGCGACCATTTCCCCCGACGAAGTCATCGAGTCCCGCCGTTCCGAGCAGGAGGAGGCCGGTCGTGTGCTCGGTCTCGCCGACGTCGTTTTCCTGGGATATCCCGATGCCTACCTGGAGTCCACGCTCGATTTGCGCAAAGCCATCGCCCGGGAGATCCGCCGGCATCGTCCCGACGTGCTGGTCTGCATGAATCCCGTGCGCAACCTCGACGGCGACGGTTACATCGATCACCCCGATCATTTCGCCTCGGGGGACGCCGCCATGGGGGCGGTTTACCCGACGGCCCGGGACCCGCTGACGTTCCCCGAACTCCTCAACGAAGAGGGTCTGGAACCGCACAAGGTGCGTGAAGTGTGGGTGATGGGCCGGACCCACCCCGATCACTTCGTGGACGTTACCGATTACATCGAAACCGCCGTCGCCGCGCTGCGCGCCCACCGCAGCCAGGTGGATCACGATGCCGCCGACCGGCACCTGCGGGAATGGAGACGCCGCGACGGACCCAGGATCGGGGTGGAGTATGCGGAGGTTTTCAAGCGTTTTCGCCTCGGCTAAGTTGAACCATGGCCCGTTGCGGCACGATTTCGGGGGACGGAATCTGGGGCGCGGGATCGGTCCGAACAGGTGCTGGGCCGAGTCGCAAACTTGTTGACATCCCACCCTTCCGGCTATACGATTCTAAACTGATAATCGTTCCGCAGTTGGACGGCCGTTCGCGGCGCGTTTTCGTTGCGAGAACGAAGGGTATTGCGGTATATTTGGACCATCAAGAATCGGCCGATCGGGACCCTGTTCCCAACGTACCAAAAAGGAGGAAACTATGGCTGGAAGCAACGACATCGCACTGATGGCGCACCTTCTCCGCCGGGCCGGCTTCAGCGCCAGCCGTGACGAGATCGAAGCCGCTGCTGCGAAGGGTTATGACACCGTGGTGGAGGAGTTGCTGAACCCCGGCAACGCCTCGGGCGTCGAAGACGACCTCATGCTGCGTTATCACCCCACCTACAACCACGCCGGCGCCATCGAGATCAACATCCAGAACTGGGTGTATCGCATGGTCAACACCGAATACCAGCTCAAGGAGAAGATGGCCCTCTTCTGGCACATGATCTTCTGCGCTGGCCACTCCAAGATCGACTCCGGCGAAGAGATGGGCCGGATGATCGAGATGTTCCGGGAAAAGGGCATGGGCAACTTCCGGGAACTGCTGATGGAACTGTCCACCAGCCCCGCTATGGTGTACTACCTGGACAACTGCGAGAGCCACAAGACGGCCATCAACGAAAACTACGGTCGTGAGTTGCTCGAACTGTTCTCCATGGGCGTCGGCATGAACGAGGAGTTCAACTACTCCGAAGACGACGTCAAGACTACCGCCCGCGCGTTCACCGGTTGGAATATCGCTCCTGGGTACCCTCCGTTCCCTTACGGCCGGAGCCCCTGGGAATTCCGTTTCGACCCCGCCGACCATGACGACGAGGAGAAGACGTTCCTGGGCCGCACGGGCAACTGGAACGGTGATGACATCCTGGACATCATTGCGGACCAGCAGGCTACTGCCCGGTTCATCTCCCGCCACCTGTACAACTACTTCGTCGCTGACGAGGTTCCGGTTCCCAGCTGGCGGCAGACCCCACCGAAGGACGAGAGCCTCCTGGTGGCGCTGGAGCAGGCGTACTTCGACAACGGCTACAACGTCACCGAGATGCTGCGCACGCTTTTCACCTCCGACGCGTTCAAGAACGCCCGCTACGCCAAGGTGAAGAATCCGGCCGAAATGGTTGCCGGCACCCTGCGCATGGTCGGCGACCACCGCGACGAGATCAAGCCCGGCATGTTCGAGCTGAGCCAGGAACCCAAGTACATGGGCATGGACCTGATGAATCCGCCCACCGTCGAGGGTTGGCACACCGGCCACGAATGGATCGACTCCGGCACTCTGGTCGAGCGCATCAACTTCGCCGCCGACTACCTGGGCCGCACCGAACTCCCCGGCGTACAGAGCATGATTTCCAAGCTCATGGCGCAGGGCGACAGTCTCAGCCCCGAGCAGTTCGTAGACAGCTGCGCGGACCTGGTTGGCTGCCTCAACCTCACCGATGACACCCGTGGTCAGCTCATCGACCACGCCGGCCGCGGTGGCGCCCTCACCCATGGCAGCGATGCCGAGCGCGCCGAGTTCACCCGCCGCTCCGGCGAGATGTTCCAGATCATCGCCTCGACCTCGGAGTTCCAGTTCGAGTAATCGGCGATCATCCTGCTACTGGCCGGTCCGGAGCATGATCAATCCGGTTCGGATCGGCCATCCACCATCGCTACGACCAGACACACAAAACGGAGGACTGTCAAATGGTCTCTACCAACAAAGACAACGTTCTGGTGGTGCTCTCGCTGTCCGGCGGGAACGACGGCCTGAACACTGTCATCCCCTACAACGACGGCCACTATCGCGACTTTCGCCCCAACCTGGGCGTCGCCGCCGATTCGGTCATTGACCTGAACGGCGAGATCGGCATGCACCCCACCATGCTTCCCCTGAAGAAGTACTGGGACGAGGGCAAGCTCGCGATCTTCCTCGGGATAGGCTACGCCAATCCGTCCTACAGCCACTTCCGCAGCATGGACATCTGGCACACCTGCGAGCCCGACACCATCGGGACCGAGGGCTGGCTCGGCCAGGTCATCCACGAGCTGGATCCGAACAACGAAGGCCAGGGCATCACCGGCGTGAACTTCGGCCGCGGCCTGCCTCGCGCCCTCGCCAAGGAAGGCGTTCCGGTCGCTTCCGTCGGCAACCTCGAAACCTACGGCCTGCTCACGGGTATCGAAGGCGACGATCAGCGCGCCGAGGCCCTGGACCTCTTCAGCAAGATCTACGCCCCCACCGTCGGACAGGGCTTTGTCAGCGACTACCTGCGCTCCACGGGCACCTACGCCCGTATCGGCGCCGATATCCTGGCCACCGCGCCGCCCAAGTACACCTCCAACGTGGAGTACTCCAGCAGCACCGTCGGCCAGTACATGAAGAACATCGCCCAGACTCACCTCGCTGACCTGGGAACCCGCGTGCTCTTCACCACCAGCCCCTACAACGGCTTCGACACCCACGCCAACCAGGCCCAGCTCCACAGCGGCCTGTGGACTGACGTGTCCGCCAACGTCGACACCTTCATCAGCGACCTCCGGGACCATGACGCCAGCGACAACGTCATCACGTTCATGTTCTCCGAGTTCGGCCGCCGGATCGGCGACAACGGCTCGGGAACCGACCACGGCGCCGGCTCCGTGGCCTTCGCCGTAGGCGAAAAGGTCAAGGGCGGCATCTACGGGGTCTATCCTTCCCTGGCTCCGGCCGATCAGGAAGAGGGCGGCAACCTCAGGTCCAACATGGACTTCCGCCAGGTTTACGCCACCATCCTGGAAGACTGGATGAGTCTCGACTCCAACCCCATCAACCGCGGCGTCTTCGAGAAGGTCCCCTTCCTGTAGGCGAACGGTACCCGAATGATCGGGGCGGAGGGTCCTCGCTTGAGGAAAACCCTCCGCCCTGTCCCGAAAACTGACGACCGACAAGAGAGGGAAGTCTATGAGTACCCATCTATTTGGCCTTGTGGACATTGCCTTCCCGTATAGCCATTCCGTAGGCCGCAACGAATTCAACGGCACCGGGTTCCGAAACCCCGTGGACATGGCTATCGATGACGAAGGCAAGGTCTTTGTGCTCAACCGTTCCTACGAGAACCGGCCTGATGGCGTTCACGTAACCGTCGCCACTTTGAACGAGGATTACGTGGGTGAGTTCAGCCAGTTCGGCGAGGCTCCGGGCGACATGTACTGGCCCACCTCCTGCGCCCTCGACGGCGACAACAAGCTGTACGTGGCCGACGAGTACCTCAATCGCATCACCATCTACACTGAGGATGGCGATTACGTTTCCCACTGGGGCGAAACGGGCGACGGCCCTGGCCAGTTCAATGGCCCGTCAGGCATCGCCATCGTGGGCGACACCATGTGGGTGGTTGACAGCAAGAACAACCGCGTCCAGAGCTACGGTCTCGACGGCTCCTTCAAGAGCCAGTTCGGAGCAACCGGTTCGGGCGACGGCCAGTTCAACTTGCCATGGGGCCTGTGCCTGGACAAGGACGGCCTCATCTACGTGGCCGACTGGCGGAACGACCGCATCCAGGTGTTCAACCAGGCCGGCGAATGGCAGGCAGGCTACGGCACCAGCGGCGACGGCCCAGGCCAGTTCAAGCGGCCCAACGCCGTGTTCGTCGACAACGATGGCGACATCTACGTTTGCGACCGCGAGAACGACCGCGTGCAGATCCTGGCGCCCGACGGACGCTTCCGCGCCCAGCTCAAGGGCGACCACCAGATCTCGGATTGGGGCAAGAGCAAGCTCAACTCCAACCCGGACATGATCCGCCAGCGGACCATGGCGATCACCAACGATGGCGGCGCTTTCGAAAAGATGTTCGCGAACCCTTGCGCGGTGCGCGTCACCGCCTCCGGGCAGATCGCCATCCTGGACCACACCCGCGGCCGCATCCAGGTGTACCAGAAGGAAAAGGAACCCGTACTGCTCTAGCAGCCGGCTGATATTTCCAAAGCAGTAGGGGCGAATAAACATTCGCCCCTACTTTTGTTTGGGGTGCTCCGTGTCCCGGACCAGGGAAAACGGCGGCTGATCCAATCCCTTGTCCTTAATCCTCTGGCCCTTTCGGCATCCCGGCGTCGATCCACGCGGCGATTTCTGCGGCCTCTGCGCGCGACAGGAACGGGCCGCGCAGTGGCATCCGGCCGAAGGTTCCACAGCCCAGACGAAGCGAACGCACCAGGTGCGTGTCGGCCCCGGGTACTCCCGGCTCAATCGAGGGAAAACCGTTGAGTACCGACGCGGCCAACTCCTCCGGCGTCTCCCACCAGTATTCGTGGATACCGGGATATGGCTGCCGGCCGTGTCGCTCGATCCATCGGTCCATGATTACGTCCAACAGCTCTTTCACTCTGGGCCAGTAGACGGGGGCGGCTTCGTTCGTGTTGGCGTCTGTGCTCATTTCGTGGCGGTCTCCGGTTGATGAACTGGTAACGGGATGGTGTTCGGTGATCAGCGAGGGTGATCCTGAACCGACTCGCGCTGCAGGAGTTCGATAGCGTGCGGCAAAACCGGCAGGATGACGTCCAGGCATTCGCCCACGCCACGCGGACTGCCCGGCAGCGTGATGATCAGCGTCCGGCCGCGAATGCCCACCACCGACCGGCTCAGCATCGCCATCGGGGTGAATTTGAGGGTCTGCGCCCGCATTGTTTCGGCCATCCCCGGGACTTGACGGTCCATTGCCCGTAGGGCGGCTTCAGGCGTGACATCGCGCCGACCCATCCCCGTTCCACCCGTGCTGACGATCAGATCCACCTCGCCAGAATCGGCCCACTCGATGAGCCTCCCGGTGATTGAGTCCGCGTCGTCTGCGACCACTTCGTAGCGGACTTCTTCGTAGTCGGGCGGGGGCAACTTGTCACGGATAGCCTGCCCGCCGGTGTCTTCACGCTCGCCTCGGGCTCCCGAGCTGCTGATGGTGAGAATTGCCAGACGGTACATGTCGCGGTTCGGCACAGGCGTTGCGAGAGAGTGTGACGGGCGCAATGATACCACACGCCCCCGAGGCGTCAGCCACCGGGATGACCAGCCCCCATCCTCGTTCGTTGACACTGCAAAGAGGCAGTCCGTATAGTGATCAGGCAACCTCAACAGCCGCCGCGGCAGCCTGAGCGCCAGACACACTCCCTCGCCGGCCGTACGGCTCATCATCCAGGATAATTCTTGAAACCCACATGAGTTCTGAACCCACCAATTGCGTATTTTGCGAAATCGTGGCCGGCCGTGAGCCGGCGAGGATCCGCTACCTCGACAACGACCTGATCGCCATCGTCAACCAGCTCACGTGGGTGCCGATCATGCTGCTGGTCATGCCGCGCCGCCACATGTCGCAGCTGGAAATGTGGAACAGCGGGATCATGACGCGCCTGGGCGACGTGGCCGCGACCCTCGGGTGCATGTACTGCCCCAACGGATTCCGCATCCTGTCCAACTTTGGCTACGATGGTTTGCAGAGCCAATCTCACGGCCATGTGCATGTGATTGGCGGCCAATTCCTGGGCCACTACGCCTGACGCCTGTATACCCACAAAACCCCTGAACCCAAGGAGATTCGTCGTTATGCCTGAAACCGTGCTCTACGAAAAGACCGGGACCGACAACCACGTGGCGGTCATAACGCTCAACCGGCCCGAGTCGTCCAATGCCATCAACCGCCAGCTCCGGCGAGACCTGCGGGAAGTTATCGACCACTTTGACAACGAGGACGACGAAGCCTGGGTGGCCGTGATCACTGGCGCCGGCCGTAACTTCTGCGCCGGCCGTGACCTGAAGGAGCGCGCCTCCGATAACGCTGAAGGGGTACAGGCTCGCGCTGAAAACAGCATGTCCCCGAACAAGCCGCACATGTGGGAGCGGCCGGTGAAACCCCTGGTAGCAGCGGTCAATGGAGCCGCCGCCGCCGGCGGTTGGTCCATCGCCCAGATGTGCGACGTTCGCCTGGCCGCGGACAACGCCCGCCTCGGCATCACCGAGACCAAGTGGAGCCTCATGCCACCCTTCGCGGTGGAGCTCACCAAGATGATCGGCATCTCCAACGTCCTGGAGCTGGTCATGACTGCCGACCTCCTTCCCGCCGAGAGGGTCAAGGAAATGGGGTTCCTGAACAAGGTGGTGCCGGCTGACGAGCTCGTACCCGAAGCCGTCAGGATGGCCGAGAGCATCGCGCAGAATGCCCCGCTGGCGGTTCGGACCATCAAGGACCTGGCCTACAGCAGCCTGGACATGTCCATCGCTGAAATCAGCGCCAAGACCTACGTAGCCTACGACTACATCCTCACGACGCAAGACAGCAAGGAAGGCCCGCGAGCCTTCGCCGAGAAGCGCCGCCCGAATTGGCAGCTCAAATAGCCGTATCCCGCCCTCCCCGTACCACCAACACTCCAGCCGGACCTCAGGAGGAACGACATGACCACGCAAGTGCAACCCAAGAGCCGGACCGTCACCGCCAATGGCATCAACCTGCATTACCTTGACTGGGGCGCCGAGGGTCAGCCTCCCCTGGTGATGTTGCACGGCCTTCGGGGTCACGCCAACGTCTGGGCCGACGTCGCCGAGGCGCTGTGCGGCGACTACCACGTCTATTCGGTCGACCAGCGTGGCCGCGGCGACACTGACCATGCTCCGGGTGGTGACTATTCCACCGAGGCTTTCGTCGCCGACCTACTCGGTTTCGTCGACGCCATCGGCCTGGACAAGTTCACCCTTTTCGGCCATTCCATGGGCGGCCGCAACAGCATGGCCTTCGCCGGAGCGCATCCCGAAAGGCTGGAGCGCCTGTGCGTTGTGGACATCGGGCCTCGCGTCGAGGCGGCGGGCGGCAACCGCATCACCGAGGAACTGCGGGGGCTGCCGCCGGGATTCGACAATTTCGAGGACGCGCTGGCCCACGTTCAGGCGGCAAACCGGTTCGCGTCCGAGCCGGTCATGCGCCGACGGCTCACCGGACAAACCCGGCAACTGCCTGACGGCAAGATTGGGTGGAAATTCGACCCTGAAATCCGCGAGCAGCGCATCAATGGCACGGCGGCGCCTGCTACCGACCTGTGGCCCGCCCTGGAAAACATCACCTGCCTGACCCTGGTCGTGCGCGGAACCGAAACCGACCTGCTCACCCAGGAAACCGCCGACCGCATGGTGGACACTCTTGCCCAAGGCAGCATGGTGAACGTTGAGCGCGCCGGCCACATGGTGTTCGAGGACAACCCTGCCGACTTCATCGCCGCGGTCAAGGCTTGGCTGGCCGATTAGCCGAACGTATGGACGCCGCTCCGCGGATCCGCTGCGCGTGCGTGACGGGTCCCGGGTGGGCCCATGCTACTATCCGCCAAATCCATCACGACGGCCGGCGTGCCGCCGAGGTAACGTGTCATGAAAGTCTCTTTCTTCCACCTGATGCCCTACCAGGACCTGCCTGATGATTTCGCCGAGCAACACCACTCGGCCTGGGTCGACCTGCCCAACGAGAACTTCGACCCCGCCAAGGGCAACGAGTACTATGCCCAGTACATCGAACAGCTCCGTTACGCGGACGAGGTCGGCTTTGACGGCATCTGCGTCAACGAGCATCACAACAACGCGTACGGGATCATGCCGTCGCCGAACCTGATCGGCTCCGTGCTGGCGAACTCCACCAGCAACGGCGCCGTTATCGTCCTCGGCAACAGCCTGGCCCTGTACAATCCGCCGGTGCGCGTCGCCGAAGAAATGGCCATGCTTGATGTCATTTCCAATGGACGCCTCGTTGCGGGGTTCCCGGTTGGCACCGCCATGGACACCACCTTCTCCTACGGACAGGTGCCCATCACCCTGCGTGATCGTCATACGGAAGCCCACGACGTGATCATGCAGGCCTGGACGCAGCACCAGCCCACGATTTTCAACGGTAAGTACAACAAATTGCGGTACATCAGCATCTGGCCGCGACCCATGCAGGAGCCTCATCCGCCGGTGTGGATCCCCGGCTCGGGCAGCCTTGAAACGTGGGACTGGGTCCTGGACCGGGACTACGTCTACTGCTACCTGTCCTACTACGGCTATTTGCGGGGCCACAACATCGTCAAGGGCTACTGGGAACGCGTCGCCGAACGGGGGATTGACGACAATCCGCACCGGTTGGGTTTCCTGCAGCTGGTATGCGTCTCCGAAACCGACGAGCAGGCGGAGAAGGACTACGAGCAGCACGTGAAGTATTTCTACGAGAAGATGCTCCGCGTGTACCCGCCTTTTGCCGAATCTCCCGGTTACCGGTCCCTCGAATCGATCCGCAAGTCCCTGCGCCCGCAAATGGGCGAAGAGGCTCAGCGTACCGCGCAGGAGAACAGCTGGAAGGACTACATCGAACAGGGCCACGTCATCGGCGGCAGCCCAGAGACGGTGCGGCGCAAATTGAGCGAAGCCTGCGAATTGCTCCGGGTCGGACACCTCATGGTCTTGCTCCAGATCGGTAGCATGCCCCCCGAGTTGGTTCGGAAGAACACCGACCTGTTCGCCAACGAAGTCATGCCGCACATCAAGGGTCTGTTCAACGAATACGAGGACCCGTGGTGGCCCGAGCGTCTCAAGTCCACCGCCGCCGAGGCTGTCGGTGACTAAACGGAGCATGGGCCATGGCCTTTACCCATGATGACATTGCTGCTGCGGTAGCCCGGGGCTTGGTCGCTGCCAGCGACCAGGCGCAGCCGGAGGATGCTGGCCGGATGCCGGAAAAGTACGCTGGACTCAGCCATGATTTTCGTGCCAGCGCATGGAAACACCTCCGGGAAGACGGCGACCTGCCCCAAGCATCCAACAAGGCGTGGGCTACCGTTGCCGAAACGATTAAAGCCGTCTCCGCCCAGCACGCCGGCGTAATTCACGCTCATCGTTCCATCTGGTTAGTGCATCGTGAACTGGCCGACTTGGTCGGGGAATCAGGGGACGCCGACATGGCAATCTGGCTCAGGAACTCGTTCGGCGTTGCCAGGATGTTGCATTCCAATTTTTACGAAGACGAAGCTGACGCCGGAGACGTCTCCGCCGGTCTCGCTTTATGCGAGGAACTCTCCGACCGCCTGTACGAACTCTTTTGGCCCGACCGTCCGCAGGATGAGACGCTCCCGACAATGAGGTCTACTGATGACTGAAAAACTTCAACAGGGCGACCGCCTGCCCGAACTGGCTCTGGATCTCATCGACGGCGGGACATTGACCCTGCCCGGCGATATGTCGTCCCGCTACCTCGCGGTGCTGTTTTATCGCGGTGTGTGGTGACCATACTGCTCGCGGCAGTTGGCCGCGTGGCAGTCCCAACAAGACGCTCTCGCCGAGAAGGGTCTATCCATCGTCGGCGCCAGCGTGGAGCCCAGGGAAACCGTGCAGGAAATGGCCACGAAATCGGGTGTCACTTACCCTATGGCCTACGGGGTCACCCGTGAGCAGGCGGATGTGCTCGGTTCCTGGTGGTCCGACGACCGTGGCGGGTACATTCAACCCACCGAGTTGCTACTCGGTCGCGGCGGCACCGTGCTGGGATCGATGTACGCCAGCGGTCCGGTCGGCCGTGTCAGCCCGGACGAGGCGGTCCATTTCATAGAGGGACGCGAGCGCGCCCGGTTGCGCAGCCAGTAGGCTATGGGGTGACGGTTCGACGAGCCGTCACCCTGCAGGTTCCACCCTCACCGCGCACACCTTGTACTCCGGTATCTTCGAGTCCGGATCGTACACGGCGTTGGTGAGGAAGTTCGCGGCCGAATTGTTCAGCCGTACGAATGGGATGAAGATTTCGCCGGTGCGCATGCGGTAGGTGAATCGCGCTACCCCGCTAAGCTCCCCACGGCGGGAGCGGACCTGCACGCGCCCGCCGTCGCGCAAACCGAACCGCTCCCCATCCGCGGGGTTGATCGAAACTTCGAGATCTGACACCCGCGCCAGCAGGCTGCCCACGCGCCGCGTGATCGTGCCGCCATGCCAATGGTACAGCACCCTCCCGGTGTTCAGCACCAGGGGGAACCTATCGGAGGGCGTCTCCGCCGCCACCGGTCCCTGCTCGTAGGCCACGAACTTGGCCCGGTCGCCCCGAGGGAAGCTTTCTCCGTACAGATAGGTGGTCCCGGGATGGTCCGGTGTCGGGCACGGCCATTGGATCCCGCCCTCGGCGTCCAGTCGATCATACGAGATCCCCGCCAGCAGCGGCGTCAGCCCGGCCATTTCCGCGAATATCTCCGATGGATGCTGATAGGCAAATTGGTCTCGCCACGGGAGGCCCAGTAGATCGCACATCCGTGTCGCCAGATCATCGATGATCTCCCAGTCCGGCCTGCTTTCGCCCACCGGTTCCACGGCCTGCCGGACCCGCTGCACCCGGCGTTCGCTGTTGGTGAAGGTGCCGTCCTTCTCGGCGAAGCTGGTAGCCGGCAAAATTACGTCCGCCAGCCGCGCAGTTTCGTGCATGAATATGTCCTGCACGACCAGGAAGTCCAGCTTATGGAACAGTTCGTCGGCCCGGTTCAGATCGGGCTCGCTGAGCAGCGGATTCTCCCCGGTGATGTACATGGCCCGCACGCCGCCCGGTTCCCCTATGGAATCGACCATGTCAGTAACGACCCGACCAGGCTGTTCCGGCAGCGACCCGTGGGCCTGCCAAGCGCGGCCGAACTTCTCCATCGATTCCGCGCGCAGACCCTGGTACCCCGGCAACGAGTCGGGCACGCATCCGGCATCACCGCAGCCCTGCACGTTGTTCTGGCCCCGCAGCGGTGAGATGCCCGAACCCGGGAAGCCCATTTGGCCGGTCACCAGCGCCAGGTTGAGCACGGAATGCACGTTGGCGGTTCCGTTGGTGTGCTGAGTCAGACCCATTCCCCAAATCAGGCAGGTTCCGCCGCGACTGGCCTTGGCATCGCCGTACCGCGGAATCGGCGGACGCGCCACCATGCGCGCACCAGCGCGAATATCGTTTGCCGACACTCCCGTAATCGCGGCTGCCCGCTCCGGAGTGTACGTATCGATCATGACGCGCCATTCGTCGTAGCCTTCTGTACGCCGATCGACGAAACCCTCGTCCGCCAATCCCTCCGCCACCACAACGTGGGCCATGGCGTTGAGCAGCGCGACGTCCGTTCCCGGATAGGGCCGCAGCCACAGGTCGGCGTAATCGCACATATCGATCCGGCGCGGGTTAATCACGATCAACTTTGCGCCCCGTTCCACCACCGCGCGACGCATCCGCGACGCCGCTACCGGATGGTTTGACGTGGGATCGCAACCCATGACCACCAGACAACCGGCGTTTTCGTAATCGGTGTACGAGTTGCTGGTCGCCCCGCTTCCCAGAGAGGTGAGCATGGCGGCCACCGACGGCGCATGACAGAGGCGCGTGCAGTGGTCGATGTTGTTGCTGCCCATCACCAGCCGGGCAAACTTCTGCTGGACGTAGCCGTCCTCATTCGTCGCCTTCGCGGAGCACAGCGTGCCGAACGAATCCCCGCGATAATCGGACAGGCGCGCGGCGACCAGGTCCAGCGCCTCGTCCCACGTCGCTTCGCGAAAATCACCGGTGAACCGTTCGCCTTCCCGTATCAGCGGCGTCCTGATCCGGTCCCCGTGCTGCACGAAGGTGTAGCCGAAACGACCTTTCACGCACAGCATCCCCACGCTGGAGAGGTTTTCCGGATCATCATGGGAGGCGACGATGTGGCCGGCCTCCGGTCCTTCCATGGCGCCGCTGACCTCGAGTTTGATGCCGCAGCCCACGCCGCAGTAAGGACAGGTGGTTTTGACCTCGTGCGTCGGCGCGAGGGTGTCCGGGGGCGCTTTTACGCTGATCGCCCCGGTGGGGCAGACGCTGAGGCATTGCCCGCACGTGGTGCAGATGCTCTCCGCCAGCGGTCTGTCGCCCGCGGTGGCGATGCGCGCCGACGCGCCGGCGCCAAGCACGTCGATTGCACCGATGAACTGGTGACCGGACTGGCAGGCGTTGACGCACCGGGCGCACAGGATGCACGCATCCATCGCGAGGTTGAACACCGGGTTGGACTCGTCGGTCGCCGGCCTGTCCCGGGAATCCCAACGCTTGCCGGATATCGCGTGCAACTCGGCCGCACTCGAAAGCAATCCGTACGGTTCGATGGATTCTTCAGCCCCGTCAGCGTTGCCGACCATGCCCAGGGTGAGCTGGATCACGCCGGTGCGGATACGTTTGGCGTCCGCGGTATCAGTGCGGATCGCCATTCCGTCGCC
This sequence comes from uncultured Dehalococcoidia bacterium, assembly GCA_951813535.1. GTDB lineage: Bacteria > Chloroflexota > Dehalococcoidia > Lucifugimonadales > UBA3495 > Bin87. The sequence goes on along the minus strand of OX638345.1, from coordinate 2,554,082 downwards.
GGCCGGAGTCGAGCACGACGCGGGGAAACCGCGGATGCCGTCGATCTGCACCAGACAGGTCCGACACGCCCCAATGGCGGGCATGTCAGCGTCCTTGCACAATTGGGAAAGCGGAACACCGGCGGCGTTGACGGCATCCAGCGCGCTCGCCCCGGCCGGCACGCTTACCGGAATGCCATCAACCGTCACGCTGATCGTTGGACTGGCGACGACCATCGTTGCTACCCCCACCCTTGCCTCGGTCTCGTCGTTTCTTGTCTTCGGGCAGCGTCATCCCGATTGCGGTCAGCCCTCGAAATAACCTTCTTGTTGGAAGAGTTCCGCCAGCCGCGCCACGCCTTCGCGTATTTCGTCCGGCGAGTTGTGGCTGTAGGTGAGGCGGAGGTGGTTGTTGCGCCCCCGGTCCGACCGGAACATTCCTCCCGGATTGTATTTGACGTCCCGCGCTGTTGCTTTGGCCAGCGTCGACCACGTGTCCGCGCTTTCGGGCAACTTTACGAACATCATCATCCCGCCTTGCGGGTGGGTCCACTCGCAGAAGGACGGGAAGTTGCTCTCCAGGGCGCCGAGCATCGCATCGCGCCTCGCCAATAGCGCCTGCCGGACGGCTTCGATATGCTCCGAGCCGTGGGCCCGCATGTATTCGTACACCATGGTTGTGGCCAGGTGGCTGACGCTTCGGCGCGGCAGGTTTCCCGCGTTGACCTGCGGCAGCGCCTGTTGCACGCCGGGCGGCAGGACACCGAAGCCCACGCGCAGCCCGCAGCCCAGCAGCTTGGTGAACGACGAAACATAGAACACGTCACCCTGGTCGCTGATTCCAGACATCGCCTGCGGCAGCGGCTCTCCGTCGATGCGAAAATCGGCGTAGGACTCGTTCTCCATGACCGGCACGCCGTACTTCTGCGCAATTTCCAACAGCGCCCGCCGCCGCCCGTCCGGCACCGTGAACCCCAGCGGGTTCTGATAAACCGGTATCGTCCAGACGAACTTGGCGCGCCGCCCCGACCGGTCCAGCGAAGCCAGGGCATCTTCCAACGCGTCGGGAAGCATCCCATCTTCGTCGCCAGGAACATGGATCGGTTCCGCGCCCTTCTCCATCATCATGCGCAGGCTGCCCATGTATGTGAATTCCTCCACCAGCACGGCGTCGCCGGGGTTGATGAAGGATTCCAGGATGATCGCGATCGCTCCGCCGGCCCCGTCCGAGATGAACACGTCGTTCGGCGAGGCGTCGAAACCGCGATTGCCGGCGAGCCGTTCCGCGATCATCTCCCGCAGACCGACATGGCCGCCCGGCGGCGGGTAGCCGGCCAAAGACGCGGCTCCGTTTGCTTCCAGTCCGGTCCGTATGGCCGCGAGGTATTCGTCCCCGTCGACCACTTCCGGAACCGCGTTCGTGATCGAGAAAATGTATTTCACCGACGCGTCCGCGCCGGGTGGCGTCGCCACTGACCTGGGCAAATTGCTGGAGAACAGGGATGCGTAATCGACCATATGTGGCCTCCCGATGCTGCGGTGGCGCGTATGGTATCAGATACGCGCCCTTCATTAACCCGGTTTCAGATCACCGTCCCGGGCAATCGCGGTCTCATGCGGCAGTTTTGCGCCGCTGCGCGACTCCTTCCCTCACCAGCGGTATGAGTTCTCTTCCGTAATCGGCCGCATCAGCGAGCGGGTCAAACCCGCGAATTATGAACGCGCTACACCCCAAATCGTAGTACGCCAGGAGGGCGTCAGCCACCTGCTCAGGCGTGCCCACCAGGCACGTGGTACTTCCTGATGCTCCGCTGGCGGCCGCGATGGGCATCCAGAGCCGCTCGTCGTGCACGTTCCCTTCCGCCGCGAAGCGCAGAAGGCGCCACGCCCCTTCCGATTGCGGGCGCGTCGGGACGCCCGGAGTAATGCGTCCGGCCGTCGCCTGCTGCACGCGCGTCAGGATCTCGTCCGCCCGGCGCCAGGCCTTCTCTTCGGTCTCGGCGACAATGGGCCGCGCCGACAGGCTGAACCGCATCGTAGCCGGGTCCCGGCCCGCTGCGGCCGCCCGCCGGCGCACGTCCGCGATGCGTTCGGCGATGGATGCTCGCGGCTCGCCCCACAGCGCGAACAGGTCCGCGCGCCGACTGGCGGTATCCAGCGCCGCCTCTGATGCCCCGCCGAAAAACAGGGGAACGTGCGGATGCTGCCGACAGCGCGCCTGGCTGTATGCGGCTTGCAGGTTGTAGAATTCGCCGTCGTGGTCGAAGGGTTCCGTCTCGGTCCAGATGCGCCGCATCACGTCCAGGTACTCATCCGTCCGGCGATAGCGCGAGTCGTGGTCCAGCCAGTCTCCGTCCTGGCGCTGCTCGATATCGTTGCCCCCGGTGATGATGTGCAGCGCGATACGCCCGTCGGTCAGCTGGTCCAGGGTCGCCGCCTTTCTGGCCGCCAGCGTGGGGGCGACGAAGCCGGGCCGGTGCGCGATCAGGTATCCCAGACGTTCGGTATGCGCCGCCGCATAACCCGCTACCTCGAACCCGTCCGGCGTGGACGAGGAGTATCCGGTCAGCACCATATCGAAACCAGCTTCTTCGTGGGTGCGGGCGAAGTCCAGGATGTAATCCGGGTCCACCCCCGATGGAACCTCGGCGCCCGGGTTGATCCCGCCGCCGAAAAGGCTCAATGTGGCTCCCCGGTTGGCCTGCGATTCGCGGACCACGCCGATCATTCCGATGATCGTCACGCCGTCGTCGCCGTAAACGCTGGGAACGGTCGGTTGCGGTTGACTTCCGTTGCCGGAGGTGGCGCTCATCCTGAAATCTCTCCGTTGCACTCGTGGTGTGTGCGTAGTCTAAACTATTTCCCCGTGATTGCGTTGACCCCGCAAAACGCAAATATTAATTATTCCATTTGGGGTTGACAGGCATCTGCGTTGGGTATACTATGTATTCAAGGTGCTGGGGGTACAGGGAACTCCCACCCACCCAGAACCCGATGGCCAAGCCGTCGTCACAACAGGAGGTTAGAAGTGGTTACGCTGATTGAGCTGAACCATAGCTGGCATTTCCCCTGTAAGAGCCCTGTCGGCGAGACCGCGGTGGCATGACGATGCTCGGTGGACGCTGACAGGGTGAAAACCCGTTAGCCCGACGCATCCTTGGCGACGGGATGAGCGGAACAAAAGCAACCGGGGCGCCGACTGTTCATCGGGCCCCGGTTTAGTTTTGTCGCCGCGCAATCGGGCCGCCCCCGTCGCGGCCGCTGTTCAGCCCGCACCGGATGCTCGCAACGCTGCCTGGTACTGCTCCGGAGTGTTTACGTCCCACAGCAGTTCCGGCGCGCCCATTTCCACTCGCTGTGTGGCCTCGCGATGCCGCTCGGTGACTGCTCGCATCCCCTGTGTCTTCTCGTCGATGGCAATTAGCTCGGGGTAAAGCCGGCGGCTCACGATGATGGGGTGACCTCCCTTTCCCCCGCAGGTCGGCACCGTGATCAGCTTGCCGTCCCCGGTTTGGTGAGCGTTCAGCACCTGCGCAATGACGCCGGTTGAACGCGGTTGGTCCACATTCAGCATCATGATCGAGGCATCGGGGTCGCTGGACGGGCCAATCGCCCACAGGCCCGTCTGAATCGACGTGGTCTTGCCCAGGGCGTAGTCATCGTTGACCACGCATCGCACCTTGCCCAAGGAGTAAACGTCCCGGTTGGCCCCGACCCGCGCCTGTAGTTCATCCGCCCGATGGCCCAGCACAACCACGACCTCATCCGCACCCGCCTCTCGCAGCGCAACTATCTGGTGGATGATCAACGGTCGCCCATGCCAATCAAGCAGGGCTTTCAACTGGCCCATGCGCCGCGAGACGCCGGCGGCCAGCAGAATCGCGGACGTGAAACTCGGTTGGATCGCCATGGAAAGTGTCCGCGTCGCCATCCGCTCAGTGGCGGTTGGCGCAGCATCGTTTACCCCAAGCCCAGCGTCGGCTCCGTTCGCTCGACCTAACGTTGCGTGCCAGCAGGAACTGATCAGTCCGCCGTGGCCCCCATCGCCCGGTTGGCCCGTTGCTCCGCGCGGTCCAGGTACCAGTCGTCCATGGTCATCGGACTGCCCTTGCCGCCGCGACGCGCCATGATGATCTCAGACATGATGCTGACCGCCAATTCTTCCGGCTCCAGGGCTCCGATGTCCAGGCCGATAGGCGCGCGCACCTCTGCCAGCCGCTCCCGAGGAACCCCTTCCTGTAGCAAACGCTGGTAGATCATCAGCGTCTTGCGCCGGCTGCCCAACAGGCCGATGTATCGCGCCTTGGTGGACAGCGCCGATTCCAGCGCCACATCGTCGAACCAGTGTCCGCGCGACGCCACCACAATAAAACTGTTGACGTTGATGTCCAGGTGCTTGGCCCAGTCGGTGTACGGCGTAACGATGGTTTCTTCCGCATAGGGGAACCGCTCCGCGTTGGAGAAGTCTTCCCGGTCGTCCACGATGTAAACGCGATAGCCCAGTCGGTGCGCGAGGTCAGCGGTCGCCTTGCCCACGTGTCCTCCACCCACCATGACCAGCGTCGGCGGAGTGGTGAATCCTTCGATGAACAATTCCGTCTGGTCGTCGATGGTCACCGATTCGTTTGCGCCCACCGCCGCCACGCGACCGGCGGCCTCCAGCGCGACTTCATCCAGCTCGGCGGTGCCGATGCCACCGGCTATGGATCCGTCGGACCGCAGGAGCAGCTTTGCGCCGAGGCGAGCCGTGTTCCCTTCCGACCGCACTACGGTAGCCAACGCCGCCGGCTCCGCGCCGTCGTAGGCGCCGAGCAGTTCGGATCCGATGTCCGAGAAGTCATCGTTGTCCCAAAACGGCTCCAGGTAGAAATACATGGTGCCGCCGCACACCAGGCCGTCCCGGGCCGCGATGTCCTCGTTCAGGTAATAGTCCTTGAATTCAGGACCACCCTGGTTCCGAAGGATCTCCCGGGCCGCGAACCAGATGTCGCCTTCGACGCAACCGCCGCCCAGAGTGCCGACGGCCGTACCGTCTTCCCTGACCAGCAGCATCGCTCCCGACTTTTGCGGCGTGGAGCCCTTGGTCCGCACCACCGTCGCCAGCACGCAAGGATTGCCCGATTCCAACTGATTTACCGCTTCCTGAATAACGTCCCGCACGCTTTCACCTGCCTGACGCCCGATTCTGTCGGGCTTGTACGCCGCTTGACGCCGGAACCCACCGTTGCGCCGGCATCACCTTGATTGCCACATTATACAATACAGCAACCCCGTTTCCGGTTCGAGTAGCCGCATCCGGGATTCACCTCGGAACCGGCAGCACTGGACGATTGGACAACAGGCGCGCGGTGGCACCTGCGATTGGCAATCGTGTATGATTATCAGCCATAAGTTCGGGTTTTCAAGTTCGCCACATCCCCATTATCACGCGGCGGTGACGAAGATGACTGTTAACCAGCGAAGGGTTACCAAACCGGTTTACGTCGGCGGGGTCAAAGTTGGCGGGGACGCCGACATCACGGTGCAGTCGATGACCAAGACCGACACCCGTGACGTCAAGGCCACCGTTCGACAGATCCATGAGCTTGAAGAGGCGGGGTGCGAGATCATCCGCTCAGCGGTGCCCGACATGGAAGCCGCCAAGGCGATGGCGGAGATCAAGAAGCAGATCAGGATACCGCTGATTGCAGACATCCATTTCCACTACCAATTGGCGCTGGAGTGCGCCGCCGGCGGCATTGACTGCCTGCGCCTCAATCCGGGAAACCTGCGCAGCGAGGACCAGGTGCGTGAGGTGGTCGCGGCAGCCAAGGAGCGGAACATCCCCATACGCATTGGCGTCAATTTTGGCAGCCTGCCTCCCGTGGGTGGCATCGGCCGGACCCGTGGCTTCTCCCGTCACATGGATCTGGTGAACCGCCTGCCCAAGGCCGGAGAAGCCCAAACGGGCGACTACAGCATCGTCGACCACATGGTCGCCACCGCCCTCTGGGAGGTCAGCCTCCTGGAGGAACAGGACTTCGACCAGATCAAGATCTCCATGAAAGCCTTCGACGTGCCCACCACCGTAGAGGCCTATCGTCGTCTCGGCGAAATGGTTCCCTACCCGCTGCACCTGGGCATCACGGAGGCCGGCACGGCGAAGTCGGGTTCCATCCGCACTGCTGTGGGCCTGGGCGTGCTCCTGTACGAAGGCATCGGCGACACCATCCGCGTGTCGCTCAGCGACGACAGCGTGGAGGAAGTGATCGCGGGGTTTGAAATCCTGAAATCGTTGAACCTGCGGGACAAGGGGACGACCATGGTCGCCTGTCCCAGCTGCGGGCGCGCCGACGTGGACATACGCAAGCTGGCCAACGATGTCGACGACCTGCTCAAGAAGTCGGACAAGAACATCAAGGTCGCGGTCATGGGCTGCGAGGTCAATGGCCCAGGGGAGGCCAAGGACGCTGACGTGGGCATCGCCGCCGGCGCCGGGCGCGCCATCATCTTCCGCAAAGGCGAAAAGGTGCGCGTCGTGCCGGAGGCCGAGATGCTGACCGCCCTGATGGAAGAGATTGAAAAGACCCCGGCGCACGCCTGATCCTCGCCCCGACCGCATCTTGTCCCCATGACCACCACCGCCGCCGCAATCGCCGGAGGGATCATTCCGAGCGACGTTACCTCGCTGGAAGCCCACGGCATCCCGGCGCTTCCCACGGAGCGGGAGCCACTGCGCCGCCATCTGCTGGACGCCATCGCCCGCATCCGTCCCATCCTGGAGGCCGACGCCGAGGACAACGACGCCAACGAGACGCTATCGTGGCCGTCGGTGGTGGCGCTGTACCGCGAGGGTCTGCTTTCGTTGAAGGTCCCCCGCGAACTGGGCGGCCCTGAAGTCGATCCCCAGCTCTACCTCGAGCTCTGCGACGAACTCTGCTACATCAACCCCTCGGCCGGCTGGTGCGCCTTCATCAACAGCACCAGCGCGTCATGGCTGGGGGCGTTCCTTCCCGACGCTGGCGTCGAGCGCATCTTCGGCGACGGGGGAATGCCCATCGCATCCGGCGCCATCATCCCGCGCGGATCGGCAACCCCGGTTGACGGCGGGTGGAGAGTGAGTGGGCGTTGGCCTTTCGCCAGCGGCTCGGCCCATTCTTCCTGGCTGCTGGCTGGGTTCCGCATAGTGAGAGATGATGGGCCGGGCCGCGAGCACATGATCTTCGCCGCGCCCATTGCCGACGTGCAGTTCCTGGACAACTGGCAGGTCATGGGTCTGAAGGGGACCGGCAGCCGCGACTTCGTCTTCGACGATTATTTCGTTCCCGAAGAGATGGCCTTCGACCTGATGTCCACGGATCCCCGCAAGGGCGGCCCGCTGTTCTGGCTGGGCCGACCCGGTTTCGTCACGCCGGATCACGCGGCATTCGCCCTGGGCGTGGCCCGCCGCGCTCTGGACGAGATTTCGCAGCAGGCGGGATCCTACCAGCGCGGCTACCTGACCTCGACCATTGCCCAGCGCGGCGCTTTGCATCACGACCTGGGCAAATGCGACCAGCAGCTTCGCGCCGCCCGCGCCCTTTGCCGCGAGGCGATAGAGGACGCCTGGGAGTTCTGTCTGCGCCACGAGCGCCCTGACCTTGAGCGGCAACTGCGTCTGCGTGGCGCCTGCGTCTACGCCACCGATATCGCCTGCCAGGTGACCACCGCCGCCTTTCGGTACGGCGGCGGCAACGCCATCTACAATGATCGGGTCCTGCAGCGTTGCATGCGCGACATCAACGCGGCGGCCCAGCACTTCATGGTCAACACCAGCGCCTACGACAACCTCGGCCAGTTCCGCCTCGGTCTGCCTGACGTCAACCCGATGGGTTGATCGTCCGGTGGATTTTTTCTAACTCCAACCCGCCCGGTGGTGTGATCCATGCGTATCTCCCGTCTCGTCACCCGTACCCTCCGCGACGACCCGCCCGAAGCTGAAACCGCCAGCCATCGCCTGATGCTGCGGGCCGGTCTCATCCAGCAGGTCGCCGCCGGCATTTACGCCTATCTGCCCCTGGCCTGGCGCTCCCTCCGGAAGATCGAGCAGATCGTCCGGGAAGAAATGGACGCCGCCGGCAGCCAGGAACTTCGTATGCCCGCGCTGCAGCCTATGGAACTCTGGGAGCAGAGCGGACGGGCTGCCGCTTTCGGCGACAACATGTTCTCGCTGGAAGACCGGCGGGGCCGGCCCCTGGCCCTGGCGCCCACCCACGAGGAAGTGGTCACCAACATCGTCAAGGGCAACGTGCAGAGCTATCGCGACCTGCCCGTGATCCTCTACCAGATGCAGACCAAGTTCCGGGATGAACCGCGACCCCGCGCCGGCCTGGTGCGCGTCCGTGAGTTCACCATGAAGGACGCCTACTCGTTCGACGCTGGCGACGAGGGCCTGGACGTGTCCTATCAGGCGATGGCACAGGCCTATCGGAACGTGTTCCGGCGTTGCAGCATCCCGGTGGTGATGGCTGAGGCCGACAGCGGCGCCATCGGCGGCAAGGACTCCCACGAGTTCCTGCTGCCCACCGACACGGGCGAGGACACGGTGATCACCTGCCCGTCCTGCGGATACGCGGCCAACGCCGAAAAGGCCGCTGGCGTATATCCCGATCAGCCGGTTCCTGATCCACTACCTCTGGAGGAAGTCAGCACTCCGGGCATGAAGACCATCGCCTCCCTGTGCGAGTTCCTGGGCGTCGACGAGGCGCAAACCCTGAAGGCAGTGTTCTACTCCGCCGATGGCGAGGTCGTGTTCGTCACCATTCGCGGCGATCTGGAGGTCAACGAGGTCAAGCTGAAGAATGCCCTCCACTGCAACGAGTTGCGCCTGGCCGAAGACGAGGAGGTCGCCGCCGCCGGCATCGTCGCCGGTTCAGCCTCTGCCATCGGGATCACCAAAGTGCGCCGGATTGCTGACAGCTCGATTTCCAACGGCGGCAACTTCGTAGTCGGCGCCAACAAAAACGACACCCACTACCGCAACGCCAACTACCCGCGCGACTTCGACGCCGATCTGGTCACCGACATTGCCCTCACCGAACCTGGTCACCGGTGCGCCGACTGCGGTGCGGACCTGGAGTTCACGCGAGGCGTTGAGGTCGGCCACATCTTCAAGCTGGGCACGTTCTTCAGCGAGGCGCTGGGCGCATACTACCTGGACTCGGACGGCGGGCAGCAGCCCATCACCATGGGTTGCTACGGCATCGGCGTCAGCAGGATCCTCGCCGCCGCCATCGAGCAGAACCACGACGAGCGTGGCATTGTATTTCCCGCGCCCATTGCCCCTTACGATGTCCACCTGGTGGCGCTGAACATGTCCGACGAAGCCGTCGCGGCGGCCGCCACCGACCTGTACGATCGCCTGTGGGCCGCCGGTATCGAGGTCCTGTTCGATGACCGCGCCGACGCGGCCGCCGGCGTCAAGTTCAACGACGCCGATCTCATCGGTCTGCCCGTTCGTCTGGTGGTGAGCCCGCGCAACCTGCGCCAGTCTGCGGTGGAGGTGCGCGGGCGCACTGCTGAGGATGCCGATATGGTCGCGCTGGACGACGTCGTCAGCGCCGTTAACGGATTGATTCAACCGGACTGATCGCTGGCTCAGTCAGGGACAGGTTGACACGAAGAGGGGCGGCCGACGAGCCGCCCCGATGCTTCCTGCCATTGCCTGATTACGGCTCGAGTATCAACTTGCCAAAGAAGTTCGTCGCCTCCATGTCATTGTGCGCGTCGGCGGCGTTGGCGAGCGGGTAGGTGCGGTGGATGGCCGGCTTGATGACCCCGCGATTCAGGCTGGTCACGATCTGGCGCATGTCCTCGCGGGAACCCATGTAGCCGCCGTAGATTTCGATCTGACGGCTGAACAACAGGCCCAGGTGCAACTCGGCCCGCAGTCCGCTGGTTGCCCCGCAAATGCAGTACCGCCCGCCCGGACGCAACGCACGGAAACCGTGCGACCATACATCCGCACCAACATGGTCGACCAGCAGATCCACACCGGCTCCGCCGGTGATTTCGCGGACTCGTTGCGTGATGTCCTCTTCGTTGTAATTGATCACGTGGTCCGCGCCCAGGCTTCGGGCCAGTTCCGCCTTCTCCGGGGTGCTGGTGGTGGCGATCACGGTTGAGCCGACCACGTTTTTGAACACCTGGATCGCCGCCGCGCCCACGCCGGCCGAAGCCGAAAATACCAGCGCGGTTTCCCACGGTTGCAGCGCCGCCCGGCGCACCGCCATGTTCCAAACTGGAAGGTACGTGGTGGGAACTGCGGCGGCGTCCGCGAGGGACACGCTGCCGTCCAGTTTGTACGCGTTTACCTCCGGAACCACGACAAGTTCGGCGTAGCTGCCGTCCATCGCCGTTCCGAGGAACCGGCTGCGCCGGCACAGGTCATCCCGACCGGAGCCGCACCATTGGCAGACGCCACAGGACAGCCTCGGGTTCACCACAACCCGGTCGCCAACATTCAGGGTATTGACACCCGCGCCGACCGCCACGACTTCGCCGGCCGTGTCGCCGCCCAGGATCAGCGGCGGTGGAAATTCCCGTTCCAGTCCCCTCTGCCCTTCCCTGGTGAAAATGTCCAGCCGGTTGAGCGCGCTGGCGCCGACCCTGACCACTACGTCCGATGGCCCCGGCGTCGGATCTGGGCGATCCCCGTATTGAAGCACCCCGACGTCTCCGTGCGCTTCGATGTAAACGGCTTTCATTGCTGGTTTGCCCTCCTTGGTTCCGTCACTGTGACGGAGGCCGTCGGTTTTTGTAGCAGTCCTGGCACAGGAACACGACGGCCAGTGTTTCGTCATGGCTCGCGGCCTTGCCGCACCGTGGCGCATCACTGTCCGGAGACCACGGCTGGTGGAACGGCCCGCCGCACATCTGGCAGGTTGACCGGTGTGGCCCGTCGAGTTCGTCGTTGCACACTACACAGTAAACCGGACCTGACACCTGGAATATGGTTGCCACTGCACTACCTCCCTGCAATCCGCGATATGCGGACGTTAACACGAGATTTTATCTGAATCTTGCGCCCACCTTCGGGCCAGATTTTCCTCATCCTGAACGGAATGCGTCACTCCGTCCAGGCGCGCCTTGCGTAACTCACGCAGCGCTTCTCCCACCACGGGGCCGGCCGGAACCCCCAACGCCAACAGGTCGTTGCCCCTGAGCCGTGGCGCCACCGACCACCATTCGTTCAGGTAGCGGCTGATACGGTCCGCAGCGGCGGCGCCGGCCATCATGATTGCTCCTCTCAAGGCATCCGGAGCCAGGCCGTCCAGAAGCGTGCATACGTCGGAGGGCTCCAACGCATCGCCACCGTTGGTTCCGAGCGCCGGCGCCACCGCGCGGGTCCGCGCCGTATCCGTGATCACCCGCGTCCAATCGGATGGCGTGTTGAGCCGTGCGCCCAGGGCCGCGCCCTCGTCCGCGCTCAGGGGCCAGGCCAACACCGCCAGCCACGTCAATGGTGTGGCCCGGTCGCCGACGAGCTCCGGCAGATGACTTGCCGTCAATGCCGGATGGATGGCCGGCAGGACACCGGAGGCGTCGGCCAGCCGCAATGACGCCGCCGGGTTCGGCTCCTGCAGCATGCGCTCCAACTCGTGCCGCAACCGGTCTGCGCTCAGTGTCGCCAATGCCCGCGCGTTCAGCCCTTCAGACAACATCCGGGCCGTATCCGGCTCAACCGTGAATCCAAACCGGGCGGCGTATCGCATCGCCCGCAGCATCCTCGTCGGGTCGTCGCGGAAACTGTCGGGGTGAAGAACGCGGATGACCCCCGAGTCAAGGTCGGTACGACCTCCGTGCGGATCCACCAATTCCTCGCCAAGGGCGGGCAGAGCCATTGCCATCGCGTTGATGGTGAAGTCCCGCCGCGCCAGGTCGTCTTGAATGTCACCCGGCTGCACGTCAGGGAGGACTCCCGGAGACGGGTAAGTTTCCCGCCGCGCCGTGACCAGGTCGATCGTGGATGAACCCGTGGTTACGGTGGCAGTCCCGAATCTCTGGTGCAACGTCAAGTGCCCCGTGACGTCCGCCGCGAGCCTCGTTGCCACCGCCGTGGCGTCGCCGACCACGGTGATGTCGAGGTCGGTGGTCGGCACACCCAGCAGACGGTCTCGCACCGGTCCGCCCACGAGGTAAGCCTTGAACCCAGAGTCGTCTGCTATACGAGCAACGCGGTCCAAAATGAACCGGTGGCAATCAACGGCCTCGCCGTTGTCATCGCCACCGGTTGTTGTCACGCCTGTAGATGTCAGCATTTTGTATTTGGTTCGCTCACCATGACCGGATAGAGTGTATCGCAAGCATCCCGGCCCGGCAACACAGATACTTTTGCATCATTTACGCCCAATCTGGCCGACACCCGAGAGTACCCGCGAGGTGCGCTATACTTCCGGCGTTATCTTGATCGATGGAGCGAAAAATCGCCATGGAAACTGTAGGATTCATTGGTTTGGGCAACATGGGCGGGGGGATGTCGGCCAACATTCAAAGGGCCGGCTACCCGATGATCGTCTACGATTTGCGCGAGGAGGCGGCGCTGCCATTGCTGGAAGGTGGCGCTCGCCTGGCGAACACGCCGGCTGAGGTGGCGGAGGCCAGCGACGTGACCTTCACGTCGCTGCCGGGTCCATACGAGGTGGAGGCGGTGTCGACGGGAGCGGAGGGAGTGCTGGAGGGGATCAAACCGGGGAGCGTGTACATTGACCTGTCGTCGAGCCGGCCGACGCTGATCCGGGAGATTGAGCCGAAGTTTCGGGCGAAGGGATGTCACGTGCTGGACGCGCCGGTGAGCGGAGGGAAGACGGGAGCGGCGTCGGGGAACCTGGCGGTGATGGTGGGAGGAGACCGTGAGGTGTTCGAGCGTGTGAAGCCGATATTGGATGCGTTTGGGGACAAGGTGTTCTACGCTGGGGAGATTGGGGCCGGGAGCGTGGCGAAGTTGGTGCACAACATGATTGGGCACAGCGTGAGGCAGGCCATCGCGGAGGGCATGACCTTGGGCGTAAAGGCCGGAGTCGAGCCCGAGGCCCTCTGGGAGTGCATCCGCCGCGGTTCGCTCGGGCGCATGCGGGTACTCCACGAGGGGTTGGTACGAACGATGTTTCGTGGAGAGTTTGAACCGGCGAGTTTCGCGCTGAACCTGGCCTACAAGGACATCTCGCTGGCGACGGAGTTGGCGCGGGAGTACGACGTGCCCATGCCGATGTCCACATTGGCCGAGCAGATCGCAATGCAGGCGATGAATCGCGGTTGGGCCGAGTTAGACAGCAGTATCACCGTCCGGTTGCAGGAAGAGCAGGCCGGCGTCGAGGTGCGCGCGCCCCATGTTGACCCGGCTCGCGCCGGCCGCTTCATCACCACCCACCCCGACGACGAATAAACGGTGCCATCGGCTGGCACGACTGGCGCCACCCTTTACCCACTATCCGGAGCAATTGATGGACCTCAACGCATATTTGCATTTCGAAGACAATTGCCGCGAAGCCTTTGAGTTTTACCGCTCGGTTTTTGGTGGCGAGTTCGCCACCCTCTCGACCTTCGCCGACGGCCCGTCGGATATGCCACCCCTGCCGGAGCATGAGTTGAGCCGTGTTATGCACGTGTCCCTGCCCGTCGCTGGCGGCGTGCTGATGGGCAGCGACACCTGCTCCGCCTTCGGGCCGCCGCCCATCGCCGGCAACAATTTCTCCATCAGCATCTCCACGGACAGCCGAGACGAAACCGACCGGCTGTTTGCCTCCCTGGCCGAAGGCGGCAACGTGGCCATGGAGCCACAGGAAATGTTCTGGGGCGCCTACTTCGGCATGTGCACCGACAAATTCGGCGTCAACTGGATGTTGAGCAACTGAACCCATGCCCACTGATCCGGCAACCATCCGTGCCGCATCCAATTCCCTCATTCCGTAAGGAGGATACGATGGCCGACAGAACTCTAACGATCGACTGCCAGGTCCACTGCTACGAACTCAATACCCCCGCACGCCCCTGGGCCGGCTACCTGCAGGGCCCGGATCAGGCAACCGGCGACGATATGGTCGCCGCCATGGATGCCGTCGGCGTTGACGGCGCGATCCTGATCTCGCCGTTCGCGATGTATCGTTATGACGCCAGCTACGCCCTGGAGGTCTACGATCAGCATCCCAACAAATTCGGTTTGGTCCGACCCTTCGATCCCGAATCACCGTCGATCGACGAGGAGATGGCGGAGTGGACCGGTCGGCCCGGCGTGGTCGGCGCGCGCATCATGCTGCGGGACGTGGACTACGAGGCCGACCATCCCGGCGTGAACCAGATCATCGCCGCCGGCGGCCGCGCCGGGGTTCCGGTTAACCTCATGTGCTCCGGCAAGCTTCCGTTGATGCTGGAACTGGCCCGACGCAATCCAGATACGCAGCTAATCGTCGATCACCTCGGACTGGCCCAGCCATTTGAGCCTCCCGCGCCGCCGGAACCGTGGGCCGACCTGCCCAACGTCCTGGCCCTCGCCGAGTGCGACAACGTCGCCATCAAGATCTCCGGAGCCGGCACGTTGGCCCACGAGCCCTTTCCCTATCCCGATATCTGGGAACCCTTGCACCGGATTTTCGATGCCTTTGGGCTGGAGCGCTGCATCTGGGGCACTGACTGGACTCGAGCCGTAAACCTGCTGAACTACGAGCAGGGAGTCGAAGCCTTCCGCCTTACCGAAACACTGTCCGACGCTGACCGCGCCGTATTGATGGGCGGCGCGTTGGCCAACATCTACAAATGGGCGCCCAAAGTGGAAAATTAGTGCCCTGAAATTAAACGCACGGGCGGTCTCCCTTGGGAGACCGCCCATTTTTTCGTTCAGTGGTGGGCGGTAGTGGACTCGAACCACTGACCTCTTGCGTGTCGAGCAAGTACTCTAACCAACTGAGCTAACCGCCCACTGCCGTGCGAGTGTAGCAAGGGCCCCGCCACACAGTCAACCGGATCTTCCGGTTGGCCCCGCTCAAAACCGCCGCGGCTACTCGCCGCCCGCCAGATGACGCGCAAGGTCGTCGCCATTACGGTTGACCCCCGAACGGCGCGGCCCCTAGAATGCGATTATGACCACCGCGCAGCGGCCCGACGGCGCGACCGATCCCAAAGCCCGTCCGATTTCGCCTGGGACTCAAGGCGATGACGGCGAGCAGGACGTGCGCCTGCGGCCGGCCCGTCTCGACGATTTCGTCGGTCAACCGCAGGTGCGGGAAAACCTCAGCATCGCCATGCAGGCCGCCCGGATCCGCGGCGAGGCTCTCGATCATGTGGTCATCTACGGGCCTCCCGGCCTCGGGAAGACCACGCTGGCCAACATCATCGCCCACGAGATGGGCTCCACCATCAAGGTGACGTCCGGCCCGGCCATAGAGCGGGCCAGCGACATAGCTTCCATCCTCACCAGTCTCCAGCCCAACGACGTTCTCTTCATCGACGAAATCCATCGCCTCAATCGTGCTGTGGAGGAGGTGATGTACTCCGCCATGGAGGACTTCTTCCTCTCGTGGGTGGTGGGCAAAGGATTGTCTGCCCGAAGCATCAACCTGCGGATCAATCCCTTCACGCTGGTTGGCGCCACCACCCGCTATTCCCTGGTGAGCGCTCCTCTCCGCGACCGCTTCGGCTCGGTGTTTCGCCTCGACTACTATTCCGATGACGACATGGAAACGGTCGTGAACCGCTCCGCGCGCATCCTGGACATCGAGGCCGAGGGTGAGGGTCTGCACGAGGTCGCCGTGCGTTCTCGCGGGACGCCGCGGATCGCCAACCGCCTGCTGCGACGTGCCCGCGACTACGCCTTGGTGCGGGCGGACAATCGCGTCACCGGCCCCGTGGCACGTGAGTCCCTGGACCGCCTGGGTGTCGATGCTCGCGGGTTGGACGAGACCGACCACCGCCTGCTGTCCAACATCATCGAGAAATTCGACGGTGGCCCCGTCGGCCTGGATACTCTGTCCGCCTCACTGAGCGAGGACGCCAGCACGGTAATGGAAGTCCTCGAACCCTTCCTGCTCCAGCAGGGCTTTCTGGATCGAACTCCCCGGGGCCGGGTCGCCACCCGCCTGGCATACGAGTACCTCGGGTGGCCTTGGTCCGGTTCGGGCGTAGACCCGTCGAAACAGGGTCAACTGTTTGTTGATTGACATAACATTTCCACGACCACGCCGCCGGTCCAGCGCAATTGGGCGCACAACCGATGTGACTATACATAACATAGTCACAAGGTGGACAATGTGTCCCTTTCTCCTTGAATCCGTAAATGCGTCTGCATACAATTGAACGGCCCCATATTGACCCATCCCCGGATGACCCTCGTGCCTTCAGCAGCAACTGCTTATCCGATCATCTCCAATTTCCCTTTCCTGGATCGCGTCGCCTCCGGGACGGCGCTGTCCGAGGATGATGCCATCGCGTTGGTAAACGCCGACGGCCAATTCATCACGGACCTGTGCGCCGCTGCTGCTGAATTGCGCGACCGGGGCCGCGGTCATGTTTTGACCTTCTCGCCGAAGGTGTTCATACCCCTGACGCGTTTGTGCCGCGATTTCTGCGGGTATTGCACCTTCCGCCAATCCCCATCGGAGTCTGATGGCCTGTACCTCACGGCCGAGGAGGTCTTGTCCGTCGCCCGCGCCGGCCAGCGACTCGGTTGCACCGAAGCCCTGTTCACCCTCGGAGAACGGCCCGAGCAGCGATACCCGGAGGCCGGCGAATGGCTGGCCGTTCGCGGATACCGCACAACCCACGAATACCTGGCCCACATGTGCCGGGCGGTTTTCGATGAAACCGACCTTCTGCCCCACGGAAATCCGGGCACCATGAGTCGTCGTGAGCTTGAGGCGTTGCAGCCCACCAATCCGTCCATCGGCATCATGCTTGAAAGCTCCAGCCCCCGCCTCTACGAGCCCGGTGGGCCCCACGAGTTCGCTCCGAGCAAGCGACCCCGGGTGCGACTCCGGACAATGGAACTCGCCGGCGAGTTGGGTATCCCCTTCACCACGGGCATCCTCATCGGGATCGGGGAGACTCGCCGGGAACGCGTCGAATCCCTGCTGGCTATCCGCCGCCTTCACGAACGCTACGGCCATATCCAGGAAGTCATTGTCCAAAACTTCCGCGCCAAGGCGGATACGCCCATGGCCGACACTCCGGACGCCGCGCCCGACGAGCTCATGTGGACCACTGCCGTGGCTCGCCTGATACTCGGCGAACGGGTGAACATCCAGGTACCGCCCAATCTGAGCGAAAATTACGAGCGTTACATTGCTGCCGGAATCAACGACTGGGGCGGCGTGTCGCCGCTTACCATTGACTACGTCAATCCGGAGGCCCCGTGGCCTCAGCTTTCCGAATTGGAGCGCCGCACCCGTGAGGCTGGTTACGAACTGCGCCCGCGGCTACCGGTGTATACCGAATATTTTGCCGACGGCTCCCAGTGGCCGTTGCCGCCGCCTCTCAAGGAAAAACTGCTCCGACTCACCGATGAGTCCGGTTACGTCAAAGGGGGAATCCGACGCTATGTCCACAGCAACTGACCGCGACGCCCCGGCAACCCTGGTTGCCCTGATCAATTCTCTGCGCCCGGATGTGGCTTCCGTCCTCGAACACGCCCTGGCCGGCGGCGACATTTCCGTCGAAGAAGGCGACATTCTCTTCGCGACCTCCGGCCCCGAGTTCACCGCCATGACCATGGTGGCCGACGAGCTTCGTCGCCGCGCCGTCGGCGATCTGGTGACCTACGTGGTCAACCGGAACATCAACTTCACGAACGTCTGCATCAAGCGCTGCGGCTTCTGCGCCTTCAGCCGTGATTTCCGCCAGGAGGAAGGCTACTTCCTGCCGGTCAACGAGATCATCCGCCGCGCCAAAGAAGCCCGGGACTATGGAGCCACCGAGGTCTGTGTCCAGGCTGGCCTGCCTCCGCAGATGGAAGGCGATCTCTACATCCGGCTGTGCGAGGCAATCAAGGAAGAGCTGCCGGACATGCACGTCCATGGTTTCTCTCCGGAGGAAGTGCTCTACGGATCCATCCGGTCAAAGTGCACCATCCGCGAATACCTACAGGGCTTGAAGGATGCCGGCGTGGGGAGCCTGCCCGGAACCTCCGCTGAGGTCCTGGACCAGGAATTGCGCGACATCATCTCCCCGGGCCGCATCACCGTCGACCAGTGGATTGAGGTCATCACCAACGCCCACGATCTTGGCATCCCGACCACTTCCACGGTCATGTTCGGACACCGGGAGACCAACGTCCAGATTGTGCGACACATCGCCCTCCTGCGCGATATCCAGCAGCAGACGGGCGGCTTCACCGAGTTCGTTCCGCTCAGTTTCGTGGCCTCCGAAGCCCCCATGTACCTCAACGGCACGGTCGAAAGCGTCCGCTCCGGCCCCACGGGCATGGACGTGATCAAGGTCCACGCCATCGCCCGGATCATGCTCAACAACTGGATCCCCAATATCCAGGCCTCCTGGGTGAAAGAAGGCAGCCGGATGTCCCAACTCCTGCTGACCGTCGGCGTCAACGACCTCGGCGGCACCCTGATCAACGAAAGCATTTCCACCTCCGCCGGAGCCATGCACGGTCAGCTCATGCGGCCTTCCGAGTTCCGCGCCATGATCCGCGAGGCCGGCCGCACCCCTGCGGAGCGGTTCACCACCTACGGCATCCACCGCGTTTACAGCGATTCCGACGAGGCCCTGGATCCGCTGGACCTGGTGGGCGACAATGTCGAGGAAATTTTCGGCTCCTACAACCAGCTGGTGCAGATGGAAGGGTACCGGTTCGAGCATCCCCGTGCCCAGCGAGAACGGGCCGCCGCCCAGTAACCGGCGCCCTACGTGACCGCATCGACCACGAAGCTGGTGCTTGCCCTCGCCGGCGGCGTCGGTGGAGCCAAGCTGGCGCTGGGTTTATCCCGGATATTGCCGCCGGATCAACTGGTCATCGTCGTCAATACCGGCGACGACGAGCAGTTCCATGGGTTGCATGTGTCGCCCGACCTGGACACGATGACCTACACCCTATCCGGCCTGTATAATCCTGAAACCGGTTGGGGCATCGACGGTGACTCTTTTGAGACGCTGCAGATGTTGAACCGCCTGGGCGCCGATACCTGGTTCAACTTGGGCAGTCGCGACTTCGCCATGCACATCCGACGCACGGAACTGCTCGCTCGGGGATCGTCCTTGAGCCGGGTGACTTCCCAACTGACTGCGAACTTGGGCATCAAACATCGCATCGTCCCCATGAGCGATCAACCGGTCCGCACTGTCCTCGATACCGACGATGGAACCCTGTCGATGCAGGAATATTTCGTGAAACGACGTGCCGAGCCTGTGGTGCGTTCCATAGAATATGTTGGCGCGTCGGACGCGGAACCGTCGCCCGGATTCGCTGCCGCCCTCAACTCCGCATCTGCCATCATCATCTGCCCGTCGAACCCTTACCTGAGCGTGGCGCCGATCCTGGCTCTCCCCGGAGTGCGCGAGGCCATCGAGGCTCATCCCGGTCCGCGTATCGCAATCAGCCCCATCGTGGGCGGAGCCGCGGTACGTGGGCCTGCCGGGAAAATCATGCAGGAACTGGGCGCCGACGTTTCCGTGGTCGGCGTGGCGCGGGAATATCGCGATCTCTGCGACGTCCTGGTCCTCGACTCCCAGGACGAAGTGCTGACGGAAGCCGTTCGCGCGGAAGGTGTCGACGCGGCCGTGATGCCCACCATCATGCAGACAGACGAAGACAAAGTTCAGCTGGCGGAACAGGTGCTTGCGTTGGCTGAGGACCTGGAGAATCGAAGAACATGACCGATTCACCCGATCAGGCCAACCCCACCATCGTCCCGGTGATCCCAATGAAACCCCTCGCCAACTGCAAGACCCGGTTGTCGCGAGTGATGGGGCCCGACGACCGAGCCGACCTCACCATGGGTATGTTCCGGCGGGTCATTCTGGCCATCCGCGGCGCCGGCGTCGACCCGTTCTGGGTGGTCGGCGGCGACGAACGGGTCCGCAATCTCGCTCGGACCCTCGGGGCCAACTGGATGGAGGACCTGGGCCGCAACCTCAACGACACCATCACCAAGTCCTTCGAGAACGCTCGAATGCGCGGAGTGTCGGCCCTTTATCTCCCGGGCGACCTGCCCTTCATCAAGCCCGGCGACATTCACCAGTTGATCCGGAGCGCCGAGCACCAGCACAACATTACCCTATCCCCGGCCCGCCGTGACGGTGGAACCAACGCCATCCTGGTGCCCTACGACCTGATACCGTATTTCCGCCCGGAGCTGGGCAATAACAGCTTCCGCAAGCACGTTGGCACCGCCGCGCGCATGGGCGTCTCCGTAGCCTTCTACTACAGCCAGGGCATGGGATTTGACCTGGACGATGGCTCCGACCTCGAAGAATATGAACACATGGAGCCGGGCCTGCTCACGCGCCTGCTCGGCCGCGAACCCCGATCACTGAACCTCACCAGCTTGGAGCTCCGCTGACCTATGGCCGCAAACGTTCAGTTGGGTTGTCTGCTGCCCACCCGAGGCCTCCTCCTGGCCGATCGGAAACCGACGGACGCCGAATCCGTGCTTCGCCTCGCCACCTGGGCCGAGGAAGCCGGCCTGGACTCGGTCTGGGTGGGTGACAGCCTTACCGCCAAGCCCCGGCTCGAAGCCATGACCTCCCTCGCCGCCATCGCCGCCCGGACCAGCAGGGTACGATTGGGCACCGCCGTGATGCTGATGGCGCTGCGCCATCCCGTCCTGCTCGCCCAGATGATGGGGACCATCGATCTGATCTCCGGCGGACGCTTGCAGCTTGGGGTGGGGGTTGGTGGCGCGTTCAACGGGATGCAGCAGGCCGAATGGCGCAATGCCGACGTGGCACAGCGGACCCGCGCTCGTCGTCTCGAAGAGATGCTCGAGGTGGTCAAGGGTCTCGGAACCGGTGAACCATTCAGCTACGACGGCCGGCATTTCCAGCTCGAAGATGTCGTGATGGAGCCCACACCCGTCCAATCCGACGGCGTCCCGGTCTATGTGGGCGTCCACTGGCACGGTCGCGACGATGGCCAGGGCGCCCGGCGCGATTATCAGGCCCGGCGCGCTGCCCGCCTGGCCGACGGCGCGATTTCCATCTCGGCGACGCCCGAGGAGTTGGTCGACCTGAAAGATACCGTGCGTGGCTATTGCGCCGAATACGATCGTGATCCCGATTCCATGTCCACCGTGATGTATCTTACCGTCAACCTAGACGAAGACGTCACCCGGGGCGAAGCAGAGGCCGAAGACTGGCTGCTCGGGTACTACGGCGCCAACATCTGGGGCGACCGATGGGGTCCTTTCGGCGGCGCAGAGCGCGTCCGCGAAAGCATCCACGCCTATGCTGAGGCCGGAGCGGACCAGGTTGTCGTGCGCTTTGCGACCTATCGCCAGGAGGAACAGATGCAGACCTTCCTGGAACAGGTCGCGCCCGACTTCACTCGCTGAGTCCACAGACTTACGCGCAGCTCATATCCATAATGTGACGAGGTAACCCCGTGTTCCCTATCGATTTGACTGGCCGCAATGCGGTCATTTTTGGTGTCGCCAACGATCGCAGCATCGCGTGGGCCATCGCGCGCACCCTCGCCGACGCCGGCGCCCGCATCGCCCTGACCTACCAGAACGAGCGGCTGTTGAGTCGCGTCGAACGCCTCGCCGAGACGCTGGATGATCCGGTATTGATCGAGTGCGACGCGTCGGACGACGATCAGATCCAGGCCGTATTCGACGCAGTGCGTGATCAGATGGGCTCGTTGTCCATCCTCGTTCACAGCATCGCCTTCGCCAGCCGCGAGGACCTGGCCGGCCGACTGGCCGATACCGGGCGCGACGGCTTTCGCATGGCCCTTGAGATCAGCGCGTTCACGCTGTTGCCCATGGTCCGCCACGCGGCGCCGCTGATGACCGACGGGGGCAGCGTCATCGCTATGACCTTCAATGCCTCCAGCCGGGTCTACCCGGGTTACAATGTCATGGGAACCGCCAAGGCCGCCCTTGAACACGAGGTCCGCCAACTGGCATACGAGTACGGGGCCGACAACATCCGCGTCAACGCCATATCAGCCGGTCCGGTGGATACCCTCGCCGCCAGGGGTATCAGCGGTTTTCTGGATATGCGGCGCGCTCACGCCGACAAGGCTCCCCTGGGCCGCAATATCACCGCGAACGAGGTGGCGCAGACTGCCCTGTTCCTGTGCAGTGACCTGTCCAGCGGCGTGACCGGAACCGTGCTTCCGGTGGACGCTGGCTACCACATCATGGCGGTGTGAACCGCCCGAGGGTCAGATTGCTTCCAGCTGCTGCCGGTCGGCGGCGGCCTTCTCGCTGAGCCCCAGCTCGGTGTAAGCCTTGGCCCGGTTCGCCCACGCTTCCCGGTAGCGCGGATCAAGCGCGATGGCCTTGGTAAACTGGTCCACCGCCTCGCGGACCCTTCCCTGGTTAAACAGCGACAGGCCCAATTCGGTCATCCCCGCTGCGGTGAGCGGTCGCGTGATCGTCAATGGAGCTATGGAGAACGCCGGCGCCGGCTCGGGGTCAAGCGCCGCCGACTGCGCAGTTCCCGAAGCCTCAGCTTCGTCTACCTGCTGCGACGCCATAACCGGTTCGGCCGTCGGTTGGGTTACGGCACCATCCACGGGTTGGGACCGTTGCTCGGCGCCTTCCGTGGCTCCCGCTCCCGGTGTGACCGTTTGCGCATTGGCGGCTTCGGACCCTTCCGTCCCCGCGGCGGTGGCCTCGGTCGTGGCGTAGGGCCGGACCAATTCCCAACCGCAGTTGGTGCAGAAGGTGGGGCCCGCCTCATGCGAGTGCTGACACCGCGGGCACGGCGTCATGCTGTCCTGTCCACCATCCGTGGCCACCGGTCGGCGCGCCGGCATGAAAACCAACGCCAGCATGGGCAGCATGCAGAGCACCGTGATCCATTCGGGGAATATGTCAAGCAGTCCTACCGCCGGGATGGCTGCCACTCCGCCCCAAACCAGCGCGTTCCGCCCCTTGTTCCGGGCAAGCTTCGCCGTCCACAGAACCACAAAAAGCAACGACAGAATTTGAAGGATTATACTCATTAGCACTCGTTAACTGCTGACCTTGGCTGTATTATAACGGGATTGCTGCGTTAGCGGCAAACTTGTCGTTGTACCGCACGACGCATTCCTGCCTGTTCACGTTACCCCGTTTCCTTATAGCGAACCCCTCGGATGGGGACCGGCAATGCCAGGTTCACTCCAAACCAGTTGACAACGAGCGATCGTCGACCAATTCCTCTTCATTCGCAGTAGCTGTGCTCCGTGGCTGGCGACAATGGGAAATCGCATGCGAGGGTTCCCAAAACGCGCCATCCTATCGCGGCTCAAATTGACAGTTTCGCCTGCGCGATGCTATCGTGCAAGCGCATTTTTTCGTATTAAGAAGGCATCGTTTGGCGCCGGCTTTCAGTTCCCGGTGACCCGTGCGTGGGAGGGAAAACTCACATGGATTTGACCATTTCTGTGCTCAAAGCGGACGTCGGCTCTATCGGTGGTCATACCAAACCGTCCGATCGGATGATGGACGCCGTACGCGCCGCCGTTGATCGCGCCATCCGCGATGGCCTGTTGATCGATGCCTACGTAGGCCACACCGGCGACGATATCTGCATTACCAGTACGCACACTCGCGGCGACAATGACGATGCGGTTCACCAGTTTGCCTGGAACTCGTTCCTGGAAGCGACCGAGATCGCCCGTCAGTACGGGTTGTACGGCGCCGGTCAAGACCTGCTCGTCGACGCGCCGTCCGGCAACATTCGCGGCGCTGGCCCGGCGGTGGCGGAAATCACTTTCGACCATGATCCGGTGAAAACCAACCCGGTTCGTCCGGCGGAATCCTTCTTCGTGCTGGCCGCTGACAAGTGCGGCCCCGGAGCCTACAACCTCCCGACGTTCCTCGGTTTCGCCGACCCCATGTACTGCGCCGGCCTGATGCTGCCTCGTCTGGGTGACGGCTTCACCTTCAACATCATCGATATGGACAATACCGACGGCGACAGCATCATCTCGCTGAACGCCCCGGAAGACTACTACCGGATCACGGTGCTGCTCCGCGACAACGAGCGGTTCGCCATCGAAAGCGTGACCTCTCGCTACACCGGCCAGACCGCCGCGGCCATCTCAGCGACGCGACTGCATAACATTGCCGGCAGCTACACCGGTAAGGACGACCCGGTCGCCGTCGTGCGCAATCAGGGCATCTTCCCCGCGCCCGAAGAGCTCATCTCACCGTACACCAAGGCCCACTACATCGGCGGCGACGCGCGCGGCTCCCACGTGATGCCTCTGATGCCCGTGCCGATCAACACTGCGGTGACCGGTATGTACTGCCTGCCGTTGGTCTCCTGCGTGGGCTTCAGCATCAACGGCGAGGGCAAGTTCTCGGAGTCTTCCACCGACTTCTTCGACAACCCGGCGTGGGACTACACCCGCCAACTGGCCCAGGAGAAGGGCATCGCCATGCGCTCCCAGGGTTGGTCGGGCGCCGCCATGCTCCCCTACGGCGAGCTCGAATATTCCGGTTTCCGCCAGAGCATCGGCGACCTGGTGGACCGTTTTGCCATTCGCACCAACGGACATCAGCCGGCCGCAGAGCCCGTTGCCACCGCCGACGACGATTAGTCGGGCGACATCACTAGAGCGAAGGGGCGGGTAAAAAACCCGCCCCTTCTTTTTTCGGCACAACCTACCGATTGGACTGATCGCCGGTTTAGCCGGAGAATATCCCGTTGCGCTCGAATATCGCCGCCAGTTCCGCGATGCCGTCGGACACTGTTTGCGCCGTCGGGTGCCCGAAGCACAGCCGCGCCATGTGCCTGCCGTTGCCCTCCGGTGAGAACATCGCGCCGTTGTAGTATCCGACGCCTTCGCTGAACGACTGCTCCTGGAACCCGGCCAGGTCCGTGCCTTCCGGCATGGTCAACCAAAGGTACAGCCCACCCTCCGGCTTCGACCAGGTTGCCCGGTTGCCGAAGTGTTCGCCCAGCGCCGCCAGCATCGCGTCGCGCTTGGCTCGCAGCGCCTGGTTTTCCTCGTCGATGTGGTCGTACATATGGTTGCGCAGGTACTCTTCAATTGCCAACGCTGCGAATTGGTTCACCCCGCCCGACTTAAAGCTCAACGCCCGCTCCCGCACGATCTCCGGGGCTACCAGGTATCCCATGCGCACGCCTGGCGCGATGATCTTCGACATCGAACCCACGTAGAGAACCCCGCCGCTGTCGTCCATGCTGCTGATCGATGTGACGTCCTCACCCTCGAAGCGCAGGTCGACATAACAGTCGTCTTCCAGTATGGGCACGCCGTGGCTCTGGCATACCTCCAGCATCCGTTGCCGCCGTTCCAGGGTGGCCGTCCATCCCAGGGGATTCTGGAAAGTGGGTATGGTGTACAGGAATTTGACCCGACGGCCTGCTGCCATCTGTGCCCGGATGGTCTCGTCCAGTGCTTCGGGTATGATGCCGTCATCGTCGCACTTGACGCCCACTACGTTCGCGCTCCACAGGCGCATCTGGCGCATGGTGCCGAGGTACACGTACTCCTCGGTCAGCAGCACGTCGCCCGGGTCCGTCATCGCCTGGATCAGCATATTGATCGCTTCGCCCGATCCCGACGTGAGCACGATATCGTCCGCCGTGACCTCCATCTGCCGGTCCCGGCGCAGCTTGTCCGCCACCAGTTCCCGCAGCGGCGGATATCCCGCGGAAACGGGGTAGTACGCCAGGTCGCGCCCTTCCCGCTCCAGCGCCGTGCTCAGAGCATCGACCAGTCCGGTCAGGGGCAGCGTGTCCGGATCCGGGTAGGCAACTGCGAAGTCGTACCTGGCGTGGCGGTTCGCCCCGCGCGTGGTGATCGGGGCCCGTTCCGCGAACAGCCCCTGGTAGTTGAACTCGGTCATCGGTTGTCCTCCTGTCGGGCCGCTAAAGCCGTGGCCCAGGGTAATTCTCCCCTCGCCGCCATTTCTCTCAAACGCTATTCCACGATTCGTATCGCCAGGTCTTGCAACTGCCCAGCGTCGACTCCAGAAGGAGCGCCGAACAGGAGGTCAGAGCCACTCTGGGTCTTCGGGAACGCGATGACCTCACGCAGTGAGTCCGCGCCCGCCAGTATCGCCACCAGCCGGTCTATCCCTGGCGCGATACCGCCGTGGGGCGGAGCCCCGTAGTCGAACGCTTCCAGAATGTGGCCGAACCGCTCCGCGATCTGCTCGGGTGAGTAGCCGAGGATGCTGAATATCTTTTCCTGCAGTTCCCGGCGGTGTATTCGGATGCTCCCGCTGGCCAGCTCCGAGCCGTTGCATACCAGGTCGTATGCCCGCGACGGGATGGATGAGAGATCATTGCCATCGAGCATTCCTTCGCACCCGGCAGCCGGGGCGGTGAATGGATGGTGCGCCGAGTCCCACCGGCCGGCGTCGTCATCCCAGTCGAACAAGGGAAAGTCGGTCACGAACGCGAATGACAGCACGGTCGGATCGGCCAGTTCCATTTGCGCCGCCAGGTGTGCCCGCATCGCGGCCAGCCACTGGTTCGCCAGCCGGGCCGGACCCGCCATCAGCACGATCAGATCGCCGCGCTGCGCCCCGGCTCTTTCGGCCAGCCGGCGCACCCACTCCACGGGCATCCGCAGACCGGGGGAAAGCGATACGTCGTCGTCGGTCAGTGATTCCAGAGTCCCCTCTCCGGTTAGCCTAACGTGACTCATCCCGGCCGCGCCGAACTCCTTGGCCGTCTCCTCCATGCGCCGCATGTCCGAGCCGGTGAGCCCACCCATACCGGGCACGGCCATCGCCTTGATGATTCCGCCACGGTCCAGTATGCCGTGGAAGACACGGAACTCGGTTTCGGCGGCCAGGTCGCTCACGTCGGCCATTTCGAGCCCGTAGCGCAGGTCCGGCTTGTCGCTTCCGAATCGCGCCATCGCGTCGGCGTAGGACAGGCGCAGGAACGGTGTCTTGACGTTAAACTGCGGCGTCAATTCCCTGACCAGCCCCGCGTATAACCCCTCGATCAAGCCCAGGACATCTTCTTCTTCAACGAAGCTCATCTCCAGGTCCAGCTGCGTGAACTCCGGCTGCCGGTCGGCCCGCAGGTCCTCGTCCCGGAAGCATCGGGCGATCTGGAAATACCGCTCCACGCCGCTCACCATCAGCAACTGCTTCAACTGCTGGGGTGATTGAGGCAACGCATAGAAATTACCCGGATGCGTCCGACTGGGGACGAGGTAGTCCCGGGCGCCTTCGGGCGTGCTCTTGATCAGGATCGGCGTTTCAATCTCAAGGAAGCCGTGACCATCCAGGTAATCCCGGATGTATTTCACCGCCTGGTGACGGAGGCGCAGGTTGTCCTGCATCTTGGGCCGTCGGAGGTCCAGGTAGCGGTAGCGCAGCCGCAGGCTTTCGTCCGCGTCAACGTCATCCGTGATGTAGAAGGGCGGCGTGAGCGACTGGTTCAACACCGTCAGCCCTTCCACCATCACCTCGACCTCACCGGTGGGGAGGGCCGGATTCTCGGAACCTTCCGGCCTGAGACGAACGGTTCCGGTCAATTCGATGCACCATTCGGACCGCAGCCGCTCCGCAGTTTGGTAGTCTGCCGACGACAGGTGCTCCGGGTTGAGGACTACTTGCACGTATCCCGAGCGATCCCTCAGGTCGATGAATATGATCCCGCCATGATCTCTCCGCCGGCTTACCCAGCCGGACAGAGTCGTGACGGTGCCATCGTGGGCGGCGCGCAACGCGCCGCAGTCTTGGGTCTTCAGGGCGTCAACTCCTGGGAGGATTGATGATGCTTGTGTTGCCGGGTCAGCCCAGCAGGTCGAGCACGTTTTGGAACGGGCTTTCCGTAACCATGCCGCCTTCGGCCACCGCCATCGCCAGTTCTGCGGGGTCCGTTACCGGCGGGTAGCAGATCGTGTCGAGGCACACGTGCGCCTGGGCCACCGCATCTGGTGCGGCGGCCGGCGCCATTTTGATCATCAGGTGCGGGTCGCGCAGCTTCATAGCCGCAGCCAGCATCGCATCCGTGCTCGCTGCTCCCGGTCGGCCTTCCACCGTGACTTCGACCACCGGAATGAGGTATCTGTCCACCGCCACCGCGTAATCCGCTGCCAGTTCGCCGTAGTCCCGGTTGGCCTCCACGTACGCGCTCAGGGCGTGCCGCGCGGTCTGGTGGTAGCGGCCTTCCATAGTGGCGTGATGCAACCGCATCATTCCCGCCGCTGCGCACGTGTTTTCCGCCAGCGGCTTCTCACGGGCGTGCAGATAACCGAGCCGTTCCTGTCCGGTTTCGACGTCCCAGAACCCGCCGTTCGGGCCGTCCAGGAACCGGTCCAACAGCACTTGCGCCGCCCGTTCCGCCGCTGCAAGGTACCGTTCTGACCCGCCGGGCACGGCATCGTACCCGTCCAGCGCGGCCGCCAGGAAATGCGCCCAGTCAACCAGCAGGTCGCCCTCTTCCTGGGGCAGGGCGCCGGTTTGAGAGTAGGTGTGGGCCAGTCTCCCGCCTGCGGCCGCTTCGACCAAAACGTCCAGTAACGCGGTCGCCTGCTGGGTCAATTCCGGCCGGCCGAGCTTCCACGCGGCGCCCAGCAATAACGAAGCCGCCTGCGCGGTGACCGACGTGTAGCAGAACGGGTCCACTGCCGGCGCTTCGGATTGAGACCTGTCCCGGTGTGATCCCGCGTAATATTCGGAGTGCGCGCCCTGGCTTCCCCGTATGCCCTTGACTGCCGGGTCGTAAAGCGTGCCGCAGATGTAGTCGACGGTCTCGCCGGCGATCCCGAGATAGTCCGCCCGGTCCAGGATGATGCCCGCGTCCATCACGACGCCGGCCAGGGCGACGTTGTCCTCGGCCATCTTCTCGTGTTGTGCTTGCGTCCAGTCGCCGCCCATGGCGAAGCGGAAAAACCCGCCGTCGATCCGGTCGCGCAGGTTGCCCCCGATGATCGCGTCGAGGCTTTTCTCGAGCATCACGCGGAAGAAATGCTCTCCCGTGGTACGGTACCGGTGCAGCAGCAAACGCAGCATGGGTGTCGACGGGAACTTGGGCTCCAGGCCGAACCCGCCGTTGATGGCATCATACGTGCCCGCCACCCGCCTTGAGATGGCGTCAACCGTGCTGGCGTCCGGTTCCCGGCCAGCCGACACGCGCCCCGCATGTTCCCGTCGTTGCCGCAGGATATCGTTGCCCTGCTCGTACAATTCGGGCTTTCGTTCCGCGTAGGCTCGTCGTACTTCGTCCATCATGGCCAGGAGCTGGTCCGCCGGCAGGTAGGTGGCGCCAGCGATGAAGCCACCATGAGGCGTCAGGAAGGAGGTCGTCGGCCAGCCGCCCACATTGTAACGGGCGTTGACGTCGGGCCGGTGATCGGTGTCAACCCGCACAGGCGTAAAGTGGGTGTTGACGAACTCGATGACGTCGCGGTCCGCGTAGGCGCCGGAATCCATTTCGTGGCACCAATAGCACCACACCGCGTTGATGGACAGCAGGATGGGCCGATCGTTTTCCTGGGCAAATTCGAACGCTTCGCGGGACCATGGTCGCCAGCTGACGGCTCCGGCCGGGACCGCCGCCGCGGGTTCATCGGATGTCGTGCTCAATGCCCCTGTCCTCGCTTCCAACTGCCCGGATGATTATCCGCGACAAGCAACATCATAAACGTTAGCACAGGCGCTATGCATTGGCAATTTGGCCCGATTTCAAGCGCTGCCCTCTGACACCCCGCGTTGCCAGCGCTAGCGCAGCGCGTCAATTCCGTCGACGCAACCGGAGCGGCGGCGACGGGCCGTTTCCTCGCTACTGCGATCCGGAGACCTGACCAGGCTGCATCCTTCTGCTCGGTGCGGATCAGGCTCGCGAGGTTCGCAGACTCGGTGGCGACGGTTGCCGGCTGCAGTCACCTCGCCCGCGGGTTGAACGCGTCGTTCACCGCGTCCCCGAGGATGCTGAAGCATAGGAACAGCAGCGTAACCGTCCCGATGGGAAACATGATCAGGTGCGGTTCGTTGCGCAGGACCTGGATACTGCCGTTCTCAAACATCATCCGTCCCAGGCTCGGCACCGGCGGTTGCACTCCGATGCCGATCCAGCTCAGAATCAATTCGGCGCCGGCGACCGATCCCAAACCCGCCGAAATCGACACGATCAGTGGGCTCAGGATGTTCGGCAACATGTGCACTCGAAGGATTCGCACTGTCGATGACCCTGCTACCAGCGCCGCCTCCGTGTAAACGCTTTCACGGGCTTGCAGCACCTGTCCCCGGACGAGCCTCGCCATGCCGAACCATCCGAAAATCGACAGGCCCAACGATATGATCGCGTAATCCACAATCCCAAGGCGCAACAGCCAGTCGATCCCAGTCGCGTCCTCAAACGCCTGCACCGCGCCTACAAACCGCGGCCTCAGTGATGCGACGAATATCAGTATCAGCATGATGTCCGGGATCGACGAGGTCACCTCGCCCGTGCGCATTATTAACCCATCCACCCAACGGCCCATGTATCCGCTCAACAGCCCTAACACTACGCCCATGATCAGCGTGCCGCCCAGCAGCGACAACACGGTGATGATCACCGTCGTTCTCAATCCGTAGATCACCCGCGTCAGCATGTCGCGACCCAGCCGGTCCGAGCCGAAAGGGTGCGCCAGGGTGGGCTTGGCCCGGCTCTGCGACAGGTCCTGCGCGGTGTACTCGTAAGGTGTGATCAACGGAGACAACAGCGCGCCACCGTACATCAGCACAATCACCGAGAGGCAAACTACCGCCACCTTTTTTCGCATCAGCCGCCGCATCGACAGGCTGAGAT
Organism: uncultured Dehalococcoidia bacterium; assembly: GCA_951813535.1. GTDB lineage: Bacteria > Chloroflexota > Dehalococcoidia > Lucifugimonadales > UBA3495 > Bin87. The sequence goes on along the minus strand of OX638345.1, from coordinate 2,523,200 downwards.
AGCTTTGCCCCGTGGACGGTCCCTCGTCCAGCGCCTCCCGATCGCTGGGGCCCAACTCGTTGCCCGACCAATCCGTGCCCTGCAACTGGTCGTCGGTGTGCTGCCTGTGCCCGTGCTCGTGGGGGGGCGGGCCCGATCGGTCAGGTAACATTTCCGCCTCCCACCCTGATCCGTGGGTCCAGCAGCGAATACGTAACGTCAATTATCAGGTTGGCAAGCACGAACAACGCGGTGGTGATGACCGCAATCGCCAGCAGCACCGGGTAGTCACGTTGGAAAAAGGACTCGATGGCAAACAATCCCACTCCCGGAATCCCGAAGTAAATCTCGACGATGAAAGTCCCGCCGGCCAACCCGGCAATTGTGAACCCGAAAATCGTCCATAATGGCAGCATCGCGTTGCGCAAGATGTGCCGCCATTGGACCGTCGATTCCGCCAAGCCCTTGGCCCGGGCCGTCCGAATGTAGTCCTGTGCCATGACATCCAATACGCTGGCTCTGACGAAACGCACCACTATGGCGATCCCCGGTACTCCCATCACCAACGCCGGCATCACTATGTTCGGCGAGAAGAATCCCTCCCATCCGCTCGCTGGCAGCAGATCCAATTTCAGCGCGAACATCAGCAGCAGCACCGGTGCCGTAATGAACACCGGCAGCGATTGAAACACCAAGGCAATCGTCACCGCCACTACGTCCAGGCCGGTTCCCTGCTTCAGTCCCGCGAACAGGCCCACCGGTATCCCGACTCCCAGCGTAATGATGACCACCGCCGCGTTGAGTTGCAGCGAGACCAGCATGCGTTTCGAGAGAAGCTCTGAAACGGGCCTTCCCCGGTACCGCAGGCTCTCGCCGAAGTCCAACCGGGTGACAACTCCCTCTACATAACGCACGTATTGCACGACCAGCGGGTCGTCCAAACCCAACTGGGCTCGCAATCGCGCACGCACTTCGTCGTTTTGGTGTTGGCCCAGCCAAACCTGTACTGGATCACCGGGCCCCACCCGGAGCAGGGCGAAGGTCACAAAAGTGACGATAAGCAGCAGGAATGGCAGCCACAAAAGCCGTCGCGCCGCGTAAGTTCCCATTTGTAACCGCCCGTCTCGTATGCCGATAGTTGTAGGGGCGAATAATTATCCGCCCCTACCCTCGATTCGTCTCCGGCTCCTACTGGTTGAAGTACACGTACCGGTACTTGGGGATGCTCATCTGGAGCAGGAAGTAGTCCGACACCTCCGGCTTGATCAACGCGTAGCCCTCTCCGCTGAACCACGTCCAGACCCATGGGGCGTCGTCGATTATCATCTGCTCAACCTGGTTGTACAACTCGAAGCGGCGCGCCCGGTCTCGTTCCGTCCTCGCTTCTTCCAGCAGCCGGTCAACCTCCGGGTTGCCGTAGTTGGTGTGGTTGCTCTGGCTGTCCGAATGCAGCAGCACGTCCAGGAAGTTCTGGGGGTCCGGATAGTCGGCAATCCAGCCCAGCGAGAACATCTGGTACTTCTTGTCGTTGACGTCCTGCAGGAACGTTGCCCATTCCGTTTGCTGGATCTCGACTTCGATTCCCAGCTCCAGACGCCATTGTTCCAGAATGACCTCGAGGTACGTCGGGATGGCCGCGCCGAAGCTGCCGGAAATGGTCAGTGTGACGCGCGGGAAATCCCCGGACGCCAGCGCGTCCGCATATTTCGATTCCTGCATCAGCTCCCGCGCCAGGTCGGGATTGAATTGGTAGCTCCGCAGGTTTTCCGTGTAGGACGGGAACCCTGGTGGTATCACCCCGGTAGCCGGCGAGACCCGGCCGTCAAGCACGTTTTCGGCGATGCTCTGCAGGTCAATCGCGTAGTTCAACGCCTGCCGAACCTTGACGTCATCGAAAGGAGGCTCGGCTACGTTCAACCCGATGTAGAAAACGTCGAAGTCCTGGGGCGAGCGGTGCAGCTGCGGGTTCAGCGCGTCGTTGGGGTCCAGCAGTCGAGGCAGGTCGTCCAAGCCGACACCCGTCAGGTGGATTTCATCGTTCTCGTACATGATCATCGCGGACCCACCGCTCAGGATCATCTGCACGCTCTCGAGGTGCGGCGGTCCCAGGTGGTAGTTCTCGTTCCGCTCCAGCACGATGAGTTCGCCAATTTCGTAGGTTGCCAGCTTGAAGGGACCGGTGCCGTTGGGCTCCTCAAGCCATGTTCCGTCATCGGTGACCTGCTCCTGGTCAACCACGTATGCCGTAGGATACGTCAGTTTGGCCAGGAAGTAGGATTTGGGGGCGTCGATGGTGAATTCGACAGTCCGATCGTCAACCACCTTGACGCCGCTGATTTCGTCGGCCGTTCCTTCCAGCTTGTCTGTCACCCCCACGATGTCGCCGAGGTAGGTTTCGGCCGTGTGGGAGAGGGTATCCGGGTCGGCCGCCCTCTCGATGGACCACTTCACGTCTTGCGCCGTCACCGGTTTGCCGTCGTGGAACTTGGCGTTCTCACGTAGCACGAAGGTATAGACCAGACCGTCCTCGCTGATGGAGCAGGTTTCGGCGAGGTCAAGCACCGGCTGGTAGTCCAGGCTCAGCGTGACCAGGCCGCCGAAAACCTCGCCGCCAATCACGCTGGATGTGACGTCGCCCATCAGGTGGGGATCCAGCGTGGGGGGATCCGCAAACAGCCGTACCAGGGTTCCGCCCTGGGGTGGCCGGTCGTCGAAAGTCAGGTCTGCCGAAGGGGCGCAGCTTTCGCCCATGGCTGTCGGTTGACCCGCTGACATCATCGCTTCCGTAGTGGCGGTCGGGGCTGGAGCTTCGCTGGGCGCCGTGGCCGCCGGAGCCGCCGCGGCCGGAGCCGAAGTCGCGGTAGGTGCTGCCGTGGGTTCGGGCGCGGCCGCTGGTGGTTCGTCGCTGCCGCCGCACGCCACCAACCCAACCAGTGCGGCGAGCACGGCTCCCATCAACAGTATTCTGAAAATCTTGCGCTTCATAAGTCCTCCGAATCAGTTCTCAGGATCAAGGGGATTACGAGATACTGACCGGAATCAGTTTGCCCCAATTCCTATTGCCGAGATATTACCGGCTCTGCACGCAGCGATTTTATCCAATCCCCCGACGCCATTCAATTGTGCCCGCCTCGATGTATTGTCCGATTTGATGATGTATGCTAACCTCGAATTGTTACCCGGTTCGCGGATCGGATGGCTCGTGGCGAGCATAGCCAAGTGGCCTAAGGCGCCTGTCTGTGGCACAGGAGATCACGGGTTCGAATCCCGTTGCTCGCCCCACCAACCTCGCTGACAATCTTTCGGGAATTGCGCCTGTAGCTCAATGGACAGAGCACTGGGCTTCGGACCCAGGGGTTGCGGGTTCGAGTCCTGCCAGGCGCGCCACCTGAAATAATTGCCGACGGCAGCGCATGAACTGCCGTCGGTTTCTTTTTGGATCCCGTGGGGCTGGCTTACTCCGGTCGCGCTCCCATGGTGATCTCCATTCGCATTTCTTCCCCTTCCCGCATGATGGTGAATTCAACGGTGTCCCCGGGCTGGGTGTGCTCTACAGTGTACGCCACTACGTCGTCCATCCCCGTCATGGGCGCCCCGTTCATCGCGGTGATGATGTCCCCGCCGATGGGCAGTTCTGCCCCGTTGACTACGGTCAACCGGTCCGAAGCCCGAAGTCCCGCTTCCTCCGCGGCCGTGCCGGTACCCACCGCCAACACCAGGGCGCCGCGCGTATCCGGCGGCAAATCCATCGCCAGGGCGATGTCCGGGCTCATCGACACGCCGCGGATACCGATGAACGGGTACTCGTATTGTCCGTCCGCTATCAGTGACGGCGCCACCAACTTGGCCAGATTCACAGGAATCGCCAGGCCCACACCGGAGAACCCGCCGGTCTCACTGATGATTTGCGTGTTGATGCCCACCACCTCGCCTTTTCGGTTCAGGAGCGGGCCCCCCGAGTTCCCCGGGTTGGTGGCCGCGTCGTGTTGGACCACCCTCGGCACCGAAAAGTTGCTGTCCGTCGGATTGATGGTCCTACCGACCGCGCTGATGATGCCGGATGTCATCGAAAATCCTCGGGAGAAAGGGTCGCCTATTGCCAGCGCCAACTGGCCTGGTTTGATCGTGTCGCTATCGCCCAGGGCAATGGCCGGAGGTCGCACCGTGTCGTCGGTGACCCTGATTACTGCGAGGTCCGAATCGGGGTCATCCCCGACCAGTTCGGCGTCAGTCTGGGTTCCGTCACTCAAAACCACGATGATCCTGTCGGCCTCGTCGATTACGTGCTTGTTGGTTACGATGTGCCCCTCATCATCCCACACGAAACCCGACCCGGCCGCGCGGGACAGGAAATCGCCCTGTGGCATCCCGGGAGCAGCGCCGCCAATCGTGATCGACTTGAGCACCCGCAATCCGACCACCGACGGCACGGTTCGCTCATAGATGCCCGACATCACTTCATCGTGCGCGGCCGTGATTGCCGATGCGGTCAACTGGGATTCCGTTTCCGGTGTGCCGCTTTGCGCCGGTTCCTCGACTGCTGGTTGCGCCTCGGATTCAACGGCCTGCGGAGCCGGGACCGTGGCCTCATCGCTGGGCTGCGCGACCATTCTCACCGCCGGAGGCGTCAGCTCCACGGTTTCAAATTGCGCCGGGTCGGGTTGGCCACAGGCCAAAGCCAGGCTCAGCACCAATCCTGTCACGGCCAACGCCGGCACAACGCCTCGTCGTTTTGTCAAAACTATCTTCCCGATGCTCACGTAGTACCCACCTAATCCTGTCTGATCTGTCGCGGGACCGGCAAGCCCGGAGGATGCCGGGTCGTATGCGATGGTGTAATCAGTTGTCGACGCTGGATCGTTTTCCGCTTGCTCAGAGTCTAATCAGGCCATTGTTAAAGTTTTGTGAACGTGTGCGTCGCCGGTCACACCATCCGCGCCGTGCCGGGTTTCGAACGACACCGCGCGCTCTGACACGAATGGACACGCCTATTCTACGGATTGCGCCGCAACGCGGATTGACCCGCGTTCTACTGGCCCGGTGCTATACTACCGGCACCAACGACAGGCCGCCAGATGGTTGCCGTCGCAAGGATTGAGTTGGTCATCCCGACACCCGGAAGGAGAGAAGCGATGCTTTACGAACTCCGCATTTACGACGCCGTCGCCGGTCGTCTGCCCGACATCAGCGGACGGTTCGCCAATCATACCTGCGCCTTGTTCCGCAAGCACGGCGTGAAATACCTCGGCTTCTGGACCGACGAGATTGGTCGCAGCAACCGGCTGACCTACATCAACGTTTTCGACAGCATGGCCGACCGGGAATCCCGCTGGGCCAAGTTCGGAACCGACCCGGACTGGCTGGAAGTCCGCAAGCAGACCGAGGCCAACGGGCCGCTGGTCGACGCCGTAACCAACCGGTTCCTCCGCTTGACCCCCTACTCGCCCGAGCCGAGCATCTCCACCGCGGTCCAGGAACTCCGCATCTACGAGGCATTGCCGGGTCGCCTGCCCGATGTGCATAACCGCTTCGCCAACCACACCATCGGACTGTTCGAGAAGCACGGCATCGAGAACATCGGCTACTGGTCCGAGGACGTCGGCGTCAACAATGTCCTGGTCTACATGCTGGGGTACCCGAGCCTTGGGGATCGCGAAAAGAGTTGGCGCTCCTTCCAGGCAGACCCCGAGTGGAACAAGGCCCGCGCCGCCAGCGAGGTCGACGGCCCCATCGTGCGCGTCTCTCGCCACTCCATCATGCGTCCTACCGACTACGCCTTCACCAGCGATTAGCCTTCACATCCAGCCGCATGCGAGAAGAGGGCGTCCGGATGGACGCCCTCAATACATTTGCACGCGTGTCAGGTGACGGATCACACGAGGATGGACAGACGTTATTGTACCATCGTACCACCGGAATTCGCGGCCAACGCCAGGGCGGCCACGACCACCGAGCAAATGGCTACGAACGTCGGTACCAGCCAATTTAGATTGTCTTGAACCGCCTGCCACCATCTCCACCGGCGAAGTCTCCGGCGATGTTCCTGTCCTTTGGCGGTTAGCACGTATATCCCGTCGCCTATATCGGTAAGCAAGCGCTCTGCCGCCATCGCCTTGAATACTGTCACCATACGGGCGTCCTGTGGCTCCGGGTGGAACGTGTCGCCCGGGGTGCATTGCTCAAGTACATGCAACTGGGTTCGCCTGTATTCGCGGTCTGAGGTCTTGATCGCTTCCCGGCTCTTGGGCGGCGACGACACGCCGGATATCATCGGATGCTCCTCACCAATTCGGGCTTCCGTTGGTCGCTTCGGAAACCTTCGCCAGGTTCCATTGGAATTAATCGCGCCCGCGCCAGGAGAACCGAGCGTCCGCACGCACGTGGCTCACCCGCTGACGTTTTCAGTCGTTTCCGCGGTCGCCGATTCCTCGGAGTCACCGGTTGGCACGAATGCGGCTTCGGATCGAAAGATATCCCCCTGCAACATGCTGACCGGCTCTCCAACGCTCGCATCCGCTTCCAACGCCATGTAGATGGGACGTTTTCCTTGCGGAGTCAATTCAACCCGCACGCGCTGCTGTGTCTGCTGTTCGAGGGGCGTCGAATACAGTTTCAACGAATAGCTGGACATCCCGAGCAGGTCCGCGGCTTTTTCCTGGTCTTGGGAAGCCGGCTTCAGGTCTACCGCGTGTCCGATTCTGGAATTGTCGATCTGCCCCGAAAATGCAAGAGCGATAGCTTCGGCACTCGGCCGCAGAATTCTTTTCCAGAATTCGTGGCGTTTGGGCTGTCGGAAGGCCTTAAATTCGAGGAGATAGGTCTGCGTGTTGTTGTGGTCGTTCGCGAATGTCAAAACCGCATCCACCTGACCTTTTCCTATTCGCCGGTACAATTCGTTGCTAAACGCATTATCGACGCCTCTTTTCAGGTGGTCCGGCAATGTGATGGTGGGCATGATAGTTCTCCGATCACCGCCTGTGTCGCTTGATCGCGCTGCGGATGCGGTAGCCATTGTTAACCCGATACGTGGAGGTTGTCTTCGGCCAGTGGAACCGAACTGTACCGCGGCCCAATGGTATCAGGTCTTACCCGATGCCAACCCCTAAACTACCAGTTCGCGGCAGTTCCACCGAAATTGCACATTGTTCCCTCCGTACGTGCACGCAATTTCCGTGGTAAAGCCCAACAAGCACGTGCGTCTTGTAGCACGTGTGCGAACCCGTAACCGCACTCTCTCGCCGCGTTCGCGTCCGGACCCCAATACCGGCTGCTTCGCGCGCCCAATGATAAAATGGGCCCTTGAATCCACGCCGCCTGCTGCCCGGTGCAGTGGCCGGCCGGTAGGGCTGTATGTCAAACAATAAGCAGGAATGGCAGGACTCTACGCTTTCCCGCGTCACGCAGCGTTTTCCCGAGCGGCGCGAGCAATTCGCAACGGATTCCGGACTGAGTCTGGACACCGTATACACTCCTGAGGACGGATCTGCCAGCGGCGACTATGGCGACTCCATCGGTTACCCCGGAGAATTCCCGTACACCCGTGGCGTCCAACCCAACATGTACCGCGGCCGCGTCTGGACCATGCGTCAGTACGCCGGTTATGCCACGGCCGCTGCCACTAACGAACGTTATCGCTACTTGCTGGAGAACGGCCAAACCGGCCTGTCCGTGGCCTTTGATCTGCCCACCCAGATCGGGTACGACAGCGATCATCCTTTGGCCGAAGGCGAGGTGGGAAAGGTGGGCGTGCCCATCTGTTCCCTGGCCGATATGGAGACCCTGTTCAACGGCATCCCCTTGGACAAGGTCAGCACGTCGATGACCATCAACGCCACGGCGGCGGTTCTGCTCTGCCTCTACATCGCGGCCGGCAAGAAGCAGGGCGTTGCCCCCGACCAGCTGAACGGCACGCTCCAAAACGACATCCTCAAGGAGTACATCGCACGCGGCACCTACGCCTACCCGCCGCGCCCGTCGATGCGCCTGGTGGTCGACGTGTTCCGCTACTGCGCCGAGAATGTGCCCCGGTGGAATACGATCAGCATCAGCGGATACCACATGCGGGAGGCCGGCGCCACCGCCAGCCAGGAACTCGCCTTCACCTTCGCGAACGCCATCGCCTACGTGCAGGCCGCCGTCGACGCCGGTTTGCCGGTTGACGATTTCGCGCCGCGCCTGTCCTTCTTCTTCGTGGCACAGAACAACCTTTTCGAAGAGGTCGCCAAATTCCGGGCCGCCCGCCGTCTCTGGGCGAACATAATGCGCGACCGCTTCGGCGCCAAGGACCCGCGCTCGATGATGCTGCGCTTCCACACCCAGACTGCCGGCGTGACCCTCACTGCCCAACAGCCGGATAACAACGTCATCCGGAGCACCGTCCAGGCCCTGGCCGCCGTCCTTGGAGGTACGCAGTCCCTCCACGTCAATTCACGTGACGAAGCCCTGAGCCTCCCTAGCGAAGAGTCCGCCCAGCTCTCGCTCCGCACACAGCAGATCCTGGCCCACGAAAGTGGCGCTGCTGACGTGGTGGACCCCCTCGGCGGCTCCTGGTACATCGAAAACCTTACCGACCGTCTGGAAGCCTCCACCCTGGAGTACATCGAGCGCATCGACCGGATGGGCGGAGCCGTTGCCGCCATCGAGGACGGCTTCCAGGTCCAGGAAATCGGCGACTCCGCCTTCCGCCACCAGCGTGAGGTCGACGAAAACGATCGGGTGGTCGTCGGCGTCAACCAGTACGTCACCGAGTCGCCCCCCATTTCTGGCCTTCTGCGCGTTGACGCCACGGCCGCCGCGGAACAGGTTGAGCGGCTCCGCAGCCTGCGCCGCGAGCGCGACAACATGGCCGTCCAGATCAGCCTCGCCCGCTTGGCCGACGCCGCCCGCTCCGAAGGAGCCAACACGATTCCGCCCATGATGGAGTGCGTGGAACGGTACGCCACCCTGGGTGAGATCTGCGATGTGCTGCGCCAGGTCTACGGCGAATACGAGCCCGCCGGGGGCCTGTGATAAACTTTTCCACACTTGCCGAAAATTGACGGGCTGCCCGCCGGTATTGACGCAGTCGGCCCTTGGAGGAACCCCGTGACTGACGTGACCCTCAACGAAGAAGAAAAGATGCTCCAGAACCTCGTCCGGGACTACGCCGAGCGTGAGATCATGCCCCGCTCTGCGGAACTGGACGAGAAGGCTGAGTTCTCGCACGAGAACTGGCGAGGGATGGCCCAGTTGGGCCTCACCGGCATTGGCGTCGATCCGGCCTACGGCGGTAGCGGCGGCGGGTTCCGCAAGTCCTCCATCGCCATCGAGGAACTGGCCCGCGCGGACGTGGCCGCGAGCGTCACGCTTGCGGCGCACCTGGGTCTCGGACTGGAGACCATTGCCCGTTTCGGTAACGAAGAACAGAAACAGCGTTATATCCCGTCCCTCGCCTCCGGCCAGGGCATCGCGGCATGGGCACTCACCGAGCCCGGGAGCGGCTCGGACGCCGCCGCCATGGCCACCACCGCCTCTCGGCGCAACGGGTCCTGGGTGCTCAATGGCTCCAAGCAGTTCATCACCAACGCCGAGGTCGCCGAGACGCTGGTAATCTTCGCCAACCAGGACCGGTCCATCGGGTATCGGGGGGTTTGCGCATTCATCGTGCCGGCTGGTACCCAGGGCATGCAGATCAACCCGCAGCACAACAAGATGGGCATCCGCGCCTCCAGCACCTGCGAGATCGTGTTCGAGGACGCCGAAATCCCGGCGGAGAACATCATCGGCGAGGAAGGCATGGGCTTCCGCTACGCCATGGACATCCTAGACTCCAGCCGCATCTCCATCGCCGCCCAGTGCGTGGGCATCGGCCAGGCCGCGCTGGAAGAGGCCGTCCGCTACGCCCAACTCCGCGAGACCTTCGGACGCCCGCTGGCCCGCCACCAAGCAATCCAGTTCAAGCTGGCCGACATCGCCACCGGCGTCCATTCTGCCCGCGTCGCCACCATGCACGCCGCCTCCCTGCGCGATGCCGGCCTGCCCTTCATCAACGAGGCCTCCATGGCCAAGCTCATCGCCTCCGAGATGTGCAACAACGCCGCTTACGAGGCCATGCAGATCCACGGCGGGATCGGTATCTTCAAGGAGTCCCGCATCGAGCGCATTTTCCGCGATGCTCGGGTCACCACCATTTACGAGGGAACGTCCGAGGTCCAGCGGATGATCATCGCGCGCCAGGTCCTCGCCCAGTACCCAGTCTGATAACGCACACCCTCCCGGAGGCGAACCGACGATGCCCGAGACCTGCGCCGTCAACTACATCGACCACGTCGGCGTCGCCGTTCGTGACATTCGTGCCGCGCTGGAGTTTTTCAGCGCGAACTTCGGATCTCCCGACGCCGAGGTGGTCGAGCTCGACGATCAGGCCGTCCGCGCCTGCCTCATCGAAATCGGCCAGACCCGGCTGGAACTCCTGGAGCCCTTGACCCCTGAAAGCGCCGTCGGCCGGTTCATCGAGCGGCGCGGCGAGGGCCTGCATCATCTTGCCCTCAACGTCGACGACATCGCCGGCAAGCTCAGGATCCTCTCCGCAAACGGCCTGTCTCTCATCGACTCCGAGCCCCGCCATGGCCTGTCCGGAACCATCGGATTCGTGCATCCCCGCTCGGTGTTCGGCGTGCTGACCGAGCTGGTCGAGAACTAAGCGCCCGGGACTCATCGCCCTGCTGGCGGGGCGATCCGACCAGTAGCGCGCGGTATGCCAGCCCACGTCATCTACGGCGACTCTTTCCTTGTTGCCGAACGCCTGGGTCGGGTGAAGGCTGAGGCCGGAGCCGGCGACCTTATGGATTCCAACCGGCATGTCGTCTCGGCGGCTCGCGCCCGTCCTGACGAGGTTCTGGCGATGTGCAATTCGCTTCCGTTCCTCGACACCATGCGCCTCGTCGAGATCGAAGGCGTCCTGGCTGCCCAGCAGGGATCCGGAGGTGGCCGCCGCTCCGGCCGGCGCGCTGCATCAGCCAGCGGGGTCTGGACACAGTTGGCGGATTCCGTCCCGAGCCTTCCAACAACTACCCTGCTGATCTTCGTCGATGGCGACGTCCAGCAGAGCAATCCGCTGCTCCGTTCTCTGTCCGAGCACTGCACGATCCACCGCGAGACCACTCCTAACGGCCAGGCGCTGCTGCAATGGATCAAAGGGCGGGCCGAGGACAAAGGGTCCAGCATCACCCCTCCGGCGATGCAGGTGATGGCCGAACTGGTGGGCGGCGACCTGTGGACCATCGACCGCGAACTCGAAAAACTGTCCCTCTACGCCACCGGGCGCAGCATCACCGACGCGGATGTGCGCGCCATGGTGCCCTACGCTCAGGAGGCCAACATCTTTGCGGCGGTGGATTCCATCATGGATGGACGGCCGGGACCGGCTCTACGTTCAGTGATGCAGCTCATGGAAGACGGCCAGGAACCGCTCTACATAATCGCGATGATCGAACGCCAGCTCCGTCTCATCGCCCTGGCCCGCGACCTGACCGATCGTGGCGTGGCCCAGCCCGACCTCGGTCGACGCATGGGCACCAACTCCGACTTTGTGGTCCGCAAGACCCTCACGCAAGCTCGCCGCCTGACCCTGTCTCAGATACGGAGCAGGTACCGCCGGGTGTTGGAGAGTGACCTCGCCATAAAGCAGGGCCGCCTTGAACCTGCCCTGTCGCTGCAATTGTTGGTAGCCGATTTGGCGAACAACCAGTAACCGGGCGCTGTGGATGGTCACTCACCGTTCGCGTATGTCACCGGGTTGTAGCACGCGGCCCAATGCCTGGCATCCAGTTCGGACAGGCCCGGCGTGCGTTCCGATCGACATTGCGTCACCGCCTTCGGGCAGCGCGGGAGGAACGGACACTCCTCGGAAAGGTTGATCAGATCCGGCGGCGCTCCGCGCAGCGCCTGCAGCCTCCGCCCAGCCGCGTCCAGCCGGGGCAGGCTCTGTAGCAGCGACCACGTGTAAGGGTGCCGCGGCTGCTTGAAGAGCGGCAACAGTTCGGCCGTCTCCACCAGATGGCCCGCGTACATCACCCCTACTCGCCGGGCCATGTTGGCGACCACACCCATGTCGTGCGTGATCAGCAGGATTGCCGATTTGGAATCCCGGCTCAGCTCCTTCAACCGCTCCAGGATCTCCGCCTGGAGCGTTACATCGACGCTCGACGTCACCTCATCGGCGATCAGGAGCCGGGGACGCATGACCATGGCCATGGCCAGCATCACTCGCTGACACTGGCCGCCGCTCAACGTGAACGGGTAGGCGGACATCATGCGCCGCGGATCCGGCACTCCCAGTTCACGCAGCATCTCCTGGCAGACCGACCCGGCCGCCCTGCGGTTCAGCTGCGAGTGCGTGATGATCACTTCGGTGAGTTGGCTGCCGATGGTCTGGACCGGGTTGAGGGCTGACTGCGCGTCCTGGAACACCAGGGACATCGCCTTGCCACGAAGCTCCCGCACGTATTCCACGGGGGCCGTGACCAGGTCAACCCCGTCAAACAGTATCCTTCCGCCGGTGACCTCGCCATTGTCCGGGAGCAGGCCCATCACCGCCAGCGCCAGCGCGCTTTTTCCCGCGCCGCTCTCGCCGACGATGCAGAACACTTCCTCCTCTTCCTGGGAGAAGGAGACCCCGTTCACGGCGTGCACCACCCCATTGGGCACGCGGAATTCGACCCGCAGATCCTCGATTTGCAGCACTGAACTCATGCTAACCAGCGCGACCTGATGTTGTGGGTGCGGCGACGCTCAGGTCCACCGCGCGCATTCGCCCGGCCTTCAGTTCGGCGACCAGTTCATCCAAGGACGCGATGCGACGTTCGAACAGCGTTGCTGCGGTGCCCATCTGCCGCAGGTAATGCGTGTCGCTCCCGCCGGTTCCCGACAAGCGCAGACCCTGGCGCAGGTCCTCCGAAAAGAGGTTCTCCGACTCCTTGCCCCGGCCGTTGTGAGATTCTACGGCGTCGAACAGGCGGAGCATCTCGTCGTCCAGCGCCCGGTTGAGCATCTCCGAACGCACTGCCGGGTCTTCCCCCGGATCGGCAAGGAAGCGTCGCCGGTAGGGATGGGCGGCGATGAGAACAGCACCGTAGCGGTCCGCTTCTTCTCGGAGAAACCCCGGTTTGTGCATCCCGAACTTGTACCGCTCCAACCCAAAAACCAGGACGTGCCCGGCGTCCGTGTTGATTTCCGCTCCGGGCAGCACCAGGATCCCGTGCCGCCGGGACAACTCCCGCGCGGCGTCGAGGGGCCAGAAATCGTCGTGCTCCGTCAGGCAGATACCATCCATGCCGCATTGTCGCGCGGAATCCACCAACTCGTCCGCGGACACGAAGCTGTCGTCTGATTTGGGATAGGTATGCGCGTGCAGGTCGATCAGCAATGTTCCCCCGGCCCCTGGCCGAAGAATCATACCACCGATCGCTGATGCGGCGGCGTATCTCTAAGCCCGAATCCACCGAGGGGATACCGCGGCGGCGATCAGACGAGGGATGCGGGGTCAGGGCATGGGTTGGCGAGGACCGGATGCCGGTGAAATGGACGATGGGTAGTGTGGCTGCTACGCCAGGGGATGTTTGCGGCCCGTGGTAGCGGCGTTGGGAGCGATTTTCAGCGCAGACCGCCGGCGGAGACCGTGAGGGGCCCAGCCTGAGGCGCTGATCGTCCAGGCGTGGGGCGTTATTGTGTATAGGTCAAAGGCGGAGGGCGGCGTCAGGAAGGCAGTGGCAGGGCGCGCAGTCTCGCCAGGGCACCAGCGAACTGGTTCTGCCAGGGCCAGCCCCGGGGAAGATGCAAAGTGAGACGGCGTGCCTTGCGGGTGATGCGTCCGGGGAGGGAGAAGAAGCGTCGTCGGAGGGTCTTGGTGGTGATCAGTTGCTCTCCCATGCCGATGCGGGCGGTCCAGCGGGCGAGGTTATGCGCCATCACCTGTACTGCCAGCCAGGCGGCGTTGGCGGGGAAGCGCCCCGAGGGCAGGTGATTGAGCCCCACGCCGTACTTGAGATCGCGGATGGCGTTCTCGATCTCGGCGTGGCGGCGATGGTTGGCCTCCAGTTCCAGGGTGTCGCCGTCTCTATCGGTGATGAAAGCGTGATAGCTGTGGGTGGCAAGCAGCGCGAGTTGGGAGCCGGGCGTGGGTTTCACTCTGCGGACGATGAGTCGGACCGATACGGCGTCGGGCTCATGCTGAAACGGAGTGTAGGTGGTCTCCGCCACGTCGGCGGCTCCCTCCATCCAGTAAGGGATGGGCGTCCACTCTGCTTCGGGTATGGCCTCGATGAGATTGCGCACGCTTTGGTACTGGCGTACGGTGATGGAGAAGCGGACCTTGGTCTTCCGGCAGACGGCGACGATGTCGTGGTTGTAGAAGCCACTGTCGGCCCGCATGGTCAGTGGCCCGGTGGCCCCCGCGTAGCGCACTCGGCTGATGGTCTCACGCAGGAAGTGGGCGGCCCCTCGAGCGGTGTTGGCCCGGCCCTGGCGCAGCCGTGCCATCAGCACGTCGCCGGTTCCGGCGGCAACGGCGAGGAGCGGGTGATAGCCCCGCTGTCCCGCGTAGTTGTGGCGCTGCGCGCCTTCCTTATCCAACCCAAAGGTCTCGCAGACAGTGGAATCAAGATCAATGGTCAGCGGCTCATCGCCGGGTCCGGCACCAGCCGCCCAGGCCCTCGCCAGCGCCTCTCGGCTCACCCGGTCCAGCTGCCGCACGTGGCCCCATCGGAAACTCCGCAGGAAGGTCCCCAGCGTGGAAGGCGCCTTGACTGCGCAGCCCAGCACGTGCTCGGTCCCCCCAGCGCGTAGCGCGTCGGCATCATCAATGCAGTCGCCACCGGCCAATGCCGATGCCACCAACGTCAGTATCTTGTCGCCAGCGTTGGCCCGTCCCGGCGCATCTCCCAAGTCAACGTGGCGGTCAACCAACTCGCCCAGCCCCAGATGATGGGCCAGGGTAACCGGCAAAAGCAGCCCGGCGTTGGCCACCAAGCGGTGATCGTCGAAGGCGACATGGATGCGGTCAGGACGCTCAGGTGGCAGCATCCGTTGGGTGTTCCTTGTGAGGGATTGGTTTTCGTTGTCAAAAACCATTATCCCCGAAGCCGGGAGCACTTTCTTATCCCATCACCATGCCGCCACACCCATCCTTTCGGTGGATTGGGGCTAAGGATAATGCCGTGGTTCCCGAGCCGGTTGAGGGTTTCCAAACAGGTTCAGGGCATCCCGACGCGGATTATTCGGTACACTCGGAAAGAAACGCGCCCGGGCGGCCAACGGAATCCCGCGTGTCCGTCGGTTGGTCCGTCTGGGCATATCCCGCCGCGTGGATTTACCCGCCGATCACCAGGCCCTCTCCCCGCAGCTCTTCGATCAGCTCGTCGGCGATTGATTTGCGTACCTTGAACCGCCGTTCCAGCATCGCCGACGTTAGCCTAGGGTTGCGCAGCGCCAGGTCTCGGGCCTGGTCCAGGACGTTGCCCTGGAATATGTCGTCGATGTTTTCGGGATCGGGATCATCCGCCTGGGCGTCTTCTTCGCTCAGGTCAATCGGCGGCAGCGGCGGCCCCTGCTGGTTGCGCCAGAAGTCGACGAGGCGGTCCATTTCATCGTCATATACAAGCGTCCCCTGGCCCCGTCGCGCCTTCGGGAAGTCGTTGTTCAGGAGGAGCAGGTCGCCTTTCCCCATCAGCGCTTCCGCTCCGCCTCCGTCAAGGATCACGCGCGAGTCCACTTGGGACGCCACCGCGAACGCGACCCTCGCTGGCACGTTGGCCTTCAACAGGCCGGTGACCACCTTGACTGACGGCCGCTGCGTGGCCAGCACCATATGTATGCCCGCAGCTCGCCCCAGCTGCGCCAGCCTGACCAGCTGCTGCTCGACTTCCAGTCCGCCCGTCATCATCAGGTCCGCCAACTCGTCCACGATCAGCACCAGGAAACACATCGGCTCATTCGCCTTGGCGTTGTACCCGGCGATGTTGCGCACGCCCATTTCTTCCATGAGCTTGTATCGGCGCGACATTTCGTTGATCAGTCCCCGCAGGGCCGGCTGGACTTCGTCCGGTTCCACGATCACCGGCATTACCAGGTGCGGGATCCCGTTGAACGGCGTGAGCTCCACGCGCTTCGGATCCACCATGATCATTCGCAGCTCGTCCGGAGGCCGCGTCATCAACAGCGACGCCACCAGCGAGTTGATACACACGCTCTTGCCGGACCCGGTCGCTCCCGCGATCAGCAGATGCGGCATGGCCGCCAGGTCCAGAGCCAGCGACTGTCCGCCGGCGTCTTCGCCCAACGCGAATGCCAGTCCGCCCTTGTCGACTATCTTGGTGAACTCCGGGCCCTCCACAATGGACCGCATCAGCACCTTTCCGGGAGACGGGTTCGGCACCTCGAGGCCCACCAGGCCTTCGCCGGGTTCGGGCGTCTCGATGATCCTGATGTACGGGCTTTTCAGCGCCAAAGCCAGGTCTTTTTGCCGTTTGGAGATGTCGCCAACGCGAACGCGGCTGGGGCGCTGTTTCGAAGTGTCGCCATCTTTGCTGGCCCTCACGGGCATGTATCCCGGAACCAGGCCGAACTTGATCACTCGGGGCCCGGCCTTTACGTCTTCAACCTCGACGTACACCCCGTGCTCCGCCAACGCGTCCTTGATCTCTTCGGTCATGTCCGCTATGGCAGCCCCGTTGATCTGGTGCGGTTCCGGGGGCGCCAGCGTATCCAGAGGCGGCAACTGCCATCCTCCGGAACGGGACAGACTTACTTTTGGTGGGGCGCTCGAGGGTTCGGTCTGCTCGGGCGCTTTTGGTTCGGACACCGGCGCCGGCGGAATTACAGGTTGCGCCGTCCGTGGGCCCGTTCTGGGTCGCTTACCGACCAGGGCCCGCGTGCGCCGGGCAACCGCAACTGAGGCCAACATCAGCCCGATTGCGACGTACCTGGCCGCGATGGCCGCAAAAACCAGCCCAGCCCAGGCAACCATCGCAAGGAACCGTCCGGCGATCCAGTACCCTCTCCATGCCTTCGGAACAAGCAACAGGCTGACGAGTACCAGCGCGGCGATAAACTCGATCAGCCATAGCCAAATCTGCCCACCCGTGAGGGCGTACCCCCATGGTCCGGCCATTCCATAGGCGTAGGACGGCCCGCTTTCTCCCTGCCAGAAAGTCAGTCCGGCCACCGCTGTGACCGCAACTATTGCCAGCGAGGACCACCATCTCCACCCGCGCACCAGGGACATCGGCCGGTAGATCATCGCAAGCAGTACGCCCAACCCGAATCCTGCGGTCACCGCCCAACCCACGCCCAGCGTTGCCATGAGCCAATCGTGGAACTCGGGTATCGCCAGGTAAACCAGCGCAAACAGCATGGTCCCGACCAGGAGCACGCCCGCGGTTATGCCGGTCTTGAACCAATTGAATCCGCCGTTGAAGGCGGCAGTAGCGGTCGACATATCCTCGACTCCTAAACTGGTACAGCGCCGACCGGTGACCGACAAACAAGAACGCCGCCCCGGGCGGGTGCGGCGGAATATCTGTCACGTTGAATTGACTTGCCGGCGGCCCGTCACGTATCCAGGATTACCGGGATTATCATAGGGCGTTTGTTCAGATCATTGCGTAGGAACTGTCTGGCAACTTTTCTAATGTTTGCGCGAGCTTTGTCCAGGTCGGCGGGCGGAAGATCGCCGGAAACTCCCATCTCCACCGCCTCCGCCAGGCGCTTGAACGTGTCCCTGGCGTCCCCTGGATCCATGAACCCGCTGCCGGCAACCTGGACCGGACCGGTCAGTTCGCCGCCCTGGTCCACGCCCACGCAGACGACAACAACGCCGTCGCGGGCCAGCGACCGCCTTTCCCGCAGTACGACGCTGTCGGTATCCATCATCGTGGGACCGTCCAGGTAAATGGGCCCAGCGGGTATCGAATCGACGATTTGGGCGCCGTCCTGGTCGATCTCGAGGATCTCGCCGTCCTCCATCACGAATATGCCGTCCGGCGCTGCTCCCAATTCCCAGGCCAGTTGCGCGTGCGCCCGCAGGTGCCGATATTCGCCATGTACGGGGACGAAGTAACGCGGCCGGGTCAGGTTGAGCATCAGCTTCAGCTCCTCCTGACT
This sequence comes from uncultured Dehalococcoidia bacterium, assembly GCA_951813535.1. Lineage (GTDB taxonomy): Bacteria > Chloroflexota > Dehalococcoidia > Lucifugimonadales > UBA3495 > Bin87. Next base: position 2,505,083 of record OX638345.1, on the reverse strand, counting down.
CGCATGACCGTGCACGTGGACCGGCGCGATGCGGTCATAGAGCACGCGCGCGCCCTGCCGCAGCAGATTGTCGATGGTCTGGCTAACCGCCCGCTCGTTGCCTGGAATCGGGGTGGCCGATATGACCACGGTGTCGCCTTCCATCAGTTCGACGTCCCGGCTTTCACCGTTGGCGATGCGGACCAACGCCGACGTCGGCTCGCCCTGGCTCCCGGTGGTCATCAGTACGACTCTGTCCGGCGGCAAACCCGCCACGTCGCGTACCGGAACGATGGTCCCCGGCAGGGCATCCAGATATCCCATTTCCGTGGCCATTTGCACGTTGGCGAGCATACTTCGGCCCACAAACGCCACGTGGCGATCATGATTTTCCGCCGCCGTGATCACCTGCTGTATCCGGCTGATCAGCGATGCAAATGTCGCGATTATGACCCGGCCGGGAGCGTCGCCAACGGCCCGATCCAACGCGTCACCCATTGTCTGCTCGGACGGCGTGTATCCTGGCAACTCGGCGTACGTAGAGTCCGACAACAAAAGCAGCACGCCATTTTGGCCCCGTTCGGCCAGCGCCGGTAGATCGATGGTGTGGCCGTCGACCGGGGTATGGTCGATCTTGAAATCTCCGGTGTGGATCACACTTCCCCACGGGGTTTCGATGCAAATGCCCATGGCGTCCGGAATGCTGTGGCAAACGCGGAACCAGGTGGCGCGAAAGCGATCTCCGAACTGGACCGGCTGCTCCGGCTCCACCGCGTGCACCACGGCGTCGCGGGTGCGCCGCCTTTCATTGAGTTTCACGGTAATCAGCCCATGGGCGAGCCGAGGGGCGTAAACCGGAACATCGAGGTCCGGGAGCACGTGTGGCAGGGCTCCGATGTGGTCTTCGTGTCCGTGGGTGATCAGGATCCCGCGCACTCGGTGGGATTGAGACATCAGATAGGACACGTCGGGTATGATCAGGTCGACGCCGGGCATGTCCTCGGTCGGGAATTGGACTCCGCAGTCGACGATGATGATGTCATCCCCGCATTCCAACACCATCATGTTCTTGCCGATCTCGCCCAACCCGCCCAGGGGCAAGATGCGCAGCGGTTCTTCGGGAAGCGGGGTAAAATCAGGCAACGTGGTCACGCGAGTCGGTATCAGAACAGCCTTTGCTGCCCCGGCAATGGTTCGTTGGGTTCTTCAGGCTGGTCGACGACCGGATCATGAGACGGGGGTGTGGCGTGTGCCTGGCCCGGAGGGCCCAGCATATCCCAGAGGGAACGTGTTGGCTCTGGCGGTGATGCCTCGAAGGAAGACGCCGTTTCTCGGATTTGATGATCTTCGGAAGCTGGTTCGGACTGGATTCGCAGAACGTCCAGCAGGCCCGGGATCTTGGCGAAATCCTCCTCGATGGCGACCCTCATTTCCTGGCGGCGCAACCCGGCCGCGGGGTGCATGATGGGAAAGATGTGACGCCCGCTGACCCGTCTCAAACGGCCCCTCACCCGGCTGATGCTTTGCCCCGGGATAAATCGTGCCGTGGAAAATCGGCCCAGCGTAATTATCAATAGCGGGTTGAGGAGTTCTATCTGTCGGTCAAGATATTTGCTGCACGCCGAGATTTCGGAGGGTACGGGATCCCGGTTATCTGGGGGCCGGCACTTCACCATGTTCGCTATGTACACCTGCTCCCTCGTCATGCCGATGGATTGGAGCAGGTCCTCGAGAAAATTTCCCGCCGGTCCCACGAACGGCCGGCCTTGCCGATCCTCGTGGAACCCCGGACCTTCTCCGATGAAAAGCAACTCGGCAGCGTCAGGGCCCTCACCCGGCACGGCGTTCGTCCTGCCAGCATGCAAGTGACAGTCGGTGCACCCGTTCACGACACGAGCTACCTCGGCGAGTGTGTCCATCCCGTAAGTTACCCATGTCCAAAGTCATCCCGTCCGGCAAGCCGCGGGCCTATTCATCCGTCACGCCTTTGCCTTTCAGGTAATTGACCGCGTCGGCGATGGTGTGGATCTCGCCCGCGTCTTCATCGGGGATTTCGATGGTGTTTTCGTTCGAACTGAATTCCTCTTCGAACGCCATGATGAGTTCAACCAAGTCCAGCGAATCGGCCCCCAGGTCATCCTGAAAGGATGAGCTCTCGCTGACATCGCCGGCGTCGACGCCGAGCTTGTCAACTACGATGTCGGTAATCCGTTCGAGCACGGTACTCACAAGTTCATCTCCGTGAAAATAGTGGTGGGAATGACCACGTGAATGGGTCTGAGGCGTGCGGAGTCTAAACTAATTTACCGCACTGTCAACGGGCGCCTGCAGATCGTGGGCAACTGAGCCCAGAACGCCGTTAACGAAACGGGCACTGCTCTCGCTGCCGAAAATGGACGCTAACTCGACAGCTTCGTTGATGATGACGTTCCTCGGAATGTTATCGCGATTGAGCAGTTCATAGATTGCCACACGCAATATGTTGCGGTCAACGATAGAAAGCAACCGCACAGGAAGGGCGGGTGCATAACGGCTGATTATCTCGTCGACGCCGGAACCTTCCTCGGTTATGCCGCTGACCATGGACTGGGCGGCTCTCCTGGTGCTCGTCGTGGCCGGGTTCTGGGCGCACAACCAGTCCATCGTCTCACTCGCCGCACGTGGCCGAACATCGACGGCGTAGAGTGACAACAGCGTGAGCACTCTGGCCTGTCTGCCGACCGGACCGTGGTGGATGCCTGGGGTGAACGGACTATCGAACATTGTCCGCCGCAGCCGTAGCGCTCAGCACCACGGTTGTCTCCGGCAAAACGTGCGAACTTGAATGGTTAAGGCGCGTCGGTGCCTACTTTGCGGATTGAGTCCGGATCCGACAGTGTCAATGCTTCAACGTCCGGATCGATCCGACGAACGAGGCTGGACAATACTCGTGCCGGCCCGAACTCGACGAAACGATTGACCCCGGAGTCGACCATGAACCGCACCGAGTGTTTCCACATTACACAGTGGCAAAGACCGGTAAGCAACTCGTGGCGGGCCTGTTCCGAATTCACGATGGCTGTCCCGGTGGAATTCGCAATCACCGGGAACCGCGGGTCATGCAATCGAACGTGGTCGATCGCGTCGGTCAACCCCTCTTGCGCTTCTGCCATCAAGCGGGAGTGGAAAGCTCCGCTAACGGCCAGCGGCACGACCTTTTTGGCTCCGCGAGCTGACGCCAGGTCCATGGCTCTGGCCAGGGCCATTTTGTCTCCACTCACAACGATCTGATCGTCCGAGTTAATGTTGGCCATCTCGACACCGGAGTCGAGGGCCACCTGCGCGACGTCGTACTCGTCAAGTCCGATGATCGCGGCCATGGACCCGGGATGCGTTTCAGATGCCTCATGCATCAACCGCCCTCGTTCCCGCACGAGCCGAATGCCGTCACGGAAATCCATAACACCACCGACCACCATGGACGTATATTCGCCAAGACTGTGCCCGGCAACCGCCACGGGATCCGGAGCCTGCGGACCCAGGTACTCTTGCCACGCTCGCCAGATGGCGATGCACACTGTCATTATCGCCGGCTGGGCGTGCGCGGTATCTTGCAAATCTTCTGCGGGACCTTCGAACATCAACTTCGATAGGTTTATTCCGAGGCTTTCGTCAGCTTCGCCGAATATCTCGCGTGCGGCGGGCGACAGTTCGTACAACGAACGGCCCATACCGACTTTTTGAGTGCCCTGACCGGGGAAAATATATGAGTAAACCGGTGTTCGGGCGATGTCTGCCATGATGACCGCTCTCCAAAATAGCGATGCAAAATCGCGGCCCAGTTAATTCGTCTTTATCGGTGGTTTGCTTGGTCGGTCAGCTTCCGACCTGCCGGCCCCTGTAAAACCCGCAACCTGGGCATGCTGCATGCGGCCGTTTCGCCGCCCGGCACCTGGGGCAGCGTGCTGGATGCAAGGCCCTGAGCCGGTACGCCGGAGACGATAGTCGTCGTCCCTTGCGTGCTCTGGTCAATTTTTTGTTCGGTAGTGCTCCCATTTTCCTATTCCATCTTTGAAGCTGATGTCTCGCCGGCATGTGCCGGTCGAGAACCATCGATGCTGTCGTGCTTTACGTTCAAGGTTGCTGCTCATCCATCAAAGAGCGCAATACCGCCCACCGCGGATCGATCTCCCGATTATAACAGTCACATGAACCCTGGTTGCGATCACAACCGCAACGGTCGCAGATGCCGCCGCAATCAGGCTTGCACAGCGATTTCAGCGGCAGAGCGGCCAGCGTGGCTTGACGAGTGGCCTCCGCCAAATCCAGGTTATGGTCCGCGCTGATGTACAACACTTCCCCGTCGTCCGGAGGCAACGACTTGAAACCGGTTTTGACGTCAACTTCAGGGAAGTACTCCTCGTCGAGTTCCACGCGCAGCGTTCGCGAAAACACCTCAAGACACCGTGAACAACATTGCGGCACCTGGACGGCAAGCCATGCCTGGACCCATATGCCCTGGTGCGTCCGCACCATGTCCACCGAGCCCCGAACATGTTCCACCGGATAGTCAGCGTCGCAGATTGCCTCCTCGATGTCGAAATTGCGATGCGAACCGATCGCTTCTTTCAGCAGTTGCGCGACGTTGTACTTCATGGTTGTTTGCGACCTGAATACGCACGTCGTTTCCGAATTGACGCCAGATTATAGGTTGGCGCAATTGAGCCATCAATAGATCAATGTGCGTGTTTTGCCAATTTTTTGAATTTTCAAACCTGCGGCGCGGCTTGTCGCCGCGGTTGAATGAATTATCAGCGGTTCGCTAATCCGACGCGTAGGTATTGATGTATTCGATGATATCGTTTGTGGAGGTACCCGGTCCGAAGACTGCGGCGACTCCCATTCGGGACAATGCTTCGCGGTCTTCTTCCGGCACTATACCACCCAGCACCACCAGCACGTCATCCATGCTTTGTTCGCCCAGCAACCGCATAATTTCCGGGAGCAATTCCATGTGGGCTCCGGAAAGGATGCTCAACCCCAGGACCGAAACGTCCTCCTGGGCAGCAGCCTGCACCACCATGCGTGGTGTCTGACGGATACCCGTGTAGATGACCTCCATCCCGGCATCGCGCAACGCCCGGGCGATCACCTTCGCGCCCCGATCATGTCCATCCAATCCCGGCTTGGCTACGAGGACTCGGATCGGGTTGGTTCGTTGGGCAGTCATACAGGCTTTTCCCGCTGTTCGAAATTGTAGGCGCCGCCGCATCCACACCTTCGGGTGTGCCCGCGCCCCGGTCGCGCATCGTTCCGGTAAGTTTACTACAAAACTTCCGGTCCGCTCCCGCGTGGGGAGCCTCGGAACTCGCGCCTGGCCAGCTGCCCGTTGTCGTTGTTCGATCACGACGTCGATCCGGACGACGCTATCGGGGAGCGGGCGATGTTCCTCAGTCTCCATCGCCGGCGCTCTTCCGTAGTCATGCTGGGTCCGCGGATGCGCGGATCTGAGCGTTGACATCCCACTGACGCCCTTACTATGCTAATCCTGACGCGTCCCAGTAGCTCAGTGGATAGAGCGGCTGCCTTCTAAGCAGCTGGCCGCGGGTTCGAATCCTGCCTGGGACGCCATTGCATCCCTGCTTTGAGTAGGGATTTTGCGCGTCGGGTTTGCGTTTCCCACTTTGTGTCCCACTCTTGGATCGAGTCTCGGCACCTGTTCAGTCGGTCAATGTAATGGTGTGCCCGGGACGCGGGCACCTCCGCGCAGGCTGGCCGCTTTTTTGCCCACGATCCGGCGTGGGAAGTTGGGTGAAGGCTACGGGGCGGTGCGCGCAACTCATCGGGTGACGGGGATCACGCTCGATGGCGCGTGTAGCGTCCTCAGTCCCTGTTTTAAGACGTTGCATCTTCGCGCCTCGGCTACCACTTTTCGAAGGACAGCAAGTGGGAACTTGCGATTCGTCGAAGAACAATGATTGGGTCGCCTCGTGCTGAGATCAGAGAGAATTTGCTACGTTACGGGAAAATAAGGGCAAGTTAGGGAATCCCACAATGGCGTTTGGGTGTTATCCCCGCTTTGAGTAGGGATTTTCGAGTTTTGGTTCTTACGTCGATTGCCGCCCTTGAATATCTCAGCACCGCGTGCCCACCCGGCCAATTCCACGGTGGAATTTAGCGTGCGATGACGGCGACGCATGAGCCGGGATCTACTTCGTCACCATTCCGCCAATCGAGGATGTGCGAAGTTTGTACCACTGGGGCTGCGAACTGGATATCGAGTCATCGTCGAGCCAAATGTTGCGGCCGCCGAATGCGCTCGGGTCTAGTCTCGTTGGTCGAGGCTGTCTCGGTCCGGCAGGTTCACGACCGTGACCTCCAGGCGGACCGTGTTGCCGGTCTCGTCGCTGGCTTCGACTGTTACCTCGTACACGTTGTCGCGCTCCGCATCCGCCGGCCACTCGTTCCGCGCGGTGACGGTCACGGTTACTGACAGCGTTCCTCAGAGGTCCGCCCGGTCGGTGGCCACCACCTCCAGCTCGTAGACGTCGTCCTGATCGCTATCCGCCGGGTTCTCAAAGTCCGGCGGGATGGCGAAGGCCAGCAGGCCCCGACCGCTGCTGTCCCTGGTGATGACAAAGTCTCCCCCATCGTCCCCGCCCGTCGACCACGCGATGGCGTCGCCCAAATCCGGGTCGGTGGCCCAGTAGGTGTAGATCGTGGAGGGGGTGTTTTCCCGCACGCTGTGGGTGGTCCGTCCGGTGACCATCGGCGCGCCCTCGTTGACCTTGGTGACAGTGACGACCACGTTCAGGCAACCGTAGGCCCGGCTGTCGTGGCCCGCACCGTGAGTTCGTAGACGTTGTTCAGGTCGGAGTCGGCGGGACGGCCGTAGTCCGGCGTGTTCCGGAAACTCAGGACACCGCTGTAGCGGTCGATGACGAAGTCGCCACCGTCCGTCTCCTCAACCGACCACCGGATCACGTCGTTTTGGTCCTGGTACGTGGCCCGGTTGGTGTAGACAGTCGATGTCGAGTTCTCCCTGATGGTGAACTCGGTGCGGCTGGTGGTGGTGATCACCGACGCCTCGTTCACCTCCGTCACGGTGACCAGCAGCGGCGCATCTACCGTCCCGTACACCCGGCCGTCGTGGGCCCGCACGGTCACCTCGTAGACCTTGTCCCGACCGGTGTCGGCCGGCCGCTCGTAGCCCGGCGCGTTCCGGAACCGCAGTTAGCCGAGGGCGTTGATCACGAAGTCGCCGCCGTCGCGGACGGTCGCGCTCCACCGGTAGATGCCGGCTGCGGGGTTCTCCGGGTCGGAGGCGGTGTGGGTGGCCAGCGCCTCGGTTGCGGGGTGGTTCTCCGGTACGCTGCCCGGAGGAATGCCGGAAAGGCCGCCCTGGCGGGTGATCACCGGCCCCTCGTTCACCTCGTTGACCAGCACCGTCACCGCCAAGCTGCCGGTGTTCGTCTCGGGGTGCCGGGTCTGGATGGTCACGCTGTAGACGTTGTCCCCGGTCGCTTCCCCGGGCGCGTCGAAATCCGGAGGACGGTCCGCCCGGAAGACGAATAGGCCCCAATCGTCAATGGCGAAATGGCTCTCACGCGTACCCGGTTTGATTTTGGTGGATGGCGAAGAGGTGGTCGGGCGGGTCGGGTGTGGCAAGGTAGTATTCATAGCCCAGATGCAGGATGCCCAGCTTCCCACGGGAGCAGACCTGCCGCCGGAAAGTTGCGATGCCCGCATGCCCATCATGATCTACAGGCAGCAGGTCAGCAGCGGCCCGACCAGCAACCGTTGCAGCCGGTCGGTGGTGGTTACCGTGCTCCGGTTCAACCCGAAGCGTTGCTTGCCATCCCCGTGTCGTAGCACGAGGCAGGCTCTTGAAGTACTGCTCCGGCTGCGTCCATTTCCGATACATCCGCACCGCCTGGTGAGGGTTGGTCAACGACGTGGCCAGATACCAGGGCTCTCGATGACCTCGAAGCCAATAGAGCGCCAGATTGATGACCGCCGCTCCATCGGATCGGTAGAGGGTCCGAGGCCAGAACAGGATCCGGTCTTTGGGCAGGGAATAGTCCCGCAATCGACTACGATATCCAGAGGAACGATAATCGGCGCTCTGGAACACCACATCGCCCCTGAGGCGGATCACGTAGTCCACGGGGTAGCCGGTGTGGTTGGGCATCTGCTGCACCAAACGGATCAGGCTGGCCCGGCCAAACCGACGGTCGGCCAACAGCAAGGACCGGATGTTGGTGGGCAGGTGGCGCAACGGCCTACCGATGAAGAACTCCTCCACCCGGTTCTGGGACGGGTCCAACTCTTCCGGCGTGGACACCCCAGCTGAGCAGGGGCAGCCCCCGACCTCGAAAACAGACCGCTGCGAACAGTCCGTTGCGCCCCTGTCCCAGATCAGACCAGTCGATCATGATCGGGGTCAGCCCTCGCAACTTGGCCGCCTGGCAGATGAGAGCTAGCAGCGCCGTCTGCACCGCCACGGTGTCAAAGCCGGTGTTGGACAGAAAGCGAAAGAGCCGTTTCTTCCGCCGGTGGTGAGAATAGGGCAGTTCAACCCGCCAGGCCCGCACCAACACCGATATGGCCAGGGCGCGACGCTCCAGAATAGCCATCGTGAGCAGGGCCAGATTGGTTTGGCGGGTCGTCCGCACCTGCGGCAGAGAATAGTTCAGAAAGGTGGCGATACGACGATACCATGACATGGTCGGCCTCCCCAGGCAGGAATGTGGCAGCTAACCCGTTCCTTACCCGGAGAGACCGGCTTTCTTCAACCCGTCAACTCAAAGTGGGTAGGCGTGAGCGCGAGTATGCGATTGACGGGCGGGCGTCAACCTGATAGGTGTCATATCGCGAAACACCCACAGTGGTAAGTTGTTTATGGCAACCGCCGTCTCATTTACGCTGAAAAACACGCCGACGAGCACCTGAAACGGCAAAACTTGGTGGAATAGTTGGCCCAGATTCTGGCCGTCGGCCGCAGGCTCCAGACTTTCCGAGCGCTGCGGCACCGCGACTACCGCTGGTTCTGGCTCGGCGCCAACGCCCAGGCATTGGCCAGGGGAATGCAGTTCCTCATCCTGGGTTGGATGGTCCTGGAACTGACCGGCTCTGCCTCCCGCATGGGTTTCATGATCTTCCTGTACGGGGTGCCCACCCTGGGGTTCGTGCTGTTCGGAGGCACCTTCGCCGACCGCTTCGACCGGCGTGGACTGCTGATGCTGACCCAGGCGCTGGTAGCCGTGCTGGTGTTGGGTATCGCCGCGCTGGAGACCGCCGGGCTGATTGCCCTCTGGCAAATCTACGCAGCGTCGTTCGTCCTGGGCACCCTCCAGGCCATCAATACCCCGGCCCGGCTGGCCATAGTCCGCGACCTGGTGGACCGCGACGACCTGATGAACGCCGTCGTCCTGAACTCGGCAGTTATGAACTCCGGACGAATCCTGGGTCCGGCCCTGGCCGGGGGCGTCATTGAACTGGCAGGAATTACCCCTTCGCTATACCTGGCCGCCGGCTGTTTTGGCGTTGGCACGGTAACGCTGCTCATGGTGCGGCGGGTGCCAGTACCGACCCGGGAACAACGCTCGTCCATCCTGTCCGAGCTGTGGGGCGGGCTGCGGTACTGCTGGTCTAACCCAATCACTTTCACCGTGATCGGCATTGGGTTCGCCTTCGGCTTCTTCGCGATGCCCTACGCCCAGTTGCTGCCCGCCTTCGCCAAACTGGTGCTCGACACCGGCGCCGGCGGTGCCGGGTTGCTGATCACCGGCGCGGGCATTGGGTCCCTGTCCGGCACGATCATCATGGCGTCGCTGGGCAACTCATCCCGCAAGAACTGGCTGCTGCTGGCCTGCATGTTCCTTTTCGGCATCTCCCTTTTCTGCCTGGGCTGGTCACACTGGTTCTGGGTTTCCTGGGCGATACTGTTCCTGGTCGGAATGGGCAGCATCGTGCCAATGGGGACGACCGTGCTGCAACTCTCCGTCCCGGCGGAGTTTCAGGGCAGAGTGATGAGCGTCTGGTACATTTCCGCCGGTTTCATGTTCATCGGCTCATATCCGATGACGTTGGTTGCGGAGTACATAAGCTGGACGGCGGCCTTCTCGGGAGGGGCCGCCATCTACCTGACGGTCGCGTTGGTGCTCGGAGTCTGGCGGCCCACGTTGCGCCGCCTGCGCGTATAGCGCGACGCGGTCGCAATTGACCTTGGCTACCACCCGCCGTAACGGCGGATTCGGCTAGCTCCGGGACTCTGATATCTGCTCGCAGCGAGCACGTTTGACTTGAGAGAAGCGCTTACAATAGAGTTGAAAATGCGGCTCGAGCAACGCTGGATCGTTCGACATCCATCAAGAGCCCATCGAGCCGCGAGACGTTTGATTTGCACGAGGAAGCTTATTCATGGCATTGCAGTTTGGGGTTTTCGACCACATTGAGCCCATTCCCGGAGTACCGCTGGACCAAATTTACGGGGAACGGTTGGACCAAATCGAGCGGTTGGAGTCCGCCGGGTTTTACTCCTATCACCTGGCGGAGCATCACACGCCGGCCGTCCATAGTCTCGCCCCCTCTCAAAACGTGTTCCTGGCCGCGGCCGCTGAGCGGACACGAACTATCCGGTTGGGACCGTGCGTCTACGTGCTGCCGCTGCACCACCCGGTGCGCCTGATCGAGGAAATCTGCATGCTGGACAACCTCAGCGGCGGGAGGATGGACATCGGGGTTGGCCGCGGCGGGGTAATCGAGGCCTACTTCTGGGGACAGGAAGGCGAGGTGGAGACGAACTACGCCCGGTACCTTGAGACGCTGGCGGTGGTCAAAGAGGGACTGGGCAACGATTCGCTGACCTACCGGGGTGAGTTCTACAACTTCGACGACCTCCCGATGCGCCTGCGCCCCAAACAGGACCCCTACCCGCCCCTGTGGTATATGCGCAATGTGGAGACCTCAGCCGTCAACGGGATGCATTCCATCATCGTGGGGAACCTCGACTCGTTTCAGTCAAACGTGGACCGCTATTTCCAACTCTGGGATGAGCACCAGGGGCCGGGCGCGCTGAACGCCCAGGGTGAAACGCCCAAGATCGGCTTGGTCAACCACCTGTTCCTGGCCGAGACGGACGCGGAAGCCGCAACCATGGCCCAGCCCGCCTGGGACCAGTACAAGTGGAACCTGGGCACGCCGCGCCGACTGGAAGTGGAGAGGCGCGGCCTGACCCAGTTCTACGGTGGCAACGCCAATGCCAGGCCGTCGAACCTGCCGGACCGGGAGGCGCAGGCCAGCCAAGGCGCCGCGGCGCGAAGGTCCGGCTCAGCGGGGCTTGAGGAACATGCCGCGCCGGGAGGAGGCGGGTTCAATGTTGTCGCCGGATCCCCGGACTCTATTCGCAACTACATGGACGAATACGTTGAGACTGGCGCCAACTACTTCGTAGCCGCGTTCCAGTGGGGCCACCTGTCCCACGAGGAGACTATGCGCTCGTTGGAACTGTTCGTGACCGAAGTGATGCCTCACTATACCCAGGCCCCTGAGCAGCAGGCCGTCAGGTAGGCGGGTTCCAGCGCGCATTGCTCGCCTTGGCCTTGCTCCGAAACAAGCCGCCGACGCCGGTTATAGGGCTGGCATCACCACGTCGCACAGCAGCGCCAGCGCCTCGTCCACGTCCGGACCCAGTTCGGAGTACATCAGTTGTCCAAAGCCCTGCTCGCGTGCCGTGTCCCGCACCTTCAGCATCCGTTCCAGGCAGTCCTCAGGCGTCCCGGCTATGAAGATGGCATCGATCATGGAGTCGGTAACCAGATTGTCGAACTCGCGCTCGGTTGCGCCGTTCCGATCCGCCTGATGCAACCGCTCAACCTCGGATAGCGCCACGCCCAGGCGCTCAATGTCTTCCGGTGTATAACCCTGGCGGTACATGTTCAAGACCCGGCGGCCCGCGCTCTCCTTGACGAACTCCCTGGCCGCCGCTGCGTTTCGAGACACGGAAATCTTGATCTCTGCCACCTTGGGGACATCCCCCTCCCGGCGTTCCGGAGGAAGCGCGCCGTCAAAGGTGTCCAGCAACTCGGGAACCCTGCCGGTACGCAGGGCCGCTACATAGTGGCCTCCGAAGATCAAACCGTCCATGGTTTCGCCTCCAACGGCCATGCCCAGCGGGCCGTTGCTACCGCAATAGAGTAGCACCGGCGACGCGGGTCCAAAATTCAGCCGGAAGGCGGCAGAAGGGTTGAAATGGTAATAATCCAGCAGGTTGGGATAGTCCGCGAAGCAGACCGCTTCTCCGGCAAGGAGTCTGCGGACGCTCTGGGCCGTTTCCCGCAATACGCTGACCGGCCGCGGCGTGCCAATGAGCAATGGCGTCTGGGGATTGCCTCTGCCCAACCCGATGCTCAATTCCCGTCCTTCCATCAACTCGCTGAGGGTGGCGATCGAATCCGCGAGGTCGACCGGGTTGCGGAAATACTGGACGGTCACCGCGGTTCCCAGCTTTATTTCGAGGCGGCAGGCCATGGCCGCCAGGGCCACAAATGACTGACGGCTTCTCAAGTTATCGGTCACCCAGAGTTGGCCCACTCCTTTGGCCTCCGCCCGGGTGGCCAACTCAACCAGGTGAGGCAACGGAACGTGTGCGTAAGTGGGCAGGTGAAACTGGATTCCGGTTTCCAGTGCAGTCATGATATTGCAACCCTCTCCAGATATTGGTAGTCATGCGTGCGATGCTCGTGCCGCGCCGGACATCATCCACAGGCCAGCCAGACGGACTCGGAGATTGCGCGTGTCGGCAATCAAAGAGGCCGTCCTCCGAGCTTATGCCGCAGGCACGGCGATGGAAAAACCCGGCGTCAGTTGTCAGGCCGTCGCCGCCGTAACCGCCTTCGCCCTCACCGGGGATGGCGGCGACGATGCCGTACTCGTCTCCATGCGTCTGAATGCGCAGTCATCGGACTCGGCTACTACGATGTCGTCATGCAAGTCGTCGCCTTGGGCTCTCCCCAGGTGAGCGCCGCGTCGGTCCGCCGTCGGCATAGTAGCCGTATATTGCATCATTCCCGGCGAAGATGGTGATGATGCCAGTCTCCAGATCCAACCGGTGCAGGCGCAGACCCTGAACATCGGCGATCAGCAGGCCGCGTCGCTGGCTCGAGTGGCCATGCGGCATATCCGGTGGTGGCTCCCTCTCCGCAAGACAACGTTCCGCTCCGTATCGAATTCACAGGCACAGGCGGTTTGACCAGCGCCGCTCACCGCCTGGCCGTCGTCCCCCTCGGAAGCGTCTGATCCGTATCCCTATGCAGTCTGGATGATGCGTCTCTCGGCGAGCGCGTACACGCTCAGTAAACGCCGATGATGCCGACGCGTTCCTCCGGCAGGTATTGTATCTCGGGCCTGGCAATATCGATATAACTAACTCGTCCCGGTAACCCAAACAGCCCACGTCTACGTCCCGTCAACCGGTGTGATAGGCGTCATCCTTGATGATGTTGTTCAGGCAGCAGCTTCCAGGACGTTGCCGGCCGGTAAGGCCTGGGAGACGAGACACTTGGTGAAGGTGAGATAGCGGTGACCAATGGCCCGTGTTGCCGCAACGGCCCGGGACCCGGGACACGTAGCGATTCCTACGGCGGTCGAATCCACCTCGGAACCAGATGCTTCAGCGTCAACGCCTTCTGGCGGGTCAACGCGGGAAGCTCCAACCTCGAGTCCAATTGCATTACCCACGCTGCCCCCATAGGAGCCGACCCCGACGTTGTCGGAACGGGACACGTCACCGGAGGTTGGAGACCGGGACGCAGTGTTATTGGTGGAAAGCAACACGGCCTTTGTCCTCGACCTGTACCGCAGCCTGGCTCCATCCCGCGATAAGCTCTTCTGCTCTTGTCCTGGCGCAGATGGGGATGCCCAGCGCCTTCCACGGGGCGCGGGCGGAGTTCCAGGGAATGAATGGCCTGTCGTGCCTGCTGGAGGGCGAGGAGTGCGTGTGGATTTCGGACGTGGCCCGCAAGACCTTCGTTTCGGTGGATGAGGCGGGTACCGAGGCGCCGGCGGCCACGGCGGTGGTAGTGGGAGTTACCGAGGCTGAGCCCGAAACTCCCATGGAAGTCACCATCGACCGTCCTTTCGTCTTCTTGGTACGGGACTGCGAGTCGGAGGCCGTCCTTTTCGTGGGCCGGGTTGTGCGCCCCTGATCAAGCGCGTATTCCGTGATAAATCGTTTATGTTTGTCAACCTGTCACTTGGCGCTCCTGGCTGACGGTTGCTTGCCACGAGCTAGCGACAACTACTGCGATATTCATTGTGTTCGTGTTCTGACATGAAAGCGAAGGCACTCATCGCGCTGGTGGCGTTGGCCTGCCTGCCCATCGTGGCGGCGCGGGTGTCCGCCGAGGTCCCGCCGGGAGAGTCCTGCTTGCCGGACTCTCCGATCAGCCCTTGGTTGCAGGGATTCATCCCGTAGCACCAGACGTCCGCATCCCAGACCAATACGCAATCTCTTTTCGGTGCGGAGTCCCGCTCGGAGGACGGCGGTGGACGCACCACCAAAGGCGCGAAGGTAGAATCGAGCGCCAAGGGCGCGAAGGGTTCATCCGGAACGACCGACGACCCCGTTCGGTTCGACTCGTCAGGCAACGTAAAGGCATAAATCCACCTGGAGAACATTGGGGACGACACGCTGCAGCAGATCCGGGACCTGGGCGCGGTCATCGAAATAACCAACTCCGACTCGAACATCGTGCAGGCTTGGCTGCCCGTCACGGCTCTCGACGAGATCGCGGAATTGGATGCTGTGCAGGAGATCAATTCCCCGGATTGCGGCGCACCCAATACCGGTCGGGTCACCACCGAGCGTGACGGCATCCATCGTGCCGACCTCGTGCGGGCCTTCAGCGGACTTGCGGCAAGGGCGCCAAGGCCGGCGTCCTCTCCGACAGTGTGGTTTCCTGGCAAACCGCCCGAGGAACCGGCGACCTCCCTAGCAGCATCGAGATTGACCCCGACCGAAGCCACACCGGCGACGAGGGCACCGCGTTGTTGGAAATTGTGCATGACTTGGCGCCCAACGCGGAACTCGCCTTCTCGAGCGCTGGTTCGTTGCTGGAATGCGCCCAATCCATACTGTGGTTGGCCAACCAGGCCTTTGACGACGAGGGAGCGGATATCATCGTCGACGACTGGACCTACTTCGTTGAGCCCTACTATGAGGCCGGTGTCATTGCGCTGGCGGCGTGGTGTTTGCCTCAGCCGCCGGGAATCGGTCGGTCAAACACTACACGGGCCAATCCTCGAATGACGGCAACGGCTACCACGACTTCGATGTTTCCGGCGCAACGGACATCGCGCTCCGGGTACGCCTCGGAACCGCGCTCGTCCTCCAGTGGAACGACCAGTTCGGTTCATCCGGGAATGACTTTGTCCTTTTTGTCCGTCTGCCGAGCCTGAGGCCGGTCAAGTTCAACCTGTAGAACGATGTTTGCGAGGGCAGTGTCAGGAAACAGAGCGGCGATGACGATCCTCTCGAGAGCATTTACCCGCAGGACCTCGATTATTCCTCGGCGGACGTATACATTCGCAAATTTTCGGGGCACGCGCGGCAGCTCAATCTGTTGGTCTTCAATGGCGCAGTCATGGCGCACGATGTGGCTGAAGGTGGCGTCTTCGGCCACCCCGCCGTGTCAGGAGTCCTGGCCGTCGGCGCCATTGGCGCCCCGGACCCTGGCAACGACGAGGCGCGGTCCGTCAGCGGTCGGGGTCGGACGGACATCAACTATCCGAATCGGGAAACCCGAAAAAAGCCCGACTTGATGGGGGATCGAAGGAGTGCTTATTGCCCGCGCCGGAGGCTTCGGCAGACCGATCTCCGGCAGTTCGTCCAAAAGGTTTTCCGGCACTTCAGCAGCCGCTCCCCACGTGGCCGGCATAGCGGCCCTGGTCGTCGAGGCCCAGAGGGACGCCAATCGATCGATGGGCAAAAAGCCGTCGCCGTCGCCCTAACCCAAATGCTTCGGGACACCGCCATCGACTTGGGCGAACCGGATTCCGACGGCGACAGCGCCGTGTTCCGCTACGGCCGGTCGGACGCCCTTTCCGCCATAGAATCCATCGCTTCAGAGTTCGACAACTTCGCGTTGGACAGCGTGTCTGGGTTCCCAAACTCGTACACCGAGGACTCCACCGGAGACGGCGCCGACAGTTCAACCTCAGACGGGCTCTGCGACGACGGCAACGGCAACTGCACCCTCTCCCTGCGCGCTGCCATCCGGCAGGCCGACGCCGGAAGGGGCGCCCCGATCAAGTACAACATCTCCGGTAGCGGCGCTCTCACCACCAGCTCGGCGTCGGTCCTCCCCACTATCACCAGGTCGGTCTTCATTGACGGCTTTAACCAGCCGGGCACCGGAGCGGGTACGGTGCTGATCGAACTGGACGGCAGCAGCGCAGGCGCCAATGTCGACGGCCTCACGCTCACTGGCAAGGGCAGCTACATTCGCGGATTGGCCGTCAATGATTTTGACTGCAATGGGATCGTCTTGCGGGGCAGCGGCGGCGAGCAGGTGATCGTCGGCAACATGATCGGGCCAAACCCGGCCCGGCGCCGCTGACGAGGGGAACGGTGCGGCGGGCGCGCTCATCAACGGCGCTCCAAGAGTTGCGCTGCGCGACGATGTTTTTTCGGGCAACACGACCTATGGTGTCCACGTCAACGGCGGAGGCGCCCTCGCGCGTACCCGGTTTGTCATCGCGAGGATCGTAGCGACGTGGCGATCTCGCTGGATTGAGCGCCGCCGCCTCCGACGAGGAGATTGCCGCGCTGCGCTCGCAATTTCAAGTTCCGCCAACCGGGTACGCGTGAGCTTACTCGCGCTCCCAGCAGGTTAATGCGCGGCGACAATCACTTACGGCAGCCCGCGCCTTCGATGACGATCCGGTGGGGTCATTGGTCCGCCGGTCGAAAGGGCATCTCGCGTATGGGAGATTGCCGAACGGGTAGACCTGAAGATTGGCGATGCCGTTAGATCTCCCGTCTGCGCGGGGAAAGTCTGGCAGCGAGACTCCTATCGACCAAGGAGGATCCGTTCCTGCCGGTTCGGCATGTCTCATCTCCGGTCTTGCCCAGAATCCTGACTTGGGTTCCGGATCGAATCCCCGGGGCGGGTCGCGTCGCCGCCCGGGGTATATCCGAAGGACGGCTCACCGCGCGCGGATGAATCCGATAGCGAAAGTACCTCAGCCGGCGCTACTTGGGGTCATTCTTGCGGACAGTGTGAGCGGAGGGCTGCACTGCCCGAGACTGATCGTGTTTCAGTAGATCATTGCCGGATCACGAGGTATCGCCCGGTGGGCCGGATCAATCGTCCGGATGTGCTGAGACCGCAAGATTTTTGACACGCCCAACGTCGCATCTATAATTGCGCCCACAGTGCTCATAGTCCGTGACGACACGCGAAGGAGATTGCGATATGCCCACTTGGAAAGTTGCGTATTTCAGCGGGGTAGGTGGACGCCCCCAGATCATGCTGGACAATGCCCCTGACGACCTTGAGGTCACGGTCGTGGACCCCGCGCTCTCGGATGCGGAAAAGATCGAGCTGTGCCGCGACGCCGATGCCCTCGTCACCAGCGATCTGTCGGTCGACGTGTTGCGGGAATGTCCCAAGGTCAAGTTGATCCAGACCCTCAGCGCGGGCTACGACCGGCTCGATCTCGAGGCGATCCTGGAAATGGGAATTCCGGTGGCGAACAACGGGGGAGCCAACGCCATCTCGGTCTCAGAGCAGACCCTCGCCCTCATGATCGGCATCAGCAGAAACCTCATGGCACAGTGGGACAGCACCACCAGGCAGCGCCAATGGCGAAGCAATCTTTATCAGACTGATCTGTCAGAGGTGACCGACAAGACCGTGGGCATCGTGGGCCTCGGACGCATCGGCAAGCAGGTGGCCAAGCGGCTCACCGGGTTCGACACCAGGACCATCTACCACGATTTGGTGGACATCCCCGAAGAAACCCAACGAGAGCTCAAGGCCGAGCCCGTGGGGTTCGATGAACTGTTGGAGACCTCCGACATCGTCAGCCTCCACGTACCCCTGACCCGACGCACCCGCGGCATGATGTCCGACCGCGAGTTCGGCATGATGAAGACTTCCGCCTTCCTGATCAACCTCTGTCGAGGTCCGGTGGTGGATGAGGCGGCGCTTTACCGCGCCCTCACTGACGGACAAATCGCTGGCGCCGGATTGGACGTCCTGGAGGTAGAACCGACGCCGGCGGAGAACCCGTTGTTCGACCTGGACAACGTGATCATCACCCCGCATATGGCGGGTCAAAGCCAGGAAACAGCTCTCCGAGCCGCCCATTTCGCCTATGGCAACATCCTGCGGGTACTTTCGGGCGAGGAAGCGGAATCACTGGTCACCCCGGAATAACGTTGGCACATGCCTTGAAGGAGAGTCCATCATGATTTGGTGTCGCTTTGAACTGGACGGCAAGGCGTCTTTCGGCATCGTGGATGACGGCCGCGTGACCGAGGTGTGGGGCAACCCGCTGGACGACTATGCGCTGACCAACCATTCCCACGCGCTGGACACCGTGAAGTTGCTGGCGCCCATTCGGCCGCCGATGCTGTACGCCGCCGGGCCCAACTACCGCGGCCACGTCGAGGGTATGGCGGCGCGGCGGGGCGCGCCGCCCGTGTATCCCGACCGGCCGTCGCCCAACTACCGGTCGGTCCATGCCATCATTGGGACAGAGGAAAACATCGTCGTTCCCAGCGACTCCTCCGGCGCCGTTCAGCCGGAGGGTCAACTGGCCGTGGTCATCGGCAAGAAAGCCCGCAATGTGCCGGTGAGCGATGCCCTGGACTACGTGTTCGGTTACACCATCGGCAATGACATCAGCCAGCGTCCGTGGCAGCAGGCCGACCGCACCATGTTCCGGGGCAAGAATTGCGATACCTGGAAGCCCATGGGGCCGTGGATCGTCACCGATTCGGACCCCAAGGGTTTTCGCATCATCGTCCGCCACAACGGTGAGGTGTGGGAGGACTTCTCATCCGCCGACCAGATCTGGGACACCGCCACTTGGATCCACGAGCTCAGCAAGTATGCGACCCTATACCCCGGCGACGTCCTCTGGATGGGCACCGAGGGCGCCGACGGCGACATGTTCCCCGGCGACACCATCGAAGTGGAGATCAGCGGGATCGGCACGCTGCGGAACTATGTGGTGGCAGAGGGGTAGCCTCGGAGGCGATTCCCTTCCGGTCTGCACGTTGCCGATACGCTCCGGGCGACGCTGGTGAGTTGGCTTGGGAAGTCCGGTTGGAATGCGAGTCGCAGGATGAGTCGTTGCAGTGCGAGGCGTCACTGCTGTGTCTGGAACGCCTGGAACGAACCCAGCATCCGATCGAGGACGTCTTCGTGCTCGGCGCTGTCGACGCAGCGCGTAAGTGTCACTGTGATCGCCGGCGGGGGAAGGCGCTGTTCTAACTCAGTGGGGACCAAGAGGCGCTGGACGGCAGTGTTGCAGTGCTTTTCCGGGTCATCGGACGTGTCCAATCGGGTTTGGTAGAGCGCCTTGTTGCCGTATTGTTCGACCACTTCCACGGATTGGGGAACCGCCGTGACAACCACCTCCCCCTCCTGGTATTCGGACGGTTCCCGCCAGGAGCGGGCAAGCGCCAGGAACAGGGTTTCGACGCTGTCCGCGTAGTAACGCGCAGGCTTGATGCTCACCTGCAATCGCGCCTTGCCGTCAGGGGATACAAACTCGGCGTCGTCACAGGAGGACCGCTTCGTAGTCCACGAGGCTGGAACGTCGACCCGGAAATTCGGCTTGATAGAGCAGTGGCCTGGATTATTCCGGTCGATATTGTGGTTATAGCTCGACCAGGGCTCAGGCGTTGGCGTCAAGGTCGGCAGGGGAGTCACCGTGGGAACCGCGGTCGCCGTAGGAGCGAGCGTCGGAATGGGTGCGGGAGTCGGTGTCGGTGTGGGAGTCGGTATCGCGGTAGGCGCTGAAGCAAGCGCAGGTTGCGCAGTTACGGTGGGAATCTCGGTTGGCGCCGGCGTGGGTGTCGGGGTCGGCGAGGTAGGTGTCGCTTCATCGGTTGGCGTTGGGGAATGGGTTAGGGTTGGCGTCAGCGACGCAATGGTCTCTTGGCCGTTCACCGGCGCAGATTCTCCGGCGCAACCGAAAGACAGCAGGGCGATCAACGCAAACCCTGCTACAACTTTTGCGCAAAAACGTCGCATGGACTCCTACCCTTGTGGAATATTGGCAAATTTCTCCGCGTGCGTGTTTGGTTGTGCGTCTGCGAAGTTTGGCGCAAACTCCGCCATTTTTCGCACCCGACACCGGACCCACGCGACTTCCACACGCATGGCCCGGAGAGTGGATCAGCGGGGATTTGGCGCAGTTGCGCATAAATCTGCCATCACCACTGCGCAAATGCGGTATCGGACCAATGGCAAAGTCCCAATCTGTTTCGCTGTCGATAGTCGCTCTCAACCCACGAGCCGTGATTGCTCATCCCGTCACGTACCCATTCTGCAAGTCCCACCTCTTCGCATCACGGTCCCGCTCTTCCGGCAACCCGTAGCCACCGCCGCCGGAGGAGAGGCAGATGATATGGTCGCCGGGGTTGACGACGACGCCCACCTCCTTTGAACCGAGGACACGCTCGGTTCCGTTGGATGTGATCTTGTAGTGGTGGGGCAGGCCGTCCGCCGCGCCGAACAGGCCGAAGGGCGGCACGACCACGCCGTCGCCGGCGGTGTTGAGCAGGGCGGGGCCCTGGCCTTCGTAGACCAGGTCACACACCGCACCGAGGCCCCCGCGCCACGTTCCGACTCCGCCGGAATCGGGGCGCAACTCGTGGCGTTCGATGAAGAAGGGGAACCGCTCTTCCGTCACCTCGATGCTGGGCGACCGTATGCCTCCGGCCACGTTGATCTCGCCCACGTTGGACCAGCCGTCGAATCCCTCGGACGCGCCGCCGCCGCCCCGAGCGAGGAAGAAGTGCCAAATGAACTGCCGACCGGTCCTGGGGTCGAACCCGGTGATGGCGTACCGCAGCCGCCGGGAGAACCCGGCAGAGACCGCGCCGGGAATGGCGGGAGCCAACGCCTTGAACACCGCCTCCACGACCTCTTCGGCGCAGTGGTTGGTGCTCATGCACACCGGCGCCGGCGGGTTGGCGTTGACGACCAGCCCACGCGGGGCGACGATTTGGACGGGCCGCATGGAGCCCTCGTTACGGGCCACGTCCATCGGCGCCAGATACATGATCGCGGCGTGGGCCAGTGACCGGGTGTTGGCGTAGGCGCTGTTGATGAACCCCTCGACTTGGGGACTGGACTCGCTGAGGTCGATGGTCATCGAGTCGCCGGCGATGGTGACTTTGGCGCGGATCGGCACCAACTTGCTGTCGAAGCCGTCGTCGTCCACGAACGATTCACCGTGGTACACCCCGTCGGGCCATCCGGAGATGAACTGGCGCACCTGCCGCTCGGTGGCGGCCAGAATCTGGGCTACGACGGCCATCAACCGATCCGCGCCGTAGTCGGCCAGCAGCGATTCGATTCTTTGCGCAGCCAGCATCACCGAGCCGATCTGGGCGTTAAGGTCGCCCAGGAAGTTTTCCGATTGGCGCACATTGGCCGACATCATTTGGAGCAAGTCGGCGCGGGGCACTCCCCGGTCATAAAGGCGCAACGGAGGTATGCGGAGGCCCTCCTGGAAAATCTCGTTGGCGCCGGGGTTGTAGCCACCGTGAGTGCCCCCGCCAACATCGCTGTGATGCGCTCGGTTGACCCCGTAAAACAGGAGACGACCTTCGTGGAAGACAGGCCGGATGATGGTGATGTCAGGCAGGTGACTGCCGCCAAAATACGGGTCATTCAGGATGAACAGGTCTCCATCGTGTATGTCCTCTCCGAAGTAGTCTCGAACGGCGGCTCCAGCCACGGGGAGCGCGCTGATGTGCACCGGGATGCCTTCACCCTGGGCCACCAGCTGACAATCACCGTCCAGTATGGCAGTCGAAAAATCCCGGCTGGAGTTGAGGATTTGGGACATGGCCGTGCGCAGCATCGCCTCGGTCATCTCCTGGGCGATGGATTCCAGGCGATGTTCGACCACGGCCAGGGTGATGGGATCGGCCTCTCCGGGATCGGCTTCACCGTCCGCGCCGAGCCCGTCGGCTTCCAGGTTGACCTTCAGCTCTACGCCTCCCATGGCGTCCACCGTGGCGCGATCGCCTGGAGACACCAGGATCGTGGTGAATTCCGATTCCAGGATCGCCGGGCCGGGTATCCCGGAGCCCGCTGGCAGTTGTTCGGCAGCGTAGGTTGGGGCGTCCAGCCATTCGCCCATGTAGACGCGGCGGGAACCGGCTGGCGCCGACGTGTCGCCGTCCGCCGGTTGGTCCACCTGGGCTACCCGGGGCAGCTTGCCGATGGCCGTCACGCGCAGGGTAACCAGACGCACCTCCTGGTCCTGCTGGCTGTAGGAAAAGAGCTCCTGGTACCGCTGATGGAAATTGGCGGTCAGGAGACCGACGAATTCCGTGATGGGTAAGGTCGGCTCGGGTAGCGGCACCGTCACTTCGTAGATTTGGTCCAGGTATCGCATGTCGGCCGAATACTGGATCTCCACCGCGTGAGGGGCCACGCCCTGTTCCAGAAGCTTTTCTCGCCCCTGCGTTCCCAGTTCGCCCAGGATGGTTTGGAGTTCGTTCAGATCCAACCGGTCCAGGCTGACCGGATAGGAGCGGAAGTAGTCGTACTTGATGTCGGTGTTCAGCATCCCGTAGGCGGACAGCACGGGGGCCGAAGCGGGTATGTACACTTTGCCCACCTGCAACTGCCGGGCCACCTCGGATGCATGGAGACCCGATGCGCCTCCAAATCCCATTATGGTGAAGTCGCGCGGATCGACACCCCGCTGCACCGACATCAGCCTTATTCCTTCGGCGATTGTGGTGCAGACGACCTTGTACACTCCGAACGCCGCTTCGACATTGGAAAGACCAAGCGGCGCCCCCACGCTGTCAGCCAGGGTCTGCTCGGCTGCGGCCGGGTCCAGACTGGCCCGTCCCCCCAGGAAATTGGCCGCGTCCAGGTAGCCCAGCACCAGGCTGGCATCGGTGACGGTGGGATCGACGCCACCCTTGCCATAGCAGGCCGGGCCGGGATCAGCCCCGGCGCTGTCCGGGCCGACGTGCAGAATACCTCCTTCATCCACCCTGGCGACGCTGCCGCCGCCGGCGCCCAGGGTGTGGATGTCGATCATCGGGGCGGCAATCTTCCACCCGGCCTCGAACTTTTCGTTGGTGATGTGAGGAACCCCGTCCTCGATCAGCGAAATGTCCGTGCTGGTGCCTCCCATATCGAAGGCGATGACCTTCGGTTCCTCCAGCAACTGTCCCAGGTATGCTGCGGCGCTGACTCCTCCAGCGGGACCGGAAAGGATCGCCCGCACCGCCATGCGGCGAGAGTCGTCGATTGTTGCCACCCCGCCGTTGGATTGCATAATCAGCACGTCTTTGAGATGAGGGTAGGCTTCGAACCGCTCCGCCAGGCGCGAGAGGTAGCGGCTGAACACCGGACCCACGTACGAGTTGATGACGGTGGTGCTCAAGCGGTCGAACTCCTTGATCTGGGGAATCACCTCGGAGGAGAGCGAGGTGTACAGGTCGGGGAAACGGCGATGGATGTGCTCCGCGACCCGTCGTTCATGGGTCGGGTTGAGGTACGAGAACAGGAAACAGACCGCCAGGGTCTCGGCTCCCTCCCTGACCAGGTAGTCGAGTTGTTCGAGCAGCGCGGTTTCGTCCAAGGGTCGTTCAACCATACCGTTGGCCCGAACACGTTCCGGGATACCCACTCGCAGATAGCGGGCCGCCAGCGGCTCCGCGGGCGTCATCCGCAGGTTGTACCGGTCCTCCTTCAGTCCCTCCCGCATTTCCAAAAGGTCCCGGAAGCCGTCAGTGGTAACGAGCCCTACTCGGGCCCCTTTTCGTTCGACCAGCGTGTTGGTGGCGACCGTCGACCCATGTATGACCAGGTCAGTGTCGCCCAGCAATTGCTCCAGGGACATTCCGAACCCGGCAGCGGCTTCCTGCAATCCGACCATGACTCCTATCGAAGGATCGTCGGGTGTGGACTGCGTTTTGAAAAAACGCGGCTGTCCTGTTTCGCCCGCTACGATGAAGTCGGTGAAAGTGCCTCCGACGTCTATCCCAATTTTGTACACCTGGGTCCTCCTGGGTCTATTGGCGGCAAGTATGTTCAATCGCCAGCATGATACGCCATGCCGCCCGGCGGTTCCCGGGCCGCGGGTTGGCAGATGTGCGGCGACAATTGCCCGCCACGCGGGGCATCAGTAAATCGCTCCGTTTGCCGTGATCTGTACCCAAAGATATAATCTCTGACGGCCGCGCCCGGCATCGCAAGCAGGCGGTAGCGCAACTTACCAGCCGAGCCAATCAGACCGGGTTGGTATACCCCCTCCGTTTCTCCTATTCGGACTGACAGGGCGGGACGGTCGGCTCAAGGCTCCCGCGCCACGAATTTGAAATCCCATGAACGCCCGTACGACCTTGCGGCTGCTCGTAGGCAAGCGTGATAGCTTGGACACAGTTGGCCAAGTAGCGGATTTATTAGCGATATCAAACCGACGAACCCAGGTCCCATTGGAGTGATTTCTATGAAGTTCGGCATTATGGCGATGCCCCAGCACCCGTCAACAGACTCTGCCACGCAGAGGTTCCGGGAAACGGTCGAGTTGACTCGACTGGCCCGGGACGCCGGGTTCGGTTCGATAGCCTGCGGCCAGCATTTCCTCTCGCCTCCTTACCAGAACCTGCAGAGCATTCCGCTGTTGGCCAGGCTGGCTGCCGATTCGGGCGACATGCAGCTGGTGCTGTCCATATTGCTGTTGCCCCTGTATTCCCCCGCCGACGTGGCGGAAACCGTCGCAACCCTGGATGTGATCAGTGAAGGTCGGATCGTGCTGGGCGTCGGTCTCGGGTACCGGGACATTGAGTATCAGGCGTTCAACGTGGAACGCCGACACCGGGTCGGACGTTTTCTGGAGAGCCTGGAGCTCGTCCGCAGATTGTGGACCGAGGACGAGGTCACATTCCACGGCAAACACTTCAACCTGGACAACGCGACCTGCGCGATCAGACCCGTGCAACAGCCGCACCCGCCGATATGGGTTGCCGCCAACTTTGACACCGTGGTCCGAAGGGCCGGCGAGCTTGGCCTGCCCTGGTTCGTCAACCCGCACGCCACCCTGGAGACGCTGGAGAGGCAAACAGCGATCTACAAGGAGGGCCTGGAGGCCGGCGGACAGGAGATGCCGCCCGAAATGCCCATAATCAAGGAGATGCACATCGCGCCCACCCACGAAGAGGCGGTCCGGAACGCCCAACCCTACATGGAAGCCAAGTACCAGGCTTACGCCGATTGGGGCCAGGACAAAGCCCTGCCCGGCGATGAGGATTTCAGGATCCCGTTTGAAGAATTGGCCCGCGACCGGTTCATACTGGGAAGCGGCGAAGAGGTTATCCAACAAATCGAAGACCACCACCACCGTGTGGGAGCCAATCACTTCATGTTCCGCATCTGGTACCCGGGGATGGATGCCCGGATGGCAATGCGGGTGGTGGAACAGATGGGCGACACCGTTATTCCATATTTCGAAAGCCGGTACGGAGTGAAGGACTGACCGCTGCGGTTGACTGCGCCAACCGACCGTCCATATACTGCTACGGGCCCATACTCGGCGATAAGGTTCAAATGCCTGTAAATACTCGGCGGGTTCCGGCCATATGCCGATGAACAACAAAAAGATCGTCGTGGTCGGCGGCGGTACTGGCAACCACACCACCCTGACCGGCTTGCGATCCCGTGAATGCGACGTCACGGCGATAGTGGCGATGACCGACAGCGGTGGCAGCAGTGGCCGCCTGCGCGAAGAGATGGGTCATCTGCCTCCAGGAGACCTGCGACGCTGTTTGATGGCCCTGGCTTCCGATTCCGCCGAATCCAATTTGATGCGGCGTTTATTCGATTACCGGTTCTCCACCGGGGACGGGTTGAACGGCCACAGTTTCGGCAATCTGCTGCTGGCCGCTCTCACCGAGGTCACTGGTGATACGATCACCGCTATCGATGAAGCCGCCCGCATCCTCGGAATTCGGGGCACGGTGTTGCCCGTCACTCTTACCCGGTCAACCTTGCGCGCCCGGCTGGTTGACGGCTCGGAGTTGATCGGCGAATCGGCCATCGACCTGAGAAACGACAAGCTCGACGTTCCCATTGATTACATCTATCTCGACCCGAAAGCCTACGTGTACCCGCCGGTCCTGGACGCGATCGCGGAAGCCGACGCCATCATAATGGGCCCGGGCGACATCTATACCAGCGTGTTGCCGAATCTATTGGTCGAGGACGTGGCGCAGGCGATCAACGATTCGGACGCGATCAAGGTTCATGTTTGCAATCTGATGACCAAACCCAACGAAAGCGCGGGATTCGGTGCCTCCGATTTTCTGGCTCTGCTCATGGAATATTTGGGCACCACCCAGCCCCTGGATTTCCTGCTCGTCAACAATACGCCCGTTCCTCCGCGGTTGGTAGAACGCTACGCGGCGGAGGGCCAGCATGCGGTAGCGGTGGATGACTCGGCGTCGTTGACAATGGTAGGGCGAATAGTCGAAAGACCGTTGCTGGCGCCAGGAGTATTTATCCGGCACAACCCGACCGCCCTGGCGGATGCAATCATGGACCTGGTGAACTCCGCGCACTTGCAACGCCGGGAGGCCGTGAGGGCGCGGTTGGTATTCGATTGCGACGACTTTGGCGATGCGCTGGTACCCGAAGAAACCATGACCGTCGGCAGCGCGAACGCCGACGGCGACTGATATACGGCGATCGTAGATATGTGCGGCATCGTCGGATATGTCGGTGATCGCCCCGCGTGGCCCATCGTGGTCGAGGGCCTGCGGCGACTGGAGTATCGGGGATACGATAGCGCTGGCGTGGCGGTGCTGGGTCCGGAGTCGGGGTTGCAGTTGCGCAAGACCGTGGGCCGCGTCCTGGGGTTACTCCACGATGCGAATTGCCCGGCGCCGCACGGTTCGGCCGGCCTTGGCCACACCCGGTGGGCCACCCACGGCCGTCCATCGGAAGCGAATGCGCATCCGCACACCGATTGCACCGGGCAAATCGCGATCGCTCACAACGGTATCGTCGAAAATCACGTGGAACTCAGGGCCGATCTGCGGCGAAAGGGTCACCGTTTCAAATCGGAAACGGATACCGAGGTTATCTCGCACCTGATCGAAGACGCCATGAGCGACGGCCTCGGTTTGCCAGCGGCGATGCTGGCGATGGGCGGACAGGTGCAGGGTCCCCAGGCAATCGTGGCGGTTCACGATGGCGACAACGATAGTTTGTGCGCCCTGAAACTCGGGAACGCCGGCGGCGTCGCCGTCGCGCACCATGATGGGCAAGGAATCGTATCCAGCGATTTGCCGGCCCTGCTGCCCATCGTGGGCCGGAGTGGTCACCTACCGGTCGGGTTTTTGGAGGACGGTGAGGTCGCGGTAGTTACGCGGCAAGGCATCGCTTTTCTGGATCGCGATGGCCGACGCATCGAAAAACCGATGCTCCGCGTGAACCTGGATGACGTGCTCGTGGAGCGGGGCGGATTTCGCCATTTCATGCTCAAGGAAATAATGGAGCAACCCCAGGCCGTAACCGCCGCTCTCCGGGATCGTGTGGACTTTGCCCGGGGCTTGGTCACCCTGCCGGACCTCGCCATCACGGACCGGGAGCTCGCCGAGGTGAGGCGGGTAGTTCTCATCGGGTGCGGGACGAGCCTGAACGCGGCTCAAGTAGGCCGTCATCTGGTGGAGCGATTGGCCGGCGTGCCCGCTGAGGCAGATTCTGCATCCGAGTTTCGTTATCGCGAACCGTTCCTGGATACGTCGACACTGGTCGTAGCCATCGGGCAATCCGGCGAAACCGCCGACACGGTGGCCGCCATGGACGCAGTGCGGGGTTCCGGCGCTCGGCTAGTAACAATCTGCAACGCGCCGAACAGCCAGGCCGCTCGGCTGGCGGACCACGCGCTGCTGATGGGATGTGGGGTCGAGGTCGGCGTCGCCAGCACCAAAACTTTCCTGTCGTCGTTGACGATCCTGAATCTTTTGGCGATGCGACTGGGAGCAGCCCGAAGTCACCTGGGGTCAGAGACGTCCCGCGCGTTGGTCGACGGATTGGCCCGGCTGCCGGGAAACGTGGCTCAGGCTCTGGAGGCTGCCGACGAAGTTGAGAGACTGGCGCGACATTACTACGGGCGCGCTAACTTTTTGTACCTGGGACGGGGCATCAACGCCCCAGTCGCGACGGAAGGAGCGCTCAAACTCAAAGAGGTCAGTTACATTCACGCTGAGGCCTATGCGGCGGGCGAAATGAAACACGGCCCGATCGCCCTGATCGATCACGCGATGCCTACGCTGGCCCTCGCTCCCCGGGACGACTTGTACGACAAAATGGCGAACAACATCCAGGAAGTGAAGGCCAGGGACGGAGACGTCCTGGCGGTCCTCACTCAGGGCGATGATCGCATTTCGGATCTGGTGGATCATTCGATGTTTATTCCGGAAACCCCCCCAAATCTGACCCCTTTGCTCGCAACGGTCCCACTACAGTTGTTTGCCTACCACATCGCAGTTCGACGGGGCTGCGACGTTGATCAACCTCGGAACCTGGCGAAGTCCGTCACCGTCGAATGATCAACTTTCGGTAACCGCACCGTCGGCATTGGGTGGCAGCGTTCGCGTTCCGTGTTTCCAGCGTTGGCTGCCGCAGGGTCCCGCTCTGTTCGCTGAGCCGCCGCGAATGGCCAGCGGATTTGGTGAAAGATTGGCGCGAAGCTACTTGGCGCAAACACAGCAAACTGCACCCCGGGCACGTGCACAACTGAACTACCAAAAATTGCCATAAATCAGAAATCCGATTTGGCCGTGCCCGGCGCATCGACCATTTCCGGGCATACCGGTCAGGACTCGCGTCAACGCGCAGATTTGACCGGGCCAGTCGCATTGATAGAGATTTTGGACAGTCCATATCGACTTGATCAATTCGACCCCCTGGCTGATGGACGAACCGCTGCTCTTGACTACGGCCAATGACGCGTTGATCTGCTCACTAGGGGGATACGTACCGCCCTCCCTGGATCCCGGTGCGGGAATTCACATCGCACCACCGGCGTTCGACCCCGAAGGGGCCAGCGTGTTCGGATCGGTGCACAATTTCGCTGACGGCGACCCGGATATCCATCTGTTCTTTGAACCGGACGGTCTACCGGCGATTAACGACGACATATTCTGCGCGTTGCAAACCCACTCCGATGTTTTGTTGCAAAAATCCACCAGGGAATGATTCGGCCTGGCCGTTTCCGAGGGAATGTGGAAAGCCGAACCGGTGATCGGAGGAAACGTGGGCGGAATGCGGCTCCAAATTGAGCGTGCCGAGCGGGGTTCCTGGTAAATTTTCCGCGTGAAGCAGGAGAGCGAACAGCGCAACTCCTGGCTGACCCCGATATGCGCGCTGGAATCGGTCGCAACGCGAAAGACTGGGCCTGGGACAATTTCGTTTGGCCGCGCCTGCTGTATGATTAGATGAACGCGGCGAATAAAGTTCGAAACCGGGCTCATTTTTCGGCATGATTTGTCAGTGCCCGGAGACGCCTAATTTGGAGAACGCAGCTGCATGGCGCGAACCACAGTACTGGTGATGATTGACGGGCTGGATCCGGAGTACCTGGCTGCTTGCCCTGCCCCCAACCTTCAGCGGTTTGCCAGCGACGGATTCTGCGTGACCGGTAGCGGCATGATGCCCAGCGTGACCAACGTTAACAACACGACCATGGTCACCGGGCATTATCCAGCCCAGCACGGGATAGTCTCCAACTATTGGTTGGACCGTCAGGCTGGAATCGAGGAGTACGTTGAATCGGGCGAATTCATCTGTGCGGAAACCATCTTTGCCCAATGCCGCCGGCGAGGAGGGAGGTCATTGCTGGCCGCCTCCAAGGACAAGTTGAGGCGGCTGCTGGGGGACGACACGGACCTCGCGTTCTCGTCCGAACTCCCTACCGCCCAAGCCGTGACCGCCGTCGGCGACCCCCCTGACGTGTATTCGTTGGAGGTCAACGCCTGGACCATCAACGCCGCCCGGGAGGCGTTGCGCGCGGAACATTACGATCTGGCGTTCATCGCTACCACCGACTATGCAATGCACGCCTACGGACCGGAACATCCCGAATCGCGTCGGCACGTCGCGATCCTGGACGAGGCATTGGGACAACTGGTGGCTGACGTACCGGATCTGCAGCTCCTGATCACCGCCGATCACGGCATGTCCGACAAGCGGCGCATGCTGAACCTGCCAGCCGTTCTCCGGAAACACGGCATAGCGGCTCGGGCGGTCCCGATCATCAAGGACCTCTACGTGGTCCACCATTCCAATCTCGGAGGGTGCATCTTTCTGCATCTGGAGGATCATAGGGCTCTGGACGACGCTTTGGAGATCCTGAGGGAAACCGACGGCATCGAGGAAGCTCTGCCTCGAACCGAGGCGGCCAGGCGTTTCTCTTTGATGGAAGAGCGCATCGGCGACATCGTGGTCACCGGGTCGGCGGACGTGGTATTCGGAGACCCTGCCGAAGTTTCCCTCCGGCCCGGATTGCGTTCTCATGGGTCAGCCCACGAACAGCAGGTGCCGATCATCGGTTACGGCGGGGATTTTGGCGGATTCGAGTTCCGGGAAAACCGGGACCTGGGCCGCTACGTTTCGGAACGCATCCTCGGCTGACGGAAGCAGCGACTTGATGGAGGAACCTTTGACTACGGTGCAAGTACGGGCCCCGGCAACGACCGCCAACCTCGGTCCGGGCTATGACTGCCTGGGCATGGCCCTGGACTTGTGGAACACGCTCACCGTGAAAGTTCTCCCCGCGGGTTCCGAACCGGCCGTGGTGGTGTCGGGCGAGGGAGCCGGGGAACTGGATGCGGACACGCAAAATCTGACCTACCGCGCCATCGAGTTTTTGTTCAACGAAGCAGATGCCCCGGTCCCTGCGTTGTCACTTCAGTGCGAAAACACGATACCCTTGAGCAGAGGCATGGGCAGCAGCGCGGCGGCCATTGCCGGCGGTTTGGTGGCGGCCAATCGGCTGCTTGACGACGTCTTCAGTCAGGCCGACCTGCTGGAGATGGCCGCGACCATCGAAGGGCATCCCGATAATGTGGCCGCCGCGATCCACGGAGGCATGAGGCTGGTGGTGATGGACGATGACCGTCTCTACACCGCGCCCATCCGTGTTCCTGCGGACCTGCAGGCGGTATTGTTCATCCCGGACCGGCGGATTGCTACGGCAGATGCCCGGCGAGTGTTGCCGGAGCAAATAACGGTGGCCGACGCGGTGTACAATATGAGCCGCACCGCATTGCTCGTCGCGAGCATGGAATCGGACCACCCGGAATACCTGAACATTGCCACTCAGGATCGTCTTCACCAGCCCTATAGGCAAACGATTTTTCCGCAGATGAAGGTAATCTTTGCCGCAGCCCAGGCGGCCGGCGCATTCGGAGTTTTCCTGTCCGGAAGTGGAAGCACCATTCTGGCCTTAGCCCGCGATCGAGCCATGACGGTCGCCTATGAAATGTTCGATGCCGCTCGCCTCGCCGGGGTGGAAGGCCGGGTGGAGGTAACCCAACCGACTGCCCTGGGGGCGCACGTCGCTGCCGAGGGCGGGCGTGAATAGCGGTAACCGGTATCATCCGTCCGATCCGGGTGTGGGATACACCAGGTCCCGAAGCACTTAATCCACGAAGTAAATCTGATGGCCCTCTATGTCCACAAATATGGCGGCAGTTCCGTCGCTGACGCCGAGAAGATAGTGAACGTGGCGCGGCGAATTGCCACAGTGCATGACGAAGGCCACCAGATCGTCACGGTCGTATCAGCCATGGGCGACACCACGGATGAGCTGATCGATCTGGCGCGCACCGTTTCGAGCGAGCCTGATCCCAGGGAACTCGATTTCCTGTTGTCCACGGGAGAGTTGGTGTCGATCACCTTGTTGTCCATGGCCCTCCGCAATCTGGGTTACGACGCCATCAGCCTGAGCGGACCCCAAGCGGGGATAAGGACTGACAACTCATACGGCCGGGCGCGCATCAGTAAGGTGGACCCGGATCGGATCCGCCGCGAACTGGACGCCGGTCGGATGGTGATAGTGGCTGGATTCCAGGGTCTTACTCCTGACGACGACATTACGACACTGGGGCGCGGTGGTTCCGACACTACCGCGGTTGCGTTGGCCGCTGCGCTGAGGGCGGACCGCTGCGACATATATACGGACGTTGAGGGAATCTATACCGCCGACCCTCGGGTGGTTGGCAACGCTGCCAAGATGCCCGAAGTGGGCTATGAAGAGATGCTGGAGTTGGCTGCTGCGGGAGCGAAAATGCACCCCAGGTCGATCGAACTGGGGGCGGTCTATAATGTTCCCATCTACGTGGCGTCGACCTTCGTCGACGTTCCCGGAACCCTCATACATCAGGCATCGGACGAGAGGCAGATGGAAGACCGGATCAAGGTTACTGGTATCGCGTATCAAACCAACGTCGCCAAGGTGACCGTTTGCGGGGTTGCCGACCAACCGGGTGTGGCGGCGGCCCTGTTTGAACCGTTGTCCGGCGCTGGGATCAACGTGGATACCATTGTCCAGAACACCAGCGCCGACCGTACCACCACGGATATAAGCTTTACCGTCACCACCGATGACCTGCCGCGCGCGCTGCGCGTGATGGAACCCCTGGAAAATTCTCTGGGAGCAGGCCAGGTCATCAGCGACCCGACGCTGGCCTCGGTAAGCGTGGTCGGATCGGGGATGCAAAACACCCCCGGTTACGCATCGCGTATGTTTCGTATCCTGGCCGACGGCGGCATTAACATCGACATGATTACCACGTCGGAAATCCGGATCTCGTGCATAATCGGTCGCGACCAGGTCCAGGAAGCGGTTCGTTTGCTGCACCAGGGTTTTGAACTGGACAAGTCCGATTAGGTGGGATATGGCCGGACGGCGATGTCCGCTTGCTACCTGTCCGTAGTTATCCCGGCCTACAACGAGGAGCGCCGACTTCCCGAGACGCTTGAAGCCGTTTGCGGCTATCTCGCTGCGCAGGCATATTCCTGGGAGATCATAGTCGCCGACGACGGGAGCGAAGACGCCACGGGATTGGTGGTCCGCCGCGCCGCGCGAGAGGACGAGCGCGTCAAACATCTCCACCTGCCGCACCGGGGGAAGGGTTGGGCGGTCAAAAACGGTATGCTCTCTGCTTCCGGGGAGTACCGTTTCCTGTGCGATGCCGACCTGTCGATGCCCATAGAGCTGTTGGAACGACTGTTGCCGGACGATGCGGCATCGCCGGAAATCGTGATCGGCTCAAGGGAAGCGCCCGGCGCCCGGCGCATCGGCGAACCCCGGCGCAGATGGTTGATGGGCCGGGTTTTCAATGCCATGACCCGTATGTTGGCCACGCCGGGTATTGCCGACACACAATGCGGATTCAAGGTATTTCCCGCCGCCGCCGCTGAAGCTCTCTTCGCGCTGCAAACCCTGGACGGGTTCGCGTTCGACGCCGAAATTCTATTTCTCGCTCGCCGGCGCGGAATCAGGGTCACCGAAATCGGAATTGATTGGCATTATCGGTCCGAGAGCAAGGTTCGGCCGATACGCGATGGATGGCGCACCTTGCGAGACCTGGTCATCGTCCGGTATCGGTCGCTAACCGGCCGCTACGAGCAATAAGGCCATAACCAACGAGCATCGAGTTCGTTGCTGAAACCGGCCCCAACGATAAATCATCGAAATTGGCAGTCTCAATAGATTGGAGTTAGACCCCAGTGCGGTGTAATCCTATCCTATACGGAGGCATCACCAATGTTCTCGAAGGGTAGTCGAAAGGTGGTGGAGGTCAATAATGGTGAATGAAGCGTCTTTCTCGCGACGCCGTACGCCGGCCAGCGATTCAACAGGTAGCCGCACCAAGGCGCAGTTGGGCAAGGAAGCCATCCGATGCGCGCTTGATGGCGCTTGGGAACAGGCAGTCACGGCAAACCAGAAAATCCTCGAGATCTGTCCCACCGACTGCGAAGCATCCAATCGGTTGGCCAAAGCACTGATGGAGTTAGGAGACTATTCCAAGGCTCGCCAGACCCTCGAGCAGCTCAGGCTGCACTCACCGGCAAACGTGATAGCGCGCAAAAATCTTGCCCGGCTTGATCAACTCCAAAGCGGGACCGGTGAAGCTCGCTCGCAGCCCGGTGTAACCGGAAAATCGCCCGGCATGTTCATCGCCGAAAGCGGCAAATCGTGCACCACTACGCTGTGTCAATTGGCGGTTCCGGCAGAATCGGCGCCCGTTAGCGCTGGCGATGTGGTGTTGTTGAACGCGAGGAGCGACGGGGTGACCGTCAATACCCGGGACGGCCGGTACTTGGGGACGCTGCAACGCCGCTTGGGCCGACGCGTGAATAAGCTGATGGCCGGCGGCAACCAGTATGAGGCAGCCGTACTTGGGGTCGAAGCGAACGGCCTGTCGGTCATTGTGCGCGAAGTTGGACAAGCGCCGGCTTTGCGGCACGTGGTCTCGTTTCCTGCCCAAGTGACCGAACCGCTCCTGCACGGTCCGGTGTCAGAACGCGAAGACCACGCGCCCGCGCCTAACGATGAACCAGATCAGCTCCCCTCGGACCTGACCGACTCCGATGACGCTGCGGACTCCGCAGAAACCGCGGTCATGGACATGCCCGACGACACCCCAGTCGAATCAATCGGTATCGACGACGTTCCGACGCTGGACACCGACGAGGATACGACCGACTGGTCGCCGGTGACCCTGCCCTCGGAAGACGAAGAGGAGTGGGAGTAGTCGCCTGACAGCCGGGCGACGTGGCATCATGCCTGTCCCGCGCCTCGAGCACGGGAATCCAGGCTCACCGCCAACCTGGACCGGAACGGGCGTACCCGGTTGTCCTGGTGCGGAATGCCCATGGGAACCACGAAAACCGTTTCCTGTCCGGCAGAGTGGGGTCCGAAAAACTCGACGACCGCATCGTCGAAAAACGTGAGACCGGTGGCGCCCAACCCCAGGGCATGCGAGGCAAGATAGAGGCGGCCGCCGATAATCCCGGCCACCGTCTGAGCGACGCGGTAGCCCCGCGTGCCAAATTCGCGCTCAATTAACGGCAAGTCGGCGGTGATGAATGCCACGGCCGCGGCGTCTGCCGGGAGCGCCTGTTCAAAACCCAGGTGCCCGGCGGTTTCTCTGAAGTCGCCTTCCTTGAGCAACCTCAGACCATTGTAGAACCGATTGTAGTAGTAGGCTCCGGGAGCGAGGCCGGCCACGGAGTTCACTATGAGGTAAACGCTCAGATATGGCGAGAACCCCCCCGTCAGATGTGGAGCGCTGATCGGGTTGCCAGCCGCTTCCAGGATGGAGCGGAAGTCCTCCCATGGGATCGGTTCCGTTGCAAAACGTCTGGTCGAGCCGCGAGAGCGGATGCAATCGCCCAATGACTTCGCCGGGCGGGACGCAAGATCCAACTCCGAGTCAAAGGTCCCGTCGGACCCGGAGCGCAAGGGCCGGAAACGCTCACCGGTGCCGTCCAGTTCCTCTTTTTCGCTGTTACTCATGGTCCCGCCGGGTTCATTCCAGGCCGCCACGTCGTCGCCGGTCCGTAGCCAGGAAGCAAGGTGGATTTCGCGCGACAGCGGATACTCCAAGGCCCCGGCCGCCAGGTCGTTACTTTCCTGGGGCAACATTCCAGGGACGTCACCCGAACCCGGGTTGAGCGTACTGTCCGGTGTACCGACCGTCGCCAACAGGGACGGCGCTTCTTCGAGCCCGTCGATCCCCAGGAAACCTGTAAGCGAGCGGTCCACGAATCCAAATTTGAGGCCTACCGAGGCACCGGCGGCGTTACCGGCCGCCGCGAGGTTGGCAGCAATGGTACCCAGGTCCCAATAGCAGTAGCGGTACCCTCTCTCGCGATATTTCCAGGCGCTCCTCCAAAAAACTGTTGTGAATACCAGGGTTGCCGGATATGCGGCATGGTCCTGGGCGGCTGCACCGACCCAGCGTCGGAGATCGCCGTTGCGCAAGCGCGCCAGCGTGAAGTCCAGCGGGTTGAAGTGGTAAACCCCGGCTCGCAGGCCGTCCAGGTTGCCGCAAACCACGTACACCTCGGTGGGGTAGAGCGCGCCCGCGGACGCTGCTGCCCGATAGTGGACCTCGCCGTCCCGCAGTGTTCTCCGGCGGATCACCGCCGCGGCGTGGTACAGTAGCTCGGCCAGGGTCTGCAAGGTCAGCCCGCCTTCCGGGCCGGCGCTCTGGCCGGTACCGCGAATGGCTTGCAATGTCGACATTTCCAGTCCGGATGCGCCAGCCACGTCCGGCAGCGGTATGGACCGCAACCCGGGAAAGGTTTTGTACAGCGGCGGCTTGTTGCTCAGATTGATGTACTGGAGCTTGGTCGCATCGTTGAACGAGCCAGCCACGCTCGCGGAGTTGGGTATCTGGTTGGCAACCATGTTTTGTCGTCCTGCTGGGGTCGCGGTCGGGCTGATCAACCAGAGCGCGACCGGTAGATTTCGACCGCCGCGGCCTCTATGACCGAGCCTTTTATCGGCGGGCGCGGTTTTTGAACTCGGACGCGGACCGCGCCGATTTGCGGATGTTGGTCCAGGATCCGGCTGGCGATGGTTCCGGCGGCAGTTTCCAACAGGTTGCGCGGCTCGCCTTCCATCACGGTTTTGACCGCACGGTACAGTGCGGTGTAACTGACGGTGTCTTCCAAACGATCCGAGGCGGCCGGGATGCTCAAATCCAGCTCTACTTGAAGATCAACGATGAAATGCTGGCCGAGGCTCCGCTCTTCCGGGTTGACGCCGTGGAACCCATAAAACTGGAGGCCGGTCAGTACGATGCGGTCTGAAGACATGTGATGGGCGATCCAGAGCGTTGCAACGCCAAGGGGGTGATATCACGCTTCCTGCCGATTTGTTCGACCGCTGCCGGTATCACTGGTGCGACGACAAACAGAAGGTCAGTGGGTCTCGTCAATCGGTCCGCCCCGTAGCCGGCAGACGGTCAGCGATTGGCCTGCGCCTCGATGGCCGCGGCTTGCGCCAGCAAATTCTGCGCTCGCTTGACCACCGGCACGTCTACCATGCGCCCATCGATCGATAGGGAACCCCTTCCGGCCGCCTCCGCTTCATCCCATGCTTCCATTACGCGCTCCGCGTATGCCACATCTTCGGGGTTGGGCGAGAACATCTCGTTAATGCCGTCTATCTGCGCCGGATGGATGGCGAACTTGCCCGTATAGCCCATTCGTCGCGCCGCGCCGGCATCGGTCTTCAGACCTTCGGGATCACGAAATCCCACAAACGGCCCGTCCAGGCCGGCTACTCCGGCGGCGCGCGCCGCTACAGCCACCGCCGACCGAGCGAAGTAACACTCCTCGCCGAAGTCGGTCCGGGTTACTCCCATGTCGTTGGTGTAGTCTTCGCCTCCGAAGGCGATCCCTACGATCCGCTGGGAAGCCCGTGCCATCTCATAGACATGGACGATCGCCATGGCGGTTTCGATCCATGGGATGACCTTGATGCTGCCCACCTCTATTCCGGCCCGCGTTTCCAACGGCGCCAGCAGTCGATCCACCTGCTGCAAATCCCAGGCGGTGTTTCCTTTGCCGATGCTGATCCCGGCCACATCGGGCGATACGACCGCGGACAATTCCCCTGCTGCCAGCCCGGTTTCCAAGGCGTTAACCCGCACCATCACCTGCTTGCCCGCCTCTGCCAAACGCGGGACCCATTCGGTCGCCAGGTCACATGCTGCCGCCTTTTCGCCGGGCGGCACCGAGTCCTCCAGGTCCACCATGATGACGTCGGCGCCGAACCCCAGAGCGCGCTCCAGCATGTTGGAGCGGTTCCCGGGAACAAAGACAATGCTGCGTAGCAATTGCACTGGAATAAACCTCTTTGGAGCGTTATTTTGGGTAAGCCCGGAAGCCGCCAGCGATTGAGGCGGACCGGTGAGGGCCAACGCCACGTTTACCAGGTGGGTGGCCCGGGAGTGTCGTTTCGAATCAGAAGTCTCCCCAGGAATAACCGGACTTGACATCCACCTTGAGCGTCACGTCGAGATCCATCGCGGCCGGCATCTCGTCCATGACCAGCTCGGTCATGATTCCCATTTCGTCGTCCGGAACTTCAAACACCAACTCGTCGTGCACCTGCAAGATCATGCTGGAGCGCGTCTGCTCATTGATCATTCGAGCGCGAACATTGATCATGGCTATCTTCATGATGTCGGCCGCCGTGCCCTGAATCGGCATGTTGATCGCCATGCGTTCGGCGGCCGCCCGCGTGTTGTGATTCGTGGCTTGGATGTCCGGCAGGTAGCGTCGGCGACCCAAGAGCGTCTCCGCATACATCACGCTGCGGGTCCGTTCCTTGACCGACTCGAGGTATCCGTTAATGCCCGGGTATCGGGAGAGGTAAGTATCAATGAATTGCCGGCCCTCTTCCCGGCTGAAACCTGTCTGCTGAGAGATGCCGTACGGGCCCAAGCCGTAAATCACGCCGAAGTTGAGCACCTTGGCGATACGGCGTTGTTCCGCGTCCACGTCGTTGATGGGCACGTTGAACATCTGGCTCGCGGTGGCGGCGTGGATGTCCTCACCCCTCCGGAAGGCCTCCAGCAGCGACGGGTCCTGCGACATATGGGCCAGCACTCGCAATTCGATCTGGGAATAGTCAGCGGATAGCAGCTGGCAACCGGAATCGGCGACGAAGGCCCGGCGGACCTGGCGACCCAATTCGGTGCGGACGGGTATGTTCTGCAGGTTCGGATCGCTGCTGCTGACCCTCCCCGTGGCTGATCCGGTCTGGTGGTAGGACGTATGGATCCGACCCGTGAGGGGGTTCACCATCTCCGGAAGCGCGTCGACGTAGGTCGACTTCAGCTTGGATACCTGCCGGTAGTCCAGGATCTTGTCCACCGCCGGATGCAGGCCTTTCAATGCTTCCAGCGCGTTGGCGTCGGTGGAGAATCCAGACCGCGTCCGCCGAGACTTGGGCAAACCCAACTCCCCAAACAGCAGATCGCTCAACTGCTTGGGAGAGTTGATGTTGACGCTGTGGCCAATCGAATTAAACAATTCCGCCTGGATCTGCTCGAGTTGTTCGTGCAGGTCGCGCGACATCTCGTGGAGGATGCCCGCGTCCAGCCGGACGCCCGCCCGCTGCATTTCGACCAGCACCGGCACCAACGGCAATTCCACATTGGCAAACAGGTCAACCAGGCCTTGTGCCTCCAACGGCGGCTCAAAGTGACGGCGAAGTCTCAGGGTGTGGTCGGCGTCCGCCGCAGCGTACGGCGCCCCGTCGGCAATGTCGACCTCGTTGAACGTTTTCTGCCGAGCGCCCTTGCCGATCAGGTCGGTGATTTCGGTCATTTCCCGGCCCAATATCGACAGGGCCAGCGGCTTCAGACCCAGCCGGTTGTTGCCCAACAGATGAGCGGCGATCATGGTGTCGTGGTCCACCACCTGGTACGGGTCCACGCCATAGTTGCTCAGCAGCGTCAAGTCGTAGTTGGCATTGTGCGCGGACCGCTTCAGCCCTGTAGCCGTGAATAGAGGCCGCACCGCGGCCATCACGTCCGCCAGGGGCAATTGCTGACCCGATGCGTGGCCAACCGGCACGTACCAGGCCTGGCCACCGTCTACTGAAAAACTCAGGCCGGCCAACTCGGCCGCCATCGGGTCTGTACTGCTGGATTCGGTGTCAAAGGCAAAGGAACCGGATTCCTGGATAGCGGCGATCATCGCTTCCAGATCCGCTTCGGTGTCTACGATCCGGTAGTCGCAGTCCGTGGGTTCCTGCGCTCCAACCGACGGTGTAAGGGGCGACCGATCGGCCATTTCAGTCGCGGTGGCCCACGGGGCGTCGGGCGAAGGCACTCGACCCACGATGCTGTGGAACTCCAGCGCCGTCATCAGCGCAACCACTTCGGAACGCTGGTAGTCGCCGAACCTGCAGGCGTCGAGGTCAAGGCGGGTCGGAGCATCACACTTGATGGTGGTCAAAAAGCGATATTCAAATGCCTCGTCCCGGTTGGTCGCCAGGTTGTTCTGTACCCGCTTCTGCGATATCTCGTCCAAATGCTCGTATATGCCTTCCAGCGTGCTGTAATTGGTCAGCAGCGTCGTAGCGGTCTTGTCCCCAACGCCCGGGACTCCAGGAATATTGTCGGATTTGTCGCCCACCAGCGCTTTGTAGTCCGGTTGCTGTTCGGCTGTAAGACCGCCGTACCTCGCGGCTAGTTCGTCCTCGTCCACGATGCGCCGGTCGCGTTCGCTGCTGGCCAGGTCCACGCGAACCAGCGGAGAAATGAGCTGGAAGGTGTCCCGGTCTCCCGTGAGGATCACCGTAGGCACTTGAGCAGCCTCGGCCTGACGGCACAGTGTCCCGATGACGTCATCGGCCTCGTATCCGGGCAATTCGTAGATCGGCACGGAAAACGTGGTCATCAATTCCTTGACCCGGTCGAACTGGCCGCGCAGTTCCAGCGGCGTCGGGGGACGCTGCGCTTTGTACGCCGGGAAGCGTTCGTGCCGAAAAGTTGGAGACGGCGTGTCGAAAGCGACGGCGACGTGACTCGGCTGCCACTCGTTCAACGCTCTCATGAAAACGCTGGCGAACCCGTAAACCCCGGTAACGTCCTCGCCCGTAGTTGACACCGTCAGATTGCGACTGGCGCTGATCGCCCTGAATGAACGATGCACCATCGCGTGGCCGTCGATCAGCAGTAGCAACTGGGGCATCCGTTCGCCGGCGGCGAAGGTCATTGGCATCGACATCTGGTTGGCGCTGGACATAAGGGGTCTCCGTGCGCGAAAGCCGCGGTCGTCAGAAAGGACCTCGACCGTGGCCGCATTATACATCAGGGCATTACCTAGATAGGTTGGGCCCTGTGCTACAATGCCCGCGTCATGCCAGTGTACGAGTATCGATGCAACCTCTGTGGCATCCGCCAGTCACGCCTCGTTTTCAGTTGGACGCCGGCCGACGCGATATCCTGTACAGGATGCGACGGCGTGGACTTGACCCGACTGGTGTCGGGGTTCTCATTCCACCGCTCCTGGGGCGACAGCCTCAACTGGATGCCCGACAATGCCGCCGCAGACTTGGACGACAGCCACATCGGCAGCATTGACTCTCACATGGGGCGCATGGGCGAGGCAATGAGTGGTCGAGTTACTCCTGATTTTCACGAACACCGGCATGAGATCACTAATCCCGACCCCTGAACGGCAGTAGGTTTGTTCTGACGTCGCCCAGTCCCGCGCCGGTTCGCTAACACTATCATGCCGATCTACGAATACCGCTGCCATCAGTGCCGGCAGATCTCTTCGATTTTCGTCCGCTCGATTAGTTCCCCGCTGGCGCCGTCGTGTCAGACCTGCGGGAGCGACGACGTGGAGCGGCGGATGTCGACTTTCGCCATGGGCAAAACAACCGGCGACGTCCACAATGCGCACCCCGTGGACGGCAATTCGCGGGATTACTACAGTGACCCCCGTAATATCGGCCGGCACGTCGAAGAGTCTTTCGCTCGCCACGGGGTTGATATGCCCGACTCTGTCCGCAAGACTATTGATTCCGCCCGCAGCGGGGAGGCCCCCAAAGGATTGGAATTGTGACCGCCCAGGAGCTTAATCCTTCGACCGATCTGTTGTCGGCGCTCGTTGCCTGTTTGGACGGCATCGAGGCATCAGACGCGCTCCCCGAGGGGCTGATGCGTGGCGAAATTGGATGGTTGGGTGACGGCATGAGCGATCCGGACCGCACATCCACCGCGCCTTTTGTCGTCGAGAACCGCCACCAGGCGCTGGAAATGGCGGACGCCGCCCGCGGTGTATTGGACGTGCTGGATGCGACCCAGGCAATCCCGTCCGACGGTGCGGTGCAGTTGCGCCGGGCACTGGACGACGCTGTCGCACGGATCGCCGCCGCCATGCGCCGAAATCAGGCGGACCGGATCCGCGGCCTGTACGTGATCATCGATCCTGAGGTGACGGGCGGCCGCGACCCGATGGAAATCGCCCGCGCCGCCGTCAACGGCGGAGCGCGCATGCTGCAACTGCGCGACAAGTTGCGGGATAAGGGCGAGCAATTGCCCCTTGGCCTCGCGCTGCGCGACCTGTGCGCCGCCAACGATGCTCTGCTGATCATCAACGATCACGCGGATCTGGCTGCCGCTCTGGGTCCGGATCACGTGGGATTGCACGTCGGTCAAACCGACTTGCCCGTGGCAGAGGCGAGGAAAATCCTGGCGCCCGGGCAGGTACTGGGCCGGTCCAACCGCGAGATCGACCTGATCATCGAATCTCAGGACATGGGCGCGGATCACGTCGCGTTCGGCGCGATGTACACGACGACCACTAAGCAGGTGACTCGTGCGCCTCAGGGACCCGAACGTTTGAAGCAGGCCCGCGCGGCGGCGCGAGTGCCGCTGGTGGCCATCGGCGGAATCACGGCGGAGAACGTGGCCCCGGTGGTCGAAGCCGGCGCCGACGCCATCTGCGTCACCGCGGCCGTCGGGAGCGCCCCTGAGCCTGAGGCCGCCGCCGCCGCTCTGACCGAGGCGATCCGCGTGGCCGGCGGGCGCGTGTAGCCGATTTCATCATGCCGACCCGCTATGGCCCACATCTGACGGCTCTGTCCAATCAAGCGGTTGAGGAACTGACGGCCCGGCATCGCGCCCGGGAGCAAGCCTTGGGCGTTTCCCGGCAGGTTATCCGGAACTCTGCCAACGCAATTCGCGCGGTGCATCGTAACGATTTCGACGAAGCGCGGCGCCTGATCGCGGAAGCGGCGACCCGTCTCGCCGAGACGCGCAGCATACGCGCAGACAACCCGGAAATTTACTATGCCGGGTTTCTGTCCGATGCGCGGAAGGAATTCACCGAAGCCAACATAACGTTGGCGGTGATTTCCGGGGCGGAAATACCGGACGCAGAGTCCCTCGACATGGACCCGCCGGCCTACCTGAACGGCATGGCGGAGGTCATCGGGGAGCTTCGTCGTTACATTCTCGATGCGTTGCGCCGCGACGACACCTCGCGCTGCGAAGAACTGATGGAACTGATGGACGAGATTTACGGCATCCTCGTCACGGTCGATTTCCCGGAAGCTGTAACCGGAGGACTCCGCCACAGCACGGACGCCATGCGGGGCGTGTTGGAGCGCACTCGAGGCGATCTGACCATTTCGCTGCAGCAACGGCGGTTGGAGCAACGACTCGAGAAATTGGCGTAACCAGCCGGTTGCCGGTCGGATCGTGACCATCCGACGGCACGGTTCATGCCCGCAAACGTTGAATTACGGATGTCGCGCCCGGCCCCAATAAGCGCTCATTGGCGGAATATAGTCATCCTCTCCTGGCCGATCGACGAAGATCGCCTGGCTCCTTTCTTGCCATATAGCCTTGCCCTGGATCGTTGGGACGGCACGCCTTACGTGAGTCTCGTCTGCCTGTGCATGGAAAGCCTGCGGGCGTTGGGGTTGCCGACCCTGCCGCGCAGTATCGCCGAGGTAAACCTCAGGTTCTA
Source organism: uncultured Dehalococcoidia bacterium (assembly GCA_951813535.1). Lineage (GTDB taxonomy): Bacteria > Chloroflexota > Dehalococcoidia > Lucifugimonadales > UBA3495 > Bin87. Next base: position 2,461,329 of record OX638345.1, on the reverse strand, counting down.
CGTGCGGTTCCCTGACCAAGGCGAAGAACACAAAGGCGTCGTGTTCCTGCGGCAGCTGGTTTCGAATCCATTTGTCGGGTTCGCCGGGCGCCATCTTTTCCGGGAACCTATGCTGCATACGCCGGTATCCTGGGAGTTTGAAAAAACCGATCCCTCCAACGGCCAGCGCCGGCTGCATTACCGCTGGGGAAACGGCGGTCGTGACGAAGAACTGCGGGTAACCGCCGGCGGCGACACTTACCTTGCGGAGTCGGGCTCGTTCGAAGAGTTCCTCACCGCCCGGTATTTGGGATTCAACGCCCAATCCGGCAGCCGAGTTCGAGCGTACCGAATTTCCAGAGAGCCGTGGCGATTGGTGCAGGTCATTGAGCACGAATTGAAATGGGATGTTGGGACCGTTTGCGCACCCCGGATCGCAGATGTCCTCGCTGGCCCTCCAGCCTCTGTCCTGTTGGCCACGGGTTCAGACACCCGGATACATTGGCCAACCAAGTTGAGATAGTCGATTGCCGGTTGTTAGAATGCTCTATCGCAGGCCGGTTCCACGAGGTGTGGACCGGCGAGGCAGGAATTGAGTGGTTGAAGCAGCGCCCCGAGCGGCCGTACATACCATCCCGGATTCGCTGGATGCCATCGAGGAGTGCTACCGCCGAGGCTGGACCGACGGCCTTCCGGTGGTGCCTCCCACCGCCGACCGCGTCGAGGCGATGCTGGAAGCAATCGGCCTGGAACCGGGTCACGTGCTGGGTGAGGTCCCGGTGCGGCGCAGGACACTGACCGCCGAGCAGGCTGCGGCGAACGCGGTGATGGCCGGCTGTCTGCCATCCTATTTTCCCGTGGTTCTGGCGGCGATGCGAGTGCTGTTCGAGCACGACCCCAACTGCATCCACGAAGTGTCCGCCGTCACCAATTCCACGGGCTTGCTGGTGGCGGTCAATGGTCCAATCCGGCGGCAGATCGACTTGAATTGCACTGACAACCTGTTCAGCCCGGGCCATCGGGCCAACTCCACCATCGGACGGGCGCTCCGGCTGATTCTGATCAATGTTTTCGAGCAGCGGCCCGGCGTTTTGGATCGGGGCTGCATGGGCAGTTTGACCAAGTCCGGCGTGGTAATCGGGGAAGACGAAGAGAACAGCCCATGGGAGCCGTTCCACGTCAGCCAGGGATATTCCGCCGAGCAGTCGACGGTGACAGTCGCAACCATCCAGGACCCCTCCATGCACAGCAACCGCTACGGAACCACCGCCGAGAGCCTTTTGGATTCCATCGCGGATGGCATGGCCTCCCACGGGTTGGCCGCATACTTTGGGCGAGGAATAAAATGGGTCTGGGTGGTCGGTTACTGGCATTCCGAGTTGCTGAGCCGTTTGGGCTGGGGTCGGGCGGATATGCAACAGTACTTGTACGAACGAGCCTGGCGGTCCACCGCACAGCTGAAAAGGCTGGGCATGGTGCACGGGGCGGTACAGCCGGGAGATGACGACGAACCGCGAATGAGCGTCGACGGACCCGAGGACATTCTGATCTTCAAGGCCGGTGGGAACAGCGGCATCTACAGCGAGTTGATCATGAACTACTACGGTGTACCTGCGGTCACCACGGTGATCTGACGCCAGTGCACCGAACCCGGAAAGGAGTTTTGATGGCCTCCACAAACATTTCCACCGTGCAATTGGTCGACCCCACGGGATTCGATCCCGGAGAAGAACCGCTGGTCATGGCGGCGCGTCCGATTGACCTGCGTGGGGGGCGACTGGGCCTGTTGGATAATTCCAAGGCCAACGCAGATTCGATCCTTTGGGCCATCGCCAACGCCCTGAACGACGAGTTTGAGTTTGCCGACATCTTTTACGCCCGGAAGCACAGTTCGTCGCTGCCGCCCCATCCTGAAGTCCTGGCCGACCTCCACCGCAACTCAGATTTCGTCATCGCCGGTGTCGGGGATTGAGGGGGATGCTCGTCGGGCAGTTTGCACGACGGAATTACCTTGGAACGCCAGGGCATCCCGGCGGCGACCATCATCACCACCGTGTTCGCCAACACCGCCCGCGCGTATACTCGACTCATGGGCGTGCCGGAGTTCCCATACCTGATGTGCGCGCACCCGATCGGCAATGCCACCGGCGACGAACTGCAGGCGCGCGCACGACTGCTGACCCCGGCCGTGCGCCACCTGTTGATCAACGGCGAATTGGCCGAAGTCCAAGCCGCCTGATCGCACCCGGATTGACCCGTGCCTGGAATTGGCGACATTTTCCGCAGGTTTACGCGCCGGCCGCGAGCGCCGGAGCCAGGGCCGGCCGAGACGTTCGAGGCTGCGCCGGATTTGGCGCCACCGGAACCTCTCGATTTGGCGCCTCCCGAACCGCTGGCATGGGAGCACGAAGACGGCGCTCCTGAACGTGATCCGGCGCTGACACTGGAAGATCTCGGTGGCCCGCTGGTTGCTGGGCCGCAATCGTCTCAACCGGCGTTCGACGATCGGCCGTTCCGCGAAGCCGTGGTTACGCCTCCCTTCGAGTCACCGGCGAGTGTCCCCGCCGACCAGCGCGATGACGGCAGCATCGGGGTGCTGGAAGCCCCATTGGTCGAAGTCGCGGATGACGATGCCCTGGGCGACGATCCGCTAATCCTCGTGTGCCCCTATTGTGGCGCCGAAAACCAACGGGTCGGGGCCCGGTGCGCCAACGAGCGATGCAACCAGGTGATAGTGCGCCTGCCGTCCTGGGCGCAACACCGCCGGCACAATTGGCTCGCCCGACGTCTTTCGTGGCGGCGAATCGTGACCGCTTGCGTCGTCGCGCTCTTCATCGTTTTCGTGATCTGGGTCAACTATCCGTTCGCCCCGGACCCCGTGGTGTTGTTCAAGAAAACTCAAACCCAGTTGACGATAGACGCCGGTCCCGGGTCCTGGACAGGCGTGGGAAGAGACCTCCGGCACAGCCGTCGTGTGGACATTGGGCCGCCCCCCCCTTCGGGGCAGATCCGGTTCTGGAACTTCGACGTTCCTGGCGACCCCTTGGTATCCGAACCGGTCGCGCAGGACACTCACGTGTACGTCGGTTCATCTAAAGGCATGTACGCGTTGTCCCACGCTGATTTGTCCTTTATCGAAAAATGGGAGGGAGATACGCCGGGCAGGATTACTGCAGGCGCCGCGGTAATCGGTTTGTACCTGTTCTTCGGAAGCACAGACCATACCGTCAGTTCATGGAACGCCTTTGACGGGCAAGTCCGTTGGAGTTTCCCCGCCGCGGATACGGTTGAATCCGCTCCTGTTGTTTCCAATGGCATGGTTTACGTCAGTTCAGGGGAGAGTTGGATCTATGCCCTGGATGCCCACAACGGGGCGCTCATATGGAAAAAGCAGTTGGATAGCAATGCCAGTGACGCGGCAACCGTCCACGACGGCAAGCTGTTTGTTGGCGATGAAAAGGGTGTGTTCTACATCTTGTCCGCCCGTACCGGACAGGAGTGGTTCCGCTTCCGAACACCCCGGGCCATTACGGGTTCGCCCGTCGTGTCAGAAGATGGGGAACGGGCGTATTTCACCTCCGGAGGCCAGTTGTACGCGGTGGAAGCGACCCGACGGGAGATTCCGGGCCTCTATCAGTTCAAACAGCTTTGGGCTCAACTGTGGCTTTGGCAGGTTCCCGGGGTGCCGCGCCCCAAAGGCCAGCAAGGGGGACTATGGCGGTTCACGCCGGAGAATCCCCTCCAGGGCGTCAAGAGTAGTCCCGCTCTGGTCGACAATGAAGAAGGCGGCGTTCTGTACGTCGGAGGACACGATCACAATGTCTACGCGCTAGATGCCAGCAACGGCGATCTGCTGTGGACGTTCAGCACGGCGGATGACGTGTGGGCGTCGCCTCTAGTCATCAAGGACCACCTGATTGTCGGCGATGAGTCAGGAGCGCTGTATTCCCTCGACCGGCGTACTGGACGGGAAAACTGGAGCATGAATCTGGGAGCGCCCATCAAGATCCCGCCGATAGTCAGCAATGGATTGCTGATCGTCCGCACCGCCGACGGCAACGTATACGGCATCGAGTGAAGCTCTGTCGAACTTGGCAATCAAAACGCCTCTGGCCGGTCTGCGGCCAGAGGCGTTCTTCGTCGTATTTCGGTCTGATTGATCAGTAGAGGTGGCAGGACACCCGATGGCCTGGCGAGACTTCCTTCTCAACGGGGGCCTCTTCGGAGCATTGGGGCATCGCAAACGGACAGCGTGGATGGAACCGGCACCCGGTGGGCGGGTTGATCGGCGACGGGACTTCGCCCTGGAGTACGATGTCCTCCCGTATCAGGTCGGGGTGCGACGGAAGCGCGGCGGAGAAAAGCGCTTTGGTGTACGGATGGAGCGCGTTGCCGTACAACTCCTCGGTCTCAGCGAACTCGACAATCTGCCCCAAGTACATCACCGCCGTCTGATGCGCCATGTAGCGTACTGTCGCCAGGTTGTGCGCGATTAGCAGGAAACTGACGTTGTACTGCTCCTGGAGGTCCTTGAGCAGGTTCATCACCTGCGCTCGAATAGACACATCAAGAGCGGAAACCGGCTCGTCCAGGACGATTAACTTGGGGTAGGACACCAAGGCGGAAGCGACCGCAATCCTTTGCCGTTGGCCTCCGCTGAACTCGTGAGGGTAGTTGTTGGCTTGCTGAGAGTGCAGTCCGACCTGTGCCAGCACCTCTGCCACGCGTTCGTTTTTCTCCTGGGTCGTCACGTTGCGGTTGACCACCAACGGCTCGGATACGATATCTCGCACTCGCATCCGCGGGCTCAACGACGACCACGGATCCTGGAATACCGCCTGCACTGTGGTGCGATATTCCTGGAGTTGGGAGCCTCGGAAAGTATTGATGTCCTCGCCATCGAGGAGGATTTCGCCATCGGTAGGCGTCTCCAGGCGTAGCAGCAGCTTGCTGGTTGTGGTTTTTCCGCAACCCGATTCACCGACCAGGCCCAGGGTTTCCCCCTGTTTGATGTTGAATGAAATCCCGTCCACGGCCTGCACGTAGCCTATGGTCTTCATCAAGATGAGACCTTTGGTGACGGGAAAATATTTTTTCAGGCCGGTGACTTCCAGAAGGTTATTGTCAGTAGCGACTGCCATCGTGGTCGGGACCTCCTCTGCAGGGAATTACTGAATGATGTGGTGCGCGTGGTCTATCCGGTCGTCCCGGTCGGTGCCACGTATTCCGCTATGGGTGATCCTTCCCAATCGGGGTGCAGAGCCCAGCAGTCCGCGTGATGCTCCTCCGCGATTTGGATGGACGTAGGATATGTCTCGAGACACCGGTCGGAGACGTACGGACAACGCGGCGCGAAGCGGCAACCCTCCGGCAGGTTGGACAGCAGCGGCGGCTGACCTTCGATCGAGTACAATCGGTCGACGCGTTCCTCCAGCTTGGGCACTGAATTGATCAATGCCTGGGTGTACGGGTGCGCCGGGCGGCTGAAGATGTCCCTGACGTCCCCTTGCTCGATGATCCGGCCGGCGTACATCACGGCGACGCGGTCACACATGCGCGCCACGACGCCGAAGTCGTGCGTGATGAAGATGATGGCCAACCCGGTCTCAGCCTGGATCTCCTTGAGGAGGCGGAGGTACTGCAACTGGATAGTCACGTCCAGGGCGGTGGTCGGCTCGTCGGCGATGATGATTCCAGGCTCGCATGACATCGCAATCGCGCCGACAACACGCTGCTTCATGCCACCCGACATCTGATGCGGATAGTCGTCGAGACGGCGTTCCGGCGCGGCTACGTTGACTTTCCGCAGCGCATCCACCGCTCGGCCCAACATCGAGCTCTTGTTTTCTTTATGGGCGATACCCAGAGCTTCCCGCAGTTGGTTTCCGATGGTGAACACCGGATTTAGTGATGTTTGAGGGTCCTGCAGGATCATCGAAATCTGGCGACCGCGAACGTCGCGCATTTCGTCTTCACTTTTCTGCAAGATATCCTCGCCGTTGAGGACTATCTCCCCTTCCACAATGCGGCCCGCCGGCCTCGGAACCAGACGCAGCAACGACAATGCCGTCATCGTCTTGCCACAACCCGATTCGCCAACGATTCCGAGTGTCTCTCCCTTTTTGAGATCGAAAGAGATCCCGTCGACGGCCTTCACGGTAGCCGCCCGGGTGAAGATGTAAGTCTTGAGGTTGTTGACCTCGAGGATGGTATCAGTGGCAGTCTGTACAGCGGTCATGGCAACTTTCCCCTGTGTCTGGGTCTGGTCGGCGTTTTAGCAGGTGTCGCTAGGGCGTGTTTTACGTGGAATCGATGAACCGGTCAATAGCGCAAGCGCTCCGCGGCGGTCCGTTGTCAGTGCGTCTCCCAGCTTTGAGTAGGCTTGTTTGATCCGTTACTGGGGCGCCTGGGCACGAATCCCCCTACGGCATCAGGGGCGATTATAACGTGTTCTGCGCTCGATGTGACTTGTTCCTCGATTTCCTACACGTTCCGCAGCTTCGGGTCCAACCGGTCGCGGAGCCAGTCGCCCAGCAGGTTCATGGACAAAACGGTCAGCACGATGGCCAAGCAGGGGAACATGAAAATCCAATAGGAACTCGTGATTACCTCCCGTCCGTCGGCGGCCATCAGCCCCCACGCGGGGTTGGGTCGCGGTATCCCGGCGCCCAGGAAGCTCAACGTAGCTTCCAGGATGATCACGTGCCCCACTTCCAGCGTGGCCAACACGATCACTGTGTTGAAGACGTTCGGGAAGATGTGGCGCATCATTATCCGGAGGTTGGAGGCGCCGGCAACTCTGGCCCGGTCAATAAAGTCGCGTTCCCGTATCGCCAGCGCCTCGCCCCGAATCACCCGGGCATAGCGCGCCCATAGGAGCAGCGCGATGACAATGATCACAGTGCTGAACCCGGAACCAATGGCAACCACGAGCGTCAGCGCCAGCAGTATGGACGGAAATGCCAGCTTGATGTCCACAATGCGCATCAAAAAGGCGTCAAGGAAACCGCCGCGGTACGCTGCCAGCATTCCCAGCCCGGTGCCCAATATTCCGCCCAACAAGATGGCGAGACACGAGACTGCCAGGGAGATGCGGGCACCGTGCATCATTCGGCTCAGCACGTCCCGACCCTGTTTATCCGTGCCGAAAGGATATTCCCAACTGCCGCCTTCCTGGATCCGGACCACGGTCTCGCCCAGGTCCACCTCACCGTTGCCGTTGGCGTCCACCAATGTGGCCACACCGCTGTCCAGATTGCGGCGGGCGTTGTTGAGGCTGACTTCATTGGGGTTCTTGTCCCTCACGCGCTGCACTACGATCTGGCTTTTTTGGCTGTCCGAGACCCAACCCGGGGGTTCAAGGGCCCGGTCCAAATCACCGATCGTACTGTGATGGGGAGACAGGAGGTCGGCGAAAATCGCGGGAATGATCAGCAGGAAAATCAGGATGAACGTCGGGATCACCGGGAAACGGCGGACTTCCCCCCATACACGTCCCATTGATATCCCGCGAGCGCCGGCAGCGGCTTCTGCTACCGCCCCAGTCGGTCCGCCCGGTGGCGCGCTTGTTTGAACAGCCATTTGTTTCTCCCCTAGACTCTACAGCGTCACGATTGGTCTGGCGCCATCCTGCCAGATCTGCGTCCGTCTCTAGCCGTAACGGATGCGCGGGTCAACGTAGGCGTACGTAATGTCGGTGGCGATGTTAATGCCGACATAGAGCAGCGCGAACAGCATCACCACCGCTTGGACCACGATGTGGTCCTTGGAGTTGATGGCCTCGATGACCATGAGACCCAATCCTGGCCACGCGAACACCGTTTCGATCACCACGGAACCAGTGATCAACACCGCGAAGATGAGGCTGAAATACGTCAGTGGCCCGATCAGCGCGTTGCGGAAGCAGTGTTTCCACACGATCTTCCATTCCGGTATCCCTTTGATGCGGGCCAGCTTGACGTATTCGGTGTCCAGCACGTCCAGCATCGAAGAGCGGGTCAACCGCATGATCGCCGCCACGTTGTAATAGCCCAACGCGAAACCGGGCAGGAGCATGTGCTTGAACCCGCCTCTGCCGGATGTTGGCAACCAGCCGAGTTGTACCGCGAAAAGCCACATCAATATCAAGCCAACGGCGAAAGTCGGCGCCGACTGGCCCAATATGGCGAACATTTTGCCGCCGGCGTCGAACCAGGAATCTTTTCTCACCGCCGATAAAACCCCGATAGGGAAAGCGATTATCCCGGTGATTACCAGCGCAAACGACGACAACTGCACGGTGGCGGGCAACCGCTCCGCAATCAACTCAAGCACCGGCCGGTCCCACCGGAACGATACTCCCAGATCCCCGGTCAAAAGCCGCCGCATGTAAGTGAAGTATTGGACATGCAAAGGCTTGTCGAGCCCCCAGCTCTGGCGGAGCCGTTCGATTTGCTCCTTGCCCGCTTCGTCGTCCAGGATCGCCGCCAGCGGGTCGCCCGCCACGCGTGACAGCGCGAAGACGATGAGGCTGATGACGAACACCGCCAGCAGTCCCTGCAATATCCTCAGCACGATGAATCGCTGCATGTTACTGACCCCACTTACAATCCCGGCGGTGAAATGAAATCTTTCTGTCGGTGTAATTTTTCAGTGCGATGTGTTGCCGGACCCCTGACGCCACATCGAGAACGTGGCGTCAGGGGCAATCGCCAAGGTACGTTGGCGGGTTTTACTCACGCACGCCCTTCACGTACTCCAGGTAGATGAAGCTGCCCTGGTTCGGACCCAGGAAGACGTATTCGGCCACCACGTCAGGGTCAATGGTTGCGCTGATCGGCATGGTCCACCCAGGAATGGTCCCGACTTCGTAGAAGATTTCGTCAGAAACTTTTTGCCAGTCAGTCGTGGCGTCGGCTTCGTTCAAAGCTCGCAGGGCCTTGTTCTTGTGCTCCTGGATGAGGTCGCTGGTGTACGCCCTGAAGAACCGCTCGGCGCTGAAATAGAAGTGGACACGGGTATCGATGGGCGCTGCCGGCCCCCGGAACCCGTAGACACAACAGTCGGTGTCGAGACCCCGATAGTGGTTTCTCCAGTTCGAGAACTCAATGGGGTCCAACTCCGGGTCCAGACCGATCTCAGACCAGAACTTGGCCATCGCTTCCATCTGGTCAGGCAATTCCGGGACCCCGCCCAGGACGAACACCGGAACGCGGAACGAGAACCCGTTGGGATAACCGGCTTCGACCAGCAATTCGCGAGCCTTTTCCGGGTCGTATCCGTAGAGTTCGTCCCACTTGGCTTCCCAATCCGGGTTGAAGCCGCCGGGGAAGTCTGGCACCAGGGTGGCTACCCATTGCCGTCCGCCCACGCCTTTGTAGATGGCTTCATTGATCTGGTCGCGGTCGATAGCTTTGTTCATGGCCATTCGGACCAGCTTTCCGGATTCAGTAGGTTCGCTCCAGGGCAATTTCTCGTCGCGAGCGGCTACGATGTCATAACTCGAGCGAATATCCGCCTGCTCTTCCGCAGACAGATCGGTTGGCACTCCTTTGTCGCCGGTGGCGAAATACATACCACCAAACAGGGCGAATGCCGTCACGGACCGGACGGAACTGTCAACCACCTCCAGACCGTCGTCAACGGCGTCCTGAATCAAAGCCCGGTTGATGGTGGCAATGTGTCCTTCGCGGGCCTGCATGATGGCCAGGCGGGTGGCCGACTCGCGTACGTCCTTGATTTCGATTTCGGCGAAATCAGAGTTCACGCGCCAATGGTCATAGTCGACCCGCTTCCACTCCCAGCCAACGCCTTCCTGGAAACTCACGAATTCGTAAGGTCCAGTGCGCGCCGGTTTTGCCGCCACCGCATCCCGGCTCTGTATGCAATACCCCAGGGGGAGGCCGGCTTCATTCTCTCCGTAGTCGGCTTCTCCGTTGGGGCATGCCTGGTCCCACTGGGATTTGCTGCTGTGGGGGATGCCACGATAGCCCGAGTACCAGTAGACGAAGTCAACCGCGGGGCGACGCTTCATGTGAATGTTGACTTCATAGTCATTGACGATTTCCACGTCGCCGCCCGGGTCGCTCCGGAAATAGTCTGAATATGAAGCACGACAGTCCGGGTTGGTGTAATACGCCATCGAGTGCTTCACGTCTCGGGCGGTGAACTCGCCCCAATCGTCGTGCCAGCGCACTCCCTGTCGCAGCTTGAAGTTCCAGGTGCGACCGTCGGGACTGATGCTCCATTCCGTGGCCAGCATGGGTTCGTATGACCCGTCAAAGCGGCTGGCGTCCACCATCCACTCCGCGGACATACGGTAGTTGAGCACGCCGGAGCCTGTGACCTCGCAGTCCAGCATCGACTCCAATGAGGGCGGGTCCGCGACCAGGATCAACCGATCGGTCACCAGTTCCCCTTCCGTTACCGGAGCCAGGGTCGGCCTTGGGGTAGCCTGCAGCACGGATGCCCGCTGCGTTGGCGTAGGCAACGCGCCGCCCGCCGCTGGTGTATTGGTCGCCCGGACTACCGGCGTGTTGGTGGGCGCTTCGACTTGCGGCGCCGCGGTCGCCTGCTCCGCGGCTGGCGCCACCGGCGTCTCCGCCCCGCCGCATCCGACAATGAACGCGGTGATCGCCAACGCCGATATCAGAGCGATTGCCGGAAGTTTCAAGTGGTGTCTGATTGACATGTTCTTTCTCCAAGTCCGCATGCGTGTCAGATGCCGTTATCCCGACCAGCGTGTGGCACCAACCATCCCGGCCACCCATTGGCTCAAGCACTATAGAAAAATCCGACGAGTCTCGTCAATCACGATATTGCTGACATTGCTGCCGTAAATCGTGAATAATCACGGCAAAATATAATGATTACGTTATAACGAAACGATTTATCGCCTGTATTGGCGATGCAGTTAACGACTTGCAGGTACGTCGTTATCAACGTTACGAATATGTAATATATAATCCAGCGATGTATCCGCAAATCAGATAACAAAAATGCCGCGCCGGCGAACACCCCACACGAGGGTGATGAAACCGGCGCGGCTGGTCCAAAGGCCGCAGTGTGTAGCCCGAGCTTACATCACTGCCTCGGCGATCCGGTCGATCTCTTCCAGCGCGCTGGCGTTGGTCGTATCCCCGAGCCGGATAATCACCCGGTTCGCGCCGGCGTCTTCAAACCGGGAAATAAGGTCACGGTCCGGCGCCTGCCCGAAAACTGTGATGTCGATCCCCGACGGGTCCCTGCCGGAAGCCTCGGCGAGCTCGTCGATGGCGGCCTTGCCGGCGGCGATTTGATCCGGACTAGCGGCGGTCGGCATCCAACCATCGCCCCAGCGGGCCACCCGACGAAACACATTCCTCGCGTTTCCTCCCAATAGCACGGGCGGTCCCCCTTCCTGGGCCGGCTTGGGATTGCATTGCACGGGCGGGAAGTCGTAATGCTGTCCATGGTATTCGGCGGCGTCCTGTGTCCAGAGCGCGCGCATTACCTCAATGGCTTCTCGCGCCTGCGTCCACCGGTGATCGAAGTCCCCGCCCATGATCTCGGTTTCCTCCCTCAGCCATCCCGTTCCGATCCCCAGGATGAACCGCCCGCCCGAAAACCTGTCCAGGGTCGATATGGCGCCGGCGAGGACCAAAGGGTTTCGCTCCGGAATGAGGGTGATGCCCGTGCCCAGCTTGATCCTGCTCGTTACCGCCGACGCCCTGGCGAGTCCGATATAAGGATCACCCATGTCGGCCATATACGGCGGGATCGACCCATCCGGTGAGCCCGGGTATTTGGACGACGGGTTCACCGGCATCACCGGGTGCTCCGGCAACCATATGGACTCAAACCCGGCGGTTTCCGCCCTCGCGGCGATTTCTGCCACGTCGATCGAATTGGTCGAAATTGACATGTTCAAACCGATGTCCATTGTTGCCTCCAGGGGCCAGCGTCGCATGCCGCGTTTGCGCGGGATGATAGCATCGGCCCATGCACGCGTCCATGCGGTTTTGAGACCGCCGATGTTATACTTATCGGCGGTATTTTCTTCTCCCTGAGAATTGCACGCTTATAATCGGGATTCCTGCGATGCCTCTATACATAATGCTCGCCAGCTTTACCGGCCGTGGTCGACGTATGGGTCAGTCCAACCCCAACCTGCTGAGCGACGCCGCGAATGATTCAGAGACCCCCTCCAGCAAGGTGCTGACTCAATACGCGGTATTGGGCCGGCATGATTTCGTAATCATCACGGAAGCCGAGGACAATCAATCGGCCGCCAGGCTGTCGCTCGATTTGGGCGTGCGTGCCGGCCTGAATATCGAAACGCTCCCGGCGCTGCCCATCGGCATCCTGTCAGATGAAGAGCACATCAGCATATTGCGGGACGTCGCGGTGGCGCTCACCACGCCGGACGGGCCCGACGAAGCGGGCCAGGAAAGCGACGACTCCTGGCGGTTGCCCGACGAACCCGACTAATAGGGACTCAGCCCACAGGCGAAACCTGCCATGTCCGACGTGCGCCCACCGACCGTGATGACCATCGCCGGCTCCGATTCGGGCGGAGGGGCTGGCATCCAGGCGGACTTGAAGACCTTTTCCGCTTTGGGCGTGTTCGGCACCTCGACGCTCACCGCGATTACCGCCCAAAACACCGTGGGAGTCAGCGCGGTGCATGAGGTGCCGACCGACGTGATCACCGCCCAGATTGACGCCGTGATTACGGACATCGGAGCCGACGCGGTCAAGACCGGCATGCTGTCGTCCAGCGAGATCGTGGACACGGTAGCCGAAGCCATCCGACGTCACGGCATCGTCAACCTGGTGGTTGATCCCGTCATGGTCGCCAAGAGCGGAGACCGTCTGCTGCGCGAGGAAGCGATTCACTCGATCTGCAATTCCCTGATACCTCTCGCTGCTGTGGTTACACCCAACATACCGGAGGCCGAAGATCTGACGGGTCTACGCATCCGGTCCGATGACGACGTCCGGGAAGCCGCGACCCGCATCGTTGCCATGGGGGCTCGGTCAGTAGTCGTAAAGGGAGGCCACCGGGACGGTCCGCCCACCGACGTTCTTTACGACGGCCATGGATTCCGGGAGTTCACCACGGAGCGAATCCCTTCCACCAACACTCACGGGACCGGTTGCACCTTCGCGTCTGCGGTTGCCGCCGGGCTCGCTCACGGGTTAGACGTGCCGGCAGCGGTGGCCAGGGCGAAAGATTACGTCACCGCAGCCATTCGCGCTGCCTACCCGATTGGCCAGGGTCATGGCCCGTTGCACCATTTCCACGCGTATTGGTGAAATCCTCCCTGATCTGAAATCGGTTTTCATCCATGGATTTGGGTTTCCAGCCAGTGCGTAGGCCCGCCCGCACCCAACGATGAGGTTTTACAGCCATGCCAAGTTTTGACGTGGTTTCCAGCCGGGTCAGCTTCCCGGAACTCGATGCCGAGATCCTCGATTACTGGAAGGAGCGCGATGTATTCCGCCGGTCAGTTGACGACCGGCCGGATGCTCCTCTCTTCATGATGTACGAGGGTCCGCCCACCGCCAACGGCAGTCCCGGCATTCACCACGTTCTGGCCCGTGTGTTCAAGGACGTCGTCTCTCGCTATCGAACGATGAAGGGCAGCCGGGTAATCCGCAAGGGCGGGTGGGACACCCACGGGCTGCCGGTGGAGATGGCGGTTGAGCAGGAACTGGGCCTTTCTTCCAAGCGCGACATTGAGGAATATGGCATTGCCGAGTTTAACGAGCGTTGTCGGGAGAGCGTGTTCCGATACGTGAAGGACTGGGAGGTGATGACCGACCGCATCGGCTACTGGGTCGATATGGACTCCCCCTACGTCACCCTGGAGACCGATTACATCGAAACGGGGTGGTGGATACTCAAGCAGTTATGGGATCGAGGCCTGTTGTATCAGGATCGGCGTGGCACCCCGCACTGCCCACGCTGCGTGTCCAGCCTTTCCTCCCACGAAGTGGCTCTGGGATACCGCGAAAACACCCCGGACCCGTCCGTTTTCGTTAAGTTCGAAGCGACGGCTTGGCCTGGCAGCGTGCCGACATATTTCCTGGCCTGGACCACCACACCGTGGACCCTGCCCGGCAACACTGCCCTGGCCGTTGACCCCGATGCGGAGTACTCCGTCGTTTCGGTCACCGATCATCAGCTTGTTGTGGCCACCGCGTTGCTCAAAGTGCTCCACGACGATTACTCCGTGATTGAAACGCGGCCGGGCAGTGAACTGGTGGGACACGAGTACCGGCCCCTGTACGACGCCGCTGATTTCGGGTCATCCATCCAGCAATTCCTCCGTCGCGATGGTGTCACCCAGCTGGAGGACGCCGGTTCCTATTCGCCGCGAGTTGTTGCCGCTGATTTCGTCAGCATGGAAGACGGCAGCGGCATCGTACACATCGCCCCCGCCTTCGGAGACGAAGACCTCGCCCTGGGCCGCGAGCGCGAATTGGCTTTCATCCAGCCCGTGGACCTCCAGGGTATTGTCACCGGTTCCTACCCCTTCGCCGGCAAATTTGTCAAAGACGCCGACCCCGAAATCACCGCCGATCTCGAAAGTCGCGGTTTGCTGTACCACCAGGGTACCTACCGTCACACCTACCCCTTCTGCTGGAGATGCGACACGCCGTTGCTGTATTACGCCAAGACCTCGTGGTACATCCGGACCACGGCGGTCAAGGACAGATTGGTGGACATCAATAGCGGGATCAACTGGTATCCAGGACATATCCGCGAGGGCCGGTTCGGAGAATGGCTCCGCAACAACGTGGACTGGGCAATTTCCCGGGAACGGTATTGGGGAACTCCCATTCCAATCTGGCGGTGTGACCATTGTGAGGAAACGCAATGCGTGGGGAGCGTCGCCGAACTGGCGGCGAGCTCGGCCCAGGACCTCAATGGTCTCGACCTGCACCGTCCTTACGTTGATGACGTGGTCTGGCCATGCGAATCCGAAGGCTGTGACGGCGTGATGCGTCGCATCCCGGAGGTGATGGACTGCTGGTTCGACTCCGGCATGATGCCGTACGCCCAGTGGCATTATCCCTTCGAAAACGCCGAAATCGACAGCGACGGCCGGTTGCCGGCTGACTACATCTGTGAAGCGGTGGACCAGACCCGTGGGTGGTTCTACAGTCTTCACGCCCTGTCCACGTTGCTCAAGGATGACGTCGCGTACCGCAACGTCATTTGCCTGGGCCTGATCCTGGACGGCCGCGGCCGCAAGATGAGCAAGCGGCTCGGTAACATCGTCGAGCCGGACACTATCCTGGACACCCATGGCGCCGACGCTTTGCGCTGGTATCTGTTCACCGCGTCGCACCCGGGCGAGCCCAGGCGCTTCTCCGACCGATTGGTGCAGCAAACCTTGCGCCAGGTCCTGTTGACGTTGTGGAACGTCTACTCCTTCTTCACCAATTACGCCAACATCGACGAGTTCGAGCCGTCGCAAATCCCTGAGGGATGGCGACCGGAAGCCGAGCTGGATCGGTGGATCCTGGCGGAACTCAACCAGTTGGTTCAGGTCGTGGACGATCATCTGGACAACTACAACCCGACCGACGCCGGACGCCGGATCGCCGAGTTCATCGACGTGCTTTCCAATTGGTACGTCCGCCGTTCGCGCCGCCGCTTTTGGAAGTCGGAAATCGACTCGGACAAGCTGGGCGGGTACGCCACGCTCTACCGTTGTTTGACCACAGTAGCCAGACTGATGGCCCCCCTGGCTCCCTTCGTGTCTGAGCAGATGTACCGCAATCTCGAGCTTCGCTATCAGGCTGACGCGCCCGACAGCGTGCATCTGTCGGCCTACCCGGTGGCTGACACATTGCTGATCGATCGGCCCATCATGGAGGCTACCCGGCTTGCAATCCGCGTTTCCAGCATGGGTCGCGCCGCCAGGAGCAAGGCCGGACTCAAGGTTCGCCAACCGCTGGCTGAGGTCGTGGTCAAAACGCGCACCGATTCCGAGCTGGAATATCTGGCACAAGTAGGCCCCCAGATTCTCGAGGAACTGAACATCAAGGAATTGCAGCCCGCTGACAGCTCCGGCGATCTCTACGTACGGGCACGGGAGTTGGCCGACGACGACGGCGACACAGTGGTGTCTGTAGCCGGGTATTCGGCGGCTCTCGACTCCGGCTACATGGTGGCGGTAGACGCGCGCATCACGTCCGAGTTGGCAGACGAAGGTCTGGCGCGCGAGCTGGCCCATCGGATCCAGAACCTGCGCAAGGGCGCCCGGTTCGAGATCACCGACCGCATCGTCGCCTACTACGACGGCCCCGACGACGTAGCCCGCGTCATGACCATCCACGGTGACTACATCAAGCAGGAGACTCTGAGTGACGACCTTTTTGGCTCGGTCTTGGAGGACGCAGCCAAATCGGAGACTGCCCAGATCGAAGGCATGGAAGTGACGCTGGGAGTGCGCCTCTCGAACGGCGCCTGACCGGGCATGCCGGAACTTCCCGAAGTCGAAAACACCCGCCAGTACCTGCTCCGCAGTGGACTGGTGGGTCCCCGCTTGGGCGCCCCCGAAATCACCTGGGCCAAAACGGTCCACGAGCCTTCCGTCGGCGAGTTCATTGAAGGGATCGCCGGAAGACACGTTACGGACCTGCTACGACGGGGCAAGTACCTGATCGCTCCTTTGGACGATGAACAATTCCTGGTCATGCACCTGGGCATGACGGGTAGTCTGCGCATCCACGACGGTCAACGCGATCCGCCGGCCATGGTCCGGCATACCTTCCCATTGGACGATGGCCGCGAGATGCGGTTCATCGATCCGCGCAAGTTCGGGCATTTGTGGTTGCTCCCCGATCCCGCCGGAGCCATGCGGAAAATGGGCGTCGAACCGTTGGAACCGGCCTTCACGGTTCCGGCGCTTGTTGAGGCTTTGGCCGGCCGCAAAGCGCCGATCAAAGCCATTCTGCTGGAACAGTCTGTGATCGCCGGACTAGGCAATCTGTACGCCGACGAAGCCCTGTTTCTGTCTGGAATACACCCGGAACGCGCGGCCAATGGCCTGAGCGATGACGAAACCCGCGCTCTTCACGCTGGCATCGTGGAAGCTCTGTCCAACTCGGTCGCTGCCTATGCGGCCGAAAGGGACGCCCAATGGCCAGACCCGCCAGTAGCGCTCTCTCCGTGGTCGACTCCCAGGTCGGTCGGCGAGCCGTGTCCAAAATGCCAGGGTTCGGTGCAAATGATACGGGTGCGGGGTCGCAGCTCGTGGCACTGCCCATCGTGTCAACCGGCCAGTTGAACGGTACCTCCGGGCCCTGGGCGCCGGCCTGGTACGGGATTTGGTCTGTCCGCCAGAAGTCCGGCCCGCCACCAGACCCACCAGTCCGTCGAATGAGAGGACCCGTGGCGTCCGTCTCGCCTCAACCGTGACCGCAATCCAATTCCGGCAACCTCGCGATGTTGCGGCCAGGGCTGGCCACGCCTGGCACCGTCCGAGGTACTGGCCCATTCACACCAGCGACGAGACCCAGGTGATCTCGTTCCATAGCGGACCGGCGGGACATCGCATTTTATTGACTGCGCGGCAAGCCGGCTCGTACACTATCATGCGCTAAGCGGATTTTCCGCCGGGTGTATTGCCGGCTATCCGCATTATTGGCTCACAAGCTAGGCATTTGTCTTTGGAGGCTTTCTATCATGGCCGGTTACCGCAAGCACGAAGCGCAGGAATGGGCCTGGCAAACCTTGAAAGGGCAATGGACCACGCTGGTTACGCCCTTCACTCCGGATAACCAGGTGGATACCGAAGGTCTCCGCCGGAACATTCGCCACGTTCAAAGCCTGGGCGTGCGCGGCGGCGGTTGCACCTGGAACATGGGTGAATTCTGGAGCCTGACCGAAGGCGAGCGCCGGTTGGTCATGGACACGGTCGCCGACGAGGCCGCCGGGCACTGGCTCATCGGAGCCCACGTCACCGACACTTCGCTCAGGGAGAGCATTGATCTGGCCCAGCACGCCGAACAACGAGGCTTCGATCTGTTGATCATTGCCCCCTCGTACATGGTGACCAAGACCGAGGACCAGGTGGTCGACTTCGTGCGCCAGGTCGCTGAAAACACTGAGCTGGCGATGATGTTCTACAACTCGCCGCAGTTTGGGATTACGATCAGCCCCCAAGGTTTGAAGCGTTTGTGCGCTATTCCCAACGTAGTCGGTGTCAAAGAAGCCAGCTTCAATCAGCAGATTTCCATCGAAACCCATCTGCTGGTAGGACGCGACGCCATCATCAGCACTCCTGACGAATGGATTTTCCACAAGGCCAAGGAACTGGGCTTCGACCAGCAGGTGATGTTCGCCAACACGTCCGATTGGCGTTTCGACACCCCGCGCCACAACTACTACACGCAGTTCATTGACCGCGCCACCACCGGCGACCTTGATGTGGACTTCTACAACCACTACCTGAAGGACATCAAAGCGCTGTCCGACAAATGGTGGGGCGGCACCATGAAAAAGACCGGCGGAGCGCTGCCGGTGTCCATGTGCAAGGCCTGGGGCGAGATGATGGGCATGGCCGGCGGCAGCGTCCGCGCGCCGCTGCATGACCTGACCCACGACGAGAAGGCCGAGCTGTGGAGCGAGTTGGAGCCTCTGCTTCCTCGCGCTGCTGCTCCGGCACCGCAGGAACGGGAGGTAATCCACGGCCGTCCGCACGCGCCCTGGCTCAACGGGAATGGAGTGCGTGACGGGCGCAGCGGCCTCTCCGAATCGGGGATGATGCTGTTGGTCAGCGCTCAGAATAAGGCCGAAGCGCTGGAGGCCGACCGCGGCGGCGCCGACATCATCGATTTGAAAAACCTGCAAGAAGCGTTGGTGGGCTCTGCTCATCCCAGTCTGGTCAGGGAAGTGCGGGAGATCATCCCGCCGCATAAGCACGTCAGCGTTACTCTCGGCGTCGTTCCCAACCAGCCGGGTACCGTGGCCATGGCCGTGCACGCGGCGGCGATGATGGACGCCACTTCGGTAAAGGTTGGCTTCCAGGTCGCCGACTACGATATGGCGGTAGAGGTGCTGCGCGAATCCCGGGCCGCCATCGGCAATTCCGAAACCAAGCTGATCGGATCCCTGTTCGCCGACAACCTGCTGTTCGAGGGCGGCCTCGACCCCCACCTGATGGTCAGGTTGGCGATCGAAGGGGAGTGCGACGGATTCTTGATCGACACGCTCACCAAGGACGGGCGGAACCTCTTCGACTTCATGCCGGAACCGGTGCTGCGGGACATGGTCATGCACGCGAAACAGGAGGGCCTGAGCACCGCGCTCAGCGGGCACCTCAAGCTGGAAAACCTGGACGAGTTGGCGCGCATCAACCCGGACATCGTCGGCGTACGCGGCGCCGTGTGTTCCAGTGGAGAGCGTGACCGTACCGTAGCCTGGGAAGCCGTGGCCTACTTCAAGGAGCAACTGGATCTTCGCAAGACCGGCGTGATCGACGTGCGCGCGCCTGTGGGAACCGCTCCGGGGGGCAACGGCTACGGAAACGGCAGTGGCAATGGCAATGGCCACGGAAGCGGCTGGACCGTCATCGATGGTCGCGGCAAGAACTGCGCCGGCGTAATCGCGGCGCTGAGCCGCCAGATGGAGTACGACCGCACTTCCTTCATCGAGGCAATCCTCCACGACGCGCTCAACATCTACGACGTCATCTACTGGGCTGAACAGGCCGGACACCGTCTCCTGACCCAGCGCAAGGAAAATGACGGCACGCTTCGAGTCCTGATCGAACCCTACGGGAACGGAAACCACTGACCGGTTGCTGCAAACACCTTGCCACCCTTGCGGGGTTTTCATCGGGGCGGGATTTTCCCGCCCCAACGAATTCCTGTCTCCCGTTCGTTGACCGCTTTTTCGGCCCGCCATATAATCCCCGCAGACTGACGCTGAGCGTGACCGTCCGGTTAGACACGGCCGCTGCACTGGCGTTGGCATGGGAGGGCTGATATGGCTCGTTTCGACTACCTTGAGCCGCACTCGGTGGATGAGGCGCTCGGGATGTTGGAGAAGCACGGGACTGCCGCGCGCCTCGTGGCCGGCAGCACTGATTTTCTGGTTCGTTGGCGCACCGGTTTTTGGCGACCCGAGGTTGTGGTCTGCATGCAGCACGTTCCCGGGTTGGATCGTATCGATTTCAACGACGACGACGGCCTGTCCATTGGCGCCATGGTCACCGTCCAGGACATAGAACAGAGTGACACGGTCCGCGCGCGATACCCGGCGCTGGCCGCGGGAGCGACCGCATTTGCCGGAGTCCAGGTTCGCAATCTCGCCACCGTCGTTGGCAACATATGCAACGCCTCGCCGGCGGGCGACACGTTGCCCGCGCTGTTGGCCCATGATGCCCAGTGCCGCATTGTAAGTTCCTCCGGGGAGCGCTGGTTGCCGTTGACCGAAGTTTTCGTCGGTCCAGGCCAGACGGCGCTGGCCGCCGGAGAGATCATGACCGAACTTCGGTTGCCGACCCCCGCGCCCAATTCAGGCGGTTTGTACATCAAGCATAGTCCCCGCGGCGCCATGGACATATCCGCCGTGGGAGTCGCATCTGTGGTGAGCATCGGCCCCGACGGCGCATTCTCCTCGGTCCGGATTGCATTGGGCGCCGTTGCCCCCACTCCGATGCGGGCCCCTGGAGCCGAGGGCCGTCTGGTCGGCCAGCCGCCGACAGACCAGAACATTGCCGAAGCAGCCCGGCTCGCTGCTCAAGCCGCCCGGCCCATCGCCGATGTGCGCAGCGGCGCGGAATATCGCCGGGAAATCGCACAGGTTCTCACGGAACGCACCCTGCGACACGCCGCGGCGACCGCCGTCGGCGGCGCCACCGATTTCGAAGATATTCGGCGCCTGGCCGTCCAAACCGCTTGGTAACCGGCCTGCGAGGTTGATGAAATGAAACAGCCGCTCACCCTTACGATCAACGGCGAAAGCCGCCTGATGCTGGTGGAACCGTACTATTCCCTGCTGGATTGCCTGCGCGACGAGGCTCAATTGACCGGCGCCAAGAAGGGCTGCGACGAAGGGGACTGCGGCGCGTGCACCGTGCTGATGGACGGCAAACCCGTGACGTCGTGCCTGATACTGGCCCACAGCGCCCACGACTGCGACATCACCACCATCGAGGGACTCGCTACAGTGGATGGCCTTAGCCCCGTCCAGAAAGCGTTCGTGGAGCACGGCGGCCTCCAGTGTGGGTTTTGTATTCCGGGACTGATCATGTCGGCCACAGGCTTTTTGCAAGCTAATCCGGATCCCACTGAGGAAGATGTCCGCTTCGCCATTGGTGGCAACCTGTGCAGGTGCACCGGCTACGCGCGGGTGGTCGAAGCGGTCATGGCCGCAGCACAGGAAATGCGGGAAGGACGCTAAACGGTCCGCTTGGGCGACGATGGAGGCACATCTAATGACCACACAGTTCAAAGTCCTGGAGCGAAATCACCCCCGCGTCGACGCGTACGACAAGGTCACCGGGCGCGCCACCTACGCGTCCGACGTGTACCTGCCCGGAATGCTGGCCTGCAAGTTGCTGCCCAGCACGCGAAACCACGCCCGCATTGTGCGGTTGGATACCAGCAAAGCCGCCTCGCATCCGGGCGTCAGGTGTGTCATAACCGGAACTGACTTCCCAGATATTCGGTTCGGGTCCGGGGCTCTGCGTGACCGTTACATCATGCCCCGCGAGGTGGTGAACTTCGTGGGCGAACCGATTGCTGCGGTGGCCGCGGATGACGAAGCCACCGCGCTGGAAGCCATAGAATTGATCGAGGTTGAGTACGAAGACCTGCCGTCGGTGGTGAACCCGTTGTCGGCCATGGGAACGGGGGCGGCCACGGTTCACCCGGAGTTGGAAGACTACGAGGGGTACGGCTTCACCCTCGGACACAACGTCAGCACGCTGTTGGATGCGGACCGCGGCGACGTCGACCAGGCTTTCAAGGACGCCGACGCGGTGGTCGAGGACGTTTATCGTTCCCAGGGGATCAACCAGGGGTTCCTGGAACCGATGGCGTGCGTAGCAGATGTGGAACCAAATGGCCGTCTGGTCGTTTACGCGTCTACCCAGGGACCCTATCAGATCAGGGCATCGTTGGCGGGCGTGCTGGAAATCCCGGTTTCGCGAATACGAGTGGTCGCGATGGAACTTGGCGGCGGATTCGGCGCCAAGCTGCGTCTGACGTTCGAGGCGTTTCCTGCCCTGCTGGCGATGAAAACAGGTCGGCCCGTGAAATTGGTGAACACTCGCGAGGAAGTGTTCACCATGAACGGCCCGCGACTACCGGTGACGAACTACATCCGGTCCGGAGTCATGCGAGACGGCACGATCGTCGCCCGTGAAGCGTACACGATCTTCGACGTGGGAGCGTACCTGGGAGCCGGGCCCAACTCCGGTATCGGTCACGGCATCGGGGCTTACCGTGTGCCCAACTACCGTTTGCGCTCTTACGGCGTTTACACCAACAAAATCTACGTCGGTTCTTACCGGGCGTCGGGCGTCGCGGACATGACGTTCGCAGTGGAATCGCACATGGACCGTATCGCCCACGAATTGGGATTGGACCCTTACGACCTGCGCGTGAAGAATGCCCTGCGGGAAGGCGATGTTTCCGTGAGCGGGGCCGTGGTCCCAACCAACGGCTTGATGGAAACCCTCGAGGCCATCAAGGAAAAGATCGACTGGCCGCGGGACCTGGAAGATGGCCACGGGTTGGGGCTGGCGCTGTGCGAATGGAGGAGCGGCAGCGGTCCATCCACGGCGGCCATCAGCGTTAAC
This sequence comes from uncultured Dehalococcoidia bacterium, assembly GCA_951813535.1. GTDB lineage: Bacteria > Chloroflexota > Dehalococcoidia > Lucifugimonadales > UBA3495 > Bin87. Next base: position 2,438,563 of record OX638345.1, on the reverse strand, counting down.
GATGATGGCACCGTGAGCCTCCTCACCGGCTCGGTGGATATTTCGGGCAGCGATACCTCTCTGGCCGCCATCGCAGCCGAGGCCCTCGGCATTCCCATGGAAAAAGTGGTTGTGGCCAAACGCGACACGGACCTGGCGCCGTATACCGGGCAATCGGGTGGCAGCCGCATCGTCTACAGCCAGGGCACCGCAGTGCAGCGCGCGGCCGAAGATATCGTCCAAAAGCTGATGGCACTGGCCGCCGACCGTCTGGGCGTCCCGGAGGATGCCCTGGGCTGCGAGGACGGGCGCGTCTACGTGATGGACAACGAGCCGCAGGGCCTGACCTTTACGCAACTGGCTGCTGCCAGCATCACGTCCCGAGGCGGGCCGATCATCGGCACCGCTTCATTGTCGAGTATGCCGTATACGCCAGTATTCGCTGCGCAAGCGGCGGAGGTCAAGGTCGACCGGGAAACCGGCCAGGTCAGAGTACTCCGCTATATCCAGGCCCAAGACGTGGGAACGGCCATCAATCCGATGGCAGTCGAGGGCCAACTCGACGGCGGGGTTGTCCAGGGGATCGGGCGCGCCCTGACCGAAGACCAGCAGTTTGATCCGGAAACGGGGGCCGTCCGGAATCCGTCTTTCGCTTCGTACCTGATGCCGCTGGCGATGGATCTGCCCGAATCGGAGATCGTCCTGATCAACGTTCCTGCGCCCGACGGGCCCTTCGGAGCGCGTGCCGTCGCCGAACCCCCCGGTTTCGGACCGCCGGCTGCAATCGCCAATGCGGTATACGACGCGGTGGGCGTACGTGTAAAAGAGCTGCCGCTTTCGGGAGAGCGTGTGCTGGCCGCATTGAACGGTCAGAACGCGGACATTGACTTTGACGTGGAAGCGCTGCGCCGCGCCGAAGGAATCGCCGCCGACTGAATTGGACCTGAACCCCGGCAGTGCGCGAGGGCGGGCGTGAGCTCGCCCTTGTCGATTCCGTCCCTCAGTCCGTCCGTCCGTACACGTGCGACGGGGTCACAAGTACCGCGTAGCGTCGGTCGTCACGCATCGCCTGATCGTATTCCGGCCAATTGGGGTGTTCCTGGCCGGCAGCGGTCCGGAACACGTCGCGCAGGGTTTCCCGGTATTCATCGGCCGAGGCATTATCGGTTCCGACCAACCTGGCTTCGCCCTCCAGAACCAGGAAATTTCGCCAGTCGCTGGTGCCCACCAGGATCGTGCAGCGCGGGTCTCGCCGGAGATTTCTGAGCTTCGCCCGATCTGCGGTGGTGGTAAACGCCACCCCGTCTCCGAACAACCCGCACGTCACGATACTCATTTGTCCGGCGCCGCTTCGCCGAAACGTGGTCAAGGCGCCATTGTGGTTGGCTGACAAAAACTGGCGCTGTGCTTCGTTAAGCATGGGACGCTCCTTTCAGATGGGCGGAAGTTCGCATGACAAAATCGTTTGACTATCAGCTCAGCCAGAATTGGGATCCGTCACCGGTTTTAAGAACTTCAATCCTGACCGGGAACAGGTCCTTCAACTCATCAAGATGAGTGATCACGATGATCTTTTCGAAATCCTCCTGTATCGACGCGATGGCGTCCACGATACGCTCACGGCCAGCCGCGTCCTGAGTACCGAAACCCTCGTCGATGAAAAGCGTGGGCAGAGGCAGTCCCATGCGCTGTGCCAATACCTTCGACAACGCGATCCGGAGCGCCAGATTGATGCGGAAAGCCTCGCCACCGCTGAACAGATCATAGCTGCGCAATCCCAGCTCGTCACTGACCAGGATATCCAGGGTTTCAGCGACGTTGCCGGCCTGGCGCACCCGCTGAGTTTCCAGCTTGACCGACAACCTGTAATCCGTCATTCGGCCCAGAAGCAGGTTGGCCTCGGCCTCTATGCGAGGAACGGCGGCATCGATCAGCATGGCCGGAACGCCACCGCGGCCGAACGCGTTGTATAGGTCCGCATAGATACCCTGTTCGCTGGTGGAGGACGATTTGCGCCGCTCCAGGGCGTTGATCTCTTCGAGGTGCGACGTCCGGCGCTCGGCGTCCCCGTGCAACCTTCCCTGTCGCGCCACGAGGGAGTCACGTTCCGCAAAGAGATTGGCGACGCCTTGTTGCACGTCGGCGGCTTCCCGTTCTCTCTCGGGCAGATCGGCAACCGCCTCCCGGGCGTCAGCCAGGAACGCCTCGACCGCCTCCAACTCCTGCTTGAGCCGGCCAAGCCGGTCTCCGGTTTGGACCAACGAGGTCTCGTCCTCGGGTAAGCGGGCACGATCATCCCGCAGTTTCCGCAACTCGGCATCCCAATGTTGCAACGACCGGACCTTCGTGGTGGCCGCTTCGAGACTTCGTTCGTCGTATTCAAGTCCGGCGATCGCGTTTTCCAAGTCGGCCACCGCAGTACGCTCGGCGGCGGCGAAATCGTCGTCAGACAACGCCTTTTGCAACACCGCCAGCCGGGGAAGCGACGCCGCTAACTGTTTGTTGGCCTCCTCGCATTGGCGTTGTTCCTGCTCCAGGCGACCGCGCCGCTGTTGGATCTGCTGTTGTCGCCGGGCGAGAGAGGCCGTGCGATGAGAAACCCCGGCCTGTAGATCTTCGTGACGGGCAGACAGATCATGCAATGATCGCTTGATCTCATCGTGACGCGCGAGTTTGGCCTCTATCTCCGCGTCGTACCACGCAGAAATATCGCCGCACGCGTCCTCGTTGAGTGGGGTGCGACAGAGCGGGCACACCGCGTCCGCCGATTGCATTTCCATTTGCTTGGCGCGCAGATCCTTCCCCTCCGCGATACACCGCTCCAGATCGGCGCCGGCCAGGGCAATGTCACGCTGCAGGTCGGCGGCAACGGCCGTTTCCTGCTCCAGCGCCGACTGGTCCGTCGCGAGAGATGATTCAGCTTCAGCCAGGGATTGAAAATCCCGATCAACGCCTTCGGAACGATCCACCGCGGGCCGCAGCACGTCGTCGATGTGGCTTTGCAACTGAGACGCTTCTGCGTTCAGGGTCGCCTGGGCGCGATCTATCGCGGCCTGCAATTCACCGCGCCGATCGCGCAGTTGGTCGTACTCGGTGCGCGCGGCTTGCAGGCGGTCCATCTCGGCCCGGGCGATTTCCAGATCCCGTGCGCCGGCGCAAATATCCTCAGATCGTTCTTCAAGCGCGTGGGTGTCCGCGATGCGCTGGGCGATGGTGGCCGAGGCGGCTTCGGCGTGTTCAATATCGGTGCGGAGGTTATTCATTCGTTGAATCGCCGCTGCGGATTCCGCCTGCTTTTGGCGCAACCCGGCGACTGCCTCGCGCAACCGAATGGCCTCGGTCGAAGCCAGCTCGATTTCTTCTCCCAGCCCGTGCAACCTGGTCGTTATGGCTACGAGCTCCCCGGCGGGATCCGGGATCGCGTCGAGCAGGGCGCGGCTCTGCGCCAGCGCTCCCTCGGCACGAACAACCTCGGTTTGCCAGTGGTCTCTGTGTCCGCCGGCAGTGGCCTGGAGGGTTTCGTAGAGGCTCAAGTCCAGGACGGACGAAAGGACCGCCTTGCGCTCCGCCGGGGTCTTGCGGGTGAACTCATCTGATCGACCCTGCAGCAGAAACGCGGTGTTCACGAAGGTGTTGTAGTCCATCCCGATCAGGTTCTGGATTTTCCAGTTCGTCTCCCGAATCGAGTTTCCGCTGATGGACCGAGCCTGTCCTCCGTCATCGAGGATGAACAAGTCGACTTCGGTACGACCCTGGCCCGTCCGGCGGCGACGGCGGATTGCCCGGTGCTCCTGCCCCCGGGCCAAAAAATCCAACTCGACCCGGCACTCCGATTCGCCAAAGGCGATCAGGTCGTTGTGGTTCTGGGTACCGGTGCGCGCGTGTCCCCACAGACACCACGTCATGGCGTCCAGCAAAGCAGACTTGCCGTGGCCGTTGGCTCCGCACAGGCAGGCCACGTGTATCCCACGCAAATCCAACGGCGGCACATCGTCTCGGTAGCACAAAAAGTTGCGGACCGAAAGCCTCAGCGGGATCATCGTGTCGCCGATTGTATCACCCGGCGCCTGACCGGCTAGCGGTGACGTTCCCGCCTCTCGTCCCAACCCGGCCGGGAATGCGGAGGGATTCGCAGTGATACAATTTTTGTGGGAGAAATATACAGACGATGTCGATCACCAATAACACATCCACCAAGGGAACCGGTCCCATCATAATTGTAGAGGAACTGCGAAAGCGCTACGGAGATATCCAGGCGGTGGACGGAATTTCCTTCGAGGTGCAGCGCGGTGAGGTATTTGCGCTGCTGGGCCCCAATGGATCCGGCAAGACCACCACCGTCGAGATAATCGAAGGAATGCGCTCTGCGGACAGTGGGCGCGCATGGGTGGCCGGAATCGACGTGCGCAACAATCCCAAAGCGGTGAAGCAGCTGATCGGCGTGCAGTTGCAAAGCAGCGCTTTTTTCGAGCATCTGAAACTCGCCGAACTGCTCCGGATGCTGGGAAGCATTTATCGGGTTAAAGTTGACCCCGACCCGCTGCTGGAGGCCGTGGACCTGGCGGAACGCAAGTCGGCGTCCTTCCGCACTCTCTCCGGCGGACAGAAACAACGGTTCGCGATTGCCGCGTCTTTGGTCAATGATCCCGACGTGGTATTCCTCGACGAACCGACGACGGGATTGGATCCCCAGGCTCGTCGGCTAATCTGGGACTTGGCCAAAACCTGGAAACGAGACGGACGCACCGTGGTACTGACCACCCACTACATGGAGGAAGCCGAGGAGCTGTGTGACCGCGTGGCCGTAATGGACAGCGGAAAAATCATTGCCATGGCATCGCCGGCCCAATTGATTGACCAGTTGATTTCGCGGGGTTTTCACCGGGAGCAGGAAGTGCGATTGGCCACGCTGGAGGACGTGTTCCTCGATCTGACCGGCCGGTCGCTGCGGGAGTTCTAGAATGCTGGCAAGGCCGGCCGTGTATCTCACCTGGTGGTCGATCAAGATGTGGTCGCGCGACCGCGCGGCGATGTTCTGGACGTTCTTTCTGCCGCTGGTCATCATGGTGATCTTCGGGCTTTTGAACTTTGGTGAACTGGGCAAGGTCGACGTCGGGATCGTAGATCAGGCCGGCAACGACGCGTCGAGTCAATTTATCGATGGTCTGTCCCAGATTGACGCGCTGCGTATCGAAACGGGCACCGCTGAGGGTGAACGAGCGGAGCTGGCGGACGGGAAACGGGATCTCGTGATCGTGTTGCCCGAGGATCTGGCCTCTTCGGAAGGAGGCAGTGAGATCGTCGCCTGGTACCACGGGAGCCGTGAGACCGAAGCGCGTCTGGGGCTGACGGTAGTGCAGTCCGCCGTCGACGAGTTGAACTTCGCCATCACTGGCGCCGAACGGGTGGTTACGCTGGCGGAAGAGGCAGTGGAAGCCCGGGATCTGGGTTACATCGACTTTCTGATGCCCGGCGTGATCGGCATGGCAATCATGCAGTTGGGGCTGTTCAGCGTGGCCTTCAGTTTCGTGACCATGAAACGCGAGGGAGTGCTGCGACGGCTGCTGGCAACGCCGCTGGACCCAACATCACTGCTGATAGCCCAGGTGATCACCAGGCTGATAGTCGTGGTGATCCAGACGGTGATCCTGGCCGCAGTGGCGGTTTTCCTGTTTGGCGCGGAATTCGCCGGCAATTTTTTCGCGGTGATGCTGGCGGCCGCCATGGGCGGAGCGGTGTTCCTCGCGATGGGTTTCGCGGTCTCGGGGTGGGCCCGCACGGAGCAGCAGGCGGCGCCACTGGCGAACATTGTGTCACTGCCCATGATGTTCCTGTCCGGCGTGTTCTTTTCCCGCGACGTTCTTCCCGCTATCCTGCAACGGGTCACGGATTTTCTGCCGTTGACCTACCTGGTGGAGGCCATTCGGGGCATGACCGTTGAAGGGGACACGGTTTTGATGCAGTGGCCGAATTTTCTGGGACTGGCGGTTTGGCTTGTGGTAGCGTTCGTCATAGCCAACCGCACGTTCCGCTGGGAGTGACCCGCGCGCTGTCGGCGACGCGATGGGAGTGAACCGGTATGTTTGACAATTTGACCGACCGATTGACCGGGATTTTCAACCGTCTACAGGGCAAGGGCCGGCTCACCGAAAAAGACATCGACGACGCCCTGGGCCAGGTGCGCCGGTCGTTGCTCGAGGCCGACGTGAATTTCCGGGTCGCCCGGGAGTTTGTGGCGAAGGTCAAAGACCGTGCGTTGACCGGCGAGGTACTCGAGAGCCTGTCACCAGGTCAGCAGGTGGTCAAGATCGTTCACGAGGAGCTGACCGACATATTGAGCGCGGGGGATCATCGGCTCACGCCGGCGAGCCAGCTGCCGTCCGTTCTGATGCTGGTCGGTCTCCAGGGGTCCGGCAAGACGACGACGGCCGCCAAACTGGCATTGCAGATGAAGCGCCAGCAACATAGCGTGATGCTCATCGCCGCCGACCTGCGGCGTCCGGCCGCCATAGCCCAACTGCAATCGTTGGGGAAGCAGTTGGACATCCCGGTGTACTCCGAAGATCCGGGCTCTTCGACACCGGCCAAGGTTGCCATCGCCGGGGTACGGCGGGCCGCCGAGTTGGCCCTGACGTGGGCCATCGTCGACACCGGCGGGCGTCTGCACATCGACGACGAGTTGATGACAGAGCTGGAAGAGGTGAAACAGGCGGTATCTCCCCATCAGACCGTCCTGGTCGTGGATGCCATGACCGGCCAGGACGCGGTGAACGCGTCGGAGGAGTTTCACCAGCGAGTGGGTCTGGACGGGCTGATCCTTTCCAAGATGGACGGAGACGCGAGGGGCGGTGCGGCGCTATCAGTCACGAAGGTCACCGGCGTGCCCATCAAGTTCATCGGCACCGGGGAACGGAGCGACGCGCTGGAGCAGTTTCACCCCGACCGGATGGCGTCACGAATCCTGGCCATGGGCGACGTGCTGACCCTGATCGAACGCGCGCAGGAAGCGGTGGACGAGGAAAAGGCCAAGGAACTTGAACGCAAGATGAGGACCGCCTCGTTCACGCTGGACGATTTCCTCGATCAGATTCAGGGCGTGCAAAAGATGGGCGGGTTGGCGTCGATCATGGAGATGATGCCCGGATTGGGCCGCCAGACCAAGAAGATGCAGGGCCAACTGGACGAGTCGGAGCTGAAGAAAACCGAGGCGATCATTCGGTCGATGACGCTGGAAGAGCGGGAAAAACCGGAGATCATCAAGGGCAGCCGGCGCCGGCGGATCGCCTTGGGAAGCGGCACCAACCCGTCGGACGTGAACCGGGTGCTCAACCAGTTCAAGCAAACTCAGCGGTTGATGCGACAGTTTTCCAACAACCCCAAGGGCTTGATGAGAATGCTCCGGTAGTGACCGTCCGCTAGGAACCGGCGATGCGGCCGGAACGAAGAGCGGCGAACAGGTACGAAGTCGCGTACGACCGCCAGGGAGACCAGCGTTCAGAGAACGCCAGCAGTTGGGCGTCGTTGATCTCCTCACCGTCGAAATAAAGACTACTGACGGTTCGGCGCAATGCGAGGTCGCCGATTGGGAACCCGTCGGGTCGCGAAAGGGCGCGGACGAGGACCCACTGCGCGGTCCACTGCCCGACACCTCGCATGGCCACCATGCGCTTCACCACCTCGTCGTCATCGAGATCGTGCATTCCCTCGAAACCATCGTCTGACTCGAGGGCGGCGCGTGCGATGCCCTGGATGTATTCCGCTTTGCGGAAGCTGAGCTTGAGCTGGCGCAGGTCATCCACTTCTGCGGTTGCCAGGGATTCTGCCCGGGGAAAAGCGTACCATTCGCGGTCGGTAACCGTCGCTCGGACACCGTAGTTCTCGATGAGCAGGCTGCGGATGATCCTGGCGACGTTGGTCGCGATCTGTTGTCCCATGATTGCCTGCACCAACGCCTCGTATACCGTGGCGGTGCGGGTATTGTGGTACCCGTAGAAATCGTTGACGACTTCGGCCAACACCTGATCTCCGGTCACCGAATCGTAAAATGGCCGCACGTCCTGGTCGCAGCCCAGAAGCCAGGTGATTTGCTCAGCCGCGCGATCGGCGTCGCCGCCGGTGAGGTCGTCCCCGGTCAGCTCAACCGACAACTCGGGTTGATCCACTGTGCCGACCGAACGCACGGCGGCCAGGGCAGCCTTGTCGCCCAGATCAAGCAAGCGGAGGTGGCGACCATCCACATACTCCTCGGTTTTGAACTGTTGGTCTCGGGAATAATTGGGTTGCCCGGCAGTCAGTTCGAAGTCGTAGGGCGGAACCGGACGAACGGCGGTAACCAGGGTAGTTTCCATCAGATTTGCACCTCCCCGAGGCTGGAGTACTGGGCCCCTTGGGGCGTGAGCACGCTTCGATATAATCGGACGGTATCAGGACGCCAACCCGGAATGGCCGGAAGCCGGGCGCGCGACACGGCGTCGAAAACGGCCTGGCGCTGTCGTGGGTTGACCCGGTCGCGCACCCGGCCCAGGGTCAGGTGCGGTCGGAACGGACGGCTATCCGCGGACCAGCCGAGATCGCGGACCGCCCGCTCGGCGCGCCGGTGCAGATCGTCCAGGCTTTCAGCGCCGCCGGATACTCCGGCCCAGATCACCCGCGGGTTCCTGCCGGCCGGGAAGGTTCCCAGACCAGACAGCGACAGCATGGGGACACTGGTCTCGGCGAAGTTCTCGGCAACTGCGTCCAGTATTGGCGGCACCAGCCGGGAGTCCGTGGGGCCGAGGAATTTCAGGGTCAGATGTATACCCGCGGGAGAAACCCAGCGCACGCTGGACGGCAGAGCCCGGCTCAACTCCGAGATTGTGTCCGCCAGTTGTCGGGTCCATTCTTCGGGCAACGGCAACGCAATAAACGTTCGCAGGGTTTCCGAAGCTGGAGTCACGAGGCCAACTCGACGCGCCAGCGATTTAGCTCCACGTACCAGGAGGTCAAATCCTCCAGGGAATACCTGGCGTTGGCGGGGCTGGGGTTGGGCAGGACGAACAGGTGACTGGCGCCGATCGTCAGTTCTTGCCGGCCGAGTTCGATGTTCCCCGTGTGTTTGATTCCCTCGCCGTGTCGGAGATAGGCGCGGTACGCGGTGAGACCGTGGAAACAGGCGATGCGTGGGGCGTGGCGCAGCAGTTTTTCGCGCAGGGCGGGCGCATCCCGGCGGTAGTCTTCGCTTGAAAGGCCGGATGCCTGACTTGTAGGACGCTTGACCACATCGGTGAAGCCGATGCCATGACTCAGCAGCGAGGCGTCGTCCTCCGGACCCACCGACCGGCAGATGAGATTGGCAGCGGACAGAGCCGACCAGAACCGATTGCGGGGGTTGGCAAAATAGTGACCAGCCTGGACCGACCGGGTTGACGGGTTCAGACCGATCAGAACTACGTCCAACCCGGGTCTCAGGTAGTCGGGCAACGTTTCCATCGTCTGATTGTCGGATTTGAGCAAGCGCAGGGCATTGGCTCCCAAAATGGCGTCGGTTGCTTCACCCGGCAGATTCGCAGATCGCACGTAGTCGATGACACGACCATGGCGGAGCAGCGGGTAATCGGTTCCGAAAAGGACGCGGTCGGCTCCCGCGGTCATGGTGACCGCGGCAATAGCCTCACTCCGATAGAGATAGGGGAGCGCCGCGGTGTCGTACCAAACGTTTTTCAGGGCGTCTCCAACCTCCGGCATGGCGGCATAGAAGGGAAGACCGCCGCCCAGGTGGGCAAATACCATGCGGTTTTCCGGGAAGTTTGTGGCAAGTTGCAGCAAGCGTTGGGGAGTCGACGAACCCTTGCCGGGGTATGCGTGCCCAACGGGTTCAGAGGCATGAACCACTATCGGAACATCGCGCGAGCGCAGCAGGGTCATCAATGGGTCCATGACGGCGGCGTCTGTGATGTCGAATTCCTGGCTGTCCGCATGAATTTCGCCTACGCCGGCTGCGCCGGCGTCGAGGCAGCGCGCCGCCTCACGGACTGCCTCTTCACCCCAAGCCGGATTCACGGACGCGAAAGCGGTTATCCGATCGGGATGGGCCCCCGTCGCCCAGATGAGGTAGTCATTCGCCTCCGCGGCAAGGCGCGGGTCAGTCCAACCGAATCCCATGGCAACTGCGCGGTCGACACCAGCCGAATCCATATCGCGCAGCAGTTGTTCGACGTCTGCGAATCGGCCTCCGGATTCGGGAAACAGCTCAGCATAGGTGGCGTCCCGCGAAGCCAACTCATCGTGACGGAAGCCGAAATCGGCAGGGAAAATATGGCAGTGGCTGTCGACTATCATCGGCTAGATCCCATCGAATAACCGGTGGTTGCAGGGAAGGTCAGTATAGCCCACCGGTTGGCCACCGCGTCCCCGTGAACGGATTGTGGGCAAGCTCGAACCCGCCACAGAGATGCACCGGGCGAACCTTCAACGCGGAGGCGTCGAGCAACGCATCGAACTTATGGACACCGTAACAGGCGGGGAATATAATCTTGTCGGCTCGCATTATTATCCCCTTCTATACCGCAGGTGACGTTTTGGCAGTAGTCAACCAACCGCTACAGACCGTTGAGGAGATGCGGGCAACGTCCCTGCAACTGAGGCGCGACAGCCTGGAGATGATCTATGGGGCCGGGAGCGGACACCCTGGTGGCTCGCTGTCAGAGATCGACATCCTGGTCGCCTTGTATTTCGGGGTGATGCGCTACGACGCCGAAGATCCGGCCTGGCCGGATCGGGATCGGTTTGTGCTGAGCAAGGGGCATGCATCGCCGGGGTTCTATACGACGCTGTCGATGGCCGGTTACTTCGGACGCGAGGAACTATCCTCCTACCGGAAAACCGACGGGCTGCTCCAGGGCCACGCGCACCCGATGACGCCGGGGGTGGAGATGAACTCCGGCTCGTTGGGAATGGGGCTTTCGTTTGCGCTGGGACACGCTCTGGCGGCCCGGCTGGACGGAAAGGATTACCGCGTGTTCGCGCTGCTGGGTGACGGCGAATGCCAGGAAGGCGAGGTGTGGGAAGCCGCGATGTCGGCGGCGCACCACCGGGCGACCAATCTGACGGCGATTGTTGACCGCAATCGAATCCAGAACGACCGGTTCACGGACGAAGTCATGACGCTGGAACCGCTTGCGGACCGCTGGCGCGACTTCGGCTGGAACGTTGTAACGTGCAACGGGCACGAGCACGCTGAGGTACTTCGAGCGTTGCAAACCGCAGCTGAAGGCGGGCCGACGGCGATCATCGCCAACACTGTGAAAGGGAAGGGCGTGAGCTTCATGGAAAACAACCCCGCCTTTCACGGGCGGGCGCCCAACGCCGAGGAATACGAAGCGGCACTTAAGGAGCTGGCGTGATGGCGACGCAACGGGCATCCGCGGCTACGCGGGAAACTTACGGCCGAACCCTCCTCACAATGGCCGACGAGCACCCGGACATCGTGGTGTTGGGCGGCGACCTGAACGTGTCGACCTTCGTGCACCTGTGGCGGGACCAATACCCGGAGCGGTTTTTCGATTTCGGCCCGGCGGAGCAAAACATCGTCGGCGTGGCGGCTGGCCTGGCAGCGGCCGGGAAGGTACCCTTCGTCAGCACGTTCAGCGTATTCGGGACGGGCCGTCCCTACGATCAACTGCGGGTGTTGGTGTCGCAGCCGTCGCTGAACGTCAAACTGGTGTGCACCCACGCCGGCATTCTCACCGGCGAGGACGGAATGTCGGCCCATGGGATCGAAGACCTGTCGCTGATGTGCGCATTGCCGTCGTTCACGGTGATCACGCCGGCAGACGCTCCCGAAACGGAGCAGGCAGTCCGAGCCATTGCGTCCACTCGGGGCCCGGTGTACGTGCGGCTGCCTCGAGCGGCCACGCAGATCGTCCACGAGAACGGCTACGAATTCGAGATCGGAGCCGCCGACGTTCTACGCCCAGGTGGAGACGTGTGCATCATTGCCATGGGCTCCCTGGTGGCTCCGGCGCTTGACGCCGCCGACAGCCTGGCGGGGCAGGGAATCGACGCGCGGGTCGTAAACCTGCACACGCTGGCGCCGGCGGACGAGGCGGCAATCATCGCGGCGGCTCGGGAAACCGGGGCAATTGTAACTGCCGAGGAACACTACGTGCATGGCGGGCTGGGCAGCGTGGTCGCTGGAGTGGTTGCCAGAAACCAGCCGGCGCCAATTGAAATGGTCGCGCTGCACGGGTACACAAGCTCCGGTCCGGCCAACGAGCTGATGGAGAAGAATGGGCTGACGTCAGCCGGAGTGGAAGCGGCAGTGCAGCGGGTACTGAAGCGAAAAGGGTAAAAACGCCCGGCCCTGCGCAAGGCCGTGCCGGATTGACACTCAACCTGGCCGGGTAACGTGGATGCCGGCATTCGCAGGAAAGATGCAGTCGATGGGATCGCCTCGGCTAGCTTCCTGCGCCGGGCGGTGATAAGGGGCCGTGTCCTCGTCCGTTGCCGTTGCCGCCGGGATAGTCGTCGTAGCCGGCGTTGCTGAACACCCGGATTTCGTTGCCCTGAAACACGTGAAAGTGGTGGGTGTCGTGCTCGGTGCCCACGGTGTTCAGCATATCGGCGTCGATGTCGGAGAGTATTTCCTCAATCTGTTCGGCGGTCAGGTTCGGATTGACTGCGATGGCCACATGGGCCAGGCCGGGCATGAAGTGGGTGTCGATCCGACCCACCGGTTGCTCCCCGTCCAGGATGAGATAAGCCTCTGACTGGGGAGTGCGGACTTCGCGTTCGTAGTCGAAGGGCATAGCGCCGGCCCTCACCCGCGGATCTGTCCGTTGCCGCGGACGATCCACTTGTAGGACGTCAGCTCGCGGACACCCAGGGGGCCACGTGCGTGAAATTTGTCGGTGCTGATGCCGACCTCCGAGCCGAACCCGAACTGGGCGCCGTCGGTAAAGCGGGTGCTGGTGTTGTGGTAAACCGCGGCTGCGTCAACCTCGTTCAGGAAGCGCTCGGCCGCGTCGCCGTCCTGGGTGATTATGGCCTCCGAGTGGCCCGATCCGTAAGTCTGGATGTGGTCCAAGGCGTCGTCGAGGCTGTCCACCACCTTGATCGCAGCAATCAGGGCCAGGAACTCCCGGCCCCAATCGTCGGGTTGCGCGGGAATGGTGTTGGGACCGCTGTCGGGCCCGAGTATGGTCAGGGCGCGGTGGTCACAGCGCATCTCAACGCCGGCTTCGTGCAACCGGTTGGCTATCGTGGGCAGACAGCGCCCGGCCACCTCAGAATGAACCAGGACTGTGTCCAGGGCGTTGCATACCGTGGGCCGCTGGACCTTGGCGTTGTAGACGATGCTGGCGGCCATTTCACTGTCGGCATCGCGGTCAACGTAGGTGTGGCACACGCCGACGCCGCCGGTCAGCACGGGCATGGTGGCATTTTCGGCGACGAAGTTGATGAGCCCGGAGCCACCACGGGGCACCAGCAGATTGATCTCATCCTTCATCTGCAACATGACGTCGACCAGGGTGCGGTCGGTGTCATCGACGAACTGGACGGAATCAGTAGTGAGCCCGGCTTCGCCGAGGGCCCGGTGAATGAGTGCGACCAGGGCGGTGTTGGACCGCAGCGTCTCCTTGCCGCCCCGCAACAGGCAGGCGTTCCCGGATTTGAGGGCCAAAGCGACGATGTCAGTGGTGACGTTGGGACGGCTTTCGTAGATGCTGGCGATCACACCCAACGGGATGCGCCGCTTCTCGACATCCAGGCCGTTTTCCAGCGTGAAGGCTTCGATGACTTCGCCAACCGGATCCTGCAGGGCAGCGACCCTGCGGACATCAACGGCCATGTCGTTCAGACGCTCGGAAGTGAGCAGGAGACGATCGAGAAAGGCGTCGTTGATTCCGTCGGCCTGGGCATCACGATAGTCGGCCGCGTTGGCGTCCAGGATTGGACCCTGCTCAGTTTCCAGGGAGTGGGCGATGTTTTCCAACGCATGGTTGCGAGTTTCGGTGGGCAGGCGCGCCAGGAGGGCGGAGGCGGCCTGGGCGGCCGCGCCCTGCTGGCGGAGATGGTCGGCGGAGTTCATATCTCGATTCTCCCGGACGCGATTTCGTGACTGCGGTCAGAGCAGGACCAAGTTGTTGCGGTGGATGACTTCCTGGCCGTAATGGTATCCGAGGGTGTCCACTATCCGGTCGGATCGCATTCCTCGGATGCGGCCCACGTCGGCGGCCGAGTAGTTGGCGATTCCGCAAGCGACATGGTTATCGGCAAGGTCGGAGACATATATGATATCGCCTCTGGTGAAATCGCCCACGACACCGCGCACGCCGGCCGGGAGCAGGCTGACCGCCCCCCGACGAAGCGCGGCGACCGCACCGTCGTCCACCACGACCTGGCCCCAACCGCTGTCACCAACACGGGATAGCATCCAGCGCTTGCGGGCCTCGAGTTTGCTCTGGGCCGGTTTGAAATACGTGCCGACGGGCTCACCGCGGGCGACTCGCAGCAAGGCCTCCGGGTTCCGGCCCCGGCAAATCGCCATGCCTATCCCGGAGGTGGTTACCAATTGGGCGGCGTGGAGCTTGGTGGGCATACCCCCGCGAGCCCAGGCATTGCGGTGCTCGCCAGCCAGCGCGAACACGCTATCATCGACAAATTCGACGGTTTCAATCCGGGTGGCGGTGGGATCCGATCCGGGGTCGGCGGTATATAGACCGTCGACGTCGGACAGTATGATGAGCAGGTCGGCATCGATCAGGGCGGCGATCAGGGAGGAGAGACGGTCGTTGTCCCCGAAAATCTCGCCGATTTCGTCAGCAGCCACAACGTCGTTCTCGTTCACGATGGGGATAACTCCCAGGTCGAGCAGGGACAGCAGGGTATTGCGCACGTTGAGATACGACTGGCGCTGGGAGAGGTCGTGGAGGGTGAGCAGCACCTGAGCAACGCTGATGTCGTGGCCGGCGAAAAGGTCAGCATAAATGTGCATCAACCGACTCTGACCCAGAGCGGCGAAAACCTGGCGGGTGGGAATGTCCGGGATGGCGGGAGTTCCGGCGGCCGACTGCCGACCGGCGGCGATGGCGCCGGAAGTCACCAGGAGCATCTGAGCGCCGTGTGCGACCTGGAGCTCGGCAATCTGGGACACCAAATCGCGCATGACTTCGAGATCCAGCACGTTACCGGAGTCTCCGGTGAGCACGCTGGTGCCGGCCTTGACCACGATGCGGTGATAGGGAGATGGCCGGATATGTTCGCCAAACTCGAGCGGCATGGTGGAAGGGTCAATCTTATGCCGCGAGGCTGACATGCGAAGGGTCCGGCGTGGTCGAGAATCGGTTAGTGAATTATATCACTTGGGGTTGTTGACCTGTCCGGGGCAATCCATGCAGACGGCGGCCTGGGATTGGCAAGACTGACCGGCGTTGGCGCCGTCACGCGCGGTTGACTTCCCGAGCTCGCGTCAACCACGGCAGCCTTTGCCCGGCTGTGGAATCATCCCGGCGTTCGACCTTTGCGCTTGGACATGGAGGATGAACCAGCGTACAATTTTCGGGCGGGGCTGGCCCACGGTCAGTCCCGTATCGGCGTGTAATCAACGAACATATACCGTTTGGGTGAAGAATGGCGCTAACCGGACTTCTATCGCTGTTTGCGGCACAACCGAGGATGCGGCGACATTTGCGCAACCTGGAGCGCGCGGGGACACGGGCGTCGCTGGCAATCGACGGCGACCACCAGGCGGTGTACGTCGGCGCCCTCTGGCAATTGCAGCAGCGCCCGGTGGTGGTCATCACGCCCCGATTGGAGGACGCGAGACGGCTGCACGACCAGTTGCTGGAATACCTCGGTGACGAGGCCCCCGTACACCTGCTGCCCGAGCCGGAGGTATTGCCTTTCGAGCGGCTGGCGGTCGATGCGCGCACGTGCAACCAGCGGTTATCCGCGCTGGCAGCGTTGGCAAACTACGACAACGCGGCGGCCGACGGGCCTATCCCGCTGGTGGTGACATCGTTGGCCTCGGCGCTTCGATTGACGCTCCCTCCTCACCTGGCAATTGGCCGACACCCAGCCGTAGCGGATGCCCACGGACTGAGCAAAGGGCAGCGGGTCCGGTCGATCGATGAACTCCTCGCCGCGTGGGTGGAACTGGGTTACCAACGGGAACCGCAGGTCGAGAATCCGGGCACGTTCAGCCTGCGGGGAGGGATCCTGGACGTTTTCCCGACCGATGCCGGTCTGCCGTACCGAGTGGAGCTGTGGGACGACGAAATTGACACAGTCCGGCGTTTTGACCCGGAGACCCAGCGGTCAGTGGGCGACACCGATCGCGTGGCCATGGTGGCGGCGCGAGAGCAATTGCCCGAGTTGTGCGACGCCGCGTGGTTCGAGGAGCGCCGGGGCAGAATCGACCTGAGCGCGTGCAACGCGGGAACAATCTCCAGGTTCCAGGAAGAACTGGCGAATTTGCTCAGCGAGCCCAACCCGGAAACGCTGGCTTTCTATAACGGATTCCTCAACCGGCATACCCTGGCCGATTACATCCCGGCGGATTCCATCGTCGTATTGGACCGGCCCAACCGACTGGAGGGCGAAGCGGAGGAGCAGGAGGCAAAGTACGAGCAGCAGCGGGCGAACCGGCAGGATCGGGGCGAACTTCCGTATGGTTTCCCATCCCCATCCGCCGATTGGTCGAGCATCACCGCAAGGATGACTGCTGCCGGGGTCACGACGGTTGACATGGAGCGCTGGGGCACCGAGGAGTCGCCGACCATGTTGGAGCCGCTGCCCGACCAGAGCGCGGGGGTGAACCATTTCACCGACGACGTCATCGAGAGGGTCGGTCTGGGCGGCGCGGTGGTGGCAGTGACGCAGCATGCCGCTCGCCTGGTCCAGGTGCTGGAAGAGGCTGGGGTGACGGCGACCCTGGAAGACGCCGTGCCGGCGCGTCCGCGAGCGAAGCGGGTGCAGGTGTTGACCGGGGCGTTGAGTAAAGGCTGGCAAACCGAGGCAACGGACAACGAGCCGGCGGTCGCGTTGTACAGCGACGCCGAGTTGTTCGGCACCGTGAAGCGCAGACGATACCGGCCCTCGCGTACCAGGCGAGACTTGGGGGACGCGGTGTCCCTGGGGGATCTGACGCCGGGCGGCTACGTCGTACACATCGATCACGGCGTCGCCAAGTTTGTGGGCACCACGCACCTTGAATCGACGGGGGATGACCGGGAGTACCTCGTGCTGGAATACGCCGAAGACGATCGGCTGTATGTCCCGACCGAGCAACTGGACCGCTTGGGAACGTATGTGGCCGCCACCGACCACCCACCGACACTGACCCGGCTGGGTGGCAACGAATGGCAGCGGATCAAGGACCGGGCCAAGGGCGCAGCGCGAGAAATTGCAGAGGAATTGCTGCGCCTCTACGCCATCCGGGAAACGGTTACCGGACACCGGTTCGGGCCTGACGCGGCGTGGCAGCGTGATCTGGAAGACTCTTTCCCCTACCAGGAAACGCCCGACCAAATGCAAGCCATCGATGAAGTCAAGAACGACATGGAAGCCCACAAACCCATGGACCGGCTGATCTGCGGGGACGTGGGCTACGGGAAGACCGAAGTCGCCTTGCGCGCGGCCTTCAAGACGGTGAACGAGGGCATGCAGGTGGCGGTATTGGTGCCAACCACGGTGCTGGCACAGCAACACTATGCGACGTTCGCGGAGCGGTTGGCGCCGTATCCGGTCAAGGTGGAAGTGCTGAGCCGGTTCCGGACGCACAAGGAACAGGAAGAGGTGGTGGAAGCGGCGAACGCCGGCATGGTGGACATCGTGATCGGAACGCACCGCATCCTGCAAAAGGACATGGGCTTCAAGAACCTGGGGCTGGTGATCATAGATGAGGAGCACCGGTTCGGGGTGGCGCACAAGGAGCGCCTGAAGCAGATGCGGGCCGAGGTCGACGTGATGACGCTGAGCGCGACGCCGATACCGCGAACGCTGCACATGGCGCTGGCGGGCGTTAGGGACATGAGCGTGATACACACGCCGCCCGAAGCGCGGTTGCCGGTGAAGACATTCGTGTCGGAGGACAGCGCGGAGCCGGTACGGGAAGCGATCCTGCGGGAGTTGGAGCGCGACGGCCAGGTGTTCTTCCTGCACAACCGGGTCCGTACGATCCAAAACGTAGCCGAAGAGCTGGGCAAGCTGGTGCCAGAGGCCCGGATCCTGGTGGGCCATGGACAGATGCCGGAAACGGAACTGGAAGAGGTGATGGTGGCATTCGCCAATCGGGAGGCGGACGTTCTGGTATGTACCACCATCATCGAGTCCGGGCTGGACATGCCCAACGTGAACACGATCATCATCGACCGGGCCGACCGGTTCGGTCTGGCCCAACTGTACCAACTGCGTGGCCGGGTTGGTCGGGGAGACCACCGGGCCTACGCCTACCTGCTGCTGCCTGACAACCATGAGATCACGGAAGCGGCCAGCAAGCGCATTCACGCGATACTAGAGGCGAACGAACTCGGCGCCGGGTTCCGCATCGCCATGCGCGACCTGGAAATCCGCGGGGCGGGCAATCTGCTCGGGGCGGACCAGAGCGGGCAAATCCACGCGGTGGGCCTCAACCTGTACTCGGAACTGCTCAATCAGGCGGTACAGGACCTGTCAAATCAGGATACTGGCGACATCAATTCGGAGCGTCAACCGCCGCCGAGGATCGATCTGCAACTAGCTGCGTACATCCCGCCGGACTACATCGCGCACATGCCAGCGCGTCTGGCCTTCTACCAGAGGCTGTCCAACATTGCCGACCGGACGCAGATTCCGGCGGTCCAGGCGGACATGGAGGATCGGTTCGGCCCGATACCCCAAGAAGTGAGCAACCTGTTGGCCGTTACTGACCTACGTTGCCTGGGAACTGCCGCCGGCGTCGAATCGATCTCCAGCGCCAGCGACGGGATCATCACCGTCGTATTTCGGCATCCGGTGGGCGATGCCAGGCAGGCCTTGCAGAACAAGATGGGACGCGGGATCCGGGTCGGCCGGCGGGACATGGAAGTGCGAACGGCCGGTGACACGGATTTCGGCATGGCGCGTTTGGGACGAGCGCTGCGACGGGTGGCGTCGTTTGTCGACGAGATGCGAACGGCCATGGAAGCGGCGGCGGAGTCCGCCCAAACAGCGCCGGACTCGCCACCTGAAGCTCCGGCGCGGAACCGGCGACGGCGACGGCCGGCGAGGCAACCGGTCGCCGCCGACTGAGTTTTATTCGTTGCTTGCGGGTTCGAAGTCGGTCGCCGCGCTAACGCCGGTGGGTTGGCTTCCGCGACTGCGACGCCACACCAGCACGATGACCGCCAAGATGACGGCCACCACCCCGGTGACGATCACCCCGATGATGATCCACGTTTCGGCATCAGAGTACTCGGTGGACACCGATACCTGGAGCCTGGCGTCTGGGGCGTCCGAGGCGGGGTCCTGGCCGAGCGCGCTGTAATTCCAACTCTCGATGTCGCCCAGGCCGGCGCCGTATTCCATGATGTCCCGCAGGTCGGATGACTTGACCACCAGGGCCATCTCCAGTGTGACGAATTCGTCCTGATCCCGCCTGGTTTCGCTCCAACTGTCCACGTAGCCGCCAAGAGATTCGGCCTGCGACCGGATCTGCTCGGCCACGGACAGCGGATCGGACGCGGACAGCGCCAGAGAGGCCTCCAGGTTCACGTTAGAGCGGATGGCCAACGTGAGGCGGGCATTGGGCACCTCGTTGAGCGGCGCCGGGCCGACGGAGGTTAGTTGCCGGCCGGACGGCGCGCCCAGGGTCGCGGCGTAGTCCATCAGCGGAGCGAGGTCGGCAGGCTTGACGAACACAATCAGGTCAACCGACCGGCCGCCGCCCTCGTCGTACGAGCGCTTCCGGCCAACGTAACCGTCCAGCGCTTCCACGCGCGCGACGACGGCATCGGCGGCGGCGGACGGGTCGCCAGTGGAAAGTCCAAGATTACCCACCGGGGGATCGGCAGCGTAACGTCCGGGCAGACGGAGGTTGACCGTGATCAGAGAAGTCGCCACGCGGCCAGTCAGATCCCGTTGGGTTGCCTCAACGTGCTCGATATCGGCACGAACTTCGGCGATACGCTGTTCGATCTGAATGATATCTTCGACGGTTGGAGCATTTTCCAGCAGAGTGACGAGACGCTCCTCCTGGGCATACCAGGCAGTGAGGCGCGCTGCGTTATCGATGAGGCGCTCCGTCACATCGGTGGACGACACACCTTCATCGGTGACCCGTCCCAGTGAACGCAGGGAGTCCAGGCCATTTTCCAAGCGGTCAGCCGGCACGCGAATTCGGACGGTGGCGGAACGATAACCGGCTTCCCCAAAGACTTCGGAGGATTCGACCCAGCCGCCGCTCTGATCAGCCAGCGATTCGACACGGCGTACTGTACCGTCAATATCCGTGACCTCCAGACTCATCCACGACTCCACGATCAGTTTTCGCGTAGCCTGGGGCTGAGGCGAATCCGAAGCCTGGGGCTGTTGTGGCCGCGCTGCAGCGGACTCCTTTGACGCAGCGACGGGAGCGGGCGTTGGAGCAGCGGCTGCCGCCATCGGGGCAGCGGTCGCGGCGATATCCTGCTGTCGACCGAAACTATCGGCTCCATCGGCCATGGCGGATTCCGGCTCGGACATTGCCTGGGCAAACTCGGGCGCGGCCGCCGAGTCTTCAGCATATTGCGCAGAAGTCATCGCCGGCGCCCCCGCGCCCCCGCAGGCGATCGCCAATGCCGCCAAGACCAGCATCAGCGTGGGAATCCAGGTCCATCTCAGTTTACGGATACGCATGTCAACGGCCCCCTTACGGCTGCCCATCATACGGAACAGCGCCACGAGCGGTTTGCGGGATGGCTCTGCGGGTATGCTACAATTTGAACATAGTCGGGGTGTAGCGCAGTGGCTAGCGCGCCACGTTCGGGACGTGGAGGTCGGTGGTTCGAATCCACTCACCCCGACCATTATTTTTGCCCGAACAGGAGGGACGCGATGGCGCGCCGCAGTTTCTGGGCCTGGGGGATGGAGGACCGCGAGCCGTCGCCGGCGGACTACACCGCGATGGCAGAGCGGATCCACGGGCGGTACGGAGTATCGCTGCCGGCGCCGACGCCACCAACCGACGCCGACCTGAGCCTCCGCAAGCCTCGCTTCACGCCGCACCCGTTGGTCGCCGACTTCTGCAGCATGGACGACCACGAGCGGGCGGCGCACACCTACGGGCGCAGCTTTCGGGATCGTATTCGCGGGTTCAAGTGCGATTTCCCCAACCCACCCGACGTGATCGCCTACCCTCGCACCGAAGCAGAGGTCACACGGGTCCTCGACTGGTGCGCCAACTCCAACATCGTCGCAATCCCATACGGGGGCGGCAGCACCGTGGTGGCCGGAGTGGAGCCGCCGGAAGCGGACAAGGTTTGCACCATCGATTTGACGCGGTTGGATCAGGTGCTGGAGGTGGACGAGACCTCCCGTGCGGCCCGGATACAGGCCGGCGCGTTGGGGCCGGCCCTGGAGGCGCAACTGCGTCCGCACGGCTACACGCTCCGCCATTTCCCGCAGAGCTTCGAGTTCTCCACCCTGGGCGGGTGGATTGCCACCCGAAGTGGCGGCCACTACGCGACCAACCACACGCACATCGACGACTTCGTGGAGTCGGTGCGGATGGTAACACCGGCGGGGGTCTGGGAATCGCGCCGATTGCCCGGCAGCGGCGCCGGGCCCTCGCCGGACCGGATGGTGATCGGCAGCGAGGGCATCCTGGGCATCATCACCGAGGCGTGGATGCGGATACAGGCGCGTCCCCGATTCCGAGCGTCCGCCGGCGTGGTTTTCGATGGGATGGACGCCGCATCCGAGGGAGCGCGGCTTGTCGCGCAGGCCAAGCAATGGCCGGCCAACCTGCGGATGCTGGACCCGTCGGAGGCCGAAGACTTCGCCGGTCTGGACGGCGAACAGGCGCTGCTGATCATCGGGTTCGAGTCGGCAGAAATCCCGCAGGGCGACAACATCCGCCAGGCTGTTGCCATCGCGAGGGATGCCGGTGGACAAATCGCGGAGGACGATATCGTGGTTGCCGATGCCGCGGAGCGTTCAGCGACTTCCGCCGGGCGGCAGGGAGCGGTGGGCAACTGGCGCGATTCCTTCATCAACGCGCCGTACGAACGGAACGCGACCATCGGGTTCGGGATTGTCGCCGAGACCCTGGAAACGTCCATCACATGGGAGCGTTGGCCGGCGATGGATGCGACGGTGCGCGGTGCGCTGGAAGAAGCGTTGCAACGCACCTGCGGTGGCGGCCGAGTATCGTGCCGATTCACCCACGTTTACCCGGACGGCCCGGCCCCCTACTACACTTTCGAGGGACTCGGCAGGGTCGGCGGAGAGTTGGAAGCCCACGCCGAGATCAAACAAGCGGCGTCGGACGCGGTCATGGCCGCCGGCGGAACGATCACCCACCACCATGCAGTCGGCCGCTCCCACCGGCCCTGGTATGACCAACAGCGACCTGATCCGTTCGCCGAAGCATTGCGGGCGGTGAAGCGGACGGTGGACCCCAACGGAATACTTAATCCGGGCGTCTTGATCGATCCGTAAGTGGACATCGATCCGCCATATAAGGAGGGACATCTGATGCGCGGAGTAGTTTTTACCGGAGACAAAGAGGTCGAGATTCGCACGCTGCCGGATCCCCATCCCGGGCCAGGGGAGGTCGTGATCGCAATGAAGGCCTCGGGGTTGTGCGGCAGTGACCTGAGGCACTACCGAGCTCCCAAGGCGGAACGCGGCGACCCGGCCAACCTCAAGGTGGCCGGGCACGAACCCTGTGGAGTCATCGCCGAGGTGGGACGGGACGTGACTGAGGTCGCGGTCGGCGATCGGGTTATGATGCACCATTACACCGGCTGTCGGGCGTGCACCATGTGCCGGATCGGTTACACCCAGATGTGTCTGCACGGGTCCACTGTTTACGGAACGGGCGCAAACGGCGGACACGAGGACTACCTGATTTGTCCGGCATATACCTGCGTTAAGATGCCAGACGGCCTGGACTTTGACGAAGGGGCGGCGTGCGCGTGCGGCACTGGGACTGCGTTCTGGGCCCTGAAGCGGCTGAACATTTCCGGCGACGACACGCTGGCCATATTCGGTCAGGGGCCGGTGGGCGCCAGCGGGACCATGTTCGCCAAGGCCATGGGCGCGCGGGTTATCGCCGTGGACGTGGACACCGAGCGGCTGGAACTGGCGCAGCGATTGGGCGCAGACGTTTGCATCGACGCCGGAACGCAGAATCCGGTGGAAGCCATACGGGAACTAACCCACGGCGAGGGATCGCCGGCGACGCTGGATTGCACGGGCCGGCCGGAGGCGCGGATCAACGCGGTCGACTCCGCGATGCTGTGGGGCCGGGTCTGCTTTGTCGGCGAGGGCAACACGACCACCTTCGACGTCAGCCCGCAGATCATCCACAAGCAGCTGACCATCTTGGGGTCGTGGACCTTCAGCCTGAACGGGCTGGAGGAGGTGGCCAGGTTCGTGGTGGACCGGAGGGTCCCGTTGAAGGAACTCTTCACCCACCGTTTCACGCTGGATCAGGCGGACGAGGCGTACACACTGTTCGAGGCCGGCGGAACCGGCAAGGTTTGCTTCACCTGGGACTGATCCCACCGCTGCGAACAATCGACCGGGCAAATGATGAGGGGCGCTTGATCAGCGCCCCTCTTACATTCGAAGTCAGGTCAGTCTTGGCAGGACCTTTTTGTTGAACAGGCGGAGCGACGCGGTCTGCATCTCGTCGGGCATCAGGTTGCCGTAGTTGATCTCGTAGATCAACTGGTCGAGGCCCAGATTTTCCTCGAGTTCAGTGAGCCGTTCGGTAACGACGTCAGGGGTTCCGTAGACGACCTTGTCGCGGAGCCAGTCGTCATAATCCATGCCCAGGATGATGCGGCTCTGCTCAGCCCAGTCGCCGGTGGTGCCAGCCCGACCCGCGTAGGAGCCTACGCGTTCGCCCAGGCGGGTGATTGAGTTCCTGGCCGATTCCATGGGGTCCCGATATGCCGCCTCGGCGTCTTCGTTGACATAAATCGGCACGCGCAGGCCGACTCTGCCTTCGCCCGGATGTCCGGCCGCTTTCCACGCTGCGCGGTATTCGGCCATGGGGCCGGCCAACTGGTCGAGGGTAAACACCCGGGACGGGTTGACGATCAGCGGGTAGCCCATGGCGCCGATGATGGGAAAGCTCTCGGCTGAGGTCACGCCGACGGTGATCGGCGGGTGGGGCTTCTGGTAAGGCCGAGGAGTGACAGTCAATTCGTCGCAGGTGTAATGCTCACCGTGGAAGGAGAATGTCTCCTGGGTCCAGGCGGCCACGACGATTTCGAGAAACTCGTCGAAACGGCTGCGGCTCTCCTCAAAGGTCACGTTGAAACCCTCGTGGACGTTGGGGAAGGTGCCGCGTCCGACCCCGAGCTCCACACGCCCGTCGCTGATATGGTCGAGGGTCGCCATCTCCTCCGCGACACGGATGGGGTGACCCAACGGCAGGCAGTAGACGGCAGTCCCGATGCGCATGGCGCTGGTCTTGGCGGCGATTGCCGTGGCGATCATCACGGGAGATGCCAGGACCCGCTCCATGTTGAAGTGGTACTCGGCCAGCCACACCGATGCGACGCCAAGATCTTCGGCCTCCCGGACCAGCTGGAACGACTGAGTGAAAGCGTCGTGATGGTCGCCGTCGATGGGCCGGGGAAACTCGAGAAAGAGTCCGTACTCCATGCCTGTCCTCCTCGTAGTGGATCGTAGCGTCGGATTGCGGCCGACTACACCTGCGAACCCTGGATGCGGCGCTCCTGGCCCTGCCATTCCTTGTCGCGCAGGATGTACTTCTGGATCTTGCCGGTGGCGGTCTTGGGAAGGTCACCGAATTCGACGCTCTTGGGCGCTTTGAAGTGGGCGATGCGGTCGCGAGTGAAGTTGATAACCTCGTCCGCCGTGAGCTGGCCGCTTTCCCGCGGTACGACAAAGGCCTTGGGAACCTCTCCCCAGCGCTGGTCGGGCACGCCAACCACGCAGACTTCGAGCACGCCGGGATGTTCCATGATGACCTTCTCCACCTCCTGGCTGGAGATGTTCTCGCCACCGGATATGATGATGTCCTTGGAGCGGTCCTGAAGCTCGATGTAGCCGTCGGGATGCCAGACCGCCAGGTCGCCCGAATGAAACCACCCGCCGCGGAAAGCGTCGGCAGTGGCATCGGGATCGTCGTAGTAGCCCTTCATCACAGCGTCGCCCTGCATGACGACCTCTCCCATGGTTTCGGCGTCGCGCGGGACGTCGTCCATGCTCTCGTCTACTACGCGGAGGCCGGAACCGTACACGATGAAGGGCACACCCTGCCGGGCTTTCACGCGGGCCAAGTCGTCGGACCCCATGGCGTCCCATTCCGGCTGGCCGGCCGCGACGGTGCACGGGCCGTAGGTCTCGGTGAGCCCGTAAACATGGATGATCTCCGCGCCCATGCCCTCGATGGTGCGGATCACCTGGGGGGCCGGCGGAGCGCCGGCGGTCATGATCGTGAGGCCGGTGAGATCGGCCGAAGCGGCCTCGGGAGCGGCGTAGAGGCCGGTGAGTATGGTGGGCGCAGCGCAAAGATGGGTGACCGATTCCTCGCGGATGAGACGGTAGACCTCGGCGGGATCGACACGGCGCAGGCATACGTGCGCTCCACCCACGGCGGTCACGGCCCAGGGGAAGCACCAGCCGTTGGCGTGGAACATGGGCAGCGTCCACAGGTAGATGCTGCGCCAGTTCATACCCATCTCCATGGCCTCGCCGAGGGCATTGATGTAGGCGCCACGCGGAGTGAATTCCACGCCCTTGGGCATTCCAGTAGTACCGGAGGTGTAGTTGATGGTCAGCGTATCGTTTTCGGTGGCCGGTCCGGAGAGTTCCGGCAACGGGTCGACACTGGCCAGCCACTGCTCGTACTCGGGGCCGGGGATGTCCGTGGCCAACGGCGCGGTGTCGCGAACCTGAACGTAGGTCTCGACGCCCGGGCAATCCTCGCGCAATTGCCGCACGGTATCCGCCAACTCGGAATCGAACACCAGCACCTTCGCACCCGAGTGATTGAGGATGTACGAAATCTCGCGAGGCGAAAGGCGTATGTTCAGCGCCACCAGCACGGCGCCAATGCCCATGGGGCCGAAGTTTGCCTCAAGCATCGAGGGCAGGTTGGGGAGCAGAAAGGCCACTCGGTCGCCGGGCCCGACGCCAACGCTGCGCAGCGCGGCCGCTTGCCTACGCACCCGCTCGTAAAACAGCGCGTAGGTGGTGACGGCGCCGTTGTAGATGCAGGCCGCGCGGTGCGGGTACACGGCGGCGCTGCGTTCAAGGAACAGAAGCGGGGTAAGTTTTTGGGTTGACGCAGTTGGGGTTGTCATTATGGCCACCCTGAGCGCTGGTTCGATATTGAAGCGGATTTTCCGGCATTTTGTACCGTATAGGTGGAATTGTCCAGCCGGGAGGATTGGGTTATTCTGCCGACGTGTTCGGCTCATGACCCCCTCACGACAGTCGGACGGAGAAGCGCCATGCGCGGTTCCGGCGGTCGTCTGGGCGTTCTTTCGGCCCAACCCAGCGGTTCAAACCCACACACAGGATCAACCAAAATGGCAGGACTACAGCGTGACTTCATTGGTTATGGCGCGAACCCGCCGGTCGTCAAGTGGCCTGGCGGTACCCGCATCGCCATCTCGGTCGTCGTGAATTACGAGGAAGGCAGCGAGGCATCGCTGCTGGATGGCGATGAGTATCACGAGACGAATAACGAGGTGCCGTCGCCGGTGCCGTCGGGGCAGCGGGATCTTTTCAACGAGTCCTTCTTCGAGTACGGCAGCCGGGTGGGCGTATGGCGAATCCTGAATCTGCTGGACAAGTACAGCGTCAAGAGCACTTTCTTCTGCTGCGCGCTGGCCTTCGAGCGGAACCCTGAGGTGGCGCGGGCGGTCGTAGAACGGGGCCACGAGGTTTGCGGGCACGGCTACCGTTGGGAGGAATACCACAACAAGACACGCGATGAGGAAGCCGAGGCGATCCGCATGACGGTGGAGTCGTTGGCCCGGACCACCGGCGAGCGGCCCGTGGGTTGGTTCACCCGGTACGGCCCCAGCGTCAACACGCGGGAGTTGGTGGTGGAAGAAGGCGGTTTCGTCTACGACAGCGGCGTCTTCAACGACGACCTGCCGTATTACACCGAGGTGCACGGCAAGCCGTGGCCCGTGCTGCCGTACAGCTTCGAGACCAACGACGCCCGTTTCTGGCGTGGTGGGCTGAACAGCGTGGGTGACTTTTACGAATACATGAAGGACACCTTCGACGTGCTGTACGAGGAAGGGAGGACGCACCCCAAGATGATGTCCGTTGGGCTGCACTGTCGCATCGCAGGGCGACCGGCGCGATCCCGGGCGCTGGACCGTTTCCTGCGATACGCCAGAAGTCACCCCGGGGTGTGGTTCGCCAGGAGAGATGAAATCGCACGGTGGTGGTTGGAAAACTACCCACCGGGGACGTTGCGATAGACGCGGGGAAAAGGGGCGGCCAGCACAGCCGCCCCCATCATTTCCGCGACGTACCGGCCGCTAAGCGGGCCATTCGTTGACTCGTATCACGTTGAACACGGCGCCCTCGGCGTCACGCAGAACGGCGAAGCGGGCGAAGTCCGGGATGTCCCGGGGTTCCACGATCACGCCTCCGCCGAGGTCGGAGGCCTTGGCGGCGACAGCGTCCACGTCGTCAACGCCGAAATACACGCCCCAGTTGGGGGGCACTGGCCCCCAATCGTCGCCGATCTGGATGATGCCAGCTGACGGGATGCCCGCCACCGTGATGAGAGTGTACGGGAAGTCCGTGTTCGGGTCGGGGCCGGCCTCAGCCTGGAAAACCTGGGCGTAGAAGGCAGCAGCCGAATCGGGATCGGTAGTAGCCAGCTCGAACCAGGCGAGTGCCCCGGGCTCGTGCATCTTGCCGGCGCCAGCGTGCTTCAGCGGATACCACAGGCGAAGGAACGCTCCCTCCTTGTCCTGGATGATGGCCATGCGCCCGACGTCCATGACGTCGAACGGTTCCATGATCACCGTTCCGCCGGCCGATCTGGCGCGACCTACGGCGGCGTCGAGGTCGTCGACGGTCACGTAGACGCTCCAGTGAGGAGGCAGGTTCTCCTGGCCGGGGCCGGGCTCAGCGGAGGCGCATACCGGCACGCCGTCGTGGCTGAACATCGTGTAAACCATATCGGGGCCGGCGGGATGGTCGTCGCAGGTCCAACCGAACAGCGAGGTGTAGAAATCCTTGGCTGCCGACCCGTCTTTGCAGAGCAGGTCGGCCCAGGATGGAGTGCCGGAGTGGTATTGGGTTATTTCGGGCATGGGTTTGGCCTCCAATTGAATGATGCGTTCGCGAGGATAGCAGCGGCATCAGCAAATCGTCTCGGGAAGCGCGTCATCGATTCTCGCAAGGTGGAAAATGACGATGACTGCAGAAGGAACACGATCCGTCGCGTGCGCCGAACCGGCAAAAAATAGGGGCGAATGATTATTCGCCCCCACGCACGGCGGTTGGTTATTGCGCTGGTTAGTTGTCGGCGGGCACTGCGACCTCAACCTTTGTGTCCTTGAACGCGGGCATGACTTCCTCAGCGAACCACTGGAGCTGCTCCAGTATCATGGACTGAGGGGTCCCGACCGGCTGGCCGACCTGGACGCGCCGCAGCCCCGGATACCGCTCCTCGACGCCCTTCAACAGCTCAATGATACGGTCCGGCGGGCCGGCCAGAACGCTACCGTTTTCGATCGCGTCTTCGATTGTGGGCAGCCCGGCATTGGGGGCGATTTCAGGATTGCTGATGTCGCGAATTTGCTGCTCGGACAGGCCGCGGGTCAGGCGCAGAGGCCCGAACATCTTGAGGTTTTCTTCGTAGTACCCGGCTGCGGCTCTGGCGGCCTCCTCCACGGTGGGAGCGATTTGGAAGTGGAAGCCGACGGCAAGGTCTTCGCCCAGCTCAGCATCCGGCTTGCCGTTGCGTCGCAATGCGTCGCGGTAGCCGTGCATGATCCCGTCCATGGCGCCGCCCTCGGAGGAACCGCCGCCGATGACGCCCTTGATGCCCATCTGAGCCATGAACTCCAGGGCGCGGCCAGTGCCGCCCTGGATGGGCTGCCAGCACTCCACCGGAAGGGTCTTGGGCCGGGGGACGAGAGTGATTTCCTCGAGAGGGTAGCCGCGGTAGGGCACTCCCTGAGGCGGGAAGTTGTAGTGTTTGCCCTGGTGGGAGAAGGCGCGCTCGTGGAAGGCTTTGAAGATGACCTCAACCTGTTCCTCGAAGAGTTCGCGGTTGGCGGGCTGGTCCATGAGCGGGGACCCGAATGATTCCACCTCACGGGTGTGATAGCCGCGGCCCACGCCGAAGATCACCCGGCCCTTGGTGAGCCAGTCGGCCATGGCAAAGTCCTCGGCCAGGCGGAGGGGGTGCCACATGGGCGCGATGTTGAAACCACAACCAAACCGCAACCGCTCGGTGACGTGGGCCAGATGGACGATGAACATCAGTAGGTTGGGGATACACTCGTAACCCTCGGGTTGGAAGTGATGCTCGGCCATCCAGAAGGTATCGTATCCATGCTTGTCCAAGGTCTGCGCGATGGCGACGCCCTTGTCGAAGGCCGTGGCGAGGTACTCGTCCGAGAAAGTGCGATCGTTGACCGCGGTACCTCCGTATCCCACGTTGTCCATGTCGACGTGGCCTGCGTACAAACTGTCGAAGGTGGTAATCATCAAATTCCTCCGGTATTCGGGCGCGCAGTGCGCCAAGGGCGGTCCGCCTCGAACGGGAACCGCAGGGTAATTAGCATTCTAGGCCAACGGAGACGGCGGTTCAACCGCCGCAAACCTTGAATTACCGGGGCAAGTCTGGCAAGATATCGTCATCATGAGAGTAGGCGCTTTTGAACTACAAGATCCCTTGCCGGAACTGCGTGATCCGCACGTGTTCGCGATGATCCGCCCATGGGTGGACGTAGGCAGTGTCGGTACCCTGACGTTGAACCGGTTGGAACGATACCTGGGATCCAAGGAATTGGGCAGGTTGCACCGGCCTGGTGAGTTCTTCGACTTCACCCGTTACCGTCCCAGCATGCGGCTGGTGGATAACGAGCGACGGGTGCGCATCCCGAACAGCATCATCAGGTACGCGACCACCGAGAACGGCCCCGACTACCTATTTTTCCATCTGCGGGAGCCCCACGCCAACAGCGAGACGTACACCGACTCGATCCTGGAGGTCGTGGAAAAGTTCAACGTGAAACGGTATTGCCGGCTGGGGGCGATGTACGATGCGGTGCCCCACACCCGGCCTTTGCTGGTAACCGGCTCTCTCGGCTCAGTGGGGCAACTCAGATCGGTGCCCAACCTTAAGCTCCGCGGGAGCACCTACCAGGGCCCCACGACGATCATGAATCTGGTGTCGGACGGCATCGACAAGCTGGAGATCGAGGCCATCAATTTCATGGTGCACCTTCCGCAGTATGTGCAGCTGGATGAGGACTACAACGGAACGGCGCGCATGATCGAAGTGCTTTCGTCGGTGTATGGGGAAATCCCAGCAGACCTGGCGCCTACCCGACGCGGCCAGCGGCAATATCGCGAATTGAATGCGGCGGTGGAGCGTAATTCCGACCTGCAGGGCCTGATCAAGCAGATGGAAGACTATTACGACACCAACGAGGCCGAAGGGACGACCACCGAGGAAACCGAAACCCAAGAAGACGCGGTGGCGCTGTCGCCGGAGATCGAGCAGTTCCTGAGTGAACTCGGCGAGGAGTTTGGTCAGCGGGACAGCTAAGATGCCCATTCAGCAAAAAAACGAGCCGGGTCGTACGACCCGGCTTTCGTTTTGCGCTCGCTGGGAGCGATGGTGGCGACGGATGGATTCGAACCAACGACCTAGCGCTTATGAAGCGCCCGCTCTGCCACTGAGCTACGTCGCCCACCGAGCGGCCTCGACCAGACGCCGATGCTACCGCGGACAAATCAATGGTAAGGCCCGGCCGGCCGGGTTGTCAATTGAATGACGGCGCAGTATCGACCGGGCGACGGAGAGGACGCCCTATGGCAGGCGGTCGCCGCACTCGAAGCGGCCGTGTCGGAAATGTGCCGGCGAGTACAACCATTCCCGGCCTTTCTGGGAATGACGTCGATACAGGCGATTGAGCTCGACCCAGCTCCGGCTCCGTTTCCGGACCTCGGATGCGTGGTCCTGACACCCGACGGCGAAATCGCCGAACTGGACGTGACCGCGATCCCGGGCGTGGTCGGGGTGCTGGAGGTCGACCAGGTCGAGGAATTCAGGCCGTTGGAGTTGCCGGCGGAGGCGCAGTTGATGTATCTGACGGAGGCGGTGCGCGTCCTGGCAGCCGAGATCGCCAGACGGACGGGCTAGGCGTCGGTAAGGTCAACGTCGCCCGACTGCCCGCCGGTTTTGCGCAACAGCCGCACGCCATCGATGCGAACGGCCCGATCGACAGCCTTACACATGTCGTAAACGGTGAGCGCGGCCACCGACACCGCAGTCAGAGCTTCCATCTCGACACCGGTTTTACCCGATGTGGTCGCCGTCGTGGTGATACGCACGCGATGGTCGGCTTCTTCCAACTCGAGCTCCACGTCCACCTTGTTCAGGGGCAGGGGATGGCACAAGGGAATGAGCTCCGAGGTTTTCTTGGCGCCCATGATTCCGGCCAATTGGGCGATGGTGAGAACGTCGCCCTTCTTCATCAAACCATCTCGGATCAGGGCCAGCGTGGCCGGCTCCATAACCACGTACCCACAAGCCTGAGCCATGCGGTCGGTCACGGGCTTCCATCCGACGTCGACCATGCGGGCACTCCCGTCTTCGGCCAGGTGGGTCAGACCGTCGGCGGGTTTTCTGGCGTTTTCAGTGGTCATAAGTGCCTCATCATCCGCCGATGTGGTACATCTCAACTTTGGTGCGAGCGGCGGCTTCGGTAGCGGTCAATTCGGTTCGCTCCTCAGAGTAACGGTCACGACGCACGCTCCACGCACCGGCGATGACGCCGGCCAGTTCGGCATCGGACGCGCCCTGGCGCATTGGGCCGCGCAGGTCGACACCGTCGGTCGCGAACAGGCAGGTATACAACTTGCCGTCGGTGGACAGTCGGGCCCGCGTGCAGTTGGCGCAGAACGGCTGGGTGACCGAGGCGATCACGCCGATTTCGCCCGAGCCGTCGCGATAGCGCCAGCGGCTGGCGACCTCGCCCCGATAGTTGGGCTCCGCCGGCTCCAGGGGCATTTCGGCGTCGATCATAGCCACGATTTCGCTCGCCGACACGACCTCGTCGAGCTTCCAGCCGTTGCGGTTGCCGACGTCCATGTATTCGATGAAACGGACGATATGGCCCGTGCCCCTGAAATGGCGCGCCAAGTCGACCAGGGTGTGTTCGTTCACGCCTTTCTGCACAACAGCGTTGATCTTAACCGGGTCTAGGCCGGCATCCGACGCGCGGCCGATACCGTCGAGAACACGGCGGGTGCCGAAGCCCCGGCCGTTCATCTGCTTGAAGACCTCGTCGTCCAGGGAATCGAGGCTGACCGTGATGCGGTCCAAACCGGCCTCGGCGAGTTGCGCCGCCTGCTGCGCGAGGAGGTAGCCGTTGGTGGTGAGGGTGATGTCGTCGGCGCCGGGTATCGCGGCCAACTGCGCGATCAGTTTGTGCAAGTCCACTCTCAGCAAGGGCTCGCCGCCGGTTATGCGCAGTTTGTTGACGCCGGCATCGACGAAGAGGGACGCCAGCCGTGAAATCTCCTCGAAGGTGAGGATCTCGTCCTTGGGCAGAAACTCATAGGCCTCGCCGAAGATCTCGGCCGGCATGCAATATGGGCACCGGAAATTGCACCGGTCGGTGACCGAGATGCGAAGGTCCCTGAGGGGACGGCCAAAGAGATCAGTGATCATGATGAGTGCGCCAGATTTGCTATTGGCCCGAAAGCGCGTTGAACATACTCCGCGCTTTACGCGCGGCGTCGGCGCGGTGGCTGATGCGGTTTTTTATCTCCAAAGGCACCTGAGCGATCGTTTGCCCAAGAGAAGGCAGGTGGAACACCGGATCGTAACCGAAACCGTGCTCACCCTCCGGTTCAGATTGTATCATTCCAGCGACCGAACCGACTGCCGTGCCGACAATTGTGCCACCAGGAGCGGCAATGGCCGTAACACAGCGGAACCGGGCCCAGCGGCGCGGCCAAGGCACGTCATGCAGATTGTCCAGCAACAGGGCAACGCGTTCGCCATCGGACCGGCAGGCATCGCCTCCGTAGCGGGCGGAATACACCCCTGGCTCGCCGCCAAGGGCATGAACTTCCAGGCCGGAGTCGTCCGAGATGGTGGGCAGGTTCGACAACCGAGCATACTCGCCGGCCTTGAGGCGAGCATTGGCCAGGAAGGTATCGCCGGTTTCGTCGACGTCGGCGGAAACGCCCGCGTCGTCGAGTGAAATGAGATCCACAGGCCAATCCGCGAGCAACTGCCGGTATTCCCGCATCTTTCCCGGGTTGCGGGTGGCGACGACAAGCACTGAGGCGGACATAACTAGACGACCCCTTCGGCGGCAAGAGACCGGAGGTCGTCGTCGG
Source organism: uncultured Dehalococcoidia bacterium (assembly GCA_951813535.1). Taxonomy (GTDB): domain Bacteria; phylum Chloroflexota; class Dehalococcoidia; order Lucifugimonadales; family UBA3495; genus Bin87. The sequence goes on along the minus strand of OX638345.1, from coordinate 2,404,840 downwards.
ACAGCCCCAACCAATCGCCGTAGACGACGGAGTTGTGCTCGCCTACGGTGGGGCCCATGTGCCGGAGTTCCCCGGGAGTTTCACTGAACTTGGGGACCAGACCGAGCATCCGGGTGTGCCCCAACTCGGGGTCCTCGATTTCGACGATGTCGTCGCGATCCTGAAAGTGAGGATCCGCAACGATGTCGGCGCTGTTGTAGACCGGGCCCACAACCCCACCGGCGGGGATCAGTTCATCCATGATTGCGTCGACGTTGCGCGAGCCCAGCCAGTCCTGGAGTACGACATTCAGGTCGTCCTTGGATTCGAGGCGCGCGGCGTTGTTGGTGAAGCGCGGGTCTGACAGTAGCTCATCCAGGCCCATGGCGCGGGCCAATCCCTCCCAAGTGTTCTGCGAGGTGGCCGAGAGGCCCAGCCAACGGTCGTCGCCGGTGCGGTAGAGGCTGCGCGGCGCCGCGTCGGGGAAGTCGTTGCCGACGCGCTCGCGTATTTCGCCCAAGCGGTCGTAGATGGTGAGGTGGGGGATGCACAGGCGGAAGAGCGGCTCAAAGAGGCTGAGGTCGACGACCTGGCCGCTTCCGGGTCGGCCGTCGCGGCTGTCGGCGTCGCGACGGTAGATGGCCATCATGCCGGCCATGGCGCCGAAGACGCCGGCCACCTCGTCGGCGAGGGGAATCGGCGGCAGGTTGGGCGGCGTGTCGGGAAAACCGGTCATGCCGATGTAACCACTCATGCACTCGGCGATGGTGCCGAAGCCGGGGCGATCCCGATAGGGACCGGTCTGGCCGAAGCCGGAGAAGCGAAGGATCACGAGGCCGGGGTTTACGTCGCTGGCGTGGAGGTCCGATGGACCGAGGTTCCAGCGCTCCAGGGTTCCGGGCCGAAATCCCTCGATGAGGACGTCGGCTTGAGACGCCAACTGTTTGAGGATCGACTGACCGCGGGCGTCGGCCATGTTCAGCGTGATGGACCGCTTGTTGCGGGAGTGGACCTTCCACCACAACGAAACGCCGTTGTAAAAGGGACCCCAATTGCGCAACGGGTCACCGGAGCCCGGGCGCTCAATCTTGATCACTTCGGCCCCGAAGTCAGCCATGAGCGAGGAGGCGGTGCCGCCGGCCACAATAATCGAAAGGTCCAGCACGCGGAGACCGGCGAGCGGCCCGGATGTTGCGTTTAAAGAGCTCACAGAAGTGATCCTGTTTGTTCGTGATGGCAGTTGCAGTTGGCCCAGTTGCCCGGGCCAGCGCTATTCATCGAACCAGTGGAGTATCGCATCCAGCACATCTTCAGGATACTCCATGGGAAGGAAGTGACTACCCTTGCCCATCGGCTTGACCACGGAACCCGGTACCAGTTTGCGGAATTGTTCAATTCCAGGGTCATCGGGACGCTGCGAGCCGGGGTAGTCAGCGAGGAGAAGGAGCCAATCGCCGGGCAGTCCGCTGAGATAGTCCTCAACGCGCAGATCATCTCGCATGCCGTAGAAGGCGGCCTCGGTTTCCGGGTGGCACTTGAGCTCGGCCCGGCCGTCGGGCAGCAGCCGGGTCCCACCCTCGATGAACTGACGATAGGTCTCGTCCTCCCAATCCTTGAAGGCGGCGCGGGTGCGGTAAGCGTCGAACATTGCTTCGCGGGAATTCCAGACGGAACGCTTCATCCGGGTACGCTCGGCGCGGCGGGCCAGGTCCTGGCTGGGCGCGGTCGGAGCGTCGTTGCTGACTCTGGTTTCCACCAGGATCACACGGTCGAATCTGCCGGGTAGCAGATTGGACGCGATGATGCTTGCCAGACCGCCGGAGGAATGACCAATGACCCGCGGGGATTCGAGCCCCATAGCTTCCACGATGGCGGCCAGATCTTCGCCGGCGTATTCGAACCGGTAGCCTTTTTCGGACTTGTCGGTGTCGCCGTGACCGCGCTGGTCAAAGGCCAATACCCGGTAGTGTTCAGCGAGCCGGCGCGCGATCGGTTTCCAGGGCCAGGCGCAGAGCCCGGTGGCGTGAAGCATCAGCAGCGGCGGATCGGCGGGATCTCCCCATTCCAGATAATGGTGGCGAATTCCATTGGCAGAAATGAAGTTGCTGGTCCAGTCGTCGGTTGATGAAGCGGCGGGCATCGGATGACCTTCGGTTTGGTTTTTGTGAGTAGCCATTATGCTATAATGCCGCCGCTCATTTAGCCAGACCATGCAGCCTGTCGAACAGAGAAGCCGCTGATATGCTCGAAGACTACCTTGGCCAGTATGGGCTGATCGCCATCTTCCTGGTCATTTCGATCGTTGTGCCGTGCAGCATGTTGCTGGCTTCGCACGGGCTCTCCCGATTCGGGATCCGGCCGGCGCGGCCAAACGCAGTCAAGCACGACACCTACGAGTGCGGGGTGCAGACCATCGGCGGAACGTGGAACCGGTTCCAGTTCCGCTACTATATGTTCGCTATCCTTTTTGTGATTTTCGACGTAGAGGTGGTCTTCCTCTACCCGTGGGCAACCAAGTTTCTGACCCTCGAGTTGTTTGCGCTAATCGAGATGGCGGTTTTCGTCGGGATCCTGCTGCTGGCCTGGGCATACGCCTGGCGCAAGCGGGACCTGGAGTGGCAGGGGTAAAGGATATGGCGGAGCAGACCAATTTCACCCTTCCATCGGCCGGCGGACCGCTGCACAACCGCACCTGGGACATTGACCGTTCGGAAGGCCAATTAGTCAACGAAATAATCGCCGCCTCACAGACACCAATCGAGGTTCCGGCCATTGAGGTTCCAGATGACCTGCAGAGGAACCTCATGGTCACCTCGGTGGATGCGCTGGTCAACTGGAGCCGCAAGTCGGCGCTGTGGCCAGTGTCCTTCGGGCTGGCATGTTGCGCTTTCGAAATGATGGCGACGGCCATGGGGCGATTCGACATTTCCCGGTTCGGCATGGAAGTTTTCCGAGCATCGCCACGGCAGGCCGACCTGATGATCGTGGCCGGCACGGTGACGTGGAAAATGGCGCCGCCAATCCAGCGCATCTACGAGCAGATGGCCGAACCGCGTTGGGTCATTTCGATGGGGGTGTGCGCCACCAGCGGAGGACCCTACTTCGGATCGTACAGCGTGGTACCGGGCGTAGACCACATCATCCCGGTGGATGTTTACGTGCCAGGATGTCCGCCCCGGCCCGACGCCTTGCTCTACGGAATCATGGAGTTGCACGAGAAGATCAAGAAGTACCGCAATCTCGGCGACGGGAGCTTCAAGCCGTGACGCTGAACGTCGTTTCCGGCGAAACCCTGGCGCAACGCCTGCGTGAGGTGGTGCCCAACTCCGTGGTTGAGTGGAACGACGCGGCGGTTTGGGTGGAACCGAACTCGCTGGGTTCGGTGGCGAGCGCGCTGCACGACGACGATGAGATCGACTTCAAATACCTGAACGCGATCAGCGCAATCGACTTCGTGGAGCACTTCGAGCTGGTATACCACCTGACCTCAATCGCCAAGCGGCAAACCGGTGTTGTGCGCAGCCGGGTCTACGGGCGCGAAGAACCCGCGGCCGCCTCGGTGGTCGGAGTGTGGAAGGGCGCGGATTTCCAGGAGCGTGAAATCTGGGATCTGATGGGTGTCCGTTTTACGGGCCATCCCAACATGAAACGCATCATGCTGTGGGAAGGGTTCGACGGTCATCCGCTGCGAAAGGACTTCCTTTAGGGACCCCGTGCCCGGGGGTTTCGGAACCGCTTGCCATGACCATCCGCACCGAGCCCATGACGGTCAACGTGGGGCCGCAGCACCCCAGCACGCACGGCGTGTTCCGGGTCCGTATCACGTTTGACGGCGAGGACATCGTCGAAGTCGAGCCGGTGCTGGGGTATCTGCACCGGGGCTCCGAAAAGCTCGCTGAGGAGCGCAACTACGTACAGGTGGTTACGCTCACTGACCGCCTGGATTACACGTCGTCCATGATCAACAACCAGGCGTATTGCCTGGCGGTGGAACAACTGCTGGGCATCGAGCCGCCGCCGAGAGGCAAGTACTTGCGGACGCTGACGGCGGAACTTCAGCGCATCGCCAGCCACCTGATTGCGGTCGGATTCTTCGTGCAGGAATTGGGTGCGTTCGGCACACCGCTGATGTACACCTTCCGCAGCCGGGAACGGATCCTTGACCTATTCGAAATGCTGTGCGGCGCGCGGATAACTGTCAGCTACTCGCGTCCGGGGGGTGTATTCGCAGACGCACCGCCCGATTTCTGGCCAGCCCTGGACCAATTCCTCAGCGATTTTGAAGGGGAGCTGGAGGAGCTGGAGAACCTGCTGCTCAGCAACGAGATACTCATGGTGCGTACTCGAGGAGTGAGCCCGCTACCGCCTGACGTTGCGATCAACTGCTCGGTGAGCGGACCAGTGCTGCGCGCCAGCGGAATCAATTGGGACTGGCGCAAGGTCGCCCCGTATGACGCGTATGACCAAGTGGCATTCGACATTCCCTTGGGTGAAAACGGAGACAATTACGACCGATTTTGGGTTCGGATGCAGGAAGTACGCCAGAGCCTCCGCATTGTGCGGCAATGCGTAGCGCAGATTGAACCGGGACCGGTGCGACTGGAGTTGCCGATGGTCCTTCGGGCTGCGCCCGGCGCCGAAGCGTATGGGCGTGTCGAGGCCTCGAAAGGGGAGTTGGGTTTCTTCCTGGTGAGCGACGGCGGAGTGTCCCCATACCGTTGCAAAATACGGTCGCCTTCCCTGATCAACCTGACCATCACCGAGCACCTGCTGCTCGGGTGGAAATTGGCCGACATGATCGTTTCCCTGGGCAGCGTTGACATAAACATGGGCGAGGTCGACCGCTGATGCGGTGCGTGACCAACGCTGACGGGATGCTCAGCGCCGATGGCGTGCTGGGTGGCAATCCGCTGTTTTACTTCATCTACAACGCGGTGGGACACGTTGCGCCCTGCTGGCTGAGCTATCTCATCGCCGGCCTGGTCATCATGCTGATCCTGATCAACGCGGTGTTGCTGGGAGCGGCGATTGTCAGTTGGGGCGAGCGGAGGTTGCTGGGCAGGTTCCAAAACCGTGTTGGCCCCAATCGATGGGGGCCGTTCGGCGCTTTCCAACCGATCGCAGACCTGGCCAAGCTTATAACCAAAGAGGACATCATCCCTTACGGGGCGGACCGGCTTGCCTTCACCGCCGTACCGGTCATCATGGTGGCCGCCGTGCTGCTGGGAACCGCCGTGCTGCCGTTCGCCAAGGACGTGGCGCTGGTTGACCTGAACGTGGGAGTCCTTTTCGTACTGGCCGTGAGTTCGCTGACTTCAATCGCGATATTCACCGCCGGGTGGGCCTCCAACAACAGGTATGCGCTGTTCGGCGCCGGGCGGGCGGTCGCAGTGCTGCTCAGCTACGAAGTGCCCGTGGTGCTGTCGTTGCTGGGCGTGGTGCTGGTTGCCGGGTCCATGTCGCTAGGGGACATCGTCGCGGCTCAGGCGGTGCCGTTCTTCCTGGTACAGCCGCTGGCGTTCTTCGTGTTCATCGCTGGGATGTCCGCCGAGTTGAACCGCACTCCCTTCGACGTCGCGGAGGCGGAGTCGGAAATCATCGCCGGCTATCACACCGAATACAGCGGCATCAAGTTCGCACTGATCCAGGCCGCCGAGTTCGGTGGCGTGCTGGTGGTGTCGGGTCTTATCGCCACGCTGTTTCTTGCGGGTTGGGCCGGCCCTTTGGCTGATTGGCTGGGGTGGCTCTGGTTCCTGATCAAGACGTTCATCGGAATCTTCCTGTTCGTGTGGATCAGGTCCACCTACCCGCGACTGCGCCTGGACCAGATCATGGCGGTATGCTGGAAGTTCCTGATGCCGCTCAGCATAATCAACCTGGCGGCGGTGGTGCTGGAAGTGTTCTTCCTGAGGGACGCCAATGGTTCGCTGAGCACGGCGGACCTGTGGATCATGGCTGCCATCAATATCGCTCTGGCCGGCGGTTCGATCCTGTTCTTCGGCCGGTTCATCCGCGAAAAAGTCCGGACCGACGCACATACGGCGATTGCGACCAACCCAGTAGCGCGCGGCGCGTCGACGATTGGAATGGGCTAGAAAGGCGGAGGTGACGCAGTGTACGGACTGGAAATGGTGAAAGGGCTGGCGGTAACACTCTCGAACCTGATGCGCAAACCTTTCACGACCTCGTATCCCGAGCAACGGATCCGGCAACATCCCCGGTTCCGAGGCGAGGAGTTCACCTGGTATGAGGAACGGTGTACGGGTTGCGCATCGTGCGCCAAGTACTGCCCGCTGGGGATCATCAAGATCGTCACCGCACCCAGTGAAACCGCGCCGCTACAGGGGGACAAGTACCGACTGGAAACCTTCGACATTGAGTTGCAACGGTGCATGTTCTGTGGCCTCTGCGTTGAGGCGTGTCCCTACGACGCGTTGTTCATGGGCAGCGGATTTGAAGAGGGCCAGTACAAACGGACTGACTTGGTGATTACCATCGACCGTCTGCGCCAGGCCGAGAAGAACCCGAGCACCTGGTTCCGCCCGCAACTGGAGGGAATGGACTACCGGCCGGGAGCGGGCCGTCCGCTGGGATGGCGGGAGGTTGGCCGCGAGAACTGGCGGTGGCACCAGCATGAAAAGGCCGGCATGCGGCTCGCTGGCAACCGCGACGACAACGTGAGCAGCGCCTAGATGTGGTTTGAGCACATCGTGTTCTGGGTTCTGTCGGTGGTTGCCATCGCGGGCGCGTTGGGCGTCGTGCTGGTTCGCGACCTTTTCCGCGGGGCCCTGTTGCTGGCGACGGCCTTCGTGGCGGTGGGCGGCCTGTTCGTGATGATGAACGCCGAGTTCCTGGCGGTGGTACAAATCCTGATTTACGTCGGGGCCATCGCGGTGCTGTTCATCTTCGCGGTTATGCTCACTCGCGATGTGCAGCAGGGCAACGCGCCCAACCGTCTGCAGATCCCTGCCGCGGTGATATCCGCACTGCTGCTGGCGGCGATGATCGCTACCGCGGTTTCCACCGACTGGACTACCCTTTCCGGAGCCGGGCTGGAGGCCAAGGCCCAGTTGGCTCAGACTCAGGCGGTTGGCATACCCAACGCCTCCGATTTGACCTCGGCCGGCTTGACGCCCGCGGAGGTAGAGAGCGTGAGCAGTGGCGGGTTGGCCGACCTGCTGATCGGCAACTTCGTGCTACCGTTTGAGGCAGTATCGCTGCTGTTGCTGGGCGCCGCGATCGGCGGTTTGGCGCTGGCGCGAGGCCGCGGGAGATAAGGCATTGACGCTCGAATCGCTCCTGATTGTCGCCGCGATAATCTTCTGCATCGGCCTCTACGGGGCGCTGGCGCGGCGGAATTTCATAGCGGTGTTGATGTCGATCGAGTTGATGTTCAACGGAGTTAACCTGACGCTGGTGGCATTGGGGAGGTATGTTGCGCCGTACGCGGTCCAGGAACAGCTATCAGCGGTGTTCACCGGGCAAGTATTCGCCGTGTTCATCATCACGGTCGCCGCGGCGGAGATCGCGTTGGGTCTGGGTATAGTGTTTGCCGTATTCCGATCCAACGAAAGCGTCGACCTGACGGACGCCGCGACGCTGCGTCACTGAAATCATCACTCCCCAGCATCCGCATTCGGAACAACGCAGTTCATTCTTCAACCATGTGGGTAGAGTTCAAACGCGCCCCCAATCTGATGGCGGCAGAAATCTGGAAGGAAGTGCTGGAGGCCGAAGGCCTGCCCAGTCGCATCCTGCCGGACGGCGATATCCGCGATTGGAGCGAGCGCATCCCCTTCGTAATTTACGTGCCCAAGGGACGGGAGCACGTGGCGGAAGAGATCGTGAGGAAGCTGTGAGGACCGCCGGAACATGCTGACCGAATCCCTGGTTTGGGCAATCTTCCTGCTGCCGGTGGCGTCTTTCCTGCTGATCGGGTTAGTCATCCGCCCGCTGGGCCCGGCGTTCGCCAAGAGCGCCGGCTACATCACGATAGCAGCGTTGGGCATCGGGTTCATCCTGTCGGTCTGGCTGCTGCGATCGTCGGCCCACGGCGAGGTTTACGACTTCGCGCCTTACCTGTGGCTGGACCTGGGATCGGCGGCGATCGAAGTTGGGTTGCTGCTGGACCCCTTAACCAACGTCATGCTGGTGGTGGTAACCGGCGTCAGCCTGATGGTCCAGATCTACTCGATGGGATACATGGACGGCGACGAGAGCTTCGCTCGCTATTATGCGTACATGTCGTTGTTCAGCGCGTCGATGATCGGGCTGGTGCTGGCGGTCAACGTCGTGCAGATGTACGTGTTCTGGGAACTGGTGGGGTTGTCGTCCTACCTGTTGATCGGCTTCTGGCACGACCGGCCCTCGGCCGCGGCGGCCGCAAAGAAGGCGTTCATCATCACGCGCATCGGTGACGTGGGCTTCCTGTTGGCCATAATCTACCTTTTCTTCCAGGCGGACGGTTTCGCCGCGCACGGGCTCAACGCCCTGCACATCCCGCACATCTGGGAGGCCGCTGCTCCGATAGCGGCGGGCGGAGCCGGCATCGTGGCCGGCGGCGCGCTGCTGTGGCTTTGCCTGGGCCTCTTCGCCGGCGCGGCGGGAAAGAGCGGACAGTTCCCGTTGCACACCTGGCTCCCTGACGCGATGGAGGGCCCGACCCCGGTGAGCGCGCTGATCCACGCGGCGACCATGGTTGCGGCCGGCGTCTTCCTGGTGGGACGGTTCTTCCCGGTGTTCGCAGAGTCAGAGACCGCGATGATGGTCGTCGCCCTGATCGGGGCGTTTACCGCGGTTTTCGCCGCGACCATGGGCCTGGCGGCCAACGACATCAAACGCGTCATGGCCTATTCTACGGTCAGCCAACTGGGCTACATGATGGCGGCCTTGGGAGTGGGCGCGTACAACGCCGCCCTGTTCCACCTGTTCACCCACGCCTTCTTCAAGGCCCTTCTTTTCCTCGGGGCGGGCAGCGTGAACCACGCCGCCGGCACCTTCAACATGATGTATATGGGCGGACTCCGGAAGGCGATGCCGGGAACCTATTGGCTTACGGTGATCGGGGCGTTGAGCCTGATCGGCATCTTCCCGCTTGCCGGTTTTTGGAGCAAGGACGAGATCCTGCTGGAGTCGTGGCTGGCCGGCGGGCCCGTGCCGGCGGCGATCAGCCTGTTGGTTTTCGCGATGCTCCTGGTGGGCGTGTTGTTGACGGCGTTCTACACCTTCCGCATGGTGCATCTCACCTTCCACGGCGAGTTCCGAGGCGGGGGAGAACGCGAGCTGCATGACACGGAGGAGGCCGGAGAACCGGCGCCCACCGGCGTCACTCACCACGTGCATCTGGGCGAATCGCCCATGGTGATGGTCATCCCCATGGGGATCCTGGGTTTCAGCGCGGTGGTAGCCGGCTGGCTGGCGAACCCGATCGGCGTGAACAGCATCTTTGGGTTGATACCCTCGCACTGGCTGACGGAATACTTCGCTTCGGGTCTGCACGATGGGCATCACGCACCCCCGTTCAGCATCGCAATAGCCATCATATCCAACGCTGTAGCAATTGGCGGCATCGGTCTCGCCGTGCTCGCCTACGCCTGGCCACGTCCGTTCCTTGCAACGGATCCGTTGAGTAGAGGCGGTATATTGCACACCTTGCTGGCCCAACGGTATTACATGGACGATCTCTACGAAGGCGTCATCGTGGGCCGGGTTTTCTATCGGACGGTTGCCGCGATAACCGACTGGATAGACCGCAATATCGTGGATGGAATAGTCGGCCTGGTGGGCTGGGTTTCCCGCAACATGGGAAGCCTGCTCGCGCTGGCGCAAAACGGACAGGTGCAAACTTATCCGCTGATAGCTGCCGCCGGCGGGTTGCTGATCATCGTTCTGTACCTGGCGTTTGGATAAACCCGTATGCCGACCGGATTCAGCGGCCTGTTGACCGCCACCGTTTTCCTGCCCGCCGTCGCAGCGCTGCTGCTGGCAGTAGGACTGGTTCGAGGTGATCGGAACGTTCGCTGGTTCGCTGCCGCCGTGGCCGCCGCCGACCTGGTCTTGTCAGTCGTCGTATTTGCGCTGTTCCAGCGAGGCGGTGAACGGTTCCAGCTGGTTGACCGGTTTGACTGGATAACCACAGATACGGTGCAGGCCAGCTACTTGTTGGGGGTGGACGGGATCAGCGCCCCGCTGGTGATGCTGACCGGACTGCTGGGCCTGTGCGCGGTGTTCGTTTCCTTCCACATCAGCAACCGCGTTCGCGAGTATTTCATCTGGCTGTTCGTTCTCCAGACCGCCGTTCTGGGCGTGTTCACGGCTCTGGACTTCCTGCTGTTCTTCCTATTCTGGGAAGTCGAGCTGATTCCGATGTATCTGCTGATTTCAACCTGGGGCACGGGCCGGCGCGAATACTCCGCGATGAAGTTCCTGATCTTCACGATCCTGGGCTCGGCTTTCATGCTGGTCGCCATTGTGGGGGTGTTCGTCAGCGCCGGCGTGGGCAGCTTTGACATGACGCGACTCCTGGAGCCGGGAGGCGCGCTGGATGCGTCCCGGGCCGCGTTGCCGATGGGTCTCCTGTTCTGGCTGTTCTTCATCGCCTTTGCGGTCAAACTGCCCACCTGGCCGGTGCACACCTGGCTGCCGGACGCCCACACCGACGCGCCGACGGCCGGCAGCGTGATGCTGGCCGGTGTGATGCTGAAGATGGGCGGATATGGCCTGCTGCGGATCAACGCGGGAATGTTTCCGGAACAGTTGCAGCAATTCGCGTTGCCGATCGTCGCGCTTGGCGTGATCAGCGTTCTTTACGGAGCGGTGGTCACGATGCGGCAAACCGACCTGAAGAGGCTTATTGCGTATTCCAGCGTCAGCCACATGGGATTGGTGCTGATCGGCCTGGGTTCGGTCGCGGTGGTTGGTGGCGCGCTCAGCGACGCCGGCCTGACCGGAGCGGCAATGCAACTATTCACCCACGGCACGATCACCGGGTTATTGTTCGTCGCGGTGGGCATCCTGTACGAGCAGACGCACACCAGGCACATACCGGACCTGGGCGGTCTCGCGAACCGTATGCCGATGCTGGCCGGTGCGTTCCTGATCGCAGGGGCCGCTTCTCTGGGGTTGCCGTTGTTGAGCGGGTTCGTGTCGGAGCTGCTGGTTTTCTTCGGCGCGTTCCGGGCGTTCCCGGCGCTGACGATACTGGCGGTGCTGGGGATCATCCTGGCCGCCGGGTATATCCTGTGGATGTTGCAGCGCACTCTGTTCGGGCCCCGGCCGGCGCGTTGGGATAACCTGACCGACGCTGCTCCGGTGGAACTGGTGCCGGTGGCGCTGCTGGTCATCAGCATCGTCGCGGTCGGCGTCTACCCGGCCTGGTTGACCGACGTGTTCCGCGACGGCTTGGAACCCATAGTGAGCGGGTACAACGCAGGGCTGGCCGGCGTCAGCCGCTAAAATCAGAGTCCGGACGCGCAATGACAGCATACGACCTCTACCTGGTATCGCCCTATCTGGCCCTGGCCGCTTTGGCCATGCTGGTTATAGTCGCCGATCTGGTCACCCGCCGCACCGGTTTGCTGGTAGGGCTGGCGTTTGTCGGGTTGGCAGCGCCGGCGGCATTGAGCGCGTGGCAGCTGGCGGACCTGACCAGCAGCGGAGCCAGTGAGTTGACCGCTGAGGGGTCGGTAATTCTCTATACGCTGTCGATCGACCGGTTTGCGCTGTTTTTCAACTTCTTGATCCTGGCGGCCGTCGGACTCGTGGTCCTGGTGTCCAACGATTACGTACGGCGCATGGAGCGGTTGCAGGGGGAATACTTCGGCCTCATGCTGCTGTCGGCCACGGGAATGATGCTGCTGGCCGCAGCCAACGAATTGATCTCGATTTACATCGCGCTGGAACTGACCACCCTGCCCCTGGCCGCGTTGGCAGCGTTCCTGCCCAACGCGCGTTCCAGCGAGGCCGGAATGAAGTTCCTCATCGTCGGCGCAATCAGCAGCGCGGTGATGCTCTATGGCATGGCCCTCATCTACGGGTTCACCGGAAGCACCCGCCTGGATGAAATAGCCATGGCGCTGGCGGCCAGTCCACAGTCAGGGCCATTGCCCTTCGGCAGCATGGCGGTCCTGCTGGCGGTAGTGCTGTTGCTGGCCGGGTTCGGTTTCAAAATGTCGGCGGCGCCATTCCAGATGTGGGTGCCGGATGTGTACGAGGGGGCGCCGACGCCGATGGTCGCCTTTCTGTCGGTGGCGAGCAAGGCAGCCGCGTTTGCCCTGGTGCTAAGGGTCTTCTACATCGGATTCGACGCGCTGGGCGGCGACTGGTGGGTACTCCTGGCCGGTTTGGCCGCGTTGTCCATGACGATAGGCAACCTGGTGGCGATAGCGCAGCGGAACATCAAGCGGATGTTCGGCTACAGCACCATTGCCCATGCGGGTTACATCCTGGTTGGCGTTGCCGCCGTCGCCACCGTGGGCGACGAGTCGGCCACATTCGGACCCAGCAGCGTGCTGTTCTACCTGGCGGCCTACACTGCCGCGAATTTGACTGCCTTTTTCGCCATCGTGTGCATCGGGAACCGGATCAACAGCGATGAAATCGAGGACTACGCTGGAATGCTGAGGCGGGCTCCGTTCCTGGCCATTGCACTGGCGCTGGCGTTGATCGCGCTGATCGGCGTGCCGCCCACCAGCATATTCATCGCAAAGATCTACATCTTTGCCGCTGCCATCAACACCGGGGAGTCGCTGATGACGTGGCTCGTGATCATCGGCGTGGTGAACAGCGTGGTATCGGCCTACTATTATCTGCGCGTGATCAAGGTGATGTTCCTGCAGCCGGCGATCCACACGGAGCGATTGGGCGGTTCCTGGCCGGTGAACGTAGCGTTGGGAGTGGCTGCCCTGTGCATGATCTGGCTGGGAGTGGCGCCGGGCGCCATTCTGGGAGTTGCAGAACAGGCGGCAGTCGTTCTGCTGGTCGGCGGGTAAGGATCAGGGCGGGCTTGCGGAAATGAAGACGGTCGGCATCGCGTACAACGATCTGATTCCAGAGGCGCTGGATCTGGCCCACGCCATTGTGGGCGAACTGAACCTCGGCGCGAACAGCTGGATCCTGCGCGCGGAAGACGCCGAGGATCTGAACCAGCGGGCGAGGGAGACCGACCTCGTGATCACCATCGGCGGCGATGGAACGATCTTGAGAGTCAATCGGGCCATCGCGCCCCGCGGCATCCCGTTGCTCGGCATCAACATGGGCCGATTGGGATTTATGACTGAGTTGACCGTGCCTGGCGTGATGGAGCAATTGCCGCGTTACCTGGATGGCGGCATGCGGGTTTCCGAGCACAGCATGCTCATGGCGACGGTATACCGGCGAGGCGACGATGAGGAGTCGACAGCAGAAGGTCCGTACCACGCACTGAATGATGTGGTGCTATCCCGAAGCCGAGTTTCCCGCGTGATCACGGTGCGCGCGGTTATCGACGGCGCGGACGTGTCCACCTTCCGCGCTGACGGGGTAATCCTGGCGACCGCGACGGGCAGCACCGGATACAGTTTCGCCGCCGGCGGACCGATCGTGGACCCGCTTTCTGACGATGTCGTGCTGACTCCGCTGGCGTCACACGTTGGTTTGACAACCACTCTGGTCCTGCGGCCGACCAGCAGCGTGGATTTTCATCTGGAAGGTTCTCAGGAAGCGATCATCAGCGTGGATGGGTTCGAGAACCATCCGATTGAACCGGGCGACTGGGTGCGGATCACGCGCAGTCCCTACCGGGCGAGATTCCTGCGGGCCAACGAGCACAACTACTTCTGGGCGACACTGACGCGACGGCTGGGCTTCGGCCAGCAGGGACGCTAGGCACGGACGCAATGACCACATTTCCGGACAACGAACCCACCATCTCGTCACGCCACATCTACAGCGGACGGATCATCGAAGTCCGCGTAGATACGGTCCGGTTGCAAAACGGTCGTGAGAGCACGCGGGAAATAGTGGACCACGCGCCGTCGATTTGCGTGGTGCCGGTGGATGCTGACGGCAATATCCTGATGGTGCGACAGTACCGGAAACCCACGGACGGCTTTCTCCTGGAGGTTCCGGCGGGAGGGATCGAAGAGGGAGAATCTCCCGAAGACGCAACCCGCCGAGAGTTGCAGGAGGAGATCGGCCACACCGCCGACCGGCTCGAGTCGTTGAGCGCGTTCTGGCTGGCCCCGGGTTGGTGCTCGGAGTACATGTACGCATTTCTGGCCACGGGTCTGAGGCCGGCGAACCTGGACTCAGACGAGGATGAATTCATCGAGGTGGTCCGGGTGCCACTGTCCGAAGTTCTGGATGTAATCGCTTCCGGCCAGGTTCAGGACGCCAAAAGCGTGGCATCGATGCTGCTGGCGGCGAGAACCCTTGGCTCTGATTAGCCCTCGAGAAATGGCGAGCAAACCAGAGAGGCCGACGCCAACCGGATCGCGCTGGGTCTACCGGGGCGAGTTTATCAACCTCAGGGAAGACACCGTCCTTCTGGAGGGCGGCGGAAGACGCACGTCGGCAATCGTCGAATACCCGTCCTCGGTCTGCGTGGTGCCACTGTTTTTGGATGGCACAGTGTTGCTGGTTCGTCAATTCCGGAAGCCGGCCGAGGAGTTCTTGCTGGAAGCGCCAGCCGGCAAGATGCAGCTGGGCGAAAAGCCGGAAGCCGCCGCGCTCAGAGAAATGCAAGAAGAGATCGGACACACCGCGGGACGACTGGACCCCTTGGCCACTTTCTACACCGAGCCCGCGCTATGCACGCAACGCATTCATGTATTCCTGGCGAGGGATCTGAAGCCGGCCAGGCTGACGGCTGACGACGACGAGTTCATCGACGTGCGGACCGTTGCGATGGATCGAGTGGCGGGGTTGATCGGCGACGGATCGATACGAGACGCGAAGAGCATAAGCGCGTTGTTGCTAGCGATGCGGTTTATGGGCGATAATTAGCCGCCGCCAAATGGCGCGCCGCTTGTGAGCGCCATCAACCGCCGGACTGTGCGGCACCCGGCCGGAGGAAAACACACATGGCAGAGGTTTTGCAACACGACGTGTTGGTGGTCGGCGCAGGTCTGGCCGGTATGCGGGCCGCGATTGCGGCGCGGGCCGGGGGCGCGAACACCGCCATCATCAGCAAGGTTCATCCGGTGCGCAGTCATTCCAACGCGGCCCAGGGCGGCATCAACGCCGCGCTGCTCGATAGGGGCGACGACTGGGAGGACCACGCCTATGACACCATCAAAGGCAGCGACTTCCTGGGAGACCAGGACGCCATCGAAGTGATGTGCCGTCAGGCGGGCGCGTCGCTGATCGACATGGAGCACATGGGCGTCACCTTCAACCGCGACGATGACGGCCGGTTGGGCACCAGAGCTTTCGGCGGCCAGCGGCGGGCACGCACCTTTTTCGTGGGTGACTTCACGGGGCAGGCCCTGCTTCACGTGATGTTCGAGCAGTTGATCAAGTCGGGCGTGCAACGCTACGAGGAATGGTTTGTCACCGCCCTGATCATGGAAGACGGGCAGGCGGCGGGCGTCATCGCGTTGGAGATCCGCACTGGCGAACTGCATCTGATCCGAGCGAAATCGGTCATCCTCGCCACCGGCGGCTGCGGGCGGCTGTTCGAGCCCAGCACCAATGCGCTCATCGTCACCGGCGATGGCATGGGGTTGGTTTACAACGCGGGCGGACAACTGATGGACATGGAGATGGTGCAATACCATCCCACCACACTGGCCGGCAGCGGTGTGTTGATTTCTGAAGCGGCTCGCGGGGAAGGCGCCTACCTTCGAGACAAAGACGGGAACCGGTTCATGGAGAGGTACGCTCCCAACATGATGGAACTGGCTTCCCGAGACGTGGTGTCCCGGGCGGAACAGACGGAGATCAACGGGGGCAACGGCGTTGACGGGTGCGTGTACCTGGACTGTACCCACCTCGGTGAGGCCCTGATCATGGAAAAGCTCAGCCAGATCAGAGAGATCGGCATCGACCTGGCGGGAACTGACATGATCCGGGAGCCCATTCCGATCCGCCCCGGCATGCATTACATCATGGGCGGGATCAAGACGGACATCGAGGGCCGAACCAACCTGAACGGCGTGTACGCCGCCGGAGAATGCGCCAACGTGAGCGTGCACGGCGGAAACAGGCTGGGAGCCAATTCCCTCCTGGACACCATCGTATTTGGGGAACGGTCAGGCAACCACGCGTCGGAATTCACGCGCGACATGAGCTTTCCCGAATTCGACATCAATGGCACGCTGAATCGCGAACGCCGCCGGATCCAGGAGATGCTGGACCGTCCCGAGAATGGGGACCGCTGGTCGGCAATTCGCCGCGAAATGGGCGAATCGATGAACCGCAACGTGGCGGTTTTCCGCAACGAAGAAGGCATCGAGGAGACCATCGACGACCTCCACCAGCTGCGCCGCCGATACGAGAACGTTCCGGTCCACAACAAGGGCAAGAACTTCAACACCGACCTGATTTTCGCGCTGGAGTTGGGGTACATGCTGGACTGCGCCGACACCATCGCGGTCGGAGCGCTGGACCGCAAAGAAAGCCGGGGCGCGCAGTTCCGCACCGACTACCCGGAGCGGAACGACGAAGAATGGCTGCACCACATCGTCCTGACCAAGGGCGACGGGGGACCCATAACATCCGAATTGCCGGTAACCATAACCAAGTGGACGCCGGAGGAGAGGAAATACTAGGCTATGGACGTTACCATCCGGGTAAAACGACAGGATCCGGAAGCGGACGGCGAGCACCGGCTGCCCTACTGGCAGGAGTACCCGGTCACTATCGCTGACAATGCCACGGTCCTGGATGCGCTGATCCAGATCCGGGAAGACGACGACGGCACACTGTCGCTGCGGTGTTCGTGTCGCAGCGCGATCTGCGGGTCGTGCGCGATGCGCATCAATGGTCATGCGGGGCTGGCGTGCAAGACCATCGCCAACACAGTCGTGCAGGACGGAGTCATCACCGTGGAGCCGGCCGGAGTCATGCCGGTGGTCAAGGACCTGGTGGTCAACTTTGACATGTTCTGGGAAAAGATCGAAGCCGTCGATCCGTTCCTGAAACACATGGGGCGGGAACCTGACGGGGAGTACATCGTGTCCAACGACGCGATGCTGCACCTTTCTGGAGTTACCTCTTGCATCATGTGCGGAGCCTGCGTCTCCGACTGCACAGTGCTCGAAGTTGATCCCACGTTCCTGGGTCCCGCCGCTTTGGCCAAGGCCTATCGGTTCACCGCCGACCCGCGCGACGGCGACAGCGACGGCGTGTCCATGGAGCGTCTGTGGGCGCTGAGCGAGCCCACCGGCGTCTGGGACTGCACGCGGTGCAATGAATGCGTCCAGGCGTGCCCGAAGGGTGTGGCGCCGATGGATCGCATCATGGCGATCCGCGAACAGGCTATCCAGCAGGGCTACAACAACAACAACGGAGCTCGGCATACTGATGCGTTTACCGAATCAGTGGCCCACAGCGGAAGGCTGGACGAATTGCGGCTCCCCATCAAATCGGTGGGCGGATTCACCAATATGCCGGCGCTGATGGATTACATGCCGGTGGCGTTCCGTGCCCTCCGGCGAGGGAAGATGCCGCCGATTGCGCACAAGAACGTGGACAACGTTGAAGCGGTTCGGAGATTGTTCCGCCAGTTGGAGCCGGATCCGCCAGCTCCCCGAGTGAGCAACAACTCCCCCTTTGGTTAGGGGCCTCGCGGACGTCCATTGCACCCCGGTCATCCCAAGGTAAGTAGGGGCGAAGAACCATTCGCCCCTATCCTAATGCCACAACGATCCAAGAGGAGGAACTCGTGAAGTACGCTTTCTTTCCGGGCTGCGTTTCCCAGGGTGGAGCGCCCGAACTTTACCCGGCGGCGCGAGTGGTCTGCCAGCGGCTGGGGATAGAACTGGAAGAAATTCCCGGTTGGACGTGTACCGGCGCCGGCGTGATTCAGGAAAAGAACCAGCTGTTCGGCGACACCCTGAACGCCCGAAACTTCGCCAAGGCAGAGCAGATGGGACTGCCCATCCTCACGATATGCAGCACCTGCCAGGGCGTGATGTCGCAGGCCAACCACCGGATGCGCGATGCGGAATACCTGGCGGAAATCAACTCCTACTTGGCCGAAGAAGGGTTGGAGTACAGCGGTCAATCCGAACCAAAGCATCTGCTGTGGATCCTGATCGAGGACTATGGCCTGGACCGGTTGGGCGGTTACATAACGCGACAGCTCACGGACCTCAAGATCGCGCCATTTTACGGGTGCTACATCGTCCGACCCACCGAGGCGCTGGATATCGCCGATCACCCGGAACGGCAGCAATCACTGGAAATGCTGATACAAACGCTGGGCGCCACTCTGGTGGATTTCGAGGGCAAGACCCGCTGCTGTGGGTTCCCGATCCTGACCATCAACCAGAAGAACTCGATGGCCATGGTCGGCAAGCACACGTCCGAGGTCAAGGACCTGGGAGCCGATGCCATGGTGACACCGTGCCCGCTCTGTCACCTCAACCTGGACGGGTTCCAACCCAAGGCAGCCTCGCAGGCCCGCCGGTCGATTGACCTGCCCATCCTGCACATGCCCCAGCTGATCGGGTTGGCTATGGGTATGTCGCCTAACGAACTGGGAATGAAAAGGCACATTATCAGCACTGGTCCGCTGGAAGTGAAGGCTGGTGTGCGGCGGTAAGCCCACTACGGAAGATCGAGGCGTAAAGACGGGGCGGGTTTGAAACCCGCCCCGTTCTGAATATGCTTCCAAAAGGAGCGCATAACCATGTCCCAACCCTTCGTAGTCAAAAAACGCCCATACACCGTTGACCGATACATCGTGGGCTTGGACCTGCAACCCGATGACGACTTGGCCAACCGGGAACTCCATGTCGAATTCGTCAACGTACCCAATGAGGCGGCGTACCTCCACCACAGCGCCAAGATATTCCCAAACACAGAGCCGAAACATGACGGCTACGACTTCATCATCGTTAACCCGCGTACTCTGGATTATGTGGAAGTCAACATCTTGACCACCACGTCATACGAACCCGGAGAAACCCGCAGTTCGTTCGCCTACACGGTACGCAGCAGCAGCGAGGTTGGCCGATTTCCCCGCCAGCATCTATGCCCTGACGTTCCCAACGCTGCTTGCGTAGCTGCCACCTGCGACGTGTTGGGTTGCAAAGTCGGCCCCGAAGTCGATAGGATTGCCCGCCCAACAGATGAAGACCTCGAATTTCTATATGGGCTAGCCTGTGAGTTGAATCGCCGGTTGGACGAGACCCGGATAGACTTTGAGAGAGAAATACGGGAACGGCATCCCGGACAAGCTCTGTTCGTCAGAGAGGGCTTCACCGGCTCTAGCGTGTGCAGGGTGGACGCGATGCCGCTCGGGAGAGACCCATCAGGATGTTAATCCCGCAGCATCGGCGCGACTTCGCGAATGGCCTCCACGGTTTGTTCGATGTCGGCGTCGGTGTGGACCATCGACGGGTAGAACTTCTGCGGCCAGGATTTCAGGATCCCACGCTCCAGCAGTCCGGCATTGAGGCGGGCCAGCGGCTGCCCGTCGGCGGACAGGCCATCACGGAAGTTCCTGACCGGGTGCTCGGCGAAGTAGATGTCGAAGATAGCGTCCTCGCCGACGCTCTGGACGGAAAACGCCTGCTCTTCACAGGCATCGGCCAGGGCCGCGCGAATGCGCCCTCCGACCTCATGGAGGCGGTCGTAGGCGCCCTCAGTGCGCAATTCGGCCAGCGTGGCAAGACCGGCGGCGCACGCGATGGGGAAGCCGTTTAGCGTGCCAATTTGGTCGACGTAATCATCGGCCGACACTGCGGCGCGGTCATAGACGGACATCACTTCGGCATTGCCCATGAGAGCTGCCAGAGGATACCCGCCACCCATGATCTTGCCCACGGTGCACAGGTCGGGGGTCACGCCGTAGTATTCCTGGGCGCCACCGTACGCCAGGCGGAAGCCGGTGACGATTTCGTCAAAGATCAGCAGCAGACCGGCATCCTGGGTGATCTTGCGGAGACCCTCAAGAAACCCGGGGCTGGGAGCAAGGGTGCGCTGCAGGGGCTCAACGATTACCGCCGCGATCTCATCCTTGTGCGCCGATATGATCGCAGCCGTGGTGTCAAGATCGTTGAACTGGGAAACCAGCATCAGGTCGTTCAGGGCCTTGGGGATACCCGCCGTGTTGGCTTCGGCTTGCGGGAACTCCACAGCCGCGGACGCAAAGACGGACATCATCGCGTAATCGCTGGTGCCGTGGTAGCCGCCTTCGAACTTGAGGATCTTTTCCTTCCCCGTATAGGCACGGGCCACGCGCATCGCCTGGAAGCACGCGTCGGTACCGCTGGTCGTGAAACGGACCTGTTCAGCGCAGGGAACGGCTTTTACGAGTTCCTCGGCCAGCAGAACAGCCTGATCGTTGGTAGTGAAAAAGGTCGAGCCGCGGCTCACCGCAGACAGAACGGCATCTGTAACGGCCGGATGGGCATGCCCCAGGATCATGGGCCCGGAACCCATCAACCAGTCGACGTACTCGTTGCCTGACACGTCCCAGATGCGCCCTCCCTTTCCTTCCTTCACCAGGAATTTGAGGTCATCGGGATATGATGTGTTGCCAGTGCCGCTGCCGGGAAAATACTGTGCTGCTTTCTCAAGGAGGTCCCGTTCGAGTGGTGTCCGTTGGGTCATGCTGGCCTCCCGTTGCCCGTATGATTGTGGTTTCATTATACATACCGCAAAAACACGAAGGGGCGGGTTGCCAACCCGCCCCAATTCGTCTTCGGGTACGCCCCGCAGGAACAGACGATGCTATTCAGCTTCCGCCCTGGCTTGAGCCATCACATCGACCAATTCCTGCACCGAAGCGGCCGAAGACTGCAAGGCGGACTTCTCTTCGGCGGTGAGGCTGATTTCGACCACCTTCTCCATGCCGCCGGCGCCAATCTTCACCGGAACGCCGACGCACAGGCCGTTGATACCGTACTCGCCCTCCAGGTAGGCGCAGCCGGGCAGGATGCGCTTGCGGTCCAGCAGGATCGCCTCGACCATTTGCGTGATGGCCGCCGAGGGGGCGTAGAAGGCCGAACCCTGCTTGAGGAGGGCGACGATCTCGCCGCCGCCGTCCCGCGTCCGCTGCACTATGGAGTCAATGCGGTCCTGGGAAAGCAGCTCGGTGAGGGGAATGCAGCCGACGGTGGTGTAGCGCACCAGGGGAACCATGTCGTCCCCGTGTCCTCCCAATACCATGGCCTGAACATCGTCCACGGAGACGTCGAGCTCCTGGGCGATGAAGGTCCGGTAGCGGGCGGTGTCGAGCACGCCGGCCATGCCGAACACGCGGTTGCGCGGGAAGCCGGAAGTCTCGAACACGTTCTGCACCATGGCGTCCAGCGGGTTGGTGACCGCCAGAATGATGCAGTCGGGGGAGTGTTTGACCACTTCCTCGGTGACAGCGGAGGTGATGCGCATGTTGGTCAGCAGCAGGTCGTCTCGGCTCATGCCGGGGCGGCGGGCAATGCCGGCCGTGATCACCACGACGTCGGAACCCGCGGATTCCTCGTATCCGTTCGAACCGGTGATCAGCGCGTCAGAGCCGATGACCGGGCCGGACTCGAGCATATCGAGACCCTTGCCCTGGGGCAGATCTTCTACTACGTCAACCAGAACCACGTCGGCGTAGCCGAGCTGGTGGATCCGCTGGGCGGTCGTGGCGCCGACATTGCCGGCGCCGACGACGGTTACTTTGCTTCGCATCGGGTGAGTGGTCCTCCAATCAATATTTGGGCTGCTAAATCGCGTCCACGATGGCGTTCAGGGTGGCGCTGGGGCGCATCGCCTGCGCGGATTTCTCGTGGTCCGGACGGTAGTAACCGCCGATGTCCATCGGTTCGCCCTGGCAGTCGATCAGTTCCTGGATGATCGTATCCTCGTTTTCGGTCATCTGGCGGGCGACCTCGGTGAAGCGGGCTTTCAACTCCGGGTTCTTGTCCTGCTTCGCCAGCGCCTGTGCCCAGTAGAGAGCGAGGTAAAAATGGCTGCCGCGGGTGTCCAGTTCGTTCACCCGGCGCGAGGGGTTTCTCTGGTGCTCCAGATGCTCCCCGATCGCCTGGTCCAGGGTCTCAGCCAAGAGACGCGCACCGTCGTTGTCGTACACCTCGCCGAAGTGCTCAAAGGAGGCGACGAGAGCGCAGAACTCACCCAGAGAGTCCCAGCGCAGATGTCCTTCTTCGACGAATTGCTGCACGTGGCGGGGAGCCGAACCGCCGGCGCCGGTCTCGAATAGTCCGCCGCCGTTCAGAAGGGGGACAACCGAAAGCATCTTGGCGCTGGTTCCGAGCTCGAGGATCGGGAACAAGTCGGTCAGGTAGTCGCGCAACACGTTGCCGGTCACGGCGATGGTGTCCTGGCTGGCGCGGCTGCGCACCAGGGTGGCTTTCATGGCATCCAGGGGCGCCATCGTGCTGATATCCAGCCCGGACGTGTCGTGGTCGGGCAGGTACTGGTTCACCTTTTTGATGAGCTCAGCGTCGTGGGCGCGGTTCTGGTCCAGCCAGAAGATGGCGGCCTGGCCGGTGAGCCTGGAACGGGACACGCCAAGCCTGACCCAGTCCTGGATCGGGGCGTCCTTGGTCTGGCACATGCGGAAGATGTCATCCTGCTCGACGCTCTGTTCCATCAGGGTCGCGCCTGACGCGTCGACAACACGGATTGTCCCGTTGCCCGGAGACTTGAAGGTCTTGTCGTGGGAACCGTACTCTTCAGCCGCCTGGGCCATCAGACCCACGTTGGCGACGCTGCCGATTTTTGACGGGTCGAGGGCTCCATGCTGCTGGCAGTCTTCGACAACCGCCTGATAGATGGTGGCATAGGAGCGGTCGGGGATCAGAGCCACGGTGTCGTGCAGCTCGTTGTCCGGGCCCCAGGTGCGGCCTCCGTCGCGGATGACCACGGGCATGGAGGCGTCGATAATGGTGTCGCTGGAAACGTGCAGGTTGGTGATGCCCCGATTGGAGTTCACCATCATCAAGTCCGGGCGGCGGTCGTAGCACGCCTGAATGTCGGCCTCGATCTCGGCGCGCTTGGCTTCGGGCAAGTCCCGGATTTTCGTCAGCAGTTCGGCGACGCCATTGTCGGGGTCCACTGCCACCTGAGCCAGGGCCTCGCCGTGCTTTTCGAACACTTCCTGGAAGAAGACCGAAACGCATTCCCCGAATATGATGGGGTCGGACACGCGCATCATGGTGGTCTTGACGTGCAAGCCCAACAGAACGTCGTCGGCTTTGGCCCTTTCCATCTCTTCGGCGTAAAACTGGCGCAGAGCCCTGGCATTCATGACGGCGCAGTCGAGTATCTCGTCGGCCTGAATTGGTATGCCCGATTTGAGCTCCGTCACCGTCCCGTCGTTGCCAGTGAATACAATGGAGGCCGACCCGGCTTGTGTGGTGGTTATGGCAACCTCGCTGCTGAAAAAGTCTCCATCGTTCATGTGGCCGACGCGGGTCTTGGAGACCTCTGGCCAGTCCTGCATCATCCGGTGAGGATTTCGCAGGCCGTGCTCCTTAACCGCGTTCGACGAGCGGCGGTCGGAGTTGCCTTCGCGTATCACCGGGTTGACGGCGCTGCCAACCACCCGGGAGTAACGCGCCAGGATCTCACGCTCTGCGTCGTTGGCGGGTTGGTCGGGATAGTCGGGTATGTCATAACCCTTGCCCTGCAACTCCGCAATAGCGCCTTTCAACTGGGGAATAGAAGCGCTGATATTGGGCAGTTTGATCAGGTTCGCCGACGGCTCCAGGCACAACTCGCCGCACATGCGAAGGTAATCCGGAATTTTTTGCTCATCGGTCAGATTGTCGGGGAAGTTGGCGATGATGCGTCCGGATAACGAGATATCCCACGTCTCCAGTTCGATCCCAGAACTCTTGGTGAAGCCCTGGAGAATTGGCAACAGCGAGTGTGTGGCAAGGAACGGGGCCTCATCAGTTTCGGTGTAAATGATCTTGGCGGCTTCTGCCATGATCTCCTCCCTAGCAAGTAGAATTCACGGGCCGCAAAGCGTTGCCAAGGATTGTTGGACTACAGGCCCGGACGGGAAAACCGGATGCGCAGCACCCGGCACAGTTTAAACCGCTGAAATTATACACACGAACGCGAGCGAATGGTACCCGATACCCGATGGCCGCGCCCGGTCGACCCATCGGCAGTGTGATACATTGCGGCGGCAGTCTGACTCCCGGCTCGATATGCGATGAATGAACCTGAACAGCCGGCGATCCGTTTGCCGTTGCTGAATAAACTGTTCTTTTCGGCCGACCACATCGGCCTGCAGGCAATCGGATATTTCCGGCAGCAGTGGGTGCTGTTCTTCCTGGCGCCTCCGGCCATCGAAGGCGTGGCACGGGTTCCAGACGTACACCTACTGGGTTACGGGATTGACGCGCGAGTCGTGGCGGGCATGCTCATCTTTTCCGGCCGCTTCATCGACGCCTTCACCGACCCGCTGATCGGCTGGTGGAGCGACCGGACGCGCAGCCGCTGGGGCCGACGAATTCCGTTCGTGATGTTCAGCACGCCGTTCTACGCCGGGTTCGGGGCGCTGATCTGGTTCCTGCCCGACCCGGGCAGCAGCTGGTGGAACGCGGTCTACTTCGTCCTGATGCTGGAACTGTTCTTCACGGCAGCCACCATGTCCAGCGGTGCCCTCGAAGCGCTGGTGCCGGAACTCACTCGAACTGCGCGCGATCGGATGCAGGTGGTGAGCTTCATTTTCCTTTTCGCGGTGGGCGGCGCAGGACTGGGACTCGTGATGGGCGGCTACATCAAGGACGCCCTTGGCTTCCAGGTCGCCGGATCGCTCTTCGCGGTGGCCGCGCTGGTGTTTCGCTACATCGCGCTATCGGCGGTTTGGAAGCATGCCCCCCGCGACATAACGCCGGCTCGGGTACCCTTCTGGGAGGGCTTCCGGGACACGCTGCGGAACTCCCAGTTCGTGGCTTTTCTGCCGACCTTCGTGATGTTCACCACGGGGGTGGGAGTGCTGCAAGGCTGGATTCCGTTTTTCGCCGTGGGCGTTCTGCTGCAGGAAAGAGACGGCGCGGCTTCGAGCTGGCTGTCGACCAGCGTGATCGGCGGGGCGATCGTGTTCGGCGTGGTGATCTGGATACTCTTTTCCACCGGGGCGGTGAGCAAGCGGCGGATCTACGGAATCTGCCTGGTGGCGTGCGGCGTGCTGTACCCGCTGCTGAGCCTGGTCGGCCTGATCTCCGCAGAGAACCTGGTGCTGCAGGGCCTGGTGCTGGTCTTCATCGCGGGGATGCCGATGGCAGCGGTGTTCCTGCTGCCCAAAGGACTGACCGCGGACATCGCGGACTATGACGCGCTGCTGCGCGATGAGCGGCGAGAAGCCATGTTCTATTCCACCCAGAACTTCTTCGAGAAGGTCACCTACGCGCTGCCGCCCCTGCTGTTGAGCCTGGTGCTGCAGCTGGGCGATTCGGCGGAAAATCCCCTGGGCATCCGCCTGGCCCCGGTGATGGCGGGAGTACTGGTGCTGCTGGGATTTACCCTCTGGCCTCGCTATCGTCTCCCGGACACGATTGATCGAGAAACGGTCACACAGGCGGGGCTGATGCCGCAGAGGGCTTAACGGAAATCGTCAGGACGCGAGTTGCTCCGCCAGCGCCGCAGCATCGGTGACCGGAAGCCGACAGGCGTAGTTCTCGCACACGTAGGCCGTGGGCCGGCCATCCTGCATCACCCTCTGCTCCAGGAGCGGGGAGTCCTTCAGGGGCGGGTTCGCCGGATCTGCCACACCCACCAGCACCCGATTGGGCATGAACCGCCGGGTGATTTCGTCATGCATGTTCCGGGTGCTCGGATCTTCCGCCGGGCCGACGATGACGATTTCGCGGGGCAGCGACACGTAAAAGTCCAGTGCGCCCAGCCAATGGCCGGTGGCGGCGGGAGCGCGGCCCAGCATCTGCTGCATGGCCCGGAGCGGGGTGGCGCCTTTCGCCGAGTAGTCGTCGCTTCCGGTTGCCACGGCCAGACGGAGCAGCACATCAGCGGCGACCGAACTCCCGCAGGGCTGGGCGTTGTCGAACACGTCGCGGGGGCGGATCACCAGTGTTTCGTGGTCGCTGCCGGTGTCGTAGAAGCCGCCGACGGCGTCGTCCCAGAACAGGGCGTTCATGCCGTCGGCCACTGCTACGGCCTCGTGGAGCCAGCGGGGTTCCAGCGTGGCCTCGTGCAGAGACAGCAGGCCGTCGGCCAGGCAGGCGTAGTCTTCGAGGTAGCCGTTGAGTTTGGCCTCGCCGTTGCGCCAGGTGCGGAGTACACGACGGTTTTCGTCGCGCATATTGCCGAGGAGAAAATCCGCATTCTTGCGGGCAGCGTCCAGGTAATCGTCGCGGTCCAGGGCGGCGCCGGTTTCCGCGAAAGAGCGGAGCATCATGCCGTTCCACGAGGTGAGGACCTTGTCATCGCGGAGGGGATGGATGCGCTGCTCGCGAACGTCGAGGAGCACGGCCCGGGCGCGATCGACGGCGGCGAACAGGTCAGACTCGGAGACGCCGCGCTGCTGGGAGTAGTCTGCGGGAGGTCGCGGCACGTTGAGGATGTTGGCGCCTTCGAAGTTGCCGCGCTCAGTGACGCCGTAGTAGCCCATGACGAGGTCGGCATCGTCGCCCAGCAGGGTACGCAGTTCATCCGGAGTCCAGACGAAGAACTTGCCCTCGACGCCTTCGCTGTCGGCGTCCTGAGCGGAGTAGAAACCGCCTTCGGGATCGGTCATCTCGCGCAGCACGTAGTCCAGGGTTTCTTCGGTGATGCGGCGGTACAGCGGGTTGCCGGTGACCTGCCAGGCGTGGAGGTACAGGCGGGCGAGCAGAGCGTTGTCGTAGAGCATCTTTTCGAAATGCGGAACCAGCCAGTAGGCGTCGGTGGAGTAGCGGTGGAATCCGCCGCCGACCTGGTCGTACATGCCGCCGTAGGCCATCTTCTGGAGGGTCAGCTCGACCATCTCGAGAGCGCGGGCGTTGAAGCCGTGACGGTTGTAGCGCAGCAGGAACTCGGGGGTCATGGGCTGAGGAAACTTGGGCGCGTTGCCGAAACCGCCGTTAAGGTGGTCGAACTGGGTGGCGAGCTGGGAGTAGGCGTTGTGCATCGCCTCGGTGGTCAGGGGGGTGAAGCCGCGCGGCATCTGGCCGGTGCGGCCCATCTGCTCGGACAATTGGCGGGTGACGCGGTCGATCTCGCCCTTGTTGGTGTGGTAGGCCTGGCTGGCGGCCGCCAAGAGCCGGGGGAATCCAGGCATCCCCTGGCGGTCCTCGGGCGGAAAGTAGGTGCCGCCGTAGTAGGGGTGGCCCTCGGGTGTGAGGAACACGGTCATGGGCCAGCCGCCGCTGCCGGTCATCATCTGGACCGCCTCCATGTAGACGGCGTCGAGGTCGGGGCGCTCCTCGCGGTCGACCTTGATGTTGACGAACTGCTCGTTCATGAGGGCGGCGATGTCCTCGTTCTCGAAGGACTCACGCTCCATGACGTGACACCAGTGGCAGGCGGAATAGCCGATGCTTAACAGGATGGGCCGATTCTCGTCGCGGGCCCGGTCGAGGGCCTCCGCACCCCAGGCGTACCAGTCCACGGGGTTTTCGGCGTGCTGCAGCAGATAGGGGCTGGTCTCGTTGATCAGGCGATTTGCCATCAGTTGATGCTCCTGGGCGCGGGCGGGATCAGATTGGACGAAGATCGGGCGATCAAGCCTGAAAGCTGGGACGACGGGATTCGTTTCAGCGTTTGGCGGATAACGTAACACCAAAAACGGGGCGATGCCAGCCGGCCGAGTCAGGAAGATACGGCAAAAAAGGCTGCTCTGAACCGGCGCGCGCGAGGTGGCACGGGTCTGCCAGGCGGGTGAAAGGGCACGGACGCCGGGCAGGATGGGGCCGCAACCGCAATTCCGGAGGCCGAAATCCGGCGCACACACGTTCCAAAAGGGATTCTCGATGGGGTGTTTCGAGGGGCTCGAACCCCCGTTTCAGGGGTCTCAACCCCCTGTTTTAGGGGTGTCGATTTTGAGACGCCGACAGCCAGATTGCCAAGCCCGGCTTTGCTCAAAGATTGCTGTAACCGGGTCCGCGGGAGTTTGAATGCCGGCCCGGGGGACTAATATCCTGCAAACCTCACGATCTAAAATGGCTTCTCGATGGGGTGTTTTTGGCTTCTCGCCCCCCATTTTAGGGGTCTCAACCCCCTGTTTTAAGGGTGTCGATTGTTGCCCACCGGGACTCGGGTTGTTCCGCGCCGGGGGCGAGGCGGTCGCCGGTCCGGCCGGTCTGGGTCGGCGAGGGTGGTCATGGAGGATCCGGTCGGTCCGGCATCTGCGGGCCGTGGACCGGATGATAGCACGGGTTCGCGGTGCGTCGAATGTCGCGAGGGTTGCGGGGTATCACGGTAGAACGGTCGGAGCGACCTTGCCTGCTGGCCTGATAGGGATCCGGACCAAGGATTTACCAGAAAGGGCCGAGCGGAGGCGCCGCGACTGAGCTGCAACGCGCATGTGTTCCTGGACGATTGGGGTGGGTCGGTGGTGGACGTGCGGCTCACGGCAGTGGATGGCGCCAATTGTACCGCTGGTGCTCGGCACGTCAGCGTCGTCAATTCAGTCGCTCTAAGCCAGCACGGATGCCACTAGGCCCAGCATCTGGTTACCATCTCTGGCTACACACGGGTCGTGGTCCAGTTCATCGTGGTCATCGGCTAGTTCGCGCGGACCCGGGTCTAAGCAAGAGTGGACGACTACAGCAGCCTAGCATTGGCCACTGGAAGTGGGTCGTCCATAGCAATGCGGATGTGATCAGGATGCTACAGCGGCGGCATCTTGACACTGAGGCTTGAACCGCCTTTCCGGAAGTTGATCACGTCGCTAGTGCCCTTTGCAGTTCCAGCGACTCCACTATACGGTCCAGATTTGGCATCAAACTTCCTTTGGTAATTCCACGATTGGCCAATTCCATGAGGAGATCAGCCGCCAAATGCGCTGGTAGATTAACTTGCCTCACTGGAACATTGTCGAACCAATTGGGTTCAATCCTATATTTGGCGAGTCTTCTTCCCGTACTCCAGAAAGAAGCTCGAGACACTACGGTCCGATCAATCGACAATGGTTCCCCGCGAGCCATGACGTCGTTTGCACCTCGATCCATCAGGAAAAATCCAAACTGAGCGTTCAGGTAAGAGTTGTTTGCCCTCGGTACACGAACTTCGGCAATGCGTTCCGGATAGCGGTGGGATATGCCGCCAACGGCCCGAACGAATCGAAGATCAATAGCCCAAACCGATAAAGGGGGGGTCGCGCCCTCTGCCTCCGGTAACGGACCTGTTTCCCACGCTGAACTACCAGCAAAATACGCCGCCACCCAGGGATCTTCGGTGAAGTCCAATAGCCTAGTGGGCACCCCGTGGTGTTGGGCAAGAGCCAGTATCTCCACGATTTCGTCATTGGGCCAACGGTATTGCCAATTGGGGTCGTCAAAAATGTGACGAGGGTTTTCTTGCAATAATAAACGAGCACCGGTTTCGGTAATGGGTAACCCGGCTGTGTCGGCTGCCACCACAAATTGGTGAACCGCGTTGAACTCGGCTTGCGCCTGGCCGGCAACTTTCGAAAGAAAGCCTTGTTGCGCCCCCTCTTCATAACCAACCGTTTGATTGTCCCGAAACGCTGAGGGATCTAGAGGCCAATTGCTGCACGCTTGACCCCTGAACGCGATGTCACCTCGTTTTGCCGACTGCCAGTGAGGAGCGCTAAGAAGCAGGTAATCCAGAAACTTCGACACGGATTCCGCGAAATGAATGGAATGCCCGACTATCTTTTTTCTGTTGGGACGTGCCATGGAAATCGCCAATGTAAACGGGCTGAGAAAACGTTGGACAACTAATGGGTTTCCGGCAGGGCGTCCAGGACTTGTTCCAGGCGTTGGCACACAGGGTCGTTTTGACCACGCACCATTTTCACGAACCCGATTCTGCCTCTGACGTGGTTCAGCAATCTTTCTCGATCATCAAACAGGATGCGGTTCTCGTTCTCGTGTAACGCTTGAGCAGCGTCTTCCCAACCGTGCTTATTCCAATGATCGACCAATGATCGCAAACGGCGAATGTACGTGCGACTAGGCGATGGTTGTTTTCCGTTGACCACAAGTCCGGTACAAGTTTGACGCGTCCAGTGGCTATACATGCGGCTCTTTTGGTGATTGATCCGAAATCCGTTGCGTTCGATCACGTCGGTCAGGACATCTCCAAGGATGACTTGGCCCGTCCCTTGGGCATTCGGATATCTAGCTAGCCCCGGAGACAGTTCGTTGCGTGCCGTCGAGATTGTGATGTCGTCCGCGTATCTCGTGTATCGGCACCTCTGTTCTCCGCACATTCTCGCTAACTCTGAATCAAGTTTATGCGCCACAATATTCGCAATAACTGGCGACGATGGGCTGCCCTGAGGCAGTCGAGCAAATGCGTTAGTAGACAAAGCAGCGATTAGGTTGGCAACTTTCCTGTTTAACCGGTACGGTTCGTCCATCAGACAACGGTAAATGCGCTTTCGAGTGATGCTTGGGAAAAAGTCCGCAAGATCGATGTTGAGGACGTACCGCCGTCCCACATGTTGCCTCGCGTTGGTCACAATGGACCGGTCAACCACAAATCCATGGGCGGCCCGGTGAGGGCGGTAGACACGGCTTAGCGATTCATGCAATAGCCGCTGTATAAATTTTAGGGTTCGCGCTGGAGCGTCAATACGCCTCATGCCCCCGTTGCGGCGCGGAACCTCGAACGTAGAGTACGCACAGCTTTTATCGATTCGGTACGCGTAGTGATAGAGTTGGGTTGGCGCGACATCCAGAAACTCAGCGAGATCTGGCAACGATTGTAGTGCCCTAAAGTCAGCGAGGAAATCTGATCGGCGTATCCCCGTCCATTGGGGCCGTAGCAAACGACTGTCGTTGCGCAACGTTAAACCCTCCTGACACTTGTCTTCCTCATTCGATGGTCAGTGCAGATAACTTACGAGGCAATTCCAGAAGGCTGCGGCTGCAGCCGCAGGATCGAGCAGAACCGTTTCGTAGTGCGCGCACTACGGAATGGTGCTGCGCGAAGCAGATAATGAGGACCCATCGCTGGGCACGAACGGTCGAAGCGCCGTCGAGTTCAATCGCCCCGTAAGTGTTCCCAATATAACTACAAACTAGCCGACATTCAACGATCGTTAATGCCATGACTAGCTTCAATCGGGCCAGGCGAAGCCTGAGCGCGAATCGGTCGAAGCGATGTGCCGTGAATTCGCTTGCACGCGTGCCGGGGCGCGGCTGTACGGGGTTTCCCAGAATCCGTGCCGGGGCAGATGCATGGCGAGACGCAGCCCTGAGTGGTTGAGCCGTTCGGCTATAGCGAAGAAGCGTCGTGGCGGCCGGTGGCGACGGAGCGGCCAGCGGCGGATCCTGTTTTGGGACTGATTGATCAGGCGATGGCTTGGGCCGGTTCGCGCGTTTAGCGATGGCGGCGCCAACCGTTCTGATGCCGGAAGCGCCGTATATTGCGGAACGCCGGGTGACCCGGGCCGCAAAGATTGCTCCAGTCTTGATTCTGGGAGCGGAATAACGGGTAACGTCGACGGCCAGGATTTTGAAGTCAGCGGCAACGTCGCGAAAGGTCGGCTCCAATGTGCCGGACGCGGACTGACCCGGTGCGCCGTCCGCAGAGGACAGGGTGGCGCCGCAGCGATGGCAGAAATTGCTTTGAGGGGGATTGGTAGCCGTGCAATGCTGACAGGGCACCGGCATCGGAACTCCGCAGTGGTTGCAGAAAGCAGCTCCGTACACAGCGTCGATTTGGCAAGCGGGGCACCGCATGGGCAAGAAGGAACAACGCCTGTGCGTTGTCGCAGCCGCAATTATGGCCGGAGGGCGGGGTGTGTCAAGCGATTAGACCGGCCGCCGGGGTCTTCCGATTTTCCAGCAAGCCGGAGCGGGCGCGAGGCTAGGGCGCCGGGACAGCGCGCTTTTGTCGCGACGGGTTGGGGGATTTCGACTTGGTCATCACCCCAGATTGACCGCAACGCTGACCTGGCTTCCCGCAATGGGACCGCACGTTTCCGCTGGTGACTCGGATAGGCACTTAGCTACACCAATTTCAGCCCGACCGATGTGGGTGGCTACCGTCTCAGCCGCGGGTCCAGCGCGTCCCGCAACCCATCACCGAAGTAGAAAGCGCCGAGCACTGTGATTGTCAGTACGATTCCGGGAAGGGTACTCACCCACCAGGAAGTGTCGAGATATGACCTGCCCTGGGCTATCATGCTGCCCCAGGTTGGAGTGTCCAGCGGAACACCCAGACCCAGGAAAGACAGGGAGGACTCCGCATAAATGAAGACCCCCAATTGCTGACTGCCCAGGACAATAATCGGAGCAATCAGATTTGGTATAAGGTGCCGGGTGATGATCCGAGAGTCGGCTGCGCCGTAGCTGCGGGCGGCCAGAATGAAATCGCGTTCTTTCACGCTCAGAGTTACGCCCCGGGTAACGCGCGCGAAACCCAACCAACCGGTTGCACTGAGCACCAGCACCACGTTCCACATCCCGGCGCCGAGCAGCATCACGATGACCAACGCCAGCAGAAGCCCGGGGACGGCAAGCCCCATGTCCACCAGACGCATCAAGACCTCGTCAACCCATTTGCCGTAGTATCCCGCGACGGCTCCCACCACGACGCCGATTGACCCCGCTCCCAAAACCGCAAACAGCCCCACCACCAGGGACACGCGGGCGCCGTAAATGATGCGGCTCAAAACGTCTCGCCCCAGGAAATCAGTGCCGAAAACGTAGGGAGGCACTCCTTCTGGCGAAAATCCGGGCTCTGATAGCCTTTCTGACGGCTTCATAGCGTTGGGGTCGTGCGGGGAAACCAGAGGCGCTGCCAGAGCCATGAGACCCACCGTGATCAGCACGGCGGCCCCGAGCAGCAGGCTTCGCTCTCCAAGGAAGCGCTTCAGGTTCCTTGGCAGGGATCTCGCAGTCCTCTCTGAGGAAAGAGGAGGCGCTGATTGCATCATAGCGTCGTCACCGGGTGCGCCCTGGGATAACGCACCAACCTCAGAGCGGTCTACTGGTAGCGGATGCGCGGGTCGAGGTAGCCGTAAAGCATATCAACGATGAAGCTTGCCGATATGTAGATCAGCGCGAAAATAAGCACCAGAGTCTGGACCATGGGGTAGTCGAGCCCTTGGATGCTCTGCACAGTGAGTCGGCCCAGGCCGGGGTAGGCAAACACGGTCTCAGTGATGATGGAGCCGCCGATCAGTCCACCGATTTCCAAGCCCAAGATGGTGACGACCGGGATCAAAGCGTTCCTCAAGGCGTGCCTGTAAATCACCACCCGGTTGGCAAGCCCTTTCGCGCGGGCTGTCCGTACGTAGTCTTCGTTAAGGACCTCCAACATTTCCGAACGGACCATGCGCACAAGGAGCGCCATAAAAGACGATCCCAGTACAAATCCCGGCAATATCAAATGCTTGGCCTGATCAAAGAAACCTTCTCCTATGCCGAAGGCGGGCAGAATGTTCCAGACCACAGCGAACAGCAGGATCAGCATTATCCCTAACCAGAAGTTAGGCATCCCCCTGCCCAACATTGCGAACAATCTGATTACTATGTCGGGGACTTTATTCCTGTTCAGGGCGGCTAAAATACCCAGCGGGATAGACACGACGACGGACCAGACCCAAGCCACCAGGGCTAGCTTGATGGTATTGGGGAAAAAGTCCTTCACGGTCTCGATTGTAGACCTTCCCGTGACCAACGAGGTGCCCAGATCAAGCTGAACGGCTCGGACGATGAACACGTAATATTGTTCATACAGGGGTTTATTCAGTCCCCAGAATTCCCGTGTTTGCTCGATGATCTCGTCAGTAGCGTCGTCCGACATTAGAACCAGCGCGGGGTCTCCGGGGGCTAAACGTGGAAGGAGAAAAGCGATGACCGATATCCCCAGAATCGATATCACGCTGGTCAGGGCCCTCCTCCGCGCGTAGAGCAACATCGGCGCTTCCCCTAGCTGCATCCGGAAGTGGACACGGCGGCATCATGCCGGCTTTGGCCCTTTCGGTTCGCGGGCGCAATATTGGCCGGCCGCATGATTTCTCCGACGCTCGTAGCCCCCTATTGGCCTCTCGAGTGTGGCGCCAGCACTGTCTGGTCGTACAGGATGTATATCTCCCCGGGGACGTTGACCAACTCTTGCACACGGTCCGAGACGCCATAGAGGTTGGGGTAAGTGAAGATGTGATAGCAGGCGGGGTCGTTGTAAAGGTAACGCTGGATATCCTGTACCATCACATCGAATTTCCCAGGGTCCATCTCCGTGGCCATCGCCTCGGTCAACTCTTGGAAGTCGGGGTGGGTGGCGTGGTACCCGATCTGATGGCCGATCATATGGGCGTTGAAATTGTGCGGAGGGTTCGTAAGGCCCCATGACGTCAGGAAAATCTCGTAATCGCCGCCCCGACGCCGTTGAGAAAACGCCGCGTCACCCAGTACCTCGAGGGTCGCGTTCAGCCCAAGTTGCTTCCACGTTGCAGTCATAAACTCCGCGATTTCTACGTCTTTCGGAGTACGGCGGGTGCGGGTGATGAACCTGAATTCCATGCCGTCATAATTCGACTCTGAGACCAGTTGCTGCACCCGTTCAGCGTCGAAGAACCGTGGTTCCAGTTCCGGTGGAGTCCAGGGGGAGTCTGGCGAGGACCGGACCGCCAGTGCGGTGCCGAACCCCGTGATGTCCTCGACGATGCTTTTTCTATCGATTGCGTAGTCCATCGCGAGCCTCAGCTTCGCGTCATCAAATGGGGGCGTATTCGCCTTTACACAAAAGGCGGTGTTGGCATTGGAAGGTCGGGACACCGAGTGGTACCCGGCGGCTTCGCCAAACTTCTCGGCGGGCTCATTGGCCAGCCTGATCACAATGTCCACACCGCCCGAAAGCACGGCGGCCACAGCAGTAGCGGGTTCTGGGATCGGACGATGCTCAAGGTTGGTGGCCGCACCATCCGCGAAATCTCCCCACCAATCGTCATTTCGCACCCAACTGAACTTGGTGCCGGGGACCCATTCATCGAACTTCCAAGGACCGGTCCCGATGAAACTCTCGAAGAACCTTTCCCCGTCCTGCTCGGCTTGCTTTGCGCTATATACTCGGCCGGCGTCGATGAAAAGCAGGTTAGTGGGACTAGGGGCTTTGGTCACAAGACGTATCGTCTCGGGGTCTACAACAATGACGTCCTCGACATGACCCGCCTGAAATTTCAGGTTGCCGGTGGGACTGTCCCTAAGCCTCAAGATCGAGAAGCGGACATCCTCAGCGGTAACGGGATCTCCATTATGGAAGTTGACGTTTCTCCGGAGGTTGAACGTCCATGTTAGGTTGTCCGGGTCAAGTGACCAGTCTTCAGCCAGGGCGGGGCCGGACGTACCATAACCCGTGTCCTGGGTGATCCCTTCAAACGTGTTCCTGAATATCTGGAAGTCACCGCCTACCGCCCAAACGTGGGAATCCGGAGAGGCGAGGGACTGACCGGAGGTCCAGCTGATTTTCCCCGGGCGCAGGTCCGGTTTGCTTGGAGCTTCCCGCACCACTTCCCTGACCACAGGCACTTCCTTGGTTACTTCCCTTATTACTTCCTTCTCCACCTCCACCACGACGTCACGCGGGACCTCTTTGATGACTTCTCTTTCAATGACTACGGGTTCTGCCGGCACGGCGGGGGCGGCACCACCACAAGCCACAACCAAAGCCAAGAGCAGAGATGCGGAGCCAGCCATAACCGCTTTCAATGACATGCGACCCTCCGTCTGACGGTAAACTATAATTCCGTTGCTCGTCACTACGATAACAGACATGTCAAGTCACACTGATTTCCGTTATAGGGTCAAGTGATACCGAGACTCGCTGAATTCGGTATTCTCAACATACCTCGGGGCCCGAAACCCCCAAAGGAATGGGGCGTACTGGGTCTGATCAGAGCTGAGAGAGGCGCGAAGGGGGCGGTGAGGCTTTGAGCCCAATGATTTGGCTGGGCGCGGGGTGTGGCTGCCAGGCCAAGGGGAAGTTGAACGCCTGTGGTGGCGGCGTAGGAACCGATTGTGAGCGCAGATCGTTGGCGCGATAGCGGCCCGATTGCAGATGGCTGAGTCCCACGCCGTACTTGAGGTCACGGGTGGCATTCCCGATCTCAGCGCGGCGGCGATGGTCAGCCTCGAATTCCAGCGTATTTCCGTCCCGGCCGGCGATGCAGGCGTGATAGCGGGAGTTGGCGAAGAGCGCAAGTTAGGAGCGGGGTTTCGCCTGCAGCCGCGGGACGATGAGGCGCGCCGGCGCGGCGTCGGGATGACTGTCGAAGGGCGGGCAGGTGGTCTCGGCCACGTCGGTGGCGCCTTCCAGCAGGTAAGGGATGGGCGTCCACTCCACCTCCGGTATGTCCTCGATGATATTCCGCAATCGGGCGTGTTGGCGCATAGAGATGCACAACCGAACCTTCGTCTAGCGGCAGACAGCCATGATGGCGTGGGTGCAGAAGCCGCTGTCGGCCCGCACGGGGGGAGTGGTCCGGTGGCCCGACGCAGCGCACCCGTCCCACCGTTTCACGCAGGAAGCGGGCGGCGGCTCGAACGGCGTTGGCGCGACCCTTGCGCAGCCGGGACATCCCGCATTGGCCTGGTATCGCTGCCAGCGTGGGAACCTCAAATCCCATTCAGTTACCGGGCTTAGGTCAGTGACATTGCCCGGTGAATCGGTCCAGGACCAACCGTAAGATTTTGGACAAAACGCGGGAAAAGAGATGCCGACGAAGAAACCCGCCGCTAAGGAAATCGCCAACAAATCCAGTGAGGCGGAGGTGATCATCGCCGCCGGCTGCATTTCAACGCCCTAACCGAATGCTGGCTTGGTGACCATGAGGTAAAGCGAGCAGATGGGCAAGGCTATTGCAAGCGCCCCCCAGAAATACCACCTGCGGAGCGCCGAGGAGAACTCTGACGGCAGCGAGTTCGGGTGGGCCGACGGGTCAGAGAATACGACCATGCGATGTTGGGCGGGGATAAGAATTCCCACCCAGATTATGCCGGACGCGGTGAATATCCACAGCGCGGCACTGATCCAAGACAACTGGTAAATCGCGTCCCGCCCACCCCAGCTGTCGAACACCATGACCAACCCGTTCATCAGTACCAGAAGCACACCGGGCAGCGTGAAAAGCAGGTCGGCGCGGATAACAGCCTTTGCGGAGAAGTGAATGACATTGACGTTCCGCGTGCGCTCCGCCATCAGCATCCATGCGCCGGTAACGATGATATTGCCGAGGAAGACCACTGCACCGGCTATATGCAGGAAGGTGTGCCATCGATACGGGAACAGCGGTAGAGATACAGCCAACGCTACAACTACGAGTAAACCATAAGCTAACCATTCGATCCGGTGAATGTAATGCACTGTCAATCCTCCGGGTGAAAATATCGCATGGCCAGTCTTCCCGTCGAGACGCAAACGCGCACACGAATACCGGCCCTCCGTTACGGATAAAAACCATTTTACGACTGGTTTAGGGAGAAGGACGCCGCGTGCGGACCGGCCATGCCACTGGAGGTATCGACGGACGTAACCAAAAGTAGTCGGTGAATGGCGGAACACCCTGGCAATGGTGCGCATTCAACCCAGAGTCGCCGGCAGCCTGTCGGTTCCTGAACTCTCGAAATGGGCGCCATCATCCGAAGGGAGCTGCCCCCCGAACAGGACATCCCAGGTTAGCGTCAGTTGCATCCTCTTACCGTACACGGGCGTTCATACGGCTCGGTTCAGCAAGGCCCCGTCCCCCGGGAAAAACGGTCGGACAAACACGTCGACCTGAAAGGAGCGCCGGGTCGGGCTGACCTGCCCGCCCAGCGCTTGTGAAGATGCCCGCCGTCCAAGCGACTTACGGCCGTTTCCGAAGCCATCCGGGAATCCTCTGACGGCCTCTACGTTACTGAGTGAGGTTGGGAGCGTATTCCAGCGCGGTCAGGTCCCGCGTTTCGGCGTAGTTCAGGTGCTCGGGCCAGGGTTCCGTGTCGCCGCTGAGGGCAAATACCTGGTTCTGGGCATAGAGGCCGACCGACAGGGCGTTGTCGTACATGAACTTCGCAGCCTCGGCCATGATCGCGTATCGCGCTGCGTTGTCGACGGTGCCCTGGGCTTCCAGCATCAAGTCCCGAAGGACCGGGTGGTCCACGCCGAAGTTCCAGGCGGTATCGTGGTTGAAGGCGCCGGACCACCGGTCCAGTGGGTCGACCGCCACGTGGGTGTGCTGGTACGCTTGGTTGTAGGTCCGTTCCACTATGCTCGGACGGAAGGTCTTGTACGGCAAGTTCTGCTGGTTGGCCTTGACGCCGATCTGGTCCCACATCTGGGCTATGGCAGAAGTCACCTCGAGGTAATTCGAGCCGCCCAGGGGCGTGAGGGTGATTTCAAACCCGTCGGGATATCCCGCCTCCGCCAGCAGTTGCCTGGATTTCTCCGGATTGAACTCCCACTGCCGGTACTCCGCCGGCAACTTGTCCAGGTGGAACGACCACGCCGGCAGCGGGTCCGGGATTGCCTCTCCACTCAGCAGGCTATCCGCGATGGTTTGGCGGTCGATGGCGATGGACAGGGCCGTGCGCACCTTGGCGGCGTTTTGCCATTCCTCTGAAGCCGGGTCCGGATTGCCGGAAGTCCAGGGCAAGGTCGGATCGAAGCCAGGGGCTCTTTCAATGTGTTCCGGCGTGCGTGATCCGTCCGCGTTGAGCCCCACATACCAGTTGCCATAGAAGGCCATGCTCGCCGCGCTGCCGCCGGCTATCTTGAAAAGGCTGGTGCCCGGCACGTCCTTGACCGCTGCGATGGAGTCCAGGTTCATCTCCAGCGCCGTCAGCTGCCCGGTCTTGAAATTGGCGACGCGCGTGGACTCCTCCGGAATGTGCTGCCATACCATTTCGGCGAACTCGGGAGTCCTGCGCCAGTGGTCTTCGACCGCGGCCCACCTGGTGAACTGGTCGCTCTTGTGCTCCTGGAACTCCCATGGGGCGGTTCCCGACATGTTCCGGCTCGCCTCGTCGACGCCCACGTCTTCGAGTTGCGCCTTGCTGATGATGTTGACGTGGGGGAAGGCCAGCAGGCTCAGGGTGTCGTACTGCGGCGTCCCGGTGTTCAGCTCGATGGTGTACTTGTCAATCGCCCTGACCCGTCCTTCGTCGAGGATGTCGGTGACGGTTTTGCCTTCCTTGACGTCTCCGGCGACTCCCCAGATTCTGCGGATATGGGCGTTATACCCTACCCGGGAGCTTTTGCCGCCGCTGATCATCATGCTCCAGATGACGCCTTCCGCATCCAGTTCCCCGTAGCCTTTGTGGAACTGGGCGCCCTCCTGTAGCTTGAACGTCCAGGTGACGTTGTCCGGAGCGACGCTCCATTCCTTGAACAGCCGGGGAACGATCTCCCGGTCTTCGCTCATGTGAACGAGGGTCTCCGAGGTGGTGAAGCCGTTGTGGTGATACCCGGCTCCTTCGGTGACCGTCGGGAACACGTGGAACGGAGGGACGAGGGGCAATCCGAATGTGAGCGTCCCCCGTGGTCCCATCATGGCGGAGGTGTCGGGCATCGCCGTCGGTGCGGGAATGGCGGTGGCCGCGCCCGCGGACGCTCCTGAACTCCCTGAACTCGGGGCCGCTACGGGAGTGCTTTCCGCCATGGCGGCAGCAGGCGCCTCGGTTGCCGGCGCCGCGGGCGCAGCCGGCGCGGCGGCGGGCGCTTCCCCGGCGGTTCCGCAGGCTACCGCCACGATCAGGACGAGAGCCAGTGGAGCGAAAGCGAGTAGCCGGGGTGATGGGAACCATTTTTGCCTCATAACAGAACCTCCGAAATCCGAAACACTGGGGCGGACCCATGTGGTATGTCGTAAATTCGTACCGGGCGGTAGTATACCCGACGGGATTGATAAGGGTGGCCCGAATTGCGGGGCGAATGGGCGCGGCATTTAGACTGCCCTGAGGTGATTAACATGCGCAAACCGCCAACCCCAATATGTCGCCAGAAAATGTCCGGCAAGCAGGGTTTTCGGAGCGCTGTAGCGGGTAGGGGATGGTTGCGTTGATCGAGCGGTCGCGCACGGGTGTGGCTGCCGATTCTGGTACAATCCCGCCTGATGCGTAGGGCACACCAGATGGATAACCATCGCAAGGAGATGCGATGAACAAGACTTTCAAACTGCGGCTGCTGCTGTGCGCGATGGCGCTCACAGCGCTATTGGCGATGGCAGCCTGCGCGCCCGCAGCCAACGACGGCGGGAGCGGTATGGCCGGCATGGAGATGGACTCCATGGCTGCGCCCGAGGATAGCGGCAACCTGAAGATCGGGGAACCCAGCCCGCCTTTCGCCATGATTCTGGCGGACGGGTCCGAAATTTCGTCGGACGCCCTGGCAGCTAGTGGCCAGCCCGCGCATCTATTCTGGTTTGCCACCTGGTGACCGGAGTGTCGCGCTGAGTTGCAGACGCTGAACCCCATAGCCAGCGAGTTTCCAGAAATCGACTTCTACGTAGTCGCCTACAATGAACCCGCCGAGGTCGTTGAAGCGTATATAGAAGAGAACGGATACACCGACCTGATCGCCGCGCAACCCGTCGGAGCCATGCTTTCCGACCTGGAAATCACGCGCCAGATGGCGATGATGGCGGTAAACGCCGACGGAGTTATCTACCACCGGCAGTTGATGGGCAGCGCGGACCAGTGGTCGCCACAGTTCACCGCGCTGACAGCTGACCCCCACGCGATACCAACCAAAACGGAAGTCAAAAAGGAACAGGACCGGCGGCTGATGGATTTGCAGCTGCCGGCTTGATGACAGTAGGTTCCGGCGTCGTGGACGCCGCAAGGTGGAAATGAAAACAGTCAGAAAAACACTGATGGCGTGCGCGGTCGCTACCCTGGTGGGGGCAACGCTGGTCGCGTGCGGATCCCCTGCCGCTCCGGAACCGCCGTCTACGCCAGCCCAGCCGGCGACTCAGGCATCGGCGCCGACGACAGCGCAGGAACAGGCTCCCACGGCTGCGGCTGCGCAGGCCGCGCCGGCGGCGACCGCGGCCCCGGCTGCGGGGGGCACACAACCGACGTCGGTTGCAACGCCGGCAGTCGCGGCCGCGGCAGTGTCGCCCACCGACGCGCCGACGAGCGCTCCGGCGGCGACGGCCGCGCCAGCTTCGGCGGTCACCACCGCGGCTCCGGCCACTGCGGCGCCCACTGCTCCGCCCCCGGCGGCTACGGATACGCCGGCGCCGGAACCACCAGCCACACCGGCGCCGGCGGTGGATGTCGGAACAGACGTCGGTGAAACGCCTCCGGCGTTTACGATGGCCCTCGCTGACGGCAGCACCCTGGAGTCGGCGAGCATCGTGGGGAGCGGGAAGCCGGTGTTCATGGTGTACTTCGCGACCTGGTGACCAGTCTGCCGCGCCGAGTTACGGACGCTCAGTTCCATAGTTCCCCAATACGCAGGCCAGGTCGACACCTACGTGGTGGCATTCAACGAGAGCGGGGAGACCATCGACAACTACATCGCAGGGCAGGGATACAGCAACATGATCGCGGCAGCGCCAGTGGGAAGCATGCTGGCCGATCTGAGGATCACCAGCCAATCATCGATTGTCGCCGTTGACGGCGCCGGCGTGATCACCTTCCGCAAGGGCTTCGGCGGCGGCGGATCCGACGAGTTCACGTCCGAGTTTGAGAAGCTGGTGCAGTAGCGCGGGGTCGGATCGAACGCGATGCCTGCGAAAAGGGGCGGCCCAAGTGGCCGCCCCTTCTGGTTGTGGGGCGCTTGACCGGGTCAGCGGGCAGCGGGGGTCCCGTCCAGCTCGGCCGACAGCATGGCAATGACGTCGGCCAAAGGCATCGCGCCGTGGTTGTCGCCGTCGCGGGTGCGGACGGCAGCCGCGTCGGCATCGGCCTCGCGGTCGCCGACGACCAGCATGTACGGGGTCTTCTGTAGCTGGGCTTGCCGGATCTTCTGGTTCATGCGCTCGCTGCGGTCGTCCACCTCCACGCGGAAGCCGGCGTCCCGCAACTGGGCTGCGACTTGCTCCGCATACTCGTTATGGCGGTCGGCGATGGGGATCACCGCGGCCTGGAGGGGAGCGAGCCACAGCGGGAAGGCCCCGGCGTAATGTTCCACGAGGACACCGAAGAAGCGCTCCAGGGAGCCGAGGATGGCGCGGTGGACCATGTAGGGTCGCGATCGGTTGCCCTGGTCATCCTGGAAAACCAGGTCGAAGCGTTCCGGCAGGTTGAAGTCGAACTGCACGGTGGTGCATTGCCAGTCCCGGCCCAGCGCGTCCTTGATCTTGATGTCGATCTTCGGGCCGTAGAAGGCTCCGCCGCCATCGTCCATGCCATAAGGCAAGTCGCGTGAGACCAGCGCCTGGCGCAGCGACTCGGTGGCGTGGTCCCACATTTCCGGCTCACCTACGTACTTCTCGGGGCGAGTGGACAGCATGATGTCGTAGTCCTCGAACCCGAAGGCGGACATGATCTCGAAGGTGAGGTCCAGCACGTCGCCCACCTCGGCTTCGACCTGGTCGGGCAGACAGAAGATGTGGGCGTCGTCCTGCGTGAAGCCGCGAACGCGCATGAGGCCGTGGAGCACGCCGCTGCGCTCATACCGGTAAACGGTGCCAAGCTCGGCGATGCGCAGGGGCAACTCACGGTAGCTGCGCAGAGCGGAACGGTAGACCTGGATGTGGAACGGGCAGTTCATCGGCTTCAGGAAGTATTCCTGCTCGTCGATTTGCATTGGCGCGTACATGCTGTCCCGGTAGAAATCGAGGTGCCCGCTGGTCTGCCAAAGGCGAGCCCGCCCGATGTGGGGCGAGTAGACGATGCTGTAGCCCCGCCGATAGTGAATATCCCGCCAGTAGTCCTCGATGAGCGAGCGCATGATGCCGCCCCTGGGGTGCCACACGATCAGTCCGGGGCCGATCTCCTCATGCACGGTGAACAGGTTGAGCTGCCGGCCCAGCGTGCGGTGGTCCCGGCGTTCGGCTTCGGCGAGACGCTCCAGGTGCGCCTCCAGTTCCTGCTGCGACTCCCATGCGGTGCCATAAATGCGCTGCAGCATGGGCCGGTTTTCGTCGCCTCTCCAGTACGCGCCGGCGACGTTGAGCAGCTTTACCGCCGTAATTTCCCCGGTGTTATCCAAGTGAGGTCCCTGGCAGAGGTCGGTGAACTCGCCGTGGCGATAGATGCTGAGGGTCGTTTCGTCCGGAAGGTCGTCGATGATCTCCTGCTTGTAGGGCTGGGAGTCGAACATGGCCTTGGCCGAATCGCGGCTCAACTCCTCGCGGACGAAGGGCGCGTTGGACCGTATCGTGTCCAGCATGAGCGACTCGATGCGTTCCAGGTCTTCAGGAGTGAAGGGCTGGGCGACGTCGAAGTCGTAGTAAAACCCATCGGCGGTGGGCGGGCCGATGCCGACCTTGGCCTCCGGGAACAGTTGCAGTACCGCATCGGCCATGACATGGGCGGCCGAATGGCGCATCCGATGCCGCAGCGATTCGATAGGATCGTGCACGGCGTGTTCCGGGGTTCCATGATCCAGCATTGTCGTACCTGCCTGATGGTTGAGCGGAGCAAAAACTTGTCAAATCATTATAGCGGATGGACTTTTCGGGAAATCCGGACGCCGGGTTCGAAACTTCGGGGCGGCGCGTG
Source organism: uncultured Dehalococcoidia bacterium (assembly GCA_951813535.1). Taxonomy (GTDB): domain Bacteria; phylum Chloroflexota; class Dehalococcoidia; order Lucifugimonadales; family UBA3495; genus Bin87. The sequence continues at coordinate 2,360,969 of OX638345.1, read as the reverse complement.
GGCCTGCGTTATAATTGACCACCGGATGAAATCTCCCGGTGCTCGGAGGGTCTCGCGATGGAAGAACTGCGCCAGCAACTTGAAGACATGTCCACCAAGTTGGACGCGGTCATGGAGCGTCTTTGACCTCCCAGGGCGCGAGAAATCCATCGCCGAGCTGGAAAAGGAGGCGTCTGCTCCGGGATTCTGGGACGATCCCACGACGGCCCAACGCAAAATGCAGGAACTGGGTCGGTTGCAGCACTCGGTGGAATTGTGGCACGGGCTGCAGGGCCAGGTGGCCGACCTGCTTGAGCTAACTTCGCTGGCGATAGAAAGCGACGACGAGAGCGTCGCTGAAGAGTTGTCCGCCGAGACGGCGACCACCGCCGCGAGCCTGGCAAGGGCGGAGATGGAGCTGACCCTGTCGGGTCCTTACGACGATCGTGCGGCGATATTGACCATCCACTCTGGCGCCGGGGGCACTGATTCCCACGACTGGGTCGAGATGCTGACGGGAATGTATTCCAGTTGGGCTGCCACGAGCAGTCGGCCGATCCAGGTGCTGAACACCGCTTACGGCGACGAAGCCGGCCTGCGCACCAGCACGCTGGAAATCGGCGGGCAGCACGCCTTCGGTTACCTGAACGCTGAAGTAGGGGTGCATCGGCTGGTGCGCATTTCTCCCTTCGATCCGGCGCGACGGCGGCAGACTTCATTCGCCCGCGTCGAGGTGCTGCCGGCTGCTGTCGACGACGATACAGAGGTGGAACTGCGGTCAGACGACCTGAAAATGGACTTCTTCCGTTCCAGTGGACCCGGCGGCCAGAACGTGCAGAAGGTCGCTTCGGCGGTGAGGTTGACCCACGTGCCTTCCGGCATAGTGGTCACGTGCCAGACCGAGAGATCCCAACACCAGAACCGGGATTACGCGATGAGGATCCTGCGGGCGAAGCTCCTGGCGCAGCGCGAAGAGGAACGGGCCCAGGCGTTGTCAGCTCTACGCGGCGAACGGATCTCCGCCGAATGGGGCAATCAGATCCGTAGCTACGTGCTGCACCCGTACAAGTCCGTCAAGGACCATCGCACGGACTACCAGATGGGTAATGCGGATGCGGTGCTCGCCGGTGATATCGATGGGTTCATCGAAGCCTGGCTGGTGAACCGATTGGGAGCTGACTAACCGGACGAGTTCGAAGGACCCGGCTGCAGCGGCGAAATCAAGTGCCCCATGCTGTCGCGCTTGGTCCTCATGTACTCCTCGTTGGTCTCGTTCGGCGGGACCGCCAGACTCACGCGATCCGTGACCTGGATGCCAAGACCGCTGATGCCGGCCATCTTGTGCGGATTGTTGGTCACCAGCTTCGCGTGGGTGATGTTGAGGTCTCCCATGATCTGGACGGCAAGGTCGTACTTGCGCTCGTCCGGTTGAAATCCCAAGGCCACGTTGGCCTCGATGGTGTCCATTCCCTGATCCTGCAGCGAGTATGCCTTGATCTTGTTGTGCAGGCCAATTCCCCGCCCTTCCTGGCGCAGATAGACCAAGGCCCCCGATCCGTTGTCGAATATCATCCGGATGGCCAGGTCCAACTGCTCACCGCAGTCGCATTTCAGGCTGCCGAAGGCGTCGCCGGTGAGGCACTCGCTGTGCACACGCACCAGCACCTCGTCGCCTTCTTCCCAGTCTCCGACCACCAATGCCGCGTGTTCCCCGCTGTCTATTGAACTGCGGTAGCCGATTATCCGCGCAACGCCGTACTTGGTGGGCAGGTTCGCCTCCGCGACCCGGGAGATCAGGGACTCGCTGATCCGACGATGGGCGATCAGCTGCGCGATGCTGAATATTTTGAGATCGTGCCTGGCAGCAAACTGTTCCAGTTCCGGCAGGCGGGACATCGTGCCGTCGGTGTTCATGATCTCGCAGACCACGCCAGCAGGATACGCGCCCGCCAGTTTGCATAGATCGACGACCGCCTCAGTGTGACCGGGACGATTCAAGACACCGCCCGGGTTGCACCGCAACGGGAACATGTGCCCGGGTTGGACGAAATCGGCGGGCAGCGCGTGGGGGTCGACCAGAGCGCGAATGGTGGCGCTGCGATCAAAGGCGGAGATGCCGGTGGACGTACCGTGTTTGTAATCCACGGAAGTCGTGAACGCCGTTGGCTGCGATGAAGGGGCGTTGCGGCTCCGCAGGTTGGGGATCTGGAGTTCATCCAAGCGTTCGCCCTGCATCGGAACGCATACCAGTCCCCGGGCGTGGGTCACCATAAAAGCGACTGCCTCGGGCGTGGCATGCTCAGCGAACAGGAACAGGTCACCCTCGTTCTCGCGCCCCTCGTCGTCGACCACGATGACAAACTTGCCGGAGGTCAGATCTTCGAGCGCCTCTTCAAGGCTGCATAGGGGCATTTTTCCTCCGAGGGATGCGGAATGTTTGTAGCCCGGGTGAACCGGTCAGTCAGCGAACCATCGTGTCGACCGGTGGACGGTCCCCGGCTGCCTCAGTCGGGCTCGTCATCCGACGGGTCATGCTCGCGTCGGTAATCGACCAGATCCGCAATGGACAGGATGTTCAACTTGTGCTCGGCCGCCATCTTGATCAGATCAGGCAGGCGGGCCATTGTCCCATCGTCCTTCATGATCTCGCACACTACGCCGGCGGGGTACAGGTCCGCCAACCGACAGAGATCCACAATGGCTTCCGTGTGACCGGGACGAACCAGGACACCCCCGGCATGATAGCGCAACGGGAAAAGGTGACCCGGTTGGATGAAGTCCGTCGGCCGCGCGTCCGGGTCGATGAGGGCTCGAATAGTGGCCGCACGATCCTGCGCCGAAATGCCGGTCGTCGTGTCGATGGCGTAGTCGACTGGCATCGTGAAAGCGGTGGGCATGGGGGAATCTGAGTGCCGGCTTGGCAGCATGGGGATGTCCAGTTCGGCCAAACGGTCCGCGGTCATCGGCATGCAGAGCTGCCCACGGGCGTGGGTCACCATGAAGTTCACGGCTTCTGGAGTTACGAACTCGGCGGGCATGACCAAGTCGCCTTCGTTTTCGCGATCCTCATCGTCGACCACGATAAGGAATTTGCCGGCTTTCAGGTCGTGCAGGCCTTGCTCGATGCTTGCCAACTGCATCTGAATTCTGGGTCCAGCGGATTGGATGGCTGACGATCAGGCGAACCTGGCAGCCAGCAGACTCTCCACGTATTTTGCCAAGATGTCCGCTTCCAAATTGACCTTGTCACCGACCGCCCGCTCGCGCAGATTCGTGTGCTGCATGGTGAACGGAATGACCGAAATCGTGAAGCGGGGCTCCGCACTTTGTACCACCGTAAGGCTGATTCCGTCAACCGCGATGAACCCTTTCTCCACGATGTAGGGCGTCAGGGACGCCGGCGTTTCGATCTCCAATATGAAGCAGTCAGCTTCCGGGCTAATCCCGGTGATGTCTCCGGTACTATCCACATGGCCCTGGACGATATGCCCGCCCATTCGATCGTGCGCGGCGAGAGCGCGTTCAAGGTTTACTGCGCTGCCCGGGCCGACCTGCCCCAACGAGGTCCTGCGAAGCGTCTCGGGCGCCAGGTCGACAGCAAAGTTGCCCGCGTCAAACTCGACCACCGTCAGGCACGCGCCGTTGACGGAGATGCTGTCGCCCACGTGAACGTCCTCCAGGACGGTTTCAGCCCGGATAACGAGCCGGTAATCTGACAGGGAGGCGACGCTCCCCACTTCTTCCACGATACCTGTGAACATTCAGTCACCTCCGCGATTGGGATAGCCGGTGATCAACCAGTCGGGCCCGATCGCTTCCGTGGTCGTGCGTTCGAGTCGCAGGACGTCGGCCATGGTGGTAGAGCCGTTGCCTTCGACCGGCGAGCGCGCGGCCGCACCACCGATCAACATGGGCCCGAGAAACACGGCGATTTTGTCGATCAGCCTGGCGTCAAGCAGTGCGCCCAACACCCCGCCCCCGCCTTCGACCAGAACGCTGACCACGCCCTGTTGACCCAGGTATTCCAGCAGGCCCGACAGATTCACGCGGCCATCCGTGCCCGGGAACGACATCACGTCGGCGCCGGCATCCTGCAGGGCAGCGGACCGGGATACGTTGGGATTCGCCGCCGTCGCGATGAGGGTTCGTCCGGGTTGGCGGAGCATACGGGCCTCGGGCGACGTCCGAGCGTCGCTGTCGACGACGACGCGCCAGGGCTGCAAATTCGCTGGGAGCGCACCGCCGTTTTCATCGCGGGCCGTCAGTTGCGGGTCGTCGGCCAGAGCCGTACCGATGCCAACCATGATGCCGTCCAGTTCTTTCCGCATCTGTTGGACGCGGGCACGGGCGTCAGGTCCGGTGATCCACTGGGAATCGCCGGTTCGCGTGGCGATCTTGCCGTCCAGGCTCATGGCGAACTTGGCCACCACGAATGGCAATCCCGTGGTCACATGCTTGGCGAAGGCCTCATAGAGCGAGGCGGTTTCCGGGTCCGGGCGATGTTCCACATCCAATCCCGCCAAACGGAGCGCGGAAGCGCCTCCGCCGGATACCCGCGGGTTGGGATCGGTAACCGCGTAGACGACGCGCACTATTCCGGCGCCAATGATCGCATCGGTGCACGGGGGGGTGCGGCCGTGATGGCAGCATGGCTCCAGGGTGCAGTACAGGGTCGCCCCGGCGGCGGCTTGACCGGCCTGATTGAGCGCTCCGATCTCCGCGTGAGCCTGACCTGGAGGCAGCGTGAAACCCTCGCCGACAACGCCGGTTTCATTAACTATCACGGCCCCCACGGCAGGATTGGGACTGGTGGACCCCAGAGCCGATCGGGCCAGGGCTACCGCCCGAGCCATGTGATCGACGGGCCCGACCGCGACGCTCACGGGTTGCCCGGGCCCGAAAAATCTTGGTGAAATCGGCTGGCGGTCGGACCGGATTGGCCCTGGTAGCGGCTCCGGAGTTCCGGCGAACCGTACAGCCGTTCAGCCGGCGTGGTCAATTGCAGGAACGAGATCTGCCCGATTTTCATGCCGCAATACAGGGCAATCGGCAGCCGCGCGACATTGCTCAATTCCAGCGTCAGACGACCCCGCCAACCGGGGTCTACAAAACCGGCGGTGCTGTGGATCAGCAATCCGAGGCGGCCGAGGCTGCTTTTGCCTTCGAGTCTGGCGACGAGATCGTCGGGCAGTTCGATGTGCTCCAGCGTACTTCCCAGCACGAATTCGCCGGGATGCAGCATGAACGGTTCGCCATCGGCGATGGTGACTTCTTCGGTCAGGTTATCCAAAGGCTCCCGCACGTCGATGTACGGTTGGCGCGAATTGGAAAAGACCAGGAACCTGCTGTCGAGATGGAGGTCGATGCTGGCCGGCTGGATATCGGCGTCGTCGACGGGTTTGACCACGATCCGGCCTTCGTCAATCTGCCGGCGGATGCTGCGGTCGCTGAGAACCATCGGCGTCACTTCAGCTCGTACACGCCGGAGATGCTGACCGTCACCGCGACTTCTCCTGAGGAGATCGGCGTGTCCAGACCGGCCGACTCAGAACGGGCCAGAGCCGCCGGGAAAGGAACCGGAGGGCCGCCAAAGTCACCTTCGGAGACCGCCTTGAGGTCGCCGAGTTCGCGGCCGGAGAACTCGGCCAGTTGGCTCGCCTTCTCCCGCATGTCGCTCACGGCGCTTTCACGGGCAGATTTTTCCAGCTCGGTTGTGTCGGAGAAACCAAAATCGAGGCCGTTGAACACGAGGTGGTCGCCGCCGGCCGCAATGGCGTCGTCGATTACGGAAGCTGCCTTTCCAATGTCCCGGACGGTGACAGACAGGCCGTTACTGACCGTGTAACCAATTTGCTCGCGGCCATCTGGCCCGTACTCGTACTCTGGATGGATGCGGAAATGGCTGGTGGCGATGTCAGAGTTGAGGATACGGTGGCGCTTGATGGCGGCTCTGACATCGGTCATCGCTTCAGCGGCAGTTTCCCGGGCGTCGGCCACAGTATCGTCGGTGACCGACACGGCCAGCGACAGCCGGGCGAGATCCGGCGGCGCGCTGGCGCTGCCAAACCCGGCCACGACAATGGCGTCATATGGGTACACCGCGACCTGAGAGACCGGATCGGACGCGCCGATGACGGGTCCGCCGGACAGAGACGCCGCGGGCGTTGGGAAACTACACGCCGCGCCCACGATCGCGAATGACGCGACCAAAAAAAATATGACGGAGCGTTTGGATAATTTGTTCATTGAAAATCTTCCCTTTATCCCTGGAAGTTGACCCTGCCCCCGAGGAGAGCCCGGGCCATTACAAATTTGTGTATTTCGGACGTTCCGCCCCCGATGCGGGCGTGGCGGAGCATGTGATACCAATGGGCGATGGGCAGGTCCAGGGTTTCGCCCATGCCGCCGAAGACCTGCATTACCTTATCGATGCTGCGCCAACCCCATTCGCCGGCGGCGTACTTGACCATCGACGCCTCCACGCGGACGTCTTCCCCGGCATCGGCGCGGGCTGCGGTTTCGCGGGCAACTGAGCGCAGCGCGACGATGTCCATGTATACGTCGGTGAGCATCCACTGGATGGCCTGCCGGTCGGCAATCGGCCGCCCGTAGGTGACGCGCTGCTGGGACCACTCTATCGCCATCTCGAGGGCCCGCGTCAGGATACCGAGAGCCATGGCGCCACGGAGGAGCCGGTCGTGGTGAACCAGCCATTGTTGTCCAAGAGTGAACCCTCCCCCAACCTCGCCCAGGACCTGGGTCTGCGGGACACGCACGTTGTCCATGTGGATGTAATGCTGTTGGGCCTTGGTGGGGACAATCCACACGCGAATGGGCTCAAACGTGACGCCCGGCGTGGGATTATCGATGATGAACATGGTGATGCCGCCGCGCTGCATCTTCTCCGGGTCGGTCACCGCCTGAACCAGCAGAAAGTCCGCTGAAGCGGCGCCGGAGATGAACATCTTGGTTCCGTTCAGGATCCAGTCGTCGCCGTCGCGTACGGCGCGGGTCTGCATCATGCCACCCGGGTCCGAACCGGCCTGGGGCTCGGTCTGGCCGAAGGAATAGTACAGGTCGCCATTGATGGCGGGGTATAGGTACTGGGCTTCCTGTTCCGGAGTGCAAGCGCCGATCATGAACATGGGCACCGGCGAGGTGGGCAGATGAACGATGCTGCGATGCACCTCCTCCTCCAGGACCAGGTGGCCCAGGGCGCCCATTCCGCCTCCTCCGTACTCCTCGGGGACGAACGAAGTGTAGATTCCGGTCTGCTTCGACACATCGTGCAGCCGCCCCCACTGGTTCTCTGAAAGGGTTCCGAGTACGCCCGGCACCGTTTCCAGGACACCGCGGGGAGCTCCGTTTTCCGGCTCGCCTTCCTGCGGAGGGTGCGCCAGATACTCCGGTTCGAGAGGGACGCATTCGTCGCGGATGATCTGACGGACGGTGTTTTTGAGAGCGTCAAGCTCGGGAGGCAAACCGATATCCGGGGTCATGTTTTCTCCTGGTCGGTATGATCCGGGTCACGCACACGCAGCGCTCGATTCATCGGTGACCCAGCGACGCCCCGGCGAGGAAAGGGAAAGCTTGCGTTCGCGGCGGCCGCTAATGGAACGGACACGCGTATTTCAGAGCTTCCAGGGCCGGGTTTTCAACCGGGGACGGGGCCAGCCGCGCCACTGACTCGGTTTGGGTCGTCGCGGATGCAGTGGACGTCGCAGCGACGACTTCCATCACCGAACCGACGGTTCCAAAGAGGATAGCCCCTGCCAGTACGACAATAACGCCGATGCCTACTATCTTGCGTCTCATGATGTTCCGTTCCAACCGCCAATTTGCTGCACGGTTCAACGGCATCTATGATAGCGCATCCGGGGCGTCGCAGGAATGCGCTGTGCCGGATCGACAGGCACAATCGCCATAATGGTTGGTGGCGGGGTGCAGCCCGGCAACCGATTCCGTTCCAACGGCATCAGCAACCGTACGGTGAGATGGTAGAATACCAGCCGACCGCTGGGGTCGCCACGTCGGTCGTCGCCATCGGGTCCTGGCATTCCATGACAATCAGCACCGAACTCCGCAACCTGCCCAGCGTCGAGCGCGTGGTCAACGGTGAGATGCTGTCCGCCGCCGTGGACGCCCACGGACGCGAAGTAGTGGTGGAACTAACCCGAGAGGTGCTGGGCGGAATCCGGAAAAGTGTGCTGGCCGGCAACGCAGCGCCGCCAGGACTCCAGATTGCGGAAGCGGTCCTTGACCTGATAGCAGGCCTGTCTGAGCCGTCGCCCCGCCCGGTCATCAATGCGACGGGCGTTGTCATCCACACCAACCTGGGTCGCGCGCCGCTCAGCGATGCCGCGCTGGCTGCTGCCGACGCGGTGGGCCGGGGATATTCGGACCTGGAAATCGATCTCGGTACCGGACGAAGAGGGTCACGTCAGGCACACCTGCAATCGCTGCTGCGTCGCCTCACCGGGGCGGAAGCGGCGCTGGCGGTGAATAACAACGCCTCGGCCCTACTGCTGGGGTTGTCGGCTTTGGCTGCTGGCCGTGAGGTCATAGTTTCCCGGGGCGAAGCGGTCGAAATTGGCGGCGGTTTCCGGATACCGGACGTACTGCGGCAAAGCGGCTGCACCCTGGTTGACGTGGGGACCACCAACCGGACGTACGTGCGGGACTACGCCGATGCAATGAACGATCAGACCGGAGCATTTCTCAAAGCGCATGCCAGCAACTTCAGGGTGGAGGGTTTCACCGCGTTTGTGGACGAGCGCGACCTTGTGGCGCTGGGAGAAACCTCGGGCGTCCCAGTGCTGCACGACGTCGGGAGCGGAGCATTGCTGCCGACCGAACGATATGGCTTGGCCCATGAGCCGACCCCACAGGAAAGCATTGCGGCGGGGGTCGGCCTGGTGTTCTTCTCAGGTGACAAGTTGCTGGGTGGTCCCCAGGCCGGGATCGTAGTGGGCAAACGGGATCTGGTCGCGCAGCTGGAGAGACATCCGTTGGCGCGCGCGGTGCGGATCGACAAAATTAGCCTGGCCAGCTTGACGGCAACGTTGGCGCACTACGTCATGGGCGAGGCCGAAACGAGGGTGCCCGTTTGGCGCATGATATCGGCGACTGCGGAAGATGTAAGGGCACGGGCGGACAAATGGCGCGTTACCCTGGCAAATCACCAGGTCGAAGCGGGTGTTGAGCCGGCTCGGTCGGCGATAGGGGGCGGGAGCCTGCCCGGTGAGACATTGCCGTCCTGGGCATTGGCAATCAATCCGTCCGCAAACGGTACGCCGGAAGCAATTTTGTCGGCCCTGCGTGGACAACCAACTCCGGTCGTAGCCAGGATCGAAGAAGATACGGTGCGGCTCGATCCCAGGACCGTGCTGCCAGAACAGGACGACGACGTAATAAACGCTGTTGCAGCGGTGTTGGCGCGGTAACGGCCAGACAGCAGGCAACCAAAGAGCGACGCAGGGGCAGAGCGTGTCGGATTTTCTTTTAGTGCACGGGGCCGGGCAGGGAGCCAAGAGTTGGGGCAAGGTCTGGGGCCACATGACGGCTCCAGAGCAGCACCCGCCGCCACTCTACCGGGCCCGGCAGGCCGTCCGCGTCCGGGCAGTCGACCTACCCGGTCATGGAGCGGATGCCGCCCGCGACGCCGGCATGATCGACCTGGCGGAGGCGGTGAAGTCGGTTGTTCGGGTGGCGGAGCAGGAGAGCTTTTCCGACTACACCCTCGTGGGTCACGAACTGGGAGGAACGGTAGCGCTACAGGCATTGAGCGAACTGCCGCGTGCGCCCCGACGGGTCGTGCTCGTGTGCGGGATCGTGCCGGCTTCGGGACAGCCCGCAGTCACCACGTACCCGACCCCGGTTCGGTTGCTGGTGCGTCTGTGCAAAACGCTGGGCGCAGCAACCGGCAGAGACATACCGGCGCCGTTGGAGGCGATCAACCGTTACCGGTGCGGCGGGTTGGACCCGATGGACCGGATACAAACCATCGGGCATTTCGGTCCGTTGCCCCTCAGGATGCTGACGGAACCGGTGACGCTCAGCCTGGACTCTCTGCCCTGTCCGGTGACATATGTGGTGCTCAACGACGACCGATTGATCAGCGCGAGCCGGCAGGAGGCCATGGCATCACGAATACCCGGGGCCACGGTGGTGCAATTGGATTCGGGACACCAGGTCACCGTGCAAAGGCCACGAGAACTGGCGGAAACCCTTTTGGCGGCGTGACATGGCCGCCGGCCTGGCGGGTTCGTTCGTCGCCGATCTGCACATCCATTCCCCGTACGCATTTGCGTGCAGCAAAGAGCTGACGCTGGACAACCTGGCGATTTGGGCGCGCCGCAAGGGGATTGACCTCCTGGCGACGGGCGACTTTACGCACCCGACCTGGGCAGCCGACTTGCATTCGCAACTGGCGGCTGCGAACGACGGCCTCTACGAGTACGGAGGGGTTCGTTTCGTGCCCGGCACCGAGATCAGTTGCGTATACCGGCAGGACGGACGCACGCGCCGCATCCACCTCCTGGTCTTGATGCCAACACTTGAATCCGCGGCCGCATTCACCCGTCGATTGGATGGCTACGGAAAACTGCAAAGCGACGGGCGACCCACCGTCAGTCTATCTGCCCGGCAACTGTTGGAAACGGCTCTGGACTGCTGCCCCGATTCGCTGGTCATTCCCGCACACGCCTGGACTCCATGGTACGGCGTATACGGTTCGAAAGCCGGATTCGACAGTCTGGAAGAATGTTTTGGCGATCTGGCTCCTCTGGTCCGGGCTGTGGAAACCGGGCTGTCGTCGGACCCGGCGATGAATCGTGCGATCGATGAGCTGAATCAACGGGTGGTGGTGTCATTTTCAGACGCCCATTCGCTGGGGAACCTGGGAAGGGAAGTAACCGCGTTTTTGGGGCCGCTGGCTTGGGATGGGTTGGCGAATGCGGTTGCGGAAGCGAGAGTGGCGTACACGGTTGAATTTTATCCGGAGGAGGGAAAGTACCATTACAGCGGGCACCGCAAGTGCGGCGTGTCGTATGGCACCGCTGAGCTGGACCGATACGGATCGGATTGCCCAGTGTGCGGGCGGCAGTTGACACTGGGAGTGCTGCACCGGGTCAACGAGGTTTCGGGCCGCCGGACCGTCGACCAATGGGAGCCAGAAGCGGACGGCTTCGTGCGCAGCGATGGTGACGTTCCGCCGTACGCGCGTTTGATCCCGTTGCGAGAGATCATCGCGGCGGTGAAAGGAGTGGGGGTGAACACGCGGACGGTGATGCGGGAATACTGCTCCATCACGGATACGATCGGCGATGAACTCACTGCGCTGCTGTGGGCCTCCTCGAGTGATCTCGTAGCGGTTGCCGACGAAGAGGTCGCGGAGGCGATCATGCGGGCGCGCACTGGTCAGGTGCGGGTAACCCCTGGGTTTGACGGGCAGTACGGCTCAATTTCGCTGACCGGCCGGTAGTCGGTTCGGAACCGTAGGATCGCGTTGCAACAGCCGAATATCGCGAGGCCGGCGCGACTGTTTGTTAGAATGGCGCAATCTATCCGGGAAGCGGCGGTCATGGACATTGCATTGCGCCGGATGCGGGCCGACGATATCCCGCAGGTCATCGAGATCGAAAAGGAGGCGTTCTCACCCGGCTGGGTCGGAACGCCGTTTCGGCGTGAGCTGAACAGCCGCTACACGAGATTCCTCGTGGCGTACCACCCCGACGGGATCGAGCGCGACGAACCCGGCGCAGACGAATACCAGCCACGGTCTGGCGCGGCCGATGAATCACTCTGGGGGCGAATGCTTACCGGAGTCCGGTCCGCGTTCGGGATCAGTCGGCACGATGAGGTGGACGACCTGGCTGGATATGTTGGCATCTGGCTGCAGGGCGATCAGGCGCACATCACGGAAATAGCCGTTCGGGAAGAACTTCGCGGGCGTGGGATTGGTGAACTCCTGATTATCGGAACGCTGCGTGTTGCCTACGAGCAAGCTTTGGCGGAGGTAACTCTCGAAGCCCGCGTGTCCAACTTTGTGGCGCAAAGGCTGTACGACAAATACGGTTTCAACGAAGTGGGCATACGCAAAAACTATTACGCGGACAATCGGGAAGACGCAGTGATAATGACCACCGATCCGATTCACACGGCCGCCTACCGGGAAAAGTTCGCGACCCTGCAGGAGAATTTTCTCGCGCGGTACGGAGAGCTACGGATCCAGATTTAAACAGATCAGGTTGAACACATCCGGAGCCTTGGGCAGTCAAGGTTGCCGCAGCAGCGCTTGATCGGGCTCATTCAGTTCCCGAAGGTTGATCGTCGGCCAGCCAATGACATAACGAACGTCCAACGTCTTATTTTTGTCGGTCGGGTCTGCGACTGGAAGGGTTTGTATGGGGAGGATGACACCCCCAGCACGGGGCGTGCGCAAGGGGGCGAAATAGCATCGTTGCCCGGCCGGGATACCGGTGCTAAAATGCCGGACGTTCTGAATATACAAGAGCCTACTCGACATAATCCATCAGGATGAAAACATGCCCTCGTTTGACGATTACGTTTTGGTGAGCCAGTTCCCGGAGCAACCGGTCGAGCGCATGATCGCAGCGTTTCGGGGGTGGCCTGACGCGGGAGACGCAGCCACAGCAACCCTGAATTACATGCTTGCCGCATTGGGAGCGGAGAAATTTGCGGAAATCGATCCGGAAGAATTCTTTAATTTCGCTCAGGAACGTCCACGGTCGACTCGCAGCAAAGACGGGATCAGGCATTTGCAGTGGCCGGCCAACGAGTTTTACCTGTGGCCGGGAGCAGGGGAAGCAGCTCCCGTGGTGTTTTACCTGGGTACGGAACCGCATCTCAAGTGGCGTACGTTCGCTTCGTTGGTCGGTGACTTGGCGCGGCAATGCGGGGTCAAATCTGTGGTGCATATCGGCGCCCTGCTGGACGCGGTTCCTCACACGCGCGTGACCAAATTCAGCGGGACGTCAACTAACCAACGGATCCAGGCGGCGTTTGACCGGTCGAACGTGCGCACGTCCAACTACCAGGGCCCGTCCGGGATCACGTTGCCGGTGTCAGAGTCCCTGGCCGCTCGCAGCATCAGCTACACGTCGTTGTGGGGGCATGTTGCCCACTACCTGCACGCGACGCCCAATTTCCGCGTCGGTTTGGGGCTGGCGCAGAACCTGTCGGATATGTTGGGCCTGCCGGTTAACCTGGACAAACTGACCGTGATGGCCGAGGCTTTCGACCGCGAGGTGCAGAAGGTGATCGCCGATGATGAACAACTTGGCAGTTACATCCTCACCCTGGAAGAGAAATACGATTCGTCCGTCGGCGCCGCCGAAATGCCAGACCCGGCAGACCTGGTTCGTGATTTGGAACGCTTCTTGAGAGCAGAAAGAATGGGAGGCGGCGAGAGCTGATCTCCCGGCTGCGTTTCGCGCTGGGTAACCAGCGCATGCGGCGGCGCTTTGAAAGCATCATCCCAACGGTTCTGCGCCTTCAGTGCGGGTCAGCGGGAAGCCCGCATCCTACTGCCCACGTCAAAGGCGTCAGCCCTGGGTCAACCTTTGCCGGGTTGCCCGGACTGAACGCGCGGCGTATAGTCTGGCTGTTCGCCGAACACGGCGCCGCGAGGACGCACTGATGATATTCGACTGGCCGGTCCGGATGCAGCAGATGGCCGATTTCATGGGTTTCTCCGAGGAGGACCTGGAGATGGTCCGGGCGAGCGGCCCGCTCCTTCTGGACCGGGCGGACGAGTTGACCTCAGCCGTGTACGACCATTTCCTGAGGTTCCCCCAGACGGCACAGTTCTTTCTGACCCCGGACGGCGAAATCGACCAGACTCGTCTGGACCGTCGCAAGCACAGCCTGGCCCGCTGGCTGAGGCACAGCATAGATTTCCAACTGGACGAGCAATTCCCGGTATTCCTGCTGGCGATGGGCGTCGTTCACAGCAACCCTTCACTGGAGCGCGGTTACCTGGGCTCGGTACCGGCTCGGTTCATCATCGGCACGATGTCGTTCGCGCAGACGGCCATCGCCGGCGTGTTGCTGGAGGAGATGGCCGATCCGGCGCAGGCGCTGCGAACCTCCGCCGCGTGGAACAAACTGCTGATGCTGCAGTTGGATGTACTTCTCGCGGGCTACGTGACGGAAACACCCATGCCGGCAACGGAGCCGCCTACACCCAACGATGACCGGTCGGACGACGAACCCGAGGGTATGCGACGGGTGCTCACTAACATCCTGGATAGCAATCGGAGCAACGGGAACGCCAACGGCGCTTCCGAGCAACCTCAAGGAGACGGACAATGACCAAGGTGCTGGTGATTCAGGGCGCAGGGATGAACATGCGCGGGAAGGTGCAGGTCGAGATCTTCGGCCCGAACACGCTGGAGCAGATGAACGAGCAGATTCGTGGCTACGGCGAGAGTTTGGGTGTCGACGTAAAGATCGTCCATTCCAACTTGGAGGGCGAGGTGGTGAACGCGCTGTACGACGCGTGGGAAGAGGGCTACGATGCCTGCCTGATCAATCCGGCGGGGTACACCACTGTGAATGGGCCGCTGAGGGGCGCGATACAGCAGGTGCCCATGCCGGTGATCGAAGTACACGCCAGTAACCCTACGGCTCGCGGCACGGTGTCGGCCGTGTTGCCGGTCAGCAAAGGATGCGTCTACGGGTTCGGCGTGTACGGATACTATCTGGCCATGGAGGCGGTGAAACAAACCGTCGGATAGTGTCCCGTCCGGGCTGGTCTATTCGCAGCGCAGGCAGCGGACGTCTTTGAACACCCGGTCGTGGATGTCCGGGTTCACGAGTATGTAGTCCATGACGATGCGAAGGACCTTGCCCTCGTCGGCGATGTTGTACTTTTCCTTGGACGAATTGATCAGGCCAATGTGTTCGGCGTTTACGTCCACGGTGAGTGCGGTTTTGGTGCCGGCCATAGTCTAAAACTCCTGGTGGGTGGGATTGGTTTTGGCGCTCAGCCGGGTCGCTGGCGCGCCGGCATAGGATAGCCGCACGGGGCAGGGTAGTTCAACCGGTGATTGATGCTGGACGCTCGGGGTCCAGAGTAGGTTGCCCTCCCATCCGGCGACGCGGGACCCTTCGCATTTCCGGGTTGACGAGTTACGACCGTCGAATTTGCGGATGGCCGGGCGTAGACTGCATTCATACACTGCCCCGGCTGGCCCCGGCACGGAGCAGCGACGGCCTATCAGGAGATCAGTCCAAATCCTGTGCGGATTCGTAGTGAAGTTAACGAGCCCGAAGGTTTAGACTTAGCGGCCAAGAATCAGCGAAGTCCGGAGAGCAGCTATGGTGATCACAACCGCGACCTACGTATGCGCAAAATGCCAACACACCAAGTGCGACATGGATGAATTTCGGGCCACCGGGGGCAATTTCGCGAAGATTTTCGACGTGCAGAACAAGAAGTTCACGACGGTGTCCTGCAAGCAGTGCGGATACACCGAGATTTACAAGGGAAGCACGTCTACCCTGGGCAACGTGGTTGATTTCTTCGCCGGCGGGTAGCCTGGTAGCGTTACACTGTGTCAACAATTAAGCCCCCCGCCTGAGGCGGAGGGCGTTTTAATTTGCTGGTACCCCGGATGGGCTTCGATCCCATGATCTCCACCTTGAAAGGGTGGCGTCCTTGACCAGGCTAGACGACCGGGGCGCATGGCGTGGTGATTACCACATTGAACCAGTTTACCACAGGGGTCGAAATTACGGGTACACGGCCAGCGCTTCCAGGGACATCTCTTCGGGGAAGCCACACATGAGGTTCATGTTCTGGACGGCCTGACCGGCGGCGCCTTTGACCAGGTTATCCAGGCAACTGATCACGATGAGACGGTTGGTGCGCTGGTCAACCACCGGGTAGACGAGGCACTGGTTGTTGCCCAGGGTTTGCTTGGTTTGCGGTGGCGCGGTGGTCACCTGTACGAAGGCGTCGTCGCGGTAAAATTCCTCGTAGACCTTGCGGATACGCGCGTTGGCGTCCGGGTCCTGGGCGATGTCACCCTGGAGCGGCGCATAACAGGAACTCAGGATGCCGCGGGTCATGGGTATGAGGTGGGTCAGGAAGGTGAGATTGACCGGGTCGTCAGCTATGGAATCCAGTTCCTGGCTGATCTCGGGCAGATGGCGATGGCCGTTGACCGAATAGGCCATCACGTTCTCATTGACCTCGGAGAAGTGGGTGGTCATGCTGAGCGTGCGGCCGGCGCCGGAAACACCGGATTTGCTGTCGACGATGATGTCGCTGCCGATCAGACCGTGTTCGATGGCCGGAGCCAGGGCCAGGATGGCGCTGCTGGGATAGCAACCCGGGTTGGCTACCAGCCGTGCGTCGGCTACAGCGTCGCGGTTGAGCTCGGTGAGCCCGTACACCGCCTCTTCCAAATAGGTGGGATCCGGGTGATCGACACCGTACCACTGGCTGTAAACGTCCGCCTGCTTGAGGCGGAAATCCGCGGAAATGTCGACTACCTTGACCCCTTGTTCCAGCAACGGGATGCAGGCCTCCGCGCTGGCCTTGTGGGGCAGGGCGGAAAAGACGAGGTCGAGGTCATCGCACAGGTCGGCGGTGATATCGAGGTCCATGTTGTCCAGGTGAGGGAACACTTCCCCCAGAGGTTGACCGGCCGCGCTGCGTCCGGTAACCGAGGCTATCTCCACCTCGGGGTGATGGCGCAGGATGCGGACGAGTTCGCAGCCGGCGTATCCGGTGACGTTGATGATTCCGACTTTCACGGTTGGAGCTCCTTGACGACCTGGGTGTGGGGAACAGGAGTGGGGGCATCCTTGCGCCGTCGCCTCCGTCCTGGAGCCTGGCCGTCAGGCTGGTCGGTATCGGCAGTATCGTGGGTGGGAGCGTCGGGAGCAGCGGATTCGACGACGGCAGTGGCCTGCCGGATCGCCTCCTCGTCGCGAGCCGGGCAACCGTAGTTCACGACGCAATCGCCACAACGGGGTCGCTGGGCCTTGCACACCTGGCGGCCGTGGGTGATGAAAGCGGCATGGAAGGGATACACGTCCTCGGGCGGCATGGCTGCCTCGAGTACCTCGTGGGCCTTATCGGCGTTGACCTTCGGCCCGATGATGCCCAGCCGCTGGCTGACGCGGTAGATATGCGTGTCCACCGCCATGGCGGGCATTCCGAGGGAGAAACTCAAGATGATGCCGGCCGACTTGGGACCAATGCCGGGGAGTTGTCGCAGCCAGGCCCGGGCTTCGTCCATGGGCATTTCCGCGAGGAAGTGGAGGTCGAGGGACCCGTCATTCAGGTCCAAAATCATGCCCAACACTTCCTTGATGCGAGGAGCTTTGATACGGGCTAGTCCGCCGCCGGAGATCGCATCTTCGATATCCGCTACGTCGGCTGCCGCGACGGCCTCGAGAGTGCTGAACGTGTCCATCAAATTCCGGAACGCGCGCTCGGAGTTCCGGTCCGACGTGTGCTGGGAAAGGATGGTAAAGACCAGCTCGTGGGCTGGGTCCAAGCGCGGCTCGTTTTCAAACGGACCATACTGTTCCGTGAGCAGCCGAATCGCGTCAGATATGGTGACGCCGGGTTTCTTGGACCGGCGAGAACGGCGCGTTTTGGTGGCGGCTTTGGGAGGCATAGTGGGTTTCCGCAAGTGCAACAACGGGATTTTAGCACAGCGCACGCGTGGTCAGCGGCACGCGCACGTGCGACCGGCCGCATCCCGCCGCAGGAACGGTCTTTCTACGGCAGAGGGCGTCAGGCGGGACGGGGCTGAGACTGGGGACGAGTTTCGGGAGGCGGCTGGGAAGGCCGGGTCACCAACGGGGTCAAGAACAGGGCAGGCAGCGATATGGCGATGCAGGCCAGGGCGTTGAACGTAACAGACCACTGGATGCCGATTACGTCGCCCAGCCAGCCCATGAGCAGCACTCCCGGCGGGGTTCCCAGCCCGATGCACAGGCTCATCATGCCCACCATGCGCCCGCGCATCTCCGGGGGAGACGAACGCATCGTGATGGTGCTCTGCATGGTGCCGAAACAGGATAGGCCGATCCCGCTGGCGATCAGAATCGCGAAGGTGGCGCCGTACCAGGGCAGCCACACGAATATGATCGACGTAACCATCACGGCGAATGCGCCGGCGGCAAAATACCGACCGTGGTAGCTGATGGAGCCCATGGATGCGATGACGCCGGCGGTGACGAGTTGTCCAATTGACTCGGCGGCAGCGAGGACTCCCACCAGCGCCTCTCCAACCATAAGGTGATCGCGGCCGATGGCGGGCACGAACTGACGGGCCGGAAAGGCGAGGCCATTGATCACCATGGTGATGAACAACATCCCAAGCAACTGGCGGTGGCCGAAAGCGGCACGGACCACATCTCCGAGGCTGTCCCAGATGGGTTCGACGCGCCACTCGCGTTCCATTTTGGGAATGCGGACCCGGAAGGCGAGCAGCACGGCAGCAAGGTGCATGATGGCAATCCCCATAAAGGCCCAAGTGTAGCCTGGGTAGTGGGGCCAAAATAAGCCGACGTGCTGGATCAGCAAACCGCCGATGGGCTGACCGGCCATTCGGCCTATGGTCATGCTGATGGAATCGATGGACAGAGCGTTGACGATGCGGCGCTCGCCGACGATATCGAACACGGCGGTGCGCCGGGCGGGATCCTCCAGGGCGCGACTCACGCCCTGCAGCAGCATGGCGGCGAAGACGTGCCAGGCAGCGATTTGCCCGGTGACCAGCAACAAGAACAGGGCGAAGGCGGCGCAGAGCTTAATGGCCAGGGAGATGATCCAGATTTTTTTGCGGTCGAACCGGTCGGCGATGATTCCGGTGAACGGGGACAGGAAGGGCCGGGGAAGGTTTTCGAAGCCGAGCACCAGACCCAGCATGAGGGCGGAGTCGGTTAGGGAGTAGACGAGCACACTGGCGACGAAGAGCTCCATCCAGCGGGTCAACTCGGCGACGTTGACCACGTACCAGATCGACCGAAAACCCGGGTTGCCAAGAACCTCAAGCATCGGGGATGTGGGTCGGACGCCAAAGCGTGCCATGCAAAACACTCCGCGCCGGCGGAGTGTGGCCCGCGAGCACGAGGGGGATTTTACACGTCAACCATGAGGGGGGCGTAGTTGCGCCGCGACGGCGCAAAGTGAAAAACGGGAGCGACGGGCGCTGATCCCGTGAAGCTCCTCGCAGCCTCACCCGGCTCGCGAGGACAGCGGATCATCGGGTTGGACGCTGCAGTCGTGCCCGCGAGACCTGTGCGCACCTGCTGCATCGGGCGAATGAGAGAACCCAACTCTGGTGTACCGCGGATGGGGGTTTGACAACAATTGCGAGGCCGATATCATCGCTTCACACGCGCGAGGAAAGCACGGGGTTCGATCACGCAGGAGCCGGAAACATGGCCAGCCCACGACTGACCAATGAGCGGTCCGAGACCAGCCGATTGTGGCGCCTCCGTCGGGTGGGGTATCGTCCTGGCGAGCCCGACAAATCGGCGACATTTGCCTCCGGATTCAACAGTTTCCTGACCACGGGTAGGTTGTCCCTGGCGTTGCGCCTGGGGTTCAAACACGGCGTGGACCGCGAGTTTATGACGCGGTATCTCGGGCTCCTGTTTTGCGACGCGCTGTTTGCTCCCATGCGGTTGTGGCAGACCGTGGCGTACAGCGGCCGGATCAACCGCGAGGAACTGCACCCGGAGCCGCTGTTCCTGCTGGGATTCTGGCGCTCGGGCACCACGCTGCTGCACAACCTGTTGTCCATGGACCCGCGTTGGGGGTTCGTGAACACGTACCAGGCCGCGATGCCGGATGTTTTCCTGGCCGGCCAGAACCGGGTACGGCGGATGATCGAAAAGAGCCTTCCGCCCAACCGGGGCGTGGACAACATCCCGGTGGACTTCGCGATGCCCCAGGAAGAAGAGATCGCGATGATGTGCACCTCAGGCCTCAGCCCATACGCTTTCCTGCATTTCCCGCGCACGGCCGTTGACGCGCTGGATTACCTCTTCGTCAAGCAGCGGCTGGACGAGCGCCAACAGGCCGAATGGCAGCGAGACTTCATCAAATTGCTGAAGACCGCCAGCTATCACATGGGCGGCAAGCCATTGCTTCTCAAGTCTCCCTCCAACACCAGCCGGATAACGGCGCTGCTGGAACTGTTCCCGAACGCAAGGTTCGTGTACCTCCAGCGGGACCCTTACGACACGGTGCGTTCCTACGAACACCTGATCAGACTAATGAACGACTGGCATGCGCTGCAGCGGGTGGACATCGACGAGCTGTTGGTAAAACAGCTCGAGGTGTACCGGGACATGGCCATGGCCTATCTGGAACAGCGGGAACTGATCCCCGAAGGGCGTCTCGTGGAGATACGATACGAGGAGTTGGACCAGGACAAGGTGGCCCAGGTCAAGCATATCTACGACGCGCTGGACCTGGAAGGCTACGCCGAATTCGAGCAGCATCTGACGGAGTACGTGGCGTCGATAGAGGGATTCGAGAAGAACCCGTCCCACGTGAGCGACCGGGTGATCGAGGCCGTTAACGAGTACGTCCCCTTCCTGGTCGAAGAATACGGTTATGACCCGCGAGTGGAGCGTGGCGGCGGCGCCTGAACGGCGCGTGATAACATTTGAACGGAGATGGCTCTCGGGCACGAGCGCGCGCCAGCAGAACAGAGGCATGTACCGATTTGCAATCGCACCCGGTGCCACCCCACCCACGGCGGGCCTGATCCCCGCGCGATGGCTACCATTAACCCAAGCAGGAGGAGCCGAAAATGGACCAGGCGGTTAGGGACTTTTGGAACGCCACCCGGGCGATCCTGAACGAAACGTCGGTGGGAGCCGAACTATCCCCCAACGAGGAACTCAGCGGGCGGGAGTACGAAACCTGGGACGTGGCCCTCCGGAGCTATGGCGGACAGCGCCTGCGAGGGTTTTACACCGCGCCTCGCGATCTGCCGCCATCGGGCCAGTTTCCGGCGATGCTCGCGGTTCCCGGCTACGGGGGCGCCAAGGAGATCCCGTTCCACGTCGTGTTGCACGGCTTTGCCGTCCTGACGTTGTTTCCACGGGCGCAGGGCGAAAGCATACCGGAATGGGATCTGCCCCACGGGACCAAGCTGACCTACAACGTGACCGACCGCGACAACTACTACTACCGGGCGGGGTACATGGACTGCGTCCGTGGCGTGGATTTCCTTACCGAACGGGATGAGGTGGATGCCAGTCGCATCGGCATGTGGAGCCGCAGCCAGGGCGGCGGATTCACGCTGGCGACAGCGGCGCTGGACCAAAGGGTGGCCGCAGCGGTGGCGGAAGAGCCGTTCATGTGCAACTATCCGGTGGCCATTGACATCGACACACGACCGTACCATGAGTTGCGAACCTACGTGCAGGAACACCCGGAGCAGCGTCAGGGGATGCTGGACACGCTGCACTACTTTGACACGCTGACCCTGGCGGACGCAATCGAGTGTCCAACTCTGGTTAACATCGGGATGGCGGATACGACCTGCCCGTACGAGACGATCATGCCGGTGTTCGACCGCATCGAGGCGCACAAGTCGCTGCTGGTATATCCGGACCTGACGCACAGCCCGTGCACCGATTTCAACGTGCACGCAATGAACTGGCTCAAGCGATACCTGGGCACCTGAGTTGTCAGCGACAGACCATGACATAACTTTTCGCGAAGGCCAAATGGGGAGCGGGAGGCAGATAGCATGCCGGCAAGAACCGGGGCACAATATCTAACAGGCCTGAAAGAGCAAAAACGGGAGATCTGGCTGGACGGGAAACGGGTCAACGACGTGACCGAGTTCCCAGGACTGGCCAATGGAGCGCGATCCATCGCGGAGCTGTATGACTTGCAGCACCGGGCGACGGCCAGTTGTTCCATGACATACGACTCGCCGACCACGGGCGACCCGGTCGGGCTGTCGTTCATCGTACCCAAGTCCGCGGATGACCTGGCGCGGCGGCGGGAGATGATGTCCCAGTGGGCGCACGCGAGTTACGGGATGATGGGACGGACGCCGGATTTCCTGAACGTGACCGTCATGGCGATGGCGGCCGCCGGGGACTTCTTCGGGGAGAACCGGCCGGAGTTCAAAAGCAACGTCGTCAATTATTACGAGTACGTTCGGGAAAACGATATCTGCATGACCCACACGCTGGTGAATCTACAGCGAAACCGGGCGCCGTCGGCCACCTCCATGAACTACAGCACGGACGTCGCGCTCCACGTCGTGAAGGAAACGGGCGCCGGGTTGGTGATCCGGGGCCCGCGGGTGTTGGCGACTCTGGGGCCGCTGTCCGACGAGATCATGGTGTATCCGACGCGCTCCTCACTGCTGGCGCGGGATGAGGATGCCCACAAGTACGCGTTCGCCTTCTCGGTGCCTTGCGGCATAGACGGGTTGAAGTTCATCTGCCGGGAGAGTTTCGACCTGGGGAAGTCTCACTTCGATCATCCGCTGGGATCGCGGTTCGAGGAGATGGATGCCATCGTTTTCTTCGACGACGTACTGGTGCCGTGGGAGCGGGTCTTCATGTACGGGGACCGACACAAGTGCAACAACATGTCCAACGAGACCGGACAGTACGTGCACACGGGCCACCAGGTCGTAACCAAGAACGTGGCCAAGTGCGAGTTCGTCACTGGGATCGCCAGCCTCATGGTGAAGACGTTAGGCAACGGCGAGATCCCGCAAGTGCAAGGACTCCTGGCCGAACTGGTGGAGAACCTGGAGATCACCAAGGCACTGCTGACTCAATCTGAGGTCAATGCGAAGATCGATGATTGGGGCGTGATGCTGCCGGACCGGGTGCCGCTGAACGTGGCGCGCAACCTGTTCATCAAGATGTACCCGAGGATGGCGGAGATCATCCAATTGCTCGGATCCAGCAGCCTCATGGCCCTGCCATCGGAAGGCGACTTCGGCGGGCCGATGGCCGAAGTCCTGGACGCTTACCTGGACACGGATACCGCGAGCGCTCAGGAACGCGTCAGGCTGTTCCGGCTCGCTTGGGACGCCGCGTGCAGCTCTTTCGCCGGCCGGCAGGTGCTCTATGAGCGCTACTTCCAGGGAGACTGGATGCGCAACGCGGCGCTGTTGCTGGGCGTCTATGACCGCGAGCCGCTGGAGCAACAGGTGCGCGAGTTCCTGGAACGCGACTGACTAGTGACGGGGTGTTCGCTGAGGTATCCGGGGATCGACCATTAAAACCTAGGGGCGAATGAATATTCGCCCCTAGGTTTTGCTGATTGGCGCCTGGGGTTACTTCATCAGCCCCTGGGTAACGGGTCCCTTGAAGGCGTCGTCGCCGCCGAACACGGTTCCGACTGTCCCCGAATTGAACTTGGTCAAGCCAAGGTCATACACTTCCTGCGGGAACGGGATGTATCCCACCGAAGCTGCCAACTCCTGCCCGCTCGGGCTCAGGTAGTACCGCACGAACTCCGCTATGTGTTCCTGCTGCGCTGCGTCAGACCGCACGTAGATGAACAACGGCCGGCTCAGCGGCGCGTACGACCCGTTGTTGATCGCCTCATCCGCCGGCGCAACGCAGCCGTTGCCCCCGTCGATCGGCACCACCTTTACCTTGTCCTTGTTCTCCACGTAGTACGCGTAGCCGAAGTAACCGATGCTGTACCTGTCACCAGCGACTCCCTGCACCAGCACGTTGTCGTCCTCCGACGCCACAAAGTCGCCGCGCGAGACGCCACCGTCGCCGTTGATCGCCTCGGTGAAGTAGTCGAACGTTCCGGAGTCAACGCCCGGCGCGTACATCTTGATCTCCTCCGCCGGCCACTCCGGGTTCACCTGGTTCCAGTGCGTCACCACGCCCTCAGACTCCGGACTCCAAATCCTGTTCAGCTGCTCAACCGTCAAACAATCCACGAACTCGTTGCTGGGGTTCACCACCACCGACAGACCGTCGATGGCCACCGGCAGTTCGATGTATTCCACGCCAGCGGCGGAACACAGGTCAACTTCCTTCTGCTTGATGGGGCGCGACGCGTCGGAGATCACGGTCTCGTTGGCGCAGAACTTCTTGAAACCGCCGCCCGTGCCGGAGATGCCCACCACCACGCGGACATTGTCGTCGGTCAGGCCGCCGAACTCCTCGGCAACCGCTTCCGTGATCGGGAACACCGTGGACGATCCATCGATAGGAATGTCGCCCGAGAGGCTCGCGTAATCGACCATGTGGGTCATCTTGTCTTCCGTCATGGCGCCACCGGACAACCCGTCGACAACGGATCCCTTGAAGGCGTCGTCGCCGCCGAACACGGTTCCGACTGTCCCCGAATTGAACTTGGTCAAGCCGAGCTCATAAACATCCTGCGGGAACGGGATGTATCCCACCGACGCCGCCAACTCCTGGCCGCTCGGGCTCAGGTAGTACCGCACGAACTCCGCTATGTGTTCCTGCTGCGCAGCGTCAGACCGCACGTAGATGAACAACGGCCGGCTCAGCGGCGCGTACGACCCGTTGTTGATGGCCCCATCCGTCGGCGCAACGCAGCCGTTGCCCCCGTCGATCGGCACCACCTTTACCTTGTCCTTGTTCTCCACGTAGTACGCGTAGCCGAAGTAACCGATGCTGTACTTGTCGCCTGACACTCCCTGCACCAGCACGTTGTCGTCCTCCGACGCTACGAAGTCGCCACGGGAAACGCCACCGTCGCCGTTGATCGCCTCGGTGAAGTAGTCGAACGTTCCGGAGTCAACGCCCGGCGCGTACATCTTGATCTCCTCCGCCGGCCACTCCGGGTTCACCTGGTTCCAGTGCGTCACCACTCCCTCGGACTCCGGGCTCCAGATCTGGTTCAGCTGCTCAACCGACAGGCAGTCCACAAAATCGTTCTGCGGGTTCACCACGACGGACAGGCCGTCGATGGCCACCGGCAGTTCGATGTATTCCACGCCAGCGGCGGAACAGAGATCAACTTCCTTCTGCTTGATGGGGCGCGACGCGTCGGAGATCACGGTCTCGTTCGCGCAGAACTTCTTGAAGCCCCCGCCCGTTCCCGAAATGCCCACCACCACGCGAACGTTGTCGTCGGTCAGGCCGCCGAACTCTTCGGCGACCGCCTCCGTGATCGGGAACACCGTGGACGAACCGTCAATCGGTATGTCGCCGGACAGTGATGCGTACATGCCGGGGTCGACTGCCTTTTCCGCCTGACCGGCGCTTGAACCGGTAGATCCGGTGGTGGCGGAACTGCTTCCAGTCGTACTCCCGGAGGTTGTGGTGGCAGAACTGCTCGCAGTAGTACTCCCGGAGGTTGTGTTGTCGGCCGCCGCAGAACCCGCAGCGGCGCCGGAGCCGGCCTGCGTGGCGGGCGCTTGGTCCGCGGCACTACAGGCGGCGCCCATCAGAACGGCGGCGCAGCCCATCGCGGCAACGGCCAACAGCAACCGAAATGGAATTTGCTTTAGAGTAGCCATCGTGGCGGAAATCATTGATCCTCCTGCAAGTGGAAGGTGAGTCGGTTTTCCTGTGGATTGAGAAAATTGGCGCTTGCCAATCGCGGCCACCACTGGCCGAACATCGCTGTGTTCAATAGGCGTACCTCCTCATGTTCTCCGCGAGATTCCAAACAGCTGACGGAGCCAACTTCACGGTTGGAACGGCAAAAAAAGAGCGAAATCTTTCGATTTCGCTGGAAATTAGTGAGAGCGAATCCCGCCGCTCCCATGAGCGCGGCGGGTGCAATTGGTAGCTTGCCCCTTTCTACTGAGCCTAACGGCTCAGCAGCCTGAACTGTGGCGGGCAAAAAAATAACGGGGGACGAATCCCCCGTGGTTTGGAAAAGCGAGCCTTCGCTCGGATCACTTGCGGCAGGTGGGTTGAACACCGACGCCGCGCCCACCGCAAGAGGTGCGATGGACAACAGTCCTTCATTTGGCAATTTCATCACGATAGGATCCACAATCAACGGCGTGTCGGACATGCTATCGAGAGGCAACGATCTCAGCGGGACTCAGCCACGATGGCTTCGAGCTCATCCGGATCTTTCGGAATGGCTTCCGACAGGACGCGGCACCCGTCTTCCGTGACGAGCACATCGTCCTCAATGCGAATGCCAATGCCGCGATAGATGTCAGGGGTCTGCTTGGCCTGAGGGCCGAAGTAGAGGCCGGGCTCGACGGTCAACACCATTCCCGGACGCAGGCGCACCTGGCCCCGATCGTCCCGGTAAGGACCGCAGTCGTGCACGTCCAAGCCCAGCCAATGCGAGGTGGCGTGCATGTAGTAGTCGCGGTAGGACTGCTGTTCCATGATTCCGTCAACGCTGCCGGACATGATGCCCAGATCAACCAGACCCTGGATCAGCGTTCGGGTGGCAGTCCGATGCACGTCGTCGAAACCGGCGCCGGGCTTCACATCCGCAATAGCCTTGCGTTGCGACTCCAGGGTCAGCTCGTAAATGGCGCGCTGCGGAGCGGTGAATTTGCCGGAAACGGGCCAGGTCCGCGTGACGTCGGCGGTGTAAAAGCCATACTCAGCGCCGGCATCTATCAGCAGAAGGTCTTCCGGACCAAGGGCGTCCCGGTTCCGGATATAGTGCAGGACGCAACCGTTGGCACCACCGGCAACTATCGAAGGATAGCCGTTCCGGGGCGAACCCAGTTGCCGGAACGGGCGCTCAAGAGCGGCCTGGACCTCGAATTCGTGCACGCCTGGGGCCGCGGTACGCATCGCTGCGTCAAACCCGTGGGCGGTGATGTCAATGGCTCGCTGTAGAAGACCGATTTCCTCATCGGACTTGATCTGACGCATGAGGTCGATTTGCGAGGTCGGGTCCTCGATACGCCGAATCGCCTTTGCTCCCCGTTGGGCCATGCCGCGCCGACGCTTGACCAAGCTCGAAACAATGCCGTCAACGCGTTCATCGGAGCCGAGGGCGTAGTGGATCGTGTCATACT
The DNA here is from genome assembly GCA_951813535.1 of uncultured Dehalococcoidia bacterium. Classification (GTDB taxonomy): domain Bacteria; phylum Chloroflexota; class Dehalococcoidia; order Lucifugimonadales; family UBA3495; genus Bin87. The sequence continues at coordinate 2,334,012 of OX638345.1, read as the reverse complement.
CAGCGAGCAGCTTGGGAAGCTGACTGTCCAACTGGTCGACGGAGTACGCGGCGTTTGCTCCGAGGGGGCCGACGGCGCCCCGAACGCCGGCACGGTAACCCACCCATATCTCGAAAGTGGGGTCGTACGGGCGCACAAAAAGCGTGTACGGAGTGTGGGAACCGGGACGCAGCACCGCCACGGCATCGGGTTCGTCGAAGCCAGTCAAGTACCAGAAGGTGGATGGCTGCCGGTACTCGTGATCCACATCGTTATTTCGAGCAGCTTCATGGCCTGCGGCGACGATAATCGCGCCGTTTGACAGGGATTCCATCAGCCGTCTGCGGCGGCTGTTGAACTCGCGGGGCCCGGTTGCCAGAACGTCAGCACTCATTGTGAAAGAGACTCACTGCCAGTGGTCGTGATCGGTAGGTCGTTTGCGTTTTGGCCGACGGAATTGTATCAGACATAGAATGAACGCTCAACGTCAGCCACAGATTGACCAGGGCAATCGCATTTAGCGTATTTGGCATAATGGACGCCTCAGATTATTGAGAGGTCAGATGCTGCTTCCATCCAGAACCAGAAGGTTGCGGGTGACTGCACCGCCATTATGCCGACATTTGTCGGGTTCCAACGCCCAAACCTTTCAAGGTCGTCCTTATTTCCCTCACCCAACGGTTTTCGGCGGTCTGGCCGGCGCTGAAACCCTTGTAGAACATTTGTAATGCGATTGCCCTGACAGATTGACGCCATGTTTTCGATCGCCATAGCGAGGAGCGAAAGCGAAGTGGCAACCCCGTGGGCCCGGCCAACCGCTACTGCCGCAGTGCAACCGCCGCGCCGATGGCGATGGTCAAACCCGCCAATTCTTGCGGGTTACAGTATGTCCGTCCAGTTGACTGGTAAGGCCGCCCATTGTTACGCTTCGCGCGCAACCGATTCGTCTGTCAACGTGGTTGAAGCGCGTGCTGCGCAACATACATTCAATATACTTTTCACCCTCATGCCGGACACTGAATTAGGGCCCGATCGCAATGATCAAATAGCCGTTCGTATGCGCACCGACTAATCTCGTACGCACACTGACCGATAAGGAATTCAACCGCCGTCACCCTGGCGATTTGGAATAGCACGCCCAGGAGCGACCCAAGCGATGATACTGAGCATCAGGCACGCAGCCAGCGTCTTCCGGCCGGCAAAGCCAACAGGTTCCGTGCGCCACGTGTTGACGCTGCCGGCCTTGCTTCTTGGCCTGATGCTTACCGCCCTGGCCTGTGCCGGCGCGGCGCCCGGCGAACCGGCGCCCGCTGCCGGGGCAGAGCCCGCCGAAACCGACAAGCTCACCGTCGTGACCACCCTTAACATCGTCGCCGACTGGGTGGCGGTCGTGGGCGGCGACGGGGTGGTGGTCACGTCTCTGTTGCCGGCCGACGCGGACCCCCACAATTACAAGCCCGGCGCCCAGGACGTCGCCAGGGTAGCCGATGCCGACCTGGTGGTCACCATCGGACAGGGGCTGGAGGATCAGTGGGTCAACGACCTCGTTTCCAGGGTAGCCAAGGACACCGACGCCATCGTGTCCTTGAACCAATACATCGATCTTCTGGAGTACGACGAGGAGGAACAGGACGATCACGACCATGGCGATGGCAATGCCGATCACGACCATGGCGACGCGGACCACGACCACGGGCCACTGGACCCGCACTTCTGGTTCGACCCCCTGCGGGTCAAGGATGCGGTGGGCGGCATCGCCGAACGCCTGGCAGCAGCCGACCCCAACCGCCACTCTGAATACGAGACCAACGCCGCCGCCTACGTTGCCGAGTTGGACGCGCTCCACCACTGGATTGAGGAGCAGGTTGCGGCGGTGCCCGAGGAGCGTCGGCTACTGGTTTCTTCCCACGACAGCCTGCGGTACTTTGCCCACCGTTACGGCTTCAAAATCGTGGGAGCGGTCAAACCGCCCTCCGGCCAGGAAGAACCGACCGCCCAGGAGATGACGGAATTGGTGGAGCACATCAAGGAAGAACGCGTTCCTGCGATCTTCACCGAGGACATTTTCGCGCCCCGGCTTTCACAGAGGATCGCAGAAGAGACCGGCGTGCAGATAGTTTCGGCTCTGCACACTAGCTCTCTGGATGAGCCGGGGAGCGCGGCCGGCACCTACCTGGGGTTCATGCGCCACAACGTCGGCGTCATGGTGGAGGCAATGAAGTAGTCATGGCCGCGGATGGATCGGCGCCCCGCTTGGCCTTCGAGGACCTGACTGTTCACGTCAACGGGCTACTCGTGCTGGACCGGATCAGTTTTGAGGTCGGTCCCGGATGCTTGCTGGGCGTACTGGGTCCCAATGGATCGGGGAAGAGCACCCTGTTCAATACCATCGCATCGTTGATGCGTCCCACCTCCGGGCGGGTGCTGATCAACGGCCGCGCGCCGGAGGAGGAGCGGGGCCAGGTCGCTTACATGACGCAGTACGAACGGATCAACACCCGTATACCCATGAGCGCATGGGACGTGGTGATGCAGGGCAGGGTGCGGGAGATCGGCTGGTTCCGCTGGCCGGGCCGGTCGGACCGGGAGATCGTCCGCCGTGCCCTGGAAACAGTTGAGATGTCGCCATTCAGCAATGCCCAGATTGCCGAGATGTCCGGCGGGCAGCGCAAACGGGTCTTCATCGCCCGCGCCCTGGCCCAGGGCGCCAGCATCCTGCTGCTGGATGAGCCCTTTTCCGGGGTGGACATCCCCTCTCAGTCTGCGCTGCTGGGTGTATTGCTCAGGCTTCGGGACGACGGTCACACCATCCTGATGTCATCTCACGACATTATCCAGATGTTCGAGATTTGCGACGATTACCTGCCCCTGAATTGCGAGCCGGAGGCCCTGGAGCGAATCAATCTACGACGGCAGCAATTCCAGCCTCCTTACCCGGTTGGGACATGACCGGGCAGGCAGTATTCTCTCCCACGTCGATGCTCGGGCAGGGTCGGTCATGGATGCCATAATCGAAGGACTCTGGGGGCCTTTCCAGTACAGTTTCATGCGCCGGGCGCTGGTGGTGTCCCTGCTGGTGGGGGTGATGTGTCCGGTGCTGGGCGTGTACGTGGTGACCAGAGGGCTGGGCTTCGTGGGAGACGCCCTGGCCCACTCCGTGCTGCCAGGGATGGTGGCCGCCTTCATGCTCGGATTCAGCCCTTTCGCCGGCACCATTCCGGTGGCCGTCGGCGTAGCGCTGCTGATCGGCTACCTGGTCAAGCGCGTTGGCGTCGGCGAGGACACCTCGGTAGGCATCACCTTTGCCGGGCTATTCGCCCTGGGACTGGTCATGTTGACCGCCGCGCGCGGACTGCCGGTGAACCTGGAGGACATTCTCCTGGGCCAGGTTCTTGGAGTGTCGCAAACCGACGTTTACGTCACCCTGTCCCTGGCGGGAGTGGTATTGGCGTTGGTGTTTGTCATCCGCAAGGAGCTGCTGTTCGCTAACTTCGACCCCACCGGTGCGCTGGTCATGCGGTTGCCCACCAACCTGCTGGAGTACACGCTGCTGGTCCTGCTGGCGGTGGTAACCGTGATTTCGCTTCAAGCCGTGGGCATCGTGCTGGTGGTGTCTATGCTAATAACGCCGGCGGCCACCGCGTTGCTGTTGGTGCGCAACTTTTACCGGGCGTTGCTGTTTGGGGTGGCATTGGGAGTTGTCGCCGCCTTCGGCGGGCTATACCTGTCCTTCTACTTCAACCTGCCTTCAGGCCCGGTGATGGCACTGGTGACCACCTTCTGTTTCATCACGGCGCTGGCGTGGAAGCAGGGCGTCACCCGGTTCGCCAGCGCCGGTCGGCGGGGCGAGCCCTCCCGCTAGCCGGCCGAGCGGTCCCGGCGGACCCAGGACACCAGAAAGCCCCGGCGCGGCGACAGCCCGGCCACCAACAGGAGCAGTCCGACGGATACCACTACGATGGTGGGGCCCGTGGGGAGATCGAAATAATAGGAGCAATACAGGCCGACTATCACTGCCAACAGGGCGCAAGCGACGCTGGCCGCCATGATGGACGACAGCCGTTGTGCCAGCAGGGTGCCGGTTACCGACGGCACGACGAGCAGGGACATGACCATGACGTTGCCCACTGTCTTGATGGCAGCGACCGTGGTCAACGCCACCAGGAGCGGCAGCATGTATTCGAGGAATCGTACGGGTACTCCGGCCGCTTCAGCGACGGCGGCATCATAGGTGGTGAACACCAGCTCCTTGTAGAACGCCCACACCACTCCCATCACCCCGAGCGCGAGGATGCCTACGCTCAGCACGTCGAGCCAGGATGCCCCCAGGACGTTGCCAAACAGGATCCCCAGCAGGTCTCCGGCATAACTGGCCAACGAGTTGATGATGATGACACCGACGGCAAAACCGCCGGCAAACATCACGCCGATGATGGCGTCGATGCGGATACCCGAGCGGCGCGACAGGGCCGAAATCACCAGCGAAGCGGGAACCGCCCAGCAGAGGGCTCCGAGGAATATGTTGGCGCCGAAAAGGAACGCTGCGGCCATACCGGTCAGCGACGAATGAGCTATGGCGTCGCCGAGAAAAGCCATGCCGCGCAGGACGACGAACGTGCCGACGATGCCGCAGGCGGTCGCGGCCAGCGCGGAAACCAGCAGCGCGCGCTGCATGAACCCATACTGCATCGGCTCGATAATCAGGTCGAGCACAGAGACCTCCGGCAGGCCAGCGCGGCCGGCCGCAACTGCTGACCCGGGTGAAGCGGCCTCGGGTTAGGTTGCTGAATGAGTTGTCTAAAGTTTGTCGGCGGCGCGCAGCTGATGTCGCACCTTGCCGACACCACCGAATTTCAGCCGCAGGAGGCCTTTGACGTCCTCCCACGCGGTACGAATGATGCGGACGCGGGTATCGGGATCGTCAGTCCAGCGCACCGGCAGTTCCCGAATGTGAAAACCGCACTTCTGCGCGAGGATCAGCAACTCCGAATCAAAAAACCAGCCGTTGTCTATCACCAGGGGAGCCAGATCGTGAGCAGCTTCTCGGCTGATGGCTTTGAACCCACATTGGGCGTCACGAAACGGAGTGAAAAACATCGAACGGAACAGCAGGCTGTACCCACGCGAGGTGATCTCCCGCTTTAAAGTCCGTCCAATCACGCGTGACTCGGGTAACAGGCGCGAGCCGATCGCAAGGTGATATCCATCGTCGGCCACCGCGGACACCAGGTCGGGCAGGTGCGCCAAGTCTGTGGAAAGGTCGACATCCATGTAGACCATTACGTCCGCTGCGCTCTCGGTCCATGCCCGGCGCAGGGCCCTGCCGCGTCCGCGCTGCTCGAGCCGGATATACCGCACCTCGGCGAAACGCTCGGCGAGACGGTCAGCCGCTTCGAGTGTGCCGTCCGTTGACCCGTTGTCGGCGACGACTATGTTCCACGAGTATCCACCCATGTTGGATGACATAAACTCGTGAAGCCGACAAACACTCTCGGGCAACGCACGTTGTTCGTTCAGGCAGGGAATGATCACATCAAGGCTGGGCTGCATAATTGAGACATTATAGCAACAAGCGCCTGGGCGAGACCGATCAAAAATGGTTTCAATCCACGTCCGCATTGTCGCGTCTCCGTGCTTGGATGGCTGAGCGACCGGAGGTCCGCGTGCAACGCATTCGTCGCGTCCACCGCTGGCCAAGCCGATTTGGTATGCCAGCGGCGACAATTTCACGTAGGGAGCCAGGCACAAGCGCCCGCGCAAAATTGACAGATATCGGAGCCTGATGCTATATTCCGTGCGATAAACAGACGGCGTTATCGTGTTCGCGATTAACGATGTCGAATGCGGCACGACGAGTTTGTGGCCCATAATTTCGGTGACAACCAATAGCGCCTCCCACAGCCCAGTGGGTAGGTGTTTTTTTGACCATGTTCCGAAACGCGAGAATCCGGTAACGGAGAACGCCGGCCGTGAATTCGAGGACTACAGCCGGTTCGGAGGAACCTCCAAATGCTAATGAACGACTTCGTCGTCAGGTTCGCCGGTGAAGGCGGGCAGGGCGTCGTCACTTCGGCTGAAGGACTAGCCCAGGCGTCTACGCAGGTGGGGTATCACGCGCTGACCTACGCGACGTTTCCTTCCCAGATCCTGGGCGGACCCACGTGGACCCAGGCCAGGATATGTACCGAACCCATTCTCAGTTCCGGCGACCAGGTAGATGTGCTGGTCGCTTTTAACGAGGAGGCGTACGAGACCCACGCCGAAGAGGTTCGGGAAGGCGGCGTGATCATTTACAACGCTGACGACTTCACCATGACGGACCCTCGGTCTTTCGGCCTGGCCGTCGATACACTGGCCCGCTCGACCGGCAACAACCGGGCTGCGAACATGGTGGTTATCGGTGCGTTGGCCCAGCTCGTGCACATGCCCCAGGAATACCTCGAAGACTTCGTCGAGGCGCGGTTCCGCCGGGGGCGCGACAACGACGACGAAATCATCTCCTCGAACATCGAGGCGATGCACCTGGGTCGTCAGAATGCGGCGGAGAGCGGTTTCGTGCTGGGCGACCTGGCGCCGCCGAATCCTCCGGACTACCAGCAACTGATGCTCAAGGGTAACGAGGCGATCGCTCTGGGAGCGACCCACGCGGGCGTCCAGTTCTACGCGGGATACCCGATCTCACCGGCAACCACCATCCTGCTATGGATGGAGCGCAACCTGGTCGGCGAGGGCAAGTTCGCGTACCAGGTTTCGTCGGAGATTGAGGCGATCACGGCGATCCTTGGAGCCGGGTACGCCGGCAAGAAGGCCATGACGGCGACAGCGGGACCGGGGGTATCGCTGATGAGCGAGGGATTGGGTCTCGCCTGGATGGCGGAGATCCCCCTGGTCGTGGTCGACGTGCAGCGCGGCGGCCCGGCGACGGGACTGCCTACGAAGACCGAGCAATCAGATCTCATGGGATGCCTGTTCCCGGCCCACGGCGACGTGCGGATGCCTATCATCGCCCCCGGCTCGGTGGAAGAGTGCTTCTTCGGAGCAGTGCACGCGATCAACTGGGCCGAACGGTATCAGGGTCCGGTGATCCTGATGAGCGAAATGTCCATGGCCGAGCGGGTGCAGAACATCCGGAAGCCCGACCTGAGCAAGGTTCCGGTGGAAGACCGCCTGACTTACGAAGGCGGGAACGGCTACCATCGTTATTCTGGCAACGAGTTGTCGCCGATGCCGTTGCCAGGCGGCCCCGGCGCCTACGTGGCCAACGGCAGCGAACACGACGAGATGGGCGACACCACCCACCTGCCGAGCCGCCATATCCAGATGACGGAGCGACGGTTCGGCAAGCTCAAGCTGCTGGAAGAAGAAAATTACGAGAGCGACAATACCGGCGCCAGCATCGCGCTGATGCCTTGGGGCGGGTCCAAAGGACCGGTTCGCGAGGCGTACGACGCCCTGCGGGAAGAAGGGGTGGACATCGCGTGGTATTACACGATGTTCCTGCACCCGATTCCTCCGAAGCTGAGGGACGAGTTGCGGGCCAAAGAGTTAGTGATCGTTCCCGAACTGAACTACCAGGGGCAGTGGGCCAACATCCTCAGGTTCCACCGGGTTGCGTCGACGCCGATCACGCAATACACCGGGTTGCCCTTCAAAGTTAGTGACTTGGTGAGCAAGGTCAAAGAGATCATGGCAGAACAGAAGGAGGAAGCACGGGCATGAGCAAGAAGAACCCGGAATACGACTTCAAATGGTGCCCCGGGTGCGGGGACTTCGGCGTGCGGCGCGCGCTGGAAGTTGCCATGATCAATCGGCTGGAGGAAACCGGCCTGCCCATCGAGAACAACGTGGTCGTTGCCGGCATAGGCTGTAGCGGCAACCTCGTCCACCTGCTGGAAGGCGAACAACCCTATGGGATCCACGGGATCCACGGGCGAACACTTCCGGTCGCCATGGGCGTCAAGATGGCCCGTCCCGAGTTGAACGTAGTCATCGTGGCCGGCGACGGCGACTTCCTGAGCATTGGCGGCGAGCATATCGCCCCGCAGGCGGCGCGCAACGTGAACGTGACCGCGGTGATCATGGACAACGGGGTGTATGGCCTCACCAAGGGCCAGAGTTCGCCCACGACGGAGATGGGCGCTGTCACCAGCAGCACACCGTTCGGCAAGATCGAGGAGGACCTTGACCCGCTGGAGCTGTACCTGACGCTGGGCGTTTCGTACATCGCTTCCGGGTTCTCGGGTCAGCCTCGCGTGCTCGCCAGGCTGATCAACGAGGGCATGAACCACGACGGAATGTCGATGATCCACGTTCAGTCGCCGTGCGTGACCTATAACGATACGTTCCAGTTGATCAAGGGCAACGCCAGGGAAGGTATCGCCCCGGCGCTTTGGGACATACCCGAGGACCACGATCCTTCCAGCAAACAGGCGGCCTACGAGTTGGTGCAGCAAGGGGGCCTGCCAGTTGGCGTTATCTATAAGGATGAGAGCCGGGCTTCGCTGGAAGGCAACATGGAATCAATACGGGCCAAGGCGCGCTCTCGGTCCATGGAACAGTTGATGGACGCCTACGCGTTCTAGACGTTCGCCCCGACTCAAGAGCGCAAGATGATGCCGACGTCGCGCGACGTCGGCATCATTTCGTTTAATTGCGGGTTCCGAAGGATCTACCGCGATGTGCGCTGTAGGAAGCACAGCGGTAGGTCAATAAGTCTGCGCCGGGGCCACCGCGCCTGGTACGAGGTCGGGGTTCTCGGCCTGGATCGACTGATATTTGGACGGACATTTGACGAGGATATTGTCGGTCGCGAAAACTTGCTCGTGGCCGTCGTAGTGCCCTTCGAGGATGATCTCCGAATGGGGGTTGAAAAAGAGGTCCGGCAGAACACCCACGTAACTGGCTTCCATCTGCGGACTGCCGGGCGCAGCGCCGGGGACGTCCGGCTGCTTGTCCCCCAATCTGAAGCGTGAAAGCGTGGACCCGTCGTCCCGGCGGAATGTGTCGGGCGCCAGTGCGCCAGCCACCCTCAGGGTCTGGCCATCGTGGAGCTTGGGATCATCCAGGAATTCGCTGACGGTGACGAAATACAGAGTGTTCCCCGGGAAAGCGGCGTACACCATATATGCCACCGCGAGGGCGACCACACCGCCCAGGATCAGGAGACGCGCGCGATGCGTACGCCATGCGGAACGCTCCGACTCGGCGTCAACAGTGTGCTCCGCGACGGGCACGGGTCCAGTGTATGGATCGGTCTGCATGGCAACTCAGTGTGGAGTGGTTTGAATGGCCCATACCATTATACCGACCCCATGCGCTCTTCCTCGTCCCCATCGGGGTCCGGATCCAGTTCTACCGTCGACTGGAGTTCCCGCAGGTCCCTTTGGATAGACTGGCGCCGCCAGGACATGTACGCGGCGTAGATAAAGAACACCGCCCACGCAACGGCGAAAGCGGCGAACAGGAAAGGCAAATTGTTCGGAGGTACAGTCATTCTAGTCGTAGGTTCCTTGCCGGCGTATAACGGAAACGGCATCCTCGGTTCCCCGCAGGGCTACCCGTTCCAGCAGCAGATACGCAAACAGCGCCAGCATCGCGACCAATGAAAAAATCAGGATTCGAGCCATGATCGGCTCCAGGGCGTCATCAGCCGCCTCGGGCCCGATCACCTGCACGGGATGGATGGATCGCCACCACTGGACGGAATAGTACACGATTGGGACATCGACAAAACCGATGATGCCGACGACAGCCGACCACGCCCGACCCTGCTGCGGCGTGGGGGCGTAATGGCGGATCATCAAGTAAGCGACGTAGATCAGCCACAGGATCAGGGTCGTGGTGAGCCTCGGCTCCCAGGTCCACCAGACACCCCACACCGGACGGGCCCAAATGACGCCGGTTACCAGCGCCAGGGTGACAAATACGACACCGACTTCCGCGGCCGCATGAGCCACGCGGTCCCAAATCTCTCCACGCCGGATGAGATACCCGACGCCGGCCACCGCGCAAACCAGGAATCCAAGAAAGGATAGGATGCTGATGGGGACGTGGATGTAGAAAATGCGCTGGATGTGGCCCAGCACCTGATCCGTGGGCGCCACAACGAATATCAGGTAAACGTCGACGATGGTCAGCGCTGCCGTCGCGAACAGCACCCACAGCCGGAAATCGCGGATAACAACACGTAGGGTGGAGTCCGTCGGCCCACGGCCCGCTATCGCCGCCAAAATGCGTTATCCCTCGAACACAAACCCGAATATCCACGGGCATATTACCAAAAACACCGCGTCGAACACCACTAGCAGGGGCAGCCACCGGGTCCAGATTGGCAGCATGGGCCCGCCCTGAAGCGCCAGGGCCGTGGCCTCGACTGCAGCGATGATCACGGGCACGATGACCGGGAAGAAGAGAACGGGCAACAGGATTTCACGGGAGCGCGTTTGGGCCGCGATAGCCGCAAAGAAGGTCCCCACGGTGGCAAAGCCGATCGTCGCCAGCAGGATGATCAGCCCCAACACGGGAGACAGCGCCGGCAGGTCCAGCATTACCGCAAAGACTGGGAGCAATATGGCCTCGATGAGCACCATGAAAGCCAAAGTGCCGAGCATTTTACCCAGGAAAACGGCGTCTCGGCTGACGGGGGCGGCCAACAGACCGTCCAATGCGCCCTGTTCCAACTCGCGGGCGAAAGCGCGGTTCATCGCGAGCACCCCCACGAAGGCGTAGGCTACCCACAGCAGACCCGGCGCCGCCGGGCCGAGGCTACCCGGGGCGCGGTTGAGCCCGAAGTTGAACACCACCACCACGATGAGCCCGAAAATCAGCGCGGATACGATCGTGTCGCGCGATCGGAACTCGAGACGTACGTCTTTCCACGCTATTGCGAAGGTCGCGCTCAGCAGCCGCATGGGCGACGGTCCAACCGGGGTGGCTCAGCCCGAAGCCGGATCGGCATTTGAGGCATCGTTGGCGCCCACGCCATCGCGGTGAGCATGCGTTTGTTCTACCAGTCGGCCGCGGTTCAACGTGAGCACGCGGTCCGCCCAGGCTTGTCCGATTTCAGAGCTATGCGTCGTCAAAAGAGCGGTTTTACCCGACGACGACCAGTCCTGCAACAATTCGCCCAGAGACGCGACCGAATCGGTATCAAGCCCTGACTCCGGTTCGTCCAACAACAAGACGGCCGGCTCGTGCAGAATCGCTCTGGCTACGGACAGGCGCTTTTGCATGCCGTGGGACAGCGTGCGCACGCGTCGATCCGCCCGGTCAGCCAGGTTCAATCGGGCGAGGATACTTTCGATGCGTCGTTCAGGACGCGCGACCCCGTAGAGCTTCGCGTAGAAAACCAGATTTTCGCGGCACGTCAGGTCGTTGTACAGCAGGGTCTGGTGACCGACGAAACCGACCAGGTCGCGAGCGCGACCGCCCGACCTCCGCATCCGCAGTCCGGCGATATGCACATCGCCGGCATCGGGTCGAGAGAGGCCGGCGAGGGTTCGGAGCAGCGTGGTTTTGCCCGCGCCGTTGGCTCCGAAGAGGACCGCGATCTGGCCCGACGGCACAGCGATGTTGACTCCCCTCAGGACGCTGCGGTCACCGTAGTCCTTGCGCAGACCGACGCCCGATATGGCTGACGGACCAGACGATGCGTGGCTCATCCAATCGGTTCAGGCGTGGGTTTCGAACCGCTCGCGGAGGACTTTCTTATCGAATTTGCCGACGCTGGTTTTCGGTATTTCGTCGATGAAGACCACGTCGTCCGGAAGCCACCAACGGGCGAAGTCGGGTCGAATAAAGTCCAATATGGTGTCCTTGGTCAACGGGTCTGCCGCCTCCGAGCGCGATACCACGCAGGCCAGGGGCCGCTCCTGCCACCGGGGATGAGGTACCGCGATGACCGCCGCTTCCAGCACGTCTGGGTGAGCCATGATCGCGGACTCCAGGTCCACGGAGGATATCCACTCGCCGCCGCTTCTCACCATATCCCTGACGCGATCAACGATCTGGATATAGCCGTTGGCGTCAATGGTGGCGATGTCACCGCTATGGTACCAGCCGTCGATAAAGGTTTCGGCACTGCGCTCGTCGTCAATGTATTCGTCAGCCAGCCATGGGCCGCGGAACCAGAGTTCCCCGCGCTGTTCACCGTCCCACGCCAGGGCGTCGCCGTTTTCGTCAACGAGCTTCATATCGATGCCCGGGGCAACTACGCCCTGGCTGGCGTTCAGTTCGACCCGTTCCTGGTCGGACAGGTGGTCCAGCCAACTGCGTCGCCGATTGACCGAGATCAAGGGGGTGGCCTCGGTCATGCCGTAGGCGTGGACTATTTCGACGCCGAGCCGGTCCCGGTAAGCCTGCCATACCGACAACGGAACCGCCGAACCACCGCTGACTACCTGCCGCAACGAGGACAGATCGTACTCAACACCGGAGCGTTGGAGATAGTCCAAAACGCCAATCCAAATGGTCGGCACACCGGCGCTGACGGTCACTTTCTCCCGCTCGATCATTTCGCAGATGACGCGCGGGTCTGGTCGCACGCCCGGGAAAATCTGGGACGCGCCGAACATGGTGGCCGTGTAGGGAAAGCCCCAGCAGTTGGCGTGGAACATGGGCACTATCGCCATAATTCGATCGCGTTCCAACACTCCGATCATATCTGAGGCGGCGGAGGTCAGCGAGTGGATATAGACCGCCCGGTGGGAGTAGGCCACGCCCTTGGGCAGGCCTGTAGTAGCGGATGTATAGCAGAGACCCATGGTCGAATACTCGTCAACGTCGGCCGGACTGTACTCAGACGAGGCTGCGGCCAACAGGGTTTCGTAGCACGCGGCGTTGGGAAGCGCCGTGGTCATTTCGTCCGGCTCGCCCAGGATGACGAAGTGCTGCACCGAGGTCAGACGATCAGCTATGGCTTCAATCAGGGGCGCAAGGTCCGGATCGATCAACAGCACCTTATCACCCGCGTGGTTGATGATAAACACCATGTCGTCGGGCGCCAAACGAATGTTGATCGTATGCGTAACCGCCCCGATGGTGGCGGGGGCAAAATAGGCCTCCAGGTGCCGGTAGTTGTTCCAGGCGAAAGTGCCAACGCGGTCGCCGCGGCCGACCCCCAATTCGCGCAGGGCGTTGCCCAGACGCGACGTGCGGGTGAACATGTCGGTGTAGGTGTAGCGGTGGGTGTCCTCACCTACGCGCGTCACGATTTCCTTGTTCGGAAAGTGGGTTGCCGCGTGTTCCAAAATACGGGTAGCCAGCAATTCGTAATGCATCGTCATGGCGAACCTCCTGCCACTGATCTCGCGGTTTGCATGCCATAGGACGTGGAATTCCTGATATTGGGTTTCTGAGAAGCGGGAATGTTCGCACTGGAAGGCCCGATTTGGCCCCGGTTCCTACAACTGATCACGGATGCTTGATACTGACGCCGCCATCGATTGCCCAAGTTTGGCCGGTAACATAAGAGGCGGCTGGCGACGCGAGATACACGGCTAGATAGCCCACCTCAATGAGGCGGCCAACCCTGGCGAGGGGAATGGTTTCGCCGGCGGACGCGTCGCGGGCCGCGAAAGCTTCCTCGGACATCTGCTCCGGGTCGGGAAAGCTTCCCGGGGCAATCGCATTGCAGCGAATGCCGAAGGGCGCCCACTCCTGGGCCACGCATTCGGTGAAACGCATCAGGCCGGCCTTGGCAGCGTCATAGGCTGCAGACATCGGGCGCCCGCGAAAGGAGGCCCAGCCGCTGATGTTAATGACGTTACCCTCTCCACGTTCCAGCATGTGCGCTCCCACGGCACGACAACCCTGGAATGCTTCGGTCAGGTTGATGTCGACGATGCTGTGCCACTCGGTTTCGGTCATACCCGGGATGTCGCTGCCGGGCAATTGGACAACGGGCTTCCGAATCGCGTCGCCGACACAGTTGACCAGCGTGTCGATATGGCCGAACTCGGCGATGGTACGACCGACAATGGCATCAGTATCGGCCGCGGTGGTCGCATCGCCCGTGAGCGGAAGGCAAGTCCCGCCCATGGCCCGGATTTCCTCGGCAACCCGGTTCACGCCGGTGGAGGTCAAGCCCGTTACCGCTACGTCCGCGCCCGACTGAGCGAACGCCAGGGCGATACCTTTGCCGATGCCGCGACCGGCACCGACCAGCAGCACTTTCTGGCCGCTGACGTCGAAGATATTCAAACTCATCGGTCCACTCCTGATGGCGTCGAACACACTCTAGCAATCTCCGTACAACTAATCGAACTCATGGTGCCACACTCATAGGTGCGCGGCAACCACTGGCCAACAGTTATTTGCCTTGGCGTCTGCGGCGCGGTTCACGGCGAACGCCAGGTTAGGCGAGCCGGTTAGCCCGCTGAAACCTGAGCCGCAGCGTCGGGGCCAGCACAACGGCAACCGGAGGCACGCGTTCGGGCTGCCCGGCGTGGCGGATCGCAATAGCGATGGGGTAAAATCGTGCCACGCTTTTTCTACCTGGTTTTCGAGGTGCCGGTCATGCCCAGGGACAGCAATCGGGTCGTGTACCCGCCGGAAGGGTGGACGAACTCGCTGGCCGCGGAATTCATAGGTCCCGACCAATTCGGTAACGGCGAAATGTATGACGCCCAACTTGACGGGGCTCCGCTGATCCGGCTGATCTATGACCAACGCGACGAGGAAATCACGGTCCGGTGCTTGCTCTGCGAGCAGCAATCGCAGGCGGCTGGCCGTTTCACGGCGTATCCCATGATCGGGATCATCAGCATCAACGCCACCGCCCTGCTGATCCCGATGAACACGCCGCGCATTATGAGGCACCTGGCGGACCGGCACGATGAAACCCTCGGCGGCATGGACGATGTCGATTTCTTCAATTGCCTGCTGGCCAGTTGCGGCCTGTAGCGGGCTGTTGGCCGGACCGTGTATGGATGATCGGGAGGTGCCCCTTGCAGTATGACTACATAATCGTCGGAGGAGGATCAGCCGGGTGCGCGCTGGCGTCGCGCCTGACGGAAGACGCGAATGTGTCGGTCCTGCTCCTGGAAGCCGGGCCCGACTACCCTGATTTCGAACACCTGCCGATTGACCTGAAAAACGGGAACAACGTGTGGCGATCAGCCTACGGCCCGCACAGCTGGGGTTACCTCGCCCAGGGAACACCGCGACAGGACGAGCCCATCATCATCCCGCGCGGCAAAGCCATGGGCGGTTCATCCAGCATCAACGGCCAGGTGCTGTTCCGAGGCGTACCGGAGGACTACGACAACTGGGCGATCTGGGGCAACGACGAATGGTCGTTCACCAAGGTGCTGCCTTATTTCCGCCGCCTCGAAAACGATCTGGATTTCGGCGGGGACGACTTTCACGGAAACTCAGGCCCGATCCCGGTGCGCCGGTACAAGCGTCATGAGTGGTTGCCGGTGGCAGAAGCGTTTTACGACAGTTGCCGGGAATTGGGGTTTCCGGAAGATACTGACCAGAATCACCCGGACTCCGTTGGAGTGGCGGCACGTCCGCTGAACAACATCGACGGGGTGCGGATGAGCACTTCGTTGACTTATCTGTCCCTGTGCCGCCATCGCATGAACCTGACCGTTCGCGGCAACGTGGTGACCAGGCGCGTCCTCTTTGAGGGCAAGACCGCGGTCGGCATAGAGGCCGAGAGCGGCGGCGAAGTTTTCGAGGTATACGGCAACCGGATTATCCTGAGCGCGGGGGCAATCGGGTCTCCGCAGATCCTGCTGCTCTCCGGAGTGGGACCGGCGGACCATCTCGGGGATATGGGAATACCGTTGGTGCACGAGCTCACCGGAGTAGGCGAGAATCTCCGCGACCATCCGGCGGTGTTCAGCCTCTTCCGCGGCGTGGGCGACCCGCCTGACCTGGAGGCGCCCAGCATCCAGGTAGGATTGCGGTACAGCCCAGAAGGCACGGGAACGCGCGGGGACATCCAAGTCTCGCCGATACTGATGACCAGTGAGCATCGCCCGGCCAGCGTGAACATCGAAACTGACGATTTCCACTTCGGGTTCAGCGCCGCGCTGCAGAACGCGGGCACCGCCGGGCGCCTGCGTTTGACGTCGACCGACCCACACGTACAGCCGGACCTGTTCTATGACTATCTGTCCGACCCGGTTGACCGCCAGCGCCTCCGCGCCGCGGTTCGTTTGTGCCTGCAGATTGCCGAGCAACCGACGTTCCGAGCGTTTGTGGCAGAGCGTCTGTCCCCGACGGACGAAGACCTGGCCTCAAACGCGGCGCTGGACGATTGGATGTTGCGCAATGCGTACACCCAGCACCATTCGTCGGGCACCTGCAAAATGGGCCCCGGCTCGGACCTGGATGCAGTGGTCGACCAGTATTGCCGGGTCTACGGCATGGAGAACCTGAGAGTGGTTGACGCCTCGGTCATGCCCGACGTTATCCGCGCCAACACCAACGCCACTACGATAATGATCGCCGAGCGCGTCGCGGACTTCATCAGGGAAGGCAAGTGACGCTGGTCCTCCGCCTGACCGGAACCCGAACCACGATTTTCACACAGCAAACCAAGGAAACAGGAAGGCACCAAGCGATGACTACTTCCGCAACTCGGATCGAACGCGACTCCATGGGCGAGATGAACGTCCCGGCGGACGCTCTATACGGCGCGTCTACCATGAGGGCAGTCTTGAACTTCCCCATCAGCGACCTTCGTTTTCCCAGGCAGTTCATACGGGCTCTAGGACTCATAAAACTGGCCGCTGCACAGACCAACATGGACCTGGGCGTCCTTGACCGGACGGCCGGTAATGCCATCGTCGAGGCGGCCCAGGAAGTCGCGGACGGCAAGCACGACGAGCATTTTGTTCTGGACATCTTCCAGACCGGATCGGGCACTTCCACCAACACCAACGCGAACGAGGTGATCGCCAACCGAGCGTCACAGATTCTGGGCGGCGACCTGGGATCGCGATTGGTACATCCCAACGACAACGTCAACCTCGGTCAATCTTCCAACGACGTGATCCCGACGGCGATCCACCTTGCTGCGCTCCTCGGTCTCAAAGAGGACCTGGCGCCGGCTCTGGAATCGCTGCGGACAGCTCTGCAGGCAAAGGCCGACGAGTTCTGGCCCATTGTAAAAACGGGACGCACCCATCTGCAGGACGCAACGCCGGTTCGCCTGGGGCAGGAATTCAGCGGCTACGCCGGACAGGCGGAATACAGTGTGGCGCGAGTACGTCGCGCTCAGGAAGCCCTGGCGGAAGTGGCGCTCGGTGGAACGGCGGTCGGCACCGGCGTGAATACGCATCCGGAGTTCTCGAAGCGGACGTGCGCGCGATTGGCCGAGATGACCGGGGTTTCCATCCGAGAAACCGGCAACCACTTCCAGGCGCAGTCCACGCTGGACGGGATAGTTGAGGCCAGCGGACAGTTGAAAACCGTAGCCATCAGCCTCCATAAGATCGCCAACGACATCCGGTTCCTAGGGTGCGGTCCGCGGGCTGGCCTGGGGGAAATCAACGTGCCCGAGGTCCAGCCGGGCAGCAGTATCATGCCCGGCAAGGTGAACCCGGTTATTTCCGAGTCGGTGATCCAGGTCGCGGCGCATGTCGTGGGCAACGACGCTGCCGTTGCCCTCGCCGGAGCCGGGGGATACTTCGAGCTGAACACCATGATGCCTTTGGCAGCGTACAACCTGCTGCAATCGGTGTCGTTGTTAGCCGCTTCGGCGAGCAATTTCGCGGACCAGTGCGTGGTGGGAATCACCGCTACGGAGACCGGCCCGGCGATGGTGGAGAAAGGCCTCATGCTGGGCACGGCATTGGCGCCTTCTATCGGTTACGACGCTGCCGCCGGGATCGCCAAAAAGGCGGCCGAAACGGGACGGACGATCCGGGAAATCGCTCGCACCGACACTTCGCTCAGCGAAGCGGAACTGGACGCGCTGCTCAACCCGGAAGAGATGACAAAACCGAGCCTGGAAGTCCGGGGCGGCGGCGGTTAGAACTGCCGGTCGAACACGGTCCGGGCCCATCCGAACCCTGTGCATCCAGGGCCAATCAGGGGAAAGCATCCCAGGCATTACGTGAAAGGCGTATCCGACGTCAGTATCAAAAAATCGAAGCCCGTTTACGCTCGCTCGGGATGCTTCCGGCTGGTTCATGAAACGATATCGCCCGAATGATCGACGCGTTGCGTTTGACAAATCCGTTCCAAATCGTTTACCATCCAAGTACTTACCATATATGCGCAGAATGCTGATCGCCCTGATTTTTTGAAGTTTCGCCTGCTCCCTCAGTTCTAAACTGACCTATTGATGCGGCCTGCCGGGAACGGTTGGCCGTGTCTTAGTGTCTGCTCGTGAACGGCAGCGGAGCAGGCAAAATCCGTTAACCAACCCCCGCGCACCCGTCAGGAGGGTCGTTTCATGGTCTTGACCCGTAAACGCTCAGGCAGGAACGAGCGCGGTCTGTCCGCTCGCGATGTGAAAACCTACTCGGATTCGAGCATCGCGAACGTTCTGGACGTGCCCAACCTCATCCGAAGCCAGGTCGAGTCTTTCGACTGGTTCAAAACAAATGGACTAGCAGAGACTTTCCGGGACTGCTCACCTATCGTCGCCGGTATTACCCGGCGTTTCGCCAATGGCGAGGCGTCGCGTCGCGCTGAGCGGTTCGAACTGTATTTCCTGGATCACTGGTTCGACGTACCGCAGTTCAGTCCCGAAGAATGCCGGGAGCGGGAGATCACCTTTTCCCAGCCGCTGTACGTCAAAGCCCAGTTGCGGGACCAGGAAACGGGCGAGATCACCGAGTCGGACATTTTCTTTGGCGACGTGCCCATGATGACCGACACTGGCACGTTCATTATCAACGGCGCTGAGCGCGTACTCGTCAGCCAACTTCAACGCGCCCCCGGCGTGTACTTCGAACGGGAGCCTTCGCAGGATCCTGCGTGTCCCGAGTGCGGAAAACTGGAAAACTGGTACTACAAAGCGCGGATATCGGCCAGCCGCGGCGCTCGCATCGAATTGTCAACCTGGACTCATTACTACGCGCGCCGCCGGAACCTGCCGGAAACCATTACCGTCAGCGTGGACCGACGCCGCCGCATGGGCGTGTCCACGTTCCTTTACGCCCTTGGTATCGTCAACGCCGAGGAGATGAGGGCGCTCTTTGAAAACGTAGACAACCACGATTGCCGGCGTTTCGTTGCCGGATCAGAACCGGCGGAAGACCGTGATTACAATCCGCGAGACGAGGAACTCAGGTCTCTATGGGACCGCATACATCCCGATCGCGAATTCGACAGCCAACAGGCCTACCGGATCGGCCTGGCGCAACGGAACCTGTATAAGTGGCTGCGGCCCGGCGAACCGGCCGTACAGGTGGATGCCGCGTGCACGTTCGTGCTCAATCATTTCTACGATGGTCGACGTTTCGACCTCGGGGAAGTTGGGCGCATCAAGGTTGACCAGCGCCTCGGGCGGTCCGCCTCGCAGATTCTATCCGAGCACCACAAAAAGATACTTGACCTCGTCCGCAACCGTGCCGAAACAGAGGACGGAATCACGCCTGCGGACATTTTCGAGGCGTCGGGTCGCGAGCACCGCATACTGTCAGACCGTGATGTCGACGCTCTGATCAACTACGGCTACCTGGCGCGCCGGGCGGACCGACGGATAATACCCGTTGACCTGTTTGAGGGGCAGTCGGCCGACGAGGAAACAGTACGCGTAGAGACTTACGACGCGGCTAACGGTGGAACGGTCCTTTCTCTCATTGGAAACCAGGAAGACGGCACCCGCACGGTTCGCGTCCAGCAGCAGGTTACGGAAACCCTGGGTGATCCGGTGGCAATCGCCACCCAACCCATATTCGGCGGTTCGGCATCGGACGACGCCATCAGCCGTGGCGAAGTCTCCATCCTGAAGAACCGCTTCCTGGCCGATGACAGCATCGTGGAAGCGGGTCAATTGATCTACGCTGAGCGCGTCAGCCAGGGTCCGCTCCAATCCTGGCGTTTGACTCCCGTCCGTGCGCGGGCTTCGCGCATTGTCGGCGTGGTAACCGAGGTGAACTGCGGTCCCAACGGCAATATGCACCGCGTGCGATTCAACCTGCCAGGCATCGAACTGGACGAACGCCGCGTACTCGATCTGATGGACATCATCGACACGCTGGAAGCGCTGATCACGCAGCACGTGGCCAACGGCGAACCCCGTGACAACATTGACCACCTGGGCAACCGCAGAGTACGTGTGGCCGGTGAACTCATGCGCGACCAGGTGCGTATCGGTCTGCTGCGCATGCACCGGATGTTCCAGGACCGGGTGGGACGCCTCGAAAAACCCGAAGACGCCGTACCGGCGAAGCTGGTGAACGTCCGACCGGTGACTGGCGCTATCAGGGAGTTCTTCGGCGGGGACAAGCTATCGCAGTTCATGGACCAGACCAACCCATTGGCGGAGTTGACCCACAAGCGCCGCCTGTCGGCGCTGGGTCGCGGCGGCCTCACCCGTGAGCGGGCGGGGTTTGACGTGCGAGACGTCCACGCGTCGCACTACGGTCGCATCTGCCCCATCGAAACCCCCGAAGGAGCCAACATCGGCCTGCTGAGCAGTCTGGCCGCCTACGCCCGCATCGACCGCCTGGGGTTCATCGAGACCCCGTACTGGCCGGTGATCAAGCAGCTATGGCTTGGAGACTGCCGCACTCCCGGATTGCCGGGATATTTCGACCCGATCGGCCACGTTGTGGCGACCGACGTGAAGACGCGCAAAGGCGAAGTGATCGTCAAAGCGGGTGACAAGATCACGACGCAGGATTGGCGCCGGCTCCGACGCTTGTCCGGCGACCTGGCGATAGACGTGGCGCCGTTCGTGGACACGCGATCCGAGAGCGTTCAATACCTGACCGCCGACTCGGAAGAGCAGTACCGCATTGCGCAGGCAAACTCCGGTTTTGACGATTTGTACCAATTCACCGACGAGTTGGTTGAAGTGCGTGAGGGCGACAATTATCGTCTGGCTCCGCCGGCCACGGTGGAATACGCCGACGTTTCGCCGCTACAGATCATGAGCGTTTCGGCCGCGTTGATCCCATTCCTCGAGCATGACGACGCCAACCGCGCTCTGATGGGTTGCAATATGCAGAGGCAAGCGGTGCCCCTGCTCCAACCCCAGGCGCCCATCGTCGGCACGGGCATAGAGAGCCGCGTGGCGAGAGATAGCGGTCAGGTATTGCTCTCTCGGGTCCGAGGCTCCGTGATATCCGTGAACGGTCGCGAAATTACGGTGATGGACGATGCTGGCCGGGGGCACGCGCACCGGCTGATCAAGTTCGCGAGGACCAACCAAGGCACCTGTCTGAACCAGCGTCCCGTCGTCCAGAAGGGAGACCACGTTAACGCGGGAGACACGCTGGCCGATAGCTCTTCCACCGACGGTGGCGAGTTGGCTTTGGGCCAGAACGTGCTGGTGGCGTTCATGTCGTGGGAAGGCTACAACTACGAGGACGCCATCATTATCAGTGAGCGGCTGGTCAAGGACGACCAGTTCACTTCCGTGCATATCGAAAAGTACGAGGTCGAAAGCAGGTCGACGAAGCTGGGTGATGAGGAAATCACCCGAGACATTCCCAACGTTGGCGAAGGTAACCTGAGGGACCTGGACGAACGCGGCATCATCCGGATCGGCGCCGACGTTGGACCGGGGGACATCCTGGTCGGGAAAGTCACACCGAAAGGCGAGACAGAAATGACCGCCGAGGAACGCCTGCTGCGCGCCATCTTCGGCGAAAAATCAAAGGACGTCCGAGACACGTCACTGCGAGTCCCGCACGGTCAACGCGGCAAGGTGATTGGCGTGAAGGCGTTGAGCCGCGAAAAGCGGGGCGACGAGCAACCCGGCGATCAACTGCCTCCCGATGTTAACGAGGCCATTCGCGTGTGGGTCGCGCAAACCCGCAAGATCTCAGTCGGTGACAAAATGGCCGGGCGGCACGGGAACAAGGGCGTTGTGTCACGCATCCTGCCGGAAGAAGACATGCCGTTCCTGCCGGACGGAACGCCCGTCGACATCATCTTGAATCCGATTGGCGTGCCCTCGCGGATGAACCTGGGCCAGGTGTTGGAAAGCCACCTGGGTTGGGCGGCTCGGAGTTTGAACTTCCAGGCTTTGACCCCGGTGTTCGAAGGAGCCGACGACAACAACATCGAAGACTCCCTGGCGCGCTGGTGGTTCGCTGAGCAAGCCAAGGCCGCCGACAACAGCGCCGGGCCCGAAGGAGAAATCGATCTGGCGAAGGTCTACGCCTGGTTGCGGGATCAAGGATTCGATCCTACAGCCATCTACGACGAGTCCCTGCAAGGCATGGCGCGGCACGCTTGCCTGTACCTCTGGCTGCGGGACGTGGCCGGCGAGGATCCTGATGGACGGAGCTTGGCTGAACTCCATCAGATGGCGCTGGACGTGCATCGCGACAAGCTCATCTCACCGCCCACCTTCGCAAAATTCCAGCTTTACGACGGCAGGTCCGGCGAGGCCTTTGACCAACCGGTCGCCGTGGGAAGCATCTACATGCTGAAACTGATACACCTGGTGGAAGACAAGATCCACGCCAGGTCCACCGGCCCCTACTCCATGATTACGCAGCAGCCATTGGGCGGAAAAGCTCAATTCGGTGGCCAGCGTTTCGGTGAGATGGAGGTTTGGGCCCTGGAAGCCTACTCGGCGGCGCACAACCTCCAGGAGGTGCTGACAATCAAATCCGACGACGTAACCGGTCGGGTAAATACTTACGAATCCATCGTCAAGGGCAATCCGATAACCCAACCCGGCATCCCTGAATCCTTCAATGTCTTGCTCAAGGAGCTCCAAAGCCTGGGGCTGAACGTGAGACTGGAGGACGAAGAGGAGCAGGAGGACGGCAGTTTGGGTCTGCCCGGCGAAGACGACTATCTCTTCACCGCGGAGGTCAACTAGATTATGGTCAGGATGCTGGACAACCGCGAAGCTACTTCATCCGATTTCAACGCCATACGCATTTCCATCGCCTCGCCCGAACAGATCGCCGGGTGGTCTTCCGGCGAGGTCCAAAAGGGCGAAACCATCAACTACCGTACGCAGCGGCCGGAAAAAGACGGCCTGTTCTGCGAGCGAATTTTTGGCCCCACCAAGGACTGGGAATGCCAGTGCGGCAAGTACAAGCGCCAAAAGTACAAGGGCGTAGTGTGCGATCGCTGTGGCGTTGAGGTCACTCGGGCGAACGTTCGGCGGCAGAGGCTGGGTCACATCGCCCTGGCCGCCCCGGTGGCCAACATCTGGTTCGTGAAGAACACGCCCAGCGTGATGAGCCTGGCGCTTGATCTGAAACTGTCCGACCTCACGCGTGTCCTCTATTACTCGGCCTACGTGATCAACCAGGTCGATATCGATCTGATGCGTGAGCAGCTGGAACGCCACAGCAGGGAAGTTGACGAGCTGCGGGAGGGTCCGTTGGCGGTTGCGTACAGCGCCTGGGAACGGACCGCGGGCCGCGTGAGCGATTGGGCGCTGGAAGGCAGTCTCCACGAAGCGGTATCGATTATCGCCGGTCCATCGCAAACCCTACCGCAGGCGGTTAGCGCGGCTAAGTCAGCCCTGGTTCGCGTGGCCGGAGCACAGGATCCCAATGAGGGCGATTTCAAGGCCGATTTGGAATGTCTGCTGGCCCTGACGACCGAGGGGATCAAAGCCGAGCGTGCAACCTATGAAGTCGGCCAGCTGCTGCTGGCGGAAGGTGTGATCGACTCTCCCGACAAGCTCGCCATGGCTGCGATTGAAGGCGACCAGATTGCCGTCGCGATATCGGGCCTCCATCATGGCCGGCTGCCCATCTCAGAAGCGCTGGGACAACAATCCTCGCACGCCCAGCTCGTGATTGACGCCTTCAATGCATGGCAAAACGAACCCGGCGAGGAACTGCAGGACGACCTGGCTGACGCCGTCGAACGCCTGCGAGATGACATCGCAGTGGTCTACGACGAGGCATTGTTGCCGGCGGTTAATGGCGTGGCCGTCGCTGTGACCGGCGTCGGCTCCGCATCCTTCGGACCGACTGCGCAACAGCCGCTGTCAGACGATCTGGCAGAGATCGAGCATGCCCTGACAACCGTCGAACAGGCGGTTCGAAGCTGGAACTACCGCCGGTCTGACGATAACCCCGAGGGACGAGGCTGGAACCTGCCCGCATTCAACGCGCTGCTCGACCGCTTGCAGGCCGACAGCAGCGATATGAAAGTGATCGGCGAGTTGGAAGACCGGATCGAGTTCATCCAGACCGACATTACGCCCGAAAACCAGCAAAAGGAAATCTCGCTGTGGCGACGGCAGTTGCCGGTGCTCCGCGATTTGATTGGAGTGGTCGACGACTACCTTTTGAGAGCGGTGGCTGAACGGCGCAAAGAAGCCGTGGACCTGATCCAGGCCATGCGCTGGCTCCGATGGGACCCTTCCCAGCGCCCGCGCAGCGTCGACGTGGACTGGCTTTGGGACGATTTGAAACTCCCGGCTGCGGCGCGTAACGAAACCGAGCTGCCGGACGAGTTTTACATCGCGCGCAGCGGCTCCCCTGGTCTGCACCTGACCACCCTCTCTACCAGTCGTTACGACCGGCTGAAGCCCTTCTGGGGCGAGGCTTTCGACGCCGAGATGGGCGCGGAGCCGATGCTGGAATTTTTGAAGCTGCTGGACACGGACCTGGACCAGGAGCGGTACTACACCGAACTGGAAATGAGGGCGACTTCTTCCCAAATCCGTACCAAGGCCGGCAAGCGGATGCGCCTCCTGGAAACCTTCCGGCGGAGCGAAAACCGGATGCAGGACATGATCATGACCGTCCTGCCGGTGCTCCCGCCCGAGCTGCGCCCAATGGTGCAACTGGACGGCGGCCGGTTCGCGACCAGCGACCTGAATGACCTTTACCGGCGGGTGCTCTCCCGCAACCACCGGCTCAAGCGTTTTGCCAGCATGCGCGCCCCGGGCCTCATGATACGGAACGAAAAGCGGATGCTCCAAGAGGCCGTTGACTCCCTGATCGACAACGGCCGTCAAGGAAAGGCAGTGAAGGGCAAGCGCGACCATGCCCTGAAATCGCTGAGCGATCTTCTCAAGGGCAAGCAGGGCCGGTTCCGGCAGAACCTGCTGGGCAAGCGGGTGGACTACTCGGGCCGCTCCGTGATCGTCGTGGGCCCCGAATTGAAAATGGACCAGTGCGGTCTGCCCAAGCGCATGGCGCTGGAGTTGTTCAAGCCGTTCGTGATGCATCGCCTGGTGTTGAGCGCCCTGGCTCCCAACATCAAAGCGGCCAAACGCATGGTCGAGCGTTCCTCACCGGAGGTTTGGCACATCCTGGAGGACGTCATCAAGGACCGGCCGGTGATGTTGAACCGGGCGCCCACGTTGCACCGGTTGGGTATTCAGGCTTTCAAGCCCGTCCTCATTGAGGGTAGCGCTATCCAATTGCACCCTCTCGTGTGTTCGGCGTTCAACGCAGACTTCGACGGCGACCAGATGGCGGTACACGTGCCGCTGTCGGCCATGGCAGTGCACGAAACCCGCTCGGTCATGCTGAGCATCAACAACATGCTGTCCCCCGCTTCGGGCGATCCTTTGGTGGCGCCGACGCTGGACATGGTGATGGGCTGCTACTACCTGACCGAGTTGGTGACGGATGCCAAGGGCGCCGGCGGGGTGTTCTACGATATTGACGAAACGCGCATCGCGTACTCAGACGGGCAGCTTGACCTTCGCGCGCCAATCACGGTGCTGAAGGTCTCCGGCACCGACGGCAAGATCGAGACCACCATGGGCCGGTTGATATTCAACGAGATCATACCTGACGCCCTGGGATACAAGAATCAGTTGATGGACCGGGGCGCCATCAAGGACCTCACGTCGGAACTCTACCGAAATCTGTCCAACGAAGAGACGGCGAAGGCCTTGGACAGCATCAAGGAAATGGGTTTCTACTACGCCACCAAGTCCGGTATCACCATCGCCATCAACGACATTCAGGTGTCGGAGCGCAAGCGGAGCATCCTTGACACGGCGGGCCAGAAGGTCGCCGAGCACGAGGACAACTTCATGATGGGAATGATGACGGAGGAGGAGAAGTACGAGCGCATTATCGATACGTGGACCGAGGCGTCCGACGACATGCAGCAGGTAGTGGAGTCCGAGATGGCCAACTACGGCGGTGTCGCCGTGATGGCCAAATCGGGAGCCAAGGGTAACATTTCCCAGATCAAGCAGATGGCCGGAATGCGTGGCTTGATGAGCGACCCGGAAGGGCGGATTATCGAGCGGCCGGTGAAGTCCAGTTTCCGCGAAGGATTGACGGCACTGGAGTACTTCATTTCCACCCACGGAGCTCGCAAGGGTCTCACCGACACCGCGCTCCGCACCGCGGACAGCGGCTACCTGACGCGGCGGTTGGTGGACGTTTCACAGGAAGTGATCGTCCAGGAATCGGACTGTGAATTCGCGGAACCATTCTACGTGGAGCCGCGGCCCAACGATCCGACCCTGTCCAACCTGCCGGAGCGTATCGTCGGCCGCCTGGCCGGGGACGTGATCGCCGACCCGACCAGTGGCGAGATCATCGTCGACCGCAACGAGATGATCGACGAGGGATTGGCCGCGGCCATTCGCGACGCTGGTATCGATCGGGTGCCGGTACGCTCTCCGTTGACCTGCCAGACCCGCAGGGGCATTTGCCAAATGTGCTACGGGCGACTGCCGGCTACGGGCGAGATCGTCGAGATCGGACAGGCGGTGGGGGTAATCGCGGCACAGAGCATCGGCGAACCCGGCACCCAGTTGACCATGCGGACCTTCCACACCGGAGGGATCGCCGGCTCCGACATCACCACGGGCTTGCCCCGGGTGCAGGAGCTGTTCGAGGTGCGGCCTCCGAAGGGCGCGGGTGTGCTCACCCACATTGACGGCGCCATTTCCGTAGAGGAGGACCCCAACGGTTCGCGGCGAATCCGGGTCACCTACGACGAAGAGGAACGCCACGACTACGTCCTGCCGTCCGGAGCCATCCGGCTGGTAGAACGGGGCGAGCCGGTCGAAGAAGGCAAGTTGCTCGCGGTGGTGGTGAACACGCAATCCTCTCCCGCTGCCGACGGCGAGGCGGAGTCGAGTACCGCGCTGGCAAACACCGACGTGGTGAACGAGATCCGCTCCGATTTCCAGGGCGAGGCAGAGGTGTCGTCGAACGGGATCACGGTCGTATGGCGCGAGGAAGAATCCCGTGTGTACGACGTCAGCTCACAGATGACCCTGAAAGTCACCGACAACCAGCAGGTCATGGCTGGCGACGCCCTGGTGGATGGACCGCTGGACCTCCGCGAACTGCTGGACATCCGCGGCCTGGAAGGTCTACAGCACTATCTGGTTGACGAGGTTCAGGAGGTTTACCGCTCCCAGGGCGTCAGCATCCACGACAAGCACATCGAGGTCATCCTCCGGCAAATGCTGAGGCGGGTGCAGGTCGAGACGGCCGGGGACACCGAGTTCATACCCGGCGACGTGGTGGACAAGTTCCGGTTCCAGGACCAGAACGCGCAGGTGCTGGCGGAAGGAGGCGAGCCGGCGACGGCAAAGACTTTGCTGTTGGGCGTTTCCAAGGCCGCTCTAACTACCGACAGCTTCCTCTCCAAAGCCTCGTTCCAGGAAACCACGAAAGTCCTCACCATGGCCGCGGTTGCCAGCGATCGCGACTGGCTACGCGGTCTCAAGGAGAACGTGATTATCGGCCGACTGATCCCGGCGCGACTGGAATCCCTGCTAAATGCGGAGAACGACTTCGCGCTTCGTGAGGCCTTGGACGAATTTGGCCACGAGTTGGCCCCGGCATGGCTCTCCGGGGACGGAGACATACCGGACGAGTTCGCCGTTCTGGAAGGAGCGGGCGAACTGGTCGACGAGGAACTGATCGCGGGACAGGCCCCGCCGCAATTGGGTGGCACGGCCATCGGGGACGCTGGCTTCCAGATCAGGACTGCGGAAGAAGAGGACGAATTGGTGCGGCGGGCCCAATCCCTGACCGACAATGATTCCGAAATCGATCGCGAAGTGGAATTGACCGCGTCGCGAATCTTCTCGCCGTTCGAAGAGGAAGACGAGGACATCCCGCAGCTGTAGTCAGCTGAGAATCCTCGGCAATCGGGTAGGGGCGAATCGTGATTCGCCCCTACGTTCATGTTGAAGGGGGAACCTGAAGACGATGGACTTGTCGGTCGACTTGGCACCGTGCAAATCTGAAGGGTTGGCGTTGGGGAACCCTATGATGATCGCGTCGGGTACCTTCGGTTATGACGGATACGGGCGCGGGCTCCGCGCGGACGCTCCTCTGGGGTCGTTGGGGGCCGTGCTGCCAAAGACCTTCACCCGTTACCCGCGAACCGGAAACCCGGAACCTCGCTGGTTTCCCGAATCATTCCGGGAAGGCCTGGAGGCCGGCGAAACTACCTTGCTGAACTCGGTCGGCCTCACCAACCCGGGCATCGAAGCCGCGATGGCGGACCTGGCGCCGCGATGGGCCGACTCGGACGCGAACTTCGTAATGAGCATGGCCGGCGACTCGATCGAACAATGGGAAGAGATGGCCGCGTTCACGCGGGGGGTCGAAGGGTTCTCGGCGATTGAGCTCAACCTGAGCTGCCCGAACGTGGACGACGGCGCTATGTTCAGCCATTACCCGCGACTGACCGAGGCGGCCGTCAGCGGAGTCCGACGCCAGACTGACCTCCCGATATGGGCCAAACTATCCCCGAATGTGCCGGACATCATCGAAATCGCCCATGCCGCAGTTGAAGCCGGCGCCGACGCGCTCACCATATCCAACACGATCCCCGCCATGCACGTCGACGCGGAGACGGGGAAGGCCGTGCTGGGTACCGGGTACGGAGGCTTGTCGGGCCCGGCGCTGCGCCCGATCGCCATGGCCCTCGTACACAAAGCTGCTCAGGCGGTGGACGTGCCCATCATAGGAGTCGGCGGCATTATGACGGGGCGCAACGCGGCCGAGTACCTGATGGCGGGTGCGACGGCGGTTCAGGTTGGAAGCGCAAATCTGGCGGATCTGAACGCTCCGTTCCGCATATTGGCCGAACTCGAAGAACTGCTCGCCCGCTGGGAAGTGGAAAGCGTGCGCCAAATCATCGGCGCCGCCTGGTGGGGAGAGCCCGGGTCGCCATCGGACTGACCGCGCTACCAGGCCGAGCGCAGCAAAAGCTCCAATTCTTCGGCTCCGTTGATCGGCCGCACGTTCCGATGCAGGCCGAAATCGGTCAAAGCGTCTTCGGCGATCTGCGAGATGCCCTCCGCCGGGACGCCGACGTCGCGCAAACGTACCGGAAGACCGATGGCCTCGAAAAACCCGGTTATCGCAGCAGCAGCCGAATCGGCGGCTTCCTGATCGTTGTCGCCGGGCTCGCGCACGCCCAAAGCGTCGGCGACCCGCGCCTGCCCGCCGGTATTGAAGTCGCGATTAAAACGCATCCCGGGTCCGGTGGTTATCGAATACGCCGCCCCGTGGTCGCAATCGGGATAGCGTGTGTCCAGGCTGTGGGCCAGGGCGCTGACCACGCCAAGGGCCGACCCGCTGGCTCCCGTGTCCCACGCGCGGTTGTACATGAACGACGCAGCACACAGGTTCACGCGGGCGGTGCCGTCGTCATTGGTTTTACGAACCAACGGGAGATTTTCCACCAACAATCCCAGGGACGACAGCAGGTCAGCAGCGGCCATGGCGTTGACACGCGGGGCCTGAAGCGCGCTCACCACTCCGCTGAACAAAGAGCCTGATGCGCTAACGCACAGGTCCGCCGGAGCAGTCAGCAGGGCCTCGGAGTCCCAGATGACGGCCGCCGGGCGGGTCTTGGGATCGAACATCTCCAGCCTATGACCCGTGTCGGCGTCGATCACAGCAGTCCCGGCTCGCGTGGCTGCGGTGGTTGGCGTGGTCAACACGAGGATGTTGGGAATTTTGGCCGCCACCAAACGCGGGCTCACCGGAGGCTGTTCCTCAGGGTACTTGGTAGCGTGATCTCGTGGGTGGCCGCCCTCCGCCAGCATGATGATGATGGCCCTGGCAGTGACCACCGCGCTGCCGCCGCCCACAGCAATGATGAGGTCGGCGCCCGCGTCGCGAGCCATCAACGTGCCTGTCATGACCGAGGGGACTGGCGATCCTGCCTGTACACCATCAAACACGCCGACCGGCGGTCGCCCGAGCGCTTCAGTCACCCGCTCCAGCAAGTCCGTGCGCGTGGCGACGGATTGACCGCAAACCACGAACGGCCGCTCCGCTTCGGCGCGACGCACTGCTTCCGACAGGTTAGACAAGGCCCCATCGCCGGCGAAAACGCGGACGGGGTGGGACACATGGCGGAAAGGGGCTACTGTTGTCATAATCCAACCTGGTAGAAATTTGTATGCCGGGAGCGTGCGGCCGGCGGCAATCAGTGTACTACCTGCGTTGCGGCCTCGCCACGAAGGTCTGATAAAATCTGTTCCGTGACATGGCTGCACAACGATCCACATCATCCTCTCGATCACTGCCGGCGCGGTTGGCCCGATACCGGAGCCAAGCCTTGCGATTGCAGGATTCGGCGCGCGTCGCGATGCAGCGCGGGCAATGGAGCCAGGCGGAAGATCTGATTTGGGGCAGCCTGGTTGCGGCTGCGCGCGGTGTGGCGTTGTGGTACGGAGAGGATCCCGGCGACGACGCCAAGCTCAAAGAATTTGTCAGACGCGTCGGGGAGGATGAGAAAGACCGTTACATTCGCGACGCGTTTGACCACTTGTCGGCTCTGGCGGATGCCGCCGAGCGAGTGCGCGAAAGGCGGACCCGCGTTGACTATTTGATCCTCGCGATGGACGATCTTGACGAGGGCATTGACCGGTTGGTAGCCCGCATACCCGGAGGCGATGAAGCCCTCCCGTCCGCCGACCCCGACGACGACGTTGCCGACCTGGGCGGGTGAAACTTGTCCGTGGACGATATTCTGCAGGTCATGCCCCAAATCCCAACCGGTCGGCCCATCCCCGCAACCGGGGCCGAAGCGGGAACCGTCGCGATTGAGACCCACGGCTGCAAATTGAACCAGGCGGACAGCATGGTATTGGCGCAGGAGTTTGCGCGAGCCGGTTACAGGTTGGTGGACCGGCGCCAGGATGCCGACATCATCGTTGTCAATACATGCACAGTGACCGCCACCGCAGATTCAAAGGCCCGCCAGGCTTTGCGGGCAGCATACCGCGCCAATCCTCAAGCAGTGGTTGTTGCCGCTGGATGCTACCCGGAACGGGACGCGGAGGAAATCCGCCGCATCCCCGAGGTTACCTTGGCGCTGGGCAACCGGGCCAAACCGGATTTGGTGGAGATGGCCATATCCGAAAGCGCCAAGCGCCGTGGGACCAAGTCTCACCGGCGGCCGCAGTCGGACGCCGTCGTGCAGCCCGGAATCCTTCGCCGTAGCCGGGCGATGGTCAAGATACAAGAGGGTTGCGACCAGGTCTGTGCATATTGCATCGTACCCAAAGTGAGGGGTCGGGAACGCAGTGTTCCTCCCGGCCAAATCGTTGAGGCCGTGCGACGCCATGTAACCGCCGGATTCAAGGAAATCACGCTGACGGGTACTCAGCTGGGTACATACGGGTTCGACTTGGATGGCATAGACCTGCCCGGGTTGCTTGATCGGATCTTGGGCGGAACGGAACTGCCCCGTTTGCGGGTTTCGTCGTTGCAGGCCCATGAAATCAGCTCCGCGTTGCTGAAGCGATGGGAAGACCCCCGATTGTGCCCGCACTTTCACGTACCATTGCAAAGCGGCAGCGACGACGTGCTCAAAACCATGCGGCGCCGTTACGATACGGACACGTTTCGCAGGGCCGTGGCAACCATCCGAGAGCGGGTGGCCGACGCGGCGATCACCACCGACGTGATCGCGGGCTTCCCGGGGGAAACGGAACAGGATCACGCGAAGGGTCTGACTCTGGTAGGCGAAATAGGGTTCGCTGACGCGCACGTGTTCCCCTACTCGCAGCGCCCTGGTACTTCGGCTCACCATATGCATGACCAAGTCGCCCCGGAGAACAAACGCCGGCGTGCAAACGAGATCACGGCCGCGGCCGAGGTCGGGTTTAACCTGTTCCGCGCCCGAATGAGGGGCAACGTTCGCCCGGTCTTGTGGGAAACGGCTAGACCAGTCGGAAATGGAACCATGTTGTGGAGCGGGCTCACCGACAACTATGTACGGGTGTCGACCGAGGGTAATACGGAACTGGGAAATAATATAACCCGGGCCCGGCTTGGGGATTTGACCGGCAAGGTGCTGCAAGCAGTAGTACTGAACGATTGATCCGCATCCGTGGCCCGGACCTCGGTCGCCCGTTTGCCGGCAATTCGCATCGGCCTTGCGAGGCGTTTCGCGCCGAGACCGGCGCGACTGAATTCCGGAAGCGAGCAAAGGGACCGGAGTATGTATTCGTCTTCTCGATGCGCCGGTGTCATGTCTCGCAACCGTTGCTCAGGTATGGCGAAACGGCGGCGCGACCCCTTGCTCTCGGAAGCCTAAGCGGCTGCAGGAGCGACCGGGCAATACGGACGCGATGCGTTCAAACGGTTTGGGTCGGGATGCACTGCTTGACACGCGAGATCAACGGCCTGCAAATCCCCTGCCAGGGTAGTGTCCGTATCCCGGCTCATCTCCGCTTGTGCAGCCTTACGGTATAATGTTTGTCGGCAGGCTGGAAGCGATTACGGACCCATCGCGGATGCGTCTTTTTAATGGGCTGGCCATCACCTTAATGGGTGCTGGCTATTCGTTTTTACGGCGCGCGTTCGCTCGTTTATGATACTGCACGCGATGACATATTGCGTCTTCCCTGGCAAAAACGTGATGACGAGAGGCGCAGCTGCGACGGAACGGCGCTCGAATTCTCACACGGCTTCCGAATTAGAAGGTGAGTGGATGACAGAGGACGCAATCCTGCGGGTGCAGGATTTACAGACCCACTTTTTCACGCGTACCGGCGTGGTCAAGGCGGTGGACGGCATCAGCTTTGAACTGAAGCGCGGCGAGACACTGGGGATCGTAGGCGAATCGGGCTCCGGCAAGAGCATGACCGCATGGTCGATCCTGGGCATGGTTCCGCACCCGGGCCGGATCGTGGGTGGGAGCATCAATTACCTGGGCGAAAACCTGCTGGAAAAGAGCCGCGGCGAGATGCGCGACATCCGCGGCTCGGGTATCTGCATGGTAATGCAGGACCCGCTCACCTCCCTCAATCCGGTATTCACCGTGGGGGATCAGTTGGTCGAAACGTTGCGTGTGGAATACAACGAGCCCCGGCGATCACTGCGTGACCGGGCGATCAGGCTCCTGGAAAATGTGCGAATACCGGCGGCCGAGGATCGCTTGACCAACTTTCCGCACCAGATGAGCGGTGGGATGCGCCAACGCGTAGTCGGAGCGATATCCATTGCGCGTGCCCCTAATTTGTTGATCGCCGACGAGCCGACTACCTCTCTGGACGCAACCATCCAGTTGCAGTATCTCCGCCTGCTCAAGGACATCCAGGAACAGACGGGCGCCGCAATCATATTCATCACCCACGACTTCGGTATCGTGGCCAGGATGTGCGACCGGGTGGCCGTCATGTACGCCGGGCGTATCGTGGAGCAGTCCGATGTGGAGGACATGTTCGACCGGCCCGCCCACCCCTACACTGAAGCTCTGTTGGAATCCGTTCCCGACCTTGACACCGATGTCGACATGCTGCCGTCTATCGTGGGTCAGCCACCGTCCCTGGACGCCCTGCCCGAAGGTTGCTCGTTTGCGCCCCGCTGTCCCCACGCGTGGGACCGCTGCCAGGTATATCCCCTGGAATTCACGGTGGCGCCGGGTCATGTATCGCGATGCTGGAGGGTGGAATAATGGTTACCACTGTTGCGGAAACGGCAGGGACGGCAGCCGTCAACGGCGAACACCCCCTGGTTCGATTGGAGAGCATCCGTCGTCACTTCCCGGTTTTTCGGGGCAACTTGCTCCGCAGGCGAACCGGAACCGTCAAAGCCGTTGATGGCATCTCGATCAGTATCATGCCGGGCGAGACTTACAGTCTGGTCGGCGAATCGGGATGCGGCAAGACCACCACCAGCCGCCTGCTGTTGATGGCCGACCAACCCACGGAAGGCAACATCTATTTCGACGATCGGCCGATGAACCAGTTTTCGGGGGCAGAACGACGGAACTTCAAGGCATCGGTTCAGGCCGTATTCCAGGACCCGTGGAGTTCCTTGAATCCCCGGATGCGCGTCGACCAGATCGTATCCGAGCCGCTGATCACCCACCAGCGCCTCAGCCGGTCTGCCGTGCGCGCGCAGGTGCAGGAACTGCTGCAAGTGGTCGGGTTGCACCCGTTCCACGCCGAACGATACCCTCACGAGTTCAGCGGAGGGCAGCGCCAGCGAATCGCCATCGCCCGGGCGTTGTCAACCCGTCCCAAGCTGATCGTACTGGACGAGCCAGTGTCCGCTTTGGACGTCTCAATACGCGCGCAGATATTGAACCTGCTCAAGGAATTGCAGTCCACCTATGAGCTTAGCTACCTGCTGATCGCCCACAACCTGGCCACCGTGCGCTACATGAGCCATATGGTGGGGGTGATGTACCTGGGCAAGATCGTCGAAGAAGCGCCGCCCATCGAGCTGTTCACCAACGCCCAGCATCCGTACACTCGCGCGCTGATCTCGGCCTCGTTGCCGGCCCACCCCAGACGCCAGCGCGAGGAGATAGTGCTGGCCGGAGAGGTTCCGTCGCCGTTGAACCCCCCTACGGGATGCACCTTCCACCCTCGTTGTCCGTTCGTCATGGAACGCTGCTCGTTGGACATACCGGTCCTGACGGAATACACACCCGGGCATTCCACCGCGTGCCATCTATACAACGAGGGAGACGCCAACACCTGCTAGCGCATTGGCCCAACCGGGAACCGTTGCGGCAACAACACCGGCTCGGGTAGCTACCGGAGCCGGTTTTGTAGTGTTAGCCACGGTCAATCGCCGAGGTCGGGTCCGGATCCCCATGCCACCCGGTGTCTACTTCGCCTTCGCGAATACAGAATAATATGGCAATATCAAAACGTTTAACATATTTGAAACACGGATACCGCGGACGGGTGGAGTATAATTGGCAAGTCCGAATTCGCCGCTTCGGTGAGTTGGATTGCGATTATCGCAACGCAAGGGGAGCAGATAATTGATTCAGGCGAGCGAGCTGGCCCATCCGATCCGGTTGGCGCGCGGGATGTTCTACGGGTGGTGGCTGGCCGTCATCGGCGCCGTGATCATGGTCATCGGCACGGTGCCGCTGTTCCAGGCGCTGTCATTGTGGTTGCCGGTTTTGTCGCAGAACTTCGGTTGGACGCCCTTCCAATTGTCATGGGCATTCACGTTGACGCGAGTGGAAGGCACGGTGATGGGGCCCATTGCGGGATGGGGTGTGGATAAGCTGGGGCCGCGCAGGATGGTGGCGATTGGTCTCGTAATATTCGCCGCCGGATTCGTTATTTTCAGTCGGACCGACAGCCTGTGGATGTTTTACCTGGCATTCGTGGTGGTCAGCTTGGGAGCGGGCCTGGGCTCGTGGCTTCCGGCCAACACGGCATTGAACAATTGGTTCCGGGTGCGCCGGTCAACCGCCATGTCCATACCCATGCTCGGGTTTGGCATCGGCGGCGTATTCGTCGTGCCGCTGATGGCGTGGGCCATGGGCTGGGACGTCAAAGCCGGCGTGGAGATACCGGGCCGCCTCGGCTGGCAAAACACGGCGCTGTTGGTGGGCGCCGTCGGCCTGGTGGCGTCTGTGCCACTTGCCCTGTTGGTCCGGAACAGTCCCGAGGACTACGGGCAGCATCCGGACGGCATCGATCCGGAGTCAACCACCTCGACCGGCGCGCGGCGCACCGCCAACGGCAGCGCGGCGGTAGCGCCCGACTACACCTGGCAGGAAGCGATTCGAACGCGAGCTTTCTGGCTGATTACCATGGGGCACGCCAGCTCATCCATCATCATCATCAGCGTGATGTTCTACTTGGGCTTGTTGATGGTGGAACGGGGCTTCGGGCTGGGGCAAATTAGCGGGGTCATCTCAGCGCAGACTGCGGTATCCACCGCCTTTATCCTGGTGGGAGGGATAATTGGCGACCGCGTTCCCATACGATTGGCCATTTTCGGCTTCTCTTTCCTGCAATCCCTCGCCATGGTCGTTTTGCTGACCGCCGAAACGCTTCCGATGTTTTACCTGTTCACCGTCTTGATGGGCATCGGGTTCGGAGGCAGAACGCCACTGACCACCGCGATTCGCGGCGTCTATTTCGGGCGCAGCAACTTCGCCAGGATCACGGGAATCTCCATGATACCGATGAACATAATGTTCATTGTGGTGGTTCCCTATGTGGCGTGGATGCAGGAGTTCATCACCGGCAGTTACACGTTGCCCCTGGCCTCCATCGCCGCGGTCAGCGCCGTGGGGTCAATCATGTTCCTGTTCCTGGGCAACCCGCGCCTGTCGCCCTCCCAGCGGCGGCGCGCGGATGTGCAGCGGTTGGTCACGCAGGGAGCCAGCACGTCCGCCGATAACTGATGACGGCTGACCCCGGCCCGACACCCGGCGCCCTACCGGAGCAAACCGGACGCCGGCGGTTCTACGGCTGGCGGCTGGTTTGGGTCGGGGCCTTCATTGTTGCCATCATCGGCAATGGGGGAGATCTCCCGCCAATTGCCTGGTTTTTCGACGACGCGCAGACTGGCGGCGCCGGCGTGGCGTGGTTCACCAGCGGGGTGCTGCTCTTGCCGTTTATCGGATGGGCCGTTGACCGATGGGGTGCGCGCCGCATGGCGCTCGGGTTGTTGGCTGGATTGGGCGGCGGTTTTATGCTGCTCGCCGGCGCCCAAATCACGGCGGTGTCTTATTTATCCATCGCCGTGTTGGGCATTGTCGGAGCGATTGGGGGGCTGCTGCCGGTAACGGCGGCGGTGAACAACTGGTTCCGGCGGCGGCTCGCCACTGCGATTGCCGTCGTGATCATGCCGTTCACTCTGGCTAGTTTCTTGATCCCGGTGTTGACCGGGGCCGGGTTATCGATAGTCTCCAACGCAGCGGCTGTATCGCTGACGGTAGGAGCGGTCATTCTGGCGGCTGCCTGGCCCCTATCGAGGTTAGCGCGTACCGACCCCGAGGACCACGATCAGTATCCCGACGGCGTTCCACCCGCAGAGGACAACCCCGTGGTCCCTGACTACACGTGGAAGGAGGCCGTCCGCTCGCGAACATTCTGGCTTATGGCCATGGGCAGCGCCGGTTCGGTCAGCAGCAGAAGAGGCGCGACGATTGCTGTGGTCTTGCTGATGGTGGAGCGCGGGTTGCCGACGCTGCAAATAGGCCTGGTGGAGGCCGTAGGGAGTCTCGTATCCATCCCTTTCATCTTGGTGGGCGGTATGGTAGGAGATCGCGTTCCCATCCGCTGGGCCGTCATCGTCTTTTCGCTCCTGCAATCCATTGCCATCGGCTTTTTGCTGCTCGGCAATACGTTGCCGATGATCTGGATATTTTCCGTTTTGATGGGCATCAGCCTTGGTGGTCGAACGCCGGTGAATATTGCCATGGTCGGCCTCTATTTCGGACGCCGCAACTTTGCCACGATAATCGGCATCGCCGCGATACCCGCCGGCTTGATGCTTGGCATAGCTCCGGTATCAGTCGCCCTGACGTACAAGAGCGCCGGCACCCAGATTCTGCCTCTGGCCACCGCAGCGGCGGTGAGCGCGGCGGGAGCGCTGCTGTTCCTGTTCCTGGGCAACCCCCGCCTGTCGCCGTCCCAGCTTGCGCATGCCGTTGACGACTAAACTGGCGGAGGGTCAAACCGGGTCATGACCTCCCGGGCAAACAGGGCCAGGGTCTCCGACGGCGCCGGGTCGGGGAAGACGACGAAGAAGTACCGAATACCGAACTCGGCATATTCTTGGATGCGGTCGCAGACCTGTTCCGGCGTGCCGGAAAGCGTGTTGCGCAGGTTTTCCGATTGGTAGGCGCTGACGGTCTTGCCGGCCTGTTCGGCAAGTTGGGCAATGAGCCGGTCGTATTCGCGCTGGGTGGGTGCTAGGACGCAATTGGCGTTGTGGGTGAACTCGATGCTATCTGGATCCCGTCCCGCTGCTTCGGCGGACCGGCGAACAATGTCAGCGTGCACGCGGTGTTGGTCCACGGTGTCGTTTGACCCGGCGTTGCAGATGTCGGCGGTGCGTCCAATGGTGGGAAGCACGTAACGCGGACCGTGGCCCCCGACCAGGATCGGCACGGACGGTCGTTGGGTCGGCTTCGGTTCGACGGACGCACCAGAAACCTGATAATACCGACCAACAAAGTCGGTCGAAGATTCAGTCCACAAACCGCGAATTATCGCGATCGCTTCCTCCAGCATTTCGCAGCGTTGTCGGGTCGGTGGAAACGGCAGGCCGCTGTTCACCGTGTCGCTCCGGCTGCCGCCGACGCCGATGCCGAGGGTGACCCTGCCGCCGCTGATCACGTCAAGCGTCGCCGCCATCTTCGCTGTCAACACCGGATGGCGGTAGTGATTGGCCAGGACCATGGGCACGGCTCGAATCTGCTCGGTTTGCGCCAAAAGCGCGGTGAGGGTGGTCCAGCATTCCAGCGCGTCCACGGTGAGCAGGTCGAAGAGGCTGGCCGAGTAGTAACCGAGGCGATCGGCTTCCTGCCAGATGCGCAGGAGGTCCTCGTACGAGTACCGGTACTGGTTAATCCGAACGTTGAATTTGACCGGCGGTTGGTTCGCAGTCGCTGCCATGGCGTCACCCTGAAAAATGTAGGGGCGAATGATCATTCGCCCCTACAAGGGAACCCGATGTGAACGGGACTACTTCGCGCCGTTGCCGTTCCGGAAGTGTGGGATCACTTCCTTGCCGAATTTCTCGATGGAGGCCATCACCTTTTCGTGGGGGATGGTCTCGGTCTGCATGATCAACATGACCTGGTCTACGCCGATGTCTTCGTACATCTGGCAGGTCTTGATGCAGGACTCGGGGTTGCCGGCAATGATCACGCCGCGATCCGACAGGGTCTTGCCATCAAGCTGGGCGATGGCCGCCCGAGCCGCGCCGGGGCCGGCGTCCAGGGACAGGCCAACTTCTTCCGCCAACTGCTGGTGCTCCTCGTCGGACTGGCGAAGCCAGCGGCTGAAGTCGGCAGAAAGGTGCTCCGGGACGCCTCCCCAGGCTTCCAGCAACTCCTCGTAGGCGCCGATCCGACCGGCGATATAAGGCTTGTCCGGCCCGAAGAACGTCTTCATCGACTCAGCCGCCAGTTCCTTGGCATAGTCGTCATCGTCGTCGCAGAAGCCGTGCACGTTGTTGCCCCAGAACTCGGTGATGAATTCGCCGACCGGCTCGCAGTCCTTGAGGGCGTCCCGATAAATCTGCACCTTCTCCTTCAACACCTCCACCGCGTATGAAGCGGAAGACAGCACACCGATGCCCTTTTGCGCGGCCAGACGGAAGCTGTCCTCGGAGGTGCAGGCCAGGTAGAGGCGCGGGTGCGGCTGCTGGTAGGGCTTGGGCAGCACGCGCCGCTTGGGCACGCTCCAGTTTTCGCCCTCGTACTCGTACTCGTCCGAGGTCCAGATCTTGGGGAGCATGTTGATGGACTCGTTCCACAGATCACGGGTCTGCCGGGGGTCGATGCCGAGACCGGTCTGCTCGTAGGCGTTGGAACGGCCCGTTCCGACCTCGATGCGACCGTCGGTCAACTGGTCAAGAAGCGCCACGCGCTCGGCCACGCGAACCGGATGGTGATAGGGCAGGATGCAGACGCCGTACCCAATGCGAATCTGCTTGGTGATACGGCTCAGGGCGCCGAACATGGCATCCTGCGAGGGCGAACCGGAAAAGCCGGTCAGGAAGTGATGCTCGACGAACCATAGGTTGTCGAAGCCCACCTGGTCGGCCAACTCACACTGTTCGAGCGTTTCCTTGTATAGCGCGTTCCAATCGATCTCAGTGCCCTCGAAAGGGCGCTGGCATTCGTAAAGCAAGCCGAACTGCATGGCAAAACTCCTGTGCTGCGAAGTCGCGGGGTCGCCCGCTTCCGGTTATCCGCCGCCGGGAATAGTACGAAATGCGCCCCGGGGCACGAACCGAGTATTGGCCGCAGTATAGCGCAATCGCCTCCTGTTGGCGAACCCCGGATGAGGCGGGGAGCGCCATCCAACCGCTTAGCGTGAGGCGAGCCAGGCGTTGTGATTTTCCCGCATGTATTGGAGGTGCTCCGGGATGTGGACGGCGTACACGTCCAGCCAGTCGTCCAGCGTCATGTCCCCGTTCTCGGGGTGGTAACAGGTGTTGGCCCAGGCCGATTCGGGCAGGGCATTTATGAGGTCATAAGTCTGTTGCCGGAGGATCCGGAACAGTTCCAGGGCCTCGCTCACCGACCGGTCGGCATAGCCCAGGGCGCTGGCCCAGCCGTTTTCGTCGTAGGCCATCAGGGGTTTGCCCGGCTCGGCGATGAAGCGGCGGCAACGGATGTAGCTGTTGGCCTCGCTGTCGGCGATATGGACCAGATGCTCGTGGATACTCCAGCAGCCGTGTTCATCTCGGAAGTCCCACATCTCTTTCGGGAAATCTTCCAGTCCCGCAATGAGAGTTTCATAGGCGGAACCAAAGGCGGCGACTTTCTGGGAACGTGTCTGGGTGGTCATATTTTCCTCTACGCAAGCCCAACTCAGTGAGAGCCTGGTTACCGAACCGAAGTCGTGCGGCCGATGATAAAGTGACCGCACTTCGGGCCACTCCAGCCCCCAAGCGCGGCGCGTGCGATTATAAACCGTCGCTCCCGGACTGGCCCCTTGCCGGCGGCGGCGATAAGGGCGATAATCCGGCTCAAAGCATTGATCCGAGCGTTCACCAGGAGGCGTAACGCCATGAAGTACGACGTAATCATTATCGGCGCGGGTTCCGCCGGCTGCACCATGGCGGCGCGGCTGACCGAAGATCCAGACCGGTCCGTGCTCCTGCTTGAGGCGGGACCGGACTATCCCGATTTTGAACTCTATCCGGATGATCTGAAGTACGGATACGACCAGACCGCTTCTGCGGTAGACGCGCCCCATAACTGGACCTTCTGGGCGCAGAACCCAGGCCAGGCTAACCCGATGCCTGTCCCACGCGGCAAAGTGGTCGGCGGGTCGTCTGCCATCAACGGCCAGGTGCTGCTCCGTGGCCTCCCCGAAGACTATGACGCCTGGGCGGCGCTGGGTAACGACGAATGGAAGTTCACTGAATGCCTGCCCTATTTCCGGAAGATGGAAACAGACGTTGACATCAGCGACGACTTCCACGGCAATACCGGACCCATTCCGGTGCGACGGCACCGCCAGGAAGATTGGCTGCCCGCTCAGGTGGCCTTTTGGAACGCGTGCCGCGACGCCGGCCATCCTCACGACCCGGACATGAACAACCCGGACTCGGGTGGCGTTGGTCCCGTGCCGATGAACAACCCCAACGGCGTGCGCATGAGCACGTCGATCACGTACCTTCGCGAGGCGAGGCACCGACTCAACCTGACCATCCGTCCCAACGTCACCTGCCGGAGGATCATCTTCGAAGGCAAGAAGGCAGTGGGCGTTGAGGTGGAAAGCGGCGGTGAGGTGTTCACCGTGGAAGCCGACGACATCATCCTGAGCTCCGGGGCGATCGCTTCGCCACAGTTGCTCCTGCTGTCGGGCGTTGGTCCGGCCGATCACCTGCGTGAGATGGGCATCCCAGTGGTGCATGAACTCCCGGGCGTCGGCCAGAATCTGCGGGACCATCCCAACATTCGCGTGCCTGTGAAGGTCAAGGACGATTTCCCGCTGGACCCATCGGCCCCACGGACCCAGGTGTGCCTCCGCTATACCGCCTCCGGCAGCCACCTGCGCAACGACATCCAGATCATGCAATCTTCCTTCTCGTCGCCGATCGCCGGCGACCCGCTGGAGGCCGAGGGCATTCGCTTCACCTGCATACTGGAGCTCGCAATCGGATCAGGGCAATTGCGCTTGGCCAGTACCGACCCGCAGGACCAGCCAAATCTGAACTACAATTACTTCCAGGAAGAATTCGACCTGTCGCGGATGCGCGAAGCGGTGCGCGTGTGCGTCAACCTCCTGGACAGCGACCACTACCGGGACGTCGCAGACGAACTTTTGGACCCGTCGCCGGCGGACCTGGAGAGCGACGAGGCGTTGAACGATTGGCTGAAGCGGGTCGTGAGCACCTCGCAACACATCTCCGGCACCTGCAAGATCGGGCCGGCCGATGATCCCATGGCGGTTGTCGACCAGCATTGCCGCGTCCACGGCATGGAAAACCTCCATGTGGCCGACGCCTCGGTGATGCCTGACTGCATCCGCGCCAACACCAACTGCACCACGATCATGATCGCCGAACGGAAATCCGACTGGTTCCGCTCCGGGGAATAGACCAAAAAGCGCGAGGTAAATAACCATGACAACCGCACAGCGAGAAGTCCACGTCTACACCAACCCTGGTTGATTCAGCTGCCGGACGCTGGAGGAATTCCTGGCGTCCAACGGTGTTCAGTATGAACACCACGACCTGTTGACCGACGAGCCGGCAAGGGAAGACCTGAAATCGCGCGGCATCCTGTCCGCGCCGGTGACCATCATTGACGGCGCCGAGGTCATCATAGGTTACTACCCCAAGAAGTTGATTCCGGCCCTGGGACTGGCTGACGCGCCCATCGACTTGTCGGGCCGCACCGCCTGGTTGGCCGACAAGTACAAGCGCATCCTGGGCGCGGCGGCCCGAGCAACGTGCGAACTGTCGGCAGATCAGTTGGCCCAACCCGTGCAATGGCGGCCGGAAATGCTCCGGGACACGCTGGTACACATCGTGTCCTTCCCGGAGTTGGCCTACACCAGCAGCACCCGCGGTTCGATGAACACGGATGATATGCGGGCTTGTAAAGAGGGCCTCGCTGACATGAACGCCCCTGACGACATCGCAACCTACGCGCTCAAGGTTGCCGACGACATCGCCGAGTTCCTGGCCAGCGGCGACACGGCGGGCTTCGACCGTGTGGTCCCGGCGCACTACGGCGGCGAGGTCACCGTCCTGGAGTTGCTCAACATAATCCTGAGCCACAGCACCCACCATCTGAAGCAGGTGTACTGGTTCATGGATGACCAACTGGGCCAGCCACCCAAGAGCCCCGCGTCCGCCGAGGACATGGATGGCATCTTTACACCGGCCCAGCTGATCTAGAGGCGCTGTTAGGAGGACGTGATGGCAGAGCCGCTGATCGCCCTGGATGAAACCCCGCAGACGCGGGTACTCATCGCCGGCTGGCGGCGGCAATGGTCCGACGGGGGCAATATCTCGAGCGGTATGCCGCGTTGGCTCATCGACAAGTTGTCGGCGCGGCGGATCGGCAGTATGACCGAAGAGATCTCCAGGATGTGCTTCCCCTTCCAGGTAGCCGGCACCCACGACCTGTACCGTCCCAGGGCCGCCTTCGACGACGGTCTCCCGAGCCGTCCCATGCAATGGGACAACGGCTTCTGGGACGCCGGAGATGGTGTGGTCATATTCCTGGGGGTCGAACCGTGGTACCGGATTGACCTCTACGGCGACGCATTCTTTGAGGCCGCGGCGGCATTGGGCAATCCCAAGATCGCCGCCGTCGAGGGCTACAACGGGCCGGCTCCACCCGAGTTGGAACGCCGGGTTTCCTGCGTTTATAGCAAAGCGTCGATGGCGGAAGAGTTGCGTCAGCACGGAATGTTATTCTCAAGCTATGGGTCGCAGCAACGCCAGGGGCCCACGGTGGGGATGGCGTTGGTCAGTATTGCCCACTACCAGCATCCCGACGTGGAGATGGTACGGGTTGGCGCCATGGCGCCCATGTTCCCCTTCAGCGGGGGCAGCGGAAGCGGAAGTGGAGGCGGCCAGCTGGGCATCACCACGGACCACCGGGCTTTCTACGACATCATGCGTCGGTTGCGCGCGCTGTATTCCCTGGATATAGATTTGTCCGACCTGAG
This sequence comes from uncultured Dehalococcoidia bacterium, assembly GCA_951813535.1. GTDB lineage: Bacteria > Chloroflexota > Dehalococcoidia > Lucifugimonadales > UBA3495 > Bin87. The sequence continues at coordinate 2,289,875 of OX638345.1, read as the reverse complement.
GCCCCGGTACGAGGAAGAATCGTCGCGTTTGTTGGAATCGCTGGACCGGGTAGCCCAGCGCAACGAAGAGGCGCGGAGATACATCGACCGGGTGCGCAACGATTACCAGTTCCAGCCCTTCGAAGAGCCGGTCGAACTCGACCCGAGCATCGAGGGGACGTTGGCAGACATCCTGGGACAGTTCAACCTGCCCGGCTCCGACGACGATCCGGACCGGGAAAGCTAATCAGGCGGACAATGTCGCGCCAAAAAAGGGGCGGGTCGCACAACCCGCCCCTCAACATTTGCGCCGGAACAGTCGAGGCTAGTCGAGGACCAGCACCGTGTTCTCGCGGCCTTCGCGCCGCATCTCGGCCAGACCCTCTTCGGGGGTCTCGAACTTGTCGTAGTAGAACTCGATGCCGTTGCCGTCCGGGTCCTCGAAATACACGCTTCCGGTCATGCCGTGGTCGGTGGTGCGATCAACCTTGACGTCGTGTTCCAGCAGCGTGTGGTACAGGTCACGCAGGGAGTCGAAGTCTGCCACCTGCACCGCGAAGTGGTTGAGCCCGACGTTGCCCTTCCGTGTCTCCGGGGAGTCCTCGGACGCCTGGAAAAGGGCCAGATCGTGGTGGATCTCGCCACAGGTCAGGAATGTGGCGGTCGGTCGCTGGACGGCGATTTGAAATCCGAGGATTTCGGTATAGAACTTGGTGGATGCCGCAACGTCAGAGACGTTGATTACGAGGTGTCCTACCTGCTTGGGTTTGACCATTTTTCTCTCCTTAGTCTGGCGAATTTTGGGCGCCTGTTGTCGGCAACTATACGACAGTATCCGCCCACGGGCAAGAAAGCGACGTTTCCGAATTCATCGGCTGGAAACGGTCGCCGGGAACGGCAGACTGTGCTCAGATTTGGTTCATGCGACGTACCATTGGACGATACATCCATCCGGCCAAGGAGATCGCCAAAAGCACGACGGCGCCGCTGGTTATTGCTATCGACCAACCGTAAAGTTGAGCCAGCCAGGTCAGTGGCCATGCTCCCAGGAAGTGAAATACGGGAGCGAGTTGCATCATAGCCATCATTCGGCCTCGCATATCCGGCGCCGTCGTCAGTTGCATCATCGAACTGGATACCGGCCAAAACCCCCCGATGCTGGTGGATCCGACCAAAGCAACCAGCATGCACGCGGCCCAGAACCATTGCGACCAGGCCATGGCTATCAACCCGACACAACAGATGACGAGCTGCAGGTACATCAGGAGACCCTTGTTCTTGCTGTCGCCCCAACTGGCAACCACCATGGACCCCATGAATGCTCCGGCGCCCCGGCAGACCATGAATACGCCGGTTTGGAACGCGTTCAGGCGCAGGAATTCAGTGGTGAACGCGGGCACGACCTGCATGTAGGCCATGCCGAAAAAGCCAAAGGTAGCGGACAGAAAGATCAGCACCGCTGCCATGGGAGTGCGAAGGGCGTGTGCAAACCCACCCACGAAGTCGCTGACCGGGGATGAATTCCGGCGGGTAGCGGTGACAGGCCGTGACACCATCACCAGGAATGCGATGCCCAGCAGATAGCTCACCCCGTTGATCATTATCCCGGCCCAGGTATCGATGTACTGGATGGCCCAGCCGCCGACCAGCGGGCCCAGCATATTGCCGATCTGGCCAACGGACGTGTGCAGGGCCACCGCGTTCATCATGTCTTCCCGTGGCACCAGGTCGGCGGCCAGGGCGAACCGGGCCGGCATCTGGACCGCCATCAGTCCGCCCAGGATGAACACAAGGGTGTACACGTGCCAAATCTGGGCCAGGCCGGTCAACGCCAGGAAGGCCAGCGTCAACGTCACAACGGCGTTGCCCAGGACGCAGCAGATCAGGAACAGTTTCCGATCCACTCGGTCGGCAAGCACGCCGCCCACGAAAGTGAAGACCAGGTTGGAAACCCCGAACAGACTGACCGCCAGACCCAGCGCGGTCTTCTCACCGCCCAGGTCAATGATCAAGAAGCCGATACCCAGGAACTGGATGCCCTGGCCGAAGGACTGCACCCCGATGTTCAGAAAGAACCACCGGAAATCCCGGTGGCGGAGAGCGGAGAACGCGCGCAGCCGGCCAGCGGCAGCGACGGAAGCCATGGGTTACGAAGCGCCAGCCACGGGCTTTGAAGATGGGACCAGCCGATCCACCAACCGGTGAAAGTCCGGCACCTCGAAATCGGGCAGGTACACCGATTCCTCGTTTGGGAGATTGTAACGATTCACGTAACCAGCGCGGAATCCGGACGCCCGGGCGCCGGTAACGTCAAACGAATGCGAGGAAACCATCATGATTTCGCCAGGCGCCTTGCCCAGAATTCGGGTCGCGGTCCGGTACACTGCCGGATGGGGTTTAAATACGCCCGCTTTCTCCACCGAGATGACGTGATCGAACGGAATACCGACATTATTCCCGGCCATGCGCTCCAAGTACGATTGCTCGCCGTTGGACAACACAACCAAACTGAACCGCTTGCTGTCAACCAACTGTTGCAGGCCCTGCACCGCATCGTCGAACGGGCGCAAATCGTCGTAAACGGCCATGAACCGGTCCACGTCGCCAAGTTCGAAGGTCACGCCGTGGAGACGCAGGCAGTAAACGAAAGACCGGCGGCAGGTCTCCAGGTACCCGCTGTGCCCCAGCATGAACAGATTGTCCTGGTACTGTTCAATGCGCTGGCGCCCTCGCCAGTCGGCCCAGAATTCGTCGGCCGTTACCGAGGAGCCGTGCTCTGCCAGGAAGCGACCCGCCGGCCCGGACAAACTTCCGCCCAGGTCAAGCACAGTGCCGAAGATATCAAAAACCAGCGTGTTGACCTGGGCCGTGGAGTTGTCGATCATAGCAGGATGCCTCGATGTCCTCAGGCAGGCTTGATGTTAACGATGTTGGTCTGGTCCACGTTGATCTGGCGTTTCACACTGTCGAAGTAAACAATGAGCCACGTCGCGGGACCGATCGTCCGCTTTTCCCGTACCTCGCCAACATCGCCGACGGAAATGCTGCGCACCGAAGAACCCACCGGGGAGGCCATCACCTCGCGAACTTCGAAATCGGCGATGGCTTCGACTTTCATTCCCTTTTCGTACAGGTCAAAACTCATATCGGTACCTCCTCGGGGGATTTCCGTCGAGCTCGAATTGAGGGGCTAACTGGCCCCGCAGTGTACGGCCCGCCGTTTGTGGAGTCAACGAGATGCGTCGCGTCGCGACCCGCAACGCCACTTGGTCTCACGCCCGGCTAGACTACATAAGCAGTGCAAGGTATCATTTTCGGGACATTCGATCCGGCTACTCACCCTGGAGGTAATCGAAACCCATGAAAATCGTAAAGATGTCTGCAGTGGAAAGAACTGAAGGAACCGCTCCCCTGTTTACCGGTCCCGTGGGCCGGCAAGCTATCCTGGACCCCGACGACAGCAACAACTTCAATTTCGGCATCGTTCACTTCGGCGCCGGCGTCCGCAACAAGTTCCACACCCACAGCGGCGACCAGATACTCATTGTCACCGAAGGTACCGGCATCGTCGCCACGCGTGACGAGGAAGTGTCGGTTACGGAAGGCGACGTGGCGATCATCCCCGCCGGCGAAGACCACTGGCACGGTTCCCGTGAAACCGCCATGTCCCACATCACCATCACCGTGAAGGGCAGCCAGACCCAGCAGAACGAGGACTAAACCACCTCGGTAGGCGATGCCCGAAAAATAGGGGCGGCCCCATTGGGGTCGCCCCTGATTTTTGGCGTCGTGCACGATCAGTGGTGGCGGTGGCCGTGGTCCCCCTGACCGTGACCGTGGCCATGATCATCGTGGCCGTGATCGTCGTGGTGCCCATGATCGCCGTGGCCTTCATGATGTCCGTGATCGTCGTGGTGGTCTTCCACCGGCGCCACCTGGGGCAACCGCACCAGGGCGAGGATGACCACGGCGGCCAAGTACAGGGCGGCGGTGTAGTAGAAGAGATAGTCCGCGTTGGCGTTGTACAGGGCAGCGGCGGCCAGCGGGGAAATGGCGCTGAAAAGGAACCGCGATGTCGAGAGCAACCCCAGCGTGGTAGCCGCGGTTCCCTCACGAACGATGTCCATGGCAGCGGCGGTGAGGATCGGCTGGTCGCTGTAGAGGAAGAGCCCCAAGGCCGCCAGGAGGATGGTCATGGTCAGGATGTCGTCACCCAGGGGGGCCATCAGCAGCGTCACCACCGCCAGCACCAGCATCCCTGGGATCAGCACTATCTTACGTCCATACCGGTCGGAGAGATAACCCATCACGGGGCTGGCGAATATCCCCACCAGCACAAGCAAGCCGATGAGCGAACCACGGTAGAAGAGGTTTTCAAAACTGCTCTGCCCTTCCACGATCTTCAAGCCTAACTCATCGGCCAGATAGAGGGGCAGGATGGTGATGAACCCGACGTACGCCATGCCGCGGAGACCGGCTACTGCCGTAATACCCCAGATGCGTGGGTTGCGCACCAACAGCCTGGTCTCGGCGACCTGCATGCGCATAGTGTTGGCCGCCGTTTCCACGACGGCCGCCTGGGCTCGCTGGCCGATATCCCGGAAGGCCCAGAACACCAGAAAAGCCAGGAACAGGGGCACGGCGGCGTAGATGGTGATGACGGCATGCCAGGTCAGGATGGCTAGCAGGAAGCCGGTCAGTACAGGGCCGGCGACGTCACCGACGTTTCCGCCCACGCCGTGGAACGTCAGCACGGAGGCGCGGCGGTGGGCGAAGTGCGACGATAGCGCGGCCATGGCTGGCAGGTGCCAAACCGACGCGGCAATCGCGACGATCGCCATGCCGATCAGTAACAGAACATAGCCCAAGGCGTTGAACGAACCCACCGCGCCGGCGGTTTCGGCGGTGGTGACCCAGGTACTCCCCGGCATCTGCCACCCGGCGGAGGCCATCATAAGCCAGCCAACGCCGAACAGGGCCATGCAGACCGCCATCACCCATCCCCAGTAGCGGCGCAGAACGTCGGTGAGGATTCCGCCGGGCAAAGCGACCACACCGGAGGCGATTTCCCGGGTGCTCTGGATGCTGGTGGCCCTGAGGTTGCCAGCGATGGTGTCGCCGCCCAGGAGCAGATCGCGAACCTCGGGCAGCACCACGATAAAGCTCTGAGCCACCCAGTGGAACACGCCGTGTCCGCTGGTCAGGCCGCCGATGATGAACGCCGCCCCCCTTCGGAAGCCGGTGCGGCCCTCCACTACCGAAGGCACCGCGTGATGATGTGCATGCGCCATAGCGACCTCCTGTGGCCGTTAAGTTTGGAGGCTATTCCAGGGAACCACCGGCGCTTCGGGGCAGTTGCGAGATCCCGCTCGAAGTGGCCGGCGAGCGGCTGATGCGATCGCGGATCTTGGACCAGGAGAGAGTGCCCACGAACAGCGCCGCCGATAACAGCACCACACTGGCCCCGGACGACACGTCAACGAAATAACTGATGTAGATGCCCAGCACGGAGCACATTATACCGATGGCGACGGACAGCAATGTCATTTTGCGGAAGCTGTTAGTCAGCAACCGCGCAACTATCGGGGGGATGACCACTGCAGCGGCTATCATCGTCACCCCCAGCACCTGCATCGAAACGACGATGGTTCCTGCCAGCAGCAATGCGAACAGGGTGTCTACCCAGCCAGTGGGTACACCATAGAACTGGGCAACGTCGGAATCGAAGGTCGCGAACAGGAAAAGCTTGTAACCGACGAAGATTACCGCGGCGACGATGGCGGACACCACGGCGATCGCGATCAGATCTTCACGGTCCACGGCCAGTACGCTACCCCACAGAGAGGCCTCGAAGTCCCGGGTGAAGCTGCCGAAACGGCTGATGATGGCGATGCCCAAGGCGAAGCTGGCGGTCGTGATGATGCCGATGGCAGCGTCGGAACCGATGGGGTTGCGTCGGGTGGTCCAAGCCACCAGCACCGCCGACAGGAATCCCCAGACCGTCGCTCCAACGAAAAAGTTGATCGACATAATCCAGCTGACCACCGCCCCGCCGAAAATGGCATGGGACAGGCCATGGCCAATGTAAGACATGCCGCGCAGCACAATATAGACGCCCATTAGGCCGCACAGCCCACCAATCAGGCAAGCCGCGATAATCGCCCGCACGAAAAAACCGAATTCGAATGGCTCCAATAGCATCAAAGTTGGTAAACCGAGGCTGTCAAACTGGTAGGTCGCGGCGGCAGTCCAACTAACATCCGTGCCGCTGCGGGCAAGCCGCGTGCGATCCGGGTTCCCCGGGGCGTTCAGGCATCGGCGTTGTCGTGATGGTGATGGACGGGAACATTTCCGTCGGACGGGTGGGTATGCGCCAGGATCTGCTCCTTGTGACTGTCGTCCGAGACGGTGGCCAGGGGCTCCCCGCCGTTGCGGTCAATCCAGAAGTGGGCGCTCTCCGCGACCAGCGTCATGCCCTGGTACTGGATCACCGGCATTTCCGCTCCGTAGACTTCGCGCAGGATGTGGGGTGTGATCACGCGGTGCGGCGGCCCGTCGGCCACTATGGTGCCGTTCAGACAGACAATCCGAGGCAAGTGCACCGCGACCGCATTGATTTCGTGCGTGGTCATCACGATGGTGACCCCAGCGTGGTTCAGGTCGTGGAGCAAATGCATCACGTCATCCCGGGTCTTGAGGTCGACGCCCGAGGTGGGTTCGTCCAGCAGCAGCAGTTCCGGGTTGCTGACCAAAGCTCGCGCCAGGAAAACCCGCTGCTGTTGGCCGCCGGACAGTTGGCGGATATGCCGCTTCGCCAGATTGTCGATACCGAGCCGCTGCATCATGTCGTAGGCCAGTTCGCGTTCCTGTCGGCGAAACCAGGGAAACAGGGAGTTCGACATGGTTCGTCCCATCAACACCGCTTCTTCAACGGTCACGGGGAAGTTCCAGTCGATGGTTTCAAGCTGCGGCACGTAGCCGGCACGGTGGCGGCGCCCGCGTACCAACTTGTCGTTCACCCAGACCTGGCCGGATTGCACTGGCACGGCGCCGAGCACCGTCCGCAGCAAGGTGGTCTTCCCGGATCCGCTGGGTCCCAACAAACCGACGAAATCGCCGGGCATGATACGGAGATTGACCCTCTCCAGAACGCTGGAACCGTTGTAGCCGGCGTTGACGTTCGCGAATTCGACAATGGGACGGGCGTCCGGGTCGGGTCGATGAAGGTGCTCTAGTTCGGGTGGATGAAGCATATCGTCGCGAAAGGGTGAAATGGGGACAAAAACTGCCTATTGGACGTAAACAGCGTCGGAAACACCGTCGAAAACGGGAGAGACGTCGACCTGATCCAATGCGGAAGCGTCGCCTCCCAGGGCTGGGATCATTACCCGTAGGTTCGTCACCGCCAGTCCCAGGTAACTGTGGTAGGGATCGCCAGGTAACCCAGGCAGATCATCGTCGCTGAGTTCGTCGACGTAAGCTGCCCCGGATTCTGCGGCGATGGTCTGCATGACGTCGCTGGGAAAGACTGCGGAGCCGAACACAGCGGGGATACCCTCCGTTCGGATTTGACGAATGAGGTCAGCAACCTCTTTAGCCGAAGGCTCGGAGAAGTCGGACGGCTGTATCGCCCCGACCACCGTCAGCCCGTAACGATCCGCAAAGTACGCCCAGGAGTCGTGGTAGGTCAACAGCCGGCGGTTTTCGACCGGTATGGTGGGTATTGCTGTCCGGATGGCTGCGTCCAGCGTGGCGATGCGAGCCGCGAAGGCATCGTAATTCGTGGAATAGTGCTCGGCGTTATCCGGGTCACTGGCGGCCAGGTGGTCGCGAACAAGTTCCGCGTATCGCAAGGCGAGAATGGGATCAGGCCACAGGTGAGGATTCGGCTGGCCGTCCGCCTCCGGAAAGGAAAAATCGAATTTCCACTCTTCGCGGGTGATAGTCTGTCCCCCGAGACGGACAATCATTCCGCCGGATTTCAGGTTGGCGCGGGCCATCTCCAGCGTGGGTTCTTCCAGAAACAGCCCATTGAGAAAAATCAGGTCAGCCTGGGAGATGAGCGCTGCCACCGACGGGGCCGGCTCGAACGTGTGCGAGTTGACGCCTTCCGGTACCACCCCTTCCAGGCTGATCCGGGTCCCACCGATATTCTCTACGATACTGGTGATGGGCGACACGGTGGTGACCACTCTGAGTCGAGCGGTTTCGCCTCCTGCATTTCCGGTTGGGGCACCTTGAGGTTCAGGCGACTGACCGCCGCAGGCAGATGAAAGTAGGACGACATTCAGGACCGCGCAAATTAATACGGAGCTACGCAATACCGACACCGGAAACTCCTCCCAGCAAGTCATTGCATCGGATTGAGCAGCCGGCTATTCGGTTGTGGCGGATTGACATTTCGCGCATTTGCCTCCGATGGTGAGATTGTCAAGGTCTGGCGTGAAGCCGAATTCCTGCTCCAAACGCTGGCTGAATTCGTCCAGATAGTCCGGGCTCAAGGTTTGAACCGTGTCGCACACGGAGCAGACCATGTGGTTGTGCCGGTTGTCCTTGTCCGCAAGTTCAAAATGAAGCTTGTTGCCAATTACCACCTCAGTTACTACACCGAGGCGCTTCAACAACTGGAGAGTCCGGTAGATCGTTGCCAGGTCAACGTACGGGTGCTGCTGCTTGGCCAGGGACCAAACCTCGTCGGCTCCAATGTGACCGGATCGGCCGGCTACGATATCCAGTACGGAAAGTCGCTGTGGCGTAATTCGGTAGCCCTGCGAGCGCAAGCGGCCGATAGCTGATTCGTGTCCAAGCATATGCCACCCACCGTTGTTGCAGTGATTTGCCGTTACGGATTATAGCATCGGTCCCTCGGTTGTCAACTGAATCAGCGTAAGTATCCCGGGCTTCCGCAGCGTCGACTGTGACCCGGATCGTCGTGCTAAAATCCGAACCATGAAGGAAGTTCGACCCGGTCAGCGCCTGGCGGAGGTTACGGCGTCGCGCACGCAGCGCGTCGAGGCTCAGTGCTACCGAGCGCACTCCGCTCCGCCCCTGGGGTCGTTGGTCCGGATCGGATCGCCACCGATCTATGCCGTGGTATTGGAAATCCGGCACGAACCGTTGGATCCCACCCGGCCGCTGGCGCCCCGGGGGGCAGACCTGGAAACGGAAGAGGAGCTCTACGCGGCCAACCCTCAACTGGACGCCGTCCTGACCACGCGATTTACTGCGGCCATCGTCGGTTATCGGGACAGTGCCGGCATCCGTGCGGGGCTGCCGAGCCTGCCGCCGGACCTGCATTCGTTCGTCTTCCTGTGCGACGCCGGGGATTTGAGCAGTTTCGGCGGCAATTTCGAGTGGTTGAGGCTGCTTTTGGAGGAGAGGTCCCCGGCGTCGGATACTGCAATCGCGAATTTACTGCGGCAAGCTGCCGATACGAAAACCGATTCCCGGAAATTCCTTATCGGAGCCGGCAAGGCGCTGGCCGTCGAGTTATCCAGCGAGCCCCATCGCATGCGCGCTTTGTTGCGTGAGGTCGGCGGATGATGCTGGCTGACGGATTCAGCAGCAACGGCTCGGTGGCGGCCGGGAGGCGTCGGTTGGGACAAGTTGTGGGTGGTTCATTGTCCCGGGGTCTTGATGTCCGGCTGGACAATTCCCGCGCACGGACCGAGGATGTTGCCGTGGGATCCTTCGTAACAATCCAGGGGCGCAGTCAGCGCTATTTCGCGGTGGTCACTGACGTAGAACTGCGAGCAGTGGACGACGGAGTGCGTCATTTCCCTCCTGCTTTGGAACCCGGCGATATAGACGATGGCGGTTTCATCGCGGAAGTCATTGCGGGGACGGTGGCCTATGGGCAGCTGTCGGTCATGCCCGGCATGGCCGTTTCCATCGGAGGACCCCAGCAGGCGATTGCCGAACAAGCCAAGACGATACCCGAGCATTTCGCGCCGGTGTATCCCGCGTCCCAGGAGGACATTGACGCAGTATTTCGGGCCCACGAGGGAGACTTCGCCCTCGGCTCACCGCAGGGCATGGACGCGTCGCTGGTGCGGCTGGACCTCGCGGCCCTGGCCAACCGGTCGGTCGGCGTGTTCGGCGCTTCCGGCACGGGCAAGACATTCCTGGCGCGTATGCTGCTGGCCGGTCTGGTGAAACAAACCTCCGCCGTTTCGCTGATATTCGACATGGAGAGCGAGTACGGCTGGCAGGGGCAGGACAATGACCGAGGACGCCAGGTGAAAGGGCTCAAGCAACTGTTTCCTTCGCGGGTAGTCACATTCACCCTGGACGAAGAAAGCAGCCGCCGCAGAGGAGCAACACCGGATGGGGTGGTCAGGATAGGGTACGACGAGGTCGAGCCAGCGGACATCGAGGTGCTGCGCGAGTCGCTCAACCTGTCAGAGGTGGCGGCCGCCACCGCGTGGAACGTCGCCAGGCATTTCAAAGAGCGCTGGCTTCGTGAATTCATGGCGTTGAGCGCTGCAGATGTCGGCGAACTTGCCGGCGAAATCGGCGTCAATCTGTCCGCTCTGCAAACATTGCACCGTCGTCTATTGTCCTGGGAGCGGTTTGGGTTCCTGGCCGACGAAAGTCAAGGCAACGCCAGCGCCGGCGGCATCATTGAACAGTTGGAACGCGGCAACCACGTGGTTCTGGAGTTTGGACAATACGGACGCAACACGGCGGCGTACGTGCTGGTGAGCAACCTGCTGACGCGTCGTATCCACGAGACCTGGGTGCGACGCAAGGAGTTGGCCGACGGCGGGCGCGGGGACGAACCAAGACCGCTGGTGATTTTCGTTGAGGAGGCGCACAAGTTTTTGACGCCGGACATTGCCTCGCAGACGATTTTTGGCACCATCGCCCGCGAGTTGCGAAAATACAACGTTACGTTGATGATCGTCGATCAGCGGCCCAGCGGCATCGACTCCGAGGTAATGAGCCAGCTTGGCACGCGGCTTTCATGCGCTCTGAACGACGATAGGGACATGAACGCCGTGCTGATGGGCGCGCGGGACACGGGGCAACTCAGAAACGTGCTGGCCCGGCTGGACAGCAAGCAGCAGGCGCTGGTATTCGGCCACGCCGTGCCCATGCCCGTGGTCGTTCGCCCCCGGGACTACGACGAAACGTTCTACGCCGAAATGGGGGTGCCTTCCGGAGCGATGGTCGGGACTGCCCTGGCAGAATCCGACGCCGAGCGGATGCAGCGGGAAATCAACGAACTGTTTCCACCGGAATAGCGGACGGCTCTCCCAGTCTCGTTCGCGCCAGTTGGCTTAGGCATCTGATATGAAGGTCATCGAGACTTGCGCCGAAATGGCCGCGTTGTGCGCGGCCGCTCAGCGACCTTTGGGTCTGGTTCCCACCATGGGGGCATTGCACGACGGACACCTCTCGTTGGTCCGCCAGGCGAGAGCCGACAACGAGACTTTGGCCGCATCCATTTTCGTCAACCCTTCGCAATTCGGACCCAACGAGGATTTCGCGAAATACCCGCGCAGTTTCGAACGCGACCTGCAACTCCTCGAAGAGGAAGGCGCCGATCTGGTGTTCGCGCCTCCGCCGGAGGAGGTGTACCCGGAGGGATTCGATACCTGGATAGAGCCGGGTTCAGTGGCGGAGGGCATGGAGGGCGAGGCCAGGCCAGGCCACTTCCGAGGGGTGGCAACGGTGGTCGCCAAGTTGTTCACCATTACGCGGCCTGACCGGGCCTACTTCGGCCAGAAAGACGGCCAGCAGGTGGCAGTGATCCGCAAGATGAACGCCGACCTGAACCTGGGCGTTGAGGTCGTCACCATGCCGACGATGCGTGAACCGGATGGCCTGGCCCTGAGCAGCCGCAATGCCTACCTGACGCCGGACGAGCGGGAGGCCGCGCCCGCAGTGTACCGGGCGCTGTGCGCAGCAGAGGATGTATGGCGACGGGGCGAGAGAGATGCGGGACGCATACGACGAGCCGCCCACAACATCCTGGGACGGGAGACCCTGGTCGATGCGGTGGACTACGTCGGCATCGTGGATGCGGAAACCATGCGACCGCTGGCTACCACCCCCGAGGACCGGCCGGTGATGATTGCCGTGGCGGTGCGGGTGGGGGCGGTGCGGCTCATCGATAACCTGGTGTTGGAGTAAGCGGCCAGGAGCCCAAAGCGCGCTCGCGGCGGGGTGATTCGCGGAGCACACTAATGAAAAGCCGCCGGAACTGTAATCCCGGCGGCTCGAAGTCTACGGTGACCCGGTCGCTAAGACTGCGTCAACTCCCGCACCGTCTCCATCAGGGCGGGGATCACCTTCTCCCAGTCGCCGACCACACCGTAGCGGGCTTCCTTGAAGATGTTGGCGTCGGCGTCCCTGTTGATGGCGACGATGGCCTTGGACCCGCTGCAGCCGGCCATGTGCTGGCTGGCGCCGGAGATCGCAACCGTGATGTAGAGATCGGGAGTGATCGTCTTGCCCGTGAGCCCCACCTGGTAGTTAGCTGGAACCCAACCGGAGTCCACGGCGGCGCGGGACGCTCCCACTGCTCCGCCCAACAGGCCGGCCAACTCTTCAAGCTGGGAGAAGGGCTCGGGTCCGCCGAGGCCGCGCCCGCCGGACACGACGATGCGGGCGTCCTCCAGCTTGATGCCTTCGGCCTCCTCCTTCACAACGTCAACGACGCGGGTTTTCGCTGCCGAGGCATCGATTTCCACTGGGAAGGCGACGACCTGGCCGCTGCGTCCGGCGTCGGCGTCCAACGGCTCATAGGTCTTGGGCCGGATGGCGGCGATCTGGGGAGTATGGGTGCAACTGACCACGGCAATGGCGCTACCGCCATAAACGGGGCGGTTCGCCAACAGGCGACCCGTGCCAGCGTCGGCGGACACTTCGAGACAGTCCTGCGCCAAGCCTACGCCAAGGCGGAATGCAAGACGCGGCGCCAATTCGCGGCCTTCGTTGTTGCGCGCGATTAGGATGATCCCCGGGTTGGCTTCAGCGGCCACGGACTGCATCGCGGACAGGTATAGATCAGGGTGATAGTCGGCGAGGGCGGGGTTGGTCACCGCGTAGGCCTTGTCCGCACCCTGGGTGATGGCCTGCTGGGGAGCGTCGGCAGGATCGGCGCCGACTATAGCGATGGCCAGTTCCTGATTGAGGGTGTCGGCCAGGGCACGTCCGGCGGCCAGCAGTTCCTGAGCGGTTGAAGCCAACTGCCCGTCGGGGGCGTCGCCGAAAACGAGGATGCCGGTTGCGTCTGCCATTTTTCACTCCGTGGTTGGGGTCCGAAAATGGGACGGGTCGCCGACCCGCCGATGCGTTGCAATGAGGTTAGATGAGGCGGTCCTCGCGGAGCCGCAACGCCAGCTTGCGGGCGGAATCCATATCGTCGTCGCCTTCGATGATCTCGCAGTCCTGGTCGCGCTCGGGCACGAACAGATCGTGCAAGGTCAGGCGTGGCTCCAGCTGGGCGTCGTCGAGGTCTAGGTCGCCGGTCGTCCACACCGTCGGCCGCTTGCGGGTGGCCGCCATGATTCCCCGCAGCGTGGGATATCGGGGCTGGCCCAGCTCGTTGCTGACGGTGACCAGCGCGGGCAGGTCCGCCTCGACGACCTCGAAGCCGTCGGGGGCGAGACGTTCCACGACCACCTTGCTGTCCTGCACATCCACCTTCTTGCCCAGGGTGATGCACGCCATCCCGAGGGTTTCGGCCACGCCCAAGGGCACCTGGGCGTTGTCCCAGTCGGAGGCCTGACGGCCGCAAATGATCAGGTCAAAGCCGCCCAGCTTGTTGATGGCGGCGGTGAGCAGCTGCACGGTGAAGAACGAGTCCACCGAGTTGGCGAACGCGTCGTCCTGCAGGAGCACCAGCTCGTCGGCGCCCATGGACAGCGGCTTCTTCATCACGTCGAGGGCGAAGGTGGTGCCGGAGGAGATGACGGTGATGTTGGCGCCCTGCTCATCCTTGATCTGCAGGGCGGCCTCGACGGCGTTTTCGTCGAAGCCGTTGACCACGGGCGGGATGTTGGCCGGCGGGACCACCTGCCGGGCATCGGGATCAATACGGAAGGCGGCGGCGGGCATCTCCGGGTCGACGACCTGTTTGGCCAGCACGCAAATGTTAACGGGCATCAGGAACGCACTCTCCTGTGGCAATACGAAAATGGGCTATGTGAAAGTTATCACTAGCCCATTCCAGTGTCAAACTGTCGCCGAATTCGTCGCGTTGACAACGCTTTCGGGACGGAAGGGCGAATCAAGCCGGGGCACGTTGCAATGCACGGAGCTATCGTAGCCCGCGATTCACCCGCGGCGGGTTCACCTAGATCTCGCGGAAGGCCGGTTCCGCCTCTTCGATGTGGAAATTGTTGGCCCAGAGATCATCGATAATGGCCTGGTCGCCCTCGGTAATGGGAGGTGTGTCCACTGCATCCGAGTACTCTTTCAACTCGTCCAGCGTGGTGAAGTTGGGCAACACGCTGGTGATGGTCGGTTGGTGGAGCACGAACTGGATGGCGGCCTGGCTCATGGTGCGCCCGACCTCCTCGCCGGCGAGGAATTTAACCTGATCGACCTTGATCAAGGCCTCGCTGAGCCACTGGTGCCGGCGGTATGAGCGGTGGTCGTTCTCATCGAATTCGGGCGGCTCGTCGTAGCGGCCCGTCAGCGCCTCGGAGGCGTGGGGCACGCGGGACAGCAGGCCGACCTGTTCCTTCGAGGCAATGGGGAAGAAGTCCTTCGCCGGATCCTGCTCGAGGATGCTGTAGATGATCTGGCAACTGCTGACATGGCGTTCTTCCATGCTGGCCTGGCCTTCCTCGAACCAGCCGATGTCGGGGCCCAGGGCGGAGCCGTAGTAACGAATTTTTCCCTCGTGCTTCAACTCCTCGAGGGTCTCGAAGACCTCGTCGTTTTCGATGGCCTCGATGCGAGGGTTGTGCAGCTGGTAGAGGTCGATGTAGTCGGTCTTGAGGCGGCGCAGGGACTGCTCGCAGGCGAAGCGGATGAACTCCGGCTCGAACTTCTGCGGGCGCTCCTGGTGGCCGACGCGGGGGGTGGTCTGGTCGTAGATGTCATAGCCGAACTTGGTGGCGATGATCATCTCGTGGCGGCGGTGGCTCATGAACTTGGCGAGTACGTCTTCGCCGTAGCCATCGCCGTAGGTGTCGGCGGTGTCGAAAAAGTTGATGCCCAGTTCCAGCGCTTCCTCCAGCAATTGGCGGCGCGTCTCCTCGGGGATGCGGCCCCACCAGTTGGTGGCCACGGTCCAAACGCCGAAGCCAACCTCGGAGAGCATCAGGTCGGTGCGGGGGAGTTGGCGGTATTTCATGGTGGTACGTCCTCGTGTACTGGTGAGGTGGATTTTCAATCTATGTGAGTGGTTTGGCTGTGGACTTGCCGACGTTCCGGTCGGCAGGAATTCGTCCTCCACGTTGGGTTCTACGATACGACAATTGATAGACGACCGTAATGCGATCAGGCTACTTGGGACTGTCGCTGGCTCGGAAAGTGCTGATGACATCCATGACCTCAGTCACTGTTTCGGCGCGATCCTGGAGATTGAACGCCCACGTTCGACCAGGGTGCAAGGTGTCCCACTGTGAGCGCCGCTGATTCCATCTCCCTCGACCAGGATCGTTGTTACCAAATCCGTCGATGGCCACATTCCATATCGGTTGATACTCAGCGATCAGCACTTGCTCGGTGAGACCAATCCATACCGGATCAAGCACTAGCCAGCGACAACGAAAATCCGCAAGGTCCAAGTTAGATGCTGATTTGATCGACTCTGCGTGATGCGACAGCCGGCGGTACAACGCAGTTGTGCCCGAAGTCACTGAAGTTCGCCCTTGTCGCCTCCCCGGCGGGTCTGCCTTGCCAACGTAGATGGGCGCGTCCTCACCGAGGCCGATGTACGCAGGGAACGTCCCAACATAGTGCAGTGTATACACTCCCACACCAACAAAACTCGCGTTCGGTGGCAATGCGTCAGCCGGATATTCCATCAAGGCGCGTGCCGCATTGCGACCCAACTCGTCCACGCTCAAAGGATCATAGGCTCGCACGGACTACCGCTCGCACTTGGAGCTGTTTCGGCACACGATCCAAAAGCAATGCCGCTTCCGGGCATGATAAGCGGTGGACCACTTCGTTGACGTCATCGGCCCGGAGCGGATCTTGATGATCAAATCGCAAACTGTAAAGCCGGCTTCATCGGCCATTCTCATGAAATCGCAGTGACTCCACTTCGAACGGTGGCTATTGACCATGTCCGTGATTTTAGCCAACAGCAAACCTTCAGGTTTCAATACCCGTTTCGCCTGGTCCAAAAATGGCGGGTAGAGATAGCTCAAGCTCCAGTCGTGTTCCTTCCCGCAGGCAACTGTGGCCCCGAAATCCTCATCGAATTTCTTGCTGCTCTTGTCCCGGCCCTGTGGACCAACGTGAGGGGGATCGTAAACGACAGCTCCAAACTCGGCGTCCGGCACACCTTCCATAACCCGATTGTCGCCTACGATCATTGGCTCGAATTTCGGGTTGATGTCCATCGATATAACGTGCCGTGACGACCCCTTCCAGAAGCGTCCCCGGTTGTATGTGGCGTCCAATATCGGCTCTGGGGCGATTGATGCATAGAACTGCAGCATGTTTTCTAACAGGTCCCCATCATTGCCTTCCCACACACTGCTGATGGGCTGATACCCCTCCGCCGCGACCAGTTCTTTCTGTACCAAAGCGGTCAACTCCGTAGTGACGGCGCTCAATCCCACCGGTTTATGCCACGCGCCGCCCGGGGATAGTCGGCAGGATTAGTGCGACTATGATGTAGCGAACCCGGCTCTTGGCCGTCAACCGGACGGTGTCAGCAAATTTTCCAGGGAGCTAAACCGGCACCAACCCCAGGCTCCCCCGCACCGCTTCCACCATTTCGTTGAAGCGAGCGTCGTCCAGCACCGGCTTGGCGTCTCCCAGGCGGACGGTGGGGATGATGTCAACCCAAGACTTGCACCCGCCGTATTCGGGGATGAACGGCGCGGTGGTGGGTTGTTCCATCGCGTATACCCGCAGCAGCATGATGGTCAGCGGGACCATGGGCTTCCAGTGCAGCCGCGACTGGGCGTAGGTGTCCGTCCAGATGTGGTGCGGCGCCAGGCCTTCGACCTTGCCCTGCTGGTCGATTTCGATGAGCTCGTGGACACGGGCCCAGTGGGTGAAGGTGACGGCGTCCTTGTCGTCTGGATCGTCGGCCAGCAGTTGGCGCAACGCGGGCTGATGGCTGTCCTTGAGCAGGTCTTCCTTCTGGTGCAGATAGGTGGGGTAGAGCAGGAACTCGGGGTGCACCACCCGGAAGTCCTTGCTCTCCTCGTGGATGCCGCCCTTGCGCAGCATCATGATCTGGTCGCCGTCGGCCAGGGCCTTGACGGTGATCGCCCACTCTTTCAGGGCCAGTTGGCAGGTCGCGGGGGTGGTCATGGCCTCAACCTCCGAGGGAATCGCATGGATGGACAGATGGTCGGGATTGAATTGGACGGATTCTTAGTGGCTGCGGCTGCAGAATTCATCCCAGCTGGGCACGTCTTCGCCGGTGACGTACAGCCAGTAGTAGGTGCCGACGTCGCCCATGTACTTGAACTGCTTGCGCACATCCTTGATGGTGGCCTCGAGGTCACCGTGGGATCGCAGGTAGTTGCGGATGTCCCCGCCGTGCTCTTCCTCCAATTCGATGAGTTTCTGGGCGTTGTGCACGGTGGCGACGATCTTGCGACGGTTTCGGATGATGGCCGTGTCGGCGACCAGCGTATCGATGGCCGATTCGTCCATGGCTGCCACCGCAGCCACGTCGAACCCTTGGAAGCCGGTCTGGAACCCGGGCCACTTGGTGTTGACCACCTTCCAGGACATGCCGCTCTGGAACACGGCCTTGGTCATGACCTCAAGGTAGTCATTCAGGCTCTGCGGTTCGATTTGTTCCGGAGCTTCGGGATGCTGGCGTTCCTGTTGCGTGGTCATAACGTGCTCCTGGCTGAATACTCGAACCGGTCGGGCGCAAGACGACCCACCACTACGTCAGCGCATCGGTAGAGCCGGGGACGCTTGGGATATCGATGCGGAGCAGCCGGCTCAGGTTTGCCGTCGTCACCTCCGCCACCTCCTCCACCGAGATGCCCTTGACGGTGGCAAGGCACTGGGCCACGTCGGCCAAGTGACGCGGTTCGGTCCAGTTGTGCCGGTACTTCTTGAACGGCTGCGGGTAGGCGTCGGTTTCAAGCACGATGTTTTCCAGCGGAATATCGCGCGCTACTTCGCGCAGTTCCTCCAGTCTAGTCAGCGGCCGGGCCAGGGAGATGAAGAAACCACAGTCGATGGCCTCTCGGGCCGTCTCGGCATCGCCCTGGAAGTAGTGCATCGCGCCGCCCACGAGGCCGGCGTTTTCCTCGCGCAGGACCTTGAACACGGCGGGATGAGATTCGCGGGAGTGGAAGATTATCGGCAACCCCAGGCTCTTGGCCAGGTGGATGTGGGCGCGGAATACCTGGTCCTGAACCTCGTGGTCGGGAGAACTCGGCAGGTAATCCAGGCCAACCTCCGAGATGCAAACGACCCGAGGGTTGTCCCGTGCCAGGGATTCAAGCCGGGCGTAGGCGTCGTCATCCACCGGGTCGTCGGCCTGCATCGGGTGGATGCCCACCCCGGCGTAGAACATCGGGTGCTCGTCGGTCAGGGCGATGCACCGCTCCGTGGATTCGAAGGTGGTGCCGGCAAGAAGGATGTAGCCGACGCCGGCTTCCTGCGCCCGTTGCAGTATGCCGGGTATTTCTTCCGGCACATACTGGTCCAGATGGGTATGGGCGTCGCAAAAAATGGGCGTTGTTGCCATAAAGATTTCCGAACCCGGGCAATGCCCGGCACTACTGCCGGAAGTATAGCATTTGGCGGCTCCGACCGCGCGTTTGGGCTTAAGATCGGGGCAGTCACACTCGACGAATTGTCGTGTTGTTCCAATCGCCGCCGTGAGAGGAGGAGATGGGAAGATTCAATTGGGGCCGCAGGGGCCGCCGAGAGAAGCGTACTCTCGGGTCACCGAGCCCGAGCGGTTCCTGCCGCTGGTGAATTGGACACTGGAGTTGCTGTCCAGATTGGAGTCCGAGTACGAGGTCAGCCGGGACGAAGGCTATTGCCTGGACCCGTATTTGACTGTAACGAATCCGTTCAGGCCGACCGTGCGGTTGACACCTCGACAGGACAACTCCGCGCCTGTCGCAGTGGCGTTCAACGAACTTCCTGGAATCTACGTGCGTTTTGGACGCTTCCGCATCGAACCGTTTCCCGATTGCGCCTGCGATGGTTGCGACGAAGACGCCGAGGAGCAGTTCGAAAGGTTCAGACAAACCATTGAAGCCCTGGTTGCGGGACGATTCAGGGAATGGTTTCTATCGCTACCGAACGGCGCCGGACTATTGGGGCACGAATCCTGGTCGGATAGTCACCGCCGGACTGGCAGGTCACGGGTCGAGCCCGGCGGCGTGTCGCATTACTCAGACGGCGGCGACCGCGTTTGGGAGTGGGAGCCGTGGGCCCGGAAGCCCACAACGCCGTGACGCGCGTTCGCGCGGGAACGGGCGCCACACCGTCGAAGGTTGTGCAAGGTCAAGTGACGCTGAGCTCAGGCACCCGGCCCGAGACTTCCTCGTATCCGGCGGCTTCCATCATGACGCCCGACAGCAGGCCGTAGGCGTTGGCCCAGGCCGAGGCGACTTCGGGAGTGAAGTTGTCGCCGAGCCCCTGCTCCAAGGTCCACAGCAACGCCTGCCCCACGGTGTCGTAGTGGGAAGGCTCGACTCCGTAGATCCTGTGCCGGGCGCCCAACCCTTGCACGATGGGAACCAGGGTGTCCAGGTCGGTGAGGTGATCGACGGCGGTTCCGACCATTTTCATCAGCAGCCGCCCCTGCTTCTCGAGATCCGAGTGGAACAGTGGCTTCAGGCCGCCGTCCAGCTCGAATAGCCGGTCGTAGAAAAGTTCGGCGGCGGTGCCGGCTATGGGCTCGACTTTGGTGAATGAGTCCTGCACCAGGCGAATATCTGCATCGTTCATCAGAGTTATAGACCTCCATTTGGAATTATGTACGTTGATAAACGCTGAAAATCTTATGCATCAAGGGTAACCGGAACCAGGGCAAAACTTCAAGCATCGGCCCGAGAAGTACTTCCACCGGCATCCGCCAGTGCGATTAGGGAGGCGGGGAGTGCCTCCGCAATATTCGGAATGGAGTCTTCGCCCAGGCCACCGCCAAAGTGCGGACCGGATTCTCGACATGTGAAGCGGGCGCCAACCGGATAGCTGAGGCTCGCAGTCCGGTTGCCTGGGCACTGTATCGCGCGGCGATGGCGTCGGTTCCAGGTTCTGGCGATGCGATTGTGGCAGCCATCCGGCATCCTCCGGGGATAGTACGGTTGGTGTCGCCGTCGCCTTGTTTGCCACCAATTCCGCGGCCGCAACGCCGGTGATTCGAGGACGAACAGTTCCCGTTGACAGAACCACGGCCCTGGTCTACGATAATTGTTGACCTTAACGGTCGGGAATTAGTTGATCGATCCGCCGGCATGCCGCTATCTGCCGCCGACAGGGGAGGATGTGAGCCCAATGACCACCCAGGCTCAACGCGTGATTTCCCGGGACACCACTTCCGAGGAATTGGACTCAGACTACCAGTGGGGCTTTACCATTGACATTGAGCAGGAGGCCATTCCGAAAGGCCTCAGCGAAGATGTCGTGCGGCTGATTGCAGCCAAGAAAAACGAGCCGCAATGGATGCTCGATTGGCGCCTCAAGGCCTTCAGGTTTTGGTCGCGGCAGACGTACACCGAGCCGACCTGGGCAAACATAGAGCATCCGCCCATCGACTATCAGGACATGCATTACTACGCGGCGCCCAAGTCCGCTGCGGACGGCCCCCAAAGCCTCGACGAGGTCGACCCTGAGGTCCTCGAAGCCTTCGATAAGCTGGGTATTCCCCTGGAAGAGCAGGCCCGGCTCGCCGGCGTGGCTGTCGACGCTGTCCTAGACAGCGTTTCCGTGGCCACGACCTACCAGGAGCAACTGGAGAAGGCTGGCGTCATCTTCTGCTCCATGAGCGAGGCCATCCAGAACCACCCCGATCTGGTGCAGAAATACCTCGGTTCGGTGGTCCCCTACGCCGACAACTTTTACGCGACCCTGAACTCGGCGGTATTCTCCGACGGTTCCTTCGCTTACATCCCTCCCGGAGTGCGCTGTCCCATCGAGTTGATGACCTATTTCCGCATCAACCAGGCCGATAGCGGGCAGTTTGAGCGCACGCTCATCGTCGCCGACGAAGGATCGTACGTGAGCTACCTGGAAGGATGTACCGCGCCCATGCGGAAGACCAGCCAATTGCACGCCGCCGTGGTTGAACTGGTGGCGATGGAAGGCGCGGAGATCAAGTACAGCACGCTCCAGAACTGGTACCCTGGCGACCGCAACGGCGAGGGCGGCGTGTACAACTTCGTCACCAAGCGCGGCAAGTGCGCCGGCGCTGACTCCAAGATCTCCTGGACGCAGGTGGAAACCGGCTCTGCTATAACCTGGAAATACCCGAGCGTCATTCTTCAGGGTGACAATTCCGTTGGCGAATTCTACTCGGTTGCCCTGGTGAACAACTGGCAGCAGGCCGATACCGGCACCAAGATGATCCACATGGGCAAGAACACGCGCAGCACCATCGTCGCCAAGGGAATCTCCGCCGGCCAGGGTCAGCAGACCTATCGTGGCCTGGTCAAGATCAATCCCTCGGCCAAGGGAGCGCGAAACTTCACGCAATGCGACTCCCTGTTGGTGGGCGACAAATGCGGCGCTCATACCGTGCCCTACATCGAGGTCAAGAACCCTACCGCTCAGATGGAGCACGAAGCCACCACGTCCAAGGTGTCGGACGACCAGCTTTTCTACCTGCAACAGCGGGGCATTGGCGTCGAGGACGCGCACTTCATGATCATCAACGGGTTCTGCCGGGGCATCTTCCAGGAACTCCCCTTCGAGTTCGCCATGGAGGCCTCGCAGTTGCTCAAAGTCAGCCTGGAAGGCACGGTGGGGTAATGCCCGATCGATCCCGCAGTTTTGACCATCCAACCCGCAACGAGGACGCGCAACACCAAGATGACCACCGCTAACGAAACCGTTTCACCTATGCTCGAGGTCAAGGACCTCCAGGTCTCCATAGACGATCAGGAGATCCTTCGAGGCGTGAACCTTTCAGTACGGCCCGGCGAGGTGCATGCCATCATGGGACCCAACGGGTCCGGCAAGAGCACGCTGGCCAACACGCTGGCCGGCCGCCCTGAATATACCGTCACCGGTGGTTCCGCCGTGTACAAAGGCATGAACCTGTTGGGGATGGAGCCGGAAGATCGGGCTCGCGCGGGCGTCTTCCTGGCCTTCCAGTATCCCGTGGAACTGCCGGGGGTGCGCGCATGGCAATTCCTCAAAGCGGCAGTGGACGCCAAACGGGTCCACCTGGGCGAAGAGGAAATGGGAGCCCGCGAGTTCGACCGGCTGCTCCGCAGCAAGGTCGCTGAAGTCGAAATTGACCCGGAGCTCGTACGCCGTTCCGTCAACGAGGGCTTTTCCGGCGGCGAGAAGAAACGCAACGAAGTGCTGCAAATGGCCTTGCTGGAGCCCACCCTTTCGCTCCTGGATGAGACCGACTCCGGCCTGGACATTGACGCCCTGCGAATCGTGGCCGACGGTGTGAACCGTCTGCGACGCCCGGATAATGCAGCCGTGGTGGTGACCCACTACCAGCGCATCCTCAATTACATAACCCCGGACCAGGTCCACGTTTTGGTGGACGGCCGTATCGTCCGGAGCGGGGGCCCGGAGCTGGCCGAACAGCTCGAAGCCAGAGGCTACGACTGGGTACGCGAAGAAGTGGAAGCCGCAGCCGGTTAGGGACGCCAGGAATTTGCACTTGCGTCCCGAGGCCCAAGCGTCCGCTTCCAGCCTGCAACGATCCCCCGCAACTTGTCCGACGTTGACCTGTTAGAGGCAACCATTCTCACGATTCAAACCAGAGCCGACTGAATGACTACCATTGCACCAAAATCGGTCGCCGACGACTTCCCCAACTACGTTGCCGCCTACGTGGCGCAACGGGCCAGCAACGTGCCCGCAATACAGGAAATGCGCGAGCGTGGCTGGGAGGCGTTCAACAACCTCGGATTGCCCACCGCGCGTCGCGGCAATGAACCCTGGAAATACACCAACGCGGGCCCAATCGCGAGGCAAAGTTTCACGTATTCCGACGTCTCCCCGGGCAGCGATGACGCATTGGCCATTGCGGATGTGCAGGGGATCGCGCCGTGGCAACCCGACTGGCGTACCCTGGTGGTTGTGGACGGAGCGCTCGCCCCTGGTCTGTCCACCGGAAACGTGGCCGGTGCGGGCATCGCGACGGGATTGGCCGATGCCGTGCTAGCGGACCCCGAACTTGGCGCAACAGTGCTGGGCTCCCTGGCAACCCCCGACGAAGATGGGTTCGCCGCGCTCAATGCTGCCTTTGCGGGCGACGGTGTGGGTATTTCGGTGCCGGCGGGGACGGATGCCGGCGTCATCAACGTCGTATACCTGACCACTGGCCGGGAGCAACCCCGAGCCACCCACCCACGACTCCTGATATCCGCCGCTCCGAATTCTCACGCCACCGTCATCGAGACCTTCATCGGTCCTGACGTGCGTTACCTGACCAACACCGTCATGGAAACCTCTGTGGGTGAGGGAGCCAGTGTGGAACACTACCGTCTCCTGCTCGAGGGACCGGAAGCCTACCACGTCGGGGTGAGCCGGGTTGTGCAGCAAAAGGACTCGACGTTCTCCTCGGTGGCGATCGCCCACGGAGCCGTCTTGGGACGCAACGATTTCGGCATCACTCTCGCCGGAACCGGAGCCGAGTGCATGCTCAACGGCCTGTACCTCACGAACGGAGACCAGCACATCGACAACTACATCAACATCGATCACGCGGAGCCCTACGGGACCAGCCGGCTCTTCTACAAGGGGATCCTGGACGGACGCTCCCGGGCCGTGTTCGGCGGCAACGTCACCGTGCGCAAGCACGCGCAAAAAACCGACGCTCAACAAACCGACAAGAATCTGCTCCTGTCCGAGGAAGCCGAGGTGGACAGCAAGCCCAGCCTCCTGATATACGCCGACGACGTGAAATGCGGACACGGCGCGACGGCCGGGCACATCGACGAGGACGTGGTGTTCTACATGCGCAGTCGGGGGCTGGATCTGCCGACAGCCAGTCGCCTCCTGATCCATGCGTTCGCCAGTGAGATCATCGACACGGTGGCGCTGGAACCGCTGCGGGAATATCTCGACGAACGGTTCCGGAACGCCATCCCTTCCGCCAGCATCGCCCTGCCCATCGGAGGCCGCTCGTGACCGCCACTAACGGAGACCCCCACGGTTCCTCCTACGGTGCGCTGACCGCAGACGACGTGGCACGCATCCGCATGGACTTCCCGGTCCTGGATCAACTCATCAACGGGAAGCCCCTGGTCTATCTGGACAACGCGGCGACCACGCAAAAACCCCGGCCAGTGATCGATGCGATCAGCAATTATTACCTGCACAACAACGCCAACGTGCACCGCGGTGTGCATACCCTGAGCCAGCGGGCCACCGACGATTACGAGGTGGGTCGCGAGGCTATTCGCCGGTTCATCAACGCCCCCGACTCCTCCGAGATAATCTACGTGCGCGGGACGACCGAGGGGCTGAACCTGGTCGCCAGCAGCTATGGGCGCAAGTTCTTCAAGGCCGGGGATGAGGTGATTATCACCGGCATGGAGCACCACTCCAACATTGTGCCGTGGCAGATTTTGGGCAAGGAAATCGGTATCCGCCTGCGGGTCATTCCATTCACCGACCAGGGCGAACTGCTGATGGACGAGTACGAGAGCATGCTGAACGAGCGCACTCGTCTCGTGTCCGTGGTGCATCAATCCAACGCGCTTGGCACCATCAACCCGGTGTCGTCCATCGTCGAGATGGCCCACGCGCGCGGAATTCCCGTCATGATTGACGCCGCGCAATCGATCCCGCACATGCCCGTCGACGTGCAGGCTATGGGAGCTGATTTCCTGACCTTCTCCGGGCACAAAATGTACGGGCCCACTGGCATCGGCGTGCTTTGGGGACGAGCGGATCTGCTGAACGAAATGCCGCCATACCAGTCTGGTGGCGAGATGATCCGTTCGGTCACCTACGAGGAAACCATCTACAACGTGATCCCGCACAAATTCGAGGCCGGCACCCCGGACATCGCCGGCGCCATCGGCCTCGGTGCGGCAGTGGAGTATCTCGAGGCCATCGGGATGGACCGCATCGCCGCGTACGAACAGGCGTTGATGCGCTACGGCGCCGAGCGTCTCGCTGAGATCGAAGGCGTGAGGCTGATCGGAACGGCGGAAAATCGGGGCGGCGTCCTCTCGTTTTACATGGAATCGGCCCACGCCCATGACATCGGCACCATCCTGGACGCCGAAGGCATTGCGGTGCGCACTGGCCACCACTGCGCTCAGCCGGTAATGGCTCGCTATGAAATTCCGGCGACCGTGCGGGCATCCCTGTCGTTTTACAATACCACCGAGGAAATTGACGCCCTGATCAAGGGCATTGATCGGGTCATTGAGGTTTTCGGCTGATGGCATCCGACCTGAGCGATCTCTACCAGGAAATCCTTCTCGAACACAACCGGCGGCCCCGTAACTTCCGCACCCTGGAGGACCCCACCCACCACGCGGACGGGTTCAATCCGCTGTGCGGCGACGAAATATCGCTGCAACTCCGCGTGGATGAGCAAACTGTTGGCGACGTGGGGTTCCAGGGACACGGCTGCGCTATTAGCCGAGCTTCCGCGTCCCTTTTGACACAGGCCGTGAAGGGCGCTTCGATCTCCGATGCCATCGCCATGTTCGACGAGTTTCACCGGATGCTCACGGAACCCGACGCCGACCTCAACTACGACGTGCTGGGTGACCTGGAAATGCTGGCCGGGGTGATCGCCTATCCCACGCGAATCAAGTGTGCCATTCTGGCCTGGCACACCCTGAAAGCGGCAATGGACGGCGAGGACATCGCCACCACCGAGTAGCCGATCCCTCGGCGGGCCCCGATGGCTTCCCTGCCCGACAATCCCGACGCGCTGTATGGCGACGTCATCATGGACCACTATCGCAGCCCGCGGCATCGTGCGCCGCTGCGCAGCGCTGACGTTGAAGCCGAAGAGTTCAATCCCTTCTGCGGAGACCGGGCCACGCTCCAATTGCGGTTGGGTCGGCCAAGACACGACGCGCCGGCAATCGAGGACGTAAGCGCCCTCGCCGAGGGATGCAGCATCATCCAGGCTTCCGCGTCATTGCTCGCCGACAACTTGCATGGGCGCACCCTCGAGCAAGCCGCCGACCTGTCCCAGTTGTTCCGGGACCTGATGCAGGGCAAGCCGCTGCCGCCGGTGGCTCTGTCGGAACTGGGCGATCTTGAAGCCCTGGAGGTGGTGCGGCAGTATCCCGTACGGATCAAGTGCGCACTGTTGCCGTGGGTGGCGCTGGAAGAAGGTTTGCGCCGGCTGAGCCGGAGGAGCCCGGCGGGCGGTTAGTTGCTCTACGTCGGGCTGGATCCCGACATCTCGGACAGCACCTCCAGCAATCGATAACCGTACCTGGACAGCTCAGGAGGAGGCTCGCCGATGTCGGGGAAGAGGTCGTACCTTTCCGCCCGCAGGCGGTATTCGCTGCCGTGGCGCCTCGGGAACTCCTCGATCACACCATAGTACGGTTCGTCGTTAACGACGATATAAGCGGCCGTGGTGGGCGCGTCTTGGTAACAGCCCACCCGCCAAGGGCCGACCGTGATTTCCACCTCGGCGCCGCTCACCGGGGCTCGGCCGACAAGGTCGATCAGGTGATGGGTTACGCTTTCGAATCTCTCGAATCGAATCAGATACTCGAAGCCAGGCTCGTACTGAAAACCATCGATGGAATTTCGCAGCGGCCGGCGATCAACCAACAGGCATCGTTCGTCCGATTTCGGGCATTACACTCGCACCGGCGCGACCGTGCCCGCCTGAACCGAGCCGTCGACGCGGGTTTTGGAAAGCACTTCCAGCAGGCGATAGCCGTGCCTGCCCGCGTCCTGGGGAGGCTCCTTCTGACCGGAGTAGGCATCGTACTCTTCAATGCGGAGGTGAGACCTGTATCCAGGTTCGTGGGTGAACCCTTCAATCTCATAGTAGAAGAACTCGCCGCCCACGATCAGGCACATGCGACGGAACGGCCCAAAGCACTCCCGGCGTGCCGTACCCACGGTGATCTCCCGGATGGAGGATGACTCGGCGATCGTTCCGTCGATAGCCTAGGGTTCGATAACTCCGGTGTCTACGGCGGTGGGGTCGGTCGCCCGAGGGTGGATGTCCCCGAGGTTGGTCACCTTCTCATCGACATCAGTTGCCGTCGACTGCGCCGTGCAACCGGCCAGAACCAGCCCAAGCGCCAGCAGGAACGAGATGGCGGCGGCCACAATCGAGTTGCGCCGGCCGGCGGAGGTCACTTCCCTTGCAAACCCCGCAGGTAGGCGATGTGACCGACGTGCTGGTACATCTCGCCGATGATCTGGCGGAACATGGCTCCCAAGGACATTTCGGGCCGCCGCTCACGGGGCACGGTTTCCATGTCCTCCGTTGTCAGCGTGTCGAGATAGGCCAGAGTAGCTTGCCGCACGGCGGCGCGGTACCTGAGAAACTCGGCCAGGTCCACGCCGGGGAAGTTGTTCACCTGTTCGGCGGTGTGCCCGAAACCGTTATCCCGGGTGGGCAGACCGAATTTCTCGTGCCAGCCCCCGGTCTCCCACAGTTCCGTCTGAAACTGGGCAAAGAACTGGATCCACATATCCTCGACACGGACCATATGCCAAAGGATCCAACCGATGGAGTTGGCATCAGCGGCCGGCTGCCAGGCAAGCTCATCCGGACCCAACCCTTCCACGGCATCCAGAAGGAAGCCATTTTCCTTATCGAGCGCGTCAACGATGAATTCGCTAAGAGTCATTGCACGACCTCTATGGTGATCAGGCGGCGGCGCGCGCCGGGGTGCGGGCTCCCATCTCTCGGTCCAGCAGCAGCAAGGCATCGCTGCGTCCGGACACTTTGTCCAGGGAGGCGATCACGTCGCGGGCGGTTTTCTCTTCCTCAACCTGCTCGTTCACGAACCATTGCAGCATCACCTGGCTGGCGAAGTCCGCAGATTCGGCGGCCACGGCATAGAGCTCGTTGATCAACCGCGACACCTGCTGCTCATGCTGGAGGGTTTGTCGCATCACGCCTTCCACGGAGTCAAATTCTATCGGCGGCTGCTGGATGGGCAGGAGGGTAACCCGCCCGTCCCGATCCTCCAGGTAAGTCAGCAAACGCATAGCGTGGTCGTACTCTTCCTGGCTCTGGATGCGCATCCAGTGGGCGAACCCGGGAAGGTCGATGGAGTCGCAGTAGGTGGACATGGACAGGTAAAGATACGACGAGTAGAACTCGGCGTTGATGTGGCGGTTGAACGCCTCCTGCAGGGCGGTGCTGACGGCCATGTTGGAACTCCGCGTGCTGATCCGGTGGGGGTGATGAATGCCTGGCGGTTGCGCAGCCGCTCAGTCGTGAAGGAAGCCCAGAACCGTGTCGAAGAACGCCTCAGGTCTCTCCAGCTGCGGAATATGACCGCACTGCGGGATGACGGTCAGTGTCGCATTGGGCAGCAGGTCGCGGAAAGCCTCACCGTACTCCGGAGGGATCACCTGGTCGGAGTCTCCCCAGACGATCAACGTGGGCATCACGATCCGATGGACTCGCTTGGTGAGCCCTCGTTCGGGGATTGGCCAAGTGAACTTGGCAACCGACTGGAGGGTCTGAATGCGGTCCAGCGTGTATTCCAGCCGGGCTTCGGGCTCAGTGGGCTGCGCAACGTAGGCGTGGGCCAGCTCTCCGTCCGAGTCGTGCCACAGCATCTCGCGCCGCTCGTCCGGTGTCAGGATGAAGAAATCTGCAACCGGTTTGTCCTCCAGCCACAGTCCCAGCGAGTTCACCAGCACCAACCGGGAGATGCGGTCCGGGCGATGGGCCGCCAGTTCGGCGGCGCAGAACCCGCCGTACGAATGCCCGATCAGGTGGCATCGCTCGATCCCCAATGCGTCCAGAAACTCTTCAAAGAACTGCACCAGGTCCCAGAGGTCGTCCAGTTGGTTTAGACCGGTGGACTGGGCGACACCGGGGTGCGCCGGCGCGTATACATGATAGTCCGCTGCCAACCGGTCCAGGAAATCGGGCCATCCGACGTATCCGCCTGCTCCGTGCAGATATATCAACGGATCGCCGGAACCGCCTTCCGCAACCTGGATGTTGAACATCCCGCCGCGAACGGACACCATACGCTCAGTGTGAGCAACCATCGGTGAAACACCTCAAACATCAACTGGCATTCGTGGACATTTTGCAACTAAGGACCGGACGGACCGCGTGCGCAGGTTCGCTATGACATCCGGGTCGCCCGGTATTGCGCCATTAATACCATACCATACCCGTCCGTTCGGTATCCCGGCGCCTGGCAACACCGTTGGCCTGTGGCGAGTTCACGGCCCCGTGCGCGTTGACGCCCAACAAGACTTGCGGCACAATAATTCGCGCCATGAAACTCCACGAGTATCAAGCCAAGGCAATATTCGCCCGCTACGGTATTGCCGTGCCCGATGGTAACCTGGCGCACACTGCGGACGAAACCGCGGCAGCGACCGCATCGTTCGGCGGGAGGGCAGCCGTCAAGGCCCAGGTCCACGCCGGTGGGCGCGGGTTGGCTGGCGGTGTCAGGGTGGTGAGCAGCCCCGAAGAGGCAAGCAGTTTTGCCGCCGGGCTGCTGGGTTCCCGTCTCGTCACCAACCAGACCGATCCCAACGGAGTGCCGGTGGATTCCGTCCTGGTTGAAGCGTTGGCGAACATCGATAAGGAAATGTACGTGGCCATGACCATGGACCGTGACCACCGCGGGCCGGTGCTGATCGCCAGCGCGGGCGGCGGAACGTCCATTGAGCAGTTGGCCGCCGAAGATCCTGACGCAATCATCACCGAGCCCGTCGACCCAGTTCTGGGATTGATGCCCTACCAGTGCCGACGGGTGGCGACGCGCCTCGGTTTGAGCGGACCAACGCTGCGCGATGCAGCAGGTGTGCTTTCCGCCCTATACCGTATCTTCGTTGAAAACGATTGCTCGCTCGTCGAAGTTAACCCTCTGATTGTCACCGGGGGCGGGTCGATCATGGCGCTCGACGCCAAGATGGACGTCGAGGACGACGCACTTTTCCGGCACACTGACCTGCAGCAGCTGCGCGACCGTAACCAGGAAGACCCCCTTGAAGCCGAGGCGGCTGACGATGACATCGCCTACGTCAGCCTCGATGGTTCGGTGGGATGCCTGGTAAACGGAGCCGGCTTGGCGATGGCTACGCTCGACGTGGCAAACGCCGCCGGCGCGGCTCCCGCCAATTTCCTTGACGTTGGGGGCGGCGCTACCGACGAAAAGGTGGCGAAGGCGGTCAGCATCATACTGTCCGACCCGAAAGTCGACCGCGTGTTGGTCAACGTATTCGGTGGCATACTCCGCTGCGACGTTGCGGCCCGAGGCATAACGATGGCTTACGAACAACTCCAGGCGAAGCAGCCGCTGGTCGTGCGAATGCTGGGCACCAACCTGGATGAAGGGAAATCGATCCTCGCCGGCTCAGGGCTCGACGTGACCTTCGCTGACACGCTGACGGAAGTCACGGCGGCGCTCTCCAACCCTACGGCGGAAGCGTAGTCTCATGGGCATCCTACTCAACGAACAGTCCAAGGTCTTGGTGCAGGGCATCACGGGGCGGGAGGGCAGTTTCCACGCTCGAGCCTGCAAGGATTACGGAACACAGCTGGTGGCAGGCGTCACGCCCGGACGAGGCGGGCAGTTGTTCGACGATGCGGTTCCCGTGTTCGACTCGGTGGGAGAAGCGGTAGACGCCACCCAGGCCAACGTATCGCTGATCTTCGTGCCTCCGCCGTTCGCCGCGGACGCCATCGCGGAATCAGTAGACGCGGGGATTCCATTGGTCGCCTGCATCACTGAGGGGATCCCGGTGCACGATATGGTTGGCCTGTACCGGTACGTGAACGCGAACCCGGTTCGCCTGATTGGGCCCAATTGCCCAGGCATGATCAACCCCGGCGCGCGCTGCAAAGTGGGCATAATGCCCGGGAACATTCACATGCCCGGTCGGGTGGGCGTCGTATCCCGCAGCGGCACTTTGACCTACGAGGCCGTCGGCCAGTTGACCGCCCAGGAAATCGGCCAGTCTTCCTGTGTCGGCATCGGCGGAGACCCGATCATCGGCAGCAGTTTCGTCGACATTCTCCGCCTTTATAACGACGATCCCGACACTGATCTCGTGGTGTTCATCGGTGAAATTGGCGGTAACATGGAGCAGGAAGCCGCCGAGTACATCGGCTCGTCGGAGTTCGGGAAACCAGTCTGCTCCCTGATCGTTGGCGCCACCGCCCCGTCCGGGAAACGCATGGGCCACGCTGGAGCGATCATCACCGGCGAGTCTGCCACCGCCGAGTCTAAAATTCGCGCTCTGGAACGAGCCGGCGCCCGCATCATTCCCACTCCGGCCGATATTGGCGATACCGTGGCCAAAGCTCTCACGGAGATCGGCCTCCGCGCCTAGGCTTTCGGGCCCATTCCGACGGGTGGAGGCCGCCTTGTTCACTCGACGCAGTAGCGTCGTATCCGAACGGTGAGAACCCTCAAATCGGCTGCCAATCGAGCAAATCAGCGAATTCGGCTCAATCCGTGCGCTTGACGCTCGCAAACTCGGCGTGTACGATACGCTTGCCAAAGGTATCATTTCCTATCCATTATTGATGTCCCGATGCGGACTGACTTTGGCAAGCCGGCGACCGATTTGAAATAGCGGCCGGCGCATCTCCCAACCAGGCAAGACCGCAAGGTTCCAGCAAGGGGACCGCGATTGTTCGACAGGACCCGCAAAGTGATCCTGATTTCTGTGTGGCGTAGGATGGCCTACTACCCGTATGCCCACTAAATACATCTTCGTTACCGGGGGAGTCGTCAGCTCCATCGGCAAAGGGATCTGCGTCGCTTCGATTGGGCGCATCTTGAAAAGCCAGGGTCTCTCAGTAACCGTCATCAAACTGGACCCTTACCTGAACGTCGACCCGGGGACCATGTCCCCGTACCAGCATGGCGAGGTCTTCGTAACCAAAGATGGCGGCGAGACCGATCTCGACCTCGGACATTACGAGAGGTTCATCGACGTTGAACTTACTCGGGACAGCAACGTAACCGCCGGGCAGACCTACCTCGAACTGATCACCAGGGAGCGGCGTGGCGACTTCCTTGGCGGCACCATCCAGACCGTGCCTCACTTGACCAATGAAATCAAGGACCGGCTTGTCAGCTTGGCGGAAAAATCGAACGCGGATGTCGTTGTCGTAGAAGTCGGAGGGACTGTTGGAGACATTGAGGGACTGCCGTTCCTCGAAGCCATTCGGCAGATGCGAAATACGGTAGGGCGGAATCACGTCTTCTACATGCACCTGACCTTGCTCCCGTACATCTCGGCGTCGGAAGAGTTGAAAACCAAACCGACCCAACACAGCGTAAAGGAATTGAGGAGCATCGGAATACAACCGGACGCTCTGGTGTGTCGCAGCGATGCCGATATCACACCCGGCATCAGGGAGAAGCTTTCCCTGTTCTGCGACGTCGCCACCGAGGCCGTTTTCCCGATGCCCACGGTGAACAACGTCTACGAAGTGCCTCTGGTGATGGACTATTTTGGCGTCGGGCGTTGCCTCTCAGAGTCCCTTGGACTGAACGGGCAAACTCAACTGGATGAGTGGAGTAGTCTCGTTGATCAGATGAACGGAGCCACAGGCACGGTTCCGATCGCGGTGGTTGGCAAGTACGTCGAATACCCCGACTCCTACATGTCAGTACGTGAAGCATTGCGACACGCCGCGTCATCCTGCGGTTTGCGCGCTGATGTGCGCTGGGTCCATTCCGAAGCCATCGAGCGCGACGGCCCGGATGCCCACCTGGCCGACGTCTCGGGAATAGTGGTCCCAGGTGGATTTGGCTCCAGAGGCGTCGAAGGGATGATCGACACGAGCCGCTACGCCAGGAGCAAGCACGTGCCCTATCTGGGTTTGTGTCTGGGCATGCAGGTTATGGTGATCGACTGGGCGCGAGACGTCACCGGCCTCAAGCACGCCAATTCGTCGGAGCTTGACCCTGACTGCGAGCATCCAGTGATCGACATAATGCACGGTCAGCGCGCCATCACCGACTTGGGCGGCACGATGCGTCTGGGCCATTACCCGTGCCGGCCTCAAAGCAATACCCGGACCTCCGACGCGTACTCCCGTGCCGAAATTAGAGAACGCCACCGGCATCGATATGAGGTGAACAACACCTACCGGGAATGTCTCGAAGCATCTGGCATGGTTATGAGTGGGTTGTCCCCCGACGGCGAATTGGTTGAAGCCACCGAAGTACCGGATCATCCGTTTATGGTTGGCGTGCAGTTTCATCCTGAATTCCAGTCGCGTCCCAACCGCCCGCATCCCTTGTTCAGCGCTCTGATTGAGCAGGCACAACAGACGGTACGAGAAGGAAGACAATTGCCCTTCCGGCGCGCCGGCGGGTGGTCATTTTCCGCGGACTAACCGTTTCCACGGACCGCAAACCCGTCAATTTACATCTCAACCTACGTTCCGGTACGAGCCGGATCCCTGGTTCCCGACTAGTGAAATCGGCAAGGCGCCATTCGCTACGGCGATTGTTCGCCGCCGGCGGCGGAAACTCGGCGCCGTGATATCGGCAAAGGACTTTCTCCCGGGCTCGAGGAGGATCCACCAATGAAGTTGTTTTTGGACACCGCCAACATCGATGAGATCCGGTTGGGCGCCGAATTGGGCGTGATTTCCGGGGTCACCACCAATCCGTCTCTGGCTGCCAAAGAAGGCATCGGCGGCGCTGCCGGCTACCGCGCTGCGGTGCAGGAGATCGCCGACATAGTCGACGGGCCCATCTCCGTGGAGGTGGTAAGCACCGACGCGCCCGGCATGATCGCCGAAGGTCGGGACATCGCGGAATGGATCCCCAACCCGTGGGTCAAAATTCCCAGCACCGAGGAAGGGTTCAAAGCCATCAGCGTCCTGGCCCGTGACGGCATCCAGATCAACCAGACGCTGGTTTTCACGGTCAACCAGGCGCTGCTGGGAGCCAACGCCGGCAGTACAGTGGTTAGCCCCTTCGTGGGACGACTCGACGATATTGGCCAGGACGGCATGGCTTTGATCGAGGACATAGTGGCCGTATACCGCCAGCAATCCGTGGAAACCAAGGTGATGGCCGCCAGCATTCGCGGAGCGCGGCATTGTGTGACCGCGGCCGCGGCCGGCGCCGATATCGCAACCATACCGTACAACGTATTGACGCAAATGATAAAACACCCCCTCACTGACGCCGGTCTGTCGCGATTCCTGCAGGACTGGCAGCAAGCATCCGGAGGCTGACAAAATGGTCCGCGCCCGCACTGGCACCTCGACCGCACCCCGACGACGCCGGCGTCCGCCGGCAAACGATGAGGCGGGCGTCGCGCTCACCGACTCCGTTCCGGCCGACGACTCACCCGAGGGGGATCCGCCGTACGCCAACGGCTCCCAACCCGGATGCTATGTCGATGTTGCCGAACTCAGCACAATGTCGCACGATGAACTCCTTGATCTCGCCCCCGACGTGGGCCTGAGGGAGGATGGGGCTTTGGCCGACCTTGGCCGGGACGCGCTGCTGAACCGTGTCCGGCACTCGGCCGCCAACCGCAATCTGTTGACCGCCTCGGGCATCCTCGAAGTGATGGACGCCGGGCACGGGCTGCTACGCTCGTTGCAATACCCACCGGTATCCGGCGACGTGTTCGTCGGGCAATCGCAGATTCGCCGGTTCAACCTCAAGACCGGCGATACGGTAGAGGGGTTGGTGAGGCCACCGAAAGAGGGCGAACGCCGCTACGGTTTGACCCGCGCGACCAGCGTTAACCTGATGGACCCCGAGGACCAGAAACCCGGGTCACGCCGGATGTTCGAGTCGTTGACGCCAATTTTTCCCGACGACCACATCGTGCTGGAACATCCGCAAGGCGGGATTTCCTCGCGCATGATCGACCTGTTCGCGCCGATCGGGTTGGGGCAGCGTGGCTTGGTGGTTTCACCGCCCAAAGCTGGCAAGACCACCGTGTTGCGCCAGATAGCCGCCGCGATTACCGAGAACCGGCCCGAAGTGATGCTGATGGTGGTGCTCATCGGCGAGCGCCCCGAAGAGGTCACGGAAATGCGCCGCGCGGTCAAGGGCGACGTATTCGCGTCAACCTTCGACGAGTCGGTAGAGGAACAGTGTCGAGTGGCAGAGCTGGCTGTGGAACGCGCCAAGCGCATGACCGAAGCCGGACGCGACGTTGTGATCCTGCTCGACAGCATCACGCGGCTCACGCGCGCCTACAACCTGGCTCTGCCTACCTCCGGGCGCACGCTGTCCGGCGGCATCGACCCGGCGGCCCTATACCCGGCCAAGCGTTTCATTGGCGCCGCCCGCAACCTTGAAGAAGGCGGCTCACTTACCATAATCGCGACCTGCCTTCTCGACACGGGCAGCCGAATGGATGAAGTGATCTACGAGGAGTTCAAGGGCACCGGCAACATGGAACTGCACCTGGACCGCCGGCTTGCCGACCAGCGCTACTTCCCGGCCATCGACGTGGTCCGCAGCGGCACCCGCCGCGAGGAACTGCTCTACGACCAGGAAGCCATGTCCCAGATTTGGCTCCTGCGCCGCATGGTGACGCTGGCATCCGGAGGCGACCAGGCCAACATGGGCGATGCCACCAAGCGCGTGCTGGAACGCCTGGCGCGGACCCGTTCCAACTCGGAATTTCTCACGAACCTGACCAAAGACTCGTAGCCGCAGCCGAAATAGCAATCGCCAAGTGAAGAGGCGGGTATGAAACCCGCCTCTATTTTGTGCTACGCGTCGGGGTCGCCGCCACCGCCGCCACCCTCTCCGCCTCCGGGTCCACCGCCAGTCCCTCGGCGCCGTATCACCAGGGCAACCACGGCTCCGGCCACGGCCAGGACCACAACCACCGCCACCACGATGAGCGCGATAGCCAGGCCGCTGAGACCGCCGCCGCCCGGTTCCTCCTCAGCCACCGGCCGGTCCCGCGTCTCGCTGTCCCCGGTCGCCACGGCCGCCACTATCGTGGAGGTCAGGGCTCCCTGGTCAATGGTCGGCGGGGGCGGTACCGGAGTAGCCGTGGGTTCAGGCGTCGCCGTTGGCTCCGGCGTAGGCGTGGGCGGCACCGGGGTGGGTGTCGGTTCCGGCGTCGGTGTGGGTTCCGGGGTTGCCGTCGGTTCCGGAGTCGGCGTGGGCAACGGCGTATTGGTCGGAAGAGGCGTGTTGGTAGGAATGGGTGTCGGCGTCGCATATCGCTGGGGCAGGAGAGTCACCGTGGCAACCACGCCGGGCAGTCGATCTCGCCCCTGATAAACGTGCAGGGTAGCCGGATAGGTCCGCTCTTCGGCCCAGTCCCGGTGATAGTCCTCAGGAATCACGGTAGTTCTGGAGATCATTCCTGACGTATCCGAATTCACTCTGGTTTCGCCGTCCAGCAACAAGGTCGGCCCGCCGCTGATACGTACGGAGTATCCCGGGGAGAACCGGTCCAGTCCGCTCACGGTCACACGGATGGGTTGACCAATACGGACGTCCTCAGGATTTACCTCCAGCTTGCCAGCGG
Source organism: uncultured Dehalococcoidia bacterium (assembly GCA_951813535.1). Classification (GTDB taxonomy): domain Bacteria; phylum Chloroflexota; class Dehalococcoidia; order Lucifugimonadales; family UBA3495; genus Bin87. Next base: position 2,252,948 of record OX638345.1, on the reverse strand, counting down.
CGACCTCGATCTCCAAGTTCAGGGTGAGTTCATGGATCGGGTAGCCATCGATCTTGATAATAGGGCGTATGCGCTCCCCGCCCTCCGTCCGGGACGTGACACGGTACTCGTGAGTCCACTGACCGTCGGGCGTATAAATGCTGTGCTCGATCCGGTCATTAATCTCCAGGGTAACGTGCGGTGGATTGTAGTATTGTCGGTCCGGCGGGAAATTTTCACCCCGGAAGAGCAGGTAGTCGCCCGGAGCCACCTCGCCCTCGTCGGGAGTAACCGTAAGCCTGGGCGCGGCGACGTCGATCTCGACGGACGCTTTTACGCCGGCGTCGCTGGTGATTTCCACTTCCTCCTCTCCCCCGGAGTCCAGGAGCTTGGTGATCAGATCGCTCCGGATGCTGCCGTCGTCATTCAGGACAGCCACTGTGCCCAAGAACCGTCCACCCCTCTGAATCTCTGGACAGTCGCCGGATGAACGAACTCGATCATTGCCTTCATCCAGGAAAGCCAGCGGGATGCCGCCCAAGGTCACCTGGCAAACCTCATCGCCCGGCAGGTTGTTGGAACGAACGAGGAACTGGTGACCGAGGCCAACCCCACGGGAGGAGACGCCGCTCACAGTCAGGTCAGCGTCGCCGATGGTGACCTTGGCGGAAACCGGGTTGTTCCCGATGTACACCGTGATCACCACCGTCCCGCTCACGTTGGTTGGCAGGGTGACGATGATGTTGTCCCCAGCCAGACTATAGCTGGCCTGACGGCCGGCAACCTGCACTGCGTTCACATTGCCGCGACTACCGCCGATGAATTTGAGCGTGACTTCGTCACCGGGGGACACCTCGGTCCTGCCCACGACCTCCAATCCTGCGGTGATGGTGAGCCGCAGCGCCTCGTTGCTTCGGACTCCAGCGCCGTCTACGGCGCACACCTCATACGTGCCAGCATTGCGGAAATAGTTTGTGGCAATTTCTATCTCGGCCTCGAAACGGTGGTCCGGCGCCACGGTGGCCGAGCCGATGGACGTCCATCCGCTGCCGCCCGCGTTGCCGCAACCTTCTGGCGTCGCAGCGCTCCGGGCGTACAGGTCAACGGAAAGCCCGTCCGTGAACCCCAGGCCATCGATTTCAACCGTCTCGCCGTACCCCACCTCGTTGTCGCCATCAATTTCCAGCGCGGCATCGACGCCCACGCTATCGGAGAACGGGCCCACGCTGCCCCATTCAATGGACACGTGATATTCATCACCATCGTCCAGCGGCATGTCTGGCAGGATCAATCCTTCCAAGCGGATCGCATCCAGCAGAACATTGGGACAATCCAGTCTGAAATCCTCGTTACCGGGTGACCTCCAACCGGAGCACTGGGGTAGCACGATTTCCGTGTCGTCGCCTGACTCACCCGGGTCAACAAAGGTGGGGATATACCGGCCGCCCGCGAATATAGTTACGTCCTCTTTATCGAAACCCGATGGTATGCCGATGTCCTCATGCAGGATGATCGTGATCTCCTGGTCCGGCGCCGCGCAGTTCGAACCGAAGTCGAAGGTCAGGTCGAAGTCCTCTCCGGGCACGGTATCGTCCTGGGTTACCGTCGGCGTGCAGTCCTGCTGCGCCTGGACCGAGCCCGGGTTCGTAGCCACCAGCGCGATCGTCAACGCCACCACCGAAAGGAGCAGCCCCACCGCCGGCCAGACCAGGGCACGACGGGATCCGCCTAACATGAAAATCCGTTTGTATCCACGCACGGGTATCCTCCCTGGGTATGCAACCCAATATTCACGCCGCCCTACCAGTCCCGTAGCGGCCGGCCTTTCCAGTATATGACACGCGGAGGAGTGTCTGGCCGACCCTAGCCGGCCGGTTCAAGCCATTTTCGGTGCGGAGCACACTCGGGAAACCGCCCGACCGGCGACACAACACCTACGACGCAAAAATGCCAACGGCTTTATAATTCTGTACCGTAAGGTTGAAGCGAAGGGCCGATGCGGCCAGCAAATCGAGTGGGCCCGGCGGCACGTATAATGTTCGCGTGTAGCCGGCCGAATTCCCGGCGCCGAAGATCGTTGATCGGAGAATGCGCTTGTCCCCGCGCTCAGGCAACATACTGATAGTCGATGACGAAGCCGCGTCCGCGATAGTTCGCGCCGTGCGTCGCCGCCTGGAGGAGGAAGGCTGGGGCACAACGGTGGTCGGCAAAGACGAACACGGCTCCGCTGACGAGATGATGTGGGCCGCGCTGGACGCCATCAACCAGCACCTGCCGGACGGAGTCATCCTGGATGTCCGGCTCGGCGAATACCGCGACGACCAGTTCAAGGGATTGGACATCCTGAAGCGCATTGTGGAGCAGCACCCCCGCCTTCCCGTGCTGATGTTCACCCAGTACAGCCAGGGGGTCGAGCGCGACACCGTGGCCCGCAGCGCGCTCCAGGTTGAGGCCCCGGTGGAGTTCATTGACAAGCTGGCCTCGCCCGAGGAAGTCGCTCTGCGCATCCGTCGCCTGGTAGGAGCCGAGCCGCGCTCCATCGCCATCGGAGGCCGCATCATCGTTGACACCGACGCCCGCGCCGTGCTGGTTCGAGACGAAAGCGGGCGCACATCACCGGTCGCGGACGTGTCCGGTCGCCGTTTCGACATCCTGAGGGAACTGGCCGAAGCCTGGTACCGCAGCCCCGGGAACATGGTCCCATTCGACCGCCTGGAGCGCTATCTGGAAGGAGACGATACCCGCGCGTCGTTGCGAGTTCGCATCCGGGAGATAAAAGTGTCCCTGGGCCGCGCGATGGGCTTGTCACTAGGGGCCAACGATTTCATCGTCAGCGTGCGGGACCGCGGTTACCGTCTGTTGCCCCCGCGTGAGTAGAGCGATCCGATGGCCGTATTGACCCGGCGACGACTCTCCTTCCACCCGTGGCCCGCCCTGGTCGGCATCGGCCTGGCTGTCCTGGGCCTCGCCGCGATGATATCGTCGTTATTCTTACCGCCCGCCCGAATGTCCGCGGAGCCGTGGGCCATAGAGCCGCTGTCTTACATGGGCGTTGCCGGCGTCGTGCTCGGATTGGCCATCGCCGTGAGCGTTTACGTCGTCTCCAGCATGCGGCACCGCCACGCCAACGGCCTCAATGGCGCGGACGACTGGAGCAAGCTGACCGAGCAGCACTTCGAGACCTTCCAGCACGACCTTGGCCGCCCCATGCGTCGCATCCTGGGAAAGTGTCGTGAGGTTCGGGGCGTCCTTGCGGCCACCGGGGAGGACGTATCGGCAGTCATCCACGAGCTCCTGGATGAGATCGAGGAGCAGGCGCCGTCGTTCCGACTCATGATGGGCAACATCCAGGTCATGATCAACCTGGAGACGCCGGACGGCCCCATCGAACGGTATCCCGTGGAGCCCTCGGCAGTCGTGAGCCGCATCGTGGAGCGCTACACCGGTCAGGCTGCGGAGCAGGGCAAGGACATCGCATGGTGGTCGGAACCCGAGGATTTTGGCCTCGTGTATTCGGACGCCACCGCCCTGGAGCACATCATCGCCAACCTGGTGGACAACGCGCTGCGCTACGGCGGGGACTACATCGAGATTACCGTCACCCGCGATTCCTACAACCTCCAGGTACGCGTGTCCGACGACGGGCCGGGCATCCCCGTGCATTACCGGACCCACCTGTTTGACCGGGGATGGACGCCACAGCTTGGTCGTAGCGAAGAAAAAACCTCCTCGGGTCTCGGGTTGTACATCAGCCGCACCCTGGCCCTGAGGTACGGAGGCGACCTGACTGTGGAGTCGACTCTGGCCACGGCCGAGGGCGCTCACACGGTGTTCACGCTGACGCTTCCCGTCGGCGCCCCTGATTCCTAGCGCCGTTTCCCGCATCGGACCGTTATACGTTGCGGCAGCAGATCGTAGCCGTCACCGCTGCCATCCTGCTGGTGGCTCTGTTCCTGGCGGTTTGGGTTTCCAATCTGCCCGGTCTGCCGTCCATTCCGTACCAGGCAGCGCGACCGCAGCCTACAGCAACCCCCACGCCGATCGCGCCTACTGCCGTCGTCGTGACCGCCACGCCGACCCCCTCGCCCACCCCCACGCCGACTGCAGCGCCCACGCCTACTCCACCTGCCACGCTGGTGCCCACGCCTACGCGGAGTCCCACTCCGACGCGGCCTCAACCTACGCCCACACCGCGACCTCATTTCCTAGAAGTGCACGACCCGGCGGATATGGCGACCTTCTACGGTCCTCCGGTCATAGTCGTCTCCGGGTCCACGTTGCCCTGGTCAATCGTCGAGTTCATCTATTCCAGCAGCGCATTCCCGGAGCGCGACGTACGGGTCCAGGCGGATGCGTCGGGAAACTATGGCGCTACGGTACCGTTGTCGGCCGGGATAAACGTGATCGAGGTGATCGCATACCACGGCTCGTCTTCACGACAGCAACGCCAATTCCTGCAGGTAAATTACGCGGGATCCCAGGAAGAGCTGGCTTTGACCATTTCGGACCCGCCGGATGGGTCCACAGTGAGCGACCGAGTCCTGACCGTGACCGGGTACACGGCGCCAGACGCCGAGGTGGTCGTCAGCGGTTTGATACCCGCGCCGCCGGATCCTACCGGCCTTTGGACAGCCAGCCTGCTGCTTCAGCCAGGCGTCAACACCATCCGGGTGGTGGCGTCCAGGGGCGACGAAGTAACCGAAGCAGTGATTGCGGTCACCTATCAACCGGAACCGTGACACGTGCTCAGGCCACGCGGTTAGACCGGCCTGTCGCTCCCGACCGAGCCACTGATGCGGTACGCCAATTGCACGCTCGCGCTCACCCACGTGACCGGAACCCGGCGGTACGCAAATCAAGGGTTTTGTGATAAAATAGGTTTGGCAAATTGTCTTTGTGGTGATTTGCTTTCCTATGACGCAACTTGATGACGTAAAAAGCCGGCTGGACATCGTCGAATTGGTCGGCGGTTACGTTCAGTTGCAGAGGGCGGGCAGCTCCTTCAAGGCGAATTGTCCTTTCCACCAGGAAAGGACACCGTCTTTCTTCGTGTTCCCGGACCGCCAGTCGTGGCGCTGTTTCGGCGCGTGCGCTGAGGGCGGCGACGCCTTTTCCTTCCTGATGAAGCAAGAGCGGGTGGACTTCCGCGAAGCCTTGGTCCGTCTGGGCGCCCGTGTTGGCATCACCATCACTGACCAGGCAGAGTCCGGCGGTCGCTCTCGGTTGCTATTCGAAATCAACGACGCGGCACGGCAGTTTTTCCAGCGCATGCTCGCGGAGCCGGGAGCGGCCTTCGTTCGAGAATATCTGCACCGGCGCGGTCTCAACGACCGTTCGTTGCAGACCTTCGAGTTCGGCTACAGTCCGGCGCGGGACAATCGACTGCTTGCGCATTTGACCAATTCCGGTTATTCGGCGGAAGACATTGCCGAAGCCGGTTTGGCCCGGGAAACGGACGACGGACGCTACTACGACCTGTTTCGGGGTCGGCTCATGATCCCCATTCGGGACTGGTCGGCCCGCGTCGCGGGTTTCGGCAGTCGCGCCCTGGATGACAATGCCACCCCGAAATATCTCAATACGCCCGGTACGCCGGTATTCGACAAGTCCCGCATCCTGTACGCTATGCACCTGGCCAAAGAACCCGTCCGTCAGCACGGCGCCGTCATCGTCGAAGGCTACATGGACGCCGTGATGGCCCACCAGCACGGGTTCGACAACGTGGTCGCGTCCATGGGAACCGCTCTGACGGAGCACCAGGTGGCCCTGGTGCGACGGTTGACCCATCGCGTGACCATGGCCCTCGACGGCGACCCGGCTGGCCGCAACGCGACGCTGCGGAGCCTGGAATCGTCCTGGGGCGTTTTTCAACAGCGTGACCAAAGATCCGCCGGCCAGGCCGGCGCATCGGTGCTGCAACAGCCGGAGGCATTGGACCTCCGGGTGGCGGAGTTGCCACCCGGGAAAGACCCTGACGACTACATTCGACAGTCTCCCGACCAGTGGGCCGAATTTATTGAAGCCGCTGCGCCGTTGTTCGACTACCTCTTGGCCGCGCTGACCGAACGCGTCGACACGACGAACGCAGACGGACGAACCTGGGCCGCGCAAACCATGTTGCGCTTCGTGGCCCACGTTCCGGACCTGATCAAACGAGATTTCTACCTTGACGCGCTGTCGGTTCGTTTCGGCGTGGACGTAGCAACCCTGCGAGCAGCCATGCCGGCTGTTGCGCGGACGAACGGTCCGGGGAGGCGCAGTCGTCGCGCGCCTGCTATAGCCGACGAAGCGGTACCGCTGCCCGGTCGTGACCGGAACGCCACCGAGGAATGGGTATTGCAATTGTTGCTGCAATACGGGGAGCAACTCAGCGGAGACACAGTCAGGTCGGTGCGCCCGGAGTGGTTCAGCCGGTCTGAGAACCGGGAAATTTTGCGATACGTATTTTCTCGTATGGAACCGAACATTAATGACGAGGTATCGGTGCCAACGGAGTTGGAACCATATCTCGAACGGTTGCTCAACGGCGACCTGATGCTGCCTACACCGGCGAAGGTCGAACGAGCTTGGCAACAGGCCTGTCTGAATCTCGAAAGGGACCACCTGAACAAAGAAATCTTTCAATCAACCGATGCCATGGAAGATAAGGATATTTTCGAAACCGATTCGGAGATCGTCCGCTCCTGGTTGATCAGTACGAACCGCCGTCGCGAGATCGACCTGCAATTGCAGTCGGCTTCGCCACACCACAAATAAAGGAGAGGTTTATGACCATTATCAACAACCGCCGGAACGTAATCGTCCACGACGAAGACGGGGACTATGACGCGGGTGAAGCGGTCGCCATCTCCGACGACTCGGGCAATTACGGTCGGGCTCGCTCCAACGCCGTCGCCGCCGACGAAACGGACTACGAAGACGAACGGCCCGAGGAGGATGAAACGAGCGTCCCGGTGGTGATAGTCGACGACCCGGACTCGACCGAAGACGAATGGCAAATCCGTCGCGCGGCCGCCGTCCGCACCGTGCTCCCCGAGCTGGACGGTCCGTCCGCCCGGGACATGGAACGCGAAGAACGGGATTGGGCGGATGTCGATACTTCCGACGGCAATGACGCCCTGGACGATCCGGTGCGGATGTACTTGCGTGAAATCGGCCGGGTCGACCTGCTCACCTCCGCCGACGAACGCCGGCTGGCTCGTGAGCTTGAGGGACTGAACCACCTGCGCAAGTTCGACGGGATGAGCTATCTGTCCAAGCTGGACAATCCGGAAGAGATCGAAAAAGCGCTGGACGGACAACCGCTGCTGGAATCCAAAGATACGTGCAGAAAGGTGGCCGCTCGCCTCGCCAACGGCTTCAGCGTCAACTACCTGCCCGTTATCGGCGATGTCGAGCTGGACAACGCGGTCTGGGAAACCACCATGCTGTTGCTGGCCCGCATCGCCAACGCGGCGCCTTTGGTTCGCTCTCTGGCACGTTATCTCGAACTCAACGAATCCATGCCATTGGACGAGGTGAAGGATTCTCCGGCGCTCCGCAAGGCCATCGACGCCGAGGTCTCCCCGGAGATGATCGAGCAGGTGGCGAGTGATCTTGGCATCAGCGTTGAGGTCGCCTACCAACGCATCGTCCAACTCTCTTTGGACACGTGGGTCTTGCCCCAGAACATCGTGGACGTGGTCACGGGCTACGTGCCGATTTGGGCGGAACTGCATCCGGATGGCGTGGAAGGCTGTTACAGTCCCGAACAGGGTCTGGACGTGCCGTCGGTATACGTCCACGATGACGAATGTTCGCTGCTATTGCTCTCCCAATTGCTCCGCGACCCCGGGCTGATCGACAGCGTCGAGGAGAAGAAGTTCGAGGCTGCAGGCTATTATTACATCACGATGAAAAACGGCGAACGGGCCCAGACCCATTTGACCGAAGCCAACCTGCGCCTCGTGGTGAGCGTGGCCAAGAAATACATTGGCCGCGGCATGGCTCTGCTGGACATGATTCAGGAGGGCAACATCGGCTTGATCCGCGCGGTGGAAAAGTTCGACTATCGCAAGGGTTACAAGTTCAGCACCTATGCGACCTGGTGGATCCGACAGGCCATCACCCGGGCAATAGCTGACCAGGCGCGCACGATCCGCATCCCGGTCCACATGGTCGAGACGATCAACAAACTGATGCGACACCACCGCCGGCTGCTGCAGGAAAAAGGTCGTGAGCCTTCCACTGAGGAATTGGCGGAAGCCATGGAAATGACGCCCGAGAAGGTCGAGGAAATCCAGAAGATCTCCCAGGAACCGGTCTCGCTGGAAACTCCCATCGGTGAAGAGGAAGACTCTTTCCTCGGAGACTTCATTGAGGACCGCACGACGCTGGCTCCGGCAGACGCCGCCTCGGCGCAACTGCTCCGGGAACAGGTTCAGGAGGTCCTGGACACCCTGACCGACCGGGAAAGTCGGGTGTTGAAGCTGCGATTTGGCCTGGAAGACGGCCGCACGCGAACCTTGGAAGAAGTCGGCCGCGAATTCGGGGTAACTCGCGAGCGGATCCGGCAGATCGAGGCAAAAGCAATCCGCAAGTTGCGCCATCCCACCCGCTCCAAGAAACTGCGGGATTACCTGGAATGATGCCGTCGCCTGCAAGCGTATCGCGGTGCGGGGCAGTATTGGATACTGCCCCGCATATTTTTCGGTTGCGCTGTGGCCCGTTCCTCATAGACTTTTTGTAAAACTGCCAAAGAACGTTAGCGGATACGAAGGCAAATCCGCGCCGACACGCCTATACTCCGGGCCGCATACCCAGTCAGGAAAGGGTAAGGGAGGTAATGTCGGTGGAAGCGATGGAGTTGCCAATCTGTCAACAGTGCAACATTGGGGCGTTGGTGCCACTCTCGGACTACGGCGCCCAGGGTGCGGCGGTCCACTACAAAGCCTGGACATGCACCAATCCCGGTTGCGGGTACAACATCAAGATCCGCAACGGAGATATCTTTGTCAACGAACCCATCCGGGCGGGCAGGCACTGACCACGCCAGCCTGCCTGAGCGGGATTTCATATGCAGCCCGCCGAAATTTCGGCGGCACGGGATCGCGCGCATGAACGGAATATGGCGCGGGAAATACTCAGGAAACGGATATGCAGATCGGACTTGATTACATTCAGATGCGCACCCGAGCGCAATATTACGGGTTGCGCTGGGCGGGCATCTCGCTCCTCGCAATCGGCGGGACACTGGCCGCCGCCGGAATCGCGTATTACGGGTATCTCTATGTCTTGAGGGCCGGTCTTGACGAATACGAAGCGCACCGTCAGGACGCGACGCTAATCCAAGCCGCAGCTCCGGCGGGAAGCGATGGCGGGACGGGGGCATCGATCGTCTCCCTGCCAGCTGGCGCCCACTCGCAACGGATGGCGGAACTGGGTTACGCCGAGATGCCCGGCGCCGCAGCCTGGCCGGTCGGAACCCAACCGCCAGCCTCCCGCCTGATCGTGCCGGCGCTGGGAATCGACGCCAGGCTGGATGAGGTCAGCGTGTCCGGCACCTCAATCGCCAACTACGCCTCCGGGGACAATCCTGCCGCCGGATACGCTTCGGTCACGGCCAATCCCGGCGAGCGCGGAGCCATGTGGTTGTTCGGACCCGACGGGTCGGGTGTACGCAGTTTCGGGAGCATCACCCGTGCTCCCCGCCTGATAACAGAAGGCGACGAATTGCTGATGTTCGTGAACACGTCTGACCGAAACTACCTGTATGCGGCAACGCATACGGAGGTGGTCCAAGCGTCCGACCTGCGTCTGAACAGCAGCGACCGCGCAACCATCCACCTGGTCGTACCCGTTCCCAGCGGATGGTACGACCACTTCCTGATCCTGAGCGGAGAGTTGGTGGGCGTCCGCTGAGGTCGCCAACTCGCCGGCCGGAAAGCTATCCGGTCTTGCTTTGCTTTTCTGCGGCTGGGGGAACCAGCCGCAGTTCGTATATCCGGCGTCCCCGCACTTGCGTAACCTCGATCAACGTCCGATCCGTAACGACCACGTCTCCTACGGATGGCATACGTCCCAACCGGGTGTACACGTAGCCGCCGATCGTGTTGACGTCGCCGTGGTCCAGCTCCAGACCTACGACGCGGGAAACGTCATCCACCGGGGTTGTCGCTTTGACCAGCCAGGATCCATCAGCGGCGGGTTCGAGCTCTTCCGCTTCGGCGTCATCGAACTCGTCGTCGATCTCCCCAACAATCTCTTCCAGCACGTCCTCCAGGGTGACTATTCCCTCAACTCCCCCGTACTCGTCGACCACAATCGCCATCTGCAACGATTTTGACCTCATCAAGTGGAGCAGATCGTCGACGGCCATATTTTCCGCCACGAATTCGGGTTCGCGCATGATGGCATCCACGCTGGATTCGGTTGAGCCGGCCGCCACGGCCTGCAACACATCGCTGATGTGGACGATCCCCACCACGTTGTCCATCGTGTCGCGGTACACCGGCACGCGCGTATGCCGGGTACTGACCAACATCTCGACCAAATCGGTCATGCGCGTTGTTACCTCTACGGCCTGAACATCCAACCGGGGTACCATGATGTCCTGGACGTCGAGATCGTCCATGTGACTGATGGATCGAACCATATCGATATCATGGCGGTCCAGGTTCATCAACTCCGCCGGGGTTAGCGTCGGCCCGTCGGCGTGGCCGTTCTCCGGGTCGCCATCGGCGCTTCCCTCAACAGCGATCGGCAGGCTGGGCTCGTTAGCGGAACCGACCCAGTTTCCGTCCCCGGCCCAACGCCTGGGATCGGCTACCCTGCGCACAACTCTGGGGGAATGCCGGGCCCAAACACGCGCACCGAGGAACACGCACGCCAGAATTGCCGAGGTCGCCAGTACCGCCACCGCCAGCGCGATCACCGCAGGCGATCCGTTGGCAAGCTGATACGCGATCGCCAAGACTGAGCCGCCGGCTGTGGCAGCGGCGGCGGCCAACAAGATTCCGATCACCGGGGATGCCGGCCGGTTCAAAAAAACCGCGCTGGCTTGGCTTTGTCGTCTGGACGCTACAGCGACGCTGGCCCAACCGAAGATCAGCAGCGAGGCTGCCAGGAACAATAACGGAGGTAAGCTACTATCAGTATCCAAGCCGGTGGCCCTCAACCGGCGCTCGCGGCGCCGAGAGCGGGTCAATCGCTCCCGCTTTGTTGTTGCGGAAGAAGTCTAGCAGGAACGCCGACGGCGCGTCTACCCTCCGGGACGTCGCGGGTAACCACCGCCCCCGCACCGGTGGCCGCAGCCTGGCCCACGGTGACCGGTGCGACCAGCATGGTGTCGCTCCCAATGAAGGCGTCCTTCCCGATCACCGTCTGATGCTTGTCCACGCCGTCGTAGTTGCAGGTGATCGTGCCCGCGCCAATATTCACTCCATCCCCGATGTCGGCGTCCCCCAGGTAGCAAAAGTGGCCGGCCGCGGTACCCGAACCGACCCGGGTGTTCTTGACCTCTACGTAGTTCCCCAGATGCACCCCTGCCTCTATCAATGCCGCCGGGCGCAGGTGGCTGTAGGGGCCTATTTCGACATCGTCCTCGACTCGCGATTCTTCGAGCGTGGACGCGATGATACGGCACCGGTCGCCTACTCTGGAACTCCGGATACTGGCGTTGGGGCCGATTTCGCACGCCTCGCCGATGACCGTGTCGTCCATGAGCATCGTGTTGGGTTGGAGCACCGTATCCTGCCCTATCACCACATCGACGTCGATGTAGGTCGCGGCTGGGTCCACCAGCGTAACGCCTTCGGACATCCAGAAGCGGTTGATCCGGTCCCGTAGCACCGCTCCAGCCGCAGCCAGTTGCTCCCGGTCGTTCACTCCCATCGCTTCGTCGGCCAGCGCGATTGGCTCGGCTTCGACCTTGTCGCCCGCGTCCACCGCCATGGCCACCAACGTGGTCAGGTAGCGTTCCCCTGTAGCGGATTTCGGCACGGCTTCTACGGATTTGTTGAGCCACAGACCGTCAAAGCAGTAGACCCCGGTGTTGATCTCAGCAGGATAGTAAGCGGGTTCAGCCCGGTCGGCGGCTTCCTCTATGCCCAACAGCCCCCCGAGTGCATCCGCCGATTGGCATGCCGCCCTCTTGATGTGCCCCAAATCCGGGCCGATAGCGCCGGCAGCAGACAGAACAGTCATCCGACGCGTCGGAGCACTGCGATGACTCTGGATCAATCTCACGACCGATTCCGGTCTCACCAACGGGGTATCAGCGGCCAGGACAACCACCAGGCTTGGGATGGCCGTCATGGCTCGCAGGCCACAGGCGACGGCGTCGGCCGTTCCTTCGGGCGAGATTTGTACGGCGCAGACAACTTCATCGCCAAGGATACCCGCAATCGCATCCTTGTTTTCCGGAGATGCGACGACCACGAACCGGGAAAGGCCGCAGTTTTTCAATGCCGCGATTGGAAAGCGTATCAGCTCTCGTCCCGCAAGCGTGTGCAGCGGTTTAGGAATCCGCGAGCGCATCCTCGACCCGCGCCCTGCGGCGAGGACTATCCCCACGGCGTCGATGTCTGAGTTGATCGCGTTCATACGCCAGCCTCGCGGTCGTCATTTGTCCGTACTCTAAGTGAGCAGGATTATAGCAGCGTCGATTTGCCATCCCTGATGGGTCGGTCCCAGGCGAGAACAAGGAGCGACGGCCCGCAGTCGGTATCCGACCTCAAAGCACAAAGAGCCAAACTGCCGCACCAATGAGCAACCCGAGCAACAGACCCCCGGCATGATTGAACCTGACCGCCGTGGACCCGTAACCCAGGCGCTGTTCCAACTGGCGTCCGAAAATGCCGACGCTGATAACGCTGACAACGCCGACGAACACCAACGGTCCATACACGAGCGCCGGCGTCTCCGCGTCTTTGAACAGCCACGCCAAACCGATCAGGACGGACAACGCACCCAGTGACAGCGCCATGCGCAACAGGCCGATCCGAAAGCCCCAACCCATCAGGAAACACCAGCCGGCGAGGCCCAGCAACTGCCATGGCGAGTCGAATAATCCGAAAATCACCCGCCGATTTTGCGCTTTCTGGTGCAACGATGCAACTGACGCGGGGTTTCAAGACGACCCTCATTCTCCAGATCCTGTGGCACAATGACCGACACTCCAAGCAGGACAGGGACACCATGAACAACAAGCTCGTACGCGCGGACGGCCGGCGATGGGACCAGGCCCGCAGCGTTCGCATCACCCCGGGATGCCAACCTTTCGCAGAAGGATCCGCCATGATCGAAATGGGCAACACGGCGATTCTGTGCGCCGCATCGATAGAGGAACAGGTGCCCCGGTGGATGCAGGGCCGAGGCACCGGGTGGGTCACGGCCGAGTACGACATGCTGCCCCGTGCCACGTCGTCACGTCGACCTCGAGACCGGGACTCCGGCCGGACCGCCAGCCGGTCCCAGGAGATCCAACGCCTGATCGGCCGTTCGCTCCGGGCAGCCACGGATTTGGAAGCCCTGGGAGAGCGGGCAGTTTACCTTGATTGCGACGTGCTCCAGGCCGATGGTGGCACGCGCACCGCCGCCATTACCGGCGCCTACGTCGCACTGCGCCTCGCCTTGGACTCGCTGGTATCAGCGGAGAAGTTGAACACCGTTCCTCTGCTCTGCTGCGTGGCGGCAATAAGCGTCGGATTGTCAAACGACAACCTGCTGCTCGACTTGGACTACTCAGAAGACTCCACTGCCGATGCCGACTTCAATATCGTCATGACCGACGCTGGAGCAGTGGTTGAAATACAGGGCACCGCCGAAGGCAGAGCCTTCCCGCGTCAAAGGGTGGGAGAAGCCCTGGCATTGGCGGCCCAGGGCATGGAGCCGCTGTTTGCCGCACAGCGGGCGGCCCTGGTGTAGCCTGGTCTGGGGTTCGCCAGGCATCACGAGGTACCCGCACCGACATGCATGAGGCGCGTCAGAACCAAACGTTGCCCGTCGCCCGGGCCATCGCACCTGGCAACAGGTCAGCTTGCAACCGCGCCCTCAGCATCCAGCACAGTCAACTCGTACCCTAACTCGCGCAGCGGCTCTTCGACGCGCTCGCGGTCTCCCACCACCAATACCCGCAACCGCTCCGTCGCGAGGTATTCGGCTCCCGCCCGGTGCGTGTCGGACAAGGTCACGCCAGCCAGTCGCTGCTCGAACGTCTTGAAATAGTCCATCGGAAGGTTGAACTGGACCAGTGGTATCAACTGGCCCAACAGCTGCGCTGGTCTCTCAAACCCGGACGGATAGCCCAGCCGCAATCCGTTCTGGGCGTTTTCCAATTCTTCCGTCGTGAGCGGCCTTCCGCCGCTGATGTCCTCGAATTCACGCAGTGTCTCCACCACCGCCTCCCGCGTGACTTCGGTCTGCACGCTTCCACCGGCAGAGAGCAACGACGGCGCGTTGTACCACGATATCCCCGAGTTATAGCCGTAGGAGTACCCTTTGTCCTGGCGCAAGTTCTGGTTGAGGCGAGCGGAAAACTGTCCCCCGAAGGCATAGTTCAACACGGACAGGGGCATGTGATCCGGATCGTTGCGTTCCACGAGGGGCATGCCCGCCCGGATCACCGACTGCGCGGCGCCCGGCTTGTCGATGAGGAACAGGCGCGGACCGGCCGTCGCCATTCCGCTCGCGATGTCTACGCCCGGGGCGCCATCGGTGTCCACCGACCAATCGCCGAAACATTCTTCTGCGGCGCGCACCGCCTCGGTCAGTCCCACGTCTCCGGCCACCAAGAGGCATAATCTGTCCGGTCGCAGGGCGTCGCGGTAGCGCGCGACCAGATCGTCCCTCCGAGATGCCGACACCGTGGCTTCATTGCCCAGGTTCGAGTGCCCATAGGGCGAATCGGGACCGAAAATCAGCGCGCCAAAGTTAGATTCGGCCACGAACCCGGCGTCGTCCCGGGCCCGGCGCAGATCGGTCAACCGTTCGCGTCTCACCCTTTCCAGTTCGTGGTCCGGGAAACTCGCGTTGCGCGCCACGTCGGCGGCCAACCCCAGGGCATGCCGCCAGTGCCGGTTCAGGGTCTCCGCGGTGAGCAGCGTTACCTCTTTGCGCGCTTCTATCGAAAGCCGCGAGCCGATATGCTCGAACGCGGCGGCGATTTCCTGGCTGTTCCTGTTCGCGGTCCCCTCGTCCATCATCGCCGCCATGAACGAAGTCACGCCCGGGAGGCCAACGGGATCTCCGATTGCTCCGGTCCGAGCCAACAGCGCGAAGGTCACCAACGGCGTGCCCGGCCTGGAGACAACAGTCACGTCCATCCCGTTCGGAAGCCGGGCCTGCTCCGGAACCGGCGGGACAAACGTCGGAGCCGGTCCCCCTGGGGGCTGTTGGGTTCGGTCCAACGCAACGGTAGCGGTGCTCAGGGAACGCTCCGGGTAAACGCGCATCCGGACCTGTCCGGCTTCCATGATCTGGTGATGCGCTTCCAATACGTCATCCAGGGTAACGCGACGATACTGGTCCATCACCCGGTTCAGGCCATCCGGGTCCCCGGTAAACACGTTGAAGTAATTCAGGGCGTCAGCGCGTCCGCCAAACCCGCCGACTCGGGAGAGGGTCCTCTGGTGCTGCATCTCGATGCGGTTGACCGCCCGCTCGAACTCCTCTTCGGTCGGCGGGTCATCGGCGATGCTGGCCAGCACGGCCTCGGCTGCCTCCTCGACCTCATCCAGCGTGTGCCCTTCCGCAGGCGTCAGTTCCATCCGAAATTGCCCAGCGATCTCGGCGGCGTGGTATCCCACCGAGGCCGATTGGGCAATCTGCTTTTCGTACACCAGGTTGCGGTACATCCGGCTGCTCTGCCCGTCGGACAGGATGGCGCGCAAGATGTCGCCCGCATCGTCGTCGCCCGAGAAATTTGCCGGTGCCAGCCACGCCGCATAGATTCGGGGCAACGTGACGCGATCGGTCATTTCCAGATCAACTCTGCCGGATAGCAGCGAATCGGCCCTTTCGATGCGGCGAACGCTTGGCCCCGGATTCAGGTCCGCGAAGTAGCGATGCGCCAGGTCAAGCGCTTCGGCAGTGTCGATGTCTCCGGCGATGGCCAGGCTGGCGTTGGACGGCGAGTAATATTGCCGGAAGAAGTCCTTCACGTCGTCCAGACTGGCGGCGTCGAGGTCCTCCTGGGAGCCGATTGTCATCCAGTGATAGGGATGGGGCAGCGGGAACAGTGACTGCTGGATGTGCCACTGGGCCATGCCGTAGGGCCGGTTTTCGTAGCTCTGTCGCCGCTCGTTCTTCACCACGTCGCGCTCGGTGTCGAACCCGTCCTGGTCCAGCGCGTCCAGCAGGAAACCCATGCGGTCCGCCTCCAGCCACAATGCCAGCTCCAGGTAATTGGAAGGCACGTCCTCCCAGTAATTCGTCCGGTCGCCGGTGGTCGAGCCGTTCAGCGACGCCCCGATTTTCTGCAACGGCTCAAAATGGCTGGCTTTGTGGTGTCGCGTCCCACGGAACATGATATGCTCGAAAAGATGGGCGAAGCCGGTTCGACCGATCTCCTCGTCCTTGGACCCCACATGGTACCACAGGTTGATTGCCGCCACTGGAATCGAGCGGTCTTGATGCAGTATCACATCCAGACCGTTGGGCAGCGTGTGTTTTTCAAAAGCGATGCCAACCATAACCACTCCCTTGCGCCACGGTATGTCTGGATACCAACGGCGCCGACATTGTAGCACCGGGCCGGGCCCACTACCGTAGCGAACCATGGGCCGCCCGACGCGCCGCCGCGTTTGGACCACCAGGATGCTGTACGAAGTAGAAGTAATCGCAGACGCCAACAGCCCAATGGACCTCAATCGGGTCTTCGACCTGCTGACCGACCCGCAACCGATAGTGCGAGTCCTGGCACCTGACCCCATGGGTGACGATGTCTGGTGCGATGTGGTGGGATGGGAAAGCGGCGAACCGCGCCCGGCCATGGCCGCGTTGTCAGAGGACTCCGGCGAGGGCGTGATTATGCTGATCTACGGGGGCGAGGACGGCATCCGCCTGCGACCCGCCGACAGCGGCGACATCTGGGACATCGGCGCCGCCGGCCAATGGGGCGAGCCATGCCTGATGCTGGGCAGCGACGTTCGCATCGAGTACGTCCCGGCGGAGTGGGATTACTCCCAACACCCGCACTGACCCCGAGCTGCGTTACCCAGTCGCCGCCTCAGCTTCGTCGTCCTGCGGCTCGTCGTCCCAATTGTCCGGCTGCACTTTGAGTTCCGCCGTCAGCGTCGCCAGCACGCCCGCCAGGTCGCGCCGGTATCCGCCCACCCGGTCCTTGCGCGGTCTCAGGCGCGCCGTGGGCCCGCTTTTCAGCTGTCGGTACAATTCGTCGCCTTCGTTGTCCAGGCATTCGTCCATCGCCAGCGCCGCCACGTAGGATCGCCGCGCTGCGGAAGTGGCCTGACGCTGCATTATCTCCTGGTACAGGCGCCAGCAGGCGGGACTTTCCAGGGCGTCCCGGGAACAGATCAGCGCCACCCGGTCAAAGTCTCTGAATCGGCTCATCGGTGGGATCACCGAAGCGTTATACGCCGCTTCCTCGTCGTCTGCCAGCAGGCTCCAGCATTGCAAACCCATAGACCTCAGCTCAGTTTCCAACCATCTAACGATGGTATCGTCCACCACCGAACCGATCAGCAGAACTCGCCGGTGGGGCCGCGCCTGATTGCCCAAACTGGCCTGGCTCTCGATGAATTCCGGCGGCACCCCGGCTGGTCGCAAGAAGGATTCCGGGATGCCACCGTTGGAACGCGCCAGAGTATCCGCCCCGATTATGCTGGGCCCCTCGTGGCGCAAGGTTTCCAGTCCCAGTGCGCCGCTCAGATCGCAGTCCGCGAACAGGGTCATGTCGAGGACTGCGTCTTCCAGCAATGTCCGGTCCAGGCGGGTTCGCACCAGGACCGCGCGGCGCAGATCGCACCGGGTGAGATTGGCCACGTCCAAACATGCCGCGCTCAGCTTGGCCCCGCTGAGGTTAGCGTCGGTCAAGTCCGCCATGGTCAGATCGGCCTCGGTCAGGTCCGCGCCGGCCAGATTGGCGCCCACCAACGTTGCGAACGCGATGTCGCAGTTGGAAAGGTCGGCGCCCCTCAGGTCCGCGTTATCCAGATTGCTGCCCCTGAGGTCCGAACGCAGAAACGAAGCTTCGGCTGCCTGGCAGTCAGCGAAATTCGCCCGGTTCAGATTGCAACGAGTGAGGAAAGCCCCGCGCAAACGGGCGCCGCCGAAGTTGGCATGCCGCAGGTTCGCCGAGGTGAGGTCGATCTGGGTCAGGTCGTCAAACCCGAGGTCCACGCCGGGCATCCTGATCCCGCTGAGGTAGGCGCCCGACAGGTCGAGGCGCGGGCGGCTTTGAAACTCGCGCGCCCGCCAGCGTGCTATGGCGAAGGTTCGCCTCTTGGCGATGGCAACGTGCTCAGGGTTCGCCAAGCAAAAGCTCCGACCCTACTGTCTCCGCCCTAGTCGTCGCCGACCGGGAGGGCGGCTGCTCGCCCCGCGAAGGCCGGCATCACTTCGTCAGCGAATATGGACAACTGGTCTCTGAACTCGCTCCACGGCATGCCTTCCGGCCACTGGAGCACGATGTCCTCCAGTCCGGGGTACTTGTCCTCGATTTCATGCAGGAACCCGATGAAGTCATCCGGATTGCCGCAGAACCATGCTTTCTGATCGACACCGTCTTCGATGCGAGGCGTACGCGCCGGCGCGCCCGGCGTACCCCAGGGACGACCCTGCTCGTCGGTGTACCTGACGAACCCGAACGGAGCGAACCACTTGTAACGCTCGTCGTGGAATGGCCTCACCTTTTCGATGGCCTCTTCCCGGCTGCCCGCGATGTAGAAGCCGAAACCGAGTGCCATATCGCCGCCCAAAGGAATGTCACGGCCCGCTTCCGTGGCCGCGTCGTGATACTGGGTGATCATCTGCTCGGCGTACCGCTCGCCGGTCAGCGCCACCATGGCCTTGATGCCGCGCTCGGCGATGTAGTTCAGCGTACGTCCGCTGGCGATGGGTTGCCAGATCTCCACGGGCCGGCTCACCGGCCGGGGCACCATGGTGATCTCTTTCAGGTCGTAGCCGCGATAGGGCACCTGAGGGGGGATGGTGTAATACTTGCCGCTGTGGCTCCAGGAATCTTCGTTGAAGGCCTTGAGGATGACCTCCATCTGTTCCAGGAAGAGCTCACGGTTGGCGTCGTTGTCGATAACCGGCGCGCCGAAAGTCTCCACTTCCCGCGCGTGGTAACCGCGTCCGACGCCGAAGATCATGCGCCCACCGGTAAGGATGTCGGCCATGGCGAAGTCTTCGGCCACCCGCAGCGGATGCCACATGGGAATGATGTTGAACGCCTGCCCGAACTTCAGGTTCTGGGTCTGTCCCGCCAGGTGCACTCCCATGAGGATCAGGTTGGGGATGCACTCGTAGCCCTCGTGCTGGAAGTGGTGCTCCGCCATCCACATGCAGTAGAAACCGCGCTCATCCATGTGCTTGGCCAGCGCTTCCGCGTGATCGTATGCCTGGATCAACTGTTCGTTGCTGTAACGCCGCTGGTCGGCCGGCGTGCCGTCCGCGCCCACGTTGTCCAGGTCGATCTGCCCCACGTACAGAACCGAAAACCGCTTAATCATCCAATCAGTACCCTGCTCGAATAAGAGTCGGGCCGCATTATAGCATGGTGGCCCGTCGGTACCTTTCTGGGCCGTAGCTGGCGACCGGCAACCGAGTCGCCGCAACCCGCTATAATTCTGCAACTTCGATTACACATCATATAGGGAGGTAATCCCATGGATTTGACCCTGAACGGTAAGGTAGCGATGATCACCGGCGGCAGCCGTGGTCTCGGTAGGCAGTGCGCTCTGGCCCTGGGCCGGGAGGGCTGCGCCGTGGCCATCTGCGGACGCGATGGCGACACGGTCGAACAAACGGTATCCGAACTTGCCGGACTGGGCGTCAAGGCCAACGGCAGCCAGGCCGACGTCACCAGTCCGGAAGACGCCGAGCGGTTCCTTCAGGAGACCACCGCCGCTCTCGGCGCTCCCGACATCCTGGTGAACAACGTGGGAGGCCGTCGCGGCTCCGTCCTCTTCGACGAGACCTCCATGGAACAGTTCCTTGAGGGCCTGGAAGTCAACCTCATCTCGGCCGTGCGGATGACCAAGCTGGCTCTACCCCACATGCAGGCGCAGGGCTGGGGCCGGGTGATTAACATCTCCTCGATTTACGGGCGCGAGCATGGCGGCTCGGTTGACTACATGACGGGGAAGGCAGGAATGATCGCTTTCTCCAAGCACCTGGCCCTGCAGTTGGCGCAGACCGGCGTGCTGGTGAACTGCGTCGCGCCGGGCAGCATCGACTTTCCGGGCAGCACCTGGGACCGTTTCCAGCAGAACAACACCCCCGAAGTCGTCGCGGAGTTCATCGATCGCAACCTGCCTATGGGCAAGTTCGGCTGGCCCGAGCCCATCGGCGAAACCGTGGCCTTCCTGGCCTCCGACCGCGCCGGCTTGATCACGGGCGCTTGCCTCAACGTGGACGGTGGCCAGTCCAAGTCACTGTTCTAGGAGTGGTGTCTGAAGCGGGATTTTCAGGATTGTCGGATTGACGGGATTGGAAACGCTGGTGTCGCAAATCGCCTCAATCCTGCCAGTCCGTCCGATCCGGTAAATCCTGCTTCAGAAAACTACTCCGGCTGGTGCACCGTTCCCACGAATTCCAGCCACGTCTGCACACATTCCTCGGGAGCCGAATGCTGGACATAACCGCTGGCTCCGGGAACCCGAGCCAAGCGGCAATTTGGCATCATTTCAGCCTGTCCCTGCGCTCGATCAGGAATGTCTCCCTCGCTCAACTCACCAACCATCGCCATTGCCGGGGTATGGATGGTCGGCAGCTTTTCCGAGAGGTTCTGCGTACCCAGGTAGGCCAGCGTCTCCAGCACCACGTGACGGGAGGTCTGGCCCATCTGCTGGATGTACCATTCGTGGTGCTCGGGCGCCGCGTCGGCGCTCACTCGGCGGCCCCCGGTCGCGCGCGCCCAGCCTTCGACGCCCTCTTCCGCCACCAGCCGGTAGTAATTCTGATAGGTGTCAACGCCGGTGAAATTGTAAGGCGACGTGCAGGTAGTGACCGTGTGCAGCCGCTCCGGGAACTGGTAGGCGAATTGCAGCGCGATGGTGCCTCCGATCGTCTCGCCGATCAAATGCACCTTGTCCAGTTCCAGGTAATCGAGCAGGTTGCGCAGGTCGCCCGCGAAGCCTTCCAGGGACCAATCGTAGCCGGGCTCGGGCACGGTCGAACGCCCGAAACCTCGCATGTCCACTCTGATCACCCGGTATTGCCGGGCCAGCAAAGGGGGCCACGCGTACCAGAGGCGCCCGCTCTTGGCGTTGCCGTGGTGCAGCACGATGGTTTCGACCGTCTCCGGATCGCGCCAGGGGTCGGTAAAATTGTCGTCGTCGTAGTACATCTCCAGGTTGCCGGCCAGCGGAGCAATGGGCATGGTTCTCTCCTGCGAATGATCGCCTGTGTGCGTGAGGTCTGCCTACTGCGAGCGGGTGCGCGGTGATCGAGGCTATACGCCGAGACCGCCGCCGGGCGTCTGATCGGCCAGCGGAATCTGCACGCTGATTCGATCCACGTCGCCCACGCTGCGAGTCGTATGCCCGCGGCCACTCAGATCCTCGCATAATTCGATGTCGCCGACGTTGAAAATCCGCTTGGTCCCGTCGCCCAGGCCGATCTCCACCTGACCCTGTAGCGTGATGACGTACTGCCGTCGCGGCGCGGTATGGAAGTCCACCAGTTGGGTTGGTTTCAAGCTGCTGAACTGCACACCCGTGGCCGCCTCGGTCGCGGTCCTCAAGGCATGGCCCATCTGCTCGAAGGGCAACTCCATTTCTTCAATGTGCGATTCGCCGTCATCGCCTGTGTAGATCCTGACTACCTGCATTTGCTGTCCTCCGGTTCCGGTCGGTTGGTGACATCATAGCACCGGCAACATCTCAACAGCGCCCATGCCGGTGGCGCAGATGTCCCGCAGGCAACAGCCGTCGCAGCGTGGCGCATTCTTCGTGCACGCCGCCATGTGGTGATGGTCAAGAAGGGCATGATACTCGTTGAACATGGAGACATCCGGGGACAGGTTATCGTGGAACAGTCGTTGCCAGCCGTGATAGTTGTCCCGTTCGACCGGGTCAAAGCCCACCCGTTTCAGTATGCGCACCGTGTAGGCATCGATCACGAACGACGGCTTCCCGGCCGCGTACACCAGGATGTCGTCGGCGGTTTCCGGCCCGATCCCATAAATCCCCAGCAACTCCCCGCGCACTGCATCCGTTTCGGCCGCGAACATTGCTTCCAGACTGCCGCCGTAATGCCCGCACACGTGGGCGGCAAAAGCCTTCAGCTTGCGAGCCTTGGCATTGTAGTACCCGGATGGATGCACCAGTTGAGCCAAAGCGTCCACGGGCATCGCGTGCACGGCCGGCCATCCGTCGATCCCGGCGGAACGCAAGTTGTCCAAAGCGCGCTCCACATTTCGCCACGCCGCCGCCTGCGTGAGGATAGCGCCCGCTATCATCTCGAACCGGCTCTCTGCCGGCCACCATCCCTGTGGGCCGTAGGCGCGGAGCAACCGATCGTAGATATCCATCAACGAGGGTCGGGCGCTGATCTCTTTCACCTCCAGCATACCGGTGGCACTGCCGATCGGGCACATTGGATCACAGGAGCACCGGGACGGTGTCGGTGAGTTCGATACTACGTTCAGTGACTTCGCAACGATACGCCCAAACCGCCACACCCGCGTCGTGGGCTTCTCTCAGCGTCGCTCCCAGCAACGGGTCCGCAATGTCGTGGGGCGCGAACGCCTCAGCGTCCGCGCGTTGAATCACGAACACCACCGCAGCCTGGTGGCCTACGTCCCGCGCCGCCATCAGGCTGCGCAGGTGTTTCACCCCCCTGAGGGTGGGCGCGTCCGGAAACAGGCCGACGCCGTTTTCCACCAACGTGACCGACTTGGTTTCGACATAACATTTGCCGGTTGGCCCTTCGAGCATGAAATCCAAGCGGCTCTCCCCGAACACCTGCTCCCCCCGCGCCACCGGGTAGCCGCCGAACTGCGGCATCCGCTTCTGCGCCAAAGCCTCTGCGACCAGCTTGTTCGGCAGGCGCGCGTCGGCGGACGACAGCGCATCACCCGTATCCACCAGCGCCAGATCGAAGCTCGTTTTCCGGTCGGTTCCATTCGGAGCCGGCGCCAACAGGACCCGAAACCCCGGCACCAGCAACTCGCCCATCCGGCCTGAATTGGGCACGTGGACCAGGTATTCCCGGCGCTCCACGTCCACGAGGGCCGCAAAGCGGTTCAGTCGCTTGATGAATCGCCCTTCAACCAGGGGAGGAAATCGCACCGATGGTCTCCAGAATTGCCCGTCAACATTTGATGGTGTCAGTCGAACCGTGGCCCCGAGCCCGCGTTCGTATCGATCTTACGCGCTATGTAACAAAAGCTTAATCAGTTCGTAATTGTCCGTTAATCCGTTGTACGCAATATAAGGCCATCGGCAGCGACTTTCCAAACAATGCTTCCGCTGCGGATGAGGTTCGGCGATGATCAGGTATGCAGGTTATCAACCCACCAACGACGTCGCTCCTCGCGTCCTCTTGCTGGGACAGGGTTGGGAAATCATCAAAGGCGCTTTGGCCGCCGCTTCCGACACCGGCGCTATCGAGTTGATCGGCCCGGAAGTCGCCTACGACGTCGATTACGATTACGGAGTGGATTCTCCAGCGGTATTGCTATTGTCGCCCGATGCTGATATGCCGCTGCAGCCGGAGGACGACACTGGGCCCCTGGTGCTCCGTTGTATCGCCGACGAAGAGTTGGACGATCCCGATCTCTATGGCGATTCCGATGACTTCGTCACCGTGCCCTGTTCTCCTGCGGAACTGCTAAAGAGGATCCTTCGCCTCGCTCATCGCCGCGCCGCGGCGTCAGTCTCGTCCGGGTCGATCCGGGTCGGTGGCATATCACTGAACCCGGCCACCTACCAGGTCACGGCGAACGGCCGGCCGGTTGACCTGGCCTGGCTCGAGTTTCAACTGCTCCAGTTTCTGATGGACAACGTGGGCAAGGTGTTCACCAGGGACCAACTACTGGCCAACGTCTGGGGCGTCGAAAACATCGGCGGCACGCGCACGGTAGACGTGCACATTCGCCGCCTGCGGTACAAGCTGGAGAACGGGCCTGAGACCTACTTCCGCACCGTCAAGAACGTCGGGTACGGAATGGTCGAACCCTAGCCCGGCGTTCACGGCGACAGCAATAGGGGGCGGGTTAAAACCCACCCCACCGCGTTGCTCGTCGTGCGGAAAATACCGTTACCACTCCGCTGGCAGGCTCACCACACCGCGAATGTTCAGCAGGTTGTGGTACTCCAACTCGTCAGGGTTGCTGGCAAACTTGAAGGGCGGGAACTTGCGGGTCAGCGCGCGGAACGCCTCCTGCCCCTCGAGCCTGGCCAGGTTGGCGCCCAGGCAGTGGTGGATCCCGCCTCCAAAGGCGACGTGCGGGTTCGGGTAGCGGGTAATGTCGAGGTCCTCGGGATTTTCGAACGCCATCGGGTCCCGGTTGGCGGAGTTGATGATGGTCATCACCTTCTCGCCTTCCCGGATCTTCTGGCCGGCCAACTCGATGTCTTCCAGCGCGATGCGCGGGGCCCGCTTGACCGGCGAGTCGTACCGGAGCAATTCCTCCGTCGCGCGCACCAGGAGGCTGTCGTCCTCCTTGAGCATATTCCATTGCTCGGGGTTCTTCATCAGCGCCATGGTCCCGTTGCCCACCAGGTTGATGGTGGTCTGGTGGCCGGCGATGAGCAGCAACAGGGTATTGCCCAGCACCTCCTCCCGGCTCAACTCACCCTCACGTTCACCGATGGCCAGCACCGACAGCAGGTCGTCTGACGGTTCGCTGACGCGATCCTCCACCAGCGGGTTGACGTAATCATTCAGCGTGGTTATGGCCTCATGCACCCGGGTGTGCCGGTCCGGCGACTCCTGGTCAAGCGACAGCAACTGCCGGGATAGGGTCCGGATGAACTCGCGATCCTCCGCCGGCATCCCCAGCCAATTGGCGATCACCAGCACCGGCATGGCGTTGGCGAAGTCCCGGAGTACGTCCATATCTCCGCTTTCGGGGTCGAAGTCCTTCAGCAGGTCCTGGATTATCCCCTGCACCATCGCGCGGAACCGGTTATCGATGTACTTGGGATTGAACACCGGGTGAACGGCACGCCGCATCCGCAGGTGATCAGGCCGGTCCCTACGGATGAACCAATTGTTCATGTAGTCCACGTTGAACTTGTACTTGGAGAAATCCTCTTCCGAAATCGGCGGGCTGGGCGGCTTATCGTCCCGCAGGAATACCTCGGAGGAGAAGTATTCCGGATGCCGCAAAGCCCACACCACGGCCTGGTAGGAGGTGACTACCCAGGTGTCGAACTTGGCATTCCAGTAAACCGGCGCCTCTTCCCGCAGCATCGCGTAGTACGGATACGGGTTCCGCAGGTTTTCCGGCGAAAGCAATTCGTCGTGGTTTCGGTCTTTCAGCATGTGTCCTGCCTCTCCGATGGATGTGGTTGGCGTTGATGAAAGCCAATTTAGCCATTAGGCCTTTGGGATGTCAACTTGAACGCGCACGTCGCAGAATGCGCACATTCCACCAAACAATTAACGGCGTGATCACCACCGTGGGCAATATCCACGGCACCCACGCCGGGTCCATTTCGACGTTGACCACGGTGACCGCCGTGATCGTGGCGATGGTGCCAGCCATCATGTTGGTGAGATGCCGCGACACGCGCCGCGCGCCTCCTGGCTGGGTCCGGTGGAACCTCGCGTCGGCCAGGCCCAGCGCGATGGCGATCCCGCCGAAAACCAGCAGCGTTACCCATTGGGAACTACCACCCAGCGCGATGACCACCGCATAGCCCCACATCGCCAGTCCAGTGATCCCTATGGCCGCGACGGCGAACCAGTCCGCCGGATGGGCGCGTCTCTGCCGGTTGCGCGCGAACCGCCACCCGGCAAAAACCAGGTAGAAGCTGAACAGTGCAATCAGGAAAAGGAAAATGCTGCCGCCCAGAACTGCCAGCGGCACCGCCGTCACGAACACCACCGTCATCCCAACCGCGTAGACGCGGCCCGCCAGCACGTGCCAACGGCCGCCCTTGGCCGTGGCCAATGCGACCCCAGCACTCGCCAACGATATGGAGCCGGCGGCGATGTGGACGGCCAGCAGTATCAGTTGGATCAAGGAATACCGACGGCGGTAGAGTCGACGGGAGGCAACGCGGGCGTCACTCGAGCGCTCCGGCTTCGTGCAGATCGCGGTACTCCGCCTCGCTCAGACCCACGATCTCCCTCAATGCGTATTCCGTATCCTGCCCCAGCAGCGGCGCCGGACGGTCCAGCCTTCCCGGGGTTAGCGACAACTGCGTTTCCGTATAGTCCGTCGCGTAAAGGCCCATCTCGGGGTGGTCCAACCAGGTGAAGTGCTCGCGGTGACGTAGTTGGGGATCGTCGAACAGGTCGCGGGTGTCGTTGACCACGCCGGCCGGGACGCCCGCCCCCTGCAGGCGGCTCATCAGCTCATGGCGGTCGTGGCTCGCCGTCCAATCCGCGATGATGCCATCCAGCTTGTCCTCGTGGGCCTTGCGTACCCGAAAGGTGCGGAACTCACCGGACGTGATGTCCGTGAACCCGTCGGCGGCGATCTCGTCGCGCAGGGCCGCCCACTGCCGATCGTCGAACGCTGCAATGGCAATCCAGCGATCGGTTTCACCGTTGGCGTCGGGAGCGCAGGGATAGGAACCGTGGGGAGAGGCAGAGGGGTGGCGGTTGCCGACCAGCTCCGGCTCGCGGCCATTCACGGCGGCGTCCAGCAGCATCGGCCCGCTGAAGTGCAGGCTGGTCTCCAATTGGGACATGTCCAGATGCGTTCCCCGGCCCGTGGCCCGCTGCCGGTCCACGGCCGCCAGGATCGCCGCCACCGCGAACTTGGGGCACACGAAATCGGTGTAGGCGCCGTAGGGGTTCACCGGCCCGCGGTCCGGCCAGCCGATGATGTTGGTGTAACCGGCCAGCGAAGAAAGCACCGCGCCGAACCCGGGCTGGGTTTGCATCGGGCCGCCGCGCCCCAGCATCGACGCGCTGAACAGCAGAATGCGCGGGTTGACCCGGCTCAGCTCGTCGTAGCCCAGGCCCCAGCGTTCCAACGTCCCCGGCGTGAAGTTCTCGGTCACGACGTCCGCCCATTCGGCAATCCGCAGGATCAGGCCCGGCGCGTCGGGATGGCTCATGTCGATGGACAGGCCGTACTTGTTGGCGTTGTAGTTGGCGAAATAACCGGAACGGTTGACCCCCGACTGGCCGCCGGCGAACGGCCCGGCGCGACGCAGGGTCTCCGGCCGCTTGGCCGACTCCACCCGCAACACGGTCGCTCCGTATTCGGACAGATATTTCGTGGTCATCGGGCCAACGGCCACCCAGCAGAAATCCAGGACGTTCAGACCTTCAAGCGGCAAACCAGCCATCGTCATTCTCTCCGCGCGCGTCCACCGCGCTCTAAACCACGCTCAACTCGGTGAGCCGCGACAGGTCCCGCTCGTTGAGTCCCAGTTCGCCGCCGAGAATCTCCCGGTTGTGCTCCCCGATGCGCGGAGCCCGCCGGCGCACTCCCACGCGCGATGGGTCAGTAAGATCCTTCACGAAATGGCCCGGATATGTGACCGTCTCGCCGATGTCCTCGTGCTCAATCCGGTCGTAGTAGTCCCGAGCCGCCAATTGGCGGTGCGCCAGGATGTCGCTGGGCGTCGCGACGGGAAAGAGCAGGATACGCCGTTCCAGAGCGCCGTCGGCCAGCTCGTTTCGGGTGTGGGTCATAAAGAAGGGAGCCACCGCGGCTACCGTCTGATCCATGATATCGGCGCGAGCCGTGCCGTAACCAAGTTCCTCCCAGTTGACGGCGTCGAGCTCTGGGCTGCCCATGCCTTCCTCGGTCATCCACGCGAGCATTGACCGCACGCTGCGCGCCGCGCCGGCGGTTCCGCCGCCCGGCTGGAAGTTCACGTACCCGTCCTTGCACGGCCAGTTGATCCGAGTGAACGTGCCTCCCGCCGACTCCCGGTACGCTCCCATCCGGCGCAGAATGGTCTGCTCCAGGTCCCAATACTGGGGCGCATGGGCCAGCGTCCGCGCCACCGCCTGCTGGCAGGACACGTCGACGTGCTGACCCTCACCCGTCAACTGACGGTGCGTGTGGGCGATCATGGCCCCCGCCGCTCCGGCCGCGCTGCCGTGCTGGTAGAACTGGGGCATGCTGACCCGCAGCGGCGGCCGGTCGCCGTCCCCGGTCAGGTGCATGAACCCGCCCAGCGCCATGCCCACGATGTCCGAGGCCGCGTAGTCCGCATACGGGCCATCCTGGCCGAAGGCGGTAATCGAGACCATGACCAATCGGGGGTTCAACTCCCGCAATTCGGAGTATCCTAACCCCAACGACGACATATGGCCCGGGTCCGCCGACTCGATGACAAAGTCGGCCTGGCCCACCAGCCGCCGGAAGAGCGCCGCGCCGTCCACCTTGCCAACGTCCAGCGTGACGCCGCGCTTGTTGGCGCAGTATGCCCACCAGAACAGGCTGCGCTCCGGCCCGGGTTCGTCCTTGTAGAACGGCCCTATCCTGCGCGCTGGGTTGCCACCCGGCGGCTCCACCTGCACTACGTCCGCGCCCAGGTCGGCCAGCATCTTGCCGCAGAGCAGCCCGCGCCCGTCGGTGAGGTCGAGCACGCGGTAGGGGGCCAGGAGGCCCGGCCCGTAGTCAGTCTCTTCAGTCATCTGCTGCTCGATTTCACTGCTTGAACTAGATAGGAGGCAGCCAGTTTTCGCGGCGCGTTCAACCGACATCAGTGCGCCGGCGATGCCAGCAACGATGCCGGGGCCGCGTCGAGTATGTCCGCTATCAGGCGAGCAATGTCGGGCGGGCTGAAAACCGTTCCCGCCATCGGTGAAGGATCGTTGCGCCACATGTCGTCCAGGCAATTTACCAGCACAAACAGGTGCCATTCGGATTCTTCGGGCAGGTCGGCGATGGTGTTGTGACTGAGGAACGCGGCCAAGCTGCCCGGACCACGCGACGTGCTCTTGGCTGCTTGCGAGGCGAACAGGATGCGACCGCGGATGGGTTCGGGCAAATCGTCGCGATTGAACGTTCCGGCTCCGTCCCTCAGTCCATAACAGCCCATCATCACCGCCGGCTCGACGTCGTCGTCGTACTCTGCAGCCTCCGCCACCCGGCCGCGGAGCGGCCAATAGTCAATCGCCAGGGCGTGTCCCACATCCCAGGCGTCTTGACATTCGTGCGCCCCGCCCTCCCGTTTGGGCACGAGGTAGCAATCGGGGCGGCGCAGCCATTCCGACCAGACTCGACGATTGTGGGCCTGGTCGGTTTCGCTGAGCATTCCAAGCGTCACTAGAACGTCGCCAGCGGATTCACGGGGGACCCAGTGGCGTTGTGCCAGCGCAGCGGCGCGACGGTGAACATAAAGTCCCAGCGATTGAGCCGACGGCACACGGGTGCGACCTCGTCGAAGTTGGCCGCATCGATTAGCCACAACCCCATGCCGACGATCCCCACCTTGTGGATCGGCAGACCGACGTACGGGTAATCGCTGGGCGCCACGTCCCACGAAGCGTCACAGGCCGCGATGGACACTCCGCGCTCCCGAAGCCACGGCAACGTTTCCGCGTGGAGCCCGGGCCGTCCTTCGGCAGCAGTCGGCGGCCCAACCTCCTGGCGGCGCTTGTACCAACCCAACCGGATGCAGAGCGCGTCGCCTTCGGTCACCCGAACGCCCTGCGCCTCTTCGGCAGCTTCCAGGTCCGCGGTGAACACCGGCTCGGCAGCGTCCAGCCAATCCTTGCCCTTCACAGCGGCGATATCGAGCAACACCCCGCGAGTGACGACACCGTTCCGCACGTTGTCGATTGCCCCGGCGCCGGCTTTGTTCGCGTTGTTGACCAGGTTGGCATCCTGCCCGTTGTACATCTTGCCGTTCCAGAACTGGTGGCACAGGCTGTCCAAATGGGTGACTGTCAGCCCGTGGAAGGACACGCCTATGAAATCGCTGGCTCCCCCGCTGCCTTCCGACGGCGCCGACTCGCCCGTGGAAACCATGTAGTGCAGCGGCGGGATGCTGGTCACGTCCGGCGCCATCTCGGGCACCAGCAAACGCGAGCAGGTAACGCTGATGCCCTCGCGCACCAGGCTCGCCGCCTCTTTCCGCTTGTCATCGGTGATCAGATTGAGCGTACCCAGTTCGTCGTTATCGCCCCAGCGACCCCAGTTGCTCAGCGAATCGAACCAGCCCAGTACTTGTTCCTCGGTGGGAATGGTCGGTGTGGTCATGATGGTCCCTCCACATCGAATATTGATGGTCGGCTAAATTTCTTGTGCGGATACGGCAAGGCATTGGTTTTCGATGAAATCCAAAACCGCGACTGCCTTGTCCAGATGTGCTCGCAATTGTGCGGGCGAGACTGAGGACTGTTCACCGTGGGCGATTAGATTCCGCTGGCTTACTATCGTATTGATAGCGGATTGTCGGTCTTCGTCCGCCAAGAACGAACGGAGTTCGTTAGCCCAGGTTTCGCTGAATGCTTTTGCTGTTCTCACGATACTATCCGAGTTAGCACTGCCGACCGTAAATGCAATCTGATTGCTTACATATTGCGCCACGTTGCCGCCGGACGCGGAATAAGCATAATCCTCATAAATCGCTTGCACGGCGTTTTCGAGGAAGCTAGCGATCATAATACATAGGTAACGCCCCCAATGCACCTGAATCCTGTTCGCTCCGCCAAGTTCCCTGAACAGTTCCAGGATTTCCTGCAACTGGTTCTGAGCCTTCGCGTTTTGCATGTCACAATCCTCCGAAAGCTGCTGTTGCCTTCCGGAGGCGCGTTTGCACTGACTGCGTTTGGGCAGTGCCACCTGAAACGCTGGCGATATAAGTGTCGTCCTTGAGGAGCGCATCATGGGCAGTCTGTATGGCGTCGGGACTCGGCCGTACTCCTCTCGTTGCTACTATGCGTCGAGCCAATCCGACCGACATCGAGTCGAAAACGGCAGCGTTCAGTTGTCTGTTGCCTTCAGTGCGAAACGCTCGGTTGCCTACGGCGAGATTGAACGATTCCACGACCTCGTTGAACAGGTCTCGCCCACGTTTCAGAAATTCTTGATCAGGGTTTCGATGTTCGTCAGCGAATGCGTTAAGAAAACCGAGCATGGGTGCAGCATAATTCTCCGAGTTCACGAGCATCGCCCAAAACCGCAATATCAATTCTTGATCTTTCTGACGCGCATTCGGACGCCCGAATATCGCGCGCCAACTTTCGTTGATGTTCATTTCACGGATATTGTCCAGTAAAGTACCTCGGTATATTGCCTGGCGGATCTCTTGTGGGGTCAAACGCTGTCCTGTACTGTTCAACCGCTGGAAGATATGAAATACGCTGCTCATCCCGTCGTCAGGAAAGAGTTGCCGGGTTATCGTGGCGTGGAAGAGTGAATTATCTAGGCGTCGTCTGTCGGGTTGACGTAAGTCACTATATTGTTTACCTGTCAACCTCGGTGTGACCCCCTGCAATGCAAAAGTCTGATCATCGTCTCCAAATTTGCCCGAATAAAAATATTGGAGTGTCTTTAGACGTTGCTGGCCGTCAATGACCATCAACTTTTCAGTGGCTGGTTCCATGGTAAGAAATATGCCCGGGACCGGAAGTCCTAGTAAAAGCGACTCTATGAATTGCGATGCTTGTTTAAAATTCCAAACGAACCCACGTTGGAAATCGGGCACAAAAATGTCGCCTTCGTTTATTCTTCTGACCAATCCCTCAACGTCAAAATCCACTCCGTAGCTAGTGATTCGGTAATCCGCCGGTTCTTCTATATCGTTTTGTTCGGTTTCGTCGCGAACCGTTTCTTCAACGGTGCGCTCGTCGTTTTCTTGCGATATTTGTTCAAAAGTCATGCTGTCCTCCTCAAATTCGGATGGAGGTCTCATCGAATTTTATGGCTCCTATGTGGTTACGGTCAATCGCGCCCGACGGCTACGCTTCCCGCAATCGACGCGAAAACAGGCACAGGAACACCGCGACGGAGCCGGCGACACCCATGTACAGCGCGGTCAACGGCGCCCCGATCTGCGTCACCATCCAACCGTTCAGCGCGCTCGCGGGGAAGTGCGCCTGGATCGCCAGGACGCGCATGCCGCCCATGCGCCCACGAAACTCCGGATCTGAATTGCCCATCAGCACCGTCATCACCAGCACCAGCGACACGGAACGTCCAATCCCCGTGAGGACCTTGACCGCCAGGGCCACCACCAGAACCGCGGTATACGGCAGCAGGCCGGGCAGCGTCAGGACCGCCACAGCAAACAGAATCATAGATCCGTGCCACCCACCGTTGACCGCCCACACCAGCCACCATCCCTGCCTCCGCATATTGCCAAGGCCGGCCACTACCAGCGCTCCAATGACGGCCCCCGCTCCCATCGCCCCGTTGAGCAGGCCCAGCAGCTCCGGCCCGCCCTGGAGCGTGTCCTTGGCAAAGATCGGCATCAGCGCCGTGGTGAACGGGAAACCGGTCACGTTGTACATCACCGCTATCAGCAGCGCCACCAACAGTTCCTTGCGCTGCCAAACGTGGCGCAGGCCCTCTGCCACCCCGATGATGATCTGGCGAGGCGTGGTGTGGGCCTGAGTGGTGTTGCGGGTCCGTACCATCAGGGCCATGAATGAGCCGATCACGTACATGGCGCCGATCAAACCGAACAATCCCGCCGGAGTGAGCGGCGTGTAGAGGAAACCTGCCGCGATCGGTCCAACCAATTGCGTGAGGTTCTGGCCAAAACCCAGCATAGCCACTGCGTTCGTGAGCCGGTCGCGAGGCACTGTATCGATCAGCAGGGCGTTGGTAACTGGGAGCTCTATGGTCCGAAACGCGCCGCCTCCCAGGATGATCACGAAGATCATCCACACTTTCAGAGCATCAAACAACAGGAGCGCCATCAGGAGCAGGGCCAACGCCGCCGCTATCAAATGGCCCGCGGCCATAAGCAAGCGGCGCGGCAGCCGGTCCACCACCGCACCCGCGAATGCCGAAAGGAACGCCAAACCGAGGGCCGATCCACCGGCCAGTCCGACGAGCAGGGGATCGCCCGTCAACTCCACCACCAGCCAAATCACCGCGAAGATCTCCATCTGCCGGCCGGCCATCGCGATGTTCGCGGACACCCAGACCAGCGAAAAATCGCGGCGCCGGAACGAGCCGAAGGTCTCGCTCGCCCGGGCGCCTAGCAGTGTGGCCAACTCTCCAGCTCCTCCCTCGCAGACCGGCGCCGATTATAGCACCGGGCCTCACTCGCCAAGGGACTGTAGCGCCCGCAGACCTCCGGGAATGTGACACATCGGAGCCCGACCCTCAGGGTTCGCGTGGTAAAATTTCGCAACTGATACGCAGCATCGCTGGAGGAAACAGAATGGAAATCGGCGTCGGATTGGACCACACGCTGGGAATGAATTGGGACGACCAGGCCAACCTGGCCCGCGAGGCTGCTGAGCTGGGTTACGAAAGCATCTGGACGCCCGAAAACATCGGCACCGATTCCTTCCAGGTTTGTGCCCGCCGCTGGCAGGCCAGTTGCGACGTCGTCGAGGGCGGCCTGACCACCGGTATCGGCGTCTCGCCGGTGATGTACCGCACGCCGGTTGGGTTCGCCATGTCCGGCGGCACCATGAGCCAGCAGACCGGCGGCAAGTTCATCATGGGCGTCGGCGCGGGCAGCGCATATCGGCCCGCCAACCGCCGCGACCTCGGCTTCCCCCGCGTGTCCGCCCTAAACCTCATGCGCGATTACCTGACCACCATCCGCGGCCTCGTGCGCGGGGAGCGCGTGTCGTACCAGGGCGAACACATCAATTACAACAACATCCGTCTCGCCATCCGGCCCGCTCCCAACACGCCCATTTACCTCGGGACGTTGGGCCCCGAGATGCTGCGGCTGGCCGGCGAAGTCGCCGACGGCGTTTGCCTGAACTGGTGCACCCCCACCCAAATCGCGTGGAGCCGCGAGCGCATCGCCGAGGGTGCGGAGCGTGTCGGCCGCGACCCGTCTGAGTGCAAGGTCGTCGAGTACATCCGCATCTGCGTTGACGAGGACGAAGATATCGCCCGCCGCGCCTTCGCCAAGAACTGCCTGGGCTACCCGCTGGGCGCAGCTGTTCCCACCGAACGTGAGCGCCAGTTTGGCTACCGCGCCCACTTCGAGCGCATGGGCTACACCGAAGAACTGGCCGGCGCCGATGCCATCCGCTCCCGGGGAGGCGACATGGACGAGGTCGCCGACGCCTATCCGTCTGACGCGCTACTGGCCGTCGGCTACTACGGCAAGCCGGAAGGCGCCGCCGCCGCATTCGCCAAGCTGGCCGAGGGCCTGGACGTCGCACTGGTTCGTGTCATCGCCGCCCGCCCTGAAATCGCCTCCACCCAGGCGGTAATGCACGCCTGCGCCCCCGACAAGGTGCGGCCGATGCTGTGAAACGCCTTATAATCAAGGCGCTCAGGCTTGGCGCTCAAATTGGTATTTTCGGAGCCCTGTTTTGGTACGGCATCAACGCGGTGAACGATCCCGACAAATTGGACAAATTTATCATCGGGCTAACTGTATTCGGGGTCACATATGGAATATCCAGACCGCTTTTTGAAGCAGTTTCGGAAGTCGTAGGGGGCATCATGGTAATCGCGGAATTTTTGAACCGACACTTGTTGGAACCGCAAAAACAACGCTTGCTGGAAGAAGGCCGGAAAGAAGGCCGCGCCCGGGAGCGCGCCCAAATCGTCACGCGTCTGGAAGAGTTGGGGCTGGATCCCGATCAAATTCTGCCTCCCGAAAGTTCGGACACATCTGCCCAGGAATGAAATCATGCACGTAGGCGCAGCCACCATCTTCCAGAACCCGGCCAAGTTCACCACCGACTACGAGGTGTACCGGCAGGAACTCCACTTGGCCGACCTGGCCGAGCCGCTGGGGTTCCAGTCAATATGGGGCGTGGAGCACCACTTCACCGACTACACCATGTGCCCCGACGTGCTCCAGTTCCTCACGTACATGGCCGGCCGCACGACCGATATGCAGCTGGGCAGCATGGTCTGCGTCCTGCCCTGGCACGATCCGATGCGCGTCGCCGAGCAGGTCTCCATGCTGGACAACCTCAGCGACGGCCGGTTCATCCTGGGCGTGGGACGGGGACTGGCCAAGGTCGAATACGACGGCTTCCGCGTGGACATGAACGAATCGCGCACCCGGTTTATCGAATCGGCCGAATGCCTGCTAGCCGGCCTGGAGAGTGGGTTCTGCGAGTTCGACGGTGAGTACATCAAGCAACCGCGCCGCGAGATCCGGCCCCACCCATTCCGCAGCTTCAAGGATCGGACCTACGCCGCTGCCATTTCCCCCGAGAGCAGCCGCATCATGGCGCAACTCGGCGTTGGCATGCTCGTCATCCCCCAGAAACCCTGGGACGAGGTCGAAAGCGACCTGTCCAACTATCGCAACGCCTGGCACGAAAGCCACGGGCCCGGGTCGGCCGGGCCGCCGTCGCCGGTGGTCGCCTGCTGGACCTTCTGCCACGAAGACGCCGATTACGCCCGTGACATGGCCCGCCGCTACATCGGCGGCTACTGGCACACGGTGATGGATCATTACCAGTTCAAGGCCGACCACCACAAGGACATCAAGGGCTACGAGTACTACGGCAAGGTGGCAGAGAAGATGTTCGATTACGGCGACGATGAGGTCGTGGACTTCTTCGTCAACCTGCAGGTCTGGGGCACCCCAGAGCAGTGCTACGAGAAGATCCTGCAGATCCGCGACCGCACCGGCCACGACACCTACGTGGGCGCCTTCAGCTACGCTGCAATGCCCTACGAAGCCGCCGAAGCCAGCATGCGCGTGTTCGCCGCCGAGGTCATGCCTAAGTTGAAGGCCCTGGACGGCAACGCATAACTGACTGGCTGGGACGTCGAACGGCAAGGAGGTCGGATCATGGTCACCCGAACCCGCAAGGGTCCATACACCTACGCGGACTACCTGCTGACGCCCAACGATGTCCGCTACGAATTGATCGACGGAGAACTGATTTTGGCGCCAACGCCAATCCCTTTGCACCAGAGGGTCGGGATGCGTTTCACAAATCGGATGGGACCGTTCATCGAGGAGCACGATTTGGGGGAGCTCCTTGCTGCGCCCATGGACGTGCATTTCTCCGATACCAACGTACTGCAACCCGATATCTTGTTCATTTCCAACGAACGCTCTCACATCATCGGCGAAACCAACATCCAGGGTGCGCCGGACTTGGTCATCGAGATTGCCTCCCCGTCAACCGAGGAGCGCGACCGCGGCGTCAAGCAGGAGCTATACGCTCTTTTCGGAGTGCTGGAATACTGGCGGGCATATCCCCTAACTCAGACTGTCGAGGCTCTCCGCTTGGAAAACGGCCGGCTCGTGTCCTTGGGCGTCTATGGACCCGGGGCCACCCTCTCCACACCGCTGCTGCCGGGCTTGAGCATTGACTTGGGCGAAATCTTCGGCTAGCGGTGCTCAGTCTCCTCCAATCCGGTAACAGTCCCGGTCTCACTGCTCCACCCGACCGACTAATTCATCGGAGGACCCGCGCCATGTCCGACTGGTTTCCCAAGCAGACGATCGGAGACCTGCTCAACCAGGCCACCGAACGATTCGGCCCCCGAGAAGCATTGATGTACGAGGGACGCCGTTGGACTTTCGATGAGTTCCGCGACGAAGTTGACCGGGTGGCCCGGGCGCTGATCAACCTCGGCGTCCAGCCTGGCGACAAGGTGTCGTTGTGGATGCCCAACCGCGCGGAATGGCTCTTCCTGTTTGGAGCGGTGGCCAAGATCGGGGCCGTGCTGGTGCCCATTAACACCCGTTTCCGCACCGCCGATATGGAGTACCTGGTCAACCATTCCGACTCGACCGCGCTCATCCTCATGGACCGTTCCGGACCCGTCGATTTCCTCGATATGTTGCGCGAGGTCGCTCCGGAAATCGACACCGGGAACGCCACCGATCTGCGCCCGGCCGCGTTCCCGGCCCTGCGCAACGTCATTGTGACTGGAGAAAACCACCTCTCCGGCACTATCGACTGGGACGCCATGCTCGCCGGCGCGGACGAGGTGCCTGCCTCCGAACTGGCCCATCGCGAGGCCGCCGTCAGCCCCGACGATACCTTCCTCCTGATGTACACATCGGGCACCACCGGGTTCCCCAAGGGCGTGATGCACTGCCACAACCCCATCCGGACCATCACCGACGCAGCCAACCGCATGGCCACGTCCTCACGCGATGTGATCCTGATGTATCTGCCCTTGTTCCACTGTTTCGGCCTGTACGAGGGGCCGTTGATGTCGTGGGTCACCGGAGCCCGCGTCGTGCTGACCACCATGTTCGATGCCGGCGAGGTGCTGGGTCTCCTGGAATCGGAGCGGGCCACGGTGATGAACGGGTTCGACACCCACTTCTTCGACCTGACCCACCACCGCGACGTCGACCGGATCGACCGGAGCAGCCTGCGCACGATTTTGCTCGCCGTCGGGATGGCCTCCAGCGAACCCACCGCCCGCTTGACGCAGCAGAAACTCTGTCCGTCGCTCTCGGCCTGGGGCATGACCGAGGTGGGTGTGGGAGCCACGCGAACCTTCTTGGACGCGCCCGAGAACGACCGCTGTATCGAGAGTGGCCACCCCTTGCCCGGCTACGAGTTCAAGGTGATCGACCCGGAAACCGGCGAAACCCTGCCCCCGTCGACCGTCGGCGAGTTGCTCGTTCGCGGCTACGCCGTTATGCAAGGCTACTACAAGCGCCCCGAGGCCACGGCCGAAGCAATTGACGATGAGGGCTGGTTCCACACCGGCGACGTGGCCACCATGCGCGACGACGGCAGCATCCGGTTCATGGGACGTTACAAGGACATGCTCAAGGTCGGCGGCGAAAACGTCGACCCCACGGAGGTCGAGGCCTTCCTGCTGGAGCACCCGGCGGTCAACAAGGTGCAGGTGATCGGCGTGCCGGACGCGCGGCTGACCGAGGTCGCCTGCGCCTGCGTGGTCGTCGAGCCGGGGCAGGCCATCACCGACGCCGACCTGGACGGTTTCTGTCGCGGCAAAATGGCCAGCTTCAAGATCCCGCGCCACCTGGTCGTTTTGGACGACTACCCGATGACCTCGAGCGGCAAGGTGCAGAAGTACCTGCTGCGTCAAATGGCCGCGGAACAACTGGGCCTGGGCGTCTAGCCCCCGACCGCCGGACCGAGGGCAGCGTGACACTCTCCCGTACCGCGCCGTACATCGGCATAACAGGATTCTGTTCGCGGAGCGAGGTCGATGCCGTCTTGGAATCGGTTTCGGCGGAGCCGAGCCGCCTGCTGATGTGTGGCGCCTTGTTGAGCAACGCTCTGCTCGCGGGCAACGCCAGCGACGCGCCCAACCGTTGCCCGGCGCCCAATACCATGGCTGGCATCTTCTCCGACGATCCCCGCTGTCTAAACCTCGTTCACTACCGGCCGCCCCCGGGCGCGAACTTGGCGGATGCTCTGGCCCGCGCCACCGAGGTTGGCGGCCCCAATTGCCACGGGGTGCAGATCAACGCAACCCGCGGCGCTCCCTGGCCAGACCCCGACGGTCTGGAGGCGTACCGCGAACGCTACCGTCCGTCCCGGATCGTATTCCAAGCTGGGCGCGAGGCGATGCAATCCACTGACCACCAGCCCGACGAACTGGCTCGCCGCTGCGCCGAATACTCCGGTCTGGTGACCGACGTCCTGGTTGACGCTTCCGAGGGCCTGGGCCTCCCCTTGGACGCTTCCCGCTCCGCCGACTATCTCGCGGCCATTCGCTCCGCCGCTCCGGAGTTGGGCCTGGTGGTCGCCGGAGGCCTCCACGCCGGGAACATCGGAGAACTCTTGTCGCCCCTGCTGCCCCGGTGGTCCGCCGTCAGCATCGACGCCGAAGGCCGCCTCCGCGACGCCGACGACCGCCTCAACACCGAGGCTGCCATCGCCTACCTTCGGGTGGCCCGGCAAATGCTGGGCTGACGCGGAGTTGCCCGTGACCACGCTGACAGTCAAGCGTATCGTGTGCCTCGCCAATTCCCGCAAGAATGCCGGACGTTGCGTAGCCGGAAAGGAACTGTCGGACGAAGCCAAACCGGGCAGCTGGATACGCCCGGTCAGCAACCGTGAGAACGAGGCAGTCTCGGACCGCGAAAGGCGCTATGCGGACGGCAACGATCCGGAACTACTGGACACAGTCGAAGTGCCCCTCCTCAGTCCCAAACCCAAGGGTTACCAACAGGAAAATTGGTTGCTGAACCCGTCTCGTCAGTGGCGCAAAGTCGGGCGAGTGGCGTGGGATGACTTGTCGCAACTGGCCGAGCCTGACGCTCCTCTGTGGACCAATGGATTCCACTCCCGGAGCGGCGAAAACGACCAGGTTCCGGAGGACATCGCGGCCGCTCACGACACTTCCCTGCGCCTGGTGCGGGTCGGTGATCTGACCGTGACCGTATCCGAGCCGTCGCGGCCCAGCGCCAACTACCCGATACTGCGGGGACGCTTCACCCACTGCGACGAGGCCTATTGCTTCCGCATTACCGACCCGGTCAGCGAGAGCGGATCGGTGGATCTACCTTACGGCGAATACCCGGTCGGAGAGCGTTACCTGACCGTCAGCCTCGGCGAACCGTTCGAGGGTAACGCGTACAAGCTGATCGCCGCCATCATCAGGCCCTGACGGAGAATCATCGATTGAATGATACGCAGCCGATGGTCCTCACCGTCGGACATTCCAACCACTCGCCTGAGGCGTTCATCAACCTGGTAGTTCGCCACGGGATCGACGAGGTCATCGACGTCCGGTCGGCGCCGTACAGTCGCTATGCTCCCCAGTTCAATCACGAGGGGCTCCAGCGGATGCTGGAGGACATTGGCATCGGCTACACGTACCTTGGCGGTGAGTTGGGCGGCCGCCCCGCTGACCGCTCGTGCTATGACGCAGATGGCCGTGTCCAGTATGACCGGGTGGCTGAGACCGATTCATTCGACGACGCACTTCGGCGGGTTGCCCGCTTGGCGGATGAGTGCCGCCTGGCGCTACTTTGCACCGAGAAA
Source organism: uncultured Dehalococcoidia bacterium (assembly GCA_951813535.1). GTDB lineage: Bacteria > Chloroflexota > Dehalococcoidia > Lucifugimonadales > UBA3495 > Bin87. Next base: position 2,212,613 of record OX638345.1, on the reverse strand, counting down.
GAGCCCTTGGAATGTCACCGCACCCTGTTGGTGGCACGAGCGCTCTTTGATCGGGGGGTTGATGTTGCTCACATCCAGGCGGACGCTTCGTTGGAGAGCCACGACGACGCCATGAGCCGCCTGCTGAACCTGCACAAGCTTCCCCCGCACGGTGACATGTTTCGCACCCGATCCGACGTAGTCGCAGAAGCCCTGACCAGGCAGGCTATCAAGTTCGCCTATGTGGCGACCGACCTGCCATCCGTCAACAACGTATGGGAGGCCGATCCGTGAAACTCTACACGATCGGCTTTACCCGCAAATCCGCGGCCCAGTTCTTCGGACTGCTCCGTGAGTCCGGCGCCAAAAGAGTGGTAGACGTGCGGCTGCGCAACACGTCGGGATTGGCCGGGTTCTCCAAGAAAAGCGACCTGCCGTGGTTCCTCCAGGAACTCTGCGGCATGGACTACGTCCACCTGCCCCGCCTGTCGCCCACCGACTCGCTGCTGGACGGCTACCGGAAACGTGACATAACCTGGGACCAGTATGAATCCATATTCCAATCAATTATCGGGCGCCGGCTAATCCGAGCCGCCATCCCACAGGATATAATCGCCGACAGTTGCCTGTTGTGCAGCGAAGACCAGCCCGAGCGTTGTCACCGCCGGCTCCTTGCCGAGCATTTCCAGCAACACTGGGGCGACGTCGAGATCATCCATTTGACATAAGGAGGCACCGGATGTCGCAGGTCAACACTGTCCTTGGTCCCATCGACTCCTCCGAACTGGGTTTCACTCTCAGCCACGAACACATCACGCTGGGAGCGGCCGGCACCGCCGCAACGTACCCTGGCTTCCAGGACCGCCAAACCATCGCCGACGCGGCCACGGCGGCGCTTTCCGAAGCCTACGAGGGCGGCGTCCGCAGCATCATCGACGTTACCACCTTCGACCTTGGCCGCGACGTGGCCATGATGCAGGAAGTCAGCCGCCGCTCCGGAGTCCACGCCATCCCCTGCACCGGGAACCACCTGGCCGTGCCCCGTATCTTCTGGGGCGCGCCCGTTGACCGCGTGGCCGCCCTGTTCATCAAGGAGATCGAGGAGGGCATTGAGGACAGTGGCGTCAAGGCCGGCATCATCAAGGTGGCCAGCGACCGCGGTGGCATCACCGACAACGAGGAGATCATCCTGCGCGCCGCCGCGCGAGCCTGCAACGCCACCGGCACGCGCATCAGCACCCACACCTGGTCGCCCGACCGCGTCGGAGAAGAGCAGGTGCGCATCCTGAAGGAAGAGGGCGTTGACCTCAACCGGGTCTACATCGGCCACAGCAACGACGACACTGACGTTGGCTACCTGATCGGTCTCCTCGAAGAGGGCATCTGGCTCGGCCTCGACCGCTATCCCGGCGGCCGCACTCCGGAAACTCCCAGATGGGAGACGCGGACCGAGGTGGTCAAACAGCTCATCGACGCCGGATGGGCCCATCGCCTGATGCTCTCCCACGACCATTCCACGCCGGTGGTCCAGCCCTCCGAGGAACTGCGACGGGAGCGGGAAGAGTTCAACCCGGACGGTTACCTCTTCATCTCGCGCAACGTCCTGCCGCGCCTCATCGAGTTGGGCGCCACCGACGCCGACGTGCAGGCCATGATGGTCGCCAACCCACGACGTTTCTTCGAAGACTGACCGCGACACCCCCACGAGGTTCGCCATGAACATCGGCTTTTCCCTCTCCAACAACCAGGGTCTCACCAACGTCCAGGACGTGGTGAGCGTCGCGGCGCGCGCGGAGGAACTCGGCTTCGACTCCGTGTGGGCCAGCGACCATGTGTTCAACGTCAGTTACGTCTACGAACGCCTCGGGAACCGCCCGTACTACGACCCGTTGACCATCCTCACCTTTGCCGCCGCGCAGACCCAACGGGTCATCCTCGGCACCAGTGTGCTTGTCCTGCCCTACCACAACCCCATGCGGCTGGCGAAACAGGCGGCTACCCTGGATCAGTTGTCGGGCGGCCGGGTTGCGCTGGGCGTCGGCGTGGGCGTCATCGACACCGAGATCGAGGCGATGGGAGTTCCCTTCGCCGAGCGCGGTCCCTATACCGACGAATCCATCGAAATCATGAAAACCCTGTGGTGCGACGACGACCCGCGCCACGAGGGGCGGTTCTTCCAGTTCGCGGACATGGCATTCTCGCCGCGCCCGGTCCGTCCGGAAGGCATCCCGCTGATCATAGGCGGGACCAGCCGCGCCGCCATCCGGCGCGCCGCCCGCCACGGCGACGGGTGGCACCCCACCGCCATGCCGCCTGAGGACCTGGCGCAGGGAATTCGTTACCTCCACGAGCGGGCCGAACGCGCCGAGCGCGACCCGGCCTCCATACCGGTGTCGGTAAGCGTGCCGTTGCAGGGAGGCCGACCTGGGCGTTTCGCCCTGGGAACCGAGCCCGCCGAAATGCGCGCCAATGCCAGGGCCTTCGCCGACATCGGAGTCTCTCGCATCGTAGTTTCCCCGTATTCCGGCGACCCCGACGTGGTCTTCCCCGCCATGGAGACCGTGGCCGCGGAGGTCATACCGGCCGTCGCGTAATCCACATCGCGAAACCCAAACCATTCGTTGCCGGCAGATCCAATCGGAGACCGACCTTGACCAACCCTGTCACCCCAATCACCGCTCCGTACGGTTCCTGGCGGTCGCCGATTACCGCCGACTCCATCGTCGCCGAGTCCATTGGCATCAGCAGTGTAGCCATAGATGGCGACGCCATCCTCTGGACCGAATCCCGTCCATCGGAAGGCGGACGCTACGTCATTGTCCGCATGGATCCCGACGGCGCAGTATCCGACGTCAACGCCGCGCCATTCAACGCGCGCACCCGGGTGCACGAATACGGCGGCGGCGCCTGGATCGCCGATGCCGGTACCGTGTGGTTCTCCAACTTCGACGACCAGCGCATTTATCGTCAGGGCCCGGGTGAAGATCCTCGCCCGATCACGCCCGAGCTCCCGCTGCGCTACGCGGACGCTGTACTCGACCGCGCCGGAAACCGGTTGATCTGCGTCCTTGAGGATCACTCGGATCCCGAAAACATCGCCAACGCCATCGCGGCCGTACCGGCCGACGGTCCCGGCGAGCACGCCGTCCTGTTCGACGGTTGGGATTTCGTGTCTTCCCCAAGACTGAGCCCCGACGGTTCAACCCTGGCCTGGATGTCGTGGAACCATCCCAACATGCCGTGGGACGGTACGCATCTGTGGACTGCGCCCGTGCGCGACGACGGCACGCTGGGCGAAGCTACGCTGGTGGCCGGTGGCGAAGCGGTTTCCGTATGTCAGCCCGAATGGTCTCCGGAAGGGGTGCTGCATTTCGTGACCGATCAATCCGGCTGGTGGAACCTGTACAGGCTGGGCGACGGCGGATCCGAAGCGCTATATCCTGACCAAGCGGAATACGCTCGCCCCCAATGGGTTTTCGGTTCGCACACCTACGGCTTTGCGAGCAATGGTGACATTGTCTGTGCCGTCAACCGTGGTGGGTCCTGGTCCCTGAATGTCCTCGACCCGAACACCAGGACGTTGACATCGCTCGACGTGCCGGCCGGCGAGATGGGCCGAGGCGATCTGGCCGTATCCGGTATCACTGCTGCCGTGATCGCCGGCGACTCTCGCCGACCGATGTCCCTGATCCGGGTCAACCTGCGGAACGGCGAATGGGACACGGTGCGCCAGTCGTCCCAGGTGGACGTGCCTTCCGACTACATTTCCCCGGCCCAAACCATCGGGTTCCCGTCGACTGACGGGCGTCCGGCTCACGCCTTGTACTACGCTCCTCGTAACCCCGATTACGCGCCCTCCGAAGGAACCTTGCCGCCGCTGCTTACGCTCAGCCATGGCGGTCCCACGGGCGCCGCGTCCGGCGCGTTGGACCTGTCCGTGCAATATTGGACGACGCGCGGGTTCGCTGTCATTGACGTCGACTACGGCGGCAGCGTCGGGTACGGTCGCGCTTACCGCCAGTTGCTCAACGGCAACTGGGGGATTGTCGACGTGGACGACTGCGCCAACGCCGCCCTGCACCTTGTACACCAACATCTGGCCGACGGCGACCGCCTTGCGATCCGGGGAGGAAGCGCCGGAGGGTACACCACGCTGGCCGCACTCACCTTTCGCAACGTGTTTGCCGCTGGCGCCAGCTACTACGGAATCTCCGATCTGACCGCCCTGGCAGAGGATACCCATAAGTTCGAGTCGCGTTATCTGGACCGACTGGTCGCGTCGTATCCGGAGGGCGCGGAAACCTATCGGAGCCGCTCGCCCATCAACCACACGGAAGGGTTGTCCTGTCCAATGATATTGTTCCAGGGTATGGAGGACCGCATCGTCCCACCCAATCAGGCCGAGATGATGTACGCGGCCGTGCGCTCCAAGGGTATCCCCTGCGCGTATATTCCGTTTGAAGGCGAGCAACACGGCTTCCGCCGCGCCGAAAACATCAAGCGCGCGCTGGAAGCCGAACTGTACTTCTATTCGCGGGTGTTCGGGTTCGACCTCGCCGTCCCGGTCGAGCCGGTACAGATCGAGAACCTGTAGCCGCTCGGGTTAGTAGGCTGCCCGCAGCACTTGCATAATGGGTCCGGCGTCGACCACCGGTTTCGGGTTGGTGCTCAGGCTTCGGTCCTGTAGTGTGGCCGTGGCAATGTACTCCAGCCCATCTTCCGGCACGCCCACTTCGCGCAGCGTTCGGGGCAATTCCAGCTCTCGGCACAGCCCGTCCACCGCGTCCGCGGCGGCCAGCCCGGCCTCCTCGTCGGTCATGGTGGAACTGGCGACGCCGATGGCCTCGGCGATCAGCCGCTGACGGTCGGCGCAGGCGTCGAGGTTGTAGCGCATGCTGTGCGGCAGCAGGATGGCGTTGGCCTCGCCATGGGGCACGTCATACAGCCCGCCCACATGGTGACACGTGGCAGTGTTCAGCCCCAGACCACCGAAAGACGCCAGAGACGCCATGGCGCACGCGGTCTTGGTGGCCAGCAACGTATCGATGTCCCCGTCTTTGCAACGGGGCAGGTTATCAAACAGCAACCTGATGGCGTGCAGGGCCATCCCGTCGCCGATGGGGTTGTGTCCCGTGGAATACACGGTCTCGATGGCGATACGGAGTTGGCCGATGGCCGTGGACACCAGGATCCGCAACGGTGTGGTCGCCAGCGCCTGACCGTCGATCACCACCGTGCGATGGGTCACTCCGTCCCCGGCGATGCTCAGTTTGCGCCCCTGCTCGTGATCAGTGACGCCCCCGCCGCCCCGGCTGAACTCAGCACACCCCATCGTGGTGGGCACGCTCACGATTGGAACCTTAGGCGACGGCGTGGGTGGAACGGTAATCTTGTCCGGCGGCTCGAAGATGATGGCATAGTCACGGATGTCACCGCCCTCGGCGAGCAGAACGGCAATGGCTTTGGTAGTGTCATGGGTGCTTCCGCCACCCACGCTGATGAAGATGTCCGGCTGCGTTTCCTGGGCCATTGCCGCGCCGGCCTCCACGGTTTCCACCGGAGAGTGCGGCGCCACGCCCGAGTACGTGCCAACGTAACGCGAGCCCAACGCCTCCTGGACGCGCGGCACCACGTCACACGCGCTCAAAATGGTGGGACCGCAGGTGATCATCGCCCGACCGGCCCCGAGGCCGTCCACGGTCGCCGCCAGGTTATTTATCGCGGTCTCATCGCAGATGATATTCTGGTGCAGCGGATCGTATCGGTACCGCAAAGCGCTGGTGGTCATGGTCTTTCACCTCCGTTACAAATAAAGCGGGGGCGAATGTGCATCCGCCCCCGGGTTGTTTCCCCTGGTCGTTCCTACTGGTTCAATCCCCGTTGCATGCCCCGCAGGTAGCCGGCCTGCCCGCCGTGCTGGTTCACTTCCCAGATGAGCAGCCGGAACATGTCAGCCACGGCCATGCTCTCGCCGCGGCGGTTCGTCATCTGGGTGTTCACCAGCGAATCATCGTCATGACCGTCCAGGAACTCCAGCAGATTGTTTCGCGCGGCGTCGGCGTACTCCATCAATAGCGCTTTGCCGGGGCATTGCCAACTGGTCAGGTCTTCCACCGTGTAGCCGAAGCCCACGTTCATCGGTTCGGGTTCGAACCCCAGTCGCTGCGCCCATTCCCGTTCGTAGAGCTGTTGCTCCTGTCTGGCCAGCGACTGTACCCACATATCGAGGGCGCGCCCGTAGTGCCACACGATGAACCCGATGGAATGGCACTGTTCGTTCGGGGTGAACTCAATCTCCTCCTGGGTCAGCCCATCCACATACCGGACCAGCCAGTCCCAGTTGGCGTCGAACGATTCCTTGATGAACTCTTTCAATGCCATGATTGCCCCTGTTGACCGTCAGGTCGTCCAAACCGGTTGCCGCTTTTCCAGGAACGCCGAGATGCCCTCTTTGGCGTCATCCGCCAGTAGGTTGTCCACCATGACCTTGCTCGCGAATTGGTAGGCGGACGGACGGTCCATTTCAATCTGCTGATAGAAAGCCGCTTTGCCCAGGGCCAGCGTGTGCGAGCTGACCGAGGCAATCTGACGCGCCAGTTCCGTCACCTGCTCCTCGAGCTCGTCCGGCGGCGCAATCCGGCTGATCAGGCCAAATTCCAGCGCTTCCTGAGCTGAAATCGGCCGGCCGGTGAGGAGCATTTCCATCGCCTTTTTGGGCATCACCGAGCGTGCCACTGCGACGCCCGGCGTGGTGCAGAAAAGGCCGATCTGCACGCCCGGCGTGGCGAAAGCCGCGTTGTCTGCCGCAACCGCTATGTCGCAGGTGGCCACCAACTGGCACCCTGCGGCGGTGGCCAGGCCCTGAACCTGCGCTATCACCGGTTTGGGCAGCAGACGGATGGCTTCCATCACCCTCGTACAGGCTTCGAACACCGCCGTATATTCGGCCTCTTCGCCGTTCACCAATTCGTTCAGGTCATGCCCTGAACTGAACACCGGCCCTTCCGAACGCAACACTACGACACGCACCTCTGAGTCCTGTGAGATCTGCTCGAGCAGGTGTTCCAGAGCCTCCAGCGTAGGCGATGACAGCGCGTTGCGACGCTCCGGATTGTTCAGCGTGAGCGTAGCAACCCCATCGGAATTGAGGGAGTAGAGAACGGGGGTGTGCGGCATGTTCTTAACCTCGGGGCAGGCCCAGTCCGCGGCTGGCGATGATATTGCGCTGTACTTCGCTGGTTCCGGCCGCGATGGTGTGGGAGAACGCGCGGAGCCAGTGCTCCTGCATGTCCGCTTCCATCGGGGTCCATTTCTCGTCGCGCAGCCCGCCGTACATCCCCATGATTTCAAGGCACGACGCCGTGGTGCGCTGCACCGTCTCGCTGCCGAAGACCTTGGACATCGACGCTTCTTTGTTGGGAACCAGGCCCTCGCCTTGCATCCATGCCACGTTGTACGCGATCAGCCTGGCGACCTCGCACTCGATATACCGGTCGGCCAGCGCGTTGCGCACCCACGGTTCCTGGCTGAGGGGTTGTCCGTTGCGCCGTATGCCGTCGGCCCACTGGCGGGTGTCGTCCAGGTGCCGGCGAGCCGCCGCCGAGTAGTCGATGCCGGAACGCTCGAAGTCAAGCAGCGTCACCGCCACGTACCAACCGCGATTCTCCTCTCCCACGATGTTCCGCGCAGGAACCCGCACGTTGTCGAAGATCACCTGGTTGAATTCGTGGCGACCGCCCATGTTGATGATCGGTCGCACCTCGATCCCGGGGGTTTTCATGTCAACCAGGAAGAAGCTGATGCCGCGATGTTTCGGCGCATCGGTGTCGGTCCGCGTCAGCAGCATGATCCAGTCGCCCCGGTGACCCATGGAAGTCCAGATCTTGCTGCCGTTGACCACGAACTCGTCGCCGTCGCGAATGGCCCGGGTGCTCAGCGACGCCAAGTCGGAACCCGATTCCGGCTCACTGTACCCCTGGCACCATTGCACTTCACCCTTGGCGACCGGCGGCAGGTGCTCGGCCTTCTGTGCGTCGGTGCCGTGGATCATCAACGTGGCGCCCATCATCCGCACGCCAAAGTTGTCCCGGCCCGGGGCCCGGTGGTACGTCATCTCCTCGTTGAAGATAGCCGTCCGCACCGGGGAAGCTTTCTGACCGCCATATTCCTCGGGCCAGTGCATGGTGAGCCAACCTCGATCAGCCAGCTTGCGACGCACCTCCAGAGTGCGTTCCCAATTATCCTCGCCGACGCCGCGTTCTCCCAACTCCCATTCGGGAACATATTCGTCATCGATGAATTGCCGCAAATCGCTTTGGAAAGTGGCGTCTGCGGCGCTCAACTGGAACTCCATGGTTGATCTCCTGATCCCGGCGTTTCGGCCATCTTATCACGGAGGTGATCAGATTTGGCTGTATCCACTGCCCGGCCCGCGCGTATCGTCCACGCCCCAGCCGCGGCCTTCTGCAATCCAACCGAATTCCAGCAGGATCTGCTGACTGTAGCAAACCCGGCCGGTCACCTTGTCCACCGGCTCCGAGGCCAGCAACAACGTGGCTTTGGCCAGCAATTCGGGCGGCTCGCCCCGGGGATCGTCCATCCCTTCCACCAGGTGGTGGAATACCGTCCCCGGTGTGGGCACGACCAGCGAAGGCGACACGGCCGAAACCGAAACCCCGTACTCGTACACTTCCTGCGCCAACCCCTGCGAGAACCGCTCCAGGGCCGCTTTTTCGGCGCCGTAGCAGGTGCCATTGTTCGGAGGCGTGTGGTACGGCCCCCGTCCCGGCCCAACCGCCGAACCGGATGAGATGCTGACGATACTGCCCGTTCGACGCTCGATCATATCGCCCAGCACCAGCTGGCTGAGAATGAACGGTGCATGGAAGTTCACTGCCCAGGACCGCATCCACCGGTTGACGGGGAAATCCTTGATGGGCAGGTAGTAGGTCAGCGCGGCGTTGTTCACCAGTACATCCACCGGACCGTAAATGCTGCGGGTCTCTTCGACCAGGCGCTCGCAATCTTCCGGTAGCGAAATGTTGGCTGCCACTGCTGTGGCTTCGCCGCCGGCTTCTTTGATGTCCGCAATCGTCTTGGACAGCGAGCCTTCCAGCGGATGGTCACCTTCGTTTACCGTGCGCGCGGCGCATACCACTCGGGCCCCTTCAGCGGCGAACAGCCTGCTGATCTCCGCGCCGATGCCACGGCTGGCTCCGGTGACGATGGCGGTTTTTCCTTCGAGTTTGGGCATTTGCTATGTGTCCTTTTGCTGCGGGATTCAGTTTTAGAACGATACTTCGCCCATGGACGAACCTGGTTCGGTCGCTGGAGGTTCAATGATTTGGCGTTGCTCGCGATGCAGATGGTGGTGGTCAGGGCTTCGTCCTTCCCGATCCTGGATCACAACTCGGCGACGCTGGGAAGCTTGCCGCTGATTTCAGGATTGTACCGTCACCGTGCGACAGCAAACGTCACGCCTCTGGGGCCAAAAGGTCCGCCAGCAACTGCTCATTCATCGCGAAACTTTCCGCTTCGGATGGGAACGCACCCGTCCGCACGTCTTCTGAGTATCTTTCGAAAGCCCTGGTCATGTCGGATCCCAGTTCGGCATACTGCCTGGCGTGCCTGGGCACGAAATCAGGGAAAAGACCCAGCATGTCGTGAAACACCTGCACCTGGCCGTCGCAGTCCGGACCCGCTCCAATGCCGATGGTGGGAATCGTCAGCCGTTCGGTGACCACCTTGGCCAGGGGAGCCGGCACACACTCCAGCACAACCGAGTACGCCCCGGCATCCTGCAGCGCCAGAGCGTCGTCCAGCACCCGCCGCGCCGCTGCCTTGGTCCGCCCCTGCACCCGGTACCCGCCCAGCGCGTTGACCGACTGCGGGGTGAGCCCGATGTGTCCCATAACCGGCACGCCGGCGTCCACTATGCGCCGCACGGTGCCCGCTATGGAAACACCTCCTTCCATCTTGACGGTGTGTGCCCCGCCTTCCTGCATCAGCCGGCCGGCATTGCGCAGCGCTTCCGCGGTGTCCACCTGGTAGGACATGAACGGCAAGTCGACGACCACCAGGGCTTCCGATGCCCCGCGGCTCACCATGCGCCCGTGCCGGACCATATCGTCCATCGTTACCGGCACCGTCGAATCGTAGCCGAGCACCACCATGCCCAGGCTGTCACCGACCAGGATGATCGGGATCCCCGCGGCATCGGCGATGCGCGCGGCCGTGTAGTCGTAGGCGGTGACCATGGGGATCTTCTCCCCGGCCCGCTTCATTTCGGCCAGTCGTCGAATCGTAATCGCCATCGTGCCGCGATTTTATCAGTCCGACCCGCCGATTGTCCGCCTCATTTGGTCCAACTGCCGTTCCTCAATTCCTTTGGCACGGGCGAGATGGAGCGACGATTCCGTCAACTGGCGGTACAAGGGGAGCAGATGCGCGGCGTGTCGCGCAAGCAGTTCCAGATGCGCGGCCAAGGTGTCAGCGTCGCCGCGCACCACTGGCCCGGTCACCGCGCTGGCCGGTCCCTGCCGCTCGATGGCATCGATCGTGGCCCGCGCCAATGGCACCGCAGCCCTGACACCGTCGTCCTCCGTGAACCCCATGCTCGTCCACAACCCCACGGCCGCGTCCAACAGAGTGGACAAGTATCCGCAACTCAACACCGCGCTGGCGTGGTAAAGAGGCCGCATCTCCGCCGGGATCTCGATAGCTTGCCCGCCCAACGATTGGGCCAGGGTCGGCAGAAATTCCTCAAGCCAGCCGGTAGCCGATATTGCAAAGGTCACTCCCTGCAGTCGGTCTGCTGCCTGCCCCGGAACGTCGATGGCCGCAAAGGTCTGGAAGGGATGCATTGCTCCCACCGCCGCGCCGGCATCTTCCGCCGAGGCCAGCAGCTCCGTCGACGCCGCGCCGCAGCAATGCGTCACGCCCTGGTCCCGCGCCCAATTTACCGTCCCGGCCACCTCAGATATCGCGGAGTCGGGCGTCGTGAGGAACACCAGATCACATGCATCCGCTACCTGTTGCGCGCTCTCCAGGACCGAACAACCTTCAATCAGGCGTGCCGCCCCCTCGGCGCTGGCGTACGTCCGGCTCGCGATTGCGGTAACCCGCCAACCCGCCGCGCTCAACGCCAATGCCAGCCCACTACCCAGGACGCCCGCTCCCACGAAACCGATGGCTACATCCTCAGCTCGCGCCATTCTACAACTCCGATACCGCCGGTATCCCCGCCAAACCCCGTGCGGATCCAATCGCATCCAAAACCGCCAAGGCTGTCACGTGCGTAGCCGCCGTGACTATGGCCATGAGGTTCGCGTCAGCCGCGTTCTGACCGGTCGCCATGCAAAACATCGTGTCCCCGTCGCTGGGGGTGTGGCACGGGCGGATGGTCAACGCCAATCCGTCGTGGCAGGCGGATGCCACGAAATTCGCCTGCATCTTGTCCAGCTTCGCGTCAGTGGCCACGACCCCAACTGTGGTGTTTGTCAAGGACGATGATCGCGTAGAGGTCTGTCCGGTCAACATAACCTCCACGGGATCAGCCATCGAACCGTCTGCGGCTCGGGGCCCGGCAATCAGTCCCCCGTCTCGATGATCGTAAATCCCGCCCCACGCGTTGACCGCAACCGCCGCTCCCAGCGAGACCCCGTCCGGCAGCACGCAGCGCGCCGAGCCGATGCCTCCCTTGACCGCACCTTCGAGACCAAACGCCTTGGCCACCGTCGCGCCGGTTCCGGCGCCGACCGAACCCCGTGCCATCGCGTTCGCATCCGATGCTTCGCACGCCGCATAGCCCGCTGCCGGGTTGGGGCGCACATCAGCTCTGCCAACACCCAGGTCGTAGAGTATCGCAGCCGGGACAATGGGCACGGGACCGTGTGGCGCCTCGAAACCGATGCCACGCTCTTCCAGCCATTGCTGCACACCCGAGGCGGCGGCCAGGCCGAAGGCGCTTCCCCCGCTGAGCAAAACCGCATGCACCTGGTCGACCCGACGGATAGGGTCCAGCAAGTCAGTCTCCCGTGTACCTGGCGATCCGCCGCGCACGGCGACACCGCCCACCGCGCCATCCGTGCTGAGGATCACCGTGCAGCCGGTTGCCGCCGCATCGTCCGTCCAGTGACCTGCTGCGATTCCGGGCACGTCCATGATGGAACCGAAGTGTTTGCCGCGCGAGGTCACGGCTCCGGGTCCGTCCCAACCGCGGCTAGCAGTTCTTCGGCGCGCTCGAGCAAATGATCGCGCCTTTCGGCGCTGAACCCGCGACTCTCCAGATACAGCCGCAGCGCACTCAGCGGCTGGAGATCCGACGGTTCCACCGAGATCCGCCTTCGCTCAGCGTCCGTCACCTCTCGGGAAATACTCGCTACGTAATGCGCCGCTGACAACGACGGGCGCAGGTCGGCGTCCCTCAGTTTTGCGGATTGTTCCGATGACAGCTTGATCCTCAACCGCACAATTGAGCCATCCACCCGGTGCCGCAAAATTGCCCGCGTCACGAACTCGGCGGGGTTCTGCTCAATCGCCGGAACCGCAGCATCCACGGTAACGAACGGCCGCGCCGCGATGTTCTGGAAACGAAAATCGGTCAGTCTCTGTCCTTGCGGAGCTTTGGGATCGATGTCCACCACGCAGAAGCCCTTGTGGTCCGCTTCCTCGGAAAAGTCCACCCGCTGCAGGCTGCCGGAGTACGCCACCGCCGGTCCTTCACCGCCGGCAGGGCGGAGCACCTGGTGCTTGTGGATGTGCCCCAACGCGACGTATTCCAGTTCCGGTCGCTGCACTGCGCTGACGTTCAGCACGTGATCGCTGCCCAGCATCATGGACCGTTCCGACCCCACCGTCGCGCCGTTCACCGTAACGTGCCCGGCCAGTATCGCGGGTACGTCCGAGTCGATCGCCTGGGCGCGACCGGCAATGGCTATGGTCATCCGACGCTCCGTCTCCGCTCGTATCTCCTCGATGCTGAGACCTCTAGACTGCTCCCGTGCCAGCATAGCTCCGCGCGACGGCCACGGGACCGCCAGGACTTGCAGCGGGCCCGTTCGGGTCGGGACCGTATACGTCTGCAGGCTTGCGCCCACGTACACGTTCGGGACCTGGAGGGTGGAAAATATCTCCACGGCGTGGGCACGACCAGTGGCCGCCGGCAGATCGTGGTTGCCCGGGAGCAGAAACGTCGAAATTCCGCCCTCCGAGAGCCGGAGCAACCGTCGCGCAAATTCGCGCTGGTGGGTCTGGCTCGGATCCCGACCTTTGTACGCATCGCCGGCCAGGACCACAACATCGATCCCGTTGGCCAGGGCATACTCCACCAACTCATCCAGAGCGTCCAGGAAATCTCCGAGCCGCGTGGACAGACCGGTGTTGGGATCAGTGCGGCCGTAGTTCTCCACACCGATGTGCAGATCGGAGAAGTGCAGGATTCTCATTGCCACTAACTTCTTGCCGGTAGACTTGACAGGTCGTTTACAGGACGAACAGCAAAGCAATGATGACAAGTGCCAGCAAATATCCGCCGGCTGTAATCGTGATTTTGATTGCTGTATCTATCCGTTGATTTGTGCGAGGTTGCGACGCTTGTTTCCTGCGCGTTCGCTCATTAGCTAGCCAACGTTCCGCATCCTCTCTGTTCTTCCGCTCTTTGGCCAACTTGCGCTTGGCTTTGCGGCGAGTCTTCTGCTCGCGTGACAGCTGATGCTCTGCAGACTGCCTCATTCGTTTCTCGTCAGATAGCCATCGTTCCGCTGCTAGACGGTACTCTATCGCTTTTCGCTGTTCTGGGGAAGCTATGCGATGGACATTAGACGTGCATTGGCTTAACGCATTTTTGGTAATGCAAAATGTTTGCCTTCCACGCACGTTGTAGGTACCATCTTCAAATATCATCCAATTATCGCCGTCAGTCAATACTGCTCGCTGGCAATTTAACGCGATTGCGTACCGTCGCATCTGATCAATGTGCAGTTGTAAATTAGTGCCTAGACGTTTGGCTTCTACGATCATTAATGGCGTCCGGGTCGTTGGGTCCAGCATTACATAGTCGGCCCTAGTTCCATCTGGCAACGTATATTCTTGCGCCACTTGCGTCGGATCGGTGACATCCCATCCCACGGATTGGAGCAGGGGATCAATGAGGCTAATACGCGTTACTCTCTCGCTACGTTTCAAAACACCCAAGTTTCTTTGGATACGAGTGCGGAGGGTTGTAATCACGTCTGCTTGGTCCGTCATTGACATGGTCACGCCTCTATATCCGATTGACAACGTTGCAGTGAGGATGAAACCGATGGCACCATCAGATAGAAGTCGCTGCCCAACCGGGGTTGTCCTCTGTTTCTGATTGTGGCGAAATGCCCTAATCGCCAAAGTGGCGAAGTATCCGCCGTTGCATCAGGCCAATAATCGCACAGCGACACACACTTCCGTTCGTTGTGTCGTGTAAGCAATCTCCTTACCATGCGTCACGGTTTATACAACGGTTTCACGGGTTCACTAATTTCGCGTTTGGCTAGCCGTGCAGTACCGAAACAACGTCCGGATCAGACCCTAAACTCCTCCAGGAACCTCCCGGCGCTCTGGCGCACGAAGTCCTGGATATTGACCGACATCAGCCTCACCCCACGCTCGGCGAACTCGCGGAACCGACCCACGTTGTCCACGGTCATACCCGCGCCCGCTACACCGATGATCTTGCCTTCTGCCAGCGTTCCCTCTATCACCTGCGAGATCGCGGCGTCGACGTCGGCCTGCGCGGGCATGCCCATTGCCTGCGTCAGGTCACTGCTGCCCACCAGGATTGCATCCACCCCGTCTACGGAAGCGATGTCACGCACGTTGGCCACCGCCTCCGGGGTCTCGACCATGCAGACCACCAGCGTTTCCCGGTTTGCGGCCTCGTAATACTCGGCCGGCGGCAGTCCGCTGCCAAGTCGGTTGGTGCGCCCGCCCGTGGAACTGCTGCGGTCACCCATCGGGTAGTAATGGGACGCCCGGGCCACCGCTTCGGCTTCTTCTCGGTTGTTGATGTGCGGGACGATGAGACCCTGGGCTCCGCGGTCCAGGAACCGCAACAATGTCGACGGCTCGGCGTTGGGAACTCTCACGACGGGAGTGATGTCGTGCAGTTCAGCCGCCCGGATCATGTTTTCCGATTCTGAGTCGTTTGACGACCCATGCTCGCAATCAATCCAGGCCCAGTCGAAACCCAGCACTCCGTACATCTCGACCACAATCGGCGCGTAAAAGTTTACGCTGCCCCCTACCGCGATCTCCCCGGCTAACAGCTTGGCTTTGGCTCGGTTAGTTCTGACCATTTCGTTCTCCGTATATTGCAGGAATCGTACGCGTCGGTGGGTGGAGGTTCGGCATTTGATCAGGAAGCGGAGAATGCCGGGCGGCCTGTAAGCCGGGTTCTGTATCCGCTGGAAGCGGATGGTGACCATCTATCTAGCCCCGCATGCGGTGTCACCCGCACCGCCCCGTGGGTCGGGACAGCGTTGCCGCTGGGGTCGAGCGGCCAACCCGGGGACGGGCCGGACACCCATAGTCCCCCTATTTGGCCTTGCTCCAGGTGGGGTTTGGCCGCCGGTGCGTCACCGCACTCGGCCGGACGCTCTTACCGCCCGATTTCACCCTTGCCGGTTCGCTTGCGACGGCCCGGCGGTATGTTTCTGTGCCACTTTCCGTCCCCGGCCCGATTGAACGAGCCGGAGCCTGGGCGTTACCCAGCACCCTGTCCGGTGGAGCCCGGACTTTCCTCCCCGAGGTGCGAGACCTCGCGGCGGCCACCCGGCCGGTCCGACTTTCTCCTGATGCGAGGCTAGCATGGGCATGTATGAGGGTCAAGCAATCGCAGTACGGCCCTCCGCCGGTAGAGGCGAAGTCAGTAACGCAGCCGAACCCGGCCAGGAAATCGCGTCCTGCTATGTATAATGGCGGCGAACTCTTCACCGGGTTTCCAACACTGCCTTGAGGTAATGACCATGGCCACGGAACCAGTCAATATTTTCGAGTACGAACAGATTGCGAGGGAGCGGATCGAGCAGGGACACTACGATTTCATCGCCGGCGGCGCCACCGATGAGATAACCATCCGTCGCACCAGGGCGGTTTACGATTCCATAATGTTGCGGCCTCGCATGATGGTGGATGTGGAAAACCGGTCCATGGCCACAACGGTTCTGGGCCAGGAAATCGCCCTCCCGGTGATGCTGGATCCCGCCGGAAACCACGGCGCGGCCCACCCCGAGGCAGAAATCGCCACCGTCCAGGCGGCCGGAGCCATGGGAACGGTCATGGTCCTCAGCTCTCACGCCTCCCGCACCCTCGAGGACGTGGCGGCGTCGGCGTCAGGTCCACTCTGGTTCCAGCAGTACTTCTTCAAGGATCGCGGACTGACCCTCGAGATGGCGGCTCGCGCGGAAGAAGCCGGGTACTCGGCCATCTGCATGACCTTGGACGCCAAGATCAAACCCAAGCGCGAGCGTAACATCCGCAACGATTACGTCGGCGCGGAATCGCCCAACTATGCCCAACTGGACCTGGGCACCCACACCTGGAAATTCGCGGCCGACGCCCCGGCCGGACCCAGCGATATCAGGGACGTGGCATCCACGTGGGACGACCTGGATTGGTTCGCATCCAGCATCAATCTGCCCGTCGTCGTCAAAGGGATCATGGCGGGCGAGGACGGACGCCTTTCGGCGGAAAACGGCGCCAAGGCGGTGATAGTATCCAACCACGGCGGGCGTTACCTCGACACGACCCCCGCTACCATCGAAGTACTACCCGAGGTGGTGAACTCCGTCGCTGGCAACGCAGAGGTTTACCTGGACGGAGGCGTCCGTCGCGGGACCGATATATTCAAAGCCCTCGCGCTGGGCGCCCGCTCGGTGCTCATTGGCCGCCCGCTTTTCTGGGGTCTGGCGGTTGACGGCTCCCCGGGGGTCGCCGCCGTCCTCGAGTTGTTACGCGACGAGTTGGACGCCACCATGGGCATGTGCGGTTGTCCCACGGTTGAAAGCATCAGCTCGGCCACCATTGATACGGTCTCTCCGTTATTGGCCTCATTCCCGTCTCCTGCAGATTTCAGGTAACGAGGCCTCCAGGCTTTGAGGTCCGCCTCGCCACACCTGCGGACCTCACACGCCAAAATCAGCGTACTCGACGCGGTTGAACCGTTTGAGGTCGATGTGCGCGCACCGCGTTGACGCCGACGCAAACGCTGGGTATCATTTCTCGCGGTATGTGTAGCGCGGGTTCCGGATTTACTTGAGCGCCTAGCCGACCACTCCGGGTTGAGTGGTGGGCGGGTGCAGCGCGCGCCGGGTGAATCACCGCTTTCTTTCCGTTCGCTCCGTACGCGTTTCCCGTCTTCCCTGGACTAATTGGGCGTCTGAGGACGCCGTCCCAAGAATGATGGTGAAACGTTCATGTTCCAACGCTTCCTGGCGCGCGCTGCCGCCGTTTTTGGTCTGCTCCTAGCCGTCCTGGCAATCGCCTCCTGTGCGGATGACGAACAGCCCGTCCTATACGTGGGCGGCATACCCGATCAGGACGTCTCGATCCTTGAGGCGCGCTTCAACCTTCTTGCCGAACACCTCGGGGAGGAAACGGGAGTACAGGTTCGCTACCTGCCTTCGCAATCTTACGCCGCCCTCGTCACCGGTTGGGATAACAACGATGTGCAGTTGGCCTGGTACGGCGGCCTGACCGGAGTCCAGGCGCGCCTTGCCGTACCCGGCTCGGCAGCCGTGGCCCAGCGAAGCACCGATGAAAACTTCACGTCGGTATTCGTCGCCGCGCCCGATTCCGGCATATCCTCGCTGGCTGACCTCAAGGGTCGCACGTTCACCTTCGGCAGCGAGAGCTCGACCTCCGGCAACCTGATGCCTCGTTATTTCCTGGCTCAGGAAGGGATCGTCCCCGAGGGCGATTTCAAGAGCGTGGCCTACAGCGGGTCCCACGACGCCACGTGGAAACAGGTCGAAGCCGGTGCGGTCGAAGCCGGCGCCCTCAACGCCAACGTGTGGAAAACCCGCCAGGAGCAGGGCGACGTTGACACTTCGCGAGTCGCCGCCTTCTACACCTCCCCAGGCTACGTCGACTACCACTGGGTAGTCCGACCAGGGCTCGACGATGTCTACGGCGCCGGATTCACCCAGCGTTTGGTCGATGCTCTCCTCAAACTGAATGCGGCCAACGGCGGCCGCGATCAGGAAATCATGAACGCCTTTCAGGCCGACCGGTTCATTCCTACGTCCAATGAAAACTACCTCCCCATCGAAAATATCGCCCGCGATCTCGGCCTCATCTCCGAGCAGTAGACCCCCGGCCGTCCTGATCGACGAGGCTGGCAAGACCTACGGCGATGTAGAGGCGGTTCGCCCGCTCTCGTTGACCATCCGGCCCGGCGAAACGGTGGCATTGCTCGGGCCCAGCGGCAGCGGCAAGACCACCCTGCTATCCATGATTGCCGGCGAGTTGGAGCCGTCCGACGGATCCATCCACCTGCGCGGTAGAAACCTGGCCGACCTGCATCCCGGCCGCGAACTCTCCCGTGAGGTGGGCATGATCCACCAGCAGTACGACCTCGTACCCAACCTTTCGGCCTTGCAAAATGTGCTTGCCGGACGGCTGGGCGATTGGGGCCTCGTCAAATCGGTGGTTTCGCTGTTGTGGCCACAGGATCGGCAGATGGGCCTGACCGCCCTGGAACGAGTGGGCGTCAGCGACCGCGCCCGGGTGCGGGCCGGCTTGCTTTCCGGTGGTGAGCAGCAGCGGGTGGCCGTCGCCCGCCTCCTGGTGCAGAATCCCGCGATAATCGTCGCTGATGAACCCGTATCCTCTTTGGATCCGGCGCGAGCCGACGAGGTTATGGGCATCCTGACCGAGGCGGCACGGAAAGCCGGAAAAACCCTGGTGGCCACGGTCCATTCCACCGACGTCGCCCGTACTTACTTCGAGCGCCTGATCGGTCTCCGCAACGGCGCGCGCGAATTCGACCTCCCATCGCATCTCGTAACCGATGATCAATTGAACGACCTCTACGCTCTGGAAGGCCTGAGGGATGAATGAGCGCCCAGGTGAGGGATCCCTGGGAGGACGTGGGGCGCTAACTGCGATCTTGCTGATCGCCTTCTCCATCAGCCTGGTGGGGATCGGTTGGGACGACGGTCTGATCAACGCCGGTGGGTTCCGGGCCGTTGGTCAGATCCTGCTGGCCGCAATCCAACCGCAACTCACACTGGACGTTCTGTCCACAGGGGCGCGCTCTACCTGGACCACTCTCACCTACGCCTGGGCCGGTATGACCGTCGCGTTAATCATCGGGATGCCCCTTGGAATCATCGGTTCCGGAACCGTGGTCAGATCCTCCTGGACCCGACGGTGGAACATCTCGTCGGCGCGCTTGGCGCTGGCGGTGTTCCGCTCCATCCACGAGTTGGTGTGGGCGTGGCTATTCGTCGCCGCCCTCGGGCTTTCGCCGATGGCCGGCGTGCTGGCCCTGGGGCTGCCCTATGGAGGCATTCTCGGGCGGATTTACGCGGAACTGTTGCAGGACGTCCCGGAATCTCCCCTCCGGGCCCTCCGGAGCGCCGGAGCATCGGAATGGAGAGTTTTCTGGTTCGGTCGGCTTCCGATGGCCTTGCCCGACATGCTCAGCTACACCTTCTACCGTCTGGAATGCGGAATTCGTTCGGCCGCGATCCTGAGCTTCGTCGGTCTCGGCGGGCTTGGACACAACATCCAGATTTCCCTACAGGACATTGATTACAGCCGCATGTGGACCTTCGTATATTTCCTCATCGCGTTGGTGGTGGCGGTGGATATTTGGAGTTCGCTGGTCCGCCGCCGAGTGGCCATCGAGCGGGGATAGCACTATGGCAGCCCAATACGGCCGGGGCGAACCGGTGGCCCGAGGCGGGGCTACTGCGCCGAGCGTTCCCTCACGCCGCATCGGATTTCTCGCCGCCTCCGCGGCAATCGCCCTTTTGATGGCGTTGGCTGCGTGGGTAACTATCATCGGCGACGATGACTTCCCAAGCCGAAACCTGTTCTCAGTTGAGGCGATCGCCGGAGCTGCGGACTTCGCCAGTGGATTGATCGGCGCGGAATCTGCCGCCACTCCTGCATTCTACAAGCCGGACGAATGGGCGGAAAAAGGGCGCCTGGCTGCCGAAACCCTCGCCATGAGCGTGG
Organism: uncultured Dehalococcoidia bacterium; assembly: GCA_951813535.1. Taxonomy (GTDB): domain Bacteria; phylum Chloroflexota; class Dehalococcoidia; order Lucifugimonadales; family UBA3495; genus Bin87. The sequence continues at coordinate 2,192,417 of OX638345.1, read as the reverse complement.
CGGCGGCGGGCCTGGCCGCCCTGGGGGCGCTCATCCTGTTCATGTTTGGCGCCCGCAACGTGATGATGGGCAGCCTCGCTCCCTACCGGTCGCCGCTCTGGACGGCTCCCTTTTTCTTGATCCGCGCGGTGTTTACGGTGAGCCGCGCCGTTCCTGAGCTGGTCTGGGCCATGATACTGGTGTTTGTCTTCACACAGGGCACCCTGCCCGGCGTGATCGCTCTCGCGATCCACAACGGCGGCATCCTGGGAAAGCTGGGGTCCGAAATAGTGGAGGGGCTGGATACCCGGCCCATGTTGGCACTGCGCTCCACCGGAGCGAGGCGCATGCAAGTGCTGCTTTACGGCGTGCTCCCTGAGGCGCTGCCCAAGTTCATCACCTATTTGTTCTACCGCTGGGAAGTGATCATACGGACCACCATCGTAGTGGGGTTCGTCGCCGCCGGAGGACTGGGCACCGAATTCCGCCTCGCCATGAGCCACTTCAAATTCACCGAGGTTACGCTGATTCTTTTTTGGTATCTCGTGCTCGTCCTCTTCGTAGATGTAGTCTCCGGGCAATTGCGGAGATTGGCCAACTGAGCACTTGCAACCCGACAGAAGGTTTCATCTCGCGAACGCAACTCCGGCTGTGTCACCAATTTCCCGGATCGTACGTGTCCGGAGGCGTCACGCCGTGGAAAATTGAATACTCAGATATGACTTCTCTCACGCCGACAAAGTCGCCCCACACCAACACCGTGTAAATGCCGTCGCCGTATTGGTTCAGGATTTCGCCGATGTCGGCTTTCACGGCGAAGGACGTGTCGCTGGCCGTCCATTCCGAAGCGGTAATCCAAGGCACGGCAATGGATTGAGGCTCCCGGGATTGACTGGCGTTGTACGCCTCCTGCCAAGCACGATGGGCTTCTGAGTGTGAACGAGGCGCAGGGGCGTCGGGCGGCACATCGTAGGGATCGGGGCAAGGGTCATACGTATCATCGAACGCGTCCGTGGGGTAATAGCTGTTCCCGGTAAGGGGCTGACGCAATCCGGCGACCCGGCGCCCGCTGCCGTAGCAGTAAGTCCTCGCAACTTGACCCCTCGTCAGCTCGTGTGGTGGGCGGTCGTAGTGAATCTGTACGCTCAGATCTCTTTTCCGATCAAACCGAACGCCGTTCTTCGTTACGCCAGAAAATGACAAGACTCCGTTTGAGATGGCCGGCAACCAGTCATACTGCACGTAATCGCCCTCAAAATGCTGGTACATCACCGTATTGTACTTATCCCAGACGATGCCGATGTTGACCTTTCGATGATAGGGGTCAAGCAAATTGCGACGATGCCCAAGACTGCTCATCCAGCCGTCCATCGCCTGATCAATTTCTCGCCTGATGCCGCTGTGAGCGCTGTAGCCATCCGACGCCCGGATGCAATAGTCCAGTCCATGCCCGTTTTCGCCGTTGGACTGGTAACCGCCGGCCAGGCTGTAACGCATGTACGGTTTCAGGCCGTCCAACCCCCAGTGGGAAGAAACGCAGTTGTCCAACGCAGATTCGGCGTGTAACTGGGCCGCAATGTTGTCTCCCAGGATGACGGTGTTCAATCCGGCCCTGCGTCGCTCGGCATTGATCAACCCGAGCATGTATTCCTTTTCGTCGATATGCCGCAGTTCCGGCGAAGGTACCGGTGTCTGAGTTGGCGCAGGCGTCGGGATCGAGGTCGGGGTCGGAGCCGGGGCGGGCGTCGCTGTGTGTACCGGAGTTGGCGTCGGACGCGGAACAGCCGCACGTGGCGCTGTAGCCGTGGGTGCGGCCGTAGATGCTGCAGTCGATGCCGACGCCGATTCCGTTACCGGCTGAATGGCCGCACCTGACTCAGGAGCCGACATGGTCGCCGGAGACTCATGCGCGGCCGGCGGAGTCGCCGTTTCTTGCGCCCCGACCTGCGCAAGTGCCGCGTTGATGGTGGCTTGAAAATCCGGCGTGGGCAGCGCGCCTGGCCTATTCAGAGGAAGGACGTCACCGTCGAAACACGAAAGACACGCCACCACCAGCGCAACACCGACGAAACCCAAAGCTATGCGCACGGTGCTATGTTGTCGTGGATCGTCTACTCCGCGTCCGGATGCGTCGTGATGAACCGCGCCGCCCGCTCCGGATCCACTTCCGGGGCCCGCACTTCCACGCCGGCCTGCTCTTCTTGCAGGCGCACCGTGCTGCTGCTGTCGGCCTGACCCCATCCGCGATTCATCGCTTGCAGCGAGATCTGCTGAGCCAGGGTGGACATGGGCATGGGCACGTCGTACTCCCGCGCCAACTCCGTCGCCAGCGAGATGTCCTTGTGGGCCAGGTTCAACGCGAAACTCGCCGGCTCAAACTCCCCGCGAAACATCGTTCGCACCAACCCTTCGTGGAGGAAGGACATCCGGCCCAACGCTCCGCGCCTCACGCATTCCCACAGCGGCTCGGGCTCGACGCCTGCTTTCACGCCCAGGGTCAACCCCTCCGCAATCGCCTGTCTCACGCTGTGCCCAATCATGTTGTGCACCAACTTCGCCACGCTCCCTGCACCAATCTCCCCAGCGTAGAACACCTTGTCCCCAAAGGCGTCCAATATCGGCTTCACACGCTCGAACACCTCACGGTCTCCTCCCACCATCACCGCCAGGTTCCCCGACGCCGCTCCCGTCTTCCCTCCGCTCACCGGCGCGTCCAGCACGTGACATCCCTTCGCCCGAAACTTCGGCTCAATCTCCCGGATCAGCGTCGGCCGGCTCGACGACAGGTCAATGTACACGCTCCCCGGTTTGATCCCTTCCAGCACTCCCTCCGCTCCCGTCGACACCGCCTCCACCTCGTATGGACCCGGCAGCGACGTGAAGGTCACATCGCTGGCCTCCGCCACCTCCGCCGGCGTGTTCGCCAGGCGCGCCCCACCCTCAAGCAGGGGCAGCGTCGCCTCCTCCCGCAAATCGTAGACGATCATCGGGTAGCCGGCCCGTTGAATGTTGGCCGACATCCCCCCGCCCATGTTGCCCAAACCAATGAATCCTACAGTTTCCATAACACGTCACCTGCTCGCAAAATTGGGTTTACGGCCGCAGTATAGCGCACGCGAAACGGTCGATTTTGGGTAGAATGCTATAATGGAACGAGATGCCCCGTGGTGTAGCGGTAGCACGTCAGCCTTTGGAGCTGTAAGCCCTGGTTCGAACCCAGGCGGGGCAGCCATGCCAGATGCGATACGCGTATTGGGCGACCCGTTGGTCGCCCTTATTTATTGGTTCGCCGTTCCAGGAAAATCGGCATCCCGCCCTTGGGGCGGAGCGAAATCAGGGGCAGCATTTCGGCCTTGTGCCGGGGATCATGGCGAACCTTCCACTGCTGCCCCAGGGTTGCCAGGATCATCTTCGCTTCCATCATCGCGAAGCCTTCGCCTATGCACTGGCGCGGGCCCCCACCAAAGGGGTAATACGCGTACCGGGGCAGATCACTCCGGAATTCGTCGGTCCACCGTTCCGGACGAAATTCCAGAGGCTCGTCGAACCAGCGCGCGTCCCGTTGGATCACCAGCTGCGGCGCCGCCAGCAATGCGCCTGGTGGAATGTCGTACCCCCCCAGCTCAAAGGGCTGGAAAGCCATCCGCGACCAGAACCATATCGGCGGGTACAGCCGCAGCGACTCCGCAAGCACGCGATCCGTGTAGATCATGTTCGCCAGATCCGACAACTCCGGCGCCCGGCCGCCGAGAACGTCATCCAGTTCAGCATGGAAACGCGCTTGTGCGTCGGGGTTGGTCGCCAGCAGGTACCACGTCCAGGTGAGGCAGACCGCGGTGGTCTCATGCCCGGCCGCAAACATGGTGATGGTCTGGTCGCGTACCTGCTGGTCGGTCAGCGGCTGGCCGACCCCGGCTTCATCCTCGAGGCGGGCGTCGAGCAACAGGGAAAGCAAATCGTCTTCCCCTGTTGTCTGTTCCCGCCGCTCAGCGATCAGGCCCAAGATGATGCTATCCAGTTCGGCCCTCGCCCGCCGGAAACGCACCGTGTACGGCACCGGCAAACGATGCATGAGCCTCCGCAACTTCGGCGGCTGGTTCACCCGTCTGACCAGGTAGTTGTTGATCAGTTCGAACGCCTCGCCGATCCGGCGCACGTCATCCGGGAGTTCAAGCCCGAAAAGCGTTTTGACCACCACCCGCAAGGTGAGCGCTCCCATTTCCCGGGCCATGTCCACCCGTTGCCCGTCGGTCCATGTCTCCCGGTGGTGTGCGGCGTAATCCCGCATCGGCTCGCCGTAGCTTTCGACCCGACCCCGGTGAAACTGCGGCTGCATTAACCGTCGCTGCTGCAGGTGGTCTGCGGGCCCGGCGGTGACCAACCCCTCGCCCATCGCATACTTGAGCACGTCGGTGTTCGGCCCCCTTCCCACCAACCGGTGGTTGGTGACCACCACGTCCCGTATCAGGTCGGGGTGGTTGACCATCAGCAGCAGCGCCGGCTTGACCGACAGCGTAACCAAATCACCGTACACGGCGGAATCCATCATGAACCGGATCGGATCACGGATGTAACGCAGAGTCTGCCCAATAACGGGCAATTCGGCCGGCCCGGGAGGAAGGTGGCGACGGTCGACGACCGGTCGCGGCGGATATGTGACCGTGGACGTCGTCATGGCATGGCCCCGCGGATCGCCAGGCGGCGAACCGCGGAGACTGAAGCGCTTAATCGCCCAACGGAACCGTGGCCGTCAACCGCGGCTGATCGCCCACCGCCCGCGTCGTGTGACCCTGACCGGTGAGGTCCTCCGCCAGCATGGCCTGTCCCGCGCCGAACCGGTGCACCGATCCGTCGCCCAAGCCGATTTCGACCTCGCCTTCCAGCGTGATGACGAACTGGCGCCGCGGCGCGCAGTGCCAGTCACTGAAACGTCCCGGTTCCACTCGCCGGAAAACGATGCCCGCGGCGGCCTGCATCGCCGCGTACTCCGGGTGCGATTCCAGCTCGATCTGCTCAATGTGCGATTGTCCGTCTTCGCCCGTGTAAAGCCTCGCGATCGGCATGACCAACCCCCTCTGTGTGGTGAATAACTACTCGGTTTTGGACAATTCTATCAAAATCGGCAGCGCAATCGCTTCCCGAGCACGCGAACCGGGCGCCAACCTGTCCCACGAGCCGGCGTTGACGCAATCAATGTGCTGCCCCAGTTGTCCGGGCTAGCAACGGGCAACCCGCAATCTGTTGCGTCGGAGTGCCCGCTACCTGCCTGCCCACGCTCGCTCCGGTGGGTCTCGGTTGACCGATGTTTACTGCCTTGTTAGAATGCCCGGCAGTCTATTAATTCGGGCGGTCATGCTTACAATCGGTCTAACGGGCGGTATTGGAAGTGGCAAAAGCGTAGTTGCCCAGCTATTGCGAGAGCAAGGCGCGTCGATAATCGACGCGGACCAGCTGGGTCACGAGGCTTACGCACCGAACTCCGAGGCCTGGCGCCAGGTCGTTGCAGCCTTTGGAGAGGACATACTAACCACGGAAGGCGAAATCGATCGGCGCAAATTGGGTTCCATAGTATTCGCTGACCCGGCCGAACTCGAGCGGCTCAACAGCATTATGCATCCGTTGATGGCTCGAATGGTCGAGGACCGCAAGGTTGGCCTCTCCACCAACGGAGTGGGTGTCGCCGTGGTTGAAGCGGCAGTTCTCTTCGAGGCGGGTTGGGACAAGCTGGTCGACGAAGTCTGGTCCACTTACACCCCAGCAGACGTGGTCGTCGAACGCCTGCGTCAACGCAACGGAATGACCGAAGAGGAAGCCAGAAAACGAATTAACTCGCAAATGCCGGCAGCAGAACGCAACCGGCGTTCCGACGTGGTGGTCGAAAACTCTTCTGATTTGGCCTCATTGGAACGCGAAGTAGCAGCTTTGTGGCAGGCCCGAGTCAAAGGAAAGGTAAATCAAGGCAATGGTTGAAGCAAACATCGAAATGCTGGAAGACGAACCCAGTTTCAAAGAGTTCGCCATCGAAGAGTTCCTGGTCCGCAGCGAGCCCTATTATCGGGCCGTCGGTGACGAGTTGGAACTGTTCGAAGCCGCCTACGAGCAGCACATTCCGGTCCTGCTGAAAGGCCCCACCGGCTGCGGCAAGACACGATTCGTTGAATACATGGCTTGGAAGCTCGGGCGACCCATTACCACGGTTCGGAGCGAGGACTCCCAGGAAATGCGGGAAGGCGACGTGCGTGTACCGCTGGTAACCATTGCCTGTCACGAAGACCTCACCGCCAGCGACCTGGTCGGTCGCTACCTGCTGGATGCCAACGGCACCCGCTGGATCGACGGCCCCATGACCCGCGCGGTCAAGGCCGGCGCCATCCTGTATCTCGACGAAGTGGTAGAGGCTCGCAAGGACACCACGGTTCTGATCCACCCGCTGACCGACCACCGGCGTATTCTTCCCGTCGAGAAGACCGGCAACATCATCGAAGCCGATGATCGCTTCCTGCTCTGCATTTCCTACAACCCCCACTATCAGAGCGCCCTGAAGGACCTGAAGCACAGCACTCGGCAGCGATTCATCTCCATTGAGTTCGACTATCCCCCCATTGACATAGAAGCGGAAATCGTGGCCAAGGAAAGTGGCTGCGACGAAGACCGGGCTCACGCCCTGGCCCGCCTTGGAGATAAAATCCGCAACCTGCGCGAGCACGGCCTCGCCGAGGGAGCCAGCACCCGCCTCCTGATCTACGCCGGCCGGCTCATGCGCCAGGGTATCCCCGATCGTCGCGCCTGCCAGGTGGCCATCGTGTGGACCCTGACCGATGAGGCCGAACTGCAGAGGAGCATCGAAGAGGTGGTGTACTCCATCTTTGAGTAGCTGATGGGACCTCAATGGGTGCAATCACCCTCGATCTAGTCCGCAACGCGCTGGCCAACCGCCAGCGGATTACTGCCGCCGCTGAAGGCTTGATGCCGGCGGCAGTAATGCTATTGCTTTATCCCAAGGACGGCGAGTTCTGCGTCCTGCTGAACAAGCGCTCCATGACGGTCGAACACCACAAGGGAGAAATGTCCTTCCCCGGCGGCGCCCGCGATCCCGAAGACGGGGATTTCGAGGACACCGCCCGACGCGAGACCGAAGAGGAGATGGGCATCGCCCGCGATGACATAACGATTTTGGGACGGCTGGACGACAACGTCACTCGATCCAACTTCATCGTGAAGGTCTTCGTGGGAACCATCCCTTATCCATACGAGTTCAACCCCAGCTCGCACGAAATCGCAGAGGTTGTCGAAATTCCGCTCGACGTTCTGCGCGATCCTGCAACGATCCGCTGGGATTCCCGGATCGAAAACGACGAGAGGATTTCCGTGCGCTCCTACGGTTACGAGCAGCATCTCGTCTACGGAGCCACCGCCAAAATCCTCGACCAGTTCCTCGACACCATAGATGCTGAGTTGAAAAACGATGCCGAGTTGACAAAGGAGGACACGAGCCTTGACTAATTCCGCTACAGGCAACCTGCTGGACGAATTGGCCAAACTGCCACCCGCAGTTGCCGAAGCTTATCAGGCCGTCGCCGACGCCATGGCCGAGTCCTTCAGCGAAGAAGAAACGGCTTTGTGGGCCCGCGAGGGCGTTGCCATCGGCACCCAGACGGTCCGCTCCTGGGAATCCGCGGTGGAATACTACCGCGTGAGCCCGGAAGTGGCCCGATCCCTTGCCTTTGCCTCGTTCATGCAGTGGGCTCGATGCGGGACTTACCTGTCCCAGGACTCGCCGACGCTGGCAGTCGCCTTCTTCAAAGCCAGTCCTTCCATCGTGACCAACCTCCGGCCTCAGTACATTCCGCGCTGGGCCGGCCTGGGCCGCTCCCTTTACAAAGGCACCTGGAAGTCCAGCACGCTGGCGGCCCGGTTCTTCGAGGTTAGCCCCGACCTGGTGCGCAACCTGCCCTTCTGGGACGTCGAGGTGTTCGCGTCGCTGATCGAGGCGTTGTCCTACAAGTCCTACGACGTTGCGGCCGAATGCCTCGTCCTCGGTCGCGATGTTCTGCCGGCGATGGGACGCGAACGTGAGGCTTTCCTGTCAATGTCCCGCGCCCTGACTGACAGTAGTTGGCGGGAGGTCAAGGCATGCCTGGAAATGGCTCCCCGGGCGCTACAACACGTGGAAGAAGGTCAGACCGGCAGGTTCCTTCGTCTCGGCGAGAAGCTCGCCAAGATGGGCCTCCGCGACACTTCCCGGTTCCTCTATGACGGCGCCCAGGCTCTGTCGCACGTGTCCGCGGGATCCCAAGGGCACATCCTGGACCTCTGCGAAGGCCTGCTGGCAAGCACCCCCGACGCGGTCCCGCCGTTCCTGAAGAGCCTCGACCCGGTGCTGAACCGGATTACGCTGCAGCAGCTTGACCAGTGGTACCAGCACGGAGTTGAGCTACTCAACGAGAATCCCGAGAGCGGCATTGCCTTCTTCAAAATTGAATCCAATACCTCAGAATCCATGCTGGAAACCCTTTCCTCCAGTCTGGACTTGGAACGGGTCAAGGGGATCATGCGCCTCTACACCCGCGCGCTGTCCGGTGAAAACATTGAGGTGCTGAGTACAGCGGAACTGGTCCGTCGACAGATCGGATGGGTGGATCAGGACACCGCTTCCACCGACGGAACCAAGGTTTACCTGCCGCCTGTGATCGACAATTACAACGACAAGGCACAGAACTTTGCATGGTTCAAAGTTGTTGCCACTCACCAGGTTTCGCACCTGGAATTCGGCAGCTTCCAGTTCGACTTCGTCCGTCCCGCCAACGTGTTCGACGATCGCCGGTTCCGGATGGAAGAGGCGATCCAGGCACGCATCGAAGCCATCCGCACCGCGACCGCCGAGCATTTCCAATTGCTGGATCCGGACGCCGCTCCCTCCATAGAAGTTGGCGAGGGCCCGGGCGGCACCATGCGCGTCTATACCGACATCGGGCGCTTCCTGGCTTTATTTGAAGACCGCCGCATGGCCTTCGACCTGTTCAGCGTGCTCGAAGACTGCCGGTTGGACTATCGTATCAAGACCGAGTATCCCGGCATTCGACGGCCGGCGCTGGATGTGCAAGGCGATGCCCTCATCCAGCGTCCCCGTATCGAGGAATTGCCGCTGCAAGAAGCCCTGATCGAGTTGCTGGTTCATATGAGCCTGGACCGCTTCGAGGGCCTGCCGGTACCACAGGACTATCGCGAAGAAGCGTACATGCTCGCTCGCATTATGCACCGCCTGCGGACCGTCCGCGCGTCCATCGAGGACACCGGTGAAGCAGCGTTGCGGGCTTACGAGATCATCTCCCGCCTCCAGAATCAGCAGGAACCGGAAGACGAGTTCCAGCCGGAGGATCTGGACGATCCCGGGGAATTCTCCGAGGAAGAGTACCAGGCTCTGCTCGATAAGCTGCAGGCGCAGATGAGCGAGCAGCAGGGCGAAGAGGGTGAGGGCGACCCATACGAATCCCCCGAGCCCGTAGAGTACCGGGGTGACTTCAAGCCCGAGATGGTCCAGTTGCTCACCAAGCTTCAGATGGACCAGAGCGAGATGGGAGACGCCGAACCCATGACCCAGGAGGAGCTCGAGCAACTGCTTCAGGACAGCGCCGAGCTCGAACTCGACGCCCAGGAAGGCGACGTCGACCAGAGTATGGCCATGTTCGCCCAGAACATCATGAAGGAAGCCGGGGTGCCCCCGCCGTCCAACGACCCCGGGCGAGGCTACGGTCCGATCCTGCACGATGACGACGCCGGCGGTGAGCTGGAAGCGTTGGAACCCAAGACCTTCGTCTACGACGAGTGGGACTTCCGGGCCAACGACTACAAGCCGCGGTGGTGCATCGTCAAGGAGAAGATCCTCGACGAAGGCGACCCGAATTTCTACAACGACTCCCTTCGCAATTACGCCTCGCTGCTGGCACACATCAAGCGCCAGTTCGAGTTGATCATGCCGGAAACCTGGCGTAAGACCTACCGTTTGATCGATGGAGAGGACATCGACCTGAACTCGGCCCTTGAAGCCTGGGCCGACCTCCGCATGAACGTGCCGCCGGACGAGAAGATCTACTGGCGCCGCAACCGCGTCGAACGCGACGTTGCCGTGGTCTTCCTGCTGGATATGTCGGCGTCTACCGCCGAGGCCATCGATGAGGGCCGCCACTCCGTCGACGACCGGGACGCCCCGGACGACCCGGTGGAATACATGGTCTGGCTCCGCCGCCGCCGCGAGGGCCTGGTGCGGCGTCACTACAAGCGCATCATCGACCTTGAGCGGGAAAGCTGCGCGCTTCTCATCAACGCCCTGGAGTCCATCGGTGACACGTACGGAATCTACGGCTTCTCCGGCTATGGCCGCGAAAACGTGGAGTTCTACGTGATCAAGGACATCGACGAGCAGTTCAACGACAAGATCAAGCGGCGCATCGACAAAGTGACTCCGCTGCACGCCACCCGCATGGGTTCGGCTATCCGGCACGCGGTCACCAAGCTGGAAAACCAGGACGCGGTCACCAAGATCATGTTCCTGATCAGCGACGGTCGTCCCCAGGATCGCGGCTATAGCCGCGAGGGTGTGGAAAAGGAGTACGCCGTCCACGACACCCACCAGGCCCTGCTGGAAGCCAAGCGCAAAGAAATCGTCCCCTTCTGCCTGACCGTCGACAAGGCCGGTCACGACTACCTGAAGACCATGTGCGGCGACCTCAACTATGAGGTACTTGACGACATCTGGGCCCTGCCGGAACGGCTACCCATGCTCTACCGATCCCTGACCATGTAGGTTCCGGTTTCGGCAGCGCGCAAAAGTTTAGGGGCGAATGGTCATTCGCCCCTACTTGTTTCTCCCTTGTGGGCTACGGCGAAACTTCTGTAATCAGTTTACGTAACTCCGTCAACGCGGTGTTACAGGAACGGCGCTTGATCACCAGCCGGCGCGGCGGCGTGCGCAACGGGAATTCTCGCACGTCCTCCCCGTGCGCGATGGCGATGTGGATGGTCCCGGGCCGATGCCCCTCCAGTTCCTGCGGACCCAGCACTCCGCTCAGGCCGACGCCAAAGTCAGCCTCCGTGGACGCCCGGGCCACCAGCGCCATCGCATTCGCCGTTTCCTGGCTGACCACACCGTGCCGTTCAATCACTGCCGCGTCCACGCCGGCGGCGATCATCGCCCCGGTTGTGTACGCTACGTTGCCACCCCGGTACCACCGGTTGCTGTCTGGCGCCTCGGTGATGGTGTTGGCCAGAAAGCCGCCGCTGACCGATTCCATGGTTGCCAGCGTCATCCCACGGTCCACCAATGCCGCGCCCACGGACAGCTCAGGAGTCTCGTCGTCGTAGCCCCAGACGTAAGGAGCCAACCGGTCGTGGATGGCATTTTCAATCGGCGCAATCATCTCTCGGGCGGTGGGCTCGTCTTCGGCCCGCGCGATGATCCGAAGGTGGATACCGTCAGCCTTGGAATAGATTCCAAGATACGGGTTCTCCAACCCGAAATACTCCGACATTATCTCGTCCACCGACGCCTCACCTAATCCCAGCGTCTTGATGTTGCGCGTGATGGTGACCTCGGTGTCGACGATATCCTTCAGCCTGGCATCAATCTCGTCCTGCCACATCGCGCGGTTTTCACCGGGGGGCCCGGGCATGCACACGATATGCTTTCCGTCCCGCTGCGCCCACCATCCCGGCGCCGTCCCGTTTCGGTTCGTAATGAACTCCGCCGACGGAATCAAATGCGCCTGCTTGACGTTGTGGCCCGGCATGTCCTGACCGCGGTTCCGGAACCACTGCCGCAGGTTTTCCAGTTCCGGCTCCTGCACCACCGGCGTCTCGTCCAGCGCTGCCGCAACGGCCTCGCGAGTCAAATCGTCTTGAGTGGGGCCCAGGCCTCCGGTGGTGAAAATGATGTCGGAGCGTTTCCAGCCCTGCACGAACGCCTCGGTGAGTTTCGGCAAGTCGTCGCCGATTATGCTGACCCACTGGAGTTGGATACCCAAGGCCGGCAGTCGACCGGCGATCCAACTGGCGTTCGTATCCGTCAACTCGCCCATCAGCAGTTCCGTGCCGACGGAGATGATCTCTGCTTTCAAAATAGCCTCCTCAGCGGCCCGGCTATGGGCAATTGTACGGTGTTTCGGTCGGCGGGTTTTCCACCAGGCAGAACGTACGCTCGGCGCGTACGCGGTTGACCACGTAGACGATCGGATCATCCGCCAAGCCCGCGTAATGCACCAGCACTTGCGTGTTGCCGGCATCGTCCAGGATTGGTCGTTCGTCCTGGTCGACCTCGATGTGCCCGCTGCCGATATAGAACTCGCGCATTTTTTCGTGCGTCTTGATCCGGATCACGGTTTCGGGAGGCTGGAGCCCGTATTGCGGATCGCTCGCTCCCAGCTCGTCAATGTGCCAGCCGCCAGGGGCCTCGGGCCCTCCCGGTTTGCTGGGCTGCCCAAACCATTGCAGCTGCGACAGCCACCAATCCGGTTCCCTGATTGCCTGGCGTTCGTCACCGACAGTGGCGTACCAGGTCCGTTCGCCGGGTTGGGGTGCGTAGGTCACCGTTACGCCGTTGCGGGTAATTTCCAATTCCTGAATGTCCCGAAAATCTTCCTCGTAGAAATACCCCAATTCCAGCGGAGGCGGGATGACGGGTGGGCTTGCCACCAGGCAGTTGACCACCCGCGCCCACACTTCCGGCACCGTGAGTAGCTGGGTGTCGCCCACCAGGCGCATGTAGCTATAGCCTTCGTCCGGCGTGAGGTTGCCCAACCAGAACTCATAGGTCAACCCGGTTTCTTCGGTAATTGCTATGACGCTATCCGGCGGATCCAAGCCGTACTGTGCTGGATTTTCGATCGTCTCGCCCAACACCCGGTTGACCTTGGGACCGCTCAGCAGGAGGGGAGTCCCGGCCCACCGTTCCTGGTACACCTCCTCGCGTTCATCGCCGTCGACGATGAACCATTTGCCCCGACCCTGGTCTTTGTCATAGACCACGGTTTGCTCTTCACCCGTGATTGGAACGATCTCTTTTGAACACTCGATCGACCCGCCCGCCTGCCCGCGGTGCGTCACTTCAAGATGCACGATGGCGCTGTCATCGATGCGCCATGCCCACGGCTCATCTTCGCGAGGCGCGTCCTGCTCCCAGGGCTTGAACCAAAGCGCCAGCGCTCCAAAAAGCGCCAGCACGAACACCAGCAGGATGGTCAACCGGATGTTCATAGTCTGATAATTGCCCCGTCATTCCGGCTTTCGCCGGAGACTATGCGCTTTGCGCTAGCGGCGAACCCACCAGACCACAATCGCCATGATGCCCATCAAACCGGGCAGCAGCAGCCAGGTCGAGAACCGCACGAAGTTGAACTCGTTCTCGTCCAGGTTCCACTCGCGGTAGACGAACTCCCGGTCTCGTATCGACACCAACGAAAAATCCCCCATCAGGTAGTTGGCCGAGTTCAAAAATAGCGCTGCGCTCGAACCACGATCTACGTTCCGGTTCGACACGAAATCGGAATCGCCGAACACAACCATGCTGGCTATCTGATTGTCTGGTGGCCTCGTGGTCGGCGCGGCCCCGCCTACCGGGGCGATGATGTCAAGGTACATTGCCGGGAAATACACGCGCTGTGGGTCGTCTTCAACCGGATCAACGCGCTCAATGTCATCGATTAACCGCGCCGACGCCGTGGTGGCCGCGATCGGGCGCGGCAGACGGGTGTTGGTTTCTTCGATTATCGGTTCAATTGCGGCCGTTCCTGGCATGAATGCTACGTTCAACGGCCGACCCCTGGGCGCCACGATCTCCGGCGGCGCCTGCGGGTTGTAGATGCCCACCCGCAACGTCCGGGGCGCGTTGGGCTGGGAACCCTCAACGTCTCGTATGTAGCTGTCGCTCACGACCACTCCCCAAAACGCCAGGAAGGCCCGGAAGGAATCGTGCGTGTCCGGCTCAGCCAGGAAAATCATCCGAGCTGCCTCCCGGCGCGGTTCCCCGTCGGAGTATCGGCCGGCCATATAGTAATTCAGCGCGTCCACATGAGCCGTCGGCAGTTCGCCGGTGGGACCGGCGATGACCACCAGCGCGGCGTCGTCGGGCACTGCTACTTCTTCGTCGACCGGAGCCCAGGGGAGAGTTGCCACTTCATAGTTATCCACCTCAAGCCCTTCGCGGATTTTCAGGTACCCGTCTTCGGCCGTGCGGTTGATGTCGCGTTCACCGTGCCCGCTGAGGAAATAGACCTTCTTCCGCTGGGTTTCGGTCGCCACCAGCAGTGCGGTGTAGAGATCTTGTTCCAGCCGGCTGTATACCTCGTCATTGGGTTGGACCAAATCGATGATATCCGTTCCGACCGCTGACACCGCCAACGTCTCGTACGATGTCACCCCCTGGCTCCGCGCCAGATCGGCCTCTTTCTGTGGATCAATGAAGCGGTAGGTGAAATTTCCGCTGCGTCGACCGAACTCGCTGAGTGTTGTCTCGACCTTTCCTCGCCGGGTCAGCATATCAATGTCGGGTATTTCATCCGGGTAATAGGCTATGACGTTGATCGGCCGGTCAAGTGCATCCAAAAGGTCCTGGGTGCGATGCGCCAGCGAAAACTGGTTGGTCGCCGTGGTATCGGACCGGACATGGTTTTCGAATGCCACGTAGTTGACCAGCGCGACCAGCCCGAAGAAGGCAGCGGTCATGATCACCGTATTGACCCCGTACCGACCGGTTCGGCTGAAAAATGCGGCCAGCACCTGGCTGAAATACGAAATCCCGACCAGCAGCACCAACACCGCTCCGATGCCGATGACGATCCCGCCGTAGAGCTTCAGGGAACCGATGAATGCCAGCAGGACCGCTCCAACGATCAGGCCGATCACGCCGGCAATGAGGATCGGCGCATAGAAAATCGCGACCAGATCGAACGCCGGCTCTATGAACGAAAACAGCGTCCTCGACTGCTCCTCCAACGCTGCGGGCTGATCGTCAGGACCGGCGTCAGCACCGGCATCTGCCTGGCGGTCTCGTCCTCTGCGCCGGCGCCAATCCCGGGGCCCGTCGCCAGTGCGCTGTTGGCTCATGCTACCTCCAGCGCCGCGACTCCAGCGCCCGTATCGAGAGGAACAGGAACAGCGCGATCACCGTCACAAAGTACACGATGTGCGTTGAATCGATGATCCCACGATCGAAGTCGTTGAAGTGGCTGGTGAAACCCAGCTGGTTGAATATCGTGGCCCACACCCCGGTGACGACGTCACCGATGAAGGAGGTGGCGTACAGCACCACCAGGATACCCGTGCCCACTACCGCGGCGATTATCTGGTTGCTGGTCAGCGTGGAGGTCAGTATCCCCACCGCCAGCGCGGCCATACCATAGAGTATCAGCCCAATGTAGCCCGAGTAGATCGGCCCCGGGTCCGGCGTCGCGAACGCCACGAGCAGAATTACATAATACGAGGTGAGCGCCAACAGGAACAGCAGGAACACGAAGCTCGCCAGATATTTGCCCAGGATCACTTCCCAGTCCCGCACCGGTGACGTCAGCAGCAGTTCGATCGTTCCCAGCTTTTGTTCTTCCGCCAGAAGCCGCATCGTCAGCGCCGGCGCTAGCGGGATCAGCAGGAACGTCGCGCCCTGGAAAAAATTGCTTAGAGAAGCTTCCGGAAAGGGGTTCCCCAGATCACGGACGAAAAAAAACCCGCTCAACGCCATGAAAATGAGCGCCACGATGTACGCCACGGGGCTGCTGAAGTAGATCTGGATTTCCTTGAACGCCACCGCGCGGATGGTTCGCATATCTATCCGGTCCGGCTACTCTACGTCGTCTTCCGCTGTCGTCACCCGCAGGAATATTTCCTCCAGGCTCATACTACTCATCTGCATGCTGAGCAGGCTCCAGCCGTTGCTCACCACGGTTCGGGATATTTCATCCCGCAGGTCCAGACCTTCCCTGAACTTGATGCGGTATGCGTTAACGCCCGGCCTGGGGTGGTGGGTCACCTCGGTTGCCCCATTCACACTCCGCAGTACGGGCAGCACTTCTGCGGGCGGCCCGCCGATCTCAACTTCCAGTTGCGCCACCCCACGCAGATGCTGCGCCAGGTTGTTCGGCGTGTCGGCCGCCACGATGTGCCCTTCGTGGATGATCAGAACCCGCTCGCAGATCATGCTGACCTCGGGCAGGATGTGGCTGCTCAGGACGACCGTCTGCTCCTGGCCCAAATCCTGGATCAGGCTCCGCGTTTCCACCACCTGGATGGGGTCGATCCCGATGGTGGGCTCGTCCAGAACGAGTACCTCGGGTTCGTGCAGGATGGCCTGTGCGATCCCCACGCGTTGCCGGAAACCTTTGGACAGCTTGCCGATGATGGTTCGGCTGTAGTCCTCCAGGCGGCAGACGTCGATCACGTCGTCGATCCGATGGCGAATTCTCCGGCCACCCATGCCACGCAGCGTGCCCATGTATTTCAGGTAGCTGGTCACCGTCATTTCGGTATGCAGCGGCACCGACTCCGGAAGGTACCCGACCCGCTTGCGCACCTCAAGGGATTTCTCGACAACATCGTATCCGTCCAGCGTTACCGTGCCCCTCGTTGGAGGCATGAACCCGGTCAGGATCCGCATGGTCGTCGTCTTTCCCGCCCCGTTCGGACCCAGGAATCCAAGGATCTCGCCCCGCCGCACCGTGAAGTTGACGTTCTCCACCGCCGGCATCGGTCCGTAGTAGTGAGTCAGGTCCCGGACCTCGATCATCGCGTCGACATCCGCCGACTCCGTTACCGGCTCCAATTCCAGGTCAGCTTGGTTTTCAGGTTCTACGGCCATGATTTTTCCCGCCCGTCGGGCTCGAATTGGTACGGTACAACCGGGATTACGGTTGGCTAGCATACGCCGACGCCGGGTCAACGGATTTGCGACCTCGGCGCCAATGAGCAGCGGCTGCGGATTTCACCCTTTGAATTAGCGTGGCGGCTATGATATTCTATGCGCCGCAATTTCACAAGACGGCGCGGCCCCGTCCTTACGGGGCTTATTTTATCGGCGGGGGCTCGGCAGAAGGATGCACTTGATCATTGACGGTTTCGGCGGCGACCACGCCTTGATGTGGGACACCGACCGCTTGCGATCCTTCCTCGACGAATATCCGGTCGCCCTGGGGATGACCAGGATCACCGAACCGGAAGTGCTGGAATACCACGGACCGAAACCAGCCGACAACGGTATCTCCGGCTTCGTCATCATCGCCGAGAGCCACATCAGCGTCCACACCTTCCCAGAGCGCGACTACGTGAACATCGACGTGTTCTCGTGCAAGTCCTTTGACCACGAACAGGCCCTTGCCGACGCTCGATCGCTGTTCGACTTGCGGAGCGTGAAAACCTGGGTGCTTGACCGCGGTCTGGAATGGCTCGACGCGGACCAGGGCGCTCGGGAGACCCAGCGCCAGCGCACCCTGTTGCACACCGCCGCATCCGGCTCGCCCGTTGCCTGATCCTTGGATCCCGCCCGTCCCGTGGACGCCGACCAACTTTCTGGCTCTGCCGCCACAGCAATCTGCGCTGGATACCGCTGGCGCCGTCCTGATTCCCGTCCCCATCGATAGCACCACGTCTTTTCGCACCGGTGCGCGCCATGGCCCCGCCGCCATCATCGCCGCATCCGCCGCATTGGAAGACTATGATATCGAGCTCGGCGTCGACGTCGCGGATCTCGGCGTCCATACGGCCCCACCTCTGGAACCCCAAGTCGGCGACCCGCGACAAATGGTGGAACGGGTTCGTACGGCAGTCTCTCACTACGCGGCCCAGGGTTCCGGGAAGCTGACCGGCGTCATCGGAGGCGATCATTCCTCCACTATCGGCTCGGCGTTCGCCCACCTTGACCGTGATCCTGACCTCTCAGTTCTCTACATAGACGCCCACGCCGACCTGCGGGACGAATATCTGGGGACCCGTTGGGGTCACAGTTCCGGAGCCCGTCGCCTCTCCGAGCGCTGTCCCGTTTCCCTGGTCGGTGTCCGCACCCTGGCCCTCGAAGAAAAGGATTACATAGACAGCAACGACATCCCCACGTGCTACTGGCCGCCAGCGGGCGAAGATTGCATACCTGACATAATCTCTAGCCTTGGTCCTCGTGTGTACGTCAGCGTCGACCTCGATGTCCTGGACCCTGCCGAAATGCCGGCCGTGGGTACTCCGGAGCCCGGGGGGATGCGCTGGTCGGAATTGACGGGTCTGCTCCGGAGGGTGTCGGAGGAGTCCCACATTGTGGGCTTCGACGTGTGCGAACTGGCCCCCGATCTGGGCTTGCCCGCCCACTCGTATACCGCCGCCAAACTGGTCTACAAGATGATCGCATACGCCCTGGTCCTCGGCCCTCGCTGAACGCGGTCAAGCGCGAACCTCAGCGGAGTTGTGCAAATCGCGCCGCTGCGGGGACAGCCCAACCCACCAGGCCGGGTGCTGAACCTAAACTGATGACGCCCGCCATCGGCGTTGCCTGAAACCTCAACGCCATATTGACCGTGAAGGCGATGATCTCTTCTTCCACCAGGTCCCATACAAAACGGCCACGAGCATCGGCAACCAAGTCGCTATCCGCATCGGCAGGTGACTGTCCCCGGTGGTTTGAACCGAAATAGTCTCGTCTGGCGCAGCACGCCATGCCTGGGGATCGGGAAATAAGAGCAAAAACACCGGCCGCAGGGCTGATGAAACCCTGGGCCGTAGCCACCGCAAAATCGCCGGCCAAATCCGGAACTGCCGCCGGGAAGCCCTCCTATTGCAACAGTTTGCCTCCAGTCTGGCAGGTCAACCGTCCGGCACCGGTCCGTCGACCCGGTTCAGCCTACTAACTCAAGAATCTTGGCACACACGCGACCGCAGTCAACACGCATCCGACAGCTCCAGAATCCCCACGCGGATCGCTCAGGGCCAACCGGCGCCAGGCTGCCGGCTGGATTGGAGGAACACGCGTCACTCAAACCGTACCCCTGCGGCCCGCTTGGGCGATACCCGAACGCGGCTCCTCGCGCCACCAATCTGAGCCTGCTGTTGCCTTGAGGCCACATCGATCGGCGGCTCCGGGCCCGCCTGACATTTCCTTGACAATGCCAGCAGCCCAACCCTAGAATTCTGGCATTCCGCGCGTGAGCGCGCCCTTGTAAATTATGCATCCGCGCCTTCCGGCGCAAGGAGAATCCTATGCCAAACCAATGGCCCACCGTTCATTATAAGGAAGAGGGCATGCGCGAAGGCATGCAAATCGAGGACGCCAACATTTCCGTTGACGACAAGGTCGAGCTCCTCGATATGCTGTCCGAAACCGGGCTCACCAGCATCGTTGTCGGTTCCTTCGTCAGTCCCCGGTGGACTCCCCAGATGGAGCGGATCGACGAAATCGTCACCAAGTTCACGCCGAAGCTGGGCGTCACCTACACCGCTCTCGCGCTGAACGCTCGTGGAGTGGAGCGCGCTCGCGCTTACTCGCCGCCCCTGACCATCGAGCGCGATACTTATCCTCGGCTCAGCTGTCACCTGTGCGACGTGTTCGCCCGGCGCAACACCAACCGCAGCCAGATGGATGAGATGGAGCGCTGGCCCGCCATCATCGCCCAGGCTCAGGAGATGGGGATCACTGAGGCCGGCATTGGCTGCAACGCCTCCTGGGGCTCCAACTTCCTCGGCGAGTTCGAAGTTGACACCCTGATGACCCTCATGGAGTACCAGCACGGTTTGTGGGAAGAGGCCGGCATCAACGTGCGCAGTTGCTCCATGGGAGACCCCATGAGCCACTGCACGCCGGCAAAGGTCGAGGAGAGCATCACTCGCGTCAAGGAGCGGTGGCCGGAGATCAATCACTTCCGGCTGCACCTCCACAATGGCCGCAACATGGCTATCGCGTCCGCGTACGCCGCCATGCGCGTTCTCGGCCCTGAGGATACCCTTGAACTCGACGGCACCATCGGTGGATTCGGTGGCTGCCCCTACTGCGGAAATGGGCGCGCCACCGGTATGGCTCCTACCGAAGACCTGCTCCACATGATGGAGGATATGGGTATCCCGACGGGTGTCGACATCGACAAGCTGGTCGACTGCGTCTGGGCCGCCGAGCGGATCATCGGACGGGAACTCTACGGACACGTCTCCAAGGCCGGTCCTCGACCCCGCGCCAGCGCCGGCAACCTATACGACATCAACATGCCCTTCGTGGAAACCCTGGAACAGGCGACCCACTTCAAGAAGGGCGAGCAGATGTACGAAGGCGGCCTGTACCCCTACCGCGAGCCCGTCACCAGCCCCTATCGCGACCGCATCGATCAGGGCCAGCCGGCCTTCGGCTCCGGCGCGGACGATTTCCCCTGGAACCAGGACTGGCTCCCCAAAGCCAGCAGCTAAAGCCAAGCGGGTAGGCAGCAATAAGGGGCGGGTTTTCGGACCCGCCCCTCGTTTTGCCTAGATTCGTGATCCTCGATGCAATTATGCCGAGGTGCACGCCACGCTGATCACGTTCTGAGCCATCTCCGGCAGCGCGTCCTGCGTCCAGTTAGCGCCACCATCATGGGTGCCGAACACCTGGCCGCGCCGCGTGCAGAAGTAGACCTGCGACGGGTCCTGCCGGTTCACTGCTACGCCGAAGGTGGTGCTGCCAGCGGTGATGCCCTGGTCAAACCGCTCCCAGGACTCGCCCAGGTTGGTAGTCCTCATCACGCCGCCTTCCTCGCTCCCGAAGTTCATGCCCACGCAGGCGTACAGCGTGTTCGGATCGCTGGGGTCGCGAACTATGCCGCGCGAGTACTTGATGTCCGAGAACCGGTCGAATTGACAGTCCTGCCACGACGCTCCCCGGTCAGCGCTCCGCCACACGCCCGTGCGGTTGGAGATCAGCACCGACTGCGAATCTGCGCCGCCCACGGCCACGCCGTGAAGGTCCAGCAGGTCCACGTCGCCGGCGAACTCGCTGTTGCGGATCGTCCAGGTGTGCCCGCCGTCCGTGCTGCTCGCCGCGCCACCCACTTCCAAAGCCGCGTACATGTTGTCCGGGTTGCTGGATTCAATGTCGATGCCCAGGATGCGCATGGCAAACGCCATCTGCACCTGTGACGGGTTCGACACCGTCGCGATGTGTCCCCAGTTCTCGCCGCCGTCTTCGCTCTTGTATACCTCGGCGCCCTCGGTGCCCAGGAACATGATATTGGCGTCATTGGGGTGGAACCGAATGGACCACACCACCCGTCCCTCGTTCATGTTCATCCGCTGCCAGTGATCGCCGCCGTCCGTGCTGCGATAAACGCCCCGCTGCGTGCCACAAAAGATCGTGCGCGGGTCGTTGGGATGAATGGCAATGGCCCGCGCCTGTGTGGCCGGCGCGAGTCCGTCGGTGAGCAGATCCCAGTGAGCATCGCCCGCCGTCTTTCGGTACAGTCCGCTGGCTTCGGCGCCAACGTAAACGATAGTGTTGCCTGCCATGATGCTGCCTCCTGATCCTTTGGTGTCGGTTTGGTAGCCGTTGCCGCCATTTCAGCAGACCGCCAGTAGGATGTCAAACTGGACCTGCCCCCGAGCATATCCGCTTTGAGCAAAACGTCATTGCGAGCGCAGCGTGGCAATCTCGAAACGGCAATCGGGGTCTCTTTCAGCGACGAGATCGCCGCATCGCTCTGTTCCTCCTGATGACAATCTGGGTACGAGAGAGACCTGTTCCGATGCAAGCCGTTCAACCAGGCGCTTGCCGCCAAACCCGACGGTCACTCGCCCGTGCGATGGCTCCCGACCACGGCTATCGTCAGGCACCAGACCGTCGCAGCGCCAGCCTCCTTGAGCGCCGCCGAGCACGCGTTCAGCGTGCTCCCGGTCGTGGCCACATCATCCACGAGGATGACTTGCCTGCCGCTCACCTCGTTGTCCGGCGACACTACCACGCTGTCTGCAACGTTTGTCGCCCTGCTGGCCGCGCTCGTCATCCCGGCCTGGGGGTCAACTCTGCGGGTCCGGGCCAACAGACCAGCATGATAGGGAATGTCGCAACGTCCGGCTACCCGCCGGGCCAGCAGTTCCGCCTGGTTGTAGCCGCGCTCCCGCCGCCGGCTCGTATGCATCGGTACCGGCGCGACCAAGTTGCCCGGGAGCGGATTCGCTTCAAGGTAGTCAGCAAGCATGTCGCCCAGTTGCGGGGCTGCGGCCTTGATGCCCCCATATTTCAGAGCCAGGATTGCCTGCCGGATGCTTCCTTCATATCGGTATGGCGCTCGCACACCGTCAAACTGCCGTCCTGACTGTGCGCAAGCCTGGCAAAGTTCGAACTCAGTGTACGCAGCGCAGACCCGGCAATATGGCGGAACCAAGCACGGCAAATCCTGCGCACATCGGTCGCAGATGATCTTGCCCGAGCCACCACATCCCGCGCATTCCAACGGGTACAGCGCATCCAGCAGCGTACGGCCTGCCTGTTCGGCCAAACCGCGAACCGGGGCCAGGCGACGCATCAGTGACATAGCCCCCCGCTCACGAGTGTTGGCTGCGAATCCGTTGCCAGCGCCTCAGGATCTGCTCGTCTCTGGGAAAGGCCAATGGCGGCAGGTCATCCAGCGCAAAAAACCCCACGTCCAAAGATTCGGGTCCCGGCGCCAGTACGCCCCCCACCTCTGACGCCGCATACGCTGCCACCACGACCGGATTGCCCGCATCCGAGAAGAGCCCGATCAGCCGATCGATCTCGACCAGCAGGCCCGCCTCTTCTTCTACCTCCCGCGCTGCCGCGGTCTCCACCGTTTCTCCCCGGTCGACATAACCGCCCGGCATGCTCCACAGTCCGTAGCCAGTCTGCACGGCCCGCCTCACCATCAGCGTCCGGCCATCCCTTTCAATGACGCACGCCGCCGCCAGTTTCGGATCGTAGTAGACCACGCGCCCGCATCGCGGGCACACCGGGCGTTCCCGACCCTCGTGTTCTTTCAGGGCCAAGCGAGTCCCGCATCCGGCGCAGAATTTGTCCCCACTGGTCATCGCACTGGTTCGCAGCCGTGATATTGCCCGCAAGCCTATTGATCCAGCAACGCCAGCACGGCATCGCGTTCGGGCATAGAATCCTGCGCCCCAACCCGCGTCACCGACAGCGCGCCGGCCGCGCATCCCCATCGTACCGCCGTCGCCACCGATTGTCCGTGGGAAAGCGCCACCGCCATGGCGCCGTTGAACGCGTCACCGGCGGCCACGGTGTCGACGGCCTCCACTGCGAATGGGGATACCTCCCCGCTGCCGTCCCCGTCGGCCCAATATGCCCCTCGAGCGCCCAACTTGATCACCGTCGAGCCGACTCCTCTTGCCAACAACTCAGCCGCTGCAGGGGCCGCGGTCCGCATATCCGTCACTGGATACCCCACCAGGGCCTGCGCCTCGGTCTCGTTGGGTGTGATCACGGAGACATGGCGATAAAACTCGTCAGGCACCGATCGCACGGGACCGGGATCGAGGATTACCGCGACGCCCTGCGATGC
Source organism: uncultured Dehalococcoidia bacterium (assembly GCA_951813535.1). Classification (GTDB taxonomy): domain Bacteria; phylum Chloroflexota; class Dehalococcoidia; order Lucifugimonadales; family UBA3495; genus Bin87. The sequence goes on along the minus strand of OX638345.1, from coordinate 2,168,928 downwards.
CGCCAGCGCGGCCACCTTGATCGACAGGTCAATCGACACTTCCAACTGCAGCATCAGCGCCGACGCCTGGGGGAGCAGCGCCGCGATGGCATCGTATTCAGCATCGCCGCACGTGTCGTTTGCCCCGAGTACTTGCACGATCCGGTTCTCGCCGCTTTCCCCCACGCTGATAACCGCAATACCGGAATTAGTACCCGCAGTCACCCCGACTGCGTCCGTCTCCACATCCGCCGACCGCAACAAATCGGTGAGTTGAGGTCCGAACATATCGTCGCCAACCCGCCCGACCATCGCCGAGCGGGCGCCCATCCGCGCCGCCGCTACTGCCTGGTTGGCTCCCTTCCCCCCTGGATACGTCACGAACCGGTCGCCCACCACTGTCTCACCGTCCGCCGGCAGGCGATGCGAGAATGTGACCAGATCCATGTTGATGCCACCCAGGGACAGGATCAGCGGGCGGCCACCGCGTTCACGCGTCATCTAAACCTGACATAACGAAAATTCGGGCTCACGCTAACACCTGACTTGGCACGCGTCAACGTGGGATTACCCCCATGCTATAATCCGCCAAACCTGAAAAAGCGAGGACCCGAACGATGTCTCAGCCTCTGGAAAACATCAAGGTCGTCGACCTGACCCGTACCCTTGCGGGGCCGTTTTGCACTCAGAATCTCGCCGATATGGGGGCCGATGTCGTCAAGATCGAAGAGCCCAACGACGGCGACGAAACCCGCAAGTGGCCACCCATCTGGAACGGCGAGAGCACCCAGTTCATGTCGTTCAACCGGAACAAACGCAGCCTGTCCGTCAACCTCAAGTCCGATGAAGGGCTGGACATCGTGAAAAAGCTGGCGACGGAAGCCGACGTGATGATCGAAAGCTTCCGTGCCGGCACCCTGGCCCGCATGGGCCTGGGCTACGAGGACATCAAGGACATCAATCCCGACATCGTTTATTGCACCATCTCCGGCTACGGTCGCACCGGTCCCATGGCCAACAAACCCGGTTACGACCTGATCATCCAGGCCTACAGCGGATTGATGCACTTGACCGGCGATCCAAACGGCCCTCCCCAGCGCGTGGGGTTCTCCTTGGTGGACCTGTTCACCGGCATGCTCGCCTACGGGTCCATCGTCACCGCCCTTTACCACCGCGACAAGACCGGCGAAGGCCAGCTTATCGACACGGCCCTGTTGGACGGGCAGGTGGCCGCCATGAGCTACCACGCCACCGGGTTTATCGGCACCGGTATCGAGCCGCATCGCCTCGGCTCCGGCCACCCGAGCCTTGTCCCCTACCAGAGTTTCCAAGCCTCAGATGGCTTTTTCATTCTGGGGGTCGCCAACCCGAACCTTTGGGAGCGATTCTGCAACGCAATCGGGCATCCCGACTTGAAGGACGACCCGAAGTTTGCCACGAATCCAGATCGAGTAGCGCACCGCGGCGAGATGGTTGATCTTTTGAACGGAATTTTCTCCGCCAACACCGTGGCGCACTGGGTAAAGGTGATCGATGACGCTGGAGTTCCCGTGGGACCGATCAACAAGACATCGGACGTGGTGGCTGACGAACAAGTCAAAGCCAGGGAAATGTTCCTGGAAATCGACCACCCCCACGTGCCGGACCTCCGGGTTCCCAATTCGCCAATAAAGCTACGTGGGACTCCGTCCCAACTTCGATTGGCTCCTCCGCTGTTGGGAGAACACAACGAGGAAGTGCTGGCGGAACTGGGTTACGACTCGGAAGCGTTTGCCAAGCTCAGGGAATCGGGAGCCGTTGGAGAACCTGGCAAAGAGATCAGCGGGGTGGGCGCGCACTGACTACGGTTGGTTCGCACAACGCACGTTATGTAGATGCCAAGCACGATTTCGGCCTCTTTTTTACATAACGTCCGCCTTAACGACCCGGCGCGGCTTCGCGCCGGGTCTCCTGTTTTCGGGCCGTTCGTCCAATCCGCACCCGGTTGCCGTGTCGATATACCAGGGCTATAATGAATCGCATCTGGTCACGCTCGGGCGGTTAGCTCAGCGGTTAGAGCGCCTCGTTCACACCGAGGAGGTCGGAGGTTCAAATCCTCCATCGCCCACCAAACCGACCGCAGCGGGACCCAAAAAACGGAAACCACCTTGCCGAGGTGGCGAAACGGCAGACGCGCTGCGTTCAGGGCGCAGTGTCCTTTAGGACGTGTGGGTTCAAATCCCTCCCTCGGCACCATTTTCCGACGCGCGCTTGTAGCTCAGTGGATAGAGCGCTGCCCTGCGGAGGCAGAGGTCGTGAGTTCGAATCTCGCCAAGCGCGCCATTTTCTTGCCTACCTACACCTGCTCCCGGGCGGTTAGCTCAGATGGTTAGAGCGTCTGCTTTACACGCAGAAGGCCGGGGGTTCGAGTCCCTCACCGCCCACCACTTCCCCGCTGCCGGAGCATATCCATGATGCTCGACGCGGCGACGGCCGGAATGCTGAAGGTGGACCGGATAGAACTACTCAAGTTCTTCGATGTAAAAGATGGAGCATCGAAGGGAGACGCTACGGGCATCGTCGCCGTCGCTGGCGAAGATTTGAATGCAGCTTGTTTCCGGCATTATGTTGAATGCAAGTCCGGCCGTGCGACCGTGCTCGAGGACCCTGTCACCACCGGCAGACAAAGAGGGCCCCGGCTGGACCGATGGATAGAAGTTCAATGGGGCAACGAGCAAGAATCTCTCTATCAGACCGAAATCAAGAACTACTCTGCCTCTGCCATAGGTGGAGAGACACTCGCGGTGAAAGCCTGTGAGCAGGACGTGAACGATTATAAGCAACGGCGGTGGGAGCGCCAGTGGGACTCCGAGCGCGGAACTCTAAAACATCCTCATACTGCTAAGGTCCTGGTGCCAATGAACAAGCTGGACGGCTATGCGCAATTGCAGGTGAAGCCATTGGTTATATTTTGGGAGGCCCTCGGCCCCAAAGAGCATGTCAAAAAGCACTTGTTCAGCGTCCCGGTTACTTATGACTTTCCGTTCGACTGGCCATCATCCTGGACGAAAAGCGGAGAGTTCGACCATCTCTGGGTTTTCTCAGTGTCTAGTTACCTGCGCAGCCTGAAAGAACCCACAATCCAGTTGCCGATGCCCCACGCTGCCCGCAGAATCCAGACGCTCAACCGCCTGTTTTCCTGACACCATGACGTTTTTCAGGTTTATAGCGCCATGATGGAGCACCAGGGCATTCGCTGGGGGTACGTCTTCCTGCGTGCCCCGAGCATTCTCAGCGGTGAGGACCGGGATTCCCTCATGACCACCGCGGTCGAGATGTACCTTTCCGGCGAACCGGAACGCGATATCCTTGCCGAAGGATACGAGGGTCGCGTCTACACTGAACGCCGCTTTGAGATGCTGGGCGAGTTTGGCGGCCAGAGGTTTGACGCCGAATTGGAAACCGTCCATGGCCGCGACACCGCTACCTTTCTGGTCAACGAGCAAACCCGTGGTATCGGTGGCGGCGCCGGTTTTTCACGCAACTAGGTCGAGCCGATAATTTTCTCCGCGCTGCGCGCCGCCTCTGTCCCGTTACGGGTCGCTTCCGGTCGATGTGATATATTGGGCCAAACCTCAGCGCGGTAGCCGGGCAGGGAGGCGGTCAACTATGCCAGAGGATCTATTCACCTTCACCGACAAACCGGAAGCCAACTATATGCTGGCCGGTTGGCGGCGCCAGTGGTCCAATGGCGGCCGCATCTCCAGCGGTTTGCCGCGCTACCTGATCGACAAAAACAGCGGGCGGCAGGTCGGTCAATTCAGCGAATATGTGAACCGGATGTGTTATCCGTTCCAGGTCGCCGGTACCCACGATGCGTTTCGGCCCTCAGCGGCGTTCAACGAGGGATTGCCCAGTGTCGCAATGTCGCGACAGAACTCCTTCTACGAAATCGGGAGCGGCCTGGTGGTCTTCCTGGGCGAGGAACCCTGGTATCGCCTGGATATCTACGCGGAAGCCTTTTTCTCGGCAATCAAGGAATTGGGCGTTCAACAGACCGTTGCAGTCGAAGGCGTCAACGGACCCGCTCCACCGGATTTGGAACGGCGTATCACCTGCGTGTATTCTCGCGCCGAGATGCGCGAACAGCTGGAACGCCACGGCGTCCAGTTCAGCAGCTACGGCAGTCGTGGCCGGCAGGGACCAACCATCGGCATGGCTCTGGTATCCGCCGCCCACTACCAGTATCCGGAGGTCCAGATGTTCCGCATGGGCGCCATGGCTCCCATGTACCCCTTCATGACCAGCAACAACAACCAGCTGGGCATCACCCAGGACCACCGGGCCTACTACGACATACTGCGCCGGCTAAGGTCGATCTTCAAGATCGAGATGGACCTATCGGAGCTGGAGCAGATGGGGAATCAGGAATCGCAGGAACTTCTGGACAACCTCGAGCGGCTGGGTCGCACCAACAGCGAAGCCAAGCAGATCATCGACCAGGTGCGCCTCGACTATCAGTACACGCCGTACGTCGAACCGGTGGATCTGGACCCGGCCCTGGATCAGGCACTGGAAAATATTCTCCGGGACATCGGGGAGCCAGGCCAGGAAACCTGACCCCCGAGTCTGTCGGATCACACAATTGGCCAGCGTGGTGGAAACTCCACGCTGGTTCTTTTTAACAACGCCTCGCCCCGGCCTTGCACCTCTTCCACCAACGACGCCTCGTCCACGAACAGCGGTCGGTGATCTGCGACGACGACCTTCCCGTTCACGATTACCGTGTGCACACTGCGTCCATCGGCGTTGTAAACCAAGCTGTTGACTGGATTGTGGAGCGCGCCCCATTCGGCCCGGCGCGTATCGAACAGCACCAGGTCCGCCGCCTTGCCGGGCTCGATTGAACCTATCAGGTGGTCCATGCCCAGGGCAGCAGCGCCGCCGATAGTTCCCAACTCCAGCGCCGTTTCGGCAGGGATCATCCCCACGTCCCGGCGGCCATCTTTGTACAATACGGCGGCCAGGTAGACCGAACGCAGGGTCTCAAGCAGGTTGGAATTATTTCCGGCGTCGGTACCCAGTCCCACGGTCGCCCCGAATTCCAGCAGTTCCGGAAGCAAACCGTTGGCGGAAGTTCCCGCGCCGCCTTTGACCGCGGCCGTGGGGCACATCACCACCGCCGAGCCTCGGTCCGCGATGAGTCGGGCTTCTTCCGCGTCGATTCCCAAGCAATGGGCCAGGGTCATTCGCGGATTCAGAACGCCGCATCGATCGAGGTATTCCGTGGGCGAACAGCCATGGGTTCGCCGGCACTCTTCGATCCATCGCGGTCCGTTCGTGAAGTGCAACGTTGATCTGGTTTCATGGTCGGAAGCAATCCGGTCGCATGCGGCTAGCAGTTCCGGCGTGCAGAATTCCGCCGCGAACGGCATCGCCCACCCGGTTACCAGATCGCTATTGGCGCTTTCGGCCAGGGCAACCGCCTCCTCCGCGGCCTGGATCGCCTCATCAGTCCCGTACACCGGCAAGTTCAGCGGGTTGGGGCGATCCTGGACGTTGCGGCCGATCACTATGCGGCAACCGGCCTGATCGTAGGCAGCCAGGCATTGGTCGAGATGCGTCGTCGTTCCTGGGTCTATAAAGGTGGTGGTCCCGTATTTCAACAGCTCGGTTATGGCAAGCATCGACGTCGCGTATTCGTCATCAGCGGTCATCGCCTGCTGGAGTCGAAACACGTTGGGCAGGTATTCGCCGCCCAGATCATCCGGAAACAGGCCGCGCGCCGCGTGGGCGTAGCTGATGTGCATGTGGCCGTTCACGAACCCCGGGGTCAACACCATGCCGGACCCGTCAATCGTCCGGTTGGGCGCAACCGAGGCCAGGTCAGCAGCCTTACCGACCTGGCTGATCCGGTTTCCCGTTATGACAACCGACCCGTCGGCCACGATGCGACGATCCGAGTCCATAGTGACGATGTAGCGCACACCGTCGATCTTGAGAGTTGGGGCTTCGGTCATGGGAACTCCTGGCAGCTAGTTGGACCAGTCACGGAAACCCCAGCGATTGAACGAGGTTACCTCTGCCGGCGGGCGACGGTTTGTGGGTCCAAAACTCCCACGCGGATAGCCCACCGGGGTCAAGCAAATCATTTCCGCGTACTCCGGAAGTCCAAGGATCTCGCGGACCTCGTCCTCCTTGCGGTTCAGGACCGTAGTGATTCGCGTGCCAATCCCCAACGCCCGTCCGGCCAAAAATAGGTTTTGGATCGCCGGCCAAACCGAAGCGGCGTGTCTGCCAGGCTCGATGGGCTGGCCCGGTTCGAACCCACTGCCCCGCGAATGATCGGCACACACCACGATCATCGCGGGAACTTCGGGCATGTGATGCGCCAGATACCGGGCATGGCGGTAAACGCGAGACTCGGAGGGCGATGGCTCCCAGCCCATGGCGTCCAGCCAAGTGTTCTTATACAGCTCCCCCAGGGCTTTCACGGTGTCCGGGTCGTTCACTACGACAAATTCCCAAGGCTGAGTATTTCCACCATTTGGTGCGCGCACCGCGGCGTCGATCAGCTTCTGGATTTCGGATTGTGGAACCGGGTCCGGTTTGTAGCGGGTGATCTGGCGCTGACTGTAGATTGCCTCAAACAGGTCGAATTGATCAGCCATTGCAGTCCTCCAGCGGCGGTGTTGGATAGCGTCGGGGGCATTATAGCCGGTGCCTGAGGAGAATTACCGGAACGCGGTGATCAGCACCAACCCGACGACTATCATCGCCGCGCCGACCAACCGCCCGGGGGTTATCCGCTCCCTCAGCACAATGTAGCCGAGCAACATTCCAAATAACAGGCCGACCTCCCGAGCCGGTGCGACGTAGCTGACGTCGGTCAAACGCATCGCGGTGAGCACCAGGCCGTATGCCAGGAACACGAGACCGGCAGCGACTGCGATCGCCCACGCAGCCGAACGCCATTCCCGGCCGATCGCAGTTGCGCCGTGAGCACGCAGAATGTAAGGCAACATGCCGGTGGCCACCCCGCACGTAGTCAGATAGAGGTACAGGAACGGGCTCACGTAGGATACGCCCTGTTTGTCGATCAGCGTGTACAGGGCGATACACAAGCCGGTCATCAGTGCATAGGCGATCCCCGATCGGTTTACGGTGAGTCGTCCGGCCGCAATGCTGCGTACCTGGCCCCACCAGGCCATGGTGTAAATTCCCAGCACGATGACGCCGATGCCTGCCCAGGCCACCGCAGTAACCGTTTCCCCCAGAGCGAACACCGCGAGGACTGGGACCAACCCAGGGCCAAACCCTCGCGCAATCGGATAGGCCACGGATAGATCCGCGCGGGCGAGGCTGCGTCCCAGGCTGAGAAAATACAAGATGTGAACGAGGGCCGATGCAATGATGAACCAAAGCCCGACCGGCTCGAACTCGGTGGTGAATGCGAGAACAACTGCGACTGGGGCAGCACCAACGGCGCCCGCGGCCGACAACCACCAGACGAAAACTTCCTGGTTTTGAGCCCTTTTGAGTAACAGGTTCCAGGTGGCGTGAGCAAAGGCCGATGCCAGCACGAGAACCAGCGCCAGCAGGGTCGCTGAGTCCAGCATAGCGTCACCCCAGCTCCGGCTGAAACCAAATCGCCGACGCCCAGAGAATGGCGTCGGCGCAAATTGCAACTGGTGGCGCATAGGGGATTCGAACCCCTGATCTCCGCCTTGAGAGGGCGGTGTCCTGGGCCGCTAGACGAATGCGCCAGACTGAGCCCGATTGGCGGCCCAATCGGAATGTAGGCAAATTATAGCACGTAGAAACGCCTCGCAACCGAACCGACCAGACGTGGAACCTGTGGCGGTCGGCGCACGATCCGGCGGTACGTCCTGTTGTATCCTTGCAGGGCGCCCACGTCGATATTTGTTCCGCCGCAATGTCCCGCTCGGCTGTCGAAGCGCCGAAACCCGGTCCGGCGGGCTGAGTTCGATCACAACACGGTCGATAGCGGCTATCGAATCCCGCGACCGAGGTTATTGCCGCACCTTCGGAGATTGTCCCCCGGGATTATGACAAGTCAGGTGAACCGGTTCTGCAACGAGAAGATGTGACCGCTTCGCGGGAACCGGCTCGTGCGGATCGATGCTCTCCACCAATTGGCGATTGAGCACTTCAATGGCACGGTGCGGACGCGAACCAACTACAAGTGCGATAGGTAAGGGAAATGGAAACGGGAAAACTGCCGCCAGATGTCCTGAAGGAATTGCTGTCAAATCTGGGCGTTGCCGACCCGCGGGTGTTGGTGGGTCCGGAGGTGGGCGAGGACTGCGCGGTCGTGGACATGGGTGATCGAGTCCTGATTGCGAAATCCGACCCGATAACTTTCGCGGTTGAAAAAATGGGCTGGTACGTGGTGCAGGTCAACGCGAACGACGTGGCTTGCACGGGCGGCGTGCCACGTTGGTTCATGCCCACGTTATTGTTGCCAACCAGTTCCACAACCGACGACGTGCGGAGCATCTTCGCGGACATCGCTGACGCGTGTCGGCAGATTGGAGTGGCGATCATCGGGGGACATACCGAAGTGACGGAAGGGGTGCCGAGGCCGATCATTGCCGGCACGATGCTGGGTGAGCTCGAGGATCCTTCCCGATTGGTGTCCACGGCAGGAGCTCGGGACGGCGACAGCATTGTCGTCACCACCGGCGTAGCCATCGAAGGCTCCGCGATACTGGCGCGAGAACACGTAGTTGAACTTCGAGCGCGGGGCCTGGACGACCACGCCTTGGACACGGCCGCCCACTACCTGCAGGTCCCGGGGATCAGCGTATTGCCGGCGGCGCGGGCGCTATTCGACACCGGCGCCGTACACAGCATGCACGACGTAACCGAAGGTGGATTGATCACCGCGCTCAGGGAAATTGCCGCGGCTTCGAACCTCGGATTGGTTGCGGAGGCGGAAAGCGTGCCGTTGCTTCCCGAGTGCGCAGCCATCTGCGAGGCGCTGGAACTGGACCCGCTGGGCTTGCTGGGATCGGGCGCGCTCATCGCGACCATGTCGGCCGGAGACGTTCCGGCCGCCCTGCGCGCCCTGGACCGGGTGGGAGTCAGCGGTTGGGAAATCGGACAGATGATTGAGGCATCCGACGGCCTTTGGCTGATCGACAGAGGCGGCGAACGGACGTTACCCGAATTCCGACGTGATGAACTGGCCCGTTACCTGGAAGAAAGCAGTCATTCTCTCAGATAGAGATCGATGCAATCGCGCAGCTGCGCCAGCGTAATGTTGCCGCCGCTGACCGTGATCGATATTTTCCGGCCGCGAACCAAGTCCGCCCGGCGCACGGCCCCGGCCAGCGCGGTTGCCCCGGCACCCTCGGCCAGGGTGTGCGCTTTTTCAATCAGCATCGCCACGGCACGGCGGATTTCGTCGTCGCTCACCAGCACGAAATCGTGCAAGCGGTGTCGCACTATTTGCTGCGGCAGTTCATAGCCTTCGGCTGTCGCCGTGCCCTCCACCCACGTGCGCATGGGCGCCTGCACTAATTGCCCCTGCTTCCAGGACAAGTAGGCGGCGGGAGCGGCCTCAGACTGCACCGCGACCACGCGAATCTCGGGGTTTAGCGCTGGTGCGACGATGCAGGCCCCCGCAACGCCGCTTCCCCCACCGATGGGAAGGAACATCACGTCGACGTCGGGCAAGTCTTCGATGATTTCCAGACTGGCGGTGGCGACACCGGCGATGAGTTCCGGCTCGTTAACCGGGTGCACATATCGGTAGCCCTCTTCCGCAGCCAGTCGTTCGCAGTACCGGCGAGCTTCATCAAAGTTTGCGCCGTGGAAGATCAATTCAGCCCCCAAAGCTTCCATTGATGCAACCTTATTTGGGTTCGCATCTACGGGCAGCCCGATCAAGGCGCGCGCTCCGAATGCCCGGCAGGCGCTGGCAATCGACTGACCGTGATTGCCGCTACTAGCGGTGATCACGCCCCGCTGCCGATCCGACGTATCCATGTTGGCCAGCAGATTGATCCCGCCCCGGGCCTTGAATGCGCCCAGGGGCAGGTGCTCCTCGTGCTTCAGGTAGACCTCTGCGTCCAACGCCTGGCTCAGGCCGGCGGAGTAAGTCAGCGGCGTGCGCGGGAAGTAAGGGCTGATGGTGGCGCGAGCGCGGTACACGTCGCGCAAGGTTGGGATGTTCAAGGTCAATCTCCGTGGTGACCGCCGGAGCGGCCGGGCAGGGTCGACGGCAAGACTATGCAGGCCGTCAGGACGTGTCAACCTGAGGGCTTACGCGAGCCAGCACGTCGGGACGCTTGTCCGTCTTTAGCGGATCGTACGCAATCGGATCGGCGTTCGTTACATTCTACGAATGTAACGCCCATGCCATAGCATGGTAGTACACCCCAGGCAATGGACGCGGACTTGTCTGTCGTGTACTGAGAACTTGATTGCACCACTGCACTTATTCTCCACGCTGTGATCATGTACTTCACTGTCCGAGCAGTGTAGACGTTTGGATGTCGTGCAATGATGGTCCATCAGTACATCATCGGAAATTCAGTACACTGATGGTCAGAAGTCGATATTCCCTGGAACCGCAATGCTCGGTACTACACGTGTACTCACTGTTGGTACACGCACCACCCATGAAGGGACGGCCAACGCGTGGTAGGAAACCTCGGCGTGCGCAGTACACCGGCAGCAATGCTGGCGCTCCAGCTCACATAGCCAAACCCCAGGGGCCGATGTTCCCCTGCGCCATCGTTCAGGTCCTCGCTCTCTCCGTACCCGGTTCCTCGATCAGATTTGGAAACTCCGAACTGGGCCAAATTCGCGGAAATTGCCCGGATTTGGTTTTCTCCTTCCTAGCGTCCAGGGTCGCCGTGTGTCAAAATAAGCACGTAACCAGAGACGTTCTAAAAGAATATAAAAATCTTTTAGGATTGTTCTTTGGCCGCGCTTGACATTCGTAAAATCCATCGGTAGTGTAGCGCCAAATCGACATCGGTAATGAGAGATCAGGGTACCTGCACTGCAGACAATCGAATGTACACCAACAGGTACACCGCCGGAGGTGCATCATGGCACGCAAAACCAAATTGATGCTTCGCGTAGAAAAGGAATTCGACCAGCCCTTGGAGCGACTGCTCCCGGAACTGGTCAATGATCAGGGGCTGACGGCGACGGCCGACACCCTGGGCGTCAGCAAGGCCACGTTGGGCTACTGGATGCTCAAGATGGGCATCAACGTAAAGCGGGTCGCGTTGGCGCCTGGCGAAATCCTGGAAGTCAAGCGCACCAATTAATTGCAACCACGTCGCGGTGTGTGCCCTCGGCCACCCGCGACGCAGGTGACACGTCGACGACCCAAAGGCGAGCGGGTCGGGCGGCGCACCGGTTTCTCGTGCGAGCGAGGGACAGCGGAACTCCCCGGCCGGTGGCAAATGGTCGGGGCGTTTTGCTGCCCGCTCAGGTCAGCAACCTACCGTAGTAGCCCGGACCCGGTTGGCGTTGGCAATATCGGGCACGAAAAAAGGCGCCCCAAACGGGGCGCCTCGCTCATGCCGAATGCCAGCCGGGGAACTATCCGTTGAAAATGTCCTCGGGTAGGAAAGCGGACACGGTGACGTTGGGCAGGTCCACGATGTTGCTGACGCGCAGATCGACCGCGACGCTGCAGATTATGTAGGCCTGTTCAGCCGACCAGCCGCGCTCCTGCAGCAACCCGATCATGTTCAAGAGGGCGTTGCGAGCAGCCAACGTGAGGCTACCCTCCCCTTCCTGGGTACCATCGGCACGGATGGGATAGCCGATAGTGGCGGTGAAATTACGGGGCGCCGCCCACTCGGGTGGCAGGAAGTATCCGGGATGGGAGTAGCGCGGGAAGATTATGTTATGCCGCGCTGCCTCGCCCTTGTGGATCGCGAAGCGGACGGCCGCGGTTGCGCCCATCTCGATGGCGGTTATGCAGACCTCGCCGTCGCCCTGGGCAAAATGACCGTCACCTGCGGAGTAGAGGCCGCCAGGGACGGCGACCGGGATGAAGAGACGGGACCCGGTGGTGAGCTGCTTGGCGTCGACGTTGCCGCAGTTCTCGCGGGGAGGGAGGGTGCGCAGGCCTTCGTTGGCGATCTGGCCGCCGGGGGGAACGGCGTCCTCCGGGTCCGGCGGAGCGGCGGCGCCACCACGGTTGACCCAATCGGCCTCGCGGGCCGCCCAGGCTTCGACCTGGGCGTGGGATGGAGCGAGGCCGGCGGTACCCATGAATGAGCCGTCGGGGATGCGGACGCCGGGGAGACGGGCGGAAGTGGCCCAACCGTCGGCGATGTCCCAGTGGACGAGGTACGGGTCCGTGAACACGTCGCGGAGGAAGCCGGAACCGGGGCGGCTGCGGGTCCAGCCGCGCGGCTGGGCGGTTATGTCAAGGTACTCGATTTCGAGGAGGTCACCGGGCTCGGCGCCTTTCACGTAGACCGGACCGGTGAGCGGGTGGGCAACCTTGGCATCTAGGCCGGCCATATCCGCTTCCGTCATGTGGGGTTGGATCTGGGAGTCGGAGGCGTCACGTGTTTCGAGCACGACCTCCTCGCCCGGGTCGACCTCGACGATGGGAGGGATGTCCGGGTGCCAGCGGTTGTGGCCGAACTGCGGTTCTTCCCTGAGGCGCTTGGCGCGGTCGATGGTTACGGTTTGCATGGGGGTCCCTCCTGGCGTGGTTGGGGTCAGAATAGCAGCCGGGGCGGGTTGGCCACCCGCCCCGGCAATAGTTGCTAGGTAAGGAAGGGGCGAAGCATTTCCGCCCCGCTGGGACTACAGGACGCGGCCGCGCTAGAGGGACCAGTCGTCGGGGATTTCGGGAGTGGGCAGCGGGCGGATCATGACCTCGACGAGGGCGGACTGGCCCTCCTCGGTGGCGCGGATGGCGCGCTGGAAGGCCGGGCGGATGTCCTCGGGATGCTCGACCCGCTCGGACCAGCAGCCGAGGCCATCGGCGACGACGCTGAAGTTGCCGCCGAGCACAGCCATCTCCGGGGGCGTGCCATTGGGGTCTTCCATGCCCATCATGCCGCCGCCGGTGCCGCCGTTATTGATGACGACGGTGAGGATGGGCAGGCCCATGCGGGACGCGGTCTCGAGGTCCATGCCGGTCATGCCGAAGGAGGCGTCGCCGAGGACGTGGACAACCAGGTGGTCGGGGCGGCCGAGCTTGGTGCCGATGGCGGCGCCGACGGACCAACCCATGGCGGCCATGCCACCCATTGCGACAAAGTTGCGGGGCAGGGTGGTCTGCCAGAAGGGAACCACGTAGCCGCGGCTGCCGCCGGCGTCGTGGAGGGCGATCGTGCGGTCGGGGTCGATGAGCTGCTGGAGCTCGTGGACGACGCGGTACCCGTTGGTCGGGGTCTCCGGGTCGGTGAAGCGTGGCATCCACTCGGCCTCGGATTTCTCGTGGCAGGCGCGGATCTCATCGACGATATCCTGCTTCATGCCGCCCCCGCCGGGGCCGATGCGCTGGCGGACTGCGTCGATGATGGCGCGGAGGGCCAGCTTGGCGTCGGCGAGCATGGGCAGGTCGACCTGGTAGGTCTTGTTGAGATCGGCGGGATCGGCGTTGACGTGGATGATGCTGACCCCGGCTGGAATGGGGCGGCCGTCGGTGCCGTTGGGCTGGCGGAAGGAGTTGCCCACGGCGAGGACCACATCGGCCCGGCGGTTGATCTGGATGGCCGCCGCGGAGGCGTAGCGGCTGCGGGGGTAGACGCCGCCACCGAGGGACAGCGGGTGATTTTCGGGGAAGATGCCCTTCCCCATGATGGTGGTCGCCACGGGCATGGAGAGCATCTCGGCGAGCTCGCGGACCTCGTCGGCAGCGCCGGCGCTCATGGCCCCGCCCCCGGCGTTGAGGACGGGCAGGCTGGCGTTGACCAACATATCGGCAGCGCGTTGGACCTCAGCGTCGGAGGGCCCGGACTTGCCGGGGGTGCCAACCGGTGTGTACGCGAGAACGGATTCGTCGGCCTCGGCGGTGAGGACGTCCTGGTGCATTTCCAGAACCACCGGGCCGGGCGAGCCGGAGCGCAGGGCGGTGAAGGCGCGGCGCATCACTTGGGGTATGTCCTGGACGCGAGTGAACGAGCCGCGCCACTTGCATAGGCCATCGAAGATGCTGGCGGAGACCTCCTGCTGCCACTCCTGGCCGAGGTTCCGCATGGGGTGCTGGCCCATCAGGAGCAGCACGGGGACGTTGTCGGCGTAGCAGCCGGCGATGCCGGTCAGGCAGTTGGTGGCCCCGGGCCCGGTGCCGGTCATGGCGACGCCGACCTCACCGGTGGCACGTGCGTAGCCGTCGGCAATCTCGACGCCAAGGCGCTCGTTGCGGGCGGCGAAGGGCCGGATCGAGGAGGCGCGCAACGGGCCCCAGAGGGGATTGAGTCCGCCGCCGGCGAACCCTGATATGTAACGTATTCCTTCCTGTTCGAGGGCCCTGACAACGGCTTCGGATCCACGCATGGCTGCACCTCTCCTGGCGGCGGGCGAGGTTGTACCCTCAACCCAGCCCTCTCCCGATGCGGGAGAAGGGACTCTTGTGTGATGGCCGGGATGATAGGGCAGCGCGGGGACGGGGTCAACCGGGGATCATGGCATGGATGGACAGGATGCACGGGATTTATACGGATCAGTTATGTCAACCGCGTGCTCCGTAATGATCTGGCGCCGGCAGGACACAGGCGATAACGCTGCCGACGCGGGAACTCAAACCGATGTTGCGATGGTATGCCTCCAGGTGTTTGATGGTGCAGGCGATGGATTTGCGGTTGGTGACCAGGTTCCGAGCGGTATCAGCCCTACGGCCGGAGGTGGTGCGCTGGGGTTTTTTGCTCTCATTGTCCATACCCACGGCATGGCGGGCTGTGGCGGGCCCGGTGGCCGGGGCGACTACCCTGATTAATGCGATCAGAGACAATCTCCCAAGCCGGCAGCGACTTGGTGCTGATTGGCCGTGAACGCTCGGAACCTGGTCGGAACCGGTACTTTTCGCCTGCACGGCTATGATAGCACAGGCGTTCGGGTTTTGATAAGGGCGGGGGCGACAGATAATCATCGAGGCGAGTTTTGGGCTATCTGGCTCCATCTGCCTCAGCAAGTCCAACTGTGGAGTTAACGTCGAGGAGGCATTTCAGTCTGGAAAAGGGGTGGTGCCAATTGATGACGTGGAGGGTGGGCACTATCGCCTCGCGGTCGACAAGCGCGGCCATCATGTCACTGGCCAACTCGTCGCGCTCTGCGTAGTGCGCCACCTTTTGTCGGGTGGATGCGACAAACGTTGGCAGTTCGGCTGCCGATACGTGACGAACCGGTATGCCGGTTTTCAATCTCGCGGGTTGCCATATGGGTTTATCTGCCGGCGATCTGTTTTGGCCTCGGAATACGCACGATCAAGGCATCCGGATTACCTCGAAAACCCGACCGACAGCCTGGCGGACTCAGGTCGGGTCTCGCCGCCGTGGATGGGAGTTCGGTAAACCATTTGCTGTGAAAAGATGGCGACGCGCCCAATAGGCCGCGAGGGCGCCCTCAGGTAACCGATGCACCACGCTTCGAGTGTCGGTCGACGGCGCCAAGCTAACGCTCCGAAGCGGTGCCAATGAACAGAGTGTCGAAACGGGTGGTGATGTGGCGTCGCTATGGCGCCACACCGACCAATACGAGCGGAACGGAGGGGACGCCCCTACCCTGGCGAACAACATTCATTAGGTCACGCTCGAAATACGGCACCCCCGAGGACATCTCTCGTTCGAGCTCCTTCATGGGAAGAATTTCGATCCCCACATCAATGATTTCCGCAACGTAGAAGCTTAAGTGCTTAACAAAAAGGTCGTGGGCAACGAAGGCGTACTTCCCGAACTGAATTTCGATGGCCACGCGGTCCTTCAGGTAGTCGGTTTGGTTGTAGGACAAGATGGGATCATAGCCAGCGGCTTCAATGCGGTTCCTTTGTTCGTCATCCGTGAGATCGTAGATGCCACGAAGCAATCTCTCGTCTGGAGCGACATAGAATGAATTCCGGCGTTCTCCCCAACCCTTGGATTTGAACTCCGCCTTGAACGCATCATTCATATCCTTGGGCGAGTACAGCAGCTTGCCGGGCATCGTCCGTTCGCGAGAAACTTTGGTTCGGCACGCCTCAGCATCCACCGAGAAGATGACGTGTTTAACTTCGTCCCAAAGATCGCGATGATGAACCAACAAGAATTCTTCCCCGTTAAGGTGCGAGTATATGGATTTGATCTGCATCAATGCCCGCCGTTGCGCTGGTTAGGATCGTAAATCGGTTTACCCATCGGTCGCGTGCGCAATCGTCCCAAGCGCAGTTGTCGTACTCGCTCGGCTGCGATATCCACGTATTCCATGACATTGTCACAACCATAACCGATACGGTCGTGCATCAACGCTGCAACAACGGACGAACCTACACCCATATATGGGTCATAAACGCGATCCCCGGGGTCAGTCATCGACAAAACGAGCCGTTCCACTAACTCAACGGGAAATTGGCAAGGATGCACGGTTTTTTCAGGATGGTTGTGCTTGACATTGGGAAACTCCCAGACATCGCTGGGATTCTTGCCCTTCGGATTGCCCGATAACTGACCGGCATTTGGTCCCTTGAAATGGCGCTTATTGGGATATTTGGACGGAACTCTGATCGGATCCAGATTCCAAGTGTATTTGTTGGACTTCGTCCACCAATTGATCGTCTCATAGCGTCCGGACAGGCGTTTGGTACTGTGCAGCCCGTGCCCGAAATGCCACACGATGCGATTGCGCAATTTCAATCCCAGATCCCTGAAGATCGGATAGAAAATGGTATCCAGCGGGATGATCTCTCCGTTGTCGACGTAGTTACCTACTTGCCAGCATATCGACCCTGAGGGGTGCAAGGCGCGCACGCACTCTTCGATAACCAGTTCTTGCTCTGCCAGATATTCGTCGATCGTCCTTCGCCGTTCGTACGATTTACCGAGGTTATATGGAGGCGAAGTGACGACGAGCTTGACGCTGCCGTCGGCGATGTTTTGGGTAAAGGAAAGCGCATCTTCGCAGGCGATCAACGATTGCTGGTCCTTCACGACACGATAGCGACAGGGTCGATCCGGAACCAAAGGTCGTTGGTACGCGAAACTGGCGGTGCTCCGCGGTTCCGCGATTGCACCAGGCAGGTCTGTAGTCTGAAAACTCATAACGCGAAAATCTAGGTCCGATTTGTAGAAAGCCCGGGGCGACTCAACGGGATCGCATTTTAGTACGCATGTGCCGATAATAGCATTATCTAAACCACCAATCAATACTAGACATGCACTGACGGGCCACCGGGGAGCGTAGGTCATTCGCTTGCTCGATCAAACCCGGATGCGGCAGACCATTCAATGCCGCACCCAGTTCCGCGTACAACGGTGGAACTGTTTGAATCCTAGTGATGAAAGTATTGTGGGTCAACTTCGGGCTGTCTCGGTGAGGCGTGGTTTGTTGACCGGCCGGCGGGGTGTGGGTATCATCGGCGCTACTTGGCGGGCGGGTTGCTTGCCGATTTTATGTAACGCATTTCAGGAGACCACCATGCCGCAGGCTCATGAGTTGATTGTGCAGTTTCTGGAGGAGGCGGGGATTGATGCCGTGTTCGGGATACCGGGCGGCGGGACGGGGCAGATTTTCACCAACCTGGTGGGGAAGGAACCTGCCATCAACACGTACCTGACGCGGCACGAGCAGACCGCGGCGATCATGGCCGACGCCTACGCGCGGGCCACGGGAAAGCCGGCGGTGATCATGGGGCAGGGGCTGTTCATGGGGTCGAACGCCGCGTTCGGCATCATGGAAGCAATGCTGAGCAGCAGCCCGATGCTGGTGCTGACGGACACGTCGGATGGCGGCGTGGGGCAGCATCCGGCGAACCAGTCGGGGGCCGGCGAGTACGGGAGCATCGACCTGCACAACATCTTCCGGTCGATGACGAAGTACACGACGCTGGCGACCTCGCCCAAGGAAGCGGCGCTGGGGGCGCAGCTGGCGATCAAGCACTCGATGAGCGGGCGGCCGGGTCCGGCGTGCCTGCTGATGCGTTCGGCGTCCATCGGAGGCGAGGTTGACCTGGAGTCGCCGCCGTTCATCCACGACACGGCGGGGTACCTGAACACGGCCAAGCCGCAGGCGGCGCCGGCGGACATCGAGAAAGCGGTCGAAATTCTGTCGCAATCGCGGCGGCCGGTGATAGTGGCGGGGAACGGGGTGCACATGGCGGGGGCACACGATCTGCTGGAGCAACTGGCAGAGCAGTGGAACGCGCCGGTTGCGACCAGCTACAAGGGGAAGTCGGCCATCGCGGAGACGCACCCGCTGTCGGTGGGCATGGTCGGGGTCTACGGGCAGGAGGCGGCGAACCGGGCGGTGGGCGACGCCGACACGGTGGTGATCGTGGGGGCGAAGCTGAGCCCGCAGGACACGGTGCGGGAGCGGCCCAACACGTTCAACCCGCGGGGACAGCGGATCATCCAGATCGACATCGATGACCGGAACGCCGGCTGGACCTTCCCGGTGGAGCTGGGGCTGATCGGCGACGCGGGGAGCATCCTGGGGCAACTGGTGGACGCGTCGGCGGATGCATCGGCATCCACGGCCGGCGACCGGAGCGAGTGGGCCGGAGCGCTGCCGGGACGGAAGAGGGACGCCGGGTTCTACGAGGACGCCGGGCTGTACACCGATTCGTCGCCGGTGCTGCCGCAGCGGGTGGTGCGAGTCCTGCAGGAGACGATGCCGGCGGACACGGTGTACGCGCTGGACGCGGGGAACAACCGGACGTGGATGGCGCACTTGTTCCAGTCGCAGCAGGCGCACACGTTCTTCTGCCCGGGCGGCACGGCCGGCATGGGCTGGGGACTGCCGGCGTCGGTGGGGCTCCAGATCGCGTATCCCGGGCGGCAGGTGGTGTCGGTGACGGGAGACGGCGGGTACATGATGACGGTGAACGCGCTGTCGACGGCGATGCAGTACAACCTGCCGATCGTCTGCGTGGTGTTCAACGACGGCGCGCTGGGGATGGTGCGGCACCACCAGGCGCCGGGGCAGTACATCGCGTCGGAGTTCGCAGAGACGGACAACGCGGCGGTGGCGCGGGGGTTCGGGTGCTTCGGCGTTCAGGTGGCGGACTCGAGGAACCTGGCCGACGCGCTGCGGGACGCGCGGGCGTCGGGTCTGCCGGCGGTGGTGGACGTGCTGATCGACCGAGGGCCGAGTCCGGACGACTGGCGGGCGGACGCGCGGCGGTCGGGGGAGACATAGGGGTTGTACCATGCGGCGCGCAATCGCCAGCCATGGAACGGAGGAGTTATGGGCCAACAACGCTCCAACGAGGTCGAAGAAGCTATCAAATTCCTGCTTGAGATGGTCAACGACAGCGACGCCGAATTTGCCGTCGAGCGCAGAATCCAAGCGGCCTTGATTACCGCCAATCTCGGGGGGGCTGCAGTTGCAGTTGCTGCCCTCGTTGAGCTGGACGAAAGCCTCACTCTGGGCTCGTACACGAGCGACGAAGGCGCGCACCACCTCAAGATTGCGCGGGAAGTCGCAAATCTAGGATGTGAGGAGGCAGCCGTCGGCATACTTGCCGCAATATGTGAGAATGACGATTTTGGGACGGAAGACCGCGAAGAGGCAGCACAGGAAATCCTCAGGATGGGCGACACCGTGGCGGGTGTATCCGGCTACAAAGCGGTACTCTACTTCGCTAACGAAGGCGACGTTGACATGGGCGACGAAGCGGAGCATCGCATGTTAGCAGCCGAAAGAATGGCTAAAGCGGGCAAAATCGCGGACGCTGTCGAAGTATTGAAGGTAATCACTGAAAAGGGCGTGTGGCCAGAGGATGACAAGTACAGTCGCATGGATCGTTGGAATGCAGCCTGTACGCTCTCCGCAGTCGGCGACAGTGCTGCCGCAGCTAAAGCGTTTTTATCACTGGCAGTTGACGACGATGTCAACGCGGAAGATCAACAAAGGCTAGATGCTGCTCTAAAGGTGGTCGAGTTGGGCGACTGGGAAATGGCGAGCGAAGCTCTGTTGTCCGTCGCCGTCGAATGCGAGGAAGAAGAAATTAGGCTGAAAGCTGCGATAAACGTGGCATCCTGCATGGATAATGGAACTGAACGCGCAATCGAAATAATAGGTTCTCTGCTGTCGCAACGCTTCAGCAGCCACCAACTCATAGAAGCCCAGATGGAGCGGGACTTCGCCGTGAGCGACGATATGCCAAGTTCGCCAGACACAGCCCAAGAAAAAGCCTGGGCTTCGATACTAGAGGCGACCAAGGTCCTGTACCCCGGCGCATTTGCTGACTGACAAGCCACGCCTCGTTTTTGGACTTGCCGATACCACCAGGGAACACTTGGCAGAGAACCCAAAAACCGTGGCCGATGACAACCAAGAACCATGCTGGTGTGTTTGGAGTATCCGAGCAAGTCTTGGCTGAAATTGCTAGCAGAGAGGGTCCCATAACGGACGACATCGTCTTCGGGTCGGAAAAGTCCGTCGAAGCCAGAGCGGGATTATGCACTGGTCTTGAGGCCGACTACCGGGAAACTTGATCTCCGTTTCGATACAGCGAAGTGCTAGCGTACGGCTGAGAATGCCAACGACCTACATCACAAAACAAAGCCTTTGGAGTACACCGATGGATTTCTGGAATGATACGCAGCTGGCTTCGATTGACCGGATGCTGAACCCGCGATCAATTGCGGTGGTGGGGGCGACGCCGCGGATGCAGTACGGCGGGCGGTTCGTGGCGTCCGCGATGGGCGCGATGGAGAATGGGGTCAACGTGTATCCGGTGAACCCGCGCTACGAAGAGGTGCAGGGGTTGCAGTGCTATCCGTCGGTGTCGGCGTTGCCGGAGGCGCCGGACGTGGTGGGCGTGGTAGTGCCGTACCACGCGGTGCTGGACACGCTGCGGGAGAGCCACGAGAAGGGCGCGAAGTCCGCCATCGTGATCTCGGCCGGGTTCTCCGAACGAGCCGTCGATGACCGGCGGGACCTGCAGGCCGAACTGGGTCGGTTCGCGCGGGAGTCGGGTATGCGGGTGAGCGGGCCGAACTGCCTGGGGCTGGCGAACCTGAAGGACGACATCTGGGCCAGCGCAGGCTCGCGTGGAGCGGGAGGACTGAGCGGGCCGATCGGGCTGGTGTGCCAGAGCGGGGCGTCGGCGTTCGGGCCCTTCCTGACACGGGCGGTGGACGAAGGCATCGGATTCACCTACATCGTGTCGACGGGCAACGAGGCGGATCTGGACTTCTGCGACTTTGCGCGGTACCTGCTGGACGACGACGACACGCGGGTCATCGCCGGCTTTGTGGAGGGTTTCAAGGACGGCCGCAAGTTCCTGGAAGTGGCGCGAATGGCGGCGGAGCGCGGGAAACCCATCGTGCTGATCAAGATCGGGCGTTCCGACCTGGGCTCGCGGGCGGCCGGGTCACACACGGCGGCGCTGACCGGCGTGGACGAGGTCTACGAGGCGGCGTTCGCACAGTACGGCGTCATACGGGTGCAGGACTACGACGACCTGCTGCAGGTGTCGAACATGATGGCAAGGTGCCCACGCCCTTCGACGCGGGGGGTTGCCGTGGTTTCGCACTCGGGCGGGATCAGCAGCCTGACCGCGGATATGTTCGGGCAGGCGGGCCTGGACCTGCCGCCGCTATCGGACCGGGCGCGGGACGGGATCAACGACATCCTGAAGGGGTTTGGGTGGGCCGCCAACCCGTCGGACGTGACCGGGTTCGCCAACAGCGACGACTTCCCAGCGATCATGTCGTACATGGCGGAGGACGAGGGCATCGGCACGCTGGTGGTGGCATCGGCGGGGGCGGATCCGCAGGCGACACAGGTGATCGCGCAGCGGGACGCCAGCGGGATGCCCGTGGCGTTCCTGTGGACGGGCACGCGGGGCGCGCAGTCGGGTCTGCCGATGCTGCGGCAGGCGGGGGTGCCGGTGTTCTACGTGCCGGACAAGCTGGCGGCGGGTGTGCGGTACCTGAACGACTACCACGACTGGCGGGAAAGACGTCTGGCCCGGGGTTTCGCGCAGGCTGGCGAGATGACCAGCGAACAGGCCGAAGCGAGCAAAGCGCTGTCGGGCGGCGGGGCGCTGTCGGAGTATGACAGCAAGGGGTTGATCCGCGCGTTCGGCGTGGCGACCACGCGCGAAGAGCTTGCTGCGGATGCCGAGGCGGCGGTGGCAGCAGCGGAGCGGATCGGGTATCCGGTGGCCCTGAAGGTGAACTCGGCGGACATCCTGCACAAGACGGAGGCGGGCGCGATACGGTTGGGATTGCGCGACGCCGGTGCGGTTCGCAGTGCATTTGACGATGTGACCGCCAATGCGCGTGGATATGACGCCAACGCGAGGATCGACGGCGCGGTGGTGCAGGAGATGGTGTCCGGCGGTGTGGAGACCATCGTGGGCGTGTCCTACGACGCGCAGTTGGGGCCGATACTGCTGTTTGGGACGGGCGGCGTGATGGTTGAGGTGTACAACGACGTTGCGCTGCGGCTGTGCCCGATCACACGGGACGACGCCCTGGAGATGATCGACGAGGTGAAGGGAGCGCGGCTGTTGCGCGGGTTCAGGGGAGCGCCGGCGGCGGACGTGGACGCGCTGGCCGACGTGCTGGTGAGCGTCTCGCGAATGGCGGCGCAACTGGAGGGTTCCCTGGGCGAGCTGGACATCAACCCGCTCATGGTTCTGCCGGTTGGCCAGGGAGTGAAGGCGGCGGACGCGCTGGTGGTGAGCGCTGGATAGCGCATTGGCGGCGACCGGCAACGGGGAGATCGAACATCTTGGGCCGGCACGACGGTCGGACCGAGAGCTGGCCGAACGGTTCAGGCGGTTTGCCGTAGAGGAGTGTTCGGCGGAATCGGACGAGGGCGCCGGCTCCCGAACCTACGAGGTTCTATGCGCAACGGTGGCCGACAATCCCGCGTTGCTCGACTTGGCGCGCGGGTGTCGGGTTGGCCAACCGATCCCCAACCTGTTTTTTGCGGCGGTCAAACGGACGGTGGCGTCTTTCCCCGGCTCCGAATTGGCCTCACATTATTTTCGCGCTCAAGCAGGTGACCGGCCGGCGCCTGATTTGGGTCGGGCCTTTACCGAATTTGCGGTAGCGCATCGGGCTCAGATCGTCAGCTACCTGGAAACGCGCATGGTGCAGACCAACGAAGTCGGTCGATGCGCCTACCTGTTGCCGGGCTTTCTCACTATTGCGGCGGAGAACCCGAGCCACCCGCTGGCGTTGTTGGACGTGGGAGCTAGCGCCGGTCTGAACCTGAACTGGGACCAATACCGGTATCGGTACTCCAGCGGCGACGAATTCGGGCCGGACGATTCCAAAGTCGTGATCGAGTGCGACGCCAGGAACGGGCTGCCGGAATTGCCCACGGCCTTGCCCCAAGTAAGTTTCAAGATCGGGATCGACCTGGAGCCGGTGGACCTGAGCGACGATGAGGAATACCGGTGGATGCAGGCGTTGATTTGGCCGGAGCACGGTGATCGGAGCAGGCTGTTGTCGGCGGCCAGAGTAGTCTGGCTACAAACGCGGCCTACCGTTTTGCAGGGCGATGCCGTGGAACTGTTGCCAGACGCACTGGCGGAGGTACCGAAGGAAGCGGCGTTGTGCGTGTTTCACTGCCACGCGCTGAACCAGTTTTCCGTCGAGGCGCGAGAGAGGTTCAATAGCGTTTTGCGAGACGTGTCGATGGGACGGACTGTGTATCACATTCCGTCGGAGGGGCAACGTGTCTCGTTACACAGGATTGTCAGGGGGACGGCGACGACGCTGCTAAGGGCGCGGAGGCAGGTGCACGGCAAATGGCTCGCATGGGATACCCTTGCAAGAGTATCTTTTGAGCAGGAACAGCCTTGACACAGGGATTTAGGGCTCCTCCTGAGTGAAGCCGGTTCCTTATACCCGCTGTGCGGGCGCGCACGCCAAGACCAGCGCCGAAACGGCGCCGGCGGAGCGGCGATCAACGCGACCAGGTCTTGACTGCAATCACCGTGGCGCACAACAGGGAAGCGATGCAGAAGGTCGGCGTGGCCGCGAGGGATACCGCGTCCCAACCGGTCAGAAGCGACATGACGGCGATCGCGAGGCCGGCAGAACCGCCAACAACGAGGCCACCCAAAATCGAACTGGCCAAAAGGTTTGTATACCACGGCCTACCCTCCTCGGTGTGGAGGGCGGAGGCCGTAAATCGCGCGATGGAAACGGAAAGAATATGGTTCATCGTTCCTGGAGGACTTCTCCTGAGAGTTGGTTGATGCGGTAGAGGTGAACGAGGACGGCGGCGCCGGTGCGGTCGGGGTCGCGGTCGAGTTCGCCCTGGACCGTGCGGGACATGACATTGTCGCGGATGGCGCCTTCGCGGTACATGGTGGCGGTACCGTAGAAACGCAGATTAACGCGCTCGGTGGGGTGCCGATAAAAGAGCACAACCTTTGAGCCGTTCTCGATGTTAGCGGCGGAGTTTCGCCAACCGCGCTCCCAGAAGGCGAGGGTCTCGCGATCAAAAACCAGAACGCTGCCACGCATACTGATCTGCGGTTCCCCATCGGGCGAGACGGTGGCGATGAACATGGGGCAGCGGTCCGCCAGGGCGTTGTCGATACGGCGGCGGAGTTCGTCGTCGATGTAGATCATTGGGTTCTCCGTAATCTGGCTCCAGGGCCTCCTCAAATCCTTGCAATTGAGGACACTATTTTACCGGGATGGACAGGATATACAGGATGAACAGGATATTGCTGATCAGGGACGTTTGGATTCCGGCCCCGTACCAAGCACGCGGTGACCCCGTATCGTGGCACGGGGCCGACTATTCTTGCGCCGGAAGCGCGGAGTAGCTTTGAAAAGGTTCTACCGGAGGTCGGGCGCGGGGACATCCCGGCCCGGACGGGGAGGCTTACACTGCAACGGCGGGTGAAAATGCTACTGGTCCCACGGGTGGGCATCCAGCCACACATCCGTAGCCTGACGAGCAGCCTGTTTTTCAGCGTCCCGAGCGGCGCAGGCGGCGCTCATGGCGAGGACGTCCTTGGCCCACTCGTCCACTGGCACGTCGATCATGCGTCCGGCGAAGGGGGCGGCGGCGGTGCCGGCGGCGAGCGCCTGGGCAAAGACCTCACGCACCTGGGTGTAGTAATCGACCAGGGACTCCGCCGGCGTGTAAGCTTCATTGACCGCGTCGATCCAACTGGGGTGCCCGCAAACCATGCCCTTGAACCCGAGGTTACGCGAGTCGGTGGCGATTTGGATCATTTCGTCGCGTGAGACCTGGCCGGTCTGTGTCCCCATGGGGTCGGCAACGGCGATGGGCTGCACGCCGGCGGCGGTGGCCTCAATACACAGCCGTCCTCGCGCGTAAACCAAGGGGTCGTGATCCGCGGATTGCGTGATGCCCAGGGAAGCCGCCAGAGCAGCTTCGTCGATGACCACCTGCTTCACGCGGGGGGTTGCGGTGATAGTTTCGCGGACGTGCCAAACTCCGGCTCCGGTCTCAATGGACGGAGTGATTTCCAGGGAGTTCGGGGCGATGCCATGCGTTCTTTCGAGGTCGTCAAGGATTGCACTGGCATCGGCGACATGATCGGCACACTCGGCGCCAGGAAGGACTATGCCGGCCAGACCCGGTCCGGCAGCGGCGGCGCTATCCGCATATACGTACTCAGCGTTGACCCGCACGAAAACCTGGGCTCCAGCCTTGCCGGCCAAGGCGACCGATTGGCGCAGCGTTTTGCGGATACGCGAGATCTCGGCGGCCGGGGTACCATCCTGCAAGTCGATGGTGACAGCGTCGGCGTCGCGTTGCCAGCTCCAGCGGATCATCCGCTCCTGAACGGCGGGAACGATGAGGTTGGAGCGTCGGACAAGTATGGACATAGCGGGCAGCTCCGGATGGCCGTGGGAACTATTCGGCTTCGCTCGCCCGGACGCGGGCAACGGCCTCAGCCTTTTCCTCGTCGCGCTCGCGGCACAGATCGCGCCATTGCAGCAATTCCTCAGCGCGAGAAGCCTCGTAACGATCGATCACACGATGGCGACCCAGGTAGGAGTCAGCCCCCATGGGTCGCGGAGAGCCTTCCCGGTCCACGGTCGAAACGTCGATTTGGACCCAAGTCGTTCCCGTACGGGCCAACTTGCGGTATTCCTGGAGTACCCACTGGGCATCGGAAATCTCGTCGTCCGATGACGCAAAGCCGCGAATTTGAGGTTCCACCACGGCGGGGTGGAGGCCGCCGCCGATACGGAAGCCGCACTTTCGCGCCGCGTCCGCCTCCGCGAAAGCGCGGTCGGGATCGCTGACGCTGCCGGTTATGTTAGGCGTGAACGGCGCGGCATGGGGTTCACGACCGGCGGCGCGGGCGGCGAGTTCGACTTCGCCCTTACCGTAGACGAACTGGTCAAAACTCACGAACATCTCGACGCCGAGGTCACGGGACATGTCGTATCCGGCGGCGCCTCCGAAATCCATCACCCTGGCGCTCGCGGTGACGATCTCGTAGGCGTTGGCGACTCCGACTGCGGTCTCGATGTTGGCGCCAATTTCCACGGTGCCGGGCCGGATGCCACGTTCGGCCTCCAGGCGGGTGATGATCTCGTCCATTCGCTCGATTTCGTGGCCGTACTCAGCCTTGGGGTAGTTGACCTGCGTAATGCCCGGCCAAATGGCAGCGTTGAGGTCCGCTTCCATCAAATCGTGGTTGATGCGGCAAACCGCGTCCGAGCCTCCCTTGTTCACCACGGGGATGGATTCGCGTACCAGGTTGCGGGCAACGTCCTTGAGGTTCGGAGGAACCGAGTCCTCCAGGTCCATGTTGATGAAGTCGCAGCCGCGATGCCAGGCGTTGTTGATGAAGCGCGGGGTGACGATGGGCATCGTCAGGCCGGACCGCTTCAATCGCCGCGGTGTGCTGGCCATGGGGAACTCCTAGGGAACAGGAATAGGTACGCCGTCGACGGCGGCGATCTTGAATCGGTCGCGGGTTGAGCAAGCTTCGGAGAAAGCGACCGTATTGGCGGCCTGGCGGGCAATATCAGGCGTGAGCACGCGGTCATCCACGCACAGCACGGTGAAAGTACCCGAAGCGGTGGCCGAGGCGTATGCCTCGCACAGACCGTGAGCGGCCGCAACCTCGGATTCCGAAGGGGTGAAGCCTTCGTTCAAGGGGCGCACCTGATTGTCCAGAACACAGAAGGAACCCTTGAAACCGATGGCGCGCCCGCGCAGGGCGGCCTCCAGGGTGTTCTCAGGGGTAGCGTGAAGGCCGCGATCGGGGAACCGCCACCAAGCGCCCAGAGGGACGGTTCCAGTGGCCGACGCCAAGGTCACCAGACGCTGCATGAGATACTGCATCAGATGGATTTCGCCCGAGGGTTCCGGCCGCAGGTCCATCACCAGATCAGCGCGACCCAGCGAGAGACAGCAGGTACGCGAACTGGCGGTGGAGACCTCGAAACCGTTGTGGTTGCCCAGGGCGGTTTCCAGGTTGAGGGCCAACGCGACACTGCCGGGCGACAGGCCGCGTCGACTCTCCAGATCAGAGATGATGGCGTCCACGGCCATGATTTGTTCCGCGGTTTCGGCGCGGGTCACGACAATGCCATCCAGCCCAGGCCACACCGCCGCGCTGAGGTCCGCAAGCATCAGTTCGGGGTCGATCTGAACGAAGACCTCCGCTCCGGTGGATTTGGCCGGAAACAGGCAATCGCGCAGGGACTCCCGAGCCGCGGGCTTGTCGGATTCGGCTACGAATTCCGCCAGATCCAGGACGATCACGTCAGCGCCAGCCGAGGGGGCTGCCGACACGCGTTCGGGTTGCGAAACTGGGGTGACTAACCAAGAACGCCGAACTTTGGCCGGGATAGTCATGGAGGGTATCCGTGCGTCATTGGGGAATGAAAGGCGGCATTATGTTGTATAATGCCGCCGATGCGATACAGGTCAGTAGGTTTGCCCGAAAAGTGCGGTGAATTATAATTTAGTTCGCATGGTGTGGCAACATGGCCGAACCGGGTCATGACATGTCTGAACCGGTCAACAACATGAGCAGCTTCATATAACTATTCTCGCCCTCCGTGGGCAGGAATAGCCTTGAATGGCCACCAGACGTCTGCCGAAACGCGGTCATTTGATTGCGCGACAACGGCTCTTGTTAAACGCTAACTACCATCATCGGCACTGTTTTGTATCGCACGCGCCTCAAAATTCCTCGAAAAGGAAGCCCGATCCCGATGCTTGCCCGGCGCGTCCGGTCCACGGGATCCGAACCGTTATCCGTTGCAGGACTTACAGGAGCAAATCTCCAAAATGGCCGCTAGTTTGGAAATCCACGATCTGAACGACGTGGGACAGCTACAGATACGACTGGTCGAAGCGTCGGGAGAGACACGCGAAACAGCGCCGGTGACCTTTGGCGTAGACCTCTCGGATGAGGAACGTGGAGCGCTGGACCGCTACCACACGGAATACCAGCGCGGGTCTCCGGGAGGCATCGCCCAGGTTGAAGCGGTGGAACTCGTCATGCGCAACTTGGGCCGATTGATTTTCGAATCGGCGTTTGGCGTGGAGAGCGGCGGCCGGGCGATGCTGGACGAGGTGATGGGAAGGGAGGAGCGAGGCGTCCTGACGATTGTGTCGTCCCGGCCAGAATTCATGTCCCTGCCGTGGGAGCTGATGAACGACCCGTCGCTCGGATATTTCATCAACGGGCTGGTCGGAGTGGTTCGGCAGTCCGCGGCTCAGGCGCCGGTGGATGGCGGGGAGCAGGCAGAGGAAGACACACTGCACGTGTTGATGCTTTCGACGAGTCCGCTGCTTCAGCAGGTTCCGAGTGCGGGGCCGCTGCTGTCGGAACCGGTGACGGCGGGAGGGAGCCTGGCCGACGCGACCGTTGCCGCGCTGGAGGGGCTGAACGTACAGGTATCGTTGGACAACCCGAGGCCGGCCACGCTGAGCGCGATGGGGGACCTGCTGGTCCGCAACCCGAACCATTACCACGTCGCCCACATCGATAGCGCGACCCTGGGTGATGACGGCACGATCATGCTGGAGCAGGACGACGGCAGCCCGAATCCCGTTGCCGTTGGCGAGCTAGGGGAAACCCTGGCTGCCGGCGGAGTCAATGTGGTTTTGATAACCGCAGGAGTGCAGGAAGAGTACCCACCTTCGACGAGATGGGCCCGGGCAGCGATGGCACTGGCGGATGCGGGTGTCGCCCAGGTTGCGGTTCTGCCGGCTCCGATGCATCCGGAGGCCGGAGACGGAGCGGTGGCAGCGTTTTACCGCCGGATCGCGCAGGGCAACACGGTGGCGGAGGCGGTTTCCGCCGTCCGGCGCGGGCTGATGGACACGCCGGAGCGGACCACGCTGTACGGCCGGCGGGTGTTTTGGGACTGGCAGCTACCATGCGTTTACCAGTCGCGGAACCACCAGCCGCCGGTGATAGCGCAGCATCAGCCGGACCCGCTGGCGCCGCCGGTAATCCACCCGGAGGAAGCGCCCACCGAAGACCTGCAGATTCCGGTGGCCGGCCAGTACGGATTGGTCGGTCGCCAAGCAGAACTGCGGCAATTGGAAAGGGCGTTGAAAACGCACTCGGTGGTACACCTGTCGGGCGACACCGGAGTGGGCAAGACGGAACTGGCCCTGGCGCTGTGTCGGTGGTTCCTGAAGCCGGCCCGAGTGGCCTACCCTGGCGGCGTATTCTACGCGGCGTTTGAAACGTCGCAGCCGGCCGGATTGGAGCGGGTGGTCCACGAGATCGGCACGGCGGTGTCGGGGCTGGATTTTGCGGACATGCCGGCGGAGCAGCAGCGGCGGTGGGTAACGGCTTACCTGCAAGAAAACGCTTCGCTACTGGTGTGGGACAACCTGGAAAATGTTGCCGGCTTCCCGGACGGGGCTCCCGGCCTGCTGAACGAAGAGGAGTTGCCGGATCTGGCGGCGTTCCTCGGCGAAGTGACCACCGGGCCGGTTGGGACGAGCGCGTTGCTGTTGGGCCGGCGGGCAACCGAAGAATGGGTTTCGTTCCCCCACGCATCCCTGACGCTGGGCGGGCTGGCAAGCGCTGACCGGTTGGCGTTGGCGGCCCAGATCATGCAGCAGGCAGACGTACCGGCGACTCGGGTCGATGCGGATTTTGTGGCCTTGATGGACCTTTTGGATGGACACCCGTTGGCAATGCAGATCGCAATCCCGCCGGTAAAGGACGTTCCGGCGGCGGCTGCGGTCAGCGAGATGGCCAGGCTGATCGACAGTGAGCCGGAGGGAGGCGAACCGGGGCGCGAAGCGGTGTTAACGGCAGCCATGGAATATTCGTTCTCGCGGATGTCGCGCCGGAACCGAACGCATCTGCCGTTCCTTTCGCTATTCCAGCGAAGGGTCATGCTGGACGTGTTATCGCACATGACGGAAGAGCGGGAATACGCGCAGATCGTGGGAGACGACCTCACCGCGGGGGCGTCGCGGAGCCTGCTGTCTCCGGAAGGCGGGATGCAGTCCACCGGCCGCTCGTACGCGGCGTGCCGGACCATGTTGCGGTCAGCGCACGCGGCGGGGTTCCTGGAGTCGATTTCGCCCAGCGTCTACCAGATCAATCCGTCGCTGCCCTGGTTCCTGGGACGGAAATTGGGCCGTCAGGTGTCGGGTAACGGCATACGGCAGCTGGAAACGGAATTCGTCCGGATCTATGCCGATACCGCTGACTACTTTATGGAAAGCCTCTACGAGAACCAGGACACCGGAGTCACCGCCGTTCTGGCGGAAGAGGGCAACCTGACGCAGGCGCTGGGGCTGGCCCTCGAATACCGGCAATGGGACAACGCCCAGGTATTGTTTCAACCGTTGGCGCAGGTATACCGGATGCAAAAACGGTTCCCCGAGTTGCGCAGGTTACGCGGGCAGCTGCTGGATACGATTGGGCACACCGCCAGCGAAGCGCAAGGACACGGAGCCATCGAGTTCTGGCAATACCTGCTGGGAACGGACTCGATGGAATCGGTGGAACGGATGGACCTGGAAAGGGCCGATCTGTTCAACCGGCAACTACTGGACTACCTGCTGGAGCAACCGGACGGGGAAACGGACCCACGCACCGCGGCCGTCTATCATCAGAACGGCCTGATCGCCACGCGGCGGGGGCAATACGACACGGCCTCCGAGTGGCTGGAGCAAGGGCTGGAAATCATCGACGGCGGCGAGGACCAGGAGTCGATCGCCGACACATGCTTCGCGATCGGGCAGGTGCGACACTACCAACGCCAGTACAGCGCCGCCAAGGAGTGGTACTCGCGGGCGCTGGATATCCACCAACGGCTACCCGACTACGAGGAAATGGTCAACGACTTCCGCGCCCTGGGCTCGGCGTGCCACCTGCGGTTCGAGTACGACGAGGCGCGGAGCTGGTACCACCGCGCGCGGGAACTGGTGGAAGACAACCGCGACGAGGAAACAGCGGTCTACATTTTCCATGCGCTGGGAACAGTGGACCACTCGGAATACCTGTTCGAGGACGCGCAATCCTGGTACCAACAGGCGTTGGGCCTCGCCGACCGCCTGAGCATGACCGAGCAGATGATCGTCGAGTTTCATCACCTGGGAACGCTGGCGCAGGCCAGGGGCATTCCCGATGAGGCGGACGAGTGGCTGCGCGTGGCGATGGAGTACCGGGAGGAGATGGGCGACCTGCGAGGTATGGGTGTGGAAGCGCGGCAGTTGGGAGTCGTCCACCACGAGCAGGGGGATCTGGATCAGGCCTATCATTGGTACGACCAGGCCCGCATCGCTTTTGAGAACGTGCGCGACGTGCTCCGGGCGGCACGCACCTACGGCCAATTGGGAATGGTCGAGGAGCAGCGCGGCAATCTTCCCGACGCCCTGGAATGGGTCGCGCGGACGTACCAGCTGGCGGCAGACCACCAACTGCCGATGATGGTGCAGGTCAAAGCGCATTTGGCCCGGCTCAAGGAACAGATGGGTGACGAACCCTTCGCCCAGTGGTGGCGGGACAACACCGGCGTCGAGCCTCCGACCGATCTCGATGTAGACGCGAGCGAAGTCTTCTGACGGGGAATGGCATGGATGAACGGGATTAACGGGATTGAGAGGCGGCTGGCTTCCGCAAACCGGAGGGACGCTGAAGGGCGTTCTGACGGGATAGACGTGAGCCCGAAGGGCGAGTGGTTTCCTGCTTTCGCAGGAATGACGGTTGATCTGCGGGCATTACGGTTGGCTGGCAGCGATGGCGGCTGGTTTGCGAGCATGACGGTTGGTTTGCCGGCATGAACGTGCGGGTGTAGTTACTAGCGGAAGGCGAGATCGAGGAACTACCCACGGCGAAACGAGGTGAATGGAGATGGCGCTGGTCAGACTGGAAATCACAACGAGGAAGCCGTTCGCCGAGGGCCAAGCCTTCGGCGCCGCGGGTGGTTACGAGCAGATCGACGGATTGGCGCGTTTCGCCGTGGATCCGTCACATCCGGACAACACCGTCATCGCGGACATGGCGCTGGCGCAGCGAAACGCCGATGGACTGGTGGAATTCAGCGCCGATTTTCGAATCATCAAGCCGGTCGACAATGACCACGGCAACGGTCGGCTGTTGCTTGACGTGGTGAATCGGGGCAAGGAACTGGCGCTGAAAAACCTGAACAGCGCACCGGACGGGCCACCGGACGCGGACCCGCATCCCGGCAACGGGTTCCTGATGCGGCACGGGTACAGCCTGGTTTGGTGCGGGTGGCAACACGACGTGCCGGACGCGCCGGGCCTGTTCCAGTGCGACGTGCCGAACGCAATGAACCCGGACGGTTCGCCGGTTTCCGGTAAAATAGTGGTGTCTTTTCAACCGCTGACACACGTCGACACCCAGTTCCTGTCCGACCGCGACCACAAGCCGTATCCCACCAACCACCTGGAGAGTTGGGATTCCGTTCTAACCGTCCAGGAACACGAGGACGCGCCGGAGACTGTCATTCCGCGTGACAAATGGGCCTTCGCCCGTTTGGACGGCGGAAGGCGGATACCGGATGCAGCGCGTGTGACTATGGACGGCGGATTTGAGGCCGGCAAGGTGTATCGGGTGGTATACGAGACCTCGCACGCTCCGGTGGTCGGGCTGGGTTTATTGGCGACACGGGACATCGTGGCCTGGCTGCGGCACGGGAAGACGGATTCGGAGGGAACCGCCAATCCGCTGGCCGGCGCGCTCGGACGGGCCTATGCCTATGGTCGCAGCCAGAGCGGCCGTTTCCTGAGGCAGATGCTGCACCTGGGACTGAACCGCGACGAAGAGGGCAGGATCGTGTTCGAGGGAATGCTGCCCAACGTGGCCGGCGGCAAGATGGGCGAGTTCAACGTCCGGTTCGGGCAGCCGTCGAGCCTATCCAATCGGAGCGTGAACAACCTGCCCCCGTTCCTGGATCTGGAACCGGGCGGCGAGGAAGGCGTCCTGGCGGAGGTGACACGTCGCGGAGTGGCTCCCAAGGTGATTTACACCAACACCTCGTCCGAGTATTGGGGCGGGCATGGAGCGTTGGCCCACGTAACTGCCGACGGCAAAGCGGACGCGACGCTGCCCGAAAACGTGCGTTCCTGGCTGTTCTGCGGAACGCAGCACGGTCCGGCCAACCTGCCGATCTCTGATACCAATCCGGATTCGGGAGCCCGGGGCACACAGGCCCTGAACTACGTCGACTACCGTCCGGTCATGCGCGCGTCGCTCGTGCATTTGGACAATTGGGTTACCCATAATGAACTCCCGCCCGAAAATGGGTATCCTACATATGCAGGTAATACGATTGTCGACGCCGGGGAGTTGGCCGACCGCTTTCGAGCATTGCCCGGCGTCGAGTTCCCGGAGCATCACAAGATCATGCGTCGTTTGGACTTTGGACCCGACCGTGCCGTGCCGACCGTGATACCACCGGAAGTGGGTGATGCGTATCCGTCCCTGGTGTCGGCTGTAGATGCCGACGGGAACGAGGTGGGAGGCATCCGGCTGCCGGCCATCGCGGTGCCTCTGGCCACGTATACCGGCTGGAACGTCCGGCACGCGGACATCGGCGGACCGGGCCAGGTGCTCTCACCGGGCGGGACCGTTGTGGGCGGAGCAATTCCTTTCCCGGTCAGCCGGGCTGATCGGATGGCGTCAGGCGACCCGCGCGCTTCAATTGAAGAGTGCTACGGGTCGCGAGACGAATACCTGGCGCGGGTGCGCGAGTCCGCCGAAACGCTGGTGGAGCAGGGCTATCTGCTCACCGAGGACGTGGACGTGGTTGTTGGGCAAGGAGCGGAGGTGTATGACGCGATTGTCGGCGTGCGGGAAGCGGTTGCGGCGGATGACTGAAACACCGACCAATCAACGACTGCCAGAGATCGCAAGCTATGACAATTGCAAAAATCGAGGACGCCATTCGGCAAGTCCGCAAACAGTTGGAAAAGTACCCCTCAACCAGTAGTGAGTACGGGTACATGTACTCAGAGCTGGCCACTCGTTATCTGCTTATCGATGCAATTATCCGTGCCCTAGATTGGGACATGAACGATTTCGATCAATCGGCGGTTGAATGGCCCATGCCAAGCGGCCAAAATGTTCGTAAAGCTGATTATGTCCTGTTCAACCGCATGGAACGGCCTGTGATTGTTATCGAAGCCAAATACCGAGGTCGCAATCTAGCCAACCATGAAGCACAATTGGAAGGATATACCGCGCATTTGCGATCTGGAATAGGTGTGCTGACTGACGGGGTCAGCTGGCGCATCTACAACCTCAGGAAGAGAGGGAACTTCTCCGAAAGGCATGCCACTACGTTCGAAGTCGTAGATGGCACCATCATGGATGTTGCTGGTGAACGCAGCGCCAATATGCGGGAAATGGCTCAGTGCCTTAACTCGTGGCTGGATAAAGACAGGTGGTGGTAGTCAATGGACGAGCAGCACAAGAAACAGCCCGTTTGCCAAGCACTCGGTATCGGTGAATTCAAAGGGCGGTGCCTGGAACTGATTGCCGAAATCTACCAGGATGGGGGAGCGCTGATTGTCGCGGACGGCGACGGGCCGGCGGTGGAAATTACGCGCTACGTACAACCTCCGCTTGGTGGATACGGCAGTCTCAAGGGCAAGGTTGAAATCCTCGGCGACATTGAGGGGCCCATGCCTGTCGAATGGTACACGGATCCTAATGTCCTCACGGATGACGACTGGGACATCTCGGGGCCGATGCCGGCGTCCTGGTTTATTGAACCAGATGAGGTCAAGTCTCGGGAGTACCGTATGCCTGAGAAGGTTGACGTGTCGATCTTGCATCGGCACAAGTTCCTGACGGTCAACACCGATGAATTTACGGAGCAACTGATCGAGATTATCGCTGCCGTTTCGGAGAGCGAAGACGGCAAGGTGGCCGTATTTGACGATGAAAAGCCTCTGGTTCAGATAAAGCGGTTCCAACGGATACCCGGTGCGGGCCACGAATCAATCGAACAGGAAGAGGTTCTTTGATACTCGGAGATACTCAAGCTATCGTCTGGTATCTTGTCGCGAGCCGCAGGTTGGGCCGAGAAGCACGCGATAGAATCGCGCAAGCCATTCTGGACGGCCAAGGCGTGTTTTCCGCCATCTCAATCTGGGAGATCGGCATGTTGCAGCAGAAAGGACGCATTGGCAATGATATGACCGCGTCGCAATGGCACGAATGGCTGCTCGCTGAAGGATTCGACGAAATTCCCGTTACCGGTCGCATCGCTGCGCGCGCTGGAGGTTTGGAAGATATTCATGGTGACCCGGCTGACCGTATCATTATCGCCACTGCCCTCGAAGGCCACATCCTCATTACCAGCGACGGCCCGATCCTGAGTTGGCCGCACCGACTTGACCGTTTCCCGGCCACGCGCTGAACCAACTACCCAAGGAGCTACGTTATGTCTGTTGGAACTTCCATACCTCTGCCGGCCTACACGCTGGATCCGGCGTTCATGGCCCGCACCGCGGAGTCGCTGGGGTTTGAGTCGATCTGGTACGCCGAGCACCCGATCCTACCGGTGCAGAGCGCGAGCCAGTTCCCTTCGGGCGGCGAGATCCCGTGGACCTACGCCCACTTCGCAGATCCGTACATAGCGCTGGCTCGCGCGTCCGGCGCGACGAGCACGATCAAGCTGGGAACTGGCATCACGTTGGTGCCGGAGCGCAACCCGCTGATGCTCGCCAAAGAGATTGCCACGCTGGACCGGGTGAGCGGCGGGAGGTTCCTGTTTGGCATCGGCGCCGGATGGAACCGCGAGGAAACGGAGATTTTCGGTGGCGACTTCGACCATCGGTGGACGCAAACACGGGAAGCCGTGGACGTGATGAAAGAACTGTGGACCAAAGACGAAGCAGAGTTCCACGGCACGTATTACGATTTTGCGCCCGTGAAGTCGAACCCGAAGCCGATACAGCAGCCTCACCCGCCGGTGATACTGGGCGGGCTGGCGCGGAGGGTTCTGCAGCGCGTTGCCACCTGGGGCGACGGCTGGCTGCCCAACCGCATCACGCCGGCCGAGGTGGAAGAAAGCCGGAAACGACTGGACGAGTTGGCGGAAGCCAGGGGGCGTGATCCCAAGTCACTGACCATCTCGGTTTACGGCCAGGCTCCGGATGGTCAACTGGTGCAGGACTTCCTGAACGCGGGCGCGGATCGCGTGGTGGTGCGTC
Organism: uncultured Dehalococcoidia bacterium; assembly: GCA_951813535.1. Classification (GTDB taxonomy): domain Bacteria; phylum Chloroflexota; class Dehalococcoidia; order Lucifugimonadales; family UBA3495; genus Bin87. The sequence continues at coordinate 2,132,178 of OX638345.1, read as the reverse complement.
CGGAGCACTGCGAAACCGAAGATGAGATGTCGGCACAGATGGAACGCATCGCGGAAGCGGTGATTCGCTGATCCGCGGGCAAGCGAGAACAGGCGCCGGCGGACTGTAGAATGGTTCACGCCGGGTGTGCCGGCGTACGCAAAGAAGAGAGGTAACGAGGCATATGGACCGCACCACCGAGCTGCTGAGCTCCTACGCTTGCAATCTCACCTACGAGGACCTGCCGCCTGAGGTGGTGCATCAAGTCAAACGCACCGTTGCCGACACCCTGGGGTGCGCCGTTGGGGGCTACCTGAGCGAACCGGCCAAGGTCGCGCGCAAGTTGGCGGGAGACGTGTCCAGCAAGACCTCCGCCAGGATCCTGGGAACCTACGACCGGTCGTCGCTGGATATGGCCGGGTTCGCCAACGGGGTCATGGTGAGATACCTGGACTGCAATGACTCGTACTTCTCGCCCGGCGGCGGGCATCCCAGCGACATGATCCCGGCGGCGCTGGCGGTGGGGGATAGCGTCGAGGCTGACGGGCGGACGCTCATAACGGCGATTGCGCTGGCCTACGAGGCTTTCTGCCGCATTGCCGACCACGTGCCGGACAACCAATGGGACCAGGGAGTCCTGAGCGTGATCGGGGCCGCCTGCGCGGCCGGCAAGGTCCTGGGACTGGACGAGGAACAAATGGGCCACGCGATATCGCTGGCAGTGGTGCCGAACGTACCCCTGCGCGTGACCCGGATGGGCGAGCTTTCCATGTGGAAGGGCTGCGCCGCGGCGGCGGCGACGCGGGCCGGGATCTTCGCGGCCCAACTGGCGGCCGAGGGAATGACCGGCCCGTTCGAGCCCTTCGAGGGGCGCAAGGGATTGTGGGAGCAGGCGATCGGCTATCCCATTGAGATCGACGCCATGGGTGGGGACGATGCCCCGTTCCGGATCACGGACACGATCTTCAAGTTCTACCCGTCGCAGATACATACGCAGGCGCCGATCGACTTGGCCATCCAACTGCACGACCGGGTGCATGTCGACGACATCGCGTCGATCAAGATCCAGTCCTACCGGTCGGCGGTGAGCAGCGCCTCCACCGAGCCCGAGAAATGGGACCCCCAGACCCGGGAAACAGCCGACCACAGCATCCCATTCCTGGCGGCGGTGGGGCTCAGGGATGGAGAGGTAACCCCGGCCACATTTGCCCCGGACCGTATCGCAGACCCCGGGCTCCGCGAGATCATCGGCAAGATGCGGATAGACGAAAACGGGGGTTTCACGGAAAGGTACCCCGCGGAGTACAACTGCCGGATCGAGGTGATCAAAAACAACGGCCAGACCGAGGTTGCAGAGACCAGTTTCCCCAAGGGGCACGGCAAAAACCCGTTGAGCGACGCCGACGTGGATGCCAAGTTCCGACGGCTGGCCTGCCCCACCATTACGGACCAGCAATGCGAACTGGCGCTGGAACTGATCTGGTCGCTGGAGAACCTTCCGAATATACAGGGGATATTCGACAGCCTGGTGGTCTGACGCCGGCTTTCCTGTTTTCGCGAGATCGCGGGGCGATGTTGGGTCGGAGCAATCCGGCCGGGCGCTCGATCCGTATATATGATAACCAGGCAATATTGAACCCCTGATAACTCTGGAGGGGTGGTGCCAGACAATCCACATAGTGAAGATGCCCAGCGCATATCCGCAGTCGGCTCGGGAGACGAGAGAGCCCTGGAGGAGATCTATGATCGCTACGCCCAACGGGTTTTCTCCCTGGCGGTCTCTATCCTGAAAGACGAAGCGTTAGCCGAAGACGCCGTCCAAGAGGTGTTCTCCAACGTCTGGCTGAAAGCGAAGAGCTACCGGCCGGAGATGGCGGCGCCGAGTACCTGGATCATGTCCGTGGCGCACCATAAGGTCGTGGACATGTACCGATCACGAAGGCGGACCTCGGATCACACGGTTTATCCCGAGATGGACGCGCTGCAAAGGATCCCCGATGCAAAGATGAGCGTCGAGCGGCAAGTGGAGCGCGGATTTGACGCCAGACTGGTACGCGAGGCCTTGATGACCCTTCCCGAGGATCAGAGCCGACCGCTATACCTTTCGGCCTGGCACGGTTACAGCCAATCGGAGATTTCCCAGATGCTGGGGATACCGCTGGGAACGGTCAAAACTCGGATGCGACTGGGAATGCAAAAACTCAAGGCGGCGTTGGAAGCACATGTGGTCTGACGATCCCGGCGAAATATACGCCGCATCGGAGCATCCCGAAGGGGAACTGGCAGCCTTTGCGCTGAATGCGCTGGACGACGCCGAGTTCCAGGCGGTGTTCCACCACGTGATCCGGTGCCCGCACTGTCAAGAGGTGCTGCTGGGGTTCCAGGACACCGCGGCCAGGCTCACGGCCTCTGCCCCGGAGGCCCAACTCCCGGCGGGTCTGAAAAAGCGCGTGCTGGCCAACTCCACAGGCCGGACGGATCGCCCGGGTGTCGCCCGACGTATCGGCTCTGACCCTCGCTGGTCGGTGAAGCGATTGCGCCGCTGGCTCGCTCCGGTGGCGGTTGGAACGTTGAGCCTGCTGCTGGCCGCCTCGGTGAGTTTCATGATCTCCCAGCACCAGGAAATCAGCAACCTGGCAATCGAGCAAGAGGTGATGACAGCGCGGCATGAGACGGTTGCGCTGGCGTCGGCGAGCGCGGCGGTCGCGGCGATGTCGCCGGCTGTCGCGCCAACCGGGCGGGAGGAGGCTCCGGCAACGATCACGCAATCGCCGGTGGTCGACGAGCACGCGGTTCGGATAGGTCGGACGAGCGACGCCCCGAACCTGGACCTCAATAACGGCCGAGTGGCGGATTCGTCTCGGGTCGAAATACAGGCCGGAGAAGGCACGGAGTCCGTGGACCTGGTGAAGAAAGAAGTATCGGATATGGTGCAAGCCACCGTTCTTTCGGCGCAGCCCGAGACGGAAAAGTTGCAGATGACTTCACCAATGGGCACGGAACCGACGGCCCGCGGTCTGTTGATGCTCCATCCGTCAGGAAAGCAAGGGTTCCTGATGGTGTCCGGCATGCCGGCGGACACCTACCAAATTTGGTTGGTGAAAAACGACGAGCGGATTCTGATCGACCGGATTGTGGTGAACGAAAACGACGGAAGCGGCGTCAAGGACCTGGAGCTGGACCAATCGGTGTTCGGGTTCCATGAAGTGGCGCTGCTACCGGATGAAAGGCACGGGCCGACGGTGCCCACCGGCGAGAAGTTCCTGAGCGCGCGCATCATCGCCGGGCCGCCAGTGCCACCGTCGATCTGGAGAGGGAGGTGATGCGACATGACCACCCAACGAACCGGGCCGCAAACTCCGCCAATTCCCAAGCGTGACGACGGGCTGGATTGCGAGATCTGCGGGAACCGGATGCACGAACGCAGTTGCAAGATAATCTGCCGGAACTGCGGGTTCACCAGGGACTGTTCCGACCCGTAGAGACCGTCCCGATTATGCCGGCGCGAACGGCCACCAGGGCGGGGCGTTGCGCAAGGGCAGGTGCCTGAAGAGTTCCGGCTGCGCCTCGACCGCAAGGCGCATGGCTTCCAGGACCGGTTGACGAATGGCCGGATGAGCCTGGCGGGAACTTCTCAGTTTGAACAGGTGGTAGCACTCCCGCAGGTTCATTTTAGAAAGCACGCGCTGACGGTGAGCGTGGGTCACCGCGTACTGGGCCAACGCGGGATTTTCTTTGGCGAGCGATCCGAATAGTCCATCGGCTTCGGCAATCGCCGCCTGGAAAACTCCGGACATACCGGATTCTTCGACAAGAGCCGGCGTTGCATGGCCGTTCAGCACGGTCAGGGGCTGGGAGAGATAGGTCTGCATACGGTGACGGCGGAACTCGCGGAGCGCGCCGTAGTCGAAGATAAACTCGAAGGTGAAGTCGACGAGCTCGAATTCGCGTGGCGGCGAGTCGTGGGGGCCGATATTGCAGACGGACTCATTGACGACCGCCACGCACTCTGCATGCGACATGCTCATGGCATTGGTCAAGGCATCGCTGTAGCCGTCGCCCCGTCGGAACAGCATAGCAGCGCACAACTTGCGTAGCGCGTTTCCGTCGAACTCCAGCAGGCGGACGGACCAAGTCGGCTCGGCTTGGAGCTGCCGGGACTTTCCAAACGCACTGCTACCGGCCTCGGCCAGATAGGGGTTGTAATCGGCGTATTTGACCAGGGTAGGCGTGATGGACCGACCCTGTTCGCGCAGTTCGGAGCCGATTGAACGTTCCTCAGCCAACGGCGAAGACATCAGTTTGCTGATGGCGTGTTCCAGGGTTCGGGCGTTGGCGGTAACGCCCACGTTGGTCAGCGTGGCGGCAGGCAGGACGGCGCGGCATGCGTCGGTGGCCTGGCGGCGGATACGGAGGGCGTATGCCCCGTTGCCCTCGTTTTCGCGCTGCGGTTGATAAGTTTCGAGATGGGCGGTTACGCCCTGAATCAGCCGAGCGTAGGCCACGAAAAGAGACCGGCAAACCGCGACGTATCGAGATCGCAGGCCAGGGTTGCTGTCGAGTTCTTCGGGTACGTGGAAACTATCAGGGTCGATTACCTGGTAGCGGGAGGACTTTTCGGTATACGACGCGAGGCGGTTGTCTTCGAGGTTGTCGCACGCCAGGCGAGAGATGTTCTCCACGGCCAGATGGACGATGGCATGCTCGGCCACGGAGGCGTGTCCGTATCCGACGACCCACCTTTCGTTGAAATCGGCGGCGCGTTCGGCGGAGACCTGGAGGGCGATTTCGTCGAATGGCTCTGGTCGCCGGGAGGTCATGGCAAAGATGACGGCGATCTGCTCCTCGGTCAGGTCACGGGGAGACAACGGGTAGATGCGGCGGAGGTTTGCCATTGGGGCGTTTCGGTCTTGTCGCGTGGGATACGAATTGGAATCAAGTGGCTTGATGCTAATGAAAAGCGACTGAATATCGCCAGAGCGGCGCGGCACAGATCTCAGGCAATAGGACGCCGGCACTGACCGGGAACGCCGCCACGTCTCAGCTGGCGCACCTGGCCCGGGCGCTCAGCAGAAAAACAGGGGCGAATGACTATTCGCCCCTACGAAGTCAGGCAGTCCGATTGGCGCACCATCGTCACCCTGGGGGCAGGTCACAGGCAAGAACGGCCCAGTGATGCACAAACTTGAAGCGACCATCGTCGCGGTGAGCGCCCATCCCGGTGGGTGAGCCGCCAGCGATTTCATCTTCGAACGCCTGACGTATAGCGGCGCGAACGTTATCGGGAGCGCCGGTAAGGTCCATCCATTCGCCGAGGTCATGAACAGCATCGTTTTCGCTGGTGTGTATGACATTTAGCCCCGAGCGTTGCGCCAATGCGCGGAGGTCAGACAGGCAGAAAGCGGCGGTGTGTGAAGGGTCACGCATCCGTTCCAGGCGGTTGTGAGCATCGGCGATGGATGGGTCGTCGGACGCCGTAATGTCAACGATTACGACCCGGCCATGTGGCTTGCACACGCGGCGCATTTCGCGAAGTTCGACCTCTGGTTTGTCGAAGTGATGGACCGCGATACGGCTGATGACAATGTCGAACCGATCGTCAGCGTACGGCAGGTTGGTGGCGTCGCCGTCGTCGAAGGTCAGATTAGCGATACCGGAGTCGGCGGCGATCTGGCGCGCCTGGGCCAGCATCTCGGGGGTCACGTCGATGCCGTTGACATGGGCGACGTGGGGAGCCATCTCCCGCGCCATCAGGCCGGTCCCGGTGGCGACGTCCAGCACGCTTTCCGTGCCGTTGAGACGCAGGTTGTCAATGATCCAGGAGCCGATGGCGCGGTTTCCCTGGCCACCAATCTGGCGTTCGAATTCGGCTGACTGGATGCGAAACTGTTCGCGGACAGTATCGGTATGACGGTTCTCGCCGGTGGACGTGGGCTAGCTCCGACAGAAGGCGGGGAAACCATCGGGCATGACGACTTCGATAAGATGGATGCGGTCGGCAGCAACGGCGTCCTGCACGGCGCCGGTCATTTCAGACACGTTGTGCACCCGGGTGCCGCCGATGCCGTAGGAGTCGAACAGCTTAACGAAATCGGGGTTCACCAGGTCAGTGGCCATACGGCGGCCGCCACGATCCTGCTGATAGCCCTTGAGCACGCCCCAGGCCGAATCGTTGAACACCATGACGATGGGATTGATCCCGTACTGAACCGCAGTGCCCAACTCCTGAGCGTTGTACTGGAATCCGCCGTCGCCAGTGACACAGATCACCGGGCAATCGGGACGGCCCACCTTGGCTCCCATAGCGGCGGGAAAGCCGAAACCAAGGCCAGCCCAGCCGTGGGGATACATGTAGCTGCGGGGGCGATCCATCTGAAGGCAGCGCACCGCCCGGTTGGCCGGGACGGTGGCGTCGAGGGAGAAGATGGTGTCGTCGGGAATGACGGACCGGACGGCCTCCCATGCCTTGAGTTCAGGGCCCCACTGCTCCTGCAAGCCGGAGTAGATATTGGACTTCAGTTCCGCGATTTCCTTGCGGTAATCGCCGCCAGTCCCGAGGTCGGTTCCGCCGGCTGCGCTCAGGAACTGGCGGACGACGGCGCCGCTGTTGGCGGCGATGGCGACCTCGGTATCGTAGTTCCTGCCGATGTAATCGCCGTCAAGGAGGACGTGGATAATCTTTTCGGGCAGTTTGACCCCGACCCCGGAGGTCGAGCGGTAGGGAAGGTTGCTGCCCAAAACCAGCGCAACGTCGCAATCACCCATCCAGTCCAGGACCGGGTTCTGGCCCCAGATGCGGTTGCCGAGGGCCATTCCCAGAGATAGCGGGTGGCTCTCCGGGAAGGTGCCCTTGGCGCCGTCACCGGTGACCACCGGAGCGCCGATTTGTTCGGCCAGGCGGATTATGTCATCCGCGCCGCCGGTGGTATGGATCTCCTCTCCGAGAAAGATGACGGGCCGCTTGGCGTTGCGCAGCAGGTTCCAGGCACGTTCGACCTGGACCGGATCGCCCGGTGGGACATCGGGTTGACGAGGCTGGAGCACCTCAACTTCGGCGTGCTGGCCCAGGAGGTCGGTGGGTACTTCCAACTCGATGGGCCGGGGCCGTCGCTCCCGGAACCGCACGAAGGCCTCGACAAAGTGATCGGGTATGGATTCGATCTGATCGATGCGGGCATTCCAGTCGGTCACGGCAGCGAACATGCCCAACTGGTCCTTGGTCTCGTGCGTCGCCATTTTGCCGCTGCCGACGAACTCGGACTCCACGTTGGTGGTTACCTGAAGGATCGACGAGGCGGAGAAATAGGCCTCGCCCATGGCGCCAACGGAGTCGGCGGCGCCGGGGCCGGTGCTGGTCAGGATTACCCCGGGTCGGCCGGTGGCGCGACAGTACCCGTCGGCCATATAACCGCAGCCCAACTCGAGGCGTCCGCCGATGAACCGCACGTCGTCCTGGCGGTCGAACAGCGCATCGAACAGGTCGAGAGTGTGAACGGATATGATGCCAAATACGGTGTCGACACCCTGGGCGTGCAGGGATGCGACCACTGCCTGGCCGCCGGTCATCTGGGGCATGGTGGGGGCTCCGTGGCTTGGTTGGAGTTTACAGCAGCAGGCTGACCGGGTTTTCGAGGACCCGCTTGATTTCCATGAGGAATTGGCCGGCTTCGGCGCCATCGGCGACGCGATGATCGGTGGAGAGGGTAGCCTTCATCATCGTGCCTACCGCCAATTCGCCGTCGCGCACCACGGGCTGCTGCTTGACGCTGCCCACGGCCAGGATCGCGGCGTGGGGAGGGTAGATGATGGCGGTGAAACTCTCGACATCAAACATGCCCATGTTGCTGATGCTGAACGTCGTGCTGCTGTACTCCTCGTTGCGGAGGGTGCCGCTGTTGGCACGGGCGATCAGGTCCTTGGTGGCGGCGGCAATCTGAAGCAGGCTCTTGCTCTCGCAGTTGCTCACGCCGGGCAAGATCAGGCCAGATTCCAATGCGATGGCGATGCCGATGTTCATGGCGCCATGAACTTCCAGATGGTCGCCGCGGAAGAATGAATTGAACTTGGGGTGCCTCGCTAGGGCCAGGGCAGATGCCTTGACCATCAGGTCGTTGACGCTGACGCGGTTTTCGGGGTCAGACTCATCGTTCACGTCGCGGCGCAGGGACATGGCCTTGCCCATGTCAATTTCGGCTGTGACGTAGAAGTGGGGCGCGGTGGACTTGCTATCGGCAGTCACCCGGGCGATGGTCTGACGCATGCGGCTGAGTTCGATGCGTGAGTCGGCGGGAGTTGGCGCAGGTTCGGCCGCCGGAGCAGCCGCCGGTTCCGGAACTGCCGCCGGAGCCTGGAAGTTTTCCACATCCCGCTCGGTGATGCGCCCATTGGGACCGCTACCGGTCACCAACGACAGGTCGATGCCGCGCTCGCGTGCCAAACGCCTGGCAATGGGAGACGCCCGCACTCCGCCGTCCGAAGCAGGGGCCGCCGCCCGCTCGGGTGCGGGCGCCGCAGGGGCGGGAGCAGGAGCGGAAGGCGGCGCGGGGGCCGGGCTAGCTGCGGGGGCAGCGACTTCCGGCACAGATTCGCCAGGCTCGGTGATGATGGCGATCAACTGACCGACCGGGACAGCGACGCCCGCCTCGGCGACGATGCGGCCCAGCACTCCACCGGTGTAGGCCTCGAATTCGACCGTGGCCTTGTCGGTCTCGATGTCAGCAATCACCTCGCCGCGGTCGACAGTCTCGCCCTCCTGCTTGTACCAGCGGACGACGGTGCCTTCCCGCATATCGTATCCCATCTGGGGCATGACGACGTTGGTAGCCACAATGTTCTCCTGAGGTTTCCGAGTGTGGAGGGATCTGGCGTATGGAGGAGGAAGCCGCCAGGGATCAGACGCCGTTGACCAACTTGCGCGCGGCGGCCGCGACCGATTCCGCGCTTGGGATCGCAAGCTGTTCGAGAGGAAAAGAATACGGCATGGGAACTTCCGCGCCGGCAACGCGGCCCACGGGGGCATCGAGATACTCGAATGCCTCTTCCTGCACCTGGGACACCAACTCCCCGGCGAACCCACCCAGGCGGGTGGTTTCCTCGACCATGAGGGCGCGGTGGGTTTTCTTGACCGATGCGACGACCGTATCCATATCCAGCGGACGCAGGCAACGGAGGTCGATCACGTCGGCTTCGATGCCTTCCCGGGCGAGTATCTCGGCCGCCTGCTCGGCAACCAACGCCATGCGGGAATAGCCGCAGAGGGTGATGTCGCCCCCGGTGCGCCGAAGGTCGGCCTGGCCGATGGGGATGCGGAAATCGCCGCTATCCGGGGCCTCTCCGCGGGTGCCGTAGAGCAGAATGTGCTCGACGAACATGACCGGGTCGTTCAACTCCCGGCAGGAGCGGAACAGGCCGATAACGTCCCGGGGGGTGGACGGGGTGACGACGGTCAGGCCGGGCACGGAGGCGTACCATCCCTCGAAGGACTGCGAGTGGGTCGCGCCGACCGACGCGCCGGCGCCGGTGACGGTGCGGATGATCAACGGGATCGAGAACTGGCCGCCGGACATGTACCGGATCTTGGCGGCGTGGTTGACGATCTGGTCCATGGCCAGGAGGCTGAAGTTGATGGTCATCAACTCGACGACGGGTCGCAGGCCGGCCATGGCAGCGCCTACGCCGGCGCCGACGATGACCGATTCGGCCAACGGGGAGTCCTTGATGCGGCGCTGGCCGTATTTCTCCCAAAAGCCCTTGGTGACAGCGAAAGCGCCACCGTAGGGCCCGATGTCTTCGCCCATCAGGAAGACTCGTTCATCCTCATCGAGGGCTTCGCGCAGGACTGACGAAACGGCGTCGCGATATGTGATGACCGACATGGTGGTTCCTCTCGCCGGGAGCGGGTAGCGTTACGCGGGGATACCTTCAGTCGGTCGGTCGGTGTAAACGTCGTCGTAAAGGGAAGCGGACTCGGGCCAGGGGGACGATTCGCCGAATTCGGCGGCGACCACGACCTCTTCGTCGACGCTGGCGTCGATCTCCTCGAAATCCTCCACGGTGGCGATGCCTTCGTCAGTCAGCCAATCGCGGTACCGGGGAATCGGGTCCTGGCCGGCCCAATAGCTGACCTCATCCTGAGGGCGATAGTCGGCCGGGTCCGCCACGGAATGGCCGCGCAGGCGGTAGGTGCGGGCAACAACGAATGCCGGGCCGCTGCCAGCGCGAACTTCGGCGTTGATCTTCTGCATCAACGTGCGGACTTCGAGGACATCGTTGCCGTCCACTTCGTAGCGGGACATGCCGTAGGCCGCCGCCATTTCGTGCAGGGAATCCCACATGACAAGCGTTTCCTTGGAAGAAGCGCCCATGCCGTAGAGGTTGTGCTCGCAGAAGAAGATAACGGGGAGGTTCCAGATGGCCGCGAGGTTCATCGCCTCGTGGAACTCGCCCTCGTTGACGGCGCCGTCACCGAAAAAGCACAGGACAACCTGGTCGTCGCCGCGGTATTGCACGGCGAGGGCGAGGCCGGCGGCGATGCAAAGCTGCCCACCGACGATGGCGTAACCACCCATGAAGTTCAGGTCGGAGCTGAACAGGTGCATGGAACCGCCCTTGCCCTTGCTGCATCCGGTGGCCTTGCCCATGAGCTCGGCCATGACCTCGTTGCTGGTCATGCCACGCGCCAGGGCCTGGCCGTGGTCCCGATAGTGGGTCACGATGTAGTCGTCGGGGCGCAGAGTGTTGATGGCTCCGACCGCGATGGCTTCCTCGCCGTTGTAGACGTGGAGGAAGCCCTTGATATTGCCTCGGGTGTACTGCCGTTCCGATTCTCGCTCAAACTCGCGAATGAGCTTCATCTGCCGGTAGAAACCGAGCAGGTCGGACTTGTTAAGTTCGGGGACGTCCGCTTTCAGCATATCCCTTCCTCAATGGCAGATTTGCGGCGCCGCCCGAACCGGGGCGGAGCCTATGAGCCGGCCTACATATGCAGGGCGCGGCCCTCAGCGTCGAGAGCGGCTTCGTGCACCATCTCGGCGACGCTGGGGTGGGCATGGACCGCCCAGCCGAGTTCCAACGTGGTGCCTTCCAGCAGGTGGGTCATCTGCAACTCCGCCAACAGCTCGGTTACCTCGGGTCCGCACATGTGGCCTCCAAGGACTCCACCGTAGTTGGCTTCGATGACCAGTTTGACCATGCCGTCATTTTCGCCCATAGCGACGGCCTTGCCGCTGGCCTGAACGCTGAAGCGGCCGATCTTGACGTCGTAGCCCTGTTCGATGGCCTGGGCCTCGGTAAGACCGAAGGAGGCGACCTGGGGATGGCAGTAGGTGGCCCGTGGCATGAAGGTGTAGTCCAGCGGCTGGGTCTCTTCACCGGCGATGGTTTCCACGGCGGCGACAGCCTGGGCGGACGCGACATGGGCCAGAGCCAGCTTGCCGGTAACGTCACCCACAGCATAGATGCCGGGAACGTTGGTGGCCATCCGGTCGTCGATAACGACGTATCCTCTTTCAGTGGCGATGCCAACCGTTTCCAGACCCAGGTTCTCGGTGTTGGGCAGGACGCCAATGGCCACCAGGACCTTATCGAACCGGGCGGTCTCGGTAACGCCATCCTTGTCGATGGTCAGGGTCACACCATTCGCGTCAGCCCGGGCGTCGGTAACGCCGGCTCCGGTGACGAGCTTGATGCCGTGACGATTGAACGCCCGCTCAAGCTGCTGGCTGATTTCCTCGTCCTCGTTGGGAACAATATGAGGCAGCAGCTCAATGACGGTGACTTCGGCTCCGTACATGCGGTAGATGTAGGCAAACTCAACGCCGATGGCGCCGCCGCCAACGATGGCAATCGAACCGGGTACGTCTTCCGCAACGATGCTCTCGCGGCTGGTTATGATGCGTTCGCCATCGACAGGCAAAGGCGGGATGCTTCGGGGTCGCGCACCAGTGGCGATGATGATGTTGCGGGCCGAGATTCGCGAGTTCTGTCCGTCGGGTCCGACGACGTCGACCGCGTTGGGCGAAGCAATTCGCGCAGTTCCCGAAATGCTGTCCACACCGTTTTTGCGAAGCAGGAAGTCGACGCCCCGGGTCATGCGGTCGACGACCTGGCGGCTGCGCTTCATCGCAACGCTATAGTCGGCATGGAAGCCATCGAACTGCAGGCCGAATTGGTCCGCGCGATGGACGTAGGAGACGATCTCGGCGTTTTTCAGGAGGGCCTTCGAAGGAATGCAGCCCCAGTTGAGGCAGACACCACCCAACGCTTCTTTCTCGATGACGCAGGATTTCAAGCCCAACTGGCCGGCACGTATTCCGGCCACATAGCCGCCGGGCCCGCCGCCGATTACTGCTACGTCATACTCCGAGACGGTCGTCATCAATCTTTCCGGAAAGGTGGATTGTTCGAGCGCAACGCGCTTCGCGTCGGGCTTGCGCCGGTACGGCGGGGGCTGCGCTTGGACTGTGGCATTATAGCGGCGGCGCTGGGCAGCGGCAAGTTGCGACCAAACTGAGAGCGGCCGCTCCCTGGGTCCAGAGAACGGCCGACTGCCACGGGCAGGGCCCGCGTGAGACGTATTTGCGGCGGGTCAGGACGGGCGCTCTCTGCGCTCGATCTCGCGTTCCTCGGCCTTGTGGCGCAACGGGCGACCCTTGTCCGGGGTGGGGTCCTTCACCTCGCCGTATATGGCGCGGCCTTCGTGGTCTTCGGGGAGATGCTCGGTGATGGGCAGACCTGCCTCATTCACGAAAAGCAGTCAATGGCAGTACTTGTAGATCTGCATGTCGTCGCAGGCGCAGACCCAAGTGCGGTGCTTGACCTCCTCCGTTTTGTCCGGGTAGAAACGACACGGGCAAAGCGGGCGGCCGATCTCGTCGACGTTCTGGGCCAAACCCAAAATCACGGCTTCGGCCACGCCTTCTTCCGGATGCGTGAATGTGCCTGATTTATTGCAGTATCGCTCTACGAACAGGCGCATCCTGTCGATTGATTTTTCACTGGGCTGGTCAGCCAATTGGTTCCTCCTCAAATATCTGGTCATTCCGGCGGCCAAATTTGGGATTGCCGGCATGGTTTGTGGTTCAATGGTATTCTTATCCACTGAATTCTGCAATGCAGGACGCGGGAGCCCGGGGCACGGGCAGGCCGGGCTGGACGACGATGCCGCGGTTCGCTGGCGACGACGGTTCGAGAAAATGGTGGGTGGTTTAGCGTTCTGTTAGAATAGACGGAACTCCGTGGAGACAGAGCAACATGCGCATTGCGGGACTTGGCCTGACTGAACTACTGATCATCCTACTGGTGGTGCTGCTGATATTCGGCGCCTCCCGGTTGCCGGGCGTGGGCTCCGCGCTGGGCAAGGGGATACGATCGTTCAAGACCTCGGTGACGGGTGAGGACGACAAGCCGACAGCGGACCGTAGCGCCTCGGAGGAGCAACGCTCGTAAGCGTCGAAGGAAAACCGGCCGAACTCGCGGGCTCGTCTATGGCGAGCCCGATTTCTTGTGCGCTACTCGCTGACCGGCTCGGCGTTCAGGGACGAGTGCGCCCGGTTGCGGCGACGTCCGGCCAATCGCGCAAGGAGGATGCCCAGTTCGTACAGCACAATCAGCGGACCCGCGACAATAGCCTGGTTGAGCGGATCAATGGTGGGCGTGATGGCGGCCGCTATTACGAACGCTGCCACCAACCAGAACCTCCGAAAACGGGCGAAGCTGCGGGCGTTGACCACGCCGAGGACAGCCAGCACGTACATGATCAGGGGCGTTTCGAAGGACAAACCCAGCCAGAACAGCAGGCGGATCATTATGTTCACAAGGTTGCTGATGCGAATGAGGGGGTCCGCAATCTCGCTGCCGAACCCAATGAGGAAGCTGAGGGCCGGCGGTATCATCACGAAATAGCCGAAAGCCATGCCCGCTGCAAAAGCCAACAGCGCGGCGGGCAGGAACGAAAAGAGGATCTTACGCTCCCGGGGCGTCAATCCGGGCGCGACGAAGCGGATGGCGTTGTAGAGGATTACGGGTAGGGCCAATACGAAACCGCCCAGGAGCGAGACCCGAACGGTGATGCTCAAAAACTCGGTGATCTCGGTGCGAACGGGCTTGAACCCAGGCGCGGCCTCGGTCGGTTCGGCGGGCTGGAACACGCCCAGGTTGAAATCCTGGTAAAAGCGCAGGGGGTTGACGGTGTCCGTGGTTGCAGCATGCTGGGCCGGCCATAGCAGAACCGCGTAGATTTCCTGGTAGAAATAGAAGCAGACCGCAGTGCCGACGAGCAGGGCGATCGTGCAGACCAGCCCGCGGGAACGCAACTCGCGGAAATGCTCCCGCAAGGGCATCGATTGGCTCATCGGCTGTCTGGCGGCTTGGGATCGGAAGGTCCCGTTTCGGGGACTTCGCCGGAGGATTGGGTGGCCTGGGACGACAAATGGGACGGCGTGGGCATCGGATCAGTGGGAGGGGACGGCGGCGAGTTCCGGTCAGCGCTATTGCCGGCGCGTCCCCCGCGCTCTTCCAGAGAAGCGGCGTCCATGATCTCGGTGAACGTGCGCCGCGCCTCCCGGGTCATCTTGCCGATGGTGCGGGCGACCTCAACCGTCTTGCCGGGACCCAAGGCTATGAACGCAACCGCCAGGATAACCAGCAACTCCAGCGTGCCAATGCCGAAAAAGTTCACGGTCGGGTGTCCGAAAAGGTCAGGGCGACGCCGAGCCCAGGGGACAGGAAACGGTGCATCCCGCCGGCGCCGCCATGGACGCGCGGTCAGGCAGCAGGCATCCCATCTCGGCCAGAGTCTCGACCACCCGACAGGCCGGCAATCCCATCACGTTGGAGTAGCAGCCCGAAAGGAGCGACGCCGGTCTGAAATCCGGATCCTGAATCGCGTATGCGCCGGCTTTGTCCATGGGAGTGCCGCTGGCGATGGACTCCTCCATCTCCGCATCCGAGAATTCCCGCATCTGCACGTCGGCGGCGTTGGCGTCCGTGATGCAGCGTCCGGTGGACGCGTCGTAAACGGTGAAGCCGGTGATCACCTGATGCGTGGTGCCTCGCAGCCGACGAAGCATGGAGCGAGCCTCGGCGGCGTCCGCGGGTTTGGCGATGGACTCGCCATCGAGGACGACCGTGCTGTCCGCGCCGACGTAGTATCCAGACTGTGCAGATTCTGCGACGGCCACGGCCAGAGCCTTCTCCCGCGACAACCGACGCACCATCAACTCGGGGCTCTCGCCGGGTTCCGGGTCTTCCGGTATGTCGGAGGGCGCGACGCGAAAGTCAATACCCAGTCCGGACAGCAGCTCTCGGCGACGGGGCGACGCCGACGCCAGCACTATTTCCCCGGTTGGCGGTTTAACCACCAACGTCGCGACACATTCCACGTGGTGAGTTTGAGGGAACATATCAACCGGCTGGACGGTCTCGAGCCGGTAGCGACGGCTCAACGCGCGTAAATCCCGGGCCAACGATTCCGGGTTGCAGGACACATAGGCGATGCGGTCCGGGCACAGCGCCAGCAGGGTATCGAGTACGGCGGGCTGGCATCCGGAACGGGACGGGTCCAGGATCACGGCGTCGGGCGTCACGTCGATGTTCGGAAGAATCTCTTCGACCTTGCCGGTGACCAACTCAACGTTGGGGAGGTGCGACGCGTTCTCGATGGCGTCGCTGATGGCAGCGGTGGATTCTTCCACGGCTACGATGCGACGAGCGTAAGGCGCCAACAACACGGCGAAAGTCCCGACGCCGGCATAGGCATCGACCACGGTCTCATTGCCTTTCAGTTGCACGGCGTCCCGGACCAACTCGGCCAATCGGGCCGCCTGCCATACGTTGACCTGGAAAAACGACGGTGACGCTACCTGGAATTCGTGGTCGGCGACGGTTTCACGGTAGGTTTTCTGGCCGGTCGGGATAGCGACGTCCGGGTTTTTCAGTGTCGGCTGAACCAGATAGTCTCCGGTATCGGGAGAGCAGCGGATGGCCAGTTGCGAAGTCTCGCCACTACGCCCCTGCAGTTGGGCGAGGATATCGTTGATGCCATCGTGCATGAGCAGGCAACGGTCGATGCGCACGAAACGGCGCCGCTCCCGGTGGGTAAACCCCAGGCTCCCGCTCTCACGCCAGATGTTGAACCGCGCGTGGTTCCGGTAATGAAGCTGGCGGGGTGACGCCAGGGTGGGTTGCACCTCGGGCGCGTGGAAATTCCCGATGCGCTCCAACGCATCGCGCACGATCTCGGTTTTGGCTGCCAGCTGCGCCTCATAGCCAACGTGCTGCCATTGACAGCCGGTGCATTGGCCGAAGTATTCGCACGGCGGCTCGACCCGCACCGGAGAGGGATTGATCACGCGAGTGACCTGCGCAGCGACGTACTTGCGGCGAACGGCGACGATTTCGGCTTCGACCCGCTCTCCGGGTATGCCGCCGAAAACGAAAACATCCGAACCCGCGTGCCAGGCCATGGCCTCGCCGAGGCGACCCCACGCATGAAGATCCAGCTCGACGATGTCGCCGCGCTGCAAGTGCGAGTTCGTTTCCGCTGAGGTTGCGGCAGTCATGGCGAATATAGTAACACCGCACGGTCGGCACGGGTTTTGCGCCGGTGGTGGGGATGGCGGTTCGCGGCGGGCGTTCGGGGTTGATTGACCGGTCTGTCGCCCCTGTATAATGTGAACACCATCCCGGTCGCCGAGCGCGGACGATCAGTGTCCCCGTCACGCGCGGCCAATGACTGTCTAGCCTGGAGGAATAGAGATGCCCGAACCAATCGCAGTGAACGGAGAGAACTGGCAAAGCAACGTGATGGACTCGGATCTGCCGGTAATGGTGGACTTCTGGGCGGAATGGTGCGGGCCCTGCAAGATGATCGCTCCGGCCGTGCATGACCTGGCGCTGGAGTACGAAGGCAAGCTGAACGTGGCCAAGCTGGACGTGGACAACGCGCCGGAGATCGCGGCGCAGTACGGCATCCGCAGCATCCCGGCGCTGATCTTCTTCAAGAACGGCCAGCCGGTGGACCAGGTGGTCGGCGCGCAGCCCAAGCCGGCGCTGAAGCGGAAGATCGACGCGGTGCTGGAGAGCTAAACGCCGATTCGCGGGAGTGGATGGGGCCCGGTGGCTCTTGCGGACTTCAAATCCGTTATGCCTCGTGACGAGCGGGGTAGGTGGGTTCGACTCCCTCGCACTCCCGCCAACTGAAACTGCGGCTCCCTGAACCGCCGCCCCGATTGATGAGCCCCGACGATCCAACGTCGGGGCTTTTCGATTGCCAATCTGCCGCACGCCGGACACGCTGGAAATTCGATAATGCAAAGGGGTAAAGCATGGCAAAGCAGGAATCGGAACGGATGGATAAAGCGGTAAGGGCCGAGATGATGCGGTTGCTGAAAGAACGGGTTGCAAACCCGACGCTTGTATTGGATGTTCGGTATCCGAACCCCCGTTTCTTTAGTCCTCCCTATAGCCTGCGGTCCGTCGCGGCCGCCCAATTATTGGAAGCTGGACATCTCAACAAGTTAGGTTTGATAACTCTCGCGGGCATGGACTACTACCGGCGGGAAACCGCCAACCCGGTCCTAACTTGGCTACGGTCAAACTGGTTTGCCGTGATTGTGGCCGGATGCACAATAGGAGTGTCGGTTTGGGGAGTCGTGGGCGGTTAAACTCCCGCTAAGGTACTCAAAATGAGCAGTCAATATGGGCGTAATTTGCCGAAAATGCCAGCACTCGCACTCCCGCCAGCAAAGTCTGGGGCCGCTAACGCCGCTGAACCAAAACCCAGTCATTAGAAACGACCCCGAGGCTTCCGCCTCGGGGTTGTTTCTTTGTCTGCGTCATGCGGACGGGTCGGTGGGTTCGGGGGCGTCGGGATTTTCGGGCTCGGCGGGCGGTTCGGCCATTTCCCGCTGGAGTTGTTCGCTCCAATTTTGGAGCCAGCGGCGGAATTCATCCAAGGCGGGCGGAGCGATATAGATCACCTCGATGTCGCCGGGGAATTGAACCTGGTGTCTTTCGTTGATGAACAGCAGGCCGGTTTCATCTTCGCCCAGGGTGGTGTCGATGGCGTCGGCGACGAATTCGTAGCGACGGTGATTGGCTTCGCCGAACCATTCCTGAAGCCGGCCCGCTACGGCAGGGCTCATCAGCGGTTGCATGAGGCAACGCTGCAGGTCCAGGGTTTCAGCCAGTATCTCCATGGATTCAGTGGCTTCGAGAATTGCTCCCGCTTCGACCAAACTCGCGGTCAACGCGTGGCTGCCCTGAGCAGTTGCCTCCAGATAACCGAGAGCGGCTGGCCCGCCCTCCGGCAAATTCTCGTGGTAGACATGGGTGACGCTGCCCAACGCGTTCTGAACGGCCCGGACCTGGACATCCACCTGGTCCCAATAGCGCGCGAGGATTTCGGCCCCTTCGGGCGGCATCGAGTCGGCGGGTATGGCAAGGTTCACCAGCGGGGCCAGTAGCAGCTTGCGCTTCCCATGGTAGTTGGCGGTCGCCGGGCGTGTGATTCGGCCAAGTTCTTCCACCATGTTTGATCTCCTATCCAAGAGGATGATGGCCGCAATATGATACCCAGCGGCGGGGCTGAGACCAAGAGTGCGCACCGGACTTACCTTGTCCGATGGGTACCACTCTGCTAACCTTGCGTCGCCGCCGAACGAGGATTTGATTTGAGCCAGCCGCGCACCATCCGGGCGTCCCTTTTCACCACCTGCATCGTTGACCAGCTTTATCCCGAGGTTGGAGTCAGCGTCGTGCGCGTGCTACGACGGGCCGGCGTGGAGGTCGATTACCCGGAAGGGCAGACGTGCTGCGGTCAGCCACTGTACAACTCCGGATTCACCGGGGAGGCGCGCAAACTGGCGGAACGCACGCTGAACCTCCTGGATGACCGGGCGTTCGTGGTCGTGCCCTCGGGCTCGTGCGGGGCGATGATGCGGGTGTTTTACCTCGACCTGTTCGCCGACGACCCGGAACTGCAGGCGCGCGCCAGAGATCTGAGCCAGCGGGTGTACGAATTCACCGAGTTCCTGGTCGACGTCGTCGGATACGAGCCAGCCACAGGCGACCAGCCGGAGCGCGGCTGTAGGGTTGCTTATCACCCATCGTGCCACCTGCTGAGGGAGATGGAGGTCACGGGGGCTCCGCAACGCCTGTTGGACGCTGCGCCGGGCATAGAACGGGTCGATCTGCCGGATGCGGAGCAATGCTGCGGGTTCGGCGGGACGTTCGCGATCAAGTATCCTCACATCTCGGAAGAGATGCTGGCCGACAAGGTTGCGGCGGCCACGGGCAGCGGCGCGGACACGCTGACGGCGTGCGACATGGGGTGCCTGATGCACATCGGGGGTGCGGTCAGCCGCCAAAAACTGCCCTTGCGGGTGAGGCATATCGCCCAATTGCTGGACGGAGAGTCCGGCTAGCCATGGCGGAGGTCGTCACTCGCGATTTCGTGTCCGCCACCCAGGCGGCGGTGAAGGACACACAACTGCGCCAGGCGCTGCGTCGGGCGGGGACCGGATTCGACGGAACCCGCCGTGAGGCAATACACGAGGTCACTCCGGAGGTGTGGGAGGAATGGCGCGAACAGGCGCGCCGGATCAAAGAACACACCATCGGGCACCTGGACTACTACCTGGAGATGCTGGAGCGGAATGTGACCGCGGCCGGCGGACGGGTCCATTTCGCCGCGGACGCGGGGCAGGCCAACGCGATCGTTGCTCAAATCGCCCGCGACAACGGAGTACGCACGGTCACCAAAAGCAAGTCCATGGTGTCGGAAGAACTCGGGCTCAACCACGTGCTGGAGGCGCAGGGGATCGACGTATTCGAGACCGACCTGGGCGAGTACATCATACAGTTGGCCAATGAGACGCCTTCGCACCTGGTGGCCCCGGCGCTGCACAAGACACGGAGGCAGGTCGCCCAACTGTTTGCGGACCAACTTGGGGTGCCGTATTCGGAGGACATCGAGGAGATGGCCCGCATCGCTCGGGTCGTGCTGCGGCAGAAGTTCCTCGACGCCGACATGGGCATCAGCGGGGCCAACTTCCTGGTGGCGGAAACCGGTTCGCTGGTGATCATCACCAACGAGGGGAACGGCCGGTTGTGCACCTCGGCGCCCCGGGTTCACGTGGGCCTGGCCGGCATGGAGAAGGTGATCCCGTCGCTCCAGGACCTGGCCGTATTTCTGAGGCTGCTGCCGCGCTCGGCCACCGGCCAGCGCATCACTTCGTACATGAGCATGGTTACCGGGCCTCGCCGGCCTGATGACGAGGATGGACCCGAGGAATTTCACCTGGTGATCGTGGACAACGGGCGCAGCCGGCTGTTGGCGGATCCCGCGCTGCGCGAATCGCTGTACTGCATCCGCTGCGGGGCGTGCCTGAACGTGTGTCCCGTGTATCAACGGGTGGGAGGGCACGCCTACGGATGGGTATATCCCGGGCCCATTGGATCTATCGTTACGCCGGGGCTGGTCGGGCTCGGACAGGCCAAGGATCTGCCCAACGCATCGACATTGTGCGGGGCTTGCCGAGACGCCTGCCCGGTGCAGATCAACATCCCGCGGATGCTGCTGCACCTGCGGCACGTCGCAGCGGAAGGGCAGGGATCCTACCAGGGCACCGGGTCTGATACCGAGAGTCTCTTCGCTCGGGGATTTGCCGCCGTTATGTCGAGTCCCCGGTTATTGAACCTGGGGCGAAAGATGGGCCGATGGTTGTTGGCGCCCCTGGCAAACCGCGGCGTGCTGGGTCAGACACGGCTCCCCGTGGTGTCGCGCTGGACCCGCGCGCGGGATCTCCCCATCCCCCCGCCGAGATCGTTCGCCGAAATATGGCGGGACGAGCTATCAAACAGCGGGTCGGACAGCAAACGGGCATAAACAATGGGTATCCCATTCAAACGCCGAAACTCGCCGGAGCGCAATCTCATGGGTATCCCATCAGCACAGTTCCGGGAGACCATTCGGGCGGCGTTAGGCCGGCAAAGCGGACCGCCCGCCGAACCGTATGACGTCCTGGCAGAGGAGTTTCCGGCGCTGGAGGCGCGGGCTGAGGCCGTGCGGGAACGCGCTGCGCGGGAAACGCCGGAACTGCTGGACCGAATGGCGGAGACGGCAGCGCTTCGGGGCTGGAACGTGCAACGGTGCGACGGGGCGGAGGAAGCCCTGGATTATGTAACGTCCCTGGCGCGCAGCCTGGGAGCGACGTCGGTAGCGAGGTCGGAACAGGAGGTGTTCGAAACCGTCCCGGTGGACGCTGCGGTTGCCGGAGCCGGCGGCCTGTGCTGGCCTGCGGTGTACGACGGACCGTCCAGTCGGACGGAGGTGCGGCAACGGCTGGCCGAATCGGACATGGGCATCACCGGAGCTGATTACGCCATCGCGGAAACAGGGTCGGTGGTCGTGTTGCCCAGGCGAGGCCTGAGCCGCCTGGTGTCGGTGGTGCCGCCGGTCCATCTGGCGATTGTGAGGCCGTCGGACCTTCTGGGCACGCTGGACGACCTGTTCGCGCTGCGCCGGCTGGAGCACGTACGGAACGGGGGCGACATGGGCAGTTACCTGAATTTCATCACCGGGCCCAGCCGTACCGCGGATATTGAGCAGACTATCGTGGTGGGTGTGCACGGCCCCCGTGAGGTCCACATGGTGCTGCTGGACAAGGAGTAGAGCAATGCCGATGCGAGTAGGGTTCATCCAGTTCCGGCGGCAAATGATGGAACAGCAACTGGAAGAGATCATGGGGGTGCTGCCGACGCTTGGGATCGAGAAGGCGATCCTGATCGGGGACATGGTGAGCGGCGATTACTCGCCGAGCAGCACCATCGACCTGCTGTTTGTTCACGATACCGACCGACCGTTCGGGCGGCGCGCCGACTTCTTCTCGTATCATATTGGCTCTCAGGTCGGCATGAGGGCACAGGTCTACACGCCGGCTGAGTTCGAAGAGTTGCAGGACACGCTGCCAGCGTTGTACCAGGCCGGCAAGCAAGGAAGGGTGATTTTTGATGCCTGATTTCGCTGCGGAAGGCGCTCGCTGGTTTCGACAGGCGGAGCAAGACCTTGAAGACGCGGGTTTCAACCGTGGAGGCGGGCGTTACAACGTCGCGTGCTTCCTGAGCCAGCAGGCCGCGGAGAAGGCGGTGAAGGCTTATCTGTACAAGCGCGGGGCGGAGGACGTGTGGGGCAATTCCTTGATCGACCTCTGCGAAGACGCCAAGATCTTCGAGATGTTCTTCGACACGATCAAAGCGGACGCGCGGCAGTTGGACAAGTACTACGACATCACCAGGTATCCGGAATTCCTTCCCAGCGGGATACCCTCCGAAGCGTTCGACGACGTGGATGCGGAGCGGGCGATGGAGTTGGCGGGGATCGTGCTGCAGTTCGTTTCTCCGCGCATCGGCTGACCGGCCGTTATATCCGCCGGCTAGCCGCCGCAGCGGAACACGCTACCCGCCGAAAATCTCGGCGAGGCGTTGCTGGCGGTAGGCGAAAATTCGCCTGAGGTCGCGACGGACCAGCAGGCGGTCAGCCAACCAGCCGCCCAGCATGGCATATTGCACGAGGTCGCGAACGTGGGTGCCGCCTTCGTGGGCCGTGAAGGTATGCTCATGGACCCACTGTTGGTACGGCCCCCGGACCTGCTCGTC
This sequence comes from uncultured Dehalococcoidia bacterium, assembly GCA_951813535.1. Taxonomy (GTDB): domain Bacteria; phylum Chloroflexota; class Dehalococcoidia; order Lucifugimonadales; family UBA3495; genus Bin87. Next base: position 2,109,543 of record OX638345.1, on the reverse strand, counting down.
GACGAAGCGGTGCGGTGGATCCCAAACGGTGATGCGGCTGCGCCATTTCAAAGTCACGCCGTGCAATCGCAAACGGTAATCGATTTCCACACCGGGCTGCATGGTGACCGGAGCCGCAGAGACCACCTCAAACCGCAGCCAGGGCGGAGTCAGCTGCTCGAGGTTGAATGCGTCGGCGTAGAAATCGAAAACGTCCTCGGGCTGCCTGGGAAGCCAATGCTCGGTGTCCAGGGTGAACGCAGGCATCAGCCGTTGCGCCCCAAGCCGTAGAGGCGGATGGCGCGTTCTGCCGCCCGTTCGAGGAGTTCGGACCCGCGCCGGAGGCTGGAGTCGAGATCGACAGGCTCCTCGGCGATGGGCAAGATAGCGTCGATGCCGTGGTCGTACAGGGTTTCGTAGCCCGGGCCGAGGCTGCCGGCCACCAGCACCGTGGGAACACCCAACCGCCGGGCCCGGCGGGCGATGCCCACCGGCGCCTTGTCGAACGCGGTCGAACGATCCGCCCGACCTTCTCCGGTTATCACTAGGTCGGCTCCGGGGACGCGGCGGTCGAAGTCGAGCACGTCGCAGACCATGTCGATTCCCGACCGCAATTCCGCCCCGGTGAATGCGATCAGGCCGGCGCCCAAACCGCCGGCCGCGCCGGAGCCAGGCGTGTACAGCACGTCAGCGCCGAGATCAGACCGAACCACGCGAGCCAAGTTGGCCAGGCAACCGTCCAACTCGGAAACCATCTGGGGCGTGGCCCCCTTCTGCGGCCCGAAGATCGCGGACGCCCCCGTTTCGCCGCACAGAGGATTGGTCACATCCGTAGCGCCGATCAGGGTAGTTTGCGACAGAGCAGGGTGCAACCCGGTGGCGTCAATGCGAACGAGACCCGCCAGGGCGGCCCCTCCGGGAGGCAACTGGGCGCCCTGCGCATCAAGGAACCGAGCGCCCAGGGCGGACGCCATTCCGGTCCCGCCGTCGTTGGTCGCGCTGCCACCCAGCCCAACAATGACACGCCGGTAGCCGTCGTCCAGAGCGGCGCGGATCAATTCACCCGTACCGTAGGTGGTGGCGCGGCGCGGATCACGGCGGTCGTCGGGAATCAGGGCCAGTCCGGAGGCCAGGGCCATTTCGATAACGGCGGTTTCGCCGTCGCCCATTATGCCCCACTGGGCATCGAGCGGGTCGCCGAGGGGGCCCGTGACCGTGGCCTGACGATAGCTGCCGCCAGTGGTATCGATGAGCGCTGCCAACGTCCCGTCGCCGCCGTCGGCCACCGGGATCAAGATGGTTTCAGCGTCGGGGGCGGCGGCCAGGATGCCACGTTGGATGGCCAGCGCGGCCTCCCTCGCTCCGATGCTGTGCTTGAACGCCTGGGGAGAGATGACTATTCGTAATGCCATGTTTGAATTATAACTTGGCGGCGATTCGAACTCCGGCTCAACCGGAGCGCCTGACCCGCAATCATGAGCCAAACCGAAACATGCTATGGGGTCAGGGCAATTGCATTTCAAATCTGCACATTCGTCACTCCGGCGAAAGCCGGAGTCCAGAAGCCGAAAAGCAATCACCGATAAACAGAATCTACCACTTTCGACCATTGGATTCCCGCTTTCGCGGGAATGACGGAATAGCTTCAGGTTCAAATGCGATTGCCCTGGCTATGGGTCGGCCCGAATAGGCAGGGATGGCAGGTTATGTTACCATTCGCGGGCGGTCGCCGAGGGTGGCCTGAGATTGCCCCGGAGGGCTTTGAATGCCGACGAAAGAAGAGTTGAAGGAGCGGGCATTCGCTGAGATCGACTCCCGCGCCGAGGAATTGATCGGCCTGTCTCAACAGATCCTGGCCAACCCCGAGCCCGGATTTCGGGAGTTCAAAACCGCCGCCTTGGTTGGCGAGCAGTTCGCGGCCATGGGAGTGCCATTCCGGTCCGGCTTGGGAATGACCGGACTGCGCGGCGAAATCATCGGCGGCAGCGAAGGGCCCGGCATGGCGATCATGGGTGAACTGGACAGCCTGATCGTGAACGAGCATCCGCATGCGAACTCGGACACGGGCGCCGCCCACGCCTGCGGGCATCACTGCCAGATCGCCATGATGCTGGGAGTCACCAGGGCCCTGATGCGGGACGATGTTCTCCCCCACCTGAGTGGGCGCATATTGTCCATGGCGGTCCCGGCTGAGGAATACATCGAGATCGAATACCGGGACCAATTGCGCCGGGATGGCAGGATCGAATTCCTGGGCGGGAAACCGGAGTTCATCAGGCTGGGCGAGTTCGATGACGTGCATCTGGCGATGATGATGCACACCACAAGCGCGCCCAGCGAGAAGCAACTGTGCCTGACCGGCACCAACAACGGGACCGTCGCCAAGAAAATACAGTTCGTGGGCAAGGGAGCCCACGCCGGCGGGTCGCCGCACCTGGGGATCAACGCGCTGAATGCGGCAACGCTGGCGATGTCCGCGATACATTTCAACCGCGAGACATTCGTGGACACCGACACGGTTCGCGTGCATCCCATCATCACCAAGGGCGGCGAAGCGGTGAGCGCGGTGCCGGCGGACGTGCGGATGGAGACGTTCGTGCGCGGCAAGACACTGGATGCCATCAAGGACGCCAATCGCAAGGTTGACCGGGCCCTGCGCGCCGGGGCCATGGCGATGGGGGCCACCGTAAATATCCAGACCATCCCGGGATACCTGCCGATGCTGCAGGACGACCGGATGCAGGCGATTTTCCGCGCCAACGCCGAGAAACTGGTGGGCGCCGAGAACATAGGGCGGACGGAGCACAGGACCGGAAGCACCGACATGGGCGACGTGAGCGCGCTGATGCCGGTGCTGCATCCCTACGTGGGCGGTGCCACCGGCATCGGCCACGGCGCGGACTACGTGATCCAGGACTACCAGATGGCCGTGGTTACCGGAGCCAAGGCAATGGCATCGACGGTGATCGACCTGATGGCGGATGGAGCAAAAGAGGCCAACCAGGTTGTGGCCAACCATCGGGCGGACATGACGTCGCGCGAATACGTGCAATTCATGCGGAGCCTGGCGGCGGAAGAAACTTACACCGAGGGATGACGAGCGCGGGCGGGGCGGCGGAAGAGGGCGTCAGAGCGCCCGAACCGTTAACCGGCAGCGGAGCATCACCTTCTCAAAACGGAACGAACTGAATGGCCACGCGTGAAGAACTGAAGCAGGCGGCATGCGCCGCAATCGACCGGCACAGCGACGATTTGATCGCGGTGGCAAAAGACATCCTGGAACACCCGGAACCGGGATACAGCGAATATCGGACGGCCCGGGTCGTGGCCGAACAGTTTGCCAAGCTTGGAGTGCAATTCCGAGCGGGACTGGCGTTGACCGGGCTCAAGGGAACCTTGAAAGGCGGGGCGGGACCCGGCCCGCGCGTGGCGATCATCGGTGAGCTGGACAGCCTGATCGTGGACGGCCATCCCTTTGCGGCCGAAACCACCAACGCGGCCCATGCCTGCGGACACCACTGCCAGATCGGCATGATGCTGGGGGCGGTGATGGGACTGTCCGCGCCCGAAGTGTTGCCCGAGTTGAACGGGGAGATCGTGCCGTTCGCGGTGCCGGCCGAAGAATTCATCGAGGTGGCGCGCCGGCTGGATTTGCGCGAGACCGGCAAGATCGAATTCATGGGCGGAAAACAGGAGCTCATCAAGCTGGGCGAATTCGACGACGTCGATATCGCAATGATGTGCCACACCGCCAGCGACATGGGATCACACTCGTTCGCCATGGGCGGCACCAGCAACGGGCACGTGGTCAAGTACGTGCGTTTCATCGGACGGGCGGCCCATGCGGGGTCGTCGCCGCACCTGGGTATCAATGCCCTGAATGCGGCCAACTTCGCGCTGCAGGCGATCAACGCCAACCGGGAGCTCTACCGGGAGGCGGATACCGTCCGGATCCACGGCATCATGACGTACGGCGGGCAAGCCGTGAACTCCGTGCCGTCGGACGTGCGGCTGGAATGGCGCGTGAGGTCGGGCACGCCGGAAGCCGTGGTGCGATATTCGGACATCGTGGATCGGTGCTTCCGGTCGGGAGCGCTGGCGGTGGGAGCGTCGGTGTCGATCACCAACATTCCAGGGTACCTGCCCATGCGGCATGACCAGCAGCTCATGGACACGTTCCGAGGAAACGCGCAGAAGCTGCTGCAGGAAAACCGCGTTTTGATGATGCCGCCCACGAGAAACCGGGGCGGGTCCACCGACATGGGTGACCTGAGCCATATCATCCCGTCCATTCACCCGTACACCGCTGGAGCGGAAGGGCCAGGGCACAGCCTGGAGTACCTGATCACGGACTATCAGCAGGCGGTGGTCAATCCGGCGAAGATCATGGCGATGTCGGTGATTGATCTGCTGGCCGACAACGCCGAAGGGGCCCGGCGAGTAACCACGTCGTTCCGCCCGGCGATGTCGAAGGCGTCTTACCTAAACTTCCAGCGCCAGCGGGCGGAGGTCGTCGAGTACGACGGGGCCGTTCCCTAGCTCGGCGTCGGGTTATAACCCAACAGCACGCGCCAGCACCATAAACCCGCCGGCGATCAGCGGCACCGTCAGGTTGTCATCCAACGGGAATGGCGTAAATTCCACGGCAGCGGCCACGATCGCGGTGATCACCACGGCCCACGACCACGCGCCGTATCCCGCCGCCACCAGGACAGCCCACACGGCCATGGAAGCGGCGACGAAAGCGAGGATACCTGCGGGCGATTTGCCCCAAACACGCAAGCCGGGACAACGAGCGCCAATCAGGGCGGCCGCCGGGTCTCCGACGGCGACGAACATCAACACCGGCAGCGCCACCTCGATTCCGAAGAAGTAGAACGCGAAGAAGATCGCGATCAGCAGATAGGTGGCGCCGGTTATATCGGTGGATTCCGACGGTTTCAGGATGGAGCCGAATATCCCGACGTAGGCCCGGTTGACGAACCCGGCGCGTTGGCGACCGACGTCCAGCGCCAGCGCGAGCAGAGCGCCGCCACCGACGAGGGTCATATAGGGCTGCTCCGGGATCGCGAGGGCCAACAGCGTCGTGCAACTGGCGGCCACCAGGTGGAATACGCGCCGACCGACGGGTACGGCAACGGTACGGGCGGGTCGGTTCATGCCGGGGACGCCGACCGGAGCGCTGCTGCCGCAGATCGGCCAGGGTGGCTCATCCGCGAAATCCGGGCTGTTTCTCGTTGACCGTCAGCGCCAACGGTGATTAAAAATCGATGATGACGGTGTCGCCGGCGCCCCAACGAAAAGAGCGGAACTCTGTGTCCCGGGGGACTTCGAAGACCATCCAGCCGTCCAGTCCGGTTCCACGAGGCAGTTGCTGGGCACGCTGGACTATTTTGATCTGACCGTCGGGCTGTTGTTCCTCGTAGGTGGCGTTCCAGAGGAATCGAACGCACTCGGATGGCGTTTCGGGATTCACCGGTACGTTGCAACGGTCCGACGGCCTTTCGGGGACCTCCGCGTCCTGCGCCAGAGCGCCGACGTTGACGGGGGCGTACTTGCCCTGAAAGAAGTCGCGCAACTGCGCCGAATCGCGGTTGACGTTGACGATGGCGCTGGTGGCGGTGTGGTTTTCAACTTTCACGCGCAGCAAGATGAGCTCGTTTTCGTCGGATTGCGGGGCAAGCCTGTAGAGGGGTTCGTCGACGGTACCCTGAGCGGGAAAGCGGGTTGACGTCGTCCACCGCAATTCGTCGGTGCGCTCCAATGCCGCGACGCTGACGTGAAGAATCCGGCCCTTATAGTACTTCCCGATGTTTGGGGACTGGGACGAGCAGGCCAGAACGGCAACCGTGACTAACAGCACCATCAGGAAAACCGGCGCAGCCCGCCGGGCGAACACGCGACCGCAGAGACTAGTCATCGCCGGTTCCGGTCAAAGTAGGCAGTTGGCGCAAATCGCCAATGAGTTGGTTGAGAACAGACAGCAGGCGATCCACCTCGGCGTCGGTGTTATGCTTGCCCAGGGTGACGCGGAGCGAGCCCCGGGCGGTATCGGCGGTTTGCCCCAGGGCCAGCAATACGTGGGACGGTTCCAGAGAGCCGCTGCTGCAGGCGCTGCCGCTGCTGGCGGCGATGCCCTGGAGGTCCAACCCGAGCAGGATCGATTCGCCTTCCACACCGTCGAAGGAAAAGTTGACGTTGTTGGGCAACCGGTCGCTGGGATGGCCGTTCAGGATGGCGTCGGGGATGAGACGATTGACCTCCGCGATGATGCGGTCACGCAGGGCAGCGCACTGCGCGCCGACTTCGTCTCGCTGGTTATCCGCCAACTCGAGGGCCACGGACAGTCCGACGATGCCGGCCACGTTTTCGGTGCCGGAACGCCGCTCGCGTTCCTGGCCGCCGCCGGTGATCAGAGGGAGATACGGAACGCCCCGGCGCAGGAAGAGCACGCCCACGCCTTTGGGCCCGTAGAATTTATGCCCCGACAGGCTCATCATGTCCACGCCGAGACGACGAACATCGAGGTCCAGAAAGCCGGCCGCCTGCACGGCGTCAGTGTGCATGACGATGGTTCGGCTGAGTTCCTGGGCGCGCCCCTTGACCGCGGCGGATATTTCCGGAATGGGATTGATGGTGCCGATCTCGTTGTTCGCGTACATTATGGAAACGAGAGCGGTTTCGGGGGTGACCGCGTTGGCAACCTGCTGCGGATCCACCCGGCCGTAATCGTCCACCGGCAGGTAGGTGACTTCCCAGCCGCGGTTTTCCAGCATCTGGCAAGCGTGGAGTACGGCGTGGTGCTCGGCGGCCGCGGTGATGACGTGGCGTCCGGTCTCTTCCAGAGCGTAGGCCGCCCCGCGAATGGCGGCGTTGTCCGATTCGGTGCCGCCGCTGGTGAAAACCACCTCGCGGTTCCGGCAGTTGAGAACGCGGGCGACGCGCTCGCGGGCGGCATCCAGGGCGTAGCGCGCCTCCTGCCCCACGGTGTGGACGCTGGAGGCATTGCCGTACAACTGCGTGAAATAGGGCAGCATCGCCTCGAGGACACGTTGGTCCATGGGCGTGGTGCCGGCGTGATCGAAGTAGATGTGGTTTTGTGTCGTCATGGCGAGTTGTGCCACATTGAATTTTAGCATAGGGGGAGCGGGATGCCGGCGACTACCATACACCTCATAAACCATCAAGACACCGTCAGGGAAGCCGCTTGTACCACAACAAAGCGCCGTGCGCGATGGTTACCAGCAGGCCGATTGCGATTGAAGTGGTCTGTTCGAAGCGACGGTTCTCCGTGTCGCGAAACACGCGGCACAAAGGATTGCCACGGGGACCCAGGCTAGGCCGAGCGAGAACTCCCAAGATTGGGCATTGCTCAACCCGCCAACCCGGCCACGCTGGCTGGTTGGCCCGAACCAAAACCGCACAATTTCAGCCGCCGCGATGCCGCGTTGCGCCGCCGGGCCCTGCACAGTCTGCCTTGCGACGCCACGGGTCGGCGGCTATAGTGAGCCGCAACCCAGACCACATCCGAGGGACGAACCATGGCTTTTGCTGACATCAACGGATACCAAATGCACTACGAAGTGTTCGGGGCCGAAACCGCGCCGGCGCTGGCGCTGATACACGGGGGTTTGGGAGGCGGAGACGGAGCGCGTGATACCGTCAACCGGCAGGCGGAAGCATTGTCCGAACGGTACCGTTGCGTGTTCTACGACCGCAGGGCGTGCGGGGAGTCCAACACGTCGGCCGACGGGTACGACATGGCCAACTGCGCCCGGGACCTACGCGAGTTGCTGGGACACCTCGGCATCAGCAAAGCCCACATCCTGGGATCGTCGGCCGGCGGCCCGATCGCGACGCGATTTGGGTTGGATTATCCGGAGCTCACGGATACGTTGATCCTCATCAACACCATGAGTTACTCGGAAGAAGCCCAACGGGAAGTGCGGCGACAGGAGCTACGTCAGCTGAAGGAACGGATCGCGGAGGTGGGCAGATCGGCGGCGGTAGAGCAAGCGCTGTCGGACCGGTTTCCGCAGATGGCCGCGGATGATCCGGAGCGGTTTGCGCGGATCGCGGCGGAGAACCTGGCCCGCATCGACGGGATTGCCGCGACGCAGCAGGCGTATCTGGACATTGGAGACTCCCTGGAGTCCAGGCTGGGCGAACTGAGGATGCCGACGCTGGTGGTCCACGGGGACGCGGACAGCCGGATACCGGTTGAGTGCGGCCGCAGCCTGGCCGCGGGAATCGCCGGGGCGGAGTTGCATGTAATCGCCGGAGCGGAACACGGGCTCATGACCAACGAGGCGGCCGGCGAGACGCAGCGGATCATCCTGGAGTTCCTGCGACGGGCTTCGGCCGGCCAGGCACAGGCCGCCGCGAACTGAACGACTCTATCAGCCTACGGCCGAGGCGCATTCAAACGGAGGAACTACGAATGGCAACGGTGAGCATTGACCACGTTGCGATGCCCACGACGAACGCCGAGCGACTCATCGCGTTCTACAAGAAGCTGGGCTTCGAGATCAACGACGAGGCCGAATGGCGGGCCGGGACGGCGAATATCTTCTCGATCCAGATCGGGGATTCGAAGATAAACGTGCACCCGGAGCGGTACATGGCAAACCTGCGCGGGCCGACCGCAGTGCCGGGCTGCATGGACATGTGTTTCGTGTGGGACGGCACAGTGGAAGCTTGCCAGGAGATGCTGGCAGAGGCTGAGGTGGATGTGGTGCAGGGGCCGGTGCCGCGCAAGGGCGCTCGGCGGCGGGGCGCGGCGCCGTCGCTGAGCCTGTACGCCCGAGACCCGGACGGCAACCTGCTGGAATGGATGATTTACAAATAGGACTGATTGAGGAGGAACCCAACGTGACCACGGTAGGCATCGATCACATCGCCATGCCCACGGCTGACGCGAAACAGCTGATGGCGTTCTACAAGAAGCTGGGATTTGCCATCAATGACGAAGAGGCGTGGCGCGCCGGCACCGCCAACATCTTCTCCATTCAGGTCGGAGACTCCAAGATCAACGTGCATCCCGAAGGACACATGGCGGACTACCGAGGACCGACGGCGGTACCCGGCTGCACCGACATCTGTTTCGTCTGGGACGGTACAGTTGAGGAGTGCCAGAAAATGCTCTCGGACGCGGGAGTTGACGTCATACGGGGCCCGGGTCCCCGGAAAGGCGCGCGCCAGCGGGGCGTGCTGCCGGCGGTGAGCCTATACGCCCGGGATCCGGATAACAACCTGCTGGAGTGGATGGTTTACCAGTAAATCGGCGTTGCCAGCGGGGTAGAAGCAAGCGAGCAGGGGCGAATAGTCATTCGCCCCTACGACGGACTACTGATGCAGGAGAGACGAATCATGGCGCGGATGACTGGCAAGCACGCCCTGGCACAGATGCTGGCGGCCGAAGGTGTGGAGTATATTTTCGGCAACCCCGGCACCAGCGAGACACCGTTCCTGGACGGGCTGCAGGACTTCCCGCAGTTACAGTACATACAAGCGCTGCAAGAGGGAACGGCGGTAGGGATGGCCGACGGGTACGCACGGGCCACCGGCAAGCCGGCGTTCGCGAACATTCACATCGCCGGCGGCTTGGCGAACGGGATCAGCGGGTTGTACAACGCGTTCCGGGGCGGGACACCGCTGGTGTTGACGGCGGGAAACTCGGACACGCGGATGCTCATCAACGAGCCGGTACTCTCGGGTGACTTGGTGGAGATGACCCGACAATACACCAAGTGGAGCGTCGAGATCAGGCATGCCTCGGATATACCGGTGGCGATCCGGCGGGCGTTCAAGGAAGCCAAGACGCCGCCGACGGGTCCGGTGTTCGTATCGTTCCCGTGGGACACGCTGGACGAAGAGATAGATTTCGAGGCCGTGGCGTCTTCGGATGGGTATTTCCGGATCCGGCCCGATGCCGCAGCGGTTGACCGAGCGACGGAGCTGCTGGCGGGCGCGGAGAACCCGGTGATCGTGGTTGGGGACCGGGTGGCGCAGTCGGGAGCGGTGGAGCAGTTGGTACGGGTCGCTGAGCAGACGGGAGCGAGAGTCGTCGCCACGTCCTACTCCGAGGTGAACTTCCCAACGGCGCACCCGCAATGGGGCGGGATGCTGAACCTGAACAGTCCAGCGACGGCGCGACAGTTCCAGAACGCCGACGTGGTGATGGCGGTGGGCACGGACGTATTCGCGTCGTTCCTGTACGTAGACGTGCCGTTTTTGAACCCTGACACCAGGTTGATCCACCTGGATAGCAATTACTGGGAGATCGAAAAGAGCTACCCGACGGAAGTGGGGATCATGGCGGACCCGGCCGCGGGCATGGCGGATCTGGCGGTGTCGCTGGAGTCGAACATGACGGGCGGGCAGCGGGAGGCGGCGGCGACCCGGGCGGCCACGCTGGCGGCGGCGCGGGAGCGGGACGCGGAGCGATACCAGGAACGGATCGCGGCGACGTGGGACAACTCACCGATGCCGGTGGAGCGGATGATGCACGAACTGGCGGACGCGGTCCCGCCAAACACCATCATCGCCGACGAAGCGGTTACCTCGCGTCCAGCGGTGAACCGGGCCTTTGACTTCGAGAAGCCCGGCGACATCTACGGCATCAGGGGCGGCGCGCTGGGCTGGGCCATGCCCGGAGCGCTGGGGGTGAAACTGGCCCATCCGGACCGGCCGGTTCTGGCGGTGGTGGGTGACGGCGCGTCGATGTACACCGTGCAGGCGCTATGGACGGCGGGCCGATACAACATCCCGGTGGTCTACGCCATCTGCAACAACCAGGCGTACCGCATCCTCAAGGTGAACATGGAGGTCTACCTGCGGGACATGCTGGATGACCGGGAACGGGCCAGCGACTACGTGGGGATGGACTTCGCGAACCGGCTGGACCTGGCGATGATGGCGCAGGCGATGGGCGTCCACGGCGAGCGGGTCGACGATCCTATGGAAATCGGGCCAGCGATCCAGCGGGCGTTTGACAGCGGAAAGCCGGCGTTGCTGGACATCACGATTAGCGGGGCGCTGTAGCCGGCGCGCCGAAGCGGCGAGATAAGACAGGGGCGGGTATGCGGACCCGCCCCTGTCGTTTCGGTCAGGGAGCTATTCCAACGAGGTTCAGGATCCCGGCCGGTCGGCCATGGCGAGGACCTCCGCCCACTGCTCGAGGGTCACGGGCTGGATCGAGAGGCGTTGGCCGCGCTTGATGACCTGCATGTCGGCCAGGGCCGGGTTGGCCTTGAGCTCGTTGAGGCTGATGAAACGGGGCAGGCGGTGTTCCGCCTTGATGTCAACCATCAGCCAAGTCGGGTTTCCCGGGTCGGATTTGGGATCGTAGTAGCGGGAGTTGGGATCCCAGGCGGTGTCGTCGGGATAGGATTCCCGGACGATGCGGGCGGTGCCGATGACGCCGGGGGGTTTGGCATTGCTGTGGTAGAAGAGGACGTAATCGCCGACGCGCATGTCGTCGCGCATGAAGTTGCGGGCCTGGTAATTGCGGACGCCGTCCCACTCGGCCGTCTGGTCATCCTCGGCCACCAGGTCATCGTAGGAGAAGGAAGACGGCTCGGACTTGAACAGCCAATAGCGTGGTTCGGGCATCGGGTCAACTCCGGGGCGGCTCTAGCATGGATGAACAGGGTGGATGAGATTCAGGTTGCCAATCTCGCGGGATTGACGAAATCAGGGTGAGGAGGAATGACCGCGAGTTAGTGGCCTGGCATGAAGTAGGGTTGGCAGACTGTCAAGAGTGGATTCCTGCTTTCGCAGGAATGACGACGTCTCACCGATTGGGAATAACTGCGCCGGTGGATGCCGTAGCGAGCGGCCCTACACGGCATCCGTTCCATGCTCGCCGGTGCGGATCCGGATGGCGTCGCCCACGGGGTAAAGGAAAATCTTGCCGTCGCCGGGGGCGCCGGTGATGGCGTTAGTGCGGATCACGTCCACCGCCTTGTCGGTGTCCTCGTCGTTGACCACGACCTCCACCTTTACCTTGGGCAGCATGTCGATGCGGTAGGTTCCGAGACCGCGGGCCGCAGTGACTTCCACCCCGCCCTGGTTGCCTCGGCCTGAAACCTGGGTCACGGTGAGGCCCACTATGCCGACTTCGCTGAGGGCATTCTTGACGACGTCGAGACGTTCCGGCCGGAAAATGGCTTCGATTTTATTCATTGGGTTTGCACCTCGCTGGACTCAATTGTAATCGTTATGTCGTCCAATATGCATGTTGTTGGCTGATTGAAGTCCAGGCTTCCGAAGGCGTCCTACTCCGGGACCCATCAAGCTTGGTTCGCCGAGCGGCGCTACGAAGCGCCGGCTATCTCCGGATTTGGATACCGGCGGCTTCGCGGTCGAAGCAACCCGAGATCAGGTCTTCGCGCTCCTGGCGCAGGACGTCCTTTCGGACCCGCAGGCTCGGGGTGCGAGGGAGTTCGTCGCGGATTTCGATGTAGCGAGGAACCTTGAAGTAGGCGAGGCGGTCGGCGCACCAGTAGATGACGTCCTCGGGCTGCGGAGACGCGCCGGGCCGTGGGGTGATATAGGCCTTTACCTCGTCCTCGCCGAGCTCCGACGGGACGGCGATGATGGCGCAGTCCAGGACGCTGTCGTGGCTCTTGATCACGTCCTCGACTTCCTGGGAGGAGATGTTCTCGCCACGGCGACGGATCACGTCCTTCTTGCGGTCGACGAAGTACAGGTAGTCGTCGTCGTCGAGCCAGCCGAGGTCTCCGGTGAAAAGCCAGCCGTCACGCAGGGAGGCGCTGGTTTCGGTGTCGTTCCGCCAGTAGCCGGCCATAGTGGCGGGGTTGCGGATGGTGATCTCGCCGGGCTGGCCGTTCGGAACCGGAGCGCCGGCGTCATCAACGATGCGCACGGTGTTTTCAAAGGCGGCGTCGGGATGCTGGCGGGGCTGGCCGGAGGAGTTGGGACGGCGTTCGCCGCGGATCGCCTCGATGGTGCCGTAGCAGGTCTCGGTCATTCCGAAACCGACGATGATGTCGGTGCCGAAGCGCTGCTCGAAGTCGGCAAGGAACTCTGGCGAAAAGGCCGGAGAGCCGTAGAAAAGGCGAACGGTGTTGTCGGCGTCGTCGGGCTGAGGATCATTCTTGGACAGGACGGGCATCATCATGCCGATGAAGTTGACCACGGTGGCGCGGGCATCGCGCACCTGATCCCAAAAGCGTGAGGCGCTGAAACGGTCCTGCACCACCAGGGTAGCGCCGGACGCCAGGGTGCCCATGGTGCTGTAGTACTGGGCGTTGGCGTGGAAGTAGGGGAGGCAGGTAAAAAAGCGGTCGTCGGGTGTGGCCTGGGTCCAGAGGGCGAAACCCTGTCCGGCGGAAACGTACATCTGGTGGGTGACCTGAACGCCCTTGGGATTGCCGGTGGTTCCAGAGGTGTACTGGAGCATCGATATGTCCGTCGGCGACACCAGCGGAAGTTCGGCGATCTCGGGGGAGGCGGTCAGCAGATCGGAGTACCGGCTCCAACCGGACGGCGGGACATCGTCGCCGACGAAGAGGCGATGGCGCACGCACGGAGCCATATCGGCGGCCTGGGCCGCGACATCGAGCAGGCTCTCATGGGCTACGAGCGCGGAGGCGTCCGCGTTATTGAGGATGAAGGCCATCTCGTCGCGGCGGTAGGCCGTGTTGATGGTGACGGTGATACCGCCGATCAGCGCGAGGCCGAACCATGAGTACAAGACCTCGGGAACGTTGGGGAGAAACAGACAGACGCGGTCGCCGTGACCGATACCCAAATCGCGGAACATGGTTGCCGCCGAGCGGCAACGGCGATAGAAGTCGGCGTAAGTGATGCCCTGACCGGCGATTTCGATGAACGTCTTGTCGGGGTTAGAGCCAACCACTACCTCCAGGAATTCACCCAGGGATTTTTCCCATGACTGGCGGTTGGGCAGGGGCTCCAGACCGAGGATGCTACTCATAAATAAACTCGAGATCCAACGTCCGCAAACCAGCGGCCGGCGACGAATTACGTAGGGCTCACGCTATCACGCGAGTTGGGGGCGGTCAAGCGACAAATACGTGTCCGGCGCGGGCACAGCGCCGATGGGCACGGCCACAGCACGACGACATGCGGGAGCGTCTTCAGCGACGATGGACTCGCGCTGCATCGATGACCCCGTATCAGCAGTCAGATATCTGCCCGTGCTAAAATTGCCCTGCTCGCACATGAGTAAGCAGCATCAAATCCTACGCGAAGGGTGCGCGAATTGCAGATAACTGGCAGAGGCGTTTGGATCGCCTTGACCTCGGCAATATTCTGGGCGGGATCGCTGGCCGCGATGCTGGCCGGTGGCTACGTGGTGGCTGTGGGTACGCCATGCCTGTGCGCCGATGTCAACGGTTTCATGCTGGGCGGAGGCTTGGTCATAATCCTCGTCAGCGCCGGGCTGCTGCTCTGGTCCAGAGAGTTGGCGCGCCTGGTTGTTGACCGGCTGACCAGGCTGGCAACTCAACAGAAATAGCCGCCGCGGGAGCCGTCACGGGCGGGAGCGGTCCTGCCCAATCTTCACGACAATCTTCGAGTGGCGGACGCCGAGCGGCGTAGGACCACCGGCACGGGCACGCCAAGGGTACCTCGGGAGTGGCATCGGCGGTACCCGTCTCTCGGGCCAACCAACACGAGCCTACAATTGGCGCAGCTTGGGATCCAGGCGGTCTCTGAGCCAGTCCCCGAACACGTTGAACGCGATCACAACCATGGTTATGGCGACGCCGGGGATGATGGAAATCCACCACGCGGTGGCGACCTTTGCCCGGCCGTCCGCAACCATCTGTCCCCACGACGGCGTGGGCGGTGGGATTCCGGCGCCAAGGAAGCTGAGCGATGCCTCGGTCAGGATGACCAGTCCGACGTGCAACGTCAACATGACCATGAAGGAGTTGAAGACGTTGGGCATGATGTGGACGAACATGATCCGAGCGCCGGAGCAACCGTGGACTTGAGCCAGCGCAACAAAATCGTTGTCCTTGAGCCCCAGCACCTCGCCTCGGGTGACTCGCGCGAACCTTGCCCACAGGATGAGGGTCACGGCCAGAACCACGGTTTGCAGTCCCTGCCCCATGGTCACCGCTAACAATAAAGCGAACAGAATTGTCGGGAAGGCAAGGGTGGCGTCCACCGCCCTCATGATGAACGTGTCCGTCTTGCCGCCGGCGTAGCCCGACAGCAGGCCCAGGACGCCGCCGATCGCGCCGCCGGCCAGGAGGGCAGTGAACGCCACGATCAAGCTGACCCTGGCCCCGTAGATCAAACGGCTGAGAATGTCCCGACCCAAAATGTCGGTGCCCAACAGATACTTGGCAGACCCCTCTGCCTGCCAGGCCGGCGGCTGAAGTTTGTCGCGCAGCGACTGCTTGGTCGGCGAATGGGGAGCGACGAGTGGCGCGAATATTGCCGCGAACACCATGATCACAATGATGACCACGGGGATCCAGGGCAGCCGCTTGAGTTCGTATTTCAGCCGCTCCTGGCGTTCGCCGGAAACCTCCAGCACCTGCACGCCAGTTTCTATTCGGTCGCTGGCCATATCGCTCCTAGTCGTACCGGATCCTCGGATTCACGTAAGCGTACAGGATGTCGACTACCAAATTTACGGCCAGGATTATCACGGCGTCCAGCAGGATCACCGCCTGCAGCAGGGGAAAGTCGCGTTGCGCCACGGCGTCGATGGTGAGGCGGCCTATACCCGGCCAGGCAAACACGGTCTCGGTAACGATGGCCCCGGTGACGAACCCGCCGACAAAGACGCCGAAGAGCGTCAGCACCGGGATCAGGGCGTTGCGCAGGCAATGCTTCCAGAAGACCTTCCACTCCTGCAAACCCTTGATCCGGGCGAGCTTGACGTACTCGGTATCCAGCACCTCCAGCATGCTGGACCGGATCAGCCGCATGATCCCGGCGATGGAGAAAGTGCCCAGCGTGAACGCCGGCAGAATGTAATGGAGGGGCCCGCCCATTCTCCCGGGCGGGAGCACGTCCAACCACACGCTGAATATGTAAATGCAGACGATGGCGATCCAGAAATTGGGTGTGGCTACACCGAAGACCGCGATAGCCCCGGCCACCTGGTCGATCCATGTGCCCCGTTTGACTGCCGCCACGACGCCCAACGGAATGGCGATGCTGACCGCTATGAACATGGAGAGCGGCAGCAACTTGAGCGTGTTGGGCAGACGCTCAAAAAAAAGCTCCGCAGCCGGCTTCTTGTACACGATGGAGTCGCCGAAGTCGCCGCGGACAATGCCGGTGAGAAACACAAAAAGCTGGACGTGGTACGGGCGGTCGAGGCCGAGGTTCCTCTCGACGAACTGGCGCTCTTCCTCGGTGGCGTCTTCGGGCACCATGAGATCCGCCGGATTGCCGGTCGCCCTGGCCAGGGCGAACACGATCAGGGCGACAATAAAAAGCAGGACTACGCCCTGCAACAGCCGGTTGAGGATGTATTTTTGCAAATCCCCGACCTCAAGGAATGGTTCGCGCCGGGAGGTTCAGCCCGTTCCCGGCGCGAGCAGCGTGTGCGTCAAGGTTCGTGTCGTTGAATGCCGGTTGGGTCTGGCTGCCGAGGCAGGCCCGCCCACCCGGATCCGAACTCTATTGTTGCCAGGGATTGCCCTCGGCGTGGGGTATGCGATGGAACACGTCACCGAGTTCGCCGCGACCGTAAATGCCCTGCCAGCGTCCCACGGTTTCCGGATTGGAGGCGTACAGGCTGACTCCCTGGACAATCGGCACGCCGATCCACTGATCGGCGACCAGCTGGAGGATGTCGTTGGTAGCCTCGGCCCGCTTGGCATCGTCACGCTCGGAGATAGCGATCTCGTGGAGCCTTAGGTATTCCTCTCCCACCGGTGTCAGACTGTCGCGATCGCCGAATGCAACGTGGTTGCTATCGGGGTGGAAAGTGGACTGATACCGGGGTACCGGCAGCGGCCGGCCCGCATTGCGGAAGATACTGACTGCGCCGTTAAAGCCTTCGCCCCATTCGTCGTGTCCGGGCCGACGCGTCATGGGACTGAACACGCCAATCTCGATGATCTTCAAGTCTGACTTGATCCCGATCTCTTCCCAGAAACCCGTGACGGCCTGGCTGAGGTCGTTCATGTACGGAGTGCCTGAGAAGTTAGTGCTCCAGAAGGTAACCTCGAATCCGTCAGGATATCCGGCCTCGGCCAGCAACGCTCGGGCGCGATCCGGATCGTACACCAACTCCTCTTCGCCCCATTTCTGCCACCGGGGAACATCGACGTCGACACTGGTGGGGAAAGTGGCAAAGGGCATGGAGGGTCGCCCATAGCCGTTCAGCGTGAAGTCGATGATGTCCTGGCGATTGATGGCCAGTGACATGGCCTGCCGAACGCGAATATCACCCACAGCCAATGCCTGGGCCTCGTCGTAGTAGAGACCCCAGAACTGATAGATGAACATGCCGACGCCCTCGATGACCGTGAGCTGTGCGCCGGAGGCTTCCACCTCAGGAGCGGACTCCGGCACCAGGTCAATGAGGTCGGCCTGGCCGGTGCGGACCATGGCCAGCTTCGTGCTCTCTTCAGGGACCAGCAGCAGGCTCATGTTGGCGAAGTGAGGGACGCCGCGGTGGGACTTGTCGAAGGCCTCATAGCGGAAGTAATCGCCCACGGAGTGCTCGGCGTACATCCAGGGGCCGCTGCCTATCGGCTCGGCACGGAAACCGTCGTCGCCCACGGACTCGATGTAGTCCTTGGGCATGATCTGGCCGCCTTGGAACACCGCCCTAGTCAGCAAGCTCCAGAAGTGAGGCTTTGATCCGTCGGTGTGCATCCGCAGGGTGAGGTCATCAATCACCTCGATGGCTTCCTCGGACGGCTGTCTGAGCTGCCGGTTGAGGCGGTTACCGTCGCCCACGACGCTTTCATCGTGGTACATGGTGCGCTCGAGGCTGAACTTCACGTCATGCGCATCCAGAACTTCGCCATTGTGGAACACCAGGCCCGGCGCGATATTGAAAGTCCAGCTGCTGCCATCGGGGTCTATTCCCCATTCCGCAGCCACTCCGGGGCCGACGCCGCCGTACTGGGAGTCGTAGTTGAACCCGAGAAGCGCATCGTAGATGGGCGCCTGGTATTGAGCGTGACCCGCGCGGCCCTGCAGGATCGGGTCGGTGACCTGTGAACCGAGATTTTGCAGGCTCACGGTCAGCGTGCCCGTGGGATCGTCTTGCTGGCGCACCACACCCTCGACCGGCGGCACCGGTGTAGCTACAACCAGGACTTCCCGGGTGACTTCCACCTGCCTTTCGACCTCTACCTGCTTTTCGACCTCCACCTGTTCGGTGACGACCTTTTCAACCTCCACCTGTTCGGTCACCACACGGGTGACCTCGACGATCTGAGGCTCAGCAGGAGTAGCTGCTCCTCCGCAGGCCAAGACGAGTGCAAGGGACAAGGTCAAGGATCCGATCCACACTGCCTTCAATGACATAGAGTACCTCCAATCCCCAACGCATATGAGGCGCGTTGGACACGTTATCGACGGACGATACACGTCTCCGGAGACTCAGTCAATATTTTGTCAAGCTCACGCGTACCCAGTTTCACCGGAAACGTCATTGCGAGCGAAGCGCGGCAATCTCGTTGGGTCAACGAACGCTACTGCGATAACGAGATCGCGACGTCGCTTCGCTGCTCGCGATGACAAAATGGGTACGTGTGAGGTTCGTCAAGCTCGCCAGCCATGAGGCAAACATGCGCGCGAAGCCGGTTGGCACAATTCCGTCCGGCGGATGTGGCGCGGACGAGGGCCGTGAGTTAGCATGGGGTTGTCTCACGGATAGGAAAGGGACTACTCCCGAGAATTACCAGGGACGACGCAATTGACAGCGAAAGCAGCGAATTTTAAATTCTGCCGCCCATTCGGTATCCTGAGATAGCCTTCAGGTTGGGTCCAGTTAGGTTTATGTTCGTTTCGGTAGATGAAAAGTGCCTGCGGCTGACCGACGACAGCGGTGAGCGCGGCGTACTATTGGGGATGCGGTGCCGACAGTGCGGCGTGCACGTTTTCGGGCCGGCGACGTTCTGTCAGTCATGCACATCTTCCGACCTCGAATCGGTCGAGTTGGCGCAGCAGGGAACGTTGTTCAGCTACACGATCGTGAGAGTGCCGCCTCCCGGCTGGCCGGGCCAAGTGCCGTACGTGCTGGGTGAGGTGGAATTGCCGGAAGGCCCGCACGTACTGGCCGAGGTGATTGACTGCGACCACGACGCCCTGCGGGTGGGCATGTCGGTCACGCTGGCTTTGCAGCCGGTGGAGATGGAAGGCGTGGCAAACTCGGAGCGCGTAGTTTACAAGTGGCGGCCGGGATAGTGGTGATGTCATCGTCTCGCCGCAGCGGCAGATGGCATAGCTTCAGCGATCGCTCGGACATGGAGGAATGATGGCTCAGTTTCGGCCGGGGCGCGACGTTATGGTGGTGGGCGTAGGCTTGCATGCCTTCGGGAGGTTTCCTGAACAGAACCTTTCGGATCTGGCGCGGGACGCTGTGGTTGACGCGCTGAGGGATTCGGGCGTGCCCTGGTCGGCAATACCCGTTGCGTACTTCGGGCACGTCTACTACCAAGGGATGTCGATCGGGGAGACGACGCTGGCGCAGTTGGGTTTGACCGGCGTGCCGATCATCAACGTGGAGAACGCGTGCTCCAGCGGATCGACGGCGTTCTGGCAGGCGTACTGGGGAATAACCTCGGGCGTATTCGACCTGGCGCTAGCGTTCGGCGCGGAGAAGGTGCCGAGCGGACCGGTGACGGTGACCGCGGAGAACAGTCCGGCACGATACATCGGCGGCGACCACATGATGGCGGGATACGCGCTGCGCATGAAACGGTACATGGAGGAGACGGGAGCGCCGGCGTCGGCGCTGGCTCAGGTTTCGGTAAAGGCGAGGCACGCGGCGTCGATGAACCCCTACGCGCACCGCAAGGAAACCTACTCAGTAGAAGACGTGCTGAATTCGCGCCTGATCGCCGACCCACTGACGCTGTACCAGTGCTGCCCGACCAGCGAGGGCGGCGCGGCGGCGGTGCTATGCGCGGCAGACGCGCTGGACACCTATGGCGTGGACCGGAGCCGAGCGATCCGCGTGGCGGCCGCCGCTCTGACCTCGGGCAACTACAACGGGCGCGGCAGTGACCATTCCGCGTTCAGCCCGTACCGGACCGAGCCGGCCGCGCTGCAGGCATACGAGATGGCGGGGATCGGTCCGGAGGACGTCGACATCGCGCAGGTCCATGACGCGGCGACCATCGGCGAGTTGCAGCAGATTGAAGCGTTGCACCTGACCCCGTTTGGCGAAGCGTGGAGAGCGACGGAAGAAGGGCGAACGGCGCTGGGCGGCGACATTCCGGTGAACACGGACGGTGGCCTGCTGGCGATGGGTCATCCGTTCGGAGCCAGCGGGATCCGCATGGTGCACGAGACTGTGACGCAGCTACGGGGCGAAGCCGGGCCACGGCAGGTGGAGAACGCCCGGGTCGGCGTGGCGCAGTGCTCCGGAGCCGGAGACGTCACCACGGTGCACATACTGACGCGGTGACTGCGACTGCAAGATCGCCGCGCTTCGCACAAAATCACAGCGTTCGATGTCGCGGCGGCTTACGGCGACGGCTTCTGGTCGGCAGGTTGGATGGGTCATGGCGAATTTCATGATCATGGCGGCGATGAGGGGGCGGTTCATGTCGGAACAGGGGAACCTGTACGACAACTTCCAGATGCTGGGTTACATGGAAGGCGCGAATGCGTTCGACGCGGTGTCGGCTTTTTTCGACCAGCCAAAGTTTCCGATCGTGTGGGCGGACGTGGAGTACATGTGGGCGGAACGGCTGGCGGACGATCCGGCGAACGGGCACCACGGGGAATACGAAAAGGTCTATATCGCATCGCTGCGCGAGCGGTGGGAGGGTAGTTCCCGGAATTAGCCATCGCATGGATGGGCGGGATATTCGGGGATAGGGTTCTCTACCGGCGAACGGCGTGGCGGTCATAGTCCCGCGATTCGGGACGCTAATGCAGTAGGGGCGAATAATCATTCGCCCCTACGATTCTTTGGCTTGGCGCGTTGGCCGCGCTCATAGGCCGGCCATCACACTGAGGCGGCCTTGTCGCGGAGGCGAGAGAACTCGGTGCGGAAACCCTCGGCCAAGGCGCGGCGGTCAGTGCCGTGGAGGACGAAACGGGCGCCCTGCTCGATCCAGTATTCGGAGAGTTCGGGGGTCTGGTGATGGACGAGAGTGGGCAGGCCCCTGGCCTCGCACTTGTCGATGATGCCCTTGACGGTGGTCTTGTAGACTTCCTGGGCGTAATCGTCGGGCACGCCGAGGGAGATGCTCATGTCGTTAGGGCCGACGAAAATGGCGTCGATGTGCGGAACAGCCAGCATGGCGTCGAGGTTGTCGACTGCTGCCTGGCTTTCGATGCCGATGATGCAGATGTTGTCGCGGTTGCGGTTGGCGAGGTAGTCCTGGCTGGCATCGCTGGGGAAACTGCCGGATTCCAGGGCCTCTTCGGCGGCCGCGCCTTTAAGAGGACGGAACTTGGCGGCTTTGACGACCTCGCGAACCTGGTCGACGGTCTCGCAGTATGGGGCGAGGATGCCCTGGGCGCCGGCGTCGATGGCCATGGTGACGTAGTGGGAGTCGGGGATGGGGATGCGGACGATGGGCACCACGCTGATGGTGCTGAACATGGTCAGGTAGTCGCCCAACTCGCCACGGCCGCGGGGACTGTGTTCAGTGTCGATGATGACGTAGTCTAGGCCGACGCCATCGAGGACGGGGATCCAGCGGGGGCTGCGGTTGATGCTGATCATGGTGCCGAAGATTCGGCCGCCCTGCTTGAGGGTCTGCTTGAGGTCTGCGCCGCTCATGGGGTGGATTGCTCCTTGCGGTGGGATGTGCTGGGAGTATAGCACGCAGTGGTTCGAGCTGATTTGGACCAACCAACGGGGAGGTGTACCAGTGGTGCGGGCAAGGCGGGCTGCGTCCCGGGCTGTGGGAAACAGCGTTGGTTTCATCGCGATTGGGTTCCTGCTTTCGCAGGAACGAAGGGCGGGTTGGGGACGTTTCGGTTGTGCCGGCGCAGTGCCGACGGGTTGCCGTTGCGTGGGCGTCGGGTGATGGCACAGGCGCAGAACCGGGGGCGGTCAGATGTGCTACACTGGGCGCGTTGAGAAGGAAAACGGATCGAATCGGTTGCGTAATCCGGGGTAGTTGTTGCGGAATCAGTATAGATATATTGGCGAACAGGGTGATTGGGACGCGGTGGCGGACGAGTTGCGGCAGGCGCCACGACTGGCGTTGGATACTGAGCGAAATGGCCGGTTCGCGTACCGGGAACGGATCTGCCTGATACAGATTTCCGACGGGCGGGGAACGTACCTGTTGGACCCGCTGTCGGTAAAAAGGCTGGACGTCCTGGGCGAGTTGCTGGCGGACGCGGCGGTGGCAATCGTGATGCACGGATGCGAAGAGGACGTGCGTTACTTCGACCGCGACTTCGGGTTTACGGTAAGCAACCTGTTCGACACCGGGCTGGCGGCGCGTTTCCTCGGGGTAACCAGACCAAACCTGGGCGCAGTGCTGGAAGAGTTCTGCGGCGTAGGGATCGCCAAAGATCCCAAGTTGCAGGTGTCCCACTGGGGGTTACGGCCTTTATCGGGTCCGGCGCTGGATTACGCAGCCAGCGACGTGCACCACCTGCTTCCGCTGGCAGATGAGTTGGAGTACCGCTTGAACAAACTCGGGCGCGCCGAGTGGGTGCGGGAAGAATGCGCGCGGGTTGAAACGCTTCGATATCCGCCGGAGGAACCGTTGGAGACAGCGTTCCGGCGGGTGAAAGGATGGGAAGGACTCAACCCCAGGGAGGCGGCAGTACTGCAGGAGTTGTACGCTTTCCGGGATGGGAAGGCCTGCGCCTGGGACGTTCCTCCGACGCAGGCGGCGAGCAACGGCGACCTGTTGGAACTGGCGCAGTGCGACGGCCGCGCGCCACGAGGGATTGGCGGAATGCTGGCGTCCCGTTGCTTCGGCGAGCTGATGGAAGCCATCGAGCAGGGGATGAGCGGTCCGGAAGCGCCAAAGCCGCCCAGAACGGACCGCGGCAACGAAGCGTGGACACAGGAAAGCCGAGAGCGCCTGAAAGCGCTGAAACAGTGGCGAGCGGTACTGGGACAGGAACTGGGATTGGCGGTCAGCCACATCTGGCCCACGCCCAGCCTGGAAAGGATAGCCCTGCGGCCGGACCGGCTGGGCATCGAATTGGGTGGCGGCGATGGGGAAGTACGGGTGTGGCAGCGGGGCGAGTTTGGGGAAGGCTTGATTAAGGCGCTGCGCGTCCCGACAATAGACTAGGGATATCCGCCGCGACGGGTTCGAACGGCGAGTGGCAAGCTAAAGACAGGGGAACTTTCCGAAGGACTGGGCGACCGAGGCATCGGTGTTAAAGCTGCGGGATTTGCAATCGTAGGTGGCGCAAGCCTGTCGATTTTGCAACTGTGGTCAGGCAGCGACCATCTACTGTACCTGTGGTTTGAAACCTTAACAACCAAACTCTACTGTGCGTTTTTAGTTCCGTTGGCCGCAACCTTTGACTGGGGGAGAAAGATGTTCGAAAAAGGCAAGGCCATCCGAGAGGCGAAGAAAGCCGAAATCCTGGCAAAGATGCGCGAACAGGTACGGGAACAGGTGCGGCAAGAGGAGCACGAACGCATCAAGTCGGCACTCGAACGGAACGGCGTAACACTGACGCCGGAAGTTGCCGCCAACGTATTCGACGAAAGCGGCGACGATCGTTAATCCGGCGACAGCTTAGGGGAGGGGCGGCGGCGCAGTGGGTGTTAAATACCCTGATTTAGATGGGGTCAGGCACCGAAGGTCATTAGCTCCTCGCAGAAGCGGGCGGTGTTGACGAGGTCAGGGACGACGACGTACTCATCGATGGTGTGCATGAGGTTGGTCGACATGCCGACCACGACGCTCTCGATGCCATGCAGCCGGAATACGTTCCCGTCGGTACCGCCACCGGAGGGCCGGATGTCGGGGTTGAGGCCCATGTCCCGCATGACGCGGGTGACGAGCTGCGCGGTGGCTTCGTTGGGATCCAAGCGGTACATCTGGAACATCATTTCCAGGTTCTCGTTGATCTCAGCCTCTGTGTAGCGGCCGCGGATGGTGTCGACGGCGGCGACAAGCTGCATCCGCAGGATCTCCAGGGATTCCATGTTCATGCTGCGGAACTCGCCGGACACGGTGGCCTCGGAGGGAACGGCGTTGCGCACGGTACCACCGGCGATGGTGCCCACGTTGAAGGTGGTTTCGTGGTCGATGCGGCCCTGGGGCAGCTCGGCGATGATGTCGCTGGCGATCCGGATGGCGGACAGGCCCTTCTCGGGTTCTACGCCGGCGTGGGCGCCGCGTCCCTTGATGTCGATATCGAAGGCCATGTAGGTGGGACTGCCGCCGGTGATGGTGTTCACCGGGCCGTTGCCGTCGAAGACGACAGCCTCGGTGCTGGAGATCATCGAAAAGTCGAGGTTCGACGCGCCGACGAGTCCGATCTCCTCGCCGCGGGTGAACACGACCTGAACCGGACGGCGGGGGCGGGCGTCCTCGTGGACAGCCTGGAGCGCCTCGAGGATAGCGGCGACTCCGGCCTTGCAATCGCCGCCGAGGATGGTGCTGCCATCGGAGGTGACGCGGTCGCCGACGACCTGGGGTTGGATCCTGCGGCCGGGGTCGACGGTGTCCATGTGGGCAGAGAGCAGGAGGGGGCTGTCCCCGTCCTCTCGGGCGATGACATTGCCGTGTTCGTCGCGGGCGACCTGGAAGCCGAGGTTGGACAGCCGATCGGAGACGTGGAGGGCGACGTCCCACTCCTCACCGGACGGGCTGTCGATACGGACCAAGTCGCAGAAGTCGTTGATCAATCGTTCCTGGTTAGGCATGGACGCACCTCTTCGGTCGGACAGTACAATTTGGTTGCGCGCCGGCTGCTGTACCAGCGGCACCGAAATCTGGGAGCAAACCCCTTTAGCGAGGGCAAGCATCGCCAAAGAAGGGGTACCCCGCAGTTCCAGAACTCGCAGTGACAAAACCGGGTACGCGTAGGCAGTGCAGTTAGGTTGCCTATTATATCGTGGGTTACTAGAATTATGAGGCCATGGCAGCAGAGTTGAACATACGCCAAGCCGGAGTGGACGACGGCGAGATCATAACCAGGTTCAATGCCGCGATGGCATTGGAATCGGAAGGGATATCGCTGGACCGGGCGACGCTGCGGGCGGGAGTTGACGCCGCGTTGGAAGACGAGTCGAAGGCGTTCTACCTGTTGGCCGAGACTGACCGGGAACCGGTGGGTCAACTGATGGTCACAACGGAATGGAGTGACTGGCGCAACGGGTGGATCTGGTGGATCCAATCGGTTTACGTCAAGCCCGAAGCGCGGCGGCAGGGCGTGTACAGCAGGTTGTACCTGAGTCTGACCGAAATGGCCAATGCGCGCGGGGACATTCGCGGCATGCGGTTATACGTGATGCGGGAGAATCGGGTGGCGAAACGCACCTACGAGGCCCTGGGCATGAGCCATTCGGAATACGACCTGTATGAAACCGAGTTGTGACTTGCTTCGTGTGCCCTGGGCTACGGGCTTCGCGGATCGATGCGAGCGGCGAACCGGGGCCAAGTCGGGGCGTTGCGTTATGAGTCAAGATGAAATGATGACGCTCAACAGGCAGACCAGATGACCACGGGCGGCGACTTACCAACGGAATTTCACTACACGGCGCGGGGGCAACTGGCGCTCAGGGCGGGCCAACTGCACGCGGCGATTGACGACTTTAACCACGCGCTGGAAATCAATGACGAGTTCGCGCCGGCCTATTACTACCGGGGACTCGCTTACCGCAACGGCGGCGACCTGAACCAGGCTATTGCGGACTACACGCGGGCGATAGTTGCGGATCCCGAATATCCGGTGCCCTATTACGCGCGGGGCGTGGTGCGGAGGCACCTGGGGTTCTACGAGGACGCGATCAGCGACTACTCGGCAGCCATCGAATTGGAACCGGACGACCCCGACTACTACTACGCCCGTGGGGTAGCCCGGATTTCGCTGGGACGATACCAGGATGCGATTGCCGACTTCCTGGCGTGCACGACGATAAACCCCGATCATGCCAACGCCCAGTACAATCTGGGAATCGCGTACCGGGACACGGGTGATCGTGATACGGCGCTGGGCTACTACAATCGGGCGATAGAGCTGCGACCCGGAGAGCCGGACTACCGATATGCCCGAGGCAACCTCCACAGCGACCGCCGGGAGTATGACGCGGCCATAGAAGACTACGACGCCGCCATCGCGCTGGTGCCCACGTTTGCCAACGCGCTCTACAATCGGGGGATCGCCAAACGGAACCGGGGAGAGCCGAACGACGCCATTGCCGATTTCGACACGGCGCAAACCTGCGGAATGGATACGGCGACCCTGTACCACAACCGTGGCGTGGCGCGGGCAGACCTGGGTGACCACGACGCGGCGATCGCGGAGTATGAAGTCGCGATTGAGAAAAACGCCGATCTGGCCGGCGTGTGGCTGTCGATGGGCAACTCCAAGGCGGCGCTGGGAGACTACACGGCGGCCGTCGACGCATTCGGCAAGGCGGTGGGACTCAACGAGAACCTGGTGGACGCATACCGAGGCCGGGGTTTGGCGAACCGGGAACTGGGCAACGAAGACGCGGCGGCGGCGGACCTGCTCGAGTACGCGCGACGGACCGGCGGTAGCGCCTGATGGCGGGCGACTCCTGGCATGGGCTCCGCGCCGGCGACCAGATTGGCAACCTGGAATACCTGGTCGATGAGGCAGTGCTGGCGCAGTATCGACAGCTGGTTGGCAGCGAGGGTTGCTTCCCCAACCTGATGGCCGAAGACAGCCGGGCGATGCTGGAAAGGCACGCTGCGGGGGCGCCTCTGACCACGGTATGGCAACGGCTGGATTTTCTGCGACCGCCAGTCGTTGGCAGGCGAATACAGGTTGGCGGTTGGGCCAGGGAAATCCGGGGAAAATGCGGCAGAACGTGGATCAAGACGGCAGCGTTTGCTGTCGACGAGATTGGAACGGAGATCCTGCGGTCTGAAGCCGCTTTCGCAGCTGGGCGTGAACAGTCCCAACCGGTGACGATGGACAAAGAGTCACCTGAGATAGCTGTAAGCGGGCATTTAGCGCACGGTCAGGCCGGCGACGGCGGACTCCTGGGGCGGTTGCGCTTGCCGGATTCGGACCGGCTCCGAGAATACCGGGCTCTGGCGAACAAGATGGCCCGGTGTGAGATGGGGAACGACGGGAACGGACTCTCCTCGGTGACGGCAGGATGGCTGGAATGCCTGTTGGGAGCCGAATTTGGCGAGGATTTTCGATGGGGCGGCAGACTGTCAATCGCATTTCACCGGGAGGTTTGGCCGGGCGCTGAGCTGATTTGCGATGGCGTGGTGATGGGGCACGACACGGACCCGGGCGGGGTAGAGACAAGGCGGGTTGCCATGTCAGTTCGGGATGCGGCGGACTGTCGAGTGGCGACGGCGGAGGCCGTGGTACAGTCGCCGAGTCCGCGCCTGATTTGACCTTGACCGACCGTTCCTGAGCAGCACAACGCGGGACTGCCGGCGACGCCGGCTCACCCTAGAGCCAATTGCAGTGCAAACACCACGGAGGATATATGCAGCAACGTGAGGCGCCGAACGTGCCCGTGCCGGAGAACTGGCAGAGGGGCCTGGCGATTGTGGCCCATCCAGACGACCTCGAGTACGGCGGAGCCGCGGCCATCGCCAAGTGGACTGCGCAAGGGAAGCGCATCGCGTACGTGATGGTCAGCTCGGGCGAGGCCGGGATCGACGGGATGCACCCGTCGGAGGTGGGGCGATTGCGGTCTCAGGAAGAGATCAATGCCGCCCGGGTGGTGGGTGTGGATACGGTGGAATTCCTGGGCCACACGGATGGAGTGATAGAGTACGGTCTGCCGTTGCGGCGGGACCTGAGCCGGGCGATCCGCAAGCACCGGCCCGACGTCGTGCTCACCATCAATCATCACCTGCAGTTTTTCAGCGGTCATCTGAACATGGCGGATCACCGGTGGGTGGGGTTGGCGGTGTTTGATGCGGCGCGAGACGCCGGGAATCGCTGGATCTTTCCGGAACTTTTGGACGAAGGGCTGGAACCCTGGAATGAAGTCCGCTTCGTGGCCGTGTTTGGCTCGACGGTCCCGACGCACGCCGTGGACGTGTCGGAACACTGGGAGACGGGACTGGCGTCGCTGCGAGAGCACAAGGTGTACCTGCAGAACCTGGGAGACGTGGGGAACAGTCCGTTCGAGTTTCTGACGGCGCACGCCCGGGAAGCGGGCGCGGGCTTCGGGTGCCGGTATGCCTCCTACGCGGAGCTGGTGCTGGTCAACGAAGCATTTTAGGAGCCACGCAAGGACGCCTCCGACGGCGTGAGTTGCGCGGCAGGCGGCGTCGGTATGAGGAGAGAAGAACATGGCGGGATTCAGCGAGCAATTGCGAGCGGAGGCGGAACCGATTTGGGAGGCAATCTTCCGGCATCCTTTCCTGCGGGAGATCAAGGACGGCACGCTTCCGCTGGAAACCTTCCAGTACTACCTGGGGCAGGACTACCATTACCTGGAAGGGTTCGGCCGGGCCGTGGCGATGTCGCTGGCGAAGGCACCGGACGCAGGGTTGCTGCAGGAGTTGGCGCACCGGGTGATGACGCCCGTCGAACGGCCACTGCATCACCTATTGATCGAAGCGGCGGGGCTGACGATGGAGGGAGTGGAAGGAGCGATCAGGTCGCCGACCAACACGGCGTACGTGAACCACATGCTGGTAACGGCGGCGATGCACGGGTTGGGTCCGACTGCCGCCGCGCTGCTGCCGTGTCCTTGGACGTATCACCTGTTGAAGGACGAGGTGGGACAGTCCGAGCACCCGCTGTACGGGCAATGGACGCGGTTCTACGTCGAGGGGTTTCTGCAATCGAGCGTGGACGCATGGACAGGGTTCGTGGACGAGATGGCGGAACGGGTCGGGGAGCAGGAGAGGGAGGCGATGCGATACGCGTTCATCGCGAGCAGCCGGTACGAGTACATGTTCTGGGACGCCGCCTACCGGCGCGAGGGCTGGGCAGTTTAGGTTTCGGTCGATCGTACCGGGGCGCGGGGTAGCCAGGAACAAGACGACGGACATTGAGGGAGGCGCCAGATGCCATACGCCGATATCAACGGGACGCAGATGTTTTACGAGAGCCATGGCGACGGACCGACGCTGGTTTTTGCCCACGGCCGGGGCGGAAGCCACCTGAGCTGGTGGCGGCAAGTGGCGGTTTTTCAGCACGAATTCCGCTGTGTGACGTTTGACCATCGCGGGTGGGGGCTGACGCCGGGACCCGGCGGGCAACCGGAACCGGCGACATTCGCCTCTGACCTGGAAGCGCTGCTGGACCACTTGGGGATCGACCGCGCGGCACTGGTGGCGCAATCCATGGGCGGCGTGACGAGTTTGGGGTTCGCGTTGGCGCACCCGGAGCGGGTGACCGGACTGGTGCTGGCGGACACGACCGGAGGCATCGGAGATCCGTCCGTAGTGTCGCTGCTGGAGGATGTTCACCCGCCGGAGGACCCGCTCCGCCGGGCGCTCAGCGACGGGTTCATCGAGAGCCAACCGGATCTGGCCTTCCTGTTTGGATCGATCGGCAGAATGAATCCACCCATGCCGGTGAGTATCGTATCGGGACTCTTCCGCAACCCGGCGGGACCCAAGGCGGCTGATCTGGCGGAGTTCCGCGTGCCCACGCTACTCGTGGTCGGAGAAGAGGACCGCATATTTCCGCCACACGTGATCGAGGCGGCGCACCGGCTGATACCTGGGAGCCGACTCGAGGTGGTTGCAGAGGCGGCGCACTCAACCCACTTTGAGCAGCCGGCGATCTTCAACCGGCTGCTGGCCGGGTTCCTGGCAGAGATTGGCGTGGGGGCAGTGGGCGTCGCCGCGGACGATTAGTGCGCTGATCCGAGGGCACATCAACCAAAACAACAGGGGCGGATGATCATCCGCCCCTGGGAATTTCAGGTCGTCTTTAGAACGAACACGACTAGAAAGGCAGGTGCTCCGCGATGTCGTTCTCGGTACGGAAGGGGCCCCACTCGCGCGGAACATTGAGCAGACGGTCTTCCAGTTCGTCAACGCTGTTCTGGCCACAGTAGGCCATGGCACGGTTGAACTCCTCGCGGAGCAGCTCGAGCATGTGGTGGACGCCCTCAGCGCCATTGATAGCGAGTCCCCAATAGAGCGGACGCCCGACGGCGACCGCGCGGGCGCCCAGGGCCAAGGCCTTGAGGACGTCGCTGCCGCGACGCACTCCGGAGTCGACGTACACCTCGGCTTTGTCCCCGCAGGCGGCGACGATTTCGGGCACCATCTCGATGCTGGACATGGTGCTGTCAAGCTGGCGGCCGCCGTGGGTGGAGACCAACACGCCGTCGACTCCGTGTTCAACGGCCATGCGGGCGTCCTCAGCGACGCGAACGCCCTTGAGAACCAGCGGGAGATCGGTGAGGCCACGAAGCCACGCAATTTCCTGCCACGTCAGCGGGGGTGATTGGGGCATTTCCCAGCGCGGCGACTCATCGGTTCCGCTGACCGCCGCCAACTGGTCCTGCTGTTCCCGGAAGTTGCCAAGATCCCCCGGTCGCTCATAGCGGTTACGGATATCGCGCTCCTTGGGGCTCGGGGCCGGCGTGTCAACGGTCAGGACGATGGCCCGGAAGCCGGCGGCCTCGGCGCGCTTCACCAAGTTTTCGGTGATGTCGTAGCCGCGATGGTAGAGTTGGAACCACAGAGGACCCGTGCCCGCCTCGGCGATCTCCTCCATGCTGCAATTGGAGGAGGTGCTGCACATCATGAGGGTGTTGGACATGCCGGCGCCGCGGGCGGTTGCGCACTCGGCTTCGGGGTGAGCGTTGCCGTGACCGCCGGTGGGGGCAATCATCACCGGGAAGCTGATGTCCTGGCCGAGGACGGTGGTGGAAACCTTGCGCTCAGTGGTGTCGCGCATGAAACGCGGGCGAAGGGTCAGCGCTTCGAAAGCGGAACGATTACGGGCGGTGGTGATTTCGTCCATTGAGCCGGCTTCGATGAACTCCCAGTTGTTGTGGGGCAACACCTGCTTGGCCCGAGCCTCGTAGTCGTAGAGATTAATGGGGTCCATTCTCATGGGGATACTCCGGGCGTTGACTGGATCGCGAGGTCAACTGTTGGGATGCCGCAGAGTAGCATTACAGGTTTAGCCTGACAATAGCATCGGCGACGTCGGGGAGCATTCTGTACTCGTCGGCCTGGGAGTCGAAAGACATCGGGTGTGGCAGAGAGACGTTGTGAACACGGCGTATGCGTCGCACGGCGTGTCCCTGGGACGACAGGCGACCGGACAGTTGACGCACGGTCAGATGCATTTCGTCCAGCAACGCCTGGCGTGACAGAACGTAACCCGCGCTCTGGGCAACTCTTTGATAGATTTCCCTGGCATCATCAGCCAAGAAGCCCCAAAAAGCTCGGACATGTTCTATTGTCCAACGGCCTTCGGGGACGGGGGGCGATCCGCTTGACTGGGCATCGTCGGAAGACTCAGCGGACGCGGTCACTGCGGGTGTTTCAACATGATGAACAACAGATGAAGCGGTACTGGCATCACCGAGCGCAATTTGTCGCATCGCAACGATCACTTCATCGGCATCACCTTCAAATGTCAGCGCAACCTTTACCATTGTTTAACCTCGCGATGTCAGTTCGGCGACAAGTCTAACATATTATTACGAGAGGTCAACGTACGGTTTAGGTGTTGGACGGATAGACGACTTTACAAGTATAAAACCAAAAGGGCGGGTATTGAACCCGCCCTTGAATAACGTTGGCGCGACAAGCCCGGCGCGGGCTACTCTCCTTCGTCGTGAGGGCCGAATGGGACGATCCCCGGAATCCACCACTTCTCCCAGGTTTCGTCGATACGCTCCTGGAAGAATTTCAGGTCCTCCTCGGTGAGGTGCGCGAAACGGCCCTGGCGCTGAAGGTAGTCGGTGACGGGCTTCCGGCGCCGGATGCCACGGGCGATGGCGCGCGATGGGCCGTTGAGGATCAGTTCGCCGTCCACGATCTCGTACTGTACCCAGATACCGGTTTCCACGGCCAGCATGCCCAACTCGTGGGAATACTTGGGGTCGTAGTCCCACCCCTTGGGGCACGGGTCGATGCTATGGATAAAGGTCGGGCCGCCGATGGTGAGGGCGCGACGGATCTTGTTGGTGAAGTCAGGACCGTACGACCCGCAGGCGGTGGCGACGTAGCGGACGTCGGGATGACCGGCGGCCAGCATGGGGACCGTGTTCTTCTTCCAGCGGCGGTTCATAATGCGGTGAACCTTGCCGGGAGGCGAGAAGGTGGAGTTGGCGCCCCAGGGGCTGGAGCCGGACACCTGGATGTCGGTGTTGGCGTAGGACTCATTGTCGTAGCACAAGATAAGCAGGTTGTACTCATCATGCTGCAAGGCAGCGGAAATGGCGGAGAGTCCCATGTCCACGCCACCGCCATCACCACAGAACGCGATGACGTTGATGGGCTCCTGCTGCATCTTGCCTTTGCGCATGAGGGAGGCCAGGCCGGCAGCGGTGCCAGTGGCGGCGGAGCCGCTGGAGCCAAGCTGGGTGTGCATCCACGGCACGACCCAAGGCGTGCTGTAGTAGGTGGTGTTGGCCACGTACATGCAGCCGGTGCTACCGACAACGATGGTGCGCGGGCCGGCGGCCTTGATCATCAGGCGCATTACGAGGGCCGATTCGCAGCCCTGGCAGGTGCGGTGGCCGGAGGTAAAGCCTTCGAACACCGGGATCTGCTTGACGCCCCTAACCTGGGGGAGTTCTTGAGTCATGGTAGTCATAACGGCACTCCTATTCGCGGACACCAATCCAGGTGTTTTCTTCCTTGACCTGTCCGGAGTCGATTGAGTCCTGGACCATGGAGGTCATCTCTTCCACGTCGCGGACCAGGACTTCACGGCCACCGAGGCCGGCGATGAAGCTCTGCATGAGCGGGCGGTTGTCCAGGGTATACAGGGCAGAACGGATCTCGTTGAACAGCACGCCGCCATAGGAAGGCGAGCCGTAGGAATAGTCGCGGTCGATGACACCCACGGCCTTGCAATGGCTGAGGGCCTCGCGGATCTCATCGGTGGCGAAGGGGCGGAAGAACTTGACGCGGACGAAGCCGACCTTCTTGCCCTGCTCACGCATACGGCGGACGGCGACGCGGACGGGCATGGCCAGGGTGCCCATGCCGACCAGAACGATATCGGCGTCCTCGGTCATGTACTCTTCAATGAAGGGACTGTCGTCGCCACGGCCGAAGAGCTGCTTGAACTCGTCGTAGGCTTCGCGGATCACGTCGCTGCTGCGGCGCATGGCGTCGTCGGTCTGGCGACGGATTTCCATGAGCCAGTCCTCGTTGACCTGCGGCGCGACGGTGATGGGATTGTCGGGGTGCAGTTGCAGGCGGCCCCGGTCGTACTGAGGCAGGAACCGGTCGACCTGTTCCTGGGTCGGCACATTGACGATGGCCTGGGAGTGGGTGAGGAAGGAGCCATCGCAGGAGATGGCCATGGGCAGGAAGACGCGAGGGTCCTCAGCGATGCGCCAGGCAAGCAGCGCGATGTCGAAGGCTTCCTGAGCAGTCCCGACCCAA
Source organism: uncultured Dehalococcoidia bacterium (assembly GCA_951813535.1). Lineage (GTDB taxonomy): Bacteria > Chloroflexota > Dehalococcoidia > Lucifugimonadales > UBA3495 > Bin87. Next base: position 2,075,713 of record OX638345.1, on the reverse strand, counting down.
TAGAGCATCCACCCGAGGTCGCGAACGGCCATGGCATCGTTATGCTCGACGCCGAAGGCGCCGGGATCGTCGAGGGCGCGGTTGCCCACCATGGCGACCACAGGAAGGCGCAGTCCGGCGGTCACGGTGATGGCCTCGAAGGCGTAGAACCAACCGACGCCGCTGGAGCCGCAGAAGGTGCGAGCGCCCACCGCGGAAGCGTGCTTGACGATTTCAAACTGGGAGTGTTCGCTCTCGGCGACGATGAAGTCGCAGTCGAAAGCGCCATCGGCCTTGAGCTTTGACACGTACTGCATGACCGTGTCATAGGGCCGGATGGGGTAGGCGGTGATCACGTCGACGTCGGCGAGGGAGCACGCGATTGCGATGGCCTCGCTGCCGCTGATGAGCTCCTCGCGCTCGGTCTGGGGAAGGGTTTCGGTGGCCATCAGTCATCGTCTCCGGTCAGGGCAACTTCGGATTCAGATTCGGCTTCGTACTTGCCGGGGCTGTGATAGCCGTGGCTACGCTCGGAGTCGGCGTCGTGGGCTTTCTGGACCTCGATCAACTCGGTCATCCACTTCTCGTAGCCGTCCTTGTCGCGGGTCCAGTGCTCCCACTGGCTGTCGTTGTCGTTGAACTCGGCCTCGTTGACCATGGTGATGCAGTCGGGGACCGGGCAAACCGCCTCGCAGACGGCGCAGCCGCAGCAGGCGTCCATGTTGGCGTCGTACAGCCCGTCGGGGGTCACGTCGAAGCAGGTATCAGGACACTGGAGCCAGCACAGGGTGCACTTGATGCAGGTCTCGAAGTTGATCACCGGTCGCATCGAGCGGGTGCTGAACTTCTTGAATACCGAGTTGCGCGTGGGCTGGTAGTCTGTGTCCCCGGATGCGTTGGAGCGGATGGGGTCGTAATCCTCGGCCAAAGAACCGCCGCGGAAGCCGGTGGCCCCGTCGATGCCCCTGATGACCAGACCATCTTCCATGGCGCGCCACCCGAGCAGTTCGAAGGTAAAGGGCGTTTCGTCGTTGCCCTCGCCGGGCTCGACCGGGCGCTGGGTGGTGCGGTCGAAGGAGTTGCGGGCGGAGGTCAGCTTAAGGCCGCCCCAGCCCTGGTCCTCCAGAGCGGCGACCATGGAATCGAGGCTGACCAACTCGGGGCAAACCTTCGCAAGAGCGCCGAGAATGCGGACGTCGGTGTGATCGTCCTTGTACACCCACAGGCCGGAGAAACTGGTGGTTGCGGGTACGATGGCGAGGTTGAAGGGCGAATCCTTCTGATGGATGTCCTCGATGAGGGCATCGGCTTCCTGGCGGGACGTTACGATGAGGGTTCCGCCGGGCTTGGTGAGGGCGTTGATCGGCTGCAAGCCGTACCAGGCCCAGGATTCGATGCCCTTGCACATGGTGTCGTCGACGTTGATGGTGACATCCACCTCGCCGGCCTCGTAGACGGCCAGGTTTTCCTCGAGTTCCTCGGGGCTGTCGGAGACGATGGCGAACTGCTTGGCAGGGATGCCGTTCCGTTCGGGGGAGTCGCCGTAGCGGCCAAAAGCTGTGCCTATTTTGCCTTCTTTACGGGCGGCAAAAACGATGGTGCGGACGATGTTCCGGGCCAGGGTTTTTTGAAAAATCCCCCGGTACACCACCTCCACTGCCACTGTGCTCATGTTGGGGAGGCCTCCTCGGTGATTGATGCGGCATTATAGCATGGCACGGAATGACAAAGGGTCAGCGAAGGCTGGTCAGAGAGTAGGGCTCCAAACGGGCCAACATTCTTTTGGAGGGGCTAGCCGAGCTGTAACCGCCCCTGTCTCGCCACGAATGACTGTCCAGCCAAGGGGTGGTGTCACCGGCGATCACGACCAAGTCGTCGTGGGGCACGAGATACCAACCGCCCTGAGCCGGGAAACAAACGTAAAGGTCCCTTTCCAAGAACTTGGCTTGAATGGCGACCCGTCCAGGGCATCGCACCGTTATCGACATGTTTCCGCGTGGAACCCGTGCCAAAATTTGAGCGTCTTGCGTGCCGTAAGAAGGCGGACTGCACGTGTAGCCGGATTGCGTAAGGGCGCGGCGGGCTTGAGATATGTTGTAGGCCGTACCAGACGGTGCGGTGGTCTCGGTGACACCCAGGCGCTCGGGTCGATTGCTGCCATCATCACCCGATCCCGGTGCCGGCTGGCGACCTACTCCGGCACTTCCGTATCTGGCTCGGCGATACTGTTCTTTGTTCCGCTTCAGCTCAGCGGCCTGCTCAGCGGCTCCGACCGCCTCCAACAGTCGCTCGATCGAGTCCAAGCTGCGATCAGTATCGTCCTGATCAAACGATCGGCTGTTGTGCGCCCAGTCGTTACGAATGTCCTTGATTTCATACAGCAGATTTTTGCCCCGATAGCCGAGAACCTCGTGACAAGCGTCCTCCCACCTGTCCAGCATCAACCTGATCAGCGCGGACGGATCTTCATCGATTTCGAGGTTCGTTCTTTCTGCTACGAAGGGCCGTAAACCGATGGCGAACACATTGAGCGCCTCGTCGATCACTTGTCGGTTGTTCGAGTTCCTGGAAACCATTGCTGTTCGTCACCTGATCTAGCGCCACGTTCCTTTTGCGGTTAATCCCTATGTTACACTTCCGGTCGATTTACGCACGAAAAGGAGCGTTTGGCCATGGCCCAACGGATGAACGCAGGTGAGGCAGTCATTGAGCTGCTGCGGCAGGAAGGGGTGAGCAAGATCTTTGGGATCGTGGGCTCGTCTTTCCTGGACGTGCTGGACCCGCTGTACGACCGCGAAGACATGGAGTTCGTGGGGGTGCGGCACGAGCAGGGCGCGGCGCTGATGGCCGACGGGTACAGTCGGATCGCCGGCGCGCCGTCAGTTTGCCTGGTAACCAACGGGCCGGGCGTGCTGAACCTGACCTACGGAATCGGATCGGCGTACGTGGCGCACTCGCCGGTGGTGGTGCTGGCGCCGTCGGCGTCACGCGACCATCAGCACCTGGACTCCACGCAGGAGTTCGACCAGGTGGCGCTGTTCGAGCCGATCACCAAGGCCAGTTTCTCGATCAACAAGATCGAGCGGCTGCCGGACGCGCTGCGACAGGCGTTCCGGATCGCCACGTCTGGCAAGATGGGACCGGTGCTGGTGGACATTCCGCGTGACCTGCTGCCCGGGGCCGAGGTGGACGTCGACCTGATGGCTCCGACCGCGTACCGCACCGGCCAGGGGCATTCGCGGGGAGACCGCGCGCAGGTGGAAGCGGCGGCTCAGGAGATACTGGCGGCGAAGCGGCCGGTGATCGTGGCCGGCGGCGGCGTGGAGTGGAGTCTGGCGGACGGCGAGGTGGCGAGGTTATCGGAGTTGGCGGGCGCGCCGATAGTGACGTCCTACGGCCGAGCGGACGCGGTGCCCAATGACCATCCGAACTACTTGGGTCACCTGGGCCGGCTGGGAGCGCAGGAGGCTATCGACGCCGTGCGCAATGCTGACGTGATCGTGGCGGCGGGGACGCGCTTGGGACAATCCACAACGTTCTTTGACCACCGGTTCATACCCGCCGACGCCAGGATCGTGCACATCGAGATTGATCCCAAGGAGATTGGGCGCATTTACCCGATCTCGGTCGGTGTCGAGGGCGACGTGGGCGCGGTGGTGGACGAGATCAACGGCATCGTGGCGGCGGCGGAACTGCGGCCCGACCCCGAGTGGACCCGGCGGGTGGCCGGCTGGAACGCCGCGCGGGCGGCCCGCCTGGCAGCAGAGGGCGATTTGACCGGGGATTACATCAAGCCGCAGAGGGTGTATGCCGAGTTGCGCAAGGTGATGCCTCGGGACGCCATCGTCGCGCTGGACGCAGGACTGGCGCCGAACTTCGGGCAGGACCGGCTGAACTATTACCGGCCCCGCAGCCTGATCATGGCTTTGGATCTGGGCGGTCTCGGGTTCAGCTTCCCGGCGTCGATAGGCGCTAACTTCGCGGCGCCGGACCGGCCGGTGGTGAACTTCAACGGCGACGGCGGGTTCCTCTTCAATGCGCAGGAGTTCGAGACCGCGGTGCGCTACGGATTGAAGAACATCTCGGTCGTGATGAACAACGACTGCTGGGGGTCCGAGAAGGCCTACCAGAAATACGCGTTCAACGAGCGGTACGTGGGCGCCGACACGGTGAACCCCCGGTTCGACAAGTACGCGGAACTCTTCGGCGGCGCGGGATTTTATGTCGACCGGCCGGAGGACATCGCGGACGCATTCGCCCAGGCCCTGGCGGTGGACGGGCCGAGCATCATCGAGATACCCACGGACCCTGACGAGATGCCCCGGCCGGCGCGGCTGGCCGAGGTACAGTCTCCCAGTTCGGGCGGATAACCGCGATGGCTACCAACGAAATCATCAAACCGGTCGACGTCGACATTACCGGAAACTCGATCATCATCAACTGGGACGACGGGCACCGGGGCATATATCCGCACCGCATGCTTCGGCTGCGGTGCCCTTGCGCCTCATGCGTGGAAGAGATGACGGGCCGGGCGCTGCTCAATCCCGACGCGGTGCCCCAGGACGTGCGGGCGTTGGACCAGATGGCGGTTGGGCAGTACGCGCTCCAGTTTCTGTGGAGCGACACCCACTACACCGGCATCTACACCTACCGGGTCCTGCGGGCGGCCTGCACGTGCATCCCGTGCAACGAGGGCCGGGCCAGGCAGCCCTAAACGGCGGGTTGGCCAGCGTCGGGTTGCTGCGGTTCGCCCTGGGATTGGGAGCGATTGCCGCGGAAGGTCTGCCCGGGACGGTTCCTGAGCTTGGGCGCGGTGAACGTGTCGGACTTGAACGAAAAACTGGAGATCTGGCGGCTGGCGGGCTTCCCGCATTCCTTGCAATCAATGGGGTCGTCCGCGCGGGAAACGGGGCGAATGGACTCGAACTCGGCGCCGCATTCAGGGCAACGGTACTCGTAGATTGGCATAGACACCTCCCAATGGGAATTATATCCTAACGCAATTTTGCGGGAGAGATTGAGGACGGCAGCATGAGCGACCAAGCAGCAGACGTAGTCATTATCGGCGGGGGAGCAGCGGGTTGCGCTGCCGCCTACTACCTGGCGGCCAGCGGCGTGAAAGCGACCGTCATCGAACGGGAGGGTATAGCCAGCCACGCCTCGGGTTACAACGCCGGCGGGCTCAATCCGCTGGAAGGGCACGGTTGGCCGGATCCTCTAATGCCGATGGCTCTGCAATCCTTTGCGCTGCACAAGGAGTTGTGGGACGCGCTGCCGGCGGAGACCGGTATCGACTACAACGGCCGGATCATGTCGATCCTCAAGGTTGCCCTGGACCCCGGGGACCTGGACGATCTGCGGGCGACGTTGGAAACCTTCAACAGCGCGCCGGAGCCGGGCTTCTCCGCGGAGTGGCTGGAGCGTGAGGATGTGCTGGCATTGGAACCACGCATCACTCCCGAGGTCATCGCCGGGATCAGGGCAGTGGGCAACGGGGCACTGGACGGGCTGGAGTTCACGCAGGCGCTGGCCGCCGGGGCAGAAAAACTGGGCGCGACGGTGGTCGCCGGCAGCGCGGTGGGATTCCGGCTGGGCAACGGTAAGGTGGAGTCGGTGGTGACCAGCGACGGCGAGATCGCCTGCGGGGCGGTGCTGATCGCGGCCGGCCCTTGGTGTCGTACGGCCGAACAGTGGCTGGACATCGCGATACCCGTGGATCCGCTGAAGGGACAGATCATCAGGGTGCGACCGGACGGCCCGGGGCTGGACTACGAGCTCATTGGCGGCGGCAGTTCGATGTACGCGAAGCCCGACGGACTGATCTGGTGCGGGGCGACTGAAGAGGAGGTGGGTTTCGACCTGTCGCTGACCGACGAGGCGCGAGACGACATCATGCGGAGGGCGAGGCGATTGATGCCGGCGTTGAGCAGCGCGGAACAGGTGCTGCACACGGCGTGCCTGCGGCCGGTCACGCCGGACTGGCTGCCCCTCGTCGGACAGGCTCCCGGGTGGGACAACGTGTACATCTGCACCGGCGGGCAGAAGAAGGGTATCCTGCTGGGCCCGGCGATGGGCAAGGGGATAGCGGAGATCATGGCGTCGGGAAGCACGGATATCAGCCTGGAAGGGTGTGACCCGGGGCGCTTTGCCGGCTCCAGCTAGCTGCCCGGGCGGCTTTGACCAGGGCCATGAGGCGGGCAGACCTCGAACAGGACCAGTGGGAAGAACGCACCGGTATTCTCAACATACCCACCAGGCTGATCCGGTGGTTTTCGGGTACCTTCACGACGGTTTGGCTTATACTGATTGGCATAAGCAGCTATAGCAGTGTCACGACCCTGCGCGGAGAAAGTTGGGACGCACAGGCCGTGGGTATTATCACAGCCGGTGCTGCGAACATTGGCTTCGCGCTTCCCGTTGCGTACGTGCTGACGGAGGTCATCGACATGGTATTCGGATCTTGGTATCGGCAACGAACTCGTGAGCGTGCCCGTGCAGAAGGTCTGAAAGCTGGCAAGCAGGCGGGGATGCACGAGCAGCAGGAACGTTGGATGCAGTGGCTTGATCGGCAGCGGCAAGCTGAAGAAAACGGCCTGCCCTTCGACGAGCCACCGCCGAGTCTGAACGGAGAGAACTCAACCGAGGAGTAGATCGATGACAACGAACGGCACTACAGGCGCATTGCGAGACATCCACGTGGTGGAGTTCGGGCAGTACGTGCCCGGACCCATGCTGGGGATGTTGCTGGCAGACCAGGGCGCGCACGTGATCAAGGTGGAGCGACCCGGCGGCGATCCGGCGCGGTCGGAGCCGGCCTTTGCCACGTGGAACCGCGGCAAACGATCGGTGATGCTGGACCTGAAGACAGACGCCGGTCGGGAGAACGCGCGCCGGCTGGTCGCCAATGCCGATGTGGTCATCGAAAATTTCCGGCCCGGAGTGGCAGACAGGCTGGGGATCGGATACCAAGAGTTGTCTGCGGGCAACCAACGACTGATCTACTGTTCGCTGCCCGGTTATGGCGAGGAACACCCGAGCCGCAATGAGCCGGGTTGGGATCCCGTCATCAGCGCGGAGACGGGTTTCTACCCGGAAACCTCGGAAAGCGACGGCGAGCCGTTGTTCACGCCGCTGCCCGTTGCCAGCACTTTCTCGGCCCTGCTCGGTTCGGTATCTGTGGCCATGGCAATCAACGCGCGGGACAATTCGAGCAAGGGGCAGCGGATCGAAGTGCCGCTGCACTCGGCGATGTTCACCGCGATGGGCAGCCGAATCATCAAGTTCAACAACTACGAGTACGTTGACCTTTTCGACTTTCCGCGCACGGTGATGTCGCATCCGTACCAGTGCGCCGACGGGCGGTGGGTGTATCACCACGGTATGTTCGAGCGGTTCGCGCGGCAGACGCTGACGGCGGCGGGCAAGACGGAATGGATTGAGGAAGTCACGTCGTTGTTCGGCCGGCCGGTGGACGGCGATACGCTGGCGTTCTGGCAGGACCGGTTCGCCGAGATGTTCAAGGAGCGGACGGCGTGGCAGTGGGAGGCGGACATCAACGCGCAGGGCGGGGCTTGCACGGTGTGCAAGACCGTGGACGAGTGGCTGGTGCATGAGCACGCGGTCGATGCCAAGATGGTGGCCGAGGTGGAGGACGCCGAGCACGGCATTATGAAGCAGCCGGGCGTGCAGGTGCGGCTGCGGGGCACCCCGGGGTCGATACAAGGCCGGGCTCCCAAATTGGGCGAGCACACCGACGAAGTGCTGGCGGAACTGGAGAGCGCGCCGGCCCGGGCGGCCGCCAGCCACGGACATGGCGACGTGATGTCCGCGCTACAGGGGGTACGGGTCCTGGACCTATGCATCATCCTGGCCGGACCGACGTGCGGGCGCACGCTGGGCGAGTTCGGCGCGGACGTGATCAAGATCGACGACCCAACGCGCATTCTCGACCCGATTGGCTATATCGACGTCAACCGCGGCAAGCGCAGCATCATGCTGAACCTGAAGACCGACGAGGGCCGCGAAGTTTTCTGGAAGCTGGTCGAGTCGGCGGACGTGATCGTTGAGAACAACCGGAAGTCGGCGGTGCAGCGACTGGGCCTGGGATACGAGGAAGTCAAGAAGGTCAAGCCGGACATCGTGTACGCCTCGCTCAACGCCTTCGGATACGACGGGCCATGGTCGGAGCGGGCCGGATGGGAACAGCTGGCGCAGGGCACCAGCGGGATGCAGGTGCGTCGCGGCGGCCGGGACGGCAAGCCTATGCTGGCGCCCTACGCGGTGAATGACTACGGCACCGGCCTGATGGGAGCGTACGCCGTGGCGCTGGCGCTGCACGAGCGGAACCGGACCGGCAAGGGCCAGTCGGTTGACAGCGGCCTGGCGCTGACTGCCGGGATTTTGCAGTCGCCGTACTTCCTGGACTACGAGGGATACCAGCGCGAGGACATCGAGGGAGTGGAGGCACGCGGGTACTCCGCGGGCTCACGTTTGTACAAGGCTTCCGACGGGTGGCTGTACATCCATTGCCCCGACGCCGGGGCGTACGGGTCGCTGCTGTCGGCTTTGAAGTTCCGAGACATTCACCACGACAGCGACGCGATCGCGGAAGTCATAAAGGGCGACACCATCGAGCACTGGTTGCAGGAGTTGCGTCCGCTGGGCGTGTCGGTAACCCCCAACCTGACGATGGAAGACTACCGCCACGACCCCGTGGTGCGGAACGCGGGCTTTGTCGTGACGCGGGAACACACCGTATGGGGCAGCGTCGACCACTCGGGCACCACGGCGCGGCTGTCGGCGACGCCGCCGAGGCTGGGGCCGCCGGCCCCGTGGTTCGGGATGCACACCGACGAGATCCTGGCGGAAGCGGGATACTCGACAGCCGAGATTGAGGCGCTGAAGGCCTCGGGAGCAGCGGTGGCTCCGAGTCCGTAGGGGTCCGAATAAAATCCGCAGAAGGACGGTAGGGGCGAATGATTGTTCGCCCCTACGCATGAGTTACAGGGCACACAGGGATGCCATTCACACCGTTTCACATGGGACCCGGGCTGGCAGCCAAAGCGGTTTTGGGACGTCACTTCAGCATACCCGTCTACGGGTTCACGCAAGTGGCGATAGATAGCGAAGTGCTGGCGGGATATCCGCTTCTCCGAGATTTGTCGTTTCACAAGATATTGCACACCTTTGTGGGGGCGACTGCGGTGGCAGCAGTCACGTTGTTTCTGTCCCGTCCGGCAATCTTTCCGTTGATGAGATGGTGGAACCGGGCCGCGCGGGCCGCACCCGGCAGCAAATGGCACATGGAGCCGAGATTGTCTCCGGTGGCGACAGCGCTGTCGGCATTCGGAGGAGCGTGGGGTCACGTCCTGCTGGATGCGCCCACCCACTCGCACATGGAACCGTGGGCTCCGATCAGGCAGGGGAATCCGCTGAACGGGATGGCCTCCCAACGCCAGGTGATGGTCTGGTGCGTCGGATTGGCGGCGATTGGGGGTGTGGCAATATTGGCGCGTTCCCATCGGAAAAGGATTGGCGCTAACAGTGCGGAAAGCGGGTGAGCATATGCGGGCGGGGCGAGTGCAAACCGGGCGACGTGCGTGCTAAACTTGGGCCAACTGCGCCCGCCGGAGGTAGAGGTATGTTACACATCTACAACACCCTGACGAAGAACGTCGAGGAGATCCGGCCGATGACGCCCGGCAAGGTGTCGATGTACACCTGCGGGCCGACGGTGTACCGGTATGCCCACATCGGCAACCTGCGCACCTATCTGATGGCGGACTGGATCCGCCGGATCCTGGTGGCCGACGGCAATGAGGTCTACCACATCAAGAACATCACCGATGTGGGCCACATGCGCCAGGAACTGGCCGAAGCCGGTGGCGACAAGATGATCATGGCGGCGTTGGCCGAGGGCAAGTCCCTGCAGGAAATCGGCGAATTCTACGCGGACGTTTTCTGGCAGGACGAGGAGCGGATAAACATACTGCCGGCCCACGTGTTTCCCTGGGCGTCGCACCACATTCCGGAGATGCTGGAGATGGTGGGCACGCTGATGAACAACGGGGCGGCGTATGAAGCGGGTGGGAATATCTACTTTGACGTGAACAGCTACCCCGAATATGGGAAGTTGTCGCGCAACTTCGGCGGCGACCTGCTGGAGGGGGTGCGCGCGGAAGCCGACCCGTTGAAACGCGACCCGAGGGACTTCACGCTTTGGAAAGCAGCCGAACCGGGACGGGACGTGAAGTGGGACAGCCCTTGGGGAGAGGGCTTCCCCGGGTGGCACATCGAATGCTCTGCGATGGCGCATAAGTATCTGGGCGAAAAGTTCGACATCCACACGGGCGGCGTCGACAACGTATTCCCGCACCATGAGGACGAGATCGCGCAGAGTGAAGGAGCGTTCGGGCAGCAGCACGTGAACTACTGGGTGCACGGACAGCACCTGCTGGCGGACGGAGCCAAGATGGCCAAGTCGGCCGGCAACGTGTTCCTGATCGAGGACCTGTCGACGCGGGGATTTGACCCGCTGGCGTTCCGGTATCTGTGCATGACGGTGCGGTACCGGCACCGGATGAACTTCACCTTCACGTCGCTGCGGGCGGCAGAGAAGGCGCTGACCGGCCTGCGGAACCGGATCTGGGTGTGGCGGAACATTTCCGGAAACGGCTCCGGCCACCATGCCCTGAGCGCGGACGGTCAGGTATGGAGCGGCAAATTCTGGGATGCGGTCCACAATGACCTGGACCTGCCCACCGCGCTGGCGCTCACTTGGGCCATGGTGCGATCGCACCTGCCGGCCGCCGAAAAGCTGGACCTGATCCTGGACTTTGACCGGGTGTTCGGCCTGGATCTGGACCAGGTGCCGGAGCAGTACCAGATCGGCACGCAGACCAGCGACGCCCTGGAGCGCCGGGAGGCGCTGAGACAACAGGCAGCGTACCGCGACGCCGACGCGCTGCGGTCCCAGGTGGTGGAAGGCGGGATGGTGGTGCAGGACACCGGAGTGGCGACGCTGGTGCGTCCGCAAACGCCGCTGGAATTGCAGGAGGCGCGGTGGCCCTCGGTGTCCGCTTCCAGGGAAGTGCCGTCGCTGCTGGCCGAACCCGACCTCTACGACTTCACGTTCATGGTGAACGCCTACGACTACGTGGACGACGTGCGGCGGTGCGTGGAGGCGGTCCTGCGGCACACCGGCGGAGATTCGGTGGAGATCATCGTGGTCGACAACGGCTCCACGGATGGCACGGCGGAGTACCTGGAAGAAGCCCAGGCCGAGCACGACAACGTGCGGGTGATCCATTGCGACCACGTGGTGGGCGACGCCGCCGGCAAGAACATCGGGCTGAAGCAGGCTCGAGGCCGCTACATCGTGCTGTTGGATGCATCGACCGAGGTGGTCGGGGATATATTGTCCCCGGTTGCGGAACATCTGGCGGACAACAGCATCGGCGTGTTCGGCCCGTATGGGTTGACTACCGACGACATGCAGCATTTCCACGAGGAGGTGGACCGGGGCGACGCCGACGCGATGCAGGCATATTGCATGGCGTTCCGCAGGGCCGACCTGCCCTCAGTGGGGTTGATGCACGAGTCCTTCCGCTTCTACCGGAACCTGGACATTGATTACTGCTTCCAGTTCAAGAACGCCGGGTACCGGGTCGTGTGCGACAGCAGCCTGCCGATGGTGCGTCACGAGCACCGCCAATGGGAGGAGCTGGAGGAGAACCAGCGGGACGAGCTGAGCCGCAAGAACTTTGGCCGGTTCCTGAAGCGGTGGGGCGGCCGGCCTGACCTGCTGATCAACCCCGACGCCCGGGGATTCGACACGGGATTCCGCCACTGACGTAACCGATTGCATCGGCCGAACGCAGTAGGGGGCGACGCATGCGTCGCCCCCTACGATTTTGCAGGTTTCCGTCAGCGGTCAGCCGCGGCCGAACCAGTCGGGGTGGACGGCCTGGAGGCCTAGTTGCGGCCAGGCCGCCGGCGCGCCGCACTTTTCGAGACGCTCCGCCAACGGCAAGGATTCGTCCCAGTAGTAGGCGATGATGCGGCGGCCGTTCCATTCGCTGGCGTCTTCGGAGGCGATCCAGACGACGGGCGCCTGCATGACCTCGGGCTGAATGAGCGCCTCGGCCGTGGCGCCCTCGGGCGGCAGTACCATGTTGGTGGCTGTGGCCCCGCCGGGGGTGAGCACGTTGGCGGTGACGCCGGTGCCCTCGAGGTCTTGGGCCATGATGGCGACGAGAGCCTCGTGCCCCGCCTTGGACGGGCCGTAGGGGGCGCCGCCCTTGCGCCACATGGTGTCCATGCTGGTGGTGACGCCGATGATGCGGCCAAAACCCTGTTCCATCATGTGGCCAGCCACGGCATTGGCCATGAGGAAGGGACCGCTGAGGTTGACGGAAATTACACGCAGCCAGGCGTCGGGAACGATATCGAAGAAACCGGTGCGACTGCCCGCCGCGCTGCCGCCAAAGCCGGCGGTGCGGGGGTTGATGCCCGCGTTGTTGACGAGGATGTGGAGGCCGCCCATTTCGGTGATGGTGCGTTGCACGGCGTTCTGGACGGACTCAGGGTCGGTGACATCGGCGATGATGGGCATTACGCAATCGTCGCCGCCCAGTTCGCGCATGTCGTTGGCGGTCTGGTCGAGCCAGTCCTCGTTGATGTCGAGCATGGCGACGCGTGCGCCGGCGCGAACCAGGCCGGTGGTGATGGAGCGGCCCATGCCGATGGGGCTGGCGGCGCCGGTCACGATGGCAACGCGGCCCTGGAGGCTATCGGATCTGGTAGTCATGGAGGTCACCTCTGGGTTCGGATTTCAGGATCAGGAAGCGCAAAGATGATAACCGCTGGGGCGGGAGTTGTTAAGGGCGACCGGTACTGCCATCCTTGACCATCGAACGGGCCGATGCTAAATTGGCCGCCGTGTTTCGTTACTATTATTACGATATTCGTCGCGTGGATGTGGAATGAGCGAACTGGCCGAACGGGTGCTTAGGGGCGAATTGCGCGCGCTGTCGCGGGTGCTGACACTGTTGGAGCGTGGCGATCCGGCGGCTGCCGAGGCGATGGCCGCGCTGGACCCGCACACTGGAGATGGGTACGCGGTGGGCATCACGGGACCGCCGGGAGTGGGCAAAAGCACGCTGGTCGACCGGCTGGCGGAGCACCTGCGCGGGATGGGCCTGACGGTGGGCATCCTGGCGGTGGACCCGACGAGTCCTTTCACCGGCGGGGCGCTGCTGGGCGACCGTATCCGGATGCAGCGGCACTACCTGGATGACGGGGTGTTCATTCGCAGTGTGGCGACGAGGGGACAATCGGGTGGGCTGCCGCGCATCGTCAAGAGCATGGTGCGGGCGCTGGACGCGGCCGGGAAGGACGTGACGCTGGTGGAAACGGTGGGCGTGGGGCAAACGGAGTTGGGGATCATGGGCGTCGCGGACACGGTGGTGGTGACGATGACACCGGAGTCCGGAGATTCGATACAGACGCTGAAGGCCGGAGTTATGGAGATCGCGGATCTTTATGTAATCAACAAGGCCGATCGGGACGGGGCCAATCAGCTATCGGCCGCGGTGACGGCGATGCTGCAATTATCGGATTTGAGCGACGGCTGGAACCCGCCGGTTCTGCTGACCCAGGCGTACGCGAACGTTGGGATCGGCGAACTGTGGGACAGCGTCAACGCGCACCGCGATTACATGTCCGACACGGGCGGTCTGGCAACACGGAGGGCCGAACGGCGCCGGGCCGAGTTCCTGGAGACGGTGCAGGAGGAACTGTACCGGCGGATCACGGAGCGACTGGGCGACGACGCTGAACTGGCGGAACTGCTGACGCAGATAGACGGGAAGACTGCTGAGCCATTCGGGGCGGCGATGGGGTTGCTGTCCAATGGACAGGGTTTGTCCCACCTTGCGGGTGGCAAGGCCGTCGACTAGCTGGTCGCGAAACACACCCGCTCGATATGGAAACGGGGCGGCCGAATTGGCCGCCCCGTTTGCCGTCACTCGCGTATCGGTGATGTATTTCAGTTGCGGGTTTCGTTGTCCGCGCTGGCGCCGTTGCCCGAATTATTGCGGTTGCTGCCGTTGCCGTCCGGTTGGTTCATGCCACCCATGCCGAGGAAGGGCGACAGCATGGAGGTGAATTCCATGGGGAAGATGAACTTGGTGGACGGGCTCGAGCCCAGGGACTTGAGGGTCTCGAAGTATTGGAGGCTCATGGTGCGCCCGTCGATGGTGCTGGCCACGCTGTAGATGCGCTCCAGGGCGGTGCTGAAACCCTCGGCGCGGAGGATGGCGGCCTGCTGGTCGCCCTCGGCCTGGAGAATTTCCGACTCACGCTCACCCTGCGCATTGAGGATGGCAGCCTGACGCTGCCCCTCGGCCAGGTTGATGGCAGCCTGACGCTGCCCCTCGGATTCGGTGATCTCTGCGGTGCGGATGGCATCGGCGGATTTCTGACGTTCCATGGCGGCCTTGACCCCGACAGGAGGGTCAACCTCGTTGATTTCCACCTGGGATACCTTAACCCCCCATCGGGTGGTGACCTCGTCCATGCGGATCTGGACATCGTCACGGATACGCTCGCGTTCGGAAAGGGTGGTGGACAAGTCGAGGGAACCGATCACGGAGCGGAGGGTCGCGAACGCGAGGTTGATGACCGCTGCCTCGAAGTTCTGGACCTCCAGCACGGCACGGTCAGCGAGGTCTTCCATCACGCGGTAGTAGATCACGAAGTCCATGTCCACCACGACGTTGTCAGCGGTGATGTACTTCTGGGTGGGTACGCGGGTGACGCGTTCGCGAAGGTCAACCTTGGTGCCGTGGTAGAGGATGGGGATAAGCAAGCGCAGTCCGGGCCCTCGGGTGCCCACATACGAACCGAAACGCTGAACTACCATGCGCTGGTATTGCTGGACGACTACAATCCCTGCGGCCATGTTGGTGCCTCCTTATGGGGCTCGGCGTGGGCGAAGTGTTGGTGCCATTCTAGCATCATTCCTGACCCTCAACGGCCGCGGGGCCCGCATCAGCCTCCACGGTGAGCAACAGGCCCTGCACGGCGACCACCCGCACGCGACGCCCTTCTGGGATCGTGAGGCCGTCGTTGCTGACGCCGGACCAAGTCTCGTCGGCGAGAGCCACGACGCCCCGAGGTTGGAGAGCAGATGTGACCACGCCGGTCTGCCCGACGAGACTTCCGGGCGAACTCCGCCCGTCACTGCCGCTGCCCCCGCCTCGGCCGGCGCCGAGCCGTCGGCCCGTACGGGACATGATCACCTCGTAGGCGAGATAGCCGGCGATGGACAGCACTACTCCGCCGACTCCGACCAGCACCCAACGGTTCACCGACACCGTAGGAAAGCTTGGGGGAGTAATCCGGCCGCCACCGAAATCACCGAACAGCAGGAAACCGCCGACCACGAGGCTTACCGCCGCGCCGATTCCTAAAGCGCCGAACCCTGACACGAAGATCTCCAGGGCGGCCAGGACGATTGCCAAAAGGATGAATGCCACGCCGGCCCAATTGAACGGCAGGTTGCCCAGGGCCAGAAATCCCAAACCCAAGCAGATGATGCCGGCGATGCCAGGACCTATCGCGCCGGGGGTGAGCATCTCGATGATCAGCCCGATGCTGCCCAGGGACAACAGCAGGAAGGCAATGTTCGGGTTGGAGATGAAATCGACGAACCGTTCGCGCCATTGCATCTTGAGTTCCTGCACCTCGGCGCCGGCCACCTGCAGTGTTCGATCACCGTCAATGGTGGATACGGTCTGGCCGTCGAGAGCGACGAGGAGCGCGGGGATGTCATCGGCGATCAGGTCGATGATGTCGGCCTCCAGGGCTTCGCTGGAACTGTAGGAGGCGGCTGAGCGCACGGTTTCTTCCAGAGCGTCGGGGTTGCGGCCACGCTCCTCGGCGATGGCGCGGATGAGGGCGGCCGCGTCGTTGGTGACCTTGTCGGCGAGGGTCTCGCTGATCTCCTCGCCGGTGCCGGAGACCGGGGTAGCAGCGCCGATATTGGAGCCCGGGGTCATGGCCGCCACGTGGGCAGCCGCGGTGATGAACGTTCCGGCGGAGCCGGCCTGGGCGCCGCGCGGCGAGACGAACACCGCGACCGGAACAGGCGAGCCGAGAAGTATCTCAACGATCTCGCGAGTGCTGTCGTAAAGACCGCCGGGGGTATCCAGGCCGATGATCAACAACTGCGCGCCGGTCTCGTTGGCACGGGTGACGGCGCGCCGGATCACGCGGACCTTTACCGGGCTGATGGTCTTTTCGATCCGGAGATTGAAGACAGTGTCAGCCTGCGCTGTGACGAAGCCGCGGGGTCCGGCCAGGCCGAACATGCCGAGGCAAATGAAGAGGGCGCAAGTCGCCACAACCGCCCACCGCCTCACGACAGGGCGAACGGACCGGCGATTGATGGCAGCGGAGAGCATGAGCGAGTACCTGAGTTTATGATCGGGGCGGCGGCGTAGTATGTCAATCTGGCGGTTTGACTATGGCCGGCGGCTGCCCATACAATGCGGCCACTTGAACAGCGCAACAGGAGCGACGATTTCCATGGATTACCAGTACATTCTGTCAGACAAAGAGCGTGTCTCCAAATGGGAGGGGAGCGGTGACCGGCGTCGTGAAACCGTAGGACACGTAGCTTTTCTAACGATGAACCGGCCGGAAGTGCTGAACGCCATGAACCGGCAGTTGACGGAAGAGCTTCACGACGCGGTCAGGTGTGCGAACGAGGATCCGGAGATCGGGTGCATCGTGGTCACGGGCGCGGACACTCACCCGCGAGTTCCCGCGTTTACCGCGGGCGGCGACATCCACGAGCAACGGGAGGACCAGGCGGCGCTGAACTCAGGAACGCTGACCCGGGACGGCATGGACGAGCGAGCCACCCGCCGGCAGCGGGGCGGGTACGAAGTCAGCGCCTCGGACAAGCCGGTGATCGGGATGATCAACGGACTGGCCTACGGCGGCGGCGCGGTGTTGTCCTCGTCGCTGGACATCCGCATCGGATCCGATGCGGCGCGGTTCCGGTTCCTGGCGGCGGCGTACGGCCGGATCAACTCGACCTGGACGCTGACCAACCAAGTGGGCTGGCCTCAGGCTAAAGAGTTGCTGTTCACCGCCAGGATCGTGGAAGCGGAAGAGGCTTACCGCATCGGGCTGCTCAACCACCTGGTGCCGACCTACCGCCTGCGGCAGAAGACGATGGAGGTGGCCACCGAGATTGCCACCAACGACACGCCGTCGGTGATTGGCATCAAGCGGTTGTTGCTGCAGCACAAGGGGGAGAGCCTGGAGCAGCAGTGGATGAACGAGAAGGACTTCACCACCAACGTGCTGCGCGGCACCCTGGCGGAAGAGGCGTTCCCGGACTTCCTGGCCCGAAGGGGGCGACCGGTACGTGGCGCGTAGCCGGCAATCCCATATCAGATACAAAAAGCCCTCCCCGCGCTTGGGGAGGGTTTCTTTTCGCTTGGCATTGCCCGGTCACCGCGGGTTGCGGTGGCGGTGCTCAGGGTTTTCATTGAGCTCGGCAGTGTCGCCGCTCCACCTGGTTTTGCCCTCAGCGTCGATGATGGTGTAGGCGACGGGAGACGAGGCAGGAGGGGAGTCGCCGGGCATCGCGTAGTTGAGGTAGCGACTGGTCAGTGTGTTGGCGATGGGCTGGAACGGGGACAATACGCGGGCCACAAAAGGCTTGTCCAGGACATTCACAAGGACCCGGTTGAACTGATTAACGCTGCTGTGAACGATGGTCATGGTGCCCTCCTGTCAAAGCTGGATCATCGGGCTCTGACAATCCCATTATACGCGAACGGAGGGCCGCGTAGCAGCCGGCTAGACTCGTGCGCGGCAGCAAGGTTCCGCATGCGCTGATCGCGGTGAAATCCCACGGACATCCGCGAGGCAGGAGTCAGGCGTCCAGCGTCCCCTTGGTGCTGGGCACCTGGCCGACGGCGCGAGGATCGGGTTCCACTGCGTCGCGGAGGGCGCGGGCCAGGGCCTTGCAGAGGGCTTCGGCTTTGTGATGGGGGCTTACGCCGGCCAGCACCCGGGCGTGCAGATTGATGCGCGCCTCGATGGCGAAGGATTCGAGGAAGTGGGCGACGAGGTCTCCGGACAACGTCTCGACCATGCTGTCGTTGAGGGTGGTGTCGACGGCGACGTAGGGACGGCCGCTCCAGTCGACGGCGACCATCACCAGAGTCTCGTCGAGGGGGACGATGGCGTGTCCCATGCGGCGGATGCCGCGAGGTTCGCCCAAAGCCTGGCCGAAGGCGCGGCCCAACATGATGGCGGTATCTTCGACGAGGTGATGCCAGCCGACATGGGTGTCGCCCTGGGCTTTCAGGGTGATGTCGAACAGGCCGTGACGCGCGATCTGGCTGACCATGTGGTCGAGGAAACCGTTGCCGGTGTCAACGTCATATCGGCCCTGGCCGTCCAGGTCCACGGAAATTGAGATGCTGGTCTCTGCGGTGGAACGCTCCAGACTGGCAATGCGCTGCGACGGGTCCGGGGCGGCCATACTAATCCACTCCCAGGACGGCGCGAAAGCCGGCGACCACGGCGTCGGTTTCCTCGGGCTTGCCAACGCTGGAGCGGATGTAGTCGCGCAGGAGGTCGTTGTCGAAGTAGCGCAGGAAGACGCCACGGCGGCACATGGCCTCGTACACTTCGAGGCCCCGGCCATCGGGCATCTTGCAGAGGATGAAGTTCGCCTGGGAGGGCCAAACGGTAATCCCGGGGATATCGCACAGCAACCGGTACATGCGGCCGCGCTCCTTGACGATGGCGTCCACGCGATCCAGCAGGTGGGCAGTGTCGGACAAGGAGGCCAGGAGTGCGATCTCGGCGGCGAGGTTGACGTTGTAGGGCGGCTTCATGCCCATCATGGTGGCGGCCAACTCCGAGTCCATGGCGCCGGCGCCGATGCGGAGGCCAGCCAGGCCGGCCCACTTGCTGAACGTTCGCAGGACGACGAGGTTCCGGTACTCGGGCAGCAGCGGCATCAGGGTCTGGCCGCAGAAGTCGTAGTAGGCCTCATCGGAGACGACCAGAAGGCCGGTGTCCAGCAGGGCGCGGGCCTGGGCCTCGGTGACCACGTTGCCGGTGGGATTGTTTGGCGTGGGGAAGAAGATCGCCTTGGTGCGTGGAGTGATGGCTCCCTGAATGGCTTCGATGTCGATGTCGAAGTTCTCATCGCGGGGGACGGAGACGGCTTCGGCGCCCGCCACGTCGGCGGAGAACGAGTACATGCCGAAGGTTGGCACCGGAATGATGATCTCATCGCCGGGCGCCAGGAACATTCGCATCAGGAGGTCGATGATCTCATCGCTGCCGTTGCCGGCGACGATGTTGTCCTCAGAGACGCCGAGGTAGTCGGACAGAGCCTCGCGCAGCCGCCGTTGAGCGGGGTCGGGGTAATGATTGTAGTCGCGGAAGCTGCCGAGCGCCTCGGCGACCTGTGGCGACGGGCCGTAGGGGTTTTCATTGCCGTTCAGGCGGATCACCTGTTCCAGCGGAATACCCGCCTCCTCGGCCAGCGTTTCGCTGGGTGACACGCCCTGGTAGGTCTTCAAGCGGCTGATGTGGGGGAGGAGCAGTTCTTCAATGTCAGGCATGAGCAGGCGTTCCAGATGCGTCAGCGGGTTTGGGTGGCGGCGATGTGGTCGAGGCGGGCCTGCACCGCGCCGGCGTGACCGGGCAGCCCCTCCGCCTCCGCGATGCGGACGGCGGCGGCTCCGAGGTCGATGAACCGCTGGGGGCTGAGGCCGACGACGGGCATGGTGCGCAGGAAGTGGTGGACGCTGAGGGCGGAACTGAACCGCGCGGTGCCGCCGGTGGGCATCACGTGGGACGGGCCGGCGATGTAGTCGCCCATGACCTCGGGCGAGAACTCGCCGAGGAAGAGGCCGCCAGCGTTGCGCACCTGGCCGGCCCAGGCCCACGGGTCTGCGACCATGAGGCAGAGGTGCTCGGGGGCGATGCGATTGGCGACGGCGATGGCCTCATCGAAGTCATCAACCACGACGATGCAGCCCTGGCGCTCCAGGGAATGGCGGATGGTTTCGGCGCGGGGATTTCCGGCGACCTGCACGTCGATCTCGTTTTCCACCGCGTCGATCAAAGGATGGGAGTCGGTCACCAGGATGGCGGAGGCCATGGGGTCATGCTCGGCCTGGGCGATGAGATCCGCCGCGCAGAACACGGGGTTGGCGGTGTCGTCGGCGAGCAAAATGGTCTCGGTCGGCCCGAAAACGCCGTCGATGTCGACCTGTCCCTGGACCATGCGCTTGGCGTAGGCAACGAAGACGTTGCCGGGGCCGCAGATCTTGTCGACCTTGCGTATGGACTCGGTGCCGTAGGCCAGGGCGCCGATGGCGGGCACGCCGCCGACCTGGTAAACCGCGTCGACGCCGGCAATTCGGGCAGCAGCAAGGACAGTGGAGTTCAACGGCTCGTGACCGCGGCGGGGCGTGGCCAGGACGACCTCGCTGACGCCGGCGACGCGGGCCGGAATGGCGGTCATCAGGACGGTGGACGGGTAGGCGGCGGTTCCGCCGGGAGCGTACAACCCGACACGCTCCAGGGGTCGCACCAGTTCTCCCAAACCGCCGCCGAGGTCGACCCAATCACGGGGCAGCGTAGCCTCGTGGAACTCGGTGATACGGCGAGCGGCCAACTCGAGGGCTTGTTTGAGGTCATCGGGCGTAGAGTCCCAGGCGTCTTCCACTTCCGCTTCAGGCACTTGCAGACTGTCCAGGTCGGCGTCGTCAAGGAGACGGGCGTAACGGCGGACGGCGGCGTCACCGCCGGCACGAACGTCGCGCAGCATCTGCAGGACGGACGATTCCGGCGTGGCCTCGTCGCCGAAAAGATCGCGGGTGCGCTGCAGCACAGGGTCGGGCAGCGACGAGAGGTCGAGGGGGTCGATGCGGGTCAAAACCGATTCGGCGGCGGCCAACCCGCGCACCATCTTAAGTCGCACTGAGATACTCCCGGGCCTGGGCCTTGGTTTCGTCGATGACCCGCTGGCGGTAGGTGTCAATGAGATCGCGGGGAATGCGCTCGTAGATACGCTCGAGGCTCTGGGGCATGTGTTCGAGGAAACCGTCGACGACCTGCTGGACTTCGTCGTTGTCGCGGTACATGCGGTTGAGGGCGCGCTTCAAGCGTTCCCAGGTGAAATCCCAACCGAGCAGGCGGGCAACCCAGCCGCGCCACTCGTCGATCAACTCGTCCTCCAGGAATCGCAGGGCCGGCATCTGGTCGACAGAGGCGATGGCGTCGTTTTCGACGGTGAGGCGGGCGTTTGCGTCGAGAACCACGCGATCCATATCAAGCTGGAGGGCACGGTCCCAGATGTGCGACTCGATTTCGGTGTCGGTGACGCGGCTGTCGGGAGCGAAGTGGGGACGGAACATGGTGGTGATCCACATCTCGTCAGCGACCAGATGGCTCACGTAACCGAGTAGGAAGGATCGGGTTTGGGGGGACAAGCCGTTGTCGGAACCGGCCAGGTGCGGATGCAGCTCGAACATCTTCTCGACGCCGGCGCCGACGTGGGTGACCGACAGGTCGGAGAAGTGGGTGCGGGCGCGATCCCACTTGGTCATGGCGCGAATATCGGGCGTGGTGGAGCCAAGGTATGCCGCGCCCGGATGATCATGGGCGTAGCCCCAATCCAACTCGGTGGCCACCTGCTGGCACAGGTAGATGTGCATCGGCAGGTTAGGCATGGTGGGCCTCCCGCCCGTTCAACGAAGCGATGTGGTCCATGAAGCCGGCGAAGGCCTGGGACTCACCCTTGAACAGGTAAGAGAGCTGGGCCGCGGCGATATCGACACCGCCGCACTCACGGAGGTGGGTGACGGCGTCCAACAGTCGATTCTTGCGGATCAGCAGGGAGACGGCGTACCAGTCCTCCTCTTCGACACTGAACACGCGAGCAACGGTGGGTCCCTGGATACCGGCGATTTCGGGACGGGCGAGGATCATGGCGCTGACGTCCTCGGCGGAGCGGCCCTGGACGTTGGCGGTGATCCGGTAGTACGGATCGGCGCGGAGGTGGGCCTCCAGCATTTCGGTGAAGGAGCGGGCGAGTTCGAGATCGGACGGGCAGCCGGCCAGGGCGGACGGATTGGCGATGAGGCAGGCTTGAGAGGTGAGGATCGTGCCGCCGTCCAGGGTCTTCAGGCGGTTCTCGCGGAGAGTGGTTCCCGTGGCCGACAGGTCGGCGATTAGGTCGGCATACCCGGCGATGGGAGCGGCTTCCAGCGTGCCGCTGGCCGGAACGAGGGTGAAGTGGTTGATTCCGCGCTCGAACAGATAGCGGCCCAGGAGACGCGGGTATTTGGTAGCGATACGGAGCTGACGCCCGCGTTCGTGGAACTCCAGGGCCAGGTCGGCCAAATCGTCAATGGACGTTACGTCGAGCCAGGAATCGGGCACGGCCAGAACGTAGTCGCAACCGCCAAACCCGAGATCTTCCATGACCGGGACCACCGAGTCGTCGTCATGGCGGTACTCCATCAACCGGTCCAGGCCGGTGATGCCCATCTCGGCGCTGCCCTCTTCGACCTTGGTGGTGATATCGGCGGTGCGCTGGAAGAGCACGTCAATGCCGGGCAGGGACGGGATGGAACCGGTATAGCGCCGCGAGTTAGGCCGGTTCACCTTGACGCCGCAAGACGCCAGGAACCTCATGGTGGGCTCGCCCAGTTCGCCGTCGCTTGGTATGACCAGTCTCAAAGCGCTGCTCCGTGTCTATACGGTGACCGTCCGACCGCATACGGTGTGCGTGCCGTTTCCGCCCACGTCCAGCACGGCGACGCCTCCCTGATCGCGGATGTCAGCCGCGGCGCGCAAGGCGGCGGCGTTGGAATCGTCGCCACCGGGAGAAACGAGCACGGCGTCGGGATCGGGATGCGGTTTGTCAGCCGAGGGCATCGCAACAAGCAGTGCTTCCAGGGTGCAGGCAAAACCCAAGGCGGGCACGGGGGAGGCGCCGCCGAGGGCACGGGCGAGGGCGTCGTACCGCCCGCCTCCACCGAGCGGGACCGCAGTTGCTCCGCGGACGATATCGAAAATGATGCCGTTGTAGTAGGCGATACCACGGGCCAGGGAGAAATCGATCTCCAATCGCCCCGACACCGCCGGGTCATCGCTGATGAGAGCCGTCAAGTCCATGAGCCGATCGATCGCCTGCGTATCCGCGCCGGCGGCGGCGACTATGGACTGAGCCTGGGGCAGCGCGTGGGCCGGGTCGCCCTTGATGCCAGCGAGTTGGCCGGCCAGGGCGAGGCCGCGCTCGACAGCGTCGGAGGCATCGCCTCCGCGCAATTTGCGGAGCAGGCGGTCGACAATCTCGTCGGGGGAACGACGACCCAGAGGCATGTCCGGCGACGTGTTCCAGCGCATGAAGCCGGCCAGGACGGAGCGGGCCAACCCGTCAGGGAGGCCGTCGACCGCGACGGCAAGGTGCTTCTCGTCCTCGGGCAGGCCAATGCCGGACACGACGTGCAGTTCCGCAGCGCGCTTCAGGGTGGACGCGAGACTGTTGCTGCCCTCGCCGATGCGGTTCATGTTGGCCACGATGAACTCGCGGGCACGGTCGGAGAGGCCCACGGTGTCCAGCACGCTGTCCAGCACGTCCAGGTCGGCCAGCCGGACGCGATAGTCCGGGATACCCAACTGCGCGGGGATGCCGGCGGCCAGGGTCAATAGCTCAGCGTCGGCGAGGATGCTGTTGGATCCGACCAGTTCGGCGCCGATCTGGGTGAATTGGCCGGTATTGGCGGCGCTGCCGGTGTCGTAACGGAAGACCGGGCCGCAGTACTGCCAGCGAACCAGCGGGGGCTCTTCGCCGTCCCCATGAGTCTCCAGATAGTGCCGCATGATGGCGGACGTGAACTCGGGGCGCAAGCTGACCGAATTGGAGCCGGGGTCGACGAAGGAGTACATCTGGGAGGCCAGGTCGCCGCCGGATTTGCGCAGGAACAGTTCCGTGGTCTCCAGGACCGGGACTTCCAGGGTGGAATATCCGAAGCGTCCGATGAAATTGACCAGCCGGCGCTCGACTTCCTGCTTGTGCCGAAACGAGCCGGCGTCGAAATCGCGCATGCCGGGCAATCGGCGCACCGGATTAGGGCGGACGGGAGAAACGGCGGAAATCATCGCAGAATATTGTAGCACCTGCGCGTGCAGAATTGGCTAGGGCAGGGTTGCAGGGCAATCGCGTCTTATCCGAGGAGGACTTTGAGGAGGTAGTCCTCGTCCCAACCGGCGTTGAGCCGTTTGCCCTGGATGCCCACTTTCAGGGTTGTCTCGTTTTTCAGGAGGTTGTGTCCGATCTGGCGCAGGGTGTTGATATTCTGTGGCCCGTGATCCTTGCGGATTCGGCAATGGTCTTCTCGAAAGGTCACGTCCAGGGTCCAGTGCAATGAGTTTTCGATGCCCCAGTGGCTTCTGATGGCGGCCAGCAGTTGTTCCGCTGAGCCGGCCAGGCTGCTGATGTAGTAGCGAGGCTGGCGGGTGTCGCCGGCTTCGGTGGTCCGGTGGCCCACCACCCTGACGGCGGCCTTCAGTTGTGGCCATTGTCCCTGGGGGTCCAGGTAATCCAGGCAGTCCGGATCGGTGATTACCCAGCATTCCCGGCGTTCCACCCGCCCGTGTCCCTTGTCCACCGTCTCAGCGTGGTCATGGGGCACTCCGTCAAAGCCCAATGCCGCGGCGCCCTCGAACAGGTCTTGAATACCCTCGTGCAGTCTACCCTGGTTCTCCTTCACCGCCAGCACGTAATCGGCGCCGCCCTCTGTGATCTGCTGAGCGATCTCCCGCTGGCAGCCCATGGCGTCAATGGTGACGATGCAGCCATTCAGGTCCAGCAACTCCAGCAGTTGAGGAATCGCGGTGATCTCGTTGGATTTCTCGTCAGTCTTGACCTGACCCAGGGTCAGGCTCTGCTGGGTGGCCCAGGCGCTGACCATGTGGATCGCTCCTTTCTTACCCGCCCGGTCGTAGGAGCGTCGCGCGGTCTTGCCGTCAATGGCCACCACCTCGCCGGGCAGCAACTCAGCGATAGCCTGGGTCCAGGACACGAAGCAATTCTGCAACTGCACTGGGTCGAGGCGGGCGAAGACATCGCCGAAGGTGTCGTGGGACGGAATGCCGTGGGGCAGTTCCAGGAAACTCTGAAACCAGGTCAGCTTGCTCCTGCCGAAGAGCTCGATATGGACCCAGGAATCGGCTCCGCAGATGGTGGCGCAGATGGCGATGGCCAGGATGTCCACCAGTTTGTGGCGTCGCGTACGTTCTACTCGGGGATCGTCCAACTGAGCGAAATGATCGAGCACTGTTGGCTTTGGTGGTTGTGCTATGCCCTCCTACCTCCACGACTTTTACCAGATCATGGGACATTAGCACATTTCTAAAAATCATATTAAGACGCGATTGCCCTGGGCAGGGTTGGGCTAACGGAGGGCGATCGCGATGGGTTACTGTAGTGCAGCATGTTCCAATCGCGCTAACCACTCTGCGAAATGCAAACACTCGGCACGGATCACGCGCAAACCGATTTCGGTGGCAACCGCGGGACCGATCAGCGGCTTTTGATAACCGGGCAGCAAAGCCTCGATTCTCTTGGACGGCGCAGTTGTTGGAGAATCATTGATGTCTTCTGGCGTGTCAAACCGATCCCTGATTTGCTGGAAAGATACGGCCAGGTCTGGGCGGTCAATCGCTTGAGCGAACGCCTCGCAATCGCTGAACAACATGGCCTCGAACTCGTGCATCATTACGTACGGGAGGAACCGGTCAGGATTGAAACCGGGCTCCATTTCATTGACCACGTCGGCGAGCACAGATTGCTCAACATAGTTGCCTTTAGCAGATCGCTCGAGTTGCCCAGCTTCTGAGCGTCCTGGCCAGGCTCCCGGTCCATCTGCCGGCAAGCCATAAAAATCTACCAACGTAGTAACTACAACCTCGGAATCCTGGCAGAGATGGTTGACGATATCGCGGCGGGCTTCGGGCCAAGACCGTATGCCTCCGCGACGATGTCTCGCCCGCTGTTTGCCGATCAGCCGGCTACTGACCGCCAAATATCCCATCGAGTAAAGGTGAGGTCCGAGCAGGTTGCTAACGAAATGTTCCTCAGTTTGTCCCTCAACGAGGACCAGGAGCCGCGTCATCGACCGCAATCTTTGTCATTCACGGGCCGGCCGGCCGCCGATTTCATTCTTTTCCCACAATTCGCCCATGCTGTAGTCCTCGAGCCATACCGCCAATCTTTCGGCGTCTAACCGTTCGAAAGTAGCCTCTCCGTTCACACGGTTAGTCACGATCACGTCTTCCGGCTCAAAATGGTCCAGCAGGGTCGGCGATTGCGTCGCCATGATCACCTGACTATCGACCGAGGCCTGCTTGACCAACGACGCCAGCAGGGTAATGGCATAGGGATGCAAGCCCAGTTCCGGCTCATCCAGTAGAATCACCGAAGGTTTGAGCCTTGGTGGCTGTAGCAGGACGGTTGCCAATGCGATAAACCTTAGCGTGCCATCAGACAGCGCCGCGGCGTTGAAATAAGAGTCTGAACCTTTATGTCGCCATTCAAGGATTATCTTTTCTGGGTTCAACGCCAGTGGTGCTAAGTCGAAATCATCGAAAAACGGCGCCACCATCTGAACTGTTCGCCTAATTGTCCGATACGATTCGGGATGAATGGACTGAAGCAAAAATAAGAATGCAGCCAAGTTGGAGCCATCGGTCCGTAGAGCGCGGTTGTCATACAAATCGCCCAACCTCTTCATAGGAGACGCGCGACCGGTGTCGTGGAAATGGTAGGCGATCCAAGGGTCGGCCAACCGCAATTCTCCGCTCGTGACTTCTTCATCATAAGGAGCCCTCGACGTGAAACTGTGTCCCAGCCCTACAGGACTGCCGGTGTATTGCTTCCTGGCAAACGAGTCTCCGGTTGTGTCGGTCATAGTCAACTCGTACGTCTCGCCATTGTCGAATGTAATCGTCAGATCCACCTGTTTCGTGGTGCGAGATCCAAAGTGAAGAATCCGGTCGGCTCCACCAGCCCTCGCCACAAATTCATCGACGCGATCCCTTGCCACGTCCCGCAGTAGCGAGAACACCTCAATAAAGTTGGATTTCCCTGAACCGTTTGGCCCGATCAAAACGTTGATAGGGTTCATCTTGAGGCCTTCGAGCGCTCTGATGCTCTTGAAACCTCTGACCGTGATGTTTTCGAGTGCCGGCATGGTTGCACCGCAAATCATGGATGCGCGTTGAGGCCACCATCGATGTAGACGGGTTGGCCCGAGGGATAGTCGCAGTGGGGCGAGCAGAGGTAGACGAGCATGGCGGCAAGGTCGCGGGGATGACCCTTGCGACGCATTGGGGTGTAGCGGACGAGGAGTTCCTCGCGCTGGGTTTCGAGAGGGATGTCCTCCGCGATTGACCAGCCGGAGCCGACGGCGTTGACGCGGATCTCGCTGCGGCCCCATTCGACGGCCAGGGAACGGGTGAGGGACAGGACGGCGGCCTGGGTGGCGCTGTAGGCGGAGCAGTTGATGACCGCCCGCTCGGCCAGGTTGGAGATGACGTTCACGATGCGTCCGTACTGCTGGTCCAGCATGCGTTGACCCACCGCCTGGCTGAGCATGAAGGTGGCTCGCACGTTGCGGGCGTGGAGCTCGTCCCACTCCGCGAGGGTTATGCCGGCGGCGGGTTTGGCAAAAAAGCTGCGGGTGTCGTTGACGAGAATGTCTACCCTGGCATGTGTGGCGGCGAAGGACTCGAGGACCGCTGCGGATCCGGCCGGGGTGTCCCAACGCCCCACGTGGCAGCCGGTTTCACGCCCGGAGACGGCGGTCACGGCATCGGCGATGGCTTCGGCGGTCGCATCACGGCGTGCCACGGCGAACACCGCCGCCCCGGCTTCCGCCAGCGCGGCGGCCAGGAAGGGAGATTCATCGCCACCGGCGGAGGCGACGATGGCAGTTTGGCCGGCCAGACTGAACTCGGCGGGCAGATGGTTTCGGGACGGCAACGCCACGTCGTTACACTCCTGTCAAGGGCGGATGGGTGACGGTTTTCGGGCAGGATTGGGGCGTCATGGTTCCAGCCCGGCGACAGGCGCATGACCCGTGGGGGTGATGCCGGCGGCCAGGCCCGCGCCATCGAGGATGAACATCTCGCCGGTCATGTAGTCGGAGGCGTCGGAGGCGAGAAACACGGCGATGGGACCGAGATCCTCGGGTTTGCCGAGCTTCCCGGTGGGCAGAAAGTCGCCGGATTGGGGCAGGGTGCGATTGATCTCCGCGCCGGGGTCGATGGTCGGAATGAAGCCGGGGACGATGCTGTTGGCGGTGACGCCGTAGCGGGCCAGGCTGAAGGACAGCACGCGGGTCAGCTGGATCACGCCGCCCTTGGAGGAGCAGTACATGTAGATGTCGCGGCCACCGCGCAGGCCGAAGCCGGACGCGACGTTGATGATCTTGCCCTTGCCGGCGTCCGCCATGGGCTTGGCGGCGGCGCGGGCGCAGTAGAAAGCGCCGGAGAGGTTGACGGACATGGCGGATTCCCAGTCGTCGTCCGTAATTTCCCAGATGGGTTTGAGGACGTTGTCGGCGACCATGGCAGCGTTGTTGATGAGCACGTCCACGCGGCCAAAGTGGGCCATCGCGGCGTCGACTAAAGCATCGGCATCCGACGATTTGGAAACATCGGTGGGTACTGCGATGGCGTCCTGGCCGGCAGCGATGACCTCATCACAGGCGGCCTCGATGGGCCCCGGCCGGCGACCGGCGATGGCGAGGTTGGCGCCGGAACGGGTCAGGGCGCGCACCATTTCGAGGCCGAGACCGGTGCCGCCGCCGGTGATCACGACAACTTTGCCGTCGAGGTACAGGTTTTCAAGCATTGGCTGCGGGCGCTCCTTGGGCTGCACGGAGGGTAATGTCTCCGGCGGTGAGGGTCAACAAGTCGCCGGCGTCGGTGCGGAGCAATAGGTTACCGTGCTCGTCGATATCCTCGGCGAGGCCGGTGTCGGTCGCGCCATGGTGGGTGACGGTGACGCGCTGTCCGAGGGTATCCAGCCAGCGGCGCCATTCGGCGATGGGAGACCGGCCGCGTCGCAGGTCCAGGTACAGCGCGTCCATGTGCTGCAGGATGCGGCGCAGCAATTCCGGGCGGTCGATTTCGGATCCGGACGCGTGGTTCAGGCTGGTAGCGGTGGCGGCGATTTCAGCGTCTAGAGAGACGTCAAGAGCGACGTTGACGCCAACGCCGACGACGGCGTGCTGAACCTGGGAGCCGGACACGGCGCTCTCCGCGAGGATGCCCGCAACCTTGCGGCCGTCGATCATGACGTCGTTGGGCCACTTGATGGTCGGATAGAGTCCAGCGACCTGGCGAATGGCCCGGGCCACGGCGACGCCAGCCAGCGGGCTGAGCAGCGGCAGTGCCTCCGGTTCCGGGCGGAAGAGAACGGAGAAGTAGAGGTTCCCTTCGTCGGAAATCCAGCGCCGGCCCAACCGCCCGCGGCTAGCGGTTTGGGTCTCGGCGACGACGACGACGCCTTCATCTGCGCCGGTGCCAGCCCATTGGGCGACGTCGTCCATGGTCGAGCCGGTGGACTGGTAGTAGCGCACACTCCGGCCGATGACGGCGGTGTACAGGCCGGTGCGGAGCATTTGGGCGACGATTGACGGGGGCAAGACGAAAAGCCAGTTTTAAATCGATGTGCAGGATGGACAGGATATTTGAGGTTTGTGTCCTCAAACCGCGACGTTCATGTGAGCGGAGGCCCGCACGATGACCGGCTTACCAGCCGTGGTCGTAGCGGTCCTGGAGGACGTCGAGGAGGCGGGCAACCGGAATGCGCTGCTGGGTCATGGTGTCGCGGTCGCGGATGGTGACAGCGTGGTCGTCCAGGGTGTCGAAGTCGACGGTGACGCAGTAGGGCGTGCCGATCTCGTCCTGGCGGCGGTAGCGGCGGCCGATGCTCTGGGCGTCGTCGAACTGGCAGCGGAAGCGACGACGCACGAGATCGTAGACGCTGCGGGCGGTGGGCGCCAGGCGGGCGTTGCGGCTCAGGGGAAGCACGGCAACAGTGACCGGGGCCAGTGCCTGGTGGAAATGCAGAACGGTCCGGGTATCGTTGCCGTCGGGTTCCTCGTCGTAGCTGTCCAGCCAGAAGGCCAGAGTGGCGCGATCGACGCCGCCGGAGGGCTCGATGACGTAGGGCAGGTAACGCTCGTGGATCTCGTCGTCGAAGTAGGTGAGGTCCTCGCCGCTGAACTCTTTGTGGCGGCCCAGGTCGAAGTCGGTGCGGTTGGCGATGCCTTCCAACTCGCCCCAGCCCCAGGGGAAGCGATACTCGATGTCGTAGGTGGCCTTGGCGTAGTGGGCGAGCTCATCGCCGGCGTGCTCTCGGAGGCGCAGGTTGCCGGGGCGAATGCCGTAGCTCACGTACCAGTCGAAACGGGCCTGCACCCACTGCTGCAGCCAATCGTCGTCGGAGCCGGGCTTGACGAAGAACTCGATCTCCATCTGCTCGAACTCGCGGGTGCGAAAGGTGAAGTTGCCGGGCGTGATCTCGTTGCGGAAGGCCTTGCCAATCTGGGCAATGCCGAAGGGCAGTTTTTTGCGGGTGGCGGTCTGGACGTTCTGGAAGTTGACGAAGATGCCCTGGGCGGTCTCGGGACGCAGGAACACCTCGTTGCTGGAATCCTCAACGGGGCCCATGAACGTGCGGAACATGAGGTTGAAACGGCGGGGTTCGGTGAAGTCGCCGCCGCACTCAGGACATACACCGCTTTCAAGCTGATCCTGGCGGAAGCGGCGGTGGCACTGGCGGCACTCGACCAGCGGGTCGCTGAAATTCTCGACGTGGCCGCTGGCCTCCCAGACCCGGGGGTGCATCAGGATGGCTGCGTCCAGGCCGACCACGTCATCGCGTTCGGAGACGACGGAACGCCACCAGGCCTCCTTGACGTTGCGCTTGAGTTCGACGCCGAGGGGGCCATAGTCCCAGGTTGATCCGAGGCCGCCGTACACCTCGCTGGACTGGAAAACGAAACCCCGTCGCTTGGAGAGGGACAGGACTTTATCCATATCGGCGTAGGGGAGGGTGCGCGGCATACTGGGACCTCTTCGTGCGTATCAGGATGGAATTATGTTATCACTGCCGGGCTTGGTTCAACGGGGATCGGCTTACGAGGGAGCGATGGATTCCTGCTTGCGCAGGAATGACGGTCCCTGGTCCGGCCCGACATCGTCGTCCGCGCGAGGGTGATGGCGAGGGGCGAAAACCCGAGGGTCTCAGGCCGGGGCGAGGTCTTCCACGGGCCGCTCGCCAGGTAATTCGCGACGGACGGCGTCGGCGAGGCTCTGGGCGGCAAGGTCGTCGAGCTTGATGTAGCGGGCAGACATGGCGTCGGCGATATTTTTCGCCAGCTCCAGCTTGATGAAATCCTGCTCGGTGTCCACCACGACGGCGGGGATTTTAGCGGCCGCGACGGTCTCGCCGAGCTGGCGCACCTCTTCGGGCAGGGTGAGGACGTTGGACGACTGATCACCGGCCAGGGTGACGTTGGCGCGGCCATCGGACATGAGAACCAGCAAGGGCAGGACGTCGCGATCCTTCATGCGCTCAGTTTCGAGGGTCTCCATGGCGAGATAGATGGCGCGGGCCAAGGGGGTCCGGCCACCGGTGGGCATCTCCTGAAGGCACCACTGGGCCATTTCGACGCTGCCGGTGGGCGGGAGCAGGACCTCGGCGCCGGTTCCCCGGAAGGCGATCAGGCCGACCCGGTCGCGACGCTGGTAGGCGTCGAGCAGCAGCGACATGACCGCGCCCTTGACGGCGACCATGCGACGCTGGGCGCCCATGGAGCCGCTGGCGTCGACGACGAACAGGATCAGGGAGCCGGTGTGGGTTTCGCGGACTTTCTCGCGCACGTCCCACGGCTCGATGAGGACGGCAGCGGCGTCGGCATCAGCGGCGTGACGGCGGGACTGCTGGTGGGGCGCGGCGGCACGCAGGGTGGCATCCAGCGCGAGGTCGGATGCCGGGCCTTCCGGGACACGGGCGCCGACGTACCGCCCGGCGGACGTGCCGCTTATGGTGGTGGCGCGGCGTCCGGATGAGCGGCGGGCGCGGCGGTCCGGGGGTTGGACTTGGAGGTTCTGAACGGCGTAGGGATCGCCAATCTCGAACCACTCGTCGCCCAGGGCGGCGTCGGCCGGATCATCGGGCTGGTCTTCGGGAGGGTCGGGTTCTCTATCGCTATCGGAGTCGCCGGGGTCGTCGTTGCTGGAATTGTCGTCGGCCGACGGCTCGCGGTCGCGCTGCTGGTTCTGGAAGTCCTCCAGCATGTTGTCCAGTTGCTCGGTGACCAGGTGAGGCTGCTGGAAGGGCTGGCGGCGCTGGCGATGGAGCAGGGCCATGAGGGCGGCTTCGCGCACGTCTTCGACATCAACGACGGTGCGGCCCTCGTAAGCGGCGATGGTGCTGGCGGTCTTGTACATGACGATATCGCCGCGGAGCCCATCCACCTGGTACTCGGCGCAGATGTCGGTGATCAGTTCGAGTATTTCATCAGGGACCACCACCTCGGCGAGAAGCCGTTGGCTGCTCAAAAGGCGGTGGCGTTCCTCCTGCTCGGCATCGGCCCAGTTGTCCATGAACTCGAAGGGGCTGGCCTCGAAAGCCATCCGGCGGCGCACCACTTCGCGGCGTTCGGGCGGCTCGAAAACGCCGTCAACCTCGACGGCCAGGCCGAAGCGGTCGAGCAGCTGAGGGCGAAGGTCACCCTCCTCCGGGTTCATGGTGCCGACGAGCATGAACTCCGCGTCGTGGCTCACGGAGATGCCCTCGCGTTCCACGTAGTTGCGACCCATGGCGGCGGCGTCCAGCAAGACGTCCACGAGATGGTCGTTGAGGAGATTGACCTCGTCGATGTACAGGATGCCACGATGGGCGGAGGCAATGAGTCCGGGCTCGAAGTTCTTTTCGCCCGACTTGATCGCCTGCTCAATATCCAGGGAGCCGACGAGGCGGTCTTCGGTCGCTCCCACCGGCAGGTCAACGATGCGGACCTGGCGAGCAGCCTGGTTGCCGGATCGCCCGGCCTGCTGGCACCACTGGCACACTTCCTGGGGCGACCCGGGCTGGCAACTGTACGGACAGCCAGGCACCACGGGCACCTGAGGAAGCAAGGCGGCCAACGAACGGACGGCGGTGCTTTTCGCAGTGCCCTTCTTGCCGCGCACCAGCACGCCGCCGATGCGGGGGTTGATGGCGTTGAGGAGCAGCGCGCGCTTCATCGGCGTCTGGCCGACGATGGCGGTGAAGGGGAACCTTGGCTCGCGGCCGGCGGCGGGTTGCGTCATGGAATCACCAAAGGGCTG
Organism: uncultured Dehalococcoidia bacterium; assembly: GCA_951813535.1. Classification (GTDB taxonomy): domain Bacteria; phylum Chloroflexota; class Dehalococcoidia; order Lucifugimonadales; family UBA3495; genus Bin87. The sequence continues at coordinate 2,042,266 of OX638345.1, read as the reverse complement.
CAGAACCAATCAGCCGGCGGTTGCGCGAGCGGCGCCGCCCGCCTGGGGATAGGCATGGACGTCGCGCTCGCGGTAGTAGCGATAGCCGACGGTGGCGAATGCGATGCCCAACCAGAGGAGCAGGTGTCCGCCGGCGGTGAAGGTGCGGAACATGATGGTCAGTTCAGGCGGGAGCCAGGCCGGCGCGGCGTCACGCACGCCGGGCACGGCAAACGCGAGCAGCAGCGCCACCACGGCGTAAGCCAGCCCGATGCCGGCATAACGCAGCCAACGTCCCGAAGCCGCGGAGGTCCGGTTGACCACGCCAACGCCGTAGACCACCAGGGCGACGGAGACAATAGAGACGGCGATGAACAGGAACTGGAACCCCTGTCGGGCCAGCAACGTCCCCTCATCGCCGATGCCGGGCGGGTTGAGAGGGAACTTGATCTGGGTGTACATGGAGACGCCCCAGAAACCCAGCAAGGCGGCGACGGTGGCCCAAGCCCACGGGCTCCATCCCGGCGTGGCGTTGCGCATCAGGTGGTACAGACCGGTGAAGACGGCGGCGTAGAGGATACCGACCACGGCCAAGCCGACGGTCATGCCAATGCGCTGTCCGCCGAGGGAAGTCAAAAAGGACAGGGGTAACGGCGCCTCGTCTTCGGCGGCGGCCAACTGCTCGGCACAGCCGGCGCGGTCGATGTCGCAGCCTTCGAGGGCGATGGCCCATTCCATCACGGGCACGTTGACGATATTCATGTAGGCTGCAACGAGCAAGCCTACGACTGCGCCCATGACCAGGGCGGTGGGGAGAATGCGCGTCATCATGGTCCTCCGATGACTATCTGACTGAACGGGTCTTACGGCCGAGGGGCCAACCGCGATAGAAACGGACAAACCGGTCAGGCAGATTCACGGCGCTCTCCTCCATACGCTCCGCAGAGCGTTGGCGCGGCGAAATTTGCCGATCCCGTTCCGGCTCCAGCCGGAAGAAAGAGGCGGCCCGGCGTCAGGTCAACGCCGGGCCGGCGTAGAGCCTAGTGGCACATGAAGGCGACGTGGCGGGCGTGGTGGAAGAACTCGTGAACGGTGCCCAGGACGCCGGGGGCACCGATGGAAGCGGCGTGCACTCCGCCATCAACGTAACCGACGACATACAGGGCCATGGCGCCGAGGACGAGCCACGGGGCCCATGCAGCGGTATCGGTGGCGGACAGGAACCGGTTAATCATACCCATGTTTTCACTCCTCTTGCTGGGATGGACGTTTTGCGTCGCATCAACGTTTGGCATTTTAGTACCTGGCTGCCAGTAGCACAATACCGGCAGTCACATAATATCGGCGAATGCGCTGATCAGCGCTCCACGAAGATAAGGTCGTCCTCCTTTCCGACCCAACGATCGCGGGATTCCTCGAAAGCCCGGAGTTTGTCGGGCTGCAGTTCGGTGCGCTTTTCGTTGTCGTCCAGATAGGGGTTGGGGAAATAGCAGCGCGCCAGGGTCTCGTCCCATTCGTGGGAAAACCGGACATAGTAGGATTTGAGGTCGCCGTGGCTGGTGGCCTCCACGAACTGGATTCCATCGATCTTTTCCAGTTGGAGGTGGAAATGCCAGTTGTCGGCCTCGATGGTGGCCCACCCGTTGTGGACCTCGGGTTGCCTGATGCCGTGGGCGTGGTTCTCGCTGACCACGGAACCGCCGCCCACAACCCACATCATTTTGGGATCGCTGGTCAGTTCGTTGAGCAATTCGAGCGTATTTTCCATCTGGCGCGTCCTCCTGCTCATGAAGTGGTTGCGGGACCAATACGGGCGCCGGCTTCCTGGCGGGCCTCGATGTCGGTCTCGAGTTCAAGGTACATCTGCCGGAGCTGATCCAGCATCTCCGGCGGCGGGTTTTCCCACATGCCGCGCTGGACCGCCTCCAGCAGCCGCTCTACGATGCCCCGGAGGGCCCAGGGGTTGCTCTGGCGGAAGAATTCCTGCATGTCCGGGTTCAGGACGTACTCTTCGGTAACGTCCTCGTACATCCAGTCCTCGATGACCTGGGCAGTGGCGTCATAACCGAACATGTAGTCCACAGTCGCGGCCAGTTCGAAAGCGCCTTTGTAGCCGTGGCGCTGCATCGATTGCATCCACTTGGGATTGACCACGCGGCTGCGGAAGACACGGCGAGCCTCGTCCTGCAGGTCCCGGACCCGTGCGCGGGATGGATCGCTGCTGTCGCCGAAGAACTGGCGCGGGCTGCGTCCGGTGAGGGAGCGCACGGTAGCGATCATGCCGCCGTGGTACTGCATGTAGTCGTCGCTGTCGAAAACGTCGTGTTCGCGGTTATCCTGGTTCTTGGCGGCGATGACGATCTGACCGAAGCGGGTGCGGAACTCGTTCCGAGCGGTGACGCCGAAATCCTGGCGGGAGTAGGCGTAGCCACCCCAGGAGGTGTACACCTCCGCGAGGTCGTGGACGGTTTCCCAATTGCGCTCGTCCAGGACGCCGAGGATGCCGGCGCCGTAGGCTCCCGGCTTGCTGCCGAATATTCGGAAGAGCGAAGCGTCGCCGGCGCTTTCGGTGGATTCCTGTTCCGGCGAAGCGGCGCGGCGTTCGGCGTCCTCACGGACGTGCTTCACAATGTAGTTGTCCTCGGGCGATTCATTCTGGGCGGCGGCGAGGGCCACGGCCTGATCGATCAGGTAGATGAGGTTGGGGAAAGCGTCGCGGAAGAAACCGCTGATACGAACCGTGACGTCGATGCGGGGCCGACCCAGCTCGGAGATGGGGATCACCTCGAGGCTGCTGACCCGGCGGCTTTCGGCCTGCCAGACGGGTTTCACGCCGAGGAGGTACAGGATCTGAGCGATGTCGTCGCCGTGGGTGCGCATAGCGGAGGTGCCCCAGACGACCACGCCCACCATCTCCGGATAGCCGCCCTCTTCGTCGAGATACTTCTGCAACAGGGCATCGCCCAGGGACTTGCCGACATCCCACGCGGTGGGAGAGGGGAGGGCACGAGGGTCCACCGAGTAGAAGTTGCGGCCCGTGGGCAGGACGTTGACCATCCCCCGGGTGGGCGCGCCGGAAGGACCGGGCGGCACGAACCGACCTTCGAGGCCGCGCAGCAGGTTGTCAATTTCGTCGGTGGTGCGCAGGAGGGACGGGTAGATGTGCTGGCCCACGTAGGAAAGCACGCTTTCGGTGCGCGCGTCGGGCCGCCCCAGCGCATCGGTTACGACGGTTGGGATGAGATGAGCGGCGAAACCGTCGTCGCACAGACGCTGGTAGGCCTGGTGACAAAGGGACTCCAGCGCTTCGATAACGTCGCCGGCGTTGCGGATGGGCGAATCGTTTTCGGAACCCAGCAAGACAGATGGGGTATTTCCGTTCACCGCCGCGGCCGGGTCGTCGAGCAGGGCGTAGTAGTCGTAGCCGAGGGCTTCGGCAAGGGACCGGCGCAGGCTGGGGACGGCTCCGTTGTCCAAGCGGGTCAGCGCGCAGAGGAGGCCGACCATCTGCTCGGCGGTGGGCGGCTGACCTAGAGTATGCAGGCCATCCTTGATCTGGGCGTCCTTGATCTCGCACAGATAGCCATCGATTTCCAGCATGAACTCAGGGAAATCGTCGGGCTGTTCGTCAACGCCCAGGTCGCGATGAAGTTCGGCCTGCTGAACCATCTCCCAGATCTGCGCTTCGAGCGTGGGCAGCTTGGCGGGGTCCAGAGTCTGGCACTGGTAATGCTCGTCCATGAGCTGCTCCAGCTTGGCGATGTCGCCGTAGGAGTCAGCGGTGGTCATGGGCGGGATGAGGTGGTCGATGATGGTGGCGTGGGTCCGGCGCTTGGCCTGGGTGCCTTCGCCGGGGTTGTTGACGATGAACGGGTAGAAGAGCGGTATGTCGTCCAGGGCCACCTCGGGATAGCAGGCCTGAGAGAGCCCAACGCCCTTGCCCGGCAGCCATTCCAGCGTGCCGTGCTTGCCGATGTGGATCATCGCATCGGCCTTGAACACATCGCGTATCCAGCGGTAGTAGGCAACGTAGTGGTGCGTGGGCGTGAGATCGGGATTGTGGTAGACGGAAATGGGGTTTTCGCCGAATCCGCGCGGGGGTTGCAGACCAACGAAGACGTTGCCCATGGGCACGCCGGCAATGGCGAGGCGGTCGCCGGTACGGTACACGTGCCCGGGCGGATCGCCCCAGGATTCCAGCAGTTCGGCGCGGACCGATTCGGGGAAACCCGCGTACCACCGGGCGTAGTCTCGGCGCTCGACGTGACCGGCCGCAAGACGGAGCTGTTGTTCGGTCAGGGTGTCGGTGTCGTTACTGCAACGCTCGATGATGCGCTGCACCAACTCGTCACCGTCGGCAGGGATGTCATCGACCTGGTATCCGGCGCTTTTCAGTGCCTGGAGCAGGTTGATGGCTGACGCGGGCGTGTCGAGGCCGACAGCGTTTCCGATGCGCGCGTCCTTGGTGGGGTAATTACTGAGGATGATGGCGATACGCTTGTCGGCGTTGGCCTTGCGTCGGAGGGCGGCGTGACGGGAGGCGAGCCGGGCCAGGTAGTCCATCCGGTCGGGTTGCGCGACGTAACGCTGCATCCGGCCGGCGGCCAGGGTGTCGGGCGCGGCGCCAGTGTCCTCCTTGAACGACACGGGCACGGTGATGATCCGGCCGTCGAACTCGGGGAAGGCGACGTTCATGGCGGTGTCGATGGGGCCGAGGCCCAGGGAACTTTCCTCCCAGTCCGACCGGCTGCCAGTGCTGACGATGCCCTGGATGATGGGGACGTCCAGGTTGTCGAGGAATTCCTGGGACCAGCCGGTGGCGACCGTGGCCCCGGTGCCACCCTGCTGGTGATCGAGGTCGCTCATGGCGAGGCCCATGGTGTTGACGATGCAGTCCACGCGGGGCAGGCCATCGGGATCGACCATGTATTCGGTCAGGGTGTGGCCGCCGTCGGCATCGCCATCCTCGGGCTGATGCTTGAGGCTGTAAGAAAACACCGGGAGGACGTTGACGTCCTGGGCTTCCAGGCGAGCGATGAGGTCGTCAATGAACGCCAGGTTGCCACTCATCCAGTGGGCTCGATAGAACAGCACGCCCACGGAGGAACGGTCGGGGGAAAACCGGGCGGCGCGGTAGTCGGCGACAGAAATGCCCTCGGCCATCTCCGGATGGTAGATCCCCTGCCAGGGCATGGGGGCCGGCGCCTCGTGTCCGAAATCGCCGCCGAGGTAGGTATCGGCGAGGAAGAGGAACAGGTTGCGGAAGTTGAGCACGCCCCCGCGCATCAGGTAGGAGAAGACCGTTTCCACCTCGGCAACCGGAGCGGTGCAGGCGGCGACCAGGTCGTCGTCCCATTCCTGGTGGCCGGGACAGGCAATCAAAGGAGTGCGGTTACGGAGGCAGATTTCCCAGAGCGGGTCGAAGGTGTCGCCCAAGGCGCGCCGGCCTCCGAGCAGGCGCAACACCACGACGGACGCGACGTTGACGGCCTCCAGCAGGTCACGGCGGCCGCTTGCGGCCTCATCCGACTCGCCTTCCAGGGCCACCGGGTTGAACGCATGGACGGTGACCGCGTCGCCCCACGGCATACCCACGAGTGCGCGCTCAGCAGTGAGGATATCGGTATCGGCGGTGGTGACCAGTACGATGGAGCCGGCCGCGGTTTGCGCTTCGGTGGTCATGGATCAGTCTGGATCCTCTGCGGGACGGGGAAACACCATGATGGAAAGATCGCTGAATTCGTCGGTGATCTTGGCGAGCTCGGCAAGGGTACCGTCCCAACGCTGCTCGTCGGGCATGGTGAGCCGCTGGAACACGGTGACGGGGTGGTCGGGCTCGGCGCCATCGATGATGGCGTTGGCCGCGATGGCCGGCGGCATGAAGTCGAAGGGCCGGGGGAGCAGGATCACGTTGCGGCGGCCCTGTCGCAGAGTGTCGACCAACTCGCCCAATTCCGAGCCTCGATCCCAGCGTTGATGCAGCGTCAGGAACAATGACTCCTCAAGGGAGATGCCAGCGCGAGCGCAGGCGAATTGGATGCTGCTCACACCGGGGACCAGCTCGACCGCTTCGGCGCGGCGGCGAACACGGTTCAGCAGTTCCTTAGCGGAGACGTTCAGATCTCCCCATACACAGACGACGCAGCTCTTGCCCTGCCGGGCCTGCTCCTGGGCGTAATCGAGCACGGCCTCCTGGTCGCGGTAAGCCATGGGGCGCACCTCGGCGTCGCCCGTGCAGCCGGCGACGACATCCAGGACGGTCTTGAAGCCCACAACCAAGTCGGCGTGTTCGATTGCCTCACGCCCTTTCAGGGTAAGCATATCGGGATCGCCGGGGCCGACGCCCACGACGGTCATTGTGATTCCCGCGTTTGAGGATGTCATCAGTTTTAGTGGCAATAAGAAAACCCTGGGAAGTTGCTCCACCAGGGTCCAGGGTTGCGGTTGATGCGAGTTCGCGCCGGCGGACATTTGATCGACTTGGGGCCCGAACCAGAACGTCCCTGTTGAGCGCAGAGCGGAGTTCCGAGGCAACACCGGGCAGGTCTCCTGGCTTGCGGCTCCAAACCGCGCCGACGCCTTCCCGCAATCCGCGTCGCGCGGATGGCAGTGGCCAATCGTCGACCGGCTCCCCGCTTACAGTGGCGCAACCGCGGCGGATTCGCACCGCCTTCCCAATTAAGCCGATGGGATTGAATGGCGCCCAGTGTCTGGTTTTCGAATTTTAATTCGCGGCCGAACCGCGCTGCCAATGTAGCCCGGATGCCGGGGCTTGTCAACGGCGAACGGCTTTAAGAACGCCCAACAACGAAACGCACGTACGCCGGGGGTCGCAGTCTATCGCGCGGCGCCCAGCACTGGTTCAAACACGTTGATGCGTCCCAAACGGCGGAGCAATCATCCGATGCCACCGGCGGTACGTAAATATATACACAGGCATATAGCCACCAACGATTTCGCCGAGTGAATCACTGTCAGGCCGAAACGATAGAGACACAGGACGGTCCGATAACTTGAGGAGAAATACTGATGGGGTTAAGGATATTTTCGGTGGCCGCGTCCTTCATCATTCTGGCCACGATGGTGATAGCACTGGGAATATATTTCAGAGTGATCCCGGTTCCGATGTCGGTCCTCGGGGTGTTTGCGCGCACGACACAGCCGGAATATTCAGCAAAATTTTACCCTCCGGACACCATGGCATATACATGGGTAACACTAACGCCGCGGGGCAGACAAATGAGGCATATGCGAGAAATCTGGGAGCGGTTCAACGAGTATCCCGGATTTGTCGGCGCGGTCGAAGACTGGAAGTCCGGTTTTGCCGAGGAAGCGGGCATCAATTTCGATGAGGGCGTTGCGACATGGATAGGCCCGACATTGTCAGCCGGATTGCTGGGCATAGACGCGGGCACGGACCTCCCCAAGGCGGCCGCAATTGTCGGGGTTCGTGACGAAGACGCGGCGACCGACTTCCTCCACTTGTGGTTGGACTACATTGCGGCCGAGCGAGATGTGAGTTTTGACGCCCGAACATACCAGGAGCAGCCGACCTGGGTTTCCCACAGCGGCCATCACGCCTACTGCCTGACCGGCGACTGGCTGGTATTCGCAACAGATGAGGAGACGTTGCACGGCGCGATTGATCGCATCGACGGCCGCATCGAAGACTCCCTGGCGCAATCCCCCAAATTCCAGGCGGCGCGGGATGCGCTGGCGGAAACGCGTTTCGCTTCCGGATACTTGGACTACGAAGGAGGAGGCGACCTCATTGACGCCCTGGCGAGGGACATCTCGCCCATAGGCACCGGTTGGAATGGAGTAACCGGAAGTGCCGGTCAGACCGTGGAATGGGTAGGAGCGTCCGCCACGTGGGTAGACCGGGGATTGGTGACGGAGTGGGTAACGCCGTCCGTACCCACTGACAGATTGAACGTAGCGGACCTGGATCACCCGGCCAGGCTGTTGCCCGAGGACACGCTGGGGTTTGTCGCGGCCAGTTTCGATCCTGACGCGGACCACTGGCGCGCGGCGCTGGAGGATCGGCGGCTGTCTGACGGACTGCCCGGCGCCGGCCCGGTTGATGGCATAGTCGGGATGCTGCCCGGGTTCGGGAGCCAAACGGACCAGAACCTGGACGCCGACGCTACCCTCGCCGATGCGCTGGACCTGGGGCTGGAGCTGGCCCAGGAGGCGACGGGAATAGACCCGGAAGCGGATTTCCTCGACCATCTGGCGGGTACAGGCATCCTGGCGATACGGGATTTCGATTTCGCGGCCGTGCGCGAAGACCCGGCCGGAAATCCGGTTGAAGCGGTGGCGATGCTTTCCTACAACGAGGGCAGCCGGGAAGACCTGGACGGAACCATGAGCCGCCTGGCCGGGCTTGCGCAAACGCACACCGGCATGAGCGCCAGCACTGTCGAAGTCGGCGGAGAGGGTCCGGCAACGGTGTTCGACCCGGGTCCACTGCAAACGTTGATCAGTGGGGAAATTGGCTACCGACCCGGATACGTGCTGCACGATCAGTACCTGACGATCGGCACCACGGAACAGGCCCTGGCCACCGTTGTGGAGCTACAGAACGGGCAGGGTGACAGCGTGGACTTGAATGCAGAGTACCGGCGCGCGAACCAATACCTGCCGGGCTCCCGACAACTCGTCGCGTATGTCAACACCCACCGTATCGTCGACCGGCTGGGGGCGGAAGACCTGCGCCTGGAGGCTGCCGAATACGAAGTGGTGCGCGATGGGCTCGGCGTCTTCGCATTGGGATTGGACAACGGCGAAAACTACAGCCGCAGCACGGCGGTGATCACGCTGTTTCCTGAGTAGGTAAGCGCCGAGGTCATCAACCGGCGGACAATCGGCAATAAAAGGGGAGGGGCAGCCAGATTGGTTGCCCCTCCCCGTTGCGCCGGTGATGGTGTTCCTAGCCGCCGCCAATGGCCGGGAGGAAATGCATCTCGCTGTCTGCGCTGACGCGCTCCATCAAGCCAAGCTGGCTGACGTCGCCATCAACGATGACGGCGAGTCCAGGGGTTATGTCATCCAATTCCTCGTCGTAGAGGAGTTCTTTGATGCCGGGATGAAGCTGCTCCAGGTTGTTGATCACCTGTCGGACCGTAGCGCCGCCGACCTGAACCCGGTCGGGAGCGCCGGTGATACGCTGCATCGGCGCGGGTATCCATACGTCAGGCATTCCGACCTCCTCTTGGTTGACAGCAGTCGCGGCGGAATGCGGCAGGGGCGAATGACCATCCGCCCCCACGCGATCCGGACAGGATTTACGAGCCGTTCTTTTCCCACAAAGCTTCCAGGACGTTGCCCGGGTTCATGGGAAGGACGGTCAAGCGGACGCCGATGGCATCGTAGATGGCGTTGGCGATGGCGGCCATGGGAGGAACGATGGGCACCTCACCGACGCCGCGGACGCCGTACGGGTGGTTGGGGTTGTCAACCTCGACGATGCAGGTGTCGATCATCGGCAGGTCCAGGCTGGTGGGCATGCGGTAGTCCAGGAAGCTGGAGTTGACCATGTGCCCCCGGTCGTTGGTGTAGTACTCCTCGTTCAGGGCCCAGCCGATGCCCTGGACGGCGCCGCCCTGGATCTGGCCTTCAACGTAGGACGGGTGGATCGCCTTGCCGGCGTCCTGAATGGCGGTGTAGCGGACGATTTCCACCTTGCCGGTGTCCTCGTCAACCTCAACATCGACGATGTGGACGCCGATGCACGGGCCGGCGCCACCGGGGTTGACGCCGCCGCGGCCTACGATGGGGCCGCCGGTGGGTACCTGGCGCGCGGCGAGCTGCTGGAAAGTCATCTGCAACTGGTCGTCGGCGCGGTGCTTGAGGACGCCGTCCTCATAGAGCACGTCTTCCGGCTCCACTTCCCAGATGCGGGCGGCGCGGGCGATCATCTGCTGCTTGACGTCCTGCGCGGCGGTGTAGGCTGCGTAGCCGGTCTTGAAGGTGACGGAACTCCCGCCGGTGTTGGAGGTGAAACCGATGCTGTCGGTGTCGCCGATCTGCGGATTCACGTCCTCCACGGCGATACCGAGAACCTCGGCCAGTTGCTGGGCCACGGAAGCGCGAGTGCCACCGATGTCGGGCGAGCCCTCGGTGAGCGTGACGGTTCCATCGGGGTTGACCAGGGCCACGGCAGCGGCCGGCCCGGTGTTGTTGCCCCAGAAACCGGAGGCAACCCCTCGACCGCGCTTCTTGCCGTCCTTGGATGCGCTGTAGTGCGGGTGGGCCTTGGTAGCTTCCAGGGTTTCCACGTACCCGACCTTCGGGGTCAACGGGCCGGTAGGACGTCGGGTGCCCTCCTTGGCGCTGTTGATCAGACGCAGGTCAATGGCATCGATGTCCAGTTTTTCGGCAAGCTCGTCAAGGGCAACCTCGACACAATAGGCGGCGGCCGGAGAGCCGGGGGCGCGGTAGGCCGCGGTCTTGGGCCGGTTGACGACAATGTCGTAGCCTTCGATGAAGGTGTTGGGAATGTCGTAGGCTGAGAACACGCAGTTGGCCGCGCCGGCGACCGGGGAACCGGGGAACGCGCCGGCTTCAAAGATCAGGTGCACCTCGGCGGCGGTGATCTTGCCGTCGTTAGTCGCGCCAATCCGGCACGAGATTTCGGTGCCGGAGGTTGGTCCGGTGGCCTCAAAGACCTCGGTGCGGTTCATGGATACCTTGACGGGAGCGTGGGCCTTGCGGGCCAACAGGGCGGCCAGGGGTTCCATATAGACGGCGAGCTTGGCGCCGAATCCGCCGCCGATTTCCATCGGAACGGCCTTGACCTTGGATACCGGAATTCCCACCAGCCGAGCGGTGTGGTCACGGACGGTGAAGTGGCCCTGGCTACTCGAGTAGATGGTCAGGCTGCCGTCGTCGTGCCACATGGCGGTGCCGCTGTGGGGCTCGATGTACCCCTGGTGAACTGCGGAGGTGGACACGCTGCGTTCAACGATGACGTCAGCGCTGGCGAAACCGGCGTCGAGGTCGCCCATGCGGAACTCGAAGTGGTTGGCGGTGTTGGTGCCGCGCGTGTCGTCGTCCTCATCCAATACGCCGCCGGCGCGTGTGCCGGCCGTTTGGAACGCGGCGAGACGCTCGTGGACCAGGGTGGCGTCATCAGCCATGGCCTCTCGGGCGTGCATGACCGGGGGCAGCACTTCGTATTCGACGTCGATCAGGTTCAGAGCCTCTTCGGCGGTGTGAGCGTTGACCGCGGCAACGGCAGCGATGGCGTGGCCCTTATAAAGAGCCTTTTCCTGAGCCATGATGTTGTTGCTCAGAAACTTGAAGTTGACCATTGCGCCTTCCGCCAGATCAGAGGCGCGTCCGGTGGGCTCCACGATGTCGGCGCCGGTGATGACAGCGCGGACGCCGGGCGCGGCCTCGGCCCGGCTGGTGTCGATGGACTTGATGCGGGCGTGGGCGTGAGGGCTGCGCAGAACCTTGCCGTAAAGCATGCCGGGCAGGTTCAGGTCGGCGCTGTAGCGGGCCATGCCAGTGACTTTGTCGGCGCCGTCGTGGCGGACCGGGCGGGTCCCGACTACCTTGTATTCCTTGTCGCTAGTCAGGACCATGTTGGGCTTGTAGTCCAGCATTAGTTGCTCCTCCGGCTGGTACGTTAATTGCGAGCTAGACACTCTTCCGCGAAACGCTGAAATCCAGTGTCGGCAGTATGATAGCATAGCGAAACAAACCGATGGGACGGGCCGATTCCCGTCTCGTCTTCATGTGCGGTGAACAGTGGCCCAAAGGCGCGATTGCCGCGCTCATCTCGCAACGACAAACGCGTAACAGGCGGGAAGCATGGATACCATCATCATCAAAGGATGTCTGAACGGCAGTCGCGGTCGGGAGCAAAACCCAAACGTACCGTTGACGCCCGAGGAAGTGGCCCAGGAGGCCATCCGGTGCTACGAAGCCGGAGCGTCGATTGTGCATATCCACGCCAGGACGCCGGACGGAGGCATCAGCTACGACCCGTCCTGGTACGCGCAGACGGACGCGATGATCCGCGCGCAGTGCGACCTGGTCCTGAACCACACCACGGCGCGTCAGGCGCACGTCCCTGTGGAGGCGGTAACGCGGTATCTGCTGGAAACGCCGCAGCCGGTGGAGATGGTTTCGCTCAACCTGGGCTCCGGCACCCGCTGGGTTCCCGACCCGGAGACCGGCCGACGACGAACCGTCACCAGCCCGAACTCCTTCGAGGACATCGTGGCCACCCTGGACGCCTGCTACCAGCGGGGCACGTTCCCCGAGCCGGCCGTCCACGACGTGGGAAACGTGAACGCCGCCATCACGTTGATGCAGGAGGGCTACATCCGGGATTCCCGCTACTTCCTGGTTGAGCCGGGGGCTCATTGGGGCGACGGACGTTTAAACATGGTCGGTTCGCCGCGCAACTACATGCTGATCGCCGACACCATCAGGGAACACTACCCGGAGGCAACCTGGCTGGCGCACAGCAGCCTGGGCCAAACCTTCCCATTGTGCGCGATCGCCATCGCCACCGGCGCGCACATACGGGTCGGCATGGAAGACAGCCCGTTCCTGCCCAACAACCCGGAGCCCAGGTCGAACGCCGAGTACATCGAGTGGGCAGTCACCATGGCGCGGCTGAACGGCAGAGAGCCGGCGACGCCGCAACAGGCCAGAGACATGCTGGGCCTGAACCCGTATCCGGAGGCGTAACAGCGGAGCGCTCCACTGGCCAAAACCGACGCGCTTGAATCAGTCTATGCGACGGCCGCGCCAGTACTGGGGCGGCCGTTGGTATTCGTCATCTCCCCGACGACCACGACCGCCGCCGGATCGGGAAACGCCGCCGGGACCCCGCCGGAACGGCCGGACGGCCAGGCCGACAATGACTCCGACCACGAAGCCGCCGATGTGAGCGAAGAACGCGGTGGAGACCTCATGGCTCACCCCAATCGATAGGAGCCCCTGGATGGCCTGGAGGGCGAACCAGATGACGAGGAGCCAGACCGCGCGCAGTTCAATTACCGTAATCAAAAAGTAGATCAGCAGGGTGCGGATCCGGTTGCGGGGATAGAGAAGGAGATAAGCGCCCATCACGCCGGAAATTGCGCCGCTGGCGCCGACCAACGGGGTCTGGGAGGACGGATCTATGGCGTAGTGGGACAGGGTCGCCAACACGCCGGCCACCAGGTAGAACAGCAGGTATTTGACGTGGCCGAACGTGTCCTCAATGTTGTCGCCGAACACCCACAGGAACAGCATATTGCCAATGACATGCATCAAGCTGCCATGGATGAACATGGAAGTGAGCATCGTTCCCCAAGTTGCGATGGGGGAAGCAATGCTGACGGCGCCTGCTCCGAGGGACAACAATTCGAAGCCGCGTCCGGATGAGAGTTCGGCGGGTATGAAGCCGAACTCGAGGAAGAACACGAAGATCGGCAGACCGCCGCCGCCAAAGAGGAACCCGAACCCACCGAGGGTGATCTCGTAGAGGAATACGAGGGAATTGAGCCCGATCAGGGCAACGTTAACGACCGGGAAGGAGCCATGACGCCGCCCGGCGTCGGAGATGGGGAGCACGGCTAGGCGGGGACTGCTGCCGCGATGTCTTCAGTGGCGTGGGCGATGATCTCGGCGGCCGTGCTCTGGGAGATGCGGCCGATGTTGAGCATTAGGTGAAACTTGGTGGGATCGTTCGCTTCGGCCCGGAAGAACTTGCGGTAGAACGTTACCCGAGCGTTCTCCAGCTCTTCTGAATAGGAGCGAGCCTCCTCGGGGGAGAACAACTCGCGCTTGGCCATGGTGTCGATACGAACATCCATCGGGGCGAGGAGTCCGACGTGGATCACGCCGGGAGCATTGCCCAGGATCATGTTGCTGCCGCGGCCGATGATGACGACGTCGCCGCTGGCGGCCAACTCCTTGATGACCGAGGTGGTGGCCTCGATGAACGCCCGGTCGTGGACGTTGGACGAGGAAGCAGCGTCGGATACCAACTCCGTATACGCTTCGGCGGGGAGCATTTCGATGCCGCGGCCGAAGTAGGGTTCGGCGCCGGCGCCGGCGACGGCCGAGCGTTCGAGAACGGTTTGCATGAAGCGGGCGACTTTTTCGCGGAACGGGACCACCCGCTGCTCTTTCTCGATCAGACGGCTGATCGGCGAGCCGACCAGGCGAGCCGCCTCGGAGAATATGTACCGGTCGACGTAATTCAAGCCCATGTTCTGGGCGACCAGATGGCCGATTTCCAGCGTGCCGCTGCCGATTACGCCGTTGATGGTTATGACCGGCATGATGATTCCTCCGTCTCGGACGCTAACTACGCCGTGTATTGGGCCAAGACCCGTTCGCGGCGGCGGTGGTACTCGTCGGAGAGCAAACCCATGGCGAAGGAGTCGTACCAGTTGCCGTCCTTCCGGTGGGTACGGCGCAAGTGACCCTCAAGCACAAACCCGAGGTGTCGGAACATCTGCAACGCGTGCTCGTTGTACTCCGGAACGTCCACCCAGACGCGGTGGAGCTCGAGGTTGTCGAAAGCCTCATCAAGGAGGGTTATCAGAGCCGAGGTGCCGTAGTGGTGATGCCAAAGATCCTTGCGGCCGATCAGGATGAAGAGTTGCGCTTCTTCGAGCGGCCATTCGACCAGCAACTGGCCTTCGCCGATGTGGGCCTCGTCGGTGGCGTAGATGGAGTAAATGCGTCGCTCGTCCTGATTAAACGTCTGATTCCACGCGGTTTCGTCGGCGTCCTGGATTGATTCGGGAGCGTATCCGATGTGGAGGGCGTGGCCGTCGGAGTCATCGGTGCCGTACCACAACGAGCTCACTTCGGGATCGCGCAGCCAATCGCGGATACGGGAAACATCTTCGCGGGAAACGTCTGAGTTAATGGCAATTGCTGGGAACATATACCGGCCTCCTAGAACTGCAATGGTAATGACTGTCCGTTTTTCCGGGGGCCAAATTTTATGCAAAGGATTACCCGGATTATAACACGGTGAATGCCCGTCGAATGGCTCCAAGACGGGCCGGACTCGGAGGAGGGGCGAACTGGCGTTCGCCCCTCCTGGGCTCGTACGGATATGGATATCGCGGAGCTAATCCGCCGGAACCGCCGCCTCGCTGCCGATGGCCTCGTAGGCCCATTCGAGCAAGTCGACAGTCTCATCCCAGCCGATGCAGGAGTCAGTGATGGAGATGCCGTACTCCAGCTCGGAAGGGTCCGCGCCGAGCTTCTGGGCGCCCGGGTGGATGTTGCTTTCAAGCATGACCCCGATGAGATCGGAGTTGCCGGCCAACCGCTGCTGCAAAACGTCGCGGAAGGCGATGTGCTGTCGGGTGTGATCCTTGTTGGAATTGCCATGGCTGCAATCCACAACGATGGGGGAAGGAGCGCCGGACTTACGCAGAGCATCCGCGGCAGCAGAGATGGAACGGGCGTCGAAGTTGGTGCCGCTGCGTCCGCCGCGCATCACCAGGTGGCAGTTGCGGTTGCCGGCGGTTTCGACGATGGAGGCCTGACCATCGTGGTCGATGCCGAGGAACGCCTGGGGGGTGCGGGCGGCGACGAGGGCGTCGACGGCAGTCTGGGGGTCTCCGTCGGTGCCGTTCTTGAAGCCGACGGGCATCGACAGGCCGGACGCCATCTGGCGGTGGATCTGGCTCTCAGTGGTGCGCGCGCCGATGGCAGCCCAGGTCACAAGGTCTGCAACGTACTGGGGCACAATCGGGTCGAGGAATTCGGTGGCGGAGCTCAGGCCGGTTTCCGCGATCTCCAGCAGGAGTTGGCGGGCGCGGTGGAGGCCGTCCTCGATCTGGTAGGTGTCGTTGAGATTGGGGTCGTAGATAAGGCCCTTCCAACCGACGGTGGTGCGCGGCTTCTCGAAGTACACGCGCATCACGATCATGATGCGGTCGCTGAGCCGGTCGGCGAGAGGCTTGAGACGCGCCGCGTAGTCGATTGCGCCCGACTGGTCGTGAATGGAGCAGGGGCCCACGATAACCGCGAAGCGCTCGTCTTCACCGTCCAGCACGGCTTCGAGTTGGCGGCGGCTGTCGAGCACCACCTCCTCGGCTTTCGCGGTAAGGGGAATGCGAGCTTCCAATTCGGACGGCCTGATCAGCGCGTTGTTACTCATCACGTTCACGTCTTTTGCCGGTGAGATTGCCATCTGTTTGTCCTCCTGACGGGTACCGGATGCAAGGGGCTGACGTTGCCAACAAAAAGGACTTCAGCCTGCGTCCGGCTGAAGTCCTGCCAAAGTGGTTGTCACCAAGTTTTATCGGGCTTCCCACGCCGGGATTACGCTGGCCGTGTTGCGGTAAGCGTAAAAGTAGAACGGGCGATAATACCCGGGCACGATTTTGCGGCAGGCGGTATTCATTTCACCGAAAATGCTACTCCCGTCACACCGGGTTGTCAACGGGACGCATAGGGTCATCTGTACCTGGTTTTGGTAATCGCCAGAACCAGGATGCGTCGGCGTCGGCCGCCGGGACTAGCCGGCCGGACGCTGGTTCGGGAGCATCACGGCGAGTGATGGCCCTTGAACCTTAGGCTCGCCGATTGGTACCGTGTCCGCATTCAATGCTCCGCCTCCAATGTTAAATGCAGCGAGTTCAACCCGAGGACAAATACCATGAAATACGATGTGGCAATTGTGGGGGCCGGCTCCGCCGGTTCCGTGCTGGCGGCCCGACTATCTGAGGATCCGAACCGGTCCGTGCTGCTGTTGGAAGCCGGTCCGGACTATCCGGATTTTGATCGACTGCCCGACGAACTGAAATTCGGGTTCAGCGCGGCTCCGGTACCGCCCGCGGCTCGAACGGCCGGCGGCCATCCGGTCTCTTTGACCACCAGTCGACACAACTGGCAGTTCACGGCAACCGCAACCGAGTTGGCGCCGCCGATGTTGGTGCCTCGAGGCAGGGTTACCGGCGGCTCCAGCGCCATCAATTCATCAGCTTTTTACCGCGGGGTTCCCGAGGATTTCGACGCCTGGGCGTCTCGGGGCAACGACGAGTGGAGTTTCGAAAAGGTCCTTCCCTTCTTTCGCAAGCTGGAAACGGACGTTGACCGGGACGGCGACTATCATGGCTCCGACGGACCCATCTTCGTGCACCATTCCGACCCGGAGGCTTGGGACGCCGCCCAAAAGGCCTTCTTCAACGCCTGCCGCGCCAGCGGTTTCGCCGAAGCTAACGACCACAACCATCCGGATTCGAATGGGGTCGGGCCAGGGGTGACCAACAATCACAACGGGGTCAGGTTCAGCACCGCCCTGGGTTACCTGAGCCAGGCCCGCCATCGACTCAACCTGACGGTGCGATCCGATTGCCAGGTTCACCGGGTCGTGTTTCATGGCAAGCGTGCGACCGGTCTACTGGTGGAAAGCGGCGGTCAGACCTTCACCGTTGAAGCCGAGCAGATCATCCTCAGCGCCGGCGCGGTGGGCTCACCCCATCTGCTGCTGCTCTCCGGCGTGGGACCGGCCGGCCAACTGGAGAGCCTGGGCATTCCGGTCGTCCAGGACATCCCCGGCGTGGGACGGAACCTGAAAGATCACCCCAAGGCATACGTCAGCTGGGAAGTCGGAGACGGTTTTGGCGCTCCCTCCAACCGCGGAACAGGCGGCGCGGCGCTCCGGCTGACTGCTCCCGGTTCCCATTTGAGAAACGACCTGGGGATCAGCATTTCCGCCCTGGTCGCCCCTCGGGTCAAGGGAACTGCGTCGACGAGCTCCAGCGAAAGTGCGCCGCCCGAGACGGGTGATCCCGCCAGCCGGCACATCGAGATGATGGTCGCGCTGCTGCTGCCCGAAAGCCAGGGACAATTGACGCTCACCTCACCCGACCACCGGGTGCAACCGGCAATGCACTACAACTACCTGGCGGAACCCTTTGACAGAGCGCGGCTGAGGGCCGGTGTTCGTCTGGCGCTGGACTTGGCCGGGCGAAGCGAACTGGCGCCGCTGCTGGGCAAACGCATCGAACCCGAGGACCGGGACCTGGCGAGCGACGACGCCCTGGACCAATGGCTGCTGCGGGAAGCGACCACTTACTCGCATATTTCCTGCACCTGCAAAATGGGACCGTCCCAAGACCCACTGGCGGTAGTGGACCAGTTTGGGAAGGTGCATGGCATGGAAGGGTTGCACGTCGTTGATGCGTCGATCATGCCCGACCTCGTGCGCGCGCCCATCAACCCGGCGGTGATAATGGTAGCCGAACGCGTGGCAGACTTTATGCTAGCCGGCCGGTAAGAAAAAACGGGCCACGGAGACCGGCTGAGGCGTTCCCGGACGCGGCGAAGAGACGCAGAGATGGATCGGATGTGGCAAGGGAATACTCGCAACCCAAGTGCGGTATCCCGGTCTGAACACGGGATGCAATCGTCCGACGGGAGAGGCACGGCCGGCCGAACCGGCGGGAACGGCGTTTGGTAGCCCGATCATCAGACGGGGAGGCGGACGCTTTTTGACCGACTACCGCAACCGGGTACGCGCCACGGAGATAGGCAACACCCGCTGATTGTTGCCGAAACCGGCCCGGGGCGATGCGAGCTGAGCCTACAGGGACCGTCCCGCGAGTTCCGAGACGACGCTGGCCCCACGATCCGCCGCCTTTTCATCGGGCCCATCTGCCAGGGCGCGCACCAGCATGCTGCCGACCGCCGCGGCATCGGCTCGTTCGCCAACATCCAGCACGTGCTGACGGCTGGAGATGCCGAACCCAACCGTGATGGGAAGGTCGGTGCGCTGGCGGACGCGGTCGACGAGATCCAGACCACGCTCGGACACCTCGGAACGGGCTCCGGTTATCCCAACGACGCTGGTGCAGTAGACGAAGCCGCCACCCAGAGCGACGAATCGCTCGATGCTGTCATCGGTGCTGGTCGGAGCTAGCAACGGGATCAGACGGACGCCGTAGGGGTCGAGTTCGGACACGAGAGATTCCGCCTCCGAGCCGGGGAGATCGACGATGATCAGGCCGTCGACGGTAGCCTCAGAGCACGCGGCGGCAAACTCCTTTAAGCCAAAGGACATCACCGGATTGTAGTACCCCATCAGGATGATGGGCGTGTCGCCGATCCGGGGGCGAAGGGCCGCCGCGGTGTCCAGGCAATCCTGAGCGGTAACCCCGTTTTGCAAAGCCACAAAGCTGGACGCCTGGATCACCGGACCTTCGCCGATGGGATCGCTGAACGGGATGCCCAGCTCGATGGCGTCGGCGCCGGCCTCGACCAGCCGCGGCACCACGTCCAGGGCGGCGTCCTTGTACGGGTGACCGACGGTGACGAACACCACGAGGCCAGGACGCCCCTCAGCCTTGACGGAGGCGAACTTGGCGGCGATGCGGTCCGATCGGGTTGCAGTGGACGTTGACATATTCGGCACTCGAGATTGGGTGGGATTGCAACTAGCCTATCCTACGGGCCGGCGGGTGTCCAGACAGCGCAACCCAGCCGAGGACAGGATGCGCACCCGGGTCCGACGCATCGGAGCGGATAGGGTCCCACGGCCTACAGACCCAACGATGCGCCGAGCACGGCCACCAGGTTTTGGGCAGCGTGCACCGCGATGCAGGGCCAAAGCGAGCCGGTCCGTCGGTACAGGAAACCCAGCAGCAGGCCCGTGACGAAAACCGGCAACAGCAACGCCGGAGACAGGTGCAGGGCGGAGAACACCGCGGCCGACACGACGATGGCGGGCGCGAAACCCCAGCGGTTGGCGAGACCGCGCAGGATGAATCCACGGAAGAACACCTCCTCCGCAACCGGTGTCCAGGCCGCCAGGGCCACGGCGCTGACGATCACCCAACCTCCGGGGAGCAGCAGGCCATCCGGCAGTTCGGGAGGCATGAGGAAGTCCCAACCCACCGCCATCGCGGCCATGGTGTACAGCTGGGCGAAACCGAGGCTGCAGATCAGCGCGGCCACGGCAAGCATCGGTGTGATGAGGCGCGAAGTGCGAGGACTGGTGAACCCGATCAGGGCCAACGGGGGCGGCCAGGCGCGGATGCCCAGGAGCCACACGAGAACAACCTGGAGGATGCCCAGCACGGTCGCGGAAACGACGGCGGCAACGGCGAGGGGGATCAGCAAGGCCAAAGACGCGATCAGCACCGCGGAGGGCACGAGCACCATCAACCCCAGGGCGGGTTGCCAGATACCCCATGAGCGGGTATCGGATGGAACGGGAGCAGCAGTCAAGACTGCCTGGCACCCGGGACATTCGGGTGCGCCGGGGCAAAGCGCGGCGCCGCAATGGCTGCAGAACGATTGCATCATGACAACGTCATCGTGGATGGAGCCCAAGGTAGGGCGACGCAGTATAGAGTACAGGCATTTTGGGGCGGATTGGGCACCGTTCGTCGGACCCGTCGGCGCACCCAGGGCAATCGCATTTCACAGGGATAGGACTTTGAGCAGGTAATCGAAGTCCCATCCGGCTTTTTTGCGTTTGGCCTTGATGCCGACTTTGGCGGTGCGTTCCTGCTTGAGCAGGTTCAGTGCCAAGTGCCTGATCACTGCCAGGTTCTGGTCAGCGTGGCCGGTCCTCACTCGGCTGTGGTCCTCGTCGAAGGCCACGTCCAGCACCCAGTGCAGGCTGTTCTCGATGCTCCAGTGGCTTCTGGCCGATGCCAGCAGCGTGGCCGCGTCCGCCGGATAGCTGCAGATGTAGTAGCGGGTATCGGTTGGGGCATCGGTGGTAGCGTCCCGTCGGTAGCTGACCCGGGCCACCGCGCCCAGGCTGGCCCATTGGCGCTGGGGGTCCACGTAGGTCAGTTCCTCTGGGTCGGTGATCGCCCAGCACTCCCGCCGTTCCAGCCGGCCGTGGTCTTTGCCCACCTGTTGGTGGTGGCTGTAAGCCACACCATCCCATCCTACACGCTCACAGCAGGCGAACAGGTCCTTGATGTTCTGGTGCAACTCTCCCTGGTTGGCCTTCACCGCCAGCAGGTAGTCAGCGCCCCCCTGCACCACCTGCTGGGCGATGTTCCTCTGGCAGCCCATGGCGTCTATCGTCACCAGGCAACCCTTCAGTTCCAACACCTTGAGCAGTTCCGGTATCGCCGTGATCTCGTTGGAATGGGCCTCGGTGCGGGTCTGTCCCAACACCATCCGGTTCTCGGTGGCCCACGCGCTGACCATATGCAGCGCACCTCGGCCGTTGGCCCGGTCATGGCAACCCCGCAGGGTCTTGCCATCTATCGCCACCACCTCACCCTGGGCCAGTTCACTCACCGAGCGTACCCAGTCCATGAAACAGGCCGAAAACTGCTCCGGGTCCAGCAGACCAAACACCCGACCAAAGGTGTCGTGGGAGGGTATGCCGTTTGGCAACTGCAAGAAGCGGCGGAACCAATCCTCCTTGGCTTTACCGAACTCCTCAATCTCCACCCAGTTGTCGGCGCAACAGATCACCGCGCAAAGAGTGATGACGATGATGTCCAGCAACTCATGCCTTTTGGCATGTCCGGTTCTCGGGTCTTCCAGCATTCCAAACCGTTCGGCAATCGAAAGCGGTACATTGTCCATCTCCACCACGCACCTCAGACAATCAGATCGTGGCAACACTTTAGCCCGATTTTTAGAATAATCTGAAATGCGATTGCCCTGTCGGCGCACCGGTCCGATTTGCCAACTTGGGCTCGTTGGGCCATAATTGCGCACGCCCGCCGGGACAGCAGATAGCGACGATGTTGCGGGGAGAGCGAATGTCCACAGCTTCCGATTCACCAGGGTTTGGAGAAGGGTTCCTGCGCATGGCCCAGGCGTTGGGTCTGGACGTGTCAGATGAGGAACGAGCCCAAGACCTGGCGCGGCGGGTGGCCCTGATGCGTGAGGGGTTGGCGCGTCTTTACGAGATCGACGTGTCCGGCGCCGAGGCTCCTTCGGCATTCATCCCGTCGACGCATCGAGAACCCAGCGCAGGAACTGGAGGTTAGGCCATGGCCGGCGACGAACTCCACTACATGTCGGCCTGGGAATTGTCCGGCTTGATCCGCAGCCGCGAGGTTTCTCCCGTGGAGGTTGTGGGCGCGTGCCTCACACGGATCGAAGCTACCGAACCCACCCTCAATTCCTTCATCACCCTGATTCCGGAACAGGCCAGGGAAGCGGCGAGGCGTGCAGAGGACGAGATTGGCCGGGGAAATTACCGCGGGCCACTGCATGGCATTCCCGTGGGGTTGAAGGACCTGTTCAACACGGCGGGAGTGAAGACCACGTCGGGGACACGGATCTACGACAACTTTGTTCCCGAAGAAGACTGTACGGTTGCCACCCGGTTCGGCCAAGCCGGCGCGATACTGCTGGGCAAGCTGAACATGCATCCATTCGCGTTTGGGCCAACGGGCGAGAACGGCGATTACGGTCACATGCACAACCCGTGGAACCCGGAGCGAATCACCGGTGGTTCCAGCGGCGGAAGCGGATCCGCGGCGGCGGCCGGACAGTGCACCATCACGATGGGCACCGACACCGGCGGAAGCGTGCGGATACCCGCCGCGCTGTGCGGGATAGTGGGGCTGAAACCGACCTACGGGCGGGTGAGCCGGGCCGGATTGACGCCGTTGTCCTGGTGCCTGGACCATCCCGGGCCGATGGTCAGAACCGTAGAAGACGCGGCGCTGACCATGAACGTCATCGCCGGACGCGATCCTCGGGATCACGCCACGTCGGACGCGCCGGTCCCAGACTACACCGCGGCGCTGACCGGCGATATTCGCGGCTTACGCATCGGCGTGGTAAAGGAATATTTCGAAACGGAAATCGACCCCGCCGTGGCGACATTGACGCATCAGGCGATCACCATGCTGGGCGAACTGGGCGCGGAGATCGTGGACGTTTCGCTGCCGATGTACGAGTACGCCCAGCCCATCAGCAATGCCATCCTCAGCGCCGAGGCCACGGCCGCCCATCGGGACGTCCTGTTGAGCGACGGCGACAAGATGTATCCGCAGGTACGTGATCGGCTGGAGGAAGGCCTCTTTATCTCGGCGACGGAGTACCTGAGGGCGCAGCAGGCGAGACAGGTTTTCTGCCAGCAGGTGGCCGGTCTGCTGGAAAACGTCGACCTCCTGGCCGGGCCGGTGGAGCCCGTAACGGCTCCGCAGATCCTGGAAAGGCGAATCGAAATCGGCGGCGAGGCGTTGCCAGCGGTGCCGATGCTGACCAAGTACACGCGGGTTTACAACATCACCGGGTCGCCGGCGATTTCGGTGCCGTGCGGATTTGGGCCGGACGGGTTGCCGGTGGGGCTGCACCTGGCGGGCCGAAACTTTGACGAACTGACGGTCCTGCGGGCCGCATACGCGTACCAGCAAGCAACGGACTGGCACGCCCGGCGACCTCCGCTTTAGTCCCGTTTCCCGAATAAGGCACGAAACTCCCAACGCGGGAGGAATTTCAAACGAAGTGGCTACGATTAACGCCGTAACTTTCGACCTGTGGCAGACGCTGATCCTGGACAACCGGGAACTGGGTCTCCAGCGAGCCCAGGTTCGCCTGGATGGCGCCCGCAATCTGCTGGCGGATCAGGGCATCCACCACGATCCGGACCATATCCGTGAGGCCTACCGGGCGTGCTATCGAGCGTGCCGGGCGGTTCGGAACGACAACGCGGACGTGAGCTTCCGCGAGCAGGTGGAGATATTCGTCAACCTGATCGAAGAAGGGCTGGTCGGGCGTCTGCCCGAGCCGACGGTCGCCGAGATCGAGAGGGTGTACGCGGAGTCGTTTTTTGACTATCCGCCGCGGTTCCACGACGCAACGCACGAAACCCTAAAATCGGTTCGGGAGATGGGACTGCGGATTGGCCTGATATCGAATACCGGCATGACGCCGGGATATACGTTCCGGCAATTTCTGGAGCAACATGGGGTGGCGGAATATTTCCAGACGATGACCTTTTCCGACGAGGTGTTGCTGGCCAAGCCTTCCGACGAGATTTTCCTGATGACCATCGGGGCTTTGCGTTCGAGCCCGGCGAACTCCATCCACGTTGGCGACCACGTCAGCAACGACGTGGTCGGGGCCAACCGGGTGGGAATGAAATCCGTCTGGATTCGCGGTTTCTACGAACCAGCGGACCCGGACGACCCGGACAGCAAAGCCGACGCCGAGGTCGACGACCTTTCGGGCGTAGCAGCGGCGATACGAGATTTGATCACCGGCTGACACCACGATCGGTCAACCTTCTCCGAAACCGCGAAAAGTCGGGCCGGATCAGCCGCAAGGAGCACGACCTTGTTCCAGGAACTTAGCGGCGGGCCGCTTCCCAACGGCAGGTATCCCGATATCACCCTGGCCATCTTTCCGCACCTGAAGGAATTCGTGGTGGTCGACACCCGGGGGCCGTCGGCGGAGGTCAGATTGCTGTCGACGGAGGAAGTGTTCAATGACGAATACTATCGGACGGTGGAGAGCGAATTCGCCAGCGCCCTGCGCGAGGGCGGGGATCGGCCGTTCCTGCACCTGATGCACCTGCCCAATCAAGTGGACGATATCGTGCGCGGGGTTGCGATGCATTACATCCTCGAGCGCCTCGGAGTGGACTACCACGACGAAAACAACATGCCCGAAGTGGTCGTGTTCGTCATATCGGGGCCGACGCTGGCAATTCCGACCGACCAGGTGGTAACGGGATTTTCGGAGATGCTGTCGGGCAAGTTGGACAGCGCGGACGTTGACCGGTGGTCCAAGGAATTGAGCCGGCTGATCGAGCAGGAAAGCAAGGCGTTTCCGGCCTCGGGTGAAGCTCTCGGCGAGACGATGACGGATGAATCCCTGGACCCATACTACATCTGGCAAAACCGGAACTGAGGAACGACCTTGACCACCCAACGCATTGCCCTGACCTTCAGCAGTCGAGACAACAACGATGACTCCGATCTGATCGCCGTGGCTCAGGCCGCGGACCGGTTGGGTTACGAATCGTTCTGGACCGGAGAGTCCTGGGGGCGCGATGCCTTCACCGTACTGACGATGCTGGCGTGCCACACGGAACGAATCGGGTTGGGGACCGGGATCGTCACCGTCTACAGCAGGACGCCCGGACTGGTGGCACAGAGTATCGCGTCCCTGGACTGTATCAGCAACGGACGGGCCATCCTGGGACTGGGCAGCAGCGGGCGCATCGTGATTGAGGACTGGCACGGGGTGAAATTCGACCATCCGGTGGCGCGCACCGCCGAGTACATCGACATCATTCGGATGGCGCTTACTGGGGAACGGGTCAACTACGAGGGCCGGTTCTACAACCTGAAGCGGTTTCGCATGGGCGTGCGGCCGGTGCAGGAGCAGGTGCCGATCTACGTGGCGTCGCTGGGCAAGCGCAACTTGGAGTTGACGGGTCGAGAAGCGGACGGATGGCTACCCATCTGGACCCATCGTGAGAAGCTTCCAGTGATAAAGGAGCCTCTGGATCAGGCGGCTGCATCGGCGGGACGGCCAGTTTCCGACGTGACCACGGCCCCCCAGATCCTCAGCTGCGCCAGCGAGGATGAGGCGACGGTGTCCGACGCACTGGCGCAGGCGCGGTCGCACATGGCCTTCTACATTGGTGGGATGGGCCAGTATTACTACGATCTTTTCTGCCGGTACGGGTACCAGGACGAGTGTGACCGGCTGCGGGCAGCGTGGGCGGAGGGAGACCGGGCCAGAGCGGCGTCCTGCATAACCGATGAGATGGTGGACAGCATCACGGCGATAGGAACGCCCGACGACTGCCGTCAGAAGATGTCGCGTTTCCGAAACAACGGGGTGGATATGCCCATAGTCGCGTTCCCACACGGGTCCGACCGCGAAACCATGTTGGGCACGTTGGAAGCGCTGTCACCCGGGAAGGCATAAGTCGATCCGGTGAAGATCGGGCTGATCTCCGACACCCATTCCGCGGGGAGCGGCCGGGATCTGCCGGCGGCGGTGTTCGACGCGCTGAAGGGCTGTGAACTGGTGCTCCACTGTGGTGACCTGGAGTGCATCGGCGTACTCGATTACCTTGAGGAACTGGCGCCGGTGCTGGCGGTACGCGGGTATGAGGATCCGGTTGAGCCCGGGGAGCGACTGGCCAACGTTTCTCGCATAGTCGAGGTGGCAGGCGTACGCATCGGAATGGTGCACGACATACAGTGGCCACCGCCGTCGATTGCGACCACGCCGGACGGCACCGGGCTGGTTTGGCCGGACTCGGGCCTTGGCGCATTGCTCCGGAAGAAGTTCGGCGGCGAGGTTGATGTGGTTGCGTTCGGGGACACGCACGAGGAATTGGTGGAATGGAAAGAGGGCGTCCTGTTTGTGAACCCGGGAAGCCCCACCTATCCCGGTCGTCGCCACGCCACCGGGTCACTGGGGACAATCGCAGTCCTTGACATCAGCGACGGCGAAATCGCGGCACACATAGTAGACGTAGCACCGGAAACTGCCAGACAGGTTGATTGACACCCAACAGGGCCTGTGCTAATTTCGCAACGTTTATCGGGATTCATAGCCGAAAAACGGAGAGGAGAGTATGGAATCAATCATCGTAGCTTTGGCTGCCGGGGTAATCGCCCTGGCGTTTGCGGCCTTCATGGCCTTTCGGGTCATTGGCGCAGACCAGGGGAATGAGCGCATGCGGGAGATCGGCGACGCGATCCGAGCCGGCGCGTCCGCCTTTTTACGTCGCGAGTACATGTCGCTGCTGCCATTCGTTGTGGTGGTGGCAGTGGTACTGGCCGTACTGGACTACACGGTCTTCACTCACAACCTGGGCGTTCCGGCCACGGCCATTTCATACCTGGTCGGCGCGATCTGTTCCGGACTTGCCGGGTTCGTGGGAATGAACGTGGCCGTGCGCGCCAACATCCGAACCGCCGCGGCGGCCATGCGGGGATTGAATCCGGCGTTGCGGGTGGCCTTCTCCAGCGGCACCGTGATGGGCGTGACCGTGGTGGGCATCGGCTTGCTGGGCGTTACCATCCTGTACCTGATCTTCCAGGACATCGGCGCGGTGGCTGGTTTCGGGTTCGGCGCCAGCTCCATCGCATTGTTCGCCCGCGTGGGCGGCGGCATTTTCACCAAGGCAGCCGACGTGGGCTCAGACCTCGTGGGCAAGATTGAAGCCGGCATCCCCGAGGACGACCCGCGCAACCCGGGCGTGATCGCAGACAACGTCGGCGACAACGTTGGCGACGTGGCCGGCATGGGCGCAGACCTGTTCGAGTCCTACGTGGGCAGCATCATCTCGGCGGTTGCATTGGCGGCAGCCAGCACGACCGCCTTTGCGGTATTCGGCAACGACGCGGTGTTCCCGATGCTGCTGGCCGGCGCGGGCATCGTGGCCGCGATTCTGGGCACCTTCGTGGTGCGCAGCGGCGAGCAAGCGGACTTCGAGAAGCTGCTGTGGGCGTTGCGCTACGGCATATTCGCCGCTGGCGGGTTGTTGATCGTCTTCGCCGCGATACTGACCATTACCCTGACCGGCAACTGGTGGTGGTTTGGCTGTGTCGTGGCCGGCCTCGTGGCGGGAACAATAATTGGACTGGCCACGGAGTACTACACGTCCTACAGCTACAAGCCGACACAGCGGGTGTCGGAATCGTCGCAGACCGGCGCGGCCACGGTCATTATCAGCGGCATCGCCACCGGCATGCTCAGCACGCTGATCCCGGTGATCTGCGTTTCGGTTGCCATCCTGCTGGCATACTGGTTCGCGGGCTTCTACGGCATCGCGCTGGCGGGCGTCGGGCTGTTGTCCACGCTGGGCATCACCCTGGCGACTGACGCCTACGGCCCGGTTGCGGACAACGCGGGCGGCATCGCCGAGCAGGCCAACCTGGATCCGGAGGTGCGGGAACGCACCGACGCACTGGACGCGCTGGGCAACACCACGGCGGCCACGGGCAAGGGCTTTGCTATCGGGTCAGCCGCCCTGACGGCCCTGGCGTTGCTGGCGGCCTATTCGGTGAGCGCCGGGCTGATCACCCTGGGGCCGGACGGACGGCTGGCGGCAGGGGGCACCGGCATCAACATCCTGCAGCCGCAGATTTTGGTGGGCCTGGTCATCGGCGCGATGCTGCCGTTCATCTTCTCCGCGCTGACGATGCAGGCCGTGGGTCGCGCGGCCCAGGGCATCGTGGACGAGGTGCGCCGACAGTTTCGCGAGATACCGGGCCTGATGGAGGGCACGGCCACCCCCGACTCGGCGCGGTGCGTGGACATCAGCACTCGAGGGGCCCTGCGGGAGATGATCCTGCCGGGCGTGATGGCGGTGCTGGCCCCGATTGCCGCCGGCTTCATCCTGGGCGAGGCCGCCCTGGGCGGGATGCTGATCGGGTCCGTGTCGGCCGGTTTCATGCTGGCGATCATGATGGCCTCGGCCGGCGGAACCTGGGACAACGCGAAGAAGTACGTCGAGTTGGGCAACTACGGCGGCAAGGGCTCGGACGCCCACAAGGCCGCGGTGGAGGGCGATGTGGTGGGTGACCCGTTCAAGGATACCTCTGGACCGAGCCTGAACATCCTGCTCAAGCTGATGGCGATCGTATCGCTGGTGTTTGCTCCGGCATTCGTCGCAGCGCCGGCGCTGATAAACCTGTAAGCGCTGACGGCATACGCTGGTAATTAGCAGGGGCGGCCAATTGGTCGCCCCTGATGCATACGTTACAATGCCGACGTGACGGGAGAATCGGCCGACGAGAGTGACTGCAATGCCCCAAATTACATTCAGCGGCAAATGCGAACTGTGCGGCAAGACGTACCGGAAATCCGGAATGACCCGACACCTGCAAAGTTGCCTGGCCAAAACCGGGCTGCCCGGACAGCCGGGCCAAGATCAGGCAAATAGCATTCATCTTGCCGTGGAAGATACCTATCGACTGGAGTACTGGCTGCATCTGGCGGTTCCTGCCGCCACTGAACTGGCGGAGCTGGACCAGTACCTGCGGGATATTTGGCTGGAATGCTGCGGGCATCTCAGCTCTTTTTTCATTGGCCGCGCGGAGTACAAGTGGCAAATTTTTGAGATGGATGAACTCTTCGCCGACTTCCAGGAACGCGAACTCAACACAATGAAGGTTGAGCTGGGGCTGGTTGCTCCGCCGCGAACCGTGTTCAGCCACTGGTATGACTACGGAACAACTACGGCACTCCAGCTGCGCAGCCTGGGAGCAGTAGCGGGCAACGGGAGCGGCCAAATCACTCTGCTGGCCCACAATGACGCTCCGACGATAGACTGCTCGATGTGCGGAGCGCCGGCGACATGGGTAGGCCCTTCGGAAGACGACTGGATTGCGATGACGGCGGGCTTGTGTGATAACTGCGCTCCAGCCACGGAGTACCGGCTGCCAATCGTCAACTCACCCCGCTGCGGAGTGTGCGCCTACGACGGGATTCCCATACAAATTGTTGACGATGACGATTCAAATTGACTTGAACGGAGACGACGGCAATGACCACCAACAACGGCAACCTGTTTGACCTCACTGGGCGCGTGGCCCTGATCACCGGCGGGAACGGCGGTCTCGGCCTCGGCATGGCGTTGGGGCTGGCCAACGCGGGGGCGGACATCGCCATCGCAGCGCGCAACGTCGAGAAAAACGCGGCCGCCGTTGCCGCCATCGAAGCGACGGGTCGTCAGGCGTTCGCGATTCCGACAGACGTCACCAGCGATTCGGACATCGATGACATGGCGTCGCGGGCCATCGCGCATTTCGGTCACGTTGACATCCTGGTCAACAACGCGGGAGCCACCGTGCGCAAGGCGCCAGAGGATATCACCGCGGCCGAGTGGGACAACGTGCTGGACGTGAACCTGCGGGCGGCGTTCCTTTCGTGCAAGGCAATCTACCCTCACTTCAAGGAGCACGGTGGCGGCAAGATCATCTGCATCGGCAGCATGTACAGCATCTTCGGCGGCGGGGGCAGCGGCGTTCCCTACTCGTCCAGCAAGGGAGGCATCGTGCAACTTGCCAAGAGCTTCGCGGTGGCCTGGGCGGGGGACAACATTCAGTCCAACGCGATCCTGCCGGGCTGGTTCATGACCGAGTTGACGCAGGCGATACCGGAAACCCAGCCCGAGCGCTACGACCTGATCAACAAGCGCATACCGATGGGACGGTGGGGCGACGCCAACGAGTTGCAGGGCGCGGCGGTATTCCTGTCCAGCCAGGCGTCCGATTACGTGACGGGAGCGGTGATCACGGTGGACGGAGGCTTCTCGGTAGCGTAAGCAGTCAGGGCAGCAATGCAACGGAAGTGAGCAATGAAAACGCTAACCGTAACCGACAACCTGTATTTGGTGCTTGAAGAGGTTGCTGTCCGCAGCGGCAGGCCAATCTCGGATTTGGTGTCTGAGGCTGTCGAGGCCTGGTTGGCCGACGGCGCCATTGACGACGCTGAGCGGCGAGAGATTGACGTTGCCCGTGCTGAAGCGGCCGAACAGGGCGGGGTGGAATTTGAGGCGTTCTTCGCCGAATTCCTGGACGAGCGCGACTAACCGCAGTTGCGATACCGGATTGAGCTGTCGCCAGCCGCGCAGCGTCAGGTAAGGCGATTGACCACGGAAGACGCCCGCCGCATCCCTGGCGCACTACGAAATCTGGCAGACGACCCGAGACCAGCCGGCTGCGTCAAACTCACAGGTTTTGCCCCAGTCTGGCGCATCCGAATAGGCCAGTTCCGAGTAATCTACGAGGTAGACGATCAAGAGTGTATGTTGATGGTGTTGCGTGTGGCCAGACGAGACGAATCCATGTACCGACGTTGTAGGTCGCAAGCAAAAATTTGGGGCGTCTGATGAGACGCCCCAACAAATCGGCTGCGCATCACCTCAAGATCACAGTTGCTCCAGCGCCTGGCGCGAAAGCATCATCTTGACCGGGCTGATGGGGCGGAAGGTGCGGGACACGCGAACGTCGCCGGCCAGGCTGCACAGGGTGTAGGCGTCGTAGGGAGCCATGCCCTTTTCCGTGATCAGGAAGTCCACCATTTCGCGGACGGCCTGCTTCATGGCGGGGCCGAGGTCGTCGCCGTGGGACAGAACGACGTAGTGCTCAGGCGTGATGGCGCGTGGTCCGGTGAGGGTCATGCCTTTTTCCACGGTGACACGGACGTGGGTGTCGGCGGAGCACTCCGCGCCGGTGCCGGCCACCGCGCCGTCGCCGACCACGGCGTGGCAGTCACCCATGGCGAGGAGGGCGCCGGGCACGAATACCGGCAGGAAAAGGACGCTGCCTTCGACCAATTCTTTCATG
The DNA here is from genome assembly GCA_951813535.1 of uncultured Dehalococcoidia bacterium. Lineage (GTDB taxonomy): Bacteria > Chloroflexota > Dehalococcoidia > Lucifugimonadales > UBA3495 > Bin87. Next base: position 2,011,052 of record OX638345.1, on the reverse strand, counting down.
TCGATGTCGCCGCCGTAAGGCCCGCTGTCGCTGGCGGTCTCCTGCGGGTAAGTCGGCGTGGTGGCAACCAGGCCCAATGATGGATTCAACGGCAGCCGCATACCGCTGGGCAGGACCAGATCGTCACCGTCGATGCTCATCACAGTAGGGTAGCCCTGGGTGAACTCGGCCTCCAGGAAGCCACGGCCAGGCATGACCATGTGGGCCGGGTTCTCCTTGGGCTTGATGCTGACGAACTCGACACGCAGGGCATCGCCGGGTTCGGCGCCGTTGACGTAGATCGGGCCGGTGGCGGGTCCCTTTAGGGACTTTTCCTGCAGGACGCCGGGTTCGCGGATGCCCTCAAAAGCGTCCCAGGTTTCCACCATGAGATCGTCACCGGAATCAATGGTGACGGCCGGCTCGTTCTCAGGGTGGAGGACGTAGATACGGTGGTCGCGGGAGATGGATTTCATAGCGGCGGCTCCTACAGTCGAAAGTTTTGCATGGATCAACAGGATGAAAGAGGTATTTGATCAGGATCGTTAGCGCAGTCGCTTGTAGTTTGGCGGCACTCTCACCGCAAGATACCGGAATCTTCGTCCGGGTTCGTTGCCAAATACCGAATAATTGCGCCACTGTAATTTGTACAAATTAGCCAACACTATGGCTTCTTCACGGTTACGCTTTGTGCCCTCCCCGGTATGCGTCGACCATCGGAGTACCCCACCGCCAATGTGGTGGCCATCGTGGATACGAAAGTCAGCATCAATAATGTTGCTTTGCCTCGGTGGTGTCCAGTACGTGGAGTTATTGGTCAGAAAAACAGCGAAGCCATAATCAGCCGGGTTGGGAAGTCGCAAAGCCTGTTCTAATCGTTGCACGTCCTTGATAAAGTCATACTGACGGGGTGGTTGTGCACCGTGGTCCCGAAGGGAAAAAACCTCACCATTACATTCTTCCTGCAAAGCACGGTTCGTATATTTCAACTCGATTGCAACAGCCGCATCCGAAACGCGAATCCAAATATCCGTCGCCATACGCTCTTGGGCGCCGGGCAAGAACTGCTCACGCTCCAGACGCAAATCGCACTCCGGCTGGGTTTCATGAATATGCCACGCAAGAGCGTGCTGAAAATCGGCTTCAGAATGGAAAATTGGCCGGCATGAAGACAGCCCGGCCATTAAGCCGTGAATGTCGAGCACGATAAATGCCGATCGTCAGGGAGGAATGGGCAACGCGGCCTGCTCTACGCTTACTATGTTCGTTCGAGTCGCATCAAAGCAGATGACGTTGACCGCCACGCTTCCCCGGTTGGTTGACGCGCCCATGGGGGAACCGGAGTAGAACGCGGTGACGCCGTTCTGGGATACGTCCTCGAACCGTTCCCAATGACCCAAGGCGATGTAATCGCAGTTTGCCTCGGCGATTTCATGGGGGCGTATGGGTGATGAGCGTTCCTCGGTGTCGTCCGGGTAGTGAAAGTGGCCGTGGGCCATGGCAACCCGCCAGTGCCCGTTGCGGTGGCTCGGGATGCCGGCCAGAGGTCGAAACGCCGGCGTGTGACTGTCCATGGCGCGGCCCCACACCTCCAGCGAAAGCTCAGGGAAGGTCAGGGTCTGTCCGCGGGTTCCATGAATGATATGAAGATTGTCCGGGGCGTCGCAGAAGGGAGATCGATGGTACAGCGAAGCGGCGTCGTAGAGGTCGTGGTTACCGGGCAGTATCACCGTCGGGATGACGGCGCGACCGATCTCGCTCACGAAGAACTCAAGCAGGGCGTCGGATACGCGGGCGTTATCGAAGACGTCGCCGGCGATCAGGAGTGCATCGCCGCGCAGGGCGTGCACGCCGTCCACCACGGCTGACAGAGCGCGTTGCGCGGATTCGGGGTCCCAGTCGTCTCCCAGATGCGTGTCCGAGGTATGGATGATGCGGATCTGGCGGCGAGGAGACATGGCGGCTGAACGTCCGATACGAGCTACACGGTTGCGGGGGCCGGCACGGAAGCTGCAGCCCCAACCTGTTCCAGGATGGCTTCCAGCAGCGCCGGCAGGTTCCAACCTCGGGCTGCGGACACGAAGACCCGGCCGTTGACGGCTGGCGATTCCGCGCCGGAGATGGCGGACAGGTCGATCTGGTCGAGAACTTCCACGTCGGCGGGATCGTCCGTGAGCAGGTCCAGCTTGTTGATCACCAACAGCCGCGGTTTGCCTCCGAGGTCGAGGTCGGCGAGGGTCTGTTCCACGACCTCAGCCTGCTCGGGGGCCTTGGGGTGCGTTATGTCAATGACGTGCAGCAGCAGGTCCGCCTCGCTGAGTTCCTCCAGGGTGGCGCGGAAGGCGGCAACCACGGTGGGCGAGAGCTTCTGGATGAATCCCACCGTGTCGCTGAGCAGCAGTTCGTTGCCGTCGGGGAGGCGCAAGCGGCGGGTCACCGGGTCCAGGGTGTTGAACAGCTGGTCTTCAGCAGGAACGCCGGCATCGCAGAGGGCGTTGAACAGGGTGCTCTTGCCGGCGTTGGTATAGCCGACCAGTGTGGCCATGGGCGTGGACGAGCGGCGGCGGCGTTCCAGGTACTGGCTGCGACGTTTGCGTACATCGTCGAGTTCCGATTCGATCTTCTGGATGCGACGGCGGATCAGGCGGCGGTCGGTCTCCAGCTGGGTCTCACCGGGGCCGCGGGTGCCAATGCCACCACCGAGACGTTCCAGGTGGGACCATTGACCCACCAACCGGGGCAGCAAATACTGGTGTTGGGCCAGCTCGACCTGGATCTGGCCCTCGCGGGTGCGAGCGTGTCGCCCGAACACGTCGAGGATCAGCGCGGTGCGGTCGATGACCTTGATCTGGAGGGCGGCTTCGAGGTTGCGCTGCTGGGTGGGGGTCAGCTCATCGTCGCAAATCACCACGTCCGGACGCTCGTCGGCCAGCAGGTCCTGCAACTCCTGGAGCTTGCCCTTGCCCAAATAGGTCGGGGTGATGCGTTCGGCGCGCTGGGACACGGTGGCGACCACCTCGGCGCCGGCAGACCGGGTCAGGTAGTCCAACTCGACCAGCGTGTCGTCCAGCCCCCAGAGATTCTCGCCGCGCTTCTTAGCTTCCACGGCAACCAGCACGGCCCGTTCGGTTTGCGGGCCGGTTGGTTTGGGTTGGCGGGATTTGGGCATAGACGGCCTTTATCGCTGCCGACGAAACAGTTGCCACACGGAGATGCTGAACCCGGGCAACAGTTCTTCGCCATTCAGAACGTCATCCTCGTGGAGCGTCACGGTGGGCTGATCAGGGCGATAGCGGGCTACGCTGGTGTTTTCGGGATTGAGCACCCAAACTTCGAGGGCGCCGAAGTCCAGCCACATTTGAGCTTTTTCCGATAGGAGGCGGTCGCTGCGGGAGTTGCTGGGCGAGGCTACTTCAATGCACAGGTCCGGGGTAAGTTCGGGAAAGCCGGTGGTTCCGGGCGGGATGCGTCCCGGAGCGAACCAGGCAATATCCGGGGAGCGGACGGTGTCAGGATCCCGTTCCAGCAAGTATCCGTTTTCGCCAACACGAAGGTCGCCATAGCCAACGGCGATAATGTATTGAAACAAGCTGCCGTGTGAAAAGGACACGGTCTCTCCGTGAGGGTCACCGGTAGCCACTTCTTTCTCCGTGAGGACACCACGGATGAGCTCATACCGTTTGCCGGGAACCCGATCCATCACCAGGAGCTCATCGGCAGTCATCAAGCGCGATGGCGTTTTCGCGGTAGTCATGGCTAGCCTCGCGGAGCGGGAATGTTCCAATTTTCGAGTCGTTGGCAACCGGTCTCGACCCGCTCGTCGGGAGTGGTGAGGGAGAGGCGAATGTAGCCTTCGCCGTACTGGCCGTAGGAAGAGCCGGGGGTCACGACGATGTCGATCTCCTCCAGCAGGCGGGCCGCGAAGTCGGCGGAGGTGAAGCCTTCGGGCACGGGGGCCCAGATGTAAAGGCTGGCACGCGGGGTCTCTACGTTCAGGCCCATGCGGGTCAGAGCCTGGAGCACGCGATCCCGACGCCACTGGTAGATGCCGATGTTGTCATCGATGCAGTCCTGCGGGCCGGTGAGGGCCTCCATAGACATTTCCTGGATGGCCTGCGGTACGCCGGAGTCGAGGTTGGCCTTGATCTGGAAGAGGGCCCTGATCATTTCCGCGTTACCCACGGCCATGCCCATGCGCCAGCCCGTCATGTTGTAGGTCTTCGAAAGAGAGTGGAATTCCAGACCGACTTCTTTGGCTCCGTCGAGTTGCATCATGCTGCCGGCCCGGTAGCCGTCATAGCCAACTTCGGAGTAAGCGGCGTCGTGGAGCATGGCGATGTCGTGCTCGCGGCAGTATCTCAACGCGGACTCGAGGTCCTCCTGGGAAGCCACCGCGCTGGTGGGGTTATTGGGGTAATTGAGCCACATAACTTTGGCCTGGCGGGCAATGTCCTCGGGAATCGCATCAAGCTCGGGCAACCAGCCGTTACGCTGATACAGGGGCATGACGTAGCTCTCGGCGCCAGCGAACATGGTGCCGACCGCATACACGGGATAGGCGGGGTCGGGAACCAGGGCGATGTCACCGGGGTCGAGGAAGCAAAAAGCCGCGTGCCCAATGCCCTCTTTCGCTCCGATCAGGGGCAGCACTTCAGTGTCAGGGTTGAGATCAACGTCGAAGCGCTGCTTGTACCAATGAGCGACGGCGCGCCGCATCTCCGGCAGTCCGTCGGTTTCGGGATACCGATGGTTTGGGGGATCCTGAGACGCGGTGAGCAGGCGGTCGATTATGGGCTGCGGAGTAGGAATATCGGGATCACCAATGCCAAAGGTAACCACGTCGGCGCCGGCGGCGCGCTTCTCCGCGATGATCCTGGAGATCTCAACGAAGGGATACGGGGCGAGTTTACCGAGGCGTTGGGACAGGTTAGGCATGATGCTCCTGGGACTTCACGGGTTGGTTGAATCGGTGACGGCGCGGCGACTGACGGACCAGTGGCCAGCGCCGGCCGGCTGGAATCGCTCGCTGAGGCTGCTGGCTAAACTGCCACCGGCGCGTCGGGCTGGAAAACCATCTCGCGCTCCAGCGTCACCCAGTTGTACTCGTCGACGAATTTCGCCAGGCTGAACGCCGGATCGATCCCCAGCTGGGCCGACAGCGCGCCCGCCGGATCTTCGATGCCGCGCTGGCTGCGGGCGTCGGCCATGATGGACAGGGCCGCCATGCGCATGACGGTGAGGAACTGCGAATAGGTTGCGCCGTTGGGCTGGTCCTGCGGGAAATAGGCTTTCCGGATGCCTTCGCCCCAGGAAACAAACAGCTGTGGATTGATGACGGTCAGGACAGCAGACGCTCCGGTGGGGCCCACGCCGTTGGCCTCGGTGAGACGATCAAAGGCGCGCTCCACCACGTCCAGGGTGGAGCAACGGAGGTCGTCGAATTCCAGGGCGGAGACCGCCATGGGTTCGAGCAACCGCGCCGCATCGGTTACCGCCGCGGCGATGCCCTCAGACTTGTGCTGGGGTATGCGGCAACCCCATTGGTTCACGTAGCCAATCAGCGCTGCCCAATCGGCGTCTTTCTGGCCCGACAAGATGGGCCCGCGGAAGGATTGAGCGCGGGCGGCGATGCAAATGGCATCGTCGGAGAGGCCGCGGAAAACTTGAGAGGACCAACGAAGCTGGTCAAAGGTGGTGGGGCCGGTCACGTAATTGCTCATTCTGTCCACACTCCGCTGAAAACTTCGGCCGCAGGGCCTTCCAAGTAAACTTCGCCAGCGCCATCCCACTCGATGTCGAGGGTGCCGCCAGGAAGGTTGACTGCCACCCGGTCGCCGGTGTGACCCAGCAGCCGGGAAGCGACGCCAATCGCGCAGGCTCCCGTCCCGCAGGCCATGGTCTCGCCGGAGCCACGTTCCCAGACCCTGGCGTCCAAATTGCCGTCGTCCCGGATGTTAACGATTTCAAAATTGACCCGATCGGGAAAGATGGGATGCCGTTCCACCAGCGGACCGATGTTGTGCAGGGGAAATTCCTCGATCGGTTGATCAATGAAAGTTACCGCATGGGGGTTTCCCATGGAAACAAAAGTCAGGAATAGGCGGAAATCGCCAGGTTGGATGGCATAGTTGATGATCGGACCGTCCCGGCCGGCAATGGCAGGATCGAGATCGACCGGTATTGCTGACGGCGCGAGCCGCGGTGGGCCCATACTCACTCGCGCCGAGTCCACGGTGGCGCCAGCGTAGTGGGGCACGATGGTGCGAACGCCGGCCAACGTGTCGACAGTCACCTGATGGGCCGAGCCGGACACGATTCCGCGTTCGATGGCGTATTTGGCAAAGCATCGGATACCGTTGCCGCACATCGCTCCCTCGGAACCGTCCGAGTTGAACATGCGCATTTTCAGATCAGCTATGTCGGATTCCATCACCAGGATCAACCCATCGCCGCCGACACCAAAATGGCGGTCGCTAATTGCCCGAGACAGGTTATTCCAATCCCGTTCGGGCATAGCGCGGGCGTCGACATAGACGTAATCGTTGCCGGCACCGTGCATTTTGGTGAATTCCATCGTCGCGACTCCTGCGCCGAAATCGGCCCTTCCCGTCAGGGGCCAATTGTATCACAAGGGGTCGGTGGTCCCAGAAAACGCCTAACGAGCGAGACAGCCTCGGCGACTGGCAAGTGGCAGGTGGCGTCCAGCCAATCAATGCGCGGGTCGCCCGGCTTGAACCAGGTGTACTGCCGGCGGACCAGACGATGCGTCCTAGTTTTGGCGCGCGATACCGCTTCGTCCAAAGTCATCTCGCCAGCGAGATACATGCCAAGTTCGGTGTAGCCGACTCCCGATAACGCGCCGCTGCCAAGGTTGTAACCGGCGGCATCGAGGCGAAGGGCCTCATCCAGCAGGCCTTCAGTCATCATCGAATCGAACCGGGCGTCGATGCGGTCGTACAGGGCGAGCCGCTCCGCGGTGAGACCAAGGACAATGGAATGGTACGGAGGCGCGGGGCTCTTGTCGGCAGTGTCCACCGGATGCCCGACGGCCTGCAGGATCTCCAGGGCACGGATGATGCGTCGGGGGTTTTGTGGATCGATTGTCGCAGCCCGGTCAGGATCTAGATGGTGCAGTTCCTGCCATAGAGCACCAGGGCCCTCAGTCGTCAGACGATGCTCCAACCGAGCACGGAAATCCGGGTCGGGGGGCACCTGGGGAACGGCCCAGCCTTCGAGGAGCGCCCAAACGTATTGTCCGGTACCGCCGCACAAAATAGGCAATTTTCCCTTGGCCGCGATGGACTCGACGCACTCCCGCGCCAACGGCAGGTACTCGCCAAGACTGATGGGCGAATGCGGCGGACGTATATCGATCAGATGGTGGACGGCGCTCCGGCGCTCGGCGCGAGTGGGTTTGGCGGTGCCAATGTCCATCCCGGTGTAAACCTGCCGGCTATCGGCGTTAACGATCTCGCCGTCAAAGCGTTGCGCAAGGGCGATTACCAGGGCCGTCTTGCCCACCGCAGTGGGTCCGACGACGGATACCAGGTTGAGCGGGGCCGACATGAACCGGCCGACAGCGACTACTGGCGACGGTTGGAAAACGCCGCGGCAACACCCAGGAACGTACTCGCGTCCAGGCTCGCCCCGCCGACCAGAGCGCCGCTTATGCTGGGCACGGCCGCGAAGTCGGCGGCGTTGGCCGGGTTCACGCTGCCGCCGTACAGCAGGGGGGTTGTCGCGGCGGCGTCGGGGCCCAGGGCTGCCGCAAGGGTGGGAGCGATCGCGCCACCCATGATCTGGTCCGCCAATTCCGGAGTAGCGGCGCGGCCGGTGCCGATGGCCCACACCGGCTCGTACGCGATGGCAAGCGCGCCGGCCGCGGTTTCCGGGTCAAGATCGGTTAGCGCGGCGACGACCTGCCTCCGGATGACCTCGGCGGCTCGGCCCGACTCCCGCTCATCCAAAGTTTCGCCCACGCAAACGATGGGACGCAATCCGTGTTGCAGCGCGGCCGAGGCTTTGCGGCCGACCGATTCGTCGGTTTCGCCGAAGAGTTGGCGGCGCTCGGAATGGCCGATGATAACGTAGCCGCACAGGCCGACCAGCATGGTCGGAGCAACCTCGCCAGTGAAAGCGCCGCTGTCGTCAGCGTGCATGTTCTGCGCCGCGACGGCCACACCGCTCCCGGCCACAGCATCCCGAACGGCCGGCAAGGACACGAAGGGCGGGGCGACTATGATCTGAACGCCGGGCGCAGCCGCCGCGCCGGCCGCCACGGATGACGCCAGCTGGATCCCGGAAGCGACGTCGGTGTTCATCTTCCAGTTGCCGGCGACGATGTTGGTCGGAGAAGTCATCACACAATCCCGAAAAGACAGTTTGGGCTACGGTCCGTACTTGGACAGTTTGCCGGAGTGAGACAGCGCGAGGAGCATGATGGTTTCGGCCGGTATGCGGCCAATAGAACCCTGGGCGCAGGCTCGCTCGTTGAAACCCTCGACGCCTTCCCCGAGGGTCAGCCGGGAGTGGAGCATAAACGGGACCGGGTGCCAACTGTGGGAAGCCATGATGGCGGGGGTGGCGTGGTCGCCGGCGACCATCAGCACGTCGGGCTCCAGATCCAGGATCCGCGGGATGTGGGCATCCAACTCTTCGAGGCACTTCACCTTGCCATCGAAGTCGCCATCCTCGCCAGCGGCGTCAGCAGGCTTATAGTGGATGAAGAAGAAGTCGTGATCCCCCCAATTCGCATGGAGGGTGTCCACCTCATCGCCGAAGGTCATTCCGGTGGGAATGATGCGCATGTTGGCGACGGATGCGAGGCCCCGGTACATCGGATAGGCAGCGATGGCGGCGGGGTTCAGATGATAGACCTCGCCGAAGTCGGGGAGGTTGGGCAGTTGCGCCCACCCGCGGAGCAATACCATGTTGGCCGGCTGTTCCTCCGAAAGGATGCGCCCGGCCTGGGACACAAACTCCTGCACGATTTCGGCGGTACGCTCGGCCGTTGGCGTCAAGGCGCGCGCTGGCCGGGGCGGCAGCCCCTCGCGCTGGGGATCCGTTTCCTCAACCTCTTCAGACAGGCCATCGCCGCGCAAACGCAGTACGAACCGGTAGTCCTGCACCGGCAACACGTCCACCTGCACTCCGGGGATCTCGATGCCGTCCAGGCGCTGGCACAACGGCGCGCTAAGCTTGGTCGCGATACGGCCGGCTCGACGGTCGGTGAGCACACCATCGTCGTCCACGGTGCAAAAGTTGCCGCGAGCCGCCAAGTCGCCGGGCAACAATTCGGCTCCGATGCCCAGGGCTTCCAGCGCGCCACGGCCAATCAGGTACTTCAACGGGTTGTATCCGAAAAGCGCCAGGTGACCGGGCCCGCTGCCCGGAGCCACGCCAACCTCCACCGGAGTGGTAAGCCCACAGGCGCTGCGCTGAGCCAACGCATCCAGGTTCGGGGTGTGTGCCGTCTCCAGCTCAGACTTGCGGGTATCGGGATGGGGCAACCCACCCAGACCATCGGCCACCAACAGGACGATTTTGGACGGGGTGCTGGCGATGCTATCGTGGACCTGTTCCAGATCAATCATGCTTACTCCGGTGGCTGGCAGGATGTCAGGCGTCGGGGATGGCGTCGATCCCGGGAAGGATCCGGCCTTCGAGAAACTCCAGGGAAGCGCCGCCGCCAGTCGAAACGTGGGTCATGCTATCCATCAGGCCAAGGGATTCAACCGCTTCCGCGGTGGACCCGCCGCCGACGACGGTCGTCGCGTCCGGCAAACCCGCGATGCCGTGGGCTACCTGCCGAGTGCCGGCGCTGAACTGTTCCATTTCAAACACGCCCATGGGCCCGTTCCACAGGATGGTCCTGCAGTCGGCCAGGGCCACGGCGAACGCTGAGGCTGCGCTTCGGCCGATGTCCATCACGTACCAGCCATCGGGAACATCGTCCATGGCTACTGTATCCACCTCAGCGGGGTTGGGATCAAATTGGTTGGCGACGACCAGGTCCTGAGGCAGATGCACGGCCACGCCCGAATTTTCAGCCCTTGCGATCACGTCGCGCGCAAAATCCAGCCGGTCGTCTTCGACCGACGACGCTCCAACCGATTTGCCCGCGGCGGCCAGGAAAGTCACCGCCATGCCGCCACCGATAAACAGATGGTCAAGCCGGGCCAGCAGATTTTCCAGGACCAGTATTTTATCGCTGACCTTGGCGCCGCCCATCAGCGCCGCAAGCGGGCGAACCGGGTTTTCCAGAGCGACGCCCAGGGACTCCACCTCACGCTGGGTCAGGAGGCCCATGGCCGTCGGGAGAAGCCGGGGGACACCGACCGTGGACGCGTGGGCGCGGTGGGCCACCGCGAACGCGTCCATGACGAAGCAGTCGGCCAAACCCGCCAACTGCGTTGAAAAACCCGCGTCATTACTTTCTTCGCCCGCGTGGAAACGCAGGTTCTCGAGAAGGCAGATGTCGCCGGGGGACATCCGGGCGACCGCTCCGGAAACCGCAGGGCCCACGCAATCGTCCAACGGGGCGACGGGCCGGCCCAGTAGGGCAGCCAGACGCTCTCCCACAGGAGCCAGGCGTAGGGTCTCGTCGACCTTGCCGCCGGGTCGACCGAGGTGGGAGCACAGCACAACTTTGCACTGACGCTCCAGCAGGTATTCGATGGTGGGCAAGGTAGCGCGCAAACGATGATCGTAGTTGGCGATAAATTCCACGCCCTGCTCGATGGGCACGTTGAAGTCGACACGGACCAGGACGGTCTTGCCGTTCACGTCCAGTTGGGAGAGGGCGCGCTTGTTCATGCTGGGGTCATCCGTCAGGTCAACTCGAATCGCGGTCCACGACCCACTGGGTCGCCCAATCCAGCGTTTCGGGATGTTGCAGCGTGACACCCTCGCTCCCGAGGGCAGCGCGCGCTTCCCCGAGCAGATCGTCAATTTTGGCGTGAGCGTACTCGCGGGATCCGGCCTCTTCCAGGATGGAGACTATCCGGGGCGTGTCGCCGGGTTCCAGCACGCGTTTCATGTAGATGGCGCCCAATTCCCGTTTAGCGGCGGTGTCCGTGTTTTGCAACGCATGGATCAGGGGCAGGCTTTTCTTCTTGTTGAGAATGTTGGCCGGCGTGAAGCCGTCACCGGAGCGCCCCCAAAGGTCGGATATATCCTCCCGGACCTGCCGGGCCATGCCGAGTTTCTTACCCCATTGTTCCAACGCGTCGGCGGTGTCTGGCTGGGCCCCGCTCGCCAGCGCACCCAGGCGCGCCGAGCATCCGGTCAACGATCCGGATTTCCTGCCGACCATGTCCATGTAGTCGGCTTCGGACACCATCAACTGGTCCTGGTAGGTGAGGTCCATGTATTGCCCCTCGCAGAGGGTCAAACATGCCCGGTCCAAGGCATGAAGAGCCGACAGGACGGTTTCAGCGGCAGTTCCGGAATCGGACAGGCGCATCAGCATGGAGCGAGCCAGAGCGTGCAGTCCATCCCCGGCGTTGATGGCCTGGGACGGGCCCCAAACCCACCAGATGCTGGGACGGACATTGTCCTGATCGATGCGGCCAGCCTGAACGTCGTTGTGCACGAGGACGAAGTTATACGCCAACTCAACAGCAGCGGCGGCGGAAATCGCCTCCTGATGCCCGCCCGACACCGCGTCAGCAGCGGACAGGGCCAAAACGCCGCAATGGTGCAACGGGGTCAACGCCTCATCCGCGGGATTGCCACGCTCGTCCACCCATCCGAGATGGTATCGCAGGAGGTCATACAACATGCCCTGCCGGCCATCGAACGTCGATCGCAACTCAGCGTCAACGCCCGACCGGTAATTGTTATATGTTTCCACCGGTGTGATGAGCGACCTCACTGTTCCAACGGCCCGAGCATTTCGAGGGTCGCGAGCACGCGATCGTAAGGCAATACGCCCTCCCGGAGCAGGCTGACGCCGTGACCGGACACCGCTACGATGGTGCTGGCGGTACCAACAGGCTGAGGGCCGGAGACAATGATACCATCAACCCGAGGGGCCAGGGTCCGGCGGAGTTCGTCCAGATCGGTTATGTCGGGTTCACCGCTGCGATTCGCGCTGGTGCCGGTGATGGGGCGATTCAGGGCGTCCGCCAAGGCCAGAGGGACCGGATGGTCGGGCATACGCACGGCGATCGTGTCACGTCCGGCGGTCAGGCGGTGCGGCAAACCGGGAGCGGCGGGCAGCACCATCGTCAGCGGGCCCGGCCAGTAAACTTCAGCCAGGCGGCGGGCCAGGACCTCGCTGATTGACCCCACGGTCGACACTTGGCCGGCCTGCTGCCAGCCGGACACCAGCACCGGCAGCGGCATATCGGCGGGGCGGCCCTTGGCGACGTAAACTCGGTCGACGGCCTCGGGATTGAGGGCATCCGCCGCCAGACCGTACAGGGTGTCGGTGGGAATGGCGACGACGCCCCCCTTGGCAAGGATCTCAGCGGCGCGGCGGATTTCGGTCTGGAAGTCCAATGGGATCAGGATCGTCAACGTCGAGAAGCGCTCAGTTTTGCAGAAGTGCGGCCAACGGAAAGACGGGCTGTGTGTCTGATGCGACGAATGGCCGGTTCATCTTGATCGACTGATCAGCGCTGTAACTCGCGGGCTGCGATGGACCTCAGTGCGGGGATGCGGAGCAATTGCTGAACCAGAAAGCGCCGATTGTCGTCGGCATCGGCTTTACGCTCGCTGATGATGGCATCGTAATCGAAGCCGAGCAGCGAGCAAAATTCGCGACCGGTCCAGACCATGCTTTCGCCGATGGCCTGTTTGAATCCAACCACAATCGCCTGCTTGTCTTCCTGGTTGAAGGAGCAAACTCGAATGGATGTCGCGTAGGGTAGCGTGGAGCCGACATTAGTGCTGAATGCCGACAGGTTGCTCACTTCTCCGCTGGATTTCTTGGTGTCGAACTGATCCCCGTCTTTGAGTTCGACGACATAGCATTCCCGTTTGGAACCGTCCCTCACGAATACCAGGTAATCGGGTTCGGCGCTGGGGAATTGGATGCGGGTCGACGCCTTAATAGCGGACTTGTCCGCCAGGAAAACGCCTTCGCTGCCGTTATCCAGGAATTTGTCCAGGTCGCTGATTGCAGTGCCGTTAACCACGGATTCGCGGCGAATTATGTGCTCCAGTTCAGTTCCGGCCCGAATGCTGGTGGCGTGAACCCGCGATACCAGGGCGCCGATATCCGGATCGTTGAAGAGCCGGGCGTAGCCACCGTCCCGACGCCCTGGATTACTTTCCTCGATCCTGACCATCTGCGCGGTTACGAACCGGCGGCGATGTCACAACCGAGGAACTGGCGCCCCACCTGGTGCGCCGCGGTCATCACAGAATAGCTGCCCGCGGCGGGGTCGAGCACCACGTCTCCCGGGTCGGTGACCGCTTCGATCAACCGCGCTTGCAGGTTCACCGGTTTGGGATGGACATTGCCGATGCGCTCAACCTTTTCCGTCACCACATCGGGAATGTCATGGCGCTGCCAGACCCCCTTGGCCCGCTTGGGTGGTTTTTGGAGGATGAGCAGGTACTCGCCAACGCGGCGGGTCCGGTAACCCATGCCGAGCCGGTCCTTGTTCCAGGTCACCAGGTCCACCACCTCGAGCCCCCATTGTGCAATCCAAGGCCCGACCCCCGTGCACAGGTGGAATTTGTCGATCCACAGAAAGAGATGACCGGACGGGATCAGAGCGGCCGATATGCCGGCGATGAATTCGCCGATGGTCTCCTCGCTCATTTGAAGCAAGCCCGAGCGTCGCTGACCCCGGCTCACGCCTTCGTTGCCGTAACGCATTTTGTCCAGTAGACCGCGATACTGCGGGTCAAAGATGCACAGCGGGATGGTGGCCGGTTCCAGCCCGGTCAGCAGTTCTCGCCCGTCGCAATGATTCCGCTGGTTGAGGGGCAACGGCCACTCGGGAGCCGGTGACCCATCCGGGCGCGGCAGTCTGGTAGTTGCGAAGACAGTCATGGTACACGGAGGGGTGGAAACATTTCGGGCATTATTCTAGCAGGATGGCAATCGGGCGGTGGCCCCGGGCCGGGACCGTTTGGGATGCTGTGCTAATATGATTCGCGATTCCCCAAGAGGCCGGCAGGGAGTGTATGAGCAGCACAGCGCAGTCCGACGCCATCGCGGTTATCGATTTTGGCTCTCAATATACGCATCTGATCGCGCGGCGCATCCGAGAGTTGGAAGTCTACTCGGAGATCATACCGGCCAGCGCGGGACGCGAACGGATTGCGCACCTGAACGTCAGAGGAATCATCCTTTCCGGCGGGCCAGCCAGCGTGTACGACGCGGGCGCGCCGACCATTTCGGACTGGATTCTGCAATCGGATATCCCGGTGCTCGGGATCTGCTACGGCATGCAGGCCCTGGTGCATCAACTGGGCGGCAAGGTCACGCCCGGGGACGCCCGGGAGTACGGCCATGCCGATTTGCGCGTGGCCGGTTCGGCCAGCCGCCTCCTGGCCGGGGTCGGCAATTCGGCGCCGGTGTGGATGAGTCACGGCGACCGGGTGGAGCGCCTGCCCAAGGGCATGGCGACCCTGGCGCGAACCGAAAACAGTGACTGCGCCGCGGTTTCGGACGGCGAGCGTTGGTTCGGCCTGCAGTTTCACCCGGAAGTGCAGCACACCCCGGACGGGATGACCATCCTGCGCAACTTCGTGCGGGACATCTGCGGCTGCTCCGGGTCCTGGACGGCGGGCAACTTTGTGGCGGACACCGTGGCCCAGGTCCGAGAGCAGGTGGGCAGCGACCGGGTGATCTGCGGCCTCAGCGGCGGCGTCGACTCCTCGGTTGCGGCGGCATTGCTGCATCAGGCGGTCGGGCCGCAGCTGACCTGCATTTTCGTGAACAACGGCCTGCTCCGGCACGGAGAGGCGGAACAGGTGCAGGAAACCTTCCATAAGAACATGGGAATGGACTTGCGCTACGTGGACGCCTCGGACCGTTTTTTAAACGGGTTGCGCGGCGTCACGGACCCGGAAACGAAGCGCAAGACCATCGGCAACGAATTTATCCGGGTGTTCGAGGACGCGGCGGCGGAGATCGACAACGTGCGCTGGCTGGCCCAGGGCACGCTGTATCCCGACGTAATCGAAAGCGAAACTCCGGAGAACCGAGCCTCGGCCCGCATCAAGACACACCACAACGTGGGAGGCCTGCCGGAGCGGATGAACTTCGGCCTCGTGGAACCGCTGCGCTACCTGTTCAAGGACGAGGTTCGCGCCGTGGGGTTGGAGTTGGGCCTGCCCGAGGAAATCATCTACCGGCAGCCGTTCCCCGGGCCGGGCCTGGCGATACGGATCATCGGCGAGGTCACCCCGGAACGGGTCGAGCTGCTGCGCGACTGCGATCGCGTCGTGCTGGAAGAGATCCACGGTGCGGGTTTGTACCGCGACATTTGGCAAAGTTTCGCGGTGCTGACTGACAACCGGACCGTGGGAGTGATGGGCGACTACCGCACTTACGGATACGCCTGCGCCATCCGCGCCGTCAACTCGGAGGACGCGATGACCGCCGACTGGGTGAGGTTGCCGTACGACGTGCTGGCCCGGATCAGCAACCGCATCGTGAACGAGGTCGATGGCGTGAATCGCGTGGTTTACGACATCACCAGCAAACCTCCCGGGACCATCGAGTGGGAGTAGCCGGCGGTGCGCGTCCTCGTAGTTGGCTCTGGCGGTCGGGAACACGCCCTGGCGTGGCGGCTGGCGCGTTCATCGACGGTGACCGAAATATTCGCGGCGCCCGGCAATTCGGGAACAGCGAGCCTGGGAACGAACCTGCCCATCTCCGAGACTGACATCGATGGGCTGGTGGACGCCGCCGGCGACCGAATGATTGACCTGGTGGTGGCGGGTCCCGAGGTTCCCCTGGCGTTGGGCCTGTCGGATCGGTTGGCCGCCGCGGGAATTCCGTGCTTCGGACCGACCCGAGCGGCCGCCCGGCTGGAAGCAAGCAAGAGCTTCGCCCGTGACGTGCAGGACGCGGCGGGAGTGGCCGGGCCCGAATACCGAGTGTTCCGCAGCGCTTCAGCCGCCCTGGCCTATGCCGAGCACCGGAACCGCCCCCTGGTGGTCAAAGCGGACGGGCTCGCGGCCGGCAAAGGGGTTGCGATGTGCGCCAACCTCGAAGAGGCCAAGACCGCCATCCTGACCTGCATGCAGGACCGGATGTTCGGCGACGCCGGGGAAACGGTGGTGGTCGAGGAGTGGCTGCACGGCCCGGAAGTCAGCGTGTTCGGGTTCACCGACGGCGAAAATCTGTCGGCCGTGGTTGCCGCGACAGATTACAAACGAGCGGGCGAGGGCGACACCGGTCCCAACACGGGCGGGATGGGCAGTTACGGTCCGCCGGCATTCTGGGACGAAACCCTGGCCGAGCGAGTCAGTAGCGAAATCATGCTTCCCGTGATACGGGAACTGGCCTCGCGCGGCGCGCCATATCGCGGAGCGCTCTACTGCGGACTGATGCTGACCGAGGATGGTCCGCGAGTCCTGGAGTTCAATTGCCGGTTCGGAGATCCGGAAACGCAGGCGATCATGCCCCGGCTGGTGAGCGACCCCGGCGAGGTGATGATGGCGTGCGCAACCGGCAGTTTGAACGACGTTGGTCCGGTGGAATGGTCGAATCGTCCAACGGTAGCGGTGGTGATGGCTTCCGGCGGATATCCGGGGTCTTACCGCACGGGGGTGGAAATATCCGGGCTGAACTCCCCCGGCGCTGAAAGCGATGACAGCCTGGTGTTCCACGCCGGGGTTAGCAGCGCAGAGGACAACAGCGGGCGGCTACTAACCTCGGGAGGGCGGGTGCTGGCCTGCGTAGGGATGGGCGACGATATCGAGCAGGCGCGCGGTCACGCCTATCGGCGCGCGGCGGAAATCAGTTTCGAGGGCGCATACTACAGACGGGACATCGCGGAACTCCACTCGGACCAGCCCACCGCGTTCCAAATAACGCGATGACCGGATAGCGACGATGACGAGCAACGCGGCGATCTCCCCAGACTGGACTGCGCTGGCTGAGGCTTTCCGCCGAGGCGCACAGGACGGAGAGTTGGATGCTTTTCGCCGTCGCCGCTGGGGGAACGACAGGCGGGCCAACTGGCTTGAGCAGGATTATCTGCCGTCGCTCACGGATGCGGAGGCCACCGCTTTGTATCGCGGCGCCGGCGGCAGGCAGACCAAACGATTTACAACCAATCCCATCGTTGAGGTACGGGACGCCGTTGACTTTCTGCTATACGACACCATCAAGCTGGAAAACCGCTTCGAAGAGTGCGCCACTGAAGCGGGCGGATTCGGTCTTGCCGGCGCGGGCAAGGAGTGGCCATCATATCTGCTGACCCTGAGGGAACCGACGCTCTTCGCGCCGTGGAGTCCGCACACCGAACGGGCTCTGCGTCGTTTGGGCATGTTGCCGCACGGGTTGCGGAGCGGGCATCCCGGATTGTGCTACATCGACCTTCTGGATACGCTGGCGGTGTTGGCCCACAGAATGCAATTGCCCGACTTTCGCGGAGTCGATGAGTTCTGTTACCTTAACGGGCGGCAAAAACGAACCGGCAGTTGAATGCGCCCGCCGAACCCGCGGCGCCAACCCGACGATGGAGGACTGACCAATGCCCTGGCTGGATGACCTGAAACGACTGCGCGTCCGCGTGGACAACGAGGGTTACGGCAAGCAGATGGCGGAGGTTGCCGAGCGACGCACGTTGCTCGAACGATTTGCCGTGGAACTGGCGGTGGAAGGCATGATGGGCGAAATGAACGACCTCCTGCTGGATGGCGGCGCTCGCGTGATGGTGGACAGATCGTGGCAGTACGATTTCGATGACGACGTGGACGGGGCGGACGACGAGCTGGCCGACGAGATCGTCTACACGCTCTACTGGCACGATGGGGAGCCGGTGGAAATTGAGGTGCGGGTCGGTATCGACGACGAGGACGCAGGGTACGTGATTGTCGAGGACGAGGAGGTTGACGACGATACCGAATCGATCCAGCAGGCGCTGATCGCCGCATTTCGCGACATCGCAGACATGGACTGAACGCGATCCCAAATCGCGGTCCTAAACCAAGAAATAAGGAGAAACATCTTGCCACTGGTAGGAGTCATCATGGGCAGCGCCTCCGACGAAGAGGCGGTCCAACCGACCATCAACACCCTGGAGTCGCTGGGGGTGGACTACGAGGTCCGCGTCATGTCGGCGCACCGCACGCCGGAGCGGGTCCACGAATACGCATCGACGGCAAGGGAACGCGGCATTGAAGTGATAATCGCGGCCGCCGGCGGTTCCGCCGCGCTGGGCGGCGCGTTGGCTGCCCAGACCACACTGCCCGTGATCGGCATCCCGTTGACGTCGAGCGAGCTCAACGGCTGGGATGCGCTGCTGTCGACGGCTCAGATGCCACCCGGCATACCTGTCGCGGCGATGGCGGTGGGCGGATGGGGCGCACGGAACGCCGCCTATTATGCCGCGCAGATCCTGGGCATCAAGCACGACGACATCCGCGAAGCCGTGGAGCGCTATCGGCAGTCCCTTCGTGAACGCTAGAACCGCCGATGTGGACCGCCGGATGCCGGCGGTGCTGACAGATTACGACGACACCGCCGCGGCCCAGAACGTGGCGGAAATGTTGTTGCACGAGTTCGGCCATCCATCATGGACCGATGTGCGGGACAGATTCCGGGCGGGTGAACTATCGCTGAAGGACTACCAGGAGGAGGCGTTCCTGCGGATCCAGGCGGACAAACACGCCATGCAGTCGTTCGTGCGGGCCAACGCGAATTTCCGCCCGCATTTCGAGGAGTTGTCGGAGTTCTGCCAGGTCCAATCGATTCCCATGTGCATCATCAGTCAGGGTCTGGACTTCTACATCCAGGCGCTGCTGGACGGATGCGGGCAGTCGGAAATGCCGGTGTACGCGGTGGTTACGGAATTCGACCGGGAAGGCCGGGTTGCGGGCTACCGGTACGATTTCGCGTATCCGGAAGCCCCGCACCTGGGCAACAGCAAAGCCCTGATCGTGCGCCGTTTCCAGGAACAGGGGCATCACGTGTTTTTCATGGGAGACGGGCGCTCGGACTTCGAGGCTGGCGAGGTCGCGGACACGGTTTTCGCCCATCGACAGATGGCGGCGATGTGTGACGAGGCTGGGATCAAGTTTGCACCGTTCACGGACTTTGCGCCGGTGCTGGAAGCCCTCCAGCAGTACATGGCTGCGCGGAACGGCGGGTAATTCCGGCTCATGGCCAGCGGGTGTGCTACGCGGCGCGACCAGGATGGATAGCCGCTGTGATAGAATATTTTGGCGTTATGCGAACGGCGCGGAGGCGACCCAGTGATTGACCGTTATTCCAGACCCGAGATGAAACAGGTCTGGTCTGATGAGAACAAATACCGCATGTGGCTGGACGTTGAGTTGGCCGTATGCGAGGCGTGGACCGAGGCCGGGGTCATTCCGTTGGAAGACATGGAGTCGCTGCGTGGGGCGGCATATAACCATCAGCGGATGATGGATATCTTCGAGACGACCCGGCACGACGTCACGGCGTTTCTGCGTTCAATTACCGAGACCCTCGGCCCGGAAGGACGCTGGCTCCATCTGGGTATGACGTCTTCCGACATGCTGGACACCGGGCAGGCCCTGCAGTTGGTGGCCGCGGCCGATCTGCTGCTGAAGGAAATTGACGCCGCCATCGACGCCGTGGGCCGGCAGGCATCGCTTCACAAGGACACGCTGATGATGGGTCGAACCCACGGCGTGCACGCTGAGCCGATGACCTTCGGGCTCAAACTAGCCCTGTGGTGGGACGAACTGCGCCGGCAGCGGGAACGCATGGCGGCAGCGCGCGATTCGATCCGCGTCGGCAAGATCTCCGGAGCGGTGGGAACCCACGCCACGATACCGCCGCACATCGAGGAACGGGTGTGCCATCACCTGGGCCTGGACGTGGCCCCCGTATCGAACCAGGTGGTGCAACGCGACCGCCATGCCCACTTCATCACCACGGCCGCGCTGGTCGCCGCGTCCCTGGAGAAGTTCGCCACCGAGATTCGAGGGATGCAACGCACCGAGATCCACGAAGTCGAAGAGCCCTTTGGCGCTGGCCAGACCGGATCGTCGTCCATGCCACACAAGCGGAACCCCGAACTGACGGAGCGCATCTGCGGGCTGGCTCGCACCATCCGTGGCAATGCGGTGCCGGCCCTGGAGAACGTGGCGCTGTGGGGCGAACGGGACATCAGCCATTCGTCCTCGGAGCGAATCATCCTTCCCGACACCTGCCTGATGCTGGACTACATCCTGAGCATCTTCACCCACGTGGTCAGCGGCTGGCGGGTGGACACCGACCGCATGTGGCAGAACCTGGAGAGCAGCCGGGGACTGATCTTCAGCCAACGGGTGCTGCTGGCTCTGGTCGAAGACAAGGGGCTGTCCCGGGAAGCCGCCTACGAGATCGTGCAGCGCAACGCCATGCGGGCCTGGGACGACGCTCAGGACTTCCGCCAACTGCTGAAGTCGGACGCCGAAGCGTCCCAGCACCTCAATACGGCGGAGATGGACGCACTCTTCGACTACGGCTACTACACGCGATACATCGACGACAACTTCAAGCGCATCGGGCTGCTGCCCGTGCCCGCGCTGGCCTGACACACTCTCTCCGACCGGCCAAATCCGGTCCCTGAATGGCTGACATGATTATTGAAACCCGAATGCCCAACCGCATGCATCGCGGGAAAGTCCGCGATACCTACCAGCTCACGGACGACCTGCTGCTGATGGTGGCAACCGACCGAATTTCGGCTTTCGACGTCGTTCTGCCCAATGGTATTCCCGACAAAGGGGCGGCCCTGAACCGAATGTCCAGCTTCTGGTTCGGGCTGACGGACCACATCGTACCCAACCACCTGGTGGCGCTGGCCGACGGGCCGGATGCGGCGGCCTACGCCGGCAACCCAGTTCTCTCCCATCCCGCCTATGCCGAAGACAGCGTCGGACGGCAGGCGATGATCGTCAAGAAGGCCGAGCGCATCGACATCGAGTGCATCGTGCGCGGGTACATCACCGGTTCGGCCTGGGGCGAGTATCGCCGCCAGGGCACCGTCTCCGGCAAGCCCATGCCAACGGGCCTGGTCGAAGGGGACATGTTCCCGGAGCCCCTCTTTACGCCGACGACCAAAGCCGAAGAAGGCCATGACGAGAACATGACCGACGAGCAAGTGGTCGATATGGTCGGCGCTGAAACGGCACAACGGCTGGCCGACATCAGCAAAGCGGTATACCTGCACGCCCACGACTACGCGAAAGATCGGGGCATCGTGCTGGCGGACACCAAGATGGAATTCGGTTTCCTGAACGGTGAGCTGATCCTTATCGACGAGCTGCTGACCCCTGACTCCAGCCGTTTCTGGGACGCCGAGGGATACGCTCCGGGGAAGTCCCAGCCCAGTTATGACAAGCAGTTCGTTCGCGACTGGCTCACCGCCCAAGGTTGGAACCAGGAGCCGCCGGCGCCGGAGTTGCCCGATGACATCGTGCAGCGGACCGCCGAGCTCTACCGGCAGGCCTACAAACTGCTCACCGGCGATACGCTGTAAGCGTCGATACCGGCTACTGGCAAGTAAGGAACAGAATTGCCTCCTTCCCGACATCGCCGGCGGAGCGCCGCGCGGCGTTCCCAGCGGCGCACACCGCCCATCGCCACGGGCGGAGGGTTTCGCAGCCGTTGGTTGTTGTTCGCCTTTGCCGCGATTGCCGGACTGTTCATCATCGCGCTGCTGGTGCCCGTGTTACTGCCGGTCAACTTTGGCGGCACCGGCCAGGGTGAAGCCAGCGAATACGTGGAGGGCATCGGCATCGAGACGGAGCTCGCCCCGAGCGCGGCCCACTTTCCGGACAATCTGACCATCGGCGACGTGGTGCCGGCAGGTTACCTGACGACACCGCCAACGTCCGGTCGACACTGGAATGGGTGGGTGCAATGCGGCTTCTACACCAACCCCGTGCCAGATGAACGCATCGTGCATAACCTGGAGCACGGGAACATCGTCGTCAGCTACAACCTGACTGACCCGGCGCAGATCGAAGAATTGCAAGACGCCTTCGACGATATCGGCCTAACCAATGCCTGGGGTGTGGCGCGACCGTACGACCAGATTCCCGAAGGCACGATCTACCTGGCAACATGGGGTGTACTCGACGGGCCAATGGACGTGGTCGACCAAGGCCGGATCGAACGGTTCTTCGAGGCCTATTCCGGCAAGTTGGGGCCGGAGTTCCCCAACGGGGCCCCGTGCACAACCGGCGGCGTGATGAACCCGTAGGTGACCCGCCGGTATGAGTGCGCGTATCGCGCTGGGAACCGCCTGTATCCTGGGATTGCTCGTGGCGCTGCTGGGATGTCAACCGACGAGAGAACCGGTTCCCGCACCGGAAGCGACACTCGAAGCCATCGCAGTGGCCACACCAGCACCCACCGCGACCCCCTTGCCCATACCAACGAGCACGTTAGCGCTGGCACCGAGCGCATCCACGCCTACGGCGGAGCCCACGGAGCCACGGGAGACACCCGCGCCCACCGCGACCGCCACCCCAACGCCGACGGAGGTCGCAGCCGCGATGGTCCAACCCACCAACGGGCCCATCCGCGTGGAAGCAATGCCCAGTCGGGATCACTTCCCATCCCAGTTGAAAATTTCCGACTTGGTGCCGGGAGGTTACAGCACGGTACCGCCGACCTCCGGCCGCCATTGGGGCGCCTGGAGCGATTGCGGTTTTTACAATCATCCATTACCTGACGAATTGCTGGTCCACAACCTGGAGCACGGAAACATAATCGTCAGCTATAACCTGGCAAACGACGCTGAAGTTGCGGCTTTGCGCGCGGCGGTGGAAGCCATTCCGCTGGCCCAGGAATTCGCGATAGTGCGCCGCTACCTGGCGATACCGGAAGGGATGGTCGCGCTGACCACCTGGGGCGTCCTGGACAGGATGGACGGTGTCGACCCGGCGCGCATCGCCAGGTTCTTTACCGATTTTCCGGGCAACACCGGTCCCGAATTCGCCAACGGGCTGCCGTGCACCACCGGGATTGACATGACCCAATCGTCGGGCGGCTAAGCCCGCGGACATTCAGAGAGGCAGCGCAACCAGCATGTTTTTGGCACGGGTCTACGTAACCCTCAAACCCGCCGTGAACGACCCCCAGGGCCTGACGGTCATGGGCGGCCTGCACAGCCTGGGCTACGAAACCGTGGAAGACGTACGCATCGGCAAGTACCTGGAAATCCGGGTGGCTACGGACGACCACACCCAAGCCGAGAGCGAGGTGGCGGGAATGTGCGACCGTCTGCTCGCGAACCCGGTCATCGAGAATTACCGGTTCACGCTGGAACCGGTGGAATAAGTTCAGGGGCGGACGATTGTCCGCCCCTGCGATATAAGGGCCGGCCGGAGAACAGCGCCGGGCGTCAGTGCAGGTGCTCCTGTATGAGCCCCACCAACTCGTCGACGGTGGCCTTCTGCCAGTCGCCGGCCCGGGCAGCGGTCCGGGCGCGCCGCTGTCGTCCGAAGTCCTGGTCGGAGATATCCGGTTGCTCGGAGCGTATGGCGGCTTCGATCTCACCCTGCTCGCGGTTGGCGGCCTCGGAGCGCTCGATCCAGTGGCAGATGTATTCGTGACCCTGGTCATAGAACACAGCGACGGGGATCGACATGTACAGGCCCTCTTTGAGGAACTCGTTCATGATGTCGTGATTTTCGTCGCGGGGGAAGATGCGCAGCTCAACGCCAGCGGCTTCTGCTACCCTGGCGAGCACAGGCAGCTCGCGTACCACGTCGCCGCACCAGTCTTCGCCGATTACCATCATGCGAGCCGGGCCGTTCTCGTGTGATGCCAACTCCTGCAGCCTGTTGGTCTGCTCGGCGCTCAGCTCCACGTTGGAGTAATACTCTTCGATCCGGGCCTTGTTGACCTTGACCGTTTCCATGTACTGATCGTAGGTCATGCCCTGGGAGTAGCGCTCCGGGGTCACGACGCTGGCTTCCTGCACCATGATTGCACCTCTTACGTTCCGCGATTTGGTTCCGGCAATTGACGCGAGAA
The DNA here is from genome assembly GCA_951813535.1 of uncultured Dehalococcoidia bacterium. Lineage (GTDB taxonomy): Bacteria > Chloroflexota > Dehalococcoidia > Lucifugimonadales > UBA3495 > Bin87. The sequence continues at coordinate 1,986,913 of OX638345.1, read as the reverse complement.
GGATTGGGGACGGGCCACCGGCCAGTCAGCCGATTTCTCAACCGCGCTGACCGCGGAAACCCATCTCCACCTTTCCATCGGGCCACACAATGATGGGAACAGTATCTCCAAAGTCCAGAGCCTCGTCCAACGTGTCCTGGCTCTGATCAACGCGGCGTTCGTCGTATTCAACGCCCTCGCGTCGCCAGGCGGCGCGCAGCGAGTCGCATGCGGGACACACCGTGAGGGTGTACACGATGGGGATATCTGCCATGATTGCCTCCCGTGTGGCGAGCCGACTATTGCGGCATTCTACAACTTTGCGCCGGTCGCTGCTATAATCCCCGACGAATCGCTGCCATCCAAGGAGACGACAATGATCGCGCTGATTGTGGAAATCAATATCAAACCCGGCTTCAAGGACCAGTTCATGGCGTCAATGCTGGGGGACGCGAGGGGATCGAACAACGACGAGCCGGGGTGCCTGCGCTTTGACGTCCTGCAGGACAACGAGGACGAGAACAAGATCCACCTGTTCGAGGTGTACGAGGACGAAGCAGCCGTGGAAGCCCATCGCAACGCTCCGCACTTCATCAAGTGGCGGGAAGAGTGCGCGGACTGGTTCGCCACGGAGAACATCCGCAAGCTCGCCACGCCGGTGTATCCCGTACCCGAGAAGTGGGAAAAGCGGCCTCCGGTGGACTGAGCTGGAACCGCCGGGCCAACAAAAAGGGGCAGGCGATGAGCCTGCCCTTTTTAGATTCCGATCTTCAAATGTTCACCTGAACACAGCCCATATCGGCTGCACAGCTTTGCCATCACTACATCGCAGCAGGAGACAGACACGATGAATCGAAACGCGGTATTGGGGATGAGCGTCCTAGCGCTGGCGATGATCGCCTGCCTACCGTTCTTTGGCACACCGGACTTACCTGATGCGGACGTCCCTGATGTCCGCGAACCGACGAGCAAGCAGAGCGCCAGCCCTGTCCCTGAACCCGGTAGGGAAATCGAGTCCGTTCCGACGGCTACAATGAAAATTGAGGTTGCAAAAGGCAGCCTCCAGTCACTGGAAGCCTTTGGCGGCTGTATCAATCATTACCATCGAGAGTTGAGATTCGCCCCGTGGGATACAGAAATCACGGTTAAAGACGGGATACTTTGGGGGCAGTTCGGCAACGGATTTGCTGGCAATAGCGATGAATGGCTTGTGACGTTACCCGTGGCATTGTGCCTCGATTACGCGCCTACACCGTCGAGGGACGAACTATCAGCCAAGTGCGTTGTTGAAACAGCGGAATGGTATTTACGAGAATACCCAGACATTGAATATGCAGTTGGTCCGTTTGCGCTCGTTTCCTGTTTGCCGCCGTACGATGGGTAAACGTCGATAAAGGTTAGGAACCGGGAAGTAAGTCGCGACCTAGTCGATCTGGCGCTGCAGGACCCGCTTGAATCCGCGCACGAACGCGTCGATCTCAACCTCCCCCAGCTCTGTCGACACCGCGCCGACCAGGTTGGGCGCCAGGAGGAAACCTTCGTTCAGCATCCCGATGAACACGCGTCCGGCCAGCGCCTTGTCCGTGGCGGCGATGTCGCGGTAGTTGTGAAGCGGCCCGCTGCCAAAGTGAATGCCGAAGAGGGAGCCGGCTCCCGTGACCACGACGGGCTGCTCCAGCTCGGCGCAGACCTGGCGGATACCCTGTTTCAGCATTTCCGTGAGTTCGGCGAGGCGGCGGTACACGGTCGGGGTCAGCTCGTTCAGCGTAGCGACGCCGGCGGCCATGCTGATGGGGTTGGCGTTGAAGGTGCCGCCGTGAGCTATGGCGGCCCCGTTGACCGGGCTGTATTGGGCCATGACGTCGGACCGGCCACCGAACGCGCCCACCGCGAAACCGCCGCCGATGATCTTGCCCAGGGCAGTCATGTCGGGCGTGACGCCGTAGTATTCCTGGGCGCCCCCGGGCGCGACGCGGAAGCTGATGACCTCGTCAAATATGAGCAGCGCCCCGCTGTCATCGGCAAAGTCGCGCAGCATGGAAAGGTAGGCCGGGTCGGCGGGCAGCATGCCCACGGAGCCCATCACCGGCTCGACTATAACCGCGGCCAGTTCTTCGCGATGCTCCTCCAGGATGTTCCGGGCCACTTCAACGTCGTTGTACGGGACGATCACGGCCTGGTCCAATACGCCATCGGCGAGGCCCGCGCTGGACGCAACGGGCTCGGGATGATCGTACGCGCCGCCGGATGCCGGGTCGATGCGCAGGCTGACCAGGACGGCGTCGTGGGTGCCGTGATATCCGCCTTCCACCTTGGCAAACTTGCTCCGGCCGGTGAAGGCGCGGGCGGCGCGAAGGGTGTTCAGAGTGGCCTCGGTGCCGGAGTTGGTGAAGCGCACCTGGTCGAAGGACGGGATGCGCTCACACAGCAGTTTGGCGAGTTCGACCTGGTGGCGGTTGGGCGAGTTATAGGCCAGACCCAATTCCATCTGCTGGCGCGCGGCATCCAGGACGGGGGCGGGACCGTGGCCAAGGATCATGGTGGTCATCGTGTTGATGAAGTCGAGGCGCTCGACTCCGTCGGCGTCGGTGACCACCGCTCCCTGCGCCGATTCGGTGAATATCGGGTAAGGGTTCCAGAAGATTGAATGGCGGCTATCGCCGTCGGGCAGGTACCGGCAGGCCTCCTCCCAGATAGCGCGGGATTTTGGCGTGGTTTCAATGTAGCGGGTTATTTCGTTGGAAGGCACAGTTCAACTCCGGAATACCACAGTGTCCTATTTCAAGCATAGCAAATAGCGCCAACCGACAGTGCCGCACCGCGCGACCGACACTCATGCGAATGCCGGCAAACTCCGCAGACGGAGCGGTCGGGTCGACCGTAGTCGGCCGGAAGCGGCGAGTGCGGGGCGTCGCTAATTGTCTCCGCCGGCGGGGCTGGCGGCGGCTACTACCGGACGGGCCTCGCCGCGGAAGTAGATGCCGCGCCAGAAGCCGCTGCCAATCACGGTTCCGACGACCACCAGGGTGAACGCCGCGCCCGCCACTGCCATGACCAGGCCGGGCGACCAGAAGTCCGCCAGGCGTCCATACAGCAGGTTGGCAAAGGCCATGCTACCGCCGACGTGCATGGAATACACAGACGAGACGCGGCCTCGGATGTCATCCGGTACAACCGACTGAATGATGGTGTGGGTGATGGTCATGAACCCGGAGGTACCGAGTCCCATCAGGATCGCGGCAATCATCGAAATACCGGTCTGGGCGGAAAGCCCCAACCCGATGGGGGTCAGGCTGCTGGTGAAGCCCAGGAACAGGAAGACTCTGCCGCGCGTCATGTGGCTGACGATGCCGCCCACGAAAATCGAAGAGAGCAATGCTCCAATGCCCAGGGCAGCCATCAGCGCGTAAACGTCATTCTCGCTGAACGTGATCCCATCGGGGGACAACTTCTCCAGCGCCAGCGGCGGCAACATCGACTCGAAGGACATGACCAGCACACAGTGGGCCAGGGTCATGAGAATGATGCCGAAAACCAGTGGCGTGCTGTACGTGTAAACGAACCCGGCCGCCGTGTTCGCCCAGAAACTGCGGCGGCGGTCGATGACACCAGAGGAAACGGTGCGAATGCTCAGGGCGGCCCCCAGGGCAACCAGGTAGAAGACCGCGCAGGCCCAGAACACGATCGCCGAAGTACCGATGGTCAACGCCAGGTTCTGAATGGTGAAGCCCACGCCTCCCTCACCGAACAGCACGCTGCTGCCCACGGTGGCGGAGACTGCCAGGAGAATGGCGGGGCCCACGGCGCGGGAGCCCTGTTGCATGGCCTCGTTGAGGGCCACTGCGTTGGGCAGTCGCTCCCGGTCCACGAGGTTTGGCGTCAACGCTTGGGCAGCGGTCTGCTGGGTGGCGCGCAGGGTGCCGTTCACGATGGCCAGCAGCAACACGTACCAGGGGTTGTCGACCCCCGTCATCACCAGTAACGCCATGATCGCCGCTTGAGTGAGTTGCAGGGCGTAGACCCACTGCAGCAGGGTCTTGCGGGTCATCTTGTCGGCAAGGTAGCCGATGAAGGGTGTGGCGAAGAAGCGGGGCGACATGGCGGCGAAGGTGATCAGGCCGACCCACAGGCCCCAAGTTCCCTGCAACTCCGGGATGCTGTAAACCCAGGCGCCGCGGGCGACAATGAGAGCCCAGGCGCCGCTGCCGCTGGACAGGGAGGCCACGGCGAGGAACCGGAAGTCGCGGAAAACCAGCGCGGCGAGGAACCGATAGGCTTTCTGTTGAAAGAAATTACGCTGCGGGGCGGGAGCCGTGGCCATTTCGACACTCCTGCTTGCGACCAAGACCGGGTCTGACAACCGACGTGATCCGGCTACGTGCGCAGGTCAGAAACCGACAGACATCCGCTTCCATACGCGCGGATGTCGTCTTTGCCAGTGGTCAACTAGTGACAGTTGGCGCATTATAACCCACGCTAACCGGGGGTCAAATTGCGCCGAACCGGGTGGGCGCATGGCGGGAACCTCCCGCGCAGTTCCCAGTTGCGCCACGCGAGACTAACCATGGGGAGCCGGCGGCCAGTGACGCGAGGCATACCCCCGCCGGTTGCCACGGGACTACAAGCTCGGACCACCCGGGTCCGGGCGTGGCGCGGGTGGGACGGATTGCTTCGAGGCTACAGAGCGGATGGCACGGGTCAGGTCGTCAGTGGCCCTGCTGGAGGCGGACGCGAGAGATCAGGAAAAGCTCGTCGCCGTCGCGTTGAATGCCGAACTCGGTGAACTCGGGAGCGACCGGCAGGTGTTCCCCGATGGTGCAGAGCATGCTGTCGCGCAATGCGGACAACTGCGGCGCAGACACTTCCATGCGGTCCCGTCGGATGGCCGATTGAACCCGTTCCCGGGCAACCTGCCGTGGGTTGCCCCGGCCGCGGGCCCGATTTTTACGCAGCAGATCAAACATGGGCGGAAGCTCTGCGGTTGATGCCCATGATGTTGCGCACCTTGTCCATGATGGACGTGGGAGTCTCGTCGACCGGATCGATCAGCGGGAGGTGCTCGCCGTCGATGCGAGCAGCGATACGGACGAACTCACGACCCGAGGCCGACTGGGCGTCGTACACCACGGGGGTGCCACTGTTGGTGGAGGTGATGACGCGGTCATCGGCCGGAACCAGGCCGATGGCATCCATCGCCAGCATTTCGAGGACGTCAGAGGCGTCCATCATATTGCCCTGGCGAACCATCGCGGGGTTAATCCGATTGATGATCAGCCGGATCTCGCGGATGTCCGCCGCCTGGAGCAGGCCGATCACCCGGTCGGCGTCGCGGATGGCCGAAACCTCGGGAGTGGTGACGACGAGGGCTTCCTGGGCGGCAGCAATGGCGTTGCGGAAACCCTGCTCGATGCCAGCGGGACAGTCGACAATGACGTAGTCGAAATCGTCCTCCAACCGCTTGCAGAGGCTGACGAGCTGCTGGGTGGTGATGCAATCCTTGTCGCGGGTTTGGGCGGCAGCAATCAAGTACAGATCGCCGGCATGCTTGTCGCGGATCAGGGCCTGCTCGAGGCGGCAGCGCCCTTCCACAACGTCGACGAGGTCATAGACGATGCGATTCTCGAGGCCCATCACCACGTCGAGATTGCGCAGGCCAATGTCGGTGTCGATGACAGCGACGCGATTGGAACGGAGGGCCAGGGCGGTCCCCACGTTGGCGGTTGCGGTAGTCTTGCCCACGCCTCCCTTTCCGGAAGTCATGACGATGGTCTTACCGCTCATTGGGATTGCCTCCCTGGTCGATGGAATTGTTTTTCAGGTAAGGGGCAACGTGGATGGCGCCGTTTGAGACCCGGGCCAAGGTGGGACCGTTGCCATCGTTGCTCTGGCGCGCATTTCCATTTGAGGGGCCATCACGATGCCAGGAGTAATCGGCGATCCGGAGCACCGGGTACGCGATGGACATGGCGAGGATGGTGGCGGTAATGTCGCCGCTGGCGCCGGCATGGACCCGGCCCCGCAATCCTCCGAAAACGATGACGTCGCCCTCAGCGATGACCTGGGCGCCGGGGTTCACGTTACCCAGGATTACGGCGTGACCCGGAAAGCGGCGCGTCTCGCCGGCGCGCAGGTTCCCGCGCGCGATATCAATGGGCACTTGGTAAGTTTCGCTGCCCTCGACGGTGACAAGCCCAGGGGTGTGCGTTTCCTCGACGGCTGGGTTGGACGCTACCTTGGGGATCGGGTCCGGTTCTTCGGTCGCCTCGGGCGGCGTCATTTCAGGATCGCCACGCTTGGCGGGGAAACCGGCGATGCCGGCCTGCTGCTCCATCAACTGGGCGATCCGCCGACTCTCCCGTTCCAGGATTTCGGATCGGCACCAGAATTGCTTGACGGACAGGCCGGATTCGGACTCGATGACCTTGCGGATACGGTCCTGATCGGCGTCGTTGAGCAGGCGGGCGCCGATATCGGCGATGACCTCGCCTCCGGAGTAGAGGTGACGGTTGCGGCCCAGGTGCTCGCGCAGAGCGCGGCAGGCGTCATTGAGAGGCACGCTGTCGTCGATCTCAAAGTTGACCAGCGCGCCCCGCCCGGACACCCTGACCAAATCCTGGGTCCCTGTAGTATCGGTGAACATCGCCACCAGTTATAGCAATTGGCGGCGGGCGTCAGCCTTGGGCCGGGCTTGCAAATTTGGCCCAATTCAAAAATCGGCGGGCAGAGTGCGGTTACCGCCCCGCCGGCGCGTTACGAGTCGGCATCGGGCGGTTCAGGCTCCCGTGCCATGGTTTGGTCGGTCAAACCCAGCCAGTTGGCGTCAGGGTCTTCGATGGCGGCAAACGTGCCCCACGGCAGTTCGGCAGGCGGCATGGTGATTTTGACGCCGCGCGCTTCCAGATCGGCCACCGTGGCAGCAACGTCCGCGCAGTGAAAAACGATCGATGGCTTGCGTTCCGCCCAGTCCGGCATCAGGTCTCGCGGGTAAATTACCAGGCACGTTTCCGCGTCGGGTGGGGCGACTTCCACCCACTGGGCGTCGGCGCCCATCTGCATGCGGCGGCGGACCTCGAAACCCAAAACGTTGACGTAGAAATCGACGGATTTCGCCTGGTCGGAAACGTAGATTCCTACGGTTTTGATCGGGCCCAGCATGGAGTCGCTTCCTCATGAAATTGGCCGGAGACCGCTCGCACGGTTCCGGCCGGGATGTTTGCCGATTCTGGCGTCGCGTCTGCGCAGGCGAACGACGGCTAGTCGGGACGTCCGAACACAGCCACGGAGCAGGTGAACGATCCCGGGCGACCACCAAGGTTGTGGGTTATGCCCAGATCGGCCTTCTGCAACTGCCGGCCGCCGGCCTTGCCCTGCATCTGCTTGTAGACCTCGTAGATCATTCGGATGCCGCTGGCGCCGATGGGATGGCCAAAGCACTTGAGGCCGCCGTCGGTGTTCACCGGCAGGTCGCCCTCCAGGGAAAACGCGCCGTCTGCGACGTCGGCGCTGGCCTGGCCGCGGGGGCTGAACCCCAGGTCCTCCATGATGATCAACTCGGTGATGGTGAAGCAGTCGTGAACCATCGCCATGTCGATTTCGGCGCGTGGGTCGGTGATCCCGGCCTCCTCGTAGGCGGCCTGGCTGGCGCGAACGGTCTCCGGGAAGTAGGTGAAGTCCCAGTCGTTGCGAAGGACGCCAAACGCGCCGACTGCGAGGCCGAGACCCTTGACCAGGATGTAGTCGTCGCGGAGGGTGCGGGCGATCTCGGGCGTGGTGATGATGGCGGCGGCCGCGCCGTCGCTGACGCCGCAGCAATCATACAGACCCAGGGGCCAGGCGATCATCGGGGCATTGATGATCTGATCCTCGCTGACCTCACGCTGGAAGTGGGCCTTGGAGTTCAGCGTCCCGTTGTGATGGTTCTTGGAAGCGATCTGGGCCAAGGTGCGCTTGCCGTCATCGTAGTCGATGCCGTAGTGGTGGAAGTAACGGGTGGCCGCCATGGCAAATTGGGATGGTGGCGGCGTGGGAGGTTCGACATCGGAGCCCGGGCCGGCGGCGATGGCCAGACCGGAAAAGCCGCTGTCCTTGAGTTTCTCGACGCCCATGGCCAGCACGATGTCGTACACTCCGGCAGCCACCGCATAGCAGGCGTTACGGAAGGCGTCGGTAGCGGTGGCGCAGGCGTTTTCCACGCGCGTGATGGGAATGTAGTCCAGCTTGAGGGCTTCGGCCAGCGGCTGGCCGGTGCGGAAGCTGCTGACGGTGCCCAGCCAGGCGGCCTGAATGTCGCCGGTTTCCAGCCCGGCGTCTTCGTATGCTTCGTACGCGGCTTCGACCATAAGGTCTGCCGCCGAGGCGTCCCAACGCTCGCCAAAACGGGTACAACCCATGCCGACCACGGCGACCCGATCCCTGATTCCGCTCATCGTTCTTTCCTCCAATTACGCGGCCATTGCCGCCGGCTCGGGCGTTCGCCTGGGTATGGCTTTCCAGTAGTAGTTGTGGATCCCGTTGACTACGCGCAGTTTCCGGAAGCTCATTTCGACCGGCATGCCAACCCGAATCTCGTCCAGTTCGCGGTCGGTGATCATGCAAAGGACACGACCGCCGCCCTGGAAATCCACGACGGCAACCACCAGCGGGGTATCGACCGCGCCGGCGATGTAATCCATCGAATAGGTGAAGACTGACGCCGGCGTCTCGCTGAGGCGCACCGGTTCGCCATCATCCACCTTGCGGCACTCGACGCATACGCGCTGGGCCGGGTATTGCACGTAGCCGCAGTTGCGGCAACGGGCCCCATAGAGTCGCACGTTCTTGTCGCCCTCGCGCCACAACGCCGACACCGACGGTGATGCGGCGGCGGGGCGACGGGAGGCGTCGTCAAGAGTCCAGACCTCGCGCCAGCGGGCGTAGGTTTCGTAGTCACTGAGCGTGCGCTTGGCTGCAAGCCAGCCGGACACGCCCATGGGCGGAGACGAGGTATCTCCGATGGCGTCGGTGGCACGGAAGCCGATGACGTCGCTGCCGTCGCCATACGACACCGTCAGCAACAGATCGCTGGCCTGGGCAGTTTCCAGCGCCGACGCGAGGAGCATGGGCGCGAAGGCGGCGCCGGTGTTGCCAACCGCGCCGAACAACGGCTCCTGGATCTGGGCATCGGCAAAACCCAACTGGCGGGCCAGCCGCGCGTGGCGACGGGCATCGGGCGCGTACAGCGCGATTTTCGCGACGTCAGCCGGGGCTGCACCGGTTCGTTGGCAATAGCCAGTGACGGCGTCAGGGACGATCCGCTCGATGCCCTCCTCGGTGGCGAAGCGGTCCTCCCACGTGCGCACGAAGGGGTCGCCGGGCGCACGCCAGGCATCGAGCATGTTGTCGGTCACGGCGTGGCTGCCAACGTGTTCCGCGATCACTCCCTGGTCGGCGATGACAAAAGCGGCCGCGCCGTCACCGGATGCGCGTTCGGTCTCGCCGCGGGGTGGGCCCTGGCGGGTGTCGGAGACAACCACGAGAACCTGGCCGGCGCGTCCGGCAGCCACGGCATCCAGAGCGGCCTGCAACGCGTTGGTGCCGGCCCGGAGTACATTCGCGACGTCGACGGCAAAGATGTCGGTCCGGAGGTCCAGGGCCGCCGCCACGATGGCCGCGCACTGCTTTTCGGCGTAGGGCAGGGTGGTGCTGGCGAACACGATGCCGTCGATGAGGGACCGATCACGTCCGGAGAGACAGTCGGATCCGGCGGCGACCGCCATGGTCACGCTGTCTTCGTCGAAGTTGGCCACCGCCCTTTCCTGGCGCGAGTTCCAGCCGACGGTTTCCGCTCCCAATCGGTAGCGGGGGATGTACGCGCCATAGGCCGCGATGCCGACCAAAGTCCTACTCCTTGGTGGGGAACAACGTACGGGCGATGCTATCAGCGGGCCCAACGGAGTGTCAACGAAAGGGTGCGTGCTACAATGCAATCAATGACTGATCGCTTGACAGCCGCGAGGTTGCCGCTACTTCTGATTGCCCTGTCACTGCTCGTGGTTTTGACCGGTTGCAACCGGGTGAGCGCGGGCGCCACAGAGCCGATTCCACCGGGCGACCGATTGCCGGCGGAGTTGGGGACCGTGGGCGAGGCGTACCGCATCCTGCTGGATGAACACGTCGACCACGAAGTGCTGGAGCCGAAAAACCTGTCCGACGGGGCGATTCGGGGGATGCTGGCGGCGTTGGAAGACCCCCACGCCTCGTATCTCAGCGCCGAGCAGCACTCCCGGGAGCAGGAAGGCTACCGGGGGTACTTCGAGGGTATTGGGGCGCAGGTCACCCTGACGGAAGCAGGTTTGACGGTGATTGCCCCGATTCCAGGCGCGCCGGCCGAGGAGGCGGGCATACGCGCCGGCGACCTGATCCTGGCGGTGGACGGCGAAGACATCGACGGGCTGACATTGATCGAGTCGGTCAACCTGATCCGTGGGCCGGGCGGCACCGAGGTCACTCTGCTGGTCCGGCACGTCGGCGAGTTCGAGGACGTCAGCATCACGGTGACGCGGGGACGAATTCCCATCGAGAGCACCGCTTTCCGGATGTTGGAAGACGGCATCGGTCACCTGTGGCTGTACAGCTTCTCCAACACCACCGAGGACGAGGTGCGGCGGGCACTGGATCAGCTGGAAGCCGAGGGCGGACGCGGCCTCATTTTGGACTTGCGGAACAACCCGGGGGGCCTGCTGGCGTCGGTCATCAGCGTTACCGATCTGTTCCTGGAAAGCGGGACGATACTGTACGAGATTGATGCAGAAGGCGACCGGAGCGACTATGAGGCGGCGCGACGCGGGCCGGCCACGGACGTGCCGCTGATCGTGATCGTCAACCAATTCTCGGCCAGTGCCAGTGAAATCATGGCCGGCGCGATCCAGACCAGCGGGCGAGCAACCGTGGTGGGAACGAGCACCTTCGGCAAGGGCAGCGTCAACATCGCCCGAGAATTGTCGGACGGGTCGGCGATCTACTTCACCATCCGGCGGTGGTACCTGTCCGATGGAACCCAGATTGAAGGTGAGGGGGTCACCCCCGACATCGAGATCGAGGCCGACGCGCACCCAATGCCCGTAGATTTCGAGCAGGACGCAGCGCTGAAACGAGCCTTCGAGGTGCTCAACCAGCAAATCGCGCAGCGCTAGGGTCGGGATAAAATGGAATCAGCGGGAATGGGCCATTAATACGCGGCGACCACAACAAGCAACAAACGGCGGCCATCATGCCGAGAAAAAACCGAAACAGTAAGAAAAAGGTCCAGTCAACGGGCAGCGGCAACAACCGCCAGATTGCGGTCAACCGCAAAGCCCTGTACGACTACGAAATCCTGGACCGGGTAGAAGCGGGCCTGGTGCTCACCGGCACCGAGATCAAGTCGATTCGCGCCGGGAAGGTCGACCTCCGTGACGCCTACGCGCGCGTCCAGGACGGTGAGCTGTGGCTCCACGGGGCCCACATCGCGCCGTACGACGCGGGGAGCTACATGAACCACGAGCCGCGACGCGCTCGGAAGCTCCTGGTGCACCGCAGCGAGATGGGAGACCTGGCGGCTCAGATTGCGGAAAAGGGACTAACCCTGGCGGCGCTGCGCCTGTACCTGAAGAACCACCACGCCAAAGTCGAGTTGGGCGTGGCGCGTGGAAAGCGCCAATACGACAAGCGGCGCACCATCATCGAACGGGAACGCGAGCGGCAGGCGAGGCAAGCGATCAAGGAGTGGCGGGAGTAATAACGCCCACTGTTTGCCGCCGCCTCATCGCGCTATAATTTCCGAGGAAAACGGCGTCCCGGCTCGCAGGGGCCGGGGCGTTCTATTGTGAGGTAAGCATCTTGATACGTAGCTTGCGAGGCATCGAACCGAAGATCGCGCCCACGGCATGGGTGAGCGAGGCGGCTTACGTGGTGGGCAACGTGGTGATCGGCGAGTACAGCAGCATCTGGCCGGGGGTAACGATACGAGGAGACGGAGAGCTCATCACCATCGGCAACCATGTGAACATCCAGGAGGGTTCCGTGGTGCATGGCGACGGTCTGGTGATCGAGGACTACGTGTCCATCGGTCACTGCGTGGTGGTCCACGGCGATCGCATTGGCACGGGCAGCCTGCTGGGCAACAACTGTACTTTTCTGACCGAATCGACCATCGGCAAGGAGTGCCTGATCGCCTCCAATGCGGTGGTGCTGTCCAACGTGGACGTGCCCGACCGCAGCTTCGTGGCGGGTGTGCCCGGGTCCGTGAAACGGGCGGTTTCCGACGAGCAGATTGAGCAGATGCGGATGACCGCCGAGCATCTGGTGGAGCGGGCGGAATGGTTCAAGGAGAGCGGTCTGTAGGGCGGCCGGAGCCGGCACAAAAACCAGGGGCGAATTTTCATTCGCCCCGTTTCATTTTCTGGCTGGCCGCATCGTCTCAGCCCAGCCGTTCCGCCACGGGAAGGATGTGCTCCGCCAGGTGTTCCATCACCTGGATACACGGTCCGATACCGTCGACACGGAAATCGAAGGTCAACTGATCGATCCCGAGTTCGTTGCAGTAGTGGACATCGTCGATGACCGCCTGGGTGGTGTTGATGAGAGCGCCGCCGGAACGAACTCCCACGCCCTCCTCGGAGCCGGCCATGTCCGTGAAGTGCAGGCTGCGCTTCAGAGAGATGACTATGTCAGCCGGGTCGCGGCCGGCCAGTTCCGTCTGCTCTCGCAGGTAGGGCAGGTTCTCGGCCACGAAGTCGGGCGTCTGGCGGGTGGTATGCCAGCAGTCGCCGTACTTCGCGGTGCGGCGCAGCGCGCGCCGGGTGTGACCGCCGACCCAAATCGGGATGCGCGGCTGCTGGATGGGTTTCGGCTCAAAGTAGATGCCGTCGATCTGGTAGTACTTGCCCTGGAAATCGGGGACTTCCTCGGTCCACAGGGCGTTGAATATGGCGAGGAATTCGTCGGTCATCGGCCCACGGTCGGCGTAAGGGACGCCGAGGATGTCGAACTCTTTCTCCAGCCAGCCGACGCCCACACCGCAGATGATACGGCCGCCGGACAGCACGTCCAGCGAGGCGAACATCTTGGCCTGAACCACGGGATTACGGTAGGGGAGGATCAGGACGGTGCTCCCCAGGCGGATTTCGTTGGTGCAGGCGGCCATGAACCCGAGCATGGTCATGGTTTCCAGGAAAGGCTCGTCGGACGGACGCTGGAAGGCGCCGGTTGGCGTGTACGGATACTGATTGGTCCCGCCCACGGGAAGCACGATGTGATCGCCAGCCATCACCGACTCGAAGCCCAACCGTTCAGCGCGCTCGCAGAACTCGCGGATACCTTCGGCGTCCGGCAGACGTGGGATGCTGACTCCTATTTTCATACGAAAATCTCCTGGCCTCTGGGCGGGTCGACGGGGCACGGCCGCAGGGTTTGCGGCGGCGGCGGCATTATACTACTGTCGCGGTCAGCCGGATTGGACTTCAGACAGGCTCAATGAAAATGGTCGGGCCGTCCGGCTGTGGGTGCTGGTGATTGACCAAAGCCTTGATGATCCGGGCCTCGCTCTCGCGGATCGCCCCGAGGAGCTCATTGCGCATCGCAGCCATCTCCTGACGGAGTTCGTCACGCATGGCCGCCATGTCCCGGGAGAACTCCTCGCGCATGGTCGCCATGTCCCGGCGGAACTCCTCCCGCAATTCATCACGCATGGCCGCCATGTCCCGGCGGAACTCCTCCCGCATGGCTACCATCTCTTGACGGAGCTCCTCGCGCATGGTGGCCATTTCCTGACGGAGTTCGTCGCAAGTGGCGTGCAACTCCTCCCGCGTGGGCAGCCTGCTGGTATAGCGCACCTGGGCGATAAACCCACCTACTACAGCCAGCAGTATGACTACGCAGATGCCAATGATGGCAACTGACTCTGCGCTTAATGTGATTTCCATATCGTCGATCGCGCCGGAGGGTCGTCCGGCTCCAATTTTATCACCGCTACTCCACGCTTGTGCTCATATATTCACGGGGGCCACACCGTCGGTGTTCCTGCGCCAGGTTATCGCGCCCCCGCACCGGGCGCAGGCCCGGTTGCGCATGATGCGACGCTGCAAGGTTTGGCGGAACCACTGCTGGCCGCAGCCGCATTCTCCGATCCATTTTGGCGTGGAATGCTGCACGCGGTGACAGCGTTCGCCGGCGCATCCGATTTCGCGGGCCTTGGCCTTCCATACCGCGTCATGGTTATGCCGAGGCCCGACGATAGCGTGGGCGATTTCGTGGAGCACAGTATCCGTGATTTCGTCGCGGGTGGCGGCGAGGCAGTAGCTGACGGATAGATCGATGCGCCGCTCAGCGTACCGGCAAACGCCGGCGCGGGATGTGGCGAGGTCAAATCCGAACGACCACGCCTTGGGCAAGGCACCACTGGACTGGAACCCGGACAAGAGACTATTGCCAATGCCCTCGATTTCCCGAAGGGTGCATTCCGGCGCGGGGACATTGTCGACCGACCGGACGGAAGCGTACGGGACCTTCCACTCGACGCCGTCGTCGTCCACGACGTGCGCATGGCGGGCGAGAATCGACGTGACCGTGGCGCGATGCTCGCGGCCGCCCACTCCGGCGAAACGGATGACGCTGCGGGGCGGGCAGACCGCACCGGGAAAATCGGCGGTGATGGGAGTGTGGCGTCGCTGGCTCATGGGGTTCGAGGGGCGCATGAATTATAAGAGGTGTGCGCCATTTCGCCATGGAATTGGACGAACTTTTGAAAAGTGTTCTTGCGCTAATTTCCGGCAGTGCTATAATCCCGGAAACAGGAACGGTCACGACAGCCGTGACCTCCGTACAAACGCACATTCCACGAGGAGGCGAGCTTCATGGAAAAGGGAGACACCATTGTCAATATTGGGCCGGTGGACGTGGCCCTGTCCTACCGCAAGGAAATCATGCCCGACCAGGGTTTGATGGTCCAGGTGTTCGGCGATGTCGACGGACACGACACGGAGATCCTGCGGTTTGACTGCTTCGACCAGGACCCGCACTACCACTACGGGCCGGAGAACATGAACATCCGGCTGCACATGGACAAGACCACCGTTGGCACGCCGTTGGGCTGGACTCTGAAGAACATCCGGACCAACCTGCCCGCCATGGTGCGCCGAGCCGGCTACGACGATCTGGCCTCTGCCGTCGAGTCCCAGGGCATCGACGAGAACAAGATGGATGAGGTCGAGGCCTGCGCGTTGGGCAAGTCCCGCGACGAGCGGCGCACGGTCACGCACTTCCGCGGCGACCACATCTACGAGGCGGGCAACATCCGCTTCGGCGTGGAATTCCGCAGCAACATCGGCGCGGCCAACGACCGCGGCGTTGCCATCCACGTGCTGACCGACCACCTGGGGCAGGAGTTCGAGCTGTTGGCTTTCGACTGCTTCGAGATCGCTCCGCACTACCACTATGGCCCGCGCAACCAGGACGTGCGGATCTATTGGGACGTGACCACCAGCGGGAACACCCTGGCCTGGACCCTGGACCAGTTCAAGTCCGGCAACCTGGCCAGCATGATCGACCGCGCCGGCTACCCCACCGTGGCCGCCAATCTCGACAATGACCTGGTGCAGGCCATCCTTCCGTCGATGGAAGAGAAGGCCTGGGCTCTGGTTGGCACCAACCAGCAGTAATCACGGCGCTACAACAGGGGCGGACGATCATTCGCCCCTGCAGGTGAAACGCCAGGGGCGGGTCGATGACCCGCCCCTGAACTTTGGCGATTCGGGGATGCGGCGCGCTACATCATCGTGTAGCCGCCGGAGACGCTCAGGGTTTGCCCGGTAATGAAGCTCGCCGCGTCGGAGGCGAGGAATACCACCGCATTGGCAACCTCCTGGGCCGAGCCGATGCGACGCAGGGGGTAGGCGCGCCTCACGCGCTCCAGCACCTCGTCAGTGAAAAGGTCCTGCATGCCCTGGCTCCACATGCTCTCGGCGCCGGCGACCTCGGACTGATCGGGAACCACCAGGCCGGGGCAAACCATGTTGAACCGGAGACCATAACGGCCGGTCTCGCGGGCCAGTGACTTGCTCAGGGCGACAACGCCGGCCTTGCACGCGGAGTAAACGGCCTCGCGGTACTCGCCCATCCTGCCGGCGTCGCTGCTGATGCTGACGATGGCGCCGGACTGCCGCTCGATCATGTGCGGGAGCACAGCGTGGATGCAGTTGATGGCGCCCCAAAGGTTGACGTCGACCTCTTTGACGTGCTCGTCACGCGATTTCTCCATGAAAAGGCGGTCGATGGTCCAACCAACGTTGTTGACCAGGACATCGACGCTTCCCAGGCGGTCGATTGCTTCAGTCATCATGGAAACGGTGCGGACCTGATCGGTCACGTCGGCGTCGACCACGATTGCGGAGGCGCCCGATCCGAGGGCGGCGACCTCGGCGGCGACGCGTTTGCCGGCGTCGTGGTTCAACTCGGCGATGGCGATGTTGCAACCTTCAGCGGCAAAGGCCAGCACAATGGCCCGACCGATATTGTTGCCGCCGCCGGTCACCAGCACGTTCTTGCCTTTCAGTCCAAGTTCCAATTTTCATCCTCCAATATATTCCGCAGGACGCGCAGGTTTTCCACGTCATCGCGGTTGTATTCAAGCAGCATATCCAGGGCGTCGTGGTTATCCTCACGACAATACTTGTCCCAAAGCAGCACCGCGTCATAACCAGCCATATCCGGCAGGTTCCGAGCGACACCCAGAGCTTTCTCTATAGCTTTCAGCCCGCCCTTCAGACCGGCGCGACGGGACTCCCGCATGAGGTCCCGGTGCTCAAAACGACGCCGAAGGTCTACGCCGGGGTTCCAGGCGAGGAACGGCAGGTCGAAACTGGCGCCGTTGAAGGTGAAGATGGTGGTTACGCCTTCCAGCAGGTGCAGCACGGCGTCCGCAGTGATGCCGTTGCCCACCAACTGGGTGGTCGACCAGTCGCCGGGGAAGTCCACGGCGATGCCAACGACGGTCGGGTAGGAGCGACCACCGATGAAACCGGTGGTCTCGATGTCCAGGTAGGCGTCCAACGGGGACGGTCAGTGCCGGAAGTGACGAACGCCGGTGAACACCATGGCGATGCCGGCCTGGTTGGCGGCGGCAATCACCTCGTCGTCGCGGATGGATCCCCCGGGCTGAACGATGGCGGTGATGCCGGCCTCAGCGGCCAACTCGATATTGTCCGGGAAGGGGAAGAAAGCATCGGACGCCAAAGCGCATCCAGCGGCTTTATCGCCGGCCGCGCGTTGCGAAAGATGCACACTGACCACCCGGTTCGGCTGGCCGGCGCCCATCCCTACCAGGGTACGATCCCTGACGAAAGCGATGGCGTTGGACTTGATGTGCTTCACGGCCTTCCAGGCGAATGCCAGGTCGGCCAACTCGGCCGGAGACGGGGCGCGTTCGGTCGCGGTTGCCCAGGCCTCGGGGTCTTCGTCGATGGCGTCGGGCGTTTGCACCAGGACGCCGCCGCTCAGCGGGCGAACATCGTAATCCACGGAACCCGGAGCGCCCGCTACGGGGTCCACCGAGAGGATACGCAGGTTGCGCTTCCGCCGCAGTATCTCCAGGGCGTCGTCATCATAGGCCGGCGCGACCACCACTTCGTAGAACACGGGGTCCATGGCCTGCGCCGCAGCGGCGGTGACTCTGCGGTTGAAACCGACGATGCCGCCAAAGGCGGACACAGGATCGCCCTCATAGGCCAGCTCGTAAGCTTGCGCGACGTCGTCCCGCGACGCGAGGCCGCAGGGGTTGGCGTGCTTGATTACGCACACCGACGGATCAGCATAGTCGCTTACCGTGCGCCATGCAGCGTCGGCATCCATCAGGTTGTTGAAAGACAGTTCGCGGCCATGCAATTGCGTGGCCCTGGCGAGGCCCCCCTCGCCACCGCTGGCGGGGACGTACAATGCGCCCCGCTGGTGGGGGTTCTCGCCGTAGCGCAGGCTGGAGACGCGGGTGAGCCCGATGGTCACCTGCTGGGGCATTTCCACTTCGGAGGTGGGATCGTTGGAGAGGTAGTCCGCCACCGCAGCATCGTACACCGCGACGTGTTGAAAGGCTTTGGTAGCGAGCGCTCGGCGCTGTTGCGCGTCCAGGCCGGGTCCGGACAGGGCGTCGGCGACCCAGTGGTAGTCGGACGGGTCGACGACGACGGCGACGGACGGGAAGTTCTTGGCCGCGGCGCGCAGCATAGTCGGGCCGCCGATGTCGATGTTCTCCAGGGCGTCGTCCAGCGTGACGCCGGACTGACTAATGGTCTCGACGAAGGGGTAGAGGTTAACGACCACCACATCGATTGGGCCGATGCCGTGCTGTGCCAACTCCGCCATGTGCGCGGGAGAATCGCGGCGGGCCAGCAGGCCGCCGTGTATCACCGGATGCAGGGTCTTGACGCGGCCCTCCAGGATTTCGGGCGAACCCGTAACGTCGGAAACCTGCGTGACCGGAACCCCGGCATCGGCGATGCTCCGGTGGGTGCCGCCAGTGCTGATCAGTTCATAGCCGGCATCCGAAAGGGATTTGCCAAAATCTTCGATGCCGGTCTTGTCGAATACGCTGAGTAATGCTTTCAACTTGCCTGGATGCTCCTCGTTGAATGGGGGTCGAAACTAAATTGCGCCGCCACCTCCGTCGAAGCCGCCAAACCCACCACCCGTGTCGCCGGGATGATGAAAATTGGCCGCGTCGCCGGAATGGTGAATTTGTCCCGGGTCGACGGGAGTGTCGGAGTGGTGGCTCCCGTACCACACCAGACCCAGTGGGCCCCACGCCCACCAGGGGCGCATGACGTCGAGAACGGGTTCGGATCTGTCGTCGGCGTTGTTGCGGACGTTACGGCGGAACGGGTTTCTCAGATTCATAACAACCTCCACCTTCTACTCTGTCGACCTTTTCGGATTGGATCACGCCGACCGAAATGCGGTCCGGCTCGGGCCGGAACTCTGGACAATCTGACCGACGTCGATCGCGTCCGGCACGCCGGAGGTCAACTCGGCGGCTTGCTCCGGGCCACACACCGCGACCATGCCGAGCCCCATGTTGAACACGCGGTACATCTCGTCATCACTGATCCCGCCGGCCCGCTGAATTGCGCCGAATACGGGAGGGATGGGCCAGGCGCCCAGGCGGAACTCCGCGGTGACGCCAGGCGGTAACGATGCCGGCATCTTGCCGGGAAGGCCGCCGCCGGTGATGTGGCTCAGCGTCTTGATGCTGCCTAAGTATGGTTCCAGTAGGGGGTAGTATGCCCGGTGACGCACCATCAGCTCGTCGCCAAGGTTACGATCAAGACCCGGGCAAGGGCGGAACAGCGCTTCTGGGTCATCGTCGGTGTTGAACACCCGTCGGACCAGCGAAAACCCATTGGTATGGACTCCGCTGGAGGGGATGCCAATGAGACGATCGCCTGGAACGACCCGGCTGCCGTCCAGCAGGTCGTCCCGCTCGGCCACGCCCACCACGAAACCGGCGAGGTCGAAATCGGAGTCCCGGTAGACACCGGGTAGCTGGGCGGTCTCACCGCCAATCAGGGCGCAGCCGGCCTCCCGGCAGCCCCAGACCATGCCGCGCATGAGCATTTCCAGGCGATGCTCGTCAAACGCGCTGAAGGACACATAGTCCAAAAAGAACAGCGGGCGGGCACCCTTGGTCAGGATATCGTTGACGTTCAGGGTGACCAGGTCCTGACCGACTCCTTCAAAATGGCCGAGCTGAGCCGCTATCTTCAGCTTCGTGCCCACGCCGTCCGCGCTGGCGACCAGCACGGGGTCGCGATAGCCGCCCAGGGCGAAGAGGCCCGCGAAACCGCCGCTGCTATCCAACACCTCCGGACCGTGGGTTATGGCCGCAAAGGCCTTGATCCGATCCTTCAGGCCATCCATGGCGTCCAGGGCGACGCCTGCGGCCTCGTATTCCGCCGATGCCGGGGGAACTGCGCGAACCTCGCCAGCGGTCATCAGGCAGTGGCCCGTTCCAGGGACTGTTTGGTGAGTTCAAGCTGCACCGGCACCGGGTAGTTGCCGGTGAAACAGGCGTCGCAGAACCCACCCTGCTGGCCGTACACCAGGTCCATCAAACCGCGCACGCTGAGGTATCCGAGGGAATCAGCGCCAGTCAACTCGCAGATTTCGGGGATGGTCTTGTTAGCGGCGATCAGTTCCCCTCGCGTCGCCATATCCACGCCGAGATAACAGGGATGTTTGATGGGCGGGGCACATACCCTCAGGTGCACTTCGGTGGCGCCGGCGCGACGGAGCAGGTCCACGACATGGGGGGTCGTGGTGCCCCGAACGATGCTATCGTCCACAACCACCAGACGCTTGCCGCTAAGCACCGCTGGCATCGGGTTGAACTTCTGCCGGACGCCGCGGTCGCGCCGCTGCTGCTCCGGCTCGATGAAGGTACGCCCCACGTAGCGGTTGCGTACCAACCCGTTGGCAAAGGGGATACCAGATTCGCGGGCAAAACCCACGGCGGCGGACGTAGAAGAGTCGGGGATGCCGATCACCAGGTCCGCGTCGGCGGGGTGCTCTCGCGCCAACTGGGCGCCCATGTCCTCCCGGGCGGTATGCATGAGCCGGCCATCCATGACGCTATCCGGCCTGGCGAAGTAGATCCACTCGAACACGCACAATGCTCGACCCCGGCGGGCGGCATCGCCGTAAATCGCGCTTTGAACGCCATCGTCGCTGATCACCAACACCTCCCCGGGTTCGAGTTCGCGGGTGAACTCGGCCTGCATATGGTCCAGGGCGCAGGTCTCGGAGGCGACGACCCAACCGTTTTCGAGGCGGCCCAGGCACAAGGGCCGTATGCCCAAAGGATCGCGGACCGCGATAATGGCGTCGGGAGTCAACAGAGCGAGGGAGAACGCCCCTTGCATGCGGGCCATGGCGTAAAAGAGCCGCTGAGGCCAGGTATCGCCAGGGGCGTTAGCCAGGAGATGGGCTACGACCTCACTGTCGGTACTGGTCTGGAAGCTACAATCCCATTGGGACTCAACCTGCTCGCGCAGCTGCTTGGAGTTGATGATGTTGCCGTTGTGGGCGATCGCCAGGGGGCCGTTCAACCCGTCAACCAGCAGCGGCTGGGCGTTGGCGCTGCGGCTGGCGCCGGTGGTCGAGTACCGGGTGTGACCGATTGCCATCCCTCCGGTGATGCCGTCGATGTCACCATCCCGAAAGGCCTCGGACACCAGACCCATGCCCGTATGCAACTTGATCTGACCGTATTCGGCTGCGGCGACGCCTGCCGATTCCTGTCCCCGGTGCTGCAACGCGAACAGGCCGATGGAGGTCAACGTGGCGCTGTGCGAACCCGGCGCATAGACACCCACCACTCCGCACTCCTCGCGCGGGTGGTCGAGGGCGGGGCTTCCCGAACCCATTACGGGATGCGAAATCATGGTTGCATTCTATGTGGCAGCCGGCGGTGGGTCAACGAAAACGCCGCCGGCAATATGCGCCGAAGCCCCGATATCGGGTCCGCAAAGGATTCAGTCCCGCTCGGGGATGATTTGCACCTTGCGGGAGTCGCCGAATCCGACGCTTTCGGTCCTGATACCGTCGCGCTCGCCCAGATACAGGTGGATAACCCGGCGGTCGGCCGGGGCCATGGGTTCCAAAGTAATGCCCCGGCCGGTCTGCAGGACGCGGTCGGCAACGCGGTCCGCCATCTCACGAAGGGAATCCTCCCGCCGCTGCCGGTATTGCTCGACGTCCAACGAAACCCGGACCTCCTCATCGAACTGCTGGCGCACGATACTCTGGACGATGAATTGCAGCGAATGCAACGTATTGCCGCGCCGTCCGATCAATAGCCCGGAGTCCAGGCCGTTGATGTCGATCACGGGGCCACCGGCCAACTCGTCATGCTCAGCGCGTAGAGTCACGTCGACGTCTGCGCCGACGGCGGTGAGGATGCGTTGGATGGCCTGAACTGCGGTTCCCGCGGGGGTGTCGGCAGTTATGGCCGGAATTGGAGCACGCTCCTCGGCCTCGACAGGTTCATCGAACGGCTCCGCATCGTCCGTCTGAGGTTCATCCGCATCGGGAACGGCGCTCTCCGGAGTGGAGGGTGGAGCGGCGTCGCGGCGGGTAACGCGCACCTCGGCCAACTCGCCGCCGATGCCCAGGAAGCCCTGGCGTCCCCTATTTAGTATTTCGACCTCTACCTCGCTGCGGTCGGCGCCGAGAGCTGCGAGCGCCTGCTCTTCGGCTTCTTCTACGGTTCTCCCGGTTTGCACTATCTGATCCATCGGGTCTACTCTCCTGCGGGTCGGGAGCAGGGACAACCGGCGCGGTCTCTTCCGCATCCTGCCCGCGCCGTGGGAACAGCGGGAACAAGGGCCCCCAACCGGTGATGAAATACTGGATCGTGATGCCGATGAGGTTGGAAACCACCCAGTAGAGCGGCAATCCGCTGGGCCAACCCAGGGAGAATGCGCCGAGGAAAATGGGCATCATCCACAACATCATCGTTTGGCTGGACTGTTGACGCGGGTCCGGTGACGGCATCTGCGTCATCTTCTGCTGCACCCAGGTGGTGACGGCCACCAGGATCGGCATGACTATGGGCGACGGGTCCGGCTGGCTGAGATCGAGCCAGAGGAACGTATTGTTGACCGGCGCCGCCGAATGGATCGGCACAAAGTCGATCCACGGGTACAGTTTGTCGGAAAGATTTACCAGGTCTTCCGGGTTGTTGAACAGGGTAAGAATCAGGACGCGGAACAAGCCGATCAGGATCGGCATCTGGACGATCAATGGGCCCAGACAGCCGATGGGATTGACGCCGCTCTCGCGATACAACCGCATGGTCTCCTGGGAGATTCGCTGACGGTCACCCTCGTGGCGCTGCTGGATCTCGCGGACCCGGGGCTGCATCCCGGTCATTGCGCGCATCTGCCGCAACTGACGCACGGTCAGGGGTATGGTCGCTACACGCACCAGCGCCGTGAACGCGATGATGGCGACACCCATCTGGGAGAAGCACAGCACATACAACACCAGCAAGGTGTTGAGCATGGGCCGAATGATCACCTCGTTCCAGATGAGGATGAATATGGAGAAAAATTCCACTTATTCCTGCCTGTCGCCGCCGGTCAGCAGCTCCGGGTTCCTAATTGCGGGGACATTGCACGTTGTTGTCCGTGTCGTAACACCAATGGGGCATAAAGCCGGACAACACCTGCAGCCGCCGCACTTTGCCGTCGTCGGTTCCGACGTAAATCGCTTCCTGCTCGTTGGCGCCTCCCAATCCGATGGTGCTCGACTGGACCAGCGGAGCCTTTATCTCGCCATCCCGGATACTGTACGAGGCGATTTCCTGAGGCGTCTCCTGGGCTGACGCCGATGCCCGAAGCAGCACGACCCTGCCATCACGAGAGGCGACGACCAATCCGCGTTCCACCAGCAGGGGATCGGCGACTATTGGCGCGCCCATATCGTAGTTCCAGAGCGGCACTCCGTTGTCGTCGATGGCGTAAACATTGCCGTCCATGGACGCGGCGTATATCGCACGGCCGGAGGACACCGGAGTTGCCCACCACCAGTTTTGTCCGGCGAACTGCCAGCGCGGTTGGCCATCATTCAGGCCCAGAGCGTACAACTGGCGGTCGAAGGAGCCGACAATGAGGAGGTTTTTATGGACGAGGGGAGTAGCGACCACCGAACCCCCGGTGTCATAACGCCAAACCAGGGCCCCAGTTTCCAGGCTGACGGCGTAGACGCTGCCATCCTGGGAGCCGAAGTAGGCGACACCGTTGCGCAAAACCGGGGTTGACCAAACCTTGCCGTCAGTGCGGAAGGGAGACCAATGGAGATTTTCCCCGGTCAACGCGTTGTACGCATACAGTCCACCGTCTTCGGACCCGACGGCGATGATGCCTCCGGCCTCGTCCAGCGCCGGGCTGCCGACCAGAGACGGCATGTCTTCGGTCTCGAACTGGGGCTGGCGCCAGGCCACCTGGACCGAACCGGCGCCAGCGGAACCGTCGAAGGCGTACAGGATACCGTCGATGCCGGACACGTAGACATAGCGCCCAATGGCGGGAGAACCGTAGGCGCCGCCGAACCCGCGTTCACTGCCGACAGCGGAGACCCAACGGGTACTGACGCCATCCAGTCCGAAATCGTCCAGGGCATAGACCTGGCCGGCCAACGTGGTGGCGTAGACGACGCCGTTGCCCACCGCAACGGAACCCCATCCCTTGGTCGACGCCCCCAAATCGCGGCCGCAGCCGGTTGCCGCCAGGCACAAAACAGCCAACGCGGCCAAGACCAGAACCAGCCTCAAGTAGCGGGATGTGTGCGGAAAGCCCCGGCGGGACAGGAAGTTGCGGAAGGGCAGGAAATGGTAGGACATAATCAACGGTCAAACGACAGGGTCATACCCGTGACCGCCCACGGGGGTACAGCGCAAAATTCGGCGCAAGCCGAGCCAGGTTCCCCGGCCGACGCCGTAGCGGGTGATTGCGTCCACCGTGTACTGGGAGCAACTGGGCTGGTAACGGCAAGCGCTGGGCAGGTAAGGAGAAAAAGCCTGCTGATACAGGCGGATTGCGGCGAGAGCGACGACTTTCATTGCACCGCATCCTGGGGACCTTCGGAACCCTCGGTCAGCGCTGGCGGAGCGTTGAGCCTGGTCCGGCGCATCAGGTTGTGTACCGCGCGTTCCAACTGCCCGAAATCCGCGTCGGCGGCCCCTTTGCGGGCGATGAGTACGCTGTCCCATCCGGGAGCGGCTGCGGAGCGGCGGACAACCTCTCGCAAACGGCGTTTAACGCGGTTTCGCGCCACGGCTTTGCCGACGCGTTTTCCGGTTACGAAGCAGAAGCGGCTGCGGTCCAGACCGTTGGGCAGTACGCGCATGACCAGCAGCCCATTGGCCACGCTCCGCCCTCTACGGTGGATCTCAGAGATACGCCCGGCGCTGCCCAGCCTATGTTGCCGTTGCATCGATTGAAAGGAACCGGCGACGATCAAAGCGGCCAACAGACCGTTGGCTATACGGACAGCCGGTGCCGGCCTTTGAAACGCCGGCGGCGCAGGACGGCGCGGCCGTCCGAAGTGCGGGAACGCGAGCGGAAACCGTGCACGCGGGCGCGGCGTCGCTTTTTGGGTTGGTAAGTTCGTTTGGGCATTGGTTGATCTCCGACGGCAAATTATGGTACTGCCTAACCCGGAATGCGTCAAGAAACGGGCGCGGCCGGACGATGGAGTTCGGCCTCTCCGGGCCAGGCTATCCAGGGCAGGTTTGGGGCGCAAACGCTACGCCGTTGGCCCGGCGCAGCCTCGCGACAACGCGGTTCACGATGATGCGATGGCGAGCAGAATGTCGGCCAACTCCCGGGGAGTGGTGACCATGGGATCATGGCCGGTATCGATGTGGTGGACGCCCCAGCCGGAGGCGGAAGCGCGCACGGCGACGGGCTCGAAACCCGACTCGCTGCACAGGATGAATTCCCGGCGCAGGGCAGCAGCGTCAGGATTGCCGGTTCGGATCGGCTGCGAGAAGGTGAGAGTTGGCTGTGGGGAGAGACGGGGCAGCATGAACGCCTGATCTGACGGGTCGGTTATGGACCAGCGACGGGCGATTTCCTCAGCGTCGGTAGGCGCGGGCATGAACGGCGCGCCTTCGGCGATGAATCCTCGGATTCGGGTGACGAATTCGGGACCGCGGACGGCCTCGAGTTGATCGACCATGGCCTCGCCGTCGGACGGCGCTACGCCGTTGACGTAGACGAGGGCTGAGATGCGTTCGGGAGCCAGTTCCGCGACGCCGGCAATGACCATTCCGGCGTAGGCGTGACCGACGAGAATGACCTCAGTGAGGTCCTCTGCGTGGAGCAGGGAAACGACGTCGCGGACGTGCAGGTCGAGATTGATCGCGGCGGGAGGCATGAGCGCCGCCAGGTGCTGCCGCTCGCCCAGACCGGTGAGACTGGGCGCCAGGACGTGATGGCCGGCGTCACGCAGCAGCGGAGCGGTCTTCCACCAGGACCATCCGCCGTGCCAGGCGCCGTGGATGAGGATGAAGGTTGCCACGACGTGCGCCTACATCACGACGACGGAGCGGAGCACTTCGCCGCGCTCCATGCTGGCGAAGGCGGCTTCGACTTCACCGATGCCGATGCGTTCGCTCACGAAAGCATCCAGATCGAGCCGACCCTGCAGATACAGGTCAATGAGCATGGGGAAATCGCGGGTGGGCAGGCAATCGCCGTACCACGAAGACTTCAGCGAACCGCCGCGACCGAACACCTCGATGAGGGGCAATTCGATTTTCATGGTGGGATCAGGCACGCCGACCAGGACGACAGTGCCAGCCAGATCACGGGCGTAGAAGGCCTGCTCGTAGGTGGCCGGGTTACCGACGGCCTCGATGACTACGTTGGCTCCGTTACCGTCGGTCAGGGCGCGGATCGCCTCGACCGGATCAGTGTCTGTTGAGTTGACGGTGTGTGTGGCACCCAGTTGGCGGGCCCACTCCAGCTTTCGTTCGTCGATGTCGACGCCGATGATGGTGTGGGCGCCAGCCAAACGTGAGCCGGCGATGGCCGCGTTGCCCACGCCTCCACAGCCGATGACGGCGACGGAGTCCCCCCGACCGACGTTGCCGGTGTTCATGGCGGCACCCAAACCGGCCATGACGCCACAGCCGATGAGGCCGGCGGCCAACGGGCTGGCGGACGTATCGACCTTGACGGCCTGGAGGGCGTCGACCAGGGTCAACTCGCAGAACGCGCCGATGCCAAGGGCAGGGGACAGCGGGGAGCCATCGGCGAGGGTCATTTCTTGCTCGGCGTTGCGGCTAGCGAAACAATACCAGGGCCGGCCGCGCAGACAGGACCGGCAGTTGCCGCAGGGCGCCCGCCAGGCGAGGATCACGAAGTCGCCGGGCGCAACGTTGGTCACGTCCGGGCCGACCTTATCTACCACGCCGGCAGCTTCGTGTCCCAACAGGAAGGGGAAGTCGTCGTTGATGGCGCCCTCCCGGTAGTGCAGATCGGTGTGGCAGACACCGCAGGCCTGCACGCGCACCAAGGCCTCACCTTCGCCCGGATCCGGCACCAGGATCGGAACCAGTTCCACCGGCGCGCCTTTGGCACGCGACACCACACCCTGAACTTCATTGACCGGCATTGCTTGTCCCTCCGAGTGGGCCACTCCGAGCGGCCCGCGTAGCGGCAGGTATAATGCCGCAACCGGCTGCGGACGTCAAAACAGGCGGCCGATTTTGGTAACCACCGGGAACAACCGCCGCCGGTTCCTAAACAATCGACGACTGGGCAGGTCTCGCCCTTGCCAACCACTCGCCGTATCGCGGGCACGCGGGATCGATGACCCTACACCCGGGAGCGCATCTCACTGACGACGGAGGTTGAATGGAGAAGACGCGGCTCCAGGTCTTACTCAAGGGACAGACAAGTGCCGGAGAACAACATGACGAAGCGTGTAATCATCGACACGGATCCGGGAGTTGACGACTGCGCGGCGATCCTGCTGGCGCTGGCGAGCCCGGAACTGCAGGTCGACGCGCTGACGATCAGCTATGGCAACGGTTCGATGCCGCGGTGCGCTGATAATGCCCGCAGAATCCTGGAAGCGGCGGGGCGCGAGGACATACCGGTGTATGCGGGAGCGGAGGGTCCACTGATTCGGCCCCCGGTGGCGGGCTGGGCGTCGCACATCCACGGCGGCGACGCATTGGGCGAGGTAACAAACAGTGCCCCGCCCACCCAGCCGGTCGAAAACGGCCCGACCCGTCGGGCGGCGGTGGAGATAGCGGCCAGGGCGCTGGACGCGCCTGGGGAGATCACGGTACTGGCGTTGGGCCGGATGACGAACGTGGCGTTGGCCCTGCGGCTGGCGCCGGAAATTGCGGGCGCGCTGGCCGGCGTGGTGGTCATGGGCGGCGCGGTGAGGGTTCCCGGCAACGTTTCGCCGGTGGCCACGGCCAACATCCACGAGGATCCGGAAGCGGCGGCGATCCTGTACGACTCGGGCGTGCCCATTGTCCAAGTGGGTCTGGACGTATGCGACCGGTGCGGGATTTCGGACCAGCAGTTCGAGCAGCTGCGCGCCAGTTCCGCCCCGGCGGTGCGGCTGCTCGTGTCAGCATCGGCCTACACGCAAGCGGCATACCGCCGGCTGGGTCGGTTAGCGGACGGCGAAGCGGTGCGCTACAACGATGTGCCCGCCGTGGCGGCCGCCGTCGATCCGACCCTGATGACCATGCGGCGGCTGCCGGTGGTCGTCGACACGGGAAGCAACCTGACTCGCGGGCAAACGGTGACGGACTGGTACGGCCTGACCGGCCGGGCTGCCAACGTCGACGTGTGTCTTGAGGTGGACGCCGAACGGCTGACGGAAATGGTGGTGCAGAGGCTGGTGAGCAACCCGTGGAAGCCCTAGCGGTCCGGCCGTAGACGCTCGGTAACGAGAAAGGGCGACCGCGAGGGCCGCCCCTGAAATTTCCGGTTCAGTCTGTGCGCTAACCCAGCGCGGCTACCGCCGCCTTGACCTCATCGTAGTTCGGCTCGTTGACCGGCGCGTCGGCGACCCAGTGGTAGCGGACAACGCCCTGAGCATCGACGATGGTCACGGCGCGCTTGGCGGCGACGTAGCCTTCCATGCCGGCGAGACCGGGCAGCGCGACGTCGTAGGAGTTGACCACCTCCCGGTTGTAGTCGCTCAGGAACGTGTAGTTGACATTGTTGGCAGCCTTCCAAGCGGCCTGGGCAAAGGGCGGGTCGACGGTGATGCCGATGACCTCGGCGTTCATGTTTTCGAACTCGCCAATGCTGTCGCGCAACGTGCACATTTCGGTGGTGCATACGCCGGTGAAAGCGCCCGGGAAGAAGGCGAGCACCACGTTCTTGCCGCGATAGTCGCTGAGACTGTGGCGCGTCGCGGGGTTTTCGTGCAGGGTGAAATCGGGTGCGGGCTGGCCTACGGTGATAGCCATCGAGGAACCTCCTGGCTGGTGCCAATTAACGTGCGTGTGATCGAGTCGCTGACGGTCGGAAAAGAAGGTCCGGAGAAGCGACGCCAGCATCTTATCATAACGGCCCTCGCGTCCACGTTTCCGGGGGCATGCTAAACTGGCGGGCACCTCAACCCCGGAGCCGATACCATGTTCTTCAACTCGCGTCGTTCCACCATTCATGCCACCCACGGGATGGTCGCCACCAGCCAACCGCTGGCGGCCATGGCCGGACTCAAGGTACTGATGGATGGAGGGAACGCCGTTGACGCGGCGGTGGCGACCGCGGCGACACTTAACGTGGTGGAGCCGATGTCGACCGGGGTCGGCGGCGACTTGTTCGCGCTGATCTGGAAAGCAGCGGACAAGAACGTTTTGGCGCTGAACGGCAGCGGACGGGCTCCGAAGGCAGCGTCGATTGAGGACCTGCACGCCAAGGGACGCAGCCGCATGCCAGCATTCGGCCCGTTGTCCATCTCGGTTCCCGGAACGGTGCACGGATGGGAGGCGCTGCTGGAGAGCGAAGGGACGATAAGCCTGGCCGACGCGTTGGGGCCGGCCATCGACTATGCTGAGAACGGGTTTCCGGTCAGCGACATCATCGGTTTCCAGTGGCAGCAGCAGGAAGACAAACTTGCGGCGTTGCCGTCGGGCCAGGAGTTGCTGGTGAACGGGCGCGCTCCGCGTGAGGGCGAAGTCATGCGGCTGCCGACCCTAGCTGGCACGCTGCGGGCGGTCGCCGAGGGCGGGAGCGAGGCGTTTTACACTGGGCCGATAGCGTCGGTCATGGCGCAGTTCGTGCAGGAGCAGGGCGGTTGGCTAGCCGAAGAGGACCTGGAGTCGCACCACTCGGATTGGGACGTGCCCATCAAGACGGACTACCGGGGGGTGACCTGCTGGGAGTGCCCGCCCAATGGCCAGGGCATCGTCGCGTTGGAGGCGCTGAACATCGTCGAAGGGTTTGACATTTCTGGCATGGGACCCCAGAGCGCGGAACGGTACCACCTTCTGATCGAAGCCACCCGGTTAGGATTTGCGGACGCGTTTGAATACCTGGCCGACCCGCGCTGCGCCGACGTGCCCACCGAAATGTGGACGTCCAAGGAGTACGCCAAGGGCCGGCGCGGACTGATCAGTCCTGAGCGGGCGATGGACACCGCACCCTACGGAAAGATGGTTCCGGGCAGCGACACCGTGTACATCAGCGTGGTCGATGGCGCGGGGAACGCCTGCTCGCTGATCAACAGCGTGTTCGCGAACTTCGGGTCAGGGTTAGTGGTACCCGGCACCGGGATCGTGATGCACAACCGGGCGTCCCTGTTCAACGTGAGGCCGGGCCATCCCAACTCGCTGGAAGGCGGTAAACGGCCGTTCCACACCATCATCCCGGCCATGGCGACGCGGAATGACGAGCTGTGGCTGAGTTACGGCGTCATGGGCGGGTTCATGCAGCCCCAGGGTCACCTGCAGGTGATCTCCAACATGGTGGACTTCGGCATGGACGCGCAGGGAGCGCTGGACGCCCTGCGGTTCCAGGTGGCGGGCGATTCGGTGTGGCTGGAAGGGGACGTTGACGATGAAGTGGTCTCTGGTCTGCACCAGCGGGGCCACCGGGTCAACGTGATGCACGGTCCGCAGCGGGGCGGCGCCGGCGGTATGGGCGGCGGGCAGGTGATCAGCAGGGACCCCAACTCCGGGGTGCTGAGCGGCGGCAGCGAGCCGCGCAAAGACGGCGCCGCCGTCGGCTGGTAATTACTGGGACAGCCACCTGCGGAAGCGCTGCCAGGTTCCCTGTGGTTCCGGCTCGATGGGACGGCCGCGCCAATACTGCTGGCTCCGGTTGCCCATGCGCCGGAAGAACATCCACGCGATTGCCGCCGCCATCAGGACCAGGCCGGCCAGGGAAAGCCACATCATCCTGGCCAGGAACAAGCCAATGAGGGCCAGCACTCCGCCAGCGATGGCAAGCTTGGTGGGCGAGATGAAGGCCTTGGAACGGCGCGGCCGGGGAGCGTAGGGGGACGGCTGGTCATCCAGGGGCGGCGGAGCGTCCGCCGGTGCGGCCGGAGGGTCGGGAACGTCGGAGTCCAGCTCGTTGAGCAGCTGCTCGATTTCCTGTTCGTAACGGTCTTTCATCTTCGCACCTACCCCTGCGCAGCGGAACCGGAGATCTGGACTGGATTATAGCGTGTACTTGCTCAGTACGTAACCGAGTGATCGCCAGAAGAATTTCACGGGTCGCGCATGGGACAAGGGCAATGTCGGCCACGCCCGGCCGGGGAGCGGCGGCGGGATATGCTAGGATATCGGCGGCAACGGCAGGGCGGAACTGCCAGCAAAGGAGACACACATCATGGCGAATACCCCGTTGGGGCTGGACATCAGAGCCTGCATTTTTGACGTTTTCGGCACCGTGGTCGACTGGCGGTCAAGCATCACCGAGCAGTGCGCGAACATGGGTCGGATCAAGGGGATCGACCGGGACTGGGGCGCGTTCGCGGATGCGTGGCGCGGCAAGTACGGACCTTACATGAACAAGGTGCGCACCGGCGAACTGCCCTGGACCAACCTTGACGCTCTGCACCGGATGTCCCTGGACGAGGTGCTGGACGAATACGAGATCAGCGGGTTGGATGACGACGAGAAGATGGAAGTCACCTACTTCTGGCACAACCTCCGCCCCTGGTCCGACAGCGTGCCGGGCCTGTACCGGCTCAAGAACAGGTTTGTCATCGCGCCCATGTCCAACGGCAACATCGCGCTGATGACCAACATGGCCAAGAACGGCGGCATGCCCTGGGACTGCATCCTGGGCGCCGAGGTGGCGCAGCACTACAAGCCGGACCCGGAGAGCTACGGAACGGCGGTAAAGCTGCTTGGTTTGAAGCCCGAGCAGGTGATGATGGTGGCGGCGCACCAGGGCGACCTGCTGGCGTCGGCCAAGGTGGGCCTGCGCACTGGGTTCGTGCCGCGCCCGAGGGAGCACGGGCCGGACCGCACGCCGGATCCGACTCCGGACCCGTCGTTCAACGTGGTGGCGGACAGTTTCGTGGACCTGGCGGCCAAGCTGGGAGCGTAAGGCTCAAACGGCCATAGCCACGATGATTAGGGGCGGATGATCATTCGCCCCTAATCAGTTAGCGGTTCAAGACCGCAAACCGCGGCGACCAGTTCATAGGATCGAACGCGGTCTTCGAAGTGGTAGCAGATGGTAACGACGCTGAGGTCAGGAGTCTGATAATCCTCGGCCACTTTCTCCAAGCCTTCCTTGACCTGGTCAGGATCGCCGTCGACGCAGTTACGGCTGTACTGCTGGATGAATTGCCATTCGTTGGCGAGGTACTTGTAATTGGCGGCCAAATCGGGGTGCGGGACACCCTTGGCCCGACCGGTCACCGAGCGGAGGCGGCCAAGGTTCCTGCTGGACGCGATGCGGCGGGCCTCCTCCTCGGTGTCGGCGCACAGCACCTGGACGCCCACGTTCACCAGGGGTTCGGGCAGGTACTCTGAGGCCTCAAAGTTCTGGCGGTAGGACTCGACGATCTGCGGGCCGTCGGTGGCGCCCATGCCGAAGAAATGGGCGTAGGCGAAGGGCAGGCCCATCTTGGCGGCCATGAATGCGGATTCGTAGCGGGAACCGAGGAGCCAGACCTGGGGGACTGTCTCGGACTCCTCCGGCGCGGCGAGGACCTCGTTGAATGGATGATCGTCAGGTTGGGTATCGTTCAGGTAGTTGATGACGTCCCTTACTTGCTGCGGAAAGTGGCGGACGTCCTTGGGCATGCTGGGATAGGCGAGGGCCGCAGCGGTGATCTGGTCGCTGCCGGGGGCGCGACCGATGCCCAGGTCGATGCGGTCCGGGTACAGCGAGTCCAGGATCCGGAAGGTCTCGGCCACCTTGAGGGAGCTGTAGTGAGGCAGCATCACGCCGCCGGAACCGACGCGGATGCTCCGGGTGTGCGCCGCGATCTGGCCCACCATGACCTCGGGGGCAGTGCCGGCGAAGTTGGGCAGGTTGTGGTGCTCCGCCACCCAATAACGCTGGTAACCCATCTGCTCTGTGGCTACCGCGAGTTGGATGGTTTCTCGAAGAGCGACACCGGCGTTGCTGCCCTCCCGCATCGGCGATTGGTCGACCACGCTCAGTTGCAGTTTTTGGCTCAAGTGATCCCCCTGGGTTGTCGGTGCGTCAGATGCTGGCCAGCAGCGGGGTATCCGACGCCGGTATTTTTAGTATCAAGAAGGCTCGTCTTGTCGGCAGGGGCCGGCTGGCATATTATAATAACGCCCAACGGAGAAAGTAGCGGCCTATAACTCCAGCCACACGGCGCCGGACAAAAGGCGCCGGTTGCCGACCAGACAGGTGAACCGCTTTGCTTTTCGATAAAATAATTAAAGCAAAACCGGGGGTGGGAGATACTCCGACAGCCGGGCTACCGCTCAAAGGCAGCGGCACAAAGTACCTACTTGAACGCATCGTCAAGTGGGTACTTTTTCTTTTGGCGTCCGTTTCGGTGCTGACTACCGTTGGAATCGTGTCGGTGCTGCTGTTCGAGGGCGTGCGGTTCTTCACGTCGGACTTTTACGAGCAGCGGCCGACGGAACGGGTGGCTACCAACGAAGCCGAGGCCCAGAACGGCGCAGCGCCCGGCACGTTGGCCCCCGGGATCATTCCCCGGGTGGAGGTCAGGGCCACCACCGACTCGCTGATCTACGTGAACTGGGAAAAACCCACCCCGGGGCGAGAAGTCACCCGATACGAGGTGTCCGTCCTGCCCAGCCTCAATGCGGACCTTTCGGACTGCGCCAATCTGGCGGCGGATCAGACATCCTGCGTGATCGCCAACGCGGCGCCGGGCCGCTCGCACAAGGTGACGGTCACGGCGCTGGCCGGTCCCGGCGAGGGAGTCGGCCTGCAAACCGAATCCTTCAGCGTGCCCGAAGAGGTGAAATGGCACCGGTTCCTGACGGACACCAAATGGCGGACGCTGTTGGTTCCGCGGTCCTACGGCATCTGGCCGCTTCTGGTGGGCACCACCATGATCGCCGTGCTGGCGATGGTGGTGGCAGTGCCCCTGGGACTGCTGAGCGCGATCTTCCTGAGTGAGTACGCACACCCGCGAGTTCGGGCGATCACCAAGCCGATATTGGAGGTGCTGGCCGGTATCCCCACGGTGGTGTACGGGTTCTTCGCGCTGTTCTTCATCACTCCGATCCTGCGCTCATTCAGCGACGACGTTGGCATCTTCAACGCGCTGTCGGCCGCCATCGTGATGGGCTTGATGATCATCCCCATGGTGTCCAGCCTCAGCGAGGACGCGATGCGGGCGGTGCCGAACGCGCTGAGAGAAGGCGCCTATGCCCTGGGAGCAACCAAGGTTGAAGTGGCCACCAAGGTGGTGCTGCCCGCCGCTCTGTCGGGCATCGTGGCCGCGTTCATCCTGGCGATGTCCCGGGCGATTGGCGAAACGATGATCGTTTTCATCGCTGCGGGACAAAACGACAGCCTGACCTTCAACCCGCTGGATCCGGTGAACACCATGACCGGCTTCATGGCGACCACAAACTTCAGCGACAACGCAATCCCGGGGACTGCACAATTTCAGGCGCTGTTCGCCGTGGGCATCACGCTGTTCATCATCACCCTCTGCATGAATCTGATCAGCCAGTTCGTCGTGTCCAAGTTCCGCGAGGTGTACGAATAATGGCAGCAGGAATTGACGGCAATTACAGCCAGCGGCTGGCCCACCGCAAACGACGCGCCTCGCTTTTCCACGGCGTTTGCGTGGCGGCGGTGATCCTCGCGCTGTTGATGCTGGTCGCGCTGCTTTACAGCGTGATCTCGGAGGCCGTGGCGTGGCTCAACCTCGACGGTACATCGATCAAAACACTGCTGACGGAAATACCGTCCAGCAAGGCGGTGAATTCAGGGCTGTTCCCCGCGATCGTGGGCACCCTGTGGGTCATGGGAATCTGCGTGTTTGTATCCTTCACCGTAGGGGTATCCGCAGCCATATACCTTGAGGAATACTCCGGCGGCAGTCGCCTAGCTGAATTGATCCAGATAAACATACAGAACCTGGCGGCAGTTCCCTCCATCGTGTACGGCATCCTGGGCCTGTCCATCTTCGTGACCTTCTTTGTCGTGGTGGCTCCGGGCACGGACGGCAAAAACGTGACCGCGGCGGGCCTGACCCTGGCGTTACTCATCATGCCCGTGGTGATCGTGTCTTCCCAGGAAGCGATCAAGGCAGTGCCGTCATCAATACGGGAAGGCGGGTTCGCGTTGGGCGGAACCCGATGGCAGGTGATCTGGCGCCTAGTGCTGCCGCAGGCCATGCCAGGTATCCTGACGGGAATCATCCTGGCGGTGAGCCGCGCGATGGGAGAGGCAGCGCCGCTGGTTATCATGGGCGCGCTGTCCTTCGTGCCGTTCGCGCCGGCCAGCCCGCTGGACCGTTTCACCGTGCTGCCAATCCAGATCTACGTCTGGATATCCAAGCCGCAGGAAGAGTTCCACCACCTGGCGGCCGCCGGTATCGTGGTGCTGTTGATCATGCTTTTGGGGATGAACGCGTTCGCGATCTTCCTGCGTAACCGGTTACAGAAGAACCTACGGGGGTAACGGAATGGCTACAACCTCAATGGCGACCCGTCCCGCCGTCCGCGCCATCAACGTCGGGGTCTATTACGGCTCAAACAAGGTGATTGAGGGCGTGACCATGGACATGCCGGAGAACGAGATCACGGCCATCATTGGGCCGAGCGGAGCGGGTAAGAGCACGCTGCTGCGTTGCATCAACCGGTTGAACGACCTGATCGAGATATTCCGGATGGAAGGCGAGATGTGGTTCGGGGACTTCAACCTGTACGCTCCGGGCTCAGACCCCACTCAGATCCGCTATCGGATCGGAATGGTGTTCCAGCGCCCAAACCCATTCCCGAAATCCATTTACGACAACATCGCTTTCGGGCCCAGGATCAATGGATTCAAGGGGAACATGGACGAGTTGGTGGAGCAGTCGCTGCAAGGCGCGGCGCTGTGGGACGAGGTTAAAGACCGGTTGAAGGAGTCTGCGCTTTCGCTGTCCGGCGGGCAGCAGCAGCGGTTGTGCATCGCCCGAGCGCTGGCGGTGGAACCGAGCGTGATCCTCATGGATGAACCCTGCTCAGCCCTGGACCCGATCGCCACCCTGGCTATCGAAGAGCTGATGCAGGAGCTCAAGAAGACGTACAGCATCGTGATCGTGACGCACAACATGCAGCAGGCGGGCCGGGTATCCGACAAGACCGCCTTCCTGCTGCCCGACGAAAATCGGGTAGCGCATCTGATCGAATTCGGCGACACGCGTACGCTGTTCACCAACCCTACCGACGAACGCACAGAAGCTTACATTACCGGCCGCTTTGGCTAGGCGCACGAGCAACCGCCAGGCGGTTTGAGGTTCAACAAAAAGGGGGCGTCGAATGCTGAGATCAGATTACGAACGCGATCTGTCGAGCCTGCAAGCCGACCTGGCAGAAATGGCGACACACGTCGAACAGGCGACACGGCGGGCGCTCAACGCGCTGGAGACCCAGGATCTCGCGTTGGCGCAGCAGATCATCGACGAAGACGACCACATCGACCAGCTGCAAGACGACCTGGAGAACAAGTGCGTCACGCTGATGGCCACGCAGCAGCCGACGGCCATCGACCTGCGGGCGCTGATGTCAGCGGTTCACATCGGGGTGGAGCTGGAGCGGATGGGGGATTACGCCGAGGGCATCGCCAAGATTTGCCTGAGGATCGGGGATCAACCGCTGCTCAAGCCGCTCATCGACATCCCGAGGATGGCAGACCTGGCGCTGACCATGCTTGACGAGAGCCTGCAGTGCCACGCCAACCGGGACGAATGGCAGGCTCGCAAGATCTGCCAGGACGACGACGCGGTCGATGACCTGTACAACCAGATTTACCGCGAACTGCTCACGTACATGCTGCAGGACCCGCGCAATATCGAGCGGGCAACGTACCTCCTGTGGGTTGCCCACGACCTCGAAAGGATCGCCGACCGGGCCACCAACATCGCTGAGCGGGTGATGTGGCTGGTTTCGGGGCGCACTGTGGGGACCGGGAGTATGAAATCGGACCGGTCGCTGCGCTGATCCGGGCGATTGGACAACGTCCAAAATCCGCGAATAATGGGCGAAATGCCCTCGTTGACAATTCCCGACCTCGGCAGTATAGTTTTCGCAAATGCATAGTACTTGCAAATCGATTTGCATCTGCACATGTACCTGTCCCCCGACAGCGGGGGCAGGCAAAACCTGATTAACAACTACAGGTTCGCACCTGCGCCCACCGATTTTGCCGCGCGGCAACGGTGGGTTTTTTATTGCCGGAGTTCGGAGGAGGACACCTTGACCAGCCAAGCGCAAATTCCCAACCAGGAAGACATCCACGCGTCCAGTATGCGCCTGGCGGCCGACGCGCCCGCGATCATCCCGTTCATGGAGGACGAGATACAGCGGTTTGACGCGGAGGTCGACCGGTTCCGCACGGGAGAATTGGACAACACCGTGTTCACGCCCTTCCGCCTGCGCCAGGGTGTGTACGGCCAGCGTCAAGCCGATGTGCAGATGATCCGGGTCAAGCTGCCGGGAGGCATCATATCGGCGGACATGCTCGACTGCTTCGGCGACGTGACCGAGAAGTACGCGCCGTTGAAGAAAGGTCACATCACCACGCGGGAGAACATCCAGATACACCACGTGCCGCTGGAGCAGACCTCTGAGGTGCTGCGCATCCTCGGCAGCGTGGGTTTGTCGAGCCGCGAAGCGTGCGGCAACACCGTGCGCAACGTGGTGGGGGCTCCCACGGCTGGCGTGAACCCGCTGGAAGTTTTCGACCCGACGCCGTATCTCACGGCCTACGTCCGTTTCGGCGTGCGCCATCCCATCACGCAAAGCTTCCCCCGCAAGTTCAAGTCAGCGTTTACCGGCAACGACCAGCGCGACGAAGTAGCAGCCGCGATCCAGGACCTGACGTTCGTGTCCCAGTACCAGGAAGTGGATGGAGAGCAGCGGAAAGGCTTCAAGGTTTACTGCGGCGGCGGGACGTCGATCATGCCGCGTCTGGCCAAGCCGCTGTACGAGTGGGTGTCGGAGGACGACTACCTTCGCGTGGCGCTGGCGGTCTGGACGGTTTTCAACAATGCTGACATCCTGCGCAAGAATCGGATGATGGCCCGGCTCAAGGTCCTGATCGACAAGATCGGGCTGGACGAATTCCGGGTAATGGTGGACGCTGAACTGGCGAACATCGGGCCGATCGACTTCCGTCCGCTGATGACCGCCGAGGAGATCCAGCACGAGGAGCCTCCGGCGCAACCCTCCACCGGAAATGGCGATCACAGCGACCCTGCATATCAGGCGTGGCTGGACGCCAATGTGGAGCCGCAGAGGCAGGACGGCTACCACGTCGCCCACATTAAAATAGTGCGCGGAGACCTTTCACCCGAGCAGTTTTATGGGCTGGCCGACATCGTGCGCAAGTACACCGGCGGCAAGGCACGGACGACGCAGGAGCAAAACATCGTGCTGCGATGGGTCCCAACGGGCCACCTGTACGATGTCTGGCAGGCGCTCCGGGCCCTGGATCTGGCGGAGGCCGGACATGCGCACATCAGCAACGTGGTGTCGTGCCCGGGGACCGACAGTTGCAAGCTGGGGATCACCGCTTCCATGGGCCTGGCGAAGGCCCTGCGCGACGAGATGGCGGAGTGGAACGGCCTTGCCGAGGACAAGGGTGTGGGCGACATCCGCATCAAGATGAGTGGCTGCCCGAACGGCTGCGGCCTGCATCACATCGCCAACATCGGATTTCACGGTGCCGCCGTCAAGGGAGCGGAAGGCCAGCAGATTCCGGCTTATGAACTGTTCCTGGGCGGCAATTATGGCGACAACCAGGTCGAAGACTCCCGCATCGGCACCAGGGTGCCGCGGGTCAAGGTGCCAGCCAAACTGGTTCCATCGGTGTTAAAAGACATCGTTGGTTATTACAAAGACAACCGTGCCGACGATGCCGAACGGTTCAACGACTTCCTGGATCGGGTTGGTCTTGAAGAGATGACCGCGGTGGCGGCCAGGGCCCAGGAAGTTGGGCACGAGGCCGAGGGCGGCGGTGAGATGTACTTCGACTGGGAACGAACCAACCAGTACGTGCTGGAGCGCGGCGAAGGCGAGTGCGCCGTTTAGCGGCGTCTCGACATCGCAAGCAATGGCCAGAGCATCGCTCAACGGGAGAGTGCTGGCCTTCGTCGAGGCGCGGATGCCCGACGAAATGGCCAGCCTCATCCGGCGGCACGGCGGGGTACCGCTGGGCGCGCCGGTGATGCAAGAGCATTACCGGCAGGACAGCCCGGAGGTCCAGCAGGCGATCGACGACGTCTGTGCAGGTCGCGTTGACACCGCTATTTTCCTGACCGGTGTCGGCGCCAACGCGATGATGGGAATCGCCGAGGGCATGGGCCGGCTGGCGGAGTTCGAAGAGGCGTTGCGCAGAATCACGGTGGTGGCGCGCAGCCCCAAGCCCGGTCGGATACTGCGCCGGCACAAGATCCCCATCGACATCATGCCGCCGGAGCCTTACACCTCAAGCGATCTGATCGTGGCGATGCGCGATCTGGACCTGGAAAGCAAACGGGTGGTCTTCCAGCGCTACGGCGGACCGGACTCGGAGCTTCCCACGTACCTGAGGGAACAGAAGGCGGACTACGAAGAGTTGACCCTGTACGACTGGGGGTTGCCCGACGACATTACCCCGGTGGTTGACCTGATCGACCGCATGGAACAGGGAGCGATTGACTCTTTGGCCTTCACCAGCCGACCCCAGGTACCCAACCTCATAGCCATCGCGGCCGCATCGGGGCGCGAAGAATCGCTGCGGGCCAGCCTTGGCGGCACCGTAGCGGTGGCATCAGTGGGCCCGGTATGCACCCGGAAGTTGCAGGAGTTCGACATCCGGGTTGACGTTGAGCCGGACCACCCGCACATGGGGAACCTGGTTATGGCGGTTGCGGAGTACTTCGGCGACGCCGATTAATACTTGAACTCCTCACGAACCGGACTGAATATGTCCAGGGCGACCGCTTTGGTCGCTTGTCCTTGGGCATAGTGCTCCACGTTGCCCGGGATGATGTACATGTCGCCGGGCTTCAGCACGCGAACCTCGCCGCCGATTCCCATCTCGAGTTCACCCTCGACGATGATGCCGCCCTGCTCATGCGGGTGAGTGTGCAGCGGCACCGTGGCTCCGGCTTCAACCTCCACTAGCGAAAACAGCATCTGGTCGCCCCAGAAAGTGCGGGTGCGGGCGCCCTCGGCCAGTTCCTTGTAGCCGCGGCCCTCGAGTTGCAGGAAATAGTTGCTCATTGCGCTCACTCCTCGCGTCAGGGTGCTTCGAATCCCAATCGCTTTTCTTTCAGGCTGGTGAAACGGCCGCCGTGGCCGATAATCAGGTGGTCAAGCAGCTCGATGTCCATCAGCTTACCAGCGGCGGCCAGATCCCGGGTTACCGACACATCCTCCGGACTGGGCGTTGGATCACCGGAAGGATGGTTGTGGACCACGATAATGGACGGGGCGTTTTCCCGAATGGCAGGTCGCAGAACCTCGGCGGGACGCACCGCGCTGCTGTTGACGGTGCCAATATAAATGGTGCGGCGGGCCACGACCTGGTTGCGGGTGTTCAACAACAGGACGACCAGGTTTTCCTGGGCCTCCAATTCGAGCTCTGCGGAAACGAGGTTCGCAGCATCCTGAGGGCAGGATATCTGCAACCGCTCCTCGGGAGCAAGGGACGCGATCCGGCGGCCCAGCTCGAGTGCGGCCATGATCTCGCAGGACTTGGCGTGACTTAGACCGCGCAGGTCACAGAGTTCGGCATGCCCGGCGCGGGCGAGGCCGGCGAGGCCATCGAACTCAGCAATGACGCGATTGGCCAGACTGAGAGCGTTCTCGCCGGCGATGCCGGAACGGAGGAGGATTGCCACGAGCTCGGCGTTGTTGAGGTAACGGGGTCCGTGCTCGCGCAGGCGTTCGCGCGGCCGCTCACAGGCTGGCAGATCGAGAATGGTTGGCTGATACGCGCTGGCACGGGGAGGCTGCGAAGGGGTTACGGTCCGGGATGATTCGGGGTCCGCACCTACGGGAGTGTCACCAGCGGCGGCCGCCGGAGCGCCGGCGACTATCCTGGCCAGCTCATCTCGCAAATCGTCCAGCTCCGCACGTTCAATCGGTGATCCCGCGACAGTCATCGTTGGCTCCGTTGGTCGAGAATGTCAGCGGCCAGTCTAATGCGCAGACGGGCAGGCGCGCCACCAAGCGCTGTCATCAATCCTGTGCGAGTTTCCTCCGTGGGTCGGCAGGTACGTGCGGACTTGCCCAGAGAGACTACCCGATCATCCTTCGCGCGTGATACGCAGCGGCGGACAACTCGGAGGAGACGCGCCCAATGCTGAAGATTCGCTGCCGCCCGGGGAGGAATTCTTCGGCGTCCAGGTCCTCCACGGCGGACAAGGTGCGACGCAAACCGATTACGATCGTGCGCCGGCTTTCCGGGTCCCTGAAATCCAAACTGCCGCACATGACGATGGGACCAATCAGGCAACTCAACGTGACGTTGCGGTACAGGGTCCAGCATTCCTCGAGGGTGAAATGAGTGATGGCCGCACGACACAGGGCGGCATGATATTCCTCGATGACTTCCCGTTCAATCGAACGCCGCAATTCAGTGGTCACGCTGTTGGACAAGAAATAAGAAACATCGCGCATGCCGGAATGGATGCCGCAATTTTGCCAATCGATAGCTGCGAAATCGTCGCTGGCATTCGGTGCGAAGAGCACATTGTCGAGCCTGAAATCGCCGTGGGTGAAAGTCTTTGGTCCAGCGGATAAATCGGCCAGGTGATCGGCGATGCGAGGTCCGTAAGTCTCGGCGAGGCGACGCGTCCCCGCAGTGAACAGATCGCCGAACCGGCGCAGGGCGGGCGGCAAATAGAACAGGTAACCCAGTTGGGTTGCGAGACGGTATTTTTCCAAGTAGTCGAGCACGCCCGCCGCGGCGAGTTGGCTAAAGTTGTTCCAATACAGCCCGTGCATACCAGCGGCCGCGCGAACGGCGGATTTTGCCTGATCATGGCTGGCCCCTTGCGGCTGCGGAATTGAAACCCAATCCGCCAAGTCTTCCAATACCAACACGAACCGATGCGTGCGCGGAGCGAAGTCTCCGTAATACATGGCCGGGGAACGAACGACAGCCAAGGCACCGATACGCCGGTAGAATTCGTACTCCCGCCGA
Organism: uncultured Dehalococcoidia bacterium; assembly: GCA_951813535.1. Lineage (GTDB taxonomy): Bacteria > Chloroflexota > Dehalococcoidia > Lucifugimonadales > UBA3495 > Bin87. The sequence goes on along the minus strand of OX638345.1, from coordinate 1,944,566 downwards.
TAGAACCTGACGGCTCGAGCGACCCATGACGTTTTGCGCTCCGGGCTGTGAAGCTTGATGATCAGGCTGTTCGGCGCCGACGGAGCGTCCCGGGGCCACGACAGGCGGCAGCGAATCACTTCGCTGATGAACCCCCGCCCGGAACCAACGGGTTCAACTTGAACGCCCTGCAACTCCGGTAGGTTGGAACTTGCGGGATATGCCAATGCCTGGCGCAGCCAATCCGCCGTTATGTCACGTGCACCGGCCGGTATGGCGGGACGGGCAGCCATAGCGGTTTTACGCCGGCTGCTCCGTTTCATCAACGGGAGGACCGTCCGGCAGAAACTCATCCGCGCCCAGATCGTCTATGGCGGTGAGGGTGCGCGTCAGGAACACGTCGGCCAGTTGGCTGCTGCGGGTGTCGCTGAAGTCCAGTTGGCCGCCGGCGATGATCGGAGTCTGGAAACAACTCAGCATATTCTGCCGATAGCTGCGCCAGCAATCGTCAGCGGTCAAATCTCCCGCCCCCATTTGGCGAATGATGCGATGGTACTCCTCGATGATGCTGCGCTCGATCCTTCTTCGAACCGGTGTGGAAACACTGGAGGACAGGAAATAAGCGACGTCGTACAGACCACTGCGCACGCCACATACCTGCCAGTCCACGGCGGCAAAATCGTCGCTCCCATCTTCAGCGAAAAACATGTTGTCCAGCCTGAAATCGCCGTGGCAAAAGGTGAGCGGGCCGGCGGCAAGTGCGTCCATGTGCTCAATGAGGCGATCCCCGTACTCCCGGGCCAGCCGCTGCATCCGGTGGGAGAACAGACTTCCGAAACGGTCCAGGGCGGTCGGCAGGCTCGCCTGATATACATTCTGAACCAGACGACGCCGCTCCGGACTCGCAGGATCGTGGAAACCGGACACGGGTGGGCGATCCACCAGATTCCAATAGTGACCATGCAGACGGGCGAGTGCGCGCACGGCGGTCCGGGCCTGCGCCTCGCTGGCCCCGTCGATCTGGTCCACGGTGACCATTGCGTTCAGGTCTTCCAGGACCAGAACAAAATGGTGGGTGGAGTCGTCGAAATCGCCGTAAAACAGCGTGGGCGAACGCAAAGGAACGTGAGCGCCCAGCAGGCGGTAGTAGTCGTACTCGCGCCGATACAACTGGAGCCTGCGGGCGGTCTGAAAGGTCTCGGGGTGAGGACTGGCCAGCTTGACGATAAGCGTCTCCGGCAACCCACCGGGATCATCACGATAGGACAGATGGCAACGCAGGATAGTTGCCACCAAGCCGACGCCAGCCCCGATGTTTTCGACGGCAACGTCGGCTACAGAGGGCAGATTGGACGAGATGCCGGCCAAGGCACGTTGCATCCAGTCGGCGGTTATGTCGCTTGCAGTTTCCGGAATCGTAGGTTGGTTTGCCATATCACCATTGTGCGAGGCTCGGCCATATCGCGCAGTCGGATGGCCGGATCTGACGAGCGGTGTCGAGACGAAAATACAGGGGCGAATGATGGCTCGCCCCTGCGGGGAAGAACTTCGAGTGTTGACCGCCGGGAGTTCTAATCGAAGCGGAACTTGGAGAAGGTGCCCTCTTCCTTGGTGATGAACTCGAGCAGGGCCGGACGCCCGTCGGCGTTGGCCTGCATGGCGCGCTGCATGGCCGGCTTGATTTCGTCAGGCGTGTGAATCTGTTCGGCGTACGCGCCCAGGGCCAGGGCCACCCGGTAGAAATCTCCGCTGAGGTCCTTGAGACCGTACCGCTCGACCGCGGTGGGGATGCGGCTGTCCGGGTAGATCGCCATGGTCGAATTATTCATCACCACAGTGGTGATGGGGATGTTGGAGCGGACGGCGGTTTCTACGTCCAGCCCGACCATGCCGAAAGCCGCGTCACCCATGAAATTGATGACCATCTTCTCGGGAGCGGCCATCTTGGCGCCCATGGCGAGGCCCAGGCTGTAACCTAACTGCGTGGACTTGCCCCAGCCGATGAAACTGCGGGGAGCGCGGGCTTCCCAGAAGGGCGAGACCTGTTCGCGGGGGCTGCCCGACTCGTGGGTGACGATGGTGTTGTCAAGATCGACCGTGTGCATGATGTCCCAGACCACGCGATAAGGGTTCAGCGGGACCTCATTGCTGGTGAGCCGGGGCAGCCATTCGGCCATCCAGGCCTCCCGGCTGGCGGTGATCTCGTCGGCCAGTTCCTGGTTGGGCGCGCGCTGCTGGGCTCCCTGGGCCTTCAGTTCGTCGATGAACTGGCGGAGCGCCAGCTTGGCGTCGCCGAGGATGGGGTACTCGGTGCGGTGGTCCTTGTTGATGTCGTCCTCGCCGTTGGTAAGGTGGATCAGCGTCTTGCCGGACGGAATGGGTACCGTGAAGCCGCTCTTGGTGAAGCTGACGCCCACACCGAACACGACGTCGCAGTTGGTGAGGAACCGGTGCACGGGGCCGGTCTGGCTGGATCCGCCGACACCGAGGGACAGCGGGTGGTTTTCAGGGAATGCGCTCTTGCCTTCCAGGGTGGTGAGCACCGGGACCTGGAGGAACTCGGCGAGTTCCAGAAGCTCGTCGGTTGCTTCGGCGTACATCACACCCTGGCCGGCCATTATGACGGGCCGGCGGGCCGATAGCAGGCCGCGAACTCCGTGTGAGATGGCAGCAGGGTCAGCGGCGACGCGCATCTTCCTGGGCGGGACGTAATCAAAGTTCTCCTCGCTGATCTGGTCAGACACCAGGTCGGAGGGTATTTCGAGCAGGACGGGGCCGGGCTTGCCGGAACGGAGCTTGGTGAAGGCCTGGCGAAAGAGCTCGGGCACCCGGTCGGCGAAGTTCACATGGGCGGCCCACTTGGTGATGGGCGCGTAGGCCTGCACGGGATGGAAGTTGGGCTCCACGCCGATGCGATTGCGGGCGACGCCGGCCGGAAGCACCAGGATGGGTACGGAGTCGGCATAGGCCTGGGCGACGCCGCCGAAAGAGTTTTCGGCGCCGGGTCCGTTCTGGGCCAGGAAGATACCGATCTTGTTGCCGTTGGTGATGCGGGAAAAGCCGTCGGCCATGTGCACGCCGGTCCGCTCCTGTCGGCACACCACCGGGCGGATTCCGGCGATGGCAGCCGCCTCAATGAGCGGGTTGGAGGGCATGACGGCGATCCAATCCACGCCTTCCATTTTCAATACGTTGGCTACTGCGGTAACTCCGTCCACGTCTATGTTCCTCCGGGTTGTGTTGGCAATTGGATGGCTGTCCCGGTATCACCCGATCTCGGCCAGGAAATCGTCGAGGACAGCGTTGAATTCGTCGGGCTTTTCCACCATGGGAAAATGGCCGGCGTTTTTCATCTTGATGAGTTTGGAACCGGGAACGGCGCGATGTATCTCTTCCTCGTAGTCGCCGGTGGCCAGGGGGTCGTCGACGCCCTGGACCAGCAGCAGGGGAGCCTCGAGGGCGTGGATCCGGTCGCGCACGTCAAAGCGGTCGATCACCACCAGATCCGCGTGCTGGGCCACGGGTCCGACCTCGCGGTGTCGCTGCAAAAGGCGGGCGCGGAGGTCCGGCTCGATGAAATGCATGATGCCGTCCATCATGCCAAGCCACTTCTCGTAGGTGGCATCGTCCCCGGCGGCGTCAAGGCGGAACTGCAAGTCCTGTGGGCGTCGCACCTTGGGACGCATGGCGATGGTCATGAGCGCCAGCCCTTTGACCTCTTCCGGGTAGTCCAGGGCGTACTGCAACGCCACGCAAGCGCCCAGGGTAAACCCGCTCAGCACCAAGTCGCGGGTGTGTCCCCTGGAGTGCAACCAACCCCGCAACCAGTCGGTATATCGCTCCACGCTGGTGCACGGAGCGCCATCGAGATGGCCGGGCAGGTTGGGAGCGAGGCTGCTCGGGTAATGGTAGAGTTGGTTGATATAGGAGTCGGCGCAGCCGCCGGCGCCGGGTCCGTGGATAAAAACGAGCTGGGTCATAGCAACCTGCGGAAGGCGGCCGCACCGGGCCGGGTGCCGGCATTCTAGGGTGCGGCGGCTACTGGGTCAAGGCGATTCGGCGCGCGGTTCAACTACCGGACCAGCCGGTGGCGCGTTCGGGCGTGATCCGTATCACCGGATTGCCATCCAGGGCCATATTTCGGTACTGGGAATATTTTTCGCGCAGCAGCGCGATCGCCGTCGACGGTTCGGGGCCGTTTTCGACCAGCTCAGCTCTGCCCTGGACCAACAGGTACCAGAGCCGGGTCCAATCCTCGTCGTAGTGGTCAATGACCAGCGAGACCTGCGGATTGGCCAGGATGTTGCGAACGCGACGCAAGCCGGTGAGCGTGCCGCGCTTCGGCTTGGCGTCGAGGACAGAGTAGATGCAGTGGCCGTCGTAAGCGAAGCAGACCGGTATGACGTGGGGCCGTCCGTTGGCGTCGGCGGTGGCCAGGTGGCCCACCGGGGTTTCAGACAGGCGGACAGCTTGCTCCGGGGTCAGACTAAACACGGGTTCCTTCTAAACACAGGCTCATTCCGGGCTGCGCAGGCCGGCAATCATCGCGGGCAGAAGATCCAGGAGGTCGCTGGCAACCACTCCGGCGTCGCCGTATTCGGACCGCACCTGATCGGCGGCGGCGCCGTGAAGGAAGCCGCCAAGCCGTGCCGCGTCGTAGGGAGCGAGGCCCTGGGCCAGCAGGCCGCCGATGATGCCGGTGAGGACGTCGCCGGTTCCGCCGGCCGCCAGCGCCGGGTTCGCGAAGGGAAGGACGCAACGCTGACCACCTGGCGAAGCGACGATGGAGTGGGCTCCTTTGAGCAGGAGCGTCTGCCTCCAGGTTGCCGCCGATTGGCTGGCGACGTCCAGACGGTCGGCCTGTATCCGGGCGGTGGGCATCCCGGTGAGGGTTGCCATCTCTCCGGGGTGAGGGGTCAGGACGGCGTTGGCGCCCAAACGGTCCTGCCAATCTGGGCATCCGGAAAGGTTGTTCAGCCCGTCAGCGTCAATGACGGTTGGCAGATCTGGCGCGTCTTCTCCATCCAGCAGCAGACGCTCGATGAGGCTGGTCGTGCCGCTGGACCAACCCAGCCCGCAGCCCACCGCCAACGCCGAGTAGTTGCCGATCCGCTCCCGGATAATGGCGGCGGCAGAGGGGTCGATGCGTCCATCGGTGTCTTCGGGAAGGGGCAGATGGATGGTCTCGGTCAGCCGGGAGGCGGCGATCCGGTACACCGATTCGGGAGCGGCCAGGGTGACGAGGCCGGCGCCGGCACGATGGGCTCCCCGGGCGGCGAGGGACGCCGCGCCGACGAAGTTTCGAGAACCGGCCACGATCAGCAGGTGACCGAAGGTGCCCTTGTGGGAAGTGAGGGGCCGGGAAGGAAGGAGGGTACGGGCCGACTCCGGGGTCATCCACTCGATGGGCAAGTCTGCATCAGCCGAGGCAGACACCTGGCGCGGCAAACCGATGCCCAGCACGTTGATCTGGCCGGCGTACCCCGCGCCGGGGAAGTTGGCGATGCCGTACTTGGGATGGCAGAGAGCGAGGGTCTCGTCAGCAACGATGGAGCGGGGGTCAGCAACCCCGGTGTCAGGATTAACGCCCGTGGGCAAGTCCACAGCGACAACCGGGAGATCCGACCGGCCAGAACGGACACGGTTGACCAGCGAGGCGACATCTGCCACCAGCGCTTCCAGGGGGCGATACCGACCGGCGCCCAGGATTGCATCAACGACCATATCGCAACGGCCCAGCAGTGTACCCAAGCTGGCCAGCCCGTGGTCTTCCGAAGCGTCCGCAACCGCCACGCCGTAAGCCAGGGCGTCGGTCATCTTCGCGTCATCCGTGGGCCGTCCTCGGACAACGTAGCAGCACACGTCGGCGCCCCACCGGCTCAGGTGTCGCGCCAGGACCAAGCCGTCGGCGCCGTTGTTGCCGGGTCCGACCAGGACGACTACGCGGCGTCCGGCGGCTCCACCCATGCGCTGGCGCACGCGCCGGGCGCACGCCAGACCGGCGTTTTCCATCAAGGTGTCCGTGCTGACGCCGGCGGCTTCAGAGGCGGCTTCCAGCGCCTGCATCTCAGCGACAGTGACAACCTTGACCGCCATCCCGGATCAACCGGCCCGTGGAGCCACAGCGTCGCCCCAAAGAGTGGCTCCGGCGGCCTCCAGAGATTCCGGGGTGTCAGGACGCATGGCCACCGCGACGACCATGGCGAACCCCCGGGAATGAGAGAGGCTGATGGCGATTTCGGTGACGCCCAAACGTTCGGCGCGACGGCGGGCCCGGCCGTGGAGTCGCGGGCTGGGGGCCCCGCTGGGGGCGCGGACGACCTCGACATCACGCCAGCCAACGCCACGAAAACCGGTGCCCAGGGATTTCATGACCGCCTCTTTGGCGGCGAAACGCGCCGCCAGGTTGGGAGCGCGACCTCGACAGTAGGCGATCTCCCCGGGGGTGAAGACGCGGCGCAGGAACCGTTCCCCGTACCGGTCAAGGACGTCGGCAACGCGGTCGATCTCTATGAAGTCAACGCCGGTGGAGAGCATGAGCGATCAGCAGCGCGGTTGGATCAATCGCCGTCGTGGCCCCCGATGTGCAGATCGCTGAGGATATGGGAAACCGAGTAGGTGCGGTTGAGTACGTAGAAATGGATACCCGGCACGCCATTGGCCCACAGGTCCTCGGCTTGTCGAGTGGCGTGTTCAACGCCGATTTCACGTACGGCCCGATTGTCATCGGCGAAGCGTTCCAGCCGAGCGTCCAGTTGGGACGGAATCGTCGCGCCGCACAGCGAGGTAAAGCGTCGAATCTGCGGGGTGCTCAAGATAGGCAGCACGCCGGGGATGATGGGAATGGTTATCCCCGCGGCGGCGGCGCGTTCCTGGAGACTGTAGAAGTAGTCGTTGTCGTAGAAAAGCTGGGTGATGAGGAAGTCCGCGCCGAGGTCCTGCTTCATACGAGCGTAGGCGATATCCGATTCCAGGTTGTCGGACTCGGTGTGACCTTCCGGATAGCAGGCGCCAGCCACGCCAAAATCGAAATTGGCCTGGATGTGCTCGATGAGTTCGGTGGCGTGGGCGAATTCGTCCTCACCTGGCGCATCATCCTCGGTTCCCGGGGGACGATCACCGCGGAGGGCGATGACATTTTCGATGCCGGCATCGTCTAGTCGTTCGAGCACGCCGTGAACTTCGTCGCGGCCCTGGGCCACACAGGTCAGGTGGGCCATAACTTCCATGTCCCCACGTCGCTTGAGGCGCATGGTGATCTCTTCGGTGAAGGCCCTGGTGCCCCCACCGGCTCCGTAAGTAACCGAGACGAAGTCCGGGGCGAACCGCTGCAGGCGGTCGGCGACGTCAACCACGCCGGGGACGCCGTCGGCCTCACGGGGCGGGAAGAATTCGAAGGAAATCGTCCTTCGGCGGCTGAGGATGTCCTTAATTTTCAAACCAATAATCCAAAGTCAGGCCGCCCAAGACAAGGGCAGCAATAGTACGGAATTGGGATAGGGCTTACCACTACGCGGCTTCAGAATTCGGGCTGGCGCTTCTCCTTGAAGGCTCGGATACCCTCCCGCGGATGGCTCGACGTGGCGAACACGTGGGTAAAGGTTGCCCCTTCCAGGGCGACGCCGTCGCGCAGGGGAAGATCCTGGCTCCGGCGAGCCAGGGACTTCATGAGGCCCAGACCCACCCGGCTCTTGGGGCGAAGGCCTTCGAGAAGGGATTCCAACTCGGCCTCGAGGAATTCCGACGGGGCGGACCGGAGAGCCAGACCCCAGTCGACAGCCTCCTTGCCCGACAGCCAACGGCCGGTAGTCAACAATTCCATCGCGCGGGGCATGCCGACCCGGCGGGGCAGGCGCTGCGTGGAGCCGCCGCCGGGGATCAGCCCGAAGTTGGCGTGCTGGTCGCCGATGCGCGCGTCGTCGGCGACGACGGCCATATCGCAAGCCATCATCAACTCCATTCCCCCGGCAAGGGCGTAGCCGTGCACAACCGCGATGGTCGGGATGGGCAACGCTTCCAAAGCGAAGAATGCATCGTTGAGGTCTTTGACGTAATCGGGCAGCAGGGAGAGGTCCTCGAAAACCTGGTCGAAATAAAGCAAATCGGCGCCGGCGCAGAAACCCCGTCCCTCGCCCCTCACTACCATCGCCTTAACGGAGCAATCTGCACCGACGGACGCAACGGCGTGGGAGAACTCGCCGAGTAGTTCGGGGTTGAGCGCGTTGAGCGCGTCGGGACGGTTGAGGCGGAGCGTAGCGACGCGGTCTCCCACCGAAAGCGTAATGTTGCTATACTCCATTCGATCTCCTGTCAAAGCGCAACGGTTCCCAGAACCGCCAGTGCCCATACTATACCAGACCTATTATCATGTGATTGATGACCAGGCCGGTCACAGCTCGCTTGCGGGTGAGGGTGCAACCCAACGCCGCCCGGACCGAGATATTGGGCTGGTATGGCGAGGCGCTACGGATCCGGACCACCGCTCCCCCGTCCCGAGGCAAAGCCAATCAGGCGGTGGCGGAGATGCTGGCCAATGCCCTGGATATTCCCCGAACGGATGTTGGCGTCGTGCGGGGCCACGGGTCCCGCGACAAGATTATGGAAATAGCCGGCATCGACGAGACGGAACTACGGCGTCGCCTGACAGATTTGTTGTGACCAGATACTCAGGCGGCAGTCGCGCACCGACGATAGAACGGTCTGCCAGGATACGGAGCGACCCATGCAAGACAATTTTCGCAACTTCAGTTGGATCCTGCCCGGCGCACTGGCGGGAGCCATGGGGCCGACGGAACGCCGGCACCTGATTTACTTCGAACTGAACGACGTCACGGCCATTGTGCGAATGGAAGAGCAAACCATCTCGGGAGAACCCTGGGGTTTCGAGGAGTTGTTCGAGCCGGTGGGGGACTTCGAAGCTCCATCTGTAGAGCAGATTGACCGCATCGTCACCTTCACTGAGCAGCAGATCGAGACTTGGGAACGGCCCACGGTGGTTACCTGCGCGGCCGGAATCGGCCGAACGGGCACGATCCTGGCGTCCTACCTGGTGAACACCGGTTGGGAAGCTGACGAGGCAATCGATTACATTCGTCAACTGCGCCCGGGTTCGATCCAGACCGCCTCCCAAGAGCAGGCGATACGGGAATACGCGGTTTTCGTGAAGGATCGGAACGACAACATGCCGCGTCGGTTCCGGTGATGGGCCGACGGGATACGAATTCCGGCACGCGAACCGGGTCGGCATGAAAACGGGGTCCGCGTTCTGAACGCAGACCCCGCAAACATTCATCAGAGCGGTGGCGGATCAAGCGGCCAACAGCTCATCGGATTTCGGCGTGGCCGGTTTGGCAGCCCCCGCGGACCTCATCAGCGGAGCGGGATCCACGGGTATTTCCCGGCTGCACTGCAGGCACTGACGGTAGTCGCCGTAGATGTCGCGGACGTGGCGCACGTCGCCGCCGCAATGGGGGCACGAGCCCAGATCCATGCGCCGACGGCGTACGCCGCGAACAGACCGAGCCCGGTTCAGTGTGCTTTCCATCATCTCATCTCCTTACCCCAACGGGATGCGGTTTCCGTTGGTCGTGGCTGTGCGTACGCGGCTGGCTATGATCGATGTACGGTGGTCGCTACAGTCGAGATGCGGTGTTAAAAAAGAATTGCGGCCTCGGAGCCAAGTCCGAGGCCGCTGCCCACGGTAACTTGTGCTCGGTATTTGGATCAGGCCAACATCTTCTCGCGATGGTGCGGCGGATTAGATGGCGCGTCCCCGGTGACAACGGCGGCGGCTGGGGCCGGGCTGGTCGCCACGCGTCGGATTTCGCGGCCACACTGGGCGCACTGGTGATAGACTCCGAAGGTGTCCCTCATACGGCAAACATCGCCGCCGCAACGGGGGCACGCCTTGAGCTTCAAAGACTTGCGGGTTAGGGTCTGCATTTCTCCATCCTGTTCGCGGTTATCGCCGTGTTTGGCGGGACGCTGTGCCGATTTACGATTTCAGTTTACCGCTATTGTATTACCGGAGTGTTACGGTAAACCAGTCAATAACGGCCGAATTAGAATATCAGGTTACGGTTTTCGTAACAAGGGGGTTTTATGCCCAATTTTGGCGAACCGCTGGAAATTCCGGCTGAAATCATGGAGGAAGTATTCCGCCAGGCCCGGCAATCGTTTCCGGCGGAGTGCTGCGGATGGCTGAGCGGCCCGGCCGGGGGATCCTCGGTGAGCACGATCAGACCGGTCGTGAACGACCAGGCATCGGGCAATCACCCCACCGTCGCCGAACGCACCGCCGAGTCGGCGTACGTATTCAGCACGGGCGACCTCCTGGAGCTGAACAACGGCCTGGATTCGGAACATCCGCCGCGCATCATCTATCATTCCCATCCCAACGGCCGCGCGTACTTGTCTGACACTGACCGAACGGTGGCAACGAGTCCATGGGGAGACGGGCCGGCATATCCCGTGCAGCAACTGGTGGTGGGAATCGACGGCGAACGCGTGGTGGAAGCGGCGCTTTTCGACTGGGATGACGACGCGTCCGGTTTCGTGGAACTGGCCCGTTTTCCGGGGGCTCAAATCTAGGTGGTGGGTGTGCCGAGAATCGCGACCCAGATCGCGCCGGCAATGTAAACGCCGGCCATCAAAGCCAGCCCGGCGACGATCACGGGCTGCGGCAGCCGGCTGCGCCCCAGGAGCAGCAATCCGCCGAACAGGATCAGGCAGACGGCGATGATGCCGGCGACGAAGTGCTCAGGTTCCGAGCTGTTGAGCACGATTCCATTGCGATAGAAGGGGTCGGCGAAAGCCAGGATCGTAACGTTGAACACGCAGCTGCCGTAAAGGCCGGCCACGCCCAGGTCGGCGGCCCCCATCCGGGCGGCAGCGACGGTCGCGGACGCCTCGGGCATGGTGGTCACGATGGACACGGCGAGGATGCCCAGGACCCCGGAGGACACGCCGGTCAGGTCGGCGACGCGGTCCACGCTCTGAGCGAGGAACACGCCGGCAATAATCACGCCGATGGACACCAGGCTGAACATTAGCCAGGCCCGGCTGAGGGTTATGCCGGCCTCTTCCTCTTCTTCGGCGTCCGCGCCGGCCGGGCGGCGCTTGTACACGATCCACATACCGATGACGTATACGACCAGCAGGATGATTGACGAAACCCCGATCTGCCAGATGTTGACGTCGTTGCGGAGGGCGGCGAAGAGCACGGCCAAGCCGGTCAGGATGGCCGCCAGGACAATGAGATAGCCCTGTTCCGGGGCCACCCGCTGCAGAAAGCGCCGGCCTCCGAAGACCAAAGCCACCATGCCCATGGTGAACATGTTGACCATGTTGGCGCCGACAACGTTCCCGAGCGCCAACTCGGGATTGTCGATGCGGACGGCCGTGATGTTATTGGAAAGCTCGGGGAGCGACGTGGCGAGGGCGACCAGGATGCTGCCAACGAAGAGGCGACCCCATCCGGTGAGGGATGCCAGGGCGTCGCCGTAGCGGGCCAACTGTACGCCGAGGAAGATTACGGCGACCGCGCTCGCCAGAAAAACCAGGATTGCGACCGTCAGGCCGACGCTGCCCAGAAGGTTGAACACGGTGGAAGCGACGGATGCCCTAGCCGATTGCGTTGGCGATAAGGTCGCCCATCTGCGTGGTTGCCGTCGCGGTGTCCCCGGCGGTGGCGATGTCAGCCGTGCGGTGGCCCTGCTCCAGGACGGATTGAACCGCGCGCTCAATGGCGGCGGCTTCCTCGGTGAGGCCGAGGGAATAGCGCAGCATCATCGCTGCGCTGAGAATGGAACCGCAGGGATTGGCAATGCCCTGGCCAGCGATGTCGGGGGCGGTGCCGTGGATGGGTTCGTAGAATCCTGGTGTCCGAGCGCCGGCCTGGGGCACGCCCGACAGGCTGGCGGACGGGAGAAGGCCCATGGACGCGGCGAGGATGGCGGCCTCGTCGGTCAGGATGTCGCCAAAGGTATTCTCGGCGACGATCACGTCGTAGGACGCGGGGCGCAGCACGATCTGCATGGCGCAGGCGTCGACGAGGGCGTGTTCCAGTTCGACGTCGGGATATTCGCCGGCGAGACGGGTGGCGGTGGCGCGCCAGAGGCGGGAGGTCTCTAGGACGTTGGCCTTGTCCACCGAGGTCAGCTTACCGCGCCGCCCGCGGGCCAACTCGAACCCGACGCGAAGGACACGCTCAATTTCCGATTCGGAGTAGCGCATGGTGTCGACGCCGACGATGCCCTGGGGGGTCTCGGTGCGGCCCTTGGGCTGGGCGTAATAGAGACCACCGGTAAGCTCGCGGACGACGACCATATCCACGCCCTCCAGGACGTGAGGCTTCAGCACGCTGGAGTCGGTGAGCTCAGGGTAGACCTTGACGGGCCGGATATTGGCGAAGACGTTAAGGTGGGCGCGCAGAGCAAGCAGGCCATCCTCGGGTCGAGTGGGAGCGGAGGGATCGTCCCATTTGGGACCGCCGACCGCGCCAAACAGAACCGCATCGGCGGCGGTTGCCAGGTCTCGCACACCGTCGGTGAGGGGCGTGCCGTGTTTGTCGATGGATATACCGCCGACGTCTCCGTACTCAAGGATGAAATTGTGACCGAAGGCGCGGCCGACGGCCTGCATGGCCTTAACGCCTTCGGCGGTGACCTCCGGACCGATACCGTCTCCGCCCAGCACGGCGATGTTGAAATCCATGTTGCCAACGGCTCCGATTGATCGAGCGTCCCCGATTGCTCGGCCCTGAATCGGGCCAGGCACGGGGCGGCGGGTAGTATAGCCTATGGGTAATCGGGCATCAAATTGGACGATATGGATGGATGGTATCAAGTGGCTGTGCCCGTCCAGCCGGTTGGCCCTGTCCGATGATGAGAGCGTTGGCTTCCCACGGGTACGGCGCGTATTGACACCACGACAAAACCTCGTCAGAGAGCGTCAATACTGCGCGTATCGCGTTGACACGCCGGGGTGCACACTTTAAACTGCGAACATCAGCCAAACCTGCGCTGGCGAACTTCGTCGCGCCCAGATCGAGGAGGTCCATCCGCGATGACCACCACCAACAATGACCGGTCTTTGGTCGTAGTCCAGTTGACTGGCGCCAATGACCCGCTCAATACCGTGATTCCTTACGCCGACGGGCACTACTACGACTTCCGGCCCAACGTCGGTATCCCCACCGAACAGGTGATCCCGCTGGACGGGCAACTCGGCCTCAATCCCAACATGGCCCCGATCAAGGCGCTGTGGGACGAAGGGAAAGTTGCGATCGTCAACGGCATCGGATACGCCAACCCCACGCGCTCCCACTTCCGCAGCATGGACATCTGGCACACCTGCGAGCCCGAAAAGATCGCCACCGAGGGCTGGCTGGGCCGCGTCATCCGCGACCTTGACCCCGCCGGACAGAACGTGATTACCGGCGTCAACTTCGGCCGCGGCCTTCCTCGCTCCATGGGCGCCTCCGGCGTTCCCGTCGCCTCCGTGGGCAACCTGGAGACCTACGGCCTGTTCCCCGACGTGGAGGAAGAGCGCATCCGCGGGCTGTGCCTGGACGCCTTTGGCAAGATGTACGGCGGGTCCATACAGGATGCCGTGATGGACTACCTGGGCCAAACCGGGCGCGACGCCCTGAAAGGCGCGGACATCCTGCGCACCGCTCCCGAAAAGTATTCCTCCTCGGTGGAGTACGCGGAAAACCCCATCGCCCAGTCCCTGAAAAACGTGGCTCAGGTGATGACCGCCGATCTGGGCACCCGCATCTACTACACCCAGCACGGCAGTTTTGACACCCACGGTGACGAAATCAAGGTACACGGTGGGCTGTGGACCCAGGTTTCCGGCGCCATCAGCGACTTCCTGGCCGACCTGGATGAGCACGGCCGAGGCGACGACGCCATCGTGCTGGTGTGGACTGAGTTCGGGCGCCGGATCCGCGACAACGGCACCGGCACCGACCACGGCTCGGGCGGGACCGCCTTCATCATCGGCAACCAGGTGAACGGCGGCTTCTACGGGCAATACCCGTCCCTGGCCGAGCGCGACCAGTTGGATGGTGACCTGCACTGGAACAACGACTTCCGCTCGACCTACTCGACAATTGCCGACAAGTGGCTGGGCCTGGACCCGGTCAACATTGTGAACGGCCAGTTCGAGCAGTGGGACTTCGTCCGGAACTAACCCGACCGGTCACATCAATCATTTGAAAACAGAACTTGCGGAGGCAATTATGAGCAATGCCGATATTGCCCTGATGGCGCACCTGATGCGTCGAGCCGGCTTCGGCGCCACCCGCGATGAGCTGGAGCAGCTGGTCGGGCAGGGTTACGAAAACGTGGTAGAAAATCTGCTAAATCCCGGCGACGCCGGCGTGATGCCTGACGACGTGATCCGAAGGTACCACTCGGAAATGGCCGAGATGCGCGAGTTGAACAGCGCCGGCGCATACTGGATGTACCGGATGGTGACGACTCGGAACCAACTGGAAGAGAAACTGGCCCTGTTCTGGCACGGGCTGTTCGCCACCGGGTACTCCAAGCTGAACCAGGCCAACGCTCTGGTCAACCAGATCACCACCTTCCGCCGCCACTCACTGGGTTCCTACAAGACGATGCTGGTGGAACTGTCCAAGGACCCGGCCATGATCATCTGGCTGGACAACCACGACAATCACCGCGACAACATCAACGAGAACTACGGGCGCGAGTTGCTCGAACTCTTCTCCATGGGCGTCGGCAACTACACCGAGGACGACATCAAGGAGTGCGCCCGCGCGTTCACCGGATGGACGCTGGGCAACGTCGAGTACATGTCCACTCGCGCCAGCCGCGACTCCATCTGGCCGTACAGCCGCATCAACTGGCACTTCAACTACCGTGACTACGACCACGACGACGGTGAAAAGACCTTCCTGGGGCACACGGGCAACTTCAATGGTGAGGACATCATCGACATCATTGTGCAGCAGGAAGCCACGGCACGGTTCGTCTGCACCCGCCTGTTCCAGTTCTTTGCCGCTGACGACGTGAACGAGGCAGGGGAAGCGGTCATCAGCGACATGATGGCCACCTACTTCGCATCCGAGTACGAAATTCGCTCCGTCATGCGCACGCTGTTCAACTCGGACTACTTCAGATCAGAGGAGTCCCGGTTCGCCCGGGTCAAGGGGCCGGTGGAACTGGTGGTGGGCGCGGTCCGCATGGCCGGCACCTATCAGGAGCCGACTTTCGGCGCCGACCAACTGGCCCGCCAGGCCATGTACATGGGTCAGGGCATCTTCCAGCCGCCCAGCGTGGAGGGCTGGCATGAGGGCGCCGAGTGGATCGACAGCGGCGCGCTGGTGGAACGGGTCAACTTCGTGGGCCGGGAACTGGGCGACCCTAGCAACCCGGGCGTCCGGGCGATCATCGACCGGATGAGCCGGCAGAGCGCAGGCGCACTATCGCCCGAAGAACAGGTTAGCGCCTGTGCGGACCTCATTGGACCGCTGGAACTGTCCGAAGGGACCTTCACGTCAATCAGGGAGTTCGCCAGCGAGCAGGGACCTGCCGACCTCAGGGACGGTTCCCGCACCGAGGCTGACGAGCAGCGCATCGCCAACCTGTTGCGTCTGCTGACGGCTACGCGAGAGTACCAGTTGGCGTAAAGTCGGCGAAAACGCGTAGCGGACAATTGCAGGGGCGAATGATCATTCGCCCCTACGCAAAAGAGGAGTGGGTGCAATGACTACCGCAACTGCGGTCAGCGCGGGCCCGATGGAATACCTCAAAACCATCGGCGTGACCACCAATCAGAGCGGCCGAGGGTTCATCAACCCGTACGACTGCGGCTTCACCAACGACGGACGCATCATGGTGCTGAACCATGCCGACGCTGCGCGCACCGCGTTGATCCGCATTGGCGTCCTCAATTGGGACGAGGAATACCTGGGCGAGTTCAGCAAGGGCACCGGGCGAGGCGAAGGGCAGTGGACGCTGCCCATTGGCATGACGATCAGCAACGACCAGCGCATCCACGTCACGGACGAGCATCTGCACCGAGTGACGGTGTTTGACACGGACGGCGATTTCGTCAGGATGTGGGGAGAAAAAGGTGACGGGGCCGGCCAGTTGAACGGCCCGGCCGGTGTCGCAGTCGCCGCTGACGGAACCGTGTACGTGGCCGAGCAGTACAACCACCGCGTGCAGGTTTTCACCTCCGAAGGTGAGCCGGTTTCCATTTGGGGCGAGTTCGGCGACGGCGACGGCCAGTTCAACATGCCTTGGGGACTGGCCTTGGACACAACCGGCAACGTGTACGTCGCGGACTGGCGAAACGACCGGATCCAAAAGTTCACCAAGGACGGCCAGCACCTGACCACCTACGGCTCTTCCGGGACTGGAGACGGGGAGTTCAGCCGACCGTCTGCGGTTGCCGTGGATTCCGAAGGCTACATCTACGTCGCCGACTGGGGCAACGAACGGATCCAGTTGCTGGATTCGGACGGACATTTCATCCAGTCGCTGCGAGGGCAGGCCACGCTGTCGAAATGGGCCCAGGACTTCATGTCGGTGAACCCCGACGAGTACAACACCCGTCAGATCGCCAACCTGGTCCCCGATTTGCCGGACCACCTGGACACGCCGTACCTGATCTCCGCACAAACCGAACCGTACTTCTGGGGGCCTGTGTCCCTCCGGCTGGACCCTGAGGAGCGGCTGTTCGTGGTGGAGGCCAACCGGCACCGGATCCAGGTGTACCAGCGCCGGAAGGACTGACCGAACCTTGACAGACCACGATCTTCTGGCGAGCATTCGCGCCGTAGTTGGTGACGAATATGTGATCGCGCACCGGGAAGACCTCCTGGTCTATGAATACGACGGCTCCGTCGACCGCTCGATGCCTCGGGCGGTCGTTTTGCCGGCCGACACGCAGCAAGTGAGCCGGGTGATGGCGCTGGCCTACGACGCCGGCGTGACCGTGGTGGGACGCGGGAGCGGCACCGGCCTGAGTGGCGGGGCAATCACGCCGCCGGAAGGGTTGCAGATTGCGTTCCCGCGAATGGACCGGATCCTGGAAGTCGACACGGTGAACCGCACCGCCCTGGTTGAGCCGGGCGTGATCAACCTGGATCTGGACAACCACGTGCGGGGGTTCGGGATGCGCTACGCGCCGGATCCGTCGAGCCAGAGGGCGTGCAGCCTGGGCGGGAACATCGCCGAAAACGCGGGCGGGCCGCATTGCCTGGCGTACGGCGCGACCACCAACCACGTCATCGGGATGGAGGTGGTGCTGGAAGACGGCGAGATCGTGCATCTGGGCAGCATGGCGCGGGAGGCGGCCGGATACGACCTGAGAGGCGCTTTCGTGGGTTCCGAGGGCACTTTCGGCATCGCCACGAAGATACTGGTCAGGCTGTTGCCGTTGCCGGAGACGGTACGAACCTTCCTCGGAATTTTCCCCGACATCGATTCGGCGTGCACCGCGGTATCCGCGGTGATCGGTCACGGAATCGTGCCCGCCGCCCTGGAGATGATCGACGCGCTCAGCATCAAGGCGGTGCAGAACGTGACCGACGCGGGTTATCCCAACGACGCCGGGGCAGTGCTGCTGATCGAACTGGAAGGGTTGAACGAAGAGGTGGACGAAGTAAGCGGCGAGGTTGAAGCCGCGCTGTGGGACACCGGCGCCGCCGACGTGCGGGTCGCGGAGGATGACGCGGAGCGGGAGCGCCTGTGGGTGGGTCGCAAGACGGCGTTTGGGGCATTCGGTACCATCGCGCCGAACTACTATCTGGTGGACGGTGTGGTCCCGCGAACCCGCCTCACTCAGATGCTGCGGAAGGTCAGCGAGGTGAGCGAGCGCTACGGGATCACCATCGCCAACGTGTTCCACGCCGGCGACGGGAACCTGCATCCGTGCATGCTGTTTGACGCCCGCGAGCCCGGCGTTATGGAAGGCGCGATGGCGGCCGCCGCGGAACTTATGGAAGAATGCGCGCTGCTGGGCGGCACGCTGAGTGGTGAGCACGGCATCGGCCTGGAGAAGAAAGAATTCATGCCGCTGGTGTACACGGATGCGGACATGGAGGCGATGCAGCGGGTAAGGGAGGCTTTCGCTCCCGAGAACCGGCTGAACCCCGGCAAGATATTTCCGGACGGAAGCTACTGGCGGCCGTCAGCGCACCCGGCGGCTTACACCGCCGGGATGTACGTGTGAGCGCGTGGTCAACGATCGCACGGGAACAGGAACCATCGTGCCCGCTCGCGGCATGACCCGCTCCGGTTCCCTCGTCTCCCAACTGGTCGATCTGGTAGGGACTGAGGCTGTAGTTCGCGCGGCGGATCTGCCGGATTACGCAATCGGTCCGCTGTTGCCGGTGGCGGCGGTGAAGCTGACCAACCCTGATGAAGTGGCGGCGGTGATGGCCTGGGCGCATCGAACCGGCATTGCGGTGTATCCGTCGGGCGGACGGACGCTTACGCAGTTGGGAAACACGCCGACACGCCCGGGGATCGCATTGGACCTGACCGGAATGAACCGGATCGTGGACTTCCAGCCGGCCGACCTCACCGTGATCGTCGAAGCCGGCGTCACCATCGAACAACTGGATAGCGCCGTGGCGCAGGACGGCAAACACGTGCCCATCGCAGCGCCGTTGGGTGATCGGGCGACCGTGGGCGGAACCCTGGCCACCGGGATCAGTGGGCCCATGCGGTCGGCGTACGGACTGCCCAGGGACTGGCTGATAGGAATCAGCGTCGTCGGAGCAGACGGTACCCAGAGCAAAGCGGGCGGCAAAGTTGTAAAAAACGTGACCGGATACGACCTCAACCGCCTGTATACGGGTTCTCTGGGCACGCTGGCGATCATCACAGAAGCGACTTTCAAGCTGGCTCCGGCGCCGACGGAATGGGCCGTAATCGTGGCCGGGTTCGACAGCATCGACGCTGCCGCCGGCGCGGCCCAGAACCTGCAAGGCCAGCACTACGCGCCGTTGGGATTGCACGTCCTGACCGGAGAGGCGGCCATGCGGATCGCGCCTTCGGTGGCTGGGAGCGCGCTCAGCGTCGCAATATTAGGCGGACGGCCAACGTCGATGAAGCGCCGAGTGGAGGACACAGTGGGTCTCTGGGCGCAGGTCGGGAACACGGTTCACGTCGCCAGGAACGACGAAGCAAACGGCCTGATCAATGCCCTCACCGATCTGCCGGCCGGCGGCGACTCGCCGCCCCGAGTGTGCGTCCGGATCAACACTCAACCGTCAGCGTTGCAGCAGGTACTGGCATTCTCGCGGGTCGCGCTCGGTAGCGCCGAGCCGCCGTCGGTGGCGGCGGACGTTGGCTTTGGCGGCGGTCGTCTGCTCTGGTGGGGCGAATTGGCCGACGCAGACCCGGCGCTGGTGGCAATCGGGCTCCAGGGTATCCAGTCCGAGGCCACGTCGCTGGGTGGAGGAGCCATCATCGAGCGGTGTCCCGATGCCGTCAAGGCGCTGATCGATGTTTGGGGCGAACAACCATCGGGCATGGAAATCATGCGCCGGTTGAAGCAGCAATTCGATTCCCAGAACATCCTGAACCCCGGCCGCTTCATAGGAGGATTGTGATGGTCAGCGCACCGGACCGCCACTCGGACGCCGGCCAGCACATGGGCGGAGGGATTGACGCCGGTCACGGTTTCCCGTACGGATTGCCCTTCGAAGGGTCGCTGAACGATGGGCCCGGGTTTGCCGGTTCCGACGCGCCCGCCGAGGAAGACCTGTACCGGTGCGTGCACTGCGGCCTGTGCCTGAGCGCGTGCCCCACCTACGTGGAAACGCGTCTGGAAACGGAGTCGCCGCGGGGTCGGATCGCGCTGATGAAGGCAGTGCACGAGGGTCGCGCCGGGATCAGCGAGCGGCTGGTTTCGCACTGGGAGCTGTGCCTGCAGTGCCGGGCGTGCGAGGCGGTCTGTCCGTCGGGTGTGCCCTACGGACGACTGATGGAACACACGCGGGCACAGGTCCAGGACAATGACCTGCAGAGTCGCGAGCTGGGCCACCTGTCCCGGCTGTTTCTGCGAGCCGCGCTGCCCCACAATGGGAGGCTGCGCCTGGCCGGACACCTGATGCGGTTATACCAACGGACCGGCGTGCAGCGACTGGTGCGCAAATCGCGGGTACTGAGCCTGATGCCGGGCGATCTCGCCGCAATGGAAGCGCAGATGCCCGTCATGGGCAGGGAGTTCTTCAGCCCGCGCGGCCAGGTCTTTCCGGCCGCGGGCGAGAAGCGCATGACCGTGGGCCTGCTGTCCGGATGCGTGATGCCGTTGATGCAGGGCGACGCGATGCGGGCGGCGGTCAGGGTGCTGCAACGGAATGGGTGCGACGTCGCGGTGCCGCCGGCGCAAGGCTGCTGTGGAGCGTTGAATCTGCACGCCGGCGATCTGGAGTTGGGCCGCCACATGGCCCGACGGAATATCGACGCTTTCAAACGGGCTCAGGTAGACGTGGTCGTGACAGCCTCGGCCGGGTGCGGTTCGTCGATGAAGGAGTACGGCGACCTGCTTCGCGACGATCCGGAATACGCTGAAGCGGCGCACGAGTTTGCTCGCAACACGCGAGATATCACCGAGTTCCTGGCCGGATTGCCGCTGCATCCTCCCGGCGCGGAGTTGCCCTGGCGGGTCACCATGCAGGATCCCTGCCACCTGGCGCACGCGCAGCGAATTACCGAAGCGCCCCGGCAGGTGCTACGGAGCATACCCGGACTGGAACTGGTCGAGATGGCAGAGTCGTCGCTTTGCTGTGGGTCAGCCGGGTTCTACTCACTGATACAACGGGACATGTCGCGGCGATTGCAGGAGCGAAAGGTCGGCAACGCGACGGCAACGGGAGCCGAGGTGATCGCGTCCGCCAACCCCGGGTGCATCGGCCAGCTGGAGCAGGGGCTACGGGATGCCAGCGCCGGCATCCGGGTGATGCACGTGGTGGAGATACTGGACGCGGCGTATCAGGCGGAGCGGTGAGGCGCGGGGACCTGTTCGAAGGAAAACGCGGGGATGTCCATGCGAGCGCTGGCGTGCTCAATGGTGATCGCGCACAGGCAGCCGGCGTCATCGAGATCCAAAAGCGTATTCTCGTCCAAGTCGCGGGTTTCATCGACGGCAGCAGCGTAAAGTTCGATGTATAGGGTGTCGGTGTCCGAAAAATACTTGACCTTCATGGCCTAAACCTCCGGTCAAAGAAAGCGTTGTGCACCGTTATTCTATCTGGCAGCAGGACGACCCTCAAATGCCGTCCATCCATTTCAGGGATTGAAGCCCACAATCTGATGCGACCGTCGGCCTGAACTACTTCATGGATTGGGTGATCAATCACTTGCTGGATCCATTCCAATGCAATGAAAGAGCGATCAGGGCGTTGGCGGACGGTTTGGAAATAACTTGTGAATCGCATGATTGCTGGCAAGCATCGGTGTGCCAGTGAGCGTGACACTGCAGCCTGAGGCGTCGAGCTGGAACCGGGTGATTCGCGCGTTCACTTGCGCCCAGATGTCCGCGGATTTGATCCGGGCAATGGCTATGACAGGGTAGGGAGCCACAGATTGGGGGCGCTACTCGCGCCCCCGATTTACTGACCATATCGCCACGCAGGATTTGCAGATCAATCGCCGTGGTTGGCGAAGCTGCGTTGAGCGGCGGCGACGCTGGCTCCGTAAGCCACCTCGTAGTCCATCTCACCGAGGACTACCTCAAGAGCGGAGAGAACCGAAAGTACGCTGGCCTCGCGGGCGCCGTTGCCCATCATGCCGATGCGCCAAACGCGGCCGCGGAATTCGCCCAGGCCCCCGCTGACCTCGATGTTGAAATCGTTCAGCAGGCGGGTGCGCACCTCGGCCTCGTTGACGCCCTCTGGTGCATTGACCACGGTGATGGGGTTGAGTTGATAGTCGGGGTCGGTGGCCAAGTCGAGGCCCATGGCAGTCAGGCCGGCCCGCAAACCCGCGGCGACCCGGGCGTGGCGGTCATGCTGCCCCTCGAGACCTTCCTCCATCATCATGCGCAGGGACTCGCGCATGGCATAGATCATGGTGATGGGGCTGGTGTGATGGTAGACGCGCTGGGTTTCGTTCCAGTATTCGGCGACGCCCTGCAGGTTGAAGTAGAAGCTTTCCACAGTGCTGTCGCGCTTGTCGATCACGCTCATCGCCCGCTCGCCGAAGCTGACCGGAGCCAGGCCTGGGGGGGCGCCGAGGCACTTCTGGCTGGCGCTGTAGCAGACGTCGATGTCCCAGTCGTCCACCTGGACGTCGTGGCTGCCCAGGGAAGTCACGGCGTCGGCAACGACCAGGGCGCCGTGGCGGTGGGTCAAGTCTATGGCGTCCTGCAGAGGAGTGATCGCGCCCGTGGACGTTTCGGCGTGAACCAGACCGACCATCTTGGTACCGGGATTGGCGTTGAGGGCATCTTCGAGAGCGTTGAGGTCGGCCGGCTTACCCCAGGGAGAATCGACCATGATGGTATTGGCGCCGCACCGCTGGGCGATATCGGCGAGCCGCACGCCGAAGTATCCGTTGCGGCAGACGATGGCGGTGTCGCCGCGTTCCAGCACGTTGACGCACGCGGTTTCCATGGCGCCGGTGCCGGTGGCGGATATGGGCATGGTCACCTGGTTCCGCGTGTGGAACACCTGGCGCAGCATCTCGCAGACTTCGTCCATAACCTGGAAGAACACCGGGTCCAGGTGGCCCACCACGGGCTGGGTCATGGCACGGAGGACGCGGGGATGGACGGTGCAGGGTCCCGCGCCCAACAGGAGTCGGTTCGGCGCTTCGAATTCGTCTCGATATGATTCGGTCACGATGGTCTCCCCCTCGGATAAACAGGCCGGAATGCGACGGGTCGCCTCTAGACTACGGCCGATGCCCCGCCGTCGATGTTGATCGCGACACCGGTGAGATAACTGGCACGCTCGGAGGCCAGGAAGGCGATGACGTCGCCGGCCTCTGAGCCTTCGCCGACACGTCCCAGCGGCACCCCGCGTCCGGCGGCCAATTGCGCGTAGAAGTCGCCCATATCGAGGTCGGGTTCATTCACGATGCGGGCATCGTAACGGCGCTGGTGCTGGCCGCTCTTGATCAGGCCGATGCAGACGGTATTGACCAGGATGTTGTCGCTGGCCAAGTCCTTGGAGAGGCCCTTGGTGATGGCGATGCCGGCCGCCCGAGAGATGGACGTGGGCATGGAGTTGGCGCCCGGGGTGCGCCCGCCGAGGTTGGTAACGTTGATGATGCGACCGCCGCCGACCTTGCGCATCTCGGGTATGGATGCCCTGATGAGGCGGACCGCTCCCCATACCTTGAGCTCGAAGTCGATTTCCCAGTCGTCGTCGCTTACGTCTTCGAAGCCCTTGGCCATTGAGGTGCCGGCGTTGTTCACCAGGATGTCAACGCGGCCGTACCGCTCGACGGCGGTGTTGACCACGCGGGCAGCGGTTCCCTTGTCGGTTACGTCCGCGGATAGAGGAAGCACCTCTCCCTCGGTGGCGGTGCGAATCTCGTCGGCCGCGGCATCCAGAACGTCCTGCCGGCGGGCCACGATGATCACGTTGGCTCCTTCACTGGCCATGCGTTCGGCAGCCGCCTTGCCGATGCCCTCGCTGCCGCCGGTGACAATGGCTACCTTGCCGTCCAAACCCATCTCCATGGCTCACCTCCTTAGCGCTCTGTGCCCGAACAAAACGAATAGTTCGGGCGATAAATTATGTCTACGGGCAACGGGAATTATAGCATAGCGAGCCCGAATCTTTAGCGTCCCGACGGCCCGGACAGGCCCCACGAGCCAGCGTCGTCGCAGGTGTAGAGCATCTCCTCAAGGGCGTCAACTTCGGCGGATATGACCGTCAAATCCCACCGCTCCTTGACGGAGATCCAGTCAGCGGCGTAACGGCACCAGCTGGCGGTTTCATCGGGTCGCCATTCGTCAGGCGGTCTCTTGCCCTTGGATCGGTTGACCGTAGCGCTGGTGGCCTGGAGGGACACCGGATCGGCCAGGTCGTTGGCATAAGCGCGCTTGCGTTCGGGCGGCCACCGCCAGCCACCGGAAAGGTGGGCGTGTCCCAATGGAACGTGGTGGTCGATGTCGAGGTCCGAAGCATCGGCGAAAATTTCTCCGGTCCAGGGGCCCGCCCACCGACCAGCTACGACTCGACACTCGTCGCCGTCGTCCTCGGGTGCAAAGGAGACCGGAGCGAGACTCTCGGCGATCAGGACCTCCGCTCGGGTATCCTGGCAATCCCGGTCCGCATCAACCCAGTGGCGCCAATCTCCGCGATCGTACTCGATACCGCCGCCTCGGTTGGCCACCGGAAGGCCGCGCAGGGTTGCGATGAGCGACTGGACTTCAGGAGGAGGCAACGTTGCCCCGACGGGAAGCGTTGCTCCGACGGGGTCGGGTTGCTTAGGAGTCGTCGCCGTTGGTTCCTGACTGCTGATTACGTCGTCGGCTAACTTCCTCGCGGTGTCTATCGAATCGGTTACGCCCGAAGCACAGGCCGCGACCAACAGGACAAAGGCCGCCAGAACCAGCCAGGCGGCGAGAGCGAGTACCCGCAATGGCGCCAGACCTCGATACCCGTCAGGACCCGATGCCCTCACGCTCCGCAATGGATGGCACGTCCTTGTCGCCGCGACCACTGAGG
Source organism: uncultured Dehalococcoidia bacterium (assembly GCA_951813535.1). GTDB lineage: Bacteria > Chloroflexota > Dehalococcoidia > Lucifugimonadales > UBA3495 > Bin87. The sequence continues at coordinate 1,919,914 of OX638345.1, read as the reverse complement.
CAGGCAACGATGATGTCGTCGGCAGGCATATCGGCCGCCATTCGACCTACGTGATAGATTGCGTGGGCGGACTCCAGGGCGGGTATGATGCCCTCGGTACGGCAGAGGCGGCGGAAGCCCTCCAGGGCTTCATCGTCGGTCACGGCCAGGTACTCCGCGCGGCCGGTGGATTTGAGCCAACTGTGCTCCGGACCCACGCCGGGATAATCGAGACCGGCGGAAATGCTGTGAGCCTCCTGGATCTGGCCGTTTTCGTCCTGCAGCAGGTAGGAAAGTGATCCGTGGAGGACGCCGGGACGGCCGGCGGACAGGGTCGCGGAGTGTCGGCCGGTGTCGACGCCCTCCCCGGCCGCTTCGACGCCGACCAGGTGAACACCCTCGTCTCCGATGAACTCGTAGAAGGTTCCGATGGCATTGCTGCCGCCGCCCACGCAGGCGACCACCGCGTTCGGCAGGCGACCTTCCGCATCGAGGATCTGTTGGCGGGCCTCACGTCCGATGACCGACTGGAAGTCGCGGACCAGCATGGGATACGGGTGCGGACCAACCACGCTGCCGATGAGGTAATGGGTGGTTTCAACGTTGGTGACCCAGTCGCGGATTGCCTCGTTGATGGCGTCCTTCAGGGTGCGGGTGCCGGATTCCACGGCGATGACCTCGGCTCCGAGAAGACGCATGCGATAGACGTTGAGGGCCTGGCGCACCGTGTCTTCAGAGCCCATGTACACGATGCACTGGAGCCCAAGCATGGCGCAGACGGTGGCGGTGGCAACGCCGTGCTGACCGGCGCCGGTCTCCGCGATGATGCGCTGCTTGCCCATGCGCTGGGCCAGCAGGCATTGGCCGAGGGCGTTGTTGATCTTGTGCGCGCCGGTGTGGGCCAGATCCTCCCGCTTGAGGTAGATGCGCGCCCCGCCGCAGTGCCGACTCAGGTTTTCGGCGTAGTACAGGGCGGTGGGACGACCGGCGTAGTTGGTCATCAGGTGGTTGAGTTGCTCGGCGAACCCGGCGTCGTCCTGGACTGCGCGGTAGGAGTCCTCGAGCTCGGTGAGGGCGGCCATGACCGTTTCAGGAACGAACTTACCGCCGAAATCCCCGAAGCGACCTCGCTCGTCCGGCAGGTTAGTTTGGGTGGTGACTACCATATCGATTCAGCCTCCGGTCGACCGGGCATTGGCGACGAATTGCCTGATTTTAGCGTGGTCTTTTGCGCCATCGGATTCGACACCGCTGGAAACGTCAACACCCCAAGGGTGGACGACCATCACTGCCTCGGCGACGTTGTCGGGAGTCAACCCGCCGGCCAGCAGGAAACGGCGACCGTCAGCGGCCAGTTGGGCGGCGATACGCCAGTCGAATGATTGGCCGGTCCCGCCGTGCAATCCGACCACTTCACTATCCAGGGTGACGGTACAGCCGGCCGCAGTGAACGTGTCGATCTGGTCCGCCACGTTTGCGACGGCGTCCGGTCGGTCGTCATCGGACACGTGGAGCACCTTGATCACGCCGGCGCGCTCGAGGACGGCTCGGCAGTAGTCCAGGTCCTCTTCCCCGCACAATTGGGCGTAGTCGAGGCCAGCGATGGCGATGGTGTCCAGAACCTCGTCCAACGGTTGGTCGCCGAAGAGGCCGACCGATTTGGGACCATCCAGGCCGATCGCACGCAACCCGTCAGTGATGAACCGGGCCGTTTCCGGCTCAACACGCCGGCGACGACCCGGTACGAACACCATACCCACGTAGTCGGCGCCGGCCTGGGCAACGACCAGGGCATCGTCGAGGCTGCGGACGCCGCAGATCTTGACGGTGGTGGGGTTCACCGCCGCTGCCCTAAACCCGAACCGGCGCGCCGGTGAGGGAGCGGACCTTGGCAGCGGTGTCGTCCGCAGTGACCAGCGCCTCGCCTACCAGCACGGCGTTGATTCCGAAGGGTTCCAACCTGGCCATGTCTTCCGGCGTGCTGATGCCGCTTTCGCTGACGATGATCTTGCCGGCGGGGATAAACGGGGCCAGCGACTCGGTGGTGGCCAGGTCGGTGACGAAGGTGTGCAGGTCGCGGTTATTGATCCCGATGACCTCGGCTCCGGCCGCCACAGCTGTGGCAATCTCCTCGGCGTCGTGCGTCTCCACCAACGGCGTCATCCCCAATTCCGAGCCCAGGTGGATCAGTTCGGACAACTGTGACGGGGAGAGGATGTCAACGATCAGCAGGAAGGTGTCGGCGCCGATGCCCCGCGCCTCGTACACTTGATAGGGGTCGAAAAGGAAGTCTTTGCGCAGGACCGGTGAGGATCCCGATGCACCGCTTTCCTTGACCGCGGTCAGGTGTGCCGGTTCGCCCAGGAAATGGCCGTCAGTGATCACGGATATTGCGGTGGCGCCGTTGCCGGAGTAGGTAGCCGCGAGTTCGGTCGGTTGGAAATCCTCCCGGAGCAGGCCCTTGGACGGGGACGCCTTCTTGACCTCGGCGATGAGGCTGACGCCATCGCCCCGCAGGGCGTAGGCGAAGTCCAGAGGCGGCGGCCGCGCGGCTATGGTGTCGCGCAACGCCGACAGCGGAACTGCGGCCATCGACACGGCAAGTTCTTCCCGCTTTTTGGCGACGATTTGGTCCAGAATGCTTGGCATGTATCGTCTCCTTGCTTACTCCGGCGGGGACAGTTCGCGGGTCAACGCCACCATCGCATCCAGTTTTTCGGCCGCACGGCCGTCGGCGATGGAGGCCGCAGCCATCTCGATGCCTTCAGCAAGCGTGACCGCGATATCTCCGGCAACCAGGGCCGCGCCGCTGTTCAGCACGACGGCGTCGCGCACAGGTCCACCGGAACCGGACAGGATGTCGCGCATGGTCGCAGCGTTGGCTGCTGGATCACCGCCGCGGAGGTCCTCCGGCGTGGCATGGGGAAGGCCGAGTTCCCGGGGGCGGACCACGTACGGTCGAATTTCTCCGTCCAACACCTCCCAACCGGCGGTATCGCTGCCCAGGGACAGCTCGTCCATACCGTCGTCGCTGTGGACGATGATGGCGTGATGAGTTCCGAAAAGGCGGAGGGCCTCGGCCATCTTCTCGGCAACCTCGGGGTAGCCCACGCCGATAAGCTGGCAGGGGACGCCAGCGGGATTGGTCATGGGGCCCAAGACGTTGAACACGGTACGGATGCCGATTTCGCGGCGAACGGGCGCGGCGTAGCGCATGGCCGGATGGTACGCCGGAGCGAACATGAAGCCGATGCCGATTTCGCGCAGGCAGCGTTCGACGGATTCCGGTGGTAACTCGATCCGGACCCCGAGAGCCTCGAGCACATCGGCGCTGCCACAGTCCCCGGATGCTGCCCGGTTGCCGTGTTTCGCCACGGTGAGTCCCGCTCCGGCGACTACGAAAGCTGCGGCGGTCGAGATGTTGAAGGTGCCTTTCCGGTCGCCGCCAGTGCCGCACGTGTCGATGGCAGTACCATCCAACGCGACGCGCAGGGACTTTTCGCGCATTACGGTGGCGAAACCGGCGATTTCCTCGGGGGTCTCGCCCTTGAGCGCAAGGGCCGTCAGATAGGACCCCAACTGCGCCGGGGTGACCTCTCCCTCCATAACCTCGCGCATGACCGTCACGGCGTCGTCCATGGACAGGGAGTCGCCGGCCGTCGCCGCTGATATGGCCTCTCGGATCATCGCTCACCGCAAGCTGGAGAAAGCAGTTTCGCAAACTATAATAGCACGGTCAGAGTTTACCCCGGTCGCGGAGGCAATCATGCGCGTTGACGTTCACACCCACGTATGGCCGGACCGCATCGCCGGCGCGGTGGCCGAAAACATGGAGTCGGAGCTGGGTTTCGAGCCCATCGCCGCCAATACGGTGGACGGCATCAAGGCGCACATGGCTTCGTCAGGGGTGGACAAGTCGATCGTGCTGGGAGTGGCGGCGCGAGCGGACCAGGTGCGCCGGGCGAATGACTGGCTCATCGCCATAGCCGACGACATGCTGGTCCCCTTTGGCGCGGTACACCCAAACCTTCCGGACAAAACCGGCGAGATACGGTACCTGCGGGAACACGGCGTCAAGGGCATCAAGATGCACCCGGTGATCAACGGGTTCTACCCTGACGATCCCCAGTGGTTCCCGGTTTACGAAGAGCTGGGCGAGGACATGACCCTGTCCATCCATGCCGGCCGGCTGCCGCACCAGGGGCCGGACGCGCCGCTCTACGCCGCGCCGGAGCGGATCGCCAACATCGTGCGACGGTTCCCAAAGCTGAAGGTCATCGCCCTGCACCTGGGCGGGTTCTACATGCTGGACGAGGCGGAGCGCGCGCTGATGGGCCACGAGAACGTGCTGGTGGACACGACCTGGCCTCCGTCAATTCGTGAACTTACGGCCGACACGCTGACGCAGATCATCGACAAGCACGGGGCGCACAAGGTCTGTTTCGGCACCGACTATCCCCTGGTCGACATGGGCAGCGAGTCGGAATTCCTGGCGTCGCTGCCGCTGACTTCGGACCAGGTGGAGGGCATATTGGGGGAAAACGCCCGGAGGTTCATCGGGCTATAGGCAAGCTCAGGGGGACGCATCGGCCAAGCCGAGGGCGTGGAGGACAAAAGTGTATTCCTCGGCGACCTCCTTGATGCGCTCGAATCGGCCGGAGGCGCCGGCGTGGCCCGAATCCATGTGGGTCTTGAGCAGGAGCGGATTGCTGTCGGTCCGCATGGTGCGCAACTTGGCAACCCACTTCGCCGGTTCCCAATAGGTTACGCGCGGGTCGCTGATACCGGCGGTGACCAGCATGGGCGGATAATCCTGCTCACGCACGTTGTCGTAAGGTGAATACGTGCGCATGTAGCGGTAGAACTCTTCGTCGTTGGGATTTCCCCATTCGTTGTATTCCATGGTGGTGAGGGGCAAGGAATCGTCCAGCATGGTATTCAGGACGTCGACGAACGGGACATGGGCCGCCACGCAGCCGAAGAGGTCGGGACGTTCGTTGATAATCGCTCCCATCAGCATACCGCCAGCGCTGCCACCGGCAGCAGCAATGCGGCCTCCCGACGTGTAACCCTCGGCGACCAGGTACTCGGCACAGTCTATGAAGTCGTTGAAAGTGTTCCGCTTGTTCAGGAGTTTGCCGTTTTCGTACCAGTCCCATCCCATTTCCATGCCGCCCCGAATGTGGGCGATGGCAAAAATGAAGCCACGTTCGACCAGGCTCAGCGCGGAAACGCTGAAATTCGCGTCCATATTCAAACCGTAGCTACCGTAACCGTACAGGTAGAGAGGCGCGCTGCCATCAACCGGGGTGTCCTGTCGCCTCAGCAGACTGAGCGGAACGGCGACACCGTCCCGAGCCGTCGCCCAAAGGCGGCGGGTTTCATATTGGCTGCCGTCGTATCCGGACGGTATTTCCTGCTGTTTGCGCAGGGTGCGCTCACGGGTCGTCATGTCGTAGTCGTAAACGGCCGCCGGGGTCTTGAGGGACGTGTAGCCGAACCGCAGCGTGGCGGTGTCGAACTCGCGGCCGCCGCGGGGTGACATGGCGAAGTCGTCCTCATCGACGCCGGAGACGTAGTGGGCGTCCCCGTCGGAAAGACGGAGCACCATGACCTGGGGCAGGCCTTCCTGACGGCAGGCGACGACCAGGTGATCGCGGTAGGCTTCTATGCCTCGGATGGGACGGCCGGGCTCATGGGCCATGAAATCGGACCAGCGCTCCCAGCCGGGATCATCGATTGGAGCGGTGGACAGCATGAAATCCCTGGCGCCCTGGCCGTTGTGCCGGATGAAGAATCGTTCGCCGTGGTCCACCACGTCGTATTCGAAATCGGTGGCGCGTGGTTCGATCAGCACCGGTGCTGAAGCCGGGTCGGCGGCGTCCAGGTACCGCCATTCAGACATGTTATTGCCGCCGGCGGCCACGTAGATGAACCGGCCGCTGTTGGACTTGCCGACGCCAACAAAAAATCTCGGGTCCTCCTCGCGGTAGACCAATTCGTCGGCGGACGGGTCGGCGCCCAGGGTGTGGCGATAGACGTAAACCGGGCGATGGTGCTCGTCCAACATCGAGTAATAGAAGGTGCGATTGTCGTTGGCCCACTCGAGGCTGTAATAGGTGTTCGGAATCTCGTCGGCCAGGGTTTGTCTCGTTTCCAGATCCAGGACCCGGATCGTGAACTGCTCCGAACCGTCAAAGTCCACGCCGTAAGCGACAAGGCGGTGATCGGGGCTGTTTTCGAAAGATCCGACCTGGGTGTATTCGCGGCCCTCAGCCAGCAAGTTTACGTCCAGGAGGATTTCCTCGGGACCGTCGTCTGAACCCGAACGCCGGCAATAGATTGGATACTGGCCACCCTCCTCGTAGCGGACGTAGTAATAGAAGTCTCCTTCCTTTTCGGGAACGGAGTTGTCGTCCTCCTTGATGCGTCCCCGAATTTCGTCGTAGATCCGCTCCTGCAAGGACGACAAAGGAGCCAGGAATGCCTCGGTGTATTCATTCTCGGCGCGCAGGTACTGCATCGTCTCGGGGTCTTCCTGATCCCGCAGCCAATGCCATGGGTCGACGCGCGCGTCCCCGTGGATCGTATCGGTGTGGGCGCGCCGGGGCGCGGAGGGAGGGTTGGGCAACCCGCTGCCGGTGGTCATTTCATCGCTCCAGTGAGAGGCATCGACCCGGTAATAGGCATCGACCCGGCGAGAAGCATCGACAAACTGGCGTCAGTCGGCGACGGGTTCCGCGGACACGGATTTGGATGCAGATTCTATCGCGGCCAACTCACCGGATACGTAACGATGGCATGCTCCGGGTCGCAGCCGGGCGATTAACGTCCCCAACCAACCGCCGTATTCGGACTGCACCGTGAGGTGTGCGTTGCCGTGGTCATCCGAAGTATATCCGGAATCCGCGTCGGAGCAGAGCCTAACCCGGTAGGAAAACTCTACCGAAAATCCGGGGCCCACGGTACGGTGGCTGAAAGTCTCCGGTTGCTGAACCGCGGTGATGAGGCTGGTGAATTTGTCCCGTCCGATTTGTAGCTCGATGCGGTTCCCCGGTCTGGGTTCCGGCCCGTCAGGCAAATCAGATCGTCGATAGGCCGGCCCGTGAATGGTGCGAGAACGAAAATCGATCACCGCGCTCCACGCTTCATCCGGCGTACAGGGGAGGATTTTCCCAAGTTCAAAATTCCGCATTTGTTTCCTTGCTGATTGGCGCAACGAGACCGCGCCGTGTAATCGAGACTGCCGACGAATTGTGCGGCGCTTGAGCCGCGCCTCTATCCCGGCCAGCAATCAGAGTCTACACAAGACCGGTGAAACGGTACTACTTTCCAAGTTGACCGGTACCGCGAATTATGCAAAGGTAGCCCATTCGGCGCGACGAACACGCAGATGATAACGAGTATGCCTGAAGGCGCCCTGAGCGGCCTCAAAGTCCTGGACTTCACCCACTACGTGGCGGGGCCGTACTGCACGAAGCTGCTGGCAGACTACGGCGCGGACGTGATCAAGGTGGAACGTCCGCCGGACGGTGACGGGTCCCGCCGGATGGGACCGTACCCGGGCGACGAGCCGCATCCGGAAAAGAGCGCCCAGTTCCTGCACCTCAACACCAACAAGCGCGGCATCGCCGTTGACCTGAAGTGCAGCGCGGTCGTCGATATCGTGGAACGTCTTGCCGGGTGGGCCGACATCGTGGTGGAAAGCTACCGGCCGGGTGTGGCGGACCGATTGGGGATTGGCTACGAACGCTTGAGCAGCATCAACCCCGCGCTCGTCTACACCAGCATCTCGAACTTCGGCCAGACGGGTCCGTATCGGGACTATCGCGGCTCGGAAATCGTTTTCTACGGCATGGGCGGGGAGATGCACTCCACCGGCCTGGCGGATCGGGAGCCCCTGAAACTTGGCGGGAACGTTGGGCTGTACCAGGCCGGGGCGGTGGCAGCCGTGGCGACCATGGGAGCGGCGCTGGCCGGCTCCTTTTGGACCGACGACGAGGCGGAGGGAGGGATCGGACAACACGTCGACATTGCCATCCTGGAAACGCAGTTGGGATCGGTCGACCGGCGGCAGAGCGCGCTATTGGCATACCAGTACACGGGGGAACTGAGTCACCGGCCGGCTTCGGGCGGGTCCGGCGGCTACCCTAACGCGGTTTATCCATGCTCGGACGGGTACCTCCAGATAAACGGCAGCCGCATGTACTTCCCCAGGGCCGTGGCGATGCTGGGCAATCCGGCGGAATTGGGGGCCGAGCGATGGAAGGACCCATCCTCTCAGGGCAATGCGGAAATGCAGGAGGAATTCGAGGGGGAATATTTCCTGCCGTGGATACTCGAGCGCACCAGGGCAGAGGCCTGGAGCGCCGCCCAGCAGAACCGGGTGCTGTCAGGTCCGATCAACACGATGGCGGATCTCGACGTGGACCCGTCATTCAATTCGCGGGGCGTGTTTGCCGAGGGCGACCACCCGGTCGCGGGACGAATGAGGTACCCGGGACGTCCGTTCATCATGAACGGCTCGCCGTGGCGGCTGAGAAGCACCGCGCCGTTGCTGGGACAGCACACGAAGGAAGTGCTGGCTGAGATGGGTTACTCGGCTACGCAAATTGCCGGTCTCAGCGACGCTGGGGCGATATTGGTCAACGCGGAGGGGGATTAGGATGCCTCGCCTGCCGCTGGAAGGTCTGCGTGTCCTGGAAATCACCGTGGTATGGGCTGGGCCCTACTGCGGCTCCTTCCTGGCGGACCTGGGGGCGGAGGTGATCCGCGTCGAGTCCACCAAGACCTTCGTACCTCTGACGCGAGGAGCCGCGCCTCATCTCTCCCAGGCGGTGATCGACAACCTGCCGCTCTACTCGGGGGGCACGCCGGGGCGAGTGCCGGGGGACCATCCCTTCAACCGTTCGCCCATGTTCAACTCCCATGCCCGCAACAAGAAGAGCATGACCGTGAACCTGCTGGATCCGGGCGGTCGGGAGATATTCGACCGGCTGGTGGCGATCAGCGACGTGCTGATCGAGAACAACCCCACCGAGACCATGGAAAAGCTGGGCATTTCCTACGAGTCGTTGCGCGCGGTCAAGGACGACATCATCATGCTGCGAATGCCGGCGTACGGGAGCGACGGCCCCTATCGTGACTACCGGGCCCACGGCGTGCACATCGAAGGTGTCGTCGGACACACCATGCTGCGGGGGTACGAGGACACTGACCCTTCGTACAACACCACCGTGCTGATGTCCGATGCGGCCGGCGGCGCCCAGGGCGCATTTGCGGTGTTGGCCGCTCTCCGGCACCGGAAGCGGACGGGTGAGGGCCAGTTGGTGGAACTGGGTCAGGCCGAGAACGTTTTCCCTTTCCTCGGAGAGTATTACCTGGACTACGCGATGAACGGGCGCACGCATGAAACGCTGGGGAACCGCCACCCGTGGGCTTTGCAGAACTGCTATCCATGCGCCGGCGAGAACCGGTGGGTGGTCGTCACGGTTTACGACCACGACCAATGGCGGGCGCTGTGCGACGTCATCGGCGCAGAGCACCTGAAGGACGATCCGGAGCTCGAGAGCGCGGAGGGTCGGCGCTCGCGGCAAGCGGACATTGATCCGGCGATTGAGATGTGGACACGCGACCGATCACCCGAAGCCGCGATGAACGCCCTGCAGGAACGGGGCATCCCAGCAGGCGTGGTGATGAACCAGGCCGACGTTTTCGCCGACCCACACGTCCAATCGCGCGAGTTCTTCCGCGAAGCGTACCAGGAAGATTGCGGCACACACCTGTATCCGGGTCCGCTGTACAAGATGTCGGCGACGCCGCTGGGCATCCGCCGTGGACCGGTGATGTTCGGACAGGACAACGAGTACGTGTATCGGGATCTGCTGGGGTACTCCGCGGCGGAGTACGCCGCCTTCGAAGCGGCCGGGCACATAGGCTCGGACTACGCGCCCGGGGTCGGCTGATCCGGCCGGCATGACGCCCGCGGAGATTGATGGAGGACGGGGCAATAAACCCGTCCTCTACAAATTCCATGGCCGGTGTTAGGATAGCCAAAACCCGACAATCCCCGGAACGAGGTATCGCCATGCCCACCAAACGGATCGGCATCCACGCAGGAGCGCCGAACGCCGAAGCATCCCTTGACCTCATGCGCAGGGCGGAAGCGGCCGGCGTGCACGCCGCGTGGCTCACCACCGGAGGCACCGGCCTCGACGCTCTGACCCTTTTCGCGGCGGGGGCGGTGCAGACGGACAGCATCGTGTTCGGGACGTCCATCGTCCCGACCTACCCGCGCCACCCCATCGTAGCGGCACAGCAGGTGCAGGTGCTGGACCAACTGGCGCCCGGACGGTTGCGCCTGGGCGTGGGCCCGAGCCACCGCCCGACCATGCGCTCAATGTTTGGCTACAGTCTCCGGGCGCCGCTGACCAATCTGCGAGAGTATCTACAAATCCTGCGGGCCCTTTTGCATGAAGGCTCAGTGGATTTCGACGGCCGGGAATACACCGCTCATGCCAGCATCCCGAGGCCGGTGGACGTGCCGGTGATGGCGTCTGCATTGCAGGAAGGCTCGTTTGAACTGTGCGGCGAAATTTCCGACGGGGCCATCAGCTGGGTGAGCCCGGCGGTGTACCTGCGAGACAAGGCGCTGCCGGCAATGCAACGAGGTTCCGACCAGGCTGAGCGGGAAACTCCGCCGCTGATCGCCCACGCGCCGGTGTGCATCAGCACTGACGCGGGCGCCACACGGTTGGCAGTCCAGCAGCAGCTGTCCAACTACCCGCGACTGCCCTACTACCAGCGCATGTGGGCGGCCGCTGGCTACCCCGAGGCAGCGGAAGAGACCTGGAGCGACGCCATGATCGAGGCCACAGTGCTCACCGGGGACGCAGACACCGTCGGCGAGCGCATGGTGGCAATGCTGGACATGGGCATCTCCGAGCTGCTGGTGACACCGGTGACGGCCAGCGACGACCCGGCGGCGGACATGGAACAAACCATCAACCTGCTCGGCAAAGTCGCGCAGTCGATCTGAGCGGAGTAATGTCATGAAATTGGGCCTGTTCAACATGCCGCTGCACCCGCCGGGTCGCCTGCATGCTGATACCTACGACGAAGACCTGGAGCTGATGGCGTACGCCGACGAGCTCGGATATTCCGAGGCGTGGATCGGCGAGCACTTCACCACCGAGTGGGAAAACATGCCGGCTCCCGACCTCTTCATCGCCCGGGCTTTGGGGGTGACGAAAAATCTGGTGATGGGCACCGGGGTGTCGTTGCTGGCCTTTCACGATCCGATCATGATCGCGCACCGCATGGCGATGCTGGATCACCTGGCGCGGGGCCGGTTCTTTTTCGGTATTGGGTCGGGCGGGGTGCCCACCGACTCCGAGATGTTCGGCATGGACCGTCAATCGGGCCAGCAGCGGGACCGGATGCGCGAGGCAGCGAACGTCATCCTGAAGATGTGGACCACGGAAGACCCGAAAGGGTTCGCCCACGAGGGCGAGTATTACACCGTCAGGGTGCCGGAAGCCCGACCGGATATGGGGTTGGCCTACCACATGCGGCCCTACCAGAAGCCGCACCCGCCAATCGCGGTGGCAGGGAGCAGCCCGTCGTCGCCTACCCTTGAGGTCGCGGGCGAAATGGGCTGGTGGCCAATGAGCACGCTGTTCCTGCACACCTCACATCTTCCCAGGCATTGGGACGCCTACTCAAAGGGGGCGCAGTCAGCCGGGCGGAAGGTATCGCGGAGCCAGTGGCGGATCGCCCGCGAGGTCTACGTCGGAGAGACCACCGAGCAGGCAGTGGCGGATGTGATGAGCGGCCCGCCGGCACGGACCTTCGACACGTATTTCGTGCCGCTGCTGGGCCACGGCCAGCGCGGGCTGGACGGGATCAAGACCGACCCCGACCTGCCCGACTCCGCGCTCACGCCAGAGTACATGCTGGAGAATTTCTGGATCGTGGGCGATCCGGACGAATGCGCCCGGAAAATTCGCGATTTATACGGTGACACGGGCGGATTCGGCACACTGCTCATGCTTTGCCACGACTGGGGCGCGGACCGGGCGAAAGGGATGCGCTCCCTGGAACTATTGGCCACCGAGACGCTACCGCAATTGGCGGATTTGCAAACCGACGACTAGAACGACGCGACCGTCACCGCCACCACAAGGAGGCAAAATGTTCATCGCCACCAACCGAATAAAGGTCAAGACCGGCTACGGCGACACCCTGGCCGAGATGTTCAAAGCCCGAGGCGCGGTGCAGGACCATTCCGGCTTCATCAGCTTCGAGCTGTGGAAGATGCACAAGACTCCAGACCACGAAGACTTCCTGGTCGTTACCCATTGGGAGACCGAGGAGGACCACCACACCTGGACCCGCAGCGATGCTTTCCGCTCCGCCCACGCCGGCGGACCACCAGATTTCCTGGTCGGTCCGGGCGAATTCCACACCTATGAAGTGGTGCACCGCTTGGAGGCCTCGGGGACTGCTGCGGCAGCGGATTAACTCCGAGCGTCGGCAGGCCGGAGTTCATCATGACCACTGCTTCAAAGCCGCGCATCGCCCCGGACGACGCGCTGGTCATTAATCTGCGCGACTTGGGTATCCTGGCAACGGGAACGGAACTGGAAAAGCTGTTCGGAAAGTTTTGTAGCCGCAACAGCCAAAGTATCTGGCAGTATGAGCTTACGCCGGACGGAGAAATAATCGCGATGCCTCCCTTGAATCATCCGGGAGGACTGCATGAAAACGAAACTGCCACCGAGTTGAATATCTGGAGCCGGGATTTCGGCGGAATGGCCACTGGCTCAAACGCCTTTTACCGTATGCCCATCACCGGCGGCGTCCTGGTGCCTGATGCTGCCTGGGTGTCGCCGGAAAGGTTGGCCGAGCATCCTCCCGTTCCTGGGGACCCAATTCCCATCTGCCCCGATTTCGTCATCGAGATCCGTTTTGGTTCTGACAATCTGGCGCCGCTGCACGCCAAGATGCAGCTCTACATCGCAAACGGCGCGCTGCTGGGCTGGCTCATAGATCCACTGAACCGTCGGGTCTACATCTACCGGGCCGAGCAGACTGAGCCGGAATTGCTGGAAAGCCCGGCCACCCTATCCGGGGATGATCTGTTGCCGGGCTTTACCTTTGAGGTCGCCCGTTGGATTTTTGACCGGCCTTAGCCGGCATTGACGTTGCGGGCGACAGCGCCGGCATCCTTCGCCTGGAGCCTTCGTTTCGCAAAGGAGGCTATGCATGGGTCCACCGGGACCGACACTGGTACCTGAACAGTTTGGCACGCTGCAAGGCGTGCGCATTCTTTCCACCGGCACCATTGTGGCCGAGCCGGTCGCCGCCGGCATGGCCGCCGACATGGGCGCCGAGGTGATCCACATTGAGCGGCCCGGGAGTGGTGAGGACTGGAGGCACGCGGAGTTCCCCATTGAGTCCCCGAGCGGTGTTCAGGTAGCCAGTTCCTGGATCCAGGACCACCGGAACATGTTCCATACCACCCTGGATTTCAGCACCCCGGAAGGTCGCGACATTTTTCTGCAATTGCTGAGGCGAGCCGACATCTGGATGGAGAGTTCCAAGGCCCGCACCTACGACAAGTGGGGTCTGGATGACAGCACGGTATTGGCCGTCAATCCGAAGATAGTAATCTGCCACGTTTCCGGGTACGGTCAGGACGGAGACCCCGACTATGTGGATCGGGCTTCCTACGATTTCACGGCCCAGGCCTTCGGCGGCATGATGAATCTGATGGGAAACCCGGAGCCCGACCCGCCGACGCGGGCGGTGCCCTGGACCGCCGACTACATCACCGCCCTGTTCTGCCTGTGGTCGTCGTTGGCAGCGTACATATACGCAGAACGCAGCGGCGAGGGGCAAGTCATCGACCTTGCGCAATTCGAGGCGGTCCACCGCATTCTGTCCGGCACCATGGTTGCCTACCATGAGCTGGGGCTGGTGAGGGAACGAGCCGGCAACAAGGCCGGCAATGCGCAGCCGTGGGACACCTTCCAGGCCAAGGATGGATGGGTGGTCATCGCCGCGGTGGGTCCGGCGGTCTACGCCAGAGTCTGCCGGGTCCTGGGTCTGGACCCCGATGACGCCCAGTGGGCTACGGCCCGGCGCGACATCAATTCGCCCGCAGGCATCGAGTTCGACGCAATCCTGCGCGGGTGGGTGGAAGACCGCACAGTGGACGAGGTGGTCCGAATCTTCAACGAAGCGCAGGTGGGGTGCAGCCGGATCATGAACGCCCGGGAGATGGCGGAGAACCCCCATTACCAAAGCCGGAGCGTGCACGTGGAATGGGAAGACCAGCAGTTGGGGAAGCCGGTGAAGGGGGTAGGACCGATCCCCAAACTTTCCAGGACGCCGGGCAAGATCTGGCGTGGTTCGGTGCCCGTTGGTCACGACAACGATCTGGTGTATGGGGATTTGCTGGGTATCGCGCCGGACACTCTCCGCGAACTGGCTGAGTGCGGCGTAATCTGAGGGCCGCCGGGAGAGGAGTACCAACGATGACTAGCGCCGCGGAAATCAGCATCGCCCCAGACAGCGCCTTGGTAATCGACCCGCAGAGCTTGGGCATTACTGCAACCGGTCGCGGGTTGGAAAATCTGTTCATCGAGTTTTGCAACCGGAACAGCCACAGCTCCTGGCGGTTCGAGCTCAGTCCAAAAGGAGAAATCATCATCATGCCCCCCGTTCATCACCCCAGTGATGGCCACGAGCACGACTTCGGCATTGAGCTGGGGTTGTGGGCGCGCGAGTTCGGCGGGGTGGCTCGAGGTTCCAGCGCCGCCTTTCAAATGCCGGTCACTGGCGGTATTCTCTCGCCTGATGCTTCGTGGACAACGCAAGAAAAATGGGACTCCCACCTGCATTTGGCCGGCGATTCTCACCCACTCTGCCCCGATTTCGTCGTTGAGATCCGCTCCACCTACGACAATCTCGCTCCCCTCCATGCCAAGATGAGGCTCTACCTACAAAACGGCGCTTTGCTGGGCTGGCTCATCGACGTTCGCAACCGCCGCGTCTATATCTACCGCGTCGGCCAGCCCGAACCGGAGCTGCTGGAAGACCCGGCCACGCTGTCCGGTGAGGACGTGCTCCCCGGCTTTATATTTGAGGTGGCGCGTTGGATTTTTGACCGGGTTTAGCGCGGCGGCAGATTTCGGCGGCATTTCACAATCGCGTCATCGGCGAGCCGGGCATAGCCCAGCATAAACAACGCAGATTGCAGGGCGTCCACGCGCTGAGCTTTGGGAACAGCGGCAAAGTCTCCCAGGTCCGCAACCAACGCTTGCATCAACCAGGCAAATTGTAGGTTGGCCTTTGCGTGTTTTGCACTCTGGGAAGATCGAATCTTCGGCGTTGTACATCTGCCGCCATCATTACCGCGGCCTTCCGGTATGCCGAGATTTAGCAACTGCGGTACCCGGTCCGAGTCGCCCCGACAGTACAACCTGACCAAGCAGGCCAGTGAGCACGCCACCCGGCTGTCGTAGATCGGCATACCTGGCACCCGTGCCGAGTAAATCTTGCTGAAGCCGGCTCCCATACGCAAGGAAGTCGGCAAGTCGTCTGTGTCGGCAGTCATCGGGTCAAGCTTTTGCCGAATTTCGTCAATATGCTCACGCGTACCCGGTTTGGTGTGGGTGGATGGCGAAGAGGTGGTGGGGCGGGTCGGGGGTGGCCAGGTAGTATTCGTAACCCAGGTTCAGGACACCCAGCTTGCCTCGGGAGCAGACCTGGCGTCGGAAAGTTGGCGATGCCCGTATGCCCAGCAGGATCAGCAGGCAACAGGCCAGCAGCAGTCCGACCAGCAATCGCTGCAGTCGGTCAGTGGTAGTTACGGTGCTGCGGTTGAGCCCGAAGCGTTGTTTGCCGTCCCTGAAATACTGCTCCGGCTGCATCCGCTTGCGATACATCCGCACCGCCTGGCGATGGTCGGAGAGAGACGTGGCCAGATACCAAGGCTCCCGATGTCCGCGGGCCCAATAGAGCACCAGATTGATGACCACCGCTCCGTCGGACCGGTAAAGGGTTTGCGGCCAGAACAGGATCCGGCCTTTGCGCAGGGGATAGTCCCGCAGCCGACCGCGAAAGTCTGCGTTCGGTACCACCACGTCGCCCCGGAGGCGGATCACGTAGTCCACGGGGTAGCCGGTATGGCGGGGCATCTGTTGCACCAAACGGATCAGGCTGGCCCGGCCAAACCCACGGTCGGCCAACAGCAAAGGCCGGATGTTGGTGGGCAGGTGGCGCAACAGCCGGCCGATAAAGAACTCCTCCACTCGGTTCTGGGATGGGTCCAACTCTTCCGGCGTGGACACCCAACTCAGCAGGGGCAGCCCCCGACCTCGGAAACATACCGCGGCGAACAGGCCGTTGCGCCCCTGTCCCAGATCAGACCAGTCAATCATGATCGGGGTCAGCCCCCGCAGCTTGGCCGCCTGGCAGATGAGAGCTAGCAGCGCCGTCTGCACCGCGACGGTGTCAAAGCCGGTGTTGGACAGAAAGCGAAAGAGCCGCTTCTTACGGTGATGGTGGGAATAGGGCAGTTGAACCCGCCAGGCCCGCACCAACACCGATATGGCCAAAGAACGACGCTCCAGAATGGCCACGGTGAGTAATGCCAGATTAGTGCGACGGGTCGCCCGCAGCTGAGGCAGAGAATAGTTCAGAAACGTGGCGATGCGCTGATACCATGGCATGGTCGACCTCCCAGGTGGAAACGTGCTTGCTAACCCGTTCCTTACCCGGAGAGGCCGACCTTTTTCAACCCCTCAACTCAAAGTGGGTACGCGTGAGCGTCAATATGCCGTTGAAACTTCGCGGGCTCTATATCGCCCCAATTTGATGATGACTCCAAATCAAGGCGGGTGCTGCCGCCCGAATCCAAAGCAATTTTCTTGGCGATGTCCAGGAACTTGCGTTTGTGTAACTGTTCAGGGTTGTGGTGCTGAATGGGCGGAACTTGGTTAGGGGATGGCTGGCGCTGAGGGTGTTGGTTATGTCATATAACGGGGATGGAAAAGGAATTTGACCTCAGGACCGCCGACCGGGATACCCTGATCGCCATCATCATCCGGCAGCAGGCGATCATAGATCAGCTGGAGAAGCGGATTGCCCAGTTGGAAGGGCAGGCCAAATCCAAAGGCTCGGGCCGGATGCCCGGTCTGAAGCCCAAAGCCGTGCAGAAGCCGGATCAGCCCAGGAAGCCACGCAAACCTCGTCGCCACGGTTTTGCCCGCACCCGCATGACGCCCACCCAGCGGGTGGAGCATGTGGTGGAGCAGT
This sequence comes from uncultured Dehalococcoidia bacterium, assembly GCA_951813535.1. GTDB lineage: Bacteria > Chloroflexota > Dehalococcoidia > Lucifugimonadales > UBA3495 > Bin87. The sequence goes on along the minus strand of OX638345.1, from coordinate 1,902,610 downwards.
GTCCCGACTGCGGAACGGGGCTGTCCGGCGGCAGTACCCACCACACCCGGGAGGTCATCGATCTGCCCCAGAGCCTGCCCCGTACTTGATACGGGGTTCCGGTGGCAGTCACCGAACACGCCTACATCGCCCGCACCTGCCCGCGTTGCCAACGCCGCTGTGTGCCGCCCGCGCAACTGGAGGGGGTGGTGCTGGGCAAACAGCGCCTGGGGATCAACCTGCTCAGCCTGATCGCCGCGCTGCGGGAAGAAGCCAGGCTGCCCTTCCGCGTCATCCAGTGGTACCTGGACACGGTGCACGGGCTGCGTCTCAGCGTGGGCGCCATCGTGGCCGCCACCCACCGAGTGGCCCAAAAGGCCCAAACGGCGCTGACCGACATCGTGGAACGGGTCCGGGGCAGTCCGGTGGTGCATGCCGATGAGACCGGCTGGCGGGAGGACGGACACAACGGCTACGTGTGGACCTTCAGCACCCCCACCGAACGCTACTTCCTGCGGCGGGGCCGAGGCAAGGCGGTGGTGGATGAGGCCCTGGGCGACCAGTTTGCCGGCGTGCTGGTCAGCGACTTCTACGCCGCCTACCATCATTACGATGGCCCCAAGCAGCGCTGCTGGGCCCACCTGCTGCGGGACATCCACGACCTGCGGGCCCTCGATCCCGGGGATGCATCATTGGCGCGGTGGGCTGATGCGGTCCACGATGTCTATGCCAAGGCCAAAGCCTTCACCCACCCATCGGAGCAGCAGCGCCGCCTGGCTGGACTGGCCCTGGAACATCGCCTGCTGGCGCGGTGCCGCCCTTACCTGGACGACCCGACGTCAGCCCAGGCCAGGCTGTGCCGCCGCGTGGAGAACCACATCAAGAGCCTGCCCCGTACTGGATACGGGGAACTCTTCGTCTTCGTGGCCGAACCGGACGTGCCCCCGGACAACAACGCCGCTGAGCGCAGCCTGCGCCACCTGGTGATCAGCCGCAAGATTAGTGGAGGCACCCGGTCACCTCAAGGCACCGACGCCAAGATGACCTTAGCGTCGGTCTTCGGAACCTGCCGGGCACAAGGCCCCAACACGCTCACCACCTGCCGCCAACTCCTCGCTTCTCCTCAACCCTGAACAGTTACGCGTTTGTCGTCGCAGGTTACGATAACATCGACGGACACGAGTTCCTTACGACATTTATCGAAGAAAACCATCGTTTGATCAAACGAAAGATGCCGCCAACTGTAACGCAAGTAAGCCTCATACAAACGGCAACATCTGAAACGCCCTCCGTATCGTTCTTGAGTGGTCCAATGATGTCGCAACCCCCATTCGCCCCGCACCAGATGACCGGCCCATTCCACAAACCCTTTCACGTCCTTATCATCGAGGAAATCACGTCGCTTCATCGCAATTAACCTCCGGGGGGATCTCATGGGAAAACCCCGGCTCTTGCCGGGGTTTGTTTGACTTTGGTAGCGGGGGTTGGACTCGAACCAACGACCTTCGGGTTATGAGCCCGACGAGCTGCCACTGCTCCACCCCGCGCCGAGGCGCTGGCGCGCCGGCAACTGAACAGGAAATCTGAACTTAGCGATCGATATTTGATGATGAGCGCTGAACCGAGCCAAGAGAATTAGAAGCTCTTAGCGTGGGTCAAATCACTCGACTGGTTAGTACCGGTTTGCTGAAGCTGTTACCAGCCTTACACATCCGGCCTATCAAGCAGCTAGTCTCGCTGCAGTCTTACCCCCGAAATAAATCGGGGAGGGAGGCCTAATCTTGGGGGATGCTTCGCGCTTAGATGCCTTCAGCGCTTATCGCTGCCAAACATGGCTACCCAGCGCTGCTCCTGGCGGAACAACTGGAACACCATAGGTTTGTCCTTCCCGGTCCTCTCGTACTAGGGAAAGGTTCCCTCAAGCCTCCTGCGCCCACGGCGGATAGAGACCGAACTGTCTCACGACGTTCTGAACCCAACTCACGTACCCCTTTAATCGGCGAACAGCCGAACCCTTGGGACCTCCTACAGCCCCAGGATGGGACGAGGCGACATCGAGGTGCCAAACCTCGCCGTCGATGTGAACTCTTGGGCGAGATAAGCCTGTTATCCCCGGGGTAGCTTTTATCCGATAAGCCACGGCCCTTCCACTCGGTGCCGTAGGATCACTTTGCCCGACTTTCGTCCCTGCTCGACTTGTAGGTCTCGCAGTCAAGCCCTCTTATGCCAATGCGTTCTGTGGACGATTTCCATCCGTCCTGAGAGGACCTTTGGGCGCCTCCGTTACGTTTTAGGAGGCAACCGCCCCAGTTAAACTGCCCACCAAGCACTGTTCCCCGGTTTTGCCGAGGTTAGAACCAAAAACAGCCAAGGGTGGTATTTCAACGGCGACTCCACCCCTACTGGCGTAGGGGATTCATAGTCTCCCACCTATCCTACACATGACAGCTCCCAGCCCAATGCCAGGCTACAGTAAAGCTCCACGGGGTCTTTTTGTCCTGCCGCGGGTCGCCCGCGTCTTCACGGGCACCGCAATTTCACCGAGCCCTCCGCCGAGACAATGGCCAAGTCGTTCAACCATTCATGCGGGTCGGAACTTACCCGACAAGGGACTTCGCTACCTTAGGACCGTTAGAGTTACGGCCGCCGTTCACCGGGGCTTCAGTTTGGTGCTTGCACACCGCCCCTTAACCTTCCGGCACTGGGCAGGCGTCAGCCTGTATACGTAGGGTTTCCCCTTAGCACAGACCTGTGTTTTTGTTAAACAGTCGCCCGGCCTTCTTCTCTGCGCCCCCAGACAGCTCCACCAGCTAGTGGCTTCACCATCCAGGGGGCCCCTTCTCCCGAAGTTACGGGGCCCTTTTGTCTAGTTCCTTAGCGGAGGTTAGCTCGAACACCTAGGGACGTTTATCCCAGCCCACCAGTGGCGGTTTGCGGTACGGTCGCCGCGGCTCCATAACCACGAAGCTTTTCTTGTCGGTATGGCCTCAACGGGGTCTCCTTTCCCGTAGGTAGGGATTCCCTCACTCCTCAGCTTAACACCAGGGTGGATTTGCCTGCCCCGGCACGCCTACAAGCAAGGACGCACCATGTCCAATGGGCACGCCCCGCCTAGCCTCCCGCACCCCTCCTTGGTTTTAAATCGAAACAACGGCGGTGCAGGAATATTAACCTGCTGTCCATCGCCTTCGGCGCTTGCCTACGGCTTAGGACCGACTAACCCTACGCCGAACAACGTTGCGTAGGAAACCTTGGGCTTTCGGTGTCAGGGATTCTCACCCTGATTTACGCTACTCATTCCGGGATTCTCACTTCCCCGCGCTCCAGCAAGCCTCACGACTTGCCTTCTTCGCCCGAGGAACGCTCCCCTACCATGCCCAGGTACTAATACCTGTACATCCACGGCTTCGGCGACAGACTTGAGCCCCGTTACATTTTCCGCGCAGGATCCCTCGACCAGTGAGCTATTACGCACTCTTTAAAGGGTGGCTGCTTCTAAGCCAACCTCCTGGCTGTTTTGGGAACCCTACCTCGTTTCCCACTTAGTCTGCTCTTGGGGGCCTTAGCCGGTGGTCTGGGCTGTTTCCCTTTTGACAATCGCACTTATCTGTGACTGTCTCACTCCCGGGTATCGGTAGAACGGCATTGGTGGTTTGATTGAGTTTGGTAAGCTCACGCCCCCTAGCCCATTCAGTGCCCTACCTCCGTCCTCCTAGTTCCCGAGGCTGCACCTAAATGCATTTCGGGGAGAACCAGCTATTTCCGAGTTCGATTAGCATTTCACCTCTACCCACAGCTCATCCCAGGCTTTTGTACTAGCCACGAGTTCGATCCTTCAGTTCGCGTTAACGAACCTTCAATCTGGCCATGGGTAGCTCACTCGGTTTCGGGTCTACTACATGGAACTGGTCGCCCTGTTCAGACTCGCTTTCGCTGCGGCTCCGGAACTACAGTCCCTTAACCTCGCTCCATACAGTAAGTCCCCGGATCATTCTTCAATAGGCACGCCGTCATCCGCAAAAGCGGACTCCGACCTTCTGTAGGCTTATGGTTTCAGGTCTATTTCACTCCCCGCCAGGGGTTCTTTTCACCTTTCCCTCACGGTACTGGTGCGCTATCGGTGACCAAGGGTATTTAGCCTTGGAGGGTGGTCCCCCCAACTTCCCACAGGGTTTCACGTGCCCCATGGTACTTAGGATCAACTTCGGAAGCTCCATCCCTTTCGTCTACCGGGCTGTCACCGTCTACGGCGGCCCTTCCCAGGGTCCTTCGACTAGAGATGAAGTTTGTAACTCCCCGGAGCCTGATGAGGCGGCCCCAGAAGTGTCCTGTAACCCCGCAACGACACAGGCCCTCATGCCGTTAGGTCGCTGCGGTTTGGGCTGTTCCCCGTTCGTTCGCCACTACTAAGGGAATCTCGGTTGATTTCTTTTCCTCGGGGTACTTAGATGTTTCAGTTCCCCCACTTACCTCCCGCAATGCGGGTGGACCGGCTCAACACCGGAACAGGTTACCCAATTCGGAGATCCCCGACTACGCCTGTTAGACGGCTCATCGAGGCTTTTCGCAGCCTTACCGCGTCCTTCTTCGGCCCTTGGTCCCAAGGCATCCACCATAAGCCCTTTAAAATTTGACCCACGCTAGGAACTTCAAATTCCTAAGACTCGGTTCTTACAGTTCAAATTTCCTATTCAGTTGTTAAGGTCACCTTCTGACCGCTGCCTCAACGGCGTTTTGCCGGTGGCTGGGATCGCTCTCTGGAGCGCGCCCACAGGTCAGTTGGTGGGTAGACACTATAGCCTGTGACCTCCCTGTCGTCAAGGGCAAACAGCGGGTGTTTTCAGATCCGCCGGAACATGTCGCTGATCAATCAGCGACCCACGAAGGGAGGCATGCCGCGGTTCTTGTCCAGGAACCACTGCACGGCGATCTTGTGATCCTCGGTGCGGCGGACGTGCTCCTGGGCCGCGGAGGCCAATTCCAGCGCCTCGTGGAACGTAATGTCCATGCTCTCGTGCACCAGGTATTTGGTCAGCGAATGGGCCACGGTGGGCCCTTTCGCGATCCGGGTTGCCAGTTCCATGGACCCCTCCATCAACTGGTCATCCGGAAAGCACTTGCTGGCCAGGCCGATGCGCACGGCGTCCTCGCCGCCCATCCAGTCTCCGGTGTACTGGAGCAGCAGGGTGTTGCTGACCCCGATCAGCTTGGGCAATTGCCAGCAACTGCCGTCGCCGGGGATCAGCCCGTTGAGCACGAACCGTTCGGACAGGCGACCGCTGTCGCCGACAACCCGGATGTCGCAGGACAGGGCGAGGCCGCAACCGACGCCGGCAGCCGGGCCGTTGACGACCGCAATGGACGGTTTCTGGAGGTCGTGGATACGGAGCGGCACGAAGTTGACCCGGGGGCCGCTTTCGGAACGGCTCGGGCGGCCCTTCATGTACTCCATCTTGCCCCAGGTCAGGGGTTCGGGCTCCGTCTCCCCTTCCCGTTCTTCGATACGCTGGCGGAAGCCGCGCACGTTGGCGCCGGAGCAGAAGGACGGTTCCGTGCCGGTGAGCAGCAGCACGCGCTCCTCCGGGTTATTTTCAAACTCGTCCAGCCGCTCGAACATCTCGGCGGCCATGGCCTGACCCAGCGCGTTGCGCGTGGGCGGGTCGTGCATGGTCATCACCAGCACGCCGTCCACGACTTCGGTCTTGATGAACTCGTAAGCCATATCAAACGCCTCACTGCACCCCGGAACGTGCCGGGGTGAACGGATTGACGTGCATTCTACCCAATCGTTCAGACCTGCGGCAAAAACGCCGTTTGCCAACAGCCCGGCCATATCCTAAAATCCGGTCTGTTCGCCATCCGCAGATACGAGGCCGGGCCCGGCCTGATAACGAGGAGCCATGCCATGCAATCCGGCACCATTGTCAACCTGCACATCGCGCGTGTGAAAGGCACCCCGCCCGACCCGGTGGAGGAGGCACGGGCCATTTCGGCCGAAGGGATAGAAGGCGACCGGAGTCGCAACCCACGGAATCTCCGGCAAGTCCTGGTGATGGACAAAGAAACGCTCGACCACTACGGACTGGAGCCGGGGCAGATCAAGGAAAACATCACGGTAACCGGCATGGACCTTTCCGGAGCGCGCCAGGGCCACGTCTTTTTCATCGGAGACGAGGATAGTCACGTCACCCTGGAAGTTACCGGGGACTGCGAACCCTGCCAGAAGATGGATGCCCTCATACCGGGGCTACAGAAGGAGATTTTCGGCAAGCGCGGCATACTGACCGTCGTTTTGCAAGGCGGGGATATCAAGCTCGGGGATCCCATTCGACTGGAACCGTAAGCCACGTTCCCCGGCCGGGGGCGCGGCGCTCATAATAACGATTTTCCTCCCGGCATCGGGAGGTGGGCCATCCGTGCCATGCCGACTGGCGTGTAGCGACGGGTCCGCAAAGTTAGCCACCAGCTGCACTCAATAACAGGCAGCGCATTGTTGTAACGCGGCGAGTTTGGCGCTCAAAAACGGAGCATAAAGATGCGAATGATTTCTGTCCTTCCATTTTCGAGATATCGTCTCATTGCGATCGCGGCGGCGCTCATCCTGCCCGCCCTGGCCTTCATCGCCTGGCCGCATGCGGCCCACGCGTCCGGCGTCGACGGTGAGACCCAGTTTGTCCTGAATACGTTCGCGTTCCTGATCTGGGGAGCGCTGATAATGTGGATGTGCGCCGGGTTCACGATGCTGGAAGCCGGCTCAGTTCGGACCAAGAACGCGGCCATGATCTGCCTGAAGAACATCGGCATCTACTCCATCGCCGGGCTGGCCTTTTTCTTCATCGGATACAACTTGATGTACAGCAACGTGCAGACGGTCATCGGCACCGTGGTGTGGCCTCTGCACGGCCCGTCCGCCGATGAGATTGCGCTGCTCGGGGGGGACGAATCGGCGCTGGCAGCCGTAATCGACAACGGTTACTCGGTGATGTCCGACTGGTTCTTCCAGATGGTCTTCGTAGCCACCACCGCTTCCATCATCTCCGGCGCAATGGCCGAGCGGGTGAAGATGTGGAGTTTCTTCCTTTTCACCCTTTTGATCACCGCCTTCATCTACCCGATAGTGGGCGCCTGGACGTGGGGCGGCGGCTGGCTGGCGGGAATGGGATTCCAGGACTTTGCCGGTTCGACCATCGTGCATAGCACCGGAGGTTGGGCTGCCCTGGCCGGCATTCTGGTGGTGGGGCCGAGGCTGGGCAAATTCCGCAACGACGGCACGGTGCGCGCAACGCCTCCGTCCAACGTGGTGCTGGTGACCCTGGGCGTGTTCATCCTGTGGCTGGGCTGGTTTGGTTTCAACGGTGGGTCCCAGCTGGCTTTGGGCACGGCCGCTGACGCGGTGGCGATGAGCGTCGTTTTGATCAACACCAACCTGGCGGCGGCGGCCGGGGTGATAACCGCGCTGTCCGTCTCCCGCCTGTTCTTTGGGCGGATCGACCTGATGGTGGGCCTGAACGGCGGTCTCGCCGGGCTGGTCTCCATCACCGCCGGGCCGGACTTCGTGACCCACATCTGGGCGGTCCTCATTGGCATCATTGGCGCCGTGATCTGTACGGCCGGGATCAAACTGCTGGAGGTCGTCAAGGTGGACGACGTGGTGGGCGCCGTGCCGGTGCACCTGTTCGCCGGCGTCTGGGGAACCATCGCGGTGTGCATAGCCTCTGGCGGAAACATCGTGACGCAGTTGGTCGGCATCCTGTCGATTGGGGCGTTCGTATTCGGCGTTTCCTGGGTGGTATGGTTCGGAATTTCGAAGACCATCGGGCTGCGCGTGACGGAAAGCACCGAGCGCATCGGACAGGACGCAGCGGAGCTGGGCATGGAGTCCTACCCCGAGTTCGTGCTCATGCCGGAGATGGACGACGATTAGTGAGCACGTGAATTTTTTCAAAGCGGTTGGCGGAGCCACGTACAGACAATCGATCGGGGGGTTCAATGACGACGCAAGACCTGAGCTGGCGAGAAGCTATCCTGCACGTGTTGCGAGAGGCGGACGAACTTCTTCACTACAACGAAATCACTCGCCTAGTCGGCGAGCAAGGACTGCGACAACTTTCAGGTGCTACTCCCTCCCAAACGGTCAACCGCGAACTGAATTCTTTGGTACAGGCCGGTGAAGTGCAAAATACTTCACGGGGTCATTACGCGCTACCGGAAACGGCACAGCGTGCTGAAGAAGCCCAAGTCGCCGAAGAAACCGCAGCAGAAGATGCGGCGGCGAACCCGGAACGCTTCACCGTAAAAGCATACGGCTTGTATTGGGATAGAGGCCAAGTTGACTGGGGACCCACCAATGGACAAATTTGGGGTCAGCAGTACGATCAATCGCGACCAGTCAATTTCGCCGACCAAGATGGTATCTACCTGCTTCACAAGGGGAGTGAGATAGCTTATATCGGCCAGACCCGGACCGAACGCGGAAAATCAGGTCTGTACGCCAGATTACGATACCACCATAATGATCGTAGGAAATCAGACCGATGGGACGCTTTTTCTTGGTTCGGGTTCAGACCAGTGGCGGACAACGGGGATTTACTTCCTGCACCGGATGGTGGGAATTTAGTTGACGTCATAAACGTGATCGAAGCTATGCTGATCGAAGGGCTCATGCCTAGACTGAACATGCGCGGAGGCGATGGGTCCAAAGAGTTGCGGGATACCGGGCTTTACTTCCAATCCTCTTTCCAAAAAGTGAGCAGGGGCCTACGGTAGTTGGATAAGCCGGGTTCAGCAATCAGATAGGGAGGCCGAGCGGCCTCCCCTTTTCAGTGCGAGTTGGCAGCGGCAGGTGGGGTCATTTCACCAACGTGCCGCGGATCGCCTCCGCCACATCGCCAACCTGGGTCACGTCCTGCCATTGGCGAACGGCGTCCTCGACGCGATCTTCCGCGAGGACCAGGCCCACGTTATCCCGGAACTTGCCGGCGATGTTGTCCATGCCCCAAGGATTGGCCTGACTGCCCAGGATGGACCCGCGCGGCGTCTCGTGCTCCAGCACCCGGCCGTCCTTCAGGGTAACGCGGATGGGCACGCCCTTGGAGACGGTGCCGCCGCCCCTTTCAAACTTGGACTGGACGCGGATGTTGACCCGCTCCATCATGTCGGTCACGTCGGGGGCGACGATCTTCTCATCCGTAAACGTGTCGATGGCAATTTGGCCGTCGACCAAGGCAGCCGCCATGTTGTACTTGGCGCTGAACTTGCCCTTTAGATCGGTTTCCGGTTCCTCGTAGAGCATGACCGTCGACGCGTAGGACTGTACGATCTCGGCGTTGGCCACGTCATCGTAGCCAAACTCGTACTCCCGCATGAGTCCCAAGACACTGTCCAGCATGGCGTGGTTGCCGCCGCAGGACGGGTATTTCTTGATCATCAGCGCGTCCTGCACCCGGAACGGCTTGCCCAGTTTCTCAGCGGCTTCCTCCAGGTTGGTGTGCTCATCGCCGATAACGGTCGCGGTGAAGCCCACCGGATGCTCGAGGATCTGGTCGCCGGCGGTGAAGCCCCGCTGCGCAAGTTGAGCGGCCATGACGCCGTCGCGGCAGGTCATGCCGGCGTGCAGGGGCTTGGTCATGGTGCCGAAGTTGTGGATGACGCCACCCGCCATGGAGCCGGCCATGCCCAGCGCCATCGTGGTCTGCTCCTCGTCCAGCTTGAGCAACTTCGCGCAAGCGGCCGCGGCGGCCAGGCGACCCAGGATAGCCGTGCTGTGGAAGCCCCGGTGCATCTGCTGCGTGTGGTAGTGGGTGGCGTAGTCAACGGCCAGACCGACCTCGCAACCCACTACGTAGGCTTCCATGAGGTCGCGGCCGGTGGCGCCGATGGTCTCGCCCAAGGCCAGCAGCGCGGGAAAGATTGCCACGGTGGGGTGGCCAAACCCGCCGAAGTCGTCGTAGTCCAGGGCGTGTCCCATTGTTCCGTTGACCAGCGCGGCGTTCACCACCGAGGTGCGCTCGCCGGTGGCGAGGATGGTTGCCTCTTCGTTGCCGCCGAGGTCGCCCGCATAGTTACGGATGATGTCGCCCACCTTCTGCGTGGAGCCGGCCAGGATCACGCCAACCAGGTCGAAGCACGATTCGTTGGCGACGCGTATGGCGTCCGGCGGGATGTCCTCATACGTCGTTTCCACGATCCACTTTGCCACCATTTCAGTTGCGCCCATGGTGCGAAACCTCCTTGCCGGGTTCGTTTCTTCACTGCTCACGGAGGAGCAGGCCGAGTATAGCATTCCCGGCGATGGTACAATCGCGCCCATTCCGATGTGTGCGTGGAGGACAAGGTGTCCGGATCGAACCACACCCTCAACCTGATACTCGCTATCGTGGTCACCGTTTTTTGTTGTCTTCCGCTGGGAATTGTGGCGATCGTGTTTGCGGCCATTGGCATGTCCCGTGAAGGCTCCGGGGATTATGCCGGAGCGGAATCCGCGGCCCGCACCGCGCGCATCTGCATCTGGATATCCTTCGGGCTGGGCCTGGCCGTTCTCGCGATATACGCCTTGTTATTCCTGCTTCTCGGTATTGGGACCGCCATACTTGGTTTCTGAATCCGCCAACCCCCGGTCACGCCCGAGGCCGCATCTCCTGGCGCGCCAGACCGCGACCTTCGCGGCATGGCTCGCGCCGGCGGTGCTGGCCGGCTGCGGGCTCGCCCTGGTGTATGCAGTAGACCCGCGGACGCCGGGGAATTACCCGCCGTGCCTTTTCCTCTTCGTCACCGGTTGCTATTGCCCCGGGTGCGGAACGCTGCGGGCATTGCACAGCCTGCTGCATGGCGATCTGAGCGGCGCGCTTGGATACAACGCCCTGACCATCGCGCTGTTGCCCTTCCTGGGCGCCGCTTATTGTCACGGTCTGGCCCACGCGGTTGGTAGGCGACCGATCCCTGCCTTGCGCGTTTCGCATCACGCGGCATGGGCGACCCTGGCGGTAGTCCTTGCGTTTTGGGCCATGCGCAACGTACCGGTTTCCCCGCTATCCGCGTTGGCGCCCTGATCGGGCAGCCCACAGCCGTGCGCTTACCGAGTTTCCAGACCGGAACGAGGAGACGCAGCGACCTCGCCTGTGCGCGGGACCGCTTCCGGCAACGAGATTGCCGCGCTTCGCTCGCAATGACCAATGCGCAAATGCCAGGTGCGGGTGAAGCCGCACCGTCGGTTGCCCGGATTCCGGGGGTCTGCTAGACTTTCGCCGTCGGACGGTTCGTGCCGTCGGCGGTCCAATTGACCAGAACCCCGCCTACCAGGAGTTACGGCTAATGATTTACGAAGTTCGCACTTACGATCTCAAGCCTGGTGGAGTGCCCATTTTCGAGGACGCGTTCGAGAAGGCGCTGCCGCACCGGGAAAAATACTCAAAGCTGGCCGCATTCTTCCACACCGAAATCGGCCCGCTGAACCAGGTGATCCACATCTGGCCCTACGAAAGCCTGGACGAGCGCAACGAAGTTCGCGCCGCCGCCGGCAAGGACCCCAATTGGCCGCCGGATAGCCAGGGCACGATCGTGCACATGGAGTCGGAGATCTTCAATCCCGCGCCTTTCATGCGGCCCATGGGCGGCGGACAGAAGCAGGGCAACGTCTACGAGATGCGGATTTACGAGTACCAGAACGGCGCCATGCCCAAGGTGCTGGACATCTGGTCCGCAGCCATTGAGCATCGTGAAAAGTTCTCCCCGCTGGCGGCCGGCATGTACAGCGACATCGGCGGCCTGAACAAGTGGGTCCACATCTGGCCCTACCAGGACCTGGGCGAGCGCGACAAGATCCGCGCCGAAGCCTCCTCCTCGCCGCACTGGCCCCCGCCGACGCGGGAGTTCCTGGTGAACCAGGAGACCAAGGTCCTGGTTCCTGCCGGTTTCTCTCCCCACGCATAGGGCTGGCGACAACCGCGACCAACGTAGGGGCGAATGGTTATTCGCCCCTACGTTATAATGACCCTACCGAGGTTCCTTCCCTTCACCCGTTCGTTCCCGAGGATAGTTTCATGAATATCGGCATCGCAATGTTCGTCACCCAATCGTCCATCGATATCGCCGAGTTGGCTCAGGCCTGCGAGGCCCACGGTTTCGAGTCGTTGTGGGTGCCGGAACATCCGGCGATCCCGGCCGGTCCCAAAACTCCGTGGCCCGGTTCGCCGGACGGGGTGATCCCGCAGATGTACTATGAATGCGTTGACCCATTCGTCGCGCTGGGGCGTGCTTCGGCGGTGACGACAAACCTCAAGCTGGGCACGGGGATCTGCCTGGTGCCCGAGCGCAACCCGATCCTGTTGGCCAAGGAGATCGCGACGCTGGACTATTTGAGCAACGGACGGTTCCTTTTCGGCATCGGGACAGGATGGCTACGCGAAGAAACCGAACTCTTTGGCATCGATTTTTCGCAGCGGATCGGCTATACGCGAGAATCAATTGAAGCCATGAAGGAACTGTGGACGAAGGAAGCCGGCGAGTTCCACGGGAGGCACATAGATTTCCCGCCGATTTACTCGTCCCCCAAGCCGGTGCAGAAGCCGCACCCACCGGTGCTCATCGGCGGGAACGCCCCAAACGTGGCCCGACGGGTGGTGGCCTGGGGCGACGGCTGGATGCCCAATCGCATCTCGCCCGACCAGTTGAAGGAACGGCGGGAGGAAATTGTTCGCCTGGCCCTGGAAGCCGGTCGCGATCCGCACGAAATCGAGGTGTCGGTTTTCGGACAGCCGGCCGACCCGGAGATCATCAAAGCTTACGAGGATGCCGGCGCGACCCGTGCTATGGTCTTCGCCGACAGCGCTCCCCGCGACCAGGCGCTGCGCCAGTTGGACGATTTCGCCAGCAAGCTGCTGGCCTGACCCCCAGCCCATGACCTCTCGACACCGAGCAACACGGTGAGAAATGCTTCCTGACGACGCCAGCGTACTATCCCTGCGGGACGCCAACCAACGTTTCTATGACGCCTTTGGATCTCTGGACATGGCCCAGATGGACTCGGTTTGGGAGCAGTCCGAACGGGCGCTGTGCGTTCATCCCGGCTGGCAGCCGATAGTGGGCTGGCCGGATATCAGGCGGTCATGGCAAGGAATTTTCAACGGCGCGGCGTTGATGCACTTCAACATTCATTACGTCAACATCGCCCTGGAAGGCGACTGCGGTTTCGTTACCTGCATTGAAAGCATCACCAGCGTGGTCGAAGGGCAGGCCCAGGGTTTTGGCGTCCTGGCCACGAATATATTTGTAAGATCCGGCGGTGACTGGCTGGTCATCGCCCATCACGCGTCGCCCCGACTGTAAATTGCCGGCGGAGCCGTGTCACGCCAGGGACGGGGATACCCGTTCCTGATTTCCGCACAATTATCGGCTTCCAGTCCATCCAACGCGATACTGCGGAGCAATCCATGTCATTTTCACCGAACACGGTCAGCGACGTGTCCAACACCGACCGGAACCTCTGGCAGGCAATCGTCGCCGAGGCCGTCGCCCACCTCACCTACACTGCCTACGCTCAACAAGCGCGCGACGATGGCCATCCGGAAATTGCCGAGGTCTTTGAAGAGGTCGCTCGCGCCGAAACCGTCCACGGCATCAGCTACCTCAAGGTTGCCGGGGCCATTGAAAGCACCTCAGTCAACCTTGGCAGCGTGATTGCGGGCGAGACCCGGGAGTACACCCGGACCTACCCGCGAATGATCAACGACGCCATTGCCGACGATCGGGAGGACGCGGTGGGCGCTTTCACGCGGGCGATGGAGCAGGAAAGGGACCACCAGATAGCCTTCTCCGACGCGTTGTCCCAACTGCAGATTGTTTCCGCAAACGAGATTAGAACTTCCGTGGTGGAGTCAACTGTGGCGCCGGCGCCGGTTCGAGCCGATCCCATGGCGACGAGTTCCGGAGTGGCTCCCGCGTTGCCCCTGGACCTCGAAACCTACATCGACGCCGCGCTGGCCCTGGACAAGGAGCCATTCCACGTGGCGAACCTCGGCCGGCTGAGAGAGGTGGTATTCGGCGCCCAGGATGGGATCATCAGCACGGTGGCCCTGACTACCTCGGTGGCCATCGCGGTGGGCAACACTGGGACCGTGCTCGTTGCCGGGCTGGCGGCGGCGGCGGCGGGGATGATCAGCATGGCGGCCGGCGCTTATCTGGGCTCTCGAGCCGAAGAGGACGTGCGGCAGGCTGCAATCGCCCGGCAGATGACCGACCTTGAAGAACGCCCCGCCGAGGAGTTGGCGGAACTGGTCATCCTGTTTCAGCGAGAGGGCAAGACTTACGACGAAGCCATCCACCTGGCCAACGAAATTTCCGGCAACGAAACGCTGTGGCTGAACACGTTGCTGGAAAAGAAGCTGGGGATCAGTCCGGACTTCGGTGGCAACCCGCTGAAGGACGCGGCCGTGATGTGCGTTTCATTCGGATCCGCAGCGGTCATCCCCATCATCCCCTTCCTGTTCCTCGCCGTCGGGCCGGCGGCCATCGCATGGTCCGTGGGTCTATCGCTAACCGGTCTGTTTGCGCTGGGATTGGCCAAGGGGCGGTTGGTGCGCAAGTCGCCCATCCTGCAGGGCCTGGAGATACTCGGTATTGGAGCCGCCTCGGCCGCGCTTGGGTATGGTCTCGGCGAGTTGCTGCCGCGGGTGCTGGGGTTCTGACGCCCGGCACTGTGGCGAACAGTAGCCTGAGCTCATCAAAAACGGGGGCGACCTGCCGGACGCCCCCGTAGATTACCGAAGCTCAGCGCAAACTAATCGAAACGGCCCAATAGGCCTTTCACCGCCTTGAGGAAGTCCGGAGGGTTGTCCCCCTGGACGAGGTGGCCGGCGTTGGCGACCGTAACCGTAGTGCAATCGTGGTGTTCGGCGGCCATTCGCATCATCGTCTCGTCGGCGAAAATATCGCTGCGGGCTCCACGCACCACCAGGGCCGGGCAGTCGATCTTGCGCCAACCGGCCCAAAGCTGTTCGGGAGTCCAGGCCGGCGCACGGAAGCCCTGGCGGCGGATGACTTTGTCATACTTCCACGTCCACTTCCCATCCTCGCGCTGCCGAATGCTGTACTTCAGGGCGCCCAAGGTCTGTTCCCGGGTGCGGCCCGTGTACTCCATGACGCGCTGGGCGAATTCTTCCAGGGTGTCCAACTCGTCGGGAAGTTCGCGGAACCGCTGGATGCGATCCGACCCCCGCCGTTGAGTTTCGGGTCCAGTGTCAACGATGGTCAGCGACTTCAACGTTCCGGGCCGGCCCGACGCCCAGGCCAGGCTGTTGCGACCGCCCATCGAATGGCCGATCAGGTGGAAGTCATTCAATCCCATGGCGGATACCAACGCCTCAACGTCGCCAACGTAGGCATCGGTGGAATAGTTCTCGTCGGGCGACCAATCGCTGTCACCGTGACCGCGTTGGTCCACGGCGATCACACGGTAGTCTACGGACAACGGCAGGCTGATGAAGTCCCAACTGTGGGCCTGCTGCTGGATGCCGTGCAGCATCACAATCGTCGGCGAATTTGGATCGCCCCATTCCAGGTAATGGAGATTGAGGCCGTTGACCTTGACGTACCGGTCCGCCGGCTCATTTTCCACCGTAAAGGGAACTCCGACCTGCCGCGCAGCATCGTGCAGCGACAGCCCCATGGAATGTGACGCCATATTCAGTGCCTCCTGCCATAAACGTGGCCGCCATGTTACCACGGCTAACCGGTTTCCTCCGCCTGTCGCTCCAGGATCCCTCGTATGGTGAACATGCGCTGGAACAGAGTGAAGCAGGACACGCCAGCGATCACCCAGAGGACCCACACCATGATCGGCACCGGAGCCAGCCCTTCCACAATCAGGCCGATTCCCAGGATCGCGACCCGCTCGGTCCGGGTCATGATGCCGGAACGGGTGAACGCGCCAAGCCCTTCGCCGCGAGCGCGCAGGTAGGAAACACCCTGCGAGAACACCAGGCCCAACAGGACCGACAGCACACTGACGATCATCACCGGCGGGGACAAATCCGCAAGCAGGTAATACAGTCCCAACCCGACAAACAGGGCGGCCTCGCCCAACCGGTCGAACACGGAATCGAGCAGGGCTCCAAACGGTGACGCCCGGCCGGTCAGCCGGGCCAGCGCCCCGTCAAACAGGTCCAGGATGCCCCCGGCGAGGAACACGATACCGCCGTACAAGGGCCAGCCCAGAGCCACCAGCGCCGCTCCGGCCACACACACCGCGAAACCGAAGACGGTTATCACGTTGGGGGTCAGCCCGACAGCATGGAGAACCCGTGCTCCAGGCAATTCGACGTAGCGCAGCATTGCCGCGCGCAGCTCCTCTCTACCGGGCATTGCCACCGTGGTTGGCCTCCTCCATGCAATGTTGGTAATAGTCTTCGACTTCCGAGGCGACCCGCTGCCAGCGATGGCGCTGCGCCACCTGCTTTCCAGCCGCGGACAATCGCCGGGCAAGATCGGGATTGTCGATCACGCTTGCGATGGCGCCGGCGATGGCGGCCGGCTCGCGCGGCAACACCAGCAATCCATTTCGTTCATGGGTCACGACGTCACGATATCCGTCGATATCGGACGCAACCACTGGTGCGCCGGCCGCCATCGCTTCCAGCAGCACTATCCCGAAGCTCTCTCCGCCGGTGGCGGGGCTGCAAAACACATCCGCGCTGGCGTAATAGCGAGGCAGGTCTTTGTCGGAAACAGCACCGACCAGTCTTACCGCTTCACTACCTACGCCGTCCATGGCGTCCAGCAATGACGCGCATGCCCGATCCGGTTCTCCCGGGCCCACGATTGTCAGCCTAAGATCATTCCTCTCTTGGAGCAGCAGGCCGAAAGCTTCCAACAGATAGCGCAGGCCCTTGCGCTCATCCTTGCGTCCTACGAACACGACATTTCTCTTCTCATCTCCCGAGTCCGGGAGTGGACTCGCATCGGCGAACCGCTGAAAGTCGATCCCATTGGGGATAACGCGATACGCGCGGTGCGGGAAATGCGGGGCCACGAAGGACCGCGCCGCCTCGGAAACAGCGATCCGGCCGTGCAGGCGTCGGTGCCACGTTTTGAGGGCGAAGCGTGACCAACGGTACAACTGTTGCCCGTCGGAAAACGCGTGGAACGTGCCCACATTCACGGCATTAGAATGCTGCAGGAACATCAACGGCAACAACGGCGCCAAGGGTTCATGCACGTGGACAAGATCAAAGCGTTCGCGGTCCATGAGCTGCCTGACCCGTGGCCACAACCACCACGCAAGGGTTACACGCGCCGTGGACCCACCTGCCGACAGCGGAACGGAACGACCCATCGGAATGAAATTGTCGCGAGCTCCGCATTTGTCCGGGGGATCGAGCGGGGTCTGCGGGGCGATGACGGTCACTTCGTGTCCGCGCCGCCGCAGTTCATCGGATAGCTGGGACACATGGGCGTTGACGCCCCCGGGCCACGCGAAATCATAAGGGGAGACCATGGCTATTTTCATAGCCCGCTCCCCTAAGTCGACCCTGGACCAGCAACACAGGGACGTGGCGGCGGCTATTCGTCTCCGTCGCCGTGTTTGACCTGCACGCTGGCCACTGCCGGCTCGGCGATGAATGCCTCAACCATGTCGTGCGCTTCGGAGTCGGTGAATTGAACGGGCGGGCTCTTCATGAAGTAGGCGGACGGGGCGAACACGGCGCCACCCTGACCACGGTCCAATGCCAGCTTGGCGCACCGGATGGCGTCCACCACGACACCGGCGGAGTTGGGACTGTCCCAGACCTCCAGCTTGACTTCCATCTTGACGGGAGCGCCGCCGAAGACCTTACCGTCGATGTGGATGTAGCACCACTTGCGGTCCTGCAGCCACGGCACATGGTCGCTGGGGCCGATGTGGATAGTGTCCGCCTCCGGCTCTTCCTGCATCTGGCTGGTGACGGAGCCGGTCTTGGATATCTTCTTGGACACCAGACGCTCGCGTTCCAGCATATTGAGGAAGTCGGTGTTGCCGCCGAAATTCAACTGATAGGTGTTGTCGATCTCCGCGCCGCGGTTTTCCATCAGGCGGGTCAACACCCGGTGAACGATGGTTGCTCCGACCTGGGATTTTATGTCATCTCCGATGATGGGCACGCCGCGCTCTTCGAAGCGGTTGCGCCAGTACTCTTCACGAGCGATGAAAACGGGAATACAGTTGATCATGGCGCAGCGGGCGTCGAGGATCTGTTCGACGTACCATTTGGTGGCCATCTCGCTGCCCACCGGCAGGTAGTTGATGACCACATCGACTTCGCGGTCGCGCAGGATGCCCGAGATGTCGGCGGTGCTGTGCTCCGATTTCACAACCACATCGGCGAGGTAACGGCCGATGCCGTCGTGGGTCATTCCCCGTTCCACGGGCACGCCCATGTGAGGGACTTCCGCAAACTTGATGGTGTTGTTAGGTTCGGTGAAGATGGCTTCCGAAAGATCCTTCCCGACCTTATTGCGGTCGACGTCAAACGCGGCTACGACTTCGATATCCTCGATCCGGTAGTCTCCGATGCGATTGTGCATCACGCCTGGGATCGGATCGTCGTCCGGCGCCTCGACGTACTTATGGACGCCCTGGACCAGCGATGACGCGCAGTTGCCCACGCCGATGATGGCAACCTTAATCTTGCCCAATTGTGTACTCCTTGCGGCCCGCCCCGGCGCAAACGTCCCTCGTTACCGGGACCGGAAATTATCGAGGCCAACCTGCGTCAAACTGCCAGACAGTCTAACACACGCGGAATTGAGGTGGATTTCGACGGTGGATAACCGCCAAACTGGGGCAATCGGTGACGCAAAACCACCAAACGATGCCGGCTAGTCCTCCGAGAAAAAGCGGAAGATGGCGGTCTCGTCGTCGTGGCGGAACCTTCCGCCTCGGAACCGGATATCACGCCCCTGTTCGATGTGCCGATCAACCAGTTCCTTCACTCGCCCGGATGCCTCGTCGGCGTTCGCCGAACCGCGCACGAGTTCCATTAGTTCGTCCCCGAGCAAGTTGTCGCTGACGCCGTCGGTGCAACACACCAAACGATCCGCGGGCGACAGATCAATGGAGGTTTGAAACACGGACAGGGTTGGTTCGGCGCCGATGGCCTTGGAGACCCCCAGGCGAATCAACCCGCCAACGCGGCCGCTGTACTGTTCGTATCCGTCGGGACGGATCACGTATATCGGGCTGTCGCCGGCCGAAATGATGTGGAGTTGTCCGGCCAGATACAACGCCGCCGAAGCGGTGGTCAGCAGGAACCGTCCCCCTCCGACCTGGTGAAACTCGGCGTTCTGTTCATCCAGGAGGGCAACGATATCCTCCGGTCCGTTGATGGTCAACGCGTTCAGGGCGTCGGCCACCGAACCGCTGGCCTCGTCGCCACCGTGACCGGTGACGCCGTCCAGCACTACGTCCAGGAAGTTTCCGTCGCCCAAATCCCGGGTCAGGTAATTGTCCTCGCCGTGGGCGGCATTGTCGTGAAGAATTGCCAACGAACTGGTGAGCATAGTTGCTCCATCCTCACAAAATTTTGGTGCGATTGGTCAGCTGGCCAACGCGGCCAGCTCAGTATTTGCATCGAATTGGTAGCGTTTCCAGTGGTCTTCGGAGAGCCTATGCAGGGCGCCCCGCCATGCTTCCAAGGCTGCCGGTCTTTCCGGCATCCGATCGTTCCGGATGGTAATCAGGCGCAGGCATTCGTGCAAGTCCGCTCCGAAATCGGCCACCGCAGTATACCCGCGTTGTCTGACCTTTCCGATGCACGCGGTGGCGGCCTCCCTCAATTCATCACCGGCTCCGGCGAAGGAACGGATCAAGTCGTCACACTCATCCTCCACTGAAATCACCGGGCGCTGGTTATAAGGGTCATAGTACCCCGCAGCATCCATGGGCGGAAGTTCCGGCGCGAGGTAAAACTTTACCATTTCAACGTAGAAGTCATGGACATCCTGGGGACCCCGGTTCCCCTGGCTGCGCTCCACACCGTGTCCGACCAGCGCGCTGGCGTCGACCAGGGCAATACGGCCAGTGCCGGGGGAGTAGAACACGTTGTGCGGGCCCAGGTCCAGCACCGCATAACCGGCGTTGGCGTAGATTTCCTGCGCATCCAATAGTTGCGTTTGGACCGGCCAGTCCCCGACCGTGTCCGGCTGTGCCAGAGGGTGCAGCGCGAAGAGGTTCTGGCCCAAGCCGATGGGCACACGCAGGATACGACTCCTGGGGTCTCCCACCAGGGGAATACCAGCAGCGCGCTCTTCGGCGCGCACGGAGTAGGGTTGGCCCAAATCCTCGCCGAAATACTCGTCGTGGATCGCAACTTCGGTAACGCCGATTACCCGGGGCACCACGTCACAATACTGTCCGGCTCTTTCGTAGGCTTCCAGCGCCCGCGTGGAGCGTTCCTCGGTGGAGCCGTGCATCTGACGGCTCACCGCCTGCGGGGAGGGCCGCTTCAGTACAACGGGCGCTCCGGTTTCCCGGTCCACTGCGGCGCGCACATCGTAGTCAGCGCCGCTGCCGAGAGGACCGACCAACTCGAAACGATCCAGGGTGACAGTTTCCATTAACAGTGGTCCGGGGCTATTTGTGCCCGCTGAGGATAGTGATCCAGTCTTCCTTTTGCCGGGTTTCGCTGATGGCCAACCCGGCATCGTTGATGGCGGAAACCGCCTCGTCGTGCTGGTCCACAATGATGCCCGAGGCGATGAAGACCCCGTCGCGGGCAAGCAAGTCGGGAATAGCCGGGGAAACCATGCGGATGCCGCGCGCACTGATATTGGCAACGGCGACGTCGTAATTCGCTCCCCGTGTCGCGGAGTTGGGGATACTTCCGGATTGGGCGTTGACGCGCTCGGCGATGCCGGTGCGACGGAAGTTCCGCTGGGCGGCGCGTACCGCGTGCCCGTCGATGTCCACCGCGGTGATATGGCCGGCGCCCAGCTTGGCCGCCGCGATGGTCAGGATCCCGGAGCCGGTTCCCACATCCAGGACGGTGCTCCCGGGACGAACCACTTCCTCTAGGGCTTCCAGACAGGAGTGGGTCGTCGGGTGGTATCCGGTGCCGAAAGCCAGACCCGGGTCGAGTTCAACCAGCACGTCGTTGGGCTGGACTTCATAGTCAATCCATGACGGCTTGATCACCAGGTTCTTCCCCACGCGCAGCAGGGTGAAGTGCTGTTTCCAGTTGTCGCGCCAGTCCTCGTTGTCGTCGAGAGGACGGATTTGCAACTCACCCAGGTCGGCAACGCTAGATGCCAGCTTGACACCGACCTCGATATGAGCCAGCCGCTGGCGGGACAGGCTGGGAAGGTACGAGCGCAGCACCGCGTATTCGCCAGGCTTGGTTTCGACACTCAACCCGTATCCGTACCTTTCAAACAGGTAGGACACCGGCTCGACGTATTCGAAGGGGACGTTGATACTCAGTTCGTGCCAGGACATCGCGCCTTCAGGATGATGTTGGGGAGCGCCACGGCGAACGGAAAGCTTCGAGCATGATCGAGCTATTCGCCACCGGGAGTCAGGGTGTCCTTGATCCGGTCAAAAAGGCCGCGTTGCTTGTCGTCGGGCTGTGGTTCTTCCGTCTCTGCGCCGGCCTCAACGGTTTCCTCTGCCGGTTCGGCAGCCTCGCTTGCGGCCGATTTGCGGCTGGCGGCGCGCTTTTTGCCGGCGGGCGAAGGAGGCCTCTTGCCGTTGTTCGCCAGCGAATACGCCAGATCCTCGACCAATTTTCGCTGGTACTTGTTCAGCTTGCCCGGTATATCCACGTCCACGTAGACGCAAATGTCGCCACGGCGGTCGGTGGGTCTGCCATCGCGGCGGATCCGAGGGACCCCGCGCCCACGGACACGGAACTGGCTGCCGGCCTGGGTTCCAGGCGGTATTTCAAGGTCAACGTCGTCGCCTTCCAGGGTGGGGATCGGCTTGGTCATGCCCAAAGCGGCTTCGGCCATATTGAGCGACGTCCGGTACACCAAATCGGAATCGTCGCGCACGAAAAGCGGATGCTCCCGCACTCGTACCTGAACGTAGAGGTTGCCGGGCGGGCCGCCGTTGGCGCCGGCATCCCCCTCGCCGGTGATGCGCACCTGCATGCCGTTATCGACGCCAGCGGGGACCGTAACGGTACGGGTCCGGCGACGTCGTTCAAAGCCCCGGGAGCGGCAGTTGACGCACGGAGTTTCTATGGAACGACCATTGCCGTTGCAGCTGGAGCAGGGCGTGGTCACCGCGAACTGCCCAAATACGCTGCGTTGCGCGCGACGCACCTGGCCGCTGCCGTTGCACGTGGCGCACGTGTTGATTGCGGTTCCCGGTTCGTTGCCGGCTCCGGAACAATGGTGGCAAGGTTCCACCCGGTTGATTTCAATATCCTTGTCGCAGCCGAATACGGCCTCTTCGAAGGTCAAGTTGACGCGCTGACTGATGTCCTCACCGCTCCGCGGCTGGTTTGCAGTACGTCCACCACCCCCGAAAAAGGTATCGAATATGTCCCCGAACCCGCCGAACGGGTCGAAACCGTCGAACGGCCGGTCGCCGCTGCCGTTCACGCCAGCGTGGCCGAACCGGTCATAGCGCGTTCGCTTATCCTGGTCGCTGAGGACCTGATAGGCTTCGTTGATTTCCTTGAATTTGTCCTCGGCGCCGGGCGTTTTGTTGCGGTCGGGATGATATTCCATCGCCTTCCTGCGGAAGGCGCGGCGAATCTCTTCTTCGTTGGCGCCCCGGTCGACGCCGAGGGTTTCGTAATAGTCTACGGGCATAACTTTCTAACAAATCACGGTTTGGTTCGATTATAGCGGACGCTACGCGCAATGCTCAACATCGCGCAGAGGCGAAGAATGCCCGTACGGGCCGAGATGCAGGGATGCGCAATACCGAAACATGCCACTGAATTCATGACAGGGCACGACCTACCAAAACGCCAGCGTAGGCAGCACCCAATCCGACGGCCAGATTGGCAGCGATCGAGATGCCGGCGCGTCCCACCTCCCCGCCGGATATGAGGCGCACGCCGTCGTAGGCCAGTGTTGAAAAGGTGGTGAACCCGCCCAACAGGCCGACGGTGAGCATGGCGCGCAGCTCCAGCGGCCACTCAGACCGCGCTATGAAAACGGTTGCCAGCGCTCCGAGCGCAAAGGAACCTGCCACGTTGACGGCAAAGGTGCCCACCACCGTGTCCGCGCCAAGGAACTGCGCCGCCAGGCGGCCCGCGCCGTAGCGCAATACCGAGCCCACAGCCCCGCCGACCGCCACCAGCAACCAGACCACGTTACGCCCAGGTGCCCCGTCGTTCCAGTGTCCGCTCGTCCAGCTCGATCCCCCAGCCGGGGAGATCAGACAGGGTTATCTTGCCGGCGACAATCTCGGGTCTTACGGTGAAGAGCTCCTCCCAAATCGGGTCCCGGTCGGCCGATGGGAAGGTCTCGCAGATTTCTCCGACCGCCAGGCCGGCGACCAGGTGGCCGTGCACCTGGGGATCATGATGAGGAGCCAGACGCACGTTATCGGCGGCGCACAGGCCGGCGATGCGCAAGCACTCAGTGACGCCGCCGTTGCGGGTGCTGTCGTACTGCATAACGCGAACCCCGCCGCGGCGGATCAGGTCTCGGGCGTCCCAGCGGGTTACCGCATTTTCCCCCGAAGCGATGGGGATGGTGGTCGATTCTGCGACTTTACCCAGACCCTCGACCCGGTCATACCAGTGGACCGGTTCCTCCAGCCACCGAAGGTTGAGCGGCTCCAGCATGCGGGCGCCGCGGATGGCGGTGTCCACGTCCCACCCCTCGTTGACGTCGACCATTATGTCAATGCCCTCGCCTACGGACCTGCGAACCGCGCTGACCCGCTCGTAGTCTTCGGCCAGGCTCACGTGTCCGATCTTCAGCTTGATGGCCTCATAACCCATGTCGACGTAGGATTCGCATTCCTGGACCAAATCAGAGGTCGACTTGCCCTCCTGATAGTATCCGCCAGTGACGTAGCACGGCGCGGTGTTGGAATGGCCGCCGAGCAATTTGTACACCGGCAAATCGGCCGCTTTACCCTTGATATCCCACAGGGCAATATCGACCGCCGCCAAAGCAGTGAGAATCTGCGGGCGTCCGAACCCGGAGGCAGCCCAGCCGATCTGATGGCACAGGCCGAACATGTCGTCCCAAAGCCCCTCGTGGTCGACCGGGTCGCGGCCCAGGAGCATCGGTTTGAGCAGATCAACCACGGCGCGAGAGGCGCCGTCGGCATGAATCGCACCGTCGCTGTCCTGGCGATAAATGCCGGCGAAACCCTGGCCGGCACCGTGGGCCTCGCCGATGCCGTAGAACCCGGCATCAGTATGGACACGAACGAGGAGTTCGCTGACCCGCCCGATGGGACGGAGCGCAGTCCAGTACTCACGATCAGGCGCGGGCCAGACCAGCGCGATCGCCTCAACATCGGTGATTTTCATGCGAGTTCCTTGCCGTCAAACCTGCCCAGGCGGAAAAGCCCGATGTCGTGTTCGGTCTGGCCGTGCTCCACCAGGTCGGCCATGATTTCGCCCACCACACTGGAGAACTTGAACCCGTGTCCGGAGAACCCGGCGGCGACGGAGACCTGCGGGTGATCCGGCAGCGTATCGATGATGAAATGCTCGTCAGGGGTGTTGGTGAACATGCACGTCTTCAGCGCGAGGGTCGGTCCCGCCGCTTCCGGGAAGTAACGCTCGGTGAATTGCCTGAGAGCCGCCTCGTCCTGGGCGTTGGGCTCCCGGTCCATGGTGTCCGGGTCAACCTGCTCACGGAAGTGGTTGAACATGCCCAGCTTGAAACCGGGAATTCCGTAGGACGGGAAACCGTAGAAACGTCCTTCTTCGACCTCCATGCCGAAGCAGGGGAAATTCTCCGGGCGGAAAAGCTCCGGGCGATAGGGCGCGAACCATCCCAGCACCTGCCGCTCCGGAACGGCATGGGCGGCGACTTCGGGGGCCACCTTGCCGGCCCATGCGCCAGCGGTGACCACCAGGCGACGGGCCGCGTAGGTGTCCTTGTTGGTGGTCACGACAACTCCGCCGCCGGCGGTAGGTTCCCAACTGACCACGGCCTCCCGACCATGGACTTCGGCGCCGATTTCCAGCGCGGCGGCAACGTGCCCCACGATGCACCGCTCGGACAGCACGAACCCGCCCTGCTGCTCGTAGAGCATTTCGGCTTCTTCGGGTAGCTGGTAGCCAGGCCATTCCCGGTTGACCTCGGGGCCGCTGAGCATGCGATAGGGAAGGTTATGCTGCGTCACCGTCTCCAGCGAACCCTCGAGCAGTTGGCTCGCCCCGACGCCGCCGCGCACACATCCGGTGGTAACCAGGAGTTTCTCGCCGGAGACGTTTTCCAACTGGTGCCAGAGTTCGTATGCCCGGTAGAGCAGCGGCACATACGAAGGGTCCTCGTGGTACGCCAGGCGGATCATCCGGCTCACGCCGTGAGACGAGCCCATCTCGTTGGGTATGTCGTACTGTTCCAGGCCC
Organism: uncultured Dehalococcoidia bacterium; assembly: GCA_951813535.1. Lineage (GTDB taxonomy): Bacteria > Chloroflexota > Dehalococcoidia > Lucifugimonadales > UBA3495 > Bin87. The sequence goes on along the minus strand of OX638345.1, from coordinate 1,877,108 downwards.
AGCACCCGCCAGCCGCGGCGGGCCAAGTGGTAGACGGCGGCACTTCCCATGCTGCCGACTCCGATCACAATTGCATCGAATTCGCGCATTGTTTTTCCTGCGTGATTTATGGATTCCCGCTTTCGCGGGAATGACGAGGGGGGCAGCGGGACTTACGTCCTGGGTGGCGAGGCCTACGCGCGCGGCAGCGGGTTGCCCGGCGTGGTCATGCGCAGGCTGTAGACCGAGGTGCGGGCGGTGAAAAGCATGGTGCGGAAGTCGGGGCCGCCGAAAGCGCAGTTCGCCGGGATCTCGGGGACGCGAATGATGCCCAGGTGCTCCCCGGCCGGAGAGAACACCCAAACGCCACCGGAACCGGTGCAATAGACCCGTCCCTCGGCGTCGACCTTCATGCCGTCGGGAACGCCGTCCTCGGCCGAGGCCATGCTGCCGAAAACCCGGCTGTTGCTGAGAGAGCCGTCGGCCGCCACATCGTAGGCCTGGATAAACTGGTTCTGCTTGACCTCACCGTCCCAGTACTGGTCGGGCCGTTCCCCAAGCTTGCGGGTGTTCGACACGTACAGCACCGATTCATCGGGCGAGAAAGCGATTCCGTTGGGGAAGTCGATGTCATGAGCCGACATTTCCACCGTGCCGTCCGGAGCAATACGGTGGATGGTGCCGGGGAAGCCGATTTCCTGTTCCTCTTCCGGGACGCGCCCGCTGGGATTGGTGATGAAGATGCTGCCATCGCTGCGACAGACTATGTCGTTGGGGCGATGGAATCGCTTGCCGTCCCACCGGTCGGCCACCACGTTGATCGTGCCGTCGGGCTCCATCCGAGTGATGCGGCGGTTGTCGCCCTCGCACATGAGCAATCGGCCCTGCAGGTCCAGGGTCATGCCGTTGGTGCCTCCGCTGGGTTCGCGGATGATGTCGGGCGTTCCGCCAGCGGGGGACATCCGGTGGATCACGGGCGGTTCCCGTCGCAGGTCGACGAACAGCCAGTAGCCGTCCGGATGCCACAAGGGGCCCTCGGTAAAGGCGAAATCGGTGGCCAGTTGCTGGGCTTCCTGGTCAGGTTCCACGACGCCAGGCAGATATTCGGGCATGGTTTGCCTCCTTTGGAAAGGGGAACGTTAGCATGGATGTACAGGATTTTGCTGATGTGTCGTAAATCAGAAACCATCCCGTATATCTTGCTCATCCATGCAAAATTATTCAGGTCAGATGCGCCAGGTATTGCTCGGCGAAGTCCATGCCGACGAGATCGCTGAAAGCGGTCATGAGCCGTTCGGTCACGGGTCCCGGAACGTTTCCATCGCCGACGGTGGCACCGTTCACCCCTGACACCGGGCAGATGCACAGGCTGGTGGAGGTCAGGAATGCTTCGTCAGCGGTGTAGGCGTCATATAGGTCCAGGTCGCACTCAGCGGTTGAGAAACCCAACCCGTCCGCGAGTTCCAGCGTCTGGTTGCGGGTGACTCCCTCCAACACGTACTGCGACTTGGGCGTCATTACCGCCCCGTCCTTGACCAGGAAGACGTTGCTGCCGCGACCCTCGGTGAGATTGCCGAACTCGTCCAGCAGGATTGCCCACGCGTCCGGGTCCTCGCCGTGCACCTCCAGTTCACCCATGATGAGGTTGAGGTAGTTGTGCGTCTTGGCACGCGGACTGAGGAACCGGGGAGGTATGCGAGCGACCGATGGGGTGCTGATGCGGGCGCCGTCCCGGTACAGCGGAGCCCGGGCGGCAAAGGGAATGGCATGGCTCTCGATGATGATGGTGGGCCGAGGGCCGCCGGACCGATCAGCGCCTTCCACGCCGCGACTGATGCGCTGCATGACCCACATGTCCTGGCCTGGAGGAAGCAAGGGGTGATTGTGGGCGACCACGGCCTCGGTGGCTTCGGTCATCTCCTCCTTGCTCATGCCGACGTCGATGCGCAGGTACCGGAGGGAGTTGTACAGGCGGTCGATGTGTCGGTCCAGCCGGAAGGTCTTGCCGGCGAAGGTGCGCGTGGCGTCGAACACCGCGTCGCCGTACAGGAACCCGCGGTCATAAATCGACAGCGCGACCTGGCTGGCGGGGGTCATTTCACCGTTGAAATAGACGATCATTTCGTCTGCCATGTTCACCGTCCCTTGAAACGTTTGTGGAGTTCTCCGGGTGAGTTCACGCATCTATGCGGTGTATTTGGAACTCAGCCTGCTCTTCCATGGGAAGCACGATGGCCGCGCTGTCCAGATCACCCAACCCCTGTTCGACCGCTTCTCCCAACAATTTGTACGCCAAATCACCAGCGGCGATCGGCGTTCCCAACTCGCGAGCCATTTCCTGGATGAGCCCCAAGTCCTTGAGGAACACCCGCAGTTGGGTGCGTACGCCGTCGAAATCGCGGTCCAGCATGGCCGGAGCATTGCGCCCGAGGAGGAAACTCTGCCCCCAACCGGAGTTGACCAGCTCGAAGACCAAAGCCGGATCCGCGCCGGACTTGGCTCCCAGTAGCATTGCCTCGGCGGCGGCGACCATGTGGACGCCCACCAGCAACTGGTTCACCAGCTTGGCGGCCGTGCCGGAGCCCGTCGGGCCGACGTGGCGCACGACGGCGCCCATCACGTCGAACAGAGGCTGGGCCGCCCGGTAGGCTTCTGCCGGACCGCCGACCATGATGGTCAGCGTGCCGTCAGTGGCTCGCTCGGTCCCGCCGCTGATCGGGGCATCGAGGAATAGGGCCCCGCGCTTTTCGGCGGCGGCGGCACAGGCTTTTGAAGTCGAAGCGCCGACCGTGCTGTGGTCGACGATGATCTGGCCGGGCCGGGCGTTGGGCAGCGCGCCATTGTCAGCGAGGAGGACCGCTTCGCAGGTCGCGACGTCGGGCAGGCAAGCCAGCACAATGTCGCAGTTGGCCATTACGTCGACCGTAGACGTCGCGGCCGTAGCCCCGGCGTCGGCGATCTGCATGACTTTTTCCTGGCTTCGATTGTGGACGGTCAGGTCGTAACCAGCGCGCAGCAGGTTGTAGGACATGGGTAGACCCATGCGACCCAACCCGATGAAACCGATCTTTTCAGTCAAAATGCGAACTCCCGATCTCTGGAGCCATTACTTTCCGAGTGGGATACGGCAGCGAACGATCTTCCCTGGCGGTATCGTCAGCGCCAAAACGCGCCCTCGGACGGGGGATCAGATCAGCCCTTCCGCGATTGCAGCCGCCTCGACGAGATCCCACCCGTCTTCGATGCCGGGCAGCAGTCGATCACAGGCCTCAGCCTTGAGCACGGCCCGGCCGACCTCGTCGCCATCGTCTACCGATACCAACGCCGAAGTCACCTGGGCCGCCTCAGCCGGATCCACTTCGGGCCGGGCGGTGAAACAGCAATGGCTGTAGCCGGGGCTGCTCCAGAAAACCTTCAAATCTCCGGTATTGATACCGTGCCGATCTCCCAGGGTCTCGAAGGCGCGCGCGCTGATGGCGCCCGCATCGTACGAGCGGTTCAACACTTGAAGGGCCACGTCGACCTGATCTGAGCCGTGCTGCACGTCACGTTGGTCGTAAAAATCTGCGGCAGCCAGCGAGCGGGATGGGTGGATGCCCATCTGCTTGAGGAAATAGACCGGCAACAGGCCCGCTTCCACGGAGTCTCGAGCGGCAAACGCGAAACGGGTTCCCGGCAGGTCCTCCACGGTGTCGATCGTGGAATCGGCGCGAGTGATGAACCGGGTGGTAAAACCGATATCGACGTCGCGCAGAGCGAGTACCGGGGCGCCTTCCGGCATGGCGCGCCGCATCTTGACGTGCGACAGCGGACCGTTCCAGGCGAGGTTGATCTCGCCACGCGTGAAGGCATCCACCATCTCGTCGTAACCGGAATAGAGGACCCAATCGAACTCGACGCCATTGCGACGAAACACAGTTTCCAGCGCGCGGCAAAGGTCGAGGTGTGCCGGGGAACCTGTTGCACCCATGCGGATCATCGGATCACCTCCCGTGCTGAAGAGCTTCTACCGGATCGAATGCCAGCTTGTTGCCGTTACTCAGCCGCAGTCTATCACCAGGTCAAACTGCTGCCAATCGAGAGCGACCGTGCATCCCGGGGCGGTTTCTGAGCGGTGGCGGACGACATGAACCACCGAACTAAGAGGGTGTGTGACAAAGGGCCAAGCGTGCACCGGTTGTTCTTGGGGTGAGGGTGGGATGGTGTTTACGCTGATGGTATGAACAGAAAACCATACCCCAGCGATTTGACCGATGCCCAGTGGGAAGAACTGGCTCCTCTGCTGCCGCCCGACACCAGAAGAGGTCATCCCAGGACCACGGACCTGCGGGAGGTAGTCAACGGCATCCTGTACGTGTTGCGAGGCGGCATCCCCTGGCGGCTGATGCCCCACGACCTGCCGCCGTGGGGCACGGTCTGGTGGTACTTCCGCAAGTGGCGGGATGACGGGACCTGGGAACGTGCTGAGGCCGCTTTGCGGGCCCGGGTGCGGGAAGCGGCGGGACGGGAGGCCACACCCAGCGCGGCCATCATTGACAGCCAGTCGGTGAAGACCACGGAAAAAGGGGGCCCAGAGGTTACGACGCTGGCAAACGGGTAACCGGACGCAAGCGGCACATCGTGGTGGACACCATGGGATTGCTGCTGGCCGTGGTGGTGCATGCCGCCAATATTCAGGACCGAGACGGCGCCAAGTTGGTGTTGGCCAAACTGCTGGACCGGTTCGCTCGTCTGAGGGTGATCTGGGCGGATGCTGGCTATGCGGGCCGACTGGTGGCGTGGGCCTGGGTCACCGGCGGTTGGTTGCTCACGGTGGTCAAACGCAAGCCGGACAGCCACCACTTCGAGGTACTGCACCGAAGATGGGTAGTGGAACGCACCCTGGGGTGGCTGAGCCGATGCCGACGGTTGAGCAAAGACTACGAGGAACGCCCCGAAAGCAGCGAAGCGTGGGTCCATATCGCCATGGTCAACCTGATGCTCAAACGGCTCCAACCTACTTGAAACCCTTTGTCACACACCCTCTAAGGGCCGACGGTCTCCGACTCTTCCGGGGAGCCGGAACGCATCAGCAGGGCTGGGACGATGGCGATGACGGCGACGAATCCGGCGGCCCGGTAGAACGCGTGAAACAGGTCCAGACTCGCCGTCTGCAAAAAACGCCGGTACTCGGCGAACTCCCGGGCTCGGGCTTCGGCATCCAAACCGGGGGTGGTCAGGGCAGAGGGCGTTTCGGTCAGTATCGCCAGCATCTGATTGATGCCCCAAGCCGATAGGACGGCGATCCCAAGCGTCATCCCCAACATGCGTGCCACGACAATCATCGACGCTGCCACGGCCCGGTAGTCTGGCGGCGCAGCGGACACGGCCCGATGCATCAGGGGCGCCACCACCAGGCCAAAACCGGAACCGGCCAGGACCATATCGATGGTCAAACGGGGTTCGGTGATTTCGATCTGCCATCCGCTGAGGCGGAACATCCCTACGGCTATCAGCCCCAACCCCAGCACGGTGATCCATCGCGCATCGAACCGCCGCAGGAGCAGCCCGCCGATCACGGCAAACATCGGGATAGTGGCAGTCATCCGGAGCAGCCAGAGCGCGGCGGTGAAAGGCTCGACGGGACGGTGGGGCACGTTCATCACCGTGTTTGCCATGACCACCGTGCTGGCCATGGCGACGATGAGGGATACACCCACCAGCAATTGCACGGCGTTAGCCAGGACGAAGGCGCGAGCTTGCAGCAGGACCGGGGAGAGGAGCGGCTGCGCGGTGCGGAAATGGACAACAACCAAGGCGACCACGCACATTGAACATCCCGCGAGGAGCCACCACGGGGTCGACGACGACAATTCGAACAGGCCCTCGTGCGCAATGGCCAAACACAGCAGAACCAGGGCGGCCGTAAGCAACACGGCGCCCATGTAGTCCATGCGGGCTCCCGGGTTGCGTCGTTCCGGAAGGAACACCAGAGCAACCGCGACGGCGGCAGCCTGGGGAACGTTGAGCCAGAATATGGCGCGCCAGCCCCATAACTCGATCACCGCTCCGCCGTATGCGGGACCGAGCATGCTTCCGGCCTCGGCAGCGCCGGCCACCACGCCCAGGGCCAGGCCGCGCTGGGCGGGAGGAACCAGACCCGCAGCGATGGCCAAACTCACCGGCACCGCGCCGCCGCCGCCGATGGCCTGGATCACTCGAGCGACGACGATCTGATGGAGGGGCTCAAGATTCCCGTTCAACCAGTGCCACTGCCCGGCCAGGGCGACCAAGGCAGTACCGACAGCGAACACCGCAAGCGACAGGAGGTAAACACGCCGGTAACCGTGTACGTCGGCCAATCGACCGAGCAAAGGCATGGCCGCGGTGTAACCCAACAGATAGACGGTTACGACCCAGATCACCGATTCCAACCGCAGGATCGGTATCTTGAGGTCGGCCATGATCGCGGGCAGCGCCGTGATCACAACGGTCTGATCCAGGGCGGTTATGAACGTGCCGGCGGCGACGATTCCTACCAGAACCCACGGCGATAATCGCGGCGGCCTCAACGCAGCAATCATTTGGGCAGCCGGCCCGGTTCCCGGAAGCTAACCGCCGGACAGGTCGATGAACTGCTCCGGCGGTGCGATATCGACTGGCGTTCCGATATCGGTAAGGCGAATAGTCCGGTGGGTGTCGGGAGAGTCGAACTCACCCACCGCGCCGACGAGGCCAATCATCCGCAGCAATTTTTGGTCCGCATCCGTCCAGAGGTCGATTTGCAAGGCTTGGCCCTCCGATGCCGCGATGGGGAGCCAGTCCATTGAGGACGTGGGAACGACACCGCTGATCCTGTAGGTGGGAACGTCGTCGACAGTCTCCTCGCCAACCAGGACGGGATTTTCGACCGCTTCCACCAAGTCCGCGACGATATGCTGGAGACTACTAACCGTCAACGGGGCCGATTGGGCAGGCTGTTTGAGCCAAAGTCCTGATATTGGTTCGGTGGAAAAATATCCTTGCGGCGTGACGACGGCGAGCACCTGGACGTAGGAGCCCGATTGGGGATCGGTTTCCGGGCCACTGACCACGTAGGCATCGATAGTCATTGCCGCCCCGACTTCGGCGTCCCACGTCCCGGTGATTTCGGTGATCTTGGCCCGGAACTCGGGCAAATACATGCTGCCCGCTTCGTGCGTCACTCGGAATCCAACCGATTGGACATCCCGCAAATTGGCCGCGGTTTCCGCCAGCAGCGCCGCGGGATCGGGAACCGGAGTGGGCACAGCGATATCCGCGGAGCGGCCCCCGCATGCCACGGCAGTCCAAATGATCCCGACGAGCACTACCAGGGACAGACCGCGTCCAACCGTTGTCAGCGTGTCGACCACACTGCCATGCTGCCGTTGGCGATGTCGCGCAGTTCCCCGCCTTCGCCGGTCTCCACGACATACACCCGGGAGCCGCCTCCGCTGCTGCCGTTGCGCCGCTCTGACAGATATTGCTGTGTGCCGGCCACTACCAGGGCCGACCCGTCGGGCGCCCAGGGCGAATGGCTCCGGGCGTACTGGTCGAAGAATGCCAGCATCAAGAACGTTTCCCCGCTGGGCGAAAAACGGAACCCTCCGAGGGCGCTATCCTCCGGGTCGCCGGCGGAGTCGGAGGCTAGCCCTGAAACGAGTCTCCACTCCATCGTTCGCTCTTCCGGGCTCAGGGCTACCCAGGCCAAACGATCGCCCTGGGGCTCCCAGAAAAACCCCAGCACCCAGTCGTCTTCCTGGACCACGCGCTCCGCACTGCCGTCGGCGGCCAGAAGGCGCAGCCGACGATACGCGGGAGAACCCGCAACCTGCCGGTCCGCCACGGCAATCGCCTCTCCGTCGGCCGACCACAGGAACGCGCAGGCGCCTTCGACTTCGGCCAGCCGGAGGGCGGCGGCGGCGGGTTGGTCGGGCCATCCCACCCACAACGCTTCGCCATCGCCGCCGGGCGCCGACCAGGCCAAACGGCTTCCGTCCGGGGACCAGGCCGGGGTGCGGAACGAACGGGAACGGGCCAATGGCTGGACGCTGAACTGCTGGGCGTCGTAATCCGGCCGCACCAGGAGAACATCCTCGTTACTGTGAACCGCCAGTGAAGCGCTATCGGGCGACCAGTCGAAATACAGGGGTGCGCCTCGTTGCACCGCCAACGGAACGTTCGGCGGATCGGATTGAGCCGAGGGCATGGCATCCACCACGAACAGAGTCAGTCCTTCGGGGGTCGCGGCCGTGATTCCCAGCTTTTGTCCGTCGGGCGACCACTGCACGTAGTGGGGAGTGCCCTCTGCGATGGTGAGCGGGGTCTCGTTGACGAACGCCGCCCCACCCACCCCGGTGGACGATTCCAGCGATTGGAGGCTAATCTGCGCGTCGCTGGGCGAATCTCCGCGCAGCAGAGAAACCGCGATACGCGAGCCGTCCGGCGACCACACGGGCCAGCTGTACATCGCATCGCGGCGCTGTGGCTGGGCGAGGATGCCGCCGGCGCGGGCCACGGCGCCAGTGGTCAACGGATTGCGACCGGAACCGTCAGGGTCGGACGTGACCAGTTGGCCTTCGGAATCGATATATGCGATGCGGTTGATAGGCATGGAGATCTCGTTATTTTCCGTGTTGGCCGTGTCGGAAGCGCAGGCTACCGCAACCAACGACACCGCCGTGACGGCGACCAGGATCGACAAATGCCGACGAACGGTTGGCGGTATCCGCGAAAACGGCACACCGACCGGCCACGGAAACAATTTCGCGAGCACGCGGGTAACGGTAGCATCCAGCATCCCAAGAATCAACGGACCAATCACAGCCCGGCCCAACCGCGCGACGGGTCATGCAATGCCTACCCGCTGAACCATGGGGCGAGCGCCAGCTGATGGTACATCGCCGACGCAGAAACTGTGGTTTAATGCCGAGTGGACGGTCTTTCGAAGCGCAGCGAATCCCGAGGACATACGGCACCCACAATGACAGCTCAAAACAATTCACCCGCTGGCCGGGTGATAATGGTTCAAGGCACCGCGTCCCACGTTGGCAAGAGCGTGCTGGTATCGGCGCTGTGTCGCATATTCCGCCAGGACGGTCTGCGGGTTGCGCCGTTCAAGGCGCAGAATATGTCAAACAACTCGTACGTCACGCCGGACGGCGGTGAAATCGGCCGCGCCCAGGCTGTCCAGGCAGAAGCCGCCGGTGTTGAGGCCCGGGTGGAGATGAACCCGGTCCTGCTCAAACCCGAAGCGGACAGTCACGCCCAGGTGGTGCTGATGGGACGACCACTGACCTCCGCTCGGGCCCGCGACTATTTCGACCTGAAAGCCACCCTCTGGGAATCCGTATCCAATTCGCTGGATGTGCTCCGCAGCCAGCACGACGTGGTGGTCATCGAGGGGGCGGGAAGCCCGGCGGAGATCAACCTGAAAGCGACCGAGATCGTCAATATGCGGGTGGCGCTCCACGCCAACGCGCCGGTGCTGCTGTGCGGTGACATTGATCGGGGAGGCGTGTTCGCGTCCCTGGTGGGAACATTGCAACTCCTGGACGAGGCTGAGCGGGACCGAGTCAAGGGACTGCTGATCAACAAGTTCCGCGGCGACGTCTCGCTGCTGACTGACGGTCTGACGTGGCTGGAAAACTACACGAACAAACCGGTGGTGGGCGTAGTCCACCACTTCCGCGACATCCACATTCCGGAAGAGGATTCGGTCGCGCTGGACTTTGCGCCGCCACACGCTTCGTCGCCCAACGTGTTGGACGTGGCGGTGGTACAGGTTCCCCACATTTCGAACTTCGACGACTTCGACCCTCTGGCGCGAGAGCCGGGAGTCTCGCTGAGATACGTGCAGAACGGCGACCGCCTCGGTCGCCCGGATCTGGTCATCCTGCCAGGCAGCAAGACAACCATCCCCGACCTGTTGTGGATGGAACAGCAGGGCTTGTCCCAGGCCGTGGTGGGCGCCACCGAGAGCGGTTCCGCAATCATCGGAATCTGCGGCGGATACCAGATGCTGGGTACAACGCTATTGGACCCTGACCGCATCGAGTCTTCCGTCGGCGCGGCGGACGGTCTCGGGCTGCTCCCGTTGGTAACCACGTTCGCCGGTACCAAGGAGACCCACCGGGTGGAGGCCACCGTGCGAACAGAGGCGGCCACCCGCGGACACCTGATGTCCGGAGCCGACGGAGAGACGGTGGTGGGCTACGAGATCCACATGGGGCGAACCTCGGGCGAAGGCGTGATACCACCGTTCATGGTGGTCGACCGGGCCGACGCGGCCATCACGGCAGAAACCTCGTTCGACGGCGCGCTCGACGCCAATGGGCGCGTGATGGGAACGTACATCCACGGGTTGTTTCACAACGCCGGAGTCCGGCGCGCGATCCTGGGGGAACTGGCCCGGCGCAAGGGCGTCGGGTTGCCGGAAGGAGTGGATGTCGCCCGCGACCGTGAGTATGACCGCCTGGCCGACTGGGTGCGCGACAGCCTGCAAATGGATCTGGTCTACGACATGGCAGGGCTGACACCGGCGCTATGAGCTCGATACACCTGGTATTGGGCGGGATACGGTCGGGCAAAAGCGCCTACGCCGAACGGGTGGCGGCGGCAATCGCCGGATGTGAGCCGGTCCTGTACGTAGCGACCGGAGTTGCGGTTGACCAGGAGATGGAGGAACGCATTCAACGACACCAACAGCGGCGGCCTCACAACTGGAGCACCCTGGAGGCACCACTGAACCCGGTTGGCGCGCTGCAAGGTCAGACGAGCACAGCAAGCCGACCTTTGGTCCTGCTGCTCGACTCCATGGACGTCTGGGTGTCCAACCTGATGCTGGAACACGAAGGTACCCCGCGACTGGAACTGGAAGCCCGCATTGTGGGCGCGGCGCGGCGTTTTGCGGATTACGTCCGGGAAACGGACTGCGAAGCGGTGATAGTCAGCAGTGAAGTTGGGCATTCGTTGATAGCCACGAGCCAGATGGGGCGCCAATTCCAGGACCTGCTCGGCACCGTCAACCAGGCGGTGGCGGAGGCCGCCGACAAGGTCACGATGGTTGTCGCGGGGCAGCCCGTCCAAATCAAACCCCTGGGCGCCGGCGCGTAGCCGGCGGCCGGCTCAGGCTCGGAGATTCCCTGGCGCGATGGCTGACGGGATGTTGGGAACGGCTTCGGTTCTGGCTCCGGGGACCTGTGGCGAGTTCGTGCAGGGGATGACCCGAGGAGTGGATTTCCTGGTCACGTGCCCGATCAATCAGTTTTCGCGGGCTACCGTAGCGGTTTGCCGCCGCGACGAACCTGGCAGTCAGGTACGAGGCATAGACCACCTTCCGAAAACCCGGCAGGCGGTGGCTGCCACGTTGGAACAAATACGAATCACTCTGGGCGCCTCCGGACTGTTCGCAGATGTCGCTATCGCCAATCCAATCCCAATGGGCAAAGGGATGGGAAGCAGCAGCGCCGATATCACCGCCGCGGTGTGCGCAACCGGCAGAGCTGTTGGAATCGAGTTGCCGCCGGAAACCATCGCAGAGATCGCCCTGGCGGTGGAACCGACCGACGGAGTGATGTTTCCCGGTATCGCCATGCTCGATCATCGCCAGGGCAAAGTCGTCGAACTTTTGGGCAACCCTCCTCCGATGGAGGTGATAGTCATCGACCGGGGTGGGCAGGTGGATACGCTGGAGTTCAACCAGATCGATCGTGGAGAACGTTGGCGGGGGATCGCCGATGCCACCACCGAGGCGCTGGAGTTGGTGCGAGAAGGCATCCGCCGCTGCGATCCGGAGCTGGTCGGCCGGGGCGCTACCATCAGCGCGTGGGCGGGACGACCGGACGACGCGGGCCCGTGGGTAGAGCGAGCATCGGGATTCGCCGTCGAGATCGGAGCGGTGGGCGTGAACGTGGCCCACAGCGGGACTGTCGTGGGGATCCTGTTGGACGCTCGGAAACGGCAGAGCAAGCCGGTATATCGCCGGGCGTTAGAGGAATTTATCGACGCCGCCGCCGTACAACACTACCGGGTGATCGGCGGCGGCGTGCGTTTCTAATTGTTCTGCGTACCGGCGAACGGCGATCGCTATGCCCTTGGAGCAGGTAGTGCCCTCCCGGAGTTTTGCAATGGCTACCCGGTGGCGCACCGCAAAATGGACACTGACGCGCCCGGTGATCTTCAAAACTGGCACTTCTGCTCTTTGCCGTACCTTGGACCTTCCTCCGCGATGCACTGGCCGCGGCGCGATTCCCGGCCTGTGCCCGGTCACAAAATATGAACTGCCCGGCGTAGCCTGAATAGGGACCGAAATAGCCTCGGGACCATTGCACAATCTCGTAGTCGGGAGGAGGCTTTTCCCAGCCAAACCACCGCTCGTTCACCAGCTTTCTAATGTGCGTGTCCACGGGGAACGCTTCCAATTTGTCCAGCGACATGAGCGCAATGCAATCGGCAACCTTGGGGCCGATTCCGTCATATTGCATCAAACGTGCCTTCGCGTCTCGGTACGGCATGAGCACGAAATTAGTGAGATTGATCCCCGCATCAGCAACGCGGCGGGCAGCCAAGACTACGCGCGGAGCTCTGAACCCCAGCTTTAATTCGCGCAACCTGGCGTCGGTCGCTTCGGCCAGCCGCCAAGGCAGTGGAAAAGCGAGTCGAGATTCGTCGCCCAAAGTGACCTGCCGCCCAAATTCGTTGGACAACGCCTCCACGCATCTACTGACACCTTTGATGCTATTATTTGCCGAGCAGATGTACGACACCATACATTCCCAGGGTTCTTGTCGAAGCACGCGCATCCCGGAGTATTCCCGCACCAACTCAGCGATATGACTGTCCCGGTTGCTGATGTCGGCGTAGATGGCCGCGGTGTCGTCGTCGTCGCGGAAGTAGCGGCGCAGCATATCGTCGTCTTCTGCGGTGGCAGTTCGTTCCCCGTTCGGGTTACCCACGCGGTATTCGAGGCCGTTTTCGGTTTGGCGGATGTGGATTAGGTTTTCGCCCAGTACACCCGAGAACCATTTGTGACCGCCGCCATAGAAATCCGGCGGCAACTCGTGCCAGCGGAACGCCTGGCCCATCGTCAGGCTGAGGGCCAAGTCAAAAGGCTGATGGATAGGAAGTTGCCGCGTCATCTCATATCTCCAAATCCAATCCTATGACAACATCCTGTTCATCCAGTGTATCCATGCAAATACATTTCCTATCGCCCTTCCCGCCGGCGCGCGTGGAAGAGGTACTGCTGGGAATAGCCCGCGTACTGGCCGAAGTGGTCCTGGGCCCACTCCACCAGCACTCTGTCCGGTGGTTTCTTCTGCATGGGGAAATACCATTCGGCCAGCGCGCGGCGCACCCACACGTCCACCGGAAAGGCCTGCAACTTTTCCAGAGAGAAAACCGCGATGCAATCGGCGATCTTGGCCCCAATGCCGTAGCATTCCATGAGCTTGGACTTGGTTTCCGAATAGGGCAGTCGGACCAACTCGTCCAGGTTCAGCTCACCTTCGCAGACGCGGCGCGCGGCCGCGACGACGTAGGGAGCGCGGAACCCCAGGCCCAGCTCTCGCAAAAAACCTTCCCCGGCAGCGGACAATTGCTCCGCTGAGGCGAAGGTATGCCGTACCTCTCCGTCCAGTTCCAACGGGCTGCCCAGGCTGTCCGCCATGGCCTCCATGTTCTGATGTATGCGTGGGATATTGGACGTCGCCGAGCAGATGAACGCGACCGTGCACTCCCAGGGATCCTGGCGCAAGATGCGCAGCCCCGGATAGCGTGACACCATTTGCGACACCCGTCGGTCCCGGCAAATGTCGGCGTATATCTCGCGGATGTCGTCGTCCAGACGGAAATAGGACCACAGCAGGGTGGGCAAAGCCTCCGGGTCCACGGCGTCGCCGGCACCCGCAGCGCGATACTCCACACCATCGGCGTCCTGCCGGATGTGGATCAACCAGGGACCCAGCACGCCCGAATACCAGCCGTCGCCCAGGTTTTTCCAGCGATGGGCCTGTCCGCTTTCGAGGCTCTCCGCCAGGTCAAACGGCTGGTTTATCGCCAGTCGCACAGTCCGATCCAGTACCGCCAACCCCACGCCCGAACTCGGTCCGGCCTTTCAGCCGACTACCGGACGATCGAGTTGCAGCCAGCGTGCCGCCTGGTCGCCAACGCTGCTGACGCTGGATCGTTCGACCGTGCAGGGGGGCAGGGCATTCAGGAAGCGGTCGCCGTAATTGGCCGTCTGGATCCGGCGGTCCAGGATTACCACCGCTCCCCGGTCCACCTTGTTCCGGATCAGTCGACCGAATCCCTGTCGGAAGCGCAGGACGGCGGAAGGCACCTGGTACTCGTTGAACGGATTGTTGAACAGGTTTCCCCTGGCCTTGACAATGGGGTCAGTGGGTACCGGGAAGGGCAGCCGACACAACAGCAGCCCGCGCAGAACACCGGATTCCATGTCCACGCCTTCCCAGAAACTGGCGGTGCCGAGCAGGACCGCACGGGGGTCGGCGTGCAATCTGTCGACGAGCTGCCGGGGGGTGCCGTCGATTCCCTGAGCCAGGACGTTGATGCCCGCCGCACGCAAGGGACCCCTGACCTGGAAGGAAGCGTCCCGCAGGGCGCTGTGGGAGGTGAACAGCGCCATGAGATGGCCGTCCAACGCCTGGGCCATATTGAGGATCACCTGGGCAGTACCCCGGGCGTGGTCGGCCCCGCGACGGGGATCCGGTAGATCATCGGGAACCAGAAGGAGGGTGTTGCGCCGATAGTTGAACGGGCTATCGACCAGCAACTCGTCGCAGTCGTCGGGGAACCCCACACGCTCACGCAGGAAGCCAAAGTTGCTATCCGTCGCGAGGGTGGCGCTGGTCAAAACCACGGTCTCTTTCTGCTGGAACAGCATTTCGGACAGGATAGGCCCGACGGACAGGGGGGTGGAGTGCAGCATGATGTTGCGCCGCACCATGTCGATCCACTGGATCTGTTCCTCGTCGTGGCGGCCGAAGACCGAAGCCAACCGATCATTGAATTCGGAGATCGTCTCGACCGCGCTGATGAGTTCGTTTCCCTGGCTGTCATCGGAGAGATCGAATATCCCCTGGTCGACCAAGCTCCGGACATCGTTGAGACGGTTCACGCTTTCGGCCATAAACGTCGCAAAGGATTCCCATTCTCGGGCGGCGGAGCCCCATTCCCGGCTCTGCCGAACCGACAGTTCCAGAGACACCGGCTGACGGTCGTTGTCGCCCCGAATGTGGGATTGATAGAGGCTCGTGATGTTGGCCCACAGCTGTTGCCACGCCTGCAGGGCCTGGTTGCAACTGGCGGTCGCGTTGGTCAGCGCGTCCCGGGCACGACCGAGATTTTCGTCGTGGGGTGACTGGTTAGCGATACCGGTCAAGTGCCGGAACAGGCGGTAGACGCCGTCCAACTCCTGCGGCAGGTCGTCCTCGGCCATTTCAAAACCCAATTGCCGGCTCGCCTCCTCCTCCAGGTGGTGCGCTTCGTCGACAATGAGATGCTGGTAATCCTGCAAAACGGTGCCGCCAACGGCCAGGTCCGCAAGCAGCAGGGCGTGGTTCACGACCAGGATGTTAGCCGCTTCGGCACGTTGCCGGGCCTGGCGAAGGAAGCAGGGCGCGCCACCGCGGAATGACTGGCACACGCCCTGGTTGTCGGCGCACATCCGCAACCAGGCCCGATGGTCGCCGAAGCTCAGGTTGAGGTCGGTTCGGTCGCCATTTTCCGTGTCGTCCAGCCAGACAGCCGTTTTCCCGAGAACCCTGGCCTCATCCTCAGTCAGGGTGTCCGACGCGCCGAGGCTGGACCACCGCCGCAAGCACACGTAGTTGGAACGCCCTTTGAGTTGAGCCGCCCTGACCGCTCCCGGCTCCAGGATGCCGGCCTCTTCCAGGATGGAGACCACCGCCGGTATGTCCTTGTTCATCAGCTGCTCCTGCAAGCTGATGGTGTTGGTGGAAATCACCACGCGGTGCCCGTGGGTGGCAGAGTAAAGAACGGCGGGGAGCAGGTAAGCGATGCTCTTGCCGATGCCGGTGCCGCCTTCAACGATGAGCTTCCGGCCCTGGTAGATGGCGCGAGTAACCGCCTTCAGCATCTCGGCCTGCTGAGGCCGGTTCTCGAACCCGGGAAAAGAGTTGGCGAATACACCGTGGGGGGCCAGCAGATCTTCGACCTGCTGTTCAGTCAGCTCACGGCGCACCGCTTTGTCGGATCGGTCACCGGCATCGTTCGACAAACGCCTGGCCAGGCTATCGAGGTTCAATCCATTGAGGCCGACCGCACCCGGAGTCCCGGGCGCCGCGTTGGCGCCGGCAGCATGGGGAACGAGGGCCTCGAGCAAGTCGGCGACCGGGGCATTGGCGGCGCGGGCGGCGCGGGCGATGAACGCGACCTTTGCCGCAGGGTGAGTAGATCCCAGTTGCAGCAACTGATGAAAGACCAGCGCGGTGGTTTCCGCGTCGGCGACGGCGCGGTGGGCCTGGTTGTGGTCGAGGTCCAAATGCCTGGCGAGAGCGCTCAGGTTGTACTCGGGAAGGGTCGGCAGGAATATCGACGCCAGGTCCCAGGTGTTGTAGCTGTGGTTGGTCAGGTGCAGCCCGTGGGATGAGAGGAACCCGAGATCGAAAGCTATGTTGTGCCCGACGATGGGCAGGTCGCCGACGAACGCGGCGAATTGAGCCGCGACCTGCTGGAACCGAGGGGCCCGTTCGATTTGAGCGGGACTGATGGACGTCAGCTGCTGGATGAACGTCGGGATCTGGCGCCCGGGGTTAACGAACGTTTGGTACCGCTCCGAAACCTCGCCACCCCGAAACTTGACGGCTCCCACCTCGATAATGGCATCGGCGTGCGCATTCAGTCCGGTGGTCTCCAGGTCGACACATACGAATTCGCGCTCGAATATGTCACTATCAGGAAGCAGCGTTGGGGTCATCGCAATGGATTACCTTCGGGGTCAAAAACGTGACTAAGCGGAACGCAGGCGGTACGGACGCATCGATCCCTGCCTGAGGCCTTCCAGCGGGCGGAAATCTCCGCGATGAAGAGCGGACAAGAACTGGGCCTCGTCGAAGATCTCGTCGGGGAATTCCGTGACGAACTTGCCCAATCCGTGGGTGCTGTGAGCGTCGCTGCCGCCCGTCACGGGAAGGTTCAACCGATGGGCGACCTCGGCGGCGAACCGGTTCTCTTCATCAGAGGTGCCGCCGTTGGCGACCTCGATGGCGTCGGCCAGTTGAAACACGCGATGCGCCATCGCCGAGTCGGGATCCTGCGGGATCGGCTCGTCAGGATCCGGATAGAGATAGGGCCGGGTCCTGTGGTGCTGCCCCAAAACTCCGCGGAAAGGGTGCGCCGACACCACGAAGCCACCCGCGGCATGGGCGGCCTTGCTCAGCTCCTCGGCGCGGTGGAAGCCACTCTGGTACCGATCGACGCCAAACGCGAGGATGTGACCCATATCGGTGTCCGCTTCCATGGCACGGATCAACACCACGCTATGTTTGGCGGCGAAGGCGGAAAACTCGTGCCGGTCCCAGGGACCGGCATGTTCGGTGATGCACAGGCCGCGCAATCCCAAACGTTCTGCCTCAAGGATGAGATCTTCGGGCGTCAAGCTGGAATCGGCGCTGCCTTTGGTCGTATGGATGTGTAAATCAAAGATGCGTGACATAAGCCCTAACAGTCTATGCGTAGCCCGAAACGGCGTCAACGCCGCGGCGTCCTCACGCGTACCCGATTTGTCATTGCGGGCGCAGCGCGGCAATCCCGTTGCGGCCAGGATCGTCGCTGCATCTGACGCGATTGCCACGTCGCTTCGCTCCTGGCAATGACAGGTTTGCAGAAACTCGGTACGCCTGAGTGGCATCGGCATGCGGCAAAGGCAGCACACGGCGACCCTCAAGGTCGAGGGCGGCGCATGCGGCAGGCCGATGCCGGCGACGGCGGCGATGGATCATGTTTCGCTCCGGTGGAACGGGCGTTAGGGTTCGTGCATTCTGGTGGTCTCCGGGAAGGTGGCTGGCTGGTTGCTGGCGGTGGTCAGGTGGTGATCGATCAATGAGTGCCAGAGCCGGATGGTCGTTCGTTAGCCCCACGGCCGGGGGTGGTACGCATGGGCTTTTACTGCCAGGATCGACGGTTGCGGCATGACGCTGGCACGTCCAGGAAGGCAGCTGCTCCTGTGGCCATTTGGACTACGCGCTGAGTTGTTGGGCTGACGACAGTCCCGGGTGGTTCCCATGGCCGGTTATGCGATTTTGATGCTAACGAATGGTCGTAAACGACCTCGCGGCTCTGGCAAAAGTTTCTAACCTGACGGAGACCATTATGGAACAGACGTTCGCGTAGTGTCAAGGGGAGGGTGTTGGTCATACGTACCCACCTTCGTAAATCGTCAGAATCAGGATTTGCCGGATTTATGGATTATCGGGATTACGAGGGCTCTGCGTCATTGCGGGCGGGGAAACGTCAGAATCAGGATTGGCCGGATTTATGGATTATCAGGATTAGGAGGGCTCGGCCCCAAATGGTCTCAATCCGGCTAATCCCTCAAGCCGGGCAATCCATGAATCCTGATAATCCTGATGCTGACCGACTGCCCATACTGGGTACGCACGAGCGCGGCGCCACTTTCAGCAACGCCCCTCTGATAGAATGCCGGCGAGACCCTCCTTCGGAGGGACTATTTTCCCAGGAGATGAAAGTGATGGCGAAAGTAGGATTTATAGGTCTCGGGACGATGGGCGCCAGCATGGCATACAACTGCCTGCGCGGCGGAAACGAGATGGTGGTCCACGACATCCGACGCGAGGCCGCAACCCAACATCTGGAAGCGGGGGCACAATGGGCCGACAACCCCCGAGAGGTGGCAGAAGCAACCGACGTGGTGTTCACCTCGCTGCCCGGGCCGGTGGAAGTCGAGGCGGTGTCGCTGGGCGAAGACGGGATCATGTCGGGCATGTCAGCGGGCAAAACCTACTTTGACCTCAGCACCAGTTCGCCCACGCTGATCCGGCAGATACATGACCGAGTGGCGGCGCAGGGGATCAACGTGCTGGACGCCCCCGTGAGCGGGGGCCCGGCCGGCGCCTCCAGTGGCCGGCTGGCCATCTGGGTCGGCGGGGACAAGGCGGTGTTCGACCAGCACAAAGCGGTCCTCGACTCCATCGGCGACGCCGCCTATTACGTCGGTCCCATCGGCAGCGGCGCCGTCGCCAAACTGGTGCACAACTGCGCCGGCTACATCGTCCAGACCGCGCTGGCCGAGGTGTTCACCATGGGCATCAAGGCTGGGGTCGACCCATTGGCGCTGTGGCTGGCCGTGCGCAAGGGGGCCGGCGGACGCCGCGGGATGTTTGAGGGACTGGCCCAGCACTTCCTGATCAATGACTACGATCCGCCGGACTTCGCCCTGCGGCTGGCGCGCAAGGACGTGGACCTGGCCGTGGCGGTCGGCCGAGAGTTCGACGTGCCCATGAAACTGGCCAACACCACATTGGCTGAGATGACCGAGGCTATCAACCGAGGTTGGGCCGGTCGCGACTCGCGGGTGGCAATGCTTTTGCAGGAGGAACGGGCCGGCATCGAAGTCGAGGTTGATCCCGAGGATTTGCGGCGGGCGCTGGAGGAGCAGGGCGGTTAGTCGTACGGACGCACCCGGACACAGATGGGCCGTCCTTCAGTCGAAGGACGGCCTCTTCGTTGCGGTGAGCCCGCGGCTCTGGTGGCGCGGACGGAATCAGTCCGCGGCTGCCTCCCAGCGCAGCACGGGGCGGCGTGCTGCCGTTGCTTCATCGAGCCGGGAGACCGGCGTGGTGTGCGGAGCGTGCTGGACCAGTTCGGGTTCGGCGGTCGCCTCCGAATCGATGAGGCGCAGGGCGTCAATGAATGCGTCCAGCGTTTCCATGGTTTCCGATTCGGTGGGCTCGATCATCAGGGCTTCGTGGACGATCAGCGGGAAGTACATGGTCGGGGCGTGGAAACCGTAGTCCAGTAGCCGCTTCGCCACCTCCAGGCCGCTGACCCCACGTTCACGCTGGCGGTCGGCGGAGAAAACAACCTCGTGCATGCACGTTCGATCATAGGGCAGTTCGTAAATGTCCTTGAGCGACTCCATGATGTAGTTGGCGTTGAGTACGGCGTTGCCGCTGATGGAGAGCAAGCCGGCCGCGCCGAGGGTGCGGATGTAGGTGTAGGCGCGGACCAGGACGCCAAAGTTGCCGTGAAAGCCGCTGATCTTGCCGATGCTCTGGTCGGGTTCAGCCAGGGAATATTCGCCAGCGTCGTTCACCGCGACGACCGGAGCGGCCAGATAAGGCGCCAGGTTCTCGACGCAACAAACCGGGCCGGCGCCGGGTCCGCCGCCGCCGTGTGGCGTGCTGAAGGTCTTGTGCAGGTTCAGGTGGCAGACATCGAAGCCCAACTCGCCCAGCTTGGCGCGTCCGAGCAGCGCGTTCATGTTCGCGCCATCGCCGTAAACGAGGCCGCCGCATTCATGGACGATCTGGCATACCTCGAGGATGTTGGTGTCGAACAGGCCCAGGGTGCTGGGCAGGGTGATCATCACGCCGGCCAGGTCATCGGTGGCGATCTCCCTCAACGCAACGAGGTCCGTGTTGCCGTCCGCATCCGACGG
This sequence comes from uncultured Dehalococcoidia bacterium, assembly GCA_951813535.1. GTDB lineage: Bacteria > Chloroflexota > Dehalococcoidia > Lucifugimonadales > UBA3495 > Bin87. The sequence continues at coordinate 1,856,467 of OX638345.1, read as the reverse complement.
GATGGTGACCACGTCGAAGCCGGCCATCGCCGCTGAGGCAGGGTTGGTGCCGTGGGCGCTGTCCGGGATGCCCATCTTGGTACGGCCGGAGTCGCCACGGGCCAGGTGATATGCCCGCATCATGAGCACGCCGCCCAGTTCGCCGTGGGCGCCGGCGAGGGTCGCCAGGCTGGTCGCAGCCATGCCGGTGACTTCGGTCAGGAAGTCCTGCAACCGATACAGCAACTCCAATGCTCCCTGGGACTGTTCGGCCGGCTGCTGCGGATGGATCCCGGCGAATCCGGGGAGGAAGGCGACTTCGTCGTTAATCTTGGGGTTGTACTTCATTGTGCACGAACCCAGCGGGTAGAAGTGGGTGTCGATGCTGAAGTTCAACTGGCTCAGAGAAGTGAAGTACTGAACCACCTCGGGCTCTGAAACCTCGGGGAGCGGCAGATCGTCGCGCAGGTATGCCGCATCCGGCAGCGGGGCGGCCGGCACATCCAGGCCGGGAGTAACCACCCCGACCCGGCCCGGCACGCTGCGATCCATCAGCAGCCTCGTGGTGTCTCGGTTGCCGCCTTTATTCAACATCGTCCGTTGTCTCCTGGTTTTTGTGGCCGTTCCTGCCATCGCTTACCCGGGTCATGGGGTTGCGGGATGGAACCGCCATTGCACAGTTTTGTTCAGTCTCTAACTTCGGCGTGGCCTGCCATCACGACGGGCGTTTCATCCACCGGTTCGCAAAGGCAAACACCCGGTTGGCCTGCCAATTCCACAACACACTGACCACCACCGCGGCCGCCGTACTCGCAATAAAGGCCGGCGTGCCTCCCCACGGGAACAGCAACGTGGTTCCGAAAATCGCGAACAGGCCGCCCATGGCGGCGAGCCAAAAAACGACGCGCCATAAAATGCGTTGGTTGAGCCTCCGGTCCGCCGCGCGGACGATTTGCTCGACCTCATCGGGGGTTGCGTCGTCCCAGCGGGCGATCCGGGCGTTCATGTGGCGGATCTGCCGCCGGACCGCGATGGACCCGCAAATAAACATGCTGCAGGAAACGCCGCACATCAGCACGATGATGGCCATGAATCCGATCTCGAACCACCACTCGCCGGCGGGCAGCCAGTCGGCGCGACCGACGAGCAGCGCCCGGGCGATTACCAGGGCCACCAGGAACCCGGCCAAAACGAATCCGACGGCGAACAGCGTGGGCTCTTTGACCCACAGCCCAAACCATTTAACGTATCCCTCTTGATCCGGCGAAGGCTCTTCGTCCTCGAAGGGATCGGTATAGCGCCGCATCCGGCTCAGTTCGTACAAGTTGCGGTCAATCATGGTGGATCGGTGGCGTCGTCACGGGCCGGCTACCACGCTCGGCAGCCACTGCCGGACGGCGGTCCCGACGGTCTCGGTCACTTCGCAGCAGGCAATGAGCCCACCAGCAGGTCGATATCCTGGCGGGAGTTCATCTCGGTCACGCAGAGCAGCATGCCGTTTTCGAACCGGTCACTGACATCGAGACCGCCCAGTATGTTGCGCTCCATGAGCCGGCGGTTGATCTTTGCCGGAGCTTCTGGACAGCTGACCACAAACTCCTGGAAGAACTCTCCCGACTGGGCCAGCGAATATCCGTCCAAGCCGGCGATGGCAGAGGCGGCGTAGTGCGCCTTGTGATAGCAGAGTTCAGCAACCTGGCGCAGTCCGTTGCGGCCCATCGCCGCCAGGTAAATGGTCGACGCCAGGGCGTACAGGGCTTCGTTGGTGCAAATATTTGACGTGGCACGCTCCCGCCGGATGTGCTGCTCGCGGGTCTGCAGGGTCAGCACGTAGCCGGTGCGACCCCGGGTATCGGTAGTTCGACCGACCAACCGGCTGGGCATCTGGCGGATGTACTGCTGTTTGCAACTGAACAACCCCAGATACGGGCCGCCGAATGAAGGCGGGATACCGATGGGCTGGCCTTCGCCGGTCACGATGTCAGCGCCGAATCCGCCCGGGGGCTTGAGCATTCCCATGGCCAGCGGGTCGGCTGACACCACCAGCAGGGCTCCGTCATCGTGGGCAGTTGCGGCCAGGCCGGCAAGGTCGTCGAGCCCGCCATAGAAGTTTGGATACTGGGCAACTACGCCGGCGGTGGCTTCCGTGACGTTGGCGCCAATATCCGCGGTCGGGACAATGTCGATGGCGACTCCCTGGGCCTGGCAGTAGGTTGCGATCACCTGGCGGTAGGCAGGAGCCACGGTATCGCTGACGACGACCTGTTGGCGCCGGGTAACCCGGCAGGCCATCAGTACCGCCTCGGCGAGGCTGGTGGCGCCGTCGTACATGCCGGCGTTGGCCACTTCCATCCCGTACAGGGCGCTGATCATCGTTTGAAACTCGAAGATGACCTGCAGGGTGCCCTGGGACACCTCCGGCTGATAGGGGGTGTAGGCGGTCAGAAATTCGCCACGGGTCATGACCGCTTTCACTATGGACGGGATGAAATGGTAGTAGCTGCCGGCGCCCAGGAAGGACGGGCCGCTGGCCAACGGCCGATTTCGCCCGGCCATCTCTCCAAGCTCTCGCTGGATCTCCAGTTCCGACATGGGGTCGGGGAGTCGCAGCGGCGGATTTCTGTAATCATCGGGTATGTCGGAGAACAGCTCGTCTACGCTGCTCAGGCCAACCGCGGCCAGCAGGTCGTCCTGTTCGGCGATGGTGTTGGGGATGTAGTGCGATTGAAAGTTCGTGACCATTCGGGATTGCTCCGTTTGGCGAAGGATTGGTTGGCGCGGCGATCACGCGGTTCGCGTGGCAAATTCGAGATTTTTCGCCGCGTTTTTCACAAGCGCTGACCGATAATCATCGAGGATCAGGCCAGCACCCGGTAGCGATAGCTCGATTCCATGAGATCATCCTCGGCAAAGCGGCTGAAACGCAAGGGTGAGAGGTCCACGTCGCGAGCCTTGCCCTCAGCCACCAGTTCGGCAACCGCCTTTCCGATGGCAGGCGAGAGTTTGAAGCCGTGCCCGCTGAAACCGACGGCGCAGAAAAGGCCATCGACGCCGGGCACGCTGTCCAAAATGGGATGCCAGTCCGGCGTGGTGGTGAACAGTCCGGACCATCCGCCGCGGTAGTAGGAGTCGGACATACCAGGGACGCGGCGGGCCAGTTTCGCGCGCGCCGAGGCCGCGGATTGCAAATCGATGCCCTGGGGATATTCCTCAGGGTCCGGCTGCTCTTCGTCGTCACCGAAACCCATGGTAGTGAAGTTTGTGCCGTCCGGTCGGAAGGAGAAGGACTGGCTGATGTCGCCGACCGTGGGATGCTGCGGCACCAGTTCGACGGGTCGGGCCACGGTGGCGACCTGATGGCGCACGGGAAGCAACGGCACGTCCACCCCGACGTCCGCCAACACCCGTTTGGACCAGGGGCCGGCCGCAACAATCACGGTATCGGTGGCGATGCGTTCGCCGGCTGCGGTGAAAACGCCCTGTACCCTATCCGAGGCGGTGTCGATCCCGGACGCCGGGTTGCGCGAGGCGATGATGGCCCCAGCCTCCCGGGAGCGGGCGGCGTAGGACACGGTAACCTGGTAGGGATCGGCATAGCCTGAATTGGGTTCCCAGGCCGCTCGCTCGTCGTCGTACAGCGCCACCATGGGGGCCAACCGAGTGAGATCGTCCTGCGAAACCACCGAGGTGGGCACGCCCAGTTCCTGGTGCATGGCAACGTTGCGTTCCAAACCGCCCCGGTCAACTTCGTCAACCACCACCAGGTAGCCGGTTCGCACGAAACCCGAGGTCCCGCCCACGCGCGCGTCGAAGTCGGCGAAAACCTGGAGGCTCTGCCACGCGAGCTGCGTGGTTACCCGGTTGGAGTAGTGCATACGGCAGATGGCCTGGGAACGGCCGGTGCTGCCAGAGGCAATCACGTCCCGCTCCAGCAGGACGGTATTGGGGATTCCCAGCTGCGCCAGATGATACTGGATGGCGCAACCGATGACGCCGCCGCCGATGATCACCGCGTCGGCTACGTTGGGGAGACTGTTACTGGTCAATGCCTTTCCACGACATGACGCGGTTCACGTCGATCTCGATGGCAACCAGTTTCTGGTCGCCTTCGGCCAGGTCCGCGGCGTCCTGCTCGCCCCGTTCCTCGCCTTCGTACCGGGAGAAGATCCGGCGCACCGCGTCCTTGAGGTTGTCGTTGCGGACCGTAGCGTCGCCCTCGAGAATGACGTATTGATACGGCCACTCGTCGGTGGCAACCGAGATGGCAACCCTGGGGTTGCGCCGCACGTTCCTGGTCTTGACCGCCGCGTCGCCTGAAACCACGGTGACCTTGCCGTCTTCCCACTGGTACCAAACCGGCGAAACGTGGGGAGAGCCATCCTCGCGAATCGAAGCGAAGTGGGCAACGTGCGGGCCCGCAAGGTAGGCGTCAATCTCCTGTGGGGTCAGTCGCGGCATCGTTACCTCTGTTTCCGGCCGGCGACCTCGCACGGTTTTCGGCGTGCAAGGTCAGGGATGCGATTATCATACCATAGCCGGCAGCCGGCCCAAGGTCGGGTCGGCGATTCCGCACCCGTGCGCTCCTTGCGGATCCAGTTCGGGAAGGGGTGATCTTTCGCATCCGCCGACAGAGTCCCGAGCGTACGCGGGGCCCCCGTCACCGCCCTGTGGTACAATCCGCCCGCACGGCGGGGCGCGGGTATTGTACCGCGCCCCTACGTTACGCTGGCTTATCGCACCATCCCAATAATGGCATTCACTATTGCATCCCACCCGTCCGAGACTCAGAGTCTCCAAGCAAGCAGGGGCCAGGGCTAATGCGCCGGCCCAGGATCTTTTACGGGTGGTGGATCGTCATCGTCAGCCTCGTTGCCGACGGGATGAAGCACGGCAGTTTCAACCGGGGATTCACCGTTCTCTACGTGCCGATAGAGAGCGACATCATTTTCCCGAAGAGCGTTCTGGGCTTCAGTCCGCAATCGAGGACCATGCTGGGACTGGCGGAGGGTCTGGGCAGATTCATGGGCGGCGTGCAGGGTCCGCTCATGGGATATTGCACCGACCGGTTTGGCCCGCGCGTAATGCTGGCCTTCGGCGGGTTGATGTCCGGCCTGGGGTTCATTCTGCTGGCACGCACCACCAACTTCTGGTGGTTTCTGTTCGTGTTCGTGGTCTTCGTTTCGGTGGGGTTCAGGTCGGGCTACAACAACGCGTCGATAGCCGCCGTGAACAACTGGTTCCGGCGACGGCGCGGGTTGGCGATGTCAGTGGTCAGCATGGGCAACGGTCTGGGCGGCGCGTCCGCCTATCTGGTTGGCCTGCTGGTTTTCATGGTGGGATGGCGCGACGCCTGCACTATCCTGGGGGTCGCCATCCTGGCGGTGGTAATACCACTATCGTATTTTCTGCGCCGCTCTCCCGAGGACATGGGTCAACTACCCGATGGGGACCCGCCCGAACTCGCCGATGGCATTGCATCGGACCGGGACCCGGTGGCGCGCCGCCGTTCGGCGAACGGTGGAGATACCGACTTCACGGCTCGCGAGGCGATGCGAACGCCGTCGTACTGGCTGCTGGTCATGTCGACGGGTTTCCGCAACATTGTCCATGCCGGCGCTTCGTTCCTGATGGCTCCGATGATCATATGGTTCATGGAGGCCGGAGTGCCGGTCGACCCGGCCTCGGAACAGGGCCAGAGACACATCATCATCGCCGCGGCATTCGTCAGCGCTTTTTCCTTTGCAAACATGGTGTTCAACCCGTGCATGGGGTGGATCGGCGACAAGGTGGACCGGCGCAAACTGAGCGCCTTGTGCATGCTGGCCGGAGCGGCGGCACTAGGTTCGCTGATCACCCAGAGCGGGCAAATGTGGCAGGTTGTCCTGTTCGTCCTGTTGCTGGCCTTCGCCGAGAGCGCAAACCCGCTGAATTGGGCCATCATGGGCGACTTCTTCGGAAGAAGGGCCTACGCCACCCTGCGAGGATGGCAGCATTTGCCGGACCAGCTGGCCTCCATGTGGACGGCGATGTGGATGGGGGCCATCTACGACTACACCAACAGTTTCTACTGGGCACTGTTCCCGCTGGTGGTCCTTTACATTGCCGCAGCCATAGGCTACTGGTTCCTGCCACGGCCTCCGCTTCCAAGGCGATTGCAATTGCAGCAGGAGCGCAGCACTGACCGCCGCAACCGGGCGGTGGGTGCGGCGCCGGAGCCCGCTGACTAGCACACGCCAGGGGACGCCCGGTACCCCTGACGACGGGAAGAGGCCGGCATCACTTGATGACATTCGCCGATGTGGATGGGCCCCGTTGGCAAGACCTGCCCCGTATCAGAATCCGGCGTCACCATGCCCAATAGTGAAAACCCTGTTCAACGTGTAGCCCGCCTGTTGTCCGGCGACCTGTCGTTTCAGGCGCCGGCTCGGCTCGCCCATCCGCTGTACGCGCTGCACCCGTTTGCGGCCCGGTTTCCCCACGGCTTGCCGGGGTACTTCATAGAAGCCCTGACTGTGCCCGGAGACACGGTGCTGGACCCCATGTGCGGGTCGGGTATCACCCTTCTGGAGGGTTGGGCTGCGGGGCGGTCCGTGGTTGGCGTGGACCTGGATCCACTGGCGCGACGGCAGGCGAAGGCGCGCACTACCGCCCTGAATCCCTTGCAGATCGGCGATGCGGGGAAGGCAACGGTGCGGCAGGCTGAGGACCTCATGGCCGGCTTGGGTCCGCACCGAGACCCGTTGGAGGCCATCAAGGCAGCTATGGATCTGCCAACTCGCGAATTCCTGGATTACTGGTTCTTTCCGGAAACGCAGCGCGATCTCGCCTGCCTGACGCTGGCAATCCGTGAAGAGCCCGACGAGGACCTTCGCAACCTGCTGGAAGTGATCTTTTCATCGACGATCGTTACCAAGTCCGGCGGTGTGTCACGGGCCCGCGACCTGGCCCACACGCGTCCCCACCGAGTTTCAGATAAGGTCCCCAGACGCCCCATTCCCTTGTTCGCGAACCTCGTCGAACGAGCCGCTGACGCTTACGCCAGTATCGACCGGGCCGCAGTGGGGAACAGCCGTGTCATCGCCGGCGATGCGCGGTCCCTGCCGCTGCCAGACTGCAGCGTGGACCTGATCGTGACGTCGCCTCCCTACGCCAACGCGCTGGACTACATGCGGGCGCACAAATTCTCCCTGGCGTGGCTGGGGGACCCCATCCCGTCTCTGACCAAACTCCGAGGAAAGTACATCGGCTCCGAGTCGGTAGGCGGCCAAGCAGCAATAACTGAAAGAACGCCGCTTCCGGCAACCGTGGAGTCCGTGGTGGAGCGCATTGACGCCGCAGATGCTACGAAGTCGCGCGTGCTTCGGCGATATTTCGCCGACATGTCGGCATCGATCGCCGAGATGGAGAGGGTCCTGAGGCCCGGGTCGGCGGCCGTGATCGTGGTGGGGCCTTCCACGATGCGCGGGCAATTGGTGCCCACCCACGAATGCCTGGCCGATCTCGCCAAGCAGGCGGGATTCGACTTGGTGGGAGTAGTCCCACGCAATCTCGATCGCGACCGGAGGATGATGCCGGCCAGACCCGCCAACATCGCCAACGCGGCCGCAACCGGGATCGAGAGGCGGATGCATACGGAGTACGTCATCGGCGCGGTAAAACCCGGACCGCAGCAGCAAACTGCTTGACCAATTTGGACCGGGGCAACCCGGTTTGGGCCCGGCGATCTAGTTTCAAACTGCAACCCGGTTCGCCCCGGCGCGGCTTTCTACCAGATATTGTTATCGACGGTTGGATGTGGCGCAAGGCCTCCGCCCAGCCACGCCCCCGGCCCCATCAAAACGGATATTCCAATGCCGGCGTCACGGCGCGGGCGCAAGATTGGTTTTCGTCATAGGTTTTGTTATGCGCCCAAATCTGGGTGAATTTTCGTTTGGGGGCGAAACATTACATCTACGCTTCCGTCTAGCGGGACCGGCAGCGGCTCCATTAACATTGTCTGCCATACGACCATACGGTTATGTTCAGTTGGATGCAGGAAAACAGACAATGCAAGACCGCCCCGACCCGGTATCAGCATGGCAAGCAGCCCTCGGGCGTCTGCAGCTGGAAATACCCCACGAGCAGTTCACTACTTTCCTTCGGCCCTGCTCCGGCCTTCGCTGGGATGACGATTGCCTGGTAGTCGGTGCCGCGACCGCGTTTGCCGTGTCGTGGCTCGAATTGCCATTGCACCTGGAAATGGCCCGTGAGGCAGTGGTGAAAACAATCGGCGCCCAGTCGAACGTCCGCTACCAGGCCATGCCGGCAACCTCCCATGAAACAACACGCGGACGCTCCGCCTCGGTGCATTCAATAGTCGCCGAACCGGCGGCTCGCGTCGCTGATCCGATTGACCTCGTGGGTGACCAATCGAGACGAGAAGCCGAGCCGGCCACGCTCGGCCACACATCTCGCGCAGCGGTTGGTCTCAACCCCCGATATACCTTCGACAATTTTGTCGTAGGCGAAAGCAATCAGTTGGCCTACCACGCGGCGCGGGCGATCAACACGGAAGGCCTGAACGCTGCGCCAGGTTACAACCCGTTGCTGCTCTACGCCGGATCCGGGATGGGCAAGACCCACCTGCTGCACGCAATCGGGAACCAGGCTGCGCAGCAGAGCGTTGCGGTCCGTTACGTGACGTCCGAACAGTTCACCAACGAGTTCGTGTCCGCGATCAATCGAAGGGCTATGCCGGAATTTCGCGAACGGTACCGCAGCATCGACCTGCTGTTGCTGGACGACGTGCAATTCCTGGTAGGCAAAGAGCAAACGCAGGAGACGCTGTTCCACACCTTCAACGACCTGCACCAGGCCGGGGCGCAGATCGTTTTGACCAGTGACCGCCCGCCCGAGACCATCACGCCGCTGGAGGAGCGGCTTCGCTCGCGTTTTCAATGGGGGCTGGTCGCCGACATCCGTCCCCCGTCTTTGGAAACTCGGCTGGCCATGCTCCATTCCTGGGCTTCGGACAACAGCTCTGAGGTGCCGGCCACCGTGCTGGATGTCATCGCGCAGCGGGTCAACCGGAATGTGCGCCAACTCCTGGGAGCGTTCAACCGAGTGGTTGCCGCTTCCCAACTATTGAACGCGCCGTTGACCGTCGAAAGCGTCGCGGCGCAACTGGACGCCATCGTAGGCCCGGACGCCCGCGCTGAGGTAACGGCTCAGCAGGCACTGAGCAAGGTGGCACAGTTTTACGGACTTGCCGCAGACCAGATCCTTGGTCGCAACCGCACGGCAGCAGTGGCGCAGGCTCGGCAGGTGACGATGTATTTGTTGGTGAACGAACTGGGCATGTCTCCGACCGGAGCGGGGCGCTTCCTGGCCGGTCGGAATCACAGCACGGTGATCCACGGGGTCGGCAGAATCCGAGCAGGAATGGAGGCCGACGGCAGGCTCAGGCATGCGGTTCTCACCATTACCGAATCACTGACCAGGTAAGCGCTCTTTGTCCCACGACCCCCCTCAGGAGGCAGACATGACAACAGGTAGCAGCGAGGACATCCGAACCGTCGTTGGCACGGGCGAAGCCGGATACACCGGCGACGGCGGGCCGGCCACAGACGCCACCCTCCGAGAACCTTTCATGTGCGCTTTCGACACTGCGGGCAACATGTTCTTCTGCGAAGCGCGAAATCACATCGTACGACGGGTGGATGCGTCCACCGGGCAAGTCACGACTGTGGCCGGCACGGGTGAGGTCGGTTACACCGGCGACGGAGGTCCGGCGACGGCGGCAACCATGAATGAGCCCTATTCGTTGGAAGTTGACGGTGACGGAAGCATATACATCGTCGACCGCCTGAACGCCGCCGTGCGCCGGGTCGATGGAAGTACTGGCGTCATTACCACGGTGGCGGGTACCGGGGAACCGGGGTATTCGGGTGACGGGGGTCCTGGCGACGAAGCCCAACTGCGGGAGCCGAACGACTGCTTCCTGGACGGACGGGGCGGCCTGCTGATCGCCGATATCCAGGACCAGCGCATCCGCCGGCTGGACCTGGCGACGGGCATCATCGATACATTTGCCGGCAATGGCGAAAAGACGCGAGGCGGCGACGGCATGCCCGCGCGACAGGCGAGCATACTGGGCTCGCGCGCCGTATGCATGGACCACCACGGAAACACGTACATTGCGGAGCGCGAAGGCAACGGCGTCCGCGTGGTCACCGCCGGTGGGATCATGGGTACAGTTGCCGGCGCATCGGCGGAACGTGGCTACACCGGAGACGGCGGGTCCGCCTTGGACGCCACCTGGGGGGCGCCCAAGGCGCTGCGCTGCGACGCGGCGGGCAACGTCATCGTGGTAGATACGGAGAACCACGCCATCCGCAAGATCGACGTAAATACCGGCGTGGTCACCACCATCGCCGGCGGCACGTTGGGCGGCCACGGGGACGGCGGCCCAGCGACCGATGCCGGAATGGACCGGCCGCACGGATGCGGCATCGGGGCTGACGGACGGATCTACGTCGCGGACAGCAACAACCACCGGATTCGGGTGGTGGGTTAGGAAGAACCAGCCGGACTGATTTTCGCGTGGTTCCTTGACACTACGTGCAACAGTTGGCTACGATTGAAACACGGTCGGCAACGCTGTTGGCGGAGTCAGACCGTGCGAGTGGGGATATAGCTCAACTGGGAGAGCGCGGCGTTCGCAATGCCGAGGTTGCGGGTTCGAGCCCCGCTATCTCCACCACTTCGTTTCTGCCCCTGTAGCTCAGTTGGACAGAGCGGCGGCGTCCTAAGTCGCGCGTCGGGGGTTCGAGTCCCTCCAGGGGTACCAATTTGCTCCGCATTTGAGTACAAAAATCGATGGCGTGCCCAACATTTATCGCTATGGTGACGGGACGTGTTTCATTGCTCGCCGGATATGGGAACGCCTGCGACGAGTAGGCTCGGTGCCGTTCGGTTGAAGGGGTACCGCCGCCGAACCTTTGTAGCCGAGCAATCGGTAGCGGAAACGGCCGAGGAAATGGGATGGCGATAACCTGATCCGCAAGAATTCATCTGCTGCGAATAGCTATATTGCGGCGCAAAGTCCGGTCATTTTGTCGGAATCTTCAGCGCGACGGAGACTCGCTACCCTCTGGGCGCGAACTTACGAGGACAGCTGGACAGACCGGAATCCCAGGGCGGTTTGAACGTTGATTGGCCGGCGGGCAAGCGGTTACGCGTACCCCTGCATTGATATCGTCAATGTTGGCAGGATGGCGCATCCGGTTAGCAGACGCATGTGACCGGGGAAGCGGACAAAGTTTTCCGATACGGCTGGGTCATTACATTGCTGACAACGCGCGCGTTTAGCCTATGACCGAACGACCTATGCTGCCCAATCCGGACGAGGAAAAGTCCGACGCGCTTCGATCAGAGCCGATTATCCGGTCGTGGTTGTTGGAGCCCCCAACAAGTAGCTCTGTTTCGCTTCCGGTGCTAACCCAACACCAGCTCCTGCCCCTAACCAGCGTGTCCGAGAAACACGGTTGTTGAGGTGTTGGCGTAAGATGGTCCGAGCACGAGGCTGGCGGTGACCCACGATGAGCAAGAGCTACCTTCCCTATGATCCGGACCAACAACTGCTGCTGCCCCAGGCCCTGCAGGAGTGGCTGCCCGAGGACCATCTGGCCTACTTCATCTCGGACGTGGTGGACCAGTTGGACCTCTCGGAGATCGCTGATCGCTACGAGCGGGAGCGCCGGGGCGGGCCGCCCTACAATCCCCTGATGATGGTGAAGGCGCTGCTGTACGCTTACTGCGTCGGGGTGCCGTCTTCACGACGCATGGCCCGAAGGCTCCACGAGGACATTGCCTTCCGGGTGCTGGCGGCGAACAACACGCCGGACTTCCGCACCATCGCGGACTTCCGGAAGGATCACTTGGAGGCGTTGTCGGGGCTGTTCTTGCAGGTGCTGATGCTGTGCCAGCAGTCTGGACTGGTGAAGCTGGGCCATGTGGCGCTGGAAGCCGAGGTCCAGGCCGCCGCTGAGCAGGCTGAGGCCGAGGGGAAAGAGCATTCTGGGGTGCCTGAGGACAAGGCCCAGCGCGACTTCACCGACCCACAGTCCCGCATCATGCCCGCCTCTGGTGGCAAGGACTTCCTGCAAGCCTACAACTGCCAGGCGGTGGTCGATCATGAGCATCAGGTGATCGTGGCAACTCGCGCCACCAACGTGGCATCGGACAAGCAGCAGGCCGCGGCCATGATTGCCGAGACCATCGACAACATCGGCACGGTGCCCAAAGAAGTATCCGCTGACGCCAGTTACTACTCTGCTCAGGCCGTCGCCGATTTGCAGGCCTTGGGCGTGGACCCGTACGTCGCGCCGGAAAAGACCCGCCACGGCCACCAACCGCCGCCCGCGCCCCGAGGACGCATCCCCAGGCATCTGTCACCCAGAGACCGGATGCGCCGCAAGCTGCAGACCAAACGAGGCCGCCAGCGTTACGCGTTACGCATGGCGACGGTGGAACCGGTCTTCGGCCGGATCAAGCAGGGCCGAGGGTTCCGGCAGTTCCTGCTGCGGGGTTTGCACCAGGTGCAGGGCGAGTGGTCGCTGATCTGCACCGGCCACAACCTGCTCAAGCTCTTCCGAAACGGTATCCTCACCGTAAGCCCGGGATCACCCATTGTCTCTTCAACATGATCCATTCCCAGGGCAACCCCGAGCCATACCCCTTCAACCCATCATCCCCAATCCTCAGACGGGCTGCTAAACAAGGTGGGGGAAATGCTATAACGGGATTGACCAGTCCCGCGACGACGCCGGCAGCCGGACACGGCGCCGCAGCGGCTCCCGGAGAGGGTCCAGCACGGAAATTCGGCTACCTATCGACTGCCCGGCGAACCGGCAAAGCGTTGGTGACACCCCACAACAGGGTTGACCCGCCAACATGCCCTGGTACTGTCGACTGGCGGAAATCCGCGCAGAGCCACTAAGATGCCGACCGGAGTCCCGAAGGGAACTTCGTGCCCGTGGGGCAGAAGAGCCACACAGAGGCCCCAGCGCAGGAATCCGGGCGCGTCCGCGATCGTCACGACGGGCTGCGCGATGCCGAGGCAGCCGCGCCACTGGCCGCCCCTGTCGTGGCAGCAGATGCGAGAAAAATGTCCACCAGCAGGGACAGAGGGCCCATCCGTGGCTCCAGCGCACGAATTCGGGCATGTCCCGCGCGACTGTAGAATCACCCGACAGCAGGAATGTGGACGAACCCGCCGCGTTAACGACCGAGTGCCGTTCCTGCACGGCCATGCAGGAGAAGGAGCCACAGGTCGTCAGGGCAGCCTACGACCCCATGGCAACCCACCCGCAGCTCCCCCCAGTCATCGACTCTGCCAGTGATTTCGACCGCGCAAAGCAGCCCAACCGGGTGCTGGTCTGCTCACGCCGCCACCGAACCTGACTGTTCTGTACCCACTGGCAACCCAACCATCTTCCGGTCCTTTGGCGTGGACCGCATGGACGACGCGCTCTTCAGCGGCGACGACGGCGGGTTCGGAAACCTGATGGCCGGTGACCCCGACTCGGGGTTCTGCGAAAACCTGCACGACAACGACGCCAATGTAGCGAGGGACGCCGAGGGCTATACGTACGAACACTTCCCCGACATCACCGGCGCCCCGCCGCTCCTGCTGAGCCGGTGGAAGCGAGTGGTGCAACCATCATCCAGCGGGCGCAGGACACCGAAACCGGAACCAGGCCCAGGATCTGAACAGCGCCGCGCTGGCTCTGCGAATGATGTGAACTCCATCAGTCGAAGCACATGAAGCACATACTCGCCTGTCCTCGCCAGACTGGCTCCGTAAGGGTTTAGGGTGCGCTCATGTGCCCCCCTCACGGACGACAGATGTCAATAGTTAGGCGGCGCCTGGTTCAACCCAGCGATCCGCTCGCACCACTGCGCCGCACCCAGGACCCTGCCCTCCTGGGCCCACGCCCCGCCGAACTGCACTGCCATGGGCAGGCCCAGCTCGCTCAAACCCGTCGAGACCACCACAGTGGGCAACCCTGCTGCCGTCCACGGCACCTGGAACGCCGCATCGCCAGTGGTGTTCAGGTCACGGGGAGCCGGCGCCGGCATCGCCGGCGTCATGACGACATCGACCTTGTCGACCATCTCGCTGAAGTCGGCGCGGAACTGCCGCCGCAGCCGCTGCGCTTTCAAATACGCCGACGTCGGCATGATCATGCCCATCTCCATGCCGGCGCGGATGCGCGGGCCATAGTCAGCGGCGCGAACGCGGTGATTGACCTCGTGGACTCCCGCGCACTCGACGTTGGACACGATGCGCTGGAAGCTGTGCACCGCGGCGAAGCTGTCGGGCAAGGATATTTCCTCGACTTCAGCCCCAGCTTCCGCCAGTTGATTGGCCACGGCCTCCGTGTGCGCCCACATCTCCGGCGTGGCGTAGTCCTGGTAGTACTGTCTCACCAGCCCGATGCGCGGCGGCCGGTCGTGTTCTGCCATCTGCGCGCTGAAGTCGGGCACCGGTTCGCGCAGGCTGCCGGGATCATTGTCGTCCGAGCCGCTCAGTACGGTTAGCATCAACGCGCCATCGGCCACCGTGCGGGTCAGGATGCCCACGTGGTCCAGCGACCAGCTTAACGGGGCCACCCCGTACCGCGAGATGCGCCCGTAGGTGGCCTTCACGCCGACGATGCCGTTGTAGCCTGCTGGTCGGCAGGTTGACCCGCCGGTCTGTGAGCCGAGAGCGGCCGGAACCATACGGGCCGCCACCGCCGCAGACGACCCGCTGCTGGAGCCACCGGGAGTGTGGTCCAGGTTCCACGGGTTGCGCGTCGGTGAGGGGTCGCCCGAGGCGAACTCGGTGGTGACCGCCTTGCCGAGGATGATCCCACCGGCCGCTTTAATTTTGGCCACCGATGTCGCATCGAATTCCGGCACGAAATCGGCATTCACCTTCGACCCGCAGGCAGTGAGCATTCCCTCGGTGTAGAAAATGTCCTTCAGGCCCACGGGGACGCCGTGGATCAGACCGAGTGGATCGCCTCGCTGGACCTCCGCCTCCCGTTGCTGCGCCGCCGATATCACGGCGTCGCGGTCAATGGTGACCCACGCCTGCAGGTCGCCGTCCAGCGCGTCGATGCGCGCCAGCAGCGACTCCGCCAGCGCCACCGGCGACAGGGTTCCTTGGCGAATCTCAGCGGCGGCTTCTGCCACCGAAAGCTGGTGGAGTTCAGGCATGATTCAACCTCACAGACGGTGGCACGGGTGCCAAGAATGGTGCGCCGATGCCAGCCCCGATCATTACTGGTTCAGTGGCTCCAAGTCCGGGTGAACGTCGGCACGTTCAACGTCGAATATCCGCTACAAGTCGCTGCTCTGGCTCATGTTACGCGCGCCTCAGCACGGATGGCGGTGCCGGACTTCAGAGTACTCCGTTGGCACGTGGCCGTCCAGAGCCGGTCAGGTCTCACGCGTACTCGCGTTCGAACAAGGCGACGGAAAATTCGTTTCCCTAGTACTCAGTCAACGTTGGAACCGCAGGGATAGAAACGTCGAAGTTTGATCCTGGCGTCGTCGGTTCCGAAGCGCCAGTTGATCGGGATGCGCGCGGCGTTGCGCCGGGTCTCGTAGGCGGTGATGGCGCGTTGCAGGGCGTCGGCGTCAGGGTTTCTCCCTTTGAGACAGGCGCGGCTCAACGCGCTGAACTCAATCTCCGCCATGTTCAGCCAACTGGCGTGCTTGGGGGTGTGGTGAAACTCGAGACGCTTCGCCATGCGGTGAGTGTTCAGAGCCTGCCCCGTACTTGAAACGGGGTTGTCCAGGACCACGCGGATGATGGTGGCGTCGGGGTAGGCCACGTCCACCAGCCACCGCATCTGGTGGGCGAAGTCCACCATGGTGCGGCGTTCGGTGATGGCCTGATTGGTCAAGAGCCGCACGCGCCAGCCGGCCGGCGGCTCGCAGAACAGGAAGAGGTTACGGGTGCCAGCGCGGCGGTACTCGTAATCCTGACGTCGGGGTCGTCCCGGCTGGGCCGGCAGTGGTTCCCGCACATCAGCCAGCAGTTGAGTGGAGGTCTCATCGAAGCACACCACCGGTCGGCTGGGGTCGTAGGGCTCGGCGCACAGGTCGAGCACGTCCTCACATAGCCGCCACGAACTCCCCGTTCATCTGGGAGATGCACCACTGTCGCTTCTGCCAGGGCTTGAGGGTGTTTTTTGAGCCGGAGCCTGACCGTTTCGTATGACAGGCTCTCCACCAGGCCCAACTCCACCGCCTTGTCGGCCAGCAGGCGCAGGGTCCAGTGGTCGTGGCCTTCGGGAGCGTCGCTGCACGCCAGGGCGATCAGGTGGGCTTGGCGGTGGATGGGGCCAACCGCCACGACATGAAGCTGGTGCGGGTTACGGTGGACAGCGTGGCGGTATCCCGACCGGCGCCCAGCCCAGAGCGTCCTCAGGGGATGTGCCTGGACAAGAGCCTGCCCCGCACATGATACGGGGGCTACGACTTCGGCGAGGTGCGCCGCACCCTGGAGGAGTTCGGCTTCACCGCCCACATCCGCAGTCGAGGCGAGGAGGCGAAGGCCATCAAAGGGGAGGCCGGTCTCAAAGCCAGACGTTGGGTGGTGGAACGCACCCACAGTTGGCTCGACCGTTTCCGGCGCATCCTGGTGCGTTGGGACAAATCCCCCGAGAACCACATCGCCTTTCTGCATTTCGCCTGTGCCCTCATCGCTCTCAGAGCCGCCGGGTTATCAGGATAGGCTCCAATCTGTATTATGCTGGCCCAGCCGGCCCGGCGGACGAGGCTACGGCGAGCTACCTGAAGTCGATGACTTGCTCTGGGATGTCTCGTTCCGTCGGGCCGCCGATGACCAGATGGGCGCGGTGTTCTAACGGGTCATACTTTACGTCGGAATTGAAGAGGGCGTTCTCGCTGTCATCGTACGGATATCTCGTGGATCCCCATTCCGACCGTTTGCCGTCCCCCGATGGTCTGCTGACGCTCACATGCCACCGGGGGATGTCGATCGGACGTATTTCAGGGTTTCCATAGAGCTCGATCGTGGCGTTGGAATATGGCTGGATCCTGGCGCCTCCATCCGCCAGCGGAAATTTCAAGGAGCCTATCCAGGTGGTTTCATCGGCATTCAAATCGGTGATCCACAAGCCGAACCATTCCCCATCTTCTTCCAAACCATCGTCCGCTATCCGGACCCGGTAGTCTCCTGCGCCCCAATCATAGTTCCGGCGCACCCCTATAAAGTCGCCTTCGCGTCCCGAAGATTGGGTCCAACCGTCACTTTCGGAATATCTCGCATTAGCCAGGTCGCGGGTCGCCCACCTGGAGTAGATGAGAGCTTTGCCGCGCCCGTTGGCGTCGGTCTGCACTCCGAAATAGAACCCCACCCCAGAGATTTGGTTTTGGAGCAGGATCAGGTAGTACCCGTGCTCATCGGACCAGTCGCCCACGTCGTTGTGAATGGTGAAATCGGTTGCGAGTTCCCGAAAAGCGTCCTGCCCTTCTTCCCAACGCCAGAACATGTAAGCCGGGGCCATCGGAGGTGATATGGGATCGTAGAGGTAATCCCTGCCAGGCATCCGGGTCTGGGTGGGCGCGAGCGTCGGCGTGGGCAATGCGGTCACGGTAGGGATAGGTGAGGGTAACGGCGTGTGCGTGGGCTCGGGCGTGGGGACGGTCGTTGGGGATTGGGTGCTACCGCTAGACGACGGTAAAAACGGGCTCATCCGCATGAAAAGAAATCAGTGATCTTCTACGCCGTTGCCCTCAACACCGCAAATTCCACGGCAGCGATCATGTTCTCCAGTGATAACGTACCGGACCGTAGCAATGGCAGTGCTAGAATGTGCCCGTGGAAGCAACATGTATAAAGGTTATGGTGGCACCCCACGACATCCCGACCAATATTGAGAAGATAATAATCCTGGTGTCGGTCATTCCCCATTCTCCTGTGCTGTCGCTCTCAACACCACAAATTTCATCGCTGCTATTACGTTCTCCAGAGATGGCATATCAGGCCACGGGAATGGCCCATTAGCGCGGACGGCAACAACAAACGTCATACCGTCGCCCGACTGCTTCCCGATCTGATACCCTAACCGTTCCGCGTCATCCGAGACTGCTCGGGCTATCTCGGTACCGACGCCATCAGATAAATCACGTCCCCAGAATAGCACTTCTGCTGGTTTTTTTACTAGCATGAACCGCAGAGCGTGTTCCACCGGAGCGTCGTATTTTTGCCGGCCACGTTTGGACTGCGGCGGTGGCATGAGGGCATCCCCGCCAATCCGTACAAGCAGCAAGTCGAAATCCGGTGCCATGCGAACACTATCGCCGGTAATGCCGGTAAAAGGCTCAATATGGAACCTATCCAGGTAAATCTCCGCTTCATCGTCATCTAACGTGTAGGCGTACACGGTATCGATGCCAGCATTAGAAGCGGCGCGATTGGCCTCGCCGTCGCCACAATAGAGGTCAGCACAAAAAATCACCCCCGGGGCGCGTTGTGCCCGGGGGTGAAGAACGTTATCTAACATTTCATCAAATCGCCCGTATAGAGGATTATCGCCCGCAGTTGTCATGCTCTAACCTCGATTTAGATTACCGGGTTTGCGGTCAGTGTACCAGCCGTTCACCCATTCTTCTACGGTAGCACAGGCGTACTAAATGGCGCAATTTGAGAAACGCATTAATTCCCCATGATCCGGACCACCACTTGACTCTATCATCAATCTGTGGCAGTCTGGCGCACACAGAGAAGCACCGCCCTGCTAGGCAATGGTGCGAGAATAACGGTCCCGCGCTTCGGCGCACTCCCGGATCTTCGGGGTCGTTCTCGCATATTCACAGGGCGGTGCTTCTTTTGCGTCGCACGAGACGCCAGAGGCCCGGGGCAAAAACCAACCCCGGGCGCGAATGGTTCTCGCGCCCGGGGCGACTGAGGAGGTGAAAGCAATTGGGCACGCCAGAAGAAAATATCCGTGCTCTGCAATGAAATCGGCCCTGTTCTCTCGCGGGAGCGGGGCCGCCACCACCCTCGTATACTAGAATACATGTTCTAGATGTCGGTGTCAATGAATGGGATAGGCCAGTTTATCCTGGATGATTGACAAGCGACGCATTGGCCTGATGGTTTTGAGAAAAGGAGGCATATTGTGGATAGGAAGATAAGCATCACCGCCGATGGCGAAATCATCATAAGGGAACGGAATGGAACGCCCGTACCAAAGCGAACCGCGAAAGAACGAGAAGGCACCATTGGCGTCTTTGAGTTCTTGTCCGAAATACACGACGAGGAAGCGGCGACGGCGTTTCTGGAAAAGAAGCGGTGGGGCGATACGCCTTGCTGCCCGAGCTGCGGTACCCGCGACGTGCGAAGCGTTCCAAATAAACGACCCATGCCGTGGCATTGTCCCGACTGTCGCCGGTATTTCAGCGTCCGTACCAACACGGTGATGGCCCATAGACTATTGCCACTTAGAAAATGGCTCTACGCTCTGTACCTGTTCCATACTCACCGCAAGGGCATATCTGCTAGGCAGTTGATGAAGGAACTCAGCATTTCGAAAAAGGCCGCGTGGTTCCTCGGGCACCGCATCCGTGAGGCTATGAAATTTCGCGGTCCATTGTTGGCTGGTGCGGTGGAGATCGACGAGGTCTACATCGGTGGTAGGGAGCGCAACAAGCACTTCGGCAAGCGGATGAATGGGCCAGCACCGAAACAACCGTTACTCGGCTTCCGTGAGCGGGAGGATGGAACTGTGGTAGCGTTCCCCATCGAGCGGGTCGATACCGAGACCCTGCATCGAGAGATGACCATGAACATCGAGCCCGGTGCTATGGTCTATACCGACGGTAATCCCGGTTATCGGGGTCATCCAGACTATGACCATGAATGGGTCAATCATTCCCAAAAGCAGTACGTTTTGGGTGATGTGGACACTAACGGTATCGAAAGCTTCTGGGCGCTGTTCAGACGCGGGTACACGGGGACCCATCATTATATGAGCCACAAGCACTTGCACCGGTACGCGAATGAATTCGCACACCGTCTCAATTCAGGTCCTGGGAACGATTTCGACATAATCGGCGAGACCATCAGTGGTATGGAGGGCAGGCGGCTCACGTGGAAGGACTTGACCGGCCGAACCTATACCGACATTGACAAATTGATAGCAGATATTGATATTTACAACCTACCGGACTGGCTGAGACCGGCAGACGAACAGGCCGCTTAGCCCTACCAGATACGGCGACCGCACCCCTAGTTCTCCTCGCGCCCCTTCCACAATCCCCGCCGGTACGCAACGAAGATCGCCAAGGGTAACGCTCCCAGCACCAGCAATCGAATGACAACGCTGCATCCCCATAGGAAGTTCCAAGTGCTGCGAAACAGATTGGGCAACCCGGGCGCGCTCGCCCCTGGGATGAAGTCCGGGAACCATTACGATGGCGTAAATGACCGCCACGACCGCCCAGGTGATGAAAAAGGTCTTCTTGCCTGGGGATGAAAACATGTCGCCTACATCGGGCATCGTTAGTCGCTACATTCAATTGGACATTTCCATCCCGTCGTAACAGTGGGGTGGGATGGATTCCCGCATCGCGGCACGGATTTCATCGGTCAGATAGAACGTATGGACCGCTTTGCCGGCCTTCACGCTGAATTGGTCTGCGGAGGAATTGACCAAGTTGGTGAAGATATCCAATGTGAACGGGTCTCTGTAGTCGTAGGTAACATCCCATCTGGACATAAGAACGCCACCTGATCTTGCAAGCACGCTACCGGTGCGCTCTGTGACGCCTGTCCAATCGCCCACCGTAACCTTGACCTCGTAGATGCCATGCCCGCTCCAGTGAAGATAAGTTATGGCATCGGAAACGTCGCCGGAAATATCAATGCTCAACGATGGAAGATGCCACTCTGTGCGGCATCTAATTTGGATGTGCGGTGAAGTAAGGTCGCGGTCTCTGTCCCAAATGCCATCAGTGCGCCCATTCAAAATAGAAATGCTGGAACCCCCAGAGGGATCACTACTTTGGATATAATCGGACGAGGACGAACAAGCCGTCAAAATAACGAACAACCCCGCCCCTAAAATTAAGAGCCATGACTTGAGACGGCTCGTTTTGAACATCGCGATTGGCGTCGGGACAACTCGACTATCAGCACAGCCCAACAGGCCCAACAAAGCCACCGGAACAAGCGCGAATACAGAGAGACGGGAAACAGGTCTCATATGGAACCCCCTTGCGGACGCCGGTCGAGGTTACTTGCGACAGTCCCCTGAACTCTTACGCGAAATCCCGCAAGGAGGCACGGGTGCCTCGATTGCATCAAATGGATTTCGCACTGCCGGCACGGTGCCGGGCAGGGGTGCTAGGGAACTGTCGCGCTCCGATTGAACCACAGGGGAGATAGGACGGTCAATTATCAGGAATTAGGCGGATTTGATAAGATAGAAATGGATTGGCCCGCACGATGAACGAGATCGTGCGGGCCGGCAAGCCAGGAGGTTTATCGTGGCAACGAAATCGCGAAAAGGTCGCGGTGGAGCGAGCATCCACCGACCGGGACCACTCCTACCCCAGAAGGGTAAGAAGCCCAGCGGCAGACGGTAACACCCCCTTATCCTAGCTCCCCACCAGTAAAAAACCCCAAGGGCAAACTTGTGAAGTGGATTGGGTGGAGTGAGATAATAAAGGTTGAGCCCGGTGAGTGCTAGTCGCCGGGCTCAGTTGCAACCACTGACCGGTGGGAGGTTTTTGCTATGCGACCTAGATCAGGGCTGCGAGAACAATTAAAAAACGTGCCCCTACTGCCTGAAAACCCTACTCATGATTTCCATATAGATTTGAGTGATTTGCCGGAAGAACCGGTTGCTATTGATGTCAGGGTCGTCGACGCAGTGACTAAGTTAAAGATAGAACAGGATATGATGGCGGCGCAATTGCGGGCGGAAGAGCGGTTGATGCGGCCTGTTCATTGGTCGGAACTGGCTGTCTAGCGGTAGCACCCCATCCCGGTCGTTGGACTGGGAGTGGGTTCTGGCGCTCGAGTCGCTGGTCCGGTTGGCGTGCCGGAGGGAACGAAGGCACGGAAGTTGGCGGCGGAACGCTCGTGGCGCTCGGTGCGGCGGGAGGCGCGTTGGTGGGGGAAACGCCAGGTTCCGTTGTCGGTGTTGGATCAACAGGAACCGGAGGTGTCGCCGCAGCCGCAGTTTCCGCGCCGGGTGGGACGGTCTTCGGTTCGGCACCGCAGCCGAGGAGAACAGCCGCCATGGCAATTGCAGCAGCCACGGTTATCGCGCTACGCCAATTCAATGCTCACGCCTCACGGCTCGCGTCGATGAGCTCACCCGGCACTCAGGCAGGGACCGGGCCCGGCGACAATCCCGGTTCGCTTTGCTCGGGCTGCCTGATTTGCGTGCGTGCGTCACCCGGAGCCGGCATCGTGCGCCATCCTAGCCCTTCCGGTCGTAGGCGTCCGCGGCGCGCAGCACCGTGGCATCGTCTCCCGTGCGGCCGATCAGCATCATGCCGATGGGCAGGCCGTCGGACGTTCCGCAGGGCACCGAGATGGCCGGATGGCCGGTGACGTCGAAGGGGCAGGTGTTGGGGATCATCTCCAGCGCACGGTCGGTGTACTCCTGGCGGCTGCAATCGGCTGGCGGGATGATTGTGGCCTTCATCGGCAGGGTTGGCATCACCAGCAGGTCGTATTCGCTGAGCGCCTCGTCGTAGGCGGCGGTCAGCGTCCGGGCCAGGTTCTGGGCCTTGGCGTAGTAGCGGCCGTGATACCGATCCTGCATGTACTGTCCCATGAGCACCACCAGCTTGGTGGTTTCCGACAGGTCGTCGGCCCGGGTCTGCCAGCCGCGGGCGTACACGTCCAGCAATCCGGTGGTGTAGTGGCCCTTCCAGTTGGTGCCCATGCTGTTGCCGGCCACCATAAGCATCGTGGCCCCTTCCACGGCGATGGCCCGCCAGACGTGGATGCCGTCCCGGTGCCAGGGTATCGACACCCTGCCCACCTGCGCTCCCATGCTTTCGAACGAGCGGGCCGCCGTCTCCACCGCCTCGTCCACGTCCGCCTCCGACTCCGCCAGACCGAACCCTTCCGGCACGATGCCGATGCGCAGACCCGACACGTCTCCGGTCAGCGCCTGGGTGTAGGTCTGCCCATTCAGACCGCCGCTTTGCCTGGGATCAAGACCGTCGGGTCCGGCGATGGCCTCGAGCATCAGGGCCACGTCGGCGGCGGTGCGTGCCATCGGGCCGGTGTGGTCCAGGGTCAGCTCGATGGGGAATACGCCGGTGTACGGCACCAGGCCATAGGTTGGCTTGAGCCCGTAGATGCCGCACCAGCTTGCCGGTATGCGGATCGACCCGCCCTGGTCGCCGCCGATGGCCATGTCCACCTCACCCGACGCGACCAGAGCCGCGCTGCCGCTGGACGAGCCGCCGGCCGTGCGCGCTGGGTCATGGGGATTGTGGACCGGGCCTGTGTCCGACGTATGACTGCCGCCGGAGAAGCACAGGCTCTCGCACACCGCCTTGCCCCTGATGGAACCGCCGGCGTCCAGGATGCGCGTGACGATGGTGGCGTCCACGTCGGGAACGTAACCTTCCAGGACGCTGGTGCCGTTCATCATGGGAATGCCGGCCACGCAGACGTTGTCCTTGATGGCCACGGTCTTGCCGGAGAGCAGACCGCCCTGAGGTCCGGCAATGTCGCATCGCCAGTACCAGGCCCCCAGCGGGTTGTCTTCCGGCTGCGGGCGCGCGCCGGGAGAGCGCGGGTGTTTGACCGGCAGGCTGGGCGCGGTCAGCTGGTCCAGCCGCGCGTACGAGTCCAGGATGGGCTGGCTCAGCTCGATGTAGGACTCGACATCGGCCGGCGAGGGGTTCAGGTTGTAGGCGTCGGCTATTCGGAAAATCTCGTCGACAGTGGGTCGCCTTACCGCCATGATCGTAACCTCCGGAGTTTGTTGCGCCAAGTTTAGGGACTATACTACGCGCGGAGAAATCCGACCCAAACACCGTTACCAGTTCAGTAAGATCTCCATCAACCACTGGACCGGAGCCAGGCGGGACTGACAACACAGCCGGGAGACGAATCAGATGCGGCATCACGACCCCAAAGCGCTACGCATAGCGAAAGCAGTGCAGCAACGTGAGCAGCCCGAACTCGTAATCCTCTTCGGCTCCCGCGCTCGGGGTGACCACGAAGAACCGCTATCGGATATCGACGTCATGCTGGTGCAGGCCACCGAACCTGACGACGCCATCCAAAAGGCCGCCGCCGCCGCCGCTGCCAGGGTCGCCTGGGAGACCTACGGACGGGAAGTGCCGGTGGAACTGGTGTGGAGAACCATCGAAGAGTTCCGGTACAACCGCCGGTACGTCAACAGCGTCGAGACCCACGCCGTAAAGGACGGAATAGTCATGCCCCGGGATCCGGACCAGTACGGCTCGTCACAATACGAAGACGAGGACACCGAATACTCCTACGACTGGGAGAGCTACGAAATACTCATCGAAAGAGCAGAGGCGCACCTGTCCGCGTTCCAGTCGCTAGCAAGAAACGACCAGCCCGACTTCCCGATAGGCCAGCAGGCCCACTTCGCCCTGGAGTGCGGATTAAAAGCCCTTTTGGAAGCCCGAAGGATTCCCTATGGCTACAACCACAGCATGGCGGACCTGCTGGGCACGCTTCGCCACTTCCACACCGAAATGCGAGGCTTCCGCTTATCCGTAGCCCCCGACATCTACGCGGAGTATGCGGGACGACTCGGCTACCGAGCGCGACGGCAACCGCGTCTGACCGACCAGCCGGACTACCTGGAAAAGACCGTCGCCGATGCCCAGTTTCTGATTGAGCGGGCCAAAGCCGCGAGAGAAGAAGCCGGCTAAAACAAGCTGCCCCAACCGAGAAGCAAATATCCCAAGCACGGAGGCCACAAAATGCCAGTCCAAGGGACCACCCTCAAGAGTTATCGCCCGTTGATGCAGGGCGTCAACGGCATGGTTGCCGCCAGCCACCCCAGCGCCGCCATGGCCGGCCTGGAAATCCTGAAACGCGGCGGCAACGCCATCGACGCCGGGGTGGCCGTTGGCCTGGCGCTGAACGTCGTCCATGTCGACGATTGCAGCTTCCTGGGCGTGGCGCCCACGGTCATATACCTGGCCGACCGGAATGAGGTCGTCACCGTCGACGGTCTCGGGGTCTGGCCCCGGGCCGCGTCGGTCGAGTACTTCCACAAGCACCACGGCGGCAGGATGCCGGCCGGCGTTCTCTCGTCGCTGACGCCCGCCGCCGCCGATTCGTGGATCACCTCTCTGTCCAAATTCGGCACGATGACCTTTGGGCAGGTGGCGAGCGCGGCCATCGACCTGGCCGGGAACGGCTTCCCCATGTTCCGCTACCTGGCCGGCCGATTCAAGACCGCATTCGACCAGTACAACGCGTACCCGTCGACTGCGGAAGTTTACCTCCCAGGCGGCCACGCCCCGAAACAGGGCGAGATGTTCTACCAGAAGGACCTCGCCGCCACCCTGTCCAGGCTCGCCGACATCGAGGCATCCAACGCCGGCAAGGGCCGGCAGTCGGCGCTCAAGGCGGCCCGGGACTACATCTACACCGGCGACCTGGCGCACAAGATCGTCGCGTTCAACCAGGAGATGGGCGGTCTCCTCACCGAGGAGGACCTTGCCGCGTACCACGTGCAGGTGGCGCCTCCAGTGACAGTGAACTACAAGGGATACGACGTCTACAGCACCGGGCCGTGGGGCCAGGGGCCGACGTTCCCGCAGGCGCTCAAGATCCTGGAGGGATTCGACCTGGCGTCCATGGGCCACAACTCCGCCCAGTACATCCACACGGTGAGCCAGGCATTGAATCTGGCCTTCGCCGACCGTGAGCGGTACGTGGGAGACCCCGATTTCGTGGACGTCCCGATCAATGAAATGCTGGCGGAGGATTACCTGGCCAAGCGTCGCTCACTGATCGATCCGGACCTCGCGTGGCCGGGCACGCCGCCGGCGGGCGACCCGCGAAAGGGTAAATCAACGGTCGACGGCGCCCCACAGTCTCCCCGGGAGGCTGCCGAACCGGTTGGCACTGCCGGCGTGAGCGGCGGCGGGACATCCTACTTCGCCGTGATCGACCGGGACGGGAACATCTTCTCCTGCACCCCCAGCGAGGGCACCAAAAACGGCGGGCCGATAATACCGGGCACAGGCCTGGCATTCTCGCTGCGGGGCACCCAGTCCAAGCTCGTCGAAGACCATCCCGCCTCGGTCCAGGGTGGCAAGCGGCCTCGGCTCACCCCCGCGCCGGCCCTGGTGGTGCGCGACGGCGAACCCGTAATGGCCCTGGGCGCCCACGGGGGCGACCATATCCCGCAAGGCACGGTGCAACTGCTGCTGAACGTCCTGGAGTTCGGCCGCGACTCCCAGGAGGCCGTGGAGGAACCCCGTTTCTACAGCTACAACTTCCCCAGCTCCAACTGGGCCTCGAGGTATGACCCGGGAATGCTGCGGCTGGAGGGCCGCATTTCGGATGACGTGGTAGATGGTCTGCGTAAGAAGGGGCATACGATAGAGCAGTATCCGGACTGGTGGGAGGGCTCTGCCCTGTACTGCGTCATCACCCGCAACCCGGAAACCGGGGTGCTGCAGGGCGGCGCGGATCCTCGGTGCGAGGCCTACGCCGTGGGTTACTAGTCTCTGCGCCAACGCTTGAGGGGGGAACACGGGCGTGCTACCGGGTTGGATTTGCCTGGCGCCGTTGCGGCGGTCATTTGCAATATCGACTGTAGTTGGCGCGTATTTCGTCCATGGTTGTGTCGCCGCGCTCCAGGCCCCCGCGCAGCCATCGTGCCATTGCCGCCGCATCCGGCGGCACCGTACCGACACGATTGGCCAGCTGCGTTCGATGCAGAACGCCGTTGGAGACCGTCAGGCATTCAGCGTACTCACGCGACAGCCGGTCCTCCGAGTCGGTTGCGCAGGCCGCTGCCGCCCATAGAATGCCAACGACCGACAGGATGACCGACACGCGCCCCAAGCGCCTTCTCATGCCTCGACTCGTTCCTCTGCTGCTCCACCAACCGGCTGGCAGGCGGCGACAATTGAATAGGCTGGACGCGGTTACGCCGTAAATGTGGTGGCCCGCCAGATCAGGTCAGGCGCCGGTCTTCCGATCTATTCACACCGCGCACTGGTGGATGCGGTGTACCTGTTCGCGTGGCGTGCGAAGAAATCCACATTTGCGGTCACGACAGATCGGGTCGGCACAGGTTGGTTCCGATGCTGGCAACCACCTGGCCCGACAACTGCTCACGGCGTCTTCGGCGGAAATGGCCGTTTGGAGGCATACCCAATACGCGCGATCCAAGTTTTACATCGAACCGATTGATGAGGCGATCTCAGCCGCCGGCAGAAACCTCAACACCCTCGCTCCACCAGCGGGCTTTGTCGAGCCACCGGGCCAGGACGCCGGCTATATACTCGGGTTCATCACCGATTTCATGGCCAATCACCAGGGTCTCGACGTGCTTATCATCAAAAAGCCGAGTTCTGCGGGTCAAGTCATAAATTTCCCATGATGATCCATAAATCAAAACGCCGATTCCACGCGTTGTTCCCCGTACGCATTCCCGCAACCTGATCCTGCCGTATCTCCGTCGCGTAGACGAAGCCTGGATGTTCATGTAGACCATGATTTCACCGCTGTCGTCAAAAAGCGCGTAGTCAACACGACCTCTTCTGCCCAAGCTGAATTCGGGTCCGCATTCCCAAGGCAACCAGGTGCTCCATCCCAAAGACCACAGAATCGGGTCAATCACCGTGCTTTTCAATGCGCCGATTGCCCGAGCGCTGCGGAACCCAGTCGAGCAACTTCAGTAAGGAGAACAGAGGCGGAGCGACCGCCAGCGCCAGACCCAGTCCAGAACGTCGTCGTCCCGACACGGAGTGCGAAGCCGAAATTCTCCACTTGGCCGCAGAGTTGCTGGAACGCGCCACAGACCACCTGCAGGAACCTGACTCCGACCGCATCACACTCTTCGCCACCGCCTGAGGTACCCAACGCAACAGGGATGTCAGGCCACTCGTGCTTGACGCAACGGTTTCGCGGATACGGCTAGCCATCCTGGCTCTCAGCCATGAGCATCTCCCGTATCTCGCGCCGCAAGCCGATGATTGCGCTGAGGGTCGCCATTGACGCACCCGCGACAAGAAATACCCATCCCAGGCTCACCTTGATCAGGGCGCCCGATGCCGCCATCGAAATTGGAGACACAGTAACCTGCGCAACCAGCAACAGGCTCATCACTCGACCCAACATCGCCTGCTGCGTTCGGCCCTGAATCCACGAGATAATTAGAATTCCCACGTAACCGCCCATTACTCCGATCGCCAGCGTAATTGTCGCCGCCAGCCACGTCGCGTTCAGCCATCCGAAAGGCATCATGAGGATGCCGGAAAGGGTGAAGACCGCAACCACAATAGCCCCTAACCCACGCCTCGGGGCCGGCAACGCTCCCGCAAGAACTGTACCCAGCACCGAACCTCCGGCGTAGGCGGAAGTGATTATCCCCAGCGCCAGCGCGCCTCCCGCCAACCGTGAATGTGCCAGAACGGGCATTCCCACCGTTACCGGTCCCCGCATCAGGAGTTCCATCTGCACGATGAGCAGGGAGATCGCGAGCATGGCCCCGTCCGCGCGCGCATACTGAATCCCTTGGCGAATCGATGAAAGTATGCTGGCATTTTCCGTTTCTTCACCGACCAGCCCGCGGCTGGCATTTTCCGTTCGCATCAGCAGAAGCATCAACGAGGACACCGATAGAACCAAGGCCACCACCAGGAACACCAGCCCTATCCCCGTCTTGTCCGCGCCGTCCGCCGAGGGTGGTCCGGCGCTGAAAAACGCTATGAGCCCGCCCGCCAGCGACGGACCTATGAAACCGCTCAGTTGGGTCGTCGTGCGCACCGCCGCGTTGGACTGTCGCAGCAGTTCGACCGGTACGATGCGGGGCAACATCGCCAATTGGGCCGGATAATAGAACGAGTCCGCGATGCCCTTGAGCAACGCGAACACATAGATCAGCCACAGGTCTGACAGCTCGGTCAAAACCAGGGCGGCCAGGGATGCAACCAGGGCAATCCGTATGCCGTTACTGGCGAGCATGATCAACCGCGGCGAGTACCGATCCGCTAACGACCCGCCGACAAGAATGAAGAAAATTGCAGGAACGTTGCCCACCGCCAGGACTATGCCCACGGCTGATGGGTCGCCGGTGACCATCAACACCAGCCACGGGAAAGCTATCAGATCGAACTGATCGCCGATGGCGGACAAACCACCGGCTCCCCACAACAAACCGAAGTTCCGTGTCCGGATCAGTTGCCAGAATGAAGCGTTGGCAGCCCGCTCACACATCTCTCGCAATCACCCTGCTACAACGCGAGCCACGTCGCCGTCCGGTCTAGCCGCAGAAAGCGCAACGGGAAATTTATGCTCATCCTGAACTCCAACGTTCGCTTCGTCATGGGAGCCAGCAGAATGGCAACCAAGTCAACATCGCCAAGATACCCAGCAAAGAAGGAACGAGATGGAAGATGTGGACACTCTGGCGGCTTGCGGGCAAGACCTTGGCGAACGCCAGATTGGACAGCGCCGCAATCCAACCCAACAGGCTGGCAATGGGCGTCCAAGTCATGGACTCACGGTCCGGCGAATCAGCCTGAAAAAAGCCGGCGGCAATTGGACCTGCTAACCAAGCAAAAACAGCGCCACGTAGATGGCTTTCATTGAGGATTTGGAGATCAACTACGACAGCCGTGAGGTCCGCCTGGCCGGCCAGGCGATGGAACTCACTGCAACCGAGTACGGCTTGATCCGGGAACTCTCTGCCGCAGAGGGCAGACCCCTGACGTACAAGCAACTACTGCGTCGGGTCTGGCGGAACTCTCACTTCTATGACCCGCGGGTGGTTCGTACCCACGTGGGACGATTGCGCCGGAAGCTGGGCCACAACGGAGAAAACCCCACCTACATCCTGACCGAGCCTCGGGTCGGCTATCGGATGGCCCAATCCGCAAACTCGGGTCCGCCCAAAGAGGGGCCCACAGCAACGCCGTCGGCTGGTGGTTCCTGCAGCCGACGGCGCCCTGCTCATGTGGCCTAACGGCTATTGGCCGGGATAGCGGCGCAAGCCTGGATCGCCTGCTCCCATTCGTCCAGCTCGAAGAAATGCGGTCCGGCGCCGCCGTGGTAGGCCACTTTGCCATCAACGTCCACCAGGTACAGGCGTTCCGGCGCTGCGCCGTAGGCCTCATCGATGGCATTGTCCATTTCCTCAACGATGACGGGAAGACCGATCTGCAGGTCGATGCTGCACGATTGGGCCGCCGACGCCCGTTCAGCGTAGCTCCGGTGCTGGCGGAACAGTACGCCTTCCTCGATGTTGCTGTCGGTCTGCCAGCCGTCGGTGGGGTGGGCTTCCTGGACGTAGACGACAAAGAACTCCACAGAGTCCTTGTAGCGGCGGTAGATCTGGGTCATGCGCTCAGACTGAGCGCGGAAGGGGGGTCAAGTATAGCTGCCGAAGGCCAGCGCCACCGGCCGCTGCCCGACAAAGTCGGACAATCGGACCCGTTCCTCGGAACCCAACCGCTTGAGGCAAAAATCGGGAGCCGCCTCGCCAACTTTGGGACCGGTTTCATCCCGCACCAGGATGGCTTCCAGGGCGGCGCGAACCTCTGCGGGCGGGTCCTGTTGCCGTCCCGCCAGCAATTCTCGCGCTGCAATTCGTCCCGCACTCTGATGGGATACCCGCGCCTCCTTGATGCCGTCGACAATCTGTCGGAGTTGCCGACGGTGCTCGTCGCTCAGCCCACTGATTGCGCTGTCGCGCTGCGCCTTTAGCATATTCGCCTCCACGAGGGCTTGGGTTTGCAGCAACGTCTACCGGGCGGCCACCGCCGTCGCGCTCAACTCGCGAATGGCGTCCACCGTTTCCGGGCCGGCCGGCTGGCCCATTTCGACGTCCCGCACTGCCTCCCAGGACCGAAGCACATCCGCCATCACGTCTCTATCCGACTGGTCGATGTCGATGGGGATGCCCACCTGGGCCCATGATGTATGGCCGGTCAGCCAGAACACCTCGGTGGGGTTGTTCTCCGGATCCCGGAAGTAGCAGCCGATGGCGCTGGCGTGGGTGACGATGCGGTCCAGCTGGTAACCGCGTTCGAGGATGCGCTGCTTGAAATCGCGCAGATCATCGAGAGACTCGACACGCATTGAAATCTGCTGGATCCAGTGCGGGTCCTCCAGCGAAGTCCGTCCGTTTATCAGGGCGATTTCGTGATCGCAGGCCTCCGGATCGGCGCTGAAAAACGCGCCAAGCGGGCCGACCTTGGTCAGTGTCATGCCCATGAAATTTGCGTAGAAGTCCATCATGAGCTCGAGGTCATGAACATAGAAACCGATATGGCCCAGCCCGGTGACTTTCGCCGACATCTTTACCTCCGTTGATCCCTGCTGTGAGCGCCAATTATGCCTTTTCCGTGGCTCTCATGTCGACCCGTGGAGCGGGTCCTGCCCTGCCCGCTGCCAACCGCGTGCAGCAACCGATTGATGGCCCGGGCGGCATGGATAAGGTGGCTGGAACCGGCATGCACCCAGCACGAATTACTTGTCGGACTGTCGTAGAAGGTGATACAACCACCGGGAGACGCCGCTTTACGGTGTTTCTCGGTCCCCGAGGTGAAGGGACTTTCGAAACAACCTCCAAGCCGGATTCAACAGACCATAATTGTCATTTCACGAGCAACAAGAGGGAGGTGCCGCCATGGTGGTGAGTCCGAAGAGCGTCGTACAAGACGCCATTGATGTCGCAATCGGGGAACGCGGGGAGATCGGCGTCCAGGTGGCAGCATACCTGGACGGCGAATTGGTGGTTGACCAATGGGGTGGCATGGCCGACGAGACCGCTGCTCAGGAGGTCGATGGAGACACCCTGTTCCCGGTGTTTTCCAACATAAAAGCGGTGACGGCGACCGCGCTCCACATCCAGGCGGAGCGGGGGTTGGTGGACTACTACCAGCCGGTGGCCAAATACTGGCCCGAATTCGGCAAGTACGGCAAGGACAAGGGGACGGTGTTCGACGCCTTGACCCATCGGATCGGGGTTCCCCTGATGCCGGTGGGGGTCACGCCGGAGTTGATGTGCGACTGGGACTGGATGGTGGGGCAGATCGCGGAGATGCATCCGCTCTTTGAGCCGGGCACCCGCAGCGGCTACATGGCCTACACCTTCGGCTGGGTGGTGGGTGAGGTGGTGCGGCGCACCGATCCGAAGCGCCGGCCCTTTGGCCAGTTTATCCTGGAGGAAATCTGCCAGCCCCTGGGCATCACCGATCTGTGGGCGGGTATCCCGCCTGAGGTCGAGCCCCGCGTGGCCAAGCTCACCAATACGCCGCCGCTTCCTCCCGGCGCTCCGGGACTACCCCCGGACTCGCTGCGGTTCCGCGCCACGCCACCGGAGGTGGGCACCACACAGGAGGTGTTCGGCCGCTCCGATGTGCGCCAGGCCTGCATCCCCGGCGCCCAGGGCATTATGACTGCGCGAAGCCAGGCCCGGTTCTACGCCATGCTGGCCAACGGCGGCGAACTGGACGGCGTGCGCCTCCTTTCCGAGGAACGCGTGCGGACCTTCCACATACCCAGACCTCCCAGCGACTACGACCCGGTTCACGGCAGACCCCATCACGGGACCATCGGCGGCTTCCACTTCGCCGGCAGCCCGGGCATGGGGGCCATGGGCAACAACCCCATGGCATTCGGTCACAACGGAGCCGGCGGCTCGCTGGGCTGGGCGGTTCCCCAGCATCGCCTGGCGGTTGCCATCCACCACAACCGCATGGTTCCCCACGGGCCCCCGGAAGAAAGCCCGCTGACGCCCATTGGTGGCGCGGTGCGGAAGGCTCTGGGGATACCGGAGTAGGGTCTGGTTTGCTCTTGCGAGATGCCGGTCAGTCCGGAACCCTGACCAGCTTCTGCATCGAGCGCAGTTCCCGGGGCGGGTCCATGTGCCGGCCATAGTCGGTCCAGGACACCTCCGCCACGTACAGGTCTCCATGGGAGTCGATGGCTATACCGTGGGGGGAATAGAACCGGCCGGACTGGTCGCCGTAGCTTTCGCGGCCTACTCGGGCCAGGACCTTGCCCCGGGTGTTCATCACCGTCACTCGGGGGCCGAGGTCGGTGCCGATGTCATTGGTGCCGATGCCGCAGAAGTACTCGCCGATGTAGATCAGTTCCTCGCCGGAGCGGTCGTCGATGCAGATGGCGGCGGCGCGGGAGAGGTTGCCCCACTGGGTCTCGTACTTGCCCTCGGGGCTGAAGACCTGGATGCGATGATTCTCGCGGTCGGCGACGTACACCCAGCCGTCGTTGTCCACTATGACGTTGTGGACGATGTTGAACTGGCCGTTTCCGGTGCCTGATTCCCCCCACGAGAAGAGGAGCCGGCCGTCGGGCGAGTACTTGTGCACCCGGGCGTTGGAATAGCCGTCGGCCACGTAGAACTCCCCGGTGCGCCGGTCGAAGGCCACGTGGGCGGGCACGCTGAACGGTTCGCCGCTCATCTTGGGGCTCGGCTGATGGGGCGTGCCCAGGGTCATCAGCAGCTTGCCGTCGGGAGTGAACTGGCGCACCGTGCTGTCGCCGTTATCAACGCAGAAGACGGTGTCGTCCGGCGCGATGGTCACGCCGTGGGGGTTCGCGAACACTCCTTCTCCCCAGGTGCGCAGCAGGTTGCCGTCGGTGTCGAATACGATCATCGGGATGGTGCCGCGGTTGAAGACGTAGACGTGGTCACGGGAGTCGACCGCGACGGCCGTTCCTTCCCGGTAGACGCACCCTTCGGGAAGCTGGCCCCAGTTCTCGCCCGACACCCGGTAGTGAAAGCCGTTCTCGCCGATGACAACCGGACCGCCGTTGTCGTCCTCGGTCCCGTGTCCCTCAGTGCGCAGACCGTATTCCCAGTCCTGCTCCTTGTCGACCATCCTCATGACCTCCTTGAACCCCGTCCGTCAGTGCGACTGTGTGAGGGAATATATCACGGGGTCCGCCGACCTTGCGCCGTTGCCGGCTTGAAGCGGCAACGGTGGCCGAAGCCGCACCGCTGGGCGCAGCGCCGGAGCTGCCGCCGGGATTCCAGGCGGGAAACGTTTGCCCGCCTGGGCGGTTAGAGCGGCATCCGGGGGCTCTAGCTCACGGATGCCGGGCGATTGGTCACAGATTCAGACTTCGCCATGCGGTAACCGATGCCGTGCTCGGTGAAGATGTACGTGGGCTTCCGCGCGTTGTCACCGAGTTTCTGGCGAAGGGACTTTATGTAGGAGCGCAAAAGCTGGGATTCCCCCGAATACTCCGGTCCCCAAACCCGCTGCAGCAACATGTCCTGCGTGAGGACCCTTCCTGAGGCATGGGCGAGTTCGGTGAGCAGTTTGTACTCCGTGGCGGTCAACTGTACGGGTTGCTCCGATGCGTTGACGGTTCGTTCATCGAGATTGATCCGCAAGTCGCCGACATGGAACGTGTGGTCACCGCTGACGCTTCCGGGGCCGCTCAACCGGCGCAGGGTCGCCTTGATACGGGCGATGAGTTCGGAGGGCGAAAACGGTTTTACCATATACCCGTCCGCCCCCATTTCGAAAGCGCGCACGACGTATTCCTCGTCGTCCCGTTCACAGAGCACAATGGCCGGCAGGTTCAGGGGATACCCGGCGCCCCGCAAAGCGCGGAAGGATTCCTCCTCTCTGCCCGCGATATCCAGGATGATCAGCTTCGGCCGGCCCGACGACGCGAGTTCCTCTATGTCACCCAGGTCAGTCGTCGTTACCGCGACGTAGCCGGCGTCTGTCAGCACTGCTCGAACCGTGCGCAACAATCCGGGGTCTTCGACGGAGACGAGGACCTCAGTCTTCTGCATCGGGGCCGGCAATGACTCATGGGCAGTCTCACGCGTGTCGGGAGCGTGAACCTCAGGTTCGGGCACTTCCTCTACCGACGGGAGGGTGAAGGTCAGGGTCAGCCGGCCCAACTCTTCGTCGATATCTGATCTGATCCGTCCTCCGTGGGCCTCGACAACTCCGCGACAAAAAGCCATTGCCAGCCCCTCGCCGTGGGAGGTCAATTCAACTGCTTTCGTGAAGGCCTGGTCAGCCGTTCTGAAAAATTGAGGATCATCGGATACATTGCTCGGTAGCAGGGTTCGGTGGGGCTCCTCAACTGAGCCTTCCGCGGAGACTGAGATCGCGACGTGGATGTCGTCCATGGCGGCAGACACTACGACCGGAGACGATTCGCCGGAATGCTTGGCCGCCTGGCGCAGGAGATTGTGCAGCACGTCGCTGATGCGCTGCTCGTCCGCCAAAGCCGCCGCCAGTCCGTCCGAGATTTCCGAATGGATCGTGATGGCTGCGTGTTCGCTCAGGTACTCTGCGCAGGACCGCTCGATCAATCTGGCCACGTTGGTTGGTGCGGCGACTACGGGCAATGTTCCCGTCTCAATTTGAGACAGTTCAATCAGGCTATTGATCTGGCTGCGCATCAGATCCGATTGCTGATCGATGATACGTACCAACTGAAGTTGTTCGGTGCGGGACATCGGCTCATCGATGCTGCGGAGAGCCGCGGCGGAACCCTTGATACTTATCAATGGCGTCCGCAACTCCGCACTCACCATCTCCAGAAATTCAGCCCGCCTCAGCTCCTGGTCCTGTAGAGGCGTCAGGTCCTGCCCTATGGTGAGGACCGACACGATTTCCCCTGATCCCGAGAAAATGGGTTGGCAATGTATCAAGG
This sequence comes from uncultured Dehalococcoidia bacterium, assembly GCA_951813535.1. GTDB lineage: Bacteria > Chloroflexota > Dehalococcoidia > Lucifugimonadales > UBA3495 > Bin87. The sequence continues at coordinate 1,820,574 of OX638345.1, read as the reverse complement.
AAGTAAGGGTCGTGCCGTCCGGCCGATGAGTCACGAGCTCATCGGCGACTACGGTCTCGCCATTTTGCACCGCCCTGGTGCCTGGGAGTTCCGCGAAAGCGAGTTCTCGCCCGTCGGGTCTGGTGACTTTCAAAGCAGAGTAGAAGTTTGCGAGCTCTTCGTCGGAAAGACCCAACGCCCCGATCATTCGGCGGGCTTCCTGGTTCATGTAGGTGATCGTGCCCAATCGCACGTCGAAAACCGACACAGCGACAGGACAGTTGTCCAACATGGCCTCAAAATTGAGACTCGCGTGGTGCGCCTCGTCATGCCGTTGGGAGTTGGAGATGATCATTGCGGCCTGGGCGGCAAACATCGCCGCTATGGCCTCGTCTTCTTCGGTAAACTCCTGTTCGCCTTCCTTCTCCGCAAGGTAGATGCTGCCGACACGCTCGTCGCCATAGCGGACTGGCATCGCCAGAAAGGTTTTCACAGGCGGGTGATCTGAAGGAAGCCCCGCATAATCAGGGTGGTTCGCCACGTCGTTTGCCCGGCGCGGATCGTTTATTCTCCTCAGATAGTCCAGCAGGCCTGGTTCCTGGAGCGACTGTGTCATGCATTCGCGCGCTGCGTCGGTGGCGCCCGAGATGTAGCGATCGCGAATGTCACCCGCGATATCGACGGTCAGCAGCGCGCCGTACCGGGCGCCGGTGAGAGCTCAAGCGCTTTCGACAATTTGCTGTAGTGCGGCTTCGAGGTCGAGGGTTTCGGAGATGCTGATACTTGCCTTGCTCAGTCTGGCCAGGCGATCCTTCAGGGTATTATTTTCGCGGTTGAGCGCTTCCACTTCGGTGGTCGCAGCATTCATTTGTGCAAGGCTCATAGTCGTCCTCCTGAACCGGCTTGAAACTGGCGTCGTTTCAAGCGGGGAAAAGTTTGCTCGCGGGGGCGGTTAGCGGGGAACCTGGCGGTTGGAACTCACGAGTTCTGGCCCATCGCCGGTCGGATCGGGCTTGGCCATGCGGTAGCCGATGCCGTGCTCGGTGAAGATGTACGTGGGCTTCCGCGCGTTGTCCCCCAGCTTTTGGCGAAGGGATTTGATGTAGGAGCGCAAGAGCTGGGACTCCCCGGAATACTCCGGTCCCCAAACCCTCTGCAGCAACATGTCCTGTGTGAGGACCCTGCCGGCGCCGGTGGCGAGTTCGGCCATCAGCTTGTACTCCGTGGCCGTGAGCTGTACCGGTTGCCCGGCCACGCTGACGGTGCGATCATTGAAGTTGATTCGCACGTCTGCCAATTGATATATGCGGTCGATGGCAACGCCTCCGGCGCTATTCATCCGACGCAAGGTCGCCCTCACCCTGGCGATCAGTTCGGAAGGCGAAAACGGTTTGACCATATAGCCGTCGGCGCCCATTTCGAAGGCCCGCACGACGTAGTCCTCGTCGTCGCGGTCGCACAGCACGATGGCCGGCAGGTTCAGGGGATTTCCGGCGCCCCGCAACGTGCGGAAGGATTGCTCCTCTCTGCCCGCGATATCCAGGATGATCAGCTTCGGCCGGCCCGACGACGCGAGTTCCTCTATGTCACCCAGGTCAGTCGTCGTTACCGCGACGTAGCCGGCGTCTACCAGCACTTCTCGAACCGTGCGCAACGATCTCGGGTCTTCGACGGAGACGAGGACCTCAGTCTTCTGCATCGGGGCCGGCAATGACTCATGGGCAATCTCACGCGTGTCGGGAGCGTGAACTTCAGGTTCGGGCACTTCCTCTACCGAGGGGAGGGTGAAGGTCAGCGCCGGGCTTCCCTGGTCCGCATCGAAATCCGTCCTGATCCGCCCTCCGTGGGCCTCGACGACTCCGCGACAAAACGCGATTGCCAAACCTTCACCATGTGAAGCTTGATCAACCAGCCTGGCGTGTGAACGAGACAAATTCTTGAACGTTTCCGGCGTATCGGGGTTCCAATAGCGGTGAGGGGGTTCCGTCCTCGAAGAAACTGATCCCTCCACCGCAATCGTCACCACTACGTAGATATCCTCGGCTGCAGCAGTCACGTTGATGTGTGAGGAATCGTCCGCGTGTCGTGCGGCCTGGCGGAGGAAATTATGAACTACCTGGCCAATGCGCTGCCTATCGACCATCACATTCGGCAGGCCAGACGGGATCTCAGTCTGTATCTTATTGACAGAGTGGTCTCGCAGAAAATCCTGGCAAGACCCGTTTAGCAATTCTGCGACGTCTACGGACTGCGTCACCACCGACAGTGTGCCGGTCTCGATTTGGGCCACCTCGATGAGGCTGTTGACCTGGCTGCGCATCAGGTCCGCTTGTTGGTCGATGATCCGCAACAATTGAACTGACTCAGCCGGGTTGGTCGGTTCGACAATGTCCTTGAGGGCAACGGCGGAACCCTTGATGCTGATTAAGGGGGTTCTCAGTTCTTCACTTACCATCTCCAGGAACTGAGCCCGTTTTCGTTCCAGACCACCCAAGGGAGTTAGATCCTGCATGACAGTAACAACTGACAGTATCTCTCCCGTATCCGAAAAAATGGGGGCGACGTTGACCACGGTCGTCATCTCGTTCCCATTCGGCAGACGCACCAGGATTTCTTGAGGTTCCACCTTTTCGCCGCTTTGAAGCACTCTAGACAGGGGCAACTCCTCAAAAGAGAGTTCCCGTCCGTCCGGGCGACAAAAAGACATGACCTCGAAGGCGTTTTCCATCGATTCCTCAGGAAAGTCCAAAACGCTCATCATGCGGCGTATTTCCTGATTGATGTAGGCGAGCTGACCAGTTTGTGCGTCGAAGACCACCACTCCCACCGGGGTATCATCCAGCAGATTCTCCAGATCCGCCCTGGTTCGGAGTTCCGCTTCGTATCTTCGGGCGTTGAAGATTAGCGATGCCGCCGGCGCGGCAAGCACCGTCGCAATGGCCTGATCTTCTTCGGTAAACTCCTGTCCGCCTTCCTTCTCCGCGAGGTAAAGGGTTCCCACGAACTCGTCCCCGTAACAGATTGGCGCTGCCAGGAAAGTCTTTGCGGTCGGGTGGACTGCCGCCAAGCCGGCGTGTTCAGGGTGGTTGGCCATGCCATCCAGCCTGACCGGACTCTCTAACTGTTTCAAGCAGTCCAGGAAGCCTGCTTCCTGAAGCGACCGCGTCATGCGCTCGAGGTCTTCGTCTGGAACCCCCGATACGTAGTGGCCGCGAATGTCATCCGGGGAATCGAGGGTCAGCAGCGCGCCGTACCGGGCGCCGGTGAGGGCTCAAGCGCTTTCGACAATTTGCTGCAGTGCGGCTTCGAGGTCGAGGGTTTCGGAGATGCGGATACTTGCCTTGCTCAGTCTGGCCAGGCGATCCTTCAGGACATTATATTCCTGGTTGGGCGCGTCTACTTCGATGGTCGCAGCATTCATTTGTGCAAGGCTCATAGTCGTCCTCATGAATCGGTGTGGATTGTGGAACGGCCCAACCAACTACATCAATACTTCTCACCACCCAGAGCGCATGTGGCAGGGATGTCATCCAGAGAACCTTCCGTTATTTTGGTAAGGAAGCACACGCTCATGGAGACGGTACGCCCGGGGTTGCGGTGCGGTGGGTGAGTCATCCTACCAGTCATTTGAGAGAGAAATAAACGGCCTATACACACTGTAAAGAGTTTGTTCACAAGGCTTTCACAAATGTTGGGATCGCCTTCACAAAAATTTCACAATCGACCGTTTTCAAATGTATACGCGTCGTTCGTCCACAGGAGGAGGGTGCGCAAGGGTGAGTTGCTGCGCACCCTTGGGAACGTTGGTTTCCGGATCATGCTTTTCTGGCCCGGCGATCACCGCCAGCAAGCGTTGCTGTATAGTGGCCTGCCAATCGCAAGATTTGTACGCCGCCCTCGATGAGACTGGAACCGTGAACCGCAGGATGAACCTGGCCGACTGGGGCCTGCTCCTGACTGCGGCGCTGCTTCTGGGCAGTACGTTTCTGTTCCTCAACATCGCGGTACGGGAAATCTCGCCGATCACGGCCGCCGCGCTCCGGACCCTGGTTGCGGCGCCGATCTGCTGGGGTCTGATGCGCGCTTTCGGCGCGCAGTTGCCACGGACCCGCAAGGGATGGATCGCACTCTTCTGGCTCGGTCTGCTGACGGGGGCAATCCCATTCGGCACCGTCGCGTGGGGCCAGCAACATATCGAGAGCGGCATGGGTGGCATCCTGTTCGGGACCATGCCAATTCTGGCCGTCGTGCTGGCGCCGCTGTTCCTCGCTGAGGAAAAGTTCACCCGAAGGCGGCTGGTAGGCGGCGTGGTCGGACTCGCCGGCATCATTCTGTTGATCGGTCCGTCGGTGCTGGCCAATGCGAGCGCCCAGGTGCTGGGTATCGCCATCACCTTTCTTGCTCCGTTGAGTCACACGCTGGGCGCGATCTACGCCCGCCGGCAGACCAATCTGACGCCGCCGGCCATGGCCACCGGCCAGATGATCTTTTGCGGCGCGATACTGGTGCCGCTGGCGTTTGCGGCGGAAACGCCGCTCCGCCTGAACCCGGGCGTGTTGGCGATCGCCGCCATATTGGTTACCGGTGTCTTTTCAACAGGGATCGCCATGAGCATCTATTTCGTGGTGGTCCGCCGGATCGGAGCCATGCGAAGCTCGCTGGTGCCGCTGTTTTTCCCGGTGGTGGCCGTGGGGCTGGGCGCCGTGGTGTTGGGCGAGCGGCTGCCGTTGGAGGCCTTCATCGGTCTTGCGCTGATCCTGATGGGCGCGATTGCCGTCAGCAGTCGCGCGCCGGCCAACCCGCCGGTCCCGTCTTCACCCAGGCCCGAGACACAAAACTCGTAACATCGATGAAACTCACCGGGTAGCAATTAACCGGGGAGATCGAAAGACCGAAGAAACTTGATCAGGGATCGATCTTCCACGCCCCAGTCCTTTTCGGATAGGAAGTTACGCGGGTGGGATTGTGGCGGGTTCCTGTTCTTCGCCGTAGACCTCCAATTCTGGGTCGCTGTGGCCGTGGCGATGTTGGGAACAGGATTGCTGATGGCTAATTTCCCGCGCCCTCTTGGAAACCACGGGCTATCTGGGGATAGCGTACCTATGCCTCGGCGCCGCGGTCGTAAGCGGCTTGACGGCAGCTCTCTTCGTCAGGCGGTTGCGCATGGACACCGACTGAGATACGAGAAACGTACTTGGATCATAATTCAGCCCGCCGCTGATGCCGGCATGGCCGAGCCCAGGATTACCTGCCGTCGTCCGTCGCCGGCAAGGAGCGTTTTGCGCTAACCGGCGGGCGTGAGATGGGCGGGCCTGAGGTTGGCGGGCAGGTGGGTCTCCCAGTCGGGAATTTGTCGCACGCGGGGCGACGGCAGGAACCAGGACTGGACGAGGGCCAAGGTGCTGAACCCGAGGGACATGAGCAGCGGCGCCAGGTAGGTTCCCGTCACGTCCCACAATAATCCGGCGGTCACGGGCGCCAATCCCATGCCGAGGCCGCTGCCCAGGCTTTGCCAGCCGTAAATGCTGCCCTGCGGGACGTTGCCGTAATACTGGCGATTGGCGATTGGGAACGTGGGCACCTCGGTACTCTGGCCGATGCCGAAAAGTATGCCGAACAGGTAATACGCCCAAAGGTCGTTGAAAAAGAGGATGAGCAGCAGCGGGAAAACCTGAAGGGCCATGCCCACGACCCAGACCAACCTGCAGCCCAACTGTTCCGCGACAACGGGCACGGCGCCACGGACGACCACGCCGACGGTCTGCTGGGCGGCAAGCACGCCGACGGCCGCTTCCAGGGACAGGCCCCGGTCCACGGCAATGGCCACGATCAAAACATTGATGATTTGGTGGCCCATGCATCCCCAGTAGTGGATGCCGATGAGGTTCCAGAAGGTGGTGGTGCGCCGGGCCTGCTGGATGAATACCTTCGCCCTTACCTTGGTGGTCTCGTCCCGCCTGGGCCTTTGGATCGGTTCATCCCCGAGATCCCCAAAGGGGCGCACGCCAATGTCCGCTGGTCCATTGTAGAAGAACTTGACCAACACCAGCAGCAGCGCTCCGCCGGCTATGCCCGGGAGCCAGAAGATCCACAGAATTCCCAGCTGGTTGAAAGCTGCGCTGATCAGGAACAGGAACGCGACCACCCCGATTCCCTGGAACGACCAGACAACCCCCATGGCGATTCCCAGGCGCCGCCTGAACCACAGGGTGATGCCGGACACCGGCAACACGGTGAAAATGGTCGAGGCGACGCCCAGGATCACGCCAAAAAACAGGTAGAACTGCCAGAGGCTGTTCATGATGCCGGTCAACAGCATGCCGATGATGAACAGCACGGCGCCGACGAGCAGGAACCAGCGCACGCCGTAGCGGTCGCCGAGCCAGCCCACATAGGGGCTCGCGAGCCCGAAGATTATCCACTGGAGGCTGAACGCAAGGCTGATGGCGCCGTAGCTCCAGCCGAATCCCGCAGCCGGGTCGCTGAGGTGGGGAACCAGGGCGGCGGCCGCAAACCGCACCGAAGAGGTGATGAACCCCATCATCGCGGCGATGGCCACGATGATCCACGCGTAATGAATTCGGTTTCTCAGTTGCATCGATGCCGCAGGTCAGGGGGATGTGGCATTGTAACCGAAACCGCTTCCGGATGCAGGGCAGGCGATTTCAACATCCTCTCGCCTCCGCTCACTGAAGAGGCGAGGAGTGCAGACGATTTTTCCCGCAGAGCATATAATCGGCGCCATACCACGCAGATTCCGCTGGTCGCAGGAAAGATGTGCGGCTTTCGCGGAAGGGTCGGACATTGGGCAGGAGGAAATCGTTATGGGCATTCAGATCAAGCGCGTTGGACACGTGGGCATTCTGGTATCCGATTTTGAACGGTCTTTCGAGTTTTACACCAAGGTGCTGGGCTGCAAGGTGACTTCGCGCCGCCGCCGGCCCGACGGGGCCGAAACGGCCTTCCTGCGGTTTGACGAGACCCACCACGATTTCGTCATCGCCAGCGCTCCAGAAGGCGTGGACGTTTCCGAGAACGTTCCCGGGCGCGCGCGGCTGGTGCAGCAGGTGGCCTTTGAGGTGGAAAACCGGGACGAGTTCATGAAGGCGCTGGCCCACATCCACACCCACGGCGCGGAGATCGTCAGCGGCCCGCTGACCCACGGCATCGAGGCCGGCGGGAACCTGGAAGGCAGCGGCAGCCGGTCCTTCTATTTCCTCGACCCGGACGGCAACCGGCTGGAAATCTTCTGCGACGGCATGAAGGTTCCCAACGGCGAGCAGTTCCCCCGGGCCGAGTACGCCGACGCCATCAGGGACTTCATGGAAAAGCAGGCCGCAAAGTCGGCGCCAGTTGCCGCCGACTAGACGACGCTGAAAACGACGGCCAGTCGCACAGCCAGAAAAAAACGGCGGGGAGCAATCCCCGCCGTCCTGATTGGTCTGGCGGCTGAGCCAGACGAACCGGTTAGCCCTGGCGCACGAACTTATCGATGCCGGTGCCGTCGCTGAGGCCGACGTAGATGTCGCCCCGGGAGTCGACCCAACTGCCGTGGCCGGGACCGCGACACTCGAAGCGGGCCAGCACGTTCCCCGAAGTGTCCAGCACGCTGACGCGGGCCGACGAATCGTTGACGCTGCCCTCGCTGACCACCAGGTTGCCCTCGCTGTCCGCAGAGATGTCCATAGGTCGCTGGATGTCGTCCCAGATGGTGATGAACTCACCGTCAAGGTTGAAAAGCTGCATCCGGTGGTTCTCCCGGTCGCACAGGAAGATCGTGTCGTTGTGGATCAGCAGGCTGTGGGGGAGGTGGAAGTGCCCTGCCTCGCTCTTCCCCGGTTCTCCCCATGACTGCTTGAGCTGACCGTCCCAGCTGAACCGGTGCACGCGGGCGTTGCGGTACCCGTCAGCTACGTACAGGTCGCCCGATGGTGAAGGGACCAGTTCGGCGGGGTAGTTGAAGGGCCCGGCGGACCGGGGGCAGAGGTCGCCCGGATTTTCGCAGCCAGTGTCCGAGTGGACGCCGTGGCGTCCCAGCATCTGGATTGGCTTGCCGTCGATGGTGTAGACCAGGCAGACGGAGTTGTCCCGGTCGGTCAGGTAAACCGTGTCGTTCTCGTCAATGTAGATGCCGTGGGCGAAGGTGAAGGCGCCGTTCCCCCAGCTGTCCAGCAGGTTGCCGTCCCGGTCGAAGATGAGGATTGGCGGGTCCTTGCGCTGGAAGGCGAAGACCCGGTCCTGGGAATCGGTGGCGATGGCGCTCACCATGGCGAAGGTATCGCCCTCGGGCAGCCTGGCCCAGTTTTCCACGGTTTCGTAGGTGTACTGTCCGCTTCCTACTGTCGTCATGCTCATGACCTCCTGATCGTTTGGATGGGTACTCATCGGTTGACGCCGCTATTGTAACGCGAGGACCGCTTCCTATTTCAGGTGGGGGATGACCTCGTCGGCCAAGAGCTGCACGGAGCGTGGCGCTTGTTCCTGCTCAAAGTCGGAACAGCAGCGCCTTTCCACGGGTACCGCAAGATCGCTGGGATCCTGAATCGTACCCACTTCGGGTAGTTCATCAGAATCAGGATTTTCAGGATTACGGGATTGACAGGATTGAGACCATTTGGGGCAGAGCACTCCTAATCCTGATAATCCATAAATCCGGCAAATCCTTGTATCTTGAAGAAGCCAACGACGCGGCAGACCGTTAATCCTGGGGCTCGCTGTGCGAAGCCGTGAATCAGCAAGGTCGCCGCGTCGTTCACCCTTGGCTAACCCGAACAGTTGTGAGGGGCTGGCTGACCAGACCCCGTATTGCAAGGCAGGGTAGTCCGGGAATGGCCGGCTACGCCAAACCAAAGGTACGGGGAGTGTAAAACATCATGACCACCGCGACAATGACCACTGGGACAATGACAATCATTGGCATTGACGTGTCCAAAGCTTGCCTGGATTGTTGGGCGTTTCCGGCAGACCGGGCCTGGCGTGTGGAGTACACCGATGCCAGCCTGAGCGAGCTGGTGGCGGAACTGATCCCGCTGCGGCCTCATCGGGTCATCGTGGAGGCCACCGGGGGATTGGAAACCCGGCTGGTGGCGGAGTTGGGCGCCGCCGGACTGCCCGCAGTGGTGGTCAATCCCCGTCAGGTGCGGGAGTTCGCCCGGGCTACGGGACGTCTGGCCAAGACCGACCGGCTGGACGCCCAGGCACTGGCCCAGTTCGGGGCCGCGCTGCGTCCGCCGGTACGTCCCCTGCCCGACGCGGCCCAGCGGGAGTTGCGATCCTGGGTGTTCCGGCGCCGTCAGTTGGTCGCCATGCAGACCCAGGAGCGCAACCGGCGGCGGCAGGTGTCGTCGGAACTGGTGGTTGCCCAGATTGACGACCACCTGGCGCTGTTGGGAAGGCAAGTGGCCCAACTGGACCAGGACATCGCCGCACTGCTGCAAGACCACGCCGTCTGGCAAGCCCGAGCCAAACTGCTGCGCTCCATCCCCGGCGTGGGACCAGTACTGGTCTCCACACTGATCGCCCAACTGCCCGAGCTGGGACACGCCAGCCCCAAGGTGATCGCCGCCCTGGCTGGCGTTGCTCCCTACAACCGGGACAGCGGACAATGGCGCGGCAAACGCTCCGTGTGGGGCGGCCGACGCCAGTTGCGCGCCTCCTTGTACATGGCAACCCTGGCGGCCACCCGATGCAACCCAGCCATCCGAGCCTGTTATGAGCGTCTGCTGGCCGCGGGCAAGGCCCAGAAGGTCGCCCTCACCGCGTGTATGCGCAAGTTGCTCGCCATCTGCAACGCCATCATCAAATCCCACACCCCCTGGCAAAACCCTATTGCCGCTGCCGCCTAACCCCTTGACCTTACAGACAGTTGCTGATTCTGACGATACCGCCGTCCAAGGTGGGTACGCGTGAGCGTTGGGATCAAGTCGCTCATCGATCTGGTCGGCATCCGGTCTTGGCGGATGAAACCGCACCACCCTTGGCCGTGAACCGGTATGGGTCGGAATCCCTGCGGGAGCAATGCGGAGGCTGGACCAACATCATGCTTCGGCGACGGCCGGCTTGGGAAAGAACACTGGCTTACGCTGATGCAGCCCCACCGGTAGCGCCTGGGCGGGAAGCCCAAGCGCTCAAAGGCATTGACGTGCCGCTGGATCGCGGGAACGTTGGCCCGCCAACTCGCTGATGGGAATTCGGCTCGGCCTGCAGCCCCGATATTTTTCGGCCGGCGGCCTTAGTGACCCGGGGTGATGGGGTAAGCTCGCAGCGCGTTGTCCCACATGATTTTGCGCTTGCTCTCGTCGGACACGCCGGTCAGTTCCATCAGATCCTGCTTGGCCTTGAAATACTTTCTGCCCTCGGGATGTCCGAAGTCGGTAGCCCCGACGATGACGTGGTCGCCGATGGCCTGGATCAAAGGCTCGATGCCTGGATCATCCTGGTCGGCGGCCACGAAGCACTGGCGCTGGAAGTACTCGACGGGGTTGTGGTTCAATCCCTGTATCCTGAGGCGGCGCGTGCCGCCCTGGATGCCAGCTTCGAGGCGGTCGAGCCAGAAGGCGGCCCAGCCACAGCCCGATTCGAGGAACACCAGCTTCAACTGCGGGTGCCGTTCCAAAACGCCCCCCATGATGAACCCCGTGCAGGCCAGCATGCTGCCCATCACGAAGGACACGGTGGCGCGGCAGTTGCGCAGCCCCGGCAGATAGTCCAGCAGTCCCTGGTCAAAGGGGTGGTTGGCGCTCGGGTGCAGCCCCACCGGCACGCCCAGCTCGGCACAGGTATCCCAGAGGACGTCGCATTCCTCGTCAAAAAGCCGCAGGTTGGGCACCGGCGCCGGATTCAAGTGCACCGCCTTGAAATCGTACTCCGTCACGCACCGGCGCACTTCCGCGGCCGCCGCTACGGGGTCGCGCAGGTCTATGGACGCCGCCCCGCAGGCCCCGGCGCCGATTTCCTGGCAGAAATCTCCGAGCCAGCGGTTGTAGGCCCGGCGGATGGCCATGGCGGTCTCGCCATCCATCTCGGCGACGCCGGTGGTCCAGAACCCGGCCGTGGGGTAGAGGATCATGTGGTCCACGCCGTGGGTGTCCATCACCTCGCGGTAGGCGCTGGCGGGAAAGTCCTGGTCGGCCCACTTGCCGTAAGCGAAATCCAGCTCGTCCAGGTCGCGATCCTGAAAGTTCCTGGTGGCGGCAGTGGGGTCTCGCTCGCCCAACGGCCTCTGGCCCATCACCTCCACCTCGAGCTCAAAGGCGAGGGCGTTGTTGTCGGAGGCTGCTCCGTTAGAGCCGTTGCCGGAACCGGCCCGCACCCAGCGAACGTGACCGCTGATGAGGTGCTGGTACTTCTTTTCCAGATAATCCGTCCAAATACTTTCCGGTTCCAGAACGTGCGAGTCCCCATCTATAAAACGTAGCCGCTCCATGATCACGCTCCTGGCCTGCGCTGGCCCGTGTCCGAGTTCGTTTGTCTGCGGAAATCCCGGTTGTCGATGTGGCGACGCTATCACCGCGGCAAATGGCTGTCAAACGGCCGCGTTTTGAGCCCGGCCGACCGCAAATATCTTGAATTGCATTTCGGCTGATCTGCTGTTTCCCTCGGTGACGCCGTGATTGCCCATGTGGTCATGGATCCACGCCCGCAGTCTGTACGCTCGCGGGTCGCCTTGGGGACAGTTCCGGGGCAGTAGATGGCCAGGGCGGCAAAGACGATGCGCCCGGGCGTCGCGGGTGTGGCCTAAATGATGGTATAGCCGCTGGCCAGGGCCGCCTTGGCCCTTTGCTGGTCATCGGTGGTGACGGCCGCGGTGGCGAACTCATCACGGCGCTCGATGATGTGGAAAGTCCTGATGTTGAGGCCGGCGTCCTTGAGTTCGCCGGCAAGGTTGGCCAGGGCCCCGGGGTGGTCCGGCAACTGGACCAGCACAGCTTCGTCAGAGACCGCTTTGAAGCCGGCCTGGTTGAGGATGGCAAGGGCGTGGTCCGTCCGGTCGGTGGTGATGATCACCACGCCGTGTTGCCCCTCAGTTTCGGTCGCGATGCTGTTGAGGTTCACTCCGTTCTTGGCCAGGGCGCCGGCAATCTGGGCAATGATGCCGACGCGGTTTTCGGCCATGATCACAATGCGCTGCATCGTTGCGGCGTGAATGGGCTCGGTCTCCCACTCTGGAGCCGGCAGGCCGGTTTCCGCCGGCTGCAGATCGTGTTCCGGCGGCGATTCGGGACGCGGCCTGATGCAGTCATCGACCAGCAGATCGATGGTGTGGAAGTCCACATGGGGCATGGTGATGATGTGGGCCACGTCGCCCTCGGGTGCGATCTGCCACCGGTCGAAGACTTCCTGCGGGGGACGGTCGAATACAACGGTGGGGGAGTTCCGGTGTCGCCAGGCGTTGATGCCGTGCTCGTTGAACTTTTGCACGGCGTACTCGGCGGTGTCGAGCATCCCTCGAACGGTCTCGCTCCATGCGTCTTCGCCGTGGCGGTGGATGGCGTACCAGAGCATGAGCGGGGTGAGGCCGTTGCGGGAGCCGGACAGGGTCGTGTCGTTCACGCCGACCAGTTCCACGGCCCGGCCCAGCGTTTCCACCAGGTGATTGCGGGTGAGGACGATGCCGCAGGGCAGAGGCGCGCCGATGAGTTTGTGGCCGCTGATGGAGATGCTGGCAATGCCGGCGTCGAACCCGAAGGGCTGCGGGTCAGCCACGTAGGGCAGGATCATGCCGCTCAGCGCCGCGTCGGCGTGAATGTAGTGTTCTGCGATGCCCAGATCGTCGATGATCTCCCGGATGGTGGGAATGTCGTCCACGGCGCCCCGCATGGTCGTGCCGATGGTGGCCAGGACGACGGCGGGCCGGTCCCGATGGACGGCGAGCATGTCCCGCAGGTCGTCATAGTCGATCTCGCCGTCCGCCTGTCGTTTGACGGTGGTGTGGGGCATGTTGAGGACGCGGGCGTTCTTGAGAATGGAGTAGTGGGCTTCCTCGGAGAAGTACAGCATGCCCTCGGGGTGGAGTTCCCGGGCCAGGTACAGGCCGTACATGTTGCCCTCGGTGCCCCCTGAGGTGACATAGCCCCAGGCGTCGTCAGGATCCAAACCGGTGAGCTGGGCGAAGTGGCGGATGACCTCCCGCTCGAACTGGTGGGTGTTGGCCCGGTAGTTGGTCTGGTGGAAGGGGTCCCCGACGTTGTTGAGGGAATGGCTCAGGAAAGGGATGAGAGGGGAATAGTCGAAGGTCTGGTTGGTGGGGTACCCCACCTGCCGCTGCTCCTCGTCTTTGAGGATCTCGAGGAGTTCCGCGAGTCGGATTTCGATGTCGTGCTGGACAGTCATGGTTGATGCGTCCTCAGCGTGCTGCGGCGAACAGTGTCGTGGATGGGTCGGGTGCGGGAATTGTTGGCTATTCTACGCATTGGGGGCCGTTCAGGGCGAACCAGTGCCTGTGTACCCTGACGGTTTGGTCAGTCAAGGTTGGATCCGGACGACATTGGAACGGGCCGCGGCGCTGGCGGCGCTGATGACCGGGTCCGGGAGGAGGGTCGCACGCGCACCGTGGCGTTGCCAGGGCGCCGACGACACGCGCATTGTGCCAGCGGGCGATGGGTCCACGCTACGGGCCGGCGTCATCATTGGGAGGGATGCGCTGAACCCGCTTCGCAACGCGGCGCCGCAGTCGGTCACGTATCGTCGATAGCGCAATTGGCATCATCCTCGTTGACGTAGTGTATGCTGCGCCTGCCGGGTGCCGGCCGGTGGTGTGGTTTCAGTTGTCAATGTCGTTGGCGACGGTTGGGCAGCGATGGTCCTGCGCCCGTTCGCCATGCTGCTCGGTTGCGGATCAACCCACCCGCGAAACTGTTCCCGCGTGCAACCGGCGGATGCGGCTCTGCAGGTTTTCATCTGGTTGATCGAGTGGCGCAATTTTGGCGTCGGGTGCTGGACCATACTTCAACCGCGTTCTACGGATGGGCCGCTCGCCTACAATGGTCATTGATATGACTGCTTTCAGGGATCAGAGAATCTTGGCCGTTCCGGGAGATGACGTTGCGCTCAGCGGTTGAACACGAGATCAGAGAGCTGATTGAACAGGACGGCCAAATTTCATTCGCCCGGTTCATGCAGGCCTGCCTGTACTCGCCCAATGGAGGTTTTTATGCCGCCCGGGGCAACCGGATCAGCGCTCATTTCGGCACGTCTGCCACGAGCCACCCGGTTTTCGGCGCCCTGATCGCATGGCAACTGGAGCAGATGTGGCATCTCCTCGGAAACCCTCCAGTTTTCCATGTGATCGAGGTGGGTTCCGGCGACGGCGCCCTGGCTCGATCCATCGTGGATGCGGGCCGGCGGATGGATCCCAGGTTCGCTGAGGCGCTCTACTATGTCGCCGCAGACTACGAACCCGGATGGCCGCAACCACCGGAACACAACCCGGGCCGGGCCAACGGGACCGGAGATCAGATTTCCTCAAGCAGTCAAGACCCGATCCGTCGAATCCAGCGAATAAAAACCGAAGGACTTCAGGCGTTCCGAAACTTGGTCGGTTGTGTCCTGTGCAACGAGTTGATCGACAACTTCCCGGTCCACCGGTTCACAGTCCAGGGTGGAAGGGTCAAGGAGGTCTTGGTCACACTGGCGGACGGGAACCTCACCGAAGTCCTGGGCGAGCCAACCTCACCCGGCATCGAAGAGCGACTGAACAGCTTGGGGCTATCATTGCCTGAAGGGTATCGAGGTGAGGTGAACCTGGCCATGGAGGATTGGACGACCCAGCTCTCCAGAGCCCTCGAGCGCGGATTTGTTCTCACCATCGACTACGGTCAACTCGCCAGCGACCTGTACTCGCCGCAGAACGCCGAGGGTACGCTGGTCTGCTTCAACCGGCACGTCATCAGCAGCGACCCGTACCGGGACATCGGGCAGCAGGACATCACCTGCCAGGTGGACTTCACGTCCCTTATGGAGCTGGGCGAGCGCCAAGGACTGGCCGCCGTGGGCTACACGCTACAGCGGCGGTTCCTGGAGAACCTTGGCTTCGAGTCCCTTCTGGACGCGCTGGGGACGCAGGGCCTGTCGGCGGCGCGCGCCGAACTGGACCGCATCGCGATGATGACGCTCGTGGACCCGAACGAGTACGGCGATTTCAAAGTGCTGGCGCAGGCCAAAGACATGGGGTCCGGCGTTTCGCTCCGGGGGTTTGCGGAAGCCGGCAGTTAGCCAAATTCGCGTTCGGCGCAATTAGAATTCCGCCCGCAGGCAAGAACGACCGGTCACCAAAGAGCCCGAGGCGCTACCCCTATCGTGCGAGGGGAGAAGCCGCGGGCTATGAATCCGCTGCGCGGGATGTGGTTTCTAGCTCGGGTGCTTGCTGAGCATGAGGAAGCCGTTGCTGTCGGGGGTGTTACAACCCGCCAGGGCAGTGTCGGCCCGTGTCGTCACCTGCCTCGGCCCCGCCGTTCCCCGAAGCTGCTCCAGGCTGTCGGAGAAGAGACAGGCGCGGGTGCGGCCCGTCCCGTTGTTTCCGCCGCTGGAGAGGAAGGGGTGTGGACCTTCGACCCGGATATCGTCGGCGTAGAAGTCGTGGGCCTCGCCCCACTTGACGCCGTGCCACTGGAAGCCTTCCAGGAACTGCTGCGTGAACGTGAGGTAACCGTCATAGGGATTGAATATGTCCACGTCGTCGGGACCCAATCCGGAACCCTCCCACATCTTCCGCGCCAGGCTGGCGACCGCCTCCTGGTGCTCCTCCAGGGTTGACATGGTGCTCCGGCCGCGGCCACCGTTCTGGGCGTGGTTGAGAACGTAGACCGGCTTTTGCCGCAGGTCTTTGGCGCGCTCGGCGGTGGTGAAGATGAAGGCGGCGCAGGTGTTCACCGGCCGGTCGCAGTCATAGATCACCAGCGGTTCCTCGATCACGCGTCCGTTCAGGTAGTCCTCACGGGTGAGCTGATACGGCTCGTGGAGCGCGTAGTAGCTCCAGGGAGTCATGAGGCCGTTTCGGCGCAGGTTCAAACAGAGATCGGCCAGCCCGTCGTGGGACTTGCCGTATTTCTTGCAGTATTGCTGGAAAATCACCAGGTTGTTGAACATGGCGCCGCTCTGGTAGCCCCAGGGCAGGGTGAACGCGCTGGGCCCGGGCGCCTCCTCGCTGTTGTTCGCGGGATTGTTGTGTCCGTACCGCCCGGCGAGGTTGACCATCGGATACCAGACCAGGGCGGTCTCGCACAGGCCGTCGCCCACCGCCTGGGCCGCCAGGCCCATCATCGGCCCGATGTAGGGCGCGTCGGACTTGAGGTACTGCACGTTCTTTAGCCCCAGCTCACGCTGTATCCAATCCGCCGAGGTGAAGGTCAGGCCGTCCTCGGTGTCGTAGGGCGGGTCAAAATAGGGGCGCGGCGCCCAGGTCTGCTCGGCCCGAGTCTCCGCACTGGTGATGAGCCCGTCGATGTCGTCGAGAGACAGGCCGGCGTCGGCGATTGCCTTCAGGCAGGCCTCCTTGGTCAGGCCGCCGCAGCTGCGATCCAGGCTCACGCCGTCCCAGCGCCGGTCGATGTGGGACTGACCCCAACCCACGACGGCGACCTTGCCGCGGTGCTCCCAGAGCCCCAAACCTTCCTGATCTCTCATCCAACCAGTATTACTAACCATCTCAGCTCCCTCATGCCTGCTGCGCTGTTACCGAATCCGCATGACCCGGGTGGACTAAGTGACCACCTGCCATTCGTGTACCAGCTGGCCGGTGCTCGTTTCCTCAAATATCAGTTCCACCGGGGCTCCCACGGGGACCTCCCCCGTCGGGGTCCCGGGCAGGTTGGACAGGAAGTTGATGCCCGGGTCCTCGTCCAGGGTGATCACCGCAAAGTTGATGGGCTGCGCCGACCGGAACCCTCGAATTCGAGAGTCGCGGATCACCATGTAGACGTCGATGTGTCCCTTGCCCTCGACTTCTTTCCATTGGAAATTGTCGGCCGAGCCGCATTGGTCGCACCGCTGGGCCGGCGGGTAGTGCAGCCTCTGACAGGAGGTACAGTTCTGCAGCACCAGTCGCCGTTCGTTGCAGGCGTCCCAGAAAGGCCTGGTCATATCATTGGGAACTGGACCGGGTCTTTCCAGACCGGGAATTGTCGACATGGTTCTCCCTCCTGCGAAACTTGCTTGCGGCGCGCTGCCGTTGTCGGCATCATCTGGCGCGGATTATATGCGATGCGCGGCATTTGTCTAAAGATGTGTGTCCGTCGAGATCGCGCACCTACTCCGGGTTGGCTCCATTGCTGATCCACGGCTCGGTATGACCGGCGTCCATCCAGATGAAATCGAAACCGGCTTCCTGGGCAAGTTGGCGGTCCATCTCGGTATCACCGATATGGTAGTACGCCTCGGCCGGGAAACGCGACCTGACATCGGGAAGGTCCTGCTTGTGCGAGATAAAGCTCACCTCGATCCGGTATCTATCCCAGATGGTCTGCTGCACCGGAAGCGGGCGGTCGGATGAGCTGCCGATGATGCATCCGTGAGCCTGGGCCTTGCGGACCATGCTCATGGTTACCGGCCCGGGCGGATCCCCGGCTTCCAGCGTGCCATCTATATCGAAACTGACCAGTATTGCCAAGTGTTACCTTCCTTCGTAAATTTGTCAGAATCAGGATTTTCGGGATTTCAGGATTGGCCAGATTGAAACCTTACAGCAGTAGAACATTCCCAATCCTGTCAATCTTCTAATCTGGAAAATCCTGATTCTGACGATTCCACTAGGGTGCCCCGCCCACCGATGGGTCGGCCCACTGGACGATGCCCCGCGTGCCCAGCTCCTCGATTTCCTGGTCCCCGTATCCGAGTTCGCGGAGCAGGGGCCTGGTGTGCTGCCCGACCTGGATGGAAGTTTCGTAGACACCTGGGGTCAGGGAAAACTCGACCAATCCCCCGTAACGCCGATATTTGCCAACGTGCGGGTGCTCGACCTCCACGCTGAGATCGTTGGCCCGGGCGTGGGGATGGTCGGCGTAAAAGTCACCCTCCACGGCTTCGTCCGCCTGGACACAGCCGACATCCGCATTGGTCAGCAACTCCTCCCATTCGGAGGCGGCGCGCCCGGCGAGGATCGCCGAAATTTCGGCGACCAGGGCATCGTCGTTGGCCTGCCGCGCCTCCGCGGTGGAGAAGCGGCGGTCGGCTAGGAGTTCTTCCCGTTGCACGGTGCGGCAGAATGTTTCCCACTCGTCCTGGAACAGGCAGCCCAGGAACACCCAACCTTCCCGGCAGCGGTACAGGCGGTAGAGGGCGTGAAGGCCGTGGATGTCTGCGTCGGGCATGGTGATGGGCGGGCGGTTCTTGTGGTCGTAATACTCGTCAGCGTTGGTCCACGCATTGGCGTTGAGCATGGTGAGATGGATGGGCTGGCCCATGCCGGTTGCTTCTCGCGCCCGCAGGCCCAGCATGACGGCAGTGGCCACCGCCGGTGAGGTGTTCTGGTCCGGCCCCCAGTTAGACTTCATGAGCCAGCGAGTTGCCTCCACGGTCTCCTCAACATCCATGACCTGTTCCGGAGGCGGGGGCATGCCCCGGCCCATCTGACGCATGGCGCCGCCCATGATGGCGCCGGGGATGGGATGGGCGCCCGGCCGGCGGGCGTGGGGTCCGTGCTCACCGTAGGAAGCCATCCACACGTGGATCAGGCGGGGGTTGATCTTCCGGCAGGTCTCCCAGTCGATCTGGAGACGCTCCGGAACGCCGAGGCGGAAGTTGTGCGAGAGCGCGTCGGCCCGGGCGATGAGCTTGTGGATGATCTCCTTGCCCTCGGGGGTTTGGAGGTCGATCTGGATGCCTTCCTTGCCGGCGTAGGTCCGGGCGTCGGCGATTGCCACCGAAGTGGAACGCCGGCCCTCGTCCAATCGCCGGTCGGTGGCGTCGATTTTGATAACCCTAGCGCCAAGATCAGCCAGCAATGCGGCGCCGTAGGGCCCGGCCTGGATTGTCGCCAGGTCCAGCACCGTTATCCCGGACAGCGGGTGGGGCGGGGCCGATGCGCCGTTCGCTTCGGTCGAGGCGGCGGCGTCCGGTGCGGCGCGTCCGAGGCGTTCGAGCACTTCGGCGTTGTGCTGTCCGACATCCGGGGCCGGCCCGCTGGGCTCTCCGGGGGTTCCCTTCAGATCCACCAGCGGGGCCAGGGTCCGCATGGGGCCCACGCGGGGATCATCGACCGTTACCACGGTCCCGTTGTCGACCACGGCGGGATGGTCCATGGCCTGGACGCTGGTGCGATAGGGCTCGGCGGCGATGTTGCCGTCCTCGAGATAAATCTCCATCCACTCGTCGGCGGTTTTCTCCAGCTGCTTGTCCAGTATCTCCCGGCGCAGGAGTTCCTGGTTCTCGAAGTTCAAGGCGGGAACCCTGGCGAAGCGCTCGTCCTCAAGCAGCGGCCCGAGGCCAATGGCCTTGAGATGCCCCTGGATGTGCGGGACCCTCTGATTGGCGTGTTGAAGCCAGGTGCCGTCCCCGGTACGCACGGGAACGTAGCCGATGGACGAGAGGCCCCGGCCGCGGGGTCTCGCCGGGAACCGTTCCGGGTCCCGGCGCCGGAGCTGCATGTTCACCAGTCCGCCGTCGCCGACATTGTTGTCGTGGGGAGAGGCCAGGGCCTGAACGATGCTGGTCTGGACCCATTGCCCGCGCCCGGACAGGTCACGCACGCGCAGTGCGCCCAGGATGCCACGCACCGCGGCCTGGCTGGCGTGCCAGCTGCCGGTGTGCACCGCCGAGTACACCGGGCCCTCCCGGTTGGGCTGTCCCTCCAGGTTGAGCATCCGGCCGGCTTTGGCCGCAACGACACCCTCGTATCCTTTGACCCGACGGAGCGGGCCCTTTTGCCCAAAGCCGGTGATGGAGCAGTAGACCAGTTGAGGGTAAAGCTGCGACAGGGTGTCGTACTCCAAACCCCAATCGGCCATGTCGCCGGGCCGGAAGGACTCCACCAGAACATCGGCGCCGGCAGCCAACTGGATGGCTTGCTGGCGGCCTTCCTCAGTGCTGAGATCCAGCACGATGCCTTTCTTTCCCCGGTTCCATGAAATCCAGGCGGGCTGAGAGCGGAAAGGGTCTCCGCCGGGAGGTTCGACCTTGATCACCTCGGCCCCGTAGTCGGCCATTACCAGGGTACAGAGGGCACCTGGCATCCCCAACGAGAAATCCAGGACGGTCAGGCCTGTACATGGTCCTGCCACGGTTCACCTCCCTCTGAAACTGTATAGGTTCCCGTTTGACCGGGCATATCGCGTTTCCCTTCGGGACGCGACTCGGTGTCCAGCGAGTTCGCAGCCCAAGCTGGCTGACGACGGTGAGTATGCAGCCCGCTCAAGATGCGCGTCAACCTGATGCGCGCCCGGACCGCGCGCTCAAACTTTCCCTTGCGCTGGAGCCGTTCCGCCTGGCGGTACAGGTCTTCTCGACACAGGTTGTGTATCCCATTCAGTAGCGCGCCGCGAGGTTGTGGGAGTTGTCCTACTTCCGTGGGCGCTGCCGAGAGTGCCAGCGTTTCCCGGCGCATCGCGGCAAGGGTCTGCTCGCTGGTATCCCGGCTCGGGCAGTCGATGCCGAGGTCGAGTTTCACGCGGCGTTGACGGTTCTCGGCGGCGTGCCAGCGAGCCGATCAGAGCAAACAGAGGAATCCAGGGTGCGATTTTCCCGTCAGGAGCGCCGCGTTCACCGGCGTACCACGGTACCCTTGAGCCACGACGTGTGAGGGGAGTTACTGACCGTAGCCGGGCAGCGTGTCCACGTTTTCCAGCAGGTCCAGCGCCAGGGCGGTTACGTCGCCCGGCAGGTCCTGGTTTATGGTTTCCATGGTATCGGCGGGGGTGTTGATGCGGGACAGGTCGTTGGACCGGAAAAAGACGGTGGGCACCCAGGCATTCCGAAAGTTGGCGTGGTCACTGCCCATTTCGGCCCGGGCGCTGACTTCCAGCGGAATGCCTTCCCGGTTGGCCGTCTCCCTGATGTGGCCGACCACCCAGCGATCACCCGACACCACCAGGCCGTCGCCGGAACCAACCGAGTCCAGATTTATCATCAGGTAAATTTCCGCCAGTTCCTCCGGCGAAAGGCTTTCCACGTAGTACTCGCTGCCGTGCAGCCCCGTTTCCTCCGAACCGAAGGCCACAAACCGCAGGGTGAACGGTAAGGAGCGACCCTCCAGTCGTTCCGCCACCGCCAGCAGCGCGCCCATGCCCGAGGAGTTGTCGGAAGCGCCAATGGAGTCGGGAACAGTGTCGTAGTGGGCGCCCAGTAAAACGACGCCCTCGCCGGCACCGGGTAGTTCGGCAATCACATTGCGGGAGGGAACGGCGTTGTCCTGGACCGCAACGGTGGCTTCCACTGGCTCGCCCCGGTCCATCAACTCCTTGAGTTTGCGCCCGTCACCCTGTGACAGGGCGACGACGGGTATCTGGCTCCTGCCGCCCAGGGTGCCCCGGAAGCCTCCCCGCTCGTTGTTGTAAATGATGGCGGCCACGGCGCCGGCGTCATGCACCCGGGCCACCTTGCTGCCAAAGGTGATTTCGCCCCGCTCGATCAGGGCTATTTTGCCTTCCAGACCCTCGGCGGGAATGTCCTCCGGCTTGCCTAGACCCACTGACACCAGCGCCGCCGTTGCCTGGCCGCCGGCGGTTCCGGTCAGGATGTTGGCGTCCAGGATGCCCAGGTTGTGCCCGACAATTTCAAGGCTGGCCGTGGGCGAGTCCCAGGAGAATTCCTGGACTTCGGGACTGTATCCCAACTCCGCCAGGCGTCCCACCAGGAACTGGGCGGCCGCGTGTTCCAGGTCGGTGCCGCTGGTCCTGACCCCCACGTCCTCCGCCATTTCGATCAGGTAGCTGAAGGTCTGCTCTCGCAGCCGGGGCAGGTCGTCAAAAATGGCCGCACTTGCGGCGGACGGCGGCTCTCGGTCCGCGGTTGCCGCCTCCGGCAGGATGGTGGACGTTGCAGCGGGAGCTGCGACAGTAGATTGCGGCGTCGGCGTCGGCGGTTTGGTGAGTACGACCGTGGGCTCTGCGGCCGCCTCCCCAGCCTGGCGGATCGTCGACGACGCGTCCGGGGTCGCCGGCGGCGGCCCGGGGACGCAGGCCGCAGCAATCAACCAAAGCAGGACGCTCAGGGTCAAAACGGGACCGAAGAGACGGGATTTACGGGCAATATCGAGCATATCGGCTGCGTACCTTTTTGGAGCGATTTCAGTTATTACGGCGACGATATGCCAAAGGATTTGCCCGGATTGGGATCGTAGAAAGCGCGGTCATGGCATCGGCGTGCTAGAGTCGTGCGCGCTAGCAGCGAAATTTCCACGGACATGCGGGGGCGAAATGGCAATTTATCGGATATTTTCGGACGCCGACGGCGAGAGCCACATCGAAGACCTGAAGCTGGAGGAGCATCCGGAGTTGGGGGCGCTGATCAACATCTCCGAGGCGCGCGTCCAGGAGTTTGACGGTTCGCGGCAGATGGACTTTCATCCTCTGCCCGAACGCAGGCTGATCATCCACCTGTCCGGCGAGGTGGAGATCGGAGCCAGCGATGGTTCCAAGCGGGTGCTGCGGGCCGGTGACATCCGGCTCATGGAGGACGTCACCGGCAAGGGACACTCGCACCACGATCTGTCCCCGTCGGGGGCGGTCTACATCCTCCTGGAGGACTGATTCGCCCTTCCACCCATCGATGTAGTGTCAACGGGTGGTGTGGACATGGATAGCGGATTGGAGGCGCGGCGGCCGCTTACGTCGCGATGGTCGGGATGTCCAGGTCACGCACCAGATTGGCGAACTGGGTCACGTCTTCATCGATGACCTGCTGTAGCGTCGTCAGCTGCTGGTCGATCTCACCGGAGAGGTAGTCGAACACCTGGTACGCCTGCTGGGGTGGGGCAAAGTCGGCGGCGGCAACAACGGCGGTGAGTTCCGCCAGCTTGCGGTTGAGCCGGGCCGGCAGGTCCAGCCGGTCACGGGCGCCCCGGTACGCCGACTGGATCAACAGGTCTTCGATCGGGCTCAATTTCTCCTGCACCGACTCCGCTGCATCGGACACCGTCTCAGCCGAGGGATGTCCCTCGGCGCGGCTCACCCACTGGTCCACCTGCTGGCGGACCCGGCGCAGTTGGTTGATGCCATCGTGGGTTTCCGACACCTTGTCGCGGATCTCGATGAGGAACTTGAACTGGGCGTCCAGGTCTTCCTGGCTGGCGCCCACCCGGGGGTCCTTGACGATGCGGAAAGCCTGGGTCTGGGAGTCGTCGCCCACGCGCAGCGTCACCTGATACTCGCCGGGCGACGCCAGGGGGCCGATGACGGCGTCCTCGGTGGTCTTGTCCTCGGGCACCTTGCGGGCCGGCGGATAGCGCATGCTCCACACGAAGCGGTTCATGCCCGCCTCGGCCGGTACCCGGGGTTCCCCGGCTTCCGCGCCGGCTTCCGAGGGCTTGCTGGAGAAGATCTGGATGACCTCCCCGGCTGCGTCCAGGATGGTGAGGGTCACTTCCTCGGAGGCCTCCCGAAGGTGGTAGTGGATCATCACACCGTCGGGCGGGTTCTCGCCGGCATCCCAGAACTTGCGGACGGTTTCGCCGGCTCTGCCCAGGGATTCGCTGTAGGTCACGTCCGCGCCCAGGCCGGCCCGGTAGATCTTGCCGGGACTGGGCTTCCGGTCGCGGAAGGGTGACCGGATCCGTAAGGTCTCCCGGGGCTGCAGCAGGGCAAACTGCTGATCGGCCAGGGACGGTGCGAGCTGCCGCAGCTGGGTCAGGTCGTCCAGGATCCAGAAGGACCGCCCGTGGGTGGCGGCGACCAGGTTGTCGTCCTTGATCGCCAGGTCGTACACCGGAACCACCGGCAGATTCGCCCGCAGCGGCTGCCAGGAATCCCCCTGGTTGAAGGACACGTACGCTCCGGTTTCGGTGCCCGCGTACAGCAGGCCCGGCCGGCCGGGGTCTTCTCGAACCACGCGGGTGTAATCATCGTCGGGCAGGCCGGCGGTGATCAAAGTCCAGGTCTGGCCGTAGTCGGTGGTCCGGTAGAGCATCGGGCGCGTGTCGTCCAGCTTGTAGCGGGTGGCCGCGATGTAGGCCGTCGCCGGGTCGTGGGGCGAAGCGTCGATCATGCAGATGAGCGTCCATTCCGGCAGGCCTTCGGGTGTGACCGGGTCCCACGTGGCGCCGCCGTCGCGGGAAACATGCACCAGTCCATCGTCGGAGCCGGCCCAGAAGACGCCTGGCTCGTGGGGAGATTCCACGAAGGCGAAGATGGTGGCGTAGACCTCTGCGCCGGAGGTGTCCTTGGTGATGGGGCCTCCGGAAGGTTCGAGGGTGGAAGGATCGTGACGCGTCAGGTCGGGGCTGATGGGCTCCCAGCTGCTGCCCAGATCCGTGCTGCGGAACACCACGTTGCCGGCCACGTACAGGGTCTGTGGGTCGTGGGGCGAGAACATGATGGGATAGGTCCACTGGAAGCGGTACCTCATGTCCTGGGCGCCCCAGCCGGTGTAGAGCTCGGGCCACACCGTGATGATCCGCACCTGCCCGGTGCCGTGGTCGTAGTGCAGCAGGTTGCCGCCGCCGCCAGCCGAGCTGCCGATTGCGCCGGAGATCACCGTGTCGGGATCATCCGGATGCAGGGCGATGTGGCCGCTCTCGGAGTTGCCCACCACGTAGCAGTCGCCCCAGGGTATGGCCCCCTTGTGCGTGCGGGACGGGACGCTGATGGCCGTGTTGTCCTGCTGGGTGCCGTACACCCGGTGGGGGAAGCGGTTGTCGGTGGTCAGGTGATAGAACTGGGCGGTGAGCTGGTTGTAGATGCTGGACCAGGTCTCGCCGCCGTTGAAGCTGACGCAGGCGCCGCCGTCGTTACCCTCGATCATCCGCAACGGGTTGTTGGGGTCGATCCACAGGTCGTGGTCATCGCCGTGGGGCGTGGTCACGCGGCTGAAATTGCGCCCGCCGTCCACGGATTTCCAGCACTGGTAGTTGAGGATCCACACGGAGTCGGCGTCCTGCGGGTCGGCGAAGACGTGCTGGTAGTACCAGGGCCGCCCCTGCAGGTCGCGATCATCGCTGACCAACTCCCAGGTGTCGCCCCCGTTGTCCGACCGGTACAGGCCGCAGTCCTCGGCCTCGATGGTGGCCCACACTCGCCCGGATTTGGCGGGGCATACGGCGACGCCGATGCGCCCTTTGAGGCCGCCAGGCAGGCCGGGATTGTCGGTGATCTCCGTCCAGGTGTCTCCGCCGTCAACGGACTTGAAGATGCCGCTTCCCTCTCCGCCGCTGATGAGGCTCCAGGGCGTGCGACGGGTCTCCCAGATGGAAGCGTAGAGGATGCGCGGGTTGTTGGGGTCCATTGACAGGTCGACTGCGCCGGCGTTCTGGCTGCGATACAGCACCCGCTCCCAGTTGTTCCCGCCGTCTTTCGAGCGGAACACGCCCCGCTCGTCGTTGGGGCCGTAGGCGTGGCCCAGGGCCGCCACGTAAACCAGGTCCGGATTGGTGGGATGCACCCGCACCCGGGCGATGTGGCGGGTGTCGGACAGGCCGACGTTGGTCCAGGTCTGGCCGCCGTCGGTGGAGCGGTACACCCCGTCGCCGTAGGTCACGTCGCCGCGGATGCAGGACTCGCCCATGCCGGCGTAGATGACGTTGGGGTCGGAGGGGGCGACGGCGATGGCGCCCACCGAGGCGGTGTTGAAGTAGCCGTCGGAAACGTTCTCCCAGTAGGTGCCGCCGTCGGTGGTCTTCCACACCCCGCCGGCGCACGCGCCGAAGTAGAAAATCATGGAGTTGACCGGGTCGCCGGTGACCGCCACCACGCGCCCGCCCCGGGGCGGGCCGATGCAGCGCCACCGCGCGGCGCCGAGCAGTTCCTGGGGCATGATCTCCTGAGGATCGAAAGGAGCCGTGGCCTGGTCCTGCTGCGTTGCACTCGTCGTCATCGTCGCACCTGCCCGTTCAAGGTTTGCACCTGCCGGGGAGCCTGTTGTCCGTCGCCCAGGCGGATGCCGGTTGGTGGATTATCCCCTTGCGCACCGCAGCCTGTCGAGGGATGTGTTCAGTGTATTGGCCAAGTCTCCGGTCATGGAGTATCAGGAACGGGGGTAGCGAGAAGGCAATCGCGGCATCGAGGCGGCGCTTGAGGAGCGGCCTGGAATGGTTGCTCATGCCGGCCTCGCCAGCAGCGGGGTCATGAAGTCGCCGGCGCGGGCGGTCTTGGCTCTGGTCCGGGTCAGGTGGGGACAGAAATACAGGCCCAGGCGAGGCCGCTTTCCTTCAACAACTGACGATATTTTGCCTTTCCATAAAACCATCACTGCGTTGAATGACCACGCCTGTATCCCGCACCGCGCCGGTCGGCTAAAATATTCCCGATCGGCGCGGCTGCAAACCATGCAAACTCATTCGGAGACCTGGTGCCTTGGGAACAGGCGTCGCCAGCGCTGTGACGCTATTATTGCCCCTCTGCCGCAGGCGTCGGCTCCCTCCGGAATCACGGGTCCGTGTTCAGTTAGGATCGCCTTGTCGGTTAAACCTCAAACTCACGCATCGCTCCATAGCGCGCCGCAGTGAACAAGGCCGAATGCAAAGTTATTGAGATAGGCAAACCATTGTCCTGAGATTGCGGAAGGCCGGATTGGCTCACCTCAATGCGGCCGATTGCGGTGAGCCTCTTCCCTAGCCCCGCCAAGGAGGATACCCCTATGCCCGAAGCCAGATTGACCGTCGGCAACGTGGAAATCGTGTCCCTGAACGACAACGAGGCCACGCTGCCCCTCAGCGATGTCTTTCCCGAGGTTCCCGCCGAGGCATGGGCTCCCTACCAGGAGCGCTATCCCAGCGGCTTCAGCGGCAACCACCTGCTGGCCCACTTCGAGTGTTACCTCATCCGCTCCGAGGGCCAGATCATCCTGGTGGACACCGGGATTGGGGGCGCGGCCACCAACCCCAACTCGATTGAGGCCATGGTCGGTGGAGCCGAAGGCCGCCTCATGCAGGAACTGGAAACGGTCGGCGTCAGCCCCGCCGACATCAATACGGTCTTCTTCAGCCACCTTCACTTCGACCACGTCGGCTGGAACCTCACCCACGAACCCGGCTCGCCAGTCCGCGCGACCTTTCCCAACGCCCGCTACGTGGCCCACCGCGCCGACTGGGAGGTGTTCCAACGGCCAGAGGTCTTGGAACTCTTCCCGCCCCACTGGGACCAGACCCTGGGGCCGCTTCAGGACCTTGCCGTGCTGGACTTGCTGGACGGCGAGCGGCCCTTGACCAGCGAAATCACCGCCATCCCCACCCCAGGACATACGCCCGGGTCCATGAGCCTCGCCGTGGTATCCGGCGGACAGCGAGCCTATATCCTTGGCGATGTTTTCCACGGCCCGGCCCAGGTCACCGAAACCGGCTGGAAGTTCAGCTTTGACATGGACGCCGACCAAGGCGTGGCCACCCGTGCCGCTGTCGTCGAGCGCGCCGAATCCGAGGACGCCATCATGGCCATCTGCCACCACGGTGGCTTCGGCCGCGTCGTCCGCGCGGAGGGTCGCCGCTACTGGCAACTGGTCGCCTAGAACTTCAGTCGATCGGCCGGCGTGAAATCGGCGGCGGAAAAGTGGGCGACTGGGGCGTTGACGTCCAGGGAAAGCGTCCTCGCTGACCTCCACTTGGTACATTCAAGCGGCGCAGGCGAGGTGGTCCGCGAGCCGGGCGCACAGTGTGTCCGCGAGTTTTTCAGCACGGTGGTCCGGCGGCGACGGTGAAAAACCGTGTGAGCCGTCCACAAGTGACTGGTCTGCTGCACCGTTAACTGGACATTTTCCCCGGAGTTCGTCACCTCAGTTGTATGTCTTGCCGCCCCCATTGACACTTGGCGAGCGGCCACTGGATTTGCGTTCGCTGACTGCGCTCAATTGGTTTGACTCCCTCAAACCAGTTTGCACCCGGTATGCGTAGCCCTGGATACACTCCCAGATCGGGTCTCCGGAAAGCTGGTACGTGAATCATCCATCGCGAGAGTTGCTTCGGCTGGTGCGATGCCGCGTCAAACTCTGGCGCCGGCCGCCGGCGGGTTGGCCGCCAGATCTCCGCCGCAGTGGGGGCAAACGCCGGCTGACCGGTTTGCTTCGCCTTTATCCTCATCGGCTGCGTTCGCCTCCATCATAGCGGCGCTCAGTATGCCCGCCGGCAGAGCAAACAGGCCGATGCCCAACACCGCAATCACCGCGGCCAGCATCCTTCCGATGCCGGTTACCGGCACGGTGTCGCCGTATCCGACCGTGGTGAGGGTTACCACGCTCCACCACATCGCCGAGGGAATGCTGTTAAAAACCTCCGGCTGGGCCGCCGCTTCCGCGAAATACATCAGTGCGGCGGCGATGACCAACACCACCAGCAACCCCGCCACTGCGGTCAGCAACTGACCCGCTTTCAGCCGGAGCGCCAACCCCAGCCGGCGCCCGCCGGGGAAGTAGCGGGCCAACTTGGCCGAACGGGTCAGCAGCCGTATCGCCAGCAGGAAAGAAAGGCTGAAGCTGTCGCCGGAGATCACCAATGCCACGATTGCGACCAACGACGGCAGGATGGCGGCCGCATCAATAAGCCCGGTGGGCGAAATCGCGAATCGCAGGCGCTGTGGCCATGGGTTCCCTTCGGGGTTGGCCTCGGGGGCTGCCCAGAATCGCAATCCGTATTCCACTACGAACACCGATACGGTGCAATACTCCACCAGGTGGAACCAGAAGGCATAGGAGACTTCCAGGGAGGGAACGGTCCAGAGGATCAGCGACAAGGTGTTGACCAGGATGACGCACACCAGAAATATCTCCGGAATCACAGACCCGCGCAGATGCGGGCCATCGCCGGCGCCACCCTGCCGCAGCAGGTCGGGCGCTTCCAACGACGCGTACACTCGACCGCGCAAACCTGCCCGGCGGTCTGGGCGACTGTCGGAACTCGTAACCGTGTCCATTCTGTTACCATCCTTCACTGGGATACTGCGAAAATTGGGTGTTGGCGTTGGTGTGGATCGGCCCGGTCACTGTACGATTGCAGCCCACGTCGCGGCAATTCCGCCGTGCGTCCACCGGTGGCGGCAGACCGGGTCGGTCCGGGGCATCCAAATTCGTCAGTGGCAACGAAGACAGACGGTTGAGTTGAAGGCAGATGAACGTCGCCTCAGGGTGGTCTGAACAACTTGAAGCCGTCTTCTACGGCGACGCAGCGTTGGAAACCCCGGCATTCATCTACGACGAATCCGGCATCGTCCGGCTGCTGGGAAGGGCAACAGAAATCCGAGAACGGACCGGCTGCCGGGCGCTTTTCGCCGTGAAGTCCTTCTGCTTTCGCGACGCCTTGGAGTTGATGGCTCCTTATCTGGATGGTTTCGCCGTCAGTTCGCTCTTCGAAGCGAAACTGGCGCGGTCGGTTCTGGGCGACCGGGGCACGGTGCATTTCACCACCCCCGGCCTGCGTCCCCGAGATGCGGCGGAACTGGGCCTGCATTGCGACTACGTTGCCTTCAATACGGTCAGTCAGTGGCGCGCTTATCGAGACGCCATGCGTCGGTCGGTCGCGTGCGGCCTGCGCGTTAATCCTGAACTGTCTTTCATCGGTGATGCCCGCTATGACCCATGCCGGTTGGGGTCCCGGCTGG
This sequence comes from uncultured Dehalococcoidia bacterium, assembly GCA_951813535.1. Classification (GTDB taxonomy): domain Bacteria; phylum Chloroflexota; class Dehalococcoidia; order Lucifugimonadales; family UBA3495; genus Bin87. The sequence continues at coordinate 1,790,929 of OX638345.1, read as the reverse complement.
GCGAGCCTTTGGCGACGGTAGCCGAAGTCCTCGACGACCCGGATTCCGTCTCGGGCCTGTTGCTCCACACCAACTGCGACGCCACCGACTTTGGCCAACTGGAAACTACCGTGAATAAAATCCGCTCCGCTCTGGGCCACCGCTTGGAGGACGGCCGGCTGCAGTGGGTAAACCTGGGCGGTGGGTACCTGTTTGATGATGAATACACAGGCGACGTCCCCGATACTACGCCCCTATACCGTACGATAGATTTGCTGCAACGCCAGTGCGGCCTTGAGACGATCATGGAACCCGGCGCCGCTTTGATACGCGCGGGGTGCTATCTCGTAACCACGGTACTGGATGTCCAGACACGAGACGGCCACCGAACGGCGATCCTGGATACCACGGTGAACCATATGCCGGAAGTGTTCGAATATCAATACGAGCCGGACGTCCTGGGGCACCGCGACACTGCGGAGTGGATCTGTACGCTGGCGGGATGCACCTGCCTGGCCGGGGACGTGTTTGGGGAGTACCGCTTTGACGGTCCGTTGGCGGTGGGTGACCGGGTCGTGTTTCCCAACATGGGCGCCTACACCCTGGTCAAGGCTCATATGTTCAACGGCGTCAACCTGCCGACGATTTACGCCCTGGACGCGGAGGGCAATCTGCGCACCAAACGAAGGTTCACTTACGACGATTTCGCGTCGCGATGGGGAGCATGAGTGACGCCGTGGCGACCGCCGAACTGTACGAACGGGAGCTGATAGTCCCCACCGACGGGCTCAGCGCCGACCTGTTCACGCGGTTGTGCGAAGCGGTGACGGAGCAACTGCAATCGGACGAGATTCCGATCAGGCTCGCAGTGACGGGTAGGGTAAGGATTCCGAATTCCGATCGGGAAGGGCACCACTGCGAAATCGGCCTGCTCCGCGGGTTGGAGGGCCGGCGGCGACCGGCGTCCATTTTTGACCTGGACCGCCGTACCCTGGAAAACGCCCAACAGTTCAACGCAGTCCTGCTGGTGCCCACCGGAGTGGGGGCGGAGATCGGCGGCCACGCGGGAGACGCGATGCCGGTGGCCGCCCTGCTCGCCTCGGTATGCGACACGCTGGTTACCCATCCCAACGTGGTAAACGCATCGGACGTCATCGAAATGCCGGCAAATTGCCTGTACGTGGAGGGCAGCGTCATTGCCCGGTTGTTGCAGGGCCAGTTGGGCTTGCAGAGGGTCCGCAACAATCGCCTGCTGGTGGTGCTTGGGCCGCATGACGACGAGCTATTCGTCCACGCGGCCATCAACTCCATAAACGCGGCCCGGACCTCCTATGGCTTGGTCAGGCCCCAGGTTCTCCGGCTGGAACAGGGCCTACAGATGGACTCCCGGTATGCCCGGTCGGGAAGGGCGGCGGGTCGGGTGCGGGGGCTGGAACCCCTGTTTGCGGAACTGGACCGGCGGCGGAACCAATATGACGCGGTGGCCATCACGTCTCTGATCGACGTACCGGCCGGCTACCACTTCGAGTACTTTGACCGGATGGGCGACATGGTCAACCCCTGGGGGGGCGTGGAGGCGATGCTGACTCACACGGTCTCGGCGCTTTATGACGTGCCGTCGGCCCATGCGCCCATGCTGGAGAGCCGGGAGATAGCCAACGCAGACCCTGGTGTGGTTGATCCGCGCATGGCAGCCGAGGCCGTGTCGCTGGCGATGATCCAGTGCATCCTGAAAGGGCTGCAGCGCAGCCCCCGGCTGATTACCGACCCGGAAGGCCGGCGTCATCACAGCGTACTCAATGCCGCCGATATATCGTGCCTGGTGATCCCCGACGGCTGCGTGGGTTTGCCGACCCTGGCCGCGCTGGAGCAGGGCATCACCACCATAGCCGTGAGGGAGAACCGCAACCTGATGAGCAACGACCTGACGGAATTGCCGTGGAGCGCAGGCCAGTTGCACATTGTGGAGAATTACTGGGAAGCCGCCGGCGTGATGGCCGCGCTGCGGGCGGGCGTGGACCCGGCGGCGGTACGCCGGCCGCTGACGGGGGCTGAGATCACCGGGCTCGCCGAGTAAATCGACGGCATCTGACGGAGCAGCCAACGGTGATGCGCGGGGCGCACGTCGCGCATCTCGGCTGCTTCCGCCGGCCCGTCAGCCAGCCAGCAGACCGTCACCGATAAAGATGTGCTCCGCTTCGTCCAGCGTGAGATCGGTTTCGGGCAGGATGAGGTCCGATTCTACCAATTGATCCAGCGGCAGCGGCTCGCCCCGGTCGCGCACCAGTAGGAACATCTCATCCAGCAGCGATCGGAATTGGACCTCGTCCTCGGCGGCCACCGCCTCCACCATGCGGTTATCAATGTCGTTGAGGTCATCGATGACCGCCCCAGGCAGGTTGAACTGCCCCTCGCCAAGTATCCGTACAATCACGTTCTGCGCTCCAGTGCTAGAGATAAGGGTGAGGTGATGGTGATAACCAGGGGCTGTTGGCGACTGCGCCGCAGCAAACCCGGTCAGGCGCTTCCACCGCTGGGCGGGGTCGTCGCGCCGGAGTTTTTCAGCGCGGCCAGTTCAGCCTCCACGTTGCTGGACGCGGAAATCTGCGCCAGTTCCCGATCGATGTCGTCCCGGGGGCCGGTAATGTCGTCAAGCACGCCGGACTCCACCAATTCGTCGATGGCGCCGGCCTTGGCCCGCATCTGGTCCGTCTTGTTCTCGGCGCGTTGCACCGCCAGCGAAACGTCGCCCATCTCCTCGGAGATGCCGCCGAGCGCGGCGCCGATGCGCACCTGGGCCTGGGCCGCCGTGTACTGAGCCTTGATGATCTCCTTCTGGTGGCGGAAGGCGTCCACCTTGGTCTGCAGGCGCTGCTCGGCCTGGGTCAACTTCTCCTGCTCCCGTTCCATGCCGGCGATCTGCTCGTCCAATCCCTCCAGTTCCGTCAGGGAGGTCTGCTTGCGTTGCAGGGCCAGTCGCGCCAGGTCGTCCCGATCCGCCTCGACTGCCTGACGAGCCTGACGGTCCAGGCGGGCGATGTTCTCCTGGACCCGGTCGGCCTGCTGCTGGATGCGTCGCTTGGCGGTAACCATCTCGACCACTCCGCGCTTGACGTTCTGGAGCATCTCCAGCTGTTTCTCGTAGGAATAATCCAGCGTTTCCCGCGGATCCTCTGCGGAATCCAGCATACGGTTCATCTTTGATTTCACAATGGTGGACATCCGGGAAAACATGCCCATGATCTCACTTTACTCCTGAAGGTATTTGGGTACGAAGTACCCCGGGTTCAGACAGTCTATCAAACGGCAGTTCAATAGCCGCGTCTCGAACCGAAGAAGGCCATCCCCAACATCACCACCGCCGCAAGGATGCACAGCACACCGGCGATGCGGAGCAGGAAATCCAGAACGCCAAGGACCATCAGGATGCCCAGGGCCAGCAGGGCCAGGCCCAGCAGAATTAAAACCGCTTTACTCATACCGCGCGTCCGGCAGCCTCCATCGGAGATTGATATGAACAGAGCATAATGGGCGTCGCCGGCGGCGGTCAAGCGCGCCGACCTCTGAGCGCCGTAGCTCTGGGCTATAATGTGGCGTCTGAGGACCACGCCGCTGCCTGGTCTCATCTGTTCCCATTCTTCCTCCGGCAGAGGAGGCCGCCATGAGTAAACAATCATCGTTGGGCCGGCTGTTCGGCCGACTCATGGGCCGTGGAAACAACCGGCCGTCGGGTCTTGCCGATCGCCTGGCGGTCGACAACAGCATCCACGCCGCACGGGTCGGAGACGTGGTGGTAGTGCAGGGTCTGAACCTCGACCTGGACGAAGCATATCTGGTGGTGGAGCAGGTCCATCGGTACGCCGGCAGCGGTGTCGAGTGGCGCGAGTTGGTGGCCTCCGACACCCGACGGCAGGTCTGGCTGGAGTGGTCAGGGGACGGCGACAACCTGTTCGTCACCGCGACCACGGAACGCCGGCCCGTGGGCCTGGACGCCATCGGTTTGACCGAGGACGACCTCATCGCGCTGGACGAAGCGCACTCGATCGACAATGGCGTGGTCGTCGAAGAACGGCGTTACTCCTACCGAAACAGTTTCGAGGCGTTCTACTACCCGGGCGACCGCGCCGGCGAGGGAGAGGGCTTCTACATGTGGGAGTTCCTGGCGGACGATGGGCAAGATATGCTGGCCATCACGAAGTTCGAAGGCCTCCCATTTGAAGCCCACTTCAGCGAAATCATTGACCCGGACAACGTGCTGCTATACCCGGGAGAGCGATCAGGGGCCCAATAACGATACGACTGAGTGTGGAGCGTGCCAGGTGGACATACTGATTGACATATTGACCTACCTTCCTCGCGGACTGATCTACGTGGCGCTGGGCCTGGTGGTATTGATCCTGGCGAAACTGGCCCGGGACGTCGTTACTCGCCACGGTATCGAGGAGGAGATCGTAACCAAAGGCAACCTCGCGGTGGCGCTGCGCCTGTCGGGGTACTTGATGGGCGTCATCCTCGTGTTCCTCGGGGCCGTGTACGAGCCGCTGGGAGGCGACGGCTATATCGGGTTGGGACTCGATCGCGCCTTCGGCCTGGAAGTGCTGTGGGTTTTCTTGTACTCACTGGCCGGAATCGTTGCGTTGAACCTGATGCGGCTGGTCACCGACCGGTTGGTGCTGTACCGATTCGAGCTGGAGCGCGAAATCATCCAGGATCAGAATGCAGGAGCGGCAGCAGCGGAGTTTGGCGTGAACGTCGCTTCCGGCCTGGTCATTGCCGGAGCAATCGCCGGTGAGGGTGGCCCGCTCAACGCCCTGGCGTTCTTCGGCCTGGGCCTGGGGATCCTGATCCTGTTCGCCCTGTTCTACGAATGGACTACGCCCTTCAACATCCACGATGAGATTGAACGCGACAACCCGGCGGTGGGCATCGCTCTGGGCGGCAACCTGATCGCAATCGGCCTGGTCACCTTCAAGGCCACCTTCGGCGACTTCGTCGGTTGGCAGGCTGGGATTTTGGAGTTTGTCGTCTACTCGGTGGTGGGCTTCGTTCTGTTGTATGTCCTGCGGGTGGCGGTGGACCTGGTATTGTTGCCCCACACGCGGGTTTCCCAGCAGGTAGCAGGTGGGCGCAACGTGGGAGTGGCCTTCGTCGAAACCGCGGTGGTGGTGAGTTCCGCACTGATACTGCTCATTGTCATCTGAATCGGGACGCTGACCAGATCGACGAGGCAGGCCATTCGGAGCGTCGGGCTCAATCCTCGGCATCAGGCCCGGCGGCAGCTTGATGGGTCAGCAGGCGACGCTGAATTTCGGACTGTGCCTGGCTGTCGGCAGTTACTTCAGCCCGAGTTTCCAGCAGCGAGTAGCCGTCCTCCATGATGGCCGCGAGAACCGCGTCGGGAGGAGGCGGCTGGGGGCGGTTCACGACCGGTTCCAGCAGTTGGTCAAAACACGCCGGGTCTCCCACCAGCTGTTGCCATTGGTCGGCATAGGGATCCAGGGTTCCGTCGTAGAGCCGCAACAGGAACACGGCGCGCACTGGATCCAGGCCCTCAGCGATGATAGCTTCAACCCGCAAGTCGGCGCCACGCCCGCTGTCGAACTCCGCCCCCTGCGCGTCCTCGTTCCAGCGGGCGTCCTTGAACAGGTCGAAACCGTCGATCAGCGCCTCCGTCTCCGCCAGCAGTGCGCCAATCAGCTCACGGCCGGCCGGCGCCACTTCTGATCCTGCTCCGTCTTCGCTGGGTCGCAGGCAACGGCGGCGGTACAGGCCGGACACCACGGGTCGGCAGGGGTCTGACCGGGAGAGGTCGGAAGGCGGGGGCACCGCGCAGCCATGCTTGTCCACGAAGTAGAGCAACGCGCAGGACTGCATCCAGTCCAATAGGTGATCTCGATTCGCCGCATACCCCTGCGCCACCGCCCAGTCTACCGGGCGATAGGCGGGAAGAATCGTCAGCGTCAGCTCAGCGTCGTCCCAGGCGCCGGCACGGAGACACAGGGGCGGCGGTCGCAAGTGGGCGGATACCGGGTCGTCGAGGTGGGCCGGCCGACCCCAACCGCGTCCCGAGGTCAGAGAGAGCCGGCAGAGTCCGGCTCGCCACTGTTCCGTCAGCGTCAGCAGCTCCGCGTAGCAGGCCGGCAGGTCGGGATTGGCCCGCCGGTCCAACCGGGCTACGGTTTCAGCGCGGTCGCCGGCATCGGGCGGGAAGAGCCGGTCCAGCAACCGACGCAGCGTGAGGCGGCGGGCTTCGCCCGGCAGGTTGACTTGCAGGGCCGTATCCGCCGGCAACCGGTTCGTCCACACCGAAACCGCAAGGCCGGCGTCGTCACCGCCGTGCATAGGCTCAGGCCAGCCAGGCGGGACGTGTCGCGGCGTCGCCCTCCGGCTGGTCCAGGAAGTGGACCCGGCCCCCGCCGCCGCTGAAACCACCGAGGCTACCGCTCCGTGATATGGTCGATCCGGCGCCTCCTCCGATCGTGGAGCTGCGGGAAATGGACGAACTGCCGCGCGTCAGAGAACTGCTGCTGCGGAAGGCGCCCGACGACCTCTGCGTTTGCTGATAGGTCTGACGCCCCGAACTCACGTTGCGTCCCGCATCCTGGTAGCTGGAACCGGCGTAGGTCTGCTGGCGGGACGAATACTGCCGGTTGCGGTTCAACTGCGTGTCGTAGCGACTGGAGCCGCGGTACGAGGCTCGATCCTGCCGGACCGTCGTTGCCCGGTCGGGACCCGTCTGGTAGTAGTAGGGACCCCGGCTCAGGCTGCTTATTATCAGGTAGGTGAAGAGGAAATCACCGGCGCCGAAGTGGCTGTTGTAGTACGAATTGGCGTGGTAGCCCCGCAGTTGGTGCTGTTCGTCCTCCTTGACGATGGCAAAGAGTTGGTCGTCCGTCGCGTCGTCAATCCGGTTGTTGGCGTCCAGGTCCTCCCATCCTTCCAGCGTGAGGCGGTCGCCGTCCTGGCGGGCGCGGATCAGAATGAGGCCGTCGCCTTCGTAAATTTCATTGACCCGGTCTTCGAATTCGGTGGCGCTGCTCGACTCTATAAACGCCTGCTGCACGTCGTCCAGGTTGATGCGGCCGGCGGCGCCGTCGGTAGCCGCCCACTGGCTGTAGCTGGCACCGCTGTCGGAAGGCCCGCAGGCGGCCAACACGGGCGCACCCGCCAATAAACTGCCGGCGGACATTGCCAGAACGATTCGGCTGATTCGTGGCGCCATATCAGTCAACTCCTATGTGCCCGACGAGGTGTCGGGAGGCACAACTCAAGATACGAGCTCGGCAAGCCGTGGATCCACGGCCAACCGCGAAAGCTGCTCGGGGCTATCCTCCGGTGAGCCAGTCGGTCCGACGATGGGAAAATGCAACATCTGGGAAAGGAAGCGATTGGATATTTCATTCCGGAAATGTTGCCAGGCATCAGCGGCGGCGATTATGTATTCGGCTATCGCGGTCTTCGGCCCATGCGCATCCAATTGAGAGGCGATGGCCATGCTCCTCAGGTCAGCCCGGTGATTTTCCCACAGCTCATCGCCGGCCTGCAAAAGCAGTAACCGGGCCAGCTCGCCGAACTGTGCCGCCCCCGAGCGTTCCCGCCGCTCTGCCAGATGCTGCTCCATCAGATCGGCCAATGCGGCTCCCAATCCGGTCAGAGAGCAGCCCCGCGCCGGCTCGCCATCCACGCCATACCGGACGCGTAGCTCCGTCGCCAGGGACGCGAACCGTCGCGCATAGTCGTCGGCGACCAGATTGGGGAAATGCCCGCCGACGAGACCGGCTGCTGCGGATCGTGCCGCGTCATGCGCCCGCTGGCCGAGGCGGTCCGGCCTGGCAACCAGCGTCTCCTGCCGGGACCGATAATAAGCGTCGGCGTGGGTGTCCAACACCGCAGCGTATTCCAGCAACAGCGCCCGCGCACTGGAGGCGTCCTGCTGGGCTGCTTCCCGCTGGCGCCTCAACTGTCGTTCGAGCTCCGGCCCTTCCCAGCAAACTCGGCCCGCCGAGTCCGGCGCCGGGCGTCCGTACTCCAGACCGGCCAGCCAACGATCTGATCTGACCAACAAGCTGCGGGTGGAGCCGAACGCGCCCTGCCGGCCGCTGCGTCCCTGCAGTTGCAACGCGACCCGAGGCGAGTCATTGAACTCGGTGCTGACGAGGTGAAGGCCCAGTCCAAACTCCAGCGTGCCGGCCGCCGGGAGGGCCGGCGTCATCCCGCGTGGATGCACCATCAACCGGTCGACACCGGCACGGCGGGCCGACAGTTGGGGGTTCGCCTCAACTGCCCGGGCCAGCAGGTCGGCTTCTCCGGAGGTGTTGGCCCGCACTTCCACCGCCCCGCCCTCGGGGTCCGCCATTATCATCTGTTCCAGCAGGGAGACGAAGCGATCCAGGACGTGCCGGTCAAGGCCGGACGATAGCAGCACATCCGTGCCGCGACCGGCCATGTTGGTCGCTACCGTGACGGCGCCAGGTTGTCCGGCCTCACGAACAGTGTCCGCTTCATCCTGGTTGGCGGACGCGTTGAGCAGACGGTGGACGATACCGGCTTCCGTCAGGCGTTGGCTGATGATCTCCGACTGGAAGACGGTCCGCGTGGCCACCAGCGTGGGTCGTCCCCACTTCTGAAAGTAGCGGGCTTCGTCGACGACGGCGCTCAGCTGGTCGTCGGGATGAGCATACACCCGGCTGGGAAGGTCCCGACGGCCGAAACGCTTGACCGGCGCGCGCCGCCCATCGGGAACCACCTCCACATCCAAACCGTACAGGCGGCGGAACTCCTCGGCCGCCCCTCGAGCGGTTCCGGTGAGGCCAGCGACGCTGCGGTAGCGTCGGACGAAGCCTGGGACGCTGATCTCTCCAAGGTTGCGGTGGTCAGGGTGGATTGGCACTCCTTCCTTGGCTTCCACCGCCGGATGCAATCCGTCCTGATAGTGAGTGTCGGGTCGGGGTCGGCCGGTGTCCCGGTCCACCAGCACCACCTGGTCATCGTCGACCACGTATTCGATCCCACGACGCAGCAGGAGGTGAGCCCGCAGCAGCTGGTGCACCTGGTTGACCAGGTTGGCCCGCAGAACGGCCCGGCGTGAGCCTCCACCGGCGTCCGGGTCGACAGCGTTGGCGGAATAGAAGTCGCCCAGTTGAGCTTCGAGGAAGGCCACACCCTCGGTCAACAGGCTCAAGCTGCCCCGCTGCGCATCCACCGCGCAGAGCAAGCCTTCCTCAACCTCCGGGTGGGGCCGGCCGGAGCCGTCCGCATCCACCAGGGACAATGCGCGGCGACGAAGGCGGGGATGAGCAGCGGCCAGACGTCGCGTTGCTTCGTCGTCGGGCTGGGACAGCATGACCCGGGCCAAGAGCATTGCCGACCTGTCGTCGGGTTGGCCGCCTGCGACGTGTCGGTCCAACTCGTGCCGGCATTCTTCCGCCAACCTGGTCTGCTCCGCCACCAGTTCCCGCACCGCACGGTCGGCCCTTATGATCGTCCGCCGGGTGAGGATAGGCGCACCGGCGATGACCAGGGGGGTGACAGCCTCATCGAGCAGCGTTTGGTCCGCCTCGTCGATGATGGCGACGTCCAGCGGCCCCTGGATTTGCTCGCTGGGGGACATGACCAGCCGATCGCGCAGGTAGTCGAAAGCGAACTCGCGCAGCGTGCCGTAGACTATCCGGTTGCCGTAGGACACGCAGCGCTCCGGTCCGGCCATGTGGTCCAGCACCGCTCCAACTGTCAACCCCAACGCCCGGTACACCGGCGCCAGCAGTTCGCAGTCCCGGGCAGCCAGGTAGTCGTTGGCGGTGACGACGTGAACGGTGCGACCCATGAGACCGTAGAGCGCGGCCGGGAAGGCGGCGGCCACGGTCTTCCCCTCACCAGCAGCCATCTCCACGATGCGACCGTTGTACAGGTGCAGGCCAGCCAGCAATTGCTGATCGGTGGGGCGAAAGTGCAGTCCCTCGGTGTCGCCATCCTTCCGGCGGCGGGCGGCCCGGTAAAACTCCGCCGGAAGGAGCGTATCGCTTCCCGGGTAACGACCCCGGCCGGTGGCGGCCAGCTTGCTGCGGGCGTCTGCGATACTCGGTTCGTCGTCCGAATCCGGCAGGTCGAAGACTTTCCACAACCCCAGGCGGCGGCGTATGGACTCGTCAACCACTGCGAACACACGGACCAGCGTGTCCTCCGGTACGGATTCCGAGGATGCAGAGCCATCACTCAGACAACATGCGGCCTCTCGCAGTTCTCGGTCCGACCAGTTGGCGACCCCCTGCTCGCTCCGGAGCGTCCGGATGCGACGCAGGATCCGGTCTTCCCGCGAGCGCCCGCGCCGCACCCCGCGCATCCGAAGTTTCGACTTCTCCCGGCCTCCGCTCATGGCGTTTGCCCGGCGCCTGAGGCCACGGAGGACGGTTTCAGAGCGATCACGGCCAGGCCGGACCGGTGGCCCGGACCATCCCACCAGTCGTAGCGGGCGATGAGCTGGTCTCGCGCTGCCAGCACGCGCGCCGCTGCCGTCGGATTGCAAGCGGCCAGTTCCTGGCCTATCGGCCCGTCCAGGGTCCAATCCGCACTCACGTCAGCCCGAAAACCGGCGTTGCGGCAGAGTTCCCCGTACCGGTGTTTCAAACGCCGGAAGTCCCCTTCGCTGCGGTAGGGCAGCGGCATCACGTAGTGCCGATCGGACAGGTAGAGACCAAGTTCGTTCTCGAAAACTTGCACCAGGTCGGTGTCGTCCAACCAACCTTCAAGGGCGAAAAACAGGTCCTGAGGAATGTCCTGGTCGACCCGGTGATAGTGGTAGTCTTCCGCCTCCGCCACCATCTGCACCGACACGCTCGGGCGGATTCCTTCGGCGTCGTTGGCCAACAGCCGGCTGGCGGCCTCGCCTCGGAGGAAGAGGAATGGAATGTTGCCGTTGGTGGCATCCACCAACAGAGGCTCGCCATCCACCCAGTACAGCAGGGCAGCGTGTTGCCAGTAGCGCATATGGCGCTGTGCAAAGCGGAAATCGAAGGTGTTCAGCATTTCCCGCAAACGGTCGGCCGGAACCGGCCCCGGCGCATTGGGGCCGCCAAGCAGGTATTCCGACTCCAGTTCGTAGTGGTCGGTTAGGAACTTCAACGCCTGCACCTTCTCGGTGCAGATTCCACCGGCGCCCGCCGCGATGTTGCGCACAGTCTCGTCGCCCGTCTTGAACCGCAAACCGTCGTTCGAGTAACGTGAGTAGTTCTCGAAATCGCTGTTCCAGATGTGCAAGGCCAACGCACGGATCAACTTTCGTTGCCGGCACGGCGTATCCGCGCGCAACACCCAGTCGACCTCCCTCGGACCGTAGGCCGCAGCCACGACGCTCCGCACGAAGCGCTCATGGAAATGGGGGTCGTGCTTCCAACGGCGAAGGTGAAAGCCGGTCCAGTTGCGGTCGTAGCCAGCGTCGGTGCGGTCCACCGCCACATCGATCAATTGCAGCGGAGCGTCGCCGGCTGCCGCGGACTGAATCGATGCCGGCCGGTCCAGGGCGGCTGGTCGGCCTTCCTGGAGAAACTTCACGCCCGCGAATACACCCGTCAGCCGGCCGGAGTCGTCGGAACGGTACACCAGATCCTGCAGGTTTCGCATGGACAGCAGGCCGTCGGTCGCAATGGCGCCGGTGCGAATCAGTCGGTCGTCGTTGGGCGCGTTCTTCAGGTGGCGTCCTAGCAGACAACCCAACGGCGCCTCCTGGTCGGCAGGGTCGTCCAACCGCAGGGCAGCGGTTCGGCCGGAAACGGTATCTGTAATCCGCAGGATCAGGGATGGCGGCATGGCAACGGGGAGGGCATCCCCACCATCTTCGAGATGTGTCGTCAGACGATTGTGAAATGCACCATACCACACCGCACCAATGGCGGGCCGGCGGGCTGTCGACCACCAACCTGCCTCGTTGGCAGGGATCCCACACGGTTGCTTCCCATCCAACAACTGGGCATCGTACCGGGGCAACGAAAGTGAATGGCCAACCGTGCAGATAGACACGAAGGGGGATTATGTTCTTATCATCCAACGCGCGAGGGAGTGGCTATAGGATTCCTTTCAATTTCCAGGGACGGTCTGGTTGAAACAATCGCCGCGACTGCCGAGATTTTACCGGGGAGCGGGAGTGAGGTCCGGCGCCAACCAACTTGCCCAGAAAAACACCGGAGTGGTGCGGCGCAATACCGCAATACCACGGTGCGTCGGCAATGGCGTACCTGGCGCCCGCGGTAGTTCGGGCAGCGGGCGACGCCGGGCCTGAAGGCCCGACGCCATGGTCCAGTTGCCGCATCATCCTCGACAAGTTGCGAGCCAGCGAGGCCGTGTCGCCCTCACAGGCCACTCTCCACAACGCGCGTAGTCGAGTGCGGACCTCCTCAGTCCCGCCCAGCTTTCGCCGGGCGCTGCCGGCGGGGCCAGCGCCATTCCCCACCTTCCCTTATACGCCCAACGCGCTGCCACCTATCTATCCTGCCGAGTGTGCGGCCGCGGCCGGCAAACGCTCCCGGTGCCACGGTTTGAGAGTAAAGCGGTGGCCCAGGCTGCGTTCAATCTCCCGCCACTTGCGACCATCATCGGGAGTGACGAACGTTATCGCCTCTCCGGCCCGACCCATGCGGCCGGTGCGCCCCACCCGGTGGGTGAACAACTGCTCGGAGTCCGGCAGATCAAAGTTAATCACCTGCCCGATTCCCGCCACGTCCAGACCGCGGGCTGCCACATTGGTGGCTACCAATATCGGCACGGCGCCGGAGCGGAAGTCCCGCATTACGCGTTCGCGCGCCGGTTGGCTGAGATTGCCCTGGAGGGCTCCCACGGGATAGCCAAATGTCCCCAGACGGGTGGCCAGTTGTTTCACCCCGCGCTTGGTCTTTCCGAAGATGAGGGTTGGCGCGTCGTCGCGCTGGTCCAGCAGGGTTCGGAGCGCCGACATCTTTTCGGCCTTCTGGATGCTGTACACGCGGTGTTCCACCGTCGGGAGTGCCGGCTGGTCCGCATCCACCTCCACCGTGATTGGGTTTTGCAGGTGTTTCTTGGAGGTTCGGGCCACCCATTCCGGCATCGTTGCCGACAGCAGAGCCGTCTGCCGGTGAGACGGCGTGCGGCTCAGGATCGCGTCTACGTCCTTGGCAAACCCCAAGTCGAGCATTTCGTCGGCCTCGTCCAGGACCAGAAACCTCACCGCGCTCAAATCAAGCGCGCCCTGGCGCAGATGGTCCAGCGTACGCCCGGGGGTGCCGATGATGATGTGGGCGCCGTTTCTCAAAGCCGTTTGCTCCGGCCGCAATGATCGGCCGCCGTACAGCAACGTCACGCGCAGCCGCTGGCGAGCCACCAGGGCCTCGACCACTCCGGCCACCTGGATGGCGAGTTCACGGGTTGGAACCAGCACCAGCGCCTGGACGCGGCGTTCAGACGGGTCACACCGCTCCACCATGGGCACCGCGTAGGCCAAAGTCTTGCCTGAACCGGTGCGGGCCTGCCCGATCAGGTCCCGTCCGTCCAGGAGAAAGGGAATGGACTGTTCCTGGATAGGCGTCGGATCCGCGATATTCATGCGGGCAATCGCGGCTCTGGTAGCGGCTTTCATATCGATGCCGGGAAAGACCGCAGCGTCAGCAGTCACATCGTCAGATGCCTTTTGGTCGACTGTTGCACCCGTGCCCGACGGGTCCGTTGTCGATGCTGGATGCGTGGGTGTATCGCCGTCCCGGCGAGATTTCCAGCAAACAGAGCAATACACCGGTCGTTCGGGATTCGGTCGGAACGGGACGGTGGCGCTTGCTCCGCAATCAGCGCATCTTGCGGCATGCTGTTGCGGCCGGTTGTGTTGCGATCGGTTATGTGATCGTCGGCGATTAGACCGGGATGGGGATTGCGTACTGATGATAACTCCTTCGCGGGGCGGGGGATAATGTGGACGATGGGGGTTCCGCAAACGCAAGATGATGCGGGCCGGCCGCCGTGGGTATCAACGGCGTGCAAATCGGTGCATCGTTGGCGTTCATTCCCCGGGATACACTAATAGTGTAACAGCCTTATCATGTGCATTTTTGATGATACGCCGAATTGCCAGGGTAATTCGGTTGCCAATCCGGCACAAATTTGTGGGGAATTCGAAACAATGCAGACACCGATCACTTCAGAGACAGGGCAATTCGCTTGCGCTCCAGGTCTACCTCAAGCACCGTCACCCACACGCGCTGCTGAACTTTGACGACATCGGAGGGATTGCTGACGAACCCGTTCGCCATCTGGCTGATGTGTACCAGGCCGTCCTGGTGTACGCCGACGTCGACAAAGGCGCCGAAACCCGTCACGTTGGTTATCACTCCGGGCAACTTCATCCCCGCCGTCAGGTCCTCGATCCGGTGGATGCCGGCCGCGAAGTCGAAAGGCTCAAACTCCTGCCGGGGGTCCCGACCCGGCCGCGCCAGTTCTTCGACTATGTCATGCAACGTCGGCAGGCCAACCCGGTCGTTGACGTAACGGCTGGGGTCAATCTGACCGGCGATCGAAGCGTCTCCCAGCAATTGTTCCACCGACCGGCCCAGGTCGTTGGCGATTGCGGCCACCACCGGGTAGGACTCGGGATGCACCGCGCTGGCATCCAACGGTTGGGCGCCCCCACTGATGCGCAAAAACCCGGCCGCCTGTTCGAACGCCTTGGGGCCCAGGCGCGGAACCTTCTCTAGAGCGTTGCGGGAGGCAAAAGGCCCGTTGCGGCTCCGGTACTCGACGATGGCGTTGGCCAAGCGCGGCCCCAGGCCGGAAACATAGGAAAGCAACTCGGGGCTGGCGGTGTTCAATTCCACCCCGACCTGGTTGACGCAACTGATCACCACATCGTCCAGGCGTTGCTTCAATGCCTTTTGGTCAACATCGTGCTGATACTGGCCCACGCCGATAGACTTGGGATCTATCTTGACCAGTTCGGCCAGGGGATCCATGAGCCGGCGACCAATGGAAACCGCCCCACGCACGGTGATGTCGTGGTCCGGGAATTCGGTTCGCGCCGCCTCAGACGCGGAATAGACCGATGCCCCGCTCTCGTTGACCATGATCACCGCAATTTGGGGGTCCAATTCGAGGGCCCTGAGAAAGGCTTCGGTCTCGCGGCCGCCGGTGCCGTTACCCACGGCGATGGCCTCAACGTGGTACTGATCGCAGAGCACGCGTATCTTGCTGGCGGCCTCTTCCTCACCCCGTTCCCCCAGCAGGGGATAAACGGTGTCGTGGTGCAGCAGATGACCCTGCCGGTCCAGACACACCAGTTTGCAACCGGATCGAAACCCGGGATCCAGGGCCAGGGTGTTCTTCTGGCCCAGGGCCGGGGCCAGCAGCAACTCCCGCAGGTTGTCGGCAAACACCCTGATGGCGGTGTCTTCGGCGCGAACTCTGGCCGCTTTGCGGACCTCCGTTTCCATTGCGGATTCCAGCAACGCTTTGTACCGTTCCCGTATGGATTGCCGGACCTGCTCCGCAGCCTCCGTTTCGCCGCTGGCAAAAAGCCGCTCCAGGATCGCTGTCGCCGCCGATGCCGGCGGCGCGATGCGGACCGAAAGCAACGATTCCTTCTCGCCTCGAAGTACAGCCAGGATCCGGTGGGAGGGCGCGCTCGCGATGGGTTCCTGCCAGTCGAAGTAATCCCGGTACTTGGTCGCTTCCGCGTCCTTGCCAGATGTTACCTTGGCCCAAATAACGCCCTGGGACCAGAACAACTCGCGAATTTCTCGCCGCGCGGTCGAGTCTTCGCTGACCCACTCGGCGATTATGTCCCTGGCCCCACTCAGGGCCGCTTTGGTGTTTTCCACCCCGGCCTGGGGATTGACGTACTCCGCAGCGGCCCGGTTGACGTCAAAGTCCCGTTGCAACCAGAGTCGCGACGCCAGGGGTTCCAGACCCCTTTCTCTTGCGATGGCGGCCCGGGTGCGCCGCTTGGGCCGGTAGGGCAGGTAGGTGTCCTCCAGGACCGTCATTGTCTCGGCAGATTCAACGGCCTTGCGTAGTTCCTCGCTCAGCAGGCCCTGCTTTTGCAGGGATGCCAGTATGGCCTCACGTCGCTCGGCGAGTTCCCGAAGCTGCGCTAACCGGTCCCGAATGCTGGAGATCGCCACCTCGTCAAGGCTGCCCGTGCTCTCCTTTCGGTACCGAGCAATAAAGGGTACCGTGGCGCCATCATCCAGCAACCCGACCGTGGCCTCCACCTGCGCTCCGTCCAGTCGAAGCTCACGGGCAATCTGGGGAATGGCCATGTCAATCATGGTCGTCAATTTTGGACCCTCGGCCCGCGGAGAGTCTGAGGACTGGCTGCACGTTGGTTCCGACCGGGCGGTCTGCGGTTTGCGGCACGGGATTTTGAGCAGTGCAGTGCGTTGGCGTTGATGCCGGACCTAACCGTGGGAGGATCGCAGCTTCCGATCTTCGCCGGCAGTTTTCAAGCCATTTCTGAGAACGGCCGAAACCTGGTGCATGTGGCTGAGAATCTCCCGGTACGAGGTTAATGTGCCAGTTTCGTAATAGGGGATACCCCGCTGCCGGCAGAACTCCTGGACAATCGGCCTGGCCTTTCCCAATCTGTTCCTTGGAATCATGGTGAACAGGTGGTGCTCAATCTGGTAGTTCAGCCCGCCGTAAAGAAAGTCGACCAGGAAATTTGGCTTGACGTTGCGGGTGGTCAGTACCTGGGTTCGCACGAAATCCAGCGGATTGTCCTTGTCCAGAATCAACATCCCCTTGTGGTTCGGGGCGAACACCAGCCCGTAGTACAACCCGAACAGAGCCTGGTGAATCAGGGCGAAGACCAATGCCTGCCATGGGTTGAGCGCATAGAGCAACAGCCCGAAGTACAGCGCAAAGTGCAACGCCATCAGCCCCAATTCCGGGAGGTAGGTCCCGGGCCGGCGTGCCCCGACCAGGAACTGAGCGCTGGAAAACCGCAGGGCCATGCTCTCCAACGTCAGGATCGGTACGAAGTAGAAGGCCTGGTACGCCACCAGAAACCGCCGGACGTCCCGGATGTCGCTGGCCTTTTCTTCCGAGAAGGCCAATACCGGGATCATGGTATGAGGGTCGTCATCAAGGTCGTTGGGAGAGCGGTGGTGCTGGTTGTGCTGGGTAAGCCACCAGGACTGGCTCATGCCCAGCAGCGAGCAGACGCCGTATCCGATGAGCCGGTTCCCGCGAACCGATCGACATACTCCCTGGTGTCCGGCGTCATGGCCGATGTAGCCGATTTGCCCGAACACAAAGGCCAGGAATGCGGCGTTGGCGATCTGGAACCAGAAGTTGTCCACCACGATAAGAAGGGCGATGCTCAGGGCGAACATCGCCAACGTGGAGAGCATCTTGATGGTGTAGTAGCGGAGCTGCCGATCCAGCAGTCCGTGTTCACGAATCAGGCGAGGTAGTTCCGCGAATTCGGCCACCGCGTCCGCCGGCATCCTTTGCTGGGTTGTGGTACGAGTGGTTTCGGAGTTGGTGAAATCCTGCATGTCAGATCAATGTTAGTCCTCGTCCAGGCAGACCAGCGGGATGGATCCCGGGGTCGCCCTCTGGCGTTTCGACGATTTGGCGGAAGGTCGGGTTCGGCTTTCGCCCGACTTCTTCCAAGTGGGGACAAAATCAAACCACCGCATCATCCTTGCCCGACGGTCACTAGCCAGAACAAGGAGAACGACGGTGGTCGGAAACATAATGGACTGACTCAAGCCATTGCGCAAGTGCGGCGTGAACGGAGACGCCGGCTTTCAGCGGGAAATCCGGCGCGTGCTGGCGGATGGTTACGCGGAACCCGAGATTTCCTCCAATAGGGGCTGGCCCGGCGCTTGGCAAGCCGATGCCATGCCTGCGGTGGTGGCTGGTCGCGGGAGTAATCTCATACGGAATCCGGCATTTCTCGCTCTTGGCCGATGCCCGGTAGCGGTCCCGAGTCGGTGATTTCATACTCAGCGGCCTACAGTCAGGCCCCTTCAGTTCGTCATAGCGTTCCGGCCCCACCCGCCACAGTTCCAGGAACACCCCAACGGCAACCCGCTACCGAAAACGCAGATGGGCCGTGAACCCCGTAGAGTCCCAGGAAGTGGATGAGGAGGAAGGCCGCCAGTATGGCCGGGACAAGCGCGGTGATGAGTTACCGGAGGAGTTGGCCTTTCGGGAGGGCAAGTTGGAGAATATCCGCGAGGCCATGGCTGCCTTGGAAGCCGAGGCGCAGGCGCAGGCGGAGCGGGCGGCAGAGGAGGGCAAGGATCATCCTGGGGTGCCCGACGACAAGGCCCAGCGCAACTTCACTGACCCCCAGTCCCGCATCATGCCCGGGCCGGGCGGCTGGGACTTCCTGCAGGCTTACAACTGCCGGGCGGTGGTCGATCATGAGCATCAGGTGATCGTGGCGGCCCGAGCCACCAACCAGGCATCGGACAAGCAGCCGGCGGTGGCAATGCTGGAGGAGACCATCGACAACATCGGCGCGGCGCCCAAAGAAGCATACGCTGACGCCGGTTACTACTCGGCTCAAGCCGTCGCCGATCTCCACGCCTTGGGGGTGGACCCATTCATCGCGCCGGAGAAGACCCGCCACGGACACCAACCGCCGTCGGCGCCCCGAGGACGCATCCTCGGGCATCTGTCGCTCGGAGACCGGATGCGCCGCAAGTTGCAGACCAAGCGTGGTCGGCAGCGTTACACCCTGCGCATGGAGACCGTGGAGCCGGTCTTCGGCCAGATCAAGCAGGGTGGAGGCTTCCGGCCGTTCCTGTTGAGGGGTTTGGAGAACATCAACGGGGAATGGTCCCTGATCCGCACCACCCACAACCTGCTCAAGCTCTTCCGCTACGGTGTCCTGACCGCAGACCCGGGATCTCCCACTGTGTCCGTGGCATGATCCTTCCCAAAATCAACCTTCTCCAATCCATCGTGGTTAATCCTCAGACGGTCTGCTAGGCGCAACTCCGGCTGTGCTTCCGGCAACCCCCGCTGCGGGCTGCCAAGGGTTGTTACGATAGTCTCA
Source organism: uncultured Dehalococcoidia bacterium (assembly GCA_951813535.1). Classification (GTDB taxonomy): domain Bacteria; phylum Chloroflexota; class Dehalococcoidia; order Lucifugimonadales; family UBA3495; genus Bin87. The sequence continues at coordinate 1,771,932 of OX638345.1, read as the reverse complement.
AATGCGAATGCTCTGCTCCTCGGTTGGGTCCTCACGCGTACCCAGTTTGGTAAATCGTCAGAATCAAGATTTACGGGATTTCATGATTTGGCAGGATTGGGAGATGTCCCTCACGCGACGGTTCCAATCCCGATAATCCCTGAATTTTGAAAATCCTTATTCTGACGTTTCCCGCCGCCAAACTGGGTACGCATGAGGGTTGGGTCAAGTTGCCACCTGACCCTGGCGTGGTTACAATGCTTCGATTGCGGATGCCCCGTTTTGCGCCCCGCCTTGCTGACGAGTTCCGGCCCGGCTCACGACGACTCATCCTGATTCCTGATGATGGAGAGTGATTCGGTTTGAATATCGACCTGTCGGACCGGATGAACTACCTGCGGGGGCGGTACCACTACGCTTGGCTCGTGGTGGGAATGGGAACCATGCTCCGGGTCACCGCCAATTTTGTCAGCCAGGCCTTCGCCGTCATCCTCGTGGTCCTTCAGACCGACTTCGCCTGGGGCGTCACCGCCATCGTTCTGGCCCAGGTCTTCCGCAGCCTCGCCAGCGCCCTCCTTTCTCCGGTCTCGGGATGGGTCGGCGACCGCTACGGGGCGCGGCCGTCCCTGTTTGTCGCGGCCGCCCTTTACGTGGCCGGGATGCTGCTCCTCAGCACCGTGGACCAACTCTGGCAGCTTTACATCTATTACAGCCTGCTGTTGGGATTGGCCCAAGCCCTCTTCACCGTCAACATTCCCACCACGGTCGCCGCCTGGTTCAAGAGGAGGCTCGGCGTCGCCGTGGGTATCCAGCAGTCCATCGGAGGCATGGGAGCATCAGTCACTGCTCCAGGATTGGCGCTGCTGGTGGCCCTGACCGGATGGCAGGTCGGGTTCTGGATAATCGCCGCCGTGGGTGGAGTGATCCTGTTCTCGCTGTTGTTCTTCTTCCATAGCGACCCCGCCGACCGTGGGATGAAGCCCCTGGGAGCTACCGACGACGACCCGGTGCCCGCACCGGTCAATGCCGCAACCGCCAAGTTGCGCAGCAAGGTCTTCATGCAGCATGCCCGTCGGACGCGGGCCTTCTGGAACCTCCCCTTCATCCACTTCCTCGGCTGCATGGGCCACGCCATCGTCATCTGGCACGTCGTCTTCTTCGCCACCGAGCAGGGATTGTCCCTCACGGCGGCAGCCTGGACCGTCACCATCTACACCATGGCCAGCGTCAGCAGCCGGCTGTTCATTCCCATCCTTGCCGATCGCTGGGGCGCCAAGGTAACGATGATCCTGCCCTACTTCCTACAGGGGGTTACGGTCATAATGCTCTTCTGGGCCCAGAGCGCATGGGAGTTCTACCTGTTCGCCGTCCTCTTCGGCATCGGCTTCGGCGGGGAAATGTCCGCCTTCCTCATCGCCAACCGCCAGTACTATGGCATGGGTCCGGTTCGGTCCATTTTTGGATTTCAGCACCTCGGCTCCGGCTTCGGCATGGCGTTAGGAGGACTCATCGGCGGCGTGGTCTACGACTTCCGCAACGCCGAAGCCCCGATGCGGTTCCTTGGCTTCATCGACGTTGGGGGAGGTTCCTACGACCTCGCCTGGATCATCTCGATCGTCGCCAGTCTCGCCGGAGTCGTCTTCATCCTGTTGCTGGAATCGTCCTCGCGCGTCCTGATCCCCGATTGGGAAGAATCCCTGCCGGCGGAGGGACAAACCTCGCCCGCGGCTTCGTGACCGGTGGCTGGACGCAAAAGCAAGCCCAGTCACCTGAGTTTCTACAGGGCAGTAGTCCGGCAGCCCGGGGTATGGCCAACCTCCCATTCCAGGAGGTTGCCGGCCGGATTAGCCCGAAACACCCACGGGTTCCCTCGAAGGTTGCAGAGGCGGAGCCGGTGGCGGCTTGGCCGCCAGCGCCATGATCCCGGCCAGGAACACTGCCACCGCGAAGAACGCAAACGGGATCCGGTAGCTGTCGAGATAGTCGAACATGAACCCGGCGATCACCGGCCCCAGCGCCTGTCCGCCCACCTGCACCGACATGGTCAGCCCGCGGATCGTCCCGAGGTTCTGCCGTCCGTAGTAGTCCGCCCACACCAGCCGGATCAGCAGGTGCAAGCCACCCACGCCGAACCCGACTCCCGCCGCCGAGATTAGCTCCGGCAGCACCGAGTCGCTAATCACCGTCCCCGCAGTGGCAATCGCCACCACGAACGCCGCGAACATCATCAGGAACCGGATGGGCATCCGCCGCGCCACGGCCGCCCAGAAGAGGCTCGCCGGCATCTGCGCCAGGGCGAATGTGCTGGCGCTCATCGCGGCAAATCGCGGATCAACACCCTGGCTGATGTAGTGAGAGACCTGGTGCAGGCTCACCCCCGCCTGAACCATCATCCCGGCGCCGGAAAAGATCGCCAAAATCCAGAATGCCCGCGTTCGCAACGCCTGCCCCACCGTGAAGTTGGTCTCGGCGAAGCTACCCGAGTCGCCGGAGTCTTTGGCAGCCTCGGTATCCCGTTTGGCTGGGTCTTCCCGCGCCGGCGCCGGGTCAGGTTCCAGTCCCATATCCTCCGGCCGCCGAGCCACCAGCAACAGGGATGGAACGACCCCCAGCGCGAACGTCAGAATCCCCAGGGTAACCCACGCCGTGCGCCAGTCAAACCCGGTGATGATCAGCTGCATCGCCCAGGGCACGATGGCCAGGCCGGCCCCCTTACCGACGGCATCAACGGCCAGCCCCATCGGACGCCGTCGGATGAACCAGTTGCTGACAGCCGTGGGGAGCCCGATCTCCATCGGGCCGGAGAAGATCATCCGCCCCGGAACATACAGGAAATAGAAGGCCAGCGGATGAGTAACGAAGGCCAGCCCAATCGCCAGCGCCCCGGTGGCAAATGAACCCGTCCCCAGGATGACACCTGCCCCGTACCTGTCCAGCCATCTCCCCACGATGGGCGACACGAAAACCGCAACCAGGCCTCCCAGGCTGACCGCTCCGGAGAACATCCCCACCGACCAACCCATGGATTGGGTCATCGGAACAACGAACACGGAAAGGGTCGCAACCGCCATCACCGTTCGGGTGGACAGGCTCACCGCCACCCCGTTCACCACGATTACCCAGCCGTAGTAGAAGGGCAGGGCGTGGGCCAGCCTTGTCCGCCAGACGGTTACGTTGGTCATTGCTCGACACCGAGAGCTGGCCGTTGCATACCAGTGCGACGCATCGCGGGACCAGTCCCGCGTCAGTCGCCCCGGTTGTTGATCAACGGTTCGGCCGCTCCAGCCCGATTCCCAACCAGACCCTCACAAACTACTCCGCCGGAGCGTCCCACGCCAGCGACACGTCGCAGGACTCGGCGTGTACATCCTGGCGGAACCGCCGCTGGGGAAGGGCTCAGACCAGGCCCGGTCGCCCTGGGACGCGCCCACTTGGCATATCCGCCGAGTGTACCCAGCGGCCCATACCCCGTCAAACGGTTCATTCCAGCGGTCGCACTGCCCTCCGTTGCAAGGGTGCAATCCGCAACCGTGGGTTCGCGAGACCGTGCCACAAATGTTTCGGCTTCCTTCCCAACAAGCTGATTTGGGCCTGTATCCACAGTGGCACGTCCGCCTATTCGCGAGCATGGGCAGCGTACGGTCGCCCCGACTGCTGCCCGTCCCCGTGCTATCATGGCCGCGCGTTCACTCCAACCTGCCGGATACCAAGGAGGGCATGGCAAATGACGACAGGCACCCAGGCATGGACCGAACAAACCGTGGAAGCCGCGGGAGTTCAACTGCAAATGGTCACGGGCGGCAGCGGCGCACCCCTGCTCATCCTCCACGACGAATTCGGGCACCACGGCCAGCTTCGATATCACGAGGCCCTTGCCCGGGACTTCAGCCTGTACATCCCTTCCCATCCCGGCTTCGGCGCGACCGAGCGACAGGAATGGGTGATGAACATGCGGGACCTGGCCGGATGGTACCTGGAGGCGCTGGACGACCTGGATCTCGGGCCAGTGAACTTGATGGGCTTCTCGCTGGGTGGTTGGCTGGCCGCGGAAATGGCGTCGATGTCTCCCGACCTCTTCCAGAAACTGGTACTGGTTGCGCCGGCAGGCATCCGGCCTCCCACCGGAGAAATCTTTGATTTGTTCCTGGTGGTCGCCGAGGAATTTCTAACCGTTGGCTTCCACGATCCCGGAACCGCTCCCGAATACCGGCAGGTTTGTCCCGAAGAGCCCTCCGCGGAACTTGCCGAAGCCTGGGCCGTGGCGCGGGAAGAGGCGTGCCGCCTCAGCTGGCGGCCCTACATGCACTCCCTGGGCCTCCCCCACCTGGTGCACCGGCTGAAGCGGGTGCCCACTCAGATCATCTGGGGCCAGCAGGACAACATCGTCCCGGTGTCCGCCGGGCAGACCTACCATGAGTCCATTCCCGGCTCACGCCTTGACATCTTTGACTCTTGCGGACATCGTCCCGAGTTGGAAAAGACGGACGAATTCGTGGCCCTGGTCAGGGAGTTTCTATCGTCTTAGCGCTTCACGCGTTATGGTAAAATTCGCGCGTAGCCGGACCCGGGAGGAAAGCGATCATGTTCATTGGATATTTCACCGAAAGGCCGTACCAGGACCCCAAGTCCGGGTATTTTGGCGCCACCGGCAAGTCAATCATGGATCTCAACGTCAGCAACGAAATCTACGATGCCGAGTTGGGGGCCAGCCTCTACAACCGCTACCTGGACGAGAAGATCTACGCCGAGGAGATGGGCTTCGACGGCCTGATGCTCAATGAGCATCACAGCACGCCGTTCTGCATGGGCGGCGCGATGAACGTCGAAGCGTCGATCCTCGCCCGCATCACAAACCGCGCCAAGATCGTCCTGCTGGGCAACATCCTGCCCCTGTGGGACGACCCACTGTGGCTCGTCGAACAGCTGTCCATGATCGACATGATCTCCCACGGCCGCCTCGTTTCCGGCTGGGTGCGGGGCACCGGCCGCGAGAGTGTCGCCCACAACATCGAGCCGCACTACAACTGGGAACGGTTCAAGGAAGCGCACGAGCTGATCGTCAAGGCGTGGACCACGCCGGGACCTTTCCGCTGGGAGGGCAAGCATTTCCACTTCCGCCACGTGAACCCGTGGGTACGACCCTACCAGAAGCCGCACCCGCCCATCTGGCTGCCCGGCGTGGTCTCCCGTGACTCCCTGGTGTGGGCCGCCGAGCAGCGCATCCCCTACATCATGCTTGCCACAGAGATGGAACCCACCAAGCAGGCCTTCCAGATCTACCACGACACGGCCGCCGAGCTGGGCTACGAGTCCGGCCCGCAGAACATCGGCTACCTGTGGAAGGTCCACGTCGATGAGACGGAAGAGTTGGCCGAGGAGACCGGGCGCAAGTACGTGCAGGGGCCCAGCAACCCGTTCCTGGCCGGCAACGAAGGCACCACCAACCAGGCTCTGCTGCACCTGCCCGGCCTGACGTCCCGACGTCGCGTCCTGCCCACCACATCGGTCGCCACCGCGGCTCGCGGCGGAAGCGCCGGTCCTGGCGGCGTCCTGTCCCGACCCTACGAGCAGCAGGTCAACGACTACACCATCATTTCCGGCACGCCGGACAGCGTGATCCCGAAGATCCGCCATGTCCTGGAGACCATCCGCCCCGGCAGCATCTTCTTCTGGGACGGCGACGGCGCGATGACCCACGACGACGCCATGCGCAGCCTGCGCCTCATGGGCCAGGAAGTGCTCCCTGCCGTCCGCGAAATGGCCAAGGAACTGGATCTGCCCGGACCCTTCGAGGTGGATCCGGCCTCCGGCCAGCCCTACGAGGCACAAACGTACACAGCGCAACCCGCCGAGGTCACCGCCGACGATTAGTATCGACCAATACGCTTGGCATGCGCGCCTCTCCCAGACCTTTGGGGGAGGCCGTTTGCTATCCCCTAACCGCTTTCCTTTCACACCCCACACGGAGCGTAACCATGCCTTACGGAGACAATGACTGGCTGGCCCTCACCCCCGAACCTTCCCTCGAACCCGACCTGCCCATCTGCGATGCCCACCACCACTTCTGGGACTTTCGCATGGACCGCGTCCCCTACCACCGCTACCTGCTGGATGAGCTGGCGGCGGACGTGAACAGCGGACACAACGTGCGCTCCACCGTGTTCCTGGAGGCTCGGTCGATGTACCGGCCCGACGGGCCGGAAGAGCTGCGGCCGGTGGGCGAGGTCGAGTTCGTGCAGGGTATTGCCGCCGCCAGCGCCACCGGCCTCTACGGGCCGACGAAGGCCGCGGCCGCCATCATCGGTAACGCGGACCTGGCCCTCGGTGACGACGTGGCCCGCGTGCTCGACGCCCTCCAGGCTGCCAGCCCCAACCGCTTCCGCGGCATCCGGTACAACACCGGGTGGGACCCACATCCCGAATTGGATAGCCGTTCGACCGAGCACAAGCTCGCCGACCCGCAGCTGCGGGCCGGGGCCAAAGTGCTGGCCGACCGCGGTCTGGTATACGAGAACGTGGTGTACTTCCCGCAGCTGGCCGAGTTGGTCGACTTCGCGAGGGCTGTGCCGGACCTGACCATCGTGTCCAACCATATCGGTGGTTTGATCCGCGTCGGCCCCTACGGGAACCGGGACGAAGAGGTGATGCCCGCGTGGCGCGAGGGAGTGGCCGCGCTGGCCCAGTGTCCCAATGTGGTGATGAAATTGGGCGGGGTGGGCCAGCCCCGGTACGGGTTCGACTGGCACACGCGGACGACACCCATCGGCTCGGAACAGCTGGCCGAGGAGATGGGCCCGCTCATCACCTACTGCATCGACCAGTTCGGACCCGACCGGTGTCTGTTCGAGAGCAACTTCCCGCCGGACAAGGTGTCCTTCTCGTACAACGTTATGTACAACGCTTTCAAGCGCATGACGTCAGGCTATTCAGCCAGCGAGCGGGCCGCCATGTTCCACGACAACGCGGCCCGGATCTACAGCATCGAGTACTAGCGGCTACGCGACGGACAGCAGAGCGGTCAGCTCGCTCAGATCGGGCAACCGATCGAGGCGGCTGGCCGTTTCTATGGCCTCCTGCACTCCGCCCGCGCCGAGGGTGTCCCGAGACAGCAGATCGAATTTGCCCAGCAATTCCTCCCTGCCGGCGGGATTCGAGAAGTCTCCCCGCTGGGAGGTGACCTCGGCCCGGCGGAGACGGCCGTCAGCAAGCTGCACGGCGACCCGCGCCGACGGATAGTCGTAGCGGCGCAGGTTCATCTCCGGGTCGGAGTCCAGCGAAACGCGCTCCGCCAGCGCGCGAATGTCGGCACTGTCCACCCGCTCGGGCACGAACGCGGTGACGTCGGTGCGGCCGTAGCAGATGGCGACGGCAACCGCGTAGGGGATCGAAAACTTGGCGGCCAGCATGTTTTCGGGATGCGGGTCGGCCATGATGCCGGCGATGGGAGCGGCCGTCACCGCTATGCTTTTCACTTCGGAGGCGGAGAAAGGTTCATCGCGGAGCAAGTCCTGCACGGCGTCCAGCACCGGGTGGTTGTACAGGCAGCAGGCGTGCAGCTTGAAGTAGTTCTGCTGGATGCGCAGGTTGCCGGCAGTTCCCAGGCCATCGACCACCGCGACCGGATCGAAGCCCTCTCCGAGGAAAGTCCGGTACAGGTCAGCCGGCCCGTCGGCGATGGCGGTGTATCCGCACTGGCTGAGGTGGGCAGCCATGATTCCCTGGAAACCGGACCGGCCGGGGTACAGGTTGCGCACCGTGGCCCCCTCGATGCAGGGGGTCCAGGTGTTGGCGGGACTCATGGACATGGCGAGGTTCATCGCCAACCGCGTTTGCGCCGCGTCGAAGCCCATCAGTCGCGCCGTTGCCGCAGCGGTGCCGATGGTCCCCCATGTGCCGTGGGAGTGCACCTCCGCCTTGACCTGGGTCGCCGTGCCAATGCGGGAGATGACCTCGTAGCCCACGATGATGCTCGCCAGCACGTCGCTGCCGCTGCATCCGAGATCCTCGCCGACGGCGATAGCGCCAGGCGTTACGTGGATGGACGGGTGCCCTCCGCCGAGGCGGTTGCCCTCGTCCATCTCCAGCGACACGCCGGCGGTGGCGTTGACCATGGTGGCCCACACTGGTTGCACCCGATGTGGATGACCGAAGACGGTCGCCTTGCCAGGTCCGCTCATGGTCGCGGCGAGACTGGCGAAGTTGGCGTTTTCCGACAGGCGGCTGCCGGCGAGGATCGCGCCGATGGTGTCCAGCGCCACGTCCTTCGCGGCGGCAATGGCGGCGGGGTCGAAATCCTCCCAACGAGTTTCGGCGACGAACTGTGCCAGTTGATCGAGGTAATCCTGGGCCATGATCGCACCTACCTCGTGAAGAATTCGTGGAACAGCCGATAGCAATCGTCCGGCAATTCCTCGGCGATGTAGTGGCCCGAAGGCAGGGATTGTCCTTCCACGTTGTTGGAATAGTTGCGCCACACGCCGAGAACGTCCTGGGTGCGGCCCACGTAACCCCGGTCGCTCCACAGCGCCAGGTGGGGGCAGTTGACCTTGTTCTCGAAGTCGGCCTCGTCGTGCTCCAAATCTATGCTCGCGCCGGCGCGGTAGTCCTCGCACGCCCCGTGGATGGCATCGGGGTTGCTGAAGCATCGCACGTATTCTTCCACTGCCTCAGGCGGGAAGACCTCTTCCGCATTGCGCTCCCGCATGAACCGCGAGCGGATGTAGTAGTCCGGATCCGCCCCGATTACCCGCTCGGGGAAATCGTAGGGTTGGATCAGGAAGAACCAGTGGTAGGTATTGGTCGCCATCTCTTTGTTGACGATGCTGAACATGTGGCGCGTGGGTACGATGTCCAGCGTCGCCAACCGCAGCACACGCTCAGGATGGTCCTTGGTCAACCGGTGGGCGACGCGCGCTCCACGGTCGTGGCTGCCCAGGAAGAAGGTGTCGAACCCCAGGTGGCTCATGGCGTCCACCAGGTCCTGCGCCTGAGCCCGCTTGGAGTGGTTGAAGTGGTCGGGGCTGCCCTGGGGCTTGCCGCTGTCGCCGTAGCCGCGCAGGTCCGCCGCGACCACCGTGAAATCCTCCGCCAGCCTCGGCGCGATCTTGTGCCACATGGTGTGGGTCTGCGGGTAACCGTGCAGCAGCAGCAGCGGGGGTCCGCTTCCGCCCTTGACCAGATTCACCGCCTCGCCGCTGGTGTCCACCAGCATGCGCTCAAATCCCTCGAACAAAGCCATCTTTCGCTCCTTCGCATCTCTGGCATGAGTGCGAGCCGTTTACCTGTTGTCGCGTACATAATGCGTCGGTGAACCGATGATGTAAATACCTTCGTCCGCGCCCTTTGACACCATATTCGCGCCCGTGTACCGTAGGCCTGAAACCGCCGGAACGGCCCCTTGAGAGCGCAAATGACCACCACCAAGGCACCGAACGATATCGCCCACTACCTGGACGCGGCCCGGCCCTTCGTCGACCGGGTCGACGAGGTCGCCGACTGGATCGACGCCGAACGGCAAATGCCACCCGACCTGGCCGCAGGCATGGCGGATGCCGGGTTCTTCCGGCTGCTATTGCCAAGCGAATTGGGCGGCGCGGAGCTGGCTCATACCGATTTCCTGAACATTCTGGAGATGTTTGCGGAGGCCGATGCCAGCGTTGCCTGGTGCCTGAATCAGAACAATGTCTTCTCAACCAGGTCCACGCGCATGACCATGACCACGGCGCGGGAAATATGGGGCGAGCAGCGGGCGGTGGTAACCAACGGGCCACCGGCCGGCGGGTCGAAGTCGGTTCCGACGCCGGGAGGTTTCCGGCTGAGCGGGCATTGGAACTTCAGCAGCGGCAGCGATCACGCCACCTGGATCGCCGCGCTGGCGCCGGTCATCCCCGAGAACGGTGCGGGAGCCGATGGGCAACCTCCACAAACTCGCCTGCACCTGATGCCAATTGACCAAGTGCGAATGGTGGACCTGTGGCAAGTCGCGGGACTTCGCGGAACCGGCAGTTTCAGCTTCCAGGTGGACGACCTCCTGGTTCCCGAGGAACGCTCCTTCGTGCAGGAAGGCCCATCCTGGTGCGACCGCCCACTCTACGGGATACCCACCACGCTGCTTTTCGCCACCGGGTTCGCCACCGTTGCTCTGGGCGTAGCGCGCAAGAGCCTGGACATTGCTATCGAGGTGGGCGGCAGCAGGACACCCTATCGCTCCGGCATCCTGCTTCGCGACCACCAGACCACCCAGCGCACCATTGGCGAGGCCCACGCGCAGCAGAGTTCTGCCCGGGCTTTCCTCAGGGAAACGCACGGACGGCTGTGGGAGTCGGCTTGCACCAGGGGGACGCTCACCACCGATGAACGCATCCAACTGCGGGTGGCCGCGACCCATGCCATACGCACATCGGCCCAAGTGGTGGACGCCGCGTACACCCTGTGCGGCGCCAGCGGCATTTTCCAGTCCAACCCGATCCAGCGGCGATTCCAGGACATTCACGTCATCACGCAGCACGTCCAGGGTCACCACGTACACTACGAAACGGCCGGACAGTACCTGCTGGGGTTGGAACCACAGGGCGTTTTCTAGCATAAGGAGGTTTCGCCATGGCCACCAATCATGTGGATACGGTCATCGTAGGCGGGCAGATCGTAACCTCGTCGCAGGTCTACGAGAGTTCCATCGCCATCTCCGGCGAGAAGATCGTCGCGATTGGACCGGAAAACTACCTGCCGCCGGCTGACCAGTACATCGACGCATCGGGCAAGTTCGTGCTTCCCGGCCTGATCGACAGCCACGTCCACCTGGACGGCCACGACGACTACGCCCTGGGCTCGCTGGCCGCCGCCCACGCCGGCCTGACCACCCTGGTGCCCTTTGGCACCTATCAGCTGGAGGGCGACGAAACGCTGCCCCAGGCCGTGCACCGCACCCGGGAAACCGTCGAAGGCGTGGCTCTCACTGACTTTGCCTTCCACTTCATCCTGCAGAACCGGCCCAGCATCCTGTCCGGTTTGCCGGACGCCGTCGACCTGGGCGTGAAGTCCTACAAGATGTTCATGACCTACAAGAAGCGCCCCGGCCGGATGTGCGACGACGACTACATCTGCGAGGCGATGGACCTGGTGGGTCGTGGAGGTGGGGTCCTGCAACTCCACTGCGAGAGCGGCAACATCATCGAATACCTCGAAAACAAGCTGTTGGGAGAAGGCCATACGCATCCGACGGACTTCCCGACAGCGTGTCCGGACTGGGCTGAAGAGGAAGCGATCAACCGGGCAGTGAAGATGTCTGCCGCAACCCGCTGCCCAACCTACGTGGTGCACCTGAGCACCCAGTTAGGATTGGAACGGATCAAGCAGGCCCAGAGCCTCGGCCAACGCGTGTGGACGGAAACCTGCCCCCAATACCTGCTGCTATCGGACGCGCAGATGGCGGAGCGGGGCCCATTGGCGAAGATCGGACCGCCGCTCCGACCCGACGACGGGCCCGACCGCGACTCACTATGGGAGGGCCTGCGCCAGGGCCACGTCTCCATTGTCGCCAGCGACCACTCGCCGCATCCCCAGGAACTTAAGCAGCCCGGTTGGGACAACATCTTCGTCGACGCCAACGGCATGTCCGTTCCCTTCGGCTCGCCCGGCATCGAGACCATCGTGCCGCTGATGTACAGCGAGGGCGTGGTCAAACGTGGCCTGCCCATCTGGTGGCTGGCCCGCGTCATGTCGGAAAACCCGGCCCGCGTCTTCGGCATCTACCCCCGCAAGGGCGTGATCCAGGTGGGCTCCGACGCCGACTTCCTCATTCTGGACCCCAACGGCGACCGCATCGTCACCGCCAGCGACCATCACAGCAACGCGGGATACACCCTGTTTGAGGGTTGGCAGGTCAACGGTCGCCCCTGGATCACCATGCTGAGGGGGCAGGTGCTGTTGCGGGAGGGCGAGCTCCAGCAGAACCCGGGATACGGTACATTCCTGGAAAGCGGCTCACCGGTCGCCCCGCTGGGCGGTCCCGTCGAATAGATGAAAATCACCGAAGTACGGGCGGTATACCCCAAATATCGGCATGTCGTCCCGTCCTGGCGCACTCACTTCTGGCAGATCGTTGTTCGGGTGGAGACGGACGTCGGCACCGTCGGCCTCGGATACGGTGGCGGCGGTGTGGCCGGCGTGGAGATCGTCAACCGCCACTTCCGGGAGTTGCTGCTCGGCCGCGAGATCAACAGTCTGGCGGACATTGCGAGCGCCTGGGATCACCTCTACGAACAGTCCCTGCCCTACGGACGCAAGGGGCTGGCGATGATGGCGCTCAGCGGCGTGGACCTCGCTCTGTACGATCTGCTTGCCAAAGCTGAAAACAAGCCGGTGTACGAGTTGCTGGGCGGCGCGCGGAAACCCAATATCCTGGCCTATGCCACCGGCCCGGATTCGGAGAAGTATCGCGACCTTGGCTTCCGCGCCCACAAGTTTCCCCACCGTTGGGCCGGCGACGCCGACTACGAGACGGCCGCGGCAGCGGCGGCAAACGCCCGACAGCAATATGGTCCGGATGCCCGCCTGATGGTCGACTGCTACATGTCGTGGGATGCCGAGGTCACCATACAAATGGCCGACATCCTTTCCGAGTACAACCTCTACTGGTACGAGGACGTGCTGACACCGGACGATCTAAGCGGTCAAGCCGACCTGCGCGCGGTGGCGGCCCCGACGCTTATCGCCGGCGGGGAGCACGAGTTCACCCACTTCGGGTTCGCGGACATCGCCCGCGCCGATGCTCTGGGCGTGTGGCAACCCGATATCACGTGGTGCGGCGGGATCACGGCGGGCCTGCGCATCATCGACCTGGCCCGAGACGCCGGCGTACCGGTCTCGCCCCACCGGGGAGCCGAGGTTTGGGGGCTGCATCTCATCGCCGCCTCCGACTGGGCAGATTTCGCCGAGTATCACTCCGACCACATCCGTTCTCCCCGAGACGTGCTCTGGATCGACGAACCGGAGCCGGAGGACGGTTATATCGCCCTGTCCGATAGTCCGGGCTTTGGCGTCACACTTAATGAGGAAATGCTGTAACCATGGCCGGCCCACTGAACGCCTTCGTTCCCGATAGCAACGCCCACCTGCCTGGCTCCGACAACGGGCCGTTGTCCGGCCTCACCTTCGCGGCCAAGGACATCTTCGATATCGCGGGCCACGTGACCGGATGCGGGAACCCGCATTGGCTCGCTACCCACGGACCTGCGGCAACCAACGCCTGGGTGGTGCAGCGGCTGGTGGAAGCCGGCGCGTCCATGGTCGGCAAGACCATCACCGACGAGCTGACCCGCGGCATCTTCGGCGAGAATATGCACTACGGGACGCCGGTCAATCCCAATGCACCGGGGCGTGTGCCCGGCGGTTCGTCCAGCGGGTCCGCGTCTGCCGTGGCTGGACAGGTAGTGGACTTCGCGCTGGGCTCGGACACCGGCGGTTCGGTGCGCGTGCCGTCGAGCTTTTGCGGACTCTATGGCTTGCGGCCCACCCACGGGCGAATCCCGTTGGACGGCATGCTGCTCCAAGCGCCGTCCTTCGACACCATCGGCTGGTTCGCACGGGACGCCGAGACCTTCGCCCGTGTGGGCTCCATCATACTCCCGCCGGGCCCCGCAACTCGGCGTCCGCAACGCCTGGTCATCGCGGAGGACGCCTTCGAACTTGCCGAGCCGGCAACTCGCGCGGCTTTGGAAACGGTTCTGGCGAAGGTTCGCCCGCTGTTCACAGCGTCGTCAGCGCTGCGACTCTCCCCCACCAGCCTGGAAGAATGGTCGGGTCACCAACAGGTGTTGCAGAGTCGCGAGGCGTGGGAGTCGGCCCGGGACTGGATCGACCAGGTCAATCCCACCTTCAGCTTCGAGGTATCGGACCGCTACGCCCTGGCCCGCTCGGTAACGGACGAGCAGATCGTCACCGCTCAGGCCGGCCGTGATGCCGTCATCTCTCGCATGAACGAGGTGTTCAATGGTGGCGACGTCGTCGTGTGTCTGCCGACCACCGTGTCCCCGGCTCCGCTGCTTGGCCAGCGCGTTTCCGAGCGCCACACGCTGCGGCTGCGCAACAGCGCGCTCACCTCGATTGCCGGGAACACTGGCCGGCCGCAGATCAGTTTGCCGCTGGCCGAAGTTGATGGCCTGCCCGTGGGCCTGTCGTTGCTGGGAGACCACGGGACTGACGAGCAGTTGATTGAGTTGGCGCGGGAGATTACCGGCTGATCCATCACTTATTGAGGACGACGTCGATTAGCGCGATGCGCCCTTCGTTGACGGCGTCCAGTCCGTTGCGTAGAGCCTGAGCCAACTGGTTGGGATCATCTACCCGTTCCCCGTAGCCGCCGAAAGGCTCCATCAGCTTGGCGTAGTCGGGCCCGGGGATGTGCACGCCGTGCCAGATGTCGGAGCGTGCGGCCACGCCGTCGGGGTAGTAGGCCAGGTGGTTGCCCCGCATGGCCTCGTAGCACTCGTTGTTGAACAGCACGGTCATGAAGGGCAGGTTGGCCTCGCAGGCGACGCCGAAGCACTGGGTCACCGGGTTGTACAGAAAACCGCCGTCGCCCATGAGCGCCACCACGGGCTGGTCGGGCTTCGCCAGCTTGACGCCCAGCGCCAGTCCCAGGCCCTGACCCAGGCCTCCGTTGGTCTTGTAGTAACTCTGGGGCCGATCCCAGACGACGTGACGGCCTATAGCGCCTCGGTGGGTGGTGACTTCCTCTGCGTAGACAACGTTGTCGGGCATTACCTCGCTGAGCACGGCGCATAGCCAGGCGGGGTCGATGGGCCGGCTGGCGCTGGCGGCGGCCTCCGCCGCGTAGGTTTCCTCGGCCAACCGATCATGTTCCGCAGCCCAACGCTGACGACGCGCTTCGATTTCGTCGCGGCGACCGGCCACGGAGGGTTGCAAAGCCTCGACCAGCAGACCCAGCCCGATGGCGATATCGCCCTCGACATAGCGGTCGGCGAACAGGTTCTGGTAGACCATGTAGTCTTTGACCGTGGTTTCTCCCATGGCCACAACGGTGGCATGCTGCGGGCCGGCCTGGGGCGGATACCAGGGGGCGCGGCTGCCGGCCAGGATCACCAGATCGGCCTGCTGGAGGTACCGCTCCGACTGTCCACCGAGGTACAGCGGGTGTCCCTTGGGGAAGTTGGCGTACAGCGCCGCGCTTTCCACCACCGGAATGGCGAACATCTCGGCCAGGGCCACCAGGTTGTTGAAGCCGGCCACTTCCCGCCCCGCGCTGTCCGTGATTATCAGCGGCGATTTGCTGCGGGCGATCAGATCGGCCAGCTCGGCAATGTCCTGGTCCGCCGGGCGGGTTTTGGGAGCCGACGGGACGGTGCGCAGCTTTTGCGGCGGAGTCCACGAATGCACCATGGTCTCGATGGGGATGTTCATGAAGGACGGCCCCTGGGGAACCCGCTGGGCCAATTCGCCGGCGCGCACCAACTGCTCGTACACGGTGTGCGGGCTGGTGGCTCTTCCGCTCCACTTGGTGAAGGCGTCGGCGAACCGGTCCGGCCCTCCCACCACGCTGAGGTTGCGGTACCACTGGCCCTGGGGATCAATCTCCGGGTCTTCGCCATAGCTGGTCGCTTCGCCGGAGCACACCAGCATCGGCACCTCGCCGATCATGGCGCCGTGCACGCCCATGCTGCCCTGCAGCAGGCCGACGCCAGCGTGCAACAGGACCGCCTGCATGCGGCCGGTTACCCTGGTGTACCCGCTGGCCATGTTCACCGCCAGGGTCTCGTGCCAGCAGTTGATGTACTGCGGCCCGGGCGTTTCGTTGACCTTCTGGCGGGCCAGCGCCTCCCATACCGGCGCCCATTCGGAACCGGGTGATGAGATTATGTAATCAACGCCGAGGTTGCGAAACGCCTCTAGGATCCCTTCGCCGCAGTCGTTCGTGTTGGTGGTGGTCATGGGTCAATCCTCCTGTGCCGGGCCGGTCGCTGGGCGCAGCGCGGGTTCGGGTTGGGGGCGGGAAGTAACGGCCTGCTCCTCCCGATGGGTGGGCAGCGCCGAGAGGAAGAGCGCGACCGACAACGCCCCGATCATGGTGAAGAAAGCATATTTCATGCCGACGGTGAACGCCGCTCCCACGCCGCTGGCCCCGCCGCCGCGCACCGCGTCCAGGCTGGGCTCGTAGCCCAACGATCCCATCGTGGCGGTCACGATTGCGGTGGCGACCGCGACGCTGACCACGTTTCCGGCGTTGCGAATGAGGTTGACCAGCGCCGAAATAACACCGTGGCTTTCCCGTTCCACCGCGCTCAGGATGGAACTGGAGTTTGGCGAGTAGAAGGTGCCCATTCCGCTGGAGGTTAGCATCAGGCCGGGGATGACCTGGAACAGCGAGGATTCGGCGGTCACCTGGGAAAGAATGGCGATGCCGGTGGTGGACAGCAACAGCCCCGTCACGGTGAACTTGCGCCAACCGTAACGGTCGGAAAGCCGTCCGCTGATCGGTCCCAGGAACGCCATGCACAGGGCTCCCGGCACCACGCACAGACCTGCCACGGACGGGCTGTATCCCAGCACGTTCTGCAGGTAGAACGGCGTCATGAACAGAATCGCCGAGCTACCAATGAACATGAGGTAGTTGGCCGTCACGCCCAGGAAAAAATTGCGCCGGCGGAACATCCGCAGGTTCAGCATGGGAGCGGAGATGCGGAGTTCCCACCAGATGAAACCGGCTAGGAGAACCACGAAGGCGGCGGCCGCGCCCAGGATAGGCGGGGAAGTCCACCCGGTGCGGTGGGCATTGGTGATGCCAAGCAGCAGCGCCAGCAGCGCGCTGGACGACAAGAATGCTCCCAGCCAGTCAAATCCGCTCCGGCCGGCGCCGCGGGCCGAGCGCAGTTGGTCCGCACTGGTCAGCACCGCGATGCACAGGACGATGCTGATGGCCACCAAGGGTATAGTCGCGAAGAACACCGACCGCCAGCCAAACGCGTCCACCAGGAGGCCGCCCAACGCCGGACCGGCCACGGCCCCAGTCCCCACCATGGTCATGATCAGGCCGATGGCCTTGCCCCGCTCGTTGGGAGGAAAGGCGCCGATCATGATGGCCATGCCGGTGCCCTGCGTCATGGCGGCGCCGGTTCCCTGCACGATCCGCGACATGATCAGCACTCCCAGATCGGTGGAGGTGCCGGCGGCAACGGAACCGGCGATGATCACGGCCGAGCCGATGATGTACACCCGCTTCGAGGTGATGAGATCCGCCAGCCGGCCCATGGGCAGCAGCAGCGCGATGATCGTCATGGCGTATCCGATCACCAGCCACTGCACGCTGGGAATGTCGGTCTGGAAGTGAGTCGCTATGGTGGGCAGGGCGACGCCCACGCTACCGTGGTCGACCACCGAAGCGAAGGTGCCCACCGCGAGGGTGACGAAGGCGTACCACTTGTAGTGGGGGCTTCGGGATAGCGACGAAATCAAGACTGCTTTACCGTGGAATCCTGAAAGCGCGGTTACTCGCCGGCGAAAAAGCGCCGGGCATTTTCCACGGTGATCTGGTGAATGTCCTCGTCCGACGCTCCCATTTCCTTCAGGCGGGGCAGCACGTAACGGGGGATGAAGGTGTAGCCGTCAGGATTCGCCCGGCGACGCTGCTCCTGCACCTCCGCGCCGTGACGCGCCTTGGGTACCGAGTAGTCGTGAGACAGGAATATGCGGTGCGTGAACCCGGCGTCCATCAGGGCTTTGGCGACTTCAGTTCGCTGCTCCCAGTCCGGAGTTCCGGGGCGGAACCCGCCGGGATAACGGTCCAAGCCCAACCACACCCCCTTGCTCAACAGTCCCAGCAGGTACTCCAGGTCGGTATCGTCGTTGCTGTGCCCGATGTACACCCGGTCGAGATCAACCCCCTCTTCCTCAAGAATGCGCACCTGGGCATCGCCGATCCGTTCCGGCGACCAGGTGTGGGTCGAAATGGGGACGCCGGTGGCTTTCTGCGCACGCGCGGCGGCCCGCAGCACGTTTTCCTGTGCGGCGGTAATCCCGCCCTCGTCGCTGGCCACCTTGATTATGCCGGCCTTGATCCCAGTGCCCTCGATGCCCTCCTCGATTTCGCGAACGTAAAGCTCGGCGATGACGTCGGGAGAGATTTCGCCGAAAGGCCGGGGCACCGCCAGGTGGTTGCCGGTGGCGACCACCACCTGCATGTCGCTGCCCAGCGCGACCTCGAGGATCAACTGCACGTCCCGTCCCAGGTCGAAGGTACTCACGTCGATTATGGTTCGGACTCCATCCTCTCTGACGGCGCGCATGGCGGCGATGGACTGTTCACGGATGCCGTCGCGGTCGATGATTTCCGGGTAGGTGTGGCGGAGACCGGCGGCGTTGGTTCCCACGTGCTCATGGCTCAGTGTGAACCCCAGGTCGTCGGTATCGATGGGCCCCAGTACGCTGTTCACAGTAGCCATTGCCATCCCTCCTGGACGTGGGCGAATGCGAGTATTCTATTACGAATTCCGCCAAAGCGATACGAGCACGATGGCGCCGGAGCACGCGGTTACCCCGTCAGTGCAGCGGCCGGCGTTCACGTTGAGCGGGGCGGCTCCGGCTACATCCGCCCTTGCAACTTGCTCCTCAGTCGTCTGCCCGTCTATATTGAGCGAAAAGCACTGGAGGCAAATATGCGGACGCCCATCTTGACACGCGACCAGGTTCCAGCGGAATTGCGAGAGGCATTCGACCACGAGACCGCCAATTCCGGCGGCGTGGTTTCCAGCGGACCCGGGTCTGCCATGATCAACAGTCCCGAGATGCGCAAGCGGGCCAACCACCTGGTCAACTACCTGCGCGACGAGTCCTCTCTACCCAAGAGAATCCAGGAACTGGCGATGATACTGACGGCTCGGAACATGGACTGCCAGTACATCTGGTTCGCCCATTCCGTGCGCGCCAAGGAACAGGGCATCAGCGCGGAGTTCGTGGACAACCTGCGTGACCGGAAAGCTCTGCCGCAACTGCCGGCGGACGAGCAGGCGGTGGTGAACTACGCCACCGAGTTGTTCAACAACCACCGCGTCACGGACGCGACCTTCCAGGCCGCCATCGATCAATTCGGCGCCCTGGGGTTGACGGAGTTGACCACGCTCTTCGGGTACTATTCGCTGCTGGCTTTCAACGCCAACGCATTTGACATCGACGTGCCGGACGGCGCGGAGCCCAAGCTGCCCATTTAGCTCGACTTTGTACAAAGCTTGGGTTTGAGGCCGAACGTGCGCACTTTCGGTACCGGCTGAACTCCACGAGTTTTCCAATGTGGGCGCTGAGCGCTCGAGTTTGTACAATCAGGCAGCATAAGCGAGGGTCTCGATCATCCTGCGGTATGTCCCGCGTGGGAGTTTTATCAGTTCAGAGTTGGGCTCGGACGTGGCAAAAGTCTCCTGCTGTGCCCAGATGTGTCGCCTGACCAGGGCGATGGCGTCGGCGAAAGTGGGGTTGGTTTTGGCATACCATGCCGTGGTCCGCGGCACTATGCCGCCCTGCTGTTCAATCAAGACATCCGCCGCCAGGGTCACCAGGCTGAACAAACCAAAGAGTGCGGGGGTGGTTCTGGCGATGGCACGCTCGGACCACTGGCGCTGGGTTTCCATGCCCAAGTGAGCCCGCAGTTCCTCGAAGGTCACCTCGACCTGCCAACGCAGCAGATACCACTGCACGATCTGCAGGGGATCGGCGTCGATGTCGGTGCACAGCAAAGCGTGGGGGCCCAGGGGTTCTTCAAGGTGCCGGACCACGACCCAGCGCAGATGGACCGACGGATAGCCGCCGCGGTACCACAGCGCCACGCCAGAAGTCAGCTCGATCATGAGATCGGCGCCGTCGGATGTGGTGGCACGGCAGGGGGTCCATGGGGTGGCGGGATCGTCCAGCACCGCGGTGGGACTGGGCAGTCGCGCTCCCACCACCCGGGGCCGGCCGATCTGACCGGGCCGTCGCGGCGGCGCTGGCTGGTACAGGGACGCGTCTTTGCGCAGTTTGGTTATGACGACAATAGGCTTGGACATGCTCTGGCAGTGGAGCAGGAAATCACGCTTGGCGTAGCCGCCGTCGCAGACTACCACCAGGTCCCGATCCGGCAGCCACCGACGCAGACAGTCCAGCATCTGCTGAGCGTAGTCGGTGAACCGCTTATGGCGACGACCCTTGAGCCAGTCATAGCGGTTCGACGGTACCAGCGCGGTCAGGAAGGGCAACGCCCAGTGGCGACCGGCCCACCCGATACGGGTCAGCAGCATCAGGCTGACCCATTGCAGTCCGGGAGTCATCACCACCTGGTCGTCGGTGGAGCGCACCGGGTCCCGATACCTCCCCTTGGCCGCAATCTTTGGGCCCCAGCGTCGCTCCACCGTCTCGTCGATGCCGAACACCAGGGGCTCGGTGGATGAACCCAAGCGGCCAATCAGCAGCAGCAACAGCACCCGGCTCAGTTGCAGCGGCTGCCACCGGGCCCGGTTGAGCACCTGGTGAAAGACGGCGAAGTCTCCGCTCTGGCCAATCCCCAGGATGCTCAGCGCGGACGATACCGTGCGCTTGCCAGGAGAAAGGATCGCACCCACCACCAGGAGTTGGGCCTTGCGCCAGGTCCTGCGGTCGAACAGGTGCTCAAAGGGGAACAGCACGGTTACAATGACGGTGGGCAGGGAGGACATGCTTGACCTCTTGTGGTGATTTGGTCAAGCTTACCCTGTCCTTATAACTTTTCTAGTTTTTGTACAAAGTCGAGCGCTGAGCGCTGACATTCGAAAACTTCCTGGCCGAAAAATGCGTCCAGCTGGGCGTGGCCTTCTCACTCATCGGCCCAATGTACAAAGTCCAGTTTAGAAACTATCTCAAAAGGTGAACAGGCGGCGATTGAGGGGTTAGGATAAGGCAAAAGCGTGTGGAGGTGGGCTATGGAGGACGGTGCGACATTGGCAACCGTCTGGGAGGTTCCCGATCACCTTTGGGAGCAGATCCACCCGGTGATACTGGAACTGGACCCGCCCAAGCCCACTGGCCGGAAGCGGGCCGACCCTCGGCTGATGCTCAACGGCATCATCTTCCGGCTGCGCAGCGGGTCCCAGTGGAACCACTTGCCCAGGGAATTGGGGGATGACAGCACGATCCATCGCACCTTCCAGCGCGGGGTGGAGCGCGGGGTGTTCCAGCGCATCTGGACGGTATTCGCGGCGGACTGCGCCGAGTTGGGCGGCGTGCAGTGGGAATGGCAAGCGGCGGACTGCGCCATGGGCAAAGCGCGTTTCGGGGGGATGCGGTTGGCCCCAACCCCACGGACCGGGGCAAGGCGGGCAGCAAGCGCAGCATCCTGGTCGGCAGCATCCTGGTCGGCAGCATCCTGGTCGGCAGCATCCTGGTCGAAGGACTGGGCGGCCCGTTGAGCGTGGTGCTGGCCCGAGCCAACGTGCATGATACGAAGTTGTTGGCGGAAACGCTGGAGCGCATTGTGGTAGTGCGCCCCGCAGATTATGGAGGCGACGCCCCCAACCTGTGCCTGGACAAGGGGTACGACAATCCCACCGGTCCTAGGGCCGTCGCGAACCATGGCTATGTTCCGCACATCCGGCGCATTGGCGAGGAAAAGCTGACGTCCGACGGTCGGAAACGCTATCCGGCGCGACGGTGGGTGGTCGAACGGACGCTGGGCTGGCTGTCCAAGTCCCGGGGAATACTGGTGCGCTACGACAAGAAAGCATCGAACTATCTGGGACTGCTGCAACTGGCCTGCGCATTACTCTGGTATCGCCGGCAGTGGCAATTGCTGTTTTGAGATAGTTTCTTATTCGGCTCGTTCAGGTTTACCGCTCTCTGACTACGTCATTCAAGCCCACGACCGCTTGGTGGACACGCTCGTCGAAGTAGGCTACGCACAAGTTGTGCAAGACCAGTGAGGTTTCGTAGACCCACTCCAAGGGAACAAAGAAATGGTTCCGCTAGTACCGACACGCAGCAAAAGCACCGTACGACCAACATTTCTATGACGGGATGCTGTCCCGCCGTTCTTTATTGATAACACTAAAGTTTTAGGCCGCAGTTGAATAAAAAATCTGCCCGAAAATGATTATTTGTGCAAAGACTTCCAAACCTTCGGGAAAAAACCCAAGTACCAACGTTGCCTGCAGCGTTCCCATCAAACCTCAAAGGAGAAGCACATTGGAACGCCCCTTCCTGATGAACGAGGGCTTCTACATTAATGATGCCGGAAATCTGATTAGCACGACTTACGTTGATTTGCGCGACCCCGAGCAGCATTTACCCATTACGATTTTGGTCAAAGCCTGCAACACGAACTACGCTCCGGAAGTCAGCAGGACACTGCGGATCTCCAAGCCAGAGTTATTCAGGGAGTATGGTGAAAACCTGATTCGAGACCCCGGGGAAGGTAATGCGTCCCGCGAGACTGTGGTTACCGAGAGTATCGACCATCCCGACGACCTGGCAACGGCCCGGCTCCTGGATTCTGAGCGCAACAAGGCATCGGAACTGGCGGGTTCACCCATCACGACCAACACCAGTACGGTGAAGAGATCGGAAACAACGACCCGAAGGCTCACTTACGGTCAAAACTGGTGGATCTTTTGCGCTTCGGTAGAGCCGTCAGATGCCGACGAGACGGACAGATGGCAAGCGACCATGCCTGATGACTACGACCACAAGTGGTACATATCTCGCCCCCGCAAGTTTGCCCGCGCCCTCGCCTCAATGGTCGCCGAGCAATTCGGGCCTCAAGGCAAGCCAGAAGAAATGAAACACTCGTACGACGGCGAACTCCGACTGGTGACCGAGCATGAGACTCAATTGGTCCTCCACGGGCCAGTGGTATACGTGGAAGACCCCTACGGGACGATTTCCGACGCTCGGGACAACTGGGATTTCATAGTCAGGTCCGCATTCGTGAAACACGATAAGTACCGCGACCAGCGGGAATACCGTTTTTTGGTGCTGACAGAGGACAAAACGACCCCCAAAACATTAGACCTCAGCGTTTCTCTGGAGATGCTCGGGACTATGGAAACGCGCGACCAGGAAACTGATGGTCTGACATTGCCTACGATTAAATGGTCAAAGGACAGCGCCACTTTTGAGGCTGCCACAGTCGGAAAAAATAGTGAGCCCACCGCGGACCAACAACGCCCCCAGACGGGCCGAGCCCTGTTGTCGGCCCCTAGTAGGCCGCCGCTAGTCGTCCATGAACCCGACAACGTGCCAATTGGGCCATATCGTTACGACCTAACGGATTTACCCGAGGGTCTGGAGGAAATGACGACCACCTACGCGGCCGTCCAGGCGCTGCGATACGCTGTAGGCGGGATCTTGGGCAACCGGGACGTCAAACCTGGAGTAGCCAGTTCCGCCTGGCACATTGAACCGTGCATACGCCGTTTGTGTTCCCTTTTCGCGGACCCGATCAAGGACTTTCAGGTAACTGAGGACGATTTCATAGTGGCTACGCTGAACTTTCCAGTTGAAAACGGGTCAGAAGGTACCATTGTCGTCGGGCCTCTTGGGACAGGCACATACCACATCAAGAAAGGGACGGGTGGAAGTACATCCTCAATCAAGGGCAAGGCTTGGAGATTAGCATACGCTGTGGAGGATGTTCTAAGAGAAGCAGGTCTTCCCATTCGTGAACAATCCTGAGTGTCGCCGCTCACAGCGCGTCGAAGACAAGCCGGCCCAGCAACAACCGCCTCCGCTCTAACTTCTGTGACTCAACGGCGGGAGTTTAGGACTCATCTCGGGGAACGGTCGGCCATGGCAGACCTGCAGTCACAAAGGGTGAATGTCCCGCCGAGATGCGGGCCGGAATTCACACCGGTTTACGGCGTGTTAGCCGACAAATACCTGTCGATCTCGACGAGGAGATGTCACGGCCAAAACTGGGCAGCCTGATCAATGGTGGCGCTGCTGCGTTCATCGACCCGCCCGAAGTCAACCAGCCGGTCGAAGCCAAGCTCAAGAAGCTCCTGAGGAAATAATCAGCGGTCCCATGACTGCCCTGGGGATCCAATAACCAGGCCAGCAGGTTGGACTGAAACTCCTCGTCGCCCCAAAGCGGCTTGCCCGAACCCATTCTCAATTGGCCGACAAAGTCCAGGGCGTCAAATTCGTTGCACTGCTCGGCAACGAGCTTCTCCAGCTCTTGGAGGGGTTCGGACAGCGCGAATTGCTCTAATGCCAGTACCCGGCCACATCGCTCAGTAGCCAGCGACCCTTCCAGCTCCTCCAAATCGGGCACCACACTTTCAAGCCATTGGAGATGGTCCGTCGTTCCTGGATCGTCCGTTTGCATAGTCAATACCAGCCAGCAGAAATCAGGGCACTTCGCCGGCGATCATAGCCCGCCAACCGGGTTTCCCATTATTGATGAAGTCAGCGTTGCACTTGCTGATCCAGGAACAGCAGACAACTCGGCCCCAAGCTCGGCTACGGCTGAGCTCGGAGTCGCGCAGCGACAGCGCGATAGCCGCGGCTCCGTGCTTATCGGCGTAGTCTGAGGTCTCTGGCTTCCGCGGAGCTCTACCCGCGGAGGTTTTGCGGCCGCGATGGCATCAGCCATGCCTCGGTCCTACGGTACCGGCGGATGGTGACCGGAGGCAGGCACAGGAACGGCCGGTCATCCTACAACCTCGATCAGTATCCGGCAGTGGTCGCTGGCTCCCCACTCGTCCACTCCGTTCAGGGCCCGCGCATGCACCCCGCAGTGGAACCCCCGCGAGGCGAACACATAGTCCAACTGGTTTGCGGCGGTTACCGGTGATTGTCGGGTGGTGTAGTAGGCATGACGTCTGCCTCCGCGGGACGTGCGGCCGGGCCGAATTGCTCAGGCCGTCCATAGATGTTTGATAAATCGCCCTTATCAGGCTTTTATGATGGCGCCATTCTCGGTGGTTGGAACTTTGCCAACAACGGACCACTCAGAACCAGCGGAACCGGCGCGGCGGCCGCGTGATCTGTCCCAGGAAACTGTCCAGTGTTTCCTTCTTGAGCACGATCTGTCCCGAGATGCTCGCCGGTCGGTTCAGGATCCAGTTGGGAATCTCGTCCCTGATCCGCCGGGCGCCCAATGGCTCGATGCCGATGATCACCTGGTCTCCCACGATGGTCCAGTCCCCGATCCCCGGCCGCCGCGCCCGGGTGAACTTGTCGGGATGGATCAACCCCTCCAGCACCGACCGGGGCTGCTCGAAGGCGCGGTTCTGGTACTGGTGCAGCGTCATGGGCGCGCACCATTCCGGCAACTCCACCCCCGGCGGCAGGTGCTCCTCGAACAACCGGCACAGTGCCGTTGACGACACCTCCAGCACGTCGGCATCCTGGATGTCCTGCTCGTCCATCTCATCCAGCAACTCCCTGGTCTCCGCCAGATAGCGCCGGTACAGCGCCGTGCTCATCCGGTTGGTGATCCCCGTTACCGAACGCCGCAGCTGCCTGATCGACGTGATCGCGTCCCCCGGCAACGACGTGGTCGTCCAGATCATCAGCGACCGCTTCACGATCTCCGGCTGGAAGTTCCGCGCGTCCGCGTTCATCGACAGCGCGATGCACGGGTACTCCGCATACGGTATGTGCTCGTCCTTGATCACCTCCGGCGCGTGCCGCCGGAACCGGTCGTCGTGGATATCGTCGAACACCACCGGAAACCTCTGGTACGCCGCCTGCAGCGCCCGCAGGTTCCGCCGGGTGAAGTACGGCGTCTCCACGATCCGCGGGTAATCGAACATCGACGTCATCAGCGTCTCAATCAGGCTGCTCTTCCCGCAGTTGCTCTCCCCGTACACGATGGCGAACATCGGCCGGTCGAAGCTGAAGGTGTTGGCGCGGAGCGCCGCGTTGCGCAGGTCGCACATCCACGGACTGAAGTAGAACCAGCACATGAAGGTGAAGTAGTCCCGCTGCATCCGGGGCACATCGCCCACAAAGCCGTTCTCGTAGTTGCCGAAGAACTCCAGCCACGCCGCCACGTCGCTGGCCACCTGGTCGGCGTCGGTCTTCAGCGACACCGCCTGGCCCGACAGCCACAGGGTCCGGCCGTCGTAGGACAGCGACGTCGCCGGCTTGGCCTCGTCATGGCGCGCGGTGGCGATGCGGGTCATCTGCTTGACCACCTGGGGCACGATCTTGAGCATTCCCTTGCGGTCGGGGCGCAGGTCGGCCAGCACCTGGCGGTGCACCGGCGCGATGCGCTCCACCTCCCGGAGCACGTAGGGGGCGTTGAACTGGACCTCGTCCTCGGTCTGGGCCGGCAGGAAGATGGTCACGCCGTCAGGATGCTCCTCGGCATCTTTGAGGGCTGGGGTGTTTCCCACCAGATCACCCGTCAGCGGTTCCGCCCTCAGGGGCATGTTGCTGGTGGCCACGCTGCGCACGTCCTCGTACTGGCGGCTGAAGTGCTCCCACGCCACCGCATCATCGTCAAACACCGTCAGCGTCTCCGCCTGGCGGCCGGAGAAAGCGTTTTCTGACAGGTTCGCCGAGCCGACAATCACCCGCCGCTTGTCCTCCCGCTCCAGCAGGTAGATCTTGGCGTGGGCCACCGCGTCCTTCACGACCAGGAAACGCGCGCTGCCCTCGGCCGCCCGCCGGTAGATCACCTCCCGCCGCTCCGGCGAGATGCCGCGAGCGCCCACAAAACCCTGGTTCAGCTTGTTCTGCACCACGCTCTGGAACGCCAGCAGGTCCGCCGCGTCCCGGCTCAGCACCCCGCCGTGACCGAAGACGCACTCGAAGTCGTCGTAGTCGTAATCCCGGAGCAGACGGAGCACCATGGGAATGCTCGAGGTGTAGGTGAGCGCCCGCATCCTGGTGAACCCAGCGAACAGGTCCATGTTGAACGGTTCCACGCGCAGCGCCTGGGCATAAACCGCCTGAAGCTGCGGTGACCGGGTGCGGGAGTCGGGGTCGTCCAGGGCGAACCCGAACTGCGGCATGGCCTCCTGGTCGGCGACGTTGCGTCGGTTACGGCTGGTCATAGGTCAGGACCTCATCATCCACCAGAACTACGGCTAACCCGGTCATAGCGCTAGTCTCCCCCGGAGGAGCCATCCTAACATGAGGCTCCGGTATTCCCCGAAATGGTCGCATCGCGTACCAGAATGTCGAGGCGCTTTCTCAACGTAGGGTAGGAGATGCAGACACGCCGCCGATCTAATGTACAAGTATATGAGCGCGTTGAAACGGAGACGCACCACCGCAAATGAGTTGCGACGTCCATGTGCATAAATACGTCAACGCGTTGACGTAGTGCCGTGCAGATTTGGGAGTGTATCAGCGCAAGCACAGGGTAACGCAGTGCCGACGACGGAGACCTATGGAATCGCGCGCCTTGGACTGTTTCCCGGAACGACCGATCAGGCTCGCGATGATCGCCATGACGCGAACGCGGGCCGTATGATGATCTCAGGTGCTTTTGCGTCGACGCACATGCGCGTAGGCACGTTAATTTATTTGCATGTTAACGTGTGATCTCGTTTATAAATCGCAGTATCGATTCGTCGAAGAGCGGACGTGAGAACAACGCCTCGCAACATTGTCGCCCAGCAGCTGATCCCACATCCGCGGCACTCTGCGCACGCCGCTATTCAGTATCGGATGAAATCTGATACTCCAGGTTTGCTGGAGCCCAGACTTCAGGGCCAGACCCTCGTGACGCTTCGCCGGCCATTGCCGGCATTGCCGGCGCGTTGGCGTCACGGTTGTTCAGAATACCGCACGTTTGTAAAAATGGTTGACTTGCATTTTGCCGCTGCCTTGCTACAGATGACACTAGGCTCTGTTGACATTTGATTACAATGGCCGCATGTCAAACATCAGACTATCACCGGAACAGTGGGTCAGGATTCTCGATTTCTGGCGTGGCTGCACTGGCGTGTACGTCGGCCAGGAAGCGGATTGCCGACGGTTTGTCGAGGCCGTCTTATGGATCAACCGCTCTGGGGCGCAATGGCGACTGCTGCCAGCCGAGTACGGGAACTGGAACACCGTCTACAAACGGTTCGCCCGTTGGACTGACCAAGGCGTCTGGGAACAGATGCATCAATGTTTCTCCGACGACCCTGATCTGGAATACCTGATCATTGACAGCACGGTGGTACGGGCGCACCCTTGCGCGGCGGGAGCGCCCCCCAAAAAGGCGGTCAGGCCGCCCAGTCCCTGGGCCGGAGCCGAGGCGGGTTCAGCACGAAGGTTCACGTGAGCGTGGACGGCTTGGGCAACCCCTTGCGGTTCATCCTGACCGGAGGGCAACAGCACGACATCACCCAGGCGGAGGGGTTGATCGCGGGTTACGCTGGCGAGCACGTACTGGCCGACAAAGGATATGACGCTCGGGAGTTTCGCCAGCACATCCTGGAACTGGGCATGACCCCGGTCATTCCGCCCCCCTCGAACCGCAAGGAACCCGCTGATTATGACCGTCATCTGTACCGGGAGCGTCATCTGGTGGAATGCTTCATCGGCAAGATGAAACACTATCGCCGGATATTCTCCCGGTTTGAGAAACTGGACACCAGATACCTGGGCTTCCTGCATTTCACCGCCGCTCTCGTCTTGTTACGGTGAAATGTCAACAGAACCTAGCCCCTTGCAGCGAGTAAGTCTGAGTGGGAGGATCAAGTTGGTCATTTGCCCGATGGTTTGGTCGCGTTTGAGATCGGGGATCTGACGCTCGTTACCTGTGATTAACGACCTCCATGGAGTTAGAGATGAGAGTGGTGGGATATTTTCGGGTGAGTGATGAGGAGCAGGTGGAGGGTTTCTCGTTGGACGCCCAGCGTCGTGCGTTCCACGATTTCTGCGGCGAGAAGGGTTGGGAGGTGGTGGGCAGCTACGACGAGGAGGGCCGTTCAGCCTGGCTGGAGTCCAGCGCCAAGCGTCCTGCCTTCCGCCGGTTGCTGGACGATGCCCAGGGGGACAAGTTCGACGTGGTGGTCACCCACACGCTGGACCGCTTTTCCCGGAACCTCCGCGTGATGCTGGACGCTTCCACGTGTTCTCCCAGCACAACGTCACCTACGTCTCCATCACCCAGGACATCGACTACTCCACCCCGGAAGGCAAGCTGTTCATGACCATGCTGGGGGCCTTCGCCCAGTACTTCTGCGATGCCCTGTCGGGGCACACCAAGAAGGGATGCGGGAGCGGACGATGCAGGGGTTGTTCAACGGGGAGCCGCCCTTCGGATACGAGAGGTGCGATGCGGTGTGCTACGGGATTGACGACGGACACACCGGGTGCCAGGTGGAGTGGGAGAAGGCCCAGGCGGTGGTGGGGATGTTCCAGGGGTGCGCCAACGGCGTGGAGTCCATGAGCACGTTGGCGGCATGGTTGAACGAGCAGGGGTTTCGCACCAAGAGCAGGAAGCCCCAGGTGATCATGCGAGAGATGGTAGAAGGCGACGGCCGCCGGTTCACCAACTACAGCGTGCGGGACATGCTGAAGAACCGATTCTACCTGGGAGAGGTGAGGCACAAGGAGGAGCGTTTTGCGGGCCGACACCAGGGGCTGATCAGCGAAGAGTTGTTCGAGGCGGTGCGGGAGAGGATGGCGAAGAACCGGTCCCGGCGCTCGGTATCGGGCAACGTGAAGAGTGAGCATCCCCACCTGCTGACCGGGCTGTTGCGGTGTCACGAGTGCGGGACCGAGTTGTGGTCCCAGACCCAGGGTGCAGATGGCAAGACCTGTTACCAGAGCCCGGACCGGGGCCTCAGCGTGATCTGTCGCCACCAGGGGAAGGCGTTCGTGGGGTGGCAGATTGAGGAGCAGGTGAAGCGGTTATTCGAGGGGTTCCGGCCGCGGGATGACTGGATCATCGAACACCACGTGAAGGGGCAGGACCACACCGCCGCTATCGAAAAACAACATGCCATTCAAGGCCAGGTGGAGAGGGCCTGGTACCTCTATTTGACCGGGGAAATCGACGCAGAGACGCTGGCCGGGAATAATTTGGCGAACTTTGCCGCAGAATGGCACTCGTCCTGCGTCAGTCGCCGGAACCGGATGTTGCGGACCGTTCTCGAGGACGTGTACGTGGACCTTGATCAGCGGGCGACCGTCGGGGTCCTCCCAAAACCGGATCACTGCCAGACCATGCTCGCGATGGCGGAACGCAACGACGTTTCGCTGCGATCAGCAGAAACCGGACATTTTTCTGAGAATGGTGGGGCTAAGGGGGTGATAGTACGTACTGGGCCGCTCAGAGCCAGTAACGTTGAACTTTCTCCCGCGTTCGCGCTGTCGTCGGGCAGGGGAATCTTGTAGTCGATTATCGCTCGGTCCGTGTCGCACCTGACCTGTTTGATGAACTTGCGCAGGATGGGTTTGATATTGGCGGGCGGGGACTCCGCCAGGAATTGTCTAAGCTGTGCTGAGACGGCCAATGCCGTGTCCCGATTTTCCAGCAGCCGAAGGTCATCACTCACGGCTGCGGCGGCGTTGGTCTTGGCATCGTTGAGCAGCTGCCTTTGTTCGTTCAGTACGTCCGCGCGCTGACTCCAGATGTCCAGGGGCATTTTGCCCGTTTCGTTCATGATGCTGAGCCTGGTGAACCGTTCTTCCAAGTCACGGAGTTCTGCGTCGATTGCGGCCATCGTGTCTTGGTATTTGGACAGTTGGTGGTCCGTTTGGCCGTCGACGTTTTCGATGAATTTGTCCACGTTTTGTGGGGTGAGGATGTCGTCACAAACTTGGTTTAGGAACCGTGTGTCGAGGTCCTCGGCGGGTCGGCGGTTGGAGAAACAGGCCTTGGGACCGTTCGTTTTCCTTTGGTAGCAGATGTAGTAGACGTATTGCCCTTTTTTCGAGTTGGTGATGACCATGGGTGCGCCGCACAGGTTGCAGACGGCCAATTTGGACAAGATGTATGGGCTGCTGACCTGCCTGGGGTGTATGTCTCCGGGACGATTGGCGGTGAGTATCTGTTGCACCAAGTCGAACTGTTCTGGCGAGATTATCGCCGGGTGAACGTTGTCGACGCGGATCTGCTCACGGCCCGGCTCGGGGTTGAGGGGGAATACCACTGTGCCCTTGTAGGTTTGGCGACGGAGCATGTCGTGTACGGTGTTGGGAGGCCACTTGGCGCCGCTTGGTGATGGAATACCCCGTTGGTTGAGGATGCCGGGAAGTTGCGGCTCGTGGTTGCCGTCCTCGTACAGGTCGAATAGCAAACGCACGTTGGCGGCTTGGTCTTCGTTGATTGCAAGCTTGTACCGGGTGTGGGCGCCGTCCTGAACTGGGACTTTTGTGTATCCGTAGGGTGCTCTTGAGATGGGATAGTAGCCGGCTCTGATGAGGTTCTCGATGCCGTGCCGGATGGCGCGGCTAAGGTTCGCCGAGTAATAGGCGTCGAGGACCTCGAACACGCCCTCCATGAGTTCGCCTTCGGGACTGCCGTCGTTTGGTTGGTCGATGGATACTATGGCGACGCCGTTTTTCCGGATGATGTGTTTGTAAACGACGGCGTCCAGGCGATTGCGGGCGAACCTTGCGGTGTTGACCACCACGACCGCATCGAAGAGTTTGGGCTTTTGGCGCGAGGCGCTGACCATATCGAGAAAACCGGGACGGTCGTCGACCATCCCGGTTTTGGCTTCGTCCTTGAATATGCCGACGGCTTCCAGTTGGTGTTGCTTCACGAACTCGTAGAAGCGCCGGCTTTGGGTTTGAATTGAGTTGGCGACGTCCTGCGCGTCACTGGAAACCCGGAAGTATCCGACAACCCGGGTGCCTGGCCGCAGTGTGGTCATGGCTCTGACCTCCTTTTGACCTTGTTAGGTGTCGAGCCGATTTGGGCAGCTCGGCCTAACGGGGATGGTTTGGTTGGCAACGGGGCGTCGGGTTGGCCTTGTATGGCCGCTTGCTTGTCAGGCGCGATTTGAATCTGCCTGGGTTTGTTCCAGTAGGGGCTTTTGCACTTGGGGCAAACTTGTGGTTGGTGCTCCGGGTTGACGTCCTTGAAACGTGGCAGCCATTTGTGGAAGCAACGTTCGCACTGAAATACGGGCGCCAGGATTATTGCCATCGGGGTCCTCCTGAGTGGTAGGCCCCTGTTGCCGGAGCCTATATTACCATTTGCTAGTGAGAGGTTTCAACTTGGTCACCCGATTGTGCGTGGAGTTGCTGAGGCCGGGTTTTGCTTCGGAAGGCCGAAAATTGAGTCAAAATTGATGACACCGGGGCGGTTGTCCAGGACTCTAGACATACCGTATACTGCGCTCAGGACGTGGCCGGCTGGTGGTCCGGCTTGTGTATGACCAATGGGTTAGGCCGCGTCTTAAAATAAAGGTGCCGCCGGGATTAGGCCCCCGACGGCGATGAACTCGACCCACCCACTGAGTCGACGAGTTCACCGTTATTTTACGTGTGATTGGGGAGCATTCGCAAGCCGGGTTCCCCTTTTCTCACGCGTAGCTGACGTGAGGTCGTGGCTCGGTTCCCGAGGAGGAACCGAGATGCCGATAAGAGTTGTTGAGCGCCAGCTGCGCCTGATGCCGTTGGGGGAGATAGACCCCAGCGGTGGTGCCCAGGCCGAGGATTACGATTGGGACCTGGGCGAGGCCCCCTGGGATGAGGTCGTGCGGGAAATCGCGCGTCTGTACGTGCGTGACCGTGTGGGGCTGTTGAGCCGGTCCTCTGTCAGCCACGTTGATGATGATTGGTGGCGGCGTTTGGCGGCCTGACGTCGTGAGGTCGCGCCGCGGGTCCGTGGTCCACCGGTGTCGTGTCGGCGCCTGTTATTCCCAAGATGATGATGGTGCCTGAAGTTGCCCGCCGTAGCGGGAGTTGAGCAAATTGCACGAAGGGAGTTTTGTCATGAAAGAAAAGTTTGATTGGTTCCGGGAACAGCTCCGGCGTCTGCTGTCCCAGCCGGAGATTGGTGATGATGGTCGGCCCCGAAACGCGGTGGGCTATGTGAGGTCCGCTGTCGAGAGTGCCGAGGCGATGGCGTCGCAGCGGGAAGCATTGCAGAACTGGGCAGATAATGCCGGCTGCCACGTCGTCCGCTGGTACGGCGAGGGCGGTAGGGCTGCGGGGAAAGACCCTGAGCTGGACAAGCTGCTGTCGGACGCTGCCTCGGACGCTCGTGACTTCGACGCTGTGTTGGTCTGGGATTACGCGCGCGTGAGCCGCAGTCCCTGGGGCTTGCTGGAGGTGAATGAAAGGTTGAGAGACCTTGACGTTGAGTTGGTGTGCATCAAGCAACTTCCGGGTTCGGATGTCGAAAGGAGGTAAGCGCTTTTGAGCCGGCCTGTGGGCGACTCCCGCGTCGTAGCGGCATCACTCAGGAGCCCTGGGGATATTCGGGCTGGTTATGCCCGGCCTACGGGGGACGCGTTGTTGCCGCAGGACGTGGTGTTGCCTTGCAGTCGCGCCGCGGGGCGGTGGCCCACCGGTGTCGCGGCGGTGCCTCTGGATGTGTCAAACGCATCTGAGGGCCGCCGGGGTCGTTTCTGACGGCTACGGCGTGACGTACTGATGACGAATTGTTCCTACGGAGGTTTCCTTATGGACGAGAGAATGAACGAATCGGAAGGGGTGGGTCCTGAGGGGCTGAGCCCAGTTGACGAGGATGCGGAGGTTGTTAGCCGGGTCCGGCGTGCCGCCGTGTTCGTGCAGGCGTTTGCGGATGCCGATGCTCAGCGAGCCTTCTTGAAGGCCGTGGCGCAGGAAATGGACCTCTACTTTTTTGTCGAAAAGGGTGGATACAAAATGGTGGGTCGGTATTGTGAGGAGAGTGGCTTTGAGGAGCCTGTGGATGCACTGTCTCGGTTGATGGCAGACGTGGCTTCAGGGGCCTATGACGTCGACGCGGTGCTGGCCAGTGACCTTTTTGGGCTGGGGCGTGGTGCAGCGGAATGGGATGAGGTGCGGAAGGCGCTGCGTGAGCATGGTGTCGATTTGCTGTTGTCGTCCGAGCAGGCTGTGGACTGCGAGCCGGAGGGTGAGTGGTCCGATTTGGAGGAAGACGACGAGGTTCCTGGATGAGCCTTGGGGCCCTTTGCCAGAATAGACAGGAGCGGCGTTCTGTGTGGAATGCCGCTCTTTTCGTTGGCTTGGTGTATGACCGGCCGTAGGCGCATCTGCAGTCCTGCTCGTCTGCCTAGCGGTTCGTGAAACCGTGGTGGCTGCAAGACTGTTGCTTGTATGCTTTCGGGTCGTTGCCCGGGAAAAGCGCGAGGTGGGGTACTGACGGCATTGGTGTCGTTGAGACGGTCCGTGTTTGGTCCGAAAATCTAAGAAGGTGTGTGCCGCGCTGTGATTGCCGATTGTGTCGTGAAAACCGCTGGGGTCCTGTCGCTCAGTCGGTGGGTTTGTTGGAGAGCGCTCGCAGGTGGTGTCGTACTGTGCTATAGGTGCGGCCTATCTGTTTGGCTATCTCGGCGGGGGCGTGTCCCTGAGCCGAGAGTTCTGCCACGCGGCGACGGGTTTCGGCGCCGCGTCGTGCGTTGGTGGCTTGGGCATTGCGTGTCCTATCGCGGAGGGCTTTTCGGTCCTGTTGGATGGTCTTGGTGGAAACGCCAAGTTGGTCGGCCATCTGCAGTTCGCTGAATCCCTCACGGGCGAGCTTTGCGACCTGGAGCCGGCGTTGATGGCGGCGCTGCCGACGGCCTTTGATGGCAACTTGGACGGCGAAGGATGCTACGGTTTGGTTTTTCTCGTCTCTCTGCCTGGCTCGTTTGGCTGAGCAGCATTGGGCGCAGTGGAGGCGGGAGCCGTTGCGGGTGTAAGAGCAACAGTCGGGGAGTTGGACACGGCGCCTTTCGCCCGTGGCGCGGCATTGCCTGGAGGTGCAGAAAGGTCGTTTCGATGGGTTGCAATCTGTGCAATAGGCTTTGGTGCTCAGGCGGGCAACGGTGGAGTTGGACCGTTCGGCCTGGACGCACATGACGGGCGGCGCTTTGAAGGTGCTGAGCCGCTCGGCGGGCTCGCCGCAGGTTTTGCAGAGGCCGAGGTCCCGGAGTGGGTCGGGCCGGACGGTCTTGGACCGCTTGCGGACTGCTTGGAGGTGTGGTTCGCAGTGGAAGAAGTTGGGTAGGTCGGTGGGGTGGGCGGAGTGGTCGTTGGACGGCGTGCCGGTGTTGGACAGGATGCAGATCTGGTCTGCCCTGGTCCATGGGCCCCATTCTTCGGGGGGGAGAAGTTGGCGTATCTGTTCGGACCGGAGGACGGCCCATCTGGGCCAGGGAGCGTTCATACCGGGATGATGAGGGGGGTACCTTCGAGCGGTATGGGGTTCTTGTTGTCGCGTCGGAATTTGTTGGTGGCTTTGCGCTGGTTCCAGGCGTTGGCGGTGATTCTTCCGATGTAGTAAGGACTGGATTTGGATGGGCGGCCGAGGATGAGGGAGTTGCGGAGTTCTCCGGGTGTGCCGTCGCCGTTGGTGGCGACGCGGTGCCAGAAATCGGCGGCTTCCCAAGGGCTCTGGTGGAGGGTTTCGGCCATGACGGCCAGGACCATGGGGACGGCCATGCGGCGCCTGATGTGAGAGGTGGCGCGGTTGTCGTGGATGATTTGGTCGGCTTTTTCGAAGGCCAGGATGCGGTCGTTGGCGCGGGCGATGTTGTCCCTGACGGGGGGGTTGGAGCAGAAGGGCGGGTTGGCGTAGTCGGTGCGCCAGACGTTTTGATAGCGCGCGGCGGCGATGACGGCGTTCTGGGCGCGGGTGGTGAGCTGGTCGTAGCCGGCGGCGCGGCCGATGACGGCGGCGGTGCGTTGGGCCTGGGCGGTGTCGAGGACGGTGTAGATGTGGTAGGCGGTGTAGCCGGTGTGCCAGAGGCATCGGATGGTCCAGTCGCCGGTCCAGTCGGCGGTGACGGCGGCTTGGAGTCGGTGTTGTCCGTCGACGAGTACCTGTTGCTGGTTCTCGTCGAGGGCGAAGGTGAGCATGCTGCCGGGGGCGAATTCGCCGTTGAGCATCATATCGGCGATATTGCCGGCGTGGGCGGGTTTGATGTTGCGCTGCCGGTGGTAGCTGAGGTAAGTGAGGATGTCCTGGCAGTCCTCGGGGGTGAGGGTGAGGGTCCTGACGGTAACGGTAGTTTCGTCGTCTGGGGGCTTGAGGGCGGCAGCGATGTGAAGGGGAATGTTCTGCAGGAAATCCATGTCACGCTCCGGGTCGATGGTGGTTGATGCGGTTTGAGTTGACCCAATCGGAGTGTAACCTTGAGGATAAAAAGTCCGGTTTTGTTGGGCGGTACGAGCGTATCAGCGGCCTCGACTTGTAGCCTGACGGAAGTTTAGCCAGTAGTCCCGGAGGTTGAGCATCGGTTGTTTGGCCTGTGGAATAAAAACGACCGCGGGAACCATTGTCCCGCGGTCGTTTTGGGCTGGTGTCCCGCGTCAGGCCTTCTCGCCGGCGTTGCGTCGGTCAGCTCTGGGGTTCATCGGTGCGGTAGTTGAGTGCTGGGATGCTCCGATGTTATGTGTTAGCGGCGCGGTTGCGCGCTGGGTATTCTCTCGCCACGGCGCATACCAACATTTGCGCAATCGCCACTCGGAGCTGCTCCTCGAGGAGCTCTATCCCCTTCAACAGACAGTGAGAACCGTCCCGCAGGAGGCGACCGTATGTGCGGTCAGGCCTATTGCCTATTTTGGTACTCAACGGGTCTCGGACGAATCTAAGTAAGGCGCAGATTTCGGCGGTCAAGCCGTCCTCGAGCACGGCTATGACAGCAGCGACTGGCATCTCGAGCAATTGGGCGACTTGGCCGAGTCTTAATCGTGCTCGGCGCCGGACTTGCTGCAGTTGCTGTTCCAAAGCGCCAGGAAATATTTCGTGCCAGTAGAACGATAATCCGGGCTCCAGGGATCCGTTGGCTTCAGTACGGAGTTCGAAGGCACGCCAGTTGTCTTCTTTGAATTGGTCATTCCATTTGCTTTGTCCGGCGTAGCGCAACACCCTTGCGCGGTCGGGTATTGGATCACCTTTCTTTACTGGTCTGCGGGAAGGAATGACAATCCTCCGATTTGTTTGCCGATGGAAGCCAACGTATCACGGCTGATTTCGGGGAGAACCCGCAGCGGGTTCTTGGGGTCTTTGAATACAATCAGCTTGCATTGCTGGTTGCCGAGGAACTCGACTTCCACGGCGGCTCCGGTAGTTTCGCGCCAAATGGCGACGAGATTATCTTCGTCCGTAAGGATCAACCCCGCCTGAGGTGATGGGCGGTAGTTCCTGATGAAATTCCAAAAGTCCCGGCAAGATTCCGGGGAAACGGAAATGTCCTCGTCTTCGGCTATGAGCTGCAGTTGGTCAATGCGCTCCCGATAATTGCGCTCGATGATGTCAGGGATAGGCGCAGGTTCTTCTGTAAAGGGTCGAGCAGGCGCCAATGGCGGAGCAACGCTTTCCGTGGTTGGTAACGGAGTCCCTGTTGGGTCCAGAACCAAACCTTCTGTTGTGATGTATAGGGTGCTTGTAGATTCGATGAGAAAATTGGCTGCTTCTGTTTCGGTAAGGACGAAACCGATTCCGGCGGTCGCGATGGCCTCCATGACCCGATGGTAAAGGTCCAAGTCGTTCGTAATAGGTATTCGTGGAGGATCCAAGGTCGGTTGTTGAGTTTGAAAGCCTTCTGCGAGCGCGCTGAATCGTTGATGGCTCGCCGTATCCCACCCTACGGAGATGTCTTGGCCGAAGGGGGTGCCGGTCTCATTGAGGACAATCATGTGCTCATGGACGCGAATGTTCTGGACGTGCTCGCGGATACACAAGCTTTCGTCACCGTACGAGATGAAAACTAGGCCGGGGTCGGAGATTGAACACGAAATTGGTTGGCCGAAGCGGGTTAGCGCATCGTGCGTCAATAGTTCGTTGCTTGTGGATTCATCCAGGTAGTACCAATCTGAGCCGGGTGAGACGAAATCCCGCGATTCTGGCGGCAGGTGGGTCAAACGTAGGGTGGACCCATGTGCAAAGATGTCGGTCATGGGAGCGTTGCCTTCCGTTGTAGTTTTACGATGAGGGTCCGAAATCTTCGGTCAAAACGCAACGGCGATTTAGGTCGCACTGGAGCCACTTGTCGATGGCTTCGCGCGGTGCGATGTTGCGCATGTTGAAATGGTAGTTGAACGCCAGTGCGACGTGTTCGGAGCGAGCCGCAAAGGTAAGGTTACAGAGGCTGGAATCGAATGGCGCAGTCAATTTAATCTCAATATTCCGGTATCTGTCCAGGGGTTTGTCGGGGTTCAGGAGGTGGACTTGCATCCAGTCCTTGGGGTCCGGCACTGCGAGGTGGAGCGTCCAATTGATGCCGACAAACCGGTATTGAACGAGTCTGGTCGCGTCGACGTAGCGCTTTGCGGCTTCGTAAATTTGGTGCACGTCGTCGGCGACGGTTTCGTCGTTGAAGGTTTTCTGGAACACGCACCGGGTGTTCTGGGCGGATATGCTTACGCCGTTGGTGTAGGCGATGAAAGTGCGAGGTCTACCTTCCTCTGTGGGGGTCGCTTCCCAATTCTGGGGCGTGACCCCAGATTCCCGCAAAATATCAACGCTCAGCGTGTCGGGGTTTATGGGGCGCTCAGCTATGAGCACGACGGTAGCCGTTTGTGTAATCCAACCCTGTTGAGTCATGGGGGGTCCTCCTTTCCCGTATGATTCAGGAACCCGTCTGGGGATACCGCCACTCAGTGGGTGGATTGTGCCGGAAGTCGGCGAGGCTCGGTGCGTGCGCTCAGCGACAGGTCAAGGAGCACGAGCCGGCACGCAGAGCAGGGCCGTTGGCCGAGGTTCTTCACCGAGCGCTTGACGTAGCCCGGGATACGCCAATATTTCGGCGAATTTATAGGGAGCAGCGGTCTGGGAGGATCGTCTGCTGATAGGTGACCTGGCATCACAGCGTTGAAAGCAAGCCCGTTTTGATTTCCATTTTGGGCGATTGTATGTCTCGACTGCGGCGAGCGTCAATGCCTTCGACAGCGTTTCTGATACGGTTCACTGATAGGATAACACGTGGCTCGTGGTTTGGCGTGCGTCCACGGGGTGGCGGTGTCAGATGACCACCTGGCGGAACTGCGTGAGTGTGCGCGGTTGCTGGGCGAGCCATTGTGGGTCGGCGTGGCTTGATGGCTGATTCAGAGCCGTAGTTGTTGGGGTCTGGTGGGCTGCTGTATCGGCAGGTAGCTGGCGACGAGTACGCTCTTGACGAGGGATTGAGGTTGCCGGGATTTCGGCTGATAGGCCGGGTGCCGGTTGGCGGGCGTTCGACGTGCGATAAAAAGCCCTCCCGTGGTGCGCCGTTCTAATGAGAGGCGTGGGAGGTTCTATCAAGGACTAAGCTACGGTTATATCGACGCTCTGTCAATGTGGCCGAATCAATGCAGCCGATTCCCAAACTCTGGCGAGCAGGGAATTGGGTTAGGGGTTGTTGGGAATCGCGTGAACGAGGATAGCCGCGCATGACGGACTGTTGTGGGCTATTTGCTGAATGGCCGTGGCAGCGGTTTCGGTGTCGTGGTCGATGACCTGTACTATTCGGGTTGCCGCAATCCATCGCGCTGGGACTTGCCGGTCGTCATCCTCCAGGGTCTCCAGCCATTCCCCTACTGATTTGGCGGAAAGCGGCTTTGGCAGATAATCAGTTGCGAGGCCGCGTGCTTGCCAGATGGTGGAAAGGTCGTCCAAGATTTCTTGGGGTGTACCTCTGATGAGGTTGATTTCGGTTTGTACCACCCAAGTATTGGATATTAGGAAGGTTTCGGTTTCGTACTCTGGCCGGTCGTGGAAATGGTAGTGGATTTCCTTCCCGCCGACGGCCATTGGAAGAGCCACCATGTCGGGAAGGGCGGGGTTTTGGTTGGTTTCCAGCTTGATGAGATGTGGCTGCGGGTTGTCTGGGCGTCCGAAGAGGGAGTTTGGCGATAGAAGGCGGTACTGGACTGATGCCGACCCGCCTTCTACTGGTTCCTCTTGGGTGTAGTAGCATTCCCATAAGGCGATGTGCATGGTGATGTTCTCCAAGTGATGGATGTCATCAATCGACGGTCCTGATTTTGGGTGGTTTCGTTCTACCTCCCGGAGTGCTCGGATTCAGCAGTGGCTGCGTCTACTAACTCGCGGGCCAGTTGGTCGAGGATGTAGGGTTCAGCCGCATCTCGCGCTGCGATTCGTTCTCCCCGGATGGTCTGTTGGTCCAGCATCATTGACCACCCTCGGTTTACGTCTTGGGAGCGTTCTTGTGGAGTCCATTGCAATGACATGAGCGATGACTGTTTTATCGTCTCTTCGTTTCTGCCATAGATGTAGCGGCATTTTGTCCCGTGGAAATAATCAGAGTTCAGCGAGCGAACTTGTTCCGCGGTCAGTAGTCTCCCCTCGTCGACTACATTGGTTTGTATCGACCAGGCGTACGCCAAGACGCATCTGCTGTGGATAGGTAGGATGACCTGGCTGCCCGGGTTTAACAGGCTGCGAATGCCGTTCAACGTGCTTCGAACCGTCAAAACTGGTGAATCACCGATTATGAAGAACGCACCATCTGGTGGTCTTAAAACGTTTAGACCCATCAATCGCAATGCGACGATGCCTTGGTTGCTTTCCGAACCCATGTAGCCGGATAGCCAGTCGTGGCCCAGCATCTCATCGAAGTGGTCCTTGAAGTCCAGCTCGTCCAACTCAGCTCCATATCTTTTGACTGCTTTGCTGAGTTCACCGACTGCGTGCGCGATGATCTCGTCGCGTTTTTCTTCAGCGTCGGAGCCGTGATATGGGTCGTTGAGCATCATTGCACAAACTAACCTGTCGACGGCTCGCCTTTCGTGCTCGCCGATGCGGTCCAAGCGTCCTTTTCGCATCGCGTCGATGGCAGTGGTAGCGCGCCTCTCGATGCCCTTCATCTCCTCATCGTCTTGGCTCGTCAGCAGGTGCTGCTTCGATGCCACTTCGGCGACGTTGCGGATGGTGATGGCCTTGTTCTGCTTGTCCAGCTGGTAGACGCTGGAGGCGTTTCTTCGGGTCCCAAAACCCTTCAAGAGAAACTGGGGGATCCAGTGCTGGTTCTGGTCGTTCCAGGTACTTGGGGGCACGGAGTATTCGCTCCTACTTTGAGGACTGGCTGTTGGCCATCTGCCATTCGGCTAGTGCGGCCTGTGCTGGGTCGCTCAGCAACTGAGCAACGTCGGCCTCGATGGCTTGGGCGGTCGAACTGTTGGGTTGCCATTGGTGGCGTAGGAGTTTGCGGGCAGCGTCCGATTGAGCTTTGCCTGGTCCCTTGGCCATGATGTCGCTCTTGGCGATTAGTTCTCGGCATTCTTGTTCCGCGGTCGTGCCTAGTTGGGCGAGTTGTACGTGGAGAACGTCGCTGGCGTCGTAACGCGGGATGGGGAGCTTCCAGCCGTGCTTGTGAAAATCTCGTATCTTCTTTGCCCAGTTGGTGGGACAGAAAGGTTTGGCTCTTGCGGCCAATTCGCTGCTGTTTAATACTGCCGTCAAGAAATGGGCTTCGTCCTCTGATCCGCATACCGTTTGGTACAGCGCATTATCTAAAAGCGCCTTGTCATTTGTGATGGTCGTCGCCGTTGGTGTTCCTATGCCTGTGTATGCGATACGGATCTTTGGTGTTCCGTTGATGGCTTCGCGCAAGTATTCCAGTTGGCTGGAAAGTTTGCGTAGATGGTTGAGATTGCGGTAAAGGTCGCTGTTGGCTTGGTTTTTGTGAGCCTGTCGGTACATAGCAACGGCGTTATTCCACCGCCGTTGCATGGTCGGATGCAAGGCTGCCACGTCCAGTTGGCAGGCGTCGTGCTTATCGTTTTCGCAAGCGTCGTGTCTCAGCGGCATGGTCATGGTAGGGCGATGTACTGGCAAAGCCGCCTTCAGCGGGTCGAGCGCCACGTACGGCGCTATGCACTCCCCCAAGTACACGTCAAAGAGATGGTCGTTGTTTACTACGCCTTCCATTTGGTTCAAATGCCCTTCGTAGGTCTTCTTGTCGTTTCTACCGAGTCGAGGCTTGACGTTCGTGGTGTTGGTTGCCGGGAGCATTGCCGTGTGTGGCACTTTTTCAACGAAGAAAAGCCGTCGGTCATAGATAGTAGCGCCGTTACTGGACAGTTCTGCGTAGGGGGATTTGAAATTGCCGTCGTCGTGGTGGAGTGCT
Source organism: uncultured Dehalococcoidia bacterium (assembly GCA_951813535.1). GTDB lineage: Bacteria > Chloroflexota > Dehalococcoidia > Lucifugimonadales > UBA3495 > Bin87. Next base: position 1,729,816 of record OX638345.1, on the reverse strand, counting down.
TCGCTCTTGCGAGTCATGCCGGCATAATCTTTCTGCCAATCGCCTCGCCATACCTGCACGGTTGCGGGCGCCAGACGGGTACCTTGACCCATGCCGTCGTACTCAGCAAACACCACGCTGGCCGGCATCGGGAAGAAATCGGGAACGACGTTGTCTAGGTCCCACGGTTCGTGAACCCGGAGGTCCAGCCCGATACTGGTCGTGTTTTGCCGACCTGTGCGCTTGTAGTTGCCACTGCGCCACTTCAGGTGTTGCCCGGTATGCAGAACGCTGTGGGGCATCACCATGCCAACCTTAGTGCCGAGCCGGGCGTAGAGTTCGGCGCAACGTGTGTAGAACAGCGTGGCGATGTCTTGGTGGGAAGCGAGATTCCCGCCTGCCCAGATTTGGTAGCGTTTTTCGCTCATTTCCCGTAATTCAGTCCGAATGATGTCTGCGCTCTGGCCGTAGGTGAGCCACGGTGGGTTGCCGATTATGCGGTCCACCTTTTCCTCCGCGATTACCGCAGGCCTTATCATGTTGCGGATGTAGTAGGCCCAGACGTGGTTGCGGTTGGCAGCGTGGAGTTCCTTCATTTGGGCGGCGACGGTTTTCATGCTCTGGCGGCATTCGTCGCTCATTTCGTAAGCGTCGGCGACGTTTTGGGCGTCCAGACCTTGGTCAACTGTGCTTGCCATGGTGGAGATGAGACGGTCGATGTCCAACTGTTGGTGGGCCAGTTCCTTGGGGATACTGAATGTAATGGGCATCCCTTGTCCTGAGAGGGTCTCACGGGTTTCGAGTTCGATGGAGTGTTCAGCGAACATATCGCCTGTGTTGTAGCGCAGTTGCATCGAGTCGCCCAGGTAAATGGGAGCGCTCACTGCGCCGGAACCGGTGCCCTCATCTCGGGCAGCGATGATGGTGTCCTTAGCGGCCATAACCCAGGTTGCTTTAGCCAGCTGGACGGCTACTGGGTGGATGTCGATGCCGACTACGTTCTGTTGTAACTTGCGCAACGTGTCCGTCGCCGACAGTTCGGCGGCGTGGCTGATGATTCGCTGCACGGCGGTTTCAATGAACGTGCCGCTGCCGCAGGCCGGGTCTAGCACGCGCTGGTTGAGAGGGTCGTCGACCACCTTCTCGGTGATTTCCTTCGCCAACCAGTAGGGTGTGTAATACTCGCCGAGGTCCTTGCGTTCTTTCGGAGTAATGACGTTCTGATAGAGCGTGGGTGCCACCTCGGTGGCGTACTGCGTCCAGTCAAATTGTTCCACGACACGAGCTATTTCGCGCAGGTATGCACTTTCTCCCACCTCGGTGGGCCAGGTGAATAGGTCAGCGTCGATGATGCCGTGCAGGTCGGACTCTTCTGCTAGGATGCGTCCCTTGAGGAGAGCGTCTGGTTTTTCGGCCGCGTGGCGTACGACGCCTCCCAACAGCTGTTGCTGCATGATGACAGCTACCAGACTGGTGATGTAGGTGTGCCTGATGAACAGCCAGTCGCTTTCGTCGCCTGCGGCAGCGGCGTTTTTGCCCAATGCCACCTGCAGCAGGTCCTGCCAGAGGCGTCTCTTCAACACCACCGTTGGGTCATCGCGGTGTGCCTTGTATGATTCCTGGAGAAGCAGGTTGGCGGCGAGAAAGAGGTCTGACTCGTCGCCGAAGTGCCGTTCCAAGTCTCCCGCGGTAGGAGTGATGTTCTCGGGCGAGGCAGAGATGATTTCGTGGAGGTACTCGCGAAGGTGGTGTGCTTGCTCGGGGCGGCCGAATGTGCGCAGGTCTCTGTGCGGCTGCGATGGCAGCTTCTGCTCGCCTATGCGCCGGAGGAAGTAATGGACGCCGTCGGTGAGGATACCGTTCCGGACTCCGGTTCCGGCTTTGAGGAGGTTTTCAAGGTATCCGTCCAGTTGGGCGACGTAGGCCGGATTCGGTATCCCGTTATTCAGGATGTGCGTTTTGAACTCGACACAGGTGTTGTGGACGTACAGGTCCATGCGGCCAGGATTGCCCACTCCTGGTGGCGCTTCGGTGGACATTTCGGTCGCTGTTGCTATATCTGCCATTTCCATGAATCGCTGGAAGGCAAACCTGATGTCGTTCTCTGACGCGGCGTTCTCGTGGTGCTGAACGACGAGGCTGAACGCTTCCTGCTCTTTGTTGGTGGTCATGGCCATTCCTTTGCACCTAGCACCCCACATGACGGAAACGCTGAGGCGGTCGCGCTGGAGGGAGGTTTGTGGGGGAACCTCGGGTGGGTTGTTATTGAACTGTAGCGGGGAGAAGTTGGAGGCGTCAACCACCAGTGGGCATCCTGGCGCGTTAGCCAGGTGGTGCGCAGTGGGCAGGTTGACCACAGTAGGCCAATTTATTGCGCCCGGCGACCCTGGTCGGACTTTCCGGCTGTGTGGTGACGGTTGGGTTGCCTTGGCACTGTTGGGAGGCTCTCCGTGGCCGTACGGCGGTCTGGTGTGTCAGGGTCCTGACCGGTGGGGATTTCAGAAGTCGTCAGTATTGGCGTCGTCGAAGGCGAGCTCGTTGTCCATGCGTTCCGGGCAGTCAGCGGCGCTGATGTCGCAGAAGCGGCATTCCTGAGGGCTGGGTACCCGTTTGGGCGGAGTATCGGCTGCGATGCGGCGAATTGTTGAACCGAGTTGCTCAATGAACTGCCCGGGCAGGGCTCCCCGCGGAACTCTCTTGATGCGGTCGCGGTAAACGACTTCTCCTGCCAGCCTGGCGTGCTGGTATCGGGGCGATGCCTTGGGCAGGGCCCACTGGTAAATCATCACCTGGACAGTGTGCCAGGGTTGTTCCTGGCCGGATTTCACGTCGATGATGAGCGCGTCGTTGCTGCGTTCCACAATCAGGTCGGGCTGGCCGGCCAGGGTTGCGGTGCGGCCTCGGAGCCGGAAGCTGTTCTGGCGTTCGACGCGGACCTCTTGGCCTTTGGTTTCCCACTGGGCTTTCTGTTCATTGAGCATCGCGGTGTGGTCGAGCAGCCACTGGGTCTGGTCGAAGTCGGAGGGTTGTCGGGTCCAGCCTTGGTGGTGGGCCTTGAACCATATAGCCCACTCACAGGAGTTCTCTCCTGTGAGGATGCGGGGTAGCCAGGTTGTCCAGATGTAAGGAAAGGTGCGGGGTGTGGTGGGTGTGGCAGCCAATGAGATACTCGCGGCGTTGGTCGGTGGGGATTGCCACGAGTCTATGGTACGGCTTGGCGCGGCCGCTATGGTCGTGTGTCATCAACCCGAGGTTGAGTATGGCGCTGGGGTCCGAGCGGTAGTTGCGGGTGGGATGCAGTGGGTTAACGCGATGCCGGGCGCCCCGACACACAGGGCGCCCGGCCGGTCGTCGTAGGTCGACGATGTTCCCAGTGTGGCAGGTGAGAGCTGGTGCGTGCCACTAGAGGGTGTCATCAAATTGGTGATGTGTGGTGTGTTCGTTCTGGCATCACGCAGGTCGTTCTTCACCTCGGGATGCCCAGTAAGCGTCGTTGTTCGGGTTGAGTTGGTTGGCGTGGTTGTCGTCGTTTCCGCCGCGTGGCATGGCTACCCACCTCCGTGAAATGTTGTGGAAGGTTACCATTTGGTGAGGAAGCTGGGCACCTCTGCGTTGGGGTGCTAGAACATTTCTGACCTGGACCCTGCCGGGCCGTAGTAGCAGCCGAGCTGTCCTGAGCGGTCCAGTGCCGGATTTGGGAATTGGACGTTTATCTCGTTCGCTTCCAGGATGACCTGACGTATGGAGCTTTTGACGAGCTCCCTGGCAGCCGGCAGGTCTTCCGCTTGGGCGAAGCGTGGTGGCCCGTTGGCGATGGCGAGCATGGCGATGTGTCGGCGTTCGGGGTCCGATGCGGCTTCCAGGAAGTCCGGCATTATCCGGGTACGGAGGGCGGCCTTCCATTGCTCGGCACCGCTGAAACCCTTCTCGTCGAGGAGTGCCTCGGCTGCGTGGGAAAGTACATCGCGCTCAATCCTGGTCGCGTCGGTTGGGCGGGTGGTGCAACGGTCTTGGTTGCCGGTGCAGCGGTAGTATCGGCCCCTGCCTTCGTAGATGGCGGATTCCATGGCGGCGCCGCAGCTTCCGCAGGTGAGGAGGTCGTTCAGGAGTGCGGTGGTTGGAGTTGTGATGTTGGTCATATTTCTGGTCCGTAGGCTTGGAGGGTTGATGTGTTGATGAGGCGATTGGTTTGAGCCGGACGGTAGTAGGTTCAGCGACCCGGTGATTGTGAACGGGTTGGAGAATATGGTGGCATGGTTGAGGGTTTAGTGCTCGGGAACCGTTGGTGACGATTCGTAAACTCTGACGGGGGTGGGTTTCGGTTGAGTTTCGTCTCGGGTTCAGATGTTGGGGGTTGCCGGCCGAGTTGGTGGATATGTCCGTCGAGGATTGGGGCCGTCGATACAAGCCTCGTTGACGAGTTTACGGATTCCCTGATGTGCAGCGAGGATGCGGTGGTGCGGTACGGGATTGCAGGGGCCGGATGGACCAGTTGTTGGTGACTTTGGAAAACGAAGCGCCGGGCGTCATGAACCTGCGCCCGGCGTTTCGTTGGTGTGATTTAGGTTGATGGTCACCCGGTGTGGGTGATGCCAGTTACTGTTCTGCGTCCACCACCACCTCCGTGGCGGCACTGGTCAGACTCTCGCCATTGCCAGCGTCGTCGGTGAAGCTCACCCGCACCATGAGCCTGAGGGCCTTGTCTATGGACAGCACGGTGTAGGTGGCCTCCGTGGCGCCCTGAACTTCAATCTCAGCCCCACCGTCGGTGACAATCCACTGGTACCTGAAGGTGACGTTCGTTAGTCCGTCGGCGTCCTGTATGCCCGAGGTGTCCGCCGTCAGCGTCTCACCCACCTGGGCCGTGCCGCTGATGGTCGGTGCGCCCGTGGCCGGACTGTTCGGCACCGCAGGGGTATCGGCATTGAAGTAATGACTGCGTGCGCTCAGTCCAGCCGCGTTGCGGGCCTTGATGCGGTAGGCGTAGCGGGTCTCCGCCGCAACGTCTCGGTCAACATAGCTCGCCGCCGCGCTGCCCGTGTCGTCGACGTGCACCTCGAAGACTCCAGGCTGGTGCACATCGCGGTTCCGGCGCAGTATCTGGTAGCCGGTGATGCTGGTGTCGCCGGGGGCGTCCCAGGTCAGGGAGACCACGTCGTGGGCCACCGTCCCAGTCAGTCCCTGTGGCTTCCCAGGACGCTGTAGGGCCGTCACTGCTGCCGTCGCCGTGCTGGTCAGGCTCTCGTCATTCCCCGCGTCGTCGGTGAAGCTCACCCTCACCTGGATGGTCTTACCCTGTTCGCTGGCAGTCAGGGTGTACGTCGAGCCGGTCGCTCCGCTCAGGTCTGTTCCTGCGGCAATCCACTGGTGGCTGTAGGAAACGTTGGTCAACCCGTCATCGTCGGCGATGCCCGAGGTATCCCCCGTCAGCGTCTTTCCTACCCGGGTCGTGCCGCTGATGGTGGGCGCTCCCGTGGCCGGACTGTTCGGCTTCGCGGCAATCGCCGCCGTGGCCGCGCTGGTCAGTGTCTCATCGTTGTCCGCGTCATCCGTAAAGGACACACGCACTCTGATGGTCTTGCCTTCGTCGATGGCATCCAGCGTGTAGGTGGACCCGGACGCGCTCGCAATGTCCGTGTCCGAAACTCCGTCGTTTCGTACCCACTGGTAGCTGTAGGAAACGCTGGTCAGACCGTCATCGTCGGCAATTCCCGAGGTGTTCGCCGTTAGGCTCTCACCCACCCGGGCCGTGCCGCTGATGCTCGGCGCGCCCGTGGCCGGCGAGTTGGATTTCTGTGCCTGGATGGCGGGGTCCACCTCATCCGTCGCCGTGCTGGTCAGGCTCTCGTGGTTCCCCGCGTCGTCGGTGAAGGTCACCCTCACCTGGATGGTCTTTCCCTGCTCGCTGGCGGTCAGGGTGTAGGTCGAACTGGTCGCACCGCTCAGGTCCGTCCCTGCGGCAAGCCACTGGTGGCTGTAGGAAACGTTGGTCAACCCGTCGTCGTCAGCGATGGCTGAGGTATCCGCCGTTAGCGTCTCACCCACTCGGGCCGTGCCGCTGATGCTCGGCGCACCCGTGGCTGGCGAGTTGGCCGCGGCCAGCACCAGCGCCGTAGTCGCGCTGGTCAGAGTCTCGTTGTGGCCCGCGTCGTCGGTGAAGCTCACCCGCACGCTGATGGCCAGCCCCTTATGGGAAGCCGCCGGGGTGAAGGTGGAGTCCGTCGCCCCTGGGATGTCAGCGGTCCCGCCTCCGAGACTGATAATCCACTGGTAGGTGAACACCGCGGCGCTCAGCCCGTCGGCGTCCTGTATGCCCGAGGTGTCCGCTGTGAGCGTCTCTCCCACCCGGGCCGTGCCGCTGATGGTCGGCGCACCGGTGGCCGGATGGTTCAGCGCCGGGTCCGGCGCTGCCGGGGTGTCAACACTGAAGGACTTGCTGTGTGCGCTCAGCCCCGCCGCGTTGCGGGCCTTGATGCGGTAGACGTAACGGGTTTCTGCCGCAACGTCACGGTCAACATAGCTAGTGGCCGTGCTGCCGGTGTCGTCGACGTGCACCTGGAAGATCCCGGGGTTGTGCAAGGCCCGGTCCCGACGGAGTATCTGGTAGCTGATGATGCTGGCGTCGTCGGGGTCGTCCCAGGTCAGGGAGACCACGTCGTGGGCCGCGGTCCCAGTCAGTCCCTGTGGCTGACCGGGTAGCGCCGCCGTGCTCAGGGCCGTCATCGGCGCTGGCGCCGGGCGTCCCCACGGGTTCGCCAAATTGAACACATGCACCGCGTAGGTGCCGGTTTGGACCACGGATTGAGCCTGGGCTTTGATGTAGTGCCAGCCGGTCTCAGAGGCGGTGAAATAGGCCGCCGACTGCGGTCCGGCCGCCCACCGGTCGGCGGTGGGTTCTCCGTCGGTTCCCGGCAACCCGTAGGGATGGGGGTCGCCGGGCTGTCGGTCCACCAGGAAAATGCCGCCGATTCGCGGCCCCGGCAGCGTCAGGCGCCAGCTGTTTTCATCCTCGCTCCAGGCGTTGCCAGCCCCGAGCATGTGGATGACGTAGGCTTTGTTGGCATTGAGCCACACCCGGACCCAGTCGCGGTCGTCGGGGGTGTCAATTTGCCCGTGGTAGCGTCCGTCATCGTTGGGGTCGCCGTTGTTGACGCCGTTCACGATGACCGTGGCGGTGGTCGTGGTGTCGTCGGGCATGTCCGGACCCAATGGCCCCGGGTCCGGCGCTGGCGCCGCCCGCAGCAGGATCAACGGGTCGCCCGTAGTGCCGTTGGGGTAAACGATGTCGCCCAGGCTGCCCAGCGTCCTTTGGCTAACGGTCAAACTGTAGCTGCCGGTGTGTGAGGCGAAGCCCCTGGCCGCGATGTAATACCGGCCCGATTGCACAACTGTGAACATCAGCCGGCTGTTCCTGCCCTCACCGTCGTTGTCATCCCGGATGAAGCGAGGACTGCCGATGACTTGGTAAGCTATTTGCGCCGCGTTGCCCGTTCCGTTGATGTAAATGGAGCTCAGGATGGGGTCGAACAACGTGCCGCCGCTCGTCGCCCGTCCCTCAAGGTCGATGACATAGGTGTTCCCCGCAATGAGGTCCACCGCGAACCAGTCAACATCGTATGCCTCTTCAACCTGGCTGCACAGGCTCCTTCCGATGTCCACCTCTCCCGGCGTGTTGCGATTGTCCGGGAACTCCACATTGGTCTGGTCTAAGCACGAATCGTCGTCGATTACTTTCACGAAAACTGAACGCGAGATGTTGCCGTATTCTCCTCCGGACGCGGTGAGGCTTACCGTTACTGTGTCGTCGATGGCGTCGTCGTCGGCTGCACTCCGCACCGTGACGCTTCGTGGGGTGTTCCAACTTGTCGTGCTGAAGGACAGTGTGGCCGGCTGCACCGACACCGTGCTGGTGTCGGAGGACGTTACCCTCACCGTGACGTTGCCGGAGGGCCGGTGGGAGAGGTGAACGTCAAACGTTGTGGTGGAGTCTTCGTCGACGTTCACGGTTGACGGAGCGACTATGTGCGCCCTGAGGCCGCTGTCCGTTATCGAAACTTCGGTATCTGGGATGCTCCCCTCTGAAACCGCCGTGGGCAGGGGACTGCCGAATCTCAGCACCACGGTCTCATCATCATCGTTGTCGATGTCGTTCACCGCCTCGAAGGTGATGGTCTGGGATGTCTCAGCCGCGCCAAAGGTCAGGCTCGTGCTCGAGAGCATGTAGTCCGTGTCGCTGGCACCGTCCTGGTTGGAGGTTACTATCGGTATGGTGACCTCGCGCTTGGGCTCCGCGCTCAGCGTTACGGTCACAGCTATGGTGCTCCCCTCGGTCACCGTGTAGGTCGACTGCGCGAAACTTACGTTCACCGATGGCGGCGGCATGTTGTAGGCGTAGACCTTGTCATCGAAAAAGTCCGCCACCCACATGGTCGTGCCGTCAGACCAGATGCCCTGCGGAGAATTGTTGTCGGCTGCAATCAGTGTGTCGAAGTCCTGGCTTGCGTCCCGCGCGCCGTCGGACAACGTGTAGGCGTAGACCTTGTCGTCTTCACTGTCCGCCACCCACATGGTTTCTCCGTCCGACCAGATGCCGGACGGGTCTGTGTTGTCGGCCGCAATCAGCGTGTCCAGGTCCTGGTCGGCGTCCCGCGCCCACGTCCCGCCTGACAACGTGTAGGCGTAGATCTTGCCGACGACTTCGTCCGCCACCCACATGGTCTCTCTGTTGGACCAGATGCCGTGGGGGTTCATGTTGCCGGCCGCCTTCAGCGTGGTCAAATCCTTGGTAGCGTCCCGCGTCCCGTCGGACAACGTGTAGGCGTAGATCTGTTCGAAGGAGATGTCCACCACCCACATGGTCTCTCCGTTGGACCAGATGCCACGCGCGTTAAAAGATAATGGCAGAGGCGAGTGCTCGATGTCCTTGGCCGTGTCCCGGGACCCATCGGACCGCGTGTAGGCGTAGATATTGTCGTCCTCTTCGTCCGCGACCCACATGGTCGTCTCGTTGGCCCAGATGCCCCTCGGGTCAGTGTTGCCGGCGGCAATCAGGGCGTCCAGGTCGGCGCCGGCCTGCCAGCCCTTGGCGTCGGTCACACCCTGGTTCACCCGCACGGTGTATTCCCTCTCCGTTATGCCGTCCTCGGCGGTCACGGTCACCGTGACTCGGTTGCGTCCCGGCGATAGGGTCACCGTGGCTGCGGGGTCGAATGCCACGGACGCTGCGGCGTCATTGGCCGTGGCCGTGATGGTGGCGGTGGAGACCATGCTGTCCACGCCCACGTCGTACGATGTGCGGGTTGGGTCAAAGCCGATGATGTCCTTGGGCGCCACGGTTAGCTCGCTCAGCGTCGCGTCCTTGGACGGCGGCATGTTGTAGGCGTATACCTTTTGTTGGCCGTTGGCAGGTTCCGCGACCCACATGGTGTCTCCGTCCGACCAGATGCTCCTTGGGGTCGTGTTGTCGGCCGCAATCAGTGTGTCGAAGTCTTGGCTCTCGTCCCGCGCCCCTCCCGACAGCGTGTAGGCGTAAAGCTTGTCGTCTTCCCAGTCCGCGACCCACATGGTCGTGCCGTTGGACCAGATGCCCTGCGGAGAATTGTTGCCGGCTGCGGCCAGCGTGTCCAACTCCTGGGCCGTGTCCCGCGACCAGGTACTGCCGGACAGTGTGTAGGCGAAGACCTTGTCGGCGGATCTATCCGCCACCCACATGGTCTCCCGGTTGGACCAGATGCCCGTCGGGTCAAAGTTGTCGGAATGCAGGTCGAATTCCTGTCCCGTGTCCCGCGACCATGTTCCGCCGGAGAGCGTGTAGGCGAAGACCTTGTCGAACAGAAAGTCCGCGACCCACATGGTCGTCCCGTTGGACCAGATGCCCTGTGACCGTGCGTTGTCGGCATGCAGGTAGAATTCCTGTCCCGTGTCCCGGGATCCATCGGACAGCGTGTAGGCGTAGAGTTTGCGGTGGTCTAAGTCCGCGACCCACATCGTCGTCTCGTTGGCCCAGATACCACGCGGGCTAAAGTTACTTGCTGCCTGCAGGCCGTCCAGGTCGGTGCCCGCCTTCCAGCCCTTGGCGTCGGTCACACCCTGGTTTACCGACACGGTGTACTCCTTCACTGTCGTGCCGTCCTCAGCGGTCACGGTGACCGTGACTCGGTTTCGTCCCGGCGATAGCGTCACCTGGTGGCCGTCGGTGGAGCCGTCGGCGTCAATGGTGCTAAAGTCCACGGACGCTGCGGCGTCATTGGTCGTGGCTGTCACGGTGGCGGTGGAGACCATGCTGTCCACGCCCACGTCGTACGATACGCGGTGGGTTGGGTGAAAGCCGATGATGTCCTTGGGCGTCACCTTGAGCTCGCTCAGCGTCGCGTCCGTGGACGGCGGGGGCATGTTGTAGGCGAAGACCTTGTCGTCGGAGCTGTCCGCCACCCACATGGTCGTCCCGTCAGACCAGACGCCCTGCGTCTCATTGTTGCCGGCTGCGGACAACGTGTCGAAGTCGCGGCTCTCGTCCCGCGCCCACGTCCCGGCAGACTTCGTGTAGGCGTAGAGCTTGTCGTCGACCCAGTCCGCCACCCACATGGTCGTCCCGTTGGACGAGATGCCCGTCGGCGCATCGTTGTCGGAATCCAAGTCAAATTCCTGGGCGGCGTCCCGTCCCCATGTTGCGCCGGACAGTGTGTAGGCGTAGACCTTGTCGTCGAAGCTGTCCGCGACCCACATGGTCTCCTCGTCCGACCATATGCCGGTGGGATGTTGATTGCCGGCCGTGGCCAGCGTGTTCAATTCTTTGGCCGTGTCCCGGGACCACGTCCCAACCGACAGCGTATAGGCAAAGATCTTCTCATTTGCCCAGTCCGCTACCCACATGGTCTGCCCGCTGGACCAGATGCCCCTCGGGTTTGTGTTGCCGGAAACCAGATTGAAGTCCTGGCCCGCGTCCCGCAACCCGTCGGCCAGCGTGTAGGCGTAGATCTTGTCGTCCTCGTTGTCCGCGACCCACATGGTTGTGTCACTGGACCAGATGCCCTGTGGGTCGAGGTTGCTGGCGGCCCCCAGGCCGTCCAGGTCGGCGCCGGCCTGCCAGCCCTTGGCGTCGGTAACACCCTGGTTCACTGTCACCTCGTAAGGCTTGATAGTCACGCCGTCCTCGGCGGTCACGGTCACCGTGACTCGGTTCCGTCCCGGCGACAGGGTCACCTGGTGGCCGTCGGTGTTACCGTCGGCGTCAATGGGGTCGAATTCCACCATCGCTGCGGCGTCATTGGCCGTGGCCGTGATGGTGGCGGTGGCGACGGTGCTGTCCACTCCCACTTCGTACGAGCGGTGCGTTGAGTCTGGGTCAAAGCCGATGATGTCTTTGGGCAATACCTTGAGGTCGCTCAGCGTCGCGTCCGTGGACGGGGACTGTGCCTCTGCGGGCGTCCAGTAAAGGACAATGGCGACTGCGAGCATCGCTGCGAGCGCCAGCGTGAGCATGAGATTCGCCGATATGCCGGCGATGGACTTTGCGAAGATGGTCACAGGATTGATGCGGATATGGTTGGTCAACTTCATTAGTGCTCCTTTCCACATCCGAGCGTATTCCTGGCATGAGCTGCCTTAGCGGGCTCGAAGGAGGCCACATTGCGATTGCGGAAACGACGGAGGCGGCATTTGCGAAGCAGCCGCCGGCGTTTACTATATTCGCGGGTACTGGGGATGCGTGTTTCAGCGGTGTGATATTTGGGTAGTTGCTTGTGTCATGAGTATGCCGGCAATCGCTGAGAGGCGCTTTTTACAATGGAATGTGGCCCTGCCGACGGGACTGACGTCCAAATGGGCGTTTAGTGTGGTCAGTGTTGGTGTCCGAATTTGGACCAGCATGTGGGGATGTCCGGCCCATGAACCGTCCCTGGCGCAGTGGCCGTTTGAGAGGACCCGGTATGACAGGAACCCGATGATGCTGTTGCGGGATGGTAAGAGCGGCATCGACGCCGCCGTTTTGCGGCGGTGGATTCGTGCCTAATTTGGGCGTGCTGACGGGGTGCTGTGCCAGCGGCAGGGCCGGGGGGGGGACCCTGAAGCACCCGGGCGGCCCTGTCTGGGACCTTGGGCCTGGAAACGTGTCTCAGTCGATGCGAGGTACGTTCACGCCATTCTGGGCAAGAAATCGTGGGGCGTGGTAGGGAGGAGTGACCGCTCTCAGCTCCGCGGTGGGAACACTCTGGGGTTTGGATGGCGATGCGTGGGCCGAACGTGTCAACGCCGCTCCTCGTTATTTGGACGCCTCGGTCGATGAGCCACGTTGCGAGTGGTTCGAGGTGTTGTGGTGTGCTGACGCCTACGATGAGTGCGAAGTGGTATATGGGGTGCCCGGTCTCTTTGGTGGTGATGCCTTTCGCTTTGCCGGGTTTCCACTGTTTGCGGTTGCGCGTGTATCCGCTATGCGCGGGTTGGGATGGTTCCGGCGCCCATGGAACTCATGATGCGGTGCTCATCGGGTGTGCGGAAGATATTGCAGGTGCAGCCGGTGGTGGTGGCAGGAGTGGATGCCTCGGGGCCTTTGGTCGTTTACCTGTTCGGTGATGGTGAAGAACAGGCTGCTGTGCCCGCATATCCCCGTGCTGATAGGCTGCCGGCGTATTCGCCCGGGCCGTTGACGGCTCGGGAACTTCAGGTGCTGCACTATTTGGGGTGGGGTTGGGAGTTACATAGGATTGCGGAGGAGTTGGGCCTGAGTGCCCACACGGTCCGGAATCACTCGAGTAGCCTGCGTCGGAAGCTGTACGTTCAGACCAGCTTGGAGGCTGTGATGGTGGCGCTCCGCACGGGCTTGCTGACGTTGGAAGACTTGGCACCTGGGTTGCCGGAGGCTGGATCTACTGGCGGGCGGTGACTTGGGGCGGTCGCAGGCGGCGTTGACGGGTAATTTACGCGGTGGCGGCCGTAGTTGATGCTGTGGCTTGGCTGGGAGATGGCTGCCTTTGAAGTGCGACGAGTCTGACGCTGACTGGAGCTTGTGGATTTCCCGGAATGGACCGCTTTGCGGTGCTCGATTAGGGACCAGGTTCCGTCTTGGTCGAGAGGTGCGCTGCGCGGATTGATGCCCATGTGGTCTTTATGGACGGTGGGCTGCTGGAGCATCGTATGATGAGGCTCGTAGTTCCGTTTCGTTGTCGTGTGGTGATGGAATTGCTCCGTCAATCGCCGGGTATGGGCGTGGCGGGTAATGGGTATGAAAAAGCCGAGCCCCAAGGGACTCGGCTGTGCGGGTTGTTGGGTGTGAGGGTTGGGCTGGTTATCTCGCGGTTCTCCGAGTGGTTAGTTGATGGCGGGTGTCAATGAACAGGCCGTGGAGGCATCGCAGGCGCACCCGAGGCTGCTTTTGTTGCTTGGCATCGTGGCCGGCTGGTGGGGATTTACGGGGGAATGCGTTGGTCCGGACGTGCCTGGTGAATGTGGGTCAAGCGGACGTCTGTCGCGCTGTCATGGCTGGGTCGTGACCTCGATGCCGGCTTCTTGCAGGAGGTCGAACACCTCTTGGTTCTCTTGGTCGGTGAGACCGGGTATGTGCTGCTGTGCGACGCCGTCTGTGACGTTGAGGAATTGAATGGACGTGGGTGCGCCGTTGGTGTCCAGGTCGACGAGGGTTGCGCCGTCGAGGTGATGAGTGCCCTCGTACGTGGATTCGCGGATGGTGATGTAGGCGGCGTCGGCGTCTGGAAATAGAGTAAGTTCCATGGCAACCTTGTTCGGGTGGTTCGTATGGTTTTGACGCGGTGGCGGTGGTTGATGTCCGGTGTGTGTGGCGGTGCTCCGAAATAAAATCGGCGCCCGCGGACGTAAAAAACATCCGCGGGCGCTTTGAGAGCCGTGGCGCGGGTTCTAGGACTTTACTGGTTGGCCCCAGAGGTCCTCTTGAACTGGTTGTTGGGGGTTGGTCTTTTTGAGGTCCCGCTCTTTGTGCCTCTTTTTCATTTGCTGCCGCCGCTCGGTGCAGGCGCTGCAGTGGACGCTGTTGGGTTCGGCTTTGTTGCGGCAGGCGACGCATAGGCCTAGTTCCTTGCGTCGTTCCCGCAGGCGTTTTTCGTACTCGCGCCTGTCCTGCTTTTTCTGTTCCGGGGTTCTGGGGTTGGTTTTGCTGGCCCGGGAGTAGGGCCCGTATGGTTTTCCGGGTTGAGCTTGGAAACTGGGTAGAGGGATGACGGACTCGGCGGTACGTTCTATCACCCAGTTTGGTGGAGACGGGGGAGAGTCGCACTCCCCGTCCAGAAACTCCCCTGATCGGATATGCTACAAGCGTGTTCGGCGCTTTAGTCTCGCTGCTGGGGACTCCCGCCGACAGGATGCCCCAGCCGCCATCCGATAAAATCTATGGCCCCGAGTATCGGTGTCCCTGGGGTAGCATTCCGGAATTATTGTACGTCCGCTTCCCAGTTTCCGGACTTACTGGTGGCAGACGTAGCCGCTACTAGGCGGCTAGAGCGAATTCACGTTCGCCAGTTGTTTGTTCGCCACTGTTTTAACGAGGGCAGCAGCAACCTCGGCCTGCAATCCGTCAGAAACCGCTCCTGTCGAACCTACGCGTCCCCATCTTAGATCGCCGCTAACCGTTAGCGACGTGTCCTTTATCATAGCATTGGACGGCAAAGGCGGCAAATATGCTCATACCGTGATCATGGCTTTCTCGAGATGGCCTCGCCGAACGCGAGAGCTCCCACGGCGCCGTTCTCGTCCTTCCACTGGTCGATTTCAACCCTCCACTGATCGAACTGAGCATGGGTCGCCAGGCCGTACTGTGTCGCCGCCGCAACTACTCCGGGCATGAAGAACCAGTCGCTGATGAATGCATGCAGGAAGGATATTTCCTCTGCCGTGTCGAAGTAGTCGAAAGACCCGCTGGCGTTGATGTCGGCAAACCCCGCCTGGAGCAAGGCGTTCTTGAGTTCCTTTCCCATCTGAGGGTGACCACCATTGGCGGCCAGTAATTTGATGAAGGTGGCCCACGCCCCGGGCATGTGTTCTCCGGCGGGTTCGATGAAAGATGAATCGGCGATCATCTCCCGGCTGGCGATGATGCCGCCGGGTTTGAGCACGCGTTTCACCTCTTTCAACGCAGTCTGAGTGTCGGGAACGTGCATCAACACTGCGTGGCAGTGCGCGACGTCAAAATAGTTATCCTCGAACGGCAACTCGTACACATTGCCCACGTGGAACGTGATGTTGTCGTGCCCGCCGGCCGCTGCGGCAGTACGTGCCATCTCAATCTGGCTCTCCTCCATGTCCACGCCGTGCACTTCGCCCGGTTGCACTGCCTGGGCCAGCCCGACGGTAATGGTGCCGGGCCCGCCCCGAAGTCCAGCAAGCGCAAGCCGGAGCGTAGCTGTGGCAGCAGATGGGCGGCGTGTGTGCGAACGTTGCGCCGATCCAGCAGTTGCAAGAACTCGGGACTGTACCCCATGGTGTATTCATGATCTGTAGGGATCGTATTCGTCACGCTGCCTCCTCCAATCCAATTGCCCGGTCGGTCGTCCCGCTGTGAAACTACCTCAACAAGTCCAGATTCACCAAGGTAGGCATTCGCCCTTTGCCAGCGAGTAGCCCGCGCGACCGCTTCTCCTGGTAAAACCTTTCGCGCGCGAGGCCAACGGGTTGGTTCGCCAGTCTCGCGAATTTTCGCCACTCGCTCATGCGGCGCTACAGTCTTCGGACGGCCAAAAACTCTACCCCCGCAGGTTGCCCCCAACACCAACGGACGGGTAAGATGGCCCCACTTTGGGCACTCCTGCCCGTACCGTAGGTGAATCCATGGCGATCTACCGACTCTACGCCGGTGTCGACGGCCAGTCGCATATCGAGGAAACCAGCTTGGCGGACCATCCGGAATTGGGCGATCCGCAGGCCGCCCAGTCGATCAACTTTCGGGAATGGCCACCGGGACACTTTATCGACTGGCACCCGGCGCCCCGACGACAGTACATCATCTCCCTTCGTGGCGAGATCGAGATCGGCCTCGGCGATGGCACGACTTTCCGCTACGGCCCCGGAGATGCGCGACTGGTGGAAGACACCACGGGACAGGGACACACCACCCGCGTAATCGGCGATGTTCCCAGTCTCACCGCCGTGATTCCCCTGGCCAGTTGATCCCACAGCCCGTTTACCCCAGCACACAGGAGGTTACCCTCATGGGACAGATAGTGCGCGTTTACACCGGCAGTGATGGCGAGAGCCATTTCGAGGAAATTACACCGGACCAGTTCGCTGAGATTGCCAACAACGTGGGCCCGGGCGACATCAATGTCAACCGGCGGGAGTCCCCCAGCTTCTCCGACTACCACAACGCCCCGCGCCGGCAGTACGTCGTCAACATGAACGGCATCGCCGAGTTCGAGGTTGCGGACGGCACCAAGGTGCGCATGTTTCCCGGCGACGTCCTGGTCGCCGAAGACCTGACCGGCCATGGACACATCGCCCGCAGCATCGGGGATGATTTCCGCGTCTCCCTCGCTGTTCCCCTCGCCGAGGGCTAAACCAGGAGCCAGGAGGAATGGCGCCATGATTGTCCGTATCTACGCCGGCGACGACGGCGAATCCCATTTCGAAGACCTGACCGCCGACCAGTTCGCCGATATCGCTAACGAAGTCGGCCCTGGTGACTTCACCGTCGGTCAGCGGCCCGCCGGGTGGTGGCAGGACTACCACACCGCTCCCCGGCACCAATACGTTGTGTTCATGTCCGGCGGCGCCGAGATTGAGGTTGCCAGCGGAGCCAAGCGTCAGTTTGGGCCTGGCGATGTGTTGGTCGCTGAGGACCTTACCGGCCATGGCCACATCATCCGCAACGTTGGCGAGGAACCCCGGTTGTCACTGGCTGTTCCTCTGAAGTGATCCCCTTCGGGATGGCCAAGCGGTAACCGCGGGGGCGACGCCAACGTCGCCCCCGTTAGCGTTGTGGAGCGGAGGCCCCCGCCAGCAATCGCTGCAGGTGGATCAAGCCTTGCTGCTGTCGGGCGTTTCGCGCAACCCGCCCCCATTCCGGCGGCTGCAACGCCGACGCCAGTTCGCGGGTGATTTCGTTCTCGGCGAGCCTTCCGTATCTTCGGTACAGCTCCAACATCGCCTCCGCTCCGCCCGTATGCCCCGTCAGTACGGTCCATCCGTGCAGGAACGGCAGAACGGCGTTGACCGCGATATCCTTGGCCCGCCCCGAACCAATCAGCGCCGCGCCTCCTCGGGCGCTGCTGCCCACGCTCAGAGCCGCGGTCAACTCGGACGGCTTGCCCGAGGCAGCCGCTCGCGCCATGCCGGTCAGCAGGCCCTCTTCAGCGAATCGGCCCAACAGCCGGGCTGCTCCTGCCACTCTGCGGCGGGGATGATTTGAAGGTCTCACCCGAAACAGCCTCCACTGGGACGGGTCCAGCGGCGGGCCCAGTTTCGCGGCGTTGCCGTCCGTCGGTGGGCGTCGCGCGTTGTCGCCAAAACCCGCCAACCCCAGCAGCGCGGAGGCCAACGCGGCGCTCCGCTTTTCTTCGGGCAACCGCCGCGCTACGTCTTCCAAGACATTTATTGGGGCGGCGGTCGCGAGCTGCAGGAACGCGTGCTGGTTGTGTCGATAACCCAGCGCCTCGCATATCGATTCCCATAGCGTCTGCGCTGGCGATTGTTCAGACATCAAGTGTTGGAGGGCGCTGCTGCGCCACAGGAACCGTTCGTCGCCGGCCCGGTTGAGTAGCGCGGCCATCCTTTCCGCGGTGTCGGGCCGTCGGTAGCCGTACTCCCCCAGTAACCGCCACAGATGATCCCTGGCTTCGTCTGGAGCGCCTTCATCCGGGGGACCGTCCACCAACCGTCGCAAATCCGCCAGCGGTGGCCTGCCGCCGCTTTCCGTACGCGAAAGTGTCCCGGCGGTTTCCAGGGCGACGTGCAACGCCACCCCGTTATAGTTGGGATCCTGGTGGTGGCCGTGCGAACGCCAGTCATGCTGTCGCAGGTGCACTTCGACGTCGCCCTGCACCAGGCCCTGGTCTTCCACCAGCAGCAGGGCGTTCCTGAAATCGGGTCCTGCGGTCACTCCCGGGCGCCCCGGGTAGAGCACACGAATCCGGTTTCCTTGCTCGGTTCGTAGCGCCCGGCTTCGCGCCGCCCTGCGCTGCCAAAGACCCGCCAACTGTTTTTCGGTGATGGGCTCAAGCGGATCGTGTGGGCCTCGGCCCGGCGGTGTTTGTCCGATTTCCCGCCCCGACGGGTCGTTAACGTTCATGGATGGCACCCTGCGTCAGGTGTACCACCCGTCGATTGCGTACGTCCATCGCTCGGTGTCAGCAACCGCCGGCGTTGTCAGCGCAGGGCGGTATCAGCCGCGCTGCTGGTGGTAGAATGCGCCAATCCAAGGCATCTGGAGGGACTATGGCTGCCAGCAAGATTACCGTGGGCAACGTGGAGATTGCTTCGTTGTCGGACGGCCTACTGGAGTTCGACATCTGCAACTTCTTCCCGGACATCCCGGCATCAGAGTGGGAACCCTTCCACGACCATCTTACGCCAGACCGCAAGGTGAGCTTCAATCTCGCTTGTTTCCTGGTGCGTTCGGAGGGTAGGACGATCGCCGTTGACACCGGGCTGGGAGCCAAGGACACCCCAGAGACCCCATGGGGCGAACTGCTGGACGACATGGCCCGAAACGGAGTCTCCGCCGACGAAGTCGACGCGGTGGTGATGACCCACCTGCACCGCGACCACGTCGGCTGGAACACTGTTCGGGACGATGGCGGGAACCTGAAGCCGACCTTCCCCAACGCCCGCTATTACTTCAGCAAGGTCGACCTTGACGCCAGCCACGATCCGGCCTTGCAACCCGATCGTTTCCCCAATGCTCCCGATTGCGTGTGGCCCCTGGTCGACATGGGCTTGGTGGAGCTGATGGAGGGCGAGTTCAGCATCACCGGCGAGCTGACTACGGTACCCACCCCCGGCCACACCCCGGGGCACATGAGCATCATGATCAATTCCGGCGGAGAGCGCGCCCTGATCCTGGGCGACGTGCTGCACAACACGTCGCAGATCCAGCAGACCCACTGGGCATCCCGAGCCGACATCATCCCGGAACAGGCCATCGCCACCCGGCAGTCGGTTCTGGACCGCCTGGAGAGCGAAGGGATTCCGGTGGCAGCGGTGCACCTCCCCGCGCCCGGGTTCGGCAAGATCGTGCGTTTGCAGGGCCGGCGCTACTGGCAGGCTATCTGATCGGCTCGGGCCGACACTTTCACGACCGGGCCGTCGCGCGCAGGGGCGAATGATCATTCGCCCCTGCGTTTGTTTCTGTATTGACCGCCATGGGTGAGGATTCCGACCGCCAGGGGAGGATCTTTTACGGGTGGGTCATCGTCGCCACCATGTTCGCCGTCAACTTCTCGACGATGTGCACGGGCACCCTCAACTACGGCCTGTTCGTACTGCCCATGCAGCGCGACCTCGCCCTGTCGCGCGCGACCTTCGGGTGGTTGCAGACCACCCGTCGTCTGGCTACCGGGGTTTTGAGCTTCGCCGTCGGTTGGTTGATCGACCGATACGGTCCCCGGGTGTACATTCCCCTGTGCGCGCTTCTGATCAGCGGGTGCCTGCTGTTGGTGAGCTTCAGCAGCCACGCCTGGCAGTTCATACTGTTCTTCGGAATCATTGGAATGTCCGGCCTCGCGGCCCCCAACGGCATCGTGACCTCGGTACCCGTGGCCAAGTGGTTCGTGCAGAAACGCGGTCGGGCGCTGGCGCTGGCCGGCGCCGGCCTGGGCATCGGCGGCATAGTCTTCATGCCGGTGACCCAATGGTTGATTGACGCCTACGGCTGGCGGGGGACCTGGCGGATCCTGGCGCTGATGTTCATCATCATATCGGTGCCGGCGTCAGCGTTGTTCCTGCGCCGCCAGCCCGAGGACATGGGCCTCAAGGTGGACGGCGATCCGCCCGACGCGCCGGTCAGGCCGGGCTCAGAGGCCTCGCCCCCGCGTCGGGCCGACGATGAGGAAGTATGGACCGTCCGTGAGGCTTTTCGTACCGGAACGATGTGGAAATTGGTGGCGGTCTTTGCTCTGTCCGGTGTCGCCCAGGGCGGCGCCAGTTTTCACCGCATACCCTACTTCGTGGAGAAAGCGTACGATCCGCTGCTGGTTTCCTGGTCCTTTGCCGCGGACGCTGGCGGGGCCGCCGTCACCTCCCTGTTGGCCGGCTGGCTGGCCGACCGAATTCCCATCCGTTTCCTCGCCGCCGTGGCGTTCTCCGGTTTCGTCATCGCCATCCTGCTGATGATCTATGTCTCGTCGGCGCAGATGATGTTCCTGTCCACCATCGTCTTCGGGAGTTCGGTGGGTGTCGGCATGATTGTGCACAGCTACATCTTCGCCGCCTACTATGGGCGGGCTTTCCTGGGAACGATACGGGGGATTGTGATGCCGATCAACCTTCTGTCCGCGGGTGTCGGCGCTCCTTTGGTCGGATACCTTCACGACTACGCCGGGTCCTACCTGCTGGCCTGGTGGATCCTGTTGGCAATCTACGGCGGCACTGCCGTGCTCATGTTGACCGCTGTGCCTCCGCAACGGGCGCCCGGCCCGGGCCCGATTGCCGGCTGCCCCACCGTGCGCTAGCATGGTGGCATGATGGCGGTGGGCATGATGTCCGACTCGTTGCGGGAAACTGATAGGGCGGCAGCGGAGGCTATCTATGAAAACGAGTTGCTTCCCCAGTTGCAGGCCACCGAAAAAGGCAAGATCCTTGTGCTCGACGTTGCCACCGGGCATTACGCGGTTGGCGCCGATTTGAACGAAGCGGATTCCCGGCTCCGGGAGATTCATCCGAACGCTTTTGCTCATGCTTTTCGCATCGGCTACCGGACCGTTGGAACGTTGAGCGGTGGAAGCATCAAGGAAATCAATAAGTGATCATTGGCAGGGTTAACGAATATAACGAGGCAATGACTCCGGTTCAAATGCGTGGCAGCAACCGCCGGTTTGAAGTCATCATTGACACCGGATTTCAGGGCGCAGACTTGCTCCTGCCGCGGGATGTCATCATACAGCTGGGCCTGACGCCGGCCGGTGACATGGTTTTGGATCTCGCTAACGAGCAAGAAGCCACCTTCAACTTCTACAACGATGAAGTGATGTGGCACCGCGGTTTCAGGCAAGTCAAGGTGCTGGAGTCCGCAGACTCATCTCTGGCCAGCGCCGACTTGCTCGCCGGGAGCCGAATCATCATAGATATGACCCCCGGCGGGATGGTGTTCATTGCCGAGATGTTCTCAGGCTGACCCTCGCTCAGCGCCCTTGCCCGCGGTCCAGATAGTCTTGCGCCGAACCCAGTCCCTCCAGCGCCAGGCCGTAACCCAGGATGTCGTGAAGAACACCCTTGACCTGGTGCGTGAGGAGCACCCGCGAGTACCGCAGCACCAGCCTGGGTTGTTGCGCTAACTGCCTCGCCAGCTCCCAGGCCCGGGGCAGTAGCTCCTCGGTGGGGAGCACCTCCGCGACCAGACCGAACTCGTGCGCCTTTTCGGCATCGAGCAGCTGCCCGGTCAGCAGGAAATAGCGGCCCCGGTTGAGGCCCAGCAGCAGTGGATAAATGATGTGCATTCCGTCGCCCGGGGTCAGCCCGCTCATGAAGTGGCCCGAATCCTGGAAGGTGGTGTGCGGCGCCGCCAGGACGATATCGCTGAGCAACGGCAATTCCGAGTGCCGCAACGCGGGGCCGTTGATGGCGGCGATGATTGGCACCTCGATGTTGAGCAAATTTCCCAACAGATGCTTTCCTTCCCAATAGGTCGAGTCCCACTGTTCCGGTGTCCGTCGCGGCACCGTGTCGCTGCTGCCCGCCGGGCCGGTGAATCCGTGGCCCGCGCCGGTCATGATGATCACCCGGTTCTCCGGGTCAGTCCCGATGGTGTGAAATACCTCCGGAAGCTCAGTGTGCGGGCCGGCCCCCCACTGCAGGGTGTCGCCGTCGCTGTGCAGCGTCATCTGGAGGATGCCGTCCTCGCGCTCAAATTTGGCGAATTGGAACCGGTCCTTGTAGTCCTCAAGCCGTGCCATGGCGATCTCCTTTTCTTTCAATGATTGTGGTCAAGTATAATCAACAACTCTCGCGGACGCGTGGGCTCCGCCGACCCGCGCTCACCCGTCGGACGCTGAGATTCCCCGCCGCACAGTGGGTTGACTGATATGACCGCACCGAACTTCAACATTGGACCACAGTATCTGCCCGATTCCTCGCCCGGAGATGTTGCGCCGCTGGACCGCAGGCCGCGATCGATGTTCCGGTCGCCCCGCTGTCCCGACATCGATCAGTTGGATGTGGACATTGCCTTCGTGGGTATGCCCTTCGATCAGGGCACTTTCGGACGTCCGGGAGCCCGTTATGGCCCGGACGCGCTGCGCGATGCGCCACGGGCCTATTCGTACCTGGACCCCTATGGGCAAGGGCGGGACGCCGAAGGCTTTTTCGACGCCGACGCCGGTGATGAACTTCTCCGCGGCATTACCATGGCCGACTGCGGCAACGTGACGGTGAACCCTTCGGATGTGGTGCACAATTTCGAGCGACTGGCCGGCGTGGTGGCGCGGATCGCAGCGCGCGGGGCAATGCCCGTGATCCTCGGCGGCGACCATGCGATCACCTTCCCGGCCGTGGCCGGCCTGGGCCGGTTCGCTCCCCTGGACATAGTGCACTTCGATGCGCACCTGGACTACACCCACGACTACCAGGGAACGCTGCTGACTCACGGCAGCCCGATTCGCCGCTGTCACGAGCTGGAGCACGTGGGCTCAATATCGTCGGTGGGTATCCGCAGCGTGCGTCGCGCTCCCTATGACGATGCCCTGAGCCACGGCAACACCATCGTAACCACCCGCCAGTTTCGCGAGGCGGGTCCGGAAGCCGTCGCCCAAAGCCTGCCCGTCGGGTCCAATCTGTACATCACTTTTGACGTGGACGTGCTTGACCCGACCCAGGCGCCCGGCACCGGAACACCGGAGGTGGGGGGGCTGTATTACGAGGAATGCCGCCGCTGCCTTACCGCTCTGGTGGCCCGCTCCAACCTGGTCGCATTCGATGTGGTCGAGGTGGCGCCGCCGTACGACGTGTCCGACCTGACCGTGCAGGTGGCCGCCCGACTGATCGCGGACGTTCTCGCCGCTCGCTTCCCGTCCCGCTGACCCGCGCCAGCCAGTGCACGATCCCTCGCTGCTGGTCAATTCCCCGGAGTTCGTTGCCGCGGTGGCGCCGGCCATCCTGCAGGC
Organism: uncultured Dehalococcoidia bacterium; assembly: GCA_951813535.1. Taxonomy (GTDB): domain Bacteria; phylum Chloroflexota; class Dehalococcoidia; order Lucifugimonadales; family UBA3495; genus Bin87. The sequence goes on along the minus strand of OX638345.1, from coordinate 1,706,564 downwards.
ACGCCGTCGCGTGCTGTTCCAGGTGATGACCTTCGAACTGGATTCAGTGGGGCGGCATTTCTGGGACCTGCTGGCCCGTTCTCCGGCCGAGGAAAAGATTCTGTGCGTCGACGCCTTTTCCACCGCCAAAATCAGCGACGATCTGGTCTTCAGCCCCAGGTGGGTGTTGGATCCAGATTTCCGCCAGGAGGTGGGCGACACGCGGCGTCTGCTACGCCAGACCGAGCGGGAAGGCGTCCGAATTGTCGTCACCAACCCCATGGGCAGCCTGTGGCGGAAGTTCCCCTTCCGCAACCACAAGAAGATGATGGTCGTTGATGACCAGGCATTCCTGGGTGGCATCAACCTCAGTGAGCACAATTTCCGGTGGCATGACCTGATGATGCGAACCGGCTGCCCGACCCTGGTCGATGCGCTGGCAGAAGACTTCTACGACACGATGCGCGGGGTCAACTCCTCGCGGATCGTGCCGACGTCCCTGGGAAATCTGTACTTCCTGGACGGCCGCCGCAGCCGAGCGCAATACGAAGAACTCTTCGCCACCATCGAGATTGCGCAAAAGTCGGTTGACGTGATCACACCCTACGTTTCCGACCCTTTGTTGGAGCGACTCGCGCAGCTTCCGGCGTCGGTCCGGGTTCGGGTGATCAACCCGGCGCGGAACAACAAGGCCATTTTGCAACAGGAGTTGTTCCGCTCGGCCGCGGGTTCCAATCTCGAGGTACTCCTCTATCAGCCCGAAATGTGCCACGTCAAAGCCGTGCTGATCGATGAGACGCAGCTTATTCTGGGCAGTTGCAATTTCGACTTCGTGGCCTACGACCTGCAACAGGAGGTTGTTCTGTGCACGGACAACGCCACGTTGGTGGAACAGTTCCGCGACCGCGTCCTGGCGCCGATGATTGCGGAGAGCGTTCCGGCTCAATCCGCCCCGGCCCGGCTGTACCACCGGGCCGGCTTTGTCGTGCCATTGTCCCGGTGGTATGTCAGCATGCTCAGCCGCCTGCCCCGTTGAGCGCCGCCCATGAGCAGACCCAGGTGGATCCTCCCCACGGCGACGACCGCTGGAGCGCTTCTAAGAAACTATCTCAAAAGGTGAACAGGCGGCGATTGAGGGGTTAGGATAAGGCAAAAGCGTGTGGAGGTGGGCTATGGAGGACGGTGCGACATTGGCAACCATCTGGGAGGTTCCCGATCACCTTTGGGAGCAGATCCACCCGGTGATACTGGAACTGGACCCGCCCAAGCCCACTGGCCGGAAGCGGGCCGACCCTCGGCTGATGCTCAACGGCATCATCTTCCGGCTGCGCAGCGGGTCCCAGTGGAACCACTTGCCCAGGGAATTGGGGGATGACAGCACGATCCATCGCACCTTCCAGCGCGGGGTGGAGCGCGGGGTGTTCCAGCGCATCTGGACGGTATTGGCGGCGGACTGCGCCGAGTTGGGCGGCGTGCAGTGGGAATGGCAAGCGGCGGACTGCGCCATGGGCAAAGCGCGTTTCGGGGGGATGCGGTTGGCCCCAACCCCACGGACCGGGGCAAGGCGGGCAGCAAGCGCAGCATCCTGGTCGGCAGCATCCTGGTCGGCAGCATCCTGGTCGAAGGACTGGGCGGCCCGTTGAGCGTGGTGCTGGCCCGAGCCAACGTGCATGATACGAAGTTGTTGGCGGAAACGCTGGAGCGCATTGTGGTAGTGCGCCCCGCAGATTATGGAGGCGACGCCCCCAACCTGTGCCTGGACAAGGGGTACGACAATCCCACCGGTCCTAGGGCCGTCGCGAACCATGGCTATGTTCCGCACATCCGGCGCATTGGCGAGGAAAAGCTGACGTCCGACGGTCGGAAACGCTATCCGGCGCGACGGTGGGTGGTCGAACGGACGCTGGGCTGGCTGTCCAAGTCCCGGGGAATACTGGTGCGCTACGACAAGAAAGCATCGAACTATCTGGGACTGCTGCAACTGGCCTGCGCATTACTCTGGTATCGCCGGCAGTGGCAACTGCTGTTTTGAGATAGTTTCTGAGTTCTCAATATGTCCCATGTGGCTTGGGATCCCCAGTAAAGGACTTGGATCGGATGAAGTGAAGCCCCACGTCCTGTCAGCGCGGGGTGAACCGATAAATTCGCTTTGCTGGTCATGTCCAGCTCGTGTTGATGGCTAGCTGCTCTCAAAGCTGTCATGAAGCCCGGTGGGGGTGGTTGGAGTTCCTGCACATAATTCGATCGGGACGTCAGGTCTCGGTATGGCTTGGGATTCCCGTTGGGGTCAGTTGTTTTTGCCCACCACCCGTCGCGGTTGATTTTGTCGTTCGGGAACCTCGCCTTGATCTCGTCGACGAGTTGCATCGCTTGCGTGTTCTCTGGGTCCAATCTAGCCTGGCGGTGGAGGTTGTAATTTATCCACCTCTGACCCGCAAGGCCAGTCGGCTCATGGACGATAAAGATGGCGTTGGTACGAGCTTCGAGCAGGTTTCTTAGCAACCAAGCTCCGGGGTAAGCGATACCGGCGCGCAAGCACTCTGAGGCTGTTGCGAGCCCCTCCAGTGATAGGATCAACAGCGTCCAAAGGCTTAACTCTCGACATTCGAGAGGGCAGTCCAACAATTCTTCGGGCGGCTGTCCCGCGACGTCTGGCTCGTCGAGCAAAACGTCGGTGTACCAAACGTACACGTCTACGCTGTCAAGCAGTTCGCCAAAGCGCTCGTCTGCGTCTGTGCCGCGTTCATGTCGTAGTGCGGCGATTCGGGAGAGCAATTCCGATTGGTCTTTGTTTGGGGGCATGTCAAACTCTCTGAGCAGTGGATTTTCCCTTTGACGTCGCGCGGGTCGGGCAAGCGGTATCAGCAGCGCGGGTCATTCCCCAAAGCATTTTTGGTCGGGGTCTTGGCCGGTAGGACCCAAAATCTCATTTTCGTGGGATGCTGGTTTAGCCCCAATCCACCGAAAGGATGAGTATGTCGGCGTGCTGAAGGGATGAGAAGGTGCTCCTGTGCTGCGGGGATAATGGTTTGTGAAACAGCAAACCGAACCGAAACAAGGAGCGCCCAAAGGATGCTGCCACTTGAGCAGCCCGACCGCATCCAAATCGCCTTTGATGACCACCGCCTGGTGGACCATGCTGGGCTGCTCCTTCCGGTCACCCTGGCCCAGCGCCTGGGTCGGCGTGAACTCGTCGACAACCACGTTGACCTGGGAGATGCGCCGGGGCGGGCGAACCCGGGCGACAAGCTGCTGACGTTGGTGGCATCGGCGCTGGCCGGTGGCGACTGCATTGACGACGCCGACGCGCTGCGGCCTGGCGGGACCGAGCAGGCGCTGGGTTGTGTCGTGAAAGCGCCATCCACGCTGGGGACCTTCCTGCGCAGTTTCCGGTGGGGGCACGTGCGCCAGCTGGATCGGGTGAACCGGGAGGCGCTGGCTCGGGCCTGGGCCGTTGGCGCCGGCCCTGGCGCTGATCCGTTGACCATCGACCTGGACTCCACCGTCTGCGAGACCTATGGGCTGGCCAAGGCGGGAGCGCAGCGCCACAACTTGTATCTTGATAGTGGCGTGGGACAATCCTTGCGCCGGAGTGATCCGGGTGCGGCAGACCGACCACAACTTGGTCATAAAATACCGCAGCGTAGCAAAGGTCGCCGCGCTCATGCCTGAAGAGAGCCCGAACGGTTGCCGGGGCTGAAAAGCCCGCATCTTGCAAGTGAGGGCCAGCGCTTCAGCGGAGGTAGAGATGACAGCAGAAGGGACCTGCGTGGGCATCGACGTTGCCAAAACTAATATCGACATCGCGGTTCGGCCCACCGGCCGGGTCTGGCAGACCTCCTGCGATGGAGCTGGCATCGACGAGTTGGTATCCCAATTGACCAGCCTAACGCCGACCACGGTGTTGCTGGAGGCGACCGGTGGGTTGGAAGTGCCCTTGGCGGCGGCGCTGGCTGCTGCGGCATTGCCAGTGGTGGTGGTCAACCCGCGCCAGGTGCGCGATTTTGCCAAAGCCACCGGCTGGCTTGCCCAGACTGACGCGTTGGACGCCCAAACCCTGGCGCACTTCGCCGAGGCGGTGCGTCCACCGGTGCGCCCGTTGCGGGACGCCGACACCCAGGAACTCAACGCCATGACCACCCGGCGCAGCCCACTGGTGACCATGCTGGTCGCGGAGAAGAACCGCTTGGGGCGAGCCGCTGGCGCGGTGCGTCCCAGGGTCCAAGCCCACATCACGTGGTTGGAACAGGAGATCAAGGATTTGGACCAGGACTTGAGACAGACGCTGCGTCAGAGTCCCGTATGGCGCGGGAAGGACGACCTGCTGCGCGCTGTTCCTGGCGTGGGCGAGCAACTCTCCCGCTCCTTGCTGGCGTATTTGCCGGAGCTGGGTACGCTGGATCGGAAGCAGATCGCCGCGCTGGTGGGCGTGGCTCCCCTGAACCGGGACAGCGGAACCATGCGGGGCAAACGTACCGTCTGGGGCGGTCGGGCGCGAGTGCGAGCCGTGCTTTACAGGGGCGCGCTGGCAGCCAGCCGATGCAACCCGGTGATACGAACCTTCTAGCCACGCCTGCTGGCGGCTGGCCAGCCGAAGAAGCTGGCGCTCACCGCGTGCATGCGGAAATTGCTTACCATGCTCAACGCCATATTGAAAACCGGCCAGTACTGGAATCCATGCATCAGCACGGCTTGACATTCAATACGGTTGCTGCGCTGGCCAGCGCGGCTATCACCCGCTTCTTGCCGTCGCCGCCGGCACCGGCGATGTGCTGATGGCACGGCTGCGCCAGGGCCGGTCCAACACGGCCCGGGGCGCCGCCCACTTCCTGCGGGAGACGGTGAGCCGCGTGCGCCACGCCGGCGCCACGGGTCAACTCACCGTGCGGGCCGACCGCGGCTTCTACAACCACGCCATTGTCGCCGTCTGCCGCAAGCTGAATGTCCGCTACTCCATCACCGTCCGCCAGCACGCCAGTTTGCGGAACATCATCGAGGCCATTCCCGAGGCCGACTGGACGCCCATTCCATACTGGATGGAGGGCGCCGACGACGTGGCCGAGACCACGTATGTACCCTTCGAGAGCAAACCCGACGCTGTGCCGGTGCGTCTCATCGTCCGGAGGGTCAAGCCCACTCCCGGGTCCCAACTGGCGCTGTTTGCCACCTACAGCTATTACGCCTTCATCACCGACCGAGATGGCGACACCCTGGACCTCGAGGCCGACCATCGCCGCCACGCCGAGATCGAGAACGCCATCCGCGACCCCGCATCAAGTGCGGCGCAGGCTCTGAAGTACGGCGTGGGTCTCAACCATCTCCCCTCGGGCCGCTTCCCCGCCAACGCCGCCTGGCTGGCCGTGCAGGTTATGGCTCACAACCTGGCACGCTGGACCGCGCGCATCGGTCTGGGTGAGCCGGTGTCCACCACCAAAACCCTGCGGCGACGCTTCTTCTCCCTGGCCGGACGACTCGCCCACAAGGCCCGGTGCCTCACCCTGCATCTCCCCAGAGGCTGGCCCTGGCAAAACCAGTTCAGCGGCGCCCTGGCTCGATTGCGCGCCTTGCCCCTCCCTTCCTGACCGCGCCCTCGGCGTTTGACCTGTCCACGATGACGCCCCACGCCTGGCCGATCAGCCCCCAGGCCGGACCCTTGACGCTCTCCGCCTCCGGTCGGCGCTGAAAATCGCTCCCAGCGCCGCTACCACGGGCCGTCAACCTCCCCTTGGCCTGGCGGCCGCGCTCCGCATCGTCCATTTCAGCGCCATCAGGTCCTCGCCAGCCTGTTTCCTGACACCTCATCCTCGTCTGACCGCCGCCACCGCAACCCTTCGGTGGATTCAGGTTTGGCGATCGCTTTCACCCGGCTGGCAATCTGAGATTCCTACGGCCTGAATAACTGTTCATCGCCGCCGTCATCCCGGTATTGAACGTCCCCCAGGTCGACGCTTCCGAATCGCTGCGGCACAATTCTGCGTGACTGCAGTTGAATGGGCCACGCTCCGCCGGCGCGTGACCCATAAAGATATCGACCGGGCTGTGGGCATCGCCGAACGGGTGGGATGCGCGGTCCCTTCGGGTCAGTTCAGACGGGTAATTCGGTTCTGGGGGCCGGGGGCCACTGCCCCGGTGTTGGCGAAGAAGGCGATCAGAGCATCCAGGTCAAGCGGCCCGCCGAGCCTGTCAGTACCATCGGGCAGCACGCTGTAGCGGTCTCCGCCCCCGGCCATGAAACTGTTGACGGTCACTCGGTAGCTCATGTCAGGAGCCACCACCTGGCCATCAATGGCGATGCTCGCCGGATCTACCTTCGAGCCGGTTGGCCGAGCGGCGTCCCAGGTGTAGCTGAAACCCGAGGAAACCTGGAGGATTCTGCTGGAACCAGGTGCCGGATTGTCGAACTGGCTCTCGAGCAGGGTGTGGATCTGGGCGCCGGTCAGCGACATGCTGACCAGGCTGTTGCCGAAGGGATGGATTGAGAAGGCTTCTCCAAAGGTCAACTCACCATCGGCCTCGCTGCCGGAAGCGGCGAATACGATGTCAGCGCGGATACCGCCGGAATTCATGAACGCGACCACCGCGTTGCCCGTATCGGCGTCCCGGGTCGCCGCGAGTTGGGCGTCCGCAATGACGTCGCCCAGCGTCGACTCGCCGGCCGGATTACGCTGCCGGCTGATGTCGGTGGAGGTAACGCCGATTACGGCGTTGGCCAACGGCGACGAGAGCAAAGCGTACCGGTCGATGAGCGCGGTCAGCGCGGGATCGGGGGTCACGCCAGCCGGAGAGTTCGGGACGTTGTTGATCGCTTTGACAGTCAGGTCTTTGGTGGCCCGGTCCAGCGTCACGTCAATGACGGTGAACATGCGGCCGCTGTGGTCGGCCATGGTCACCCATTTGCCATCGATCTCGCAGACGAACTCATCGTTGGTATGACCGGCGATCACCAGGTCCACCGCATCGTCGAGCCGGGCGGTGATGTCCGCAATCGGGCCAGTGAGTCCCGATCCACAATCGTTCTGGCCGCCGTCGGAGAACCCGCCCTCGTGAAGCAGGACGACGATGGCTTCTACACCCTCTTCCCGCAACCGCGGCGCCAGAGAGTTGACTGTTTCCGCCTCGTCCTGGAACGTCAGGCCCGCCACCCCGCTGCGGGCGACAATGCTTGGCGTCCCTTCCAGGGTCAATCCGATAAACGCCACCTTCACCCCTTGGTATTCGCGGATGGCATAGGGCGGGAAGATGGTTTGACCGGTCGCGTCATCGATGACGTTAGCGGCGAGGAACTGGAAGTCGGCGCCCGCAAAGGGATCGCCGTCGAGGTCGCCATCAACCGGGTGCGGCCCGCCGTGTTGCATTCGGAGCAATTCCGCCATCCCCTCATCGAACTCATGGTTGCCCACGCCGTTGATATCCAGGCCCATCAGGTTCATGGCTTCAATGGTGGGTTCGTCGTGGAAGAGCGCCGAGATCAATGGCGATGCGCCGATGAGGTCCCCGGCCGACACGAACACGGAGTTCTCCGCTCCGTCAGCGACGGCTGCCAGGTTGGCTGCCAGGTAATCCGCTCGGCCAACCCCGCCGAAAGAGCTGGACGAAGTCGCTATGTTGCCATGGAAATCATTGATCGCCAGGATCCGGAGATGCACCTCCTCGGCATCGCCCCCGGGCTGGTGACTGCCTTGAGGACTCGATGCGACGATGCGGGTAACCGGTACTTCCCTGGTTATTTCAACCTGTCGCGTGACTTCAATCTGAACCATAACCTCCCGGACACTTTCGACTACCCGCGTCACCGGCACCTCTCGCGTAACTTCAACCTCTTCAGGCAATGGTGGACTGGCGCAACCGATGACGCACAGCGCTCCAAACACGCAGGCCATTGCAATCAGAGGTCTCAATTTACTTTCCTCCCCACGTCCGGCGAAATAGATAGCTTCGCTATCAACGATACAATGAAACATGCTGGCTTGCCACGGCGTGGCAATTGCCAGACCGTCGTCGGAGCAGGAAGGTGCCTACGGATACCTGATCGCTGACCCTGCGGTCTCGGCGCGGGTGGAACGGCCCACCATGCCGACCCGCCCGGCTTCCAGCGGCCCGGGCGTTCGATCTCGTGGGTGGGAGCGCCGTTCTGCGCCATGCGCCGGGCCATGCCGACCCGCCCGCTGTGGCCGCTGAAGTACTCCCAGTCCGCCTGACCCGCGGTTTGGGCGATGGCCTTGACCCGCCGGGCGATCTGGGACTCAGACAGCCCGAACACCGTCATCTCGCAGCCAACCCCCCGCCGGCCGGATGGCGGACAGACCCTGCACGGCGGCGGGGGTGATGGCGACGACGGCGCCCTGGGCCTCGGCGTCGGTCTTGGAGCGAAATACGGTGATGCGGCCCGAGCCATCCTCGAGATTGCCGCGCTGCGCTCGCATGACAAGTTCCGCAAACTGGGTACGCGTGAGGTTATTCTGGGCTATCCCGCCGGGAATCCAAACCCGCTGCGAGTCCTGCAATCACCCTCAGCCCAACCCTCTCATCGTATATGTCCCTCCGACGGAGGCCCGGGTCTACCAACCGTCCCCCGCCGGAGAGAACGGGCCAGAGTTCATCGATGGTGAGCCTGAGAGGGCGGCCCTGGGCTGTGGACGTTACTCTGCGAATCCTAGATTCACCAGCATGAAGGTGTATTCCTCGGCGATCTCGTACCAATCGGCGGTCCTGCCCGACCTGCCCCCGTGACCGGAGCCCATGTCCGTTTTCAGGAGCAACAGGTTGTCGTCAGTCTTGACCTCCCGAAGTTTCGCCACGTACTTGGCGGGTTCCCAGTACGTTACTAGCGGATCTCTCAGGCCGGCCGTAACCAGTATCGGCGGGTAGTCCTGCGCCGTGATCTGGTCGTAGGGCGAGTAGGACCGAATGTATTCGAACGCGGCCCGGTCCTCGATGGGGTTGCCCCACAGCGGCCATTCGGGCGGGGTCAACGGCAGGTCGGCGTTGAGCATGGTGTTCAGCACGTCCACGAAGGGCACCTGCGTAACCATCACGCCATAGAGTTCCGGCGCCTGGTTCACCGCCGCGCCCATGAGTGTCCCGCCCGCGCTGCCCCCGTTGATGGCGATGCGCCCTTCGGAACCGTAGCCCTCGTCAATCAGGTGGCGGGCCACATCCTCGAAGTCGTTGAAGGTGTTGGTTCGCTGGAACAGCCGGCCCGATTCGTACCAGTGTGTTCCCAATTCGTCGCCGCCCCTGACGTGAGCAATGGCGAATATGAACCCTCTGTTCAGGAGAGACAGCCGGTCGGTGGAAAAGTCCGGAGAAACCCCATTGCCATAGGCGCCGTATGCGTAGATATACAACGGCGCCGAACCATCCACCGCCGTGTCCTGGTGGCGCACGATGGATACCGGAACCTGCACGCCGTCTCTGGCTGGGACCAGTTCCCGGTGAGCAACATATTCAGAGGCGTCGTAGCCACTCGGGATTTCCCGCACCGCCCGCAATTCCAGCTCTCCGGCGTCGATATGATAGTCATAGTAGGTCTGCGGAGTGGTCATGGAAGTGTAGTACAGGCGCAGGGTGTTCACATCGAACTCGGGATCGAGTGCGATGTAAGCTTCGTAGGCTTCTTCCGGAAATTCCACATGGGTCGATTGGCCCTCCCGGTCGATAATGCGCACCTGGGCGAGGCCGTCGATGCGTTCCTCCACGGCAATATAGTCCTGAGTAACGTGGTAGTGCCGGATGTACAGGGACTCTGAACCCTGTAGCAGTGTCTCCCACGACGCTTCGGAGGGGTCGTCCTCGGGGGCAGTCACGATGCGGAAGTTGGGGTGATTGTCATTGGTCATGATGACGAAGCGGTCGCCCTGGTGATCAACGTCGTATTCGTGGCCCGCCCTCCTGGGAGCCACCAGTACCGGTTGGGCCGAGGGGTCGTCCGCAGCGAGCAGTCGATACTCTGAGCTGACGTGGTCTCTGACGCCTATCAGGACATATTCGCCGGAGTTGGTGCTTCCCACCCCAACGAAGAATCCGGGGTCTGATTCCTCATACACCACCGCATCGTTCTCCGCCGGTTCGCCCAGCACGTGGCGCCGCACCTGGTACGCGCGAATGGTTTCTCCCTGCTTGGCGTAGAAGAAGGCTGAGCCGTCGGGGGACCAGACGGCCGTTCCCCGCATATCCGTAATCTCGTCGCTCAGCAATGCGCCTGTCTCCAGGTCCTTGACCACCAGGGTGTACCGCTCTTCGCCGGTGGTGTCGGTGCTGTAGGCAGCCAGGGAACCGTCGGGGCTGATGGACAGGCTGCCCAGTTGGAAGAACTCCAGGCCTTCGGCCAGCGCCACCTCGTCCAGGAACAGTTCGGCATTGTCTGTGGGGCCCTCCCGCGCGTTCGGGTCCGATGCCGGCCAGCGGTACCACTGGCGGTATTCGCTCCCTTCACCGTATCTCCACTGGTAATACCAGTCCCCGTTCTTTAGGGGCAGACTGGCCAGCGCCGCCGGTTGGCGTCCTGCGATCTCTTCGAAGATGGTGTCAATCAGTCCCTGGTACGGCTCCATGACGGCGTCGAAATAGGCGTTTTCGGCTTCCAGGTACGCTAGTACATCCGCGTCGTCTACCGTCGGGTAGTCTTCGTCCTCCAGCCAGTGCCAGGGGTCTTCAACCGTGATCCCATGATGGGTGAAGCTGTGAGGACGCTGCCCGGCGATTGGCGGAACAGGACCAACCACCTCCGGCGGCTCGTCGTCAGTCGGTTCAAATAGCCAGCATTCCGGCTCTGGTACCTGTTCTCCCTGGCGGTAAAGGACAGCTATGCCCGCCTCACCGGGCGCGAAACCCGACTCGTATCGGTCATCGGCGACGTACGCTCGCCCGGTCGTGTAACCGTTGCTGTCCGTGCTGAGGATTGTGAACCATCGCTGACCGTCGCTGTCGGTGAAAAACCCGTCATAGGACAGCCGATTGGTCCCGGAACTGTCATCCGGAACTGGACCGGGCCATGACGAAGGGCAGGATGAAGCGGCGGCAACGCCAGTAGCCGCGATCATCATCGCTATCCCAACCAACAAAATTGGGATGATGAATTTCATTTTCAATTCCTCGCCTGTACTGGGTATAGAGCGACTTGTGCCAAGCCGGACCGACCCGCTATGGATGGGTTGATTGCAACCGGCGATCAACATCTCGCCGCACTCATATGATATGCGCAAAACCGGCAACCATGCTCTGAAGGCAGGATAGCAGCCGGACGCTCGGGCGTCGCCTCGCCATTAGCTCAGCGTCGTTGCCACGACCTCGGCAGTATATTTATTTTCTCCACTCTGAACGGAGCGTCGGCTAGCGGGAATTGTTGCCTGCTTCGCCTTGAACCAAATAGTCGCCCACTTGGTTCGCCCAAATCCATCACGTAGTGCAGCGCGGTCGCGAACCTGCGTCGCCTGTGGAACGGAAATGAAGCCGCTGGCTCGGCGCCCCTCGCCGCCTGCGTGAAGACCATCTACCGCATCTGCGGGCAGGACTACTGCCGCCACCACACCGGCGCCGCGGTGGCAGCCGGCGTCATCGGCGAGCGGGGATGACACCCCGGACCGCACCGCCAGATGTACACAATGACCCTGCACCAGCCCTGAGCGTCGCTGTTCGCGCTGGGGGTCAATGCCATCGAGACCAGATCATGGTCAGCGGTTTGCCACCCACGTCGGCGCGCGGGCGTACTGTCAACCGGGTTGCGCTTTGGAACGGCAGATTGTTCCAGCGCGAACGGAAAGTCCCGTATCCGATACTGAGGATAAAAATCCCATCGACATGGGCGAAACCCGTGACGATGGAGCGTTGTCGCTCTTACGCTCCCAAAACCAAAACGTCCTTCAAATCCGGCGTACAACGACGTTCATGGGTTGGTCGCTATCGGCCTAGCCAACCTCGGGTTAGTCGCATCATCAAGGCCGAGACGGCGATGACACCGAAACATACGGCCAGCAAACCGGCTCCACTCACCAAGATACCTGGTGCGAAGAACAACACCAAAGGAATACAACCAGTGACCAGACCCACGCTGGCCGCCCCAGTAAACAGACCCACGAGGATGCTGTCCCAGCGTCCTCGGGACCCATCTCCGCCAAGAACTACGACGATGACCGGCACCAAGAACGCTGCCCCGAAAACGAAGCACAGGGAACGTACAACACGGCGAAATTTTGATGTCCTATACTCAGAGCAACAGGACCGGCTCGGCTGCATTCCAAATGGCCGAATGGAGCCGTTCTCAATGGGGAAGCGCCGGTCTCACCAGTCACGAATGGCGTTCTCAGCTCGCTGCGCGGCACGGAGCCGGCGGGCCTCCTTCCAATCGCTGGGCGGTTCAACGATAACCGCGTCCATGGGGTCGATTATCACACCATGCCAGCCTCTTGTTTAGATCATCATTCACGCATCAGCAATTGGCTACCGCAAGTGGGCCGGCCCAGCCAACAAAACCAATCCCGCCGCCTGTGCTTTCCGGATCTCGGACGAACTTTGGGGAATGCTAGCACCCTCGGTCGCCCGAGCATGCGAACACCCATCCATTCGGCGGCGGCCAGTCCCGAGCCGCCGAGCAGACTTGCGCCAATGGCATCTTCCGCTGTCGGGGGGAGATGTTCAAGCTATAAAAGGGAGCCGGGTCCGAAGCGCGACGCAGGGTGGTGGTACCCACCCACTGTTCGGTGAACCAATCCGGCCGGACCCCAGTTCGTTGCGACAAGTCCGTAACGAACTACATCTCCTTTCTGCTCTTCGTTTTGCCTGCGCTCTCATCAGCGTCAGAGCCGCCGGGTCATCAGGATTGAGGCCTAAGTGCCGATCCAGCCGGCCCCGCTGATGTCGATGACCTGGTTGTCGGGGCCGCGGAATTTGAGCTCGTAGTAGGCACGGCCGCCTCCAGGCTGCTGATGGCCCAGGTCCAGCCGGCCCATGGCGGTGGCGCCCTCCTCTTCGAGTTTCTCGGTGGCGGCGTCCACGTCATCCACCACGAAGCCGAGGTGGTCGATGCCGGCATAGCCGGGGACGTCCCGGGGCGACTCCCCGTTGCCGTTATCGTTGCTCCTCAGGATGGCCAGGTTGATATAGCCGTCGGAAAGGTATACTCCAGAGCCGGCCTTGCCGACTTCCTCCAATTCGAACACCGACTTGTAGAAAGCCGCCGTCTTTTCCGGGTCCGGCGTGCGTATCGCGATGTGCTTGATCTTGGCCATGGTTCTCCTCCTGCTTGAGATCTTGATTTGTACCGACTGTTCCGAAAGACGGCGCCCTTCGCCGCCCGTATACACATTCAACCAAACGCCGAGGTTCAGACCCGGACAACATCGGGGATCTCTTCTTCCTCTCCCACCATGAAGTCCCGAACCAGACGGTTGAAGGTTTCGGGTTTTTCCGCCATCGGCAGGTGCCCGCAGTTGTCGATCAGGCTCAGCCTGGCGTTGGGAAGGGTGGAGCGGAGAGCCTCTCCCTGTGCCACGGGCACCAGCCCATCCTGCCGGCCCCAGACCAGCAGGGTCTCGGCGTCGATGCCGGGGAGCATAGCTGTCATTTCTGGGTCGGCGCATCCTTCTCTCACCAATTCGGCCACCAATCCCCGGCCCTTCCATTGACGTTCGAACTCCGGGCCCCGGCGCACATTCTCCCACTCCGCGCCGAACCCGTAGGACTGGGCGGTGGCGATGAGACCCAGTTTAGCGAACACCGCCGTGGCGAATGACTCCTCGTCCAGGCCGGTCAGGTCCGGGGAAGCTGCTCCGGGGAAGTCCAGCCCCATGGGGTTTGCCATTATCATCCGCCCGACCCGCCCGGGGTTTCGGACCGCCGCTTTCAGCCCGATCCAACCGCCGATGGAGTGGCCCACCAGTGTGGCGCGTTCCAGTTCTAGGGCGTCCATCAAGTCCAGGACCAGGCCGGCGTAATCGGAAACGGATTGCAGCGTTTCCGGTGGCTTACCTTCGCGCCATCCCGGCAACTGGGGCACGTAGGTAACGGCGGTGGTGCCCAGGGACATGTGACAGGCTTCCCACTTACCGGCTCCGCCCATACCGTGAAGGTAGAGCACCGGGTCAAGGCCCTCGTCGGCGCCGCCCACCAGGCAGGAAATGTCGAACCCGCCGGCGTGCACTGTCCTGCGGTTGAAAATTGACCCGTCAGCGGCTCCCATAAACCCACCTCTTTGGCATCAGACCGGTTCTGGCGCGAGAGACACGGCGGTCAGGCCGTTTCGTTCCACCAGAGTTTGACGCATTCAAGCTCGAAGTAAGATTCGTCAGCTTCGGGGTCCGGCAGAGGGGATCCTTCAGGGACAGTGACGCCGAAGCGAATCACATAGTCCTCGCCCGGCTCGGCCCTCTTCTGCACCGCCAAGGCGGCGTCGGGCGCCTGCTGGTCGGCTATCGCGGCAAAGTCTCCGTAGCGGCCCTGGAACATAACGGTGCGTTCCGAGCCGGTCCGGTAATAGGTCTCCAGCATCACCTCGGCATCGTCCGCCACGGGAGCGCCCTGCCCGTCCACCAGGCGCAACCGGACGGCGCAGCCACGATGCTCGGACGTGGGGCCCACGAAGATCAGCTGGTACGGCACCCCGTCGGGACCTGGCGGCGGCACCAATATCTCCCAGCCGACCGAGACTTTTCCTTCTCCCGCCTCCTGGAATTCGCCCCGGGTCTCCAGGGACTCCCGGCTCAGGGTGTAGTTGAAGTCCTCATACAGTGAAAGGGTCATTCTGCTTGCCTGCTCGAGTCTGAATTTGACCGGCGATGCTGAAGCTACACTGCCTCGGCCTGCTTTTCCGGAGCCCCGGCCTTCGGGGCATTGATATCCTTCAGCCGCGGCATGACCTCCTCGGCAAAAAGGCGCTTTGACTTCATAACGTTCTCATGGGTGTTCTTGCCCACCCGGAACATCCCCAGGAAATGGCCGTAGCCGGCAGTCTCCATGTCGTTGGCCAGCCATTCCGTCACATAGTCGGGGTCACCGCAAACGATGAAGCCGGTTTCCCGGAGCTTTTCAAAGGGGGTGCCGGGGCCCGGCATCTCGGCGCCTGACGAACGCTTGCGATACTGGTAGGAACGGTCGGTCTGCAAACCCGGCACCGGGGCGGGCACCTGCACGGGGCGGCTGAAGGTGGTGAGGCGGCGCACGTACATCACAGCCTCGCGGCACTCTTCGATGGCCTGCTCGGTGGTCTCCGCAACGTGGATGTAGCGGGAGCCGATGAATTGCTCCGGGCCGGCCTCCCAGCCGAATTTCTCCCGGGCCACCTCCTGGTAGTACTCGAAGGCGTCCTGAAACACGACCGTCGGGTTCCAGACCCGGGCGATGGGGAGGCGGTTCCTGGCGGCGAATTCGATTGTCTCGGCGGAGCCGGCGGGCATCCAGATGGGCAGCGGGTCCTGGATCGGACGCGGCCAGACCGAGACCGCCCTGAGGTTGTAGAAGTCGCCCTGGTAGTCGAAGATTTCCTCCGTCAGGCACTTCTTGAGGATATCGTAGGATTCGGCGAAGCGCTGGCGGCTGCTGAAGGGGTCCACGTTGTAGGACACGTACTCCTGGGGAACGCCACGGACGATGCCGCCGATGAAGCGGCCTCCGGAAAGCACGTCCAGTTGGGCGAATTCCTCTGCGGTCTGAACCGGGTGCCGCAGGGGCAGGACGTGGCCGATGACGCCAACCTTCAGCCGCTTGGTCCGCGCGATCAGGGCCGCGGCCAGCACGGTGCAGGAGGGGTTGATGTTGAAGTAGGTGAAGTGGTGTTCGTTGACGAATGCGCCGTCGAAACCCAGTTCCTCGCACAGTTCCCACTCCTCCAGGTGCTCCTGGTAGGTCAGGGCCGCCAGTTGAGGGTCGCAGAACTTGTTGGTCTGGCGGGTCTCAGGCCCGACTTCGTCGGGAATTCCGGGATAGGTCGTCTCGTCAAAGCTGTAGAACTTCATCGTCGTTCAACCCCCCTTCGGTATTCCGGCGAAGACGTCGAACGCTCCGCCCTGAGCGTCAAGACCTTCTCGTAGTTGGGCCTGTGCATCGACCGCGTATCCCTGCTGAATGACACGCTCCGAGCGGAAAGCAAACAGCGTCTCCAACTCGGCTTCCCGGGTGCGCTTTGTCGGACCTGCATCTCGGGTGGAGCCAGCGCCTGTCGATAACCGGCTCTTTCTTCCCTTGGAGTATCGCCGGAGAGCTATCGCCGAGCGGTGGGCCCTTAAGATGCCTCGGTTCCGACCATCGAGAATCGGGCGCTGGATACCCACAGGAGACGCCGCCCCGCTGTTGGCGCCAGCCTATATTGCCTGAATTGGGGTGTCAACGTTCAGTGGCGGCCTACCGGGACAATCACCGCATGCTTACCCAATTGTTGGAGACGCTGCTCCGTATGTTTAGCGGTATCGCGGTAGGCGTCGGAGCATATTTGCTCACCCGGGTGACGAAGGGGATAACACCGCGATGACATCGCCGCCCAAGTGCGACCGGAGCGATGAGCACGGGCGTTCCAGAGTCGCCCTCATGCTCCCTCGTCGCCGGTCCACCGCGTCCCGCACTCGCCGCCGCGCCGGGGAGCAACAGACCGACGTGGAGGAGGTGACCGCCCGCTCCACGTGACGGCCATGGACTCCCCCGGCGGCATTCGCTTCATGGAAAGCCGCCAGTATCCCGAGCCTCATGTTGTTGCCCCCTTGGACACCGTGAGCATTGGTTGTGCGCAAACGTTACAACGCTGGTGCGTAACAACGCACGCCTATCGCACACGCACGTCCTATCCTACAGACCGGTAACAGCCGGATCCCTTGAAGCGGTGGGCCGGCCGGTCCGGTCAACAAGTTCAGGGAACAGAGGATATTGAATCCCGTTTGACGACGAGACCCCACGGGAGCTGCGACTGCGCCCGCCATCACCGGGGCGGCGCTCCCTGCTGAGTGGCGCATTGGATCGCCACGATTGCGCCTCTGGCGGCCATCCGCAGACGACGATGCTCGGCGCGAGCGATGACCCGGCGCGAGGAGCAATCGCGGAACCGGGAGCGCGAGATTCACAGGCTGTTGAAGATCGCCTGTGCAATGGCGGACTACCGGCCGTCCAGAACAGAATCCAGGCGCCGTTTGGCCTCCTCCAGCACGTCGGCCGGCAATGGGCCTTTGCAGACTGCGGCGACGTTCTCGCGGAGATGGGCGGGATTGAGGGTGCCCACGATGGTGGTGTGCGCATCCGGATTGGAGATGGTGGCGCGGAGCAGGAACTCGGTGGCGGTCATTCCCTCCAGTAGGTCGTCCAGTTCGGCCTGCTCCCAGCGGTCCCACACCGAGGCAGACCCGTGGCCCGCGCCCGGTTCTCCACGCGCAACGCCGCCCCGGATGACAACGCCCAGTCCTGCCGCCGCCGCCTGTGCGATCGCCTCGGAATGTTCCGGCTGCAGGATCGAATAGGGGACCTGCAACACGTCGAATACGCCCATCTCGATGTGGTCAAAGATGTTGGGCAGGATCGAGGAACAGCCCAGGTAGCGGATCTTGCCTTCACGACGCAGTTGCTGAAGCGTTTCGATGGCGTCTTCCTGTTCCAGAACCTCCCGGGCCGGACTGAAGTGAAACTGGACAATGTCGAGATAGTCGGTTCGCATCCGCCTGAGGCTCTGGTGGCAGGCGTCAACGATGCTGGTCCTGCTGTAGTCGTGGAACCGCGGCAGGGGAACGCCGAACCGGGTGCGCTCCTCCGGCTGGAAACCGGAGTTGTCCAGGGGGCATCCACACTTGCTGGCCAGGTAGAACTCGGACCGGCGTTGTGAAATATGCCGGCCGATGTGCTCCTCAGCCTCCCCGTAGTCGACGGCAATGTCAATATAGTTGACTCCGGCATTGAGCACGGCGTTCAGGATTTCGGCGGGTTGACCTGGCGACAAGGGCCGGCCCACACCCGCCACCATCCCCCGCAGTTCCAGCGCGCCAAATCCCAGGGTGGTGACGTTCAGGCCGGTGCGGCCCAGGGTACGTGTCGGTATGTCTGGCATGGCTCTCGATCAGCCGGGCTGATCCTCTCCGGTCGTGAATTTCGGTTTACGCTCCTTCCAACTGCAAAACTCCCGTGTGGATACAGTCGCAACCGGGCACTCCCGAGCGACCGCTGGGAGTTGCTGCTAACGGGCGCAGTCAAATTACAGCCGTGGGTCAACCGGCTCGCTCTCCAGGGCCAGCACCGCGAAGGCGCATTCGTGGACGCGGTAGAGCGGTTCGCGATCAACGAACCGCTGCAGGCCCTCCAGACCCAGCGCGAATTCCCGAAGGGCGAGCGACCGCTTGGTGGAGAGGCCACGATTGCGCAGCCGGTCCAGGTTGTTGGACAGGGTGTACTCAGGGCCGTAGATGATGCGCAGATATTCGCTGCCCCGGCACTTCATGGCCGGCTGCACCAAACCCCTCTTGCCGGTGGCGACGAAATTCGCGGGTTTGACCACCATGCCCTCACCGCCGGCGGAGGTTAGATCCTCCCACCAGTGGACGGCGGCGTCCTCGTCGCCGGCGCCCAGGTTCACGACCCGATGGCCGGTTTCGCGGAAGAACTCGGGGTCGGCCCGTCGCAGGCGTGCAGCCATGTCCAGGTGCCAGACGTGGTCCCGGTCGGCATGCACCGCTCCCTCGCTGGCGAGCAGGTGGAACGGCGCGAGCTTGATGTCGTCCAGCGAGGTTACCGGCCAGCAGTACCGGGCGTAGGCATCGCGATACAGTTGCGCCACGCGGAGCCGTTCGTCGATTGATGCCGCGGATTCGCCCGTGTCAACTCCCCGCTCCGTCGCCTGATGCAACAGAGCTTGCGCGGCCGACAATCCGGCACGGGCTGACGTACCCACCGGCGCGTATTGCTCCACCAACAATTCCTGTGCTTTCATCGACCACGGCATCAGCTCGCAGTCCAACAGGACCCAGTCGGTTTCCAGATCGTCCCAAAGGCCGGATGCGGTGCAGGCCGCGCGGACCCGCTCCAGGAACTGCGCTTCAAGCACGGTGTCTTCAAAGAACCTTCGCCCCGTTCGGGTGTAGCACGCGCCGGCGCTGTCGCTGGCGATGCCGAAACGCCGCTCAATGGCATCGGAGTGGCGGCCCACCACCACGACGGCGCGCGATCCCATGTGCTTCTCCTCGCAGACGACGCTGGAGACGCCATTGCTGCGGTAGTAGTCGAACACTTCCGCTGGGTGCTCCAGAAGGCCGGGCAGCTTGCTGGTTTCACAAGGCGAGATCGTGGGCGGCAGGTACACCAGCCACCGGGGGTCCAGGGCGAACCGGCTCATCACCTCCAGGGCCGCGGCGGCCTGTTCCTCCCGGACGGTGACGTTGCCCCGGAGCCGGGTTGACACCAAGCGTTTGCCCATCACGTCGTCGATGTCCAGCAGGTTGGCGGCCCGGTCATTCGTTGCGGTAACCCGGCCTGCGTCCTCGGCATCGCCGCCCAAGGGTCGCACCGGCTCGTAATAGACGCGCGCCGCCGGAACCGACGCGA
The DNA here is from genome assembly GCA_951813535.1 of uncultured Dehalococcoidia bacterium. Taxonomy (GTDB): domain Bacteria; phylum Chloroflexota; class Dehalococcoidia; order Lucifugimonadales; family UBA3495; genus Bin87. The sequence continues at coordinate 1,687,085 of OX638345.1, read as the reverse complement.
GTTCGTTCTCGGGGTAGCGCAGCGCGGTTAGCCGCCCGCCGAAGACGCAGCCGGTATCAACGTTGATGGTGCGGTTCAACCACGTCGGCTCTGTGACCGGCGTGTGCCCATAGACGACCGTGGCGCTTCCCCGGTAGCCGGCGGCCCAGTCGGCGCGCACGGGCAGGCCCCATTCGTCCGTCTCGCCGGTGGTTTCGCCGTACAGGCAGAAGTCCCGGACCCGCCCGGACGCCCGCCCCTGGTACTCCTCCTTCATGCCCGCGTGGGCCACCACGAGGTTGCCGCCGTCCAGGACGTAATGGCTGATCAGGCCGTCCATGAACTGGGTGGCCTGCTGCTGGAATTCCGGCGGTTCCAGCTCCAACTGCGCCAGGGACTCCGCGAGACCGTGGGACACCTGCACGTTGCGTCCCTTCAGCTTGCGGACGAGTTTGGATTCGTGGTTGCCGGCGACGCACAGCGCCGTGTTGTCCGCCACCATCGACATCACCAGCTTCAGCACGTCGACCACGCCGGGGCCGCGGTCCACCAGGTCGCCGACGAAGACGACCTTGCGTCCTTCCGGGTGGGACACCGCGTAACCATTGCCATCGGCGCTGGCAGGCTTGATCTGGTATTCCATGCGTTCCAGCAGCGCGACCAGTTCATCGAAGCACCCGTGCACGTCGCCGATGATGTCGAAAGGCCCCGTCTCCTGCTGTCGGTTGGTCCACGACGGCACCCGCGCGATGCTGGCCGCCTCCACATCTTCTGGAGAATCGAGCACGTAGATGTAACGGAAGCCCTCGCGTCGCAGTCCGCGCATGGACCGGCGCAACTGCTGCGCCTGCCGGCGCACGACGTGATCGCCAAAGTTGCGGTCGTCGCGTCCCCGGTTGCGGGCCAAACAAACGGACTCCGGCATGTTCAGCACGATTGCCACCGGGAGGCAGTCGTGCTCCCGGGCCAGTTCGACCAGGGATTTGCGGGCCTGGGGCTGAACGCTGGTGGCATCGACGACGGTGAGGCGTCCGGCGCGCAGACGGGTGGAGGCGATGAAGTTCAGCAGCGCGAAGGCATCCGGTGTCGCTGCCTGGTCGTTGGGATCGTCGGCCACCATGGCGCGACACGCGTCGGATGACACGACCTCGGTGGGTTTGAAGTGCCGGGCCGCAAAGGTGGACTTGCCAGAGCCCGACGGCCCGACCAGCGCGACCAGACACAGTTCGGGGATTTCCAGATTCATCGAGTGAAGACTCCCATCTGTGTCGGTGCGCCGTGGGTGTGGTGTTCGGGGCCGATGTCCTGGAAACGCACGTCGTAGCGTTGACGTTCTGCGACCCCACCGGCCCAGGCATGAAACTCCTGACGGGTCCACTCGAAGCGGTGATCCCGGTGCCGGAACTCGCCGGGCGGCAGGTTTTCAAACAGCGCGTTGTACTCGGAGTTGGGCGTGGTGATGATCACCGCGCCGGGTTGCGCCGCGCCGAACACGACGGCCTCGAAAGCTTCCAGCCGGGGCGGGTCAATATGCTCGATGACCTCCATGCCCACCGCCGCGTCGCAACCGGCCAACCGTTGATCCTGATAGGTAAGCGACCCGTGCAGCAGTGTGACCCGCTCCCGTTGCGCGGCTGGCAGCGTGTCCAGACGCAGTCGGGCGTGGGCCGTTTCGAGCGCGCGGTGCGAGACGTCCATGCCGGTGATGGAGCGAAACGCGGGTTCCCTGAGCAACTCGCGCAGCAGGTTGCCCTCCCCGCAGCCCAGATCCAGCACCGTGGTCGCGCCGATCTCCCGCAGGGCGTCGAGCACCGCCTGGATACGCTGCTCTCCCAACCGAATTGGATTTTCGAGCCGCTCTTCATCATGTTGGTAGCGTTCGCTGGCAGCGTCGGGGTCGGCCTGGGCGTCATCCGACAGTTGGGCCAGCGCCTGGCGCACCAGGCTGCGCTGGCGTTTCAGGTACCGTGATGAGATCAGTTCCTGGTGTGGATGATTGCCCAGCCATCCCGCGCCGAACCGCAGCAGCTTGTCCACCTCGTCGTCGCCCACCCAGTAGTGCTTGGCGTCATCGAGCACCGGCAGCAGCACGTACAGGTGCGCCAACAGGTCGTGCAGCCTGACCGTTCCCTTGAGGCTCACGCCGAAGCATGGGCTGGCGCCCCACTCAGGAAAGTCCGCATCCAGCGGGTGTTCCTGGATTTCGACCGCGTAGCCCAGGGGTTCAAACAGCTGGCGTATCAACCCGGCTCCCTCTTGGGACGGCAGCGTGGGCAGTTGGGCCTCCAGGGGGATTGCCTGTTGCGTCAACTCCGGCCGTTCCCGGCTGTTGCCGGCCAGCGCGCTGTTGAACACCGAGGCGATCGCCACGCTGAGATGCGACGAGGCGACGTAGGGGCGGTCGTTGACGTACTGCTGGAGCCAGCCGGCGGAGTTGGACGCGCCGGCTTTGGAACGCACCAGACCCACCGGGTCAATATCCAGCAGCAGGGCGGCGGTGCAGCGCTCCGCATCCGCCACCGGATAGAACACGTCGGCCCTGCCGAAGGGCAGCGTGAACGACTGGAACCGCCCGGGGTTCTTGTGCAGCAGGTAGCCGAGATCCGTTGCGGGGCAATGCGTGGTGGAGATGGTGAGAAGCATATTGTCAATGGTACGGCACGCCGCAACCGGCACACAAGGCGCCGAGGCCGAACGCCAGCATCACGACCATCGGCCACTGGCTAATCTTGGGCTACCGGTTAATCGCTGATGTTCCGCAGCGTCAGCCTGATCTGCAATGGTCTCCCCGTAAGAAGTTTATGGAGTGGGTTCCAGCGAGTAGTCGACAGCGCCAGGGAACGCTTCGGTGGGGGTTCCTCTTGTATCCGTGAGTCTCGGATGGTCTCAACGGGGCAAGACGCCTTCTATCATGAGCCTCTCGCACGTTCTGCGGTGGTTGCCAAAACCCGAGCCACCCGCGGTCCCGGCTCGCCGTCTTGCAAGGAGAGGCGGGAGTGCCACCGACAAACCCCGTCAATGCGTTGGCCTTGCTGGATGTACAGCGTGGGATTGTCGAGGGCACGTTTGAAGCCCCTGCGGTGGATGATGACATTCTCGTCTTGGAGCCATTCGCTGATTGCCGGATCATCGACGGCCAACGATGGTTTGGCCAGAGACCGTAGCAGTACGAAGTGAGCGGCAATTTCGCTATTCGGAAGCGGGCCGGGCAGACGGCGAAAGTGTTCAAATATATGGCGAACGCCGTCTTCACGTTTCGGACGTTTCAGATGGAGCACCGCCAGCCCGCCGCAGCGCCCCCGGTCATGCTACCCTTCACTTCCCGTCGTGGCCGAGCCACCTGTGCCACCACGACCTTCGTTCTTCGGCTCACGCACCACCTGCAATAGCCAATATCAAAACTATGAGCGCTTCGGTTGCCGTCCTTCTCTTCCTGACGACAACGGTGCTGGCTTGTGCATCGACTCCAAACCACGAGTGGCCGTACAGCAGACTGCACCCCGACCTCGCCCACAAGGTGATGCACGCCAGGGAAACCGCAAACCCGGAGCAAACAGCAGCGACGTCCGAGCGAGTCAAGGTCACGATCCGAGCTGAATCGGGACAAGATGGTAAAGAAATCACCCGGTGGTTGAACGAAAACGAGTTGCAATTCACGCTTGGGCATGTCTTTGGATGGCCTGAGCCCGGGTTCCAACGGTGGTTCCAGTTTGGTTCGGATGGGGAAAACACCTTCCACGCCTCGGTGCCGGTCTTGCTGCTTCCCGAACTGAGTTGGGTTCTGGGCGTTGACTTCATTGAGCCAGAACTGCCCTGGAACGTTGACCAGCGACGTTGACACCATCCCCCCTTGTACGCCCCGACCGACACCAAAGCTCAGTTGAACGCCGACGGCCTACCTGCGGAAAGGTGCCCAACTTTTGATCCCACGTAAAGCGAAGTGTCTCGTCTGCTACGAACCTCGGACGCCAGACCATGCAGTGTGGAGTGGCGAAATCACCTCGAAGTGAATGCCAAGGACCGCATCAACAGAACTGCCAACAGGGTGAATATTCCGATTGCCGCCTTGCCCGGCATGTTGAACCTCGCGACCCGCCTCGGAGCCAAACCATCTGCGAATGGACATAGCCGGCGCATTATAGGCGAGCACACATCGGGACCCGCGAAGACGCAACCGCTTATCCCATCGAGTACGTCTGGATATGGCTGCTCACTCTGGCGGCCGCAGGCGGCCTCTCACCTGGCGAATCAAGCTAGCCAGAAACAGCCCGACGAGCAGGGCAGCCAGAGCTACGACCCCCGGCAGCAACCATGGGTAGCGTTCGGTAAACGGCTCGCCAACTGGCCTGGGCACCGGCGCGTCGAACGCAGGGTTGAGGTCGCGGGGCCCCAGCCGGGCCACCGGCAGGTCCTCGGTGACCAGATATGGGAACAACTTCTCCAACTCGTATGACGGCGCGGATGCCTCGGGGTTTCCGTAGTAAAGACGATGGGTCTCGCCGGCGGCGGTGAAAACGATCTTGCGGGCGAAACCGCTGCCCACGGGCTTTTCCACCGGCAGGGGCGGATTGTCCTCGTTGAAGATGGTGATCCGGTAGTAGCGGTACCTAGATTCTCCGAACCGTATTTCCCGATCATCGCCCACGAACCTCGGAGTAACAAAGTCGTAGAGAATCTCGCCGGACTGCAGGGGGATCCAGTAGATGGAGTCGTAACTCCCTTCGACCACGACCTCACGGTAGAAATTGCGGTGCGGGATATCAAGGTGGATCGTGTCGGCCGGAAACCCTGGGTGAAATGCCTGCAACACTAGAATTGTCTGTTTGCGTTCCGCGTCTTCGATACGCTCGAGGATGTCCAGGGGGAGGTGGTGGCGGCGAGGCTCCAGCGTTTGGGCGAACAGGACCACCGCCCCACTGATGGCCAACGGCCCCTGGTCCTCGTCGAAGATTTGGACCCTGAGGAACCTGGCGGAGCTGGACGGGTACCGGACGCTGGTATCACCGGCGGAGAACCCGCGCTCGGGAATCGCCAGATTGAAAATCTGGCCGTTTTCCTGCAGGATGCGCCAGGTTTCGCCGTCATCGCTGGCGGAGATGGCAACGCGGCGCTGGAAGTTGGCGGATGAGGTCTGGATCTGCACCTCGCTGTGCAGGTCGCCCTCGGATTGCACCGTGAGCACGAACGATGTGTGGTCGTTTGGGATGTGTCCCAGGTCCTGCATTTTGACCGGGACCGCGGCGCGGCGCTGGTCTCCCGCCTCGATCAGCAGATTGTAGGGGATTTCGCGCTCGCCGTCGGTGCCGGTTGCGGTGAGGCGGACATCGCCCAGGCCGGGTTGGGCGTAGGAGTAAACCTCCGGGTCCAGTACAACCTCCACCAGTTGAGCGTCCGCGAGATCGTCCGGCAGGATGACGGGCTTGAAGAACTGCCATCCGGCATCCGGAGAGTCGGCCCAGACGTCAATGGCCGACAGCAATGCGCCGGCCACCAGAAGAATGACAAACGCGATGGAAAACGGCCGGAGCCTGGTTTCAGACCGGCTGCCCAAAGAGGAACCCCCTCACGGCCTGGCTGTAACGCTGGTAGACCAGACCCGTGCCCAGCATGAGGACGCCCAGGATGACGAACGCGGCGACGCGGTACTCCCGTTCCAGCAGGAAAATGTCGAACCCGAAAAGCTTGACCAACGGCACCCCCAAGAGCGCGATGCCGGCCAGGCGGATCCGGCTGGACTGGCGGGCGATGCCCACGCCGATCACTCCGACCGCGTACACCGCCCACAACACGGTCAACGAGAGTTGTTTGGCGCTGAAGGTGTCGGTGCCCGAACGGTCAGCTCGGACGTCGAAGTAGTGGACCGCTTCCAGGGTCAACCCCCACAGCGCGACAACATTTGCCGCCACCAGCAATCCTGGAATGACGTACGTTTCAAAGCGGCTCGGGGCGGGGCGGGCGCGCCGGTGCCACCAGGCGAACCCCAGCATCAGCGCGATTGCCACCACGAACGCCACGAAATGCGGGTTCAGAACCGGAACGAATTCTTGGGAAATCAAAACGGCCATAAACGTGTCGAACGCCACCAACTTGAGCCCGGCCAGCGCCAGGATGGCCAGTCCGGCCCACCGGACGAGCGGGATGCGTCGCCACAGCCCGATAGCTATGGCGGCCGCGCCATACATCGACCAAAGGTAGGTCATGGCCAGGTGCTTGGCGTTGATCGCGACCCGTGCCTCATACTCGAAGCCCAGGTGGGGCTGAAGCTGGGCGGCTCGGCTGTCGAAGTAGTGGATGACCTCCTGGTTCAACACCCACAGAGCGACGAAGTTGGCCGATACGACCAATGCCAGGAACGCGTAGCATTGATACCCCACCGAGCGCAGCGTTTCACGCCGGAACCACCAGGCCAGGACGGACAGCAGAGCGACGACCAGTGCACCGGTCAGAAAATGAGGATTCAGCACCGGGATGAAACCCACGGTGACGGGTATCACCGCGATGGTGTCGACTGCGATCAACTTGAATACCGCCAAAGCCAAAAGCGCCAGCCCAGCCCAACGCACCAGATGCCAGCGTCGCCACAGCCCAACAGCCGACAGAATGGCGGCGTATATCGCCCAGAGCGCGGTGAGGGACAGGTATTTGACGTTGTCGGTCGCCTGAGCCGCCGAACGGTAGGCTGCGCCCGCATCGGCATGCGATCGGCTGTCGAAATAGCTGACCAGCTCCAGGCTCAGCGCGGTGACGGTCAGCGCGTTGGCGATGCCCAGCAGCGGCCAGAGGACGAACTCCTCCCACCGTTCCCGCCGCTCACGGTAGAACCGGTATAGGAACGCGGCGGCGTACAGGGCGACCACCGTGGCCGCCATGATGGGGAACCGCTCGTTGAGTATGGGAACGAAGTCGTCCAGGTTGATCCGGCCGCCTTGCATCAGCAGATCGATCACCACCAGGTGCCCCAGACCGACGGCCAGCACGCCCAGGCCAAAGGCCCGCATCTGCCACCTGCCCAGCAGGAAAGCGGTGCCGACCAACGCCGCGCCCTCGGCTACCCAGGCCACGGTGATCCACACGCCCGTGAGCTGGAGAGGCACCGCGATGGTGAGAAAGACGATGGCGATGGGCAGCGCAAATATCGCCATTTCGGCGGGCGTAGACGGCCGGCGGATGGCGGCGAAGGCGATCAGCGCGTAGAACAGAGACAGCCCCAGGGCAATGAGGCCGAACCATTCCCGATAGTCATCCCAGAGAACGTGGTAGGTGAGGCCAAAGAACGCCACCGCGTTCAGCGTCATCAGCGCCAGATCGGGGATGCCGGGCACACGCCGCCACAGCAGGTGGAATAGGCTCGTAGCGCCGGCCAGGATGAGGAACATCCCGCTGAGTCCGATCTGCGCCATCACGGGGTCGTAATCGGAGAATCGGCTGGTCCAGAAGAAGAACACCCCGTACGTGCCAGCCCACCCCACCAAGTTGAACCACCGCCAGTTGCGGAAGGTGGAAATCGCCAGAATGCCGGCGTCCACCACCAGGATGTAGGCCAGGGCCAGGCGCACGTCGGGCAGGTCCGTGCCCAGCAGAGCCGGGGCCAGGAACGCGCCGATTATGCCCAGCAGCGCAATTATGATGGACTCGTACCGCAGCGCCAGGAGAGCGGCCAGCGCCACCACCAGGGCCAGGAACAGCAGCGCCACGTCGGGACGGATCAGCTGGTACAGTCCGAAAGCAGCGTAGATGGACAGGTAGAGGATGACCGCGCCGGCCGCCGTCACCGGCTGCGCCCAGATGGGCACGCGGCGTTGGGCATATTCGCCCACTCCCAATAGCGCCAACCCCAGCGCCACGCCCAGGACAATACGGCCGGTGTCGCCGATCCAATTGTTGTCGAAGGCCAGCTTCAGGAAGAAGCCGATGCCCACGACCAGGGCCACCGCGCCGATGATGGCAAACCAGTTTCGGGCCAGCAGTCGTTCCCAGTCGAAGGATGGGCTGAATACGGGCCAGCCTCCGCCATCGGCCCGATCAGCAGCAAAAGTCGCGGCTGCCGGGGCGGCGGCCTGAGCCGCTGGGGAGACCGCAGGAACCGATTCCGCGGGACCCATTGCAGTGACTACCGGCGCGACAGAAGAGCCGACTCCGGTCGGCTCCGTTTGGGCCTGCGGGGGCTCTGCAGCGGGCGCGGTCTCCTGGGGCGCCCCAGTTTCCGTTTCAGGATCCAGCCGATTCAGATTGCGCTGCAGATAAAGCAGGCGACCAGAGGCATCCCGCAAAATGGTGCGCAACTCGTCGATCTCAGTCTGCAGTTCCTGCCGGGAAACCGGGTCTGCATCCCGTCTGGATGGATCGCTATCCACACCGCCGGGCATGGGCAATGCGCTTCCGCAATTGGTGCAGAACGGCGCAACCCGCGAGTTCGTCGTCGCGCAGAACGGGCAGTTGACCTCACGCAAGTTGATCGCTCCGGGTTCGTACTCAGGATCGGATGCCGAGCCGCCGTCAGGATGCAACGGGCCATTCTGGTCCCGGTGGTTCAGGCAGAGGTTTGAACCGACCGGTGCCGGTTCACCACATACGACACACTTTGGCCATGGGTTCAAGCTCCGCAGAAAATTGAGCATCCGCAACCTGTAACCGAACCGGCGTTTCGGCGAGCGGCACAATCATCTTGCGATGACGGTGGCCGTGGACGCCAGAATGGCGCGCTCCGCTCGATGGGTTCAGGTTATCGCAGAACCTGAGCGCTGGCGCCCGTATGTGTTATTACGCTACCGACGCTGCTCTCACCGTTTTTTCGACCGGCCCTGGGCGCGGGCAAAAGCCTACCACACTGAACTGGAGCCAAGATGAAGTGCGCTGAGTCATTTGGCGAAATGGATACGCCATTTGCCGGTGGGCACGGCAGCACGGCAAGGTTTGGCGTTGAGCATAACCCACGGCCTTCGCTTGTTGCTAACGCGCGCGATGTAGAATGCGGCCAAAATCGAGCAGTCAGGGGGAGGGTCCGAAATATACATGGTTGCGCGTAACTCGGTGGGTAGGCAGGCTCGCAGTCGGAAACCTGCAGAGAGTCGCGGACGAGTTCGGGATTGTGATGGCAGACCTTTGAGAGTAGGTTCCGACAGTCAACGGGCGGCTGCGCGCACAAGTTGTTTCATTCGGGCCGAAACGCTCGTCGGGATTACCTCTGAAAACCTTCACCCAGAGGTATTTGTTGGGCTCATCGTGTGTTGTTGAATAGGGACTGGCGATGAAACCGTCCTGGCGGGACGGTCTGCACGGTCTCCTTGAAGTCCCGGCCATGACGCGGCTGTTGTCATTGCCTACGGGCAAACGCGTGCTGCAAATCGGATGCGGGAACGGCGTCGCGTTGCCGGCCCTGGCCAGACACTGCCCACCCGTCGGCCTAACCGGGATTGATATATCGACGGATGCCCTGTCCCGGGCGGCTGGAATGCTGAGGGAAAAACGGATCACTGCCAGTCTGGTCCATGCCGACGCTTACCGGATGCCGTTCATCGACGCATCGTTCGACGTGGTGGTGGATTTCGGGACCTGCCAACGGGTGGCGGACACTGACGCAGTTCTCCGGGAAATTGCGCGTATCCTGGTTGCCGACGGGATCTTCGTGCATGAGGCGACCCTGGCGCAGATTTTGGCCCACCCGCTCTGGTTCCTCAACCGCGGCCGTTCGTCGTTTGACATCCGGCCCCTGACTCCAAGGCGCAACGCCGCTCTGTGGAGGTCCTGCGCCAAGTTCTGAAGGGCGTGTCCAGAGGGGCGAAGGCGGATGATGCGCTGAAGCACAGTGGACACAACCGGTGCGTGAATCCTGATTGGTAACTTGCCGGTTCTCCCCACCGGCCTTGCATGGGGTGATACGCGCATCGGAGCGGGAGGAGTGAAAACTGTTGCAAGAATTGATGGGGAAATTCAACCGGTGGGCCGTTTTGGCGATCATCCTGGTCGTCGGTGGGGCGACAATTGGGATCGTTGCCTGGGCGAACCAGGCTCGGGCGGAACCCAACGACTGGCCGCCATTGGTTATGAAGTACAACGTCGAGGCCGCGGTAAGCGGTAGGTCTATCGGAGAAGTCCGTCAATTGACCTACAAGTCGCGGACATCGTGGATTGAGGAGGTGATCGAGGCCGACGATATCGTGGTTAGCGTGGGGACTTTCAACAATGCCGGCAGCTATCAGAAGTTGGACGGGCGCGTCTATGCGGAATACGATGCAATAACTGGCCGGACTTCCACCGAGACGATTCCGAAAGGGGTGGTCATGATACCTCGGGGCGGCTTTATGCCAATTCCCATTGCGGTCCTCGAAAGCATTCTTGGGAAGCCAGCTGAGAAGGTGGCTACCACCACCAAGGTCTGCTTCGACGACGACTGCACGGAACGCGCATCCGGCTGGGATCTCTCGGAGGGAAAGAGCACCTTCGTTTTCGCGGACGATGCCCGGGGCATACCGGTGCAAATTGGCAATTTCGTCGTGACCGAAGTCCTGGTGCGAGGCGCCCAGCAACCTGTTGTCAGGGAAGCCCACGACTCTGACTAAACACCAATCCACCGAAGAGATGCGGTCGTGTCGGTTGGACCAAGGATGAGCGGCGTGGAAACGAGACTACAGAGCGCTGGTGCCGATAGATTGGGATGTGCGCTAAGTTGGTCAGCGAGGCGAAGGGGATTTTTGACGTGCCGCAGCAGCGGCGACGGGCGAGATCATCGGCCAGATTGGAGCAGGAGTCACGCTGCGGCCAGCCTGGCGCAGATCCGGCAGGTAGTTGGGTAGTCGGTGGACCGGCAGACGCCGAGGGCGCGGTCAGGACGGGAGTGGCAGGGCGCGCAATCGGGCCAGGGCGTTGCTGAACTGGTTCTGCCAGGGCCAGTCCTGGGGAAGATGCAGGATGAGGCAGCGTGCCTTGCGGGTGAGCCGTCCGGAGAGGGAGAAGAAGCGCCGCCGCAGGGTTTTAGTGGTGGACACCGGCTCGCGCAGACCGATGCGCGCGGTCCGGCGTGCCAGGTTGTGGGCCATGACTTGGACGGCCAGCCAGGCGGCGTTGGCGGGGAAGCGGCCCGAAGGGAGATGGTTGAGACCCACGCCGTATTTCAGAGCCTGCGCCGCACTTGATGCGGGGTCGCGGATGGCGTTCTCGATCTCGGCGTGGCGGCGATGGTCGGCCTCCAGGTCCAGGGTGTCGCCCGCGCGGTCGGTGATGAAGGCGTGATAGCTGTAGATGGTGAAGAGGGCAAGTTGGGAGCCGGGCGTGGGCTTCACCCGCCGGACGATGAGCCGCACCGGGGCTGCGTCGGGTTTGCTCTCGAAGGGCGTGTATGCAGTCTCGGCCACGTCGTCGGCGCCCTCCATCCAGTAGGGGATGGGCGTCCAGTCGGCCTCGGGTATGGCCTCGATGATGTTCCGCAAACTGGCGTGCTGGCGGACGGTGATGGAGAAGCGGACCTTCGCCTTGCGGCAGACGGCGACGATGGCGTGGGTGTAGAAGCCGCGGTCGGCCCGCACGGTGAGCTGACCGGTCGCTCCGGCGTGGCGCACACGGCTCACCGTCTCCCGCAGGAAGTGGGCGGCGCCCCGGGCCGTGTTGGACCGGCCCTGGCGCAGCCGTGCCATCAGCACATCGCCGGTGCCGGCGGCGACGGCAAGAAGCGGGTGATAGCCCCGCTGGCCAGCGTAGCAACCGTATTGAATGTCAAGCCGTGCTGATGCATGGATTCCAGTACTGGCCGGTTTTCAATATGGCGTTGAGCATGGTAAGCAATTTCCGCATGCACGCGGTGAGCGCCAGCTTCTTCGGCTGGCCAGCCGCCAGCAGGCGTGGCTAGAAGGTTCGTATCACCGGGTTGCATCGGCTGGCTGCCAGCGCGCCCCTGTAAAGCACGGCTCGCACTCGCGCCCGACCGCCCCAGACGGTACGTTTGCCCCGCATGGTTCCGCTGTCCCGGTTCAGGGGAGCCACGCCCACCAGCGCGGCGATCTGCTTCCGATCCAGCGTACCCAGCTCCGGCAAATACGCCAGCAAGGAGCGGGAGAGTTGCTCGCCCACGCCAGGAACAGCGCGCAGCAGGTCGTCCTTCTCGCGCCATACGGGACCCTGACGCAGCGTCTGTCTCAAGTCCTTGTCCAAATCCTTGATCTCCTGTTCCAACCACGTGCTGTGGGCTTGGACCCTGGGACGCACCGCGCCCGCGGCTCGCCCCAAGCGGTTCTTCTCCGCGACCAGCATGGTCACCGGTTGGCTGCGCCGGGTGGTCATGGCGTTGAGTTCCTGGGTGTCGGCGTCCCGCAACGGGCGCACCGGTGGACGCACCGCCTCGGCGAAGTGCGCCAGGGTTTGGGCGTCCAACGCCTCAGTCTGGGCAAGCCAGCCGGTGGCTTTGGCAAAATCGCGCACCTGGCGCGGGTTGACCACCACCACTGGCAATGCCGCCGCCGCCAGCGCCGCCGCCAAGGGCACTTCCAACCCACCGGTCGCCTCCAGCAACACCGTGGTCGGCGTTAGGCTGGTCAATTGGGATACCAACTCGTCGATGCCAGCTCCATCGTATGACCAAGTTGTGGTCGGTCTGCCGCACCCGGATCACTCCGGCGCAAGGATTGTCCCACGCCACTATCAAGATACAAGTTGTGGCGCTGCGCACCCGCCTTGGCGAGCCCATGGGTCCCGCAGACGGTGGAGTCCAGGTCGATGGTCAACGGATCATCGCCCGGTCCGGCCCCAGCCGCCCAGGCCCGAGCCAGTGCCTCCCGGCTCACCCGGTCCAGCTGGCGCACGTGCCCCCACCGGAAACTGCGCAGGAAGGTCCCCAGCGTGGACGGCGCTTTCACGACACAACCCAGCGCCTGCTCGGTCCCGCCAGGCCGCAGCGCATCGGCATCGTCGATGCAGTCGCCACCGGCCAGCGCCGATGCCACCAACGCCAGCAGCTTGTCGCCCGCGTCCGCCCGCCCCGGCGCATCTCCCAGGTCAACGTGGTTGTCGACGAGTTCACGCAGACCCAGGCGCTGGGCCAGGGTGACCGGAAGGATCAGCCCAGCGTTGGCCACCAGACGGTGGTCATCAAAGGCGACTTGGATGCGGTCGGGCTGCTCAAGTGGCAGCATCTTTTGGGCGCTCCTTGTTTCGGGTCGGTTTGCTGTTTCACAAACCATTATCCTCGCAGCAGGGAGCACTTTCTTATCGCCTATCTATGCCGACAAACTCATCCCTTCGGTGGATTGGGGTTTAGCTTCCGCCGCAGCAAAACCAAATAGGCGTGAGCAAAAACTGGCTTGTATTCAATTATATTCTACTTTATATTGGCCATCGGTGCAGCAACGGCCCATCTAGACGATGCTCATAGCGTACCTGATGCGTGTGTAGCGTTGGTATAGCTTTTACGATGCTCACAGCGAACGTGACGCTGATGGCGCTGACGCCGACCTTAAGCGTGGAGATCACGCTCCGTTGGTGTCGACAAAAACGTTGGCCCCGAACAGTATCGCCTAATCCATTGGGCCCAGCAGCCTGCATCCGCACTGAATTACCACGCAGTCGCACGGGCGCCATTTCCTGGACGCCTGGATCCGTTCGTCCCTGTGGATAAACAAGGAATACTTTGCGACAGATCGACCAGCCACCTTCCTTCCCGACCGCTCAACGCAAGGTTCCGAGGGTTGGACCCAAGCCGCTTTTAGTCGCTTTGCGCGCGGCTTCACTCACTGGGTTGCTGTTGTTGATCGCCGCCGCTACCGTCTTTGCCGAAGGCAACGGCATCTCGGTTCAATCCTACCCGGACGCCCTCGCCGGCAACGCGCGGAGCCGATTCGCCACCGCCCCCGTGGATAAGGCTTCCGTAGGCGGAGCCGAGTCCGATGGCGCCCTGACGGTTTCCCACCACCCCGGGCCCTTCCCCATTTTGTCATCCCAAACCCGGGCCCCTGCTGCATTTTCCCCAGATTCTATGATGCATGCTCGGACGCCCACGCCAGGCGCATCGCATGCCGGCGCCTTCCCGACATCTAATCCCGGGGGGCACGGTTTCACCTCCTCACAGGTCTTGTCCAGTGGGCCAGGTTCGGGGTCTGCTGTTGGCCTCAACTCTCAGGACGACCCGGTCCTCCCTTACTTCCGCACCACATCAACCACGACGACCACGACGACCACTCTCGTTGCGGGGACCAAATACACCTTCGGTGCCTACGACTACGTTCTGATCCCAAACACTTATTTCCTCATGGCGTGGGACACTGGAACCACGGTCCGCGTTCCCGGTCAGGAGGTACATCTGCGCCTCTCTTGTCGCAGCACTGCCGACACCACCGCCACGGTCACTGAGACCCAGGTAACCGAAAACAGCGTCACCACTACAACCTGGAGTTTCACCATCTCCCAGGGCGACAACACCAAGACCACAACCCTCAGCCCCGAGAGTCCGCGCACCGAACGCGTCCACGAGAACCTCTGCAACCTTCCGACCTTCACCTCCACCTTCGACGACCTGTGGACCGATGGGACCTCGATCTACGTCAAAAACAACAAAAAGATGGTGTTCGAGGCGCACGACATCGGCGAGGACCCAACGGCGATCACCAGGAACCAGTCGAAGGATATTCCCATCGAATACGACGATCTAGCCGGGACCGTGCATTACGGTAACGGCATCTTCGGCGATGACGCCGCAAATAACGCCGTCGCCAACACCATCTGGTACGCCATCGGAGCGCGGAACCTGCTCTTTGCCTACGACACCGCTACGTTTCGCAGGGTCAGCGCCCGGGACATCAACGTGTCCGACGACATAGACGGCTACTTTGAGGACGTGTACCTCACCGAAAACAAGGCCTACGTTGCCGGAGCTAGCTACGGAGAAATCTACGACGTCACCAGATCCGATAACACCATCACGGTGGAAGCCCCTGCCGACGGTGAGACGGCTCGAATACCCTCCATCGCTGGTGTGCGCCGTGTGACCGGCGACGGCGATTTCGTTCATTTCCAGGCCAACCAGAACAGTCGGTCAATCGCGTACCAGATTTCCGCAGCTAACACCATACCCACCGGGTTCGACCTCAACAAGACCCAGTACCGACCTGCTGACGATGATTTCAAAAACTACGTTGACACAATGAGCATTGCCACGCACGACGACGAAACCCTCTACGTCCTGTTCCCGGACGGGACCATCGACACCGTCACCAGGCAGGAAGCTGAGGGCGTGGCCAATGTCTTTACGCTGCCCGAAAACTCGAGCGCCGACACCGAGCTGACTGGATTTGCGCGTGCCACATCCCAGTTTCCAAGCAACCAAGTCTGGAGCCTGGACTCCGACAATGCGCAAACCAAGTGCTTCACCCTCTCCACTTCAGGCGAATATTCCCAAACCGGCGCCCTCACCACCAGCGATGACACCAGCGCCGATTGCACACACGACCACGAGAAAACCGCCCAATACACCATCTCAACCACTGTAACCACCATGGTCAACAACGAGGAAGAATCGGTGACTTTCGACATCACCATCGACGTTACGGACGTGGATGAACCTCCACCGCCGCCAACCAACCTCGCAGTGTCCCCGGGGCCCACGTCGGTGAATGCCTCGTGGACCTTGCCCACCGAAACGGATATGACAGGCAAGCCCCCGCTTGACAGCATTGACACGACGTCCGGCACGGGCAGCGCCTGCCCGAACGCCAGCGTCAAGCTGCTGGCGGCCGACGCCACCACCGACACCTGGATGGGCATCGTCGAAAACACCGAACACACCTTCTGCGCGCGCGCCACCAATCATGAAGGCAGCTCCGATTGGGTTTCCGCCGGGTACACCACCTCCAATCTCCCGATGATCACCGGGTCAAGCTCCATATCGCACCCGGAGAACATCTCCGACATTGGCCAAACCTTTCGGGTCAGCGACCCGGACGAAGGGCAGGCGATCACCTCCGTGTCCATTGCCGGCGACGATTCTGCCCTCTTTACCCTTGACGCCACCAACGAAAACCAGGATGTCGCCCTGTCATTCAAAAACTCACCCAACTACGAACAGGCCGGCGACGCCGACACCAACAACGTTTACCTTCTCACCATCACCGCCACCTCCGGTTCAGGTGATGCCGAAGGTGATGTCGCCCAAGAGGTCAGCATCGCGGTCACCGACGCGGAGGATCCGCCCCAGGGCGTCCCTACCATCGCCGGCGACGCGACAGAGGGCAGCACTTTGACCTCAATCGTGGAGGCCGTGACCGACGACGACGGGATCGACGCCGATTCCTGGCGCTATCAGTGGCAGCGATCGTCAGCAAACGCATGGGTCGACATATCCAACGCCACGATGGCCTCATACGTGCTGCAATCCAGCGATGTCGGCCAGAGAGTCAGGGTTATCGCTTCCTACACCGACGGCCACGACTCCGACCGTGCACAGTTGGAATCGCAACCCACGGACACCGTCGTGGCTAACCAGCCGCCGGCATTCACCAGTCAAACGTCCCATTCCGTCGCCGAAAACACCGTCAGCGCCATCACCATCGCCGCGGAAGACGACGACTCTGAGGATGCAATCAAAGGCTTCAGCATCAGCGGAACAGATTCAGGTGATTTCGCCATCACAAACGCAGGCCAGCTATCATTCCGGCAATCGCCGGACTTTGAGCGTCCCAACGACCATGACACCGACAACAATTACAACCTGACGATAACCGTCACCAGCGGCGACGGACCGAGGGTCCGCGAACACACCGCCGATTTCACCATTTCGGTAACGGACGAAACCGAGCCGCCGGGGAAACCCAGTCGACCGGTGACCACCAAACAGACATTGTCATCGCTCGATTTTTCCTGGAGCGAGCCTGCCAATCAAGGTCCGGCCATCACCGGCTATACCTACCGCTACGACGGCGGTTCCGGCTGGACAACTGTTTCGAACTACGCGTCAACGTTGGTGGAGATCACCGGCCTTGACATGGACACTGAATACACGTTCCAGGTCAACGCAACCAATGATGAGGGAACCGGCCTGTGGTCCGACGCTGTTGTGACCTCCACGAAAGACAATCAACCGCCGAGCATAGAGCAGGGCGATACGATTTCCCGCAGTATCCCTGAGAACACCCACACTCAGACTGACCTCGGAGATCCGCTCACCGTTACCGATCCGGATATTGATGACGGCGGCAACATCGTCTGGGAGATCACCACGGCCGATGTTCCGTTCACCATCACCGCGGGCACGGGCAGCCTCCCGAACGCGCAGATCAAGACCTTGGCCGGCTCCGATTACGACCAAGAACAGAAATCGACCTACGTCTTCCAGGTGCAGGTGCGCGACAACCAGGGCGGCGCCGATGCCACAGAAGTTACCGTCAACGTGACGGATGTGGCGGAACCGCCGACAGCGCCCACTCCCATCGCGGACGGGACGGGCGAAACCTGGGTGAAAATCCGTTGGTTGGCTCCGGACAATAAGGGGCGCCCCCCGATTACCTCGTACAACATCCGGCACAGCGACGATGGCAATCCGCCCTACATATCCGCCAGGCTCCTCGCGATTGCCACGACGTACACAATTTCCGATCTCGAGCCCCAAACCTCGATCGACGTGTCACTTCAAGCCGTGAACGACGAGGGCGTTTCGCCATGGTCCGGCGCGATCACCATGACCACTGGCGCGAGCGCCCTGGCCCCAGCGCCGATTCCCGCGCCAGCAACCACCCCCACTCCGACCGTTGAACCAACGCCCACTCCCATACCAACGGCAACGGCAACGCCCACTCCCACGCCCACACCGACAGCAACTCTTACTCCGATCCCAATTCCCAACACTGGGTCGGAGCCAATTTCAAGATCGGACGGTGTCCCCACAAAAACCCCGACACCCGATACTGCGCCACTGCCAAGGCTCGTGCCAACGGCGTCCCCGCCTTACGAGCCGACCGCTGCACCAACACCTGCAACGGAACTGATCCTTGAACGCGCTGACGATTCCGAGACGGCGTCACCCACACTGACGGCTCGTAGTCCGATTTTGACCCCAACCCCAACCCCTACTCCCACTCCGGCCGTCGGCCATGCGACAGCGACCGCAACCAGCGCGCCGACTCCCACACTTCCTCACCAGAACCCCGGGGCGTTTTTGGCCAATACTCCGACGCCCCAACCGCCCGTACAGTCCACCAGCCCGCAACCCACAGCGACGCAGCCAGTGACCCCAACACCTACTCCCCAGGCTGCGACCCGGAATGTACCGTCGATCGAATTGTTATCGAATGTGCCAGACTGGCTATGGTGGATTATACTGGGCATCTTACTTGCGCTGATCCTGGCAATCTTTGTGGTCCGCCGGCTACTTCGCCGGGACAGACGGCAAAACTGACGTCATCGGTTGCAAAAGCGCCAGGTCACACTTGCATGTCCCGCAAAGCCGAGGCCATGCCCAAGAGCTGACGACGTAACAGGGGTGGGGAAGGTTTGGCGTCCATGAATGGGGGAAATTTGTAGCACAGGCGTCGGCGGAAGGCCGGGCCGATCTGCTACAGCTAACCGGCATTGGTCACCCCTCGGCGCCGGTGATCAACACGGGCGGTTTTCGGCGCAAACCCGACGGAGTTTGGCGCGCCTACCGGGCGGCAACCGCCCTTGATACATAACCAGGTACATGCTTCCGTGACATGAGGCGGTAGACAACGGAAGGGTCGAACGGCGTGCTGCGCGTTCGTCTCCAAACCAATAGGTAACGCAACTTGGAATATGTGACCGAAGCCCGCTCGTGGCGAGGCGCTACGTGTCCATCATGCAGCCGTGCAGGGCGCATGGCTTCGCCTGACCGATGCTCTGGCAGGTGGACTGGTCCTGTTCCCACGCAACGGCGAAACGTCCGGTCCTGGACAAACAGACCCTTCAAAGCAAGGGGGTCCCTGCACCATGCCTTTCCTGCTCCCGCGTCTCGTTGCACGATGGAATGGTTCGCGTTTCACCACCAGCCGGAATCAGCGAATTGGCGTAGCAAGGCAGAAAATAGAATCAGCGCGTTGATGCATCCGTGTCGCGCTCGAACCAGACTGCGTCTTTGTTAGCCTTGGCTATCGAAGGTTGACCGAGTAGCAATGAGGCAATGAAAAGCCGAAACAGGTCGTTCCCAAACATTGTCGCGGTTATAGCGGCGATCATCGCTCTGGCTGGTTTCGGTATGGGGTGCCAGTTTCCCGTAACCGAATCAGCTTCGGCGGAATCTGTGCCGACCCCAACCCACCCAGCGTCGACCACACTACCCAAGAGTCCGGAGACATTCCCCCTGTTGTCCGTGGATACTCCTACATCTGCGGCCCGGATCGCTGACCGGGAACCAACAGAGCGCATAGCAACAGCGCCCGGATCTCAATCTGACCCGGGCACTCTGAGCTTGGAAACAGATCCGCTCGCTTTGCCCACTCCGGCCCCTACTCCGACACCTGTCCCTCTGGCGCATTGGGTCGCACAGAACAAAGATGCCCCTCCCGAAGCGGTAACAGCGCTTCGGGCCACCGCCTGGGCCAGGGATGGTATAGACCCGCAGGAGGAACGGGTGGTCGCCTCTTTGGTTGCTCTGACCACTGGACCCGACCTGTCGCTTACAGTGCACGAGTGGCTGGCCATGCCGTTTCTGCGCACGGTGGAACCCGCAGACGATGCCGCTCTTCAGGCTCTGCTGTCAGTCCACCTTAACGACCCGGCAGCGTACGTCGCGATCATGGACCACGAGACCATGAGGGCTCCAATCACTGACCAGTGGACACCTGTCATCGCTGCCCTGCCCGGCCCGCGATTTCCCACACGGGGACGTTACTCGGTTCCCACCAGCTTGATCGACAAGCTCCTGGACGCCGACGCCGTGACCATTCAGCTACGGACGATCTCGCTCCCCCTGGCTGGACCGGTCACAGTTGCGGTGGTGCGCACTGGCCCAGGGTCGGAACGCAGCATCGAACGTCTCATTAATGCCCTCAACGCAGCCGAAAAGTTCATGCAGGAGCCCTTCCCTATCGGACATGTGACCCTGCTGTTTGCGGACTGGCCTGCAGGCTCCCCGGTCATGGCCATCAACAACCATTACAGCCTGACCGCGAGCACGATATTGGACGTGGGTGATGGCGACCCGATGGCGTCACAATCCAATTACATCATCGCTCACGAAGCCGCTCATTTTTATTGGACCGGCCACACCGACTGGCTCGACGAAGGGGCTTCTGAGCTCATCGCTCTTGCCGCCACCGCGACCGATGAAGATCCCTATCGTCCACAATGGGCGTGCGAGCTTTCGGCATCCCCCACCACCAGTGAATTGGAAGCGCTTCAGATGAGCCCGGATCAACCTGACTACTCATGCAATTACGCGATCGGGCTGCGGCAACTCACTGAAACGCGCGACAGTTTGGGAGTGCCTGCCTTTAGGCGGTGGCTGCGCGACCAATACCGCGGAGCCCCTTAGTTGGACTCTCCACTAACTGGGTTTTTCAGGCCGCTGCCGGTGCGTTGAGGGGCGCGTCCGTAGGATGGTCCTCAGCATCGGGGAGAGGCGCCAGCTGATAGCCCAGTTGGGCGGCTCGGCGTTTAGCTGCGCGTAGCGCACGCTGCTGGTACTGACACTCGTAGTATTCAGCGCTGGCAGCCACGTACTCCTGCCCGAAGCGCAGCATGGAATAGATGAGTCTGGCCAGTTTGTGGGCCGTAGCCGTGATGGCCCTGGGCGCTCCCAGTTGGGCCTTCTTCCTCCGCAGGAAAGCGCCCCGGGCGCTGTCGGAGCGGTGGGGCGCGTTGGCAGCCAGACGCAAGGCCGCTGCGGCACGGTTGGCATTGGCATTGGGCTTGGGCTCATGACCCGGCCGCCGGTGATGCGGTGGTCGGGGCTGGGGGCCAGCCAGGAGGCGAAGTGCTTGGCGCTGGGCCATTTGGTCAGGTCGGCGCCAATCTCGCTGATCACCTTCAGGCTCGCTGATCACCTTCAGGGCGGTGAAGCCGTCAACGCCGTCGATGCGGGTCAGGTCCACTCCGGTCATCCGGTACCGGTGTGTCCTGACGTCGCAGCGTGGCGCGTTGCCCTGACTATGCCACCGGCCGTTGTTGGCTGGAGACCCGCCGCCGCTACGGTCCTCGAACCGCTCCATCTGGGCTTCGATCTCCCGATCACACTCGCCAATCTTGTCGTGGTAGAACCGGTACCGTTCCAGGGCCTGGGTCAGCTCGAAGCTGTGCTCGTCGCGCCAGTGCCCCCGCAGCGACCTGGCAATGGTCTCCTCCCAGCAATGGTCTCCTCCCAGCAATGGTCTCCTCCCAGCAATGGTCTCCTCCCAGCAATGGTCTCCTCGTCGGCCCTGATCCGACCGTCGCGGAGTTTGGCCAGATGGCGCGGGTCCCGCTCGCCGCTTGCGATGGCCTCTATAATTGCCATCCCCGTCTTGCCCGTGAGGTTGCTGATGACGTGCTGTCCATAAACTGGCCAGACTCATCTATTCCATGCTGCGCTTCGGGCAGGAGTACGTGGCTGCCGGCGCTGAATACTACGAGTGTCAGTACCAGCAGCGTGCGCTACGCTCAGCTAAACGCCGAGCCGTCCAACTGGGCTATCAGTTGGCGCCTCTCCCCGATGCTGAGGACCATCCTACGGACGCGCCCCTCAACGCACCGGCAGCGGCCTGAAAAACCCAGTTAGTAGAGAGACCAGCTTGGAGCGCCCCAAGTTTTGCTCCGGCTGCTGATCGGGCATCTCGACCATGGCGACGGCCCCCTGGTGTTCGGTATCGACGAAACACTGGAGCGGCGGCAAGGTCCAAAGATCAATGCCCTAGGGGTCTACCGAGATGGCGTGCGTTCCAGCCGCAGCTATACGGTTAAGGCCAGTGGTTTGCGCTGGGTCTCACTGATGTGGCTGGGACACATCCCCGGGGCCGGTCGCTACTGGGCCCTGCCCTTCCTCACCGTGCTGGCGCCATCGGAACGCTATCACCAAAAGCGGGGACGCCGGTGTGGTTTTTCAGGGTCTTTAGGCCGGCGATTTTCACGGACATCCGGCCACCCTGGGAGCGGCGTGGTCTGACGAATATCAGGTTGCCGTAGTTTGGTCAATCACCCCCTTGGCCCAGCAGGGCGCGGTGTGGGGACAGCCGTTCCCGGTAGCTGGTTCCCTCGATGACGATCTGGTAGCTGGCGTTGGCCAGGCGATCCAGTGCGCTGTTGCCGAGGATGGGATCATCGAAGAGAGTGAGCCATTCGTCCACGGCCCGGTTGCTGGTGATGACGAAGCTGGACGCCCGATGGCGATTGAGGATCAGTTCGTAGAGATCGGCGGACTGCTGTGGGGTGAGCCGATGCAGGCCGAGATCGTCGAGGATGAGCAGGTCGGGGGTGAGGAATGACCGGAAGGCGCGGTCCACCGAGTTGTCGACCCGAGCCTGGGCCATGGCCTTGAAGAAGTCGTCGGCGTGGCTGAAGCGCACGGTGTGTCCGGCGCGGACGGCCGAGTAGCCCAGGGCCTGAGCCAGAAAGCTCTTGCCGACGCCAGCGGGTCCCACCAGCAACACGTGCTCGTGCTTGTCCAGAAACTCCAGGGAAAAGACGGCGTCCAGCAATCGGCGGTCCAGAGTAATGGACGCCGACCAGTCGAAGTCCTCCAGCCGGCAGGTCTCCTCGAAACCGGCGCCCTGCAGCCGGAGTTCGATGCGGCGTTGGGCGCGACGGTTGACCTCGTCGCTGAGGATGATCTCCAGGAAGGAGGCATAGTCCAGCTGTTCCCTGCGGGCCAGGGCGATGCGTTCGGGCAGGGTGGCGGCCATGGGGCCCAGTTGGAGCCGCTTGAGCAGGGGTGTGAGTTCGGTGATGCGGGTCATGATCGACCTCCAGCGGCAAGGGCGAAGACGGAGCCGGGTCGGGCGAAACGACCCGGCGGCAAAGCCAATGGCAATTGAGGCAGAGCATCCTGCTCCAGGGCTTGCACCAGGATGCGTTCCACCCGGTTCACGTCGATGAGGTCGACAGCCAGGGCACGCTGGCAGGCGGCATCAAGACGCTCAGCGGTGTAGCGTTCCCCAAGACGGACGAGCTTGTGCCCCTGTCTGATCTTCGACCAGGGATGCTGGTCGTCGAAGAGACGTTCGGCGAATTCGGCCACCGACGGACCCAGCAGAGCGGCGCTGCGCTTGATGCGCTCGGGCGCTTTCATGGTGTAGGCGGTGAGTTCGGCCGGATAATCATCTGGGTCGGTGGCGCGGCCGCCCCTGGGCTGACGCTGGTGGACCTTGAGGAGCTTGCCCCGGTGGTAGATGCGCACCAGCTTGCTGTCCAGCCTGATTTCCACCTTCTGTCCCGGTGGGCAGGACGATGACGGCACTGAGTAAAGCGCGTACTGGCAGGCCACGTGATGATCGGGATGGACCTTGGCGGCGCGCCAGTGGGTGATTTCGTAGGGCTCGCCATCCCAGGGCAGGAGAGCATGACGCTCTTCATCCTGAAAAACCACCAGGGGCTGCCGGCGGATGGTGCCGTGGATGCGCTGACCAGCCACCTCCAAACACCAGCGCTGGGCTTCATTGCGCAGGTGGACCAGACCATGGAAATCGCCGCCCTTGAATAAACGCTCCCTGACGTAGGACACGCTCCTCTCCACCTTGGGCTTGTCCTTGGGATGACGGACCCGGGCCGGATCGGCGACGAAACCACGATGCTGGGAGTATTCCAGAAAGCCCCGGGTCAGCCGGGGATGCAACGGGTCCGGTCCCGCCACCGCCGCCGGGAAATTGTCGATGACCAGGTACCGGGGCACACCGCCGAAGAACGCCCACGCCGCTTCCAGGCCGGCGATCACGTCCTCCAGCTTCTGGCTGTGCGTCGGCCAGACGAAGCAATGTCGTGAGTACGACAGCACGATGATCAGCGCCCACACCACCCTGCGCTTGCCCGTGGCAGGATCGGTGATCATCCCCAACCGGCCGAAGTCCACCTCGGCCACCTCACCGGCCGCAGTGTCGGCCATCCGCACCGTGCGGACGCTGCGCCGTCCCCAGTTGCGCTTCACGATGAAACGCCGCAACGACGAATACGACACGTGACAGCCGCGCGCCGTCAGCAACTCGTGAATTCGGGTGAGTAACAGCCGGTCGCCGGTGAGCCACTGGTAAATCTGGTCCGCCCAGGGCTCCAGCAGGTCCTGGCTGGGCATCTCTACCCGCCGCGGCCCCACTTGACCCATGGCCGCCAACCGGCTCAACTGCTCCTCGGTGGCGACTGGGCCGTCCTGGGCAATGCCCGCGGTCCTGGCCGCCGCCACGTACCTGGCTACCGTGTCGCGCGACAACCCTGTGCCCACCGCAATCCGGCGCAGGCTGCCTCCCGCCTGCCAGCGGCGAATGATCTCCTGTATTTCCATCCTGGGAACCTCCCGGTACGCCATCGCTGCACCTCGGCTCTGAAGTGCGGCGATGGTCGCCCATGTGGCTCCCAAAGTGGCCTAATGACCCTGAAAATCTGGTAGGAATACCCTGAAAATCTCCTGATTTACTGGCCTATAGTCCCTGAACAACAACAGACGCCGCCACAAGAAGGTCACTGACTGGGCGCGCCAGATGATCCTGCAGTTGCGCCGCTGGCTGCCGCATCGGCCTCTGGTGGTGGTGGGCGACAGCGGCTACGTCGTCCTCGACCTGCTCCACTGCTGCCAGTCCCTCCGTGAACCGGTAACTCTCATCACCAGGCTGCGCCTGGACGCCGGTCTCTACGATCCCGCGCCGCCCCGTCAACCGGGTCAAACTGGCCGACCCCGGGTGAAGGGATCACGTCAACCCACCCTCAAGCAACGCCTTGACGATCCTGACCTGCCTTGGGACACCGTGTCTGTGTCCTGGTATGACGGCGCCGTCCGCACTCTGGAACTGTCTTCCCAGACCGCCCTTTGGTACCATCACGGCAAACCGCCCGTGCCCATCAGGTGGGTGCTGGTCCGAGACCCCGATGGTGAACTGGACGCCCGGGCTCTGCTCTGCACGGATCAATCGGTCAACTCAGTCCAGATCCTCCAGTGGTTTGTGCCGCGTTGGCAACTGGAAGTTACCTACCAGGAAGTGCGGGCTCACCTGGGCGTGGAAACTCAGCGCCAATGGTCAGATCGCGCCATCGCCCGCACTACGCCCATCCTGATGGGTCTGTTTTCCTGGATCGCCCTGGTGTCCCACTCGTTGCAGCAGGAGAGCCCCATCACCCAGCGCACGGCCGCTTGGTACGACAAGCCGTCGCCTACCTTCGTGGATGCCATCGCCCTGGTGCGACGTCGCCTGTGGCTGGCGTCCCAGAGTTTTTCTATGTCGCCGCCGGAAGACGACCGGGAAAACCCGTTCCAGACTTATACGCCCGGCTTATCGATTCCCTCGCCTACGCCGCTTGAACGTACAAAGTCCAGCTGAGACCGTGGCGGTCACATTAAACCGTTGGCGTCCGTCTAACATAACGGGTGTGATGGGTGAGCCGATCGTTGACAGGGCTAGCTGGGCCCTGCTATGCCCGGCGCCCCCAAGAGGCCGGTCCGCGAAGCCGAAGGGGCTGAAAGTCACGTGTGAACGGCGCCATTTCCTCCAACAGGACCCGGGCATCAATCACCTGACCCGTCGGTTTCGGACGTGAACACCTTCGTTCATCAGCCGGTCAGGGGCTGTGGGCTGAAGCGACACGGAACCGGGTTCCAACTGCGGCAGGAAAACCGGGGTTACACCGAACCTCCCTCAGCCAGGGCGGCCAACTCCGCCCTGGATAGTCCCAACTCCTCGCACAGGACCTCTTCGTTGTGCTCCCCGATGAGAGGCGCACGCCGGGATATCCTCCAGGGTGAGCCGTTGAAGATGGCCCCGGGGCCCGGGTGTCGCAATGTCTGGCCAAGTTCCGGGTATTCCACATCTGCCCAGAATCCTCGGTCCTCCAGGTGAGGGTCCTCCATGACCTCGTCCGGGGAACGGATCGCCCCTGTGTTGGAGCTGCGCTTCTGCAAACCGTGGTAGGCCTCGTCCCGTGGGATGTTGGCGAGGAAGTTCACAAAAATCCCGCGAATGTGCGACTGGCTCTCGGCGACGACCGTTGGGTCCTGGTACTTTTCGTCCAGCAGGTCGCCAGCCAGGCCATGCTCATCCATCCACGGGGCAAGCGTCAGCACCCGCTCCGGGGTGATCTGGCCGACATTCACGTATTTGCCATCCTTGCAGATGACCTGGGCGTTGGGACCAGTGGCGGCATTCCCTCCACCTGTTCTACGAGGAACCACATCGCCTTTGTAAATGTACTGGTTCACATGGCCCTCGGTCGTGAGCGCGCAGGCATCATGCACCGAGGCATCTATGTACTGCCCCCGGGCCGTCACCGACCGGTTGACCAGCGCCGCGGTGATGGCGATGTAGGCGTAGTGACTTCCGATGTGCCAGGCCTGCCCTCCCCCGGGAGCGATGGGCGGCGCGCCTGGCACCACTTCGTCGTCATAGCCACACCTGGCCATCTGCCCGCCCGCCGCCAGATGCAGCAGGTCGCTGGTCTGGAAGCCCTGCCACGGCCCGGTCTGCCCAAAGGGGGTCAGTGAGCACATGATCAGCCCTGGGTTGCGCGTTGCCAGATCTTCGTACCCCAGCCCCAGGGAGGCCAGATAACCGGGCCTGAAGGTCTCCAGTACCACATCCGCCTTCTCCGCCATTTGCCGGAACAGCCGGCGCCCGTCCTCCGTCTCCAGATTCAGGGTAACCCCCCGCTTGGAGGTGTTGTAATGCCAGAAGTAAAGGCTCCTCTCCGGATTCGGTATGTCCTGGGAGAACGGCCCCACGGTCCGGGCTGCCTCGCCACCGGGCGGCTCGATCTTGATAACGTCTGCTCCCATGTCAGCCATCTGCTTGCCACACCACTGCCCCTTCTCATCAGATAGCTCCAGCACCCGCAGCCCCCCAAAGGCCCCGGCCGAGTTCGGGTCCGGCGTCCCCGCCGGCGCCGGAGCGGGATTCGCTATCGGCGCATTCCCACTCCACTGTACGGGTGAGGCATCCTCCATCATCTCCTTCAGGTAGGGATAATCCTCCATACTGAGGTCCGTTGGCCAGAAGGCGCCGTCGGCGAAGCCGCTCACCAGCTCTTCGTGACTGATGCCCAACAACCCCTGAAACACCTCTTTGTTGTGCCCGCCGATCAGGGGACCTGACCGGCTGTTGATTGCAGGCGTCTCCGACATCCGGAAGGGAGCGTTCTGCAGGGGCCAGGTCCCCAGCGCGGGATGCTTCATGTCCCGGTAAATCTCTCGATGCCTGAGCTGAGGATCGTTTTCCACCCGGTCCTGGCTGCTTTGAACGGGCATGGCGGGTACTCCCGCCGCCTGGCACCGCTCCATGATCTCGTATTTGCCCAAGGTCCTGGTCCACGCCTCTATCCCCTGGTCCATCTCTTCCTGATGCTCCAGGCGAACTTCAAGGGTGGCAAACTTCTCGCCGGTGGCCCAGCTGGGAGAGCCCATTACCTCCACCAACTTCCGCCACTCATGGTCGGAGAAGCAGGCTATGGCGCACCAGTCGTTGTGCTCCGCCGGACTGGTCCTGTAAGCGTTGTGCGGCGCCCCGGACCGCCCCCGGTAGTTGTCCACCAGGGGCGTGCCAGGCCAGTGAGCGCGGTTGCCCGGCGGGTAACCCTCTCGCATGGTGGAACGACCGTTGGCCTGGATGTCCAGAAAAGCGGGACCGTTGAGGGGGACGCCGAGGATCCACTGGGAACTGTCGACATGCTGTCCCTGACCGGTCATGTTGCGATGGTAAATCGCACTCAGAGCGTACATGGCCCCGTATAGGCCACCGGTGTCGTCCAGGTAGGACCAGCCCCAACCGGCGGGCGGTTTGTCCGGGAGGCCCGAAGTGTAGGTCATACCGGACAGGGCTTGCGCAATGGCTCCCATCGTTTGATAGTCCCGGTCCCGTCCCGTGTGGCCGAAGCCGGACATGGAGAGGTAAATGATGTCGGGCCGGAGCTTCATCATATCCTCGTAGCCCAGACCCCACCGCTCCAATACACCGTAGGCGAAGTTCTCGATGACGATGTCGGACATGGCCACCAGGCGCCGGGTAAGGTCAATGCCGCGGGCGGTACGAGTGTTCAGGGTGACGCTCAGCTTGTTGGAGTTGGTGTCGCTGAAATGGCCGTTGGTGTTGAGATTGGCGGGAAAGCCCTCGGGGGTACCCGCTCCCGTTGCAATGTTGTCGCCCCGAGTATTGGGTCTCCGGGGCCACTCAACCTTGATAACCTCGGCTCCCAGCGCGCCCAGCCATCGGGTGCACCAGGGACCCGCCCGGACCCAGGTGAAGTCCAACACTCGGATTCCTGACAAAGCTCCCGGTGTAGTTGGCGCTTCTGCTCCGCCCTGCACCATGGAATCACCTCCCGGCTATGGCTGTCTTAGGGTTAACTCGCCTCATTCTAACCCAATGTGGTAGATGCGGATTCCCGAAACACCAGGAAGGCTAATTACCGATACTGTTCTGAAATGAGCCCCAGGCAAATCAATTTGCCCGGGGTCAGGCTAACGAGTGGGCCCGGTGGCAGGTCTCGCATAGAATCCCGCTGGCCACAACTGCAACTGGATAAGCCGTGTTTCGCAGCTTGGCCTTTTTTGCCGCTGAATGCAGACCGTGCCAAGGAGATCTGAGTATGTCCTTGGCGTAGCAATCGCTGACCAACGCTCCGGAAAACGACTGGCCCAGCGCCTCGTCCACCACGGCCCTGCCCCGACCCTGCCGCTCCAGCCGTACAATCATGACCTGCAACTCGGCAATGACCGCCCGATGCTGCACGATGATGGCGATGAGAACATCGCGACTGGCGGTGGTCCGGTCGCTCTCAGTATCCACTCCCTCGATATCGCGTAACCACCGCCACCCGTGCCAGCGTCTGGGCCCGCCTTCGGGCAATTTACTTCAGCAAGTCTGAACAGTTACACCGATTTGGGCATCCTTCCGGCGTCCTCCGCCTTATTGATACTCTCGTTGGTTCGCCCAACAGGGTCATTACGTTAAATTTGCATCCATAGAGTCGGGTATCCAGTTCGAAAACGCGCCGGTCAGTTCAGAATGGTCGCCAGCAGGTCATCCTTGATGTGATCCAGCGCCGGTGTGGGTCCAACGTACAGCCCGATGTCCAAAGCGCGGGTTATTGGAGCCAGCAGGGCGGCGGTATCTTCTGGCGGGAAAGTTCCCGCGGGTTGAAGCCACGCCGTCAACGGTGAGCGTGCGCCAGTCCCGCTGTTTCATCGCACCGTAGACGACGAAGGCCGTCCTCAGCCGGGACAGGTCGATGGCGATGATCAGGAGCAGTTGACGGCAATCAAACAGGTTTCTGGCCCGGCGACGGCTCAGCAGAGCGCCCAGCTTGCCCGCGGCCAACTCGTGAATGTCCCGCACGGGGATATCCGTGGCGTGCCACCTGTCCACGGAATGCGAGTCCACCGGGAGGACGGGCCACGGCGGAGAACACCACCGGCAACGTTCTGGGTCAGGTCAGGATTGAAGTTCACCGGTCCGACGGCACCGAGCTTGGACCGACCACGCCAATAGATCTCGCCCCGGGCAAGGTTGCCTCGGTGAACCTGCCGTCGACGCCGGCATCCTTCACTGGTTGGATCGCCCATGCCGAGGTGGGCAGCGGAGCCGAGGGCGGCCAGGCCGGCGGCGAGAGCGGCCCGGACGGCCCCGAGGGTCCGGAGAGCGGCGGAGCCGGCAGCGAGGCAGTCATGGA
Source organism: uncultured Dehalococcoidia bacterium (assembly GCA_951813535.1). Taxonomy (GTDB): domain Bacteria; phylum Chloroflexota; class Dehalococcoidia; order Lucifugimonadales; family UBA3495; genus Bin87. Next base: position 1,657,349 of record OX638345.1, on the reverse strand, counting down.
AGCCGCCAAAGTCCAGCCCCATCACTTTGGATGGGTTGTCGATCTGGTTGAGTGCTGCCTCCTCGATTTCATCGTCGGTAGACTATCCGGGAAGTGCTATGCGACCGCGCGACGACTGCGGGTTGGGCTTAGAGCCTATCCTGTGGTTTTTGGGATAGGCTCTTGGTCCAATTGGCGCCTTGTGGCCACAACGGAGACGGGGCGAATGGCATTTCGCCCCTATGCTCCGCTGGCAACGACCTACCCCCGGCCGTTCCGCAATAGGCGTCCGGGCATTGCTCCAGTGGGCTCGCCGTCCTCAAAGGTGATTTCGCCGTTCACCAGTGTCCAGCGGTAGCCCTTGGCCTTCTGGATGCGGCGCCACTCGCCGCCGGGCAGGTCCTCGGCCACCTCGGAAGGCAGCACTTCCAGCTTCTCCAGATCATAGACGACCATGTCCGCTGGGGCGCCCTCACGCAACGCTCCCCGGTCCTGGAATCCGCCGAAGTGGGCCGGCAGATATGATAGCTTGAAGTGGGCGTCCTCCAGGGTGATGACCTGCTCGTCTCGCACCAGCCAGGCCAGCATGTCCGTCGGATAGATGCCGGCAGTCAGGAACTTGACGTGCGCGCCGCCGTCGGAAACACCGGCGACGACGTGGTTGGAATCCAGCACCTCCGCCGTGTATTGCGCCACGTCGCGCCCCTGGGTGTCGGCGTAGAACTCCGTCGCCAGGTCGTCTTCCACGCACATGTCCAGCAGCGCGTCGATAACATGCTTGCCCTGCTCGTCGGCGATTTGCTGAACGGTCAGTCCGGCCTGCGGGCTGGAAGTCTCGGTCTCGTCCGGCGCCAGAGCAATCATGCGCCCATCGACGACGTTGACGACGAAGGACTTCAAGCGCAGCTCGCCGTTGGTGATGCAACGTCCGCCGTCATGCTCGTACTCGTAGCCGTGGGTATCGCAGACGAACTTGTCTCCTTCATCATCCACGCAACCGCCCTGGTGCGGGCAGACCACCGACAGCAGCTTGTAGCCGTCGCGGGTGTTGACCAGGAAATAGTCTGCCCCGCTGACATTGACCCTGGCGGGCATCCGGACGAAGTCGGTCTCAGCGCCGATGTCGATCTTCACCTTGCGCGTCATCACCTGCAGGCTGCCCACGGAGCCGGGCGTCACCTGGGTGGGACGGCGACCCGAGTCCCATTCTTCCTTCAGCCGCCGGCGCATCTCCGGATCGGACATCTTGGCCTTCCTGGTGGCCTTGTCGCCCAGAGTGACCTCACGCCACATGGGAGTGTCGTCGAACAGATTCCAGTCTTCGAAGGTGAGCTCGAATCCGCCGCGGCGGGTATTGCCTTGCCCGTAGACCCGCAAGCCACGCTCAGCGCAACTCTCTAGCCAGCGGATGCGCTCGCGGTGCTGTTCGGGGTGTACCGAGTTGGGAGATACCGTCTGGTACAGCACCGGACGGTTCGAGACTTCGGCTACCCTTTCAAAGAACAGGCGAGCCCCTTCGCCCAAAGGCCGCCCTTCCTCGCCGGTCTCCTGGTAGGCCAACTCGATGAAACCCTCGTCCCGGTCGGCCAGCACCTTGGCGAAGGTCAGCACCTCGTGCTCGGAAAGCATATCGGTAATCATCGGGGTGCCGTCGTAGTCCCGCTGCACGGAGTTCACTCCCAGCACCTGGGCCGACCAGCCACACGCCCCGTGGTCCATGGCCTCGTGGATGAGACGCACCATTTCCTGCAGCTCGTCCTCCGTGGGGCGGCGGTTCTTGGCCTCGTCCCAACCCATGACCCAGGCGTAGAGCGGCGTCAGCGGCACGTAGGTCAGGCAGTTCACCCCCTTGGGAGTGTTGCCGAGACTTTCCATAAAATCGGGGAAAGTCACCCAGTTCCACGGCATCCCCTCCTTCATGGCGTCGTAGGGAATGGCCTCGTTACGGGTCATGCTGAGCATCGCCCGGTCCTGGTCCTCCACCCGCGACGGCGCAAAGCCGAACCCGCAGTTGCCCAGGGCCACGGACGTCACGCCGTGCCAGCCCGACAGGGTGCAGTAGGGGTCCCAGAAAATCTGGGCGTCGTAGTGCGTGTGCAGGTCAACGAACCCCGGCGCCACAATCAGGCCTTCCGCGTCAATCACCCGGTCGGCGGTGCCGCCGTTCAGCCCGCCAATCCTGGCGATCCTGCCGTCCTTGATGGCAATGTCGCTCACGTACCGCGGCGTCCGCGTCCCGTCTACTATGGTGCCCTTCCTGATGATAATGTCGTAATCCGCCATCAGCTCCTCCTTATTGGAATTAGTCTCGGAGATAAATCCCGGATGTAATGACGAAATACGTCAGAATTACGTCCTCGTGTCAGTGTAAATTGCCATCATTGCCGGCGTCAATAACTTTTATTCGTACTAAGCCCGAATCCACCAACGAGAGCGTGGGGTCATCGTACTGAAGAAAGGGAATGACGCTGTTGTTCATCTGGGACAGTGGCTTTGAAACAGAAGACCAATTCCAAAATAGCAGCAACCAATAGATGCGCCTTGCCTCGATAAAATAGTCCCTTTTAGCAAGGGATTGTCCCAAATAGAATGCTACCGAAAATCCGGGACGCCGTCCTGCGTTTGAGTCATAAGGAAAGTCCCGCCCTCACCGCAAACGCCGCCGACTGCTGGGGAAGAGATATCGCCGGACAGGTGAGCCTCCGCCGGGGGCCTTTAGCGCAGTCAGCGTTGGCCATCGTCATCCCTGCGGGCTGCGGGCTACGGGCGCCATATTATGTTGGGGCGCCCACAATGCCGACCAGGACCAAAAACCCGCAACAGCCAACGATTGTCTGACCCCCGACGGCGCCTCCGGAGAATGCTGGAGCGGTTATTTTCGCGGCCTGCACACTCTGCCGCCGGATGGCGAATTCGTGCCCATCGGCGCAGGTCGGCAGTTCACCTGCGGGGCCCTCAAGCGCTGGGCAAATGTCCCGGTTCCTTCACCATACTACGCTGACCGGTCTGCGTTCAGACGCCAGTCGAACCCGCGTGACGCGAGAGCGCTTGACAGCAATCCAGCCGTGGCCCGTGCCATAAGGCGCTGAATAGCAGACTGCATCAGGGGGTGGATGTTCGCGGTTTAACCAGGGGTACCTGCCGCACAGATGATGGGCCAAAGTGACCGGAAGGATCAGCCTGGCATTTGTCCACCAGGCGGTGATCTTCAAACGCGACACGGATGCGGTCGGGCTGCTCACGTGATAGCATCTGTTGAGTGCTCCTTCGCTGGGTTCGGTTTGTTGCCTCGCAAACCACTATCCCCGAAGCACAGGCGCATTTTTCCTACCCCTTCCGCATGCTGCGCCATTCACGCTTTTGGTGGATTGGGGATAGACGGTGTGGTCGGGTAGAATTGCCGCCGTAGAGCACGGCCTTGCCAGGAGAGACTGCCCATGACCACGCCCGACGAGTTATCCCGAAGATCGCACGATCTTGAGACGTACCTGCCCGCCAACAGCGACATCCCGTCCATTTCCCCTGACTACTCACGCATCCAGACGCCCCTGATGTGGGGTGGGATATGGCAGGCGCCTGGGTTGGATTTGAAGCTGCGGAGCTTTGCCACCATCTCCGCCCAGTGCGTCAACGGCTGGGACTTCGGGTTGCAGCACCAGATACGGGTTGGGCTCGATATGGGGATGTCCCCCCAACAGATCAAGGGGATATTCATTCAACTGCTGTTCTATGTGGGAATTCCGGCCACGGTGCACGGTTTGCTGCAGGCCCAGCGGGTGATCAACGAGCGCGATGACTGGAGGGCTGCGGACGTGCCGACGGAAGCGGACTGGCTGGAAACCCTGGAGGCGAAGCTGGAGCGCGGGAGCGAAATCCGCCGCAAACATTGGGGAGATCAGGCCAACCAGGAGGTTGAGCAGTCCCTGGCGCAGCGGCTGGTACCGGAAGCCTCGGACATAGTCGATGGGTACAACTACGGCGAAGTATGGGCCCGGGATGACCTGAATCCCAGGGAACGCATGGTATGCGTGCTGGCCGCGCTCATGGCTCGCGGGCATTGGAAACAATTGCGGCGGCATATCGGGTACGCCCTGAACATGGGATTCGACCAGCGGGAGATCTGCGAGGTGTTTGCCCAGGGGGGTTGGTACCGGGGTTGGCCATATGTGGAAGACGCTTTGGAACAGGCTCAGCAAGTGTTCGCGGAAGTGGGGGACTGATTCATGGTTGGGCAGACCGGGAGGGCCTCAGCATGACAACGGTAAAGGAACTGCAGGAAAAGTCGGCGAATCTTCGTCAATTTTTCGACCAGCACCTGCCCTACGCTCGACCCACACCGGTACTGGCCGACTTCGTGCGGGTGCAGCATGAGCTGATGTGGGGCGGAGTCTGGCTGGTGGACGGTCTGGACCTGAAGCTGCGTAGTTTCGCGACCATCACCGCCCAGTGCGTCAACGGTTACGACTTTGGCGTCGAGCACCAGGTGCGCACCGGTCTCACCGTGGGCATTACTGCACAACAGATCAAGGGCATATTCATCCAACTCCTGTTTTACGCGGGTGTGCCGGCCACGGTCTTCGGCCTCCGCATCGCCCAGGAGGTCATCAACGAACGGGAGGAATGGCGGGCGGGCGATGTGCCGCTGGACGCTGAGTGGCTGGACTCCATCGCCGAAATGCTGGCGCAGGGCAGGACCCTGCGCGTCAAGCATTGGGGTGCAAGCGCCGACGCGGAAGTCGAGAACTCCCTCGCTCGGCAGTTCGTTCCGGAATCGGCTGAGCTGGTGGACGCCTATCACTTTGGAGAGGTGTGGCGGCGTGCCGACCTGAACACGCAAGAACGCATGGTGTGCATCCTGGCGGCGTTGATGTGCCGGGGCCATATGAAACAACTGAAGCGCAACATCGGGTACGCGCTGGACGCGGGACTCGATGAAAAGCAGATTTGCGAAGTGTTTGCCCAGGCCGGCTGGTACCGGGGGTGGCCGTGCGTCGAGGATGCCCTGGAGCAAGCGAGCGAAGTTTTCAACTCGCGCAAAGCCTGACCGCCAGCCGCGGGCCTATAACGGCAAAATCAACGTTGAAGGAAGAACATATGGACAGTGCATCCGACCTGGCTCGAAAAGCCGCCAACCTCCACGGGTTCATCGACCAGTACCTGCCGGAGGGCCGGCTCACCGGAGCGCTGCCCGACATCAGCACGGACTATGTGAAGTTGCAGGAAGAGGTGATGTGGGGCGGCGTGTGGCAGGTGCCGGGCTTGGAGGTGACCCTGCGGAGCATGGCGACCATCGCCGCTCAATGCTGCAACGGTTGGGAATTTGGTCTCCAGCATCAGATCAGGGTCGGGCTGTCCCTAGGAATGTCACCGCAAAAGATCAAGGGCATCTTCCTGCAGCTCATCTTCTACGCGGGGATACCGGCCACCGTGTCCTCCCTGGCGCAGGCTCAACGGGTAATCAACGAACGACCCGTCTGGCAGTTGGAGGACCGAGAACCCCTGGAGGCGGATTGGTTGGCGTCGGTGGAAGAAAAGCTGGAACGGGGACGGCGAATCCGTGGCGAGAATTGGGGCGAGCAGGCCGGCGCCGATCCGGAAAATGCTCTATCCCACGAGCTGGCGTCCGAAACCGCCGCCCTCGTGGAGGCGTATAACTTCGGCGAGGTGTGGGCGCGCGGCGACCTGACCCCCAAGGAGCGCACGGTGTGCATCCTGGTGGCTCTCATGTGCCGCGGCCACATGAAGCAACTGCGGGCGCACATCGGGTATGCGCTTGAACTGGGCATGTCCCGCCGGGAAATCTGCGAGGTTTTCTCCCAGGCGGGATGGTATCGCGGTTGGCCTTACGTTGAAGACGCCCTGGAACAGGCCGACGCGGTGTTCCAGGAACGCAGGATTTAGCGCCGGGAGCTGAATCGGAGGAACCGGCATCATACTGATCAGGATGGGTAGGTAGGTCATGCCCTTGTGAAACCCATCAAAAATGCTTGACATCTACCACGGATACTCGACGGGCCGTTGCCTCCGCTAGCTGCGGTCATACGTGGTAGAACCTGCCGCCACCGGCCCAGAGAACCCTCAGGGCGCGGTTACCAATTATCGGATCAAAACGAATCCACTCGGCCGTCGGTTCTCCCGGAGGCCCGATCAGGAAACGCGTTGATGGTCCGGAAGCGGACGGGTGCGGCGTCAGTGGCTCCTCATCACCATATGGCCAGGCCAGATAGAGTATCCCACCGCGCAGGATGATTCCGATGCCGGGGAAGTAGGGAGATTGGCTGCGGTAGTGGCCAGGGGCGTGTTCCCCCGGCGAACGTACACATCGGGCCCGTGATGGACTTCAACCATCGGAGCATGGTCGCTGTCGCGCTCACCACGAAAGCGCAGCGGGAACAGGTCGAACCGGACTTGCCGTCCGGCTGGGTGCGCCTCGTGCAATCAAGGAGAAGGGCATTGATGCAATGTGTCGCAACCGACGGATGCGGGTTCATTGGCTCCCGTCTGGTCGAGCGGTTGGTGAAGTTGGGGCATAGCGTGGTCGTGCTGGACGACTTGTCGGCCGGCGATGCCGTGATGATGAACCCCTCCGCTGAGTTGGTCGTAGGCTCGGTCGCCGATTTCGACACGGTGCTTGCGGCGACCCGGTCCGCCGATTGGATTTTTCACACGGCCGCTTGGCCCCGCATCGAACGGTCCATGGCCGACCCCATGGGGACGCACGACGTGAACGTCACCGGAACACTGAACGTGTTGTGCGCGGCGCAGCAGAACGGCGTTCAACGCGTGATCAACTCCTCGTCGTCCAGCGTGTACGGCGACCAACCCACGCACCTGATGCGCGAGGGCATGACGCCCAACCCCAGGTCGCCCTATGCGCTTCAGAAACTGATGGGCGAACAATACGCGGAGCTATTCGCCCGTTTGCACCAGATGACTGTGGTCTCGCTTCGCTACTTCAACGTGTACGGTCCCGGTCAACCGTCTGAAGGCGCATACGCCCTGGTGATACCGCGATTTTTGCGCATGAAGGCGTAGGGACAACCTCTGACCGTTTACGGCGACGGGACCCAGACCCGCTCCTACACCCACGTTTCCGATGTGGTGGCAGCCAACATCCTGGCTGCCACCGTCCCTCTGGCTGCAGGCAGCCATACGGTGCTCAACATCGGCACCGATGTTGAAACGTCCGTCAATGAAATCGCCGCGATCATCGGCGGACCGGTTCGCCACATCGTGCCCAATCCCAGGGCCGATTTTGAGGAGTTGCGGAAGGCGGCGGATTATTCCAATGCAAGATCGATGATTGGCTGAGAATCGCAGGTGTCATTCTCCGAAGGTATCCGATCGTTGCTGCAATGGCCGCCGGCGTCCAACTCCGCGGGACGTTGGACGACCGGGGTAAAATGCGGCACCGCCGCGAGCCGGCGCTAAATTCCCCAATGACGCCCGCCTCTTGAAATCAGATGCCCTCGATAGTTGCCTTGATCCCCACCCACAACAGGCCCGACCTCCTGTCGCAGCGGGCCCTAGCGTCCGTTGCCCGCCAAACGCGAATGCCTGACTGCCTGGTGATCGTGGACGATTCCGACCCTGTGCACAGGGCCGCCAACAAGCGAGTTGCCGACGAGTTCAATTTCCCCACCACTCAGGTGGTGTACCTGGAAAACTCGCGGACGCCCGGTCTGTCAGGCGCCGTCAACACTGCCCTCGCCTGGATGCAAGTCGAAACTCCTGGAGCGTTTGTAGCGTTGCTGGACGACGACGATGCTTGGGAGCCCACCTACCTGGAACGGTGCGAAGAAGCGATCATCGGCAACGACCTGGACATGGTGGCCGCCGGCATCATCTACCATGAAACGGGCGGCAAAACCCGCCATTTGAGCAGCCCACCGAAACTGGATGTGGACGAACTCCTGGTGCGGAATCCCCACATTCAAGGCTCCAACCTGTTCGTCAGGGCGGAGAAGTTGCGGGAGGCCGGCGGTTTCGATGAGGCCCTGGTCAGCACCACCGACCGCGACGTCTGCATCAGGCTGGCCGACCTTGGTTCGGTCAGATACGCCAACCTGACTGACTACCTGGTGCATCATCATGCCGAGGACGACAGGCCTCGCCTCTCTTCCCGCGGCGGGGATGCCAAGTGCGCCGGCCTGAGTTACTTCTACCGGAAATATTCGGGTCGCATGACAGTCGAGCAGCGGGAAGCGTTCATCAACCGCAGCCGAGACCTGTTTGATTGCGACCCGACGGTCTCCCCAAGGGCTCCTTCGTTCGAGGAACCTCAGCCCTGCGGTTCCAGCGATGGGGATCATCTCGACCTGGTGGTTGGCGCCATCACGTCACCGGAGGTGGGTTATGTGTCCAACCTCTTGGAGAGCTTGGGCCGGGAAATGGGTGGTCGGAAAGATGTTGGCCTGAAGATACTCTTGCTGGAGAACGGCGGTCATGACCGGCATTCGCGCAGTCGGCTCAGGGATGTGATCGGCCGTATGGTCGGGCAAGGCCTGAACATCGAGCTCAAATCTCTGGAGGATCAGCGGTGCGATGCAGTCGATGGAATCATCGACGCGACAGAGGAGCTGCTGTCCGAGCGCAAGTCCATAGCCCTGAGCCGTACCCTGCTCCAGCAGTACCTGTATTGGGAAGCGAAGCCGCGACCGGGCACCGTGTTGTGGGTTTTGGACGACGACGTGACCCTGGAAGGCTTGGTCCACGGCGAAGATGGCGCAATCAGCGTTCAGAAGGTGGACTACGCGGCGGCGATAAAGGAACTGAAGAGGACCAGCCACAGCATCGTGTTGGGTCAAGTTACCGACGATCCTCCATTGCCCATTCTGAGCTGCGTGCGCACACAGTTGGTGGACCTCTATCACAACCTGCACCAATTGGCGGCGTTGCGGCCGGGAGATCCTTACCCGGATCGCGGACACGAAAATCAGCTCTCCCGGTTGGAGAATGCGGACTATTACTATGACCTGTCGCGCTCGGGCGCGGGCCACCTGGAGCGGCCGTTCTGGTATCAACCAAGCCGGGCAAGCATGACAGCCGAGCAGGTGTTGTCGGAGATTTCTTCGCGCGTTGCGGAAATCTTCATGGGCGCCCAGGTGTTTCGGCCTCTCGTCCAGTCCGCCACGAACAATCCGTCCGTTGACCTCAAACAATCGATTAATCGCGGGCCCAGTACGCTGGTGTTCGATCCCCAGGCGTTGAGGGAATTTCCGAACTCGGTTCCGAAAATCGACGGCATCGACACGCGGCGCAGCGACATGGCCTGGAGCATCCTCAACCGGTTCGCCGGAAGGCGCGAGGTAGTGCAATCCTCCCTGCCGGTCCGACAGGAAAGACGGACTGCTCAAGACGTGAACTCCGCCTTCAAAACCCTGGCCCAGGATATTCAGGGCTTCGCGATTTGCGCAGCCATGGAGGCCGTCCTACGGCACAAGCAGGATCGCGGCAACCGGGCAAGCGGAACCGGTTTCCTGAGCTTTGGCCGGGAAGAGATCGACCTGGCAATGGCCATCTATCGCCAGTCGAGAGACGAACGATTGGCGGCGTTCGAGTGGAACTTCGCCAGGATTTCGGGTCTCGTGCAGTCGATCGCCAGGTTCTGCTGTCCTGGCGCTGCCAACGGAAGCAGTCCGTGGTGGATATCCTCGCCCGGCTACGCCGAATCCGCCCGGCGACTGGGCGAGTTCTGGGAAACGCTTTCCTCCGTATACACCCCGGACCGATTGGCAGAATTCCGACGCAGGGTCGCAGAGGCTGATGATACAGCCGCGCGGGAGTATTTCCTCAACCTGCACCAAGTGGTGGCGCGGCACCGGTCGATGGTGACGTTGCCGGTTGACGCAATCCGGACCGAGGCGGAAGCCCGCATCAAGGACGAGTTCGGGACCGGCCCGCTGATTTGTCTGGGCGTCGGAGAAGAGGGTGCGGTCTTCACCGACGGCAGCATGGTCTACAAATACTTCCACTACTGGAGGCCGGGCACACGGGATCAGAAGGTGGCGTTTTTGCTATCGCTGGTGGGGCGGACGTCGGGTTGCCGCACGTTGCCGGACATCCGAGAAGTCCGCCAATGGGGCGAGCACGTCGCGGCGGTCTACCCGTATGAGCGAGGAGACCGTTACAACGGGGGCCGCTTGGAGGACATTCTCACCCTGTTGCGGGAGTGCCGTACAGCAGGCATAGCGTGTCGGAATCTCCACCCGGACAACCTGCTGGTGACGCCATCCGGGTTGAAATGCATCGACATCGGCGCCGACATCGTGCCGTTCGATGAGAACGAGTTCGAGCAGATGTGTCGTCGCGCGCTACTCACCTACCGGTTCCATTTCCGGTCCGACCTCAAAGCGCTGATGACCCGGTCATTGGACGAACCGGACCTGCCGGAGTTGGCGGGTCTGGATCAGTTCAGGCGCGCGGTGGATCCACGGGGACCAGGCGAGCTCCTGCACGCGCCCCTGGCAGGCATGGTCATGGAGCACAGTCCCAAGACTGTCCTGGATTACGGGTGCGGCAACGGCGAACTGGCCGAACTGCTTGCCAACAAGGTCCCCAACGTCACCGGGTACGATCCCGATGCCGACGCCATGGCGAAATGCCTGGAACACGGCGGTTCGGTGCAATACGTCGACTCCACCATGTTGGAGCGGTTGCGGGCTGATTCCACGCGGTTCGCCGCTGTGATCTACAGCCGAGTGCTATGCACGATCGCGGACAGCAATGAGTTGGCCACGGTGATGTCGGACCTGCGCCGCCTGGTCGCGGATCAAGGTCGGGCGTGGGTGGCGGTATGCAACCCCTTTTACCTGGAAGTTGCCTCAACGGAGCTGAACTCCAGGCCCCATCAGAGCGACCTCGGCTATCATGACACCTTCGTCTACGAAAAAGCGGTGGCGCCGCACGGCAACGTGCGGGATGAGGTCCACCGCAGCTTGGCCACCTATCGTCGTGCTTTCGCCAAGGCAGGTCTGCGTGTGGCCGCGGTGAAAGAATTGGACGGTGCCGACATCGGCGAGTTGCGGCCGGCATCTGACCACCTGGTGTTCGAGCTTCGCCCTGATGTCGATTCGGGCTCCAGCGTGTCGCTGCTGATCAAGACCTGCCACATGGAGTGGCGGACCATCGAGCGGTTTGTCCGCCATCAGGTGGCGCAGTTGGAGGATCCGGTTAGGTTCATCGAGAAAGTCGTGGTGGTGGACCCATCACCGGGTCCCTTCCTTCGCCAATACGACGTGCCGGATGCTGACGCTCACCGGGAGGCGATGGACCGGCTGCTGCGGGACGGCGTGGTTGACCGCGTGGTCTATGCACCTGAAGATCCCGCCACAATTCGGGACACGTACCGGAAGTGGTTTGGCGTCGAGTCATTGGAAACCCACTCGGCCAGCAGCCAGCAGTTGTTCGCCACGCTGTACGGATTCGATGCTTGCATTGGCAATTACGTGCTTCAGTTGGACAGCGACCTGCTCATCCATCGCGACGACGTTGAGCACGACTACCTCTCTGAACTTGCCGGGGTGCTCCGCGACGACCCCAACGCCCTCTTCGTGCCTTTGAGTATCTGCCGTTCGGACCCGTTGCCCTACACCGACACCGGGCCCGACGGCGACTGGCGGGTTGAGGTCAGGGGATGCCTGTTTGACCGCATGCGCCTTGAGTCGGTGCTCCCCATCGCAAACGATTTGGAGAATGGCCGTTTCGTCACGGGATGGCACCGGGCGTTTGACCGTTTCATCGCCGGCAGCGAGTTCCGGAGCTATCGCGGGGGCGATCCGCGAACGTCGTTCATCCATGTGCCCAACGAGCGCAAGGCTGATGCGGAGGAGTTGCTGGACATCCTGACGGCCGTTGAGCGCGGCTATGTCCCTGATTGCCAGCTTGGAAAGGTGGACCTTCAAGGCTGGGTGGCGGACTGGGCCGGGCCAATGCGAGCCGAAGCGTTCGTTTTCGTGATCTGTGGCCGCAACGTGGACCCAGGGCAGTTCAAACGCTGCATCGAATCACTGACAGCTCAGTATGGCTCCGATTGGGGCACTGTCGTGGTGGATGACGCTTCCACCAACGGTTTCGGCGACTATACCGAGATCCTGCTGGCGGATTACAGGGGTCGGGTTACCATTGTCCGGAACGCAACGCGAAAAGGCCTGCTCTACAACACCTGGAACGCCATCACCAACTATTGCGCCGACCCCCAGAGCGTGATCATCACCTTGGACGCAGATGATGCACTAATCGGCACCGGTGTTCTCGAACGGCTCCGCGTGGAGTATGAAAATGGGGCCGACGTCACTGTCGGTTCGATGTTGAGGCTGGACAAGCAAGCGGTGTATCTGGCCGACTTTGAACGGCCCAGATGGTGGACTAGCAACGTTTGGCAGCACCTGCGCACGTTCAGGAAGTATCTCTTCGACGCAATCGACATCGACGACCTGAAACTGGACGGAGAATGGATCGACATCGCCACCGATTGGGCCTTCATGGTGCCGATAATCGAGATGGCTGAGAACCGGACGTACATTCCGGAGCCTTTGTACCTCTACGAGCCTTCCGAGCGGAAACGCAGAACGGTTAGTGCCGAAAGAGATTCTGTCATCGCTCGTATATTGAACAAAGCAGAGTACGGTCGCTTGGCCTGCCGAGACGGCGTTGCAGGCGTATAGTCCCTTCCCCGGCGCCAATTTATCAATAGGGCATAATTCCTGTTTGAAGGGGTATCAATAAGCACCGCGGCGGCAAGGCTGTTTCGGGCCCAAACACACCCGATCGCATCCGGTCGTAGGGGGTTTGCCTAGTGTACGCTGAGGTTGACGCATGGTGGGATTATCCGGGTCTTCCGACACCATGACGGTGATGGAGGGGCTGCAATACGTCCAAATCGTCGTGCATCTTTCAGACCTAATCACACGTTGCCAGGCTGTAGCAGAACACTCGGTCAACCAACATTCGACAGCCCACGCGGCCGTTGGTGCGGGGTCACAGTACAATGAATGGAGCGCCGAGCCTAACGCCCGAGGGGCTGATCCGTCTCGTTGACATACTGACCCTTGGGCGAATCACAGCGGGTATCAGCAAGCCGGAGGGCGATGGTGGTCAAACACCTCATGTTTCATGGCTTGGTTCCTCAGGGGCAACATGGAGACATTCGTTATTGTCGCTAGGCTCTGTTGACATTTGATTACAATGGCCGCATGTCAAACATCAGACTATCACCGGAACAGTGGGTCAGGATTCTCGATTTCTTGCGTGGCCGCACTGGCGTGTACGTCGGCCAGGAAGCGGATTGCCGACGGTTTGTCGAGGCCGTCTTATGGATCAACCGCTCTGGGGCGCAATGGCGACTGCTGCCTGCCGAGTACGGGAACTGGAACACTGTCTACAAACGGTTCGCCCGGTGGACTGACCAAGGCGTCTGGGAACAGATGCATCAATGTTTCTCCGACGACCCTGATCTGGAATACCTGATCATTGACAGCACGGTGGTACGGGCACACCCTTGCGCGGCGGGAGCGCCCCCCAAAAAGGCGGTCAGGCCGCCCAGTCCCTGGGCCGGAGCCGAGGCGGGTTCAGCACGAAGGTTCACGTGAGCGTGGACGGCTTGGGCAACCCCTTGCGGTTCATCCTGACCGGAGGGCAACAGCACGACATCACCCAGGCGGAGGGGTTGATCGCGGGTTACGCTGGCGAGCACGTACTGGCCGACAAAGGATATGACGCTCGGGAGTTTCGCCAGCACATCCTGGAACTGGGCATGACCCCGGTCATTCCGCCCCCCTCGAACCGCAAGGAACCCGCTGATTATGACCGTCATCTGTACCGGGAGCGTCATCTGGTGGAATGCTTCATCGGCAAGATGAAACACTATCGCCGGATATTCTCCCGGTTTGAGAAACTGGACACCAGATACCTGGGCTTCCTGCATTTCACCGCCGCTCTCGTCTGGTTACGGTGAAATGTCAACAGAACCTAATCGATGCGACAATGTCCGCATGGTTGGTTAGCAACGGGTTGGCTTCGGGAGCACCGTCGGCTTGGTGAACTCTCTGGCACTGGGTTTCTTGGTGGTCGGGGTCTCAGCGCAGGCGCACTTGCGCACGATTATCTGCGGGATTCTCAGCTCCCTTGAGATGGCCTACAGTGTGCCAATGTCTGGTGGCGGTTCCTGCGTAGTCGCGCGAACATTTTCGCTTTCCGCTTGACAGCGCAGAATCGTAGGACAGCGGAATTGTATTCGAACCGTTTTTGCGCCAAAATATTGCACCTTTTGACGAAGCGGTTGGTTCGCCGGAGGTTTGATGGTGAACGTGTCTCATAGGTTTGGGTTGATTTTCCTTGCGATGTTGTTTCTTGTTGGGGCAGCATGTCAGACCGCCGCCATCGCCACCAACCAAGTCCCCGGCGTTTCGGAGAACGAAGTGCTGTTTGGGCAATCAGCTGTGCTGAGCGGACCGTCCCAATATTTGGGAACATCGATGCGTCTCGGCATCGAGACTGCTTTTCATGAAGCAAATCAGAAAGGCGGCGTACACGGACGCTATTTAGCTTTGCAGTCCATGGACGATTCCTACGAAACAGAGTATGCCGTTCACGCCACCACGCAACTGATCGAAAAAGCGCGGGTCTTTGCGCTTATTGGAGCAGTGGGAACTCCAACCTCCTGGGGAGCATTGCCTATCGCCCAAGCCGGCGGAGTTCCTTTCATTACGCCCTTCACCGGCGCCGAGTTTTTGCGGGATCCATCGCTCGATAATGTGATAAATCTGCGTGCTTCTTACTATCAGGAATCTGAGCGAATAATTGATCACCTGACTGGTGAATACGGCATCAGCCGAATTGGCGTGTTTTACCAAAATGATGCTTTCGGGGCAGCGGGGCTGCAGGGGGTCCGCCTGGCGCTCGGTCGGCGTGGCATGGAAATATTTGATACCTGGCATTACGAACGCAATGCTGGTGGCATTGATGATGCTGCATCAGAAATCATCAATGCCAAACCGGATGCGGTGGTGATGTTTGGTACACCGGAGGCAGTGGCCAATCTGGTCAAACTGGTGCGAAAAGAAGCCGATCCGCAGTTCGCAACCGTTTCTTTTGCCGGAGGGAAGACGCTGGCAAACAAGCTTGGAGAGAATCGAAAGGACATATACGTTACCCAGGTGGTGCCGTTTTACGACGACGCTCAGCTCCCGGTAGTGGTCAGTTACAATGCAGCCCTGCAAGCCTATAACCCCAGCGCATCACCTGATTTCGTGTCCCTGGAAGGCTATTTGTCGGGTAGGCTTGCCATCTGGTTAGTGGACGCCTGTGGCCCTGATCTGACTCGCCGATGTTTCATAGAATCTGCGCTCAGCCAGGACGAGATTGATCTGGATGGGCTTGTACTGAATTACAGCGTTGGGGATAACCAGGGGTTAGACCAAGTCTATCTGACGGTGCTGGACGAGAACGGGGAATACCGGCAAATCGAAGATTAGCCGGACCGTACTTTGGCGCGTCTGCAGCGATTCCTTGCCCGAGGTATGGCCATCATCAAGAGGCCCCCGACTTTTTCGTAACCAGCTCATTTCCTTTGACGCATTTCGAGCTGATGGGTCGCGGCTGTGGGTCGGGCTGGCATCCAACTGGATGCCACAATGACAGGCGGCGAGTAAGCTTTATACTCGCCGCGTTTATTTTGCCGCAGTGGGCTCGCAGTTTTCTTGTAATTCGATATTTTACGCCCCTGACCGTAAAATCAATCTCGGAAGAGAGTCGCCAGGAAATTTGGGAGTAACGGTGGTGCGAAACAACAACCTGTCATACGAAGCAAGCGACGCATCCCCGCCGCTTGTGACTTTGGGAGTGGCAGCCCAGGGGGCAGTGATCGCAATGTCGACCGTCGTCACGATCACCACCGTTTTCGTGCTGGCGATAAGGGCCGATGCTGATTATTTGTCCTGGGCGTTGTTCGCGTCTTTGATGGTGGCTGGAATCGGAATCATCATTCATGCGGTCCGTTTTGGGCGCCTTGGAGCAGGTCATTTATTGTTAATGGGGTCCAGCGTTCCATTTCTCGCAGTATGCGTACTGGCCGCCATTCAGGGCGGCTTGGCCCTGATGTCGATACTGGTGATCACGGCGTCTTTGTTGCAATTCGCCATGTCCGCATTCCTGGCAAAATTGAACCGGGTGATCACCCCGGTCGTTTCGGGAGTGGCGCTCATGGTGGTGGCTCTTTCCGCAATGCCCATCGCGGCGGCCAGACTGAACAACATCCCGCCTGATGCCGCATTCTTTACGGGACCGCTTGTCGGAGCCATAACCCTGATTACGGCGACTGTTTTGATGCTCCGCGGCGCCGGATTAATTCGTGCCATAGCCCTACCGATCACTATCGTAATCGGGTGCGTGGTCAGCTACATCCTGGGGATTTATGATTTTCAACCAGTGCTGGAAACGTCCTGGTTTGACCTTCCCGAATTTTCCGCATGGCCCCGATTCGGCTCGGTACTCAGCCCTGATTTCTGGGCGCTCCTGCCTTCTTTTCTGATTGTCAGCGTGGTGGTCGGCCTCAAAGCCAGCGCCGAGAGTGCGGTCATTCAACAGGTATCGCGCCGGGTACCCCGCGCAATCGACTTTCGCAGCGTACAGGGAACACTGAACACTAGCGGACTGGCGGTATTGGCGTCAGGGGTGCTGGGGGTATTGCCAGCCCTCAACTATTTGCCGTCCACGATGGCTCTCGTCAGCTTTACCGGCGTGGCGGCCCGCCGGGTGGCATACGTGGTTGGAGCTATTCTGATCGTCCTGGCCCTGTTGCCCAAAGTAGTTGCGCTGATGATGACCATACCGCCGCCGGTGTCTGGCAGCATTTTGATGGTCATCATGGGTTTGCTCTTCGTGGAGGGCGTCCGCACCGCTGCTCAAGACGGTTTGAATCCTCAAAAATCGGTGATCATGGGTCTTTCTCTTGCTATTGCGGTTGGACTGCAAAGCCGGAACATCCTGGCCGTCGTTTTGGGCGACTTTTGGGGTGTGACGTTTGGAAACAGCGTGGTGGTGGGCATTCTGTCCGCCTTATTGATGTCGATGGTGGTCGACTTTACGATTTCTCGCCGCCGCCGATTGAACACTCAATTGGATGCTGTAGCAGTACCAACTGTTGATGAGTTCCTGCGTCGTATCGGAACGGACCTGGGTTGGAGTGATTCGTCGGTTGAGCGGTTGTGTGCTGCTGGTGAGGAAACCCTGTCCAGTATGCTTGAGCTGCGAGATGGTTACACGGACGACACACCACCTCGCTTGATTGTTTTGGCCAAGCGCGGCACCGAGTCTTTGGAAATCGAGTTTATGGCGGTTTTCGCCGAAGAGAACATCGAAGACCGGATTGCGTTCATGAGCGAACAGGCGGAAACACCGGACGTTGACGATCTCTCTTTCCGATTGCTGCGCCACTACGCATCATCGGTCCGCCACAGGAAATATCATGGTATAGACGTGGTCGCGGTTCGGGTGGATGCCTGAGTTGGTTGGGCCACGACCCCCTGCACCGGTATTGCCCTGGTGTTGCTGCTCCGTCCGCGCACGGCGGAGAGTGCCTGATAAAAAGGTGAGCGGATCAGCTCGCCGGCTTGGGCAGCAGCATCAAACTCGAGAGTCTCAACCCGACCCGGACGCTGGTCGCCTTCGACGACCTAAGTTTCTCCACCGAACACCAGACCTGTACCGCCGTGAGTGTCGACCACTCCCGGTATTCGTGCTTCATATTCAGAGAAGATTGCCGGGTCAGTTATCTCGCTTTCGATCAGCAACTACGCTGCCATATGATTGCTTCCTGACCTCTGATGGAGAATCGCGGGCGTCACTATAGCGGTCGCGACCAACCCAAGATTCTGCCGGTAGCTGGCCTGCCGGACCATCCAGCCAGACCGACTGGCCAAGATTTGGTTGTGCTTCTCATCGCGCTGAATTGAAGTGCCAGGACTTATGGGGTATAAGAAACTGAGCGGTTCACCATGTCAAAACACTCAACATAAGGAGGGTAATTCAATGCCAGCCTACGTAATTTTGCACACCGCCGAAATACTGGACGAGGAACTCCATGCAGAGTTCCGCCGGCGAGTGGGGCCGCAGTTGGAAGCGAAAGGCGGGAAATATCTAATGCGCGGCAACGTGTCTGAAGTGATAGGCGGAGATTCGTCCGGCCACAGGCGGGTGGCAGTCATGGAATTTGAGACGACAGAGCAGGCTCAGGATTGGGCAAGGGACCCGCAGCCTCCGGGAGAATATGCAGACCTCAGGGAACTCCGCGACCGCGCCGCCAGGACCATCTCTTTGATCGTCGAAAGCACTGACTGAACAGACTTGGTTTTGACGTGGCGGAACGTAGGCCGGGTTTGAATCTTCTTCCATAGCCCGAATCCACCGAGGGGATACCGCGGCGGCGATCAGACGAGGGATGCGGGGTCAGGGCATGGGTTGGCGAGGACCGGATGCCGGTGAAATGGACGATGGGTAGTGTGGCTGCTACGCCAGGGGATGTTTGCGGCCCGTGGTAGCGGCGTTGGGAGCGATTTTCAGCGCAGACCGCCGGCGGAGACCGTGAGGGGCCCAGCCTGAGGCGCTGATCGTCCAGGCGTGGGGCGTTATTGTGTATAGGTCAAAGGCGGAGGGCGGCGTCAGGAAGGCAGTGGCAGGGCGCGCAGTCTCGCCAGGGCACCAGCGAACTGGTTCTGCCAGGGCCAGCCCCGGGGAAGATGCAAAGTGAGACGGCGTGCCTTGCGAGTGATGCGTCCGGGGAGGGAGAAGAAGCGTCGTCGGAGGGTCTTGGTGGTGATCAGTTGCTCTCCCATGCCGATGCGGGCGGTCCAGCGGGCGAGGTTATGCGCCATCACCTGTACTGCCAGCCAGGCGGCGTTGGCGGGGAAGCGCCCCGAGGGCAGGTGATTGAGCCCCACGCCGTACTTGAGATCGCGGATGGCGTTCTCGATCTCGGCGTGGCGGCGATGGTTGGCCTCCAGTTCCAGGGTGTCGCCGTCTCTATCGGTGATGAAAGCGTGATAGCTGTGGGTGGCAAGCAGCGCGAGTTGGGAGCCGGGCGTGGGTTTCACTCTGCGGACGATGAGTCGGACCGATACGGCGTCGGGCTCATGCTGAAACGGAGTGTAGGTGGTCTCCGCCACGTCGGCGGCTCCCTCCATCCAGTAAGGGATGGGCGTCCACTCTGCTTCGGGTATGGCCTCGATGAGATTGCGCACGCTTTGGTACTGGCGTACGGTGATGGAGAAGCGGACCTTGGTCTTCCGGCAGACGGCGACGATGTCGTGGTTGTAGAAGCCACTGTCGGCCCGCATGGTCAGTGGCCCGGTGGCCCCCGCGTAGCGCACTCGGCTGATGGTCTCACGCAGGAAGTGGGCGGCCCCTCGAGCGGTGTTGGCCCGGCCCTGGCGCAGCCGTGCCATCAGCACGTCGCCGGTTCCGGCGGCAACGGCGAGGAGCGGGTGATAGCCCCGCTGTCCCGCGTAGTTGTGGCGCTGCGCGCCTTCCTTATCCAACCCAAAGGTCTCGCAGACAGTGGAATCAAGATCAATGGTCAGCGGCTCATCGCCGGGTCCGGCACCAGCCGCCCAGGCCCTCGCCAGCGCCTCTCGGCTCACCCGGTCCAGCTGCCGCACGTGGCCCCATCGGAAACTCCGCAGGAAGGTCCCCAGCGTGGAAGGCGCCTTGACTGCGCAGCCCAGCACGTGCTCGGTCCCCCCAGCGCGTAGCGCGTCGGCATCATCAATGCAGTCGCCACCGGCCAATGCCGATGCCACCAACGTCAGTATCTTGTCGCCAGCGTTGGCCCGTCCCGGCGCATCTCCCAAGTCAACGTGGCGGTCAACCAACTCGCCCAGCCCCAGATGATGGGCCAGGGTAACCGGCAAAAGCAGCCCGGCGTTGGCCACCAAGCGGTGATCGTCGAAGGCGACATGGATGCGGTCAGGACGCTCAGGTGGTAGCATCCGTTGGGTGCTCCTTGTGAGGGATTGGTTTTCGTTGTCAAAAACCATTATCCCCGAAGCCGGGAGCACTTTCTTATCCCATCACCATGCCGCCACACCCATCCTTTCGGTGGATTGGGGCATAGCGTAAAAACCCGGCCTACTGCCGGCTTTGAAACGTCTGACTACTGCTGTTGTGGAGTGCCCCTACCGGTGTTGCAGGAACCCCACGGGTTTCTGTTCCGGCATCCACCTGGTGGTGCTCTCCACGGGTTGGAGGCTGAGCCGTGGCGTCGTGGGCGGAGGTCATGAGCCGGCAGGAAGGCGACGGCCGGTGGTGCTGGGGTTGTGGTGCGCTTGGTGTGGGCCATTTCTGATTTCGTGCTCTCGTCGGCCATGTCCCGTATTGATGCCGGCAGATCTTGCTTCACCATCCCGGTCATGGTCCCTGCTGCATGAACTCCTCCCGATTTTTCGGTAACATACTATTTGCGGCAATCACTACCTGAGAGTAACCTTTTTATTGAGGCAATGCGGCTGCCGATGCGTCGTCGCGGTGGGTGTCCGTGTTGCTCGGATGATCTTGGGTCGTGATTACGATATAGTATTCGAGAATTACGCCCTCCACATTCTCGTTACGTGATCCGACTCGTCAAGCGAGCGGTGCCATTTGCGTGAACCGAGCATAACAGTGGTAGGACTCAGGCGTTAAACCGGGTATATCACTGATAACAATTGCCGTCGCATAAACTGCTGATCAACGATTTGTTTTGCGGCAAAAGGTGGATTTATGCGGATCAAAGATTTGATCATCGATGATCGGCAGAGGGGCGTTTTCAGGGTCCACCGATCGACCATGACTTCGCCCGGTCTGTTCGAGCGCGAACAGGATTTCATCTTCAACCGGTGTTGGATCTACCTGGGACACGAATCGGAAGTGGAGAGCCCTGGAGATTACCGTCGCCGCACAGTAGCGGGACGCCCGCTTTTCTTCGCCCGTGGCAAAGATGGGCAGGTGCGTGTGTTCCTCAACTCCTGTCCCCATCGGGGCGCCTTGATCTGCCGTCGCGACGAGGGGAATGCCGAGGTGCTGCAGTGCTTCTATCACGCATGGTCGTTCAACACCCAGGGAGAGTTGGTCGGCGTCCCCGACCAGGAAGCCTACGGCCCCTACTTCGATCGAAACGAACTGGGCTTGAGGGAGCCGCCCCGGGTCGACAGTTATCGAGGCTTCTACTTTGTGAGTTTCAACCCTTGCGTCGAAGACTTGGTCTCATACCTGGCGGGGGCCCGAGAGTATCTTGATCTGATCGTGGACCAGTCGGAAACGGGAATGCGTGTTGTCGCCGGCTCCAACAAGTACAACACCAAGGCCAACTGGAAACTGCTGGCTGAAAACAGTCTCGACGGGTATCACCTGGTCCCGACCCATCAGACGTACGTGCAATACATTGCCAGCCTGGGCACCGACGAAAGCGGCGACACGATGGCCGCCCGACCGCCGGGCGTGTCCAGATCTCTGGGCAACGGCCACACCGTGTCGGTGAACGTAGCTCGCAACGGCCGCCCCATAGCCCACTGGCACCCGTTATTCGGGGAGGCAGCCAGAGAGCCGATGGCGCAAGTCCGGCAACGGTTGGTGGAAAAACACGGAGAGGAGCGCGCCTACCTGATGGCTGATACCTCTCGAAACCTGCTCATTTATCCCAACCTGATCATCAACGACGTGGTGGCCATCACCATCAGATATTTCGAGCCTCTGGCTCCCGACAATATGCAGGTCACGGCATGGCACCTTGTGCCTAGGGAAGAATCGGATACCGTGCTGGCCTCTCGGCTCGACAGTTTTCTGACCTTCTTGGGCCCAGGGGGATTTGCCACACCCGATGACGTGGAAGCCCTGGAATCGTGTCAGGCTGGCTTCCGCGCCACCGAAACCGAGTGGTCCGACCTGTCGCGAGGAATGCTCAAGAGCGACCCGGGAACATCGGATGAACTGCAGATGCGGGGATTCTGGCGGCAATGGCACGCCAACATGCAGGGACTGAGCAAGGCCTACGTCCAGGACGGTCAACCCACGGAAACCGAATCTGCGACGCTTTTGGGGAATGCTGACTAAACCGAAGCCAAGGTGAAACCCGCATAGTAACTGTTCAGGGTTGTGGTGCTGAATGGGCGGAACTTGGTTAGGGGATGGCTGGCGCTGAGGGTGTTGGTTATGTCATATACGGGGATGGAAAAGGAATTTGACCTCAGGACCGCCGACCGGGATACCAGGACCGCCGACAGGGATACCCTGATCGCCATCATCATCCGGCAGCAGGCGATCATCGAGAGCTTGGAGAAGCGGATTGCCCAGTTGGAGGGGCGGGCGAAATCCGGCGGGAACCGCCAGATGCCCGGTCTGAAGTCCAAGGTTGATCGCAAGCCAGCCCAGCCCAAGCAGCCGCGCAAGCGACGGCCCCACGGCTTTGCCCGGGTCCGCATGACGCCCACCCAGCGGGTGGAGCATGTGGTGGAGCAGTGTCCCGACTGCGGCGTCCAACTGTCCGGCGGCTGGACCCACAACACTCGGGAGGTCATCGATCTGCCCCAGAGCCTGCCCCGTACTTGATACGGGGTTCCGGTGGCAGTCACCGAACACGCCTACATCGCTCGCACCTGCCCGCGTTGCCAACGCCGCTGTGTGCCGCCAGCGCAACTGGAGGGGGTGGTGCTGGGCAAACAGCGCCTGGGGATCAACCTGCTCAGCCTGATCGCCGCGCTGCGGGAAGAAGCCAGGCTGCCCTTCCGCATCATCCAGTGGTACCTGGACACGGTGCACGGGCTGCGTCTCAGCGTGGGCGCCATCGTGGCCGCCACCCACCGGGTGGCCCAACAGGCCCAAGCGGCGCTGACCGACATCGTGGAACGGGTCCGAGGCTCTCCGGTGGTGCGCCGATGAGACCGGCTGGCGGGAGGACGGACACAACGGCTACGTGTGGACCTTCAGCACCCCCACCGAACGCTACTTCCTGCGGCGGGGCCGAGGCAAGGCGGTGGTGGATGAGGCGCTGGGCGACCAGTTTGCCGGCGTGCTGGTCAGCGACTTCTACGCCGCCTACCATCATTACGATGGTCCCAAGCAGCGCTGCTGGGCCCACCTGCTGCGGGATATCCACGACCTGCGGGCCCTCGATCCCGGGGATGCATCATTGGCGCGGTGGGCTGATGCGGTCCACGATGTCTATGCCAAGGCCAAAGCCTTCACCCACCCGTCGGAGCAGCAACGCCGCCTGGCTGGACTGGCCCTGGAACATCGCCTGCTGGCGCGGTGCCGCCCTTACCTGGACGACCCGACGTCAGCCCAGGCCAGGCTGTGCCGCCGCGTGGAGAAACACATCAAGAGCCTGCCCCGTACTGGATACGGGGAACTCTTCGTCTTCGTGGCCGAACCGGAGGTGCCCCCGGACAACAACGCCGCCGAGGGCAGCCTGCGCCACTTGGTGATTGTCATTTGCCGAGGTCTTTGACCCAGTAGACCACGAAAATAACCGAGGTCTTTGACCCGGATTTCCGAGGTCATTGACCCACCTTGGGAGCCAGATCGGCGACCATTGCTGCACTTTGAAATTGAGGTGCAGCGATGGCGTACCGGGAGGTTTCCAGGATGGAGATAAAAGAGATCATCCGCCGGTGGCAGGCTGGGGAAGGTCCGCGGCAGATTGCGGCGGGCATGGGGTTGTCGCGCAATACGGTACGTAAGTACCTGGCGGCGGCGCGGTTGCAGGGCATCACGCAAGGTGGTCCGGCGACGACTGAGGACCAGTTGAGCCGGCTGGCGACGATCAGCCAGGCGGGCCCGCGCCAGGTGGCGACGCCTCAGCAGGACCAGTTGGAGCCGTGGTCTGACCAGATCTACCAGTGGATCACCAAAGACCGCCTGCAGATGACCCGCATCCACGAGTTGCTGGCCATGCGGGGGTGCCAGGTGTCGTACCCGTCGCCGCGCCGTTTCATTGTGAACCGCAACTGGCGCAAGCGCAGCAAGACCACGGTGCGGATGGCGGACACGACGGCTGGTGAGGTGGCTGAGGCTGATTTCGGACGGTTGGGCATGATCACCGACCCGGCCACCGGCAAGCGCAAGGCGGTCTGGCCCATGGTCATCGTGCTCTGCCACTCCCGCTACTGCTTCGTCTGGCCCATGCAGCAGCACAAGCTTCCGGACGTGATCGCCGGCCTGGAGGCGGCGTGGGCCTTCTTTGGCGGCATGCCCAAGTACTTGGTCATCGACAACTTCCCCGCCGCGGTGGTGGGCACCGATCCCCTCAATCCCATTCTCACCAGGGGCTTTCTGGAATATGCCCAGCATCGGGGCTTCATCCCCGACCCGGCCCGCAGGGCCCACCCCCAGGACAAGCCCAAGGTGGAACGCAAGGTCCCCTACGCCAGAGAGCGTTTCTACAAGGGCGCCGATTTCGACGACTTCACCCACGTCCGCGCCGCCGCGCCCAAATGGTGCCTGGAGGTGGCCGGCATGCGCATCCACGGCACCACGCGGAAGCAGCCCCTGGTGGTCTTCCAGGACGAGGAGCGCCACACCCTGATCCCCTGGGACGGCGTACCCTACGAGATCGCCAACTGGCGCACCAACACCGTCCATCAGGACCATCACGTCAAGTGCCTGGACGCCCTCTACTCGGTGCCCTACCACCTCTGCCGGCCCGGCCGGAAGGTGGAGGTCAAAGTGGACAGCAAGCTGGTGCGCATCTACCACCGCGGTCAGCTCATCAAGACCCATCCGCGTCAGCCGGTGGGCGGCCGGTCCACCGACGTCGCCGACTATCCACCCAAGGTCGCCCCCTACACCACCAGGGCTCCCGACGGGCTCAAGCGCGAGGCCGCCAAGCTGGGTCCGGCGGTGGGTGAATTCGCCGAACGCCTCTTCGAGGGCGACCATCCCTGGTCCAAGATCCGGCAGGGACACAAGCTGCTGCGCCTGGGCGACCGTTACACCGCCCAGCGCCTGGACGCCGCCTGTCAGCGGGCCCTGGACGTCGACCTCATCAACGTGCACCGCGTGGAGAGCATCCTGGTGCAGGCTCTGGAAGAGGAGACCACGCCCCAACTGCCTCTGCCCCTGCCCACCGGCCGCTTCGCTAGGCCCGGATGCGTCTTCGCCCAAAGCGACCCGTACCGCCGGAAGTCGGCCTGAGGAGATTATACCCATGACCCGCGTAACCGAACTCACACCCCTGCTCAAGAACCTCAAACTGGGTCCCATGGCGGCCACGCTGCCCGAGCGCATCGCCCTGGCCCGAAGGGAACAGCTGGACTACGCATCCTTCCTGGAGATCGTCCTCAGCGACGAGGTCAACCGCCGCGCCCACCGGCGCATCGAACTGCGCCTCAATGGCGCCGGTTTCGAGGAGACCTGCCGGCTGGAGGACTTCGACTGGTCGGCGTCAATTACCCTGGACCGCCGACTGCTGGACGCCGTCTTCTCCCTGGAGTTTCTGGACAAGCACGAGCACGTGCTGCTGGTAGGACCCGCCGGCGTCGGCAAGAGCTTCCTGGCTCAGGCCCTGGGCTACTCCGCCGTCCGCGCCGGACACACCGTCCGCTTCAGCCACGCCGACGACTTCTTCAGAGCCATGGCTCAGGCCAGAGTGGACAACTCGCTGGACCGCGCCTTCCGGTCCTTCATCACCCCCGACCTGCTCATCCTCGACGACCTGGGCCTCCATCGGCTCACCGCTCAACAGTCCGCCGACCTCTACGAACTCATCCTCAACCGCCACCGGTCCTCCAGCTTCATCATCACCAGCAACCGGGCCGTCGAAGAATGGCTCAGCCTCTTCGACGATCCCATCCTGGGCAACAGCGCCCTGGACCGGTTGGCCAACGCCAGCTATCAGATCGTCATCGAGGGCGCCAGCTACCGCGAACGTCTGTCCCCGCACCGCGCCCTGCTCAGCTCAGAAGGAGGTGATTGACCGGCAAACTGCAACCTGATATTAGCTGAATTACCACGCTTCCAGGGTGGGTCAATGACCGTGGCAAAGCCGGGTCAATGACCGCGTAAAGTGACAGGCATCGATCACCGGAAGGACGTGATCGTGGGCGTGTCTTTCTGGATAGGCGTCGGTTTCCAGAACGGCGCGATCTTCCCGGATCTGCTGGGGGACGGCTTCTGGAGTGTCCTGTTGAGCAATGGCATGACCGCCGGCGGCATCGTCGCGGTGATGCTGGCGGCCGGCATGGAGTTCGCTGGTGGTCGCCGCTGCCGGATTCGCCTGGCCCTCGACGAGCGGGCGCCCCAACGGGTCAACGAATTCCTGCGAAGCTTCACAAACCGCCCCGGCTGGGATGCCGCCGCCGATCGGGTGGCCGCCGCCGCCGAGGAAACCCTGGCCATCGTGTCGCAGTCGATCCCCGACGATGCGAGAGCGCCGGGCACTCTCACGCTCCACGCCCGGCAGGATTCCGAGATGGTGGAGTTGGAGTTCGCGGCGAGCCTCCGCTGTGACAACGTGGAGGATCGCCTGGCAGTCCTCCAAGACCCGCCCCTCGGGCCAGACGAGGAAGAGGTCCCCTATCGCCTCCTCCTCCATTACGCAACCGACGTTCGACATCAGCAATACCGCGGCCTTGACGTTGTGACCGTCAGCGTCGCCGCTGGCGAATAGACGCGAGGATCGCCCCGCAAAACTGGCATTTATGACGGAGGAATTGGCCTCTACCCGTCTTCGGTCAGCACCTTGAGGTGCCCGACCACGAACCCTTCCGTGTCTGAGGTATGGAGTATTTCCTGCCAGAAGTTGAGAGCATCGTCGTCCGTCCCGGCGGTCAGTGTGACCATTTTCGGGCTGTCCCAGTCTTCCGAGGTAAAGGTGAGTTGCTCCGCGCTGGCCGTCATATGGCCGGACGGTGAAATCGAAAGAGTCACCACAACGTCCCCATCAGGCTGGGAACCCAGCACGACGGTGTAAGAGCCGGTCCCACCCTCTGCGACGGTGAGGCTGTATGCGCTGAGCGCCGGCAACAGTTCCTGCGCTTCTGCGCCGAGCGTTGAGCGGTTGGAGACCACTTGCTCGTCGAAGTGCATGAGGGCATTCCCGTCGTCATCGACCAGTATCCCGGGCAGATCCCTGGCGAAAACGTCGTCTTGGCTGACGGTGACCCGCTGACCTGGCCTGATGAACGTGTCCATCTTGATGACCATTTCTGAGCCGGAAATCGTCGGTCCGTGGGTGTAGGCCCGGTGTCCGTCGACGAATATGTCGATCAGAACGCGCGGGTAGGAACTCAGGGCAACGCCGAGGAAAGAACTCAGCGTGCGCACGTCGGGGCGGACATGGACGCTTTCACTGAAGGCGAGGGTCACCTCCTGGCCGTCCGCGGACGTCCATGCATCTATCAGGACGGGCGGCACGATGCCACCAGATGGCCGTAGAACGTCTCAGCGTCGTGGCGCAGGCTGACCTCGTTGCCTGCGGTATCCAGGATGGAACCACCGTGTAAGTTCAGCGAGTTGGCTTCGACTGTGATGCCGTTGTCGTCTTCGTCGCCATCCTGCACCGTGTACGTGAAGGCAAGCACCTCTCCAGTGAAGGACGATGCGTCGTCGCCGGGGTTTTGAACACCCTGGAAGTCCGTCGCCACGGTGGAACGGCCCAGGTACAGGGGAAGCCGGGGCGTGCCGGTCACTGTCACCTCGTCATCGAACCCGACCAATACCCTGATGACGTCCCCCGGTTCGTAGGTGTCGTTGTATCCCGGGTCGGAACCCATTGAGATGCCGGTCACGTACACCTGTCCGGCGATCCTGTGGGCTTACTGGCTGGCAAATCCCGGGTACGTTGCGTCCAGTTCGATTTCTCGTCCCGCCGAGTAAACGGTTCCGTCGTGGAAGCTTTGGCCTTCTCCGGACGGCAGAGCGAAACTATCGACGTCCTGGTCGTGAACCTGCACGCCGTATCCGAATTCAATGGTGTTCGTCCCTGAACCGTTGCGGTAAGTCGCCTCAGCGTGGTGATCGCCGATCTCCAGCGCTACGGACGGTGCGCCCTCGACCACCACCGGGCGGTCGGAAGTCAACGAGATTGAAACCGTCTCTCCGGCGCGGTCCACGCCGCCTCCTGCCGGCGTGGACGTTATGGCGACGGCGGTTACCTGAGGACGTCCGTCGACCTGGTGGCCCATCGCGTCGTCGAAGCCGACAATGTGCCCAGTGACAGTGTTCTCGGTGCCCGCCTGGTAAACGTGAGCCGTAGCTGGTCCAAACCCGTCTCGGTCCCGCTCGGGCAGCGCGACGCCGTCAAGGTCCAGGTCCGCAGGCTGTACCGTGTAGGCGAATACCATGGTGTCCGTGCCGGATCCCCGATCGTAAACGGCGCTTCGCTCGGGGTTGTCGCTGTCATCCAGCAGAATGGTGATCGAAGGCTGGCCCACAACGTCCACCTCCTCGTCGAACTCCAGCGCAATCTCGATGGTTTCACCGAAACCGTACACATCGCCGCTGGCCGGGTGCGAAACAATCTCGCTGGCAACGACAGTTGCCAGGACATCGTTCACCCGGTGTTCCGCCTGGTGCCGAAGACGCGGAATGCGCTCATTCACCTTGGATACTGTTTCGGTTTCCCGGACGCGCCCGTTGCCTTTGAAACCGTTCTGCGAAGGCACCGATATGCCATCGTGGTCCACGTCGTCGTCGTGAACCTCATAGCTGAACACCAGGGTATCGGTGGATGAACCGCTGTGATATCGCGCGCGTTTCCTTTCGTCGCCAACCTCTATGGTGATGCCAAGTTCCAGTTCAACGGAGACCGCTCGGTCGAAAGTCAGGCCGATCAGGATTTGCTCTCCAGCCGTGTATTGGTTGCCGTCGTCCGGCTCCGAGGTTATGGCGATGCTCTTGACGTAGGCCCGGCCGTCCACTTTGTGATGCGGTAGGTCGATCAGCGCCTCATAGCCGATATATACCGGGTGCTCGACATCGCCCTGTACGAACACCACCGAACCCGATCCCAGGATGCCATTGCGCTCGCCCGATTCGTCAACCCCGCCTGGGGCCACGGTGATGCCGGTGGTATCAAGATCCACCGCATTGACCGGGTACCTGAAAACCAGGGTGTCGGTGCCGGACCCGCGATGATACGACGGCTGCTTCAGGAAACCGGGACCGTCGCCAACCTTTATTCGGTGATACACGTCCCCGTTCACCTGGACCGGATTGCTGAAGCGGACTCTGACCTCAATGTTCTCCCCAAGACGGTAGGTATCGCCGCGCTCGGGAGTTGATGCTATCGACACATTCGTCACGTGCGTTTGCCCGAGCACCTTTTGTTGGGGGCCGCCGACCAGAGGGTGGGCTTTCTGGTTCAGGTCAGCGCTAATCCACCGTCCCGTGATCTTCCCGCTGCCACCGAACTCGCCGGACGGCACCGAAATGCCGTCGGGGTCACGGTCCTCGGGTCCAACCCGGTACCGGAAAAACAGTGTCGAGTATCCGGATCCGAACTGATAGGTGGCGTAGCGGTTCGGTTCGGCTCCCGTCCCTTCTCCCACGTGCAGGCCCAGGGTTGGCGTCCCGCCCGTAACGAGCACATCGTCCGTGAAAAGCACTCTGAATTGAACAACATCGCCCCGTCGGTACGTGCCGTTGGCGGGCTCGGCAATGATCTGAGTATCGTACGAACCAGGCCCGTCGTCGTCGTCGATCTTGATGACGCATTCCCCGCCGGTCCCGTCTTCATCGGCGTTCTCAGCCGAGACCGTGAACTGCTCGGTCAGTTCTGACAGATCATCCTCGGTGGTGTAGAAGGTGCGACCAATCCGCCCGTTCCAGCTCTGGAAGCTGTTGCTGGCATGACCTTCGTGATGAAGCGGGCTGTAGTCGGACTCGTCGGCGGTGTGGCTCTCCGTGGTCCAGTAGACCTTCATCGTCTCCTTCCGTATCGATATTGGCTTTCTGGAGACGCCGCCGGACTTGACCATGTGCAGCCGGTAGGCGTCACCCTCGTTGACCCGATTTTGATTGCATTCGATGCCGAGATCTAGGGTATATGCCAATGCTGGCTCGGGTCTTGCACTGCCATGGCGGCGGCGACGGCCAGGGCTGCAAGAACCATCCGGACCGCACGGTTCGCCGGTCGCAACCGGTGGGTAATCAGACTCATTGGAGTCCTCCTGTGAAGCTATCGAGCGTTTGGTGAGATGTATCGTTGGCGTTCCTCCGCGCACGCCGTTCGTCCCTCAAGCGTGGAACTGAATATCCAGGCGCAACAGCAGCACGGTCGTCAGTCTTCCGTGGCAACCCGGGCGGGACGTCAACGGCCCATTGGACATCAAATTAGAGGTGGGGCGCTGCCGGCGCGGGCGAATGCGCTTGGGCTGTGCGTGCCATTGGTGCTGCCCAAATCTGAAGGGGGCACCAATCAAGCAATCCGGGAATTACCGGGATTTTCGATGTATTGCCACTTGATTCATGCTCATGTTGGAGCTTGCCTTACCATTCGGCCTTCCAATGCGGGAGGCTTCAAAATATAAGACGGGTCGGTGACGGCAACTGCCGTCACCGGTTATCCGCTTCCTGACATGGAATGGCCCGGCGAGGCAAATGTATGTGCGCTGCTAAAAATGCACATGTGCACACTGCCAATGGGCTTTCTTCCAGCGATGGCGACGGCGAAAAGGCGCCAGCCGGAGGATGTTAAACTGAAGCCAGGGTGAAATCTACATTTGCAAGGCGGAGAGTCTCGGCCGGGACGCTGGCGGTCAGTTCTTCCGCTCGTGCTCGCAGTACGGTACGGGAGCGGCGTTTGACTTCGTCGCGTCGGCTGGGCAGGCGCGGATCGATTCCGGTAGCAACTGTCTTTAATGTCAATAGGAATGAGCGACTTCTGGCTGTGTCATATCGCACCACGGGGAGCCGTGTTTGAGCATGGAGTTGAGTATGACCAGCAGTTTGCGCATGCACGCGACGAGCGCCACCTTCTTCGGCTTACCGGCTGCCAGCAGCTTCTGGTAGAAGTCGCGGATGACCGGGTTGTGACGGCTGGCTACCATCGCTCCCATATACAAAATGGCTCGTACTCGGGCGCGCCCGCCCCAGACGGCCCGCTTGCCCCGCAGGGTGCCGCTGTCCCGGTTGAAAGGGGCCACTCCCACCAGGGCAGCAATCTGCCGTCGATCCAGCGTTCCCAGCTCCGGCAGGTAGGCCAGCAGAGTGAGGGAAACCTGTTCTCCCACGCCGGGAACGGTGCGCAGCAGGTCATCCTTCTCTCGCCACACGGGGCTCCGGCGGAGAGTCTGCCTCAGCCCCTCGTCCAAGTCGTTCAGCTCCTGTTCCAACCAGGCGATGTGGGCCTCGATGCGGGGGTGAACGGCGCTGATAGCGGTCCCCAGCCGGTTCTTCTCCGAGACCAGCATGGTCAACACCTGATGCCGGCGTGCCGCCAGCGAGTTGAGTACCTGCGTCTCGGCGTCTCTGAGCGGACGCACGGAGGGACGAACCGCGTCGGCGAAGTGGGCCAGCACTGCCGCATCGAGAGAGTCGGTCTTGGCCAGCGTACCGGTGGCCCTGGCGAAGTCGCGAACCTGGCGCGGGTTGACCACCACCACCGGCAGCGCAGCAGCAGCGAGAGCCGCCACCAACGGCACTTCCAGACCGCCCGTTGCCTCCAGCAACACCATGGCGGGACTTATATCCACGATCTGGGAAACCAGTTCCTCGACGCCGGTCTCGTTGTAAGACGCGGCCCATCTCTGTCCCGTAGGCCGGACGGCAACATCCACCTGCGCCTTCGAGACATCAATGCCTATGTATCTCGGGTTTTCTTCCATCTTTACCTCCTGCGTCAGCGCTGGCCCGTCCTTGCACGATACGGGCTCGATTGGCCCAGGCAACCGTTCGGGCTCTGCTTGTAGGGAGCGCGGCGACCCTCGCTACCGGACGGTCTGTCGTAACCCAGGGGGCACCGGTCTGCCGCGCTCGGCTCCATCGCCAAAGTCAAGATACAAGGGGGCAGAATCGTACGCTAAGGGGAGTGGCGTCGGTTGAGCGTGCGATAGACGGTTGGTCGTGAGACGGGGAAGAGTTCGGCAAGATCGCTGATGGGATACTCGCCGGTGGGGTGCATACGGCAGAGTTCCCGCTGTTGTTGGTCGTACAGTTTGGGCTGCTTGCCGCGCAATTTCGCTTTGGCGCGGGCGATGGCCATGCCCTCGCGGGTGCGCATGCGGATGAGATCGGCTTCGAACTTGGCGAAGGTGGCGATATATTGAAGAACATCTTTCCCATGGGATCATCCGGGTCGTAGAGCGCCGGGCCGAGGGCCAGTTTCACGCCGCGTTCCCGAAGCTGCCCGGCGATGGCGCGGGCTCAGGGACGGACCTGGCCAGCCGGTCGACCTTGGGACCGACCAGGGGTTCGCCTTCGCGCACGGCGGCGAGGGCCTGGTCGAGGCCGGGGCGGGCGCGGGTGGTGCCGGTGAGTCCGTGATCGGTGTCGATGCGATCCTCGGCGACGCCGAGTTCCAGGAGCGCCTGGCGCTGGGCGACCAGATCCTGCCGATCGGTGGAACAGCGCGCGTATCCGATGAGGGTTGCGGTCAGGGGGGAAGTGAACGCATAGGGTCCCGCATCCGCAATTGTTTCCGTACCATTTATATGAGACGCTGCTGGCTCTGGTTTTGTCGGGGATCGGGGCGACGGACTGCGCCGTCCGCTGGGCGATCCCCTTGCGGACAGCGCTGCGCGTGGCGGAATGAACAAGGGCGAGGCTCATCACGCCCTCAAGAACGCGCTCCGGATCGGACGCCAGGGCAAAATCCGCGACCGCCCGTGCACGGGCAGCCTTACCGCATGGCCGGTGTCAACGCGCTCACCACCATCGTCATTTACTATGAAAATAGCATCCAAGCGGTGCCAAGCCAACTTGGTCGCCGAGGCGTTCGAGTTGGCGCACGGCGCGGCGGGTTATTGCGGCGCCAGCTGGTTCCACCCCATTTTCATCCTCTTATGTGGCCTCTGCAAGGCAATGGCAATTCCTGGAATACCGCCCATCTCGGCGAATCAGTCAGACAGCGACAACACGCCGGCCTGACGGTCGAGCCCGAGATCCTGGCCCACATCCTTCTCACCAGCGAATACCGGTGACCAAAACGCCGACAGCGGCCTTAGCGTACGATTCTGCCTCGTGTCGGAATCGATCCGATGTGGCGCAGCAGGGGCGCTGAGAGCAAGGGCATGTCGCACGCCACCACCAGAGCCCATTCGGCGCGAATCGCCAGCAGTCCGGTGTAGATGCCTCCGAGAGGCCCGCAACCCGGGAACAATTCGGGGACAATTCGATGCGGCGGGTCCAACGGCAATCCGGCGCCGCGCTCCAGGCTGGATACCACCACCACTACTTCCGAAGCATTCACGGCATCGGCCGAGCGCCGGATGACCCGGCGGATCATTCGTTCGCCGCCGATTGGCTCCAGGCCTTTTCCCGACCGAAACGCCGGCCGCGCCCGCCGGCGAGGATTACTGCGGTGATGTCGGATGCGACGCTTTGGTGCATGGGGTTTCTCCGGCCGTTGACGGGGGCAACGCCGCGATACCATCCGGTCGATACGCGATGGGTACGCCGATGGCTCGCCGGTTACAGCGGGGTAACGCCCGGTTAATTTCGCGTTAATGAAAAGGACACCTTTCTTTTACACCTCCGAAAAGTCAGCGCAATAAAGGGCCTCTACCATCATTCCTGATATTCCGTAGAGGCCAAACACGTTGACCACCGACACCACAACGCCACCCACCCTGTCGCTCCAACCGACCGCGACCCATTGTCCCTATTGCGCTTTTCAGTGCGGCATGACGTTGTCGGTGTACGACGACGGCGACGTGGAGATTGCCGGCAATCCGGCATTTCCTGTGAACCGGGGATCGCTGTGCGTGAAGGGGTGGACGGCGGCAGCGGCGCTGAATCATCCCGAGCGGCTCACCACGCCGCTGGTGCGGGATACCGACGGCGCGTTGCGCCCGGCCTCGTGGGATGAGGCGCTGGACCGGGTGGTCGAAGCCATCGGGCAGGCGCAGCATCGCCACGGCAATGACGCGGTGGGCGTTTTCGGCGGCGGCTCGCTGACCAACGAGAAGAGCTACCTGTTGGGCAAGTTCGCCCGGGTGGCGCTCCGGACGGCCAACATCGATTACAACGGACGTTTCTGCATGTCATCCGCGGCGGCGGCGAGCATCAGGTCGCTGGGAATCGACCGGGGACTGCCTTTTCCGGTGGAGGACATCGCCGGCGCACAGGTGGTTCTGCTCATGGGCGACAACCCGGCGGAAACCATGCCTCCCATGATGCAGTACTTTGACGAGCAGCGCGCCAACGGCGGGCGGTTGATTGTCGCAGACCCCAGGCTGACCCCCACGGCCCAGCGCGCGGACCTGCACCTGCGGTTGATGCCGGGAACCGACGCCGTCCTGGCCAACGGCCTGCTCCACATTCTCATCCGTGACGGGATGGTTGACGCGGAGTACGTGGCGGAACGCACCGAAGGATTCGACCGGGTGCGGGCAGAGGTTGTGACCTACTGGCCGGAACGGGTGGAGCGGATCACCGGCGTGGCTGAGGCGGAACTGACCCGGGCGGCTCAACTGCTGGGAGCGGCCGGCACGGCGATGATTCTGACCGGGCGGGGCGCGGAACAGCAGGCCCAGGGCGTCAACAATGTTTCAGCCTGCATCAATATGGCGCTGGCGCTGGGC
Source organism: uncultured Dehalococcoidia bacterium (assembly GCA_951813535.1). Lineage (GTDB taxonomy): Bacteria > Chloroflexota > Dehalococcoidia > Lucifugimonadales > UBA3495 > Bin87. The sequence goes on along the minus strand of OX638345.1, from coordinate 1,622,664 downwards.
CTGCCGGGCCGGCCCAACAGCGGCTACGGCTGCATCACCGGACAGGGCAACGGCCAGGGCGGACGCGAACACGGCCAGAAGGCAGACCAGCTTCCCGGATACCGCCGCATCGACGATCCCGCGGCGCGCCGGCATGTTGCCGCAGTTTGGGGAGTGGACGAGTCCTCGCTGCCCGGCCCGGGCAGGTCGGCTTATGAACTCCTGGACAGTCTGGGACAGGAGGGGGGCGTGCACGCGCTGCTGGTGATGGGCTCCAACGTGGCGGTGTCCGCGCCGCACCTTGGCAATGTCGCCGAGCGGCTGGCCTCGCTGGACTTCCTGGTGGTGTCCGACTTCTTTATGTCCGAGACCGCCGTCCTGGCTAACGTGGTGCTGCCATCCGCCCAATGGGCCGAGGAAGAGGGCACCATGACCAACCTGGAGGGCCGGGTGATCCGCCGGCGCCGGGCCTGCGAACCCCCGTCCGGCGTCATGGACGATGTCGCCGTGATCTGCGAACTGGCCCGGCGGTTGGGCAGCGGACGCCACTTCGAATACGCCAGCGTCGAGGAGATATTTGATGAGCTGGGCAGGGCGTCCGCCGGCGGCCCCGCCGATTACTCCGGCATCACCTACGCCAGGATCGACGCCAACGACGGCGTGTTCTGGCCCTGTCCCGATGCGGCGCACCCGGGCACCCCTCGCATGTTCACCGACGGTTTCCCCACCGCCAGCGGCCGGGCGCGGATGTTTGCCGTGCGCCACCAGGAACCCGATGAAGCGCCGGACGAGGAGTATCCGCTGTTCCTCACCACGGGCCGCAACCTTGCCCACTACCAGTCCGGCACCCAGACGCGGCGCATCGCCGAGCTGGCGGAGATGAACCCCCAACCCATGGCTGAGGTGCATCCGTCCACCGCCGGACGTTACGGGCTGCGGGACGGCCAGGCCGTCCGGCTGAGCACCCGCCGGGGACGGGCCGAATTCCAGTTGAAGGTGACGCGCGGAATACGGGAGGACACGGTGTTCGTCCCATTCCACTGGGGCGGCCGGCAGGCCGCCAACCGGCTCACCAACCCGGCCCTGGATCCCATCAGCCGGATGCCCGAGTTCAAGGTCTGCGCCGTGCGCATCGATGGCGCGGAAGACACCCCCGATGACACCGGAACAACAACGGAGCGTTAGCCATGATGAATGCCTCAGAAAAGCAGAAACTGGTGGTGATAGGCAACGGCATGGCCGGCGCCCGATTCGTCGAGGAAATGGTGAACCTGGGCGGCCAGGATACCTACGACATCGCGGTCATCGGCGAGGAGTCCTGCGGCAACTACAACCGCATCCTGCTCTCCGGCGTGCTGTCGGGCTCCCACGACCCCGACGACATCTTCATCAACCCCCTGGAGTGGTACGCCGAGAACAACGTGACGCTGCACTCGGGAGTGCGTGCCATCGGTATCGACCGCAAGGGCAAGATGGCCTACGGCTCCGGCGGGCTGCTGCTTCCCTACGACAAGCTGGTGATCGCCACCGGCAGCAGCGCTTTCGTGCCGCCCATGGACGGCCTGTATGACGACGACGGCGATTTCAAAAAGGGCGCCTTCGTGTTCCGCACGCTGGATGACTGCGCGGCGATCATCGATCACGCGGAGGGGGCCAGGAAGGCCGCGGTCATCGGCGGCGGGCTGCTCGGCCTGGAAGCTGCCCGCGGACTGATGAACCGGGGCATGGCGGTCGATGTCGTCCACCTGATGGGCTGGCTCATGGAAACCCAGCTGGACTCCCTGTCCGGACAGCTCCTCCAGCAGAGCCTGGAAGAGCTGGGCGTGCGGTTCCACCTGGAGAAACTGACCACCGCGGTGCTGGGCGAAGATCGCGTGACGGGCCTCCAATTCAAGGACGGCGACACGCTGGACTGCGATCTGGTGGTGATGTCGGCCGGCATTCGTCCCAACGTGGACCTTGCGCGGATGGCCGGTCTGCACGTGCGTCGCGGCATCCTGGTCAATGACGGGCTCACCTGCCGCAACGACCAGGACATCTACGCCATCGGCGAGTGCGCCGAGCACCGCAGCCAGGTGTACGGACTGGTAGCGCCCCTGTGGGAGCAGGCCCGCGTGCTGGCCGAGCGTCTCACCGGACGGAACGCCGAGTCCGCCTACGTCGGCTCCCGGATCTCCACCAAACTCAAGGTGATGGGAGTGGAACTGGCGGTGGCCGGCAGCAAGGACCCGCTGGACGACGACGACGAAGTGGTGACCTACGTCGAGCCCAACCGCAACGTGTACAAGAAGGTCATCGTTCGGGATGGCAAGGTAACCGGCGCGATTCTGCTGGGCGACGGCCTGACCATGCCGCGCATCCTGCAGGCCTTCGACCGGGGCGAGGCCCTCCCCGAGAACCGCTCGGAACTGCTGTTCCCCCTGGCGGCCGACGCCGGTCCATCGCTCAACGTGGAGGATATGCCCGACGACGCCCAGATCTGCAACTGCAACGGCGTCACCAAGGGCAAGATCATCGCGGCTGTGGACGGCGGATGCCGCAGCCTGAAGGCGGTATGCGACGCCACCCGCGCTGGAACCGGCTGCGGCTCCTGCAAGATGCAGGTTCAGGCGGTGCTGGAACTGGCGGCCGACGGCCTGGTGGCCGACGACCCATCGGCCCACTACTACGTGCCGGGCATTCCCCTCACCAAGCCGGAGCTGGTGGGCGCCATCAAGGCCATGGAACTCAGGAGCGTGTCCCGGGTGTTCGAGGCGCTGGCCGGCGGCAGGGAGGACGCGGGCAGCAAGCAGGGGCTGGCCTCGCTGCTGCGCACAATCTGGGGCGCGGAGTACGAGGACGAGCGGGACGCCCGTTTCATCAACGACCGCGTCCACGCCAACATCCAGAACGACGGCACCTTCAGCGTGGTGCCCAGGATCTACGGCGGCATCACCACGCCCGACCAGCTTCGCCGTATCGCCGACGCCGCCGAGAAATACGAGGCCAGGATGGTGAAAATCACCGGCGGCCAGCGCATAGACCTGCTGGGCATCCCGAAGGAACACCTCCCCGCGGTATGGCAGGAGGTTGGGATGCCGTCCGGCCACGCCTACACCAAGGCGTTCCGCACCTGCAAAACCTGCGTGGGAACCGAGTTCTGCCGCTTCGGCGTGGGCGACAGCACCAAGCTGGGCGTCCAGATCGAGCAGCGGTTCCAGGGTATCGAGAGCCCCCACAAGATGAAACTGGCCGTGTCGGGATGCCCGCGCAACTGCGCCGAGTCGACCACCAAGGACGTGGGGGCCACGGCCATCGAGGGCGGGAAGTGGGAGGTGTACATCGGTGGCGCGGCCGGCTCCCGCGTGCGCAAGGGGGATGTGCTGTGCGTGACCGACACCCACGACGAGACCCTTCTGATTATGGGCCGGTTCATGCAGTACTACCGGGAGAACGCCCGCTACCTGGAACGCACCTACGACTTCGTGGAGCGCACCGGCATAGACCGGCTGCGTCAGATTCTGGTCGAGGACGGCGAGGGCATCTGCGACCGGCTGGATCAGGACATGCAGGCCGCCGTGGATGCGTACCAGGACCCCTGGCTGGAGGCCGACGACCCGGTGCATCCCAATCAGTTCGTCACCACGCCGGCTGAATTGACCGCGCCGGCGGCCGCAGCGAGGTAGCGTCATGGTTCTGATCACGAAAGCGCCGGATGTGTTTGCGGTGAGCGATATGTCATCTTGCGGGACCCATATTCTCGGCAGCGCCGCGCAGATACCCATCGGCGAGGGACGCCGGTTCGAGATCGGCGGTATGGCGATCGCGGTGTTTCGCAGCCGCCAGGGAAGGGTGTACGCCACCCAGGCAGAATGTCCCCATCGCGCCGGCCCGTTGGCCGATGGATTGCTGGGCGGTGAAGCATTGGTCTGCCCGCTGCACAACTTCCGATTCGACGTCGGTACCGGCGAACCGCTGGGCAACGACTGCCCTGCGTTGCGCACCTACCCGGTCTCGTTGAATGAAGCCGGGGAGATCCTGGTCACGGTATCCGGGTCCTAAGCGACCCGCTCCAGCCCTTCGGAGTTGAGAAAATGAGCCTGCTGAATATCGCCGCAGACGGCGGAAAAGCCACCCGGATACGCCTGTTCAGCCTGGCGGCCCCGCAGATGCGGACTTTCCACATCACCTGGTTCGCCTTCTTCCTGTGCTTCTTCGGATGGTTCGGCATCGCCCCGATGATGGCGGTGGTGCGTGAGGACCTGCTGCTGAGCAAAGCGCAGATCGGCAATACCATCATCGCGTCCGTTGCCATCACCATCGTGGCCCGCCTGGTCTTTGGCTGGCTGTGCGACCGCATCGGCCCCCGTCTGGCCTACAGCGGCCTGCTCATCTTCGGCTCGATACCGGTCATGTGCATCGGGCTGGCCCAGAACTACGAGACGTTCCTGCTGTTCCGCCTGGCCATCGGCGTGATCGGCGCATCCTTCGTCATCACTCAGTACCACACATCGGTGATGTTCGCTCCCAACGTGGTGGGCACCGCCAACGCCACCACCGCCGGCTGGGGCAACATGGGCGGTGGCGTCACCCAGATGGCCATGCCCCTGATATTCGCCGGCGTGCTGATGTTCGGCGTCGGCGAAGTCCTGGGGTGGCGGATTGCCATGGTGATACCCGGTGCGGCCCTGCTGTTGGTGGGAGTGGCCTACTACTTCCTGACCCAGGACTGTCCGCAGGGCAACTATCGCGACCTGCGCGCCCGCGGCCTGATGCCGGGTTCGGCCGGAAGCAAAGGCTCATTCCTCGAAGCAGCCAGGGACCCGCGCGTGTGGGCATTGTTCGTCATCTACGGCGCGTGCTTCGGCGTGGAGCTGACCATCAACAACATCGCCGCGCTGTACTACTACGACCGCTTTGAGCTGAACCTCGCCACCGCCGGAATCATCGCCGGCACGTTCGGCCTGATGAACATTTTCGCTCGCACCCTGGGCGGGTTTTTCGGCGACAAGATGGGCATCCGGTTCGGCCTCAGGGGACGTGTGATGTTCCTGGGCGCGGTGCTCCTGGTCGAAGGATTGGCCCTGATCCTCTTCTCCCAGATGGCGACGTTGTTCCTGGCCGTGGGCGCGATGATCGTGTTCAGCCTGTTCGTGCAGATGTCCGAGGGAGCGACCTTCTCGGTGGTCCCTTTCATCAACCGCAAGGCGCTGGGTTCAGTGGCCGGCATCGTGGGCGCGGGCGGCAACGCCGGAGCCGTGGCTTTCGGGTTCCTGTTCCGCGCGGAAAGCCTCACTTATGCCGATGCCCTGCTCATCGTGGGCGTCGCCGTGATGGTCGCGTCATCGCTGGTGTTGGCGGTGCGGTTCTCGCCTGAGACCGAGCGGGCGGAAAGGCACGCCCTGGATCTCGCCCTCGCCGAGCGGGCGGGCTTTGCGCCGGCAGCGGCCGACTGAACCACCGCCATAGCGCGATCTGCATTGGCGTGTAACCTGTGGCCGGGCAAATTGGTCTGCCGTCTCCCGTATCGGAGCACTGGCGCTCATGTGCAGGTTGTCAATCAATGCGTGCACCACGTCTGAGGACGGGACTCTACTATGGCCTCTCCCAAAGTCCAGCGTTGGTGAAATATATACAGCCAATGGCGTTATCCACCACCCTGAACCTTGCGCCGGTGGAAAGCCTGACGATATTCCGCGCTTTGGTTCGCCCAACATCCATTACGTGGATCAAGTAACCTCCGGACCCGTACCGGCTTGGTTCCAATCTTTGCCGCTCCAAACTAAAGGCCACCGATTGACGAATCCGCGCGCTACGCTAACGCAGGATCGGCAATAAGGATGAAGCGCGTTGTGCATTCTGCCGAAGCTCCGGGAGTAGCAGCGACGATCAATCTGACCGCGGCAGGACGGGGTTGCTGATGGGCGGCCGGTTCAAGCCCAACGCGTTCCGCACAGTCTCGTCGCTGCGCACCAGCCGCACCGCAGCGGTGGGAAACTGCGGGTTGTTGTGGTTGACCACCTCATGGCGTTCGACCACGCCGACCTGTACCAGGTCGTCCACCGTCCTGCGGCATTCGTGCTCGTTCCAGCCCATGCCCCAGTCAAGCATCCACTGGTTGCAGAGCATGCTGTAGCCCACGAAGTTCATGCGGCCCTCGAGACGGTTCATCTCCGTGATGAAGGTGCCGATGGCCACGTCGTTGCCGAACGACGATGCGTTTTCCTGCGGTGCGTTGGTCCTGACCGCCACGTCGCCGTGCTCGGCCAGGTGGATTCCCAGCTCCGCCTCCAGCGGGAACAGCGCGGCGGCGGCGAGCATTTCGCGGCCCACGGCCTGGCTGAAGGCGCACAGTATGATCCGGCGGTCCCGCGCCCGTGCGCGGTCCACCAGCACCTGGTAGTCAGAGTCGCCGGAGCCCAGGATGATGAATCCGCAGTCTCACGGTCTCGAACCCAGTCGTAGACCTCCAGCAGGATGGACGGGTCGGACCTATCCTTGCCGGCCACGGTGCGGGGCGCGTGGTAGAGCGTAATGTCGGCCTCGGTGAACGCCCGGCCGTCCTCGGGCCGGAGGCTCCAGTCGCCGAATGCCTTCCCGCCCAGCACCTCTCCGAAGATTCGTCCGACGGCGATCATCGCCTGGGCGACGGCCTGGGGAGTCACCGCCGTCTGGTACATCAACGCGCCGCGGCGGATGTTCTCCCAGTCGATGGCGATCAGGACGCCGTTGGCGCGCTCTTCCAATTGGTTGCCTTCCTGATCAACTCGAGCCTGATCAACTCGGTAGGATGCGACCGGGGTTCGCTTTCTCCGGTGCAATACCTGTGGATCGCATGACCTCGATTATCCTGAAGCCCCTGGCCCGGAGAACGACATTACCACGGTACTGAAGCATCTGCCGGCCACCGCTTGGGATGGCCAACGAGCTGCCCACGGCAGTTTGACAGCCTCGGCCAGCCGGTACTATGGTGATCATACTGCGATGTCAATGACATCACTCGCACTCAACACGCACTGACAAGGATCATAGCCATGGCGCAGATCACCGCCCGGGTATCCGATGAAGTTGCCGAGGCGCTGGATGCGGCGGCGGCCACGCTGAACCGCAGTCGTGCCGAAGTGATCCGCCAGGCCCTGGAGAGTTACCTGGAGGATTTCGACGACCTCACCGTGGCCCTGGAGCGGCTGCGGGACCCCTCGGATCCGGTCCTCGACTGGGACGAGGTCCGGCGTGAGCTACTCGATTCGGATTAGGGGCAGCGCTCGGCGGGAACTGGCGCAGCTGCAGCGGGATATCAGGGAACGGGTGATTGACGCCATCGATGCCCTGCGGGAACAGCCGCTGTCCGGCAGCCCGCTGAAGGGAGGGCTGCGGGGGCTGCGCCGCCAGCGGGTGGGCGACTACCGCATCCTGTACGAGCTGCTGGACGACGAGCTGGTCATCCTGGTGGTGCGGTTTGCTCACCGGCGGGAGTCGTACCGCCGCAGATAGCGCCAAGTGAATATTCACGAAGAAATCATCATCCCCGAACAGGAGGCCCGCCACGGCGATGCGCCCGCCTGGCTGAGCGCCAGTCCGGTCTGGCCGGCGGTGAAGGCCCAAACGGGCGATCGCCAGCTGTACCTACACCAGGCCATGGGGCTGGAGCTCGTGGGCCAGGGCCACAACCTGGTGATCAGCACCGGCACCGCCAGCGGCAAGTCCCTGGTCTTCCAGGCACCCACCCTTCATCATCTGGCGGCCAACCCCAACGCCACTGCCATCGCGATCTATCCCATCAAGGCCCTGGCCCGGGACCAGGTGATCCGCTGGCAGGAAATGGCTGAGGCCGCCGGCCTGGACCCCGAGAGCATCAACCGCATCGACGGCGACGTGCGCGACCTCACCGAGCGACGCCAGATCCTGCAGCGCACCCGCCTGGCCCTGATGACCCCCGACGTGATCCAGCAGTGGCTGATGGCATACTCGGAACCCCTCTACGGCAGGCGGCCGCTGCGCAACGATCTTCGCGAGGTGCAGAACACCCAGTACAACGTGCGCCGGTTCATCTCGAACCTGGCCTTCCTGATCCTGGATGAGGCCCACACCTACGACGGCGCCCTGGGTACCCACTGCCTCTACCTGCTGCACCGCCTACAGCAGAAGCGTAAAGAGCTGATGGCGCAGTTCGAGCCTTTGCGGGTCATCGCCGCCAGCGCCACCATCCACAATCCGGCCCAGCACCTCGAAACCCTCACCGGCCTGCCCTTCCAGGTGGTGGACGACCGCTACAACGGCAGTCCACGGGCCGAACTCACCGTGCAGCACGTCGTCGGCCGGGAGCCTCACGACGAGGGCTGGCGGGACCTGCAGGCGGCGGTGCGGGAGGTGATCAGCGAGGACCCCGACCGCTCCTACATCGCCTTCATCGACGACCGGCAGCTGGCGGAGCGCGCCGCTGCCGGCATCGAGGCCGCCCGCAGCATCACCGAGGATGCCATCATCGTGGAGTCCAGGGACGCCATGGCCTACCGTTCGGGGCTGATGCGACGGGAACGGATTGAAGAAGCGCTGCGTTCCGGAGACATCCGCGGCCTGGCCAGCACCAGTGCCATGGAGATGGGCATGGACATCCCCGACCTGCAGGTGGGTTTCAACCTGGGACTGCCCCACTCGGTGGGACGTCTCAAGCAGCGGGCCGGACGGGTGGGAAGGACCGGCCCGGGACGGTTCATCATCGTGGCGCCGCGCCACGCCTTCCAGTTTCATGACGACAGCCTCGAGACCTACTGGAACCAGCCGGTGGATCCGGCGCGGCTCTACCCGTCCAATCCCAACATCAGGAACACCCACGGTCGCTGCCTGGCCAAGGAGACCGACCTGAACGGGATGGAGCGGGCCATCCCGTCGCCCACCGACGCCTGGCCGGAACAGCTGCCCCAGACGCTCAGGGAGATCGCCCGGGGCGACCACTACGCGCCGGAGTTCCAGACCGGGGATCCCCAGCAGCCTCACCGCAACGACATTCGTGATGCCGCCGATGGCAGGGCGCGCATCGTGCAGCTGATGCCGGGCGGCGAGGGCGAATCCCTGACCACCGAGCTGCTGACCAGCGAGGTGACCCGCCGAGAGGCGGCACGGGACGCCTACCCGTTGGCCACCTACTTTCACGCCAAGCAGAGCTACTCCGTCCTGGCCTGGCGGGAGTCCGGCGGTGAGACGGTGATCACGGCGCGCCACGCTGCGCCGCGGGAGACCCGTCCCATCATCCGCAGCGGCGCAACGGTGACGCTGCAACAACCCAGGATGTCGATGCTGGGACACCCGGAGTACTGCACCCACGCCCAGGCGGTGGCCTGGGAGCGCATCGTGGGTTGCTCCGTCCGCGAGCCGGGCGACGTCGAGTGGCGGGACGTCCACTACGGCGCCGAGGGCATCCCCGAGGTGGAGACCAACCTGCGCACCACGGCCACGGTGATCATCATCTGGGAGGACTGGTTCGACGACGTGAACACCCGCCGGGACGTGGCCCGGGCGCTCAGGACGGTGATGTGCAGCCGGGAGTCTATCCATCCGGCCGACATCCGCACCACTCACCAGAACGTGCAGGTGGTAAGGGACGGCCGCAGCAGCGAGGTGCGCCGCGCCATCGTCCTCTGGGACAAGGTCGGTGGTGGGCTGGGATTGTCGAAGGCTCTGGCCGACAACCTGGGCCGCTACACCCAGGCGCTGCTGGAAATCGCCCGCCAGCCGGGACAGCGCTCGGAACGGGAGCGGCTGCTGAAAGAGGACACGGCCGCCCTGCTGCACCGGTGGGCGGCTACCGTGGCACCCAACACCCTGGGCCCCGAGCAGACACCCGTGATCACCGAGTACGGCGGCACGGTCTTCCGCAGCCAGCTGGAGGCCCGATGGGCGGCGTACTTCGACCGGCGGAGCATCGCATGGGAGTATGAGCCGGCGCGGTTCGACGGCTGGACGCCCGATTTCCGGCTCGTGCTGAACGGGGATGGGGTCTATGCGGAGGTGAAACCAGTGACGGAGTTTCCCATGGACGTGGCCCAGCGGATGCTGAACGCCGGCTGTGATGCTGACGCGCTCATCCTGGGTCAGGGACCCGGTCACGCCTGGCGGTACCGGGGAGACGGGTGGGCGGCCATAGACTTTCCCGACTGGCGACAACCTCCCTGATGGCGGCCCTCTCCCCGTGGGTTGGAACGTCAGCAGGCGAAGAGCGAACGCCCGCGGCGAAGATGAAACTCGCCGAACACCGGGCGACCCTGGGCCCGGTGGCGTTGCCGCGCACCATCCGGGAATCCCGGTCGGCATTCTGACAAACCCGGTGGCCAGCATCCAGCGCGTTACACTCCGGACGGCTCGCGCACGGTGTAAACTTGCGCCGCTGCAACTGATGTTGGGCGCTTATTTCCGTTTGAGTCGGACGGACGCACCGAGAGTTAGCAAGATGCCATATCTGGTTGGACTGGCCATCGTGGTCGCAATCGCGTTGGCGTTCTGGTTCTATGGCAGGAGGAACGTTCGCCGTGCCAGAGGCAGCGACCTGACGGAACTGCGACGGGCTGAGAACAAGGTCAAGGTGTCGGACCCAATCATGCGGAGGGACATCGACATCCTCGAGCGGTATGGCTCAGACCTGTTGCAGGACGCCATAGAACTCAGGCGCGCCCAACTGCTACGGGGCGGGCACCCGGACAGCCCGCCCGCCGAGTGAGAGCGCCGCGACATTTGCCCGTTTAGAGCGCTGATCATGAACATTAACCTGGAGGCATTTGCGGAACGGTGGTATGAGGCCGAACGAAAGGCCGGGGTAAGACCTCACCTACTTAGCGAGCTGGTTTTCCCAGGCGCGTAGTTGTGCGCCGGATATGAACTTTCAAGCTCGACTTTACGCAAAATCCAAAAAGAACAATGGATGTCCCCGCTCTGGGACGGCACCACACGTGGCAAGCACCGGAAGGTTTTTCGCTGTCCGCAGTTACCCCAGACATTTTAAGAACTCCCGGGTGCTCCTATCATCCATTCTCAATCGTCATCGCTCATGGCACCCAAAAATGCGTAAAGTCCAGCCAAGGTAGAATTCGAGAACACTGTAACCTGAACCAATTAATCCCCCAACATTTCAAACGTGAGACATTACACAGGACCAGTCCACTCGGCGGTGGTCGGTACAGTCGGCAGACGTTAATACCTCCGCCACCAGCGCTGAAGGCGGTCACCTTCCCCTTGACGTGGTCACCATGCCCTGTGTCCAGCCGGCATGCCTCAGCCCTTACCTCCTCAAGGTGGCCAGATTCTTTCGGTGGATTTGGGTTAAAACCTGATAAATGGTTACGAGCTTTATCGTAGTCGCCGACGTGACGAACCGCCTCTAGAGATCCGCAACGTCCCCTGGGTCCATGATCATCTTGGACAAGAACTCGTCGGGTTCCATAGCAACGATGCCAAGTTCTGCTTTGAGGTGTGCGCAAAGGTCCATTATCCCGCGGTCTCTGGTGAGGAAGAAGTCTCGCCGATTTACAAAGTGGGCGTGGAGATGATCCCAGTCTCTTTGGTCAGGCCGTTTATGTTTATTTCCTTGCTGAAACAGGCGATTGTGCGCCTCTCCAAACTCAACGCTTCCAACAGCGTCAATGCCAACGCTCCAGTCGTCGGGCCGAATAACCGATCCCATCAACGAAACGCCTAGTTTCGGTAGGTCGTCTATCTTCGCCGCAAGTGGGGGATCAGGAACGTCTTCTCTGATGCGCCGCGACACGCGCAGCGACAAACGCCGTTTCGATGCAAGCAACAGCAACGCTTCCACGATCGTTGCGGTGTTGCCCTGCTTCCAGTAATCGAAAATGACGGATGTATCCAGCGTCACCGTCGGGATCTCTGTAACGTCCTTTTCCCATTCGGCAGCGTCGTGTAATTGGTATGCGAATCTTCTGTAACCTTGGGGTACGTCCACGAGGATCGCAATCTTAGCGTTCGGGAGGTCAGGATGCGTAGTGTCTATAGGCAACCGATCCACATATGGCGCGAGAGCTTTAGATACGATCTGGTCTGCAATTCCGCCCAGGTGGTCCCATAGGTCGTCAAAAATTTGGTCTCGCACATCCCCGTCCGCCAGCAAGGTTGATTGGCCCATTGCCCCCATGTTGTGCAGCGATTTTTGGACCTTTCGAGCTGCCTGTTCTTGCAACGCTTGAACAACCCTCAAGGGTTCAGACTCACTAAGTACGAGCTCAATCTGAACGCTCCTGACGCTATTGATGACAAAATGGTCAAGCTGCGCTGGGTCGACCGGCGAGCCGTCCAATGTTGCAGTTATATTGCCTACCCAGTTTTGCATTGATGGGCTCCAGGTTGCGGCGGAAATTGTACCCGATTTGATTCACCCAAGATTTGTTGCGTGGAATGAGTTACCCTACCACTCAGAACGTCAGCCTCATGGTGAATGCCGTCAGCCCAAGTCTCTCTCTCCGTTGTTTCCGAACGTCGCCCGTTGGGCGACCACAAGGAACGCTGGCATCAGAGATTATTTTCCCGGTCGGGATCAGCAATCATCCAGACCCTCGACGGACGATTGTGAGGACCGGTCCGCGTCGAGGTACAGCTCCAATCCGGCCTGTGAAGCCCGCGCGTAGACGGCCTCCAGCGCCGGCAGGAACTCTTCGCTGCCCTGCCAGAACGGGAAGCGGCCCAGTTGCCTGGGCAGCGCGGCCGTCTCCTCGGGCACACGGGCGGACCCAATGATATCGTCGTAATTGTCGTCCCATTCGGGTCGCCCCCAGAATGCGTCGGGGTCCGCGGGCAGCGGTTCCGGCGACAGCGTCGGGGACATCCAGGCGCTGGCCTCGGCCGACCTCCGCAGGTCGGGTCCCAACAGATCATCCCGTTCGATGCCCCGCATTCTGAAGATCAGGAACGGATCGCGGTCGAACTCCTCACCCAGCAGCAGGTACACGGCCGCGATGTGCTTGCACGGGTTGGCGAAGTCGGGGCATGAGCAATGGGTTTCCAGGTCGCTTTTCCGTGACGGAAACAGGGACAGGCCGACGTCGGCGAACGCATCCTCGATGTTCTCCGGCATCCGGCCTGCCAGCAAACTGGCAGCGAATACCGGCCGCTCGACCAGGGCAGCCTGAAGCTTTTGCAAATCGGAGCCCCCCAATGTGGCGACTGCGATGCTGACCCGGTAGGGCCGCTTTCGGGAACCCTGGACGCTGGCAGCCACTTCGCCCGGCCCCACGTCGATGGACACCACCTGCCCCCGGCGGGCGTAGGACCGGCCACGGGAGAGTCTGGACCCCAGGCTGAATTTCTCCAACGCCTGCACCCAGCGCCTGGCCCACCAGCTGGCGCCGAAGTCGCCCCGCTTTGATTGCGCCCGAATCCCGCCCTTGGCTTCCCGGGGGCGAGTGTACTCAAAATCGTGATAGACCATGGCGTTCGGTCCTGTAGTTAGCGGGCTACGATGTTTGTCCCGGCCAGTTTCATGCCACCGCGACCTCCGAGCTCAGGCTGAGGACATCTCGCAGTTCGTCGTTGGACAATTCGGTCAGCCAGCCCTCACCGGTCCCGACCACCCACTCGGCGGTGGCCTGCTTGGCCTCGATCATCAGGTCGATCCGCTCCTCCAAGGTGCCGGCGCACATGAACTTATGCACCTGGACGTCGCTGGTCTGGCCGATGCGGAAGGCCCGGTCCGTGGCCTGGTTCTCCACGGCCGGGTTCCACCAGCGGTCGTAGTGAAAAACGTGGTTGGCCGCCGTCAGGTTCAGCCCGGTGCCGCCGGCCCGCAGCGACAGGATGAACACCGGTGGCCCGTTCTTCGCATCCTGGAACCGCTCCACCATTCGGTCCCGCTGGCGCCGGGAGACCCCGCCGTGCAGGAACAGGGCCTCTTTGCCGAAGGTGTCCTGGATGTGCCGCTGCAGGATGGCGCCCATCTCGGCAAACTGGCTGAATATCAGGGCGCGGTCGCCCACCGCGATGATTTCCTCCAGCATATCCTGCAGCCGGGCCAGTTTGCCCGACCGGCCGGCGATGGCGGAGTTGTCCCCCAGCAGCTGCCTGGGATGATTGCAAACCTGCTTCAACTTGGTCAGCGTGCCCAGTATCGCGCCCCGCCGCTCGATGCCCTCGGTCTCCGCCAAAGCCTGTTCCGCTTCCTGCAATACCGCCTCGTACAGGGTGGCCTGCTCCCGGGTCAGGGGGCAGAACTCCCTGGTCTCCATCTTCTCGGGCAGGTCGCTGATGATGGTTCGGTCGGTCTTGAGCCGACGCAGAATGAAGGGACCGGTGGCCCGCTGCAGCCGCTGGGCCGCGCCCTCATCCCGTTCCGCCTGGATTGGTACGAAGTAGTTGCGCTTGAATTGGCCTTCCGTTCCCAGCAGGCCAGGGTTCAGGAACTGCATCACCGACCACAGGTCGCCCACGTGGTTCTCCACGGGGGTGCCGGTCAGCGCTACCCGGTACTCGGCGCCCAGCGACCGGGCGGCCCGCGCCTGCCGGGTGGCCGGGTTCTTGATGTTCTGCGCCTCGTCCAGCACGATGCCCCGCCACGGCACCTCGGCCATGAACCCAACGTCCCGCGCCAGCACCCCGTAGCTGGCCACGACGATGGCATGCTGATGAGCTACCTCTACGAATTCGGCGTCCCGCCGGCGACCCGGACCGTGGTGCACCATCAGCGGCAGGTCGGGCGTGAACCGGGCGGCCTCCTTGCGCCAGTTGTTGATCACCGAGGTCGGGCAGACCAAGAGCGTCGGTTCCCTTACCTCTTCCCTGCGGTCCTGCTGGATGGCGGCCAGGGTCTGGACCGTCTTGCCCAAGCCCATGTCGTCGGCCAGGCAGGCGCCCAATCCCCACCGCCGCAGGAACGCCAGCCAGGAATAGCCCCGTTGCTGGTAGGGACGCAGCGTCCCGCAGAAACCCTCCGGAGCTGCCAGTTCCTGGAACTCGGCCCGTCCGGTGAGTTGCTCCAGCAGTTCCTCCAACCAGCCGCTGGCGGCCACGCCGTCCACGTCGAACCCGCCCGGCGTCTCGCCGGCGCCCACCGCCAGCCGGATCACGTCCTTCAGCGTGGTCTCGCCTTTCCGGTCCCAGAAATCCAGCGCCGCCCGGATCTCGCTGGCGTTCAGCTCCACCCACTGGCCGCGCAGTCTCACCAACGGCGTTTTCAGCTGGGCCAGCGCCTCCAGCTCCCGGGCGGTCATCACCTGGTCCCCCAACGCCACCTCAAGGTTCAGCTCCAGGTTGGTGGCCAACGACACACCGCCCCCGCCCTGCATCTGCGGGGTCTTCACGTTGGCCCTGACGGTGGGTTTGGTCCTGGTTCCCCGGCGGGTCCACCATGCCGGCAGGATGATGCCGTAGCCGGCTTCCTCCAGTGCCATGGATTCCCTGGCCAGGAACTGGTACGCCGCGGCGGCGTCCAGCTTCCGGCCCGCGGGCCTCTTCCGCTGCAGGCTGTCGGCCACGCCGGCGCAGACCCCACTGGCCTGACCCAGGGACGCCAGCAGGAACTCCCGTGGGTTGAAACCATCTTGTTCCAGCTCTGGGACCCGCTGGCGGCCAGTTTTCCAGACCGCGCTGGCGGGCAGCAGCAGGCTCGGATCCTCGTGGGATTGCAGCAGGTAGCGCAGATACCACCCGTCCTGCTGTGCCGGGGCCAGGTCGGACTCATCGCCGGGCGGCTCCGGCGGTTCTTCAAGCCGAAAGCAGACCCGAAACGGCGCGCTGGCCGTGAGGGCGATGGGCCGCTGCCATTCCGCCACCTGCATCCGCAGTTGTCCCAGTTGCTCCGGAGTACCGTGCACCTTTCCGTCGACTGACTTCAGGCCATGCAGCCACGCGTCGTGCACGCTGTCGAAAACTGGCTCCTTGCGGCGGCCCCTGGGTGCAGCCACCTCCGGAGCGCCGTTGGCATTTCTGAGCAGGCTGTCCACCACCGCGGCGACGAAGGTCCTGAGGACAGCGGCCGCCGGCTGGTCGGGCGGTTGGCCCGCGTCGGAATCCGACAGCGCCCGCGCCGCCGCCGGCATGCGTTGGCTCAGCCGAGCCAGCCGCTCGGCGTCGGCTCCGATGAACAGCGGCATCCAGGCGGCGCGCATGCCGCCTGCGTCGTGGACTATCCCCGGCAGGAACTGCTGGCGAGCCACCACCCCCGCACCGAAGCGCACCGCCTGGCTCCAGTAGGCCAGGTCCGCTCCGATACCCACGCCGCTGGTCAGCATCCCCTGCCCCGTGCCGGCCTGCAATACGGGGATGGCCTCCGCCGGAGACAGCCGGTAGGCGGGTATGGACCACGGCATCAGCCTGGGTTTTGCCCTGGATTTGGGCGGGTCCGCCACCAGGGCGCTGGACGGAAGAGGGCTGCCACCCCGACTGGGCAGCCACGCGGCAGCCGAGACTGTTTCGCCCGAGCCCGCTTCAAACCCGGGCGCGGCATTGTCCAGGACGTTGAGCAACTCTTCGGGGCCAGCGCAGTAGGGATGCTCATTGGCTGCCGGATTACCATTACCCTCGGAGCGCAGTTCCTCCGGCGATTGCTCTCCCCACAGCAACATCCAGCCGTCTCGCCAACCTCCGTGCAGGATGATCATCGGCTAACTCCCGGATCCGGCCCGCGTCCCCGACGCTGCCCTCACGGCAATGACAGTCGCCATTCCGGTTCCCATACGGGATGCCCGGAGCGCCTGCTCAAGACCTGGCGCATCATGGACGCCGGTGCGAGACCCCGTCCGCACCCTACTCGCCGCTGGCCGCGGTGGGCAGCGCACGTATCTTTGCTCCCACCGACCGTTCCGCAACCGCCAACTCATACTGCGCCTGCAGGTTCAGCCAGAACTGGGGATCCATACCAAACCAGTGGCCAAACCTGAGAGCGCTGTCCCCGGTCACTGCGCGCTTGCCGGCCAGAATCTGGCTGATGCGATTGGCGGGCACGTCAAGCTGCCTGGCGAAACTCGCCGGCGACACGCCTCTTTCCTCCAACTCATCTTTCAGGATCTCCCCAGGATGTACGGCTCGTTGCAACATTGTCGCCAGCGCCTCCTCAGTGATAGTCCACAATCTCAACGTCGGACGGCCCTGCTTGACCTTCCGGCCAATTGAAGCAGATCCGCCACTGACGGTTGATCCTGATGGAGTACTGTCCTGCTCTATCTCCACACAGTGCTTCCAGCCGATTGCCGCGCAGCGCTCTCAGCGTCTCCAAGGACCGGGCCGCGTGCAGTATTGAGAGCCGGCGTGGCCGCTTGCTGTTCAAAGCTCTGAAACGCTGGGACGAACTCTCCGGCGGCAAACGCCTCGGTGCGTCGGTCCCGGTAACCTTGTATCACGCCAGGGCCAGTGTAGGTACGGCTGACGTAAGTCGTCAAGCAACATGTGCAAGTTATCAGGCATGGCACACCCCGTGCTCGGATTCACGGCAAGGATCAGCCCTGTTGATACCGCCACCGCGCCCTGCTCAGCAACCACGGAGGCGATTGACCGGCGCACAACAACCTGATATTTCTCAAACTGCCGCACTTCCAGAGTGGACTAATGTCCGTGAAAATGCCGGCCTGATCACCGCGAAAATTGGCAGCCGCCATTGGTCGGCGACAGGGCCATCTCCTGCCAGATCCACGCCGTTCTCGGGATGGACGGGCAGTTTGCGTTTTGTGCGACAGAGTGTCGGTTGTTAGAATGGGCCAGCTCACGCACTTGCTCAAATTACTGAAAGTGTCCGGGCTGTTTCCGTTTCGATTTGGTTCCATGCCTGCTAATCCCGAATCCACCGATGGGACTGGGTCGAGGTAGTCAGACTGGGGACGAAAGGTGAAGGGAGGGTCCGGCAGGGCGTTGATATCGACGGATTGGCGCTGGCGGTGAGTGTGTCAGTGACGAGGAGGGGATTTTGACCGGCCGCAGCCCCGGCGACGGGCGCGATCGGGGGGCAGATCGCAGCGGTAGGCACCCGTGGCTCAGGCTGGCGCGAGACAGCCCATCGGTCGGGAATGCTGGCGGACAGTCAGACGCGGTGGGCGATGTCAGGAAGGGAGTGGCAGTGCGCGCAATCGGGCCAGGGCGCTGCTGAACTGGTTTTGCCAGGGCCAGCCCTGTGGCAGATGCAAAGTGAGGCGGCGGGCCTTGCGAGTGAGCCGTCCGGCCAGGGAGAAGAAACGTCGCCGGAGGGTCTTGGTGGTCATCACCGGCTCGACCAGGCCGATGCGCCCGGTCCAGCGGGCGAGGTTGTGTGCCAGCGCTTGGACGGCCAGCCAGGCGGCGTTGGCGGGGAAGCGTCCCGAGGGAAGATGGTTGAGACCCACGCCGTACTTGAGGTCGCGGATGGCGTTCTCGATCTCGGCATGGCGGCGATGGTCGGCCTCCAGGTCCAGGGTGTCGCCGTCACGGTCGGTGATGAAGGCGTGGTAGCTGTAGTCGGCAAACAGCGCCAATTGGGAACCAGGTGTAGGCTTCACCCGCCGGACGATGAACCGCACGGCCGTGGCGTCGGGCTTGTTCTCGAAAGGCGTGTATGCAGTCTCCGCCACGTCGGCGGCGCCCTCCATCCAGTAGGGGATGGGCGTCCAGTCGGCCTCGGGTATGGCCTCGATGATATTCCGGACGCTCTAGTGCTGTCGGATGGTGATGGAGAAGCGGACCTTCGTCTTCCGGCAGACGGCGACGATGTCATGATTGTAGAAGCCGCTGTCAGCCCGCACGGTGAGTGGTCCGGTGGCTCCGGCGTAACGCACTCGGCTCACCGTCTCCCGCAGGAAGTGGGCAGCGCCCCGGGCCGTGTTGGCCCGGCCCTTGCGCAGCCTTGCCATCAATACGTCGCCGGTGCCGGCGGCGACGGCGAAGAGCGGGTGATAGCCCCGTTGGCCGGCATAGTTGTGACGCTGCGCGCCCTCCTTGTCCAGACCGTAAGTCTCGCAGACGGTGGAGTCCAAGTCGATAGTCAACGGATCATCGCCCGGTCCGGCCCCAGCCGCCCAGGCTCTGGCCAGCGACTCCCGGCTCACCCGATCCAGCTGGCGGACGTGGCCCCACCGGAAACTCCGCAGGAAGGTTCCCAAGGTGGATGGCGCCTTGACCACGCAGCCCAGCGCCTGCTCGGTTCCCCCAGCGCGCAGCGCATCGGCATCGTCGATGCAGTCTCCACCGGCCAATGCCGACGCCACCAGGGTCAGCAGCTTGTCTCCCTTATTCGCCCGGCCCAGCGCGTCTCCCAGGTCAACGTAGTGGTCCACCAGCTCACCCAGTCCCAGGTGGTGGGCCAAAGTGACCGGCAGGATCAGTCCAGCATTGGCCACCAGGCGGTGGGCCAAAGTGACCGGCAGGATCAGTCCAGCATTGGCCACCAGGCGGTGGTCGTCAAAGGCGATTTGGATGCGGTCGGGGTCGTTGCGTGGTAGCATCCGTTAGGTGCTCCTCGTTTCAGGGTGGTTTTCTGTTTCAAAAACCATTATCCCCGAAGCGCGGGAGCACTTTCTCATCCCTTCACCACGACGCCACACTCATCCCTTCGGTGGATTGGGGCTTAGCCGCATATCGATAGTTACCACGACAATATCAGCGAGTTCGTCGAGTTTGGCGGAGTCGCCAACGAAGAAAACATCCGCTTGGCGTTCGTGAATTGCCTGTCGGGCTATTGCGCCGAGCACCTTGAACGACTGGCGTTGATCCGGGAGCCTCCTCCCGGCTGATCCAGGAAACACCGTTCGCAAACGTCTCTCGAAGCGTTGTTCATGGCTGCTGAAAAAGCCAAATATCGCCTCGGGTTGGACTTGGGCACCAACTCCATCGGTTGGGCCGCTATTCGACTCGATGATCATGCAGAACCCTGCGGAATACTAAATATGGGTGTCCGAATCTTCCCGGACGGGCGCGATGAGCAGAGCAAGCAGTCCAATGCCGTCGAAAGGCGGCTGGCTCGGGGTCAGCGTCGCCGGCGAGACCGCTACCTGGGCCGACGCCGCGGGCTCATGCGGGCGTTGGTGGAATGTGGGTTGATGCCGGGGGACAAGGAAGAGCGTAAAGCATTAGAACGTCTTGATCCCTACAAGTTGCGGGCGCGTGCGTTGCACGAACCGCTCGCCCCCTTTGAGTTGGGACGGGCTTTATTTCACTTGAACCAGCGGCGGGGATTCCAGTCGAACCGGAAAGCCGGCGGCGATGAGAAAGAAGACGGCCAGGTGCGCACCGCCATCAACCATTTGCGCCAAAGCATGAACGAAAGTGGCGTACGCACACTGGGAGAATTCCTCGCGCGTCTGCGCCGGAAAGGCGAAGCCGTTCGGGCTCGCCCCAGGGTCGGATTGCGCGCCGACCGGGCGATGTACGAGGTGGAGATCGAAGCGATTCGAGTGCAACAGGAACCTCACCACAGCCGAGTCCGGAGCAGTGGGACGAGCTGCGCAACGTGATCCTCTTTCAGCGGCCACTGCGTCCAGTTCAACCGGGACGGTGCCAGTTCGAGTTTGAAAGCGGGGAGCCGCGAGCGGCCAAGGCTCTGCCCATCTTTCAAGAATTCCGGATGCTCCAGGAAGTGAACAAATTGAAAGTCAGGGAGGGCATTGAGCCGGAGCGGTTTCTGAATCCGGAGGAGCGGGCACGGGCCATGCGGCGGCTGCGTTCCGGCCGCGACATCAAGTTGACCGCAGGACGCGACGACAAGCCAGCCAAGCCCACACGTGATCTGGGACTTCCGTCGGACACAATTTTCAATTTGGCCGCTGGTGGACGGAAGTCAATCAAAGGCGATGAAACCACGGCCCGCCTCGGGAAACCGGAGTTGTTCGGCAAGAAGTGGCTTGACCTTTCATTGGATGAACCCAACATAATCGTCCACTTCCTGTTGGACACCGCCGACCCGGAGGTCGTCAGCCAAAAGGCTATTGCCGAATGGGGCCTGAACGCCGCGCAGGCTAATTCCGTAGCAAACATCCCGTTGGTCCCGGGTTATGGCAACCTCAGCGAAAAGGCGATCCGCAAGATCCTTCCCCACCTGGAGCACGGACGAGTATTCTCGGATGCGGTGCAGGATGCGGGCTACCCGCACCATTCGGACTTTCGCAACGCTGAAGCCCACCACCAGTTGCCCTACTACGGCCAGGTGCTGCCCCGCGACGCCGTGGGCGCCGACCCAACCAAAAACCCGGAGCGGGACGGCGAGCCGGCGGCACACGGCCGCATCGCTAACCCCACCGTCCATATCGGCTTGGGACAACTACGGCGCGTGGTGAACCGGCTCACGGAAACCTACGGAAAGCCGGAGGAAATAGTCGTCGAGTTGGCCCGGGAGCTGAAAATGAACCGGGAGCAGAAGATGAGCCTCCAGCGGCAGCAAAACGAAGGAAGGAAACGCAACGCCCGCTTCAGGGAAGAGCTTGGTCAAGAGGCGCTGGAAGGCACACCCGACGCGCTGCGCAAACTGCGACTGTGGGAAGAGCAGGGTCCAATCCACAATCGGGTTTGTCCCTACACTGGTCTGCAGATTTCTCTTGCGATGGTGATGTCCGCTGAAACCGAGGTTGATCACATCCTGCCCTTTTCCCGCACGCTGGACAACTCGATGGCCAACCTGGTCGTCTGCATGGCCGATGCCAACCGTAGGAAGGGCAATCGTGCTCCGCACGAAGAGTTTGGCGACGCATGCCTGGAGCACGTGAAGGACTTTCCTTCGAACAAGCGCTGGCGATTCGAGGAAAGCGCCATGGAGCGGTTCGAGGGAGAGCGTGATTTCCTGGACCGCCAGCTTAGCGAAACGCAATATCTGTCCCGGACGGCCCGTACCTACCTGGCTTACTTGTACGATGAACAGGGTGAACACCGACAACGGGTGCGGGTGATACCGGGCCGGATGACGGCGCTACTACGGCGCGGATGCGGCTTGGAGGGGATGCTCGACGGGTCGGCGGAGACTGAAAATCCCCGCAAGACCCGCGACGACCACCGTCATCACGCCGTGGATGCCTTCGTGGTGGCGAACACTACCCAGGGACTATTGCAACAATTCGCCGCCGCCGCCGGGTCAGACTATCAGGACGCTGAGACGAGGCTGGCCGCACTTGTTCCGCCGCCATGGAAAGATTTTGATCGCAGCGAGGTCCAACCGTTCCTGGACCAGATGACGGTGTCCTACAAACCGGACCACGGTACGCTTGGCAAAAATGGCCAGACGACCGGGCAACTGCACGAGGCGACCGCTTACGGCGTGATTGCATCCGCGGGCGATGGACGCCACAAAGTCGTACTGCGCAAGGACCTTTCCAAGTTCACGGCGAAAGATCTGGAAAACGTGCCTGATCAGGCTTTGCGAGATGCCTTGCTCCACCTGTGGGATGAAACGGGCGGCAGGGCCGCGGAGTTTGCGGAGCGAGCCGCCGACGCTGGTGTGATGGTGAATAATAGTCGCCAAAAGGTGAGGCGCGTGCGTTTGTATTCCGAGCAGCGAGTTGTCCGCATCGAAGACTCCAACGGCGAGGCCTACAAGGGTTACCTGCCCGGTGGCAACGAATTCGCGGACATCTGGCGCCTGCCCAGCGGCGGTTGGCAGACGGTGGTGGTGTCGAAATTCGACGCCAATCAACACGATTTCAACCCTGGTGACTTACGCCCTCACCCGGCCGCAAAGCGCCTGATGCGCCTGCAAATCAACGACATGGGCGCGCTGGGCGAGGGTTCAAACCGTCGCATCGTCAGAGTCCGGAGCATGTCGGTACGAACTCAGAAAGAGAGGTCGCCCCGGATCAGCATTTGCCTTGATTCGCACAACGAGGCTCAAGCCAGGGAAACAGAGTATTCAGCCAACCAGCTTCGCGAGCAGGGGTTCCGCAAGGTGCGCGTGGACGAGACCGGGCGGGTGTACGACCGCGGACCATTTGAGGCGTAAACGGCCGGACATGCGAATATTCCGCGAGTTTGCCAAATAACGAAATCGCGTATACGGGCCAACAATCATCCTTCAATCCTACAATAGAGCGAAAATGCTTTCGTTGTGGAGAAGAGTTGATCGGCCGCGTCATTGAAATCGCTAGTGAGGGACAGCATCTGGCGCGTCAACGCGGTTTGATGACGGTATCGTGCAACGGCGAAGAAGCCGGCCGGGTGCCCCATGACGACGCGGGCGTGCTGCTGTGCAACGCCCGGGGATTAACCTATTCCAACGACCTGCTGGTTGAGTTGGCCAAGCGCGGCGCTGCGGTGGTGCTCTGCGGCAACAACTACCTGCCGGCGGCATGGATATGGCCGTTGGAAGGGCATCACGTGCAAGCCTTGCGAATGCGATGCCAGCTGGAGGCGTCGCTGCCATTACGCAAGCGGCTGTGGCAGTCGGTGGTCAAGGCAAAAATCGGCCAGCAGCATCTCACCCTGGAAATGCTGGGCCAACCTGAGATCGGCCTGGACGAATTGGCGCGGCGGGTGCGGTCGGGCGACCCGGACAATGTGGAGGCCCAGGCGGCCCGCCGGTACTGGCCGCTGTTGTTCGGGCCCGACTTCCGGCGGGAACGTTTCGGTGAGATGCCCAACCCGTTGCTCAACTATGGATACACGGTGCTGAGAGCGGAGACAGCCCGGGCCGTTGCCGCTGCCGGACTGCACCCGTCGTTGGGAATTCACTACCACAATCGCTATGATGCCATGTGCCTGGTGGACGACTTGATGGAGCCGTTCCGTCCGGCGGTGGATCATGCGGTAGTGCGATTGGTCCAGTCAGGATGCGCTGAGGTGACGCCGGATGCGAAGCGTGTGTTGGTGGGGGTGCTGGCCGCCGATATGCGCACGGAGCGCGGAACTACACCGGTGGAGACGTGCCTGGAGCGAGCGGCGCAGTCGCTCGCTAAATCGTTTGAGGACAAGCAGTCGTCTCTGACGTTCCCCGACCGGATGATTCCACCGTAACAAGGAGCAACCGGTCATGCTTTCCGGTTATCGGCTGATGTGGATGATGGTGCTGTTTGACCTTCCGGTGCTGACCAAGCGGGAACGTAAAGACGCTACGAACTTCCGCAAGTTCCTGCTGGACCAGGGGTTTGAGATGTGCCAGTTGTCGGTGTACCTGCGGTTCTGCGCAGGGAAGGAACAGGCACCGGTTTATACTCGCCGGGGGAAGCGCCGACTGCACCCGGCGGGTGATGTTCAGATTATCTACTTCACTGACAAGCAGTACGAGAACATCGTCAGTTTCAGCGGAGCAATGCGGCAACCGGCGAACACGAACCCGCAACAGTACACACTGTTTTAGGGATGGTATACAAGCGAAGGGCGAGCCGTAGCTCGCCCTCTTCTCTGGTGGATATTGGCGGAATAGATCCGCCTCACCTTGTTAACGGTTGGGCAAAACCTCGCCCTGCGGCCCCCGTTCTCCCGTCGGCTACAACCGCTGCGTCAACTACATCGTATAACAACTCCGGATTTTTGAAAACTGGAGGGCGGGGCGCAATTTCGCCGCCCAAAACATGATTTTTCACCTGCCCAGAATCGGGAAACTGTACTCGCCTCCACGCTGGAGGGATAGACATCGATTGTAGCCGACGGGAGAACGAGGGCCAACCGCAACGTCGGCGTGAAGGTTTCTTCCGATGTGCTGATTGTAGCCGACGGGAGAACGAGGGCCAACCTCCCATGGTTCGCGCAACGGCCGTTACGTAAACGGTGCGGCTGACGCGGTGATGAAGGCAACAGGAGGCAGTATCGGCGAAGTGAGATCGTCCTGTGCCGAGCTATTTTCAGGGACTCCGGTGACGGTTCTACATACGCCGGCCGATTGCGCGGAGCCTCTCAACGTGGCCCTGGCGGCAGCTATCTCCGACGCAGGCTTGCGACGATCCGAATCCGCCGCACGGCCGAGCGGGGCGACCACTCACGAGTTCGAGAGCCAGGGCCGCTGGAAGTAGGGCGGCGGCAGGGTCGGCCGCTACACCCGCGGAGGTTCCGCTGGGTCGGCACTGCGGAACCTATAGTGAATTTATGCCTTCGTAAATGAGCTGCCAAGAGAAACGACAGCATGTAACTGTTCAGGGTTGAGGAGAAGCGAGGAGTTGGCGGCAAGTGGCGAGTGGGTTGAGGCCTTGCGCTCGCCAGGTGCCGAAGACCGACGCTAGGGTCATCTTGGTGTCGGTGCCCTGTTTGGAGCGGGTGCCCCCGCTGATCTTGCGGCTGATCACCAGGTGGCGCAGGCTGCGCTCGGCGGCGTTGTTGTCCGGGGGCGCCTCCGGTTCGGCCACGAAGACGAAGAGTTCCCCGTATCCAGTACGGGGCAGGCTCTTGATGTGGTTCTGGATGCGGCGGCACAGTCTGGCCTGGGCTGACGTCGGGTCGTCCAGGTAAGGGTGGCACCGCGCCAGCAGGCGATGTTCCAGGGCCAGTCCAGCCAGGCGGCGTTGCTGCTCCGACGGGTGGGTGAAGGCTTTGGCCTTGGCATAGACATCGTGGACCGCATCAGCCCACCGCGCCAATGATGCATCCCCGGGATAGAGCGCCCGCAGGTCGTGGATGTCCCGCAGCAGGTGGGCCCAGCAGCAGGTGGGCCCAGCAGCGCTGCTTGGGGCCATCGTAATGATGGTAGGCGGCGTAGAAGTCGCTGACCAGCACGCCCGCAAAGTCCGCGCCCAGGGCCTCATCCACCACCGCCTTGCCTCGGCCCCGCCGCAGAAAGTAGCGTTCGGTGGGGGTGCTGAAGGTCCACACGTAGCCGTTGTGTCCGTCCTCCCGCCAGCCGGTCTCGTCGGCGTGGACCACCGGACTGCCTCGGACCCGTTCCACGATGTCGGTCAGCGCCGCTTGGGCCTTTTGGGCCACCCGGTGGGTGGCGGCCACGATGGCCCCCACGCTGAGACGCAGCCCGTGCACCGTGTCCAGGTACCACTGGATGACGCGGAAGGGCAGCCTGGCTTCTTCCCGCAGCGCGGCGATCAGGCTGAGCAGGTTGATCCCCAGGCGCTGTTTGCCCAGCACCACGCCCTCCAGTTGCGCTGGCGGCACACAGCGGCGTCGGCAGCTTGGACAGGTGCGAGCGATGTAGGCGTGTTCGGTGACTGCCACCGGAGCCTGGGGCAGATCGATGACCTCCCGGGTGTGGTGGGTACTGCCGCCGGACAGTTGGACGCCGCAGTCGGGACACTGCTCCACCATATGCTCCACCCTCTGGGTGGGCGTCATGCGGGTGCGGGCAAAACCGTGGCGACGAGGTTTGCGTGGCTGCTTGGGCTGATCCGGCTTCCGCACGGCTTTGGGCTTCAGACCAGGCATCCGGCCCGAGCCTTTGGATTTGGCCTGCCCCTCCAACTGGGCAATCCGTTTCTCCAGTTGATCTATGATCGCCTGCTGCCGGATGATGATGGCGATCAGAGTATCCCGGTCGGCGGTCCTGAGGTCAAATTCCTTTTCCATCCTCGTTATATGACATAACCAACACCCTAAGCGCCAGCCATCCCCTAACCAAGTTCCGCCCATTCAGCACCACAACCCTGAACAGTTACGGCAGCATATCATTGGGAGTATTGACGGCCAACGATCAAACCTCCACATGATCTACTTTATCGCCGCCTATCACGGCGGTCTAGCTGGATCTACACTGTGAAAAACCGGCCCGATACCGTGATAATCTGTCAGAGTGCTACCTTCGAACGGTCAGTTGATTTGGTGATCAAACCACCGCTTCCCGAAAACCCCGCAGACATTACGCTTGAGTGGATGCAGCGTGCGCTAACCCTTGAGGGCAATAGCGATGTCTCACCCATCAAACAATTAACGGCTCAACCAATCGGCGAGGACGTAGGCTTGATGGGCCGGCTGCTGCGCTGCCATCTAGCCTACGACGAAGGCCAATCTTTCGGCCCACGGAGCGTCATCGTCAAGTTGGCCAGCTCGGATCCGAATAGCCTTCGCATCAATCGTCGGCTGCGGCTCTACCAACGCGAACACGCCTTTTACTGCCGGTTGGCCTCACACGTCCCAATCCGGTCGCCTTACCTGTTCTATGGCGACCTGGACCAATCCGGACAGCGGTTCGTGCTCGTGCTTGAGGATCTCAGCAGCATGGCGACAGCAGATCAAGTTCAAGGCGCCACCGCCTCTCAGGCCTTGACCGCCATCAGAATGATCGCACGTATGCACGGCCGTTTTTGGAACAGGGTTGACCGACCACCGCTGTCTGGGTTCTACGACAACACCCGTCCCAAGGTAAGGCCCCTCGCCCAACTGTTTTATCTGGCCCACCTTCCGGCAATGTTGAATAACTTTGGCCATCTTTTCTCTGAGCCGATGCGAAAACTGGCGGAATCATTCGGTGTACGACTGGCCGATTACGTGGAAGATATCGCCGCCGGTCCCAGGACATTCACCCACAGCGATTTCAGGGTGGACAATATGTTCTTTGGCGCGGACGACCAAGATAACGACGAGTTCGCCGTGGTGGATTGGCAAGCCAGTGGGCTCGGCTCCGGTCTCTACGACGTGGCCTATTTCATGGGTTGCAGTGTTCCGACCGAGATTCGCCGGCAGATAGAGCACGCGGCGTTGGAGGAATACTACCGCATCATTCTCGACATGGGAGCCCAAGAGTTCTCCTTGGCGGATTGCTGGCAACTGTACCGTAAGAACATGCTGGCTATCCTTTTTGCAGCCGTCATCGCCGGGGGTGGCCTGGACTTTGGCAGCGAGCGCCGTCTCCGCCTGTTCGAACAGAGCGCACGTCGTTCCCTGACCGCCATCGAGGACCTTGATGCTGCGGAGTTTTTGCCATCGCGCCGACCGATGTTCAGCCGAGCCAACGCGTTTTCCACCGTTTCCGCAGGCGCTTACCGGATATATAAAACGGTCAGAATGTAATTCCGGTGGCCACCACCACGCGTTATGGCTCCGGAGGAGAATGTGAGGTGGTGATCCACTCCCTGACGGTGAAGACCGCACGTTGCCCGAGAAGGGGGCCTGGACGCCATCCAAAGCCGCCGCAAGAGCATCATCGGGGCCCCCGCCCAATGGGCGGCTGCGTCCTGGGCCAATGGAACTCCTCCCCCCGAGGTTCGTCGACTGATCAGGAGGATCCCCATCAGGCCTACTCCTATGCCCGTTAGGTTGCTGTCTTGTGTCCGCCCAACCGCCGGAAGAAGCGCTCTGGTGGAACGAGGTCAGGCAACCCAGATATTCGGCGGAGCAGCGGGAACACCCGGATGGAGTCGGAAAGGAACTCCAACACCGGCCATATCGGGCCGAGGTCACGAGTGATCATCACGTAGGTACTTCTCCCCTGAAGCATGCGCTCCAGTGAGGGCCAGAGGATGGAGCTGGTTCGCTCAATCCCTACGAAGAGGCTGGGACACAGGTGAAAGATGTCGTGGAGCTGTCTGGCCACAGTGAGCTCCGGTCGGAATTGCTGCTTGACCTGTTTCCTGTAGCCGTCCAGGCCGGGCGCCCTCCCGGCCAGGTAGTCCTCGACGCTTGCCGCCGCGGCTTTGCCCGTCCAAACCGCGCCGTAGATGCCCTCGGCGGTGAACGGATCGATCACGCCGGCGGCATCCCCCACGAGGAGCGTGTTGCCATCAACCAGTTTCGAGCCATTGGAGCGTATCGGCAGGTGGTGGCCCCGCATTCCCCACAGGTCGTCGGGATTGAACCCGTAGCGCTCAACCAGCCGGTTGAGTCTGCGGCGCAGCGTTGGGCCAACGTGCTTCCAGCCCCCGAGACCAAAGTTCAAATGGTCCCCCTTGGGGAACACCCATCCGTACCCGCCTGGTATGCCGCCGAAGTCGATGCCTATTGAGGTTTCCCACTTGGCCGGGAACGATCCTTGGGGCGTGATGTTCCCTTCCAGGGCGATATTCGGCTGAAAGTCGCGTTGGATACCCGCCATCTTCGCAGTGGTCCCATTGGCGCCGTCGGCAACCACAAACGCGCGACCCCGGTAGGAATGCCCACCGGCCCGGACGGTAACCTGATCGCCGTTGCGTTCAACACTTCTCAGCTCTTCTCGCTGTCGAAAATCTACTCCCGCGTCAACTGCTTGCTCAGCCAGGAAGGTGTCCAGGTCACGGCGCTGCGTCATATACGCCAGGGCGCAGGACGACGAACGGGAGATCTCCCACCTGTGGCGCCATGTGAACTCCACGCCGCTGATCGTTCGCTCGATGACGGGAGATAGCTCCAGGTCCAGGACATCGGCGCACCGCACGGTCACGGCCCCTCCGCACGGCTTGTCGCGCGGAAATTCGGCCTTATCGATCATTAGCACGGAGAGGCCCCGCAATGCTGACTCGCGGGCGGCGGTCGAACCGGCCGGCCCGGCGCCGACGACGATAACGTCATACTGCATACTGAGGGGGTCCTTCCGTATTGGCGCATGCGCCAGGGTGATCGCTGTTCGCGAGTAGTTCTTGCAGCCTGGCGAGGCTATCGGACACGACCTCTGGGAGAGAGTTGACCTGGCGACCATCAACTCCACGGGTGAGCACGTTAGTCAGTCCCACAAGGTCGTCGGACCTGAGTTTCTGAAACGAGGCCAATGAACATCGCGGACTAACGAGACGGGACATCGTCCATGTAACTCATAAACCGGCCAAGGGCCATCAACGGCCAGTAGTTCCTGTAGAGGTGATAGTTGATCATGAACCCCGCTGACAGCTCGGTCCCCTGGGCGATGGTATTGCTCTGCCTACCGTCGCCTTTTATCCGCTGTCCCGCACCGTAGCCCGGGAATCCCGTTCCGGTGTACCAGGGCTCGTCCCAGGTGCCATCATCCTGCTGAGTGTCCGCCAGGTATCTCACCCCTCGGTGTACGGATGGGTGCTCCCACTGACCGGCCGAGAGAAGAGCAAGCAACGCCCATGCTGTCTGGGAGGCTGTGCTGGGTCCCTGGCCTGCCAACGAGGGATCGGCATAGCTGGCGCAAGTCTCGCCCCATCCGCCGTCTTCATTCTGGTGGGCCAGTATCCAGCTGACGGCTCGACGCACGGATGCGTTGCCCATGTCTTCGCCGACAGCCTCAAGAGCCGGCAGAACAGCGCCCGTCCCGTATATGTAGTTCACTCCCCACCTTCCGAACCATGAGCCGTCGGGCTCCTGCTCGTCCAGCAGGTACTGGACTGCACGTCTTACCGGTTCACCATCCCTGGAATATCCAAGGCGTACCAGCGCTTCCACAACGTGGGCCGTGACGTCAGCGCTGGGCGGGTCGAGCATCTCACCGAAGTCCGCGAATGGAATCTCAGCCACCGCCCTGCGGACATTGTCCTTATCGAAAGAGGCCCAGCCGCCGTTGCTGCTTTGCATCCCCAGCATCCACTCAGTACCGCGTCGAATTGCCTCTTTCCGCTTATGGGAGTCTTCGGTCCTGACGCGGTCCAGTGCAATGAGCACCTCAGCTGTGTCGTCGATGTCCGGGTAGGTGTCGTTGGCGAACTCGAACGCCCATCCACCAGGTGCGGTGCCCTTGACCTTTACCTGCCAGTCGCCCCCCTTGGTTATCTGGGCGGCGATGAGCCACTCTGCCGCCCGGCTCAGCACCGGACTGTCGGGCGGCATGCCCGAGTCCTCCAGAGCGATCATCGCAAGGCAGGTGTCCCAGGCTGGCGACACACAAGCCTGGACGCGCAACGAGTCTTCCTCCTCGATCATGAAGCCCCTAAATCCCTCCACACCCTTGCGCATGACCGTATGATCAACGCCGTAGCCGAGCAATTTGAGAGAAATAAGCGAGTACACCCAAGGAGGCTGAATGCCGCCCCACGAACCGTCCTCTTCCTGATGGTCTACGATCCACTTGGCTGCCCTACGGATGGCCAGTCGCCGCATTGGGCGCCAGGGCAGTGAGTTGTACCAACGAAGCATGCGGTCCGCCAGGTGAAACGCTCCAGCCATTCCGAACCGGCGATGCAACGCGACTTGTCCTGATCGGCTGTCTTCACCATTGGGAGTGAGCTCAGGAATGGCTGCGCCCTCGGGTATGTCGCATACAGGTCGGTACGACAACACGATGCTGAGCGGCAGTATCGTGCCGCGCGCCCAACTCGAGAAATCGTACAGGTTCATCGGGCACCACGAGGGCAGCAGCGATATTTCCGGTGGAACTGTGGGGACGTCCCTCCAACTCCACTGGCCGAAGAGCGCCAGCCATATCTTGGTGAAGACTCGGGCCTGAGGCACACCGCCTTTCGCCAGTATGAATTCCCGCGCCTTCGCCATCCGAGAGTCGTTGACCGAAAAGCCAGCGAGCTTCAGCGCAAAGTAGCACTCCACAGTCGTGCTCAGGTCGCCCGGTCCCCCGTAATACTGTCCCCACGTCCCATCTTCCCGCTGGACTTTGAGGATATGGTTCGTCAACTTTCGCCACGTTTCGCTATCGCCAATACCCAGAAAGTGGGTGAACAGTAAGTACTCGGCCTCCATGGTTGGATTAGATTCAAATTCGCCCCACCAGTAGCCCTCTGGTGCTTGGATAGCGATAAAGTAGTCCTGCGACCTGCGCACTGCCACCGCAACTGCGTTTCGCAGGTCGTCCGGCACCGATTTCGCTGCCCCTCGAAACTCAGGTCTCATCACAGCCCACGCATGACTATCTTTACCGTCAACGTGTTGGTCAGCGGCTCTCGTTCCATCCTCTTTTCACGGTCTCCTGACTCATGCACATTTGCCCCGTATGCGCGGCTGAAAGCCCGGCCGGCCACACTTCTGTTCCAGTGGCCTCTGACCCGTTTATTGGAACGGAGTTCCTTACTCCCCACCCTACTCACTGGTAGGGCCCAACACGAGTTTGGATTTGTACTGACCCACTCGAGGTTTGTCAAGGTCGGCGCGAAGCTCACCCGTACCTACTTTGCGCGCGTGTCCCGCGTCAACTAATCTTGCCGAAAATGCGTCCACTATTTTTGCCGGTTCACCTCCTCGGCCGCGGCAGTCTCGCCGCGTTGCTGTGCTGCATCAGTCCGGTAGCTGGGGACGTCAAACTCCAGGATGACGGCGTGATGCACCACCCGGTCAATCGCCGCGGCGGTGGCCATGGGGTTGGCGAAGATGCGTTCCCACTCGGAGAAGACCAGGTTGGACGTGATGCCCAGCGACCGGCGTTCGTAGCGTTCGGCGATCAGAGTGAAGAGGACCTCGGACTCCTCGTTGCCCTGGGGCAGGTAGCCGAGATCGTCCAGGAGCAGGAAGTCGAAGTTGTCCAACTTGCGCAGCCGGCGGGGCAGGTCCAGGTCGCGCTTGGCGGCGAGCAGGTCCCCTGCTTCCGCAGGGGCAGGCTCTGTACCAGGCGGTAGGCCGGTGCGAAGAGGACGGAGTGTCCGGCTTCTACCAGCCGGTGTCCCAGGGCGCACAGCGCGTGGGTCTTGCCGGTGCCGGGGAGCCCGAAGGCCAGCACGTTGACGCCGTGATCCACGAAACTGCCCTGGGCCAGATGGTCCAGCTGCTGCCTGAGAGCGAGCGGCATCCGGTGATGCTCGAAGGTTTCCCAGGTCTTGCCCGAGGGCAGCAGGGACGCCTGACGCAGCCGGTTGATGCGCCGGTGGCGACGATCTTCGGCTTCCTGCTCCAGCACCTCCAGGAAGATGGACAGGGCGTCGCCGTGGCCGGCTTCGGTGAAACGCGCCACCGACTGGGCGCCCATGGTGGGCATCTTGAATTCGCGGCAGAGGATGCCGATGCGCTCCTGCATGACCCTGGTGTCGGTGGCCATCATGCGCACACCCCCGATCCGGCCAGGCTGACGGTGAGCAGGCGGTCGTAGATCTTCAGGTCCGGCTTTCCGGACAAGACCAGCGCCGGAGCCTCCGGCGGCTTGGGCTCGGCCAGTTCCCGCACCTCGCCGTAGTCGAAGGGCAGCCCCGTCTCCAGCAGCAGCGACAAGGCGCTGTCCACATTGGCCTCCATGGTCTGCGCCGCGAGGTGCAGGATCAGCACATACTCCACATCGGCCCGCTCACCACGCCACTGCCTGAGGGCGTCATATGCCAAGCGGAAGCTCATGGTGGGAAAGAGCTGCTCTCGGAAACGGTACCGGGCAAAAGCGCCCGGCTTGCGCACCAGGGAATTGATCACGTGGCGGTAATTGACGTTTACTTCTCCATCACCGCGCACTCGCGCCATGCGTTCCACAAAGTGGCCCTTGTAGTAGACTTCCACGTGATCGGAATAGATGCGGACCTGTACCACCTTGCCAACGAGCCGGGACGGGACGCTGTAGCTCCGTCCCGCTACCTGGATGGTGCTCCACCGGCGCACCCTGGACTGGTAGTTGGCGTATTCCGGCATGGGAGCTGGCGGCAGGGGCCGTAGGCAAGCCATTTCCTGCTCCAGCTTCCCCTTCACCAGGCGATTGCGCTTCTCCACCATCTCCCGGACGAAACCGGCGTAGTCGTCATCGGTGTGGAAATCCAAGAGCAGGATGCGCGCCGCCTCACGGGGCGACCACACCGCCCGATTGAGCACCTCGTGGTAGCGGGCGTAGTCGTCCTGGTCGCTGCGGCCCATGACCCGCAGATCTGCCGCCACGGTGCGCTGGCCCGGGGTGAGGATCGCGCCGACCAGCAGGAGTTGGGCCTTCTGCCAGGTTGGGTTGGTGAACAGTATTGAGAAGGGAGCGAGTATCGGTACAATAGCATCGGGGAGGGTGAGGATGGCTGGACCTTTAGTGAGATTTGGGTCAAGCCATCTTACCCTGCCTTTATTCTTTTTCTAATTTTTACTCAAAGTCCAGCTTCCGTTGGAGGTGCAAATACTCGCACCGTGCACATCGGACACCGCTGGCTATCGACCGGGGAAAGGTGGATCAGCAAGGGTCGCGGTGCCCGAGCGTGGGCGAACGCGGCGCATCACGCCCTGAACCACAGGGTCGACAGACTGACTCAAGGAAAACCGGTGTCCGACGGATCAAAGAAAGCTCCGCGGAGATGAAGAGTCTGCCCGGCGAAGGAGGCAGGGCGACGGGCGCTCAAACCGTACCGTCTGCAGCGACACCCCAGTGAGATGCCTGATCCACCGGTACCGATGCAAAGCCTGAGCCGGCGCCCGTTGCCCGATCTACGGAGACGCCTGCTGACGGTCGGTTGTGGTCGACGGCGGGGCGATCCTCGCGTTTATTCTTTAGCGGACACGCTGACGGTCACCACGTCAAGGCCGTGGTATTGCTGATGTCGAACGTCGGTCGCATGGTGGAGGAGGAGGCGATAGGGCACCTCTTCCTCGTCAGGCGCAGGGGGCGGGTCTTTGAGGTCTGCCAAGCGATCCTCCAGGTTGTCACAGCGGAGGCTCGCCGCGAACTCCAACTCCACCGCATCGGCGTCCTGACGGGCGCGGAGCGTGATGCTGCCCGCCGATCCCGCATCGGCGGGGATCGACTGCGACACGATGGCCAGGGTTTCCTCCGCGGCGGCGGCCACCCGGTCGGCGGAGGCGGCATTCCAGCCGGGGCGGTTTGTGAAGCTGCGTATGAATTCGTCGACCCGTTGGGGCGCCTGATCGTCGAGGGCCAGACGAATCCGGCGACGGCGACCACCAGCGAACTCCATGCCGGCCGCCAGCATCACCGCGACGATGCCGCCGGCGGTCATGCCGTTGCTCAACAGGACACTCCAGAAGCCGTCCCCCAGCAGATCCGGGAAGATCGCGCCGTTCTGGAAACCGACGCCTATCCAGAAAGACACGCCCACGATCCCGGCCTTTCGGCGATCCAGGCCGTCGCGAAGAACGATGCGCATGCCCTGCACGAACAGGAGGGCGATGAACACCCCGATGTAAGCGGCGGCCACCGGGCTCGGGATGGCGATGAGCAGAGCAGTCATCTTGGGGAAAAAGGCCAGGGCCAGAAGGATCGCCCCGATTGCGATGCCGACCCTGCGGGCCGCCATGCCGGTGACCTCGACCAGGGAAATGGTGCCGGAGTAGGTGGTGTTGGGCAGGGTTCCGGCGAGTCCCGAGAGGAGATTGCCCAACCCGTCGGCGTTGAGGGCGCCCTGCACGGCACGGAAGTCGGTGGCGCCGGGACGCCGACGGGATACCCGCTGTATGGCCACACCGTCACCGATGGTCTCGATGGCGCCTACGACGGTGACGGCGACAAACGCGGGGAGCAACGCCCAGAATTCGTGCCCGGGAGTGAAATCCACGCCGGGCCAGGATCCCAACGGCACGCCAAACCAGGCGGCATCCCGCACGAGTGTGAGGTCATACAACCCAAGCCGCGCCGCTACCAAACAACCGACTGCCACCCCGATAATCGGCGACCAGAGCCGCAGTCGCTTGGGTCCGCTGAGCGCGAACGCAAGGACCGTGGCCAAGGTTGTGATGGCCACGATGGGAGCGGCCGTCGGAGACGTCCCCTCCGGGACCTCGGTGAGCATGTCGAAAACGATGGGCATGACCGTTGCCGCGATGAGCATGATCACCGTCCCGGTAACGGCGGGGGTGAAGACGCGCCGGAGCATCGAAAGCCGGTCGGCGAGAATGAATTGCACCAGCGCAGAAACGACGATCAGGCTCGCCATGGTGGCCGGGCCTGCCTCGACCAGGGCCGCGACGCAGACCGCGATGAAAGTCCCGGAGGTGCCCATCACGAGGACGTGCCCGGCGCCGAACCGCCACAGCCGCACCGCCTGGAGTATGGTGTTGGCCCCGCTGATGAGCAGGGCGGCGAAAACGCCCCAGGTGATGTAGTCCGTCGGTTGCCCCGCGGTGCGGAACACGATCACGACGGTGAGGACGATGCTCCCAATCATGACCAGGGCGCCCTGTAGTCCCGCTCCGACCAGGAGCGAGTTCGGCGGGTTCTCATCCGGTTCGTAACGGACGTTCTCGTTTATTGATGCTTCAGCCATGAGTTATGCCCCGTTCCTGGTTATGAATCTTGACGCATCCATGCGCATCCCACCGATCCGGCGATCCGCCTGCGTTCAGTCAATATGTGCACCCTGAGGGTACCGGCATCTGCGGCTGTATATGTTCAATGATAACAATTGGCCCGAGGTCTGGACAAATCAGCGTCTTCCCACTCAGACGTAGACAATTCGGAGACTGCCGCGAAGATCGATCTCGTCCATCAGCGCCAGTTCCAGCGCCCGTTGCAATAAAGTCGAGACCGGTCGCCGTCGTACCCCTTTGGGAGGGATACGGCGGCGACCAGAGCGTAGATCGTTGGCCCGAGAGGCCTTCCACACTATTCAGATTGCTCGTCGAAGCCGTTGGCTCCGTTTACCAGCACGGTTTTTCGGCCGCCGCTTCCGCCATGAACCTGGAAAAATAGAGGTCCATTTCGAATTTGACCCTGCGGTAGGTGACCTCCGTGGGTTCGTGGTTCGGGTCGGCAGCGTTGCCGCTCCAGCGGTGGTAGGTCTGGTCGAACATCCACCTGCCCGGCTTCTCGAGAGCGTGCGTCACGTCGGTCTGGTCAACGTGCTGCGCTACGATGCGGATCTGCGTGGGATTCCCGTTCATATCCTGGTAGTAGTTACTCTTCAATCGCCCCTGGCAATTCCAGCGATCGTCTGCGAACTGGCAACTCTCATAGACGTCAACCAGTTCCTGATCGTCCACTTCCGTACCGCCCACGTAGTACTTCTTCTAAACGAACTCATTGGTGAAAATGGCGCAGCCGCTGACGCCGGGACGCGCCGCATTCCATTCGGCCCAGTTGATGGTGTATCGGCCGTCCAGTCCAACTCGGTAGGCCGCGAAACTATTCATGCCGCATGTGGCCGCCGCGCCGGCCATCTCATCGCGGACACACTGATAATAGAAACCCGGTCCCGGATCTCGGGGGACTCTGTTGAGGAGTCCCCCGCCCGGCGATCCGTTTCCGCCATTTCCTCCGTTTTCACTTGCAGTAACCCGCAGGGATGTCGCGGCGCGGGCGCTCTCTCCCGTGTCTTCACCGTCGGTGTATCCCACGGCGGCGCGAAGATACATCCCGACATCGTTGTATCCGCCGTGTAGCTGTTCGACGACCCGCCGGCAATATCCACCCAGTTCGTGGCGCCGTTGTCCGACTTCGCCCATTGCCACTACAGGGGCGTCAAATCGCCATCGGGCTCGGTCAACGTAGCCGTGATGGCGGTCCCGACCTCGGGTTCGGAGTCGTCGAGCGTTACGAACCCCCGGTTCATCCACATTGATCAGGTTGATGGTCACGGTGATGATATCGTCTACGGCGCCGTCTGCGACGTGGCTTGCGTCCTGGCCGTCGGAAACCTGCACGGTGAGATGGCCTCTCCAGCTCGGTACACACCTCCAATCTGCCACGGCACCGATATCCCATCGTGGTCCACATCGTCGTCGTGAACCACGTACCTGAACACCAGGGTTTCGGTGGATGAACCGCTGTGATATCGCGCCCGTTTCTTTTCGTCCCCAACCTCAATGGTGATGCCAGGTTGCGGTTCGATGGAAACCGCTCGGTCGAAAGTCAGGCCGATCAGGATTTGCTCGCCAGCCGTGTAGTGGTCGCCGTCCTCCGGCTCCGAAGTTATAGCGACGCTCTTGACGTAGGCCCTGCCGTCCACCTTGTGATCCGGTTGGTCGATCAACGCGTCATAGCCGATATGTACCGGGTGCTCGACATCGCCCTGTACGAACACCACCGAACCCGATCCCAGGATGCCATTCCGCTCGCCCGTATCTTCGACCCGCCTGAGGCGACTGTAATGCCCGTGGCATCAAGATCGAAAGCGTTGACCGGGTACCTGAAAACCAGGGTGTCGGTGCCGGATCCGCGATGGTACGGGGCCTGGTTCGGGAAACCGGGGCCGTCGCCAACCTTCAATGGCAGATACACGGACCCGTTCACCTGAACCTTCCTGCTGAAGCGGACCACGACTTCGATATCCTCCCCGCGCCAGTAGGTATCGCCGTTGGATGGGCTCGAGGAGATAAGCGCATCCTCGACGTGGGTGATCCCCATCACCTTCCGGTTGGAATGCTCGGCAGCTCCTTGATATCGTCCGTTGGTTTCACTCAGACCCGTTCTGGCAATGATTTTCCTTTCTCCGCCGAATTCACCGCTGGGTATCGAGATCCCGTCAAGATCCGGGTCGTCCTGCCCCACCCGGTTCTCAAACGTCAGCGTGTCGGACCCCGAACCGCTGACAAACCGAGCCACGCGGTTGGCCGTCTCGGCGTCTTCGTCGCCAACCCGCAGTCCGATGGCGACATCGCTGCCGTGCACCATAACCGCTTCGGTAAAAAGGAGCTCGATGCGGATTGTCTCGTTCGCCCGGTATCGCCCCTGGTCCCGCCCGTATTGGCTGTCGTGCCATCCTTTGCCGCCACCGGGGACGGTGTCAAAACGGGCAAAATAGGCACCCGCGCCGTCATCGTCGTGGATTTCCATGGGGCAGGTTAATGCCTCATCCGGACTCGTCAAACGGGTCATGTCCCGTCAAGTAGTGTGATATGCGTCATCCTTGGTGATGCTGGTCATCGGCGCCGGCGGCGGATCGTTAAGTGGGTAACACATCCGCCGAAAAGGGCGACGCTCCGCGATGGGCGAAGCGCGCCGGGCGCCGGTGGACAATCCGTGGAACCGCTCAGAGATCCCCACATCATGATGCACCTGGGTTACACCATCAGGCCTATGCCATGGGATGGCGGCAAATTGATAGAGGTCAACGCCTTCCATGAATTTATTAACGCCAACGATGAATGGCGCGAACATGAGGAGGATTGGCAAGGCGTGTCCTGCCGCGCGCATCAGGGGGTGCACAAATCGATGGAAGACAATCCAGCAGACGCGCAGGCGTACACGCAGGCCGTGAACCGGCAGCGACTGAGAAACGAGATTGCAGAGCCGATTTCGCGTTTGGGTCAGCAATTCCCGCGTCACGTCCAGATGACAGGTGAGGGTGCCTACCCAGGCCGCACCAAGCAGCTCAATCCGCAGAGACAATCCCGCAGAGGATGGGTAGGATAACTTGGGAGTGCCCCGGCGCGGGTCAAGGATGGCCGTAGCCGGGATCAGCCTGCCTGGCGGATGGGCGATCTCAGTTGGAGGACATCAAACCTCACACGCATGGTTGCCTCCCTCACTCCGCTTTCCCGGTAGCCCGCAATCACACCGTCAAGAGGCGCCCAGACCCGGGATTATCGTGTCTCGGAAAGCTTCCACCTCGTACCGCGGCAGGTCGTAGCCGCCCTCCTGGGTGTGGGTGGGGAAGATGAAGACGTGCTGGATGCCGGATTCCTCTCTGGCCCTTTTCAGTCTGGTCAGGCACTCCTCCGCGGTGCCGAAAAGACCGAAGGCGTCGCATATCTCGGCCGCCTGAGCGTCGCCGATGCTCTCCGGGACGAAATCGTCGGCCAGGTTGATGCCGGTCTCTCGCAGCCAGACCAGGTTGGAATCGCTGGGGTATTTCAGGTACGGTTGCCCGGGCCGGAACCACTGTTGGGGAAAGCGACGAGCGGCCGGGCCATCGTCCGATAGCGTCGTTGGGGTGATGAAGATCATTTTGAAATCATCAAGGCTG
Organism: uncultured Dehalococcoidia bacterium; assembly: GCA_951813535.1. GTDB lineage: Bacteria > Chloroflexota > Dehalococcoidia > Lucifugimonadales > UBA3495 > Bin87. The sequence goes on along the minus strand of OX638345.1, from coordinate 1,583,278 downwards.
CGTCCGGCACGCGCTGCTCCGATTTCCAGTCGGCGGCGAGCCGCCTGGACCGCTTTCGGATGGAGACCGACCAGCAACAGGGCCCCGTCGGCAACTTCGCCAGCCAACTCCACCATGCGTGGACCGGCGGCGGTCATGAACACCGGTGTCGGCCGGTCGCTCAAATTGCGCAGCCGGGTTTCGACTCCGTTGAATTCCACGCTCTCGCCCCGGAGCAGGCGGCGAATGGTGACGACGGCCCGGCGCATGGCGTCCACCGTGGCCCGAGGCCGGCCGATATTGCCGACGGCGAGGTAGCCCGGGGCCACCGTCAGGCGCACCCGCTCCGGGGCGATCTCTTCCAGCGAGTGTGCCAGCGAGGCCAGCACCATCGAATGCCGGGTGACCGGGTTGCTCGTCGCTGGGTACAAGGTCAGCCGGGAGGTCCGCTCGGCGGCCAGGGCCAGGGTGAGAAAGACGTCCCGCCCGCTGTGCTGGTGGTCATGGACGCCAACACCGGAAAATCCTGCGGCCTCGCACGTGGCGATGAACTCTGCGGTTTCCGGGAGCGGTAGACCCACGGGTACCCTGATATCGACTTGCATGAGCTGCACCTACAGTTCTGTCCAGAGATGAGCGAATCGGGTCGCCACGACCTGATCGTAGGCCACGTCGCCTGTGAGCAGGCCCACGTCCCGGGAGAACGCGTTCAGGTTGGTTACCGAGCTCGCGGAAATTTCTGCTGTGTAGTAGGGAGCATCACGCCGGATAAGGTCCTCGATAATCGCGGCCTCATCGGGAGGAAACAAACGCCGGCCGACCGCGACGGCCCGAGAGGGATCGGCACGGAGCGCCCGCTGGGCCTCCACGATCCCGCGCACCACTCCCTCGCCTATGTGGGGAGCCTCTTCAACCAGCCGGTCGGTGGTGACCAACGCCGCAAAGGTGAAGTCCCTCGCGGCCGGCGGTCCGAGTCCTTGACGCGGGTCGAGCGTCACGCTGCCGATCCCGCTCCGCACCGCCACTTCGGCTCCCATCGCGTTGGCCCAGAACCCGTCGATTGTCCCCTCTTCCAGGACTCGGGCGGCATGGACGCCGAAGGACACGCCGGCCTCGCCGCTACCGGGTACGGGGGCCAGCGTCACGTCGTCTCGCGCCGGATCCACGCCGGCTTCGGCCAGCAGTCGGCGCAGCGCGCCGTCAGGACCGGGCGCCGCGCCGATGCGCAAGCCCTTGACCGCGGCAACGTCCCCGGGCCGGACCCGCAGATCCGAACGCAACACCAGCAACCAGAAGGTGTGCTGGGACAGAGTGGCCAGCAATTTGGCGCCTCGCCAGCCGGGGAAGGCTGACAGGGTGGCATGGGCCGGACCCGCCACGAAGTCGATCTCGCCGTCCCGCAAAGCCGCCATGGCCCTGCCCACCGGGAAGACCATTTCCAACTCCACATCTATGCCGTGGGCCTTGAAAAATCCCAGCTCGGTGGCGGCAACCGCCGGAAAGTAGGAGTTGGACACCAGATCGGGTACCGCGATGCGCATTCGGGTCTTCTCCTGGATTCCGGAGAGTAAATTGGGTGTGCGGAGCGCGCCAAGTTTACCATCGGTCTCGCATCCAGTATCTTCTCATCAGCGCTGGCGCCGCCGACCCAGGGAGACAACCCCGACGCTCCGGAGCCGATGCCAGATTATCACCTGCGGGCCGAGCAACGATCCTGCCGCCCGGTCGGAGGCCCGTCCGCCATTCACCGTGGCGGTGGCGTCAATTCAGGAAACCAGGAGGAGCGCCCCATGACCACATCCCACCGCCCCACCGGATTGGTCCGTTACCACGCTGCCGGCGCGTACCGGGGTTACACCCTCTTTTCTGCCAACGGCGGCGACGACGCCTACCTGATAGACATGGCGGGCAACTTCGTTCATCGTTGGCACTATCCCGGCGGCATCGCATACGGCTTCCTTCTGGACAATGGCAACCTGCTTTTCCGAGATCAGGGATCCAACCCTCCTGGCGCCGACCACATCCGGGAACTGGATTGGGACGGCCGGCTGGTCTGGGAGTATCACAACCCCAGCCTGCGGCGCCACAACCGGCTGCCCAACGGCAACAACCTGTTTCTGCTGCAACGCGACCGGATATCCGAGGAACTAACCCGAAGGGTCCGCGGCGGATTCACCACCGCCAGTGACCCGGAGCAGATGCTCGGCGACCAGGTGGTGGAGGTTGCGCCTGACGGGACAGAAGTGAGTGTATGGCGGTCCGCCGACCACCTGGACCCGGAAACTGAAATTATTTGCCCATTGGAAAGACGCGATGCCTGGGGAGGCGCGAACGACCTGACAGCGTCCCCGGATGGAAGCACCTTCCTGATCAGCTTTCGAGTCCTCGACACCGTGGCGTTGGTGGACCGGGCAACGGGGGACATCGCCTGGAAGTGGGGGCCGGGCGTCATATCCCATCAGCACCACCCCACCTACCTGGACAACGGCAACGTGTTGCTGTTGGACAACGGATCGCATCGTAGAGGGCTCAGCTACTCCCGCGTGGTCGAGGTGGACCCGTCCACCAACGAGATAATGTGGCAATACCAGGGCCAGCCGATGGTCTCCTTCTTCACTCACTTCACTGGCGGGGCGCAGCGCTTGCCCAACGGCAACACGCTGATCACCGAAGGGCTTGCCGGCAGGCTGTTCGAGGTAACTCCCGGAAACGAAATAGTATGGGAATACGTCAGCCCCTTCGTTGTTCCGTCCCAATTCGGCATGGCCAACGGCGTGTTTCGAGCCCATCGTTACGAACCCGACCACCCGGCCCTGCAGGGAAAGCAGTTCGGCTCCGGGCGGCTCGGCAATCTCAACCGGCTTTACGGGAGCGGGTGAATAGCAGCGCTCCGGCACGGCGACGGCAAACCCACGGCCGATACCCGACACAGCGCAATCTGAGGCATCGCAGTAGGGGTCACAGCACGTATGCACACCGTGGCTCCGGGGTACGGACCGGCGCCGTTCCACGGGTTTCGGATGCTCCAGGGTTTTGCGGCCACGCCACGGAGCAGATAGACTGCCTCCGTGCCCGCCGGCTGACCGGCCAGCATCCAGGCCGCTGTTGAGCGGCGCGGTTTCAAACGACAACTTCACGGAGGTCGACGACATGTACAACAAGCCCATGCTCAGCCTGGAACAAGCCCAGAACGCCATCACTGCCATGATCGCGGATTTCAACCGGGATCCCGACCGGCGCAAGGTCGACATGGCCGTGGTGGATGATGCGGGAAACCTCCTGGCCTACGCCCGGATGGACCGCTGCCTCAGGCCCACCTTTGCCATTCGCAAAGCCTACACCTCCGCGGTCCGCTCCATGGACACGGCCGCTTTCGCCGAGCAACTCAGCAGCACGGGCCGGTCGATAGAGTCGTTCGGGGATGCCCAGTTGATAGCGATACCGGGCGGAGTCGCCGTTCTCCATGACGGGGCGGTAGTCGGCGCCATCGGCGTGGGCGGCCTGCCCAGCGGATTCGACGACGAGGCCATCGCCAAGGCAGGAGTAGCCGCGTTGGGAATCTAGCGGCGACGAGGTCCGTCACCGAACCCGCCAACAATTTGATGGCGAAGATCGACCCGCAGGAGGACGGGCCCCAGGATGGTTGGTATAGACCACATCTCCCCGAATCGGGGAGATGTGACCATTGTTTGAATGCCGGACTGTGGCATCGGTAACCAACTGTCCGGTTGTTACAACGACGTTTGGGCACCGCCAACTCGACGATAAGGAGGATGCGCAGTTCAGGCACGACGCGCCTCGTTGGGCACGGTGCGACGCTTCCGAGATGGTATACACTCTCGTCACCAAAATACATTCCAGAGGTCGAATATGACCAAATCCACCAAGAAGACAATCTACCGTGTCCTGACGCTCTCCGGTTTGGCATGCCTGTGCTGGTTTGTTCTGGCGTGCGGCGCAGATGAACGTGAGGTGCCTGAAGCGCCGGATTATGAAGCTACGGTCGCGGCCGCCCTGGCGAAAGCGAGCGCGTCATCGCAGCCAACTGAGCCGACTGCCACCATGGAACCCACCCCGACGCTAACGAAAGCCGCGCCCACCGCGACTCCAACCGCAGCGCCCACGGCTACGGCGGACCTGCCGGCCGCCGCCGCGCAACCTCTGGCGCCGTTGGCCATGGACGACGCGAACGCTTTTCTGGCCGACCTGTCCGAGGCCGAGCGGAGTTGCCTGGCCGGGGCAATCCCTCCGGAACGGCTGGCGGCGGCGCTGCAAGCTCCGGAGTTGGTCGACGAGACAGAGCGCGCTGCAATCCTGGGCTGTCTGGAGCACGAAACCTCGTTGCGACTGTTGCTGACGCCCGTCCTGAGCGCCACCGGGCCGCTGAGTCTTGAAACGTCCGAGTGCCTCCGGAGCAGCTACGCGGACACAGACCTGCGTGCGCTCATGACCACCCTGACCGCTGACAGCGACCCGGGCAGCCCTGGGGAAACTGCGGAAGTGGCCGGCATGGTTACCTTCGTGGTGTCGCTGTCTTGCCTAAGCGAAGAGGAGTTCCAGGTGGCCGCGCCCGCCATGGGCATCGGACCCGGAGAGTACGAAAACTTCCAGTGCGTCCTGGAAAAGGTGGGCGGCCAGGACGCTCTCACGGTGCTGCTGACACCCGCAGCGGAGTTCCCAGCTGCACTGTTCGAAGCCTTCGTAGAGTGCCAACTACAGTTGGCCGGCCCACCACCGGGATAGGGATCGGAAGTGCGCCAGGGCGCCAAACAAGGAGTTTGAACATGGCCCGTCTGGACGGAAAAGTAGCTTTGATCACCGGCGCCACGGGCGGCATCGGCCGCGCGGCGGCCCAGTTGTTCGCGGATGAAGGCGCTCGAGTTGCGTTGGTCGACCTGGACGAGCCGGCGCTGCGGGAAGTTGCGCAGTCAATCGGCGAAGACCGGGCCAGTTACGCCGTGGCAGATGTGACGTCGCCCGACCAAACCCAGGCCTACGTGCGGGCGGCGGTGGACCGCTGGGGCGGAGTGGACGTCCTGCTGGCCAACGCGGGAATTGAGGGTTCCATATCTCCCATCCCGGACTATCCCCTGGATGTATTCGACCGGGTCATGGCGGTCAACGTGCGCGGGGTGTGGCTGGGGATCAAGTACGTGGTGCCGGTGATGCGAGAGCGCGGAGGCGGCAGCATCGTCATAACGTCGTCCACGGCCGGCATCGGCGCAGGGCCCGATATGTCGGCGTACACCACGAGCAAGCACGCGGTGATCGGCTTGATGCGCACCGCTGCGATGGAAGGCGCGCCGTCGGGCATCCGTGTCAACACGGTCAACCCGGCTCCCATCGAAACGCGGATGATGCGGTCCATCGAGGAAATGCGAGTAGCCGCGCTCGACGACTCCGACATCACCGTGGAACAGACTTACCGGGCGACTTCGTCGCGCATCCCGCTGGGCCGTTATGGAAACCCCGAGGAGGTGGCGCGGATGATGCTGTTCCTGGCCAGCGACGACAGCAGTTTCTGCACGGGCGGCGTCTATATGGTGGACGGCGGCAGGTCGGCGGGCGGCCGGTAATCGACGCCGCCGAACGCTTGGACTCCTGGGAGCATCAGCAGGCTGAGGCGATCCGAAATGTGGCAGGCTACGGAAAACGAGTTGGAGTCCATCGCCATCGGCGCCGGAATCCTGGGCACGGGCGGGGGAGGGAATCCGTACATCGGGCAACTCCGGGCGCGGCAGGCGATTCGCCAGTGGGGATCGGTTGACGTGCTTGCGCCCGACGAACTGCCCGAAGACGCGCGGGTGGTGTGCGTGGGCGGGATCGGCGCTCCGACAGTGGGCATAGAAAAGGTGCGCGACCTCCAGTCGTACCACGCACTGCGAGCCATCGAGGACTACACCGGGGAGAATGCCACGGCGCTCATCTCCAACGAGATCGGCGGAAGCAACTCGGTGGAGCCGTTGATAGCTGCGGCGATGGCCGGCCTGCCGGTGGTGGATGCCGACGGCATGGGCCGGGCGTTTCCCGAATTCCAGATGAAAACTTTCTTCGTGTACGGCGTGCCATGCTGTCCGATGGCGGTTTCAGACGAGAAGGGCAATAGCGTGGTGATACGGGAGACGATAGATCCCCGGTGGGCGGAGCGCCTGGCCCGTTCGGTGACGATCCAAATGGGCTGCGTGGCCTGTTACGCCGTTGCCCCCATGTCGACCGAGCAGGTACGACGCACCGCCGTGCCCCTGACCCTATCGTTGGCGCGGGATCTTGGGGATGCGGTCAAGACGGCCCGCCATCACGGCGATGACCCACTGGAGGCGATCCTCAGCATCTGCCCCGGCAAGGTCCTGTTCAGCGGCAAGGTGGTGGACCTCGAGCGCCGCACCACGGCAGGGTTTGCCCGGGGCTCGTTGACCATCGACGGGCTGGACGCGTACGCCGGCGAGCGCATGGTCATCGAGTTCCAAAACGAAAACCTCGTCGCCAGACGCGACGGCGTAGTCGTGTGCGTGGTGCCGGACCTGATCTGCGCGGTAGCCACCGACCTGGGCGAACCGGTCACGACCGAACTAATGCGGTACGGCCTCCGGGTAACGATCCTGGGATTTCCGGCGCCCGCGTTGTGGACAAGCGCCCAAGGGTTGGCGGTGGCCGGCCCGCAGGCGTTCGGGTACGACGTTGACTACGTGACCCTGGCGGTTTAGAGGGCGGCTGGTATGTTGGTCGGGGTAGACGTGGGAGGCACGAACACGGACGCCGTGCTCATGGACGGACCGGCGCTGATCCACGCCGTCAAGCTGCCGACCACTCCGGACGTGACCGCCGGTATTATCGATGCCATGCGGGAGTTGCTGGCCGAGTTGCCCGCCGACGCACGGATTGACGCCGTGATGGTGGGTACGACGCATTTCACCAATGCCCTGCTGGAACGCCGGGAACTCGCTCCGACCGCGGTACTCCGTTTGTGTCTGCCGGCCACCCAGTTGCTGCCGCCGTTGGTGGACTGGCCGGGCGAACTCCGGGAAGCCATGGGCGGGTTCACCTACATGGTGGGCGGCGGGCACGAATTTGACGGGCGGGAGATCAGTCCGCTGGACAGGTCGGAAATACGCTGGGCGGTGGCTGACATGCGTCGGCAGGGAGTGCGCGCGGTAGCCGTTTCGGGGGTATTCTCGCCGGTAAACGGGGAGCACGAATCCGCGGCAGCCGCGATCGTGCGGGAAGAAGCGCCCGACCTGCGGGTCTGCGTGTCGCACGAGAACGGGCGGACCGGGCTGTTGGAACGCGAAAACGCGGCAACGCTGAACGCCGCTCTGGGTGAACTCGCCGGGCGCATCATCCGGGGTATCGAAGGGGCCATCGAGGCGTTGGGAGTCGAAGCCCCACTCTACCTGAGCCAGAATGACGGCACGTTGATGGATGCGGATTTCGCGTCCAGATTCCCGGTGCTGACCATTTCTTCGGGACCCACCAACAGCATGCGCGGCGCCGCCTGGCTTTCGGGGATACGCGACGGCATCGTAGTGGACGTGGGCGGCACCTCGACCGACGTGGGGGCGCTGGTGAACGGATTCCCTCGGGAAGCGGCGGTGGCCGTCGAGATGGCCGGTGTACGGACCAACTTCCGGATGCCGGACACCGTGTCTATCCCGTTGGGCGGAGGCACAGTGGTAGTGCCGGATCCGCTGCGGATCGGCCCGGAAAGCGTGGGGTACCGGCTGACGGAAGCGGGGCGCGTGTTCGGTGGAGATACACTCACCACCACTGATGTGGCGGTTGCCGGCGGAAGGGTGCAGATCGGCAACCCACAACTCGTGGCTGGCATGGATGCGTCGCTGGTGCACCGAGTGATTGCTGAGATCCAGGACCGGGTAGAGACGGCGATTGACCGGGTGAAACTGAGCCGGGACGACGTGCCGGTAGCGCTGGTGGGTGGAGGCAACATCCTGTTGGGCGACGACCTGGCCGGAGCTTCGCACGTGCTGCGGCCCGAGAATTCCGGCGTAGCCAACGCGATCGGCGCTGCCATCGCCCAGGTTGGCGGGCAGGTGGAACGGGTCTACTCACTGGAGGGCATGGGGCGCGAGCAAGCGGTCGCGGACTGCTCGGCCGCGGCCATTGCCCGCGCCGTGTCCGCCGGAGCGGACCCTGCCACCATCGAAGTAGTTGAGATCGACGAAGTGCCGCTGACCTACGTCCCCAGCAACGCCACCCGCGTACGGGTGAAAGCAGTCGGAAATCTCCCGGGCCTCCACCGCAGCGCCGGTTGACAGGCGGACACGGGTAAGCGGCCACGCCTCCGGCGCGCTCCAGGAAGACCGGTCCGCACCCGGTAGGCGAAGGGCCCCGGGTGCTTGACCGGGTCCAACGAAATCAGTCTATGGTGTTTCAGCGGCGGCTTGGCCGCGTTCATCAAAACGGATCGGCTACCATTCAAACCCGAGTTGGGCGTAGCGCACAAACACCGTGCCAAAGGGGTCGCCCAGGGGGCCGTTGACCGCCAGGATGGCGATGGTGTGCTGGTCCCCGGGTTGGGCGCTAGCAGTCACCGGAACTCGCTGCGACACGTTGAAGCCCTGGACGGCGCCACGTTCACGGTTGCACTCGCCATCGATCCAGATTTCGCCGTAGTCGTCCACGCAGGTCTCGAACTGAACCCGCATTCCGCTCGTCGGCTGGCCATTGATAGTCTCGGGTATGGTCACGTTGGCGCGATACCAGGCGAAGGTGAACCCGCCCGACACTCGCCCGGGCAGGTCGTTGCAAACCTCCCAACCGGAGTCGTCATAGTCGGGAAGCCGCGCCGGGCTGCCGCCCTGGGCCTCGCCAACCAGGCCCAGGTTGGACTCGCCAGGTATATAGCCAACGGCGTAACGCCAAGTCGTAGCGGTGATCGCCTGGCCGTCCGGTTCAGCGATATTGATGGTTGCTCGTGGCATCTGTGCACCTGCCTTTTTGAGTTTCAGCGGTGGTATTGACGCGCCAATGGTATCGCAAAAATGAGCCCCGCACTTCGCGGTAACGTCAACCCGTGCCGAGCCTGGCAAGCCTTCGCGCAATGAACCAGCGGGGCAATGAGTCCAAAATGCCCGTTTCAAGCTTGACAGGTAAGAACATGCGCTCTATTATAGTACACACGTTCCGAATATCAGTTTGCGGAGGGCTCACGCGATGGTTGCTGCCGAAGTCACCGAGATTCGATGCAAGTCCCTGATCAATCGCGTCAACGCGCCGGATTTTCATTTTCGGTGGACGATCAATCCCTACCGCGGTTGTCGACACGCCTGCCGCTATTGCTACGCCCGGTCCACTCACGAGTTCTGGGGGATGGATGCCGGCGTCGATTTCGAACGCCAGATATTCGCAAAGGTCAACGCCGCCGACGTGCTCCGTCAGGAGCTCTCCCGCCCCAAGTGGTGCGGCGAGCCCATAGCGATCGGTACCGCGTCGGACCCCTACGAGCCGGCGGAGGCCCAGTACGGGCTTACCAGAAAGATCATCGAGGTATTGGTCGAGTTTCGGAACCCGGGGTCGATAACCACCAAGGGCACCCTGGTGCGCCGGGACGTGGACCTGCTGCTGCGGCTTAACGAAACAGCCGGCGCCCAGGTTGTGTTCAGCATCGGGACCCTGGACGAGACGGTCTGGCGGCAAACGGAGCCGGGCGCTCCCCACCCCATGGCTCGCCTCGAGGCAATGCAATACTTGGTGGACCACGGCGTGCCCGCCGGGGTACTCGCCGCGCCCCTGCTTCCGGGACTATCCGACAGCGCGGCCAGCATCGACGCCCTGGTGGCAGCGGCGGCCGCGCATCGGGCTCAATTTCTCTCCAGCAACTTGCTGTTCCTCCGGCCCGGCAGCCGGGAATGGTTTATGCCGTTTATCCGGGAATCATATCCGCACCTGGCATCGGGCTACGCCAGGCTGTACCGGAGCGAACACGCGCCCAGAGACTACACCAACGCAGTGCTCGCGCTGGTGGATGACGCTCGCCTCCGCTGGGAGCTGCCGCGGATGCCGTCAGTGAAGAATCTACAGCCGGCGACGTTGCCCGGGTTTGCAGAGGCGATCCAATCTGATATTGGAGCACTTCCGACGCAGCCGGGATCTTGTGCGCCAACCCAGTTGTCGCTGCCCTTGGCTGCGTAGCTAACCCGTCTCGGTCCAGACCTGCCCGCGCTGGCGGACCGGTTCCAGCAACGATTCGTCGAACGGCAGCGGATCGTAATCCACGCGATTGGGCGGGCGATACCCCAGGGCGCTACACACCGTCGCATTGGTGTAATAGCCCCGATAGGCTTGGGTGACCAGCTCCTGGAAGAACTGCGGGCTCGACGATTCGACGGCCTGCAACGCGTCCCGTTGCGCGTCGCTGGAAAGGGCGTTGAAGGTACCGCCGCGTTCGCTCGCCGCGAGCTCGATTTGGACCAGGCCTTCCACCAGCAGCCTGCGCTTCCCGGTGGAGCCGGCGGCGACCGATTCGACGAAACTAGCGATACCCAGGTCGCCGGCGCCCGGCATTTCCCCGGCGGGCGGGACAATACGGTTCAGTGCAGCGCCAAGCAAGTCACGTTGCGCGTCGCTGAGAATTGAGTTGTTCGAAGTCATGATCACGTCAGTCCTGATCTCGAAAATACGGCGATGATGATAGCACAGCGGGGATTGGGGCCAGGACGCCGGTGTTGCAGAGCGTGTAAAGGAGTCCAACTGACGGTTCAGCCGGGAGCCGGTCACGACGGCGGGCGCCATCTGCCACGCGGTTACGTCCATGCTGTCCGGATCGGTGGGCTGGAAAACCCGGATGTGACGGCCGTGATGTCGTTTATGTCCAGGTTTGGGACAATCACCATGCTCCGGCTTTTTCGCACATGCGGAGAGCTTTGGTGGAGCCGTGGCGCGCTATCAACTCCCGCTTGATGCTCCGGATCTCTTCGCGGGCTTCCTCGCCGAAATAGAGGTGCCACATCGCGATGGGACGGCCGTAGATCGCGTCGTTTTCGATCACGCTGTGGCCGCTACCCTAAGCCCAGCCAAGGCCGCGATGCCGATCGATCGCCGGGATATCGCCCCTGGCCTCGCTGGCCACGAAATCGAAGCAGGTCTGGTGAGTTGGCCGCGCGTGGTAACCATCGATGCTGTTCTCAGCGAACAGCTTCCAGTTGGCCTTGATGGTGGTATCCGGTTGGAACCCGGAATGACTTTCATTCCCTTGGGCGCCTGCGCCTGGTCAGCCACGAGATCAAGGTACTCAGCGGCGCCGGCCAGGTCTTCGCGGAGAGACCCTGCCTGCTGTGATGCACAGACCCGTCAGCGCGGGATCACGGGAAGCGTGATGTGCGACGGGTAGCGGGCGGAGTGGTGCACGGTCTGGCGAGCCGACTCGAGCCGCGTATCTACTCCGAGCGCCGCGCCCGTATTCGGGTTCCGGTCGAAGCGCGGGAAGTTGCTGCTGGAGATATCCACGCGGAAGCGATGGCCGGGCTTGATCACGTGGCTGGTGGCCCACAGGTCGATGGTGTAGCGGTACACCTCGCCGGGGGTCACGAAAGACGGCTCCCGGACCGAAGTGCGATAGCGGGCGCGAATAATGCCGTCCTGCAGGTTATGGGCGAATCCGTCCGGGCGCACGTCGACCAGCTTGGCGGTGAAATCAGTGTCTGCCGCAGTGGTCGAGGCGTACAGTGTCACAGCAATAGGGCCCGTGAGTTCCAGGTCCGATTCGACGGGTTCGGATGTAAACGACAGGACGTCCGGCCGGTCCTCGGCGGGGCTCTGATCAAATACGCCGTAGTCGATTATGAGAGTGTTTCCGCCCAGGGTGGGCACCGGGTCATTGGGGTCGTAGGTGAACTGGTCCGCCGGTTCGTCAGGCTCGGGCGGCACCGTGGACAGCGAACCGTCGCCGCCGCGCGTGTTGGCGTTGCCCCCGGAGTGAAGGTACCAGCGGGTGTACTGGGTGCGCGCCAGAGGCCACTCGTTTTCGTCGCGCCACTTGTTGTCGCCCATGACGAACAGGCGAACCGGCGGATCGTCCATGATGCCGGTCTCCTCGCCCTTCAGCCAGTAGCCGTACCAGCGCAGCAGGTAATCGTGCAACTCGATGGCCGCTTCGGAGCCGAAGTCGATGTTGCCAGCGCCGCCGGTGGTGGGCTCGGTAAAGGGGCGAAGGTGAGCCCACGGGCCGATCAGCAACTTCTGGTTGCGCCGGGCCGTTTCGCTGCCGCCATGCTTGCCTATGGCCTGGTAGGCGTTGAGGGCGCCCTCCAAAAAGATGTCGTACCACGAGCTGACGTGGAACATGGGGATGGTCACATTGCGGGCCTGCCGCAGCAGGTTGATGCCCCACCAGTACGGGTCGTCCAACTCTTCATCGAAATACTGGTGGAAATAAGGAGCCGCCTCCTTCAGGCGATCAATCCAGTCACGCAGGGGTAGGTGGCGGTACCAATCATCGGACAGCGGCTGGCCGAAGTTGCCGGGCTCGATGACATATTCGTCCATCTGGGCCAACAGCGCCTCGTGGCCGCCGCGGGCCAGCGTGTTCCTGCCCTTGAGGATGGCGTACGGGACCGTCCAACCCCACTCCATCACGCCGCCGGTGTGGTAAACCCAGGACTGGTGGAAGTCGGATGACGCGGAAACGACGGCCATGGTATCCAAGTGGGGAGGCAGCGGGTGTTTGCCGGCCAGGGTGTACTGCGTCGCGCCGAGGTAGCTCTGACCCGTGGTAGCGATGCGACCGCTGGACCAGGGTTGTCGGGCTGCCCACTCAACGGTGTCATAGCCGTCCAGGGCTTCCTGGAACAAGGGGTTGTAATCCCCTTCGGAATTGAAGCGGCCGCGCACGTCCTGGCTCAGCATCACGTACCCGTTCCGTGGGAAGAACCAGATGGAATGGTCGGGGTTGTCGAGGTAGCTGTCCTTGCTGTAGGGACCACGGTTGACCAGCACGGGAAACCGGCCGGGGGCGTCCGGGCGCACGACGTCAGTGGCCAGATGGGTGCCATCACGCATGGGCACCATGACGTCGGGCTCACGTACAACCTGGTAATGGGTTCGCTGGGCGGTCATGGATGGCACCTCCGGAGGCGGGCCGAAAATCGTTCCCCGCATCGACTGATGGTCACGATACCCGCCGGCGTAGACAGCGTCAACAAACGTGATCGCCCAAACTCAGGCTAACCTTCGGGCTTGTCCGGCGGGTCCATAGCGGTACATTGGAAGCGGTTCCGGTGCGGACGGTCTGGTCCGCGATTGACACCTGGTACGGCGGCTGATAGCATTTTTTCGCTTTTCAAAATCATTGTGGAGTAGATTCAGCCGTGCCTGCACGTAACGAAAGTAGCCGATCCGGGCCCTCTCGCCGCCGTTTTCTGGGCGTGCTGGGCGCCGGCATCGCGGGGGCCGCGGTGGTGGCGTCGATCCTGCCCTTCGGGCGGCGGAACAACACGGCGGAAGCCGCGAACGAGTTCCCCGGCCCCGGGTCAATGTTCCACCCGGCGCAGGATCCAAGGACTGACCCGCGTCGGTAGCCGAACGAACTCCGTACGTTGATTGCAAAGGGGCAGCCCGTTGGGGTGCCTCTTTCTTTTGGCTCAGGCTCAGCGCCGGCCGAATTCGCGCTCCAACTGGTACTCGGTGAAATGGACCACTGTGGGGCGTCCGTGTGGGCAACTATGCGGGTTTTCGGTGGCCTGTAGTTGCCGCAGCAGCGCGTCCATCTCTTCCTGCGCCAATGTCATTCCCGCCCGCACCGATCCGTGACACGCTACCGTGGCAGCCAGCGCGTCCTCCCGTTCCATCACCACCTGCTCCACCGCCACGGCATCCAGTAAATCACACAGCGCGGCGGCCGGATCCGGGTTGGCGCGGGCCGCCAGACCGGCGGGAAGGGCACGGACCAGCCAGGCGCGATCCCCGAAAGGTTCCAGCCCGAAGCCATAGCCGGCCAGCAGGTCGGCATTGCTTTCCAGCGTAACCGCCTGGGCTGCGGAAAGTTCTGCCGTCGTGGGGGCCAGCAACGGTTGCGAAGGTCGCTCGCCTTCCTGCGTCCTCCGCCGAATCTGATCGAACACCACGCGCTCGTGCGCGGCATGCTGGTCGATCAGATACATGCCGGATGCGCCCTCCGCCACGATGTACGTTTGACGAATCTGCCCCACGACGCGCAGGTCCGCCAGAACGTCCCGAAGGGAGGCTTCAGCCGGCGCCAACGCGGTGGCGGACAGCGCCATGCCGTCATGCACCGGCGCCGAATCTCGCGGGGACGACGGACGGGGTGGACCCGCAGATGGCGCCGCCGCAGAACCCGCGAGGGTCGGGGCGAATGACCGCGTTGCCGTCCGGGCCGGCGCGTGGGCGACCAGGGCCTCCCGGACGGCGCGTTGGACCAGGGAAAACAACCGGTCGCCCTGACGGAAACGCACCTCCCGCTTGGTCGGATGGGAGTTGACGTCCACCTGTTCGGGAGGCAAGGATATGTTGACAATAGCGAGGGGAAAGCGCCGTTCGGGCAGAGTTCCCTGGTAGGCCTGCTCTATGGCGTAATAAATCGAGCGGTCGTACACCCAGCGACGGTTGACCAGGAGGGTGGTGTAGGAACGGTTTCTCCGGTTCAGATCCGGGGCGCCGACGTATCCATCGACCGACACCTCACCGTCACCAAGGGAGACCGGCAGCATGCGTCCGGTCACTTCGGAACCGTAAAGGGACAGGATGGCATCCTGAAGCCGGCTGGAGCCTGGCGTATTGATCGCTTCCCGTCCGTCGACGGTGAGGGTGAAACGAACTTCGGGCTGGGCCAGGGCGTAACGGGTGACGACCTCCTGGATGCGGGCGGTTTCAGCCGCAGCGGAGCGCAGGAATTTGCGGCGGGCCGGCAGGGCGCCGAACAAATCCGACACCTGGACCGACGTGCCGGGAGGGCATCCTTCGGAGCGCTCACCGACGCTTGTTCCGTAGCGAAACTCGATGCGGGCTCCCGCTTCCCAATCCGGCGGCCGCGTGGTGCAAACTACCCTCGCGACTGCCGCAACGCTGGGCAGCGCTTCGCCACGGAACCCGAGTGTGGAAACGGTCTCCAGGTCATCAACCGTGGAGAGCTTGCTGGTAGCGTGGTGGGTGAAAGCCAGGCCCAATTCGTTGGCGGCGATACCACGACCATTGTCGGCGACCCGGATCTCCGCAACGCCGCCCTCGCGTATGGAGATGGCAATGTTGGTTGCGCCGGCGTCCAGGGAGTTTTCCACCAGCTCCTTGACCACCGAGGCGGGGCGCTCGATGACTTCGCCGGCCGCGATCTGGGCGGCGACGTGGGTCGGGAGCTGTTGGATCTGCATTTCCCGGCTGGCGTTGCTAGAACAGGGGGATCTTGGTGCCTTTGGCGCGGTATTGGCGGTCTTCGGAGTCTCCCGTTGCCTGGAAATCGCAGATGATCCGGTAAATGCGATCCATCTCGTGGTCGACGCTGCGGGAGAAGAAGTAGGGCGGCACCCAAACGCCGCCGAAAGCCGCCACAATCTCAGGATAATCGTCGATCACAAACTCGGGTTCCACCGGGATCTTCAACTCCGGCAGACGTTCGTGAAAATGATGCGTGGGTTTTTCGTACACGCCGGACACGAAACGATGCAGATCGTGCTTCTCGATCACCTCCCAGCGCTCTCCCATGCCGGACCAGATGTAGATTTCATGCCCATCGTCGAGGATTTTCTGGAAGGTATCCACAGTGCCGGGGCGTAGGGTATCGTCCAGGCCCAGGATGGTGTAGTCCACGTCAAAAAAAATCTTCATGATCGGTCCGGTGTCCTGGCGGCGTTGGAATTGGCGGCAATCATCGTATCAGGAGCCGAGCGCCTCGGTCATGACTTTGACGCTGGCCCCTACGACCAGGCGGTCGCCCAGGCGCACGATGGGGCGGCGAACCAGCCGGGGCTCTTCAAGCATCAGCGCGAGCTTACGCTCATCGGAAAGATCCCCCGCGTTCAGGCCCATCTTTTTCAAAGACGGGCTGCGGGCGGCGAACAATCCGGTGACGCCGGGGTCTCCCACCTCGGTGACTAGTTCACGAAGCTCCGTTTCGGTGAACGGTTCTTTGAAATAATCGCGTTCTTCAACCGTGTAGCCGTTTTGAACGAGCAACTCTCGCACCTTGCGACAGCTGCTTCAACGCGGCCACCAATACATTGTTGCTGTAGCGCCCATTGGTACCTCCCGACGAATCTGGCAAACTTCGCTGCGGCGGTTGCTATTTTATAACGTTCCGAGGCTTTGACATAAGTAGGGCGCGCGTAAATTTTGTGTAATGTCCCGCGCGCCGCCGCGGGGCCGGGCACACGGCGACGCCCTCTGTGCTATAATTCGCCGCACCAACCGAGCGGGGAAAGAATCATGCAGTGCCAGATATGCAACAAGTCCGGGATGACCGGCAACAACGTGAGCCACTCCAACCGCAAGACCAAGACGCGGTGGAAGGCCAACGTTCACAAGCAGACGCTAGCCATTGACGGCAAACCCACTCGGGTCAAAATCTGTTCGCGATGCCTGAGGACGATGTACAAACCGCCGCGGGGCAAGAAGGCAAGGACCAGGGCGGCTGCCTAGCGCCGCAGCGCTAAAACTAACCGAACATGAGGGCGAAAGAAATTTCGCCCTTAATCATTGCCGGGAGACACGCCGGACACCGTGTCCCGCAGGGCAGCCATGGCCTCCGCCACCGACTGTTCCCGGTTGAAAATCGCAGTGCCAGCCACCAGTATCCCGGCGCCGGCTCCGACGGAATCGCGGGCGGTGTTGTCGGCTTTCACACCCCCATCGACCTCCAACTGGACCTCGTACCCGTTATCGGAGATCGTACGATACAGTCGACGCAATTTCCCGAGCGCGGACGGTATGAAGGACTGTCCGCCGAACCCCGGATTCACGGTCATGACCAGCACGATATCAAGATCCGGGAGCACCTCTTCGACCGCGGATACCGGCGTTGCGGGATTGATGGCGACGCCGACCTGGCATCCCTGTTCTTTTATGTAACCGACGGTGCGGTGCAGGTGAGCACAGGCCTCGGCATGCACCAGGACCTGATCGTTGATGCCCTTGACCAGGCCCGGCAGCAGCCGGTCAGGCTCATGGACCATGAGGTGGAGATTGAGCGGCAGGGACGTGGCGCTTCGAATGGCGTCCACGACCACCTCACCGAAGGAGATATTGGGAACGAAGCGTCCATCCATCACGTCAACGTGGATCAGGTCGGCCCCGGCCGCCTCGGCGTCCGCCACCTGTTGCGCAAGACGGCCGAAGTCGGCGGCAAGAACCGACGGCGCGATCTGGACGTGAGCAGCGGTAGAGGTCATTGTGCCCCGGCGTCCGCGAGGATATTTTTAGCACGGGTGAGACCTTCCGCGACGCGATTGGGAGCCGTGCCTCCCGGATTGTCCCGCGCGGCAACCGACGCTGCCGCCGTTATGGCGTACACGTCATCGTCGAATTGGGGAGCAAATCGCCGGTACTCGTCAATGGGCAGATCAGAAAGGGACAGCCCGTTGGCCTCGCAATACTGGCACAGCCGGCGCATGACACCGTGGGCATCTCGAAAGGGCATGCCCTTGCCCACCAGGTAATCGGCCAGGTCCGTGGCGAGCATATAGCTCTCGCTGGCCAGGGATTCGACCCGATCGGTGTTCAACTTCATCCCCGGCAGCATATCGGCGAAAACGGACAGGGTGGACAGCAGGGTGTCGACCGTGTCGAAGAAACCCTCCTTGTCCTCCTGCAGGTCCCGGTTATAGGTCAGCGGCAGTCCCTTGAGAACGGTGAGGATCCCCATCAAACTGCCGTAAACCCGACCCGTTTTACCCCGGGCGATTTCGGCGAAATCAGGGTTGCGCTTCTGGGGCATGATGCTGCTGCCGGTGGTGAATTCGTCGGCCAACCGCACAAAGTCGAACTCCCGGCTGGACCAGATGACGATCTCCTCGGACAGTCGGGAAATGTGCATCATGGCAATGGCAGCCGCAGCGTGGAACTCCGCCAAAAAGTCACGGTCGGCCACGGCGTCCATGCTGTTCGGGCTTATCTCCGAAAATTCCAAAGCGGTGGCTACCGCGTTCCGATCTGTGGGATAAGGTACGCCGGCCAGGGCCCCGCTGCCCAGCGGGAGCACGTCCATGCGGTTCCCACAATCGGTGAACCGCCCGACGTCACGCTGCATCATCTCGAAATAGGCCAGCATGTGGTGAGCGAACAGGACCGGCTGGGCCCGCTGCAGGTGAGTGTAGCCCGGCATCACGACGTCGACGTACCGCTCCGCCAAGGCGACGAGGCCGCGTTGTACTGACCGCAAACCTGCCACCGTGTCGTCTATGGCGGCCCGGGTGTACAGGCGCATGTCCAGGGCGATCTGGTCGTTGCGCGAGCGCCCGGTGTGAAGCCGCGCCCCGGCGGGCCCGATCAGGTCGGTCAGCCGGCGCTCGATATTCATGTGCAGGTCTTCCAGCGCGGGGTCCCACGGGAAATCGCCCCGTTCGATCTCCTCCTGCACCGACGAAAGGCCATCGATTATCGCGTCGGCGTCACCCCTGGCGATGATGCCCTGCTTGGCCAGCATGGCGGCGTGGGCCTTGGAGCCAGCGATATCCTGCCGGTAAAGCCTGCGGTCGTAGTGTATGGAGACGGTGTAGTCGCTGTGATCCTGCATTTGCTTCGAGACCATCGCCAGGCCGACGGTCGATAGATCGTATCGAGCGCGCCAGAGGGGTCAGGCGTCCAGGTAGGCGAAGCTGGCGGCAAGGTTCTCAAAAACGTCGTCGTGCGGCGGGATTTCCATGACCGCCGGTCCGTCGTATGCCTTGCCCTGCAGGATGCGGCGCATGGCGCGGCAATCGAGATCACCGTCGTCCACGCTGCCAATGGCGACCCCGTCGCGAGCCTGCTTGAAGTGGACGATCTTGATGTAGTCGGCAGGGAGGCTGGCTAATTCGTCCAGCGGCTGGCTGTCCGGGTGGCGGCGCAGTTGGTTGGTGGGATCGGGACACAGGCCGAGGTAGTGTCCTTCTCCGACGGTCAATTGGGCTCGCGCCTCGCTGACCAACAGCGCCATCGAGCGCAGCGGCTGTCCCGAGTTTTCCATGGAGAAGATGACACCCTGGCGGGCAGCCTCGCGCACCAGTGGAACAATCCGGCCGGCTGCCTCGGCGACGTCATCGGCCGTCTCCCACGGGGTATCGGACGTGCCGGGGTCCACGGTGCGCAGGTGGGGCGAACCGCCGCCAACGAGGCGCGCCGCTTCCAGTTGGGACTGATACAGACCACCCTGGGGGTCGATGTCAGTGGTGATACACGGCAACGCGACGGCCAAGTCGAAGGTCAGCTCCGGGAACCGAACCACGACATCGGCGAGGGCAGTCAGGTTCGGCCGCCAATCCTGGCCTTCGCCCGACTCCGCGAGCCCAAGACAGGTCTGGCGCAGTTCGATATGGCGCGCGCCACGGTCCTGGGCGCTTGAGATTAGATCGGCAAGGTCAGCGTCGTCGAGTTGGTTTCGCCAGGAATTGGTAATTGCGCCGTAGATCATGGTGCTTTACCCCTCAAACTCGGGCCTTGGTTCGCGATTGCTTGAAAATCGGAGAGTCTCGGCGACCGGTGTGTCGCCAGCAGAAACTATACCGCAGCGAACGGTTGCGCTCAACAGCAGGTCTGATGACTTCCCCGCCGTAGTACGGAAGTACCCCTATGCTAAAATTACGCAACGAACAAATGCCCACCGAAACCAGCAGGAGGCGGTCCGATGGCCGAGTTGTACAGTGAACGATGCACCGCGTGCCGCCGCGACTCTCCGCACGTCACCGAAGCGGAAATCGCCGCGTTGCACCCGGCTGTGAACGATTGGTCATTAATTGACGAAGCGGGAATTCCAAAGTTGGACCGGCAGTTCAGGTTCCAGAATTTCGTGGAGGCTCTGGAATTCACCAACGCGCTGGGCGAATTGGCGGAATCTGAAGGCCACCACCCGAGACTGACCACCGAATGGGGGCGGGTCAGCGTGACCTGGTGGACGCACAAGATCCGCAACCTCCATCGCAACGATTTCATCATGGCCGCCAAGACGGACCTGCTGTACGTCGAACACGCGCCGGCGCAAGGATGACCGAACGCGCGAGGACCAGAGCAGACGATGAATCAGGAAGTGTGCTGGCGCTACCGCTTCCGCAGTTTCTCACGCGCCTATGCGTTGCTCAGCGAAGCGCTGGAGCGGGAAGTGGAGGAACTGAACGAACTGGAGCGAGAGGGCGCCATCCAGCGGTTTGAATACACTTTTCAGTTGGCCTGGCTAACGCTAAAAGACAGGCTCGAGCACGGTGGCATCATTGTGGCCGATGTAACACCGCGCAACGTGATTCGGGGAGCTTATACTGCCAAGCTAATTGACGATGCGGAAGTCTGGATTGATATGCTCGTTGACCGCAACCTGATGTCACATACCTATGACTTCGCCAGATTTGAGGCGACATTGGAAAACGTCCGCAACCGTTATTTGGCAATCTTAGGCAACCTTTACGAACGGTTGGGCCTGGAGACGCTGGAATGACGCGCGTTCCCGATATACCTTCAACAACGTGGGAAAAAATGAACCGGGTTTTCGCAGCCTATCCGGAGTTGGCGGCAGTAACTTTGTACGGCTCCAGGGCCACCGGCAAGGCGACGTCCCGCTCCGATTTCGACCTGACGACCCACGGGATCACCGACCATTACCGACTGGGCCGGCTGGCGCTGGATCTGGAAGACCTGAACATACCGCAAACGTGCGATGTACAGGCTTACGAAGGCATCAAGTATGTGCCTTTGCAGCGCCATATCGACGCCGTCGGGATCACCATCTACCGGCGCCCACACTGATTTCACCACCCTCGAGGAGTTTCCCGTATGCGAGTTGTTTATTCCCTGAGATCGCGTGACCTGAACGCCGTGGCCGCCGAGGCGGCGTGGGCGGAGTCCATGGGATACGACGGCGTCTCCACCAACGAGACTGCCCACGATCCCTTCCTGCCCCTGGCCGTGGCGGCGACGTCGACCAGTCGCGTGACCCTGGAAACGCACGTCGCGATCGCGTTTCCCCGGTCTCCCATGGTGGTGGCCTACACGGCACGCGACCTGCAGGACAACAGCGGCGGCCGGTTCCGCCTCGGTTTGGGGACGCAGGTGAAAGGCCACATCGAGCGCAGGTTCTCCACCCGGTGGACCGGGTCCGCCGGGCCCCGACTGCGGGAGTACGTCCAATCGCTGCACGCCATCTGGAACTGCTGGGACACCGGCAGCAATCTGGAATACGCGGGGGATTTCTATCAGTTCTCCCTGATGACGCCATTTTTCAGTCCCGGACCAAGCGAGTACCCGCATCCCGAGGTGTACACTGCGGCAGTCAACGGATACAACTGCCTGGTGGCCGGAGAGTCCAGCGACGGATTGATGCTGCACAGCCTGGTGTCTCCGGAGTACGTGCGGCAGGTTGTCCAGCCCAATGTCGCGGAGGGCGCTCGCCGCGCCGGTCGAAACGCCGAGGAGGTGTCCGTGGTCGGCGGGGGATTCATCGTCACCGGGCCCAACCGGGCCGCAATCGCCGAGGCCGCCGAGGAGACCAAGCGCCGCATCGCCTTCTATTCGTCCACGCGGACCTACTTCCCGGTGCTGGAATGCCACGGGTTCGAGGACATCGGCAAGCAGTTGCACGTCATGTCGCGCGAGGGCAAATGGGCCGAAATGGGCGATCTGGTCACCGACGAGATGCTGGACGCCTTCGCCATCATTGGCGAGTATGACGAGATCCCCGGCATGTTCAAAGAGCGGTACGGGGGGCTGGTCGACGAGATGCATTTCTCTATCCAGACCTCCAACGACGCCGAGCAGGGGCAGTTACGTCGCATCGTCCGAGAGTTGCAGGAGCAATAGGCTAAGTCGATGGGAGAAGCGTCCGCGGTTTCGTCCCTGGATGCCACACGGTTCAAGCTCGGCAGCGAATCGGACCTGGCCTACCGCCTGAAGTGGGAAGCCTGGGAATGGCTTTACTCTGTGGCAGGATGCCGGTGCGTCGGTCTCGAAGTCCGGCTGCAGGGTCCTTGGGGCACGGTGGTAGACGTGGTGGGGGTTGGGCCGGACAACGCAATATACGCGGTGGAGGTAAAGGCGTCGCGGGCGGATTTCGCCCGAGACAACCATACCGAGGCGGATGTTACGCGCCTGCGGCGACGCCAGGATGCTCTGAGCCGCCTGATCCAGTTGGCCCACGCTCCCGGGTACCGGTCGTCCAACGGCGACGGTGGCCGGCTGGAGCGAGAAGCAGAGAGATTGCGCGAACGGTTGGCCACGGTCTCCACCAAGTTCCACAACCCGCGTTTCCTGAGCATCGCCGACTACCACTACATCATGGCGCCGCGAGGTGTGGTGCTGGCAGAAATGATCCCAGCCGGCTGGGGCCTCCTCGAACCCGGTCCCAACGAAATTGCGGCGGCGCCGGCAAAGCCGATTCGAAAAAACACGGGCATCGTTTCCAACGTGCTTCGCGCCATCGCTCGATCGAATACCACAGCCATGATGCGGGCGTACGGAGTGAACTTCGGTGCACCGGGCCCCGTGTTTCCGCGCTCCAACGACAACGCGATGAGTCCTGAAGCACCCGGAGCTTCAAACCAAAGCACGACCGATGAGCGTCCCACGGAGGAAGAGCATGCCAGAAATAACCATTGACCCCAGGGCCACGGCGCTGCTGATCCAGGACATGCAGAACGAGTTGATCAAAGGAGGGGCCATGCCCGTCCAACCTCTATCGGGCGCGGAAATAATAGCGAACAGCGCGCGCCTGCTGGAAAAAGCGAGGGCGGTCGGTATGCCGGTGATCTACGTGGTCGTGAATCGCCGACCCGACCGTCGGGACGCCCCACGCCCGCCCTTCGGCGCGCCCGCCAGCGCAGCAGATGCGGGACCCCGCCTGACTGCGGGAACCCACGACGCTGAGGTGGTCGAAGAACTCGCGCCCCGGCCGGAGGATCCGGTCGTTATCAAGCACACCACCAGCCCGTTCAACACCACCGACATCGAGGTCTACCTGCGCCGCTTCGGGATAACCACGCTGATCCTGACGGGATATTCGACCACGGGAGTGGTCGAAGGGTCACTGCGAGACGCCCGTGATAAGGACTACGACTGCATCGTGGTTCGGGACTGCTGCGCGGCCGGCACGGCTACCGAGCACGACGTGTGCATGGACATCATCTTCCCGCGCATGGCGTGGGTGACGACGGCGGACGAGGTCATCGCCGCTATCGTCTAATCGCTAGGCTCCGGGCCTTGGTGTACGGTCTTCGAGCTCGTACCAGTACACCTGGCCGCTATCGATAAGGCTCTGGATCTCCCGGTCGTTGCGGATGCTGGCGACGGCCGGGTGGGCAGGATGCCCGGTGAACCGGGTCAGGAATCCGGCGTTGCGCATGGCGCGGCCTGTGTCACGCCCGTCCGCGGTGTAAGAGACCTCCATTGCGATGTAATGGGTAGCCCCGTCCCCGTCGGCAGCTTCGATAACCAGGTCGGCGAGGCGGAAGCTGCGCAGTTCTCCGGTTTCCAGATCGATAGTGTCGTTGCTGGTTACCATCGCCAGCAAATCGCTGATACTGAGTGTTCGGACAAATTTATAACCCATGTCGTGGGCGATACCCTCAGCATCTCTGACAGTTTTGCCAATGGCATGGCTGTCTTTCATCTCGGAAATATCGCCCTCCATTCTCGCAAAACGCTGGTCAGTTCGGGCCATAAAGCCTTCCACCGTGGTGTTGAACTGACGCTGACCCTCGTTGAACTGACGCTGACCCTCGTTGAACTGACGCTGACCCTCGTTGAACTGACGCTGACCCTCGTTGAACTGACGCTGCTCATCTATGAACTGCTCGGTTCTCGCCGCGAACCGGTCGAACCGGGCCGGCAGGCTCACCAGTTCCTCGGTGAGAATTTCCCGCCGAACCGCCTCTTTCCACTCCGGGTTTTCCCGCAGCGCACGCAGCAGATCATCAGCTGTATTGATTGTCACCACGGCGGTTTCTCGACCAACCCATTATACGGCGTTCGGTCGACGCCTAACGGTTCAGCAGCCACCACTCTTCCGTGCCGAGGTTGAAGTCGATGCGCCGGAATCCCTCAGCGAAGGGCACACCGCAGCGTTCACCCTGTAGCCGGGAACCCTCGGTCATTCGGTCCAGGCGCTGGGAGCGGGTACGGGCGCTGATCTGCGACGCATGTTGGCTGAGGGCTTCGGCCTTGCGGTGAATGTGTTCTTCGGTGATAGAAATGAAGGTGTCGGGCCGTTCGGACCCCCACAGCAGGGCCTCCCGAACCCGATGAGGCTCAAGCCCTTCTTCCCCAATCTGCTCCGGAAAATCCTGCCAGCTCCAGGCATAGGAGAATGCAGCGTCCAACGCCGCCTGGCCGCTGTGGCGGTGGTCTCTGTGGGTGTGAGAGGTGACGCGATAGGGATCGATGCCGAAAATCACCTCAGGCTTATGGCGTCTGATTTCGCGAACCACCTGGCCTCGGTAGGTGTGAGTGTCTTCCAGCTCGCCGTCCCCGTAACGGAGGAACACCACCTCGGACACTCCGAGCACGTTGGCGGCGTTTTGCTGCTCAACCTCACGCGTGGCGGCGAGGGACTCGGGAGTGAACGTACGGTCTCCGGTCCCCTTGTTGCCGTTGGTGCACATGAGTATGACCACTTTGGTGCCGGACTCGGCGATCCATTTGGCCATGGTTGCGCCGCAGCCGCCTTCCGCGTCGTCGGGATGGGGCGTGACAACCAGCGCGCTGCGGGGCGCTTCGGTCATCACACGAGGCTCGGGTGCATATTCCTGATTGGGAAATCCCCAGCCGTCGATACCATGGGGTCTGCTGGTCATTTCGGCGCTCCGTTTTCCTGGAATGGGTAGGGGCGAATGAACATTCGCCCCCGGATGATCTGGGTAGGGTTAGCTGGCGCACATGCGCCAAGGTTAACCGCCGAGGTGGAACACAACCATCTTCAACTCGGTCATCTCCTCGATGGCGTAGGCGGGACCTTCCTTCCCCATCCCGCTGTCCTTGAGACCGCCGTAAGGCATGACGTCGGCGCGCCATTGCGGGGAGGAGTTGATGTGCAGGTTACCCGAATGAACTTCCTGGGCGAACTTCATGGCCCAGTCAACGTTCTGGGTAAAGATGCCTGCCGAGAGGCCAAAGCGCGTGTCGTTGGCCTTGGCGATGGCATCGTCGATGTCATCGAAAGCGCTGACCGCGACGGCAGGACCGAATAGTTCCTCGCGGGATATGAGCATTTCCGGACGGGCATCGGCCACCACAGTCGCCGTGTGCATTGTCCCTTCTCGACCACCGCCGGCAATGACCCGGGCGCCCTGACTCACGGCTTCAGCAATCCAACCCTCGACACGCTCGGCGTCGGTTTGGCGGATCATCGGGCCCATCTTGACGTCTTCGTCAAAGGGATTGCCGACGCTGAACTCCTGGGTGGGCTTGACCAGCGCGTCGAGCAGGTCAGCGTAGATGGTGCGGGCGGCGAAGACGCGCTGCGTGGAGATGCAGACCTGACCGGCATTGGCAAAACCGCTGGAGACCGTGGCGGCCGCCACCTTCTCGATGTCGGCGTCGGACATGATGATCAGGGGGCTGTTGGACCCCAACTCCATGGTCACTTTCTTGATGCCGGCGTTACGACAAATTTGGTCACCCACTTCCATGCTGCCGGTGAAGGTGATCTTGCGCACGTCGGAAGAACCCGTGATCGCATCGCCGATCTCCGCGCCGGAGCCGGTGATGGTCTGAATGGCTTCTTCGGGAAGGCCGGCTTCCAAGAGGATCTCGGTCAGCTTCAAGGCGGAAAGCGGAGTGTCACCGGCGGGCTTGAGGATGACGGCGTTCCCGCCAGCAAGGGCCGGTCCCACCTTGTGGCACACTAGATTCAGGGGAAAGTTGAACGGCGCGATGGCGGCTACGACGCCCACTGGGACGCGAATCGTGAAACCGAACTGATTGACCACTCCTGGCGCCGAGTCCAACGGGACCGTTTCCCCGTGCAGGCGCTTGGCTTCTTCGGCGGACAGGGTGATGGTCTGGATGGCGCGCTGGACCTCACCGCGACCTTCGGCTATGACCTTTCCCTCCTCGCGAGTTATTGTCTCAGCGAGATCGTCGGCGCGTTCTTCCATCAGGTCGGCGGCCCGCTTGAGAATCGTGTAGCGACGGTGGGCGGGCAACTTGGCCATCACCGCCGCGCCCCGAACGGCGCTGGCGATAGCGGCCTGAACGTCGGCAGCGGACCCTCGCGGTACGGTGTCGAACGCGGACTGGTCGAAGGGATTGATGACGGGCATCTTTTCATCGCGGTCGACCCACTCGCCGCAGATGTACATGCGCATGGCGAAACTCCTAATACGCGAACCGGAATAGGGATGCCGACGCACGGCGCGCGGCAGCAGCGATCATTGTACTACACGAGCCTGGGCCCGATTATTCCGCTTCGGTCCTGACCTCGTTTTCACCGAGGACAATGCTGCGGCCGGTATTGGTCACCTTGTAGTGGCCCGACAAGCCGGGGATCCGCTCCAGCCACCGGAACTTGGTGCGCGCGGCGTTACGCAGCGTCTGAACGAAGCTGTGCGGGATGGGCCATCCGGCCAGGGTGAACAGATGAGCCAGGCTATCGGGGTCGACGCTGGTTATGTTGAGATATCGGTGCGCCGCTTCGGCGGCAACCACCACCCGGCGCATATCGCCCAATGGGTTGACCCGCTGGCAGAATGCGATGTACTCGTGCTCGGAAGGTGACATCGTTTCGGTGGCGTTCGCCGGCGGAGGCTGGGCGGGTTCAGCGCTCCGGGCCACGGTGGGCGGAGGCGGCGCAACGTGGGCGACGGCAACGGCAGGTCCGACCGGAGGAGGCCCATGGTTTTCGGCAGCTACGACCACAACCGGTGGCGTCTCGGCGACGTGCTGAGCCGAGCCATTAGTCGCGGAGTGACCGTTGGAATATGCCGGCGGTTCCACAGATTTGGCGACGGACACCTCCGACGAGGCGCCGTTGGCGCCGATGATTTGTGGCATGAATGAGTACAGGACTTCGCGAACGAGCCCGGCATCGTCGGACTCAATACAGACGTGACTGCCGGCTGGCAAAGTGATGCTGAGCTTGTTCATGCCACACATCCCCCAGGCGCACCTGCGCCGACTTCAATAGTAAAGTAACGTCAAGACTTATAGCAAGGCTGGGACCGGCAGGGTTGGACCAAATGCGTCATCCCACCGAGCGCACGAGCAGACCGCCGGCCGCGAGAAAATTCAAAACCCAAAAGGTCGGTGAAGGTGGTCACCAACACTGCCGATGATACCGTGCGGTCGATACCCGGTCGCCGGAATATCAGCGGCACACCAAGGCCCGCCAGGGCGGCCACCAGCACCAGGCACTGGAACGAGCCGAGCAGCAATTCGCGTCCGAGCAGGCGGACCCCGCTGTGGTGAGGCGCTTCCCCGAGAGCCAGGCCAAGCACCACCAGCGTCACCGTCCGGGTGCCGGCGATGCCACCCTGGCCGGCACCCACCGGAAGGAAAGCCGCCAGCATTGCCGCGGCGGCTTCGTCTTCTTCGCCGATCTGCATCGCCTCCTCGGCCCGGATCACGCCCAGCACCCTGCGGTTCTCGTCGACGACTGGGATGATACTCATCGGATATCGGGACATCAGGCGGTGGGGCTCTCTCCGGTCGGTGTCCGGCGAAACCGACACCAGGCGATGTCCATATTGTTCGGCGAGATCATCGGCAGATCTGGCGGGACTCGCCAAGGCCAACTGGGTGATGCTTACCGCCCCCATGAGGCGCTGCCCGTCATCCAAGATGCACACCCCAAAACCTTCGGCATCCTCGCGGAACAACCGCAGCACGTCCAGGGCGTTGCCAACCGTGATGTTGTGCCGGATGTGGGGAAAGTCCAGCGTCATCATCCCGCCAGCAGAATCCGGAGGATACTGCGGCAAAGCCGCCACATCTTCCGGTCGGTGCAGACACGCCACCATCCCGGCTGCTTCCGCATAGGGCAGTTCCCGCAGGATGTCCGCCACCGTGTGAGGGTCAACGTCGTCCAGTAGCTCCGCAGCACGATGAGAGCGCAACTCTCTGACGGTGACGGCAGCCGCCTCCGTGGGCGCCTCATCCGGGATGTCGGACAGATCGTTGGCCGGCAACAGGGCGACCAGCACGCGCCGTTCGGTGCGCGGCGCCCTGACCAGAAAGACGCCCTGGTCGGCAGCCAGCACTGGCGGAGTAGCGACACCGCGAGGCCAGCGCGTACTGCCCCAGGAATTCGCGGATGCGCTCACCCGTGACGCGAGGATCAATCGGCGACACTTCCGCCGACGGAGGCCGCGATGCGGGACCGAACGGGGCAACAGGTTCGGGGCGGTCTGGCGGTTCATGGGAGTACCTCGGCGACCGACACCTGCTGCGTCGGTCCGGTCAGATGGTCTGTTTCAGTCGCACCGCGAGCGATCTGGTCAGGCCGGGCACGGCCGCGATGTCCTCGACGCTGGCATCCTTGATGCCCTGAAGCGACCCGAAGCGCCGGAGCAACATGCGCTTACGCTTGGGTCCGATGCCGGTGACCATGTCGATGGGAGATTTCAGGCTGCTCTTGGAACGGAGGTTGCGGTGAAAACTGATGGCGAACCGGTGCGCTTCGTCGCGGATCCGCTGCATCAGGTAGAGCGCCTGGGAATCCCTGGCCAGGACGATGGGTTCGGGGGTATGGGGAACGAATATCTCTTCGTTTTCCTTGGCCAGCGAGCACAAAGGGATCTGTTCCAAGCCGAGGTGCAGCATCACCTCCTGGGCCGCAGAGAGGTGGCCCTTTCCGCCATCAATGATGACCAGGTCCGGCACAACTCCCCACGTATCAACCTTGCCATCAGGATCAGGGTTGGCGATGGCCTGGCTCAGACGCTTGAAACGACGGGTCAGCATCTCCTTCATGCTGGCGTAGTCGTCCACGCCGTCCACGGCCTTGATCTTGAACCGACGGTAATCGCGCGTGCGAGGCTTGCCGTCGTCGAATACGACCATGCTGCCGACCAGGTTGCTGCCCTGGATGTGGGAAATGTCGTAGCACTCCATCCGCCGAGGTGCCGCAGGCAGGCTGAGTTCCTCTTCCAACTCGGTCAACGCGCCCTGGATGGCGTCGGAGCGGTTCAACCACTTCACCCGATGCTGGGCGAGGCCTTCGGCGGCGTTTGCGGCCACCACCTCCATCAGTTTGCGGTTTTCGCCGCGCTGCGGGCGATACATGCGTACCGCGCCACCACGGCGGCCACGCAGGAAGTCCTGCAGGATCTGGGCGTCCTCGGTGGGCGGGTCGTGCTGCACCATGACGACGGGGGGTACTTCAAGGGCGGTGGCGTAGAACTGCTGGACGAACTGAGCGATGATCTCGCCAGCCTCGCCATCCTGGGGACCCTCCATGAAGAAATGATCGCGTCCGATCAACTTGCCACGGCGGATGAAGAACACCTCGACCCAGGTCTCATTGGCGGCGACGGAGACAGCGATGGCGTCAAGGTCGGTCTGGCGACCGGAATCGACCTTGACGGTGCGCTCTTCCTCGAACTTCTGAATGGCGCCCATCTGGTCACGGAGCGCGGCGGCGCGCTCGAATTCCAACTCCTCGGCGGCTGCTTCCATCTTGTTACGGAGTTGACCCGTGACAGTTTCGGTGTTGCCCTCCAGAAACAGGATCACCTGCTTGACGACCTCAGCGTACTCATCCTGGCTGGCCAGGCCGGCACAGGGGCCGACACAACGGTGGATGTAATACTCGAGGCAGGGGCGGGGGTCCGTTCCGGTGATCTTCTTGGTACACGAACGATAGGGGAACAGCTTCTTGACCAGATCCATTGACTGGCGGACGCTGCCCGCGCTGGCGAAGGGCCCGAAATAGCGGGCGCCATCCTTGTGGACCCCCCGCGTGATGTAAACCCGGGGGAAATCCTCGGACAGGTCTACCTTCAGATAGGGATAGGTCTTGTCGTCCTTGAGGCGGACGTTGAAATAGGGCCGGTGGCGCTTGATGAGGGTGTTTTCAAGGATGAGGGCCTCGGCCTCAGTGTCGGTGACAATGTACTCGAAATCGGCCAGTTCGCTGACCATGCGCCGGGTTTTGCGATCCAAACCGGCGGGGGAACCGAAGTAAGACCGGAGGCGGTTGCGAAGGACCGCGGCCTTGCCGACGTAGATCACTGCGCCGCCGGCGTTCTTCATCAGATAGACGCCGGGGCGTTCTGGGGTCACCAACAAGCGATGGTCGAATTCCTGCCGAACCACGATCCGATCCCTGCCTCACGCGGGGGATCTAAAGCACGAAGGAAACTGCGACGAGCACAACCACCAACACGCTGGCAAAGATGCCGATCCGCGTGAGCTCGGAACCGACGTGGTTGTACGCGGCGGGTCGATCGAAACGGCGCCCCCTGGGAGCTGAAGCGGGCCGTCCGGTGGCGGCAGTCGCCGGGGCCGAAGCCTGAGCCGTGGCGGTTGCCGCAGAGCGATCATGCTCGGCTTCGGCCACGGAAGCAGCCACCGGCGATGCCGCGGCGGGATTTCGCACCGCAGTCGCGCGGTTTGCGCCACCACGACGGCGGCGCAGGTCGTTCTGCCGGGCCGCCACCCGTTTGCCTTTGCTCGGCATCACCCACCTCCTGGCGCCGCGACCCGGCTACCGGCGTCGTCAGCGCGGTATTGGACTTTATTGTTATTCGAGCCAGCCGCGAACGGCCGGATCGTACCCGAATCCATGATACCAGCATGGACCCAGAACACGGTCAATAGCGGACCACAGCTTATGTCAATTAATCACTCGTCGTCAGCGTCCCACCGGGCGCGTCACCCGATTGAGATACCCAGTTCGGCCTGCATATCGGCGACGGCCTGGTTGCGGGTCTTCCGCTGCCATTGGGGACGGGCGTTGATTGGCTCGTTGATTATATCGGGGTCGATTTTCAAGGCGACGAACACCGGTCCCGGCTGACTGAGGATCTCCTCGATCTGGCTCGCGAAGTCCTCCAGGTTGTCGATGGCATAGGTGGCGGGATAGCCGCAACCCTGGGCCACCACGTCGTATTCCATCTGCTCCGCGTTGGGAACGGGCTGCCCGCCGGTGGTGGCATACACGCCGTTGTCCAGCATGAAGTGGTAGAGGTTGGACGGCGCCTTCTCGGCGACGGTGGGCAGAGCGCCCATTCCCATCAGCACGTCGCCTTCCGAGTCGAACAACACAACCCTCTGGTCCGGGATGGCGAGGGCAAGGCCGAGGGCGAAAGAAGCGTGACCACCCATGGCTGGGTCGCCCAGGGGAAGGTCTCGATTGGGTTGCTCGCTCATCTCGACCCAGAACCGACCGCCGCGGCCGGGTATCACCACGGCGTCGCCGCGATGCCTGTTGAATATTTCCAGCATTTCCGCCGTTTTCATCATGATGGTCACTTCCGTTATGTGCGTTGATCAGCGGCTGACGTTGAAGCCGTGGTACTCGTCGCCAACGAGGATCGCGACGGGACGCTTCTCCCGCTGCGCCTCGGCAAAGGCGATGGAGATGCGGTCGGCGTCCTCATCGGATTCGACCAGGTAATAGTTGATATTGAACGCGTGGAGAAAGCGCTCGGTATAGAAGGCCGCGGTGTCGGTGATAACGCCGTGTCGGGTCCAGCCTCGATACCCGACCATCATCACCACCGGAACGTTCATTCCCAGGCCCCAACCGCGCAGCGAATCGCCGGACTCCATCATGCCCGTGTTCTGGATGAGGATAACGGGTTTCTTTCCGCCGGCGGCGAGGCCAGCGGCCGTGGAGAAAGCGTGACCCTCGCGACTGACGGGCACCAGGTCTATGCTGGGCTCTTCGCTCATCAACACGTAGAGGAAGTTGGTCTCGCTATCGGGGAGCCAGACCACATGGGTAGCGCCGTTGTTCTTCAACTCCGCCAAAATGCGGGCGGGACTCAATTCGGCCATTGGTAATACCTGCCTCGGGATGTGTGGGCAAACGGGAGCGCCGGGTTGCCGCCAAAAGGTATACCCGGCGCGCTAATTGGCGTCAACAGGGCGTCCCCGCGACGCCCGATGTCTGTAAGTTCAGCGTTTGATCATGGCTGTCCTGATCGATCCGGACTCGGCAACTAGTCGTCGGCTGCAACAGCCGGTTCAGCCAGACGGTTGTCGACGAGGTCGGCGCTGCAGGCGGCGCCGTCCAGCAAACCCCAGCGCACCATCCAGTGGTAGGTGTCCTCGACTATCTCGTCGGTGTACGGTGTGTTGTAGGAGTAGCGCAGGCGGGGCAGATGGAAGTCTTCGGGCGTGATTCCGCCGAATCGCGACGCCACCGCGGCGAATCTCGGCTCATCGATGAGATACCGGAGGTACCTGCGCTTGTCGGCGTTGATCCGGTCCACCGCCTTCGCGACCGCGCGATTAATGGCAGCGAAAGTTGCCTCGTCCATGTTGTCGCTGGCGTTCTCGGCGCCCAGGTAATGACCCTCGCAGACAGGCCGGCAACCCAGCTTTTCGGCCAGGGTGATCCAGGGCTCCATGAGGGCGGCGGC
The DNA here is from genome assembly GCA_951813535.1 of uncultured Dehalococcoidia bacterium. Taxonomy (GTDB): domain Bacteria; phylum Chloroflexota; class Dehalococcoidia; order Lucifugimonadales; family UBA3495; genus Bin87. Next base: position 1,550,639 of record OX638345.1, on the reverse strand, counting down.
CGCAACCTCGCCGTTCATGAGCGCCTCAAACCGGAACTGGGGAGAGCCGTAATGGACCAGCTTCAGCTTGTCCTCGGGGAGATAACCCGAGAGCAGCCGAAGCGCAACGTAATGGGAACCGGCATGGAACTGGACGGCGACCGGTTTGTTGCCCAGAGTCCCCGGGTAAAAGTGCGGAGAGTCCGGGTGCACCAGGATGGCCTGAGTGGCGACTGCGGAACGGAGGGCGATGATGCGGGCGCCCTGTTTGCTTTCATAGGCCCGACGGACCTGACCTTCCTCTCAAGCGCGGTAGATTGATACCTGGGCATCCTCGAAAGCCACGTGGCCGAGAATGGGGTTGACGTCCTCCGGATTTTCAGTGGGCGTCACCTGGCCACTGCTGACCGCGGTGACGAATTCCATGTCGATGCCCTCCGCTTCGAACAGACCTTCGTCCCGGGCCACCAGCCAGGGCAAGCTGAAAACCACACCGCTGATTTCACTGACGACTTTCTTCATTGTGGACGCTCCTCAGGGTAAAACCAATGCTGCGCGCAAGTTTAGCAAAGTCGCAATGCAGCGTCCATTTGAAAAGCCGCCGCGGTATCGTCGACCGACGGAGCAAGGATCGGATCCTGGGCGTCTTTCGGAAGATCGTTCCACCCTGGTACGGGTCAAGCGCGGGCATCATGTTGGGGGTGTCACCCCACGCCCTATGCTATACTCGCGCCAATCCAGAAAGCCTGTCGATTGGGGCCGAGTCGGGCCCCGTAGAGGTGTTAATTATGCAGTGGGCTTCTGCGCTATCTCAACAGAACAGCCTGCGCGCCGCGCTGTCCGAGTGCACGGCGTCCATCCGGGCGAGCATGGGCGACACGGCGGCCGACCTTGCGGTGGTTTTCGCGTCGTCAGAGTATTCATCGGACTACGCCAACCTTCCCGACCTCATGGCCGAGCTATTGGGGCCTCAGGCGCTGGTGCTGGGTTGTTCCGGCGGAGGGATCATCGGCGGAGGGAGCGAGGTTGAGCAGGAACCCGCCGTTTCCGTGACCGCCGCCAGCCTGCCCGGCGTTACCATCCACCCGATCCGACTGGACGGCGACGACCTTCCCAGCCTGGACGCTGCTCCGGACGACTGGCACCAGGCGCTGGGCATAGATCCGGCAGACCAGCCGCAGTTCGTCCTGCTGGCGGACCCAATGTCGTTCCCGGCGCAGAACCTTCTGCTCGGGATGGACTACGCGTACCCCGCCGCCGCAAAGATTGGAGGATTGGCCAGCGCGGCGCAGGGAGCCCGGCAAAACGGCCTGTTCCTGGGGCACGACTACCACGATTCGGGGGCCGTCGGCGTGGCGCTGTCGGGAAACATTGTCGTCGAAACGGTGGTTGCCCAGGGGTGCCGGCCCATCGGCTCGCCGATGCACATCACGCGCAGCGACCGCAACTTCCTGGTGGAACTGGACGGACAACCGCCGCTGAACGTGTTGCGCAACCTCTTCCAGGGAGCCGACCAGCGCGACCGGGACCTGATGCAAAGCTCCCTGTTCCTGGGCGTGGTGATGGATGCGCTGATCGACGAACCGCAGCAGGGCGATTTCCTGATCCGCAACGTGATGGGAATGGACCAGAGGAGCGGCGTGCTCGCAATCGGCGAGATGTTGAAGGAAGGTCAACTGGTGCAGTTTCACCTGCGGGACGCGGACACCTCGGCCGACGACCTGTCCGCAGTGCTGGAACGATACGCGGTGGACAACCGGGAAAATCCCGCCCACGGGGCGCTGCTGTTTTCGTGTTTGGGGAGGGGCAAGTACCTGTATGGCCGCCCGAACCATGACACCGAGGTGTTCCATGACAAGGTCGGCGCGGCGGTGCCGCTGGGAGGTTTCTTCTGTAACGGAGAAATCGGGCCGGTGAGCGGGACCACCTTCCTGCACGGATACACCAGCAGTTTCGGCATTTTCCGCCCGCGCAGTTAGGAGTTCAGGGGAATGGCGGCAACCGTCACGGCCGGGATATCAGCGTCGCTGACCGGCCAGTTCGCCACGCAAGGCCGGCAGGCGTTGGCTGGTCTGACAGCGTGGGTTGAATACGTCAACGCCCAGGGCGGCCTCGGCGTGGGGGACGAAAAACGTCCGGTTACCCTGGTCAGTTACGACGACGGCAGCACGGCGGATGCGACACGGCGGGCAACGGAACGGTTGATCACCGATGACAGCGTCGACCTGCTGTTCGGACCGTATTCCGCGGGTTTGACCACGGCAGCAGCGGAAGTCGCCGAGTCCCACGGGAAGGTGATGTGGAACCACGGCGGCGCCGGTGACGCGCACTACGCCCGAGGGTTTGGCAAGGTGGTCAGCATCCTGACGCCGGCCGACCAGTACCTGGTCGGGGCGCCGGAATTGGTCCGGCAGGCGAACCCATCGGCCAGCAAGCTGGTAATACTGCGGATCGACACGGGCGCATTCGCCAGGCTGGTGGCCCGGGGGGCTGAAGCGGCGGCTCACGAGCTGGGATTCACCACGGTGTTGGATCTGCGCTACCGGCCGACGCAGGTCAATTTTACTGAGATCGCCCGCCACGTGGCCGAACAGGGACCGGACCTGGTGGTAACCGTGGGACGCATCCGCCACGACATCGGCACGGCCCGGGCGCTGGCAAGGCTCCCGAATCGGAGCAACATCGGATTGGCCGCAGTAATCGCGACCCCCATCGCCGGATTTGAGGAACTGCTGGGCGAAGCGGCCGACGGCTTCGTGGGCCCTAGCCAATGGGAACCGGCCTTCAGCATACCGACGCCGGATGTGGGACCTGGTGCTACCGAGGCGCTGCGGATCCTGAACGATAGCGCCGAGGCTACAGACATACCAATCGACTACCCGATGGCGCAAGCCATGGCGGCCGGCCTGGTCGCCGAACGCTGCGTAGCCCTGGCGGGAGACCTGGACAACGATGCGCTCCTGGGCGCGGCGGTCAACGCGGACTTCACCACGTTCTACGGGCGCTTCAAGATCGACGAGGCGGGCCGGCAAATCGGTCGATCCGTTGCCCTGGTGCAGCGCCAGAATGGCCGCAAGGTGGTGGTTTGGCCTCCGGATCTGGCCGAGGGGGAACTGCGCTACCCATTCTGAGTTGCAGAAGCCACCGGTTTTGAGTCGAAGAAGCCGCCGGGCGCCATTGGCCCGGCGGCTTCGTTTGTGCCTGGGGTTGGCGCCAATTAGTCGGGGCGCTGGATGATTTCCAGGCTGACCTTGTCGGGCGCTTCGACGAACATGACCTGGGACCCGGAGGGCATGGTCCAGGGGTCACAGATGATGTTGGCGCCATTGGACTTGAACCGCTCAAAGGCTTCCTGGATGTTGTCGGTCTGGAAGCCGAAGTGGTCCAGGCCGAAACGCGGGTGTGTCGACCCGGGCACCGCGTTCTCGCCCTCGGCCTCACCCGAAACGGTGAGCAGGGGCTGCCCGTCCAACTCCAGAGTGTGAGAGATCGTGTTGGACAGCGGCCTGGTGGAGACGATCTCAGCGCCGAAGTTATCAACGTAGAACTTGGCGGCGTTGTCCGGGTCTTCGCTTCGCAGGTGCAGGTGGTTACAAACAAAAGCCATGATTGCTTTCCTCCTTGAATTGTGGTGACTGAAAGATTGGGAGCCGACTGACTACCTCAGGTACTCGGCAATTTGCTGGTCGTAATCATCCTTCCGCGTGACCTGGGAGATCAGTTCCGGCGAGGCGCACTGGTCCCGCAGGTCTCCGGGTGCGACGCCGTCGCGCAGGGCCTTCATAACGTCGTACACAGCCTTGATAGAAGCCTGGAATGAGAGGTGGCCCTGCAAAGCGACGCGCACGCCGTTCTGGCCGAGCCATGCCTTGTCCGACAATTCACCGCCGGCTCCGCCCAGGAGCAGCGGGATGCTCAGCTCGGCATTGACCGCTTCGACTTCCGCCCTGGTGCTGGCTCCGGCCAGGAAGAGAGCATCAACGCCGGCCGCCTCGTAGGCCTTCACGCGGCGGATACACTCGTCTAGTCCTTCGCTGAGGCTGCTGGTACGACCGGCGACCACCAGGTTCGGATCCGTTCGGCCGGAGAGCGCCGCTTTCATCTTGCCGACGCCTTCTTCCAGCGATATGTAGCGAGGGCCGTCGCCGAATTGCATCGGGAGCACGGTGTCTTCGATGGTCAACGCCGCTACGCCCGAAGCCTCCAGCTCCTCAACCGTCCGCTTTACGCTCAACGCATTCCCGTAGCCATGGTCCGCGTCGACCATCAGCGGCAGCGTGCCGGCGCGGCAGATGCGGTAAATCTGCTGGGCAAACTCGCTGAGGGTCAGCACGACATAGTCGGGTGCGCCGAGCACGGTGCCGCTGGCAATGGAGCCGGCGAACATGCCGACCTCGAAGCCCAAGTCCTCGGCGACACGGGCCGAAATCGGGTCAAACACGGAGCCGGGATGCACGCACACATCCCCGGCCAGAACAGCGCGATACCGCTCCCGTCGCTTGGTGTAATCCATACGCTCTTGGCTCCTTTGATTGCTCGAATGAGGGTGACCGGTGACGGTGTGCTACCATCCGTCCCGTGTATTCTAACCAATTCGTGCGGGGGCGCAACCTGCTGGCCGGGCTCGGCAAATCCGGCGGAGTCGGCCGGTGCTAACGCGGCCTCAGCGCTACGATGACCACGATAATCGGCGTTGACTTCAGCGGCCATCGGGACGACCGCAACACGTGGGCGGCCCTGGGAAATCTCACCGGAGACGGGGCGCTGTTGCTGGACGGCGTACAACCGGTGCGGCGTGCCGACCTATATGACGTGCTGGCGAACGTCCCGACACCTGCGGTGGCCGCGTTGGACTTCCCGTTTGGAGTTCCCCGGGCGTTCGCCGAGTTCCTGTCCCGGGAGCTACCTCCGCAGGACATGGCCCACATCTGGCAAATCGTGTCTGGATTGACGGCCCCTGAGTTCGTTGCGGCGCGGGATGCATTCGTCGGTGGGCGGGCTGGATTGCCGCTCTTTCAACGCGAACCCAAGCGCACCGGTGACTTCGCGCACCACCGGGAAAGCTACTCTCCCCTGCACACCGTCAATCCGAATATGCTGCCCATGACCTACGAAGGGATACGGATGCTGCACCGGTGGCATCAGGAGCACGCGCGGCGATGGCACGTGCCGCCGCTGAAGCCCGCGGGTTCTGCTTCGAAAACAGTGACGCTTCTGGAACTGATGCCAGGGGCGTTGCTGAAATCGGTCGGATTGCCGTACAAGGGCTACAAGAAAGGGCGCTCCGCGCTGGAGAGGCGTGACGAGATACTGGGTGGATTGGCCGAGGCGTCCGGCGTTGGCCTGCCCAACCTGGGTCGTGTACGGATGGCGTGCCGCGCCAACGACGACTGCCTGGACGCGGTGGTTGCGGCGGTGGGAGCCGCGGCTTGGGCCATGGACTCTTCCCGATTTCACCACCCCGAAAGAGACGAGCTGGCGGACGCCGAACTGGAAGGGTGGATTTACGTGCCGAATAGCGACGCGGTTGGCGGTTCAGGCTGACTCGCGACCGCGCAGGAGCAACACCAACCCGATGGCGAGACCCGCGCCGATCAACTGCATCACGATGAAGATCGGTGCGGACGCCGGAAAGATTCCGGCGAAGGTGTCCGAAAACATGCGAGCAACCGTTACGGCTGGGTTGGCAAAGCTGGTGGAGGAAGTGAAAAAGTACGCTGCTCCGATGTAAGCGCCGACCGCCACCGGTATCACCACGGCACGGTTACGCGGGATGAGAAAGATCACAAAGAGCAATCCCAGGGTGGCGATGACCTCCGCCAGCCACAGATCCGGTCCGCTTCGCACCTTCGTCGACCAGGTGACCGGCGGCAATGCGAACATCAGGTTGGCCAGGACGGCGCCAACAATACCGCCAGCAACTTGGGCCCCAACATAGGCGATACCTTCGCGAACCGGCCGGCCGTGCAGAACGACGTCAGCCAGGGTTACCGCCGGATTGAAGTGCGCGCCGGAAACCGGCCCGAAAGCCCAGATCAGCGCCATGAGCGCGAAAGCCGTCGCCACGGCGTTTTCGAACAATTGCAGACCAACATCACCGGGGCTGAGCCTCTGCGCGGCAATGCCACTGCCGATCACGGCCATAAGCAGAAAAGCGGTTCCCACCGCCTCGGCGATGAGCCGTCGAGCTAGTGGCAGCAACGACTGTACCCTCGGGACCCGCTGATGGACGGGCATACAAAAAGGGCGGATTTCCCGCCCTTCCGATTGGCTCGACGCCTCGCCGTGTGACCATAGTAAATCATGGTAAGAGGAGTCTATCCGTGGGTCGCGCGACGGTCAACCGCGTGCGCGTTGACGCTCCGGCCCGGCGCTTACTATAATCCGGGACATCAACCAAAGAATGAAGAGGTACCGGCAGCAATGAACCTGAAAACTGGACAACGTTACGTGGGCCCGGGCGGCGCTGAGATGATAGTCAGCAAAGCCAGCGGGGAAGGCGATCTCACCGACGGCGAAATTCCTCTGCAAATCAAGGGTGCGTCCGTCGATTTCGGAGGTGCGGCCGCGGCCGATGACGCACCAGAGGTGACCATGGGTAAACGGCTCACATCCCCGGACGGGAGCGTGTCCGTTTTGATTACCAAGGCGGGCAAGTGTGACCTGCGACTGAACGGCGAGTCGATGGAGTTGCAGGAGGCGAAGCAACTGCCGTCGTCTGACTGATAGAACGGCTATTTTCGGTATGAGTGGCGGCAGGGGCGAATAATCATTCGCCCCTGATTTGCTGTGTCAGAACAACGGACTTAAGGGTAATTCCTTGCGTTGCGCCGTGAAGACCGCCATCTCAACATCTCGGGCCCGCCAATGGCATCCGGTGCGCTCGGTCAATATACCAGCGGTGTGCCGGCACCATTTGTACCACGGAAGAACAAAGCCGCCAACCGAATTCACACCAGTACGGGGCGGCCATTGGACTATGCCAGTGCTATTCCCGTAAATGTGATCGTGACCGTTTGTTTTTACCCAACTGGCTATTTGATTATCAACCATTGGAAAATTCTCCGGACAGAAAAACGCCGGGAAGGTGGCGGCAATTGGTATTGCATCACTTGGAAATAGATTCTTTTGGAAGGCGAGAAACGTCGTTCTATCGGGGTGATCTATGTACTTTAGACAAAGCTCATACAGGCGCTTGGCAGTCAGTCCCGAATCTTTGATATTGGCAATCGCATTTCGCGTAACATGATCACGTCGCCCTTGAGAGTACATTTTCCAATACACTACCTGATACCATGCTTCCAAGTGGTACGGGGCCAATTCACGAAATCGGTCCTCGAACGCGATGGTTTGCTCTCGATCGCCCTTGCTAATGTTGCCCTCGAACCAATCTGGGTATGCTCCAACGTCCCCGAATTTAGCCAGATTAGCCGGGTAACGATATTCGTCAAGGGCTTTTATCCACGTCTGTGGCATCTTGTGTATCCTTTGCCTGCTAATCCCATATCATGGCTGTAGGGGCGACCCCTGGGTCGTCCCTACAACTTATGGCGGGGCTAGCCTGCCCTCGCCCCAACCTTGCATGGCCTACAGGAAGTGAGGGATGACGTACTTGCCGAACATGCGGATACTGTTCATGATCTTGCTGTGCGGCAGATTGCCCATCTGCATGAAACAGAGGATCTGGTCGACGCCGGCCTCGCGGTACTTCTCCAGGGTCTTGATCACCGTTTCGGGAGAGCCCATGGCGAACGCGCCCGACGCGATGTGGTCGTCGGCGGTCTTGTCGACCCGCTCCTCTTGCACCGCGTTCACGGCGAAGCGGTAGCTGTCGGGCACGGCGCGGCCGGCCCACGGCGCATACAGTTCCTCGGCCTTGCCGACGAACCATTCGCCCTCGCGGGCGGCGGAATCGTATGCTTCCTCGTCGGTTTCGGCGACGTGGACCATGCACAGCGCCGCGATATTGTCGTTGACCATGCGGCCGATGGGGTTGGCGTTCTTCACCGCGTCGCGGTAGATCTCTACCCTTTCGACCAACTGTTCGTGTCCGCCCAGGTTGAAGCACAGCACCCCGACGCCCAGCTCACCGGCCTCACCGAAGGACGTCGGTTGGCTGCAGGCCATCCACATGGGAGGGTGGGGGTCCTGCACTGGCTTGGGAATCACCGATCGGGGCGGGATGTTGTAGAACTCGCCCGCGTGAGAGAAGGGGTCCTCGGTCCACATGCGCGGGATCATCCCGATGGCCTCCCGCCACTGGGCCTTGGTGGTCTCCGGGTCGACCTCGAAGCCGTCCATCTCGATCAACGTGGTGGAACGGCCGGTTCCCAAGTCCATGCGGCCGTCGCTGACGATGTCCAGCACCGCGGCCCGCTCGGCGACCCGAACCGGATGGTTGTAGGCGCCGGGCAACAGCGCGACGGCGTGACCGATGCGGATGCGCTTGGTGCGCTGGGAAATGGCGCCGTACAGCACCTCGGGCGCGGAACAGTGGGAGAACTCCCGCAGGAAATGGTGCTCCACGGTCCAGAAGTAGTCGAAACCGACGTCGTCGGCCAGCTCAACCTGGGCCATGACCTGCTTGTAACGCTCGGCCTCTATGCCGGGGTAGTGCGGTTCGGGGACCTGGATTTCGTACATCAATCCGAATTTCATGGGAAGTCTCCTTGTGGTTGGGGCGGTTGGCTAGTTGCTTGGGGTTGACGCCGCCTCGGGTTCGCCGGCGGTTGGGAGAGGTCTGGCGGGAAGGGGTTTGATTTGTGCGGCGATGGCTGCGCCGTACTTGCCCTTGGCGATGTGCAGGTCGTAAACGTTCTGCAGATCCGTCCAAAACCTGGCAGTGGTGCCGAAGTAGTGGGAAATGCGCAACACCAAGTCCGGGGTCATGCTGATACGCTGTGCCAGCAGAGCTTCTGCAGTAGCTACGGGAATGGACAGTGCAGCGGCAAAATCGGCGGGAGACATAGCGAACTCCACCAACTCATCGGCCAGCACTTTGCCCGGATGCACCGGAGCAGTATCTTCATCATTGCCGCTCATAGCGCCTCCTTTCAGTAATGATAATCCACGATTTCCACGTCGTGAGGGCCGTCGTCATCCCATCGGAAACAGATACGCCACTGGCGGTTGATGCGGATACTGTACTGGCCGGCACGGTCACCGACGAGAGGTTCCAGACGGTTGCCGTTGGAAGTTCGCAATTCTGCAAGGGAGTTCGCCCGGTTCAGCATCTCCAGTCGGCGCTGGGCCGACGCGGCAAATCCTTGGTAGGCCGGCGCAAATTGGCCGTTGAAAACCCGCTCGGTATCCTGGTCTCGGAATCCCTGGATCATCAATCAACTGCTTTGAGCGGTTCATTCACCCCATACAAAGTACGAATTGCCGCCTTCTCCGGGCATCGGCGCGACCTGCGCGACGATGGTCGGGCCGTGCTTGCGGGCATAGACTTTGACATCGTAGCCGGCCTGCAAGCTCAGCCACAATTCCTCTCCTCCGCCAAAGTAGTGAGAAAAGCGCAAGGCCAGTTCAGGAGTGACGTCAATGCACCCGTCCAGAAGCAGGGCCGTGGTGCCGGGGGCGACAGCTAGGGCAGAGTCCAACTCCGACGGGGACATTTGCATCGCTTCAAGGTCGTCGGCCAGAGATTCGCCGGGATGGAAAGGGGGCATCCCATTCTTGAAACGCGGCTTTTGCTCTTTAATCATGCTTCAACTTCTTTGCCTGCGGGATGACGGCGGCGTAACACCGCCGTAAGGCAGACGATGTTCTTGGATGGTATTTTCCACCTCCGGTCTCGGCGCGGCGAAGTCGAGTTCTACGACCAGTTGTTTGAATCGAACTACCATACGGTGTATTTCACGTCGAGTCTGAGTGCTGGCGTTCAGGTTGTTCAGCTCTTTTTCCAAATCTTCGGCTTCCGGACGAGTAGGTACTGTAGTGAACCACACCAGTTTGGGGTTTCTCCCCTTCGTGCTTTGTGACATATTCGTACGATGCTCTTGCAAGCGAGCGTGCAGGTCATTGGTGTTGCCGACGTAGTAAGCTCCGCCGTCCAGGGTCAAAACGTACACAAAAAATTCGGTAGTCGAGTGGTTATCCTCAATCTCAGCGGCTAGTATGTTTCCTTCCTGAATTTCGCTCGGCTGATGACAGTTGTAACATTGAGGGAACCGCATAGCCTTGTAATTCGTGCAGCTTCGACACCTGTTTAACCTGCCTTGCCGCTCCTGGATAAAGTGGTCCAAGCAAAGATAATGTCCAACTCGGATTGCTCCCGTACAACTCCAAAACCGACATTCGTTGCGGACAACATTGTTGGCCCTGGATTCCCGACCGTTACTCGACCCGACAGCAAGGCTTCGGGGCGACCACGCGCTTGCCGTCTGCCTGTAACAGTTGCCGCATACATCGTCTTGGGCACCCTTGTACCTCCCACATGACGGCGACGGGCACTGGTTAATCGTGCCTGTTTCGTAGCCGGCGTAATGATTCCTAGCGGAGCAGAGGAAATGGTTCCCGGGAATGGTTTCGTCGCAGTCCCAGAACTGGCATTCGTTTCGCATAGTCATATGGGTTCGCCGGCGAGAGCGATTGCCCGCGCTGGTCTGCTTGAGCCTGGCGTCGCTGCGGTGGCTACGGCACCAGCATCGCCCGTGTGATCTCCGTCTGGCGCTGGCTCCACTCGGCGGCGGCGAAGGCTTCGTTAACGTCGGCCAGCGGGAACGTGTGCGAGACCAGCTTGTTGAACGGCAGCCGGTCCTGGTTGCGCACCAGGAAGTCCAGCAACTCCGGCAGCAGTGACGGACGATACATCAGGCTACCCACGATGTTCTTGCCCTGCAGCAGCTTCGACGGGTCGATTGACACCTCCTGCCCCCGCACGATGTCCCCAATCTCGACGAAGGTGCCGCCGTTGGACAGCATGTCAATGCCTTCCTTCAGCAGGTCGGCGCGGCCCACCAGCTCCATGACCACGTCGGCGCCCCGGCCTCGGGTCAGCTCCCGGACCCGACGGACGCGGGTCTCGGGGGTGTTGAACTCCTCGATGTTGATGGTCTCGTCTGCGCCGAACTCCTCAGCGAGAGCAAGGCGGTTCTCCAGGCGGTCCAACACGATGACCCGGTCGGCTCCGCGCTCCTTGGCCATGGCGGTGGCGTGGATCCCCAGGCCGCCGGCGCCAATGATGACCACGGACTGGCCGTGGCTCATGCCGGCGCGCTCCAGGCCGGTGGTCACCGTGCCCATGGCACAGTTGACCGGCCCGAGCAGATTGTCGGGGAGTTCGTCCGGGACTCGGAAGAAGGGATGACGCGGCGGCAGGTAGAGAAAATCGCCATAGGTGCCGGTGAAGTAGGGCCAGTTGCCGGCGGCCGGATACTGGCGATTGGCGCACCAGTTGGTGTTTCCGCGCAGGCACATGTGGCAGTGGTAGCAGGGGAACACGGCGGCATACACCACGCGGTCGCCTTCCTTCACATCGGCGCCCCAGTAGTCGGTAGCCACTCCGTCACCGAGGTATTCGATGACGCCGGTGCCCTCGTGTCCCATGACGCGCCCAGTTTCGGGCAGCGGATTATGTTCCTGGGTCTGGTCACCGCGCCAGGTGTGCAGGTCAGAGCCGCAGATGCCGGCCTGGGTCATGCGGAGAAGGACTGCCCCGGGTTCCGGTTCAGGCACGTCGTACTCTTGGATCTCAAAGGGCTTGCCGTACTCCTTGACGACTACGATGCGTCCTTTCATGGTGGTCCCTCCAAATGAGCGTGAAGCACTGTCGATGGCCGGTATCCTAGCATACGCCGGGGGGTTGGGTAAGAGCGGAAAGCGGGAGCAGCCACTGTGATAAACTGCGGGCAAGGACAGAAAGTTGCACGCCGATAATCACGGGAACGGCCATGAAGATAGCTATCGGTTCCGACCACGCGGGGTTCGAGTACAAGGGGAAACTACTGTCCCTGCTGGCGTACCTTGGCCACGAAGCGATCGACTACGGAGCGTATTCGGAGGAGTCCAGCGACTACCCCGCATGGATCCGGCCGGTAGCCGAGGCGGTGGCGAGGGGAGAAGTGGATCGCGGCATCGTCCTGGGCGGGTCCGGCAACGGCGAGGCCATAGTCGCCAACCGGGTCGCCGGCGTGCGCTGCACGCTTTGCTGGAATGCGCAATCGGCCCGATACGGACGGGAACACAATGACTCCAACGTGTTGTCCATGGGACAGAGGATGGTGTCCTGGGAAACCGCTCGCGAGATCGTGGACGTGTGGCTGACCACTGAATTCGAAGGCGGCCGTCACCTGCGCCGCATCAACAAGATCGACGAAGAGCCGCAGCGCCTGACTTCATGATGCCGGACGGTGGTGTACCATAAATGACACGCGGGTACGCCGCGAACTGGGACCATGGCTACTAACCACCGCAACGACGAAACGAACCAGCGGCTGGAACGTCTCGAATCCGGGCAGGGAGAACTTCGTGCCGGTCAGAAAGACCTGTGGGCCGGGCAGGAAGAACTTCGTGCCGGGCAGAAGGAACTCAGGCAAACGGTGGCTAGGATCGAGCGCAGCGTCGAAGCCATTCGCAATGATATAGGCCCGTTGAAAGCCGCTCATGCCCGTAATAGCGCGCTGCGGGTGAGTTACCGCGTCTGCGAGGATCTAGGCTTGGATGAAATCAGGGTTCTGGATCGCAATACCCTGCGCGCCATGATCCGACAAGCCGACACATTAGGCGTTCCCCGCAATCATCGCTACAGTTTTATAGAGGCGGATGCCATCATCGAGGCCACCAACAATGCCGGCGAGACCCACTACGTTGCGATGGAGGCTTCATTCACCGCCGACGAGCGAGATACCGACCGGGCGTTGCGCAACGCCGGTTATCTAACCCAGTTCACTGGGCAACCTGCTCACGCCGTCGTTGCCGCGCTTCGTATCGACAACCGCATCGCTGATGTCATCACGTCCGGACAGGTGCATTGGTGCCGCCTGGACGAGGAAGATTTGCAGATTGACTGACTGGAAAATGCCTTACGGTGTCAAAGTATCGGTGACGCCGATCATGCTGTCCCGGCTTACCAGGCCAGCCAGTTCCTCCTCGGTCATGCCTTCGGTTCCAGCAGGTCGACGCGGCAGCACCAGGTAGCGCAGGTCTGCGGTGCTGTCCAGAACGCGCACCTCGGCATCCGCTGGCGGCGCGGCGCCAAACTCCGCCATCACGCCGCGCGGGTCGCGAACGGCGCGGGCCCGGTAGGCCAGGCTCTTGTACCAGTCCGGCGGCCGGCCGAGCAGCATCCTGGGGTAGCAGGAACACAGCGTGCAGACCACCATGTTGTGAACATCGTCCGTATTCTCTACCACCGTCAAATGAGGGGTCTCGGACGGGATTTCGATGCCCATCTCGGCCAGGGCGGAGCGTGAGTCTGCCAGCAGGCGCGCCTTGAAACCTTCGTCAACCCAGGCTCGGGCGACGACCCGCGCGCCGTCGGCCGGCGTGCGGCCGTCCATCAGGTTCACCTGACGCTGCACTTCGCCGGCCGTGAGCAGGCCTTTCTCCGCGAGCAGAGCTTCGATAGCCACCGAGCGCAGGGCGACCTCGCTCATGGGCTCATCGTGGATGTGGTCGACAACATGTGTGGCGGTCATTTTTCTCTCCCCAGTGTTTTACGGACGGCTACAAGTCACAAGCGATCATGCCGATCAGCAACCACCTGTGGAAACAAAATGCTCTAATTGTGACAGCCTCGCGCCTCGATATCCCAAACCGTATCCACCATTCCGTCGCGTATGCCGATGAAGCGGTCCCAGCGGCTCACCATGGCGTCCTGTTGACCGGGAAGCAGCACAACCTGGTCGCCAACCGCCAGTTCGGCTCCGTCCGCCACCTTGAACACGGTGCGGTCGGTGTCCATGTCAACGGCTTCGACCCCGGGACGACCCTCCACTCGCGGTAGCCCCTTCATGCCTCCGACGGCCCGGGCTCCGGCGTCGCCTATCGCCGTTCCCGGACGCGGGACGCTGATGATGGAGGACAGCACCTTGCCGGCCAGGTGGAAATCCTCCATGTATTCGTACGAGGTTTCCATCACCAGGTAGGAGCCGCCCTGGATCTCCGTGACCTCGGGCATATCCCCCGCGATGTCATAGCTCCAGGTTTCGCCCGTCGATACGATTTCAACTGGCAGTCCGTCGGCGAGCATCACTTCTCTGAGGTCCAGAACCGGCTGGATGAGGCGGTGAGCTTCAGTAGCGCGGTCCTCCAGATCCCCAGAGGGTTCCGCCATCATCTGGTGGCTCATCACGCCTTTCAGGGAGAGTCCGGGCAACGAATCAATCAATCGGGCCAGATCCAGGCCGGCGTCCGCCTCCTGCACCCCGCAACGAACCAGTCCGGTTTCCTGCTCGATGACCACACCCAGGTCCACGCCCTGGGCAACGGCAGCCTGGGAAAGGTCGTGAGCATTCGCTGCGTTTTCGCAGGCCACCAGGACCTCGGCCTGATCCGCCAGGGCGCAGAGCCGGGCGATCTTGGGCGGCGCAACCACCTCGCTGGTGACGAACACGCTGGCCACTCCGCCCTGCACCATCACCTCAGCTTCGGCGACCTTGGCGGCACACACGCCACCGATCGTGCCGCCGCGCTGGATCTGCCGCAGAGCCAGGGCCGGGCTTTTGTGATTCTTGCTATGCCCGCGCAACTTGCTGTGCCGGTCTCCGTAGAAATCCGCGATCACATCCATGTTGTGGTCCAGCGCATCCATGTCCAGGATCAGGCATGGAGTATCCAGTTGCGCTATCGGCGTGCCGGGTTGGGGTTCAAACGCTTGCGGCATGGACGTACCTCCGAGGCTTCTGCATGTCTAGTCGAACTCGCTGCAAACTCTGACCGGAAATTTGCAACAATGAGGAACTACCCCAATTGTCCCCGGCCGGAAACGCGCCAATACCCCACCAGATTGTCATCCCGCACGGCGCGAATGTAGTCGTATTGATTGACGCAAAGGGCCAGGTTGTACGGAACCAGGCGCACTTTGTCATTGGGCATAAGCTGCTCGGTGGCCGGCCCCTCCAAGTCCAGTATCCCGTGCTCGGCGCTGAACCTGGTGGCGACGGCGCCCTCGAACGCCTCCAGAACGGGGACACCGAAATCAGGCCCGGTGGTCTTGTGACCGGCATCCACCACTGCCCGGCCCGCCACGGGATGGCTGATGACCGTGGCCAAAACGCTGGCTGCCGGCTGGAATTCGGGCCGGGTCCGCAAGGTCTCCATATCCATCAGAGGGTACACGCCGGCCTGGACCTCAGTGATGCCCGGCAATTGAGAGACGATGTCATAGTTATAGGTGCTGCCCGCACTTACCGTCGCAATCTCAATACCGGCCTGTTCCAGGGCGCTTCGCGTGTCCAGAACCGGCTGCAACCGACGGCGGGTTTCGGCCTCCAGCTCCGCACGGTCCGCTATGTGCAACGGACCTTCATAGGTCATTATCCCCTCGAAGAACAATCCGGGTGCATTGGTAACTGTTCGCGCCAGGGCAACCGCATCCGGCACGGACGCCACACCGCCAAACCCGTACCCGGCGTCCATGTCCACCAATACGCCCAAAGTGACGCCGGCGGCCTGCGCAGCCTCCGACAGGTCCTGGACGTTGCGGGGGCTGTCGACGGCCACGCTCAAAGTGATCCGGCCGGCCAGAGCGACCAGCCTGCTGATCTTGGCGGCGGTGATCACGCGCCCCGCGATCAGTATGTCGTCGATCGCGCTGGAAGGCGACGCGGCCCCATCGTCGGCGGCAGCAAATACCTCGGCTTCCGCCAGTGAGCTGACCGCCACGCCGCCGGAATTGGCCACCGCGGACAACTGGAACTGGGCGATTTCAGGGCAGCCATGACAGGAGACATGTGGACGAACCGCTACCTGTCCAGCATTCGATCCACCGTCAGAGCCGCGAACCGCGTCGTGCAGGACCGCGATGTTCTGCTCCATTATCCCCAGATCGACCACCAGGGCCGGCGTATCCAGCTCCTCGGCGGGGGAGCCAATGGGCTGAAATATCGGTCGCTCCACTGTTCACGTACCTCTCAATTGCGTCGCTTGCGGGCAAGATAGCACAAATCAAGCGGGTTCCAGCCAGTGCTGGTACACGTCCACGAACAGGGTGTCCGCCGGGTTGCCGGCGTAGTCCGGCCACAGATCCGTTTGCTGCAACCGTATGCGATAGAGTGGCTGGCGGGGCAGCCCATCGCCCCCGTGGGCCAGCGTCTCGGGGTTGGGAAAGACGCCGCAGAGGGCATCCACCGTGCCGGTATGTCCCTGGATGTAGGCCGGCGTGCGGAAATGGTGCACCGGCGACCCGACGCGGATACGGACGGAGGCACCATGGGTGTAAAGGGCGGGTTCGGCGGGTGTGGTCATCAGAGCCCCTGCTCCCGCAACTCGGCGGTTTTGGCGTCGATCTCCTCGGCGGTGAGGATGCCCTTTTCGATCAGCAGCAACTCCAGGGCGGCAGTCCACTTTTCGTAGTACGACAACGCTTCGTAGCGCTCTGGCGGAAGGCTCTCGATGGCGCGCCTCATCTCGTCGGTGGTTCGTATGCCCTGCTGTCCGAGAACCTGGTGCACGGCATCAACGCGCCGTTCCCAATCGCTGTACTCGTGCTCGGAGCGGTCGATGGGGGTGTCGTCGGGCCAGCCGCCACGGTCGTGTGCTGCAGGCATGATCCTAGGCTCCTTGTTCCCACATCGTCGCTACGTCGACTGAACGCATGAAGCTGACGCCGGGGAAGGTCTTGATGTACTCAATCAGGCGTTCCAGCATGAGCAGACGCCCGGGACGCCCGATGTACTGGGGGTGCATGGTGAGGTTGAAGCAGCGGCCGTAGCGATAGATGCCGCGGAACTCCGCCGCCCAGCTTTCGAACACCTCGTCAGGGTTCCGCATGGGCCCCAGCCGGTTGGCCGAAGGGGCATAGGCGAAATGCGGGGCGTCGTCCAGTAGCCAGTGTATGGGCAACTCGACCAGGTTACGCGGCGGGTCGCCACCTTGCACCAGGTACGGCGCGTCGTCGCCCATCAGGCTGCTGTCGTACTGGAAGTTATGCTTGGCCAGCAGATCCAGCGAGACCGGACTGAGTTCCCAGCTGGGCGAGCGATAGCCAACCGGAGCCTCCCCGGTGAGCTCTCCCAGGATGCTGATGCCCTTGACCAGCACTTCCTCTTCCTTTTCGGGCGTCATGGTGGCCGGCGGTTCGTGGATGTAACCGTGGTGCGCCACCTCGTGTCCGCGACCGGCGATTTCGCGCACGAGGTCAGGGTGCGTTTCCGCCACGTAACCGGGGATGTAGAAGCTGCCCGGTATGCCCTGGGCGTCCAGCATGTCCAGGATGCGCGGTGTGGCCACGCTGGGCCCGTATTCCGCCATGGACAGCAGGCTCGGGTAGTTGATGAAATCGGGGTTCCGGTTGAGCCAGGAGGTGATGCCGTCCACGTCAAAGGTGATGAGGGCGACACAGCGGATGTCGTCGGGCCAGATGCCGGCCATTGCGTTCCTCCTGCGAACCTGGTGTGCCTTCTCGACCGTCCGTCAGGACCGGTGGAGCATTACAGTTGGGCTACTTGGACGGGATTGTGTCGAAACCAGTGTAGGGGCGCAGGACCTCGGGGATCACCACCGATCCGTCAGGCTGCTGGTTATTTTCCAGGATGGCGATGATAACCCGCGGCAGGGCCAGGCCCGAGCCGTTCAGTGTGTGAACAAATCGCGGCCGTTCTCCGACCCCGGGCCGGTACCGCACGTTGGCGCGTCGGGCCTGGAAGTCCGTGCAATTGGAACAGGACGACACTTCCAGCCATTCCTGGGATCCGGCGGCCCACACCTCTATGTCATAGGACTTGGCCGAAGGGAAAGAGATGTCGCCGGCGCACAGTTGCAGGATGCGGTAGGGCAGGTTGAGGCGCTGGCACACCGCCTCGGCGTTTGCCAACAGCGCTTCAAGCTCATCGAAGGAGGTGTCCGGCTCGACAAACTTGTACATCTCCACCTTGTTGAACTGGTGGACTCGCTTGATGCCCCGGGTGTCCCGGCCGGCAGCCGCCTTTTCGCGGCGGAAACATGGGGTGTGCGCGACGTAATACAGGGGAAGATCATCAGCGGTGAGGATTTCATCCCGATGCAGGTTGGTGACGGGCACCTCCGCGGTGGGAATGAGCCAGAGGTCGTCCTCGTCGTCGTGGTAGAGATTGTCGGCGAACAGCGGCAGGTTGCCGGAACCTTCCATGATCTCGCGGCGTACCAGGATAGGCAAAGCGACTTCAGTGTAACCGTGCTCGCCACCGTGCAGGTCCAGCATCCAGGAGATGATGGCCCGCTCCAACCGCGCGCCGTAGCCGTTCAGCGTGTAGAACCGGCTGCCGGAGAGCTTGACGCCGCGCTGGAAGTCAATGATGCCCAAATTCTCCGCCAGGTCCCAGTGCGGCTGGGCTTCGAAGTCCAGGGTGGTCGGCTCGCCCCAGTGACGCAGCACGAGGTTGCGGGTCTCGTCGAGGCCTTCGGGCGTGCTGGCGTCCGGCAGGTTGGGCAGTGCGAGCATGGCATCGTTGATCCGAGCGTCCAGGTCGCGGACGAGATCTTCAAGTTCGCTGATGCGCCGACCGACGTCGCGCATCTCCGCCACGATATTTTCGTCCGGCTGGCCTCCCTGCGAACGCGCCTGGCCAATCTCGCGAGAAACCGCGTTGCGGCGGGCGCGAAGTTCGTCACCATCAGTGATCGCGGTCCGCCTCTGGGCGTCCATCGCGAGGATCTCGTCGAGGCAGTCTTCGTCCTCGGCGCGCCGGATGAGGGCGGCGCGAACAGCGTCGGTGTCGCTACGGATTTGTTCCAGGGAAAGCATGCCGGTCCAATTACGCCAAGTCGAAAATCAGTTCCCGAACGGCAAATGCGAAACCGGGCAGCACGCCTTCGCCGTCGAGCACTTCAGGGTCATGCAGAAGCTCAGGTTCAGCCACACCGGCGCGGTAGATGCGGACGGTGCGTTCGAGGGGGTCGATGAGCCAACCAAGGCGCGCTCCGTTGTCCATGTACTCCTGCATTTTGGCAAGGAGCGGTCGGAGTGATCGCTGGGAAGAGGACCTGATTTCCACCACGAAATCAGGACAATATGGCCTTCCCCGGGGTTCGCCTGGCTGTCTGGACCGGACATTCTCCCTCGCCGTCCACGCCGCATCAGGCACACGCAACGCGCCGCTAGGCAGCCGATACGCTGCCGTGGGACCGGTCGGTACGCCCTGAAATCCCTGTTGCTCATCCCACAGGTACACTTTGCTCGACGTCCTGTTTTCGTGGACGTCCGATGGTTCGTCGGTGGGCGGCATCAGTTCAAGCACTCCATCGGCGGTGAGTTCCATCTGCCAGGGATATTCTTCGTTGGCGAAACAGACGTCCCAGAACCAGTCGATACAAGCATCGGGGCCGGCAGATACTACGCCTTCGGGCAGCCGCAGTTTGATTGGAAACAACTCAATATCCGTCGCCTCACCCAGCGGCGATTGTCCCATTGTGGCGTCCGGTTCATTTCCCAGTAAGGTGGTAGTCATTGTAAACGCTTGCCACTGTCGCCTGAGGTTCAGGTGTTGCCCCCATCGTCAGAGAGCGAACGCATCTGCGGAAATAGTAGCACATCGCGGATTGTGGACTGGCCGGTCAGCAGCATGACCAGCCGGTCGATGCCGATGCCCAACCCGCCGGTGGGAGGCATGCCGTATTCCAAGGCCGTCAGGAAGTCGTCGTCGGTTCGGTCAGCTTCCTCGTCGTCATAAGCGTCGCGCTGATGCTCCTGTGCGGCGAACCGGGCCCGCTGAACGTCAGGGTCATTCAGCTCGGTGTAGGAGTTGGCGATCTCCATGCCCGCAGCGAAGGCTTCGAACCGTTCGACGTAACCCGGCTTGTCGGGGTGTCCCTTGGCCAGGGGCGACATGTCCTCGGGGTAGTCGATCAGGAAGGACGGCTGGACCAGACGCGGCTCAACGTACACCGACAGCATCTTGTCGATGAGGCGGCCGCGGGCCTCGCGGGGTCCGGGTGCCAGGCCCAAATCGCGGCACTTTCCCGTCAGAGACTCGGCGTCAGGATAATCCTCGATGTCAACGCCGCTGTGTCGTTGCAGCTCTTCGCGCAGGGACAGCCGAGGCCACGGCGGCGTGAAATCGATCACCTCGTCTCCCATCGCGACCTGCATCGAGCCGTGTACATCGTGCGCCAGCGATGAAACCAGCGATTCCACCATCTCCATCACGGCGTTGTAATCGGCGTAGGCTTCGTAGGATTCCAGCAGGGTGAACTCCGGGTTGTGGTCCTGATCTATACCCTCGTTGCGGAAGACGCGGCCGATCTCATACACCTTGTCGAGCCCGCCTACGATCAGGCGCTTGAGGTACAACTCGGTGGCGATGCGCAGGTATAGCTGCTCGTCCAGCGCGTTGTGGTGAGTGATGAACGGACGGGCGTGGGCCCCGGCAGGGATCGGCACCAGTATCGGCGTGTCCACCTCGACGAAACCGCGGCCATCCAGGAAACGGCGGATGCCACTGATGATGCGGCTGCGCTGAACGAAGGTATCGGCGACTTCAGGGTTTGCGATGAGATCCAAGTAGCGCTGGCGGTAGCGGGTTTCAACATCCCGCAGGCCATGCCACTTTTCGGGCAAGGGGCGCATACCCTTGGCCAGGATGGTCAGCGCGTGGGCTTCGATGGTGGCCTGTCCGGTGCGGGTGCGTATCATGTTGCCGTCGACGCCGAGAAAATCGCCGAGGTCCAGGTCCGGCAAGATGGCGTAGTCGTCACCCAGAACATTCTGCCGCAGCATGGCCTGTATCGTACCCGAAGCATCGCGCAGATCGAGAAACGCGGCGCGGCCCATCACGCGCATGGACACAATACGGCCGGCGACGCTGATTCCCGCGGCGCGGTCAGGCGTTTCGGCGGCCTCGGCAGCCTCGAAAAGCTTGATGGCTTCGTCGGCCGTACAATTTCGTTGGAACCGCGGCGGATAGGGATCTACGCCACGCTGCCGGATGCGCTGCAGTTTCGCGCGCCGGCTGTCCAGGTTGGCCTGGAGGCTACCGGGGTTTTCGGGTTGCGAGTCCTGTATGGTTTCGGGTGATTCCGGCATTAGTAGTCGGGTGTGGGAAATGGCGCTGAGGCAGGCATCATTTCAGCAAGGTTAACCGGGCATGCAGATGGTGAGGGTGAGAACCTGTTGAAAGGCTCGTTCGTTTCAGTTTGCCGCGTCTCGCCCACCTTGCCAAGTTCCTTGGGCTCCGACGGAGCGCGACCCAAGATTGGCGCCACGATGACCCGACAATGAACCGGGGAGAGGCTGCGTCAGCCTGCTCCCCTGCTTTGAATTGTAAGTCGAGTGACTCCGCTTGTAAAGCGAAACCGTGACAACTGTGCGGTCACGCGCGACGACAACGGTGAAGTTTGGCGTTTAGAATCCAAACGGCTCACCGCCGCCATAGTCGGCCACGATCGCCATACAGTCAAGGAAGGATTTCAAGTGAGGTGATTTGATGATCCAAAGAATGATCGGAGCGGCGCTGTTCAACGCCGAAACATACGAGGAAATTGAAGCCGATCCGGGAGCAATAGGGCAGGCGGTACTGGTAGTGCTCCTGGTCACGGTCTGCGGGGCGGTCGGTGGGGTCATAGGAGGTCTGTTAGGCGACGCCTCGGCACTCAGGATTTTGTTGGGTGTGATTGCCGGCCTGGTGTTCGGTATCGTCCGCTGGGCGATCTGGGTATCCGTCCTCAGCCTGGTGGGCGGGATGATGCTCCGTACCGGAAGCACGCATACCAGCTGGGCGGAGTTGGGCCGCGTGGTCGGATTCGCCTACACGCCGGGCGTGCTGTCGATCTTCAGCTTCGTCCCTTTGATCGGTTGGTTGTTCCCGGTGGTCGCCTGGGTTTGGACCCTGGCTGCGGTGACCATGGCGGTGCGGCAGGCGCTGGACTTCGAGTCGACCGGCCGGGCAATAGCCGTAGTCCTGCTCGCTGCGGTTATCGGTTTCATTCCGTGGATCATTATCGTCATCATCCAGTTCGCGCTGCTTTAGCATAACTGCGGACAGATCCGAGTCCATGAGGGGAATCGTCGGGCCGGCCACTGAGTGGCCGGCCCGATGACGTGACCAAGTCTCACGCCGCCAATGCAGCAGGCCGCGGGCCACGCGCTCTTCAACCGGGAAGCCTGCCGGGAAGCCTCTGCGACCCGCGCGTCATCGACCGGGGTCTGGCAGTGCTCGCGGCAGCATCCATAGCTGCAACGGCGTGGGCAGTCGCGGGCCCGGCGGGAACTATGGTCCGCTGCCCTCGGGCGCGCCGAGGGAACAGCATCGCTGTTCCTGTTGCTGGCCGGCGCTGCCTGGGCAATAGCCGTGCCGGTGCAGGCGGCCCGGCAGGTGTTTGATTCGGGGTCAACTACTCGACCCGCCATTTTGGTGGTCGCCGCTTGGGCATCACAGAGCGCGTTTCGGTAATGTCTTATAGTTCGCGCCCGTTTGTTGTAACCTTGCCTCCAAACGTAAATCCAAACAAGTGGTGGCATACGCATGCGTGACAAGTGGGCAATTCGCGAATCGGTCTGGACTTCGCTGGAAACGGCTCGCGTAGTTCGTGGAAAGTCGGTACACGACAAGATTCCCAACTTCATCGGAAGTGAAGCGGCGGCGGCCCTGGCGTCAGAGCTTCCGGAATGGGAAGCCGCTCGGGCAATCAAGAGCAACCCTGACCAGGCACAACGTCCGCTGCGTCAACTGGCGCTGGAGCAAGGCAAGCTGCTGTATATGGCGGTGCCGAGGCTCAAGGACGAGCGGGTATTCATCGAACTTGATCCGTCCCGTGCCGAGGTCGTGCCGGCCAAAGCCGCCACCATCTCAGGGGCGTTCAAAGTTGGCCGGCCGGTGTTCGTGCACGAGATGCAGCCCATCGACCTGGTGGTGTCAGGGTCGGTGGCGGTCAACAGTCAAGGCGTCAGGATCGGCAAGGGCGGTGGCTTCGCGGACCTGGAGTACGGACTCGCAGCCGCGGCCGGCGTGGTCAGGCCGGGCACGCCGGTGGTCAGCACAGTTCACCCCATGCAACTGCTGGATGAAGACCTGCCCTGGACGCAACACGACGTGCCGTTGGACATCGTGGTCACCACCGAGACCGTTATACGATGCAGCAGCGGTCAGGAAAGGCTGCCACGTCCCAAGGGCGTTTACTGGGAAGACCTCGACGAGCGCAAGATACGGTCGATTCCTCTGCTGGTGAAACTGCGAGAGGAGAGCCAAACCAACGGTTGACGCCGAACTCAAGGCGGCGATCCGCAAACCGAAGGGGCGGCCGGATGGCCGCCCCTTGTCACGCTGGGTTTCCCCGCAGGGGTCCGAGGCTAGGACTCCAGCTTGACCGGATTCCGCAGCACGCCGATGCCGCTGATATCGATCTCGCAGACGG
The DNA here is from genome assembly GCA_951813535.1 of uncultured Dehalococcoidia bacterium. GTDB lineage: Bacteria > Chloroflexota > Dehalococcoidia > Lucifugimonadales > UBA3495 > Bin87. The sequence goes on along the minus strand of OX638345.1, from coordinate 1,527,170 downwards.
CGCCGTCGGCCATGTCGGATGTGGTTCCCGGCGTGCCGGTGAAGATGCAGTCGCCGGCTTCCAGGGTCACATACTTGGTGATGAACTCAATCATGGTGGGCACGTCGAAGATCAGGTGCGCCGTGGTCTCGTTCTGCTCCTCGTTGCCGTTGACGCGGGTCCGAAGGTGCTGGCCGTGGGGATCAGCGTCGGTCTCGATCCAGGGGCCCATGGGCGAGAAGGTGTCCGCGGACTTGGCGCGCCACCAGTCGGAGTTGTTCTCCCGGCGGTCCTTCTGCTGCCAGTCGCGGGCGCTGACGTCGTTGCCGCAGGTGTAACCGAGCACGTGGTTCAGCGCGTCGTCCTTGGAGACGTTGCGGCACTTGTCCTTGATGACCACAACCATCTCGCCCTCGGCGTCAAAGCGCTGGACTTCCTTGGGCCGCACGATGGCGTCCTCAGGGCCGATGACGCTGGTGGGAGTCTTGTGGAAGATCATGGGGTATTCAGGAGCCGGCCGGTCGCCGATGTGGCTGGTGTAGTTGAGGCCCATGGCGAGGATTTTCCCCGGCATCACCGGCGACAGCAGCTTGACGTCGGACAGTGCATGGGTGTGGTCGGTCAGCTTGATCTCCGATTCGAAGATGCTGCCGTCGATGGCGGTAACGTTGTCGCCGTCAACGACGCCGAAATGCTCGGCTCCGTGGGCGAGGTAGCGTGCGATTTTCATAGCGGGAGTGCCTCCGTTGGGATGTGGTGACCTTTTTGGCGTGCGATATTGTACCAAAAGCAGCCGGCCGATCAGTGTTCGATGACCAGCTTGCCGAAGAAGTCCCGGTCGTGCATCACCTGGTGCGCCTCGCCCACGCTGTCCAACGGGAAGGTGCGACCGACGATGCCACGCAGGGCCCCCTGGTTCACCATCTTCATGGCGTCGGCCATGGTGCGACGTGAGCGGCCACCACTGCCCATCAGGTGCAGCGGGCGACCGTGCAGGATGGACAGGTCCATGGGCGTCTGGCTGCCGGAGGTGACGCCGGTGATGACCAGCCGACCTTCGTGCTTCAGGCTCAGCATGTTCTCGTGCCACACGTCGGCGCCCACGCAGTCGTACACCACATCCACGCCCTGCCCGTCGGTCAACTCCTTTACGCGCTCGCTGACACTGTCCACCTCGCGGTAGTTGATGACCTCGTCGGCGCCCCACTTCTTGGCTTCTTCCAGCTTCCAGTCGCTGCCGGCGGTTGTAATCACCCGGCAGCCCATCATCTTGGCGATCTGGATGCCCATGCTGCCCACGCCGGATCCGCCGGCCTGCACCAGGACGTCGTCCCAGGGCTGCAGCTTGGCCTGGGTGATGAGGCAGTGCCACGACGTGTGCAGCGCGATGGGCAGCGCCGCCGCCTCGGCGAAGGACATATCGTCGGGGATGGTGTACGCGTTGACGGCCGGCGCGACCACGTACTCGGCGTGTCCGCCGTCCAGGTCCACGCCGATGCGCTGCTGGCGGGTGCACCATTGGTCGTGACCGGCGGCGCAGTGCTCGCACAGGTTATGTCCGCCACACTTGACGCGGTTGTCGATCAGGATCCGGTCGCCGATTTTGAGATCAGTGCCGGAGTCAGGACTAACCTGCACGACTTCGCCAGCCAGGTCACAGCCCAGTATGTGCGGGAACCGGCGGCAGTTGCCGGCCCTCAGGTTCAAATCGAGGTGGTTCAGCGCGCTGCCGCCGACGCGGATCAGTATCTCGCCGGGGCTGATTTCGGGGTCCGGCCGGTCGCCGTGGGTCAGCACGTCGGTACCCCCGGTCTCATTGATGTAAACCGCTTTCATGTTGGGTTCCCTCCGAATGGCAATGGTAACCACGGCAGTGTAAAGGCGGTGGGGCGGCGGAGCAAATGGGCTATACTGATAGTCGTTACCCAGGAGAATGGAATATGTCCAAACCTCCGTTCATAACCCGCGTTCGATTGCGGAACTACAAAAGCATTGCCCAATGCGACGTGGAATTGGGTCCGTTGGTAATTCTCGTAGGTCCAAATGGCTCCGGAAAAAGCAATTTTTTGGACGCATTGGAGCTGACTGTTGATGCCCTACACATCCCGCTAACACATGCGCTCAGCGTCAGAGGCGGTATTTCCGAAGTGCTTCGTCGCTCCGGACGAAGATCTACACGCTTCTTCGAAGTAGCACTCGAGTTCAGTCTAGGAAGTGGCGAATATTGTGGACAGTATTCGTTCGCTATCGAGCGGATGCGTGACGGAGCGTTCGCTATCCGCCGTGAATTTTGCTCGATTGAACATCCGGTCACCGCAGGCGGAGCGACATACTTCGAAGTGAAAAATGGGCAACTCGCGCGAACTAGCGTGGCGGTGAATTTACCAACGCCTAATTCCGATCGCCTGTTCTTGGTCAGCGCAAGTAGCTTTGACGAGTTCAGACCGGCATACGACGCGTTAACCAAAATGCGGTTTTATAAGTTCGACCCAGAATCCATCCGCCGCCCGCAAACGCCTGAATCCAGCGACTCGTTGCATCCACCCGAAGGTCACAATTTGGCCGGCGTTCTGTGGTCGTTGGAGCAGAACAACCCGAACCGGTTCAATCGCATCCAAGATTATTTGAAAGCTGTCGTGCCTGATGTTGAGCACGTGGCGAGAATACCAATCAGAATCGTAAACAGAGAAACCATCCAATTCGTCCAACGAGTCGAGGGGAGTCCAACCCCGCGAAAATTTACGGCTATCAACATGTCTGACGGTACGTTGCGCGCGCTAGCGGTACTCACTGCGTTGCTTCAAGGGAGTGACAGCCCACCTACACTCGTTGGAATAGAGGAACCTGAAATTGCGCTTCATCCAGCTGCAGCCGAAGTGTTGTGGGACGCTATACGGGAGGCGACCGAACGTACTCAAGTTATGGTAACAACCCACAGTTCCGATTTGTTGGACAATAGCGGCATTCCCGTCGACGCGATTTTAAGCACCGATGCCAGCACTGGTAATACCAAGATCGGCCGAGTCGACGACGGCAGCATGGAGCTATTGCGCCGAAGACTCTGCACACCAGGCGAGTTGTTGCGTCAGGGCATGCTTGCACCGTAGACATTCCGATCGATCGCAGAGCGGCCACAGCCTCACCAACGTCGATGATTCAACCAGTAGTGGAAGCAATAGTCGAAGGCCAAGGAGAGGAACGTTCTTTCAGACCTTTGATACAAAAAATACTAACCGCCTTGGAGTCCGAGTTTTACCCTGAAGTGCGGAGACCGTTCCGTGTCAGTCGGGATAAATTGGTTAGCGCTCGTTCGGGTCAACTCGAAAGGTACGTCGAGATGGCGCTCATTCGTGGCGGGCCCATGACTCGATTGTTCATTCTGGTCGACGCGGATGATGCCTGCCCTGCCGAACTGGGCACGCAACTTAAGGAAAGGGTTCAACTGATCGCACAGAATTTTCCGCAGTGCCTGGCTTCCGTAAACATCGCAAATCGCGAATTTGAAGGGTGGTTCATAGCAAGTCTGGAAACTATCGCGGAGTTTGAGCGCATCAGCATGCCGGAACATCTTCCTCCGGACATCGAGAGTATCAGGGGCGCCAAGGAATGGCTTACCAGCCACATGTCTTCAGGTCGAACTTACAGCCCCACGGCCGATCAAGCGCGCTTCACTAGTGCTATTGACATAGACCTTGCCCGGCAACGATCCCGCTCTTTTGACCGTTTCTGTCGGGAGGTAGGGCGATTGCTGGTGGCGTAAACGGCCTGCCGGGTCGCGTTTTCCTGCTACAATCCGTTCCATCCCAAACTATCCAAGCCAATGGCCCTCACGGAGGCACTCCCATGCCCGTCTTCACTCCTGAATACCTGGAAAAGGCCGCCTACCACATCTACGTGGCCAAGGGCACGCCGCCCGAAGAGGCCAAGATCGTCGCCGCCCACCAGGTTATGGCCAACCTGGTCGGTCACGACTCCCACGGAGTCATCCACATTCCCGAGTACTGCGAGCGCGTTGACCGCGGGCATATCGTACCCGGCGCGCCATTCGAGGTACTCAGCGAGACGCCCACTACCGCGGTCGTCGACGGACACTGGGGTTTCGGTTTCGTCGTCACCGAAAAGGCGACGCGCATGGCCATCGCCAAAGCCAAGGAAAATGGCGTTGCTGCGTTCACCATCCGCCGCCAGAGCCACATCGGGCGCCTGGGCGACTACCCCACAATCTGCGCGCAGGAGGGCATGATCGCGCTGCTCACCGCCGACTCCGGCGCCGGCCCCAAGGCCGTGGCTCCTTTCGGCGGCCGTGCCCGCCGCCTGGGCACCAATCCGATCTGCATCGCCGTGCCCAGCAACCTGCCGGGGCAGGTGCTGCTCGACATGGCGACGTCAGCCGTCGCCGCCGGCAAGATCAGTCTGGCCCGCAACCGCGGCGAGCAGGTCCCCACCGGTTGGATCGTGGACAAGGACGGCAACCCCACCAACGACCCCAACGACTACTCCGCCGGTGGCGCCATCCTGCCCGTGGGCGCCGACCAGGGACACAAGGGATTCGGCCTGTCCTTCATGGTGGAAATGTTCTCCGGCCTGCTGACGGGCCTCGGTTTCGGCATCGACCCGCAGGCCCGCCACAACGACGGCTGTTTCCTGGCCGTGTTCGATGTTGCAAAGTTCCGGCCCCTGGAAGACTTCAAGCAGGAGATGACCGAGTTCGCCGAGTTCGTGAAAACCTCCCCGCCGGCCCCTGGTTTCAGCGAGGTCTACTACCCCGGCGAGATCGAGTATCGGACCGAATTGCAACGTCGCGAAAACGGCATCTTCATTGAGGACGAAACCTGGCGGCAGATCTCCGAGTTGATGGAAGAGGTGGGCGTCGCCGAGGCCGTCGGCCAGCCGTAACTGCCGCCCCGTCCATCCAAATATGCAGATCAGGGTGAGGCACTGATCTCGTGCCCCTCTCCAGCCTGGGCCTGCCGTCAGAAGTCCTGATCTGGCACGCCGTCCTGCTGGCAGTCATTTCGTTCCTGGTGGGCATCCTTGGCGGGTTCGTCGGCCTGGCCTTGGGTACCATGCGCCTGCCGGCCATGCTGCTCCTGGGGATGCCCGCTCCCGCAGCCGGCGGCACCAATATCCTGGTCAGCAGCCTGGCGTCGTTGGCCGGCACCATACGCCACCTGCGCGCCGGAAGGGTGAACCTGCGCATCGTGCTCACCATGGGTGTGCCCGCGTTCATCGGCGCGTTCATCGGGGGCTGGTTCGCCGACCGCACGCCGGAACACCTGCTCATCGCCCTGGCCGGCGCGCTGGTTTTCTGGCAGGGCGTGGAGTTCCTCATCATCGCTCGCGACCGTATCCGGTCGGGTCAGTCCAGCGGCGCGCTGTTCGGCCAGGGTCTGGAGGGGTCTCCCGGCCTCTTCACGCCCACCCGCATGGCTGCGGAGGGCGGCATAGGCTTCGCCGTGGGTATGCTGGGAGGCGCGGTCGGGTTGATCCTGGGCAGCATACGCCTGCCCGCCCTGGTCCGCATTCTCAGGGTGGATCCACGGATCGCCGCCGGCACCAACCTGTTCATCGGTTTCGTGATGGGCGCGGCCGGCTGGGTGGGCCACGTCGTCCACGGGCAAGTGGACTGGGTCATCCTCGCGCTGATGGGCCCGATGGCGATGATCGGCAGCTACCTGGGCGCGAACCTGACCGGCAGGGTCAACCTGAACCTGCTGATCCTGGCCATGGGAATGACGCTCCTGGTGGTGGGCGTCCTGCTGGTCTGGCAAGGAGCCGCGGGGTTGCTTTAGCGCGTCCTACGACCCGCGGCGAACGCGGAACGGCCCGATAACGCTACAGGCCCGCGAAGAAGTCGGCGGGGACGACCTCACCCTCTGCCACCGGCGGCTCGGCTCGGATGAAGTGCTCGACTCCGATAACGGAGGCGGTCACTTCCCGGGGGATGTGCTCATAGGGCCAATCGGGCTGCAGCTGCGTGAAGTGCCGCTTGATGCAGGCCATCTTGGCGTCCAGCCCATCGGAAGCGTCCACGGTCAGGTTGATGGTATCGGGATCCGCGCCGTCGTTGGAGCGGTCGGACGACGGCATAGGGAAGTCCACGCCCGCCGCCTGCAACGATTCCGCCATGTGCACACGGAATCCGCGCGGGCGCACGCTGTAGAAAAGACGGTCGGTCTGGTGGGGCTGGATACCAATCGCCATGTGGTGGGGGAAAGAGGAAGGGTCAGCAGCCAGCCGGAAAGCGGTGGTGGCGTGCATGCAGATGGCGATGTGGTCGGGGTGTCCATACAGGCCGTCCATGCCGAAGGTGAGGATCACCTGGGGCCGGAACCGGCGGATTTCGAACACCAAACGGGCCACGACCTCGTGCTCGTCGGCCTGCACGAAGGCCTTGGGATGATGGTTGTCGTCCCAGCCGGCCATCCCCGAATCGCGATACTGGAGCACTTCGTGGGACTCGATGCCCAGCTCCTTGATCGCCTCAGCCAGTTCTCCGCGCCGGACCTCGCCGATGGTCTCACGGGTGGCCGAACCGGGTTGGCGGATCTCGCCGAGTTCACCCGATGTGGTGGTGATCAGCCGCGCGGTCACGCCGCGAGCCGTGTGCATCGCGATGGTCCCGCCGACCGGGAAAGCCTCGTCGTCGGGGTGTGCGAACAGAATGAGAAGACGATGATCTGGCATGGTACGTTTTTCTGATCAATCCGGTTGCCGGCGGGCTACTTGTAGGGGCGAATGGTTATTCGCCCCTACTCTGAAAAGATGCTGAGTTGAAATGGCCTAGCCGTCCACCACTTCGAGGACTTCCAGGATGATGCCCTGGGGACCTTCGAAGAACATGACCCGGCGGCCGCCGCCCACCGTGGTCTCTTCCAGCACGGTCGCGCCGCCGTTTTTCAGATCGGCGATGGTGCCCTCGATGTCGCTGGTGTCGATGGCAATGTGCTCGAAGCCGTAGTTCTGCGGGTGGGTTTGCGTGGCGATGTGGTCGGTGACGTTCAGGGGCAGACCGTGGAGGTCCAGTCGGAACCCACCGTTCGGGGTCTCGGCGGTGACCGTGGCGCCCAGATTCTGGACGTACCAGTCTGCGGTGGCCTTGGGATCTGGGGTCTTGAGGTGAACGTGATTCAATGAGAATGCCATGGCAATTAATCCTCCTACGAATGGTCGTTGGACCGAGTGCATGGGAGTGTTTGGCCGATTGTATCACACGGTCCGGCTCGTTCCGGCGGTGATATACTTGCGCCGCAATTTACCGGGAGGCGAAATAGATGCTCGCGTTTTTGGGAGGCACGGGTCCGGAAGGCAAGGGACTGGCGCTGCGCCTGGCTATGGCGGGGGAAACGGTGGTCATCGGTTCGCGGGACGCCGGTCGGGCACAGGAAGCGGCGGATGAGTTGCTGGTCCTGGCTCCCGGCAGCGCCATTTCCGGCGCGGTGAATCCGGAGGCTGCGGCGCAGTCTGAAGTGGTTTTCCTCACCATGCCCTACAACGGCATGTCGCCCACCATCGCCGGCGTCGGCGACGCCCTCGACGGCAAGGTGGTGGTGACGGTAATCGCCCCCATGCGGTTCGAACGCGGCGTGGGCGCCATTGCCGAAGAGGTCGAGGCCGGCTCTGCGGCGGAGGAGGCACAGGCCGCGGCTCCAGCCTCAAAAGTCGTCGCCGCCTTCCAGAACGTGTCCGCCGAGGAACTGCTGAAGCCGGGCGTCACACTGGACGAAGACGTGGTTATCTGCGGCGACGACGCGGACGCCAAGCAGGCGGTCGTCGACCTGACGCGGAAGATACCCAACCTGCGCCCCGTGGATGCCGGCGCCCTCTACAACGCTAAATACGTGGAGCAGATCACGCCGCTCCTGGTCAACATCAACCGGCGTTACCGCACGCATTCGGGAGTTAGGATAACGGGAGTGTAGCGGCATCCCCGTCGAGCCTGGACTTCCTCAGACGCGTAGGATCTCATTGCTGGGATGTCCAATCAACAAGGACAGAGCAGCATTCTCAGAGTTGCTCTGGACAGCATACCGGCACGTTGGGCAGCAGCGGCGCTGGCTACCCATGCTACACTGACGACCATCGGTGTAGTCTGGTCTATAGTCCACCACGTTCTCTCAGGGGATCACACATCCGCGCACGCACTGTACCGCGCTATAGGGCTCGACGTTATAGCAGCGTTTGGGATTTCCACCGCGACGGTGATCACGATTGCGGAGGTAATTGACACTATCATGGTTATTTCGCATTTTGTCGGCCAGAAATTAAAGGCAGAAGGGCGCGCGCAAGGACTTGCAGAAGGCCGTGCGGAAGCTGAGAAAGAAATGCACGCCCAGATGGCCGGATGGCTTGACCGTCTGCTGGCTCAACACCCCGAACTAAAGGACAGCGTAGAGCCATTGCCTGGTACGCAAACCGAAAGCGCCGGCAATCGGGACAAACCACAGGAGGAGCACTGATATGCCACGAGCTACGTTAGATTTGCAGAATGCCGGCGACCTCGCTGCCGTCGGCGGCCAGTGGAAAGTGGCCCACGGATTCGTCCCGGGCCAACCCAACGAGGGCATCGTCAGCGAGGCGGAAGGGTCGCCCTGTCGCCTGCCGGATTACGACGACTCCGGTTGGGAAGGCTGCGACGACCTGGGCGCCTGGCGGCGGCGCGGCGTGTCGTTCGTCTGGTACCGGATCAAGGCGACGCTGCCCGAGACCGTGGGCGGACGACCGCTGGAAGGGGCGCGCTGCCTCTTCGAGTCGTGTATCGACGACTACGGCGAGATCTGGATCAACGGCGAATGCGACCGGGAGCGCGCCACGGTGCAGGGGTTCAACGTCCCGCAGCGCGTGGTGGTGTCCACCGAGCCCAGGCCGGGCGACGAGGTCACGGTCGCAATCCTGGCAATGAACGGGCCGTTGGCCGGCCCGGGCGGAGCGGTGTTCGTCCGTTACGCCAACCTGGCTTTCGAGTGGCGGGAATCGGGTTACTGAGGTTCACCTCACTCAGACCGTGAGACTCGCAGGGGCGGATAAAAATTCGCCCCTGCTTCGTTGACGCAAACGATCACCCGAGCCAGTCGTCTTCGCCTTCTTCGTCGTTCCCATCCTCACCATCGTTGGTGACCACCTGGCCGGGATTATGTGAATAACCGCGCATCTCCAACTCGCCACGGATGGTGGACGCGAAGTCGGCCGGTTCTTGACTGACGGGCAGGGTTATTTCGACCGAGCCGCGTTCAGTCACGCTGATCTCGCCGGGGTCCTCACGAGCCAACTCCACGCTGACCGATTCCCGGTGGATGCCAAAGTCGTCGGTCACGGAGAAGACCACCGCCATGTCCTCCATGGTGATGATGGCAACGCTGTCGCTTTCGTCGGGCATGGGCTCAGCTACTCCTGCGGCGGCCACTGGGTGCCGCCCTCGGCGGGTCGTTCGGTATCCGGCAGGGCCATGCCGTCGGCCACCACCTGCTGAAATTCGCTGAGGATCACCGAGCCCCACTCCGCGGCCTTGCTGACCCGATGGGCAGTGCGGCGTCCCCGGGTCTGCTGGCGGCGCTCACCTTCATCGGACACGGAGGCGGCGGCCTGGGCGACCATCTCGTCCATCGCGTCGATTGTTGGCACCAGCGACCGGGCCGTTTCGATGAAGCGCGCGATCTCGCCCATTTCGCCGTCGAAGACCACGAACACCGGCACAGTGCCAGCCCGGTGCTCGGGCAGGAAGCTGTTGGTCAATTCCAGCTCGTCGTCCCGGTTGAACACGCTGAGCCGAATATTGTCGCTGGCGTCGGCGAGACGCAGGATGGCCGGCGTGGTGGACATGGCGTCGCCGCACCAGTCCGAGGTGAACACGGCCAAGTTCACCGGCTGTTCCAGCCCGTTGAAGTAGTCGAGCACGTTCTCGGGTATCGCGACGCCCGCGTGGATCTGGCAGAACGGGTCCTTGTTCACCTTGATGATGTCGATGTACTGCTCGGTGGTCATCCCCTGGCTGAATTTCTCTGCTGAAAGTGTCATTTTGCACCTCCTGATTTTTTGAAGGCGTTTTTGCCGTGGTCTGTGCCCGGTGCTAAAATCGTGCGCACATATTACCAGCCCCGAGAGGGCCCGAACGGAGCCGCTATTGACTACCGAACGAGGCGGAGTGTACCTGAAATATGCCCTGTTCTGCCGGGAAACCGAGGAGGGGGACGGGGACGACCTGAGTTTCAAGGGCGTCATTGATCTGGTGGACATCCCAATGCCCGAAGAGCCTCCGAGCGGGGACGGGCCGAGAGTGTTGGCCGAAGTGGACGCCCAACTGGCGTTCTGCATCGCCGGAGCCAACGCGGGCGCACATACCCTGGAGGTCACCATCCGGGCGCCGGGCGCGAGCCTGTCCAGTCCGCCGCCCCAGGAAGTGACCTGGGACGAAGGCATTTTCTTCCAGCGCTGGATCAAGCCATTCCGGATACCGGTGACCCGCCTCGGCCGCCACGTGGCCGCCATCGCATTCGACGGCATGCCGCTGGGGGAGGCCAGCTTCCTGGTGCGGCTCAAGCCGTAGCCACCGTCTGCACCGCTATCGCAAAAAAGTAGGGGCGAATAATCATTCGCCCCTACGCGGTTTCCGTGGATCGTCGGCAAGACTACGAGCCGTTCTGCTCCCACAGGGCTTCGAGGACCGCGCCCGGGTTCATGGGCAGGCTCTCCAGCCTGGCGCCGGTGGCCCTGGCGATGGCGTTGCCGATGGCGGCCATGGGCGGGACCAGCGACACCTCGCCGACGCCGCGCACACCCAGGGGATGACCCGGGTTCGGCACTTCGACGATGACCGTATCGATCATGGGAAGGTCCAGCGCGGTGGGCATCCGGTAGTCCAGGAAGGATGAGTTCATCATCTGACCGTCGTCGTCGAAGAAGTACTCTTCGTTCAGCGCCCAGCCGATGCCCTGGACGGCTCCGCCCTGAATCTGACCCTCCACGTAGCTGGGATGAATTGCCTTGCCGCAGTCCTGGATGGCGGTGAAGCGCAGCACTTCAACCTTGCCCGTGTCGGGGTCGACCTCGACGTCGGCCACGTTGATGGCGAAGGCGTTGCCGACGCCGGCGGGATTGGCCGCGCCGTGTCCGACGATGGGTCCGCCGGTGCCATTGAGCCGCCGGGCCAACTGGTCGAAGGTCATGCGGAGGGCATCATCGGACTTGTGGGCCAGCGTGCCGTCCTCCTGGTAATCGACGTCGTCGACCGGGACATCCCAGATGCGGGCGGCGCGCTCGATCATCTGGCGACGCACTTCCTCGCCGGCCTGGTAGACGGCGGTACCCATCTTGAAGGTGACCCCGCTGCCGCCGGCGCCGCTGCTGTAGCCGATGCTGTCGGTGTCCACGATGGACGGCTTGATGCGTTCGGCCGGCAGGCCAAGAACTTCAGCCACGTGCATGGCCATGACGGCGCGTGAGCCGCCGATGTCGGGTGAACCTTCGATCAGGCTGACCGTGCCGTCGGGCATGACGCTGGCCACAGCGGTGGCCGGGCCGGTGCCGTTGAACCACGCGCCGGCGGCGATGCCGCGACCCGTGACGAGGCCGGGAGCCGACGGTTCGGGTACCGGCGACGCCAGGTGCGGATGCTCCTGGGTGGCCTGCAGGATTTCCACCATGCCGATGCGCCGGAAGGCGGGGCCGCCGATCTGCCGGCTGCCCTCCCTGGAGGCGTTGTTGAGGCGGAACTCCACCGGGTCCACCCCCAGGTTCTCGCACAGCTCGTCGATGGCCTGCTCGGCGGCAAAGGACGCGGCCGGCGAACCGGGGGCGCGGTACGCGGCGGCCTTGGGCACGTTGGTTACCACGTCGTAGCCCTCGACGAACCCGTTGGCGATGTCGTAGGGGGCGAACATCGTGCGGCAACCGCTGGGCACCGGCGAACCGGGGAAGGCGCCGGCCTCATAGACGAGGCTGGCCTGCGCCGCGGTGAATCGACCGTCGCGGGTACCGCCGACCTTCACCTTGATATGACTGCTGGAGGTTGGGCCGGTGCTCGTGAAGACCTCGGTTCGGGTCATGGCGATCTTGACCGGCCGACCGGTCTTGCGAGCCAGGGCGGCGACGACGGGTTCCAGGTAACAGCCGCCCTGGCCCTTTCCTCCGAACCCGCCACCGATCTCCATGGGGACGACATTGACCTGCCCCACGGACACGCCGATGATGCGGCTGGTGTGGTCGCGCAGGGCAAAATGCCCCTGGCTGCTGGCCCAGATTGTGACCGTGTCATCGGTGTTCCAGCGGGCGGTGGCGGAATGAGGCTCGATGTAGCCCTGGTGGACCTGGCGAGTGTGGTACTCGCGCTCCACGATGACATCGGCTTCGGCGAAACCGGCCTCCAAGTCTCCGGAGGTGAACTGGAAGTGGTTGGACACGTTGGACCCGCCAGCCCCTTCCTCGGCCCAGCCGCCCGAGCGCTGCGCCGGGTTGGACAGGGTCATCAGGCGCTCGTGGACCGCGGGGGCGCCGTCCGCCATGGCCTCGTCGGCTGTGAGGACGGGGGGCAGGATTTCCCAGTCCACTTCGATCAGCGCCATGGCCTCCTCAGCCAGGTGGGGCGAGTCAGCGGCGATCGCGGCCACGGCGTGGCCCCGGTACAAAGCCTTCTCGCGGGCCATCACGTTGCGGCTATAGAAACCGTAGTTCACCGCAGCCCCTTCCTCCTGGTCCTTGATCTCAGCGGACACATCGGGAAAGTCTGCGGAGGTCACCACGGCGTGAACGCCAGGGAGAGCCAACGCCTTGCTGGCGTCGATGCCACGGATGCGGGCGTGGGCGTGGGGACTGCGCAGGATCTTGCCGTGCAGCATGCCGGGCAGGTGGATGTCGGCGGCGTAGCGGGCGCGGCCCATGACCTTGTCCGGGCCGTCGTGACGCACGGGGCGCGTGCCGACGACGCGGTAATTTTCCTCGGGATCAGCGAGGACGATATTGGGTTTGTAGTCAAGCATAGAGCGGCGACCTCCCGGGCGACATGGTTTGTGTGGGTGATGGCAGTAATTTACCACAAAGGGGGTATCCGAAATCCCGGGGACGACCCCATCAAAAAGGACCGATCCGCGCCGGACCGGTCCTGGGGTCATTCAGTTGACCGACCGCTGCATGCCGCTGGAAATCAGCTGTCGCTGTCACCGTCGCCATGATGCCCGTGGCGACGACCCGAATGTTCGTGCGAAACGGTGGGCAGGGAGTCAGGGCGGTCGTCGTGCCAATCACTGAGCGAGTCGGCCTCGTCCTGGGTGATGCGCTCCGCATCCACCAACTTTTCCAGCGCGGTGTCGACGCGGTCAGAGTCCGAGGTGCGCGCCAACCGGAGCGCCAACGGTCCGGAGTTGCTGGGCCGTTCGTCAAACCAGGTGTTGGCCGCATCCGCCTGATCTTGCGTCAGGGTTTCGTCGGTCACCAATGCCGTCATGCGTTCCTCGAATTTGGTGTTGGCCTGCTCGTCGAGGGCGGTGGACAGAGCGCTGTCAAGTTCGGCACGCGTTTTCCCGAGGAGTTCAGCCACCCGGTTGAGCACCGTGTCGTTGTTCCCGAAGTGACCGCCGCCGCGCACATCCGAGTAACCCCCGCGCTTGAGGAGATCGGTCGGACCACTCCCCGAGGCGAACACGCTGCCGAACGTAAGGCCAACCGCCAGCAACGCGACCGACGCGGCTAGCACGAACCATCGCTTCCTTACCCTTGTGATCCTGTTGATCATTCTGACCTCCGTTGCCGCCGTTGTTGTGTCGTTTGCGCCCGTGGGCTGGCGGCTTGTCGTCAGGAGAATATTCGGACGATATTTAGAAATTGTTAATGTTCGGGTGCCGGTAGATCGAACCCGAACCGGCTTCCTGATCCCTCTTCGCTCTCTGCCCAAATCCGGCCGCCGTGGGCCTCCACAAGCTGCCGCGAGATGGTCAGGCCGAGACCCGAACCTCCGGTGCCCCTTTCGCGGGAAGGATCCACCCGATACAAACGGTCAAACACGTGGGGCAGCGCTTCGGACGGTATCCCCGGCCCGGTGTCCGCTACGTCTACCCTGACCGAATCCACCGCCTGACTGGCGGTTACAACGACTCTGCCTCCGGCTGGGGTGTGTCGAAGGGCGTTGTCAATCAAATTTGCCAACACCTGCTCGATTCGGACGCGGTCAAGGTTCAGGGTCGGCAGGGTTTCTTCGATTGCCGCATCCAGTCCCACCGACTCGGCCTCAGCCCTGGGTTTGAAGGAAGCCGTGACCCGCTCGACGATCTCTGCCACGGAGGTCGATGCCCTTTCCAAACGCAGCTCTCGCGCCTCAGTTTCAGCCAGCAGCCTCAGGTCATCCACCAGGCGGTTCAGGTGGAGGGCCTGACGGTGCACGGTGTCCAACGTCGCCGCGTCGGGTTCCAGGAGACCGTCTTGCAAGGCCTCAATGTGACCCTGGATGTTGGACAGCGGTGTCCGCAGTTCGTGGGCCACATCAGATACCATCGTGCGCCGCTGCCGCTCCGAATCTTCCAGGGCGTCGGCCATGGAGTTGAACGTCCGGCCCAACTCCGCTATTTCATCGTTGCCTTTGACGGAGGCCCGGCTGGCCAGATCCCCGCCACCGAGTCCTCGGGCGGCGGCGGTCAGGCTGCCGATCGACGCCAACATCCTTCGCGACATGAGAACCACGAGCAGAATGCCCGCCCCGCCGGCCAATAGACCGGCGATCATCAGCGTCCTGGTCACGGCTTCGGCGAACCGGGTCAACGGCGGCTCGGCGCCCGGGAGCGGGTCTCCGTCGGAATGCAAGTGCAGTGGGTGGACAAAGCCTCCGCGACCCCGGGCGGCCACCGCCACCGAACCGATTTGGGATCCGCCGGCAAATATCGGGACAAAGTACTCGGGAGGTACGGGGTGGTCTCGATGGTCCAGACGGTCGAAAAATGACCGGCCAGGACCATCACGGCCCCCACGACGGTCGTTGCGGAGGGTACTGTCGGCGACCACTTGGCCGTCGGCGTCCAGCACAATGATGTCTCGTTCGGCCTGGAAACTGGTCCGACGAACGAAATTTTGTGCACCTTCCCAACCGCCATTTGTTTCGTGGAATTCCGCCAGCGCGACCACGATTCGGTTTGCGCGGACCCGGTCCTGCTCCGCCTGGACGCTGGTTACTGCGCGCTCGGCGACTCTCCCGGTGAACAGCGCCACCGACCCCAGGGCCAGCGCCAGGATGACAGCGAAACCCAGCGCCAGACGCCACCGGAGACCGAAGCGCCACCTAGGCATCGCCGAACCGGTAGCCGACGCCGTGAACGGTCTGGACGTAGCGGGGTTTGCGAACGTCGGGCTCGATCTTGCGCCTCAGATTCGCGATGTGCACGTCCACCGTCCGGTCATACCCGTCGAAGTCATAGCCGAAGACTCCGTCAATGATCTGGTCACGGGAGAAAGGCCGGCCGGGCTGGGACGCCAGCATGGAAAGCAGGCGAAACTCGGTGGGGGTCAACGACGGTTTTTCATTTCCGCGAAGTACCGTCTGCGTCTCGAAATCGATCGCGATACCGTCGAATTCGACCAGGCCCGGCTCGGCCGGAGGCCTACGCGAGGTACGCCGCAAAACGGCGCGCACGCGGGCCGCCAACTCTCGAGGACTGAAGGGCTTCACAATGTAGTCGTCGGCGCCGAGATCCAAGCCGGCCAGACGATCATCCTCGTGAACGCGGGCAGTCGCCATGATGATCGGCACGTCGGATTCTTCGCGGAGAGCCCGGCAGACGCTCATGCCATCCAGCCTGGGCAGCATGAGGTCCAGGACAATCAGGTCGGGGGGGTCGGCGCGGGCCGCATTGAGCCCGGCCACGCCGTCACTGGCGGTGGTGACGGCGTGGCCGTCGCGCTCCAGGTATAGCCTGACAATCCGAGCGATGCCCGGATCGTCCTCGATCACCAATATTTCGCTGGCCATGTCAAACGCGGGCCCTTCATCGGAGTAGACTTGCTACAGGATAAAGACGGACCACGGATTCAAGCAAACCGGGTCCTGAGGCCTGCGGTCGCCGGGCGGGAGGGATCCCAAGCGCCAATACCCAGGACCGGCGAGGTCTACCCTGCTACTCGCCGGCGGCCGCGCTCAGGGTGTCGCCGTAAAAATGCAGGAGGCTGGTCACCGGGTTCCCGGCCATCTGCCCCAGGCCGCACAGGGAGGCCGCGCCGACGATTTCGGCCAGGTCTTGCAGGTCCTTCAGGTCCGAGTCCCGGGGTTCGTTGACGGCAATCCGACCCAAAGCCTCGGCGATACGGGGCGTTCCCTCCCGGCAGGGCGTGCACTTGCCGCAAGACTCGGCGGCATTGTACTGGGCCAGGCGGGCGGACACCTGTACCGGTGACGTGCGGTCGTCGAAGACGACGATGCCACCGGCTCCCATCACGACTCCACTCGTGTGAAGCATGCCGGGCCGCAAAGGCACATCCAACTCGCTGGCCGGCAGCAGCCCACTGGATGGTCCGCCTACCACGGCGAACCCGAGAGCGCGCCCCTCCGGCACACCTCCGCCGACGAGGTCGATAACCTGGCGAACCGTGGTACCCATCGGCACTTCAGCCAGACCGGGCCGCCGCACCGCGCCGCTCAGCGACACCAGCCGCGTCCCCCGGGCCTCATCGAGACCGACCGACGCGAACCGGCGCGCGCCTCCCCTCAGGATCGCCGGCAGGTTGGCCAGGGTTTCCGCGTTGTTTATGACCGTAGGCTCGCCGTACAGGCCGGCGTCGGTAGGGAACGGCGGACGCAGGCGGGGTTCACGTCGCCGGCCTTCAACAGTGTTGAGCAGCGTCGTCTCCTCTCCACAGACGTAGCCGCCGGCTCCTCGACGGACGGTGACTGCGCAGTCAAAACCGCTGCCCAATACGTCGGAGCCGACCAGCCCAGCGGACTCCGCAACCGAGAGCGCCGCGGCCATGCGATCGGCGGAGAGATCAGCCTCCGCGTTGATGTAGATCACCACGTTCTCGGCTCCGGCGGCGTAAGCGGCGATAACGGCGCCCTCGATGATGCGGTGAGGATTGCCCTCCATCAGGTGTCGGTCCTTGAAGACGCCGGGCTCGCCCTCTTCGGCGTTGACCACCAGGTGCCGTCGGGTCGCGTTGACCCGCCGTGCCGCCTGCCACTTCCGGGCCGCCGGGAAATAGGCCCCGCCGCGACCCAGCAGCCCAGCGTCCAGGACCAGGCCGATGACCGCTTCCGGGCTCATCGCCAGAGCGGCGGCCAAGCCACGGTAACCGGTCCCAGCCACGTACTCGTCAAGGGATGTCGGGTCGACGCTGCCGATTCCTTCCATCAGCGCGATGTGCTGGGAGGAGAAAAACCCCTCCAACTCGGCCTCGGGACGCACTCGCTGGGGCGCGCCGCCATCGGCCGCAGCTACAATCTCCGACAGATCGTCGTCCCCGCCAACGCGGTCGAAGAAACGCGCCGCGCCGTGAGGAAACTCCACAATCACCTGCGTCGCTGCGAAGCATGCTCCATCGCAGCCCGCCGCGACGACGACCACATCGTCGCGGCCCTGGAACAGTTGGGCCAACCGCCGATGGATTTCGCCGGCGCCTACCGCCTGACTACAGTGACCCCACTGCACAACCACGCGGGTGGCGGTCGCCCGCTCCGCGTGGCTCGCCATCGCCGCGTCGCGCACCGCACGCCAGGCGGACCGGCAATCGAATGCGGTCATACGGGGGCGCTCTCGAAATGGGCGGTCATTCGTCCCTCGTCGGCACGGCCCAGCCAACGCCCGTTGACCCGAACCGCCGGGGCCAACCCGCACATGAACGCGCACGCGGTGGTGGTCACGCTGGCCGCGTCATCGGGGCCAGACTGTATCAGAGCCGCAGCCAGGAGATCCTCACCGCCTGATTGCCAGCAGGCCAGACCCGTGCATACGACGATGGTGCGACTTTTTGGAGGATCGAGAAGCAGTTCAGAGTAGGAGGTGGCCGCGCCATAAACCTCTGAGGCGGGCACCCGCAGATGCCAGCCCACCACCTGCAATGCCCACTCCGGCAGGTAGCCGTGTTCGTGCTGCAGGTGGTGCAATACGGGCAGAAGGTTGTCCCGGTTGCGGTCGGGGAAATGTTCGCGCAGCGCCCGACGCAAGCCGGATTGACGTTCTCGGCGTTCGGCATCCGCGGTCCCGTCGCTCGCCGGGTCGACCTCATCTCCGCGGCCCCGTCGGCGTCGCATTTCTCCTCCGGCTACCATTGCGGGATTATATCAGCACAATCGTTGCAACACGTTTGATTAACATGTAGGTTTGCCAGTGTATTTGGAACATGCAGAAGTTAGACAAAAGGTCTTCTATACGTTGCGCTAGCAATGGCCGACACGACCGGTCCGGCATCAGACTTGGCGCGTGGTCGACAGGTACGGCGCTCCGAATGGTTCGCCCGGTTTGACCCTCCGCCGGCGCGTTGCTAACATCCCTTCACCCGACCCGTGTACCGGAGGACTGCCATGCCCGTGGTCTCTGTTGACATCAAAAGCCGCCAGCCGTACGCCGATGGCGCATCGTTCGGCCTGACCGGCGGTTACGAGCGCATCGACGGCGTGCTCGAATTTGCGGCGGACCCTGACAACGCCTCCAATGCGCCCATCGTTGACCTGGAATACGCTCCGCTGGACGCATCCGGCTGCGTCCGGTTCGACTCTGACTTTACCCTGGTGGCGCCGCGCGACGCATCAAAAGGCAACGGTCGAGTGATCGTTGAGGTTGTCAATCGTGGCCGCCGCCGCACCATCGCGTTTTTCAATCGCGGTCCGACGCCTCCCATCGATTCTGACGGCATCCCCGAAGGCGACGGCTTCCTGCTCCGCCACGGCTACTCAGTGCTTTCCATTGGCTGGCAATGGGACGTCTACCGCAGCGACGCGCTTCTCGGCCTCACCGCTCCCGGGATCAGCATCGATGGTCGCCCGGTGACTGGGCAGGCCTGCGTGGAGATGCGCCCAAACCTGAAGGAACGCACCCGCCTCCTGGCCAACCGGGAACACCGGCCGTACCCGGTCGCCGACCTCGACGACCCCAACACGATGATGCTGGTGCGGGACTGGGAGGACGGTCCCGACACGGTTATACCCCGTTCCCAGTGGCACTTTCCGGACCCTGAGCACGTTACCCTGGAGTCAGAGTTCCAGCCGGGGAAGATCTACTACGTTATCTACACTGCAGCTGACCCGGTGGTGGTCGGGTGCGGGATGCTGGCCATTCGGGAGGCCGCCACCTGGTTGCGCGACTCCTCAGACGGCAACGGGGTGCACAACGGTTACGAGCGCGTTTACGGACACGGCGTCTCACAATGCGGACGGTTGCTCCGCCACATGCTCTACCTGGGTCTGAACCTGGACGAGAATGGCCGCCGGGTGTTCGACGGCCTGTTGCCGCACGTGGCAGGTGGACGAATGGGGGAGTTCAACCACCGTTTCGCCCAACCCTCGTGCCAATCCAACCCCGGTTTCGGCCACCAGTTCCCATTCGCGGACAACACCCTTGCCGACCCGATCACCGAACACACCGACGGTCTGCTCCGACGACTGCGGGAACTCGACGCCGTCCCGAAGATCATCTATACCGACTCCGCGGCGGAATACTGGCGCGGCGACGCAGCGCTCACCCATATCGACAGCACTGGTACGCTGGATCTGGACCCGGCCCCAGAGACCCGTCGGTACCTGTTCGCAGGAACCCAGCATCTGCCCGGCGCACCGGAACTCATGGTCGGACAGGGTCCCGACGGTTCGACGGGCATGCATCCCTACAACGGCGTGGACTACATCCCGTTGCTCCGCGCCGCCTTATTCAACCTCGACCGTTGGGTTTCCGAAGGTACCGACCCGCCGCCCAGCATGCATCCGAGCCTGAACGACGGCACGGCGATAATGGGCGCAGAGTATCTTGCCGGTTCGGTGACGGTTCCGAACCGGGAGTTGCCGGATCCGGATCGGCTATGGCGCATTCGTGAAATCGACGTCGGTCCCGATGCCCAACGTGGAATCGCCGCCTATCCAGTCAAGGAGGGCCGCGAGTACCCGCATCTTGTTCCGGCCGCGGACGCCGACGGCAACGACCTGGCCGGAATTCGGTTGCCGGACCTCACGGTTCCCGTTGGTACGCACACCGGGTGGAACCTGCGGCACCCTGATACCGGCGCACCCGAGCAGCTGATGTCCATGCAGGGTTCCACTCATTGGTTCCCGGCCACCGAGGCCCAGCGCGACGCCGCTTCCGACCCGCGCCCGTCCCTGGAGCGAAGATATGCCAACCGGGAGGATTACGCGGCCAAAGTCAAGAGCGCCGCATCCAAATTGGCCGACGACGGGTACCTCCTCACCGAAGATATCGACCTGGTGGTCAATTCGTGCCTCGAACGATACGACTGCGCGATGGACGACCAGGAGTAGTGCAGGAAAAACCACCAACTGGTGTCAACCCGGGTCCACTGGCCGCTACCCTGTCGGGAATTGGCGCCGCGGTAGAACGCCACGCAAACCGTGACACACGTTCACCTCGTACGTGGATATAACGGGCAAATCGGCAATGAACCCCTAGCGCCATACTTGGCTGATTGTGTCAGTCACATTTAGGCTTACACTGCGGCATCCAGCCTTCGATACATAAGCATTGTCGGTCGTTCAACCTCAGCCTCAATCAAACGAACGATTTGCGACACGATCACTGACCAGATTCCCTCCATCGACGGCGAGGTAGAGAAATGACGGTTCAAACCAACAACGGCGTGATTTCGGTGGTCGTGCACGGCGCCACGGGCAGAATGGGAGCGGAAACCGTGCGGGCTGTGGCGGCTGCGGACGATGTCTCGCTGGTCGGCGCTACCTGCCATACCCCCAGGGGTGACGTTCTGACGACACCCGCCGGCGAGGTCCCTCTGTCCACCGACCTGGCCTCCCTGCTGGACGCCACGGAGCCGCAGGTGATGGTCGAATTCACCCACGCGGATGCGTGCATGGAAGCGGCGCCTTTGGCCGCCAACCGGGGCATCCACATGGTGCTCGGCGCCAGCGGACTCAACGCGGACCAACTGCAGATCTTGGACACCATGAGCCGCGAACATGGCATCGGGGTGATCGTCGCCCCGAACTTCGCCCTGGGCGCTGTGGTGTTGAAGAAGCTCGCAGAGCAAGCGGCCGCCTTCTTCGATTACGTTGACGTGGTGGAAGCCCACCACGAAATGAAGATTGACGCGCCGTCAGGTTTCTCCCTGGCCATCGCGCGCGGCGTTCGGGATTCGCGGGGCAGCGACTTCCAGCGCAACGAGACCACGGTGCATCACCTGCCGGAAACTCGTGGCGGCGACGTGGGTGGCGTGGGCATTCACAGCCTGCGGCTGCCGGGTCGGAGCGCCCACCACGAGGTAATATTCGGCGCGGCTGGCCAAACCCTCAGCATCCGGCACGACACCCTGGGCAGAGACTGCTATATGCCGGGAGTGCTGCGCTGCGTCCGCGAGGTCGTAAACAGACCCGGTCTGACCGTGGGCCTGGAAGCCGTGCTTGGCCTTTAGTCTGGTCAAGAGTTGCTCACGTTCGTATGGACGGAAAATGCCGCTGGTTGTACCCTGATTAAACGGAAATACTCGAGCGGACATTACCGCCACGCCAATCCGCAACTCCACTCTCCAATCACGATAGGAACGACATGGACCTTCAGGGCAGAAAACTCGCAATCGTAGGAGCCACGGGCGCGGTGGGGCAGGAAACCCTGCGCCTGATCGAGGCGCGCTATCCGAACCACGATAACCTGAAGCTCCTGGCTTCCAAGCGGTCAGCAGGTCGCAAGCTGGACGTCAACGGCAAAACCTTTACCGTGGAAGAAACCACAGATGACAGCTTTGCCGACGTTGACATCGCGTTCATCTCCGCGCGCACTGAAGACTCCCGCAGATTCGGACCGTCGGCGGCACATGCGGGCGCCCTGGTCATCGACGACTCCAGCGCATTCCGCATGGACCCGGCCGTGCCTTTGGTAGTGCCCGAAGTGAACGGAGCAGACCTGGACTGGCACGACGGCCTCGTGTCCATTCCCAATTGCTCCACTACACCCCTGGTTATGGTCGTGCACCCACTGCGCCAGGCGAGCCCCATCCGGCGCATCGTAGCCGATACCTACCAGTCCGTCTCCGGCGCGGGCGGCGCCGCCATGAACGAGCTGCGAGACCAAACACGTACCGTCATGCACGGCGGTCCCGCCGAACCGGAGGCACAGCCCCAGCAGATCGCGTTCAACGTCATTCCCCAGATTGACAGCTTCAACGAAACGGGATACACGCGCGAAGAACAGAAGATGATTGACGAGAGCCGCAAGATCCTGCACGCTCCCGAAATTGCCGTGTCCGCGACTTGTGTTCGCGTGCCGGTGTTTGTGTCCCATTGCGTCGCCGTGCACCTGGAGTTCGACGAGCCAGTTTCACCCGGCGAAGCTCGGGAGATGCTGAGCGTGATGCCCGGTGTGAAGGTCCTCGATGATCCGGGTGCATCCATCTATCCCATGCCGGTTGACGCCGCAGGATCCGATGACGTTTTCGTGGGACGGATACGACAAGACGCCTCTCACCCGAACGGATTGGCCATGTGGGTAGTTACCGACAACCTGGTCAAGGGAGCGGCTCTCAATGCCCTGCAAATTGCGGAAGAAGCCGTGGCCCGTGAAGCGATTCACGGTAAGAAAAACTAACGCATATCCAGATGTACAGAGTAGATTTGCCATAGCACACTAGGTGTGTATAATGTGCGGAATATCCGATCCGCCTACCATCAAACATGATGGGCACAGTGTACACTGCCAAGCAATAGCAACGGAGGAGGGAACAATTATGCCGACTGAAATCGGCCGGCTGATTACCGCCATGGTAACGCCGTTTGACGCTGACGGGCAGGTTGACTACGAACAAGCCAAGAGACTCGCCCTCGCGCTGCTGGACTCTGGTTCCGACGGTCTGGTAGTAACGGGAACTACGGGCGAAGGTCCGGCGCTGTCCATGGAGGAAAAGGCCCGCCTCTACGGTGAAGTGAAAGACGCGATCGGCTCCAGGGGCGCGGTAATCGCCGGCACCAGCGACAACAACACCGCCGCTTCCATCGAACTCAGCCGGGAAGCGGAACAGGTTGGCGCGGATGCTCTCCTGCTAACCGTTCCGGCTTACAACAAACCTCCCCAGGAAGGTCTGTTCCAGCACTTTCGGGCTTTGGCGGAGTGCACCGCCCTTCCAGGCATGCTATACAACGTGCCCAGCCGGACCAGCCTGAACATGACCAACGACACCACGGTCCGGCTGTCCCAAATCGAAAACATAATCGGCATCAAGGAAGCCAGCAGCGACCCAGTGCAGATCGCGAAAGTGATCCGTGATACGCCCGACGATTTCCGCGTGTGGTCCGGCAACGACGACGAGACGTTCCCGATCATGTCCATGGGCGGATACGGTGTGGTCAGCGTCGCCGCTCACTTGGTGGGCGCCCAAATCAAGCAGATGATGGGCCTGGTTCTGGAAGGCGACGTCGAAACAGCCGGAGCCGAGCACCTGCGCCTGCTGGACATGTTCAAAGGACTATTCATAGTCTCCAATCCGATCCCGGTCAAATATGGGTTGAATCAAGTCGGCTTTGACGTTGGTGACCCTCGCTTGCCACTGGTTCCACCCGACGACCGCACGGCGGGACAGTTGGACGAACTCCTGGGCAGATACGAAATCGACATCACCGCGCCGGCTGACTAAACAGGCCGGCGCACTGAATTCGGTGTCAGCGAAGACCATTTTCAACCCGTTCGCCGCAGACGTCGCATAAATTCTCCCGGCCATCGGCCGCGATTCCAATCCTTTATGTCATAGCCTTGTAATGACAAGGAGTGCTGCAATGGCTTTAAAAACCGTTATTTTTGTGGACGGACAAAACTTCCGCCACAACCTGAGAGACTTCCATTTTCGGTCGGATCCCCCACATCCCAACAACCCGGAATACCGTCTCGATGAGAAGCACTTCCGGTGGCAAGAATTCTTCCAGGATGCTCTGGCAAAATTCGATTATGTCACCGGTTGGCAGCATCAATTAGCCAGGGTGTATTGGTACTACGCTGAAAACATCACACCCTGGTCTCCCAACCTGTGGCGTGCGCAACGCATTGTCGACGACTACGGCATGCGCATACCGGAACTCACCACCGACCTGGTTATCCAAAAAGCGCAGGATTGGTACGAGCACGAATTCCGACGGTTTCACCAACTGCGCAAGTCGGTGTTTGAAGAGATCCAGCAAAACACCAACTTCCTGGAATTCAGGTATGTCGGCCAATATGTTGTGCAGCCGTTTCGGCCGTATCGGCTGGAGTACGATTACGACGGCAACATAAATTTCCAGGGCACCCAGGTAGGTGAAAAAGGGGTAGACATCGGCATCGCGGTGGACATGATCTCGAAGATGGACAGTTTTGACGCGGCTATTCTGGTTTCCGGCGACAGCGATTTCTTCCCGGTGGTGAAGTTTCTGAAAGACAACCTGAAGTACGTGTACCACTTCTCCGTGGGTCGCGGCGTGGGCCACGACACACAGTATTTCTCGTCTTCATTGCGTGGCGTAGTCGACTGTTTCCAGGGGTTTGACGAGTTGGAGCTCCTGACCAATTACGTCAACGAGCACGCCGGTATCCCGCCCGCGATCATGGATACCATCAATATGCGCGCCGCGGAATTGGAACGAATCCTCGACGACGAGTCGATGGACTACGACCACCCGCCGGAGCGTGACGCAGCAGTATTACCGCGCCGCTAGTTATACGTCACAGCCCGTTCTCTGCCGGTCACGTGCAAGCTCGCCCACGCGAGGCCGAAGCCGGTCTGCGTAAACGCCGCGATACGATTCCGGCAAGAGGGCGGCTATCCGCTCCATTACCATATCGGTAACCGAGGTCAGCAGCGCGTCGGTAATCGGGCCTTCGATTTGAGGCGGCGTGAACGGAGTCCCGATATTGACCTGCCAAGTGGCCAGCGGCACCGGCATATGCCAGGACGAAAATTTTTCGCTGCCGGCGATACCGACCGGCAGAATCGGAGCTTGGGTCTTCAGCGCCAACCACGCCAGCCCAGTCTTTGCCCGTTGCAATTGACCCGTGGGGCTGATGCCTCCCTCGGGAAACATGAGGATCGCCTTGTCCTCCTGCAGCGCGCCCAACGCATAGCGCAGGGCTCCGCCGCCGCCACGCTGTCGGTCCAACGGCACCGCACCCACGGCATTGCAGTAAAACCGGCCGATGGGTTTTTCCCAGAGTTCCTTCTTGGCGAGGAAAATGATCTGACGCGGCATCGCCACCACCAACGTGCCCGCGTCGTTCAGCGAAAGGTGGTTGCTGGCGACCAATAGCGGGCCGTAGGGAGGCATGGCTTCCTGGCCGGTGACGGTCAGCCGGCCCGTGAGCCCCCACATGATTTTCCCGAAGCGCTTGCTCGGTTGATAAAGCCAGGCCATGGCGACTATCCGTGTTGTCCAGCGTGGCGGTTGTTGCAGACGACGGACCGGATGGCCGAAACCACAGCTGACACCGTTTGTTCAAAGTCCATGTCGTCGGTCCGGATTATCACTGCATCGGCGGCGGCCACCAGAGGCGAGTCGGCGCGTCCCATATCCATGTGATCCCGCCGCAACGTATCGGCCAATACTCGATCGTATTGAACACCAGGATCCGCCACGAGGATTTGCGCATGCCGTCGTCGAGCCCGCTCTTCCGGCGCGGCATCGATGTAGAGCTTGACGTCAGCATTGGGCAATACTACTGACCCGATATCCCGACCGGCCATGACCATGCCGCCAGAACTCGCGATGTCTCTTTGCTGCCTGACCAACTCGACCCGAACAGCGGGCACCGCAGAGACTGCCGACACGTTCCTGTCCACGTCTGCCGCCGTCAATTCGATCCCCAGTGGCTGACCATCAACCGTGATGACCGCATCGTTGTTGTCATCCTGCGCCAGTGCCATTCGGCAACTCGCAGCCAATTCAGAGACCCTGCTGGCATCGGTAGCGGCGATGCCCCGGCGCAGGGCCAACCACGTTACAGCGCGATACATTATCCCGGTGTCGAGAAATCGCAATCCCATAATTCGCGCTGCGGCTTTGCCGACCGAGCTTTTTCCCGAAGCGACCGGCCCATCAATAGCCACGACCGGGGCGGCGCATGGGGATGACACACCAAGGGGCTCCATGGGCCAAATTATAGCATCGTGTCGCAATCGAGATAACAGCAACGGGCGGGGAGTTGTCATGGTGCGGCCTCGGAGTGTGTGTTGACCCACAACCCGCCGCCGTCGGTGATATATTCAACCGTGCCGTCGCGAGATGTGATGAACACGCTATCGTTGCCGATCATTTTCGCGAGACGTGCTATGACATCTGCGTGCGGGTGTCCGTAACGGTTCTCGCTTCCGGCGGAAATCACGGCGGATTCCGGATCCACCGCCTGCAGGAACGACGCCGAGGTGGACGAGCGGCTGCCATGATGAGCCACTTTGAGCACATCGGACCGCAAGGCTTCACCCCGGGTCTCAACCAGGTGTCTCTCGACATCCTGCTCGACATCGCCGGTCAGCAGAAATGAAACCTCGCCATAGGTCATGCGCATCACAACGCTCAGGTTGTTGGCGCTGCGATCGATGCGCGACGGCAGTATTCCCACCGGCGGGTTCAGGACTTCCAACACGACACCGGAGTCCAGCTCGATGTGATGTCCGGCTAGGATCTGGACCGTCGGGTGTTCCCGCTGATCGAGAACCGATTGCCACTGGTGGAACAACGCGGATCCGGGGGACGCCGGGCCCTGCATCACTATTTCAGTGTCGTAGCGATCCAGAACTCCGATCAACCCGCCGGCGTGGTCACTGTCCAGATGGGTAACCACCACCGCGTCCAGGTTACGATCGCCGGCGGGCAGGCGCTGACCCAAAGCGACCAATGTGGTCCGCGGATCGGGTCCGCCGTCGACCAAAACTTGCCTACCCTCCGGCGTCACCACCAGGATGGCGTCACCCTGCCCGACATCCAGCACGTGCACATGGAGCAGGCCGTCGGCCCGCGCCGCCGACTGCTGGCCGAACAGCAGGATGGCGCCAAACACGACCACCGGCGCGACGCCGGCCAGGACGCCCGCTACTCCGCTGGGACGCCACCTTGGTCCACGTCTCCATCCAGAGGCGATCCGGCGCGCCCGCCGCGACGACATCAGCGCTACCAATAGGGCCAGGCCCGCGTACCACGCCCCTGCGACCATCGGCGTCAGCCAACTGGCCGGTGCCATCACCGGTGGCATCGCCTCCGCCACCCGAATGATCCAAGTCACGGGAACCCAGGCCAATACGCCCAACGCCTCCGCCAACCATGGGGATACAACTCCTGCTGCAGCGGTTGCCGCGGCGCCCACCAAGGCGAAGGGCATCGCCGGCATGGCCAAAATCGTCGCTGGGACACTCATCAGCGGTATCTCGCCAAAATGCATCGCTATCAGCGGAACCGTTGCCAGGGTGGTGGTCGTGGATATGACCACGGAGGCGACCAACAACGTCAGGAGGTATTGTGCCCATCGATTGGCCCAGGCGTTCGATCCGCCTGAAATCGCCGCCACAGCGCCAGTGACCAGCGCAATCAAAGGCAAACCGACGATCACCCCGGCCATCGCGGTGAAACTGAGCTGAAACGAAAGACTTCCCAGCAGCGCAGGGTCCGCGCACACCATCACGCCGGCCGCCAGCAGCAACGCGGTCAACCCGCGCATCCCGCGACCGGTGAGTCCCTGCGCCAGGGCCAGGCTGCCCATGATCGCCGCGCGTACCACCGGCGGATCCAGGCCGGATACGACCGCGTAAGCCCATACCGTCGCCATGGCGCACAGGATGACCAGCGGGTTTCCACTGCCCAGCGCGGCGGTGCCAACCCCCAATGCCAACGCCAGCACAATCCCAACGTGCAAACCAGATATGGCCAGCAGGTGGGACATGCCAGCCGCACGAAACGAATCCTTCACCGGGGACGGAAGCTCCGACCGGATCCCCAGAAGCAGCGCCTGCGCCAATCCAGATTCCGGAGCCTGAATGGCGCGTTGCAGAGCTGACGCCAGGCTCCCTCGAAACCGGTGCAGCATCGCTGCTGCCCAATGGCCGCCGCCCGTGGCAACCGTTTCGGCGTCCCGTGCCCACATCACGCCGGCAATCCCCTGGGATTCCAGCCATGCCGCGTAATCGAAATCGCCGATGGGCGCTGGCCGCTCGAGATTGCCGGAAAGACGGAGAGTGTCGCCGTAGCGCAAATGGGGCGGGCCGCGCCTCGCCGCCAAATCCGGCGGA
Organism: uncultured Dehalococcoidia bacterium; assembly: GCA_951813535.1. Lineage (GTDB taxonomy): Bacteria > Chloroflexota > Dehalococcoidia > Lucifugimonadales > UBA3495 > Bin87. The sequence goes on along the minus strand of OX638345.1, from coordinate 1,498,823 downwards.
GGCAACGCGTACACCAGCAGGTTGGCGCCGGTTGGAACGCTGCCGGATTCCCCGGCTTCGTTGACCACCACCTCACCGCGAAAGCGCGCTCGGCTCCCCGAAACAGCCGGGGCGTCGGCAACCGTCACCGTGACCTCAGTTGGGCCCGCAGGCACTATGGGCACCGTCGCATCGGCGACCAATTCACCGCGCCACGCTCCCAATAGCAGAGCGGCGCCCAACACCATCGGCGCCGCCGGTAGTCCTATCACTCTCAGCCCGACCGCCAAAGCCACAGCAGCCAGTCCCATCATCAACAGCGGCCGCGGCGAGTCCAGGGGCACGCCGAACCAGAGCGCGAGACCGGCGCCCGTGATCGCGGCTACAACGGCAAGCTCAGGGAACAAGCGCATCGCGGGCCAAGTTTCTCATCTGCTCACGGCCGTTGCCGTCAAACCCGACGGGACCGCTGTGCAGCCGGTTCACCGCCTTGCAACCGGATTCAGCGCGGGTCAACCGTGATCATTTCAGCGATGCGCTGGTAGATGCCACCGCCGATACCCGACACGTCGGTAATCGCCTCGGGGCTGGTGAAAGGTCCCTCCTCCTCGCGGTGGGCGACGATGGACCCCGCTCGCACGCTGCCGATGCCAGGGAGCGTCTCAAGGCACTCGGCAGTCGCCGTATTGATATCCAGCGGTGTCTGGCAACCGCCAGTCGGGTCGGTTTCGGCGACGCCAGGATTCGATGCATCGCCTGAGGACTCCGCAAGTCCGACCGGCCCGCCAGCCTCGGGAATGTCGTAATGGACAGCGTCGGCAACGTAAGCCGCCAGGTTGATCCGGCTCAGATCCGCGTTCTCGGTGGGACCGCCGGCGAGTTGCAACACCGCGTCCAACCGCTCACCATCCGCGACGGTGTACACACCCGGGTTGACCACCTCACCGGTGATGTAAACAGCAATCTGCGCTGGCGTAGTCGGCTCGGGCGGCGCCAACGTCGTGGCCGTGCTCGCTGGAGATCCGATGGTGCTGGAGTCGGAGCTATCTGCCGGTGCAATTATCTTGATACCGTCTGGCTCGGATGTATCAGCACCGCCGCCCAAGATCATCCAGGCCGCCAGCAACAATAGCGAAACGGCAACCGCCAGGGATATCCCAACCGCGATCAGCCTCTTCGTTCCTGACGGCCCCAAATCGGCATTCCTCCCGGCGATGGACACGCAAAAAGCCGACCGCGAAGCGCGTTTCCCTTCCTCACACCAACTCCGCCCGCGCCTCGCTGCCGACCGTGACCAATTTAACTACGTTACGTCAACAAAACACACGCATCTAGAGTACCAGATTTTGTCAAATTTTATGATTTTCCAACTTTAGCGGCGTTCTGGACAGCTACCCATGATGTCCGCATTCAATCCAAGACCTGTAGCGATGTTCCAAGACCGCCTTGCTGCGTTCTTGTGGTTAGCCCTGCCCTGGCCCACCCCGCACCAAGCTGCATAGCGGCAATTCTGTCGGCACGATAAATTGTCCTGGGCCGGTTTCAAGGGTTCTCCGACTTGCCGGCCAAAATGCCCGCCCGCAAAGCGTCCGCCGCCAACGGTCCATACATAGCGGCGATGATGGAGGCGCCTTCTTCAGCTATCCGCCAGTCCCGCGACTGGATCTCTTCCACGGATTGACGGATCAGGCGTCTGCCATAGTCACTGACAAACCTGCCCAGAGCGTCTGAATCCGCATCCGACGTCATTTGCCGGAACAGGCGGAACATTGGGTCGGTGCGCGCCGCGTTGTAGGCGTCGTGGAACGTCAGATTCGCGGGGTGGTCCCGCAGCAGCAACGCCACGCCGAAGTCTATGATGCGGATGCCGCCGTCAGGCAGCAGAATGGTATGCGATCGTCCGTCCGGGTCGGCAACCGTGGCATCGTTGTAGCAAATTCCGGCGGCGTGCAGCCGCGACAGGGCTGTCCCCAGTGCGTGCCCGATATTGCGCATCCGCTCGGGCGAAGCATCTTCCGCGCTCAGGTCCGTCAGGAATGGGCCGCGCACGAATTCCTCGGTCAGGAATCCTTCGATGCTCAGGAACTGACTAGGGCCCAATTGGAGATCGCCGGCAATTTGAGCGATGTCCGCCTCGCCGGGGCTTTGGCACGGCTTGACGACTATGCCGGTGGCATCCCCCCGAAGACTACCGCCGATTATCGCAACGCGACCTCGTGTGCGGCCGTCGTACTGAATGGAGACATCCACCGCCTCGTCGCCGTACACCAGGTCGTACGACGCCGGAAACAGCCCGTACACGGAAAACCGGTCAATGCGCTCGTCCTCAATGAGCAGTCCCCACAGATCATCGCCTCTATTAGCCAGGGGCCACAGTGGCCATAGCCGTTCGGGGCAGCGGCCGTCTCGGACCGCAGCGTCCCTTTCCCCAATCTCGTCATCCGTCATCCGGACTAGTCCGGCGATCACCCCTCGGATCGACGAAAGCTGCTCTTTAGAGTACTGAATGGCGGGCTCCGATCACCCTTCCGGTGTCAGCACAAACCTGCTCCCGTCGCCCGCATCCGGGGACAGCGAACGGATACGCACCACGGCGTCGAGGTTGATGGGGCCGTAGACGTGCGGGTAGATCTCTCCTGATCGGGACGGTTCTCGCACCACCGGCGATCCTTCAAGCAGACGCTCCGTGTCCACGTCCAGGGCCAGCAGATCGCTCCTGCCGGCGAAAAGCCGCGACGCAACCCGAAGCATCTGCGCCTCGTCGCCGCTGGCATGGTTGAAGCCCTCTTCCGCCAACGAGGGCGCCCGGTATTCGCCGGCGGCGACGCCAGCCTCCCAATCGGACCGGAACGCCAGGTGGTAGATGATGGACGCCATCAGTAACCGAACTCCATTGACCCAATTTCATCAAACGCCGATTGTGGCATGAATGAACACATGCCGGCGTTCAAAACCAACGTATTGTAATGAATGCTCGATTCAACAATCAGATCCGAGTCGCTGGAAATGCAGTATTCGTCGGTGTCGCGCCACAGGTACCTGACCACGTAACCATTATGGTCATCTTCGCTTCTGCCGAAGGACACCAAGTCGAAAGTTTCCCAATCCTTGCTTTGTTCAACCAATTCGTCACGCCACCATTCGGCGAACTCACGCAACGATTCGCCAGCTTCCGACTCATACGTCCAAATATTGATGGTGCCCACCAAGTCAGGTCCATCATGCCTCTCGAAGTAGGCGTAGCACCTGTCGCTTTCCTCGGTCAGTACCCAGCTAGGATGCACCAACAAACTGTATTGGCAATCGTCATTTTCGTAGGTCCACCACTGTCCCCGTGCTTCGGCAAGGATTTCACCACCCTCGACAAGAGAATCGAGGTTCTTTCTGACTTCGGATACCGAAATGGCGAATGAGATGCCTTCGTACTTGGCATAGGTTTCGGTGTTCACGCCGATGACCCGTCCTTCGCTATTGACCAACGGTCCGCCGCTGTTTCCGGGGTTAATCGCGGCATCCGTCTGGATTCGTTCAACGGACCCGTAGGTCCGGCGAGAAGAAACAACACCGGTTGTAACGGTGTAATCCCGGCCCAATTCGTCGCCCAACGGAAACCCCAATGCCACCACCTCATCTCCGGGCCGAATGCTGCCCGCGTCACCTAGCGTCATCACCTCGAATGGCAATCGCGAATGCACTTGGACCACAGCTAAGTCCAGGAGCTCATTCCGCCCGAGCACTTCCCCAGTGTACGACCGCCCGTTCACAAATCTGACCTGCACCCTGTCTTCCCGTCCCACCACATGGGCGTTGGTGACGATAAGCCCGTCCTCAGATACAACAAATCCAGACCCGCTGCCGGTCGGGGTGACCAGTTGCACCAACCCGCCCTCAATGCGTTGCACCATGTCCGATATGCCACTCGCGTGCGAACCCGAACCCGGACTTAGCGTCGGCGCAGGAGCGACACGCGTTAGTCGCGCGGATACCGTGGCCGGAATATCAGGTGTTTTGGTCGGTTCGGGCGTCGCCGTGGGCCGTGGGGTATAGGTCGGCCTCGGCGTATCCGTAGGCACCGGCGTATCAGTCGGCGCAACCGTGCTGGTAGGCCCAGGCAAACTTGCGGCGACCATCGCGGCAACCGTGGCGTTAAGATCCGGCGTCGGCGTAGCCACCACCACGATCGGGGTGGACGCGGGAGTAGCAGTCACTTCGACTATCCGTACCTCGCGTGAACCGCACGCCAGTGCCGTTATCGCCAAAAACAGCGCCAACCCCAGTTTCAGATAACAGGTTCTCTGCATTCAGTGGCAAGCCGCCCTCACCGCCCGCGAAATGGCCGACAGGCGGGGGTTGTTGGTCGCGCTGGAGCGGAACCCGTTGGTAATGTAGGCCACCGCAAGGCCCATGCTGGGATCGGCCCAGCCCACCGAGGTGCCGGCGCCGCCGTGTCCAAAGGTGCCCAAGCCATCGCCAGCGTTGGTGGTGGCTCCCATGCGGCTGTCGTCCAGCACCAGGCCCAACGAGCGACGCATGCGCATGCCCAGGGAAAAGTCGTTGGCTTCGGAATCGAGGCGCGTGACCTCGGCCACCGTCTCCGGCTTGAGAATGCGGACACCGTCCAACTCCCCGCCGTTGCACATCATGGCGTAGAAGCGGGCCAGGTCGCGGGCGGTGAAAATGCCGCCGCCGGCGGGATGCACTGCCTGGTGAACCTCCGGTCGGTTGTATGGCCGTATCATTCCCGGCCGGTCGCAATCTTCCATGGCATGTATCCGGGAGACTCGGTGCTCGAGCTCCGGGGGCAGTCCCACGTACCCGTCTTGCAAACCGAGCGGATCCAGGATCTCGTCCCGAAGAAACACGCCGATGTGTCGTCCGTCGATCCGGCGCACCAACTCGCCGATCACCCAGCCAAAGTTGCGCGGGTGATACGCCATGATCTGCCCGGCGGGATAATCGGGGATGATGTCCTCCATGCACTCAACCACGTATTCCCAGTCCTGCCAACGGTCCCAGGACAATTCCGGGGGCGTCTCCGGGAACCCTCCCCGGTGGGTCAGGACGTGACGGACCGTGACCGAGTCCTTGCCGTGCTTGGCGAACTCCGGCCAGTACTGCACCACCGGGTCGTCCCAGCCCAGCTGACCTCGCTCCCAAAGAACGTGCAGACAAGCTGCGGCCAGGGGCTTGGTGGAAGAGTAGAGGATGAACATCGTGTCGGCGGCGACCGGGGTACCGCCGGCGTCGTCGGCCAATCCGCCCCACAGGTCGACGGCCAGGCGCCCGTGCCGGTAGACGGCCAGGCCGGCTCCCGGGTGCAGTCCGCGGTCAATTTGATGGCGGAACAGGTTTTCCAACTCCTGCACCGCCGCCGGGTCCATTCCTACTTCTTCCAAAACTGTGGTGGTGGTCATCGATAGTCCTCTGTGGTCGCGAGTGGTGCCAGGTGATCTGGAATCGAACCGCCGAATCAGTCAGCGAACACGGTGTTCAGGTTCGCTGACAGGTCGAAAAAGTGCTGGAGGCTCTGGTTGTAGCGGAAGAACATGTCCGCCCGAAGCTGGTCTCCGGTGGCGTTGGTGGATATCTCATTCAGCATGTCGAGGCTGACCAGCGTCTGGCCGGATCCCGCACCGCCGTTGGCTTTGATATCCTCCAGCATGGCCTTCCAGGCGTCGGACTCCATCTCGATGAAGAAGTCGACGTTGATGAGGTCGTACTCGTTCCCGGACCGGACCGAGCTGCATTCGAATGCCTCGAAGGCAACCACGAACACTTCGTCGCCTACCTTGACGCCCATGGACGCATCGACCGTGCCGATCTGCCGGTAGGCAGGGTCATCGTTGACCAGACGACGCAATTCTTCGAACCAGGCGACCGACGGGAACACTATTGGTTCAGCAGTCATTCAGGGGTTGCCTCCGAGCTCCGGAAACACCGGTAGATGCGATGCGCGACCGGCGATACGGCTATTCGTGGAAGTAAGGATCTCCCGACTTTTCGGCAGACGAAAAGGGGGCCATTTTGCGCAGATAGTGATCGGGTTCGGTGGTTGACGGCGCTTTGCCCAGCGCGTCATCAACCATCTTGTAGTAGCGGGGGTCAAGGTCCCGGTAGGTATCGGCTTCAGTTCTGCCCCGAGAGAAGGAAGACATGATGCGTTCCATCCCATAATCGCCGCAGTGTTCGCAGTTGACATTGGTCGCCGCAGAGGCCACTTTGAAAAAGTAACTGCTCACCCGAGCGCAGGACTGGCAACGATACTCGTAAATGGGCATATGTGGACCACCTCACGGCTCGCGGGTACCTTATCGGCGCAATTCGGGCATGAATTTGAGCCCGCCCAGGACCCTGCGGGCGATGGTATAGGAACGGTCCGGCGGTGTCAAAACGGAGGAATTACGGGACAGTCCCGTCAAACCCGGCACTGTGGCGCTTGATATCGATAACGGGTGAGCCGTCCTGGGCATCGAGTTCGGTCACGGTGATAATCGCCTCGCCCGTGCGCTCGTCGTCGCGAATCTCTCGGATGTGCGCCACCGTCGCGGCGATGAAGTTGGGCCGGTACTGGCTGCGAGTGGCGAACACGCCCCGGACCGGGTTGGCCGGGTTGTGCCCCGGATGCAAGCGCATCTCGTAGCCGTTGGCTCGCGCCCGATGCAGCACGAACAACGTCAGGATCTGGTCACCCGTCTCGAGGCCCATCAGGCCATCAGCGAATTCCGGTAGCACCACGATTTCGGATGGATGCTCCCGCATCTCGCTGGAAGGCGCGTACCCGGTGAACCGGCTACGCACGTACCCGATCGGCGTGAGCTCAAAGACGCCGCCTTCGAATCCCATGGAAAGCTGCGGAGGTGCGTCAGTTGGCCGCGGCAGCCGTCGCGCCGGCCACTGCGGGCAGCGACGCCAGCCAGCCGACCACCGCCTCGCCGGCCGCCGGCATCATGTTGGTCAGGGAATGGTTTCCGCCTTCCAGCACCAGGTACTCCGCCCGCGGGCTGTTGACCGCCGCAGCAATCATGTCCTGAGGGACGTTCAGCAGCCGGGTGTGTGTTTCCAGCGATCCGGACAGCACGAAAAGAGGCGCCGTGATCTTCGGGGCGTGCATGACGATATTGTACCGCTCCGCCGGGCCGTGCTTGTCGATGTAGGCCATGGCCGAGAACATTTCCTTTATCGGGAAATCCACGTAGAACAGGTCCAAAGCCCGGTCTTCCGCCTCCATGCGGTCCGCGGTTTCCAGGTTGGCGCGGAACTCTTCAGCGTCCGGGGACTCCAGGTAGTAGGAACAGGACAGCCGAACGGGCGATATGGGCACCACCGCCGCCACCCGGGGGTCGTTTTCCACGGCTCCATAGTAGGCGACCTTCACGGCGCCCATGCTCTGGCCCAGGATGGCGATCCGTTGGTATCCCCGGGCCTCGAGGTAATCGATACCTGCCCGGAGGTCTTGACGGCCGTTGTCCAGGATCTCGTAGGCGTTCCCCTCAGCCACTCCGGTCTGCCGGTCCACCCAGACAGTGTCGTGACCACGGGTGTTCAGAGTCAGCGTGGCATACCCCGCGCGCCTCAAGTCGTTGGCCATGTTGGCCGTCGCCGGCGTGTAGAAATTGCGTCCGGATCCGTGAATGACCATGGCGGCGTCGATGGGCCCGACCGGAGCCACGTCCGCATCCGGAGCAAAAAACGCTCCGTCCAGTTCCATGCCATCAGCGGCAGTGATCCGAATCAGGTCAACCAGCATTGCTACTCCCTCCTGGTTGTGCCGCCCAGCGCGGAACGGCCTGCAATTGTAGGCACAGTTTACACGCAAACGGGGCAGGGTTCATCCCTGGCGCTGGCGGACAAAAACTTGGGGCAGCCGTCGCGGCTGCCCCAAGCATAGTCATTTGCCCAGTCACCCTACCTCAACTGCAACAGGTACTCGACCAGTGCGTCCACATCTTCGTCGGTCAACTGGATGCCGGCCATCGTGGCGCTCATCAACCCCTGTTGGTAGTCCTGGGAAAGCCCATCGGCAGTTCCTGCTGTGTACGCGTCTGGCTCGACTATCGATTCCCGGATGTAGTCTTCCGCCGAATAGCCCGAAATCCGATTGCCCGCGGCCGACGCTATCCCGTCGAGGGGCGGCCCCAGCACGCCCTGGGCAACTCCCTGGATGGCATGGCACGACGCGCAAGCTGCGGTGCCGATGAAAAGCGTCTGGCCGGGAGATGCGCCCGCCACGGCTCCGCCGGCCGGTGCGGGTGGCGCCAGGTCGGCGGGGTCCGCCGGCGGGGGCAGCTCTTCGGGCAGCATCCGGGCCACCGGCTCGTGCTCCGCAGGCGCGTGATGCACGAAGGGTTCTACCCGCGGTTCGGAGAACGCCCGTGGGGTCGGTCGAAATACGCCGAACAGCAACACCAGGGACAGCGCGACCACCAAACCCAGGGCGAGGCCAGCTACGAAAATTTGCCACAGCAACTGGTTTTCGAACTTCAGGTGCATGAAGAACGCGACCACGCAGAAGAACTTGATGACCGACAGGATTACCAGAGGAGCAATCACGACGCCGCTGCCCTGGAGTCCCTCAGGGACAATGATCAAGAATTCCACCAGCGTGATAACGCCGAGGAAGATAGCCAGCAGGCCATACTGCTTCATGCCGCCGTGCACGCCCTCCGGCACGTGGCCGAAGAAGAACCGCGATATTCCCGCGTCTTCGTGAGCCGCGTGTTCCTCGTGGGCCGCGTGCTCCTGCTGGGCCAAGACAGCCTCCTGACCGGGGTTGGTGCTCATCTGGTGGTTGCCTCCTCGAAACCTAGCTGATCAGACCGGTGACCCAGTTCCATCCCTGGACCGCGGCGTGGCCTGCTTCCGGAGGCCCGTCAAATCCGCCGATAAGGTAGAGCAGAGTGAAAATCACGATCCAGACGATGTCGACGAAGTGCCAGTACAGTCCGGCGATGTCCACGTCCAGGTCCGAGGGCCGACCGGCCGGGTTGCGCGCCGCCATGATAGCCAGGGCAATGAGCCAGACGAGACCCAGGGTAACGTGGGCGCCGTGGAAACCGGTCAGCGTGAAGAATGTGCTGCTGAAAAGGTTGGTCTCGTAGCGCAGTCCTTCGACGCGGAACAGGTTGAATTCATAAACCTGGAACCCGATAAATGTGCCGCCCAATATGATCGTCAGCACCAGCCACTGGATCAGGCGCTTTTGGTTTCCGTTGCGGGCGGCTGCAACCCCCATCACCATGGCGAACGAACTCATCAGGAGCACGAAGGTGCTGACGGTGGTTATGGGAACGTCGATGATGTCCCTGGGATAGGGACCGACGATGCTCTGGCCCCGGTACACCATATAGGTGGCGATCAGCGAGCCGAAGAAGAGACAGTCTGAACCGAGAAACACCCACATGAGGAGTTTCCGGTGATTTATCCCGGTGGTGGTCTCTTCCTCGTGTGCCGGCGGATGCGCCGGCGGGGCGTGGGTGGTATCTGCGTGAGCCAACGCGCTCCTCCTGCCTGATACTGATCTGGGTAAGCCGGGTTCGTGCAGAGACGCTTAGTGGTGGTCGGCCGCTTCGTGGTGTTCTTCCGCTGGGGGCTCCAGGGACCAGCCGATGACACCGAGGATGGTGATGATGCCGCCAACGAAACTGATGGGGAACCGGATGTAATCCCAACCCACGTCTATCAACAGTCCTCCCGCGATCCACACCACGCCGAACGACGTGATCAGCGGCCAGTAGGAAGGGCTGGGCAGGTGGATGGTGCTGGGATCGACGTGCGGCTCGGCCGGAACGGTCTCGCCGCGTGCGGCGGCCTCACGCTTGGTGATCCAGTAGGCGTCCTGGCCGCGTACCACGGGAACCTCGGCGAAGTTGTACACCGGAGGCGGCGACGAGATGCTCCACTCCAGGGTGGGAGCGTCCCACGGGTCATGGCCGGCTTCTTCGCCCTTCTTGATGCTGCGGAAGAAGTTGTGGATGAAAATCAGCAGCGAAATCACAATGACGAAGTAGCCGATGGTCGCCAGCAGGTTCATCCCTTCCCAGCCAAACCCTTCGGCGTAGGTGTAGATGCGGCGCGGCATTCCGTTCAGCCCGGCGTAGTGCATGGGGAAGAACGTCAGGTTCATGCCCACGAACATCAGCCAGAAGTGAATTTTGCCCAGCAACTCGTTGTACATCTTGCCGGTGATCTTCGGATACCAGTAGTAGATGCCGGCGAAGATGCCGAAGATGGCGCCGCCAAACAGCACATAATGGATGTGAGCGACGATGTAGTAGGTGTCCTGCTGCTGGAAGTCTGACGGAGACACAGCATGCGACACGCCCGAAAGTCCGCCCACGATGAACAACGCCACGAACCCGATGGCCATGAGCATCGGCGTCTTCAGGTCGATGGAACCGTTCCACATGGTGCCGACCCAGTTGAAGATTTTCACGCCGGTGGGAACGGCAATCAGCATGGTGGTTATGGTGAACACCGAGTTGGCAATGGGGCCCAGCCCCACTGTGAACATGTGGTGGCTCCAGACCGCCCAGCTCATGATGGCGATGACGATGCCGGAGAAGACGACCACAGGGTAGCCAAACAAAGGTTTGCGGCTGTAGGTGGGGATGATCTCGGAAACGACGCCCATGGCCGGCAGAATGAGGATATAGACCTCCGGATGACCGAACAGCCAGAACAGGTGCTGCCAAAGGATGGGGTCGCCGCCCGCGGCGGTGTTGAAGAAGTTCGCGCCAAACTGCCGATCCGCAGTCAGTTCAATCAATGCTACCGTGATGATCGGGAAAGCCAGCACCAGGAGGATGCTGGTCACGAGCGTCATCCAAATGAACACGGGCATCCGCATCAGCGACATTCCCGGCGCCCGCATGTTGATAATGGTCACCACGAAGTTGAAACCTGCGGCCAGTGACGCGACGCCCAGCACCTGGAGGCTCAACGCCCAGAAGTCCAGGCCCTTGCCTTCGCTGAACGGCGCGGCGGTCAGGTTGGCGTAGGAGAACCAGCCGGCGTCGGGGACTTGCCCGATCAGGAAGCCGGCATGCATCAGCAACGCGCCAAAGAGGAAGGTCCAGTACGAGAAGGCGTTAAGGCGTGGGAAGGCCACGTCCCGGGCGCCGATCATCAGCGGAACCAGGAAGTTGAAGAAGGTGGCTCCGAACGGCATGATCACCATGAAAATCATGGTGGTGCCGTGCATGGTGAACATGGCGTTGAACCAGTCCGCCGACACCATCGAGTTGTCGGAAGTGACCAACTGCATGCGCATGATCCCGGCTTCAATACCGCCAATAATGAAGAAGAAGAAAGCGGAAAAGCCGTACAGCGCCCCGATGCGCTTGTGGTCGACGGTAGTCAGCCAACTCCAAAGCCCGGTGTAGGTGCTGGGGCGGGGTATGACGCCGGTTATGGTTACCATGGTTCAGGTCCTCCGCAGCGGCTCGGCCAGTATCCGAATCGTCGATGCGCTAGCGGTGATGATTTACCGTCTACGGATATATGATATCGCGGATTCAACTGCCTACTGAAGGCAGATATCGGGCCCCTGTGCGGACAGGTATTCCACCAGGTCGCCCAGTTGCGCCTCAGTGAGATCCGCCCGATGGTCCAGGCGGGTCTGGTAAATGGCTGCGAGTTCGGACATGCGGTTGCCGGGCTTGATACTGTCGGGATCACGGACCCACTGCCGAAGGGTCTCACGGTTGCGGTCAACGATACCGGCTCCCAGCGTGACACGGCAGCTCAGGTCGGTAAGGTTCGGCGCGGCAAATGCCGTCGGAGGCTCGTTGCCGGTGCGGACATCTTCGAGACGCTCGTCGGCGCGCTTGGCCAGCCACTTGGTGTACTCGACAAACGTTTGCATCCGGGCGTGCTGCACGCCCTCGCCGGTTGCCGGATCCACCACGTCGGATGCGCCGACGGTGTGGCAGGTCACGCACTGGCCGTCCCCCAGGAAGACCAACTGGCCCCTGGCAGCATCGGCGGATAGTTGCGCCGGTTCGGCAAAGCTCTCAACCCAAGCCTTGTACTCCGCATGCTCCATGACGTGGACGCGGAATTTCATCTGCGCATGGGCGGTACCGCAGAATTCGGCGCACTGGCCATAGTACATCCCGGTTTCTTCAGCCAGGAACCACATCGAGTTGGTCTTGGTCGGAACCACGTCCTGCTTGCCGGCGAGTTTGGGGATCCAGAAACTGTGGATCACGTCGTCGCTCTTGAGATCCATGATAATGGGGGTGTTCACCGGCACGCGCATCTCGTTGGCTGTGGTAACGAGCTTGGTGGCTTCATCGCCGGGGAGAGGGTCCTCGTAGCGGAACTCCCACCACCACTGGTGCCCCACCGCTTCCACGCGCACCGGCTCTTTGCCTTCGGCCTGGGCCAGCGCGATCGCCTCACCCGGTTCGAGCTTGAACAGCACGATCACCGACCATACACCCAATCCCAGGATGAGGATGGTCGGTACGATGGTCCAGGCGATTTCCAGCGGGGTATGCCCGTGGGTCTGCGGCGGAAGGGGATCACCCGGCTTCCGGCGGAAGCGGATCGCCGCGTAGAGCAGCGCTCCCTCGACCAGGACGAACACGACCACCATGGTCCACAGCAGCACGTTGAACAACAGCAACTGCTCGCGCGCCACAGGGCCGCCGACGCCGTCCAGAGTCCACGGGGTGGAACTCAGAATGGACTGGTGGGCTTCGGCGTCACAGCCCAGGGCCGCCAGGAACAGGACACCGCCCAGCAGGGCCAGCGTTACAAGAGAACGCCGTCCCAAACGGCGGGGAGAAGTGTCGGAGGCGGGGTTCACTGGAATATCACTTACTGCTCGGGGCGCGGATGCGGCGCGGCGCTCGTTGGGTGAATCTTCCTCTGCAAAGGGCAACTGCCCCATCGTGAACCCCCGGATACTGCGGCAGCGGCCAGCCACAGTATGTGCAAAATTTCACTAGCGGCGGTAACCATAGCATACGCGATTATGGCTGTCAATTTGACCCACCCGCCCCGGGCGCAGCGCCAACGGTAAACCGCTAGGCGAACCCTACCGCGCTATCTACCATAACGGCCACGAAGAGCAGGGCAAGGTAGGCCAACGAATACAGGTAGGTCGCCTTTGCTCGGCCCCGGTTGTCGCGGCGCCAAAGCCTGCAGGCCAGCCAGATAAAGGGCGCTCCCAGAGCGGCCGCCGATGCCACGTAGATCAGCCCCACCTGCGGCAGCAGGCCGAACATGAGAGTCAGACCGGTCAGCGCGATGGAATAAAGGAAGATATGCAACGCCGTTTGCTGGCGCGACGACACCACCGGCAGCATGGGCACGCCCGCCCTCTCGTAGTCGGTTTGGATCAGGAGGGACAGAGCCCAGAAATGGGGAGGCGTCCAGAAGAAGACGATGGCGAACAGGTAAACCGCCGGCAGGTCCAAACCTCCGGTAACCGCAGCCCAGCCCACCATCGGCGGGATGGCGCCGGCGGCTCCGCCAATGACGATGTTGTTGGGCGTGGTTCGTTTCAACCACAGCGTGTAGATGAACACGTAGAACAGGCTGGCGCACAGGGTCAGGACGGCCGCCAGCAGGTTGACCTGCGTGGCCAGCAGCGCAAACGCCGCAATATTGAGGGCCACGCCAAACGCCAGCGCGTAACGGGGCGCGACTCGCAAACCCGCCACCGGCCGCCCCTGCGTCCGCCGCATATCCCGGTCGATGTCCCGGTCCAGGAAATGGTTGACCGCGTTGGCCCCACCGGAGGCCAGGGCGCCGCCCGCCCAGACCAGGCCCAACAGCGCCAGGGAAGGCACTCCCTGCTCCGCCAGGAACATCCCGCCGGCCGCGGTCACCAGCAGCAGCGAGATGATCTTGGGCTTGGTCAGCGCCAGGAAGTCGCGCGCTATGGCTACTACCGACGCATTTCTGGAGGTAGCCGCATCCAACGCTGAAGCTTCTGGTTCGGTCGCCTCGCCCTCAGGCCGGAACCCGGGCGCGCTACTGGCCATCCTGCACCGCTTGCCGGTTCAACTCCGGTCCGGAATTGGTTGTACGCACATCAAGATAGGCAACGATGGCCATGCCCGCCGCCGCCGTCCACACCGCCGTTGCCGCCGCCAGGTGCAAAGCCCGCCAATGGGCCTGGAAGTCCAGCCAAATGGTTGCCGCCCCGACCACGACCTGCAGGATGAACGTTGCCACGGTCAGCACGGCCAGCCACTTCAGGGTCGCCCCTCGCTCTGCCGGGCCGTTCCAGCAGCGCCAGGCCGCGTAGAGCAGCAGCAATCCCAGGACCAGCACCACGTAGCGGTGGAACATGTGAACCGCCGACAGGTGGCTAATCGGAAAAGCCTGTCCCTGGTGGCAAAGAGGCCACGAGACGCAAGCCACGGTGGCACCCATGGCCGTCACCAGCGCGCCGCTCACGATCACCGCGTATACGCTCGACGCGCCAACGATTGCCCAGCGGTGGTAGCTATCGCTGGAGGACCGCGCAGCGGTCGGATAGATCGGCGTGCGGTAGGACGCCACCATTATGAGCACGCACGTCGCCAACAACGCTTCCGCAGTGGCCAGGTGCAGCGCGACGATACCGCCCGGCAAATGGGTCAGCACGGTGACCCCGCCCAGAAGACCCTGTACGACCAACAGCGGCACCGACACGGCAGCCGGGATCCACACCCACCGGTCGGTCCGGTAGCGGGCGATGCCGACCACCGCAGTGACCAGCACCAGCGGTCCGACGATGACCGACGCCACGAAACGGTGGGTGTATTCGATGATCGCCGTGAACTCAAGCGGCGGCAGCAACTTGCCGTAGCACAAAGGCCAGTCAGGGCAGCCGAGGCCGGATTCCGTAACTCGCACCACCCCGCCAATAATCACCAACACAAATACCCAGATCACCGTAGCCGTGGCCAATCCCTGTAACCAGGTTGGTCCGCGCCGACGTTCGGCGTCCGATGGTGTGCTGATGCTGATGGATGCCATTGGAACGCGCGACGAACACCAGAGCACGGCACGACCTGCCCACCGTTCGACCGCAACATTAATGATAAAGCACCACCCATAGATTTGCTACAATCGCCGTGGCCAGTGTGCGCGCCTCGGTTGAATGGGCGGGCCGCATCGAGACTCACATCGAGGCGATTTCCTGAGCATATCCAACAACGCCGTGGCTCGGTTCGTCGCGTCCGTAGCGCTCGCTGCTCTGCTGGCAGGCATCCTCGCGTGCGGAGGCGACGCGCCGCTGGGCGGCAGCGGCCACGGGGATGGCGATTCCCTGTTTCCCAGGCTGCCCAAGGTCTCCGGTCACATCGACCGCGTGGAAGCTGACCCCGGCAACCCTCGGCATTTCCTGGCCCTCGAACTCACCGACGCCGAAGGGCGCAAATGGCGGTTCGGTTCTGAGGGCTGGGTGGGTGTATCCGTTGGGCATCTGAAGGACCACCAGATCCAGGGAACCACGGTCACCGTGTGGTACGAGAGACAGCAGGGCAACACCCAGCTGGCGCGGTTCGTGGGCGACTGAATCGCCGGGTTAGGCCGCGGCTCCACGACGGCGGTGCGTCTCGCGCACGAACAGCATAACTCCGATTCCCGCCGCCGCGAACAATATGGCGTCGACCCAGAGCGCCCAGGGGAAGCCCCAAAGGTCGGCGATGGCCCCGAACGCCATGGCGCCGGCAACGGTGCCGATCCCGGCGAGACTGCGGAAGAGGCCCAGCGTAACTCCCTCCATTCCCGGCGGAGCTATATCCGCGTAGAAAACCGTTCCCGCCGGGCTGCCGAGTCCTTCGCCCATTCCCATCAATACGCCAGACAGCAATAGCTGCCACAGGCCATCCGCCCAAATGAAGGCCGCGATCCCGGCGCACATCAGGATCACCGAAGGGATGATGGGCGATTTGCGTCCGAAGCGATCAGAGAGGTAACCTGATGTAATCGTCGTGAAGAATTGAGGAAAGTGGGTCACGCTGAACCACAACCCCAAGTGCTCCGGCCCGAACCCCTTGAGCCTGCCGAACAGCGGCATCACGCTGAATCGGGCTCCCTGCCGGTTGGCGACGATCATGATGGCGAACAAGCCGACGAATATGAACGCCGGGCTGAGCATCAAGCGCAAGAAGGAGCCGCGACGGGCGGTCTGAGATGGCGCAGCCTGGGTCCGGGATTCACGCGGCGCGGGTTGCTGAGCCTGGGTCTCCCGCCAGCGCGACTCCGGGAGCGCGAACAGTATCAGCACCAGGGACAGCGCCATCAACACAACCTGGGCAAACAGCGGGATGCGAAGCCCAAAAACCGACCCCAGGTAACCGCCCACCAAAGGGCCCAATATCTGGCCGGACAGGATGCTCAATTCCTGCGTGCTGAGAATCCGTCCTCGGGTCGCGGGATCCGACTCGTCGCGCAGGTACACGGTTATCACGGTGGAGAAGGCGTTCGACCCCAAGCCGGAGACAAACCGCCACCCGGTGAGCCACCAGAAATGGAAGGACATGGACACCATGGCCGCACCGAACAGGTTCACGGCAGCCCCCAGGGCCAGTATCGGCTTCCGACCGTATCGCTGGGCGAGATACCCCGCGGGGACGCCCGTGAATAGTCTCCCCGCCCCGAACAGGCCGATGGCGATGCCAACCTGGGTCGCGTTGACGTGATATTCCTGCTGAGTGAACAGCGGAAGCACCGGACCGATGGTCCCCATGCCGAAGCTGTTCAATGCCCCGCAAATGCTCAGAATGGCGATGTTGCGATACCGGCCGCGAAGCGCCGAAATCACGCCGCGCATCAACGTGCGCACCGAGGGCCGGCGGGGTCAGCATGGCTACGAAACTGCACGTGCAGGATGGCGGCGTTCACCTGTGGGGTCATCGAGAGTGGGCGCTGACCATGTTCCTATACCCTTCGCCGTACGCCCGGCAGCCACGGCGGCGCGGGTTCCAGCATCATAGGCGTGGGGTTTCGGGGCGTCAACGCGCCAGCGCAGCGCTGAACGAGAACGCACCAAGGTTGCCCGCTTGCCCCGTGTTGCCCTAAACTTGCGCACAATTCAAGGCTCTCCACATCCACCCTCAACACAGGAGGCTCAAATATGCCCCTGCCGACTCCTTTGCAAGGAATACGCGTGGTCGATTTCACCTGGGTACGCGCCGGTCCTTGGGCAGCCCGCTGGATGGGCACCCTCGGAGCCGAGGTCATCAAGGTGGAATGGCCCCTCAACCTGGACACTTTGCGCCAGAACCGGTTCACGGTCCCGCCAGGCGTCGAGCCCGGGCCCAACTCCACCGGGCAATTCGCTGACACCAACGCCAACAAGCGCGGCATCAGCGTCAACACCCGGACGGAAGAGGGACTGGAACTGGTCAAGCGTCTCATATCGGTCTCGGACGTCGTCATCGAGAACTTCAGCAGCCGCATCATGCAGCGCTGGGGCCTGGGTTACGAGCAACTCAAGAAGATCCGGCCCGACATCATCTATGTGTCCATGGCCGGCTTCGGGCACACCGGCCGCTACCACTGGTACGGCACCATGGGTCCGGCGGCCCAGGCGTTGAGCGGTCTCACCCACCTTTCCGGCCTGCCCGGGGAACCACCCGCCGGATGGGGCTGGTCCTACCTCGACGACACCGGCGGGATGTACGGAGCGATCAGCGCGCTGACCGCTCTGCGACACCGCTCCGCCACGGGCAAGGGGCAGCACGTCGACCTCTCCCAAATGATCACCGGTATCACGCTGACCGGCCCAGCCCTCCTGGACAAGACCATCAACGGGCGCAAGGGCCGGCGTGAAGGATTCCCGCCCGGCAACCGCACGGTTTGGCCCGGCGCCGAGGTGGTCAACAATTACCGTGGCCCAATCGCCGCGCCGCACAACGCCTATCGCACCGCGCCCGGCGGTTACAACGACTGGGCGACCATCGCCTGCCTGACCGATGACGAATGGCACGGGCTGGTCAAGCTGATGGGCAGTCCCGGATGGGCGGACGACCGTTTCGACACCATCGACGGCCGGCTCGACCATCAGGAAGAGATGGACGAGCAAATCGAAGCGTGGACCAAAACGATGGGCAAGTACGAACTCACCGAGAAGTGCCAGTCCGCCGGCATCCGCGCCATGGCAGTGCAGAGCAGCCAGGACCGGGTCGATAATGATCCTCAGCTCAGGCACCGGGATATGTACGTTCCCATGGACCACCCCATGCTCGGCCCCTGGAAGTTCCAGAACGCCCCCTTCAAGATGTCGAAATCGCCGGCCCGCATGTCCAGCCCGCCGCCGATGATCGGGCAGCATAACCGCGATGTGCTCGAAGATCTGCTCGGCGTGAGCCACGAGGATTTGCTGGACGGGTACGAAAACGGCGTCTTCTGGCCAAGCACCATGGACCGCTACCCCTACATTGAGGAGGCCCTGCGATGACTTCCGCCAACGGCAACCAATCTAACGGGAGTTCCGGGCAAGACGGGGTCGATATCGGTGGGGCCCGTTCCGCCGATCTCAGTCTGCCCGGAGCCCTGGACGGCCTTCGGGTCCTCGAGATCTGCGACGAAAAAGGCCAGTTCTGCGGCAAGCTGATGGCCGACAACGGCGCCGATCTCATCAAGATCGAGCCCCCCGGCGGCGAATCCTGCCGCAGCTTCGGACCTTTTCTCGATGATATCCCCCACCGGGAGCGCAGCCTGTCATTCTGGCACTACAACACGTCCAAGCGGGGCATCACGCTGAACCTGGAGACGAAGCAGGGGCAGGACATCCTGAAGCAGTTGGCATCGAATGCCGACATCGTTTTGGAAAGCCGCAAGCCCGGATACCTGGAATCGCTGGGACTGGGCTACGACGTCTTGTCCGCAGATAATCCCGGGCTGATCATGTGCTCGCTGACGCCCTACGGACAGACCGGCCCCTGGCGGGACTACGTCAGCAGCGACATCACCCAGATGGCCGGCGGCGGGCAGATGGCTTCGTCAGGCTACGACGAAATCGACGTGCCCAACGCGCCGCCCATCGCACCGGGCGGCGGCAACGCCTGGCACATCGGCGCGCACTATGCCTACATCGGACTCATGGCCGCCCTGTACTACCGTTTCCTCACCGGCGAGGGGCAATACATCGACGCCTCCATCCATGAGGCCTGCGCGTTGACTACCGAGGGGGCGATAGCGATCTACCTGTCCACCGGCGATGTGGTACAGCGCCATACCGGCCGTCACGCCGCACCGGACATGTCCCCCGCCATCCAGTTCCCCACCGGCGACGGCGGTTGGCTCAACACCACCCGCTCTGGCACCAACCTGACGCCGCAACGGCTGAAGCTGCTGGCCGATTGGTTCGACCAGTCGGGTATGGCTGAAGACCTCACCGACGAGCGCTACCAGGACCCCGAGGTAATCGCGTCCGAAAACGACCACATCGTGTCCGTGATGAAGAACTTCTTCATGAACTCCACGCTGATGGATGCCTTCCACGGCGGGCAGCAGCGGGACTTCCCCTGGGGCGCCATCCGCAGCATGGACGAATTGGTCGGTGACGACCACCTCACGGACCGCGAGTTCTTCAAGGAAGTGGAGCATCCGGAACTGGGCCGCACCTTCACCTACCCGGGGCCGGCCATGCTGTACAACGGCTCCCCATGGCGTATCAGCCGCCGCGCGCCGCTCATCGGCGAACACAACTCGGAAATCCTCCAGGGCGAACTGGGCCTAACCAACTCGAAGATGCTGCTGCTGGCGGAAGGCGGGATAATTTAAGCGCTAGTTTGGGCGAGCGACCGTGTCGCTCGCCCACCGATTCGCCAGTCCTGTGTTCCCACGCCTAACCCACAAACAGGTCCTCCGGCAAAAATGCCGACACTACGAAGTTGGGCACGTCCACCACGTTGCTCACCTTGAGGTCCACCCCCACGCTGCAGATCACATAGGCCTGATCGCGTGAGAACCCTCGTTCCTGCAGCAGGTCGATCATGTTCAGGATGGCGTTGCGACACGCCAGGGTCAGGTTCTCGCCCTCGTTGACGCCATCGTCGCGCACCGGCATGCCCATGGTGGCGATGAACCGGCGCGGCGCGGCCCATTCGGGTGCGATGTAGTAGTCCTCCCGACTGAACCGAGGCCAGCGGATGTTCTGCCGTTCCGCCTCGCCCTTCAGCACCCGGAACCGAACCGTGCAGGTCGCGCCCATCTCCACGGCGGTGACGCATACCTCGCCGTCGCCCTGGGCGAAGTGACCATCCCCGGTTGAGAACAGCGCGCCATCGACAGCCACCGGCAGCAGGAGTTTCGATCCGGTGGAAAGCTGTTTCACGTCGAAGTTGCCCCCATTTTCGCGGGGCGGCAGCGTGCGGATCCCGTGTGTGGCCCCCGCGCCGCTGATCGGAACCGCCCCTCCCACGTCCGGCGGCAGCGCAACTCCACCGCGTGACGCCAGCTCGGCCTCCCGTTGTGTCCATGCATCGAGTTGCGCATGGGATGGCGCAACTCCGGACACGCCCATGAACGACGCGCCGGGCACCCGTACACCCGGTATCTGGTCCGACGTCGCAAACCCGTCGGCGATGTTCCAGTGCACCATGAACGGGTCGGTGAACACGTCGCGCAGGAACCCGAAGCCGGGGAAGATCACGCTGAACGCGTAGGGCTGAGGCTGGATGTCCACAAACTCCACTTCCAGCAGGTCGCCGGGCTCCGCGTCTTTCACCGCCACCGGACCCGTGAGCGGATGGATGACCCCGGCGTCCATGCCGGCAAAGTCCGCCTCGGTGACGCCGGGCCGCATCTGTCCGTCAAAGGCATCCCGGGTCTCCAGAACCACCTCCTCGCCCTCGTCCACCTCGACGACGGCCGAGATGTCCGGATGCCAGCGGTTGTGGCCCGTGTTAGACTCCTCGCGCAGGGGTTTGCTGCGATCGATCGTAATGCTCTGCATGGAACCGTCCCTCCCTGGCCGCGCGCTATGCCCGTGGCCGCCTGCCGGGATGCTATCGGCAGGCCCCGAGGGTGTCAAGAAACCAACGAGAGGAGGAGCCGCCATGTCCTCGTCCAACGAGAACCCCGACCTCATCGCCGCCAACCTGGCCGCCGTCGAGGCACATTTCCACTCCGAGGCCACCAACGAAGTCGAGGCCGCCCTGGACCTTTACACCGATGACGTGGTGTGGGAAGCGCCGGCCCGCGGCTTGCGATTCGAGGGCAAGCGCGCCGTGGCAGACAACTACACCCAGATGTTCGCCAAGATGGAGGACGTCGAGTTTGAGAACCTGCAGCGCTTCGCCACCGAGGACCGGGTGGTTGACGACAGCGTGGTTCGCTTCCGTCTCACCGGCGAAGGCTATTTGCCTCTGTCTCCGGGCACGCCGGTGGAGATGCGCTTGGTGCATATCTTCGAGATGCGCGACGGCCTGATCAGCAAGGAAATCGGTTACGAGATGTGGCGGAAGGCTGAATAGTCGTAGCCAGCCGGTCCCAAGGCCGCCGAAGCCGCCATTTCCAGAGCAGGGCGAGGACAGGAGTGCGACTGACGTATTTCGGGCACTGCGCCTTTCGCTGGGAAACGGCAGGCGGAATCACTGCTGTCGCCGATCCTTACCGCAACCAAGCCGACCGCTACTGGTTCACCCGGCTGTTTCCCGAAGTGCGCTGCGACCTGGGCCTCATCACCCACGCCCACTTCGACCACGACGCCGTGGAACGTCTGCCGGAGGCGGCGTCAATCCTGCGGATGCCCGGTGAGTTTGTCACTGGCGATCTGAACGTTCACGGCGTCGGCGATTTCCACTCGGGATCCGCCCGGCTGCGCGACTTCCCCAACGTGATGTTCCGTCTGGACGCGGGCGGCGTCAGCTTCCTGCACATCGGCGACAACCGTGTCGAATGGCCTCCCGAAGTCGCATCGGCCGTTGGCGGCGTCGACGTTCTGTTGGTGACCGTGGACGACTCGAACCACCTGCTCAGCTACCAACAGGTGGACGCCCTGGTCCAGCGGTTGCAGCCTCGGGTCGTTATCCCGATGCATTATGCGATACCCGGCCTGACCGCTTCCGAGTGCGAACTCCTGCCCCCGGATGGTTGGCTCGCCCGCCAGACCACCGTACGCCGCCTCGAAACCGACCGGATCGAATTCAGCACTGGGAAACTTTCCACTCAAACGGAGGTATGGTTGCTTCAGCCGGCCAGCGCATCGCTGAACGCGCCTGAAGTTGGACCGTGATTCCGGTTGCAGAGCAAACCAAAGCGGGGCGACGCATGCGCCGCCCCAGCGTCCTTGAGGATGTGGTTTTCTGATCAGCCTTCGGGCACCTCATGCGACCACGTGAAACCCTGGTCCGGCTCGTCGATGAGACGCCACTGAGGTAACATGAACCCGTCTTCCACCGGCTGGAATGCGACCTCCACCCGCTTGCCGATGCCGACGTTCGCCTCTTTCTCCATGTTGAAGTCGGTATCCACCAGGTTGCCGGTGATACGGAGCCCGTCGAACTCGGTCGGCTGTCCGCGTTGCTCGTCAAGTTCTACCAGCACGATGGCAAAGGGCGTTGAGTCGCGAAAAGCGGGGATCACCGTGTGGGCCACCACCTGGTACGAGTAGATGGTGCCCTTGCCGGATACCTGCTGCCACTCCCAGTTCAGAGACGTGCACCAGGGACATCCCGGCCCCGGCTCGCCGCGCAGCAACCCGCAATCAGAACACTTCTTGACGACCAGGCGACCTTCCGCAGCCGCTTCAAAGTAACCCTTGTATTCAGAGTCATTCTCGGGGATGCTCAGCGTGATGCCCCGGTAGGTGTAGTTAGGCATTGTCCTTCTCCCTGTTCGGCGTCTAGCTGAGCACGTTGCCCATGATGAGGGAACTGCCGACCGCCGGCGTGCCCCAACCCATGTTCATGCTGATCTTGGCGTCCGGCACCTGGCGGCAGCCGCCCTCGCTGTAATCGAAGGTGTGGTCACCCTCGGTAGCGCCGGGACAGTAGTCGTCCACGGTGCCGCGCAGTTGGCGCACGTTTTCGATGACCATGTTCATCCCGTGGGTGTAACCCTCGCACAGGTGCCCGCCGCTGACGTTGTTGGGTCGCCGGCCGCCCAGGTTGATGGCGCCGCTGGTAACGTAGTCCTTGCCCTCGCCCTTCTCGCACCAACCGTAGTCCTCGAACTGCAGCAGCACCGTGTAGGTGAACGCGTCGTAGCAGCCGGTCAGGTCGACATCCTCGTGCTTGACGCCGGCCAAGTCGAAAATGCGCGGGGCGATGTAGTGGCCGGCCACTCGGGAAATCGGCCCGTGCTGGTAGTGGAAGTCGCCGCCCGGCTTGGTGCCTCGACCCTGCACTCCCTTGATGTAGATGGGCTTGTGCTTGAGGTCCCGGGCCCGCTCGGCGGACGTGACGATAACGCAGGTGGCGTTGTCCGTTTCGAGGCAGCAGTCCAGCAGGTGGGCCACCGGCCGGATGATCCAGCGCGAGTTCATCACATCGTCCACGGTGACGCGGTGCTTCATCAGCGCCTTGGGGTTGTTGGAGGCGTGGTTGGAGTGGGCCGCCTTGATGGCCGCCAAATCCTCGCTCTTCACTCCATACTCGGCCATGTGGCGGGTGAAGGTGTAGGCAAACTGCTGCACCGCGCTGATCAACCCGTAGGGTCGCTTCATCAGGTCGAGCCCGCCGATGGGAGCCGACGCCCGCGCTCCGGTGCCACCGATGCGCACGTTGGAGTAGCCGTTCATGGAGCGGAAAATGGCCACCACGTCGCACATGCCGGCCTCGATGGCCCCAATGGCCAACCCGACAAGCGCTTCGGTGGAAGAACCCCCACCCGAGCAGTCCATGTAGAAGTTCGGCCGGATGCCCAGGTCGTATTGAATCGATGTGGACGGCGTGGAATCTCCGCCGTGGTAGCTGAGCATGCCGTCCACCTGATCGGGCGTCAGGCCGGCGTCGTTCATGGCGTTGCGGATCGCCTCGGCGCCCAGGGCCCGCGTGGTGCGGCCAGAGGCCCGGCTGTATTCGGTTTCGCCCACCCCTACGATGCAATATTTGTCTCTAGGATTGCCTGCCATATCGTCCCTCCGGTTGGCAACGAATCAGAAACCACGCAGAGTAACCGGCGCGGCCCCGTTACGCTAACACGCTGACAAAACACGGGGCAACCCTGTGGTTGCCCCGTTTTCGATAGGTAGGCGGTTGGCGCCCGTGAAACCCGGGTCGTTCGGTCAGGTGTAGACCACCTGCATCGCCTGCCGCACATCCTCGATAGTCTGCTGCGCAATGGCGCGTTCCCGCTCCGTGCCAGCCTTCAACACGTCCCGCACGAAGTCTGGATGCTCCTCGTACCAAGACCGACGTTCGCGGATCGGTTCCAGGAACAGGTTGATCGCGGTGGTGAGTCGTTCCTTCACGTCGCGGTCGCTGACCGTGCCCGCGGTGTACCGCTCCTTCAGCTCGGCCACCTCGGCCTCGTTATCGTTGAACGCGTCGTGATAGAGGAACGCCGGGTTGTATTCCACCACGCCCGGGTCCGTGGCCCGCAACCGGGGATTCTGGCCGGTGATGTCAGTGACCATGCGGCGTACCCTGTCCTCAACCGCATCCGGTCCATCGGCAAGGTAGATGGCGTTGTTCAGGCTCTTGCTCATCTTGGCCTGGCCGTCGGTGCCAACCAGACGGGGAACACGACCAACTCTCGCGCGGGGAACCGGGAAGACCTCCCCGTACAGCCGGTTGAAGCGTCTCGCCACGTCTCGCGTGTATTCGATGTGCGCCACCTGGTCCTCACCGACCGGAACCAGGTGCGCCTTGGGCAGCAGGATGTCGGCCGCCTGGCTGATCGGATAGTTGAAAAACCCCAGCGTGATGGACTGACTTTCCGCCTCAAGTTGTGCCGTTTCCGCGCGCAGCGTCGGATTGCGCTGGTGCTGGTTCAACGGCATGAGCATGGAAAAGAACATGGTCAGCTCGGCGTGCTCCGGCACGTAGCTCTGGATCACAAAGGACGATTTCTCAGGGTCCAGGCCCACGGCCAGCCAGTCGGTGGCAACCTCGATCACGGAGCGTTGGATCAAACCGATGTCGTCCAGATGGTCGCCCATCGCCTGGTAGTCGGCGATGAGAAAGAAGCACTCGTACTCGTGCTGCATCTGGATCCAGTTTTCCAGGGCCCCCAAGTAATGCCCCAGGTGCAACTGCCCGGTGGGGCGCATACCGGTCAGAATCCGCTGCTGATGCGTCATGCTCGATACTCTCTCCAATAAAATCGGTAGCCTATCGCTATTGCACAGAGACTACCTTGATCAGAAGGGAAAGCAACAATCCCGCTACCCCGATCCAAAACCAGGACAATGTCCTCAACAGCGCCTTCGGCCAAAATCCCTCAATGCGTTCGGTCCCACTCGTAGCAAACGGATCCGAAAAAACCGATCACCAATATGAACGAGACGAACACAGCGAGCGATGCCATCCTAATGCAGGTTCTGGCGTCGAACGACGGCGATGCCTGCCATCACCAGCCCACCAACCAGTATAGTCGCGCCGATGGTTGCAAATACCAGGTATTGATATTCGCAGGAGGCGACCGTGTACGGGGGCGTGGTGCAAATGTGATCGAGGAAAAATTCCTTCATAGTCAGTCCTCGCTAACCATCGCCTTGGACAAGGTTGCAATGCGCGCATGTACCCTGTCGCTCTGTCCATCTCGGTGTTTGCGATGTCCCTTGAGATATTCTAGCAGGCCGTCCGACGCTGACTTCTTGCATTCCCCACACAACAACTCACCTGCCCGACAACTCCTTTGCAACTCCGCGTACGCCTGCGGGTCGGGTGTGGCAAAAAAGGCGTGCAGACTGGACACCGAGCAGACCCTCGGGTCGGGGTTGCCGCCCTTTTCCCGCTGCTCTTGCAGCGTGCCACGGCCGCCGGTGTAAGCCCGGTTGACGCGCCGCCGGATATCGGCCGGATCGTCCTCATAGGTGATGCGGCCGGGCGGGACCCGGTTGGTCATCACCTCGACCGCGCCACCGGTCCGGGGGTCTTCGTAGGTGGTCAGGTTCCGCAGCGGGCGCAGATACAGCGCCGACGGCTTCAGGAACCTGAACCGTTCGGCCACGTTGCGGGCCATACGCACGTACACGTCACCGCCGATGCCGTCTACCACCAGCGTCCGGCAAGGTCCGCCGGCCTCCGGCTGCTGGACGTGCAGGATGTCGGCCAAGCGCAGCAGGGGCCGGAAGGTGTCGGTCGCGCTGTTTCGCAGACGCAGCCCCAATGCCGAGTTGAGCACGCTCAGCGGGATCGCTTCCCCGAGTTCAAACGCGGTCCGGACTATTGAGGGGCTATCCTGCTGAAGGTAGGCGTCGGCGCGCTCCAGATCCAGGCCGCTGGCCGCCATCGACAACAGGTGTTCGCGCATCACCTGTCGCGCTTTGTCCAAGTCACCGAGTTCATCGCGAAAACCTATCGTCACCTTGGCGCCCATGGCCTGGAAGTGCGCCAGGACGCTGGCGACGGTTCCGTGGCCCAGGTGTGCCGGCCCATCTATGGCAACCGTCATCAAAACCTTGCTCCGTTGGCCATCGGTCAGCGCCTGCATGAAGATGTCTGCGTCGCGGCTACCCACGGTCATCCCGGTTTCCATGTAAGGGTGCGGGGTCTCGAACCATTCCATGAAGCGCCGGCGCTGTTCCGGGTAAGCCTCGTTCAGCCCGGTGACGCGCAACTCTTTGATCAGTTCGTTCTCGCGGGCCAATGGCTGGTCGCCGGTGCGCACCACCAGGGATGGGATCGCGATATCGGCCTCGTCGGTGCGAGTTTCCGGTGAATCCGCGTCCAGGATCTGGCCGTGCAGCCGGCTGAGACGCTGGGCGATGTCGTTCAGGGTCCGCTCCTGCACCTCACGGGCGTTGGAAAGGAGCAACCTGGCGATGTCTTCCGCAGTCTCCGCGGACAGGCCCAACTGCCGCGCCCGACGCCGCGCGCCGACGAACAGGTTTTCCTCCACGGCCGGCTTATGGATCGTATCGCTCTCCAGGTACTTTTCGGCGGCCACGTTGCGCGACGCCTCGATGCGAGCATGGGTCAGTTCCAGGATCCGGTCGTGGCTTCCTGAGATCACGGCGCGTTGCCGTCCCCGGTACTCCGCGTAGGGCAGTCCCCCGGTGGGCATTTCGGCGCGAACCGCCGCCGGATCTTCGCCATCCAGCAACCTGCGCACCCCGCTCTCGATCTCCGCTACTTCCACCAGGCGTCGCCAATCCGATGGAACCAGATTGGCCGGCTGTTCATCCAGCCACGCCGACAATTCGGGCATGCGCTGGTCGTACAACTCCACCGCCGCCGGGAGCATCAGGCCGTCGCGGAGGCGCAACGCCGGCGTGAGGCATTCGCGGCGATAGCTGGCCAGGTAAGGCTCCCGGAGGCGACCCGGAGGCGGCGCGTCTCGCAGGTAGTCGGCGTGCCTTTCGATACTAACCAGGTCCAGCAGCGCCGCGTCCCGCAGAATGACCCCGCTTGCGTCGCCGTTCGCCGCGCCCCAAGCGCCCAGAATGGCGACAGCCACCGCCGTCACGTACGACTCGGGCGCTCCCGCCCCCCGCAACCATGCGCCGGCCAAGGCGACGGAAACCTCAGGTCGGTCCGGATCATCCGGCCGGCCGGCCAGGTGCAACAGCGCCGCAGTATTGACCACCGTCGCGTCGACATCCAAGTTACCGGACTCGACCAGTCCCGCGACTGTCACCGCCACGCGCCGAGCCACGGGCAATCCCTGGGCGTCGGGATGCCCAGCATACATGCCCGCTAGGGACGCGCCCAGTCGATGCCCGTCGGGGATATACGCATGCGCCATTGTCATGGTTCGTGTACGGGTTCCGGGTGTGGTTGGCCCCATGATACCAGCAATGCCGGTGGGCCAAGTCCCCGGGCATGCAAAAGCCCGACGCGTGGCCGGGCCGTTGCGTACCTGGTTTGATACCTGTAGTTATCCGCTGGTGTCACCCAACCGGATCAGGAAACGTGCGACGGCTTCGTTGACGGCTTCCGGCTGTTCCAGCGTGACAAAGTGCCCAGAGTTGGGAACCACCACCACTTCGGCGTCCCGCAGCTCCCGACCCAGGTATTCCGCGTAACGCACCGGGGTCATTATGTCATCGGCACCCACGATAACCAGGGACGGCAATCCGATCTCCTTGACGCGCTCCATCACGTCGAACCGGTCGCACGCCGCCAGATCGTTGTGCTCGACCATCGGGCCGGACTGCAACGCGCGGGAAGCCAGTTGTGGCGCCAGATCCTGGTTGATGGCCTCATAGTACGCCGGCGCCTCGGCGCGCCATTGGGCATCGTACAAACAGCGGTTGAGGTAGTCGGGGTGCACGCGCAGCCGCGCGCCGGTTCCGATCAGGACCAAGCCAGCCAGATCCTCGGGGAACCGCAGCGCGTAGTCCAGGGCGATGGCGCCGCCCATGGAGTGCCCGAACAGGACGAAGGGCGGATACCCCTTCCCGTGTGCGTAATCCCGCAGCCAGTCCACGTACCCGCCGATGCTGTCTCTGGGTTCCCCGTCCGGGTGGCCGGGCAGGTTGACGGCGTCCGCGTTGTCGAACCGCGCGGTCTGGTAGTGGTAGGTCAGTTCGTTCTGGCCGGAGCCATGAACCATAACCAGTTGCATTGCAGCAGTTCCTTACAACAGCGGAGCCTGGCCGTTCACGTGAGTGTCCGGATCATCGTCATCTTCGTCGATGTCGTCATCCGGCGCATCCTCGACAACATCCTCATCTTCAGCGTCTGCGTCCTCGTATTGGCTGTCGGCGTGAGCCGCAACCTCTTCGGCTTGTTCAAGAACCGTATTGGCCGCGCCATCCTGCAGCGCCGGGTCGTCCTGACTGTAGTCAGTGGCCCGGAAGCAGTAGATGGATACGACGCTGTCGTCGCCGCCGCGCTCGCGCCAGATGATGACGCCCTTGGTCTGGCGAGTGTTGACCACCTTGATCTCTGCGAGATCGATACGGACCACCTGGCCACGGGCCGAGATGATGAACACCTCGTGCCCTTCCTCGTCGTTCATTTCCGCGGAGGTCACAATCTTGGCGTCCACCACCGGGCCAGTGGGCTTGTCGCTCTGGTCCACGGCAAAGGTTTTGACGCCCATGCCGCCGCGATTGGTTTCGCGATACACGGCGTCGCCCTTGCTGTTACACAAAGGAGTTGCCTTGCCGTAACCCTTTTCGCTGACCACCAGCAGGTATTCGTCCTCGGGGTCGTTGACCACATCCAGGGCCACGACCTTGTCCTTGCCGCCGAATTCGTCCTTGAACTTCACGCCGATCACGCCGGTGGCGTTTCGGTTCCGCTCGGGGATGCTGGTGACCGGGCACAGCAGCGCCTGCCCCTGCTCGGTGACCATAACGACCGATGCGTCGCTCTGCGCCGGGCGCACTGCAACCAACTCGTCGCCGTCCAGCACCTTCATTGCGATGAGGCCAGACTTCCTCAGGTTCTGCAACTGGCCCGGCCGCAGCGCGTTCACCCGACCGTTGCGGGTGGCGAAGACGTACAGCCGATTGTATTCATCGCGGCTGGCCGGCAGCATGGTCTGTACGTGCTCGCCCGGCTGCAGGGGAATCAGGTTCACCAGCAGGGTTCCCCGGGCGGTTCGACCGGAATCGTTCGGCGTCTCGTAGACGCTCAGGGGGTACACTCGCCCCTTGTTGGTGAAAAACAGCAACTGCTCGTGAGTATTCACCACCGCGATCTGCATTATCGCGTCGTCATCCCGGTTATTCGCGCCGCGCACCCCTTTGCCGCCCCGCCGCTGGTTGCGGTAGGTGCCGATGGGCACGCGTTTGATGTACCCGCGCTGGCTCAGCGTGACGACCACATCTTCCTGCACGATGAACTGTTCGATGGACTGCTCCTGCAGTTCCTCGGGAATTATCACCGTGCGGCGTGGGTCGGCGTGCTTTCGCTTGACCTCGCGGGTCTCGCGCTTGATCTCCGCGCGTATCTTCTGAGGGTTCTGCAGCAGGTCCTCCAACCGGGAAATGGTCGCCAGCAGATCGTTGTATTCCTCGTCCAACCGCTGCCGCTCCAGGGCCGCCAGCCGGCGCAACTGCATGTCGAGAATGGCCTGCGCCTGGATCTCCGACAGGTCGAATTGCTGAACCAGGTTGTTGCGCGCGGTTTCCACGTCCTGGCTGTTGCGGATGGTCTCGATGATCGCGTCGATGGCGTCCAGGGCCTTGAGCAGGCCCTCTACGATGTGCGCCCGGTCCCGGGCCCGCCCCAGCTGGTACTCGGTCCGCCGCCGGATGACTTCTTCACGGTGGGTGACGAAATGGTTGATCAGGTCCTTGAGGGGCAGTTCCTGCGGCTGCCCGTCCACCAGGGCCAGCATGATGGCGTTGAAGGACGATCGCAGCGCCGTTCGCTTGTACAGGTTGTTCAGAATCACGGTGGGCTGCGCGCTGCGCGCCAGTTCGATCACCACCCGAATGCCCCGGCGGTCCGACTCATCGCGGATCTCGGTGATCCCCACCAGCGTCTTGTCGCGGACCAGGTTGGCAATCTTTTCCACCAGCGTCGCCTTGTTCACCTGGTAGGGCAACTCGCTGATGATGATCCGCTGCCGGTTGGAATTGCGGCCCGGCATGTCCTCAATCTCGGTCACCGCCTCCATGACCACGCGACCGCGTCCGGTGGCGTACATATCGCGCACGCCGGAGACGCCGCGAATCCTGCCGGCAGTGGGGAAGTCCGGCGCGGGGACGATCTCCATCAGCTGGTCCACGTTGCACGTCGGATGGTCGATGACGTAGTTGATGGCGTCGCAGATCTCGCCCAGGTTGTGCGGAGGCATGTTTGTCGCCATGCCCACGGCGATCCCGGACGATCCATTGACCAGCAGGTTGGGCATCCGCGCCGGCAGTACCTGCGGCTCCTTGAGGGAATCGTCGAAGTTGTCGGAGTAATCCACGGTCTGCTGGTCGATGTCCGCCAGCATTTCGTCGGCGATGGCCGCGAGCCTGGCCTCGGTGTAACGCATGGCCGCCGGCGGGTCGCCGTCGATGCTGCCGAAGTTGCCCTGTCCGTCGATCAACGTCGCACGCATGGAGAACAACTGGGCCATGCGCACCAGCGCGTCGTACACGGAGCCGTCGCCGTGCGGGTGGAACTTTCCCAGGACCTCGCCGACGATGCGCGCGCTCTTGCGGTACTGGCTGCCGGGGCGGATTCCCATATCGTGCATGGCGTAAAGAATCCGGCGCTGCACCGGTTTCAACCCGTCCCGCACGTCCGGCAGCGCGCGCGCCACGATAACCGACATGGCGTAGGAGAGATACGACTCACGCATCTCGTCCTCGATGGGTCGCAGCGTGAATTCTCCGCCGGGCTGCTGTGGGGGCGCCGTAGTCATCGTGAAGTTCTCCTACTGTCGTGATTCTGAATGAAGTCCTGGGCGCGCTCCACCAACCCGAGGAACAGGTTGTTGAAACTCGCGGGCACTTCTTCGCCGTGTTCCGGCTGAAACTGCACGCCAATCACCCAGCTGTGTTCCTTGCTTTCCAGGCCTTCTATAACGCCGTCGTCCAGTTGATACGCGATGGTCATCAGGCGCTCCGCACGCTGCGGCTCCCGAATGCCCTCGCGGTGCCGGCTGTTCACTCGGAACATGCCGGCGCTACCGATGATCGCGGCTACCTTGGAACCGGGCGACAGGTAGATCTGATGCCGCAGCGGTTCCGCTCCGTCCTCAGGAAAATGAGCCATCACCGGCTGAGGGTCCTCGCCGCCGAAGTGCCGGTTCAGCGCGTGCATCCCGCCACCTGTGGCCAGCACGGGCATGTCGGCCCCCAGCGCCGCCTCGAGCAGATTGCCGTCATCTCCTCGATGACAGTCCGGCAACAGCAAACCGCCGGCTCTTTGCAATGCCTCGGTCTCCGGCATCGCCGGCACGGCTACGCGGACGCTGCCACCGGCCTCTTCGATCGCTCTGATTGATGGGTTTGGGTTATGGCCGTTGCGGTCGTCGGCCAGTACGACGATGATGGGCAATGTATATGGCCTGATCGCATATTCGCGCCGAATTATCTTTGAACATTATACTAAAAATAGAACTAAATTGCATGCGGAAAGGTCTGCGCGTTTCCATGTGTTTCTGCCAACGTTACCGCATAGCTAAACCGGCGATTGGTATGCCAGACCCAGTGCAGCGGCCGCGCCATGCAGCCGGCGGTCTTCGGTCCACAACGTGACCGCGTCAGCCAGCGACGCCGCAGCAAGCAGGTGCGCGTCAATGTATCCGATTCCCCGCCCCATCAGACGGTGCCGTTCGATCAGAAATAGCACTTCGCCGTCGTCCGACACAGGTATCTGCGGCAACTCCTTGAGCAGATCCAGTACGCGTTCCCGGTCGCGCAGATTCCCACAAGCTAACTCACCGATGACCATCGGATGCATCACGACCTGGTTATCTTCCAACAGCTTCGCAAGAGCGGGGTCGTTGGCACGCAGGTGGTTGATCCAAACTGACGTATCGACCAGCGTCATGCCGGCTCACTCCTGCGGCGAGGGATTTCCTCCAGGTGGGGTTGACTCCCCCCCAACTTGGCCAACCTCCGGGCACTCTCCCGCTCAATCAGGGAACGCAACCCTTCGCGCACCAGGTCAGTTCTGCCAGCTATGCCCGTCAGTTCCCGAGCTTTTGCCAGCAATTCCTCGTCTATGTTGATGGTGGTTCTCATATCAACCTTCGGCCAGCTGCGCTTTGCACATCTTATTTTACATCATGTGATGCCTGAAATGATGTCGGCATCGATCCACTCATTCAGGGGCCTCCGTCGTCGAGCACCATCCGTGCCACTCGCCGGCCCATGCGCACCGAGTAATTCGTCCCTCGGTCTTCGGGATAGATCTGCGTCGTGTTCGCCAGGTACAGCGACCCGATCGGCGTCCGGTGGTCGGGGATGTTCCGCTCGCTGTAGTGCACTCCGTTGATTGGCTGCGCGCCGTCCACCCGATGATGGTGGTAACCCAGTATCCAGTCTCGCGAAAAGTCCGGGTTGAGCTTTCGGAGATGCGGAACGTACTCCTCCAACAACTCTTCGGGCTCTTTGCGATATAGCTCGCTGTTGCGGTCCGGGTAGTTGGTCAGGTACACGATGTGATTGCCGCCGTACAGGTCGCGGTCGATCATGTTGGTGTGCTCGATTACGCCAACAAAGGGCAACGAACGGTCCGCCACGTTGAGCCAATACTTGGAGGTCAGCGGTCGGTCCAGCACCAGAATTACCAGCACGGCGGACAGATACCTCGCTGACTCCAGCACCGATCTGTAATCATCCGGCAAGTCAGGGGCGAGCCGCGTGAATATGTACGAAGGCGTCGTCGCGATGACCGCGTCGTACTCGTGGTCCCTTTCGGACTCTCCATCTACCGAGGCGACGAAACCCTGTGCTCTGTCAGCCACCACGTTGAGCCGTTTGACCGCCGCGCCAATATGCACCCGGCCTCCCTGCTCCTCGATCCGTTCGCCACAGGCGTCGAACACCCGCCCGAAGCTGCACATCGGATAGCCCAGCCGTTCTTTCTGCATGCGTTTCCGGGAGGCCACGCGCAGATAGATCTTCCCCCACAGCCAGGTCATGCTCACCTGGTCGTAGTAGTCGCCGAACTTGCCACGCAGCATCGGCTCCCAGATGACCCGGTATGCGTCTTCCCCCATGTGGTCGCGCGTCCATTCCGCCGCCGTGATCCCCTCGAACTTTCGCCAATCCTGTGTTTTTTGCAGCAGGAAAGTCCAGAGCCCCAACCTGATGCGCTGGGTAAAGGGCAACGGCGAGAATTTGAGCAAATCCATCGGCGTAGCGAAATCCCATATACGACCGCCATGGAACAGGCCCACTTTCGACTCCAGCCATTGCAAGGAATCTCCCAGGCCCAACTCGTTGATCAGGTCCACCATGTCCGTGTCGCTGACGAACAGGTGGTGGTATCCGCGTTCCAGTTGTCCACCTCCGACCTCGAAGGTTGACGCTTGCCCTCCCAGGAAAGGCGCCGCTTCAAACACCTCCGCAAAGTGGCCTCTGGACGTCAGTTCCAAGGCCGCCGCCAGGCCGGCCGCACCGCCGCCGATGATACCCACCCTCATGTCCTAATCGTCCTGCGCCGTACCGGCTCGAGGCTGTCCGGCCACCGGCGGCGAGCCGTCGTCAGATATTCGCTCGGCCTCAGACTCCGGCAATGCGGTCAACCGGCGCAGCGAGAGGTTGTGCCAGAGCAGCAGCAAAACGCCAGCAATGTTAACCGGCAACCACAGCGCGACGAGATGCACCGCCACCGTGTAGGCCGCCGCCGCCGCCGCACCAATGCCCAACGCAACCAGCGTTTGTTGCGCCACAACCTCGAACGGCCCGATTCCCCCGATGGACGCCGGAATTGCGGTGATCAAGTTGGAAGTCACGGTGACCAGCAGTATCGCCGCCGCCAGCAGCCAGAATGAGTCGAACCAGGCATTCAGATTGAACGAGTACGCAACTATCAGGTAGACCCCGGCCTCGGCGAGCCACACCGGGAGTGAACCAACGAACAGGACGGCGTGCTTTCGAGGCGAATTGAGCGTCGCCAAGCCTTCTACGAAACCGTGTATCACATCCACTGCCGTCGAACGGAACCTCGCCGGCAGGATCACCGTCAACGCGATCAACCAGTCCACCGCGCGCCTGCTGGTCGCCAAAGCCGTCAGCGCCAACAGGGCCACCACGAAGCTGCCTATGACCCCCACCATCAGGATGACGGCCGTCGACTGGTAAGCCAGACTCGCCTCGCTGAATAGACCTGCAGCCAGCAGGATCGGGGCCGCCACCGCGCCCATGGCCAGCAGGGTCAATCCGTCGTACAGCCTTTCGACGCTGAGCGTCGCTATCGACGCCGGCACGCTCACCTCTTCCTCCCGCTGCGACAGGTAGACCGCGCGCACCAACTCGCCCAAGCGAGCCGGCAGCACGTTGTTCGCCATGTACCCGATGATGATCACCGGATACAGCCGTCGGGCCGATATGCGGGACACCGGCGCCAGCAGGTATTGCCAGCGTAGCGCCCGGAACCACTGACCGATGAAGTACAGCACGATCGCCGGCCCCAGGTACCAGTAGTTCGCGCTCAGCAGCGCGTGGGCCAACTCTCTGCGGTCCACCAGCAGCACCAGCAGACCCAGCGCGACCACGCTGACCAGCACGCCAGCCCAGAACCGCCAATTGCCGAAAAAATATCCCACTGCAGAGGACGCTAGTGCGTGTTTGAGAAGCCCGTTGGCGAGGTGTCGCCAACCTGGAGGTCCTGCTTCCCGGTGAGCGTTCTCACCCGCCAAAGGTCGCCGTCGCGAATGGTATAAGACCGCGGGGGTTCACTTAAAGCGCTTCCCAACTTCGGCAGCACGGTTGCGACCACCGTTATGATGTCTGCAATCTCCGGGGGGCTCATCTCGTTGTCGTAGAAATTCCGATGGCCGTTGTCAGCCGCGACGTACGCACTTGCTACATCGATGTCGTCGTATTCGAGGTGCAGCTGCCTGGCAATATGGCCTACGGTCCGATGGCTCCCCAGGTTCAGCCAACCGCGCTGCTGCCCGTGGGCCTTGAGCATCTGTGCCAGTGCGCCCCAGACCTTTTCCGTGGCCTGGAGACGGTCACCGCGCTCAAGCTCATCGCGAGCCTGCTCCATCAATCGCCTGCTGATTTGCACACGATCTTCGACCGTAGCTGATCCCGGCTCTGGCAAGGCTGGCGTCGTGGTCATTCGTCTGCCTCTGTCATCTGGGACCTATTCCCTCGCGTATTGGTAATAGCTCGCGGAATACCAGTCACTTTGCTGGCGACGCGCAACGATGTATTCCAGCGCTTCTCGAAGTTTATCGGGGTTGGCGGCCGCGTTCCGGAAGAAAGCCGCGTCCGCTTCCAGTTGTTTCCACAATCCAGTGTTGGTACGGGCTTCACCCGGGCGGCGGTAAGTTTCAGGATACCATAGCAGGTTTTTCATGGGCCCTTCTTTCCGATAGCCCGGCGCATCCTCTTCCTCTACGGCGTGGCCGTGCTCGGCCAGGTAGATTTGAGGACCACCGTCCTCGCCTACCGCGCGGCAGTCTTTCTTCCCGTCGTCTCCATCATCATCTTCGTCTCCGCCATCGGTGACGTCGCAGAAACGGTCGAACCGCAAGCTGCCCTCTTCCGTCTCGTGTCGCACGTACCACTGGAAGGGGTACCACATGTCGTAGTCGACCTTGACCGTCGCGTCGCCCGCGCTTGCTCCCAAAGCGGTATCTTGCAACTGTGCGTAGGTCCGCTCCAGGTCAGCGGAGCCCTGTGCGTAGGCCAGTATCTCAAGGCTGGAATCGTCGTAGGTGTACGCCGCCCTCCAGGCTCCGGCGGCCCCGAAAAGCAGGAGCAATCCCGCTATGCCCAACACCACCGCTCTCCCGGCTTGAGGGTGGCCACGGATCAAATATGCCATCCCGCCAGCCATCGGCAGCAGGATCAAAACCGCCAGCCATACGGTCAGACTACCCGTCTCTCCCCGGGCTGCAAGCCAGGCGATCCATATCGCCAGCGCTAACCAGATCGGTGCGAGGATCAACGTCGCCGTGGCCCGGCGTGTCAGTGCCCCCCAATTGATCCCATCCGTCACGTGACCAAGGAACGTCCCGGCTACCAAAGCTAACGGCACGGTTATGTTGACCAAAAGCCACGGCATCTTCTCCGCCGCGATGGTGTACAACGCCAACGTCGCGATTACCCACGCCGCCAGCACGACGCCCATGCCGCCGTAGGTGGCCCGGCGCCGTATCAGCCAGACCACGCCGACGACGCCGAACACCAGCGCCACCAGCTCGTACACGCTCAACCCGACCAAGTAGTAGTACCACGGCTGGTTGCCGCGAGCGACGTCCTGTTGCATCAGCCAGTAGCCCAGGCTCTGCCACGACCCGGTAAAAACCCCGGGCCAGTTGGTGAACATGGTGGTGTAGAGCAGCGTCCATATCGCGTAGAAGACCAGGGCGCACCCGAGCCAGAGCCCTCCGCCCCAGGCGATCCCGACCGTGCCCCCCGCGACCAGCAAAATCAAAAGCGCCAGCACCGGAACCAGGTAGTTCACCGCGATACGTCCCGCCGCCAGATCTTCTGTGGGCACTGCCGAAGGGAGCAGTTGGGTGATGAACTCGGCTCCGCCCCACAGGAACATCAGCCAGGCCCACGTCAGCAGGACGGCTGGCCCCAACAGCAGCATGACGCCGCGCCATCCAATTTCGGACGCCAGGTTCAGCCTCAAAACGGCAACACCCAAAAGCAATATGACTGCGCCGGCGCCGCAGTCCACCAATGACCCGGCTGCACCGCCGCTCTCTGCCGGCCACACGTCGAAGAGGTTGTGGAAAGGCCCGACAAGCACCACAGCAACTGCGGCAACAGCCGCCAATACCGCCACCGCAACCGAAATGAGGTTAATCAGTCCCCTGATGCGCCACAACCATATTGCCAGGGCCAATCCAAGGCTGACCAGCGCGGCCGCGGCCACAATGTGCAGCCAGACGGGCGCCGCCCACACCGGCAGCGCGACGAATGGCGCCTCCCATACCGGAGCGCCGGTGTCGCCGGTTGATCCGGTATCACGTGATGCGATCGTCAACCCGAACGGCGACTGCGCCAGAGCTATCAGCGCACCCGCCTGCGGCAGCGTCAACGTTGCCAGCAGGATGAAAAATCCCGCCGAGCCACTCATGCCCGCCAGTCCGCGCCGTGTCTTGACGAACCCCCAAATCTCCTGCCAACCCAACGCCATCGCCGCCAGTCCCATGAACAGAATGACGAAGTACGCCGTCTCTTTGGTCGCCAGCATCAGCGCGGTGACGACCGCCGCTCCAAACAGGTAGCGTTTGCGGTTGTTGATGCCATACTGCCAGAGCATGATCAGCAGCAGCACCGCCCAGACCGCCATCAGGATGTCATTGCGCCCGAACCGGCTGAAGTAAAGCAGGGATGGCGAAAAGGCCAGGATCACCGCCGCGCATACCGCCCCTGTGTCGCCGATCAAGCGCCGCATGAAATACGGCAAAACGGTCAGCGTTACCCCGAACAGCGCGTAGGGCAGACGCGCGAGGAAATCCGTGTCCCCAAGGTACTTGAGCACGACCGCCACCAGCTCGATCTGGAACGGCCCGTGCATCCACGGCGAATGCGCATATTCGATCCCCCGCGCCAACTTCCAGGAGAAGTGCAGGTGGATGGCCTCGTCGTAATGCATCGTCCGCCCGTCCAACTCCCACAGCCGCATTGCGGCCGCCACGAGAGCGACGAGCAGAAAAGCGCACTCGACGGCGCCAAACCGAACCACGGGCAAGCGGGTCCGGAGTTGCAGCACGGTTTCGCGCGCCCGCGTCAGCTTCAGTGCACTGGAAACCATGAACCCGTCTACGCTTACCGGCAACGGTCAGATTGGTAAGCCGCCCGGCCGCATGTCGGCAGGACCGTCATTAATTGGGATCGAGCGGCAGTTATCGCGTTGCGGCGCCAGTCGACCCGGACAACGGTGGATCGCCCGTCAGCTAACCGCCGGCCGGTGCTGCGCCCAGGGCCGCGCCTCTTCGAAGGCGGCCATCGCGCGGAGTACGCGTCCCTCGCCTCCCGTCGGCCCCACGATGTGGAGCCCCACGGGCAAGCCCGCCGCCGAGAACCCGCACGGCACGCTGGAGGCGGTCTGCCCGCTCATGTTGATCGGGAACGTGAATGGCAAGTAGCCCCACCACGGCTCCACGGATCGCCCGCCGATGCTTGTCGGATGCTGGCCGATGGGGAAAGCCGTCACCGCCATCGCCGGCGTGAGCAGCAGGTCGTAGGTGTTGAAGAAATCCGCAAACCGACGCTTGTGGCGATCAACGTACGCCAGGGCTCGCGACAGGTCAGCGGCGGTATGTTGCGACGCGCCGTCAAACGTGTTCTGCACGTAATGGGTCAACTCATCCCGGCGTTCCGGGTACAGGTGAGCGTAGGATGTATATGACGCGGTCCCGAACACCGTGGAAAACGCTGGGAACGGGTCTCCCTCAATTTCCGGCGCCGCTTCCTCAACGATGGCCCCCAACTCCTGGAAAACCTGCGCGGCGCCGCGGGTGATTTGAACCACCTCCGGGTCCACCGCGGCGTAACCCAAATCGTCGCTCCACGCCACGCGCCAACCCTCGACCCCGCCTTCCAGCGCCGCCGTGTAATCCGGAGGCGTGTCGGTCATCGTGTTGGGGTCCCGGGAGTCCGGTCCCGCGAGCACCTGCAATAACATCGCGGTATCACGAACCGTCCGGGCCATGGGGCCGCTTTGCGAAAAGTGGTTGACAGCCGGCCCGCCGTAACCGCCGTATCGGGGCACTCTCCCGTGCGACGGCTTGATCCCGGTAACCCCGCTGAAGCTTGACGGTATGCGTACGCTGCCGCCCCCATCGCTGCCGGTGGCCAGGGTGCACAAACCCGCTATCAGCGCAGCCGCGGCTCCGCCGCTGCTGCCTCCGGGAGTGTAGTCAGTGTTCCAGGGATTGCGGCAAGGCTCGCTCACCAGGTTCTCGGTGGTGCCCGACTGGCCGAATTCCGGCGTATTGGTCTTGCCCAGTATGATCCCGCCCGCAGCCTTGACCCGTTCCACCACGATCGAGTCGATCTCCGGCACCCGGTCCCGAAAGACCGCCGACCCCATGGTAGTCCGAACCCCTTTCGTCAGTTCCAGGTCTTTCACCGAAATCGGAACGCCATGCAGCGGGCCGAGGTCGTCCCCTCTTTGCACCGCCTCATCCGCGGCCCTGGCGTCCGCCAAAGCCTGCCCGGGGCACACCGTCAAATAGGCGCTCAGGAGCGGGTTCAATTCTTCGATGCGCTGGAAAAAATACTCGGTGAGCTCGACGGAAGAGATCTCTTTCGCGGCGATCATGCGCCGTACTTCTGTGGCGGGAGTGAAAGCCATTTCAGAATCCATAACGCTCTCCTGCTCGAGTTCCTGCTGCGATTGATTGGGATTTCAGGCCCTTTGCGTGCGGGACAATCGCGCTCCCGTTGGGGTGCCGTCCCGCCACCAAGCGCGACCATTGATCGGTTCGAACGTCGCGTTGGTGCAGCCGTTGTCAGTTCCCAGGATTGTATCACTCTGACAATGCACTCCGACCGGCCGTGCCTGATCCGACTAACGGCTAACGGCGGACCGTCGGGTCCCGCGCACCCATGGTGTATAGTGGGCCGTCGTCAAGGAACCAAGACTCGAACCGCACCTTGCGCCAACATGACCACCGTCGGAATCATCGCCAATCCCGCCGCCAGCAAGGACATCCGCCGCCTGGTGGCCCAGGGCCGCGTGGTGCCCGATTGGGAAAAGGTAAACACCGTCCGACGCGCGCTCATCGGCCTGCAGTCCACCGACGTTACCCGCGTGGTCGCCATGCCCGACAGCGGCAACCTGTGCCGCCGCGCCGCGGACGACTCCAGCATCTCCCTTCCAATGGAAATGCTTCCCATGTCTCCCCTGTACACGGAGGGAGACACCACCCGAGCCGCTGCCATGATGGCCGAAATGGGTGTGGGCTGCCTGATCACGCTCGGCGGCGATGGCACCAACCGCGCCGTAGCCGTCGGGACCAACCAGATTCCGTTGGTGGCCATCTCCACCGGAACCAACAACATATTCCCGGTCATGGTGGAGGGTACCCTGGCCGGCATCGCCGCGGGGCTGGTTGCCTCTGGCCGCATACAACCCGCCGACACGTCGGTGATCAGCAAGACGCTGCAAATTCACGTCAACGGCGAGTTCCGCGACCTAGCGCTCGTCGACGTTGCCATTTCCCGTGAGCGCTACGTCGCAACCCGCGCGATCTGGGACCTGGACACCGTGCATGAGGTGTTCCTCACTCGCGCCGAACCCAGCGGCATCGGATTGTCGTCGGTGGGCGGACGCCTTCATCCGCTGTCCATCGCCGACGTCGGGGGCCTGCACTATGTGCTTTCACGGGGCGGAGCGGAGGCTGACTACCCGCCGTCCGACACCGTCATTGCCCCGGTGGCGCCGGGCATCGTGGAGCCAGCGTCGATCGCCTCGTGGGAATTGCTCCACGAGGGCATCCCCGTGGCGTTGGAATCCCGTTATTGCACCGTCGCACTGGATGGAGAGCGCTCGTTGACGCTGACGCCCGACGATTCGGTGGAGATTGTGCTCGCCCGAAACGGGCCGCCCGTCGTGCTGGTCCAGCGCACCCTGCGCCGCGCCGCCCAACTCGGACTGTTCAACCTGTCCTGATGCTCTTCGGTTGGGAGCTCATCGTCATCCTGGCGGCGCTGCTGTTGGGATCGTTTGTGTTCAGCGCCGTCGGTTTCGGAATGGCTCTGGCCATGGCCCCCATCCTGCTGCTCATACTGGCTCCGCGGCAGGTGGTGGTGCTGTCCAACGCGATGATCGTGGTCGCAACGGTTTTGATACTGTTCCAGACCTGGCGGGCGTTTCGCTGGCGGCAGTCCTGGCTGTTCATCGTCGCCGGCCTGCCGCCGGTACCCATAGGGGTGCTGTTGCTCAGCGTCGCCGCGCCCACCGCTCTGCGGCTATCCATCGTGAGCCTGATCCTGGTGATCGCCCTGCTCACCCTGTTCAACGTTCGTTTGACCGCCGCACGCACCCGGTGGGGCGCCATCGGTTTCGGTTTTACGACCACGCTGTTGACCACGACGCTGAGCATCGGCGGCCCGGTCGCAGCCATCTACGCCATCGAGCAGGATTGGACGCGAGAGACCATGCGTGCGACCCTGGCGGTGTATTTCCTGCTGGCCGGAGTGCTGGGGTTGGTCCTGTACTACCTGGTTGGGTTGATTCCCCAGGATGTGGAGTATGAAATGGCGGTCGGCGTCCCGGTGGTCGTGATCGGCTCATTGCTCGGCGGGTGGCTGGCTCGCCGCATGAGCCTGAGCATCTTCCGCTACGCCGTGCTCTTCGTCATCATTGGCGGAAGCACGTCGTTGCTGATACGGGAAATGGCG
Source organism: uncultured Dehalococcoidia bacterium (assembly GCA_951813535.1). GTDB lineage: Bacteria > Chloroflexota > Dehalococcoidia > Lucifugimonadales > UBA3495 > Bin87. Next base: position 1,456,837 of record OX638345.1, on the reverse strand, counting down.
CGTTTGATTTAGGGGCGGGTCTGCAACCCGCGCCTGCAATTTCCGTCCGCTGCCGGTTCCGCCGACTATTTACGACGACAGGTCGTGGAAAGCGGCCAGCGCAGCCGTGATCCCATCGCCCACGGCGGCTCCGAGTTGCCTCGTCGATTCCGCCCGCGCGTCGCCGCACACGTAGACCTTCGGGATGTTGGTCCTCATGTGGAGATCACCGTGGATATGGCCCAGTTCATCCATATCCAGTTGGTCTTGGAAAGCCTCCGTGTTGGGGTGAAAGCCGACGTAGACGAAGGCGGCGGCGGTGGGATAGTCGTACACCTCGTCCGTCTTCAGGTTTTTGACCCGGGCCGCTTCCAACACGTCGTTCCCGACGAACTCCTCGACGACATGGCTCCACAGCCATTTGTATTTCGGATTGGAAAAAGCGCGGTCCTGCAGCACCTTGGTGGCGCGAAGCTCATCCCGGCGGTGGATGATGGTAACCGAGTTGCAGATCCCGGTGAGGTAGAAGCTCTCGTCCATTGCGGAGTCGCCACCGCCGACAACCACCACATCCTGCCCTCGAAAGAAGTTCCCGTCGCAAACCGCGCAGTACGAGACTCCGCGTCCGCCGAACTCGTCCTCCCCGGGTACGCCCAGCTTGTTATGGGAACCCCCGGTCGCGATGATCAGGGCCCTCGCCGTGAAATCACCCTCGGAAGTGCGGATCAACTTCCGATCATCGTACAGATTTTCCACGCCCTCGATCTCGGCAAACTCCATCTTGGCCCCGAAGCGCTCGGCCTGGTTGTACATCTCATCAGCCAGCGCCTGACCCTTCACGCCCTCCCGGAACCCAGGGTAGTTCTCGATCTCGTCGGTGATCAGCAGTTGCCCGCCCGGGCCGATGCTTTCGATCATCAGCGTGCTGAGCATCGCGCGAGTCGAGTATAGCCCCGCCGACATACCCGCGGCGCCAGCGCCAAGGATCACAACGTCGTAGTCGTTGGACATCTGGTGGATTCCTCCTTTATCTGTTGGATCCGTCGGCCACCGCCTGCGCCGGATTGGAGTGGTGGCGTCTGCGGTCCGCCGTGGCGCCCACACGATTGGTACGTTGTGAGAACGAATTGCGGACGTATTCTACCGAACTCCGCAGACCTTCCTCCAACGACACCTCCGGCGTCCATTTCAGCTCCTTGTCCGCGCGTGTCGAGTCCAGGGCAATGTTGCGTACCTCTCCGGTACGTCTGGGCCGATAGTCGGGCTCCTGGTCAAATCCTGTGATTTCCTGGAGCATTTCGTAGATCTGACCAATGCTCACCTGCTGACCGGTACCGATGTTGTAGGTGCGCCCGTGGCCCCTGTCGATGGCCGCCAGGTTGGCCCGGACCACGTCCGAAACGTACACGAAATCGCGTTGCTGGAGACCGTCGCCATAGATCTGAGGCCGGCGCTCGCCAAGCATCATCCCGGCGAAGATCGCGATGACTCCGGCCTCTCCATCAGGGTTTTGTCCGGGTCCATAGACGTTGGCATATCGGAGGATCGTGTAATCCAACCCGTAGGTTTCGTTGAACAGTTCCAGGTACTGCTCGCCGACGTATTTGGACAGGGCATACGGGGTGAGCGGGTTCACCGGGGTATCTTCATCGCAGGGGATCCTTTCCGGGTCACCGTAGATCGCGCCCCCCGTGGATGAAAAGATGAACTTCTCCACGCCTTCCGCCGCGGCGGCGGCAATCAACCGGATTGTACCCATCACGTTGGAGTCAGCGTCGGCAACGGGATCAATCGCCGATTGGCGCACGCTGCTCTGTGCCGCCAGGTGAAATACGATCTCCGGTCTTTCTCTCTGGATAATCTGAGTCAGCCGGACGTCGTTCAACTCCGCGTGATGAAAAGTCGCCTGGTGATTCAGATTGCGCAACTGGCCACTGCTGAGGTTGTCCACCACCGCCACGTCATATCCGTTGTCCAGCAGCCCGTCGACCAGATGCGAGCCGATGAATCCAGCCCCACCGGTCACTAGCACTTTGGTCCGTGCAGTCAACTCGTTACGTCCATTGCTATCGATCATGCTGATCGCGAATCATCGTCTATCGTAATTCAAACGACAGCAAGCGGCAACCGACTCCCTTTGCGGCGAACCGATCAGACCCGAAAGAGCGAACCGTGGCGACACCGCCAACGGACCATCGCCACCCAACGCACCGCCGTGCGTAGACGTGCAACACCGCCGATTGTGGTTTAATGCGCGGCGAAAGAGAGGTGCATTATGGCCAAGAAAAAGGGTACCGCCCTGTTGATTGTTTTCACCGACGTCGACATCGAGAATGACGCGGAATTTAACGCCTGGTACAACCAGGAGCACGTGCCGGAACGCCTCAGCGCTCCCGGGTTTCTGGACGCCGCCCGGTACGAAGCGCTGAAAGGCGGCCCGCGTTACCTGGCCGTCTACGAGTTGGAGTCCGTCGACGCCCTCCAAACTGACGAGTACCTGCGCATGAGCCGGAATCCGACGGAGTGGACCAGGCGCATGTCGCCGAACGTCGTTGGTCGCGGCACCGTGCGGAACGTCTGCACCCAGATATATCCCGAGGAAAGCGATCCACACACCCTCGGGAGAGGCATGGCCCCCGCTTTGCAGATCGGTCGGATGGACGTGCCCCCTGACATCGAGGCCAAGTACAACGAGTACTACGACAATGTCCGCACTCCGGCCAACCTGCAGATTCCCGGCTGTCTCCACGTTCGCCGCTATCACACGGTGGAAGGCGGCCCCAAGTACCTGACGATGTACGAGTTCGAGCACGAAAAGGTGCCGGAATCCCTGGCGTGGGAGAACCAGCGCCGCCAGGACACCATGCACGAATACATCGGCGGAACCTACGGCCACGCCGCCGGATCGCCTGGAGTGTACCGCCGGGTCCAGCCGCCCCGCGCTTTCTAGCCGCCTCACGACCGTACAATCGCGCGTGTTAGAATGGCGCATCCACGGACCTTGATTTCGCCCACAGCCAGTTGAGGAGGCAATAGATGAACGCTCCGGCCCGCATGAAATTTGGCGTTTTTATGGCACCGTTCCACCGGGTCGGCGAGAACCCTACGCTGGCCCTGGAGCGCGACCTCGAACTCCTCCAGTGGTTGGATCACCTAGGTTACGACGAGGCCTGGATCGGCGAGCACCACAGCGCCGGCTGGGAGACCATCGCCTCGCCGGAAGTGTTCATGGCGACCGCCGCCGAACGGACCCGCAACCTCCGACTCGGTACGGGCGTCGTCAGCCTCCCCTACCATCATCCCTACATGGTTGCCAACCGCATGGTACTCCTGGATCACCTCACTCGCGGGCGCGTGATGCTGGGGGTTGGACCCGGCGCCCTCGCTTCTGACGCCTACATGTTCGGCATCGACCCGGCCCGACAACGCGAGATGATGGACGAGTCCCTGGGGGTCATCAAACGCCTGATGGACAGCGACGAGCCCTACACCTACGAGAGCGACTGGTTCGAGTTGCACGACGCGCATCTGCAGTTGCGTCCCTATCAGCAGCCCTTCCCCCTAGTCGTCGCCTCTGTCCAGTCGCCGGCCGGAGTTACCACGGCGGGCAAGCACGGCGCCGGCGTCATCTCCCTCAGCGTGCCCCGTGACATGGTGCGGTCCACCAGCCTGAAAGACCAGTGGGCCATTGCCGAAGAAACCGCAGCCGAACACGGCCAGACCGTAAAACGCGAGGAATGGCGCCTGTCAGTCGGGGTCCACCTTGCCGATTCCAAGAAGCAGGCCCAGGAGGACATCCGCGAGGGTTCCGCCCGCGTCGTGACCGAGTACTTCGGGAATACCCTGGGTCATGAAGTTCCCGACGTTCCGCGCGATCAGATCGTTGATTTCATGACCGATAACAAGCAGTGGATCGTCGGCACCCCGGACGATTGCATCCAGCGCATCAACGAGTTGCAGGAAATGTCCGGCGGCTTCGGCGGTCTCCTGGTACGGGTAGAGGATTGGGCTCCCCGCGACAAGCTCCATCGCTCGTACGAGCTCTTGGCGCGTTACGTGATGCCTCAATTCCAGGGCAGCCTGTCCGGTATCCAGACCTCCCAGCAGTGGGCGTCAGACCTCAGGGAAACCCTGCAGGTCAACCGCCGCGCCGGCCTCGACCGGGCCACCCAGGCCTACGAGGAAACCCGCCAGCGCAGTTGATCCGGCGTTTCCCGCAATAGCCAATCGTGCAGGGGCGGCCCGATGGGTCGCCCTTGTTGTTTTCAGCATGCGTCCGTGGCCTCGCGCCGGATTTGAGCCCGGCGTTCGTGCCGGGCGCCAGGCACGGCCGATCTTGCTCGCCAAGAACGCGCTCGGCCATCCGCTTCGACGGACTGCGAAAAAGCGTCGCTACCGCTGCGGGTATCAATATGACGACCTGTTCCGGCGCCGGGTTATAATGGGCCAAAGAAAGTGGACCATGCAGCAGAGGTAGACGTTATGCGCAAGACCAAGATTATCGCCACCATAGGCCCAGCATCCCGCTCCCCAGAAACCTTGGACCGCCTCGTGAGCGCCGGCATGGACGTCGCCCGCCTCAACTTCTCCCACGGCACGCTGGAAGAACACGCCGAAGTCATCGCCAATGTACGAGCGGCCTCCGAAAGACACAACCGCCCCGTGGCCGTCCTCCAGGACCTGGGCGGCAACAAGTTCCGCCTGGGGAACATGGAGGAGGCGGCGCAACTGAATTTTGGTGATGCAGTTTCCATCATCAACGAACCAACCTCCGTCTCTCCTTACCTTCTACCTTTTCCCGAACCGGACATCCTGCGCAGCATGCGTCCCGGCAACCTGGTTTATATCTCCGACGGGACGGTGTGCCTGGAAGTCCTGGAAGTTACCCCGGACCTCGAAGTCAAAACGCACGTCCGCAACGGGGGCAACCTCTCGTCGTACAAGGGGGTCAACCTCCCCGACGTGCCCATCGACATGCCCGTAATCACGGAAAGCGACAAGGTCGCCCTGCAGTTCGGCGTGGAGCAGGATGTGGACTGGGTCGCCCTTTCTTTCGTGCGTACCGGCGAGGATGTCCGCTACGCTCGAGCCTATCTCAACCAACTCGGTAGCCGCGCGCCGGTAATGGCCAAACTTGAACGACGCGAGTGCATCGCCAACCTGGACGAGATCCTCAACGAGGTCGATGGCATCATGGTCGCCCGCGGCGATCTCGGCGTCGAGATGCCCATGGAGGAAGTTCCCGTCATCCAGAAGGACATGGTGACCCGAGCAAACCGCGCTGGACGCATCTCCTCGGTCGCGACTCAAATGCTGCGGTCGATGGTCAACTCGCCCACACCTACGCGTGCGGAAGTGTCCGATATCGCCAATGCCGTGCTCGATGGTTGCGATTCCATCCTGCTGTCCGACGAGATCGCGGTCGGCGCGTACCCGGTGGAGGCGGTGCGCATTGCCGACGCCGCTATCGTCCAGGCCGAAAAGATGTACCACTACTACTCCGAGTTCCCGCAACGCGACCAGACCCAGTCCGTCACGTGGGGGGCCACCCAGTTGGCCAAGTCGCTCAATGCCAAACCGATCGTGATTACGAGCACCGGGCGGGCCGCCTACGAGATGTCGCGCTTCCGGCCCGAGAATGACATCATCGTTTTCTCCCATGACCTGGCCGTACAGCGCCGCGTGTGCATGGCCTGGGGCCTCAATCCCAAGGGCGTCATACCGGCCGAGCGGGACGTGGCCAAGTTGGTCACCATGCTGGTCGACGCGGCGATGGCCACGGGAATGGTTTCGGAGCGGGACGTGGTCACCCTGGTACACGGCTTCATGACCGGCGTCACCGGCACCACCAACACGATCCAGGTGCTCAACATCCAGGAATACCTGGACCACATCGGTCGCAACGCCGTCGCCTCCGCCGCGCCGGACGCGGTCTAACGCACGCAGGATCCGTTGGCGTGACGGAACAGGAACACGCCGAGTGCGCCCGCAAGTTTCTGGCCGACTCCGACCGGGAGTTTGAGGCCGGGGGAGCGGCAGCAGGCGTCGGAGAGGCTATACGGGGCAGCCAACGAAGCGCTGACCGCTATCTCAGTTCACCGCGGCTGGAAGTACCGCACCCACCGGGATATGAAAAACGCCAGTCAAAGGCTCACCGAAGAGTACGACGACCCATTGTTGATCGGAGGGTTCACAACGGCGGAGAAGTTCCACAAGAACTTCTTCCACGACGAAATGGAGGACTACGAAATCGAAGTCGACCGCCCTTATGTCCACCGATTCGTTCGTCGGGTACTGGAGTTGATCGGGCAATGAAACATGAGGGCGGGTTTTGAACCCGCCCTAACGCATCTCGGTTGGTCGTGGCACCGGTTCCTATTCCACGGCAGCGGACCGGGGCAGGTGAGTAGTTCCCGAAGACAGGTACTGATCCACGCCGCGCGCTACGTCCCGTCCCTCAGCGATCGCCCATACGACCAACGACTGGCCACGTACCATGTCGCCGCCGGCGAATATGCCCGGGACCGAGGTCATCTTGTTGCCATCGACCTTGACGTTGCCTCTGCCGTCCAAATCAACCCCAAGTTGGTCCAGCATCCCGCCGTGTTCCGGATGAAGGAAACCCATCGCCAGCAGCACCAGATCCGCGTCCACGCTGAAGTCGCTGCCCGGTACTTCCGCCATCTGGAAGCGGCCGTTTTCACCCCGCGTCCAGTCCACGCGGACGGCGTGCAACTGGCTGACCTGGCCGTTCACGCCCGAAAGGGACTTGGTGAGGATGTTGTAATCCCGGACGCCACCTTCTTCGTGGGCGCCTGAGGTGCGCAGGATCATCGGCCAAAGCGGCCACGGGTTGTCGTCAGGGCGGTTCTCAGGAGGCTCGGGGAGCAGCTCAAACTGGTGGACGATCTCTGCTCCCTGGCGGTGAGCGGTGCCCAGGCAGTCTGCGCCGGTGTCGCCTCCTCCCAAAATGATGACCCTCTTGCCCTCGGCGGTGATTTGACCGTCGATGGTTTCTCCGGCCAGCACGCGGTTCTGCTGTGGCAGGTATTCCATGGCGAAATGAACGCCATCCAACTCACGCCCAGGAACGTCAAGGTCCCGGGCTTGAGTGGAACCGCCGGTCAGGCACACTGCGTCAAATTCTTGCAGCAACCGGTCGGCCGGGTAATTCACTCCGACATTGACGCCGGTGCGGAACTCGATCCCCTCCGTTTCCATCAGCTCGACCCGTCTCTGAACAACCGACTTTTCCAGCTTGAAGTCCGGGATGCCCAGCATCAGCAGGCCACCGATGTAGTCGGCCCGTTCCAAGACCGTGACCGTATGCCCGGCCCGATTCAATTGCTGGGCAGCGGCCAGTCCGGAGGGTCCACTCCCCACCACCGCCACGGCTTTGCCCGTTCGCGTCTCGGGTGCCACCGCTTTGATCCAGCCCTGCTCATATCCCCGGTCGCTGATCTCTTTCTCGATGTACTCGATGGTGACGGGATCAGCGTTGATGCTGAGCACACAGGACGCTTCGCACGGCGCCGGGCAGATTCGGCCCGTAAACTCAGGGAAGTTGTTGGTGCTGAGTAGCACTTCCAGCGCCCGTTCCCAATTTCCGAGGTACACCTGGTGGTTGAAATCCGGTATCACGTTCCCCAGGGGGCACCCCATGTGGCAGAACGGTACCGCGCAGTCCATGCACCGGCCACCCTGCTCGGTCGCCTGTTGGTCAGACCAGCGGTGGTAGTACTCGCGATAATCACCGATCCTTACGGAAGGGAGACGTCGCTCCGGCGGGGTCCTGCCGAATTCGACAAATCCGGTGACTTTACCCATTGGACACCGCCACCAATTCAGTCGCCTCCCGCTGCGCCCGTTCCAGCAGCACTCGCCGGTAATCGCGCGGCATCACCTTGCGGAACTCGCCGATGCTCGCTTGCCAGTTATCCAAAATCCTCTGGGCCGGTCCGCTTCCCGTTCGCTCCAAATGCTCAGACAGCAGACCATGCAGCAGGTCAATGTCTTCCGGCTCGACCAGGTCTTCCAGATCAGCCATGCCGTCGTTAAAACGGATGTGGAAATCACCGTCCGGGTCGTGAACGAAGGCGATGCCCCCGCTCATCCCGGCGCCAAAGTTCCGGCCTGTGCTGCCGATCACAGCCACAACGCCGCCGGTCATGTACTCGCAGCCGTGATCACCGACACCTTCGACAACCGCGCGCGCTCCGCTATTCCGCACGGCAAACCTTTCTCCGGCCCGTCCGCGGATGAACACGTCGCCGCCCGTGGCTCCATAGAGCGCCACGTTGCCGATGATGATATTGTCCTCGGGCACGAACCCCGAACCATTGGGCGGCACGATGACGAGGCGTCCGCCCCCGATGCCTTTGCCCATATAGTCGTTGGTGTCACCGGCCAGCCGGATCGAAACCCCGGGAGCCAGGAAAGCGCCAAAACTCTGTCCGCCCGACCCCTCCAGTTCGATGTTGATGGTTCCCTCGGGGAGCCCGTCTTCGCCGTACTTGCGCGCAACCCGTCCGCTGAGCATGGCCCCAACCGTGCGGTTCGAGTTGCGCACCGGCAGGCTGATGTGCACCGGCGTCCCATTTTCGATGGCGGGCTGAGCCTGCGCAATCAATTGGTGGTCCAAAGCTCGTTCCAACCCGTGATCCTGTTCAATACAGCAATAGGTCTGGACCCGTTGGGCTCGGTCCGGAATGGTCAGCAGCTTGGACAGATCGATGCCGGAGGCTTTCCAGTGATCCACCGCCTTGCGGGTCTCCAGCTTGTCGACGCGACCCACCATTTCGGCCACGGTGCGGAAACCGAGCTCCGCCATGAGCTCGCGCAGCTCTTCGGCGACAAAATAGAAGTAGTTCACCAGGTGCCCCGGCTGCCCCGCGAAGCGCTTGCGCAGCTCCGGGTCCTGCGTGGCAATGCCCACGGAACAGGTGTTGAGGTGACACTTGCGGAGCATGATGCAGCCGTTGACGATCAGCGCCGCCGTGGCCATGCCGAACTCTTCCGCGCCCAGCAGGGCCGCTACGGCCACGTCGCGGCCGGTTTTCAACTGGCCGTCGGTTTGGACAACGATACGACTGCGGAGGTCGTTGGCCACCAGCACTTGCTGGGTCTCGGCCACTCCCAATTCCCAGGGCAATCCCGCGTGTTTGATGGAAGACTCGGGAGACGCTCCGGTGCCGCCGTCGTGTCCGCTGATCAGAACCACGTCGCCGTGTCCTTTCGACACTCCCGCGGCGATGGTACCGACACCCACCTCGGACACCAACTTCACGTGGATACGCGCCTCTGGGTTGATGTTCTTCAGGTCGTGGATCAACTGAGCCAGGTCTTCGATCGAGTAGATGTCATGATGCGGTGGTGGGGAGATCAGCTCCACTCCGGGCGTCGTGTGCCGCACCCAACCGATGTACTCGTCGACTTTGTGGCCGGGCAACTGGCCACCCTCGCCCGGCTTGGAACCCTGGGCCATCTTGATCTGAAGATCGGTGGCGTTCACCAGGTAATTGGGCGTGACGCCAAATCTGCCCGACGCCACCTGCTTGATGGCGCTGGAACGATTGTCGCCGTTCCCGTCGGGCGTGTAGCGATGGAAATCCTCTCCACCTTCGCCGGTGTTGCTGCGCGCCCCCAACTGGTTCATGGCAATCGCCATGGTCTCATGCGCTTCGCGACTGATCGAACCCAGGGAGATGGCACCGGTGGCGAACCGCTTCACTATCTCAACCGCCGGCTCAACTTCGTCAACGTCAATCGGCTGGAGGTCCTTGAAATCGAGCAAACCCCGCAGGGTGGCCATGCGTCGGCTCTGGTCATTTACCTGTTGGGCAAATTCTCGATAGGCTCGCGCATCATTGGCGCGGGTGGCGTACTGCAGCTTCGCGATGGCTTCCGGATTCCATTGGTGGAACTCGCCGTGCCGCCGCCACTGGTACTGGCCTCCCATGTCCAGTTCCTGCATTCCCGGCACAAATGGGTCGTCGAACGCGGACTGGTGGCGCTGGAGCGTTTCCTCCTCCACGAGGTCGAGCCCGATCCCCTGAATGCGAGAGGGCGTACGGGTGAAATATCGGTCGACCAGTTCGTCGTTCAGGCCGATGGCTTCAAAGATCTGGGCTCCCCGGTACGATTGGACCGTGGAAATGCCCATCTTGGACATTACTTTGAGTATGCCCTTCTCGTTGGCCTTGATGAAATTGTAGACCGCGTAGTCCGGCTTGGTCCCGTTCAACTCGCCGCGCTCGGCCAGATCACGGACGGATTCCAATGCCAGGTACGGATTGATGCCCCCGGCCCCGTAACCTATCAGCAAACAGAAATGCTGAACTTCTCTCGGCTCCCCCGACTCCACGATCAAGCCAACTTGGGTTCGAGTCCCGGTGCGGGTCAGGTGATGGTGAACCGCGCTCGTCGCCAACAAGCTGGGTATGGGAGCATGGTTGGGGTCGACTCCGCGGTCAGACAGGATAATTAGGCTGTTGCCTTGGGCGATGGCCTCGGACGCAGCGTTGCACAGGTCGTCCAGCGCCCCTTGCAATGATCCCGTTTTGGCCTCGAACAGAGTGGACAAAGTGACGGACGATAGTCCCGGCAGGTCCAAGTCGCGAACCTGCGCCAATTGCTCGTCGGTCAGAAGCGGCGACTTGAGCCTCAGTTGGCGGCAGTGCTGCGGTGATTCGTCAAACAGGTTTTGTTCGCCGCCGACGAACGCCTGCAGCGAGGTGACCAACTCCTCTCTGATCGCGTCCAAAGGCGGGTTGGAGACCTGGGCGAACAGCTGCTTGAAGTAATCGAACAGCGAGCGGTTCTGGTCCGACAGGACGGCGAGCGAAGCATCATTGCCCATGGAGCCGATGGCTTCGTACCCTGCTGCTGCCATGGGTGTGGTCAGCATCCGCAGCTCTTCAATGGTGTAGCCGAACGAGCGCTGCTGCTGGCGCAAGTTGTCGCCCCCGACTGGCGGCAATGGCTGGGCGGCCGGCAGGCCTTCCAGTTCCACCTTGTTTTCCTGCAGCCACTGGCCATAGGGCTGGCGGCTGGCCAGGGTGTGCTTCAGTTCCTCGTCGCCGATGATACGGCCTTCGTCGAAGCTGACCAGGAACATCCGGCCCGGCTGCAACCGGCCTTTCTCCTTGACGCTCTCCGGCGGCAGGCTCAGCACGCCGGTTTCCGAGGCCATCACCAGCTTGTCGTCGTGGGTCACTGTGTAGCGGAACGGCCGGAGACCATTGCGATCAAGAACGGCGCAGACATCCTTTCCGTCGGTGGCCAGCATCATGGCCGGCCCGTCCCACGGCTCCATCATGCACGAGTGAAACTCGTAGAAGTCTTTCTTCTCCTGGGGCATGGTTTCATGCTGGTCCCAGGCTTCCGGGATCATCATCAGCATGGAGTGGGCCAGCTCCCGACCCGTCATGACCAGCAGTTCCAGCGCGTTGTCGAAACTGGCGGTATCGCTGGCCTGCGGATCGCAGATCGGCGCCAGCTTGTGGATGTCGTCGCCGTACAAGGGCGAACTGAACTGAAACTCCCTGGCGTGCATCCAGTTGATATTGCCACGCAGGGTGTTGATCTCCCCGTTGTGCGCCAGATAGCGGTAAGGATGCGCCAGCTTCCAGTGCCCCAGGGTGTTGGTGCTGAACCGAGAATGGACCAGCGCGAAGGCCGACACCATCGTTTCGTCGTTAAGGTCCAGGTAGAAATTCGGCACCTGATATGAAACCAGCAACCCCTTGTACACCACGGTGTTGGCGCTGAGGCTGCAGATGTAATAGAAGTCAGCATCGTCGGCGCTGATGCCGGTGGTATGCAAAGTATTCGTGATCGCCTTGCGCACCACGTAAAGCTTGCGCTCCAGGGACGCCCGATCGGGGGTGTTTGCGGAGCCCTTGCCGACAAAGAACTGCCGTATAGTGGGGCAAACCGCCCTGGCATCCCGGCCAATCGCTGTGGCATCGAGCGGCACGTCCCGCCAGCCGAGGAATGCCAGGCCCTCGTCGCCAACGACCTTCTCAATATGGGCCACGCAAGTCGCCAAAGGAGCGGCTTCCTGGGGCAAGAAGACCATTCCGACCCCGTATTCTCCCTCCGGGGGAAGGCTCAATCCGATTTCAGAGGTGGCTTTGCGGAAAAAGGCGTCCGGCATCTGGACAAGGATGCCCGCTCCGTCCCCGGTGTCCGGGTCGGAACCCGAGGCTCCCCTGTGCCCCAGGTTGTTCAGAACTTCCAGCGATTCGGTGATTATGGCGTGGGTCTTTTCTCCCTTAATATTGGCAACCATGCCGACGCCGCACGCGTCATGCTCTTGCTCGGGAGCGTATAATCCGGACTGGGCCAGTTCTTTGAGCGAATTCATGGCTGCATCCTGCGGTCGCTGGGAAAATGAAAAAGCCGCCAGCTATGCCGAGAACCACTCCCAACTTGGGGCTCATGGACTTTCTCGCCGCTGGCAAAATGGGTTTGTGTAATATATCACAATGGGCGGGGATTGCAAGGCAAACCATCGCCGGCCTATACTCCCGATACCTGCCCGCAAGGGCTGCTCACGACTGCCGAAACTAACCAGTGGCGACCATACAATGACCAGTACCACCGATACTTTGACACCCACTGACGTCGCGCGACTAGCTGTCGACGTGGCCGCCGACAAACTGGCCTCCGACATCGTCATGCTGGACCTTCGAGAGTTGACGGTCTTCGCCGATTACTTTGTCGTGATGACCGCCGATTCCGTGCGTCAGATAGAAGCTCTCGAAGAAGATCTGTCCGAGGCCATGAAGGACGCCGGCGTCCCACGACACCATCGTGAGGGTACCCCCGCGTCGGGCTGGGTTCTCCTCGATTTTGCCGACGTGGTAATCCACATTTTCGGCCCGGAAGAGCGTCGGTTCTTCGGGCTGGAACGGCTCTGGAGCCGCGCTCCCCAGGTGGTCAGGATTCTCTAAGCCAGGGGTCGGTGCTGCGCGAGTATTCCAGCGCGTGGTCCGGTTCGAAGAACAGGCCGATCTCCCGTTCCGCCGACACCGGGCTGTCGGATCCGTGAACGATGTTCCGTCCGGTGTCGATGCCCAGGTCCGCCCGTATCGTGCCCGGAGTTGCCTCCGCCGGGTTGGTGGAGCCGATGGTCTGCCGGGCCAGCGCCACCGCGTTGTCCGATTCCCAGATCATGGCAACGATGGGTCCCGAAGTAATGAAATCCACCAGCGACGGGAAGAAGGGCCGCTCGACGTGCTCCGCGTAGTGCCGCTTGGCCAAATCCTCGTCTACGATCATCAGGCGGATGGCCACCAGCTTCAGGCCCCGACGTTCCAACCGTGAGATCACCTCGCCGACGAGGCCGCGCTGGATGCCGTCGGGTTTGATGGCAACGAAAGTCCGTTCCATTGGTTTGCTTGCTCCTTGTGACTAATGAGTTTGTGATGGCCACGCTAAGATGAGGACGGCCGGCCCTGGCGGACCAGGTCCCGCCGGCGCGGCGCCCCGATAGTGGGCATTCGCAGGTAGTACGGCTGCAGAGTACTCAGATCGTCGGATTCGCACTCGCTCAAGCGCTTGGCGGCCATTTCGGACAACGCCCAGAGCCGGTCGGCCGGCGTCCATGGCATGACGACGCCACCCGCCTGAACGGCGATTTCTTCCCGACGCATCCACGCCGCCTCGCCACAATAGACGGCCAACCACGGGTCCCCGGCGTCCTGTTGCAGCAATTCCGCCGGCGACGCGACCCGGTCTTCTCCCAATCGTTCGCCGTCGGTTCCGAAAATTCCGGCCGCAACCTCGTTTCGCCCGGCATCCAACCAGGATACCGGGACCCTTGCTTCGCGACGGTTCTCTTGCATCGTCGGGTACAGGTACCGCCACGCCTCCAACAGCAACGTGTCCACGCCAAATATCGGAAACCCGCCGGCAATAGCCAGTCCCTTGGCGGCGCTGACGCCCACGCGCAGAGCGCTGAATGGCCCCGGACCCAGCGCGACGGCTACCGCAGTCAGGTCCGCAGCCCGGATACCGCGCGCCCGCAATAACTCGGTTACCGCCGGCATCAGTTGTGCGGTGTGGTTAGCCGTGGACCGCCATGTTCGGGCCTCTGCCACCGCTCCACCGCTGTCCGCGAGTGCAACTCCGCCGTAACGCGAAGAAGTGTCGATGGATAAAAGCATCAGGACACCCCATCCAAGGCATCCGAAAGGGAACGACGCTTTAGCCGTTCCAGCAAGCGCCCGTATCGCTCTGGAGCATCGCCGATGGTGATCCGATGCCGCGACGGAATTGAGCCATCGGAATCCGGGATCACCTCGCATGCCGCCGGGTCCCCGTCAGCCGCGTAGTCCAGATGAACCCACAACGCGTCGTCCGGGAAAATCTCAGCGGCCCGGTCGGCCCACTCGACGATCAGCACGTCTTCCCCAGCCGCGATGATGTCCTCCAGGCCCAGATCCCATGCCTCCGCAGGGTGGCCGATCCGGTACAGGTCCGCGTGATGGATGGTCAGGCGACCCTGGTATCGGGTCACGAGAACGAAGGTGGGGCTGCGAGCGTAACCGGGCGCCTCCAGCCCCCTTGCTATGCCCTGGGTGAGGCAAGTCTTGCCGGCGCCCAGTGGGCCGGTCAGGAGGTAAATGTCGCCGGCGGCGGCCACCCGCCCGATGATTTGCCCGACCTCGCGGGTCTCCTCGGCAGTGTCGGTATGGATTGTGATGCTCATCCCCATGACCTGATGTTCGGCCCCACGCTGCGTCTGCCGGCCAGGATCAGCCGAAATGGTCCCAGCCTGCGCCGGCCCTGAGACGGGTGGTACCATCGGGTTCCAATACCGTGACCGTGCCGGGTGTTCCGTCCGTTATCTCTCCGATGACCGCGGCGCCGTCGGGCAATAGACCCATCACAGCGCTCATTACCTCTGGTTGCGCAGTGAACAGCAGGACATAATCCTCCCCGCCGTACAGAGCGAGGTCAAGCCAGTCATTGGGGAACACGGCCTGCAGCGCCGGGTGCGCGGGCACCTTTTCGGCCCAAATATTGGCCGCCACGCCGCTGGCGGAGCACAACTTTGCCAAATCGTCCGCCAACCCGTCGCTGACATCCATGGCCGAATCTATCCCGTTTGCAACGAGGATCTGTCCTTCCGGTACGTGCGGGCGCGGGCGGCGATGGGTCATGACGAGCTGGTCTGCCGCCGACCCGGATACCGCTTCCTTTTCAAGCATCGCCCGCAGTCCACCGGCCGACCCGCCTACGGACCCGGTGAGCCCCACCAGATGGCCCGGCCTGGCCGTCGTTCGCACCATCGGCTTACCGGTGGCGATACCCGTCAGGGCCACGGTAACGAAACCCACGGGCGACCTCACCATGTCCCCGCCGATGACCCGGGCTCCGAACTCGCAGCAAATCTCGGTCATCCCGGCGTACAGTTCTTTGACATCATCAACCCGGGTATCGGCGGGCAGTCCCAGGGTGATCAACGCGAGGGCCGCCGTCCCGCCCATAGCTGCCACGTCGCTCACGTTTGAGGCGATAGCTTTCCAACCCAGGTCGCGCCACGGGGTGGTCTCGGACGTGAAATGTACGCCGTCCACCATGGTATCCGTTGTGTACAACTCCGTGACCCCAGCCCGTACAAAGGTTACGGCCGCGCCGTCATCGCCATTGTCGACGACGGTCCGGTACACGGCTGAGGGGTCGGGTTCTGAAGCGCGGATTGACTGCCTCGTCCAATCCTGCACCAATTCGACGAGGCCGAATTCACCCAAGTCGGAGATGCGCATGGTGTCAACATACAAGCGAAACGGGCCTTTAAACAAAGGCCCGAATACGTTCGACGCTCGTTAGCGGCTGATTAGTGAAAGGAAGTAAGAAGTTTGCGATTTTGTCCGGCAAGTTTGCCGGTTCAACGGATTTTCTCAGGGAACCTGCTCTCTGGGAATGGGAGTCTCAAAGACTCGACCTGAAGACCCGAGTGACAGGAACATCCGCTGATTGACCTGGGAGTAGGCCGGTTCGCGCCTGGTGAGGCGTTCCCCGACTAAGGTCTCCCTTTAAAGGAGGTGATCCAGCCGCACCTTCCGGTACAGCTACCTTGTTACGACTTCGTCCCAGTTACCGAACCCGACCTCGGCACCTGCCTCCCTTGCGGGTTAGCTCAGCGACTTCAATCGTTCTCGGCTTCCATGACGTGACGGGCGGTGTGTACAAGGCCCGGGAACGTATTCACCGCAGTATGCTGACCTGCGGTTACTAGCGATTCCGCGTTCATGCAGGCGGGTTTCAGCCTGCAATTCCAACTGGGGCCGGCTTTGGTGGGATTGGCTCCATCTCGCGATTTGGCAACCCATTGTACCGGCCATTGTAGCGTGTGTGTAGCCCTGGACATAAGGGCCATGATGACTTGACGTCGTCCCCACCTTCCTCCTCCTTGCGGGAGGCTGTCTCGCTAGAGAGAATAACTAGCGACGAGGGTTGCGCTCGTTGCGGGACTTAACCCAACACCTCACGGCACGAGCTGACGACAGCCATGCAGCACCTGTGGAGGCTCCCCGAGTTACCCCGAGGTCGTCACCCTTTCGGGTTCCTACTACCAACATGTCAAGCCCAGGTAAGGTTCTTCGCTTAGCATCGAATTAAACCACACGCTCCACCGCTTGTGCGGGCCCCCGTCAATTCCTTTGAGTTTTAGCCTTGCGGCCGTAGTCCCCAGGCGGGATACTTAACGCGTTAGCTACGGCACGGAGGGGGTCAATACCCCCCATACCTAGTATCCATCGTTTAGGGCGTGGACTACCTGGGTATCTAATCCAGTTTGCTCCCCACGCTCTCGCGCCTCAGCGTCAGATACAGCCCAGTAAGCCGCTTTCGCCACTGGTGTTCCTCCCGATATCTACGCATTCCACCGCTACACCGGGAATTCTGCTTACCTCTGCTGTCCTCAAGTCGAATAGTATCCCTTGACCTCTCCCAGTTGAGCCGGGAGCTTTCACAAGAGACTTATCCAACCGCCTACGCGCACTTTACGCCCAGTGATTCCGGGTAACGCTTGCCCCCTACGTATTACCGCGGCTGCTGGCACGTAGTTAGCCGGGGCTTATTCCCGAGGTACCGTCCTTTCTCTTCCCTCGGAAAAGGGGTTTACAACCCGAAGGCCTTCGTCCCCCACGCGACGTCGCTGGGTCAGGCTTTCGCCCATTGCCCAAGATTCCCTGCTGCTGCCTCCCGTAGGAGTGGGGGCCGTTCTCAGTCCCCCTCTGGCTGGTCATCCTCTCAGACCAGCTACCCGTCATCGGCTTGGTGAGCCATTACCTCACCAACAACCTGATAGGACGCGAGCTCCTCCTTCGGCGACCGAAGCCTTTCATCTGCACCCCAAGGGGTGCAGGTCGTATGCGGGATTATCCTCAGTTTCCCGAGGTTATACCCCACCGAAGGGCAGATTACTCACGCGTTACTCAGCCGTCTGCCGCTTTATCATTGTGGCCGAAGCCACGATCACGCTCGACTTGCATGCATTAAGCGCGCCGCCAGCGTTCACCCTGAGCCAGGATCAAACTCTCTTAATGAGAACCTTACTTCCTTCCACTATTCAGCTGTTAAGGAGCCTTCACCGGCGGTGGCTTGTGGCCTCGACGACCAGTGAGTTCGGCAACTTTAGCCGCTTTCAAGGATATTGTCAATACCCGCAGCGGTTTCCAGGAGGAGCAGTTTTCAGGAGGCGATCTGGCCACCAAATGGCTTTACCGTTTACCACGCGCGTTGGGATGCGCTTCCCCCGGCAAATGCCGCCGCCGCGCATTGCCGATCCGACTGACACCGGCCGCCAGGCTCGGCTACCCTCGCCGATTGACCCTGTTCCCGACCGAAGAATACACTGCCCCCAGTCCGTGGCATCGAACCGCTCTGCGCGTATCCCGCCACAGGAGCAAGACGTATCGCAACGCAAAGTCCATCGGACCAGGCGCCGTCCTATCGCTGGGTAGTCATGGGCATCTGGCTCACCGCCAGCGTGGCCGGATTCATGATCATGTCCACCATCGGTATCCTGCTGCCGGCAATCAGCGCCGAGCTCCGGCTGTCGCCTTTCCAACAGGGCATGCTGGGTTCCTCCGCATATTGGGGAAACCTCGTGCTGGCCATTCCCATAGGTTGGTGGGCTTCCCGATTCTCCCCGAAGATACTCACATCCGCCACCCTGGCCCTGGGAACCTTGTTCCTCCTGGCCCAGTCCTTCTCGCCGGGCTTCGCAGTGCTGCTACTGGGTCGTGTGGCCTTCGGCGTGAGCGTGATCGCCCGGCAGCCGGCCCGAGCGCTGCTGACCCAGCAATGGTTCCCGCAGCGGCAGGTGGTGCTGTTGAACAGCATCTCCAATGCCATGTTCGGCCTGGTGGTGGGTGGTGGAGTGGCGGCTTCGCCGTTTATTCTCATCGCCTTGGGTGACAACTGGCGGGCAACCCTCCTCTGGTTCGTCGGCCTTTTCGGCGTGTTGACAGTGCTCTGGCTGGTATTCGGGCGAGAAAGGATCACAGCCGAATACCGGCAACGTCTGGGCTCCCAGGACGTGAATGTTCTCAAAGGCGCACTCCGTTACCGCGACCTGTGGATCGGTGGCCTGGGGTTTGTAGGGGCCACCATGTCCTGGTCCAGCTTCCTCAGCTTCTATCCCACCCTGATGCTGGACGCCTACCAGATGTCACTGATTTGGTCCGGGGGCATATTGGCGGTGGGTATCTTCGTGGGCGGCCTGTGTGGCTTGGGGTTCGGTTGGCTGGTCATGGTCTCGGATCAGGGACGCACCGTCTTGCTGGGAACCGGCGCAGTCATGGCCATCACTTTTGTGGCCATGACCCTCACGGGATCGCTCCCCGTGTTGGTGGCGCTCACTATCGTCAACGGGATAGCCTGGGGTTTTTGGCCCGTGCTCTATTCGGTGCCCTTCAATCTGCCCGGAATACGACCGCGTGAGATCGCCGTCAGCCTGGCCTTCATCCAGATGAGCAGTTCTGCGGGTATCGCACTCGGTCCCCTGATCGCCGGCATTATCCAGGAACTGACCGGAGACCTGAGGCTGTCGTTGATCGTGGTGAGCTTCGCATCGTTGTCGTTGTGCGGCGCCGGTCTGATCATGAAACACGGCCTCTCCAGCCGGCCAGCGCCCTTGCCTGAGCCGGCGCCGTCCGCCACCGGCGATTGACCCGGGCAACTAGTCGTCAACCCGGGTCAGCCCCCGCGAGCCGACGACGTTTGCCCCGTGCCGGCCAGCGCCGGAGCGGCTGCCATGTATAATCGCGCGA
Source organism: uncultured Dehalococcoidia bacterium (assembly GCA_951813535.1). Taxonomy (GTDB): domain Bacteria; phylum Chloroflexota; class Dehalococcoidia; order Lucifugimonadales; family UBA3495; genus Bin87. Next base: position 1,437,569 of record OX638345.1, on the reverse strand, counting down.
TGCTCGAATCGGCTTTTTCGCCCGTCCGCCGCGACATCTACAGCGTCGGGTACCAGGCAATCCCGTGCTGAATGCGGCCCGTACTCGCCTTCATTACGGTTGGGTGATATTCGTCCTGTCATTGGGAAACCTCACCGTCGAGGGAGGTACCAAAAACAGCGAGGCCGTGTATTTCAACGCCCTGAAAGACGCCTTCGGTCGTAGCGCAACTTACACCTCGGCGGTCTTTTCCCTTGCCGGTCTGATCGGCGCCATCTGTGCGCCTCTACTGGGGATCCTGCTGGATAGATGGGGAGCGCGCGTTATCTTCCCGCTGGCGGGGCTATTCATTATGTTCGGCTGGATAGCAGCCAGTTACACCACCGAGTTGTGGCAGATGTTCGTCCTATACAGCGTGTTCGCCGGGATCGGTCACACCGCCATTTCGTCGTTTTCGATGACCGCGACCGTGGCCCCCTGGTTTCCGCAGACCCGGGGCCGCATGCTCGGGTTGGCGGATAGCGGGAACCCCATCGGGCAGGCGGTTTTCGCGCCGCTGGCCGGGATATTGACCACGGAGGTCGGATGGCGGTGGGCCTACCGCATCTTCGGCGTCATCTTCGCCGTGTTGGTTGCGGTTCCCAACGGTTTGCTGCAGCGCCGCCCTCCGGAAACTATGCCAGTTCCACCGGCGACGGCAACCGAGCCCCACGCTCAACCCGACTCGCCGAATCGGGAAGCCCATCCCGACCGTAACGCGCCAGGCCAAACGCCTGCTTTGGGCAACGCGGTCCGCGACCCGGCCATGTGGCTGCTGGTTCTGACGCGAGTGTTCGGGTCCACCGGGACGCAGATGATACGGGTCCACCTGGTCACCTTCTTCGTTTTGGCGGGCTACAGCATTCAAACGGCGGCGAACACGCTGGGCGCCGTCGGACTGGTCAGTGTGTTCGCCCGGCCGCTGGTGGGACTGGCTACCGACCGCTGGGGACGAGAGTCGGTCTACACCGTGGGGATGAGCGTTGCCGGCGGAGCCGTGCTCCTTGTGCTCTGGCTGGGGGACGGGCGGAGCTTTTGGCCTCTGGCGGTGTACGTTGGCCTGGCGGGGATAACCGACGGCATCAGCGGCCTGATTATTGGCGCCAAAGCGGCGGACATATTTCCCAGCGAGTCCCTGGGTACTGTGATGGGGTTTGTCGAAATGGGCCGTGGCGCGGCAATTTTTCTGGGGCCGATCGTAGCCGGCATCATGTTCGACCTGCAGGGCGACTACGTTCAGGCATTCATCTTGTCCGCCATTCTGACCGTAGCGTCCGTATGCACCATGTGGATCGCAGATTTCATCGGTCGCCGCCGACGCACAACCTGAACGATACCGCAACCGGCCCGTACCGCCCCGCCGTGGGTCGCCGCACCGCAACAGCAGTGCCGTGAAAACGCGATCGGGCCGGCCCGGCGGGGTCGCCACACGACGATTTGGTCGCTGTTCGTCATGCAGCAGCGCCGTCGTCGCCCGGCCGCTGCCTGCTTGTTTGGCCCGCCATCCTTTGTTACAATTCCGGCGCACGAAAGATACGGCTCGCGGACGAGCGTGCTCTGCCACCGCCGAGCCGCCGTATCATCGAAGTTCGCGCAACCAATGGAGGAGGAAATACTATGCCGTCGTTCTGGGAAAACATCCGAATGCCCGACCCTGAGGAAGACCGCGAGTCTGGAGCCAACATCGCTGAGGCCGGCGATATGGCGGCCTACGTAAGCTTCCCGCCGCCCAGCGCTGGCACCAGCCTGCCGGCCGTTATCGTCGTTCAGGAAGCGTTCGGCGCCAATCAGCACATCCAGAAGGTGGCTGACGGGTTCGCCGCCGCGGGTTACGTCGCCGTGGCTCCGGCCTTGTTCCACCGTAACGAGCGCAACCCCAACCCGATGCTGGGCTATACTCCTGACGACTTCGACGCCGCAATCAACACCTACATGCCTGCGCTGACCGGCCAGGGCATCATTGCTGACATCAACGCCACTGTCGATTACCTGCAGCGCACGTATCCGCGCACCCGGGGACAGAAGATCGGAATCGTCGGCTACTGCATGGGTGGTCGTGTCGTCTATCTGGCCGCCAGTTCCTGTTCCGGCCTCTCCGCCGGCGTGGTTTATTACGGTGGCGCGATTCTCGCCCCCTACAGTGACGGCGTGACCCCCATCGACGGCACCGCCAACATCAGCATCCCGCTGATGGGCAACTTCGGGGAGACCGACGGCAATCCGACCCCTGCGGACGTCTCGCAGATCGAAGCAGCGCTGGATGCGGCCGGAAAGTCCTACGACTTCAAGATGTACCCCGGCGCCGGCCACGGTTTCAACTGCGACGACCGGGACAGCTATAACCAGGCCGCCGCCGAAGACGCACAGGCGCGCACCGTTGCTTTCTTCAACGAGCATTTGAAGTAAGCGCCCCCAAGCTACGGGCTTTGACGGCCCCCGCGTCGCTGACGCGGGGGCCGTACTCTTGTCGGACCGAGCTGCTCGGTGAACCTGGCCCACAGTGCCTTCCGCAACCCAGTGGACGCGGGTTGCCGGGCGATGGATCCTTTCAACTCATTTACGGAGCCGCAATCTGGAAGCAATTCCCCCGCAATAACGGTCTGCTAACCCAATGGGGGCGGGTGGGTGGCCGGTCGACCCTATCGCGTGGGAGCAGCCTCCAATGAAAAAAATCGAAACCCTGAAATCCGCCAAAGACGGCCTGGATGTATCAGAGGGCATTCCCAAGTACGCTGCCTACGGCTGGGAGTCCATCCCGGAAGGAGAACGAGACCGCCTGAAGTGGGCCGGCGTGTTTTTCCGTCGGCAAACTCCCGGCAGGATCATGATGCGCCTGCGCATAACCAACGGCATCAGCAATGCTGATCAGTTCCCGGTTCTGGCGGATATCAGCGATGACTATGGCAAGGTCTTCGGCGACCTGACCGCCCGCCAGCAGTTGCAGTTGCGCGAGTTTGGCATAGACGACGTACCTGATATCTGGGACCGCCCGAACGGGATGGACCTGGTCTCCCCGCAAACCGGCATGGACAACATTCGCACCGTGGTGGGATGCCCGGTAGCCGGCTGGACGTCCAACGAATTGCTGGACGCCCACCGTCGCCCGCGAATTCACGGAAATGTTTGTCGGCAACCGCGAATATGCCAACCTGCCTCGCAAGTCCAATGTCGCGATCACCAGACGACTGGACAACTGCGTTCACCCGTCTGATCAGGACCTGGCGCTCACCCCGGCGACGAAGACGATCGATGGGCGCAACACGTCTGGTTTCAACGTGGCCGTAGGTGGCAAGATGGGCTCAGGCGGCTACACGGCCAACACCCCCCTGGACCTGTTCGTCCCATCGGAAGATGAGGTCGACATCTGCGGTCACATAGCGCCGGCTTTCCGGGATCACGGCGCACGCGAAGCACGCAATAAGGTGCGCCCGGCTTTCCTCATTGCTGAATGGGCCGCCGAACGCTTCTGTAAGGTCAAATCGTTGAAGCCGTCGACATGTACCAACGGTCAAAGTCCGTCGCAGCCGTCAGATCGCCCGCCCCGGTGATGAACAACGTTCCGTGCAGCGAACTGCCGTCCATCCTGGAGCAAATGTTGTCAGAGGAACGCGGCGTTTTCTGTTAAGGCCGAGTGGGTCCCGGTCGGCAATCAGAGTGTCGTTTCGGATGTCGCGATCAGGTCATCCGCCCAAGGGGGATATCCCCCGCACCAGCCGCATTATGTCGTTGGCGGAGATGGCGATCACCAGGGCCAACAGGGCCACGAAACCGATCAGGTGGACCAGTCCTTCTTTGTCCGAAGGCACGCGTTTGCCCCCGCGCACCCACTCGATGAATACGAACAGCAGTCGCCCACCGTCCAGCATTGGGATCGGAAGAATATTCAGTACCGCGAGGTTTATGCTCAACAGGATTGCCACCAGCATCCACCCCTGGAGCCCGCCCTGACGCGTTACTTCCCCGGTGATCTGGGCGATACCGATGGGCCCGCTCAGTTCGGGCCCGCGACCTCCCCCGAACCAGCCGCGGATCTCTCTACCCATCAGGGTCAGCATGTCCCAGGTGCTGGTTACCCCCAGGCGAGCGGCGGTCCAGGGAGGTTCGATGCGCCGGACTTCCTCCTGGTCCACTATGGAGAAGGTGATCCCAACAGCGCCCTGGCCCGGTGGTGGCTCCACGCGAGGCGTGACCTGAACGACCCGTGGTTGCCCGTCCCGTTCGATGACCCAGGTCATCTCGGTGCCGGCTGCGAGACGAACCTCCCTCGGCAACTCCTGCGGCGTACCCGGCGGCCGGTCGCCCACTTGCACCACCCGGTCTCCGGCCATGAGGCCCGCCGCTTCCGCCGGTGAGCTCGGCGCAACCGAGGTGATCTGCGCCGACCCGCCCACCATCTCCGTATGCGGGATCATGAACATGATGGCGAAGGCCACAATGGGGAACAGCGCGTTCATGGCCGACCCGGCAGCCAGCACGATTGCTCGCTGGCCCAGGCCTCTCCGTGCCAGACTCCCCGGCGCGGCGGGATTGTTCTCACCGGACAACCTGACGAAACCACCCAGGGGAAGCCAGTTGACGGTGTAAATCATATCGGCAAGGACAACGCGGTCGGGCAGCACCTCTCGCACTCGACCCTCATGACGCAGGAACTCATCGGTCTGCACGTCGTCCAATCGTCTGCGGGCTGACTGCGTCCCGAGTTCCGCATCCTGCGGGCGGCGTCCAAATCCCGCCAATCCGGCCAGGGATCCAAGGGCTCCTCCGGCTCGACCCGATTCTCGGAGCTCAATGTAACGCGCAACGAGTTGCCCGTCCTCGTTTTCGCCGGACAGCACGCGAATCACCTGGCCCGGGCGAATGGCGCCCATCACGCCATTGAGGCAAACCGTTGTGGGGCTCAGCAGCGTCTCGGTGCGGCCGGTGTAAATCCCAAAGGCCCGGGGCGGGTACCCAACGCCAAATTCGAGCACCTTGATCCCAAAAGCCTTGGCTGACCAGAAGTGCCCCAGCTCGTGCACCACCACCAGGAGCAGCAGCATCGGCACGAACGACGCCACCGCGATAATCCACGTGTCCATAGCCTTGGCCCGCGTGGCCGGCTAATTCACCCCGCTGCTCACGATCTCGGCAGCGCGCAGGTTGGCCCAGCGGTCTGCTTCTACTATAGCATCCAAGCCCGGCGACGGTTGGGACACATGCTCATTGAGCACCCGCTCCACCAACCGGTAGATGTCCGTATAACCGATGCTCCCAGCCAGAAAGGCCTGAACTGCCACCTCATCTGCCGCGCTGAGAACAGCGGGCATGGTTCCGCCCGCCTTGCCGGCTGAAACGGCCAGGTCAAAGCAGGGAAAGCGCTTCGGCTCCAACGGTTCGAAGTCCAACGACCAGGGAGCCCCGATGTCCAGGCGGGGTATCTCGTCATTGGCGAAGCGCCTGGGGTGAAACAGCGCATATTGGATGGGCAGGCGCATGCTGGGCGGTCCCAACTGAGCCTTCACCGAGCCATCGTCGAACTCGACCATGGAATGTATTGTGCTCTGAGGATGCACCACCACGGCAATATCCTCCCACGGCACGGAAAACAGCCAATGGGATTCGATCACCTCAAAGGCCTTGTTCATGAGCGTGGCGGAGTCGACGGTAATCTTGTCACCCATGCGCCAGGTCGGATGCCGGAGCGCCTGCTGGGGAGTGACTGTTTCGAGTTCTTCCAGCGGCGTGCGGCGAAACGGCCCGCCACTGGCGGTTATCATCAGACGCCTGATGTGGTTGTCTTCGCCTTGAAGGCACTGCCAGATGGCGCTGGGCTCGCTGTCCACCGGAAGAATCACGCCGCCGTATGCGGCTTCCGCATCCTTCAGGACCTGGCCCGCCATCACGATCGGCTCCTTGTTGGACAGCGCGACCTGCTTCCCGGCCCGCAGGGCGCTCATCGTGGGAGCCAGCCCGACGGCGCCCATCAACGCGACCATGACCTGGTCTACGTCGGGAAGCGACGCCATCTCTGCCATCGGCAGTATTTTCGTGGCGCCGGGCAGGTCTGCTGGCGGGTTGGAGCACCAAATGTAATCGGGGGTGAACTCCGCTGCCTGTTCCAAAAGCAGAGCGGTATTGTTCCCCGCCGCCAGGCCGATCACCTGGAATTCTTCGGGGAAGGCGCGGACTATATCCAGCGTTTGACGCCCGATGGAACCGGTGGAACCGAGTATAACAATTCGCCGCATGTATTTACGTCCGGGTCGGTGTTAGGGGGTACTCACGGCCGCCAGGATGTACACGATGATCAAAGAGGGCAGCAAGCTGTCCAAACGATCCAACATCCCGCCGTGGCCGGGAAACAGGGAGCCCGAGTCCTTGACGTCAGCCAAGCGTTTGAGTTTGGATTCCAACAGATCGCCCATCGGCGATATGGCGCCTAAAATAACACCGATCGCCGCCACCTGCCAAATCTCCATTTTCAGCGGAAACAATACGCCGAGCGCGACCGCCGCGATCACCGCGAACAGGATCCCGCCGGCGGTTCCTTCCCATGTCTTCCCGGGACTGATGCTCGGAGCCATGCGGTGTCGTCCGAACAGTCGACCGACGGCGTATGCCCCGCTGTCCGCCGCATACACGGTGAGGATACCCAGAATCAGCCACCAGCATCCGGTTTCCGTAAAAGCGGCCAACTCCCGGGCGAAATCGGAACCCGCTATATCGGGCAGCAGCCAGACCCCGCCATCGTCAGCCGGGACCTGATAGACCCTCTCGAAGGCTTCCCCCAGTCCGTCGTCTTCGATGCCCGGAGGAGTCGATAGGGGAGGCCCAGGGTCGTCGACTTTCTTTCGCCATAGGCTGGGCAGCCCGTCTATGCCACGCAGCGCCACTGCGGACGCCAACGCTCCGCCAATGTAGACCGGGGACATCACCAAATAACTCGCCGCCGCTATGGGGCGCCGGCCGTGCCATGCAGCGATCATCCACAATCCGGCCACGACAACGCCGGCGGCACATATCCCCAGCACCGCCCACCCGAAATCCTGAGGCCGTTCTGCCAGTTCCCCGGCCAGCACCAGCGCCACTGCCCACGTGCCGCCCAACAGCAACGGCAGCCGCACATCTTCGCTTTGATCGTCCTCCGACGTTTGGTCACCGGTGGGCAGCAGCCGGTAAGCCTCCCTCACGCCAATGACCGCGGCGACGGCGGTCAGGATCGTAATCCAGGGCGGGCCAAACCATATGCACGCCAAAACCACTGGCACGCCCACCAGGGCAGTTAGAACCCGGTGGAAGAGCACCCGCCTTACGCTCCAGGGGATTGGTCCCGGGAATCCAGGGAGCCGAACCGCCTTTGCCGCTGACCATAAGCGCCAAGCGCGCGATCCAATTCTTCCGCATCCAGATCAGGCCAAAGCACCGGCGTGTGGTAGTACTCGCTGTAGGCCGCCTGCCAGATGAGGAAATTGCTGAGCCGCTGCTCGCCGCCGGTCCGTATGATCAAGTCCGGATCGGGGCAACCGTCGGTGTACAGATACCGGCTGAACAGTGATTCGTCCACGGCTTCGGGTGTCACTCCGTCTGCCAACATCCGCCGCACCGCCTGCAGGATCTCGTCCCGACCGCCGTAGTTGAAAGCGACGTTGACCGTGATCCCGATATTGTGTTTGGTGACGGCCTGCGCCTGCCGTATCGCATGCTGTAGCCCAGGATCCAGCGGGCTCATGTCACCCAGATGCACCAGCCTGACTCCCGCTTTGTGCAATTCGCGGGTTTGCGGCTCGATCTCCTCCGCCAGGATCGCCATCAGGCTGTCCACTTCATCGCTGGGCCGTCGCCAGTTCTCGGTCGAAAATGCGTAGAGTGTGACTACCTTGACGCCGCGCCTGGCCAGCAACTCGACGATCCGACCGATGTTGCTCACACCGCGCCGGTGTCCCGCATTGCGCGGCAGACCCTGTCGCTCCGCCCAACGCCCATTGCCGTCCATTATGATGGCGACGTGGCCTGGCATTGCGTCGACGCCATCACCCGCCCCACCGACCGGCGGGGGCAGGTTTATATCCGAGGAGTGCAACTTATTCGACATGAATAGCATGAATAGATTGGCGGACGATGGAGCGTTGGTACGCCCGGGCAGCGCACGGGAGCCCTAAGCTCGTAAAGCGAGACGCGGCGGTGTCTGTAGTGTCCGGACCTGGGTGCGTGAGATTGGTATCCGTGCTGAACAGGCAAACTTGCGCCCGCCTATCGGTTCTCATACGGACGAGGCCCCGGATATGGCGGGCGTCCAGCGGTGCAGAAGGATGCGCGAACGCGTGCGCCAGGAGTTTCAGACTACAGCTAAACCTCCATGATTTCCGCTTCCTTCGTGGCCGCGACATCATCGATGGCCTTGACGTGTGCGTCAGTGGTCTTTTGCAGCGAGTCCTGACTCCGTCGATTTTCATCCTGCGAGATCGACTTTTCCCGCTCCATTTTGCGGAGGGAGTCAACACCTTCACGCCGCACGTTGCGAACAGCCACCTTGCTGTCCTCCGCCTTGCGTTTCAACAGGCGCACCATCTCCCGGCGCCTCTCCTGAGTCAGCGGCGGAATGGGCACGGTGATCACATTGCCATCGTTCGAGGGATTGAACCCCATTTCAGACTGGGTCAAGCTGCGCTCGATGTCACGCAAGGCCTGACGGTCCCACGGCTGAACCATGATGGCACGGGCGTCCGGCGCCGATATGGAAGCAATCTGCTTCAGCGGCGTGGGCGAGCCATAGTAGTCAACCGACAGGTCTTCGATCAGCGCCGGTGTTGCCCGTCCCGTGCGGAGCGTGCTGATGTCGCGGCGCATCGCTTCAATCGATTGGCCCATTTTGCGCTCCGCTTCGGCCAGCACGGCCTCCATGGTCGGCCCATCCTGATCGCCGCTGTTACCCCTGTTGTTGCGATCCGGCATTTGGTCCCTCCTTTCAGCTGAGCGTCGTGAGTTGGCAGGTCCTGGTTTTAAGATCCGTTGCGCCGCGAGCCGTCGTCAATCGTCGTTCCCACTACATCACCCTGCAGAATGCGACCCATGGCGCCACGCTCAAATATATCGAAGACAATGATCGGCATCTCGTTGTCCATGCAAAGCGTCATCGCGGTGGAGTCCATCACCTCCAATCGGCGATTGACTGCATCCAGGTATTCCAGGTTGCCGAACCGCACGGCGCCGGGATTGGTCTTCGGATCAGAATCATACACCCCGTCCACCCCATTTTTGGCCATCAATAACACTTCCGCTCCCACTTCGAGGGCCCTCAGCGCTGACGCCGTGTCGGTGGACATATAGGGGTTCCCGGACCCCGCGCAGAAGATTACCACCCGCCCCTTCTCCAGGTGGCGTATGGCCCGGCGTCGGATGTAAGGCTCGGCAACGGCCTGTATCGGCAATGCTGATTGAGTCCTCGTTGTGATTCCTCTCCGCTCCAATGCGTCCTGCAAGGCCAGCCCATTGATGATGGTGGCAACCATCCCCGCGTAATCTGCGGTAGAACGTTCCATGCCTCTCCGCTCGGCAGCCGACCCACGCCAGATGTTGCCGCCACCCACCACGGCAGCCACTTCGACCCCCTTGGAGTGGGCGTCGATTATTTGGTCCGCAATGTAGGCGACCGCCTCGGGATCGATTGTATCCGGACCCGATCCCTGCAAACTTTCGCCGCTGACCTTCAAAAGGACGCGGCGATAGATCATGTCACCGTTGACGCCGGCGGAAGCCATCTGTCAAATCCGACGCAGCATCAGCCTGGACGGGATGCCGTTTTCGTCTGATTGGTCACTCTCCCAGCGCCAGCCTGCTGAAGCTGACCACTCGGACGTTCTCGCCGGTTTGCGCCGCCGTTTCCCGCACCAGGTCGGCGAGAGTCCTCGACCCGTCCTTGATGAACGGTTGCTGCATCAGGCACACCTGAGCGGCGGGGCGGTCGTCGCCTTCATCCTTGTCTTCTTCATTCAGATACACCGGGGACATCGCCGCCACCTGCATGGCGATGTCATGCGCCAACGAGCGGAACCCGTCGGTCCGCGCCACGAAGTCGGTCTCGCACCCCAACTGCACCAACGCGCCGACCCGACCACCGGTATGAATGTAAGACTCGACCAGCCCCTGCGAGGTTTCGCGATCGGCTCGTTTGGCGGCCTGCTCAAATCCCTTCTGTCGTAGGGCCGCCATGGCCTGCTCCAGATTCCCTTCGCTGTCCTCCAGGGCTTGCTTGCAATCACTGATACCCGCGCCGGTCTGTTCACGCAGGCTTTTTATCAGTTCAACGGTTACTGCAGGCAACTTTTGAGCCTCCTGTGGTCGATGCTGTTTGGTGGTTGATCCGGCTGGGCCGTTCAGGTCTCGAGGGGACGAGCGGACATCATCTGCCCGAGTTCTTCCAGCGTTACGGTACTGCTGAAAGGCCGGACATCCTCGTCGCCTTCCTCATCTTCGGTTTCCGCTGCTTCAGACTGAGCAATCTGCAAAGCTTCCCGCTGCGCCTGGCCTTCTTCGATGGCGGAGGCCATCCGTCCTGTGATCAGCCGGATGGAGCGCACCGCGTCGTCGTTGCCGGGCACCGCGTGCGTGACCTGTCCCGGATCGCAGTCGGTATCGACTATGGCGAAAATGGGGATGTTGAGGCGCCGCGCTTCCGCGATGCAGATGTCCTCTTTGCCGATGTCAATCACGAAGAGAGCGGAGGGCAGCCGGTCCATGTTGCGAAGGCCGGTGAAGTACTTTTCCAGCTTATCCAGCGTATGGGTGAGCCGAACCGTTTCTTTCTTCGGTAGCCGCGCCAGATAGCCGGTATCCCGCTGTTCTTGCAGACGCTTCATATGGTCGATGCGACCCTTGATGGTCTGGAAGTTGGTCAGGGTGCCTCCCAGCCATCGCTGGTTGACATACCAGTGGCCGGTACGCTCGGCTTCGGAAGCTATGACATCCTGGGCCTGCTTTTTGGTGCCGACGAACAGCACCTTGCCGCCGCTGGCGGACAGCTCCACCATCGCCCGGTACGCGTCGTTGATCAGCCCCATCGTCTGCTGCAGATCGATGATGTGGATCCCGTTGCGCTGCGTGAAAATGTAGCGGCGCATGCGCGGATTCCACCTCCTGGTCTGATGACCGAAGTGGACGCCGGCCTCCAGAAGGGATTTCATCGTGATCGGTTCCAGAGCGGGAGCCGCGTTCATCGCACTCTCCGCCGGACGTTCCGGGGCTTGTACCATAAGCTTTGTGCCTCTCTCCTAGTCTGGTGTGAGATTGGGCGCGAGTATAGCACAGGCCAAAAGCGGGCGGCAATCTGAAACACCGCTGCCGGGAGCGCAGGCTCGACCCGACCGCCGCTGCCGTACAGCCACGGAAGCGTTTCCTTGCCTCAGCACGGCGCGATATGTACACTCGCGCCCAACCTCGACCATTCGGGAGGTATGGCGAATGCCGATTTCCGACGAAACCATGAAGCGAATAATCGCCGAATACGGCGGGTTCGAGCTGTCCGACGCCGAATTAGCGTTGGTCAAACCCGAGCTCGAGAACTATCTCACCGAGCTCCAGAACCTGCGCGACCTCGACCTGTCCGACGTCATGTCTGCACGCCTGCTCAGACCAGCGGACGGAGGAGAATCCGATGCCTGATTCCGACCTGCTCAAGCTGACCATTTCCGAAGTCGCCCCGCTGATTCAGGCCCGGGAAGTTTCTCCCGTAGACCTGACCGAGGCGGCCCTGAACGAGGCGGAGCGCCGCCAACCCACGCTCAATTCCTTCATCACCATCATGCGGGAACAGGCCCTTGCTCAAGCCGAGGAGGCGGAGGAAGCCCTGTCCCGCGGCGAATACCTCGGCCCGCTCCACGGCATTCCCATCGGCATCAAGGACAACATCGCCACCGGCGGCATCACCACCACGGTGGGTACCAAGGTACTGCGGGACAACGTCCCCGACGAAGACGCCGAGGTGGTGCGTCGCTGCAAGGCCGCCGGCGCGATCATCATTGGCAAGGAAAACCTGGAGGAGTTCGCTGCCGGCGCCACCTCCAACAACCCGCACTACGGCGCCGTTCACAATCCCTGGAACGTAGACCACATCCCTGGCGGCTCCAGCGGTGGCGGTGGCGCCAACGTTGCAGCCGGCGTCACCTTCGCGTCCCTGGGAACCGACCTGGGCGGATCCGTCCGCCTGCCCGGCGCCTTCTGCGGCGTCGTTGGGCTCAAGCAGACCTTCGGGCGCGTCAGCCAGCGAGGCCTGCTGGTAACCAGCTTCAACGGCGACCACATCGGCCCGATGACGCGTTCGGTCCGTGACAGCGCCCTCGTTCTCCAGGCCATCGCCGGCTATGACCCCCTCGACCCCAGCACCGTTCCGGTACCGGTTGACGATTACGCGCTCATCATGGAACGCGGGATCAGCGGGCTCACCATGGGCATTCCTTCCAACTACTACTTTGACCACCTCGATCCCGAGGTGGAAGCCGCCGTCCGCCGCGCCATCGCCGCCCTGGAGGAACTGGGTGTCGAGACCCGCGAGGTCAGCGTGCCCAGCATGCAGTACGCCGGCGCGCTGCGCTTCTCCAGCATGGCGGACAGCGTGGTCACCCACGAGCCGTACATCACGTCCAACCGCGAGGATTACGGCCCCGACACCCTGTACCGCACGCTGGCCGGTCAGTTTGTGCTGGGCCGCGACTACTCGAAGGCCATGAAGGTCCAGCGCATCATCAAGGAGGAGCACGCCCGCGTCCTGCAGGACGTGGACTTCCTCATCACCCCGACCACGCCGCTGCCGGCTCCTCGCATCGATGCCGACACGCTGGACGTGGAGGGCACGCGTCAGAAGGTGCGCGGACCCGGCTCCGGCCACGTTTCCCGCAACACCAGCCCCATGAATGCCACGGGTTTCCCGGCCATCACCGTGCCCTGTGGCTTCAGCGACCTGGGGCTGCCCATCGGGCTCCAGTTCATCGGTCGCCCGTGGGAAGAGGGCAACCTGTTCCGCATCGCCAACGTCTACGAGGGCGTGTCGCCCAGCCGGGGTGTTTCGCCCAACTTGGAATAACGCTGACTGCGCAAACGTCGTCATAAAGGAGCAATGCGATGGAATACCGACGCTTCGGCCCGACCGATATGACCGTATCCGCGCTGGGTTTCGGCTGCTGGGAAATGGGCGGCACCTACGGCGACGTGTCCGGTAGTGAGCTCGACGCGGCCGTCAACCGCGCCATCGACCTTGGCATCAATTGCTTCGACACGGCTCCGGCCTACGGCAGGGGCGAATCGGAGGTCGTGCTGGGCAAAGCGCTGGGTGAACGCCGCAAGGACGTCATCGTAGTCACCAAGTGCGGGGTGGGCTACGCCGACCGGCCCAAGGGCCGGGACAGCCGCATGGTGTCCATCTTCGCCTCCGTGGAGCAGAGCCTGCGGAACATGGGCACCGACTACATTGACGTCCTGCTCATCCACTGGCCGGACGTCAATACACCCTTCGACGAGACCATGCACGCGCTGGACAGCCTGGTCAACCAGGGCAAGGTCCGCGCCGTGGGCCTGTCAAATTTCACCCTGGAACAGATCCGGGAATGCGAGGCAATACGCAGCGTCGACGTCGTCCAGTATGGCCTGAACATGTTCGACCGGCGCATGGAACAGGAGATATTTCCCTACTGCCTCGAGCATGGCGCCGGCGTCATGGTGTACGGGCCGCTGGCCTTCGGTCTGCTGACCGGCACGATGTCGGCGGACACCACCTTCGGCGGCAACGACTGGCGCGCCACCGGCGGACGCCCGGGATGGAATGTCGGAGTATTCGCTGAGGAGCACTTCCAGCGCAACCTGCGCGTCGTCGAGGACCTGAAGCCCATTGCCGAGGCGCGGGGCAAATCGATGCCCCACCTGGCCCTGCGTTGGGTGCTGTCCAACCCCGCCGTCAGCGTCGCTCTGGTGGGCACCCGCACCGTCCGGGAAGTGGAGGACAACGTCTCCGCCCTGGAGTGGGCCCTATCCGGAGCCGACATGGAGCAGATTGACGCCGTCTTCGACCGGTACGGAGTAGACACTCACCCGCAAATAGTAATCGACCCGGACGAATAGGTCCGGGTCGATCGTTTGCCCTGCGCAGGGCAGCGGAACCGCGGAGGCTCTACCCCGCCGCGACCCAATCGGCCACGCGCTCGCCCACCATGATGACGGTGGGATGGATACCTCCAGAACGGGGGACCCGTGGCATCACCGACGCGTCAACGACCCACAGGTCCTCCACGCCGCGCACCCGGCAATACTGGTCGACCACCGCCATGGCGTCGCTGTCCGGCCCCATGCGACAGGTGCCGGACACGTGCCGCGCCGTGCCCACCGTCTCCCGCGCCCAACGGTCCAGAGCATCGTCATTGTTCAGGATGTCATCCGGCGGGTTGATGCGGAAGTCGTAGACGTCCTTGAAGGCTTCGGATTCCAACAACCGCGCTCCCTTGCGCAGGCCGTCTCGGATCCGCCGGGCGTCGTTGGGGTGCCGCAGGTACTGATAGTTGAACTCGGGCTGCACGTCGGGGTCGGATGATTGCAACTGCACGAACCCCGATCCATCGGGCAGGCCCAGCGTGCAGGAGATGCGGGCGGCACGCTCGGGCGGAACATCCCCGGTGTTGTAACGGGTCCGCACACCGGCGACCTTCTCCTCGCGCTCGTCCACCACCGTGCTGCTCCGCAGCACCATGTCGTTGGGGTATTCCGACCCCTCGGCCGTATAGTGCAGGCCGAAGTGCGGCGCGTCCAGGTCGCCGGTCAGCGTCTTGCCATCCTTCACCTTGTAGGTGACGTGTACGCTCAGGTGGTTCCACAAACCCTGGCCGACGCCCGGGCTATCGTGGATTACCGGGATACCGAATTGCTGCAGGTGCGCCCGAGGCCCGACGCCCGAGAGCATCAACAACTGCGGCGACCGGATTGCCCCGCTGCTCAACACGACCCGGTTGGCCTCCACGGTGAAGATCTCGCCGCCGCTCTCGGCTTCCACGCCGACGGCTTTCGTGCCCTCGAACAGGACCCGGCGCACGTACACGTTGCCCCGGACCGTCAGGTTGAGCCGGTGCCGCATCGGGTTGAGGTGCGTCATGGCCGCGCTCATCCGTATGCCGCCCAGGTTGTTGGTTGGAGACACGCCTACGCCGGTGGGGTTTGGTCCGTTGGTGTCCTCCACGGCGGGGTAGCCTTCGGCCAGGCAGGCATCGTGAAAGGCCTTCTGGATGTCTGCCCAGGTGCCGGTTATCCGACGACGCACGGGCATCGGCCCATCCGAACCGTGGTAGTCATCCTGGATGTCCAGGTCATTCTCCATCTTCCGGTAGAAGGGCAGCACCTTGTCGTAGGACCATTCGTCGTTGCCCCGGGCGGCCCAGTCGTCGAAATCTTGCGGCAGACCCCGCTGCATCGCCTGGCCGTTGATGGACGACCCGCCGCCGATGACCTTGCCCTGGGCGACGTGGATTTCGCCCTGTTCCTCGGTGATGGTGCCCCGCAGCGCCCAGTTGTGGATCGAGTCCTGGGCTTCGGCGTACCTGGTGCCGCCAAACTTCACGTCGTCCGGCAACACGGCCGGATCCGGATAGTCGTTGCCAGCCTCCAGCAGCAGCACCGAGGTGTTCGCGTCCTCTGCCAGTCGGCTCGCCAGCGTGGAGCCGGCCGCGCCGCCTCCAACCACGATAACGTCGTACTTCATGCGTCCTCCTGGGGCTATCATTTCCCCGTGTTGAATTGATGGTTTAGACTGGGATTATATCGGAAATCCGCACGCGCCAATCGCAGCCACCGCCCAGCATCCATCCGGGGAGCATCATGTCAGAACAGACACCAGATCAAAACCTCCACCTCCCCAGCCTGGTCATCAAGAACTTCCGCGGCATCGACGAACTGACGATACCCCGGCTGGGCCGTGCGACGCTGTTAGCCGGCAAAAACGGCGTCGGAAAGACGACGGTGCTCGACGCGGTGCGGGTTTGGGCAGGTAGGGGGCAGCGCTCAGTGATAGATGAGGTGTTGCGAACCCGCGGAGATGCGTTCGCTGACGATGCGACGGTGCATGGGCGCGTAGCCGCTGACTACGCAAGTTTGTTCACCAATCGACTTCATGGATCGCCCAAGGTGATTTCCATTAGCCCAGGCCCAGAGCACGCGACGCTATATGTTCGGCGACGATCTCAAGACAAAACATCAGATCCACCGGATCCCGGTGCAACCGGTGCCGGCAATCCGGTTGCGTTGGAGGCGAACTTCGGAGGCGGACTGTTCCTAACCGTCGAAGTTATCGCCGAGTCCTCTCGGATGCTGGCTCCGCACAAAGCTGAGGCCGTATGCAATGCGCTGGGCCCAAACGCTCCTACCGATCAAACAGTTGAAGAATATTGGAACGAGATAGCACTCAGCTACTACGAAGATCGCGCCGTAGAGGCATTGAATCTAGTGACTAGTTCGCAAGTCGAGCGGGTCGCTATGGTTAGCCCCGCCACGAC
The DNA here is from genome assembly GCA_951813535.1 of uncultured Dehalococcoidia bacterium. Lineage (GTDB taxonomy): Bacteria > Chloroflexota > Dehalococcoidia > Lucifugimonadales > UBA3495 > Bin87. The sequence continues at coordinate 1,421,052 of OX638345.1, read as the reverse complement.
GGACGGGGTGGCCTATCGTAGGCGAATGATGGCAAAAGTGTCGGGTAAGGAGTATCCATTACCCCTGAGGAGTTTGGGAGACGGCGCGCTCCGTTGTTTCGCGGTCGCTTTGGCCCTCGCCAAAAGCAGCGACGGGTTCCTCCTCATCGACGAGGCTGAAAACGGCATCCATCACTCCATCCGGGCCAAGTTTTGGAACATGGTGCTGCAGACTGCGGAGCGCAACAACGTTCAGGTTATCGCCACCACCCACAGCTGGGACTGCGTGGTCGGCTTCGCCAAGGCCGCAAACCAACTAGAGAATGTGGAAGGAGTGCTGTACCGCATCCAGCGGAACGGTGAGCGGCTGCGGGCAGTTGAGTACCGCGAAACAGAACTCGCGAACGCGGCCAAACATCGGATTGAAGTCCGCTAGTCCATGACCACACGGGACGCCAGTGCGGCAACTGGGTTGCTGGTAGTCGAAGGACAGAACGACCAGCACCTGGTGCTACATCTATGCCGGCAAGCGGAGCCGGAGTTGGTCAACGGGTTTGATTTCCACGACGCTCAAGGCATCACTAGTGTGATCAACTCCGTCCGGAACTTCGTCATCCAGCCGGGTTTAACTGGCGTGGGGTTCGTCCTGGACGGCGACGAAACCCCGCGAGAGCATTGGCGGCAAGTGATTGACCGAATCGCCGTCGCCTACCCGGATATGCGTTTGCCGCCAGCGCCCGAGCCTAACGGCACGATTGTCCCCGAAGATTCTGACATGGGTAGCCCACGCATCGGCATTTGGGTAATGCCCGACAATCAAACCGCTGGCGAACTTGAAGACTTCGTGGTCCAGATGATCCCAGCGGGCGATTTGGTATGGCCGCGATCACAAGATTACATCGAGGGCATCCCTGCAACTGCCCGTAAGTTTGAAGACAACAAGATCACGAAGTCACAGGTCCACGCTTGGTTGGCAGCCCGCAGGTTCCCCGGTCTCATGGGCGTCGCGGTACGAGACGGAGACCTAAACGTCAGCGGCCCCCTCTCCCAGACGTTCCTCGCCTGGCTCAACCGCCTCTTCGGCTGAACGGCGCCTTCGCATAGCGGACGAGCCACGGGGCGCCGTGGGCCCCGTGTGTTATCATCCCGCAATTGCTCGCCCTTCCCCCGCCGGCGCGTCCGGAGGTTGCCAATGTTGTATCAACGCTACCGCTATTCCCAGTGGGATGGCACCCAGCAGATTTTCGACGTCGACGCCAGCGAGGTGATGGACGCCCTTTCGGATGACCTGCTGCAACACGGCGACCTGGCGCGGGCCCTCCGCGACCTGTTCCGCAACGGCATGCAGAACCGCGACGGCGCCCAGATGCCCAACCTGCGCCAGCTCATGGAGCAACTGAAGCAGCAGCGTCGCGAGCAGATGCAGCAGAGCAACCTCGACTCGGTGGTGGACGACCTGAAAGAGCGGATGGACGAAATCCTCCGCACCGAGCGCGAGGGCATCCAACGTCGCCTGGATGATGCGGCCGACCTGCCGGAGCCAGCCGACATGGAAAGCAAGGAGCAGCAACGGGCGTTGAACCGGATGCTGCAGGAACGCGCCCAGCGCAACCTCGATAAGCTGGACGAACTCCCCGACAGCCTGGGCGGGCAGATCCAGGAATTGATGGACTACGACTTCATGGACCCGGACGCCCAGCAGATGTTCCAGGAACTGCTGGACATGCTCAAGGGCCAGATGGCCCAAAACATTTCCCAGCAGATGCAGGACCAGATGCAGAACATGTCGCCGGAGCAGATGGAGGCCATGCGTCAGATGATGCAGGACCTCAACCAGATGCTCCGCGACCGCATGGAGGGCCGTGACCCCAACTTCGAAGGCTTCATGCAGAAATGGGGTCCCATGTTCGGCGACGACCCGCCCCAGAGTCTCGACGAACTCATGGAGCGCATCCAGCAGCAGATGGCGCAGATGCAGTCGCTGATGGACAGCCTGTCTCCCGACATGCGTCGCGAGCTGGAAGACGCCATGCAGTCCGCCATGGACCCGCGCCTCATGGACGAGATGTCCGAGTTCGCCAGCCTGATGCAGTCGCTGATGCCGCCGGACGAGTTGGCCCGCCAGTACCCCTTCCTCGGCGACGACAGCATGACCCTGGAGCAGGCCATGGAGGCCATGCGCCAGATGCAGGACCTCGACCAGTTGGAACAGTCACTCCAGCAGGCCATGCGTACCGGCAACCTAGACGACGTCGATCCGGAAAAGCTGGCGGAACTGTTGGGCGAAGAGGCCCGGCGGGCGTGGGAAGAGTTGGACCGCCTGCGCCAACTGCTGAAGGACGCTGGCTACATCACCGACGACGATAAGCTCAACCTGACCGCCCGGGGCATCCGCCGCATCGGCCAGAAGGCCATGCGTGAGGTGTTCCAGCACCTCAAGAAGGACCGCCTCGGCAACCACGATTTGGACACCCGTGGCGCCGGCGGCGACCTGCTGGGCGACACCAAGACCTACGAGTTCGGCGACCCGTTGCAGTTGGATCTCCAGACCACGGTGAAAAACGCCATCGTTCGGGGCGGGCCGCAGGTGCCGGTCAAATTGCGCCCTGACGACTTCGAGGTCTACCGCACCGAGCACATGACCCGCTCCGCCACTATCGTCCTGTTGGACCAGAGCCGTTCCATGGGACTGTTCAACAACTGGGCTGCCGCCAAGAAGGTGACCCTCGCCCTGTTCGCCCTCATCCGCCAGCAGTATCCCCGGGACACCCTCCACGTCGTCGGGTTCTCGGACTACGCCCGCGAGTTGGAGGAAGAGGACCTGGCCGGCCTGACCTGGAACAACTGGGTGTCCGGCACCAACCTGCACCACGCCCTGATGCTGTCAAGGAAGCTCCTCTCCCGCGAAAAGGGAGGCACCCGGCAGATCCTGGTGATCACCGACGGTGAGCCCACCGCGCACTTGGAAGGCGAGCAGGCCTACTTCTCCTATCCGCCCAGCTACCGCACCGAGTTGGAAACCCTGAAAGAGGTGCGCCGCTGCACGCAGGAAGGCATCGTCATCAACACGTTCATGCTGGAAAACAGCTACCAACTGGTGAACTTCGTGGACCGGATGACCCGCATCAATCGCGGCCGTGCCTTCTACAGCAGCAGTGAAAACCTGGGCGAATACGTCCTGGTCGATTACATCACCAACCGTCGGAAGCGCGTATCGGGCTGACCCATGTTCTCGCCGCGCCGGTTGCGGTTCCGGGCCGCGGTTTGCTAAAATGTGTACCCGCCATCGAATGATGTTGGTGGGCGCGGAGTGGGGCTGTAGCTCATTTGGGAGAGCGCTTCAATGGCATTGAAGAGGTAGCGGGTTCGATTCCCGCCAGCTCCACCAACCCCCAAAGAACCGGATGAGAAGGCCAGCCAGTGCTTGAGTTAAGCGCTGGTTGGCGCTTTTTTTGTCCACTGGCGTTAGGTCATGTCCGGCGCAATCCGCCGCGACACGGGCGAACTCGGCCTGAGGGAAACGCAAGGACGCCTGGGAACGGTCCGCCTCCGCTTTGACGTCAAGCAACGCGTCTCCAATCCGACCGCACCTCCATCAACCAGCGAGTACGGAAGACTGCCTGCTTCGGGACGGGGCTGCCGACTATACACGGGCATACGGCGTTCGCTCGCTGGACCGTGGCACGAAGCGGGTGACACTAGATCGGTTGGCGCACGTAGTCCCGCTGGTTGCGTTCATAGCCGTTGTCTTTGAGAGCGATATCGTGGTCTTCAGTCACCAACAGGCCGCAGCCTCGGGAGGCAGTGATCCGATTTCCTGAAATGGCGTACCAACGTGTCGGCAGGTCCAGGCGTGGCGGTGTTTCCGGAACCGGGTTGCTCCAAAGGCGTATCCCGTTGCGGTTTCCCGCAATACGGTTACCTTCGATGGCGTTGTCTTGCCCGTGCTCGATGGCTATTCCGTCGAAACGGTTGGATTTGATGTCGTTCCCCCTGACCAACGAGTTGGTCGAATAGCCCAGCCAGAACCCGTAGTTCGAATAGTTGGCGACGTTGTCTTCAAAGACGTTGCCCGAGCAAAACACCGCCTCGAAGGCGTTGTTGGGCGAATAGCTGGCGTCGTTGCGGGCTACGAAATTGTCGTTGGAAGGCTCGCCGTGGTGCCCCCGGATGAAGAACCCGTCGCCGCTGTAACGCAGGTCGTTGCCGATAATCCGGTTGTGGTTGGAGCCATCCTCCAGCAGTATTCCTGCGGAGTCTGCGGTGTCGCACCAGAAGCGATCGGTGTACCGGATGCAATGCTCGGCCTGATTGTCCAACACCTCGTTGTGGCTGGACTTCAGTAGGTAAATCCCCACGTTGCCGCAGTAAGAGGCGCGGTTCCCCGAGATCAGGTTGTGTTCCGACCGGACCAGGCTGATGCCGTTGAAATTGTTGTTGGCCTGGTTGTCTTCGATTGAGCTGTGACTGACCTGGTGGAGATAGATGCCGCCGCCGAACCCCTCCTCCATCGGCGCCTCGATGTCAGGCAACCAGCCGGCGTCCAGGGGGTTGGCGTTGTCCGACACGACACAGCCCCGGATGTTGAGGTTGCTCACGTTTTCGGCGCGTATCCCGTAGTGGAACCCGATCACGATACCGTTGGCAATGGTGGCGTCGCGGCAGTCATGTACCCAAATCCCAACGCCGCCCTTCCGTTCACCGTCCAACACCACGCCGGAAAGGTCCAGCGTCACCCCGTCAGTGCAGATTTCGATGACTGTTCCGGGCGAAGACCGGCCCTCCAGCCCGGGGTATCGGGACGGTTTGAACGTGTCCCTGGTATACCGGTCCGGGACTACGCGGACGAAGGTCACCGGTTCAGTTCAGGCTCGGCCCGCCCCCGGAGCCGCCGGAGATGAACCCAGGGTGGTCATCCAGGTCCGACGCGTCATCCTGGTGCTGGCCGCGCAGCACGCAGTGCCCGCAAACCTTGCACACCGGATGCCGGTTGGCGAATTTGGGATGAGGGATGTTGCACGTCGGGCTCTCGGGACTCTCGCACCGGGGACACCCGTCGCAACTGCGATGACCGGTCCCTTGACCAGTTTGGGTCCGTGGCTCCAGTACTGTAACCATAGTTGGCCGCTTACCTTCAGGTTTCGGTCAGAATGTCCGCCGCTCCGGATTGGACTCCGGCGCGGCAGACTTTGGCCGATGGATTGCACCCCGCGCGGGCTATCAGTTCCAGATCGCGGCTACGCGGTACGCCAGCTGGGTGTTTGACTCCCGCACATCGACAATCTCAGCGGGAACGTCGCCCAGTATCCCCAACGCGATGATCCAGTTCAGGATCTCGTGGTCTCCGGAGTCCTGGATCTCCTCGGGGGTGAGTTCGGCCAGCTTGCTGCCCTTGCCGGACCGCACCATTTCCAGATAGCGGCGGTCGGTCTCGACGTCGATCTCCCGGCACTGGAACTTGTGGGCCAGGAAACTGTGCGACCAGCTGGAGGAAGCCACCACGGCAACCCGCTCGTACCGGGTGTCCAGGAACCGCCGGATCCCCTGTCCCAGTTGATAGCACCGCCTGGGTGTGGGTCGTGGCGGGTAGTCGGGCCCGGCCTCTTCCCCGTAGCAGTTGACGAAGAGGGGCAGCAGCGGGAACTTGCCCTCAGGGTCCAGGAACACCAGCGGGTTGATGATGGCGTGAGCCAGTCCCCAGTCCCAGCCCTTGAGGGCACTGGAGGACGCCATGTCGAACCCGTCCCGGATCAGGAAGTTGCGCAGATCCCGGGAAAAATCCTTGGGACACTGGAAGGTGAACTTCGTTTCGGGCTCGGCGTCCCACAGGTTGGTGCGGGCCGCGCCACGCTGGAAGGGATAGCCGTCGACTTCCGCGCCGGTGTACAGGCAGAACGGCGGCAGGTTGTCCTGCAGGAAGTTCTCCGCCTGGTCGTCGCCGATCACCATCACGACGTCCGGCTCCCATTCGTGGAGGCGGTCGCGCATGACCTTGAAGGAATCGATGATCTTCTGCTGGTCGCTGATGTCCCGGCTCAGTCCGTTATCGTCTCCCAGCTCTTTAAACAGTTGAGCGGGAGTCTCGTAGCCCGGCACGCGGGCGAATACGCGCTCCCGGCCTGTGGCCCACACCTCGGGCGGCGTCAGGATGATGGGGCCGTGAGAACACCCCAGACCCAATAGTTCAGCCATTTTGTCCTCCTAACGAGCCGGAACCCTCGCACGGTTTGGTAAATTGCCGCGATTGTAGGGACACGCGCGGACGACTGTCAATTTGGACCGGACCAACTTGGCGCACGACGTCGTGCGCCACCAAGGCAAAATTCCGGAGGTCGGGTCAATGCTCGACGAATACGGGGTCACGCCCGTGGGAGTAGTCTGCTCCTCTCTGGGTTTGCCCTTCTCAAGCGTCCTGGTCGGTTGCCGTCGCGATGGGCGGTCGCTTCTGCAACGTTAGAGTTGCGATGGAGCCCATTCCGGCAGTCGATTCCAGGACCACGTTGCCGCCGTGTACGCGGGCCACCTCGGCCGCCTGGCACAGTCCCAGCCCGGCGCCCTGGTTATCGCCCATCTTCGTGGTGAAGAACGGGGTCAGGGCCTTCTCCAGCACCTCCGGCGCCATGCCGCATCCCTCATCCCTGATGGTAATGCAACCCTCTTCCCCGTCGGCGTCGACTGACACCGTGATATGGGCGTCTGACTTACCGGTCCTCTCCACGGCTTCGCAGGCATTCTGGACCAGGTTCATCACGGCCAGGGCCATGCCCTCAGGCAGGGCGAGGCATTGCGGGTCAGACGGGTCCTCCCGTACTTCCACCACGGGCTGCTTGCCGCCATTAACCGTAACGTAGGCGTCCAGAGCGGCTCGCACCGACTGCCGCACCAGCAAGTTCAGCCCGACTTCCTGCCAGGCTCCGCTGCTGGTTCCCAAGCTGAGCATTCCTTGAAGGACGCGGTCGGCGCGGCCCAGATTTCGCCGGATGTGGTCCATGTTGGCGCGGAGTTCGTTGCTGATCTCCTCGATTTCCTCGTCGTCCCGGTCATCGCGATCGAGAGTCTCCATCAGTTCATCCAGCAGTTCGGCGGAGCCATCGCAAAAGTTGGAAACGAAGTTCAGTGGGTTTCGGATCTCATGGGCCACGCCCGAGGCAAGGTCGATCATCTCGCCCAGTTTCTGCTGGGCCACGATCTGGTCCTGCGCTTCCCGGAGCTTGGACAAGGCCAGGTCCAGTTCCTGGTTCCGGGTTTCCAGGTCGGCGTTGGCGGCGGCCAGCTCGTCGCCGAGCTTTTCCACCAGTTGCAGCCGGACGACCTCGATGGAACGCAGCCGCAACGTTTCAAGCGCCTGGCAGGCCTTGGACACTTCGTCGTTGCCGAGGGGCTCGATGCTATGCTCGAAGTCGCCCATGCCAAGCCGCCTGATCCAGGCCTCGACTGCTATTGTCCGGATGCCCACCCGCACCACCAGCACCGTCTTCACAATGACTACGGTCCAAGCCAAAGCCGACAGGGCGATCAGCGCCGCATTTCCCCACAAGACCGAGGTGACGAGCAGGGTTATCAGCAGGACGTGGGTCACCACGATCAGGAGGAAATGCTGCATCGAGTAACGCCGGAGGCTGAAGCGAGACATCCCGAAGGGGTCATTACCCTCGATCAGTTGCTCGGGCGAGGTTTGCAAGTTGGCCATCCGTCGCTCCCTATGGTTCGGAACGGGTCGATGGGTGACAGTTCAGACTTGATGAGTTGCGGTCCCGACCGGAGCGCGAACCCTTGCGACCGGCGTGCAAGATTAGTTCGGTTCTTCAGGAATCAGGCCGGCCGCCACCAGGGCGTCGCGCAGGGCATCGCCCGAGATGGCGTGCCTGGCGGTCCATCCGGTGTCCGGTTGACCCGCAGTTCCGCGAGCCCACACGATGAGGACGCCGGCCTCCTCGTCCATACCGTCCGGAACCGTGGAGCGCTCGATTTGAGATCTGGAAACCATGGCCCATTCCTCGGTGGAGAACATGAGCCGATTGTTGCTGGTGGGCGCCGGTTCGGGCATTGAGTTGCTCCTGATTGGAATCTGGCGCAAGGCCATCGTCAGGCTTGGTCGCCGTCGTCTTCGCGTGCCGTCACCTGCTGCGCCAGTTGCTGAATGGTCTCGGTGAAGGTGCGGTCACGGTCTCGCGATTCGGGAAACTCTTCTCCCAGGGGAGTGCCGCCGATGAAACGGTACATCTCCGCCACCCCTTCAAAGAGGTGCGGCGCCATGCCCAGATCCGCGAAGGTGTCGCGGATTTCCTCCATCTCGCTGACCCAGCGGCGCGAGCGCGGCGGCACGGTGGGAATGGTTCGCTCCATCCGTTGCAGAACCGCCTGCTGGCCCGACGCGAACTCTGCCAACAGCGGTTCGGTCAGCCCCATCATCTCGGCGGCCATCAGCAACTGGGTGTACAGCGCCCAGGAACCCTTGGTCATGGCGGCATAGCACATCTTGATGCCCGAAGCCTGCCCAACCTCGCCGTCCAGCTTCAGCACCGTCAGACCAAAGTCGTTCAGCTGCTCAAACTGCTTGGCATACTGACCCGAGGCGTAGAAATGCGGACTGTAGCCGGGCCGCGGCGGCCCGCCGATTATCGACACGTCCACAAACCGCCCACCGGCGTCGGTGATCACCGGCTCCAGGGTCCTCACGAGCTGAGGAGAGACGGCGTTGCACTCCGCAAACACGGTCTCCGAGCCCGTGGCTGCCAGCGCGTCGGCGACCTGCTGGCATACATCGGGCACCGCGGCGGACACTGTCATGGACATTATCAGGTCCGACCGCTCGACCAACTCTTCCATGGTGGCAACATCGCGTATCCCGGCCTTCTGGGACAGGGCGCGCGTCCGTTCGCTGCGACCATCCAGGCAGGTGATGACGTCCAATTCGTGCTCGCGGAGGCGCTGCCCAACCGCGTGGCCCATGTCTCCAGGGCTCAGAATGGCCACCGTGCTGATATCCATTAATGCATTCTCTCGACCAAAGTATGGAGCGCAAAAACTATAGCACAGATGTATCGCCCAGCCTCCTCGGACCAGTTGCGAACGAATCGTGATACGGGGATACTGGGGCCGGAAAGCAAGACTTCACCATACGCCGGCAACGGCTGGGAGCCGATCATGGCATTTGCGCATCCCGAGTTCCTCGTATCCACCGATTGGCTGGCCGAGCATCTGGCCGACGACGATGTCCGCGTCTTCGAGACCACCGTGTTCCTGCATAACGTCGAAGGCGGCGGCCGGCGAGCCGAGTCAGGCCGGAGCGCGTACGAAACCGGGCACATCCCCGGGGCCGGCTTTCTCGACCTCCAGGCCGACTTCTCCGACAACGACCAAGCCTACCGCTTCATGATGCCCTCGGCCGCGGCCTTTGCGGAGGCCGCCGGTCGCCACGGTGTATCGGACACCTCGAAACTGGTCCTGTACGACCGCCTGGGTTCGCAGTGGGCGGCCCGGTTCTGGTGGATGTTCCGCTCTATGGGTTGCCACGACGCGGTGGTGCTGGACGGCGGCCTGCGCCGGTGGACCGCCGAGGGTCGTGCGATCTCAACCGATCCCGCGACCTACGCGCCCGCGTCCTTCAACCCCACGTCAGACCCGGCGCGATTCGCAGACCTGGCCGAGGTCAGGGCGTTCATCGAGTCGGGGACAGGCGGCGGGAGCTGCCTGATCAACGCCCTGGGACGGGATCAGCATTCCGGCGCGGACGGCGGCAGCGGCTACGGCCGGGCCGGGCACATCCCCGGCGCGACCAACGTCCCGTCGGGCGAGTTGACCGACCCCGAAACCGGCCTGTTCCGGCCGGCCGATGAACTGGCGGCCCTGTTCGAAGGGGCCGGCGCAGACCGCGCGCAGCGCGTGGTCACCTATTGCGGCGGCGGTATCGCCGCGTCCAACGACGCTTTCATACTGGCCATGCTGGGCTACGCGAACGTTGCCGTATACGACGCCTCCATGTCGGAGTACGCCGCCGATCCGTCTCTGCCGCTGGTGGCCGACTGAGACACCCGCGTCGTCGCCAAGGAGGCAAACCATGACCCAGGTCGCCACGCTGAACGATACCCTGGAGTTCGGGCTGTTTGACTGGATCGAATGGGACAAGTCGGCGCCCAGCGAGATCTTCGAAAACCGGCTTAGGATGCTGGAGTACGCCGACCGCAGCGGGTTCTACAGCTACCACCTGGCGGAGCACCACATCACCCCGCTGAGCGTTTCGCCTTCGCCGGCCGTGTTCCTGGCGGCGGCGGCGCAGCGCACATCACGGCTGCGCCTGGGCCCGCTGGTCTTCCTGCTTCCCTTCTACAATCCCATCCGCCTCTACCACGAGATCTGCATGCTGGACAACCTCAGCAACGGGCGCCTGGACCTGGGCGTGGGCCGGGGAGTTTCGCCCGTGGAGGCGGAGGAGTTCGGCGTCGACCTCGGCATCAGCTGGGAGATGTTCAACGAGCAGATGGACATGTTCACCGGCGGCTTCACCACCGGGATGTTCAACTACCAGGGGAAGCATTACAACTACGAGGATATCGAACTCTGGATCGCGCCCCACCAGAAGCCCTATCCGCCGCTGTGGTACGCCAGCAACAACCTCGAAACGGTGCCGTGGATGGCCCAGCACGGCTTCAACACCTGCACCGTGTTCGCCGACAACGCCGGCGTCAAGGCTCACTACGACCTTTACAAACGGGTGTGGAACGCCGAGCGGATGTCCGACGGGCTCAACAGCCACGTCACCGCTCCCAAGCTGGGCCTGGTGCGCCACATGTACATCGCCGACACCGACGAACGGGCTCGGGCGGAAGCCAAAGCGGCGTACGGGACGTGGTTCCACAACATCGACTACCTGTGGGCCAAGAACGGTCTCGACCGCCTGGGCGCCATGCGCGACTTCGACGCGCTGGAAGCGAAGGACGTGATCATCGTCGGCACGGCTGCCAACGTTAAAGAACGCGTCCAGCAGGCCATCGACGAGACGGGCATCAACTACTTCTGCCCGATATTCGCCTGGGGCGACCTGACGCCCGATCAGGTGATGCGCTCCATGGCGTTGTTCGTCGACGAGGTCATGCCCAACCTGCAGCCCGGCGGTTAGCCACCTGCGAACATCGGAGCACCCACAGGAGAACCAATCATGTCCTCGGCAACGCCCTATGCTCCCGCAACCGCCGAATCCATCAGCAGGACCATAGAGGCCCTGGCGGCCCGCAACGTCGAAGCCGTCCTGGTGGAAAGCGGCGAGGCCGCCCTGGCTAAACTCCTCGAACTGGTTCCGGAGGGCTCCGAGGTCTACGTCAACACCTCCGAGACGCTGGACACCGTCGGCTACACCGAGCACATGCACGGCAACGATCGTTACGTCAACCTGCATGACCAGATGCTGGCCCATACCGATCCGGCAGCCCAGCGCGAGTTCCGCCGCAAGACCACCATCGCCGACTATTTCGTGGGCAGCGTCCAGGCCATCGCCGAAACCGGCGAGATCGTCGTCGCCAGCGGATCTGGCAGCCAGATCGGCGCCTATTCCTACGGCGCGCGACGCCTCATCCTTGTGGCCGGCACGCAGAAAATCTGCCCGACCCTCGCCGAAGCCGAGGCCCGCACCCGCGGCTTCACCCTGGAGCGGCACGACCGCTGGCTGGAAGGCCGGGGCGCGAGACCGACTCCCATCGGGAAATACCTGGTGATGGAGCACGAGCCCATGGTCGGCCGCATCTTCATGATCCTCATTCCGGAAAGCCTGGGCTGGTAGACGGCCCCAGGTTCATCGCCCTGAAAGCGTCGGGGCGCACGATCATGCGCCCCAGATAGTCTCCCCAAGGCCGCCGGTAGGCCGGACATCAGTCGAAGAAGATCGGCTCCCCGTTCAGCGTCGACCGGTCCTCGAACGGGGTGGGATTGGCAACCGCGGCCCGCACCCAGCACCCGTTGCGAGCATTGCGCAGCACCGCTGCCACCCGTTCCGGATCATCCGGTGACTCGATCTCGTAGCTGGTTTCCACCTTCGGAGCGCTGGCCTGGATCGTGCCCGCCAGCACCGATCCCTCAAGCCCGAAGTGCACCGCGATGTGGGCCCTGACGCCGGTGATCTCCACGTTCATCATTCGAGAGTACCTCTCGATCTGCGTCATCTCTCAAAACGCGATGGAAGAGGCGAAATAGTGCAGCGGCGCGGGGGCGGTGTGATTGCCGCCGGCATTGGGTCCCTCATCGCAATAGATGGTGAACTTCACGTCCCGTCCCACGAAGGCCCGCCGCAGCATGTCACCCATGTCCTCCACGTCCACTTCCGTGACGGTGGCGCGACGGTCCTGACCGGGCGGAAACGGGTCGTAGTTGGGCTCGGGTCTTTCGTTATGTGCTGCCATGACTCCTCCAGATCTCGAGAATGGCGCAACACTATCACGCAGCGTCCCGCGGCACAAAGAACATCCCCGGGCCGTTCGAGGGGTTCGAATGGCGAGGCTAACCCAACAGCCAATCGCATCCGGTACAGGCATGAATGCCTGGTAGGCCCAACCAGCGCAACCTGCGGCAATTGCGAGGCATGGGGTCGGTTCCCGTTCAAATCGATGTAAGATGTGCACCATCTCGCTACTCAGAAGGGAAGCGGGAACGGTCCGAAACAAGCAGAGACAGGTTCAGGTGATCGATGTATGGGCAGATGGGCCACGCGCTGGGAGTAGCGCGTGTCCGACCGAGCGAGACGGGATGCCCGCCTGAACCAATCCGGAGGCAACAGAAACAGTCGGCCCACTTCACGAAACACCGCAAGGAGGAACAGTTATGCCAGAGAAGCAACGCATGACCACCAGGCTCAAGGAGCTGTTCGAGCGGCCGGAGATCTTCGTCCTGGCCGGCGGAATGAACGCCATGGGCGCAAAGATGGCCGAGGTGCTGGGATACGAGGCCTTCTACATGTCCGGCGGCAACACCTCGGCGCAGGTCATGGGCCTGACCGAGGGCGGCACCAGCATGCGCGACATGGTGGACAACGCCCGAAAAATCGTGAACACCATCGATATTCCGGCCTTCGTCGACATGGACACCGGCTACGGCGACGCCATCCAGGTCTACGAGACGGTCAAGGAGTACATCCGGGCCGGCATCGCCGGCACGCACCTTGAAGACCAGACCTACCCGCCCAAATCGGGCCCTCGCCGCCGCTGCGTTTCCATCGAGGAGATGGTGGGCAAATTGCGCGCGGCCATGGACGCCAAGATGGAGTACGACCCCGACTTCGTCATCGTGGCCCGGTGCGACTACGCCGGCGTTCCGGGGGCAACCTTTGAGGACGTGATGGAACGCTGCCTAGCCTACAAGAGCCAGACCAACGTGGACGTGGTGTGCCCGGCCGTGTCCTCCTGGGATGACAACCAGGAAGCAATCCGACGCATTCCCGGGCCGGTGCTGCCCCTGTTCACCCACGGGAGCCAGACGCACCCTACGCTGGAAGAGTTGCAGGAAGCCGGCGCCGCCGCGGCCTGGTATCCCGGTCTCACCACCATGGCGGGGCTCCAGGCATCCTGGGACTTCCTCAGCGATTTCCAGGACCGCGGCACCGCCGCCATCGACGATTTCCTGGCCGCGGCGGCCCAGAGCAAGTGGGGCATCGCCAGCAACGGGGGCATCCTGGGCGCGGACCGCATCCGGGCGATGGAGGACAAGTACCTGCCGTAGAGATACTGATCGGATCCGTCAGGTCGGCGCCGGAGTTTGCCCGGTAGCGCCGGGTACAATAGCGCGAACCAACTCAGGGAGAATTTCCCATGCAATATGACCACATAGTTGTCGGCGGCGGCACGGCCGGGTGCATCGTTGCGACGCGGCTGTCGGAAGACCCGAACCGTTCGGTTCTGCTGCTGGAAGCCGGCCCAGACTTTCCCGACTTCGACCAATTGCCCGACATGCTCAAGCTCGGCTGGGGAACGGTGAACCTGGAGGCCCGCGCCGCCGGTTCACCCTACAACTGGTCCTTCACCGGCCGGGCCACGGCAGAGCAACCTGAGCCGATGCCCGTGCCCCGGGGCAAGGTGCTGGGCGGCTCCAGCGCCATCAACGGCCAGACCTTCATCCGGGGCGCGCCCGAGGACTACGACACCTGGGCATCCTGGGGCAACGAAGGCTGGGGTTACCTGGAGTGTCTGCCCTACTTCCGCAAGCTGGAGAACGACGCCGATTTTCACGACGACTTCCACGGCACCGACGGGCCGGTACCGGTACGGCATCACCAGCGCGAGACCTGGCCGCCGTCCCAGGAGGCCTTTTTCCAGGCTGCCACGGCCGCAGGATATCCATTCCATCCTGACGTGAACAACCCGGAGGCCACCGGCGTCAGCCTTCGCGCCGAAAACAACATTGACGGCGTGCGCATGAGCATGGCCCTGTCCTACATCAGCTCGGTGCGCCACCGGCTGAACCTCACCATTCGCGCCAACGTCCAGGCCCGCAGAGTGGTGCTGGAAGACGGACGCGCCGTCGGCGTCGAGGTCGAGAGCGGCGGCGACACCTTCGTCGTCGAGGGCAGCGAAATCATCCTGTGCGCCGGCGCGGTCGCCTCACCGCAATTGCTGATGCTGTCGGGCCTCGGCCCCGCGGACCAGTTGCAGGCGCACGGCATCCCGGTGGCTGTCGACCTGCCCGGCGTTGGTCAGAACATGCGCGACCACCCCAACGTGTCGGTGAGATACATGGTCAAGGACGACGTTCCGCAGGACCCCAACGGCATGCGGGCCCTGCGGCTGCGTTTCACCGCCGCCGGCTCGGACACGCCCAACGACATGATCCTTTCCCCGGCGTCGCTCAACACCGTGGTACGGGACGACAACCCGGCCCATACGGTCAACTGCGGTCTGTACCTAGCAGCCGGCAAAGGCGAACTGAGGTTGGAGTCCGCCGACCCGCACACGGCGCCCAGCATGGACTATCGCTACTTGGAGGAGGACTGGGACCGGGAGCGGTTGCGGGAGGCGGTGCGCCTCTGCGTGTCCTTCCTGCAACACAGCGCCTACGACGGGATCATCGACGAGATAACCGCTCCCACGCCGGCGGACCTGGAGAGCGACGAGTCCCTGGACCTGTGGTTGCGCCGCAACATCAGCACCTCGTACCACATCTCCGGCACCTGCAAGATGGGGCCGGACGACGACCCGATGGCAGTCGTGGACCCACAGTTGCGCGTGCGCGGCGTGTCCAACCTGCGAGTCGCCGATGCATCGATCATGCCCGACGTGGTCCGCGCCAATACCAACGTCACCACGATGATGATCGCCGAGCGCGTCTCCGACTTCATCAAGGCGGGGGAGTGATCGCGGCGACCAGATCTTCGTTCGATCCCGTGATGTAACCGCTGAAATACGGCCCCAGCAGGCTGCGATACTCGTCCACCTGGGCGTCGATGTCGCAGCCTTCCTCGTCCTGGACTTCCACCTCGAGGATCTGCCCGACACCTTCGACCGTGTCCAGGTTGAATATGACGTTGTCCTTCCGCCACAGTTCGCGCCGCTTGCGCACGGTGGCCGTGGCGCCCAGCGCGGCTTGCAGCACGTCTTTGAGGCCCGGGTCATCGGCGGATGACATCCGAACCTGGCTGGTCCGAGCCCCGGCCTCCTGGCGTTCGCGGTAGTAGATGAGCGTGCCCGTGCCCTTCTCGACGCGCAGCTTGAGCCGGCGATTTCCCTGCGAATCGTCTCCATCAGGCAGGTTGTAATAGTAGTCAACCTGCTCCTTGACCTCCACGAACACGGCCCCGTGCCCAGCGAGGATTTCGCGGACAGGCGCGAAATCCGCGCAGTGAGCCTTCAGCTCGCGATTGAGTTTGCGCTGCATCTTTCTCCGCCGGCGGATCGTATCGAGGTGCCCGCGATTGGTGTCCTGTCGCGCCGGGCCTACAGTGGCAGGTACACGGCCTGACCTGTCATCGCGCTGCGGCCGACGGCCTCGGTCCATTCCATGTAGTGGACGCCGGTCTCGAAGGCCACCATGTCCACGATTTCGGTGCCGCGGATGGCGTTGGTAAACTGCTCCTCGACTCGGTACCGGGCCTGAGTTTCCGGCGGGTTGGGCGCCTCGGTCAACTCCGCATCGCCGCGCTTGCCGGCCCACACCCGTCGCTGGGAATCCACGTGGATGGTCCCTTCGGTGCCGAACATCCAGATCTGGCTGCCCCGGTTCAACCCGGAAGTGGCGCTCATCTGCATGTGCACCTGGGCCCCGTTGGCCAGTTCGTAGAGGATGTCGATGTGGTCCGGGATGCTCACCGACGTGAGATCCCCGGCGTCGTTTCGCCGGTAGGGCACGTGGACCTTGCCCATCGCCATGACGCGGGTCCCTCGTCCCAGCCAGCGCATCATCGACTCGTAGGATGCCCCGATGTTCAGGGTGTTGTAGCCGCTGAGGGCCCGATCGTGCCGCCAGTGCAGCGGCCCATCGAAGTCAGCAAAGTTGTTCTGCAGCGACGTGAAGTCCACCGACAGCAGTTCGCCCAGGTGTCCCTCGTCGATCAGCCGCTTGATCACGTTGTCGATGGTGTAGCTGGTGGAGGTCGGCGTGAGCTGGCAGACCAGGTGCGGGTGGGCGCGGGAAGCAGCCAGCATGTCGCGGGCTTCGGCGGCGTCGTTGGCCATCCGAGCCTCGGTGAGCACGTGCTTGCCAGCCTCCAGCGCCGCCAGCGTCATGGTGCGGTGCATGTAGGGCCAGGTGCCAATGCAGACGGCGTTGATCTCGTCGTCCTCCAGCAACTCCTGCCAATGGCCGTAAACCTTGGGAATGTTGAACTGGTCCGCCACCACCCGGCCGGACTGGACGGTCCGGTTGGCCACGGCCACGAGTTCGCAATCATCCACCCCCTGAAACCCGGGAATGTGGCGGTTGCGCACGTTGCCTCCCGCGCCGATCAATCCCACTCGAATTGGTACATCCGCCATGGTTTGCCTCCTCGATCATCTTTCGTGCGTTGCGCACGTTCACCCAACGCAACGCCCTGCTCACGCGGTCATACTGTTTGCAATGCGGGCTGTATAATACGCCCGAACACGGCCTGGAGCAGCGAAACATGGCAAATCTGACCAACACGCAACGCATCGGAGCCCTGGTGCCCGCCACCAACCCCGTGGTTGAACCCGACTTTTATCGCGTGGTGCCGCCGGAAATAACGGTCCATTTCGAGAGGATGTGGAACGGCACGTGGGGAAGCCAACCGGAAACCTCCACCGAGACCGGTCACCGTCTCAGCATGACCAGCGCGGAAGCCAACGAGGTTGACTATGCGCTGTTCGGGTTCGACGTCGGCAAGATGAACGAGGACGTGGCCCGGGGCGCGAGCGCCCTGTCCAACATCGGACCTGACGTCCTGGTATACGCCTGCACCTCCGGAACCTGGCACAAGGGCTACATGGCCTACGACCAGGGGATGGCAAAACTCATGGAGGAAGCCAGCGGCGTCCAATCGGTGACCGCCGTAACCTCCTGCATCGCCGCCCTGCGGCACATGGGCAGCCGCAAGCTGAGCATCGCCGGCCCTTACCGAAACTTCCACCTGCGCAACCGCCTCAAGCCCCTGATGGAAGAGGCCGGCTTTGAGGTGCTCAGCGCGGACGGCGAGCCGTGGATGCAGGACTCGATGAACCCCCGGGAAATCGACATGGACCCGCCCCAAGCGATAGTCGACTTCGTGCTGACCGTGGCAAAGGACGAGGCCGACACCATCTTCTTGCCCGGCACCGCCTGGCGCGCTCTGGACACGGTGGAAGAACTGGAGCAGAGACTGGGCAAGACGGTGATCTCGGTCAACCAGGCCACCATCTGGATGGCCCTGCGTCGCGTGGGTTGGACCAAGCCGATCGACGGTTTCGGCAGCCTGCTGCGAAACCTGGAATGAGCGAAACATCGGACACATTGGCAACAACGAAACGGGAGGTTCAGCATGGTCACCAGCAAGCAGGCAACAACCTACGAAGTCGACATCGAAGACGTGGAGTACCTCCACCATGCCGACACACCCCTGCTGGCGCGGCTGTTCCGCCCCCGGGGCAGCGGTCCCTTCCCGATCATGATCGAGCTGCACGGCGGCGCCTGGGTGAGGGGAGATCGCCTGATCGGCAACGCCGCAAACGAGGCGCTGGCCCGAAACGGCGTGATCGTGGCGGCCCTGGACTTCCGGGTCCCGCCGGTTGCGTCCTATCCCGCGTCCTTCGCGGACATCCACTACGGAATCCGCTGGTGCAAGAGCCAGGCCGAGGCGTGGAACGGCATCCCGGGCAAGGTCGGCGCGATGGGAACCTCCAGCGGGGCGCACCAGGCCATGCTGCTGGGCATGCGGCCTAACGATCCGCGCTACGCGGCCCTGCCATATTCCAACGGGGCCACGGCCCTCGACGGCACCCTGGGATGCGTCATCATGGTCTCTCCCGTGATCGATCCGCTGGGGCGCTACCGGTACGCCAAAGGTCTCCGGGACGACGTCACGCCGCCGGCAGGCATGGCCGAGCGAGTGATCCCCAATCACGACGAGTACTGGGTCACCGAGGAAGCCATGGCGGAGGCGGCGCCGGCCCGTGCCCTGGCCGCCGGTGAGAGGATGGAACTACCCCCCACGCTGTGCCTGGCCCGCTCCTACGAGGAACCCCATCCACGCCCGGACCTGGACGAGTTCATCGCTCAGTACCGCAAGGCCGGCGGGGACATCGACGTCAAGATTTTCGACGGCGAGGGTGAACGAATACTGACCGATCCTTCCACACCGGTCGCGCAGGAGGCTCTGGAACGGATGACGGCGTTCATCCGCCAGCACCTGGCGTAGACCGTCACGCATTCGCGAACGCGACCAACCGCCGAGGGGTCCGGGTTTTGTACCGGGCCCCTTTTCATACCGTGCGCTTTCACGGGAAAGCGTGATGCTATACTTGCGCCAATGGCGTACGCCGGGTCTTAAACCTTCACTAACTGTCAATTGATTCACGAAAAGGAGGTGCCCCGTGTCTCGAGTTACCATGATTCAGCACATCAATATCCAGATCAGCGACAAGGATCGGAGCCGAGACTGGTACGAGAAGGTGTTTGGCGCGGAATTCCTGGACCGCGGCCCCGAGTTGAACCAACGCCAGTTGCAGTTGCGCATCGGCAACGGAGAGATCCACAGCACCTTCACCCCCAACCCCAACCCGTCGGGGCACTTCGCCGTCGAGATCCACGACTGGGACGAGATGATCGCCAACCTGGACGCGCTGGGTGTTGCCTATTCAGCGCCCAGTATCCGCGAATACAGCGGCGGCCACTCCACCTACATCAATGACCCGGACGGGAACATGATCGAACTGGTGCAGCACCCGCTGGGCCTGCGGGACTCAAAGGGCAACGCTGTGGAAGTCGCCCACGATCCCGAAGGGATGGTGTGGGCCAGGCGGCCCGGCTACGGACCCGCCACCGGTTGATCCTGACGCAACTCCGCAGTCGCCACCTTTCAACCGCGAGGAAATGCTATGCCTTACTACATGTACGTCGCCGTTCAAGGGGACAACAAGATCTCGGTCTTTACCGTCGACCCCGATTCCGGCGGGATGACGCTGCAAACCGACGTGGCCGTTGACGGCGGCCCGTTCACCATGGCCATCAGCCCCGACCGCCGGTTTCTCTACGTGGGCTGCCGGGAGATCACCCAACTGGTCAGCTTCGAGATTGACCAGTCCAGCGGTGGATTGACGCAGAACGGGTCCGTGCCGCTGGACGCCTGGCCCGTCTACGTGGCCACCGACCGGCGCGGCCGGTTCGTGCTGTCGTCCTACTACCAGGGCGCGCGCGTGGCGGTGCATCCCATCGGCGATGACGGTTCGCTGGGCGGCGACCCCGTCGTGTCGCTGGAAACCGCAACCGGCGCCCACGCCATGCAGACCGACCCGACCAACGCCTACGCCTTTGTGCCGCACATCGCCGGCAACGGCCCCAACTCGATCTGGCAGTTCCGGTTCGACGAGAACACCGGCCACATCACCCCGAACTCGCCGGCCACCGTGGACCCGGAGGAGTTCCTGGGGCCGCGCCACTTCTGTTTCCATCCGTCGCTGGACGTCCTGTACTTCTCCAACGAGCAGGGTTGCAGCGTGAGCGCCTACAACCTGGACGCCTCGGCCGGCACGTTGTCGCTTTTCCAGACGGTGACCACCCTGCCGCCGGAAGGATTCAGCGAGCGCAACACCTGCTCCCAGATCCAGATCACATCCTCGGGCAGGTTCCTGTACGCACCCAACCGGGGCCACGACAGCATCGCCTGCTACACGGTGGACGCGTCGACCGGCGCGCTGACCTCCAACGGCATCGTGCAGTCGGAACCGCGACCCAACGCTCTGTGCCTCGACCTGCAGGACAAGTTCATCTACTCCGCGGGGCAGGACTCCGGTCAGATGGCCATCTTCGGCGTCGGGGATTCGGGGGAGCTGTCCCGCGTGGGAACGCATCCGCTGGGCGAAGGCCCGGGTTGGATCTCTGTCACCGAACTACCCGGATAGCGCCCTCAAATCCACCGCACTTGGAAACTGACCTCACGATCTGAAGGGGGAATGTTATGAGCAAGAACCACAGCATTTGCGTAGGAGCCACCGGGTTCGGCGGCGGCGTTTGGCACAGCCCCGACGGTGGAGAAAACTGGACTCGCATCCGCGATCCGTTCCCGCTGGGCAGCCAGGTCCGGGCCATGGCCGTGTATCCGGACAACCCGAGCCGTATCCTGGCCGGCGCGGACAACGGCATCTACCGCAGCGAGGACAAGGGCGCCTCCTGGGAGAAGCTCTGGTCGCCCATGGACGGCGTGCCCATCTGGTCCATCGCCATCGACCCGGAGGACACCGATACCGTCTTCGTGGGCATCAAGCCGGCGGCGCTGTTCCGGACGCGGGACGACGGCGCGAGCTGGACCAAACTGTCCGTCCAGATGGCGCAGGAATGCCACATCGGTCCCCCGATGGTGACCATGTTGATGGTGGACCCGAAGGACCACCGCACGGTCTGGGCCGGCGTCGAGGTGGACGGGGTTTACCGCAGCCTTGACAGCGGCGACACCTGGACCCACGTCGAGGGCGGCGTCCATCCCGACATCCACGGCATGGCCATCGGGCTGGGCGAGCCCAACCGGGTGCTGGCCAGCACACCCCGGGAAATCTACGCGACCACTGACATGGGCGAAAGCTGGCAGTCGGTGGTGACCACCGACCAGTTTGTCCTGCCCTACAGCCGCGGCATCGCCGTCAAGCCGGACGACCCCAGCGTGATCTTCGCCGGCGTCGGCGACACGGCCATCGGCGGCGCCGGCGCCATCCAGCGCTCGACGGACGCCGGCCAGACCTGGGAGCGACGCCCGTTGCCGGTGGAGCCCAACTCCAACATTTGGCAGTTCGCCACGCACCCGGCGGACCCCGATTTCGTTGTGGCCTCCAGCCTGATGGGAGAGCTGTATTCCAGCGACGACGCCGGGGATTCGTGGGTCAAGATGAACCGTGAATTCACCGAGGTGGGCAGCGTCGTGTGGGTCCCCAACTGATCCCTCCCACAGAAGAAACAGACCAGTCTCCGTCCGGAGACCAGCGCGGGGGCGAGGCAATGATCTTGCCCCCGTGCGCATTTGGAGCCAATCCTGCGCACGATGTGAACCCGACGCGCTATATCGCACGGCTCCAGGTATCGAAATGTTGAATAATTGGAGTACAATGCGCGAATAAGCGCAAGGTGATCATCAGGTTTCGGCGCCGTGCCAGCCCGCTGTTTGACACGGCCGGAGACACTACATGTCAACAACCCCAGTCCCGCAACCCAACTTTTTTGCCCAAAGGGCGCATCGGTTCCTTGCGGCGCTGGTTTTCCGAGACTTTCGTTTCCTGGCCCTTTCGACGCTGTGCAGCAGCAGCGGCGCCTGGGCGCTGATCGTGGCCCGAGGCGCGTGGGTCTACAGCATCCCCGAGTTGGAGGGCACCCAGGGGCTGTGGGTAGGGTTGATCACCTTCGCGGCCATGTCGCCGCGCTTCTTCGCGACGCCTTTCATCGGCTACCTGGCCGACAAGATGACCCGCAAGACGCTGCTGCAGCGGGTCTACATTCTCCAGATCATCCAGGCATCCGTGATGGCCATCCTCGTCATGACTGGCGTCACCAACCCCTGGTACGTCGTTCTGCTGGCGGTGGTGAACGGGACGCTGCGCTCGACGCAGATGACCGCTTCCCAATCGTTGACACCCAACCTGGTGGACCGGGAGCGTTTGCCGAACGCCGTGGCCCTGAACCAGGCCATGCAACAGGGATCCCGAGCCGTGGGTCCATCCATCCTGCTGGCGATTTCCGTCACGGTGGGCAGCAGCGTCATTTTCGGTTCCGGTGGTTTCTCCTTCTCCCTGCAGGACCTGGTGCTCACGTTGGGCACCTCCGCGATCGTGTTCTGGGCGTGTGCCGCTTTCTACCTGGTCGCCCTGGCATCCGCGCTCAATATCCGATTGGCGTCGTCCGGGGTCATCGACCGGCGCCGCGGTTTCTGGGCCAACGTCGCCGCCGGATTCGCTTACATCTACAGCACACCGCTGGTGTTCGGCATCCTGATGATGGCATTGGCCCACTGCGTGCTGGTGATGTCCTTTGAGTCCATGCTGCCGCCCCTGGCGCTGGAGAAACTCTCGCCCGACGGGGTGACGTTCAATCAGAACGACGTCTACGCGCTGATGGCTGCCCTGGGCGTTGGCGCCCTGTTCTCTTCGCTGTTTGTGGGTGGCATCGTCAACCACATGACCCGTGGTCGAGTCTTCCTGCTGCTGGGTTTCACCAGCAGCCTGACCCCCATCGGAATGGGACTTTCGTCCCAGACCGGCATTTCCGTGATCGCAGCGGTCATGATGGGACTCGGCACCTCCGGGTTCATGACCATCACCCACACCGTTATCCAGTCGGTGGTGCCGGACGAGATCCGGGGACGCGTCTCCTCGGCGTATTCGATGCACATTGGCGGGAGCATGGCCTTCGCCAACCTGCTGTACGGGCGACTGGCGGACTTCTGGTCCGCAGGTATGGTCATGTCCGTGGCGGGGGCGGCGTTCACGCTGGTGGTTGTCGGCACGCTGATCGGGAGCGGATTCTGGCGCGACATCTACTTCCGCGGCACGGCCCGCCCGGTGGCCGCCGCTGCCAGCCCCGCAGGTGGCAACGACTGACCACCGACCCGGCTCGCCGGTTACGCGCCAGGCGACGCGGGTCGTCGACTCCAGGGCGGCGCACCTACCCTGCGGGGGTCGAGGCGAGGTGGCGACCCGCCGCCCGCCCAAGCCCGAACCACAGCGTCACCAGCAGGCACAGGCCGGCGGCTATGCTGATCGCGGTGGACCAACCCATCCAACCGGCGGCGGCGGCCAGGGGCAACGCTCCCAGGTTGTGGAACCCCGGCGTGAAGTGCAGAACGCCCATCACCCTTCCCCGGATCTCGGCGGGAGCAGATAACTGCAGGATGGTGGTGGCCAGGGGCCAGACGGTTCCCAGGCTGAGAACCCCCAACACCAGAAACAGTGACCACGAAACCCAGAACCAGTTCGACCATGCGAACAGCGTGAGGCAGGCGGAGAACGACACCAGGCAGACCAGCAGCCAGCGGTACAGCCAGGCCCGGTGCATGAAGGTGATGAGCAGGTTCCCCAACAGCGAGCCGACCCCGGAGGCCAGCAGCAGCAGGCCGGCTCCCGACGCGTCGGTGCCCAGGTGGTCCTTGGCGAAGGCCGGGATCACCGCAAGATGGCTCATGCCAAACCCGCCCCAGGCGCACGCCAGCACCAGGACGGTGAGCAGCACCGGCGCTCTCCAGATTTGGACTATTCCGTCCGTGAAGTTCCGCAGTATCGGCTGGGATGCCGGCCTTGAATCACTTGGTACGGGGCGGATCCTCGAGACGCACACCACGCTGATCGCGTAGCACGCGACGTTCGCCAGGAGCGCGGCGCTGATGCTCCAGTGGTCGATGATCGCTCCCACCAGCGGCGGCCCGACGATCCGGCCGATGTGCACGGCGGCGTTGAAGTGAGCCACCGCGTCCAGCAGGGTGCGCTGGTCCACCAGGTCGGCAACCATCGCCACCCGCGCCGGCTGGTTCAACGCCTGCAAAGACCCCAGCAACGCGGCAGCCACATAGACGTGCCAGACGGTAATCGCGCCGGTCATCGACAATGCCGCCAGCGCCGCAATCGACGCCCCCACCGCCAACTGGATCGTTATCAGCAGTCGCTTCCGGTCGACGCGGTCGGCGATCACCCCACCGACCATGAGCAGGCCGACGTTGGGTAACCCGTAGAGGAAAAGCGTCAAGCCCACCTTGGTGCTCGATCCGCTGACCTCCAGCACCAGCCAGCTCAAGACGAGCATCTGTGCGCCCTGGGAGAGGGCCTGGGTGGAGGAACCGGTCCAATACCACCGGAAGTTGTGCGAGCGCCACGGGCTCAAAATCCGTGTCGCGTAGGAAGCGGCGCGGCCCCGTGAAGACTGAGTTTCTAGCAATAGTCAGCCCCGGCTAACTTTGATGCCAACGCCGAGGGCTCCGACCGCTGCCAGCCTCGCCAGGCCGGCGACAAGATGCGCGATAAACTGATCACCGGGCGATTGTAATCCATCTCCGCCCGGCGTAGGTAAAGCGTTTGATTTTTATCTTCGTCGCGGCGACCGCGTGCGGCGACGCGGCCATCCCGATCCGGCGCCGGACGCCGGACGCCGGACGCCGGACGCCGGAACTGAGGTGATCACGCCGGCAAAGGCGTTCCCGACGCCGGCGCTTTCAATCAAAAGGGACGCTCAAAAGGGGCGCTTTCGCACGGGCACACCCGTCCCGAACGACATTTCGCGCAACCATCGCAGCAATTGCTGCAGAGCGCACAAGACGGTGCAGTACCGCCGTTGCCATTGCCACGGAATCGCGTCGGCCACAACGAGCACCGATGCGCCGTGACCGGTCTCGGAAACACCGGCTCGGGTGACGCCCGGCTCTGTGAGATTTACCTCCTGATTGGCAACGGTGTGGCAGTTGGTTGTTTCGATCTCAGGGCGCACTTTCGCCGGACCAGTGGTTCGACGGCGGTGGCTGAACGCCTTTTTTTCCGACGAACACCTTTTCTCCCAACGGAGGTGGAGCAGCGGGCACGCACGAGGGTAGTGGATGCTTTGCAAATGTGGCGGCGGCAGAGGACAGGCGATGGTCGCTGCCGCCGGAGAGGGTCCGGGTTGGTGTTGCTGAGGGTTTGCCTCCTGAATTTCAGGGTGTGCAGGCGATGCTTTGGAGATTGTTGACCAGGTTCCGAGCGGTATCAGCCCTACGGCCGGAGGATTTGCGCTGGGGTTTTTTGCTCTCATTGTCCATGCCTGAAGCATGGCGGGCTGTGGCGGGCCCGGTGGCCGGAGCGACTACCCTGATTAATGCGATCAGAGACAGTCTCGAAAGCCGGCAGCGACTTGATGCTGATTGGCCGTGAACGCTCGGAACCTGGTCGATGGAACCGAATTATCGCCTGTGGGGATATTATAGAGCATACGTTCGCAATATGGCAAGAGGGTGGGGCGCTCGGCAGGGCCGTTCCAAAGTCCATCCGCCATTCCCGCGGAAACGGGAACCCAGGAAGTGTTGTGTTCGAAATGTTCCGGATACCGGCTTTCGCCGGTATGACGGTTCGGGGTGAAAGGCCGCCATCCAGGACTTTGAAAAGGCTCTGAGCGGTCAGGCGTACCCGGTTTGTCATCGCGAGGAACGCAGCGGCGCGGCGGTCTCGTGGCCGGCGAAAGAACCGCTACCGCAGCGAGATTCCCGGGCTGCGCTCGCAATGACTTTTTTGTCAAAGTGGGTGCGCGTCAAGTTAGCGCGCCGTTGCGCCTTTTCCGTAGGCGCTTTTACAATCCTGCGCCGGAGGACAATCCTTGGCTCGCTTTTCCACCGCATAGGGGTACGCACCATGACCGCGATTGCATGGGCCATCATCACCATTGCCACGGGCGCGTCGTTGCTGTACCTGCTGAACCGCCCCAATTTGAGCGTCGGGCAGAAGTTGGTGGTTCTGTTGGTCTTTATAGCGGCCGGCGTCCCGGTCGGCGGATTGCTTTTCCTGGCGTTTGCGATCGCCGGTCTCATGCTCTTTTGGGACACCGGGGCATCGGACTCCCTGGCGTTTTTGTTCCTTACCTCGCCGATAGCCGTTCTGCTGGGGTTGCTGCTCGTCTTGATGGCCAGCATTGCCGACGCACTCCAAGCCCGTAAAGTGGCAGCCGCCACGCCGGATACGGAACCGCGCCAAGCGGAAATCGGCTCGAAGTCCGGTTCCCTGACGGGTGCGGAATTGCGGGGCTGGGTCATGGCCGTGGCCGGGTTTCTCCTCGTCGTCGGTGTGCCGCTATTGGGCTACATCCTGCATTCGAACGCCGGGGTATCCTCCATCCGGATCCCGCTAGCCCTCATCGGACCGACGGCCGTTCTGCTGGGGGTGTTGGTCGTGACGGTTTTGATACACGTGTACAACCGCCGGATGCGGGGCGAGTAACTGATCGTCCTGCGTTCCTCCGCCCAGATTTACGTATGTGAATTCATAATAGAAAACATTGACGAATTGCTCCAATCGGGCTAGCATGGCGCACAAATTAACGAAATGCTGCCAACCGCCGTAACGTGTCCGAAGAAACGGTAGTTTCAACACGTCCCGGCGCCTTTCCCGGCAGGAACGGAAACTCCCGGGTAGTTGGCGGTCATTTCAGCCGAATACGCGGATTCAGGAGGTAACAGGATGGCAGAACAAGACATTGCTTTGATGGCGCACCTCATGCGCCGCGCCGGGTTTGGTGCCTCGTATGAGGAACTGGAGGCGCGCGCCGCCCAAGGCTATGAGGCCACGGTTGAGGAGTTGCTCAACCCGGAGACCCAGCCGGCCCTTCAGGATGACATCCTGATGCGCTACCAGCCACAGTGGGTGTCCAAGGCGGGCCTTGAGGGGCAGCAGGAAGAGTGGACCTACCGGATGATCAACACCAAGCGGCCGCTTGAAGAAAAGATCGCCCTGTTCTGGCACCACATCTTCTGCACCGGCCACGCCAAGTGCGAGTACCCCAAGCAGCAGAATATCGAGCTCGATATGTTCCGGACCCTGGGGTTCGGCAACTTCGAGGAACTGCTCATGGGCCTGTCCATGGACCCGGCAATGGTGTTCTATCTGGACAACTGCATGAGCCACAAGGACGCCATCAACGAGAACTGGGGCCGCGAGCTGCTGGAGCTCTTCTCCCTGGGCGTCGGCATGGACGGCAACGCCAACTATTCCGAAGATGACGTGAAGGAAGCCGCCCGGGCATTCACCGGGTGGACGGTAACGAACTCCGTTCCGCGTTACCCGTACGGCAAGTACGAGGCTGCGTTCATCTACGACCCGTCGGACCACGACTACACGGACAAGACGTTCCTGGGTGAGACTGGCAACTGGAACGGCGAGGACATCGTCAAGATCGTTGCCCGGCAGCCGGCAGCCGCCCGGTTCGTCGCCCGGCACATGTACAACTTCTTCGTCGCCGACGAGCCGCAGGTACCCGCCTGGCAGAACACGCCGCCGCGCGACCCCGAAGCCATCAAGATGCTGGAGGACGAGTACTTCCGCTCGAACTACGACATCCGGTCGATGCTGCGGGTACTGTTCAACGCGGATTTCTTCAAGAACGCCCGCTTCGAGAAGGTGAAGAGCCCCACCGAGACCGTCGTCAGCACGATGCGCCTGGTCGGCGACTTCGACCTGCCCAAGCCCGGCCTGAACGCCATGACGCTGACCATTCGGTACATGGGCCAGGACCTGCTGAACCCGCCGACGGTGGAAGGCTGGCACACCGGCCGCGAGTGGATCGACAGCGGCACCCTGGTGGAGCGCATCAACTTCACCGCCGACGCGGTGGGCGACACCTCTCATCGCGGCGTGCAGGCGATCATCAACCGCCTGGGCTCCGAGGGCGACACTATTTCGTCCGAGCGGCTGGTGGACGGCTGCTTGCAGTTGCTGGGCCACTACGAGTTGGCCGAGGTCACCCGCAACGAGTTGGTGGCGTTGGCTAGCAGCGAAGGCGAACTGCGCACCGGCACCGACGAGTTCGGACAGCGGGTCGGACAGATGCTGCAGTCCATCGTCGCGACCACCGAGTACCTGTTCGAGTAACGAAAAGGGGGAATGATATGACATCCACCAAAAAAGATCCGGTGCTGGTGGTCCTCCAGTTGTCGGGGGGCAACGACGCCCTGAACACCATCGTCCCGTACGGTGATCCCCTGTACCTGGACAACCGGCCCAACGTGCGGATCCCTGTCGACCAGGTTCTGCCGATCACCGACCGCGTCGGCTTCAACCCGGCGATGGCGCCCGTGAAGCGCCTGTACGACGAGGGCAAAGTCGCGGTCATCCAGGGCGTGGGGTATCCCACTCCCAGTCGCTCGCACTTCCGCTCCATGGATATCTGGCACACCTGTGAGCCGGACAAGGTCGGGGACGAAGGCTGGTTGGGTCGCGCCATACGCGACATCGACCCGCAGAAGGAAAACGTCCTGACCGCGGTCAACTTCGGCCGCGGACTCCCCAGGTCGCTGGTGGCCCCCGGTGTTCCGGTGGCCTCGGTGGGCAACCTGGAAACCTACGGCGTGCTCACCGGCATCGAGATTGAAGAGCAGCGCACCAAGGCGTTGGACGTGTTCTCACGCGTCTACTCGCCGATGCTGGGCCAGGGCCCGGTGCTGGACTACTTCGCTCAGACCGGTCTCGACGCCCTCGAAGGCGCCGACATCCTGAGCACCGCTCCCGCCATGTACTCCTCCTCCGTTGAGTACGGGAACGACACGGTCGCCCAGTACATGCGGAACATTGCGCAGACGCACCTGGCCGGATTCGGCACCCGGGTGTACTACACCACTGCGCCGTACAACAGCTTCGACACCCACGCCGGGGAGTTGGCCAACCACACCCGCCTGTGGACGGAGACATCCCACGCCATCGCCGACTTCTACGACGACCTGAAGGAGCACAACGCCGGCGACGAGGTCGTGCTGCTGGTCTTCACCGAGTTCGGACGCCGTGTCCACGACAACGGTTCCGGCACCGACCACGGGTCGGGCGGCGTCGCCTTCATCGTCGGCGAGAATGTGAATGGCGGCCTGTACGGCGAATATCCGTCGCTGGAGGAAAACAAGTTGCTGGAGGGCGACCTGCACTTCAACAACGACTTCCGCGGCCTGTATTCCACCCTGCTGGAGAAGTGGATGGGACTGGATGCCCAGCCCATCGTGAACGGCTCCTTCGAGCAGATGGACTTCATTTAGCCCGACGCAGGGAGGCAATTATGGTTACAGCACAAAGAATTTCCCACGTCCAGCTGCAGTACAGCCACACCATCGGGCGTGGCGAGCAGTTCGGGCCTGGGTTCACCTATCCGATCCACATGGCCCGCGGCGAGGACGACCTGATGTACGTCCTCTGCCGGTCCTCAGAGTACCGACCGGAGGGCACCCGCATCACCGTGTGCACCGTTGACGAGGAATACGTCAACGCCTTCGCCCGCGGCGTGCCGCAGCAGGGTCCGCACGAGTACAACTTCGAGGACGGCTCGCTGGTCTGGCCCGTGAACGTGGCCATCTCCAGCAACGGCACCGTCTACGTTTCCGACGAGTGGCTCCACCGCATTTCGATGTTCACCCGGGACGGGGAATACATCGGCAAGTGGCAGGAGAGCGTCGGCAGCGCCGAGGGCCAACTCGACCGTCCGTCTGGCTTGGCCATTGACGCGGACGACAACGTCTGGGTGGTCGACGGCAACAACCACCGGATCCAGAAGTTCACGCCCGACGGACAGTTCCTGTCCAAGATTGGCAGCTATGGCACCGGTGACGGCGAGTTCGATACGCCCTGGGGCATCGACATCGACAACCAGGGGAACATCTTCATCGCCGACTGGCGCAACGACCGGATCCAGAAGTTCAGCGCGGACGGACGGTTCCTGATGAAGTTCGGGTCCTCCGGGTCCGGCGACGGCGAGTTCAATCGACCCGCCGACGTCGCGGTAGACCGGGACGGGATCATCTACGTCGCGGACTGGCTCAACGACCGTCTCCAGATCTTTGATCCGGACGGCAACTTCTGCGGTGAGAAGACCGGCGATGCCACCGTCTCCAAGTGGGGCAAGGACAAGCTGGACGCCAACCCCGAGATGTGGGGCGAGCGGGAGCGCGCGCCCGGCCTCGAACGGGAGAAGGACTTCTGGGCGCCCACGGGCGTTGCGGTGGACGACATGAACCGCGTGTTCGTCTGCGAGGGCCCTCGCAACCGCATCCAGGTGTACCGGAAGCAGTCCCCCATGTTCATGGGGCCGCGCCTGTAAAGCCCGACGGCAACGGACACCACCCGGGGCCTCCGCTCCGGCCGGACCTAAACCGGGTTGACCGGCGGATCGGCTGTGGACGGGGGCCCCGTCACGTGATAATAGGATTAACTCGTGACAAGGAGGCAGCCTGAGCAATGCCCACAACCGTAGCCTTTATACCCAACCTGGAGTGCGAAGCGTTTTATTTCGACATGGAGCGCCGGGGCATTGTCCTCGCCAACATGGAGCCCAACGAAGTTGCGGGCGCACTGGAACGGGGTGAAGTGGACGCCGGCCCGGTGTCCCTGTTGGATATCGACCGTTTGACGGCTCCGGTTTCGGCGATCTCCGGATTCTGCGTGGCGTCGGTGACCCGGGCACCGTCTTCCGTTCTACTCACCAAGGTTCCCATCGGTGAGCTGAGCGGGTGCGCCATCGCGCTCGACGAACCCGACCCGACCGGGCTGAAACTGCTCCAGGTGCTGCTGGCCCAGAAGCACGGTGTGAGCGGGACGACATTCGTGGGGCGAGACGATGAGCATGACGCGGTGTTCCTCACCGGAAACCGGGGGCTGAGGGGACGCCGGGCAGTGCGGGGGTTCCCCATGCGCCTCGATCTCGGCGAGGATTGGGTCGAGTGGACGGGCCTGCCCTTCGTGTTCAGCCGCTGGTTGGTCCGGGACGGCATGGAGAGGCAGGACTCCCTGGTGCTGCAGGATGCGCTGTTCGTGGGGCAGGAGGACTGGATGAACAATCTCTACAAGTCCACCGGGCCCCGCAACGACCTTTTGATGCTGCCGCGCGAGGTGCTCGAATACGTCCAGGGGATGCGGTTCTTCATGGGCGTGCCTGAAGAGCGGGCAATCGAAGCGTTCCGGGAAAAGTTGGCCTTGCTGGGCGACACGGACCAGTAGGGGCCGGGAGTGACCGGTCTGCCCGCCGCAGCGTGGGCCGGGCAGGCGATCACGCAGGGCTGTTTCCCACACTTCCATTCGTATCAATTCGGCGGAGGTTGATGATGGTACTCGTTGGACAGGAACTCGAAACCGGCACGATCCAATACACCAGCCGCGACGGGACGACAATCGACGCTTTCTACAGTCGTCCGGCCGGCGCCGGGTCGTACCCGGGCGTTATCGTGACCATGGAAGGCATGGGGTTGATGGACCACCACAAGGACATCGCGGTGCGCTTCGCCGGGCAGGGCTATCTGGCCATCGCCCCGGACCTCTACACCCGCGAAGGCACACCGGAGCCGGAAAATGTGCTGGCCACGCTGTTCGCCTCTCCTGATGCCCGCGCCATGGACGACCTGGAAGGGGCGGCGCTTTTCCTCAAGTCCCAGGCCGATTCCAACGGCAAGGTAGGTATCATCGGGTTCTGCTCCGGCGGACGCTACACCCTGATGATGGCGTGCCTGAGCAGCAACATCGATGCGGCGGTGGACTCGGCCGGCGGCCACATCGTTCACGAGCCGACGGAACTGCGGCCGGTTCAACCAATGGACATGGTGCCCGACCTGACCTGCCCGCTCCTGGCATTGTTCGGCGTGGAGGACGAGAACCCCACTGCCGAGCAGGCGGATCAGATGAAAGCCCTGCTGGATCAGCACGGCAAGACCTACGAGTGGGTGATGTACAACAACGCGGGTCACGCGTTTTTCGCCGACTACCGGCCCAGCTATCGCGCCGCGCCCGCTCAGGACATGTGGCACCGGGTGCTGCTGTTCTACGGCCAGCACCTGAAGCAGTAGCGTTTGATCCTCAACGAACTAACCTTGGCTGTAGGCCGGGAGACACAGGGATGAGCCAAAGTCACGGCGCCGACGGCATCGCCTGGCGCGACTGGAGTGAGGAAGCGTTCGAGGCTTCCCGGTCCGAGGACAAGCCGGTGCTGCTGACCCTCGGGGCGACCTGGTGCCACTGGTGCCACGTGATGGACGAGACCTCCTATTCCGATCCGCGGGTGATCGATCTGGTCAACTCCCGGTTCATCCCGGTCCGCGTGGACGTTGACCAGCGGCCCGACATCTCGTTGCGGTACAACCAGGGCACCTATCCCTCGGTGGCCTTTTTGACGGCAAACGGCGAGTTTCTGGCCGGCCGGCCCTACACCCCGCCGGACGAGATGGCCGCAGTGCTGGAGCAGATATCCAGCGGGGAGTTTGTCGGAGCAGCATCCGAGCCGGCAACCACAACCGGATCGTCGGCGGACGACGGAGCCGTTGGTTCCGTCGACGCGGTGCTGCGCCGGCTCCAGGACCTCTATGACGACGAGTTCGGCGGATTCGGCCTGGAACCCAAGCAACCTCCGTGGGAGGCGCTGGAATTCCTCATCGCCCGCCACGGCCTAACCGGGGACCGCACCCTGCTGGCAATGGTCGAAACCACCCTCCAGGGCATGTGGCACGGCATCTACGACCGCAAGGACCAGGGGTTCTTTCGGTACGCGGTGAGCCGGGACTGGAAGGTGCCGCACTACGAGAAGATGCTGGTCAGCAACGCCAACCTGGCGATCGCATATCTGGCGGCATTCCAGATCACCCGCAAATCGGTCTATCGAACGGCCGCCGACGGCATCCTGGATTACCTGCTGACCACTCTGTTCAGCCCCGATGACGGATTGTTCCACGCGAGCCAGGATGCCGACGAGCCCTTCTACCAGGGATC
Source organism: uncultured Dehalococcoidia bacterium (assembly GCA_951813535.1). Classification (GTDB taxonomy): domain Bacteria; phylum Chloroflexota; class Dehalococcoidia; order Lucifugimonadales; family UBA3495; genus Bin87. The sequence continues at coordinate 1,388,017 of OX638345.1, read as the reverse complement.
GTGGAAGGACCGCGACCAGGGCACAACCCCGCCGGTTGACCGCACGTTGTACGCCGGATGGAACGCGCTGGCCGCGCTGGCTATGATCCACGCGGGGGACGGGTTGAACCGCGCGTCCCTCCGGCGATTGGGGGCCGAAATCCTGGACACCTTGTGGACGGAGAGTTGGACATCCGGAAGCGGGCTGAGCCGCCGCGCGGAACAGGCAAACCGCGGGGCGCCCGTCCTCATCGACCAGGTGTATTTCCTGCGGGCCTGGCTGGCCCGGTACCAGTCCACGGGTCGCCCGGAGCACCTGAGCCGGGCGGTTGAGGTCGCTGCGACCACGCAGATGTTGTTCGGCGCCGCGGACGGCGGTTGCTACGACACAACGCAACCCAGCTCATTTGAGGCCGGATTCCTGCGGCGGGAACAGCCGGTGTTGGACAACAGTTGCTGGGCCGAGGCGTTATTGGTCCTGTCTCACCTGACCGGCGACGAAACCTACGCGGAACGTGCCGCCGCAGCCTTGCGCATATTTGAGCAGGTCGTACCCGGCAAGAGTTACCTGGGCGACCATGCCTCGCGACGGATGGAAGAGGACGAGGAAGCCCTGTTCCTGCCGGCCGGCGCCGCTTGGGGACGGGCCAGGAGCATATTGACCCACGGGCCGGTCAGCCTGGTTCTGGTGGGCGACGCATCCGATCCATCCTATCGCCCGCTCCACCAGGCGGCCCTACGGGTCCACGCGCCGCACAAGATCGTGCAGCCGCTGGATATAGAGCGCGATGCCCAACGAGTAGGCGAACTGGGTTTCCACCTGCGTCGTGAAGCGGCGCTTTACGCGTGCATGGGCGAACGGTGCCTCGCCCCCATCAGCACGGCGCAAGGCGTCCGGGAGATGGCCAAGTCCCGTCCCTGGGCCACCGAGTGATGCGCCCCGGCAGGGATTCCCGCCGGGGCCGTGCAACTTCGGGAGTTTTTACCCCGCCCTGTCCGCTACCAAGACTTGAGGACGGGCAACACTTCCTTGGCGAAAAGCTTCAGGCCGCGCTCGGCAACGTCCATGGGCGTGCCCCCGAAGCGGAAGGCGACGTTCAGCTCGAAATCGCCCAGCAGCGCGCGCCGGTCTTCGAGCCCGCGCAGGATCTTGTCGGGCGTGCCCCAACTGGCCGCCTTCATGAAGCCCTCGACCGCTCCCTCGAGGCCGGCGGAGCGGGCGATTTCGGCTTTCTGCTGGTAGGCGTCGTAACCCTTCACCGACGCGAAGTGGTCGCCCAGGAACTCGTAGTGGTAGAAGTTGCTCTCTACGAATTTGCCCTGGTACTGGCGCGCTTCCTGCTCGCACTGCTCCAAGTCAGTGCCGCAGATGACGAATTCCGAGAGCATCAACGCCGGCGGCTCGGTGCCGTGGAACTCCCGGTGCAGCGCCCGTCCCCGCTCGATGCCCGGCATCCGCATCTCCCAGGGCCGGTCGGCGAACATGATGATGTGCGCTCCCAACTTGGCCGCCGAGAGCACCGATTCGTCGCTGGCCGCGACGGCATAGATGCGCCCGTCGAATGAGTGCTGCGGCCGGGGGCGGATTTCGGTTCTCGGCTGCGGGTAAAACTTCCCGTCGCCCTCAATAAAACCGGTCTTCAGGGCATCGACGATCATGGGCGCCGCCTCGTCGAACCGCTCCCGCGATTCGTCCATGCTGACGCCGAAGGTCTCGAACTCGCGGCGCGCCAGGCCACGTCCGAATCCCAGCCGGAGCCGGCCGCCGCTCAGCAGGTCGAGCACGGCAGCGTTTTCGGCGACACGCAACGGGTTGTGCCAGGGAAGGATCACCGCTGCCGTTCCCACGTCGATGTCGGGATGCTTGGCCGCCACGTGGGTCATCAGCTGGAGGTTGTCCGGCACGAAGGAGTAATCGTTGAAATGGTGTTCGGCCGACCAGAGGCACTCGAAACCCTCGTCAGCCGCGATCTCGGCCAGGCGCAGTTCTTCCTCCCACATCTGGCCGTCCGATCCTTCATCCCAGCCGTAGCTGGAGAAGATCATCATCATTCCGACATCCATCCGATTACTCCTTGCAGTTGGTTCCAGGCGTTAGGTTCCCGCGCTCAAGTGGTCTAGAAAGCCGGCTTGACGGGATACGGGGTCAGCTGGAGCTCGTGGGTCCAGCAGGACTTGTCCTGCGTGTACAGGTAGTAGAAGGCCTCCGCGATCTTGACGGGGTTGATCAGCAGTTCGGGGTTCTGCTGCGCCCGCGGAGTGGCCCGCGTGCCCGGCGAGTCGATGGTCCCGTCGATGATCACATTGGCGACGTGCACGCCAAATTCGGAATACTCTTCCGTCAACACCTGCGCCAGCGTCCGCATCATCACCCGGGGATAGTACAGCGACTGACCCGTGTACCGCTTCCGGCCCCGCAGCGACGACGGGTTGTTGGAGATCAGGATGGTGCCCTCGCCGCGCTCGCGCATGGCCGGCAACACCTCCTTGGCGACGAGGAACGGGCCGCTGCTGGAGATGTGCTGCGCGGTCTCGAATACCTCGAGGGGGGTGTTTTCCAGCAGTTCCATCTCCGGCGGAAGGTCGCGCCCATCGATGTAACCCGCGTTGTACACCAGGACATCCGGGTCGCCGGCCTCCTCCCGGATTTGCGCGAACGCGCTCGAGATCGATTCGGGAATCGACAGGTCGAGTTCCACGATGGTGCTGTCGCCGCCCTGCTCGTTGATGGCGGCCTGCAGCGGCGCCGCGTTGGAAGCGTTGCGGGTGGTCAGCACCGTGAGGAACCCTTCCTGGGCGAACTTCTGGGCAACGGCTCCGCCAACGCCCCAGCGCACGCCGATCGGCAGATCGCTGTCGTCGATTTCCCCGCCGTGCACCAGTTGCGTGTTACGTCCGTCCGACTGCCACTTGGATGTCGCGCCGATGACGACGGCGACCGGTTTGCGATTTGTGCTCATGCCATATTCCTTTTCAGATGCGGGGTGCCCACCCACGCAGCGCGTCGCTCCGCGTGGGACAGCCTCCCGATTTCAGGCCCAACCACTCCCACACATCGGAGCGGCAGGCGAGGGGTTCTTTGTTGCGGGTACTGTACTACAAACCTCCGGGAGAACGGTAATTTTCGCGGTCGGCGGCATACCGGTGGCCAAGCTCGGTGTTGCGCTGCCCGAGGATCGGCCTAGAATGTTGCACTCGAAACCTGACCGGAAGGAGCGCTGCAATGGGATTCAAGCTCGTCATCTGTCCGCCAAACTACCAGGACCACTGGCCCCAAAGGCTGCAGGAAGAAATTCCGGACATCGACGTCCACCTGTGCCCAACGGTGGGCGAAGCCATGGAGGTCATTGGCGACGCCGACGCCGCCTTCGGCGACATCGTGCCCGAATTGCTGGAGCGGGCCGACAACCTCAGGTGGATTGCCTGTCCCCAGGCCGGCCCCCGCGCCGGCTACTACCACTCTTCGCTGATTGACAGCGACGTTGTGGTCACCAACACCCGGGAGATCTACAACGACCACATCAGCGCGCACATCATGTCCCTGCTGCTGGCCTTTGCCCGGGGGTTGCAGGTGTACATTCCCCAGCAGGTCGCCGGAGTCTGGCAGCAGGGCTATCCGACCATCTACCTGCCTGAGGCCACCGTCGCAGTCGTGGGCGTCGGCGGCATCGGCGGCGAGACCGCGCGCCTGTGCTCCGAGTTCGGCATGACCGTGCTTGGCGTGGACCCCAGACTGTCGGCTCCCACCGCCGGCGTGGCCGAGCTGCACCGTCCTGACGACCTCCTGGAGGTCCTGCCCCGGGCCGACTTCGTGGTGGTTACCGTGCCGGAAACGCCGGAAACCCAGGGCATGTTCCGAGCCGAGCAGTTTCGGGCCATGAAAAACACCGGGTTCTTCATCAACATCGGCAGGGGAGCCACCGTGATCCTGGACGACCTGGTGGACGCCTTGCGGGCCGGCGAACTCGCCGGCGCCGGCCTGGACGTCTTCCAGATCGAACCCCTGCCGACCGGCCACCCTCTCTGGACGATGCCCGGTGTGCTCATCACGCCGCACGTGGCCGGCAATGGGCCCTACCTGGACGACCGCCGCACCGACCTGTTCATCGACAACTGCAAGCGTTTCAACGAGGGCCGGGAGTTGCGCAACGTGGTTGACAAGGCCAACTGGTTCTGATGCCAGGAACGTCAGTCCTCGCGGCGCTCCTCGCGCATGGTGATCAGCGCCAACGGGATGGATGAGACCGCAATCAGCAGCAGCGCCGGCGCCGCCGCCCGGGCAAAGAACGCCTCCTCAGCGGCGGCCCAGATGGAAGACGCCAGAGTGGTGAAGCCGATGGGGCTGAGGATCAGCGTCGCCGGCAACTCCTTCATGGTCAGGAGGAAAACCAAGGCCGCTCCCGTCAGGATTCCGGGTCGCACCAGCGGCAGCGTGACGGTCAACAGGACGGACAGCGGGCGCCGCCCCAGGCTGCGGGCGGCGTCCTCAAACTCCGGCCGCACCTGCAGCAACGAGGTTCGCAGGGAACCCACCGCCGCCGGCAGGAACAGCGTCACGTACGCCACCGCCAGAATCGCCAGCGATTGATAAAGCCAGGGAGCGTAGTTTGCCCCGAAATACACCAGGCCCAGCGCGATCACGATGCCGGGCAGGGCGAAACCGACGAAACCCATGCGCTCCAGCCACCGACTGAACAGGCCGGGATAACGCACCGCCAGCACGGCGATGGGCGCGGCGCACAATACCGTCAGGACTGCGGCCAAGGCCGAAACACCCACGGAGTTTGCCGCTGCCCGCCACAGCAGCAGCAACGGCTCGCCGGCCGCCACACCGCGCACCGTCCAGTAGATCAGCACCACCACGGGCAAGCCGATGGAAACTGCCAACACCGCGCCGCAATATGCCAGGGCGGGCCAGCGCCAGCGCCCCAGGGGAACCGGCTCAGGCAGTCGGGTCGCGCCCCCGCGGCTGCGGTAATACCGGCCGCCCATGGCATTGCGGGCGGTGTTTTCGCCCCAGACCACCGCCAGCGCCAGCACGATCAGCGCGAGCGACCACGCGGCGGCCAGGGTGCGGTTCAGCGCCGCGCCGTACTGGATGAAGATGCTCCAGGTGAAGGTCTCGTAGCGCATGATGGCGACCGCGCCGAAGTCGCTGAGGGCGTAGAGCGCGGTGAGGAGACCGCCCGCCAGTAAGGCCGGCCGCAGCATCGGGAGCGTGACGCTGCGGAAGGTTTGCCAGCGGTCGCGGCCCAGGATCCGCGCCGACTCCTCCAGCGAGACATCCATATTCCACAGAGCGGCCCGCACCGGCAGCAGCACGTAGGGGAAACTGATGATGATCAGCGTGAAGGCCGCGCCCGGGAAACCGTAGATGCTGGGGATCCGCTCCACGCCGAAACCAGCTTCCAGCCACCCCTGTAGGATGCCGCGCGGACCGAGTCCCACCGCTATGGCGAATCCCACGATGTACGATGGCAACGCCAGCGGGAGCATGGTAGCCACGCGCCAGAACCCTCGCCACGGCAGGTCCGTGCGCACGGTCAGCCACGCCAGCGGGGCGGCGATGATGATGCAACCCAGCATCACGGCTGCCATGAGCGCGACGGTACGGCCTACCACCCAGAGGGTTCGGGTCCGGAAGATCAGGTCAAAGGCGTCCTCGCCGGCGCCCACCGTGCGCAGCGCGAGGTAGACCGGGGAGACCAGCAGCAAAGCTGCGACCACCAACGCGGGAACCCAGACGACGGCCGGCGGGCGCGCCGCACCCTCAAAAAGATAGCCCCAGGTGAACCGGGGAATGTCTACAAGCAGCCTGGCGACGGCGGACATTGGCGGCTCACATCAGTCCAGCAAACGTACCACGTTACATGCATCGGAGTGATTATCCTATCGCGATACAGTAAATTCGAGTGATTATACCCTTATCTGCCCAACCTCAACCCTGCGAACTCTGGTGACCTTGCATGGGAAGAGTAGTGCCCCGATTAGTCCTGCGTCGCACTGGTCGGCGCGATTGACAGGGCCTATCGTCAAGCGCAGAATGGCGCAAATCCGGGGCGCCCTGTCGCCCCTTCCGCTGTAATCCGTAACGGAATGCGCTCTCGCATTCGCCATTGGAGGAGGTTCCTGTATGGCGTTTCCCGAACGAATGAAATTTGGCATCTTTCTCGGCCCGTTTCACCGGGTCGGAGAGAACCCCACCCTGGCCATGGAACGCGACCTGGAACTCGTGGAATGGCTGGACAAGCTGGGGTTCGACGAGGCCTGGGTCGGTGAGCACCACAGCGCCGGCTGGGAGATCATATCGTCACCGGAAGTGTTCATCGCGGCCGCGGCCCAGCGGACCAACCGCATCAAGCTGGGCACCGGCGTGGTCAGCCTGCCCTACCACCACCCGCTGATGGTCGCCAACCGCATGGTCCAGCTCGACCACATGACCTACGGACGCGTGCTCTTCGGCGTAGGGCCGGGCGCGCTGCCCGGCGACGCCTACATGATGGGCATCCCTCACGAACTGCAACGCGAACGGATGGACGAGTCCCTGGGCATCATCCTGCGCCTCTTCACCGAGACCGAACCCATCACCTACAAGAGCGACTGGTTTGAGCTGAAAGAGGGCCTGCTGCAGCTTCGGCCCTACCAGCGACCGTACATGCATACCTCCGTGGCCTCGGTGCAGTCGCCGGCCGGCGTGACCCTGGCCGGCAAACATGGGTGTTCGGTCCTGACCATCACCGTGCCGCGCGACCCGTCCGCCGGCCCGTCTGACCTGCAGGGCCTCTGGAGCATCGCCGAAGAGTCCGCTGCCGAGCACGGCAACACCATGAACCGCGACGACTGGCGGCTGGTGCTGCCCTGCCACCTGGCCGAGACCCGCAAGGAGGCGCTGGACGATGCGCGCATGGGCGCCGGCCGCTACCTCCGGGAGTACAGCGAGGGAACCAACGGCCGCAAGCCGGTCTTCGACGGACCGCTGGACAAGGTGATCGACCACATGGCCGATACGGGCAGCTGGATCATCGGCACGCCCGACGACTGCATCGAGGCCATCGAAAGGCTTGGCGAGCAGAGCGGCGGATTTGGCGCGTTCCTGGTCCAGACCATTGACTGGGCGCCGCGCGACAAGATGCTGCGCAGCTACGAGCTGATGGCCCGGTACGTAATGCCCCACTTCCAGGGCAGCGTCCTCAGCACCCAGGCCTCCAACCAATGGGCCAAGGAGCGGCAGGACGACCTGGTGACCGGCCGGGTTCGTGCCATTGACCGCGCCCGGCAGGTGTACGCCGATCGCGCCGGATAGCGACGCGGAGATCCTCCCCCATAGGGGAGTGGAAAACATCAAAAACTTGGGGGTGCGCTTTCTCGGCGCACCCCCGAAACATGCTCTCCGCTCACCACCGGCTTGGCGGTAAGCGGACGACTCACTAACCCGGCTAAGCCGCCACCCTTGCGGCGACCCATTCCACACCGTTGAGGACCAGCTGCTGGAACTCCGGTGTCTGAAAGCTCCGGCCGTCGTGCCCCAGGAGCAGGACGTAGACGTTGCCGTCACCGTACTTGCGCGTCCACCCGAGGGGATAGGTCCCGCCCGCCATGAACGTGGGATTCCGGTCCGGACCCCAGGGCCACGTGCTGTCTTCGGCAGTCCCGGTGATGAAGACGTCGTTGCCGTCCTTGATCGCCAGGTTCATGTAGAGCTCGTCGTTGGTCGAGAAATCGGCGATGCCGTCGGCCCCGGGATGGCCCGCATTGCTGACGTTGACCGTGAACTCCCCGTATGGCGGGTGGTAGCTGGTGCCGGAAATCCAGCCGCCGCCGGTGATGTCGTGGTACTCGGGCCACGCTGCGGCCACGCAGGTTGCGATGTGGATGCAGACGAACCCGCCGCCACCGCTGATGTAATCCCGCAGCCCTTCCATCTCCGCCGCTGACAGAGTCCAGTCACCGAAGTCCGGCACATTCTCTCGGCGGGTGTTGAACACCACCGCGTCGTAACCGCCCATCGCTGCCCGGTCCCCGAGCGGCGACGCGTCCTCAGTAACCGTCACATCGTGGCCGGCGCCCTTGAGGAAGGTCTCCAAAATGGGCGTCGACTCCTCGTACGGATGTCGCCCGCCGGACAGTACCAATAGTTTCATGTCTGTTCCCTCCTGATTGATGTCGGCAATTGTAGATACGCCAGCCTGATGTGGCAAATCTGATCGACCGGTCTCTCGTGAGCCCCATGTCGCGGGCCGGACTGCTTCATTATCGAAACCTCGCCCGGCTTGACCGTGGCCGGGTCGAGCAGGAGTTCCCAGAGGGGTAAGCGGTTTTTGTCTACTTCATCAGGGCCCATCTGCTCCGATTTCTGACGGCGTCCTTGCAATTCGTGCACATCATTTTGGCCAAATCCTTGATTGATTAACGAATACGCTCATTCCTCGCACATTGTATACGAAATACGTCCACTAGATCAGCTTGGCATTATGGAATATTTCATACAGTAAACGGAAGAGGTCGGTTTCATGAATATTAACAGCATTTAGTGTCGAATTTCGATTATGCACGGACTCACGGCGATGCATCGGTTATTTTCTTGCGCCAATCGATCCGGCGACAACAATCCGGTCCGCAGTGGTCACACAGCCGTTCCGGTCGCGGGTTTCGCTACGCACTTCGGCCATGGGTTTATTTCGCCGGTCGAAGCGACACAACAATTGGAGGGAAATCATGCTGGTGCACAAAAATATCACGGTGCGGTGTACAGGATCGTTGTGTTGGTCGTTGCAGTCAGGACGTATCCGTTGACCCTCGCGCAACTCTGCCCACGACGGCTGCACAAGAACGGCACTCGTCGACCGACCGGAGGCGTTGTGCGATATACGGGAGACAACCCATGAATACGCAAAAGACAAAGATCAGGAACCGGCTGAGCCGGTTTCGACCCTCAAGAGTGTGGCCGGCGTTGCTAAGCGCCTTGGCAATGCTCATCATCGCCGGACTTGGATCCAACCATGCTTTCGCCGATTCGACCCACCCTTCAGCGCAAAACACCGGAAAAAGCCAACACCACGAAAAGATCCAGCTTGCCAACCACGCCAACGCGAGCGTCCAACCCAACTCGCCTAGGATCTCGCAGCGCCCGTTCGTCACGCCCGCCATCGCCGCCAACGGCGTCCGGATGTACGAGGTGCAGCCCAACGAATCTGGCGGTTGGGACACTCGCCTGGCCGGCGACGACACCTACGGCTACGGCGAACTCCTCGCGGTGGAGGTCGAGTTCAGCGAAACCGTTTCCGTCAACAGCGAGGCCACCTTCCGGATACGGATCGGCTCCAGCAGAAGGGATCTGGTCCCCGTGTCCCACCGGGACGACTCGGTGATCTTCGCGACGCTCGTCCGATCCGGCGACGTGGATACTGACGGCGTGTGGATCGGTGACAACAGCTCGACGCTGGATCATAACCCGGAGAACTATTTCCAGACCACGGACGGTAACCAGAACGTGAGCCTGACCCACTCCAGGCTGGGAACCCAATCGAGCCACAAGGTCGACGGCCGCTCGAGGCGGCCCAAGGTCAACCGGGTGCGGATTACGTCCTCGCCGCAGCATGCCGACTATTACGTGCGCGGCGAGGAGGTGAAGGTGGAGGTCAGGTTCGACCGGCCGGTGAACGTCAGGGGCATCCCGGCCGCGCGACTCAGCGTCGAAGCCCTTGGGGCCGTCGGTACCCGTCATGCCAACTACAACAAACGCAGCAGCGGCTCGTCCACCCTCGTGTTCGTGTACCGCGTTGGGCTGCTGGACAACGACAGCAACGGTATCGCCATTCCCGCCAACTCCCTGGCCAAGAACGGGGACATCGGCCAGGGCACCAACGGCGACGGTTCCATCAAGAGCGCTTCGGGCAGCCTGCATGCCAACCTGTCCAGCGGGAGCCAGGGAAACAAATCGGGCCACAAGGTGGACGCCCGGTACGTCGCCGCATCTGAGATCATGGCCAACGCGCAGTGGGGCTGGCCAACCCAGACTGACAGGAGCGATTCCATCACCATGAACTTCACGGTTCGAGAAGACCCGGGCCACTTCTCGGAAGACCATTCCCTGGTTATGGCGTTCGGCTGGAGCAGCATCGGCCACACTCGCTTCGGGTTTGGCATCCGAACCGACCTGGACGACCCGGACACCGATGGCTCCGAGGGCAAGGGCATCGTCTTCAACCGCTGGGGCACCCATGACAAATCACTGGCCCGGCCCACCACCGATGGGTGGGTTGTGACCGGCAGTATCCTGGGCGACTTCATCAGCATCCGGAAACCCTACGACTGGGGCGTGGGAGACTACACGGTCCGCGTCGCCCATGATGGGTCGATGGACGATATGGACGGACGGTGGTTCGGCATGTGGATTACGGATCCGAACGGCGTGGAAACCCACATGGGGTCCCTGCAGTTCCCCTTCGTTAACGATGCGCCGCCGAAGTTCAACCCGCGCGGTGATTTGTACCAGTCGATGCTCGCGCTCCTGGGTGGCTCCGTCATCAAACCCCAGGAAATCCCGGTGTTTGAGGTCGCGCTGAGCCCGCCCGACGAGGGTAGCAGCATCGACCCGCCGAAACGGGTCAGGGCGGTCTACTCGCAATTCCACGGCGCGATGACCAACTCCAACATCACCTACGACCGGGAGGATAACCGCGTCATCATGCGCGCCGGAGGCACCACTCTCCGCACCACCAGTCCCGGTACGGCGCTCATCGTTCGAAACGATGCGGCAACCGGCGAACCCTCCATTGGTGGAACTGCCGAGATGGACCAGACCCTGGGTGTGTCCACATCCGACATCGCCGACGCGGACGGTATGGACGGGGCGTCCTTCACCTACCAGTGGATCCGGGTTGACGGAACTTCGGAAACCGACATCAGGAACGCCACAGGCAACCGATACGTCCTTCGCGCTGCCGACGTGGGCAAGACCATCAAGGTCAGGGTGAGCTTCACCGACGACGCGGGCTACGAGGAGTCCCTGACCAGCGACGCTACGGACACGATCCGGTCGCCGCTGACGGCCGAGTTCAGGGACACGCCGACGTCTCACAACGGACGGGGTTCATTCACATTCGAGCTACGGTTCAATGAAAATATCAGAGGCCTGAGCTACGTTACGCTGCGGGATTCCGCGTTCACGGTATCCGGCGGCGACGTGGTCAAAACCCGCCGGCTGGCGCCACCAAGTAACAAACGCTGGGAGATCACCGTGCGACCGGACGGCAACGGCGACGTCACCATCACCCTGCCCGCAACCACGGAATGCACCGATACCGGCGCAATTTGCACCCGAGACGGGGGGAAGCTGTCCAACGAATCGACAACTACCGTTTCCGGTCCGTCCGGATGATCAACATCGTTTCGGCGGCGGATCTGTCGTTGACCGCCGCCGAAACGACGCGATGCAACAATATCACCGGCCAAACGGCCTGGGTCACCCTGGGCCGTTGGCGTTTCGGCCCACGCCCACGTACTGGAACCCCAGCCGCTGCATCTTCGGCCCGTCCAGCGCGTTGCGCCCGTCGAACACGAACCGCGGCGGGTTCATGCGGCGGGCGATATCCTGCCAGTTGGCGTCGACGAACTCCGCAAGCCCGGTTCGTAAAAGGGGAGTTGCCCGGACCGGAGTTGGGCAATCCGATCACCGTTTATTCTGATCATCGTTTATGTCGACGCCGAGCACGCGGTGACCGGCGTCGGACAGGCAGGCTGCGGCCACCATCCCCATGTAGCCGAGTCCGATCACGGTGATATTCAAGGCAGGTGGCCTCCTTTCGCTGCCACGTAGACGGCACACGATTTACACCATCGATTGTCGGATTGGATCGATTCCGGTGTCGAGGTCGGTTGAAGTGGCCGCGCATCCGTTGCGAGCCTTGGTGGAGCGGCTCACAACGGCTTTACTGCCGCTGCAAGATCGAACTGGCGCCAGTCAAATATCCGCGAAACAACGTCTGGTTTCCCGAATGTGGTTAGAAATCAAGAAAAGTAAAATACAAGCGTCGCCGATGGTCGTGAGCCGTTGATCGATGTTGCGCGACGCTACGGCCGCAGTACGTGCCGCTACGAAAATAAATACCGACGAATTCGATCATGACTGAGGCCGAAATCGCGGGCCTGTGGGGATGCTGAAGTGGCTCTCGTCAAATCCATCAGGTACAAACTCCCCCTGATAGTCGCGGTGGGGGTGGCCTGCGCTCTAGCCCTGCTCGCGCCCGCTGACGCCAGCCACAGCGCCAACCTTCCGGCGTGCCCCTCCGACTGGCCGGTGGTGGAAAACGATCAAACCATCCTGGAAACGGACTACGGCGGCGGCTCCTTCGAGGGTTTCCACACCGATTCCAACGGCGCCGAGTGGTACGTCATCCGCAGTGTCGACGACAACGGCTATTCTTTAGTCCGCGCCTATCCGGCATCCGATCAGCACGACGCCGGATACGTCACCGACCAGCCCAGCAGGGTCTGCTACCTCATCGTGCGGGGACCCGAAGAAACCGAGGACCGGGACCCTCCGACGCAGATTGACTTCCCCAACGAGTCCGAGCCAGACACTGCCAGCACATCCGACTCGAGCTCGTCCCAATCAAACACCCGCGGCAATCCGGGCACGGGAGGAATCGGGGGAGGCGGAGGCACGGGCGGCAAAGGCGACGGCGGTACCGGCGGCAGCGAAAACTGGCACGGGTCGGGCGAATACCCCGGCTGCGGAAACTCGAACATGGGTAGCTCCGGAACACCTGGCGCTCCCGATGCGCCCACCCTTACCGGTACCCTGGTGGCAACGTCGGTCGGCGTCGCGTGGACCGCTCCCGCGAACAATGGCAACCCGATCCTGCACTACGCCATCATGTACACCGAGACAGGCGGTGACAGCGCCAAAGCCAGCGCCGGTGGTGACAGCGAGATCCTGACCGGGCTGAAACTGGGAACCACCTACGAAATCCGCGTGGCAGCATGCAACTCGGTGGGGTTCGGCCACTGGTCCGACGGTACTACCATAACCACCTCGAGCACTTCCGGTAGCGGCGGCAACGGCGTCACCGTGGGCGCCACCATCAACGACGGGTGCGGAATAGCAGGGCGGGGCACCGACGGAACTCCAGCCGCGCCGGCTCAGCCAACCGTGGAGCGGCGAATGGATACAACAGCATTCGTCGAGTGGGTAGCTCCCGACAACGGGGGATCGCCCATTCTTGATTACGCCATCTTTTACACCCCGTCGGGGGGGACCGGCACCGAAGTATCCGGGAACGGCGTGAGCGAGATCATCACCGGATTGACCGCGGGCACGGAGTATCTGATCCAGGTGGCCGCGTGCAACGCCGCCGGTTGGGGCGACTGGTCCCCGGCCACTATCCTGTCCGGCACGGTCAGCGCATCCAACAACGGCCAGAACAACGGCTCGTCCACAACTTGCGGAGACGCAGCGCCGGGCAGCACCGGCACGCCCTCCGCACCGGCAGCCCCGACGCTGACCACGCCGACCACCACCTCGATCGGCGTCACTTGGATCGCGCCTGACCAGGGATCGTCGGCCATCATCCGCTACGCTGTCCACTACGAACCCGATGGCGGGGCCGGCAGTTGGACCGACACCACCGGCACCAGCGCGACGCTCGCGGGCCTGACCGCCGACACCCAATACCACGTGCGCGTGGCTGCGTGTAACGCCACGGGCTACAGCGACTGGTCGGCTACCGCATCGACTCCAGCCAGCACCAACAGTGGCGGCAACAACGACGGTGGCAATAACGGCAACGGCGGCAATAACGGCAACGGCGACAGCACGGTTACCGTGATCAGCGAGTGCGGCGATGCCGAGCGGGGCAGTACCGGAACGCCGGACCGGCCCGCGGCTCCCGACCTCATCGTGGCTCAGGACAACACGCGAGTCGGCGTAGAGTGGGCTGCGCCTGCCGACAACGGTTCAGCGATCATCGGTTACTCCATCATGTATGTGCCGACCGGTGGGACCCGTAACGTGGTCAATGCCGGTGGATCGATCGCGATCCTCCAGGGCCTGGCCGCCAACACCATCTACGAAATTAGGGTCTCAGCGTGCAACGCGATCGGGTTTAGCAACTGGTCGCAGGGCGCGACCATCACAACGCAAGACACGGGCGGGACCCCGGGCACCAACAGCGTCGGCAACACCAACAATGCGTGGTGCGGCGTTGCCGCGTCGGGAAGTACCGGAACACCCAGCAGGCCCAACCCGCCGACCGAAACCAGTAAAACCGAAAATTCGATAACCGTGTCGTGGACGGCCCCGTCGGAAAACGGCGGGTCGGAGATCAAGATGTACGCCGTCCAGTGGACGCACAACGGCGATAGCCAAATGGAAAAGGTGATGTCGGGGATGAGCTACACCATCACGGGACTGAGCGCGGACACGCCTTACACCGTCGCGGTGGCGGCGTGCAACGCGGTCGGAATGAGCCGCTGGTCCTTTGGGTTAGTGATTCGGACCGAACCGGGCTCGTCGCAGTCCAATATCGTACCTCAATCCGACCAAACCCCGGGTAACGGCGACGGGATCGGAGGAGACAGCAGCGACGGCGGTGAGAACCGTGACCAGCCGGCTTATGACATTGTGTTTGGCACGTGCCCGACCGGGACGTGGCAAGGTCATACTCATCAAAGTGGTGTGGTTTACTGGGGTGGGACGGTCAACTGCCTGGATCACAGTCTCATCGACTCGATAGACCCTACCCCTCGCGGCAGGATGTGGACTCGATCGATGATGGGTGATCACCGCCATCCCGGTTACTCGGACGCAGACCACTCGGGCAACAGTTGCCATGCGGACCATGTCGCCGCGCACTCGGGTCACTCCGTCAAATCCGGATGCGGTTCGCCATAGTGAGGAAGGCATATTGCAGACCTCGCACCTTCTCGGAAGCAGGTGGCCGCCCGGTGCGATACGAGCTCAGAACGAATCTTCCGGTTTGCCGCTTAGTAAAGGTTCCCGCTACAGAACCCGAGACTGGTCAGTTGAGCGAGTTACCCGTTGTGCACAATATCGCGGGCGCATTCTGCCTATGCGGGAAGCGAGAAGACGACACAGTCGCCCAAATGGCAGGCAGTCGATATCGTTTGATTGCAGATTAGCGAGGACCGGTGGCCAGGGGCGAGGCTCTAAGGAAGGCAATTCGCCTTATCGAGGTCTGTTTCAAAGTCGCCGAGACCCTTTTCCAACTTTTCCAGCTTGGACATCTGTCCCTTGGCGTCCTCGTCCTTGTAGGGCATCGCGCTGACCTCGTAGTCCTCGGCGAATTCGGCGGCCAGCTCGCGGCATTCGGCCTCCGGGGAGAAACTGGCTTCCAGCATCAACTCCTGGGCCCGGGGCACCACCACGTCAGTTTTTGCCGCGATCTCCAACGGCGTTGGCTCTCCACAACCAACAAGCGGGATCAGCAACAGGCCGATGATCAACGTGAGGAGCAGCGTTTTCACGGTACCTCTTTCGGCGCCGGGATGGCGGACTCATAACACGATACACGTCACTTTTCAGAGAAACTATACCAAAAGTGACTGTCCAGACGCGGGATATGCGTCTAATATTATAATGGTGGTTTAGCGCGCCGCTTCGGGAAAGCTTCGTAGCGCAAGGACTGATGGGGCAGTTCCCCCGATGCACATTTACGAAGGAAATGGGCCAGGGGCAAGAGTCGCATCCCAAATGCGTCGTGGTAATACTAAATGCATTGTCGTTTGGCCGGCGATGGGGCGTCACTCATCTGCGGTACTGGATCGTGTCCAGGGAAACCTTACTCCGCAGACATAGGCTGATCCGAGGGCTGCGTCGGTTCCTCTTCGGGCGGAGCCAACGGTTTGAGGCCGCGAAAGCCCAGCGATGGTCAGCGGTTGCTAACCATCTTCCCGGTTGAATTCGCCGCTGTGCGGCGGCATACTGGCGCCACTAATCTGACCGGCAGCCGATCCTCCTAACCTGCGGATGGCTGTCGTCCTGTGGGGTACTGGTGCATGGCAACCCTGGTAACCGGTGGCGTCGGCTTCGTCGGCGCCGGCATAGTCAAGGAACTGGCCGCGCGCGGGCACGAGGTGGTCAGCTACGACGTGCTGGCTCCCGACGCGCTGATGACGCATTTCCTGGGCGACCTGGCCGAACGGGTCACCTTCATTGGCGGCGATATCCTGGACACGGCCGGCCTTGACGCCCTGCGGCGTGACCACGCCATCGACAAGGTGGTGCACGCGGCCGTGTTCACCGTCAACCGCACCGACCGGGAAACCGCTCGCAGCAAGGAGATCCTCGACATCAACCTCACCGGCACCGGCAACCTGCTGGAACTGGCCCGTGAGATCGGCGTGCAGCGCTTCGTGTACATCAGTTCCGGCGCCGCCTACGGCCTGTGCCGCGACCCGGACCAGACCTACAACGAGGACGACCACCCGCAGCCGGGAAACCTGTACGGCATCACCAAGCTGGCCAGCGAGCAGTTGACCAGCCGCTACGGGCAGTTGCATGGTTTCAGCGTGGCAAGCCTCCGGGTCAGCACGCCCTACGGCCCCATGGAGCGCATCACCGGCCACCGCGACAATATGTCCACACCCTACCAGTGGACCGGCGCGATGCTGCGGGGCGAACCCATCACCCTGGACACCACCGACTACGGGCGGGACTACACCTACCTGCTGGATACGGCGTCGGCCATCGCCACCGTGGTCGATGCTCCCGAACTTCCCCACGACCTCTACAACATCACCAACGGCGTCCCAATGACCGGCGCCGAAATCCAACGCAAGTTGGCCGAGTTGTTCCCAGAGACGCGCCTCGTGGAGTCGGCGGCGACCGAACCGCCAGATTCGTCCCTGGGACCAACCCGTGGGCCGCTGTCCGGATACCGGCTGTGGCACGACCTGGGCTGGGTTCCGCAGTATGACCTGGCCGCCGGATTGAGTGATTACGTCCAGTGGCGCCGTGATTCCGGTTTCCTGGACTGATTTCACTGCACTGAACCACAGACTGGAGGAGCAAAACCATGGCTCTGCCCCCGGATCGCATCGACTACCTGCCCATCATCGACCGGCCGGTGATCAAGTGGCCTAACGACGCCCGGGTGGCCCTCTGGATCTCGCCCAACATTGAGCACTACGAGTACACGCCGATCAACGAGGGCGTGCGCGACCCGTGGCCTCGCGTGCCCTATCCCGATGTACAGCAGTACTCCTACCGCGACTACGGCAACCGCGTCGGCTTCTGGCGGATGCTGGAACCATTGGACAAGCACAACATCCGCTGCTGCATCTCGCTGAACCTGGCGGTGCTGGAGCACTTCCCGGAGATCGCCGAGGCAATGGTCGAACGCGACTACGACTTTATGAGCCACGGCATCTATAACACTCGCTACCTCTACACCTGCACCGAAGACGAGGAGCGGGAGTTCTACCGGGACTGCATCGACACGTTGCAGCGGCACACCGGCAAGCAACTCAAAGGGATGCTGGGGCCGGCCATCTCGGGCAGCGTGAGCACGCCCGATCTCATGGCCGAGGCCGGCCTGATCTACCACACCGATTGGTTCCACGACGACCAGCCCACGCCCATCAAGGTGAACAACGGGGGCAAGCTGGTGTCGGTTCCCTACTCCATCGAGCTGAACGACTCGTCCGTGCTGCGCGACAACCACTACACCGCCGAATACTTCGCCGATATCTGCAAGCGGCAGTTCGACCGGCTGTACGAGGAGGGCGGCGAGAGCGGCCGCGTCATGTGCATTGCGCTGCACCCCTTCCTGATCGGCCAGCCCCACCGCATCAAGTACCTGGACGACGTGTTGAGCCACATCATGGCCCACGACGGCGTGTGGCAAACCACCGCCGACGAGATCGCCGAGCACTACATCGCCAACTACTACGACCAGGCGATGGAACACGCGCAACGCTTCACCGCATAGGCATTCTCATTGCGAGCGCCGCGCCGCCATCACCTGATGGGAGAGACCCCCTCTCAGGCAACAGGAATGTCCCGGCGTTACGGCTCCTTGCGCGGGCAAAGTGAGTACGGCCGCGGCCCGCGTTGTCATTGCGAGCGATCCGTACGGCTGCCGCCCGCGTTGTCATTGCTAGCGAAGCGTGGCAATCTGGTCAAGGAAACGCGCTCCGCCCCGCGAAGACCAAGCGGTTGGGCGCAGGCTATTCGCGGGAAATGCGGTAATGGGGGAAATCCATGGGCTGGTCCAAAAACCATCCGAACGGTCTAATTCACTACTCACCCCATCAGGCGTACCGGGGCTACACCCTCGTGACCAACCTGAACAGCCACGAATCGCGCCTCATAGACATGGAGGGCCGCATCTGCCATCGATGGAGTTGCAACCGGGGCATCGGATACTCTTATCTGCTGCCCAACGGCAACCTGCTGCTGCGCACCGGTCCGGCCGGGCAGGAAGTCTCGTTCCTCCAGCATCCGGCCATGGAACTGCTGCCCCGGGGCGGCCGGACGGTGGCCGGGGCCATCATGGAGTTGGACTGGGACAGCAACGTGGTCTGGGAGTACCGGTACCCGCTGCTGCACCACGATTTCGAACGCCTGCCCAACGGCAACACGCTCGTGCTGGCGTGGGAACTTATCCCCGAGGAGATCTCGCGACGAGTGAAAGGTGGGCATGATGACGGCGAGGACCGGGGCATGCTCGGCGACGTCGTACGCGAGATCACGCCGGCCGGTGACGTGGTCTACGAATGGATATCGTGGGATCACCTGGATCCGGAAGCGGACCGGATTTGCTTCCTGGAAGGGCGCGAGGAATGGACGCACCAGAACGCACTCAACGTTACGACCGAAGGCGATTTTCTGGTCAGCTTCCGACAGACCGACACGGTGGGTATTGTCGACAAGTCCAGCGGCGAGTTCCGCTGGAAGTGGGGACCCGGCAATATTTCCCACCAGCATCACCCAACCATGCAGGCCAACGGCAACGTGCTTCTCTTCGACAACGGGCCGCACAAACGGGGCTTCACCCACTCACGGGTGATTGAGGTGGATCCCGAGACGGATGAGATTGCCTGGGAATACCGGGGGGACCCGCCCATATCCTTCTACAGCTACCACATCAGCGGGGCGGAACGGCTGCCCAACGGCAACACGCTAATCTGCGAGGGCGCGCCGGGCCGAATCTTCGAAGTAACGCCCGCCAAAGAAATAGTATGGGAGTACATCAATCCCTTCATGGGGCAGAGCGGTTTCGGTGTGGGCGGTTCCATCACGGGTCAAGCCAACTCCGTATTCCGTGCCCACCGGTACGGTCACGACCATCCTGCCATCGCCGACCGGGACCTTGATCCCGACCGGTACGCCAACCTGAACCGTCTCTACCCGTGAGTCCCGGGCGCGCACAATTGGAGCCGCCTGGTCCCTCAACGTTGTCCCGACGCCGGTATAATCCGATCCAACGCCTGCCACATCGCAGACCAACTCCCACTCATCGGGCCCGGCGTGCGCTACCCCGGCACACCGGCGCCCTTCAACGCTTACCCCGCCACTTTTCGTGTCCGGAATGACCGCCGCGACACGTTCCAACATTCAGGAGCAAACCCATATGCCCGCCCAACGCACCTTTGGAATGGACCACCCGCACCACGAGTGGTCGCCCATCATCAGCCGCCCGGCCCTGCGCTGGCCCAACGACGCCCGGGTGGCCCTGTGCGTCATCCTGGTGCTGGAGCACATGGAGTGGCAGGTGCCGGAGGGCAGCTTCCAGGTCGCGGGCCTGGCCGGCGGTTCGGCGCCCCGGGCGTTCCCGGACTACGCTCGCATCTCCCACCGGGAGTACGGCCACCGCATCGGCATCTTCCGCCTCCTGGACACGCTGGAAAAGCACGGCATTACGGCCACCATCGCCATGGATGCCATCACCGCCGAGAACTACCCATTCCTGGTGCAACACTGCCTGGACCGGGGCTGCGAGATCATCGGCCACGGCGTGTCGGTCAGCCGCATGATCACCAGCAATATGTCCGAGTCCGAGGAGCGCGACTACATCCGCGCCTCCGTCGATGCCCTGACCCGGGCCACGGGCAAAACGCCGCAGGGCTGGTTCGGCCCCGAATACGGCGAGTCGGACCGCACGCCGCAACTGCTGGCCGAGGCCGGCCTGCGCTACGTGTGCGATTGGACCAACGACGAGCAACCGTATCCGATGACCACGGGGAACAACCCCTTCTTCTCGCTGCCCCTGATGTACGAACTGGACGACGTGGCTTCCATGGCCCAGCGCAAGGTCACCGTCACCGACTACCAGCGCCGCCTCACCGAGAGCTTCGACGTGTTGCACGCCGACGGAGCCACCCACGGCCGGCTGATGGCGCTGAACTGGCACCCGTGGCTCGTGGGGCAGCCCTTCCGGGTCGGGGCGGTGGACGAGGCGCTGGGGTATATGATGGAGCAGGGCGGCATTTGGCCCGCCACCGGGTCCGAGATCATCGATTGGTACCAGTCCCAAACCGATTGACGGGGTGTGCCGGCAATGCGTGAATTATAGCGTCATTATCATAAGTTATCGTTAATTGATAATTCATGGTAATTTTGTTATAAATGATCCGATGGACCCAATTCGCAATCCCTACGCCCCCGGGGCGGGCACGCCGCCCCCGGAGTTAGCCGGCCGCGATGAACTTCGCGAGGCGGCCCGAATTGCATTGGAACGCACCAGGATCGGACGACCCAGCAAAAGCCTGCTCATGGTTGGCCTGCGTGGTGTTGGCAAAACCGTCCTTTTAGACCGCATACGCGAGGACGCGGAAGCCCTGGGAATGTATGCGCTGCGAGTCGAAGCTCCGGAGAATCGCTCGCTGCCGTCCATCCTGGCCCCTCAATTGCGTACCACACTGTTGAAGCTCTCTCGCCGGGACGCTGCAAAGCAACTGGCGCTCCGGGCGCTCCGGGCGCTGGCGGGATTTGCCGGTGCCCTGAAGCTGAAGTACCAGGATATTGAGGTCGCCCTGGACTTCGAGCCTGAACCCGGTTTGGCGGACAACGGAGACTTGGAAACAGACCTCCAGGCTTTGCTGGAAACGGTGGGCGCTGCTACGAGAGCGGAAGGAACATGCATCGCGCTCTTCGTCGACGAGTTGCAATATGTGCAAACGGACGAACTGGCTGCGCTAATCACTGCGCTACACCGCACCGCTCAACGACAACTGCCAGTGATCATGTTCGGAGCCGGCCTTCCCCAGGTGCGAGGCAGTATGGGGAAAGCGAAGTCCTACGCCGAGCGGCTTTTTGAGTTCCCTGAAATCGGCGCATTGTCCCCCGACGACGCCCGGCGCGCAATCAGCAAACCGGCTGAAGATGAAGGGGTAACGATCGATGATGACGCCGTCGACGCCATCATCGCGCAAACACACTGCTACCCTTACTTTCTGCAGGAGTGGGGCAAGCACGTTTGGGATGTTGCCGAAAGTTCCCCAGTCGATGCCGACGACGTCGCGGTCGCTTCGCGGCTGGCAACCGCCACTTTGGATGAGAGTTTCTTTCTGGTCAGATTCGACCGTCTGACCCCGTCTGAAAAAAGGTACATGCGGGCAATGGCGCAACTTGGCGCCGGACCACACCGATCGGGAGACATCGCCGGCGAACTGAACCGCAAAGTCAATTCCCTGGCCCCCATGCGCGGTCAATTAATCAACAAGGGTATGATCTGGAGTCCCAGCCACGGCGACACCGCTTTTACCGTCCCCATGTTCGACGAATTCATGCTCCGCATCATGCCGGGCGATGATTGGCGGTCGTCCCCATAGTCACCCGAGCGTAATGAATGCCCACTACTTTTCCCACTCAAACCGATTGACGGGGTGAACCATGGCCTCCTCACTGATACGCGGCAAGCACATCATCAGTCCCCAGAGTTCCGGCGGCGTCACGACCGTCAGCGACGCGGCCATCTACCAGGAGGACGGCGTCATCAGGGATATCGGCCCGTACGACGAACTGCGCGCACGCCACCAGCCCGACGCCGAGTTGGGCGGCCCGAACTACGCCATCATTCCGGGCCTGGTCAACACCCACCACCACGGTCGGGGCGTGACCACCCTGCAGATGGGCACCTGCGACGACTGCCTGGAGGTATGGATCCTGGCCGGCTGGGGTCGCCGCCCTTACGACCACTACCTGATGACCCTGTACACCGCGCTGAATATGCTGGAATCGGGCCAGACCACGGTGATGTACAACCACCCACAGACGGCGGCCGCAACGTTGAAAGAGGACGTCGATGCCGTCCTCCGCGGGTTCCTGGATGCTGGAATGCGGGTGGCCTTCTCCAGCTACCTGCGCAACCAGAACCGGGTGGTCTACACCGGCGACGATGATTTCCTGGGCGGCTTGCCGGCCGACCTGGCCGACGATGTGCGACGCTACCTGTCCGGCGCCCACATGAGCGACGACGATTACTTCGCCTTCTGCGACACCATGGTCGGCGAGTATCACAACCATCCGTCCGGCAAGGTGCGGGTGCTGTTCAGCCCCGCCAACGCGCAGTGGAACTCCGACGATTTTCTGGTGCGCTGCAAGGAGCAGGCGGCTCGCCATCAAACCGGCATTCACATGCACCTGGTGGAAAGCCCGTATCAGAAGGACTACGGCATCCGCACCTGGGGCAAGACGCCGGTGGAGCACCTGCAGGACCTGGAGTTCCTGGGACCGGAGGTGTCCTTCGCCCACGCCGTCTGGCTCACCGAGCGGGACATCGACCTGCTGGCGGACGCCGGAGCCACCGTGGCCCACAACGCCAGTTCCAACCTGCGGCTCAAGAACGGCATCGCTCCGGTGAACCCCATGCTGGCCCGGGGCGTCAACGTTGCGATGGGCACCGACAGCACCGCCATCAACGACGACGACGATTTCCTCCAGGAGATGCGGCTGGTCAGCAAGCTGCACCGCCAGCCAGGGCTCGATCAACCGGCAATCACCATGGAGCAGGTTCTGACCATGGCCAGCGCCAACGCCGCCGCTCCCACCGGATTCGGCAACGAGATCGGCTCGCTGGAAGTGGGTCGCCGCGCCGACATGGTGCTGGTCCGCCTGGACGCTCTCGAAGACCCGTATCTCGAGGCGGACACGCCGCCGGTTGAGGTGGTCCTGGGTCGGGCCAAGTCCAAGGACATCGCCACGGTGATAGTCGACGGCGAGGTGTTGCTGCAGGACGGGGCCCACACCCGGGCCAACAAGGCCGACGTCGCCCGCGAACTCCGGGAGCAGTTGGCCCGCCCGCTGGAGCCCGAGACCCTGGCCACCCGCCGGATGGCGGCGCAACTGTCGCCCTACGTCGAGCAGTTCTACCGCAGCCATCCGCCGGCCATGGGCGAGCCACATTATGTTTACAACGGCCGCACGTGATGGCCGTCGGGTATACTGCAAATTGACCGATACCGATATGGTGGCGGCAGTTCACCAAACCTCCCGGATGTGCGATCAAGAGATAAGCTGAGATGGCTGAAATACAGGTTACAGTCGGCATCTGCAAGATGGGCGGGGCGGAATTTTACCGAGCCCAGCCCGTCGTTGACGTATGGGCCGATCATTCAGTTTTCCCTGAGGCATTGCTGAACAATCTGGGCATCGAACCCAGGCGCCAACAGACGGTGCGCCTTCCCGACGGGAGCCTGGCGGACTGGGGCTACGGTATCGCCCTGTTGGAGATTGGCGACCAGCAGTGGCCCTGCCCGGTGGTGTTCAGCCCCAATGACGAATACCGGCTTGGCGCCAGCGCGCTCCAGATTTTCAACCTTGATGAGGATTACAACGCCGGCACGCTGGTCGCCGCCGGGCCATTGTCACTGGGTCGAAACGAGGATATTAGCCCTAACGAGTTCGCAAGGCTCACCGCTGCGGCTCCGCGAGAAGGGTACCGGATCTGGCTTCATTATGACGACGGTGTTGCCGGGGAAGTCGATTTGTCGCACCTGGCGGAGTCAGAATTGTTCAAGAGTTGGCGTGACCGTCGATACTTTGAGTCACTGCGCATTGGGGCTCATGGCGGAGTGGAATGGGATGACGATGTTGTCCTGTGCGGAGACGCGCTGTATCTGGAGCTTACAGGCCAGATCGTGCAGTCAACGATCTAAAAAAGGGTGCCGTTAATATGCCTCATAAACCGTGGCAGCATAAGTGTGTATTTATATGGCAACGACCATGGACCGCCGCATATCCACGTCAGATACAGGAACGTTTGGAGCACGGTAGCCATAAGCGACGGCAGCATAATCGCCGGTGACCTTCGAGGGCGTCCTCGCCGCGTGGTGCGGTCTTGGGTTGAACGTCGTCGGGGTGCTTTGCTGGCGGCGTGGGAACAGATGCGGCAGGGTGAGAATCCCGGCTACATCGGTGAGTGACGAGGAAACAATGGCATTGAAAGTTGAAACCGCCCACGGCGCCATGACCGGCGCCCGCTACATCGAGAGCCTCCGCGACGGACGCGAGGTCTGGCTGGATGGCGAGAGGGTCGCCGACGTTACAACGCACCCCGCAACGACCGGCATGGTCCACGAGCTGGCCCGCATTTACGACCTGCAGCACTCCGAAAAGTATCGCGATGAGATGACCTTCGTCTCGCCGGAGACGGGCAAGCGGTGCAGCCTGTCGTGGCTGTTGGCCAGGAGCCACGAAGACCTGAAGCGACAGCGCCGCAACAGCGAAATCTGGAACGAGGAGTCCTGGGGTCAGTTGGGACGCAGCCCGGACATCCTCGCACCCTTCATCAACGGGCTGGTGGCCATCAGCGACGCGCTGGCAGAAGTGAAGCATCCCAAGTGCAACTTCGCCGAGAACGTCATCAACTACCACCGTTACTGCATGGAGAACGACCTGTTCCTCACCCACGCGCTGGGCGACCCGCAGGTTGACCGCAGCTCACAACCCCAGAACGAAACCCGCGCCGAGAGCGAGACCGAGGTCGCCCTGCACGTCGTCGAGGAGACCTCCGACGGCGTCATCGTCCACGGCGCCAAGCAACTGGCCACCGCCGCGCCCATCAGCAACGAGACCTATGTGTCGCTGTCGGCCACCTTCATGCGCCGCTCCGACCCGCGGTTCATACTGTCGTTCTCGATTCCCACCGACACCCCGGGAATGAAGATGCTATGCCGCGAGCCAGTGTCCCAATGGGTGGGCAGTTACGGCCATCCCCTGGGCGCGGTGTACGACGAGCAGGACGCCATGCTGTTCTTCGACCACGTGCTGGTGCCCTGGGACCGAATCTTCATGCTCTACGACTCCGCTCCGCTGCTGCAACGGTTGGGCTCTGATGCCAACTTCCGGGGATGGGGAAACCTGTGCCGCATCCACCAGCGCATGAAGGTCATGACCGCGGTGGCTACACTCATTGCCGACGCCATCGGGGTCATCGAGTATCGCGAGGTTTCCGCCAAGCTGGGCGAGATGGCGATGCACACCGAGATGTGGGAGCACGCCATGGACGGCGTCGAGCACAACGCCTACCCGGCCGATAACGGCTTCATGTCGCTGGGCTCGGTTTCCGGCATGAACGTCTACTTCGCCCAGACCTCGCAGCGCATGGTGGAGTTGCTGCGGGAGATCTCCGGTTCGGGCATGATCATGCAACCCAGCGAGGCCGACCTGGCCAACCCCGAGTTTCGGCCGTACCTGGACCGGTACATGCCGGGCAAGGGCGTGGGCGTGGAGTACAAGTCCCGCCTGTTCCGCCTGGCCCACGACCTCGCGGCGTCGTCATTCGGCATGCGCCAGGAGATCTACGAGTACTGGCACGGCGGCGATCCCAACCGCAACCGCATCAACCTCCTGCGCAACTACGATCAGGCCGACGTCGCGGAACGGATCAAGGCGCTGGTCGCCAAGCCGCTTCGGTCGTAATCCTGATCGCCATTGCGACAACAGTAGGGGCGTGTGATCACACGCCCCTACGCGATTCCGACTTGCGGCACTGGAGATTACGGCTAACCCCAGGTGGCAAACCCCATGGCGCAGCCCGTGCCCGCCGGCGAGCGGTAGCATGGGACGTAGTCCACGACGTCCATGTCCAGGTGCTCGGTGGCGCCGGTCACGACGATCCAGTTGCGGATCTCGGAGCTGCCGGAGTTGATCTTCTCCCGAGGCAGCGCCATCAGCTTGTCAACGCTCTTGGCCTGCATTCCGGCTAGCGCCTGCTGATCCAGCTCTTCGTCCACCACAAAGTGGCTCAGCCCACCGGACGCGAGGATGCCCACCCGAATGTCCTTGGGCCAGGACTCGATGGCGGAGCGCAGCGCCTGCCCGAGATTGAAGCAACGCTTGGGTGTCGGCTGGTTGGGTGGATAGTAGGTGTTGAGCATGACGGGCACGGTGGGAATGATGCCGTCGGTCATCAGGCGGTTGTACACGTACCCGAAGGCATGGCCGATGCCGCCGCGCTCACCCCGCCCACGGGTGGGGTCGAGGAACTTCGAGGAGCCCACGTCGAACTCGGCGTCCATCAGGCTGTCGATGATGTGCAGGCCCAGCGCCGAGTCGGTGGGCACCTGCGCGTCCTCCGTGTTGTAGCCGATGAGATTCAAGCCGCCGGTGGAAGGCCCGGCCTCGTGTCCGGATACCTTCACCTCGTCGCCCCAGTAGACGCAGAATGCCGGCATGTTGTCGTCCAGCAGGTACTCGTGCTGGTCGTCGCCAACCATCACCAGCACGTCCAGCTTGGCGTCGTACAGTTTCTTTGACAGGTGGGCGATGGCCTTCTGGTTCTGCTCGTGCCGTTTCGCGAACTTTTCCGGCGTGATCTCTTTGGCAATGCGTTCCGTGTCCGTGCGGGCCAGCAGGTCCTCGAAGTTTGAGGTGATGCCGTCGGTCCCGATCAACTCCAGATGCCCCTTGTCCCTTTCGCCGCGTCCGGCCCATCCCTCCGCTGGCGTGCTCAACTGCGGACTATGTGAAGAGGCCAGGCCCAGTACCAGTTCTGCCATCTTGCTGCTCCTTTGAGTGTGGTCGCAGAAATCAACAGGTGGGGCTCGCGAACCGTTCGGAAACCCGGGCAGATCCCCACTTTCGGCCTATTCTACCGTATCGGCGACGCCAACCGGGCGCGAGACGAATGGACGGCCGGCGCGTTAGCCTCGCTTGCGCCTCTGGTGGCCCGTGTATATCATTGCGGCAGTACGGAATCCACTGCCGTATCGCCGTTGTCGGCGTAGTGCCACGCGGTGGTGAGGTAACTACCGTGACGAAAGGAGCGAGACTGGTATGAAGTACGATTACATCGTGATTGGGGCGGGTTCCGCTGGCTCGATTATCGCCAGCCGCCTGACTGAGGACCACAGCACCAGTGTGCTGCTGATCGAAGCTGGCCCCGACTATCCTGAGTTTGAGCACCTGCCGGAAGAGGTCAAGTTCGGCTACAACACCGAGATCGACATCATGGTCAGTGACCACAACTGGCAGTTCGTGGGCAAGGGCACCGACACCTCTCCGGAGATCATGGTACCCCGGGGCAAGGTGACCGGCGGTTCCAGCGCCATCAACGGCCAGGTGTTCCTGCGTGGCGTGCCCGAGGACTATGACGGCTGGGCCTCCGAAGGCAACGACGAGTGGGCCTACACCAAGCTGCTTCCCATTTTCCGCCGCATCGAGACCGACACCGACTACGGCAACGATGACTTCCACGGCGGCGATGGCCCCATCGTCATGCACCGTTTCGCCCGCGAGTCGTGGCTGCCCGCTCAAAACGCCTTCAGCGCCGCCTGCGTCGCGGCCGGGTTCCCCGAAACGTGGGACCACAATGCCCCCGATTCCACAGGAGTCGGGCCGACCCCCTTCAACAACCCCAACGGCATCCGGATGAGCACCAACCTCGGGTACCTGTCCGAGTCCCGCCACCGGCTGAACCTCACCATCAAGGCCAACTGCCACGTCCACCGGATCCTCTTCGATGGCAACAAGGCCGTCGGTGTCCAGCTGGAATCGGGCGGCGAGACCTTCGTGGCCGAGGCCAATGAGATCGTGCTCAGCAGTGGCGCCATCGGTTCTCCCCACATCCTGATGCTGTCCGGCATCGGTCCGGCCGCGCACCTGCGCGAGATGGGCATACCCGTGATCCAGGATGCCCCGGGCGTCGGCCAGAACCTGCGCGACCATCCCACCGTGTGGTGCACCTGGCGCACCAAGCCGGAGGTTGAGCTCGACGGCCTGGCTCCCCGTTCGCAACTGTGCCTGCGCTACACCGCCGACGGCTCAGACCTGCGCAACGACATGAAGATCAGCATGCAATCCTTCGCCACCGAGCGGATCAACCGCGGCGGCGACCGCATGGTGCCCCTGGGCATCCGCATGAGCACCGGCATCCAGCTGGCCGCCGGCGCCGGCCACATGCGCCTGCAGTCCACCGACCCGTACGAGCAGCCCTTCCTGGACTACAACTACCTCAAGGAAGAATCTGACCGGGTGCGGTTGCGCGACTCAGTCCGCCTGTGCATGCAGCTGGCGGATCACCCCGACTTCCGCGACCTGATCCAGGAGTGCATTGAGCCTCCCGCGGATTCGTTGGCGACCGACGAAGCCCTGGACGAGTGGATCGCCCGCGAGGTCACCACTTCCCAGCACATCTCCGGGACGTGCAAGATGGGGCCGGACAGCGACCCCATGGCCGTGGTCGACCAGTATGGCAAGGTCAAGGGCGTCACCAACCTGCGCGTCGCCGACGCCAGCGTCATGCCCGACTGCATCCGTGCCAACACCAACGTCACATCCATGACCATCGGCGAGCGCGTCGCCGAGTTCATCAAGGAAGGACGGTAAATCGGAGCGTCGCAGGGGCGAAGGCTATTCGCCCCTGCGCGACCACTACACCATGCCTCCCGCCCGTAAATGGACCCGCATCGAGGACCTGGCGGTGCTGCACCTCTATCGCGGCAAGGTCGCTCTCGACAGCCGCGAGGTAGCCGCCCTGGCTGCAGCCCTGGAACGCAGCCCCAAGTCCATCGGCACCCGAATCCAGGCCTACGCGGGACTGGACCCGGTCAACCCGTACTCTCCGTCCGGCAAGGCCACGGCGCTTACCCAGTCGGTCTGGGCCGAATACCTCGCCGACCGCACCGCGATTGCGGTGGAAGGGCAGCGCGCCTACCTGGGCATCTTGAACCGGTATTCGATGGGCAGGCCATAGCTATGCCAACTTATTATCAGAAAAGCACCGCGCGTCGATGTTATTCCACTCGTGAACTGATACAGCATTTCGCAAGCTATACAAACCAGAACGGTCACTGCGCGCTTTGTGCTAGAACATCCTACATGGTATAAAGAATATCCTAAAAGGAGGGGCTCTTATGGCATACCAGACCGGCGATCCCAAGATGGACGCTCTATTGCTCAAGCACGCGGATGAGATCAGACAGTTGGAGGCCCTAGGTAAGGAAAAAGCCGCGGAGATTGATCGGCTCATCAACAAGTTTCACGCAAGTCGTGCGAAACGCTTAGGGGCGGCCAGTGAGAGATAATCCATCCGAGCCGGCGCCCCAAGATGACCAGGATTGGCAGGCTGAACGAGCCCTGTTGCTCGAAATTCATCTCAATGTAGTGAATATTATCAATCTACGCGCTATCCGGTTACTGGAAATACTGGAACGGGAAGATTACGTTGGCGTGTTGAGAATTAGTGTCCTGAATGTAATGGGGCGTGGAGACTATAGCCGCGCCTTGGATAATCTGCAAGATTTCGTTCTTGAAGAACCAGCCCTGGACAAGATATTGCCCGAGTTGATCGACAACGCTGAGCCAGGGTTGGCCTTGCTGAGCGAGTGGGGCCAATCATACGGCTTGGCAGCGCTGCTATAGGTAGCGCTGGCCGAACATGCGGTGGCTCATGGCACTCGATCTAAAATAGTGTAGGGGCGCGAATTTATCGCGCCCCTACACATTTGCCAACTTTTGGCTACTAGACCAGCACGCCAAACCCCGACTTGGTGCAGATTTCGAGCCGGTTGTGGTCCGGGTCGTGGAAGTAGAAGGCCTGCTGACCGTCGTGACGGGTCTGAATGTCGGTGCACTCCACGCCGATGTTCTGGAGTTCGTCGCGTGCCGCCGAAATGTCGTCAACCTCGAATGCGGTGTGGTGCGAAGGCGCGGACGGCGCGTCGGGGTTCTCGATTATGTGGACCATGGCCCCGCTGGGCAGCTGAAGCCAATACAGGTTGTCGCTGTCCACCATCTTCGGGATTTGCTTCACGCCCAGGACTTCCTGGTACCACTTCAGCGCGATGTCCTTGTCCCGAACGTTGTAGGTGATGTGGTTGATCGCCTTCAGGCGGATGCTGTCAGCGTTGAGTCCCATAAGGTTTCCCTCCGGATTGTCATGATGGCGCATTCGGTTCCGTTAGATCTCCAGCAGCCTCTCCAGGTTAGCAAAGAGGATGGCATCTTTTTCGTCGCGGGTCAGGCTATCCAGGCCCAGCAACCATGATACCGGCCAATCGGCGCACATATCGAAGGGCCAGTCGGTACCGAAAACAACCTGCTCAATGCCCACCATGTCGATGAGCATGCGCAGCCCGTCTTCGCTGTGGGTCAGGCAGTCGTAGTAGAACCGGCTGAGATAGGCGCTGGGCGGTTGGTCGATGTTGGCGCGGGCTTCGGGTCGCACCTGCCAGCCCCGATCCATGCGCCCGATGCCGTAGCAGGCGTAGCCTCCGCCGTGGCACAGGCACACCCGCAGCCCGGGGTAACGGTCCATCACGCCACCGAACACGAAGGACGCGTAGGTGATCGCCCGGTCGGCCAGGTTGCCGATGGTGTTGGGCAGGTGGTAGCGACTCAGTCTCTGGGAGACCACGGTGTCGCCGCCTTGATGGACCAGGAACATGGCCCCGAGACGCTCGGCGGTGGCCCAAAGCGGCTGGAATACCGGGTCGTCGAAGGTGCGCCCATTCACGTGGTCGCCGATCATGGCACCCTTGAGGCCAAGCTCCCCCACCGCCCGAGTCAGTTCCTCGATGGCCGCGCCCACATCCTGCATCGGCAGATGGGCCAGGCCAGCAAAGCGATCCGGATGCTCCTCGGTCAACTGGCCGACGTAATCGTTGCACTCCCGGTGCATGGCCATGGTCTGGTCAACGTCCAGATCGTAGAAGTACATATTGGCGTTGGTTGACAGCACATGAACATCGACGCCCAGCGAGTTCATATCGGCGATGCGCTGCTCCGGCGTCCAGAAGGTGCGCGGGTTGTAGCGGTGCTGGTTATAAAGCTGGGGCGCGGTCACCCCGAACCAGTTTTCGCCGCTCTGCATTGCCCGCAGCGCGCTGGCCGGCGTTATGTGCGCATGGACATCGAGAACGCGTACTGCCATTATCGGTTTGCTCCTGTATGGTCACAATCGGCCAGGCCGTGGTGGCTTCCAGGCGACGGACGTTGCCGTGAATTATAGCCGCTTTGGTTCCATTCGTCAGGCAGCGGTTGGACTATCCATTGGGACACCAAAACCAACCCCTGTTATCATATTTTCGCTACATCAAACTCCCTGGCGCCTTGTCGCCCAGGATGTCGAATCATGACGACCCTTGTCCCCCGTACCGACCACCCGTACTACATGTACGATGCCATCGTCGCCCAGCCCGACGCCATCGGTTCGGTGATCTTGAACCAAAAAGCGCGTTGCGCCGAAGTAGCCGAGGTCCTCTCGAACAAACGCCGCATCTATGTTGTGGGCATCGGAACGTCCTGGCACGCGGCCCTGATGGGCGCATCGATCATGGACGCCGGACCCGAGGCGTTCGCGTGCAATTCTTTCGAGTTCTGCGTATCGCCGCCGCGTGTCACACCCGACGACGCGGTCATCGTGATCAGTCACCGGGGCACCAAACGGTCGTCTTACGACGCATTGGACGTTGCCAACAACCTCGGCGCGTATACCGTGGCCATCACCTCAACCGACCCGGGACCGCGCATCCTCGCCGCCGACGCCGGCATCCGCACGGTGGATCAGGAGAAGTCGGCCGCCTTCACCATCAGCTACACCACCGCGCTCACGGCGCTGGCACTGCTCAATCTGGGCATTGCCGGTCGCCTGGATGGTCCGGCCAACGGCCTGGAGGCGTTTCCACAACAGGTCGCCGCTATTCTGGCTGCAGAGGACGCAGTGCGGCAGGTGGTCGCCGAGCATCACGCGCGACGCAGGTTCATCTCCGCCGGCTGGGGCGCGAACCGCGCCAACGCCTACGAGGTCGCCCTCAAGATCAAGGAGACGAGCCGCGCCGACTGCGAGGGTTTTCAGACGGAACAGTTGCTTCACGGGCCTTTCTGCTCCCTGGATTCCGACTGCGTGCTCACTCTGATCGCTCCCGCCGCCGAGGATCGCGGCCGCTCTGTCGACCTTGCGCTGGCCGCCCGGGAACTGGGCACTCCCGTGTGGGCGCTGACCGACCGGGCTGACGGGCAACTGGAAGATGCCGGAGCCGTCACCTTCCCATTGCCGGATTGCCCCGAACACCTCATGCCGATCGCCAGCGTGGTTCCGCTGCAGCTTTTCACCTATCACCTGGCCCTGGCTCGTGGAACGCATCCCGACCTGTTCCAGCAGGATGATCCGCTCCAGGCCGCGGCTCGCACCCACTACGACCTCTAAACCCAATCCGACCCAGGAGGCCACCATGCCGGACAACGCAGACGCCCAGCGACTGATCGAGGAAGCCGCCCAGACCCGGGGCTACACCCTCGAGATGCACCGCATCAACGCCCTCGCCGACCCCGAATGGACCCAGAAATACGGCGAGTTCATCGAGGCCACCTACACCGGCCAGCGCCTCCTTGACCGTAAAACCAAGGAACTCCTCCAGATCTGCGTCGAGACCGCCCTCCGCGCCGACCAGGAACAGATCCAGGCCCATATCCGCGTCGCCCTCAACGAGGGCGCCACACCCCGCGAAATCCTCGAAGCCATGCAGGCCGTCATCGCCCCCATGGGCGCCCTGGCCTTCCGACGCGGCGTGCAGGCGTGGGCTGCGGAAACGGGGTTCGAGTACTGACCCACTGACGCCGCGCCTTCAAAACGGAGGCTGCCATGTTCATCAAATCGCTGCACCTGCAAAACATCCTGTCGTTCCGGGACGCCAAGCTGGACCTCCAGCCCCTGAACGTGCTCATCGGCGCCAACGGGTCGGGCAAGTCGAACCTGATTGACGTGATCGCGCTGCTACAGTCGGTGCCGGGAGATCTGGCAGGATTCCTGCGGCGCAACGGGCCAACAGGGGATTGGGTTTGGAAGGGTGGCCCGGTAGATTCCGAAGTCGGACTGCCGGAAGTCCTTGCTGCAATCCATGACCCGAAGAAGCCAAATATGCCACTCGAGTACGATTTGCGGCTGGACACAAGCGACGATGGTGTGAAAGTAGTACACGAAGGTTTGACAGATATTCGTCCTACCGGCGACCAGCTCAGGCGCGTCTATTTTTCCCGGAACGCTGACAGATCAGGATTAGTGGCGTCAACAGGAGGAGCGCATCCCGAACTCACCGGCGAAACCAGCCAAATCAGATTAAATCCTGACGCCGTTGGCAGCGCACAGTCAGTATTCAACGCAATTCGTGATCCCTCAAGTTTCTCGGTCCTTTCCACCACGGCGTTCCGGCTTTCAGCAATCAAATCCTACCGAAGCTGGCACGTCGGCCGCGACAGCCCGGTGCGTCGTCCCCAGCGCACTGATGGCGATCCCAATTTTCTGGAGGAGGATTTCAGCAACCTCGCCCTGGTGGTCAACGACTTGCTCAGTCGCCGTCTGGAGCCGTCCCTGGACTCCTACATCAAGCGGTTCTACGAGTCCTACGAAAGCCTGCACCCACGCATCTTCGGGAACACCATTGAGCTGATCATCAACGAAGCCGGCATGTCCAGTGCGTTGCCAGCCTCCCGTCTATCCGACGGGACCATTCGCTTCATCGCCCTGCTCGCCATCTTGTGTCACCCCGACCCGCCGCCGCTCATTTGCATCGAGGAGCCGGAAATCGCCATGCACCCCGATTCTCTCGGCCTCATAGCGGAACTATTACGTAAAGCATCCGAGCGAACCCAGATTATCGTCACCACCCATTCCCCAGAGTTTGTCAGCCATTTCTCCGACGAACCTGAGTGCATCGTCGTGTGCGACCGCGATGCGGAAGAAGGAACACGTTTTCGCCGCTTATCTCGCCAGGAATTGACCGAATGGCAGGACGTCTACCAACAAACTGGCAAGGAATTGGTCGTATATGGATTGAGCGAGATGTGGATGAGCGGTTCAATCGGCGGCGTGAGGTAGCCGGGCGATGGAAGTGTATCTCGAAGGCCATCGACGACTGCGCGTCCCGATGAAATCTTTTCTGCGAAACGCCGTCCGTACCATTCACAACCAATCCATAACTCTCAACGTCGAACCTTGCGGGTCTGGCGACGACGCGGTCAAGCGGTGTGTCAAGGATACCGAATCGATTTTATTGATCGATTCCGAAGGAGAAGTTTCACAAGAACTAATCGTGCGCGTGTCTGGCCAAATTGGCTCCACGAACCGCGCCTTCTATATGGTTCAGCAGATGGAAGCATGGTTCATCGCTGACCGGGACGCTTTGGCCAACTACTTCGGTCCCGGGTTTCGTGAAAGCGCGTTGCCACAGCGCAACAACATTGAAGATGCCCCAAAGCGCGAAATCGAAAACGGCCTCCGCAACGCCACCCGTGACTGTGCAAAGCAACGTTACTCGAAAGGCCGCGACGACATGGGGCTGTTGAACCAACTCAACCCCGCCACCGTCTACAACGCCTGCCCCAATTTTGCGCTTCTCATCGACCATCTCCGCGCCAGCGCTTCGTGACCCTAACCCATCCTTTTCGCCGTTGACGCTGTCCGCAGCCTTGCCCTAAAATCGGTCGCGTCCCCGGATAATCACTTTTCGTAACCAAACCTACGGGAGTCGTAACCTCGTATGAACATGGACGGCGACAGCATCCGCAGATCCTTCGCACAATTCTTCGAGGAGCGGGGCCATCAATATATGCCCTCTGCCTCTCTCATTCCGGCGGGAGACCCGACCCTGCTCTTCACCTCCGCCGGCATGGTCCCCTTCAAGCCCTTCTTCATGGGCGAACAGACCCCGCCCCGTCGCCGTCTCACCAGTTGCCAGAAGTCGTTCCGCACCACCGACATCGACGAGGTGGGCGACCACAAACACCTGACCTTCTTCGAGATGCTGGGCAATTTCAGCATCGGTGACTACTTCAAGAAGGACGCCGTCGCCTTCGCGTGGGACCTGTGCACCGGTCTCTTCGGCCTGGAACCGGAGCGCATGTACGTTACCGTCCACCTGGACGACGACGAGGCTTACGATCTGTGGCTGAACGACATCGGCGTGCCTCCGGAACGGATTTACCGCTACGGCAACAGCGATAACTGGTGGGGTCCCGCCGGCCTGGAAGGGCCCACCGGCCCCTGCTCCGAACTCCATTACGACGGCGGAGCCGAAAAGGGCCGAGGCCAACACCTCGTAACCGACGATATGATGACGCCGGACGAGCTCACCGCCATGCTCCGGGTGGAAGCCGAGGGTGGACCCGACGCCGAGCCGGTCGGCTGCCATCCCAACTGCGACTGCGAGCGTTTCGTGGAACTGTGGAACCTGGTGTTCATGCAGTTCTACCAGGACCTCGAGGGCATTCGCACTCCGTTGCCGGCCCCCAGCGTCGACACCGGGATGGGCCTCGAGCGGGCCGCCGCCGTGTTGCAGGGCAAGCCCAACGTCTACGAGACCGACCTCTTTCGACCCATAATCGACGCCGTTTGCAATCTCACCGGCCACGAATACGGTTCGGACACGGACACCGACTACGCCATCCGCGTTGTCGCCGAGCACGCCCGCGCTGCTTCGTTCCTCATCGGCGACGGAGTCGTTCCGTCAAACGGCGACCGGGGTTACGTGCTGCGCCGCATCATACGGCGGGCGATCCGCTATGGGCGCCAACTCGGCCTCGACCGCCCCTTCATGACCGAAGTCACCGACGCCGTCATTGCGCGTTTCGCCAAAGCCTATCCTGCCCTGGGAGAAAACGAGGGGTTCATCCGCCGCGTCGTGGGTCTGGAAGAAACCCAGTTCCTTGAAAACATCCGCCAGGGCATGCCGCTGCTGGAAGAAGTCCTGGTGTCATCGAAGTCCAACGGAGTCATCGCCGGCGAAGTGGTATTCGAGCTCTACGACACCTACGGGTTCCCGCCCGAGTTGGTGGACGAAATCGGTCGCCGCGAGTATGGCCTCGCCGTCGATATGGACGGGTTCAACTCAGAGATGGAGGCCAAGCGTGAGCGCGACCGCGCCGGACACCAGGTCACCGGCAGCATGGAAATCGTCACCGCCTACGAGAACCTCGGCGCTGGCCGCACCCCCTTCGACGGTTATCAGCGCACGACGATAGACACGCGCGTCCTCGGGATTCTGCGGGAAGGTGAAGCGGTAGGACACGCCACCCGAGGCCAGCAGGTTGAGATTGTCCTGGCCGAAACCTGCTTTTACGCTGAGGGCGGCGGACAGGTGGGCGACCAGGGCACGATTGCCGGACCAAACGGTTGGGTGCGGATCGAAGACACCCAGAGCCCGGTGGCCGGCCTCATCATCCACCGGGGGCTGGTCTCGGAAGGTGATATCGCTCTCGGCGAAGCGGTCATCGCCCACGTGGAAACCGAGCGCCGCCTTGACGCGTCCCGCAACCACAGCGGTACGCATCTACTCCACGCCGCGCTGAGGTCAGTGCTGGGCCCCCACGTGCGCCAGGCCGGATCGCTGTGCGCCCCCGGCCGGCTGCGCTTCGACTTCAACCACGTCGGCGCGATGACCCAGGACGAGCAGTTGGACGTCCAAGGCCTGGCCAACCGGAAAATACGCGAGAACCTCTCGGTCACGGCCCGCGAGACCACCTACACGGACGCGGTTCGGGACGGCGCGCTGGCGTTCTTCGGCGACCGCTATGGCGACGTGGTTCGCGTGGTGCGGATGGGCGACCACGACGACCACGATGAACCTTTCAGTTTCGAGGTCTGTGGCGGTACCCACGTTCACGCCACCGGCGAGGTCGGCACACTGGTAGTGCTGGGAGAATCCAGCATCGGCGGCGGCATGCGGCGCATCGAGGCCATGACCGGGCGGGCCGCCGAAGAACTGTTTGTGCAGCAGTCCGCAACCCTGGAAGCCATTTCGCGGAAGCTTCAGGCGCCCGTGGCCGAACTGGAGGCCCGCCTGGACGCCTACATGGCGGACACCGACGTTCTGCGCCGACGCCTCGCCGATGCCGAACGCACCAGCCTGCGGTCCGAAGCCGAGTCTCTGCTCGGGCGCACTCACGATATTGACGGGGTGAAGCTGGTCGCCGGCGTAACATCAGCCCATAACGTGGAAGCCATGCGCGAGATGGGTGACTATCTTAAGCAGAAGTTGGATAGTGTGGTGGTGGCGTTGGGCGCGGTGATCGACGGCTCCCCGATCATCGTCACCATGATCACGCCGGATTTGGTGAGCCGCGGTCTGCACGCCGGCAACATTGCCCGCGACGCCGCCAAGCTGATGGGCGGCGGCGGCGGCGGCCGTCCGGAAACCGCTCAAGCCGGAGGTCGCCAACCGGAGCGGCTGGGCGCCGCCCTGGACAGCGTCGGCAACCTGGTCAGGGCAGGACTGGGCAATTAGCCGGCCCGCCAGGCGGGGATAGCGAGTTGGCAACCCCGTCGCCTCGTCCTGACCCCGCTGATCTTGCGCGCGCCGGCCGTCTGCTTGGCCTGGACGTCGGGGACCGGCGCATTGGGCTGGCGGTGAGCATACCTCCCGGCGAGCTCATTCTGCCCGCCGGTCATCTGCAACGTCGCAATCGACGCGCTGACATCGCCGCAATCCTGGAACAGGCCAGCCAACGCGACGCAGTAGCCATCGTTGTGGGCATGCCCTATGACTCTGATGGCCGCTCCGGGGAACAGGCTCGTAAAACCGACGCGCTGGTTCGCGCGTTGCAACGGGCAACCGATACCCCCGTGCTGACCGTTGACGAGTCTTTCAGCTCCAACGCCGCAGCCAACGATTTACTTCAGTCCGGGCAAAGCCCGAGCCGCGACCCCGGCGCAGTTGACGCCGCCGCCGCTGCCGCGATCCTGCGCCGCTTCCTGGATTCGTAGGCCCCCAATCCCGTCTCGACGGACGATTCCTTTCGGAAACGCTCCGAAAGCCCGTTGCCTGCGCTCTTGACGTTCGACGAACGGCCGTTCTATAATGCTGGAGTGTTTAGAACGTACGTTTCGAGGTGGATTATGTTCGCCATGAACGCCGTGGCACCCAAGCAGCGCCAAATCGCCGAACCGAGATTCGACCACTACGAGGACACCGGATGTGAGGTCGCCTCAACCTGCTTTGACTGCCCCTTACCCCGGTGCAAGTTCGACGACATGGAATGGTTTTACAAATATCGTCGATTGGGGCGTTATCTGCACATGGCCTCCGTGATTCACAGCGAAGGTCTCACCATCCCGGAAGCGGCGGAACGATTCTCCGTGACCCAGCGGACCGTGTTTCGAGTCTTGCGCCGTTGCCGCGACGCCATGCGGGAATTGACACCAGCAGAAGCCGCTGCGTTCGCCAGCCTGGCAGCGTAGACGCCACCCACGGAGCGAACCAACCGATGACCGAAGACGCCCCCAATCCCTCCCTTTGGCGGTTCTTTGACGGCGCAGCGTCAATCAGCGCCAGCATGTTGCTTTCGGTCGGCTTAAACATCTGCGTCTTCTGCGACAGTCTGCCCATATTGGGCTATCTCGAGGAACTGACCAACCGGGAAGATGGGATTATAATAACCGCAACGTTGTTGCTATTCCCCACCACCGCAACGCTCTATGGAGTTTTCAGAATGTTCTTCGCAGCCAAAGAAGCCGCGGAACGAAAAGCCCGCGAACGTCGGCGCCAAGAACGCGAACGTGAACGCCAAACCCACGAACGCGGGCGCAGAGAAGGCATCAAGGCCGGCCGCCGCACAGAACGCGAACGCATCAGCGCTGCGCTCGAACAGCAGGGCGTGCAACTCACCCCGGAACTCGCCAGGATCCTGTCCGGCGACGACGAATAGCCGGGGTTACCCCCGGGGCAACCCCAGGCCACGGCCGGCCACGATTCCACGCTGCACTTCCGAGGTGCCGCCCGCAATCTTGTGGGAGAAGCTGATCATCCAGTTCTCCGGCAGGCGGCCATTCAGCGGAGCCCGCTTCTCGCCACGTCCCAGCGCGCCGTCAAGGCTCGCCACTTCCAGCACGCTGTTGGCGGACCGGTGCAGCGTTTCGCTCCCGAAAGCCTTGCTCATGGACGCTTCCTTGTTGGGAACCAGACCCTCACCCTGCATCCAGGCCACGTTATAGGCCATCAGGCGGGCCACTTCACACTCCACATACCGGTCGGCAAAGAGGTTGCGGACCCAAGGTTGTTGCGTCACCTTGACGCCGTTCCGTGAGACCTGCCCTGCGTACTCCCGCGTGTCATCCAGCAGCCGCCGCGCGATGGCAGAGTAGTCGATGCCCGAACGCTCGAAGTCCAGCAGCGTCACCGCCACGTACCAACCGCGATTTTCCTCGCCGACCACGTTGCTGCTGGGTACGCGGACGTTGTCAAAAATCACCTGGTTGAACTCGCGCCCGCCGGCCATGTTGACCACCGGCCGAACCTCAACTCCAGGAGTTTTCATGTCGACCAGGATGAAGCTGATGCCTCGGTGCCTCGGTGCTTCCGGGTCAGTGCGGGCCAGGCACATGATCCAATCGGAATGATGCGCCAGCGTCGTCCAGATCTTGGATCCGTTGATTACGTACTCGTCGCCGTCCCGTACGGCCCTGGTGCTGAGCGACGCCAGATCGGAGCCCGACTCGGGTTCGCTGTAACCCTGGCACCACTGGATTTCACCGCGCGCGATGGGAGGCAGATGCGTTTGTTTCTGCTCCTCGCTGCCGTGGATCATCAGTGTGGGGCCCAGCATCCGCACGCCGAAGATGTCTCGTCCCGGCGCCCGCAGGTAGGCCAGCTCTTCGTTGTAGATAGCCGACCGTACCGGCGAAGCATCCTGCCCGCCGTACTCTTCCGGCCAGTGCATCGTCAGCCAGCCGCGTTCCGCCAAGCGGCCGCGTAAGTGCATGGTGAAGTCCCAATCGTATTCCTCGGGCCAGCGTCCGCCTCCCTCCCATTCGGGTGGGAGTTCCGCCCGGATGAACTGTGCCAGTTCGTCTCGGAAATGATCGTCTTCCGGAGTAAAGCGGTACTCCAAACCATGCCTCCCGCGAAATCAGGTAACCGTCGTGATCAGCCTCGACCGGGCATCAAGCGTCCACGGCCACGCACGTCACGGTTCGCACGACTCCTACCACCGTGTGAATCTTCTCGGTGACCAACCCCCCGACGACCGACATATCCTCGCCCGAGATCACCGCGATTATGTCGTAAGGACCCGTGACCACATCAACAGATTCGATGCCGTCCAGGTCCCGCAATGTGGTGGCTACGTCTCTGGTCCGCCCGACAGCGGTTTCAACCAGCAAAAAGGCTTTCGTTGCCATGGTTTGGCATCTCCTGTTTCAAGGGTGGAGTGGAGCAAAAACGGCGGACCCGGGCCATGCCGCAAGTGCCGGGCAATTCTACGGTGGGCCCGTCGGGAGAGTCAATTGAGCCTGGCTGTGCTACAGATCAGCCGCCAACCGCCGAATCAGGTCTGCCGCCGCTTGCCGGGTGTCGTCACGTTTCAGCGCATACTCCAACGAGGCTCGCAACAGTCCCAGGGGGTTGCCGCCGTCGTACCGTATGCCATCGAACTCACACGCATAAACGTCCACGTCTTCCATCAGCAAGGCCAGGCCATCAGTCAGCTGGATCTCACCACGGGCTCCCGGTGGCGTCCGTTCCAGACAGTCGAAAACCTGGGCCGGCAGCAGGTAACGTCCCACGATGGACAGGTTGGAAGGCGCCGTGCCGGGCGGCGGCTTTTCCACCAACCCGTGGACCCGATGCCGTCCATCTCCGGAAGGCTCCGAATCCACGACGCCGTAATTTTGCACCAGTTCCCACGGGACGCGCTCAACGGCCACTGCCGCCACGCCGTCTTCGCCAGCGATGGAAGCCAACATTTGGGACAGGACACCCGGCGAGTGGTCCACGATGTCGTCGGGTAAAATCACGGCGAAGGGTTCGTCTCCGACCGCTTCCCTCGCAGTGAGCACGGCGTGACCCAAGCCCAGCGGTTCCTCCTGGATCACAAATGACACGTCGGCCAGGTTCGCTCCGGACCGTACTTTCTGCAGGAGCAGCGCATCGTCGGCCAGTCGATCTTCGAGATCCACTCGCGGCCGGAAGTACTCGGCGATTCCTTCTTTTCCGGGGGAGGTAACGACAATTACGTCGGTTATTCCCGCCTCCGCAGCCTCCTCCACCACGTATTGCAGCATCGGCCGGTCGAGTATCGGGAGCAGTTCCTTGGGCACGGAGCGGGTCACCGGCAAAAACCTGGTCCCGAGCCCCGCGGCCGGTATGACTGCTTTACGAATAACGGCGCACATCGGCAACAATCATAGCACGACGTGGCAGTGTCTCCGGACATGCCCGGGACGGCGACCTGGGCCCGATCCGGCGGGCTACTCAGGATGGGTCAAACGCTCAGCGCTTTCCATTGGCTGCGGCGAAGCGCGCCGGGTGCTGGCAAGGTAGGCGATCACGATCATCGCCGGCATCGCCAGGATGATTATCCCAATGATGATGACCACGGTGAGTTCGGTGAAACCCAGCTTCCCCAGCAGGATGTGGCTGAGGGCGGCCATGATCCACTGCAGGAGGGTCGGGTCCGCCTCACCGTGGTGACGCCCCAGGGACGCCAGTATGGCCACGAACGTTGTTCCGCCCATAGCGGTCACCACGCGCCGCGCCGGTCAAACGGCGCTTTAGTATCGCCCGCCAGCGCCGGCCGTCGCCAGCTGTGGACCACCCTCGGCCGGACGCGAATT
This sequence comes from uncultured Dehalococcoidia bacterium, assembly GCA_951813535.1. Lineage (GTDB taxonomy): Bacteria > Chloroflexota > Dehalococcoidia > Lucifugimonadales > UBA3495 > Bin87. The sequence continues at coordinate 1,346,030 of OX638345.1, read as the reverse complement.
GTACCGGCTGGAATAGTGGTATTCCTTGATGCTGTAGGCCATTATCGACGCCGGAATCAGGGTCAGACCCGCGATCAGGAACGGCCAGAAGTAGCTGTTGCCAAACCACTCGTAGGCGTAGCCCGCAAATTGGATGCTGAAAAACGACCCGATCTGGTGCGAGAAAAAGACCCACCCGCTGATGGTTCCCAGCGCGCGGAACCCGTAGACGTCAGCCGTCAGCGTCGACGTGAGCGGTACGCTGGCCACCCAGGACATGCCGGACAACATGGCGAACGCCACCAGACCCAGCATCCCGTAGCCCATCAGCGGCAGGAACACCAGGGCCATGAACGCCACGCCTCGCGTGGCGTACACCAGCGCCAGCACGTTCTTGCGGCGCATCCGGTCACCCATGAACCCGGTAATGATCACGCCCGCGGCGTTGAGGCCGGTCATTATGCCGAACATCAGCGCGGCAAAGACCTTCTTGTCATCAAAGGTCATCCACAGGAAATTGACCGTATCCGGCAGGATATCTTCCGCGTACGGTATGAAGTGAATGCTCAGCAGGCCGGTGGTGATGCCGCAAACCACATAGGCGCCGGACAACTGCCACATCGGCGGTGACTTGAAGCACTGCCGCCAACTGTTAACTTCATACAGGCCTGCCTGCCGTTGTTGTGGCACGCTGCCTGCCGGAGCGTCCTCGGGATTCGGGTCACCGTCCGGGTTCAGGCCCAATTCCGCCGGGCTCGGCCGCAGGAAAAACACGGCCAGCGGCGCCGACAGGAACACGACCATCGCTCCCAGCAGGAACCACACCGTGCGCCAGCCAACCAACTCCACACCGGCGATGTTCAAACTGGCGCCGTCGATAATACCCATCAGGTACGCGGCGAAGGGGATCATCAGCAGCCCGCCGATGGAGGTACCCGCCGCGGCCAATCCCGTCGCCTTGCTCCTCTTGCGCCGGAACCAGCGCACCACCAGCGCCAGCATGTTGGTAATCGACGCCGCGCTAAGGCAGGTGTTGATCACGATGGAGAACACCGCGATGAACCACAGCAGGTCGAGGGGAATACTCACAACGCCCAGATTGAGCGAGTGATCCAGGTCCTGCATGAAGGCCAGGCTCATGATCGCCAGGCCCATTATCGACAGTCCGATCCCGAAGACCCGGCGCGGGCCGTACTTATCGAACAGCGCGCCCATGATGGGCTGCATCGCTCCGTTGATGAGGAATCCCACGGAACCCACCCAGGAAATGTCGGAGCGGTCCCACCCGAAGGTGGGTTCCATCTCAGTAACAAACAGGCCGAACCCCTGGCGGCCCGGCATGGAAAGGAACGAAACGAAGAAGCAGGTGGCGACGATGTACCAACCGAAATACATCGGCGCGGCAACTGGCGCTGCGGATCTGGATGTCATACGCCCCCTAGCGTCTCAGGTTCCGTGAGGCGATGACCGGACACCGCCAGACATCGTGCCATCATAGCAGGCGCGCATATGGGGCGCCAGTACACGCTAGTCCCCGGAGCCATGAATCACCCTCAGCCGGCGCTCTGCACGAACCCACAGTCCGTGCTCATGCCCGCGGCTCCCGACCACCGCCGGTTGTGCCACGGATAGTGACAGGATTCGGCGCGGCCAATCCGGCTAGTCGGCCGCCGCGACGACGGTTGGAGCCGTCTGGTAGCGCACCGAATATTTGCGTTCCCTGATGGTGAAGGCGCTGATCGCCGCGGGGTACAGCATCACCGCGGCTATGGAGAACGCCACAATGTAATCGCCCGTGATCTCCCGCAGGTAACCGGCCAGGAGCACGCTGGTGAAGCCGCCCAGTTGGTGGAACAGGAACGCCACTCCCGAGATGGTCGCCATGGACTTCAATCCGTACACCTCTGCGGTGAGCGAAGAGGTCAGCGGAGCAGTTGCAATCCAGGACAAACCGGCGACAACAGCGAAAATGAGCAACCCGGCCACGACCGGGAACCCGGGCGTCAGCAGCGACACTACCAGGATCACGTATCCCGTGCCCCGGCAGAAGTACACTGCCGCCAGCCAGTTCTTGCGTCCGCCGATCCGGTCGGAAATCCAGCCTGCTCCCGTGGCTCCAAGCGCGTTGAGGCCCGACATCAGCCCGAAGATCAGCGCCGCCGTCTGCGGGTTGATCCCCTCTTCGATGGCCATCGGCACGAAGTGCACCGCAAGCATGAACGTCGTGGACCCGCAGATGAAGTACGAAAAGCTCATCTGCCAGATGGGGAGCGAACGGAAGGCCTGTCTCCAGTTCTCCGCAAACAGCGGCTGCGGCGGTGGCGCCGGCGCGCCGGGAGATCCCTGAGCGCCGCCTTCCGGCGCCGGGTCACCATCGGGGGTCAGGCCTTTTTTCGACGGGTCGTCATGGAGGAAAACAAACGCCAGTGGTATGCCGAGTACGAGGATCATCACCCCAAGGACAATCCAGGACAGCCGCCAATCGATCAGGCTGATCATATACGCTGCGAACGGGACCAGGATCAGGCTGCCGAGCGACATGCCCGACGCGTTCAATCCGATCACCAGTCCCCGGCGCCGCCGGAACCACTTGCTGAGCATGGCCGCCGTGTTGGTCATCGAGGTGCCGCTTTGTCCCACCGCCGCTACCACGCCGAACATGGCGATCAGATACCAGACACTGCCCGTGGCAGCCATCAGCAGGGTGGAGACGCCCACCACCACGAGCCCCGACATCACCACTATGCGGACGCCTATGCGGTCGAAGAGGTAGCCCATGAAAGGCTGGGTGACGCCGTTCAGCAGCGCGCCGAGGGCGGCCGCCCAGGAAACGATGGTCCGGTTCCACTCGAACTCGGCTTCCATCGGAACCACGAAGGCGCCGAAGGAGTTCCGTGAGCCCATGGTCAAGAACGCAATGAACATGCAGGTGGCCACGACGAACCACCCGTAGAACAGCCCCGGGCGCGCCGGATTACTCACCGCCATGATGCCCCCATGCCCCTTCGCTACGTTGCCCGTGGATTGAGGCGGATTGTATGCCTACAAGGTTGGGGGCGCAAGATTAGGCGTTGGTGGGGGCATGAATTCGCTCAGCCGCAGCGTCAGGTCGGGGAAGGCTCGCGGGCTGATGCTACCGTCGGCTGGAATTGTGCGGACGGTAGTGTACGCAGGGCCCACCGGGTCGGTGCGGGCTTCAACTTCGCCGGTGCGCAGGTTAGCTATCCAGAATTCGGGGATGCCGGCGGCGGCATAGAACTCCGACTTCGGGCCATAGTCGTACTCGAGCGAACTGTCGGCTACTTCAATCAGCAACAGCACGTCTTCCGGCGTCGCGGTCTCGACGTGGTAATCAGGCCGGGGCCGGAGCAAGACAACGTCCGGTTCCGGCATTCCATATTCATCCAGCTGTATGGAACCCTGCACACGCACAATGGCGCGCCCCACCAGTGGCGGAACCAGAAGCGTAGTCAGCGCGTCGGTGCAAAAGAGGTGCCGGTTCCCGATTGCCGCCATCTGAATGATCTCCCCGGCCAGCAGCTCGATGCGCTCGTCTTCATGCAGAATACCGGCCTCGCCCATGGCCAGGTATTCGCCCACGGTGAAGAGCCGGCGGGCGATTTGGGGACGGGTCACAGTCGTGGTCATTTGGACGTCTCCGCGTGAGTGGATTGCTGGCAGATGGCGCCGGGGGCTCCCAAAAAGGCAATCACCTGTTCAGCAGCTGTCGGCAGATCGTGCAGTTGGCACTCCCAGACCGTTAGCACCGCCCATCCTTGTTCATCCAATAAGGCGATGTTCTTGGCGTCGCGGGCATGGTTGCGCTCCAGCTTCGCTACCCAGTACTCGTGGTTTGTGGCAGGGATACGCACGCGCGGGCAATTATCGTGGCGGTGCCAGAAGCAACCATTGACGAATACTACCTTACGGCGCGAAGGAAAAACCAAATCGGGCCGACCCGGTAGGTCAGCCCGATGCAAGCGATACCGGTAACCAAGGCCATGCAGCAGCCGCCTGACCTTCATCTCAGGCTTCATGCCCTTGGATTTAACCAGAGCCATAATGCGGCTGCGGGTTTCGGGAGAGACGGTATCGGCCATGGCAAGACCTTTCCCTTCGCGAGCTCCCTAATCCGGGTTGAAGCTGTGAGCTAACGGGTTGAGCACGTTATCCGCAATCCAAGTTACCGCAGGTACACATACAGCGTCCCCAAATGCGTTGAGGGATTGTCGCTCGGAGTTCCCCTTGATGTGGAAATGATCTTGTACACCTTGCAACCTGGCATACTCCCTAACCGTTAACGTCCGCATCCGAATGTTGCCTTGGCCTGCGACCACCATAAACTGTTTCCCGCTGCCGCCGACCGCTGTCCTCAGACAGCCTGCAATGTCATCGGCGCGAACCTCTGCCTTTTGTCCGGTGGGCCTACGTCGACGATAGAATGTCCGAGCCGTCATACGGTTTCCGTCCGTCAAGCTCCGCACCATGTCCAGGTGCAAAGGCGGCATCATGGCCAGGTGTTTGTCAACCTTTTCTGACGGCCACCACCGGGGGTCATCCCGTACCAAATGTTCCACTATCCCTTCGGAAAATCCTCTATTTCGGTACGGAGGTGGTTCCGGAATGTTTAAATGGACCCACTGAATGCGTTGGTTGTTAACCATCAACTGCTTCAGTTTGGTCGGCAAAAGTCGCTTGGACCTCAAAAACAGACTATCCTCGCTCTTGCCACGACCGCCGAACGCATCCCGGTCTTTTATCCCAACCATAAAAACGCGTGGACGGCTCTGTGGCACGAAGCAACGAGCATTCAGTGTAAAGGCGTCGCAGGCGTAGCCAATTTCGTTGAGAGCCTCGGCGACAGCGTAAAAGTCCTCCCCATTGTTGCTGGACAACCAACCGCCTACATTCTCCAACAAGACCATGGGAGGGCGGTCTGGTCCCTGCTCCCAAAGAAGCCCATAAAAACCCCAAAAAGCGCTGGAATGCCTGCCGTCGAGCCCCCGACGGTTGCCCGCCAAAGAGAGGTCTATACAGGGAAACGAACACGTCGCGAGGGTGGTTTTCGGTACATCCTTAGCGGCGACTGAAAATACGTCCTTGACTTCATAGGTGTCGCCAAAGAACCCTTTGTACACCATCGCTCGATAGGGGTCCCAATCATTGGCATACTTGATCGTCCATCCGGTCCCCTCGAGTCCCATTCGGAACAAGCCTATGCCAGCGAAATATTCGGCTACGGTTAAGGGCAGCATGACGTTCACGATATGAAAAACCTAAATCGTGGCAAACACAAACTAATTCGTCTGAAGGGCGGTGGGGATGCGTATCCGAAGCGACAAATCTGTTTCTACTTCGGCGACGCGTTCGTTATATTTTTCCAACAATAATTTGAGATTGACACGCACTTTATCGCGTGCGAATTCAGATAACTCTTCAATGTTCTGTCCCACAAAGGACTGGATCGATTCGACTGAGATCGATTCGCCGATCTCTTGCTCAGCATTTTGGCGAGCTCCGGAAAGCCTATCGTCTGGTACTAACAGAAATGCCCGCAGCCCATTGTCTACGTTTTGCTTGCATTTCTCATAATGTCCGAAGTTAGGAGCCACGGTCACGTGGAAAACGCAATCGTTTATCCGAAAATCTCCTTGTTCATCCGTTTGGTCATCTGCCGCGCTTGAAGCGGAGTTTCTGATTTCGTACTCGGGAAATCGCAAAGCCAGTTTGGCACCGACCAGATACTCTGCCACGTCGCCGTCCTTTTGGCGTTCCCTGGCAACCCTTAGGATTTTGGAAACGATTTCGCGGGAACTCGCGTTTGGGGTGTACTCGAATGAGATTACATCCGCATTGAAAATGTCCCGGGCTCGAGCGACCAAAAAAGCCTGCATTGCTTCGATAGCCGTACTCCGGTTTTCGGGGCTCAGGTCGACGATATCAGTGGTAGCTATGGCTTCCAAGAACGGTGCCAGGTTCGTCATCAGGCCCCGATTGGTCCTTCCTGCCTCACGCGACAGCGTTCTGGATTCATTAAACCGCGCCAATATATTCCGCACATTGGCGGGCGTAGCGTTCTTTAGTTGGTCACTAGCGGCCGCTTTGTGATCATCGACACTGAAGCTAAGGTTATCTCGCAGGTTTTCGAGCAGCACCAAGCCGCCTGCGATATTCCCGCGGCTGCGTGATCTCTGCGGAAACGATTCCCACCAATGCCGGACCATTTCCGTGTAAACGCTGATGTCCATTAGTGAAAAACGCCTTAGGCACAGGCTGCCTACACGTCTTTCAGCGCCAGCGCGTCCTCGCCGGCGCTGTTGCCGGCGAGACGACCGAACACCATGCCGGCGCTCAGGCCGCTGCCGCCCGGGTAGTTGTGGTAGAACAGGCCGCCGACCATCTCACCCGCTGCGTAGAGGCCCGGGATCGGATCCTGGGCGTTGGTCACCACCTGGCCGCGGTTGTTGACCTTGACGCCTCCGAAGGTGAAGGTGATGCCGGTGGTTACGGCCCAGCCCCGATACGGAGGCGTGTCCAGGGTCTGTGCCCAGTTGGTCTTGTTGACCGCCAGGCCCTCGGTGCAGCGTCCGTCCTTGACCGTGGGGTTGTACTCGATGTCCTGGCGCACGGCGGCGTTGTACGCCTCCACTTCCCGGACCAATCCGGCCGGATCGATGTCCAGCATCCGCGCCAGTTCCTCGATGGAGTTGGCCTCGGCGGTGGTCGCCTGGGGAATCCAATACTCGTCGCGCAGCAGGTGCTTCACCTTTTCGTCGAAGATCTGGAAGCACAGGCCCTGAGGCTGATCCATCAGCGCGCGCCCGTAGGTCACGTAAGTGTAGTTGCGGAAGTCCGCGCCCTCGTCCAGGAACCGCTCCCCGTTGAGGTTGACCATCAGGCCGAAGGGGTAGGAGTGCTTCTGGAACAACTCGGTGACCGTGCGGTCGCCGAAGGTCGGCGCGTTCATGTCCCAGGCCACCGCGTGGCACGACGACCAGTGCCCGTAGGACTGCGCTCCCACATCCAGCGCCATCTTGATGCCGTCGCCGGTGTTGTAAGGGATGCCGCGAACCTTAACGGTTTCCCAACCGGGGCCCAGGTAGCGGCAGCGCATCTCGGCGTTGGCCTCGAACCCGCCGGCGGCCAGTACGACAGTCCGGGCAGCGATGTCCTCGAACCCGTCCGGCCCTTTCACGCGCAGGCCGGCGACATTGCCCTTCTGGTCCTGGATCAGCGACACGCCCTCGGTGGCGTAACGGACCTCGACGCCCAGTTTCTGGCAGACGTCGAACTGCTGGTCCGACAGGCCCTTGCCCGCGCCCACGGCCTCCACCACCAAACCGCCCCAGAACCGGAACTTGTCGCCGTCGCGGAACGCCTGACGTCCGAAGGACAACACAAACCGCACGCCGTGTTCCTGCAGCCACTTCATCGTGGGATAGGACTGGCTGACCAGGATCTCGGCAAGCTCAGGGTCCGACAGCCCGTGGGTAACCCGCATCATGTCGTCGTAGAACTGGTTCTCGGTGTACTGCCCCACCTCGATGGAGTTGGCCTCGGTCTCCGACATATCGGGGATCAGACCCTTGATGTCGTCCAGCCCGTTGTAGGCGAAACGGATGATGCCGCCGGTGAAGTAGGTGTTGCCGCCGCGGAAATACTCCGGAGCTTTTTCAACCACCAGTACCGACTGGGTCTGCTCGCGGGCGGCGATTGCGGCGGACAGCGCGGCGTTCCCGGCCCCCACCACGATTACATCATAAACAGTGTCATTAGCAGGCAAAACCGCACCTCAAAGGCCCGCCGGCTACGTTCCGGCAGGCAAATTTCCGTACCCGATGATACCACAGCGCCCCTTTTCATCCGGTCGATGCTTGGTGCCGCGACCCCGGCTGATGTACCCTTGGAGCGCATCGGCAGCGCCGAAATTCGAGCTCGCGTCGGTCCCGACCGGAAACCGGCGGTGCGGCACAGATACCCAATTTGGTGATGACATGCAGTACGACGTGATAATCGTCGGCGGTGGTTCCGCCGGCTGCGCGCTGGCCGCCCGGCTGTCCGAAGACCCGGCCCGGTCCGTTCTTCTGCTGGAGGCCGGCCCCGATTACGCCGACTTCGAACAGTGGCCGGCGGAACTCCGCGACGGAACCAGCCAGGAGGCTTCCACGCCGGGTGCGGCCTTCAACTGGTCCTACCAGGCAGTCGCCACCGACCGCCAGCCCGACCCCATCCAGATCGCACGGGGTCGCGTGATGGGCGGGTCCGGCGCCGTCAACGGGCAAGTGTTCCTGCGCGGTCTCCCCGACGACTACGACTCCTGGGCCGCCCAGGGCAATGACCAGTGGGCCTACCGGCACGTCCTCCCCTTCTTCCGCAAGCTGGAATCGGACGCCGACGTGCAGGACGACTTTCACGGAAGTGACGGGCCCGTTCCGGTGGTCCGCGCCCCGCGCGACGCCTGGCATCCCTTCCAACACGCCTTCGTGCAGGCCTGCGCGAGCATGGGCTATCCCGAGGATCCGGATATGAACCATCCGTCGTCCTCAGGAGTCGGAGCCGCGCCAATGAACAACCCGGCCGGCATCCGGATGAGCTGCGCCCTCGCCTATCTCTCTTCGGCACGTCATCGCCTGAACCTGACGGTACGCGGCAACGTGGTGGTCCGGCGAGTGCTGTTCGACGGACGGACCGCCGTCGGGGTGGAAGCCCAGAGCGGCGGCGAGGTATTCACAGCATTCGGAAGCGAGATCGTCATCTGCGCCAGCGGTATCGCGTCGCCGCAACTGCTGATGCTGTCCGGCGTCGGCCCGGCCGGTCACCTGACTGATCTGGGCATCGCGGTAGTCCAGGACCTCCCCGGCGTTGGACAGAACCTGCGCGATCACCCGCTGGTGTACGTCGACACCGCGCTGCATCCTGATTTCGCACCGACCGAATTCACCGGCTCCCGCATCCAGACCCTGTTGCGCTACACCACCGCCAATTCCGACTCCCGCAACGACATGCACGTTTACGTTAACAACGTGGCGTCGGGTCCAAGCCCCTTGGGCAGCGGCCCCGGTGCAGAGCAACCCATGTTGCGCATGACCTGCATCCTGCAGTCCGCGGAGAGCGAAGGCGTGCTGCGCCTGGCCTCGGCCGACCCTCACGACAAGCCGCTGATCGACTACCGGTACCTGCGCAGCGACCGGGACCGGCAACGGTTGCGCGAAGCCGTGCGGCTCTGCCGACGGATCCTGGACCAACCAACTTTCGCGTCCATCGCCGGCGACCCAGTGTCACCGACCGTTGACGAAATCGCCTCCGACGCGGACCTGGACGACTGGCTCCTGCGCAGCGTGTTCACCACCTTCCACACCTCTGGTTCGTGTCGCATGGGGCCGGCCAACGACCCCATGGCCGTGGTAGACCAATACTGCCGCGTCCGCGGAGTCGAAAATCTGCGCATCGTCGACCTGTCAATCTGCCCCAACGTGGTTCGGGCCAACACCAACGCCACCGCAATCATGATCGCCGAGCGCGCCTCCGGGTGGATCGGCAATGCCCAGCCGTAGCCGCTCGTTATAATTGCTTCCATCCCGACATCGCCTTCACGGAGTTCCCCCATGCCCATTTCTGAATACGTCAGCCGTTCCATGGAAGAAGGCGGCTGGATCCGCCGCATGTTCGAGGTCGGCATCGCCCTGAAGGCGCAGTACGGCGACGACAACGTGTTCGACCTGTCCCTGGGGAACCCCATCATGGAGCCGCCGCCGGAGTTCCACGCCGAGCTGCTCCGCATCGCGCAGTCTCCGACCGCCGGGATGCACCGCTACATGCCCAACGCCGGCTATCCGGAGACACGCCAGGCCGTCGCCGACACCCTGACCGCTGAAACCGGTCTGCCCTTCGGCGCCGGCGACATCGTCATGACCTGCGGCGCGGCCGGAGCGGCTAATGTGGTCCTCCGCGCCATCCTCAATGCCGGCGACGAGGTAATCATCCTCTCTCCGTTCTTCGGGGAATACACCTACTACATCCAGAACCACAACGGCGTCCCCATCATCGTGCCCACCAATGCGGAGTTCGGGCTGGACGTCGCCGCCATCGAAGCCGCCATCACCCCGCGCACCCGCGCCGTGATGCTCAACTCTCCCAACAACCCGTCCGGCGTCGTTTATCCCGCCGAGGACATAGCAGCGCTGGCAGATGCGATCACGCAGGCCGAGAACCGGTACAGTTCCGAAATCTTCATCATCAGCGACGAGCCCTACCGCCGCATCATCTACGACGGCCTGACCTACCCGCAGGTCTTTCCCCACTACGAGCGGACCATCGTCGTCAACTCCCACGCCAAGGACCTGGGCCTGCCCGGCGAGCGCATCGGCCACATCGCCATCCACCCGCATTACTCTGGGAAAGCGGAGCTGTTCGATGGTTTGGTCTTCTGCAACCGTGTCCTGGGATTTGTCAACGCGCCGGCCCTGATGCAGCACGTGGTCCGCGCCGTGCAGGACGCCTCGGTGGACGTCGGCGAATACCAGCGCAAGCGGGACTTCCTCTACGACCGGCTAACGGGGATGGGCTACTCGGTGGTCAAGCCCCAGGGCGCGTTCTACCTGTTCCCGCGTTCGCCCCTGGCCGACGACGAGGCGTTCGTCGCGGCCCTGCAGGAATACAACGTGCTGGTGGTGCCGGGCAAAGGCTTCGGCACGCCGGGCCACTTCCGCATCTCCTACTGCCTGGAAGACCGCGTGCTGGAAGGTTCCATGGACGGCTTCTCCCGCGCCGCCGAGCAGTACCTGCGCTAGCCGTCGGGCAATGCAGCGCCACGGACCAGGGCGAATATCGGCCCCAGATCGATAACCACCCCGGGGATGGCCTCGGAGGTCAGGATGTCGTGGGCGTTATACACTCTGACCAGCGTCATGGTGCGGCCATCACCGGTGTATTTGGACAAGGTTTGGGCACGCAGGTCAGCCATCCAGGCCTCACGGACGCCGTTCCGGCCGTACACGGGTAGCTTGACGTTAAAATCCCGCTGGCGTGTGGATTCGGACAGCACTTCCACCACCACGTCGGGCGCGCCGGTAATGCCGTGGCCGTCAAAGATGTGCCGTCGCTCGCTCGACACGAACAGCAAATCGGGTTGGAAGGTGTTGTGCTCGTCTATGGCTACGTCGAACGGCGAGATCCTGATCTCGAAGGCGCCAGGGGCCCCGATTTGTGATCGCGCAACGAAGTATAGTTCGCCGATGAACACCTGATGCGGGTCATTGGGACCGGCCATTTTGACAAGTTCCCCTTCAATCAACTGATAACGCACTCCGCGGTGCGACGGCGGGGTCAGCCTCATGTAATCCGCCCCGGTCAATTTGGCCCGTGGTTTTGATTTAGGCTGCGTCATCTCAACACTCCTGCCGGACGTGTCTACGGCCAGCCGCCGTTGGCATCCCGCGAGGGCAGGCGCACCGTCGCGTTGCCCCGGGTAGTCACCTGCTGGCGCTGGTTCTCGCCCCAGATGTGCATGTCCACCAGGTATTCATCGTCCTCAACCCGCTTGCCGGTGACCTTGCCCTTGCACCATGTGGTGTCGCCAACCACGTTGAACCGCCGCAGTTCCACGTGCATACCCTTCAGGAACCCGTCGTCGCCCATCCAGTTGGTCAGCAGGTTGCCCATCCAGCAGCAGCGCTGGCACCCGTAGTCGTAGGCCCCGGGCAGTCCGGCCGACTCCGCGGCCTCCTGGATGTCGTGGACGCGGATGATTGCCTCTTGCGCCCCCGTGTTCGGGTCGGTGAACCCCCACGAAGGATGCCGCAGCATTTCGCGCAGCTGGATGCCGTGGCTGATGCCGCCGATGCAGCCGGCCACGAACGCGGTGATATCGCCATGACTCAGCGGTCCTTTCACCACCGGCGTGAGCTCGTCGCCAATCTGTACGTCCTCGAACCAGCGCGGGTTGTTGCCCCGGATCTCCTCGTTGAGTATCGCGTTGTGGATGGTCTCCAGTTCATCCCGCGAGTACTGGTAGGGCTCGAAGCTGTACTTCTGCCGTTCGCGGGCCGCGCTTCGCTCCGCGCGCACCTGCCAGCCCTTGGTCTTGGCGATGATCTCCCCGCGCTGGTTGTAATAGTCGGTGACGCTGGACTGGATCACAATGCGCCCCGCGAACTCGCTTTCCTTCTCCTCCAGCCCGGTGAACTGCTCCTGGACGCTGATCTCGTCGCCCAGGTAGATGGGCCGGTACCACTCCCAGTCGTTGCCGGCGTGGAACCCGTGCACGCCGGGCAGGCCGCCGGTTCGCCCGGAGCACCAGTAGACGCTGTACAGGAAGCAGGGCGGCGCGATGATGGTTCCGTACTTGCTGGTCTGAGCGTACGACCGGTCCCAGTACAAGGGGTTGGTGTCGCCGATGCCCTGGCAAAAATGCCGGATGGCGCTGCGGGACGCGTCCTCGTTGAACAGCCCCACACCGTACTGTCGAGGTCGGTTGAACGTGCCCAGCCGTCCGCGCAACCGATCCAGCCCTTCCTCCGTGATCCGTCCCGATTCCAGAACCATGTTGGGATGTCCTCCAGGTGTTGTTTGCGGTGCCGCCGGCTATTCGGGCGTTTACGGGGCCTCCGGCACTGTCAGCACCGGCGTCCGCTGGCTCAGGTACTTCTCCGTAACGAACGGTGACCCGAACCCGTATTGCTCGGCGCACTGGCGTACGACCTCCAGGGTCTCCGCGCGCAGCGTTTGCGGCGCCGGTTCGGTGCCTCCGGAGATGATGCTGCGGATCAGCCGGCCGGCCAGATCCTGCTTGGTGTCAGGGTGCCCGCAGATGCCCTCGTAGGCCACGCCGCCGCAGGTGGGACAATACCACCACTCCAGGGTCAGCACGGATCGGATACCCAGGTCGGGCAGTTCGTCAAAGATCTCGTGGGCTGCGTATCGGCCGTAGTAATCTCCCACTCCGGCGTGGTCCCGGCCGAACATATGGTGCGTGCAGCCCAGATTCTTGCGCACCAGCGCGTGGAACACCGCCTCACGCGGCCCGGCGTAGCGCATGTCCCACAGCAACGCGGTGGTGCGGTGGATCTCGTCACGGAAAAACCCGTGGGCCCGCAGGTTCTCGTGGGCCAGCACGATAGCCTCGTCGATGTAGTCGCCCTCTTTCTTCTCGCCGATGACCGCGCTGACCAGAACGCCGTCGGCCTGGGCCTCCATGAAGGCGCCCTTCATCAGGTACTCGTGGCCGGAGTGGGGAACATTCCGGGTCTGGTGGGCCACGGCGCGCTGCCAACCCACCGATTCCAGTTCCGCCCGGAGCTGCGCTGGCGTCCGCCAGAACCGGTCGAACGGCGGATTGATCACCGGCTCGCACACCAGCGTGATGTCCCCCGCCACGAAGCGGTCCGCGTATCCCAGCGTGCGCTGCACTCCGGGGTGCTCGGGATCGATGGTGGCGTACACCTGGCGCGCCATTTCGGTCAGGTCGACCGCGAATACTTCCGACACGTCGAGCGTCGCCAGCGGATTGCCGCCGTGGGTCAACAGCACCGTGTCTCCGACGGCCACGCCGGCGGCTTCCAGTTCAGCCTGGCTGACGTCCAGCACGATGGGAATCGGCCACACGTACCCGCTGGACAGCCGCATGGTTTCGGACACCGACGCCACGTCCGCGCTGCCCATGAACCCCGTCAGCGGCGAGAAGAACCCATGGGCGATGTTCACGCACTCGTGAACGATCTGCTCCCGCACCTCGATGGCCGGCAGGCCGGCAATGTCGCCGAGTCCGGACAGCAACCGTACCCGTTCGACGAGGCTGCCGCCGTGGGGGGAAAGGCTGTTGTCGACTTGCATACTCATGGCGTCGGCATTGTATCACCGGCGTTATCAATCCGCCGGGGCGCGTCCGCCGTAATAGGCCACAAGCGATCGCGAATTTGAAGGAACGACTGGAGAAACGGTATGAATTCGCTATCAAGAATCCGATTTTCAGCTGCCGGCGCAGCGCTGTTGTTGCTGTCCGTTGTTGGCCTTGCCTGTGGCGGCTCTGCGGATCAACCAGCAACTCCGGGGGCGCAATCCGGCGCCGCGCCGTCGTCCGGAGCACCGGGATCGTCCGGCTCTGCGGGAACTCCCAGCACCGCCCAGCGCATCGAGGCAACGCGAGCCGTAACAATTCAGGAGTCTCGCAACACCAACCCAGTTCCCACTCCAGTGGCATCCGCCGCGGCGGCGACCAGCCAATCAGCTCCATCTCCAGCCTCGGGGCAGACCGGGTCTGCCGGACCGGCAGGAGCTCCGGGCACTCAGGAAATGGCCGCATCACACGGCCCGGTCCAGCAGCAGGGCGGCCCGGTCGTCCCGCCGGAATCGGGCGGCACCGACAATCCCAACGACGGCGCCTATCCGCTGACCTACTACGAACACTACGGCGTCAACCCGTTCATCGACGCCGACGAGGACGCGTTATCTACCTTTGCCCTGGATGGCGACACCGCGTCATACGAAATCCTGAAGCAGTACCTCCGCGACGGGTTTCTGGTTGATCCCGACTCGGTAAGGGTTGAGGAATATGTCAACAGCCTGCCCCAGGGCTACTCCGCGGCCGACACCGCTCTGGGTCTGCACCTGGACGCCGGCCCGGCGCCCTTTGGCGACGAAGGATACTCGCTGTTGCGCGTGGGAGTGAGCAACCCGGAGCCGACGACTGCCCGCGACCCGGTGTCCCTGGTATTCGTGGTGGACGTTTCCGGCTCCATGGCGTCAGACAATCGCCTGGGCCTGGCCAAGGAGGTGATTTACGGAATCTCGCAGCAGATGATACCCGGCGACCGGGCGGCCATCGTGACCTACGCCGACCAGGTTCGGGTGGCCCGCGATTTCACCGACGACGACCACGCGCGGGACATTTCCGGCACGGCCAGACGGCTCCGGCCGGGCGGCAGCACCTATGCTGAGGCTGGGCTGACCCTCGCCTACGATCTGGCTGCGGACGAAATGCGCCAGGAACGCAGGGTGCGGCTGGTGCTGTTGTCCGACGGGGTGGCCAACGTGGGATCCACCGGACCCGACTCCATCCTCAAAATCGTGGACGAATACGCACAGCGCAACGCGACCCTGACCACCATCGGTGTGGGCATCACGGGCAACTACAACGACGTGCTGATGGAGGTCCTGGCCAACCGGGGCAACGGTACCTACCACTACCTCGCCAACCGCGAGGCGGCGTCGCGGTTCCTCGAGGAAAGCGTCGCCGGTATTTTCACCGAAACCGCCCGCGACGCCCGAATCCAGGTTGAGTTCAACCCCAAAGTCGTCCGCAAATACCGGCTGATCGGCTACGAAAACCGGGCCGTCGCCGACGAGGACTTCCGCGACGACTCCCTGGACTTTGGTGAAGTGGGCTTCGCGCGCGACGTGTCCGCCCTGTACGAGCTGCGCCTGCACGACGACCCTCCAGCGGATGCGGTTGTGGCCCAGGCGCACCTTCGCTGGCTGGACCCGCAGACCTGGGAACCCACTGAGCTTTCAGCGTCGATCGAGGTAAACGACGTTGCCGGCGACCTGACCGCCACTGATCCCTATTTCCGCCAGACCGCTGCCGCCGCTGAATTCGCGGAGTTGCTGCGCGAGTCCTTCTGGGCCCAGTGCAGCGACCTCGACTCCGTGGCGGAGTTGCTGGACGGCGTGGAGCCTGACCTGGGAGAGAACCGGAGCTACCAGGAGTTGCGCCGCCTGGTCGTCGAGGCCAACCGGCACTTCGAGCCATCCTGCCGCCGCTGACGCGGCACGGCTATCACTCCGGGAAAATGCGCGGGGGCGTCCGTAACGGACGCCCCGGCTTAGCTGTCGCGATATTCCGCGGACCGTTTCTGCCTGAACGCCGCCACCCCTTCAACGTGGTCCTGCGAAGTGAGCGTGATCGTCTCGCCGGCGGCCGCCATTTTCATTGCAGTTTCCAGGTCGAACTCCAGCCCTTTGTACAGCATGAGCTTTGAAAGCCGGATAGCGATGGGCGGTCCGGCGGCGATCTTCCGGGCCAGTTCCATCGTGGTTTCTTCCAGTTCGTCCTCTTCGACCAGCCGGTTCAGGAACCCGAGGCGGTGCGCTTCCTCGGCCTCGAGGAAGTCGCCCGTGAACAGCATTTCCGCCGCTCGACCCAGGCTGCCCAGCGTCCGCGGGTACAGCCAGGTGCCACCAAATCCGGGGAACAGTCCGATCCGAACGTACGCTGACATGAACCTCGACCGCGCGGTGCCGGTGCGGATGTCGCAAGCGCATGCCAGGTCCAGGCCGGCTCCGGTGGCCACTCCGTTCACCATGGCAATCACGGGCTTTTCGCACTGCTGCACTCCCAGGATCATGTCCTGCGCCAGCTTGAAGCTGCGCCGCACCTGGTCCGCGTTGCCCGATGTCCACCCGCTGCCGCTTCCGTTGGCCGAACCGCCAAGTTGGTTCATGTCGCCGCCGGCGCAAAACGCCCGGCCGGCGCCGGTGATGATCACCACTCGAGTGTCCGGGTCGGCGTCCGCCCTGGCTACGGCGTCGGCAATCTCCACCTGCATTTGATCGTTGAGAGCATTCAGCCGGTCCGGCCGGTTCAGCGTGATTCGCGTGATGCTGCTGTCCAGGTCCGCGTCGTAGAGTATCAGTTCATAGTCGGGCATTAAATCGTGTCCTCCGATGGCATGGGTGATTAATTTTAGCACGAGGTGTCACCGGATTACGCCGGGGCACGATTCCGCTATAATGCCTACGATTCCAGATAGACCTAACCCCTGATGCCTATGTTTATGTATGATCTACGTCGACGCCATATCCGCCGCGGCGCCACGTGGTTGCGCCGCTCAAAACTCCCGTGCCCCGCACGGCGGTCCCGGCAGCCATGCTGAGAATTCCTGAGAGTTCACGAGGACTCATCGCGGCGAGGATGGATGCACCCATGCAACCGCAATCCTCGGCCCGCGCGGCCAATACGTCTTGAATAATGACCGTCACCTTCACCTTCACCTCGTTGTCTGAACAACTGTCTGCGCAGATTAATGAACCCTTTCCGGCCAATTAGGCCAACCGACCATCACTCGCACACAAGCGTGTGATATATATAATCCGGCCAATGACTTCACATGGAGGTGTCCAGTTGGAAGAATCGTCTCAAGGAGTATTAATCGCGATTGATTGGGAAAACATACGTCGCGGGGCTCAGCTCTATCAGAAGATCATAACTCCTCAAGCATTGTACGAAGCGATGACTAATGTGGGACAGGTATTTGGAGACGTATTGGGCGGCAAGGCATTTGGAGACTGGAGCCTCAGGCCCGATGACGGTACCGCGTTCACCCAAGCCGGCATGACTCTTTACCATGCACCCAGGACCATGGCCGGCAAAGACCGCAGCGACCCTTCCATCCTGCTGGAAGTTTACGACTGGCTCCGCGACCGCGAAGACTGCAGCGTGGTTATTCTTGGCTCGGGAGATTCCGACTACCAGGTGTTGGTAGACCGCGCCCGTGG
This sequence comes from uncultured Dehalococcoidia bacterium, assembly GCA_951813535.1. Lineage (GTDB taxonomy): Bacteria > Chloroflexota > Dehalococcoidia > Lucifugimonadales > UBA3495 > Bin87. The sequence goes on along the minus strand of OX638345.1, from coordinate 1,328,561 downwards.
CATGGGCCGCCGGGTGATTCTGTGCGCCTTCAGCCAGTCCGTTGCCCGTGATATGCTCGCAGTCGCCCCCTTGTTCCCGTTGGAAGCCGAGCTGGGGTTCCAGTTATCCGAGCACGGCGACGTGGATATTCAACTGCCGACCCCCGAGGAACAGGCGGAAGCGGCCCAGGATGTGATCCACGTCTTCGCACGCGAAATGAGCAAGCTGGAATCCCGCATGAACTTTGTGGGATACAGTATGCTGTGCAACCAATGGATGCTCGACTGGGGGATCGCCTGGAACGAATTCGAATGCCGTCGGCTGGTGGAAGATTGGCTATACGAAGGTATCATTGAGCGGCACGATGTCCCCAACCCCAACAACCCCCAGTACCCTACCTCGGCGGTGAGACTGGTCCGCACCCATGAAACGGTTCGCGAGGCGCTGGGATTGAACCGGCCAGCTATCTCCAACCCGGTGGTCTCGTCCATCGGAGATCAGCACTATCACATCCCGGAGTAAACGGATGACCTCCTTCAGTTACATTGACCACCTCGAGTGCACCATCTGCGGCAAAGAATATCCATACGACGGGCTCGCCACCATCAGCGAATGCTGCGGCAAAGTCCTGTTCGTTCGCTATGACCTGCCCCGCCTGCGACGCGAGGTGCAGCGCTCGGTTTTCGATGGTCGGCCGGCCAATATGTGGCGATACAACGAACTCCTGCCGGTAACCGACCCCGACGAAATCATCACCCTCGGTGAAGGCGGCACTCCGCTCTTGGATGCCGCCACGCTGGCCCGACAGGTCGGCGTGCGTCGCCTGCTGATCAAGGAGGAGGGCCTGAATCCCACCGGAACGTTCAAGGCCCGCGGCATCGCCGCCGCAGTGTCCAAGGCCGTCGAGGTCGGGGCACGCGGGTTCACCATGCCATCGGCGGGCAACGCAGCCGGAGCGGCCGCCGCCTACTGCGCCCGCGCCGGAACGCCCGTAAAGGTTTTCATGCCCCAGGACGCTCCATCGTCCAACAAGAAAGAATCCATTGTCGCCGGCTCCGAGCTCAACCTCGTAGACGGGCTGATCAGCGACGCCGGCCGCATCGCCGTTTCGGTGGCCGCCGAGCAGGGCCTGTTCGACCTGTCGACCCTCAAGGAACCGTGCCGCGCCGAAGGCAAGAAGACCATGGGCCTGGAAATCGCCCACCAGCTGGGCTGGCGGATGCCCGACGCCATCGTCTATCCCACCGGCGGCGGCACCGGCATCATCGGCATGCACAAGGGATTCCAGGAGTTGCTGGAACTGGGCTGGATCGAGGGCAAACTACCCCGGTTCTACGCCGTGCAGGCCGACGGTTGCCAACCTATCGTCAAGGCCTGGAACGACGGCACCGACACTGCCGACTCGTGGCCCAACGCCACCACCAAGGCCGATGGCCTCCGGGTACCCGGCCCCTTCGCCGACTACCTGATCCTTCAGGCATTGCGCGAAACGGGCGGCGCCGCCCTGGCCGTCAGTGACGACGACATGATCGAGGCCATGTACACGCTGGCCGCCACGGAGGGAGTCATCGCCTGTCCCGAGGGCGCGGCGACGCTGGTGGGTCTCCAGCGACTCCTGGCCGACGGCAGCATCGGAGCCGACGAGGAAGTGGTGCTGCTGAACACCGGCTCCGGCTACAAGTACCTCGACCTGCTCCGCGGACCGGGCGAGTAGCCCGGCCGCCGGGGTCGCATCGCCCCGTACATGCGGGCTAGAGCAGCGGCATCTGGAAAGCGCGGTCCGCTTCCGTGGCGTTCTTGCCCAGGTGGATCGCAGAGTAGCCCTTCCGGCGCAGGTGATCCGCCAGGTCCGGGAACCCGAACACGGTGTACACCTGCCTGGGGCGCACCGCGTCCACGTATGCAACCAGGTCGTTGAAGTCAGCGTGATCGCTGTACGGGAGGCTGGCGTCGCCGGGTCGGCCTCGACCCCACGGCTTGACCCCGGCCCCCGCCGCCCAACCCGTTAGCTCCAGATACCGAACGGGCCGGCGTTCCGGCTTGATCAGATTGACCATTTCCCGCGATTTCTTGCCCGGCGGGAAGAGGAGCACCTCACCCTCCCGGAACTGCCCATCACAGGCGCGATATTCGCCCGGGAAATTCACGCCGGCCGCCTCGTACTTCCGCACGGTCTCGTACACGCTCTCCTCACATGCCACCCGAAAGCCGGCCGCGAGCAGGTGATACAGCGCTTCCTGCGCCTTGCCCAATCTCCAGCCCATCACCACCGGCAGCGCTCCCTGGTCGAGCCATTGGGCCACCACGCGCATCGCCGTGCCTATCGCCTCCTCCTGGGGCGGGAAGACGTAGTCAGGGCGGCCATAGGTGCTTTCGATCACCAGAATGTCGCAGGGTACCTGCTGATGACCTTCGTTGATCGGCGATGGCTGAACCCGCAGATCGCCCGTGTACAGCACCCGTTCTCCGCTCACCTTGCTCTCCACCAGGGTCTGAGCCGATCCCAGGCAATGGCCAGCGGGATAGAGGGTGACTGCGCAGTCCGGAAAATCCAGAGTCTGGCCGAAGTCCAGCTCCACCGGATCGGATCGCTTCAGGTAATCACCCAGCAACAGCCTGGTTGCCGGCGTGAGCACGGGACGACGATGCCTCGCTGTGTGATCCGAGTGGGCATGGGAGATGACCGAAGTGTCCTGCTTGCGCAGAGCATCAAGCCACAGTCCCATCTGCGGGAGATACACTCCCCGGTCAAATACCACTTCCAAACCAGCGTCCCGGCCGCCTGCCGCAGCGTCGCGGAGTATAGCATGTGGCCACCGCGAGCCTCGACCGGGCGGGCTGCGAGGCCGGGCAATCGCGTCTTCAGCATAGTCGACAATCAGGAGCGGACTAAATCTCCTGATTTGATAACGTGCCGTTCTTCCCCGCGCCCCCGCGCCCTGGAAACCCGCCAAACGGCCGAAATTTGATTTGCCCGATCGACCGAAACCGTATCCTGTCCATCCCGTTCATCCTGTTTATCCCGGTAAAATTCACCGCCGGCGAATGCGATGCGCCATAGCTCCAAAACCGCCAACACCACCGATTTGGACGCGATTGCCCTGGGCTGCGGGGCCGGCGACATGCACCAGTGCCGGTCAATCCCGGCGTGCGGTATAATCCCTGCCAACCCCGCCGGAGGGCCGGCCGCCGCATGCCGACGCTCGCCCGGCTCAATCGAGGAGAAGCTAGATGCCAGGTCAAATCGGCGATATCGCGCCGGATTTCACTCTCCCGTCTCCCAATGACGGAGACATTTCGCTGAGCACCTACCGCGGCGCCCAAACCGTGGTGCTGTCGTTCCACGTCCTGGATTTCACCAGCGGTTGAACGGACCAGGCCACCTCCTTCCGCCGTTTCAACGCGCGGTTCCAGGAGTTGAATGCCCAGGTGCTGGGCATCAGTTGTGACCACGTAGCCGCTCACCGGGCCTGGACGACCACCATGGGTGGCCTGCCCTATCCCGAACTATCCGACTGGCATCCCAAGGGCCAGACCACCACCGCATACGACCTTTGGAACGAAGAGCGCGGAGCCGGGACTCGGGCCGTGATCATCGTCGATCCGGAAGGCGTGATCCGGTATCGCGAGACCTACCAACCGGGAACGCTGCCGGACCCGGAAACAATCCTGCAGGCCGTGACTGACATCAACGGCTAAATCGAATGGGGCGGGTTGTGCAACCCGCCCCATTCGTTGCCTGATTCAAAACCCGGCAGGCGCTATCCGCCAATTCCCTCGATCCGGTACTCCACCGCACCCCGGGGCGTCGCAATCGTCACTTCCTCGCCCGCGCTCCGTCCCATCAGGGCCTGCCCGATCGGCGACACGGTGGATATCTTCCCTGCCGAGACGTCCGCCTCGCGCACGTCCACCAGGGTGAACACCCGCTGTTGCTTCGACGCCATTTCGTGGAGCGTCACCCGCGACCCAATGCTCACTTTTTCCGTGTCGGCGTTGGCCGCGTCCACGATTTCCACGTTGGCCAGGTCGTTCTCCAGTTGCCGGATGCGCCGCTCCGTCAGCTGCTGCTGCTCCCGGGCTGCATCCAATGGGGCATTTTCCCGCACGTCGCCATCGCTTCGAGCCAGCCGGATCGCGTCGCGTATGTGCGGAACCTCTTCCCGCAGGCGTTGCAATTCAGCCTGCAGCTCGATATGACGCTCCTCGCTGAGACGCGCGCTGGGGGTGCCGGCCGCCCGCGATCCTGCCTCCCCGGCTGCGAACCGCCGCCGGTTGCGCCGGGGCGCCGCGGCGTACCGTGCCAGGCTGATTTCTGTCCAGCCGCGCTTGTTGGCAAACGTCAGGAATTTCTTCACCGGATCCAGCCTCAGGGAGGCATCTTCCACGTTCTCCGTGGTCCACTTGGCGTATTCGCCGACCTCTATAGCGTGGAGCGTTGCCATCGTTTTTTCCTTGCCTATCCTGGCCTGGAAACGCAACAATTCCTGCTGGCCCTGCAATGCCTGCTTGCTATCTTTTAGGTGTTCTACAAACCTACTGATCGCTTCCGAAATCGAGAGGTGCTGGTCGTTGGTCAACTGTTTATCCCTCCGGTTTTGGCCACAGGCTCAGGCTTCAAACTTCCGTCAATATAGCATTTTGGCCGGAGGTAGGGCAAACGAGCCCAGCGCCAGCGCACGGTCGACCTCGTGTGCGTCATTCTTGCTTCGGTTTACACGATTATAGACGGTGAAGTGCTCAGGTTCGTCAGCAACACGCCTCCCGCGTTCACCTGGCATGCGCGACTTTCGGGCCCAGGCAGTCGCAAGCCATGCTGGCGCGGCGGTGATTGTCGGAGCGCCGTCGCACGCATATCATGAACCAACCGTGCGGTTCGCAGCCGCCCTCCCTGAAGCCACCGGATCCACGTCGCAGGTGCCCCTTATGACAACGTCCTCCCTTATCACCATCCCGGCGCGGCGCGGCAAAGCCGCCTTCCTGGACCAGGGCCAGAGCGTGCGCATCATCAACACCCACGGACAGCAGGTGATCGACACCTGGGCGTTTTCCCGACTCGAGCTGACCGAGTTCATGTCCATGGAACATTCGCGCACCGCGCTGGCCAGCATCATGCCGCAGGTCGGGCAGTCCATGGTCACCAACCGGCGCCGGCCGATCCTGACCCTGGTCGAAGACACGTCCGGAGGCATACACGACACGCTGCTGGCAGCGTGCGACCGGTATCGCTACGAACTGCTGGGCTGCGAGGATTACCACGACAACTGCACCGACAACCTGGCCGCCGCCCTCGCGGAGCTTGGCCTGACACCCCCGGAAACGCCCAGCCCGTGGAACCTGTTCATGAACATACCAGTGGGTTCCGACGGAGCAGTCAGCTTCGAACCTCCGGTCTGCCGGCCGGGGGACCACCTGACCCTGCGCGCCGAAATGGACTGCGTGGTCGCGTTTTCGGCATGTCCGCAGGACCTGGTTCCCATCAACGGTGTGGACTGCGCGCCCACCGAGGCGCATTTCCAAATCATGTGACGGCGCGTCCAGCAACGGACGCAACCGCTCCGGCCGGCGAAGCGGGCTGCTTGGTGTGTAGATGACCCGTGGCGGTTGCGCCGCCCCGGTCTGGCTGCTGTCATCCATGCGGTCCAGCGCCCGTCGGCTGCCGATTGCTGACAATGCCGCGTTGCGGACGCCCGGAGACCCTATGCTATGCTACCGAAACTGAACCCCAGCAAACACGGAACCCCAGCAAACACGGAGGCTGTTGCCATGAAAGCCATCCAGATAACCGAATACGGCGGACCTGAGGTGATGAAATACGTCGACCTGCCGGATCCGAGCCCGGGCCCGGACCAGGCGGTGGTCGACATCCAGGCCGTCGGCGTCAACTTCACCGACATCTACAGCCGCATGGGCGCCAACCCGCCCGGCCTGCCCTGGGTGGCCGGTGTCGAGGGAGCCGGCGTCGTGCGCGAGGTCGGTTCCGGCGTGACCAACGTCGCCGTGGGCGATACCATCGCCTATTGCAGTCACCCCGGGTCCTATGCGGAGCAGGCCCTGGTTCCGGCCTGGCGCCTGATCAAGATGCCTGAAGGCCTGTCCGCCCGAGACGGCGCGGCTGCCATGCTTCAGGGGATGACCGCCCACTACCTGTGTTATGACACCTACCGCGTCCGGGCCGGGGACCGTGTGCTCGTCCATTCCGGAGCCGGCGGCGTCGGACTGCTTCTCATCCAGATGTGCAAGGCTCTCGGAGCCTACGTCTACTCCACCGTTTCCACCGAGGCCAAGGCGGAGTTGGCCCGTGGCGCCGGCGCTGACCACGTCATTCTCTACACCCAGCAGGACTTCGCCGCCGAAATCGCCGATGCCACCGACGGGGCCGGGCTGCAGGTTGTGTACGACGCGGTGGGCAAAGACACCTTCGACCGCAGCATCGCCTGCCTCGCTCCACGCGGCTACATGGTGCTCTACGGCCAGGCCAGCGGCCCGGTCGAATCGATGGATCCTCGGGTGCTGGGCAACGGCTCCAAATTCCTGACGCGACCCGGGCTCGGCGACTACACCGCCAACCGCGAGGAATTGGAAAAGCGCGCCGGCGCCGTGCTGGGATGGGTCCAATCCGGTGAACTCAACCTGCGCGTGGAGCACCTTTTCCCACTATCCGATGCCCCGGAGGCCCACCGCCAACTGGCCGGCCGCGCCACCACCGGGAAGATCATCCTCACGCCGTAGTCGCCTCGAGACACCACCATCGCATCCAATCCAACGATGCTGCCTCAGTCATCGCAATCGTCGTGGCCCGCGCCGAAGGGCGTTCTGCTCAACGACCTCGGGTGGGTCCACGGCGTCGCGGAAAAGTATCAACTGGACGGATTGGAAATTCCGGCCGGCTCGATTGTACTGGAGCGAATTTCGGCCACCGGGGGCCGCTGCTTCTGCTATCCGGACGGCTCCTGGCTCATTGGGCTGTCTCATCCACGATTGCAACGTTCCGGCCGACGGGGGATTGAAGGCATCCTGGCGCACGAGCTGCTGCACGCGTGGCTTTGGTCCCGGCACAGCTACCAGGGTCACGGGGCGGTATTTGAAGGCCACGCTTCCGTGCGCGGCATACCCCGTTGGTGCTCGGCCTTCGGCGAGGTTCGCCGCCAGGGCCCGCAGCAGTTGGCCCTGTTTGACACCTGGCCGCCGGCCCCGGTCCCGGGGCTATGACGTGCTTGCCGGTTTTCGGCGCCCTTTCGCCATAGCACAACCCGTCAATGATAAATCAATCATTGCAACGAGCCAAAACGTACCTTTTTACGAGTTTTTGCGAAATTTGCTCAAAATTGCTCTCGGATTTGACATCGGAAACCGGCGACGCTAAACTGCGGGCACTCAAACGCAGGTCTGCACACCCATCAACCTGCCCTTAAGCAAGGAGGCCATATGAGTGCAGCCGCGCTTTCAGCGCGCCGACAATTGTCGGAACCGGACTCTAGGCGGTCTCGCGTGATGCGGGGCCAGTGCGACCATTCTCTGCTATCTGGGAGCGGCCGTCCCACCGGGGTTGACACCATCCGCGGGCGTGCCAAGCACCAGCTGCCGTGCGAGCCCTAGCTGCTCGTAGCCTAAATGGGCGGCGGAAGTAGCGTTCCGCCACAAGCCCTCCCCCTTCGGGTTTTCGCCGCAACGCCGACCACGGGCTGGTGCATGTTTAAACATGCCTGCTTGTACCGGAGGCTTCCGAGCCCCACCGCGGCCGCGACGGCAAACTTGGCCTGAACCTGGCCGAAAATCCACCATTGCCAACCAAGCTTGGCCATTAAAAACGAGGAGCGAACATGAGAGAAGTTCTGAGGTCCAAGATCCACCGCTGTTGGGTAACCAGCGCCAACCTGGGTTACGTGGGCAGCATCCTCATCGACCGTGATCTGATGGAACAGACGGATATCGTCGCGTTCGAGAAGGTCCAGGTGCTGAACATCAACAACGGCGCCCGTTGGGAAACCTACGCCCTGCCCGCCGAGCGCGGCAGCGGGACCATCGCCGTCCAGGGCGCAGCCGCCCGGCTCTGCCAGGAGCGCGACTGCCTGATCATCCTCGCTTTTGAGGTCACCGACGAGCCTGTGGACCCCCGCATGATGCTGGTCGACGAAAACAACAAATTCCTCGAGTGGATCGAAGGGTCAATGTATGCCGAGCCCCAGCCCGAGCCCGTCGCGCTTTTCTGAGCGCGAAACCGAGGAATACTACGACGCCGAGGATGCCCTCTACCGTTCTTTCTGGGACGCGGAGGGCAGCCTTCACTGGGGCGTGTTCGACTCCCCGGAAGAGCCGGGTTTCGACTCGTCGATCTCCGGTTCAAATGTCCGGGACGACTTCCTCGCCGCCTGCTCCCGCCTGAACGCCATCATGCTGGAGAACTCCCGCATCGATGGCTGCGCTCGGGTGCTTGATCTGGGCTGCGGCAACGGCAACACGGCCACCTGGCTGTGCCGTACCACCGGGGCCCACGTCACCGGCATCGACCTGAGCGGCGTACGGATCGACAACGCCATTGCGTCCATCGGCGATGTTCCGGACCTGGCGCCGCGCCTGGAGTTCCACAAGGCTTCGGCCACCGAACTGCCCTTTGCGGATGGCGCCTTCTCCCACGTTTGGAGCCAGGCCACCATCTACCACATCCCTGATAAGGAAAAGACGCTGCGGGAAGCGTTCCGGGTGTTGCGGCCCGGCGGCGTGATGGTCTTCGACGACCTCACCAAACCCAAACCCGATATCAGCGATGAGGCGCGCACTTTCGTGTACGACCGGCTGCTGTTCGACACCGACTTCAGCTTCTACTCGTACATGGACGCCCTTCGCGAAACCGGCTTCAAGGTGCTGGAGGCCCGGGACCTGTCCGCGCATCTGGCCCGCAGCTATTCCTGCCTGTCGCAGATGGCCGCCACCGGCGAAGATGCCGATCGGCGGGAACGTTTCTCCGCGCTCTCCGACGCCTACCTGAAAATGGTGCAGGCGGTGCGCAACGACGAGTTGGGCTGGGCCCAATACCTCTGCGTCAAGTAGGCGCACGAAGATCAAGGCTACGAAAGGAGCTATATATGGTAACGGGTCACCGGTTTTCAGAACAGGAAACCGAGGAATACTACGACGCCGAGGACGTCATCTACCGTTCCGTGTGGGATGCCGACGGCAGCGTGCACTGGGGGGTCTTCGACAGTGAGCCCACCGGCGATGACAACATCCGCGATGACTTCCGCAGCGCGGGCATCCGCCTCAACGAACTGATGGTGGAATACGCCAGCATCGGCGCCAACAGCCGCGTCCTCGACGTCGGCTGCGGCAACGGTACCAACGTGGTCTGGGTCCACCGGAACACCGGCGCCCACGCGACCGGGATCGACCTCAGCGGAGTGCGCATCGCCAACGCCGTCGCGTCCCTGGAACAGATGCCGGACCTCGCCGGGAAAGTGGCATTTGAAAAGGCGTCGGCCACTGAGCTCCCCTTCGATGAGGGCACGTTCACCCACGTCTGGAGTCAGGCCACCGTCTACCATGTGCCCGACAAGGTGAAGGTGCTTGAGGAAGCGTTCCGCGTCCTCGAACCCGGCGGGCAGTTCATCTTCGATGACCTCATCAAGCCCCGTACCAATATCAGCGAATCGGCGCGCAAGTTCGTGTACGACCGGCTGCTCTTCGATACCGACTTCAGCTTCTACTCGTACATGGATGCGTTGGTCAAAGTGGGTTTCCGCGTGCTGCAGGCCCGCGACCTGTCGTCCCACCTCGCTCGCAGCTACACCTACTTGTCCCGGTTGGCGTCCATAGCGGAAGGCCCCGAGGGATACCAGGACCGCTTCGACTACCTGACCGACGCCTATATGAAGACGGTCGAAGCCATCAACAACGACGAGCTTGGATGGGCGCAGTACCTGTGCATCAAGCCGGCCTAGTCCGATACCTACCGCGGAGCTATTACCAATGCCTGAATCGGGAAGCATCAATCCGGACGAGAGAGTCCAATGGGTCTACTCGTCCACCACTAACGACGAGTTGGCGGAGCGTTACGACCAGTGGGCCCGGGAGTACGACGACGACCTGGAAAACACCTTCATCTGGCTTGCCCCCGTTCGCGGCGCCGAGACCCTCGCCGAGCACGTTGCCAGGGACGCCAAGATATTGGACGCCGGCGCCGGCACCGGCCTGGTCGGCGTGGAGCTTCAGCGCCTGGGTTACGGCGACATCTGCGCCATGGACCTTTCCGAGGGAATGCTGGAGGAAGCCCGCTCCAAGGGTTGTTACAACGATTTCCGACAGATGGCCCTGGGCGACCACCTGGATTTCGACTCCGACGCCTACGACGCAGTCATCAGCATCGGCGTCTTCACTCCCGGCCACGCGCCGCCCAATTCCTTTGCGGAACTTTGTCGCGTAACCAAGTCCGGCGGCCACATCGTCTTCAGCATGCGGCCGGACACCCACGTCGAGCTGGGATTCAAGGACCATCAGGACGCTCTGGTCGCCAGCGGCGCCTGGTCCCTGGTCGGGGTCACCGACCCGTTCCAGCCTCTGCCCAAGGGTGAGCCGGAAGTGATGCACCAGATCTGGGTCTACCGGGTGAACTGAGCCAACCCGCCATCGTTGCAATTGCAGCATTATGGAGGGGCGACCGGCCGGTCGCCCCTCTTTTGTGTCAGCACAAAGTGACGCTTTGCGTGTTCACGGAACCGCGGCTTGACCGCCCGTTCTCACCGTGATATTCTCGCGCCACAAAATTTGAATATGTTTCTGGCGGGAGCTTGGTTATGCCAGGCTGAGAGGGCGGCCGAAATGCCGCCGACCGTAGCACCTGATCCGGGTAATGCCGGCGTAGGAATTTGGAATCACAAGTTATGATCCGCCAGAGTTTGAAGCCTGGCGGTTTTTCGTTTTGCGGTAGCCGCCGGGGTTCAGCCATTCGAAACTATCGGGAGGTTCGTAATGCTGGATACCACCGTGGGGATCGCAACGCTGGTCATCGCGTGCGCTGCGTTCCTCGTCCTCGGCCTGACGTATGCCTGGCGCCGGCGACGCCAGAGCGTCGAGGACTACACCACCTCGCGCAACCACGCGCCGTTCAACGTTGGTGTCGCGACGCTGGTCGCCTCGATGTTCGGCACCTGGGTCCTCTTGAGCCCGGGAGAGTCCGGCGCGAACTTCGGCATCATCTCTCTGGTCGGTTACGCCCTGGGCATGGCCGGGATCCCGGTCATGTTTATGTTCGTGGGACCGAGGATCCGCCAGCTGATGCCAAACGGTCACTCGGTCACCGAGTACGTCCGTCATCGGTTCGGCCTGGTTCCCTTCGTCGCCATCTTCGTCGTGATCATCTTCGTGATCGGCATTTTCATCACGGCGGAGATGACCGCCATCACCGCGGCGGTGAGCATCCTCACCGGTTCGCCGGCGTGGGCCACCGCCGTCGCCGTGGGTATCGTCGTTATCGCCTACACGGCCTACGGCGGCCTGCGCGTTTCCATCTATACCGACCGGATCCAGTTCTGGATCCTGATCCCGGTGCTCCTTCTCCTGGTCATCGTCGCCGCCGTTCTGGTCGGCGGCTCAGGTGCCTGGGGCGCTGCGAAGCAGGCCGGCCTCCTGTCCGTCACGACGCCCGGCAGTTACTTCTTCGGCATCGTTCTGATCATCGGCATCGTCGCCTCCAACGCCTTCCACCCCGGAATGTGGCAGCGGGTGTACACCGTGGAGAGCCAGGCCGCCCTGAACCGCAGCCTCTGGGGCGCTACCGCCATCGCCATTCCGTTGACCTTCCTCATGGGAATGGCCGGCATCGCCGCCGTCGGCAATGGGTCGGTTGGTCCGTTCCAGTACCCCGAGGTCGCTGCCGCGCTGTTCACCCTGGCGGCAGACGTCTTCCCGCTGTGGATGCACTTCCTGATCCTCATCTGCGCCCTCATGCTGGCCATGAGCACCCTGGACACACTCATGAACGGCCTCGCCAGCGGGATGGCCGCCGACCTCGCCGGCATCGGACTGGAACGAGGCATGCTCCTGCGTTTGGCCCGCGCCGTCACGGTGATCGTGGCCATCCCCGCCATCATCGTGGCGTCCCAGGGACACAGCGTGCTCTACGTCTTCCTCATCGCCGACCTGCTGGGCGCAGCCATCGCCGTTCCCATGCTGGTGGGTCTGTATTCCAGCCGGATGCCCGGTTGGGGAGTGATTCTGGCCGGAGCCGTCGGAATCGTGATCGGCGCCCTGTTCTACCCGAAGCCGGACCTGCTCTCGCCCTGGGCGCTGACCGCCCCTCCTGGCGGGCAGATGTTCTGGGCCTTCGCGTCGGCCCTGGTCGTTTCGTCCGTCATCTCGGCGGTCGTGGTGTTGGGCCAGCGCCTCGTGGCTCCCGACAACGAGTACGACTTCGCCATCCTCGACGCCGACGTCCAACTCATCGACGAACCTTCCGTAGCAGACGACTGATCCCAACCGCAATATCCGTAGGGGCGGATGATCATTCGCCCCCGCATCGCAACCAAACCCCAATCAACCGGCAGGAGGAACCACAACATGACCATCGTCAACAAGGACTATCTCAGCGAACAGGCCCAGGTTGATCCGGAGTCCGTTCGGCCCTTCCCCAATTCCCGCAAGGTGTACGAGGCCGGAAGCCGACCCGACATCCAGGTGCCGATGCGTGAAATCTCCCTCTCGGACACCCATTCCAGCGAGGGCGTCGAGAAGAACCTTCCAATCTACGTCTACGACACATCGGGCCCCTACACCGATCCCGACGTGGCCGTCGACGTGCGTGAGGGCCTGCCCGCCCTGCGGCAGCAGTGGATTGAGGAACGCGGCGACACCGAGCAACTGCCGTACCTCACCTCGGAATATGGGCGCGAGCGCCTGGCAGATTCCGACCTGGATCGCTTCCGCTTCAGTCACATCCGCAACCCGCGTCGGGCCAAAGCCGGCAAGAACGTGTCCCAGATGCACTACGCCCGTCAGGGCATCGTGACCCCGGAGATGGAGTACATCGCCATCCGCGAGAACATGCGCCGGGAAGAGTATTACGGAACCGGTCTGATGGGTTCCAAAAAGGCCATGAACTTCGGCGCAAACCTGCCCGAAGTCGTCACCCCGGAGTTCGTCCGCGATGAGGTCGCCGCCGGTCGCGCCATCATCCCCTCCAACATCAACCACCCCGAGTCCGAACCGATGATCATCGGCCGCAACTTCCTGGTGAAGATCAACGCCAACATCGGCAACTCCGCAGTGACCTCCAGCATCGAGGAAGAGGTCGAGAAGATGACCTGGGCCACCCGCTGGGGCGGCGACACCATCATGGACCTCTCCACTGGCCGCAACATCCACGAGACCCGCGAGTGGATCATCCGCAACAGCCCGGTCCCGGTCGGCAGCGTCCCCATCTACCAGGCCCTGGAGAAGGTCGACGGCAAGGCCGAGGACCTCACCTGGGAGATCTTCCGCGACACCCTCATCGAGCAGGCCGAGCAGGGCGTCGACTACTTCACCATCCATGCCGGCGTCCGCCTCCAGTACGTTCCGCTGACCGCCAACCGGGTCACCGGAATCGTTTCCCGGGGCGGCTCAATCATGGCCAAGTGGTGCCTCTCGCATCACCGCGAGAGCTTCCTGTACGAGCACTTCGCCGACATCTGCGAGATAATGAAGCAGTACGACGTCGCCTTCTCTCTGGGCGACGGGCTGCGCCCCGGCTCCATTGCCGACGCCAACGACGAAGCCCAGTTCGGCGAGCTGGAGACCCTGGGCGAGTTGACCAAGATCGCCTGGGAGCACGACGTCCAGGTCATGATCGAAGGGCCGGGTCACGTGCCCATGCACCTCATCAAGGAGAACATGGACAAGCAGTTGCAGGACTGCTATGAGGCTCCTTTCTACACGCTGGGGCCGCTGGTCACCGACATCGCGCCCGGCTACGACCACTTCACCTCCGGCATCGGCGCCGCCATGATCGGCTGGTTCGGCACCGCCATGCTCTGCTACGTGACGCCCAAGGAGCACCTGGGACTGCCCAACCGCGACGACGTCAAGGAAGGCATCATCACCTACAAGATCGCCGCCCACGCCGCCGATATCGCCAAGGGCCACCCGGCGGCGGCCATCCGCGACAACGCCCTGTCCAAGGCCCGCTTCGAGTTCCGCTGGGAGGACCAGTTCAATCTCGGTCTGGATCCCGACACCGCTCGCGACTACCACGACGAGACGCTGCCCAAGGAAGCCCAGAAGGTCGCCCACTTCTGCTCCATGTGCGGACCGCACTTCTGCTCGATGAAGATCACCCAGGACGTGCGAGACTACGCGAAGAGCAAGGGAATGGGCGACACCGCAGCCGCGCTGCTCCTAGGCATGCAGGAGAAGTCCGAGGAGTTCAAGGCCTCCGGCAGCGAGGTCTACCTGGACGTATAAGCGGCGGTATCCGCGATTTGCAGGGGCGAATCCGCAGCCGCGGGTTCGCCCTCGGCCCCGTGCGGTACAATCGACATATACTTCCCTGCCAGGAGGGCCGACAATGGCGGAACCGCTCAAATCCGACGCATCCCAGCCATCCTACAGCGCCCCGATTCTCGCCCGCTTGACCGACGGCAATCAAATTGCCATTTTCAACCGGGCCACGGCCAACTTGCCGGATGCGGAGTGGTTTGACGTGGACTGCGACGATGCCGGTCGCATCGTGTTAACGCCCGCCGCAGACGTTCCGGCAGAGGCCTATGCCTGGGCGCAGCAACGGGATGTGATAGCCGCCGCGCAGAAACCCCGCCCCTACGCCCACCTAACCGTTGACGAACTACGGGAAGTGGAAGAGCTCACCTCCGAAGAGTGGTTCGCTGAACTGGAATCTCGCGGCGTGATCAGTCGCAATACTAAAAAGCCCGGGCAACTGTCGATCAAGCCGGTAGCCCGCGTCCCCGGAGCGTTGGAGCACTTTTTGAAGGAACGCCGCGGGGAGGCGTAAATGCTGCATATACCGCAGCCGTCAATCGCTTACGTTGACGGGTCGGCGTTGCTGTCTATCATTTTTGAAGAGAGCGCTAGCCCACTCACCGCGCGGCGGTTGGCGCAGTTCTCCCGGCTGATTTCCTCAACCCTGCTGGAGGCAGAAGTACGCGCTGCCTTGTATCGAGCAGGACAGGATTACGACCCACGTTGGTTATCAAACATCGTCTGGATTTACCCCATCCGACCCCTCAGCGCGGAAATATCCGCCACTCTGCAAGCGGGCTACCTTCGCAGCGGTGATCTTTTGCACATCGCCACTGCGCTGTATGCTGTCGGGTTCCAACGTTCTAACCTGGCCTTTATCACCCTGGACAATAACCAGCACGAGGTGGCGGCCGGCTTCGGCTTCCTCACCTGAAAATCGCGTAGGGGCGAATAATCATTCGCCCCTACCTCTTTAACTATGTCGCGGAGAGCTTTTACCTGAACACTGCCAGGCACTTGGTGGAGTTGAAGATGTACGTCTCGTACCAGTCGACAATCTCCGCCTTGTAGCCAAGTTCGTCCACCGCGCCCACCAGGCACGCCCAGTTGAGCAGTTCCTGCTGTCCAGCGTCTTCAATCTGCGCGGTTGAGATTCCTGCCCACGCCTGGTACTCGCCCGCCTTCATTTCCTCAAACCGCGCCCGGTCAGATTCGATGTCGGGGTAGAGCCACCAGTTCTTCTCGGTCAGGAACGCGTGAGACCACGACGACGAGGCGATCAGCGCCACCCGATACGGCGATTCCTGCAGCGCCTGCGCCGCCGCCGCTCCGATCTGCATGCACCGCTTCGGCGATGGCCCGGGCGGGTCCGGGTCCGGCGAACGTTCCTCGCTGCCGCCCTGGTTCCGGATCACCCGGCTGCCGTAGCAGTTCACCAGCATCGGAACCACCGGATAGTCGAACCCCTTGCGGTCGTAATCGAGGTACAGGATCGTGTTCAGGATGGCGTGTCCCAGCCCGGGCTCGTGCAGCGGCTGATAGGCGTAGGACATGTCCACACCCCGGTCGATCATGCCCGACACCAGCGCTCGCGCGCCATGCTTGTGCCCCTTGAAATTGAAGACCGTGTCCGCGCCTTCGTCCCAGACGTTCCGACGCGCCGATCCGTTGCCGTTGTCAAAGGGCTGGCAGTTGAATTCGTCGTAGGCCAGCACGCAGAACGGAGGAATGATGTCTTCCTTGAAGTTCTCGTACTGGTCGTCGCCCCAGATCACCACGAAATCGGGGTTGAACGCGTCCAGTTCCTTTCGCAGCTCCCGAAAGCCGGCAACCATGCGCTCCCGCAGGCGCACCGCCGACGCATAGCCTTCGTCTTCACCGAATTCGACCCGCATGGGCTCCGGCCAATTCAGCGGGTTCTTCATCTCGGCGGGTATCCGGTCGTTGGTCCTCAGGGTCCGCTTCAGCGACGACTCGCCATCCTCGTCGGGTCTGATGAACGACGGGGAATGCGTCAGTCCGAGCCCCAGTATTTCGGCCATTTGAAACCTCCGTTAACCTATCTGAGAATTTTTTTCAGGAGAAAACCGGCCGCGGCGATTGCTATGCCGGCAATCAATGCACGCTGACAATAACCCTGGATCGCCGTTTCGGCGTCTAGCGCAAGTGTACCTGCTAAGCCAATAACAGCCACCAAAATGCCTACAACAATAAAGCTGGTCGACAAATTTGGGATCAGCCTTGCCGGAACATCATCAGGCCGCTTAACCCTTGCATTACGATCAGTACGATTCCCTACATATGCTGCGGATGATTGCCGACGATTTGGTCTCGTTCTGTTGCCTCGAACATTAACCCCGTTGATACCAGCCTCAAGCGCATCAATAGCGGACTTTGCTTCTTGGCACGCGGCGGCGTTACAGGTGTATCGCCCCTCTCGATGGGTCACGTCGTTTCGGATATATCGTACTTTGTCAACTAATTGGTACGATATGCAGGGCAATCGCGTCTTAATATGATTTTTAGAAATGTGCTAATGTCCCATGATCTGGTAAAAGTCGTGGAGGTAGGAGGGCATGGCACAACCACCAAAGCCAACAGTGCTCGATCATTTCGCTCAGTTGGACGATCCCCGAGTAGAACGTACGCGACGCCACAAACTGGTGGACATCCTGGCCATCGCCATCTGCGCCACCATCTGCGGAGCCGATTCCTGGGTCCATATCGAGCTCTTCGGCAGGAGCAAGCTGACCTGGTTTCAGAGTTTCCTGGAACTGCCCCACGGCATTCCGTCCCACGACACCTTCGGCGATGTCTTCGCCCGCCTCGACCCAGTGCAGTTGCAGAATTGCTTCGTGTCCTGGACCCAGGCTATCGCTGAGTTGCTGCCCGGCGAGGTGGTGGCCATTGACGGCAAGACCGCGCGACGCTCCTACGACCGGGCGGGTAAGAAAGGAGCGATCCACATGGTCAGCGCCTGGGCCACCCAGCAGAGCCTGACCCTGGGTCAGGTCAAGACTGACGAGAAATCCAACGAGATCACCGCGATTCCTCAACTGCTGGAGTTGCTGGACCTGAATGGCTGCATCGTCACCATTGACGCCATGGGCTGCCAGCGGGAGATCGCTCAGCAGATCACAGAGGGCGGCGCCGATTACGTGCTGGCGGTGAAGGAGAACCAGGGTAGACTGCACGAGGGTATTCAAGACCTGTTCGAGGGCGCCGCGGCATTGGGCTTTGACGGAGTGCCCCATGACCACGCTGAGACGGTGGACAAGGGACACGGGCGGGTGGAACGCCGGGAATGCTGGGTAATCACCGATCCGGACTGCCTGGATTACCTGGACCCCCAGGGACAATGGCCACAACTGAAGGCCGCCGTCAGGGTGGTGGGCCACCGGACCACCGAAGCCGGCGACACCCGCCAGCCTCGCTACTACATCAGCAGCCTGGCCGGCTCAGCGGAACAACTGCTGGCCGCCATCAGAAGCCACTGGGGCATCGAAAACTCATTGCACTGGACCCTGGACGTGACCTTTCGAGAAGACCATTGCCGAATCCGCAAGGATCACGGGCCACAGAATATCAACACCCTGCGCCAGATCGGACACAACCTCCTGAAAAACGAGACAACCCTGAAAGTGGGCATCCAGGGCAAACGGCTCAACGCCGGTTGGGACGAGGACTACCTCCTCAAAGTCCTCCTCGGATAAGACGCGATTGCCCTGGTACGATATGCCTTTGGGAGCCAGCGCAACTTCCATCTTGTCATCCCAATTATTTAAAATCGTGTCGATGATTCGCTGCGGATCTCTCTCTCGCTTGAGGCCGGGTTGTTCAGCGAGGTCGGCCACTTTGGAACGCGTCGCAACAGTGAACTGATCCAGCCGGGCATTCAGATCGGCCGTGAAGCGTGGATTAGGTTGGGGGTTGTCGAGTCATTGGGCGTCTGCCGTGAGTAGATTACGGTAAGCTCGGGTTCGACCTAAGGTGAGTTCCCGGTGTGGGATTACGGCGTACAATTGCCCGCTGGCCCTGCTGAGGGAAATACGTTTAGATCGCCCCCGATGCTCGCCAAGAAGCCCGGCCGGCCCTGCTACTTGAAAATCGCCAGGCACTTGTTGGAGTTGAAAACGTACGTCTCCACGTAGTCCAGGATTTCCGGCTTGTAGTCCAGCGTGTCCATCGCGCCGGCGAGGCACATCCAGTTCAGCATTTCCTGCTGGCCGGCGTCCTCGACCTGATCGGTGGATATCCGCGCCCAGGCCTGGTAGTCGCCGGCTTTCAGCTCCTCAAAGCGCGCCCGGTCGGACTCGATGTCCGGCCACAGCCAGTGGTTCTTCTCCACCAGGAAGGCGTGGGACCACGACGACGACGCGATCAGCGCCACCCGATACGGCGAGTCCTTCAGCGTCTCGGCGGCCGCCGCGCCGACCTGCAAACACCGCTTGGGCGACGGTCCGGGCGGGTCCGGATCGGGCAGGTACTCCACGGTGCCGCCGCGGTTGCGAATCACCTTGCTGCCGTAGCAGTTCACCAGCATCGGAACCACGGGGTAGTCAAACCCCTTCCGGTCATAGTCCAGGTAGAGCAGCGTGTTCAGGATGGCGTGACCCAGCCCCGACTCGTGCAGCCCCTGATAGGCATAGGCCATGTCGACGCCCCGGTTGATCATTCCGGAGACCAGCGTGCGCGCGGCCTCCTTGTTCCCCTTGTACTTGAACACCTTGTCCTGGGGCTCGCCCCAGAAGTTCCGCTGGCGATTAGCAAAGGGCTGGCACTCGAAATCGTCGTAGGCCAGCACGCAGAAGGGAGGAATGATGTCCTCGCGGAAGTTCTCGTACTGGTCATCGCCCCAGATCACCACGAAGTCGGGGTTGAACGCGTCCAGCTCCTCGCGGATGCGCCGGAAGCCGGCCACCAGCCGCGCCCGGTGTTCCAGCGAGGAAGCATACCCTTCGTCCTCGCCGTACTCGATCCGCATCGGCTCGGGCCAACTGCTGGGGTTCTTCATCTCCTCCGGGATCTGCTGGTTCCCGCGCAGCGTCCTTTTAAGGGGTATCGCCTTGTCTTCGTCGGGTGATATCAGGGGTGGATAGTGCGTGAGGCCAAGCCCCAGGATCTCTGCCATTTCGTCACCTTCCGTGTTCAGTGCCGCGTTGCCGGTATTAGTGGCGTCATTTTCTGTATCCCGCCGGGATGTGTCAACCGAGCGCGTGCGGCGCCCCCTGGGCTGGTGCCATCATTGTTAGAATCAGGATTATCCGGATTGTAGGATTTTGGGATTTACGCATATCCTGAAAATCCGGCAAATCCTGATTCTGACGTTTTCCGCCGGTATAGGCTTTGCGCAGGCCCTACCCCACCGGCCCATCCAACGTAGAATCGTCGGATGGTACAATCGGAAATCATCCATCGGGTTTGAAACTCAGGCGCCTCGCATCCACGCAACAAACTCTCCGCGTCGGTATCAGATCCAGCATCCAATTGAACATTAGAGAGGTAATCCTGTGCCCGACCAGAACTTCGACGTCATCATCATCGGCGGCGGCATGGCCGGCCTGACCGCCGGAATCTACGCCGCTCGCCAGGGCCTGAGCACCGCCGTCGTCGAGCAGATGATGGCCGGCGCCCAGATCATCAACCTCGAGCGCATCGAGAATTTCCCCGGCTTTCCCCAGGGCATCGCCGGCTACGAACTCGGTCCTGCGACCCAGGAGCAGGCGATGAACGCCGGCGTCGAAATCCTGATGGACACCGTCGCCAGCGTTTCCTCCGATGGCGATTTACTCCGCGTCGCCGGCGAGGGCGGGGGTTCCTACCTCGGCAAAGCAGTCATCATGGCCGCCGGCTCGACTCTGCGCACCCTGGGCATCCCGGGCGAAGAAGAGTTCTTTGGACGGGGCGTCTCCCACTGCGCGTCCTGCGACGGCCCGCTGTACATGGGCCAGACCGTTGCCGTGGTCGGCGGCGGCGACTCCGCGGCCGACGAGGCGCTGACTCTCACGGAGTACACCGAGCGCGTCATCCTGTTCCACCGGGGCGACGACCTGGACGCCCAGCAGGTCCTCCAGGATCGCATCACTGCCAATCCAAAAATCGAGGTTCGGTACAACTCCGAGGTGGTAGAGGTCGTAGGTGAAGACACCGTCACCGGCGTGCGCGTTCGCAGCGCCGACGGCGAGAACGTCGAACCGGTCGGCGGCCTCTTCGTGTACGTGGGCCTGGAGCCCAACTCGTCCCCGGTTTCCGACCTGGTCCCACTCGATAATGCCGGCCACATCCCGGTGGGTCTTGCCATGGACACACCACAACCCGGACTGTTCGCCGCCGGCGACATCCGTCAGCAGTCCGCGGCCCAATTGGTCGCCTCGGCCGGCGACGGCGCCACCGCCGCCATTGCCGCCCACCGTTACATTCGCTCCCGTGAATGGTGAGGTTCCCGCCATGCAGATCACCGAGCACGTTTACAGCACCCATATCCAGGAAGACCCCAACACCTTCGGGGCGATGCATCCCGGCGGGACCCAGATCTATTTCGTGGGTAATCCCTCGGAAAGCATGGTCATGATCGACTCGGGCGAGCCCTACCGGTTCTGGACCCGACAGATCATGGACTACTGGCTGGAACTGGGCAGCCCGCGCATCGACGCCATCCTGATCACCCACGGCCACGGCGACCACACCGGCGGCCTGGACCGGCTGCAGGAGGCGTTCGGCTGCCCGGTGCGCTGCCATCCCAAGCTCGCGCCCCGCTTGCAGCACACTCTGGGCGGCGAATCGGTCGATGCGCTTCGAGCCAATGAAACTCTGACCTCTGGCGGCGGCGTGACGCTGCGCCCGCTGTTTACGCCCGGCCACGAGGACGACCACGTCTGCTACTTCCTGCGCCCGGACCGGGTCCTCTTCAGCGGCGACAACCTGCTGGGCAATTCGTCGTCCAGCGTACGCAACCTGAAGCAGTACATGACCTCCCTGGGGAGAATGGCGGGAACCCGACCGCTGGTAGTCTGCCCCGGACACGGCAACACCATCATCCGGGGCCAGCAGCGCATCCAGCAGCAGATCGCGCACCGCCTCAGCCGCGAGGACCAGGTTCTGGCCGCGCTGGACTCCGGCGCAACCACCGTCGACGAAATCGTCACCGCCGTGTACCCGCGCAACCTGCGCAGATCCCTGCGCGCCGCCGCCGGACGCAACGTGCGTACCCACCTGGAAAAGCTGCGCCTGGAAAACCGCGTCATCGAGCGCGAAGCCACCTACACCCTGCCGGACTAACGCCGCCGAAACGCCTTACGGCGCGATGTTTTACCGAGCAACCGGGGCCGCCGGGGCTATCGGCTGCGGCCTGCCGGTCTTTTGCCTGGGCCTGTTCCTGCTCACGCCGCCGGCCGTCCTCCTGTTGAAAGCAGTGGGCTAGACGCTGGTTGTCGTGGGCATCCTGATGGCGGGGATCGGAGCGTGGACCTGGTGGATGCATCGTTAGCCGCCATTCCATAGTCGCTGGTCATTCCGGGGACTTTTTGGGCTCGCGACGAAATCCGGGGAGCGGTCCTGACTGCCCGGATTGCCACGCCGCAAAACGGCATCGAAACCACCCCCTACGGCGCGATTCGCAATCAAAAGCGATTTGCAGTGGGAACTTGGCGCTAGTTGTTGACAAAGGGGTAACTAGGGTATAAATTGCCCCAAATGCCGCCGCAATCCTGCGGCCAAGCCAACCAGCGAGGAGGCTAATATGCTAACGATTGGGCACGAAGTAGTCCGTCCCGGAAGGCACTGGGGGGACTCCGAAGTTACGATTCCGGTTCCGGAAGAACTGGAAACCGTTCCCGGTATTCCGATGACCGGCCGTGAGGTTGACTGGTACGCCCGCGAGTATCCGCTGGAAACCATGAACATCACCGAGCGTGCATCCCGCGACTGGTCGAACACCCTGCGCGACCTCCACGCCGAGATGCGTGAGATCCGCAAGGAGCACGACAAGCTCAACAGCAACCTCATCATGGCCGCTCGTTCGACCGCCGAGATGGACGCCACTGCTGAGCCCACCGGCGAGGACATCTCGCAGCTGGTCAAGGACAAGGCCCGCCAGCTCGGTTACCTCGAAGTCGGCATCACGTCCTACGACCCGCGCTACGACTACAAGAGCAAGCGCGGCTTCACCATTCTGCCCCACGCCATCTGTTTGGCCTACGAGCAGGACTTCGAGCCCACCCAGACCATCCCCAGCGTCGACGCCGAGATCGTGCACTCCAGCACCTATCGGACCCAAGCTGCTGCCGGTCTGGAACTGGGTAACTTCATCCGCTCCCTGGGCTACAAGGCCCACGTGGTCCACTCCAGCGACGCCACCGGCCCGGTCATCCCCATGTTCGTGGCTGCCGGCCTCGGTTCGTTGGGTGCCTGCGGCTACCTGCTGTCCCCGCACACCGGCAACCGCATGCGGCTGATGATGATCACCACCGACGCCAACGTCACCTATGACTCGCCCGTCGACTACGGCATCCACGCCTTCTGCCAGGTTTGTCAGGTCTGCGTGAACCGCTGCCCGGGCCGCGCCCTGATGCGCGACAAGATCTGGTGGCGTGGAATTGAGAAGAACAAGCTCTACTTCAAGCGCTGCCGCCCCGTCATGGCTCGCTACCTCGGTTGTGGCGTGTGCATGAAGGTTTGCCCGATCCAGAAGTATGGCCTCAAGAACGTCATGGAGCACTACGCCAGCACCGGCCAGGTCCTCGGCAAGGGCACCCACGACCTCGAAGGTTACAACCTGGAAGGCAAGGGCTACTTCGGCCCCGGCGAACTCCCCGTCTTCGAGCGCGGCTTCTTCGACATGCCGCACGGCAACTCCGACGAGTGGGCTTTCGAGTCCATGAAGGACGCTGCTCGCGACAACGACGGCGAGATCCCCGACGAGATGCTGGACGACCTCAAGCTCCAGATCCAGCGCGCCATTCAGTTGCAGTCCGGCGACGTCCTGCAGATGATGGCTGAGGACCAGGACTACATCTAGTAGCCAGTCCCACATCTCGCCACACCGGCAATCGGCCGGCGGGTATCGTACCCGCCGGCCTTTTCATGCCTTAGCCATGAAGAAAGCTCCCGACGGTCAATCGGCTCCTTCGACCCCCACAACCACGGATTTACGTCTCATACGGGCCACAGTTTGAAAGATACGCGGCAGTAAGCAAAATCGGAGCGAGCCACCGGCCTCGCCGGCGGACTACTTCACGCCATCCGCGCCGCCGGGATAATCAGCCCCGTCCGATCGCCGATCCCGGCTGCCCAGTGCGCAGGGTCCCATATCGTTGGTGCTTTGGCCGAGAACCCAGAGGAACGTTGCCACCCGCACAACCGGTGTAGGCCGAAGGCGCCGTTCCAGGAACCATCATCCCGTCGTCGGCAGCGCCAGTGTCGCCTCCGCTGGCTGCGAACCCTATAAACCCCGACCGTGCGCCTATTCCTTCGCCAAACGAGTAGCCATGACTTCTGCGCTCCCTTCCCTGCTCATCTCCATCCCCGAAGGCGTCCTGGACCTGGGCTGGGGTCATCCTTCCCCGGATCTACACCCGACAGAAGCTCTGCGAATTGCCAGCGAGCGTGTCCTCAGCCAACAGTCCGCCGTCCCATTGCAGTACGGCGCCGTCCAGGGATTCGGTCCCCTTCTCGAAGCGCTGGCAGACTTCCTATCGTCGCAGGATGCCTATGGAAACCAGCCCGTGGACCCCGGCTCGCTTTTCCTCACGGCCGGGGCTTCCCAGGGTATCGACCTGGCCACGACGATCTGCGCCCAATCGGGCGATACGGTGTTCGTGGAAGAACCGACCTACTATCTGATCGGCCGCATCTTCCTGGACCACGGCCTGAATGTCGTCGGCATACCCACCGACGCCAACGGACTCGACACCGAAGCCCTTGAAGCCATGTTGCGCGACGGTCACCGACCTCGCCTTCTTTACGTCATACCGGCATATCAGAACCCCACCGGCGCCACTTTGTCGCCGGACCGTCGCCGGAAACTGGTCCAGTTGGCTCAGGAGTATGGCTTCACCATCCTGGCCGACGAGGTTTACCAGCTGCTCCACTATGGCCCGCCGCCTCCACCACCGCTGGCCACCATGGACGATACGGAAGAAGGTAGCGTAGTTTCGCTGGGCTCCTTCTCCAAGATCCTGGCGCCCGGATTGCGATTAGGGTGGGTTCACGCTTCGCCGGACATCGTCCAGCGCTTCGTCGACTCCGGGGTCGCAGCCAGCGGCGGGGGCCTGAGCCATTTTGCCGCGGCCATGGCGCAGGCCACTTTGGAAATGGGACTCCTGCAGAAGAATGTCGCCGAGTTGCGGCGGGTCTATGCCACGAGGCGGGACGCTGTTTCCCGGCTATTGACCACCGATCTGGCCGGTCACGTCGATTTCAATCAACCGGACGGGGGATACTTTTTCTGGTTGACGCTGCTGGATGGAAAGGATGCCGACGGCCTGCTGCCAACGGCCCAAGAGGCCGGCGTATCCTATCGTCCCGGCACGGCCTTCTCTTCGGTGGGTGGTTTCCGAGATAGCCTCCGGGTCAGCTTCTCCCTGTATGAAGTCGGTGACCTGGCTGAAGCGTTGTCCAGATTGGGTCAAGTCATCCGGTCCGGCTGAACCGGCAACGCCTGAACTGCGCCTGCGGAAACGGAGATCGCTGGTACGCTTGACCCTTACATTCCCCGCGGGGCGCCTAGCGATTCCGTGCCGCCGGCATGCCCAGTCTGCGCTCAGTGCCGTTGGCGATGCGCCGTATGTTGTCCCGATGCTGCCAGATGATCACCGCGCCGCCGACGCACGCGTACAGCGTGTACAGTTGACTGTGTCCGGTGAGCAGCATCAGCGCGATGCTCAGGACCGCGACCGTCAGCGTTCCGGCGATGCTGCCCAACGACAAAATCCGGCTGGACAGCGTGATAACCAGAAACAGCAACGCGCCAGCCAGGGCAACCCAGGGAGCCATCACGGATAGCGCGCCCAGCCCCGGCAGAATTCCGCGTCCTCCGCGGAACCGGAGGAAGACCGGCCAATTGTGCCCGCACAACGCCAGCAGCGCCGCGACTACTTCCGCCTCTCCCAGTCCGATCACTGCCCTCGCCAGGATCACGCAGACGACGCCTTTGCCCGCGTCAAGCAGGAACACCACCGCCGCAGCTTTGCCGCCGGAGGTACGCAGTATGTTGGACATCCCCGTGCGGCCGCTGCCGAAATCGCGGATGTCCTCCCCCATGGTCAGGTTGACGAAGATGTAGCCCCAGGAGATCGAGCCAGTCAGATATGCGATAACGCACACGGCGATATACAGTAGCAGCGGCGGCAACGCCTGATCGCCGATTCCAACCAGAGCAACGCCGGCCACCGCCAGAACCGGCAGGGCGACCAGCATCGCCATGGTGGCATACGATGCTTGGCGTAGCAGGATCATGGCCAACCGGCTACCTGGTGCGGTTGCGAATTCCGGACCGGGTGGTTCTTTCCGCGCGCTCCGGCCGGAAAATCAATCTCAGATGCGTTCGGTCAAAACCGAACCGGTCGCGGATTTGATTTTCAAGATATCGCTGGTATGAAAAATGGAGCAGCTTGGGATCGTTCACCGAAAACACGAAGGTCGGCGGGTTGACGCCAACCTGCCGCACCCTGCGGATACGCAGTCGGTTCCGGATATTGCCCCGCTGCGAGGGCGGACTGTGGGCGGACACTGCGTCAGCCAACAGGTATTGCAGATCGCGGTATGGGACCCGTTTCTGCCGCTCCTGCCACAGCGACAGCGCGGTATCCAGCAGGTCATCGATGCCCTCGCCGGTGAGCGCCGACGTGAAACACACCGGTACGTACGGCATGAAGTGAAGCCGCTCCTGGATGCGGTGCAGGCACCGTTCCATGCGGAAGCGGTTGGGGTTAACCAGGTCCCATTTGTTCACCACCACGATCAGGCCCCGGTTGGTGTCCCACGACAACCCCGCGATGTGCGCGTCCTGCGCCGTTGCCAACTCGGTCGCATCGGTGATCAGCAGCGTGATGTCGCTGCGATGGACGGCGTTCACCGCCCGCAGCACGCTGTAGCGTTCGATCCCGCGCTGCACCTGCCCCGGCCGGCGAATACCGGCGGTATCAACCAGCGTGATGGTGTGGTCCCGATAGGATATCGCCGTATCCAGCGCGTCCCGCGTGGTCCCGGCGACCGGACTGACGATGCTGCGCTCCTCTCCGATAATGGCGTTGGTGAGCATCGACTTGCCCACGTTGGTGCGGCCAACAATGGACAGGCTCAGTTCCATCGGCGGGGTCCATTCCGCTTCCGCCACCGGCCCCTCAGCATCGTCGTCTTCCCACCAGTCATCGTCGGTGGGCAGCTCCCCTTCGAGGCCATCCTCCCAGAGATCCGCGAACTCAGGCCGGGGCAGCAGCTCAACGATCCGCTCCAACAGATCGTACACGCCGTAGTTGTGGTACGCCGAGATGAACGCCGTTTCGTTGATCCCCAGTCCGTAGAATTCCGCTGCGGCAAGTTCACGGTTGTCGTTGTCCACCTTATTGACCGCTAGCAGTATCGGCTTGTCCGTGCGTCGGAGCCTCTGCGCTACCGCTTCGTCTGTGGCCGTAACCCCCTGGATGGCGTCGGTGAGGAACACGATGACGTCAGCGGCGCCCATCGCCATGTCGGCCTGCTGCTGGACCCGCTGGGGAATGTGTCCGTCCGGGTCGTCTTCCAGGCCCCCGGTGTCAATCAGCAGGAACGGCCGGCCTTTCCAAGAGGCGCGGGCGATCAGGCGGTCACGGGTTGTCCCGGCCACCTCGGATACGATGGCGTGCCGACGCGAGAGCACCCGGTTGAACAGCGAAGACTTGCCCACGTTGGGGCGGCCTATGATCGCGACCATCGGGTCTATGGTGGAGATCGGGGCGCGGCCGGCCGGCGTTTCCTCCAACGGCTCGTCTTCGAATGGCGTTTCGTTGGGGTCGCCTATGATCTCCACAATCGGGTCGACGGCGGCGGTCGGAGCGCCCGGGTCCGGCGTTTCCTCCATCTGCTCGCCGTCGACTGGCATTTCGTTGGGGTCGCCTATGATCTCCACCACCGGGTCAACTGCGGCGGTCGGAGCGCCCGGGTCCGGCGATTCTTCCACCTGCTCGTCTGCGACTGGCGTCTCATGGCTATTTTCTGTGTTGGTCATCGAATAACGTCCGTCCCCATCTGTCGTCCCTGCCGGCCGAATTCCAGCCGCTTCAAATTGATCCCTGTAGAGGAGCTGTCGCGGCCTTCCCATAATGAAGCCGGACGCTCACCTCATGCCAGCAGAAGCTCCAGCACCGCCTTCTGCGCGTGTAATCGGTTGTGCGCCTGCTGGTACGCGACCGACTGTGGATGTTCAAGCATCCCGGGCGGCACCTCTTCACCGTAATGCGCCGGCATATCGTGCATGAAACAGGCCCCCGACGCGGCCAGTTCCATCAGGGGGTAATCCACCGTGTAACCCTGGAACGCCTGTCGCCGCTCTTCCGCCTCGGCTTCGTCGCCCATACTGGTCCAAACGTCGGTGTACACCACGTTGGCGTCAACCACCGCGTCGGATGGCTGCACCAGGGGATGCACCGTAGGCCGCGGTCCGCCGTCGGCGCGAATGCCTCGCTCGCTGGCGGCGGCGAACACCGTTTCCGCCAATTGGTAACCGTGGGGCGCGGCGATGGTGAAGTTCATGCCCACGGCCGGCGCTCCCAGACAAAGGCTGCGGGCCACATTGTTCCCGTCGCCGATGTAGGCCAAGTTCAGCCCGTCGGTGCCCCCGTGGGTTTCGGTGATGGTGAGCAGGTCGGCCATAGTCTGACAAGGATGTTCGAAGTCCGAGAGGGCATTGATGACGGGTACGTTGCCATACTCGGCCAGTCCCACCAGCGCATCGTGGGAGTTGACCCGAGCCACGATGCAGTCCACGTACCCGCTCAATACCCGTGCCACGTCGGACACCGGCTCCCGCTGGCCCAGGCCCACTTCGTCCTGGCCCATGTACAGACTGAACCCGCCCAACTCCGCTATTCCTATCTGGAAACTGACCCGCGTACGCAGCGAGGGCTTTTCGAATAGCAGCGCCACCCGTTTGCCGGCCAGCGGCTTGGCGCTTCCCGGGGGCGCCGCTTTCAACTCCTGCGCCCGTTCGATCAGTCGACGCGTTTCGTCAGGAGATACGTCGGTAATGGAAAGGAAATCCCGCTTGGCGTTCATATTGCGCGTCCCGTGGAACTTGAAAGGTGGGCCAGGTTCTGTACCGTTATGGACGATCCACCATCGGCCACGCCCGCAACACGAGGGTCGGTTCAGCGCCGCCGGATAGGCGGTGCCGATATGATAGCATACGGCCCGCCCAAACCGAGAACGGACGACGTGTCGCAGGAGCAACAATGACTGAACAGACTGGTAACCAGGAAACCGAACTGTGCCCGGGCCTGATCGGCCGGCGGGAAATGTTGGTGTGCGAGCACAACGTCGCGCCTCATGTCGCCAAACTCAGCACGCCATCCATGATCCGGGCCATGGAGCAGGCTTCGCAGCGAGCCATCCTGGATCGCCTCCCGCCGGAACAATCCACCGTCGGGTTCGAGGTCAACGTCCGCCACGTGGCCGGCGCGGATATCGGCGCCACGGTCGTGGCCGTCGCCGAGTTGGAACGCATCGACGGCCGGTGGCTCTATTTCAAAGTGGAAGCGCTGGACGGTGACCGCACCATCGGCGTCGGCACTCACCGCAGAGCCATCATCACCCTGCCACCCGACGCCACGAACCGTGGAGGTGGCAACGACAGCCACACCCACGAGCTGTGACCATCCCCGCCATTGAGTGACGCAACAGGGGCGGATGCAAAACCCGCCCCTCTGGTTGTCCCACGGACAAAAGCGACCGGCGCTGGGATGAGCCAACGCCGGTCATTGCGAAGAGGCGTCTAACCTCTTCAGAGAGCGACCGCCTGGTTACAGGTTGAACTGCGGGTCCAGGTAGTTGTCGTCCTTTTCGTAAACCTGAAGGCGGGATCGCAGGGTGTCACACACCAGCAGCCGGTTGTTGGCCCGATCGAAGCTGACGCCCATGGGCATCCGGAAGGTGCGCTGCTGCTGCTCCAGGTCGGGAACCCGACGGCGAGCCTTCACCATGTCGGGGTTGGCGTTGAGCGACAGGTCGCCCCACTCCGAGACCTCGGTGGCGTCGCCTTCCAGGTAGGCTAGCGGGCGCGCGTCCGCGTCGTAGATCACCACGCGTTCGTTGAGCCAGTCCGCCACGTACACGTCGCCTTCGTTGTCGATGTCGACGCCCAACGGGTGGTTGAGTTCACCGGAGCGGGTGCCGCGGCTGCCGAAGGTGCGCAGGTGGGTACCGCCTGCCGTGAACTTCTGCACGCGGTGGTTGCCCCAGTCGGCGATGTACAGATCGCCGGCGTTGTCGATGCCGATCCCGGAGGGCATTTCCAGGTCCTCAGGGCCATCGCCCTTGGTGCCGAAGCCGCCCAGGTACTCGCCATCCTTGGTGAACTTCTGGACGCGGCTGCTCTTGGCCGAAACCACCCAGAGGTTGTCGTCGGCGTCCATAGCCATTCCGGCGGCACCGCTGAGTTGGCCTTCGCCATCTCCACTCTCGCCCCATTGCTTAACAAAGTTTCCGTCGGCGTCGAACACGGCGACCATGTCCTTCCACTCGTCGGAAGCGTAAACATTACCGGCGGCGTCGAGGGCGATACCGGTAATCCACTCGAACAGACCCCTCGAACTGGCCTGGTAGGCGATACCTTCCCGGCCAAATTCGCCCAGGAATTCCTCGCCACCCTTACCGTCGGTGTTGCCGATGGTGCACTTGGTGATCCGGGCGCTGGGGTTCTGCTCACCGCCGCGATTGGCGACGTACATCGTCCCGTCGGGCAGCGCAGCTACGCTTACGGGCTGGCTGAAGCCCATGCCCACCTGCCCCTGGCGACCGACGTTCTTGACGTACAGCCATGCCCGACCGCTTGCTACGGTATTCTGAGGCATAGTTTATCCTCCACTTTATATGCGTTGGCCGGAGCGGCGGCGCCCCGTTAGGGTACGCCGCCTGTATGCTGGGCCGGTGGGTTTACTTCTTGATGACGTCCATCTTGGGGAACGTACCGTTGACGATGGGGTTGGCGTCCATGCCGAGCCAGTCCTCAACGATGCTGGTGTACGCGCCGCGGAAGTCGTAGTTGGGAACCAGGTCGCCCTGTTCCAGGTCTTCGTTCTTCCGGGACGGGTACTCGCCGTAGAAGCCACCCTGGATCGGATCGCCAATGAGGAAGGCAGCGCCGGCTGCGCCGTGGTCGGTGCCGGAGCCGTTGTCGCGGACGCGGCGGCCGAACTCGGAGAACATGTACATGACGATGTTCTCGCCGGTGTTGTGCTCCTTCATGTCCTGGAAGAAGGCGCTGACGCCCTCGGAGATTTCCTTCCACAGCTGCGGGTGGGCAGCAGCCTCACCGGCGTGGGTGTCGAAGCTGGCGTGCTGGGTGTAGAAAATCTTGGTGCCCAGATCGGCCATGTACACCTGGGCGATGTCGCGCAGGTGGTGGGCGATAGGACTGTTGGGGTACTCAACGTTGCTGGAGTACTGCTGCGGCGCAACCTTGACGATATCGGCGCCAATCATGGCGTCGGTGCCGGTGGAGCGCAGGTAGTCGTTCACGAAGCTGCCACCCACGGTGGGGGAATACATCTTCGAGAAGAGGTCCAACGCCTTGGCACGCTGGTCAGCATTTTCGATGCCGGTCAGCAGGCCGTAGGTCTCCAGATCGGCGATGGCCGCGACGGGGACGCCGGGAACCGCCAAAGCACGGGGCAGGCCGTGGCCAAAGTTAATGGCCGACAGCACGTTCTCTTTGTTCGGGTCCATCTCGCGAGCGACGCGGCCGGCCCAGCCTTCGGTGCCAACCTTGTCCGGCTCACAGGTGTGCCAGATGTCCATGCTGCGGAAGTGGGAGCGGGGGCTGTCGGCGTAGCCGATCCCGTGGATCACCGCAACCTTGCCCGCGTCAAACATTTCCTTGAGAGGGCCCATGGTGGGCGCGAAACCCAACTCGTCGTTGACGGGGATGATGCTCTCGCGTTCGTACCGAACCGCGGGGCGGTTGTCATAGTACGACGAATCGTTGTAGGGGATCACCGTATTGAAATAGTCGTTGCCGCCGGTGAGCTGCAAGACCACGATGACCGGGTCTTTCTTTGTGGAGGTCATTGCCTATGCTCCTTGTTGTCTTGGTCCAGACAGTCGGATCGATATTGTCGCCGGGCCGGAGGCGGCCCGGCGAGTTTCCGATTAGCCGAACTGGTACTCAGTAGTGGCGCTGATGAGAGACATGGTCTCGCCGATCCGGGTGGCGGTACCCGCGCGGTCGTCCCAGTTGACGTTACCGCCGGCGCGGACGTGCTCGGCCAGCTGGCCGCGAGTCTCTTCGCTCAGCTCGACGAAGCCCATGTAATCGGTGCAGGCGTTCAGCAGATGGTCAGGCGTGGTCACGCCTTCATCCTGCATCCGGTCAATGATGTCCCGCATTCCGGGCAGTTCCGAGTTCGAGACCCGGTCGGCCACGAAGTTGATGCGCGCCAGCAGGGCGCCGGAGTTGATCCACTCCAGGCCGGTGTGCCAGCCTTCCACCGACGGCGGGTCCAGGATGGACTGGCCCATGTAGGTGGGTTCCTTGCCGATGTTGAGAACGCCGGGATCGGGGTTCTCGAAGAGGCCCACCATCCGCAGCGTGCCGGCGACCACTTCGGTCGGGCTCTTGATCTTCTGGAAGCGGGCGTCCTTGAACCACTGGGAGTTGAGCATGTGGCGGAGCACGGGCTTCATCTCAAAGCCGGAGTCCTCGAACACCTGCATCATCTCGTCCAGGGCGTCCTCGTCGCGGGCCGGCTCGATGGTCCAGGCCGGAACCTGCGGCTCGTCGGCGACGAAGAAGTTGTAGAGGTGGCGGCAGATGAAGCGGGAGGTTGCCGGCTCTTCCAGGATGATGTCGATGATGTCCTCACCGTCGAAGTTGCCGGTGCGACCCAGGAAGGTCTTTTCGCTGAAGTCGTGGTCCGCTTCGTTGTAAGCGAACTTCCAGGGATAGCGGCCGTACGGAGCGCGCGGCAACTTGGCCTGGATGGTCCAGCCGGTGAAGGCCCGCGAGCACTCGCGAACGTCGACCTCGGTGTAGTTGGAAACGCCCATGGAGAACAGTTCCAGCAGCTCGCGGCCCCAGTTCTCGTTCACGGCGTCCCGGTGATTCTCGTTGTTGTCCAGCCAGAAAATCATGGCTGGGTTCCTGGACAGTTCAATCAGAATGTCCCGATAGTTCCCCATGCCACGTTCCCGGAGCATGTCGATCTGCTCGAGCAACTGGTCGCAGTTGTCAACCTTGGAGTTGCCGGTCGCAAACACATGGTGCCAGAACAGCGTCATCTTCTCTTCCAACGGCTTGTCGCTGGATACCATGTTGTACATCCAGTTCGCCTGGCCCGAGAAGGGCACGCCCCCGGGGAGCAAGAAGCTGGGGTGGTACCGGAGCAGCAGAGCCATCTTCCCGCCTTCGCGGTCCGTGGGCGGATCGATCAGCTCTTCCACAGTGGCTTCGTAACCCTGCGCAACGCATCGCTCCAACTCTGCGCGGTTGGCGCCAAAACCGGCACGCCGCATCAGGTGGGCCATCAATGCCAGGTCATCCTTGTGTGACATCCTGTGCCTCCTTCCTTCGATTTGATGCCGTTTTTGCCGGGATTCCATACTTCGTTCCCGGCCTTACGACGGTTGGCGGTAGTGTAATTTAGCCGCCACACCCTGTCAACCCTTGTGGGGGGTTGGCTCTAAATTGATAATGATTATAACATGGTAACCAACCCAACGCTGGGCACAGCCCGGAGCGGCCGGGTGACCGCCTCGACGGTCAATTCGACGTGGTCGGCGTCGCCGTGCAGGTGGCCAGGCCGAGCTCGTCCAGGTCATTGTCCGCGATGTCCTCCAGCCCGATGGGGATGCAACCGGTCAGGGAGTTGCCGCTGAGGAACAGAAGCACGAGCTTGGTCAGTTCGGCCAACTCGGCAGGTATCGCGCCGGTCAACTGGTTGCCGTCCAGGTGCAACTGCTCCAGTTCGGCCAGGTTGCCCAGCTCGGCAGGTATGGAGCCACTGAACTGGTTGTTGTCCAGGCGCAGTTGTTCCAATTCGGACAGGTCGCCCAGCTCAGCGGGTATCGCGCCGCCAAGCTGGTTGCGGTTCACGCTCAGATAAGTCAGCTCTTCCAGGTCGCCGAATGTGGAGGGGATCGCCCCACTGAGATCATTCCCGTCAAGGACCAGGGTTTCCAGACTGGCGAGGTTGCCCAGTTCGGACGGTATGTCGCCGCTCAACTCGTTCCGGTGGAGCTGCAGGACCTCCAGGTCGGCCAGGCTGCCCAACTGGGCCGGTATCGCGCCGGTCAGTCGATTTCCATACAGGCGCAGACGCTTCAGATCGGTCAGGTTGCCCAGCTCGGAAGGTATCGCTGCCGTGAGCTGGTTGTCCTGGAGGTATAGATATTCCAGTTTGGCGAAACTGCCATACGCGGCGGGTATGTTGCCGGTCAACTGGTTGCCGCTCAATGACAACAACTTGAGATTGGACAGGTTGTTCAACGCAGCCGGTATCGCACCGCTGAGTTCATTGTTGGGGAGCCAGAGGAATTTCAGACTGGTCAGATTGCCTATTTCGGGAGGTATCGCCCCGGTCAGCTCGTTATCGTCGAGGTCCAGGTTCCTGAGATTAACCAGGTTGCCCAACTCGGACGGTATCTGGCCGGTCAGTTCGTTCGCCCATAGGACGAGACTGGTCAAATTGGTCATGGTACCCAATTCAGGGGGTATATCACCGCTCAGCATGTTGTTGCTGAGGGACAACACTCGCAGCTCTGTCAGTTGGGTCAACTCAACGGGTATCTGCCCGTCGAGTTCGTTGTAATCCAGGTTCAGCGTGCTCAATTTGGTCAACATGCCCAATTCCGGCGGGATCTCACCGCTCAGTTCGTTGCCACGAAGATGGAGCAAACGCAAGTTGCTGAGCCCGGCTAGCTCGACCGGAATCTCCCCGGTCAATTCGTTGCTGCCCAGGAACAATGAGCGCAATCTGGGCATATTCGCCAACTCAGCAGGGATCTCTCCTGCCAGGTCGTTTCTTTCCAGAAAAAGCACGAGCACGCATCCGTCGTTGTCGGTGGACACGCCGAACCATTCGTCAAGAGGAGCGGTGTCGTCGAGCCAATTGACGTCATTCGCCCAATTGGCCCCGTCGGTAGCGTTGTACAACGCCGTGAGGGCGCTGCGGTCACCTGCGCAAGCGGCGGGGCCGCCGCTCAGACGAACCGGGCCGGACCAGGGCAGCCACTCCGGGGCTCCATAACGCCCTGAACTGTTGCCAATCTTGAATGCGTAAAGCTCACCCGGAGTTAGACGCGTGACCGTGTATGAGCTTTGTCCACTATTGTTTATGCTGCGGTGAGTGACCGAGTCCCGCCAATTCCGGCCAGCCTCGTTGTCCGCCTGGTAATCCTCAAACGCTATCCAGCCGATGACGTAGAAGTCCGCTCGATCGATTCCCTCCCAAGAAAGTGTGACCTCGCCTTCATTGGGACCCGGCGTCACCTTCAGTTTGCCGACGGCTGGAAAATCATTCTCGGCTTCGACCGATGTGGCGTTACCGATGCTTACCGCCAGCATGACGGCGACAAATAGCGTCGCCACTATCTTGAGATTGCCTGTCATCGTCCTCGCATGCCTGGGAATGTCCTATTGACAGTTTATTGCCGGATCGTTGGTCGCTACTTCGGCACCGCCCATGCCGGCGGCGGGGCATGGGTAACCGCAGGGTCGTTGTCCGCCGGAATCTGCGCGATCAGCCGGCCGTTCTCGACCTTCACATCGTGGTAGAAAAGTTGGGCGCGCGGCCCGTTGACGCACACTCCCTGACCCTCTTCGAAGCGCCAGCCGTGGTCAGGACACAGAAAGCTCTTGTCCCACTTCACCACTCGCCCAAAAGCGTGCGGGCACACCATCGACAGCAGCCGGTATTGCCCATCCCGGGCCTTGGCCAGCCAGTGCTCCTCGCCGTTTTCCAATCGCACCCGCGCCGGCAGTTCCTTGAAATCGCCAACCGCTCCCAGGTCAACCTGGCGCGCCGGGGCCATCTTGTTCTTCCCGATGTCGGCGGGATCCGTGTACATGCGCCGGCGCCGGTGGTAGATGTTTTCGCTCATGGCCGTTCTCCTGTAGCGCGTCGCCCGATCGCCGGTCGGCGTCCAGGCGAGGTTTGCGGTTGACCGGCGGTGCTCAATCCGTGGGCAGCCCGCCGAAGGCTTCTTCCATGGTGATGATCGGGAAAATCTCGGTGCGGTTCCAGGTGGCCAGGCCCATGTCGATCACGGCGTCATCCACCGCATGGGCGTCAGGCCCGTCCAGGACCAGCCACGTCTGATGCGACGACTTGCCCACCCAGCCTCCGCGGTATTGGCAACCCCGGCTCGCCAGCGTGTCGGTCATCTCGGCCGACATCCGCAGGATCCGGTCGCGCACGCCCAGGTCGACTCCGGGGCACCGCTCCGGAGCGTGTTCCAGAGAAATCATATACAAAGCCATACGCGCTTCCTTATGTGGTCGAGGCGGGCTGGGGTAAGCAGCCTACGCCGGGAACACCGGCTGTCGCACCGAGGCGGGTCTGAATATGCCCGGCCGCGCCAGGCCTTCGAATCGGTCCGGACGCATCGCCTCGGCCAGCCCTTCCAGCACGTCGATCACCCGTGGCCCGTGCCTGCTGGGTATCTGACCGTCGAACAGGTACAGCCTGCCCTCCCGCACGGCGTTCAGCGAATTCCACTCTTCCCGCTCCGCCAGTCGCGCCGTTTCCAGGATGGTGCGGTCCATGTTGAACGCGCAGGGCATCGCCATCACGTAGTCGGGTTGGTAGTCGAGCACTTCGTCCCATCCCACTTCCCGGGACTTGCCCCATTTCTCGGCCAGTCCTTCCTCCCCACCTGCCAGCTCCACCAACTCCGGCGTCCACTGCCCCGTGTTGCGCAGCGGCTCCAACCAGTCGATGCAGAAAACTTTGGGACGGTTGCCGTCCCGGGCGCGTTCCGCGACGTAGCCGGCGCGGTCCCGCAGTTCGCCGACCACCGTACTGGCTACGTCCGTTACGCCCGCGGCATCGCCGATGCGCTGAATGTTGCCATATATGTCGTCGAGACTGGCCGGGCGAATGCTCAAAATCTCCGGTTGATAGTCCAGCACTTTGCCGGCCGTTTCGAAGACCGACCCGGCGCCAACCGCGCACACTTCGCAGAGTTCCTGGGTCAGGATCAGGTCGGGCTGCAAACGGCGCAACAGGTCGCCGTCGATGACGTACACGGGATTGCCCGCCGCCCGTGCCTGCTGGATGATCGCGTCGATCTCCGCGCTGGAGAGGTGGGACTTGCTGCGTACACTCCGGCTCACGATGGGCAGCCCCCGGGCCGCCGCCGGATAGTCGCACATATGCGAAACGCCGACCAGGGAATCCCCCAACCCCAGGGCAAACACAATCTCCGTGGCGCTGGGCAGCAATGAAACGATGCGCATGGCGGGCATTGTAGGCCCACGCAACACGCTTGGCAAACAGACCGGACAATGGCGTCTGATCCGAGCGGGACTATGCGTAGGCAGTCCTCGTCCCATCCGGCGTTGAGCCGCTTGCCTGGGATGCCGACTTTCAAGGCGCTTTCGTTTTGCAGTCCGCCGCCGTGATGGTCCAGCATTCCGGCCGTTCCACCCCCTGCGTGTCCCTGGTCCACACTCCCAGCGTAGTCGTGGGACACCCCGCCAAAACCCAATGCATCAGTCCCTTCGCACAGGTCTCGAATGCCCTCATTCAGCCGGCCCTGGTTCTCCTTCACCGCCAGCGCGCAGTCGGACCCGCCGTCGGTGATCTGCTGGGCGACCGCCCGCTGGCAGCCCATGGCCCGACTGCTCATGGGATGGTATGCCGCCCGCAGTTCCATTACGATGCTATCGCCCGGTGGCCGGTAATCAGGGCAATCGCGTCTTATCCGAGGAGGACTTTGAGGAGGTAGTCCTCGTCCCAACCGGCGTTGAGCCGTTTGCCCTGGATGCCCACTTTCAGGGTTGTCTCGTTTTTCAGGAGGTTGTGTCCGATCTGGCGCAGGGTGTTGATATTCTGTGGCCCGTGATCCTTGCGGATTCGGCAATGGTCTTCTCGAAAGGTCACGTCCAGGGTCCAGTGCAATGAGTTTTCGATGCCCCAGTGGCTTCTGATGGCGGCCAGCAGTTGTTCCGCTGAGCCGGCCAGGCTGCTGATGTAGTAGCGAGGCTGGCGGGTGTCGCCGGCTTCGGTGGTCCGGTGGCCCACCACCCTGACGGCGGCCTTCAGTTGTGGCCATTGTCCCTGGGGGTCCAGGTAATCCAGGCAGTCCGGATCGGTGATTACCCAGCATTCCCGGCGTTCCACCCGCCCGTGTCCCTTGTCC
Organism: uncultured Dehalococcoidia bacterium; assembly: GCA_951813535.1. Classification (GTDB taxonomy): domain Bacteria; phylum Chloroflexota; class Dehalococcoidia; order Lucifugimonadales; family UBA3495; genus Bin87. The sequence goes on along the minus strand of OX638345.1, from coordinate 1,290,583 downwards.
ACCGTCTCAGCGTGGTCATGGGGCACTCCGTCAAAGCCCAATGCCGCGGCGCCCTCGAACAGGTCTTGAATACCCTCGTGCAGTCTACCCTGGTTCTCCTTCACCGCCAGCACGTAATCGGCGCCGCCCTCTGTGATCTGCTGAGCGATCTCCCGCTGGCAGCCCATGGCGTCAATGGTGACGATGCAGCCATTCAGGTCCAGCAACTCCAGCAGTTGAGGAATCGCGGTGATCTCGTTGGATTTCTCGTCAGTCTTGACCTGACCCAGGGTCAGGCTCTGCTGGGTGGCCCAGGCGCTGACCATGTGGATCGCTCCTTTCTTACCCGCCCGGTCGTAGGAGCGTCGCGCGGTCTTGCCGTCAATGGCCACCACCTCGCCGGGCAGCAACTCAGCGATAGCCTGGGTCCAGGACACGAAGCAATTCTGCAACTGCACTGGGTCGAGGCGGGCGAAGACATCGCCGAAGGTGTCGTGGGACGGAATGCCGTGGGGCAGTTCCAGGAAACTCTGAAACCAGGTCAGCTTGCTCCTGCCGAAGAGCTCGATATGGACCCAGGAATCGGCTCCGCAGATGGTGGCGCAGATGGCGATGGCCAGGATGTCCACCAGTTTGTGGCGTCGCGTACGTTCTACTCGGGGATCGTCCAACTGAGCGAAATGATCGAGCACTGTTGGCTTTGGTGGTTGTGCCATGCCCTCCTACCTCCACGACTTTTACCAGATCATGGGACATTAGCACATTTCTAAAAATCATATTAAGACGCGATTGCCCTGGGCCGGTAATAGACCGGATGACAAACTGGACGGGGGTTTGGTAACATCGTAGGCCCTGAAATCGGACCCTAGGAGTAAGAACGTTGCCGGCTCAGAAAGCCCACCGCCAATCCGAAAAGCGCAACGCGCGCAATATGAGCGCGCGTCGTGCCACCCGTACTGCCCTCAGTCGCGCCCGCCGCGCCGTGGCAGCCGCCGATCCCGACTCCGAAGAAGCGGTGCGCAATGCCATGAGCATGCTCGACGTGGCGGTCCGGAAGGGAATACTCCACAAGAACAACGCATCCCGGCGGAAGGGCCGCCTGGCCGCGGCCCTCAACCGATCCCGGGCCGGCTAACTCCGAGTCACAACGGAGCGGCGTTCCACCCGCGAGTGAACGCGGTAACTTTCGGGCGTGTGAATTGGCCTGATTTGCCCTTTCGCCGAGCAGCCGTAGCCAGCGTGAATCGCGGACGCCGGCGTATGGTGCCCCGCACCTGCCCAACAGCCGGCAATTTCATGACCCGTGCGTGTTGACATATCGGCCGCATTTAATTAGCATATTGGTGCCGAACATTAGTTTGTGGGGCGGAGAATACACACGGTGTGGAGGTAGCCTGTATGCCACCGAAGAAGAACCTGAGGCCACGACAACAGCAAATCCTGGATTTCATCGGGCAGTTCCTGGACGAAAACGGTATCCCGCCGACGGTGCGCGACATTCAGCGCGGCTGCAGCATCAGCAGCACGTCGGTTGTTGACTACAACCTGCGGCTCATGGAGCGGGACGGGTACCTGAAGCGACGCTCGGAAGTCGCCCGGGGCATCGAACTCCTGGACGAAACGGGCCTGCCGGTAGCCAATGGAGCCGCCCGCGTCCAGATCGTGGGCAGCATCGCCGCCGGCGAGCCGATACCGGCATTCTCCTCGGAAGGGGTGGACTCGGCCGCGGAATTCGACATCGTCGAGGTGCGCCCGGACCTCAAAAAGCGGCATGGGACGCTGTACGCGCTATCGGTCAAGGGCACGTCGATGATTGACGCACTGATCGACGATGGCGACGTGGTGGTGATCAAGCCGACCAACACGGCGCGCAATGGCGAGATGGTGGTGGCGTGGCTAAAAGCGGAAGAAGAGGCGACCCTCAAGAAGTTCTTCCGTGAAGGCGACCAGGTACGGCTGCAACCAGCCAACAGTACCATGGACCCCATCTACGTGGCTGCGGACAATGTCGAGGTGAAAGGTCGCGTGGTGGAAGTGCTGCGACAGTTCTGATTGCCAATCCCCTTCAGTTTCGGCTGTTGGCCAAAGCTCCGTAGGTGGCCACCAGGAAGGGAACGCAGTAGGTCAGCGGGATTTTCCAGGCCAACGCGCCGGCAAAATCGCCGGCCAGGATCGCGTCACCCTGATTCAGCGCCGTGAGGGCGGTGCCCACCACGGCGCTGGCGATTAACGACCGGCGCAGCATCGGCCAGTGACGCAGTGCGCAGCGCAGGCACTTCGTTATGCCCGTGGCCCCACCGCGCGGGCGGAACGTGAAACTGGCGCTAACGCCCGTGGGTCGTCCGCACTTTTGGCAAGGGCGGTCGGTGGCCTCCATTGGGTTCCTCGGGTCAGGCTTGGACGACGGCCGGGGCGTATGGTGATGGTTCCGGCAGGTCAAACACGCGAGTGGGGGCAAAACGGGCCTCGCGCTCGGGCCGAGCCAGCGCGAGGAAAACGTCGTCCGGCCCGTAGATGCGCCACAATCGCGTATCCGAAGGATCAATCTGCCGGGGCCCGACCACCACAATCTGACCGTGTTGCACGGCCCAAGCGCCGGCCGAGTCGACCTGTATGGCGGGAAGTTGTTGCAGGGCCCAATCGATGGGATGCAGATGGCTCATCCAATCCCCGGCGACCACAGCCTGCTCCAGGTCGTCTGGAGTTATTCCGTCGGAGTGTTCGAAAAGCCCGCATGACAGACGGATCAGCTCGGTTACATACGCCCCGCATCCGAGGGATTGACCGAGGTCATGGGCAATGGAACGGAGATAGGTGCCCTTGCCGCAATCCACGGTGAGCGTGACGAAAGGCAGCCGGATCTCTTCGATGGCAATCGAGCGCACGGACACGCGCCGAGGGGAGCGTTCGATTTGACGGCCGGCGCGGGCCAGGTCATAGAGCCGGTGGCCGTCAACCTTGATCGCGCTGTACATGGGGGGAAGTTGGTCGATTTCGCCGACGAAATTGTGGAGGATTGCGGCGATGTCCCGGCGCGTAAGCGACGACGGATCGGCTATTTCGTCGATGTTGCCTTCGGCGTCGTAGGTGTTGCTGGCCGCGCCCAACCGGACCGTCATGCGATAACGTTTCCACCCCGACACTACCATCTCCATCAGCCGTGTGGCTTGGCCGAAGCAGATGGGGAGGACACCCTCCGCTAGAGGGTCCAGGGTTCCGGCGTGACCTACCTTCCGGCGCTGCCCGGTGACGCGTTTCACGCGGCGCACGGCGTCCATCGAAGTGATGCCGGCGGGCTTGTGCAGGTTGAGGAATCCGTTTATCGCCGGCCGCCCACGTTCACCAGCAGGCATGGGCTCACGCACGCTCCGCCGGCGCCTGGGCGTTATCCCCCGTCCCGTCCGCGACCTCCAGATCGTCGATGATACTCATCAGGCGATCCGCTTCCAGCATGGCGTCGTCCAACTGGAAGGTGAGGAACGGCACGTGGCGCAACGAGACGCGACTGCGCAACTCCCTCCGCAGGTACGATGCGGAGGATTGGATGCCGGCCAGGGCTTCCTGGCGGGCGACCTCGGTACCCATCACGCTGACGTAGACCCGAGCGCTCCGCAGGTCGGAGGCGGTACGCACCTGCGTGATGGTGATGATCCCTTTCAGGCGGGGGTCGTTGACCTGCGAAGCCAGCAGGCCCGCGATCTCCTCACGGAGCAGACCATTGACCCGCTCCATTCGTCTGCGGTCAGCCATGGGTGAACCTCGCGGTGTGCGCCGCTGTGCTAGTTGGCTCGCTCCATGCGGTAGGCCACGATCAGGTCGCCTTCCTCGAATTCGTTGAAGTCGCCCAGGACGATACCGCAATCGGTTCCGGCGGTGGCCTGGTTCACCTCGTCGCGGAAGTGGCGGAGGCTGCCGATCTGGGTTTCCGTGACCACCTCATCATCGCGCATGACGCGGATATTGCCCTGCCGGACGATGCGGCCATCGAGGACGCGGCAACCGGCGATACGGACACCGCGACGACCGGGGAAGATTTCCCGGATTTCGGCGCGGCCCACGACCACCTCGGCGTACTCGGGTTCCAGCAACCCCTGGAGCGCGGCTTCCACGTCTTCCAGCAGCCGATAGATGATCCGGTATTCGCGGACCTCGACACCCAGGCGCTCGGCGGTGCGCTCGGCTCCGACTTCGAAACCGACGTTGAAAGCCAGCACGATGCCGCCGGAGGCGGCGGCCAACTGCACGTCCGAATCGCTGACCGATCCGGAACCGGAGTGAATGACGCGGGCTTTGACGTCGCCTTCCGACAACTGCTCAATCGAGTGGACGGCGGCTTCAACGCTTCCCTGGACGTCGGCCTTGAGAACCAACACCAGCTCCTTCACGTCGCCAGCGTCGATTTGCTTCACAACGCTGTCCAGGGTCAGAACCGGTTCCAGGTTGCCGGTGCTGGATCGCTGTTCGCGACGGCCGGCCATCTGGCGGGCGGCGCGCTCACTGGTGACGACGGTCAGGATGTCACCGGCTTCCGGTACCGCGTTCAGCCCCATCACCACCCCCGGTGAGCCCGGCGTGATGGAGTCGATACTCTCTCCCTGTTCGTTGGCCATGGCCCGGACACGTCCCCAGGCCGTACCGGCGACTATGTAGTCGCCCACGCGCAGGGTGCCGGCCTGGATCAGGACGGTGGCGGAAGGCCCACGGCGGCGGTCGAGCGTGGCTTCGACTATCACGCCGGCGGCAGCGCGGTCAGGATTGGCTCTGAGCTCAAGAATCTCCGAGAGTACCGAGAGGTTCTCCAGCAGGTCGTCGACCCCGTCGCCGGTCTGGGCGGAAACGGGCACGGCGATGACCTCGCCGCCCCATTCTTCAACCAGCAGGTTGCGTTCGCTCAGCTGTCGCTTGACCACATCGGGCTGAGCGGTGGGAAGGTCCATCTTGTTGATGGCGATGACGATGGGCACGTCAGCCGCGCGGATGTGATCGATGGCCTCATCGGTCTGCGGCATGATGCCATCGTCGGCGGCGACGACCAGGACGGCGATGTCGGTAACCCGTGCCCCCCGTGAGCGGATCGCGGTGAACGCGGCGTGGCCTGGCGTATCCAAGAAGGTGATGGGCTGCCCGGCGTGATCGACCTGGTAAGCGCCGATATGCTGGGTAATGCCACCTGCCTCTTTTTCGACCACCGCGGATCGGCGTATATAGTCGAGGAGACTGGTCTTGCCATGATCAACGTGGCCCAGGATGGTGATGACCGGTGGGCGTGGCTGGAGCGCCTCACCTGCTTCCTGCGAGGCGGCGTTGATGGAGGCCGTGTCCGCCTTTTGTTCCGCCAGTCGAGTGCGGACTCCATAAGCAGCAGCAGCCACGGCGGCGACCTGATGGTCGACAACCTGGTTGACGTTGACCATGATCCCGTGACGCATCAGTTGCTTGATGACGTCAATAGGCGACTGGTCCAGGAGTTCGGCCAGGTCCTTGACGGTCATGGAATCGGGCAGGACCAACGCGCGCGATCCGCTGCGGCGCGGCTCGTTGCGCCGAGGTCGGCGGGCTCCGGAGCGTTGATCGGTCGATGTAGTCATGAATAGCACCTCCTCCAGCGGAATTGCCGTTCACGCAGGGTATTGCCCCGCGGGAGATCAGCCTTCCGCTTCCCGAACCGCAGCAGGAGCGGTCCCGGACCCGGTGTGGTAGACACCGGGCGCGACAGTTTCAATGAAATACCGTTTCAGAGCGTCCAGGTCCGTGTTGGAGACGGGATTGCGAAGTCCCCGCTCCAGAGAGCGACGGACGAGACCCTTTTCCCAACAGGTGGCCTGACGGCACAGGTAGACGCCCCTGCCGTTGGCGCGTCCGGTGGTATCGGGCCGCACTTCGTCGTCAGGCGTGCGCACCAGCCTGATCAGATCGCCTTTCGGTCGCTTGTGACCGCAGGCGATACAACTGCGTTCAGGGATGTGGCGCTGTTTCGGAATTAGGATTACCTGAGATGGGGGATGTCGGGCAGGTTCGGTCAACGAAACGCCCGGGCTTACCTTCGGCGGGGTCCGGGTCCGCGGGCGCCCGGAACGTTGCCGCCGCGACGGTTGCCGCCGCCCCGACGACGACGACGGTCGCCGCCCCTGAAGTCACCGACGATGTCTTCCGCAAACCTGATCTTGCCGGCATCCGGGGCGAGGTTGGGAAGACCGGCCAGGAGATCGGCCATTGCGGGATCCGCCTCTTCCTCTTCCTCCTCGAATTCTTCTTCGTCTTCCTCCGCCTCGTCCACCACATCGTCGATGGTCAGAGTTTCCAGGGCGTCGACGCTGAGGCCGACGCCGTCGTCCGCCTCTATAGGTTCGGGAGCAACCGCAGCGGCGGCTTCTTCTTCGGCCATCAGAGCCTCCAGCAACGCGTCCTCGTCGAGTTCGGGATCCGCGACTTCTGCGGGTTCCGGCGGCGTTTCGACGACGACATCCTGCGTTTCGGCAGCCACGGGCTCCATGACAGGTTGCGGCTCGGCCTGCGCCGGTGTGGCGACGTCTTCAGTGACGAGGCTTTCAATCTCCGCCTGAATAGCTTCAGAAACCGGCGGCACGTCAACCAGCGCTTCGGCCTCGGCGACGACTTCTGCGACGGGCGCCAATTCGACCGGTTCAGTTTCCGGAGCCACCGCCGCGGCCGCCTCGGCAGCAGCAGCTTCGGCCGCTGCGATACGAGCGGCTACCTCGGCGGCAGCAGCTTCGGCGGCAGCGATGCGGGCGGCCTCGGCAGCCCGAGCCGACCGCAGAGCCTCCCATTGCTCGACGTTCTTGATGTCCAATCGCCAGCCCGACAGCCGGGCGGCCAACCGGGCGTTTTGCCCATCGCGGCCGATGGCCAGTGACATCTGGCTCTCCGGGACGACCACGTAGGCGGTGTTCTCGTCGGAGTCCAGTTCTACGCCTCCGACGTCGGCGGGGCTGAGGGCGCGGGAGATCAGGGTGCGGGGATTTGGATCCCACTCAATCACGTCGATCTTTTCGCCCTGCAGCTCGTTGACCACGCTCTGGATGCGGTTGCCCCGCAGGCCGATGCAGGAGCCCACGGGATCCACGCCATCCTGGTGGGAAGATACGGCTACCTTGCTGCGGATGCCGGGGTCCCGGGCTATGGCACGAATTTCGACGGTGCCGTTTCCGATTTCGGGTACTTCGGATTCCATCAGGCGGCGCAGCAGGTCGCGATGAGCGCGGCTGACCACGACCTCCGGGCCGCGGGTGGTTTGCTGAACCTCAACCAGGAGTACTTTCAACGACTGGTTCTTGCGATACCGTTCGCTGCCAACCTGGTTGTCCGGCCGCATCACGCCCCGGGCGCGGTTCTGACTCTGGGCCTGGTGGGGGTTGAGGTTGATGAATACGGTGGGGCCTTTCTCGATGCTTTCCACGCTGCCGCTGATGATCTCACCCTGATAAGCGGAGTACTCTTCAAAGATCTTTTCCCGCTCGGCTTCCCGCAGGCCCTGCATGAGCACCTGGCGGGCGGTCTGGGCGGAGATGCGGCTGGTGTCGTAGGCGACTTCCTCGGCCTCGGATATCTCGCTGCCGATTTCGGCTGAGGGCTGTATCCGCAAGGCTTCCGCGAGGGCGATCTGGGTCTCGGGGTCCTCGATTTCCTCGACTACGCTGCGCAGCGGGAAAATGCTGATGTCGCCGGTATTCGGGTTCAGCTTGACGGTCAGGTTTTGCGCGCCGGCGACCCGGTCTCGTCGGAATGCGGTGGCCAGCGCGACCTCCACCTTATCGAGGACCAGCTCTTTGCGCAGGCCCCGCTCGGCGGATAGTTGATTCAACGCCATCATGAAATCGCTTTTCATGGTTGTCCTCCGCCGGCCGCGCTGCCGACAGTGATCTGATGTGCACCGCGTTCACAGAAATAAAGCGGGTATCCGCCCGCTTCGTGATCCCGTGAACCGCTCGCTGCAAGGATAGTGAGACTTCCTCACTTTGCCCGGCAGCGGGGCGTGATGTGGGCGCATTATAGCATCGGCGCAAGGTTCGGGCAAGGGTGGGAATGGGGGTTCATTCTTCCGGGAAATCCTTCCCTGACCGGCGCTACCACCAGATCTTGCCCTGGGCCTCCTGGGCAAGTGTTTCGTAATCGCGGGTCCACAACTGGCTGCTGAGGTACTTCCACCCACCGTCCGCGAGCAGGCATACGACGTTTCCGCTTTCCATTCGCTCGGCGTGTTTCAGAGCGCCGGCAATAACCGACCCCGAGGAAATTCCGGCGAAGATTCCCTCCTTGTCCATCAGCGCTTTGGTCATGTAGAAGGAGTCGAAGCTGTTGACCAGCAGGCGGTTGTCCAGCAGGTTGATGTCGAGGATCGGCGGGATGAACCCGTCTTCAAGGCGGCGGAGGCCGGAGATGAAATCATCCGGCTCCGGGGCCACCGCGATGATCTTGATATCGCTGCGGTGCTCCTTGAGGCGGCGGGCATTGCCCATCAGCGTGCCGCCGGTCCCCAGGCCGGCCACGAACACGTCCACTTCGGGCAGCGCTTCAACGATCTCCTGGCCGGTGCCCTCGTAGTGCGCGTCGGGATTGCCGTCGTTGCCGTACTGGTAGAGCATCAGGTAGTCGTGGGGGTTCTTCTCCACCATTTCCTGGGCCATGACAACGCTGCCGTTGGTGCCCAGGGTCCCGTCCGAGTAGACGATCTCCGCGCCGTAGGCTTCCAGGAGTTGGGTGCGCTCCACGGAGACGTTCTCCGGCATCACCACCTTGACCTTGTAGCCCTTGAGGCGGCCTATCATCGCCAGGGAGATGCCCGTGTTGCCCGAGGTGGGCTCCAGGATGGTGCGGTTTGGCGAAACCTCGCCGTCGGCTTCGGCCCGTTCGATCATCTTGAGGCCGATGCGGTCCTTGACGCTGCCGGTGGGATTCTGCCCTTCCAGCTTGGCGTAGATGCGCACCTCGGGGTTTGGGCTGAGGTTCTGCAACTCCACCAGAGGAGTGTTGCCGATGGTGGCAATGAGTCCTTTGTACGTGGGGAGCGTCATTGGTTCCGGGCTCCGGATCGCCTCTGGAAATACGTGATGCGGTGACTAGATCGCGCCGGCGCCGATGGCTGCCGGTTCGGGCGCTTCGGCCACTCCGCAGAACACCTCGTAGTCGATGAGTTCGGTCACGGTCGGGTGGTCGCCGCAGAGCGGACAATTGGGGTTCCGACGCAGCCGGACTTCGCGGAACTGCATGCTCAGCGCGTCAATCACCATCAGTCGGGAGGCCAGGCTTTCACCGATGCCGAGAATATGCTTCAGAGCTTCGGTAGCCTGAATGGATCCGACCAGTCCGGTGAGAGCGCCCAGTACGCCAGCCTCGGCGCAGTTGGGCACCATGCCCGGAGGCGGCGGAGCCGGGAAAAGGCAACGGTAGCAGCCCTGGCCGGGGAGAAATACGGTGGCCTGACCGTCGAAGATCAGGATGCTGCCGTCGATGAGCGGCTTGTTCAGCAGGTAACAGGCGTCGTTCACCAGGTAACGGGTGGCGAAGTTGTCGGCCCCGTTGATGACGATGTCGTACTGGCTGATGATGTCGAAAGCGTTTTCCGAAGTGAGCCAGGTCTCGTGGAGCACCACGTCCACTTCCGGGTTGTAGGACATGATATTGTCCTTGGCCGACTGGACCTTCGGACGTCCGACGTCCGGAGTGTGGTGCAGGATCTGGCGCTGCAGGTTGGACAACTCGACCACGTCGAAGTCGACGATGCCGATCTTGCCCACGCCGGCCAGTGACAGATATACCGCAGACGGGGAACCCAGGCCGCCGGCCCCGATTATCAGCGCGCTGGCTTCCATCATCTTGCGCTGTCCGGCGCTTCCGACGTCCTGCATGATGATGTGGCGGCTGTAGCGTTTGACCTGATCGGGGGTCAAGCGTAGGGGCTGGACCATTTTGTGTTCCTCCCGGTTGGCGGTGATACGGATTCAACTGAAAACCTGCGCCCGAACCGTCTGGCGGTGAATTCGGCGGACGCAGGCTCGAAGTGTCTTTTAGTCGGCCCACCCCCTATGTGCGGGGACAAGCGCAGCAGGCCAGCACAATTTGAGCGGGTGACATCGTGCGGGGAGTGTATTGTCGGGCCGGGAAAGTTGTCAAGCAGCGCGGTGGCCGGTCAAACCGAAGCCACGGGCGCCGGCTGCGAAATATGATGGCCGCGATCACCCTCGGCGATGAGCACGCTTTGCCGGTCCGCCAGATGAGCCAGCGTAGTGGACTGAAGCACCTGCTGTATGGAATCCTCGACGGTCTGCCAGATTTCCTTCTGGGCGCACGAGTCGGCGAACATGCAGTCGGTGGGCAGGGTCAGGCAGTCAAGCGGAGATGCGTTGCCGTCAAGCTCCTGCATGATGTCGTACAGGTTGACGTCCTGCGGGTCCCGAGCCAGAAGGTGGCCTCCCTGGGGACCGCGACGACTGTGGACGAAGCCGCTCTTGTTGAGGGTGGACATCAACCGTTCGAGGTACGGTTCCGGTATGCCCTGCCGGTAGGCGATGGCGGCGGTCTGAACCGGGCCGTCACCGTAGCGCATGGCCAGTTCCACCAGCGCGCGCACGCCGTAGTCAACTTTCATCGGGATGCGCAAAACGAAACCTCCGTCCTGCGCTGATTATACCCAAAGGCGGCGGCAAATGCCAACTGCATCAGGCGTTCGCCTCAGCCGAAGGTTCGCGACGTTCGTAAACCGTCATATACGTCCCGATCCCGGTGGCAATCAGTTGGCCCTCGTCGCCGTGGATTTCCATGTCGCCAACGATGATCCGCCCGCCTCGGCTCTTGATCGAGCTGCGGGCGGTGAGCTCGCCGTCGCGGGCCGGCGCGATGAAGTTCAGCTTCAGCTCGATGGTCACGGCGTGCTCGCCCTCCCGAAGTACGGATCGGCAGGCGCGGAAGAAGGCATAGTCAGCCAGAGTCACCAGCAGGCCGCCCTGGACGACGCCGGCGCGTTGACGGTGCTTGTCCGCCACGGTCATGAACGCGGTGCCCACGCCGTCGGCGGATATGCCCGGCCGGATGCCCAGGAGTTCGGCGAAGGGCCCGTCCTGCCCCGTCAGCGATTCGGGATTGCTCATGGCAATCATCTCCAATTCCAAGTGTGGTCATCTGGTTGAGCGGATAATTATAACGATGCCCCACGGTGCAGCCGCAGGAGCCACCGGATATACTGAGTCACTAATGTTGACAGGGTGGGAATATCGAACCACACCGCGTGGCAACGATGGCTAGAGGATTGCTGACCGCTCTTGGCGTAATGCTGGTGTGCACCATAATCCCCGTGGCGCAATTCCTGCTGGCTCCTTTCGGTCCATTTCTCGGGGCCTATTTCGGTATCCGGTCGGTGGATACCACGGGTTCGACGCCGCTGGTTGCGGCGGCCAAATTCGGCGCCGTGGTGGGAACCGTATCGGGGATCATCCTGGTGGTGATTGCGGTGATCCTGACCGCCGTCCTGCCCATGCCGGGGAGGTTCGTCGTCCTGACCTGGATCGCGGTGGCCGTTTTCGCGACGTACGTGGCCGGGATGAGCACGTTGGGCGGGCTGTATCGACTGATGAAAGTTAGATCGGCTGCGCTTGCGACGCCGGCAGAGGCGAGCTAGCGTTGGACGCGGAGGCGCTCCAAACCCTGCTGGAGGGCGTTCGGGACGGCAGCGTGACAGTGTCCCGAGCGGTGGAGGCCCTGCGCGACCTGCCCTACCAGGACCTGGGGTACGCCAGACTGGACCACCACCGTCCGTTGCGTACGGGTTGGCCGGAGGTGGTGCTGGCCGAAGGAAAGACCAGAGAGCAGGTGGCCGGGATCGTGGCGGCGATGAGCGGACGGGGGCATCCCGTGCTGGTCACTCGCGCCGCTCCCGATGTGTACCAAGCTGTGGTCACGGAGGTCGCGACCGCCCAGTACCATGATTTGGCTCGCTGCATCGTGGTGCCTGACGAAGGGATGGCGCCGCCGGAGGACCTTGGACTGCTGATCGTCACGGGCGGCACCGCCGACCTGCCGGTCGCGGAGGAGGCGGCTCTCACGGCAGAACTGATGGGATGCAGGGCAGGCCGGGTGAACGACGTTGGCGTGGCGGGCCTGCATCGCCTGCTGGCGCAGCGGGAACGCCTGCAGCAAGCGCGGGTCATCATCGTGGTTGCGGGGATGGAGGCGGCGCTGGCCAGCGTGGTGTCGGGGATGGTCTCCGCGCCGGTCGTCGCGGTGCCCACCAGTGTCGGTTACGGGGCGAGCTTCCAGGGTCTGGCGGCGCTTTTGGGAATGCTGAATTCCTGCGCTCCCGGGATCGGGGTCGTGAACATCGACAACGGGTTTGGAGCGGGCTACCTGGCGGCGCAGATATGCCGGATGGCCGCGCCCGGCTCGGACTCCGCCGCGCCGATGGCCAGCGAGGGGTCGGCTTGAACGGGCGCAGATGGCTGCTGGTGGGACTGCTGACGGTGGCGGTCTTCGGCGGGCTGTTGGCGTATGGGGACTTGCGGCAAGTCGGCCGGGCGCTGTTTGACTCTCCGGCCGCATACGTCGGGTTCGCGGCGGCGGCAGGCCTGGCCGTGGTCAACTACGGATTGCGATACCTCCGCTGGTCGATGTATCTGCGAGCGCTCGGGATCAGCGTGCCGGCGTCGGTCAGCGCGCCCGTTTTCGTGGCCGGGTTGGCGCTGTCCATCACGCCGGGCAAGGTCGGCGAGCTGCTGAAGAGCGTGTGGCTCAATCAACGTGCCGGCGTGCCGGTGGCGGCATCAGCGCCAGCGGTGGTGATGGAGCGGCTGACGGACGTCATATCCGTAGCCCTGTTGGGGCTGACTGGGGTACTCCTGTTGCCGGCGACGATAGCGTTGATGGTTGGCGGGCTGCTGGTCATCGGACTCGCAGTGGGGCTGCTGGCCGCGTCAAGGTACGGGGAGAAGGCGTTGGATCTGCCAGTGTTGCGGCGATGGCGGGAACCGTTGGCGCAGTCGCAGGAAGGGTTGCGTCGTCTGATGTCACCCCGGATGCTGGCGCCGGCGGTGGCGCTGGGTTTCCTGGCGTGGGCCGCCGAGGGGTTGGCTCTGTGGGTCATCCTCATCGCGCTGGGCGACCCGATTGGCCTGGGCATCGCCCTGCCGGTATCGGCGGCGGCAGCGCTGGTTGGAGCGATCACGGCGTTGCCGGGAGGGTTGGTTGGATTCGAGGGCAGCATGGTGGCGCTCCTGGGCCAGGCCGGACTCCCGGCGGCCACGGCGGCGTTGGCCACCCTGCTGACCCGCCTGGCCACCCTCTGGCTGGCGGTGATCGTCGGCGGGCTGGCCTGGCTGTGGCTGGTCCGAACTGGCCGCAATCGCGTAACCGCACTGGCGAGCGAAACCGGGGTTACGCGAGAATCATGAGCCGGCTGGCAGGGCTGTTCATGACGGCCCGTCCGCTGCAGTGGGTGAAGAACCTGCTGGTGTTCCTGCCACTGCTCTTCGCGGTGGATCTGGTGTGGGAACCCGCGGACGTGGCGACCCTGCTGCCGTATATCCCGAGGCTGGCGGGACTGTTCGCCGCGTTCTGCGCGCTGTCGTCGGCGGTCTACCTGCTCAACGACGTGGCGGACCGGGAGGCGGACCGACGGCATCCCACTAAGCGGGCGCGGCCCATCGCGTCGGGTGTAGTTCCGGTTTGGCTGGCGGTCTCGGCGCTGGCGGTGTTGGCAGTCGTCGGGATGCTGGGGCTGTATGTCATATCGCCGTTGACGCTGCCCCTTATCGGAGGGATCTACCTGATCGCCAACGTGGGCTACTCCTTGCGGTTGAAGCGGGTGGCCCTGGTTGACGTGATGATCGTGGCCGGCGGCTACGTGCTTCGGGCCGTGGCCGGCGCAGTGGCGGTGGGCGCGGCGCCGTCACCCTGGCTCTACGCGGTCACCGCCGCGGGCGCGCTGTTCATCGTGATCGGCCGGCGTTACGCCGAGGCGCGGCTGGCCGGAGAGGAACCCGAGGCGCAGCGGGCGACGTTATCGCACTACGCGCCGCCGCTGGGGGGCCAACTGCTGATCCTGTCGGCGACGGCGGCGCTGGTGAGCTACACGCTGTACGCGGTGGAGGCGGACAACCTGCCGGCAAACAACACGATGCTGGTGACCGTGCCGCTGGTGATATTCGGGCTGTTCCGCTACCTGTACCTGCTGAACCACAGCAGAGACGCCGAATCACCGGAGTTGCTGATGCTGCGAGACGTGCCGCTGCTAATGGCGATTGCGGCGTGGATGGTCGTGGCCGGTGCGGTGCTAGTGCTGAATTGACGGTTGCAGGGCAGTACCCATCAGCAGCGACAAGCAGTCCCATAGGCGAGGATTCGCTTGCGCCAGGCACATTCCGTCGCTATGCTTACCGTCGGTTGGCTCAGGCGAGCCGACACGGCTTATTTTCCGCACCGGAGATTGACGAGATGACACAGGCTGCTCCTCAGATACCGCTGCCCGCGCCGCAGCCGGAATCCGACTTCTACTGGGAGAAGTGCAAGGCCGGCGAGCTTTGGCTGCGCCACTGCAAGGCGTGCGACCGGGCGTATTTCTACCCCCGCGACATCTGCCCATTCCCGGAGTGCTTCTCCAGGGATACGGACTGGATCCAGAGCAGCGGGCGCGGCACTTTGCACACCTTTGCGATAGTGCACCGGGGACCGACGCCGGCGTTCCGCGACAAGGTGCCCTACATTGCGGCGGTGGTGGAGCTGGAAGAGGGGGCGCGGATACCTTCCTGGCTGGTGGGCATCGACTTCGCCGAGGGCGAGATCCGGCCGGACGCCGTGCAATGCGGCATGGCGGTAGAGGTGATGTTCGAGGAGATCGACGAGAACATCAGCCTGCCGATGTTCCGGGCAGCGTAACGCCCGGGCGTTGCAAACACGAGACACCTGTAGCGAAAACCCCGGCCCAAAACATAGGAGGCCTTATGACGCAGCCCGCAGCCCGAACCGTAATGCAAGAAGTATCGCCCAAGCTGGCCGAGCTTTCCGCCGACGTCCTCTTCGGGGACGTTTGGGAGCGGCCGGAACTGTCCAAGAGGGACCGCAGCCTGATCACGGTCGCCACGCTCACCGCGCTGTACCGCACCGACCAGTTGCGGGGCCACATCGGTCGCGCGCTGGACAACGGCGTGACCCGAGAAGAAATCTCTGAAGTGATCGCGCACATGGCCTTCTACGCCGGCTGGCCGGTGGCGGCCAACGCGGTGCGCGTGGCCAAGGAAGTCTTTGACGAACGCGGCGTCTAGCCGAAACATCAGCGCGAACCCCGAAGCCGTCATTCCAGCGCAAGCCGGAATGGCGGTCACTGTTAAACAGGAGGCCACCAGATGCCCACCATGACCGGCGCCCGCTTTCTCGCCGAGACACTGCGCGAGTACGGTGTAACCCACGTGTTTTTCGTTCCCGCGATCATCCGACGCGCCCTCGTGGAGATGGAGGATGTTGGCATCAAGCGGATCATCAGCCACGGTGAGAAGTCGGCGGCGTACATGGCGGATGCCTACGCCCGGGTCACCGGCAAGCCGGGGCTGTGCTTCGCGCAGTCGGTTGGAGCGGTGAACCTGGCCGCCGGCCTGCAGGACGCCTACCTGGGAGTGTCGCCGGTGATCGCGATCACGGGGCACCGGCCTCCGATGCACCGGCACCGGAACTCCTACCAGGAGGTCGAGCACTCCAAGCCGTTCGCTTCGGTTACCAAGTACAGCGCGGAAGTGGAGACGGCGGAGCAGCTGCCGCACCTGCTGCGACAGGCTTTCCGGGAGGTGACCACCGGACAGACGCTGCCGGCGCACCTGGACTTCTCCGGTATCTCCGGCGACGTCATCACCGACGGGATGCTGGACACCGACGTTATCGTCGAAGAACCGTTCACGCAGCGGCCGGCGTTCCGCCCGGCGCCGGAACCGGAACGGGTACGGGAGGCGGCGCGGATACTGTCCCAGACCGAGCGGCCGGTGATCGTGGCCGGCGGCGGCGTGACTGCCTCGGGCGCCGAGGCCGAGGTCGTGCGGCTGGCGGAAATGCTGAATATCCCCGTGGCCACCGGACTGAACGCCAAGGGATGCATTCCGGAAAACCATCCGCTGTCGGTGGGCGTGGTTGGCAGCTATTCCCGCTGGTCGGCGAACCGGGTGGTGTCGGAGGCGGACCTGGTGCTGTTTGTCGGAAGTCACACGGGCAGCCAGATCACGCTGGACTGGCGCATACCCGCCGAAGGGACGCCGGTGATCCAGATCGACATCGACGCCAGCGAGCTGGGGCGGTCTTACCAGGGGGCCTACGGGCTGCAGGGCGACGCCAAGCGGACGCTGGAGGCCATGCTGGACGTGCTGGAGCCGACCGGCGGCAACGCCAGCTGGGTCGCCCGGGCGCAGGAGCATGTGCAGAACTGGCGCGACGAACACGAACCGGTACTCACGTCCAATGCGGTTCCGATAAGACCGGAGCGACTCTGCCAGGAACTGACGGACTTCCTGCCTTCGGACGCCGTCCTGATGGCGGATACCGGTCATGCCGGGATCTGGACGGGCAGCATGGTTGACCTCAACCACGAGGGGCAGTCGTACCTGCGTGCGGCCGGTTCCCTTGGTTGGGGATTGCCGGCGGCCCTGGGCGCCAAGTGCGGTGTGCCCGACCGACCGGTGGTGTGCTGGACCGGCGACGGCGGCATGTGGTACCACATCGGCGAACTGGAAACCGCGGTTCGCTACGGCATCAACGCGGTGATCGTGGTGCACAACAACGGCGGGCTGAACCAGGACCGGCGCGGCGATGAGGCGGCCTACGAGGGCCGCGAGGGCGGCAACTCCGGCGAGCTGTGGCGGTTCAACGACACCGACTTCGCGCAGATTGCGGAGTCGATGGGCGCGCTGGGCATCCGGGTGACCGATCCCAACCAGATCAACTCCGCGCTGGACCAGGCGGTAAGCGCCAACCGGCCGGCAGTAGTGGACATCGTCAGCGATGGCGAGGTGGCAGCCGCGCCTCCGTGGGGGCCGTAGCGTTGTCAGGCCGAACAAGTCAATGTGGCTGATCAGAAAGATCGGCGGTCGTATTGGCGGTTCGTCGATGGGTCAATGTCGATCAGCGGAAGCATGTGGGTCGCGATTGCGCTCAACCAATGTGCCATCTGCACCGGGTGGCCGGCAGTGGACTTTCTATCTGGTCTGGCCGCCAATCCGACCGGCGTTATAATAGTAGCCACCGCGCTCCTGTTTCCCACCACCGCGCTGTTGTACGGAGGTATCACAATGTTCTTCGCCGCCAAAGAAACAGTTGAGCGATGGGCCGCGGCCAAAGACGCGAAGGCAGAAGCCCGAGGCCGCGAGGAAGCACGGAGGGAAATTGTCGCGCTGCTGGAGGAGCATAACGTGCAACTCCCGCCGGAAGTCCTCCGGAGAATGAACGGCAACGGAGATTCGAACTAATCAGCCGCAGGCCAATCCAAAGCCATGTCCAGGAACTTGCAGGCGTCATCGTAATTCCTGGCCCCGCTGCGCCGGATGGGCGGGACCAGGTAGCAGTCGGTGGCTCCGGCGCCACGTAACGAGTCCCACACCTGAAGCCCTATATCCACGCCGGACCGGCCGGCGGCCAGATCGTCGGTGACCCATTGCGGTACGTTGGCGAAGGACACCCCGTCGGGCTCCATCAGGCCAACACCGTAGAAAACGGGAACCGACAGCGCGGCTCCGTGGCTGGTTGCGTAAGCGTCGACGAAACCGCCGACGTCAGCCGGGTCGAAAATCGGCTGAGTGATCAGGAAGTGAGCGCCGGCCGCTACCTTCCGGACGGCCAGCATGGCTTCGGAATCGATGCCGCGTCCCAGATCTACGGTTGCGCCGATGCAGAAATCCGTCGGTGAACGGAGACTGCTGCCACGATGGTCCGAACCCGCGTTCAGGCTGGCAACGGCGGCAATGAGTTCGGTGGGGCGGTAGTCGTAGACAGGCGACGCAGTGTCCCGGTTTCCGAACGAGTCTCCGGCCACGACGACTACGTTCTCCAGGCCCAGGGCCTGCGCTCCCAGCAACAGGGATTCCAACGCCAGGCGGTTCATATCTCGCGTGGCTAGCGTGAAGACAGCGTCCGCGCCGTACCGATCGCGCAGGACTACGGCGGTCGCGACCGGGTTCATGCGAACCGCGCGGCCGGGGTTGTATGCCGCCGAGATGAAATCGGCCGACTCGGGCGGGGCCGGCACATCCTCGGATCGGCCGGAGCGAGGCGGCGAATAGTCGCAGATGAACGCGGGCCGGCCGGTCTGCGCATGGATGCGGTCGACGACTTTCGCCATCGGATGGGCCAGAAACCGTTGCGCCCGGTGTTCCGTGGATCCGGCGGCTAGCCGGGCAAACCGTCAAGCAGTTCGCGGAAGCGGGAAATGGCCTGCTGCTCGGAGCGGCCCACGTAGTAGCGGATACCCTGGACGTATTCGACGACGTCACGGGGCAGCATGAGTAGCTCGTCGCGGGGCTCGTTCAGGTGGTACAGGCCGTCCACGCCCTCTTCAAGCCCAACGTAGAGGGTGTCCTCCAGCGTGGCCTTTTCCCGGTCCTCCAGGTCCTTGCGCATCACCCACCGGCTGAACACGAAGGGCAGGTTGGTCCACTGGGTCCATTCTGCTCCCAGGTCGAAGCGGTGGGCGAAGCCGCGGACGCCGCGACGACGGCGAAGGGCACGGTTGCCGATCAGCACGAAGGCGTCGAAGGTCTCGTCAGGACGAACAACGTCACCGGGCCTGGCAACAAACTCGCCCGGCTCCAGGTTGTACTTGCGACGCAGCAGGATTTCGAGCAATTTGGCGGCGGTGACGTCCTCGTCGGACACGCCGATGGTCACACCGCCGAGCTCTTCCATCGGATACTGAGAGTAGAGACACACGCTGACCGCGCGGCTCAATGTGGAAAAGCAAAACCCGCCGACGGGTTCGAAGCGGTCTTCCAGGCGGAACACGTCGGAGAGGTGGGCTGGGCCGGCGTCGAGGTCACCGGCGTCCAGGGCGTCGCCCAGTTGACGCGGGGTGGTCTCGCGCAGTTCGAAGCCGCGACGCGCCATGTCGAAGTAGAAGGGTTCAGCTTCCAGATACGGCACACGGCCTACTCTAACGGGCATCTTCCAGTCACCAACGTATCTTGGGATGATCCGCAGCAGCAAGGGTCGGAGTTGAACCAACGCCCAGCCGGCGGCCAGCAGGATTGTAGGGCGGGCCGCGATACGGGTCAAGGAACGAGCGGGGCGTCCGGTACAGCCGCTCCAGCGCGGGAGCGACGATCCGGAACCTCGTACCGGGATGGCGGCGGGTATAATTGGTCGCAGTTTTGGAAGGATTGGAGGCGGCCCGTTCATGCGTATCACCAATGTAGAGGCGGACATCGTTCGGATCCCACTGAACACGCGGTTCAGCGGCAGCGTGTACCAGATCGAATCGCGGTGCACCATCGTGGTTCGGGTTCACACCGACGAGGGATTGGTGAGCGAGATCTATTCGGGGGACGAGCGGACGGGCTACGAGTTGCTGAAGGACCTGGTCGTAGGGCCAATGGCGGAGGCCGTGAAGGGCGAGGATCCCATGGCCATCGAGCGGTGCTGGCAGAAGATGTTCGCGCTCACGCCGCACATCGGAAACAAGGCGATCGCCATGCGCGCCATCGCGGCCATCGACGTGGCGCTATGGGACATCACCGGCAAGGCGTTGGGCGTTCCGGTGCGAACGCTTTTGGGCGGCTACGCCGACCGGTCGCCGGTGGTGCGGTTCGCCTACTACGTGCAGGGACGGGACACGGCGTACATGGTGGAAGACCTGCTGCACCAGCGCGAGCGCGGCATCGGCGGCGTCAAGCTGAAGACAGGCGGCGTCGCAGTCGCGGATGACCTGCTCCGGGTGAGGGCCATACGGGACACGCTGGGCGACGACTTCATCATCGTGTGCGATTCGAACCAGGCCTGGACTCTTGAGGAGGCGCTGCAGTTCGCCGGGCCGGCGAAGGAGATGGGGCTCGCCTGGCTTGAAGAGCCGTGCCGCTGGCAGAACGCGGACAACGACATGCGCCAGGTGCGGCTGCGCACCGGCATCCCGGTGGCCGCCGGCCAGGGCGAGAGCAGCTCGTGGGGCGGGCAGCGGCTCATGGACACCGAGGCCGTGGACATCCTGAACATCGACGCGGCCATCTGCGGCGGCATCTCGGAATGGCGGCGGGTGGCTGGCGCGGCGCAGATGCGCGGCATCCGGATGGCCCACCACGAAGAGCCGCAGCTGGCGGTGCAACTGTTACCGGCCCACGCCCACGGCCTGTTCGTCGAGGTGTTCGAGGAGGAGCGCGACCCGGTGTACTACCAGCTCAACAGCGTGCTCCCGGAGTGGGACAACGGCGAAATCATCGCGCCCACGGAGCCCGGCATGGGCCTGCACCTGGATGCGGCGGTGCTGGAAGAGTACAAGGTGTATTAGACCTGCTGTCTGGCACGATTGGCATCAGGGACAGGCAAGTTGGCATGGGAACTTTCAGCGTCGATCTATGGGTGGGCAACCTTTTCGCGGAAGCGGGCGCCACCGTTTCAGCCCTGGTAGACACGGGAGCCACCAACACGATGCTGCCGGCTAGCTTATTACACGAACTGGGCATCGAACCCGTGGAAACCAGGTTCGCTCGTGTTGCCGACGGGCGCCGCGTCGAACTGCAAACAGCGTGGGCGCGGTTTTCCGTGCAAGGGCGCAACGCGGTGGCGCGAGTAGCGTTCGGACCAGAAGGTCAGTACCTGATGGGCGCGACAACTTTGGAAGACCTGGGTATGGTAATCGATCCGGTGGATGAGCGCCTGCTCGTGCAAGATGACCTTCTCATGTGAGGTGAGGAACGATGGCCGAAGAACTGAACGGTTCAGAAACTGCCGCCCTCGGGCGCAAAATCTACGAAGGCATCCGGGAGGAAATGGAAGCACACCATTGGGGCGAGTTGGTGGTCATCGACGTTCACAGCGGGGACTACGAGGTTGGCGAGTACCAAGGGGAGCGCAGCGATGTGGAACTTACTAAACGGTTGATGAAGCGGCGTCCTGACGCCTTCACCTGGGCCGAATTGGTAGGCAGTAAGCAATACATCGCTGCGCGGCTGTCCACTAGGCAAACTTTGGAATACTTGGCATCGCAAGAGAGGGACGTCCATGATTAGGGGCCAAGTAAGGCCGTCACAAGATAACAGCACGGGTCTGGAAGCGCGGATTAGTGTTGAGATTGTCGCCGCTAACCAGATTTTCCAGACGTTAGAATCTGTCGTAGATACAGGATTCGAGGGGGCCTTCACCCTTCCTGAATGGATTGCCCGGGAACTGGGCTTACACCGCACAGGAACCCGGCCCCTCACCCTTGCCAGTGGTCAGACTATCCGAACAGACACTTGTGTCGCGCGCTTGCTCTGGCACGGGCTGCCCGTGGACGCGCGAGCGTACGTGATGGGCAACAAGCCGATGATTGGTACTACCCTGTTGGCCGACTGCCGCCTCACCATCGACTGGTGGGACGGCGGCGAGGTTGTCATTGAGGAACGAATGCCGGCGGCATAGTGTGGAGTTTTGCGATGGTGGATTTGGGAACGATTGAGCGCGTTGACCTGCGTGAGGTTTGGCCTCACGAGGCGCAGGATTTTACGCCTTGGCTCGCTGAAAATCTTGATGTGCTGGGAGAGGCGCTGGGATTGGATTTGGAATTTCAGGAACAGGAGGCCCGGGTAGGGCCGTTTTTCCTGGACGTGCTGGCTTACGACCGGGGCAATGACCGACCGGTGATAATTGAAAACCAGTTGGAGGCCACTAATCACACCCATTTGGGACAGTTGCTTACCTACGCGGCGGGCTATGACGCCGGCGTGGTTATCTGGCTCACCGGCGATTTTCAGGACGAGCATCGGGCGGCGCTGGATTGGCTCAACCAACGCACTGGAGAAGGTACGGAGTTTTTTGGTGTGGCGATGGAAGCCTGGAAGATTGACGGTTCTCGTGCCGCTCCGCATTTCAGGATCGTTGCTGCTCCCAACACTTGGTCGAAGAGCTCAGCGAAAGGTAGAACGGTTAGAGGTGGAGGAGCCGGTTCCGAGCGAGGTGAACGTTACCGGGCTTTCTTTCAATCCATTGTCGATACTCTGCGTGAAGAGCATAAATTTACCAACCGCACCCAAGCAAGGATCGAACATTGGGCTCCCTTCGCTTCTGGGTTTAGCGGAATCC
The DNA here is from genome assembly GCA_951813535.1 of uncultured Dehalococcoidia bacterium. Taxonomy (GTDB): domain Bacteria; phylum Chloroflexota; class Dehalococcoidia; order Lucifugimonadales; family UBA3495; genus Bin87. The sequence goes on along the minus strand of OX638345.1, from coordinate 1,268,362 downwards.
GATACAATCTTTGCTTTGTTTACGGCCGAAATATAGCCAGGGTTGAGGTCTATATCAGCCGCAGTGACCGTGAGGAGAACAAACTGCTATTCGATCGGTTGTTCGAACGCAAGGAAAGCATCGAATCGCAAGCAACGGGTTCGGGTTGGTGGGAATGGGAACGGCTGGACAACCGCTCGGCGTGCCGCATTTCCCAGGTGCGGAACGGTAAAATTGACGATGATCCCGAAACGCTGGCGGAATTACAGCACTGGATGGTGGACCGCCTGCTGAAGTTCAAGCGAGTGTTTGAGCCGCATCTCGCGGAACTGGGGGAGTAGCGGCTGGTACACTGCCTCCCGGCAATTATGATCACGGGGTAACGTTTGGCATGGGAACTTTCAGCGTACAGTTGACGGTGGGCAACCCGAGTTTTGCGGCCCGGGAGACGGTTGACGCGCTTGTGGATACGGGCGCCACATTTTCGGTGATGCCGTCCAGCCTGTTGCGTCGTCTGGGTATTGAACCGACCAGGACGCGAAGGCTCCGCTTGGCCAACGGACAGGTAGAAGAACGTCAAACTGGAATGGCTTTCTTTGAGGTTGATGGCATTGACGGTGAAGCGATGGTCGTCTTTGGCCCGGAGAACCTTTACTTATTGGGAGCGACTACCCTGGAGGTTCTGTTGCTTGTTGTTGATCCGATAAACAAGCAACTTGTTCCTGAAGTTGGTCTGCTGATGCAGGGTGGTGATGACGACGTTTGCTGACGATGGCCACTACGGAGAAGCCCTCGCTCTAGCCCACGAGGCCGGCTGGACCGACGGCCTGCCCGTCGTGCCGCCCACGGCGGAGCGGGTGCGGGAGTTTGTGGAGGCGTCGGGGCGGTCGGCGCTGGAGTTGGTCGGAGAGGTGCCGCCGCGCGGGGGGCGGGCGACCGTCGAGAAGCTGGCGGCCAACGCGGTGATGGCGGGGTGTTTGCCGGAGTACTTCCCGGTGGTCATCGCGGCCATTGAGGCGCTGCTGCTGCCCCGGTTCAACCTGGCGTCGGTGCAATGCTCGACCCACATCGCCACGCCGCTCGTGGTGGTGAACGGACCGGCAGCCGCAGAGTTGGGCATGAACAGCGGCGGGAACTGTTTCGGTCAGGGGAACCGGGCCAACGCCACCATAGGCCGGGCTGTCAAACTGGCGCTGACCAACCTGGGCGGCGCGCTGCCCGGCGACGAGGACCGCGCGACCTTCGGCCATCCCGGCAAGTACACCTACTGCATCGCCGAGAACGAGGCGGAAAATCCATGGCAACCCTACCATGTGGAGCGGGGTTACCGACCCAACGAATCGGTGGTGACGGTGCATCCGGCGGAGGCGCCTCACAACCTGAACAACCACGGCGCGGATAACCCACGAGACCTGCTGACCACCTTCGCGATGTCCATGGCCATCCCCGGCTGCAACAACATCCACGTCATGGGCGATGTGCTGCTGGTGCTGGGGCCGGAGCACGCCGACATTATCGCCAGCGCGGGTTGGAGCAAGAACGACGTGAGGTCGTACCTTTACGAATTGGCCCGGCAACCCCTGTCGGTTCTGAAGCTGGGCGGCATCCACGGCCGGCACGCCCATCGCAACACCCTGTGGCCGCGCTGGATTGATCGCGGCGACGACGAGGCGATGGTACCGGTGGTGCGGCGACCGGAGGACATCCATATAATGGTGGCCGGCGGCCCGGGCCGGCACTCGGTGTACATCCCGGGTTGGGGCTCGCGGATCACGTCGGCTCCGATAGCCTAATTTGCATGGATGCACAGGATGGAAAAGATGATGGACAATACTGACTTGTCGGCCCGAATAGCGGCATTGGGATTGGTGGATCCGACGGACCGACAGGAAGAACCAGAGCGCCGGCCGGCGGCTCCGCTGGAAACCCTCGAGGGCCTCAAAGGCGGGTTCCTGGACAATCGCAAGGGCAACGCCGACGTGATCCTGGAAGCGATCCGCTCGCGGCTGGCGGACGGTTACGGGATGACCGACTCCCTGGTGCGTTCCAAGTGGGTGTTCTCGGCTCCCGCGGCGCCTGAAATCATTGACGAACTCGCAGAGTGCGACTTCGTGGTGACCGCGGTCGGGGATTGAGGGAGTTGCGTGGCGCGCAGTTTGCGCGATGCGGTGGAACTGGAAGACCGGGGGGTGCGGACGGTGGTGGTGCACACGAAGGCGTTTCGTTCAGCAGCCGAGCAGCATATTGTGTCGCTGGGTCGGCCCGACTACCCAGGGTCGGTGTACCTGCAACATCCGGTGGCGGCTCTCGACACGGCGGCGATCGAGTCGCGGGTGGACGCGGTGGCGCCGGAAATTGTGGCCGCCCTTCTGGGACACGACCGAGCAGACTAGACTGCCATCCCGGCAATCTGGGCCATGGAACCGGGGATTGCTGAATTTTCCCGGACAAGGTTTTCGGCGACGCTACAGCAGCAGCATGGCGTCGCCGAATGAATAAAACCGGTACTCGCGTTGGATCGCTTCTTCGTAGGCGGCAAGGATGCGCTCCCGGTCGGCAAAAGCGGACACCAGCATCAGCAAGGTCGACCGCGGCAGGTGGAAGTTGGTGACCATGGCGTCCACCAGCCGGAACCGGTGCCCGGGCAGGATGAACAGGTCGGCATCGCCCGCGGACGCAGGAATCTCGCGCGCTCCGTTGGCATGGGTATCTCGCGCGACGTGCTCCAGGGTACGGACAGTGGTGGTTCCGACGGCGATGATGCGGTCGCCGCGCCGGCGCGTCTCATTGATGGCCGCCGCCGTGTCCTCGGGTAGTTCGAACCATTCCGTATGGATCTTGTGCTCGGAGATGTCCTCGCCGTGGACCGGGCGGAAGGTATCCAGGCCCACGTGTAGAGTCACCCATGCGGTGGACACGCCTTTTGAGCGAATTTGATCGAGCAACGGTTCCGTGAAGTGCAGTCCCGCCGTCGGAGCGGCCACGCTGCCGGGTGCGTCAGCGTAGACGGTCTGATAGCGGTCAGGGTCGTCCGGTGTCTGCTTGATATAGGGAGGAAGCGGCAGTTCGCCCAGCCCATCCAGGGCGGTTTCGTCGCTGACCCGCACCATGCGCAGCCCGTTCTCCCTGGCCTCGAGTATCTCGACCTGAGCCGAGCTGGTTCCGTCGTGCCCTCCGACCGCAACCCGAGCGCCCACCCGGAGCCGCCGGCCGGGGCGTCCCAGGGCCTGCCAGACCCCCGGTTCCTGGCGGCGAACCAACAGCACCTCGACCCGGGCCCCGGATTGGCTTTCGGTACCGTACAGCCGGGCCGGTATCACTCGGCTCCGGTTGAAGACCATGAGGTCGCCGGGACGCAGGTATTCGATCAGCTCCCGGAAGGTGCGATGTTCGAGCCCGCCGTCAGGCCGGTCACGATGGAGGACCATCAGGCGAGAGGCGTCCCGGGGCTCGACCGGCGTCTGCGCGATGCGCTCCTCGGGCAGGGCGTAATCGAAGTCACCGGTTCGCCAGGACTCCATAAATCAATCCTTGCTGAGACGGGCAGCCTCCAGCGTGTTGCTGAGGAGCACGGCTATCGTCATCGGGCCAATGCCACCGGGCACGGGAGTGATGGCCTCGGCTTTGGCGGCGACCGGCTCGTAGTCCACATCGCCCACCAGGCGATAGCCACGGCGGCGGGTTGCGTCATCGACCCGGTTGATCCCGACGTCGATCACGACGGCGCCGTCGCGCACCATGTCCGCGCCGATGGCGCCGGGAACTCCCATGGCGGCGATCAGGATGTCCGCCTGTCGGGTGATTTCGGGCAGGTCGCGGGTGCGCGTATGGCAGACGGTGACGGTGGCGTTGCCGCCGGCCTTGCGCTGCATCAGCAGGGCCGCCAGGGGTTTCCCCACGATATTGCTGCGGCCCACGATCACCACGTGCTGGCCGGCCGGGTCGTAGCCGGATCGCAGCAGGACCTGCTGTACTCCAGAGGGAGTGCAGGGCAGGAAGGCGGGCTCTCCCTGGAGCATTCGACCCTGGCTGATGGGATGCAGGCCATCCACATCCTTGCTGGGGTCAACGCGCTCGATGACCGCGTGTTCGTCCATGCCGTCCGGCAGCGGGAGCTGGACCAGGATGCCGTGGAACCTGGTGTCCTGGTTCAACTGGTCGATCAGGCTCAGGAGGTTGGCTTGGGACACGTCCGCTGGCATGTAGAATATCTCGGAGAATATGCCGGCTTCCTCACACGCCCGGCCTTTGTTCCGCACATACACGCCGGAAGCCGGGTCACTGCCCACAAGGACGGCGGCCAGACCGGGAGTGGGCCCGCCGGCCGCGACGAGATCGGCCACGCCGGCCGTTACCTCCGAGCGGAGGTCAGCGGCGATTTCGTTGCCTTTGAGAACTCGGGCGGGCATTGCGTTATGGCTGGCAAGAACCGGCAATCACCGGTGATGAGCGCCGCGCCGGTGGGACCGTTTTGCGGCACGTCTAATCATACCATTCGGACTCGCCGGCGGTTGCGGCTCTCGCTGATCGCCCGAGCAATCGCGTCGCAATGGGATTGTTAGAAACGCGCTAACGTTCCATGAACCGTTGAACGATGTGAAGGCCAAGGGGCCTGGCGCAGCTAACCAAGGCAACTTTTCTCGATTTAGAGGCCACCTCCTGCGCCAACCCATGTGCGACCCACCTTCCACCCCAGTCAGCCGTCGCTGCCCGACCGGCGTTTGCACCACTGCGCAACGGCGCCCAGCAGCAGCGCACAGTAACTCACAGTCGGCACACACGATGGCCAGCCGCCTCGTCGTGTCCGCTCCAGCCGACCCGAAAAGAGCGGGTTTGCAGACGCCAACGGTCCAGGTTGACAATTTCGGCCATGTTGCCCGAAAATTGTCCTGCTGAATGCCGCGCCCGGAAACCCGTGCGTGAAGCGTTTTTCAGTGTCACTATTCCTGTTTGCAACTACAATACCCCCATTAGCGGAGGATCCCCGCCATGCCCGAAAAGCAGTTGATTTTCGACGAGAACGCCCGACAGAGCCTGATGAGCGGTGTTGACCAGCTCGGGCGGGCAGTCGCCCTGACCCTGGGCCCCAGCGGTCGCAACGTTATTCTGGGGCGCGTCTGGACCCTCCCCGTCGTGTGCAGCGACGGCGTCACCATCGCCAAGGAAATCGAACTGCCTGACCCCTACGAAAACATGGGCGCCCAAGTGGTGAAGGAAGCCGCTGCCAAGACCAACGACGTGGTCGGCGACGGCACCACTACTTCCATCGTTCTCGCCCGTTCCATCATCCAGCGCGGCTTCATGAACGTGGCTGCCGGCGCCAATCCGCTGGCTTTGAAATCCGGCATCGACCGCGCCGTGTCCGCAGTGTGCAGCCAGATCAGCGACCAGGCGGCCGCCGTGGAGAGCCGAGAGCAGGTCGCGCGCGTCGCCGCCCTGTCCGCCCACGAAGAGGCCATCGCCGAGTTGATCGCCGACGCGATGGACAAGGTCGGCCGCGAAGGGATCATCACCGTGGAGGAGAGCCGCAGCCTGACCGACGAGCTCGACGTCGTGGAGGGCATGCGCCTGGACCGCGGCTACCTGTCGCCCCACTTCGTGACCGACACCGACCGCATGGAGTGTTCCCTGGACGAGCCTCTCTTCCTGCTAACCGACCAGAAGCTGTCTTCCGCCGCCGATGTGGTGCCCACCCTTGAGGCCGTGGCCCAGGGTGGCCGTCGTCCGCTGATCATCATCGCCGAGGACGTGGAAGGCGAAGCGCTGGCCACCCTGGTGGTCAACAAGCTGCGCGGCACCATCAGCAGCCTTGCCGTCAAGGCCCCCGGCTTCGGCGAGCGCCGCAAGGCCCTGCTGGAAGACCTGGCCATCATGACCGGCGGCGCCGTGGTTACCAGCGACACCGGCATGCGCCTCGACGCAGTTTCCATCGACCAACTGGGCTCCGCCCGCCGCGTGGTGGCGAGCAAAGACGAGACCACCATCGTTGAGGGTCGCGGCCACGAGGACGACATCGCCGGCCGCGTCTCGGAACTCCGCGTACAGATCGAAGAAACCACCTCGGACTACGACCGCGAGAAGCTTCAGGAACGCCTCGCCAACCTCGCCGGCGGCGTCGCCGTCATCAAGGTCGGCGCGGCCACCGAGCCCGAGCTGAACGAGCGCAAGAGCCGCACCGAGGACGCCTTGGCCGCCACTCGCGCCGCTGTGGAAGAAGGCGTCGTCCCCGGAGGCGGTGTGACGTTGCTCCGCGCTCAGGCCGCGCTGGACGGCATCCTGGACGCCGCGTCCGGCGACGTCGCCGTTGGCATACGGCTCGTTCGCGAAGCATTGGAGGCGCCTCTCACCACCATCGCCGACAACGCCGGCTACAAGGGCGCGGTCATCGTGGAGAACGTGCGCAACGGTGAAGCCGACTACGGCTTCGACGCCGACCGCGGCGATTACACCGGCATGGTCGCCCGTGGCATCATCGACCCCGCGAAGGTCGCCCGTTCCGCCCTCCAGAACGCGGGCTCCGTCGCCGGCATGCTCCTGACCACCCAGGCGGTGGTCACCGAGATTCCCAAATACGAGCCCCTGCCCGCCGACATCCAGGACTTCATGCACGACTAACCTCCCCTCTGCCACGCAAACCCACCCGCCGGGCGTGCTTCTCAGCGCCACCGGCGGGTGGATTGCTTTCAGCGCCATGACCAGCGACCAGACAACATTACGCGGCGCGCTCAATCGAGAGGCCATCGCGTCGTTAATCGCGGGCCGTCCTCCCTTGCTGGAAGAGTGTCCGGACCTGAGCAACCAGCTTCAGCCCAACGGAATTGACGTCACCGTTCGCTCGGTCGCGTCGTATTCTCCAGGGGATCGCGCTGGCGCCATCGGCGTTTCCGATGCCGACCGGGTGCTGCCCGAATTCGCCGAACTCGATTTCGGACGCGACGGCTGGCTGGCCCTGCCGCCCGGCCAATACCTGGTCACCTTCAACGAGGTGGTCAACCTGCCCCGCTGGCTCATGGCTCTGGGCCGGCCGCGCTCCAGCCTGTTGCGCATGGGCGTCACCTTGCACACCGCAGTGTGGGACGCCGGCTACAGCGGCCGCTCCCAGGCGTTGCTCGTCGTCCACAACGCGGACGGCTTCCGCTTGCAGCGGGATGCCCGTATCGCCCAGCTGGTGTTTTTCCCCCTGAGCGCGGCGGATGACCGCGGCTACGACGGGCGCTACCAGCGCGAGAACCTGTGAGCACCATTCCCATCAACGCCGCGGACCCCGCGCAGCTGCGCCAATGGGTTGACCAGGCAGCGTACGATGCGGGTTTCGACCTGGTCGCCGTAGCGTCAGCAGACTCCTTTGCTACCGACCGCGAGGAAGCCCTCCGCCGCATCGACGCCGGACTTATGGATGGCCTGCCCTGGTTCAACGCCCAGCGCGTGCAGCGCGGCACGGATCCCGAAGCCCTGCTGCCGGGCGCCCGCTCGATCATTTCCCTCGGCTGGAACTACTATCCACCCGAGGATCCCGACGCTCCCAATGATCGGGGTCTCGTCGCCCGGTACGCCCGGGGCCGGGACTACCATCGCGTCATGAAACGACGCATGCGTCGCATGGTGCTGGACCTCACCGAGCGGCTGGGCGACCGGTTTGCCGCCCGCTGGTATGTCGACGACGGACCGATGCTCGACCGCGCTGCCGCCGCTCGCGCCGGCCTCGGCTGGTTCGGCAAGAACGGCAACATCCTCAATCCCGTCTATGGCTCGTGGCTCCTGTTGGGGCAGATCATCACCGATCTGCCGCTGGCGGCTGATGCCCCTCTCGCCAAAACCTGCGGCCAATGCTCCCGCTGCATGCCGGCGTGCCCCACCGACGCCATCGTCGCCCCCTATGTCGTGGACAATCGACGCTGCATCAGCTACCTGACCATCGAGCACAAGGGGGCAATACCAATCGAACTTCGCGCGTCGATGGGCAACTGGGTTTTCGGGTGTGACATCTGCCAGGAAGTGTGCCCGGTCAACCGCAAGGCGAAATCGACCGGGGACCCCAACTTCGGTCGTACCGACCTCTCATCCGTTGACCTGATCGAACTCCTCGCCATGAACGACGACCAATTCCGGCAGCGCTTCGCCGGCTCGCCCATCATGCGGGCCAAGCGCGAGGGAATGCAGCGCAACGCCTGCGTCGCGCTGGGCAACTGTGGCAATGCTTCCGCCGTGCCGGCTTTGACCCACTCGCTGCAGTCCGCCCCCCGTCTGGTCCGACGTCACGCCGCCTGGGCCCTGGGCCGCATTGGAGGCCGCACCGCCCGCACCTCCCTCAGGGACGCACTGCGCGACGAATCGGATCCCGAAGTACTCTCAGAAATCAGGCAGGCGCTAACCGCCGGCGACGATACCTAGTCGCTATCGAAACGCGGGGACTGCCTGGGAGCCGATCTCCGGTTGTTTCCACGGCTCCGCGGATTCCTGCGTGCGCTACTATTGCCGCCGCTCTTGTCGGCAGGGGTTTCCGGATCCGCCGCCGTCTCTGCATCATCGGTCGGTTGAGGATTGGTCACCGTTGCGGGCGGCACAACTGCCTCTATCCCGCTCCGGGGCGGTTGCGGTCGAGCGTTGCTTCGGTTCGCGCTCCGCCGGCGACGCTCCCGCTGTGCGCCTGCCCTCTCCTCTTCCGCCGCCAACGCAGCGTCGATCTGTTGCAACGCCTTTTCCCGACCGTCGCGCAGTTTCAGCATCTCGCCTTCCAGCAGGAAAAAATCGCTCTTTGACAACAGGTGCAGGTTACCCTGGAACGCCATGTACCAGTCTTCGGGAGCCCACTTTCGCACGTATTCCAGTCGGTAGGCGATCAGCCCCGCGTCGATGTATTGGTCGCCTTCCAGTATTACATCCGGTTTGATACTGATGCGGTAAGGCCACGCGGCCTTGCCCTCCTTGAGCCACGGGCTGGATTCCACCTCTTCGTACCCCTGGGTGACGGTGGCCGTTGCCGTGAAAACGCGAGACCCCGTTACGTAGTAGATAACCCGGTCGCCCGGTTCGACTCGCTGCACCTTGCGCCGGTATTCCGCCTTTAGACCCTGTCCGGTGAACCCCATTCGTCGCGTGATGTTATAGTTCGCCTCGTTGCAATTGATCATCCAGAAATTGTGTGGCATAAACCCAACCTGCTCTGGCCATCCCAATATTCAGCCTGAAGTTGCGCCTATTTTAGCGCACTCGGCCCTCACGACCGCGCTACCCGTAAAGTCGATGGGCGGGAAAATTCCCGCCCATCCCTCCGGATTATCCAAGCTCTGCGCTGAGACTGTAAATCTCCCCTGGCCGCCCACCTTCCGGCAGTCCAAGCGGCATGTGCACGTTCAACAGGAACGGCCGCTTTTCACGCTCAACGACACCCAACCCGTGCTCGATTGCGTCGCCGATGCTGGCCTCATCCGTCGCGTCCATCGCTTCGACGCCAAATCCCTCGGCCAGCTTCACTGGATCGATGTTGTCCAGCACCACGCCTCGGTATTCTCCGGTCTCCCGCATGTCGGCGTTGGCATTGGCAAACGAGCTGGCAACGATACCGTAGGCGCCGTTGTTGGAGATGACGTAAAGCACGGGCACGTCATGGCTCGCCGCCGTCCACAGCGCGTGGTCCGAGTAGTACAGCGACCCGTCGCCGACCAGGCCGACCACCGGCGTGTCAGGCGCTCCCAGCTTCGCGCCGATCGCCATGCCCACGCCGTATCCTTCCGACCCGCCGGCCGGCCGGATGTACTGGTTGCGGCCCGCGTCGCCGTTGTTGGCCAGGATGTCCTGCGCGACGGCAAACTGCTCAATCGTCACCAGTCCGCCGCCACGGCTCTCCAGCGCGCGGTCCAGGGCATCGCCCACCGCCACCGCGCGGACCTTGCCCTCTTCGGCGGGCACCCGCCAGGCGGCGTCCCGACGCTGGGCCCGCAGCGCAGCCACCTCTTCACGGGCTCGGCTGCGGCGGTCGGACAGATCGTCTGCCGTGCCATCAGTGGCGTCGAGCAACCCCTGCGCCGCCCGCCTCTCGTCGGCCAGCACCGCCAGGTCCAGTCCGGGAATGTTCTCCAGGTTCTCGGCGTCCGCGCCGATGGCGATGGTCCGCTCGGCGTTGTAGAACGCGGTGTAGTCGCTGGCGTTGCCGGCGCCGTTGTGCGTCACGCCGATACACAGGATCAGGTCCGGATCGATGTCGGGGGCCTGCTCCAGTCGCCGGCCGCCGGCGTGCAGCGGGTGCTTGATCGAAACCGCCCGCGGGTCTCCTACCACCGGTACCCCGAAACGCTCCGCCAGCGCGGTGACCTCGGCGATGGCGCCGCTCTTCCAAACGCCGTCGCCCACGTACATCAGCGGACGCTTGGCCTCCCGCAGGGCCCGCGCCACCGCCTCAAGGTCGGCGTCCGACGGGTAGCCGGCGTGGATCTCGGGAAGCTGGCCATCGATGATATTCGCCGTGTGTTCGGCCGGCCCCAGCAGCCGGTCGTACACCGCGAGGTGCACCGGACCCACCGGCGGCGTCATCGCCACCCTCAGCGCCCTCTCCAGGGCCGCCGGCAGTCCCTCCGGCTCTATCACCGTCCAGTTCGCCTTCATCATCGGCGCGGCAATCGCCGTCGGGCCGGCGTTGTGGCTCACGTCCAGGGTGATCTTGCCGGCGAAGCTTCCCGTGTCCCCGGCGAAGGTGATCACCACCACCGGCAGGCTTCCGGTCCAAATGTTGATCAGTTGGCCCATCGCCTGCGCCAGGCCCGCGCCCAGGTGCACCACCATGACTCCGGGAGCCAGGTTCGCCTGGGTGTAACCGCCGGCCATCGCCGTCACGGCGCCCTCATGCAGGCCGAGTATCCCGTGGATGTCCGACCGCGCGTGCAGCTCGTTGAAGAACAGCGCCTCGCGCGATCCCGAGTTGTTGAAAACGTACTTGACGCCCGACGCCACCATCTGTTCGACCATCAGGCGCGACGCGCTGGCGGTCATCTCTCTGGTCTGCATGATGCCTCTCCTGGTTATGTAATGCCCGGCTGGGCAGGAAATCAGTTGAACACGGGAATCCCGGCGCCGCGACACTCCAGAGTCCTGCGGCTCTGCTGCCACGTTCACCCGTTCGATGCGACAGTACAGCCTTGCCCGGCACACGGTCAAGCAAACGGCCAGCCCCGCCCGTACCCGCTTTCGGAGATCGACAGAATTTGGATTTATATGATGGCAGAATTCCCCGGATCGACAGCGCGCTCACTTCGGGCGGTTTCAATCCGGCCAATCCGTGAATCCGGATAATCCGGATTCTGACAACTTCCTGACGCAAACCGGGTCCGCACGGCGCTCCGCGTTGACAAGCCCGATGCCGCCCCCTAACATCGCCCTATCCGGACACCCTTCCTCCGCTGCGGGAGTGACGTGAAAGCTTCGTATTTCGGCTGCATGGGCTACGCTGAACGGGACCGGTTTCCTACCGGATGGCCGGTGCCGCCAGCGTTTCACGACCCTGAGGTCTCGCTCCGTTCCTACCAGGAAGGCATGGACGAGTGCGAACTCGCGGAGGAACTGGGTTTCGACTGGATCAGCCTGTCCGAGCACCACTACTCGGGCAATCGCACCACGCCCAACCCCGCGGTGATGGCAGCCGCCGTTGCCGAGCGTTGCCGGACGGCAAAGATCGCGCTGCTGGGCCAGTTGCTTCCCATCAACAACCCGGTCCGCGTCGCCGAGGAAATCGGCATGCTGGACAATCTCACCCGCGGTCGGCTGGTTGCAGCGTTCATGCGCGGCACCCCCAGCGAGGACCAGGTGTACGATCTCAACCCATCCGAGGGCCGCGGTCGGTTGATCGAAGCCATGGACCTCGTTCTCAAGGCCCTCACTGAGCCCGAGCCTTTTTCCTGGGAGGGCCGCTACTACCAGTACCGCACCGTGTCGGTCTGGCCGTGGCCGGTGCAGCGACCCCTGCCGCCGCTGATCGTGGCAACCCGCAGCGCCGACACCGTCCAGTTCGCCGCGTCCCGCCGCCTCGGCCTGGGCATTTCCTACGAACACCCCGACGACATGGCCGGCATCGTAGAAGATTACCGGAAATGGTCTAGCGAGGCCGGCTGGCAACCCAGCGCTGATGACATTGTCTATCGCGGCGGGATATGCCTGGCCGAGACTGACGAGAAGGCTCACGCCCTGCGCGACCGCGTGCACGCCGCCGGCGGTGGGCGCGGCATGAACATCGGCCGCTCCCTCGCCCAGGCCGTGCAGGCCGCCCGCTCCGGACGACCGCCCACGATTACCGACGTCTCGGCACCCAACCCGCCTTCCGGCGGCGCCCCACGAACCCAGCTCAACTTCGTCGGCAGCCCCGACACCGTTGCGGAACAGCTCCGCGCGTACCACGCACAGTGCGGGGTCGGTGTCGTCGACCTGGCTTTCCAGCAACCCGGTCTCAACCACAAGGACGTGATGGCCGAAATCGAACTCTTCGGCCGCGAGGTTCTTCCCCGCATCCATGAATTCTGACGTCAGAGCGCACCACAAGTCCGAGCGTCAAAGTGTCGGCGTCAAGTTGCGATAGGAATCCGCGCGCTTATAATAAGTGAGAACGGGAGAAGTACCGCCAACTCAAGCGGGCTTGGCCCGAAATTGCAGTGCCGGCAAACGCCTGTCCATGCGGCACCTTAGGTTGAACTTCCAGAGTTGATCGATATGACATCCTCCTCAAGTTCCATCTCATCATCGCTGGTGGCCTCGGCTGAGACAGACAGAATCCGGTACAGGCTCTTTAGCATCATTGCTGAAGAATTAGGGCTGGTCCGGGCGATCCGATTGAACAGCCGCCACGAGGGGATTCGCCCGGAGTTGCTCGAGGCAGTCGAGCGAGCAGAAGCTCGCGGCGCGGTCAGCGAGGAAGAAGTGGATGACCTGTGGGTCTCCGACGTCATTATTCGCGCCCAGAGATCCAGAGACCGGCGGCCAGTTCACGCTGTGCTTGAGGTGTCTCTTACCATCAGCAACCGCGACGTCGACCGCGCCTACCAGCGGGGGCGGGTATTATCCGCAGTTACAGAGGGTGAAGTCGTGGCCGCAGTGATCGGTGGTGCCGCAGAACCTCAGCAGCGCCGCCGAGCACAGGAACGGGGTGTAAGAGTGGTGATACCCTCCATGTTCAGGACCCAATAACCCGGAGAACATCATGGCTGACTTCAATACCGGCAGAGTTAGCGCCAACGGCATCAACTTCCACTACCTCGAGATGGGCGATGGCCCTCTGGCCATCTGCCTCCACGGATTCCCCGACCACGCCTGGTCATTCCGCCACCTCCTGCCCGATCTGGCGGCCGCCGGGTTCCGTGCCGTGGCCCCCTTCATGCGCGGCTACGCGCCCACCGAAGCTCCGGGCGACGGGCGTTACCATTCCGCTCTCATGGCCCGCGACGCGGTGGAACTCATCGGCGCGCTGGGAGCCGACCGCGCCTACCTGATCGGCAACGACTGGGGCGCCGGCGCCGTGGTCGGAGCCACCGCCCTCGCGCCGGAAAGGGTCATCAAGCTGGTGACCATCGCCTCCGGTCGCGTCGACCGCGAGCTATCCATGGAATTCCAATACCTGCAGGGCACCTGGCATGGGTTCTTCTTCCAGATGCCCCACGCCGAGGAAGTCGTTGCCCATAACGACTACGCCTTCGTGGAGGAGTGGTGGCGCTGGGCCTCGCCGGAGTGGGACATTCCCGCCGAGTCCCTGGAGAGCATACGGTCGACCTTCCGCAAGCCCGGCGTCGTCCAGGCCGCCCTCGGCTACTATCGCGCCCGCTACGACGCCTCCCAGGTGGACGACCAGGTGCGCGCCGACCAGGCTGTCATCGCGGCCGGCCCCATTCGCGTGCCGACGCTGGCGCTCCACGGCACCCGCGACCGCCCCAAGCGCCTGGAGTCCTTCCTCAGTTCGGGCATGTACTCTTACTTCTCCGGCGGCCTGGAAAAAGTCATCATCCCCGGCACCGGCCACTTCATGCACCAGGAACGGCCCGAAGAGGTCAACCCGAAAATCATCAAGTTCCTGACCCGCTGAACGGCAGAAAAACACAGGGGCGGACATTCATCCGCCCCCGCTTTTTCACCTGAGATGTCGCTCCCGGGCTAACCTCGGAACGGCCGGAAGAACTCCCGCACCTCGTGGGCCAGCAGTTCCGGCTCCTCCAGCGCGGCGAAGTGGCCGCCCCGGGGCATCTGCACCCAGCGGCGCACGTCCCATGACCGCTCCGCCCACTCCCGCGGCGGCTTGGCGATCTCCTGGGGGAACATCGCCAGCCCGGCCGGCGTGGGCACCTTCTCCCCTTCCGCCATCTCCCACACCGCACTCTGGTTCTCCTTGTACATCCGCACCGACGACCCGATGGTGTTGGTCACCCAGTAGATGGTCACCGTGGTCAGCAGTTCGTCCTTGGTGTAGGTGCTCTCCACGTCTCCGTTGCAGTCGCTCCACGTCCGGTACTTCTCCACGATCCACGCGGCCAGGCCGACCGGGGAGTCGTTGAGCCCGTAGGACAGGGTCTGCGGCTTGGTGCCCTGGATGTGGCTGTAACCGCCTTCGCTCTGCTGCCATCGCTCGCGCTGGTCCGAGTGCGCCTGCTCGGCCTCGGTCAGCGGCTGCGATCCCGGCCCGAGGTAGGGTGTCGGCCGCGTGATGGACGTCAGATGCACCCCGATCATCTTGTCGGAGTGGGCATACCCCAACCGCGACGTGACGCCCGCGCCGATGTCCCCGCCCTGGGCGGCAAACTTCGGATACCCCAGGTTCTCCGTCATCAGCTTGGCCCACAGGTCCGCCACCTTCTGCACCTGCATTCCCGGCTCCTGTGACGCCTGCGAGAACCCGAACCCCGGCAGCGACGGCGCAACCACGTCGAAGGAGTCCACCGGATCTCCGCCGTGTCCGCCTGGGTCCGCCAGCAGCGGGATGATCTTGGTCATCTCGAAGAAGGTGCTGGGCCAGCCGTGGGTGATCACCAGCGGCATCGGGTTCGGCCCCGTGCCGTTCTCCTTGATGAAATGGATGCTCAACCCGTCGACTTCCGACTTGTAGTGGTGGAAGGCGTTGAGCTTCTTTTCCTGCGCCCGCCAGTCGAAATCCGTCCGCCAGTACTCCACCAACTCCTTGATGTAATCAAGGTTGGAGCCGTACTCCCACCCTGTGCCTGGCATCTCGTCGGGCCACCGGGTGTGTTGCAGGCGCCGGCGCAGATCCTCCAGCACCTCGTCGCTGATCGCAATCTCAAAGGGCTCCATGGCAAGCCTCCTTTCGGTTTTGAGTTGGGGCGCCCATGGTGGACGCCCCGGTTCGACAATGGTCGATCGCGGAAGTCGCGCCTACGTCTGGATCCGGTAGACCCGCACTGCGGTGTCATGAAACGCCGCCGCGCGCTCCGAGGCAGAGTACCCCTGCGACAGCCGCTTGAAGGCGTTGTACATCACGTGGTACGAGAACGAGACCTTGTCCACCGGGAAGTTGCTCTCAAACATGCACTGGTCCGGCCCGAACTGGTCCAGGCAGTGCCGCATCCAGTCCCCCACGGAATCCGCGATTTCCTCGGACCCGACCGGCGTCTCCCGCGTGTGCCAGTCGAACCCGATGCGCGGCATCCCGATCCCGCCCAGCTTCATGATGATGTTCGGCTCGGCTCCCACCGCTTCGATCCCGCTGCGCCACTGCGGAATTACCTCGTCGTCTCGACCGGCGAAGGGCCCAGTGCGCATCATGCCGCCGATGTGGTTGAGCACGATGGTGAGGTCGGGCACCTTGCGCGCAAACTCGGCCAACTCCGGCAACTGCGGGAAATAGACCGAGGTCTCCAGGATCAGTCCCATGTCCTGGAGGACGCGCGCGCCGGCCAGATAGTCGTCTCGCTTCAGCAGGCCCTCAACCTCGCGGTTCTCCACGTCCGGATGCGGATCCCAACCCACGGAGTGCCTGATCCCTCGAAAGCGATTGGGACTCGCCGCCTGCAACGCTTCCAGCACCGGCCGCACGCCGTCGCCCATCTTCAGGTCGGCCCGACCGATGATGGCCGCCGCCGCCCTGCCTTCTCCGTGCCTTCCCGTGGCGCTCTCATCCGCGATGCCCTGGACGAACTCGACCTCGCCCACGGGACGCATCTCTTCAGGCCCATCGGTCCGGTACTCTGAACGCGCCTCCACGAAAACCGTAGACCGCACGTTATGTCCGCTGTTGATGTCGGCTGCCAGGTCCGGCAGCAGGTATTGCTGGTAGTCCACCGGCTCCGGGCGTTGAACCCAGAAATGGTGGTGCGGGTCGCAGATTGGAAGCTCGGGTTCCAGTATCGGTTCCGTCGTCAGGGCCAGCCATTCGTTGCCACTCGGCGGCATGATCGCACCTCCGCGTTTGGGTTCCGGGGGGTTATTGGGCCGATGATAACACGGCCCCGGGCACTCTCCGGGATTATTCGTTCGACACCGCTAATGCGCCGACCGCCACGGTGCCCACGTCGACCGACAAAGGCTCCCAGGTGACGCCGCGGTCGCCGCTGCGGTACAACTTGCCGCCGTCGGTCCCGCCGTAAACCGTGTTCGGATCCTGCGGATCCCACTCAAAAGCCACCATCATGTCAGTCGGGTCATCGCCCTCGCCGACACCCTGGACCAATTTCCAGCTACGTCCGGCATCGGTCGATCGATAGAACTTGGGGCTCCCGCGTCGCGCGTTTTCGGAAACCGTCACGAGCACCAGGTCCGCGTCGTCGGGCGCGGCGGAGATATGCAGCGTGTAGCGGCGATCCAGACCGTCGTTGATCATCTCCCAGGTCTCTCCCCCATCGTCGGAACGATAGGGCGCAACCGCCGTCGCCACGTAGATCCGGTCAGCCCGGTTCGCGCTCAGGTTGACGCAGTGAATGTCGTCGTTCAGCCCGGACAACTGCTTCCAGCTCGATCCGCCGTCGCTGGAACGCACCATGCCTCCGACCTCGATGCCGACGTACAGTTGGCTCGCCGAGCCGGGGGCCGCCCTGAGGTCGCGCACATGCGAGTCCCGAGTGGGCGCGTGAAAGCCCCACTGCGTCGACTCCGGAACCGCGCGGAACGCGGCGAACTCGTTCCAGGTCGTCCCGCAGTCCGCGGACCGCCAGATCTCCGCCGGCTCGCTGCCGACGTACACGCCATCCGCGTCGTCCGGATGGGCCAGCACGCTGTGCGCGTAATCGGTGGGGTATGAGCCCAGGTGTTGCCAGGTCTCGCCGCCGTCGTCCGTCCGGTACACTCCGGCTTCATAGGCGGCCAGGTACGCCCGCGACGGCGCCGCCGGGCTGGCGCTGAGGCGCGCCGCCGCATGGGCCAACTGCGTGACTGGTCCCTGCTTCCAGGTCTTGCCGCCGTCATGGCTGGTGACGGCGCATACCCCATCGTGCATTCCCACGTAGATTCTCTTCGTTCCGGCCATCTTCATCCTCCTTGCGCGGGAAATCGTTTCGTTCCGTGAGCACGAATATACCAGACACCCGCGAGTGCCAGACGCGCGTGAACGCATTGCCGACGTTGCCCGGCCGATGTCGGGCCAAAATTGCGGCTCTGGGTCCGGGATGCCACAATGAGCGCATCCCAGACACAATCGGCCCAGCGGCTCACGCTTGGCCACAGTGCATAGCCCGCGCCAGGAGTGATGACCATGCCTCGCCCATTGACCACCCAGGAAACCCATGAGTTTCTGGACAGCAAGCCCGGTTGGATCGTGCTGACCACCATCGGACCGGACGGGTTCCCGCACACCGTGCCCCTGGGCTATTTCCGCCTCGGCGATGAAATCCTGATGGGCGTGCGGGCCCACACGCTCAAGCTGCGCAACATCGGCCACAATCCCAACGTCAGCCTGCTGCTGGAAACCGGAAGCACCATGCAGGACATCAAGGGCGTGATGGTCCAGGGCACCGCAACCGTGCACACCGAACCGGACGAGATACTTCACTACTCCCGGGAAGCGGCGAAACGTCGCGGGGTGGCCGAGTCCGACCTGCCCACCGAGCCCCGCCCGGGCGCGGCGTACATCAGGGTGACCCCGGTCCGCATCCGCTCGTGGGACTACTCGGAGGATACGCCTCGCGCCGCACGGCGATGAAGCGTGAAGGCCACGGCTCCTGCGACCGGGTCAGCGCGGAATATTCCGGTTGACCCACTCCAGTTCTTCCGCCGCCGAATCAAAGTAGCCGAATCGGTGGAAGAGGCCGGTCTTGCCCCGGGCACCCCGCATTTCTTCCCGTTTGGCGACGGTGGCCACTATATCGACGGTCATTTCGTCTTCGTCGATCACCACGCCGTAATCGTCCAGCGCGGCCTGCAAGGACACAAAACCGTCCTTCACGTCATCCAGCACCAGCCCGGCCTCCCGCTCCAGGGGGTCGCCCCAGCCACCGCCGCCGGCCGTGCAGATGCGCACCAGGTCGCCCCGTTTCCAGTGGTTGTCGTCGGAGAACGCCCGGATCTCCCGTTCTTCGGGCGTTCCGGGATTAAGCACCACCCGCGACAATCCGCCGCCCTTGCCGCCGGCCACGCCCCAGGCCGGGAACCGGTTGTTTTCCACCCGCAGCCCAAAGGTGCCCTCGTCCGCCAATAGCCGAACATCCCGAATCACGCCGCAGCCGCCCCGGTACTTGCCCGGACCGCCCGAATCGGTGGCGATGGCATACCGCTCCAGTCGCAGCGGATACTCCATCTCCATGAACTCGCCCGGATAGTTCTCGTTGTGCCGCTGGTAGATGGCGTCCAGCCCGTCGCCGAACGGCCGCGCCCCGTGACCCACCGCGATGCCGTCCGTGCACAGCAGCCAGTTCCCCGTTCCGCTCTCCTTCATCCGCCAGTAGGCGATCACGTAGACCGCCGGCGATGCCATGACCTTGCCCTCCGAGGCCTGGGCAACCACCGCCCGCACCGCGCTCTTCAGCTTGGTGAAGGTGTGGGCGCGGCACCCCAACGCCGCCGGCCATTCCGGCCGCAGTATGCTGCCCTCCCTCAACTGCACGTCGTCGATCCCGGCCAGCAGCCCGTGGTTGGCCAGCAGAGAGGTGTCGAACTGGTGGAAGTACTGGCCGAAGTAGGCCTTGAGCGCGCCGTCGCTGGCGATGAAATTGATCGAGCCATCCGCCTGGTCGTCACTGTCCGTGGCATCCAGCAGGATTTCATCGCCCTTGCGGATCAGCTTGATATGGAACGAGTGCCAACGGTCGCTGACGCCGGCGTGGTCCATGTAGTCGCGCACCGAATACTCGCCCTCCGGGATCATCTCCAGCGTCTTGTCCCGCACCAGCCGCCCGGTGTCCGCCTGGTCCTCGGCGATCGCAGCGAGCATCGTGTCCCGCCCGAACCGCTCGAACATCTCCAGCAGCCGCTCCTGCGCGCGACTGGCCGCCGACATCAGCGCCCTGGAATCGCCTTCCAGCAGGTCGGGATACCTGGAGTTCCGCAGGATGATGCGGTAGGCCTCTTCGTTCAGGTTGCCGGCGTCGATGATCTTGATCGGCGGCACCAGCGTCCCGTCGTGGAAGATCTCGGTGTTCGCCGGCCCGATGCTGCCCGGCCGCGACCCGCCCAGATCCCAGAAATGGGCGAAGGAATGGCAGTAGGCCACCACCTCGCCGTGGAAGAATACCGGCGCGATGAACACCATGTCCGGCGTGTGGGTGATGCTGCCGTGGGAAAGGTACGGGTCGTTGTACCAATAGAGATCTCCGGGCCGCATCGCATCGACCGGATAGTAGTCCCACACGCAGCCCAGGATGTCGCTGCCCATGGTGTCCCCGTAGATTTCCCGGCCCCCGGCGTCCAGGAAACTCACGGTGTAGTCCTTCTTCTCACGGATGAAGGCCGACATGGCCGTGCGCTCGATGATCAGCTCACACTCCAGGCGGGCGGCCCGCAGCGAACCGCGGATCAGCTGCCGCGTCACCGGATTGACCGGCGAGGCGGTCTCATCCTGGTGCGAACGGGTTTCGGCGCGGGGTTTGCTGATCGTCATGTCACTCTCCGGAGGCGCGCATGATGCAGTTTCCGTATTGGTCGATGCGGGTTTCCCAGCCCGGGTTGATCACCACCGTCGAGTCCATCCCTTCCAGGATGGCCGGCCCAACGATGCTGGCCCCGGGGGACAATCGTTCCCGCCAGTAGATCGGGCATGGAAGAAAATCATGTGCCTCTTCGAAGTACACCCGCCGCTCGTCGACAATGGCGTCTGCCGGCTCGCCGCCCCCAGCAGGCAGCGTCGGCATCGCGACGTCGCCCAGTTGCCCGGAAGCGGTCACCCGCAGGGTCACGATCTCCACCGACTGTTCCAGCGAGAACCCGTAGAGTTGCGAATGCCGGCGGTGAAATTCCTCGATCATCGCGTCCAGCCCGGGCCGGTCAATCCGTGTACCTTCGTAGGGGATGGTCAGTTCCGAACCCTGGTGCTCGTAGCGCAGGTCTGCCGACCAGGACAGCGTCCGGCCGGAGTCGGCAACCCCTTCGGTCTCCAGCCACTGCTGCCCTTCCCGCTCCAGCCCGCCGAATATTTCCGCCATGCCCTGCAGATCGTAATCCGGCGGCTGTTGCAACGACGTCCTGGCGTAGTCGTTCTTGAATTCCGCCACCAGCAACCCGTAGGCCGAGGCGATCCCCGGGTGTGGAGGCACCACCACCGTCGTCACACCCAGGAGGTTTGCCACCTCGATCGCGTGCATCGGCCCGGCCCCGCCGTAGGCCACCAGCGCGAATTCTCGCGGGTCATAGCCCCGCTCCACGCTGATGTTGCGGATGGCTCCCACCATCGCGTTGTTGGCGATTTGCAGGATGCCGCTGGCCGCCGCGGCAACATCCATGCCCAGCGGCGACGCCACCGCCTCGCGAATCGCACTGGCCGCGGCCTCCGCATCCAGCGTCAACTGACCGCCGGCAATGCTCGGACTGACCCGGCCCAGCGTCAGGTTCGCGTCGGTGACGGTGGGGACATTTGATCCCCGGCCGTAGCAGGCCGGACCCGGGTCCGCGCCGGCGCTGGCCGGCCCAACCGTGAGACTGCCGTACGGGGAAACCTCGGCGATGCTGCCACCACCGCAACCGATGGTGGCGATGTCCAGCATGGGCAGCTGCACCGGCCAGTCGCCCAACCTCCCGTTCAGCGTCAGGCCCGGCTGCCGGTCCTGCACCAGCGATACGTCGGTGCTGGTGCCGCCCATGTCGAAAGAAATGCAGTTTTCGACTCCGGTGGCTTCGGCGATCTGTAGCGTAGCCATCACGCCGGCCGCCGGCCCGGACAACGCCGTGTAGACCGGCTGCTGCACCGCGGTGTCTGCGCCGATGATGCCGCCGTTGGATTTCATGATCGACAGCGACGCCGAGCTTCCGAAATCCCGCAGCGAACCCTGCAGGTTTTCGATGTAGGTGCTGACCCGCGGGGTCACGTAGGCGTTCAGCACGGTGGTGATGGCCCGCTCGTACTCCCGGTACACCGGCAGGACTTCCGAGGACAGCGAAACCGCCACTTCCGGAAGCTCCTCGCGGAGGATCTCCCGGGCCCGCCGCTCATGGGCCGGGTTGGCGTAGGAATGGAGAAACGCGACGGCTATGGCAGCCACGCGCTCGCGTGCGAAATGTCTGGCGGCCTGCCGCACTGCCGACTCGTCCAACGGCACGAGAATCTCGCCATCAAAAGCGGTCCGCTCCGGCGCTTCAAGGCAATCCCGAGGGCGCACCGGGCGCTGGGGTTTCACCCAGGAATTCGGGTTCGCCAGGCGGGGTGTCCCGTGCCGCGCGATTTCCAGGACGTAGCGGAACCCTTCGGTGACCAGCAAGCCCACCGGGGCTCCCCGGTTCTCCAGCACCGAGTTGGTGGCAATGGTCGTGCCGTGGAATATTCGCGCCACATCCTCCGGGTTGACCCCGTTGGTAGCCAGGATTTCGGCCACCCCGGTCATGAACCCCACCGATGGATCGCTCGGGGTCGACGGCGTCTTGTGGACCCACTGGGCGTTGGACGCCGTGTCACACAGCACGATGTCGGTGAACGTGCCACCGACATCAACGGCTACCGAGTAGGAGGGCATGATCCGCTCGCCGCCCGCCTACTTGCGAAACAGAGCCGCGATCCGCTCCCCAACGATTTGATCCTCTCCCGGATTCAACCCGAACATGTGAATGGTTATGCAGTCCTCGCCGTCGCGCACCCGCGTCCAGATCGGCGGGTCTCCGTCCTTGAGCCGGTCCCGCAGTTCGTAGATGTCGAAACCGGCCACACTTGCGTCCACCCGGATGTTGAGCCCATAGGGTTGGTGGCCGATGACGTTGTCGATTAGCTCGGCATTCAACCCCGGGACGCCGTCGACGGCTCCGAAAATGACGCGGGTTCGCCGCTCCGCGTCGGCCAGACGGTCCTCGTGGTTCATCGTCATCCACACCTGAACCGCGGCCACCGCGCCCATCATCTCCTGCCGGTCGACCTTCTGGGGCCTGCCCACGCCGCGCACCCGCCGGCCTTCGTAGCTGGCGAACGCCTGGAGCCCGATCTTCCGGATCATCTCCTGGGAGCCCAACGCCAGCCCGGTTGACTGTGGCGCGCCCATGTACTTGGCCGCGATGCACTGGAAGTCCGCACCCATCCTGACGTACTTGCCGAAGTTCTCCAGTGGGTAGATCTGACCCGCTGCGTCCACCGTGACCAGAACGTCGTGGGCGTGGGCGATGGCGATGGTGTCCTCGAGCGAAAGCGCGTCGGGGTCGTGTTCCTGCTCCACGGCGTAGTAGTGCACGGCCGCCGTGTTGGGCCCGATGGCGTTCTCCAGGTCCTCGGCGGTGGTCCGCTCTTCCGAGCCGAACATGACCAGCCTGGCCCCGGCCAGTTCCAGGCAGCGGTCATACCAGTACCTCTGACGCGTCTGGATGAGGATCTCGTTCTTCATGCCGTCGGTGTTGGGCAACTGCTGGATACGATCATCGTCATCGCCGGCCATTGCAGCCGCGGTGGCCAGCATCAGGGCCGAACCCGCGCCCGACGTTATGTACGCCGCCGGCACGTTGGTCATGCGGGCGATGGCCGCCCCCGCCGCCTCCTGCAGCTCCATCAGCGGGATGTACGCGCCGTCGGCCTGTGCCATCGCCTCCCGAACTTCCGCGAGCGGAGTGGACCCGCCCAGCATGGTGACGCTCCCGGTGGCGTTGATCACCGGCACCGCGCCCAGTTCCTTGTAGATGTTTCCCCAATCGGCGGTGGTCATGGTCAGGCTCCTTTCGGCGTTATTATCCTATCTGTGGCGTGGCTCGATTGGGTCGTCGCTGCCTTCCGGGGGCACGGCCCAGGGGTTTTCGCCAGTCAGCCGGGCGACTTCGTCGTAGATGCGATTCAGATCGTCGGTGACTCGGTTGGCCATGTCAGTATAGTCGGAGATGGGGGTGAGCAGCGGGCCGTAGCGGTTGCCTCCGGCAAAGTTGTTGAGCTGGAGCAGGTTGCTTCGGGGCCGTAAGTCCAAATGCGGATCGTTAGCGCGGATATCGCCCAGCAGCAATTCAAGCGCATGGGTGTGACGGTATTCGTGCCCCTGCGCCGAGATGAGCGCCTTCATGGCGTGCTCCAACACCTGGTGCGCGTTGTAGACTGCTATTTTGTCAGTCAGGCCGGCGTCCATCATGGCGTTCATGGCGCGGTAGTGGGTGTTGGCGTCGGCAATGCGGAGTCGGCGTTCCATGCGTTCGTCGCTGTAGTCGGGGTCGTCGGATGCGTCACTGCCGGGAAAATTGTCCGAGTCTCGGGGCACTATGACGCCTTCCCTGCGCGCGAACCTGGAAACGTGGTTCAGGGTGTGGACACTCTTGCGTTCGTATTCAGCGCGAGTCAGATAGACAAAATCCACGGGCACGAAATCGCGGTCCTGGTAAGCACGATTAGCCAGATCTTTGGCTGTGCGTTCGATTCTTTCCCTCTGCTCTGGCTCCGGAATCTCCGGTTCGATAATCATCAGGTCGATATCCGAGCGTTCCGTCCAGTCAGCGCGCGCCCGGGAGCCGAACAGGATGACGCACTCGGCGTCAATGGCATGGCGCAGGGCTTGGGCGACGCGCATTGCCCTGGCGTCGGGCCCGGCGTTGACGGGTGTGGCTTGCGCTATGTCGGCAATGCGGGTGGTCATACGCTGCACCGGGCCCCGGCTTAAGCGGCGGCCCCATCAACATGCTATCAACGTTATTCCCCGGTGAATACCGGCGGCCGTCGTTCGCGGAAAGACGTCGCCGCCTCCGCCACGTCATGCGGCGCGCGGCGCGCAAACACTATGCTGTGCGTCTCGTACTGGAGTTGGTCATCCAATGTAGTGTCCAGGCTGCGCTGCAACGCCCGTTTCGACATCTGCATTGCCACCGGCGGCCACATGGCGATCTGCTTCGCCAGGTCCATCGCCTCACCCAACAGGTTCTCTGACGTCGTCAGCCGGTCCAGCAGCCCGAGCCGGAACGCCTCCTCGGCATCGACGGTTCGGCTGGTGAACACCAGGTCGAACGCCCGGCTGGCCCCGACGATGCGAGGCAGGAAGTAGGACAACCCTGAATCAGGGCTCAGACTGCGCTCGATGAACACCGTCTTGAACCGGGTATTTTCGCAGCCAACCCGCATGTCGCAGGCCAGCGCCAGTCCCATGCCGGCGCCGGCGGCCACGCCGTTCACCGCGGCGATGGTCGGCTTGTTCAGGTCCCGGTACACCATCAGCGCCTGCCGGCCGACCCAGTTGTATTCGTCCAACCGCTCGCCACGGCTGGCGTCCTCGTCGTTGGGACGCGCCCCGGTCAAATCGGCGCCCGAGCAGAACCCGCGGCCGTCGCCGGTGAAGACGACAACCCGCACTCCATCGTCGTCCCGCAACTCGGCGCACGCCGCCATCATCTCCTGGTGCAGGTGCCGGTCGATGGCGTTGAGCTTCTCGGGTCGGTTCAGGGTGACCAGTGCGATCTGGCCGTCACGGTCGACACGCAGGTTCTCGTACGCCATGCTATTTCACCGCCAGCATGTCGCACGCCAGGCCCAGCATGATCTTGGTGCCGCTCACCAGGCTCCGGATGCCCACCGATTCGTTGGTGCCGTGGGAGTAGTTGAGCATCGGGTCGTCGTCCGGGTGGGAGCCGGAAAAACCGTAGGTCACCGTCCCCAGCGGACGGGTGAAGCGCGAGTCGGTAAATCCGTTGCTGATCGCCGGCACCCATTGGATGTTGTCGCGCCCCAGGGCCTGACCGGTGACGCGCCGGATGCTGTCGGAGAGCGGCGAGTCAAAGGGCGAAGAGTTCGGCCGCGCCATATAGTCGATTTCGTACGACACGCCCGGGACATCGGCCAGCACCTCGTCCAACTGCTGCCTCACGTAATCGTCATCCTGGTGGGGCAGCGTGCGCACGTCGCAGGTCAGGCGGATCGATTCCGGCACGCTGTTGGACTTGATGCCGCCCCGAACCATGGTGGGGGTCAGTGTCATGCGCGACAGGGCCCGCAGCATGGACGCAAAGCGCGGGTTGTCCGGCTCGATCTCGGAGATGATGTCGTCCACGTTCTCCGCCGACGGGGCGTGCTCGATGGCGAAAGTTGAGAGGTGATCGAATATGGCGCCGGAAGTGTCCCGGTCGGCTTCAAACCCCTCAATGGAGGACAGCGCGCGGCTCAGCCGGTACAAGGCGTTGGTCCCCTGCCAGGGCACCGACGCGTGGGAACTGGTCCCCTTGACGTCGATCTCAACCTGCAGGCGGCCCTTCTCTCCCACGCCCAGCACGTAGGTCAGCGCGCCCGCCGCTTCGATGGGCGTGCCGCCACCCTCGTTGACCGCAAAAGGAGCCGCCAGTTTCTCCGGATAATTGTCCGCCAGCCAGCCGAACCCGTACCGGCCTCCGTGTTCCTCATCCGCCCCGGCCGCCAGGATCAGCCCGTCCTCCAGCTCGATCCCGTTCCGCTTCAGGATGCGGACGGCCATCAGTTGCGCCGTGAGCAATCCCTTGCAGTCCGTCGCGCCCCGTCCGAACACACGCCCGTCCGCGATGGTCGCGCTGAATGGCGGGAACCGCCACTTCGACTCGTCCTCCACCGGAACCACGTCGGTGTGAGACATGAACATCAGGCCGGCGTTCCCGGATCGTCCCTCGATCCGCGCGATCAGGTTCCCGCGGTTGGGCGCCGACTCCAGGATTTCCGACTGGATACCGTCTTCAGCCAGGAAGTCGCGGGCCAGCTCGCACACGGGCGTCTCATCCCCGGTGGGCATGAAACCGGTGTTCACCGACGGTATGCGCACCAGCGCCTGCTCGAGGGCGACAATGTCATTTTCGGCTTCGTCAACCTGGCGGAAAAGGTCTGTTAGGTCGGGCATCGCCGGTTCCTCCTCACATGGTGCTGGCGCGTCGCGGTGAGTGTATGCAGGGGGCCGGCGGGTGTCAATGCGGGTTGATTGCCGCCGCCATTCCCGCGGGGTTTGCATTTATAATGGGGCTATCGTCAGACCCTTTTGGACGGTTCGCTGACGCCGCTTATGATCGACCTTAGCCGAGTAACCGGATTTCAGTGGGACCAGGGCAACATCGGGAAAAATCTCCTGTTACACGGCGTGGAGGATTCCGAGGCAGAGCAAGTTTTCTTGGACCGGCAGTTGGTAATTCCAGATGACATAGACCACAGCCAAAACGAAGCGAGGTTCAACGCCCTTGGTGTTACCTTGCGTGGGCGTTTCTTGCACGTGACTTTCACCATGCGAAATGCCATTGCCATGATCCGCGTTATATCGGCTCGTGACATGGAACCAAACGAGGAGATCAGATATGTCCAAGAAGGAGCTTAAACCCATCCCTCATTTCGAAACCGAAGACGAAGAGCGCGCTTGGTGGGGGACCCATGACTCTACTGACTACGTGGACTGGAGCAAAGCCCGCCGCGTTCAATTCCCCAACCTGAAACTGACGTCGCCGGAGGAGTTGGCTCAAGCCGCTGAGTCGGAGACTGCCGCCGATTAGGTCAACCGATGGGCCCGCCGCCATAGCCGGCGTAATTCCTGACGGCCCCGCTATGGCATCGGCGGGGTCGTTGACGTTATAGTTGGCCGGCATCCGTCAGCGCGCATTTATGGCACACTCATGACCACTTCGTCCCAGGTTTATTACCGCAAGTGGCGGCCGGGCACTTTCTCCGACCTGGCGGGCCAGGAACACGTCGGCAACACCCTCCGGCAGGCCGTCATGCAGGGCCGGGTCAGCCACAGCTACCTGTTCTGCGGCACCCGCGGCAGCGGCAAGACCACCACCGCCCGGGTTCTTTCCAAGGCCATCAACTGCCTGGACCCCCAGGAAGGCGACCCCTGCGACCGGTGCGCCATCTGCGTGTCCATCAACGAGGGCCGCAACCTGGACATCATCGAGTTGGACGCGGCCAGCAATCGCGGCGTGGAGGAGATCCGGGAAATCCGCGACAAGGTCCACTTCCAGCCGGCCCAGAACCGGCGCAAGGTCTACATCATCGACGAAGCCCACATGCTGACCCGTGAGGCTTCCAACGCCTTCCTCAAGACCCTGGAAGAACCGCCGGCCCACGTCATCTTCATCCTCTGCACCACCGAGGCCGACCGCATCCTGCCCACCATCCTCTCGAGGTGCCAGCGGTACGATTTCCGCCGCCTGCCCGGCCAGACCATCTACGACCGCCTGGCCTACATCACCGACCAGGAAGGCGTGGCGATACAGCCCGACGCCCTGCGCATGGTGGCGCGCAACGCCGGCGGTTCCATGCGTGACGCCCTGAACATTCTGGAGCAGTTGGCGGTCTCTGCCGATCGGGAAATCACCCTCAGCGAGGTCGAAGAGGCCCTGGGGCTGGTGCGCAGCGATGCCTACCTGATCCTCGCCCAGAAAATGCTGGCCGGCGACACCTCCGGTTCGCTGGAGACCATCAACGACGTGGTGTGGGAGGGCGGCGAACCGCGCCAGTTGCACCGGCAGACGCTGGAAATCCTGCGCTCCATACTGTTGCTGTCGTGGGACGCCGGCGACACCCTCGACCTGCCGCCGGACATCCTGTCCAGCCTCAAGGCAGAGGCCCAGAAGCACGACGCGCCGACGATATTGCGCGCCGTCCGGGTCTGGGGCGAGGCTAACTTACGCTACGACGCTCCATCAACGCTGCCCCTGGAAATCGCGGCGGCAGAGATTTGCCGGAAGGACGTTGTCGCGGAAGCCCCTCCGGTGGCTGCATCCGCACCGTCGTCCCCGCCGGCAGCGCCTCGCCCGCCACGGCGCGAGGCTCCGCCCACCAACCCGCCGCCGGCCCGTGACTCCCGACCTCCTCCCGCCCCGGCGGCGCGACCGTCGCCTCCGGTCGCTCCCGAGGCTCCGGCCCGTTCGAATGCGCCGGCCGCATCCTCCGATAGCTTCCAGGGCCGGTGGGAGCAGGCGGTTCGGCAGTTGGGCCGTGTGAAGGGCAGCAAATACAATCTGGGCGCCCTGCTGCGCGATTGCCGGCCCAACAGCGTCCACCTTTCGGATGATGACTCGACCCTGGTGTTGCCGTTCACCAACACCGCCAATCTCGACCGGATGCAGGAAGAACTCAACGACCCACGGGTTCGTGATACCATTGAGCAGGCTATCGAACAGTGCTTCGGCGACCGCCACCCGTTTGCGGTCACGCTGGCCGGAACCAACGGCGACGGCGACCGCCCGGCGCGCAATTCCATGCAGGACAGCCCTCTATACCGCACCGCCATCGGCCTGGGAGCGCGTCCAATCGAGGAAAACTAGCAGGAGGCTCCGTACATATCATGGTAAACCGCAAGATGATGCGCCAGGCCCAGCAACTGCAGAACCGGTTGGCCAAGGCCCAGCAGGAATTGGAAGAGATGACCGTCGAGGGTTCCGCCGGCGGTGGCGTCGTGCGCGTGACCATGACCGGCAAGCAGGAAGTCACCTCGGTGATCATCGAACCCGAAGCAGCGGAAGACATCGATCTCCTTCAGGACCTCGTCGCCGCCGCGGTCAACGACGCGTCCAACCGGACCCAGGAACTGGCCGCACAGAAGATGGGGGCGGTGACGGGCGGCATGAATATCCCCGGCCTGTTCTGACCCACCGGTCAACTTCTGCTGACGACCGGTAGGGGCGAATGATTATTCGCCCCTGCGACGCAAACAGCGTTCTTTCGTCCGAACCATCATGGTCAGCGAGTACAACCCGGGCACGGCGCGATCCCTGAGCCGGCTCATCGACGAGCTCAATCGGTTGCCGGGCGTCGGCCCCAAGAGCGCCCAACGCATCGCCGACCACGTCATCCGACTGCCCGGTGATGAGGCCAGATCGCTGGCCGACGCAATCATGGAGGCCAGGGAAAGCCTCCTGTTCTGCGAGCAGTGCCGCAACCTCACCGATGCCTCGCCGTGCGAAATCTGCTCCAATCCCCAGCGCAACCAGGAACAGATCTGCGTGGTGGAAGAGCGGCGCGACCTCGTAGCCCTGGAACGAACCCACGCCTACCGGGGGCTGTATCACGTGCTCCACGGTGTCCTCTCGCCGCTCAACGGTGTCGGGCCGGAAGATATCCACCTCCCGCAGCTGTTTGACCGACTGCGCGAAACTGACAGCCCTTTCCAGGAGCTGATTGTGGCGACCAACCCGACGCTGGAAGGGGACGCCACCGCCGACTTCATCAACCGCAGGCTGGCCGGTTCCGGCATCCACATCACGCGACTCGCCCGGGGACTTCCCGTCGGAGGCTCGTTGGAGTTCGCCGACGAAACCACGCTGAGTCGGGCGCTGGCGGGCCGCAGCGCGCTGGAATAGAGTCGCGACCGGAACGATGACCTCACCCCGGACCTATCGCGCCCTGGGCCTGACCCTGCGCCGATCGCCGATGCGCGAAGCCGATCTGCTGTCGGTGATGTACACCCGCGAGTACGGAAAGCTGGAACTGCTGGCACGGGGAGCCCAACGCCTCACCAGCAAGCTGATGGGCCATCTCGAACCCCTGACCCTGGTGCGGGTCTCCGTCGCGCGCGGCCGTTCCATGGATCACGTCACGGAAGCCGAAGTTGTCGACGCCTTTCGCGCCGTCAAGAGTGGTTACGAGCACGCCGCGCGTGGGTTATATGTCGCCGAGCTCATCGACGGATTCAGCGCCCTGTCCGCCGCCAACGCGGAACTGTTCGACCTCGCCGTGCAGACCCTGGAAGTCCTGGGTGCGGTGAAAGATCCCGACCTCGCGCTGCGATACTTCGACCTGCAACTGCTCCGGCTATCCGGTTTCATGCCGGAGCTCTACATTTGCGTGGAATGCGGCGAGGAACTGGAACCCGACCGTCACCGTTTCGCCATCGGAGCCGGCGGCGCCCTGTGTCCGGAATGCGGCCCGACTGACGTGGTGGTGCGGCCGCTATCCCTGTCGGCGTTGAAACTGCTGCGCCTGTTGCATCGTACAGATTCGGTCGGAGCCCTGCCGGAGTTGACGGTTCCGCCGGCGCTGGAGCGGGAGATGCGTGAGACGCTGACCGCAACGTTGCAATACTGGCTGGACCGCCGAGTGAAGTCTCAGGAATTTTTGGAAATCGCTAAATTCGCGTGAACGTGGTTCGGACGGCTATTGACCTGCTGACGACCGATAGCGTAAAAAACCGTGGCATACAGGCTGTGTAAAGTGCCCAACATTAATCGGGCACATAAATCGACAGGAGCGGCAAATCGTGCGGTGCATTTGGGAGACGTTTCCTGAGTCTTCAGCCCGCGATTGAACCTTGCCGCAAATAATTTTCATTGTCCGACATAACGGGCATACTGCGCCGTTCCGGCGCGTTGGGAGTGTTTTGGGGGTGTATTTATGTTCGAGAAGGTATTGGTGGCGAATCGCGGCGAGATCGCCACTCGCATCATCCGTACGTGCCAGCGGATGGGCATCGCAACCGTGGCCGTATATTCCGAAGCCGACTCCGGGGCCATGCACACGACGATGGCCGACCAGTCGGTGTGCATCGGGGGAGCCGAGGCCAAGGATTCCTACCTCAGCGTCGACGCTGTGTTGGACGCCTGTCGCGCCACCGGAGCCGGGGCCATCCACCCGGGCTACGGTTTCCTTTCCGAGAACAGCGAGCTGTCACGCCGCTGCAAAACCGAAGGGGTGATATTCATCGGTCCGGGTGAAGAAGTTCTCAATCAAATGGGCGACAAGCTCTCCGCGCGCCGCGTGGCCCGCAAGTCGGGCCTGCCGGTTATGCCCGGCACGGAGGAACCGGTCAGCGACGACGAGGCCATCGCCAAGGCGTGGGAACTGGGCTTTCCAATGATGGTGAAAGCCACCGCCGGCGGCGGCGGCATCGGTATCCATGTGGTCCATTCCATGGCTGAGTTGGAGCCGATCATTGAACGAACCCGCAAGACCGCCCAGGCCGCCTTCGCCGATTCCAGCCTGTTTTACGAACGGTACCTGGAGGGGGCATCTCACATCGAGGTCCAACTGATTGCCGACCAGTACGGCAACGTGCTCCACCTGCACGAGCGCGACTGCTCAATCCAGCGCCGCAACCAGAAACTGATCGAGGAAACGCCGGCGTCGGCCAAATTGCCGGGCGAGGTCCGGGAGCAGATCGGCCGATTGTCCCGACAGCTGGGCCGGGAGGTCGGCTACACCAACGCCGGCACCGTAGAGTTCCTGGTCACGCCGGACGGACACTTCTACTTCCTGGAAATGAACCCACGGTTGCAGGTGGAACACGGAGTAACCGAACTGCTGACCGGCAGGGACATCGTCGAACTGCAACTGCAATCCGCGGCCGGCGTGCCGTTCACTCTCCGGCAAAGCGAAATCCGCGCCCACGGCCACGCCATAGAAGCGCGCGTATATCCCGAGGACCCGAACACCTGCCTTCCCCACGTTGGCGTGGTAACCGACGTCCAACTTCCGCAGGGCGACAATGTCCGGGTGGATACCGCCCTTTGCGTCGGTTACGAGGTTTCGCTACACTACGAACCGCTGCTTGCCAAGGTGATGGCCTGGGGGGAGGATCGGAGCGCGGCGATCGCCACGCTGGACTCCGCCCTGGCGGAATTCCGATTGGAAGGAGTCGGCACCAACATCCCTCTGTTGCGAGACGTACTGGCCAGCCCGGAGTTTGTTTCGGCCGGATATCACACCGGTACTCTTCCCACCATTCTCGACCGGCGGCTGAGAGATCAAGGCGCAAAAGCCAATGGGCACCAAAGCATGACCAACGGCACCCACAGTGCGAACTCTGGCGGCTCCGCGCCGGGTATTGATCCCCGCGCTCTGGCTGCTGCCATCGGAGCGGCAGCAGTTTACGCGGCTCAGGGTCAGGGAGCGGCAGCCGGCGATAACGGCTCGCGATGGCGTACTCAGGGCCGCCGGGAACTCTTCCGTTCACGGCTCGGCAGTGGAACCTGGTAGGTAGCTTGACCACGATCAGAGTACGCGTCGGTGACCATTGGTATACCGTCGAGGTTGGTGACCTGACCCGGTCTCCGCTTCAAGTCACCGTTGACGGAGAAACCTTCGACGTCGACATCGACGCTGCTGCCGCTCCGTCGCCTCCGCGTCGGGGGAGGCCCGCCGGTGGCCTTGCCGTACCGGATGCCCCCAGCGCGACACCCGCGGGGTCCGGCGCTCCCGTCGACGACGACATCCTGCGTTCGCCAATGCCGGGCCGGGTCATGTCGGTCATGGTGCGTCCCGGCGATGCGGTCAGCGCCGGCGACGAGGTATGCGTGGTGGAAGCGATGAAGATGGAGCAGAGCATCCTGGCCCACCGCGACGGCGTCGTGAAGACCGTGTTCGTTCAACCCCTGGATTCCGTCAACGCCAACGACCCTTTGGTAGAATTGGAGTGACCCAGCGCCCCTCTAAGGACGGTTCGCCATGACCGAAAAGACCGGACGCCATCCCGTTGCGATCGTTGCCGAGGTAAAGTCCATGGAGTTGGACCTCGACCACAACGGTGCCTATCAGTTGCAGTTGGAAGACGGCTCTACTGTTCAAGCCGATTTTACGGCGTCCCAATGGTCATACATTGAGAGTATGCACAATCATGGGAACTACAGCGTGAAGATAGTTGGAGAGGGCGATTATGCCGGGGGGCAATTGCGACGGATCGTCAGCATTGACCTCAAGAAATCGGAACGGGTACTACCGCCCAGGAACCCGAATGAGCGCCTTTTTTGGGAATACTGGATTGAGGCGAGCAACCGAATCCCTGACGAAGAATTGGCCAAAATACCGCCAGACTTCTCCCGCAACTTGGACCACTACCTCTACGGAGCGCCAAAGCGGGAGGAAGAGTGAAAGTAGTATTTGCCGACACCTCGTACTGGTTTGCCCTGCTGGTTCGGACAGATCCCTGGCACGAAATTGCAGCCCTTCTCTCCCTTGAACTCATTGACGCGCGCGTCGTCACAACTGAAATGGTCCTGGCCGAGCTGTTGAATGGAGTGAGCCGTCTGGGCGAATACTACCGCAACCTGGCAACTGCGGAAGTGCTCCGTCTGCGCACTGATCCCGACGTGAACATCATTTCCCAAAGCGAAGACCAATTTAGGAATGCCTTTGATTTCTATAGATCCCATTCTGACCAGCGTTGGGGTCTAACAGACTGCGCCAGTTTCCTGGTGATGCGGGAAATCGGCATCACCCATGCTCTCACCGCCGACCGTGATTTCACCCAAGCCGGTTTCAACATCCTCATGCAGTAAGGCCGCTTTATGCCGCAGGAAGTCATCTTCATCAAGGGTGCCCGCGAGCACAACCTCAAGAACGTAGACGTGACGATCCCCCGGGACCGGCTGGTGGTGATCACCGGTGTGTCCGGATCCGGGAAGAGCAGCCTGGCTTTCGACACCATCTACGCTGAAGGCCAACGTCGCTACGTGGAGTCGCTGTCCGCGTACGCCCGCCAGTTCCTGGGGCGCATGGACAAGCCCGACGTCGATTACATCGAGGGACTGTCCCCGGCCATTTCCATCGACCAGAAGGGCGTCTCCCACAACCCTCGCTCGACAGTGGGCACCGTCACGGAGATCTACGACTATCTGCGCCTCCTGTTCGCCCGGGTCGGCAAGCCGCACTGCCCCAAGTGCGGCAACCCGGTGGCCCGCCAGACGGTCCAGCAAATCGTCGATGCCATCCTGGGGCTGCCCGAGGCGTCCCGAATAACGTTGCTGGCTCCGAAGGTGCGCCGCAAGAAGGGCGAGCACCGGGAGGTTTTCGAAGCCGCTCGCCGGGGCGGCTTTGTCCGCGTCCGCGTCAACGGCGAGGTGATGCTGGTTGAGGACACTGATACCCTGGCGCTGGACAAGCAGAAGTGGCACTACATCGACATCGTTGTTGACCGCCTCATCATTCGCGGCGACACCGAACCCAACCGCGTCACCGAATCGGTGGAAACCGCGCTGCGCGAGGGAGAGGGTGTCCTCACAGTGGGCCGGGAGGATGAGGACGACCTGGTTTTCAGCGAGCAGTTCGCCTGTGTCGCCTGTGGTATCAGCCTGCCCGAAATCGAACCTCGCACCTTCAGCTTCAACAGCCCCCACGGCGCGTGCTCAACGTGCACCGGTCTGGGCTATCAGCTTGAGGTCGATCCGTCGCTGGTGATCCAGAACCGCTCGCTCTCGTTGCTTGAAGGGGCCATCGTGCCGTGGGCGCGTTCAGGAGCGGCCAACGCCTGGTACGCCAGCATGATGGAAGCGGTGGCGCGCGAGTTCGACTTCTCACCCCATATTCCGGTGCGGGAACTGACCGACGAGCAGGTCGACATCGTGCTCTACGGCGCCGGCAAACAGCAGGTGAAAGTGCGTCACCGCACGGGCCGGGGCCGCACCTACGCTTGGAACACCACCTACGAGGGCGTGATTCCCAACCTGCAACGTCGCTACCGGGACACCGAATCGGACCACACGCGCGGCGAAATCGAACGGTACATGGCCCAGCGGGCGTGTCGTTCCTGCAGCGGGGCGCGTCTGCGCCCGGAGGCGCTGGGCGTGCTGGTCTGCGGTCAAAACATAATGGAAGTCACCGGCAACACCATCGGGGAGGGCCTACAGTGGGTGCGCGGCATCAAGCCGGTAGCGGATTCGCCGGATCAGTCGCCCGTCAACGGCAGCAGCAACGGGCATCATGCGCCTGAACCGATGGACGAGAGCGAGACCCAGCCTCCGGTCAACGGCGCCAACGGAAAAGGCCGGCGCACCCGCCGCAACGGACGTCGTTCCCCGGCCTCAGATCTGCCGAGCCACCTGACCCCACGCGAAATGGTCATCGCCGATCAGATCCTCAAGGAGATCGAGGGCCGCCTCCATTTCCTCGACAGCATCGGACTGGACTACGTGACGATGAGCCGTACCGCTCGCACGCTGTCCGGCGGAGAGGCCCAACGGGTCAGGCTGGCCACCCAGATCGGCAGCGGCCTCACCGGGGTGCTGTACGTATGCGACGAACCCACGGTCGGTTTGCATCCTCACGACGACCATCGGCTCATCGGGACGTTGACCCGGTTGCGTGATATGGGCAACACGGTGATCGTGGTGGAGCACGACGACGCGATGATGCGGGCGGCCGACCACATCGTTGACCTGGGACCCGGAGCGGGCGAGCACGGCGGCGAGATCGTGGCCACGGGGAACGTTGCCGAGGTGATGGCCAACGAAGCGTCGCTGACCGGCGCGTATCTCAGTGGTCGGAAGCGCATTCCCGTGCCGGAGGAACGGCGCGAGGGCAACGGGAAATCCATCGCCGTCGTGGGCGCGAGAGAGAACAACCTCACCGGCATCGACGTGGAGTTCCCGCTGGGCTTGTTGGGATGCGTCACCGGGGTGTCCGGCAGCGGCAAGAGCACCCTGGTGTACGACATCCTCTACAAGCGGCTGGCGCAGGCCGTCGCCCAGGGTCGCGACCGCCCCGGGGATCACGACGAGGTCACCGGCATCGAGCACATCGACAAGGTGGTGAACATCGACCAGTCCCCCATCGGGCGGACCCCGCGCAGCAACCCGGCCACCTACACCGGCGCGTTCACTCCAATTCGCGAGCTGTTTGCCACGCTGCCCGAGGCTCGCATCCGCGGTTACAAGCCGGGTCGTTTTTCGTTCAACGTCAAGGGCGGCCGGTGCGAATCGTGCCAGGGCGAAGGCTACATTCAAATAGAAATGCAGTTCCTGCCCGACGTCACCGTGCCCTGCGAGGTCTGCCAGGGTCGCCGCTACAACCGGGAGGCGCTGGAGGTCACGCTGCGCGACCAGTCAATCGCCGACGTGCTGGCGATGACCGTGGAGACCGCGCTGGACTTTTTCTGGAATTACTCGCGTATCCGCAGCAAGCTGCAAACGCTGCGGGACGTGGGGTTGGGGTACATCCGCCTGGGGCAGCCGGCCACGACGCTGTCCGGAGGGGAAGCGCAGCGGGTCAAGCTGGCGACGGAGCTATCCCGTCGCGCCACGGGGCGCACGCTGTACCTCCTGGACGAACCCACCACCGGCCTCTCTTTTGAGGACTGCGCCGCCCTGCTGCGAGTGCTGCACCGCCTGGTTGACCAGGGCAATTCGGTATTGCTCATCGAGCACAACCTGGACCTCATCAAGAACGCCGACTGGATCATTGACCTGGGCCCCGGCGCCGGTCACCAGGGCGGCAACCTGCTGGCCTGCGGCACACCGGAAATGCTGGCACAGGTCGAGGAGAGTCACACCGGCCGTTACCTGAGGGCCGCGCTGGGGGTTGAGGAGCAGGTCGGGGTGGCGGATTAGCGGGTTATCCGCAGTCCTGCACTGCCCCGGATGCTCCCAGGCCGTGATCCCATAGGCGCCGTTCGCTCTTCGAACGGCGCCTTCTTTCACCGCTCCGGCGAGATGGCCCCACGCGCCTGCTGATTGAGACGCATCACCGGAGTCTTGCGGTGAGCAGCGCCATTGCGATGGGGTTGTCGCGCGCGCTTAAGATCGTAGCAATCCGCAGAAATAAACATCATCAAGCAATGGAATATGATGTTTCAAGGGACGGAGTATTGACATTGTTGAACCGGGGAAGTAACCTTTCCGCAAATTAGGTCTATCTACGCAATCCAACCAAGGAGGAGGATATGCTAACGATCGGACACGAGGTTCGGCGACCTGGTAAGTACCTGGGCGACGCGCCTGTCACCATCCCGGTGCCGGAAGAACTCGAAACCACTCCTGGCATCCCCATGAACCAGCGCGAGGTTGACTGGTACTCCCGGGAATATCCCGTCGAGACCATGAACATCACCGAGCGCGCATCCCGCGACTGGGCCAACACCATGCGCGACCAGCACGCTGAAATGCGTGAGATCCGCAAGGAGCACGACAAGCTCAATCGCAACCTGGTCATGGCCGCCCGCCTGACCGGTGAGCTCGACCCCACGACCGACGCCACTGGCGAGGACGTAACCGAAGTCATCAAGCAGAAGGCCCGCGAGCTCGGCTTTGTCGAAGTCGGCGTCACCGCCTTTGACATCCGCTACGTGTACCAGAGCAAGAAGGACTGGGTCCGCTTCCCCCACGTCGTCTGCCTGGCTTACGAGCAGGACTTCGAGCCCACCCAGACCATCCCCAGCATCGACGCCGAGATCGTGCACTCCAGCACGTACCGGACCGAAGGCGCTGCCGGTCTCGAACTGGGCAACTTCATCCGCGGCCTTGGCTATCGCGCCCAGGTCCACAGCCCCAACGACAACACCGGCCCCTATATCCCGATGTTCGTCGCCGCTGGTCTCGGCCAGTTGGGCGCCTGCGGCTACCTGCTGACCCCTCACGTCGGCTCCCGCTGCCGCATCATGATGATCACCACCGACGCCAACGTCTCCTATGACGAGCCCGTCGACTACGGCATCCACGCCTTCTGCCAGGTGTGCCAGGTCTGCGTGAACCGCTGCCCGGGCCGCGCCCTGATGCGCGACAAGATCTGGTGGCGCGGAATCGAGAAGAACAAGCTCTACTTCAAGCGCTGCCGCCCCGTCATGGCTCGCTACCTCGGCTGTGGCGTGTGCATGAAGGTCTGCCCGATCCAGAAGTACGGCATGAAGGCCACCATGGAGCACTACGCTGCCACCGGTCAGGTCCTCGGCAAGGGCACCCACGACCTCGAAGGCTACAACATCGAGGGCAAGGGCTACTTCGGACCCGGCGAACTCCCCATCTTCGAGCCCGGCTTCTTCGACATGCCGCACGGTGACACCGGCGAATGGGCATTCGACCAGTTGAAGGACGCTGCCAAGGCCAACGGCGGCGACATCACTGACGATATGCTGGCCGAGTTCAGGGCCCAGGTCGTTCGCGGTCTGAGCCAGAGCACCGACAACGTCGACATGATGTACGAGGAGGAAGACTACATCTAATTCGATGTAGCCATCCAAATCGGTCGGTTCTTCGGAACGGTCCAAACCGGGGGAGGGCAATTGCCCTCCCCCGGTTGCAGTTAATGGTCATCTGCCGAAACAGAACTCGGGGACAATACGAGAAGCAGAGGGCAGAATGTTGCGATACGGATTGATTAAATTGACGTTGGTGATCGCCGCGACCGCAATGCTGGTGGTCGCGTCGGCATGCGCCATGCCCACAGAACCGGACGCGGCGGGGACCCCGAGCAATGAGAGTGTTGCAATCCGGGGAACCCACTCCGAGAACACGGCGAACCCAGCCCAGACCGATGGTCGGCTGGAGCAAATCAGGGGTCGTGGCCACGTCGTTTGCGGCACTACCAATGACGTGGCGGGCTATGGCAGTCTGAACAATGACGGAGAGAACGATGGGTTCGAGATCGATCTGTGCCGGGCAGTGGCCGTGGCGGTGTTCAACGATCCCAGAGCGGTTGAGTTCCGGATCATCGGGTCGGCCGCCGAGCGCGGTCCCTCCCTGGCATCGGGAGAGATCGACATCCTGGCCTGGGTGAATACCTGGAGCACCAGCCGCGACGCAACCTGGGGCGGCAACTTCGTGCATACTACGCTCTACGACGGCCAGGGATTCGCGGTACCGACGGCGCTGGGCATTGCGAGCGCCTATGACCTGCAGGGAGCCTCCGTGTGTGTCGCTCAGGGCACCACCACCGAGCTCAACTTGGAGGACTTCAACCGCCAATACCAGCTCGGCATGGATGTGGTCACTTTCGAAACTTTCGAAGCCTCCATCGCGGCCTACGTCGCCGGGCAGTGCGACGCGTACACTACCGACCGCACCTTCCTGAAGGGCGAGATCATTGCCGCCGGCGGCGCGGAGGACGAGCACATTATCCTGCCCGAGACCATATCGGAGGAACCAATCTCACTGGCCGTACCCCACGGGGACGACCAATGGTTTGACCTCGTCAAATCCGTGATTGGCATCCTCATATATGCCGAGGCGTACGACATAGCTTCCGGGAACGTGCCCAGCGCGACTACTGGAAACGCCGCGGTCGACAGGATATTCGGACTCGAAGGGTCCTGGGGCCAGGAGGACCTGGGAGTGAGTCAGACGGTGGCCCAGGACGTGGTGCGGGAGTTGGGCAACTACGGCGAGGTCTACGAGCGGCATTTCGGATCCGGCGGGCTGGGCGTGCCGCGCCCGGCCGGCAGCCGCAACGCGCTGTGGGCTGATGCTCCGTGCCAGAACTGCCCGAAGGGTGGCCAGATTTACGCGCCGCCGTTCCGATAGGCGACCGGCGAGGCTGAGACCACCGCCGGATCCGGCAACAACCCGGCCGCGCAGCCGTCGTGCCAAAGGATACCGGAGGCGTGGGCTACACGGAAAATTCGAGGGGCGACCGGTTGGTCGCCCCTCTGCGTTCGTCGATGGATGCCAGCGGTTAGAGCTGGAGAGTGCGGGGATCGACTTCCCGGCGCGGGGGAGCGGCAGCGCTGACGGGTTGGTCCTCGCGGAGGTTGTTGATCAGGTCTTCCAAAACGGCCTGGTACTCGGCGGAGTCTTCGGACTGGCCGGTAAGGTCGAAGAAGCGATAATCCTCGGCCATGAGGCGGGCGGCGCGGTGGCGGCCGGCGCCCATGATGCCATCGGCGTCGACCAGGAACATGGTCCAGCTATCTGCGACCCGCTGCGCTTCGTGGGCGCCGGTGATATCGTTGCGGACCGTTTCGCTATCGAAACCCGCCGCGCTGCACACCACGACCAGGCGGTCGTAGTGTCGAACCCACCGCTCGATCTCCTCCTCGCCGGAGGTGGCGCGGCGGTCGACCAGGGGGTTGCCCCGGAAACCCTCGGCAAAGACCCAACTGCGTACTCCCTGGGCGCGCAGGTTGGCTTCCAGCTGGCGGGCGAAGGGGATGTCGGCCTCGGCGCAGGAGATGTGGACTTCGAGGGTGGTGACCGGAGCGTCGGCTACGCTGTCCTGGAGACCGACCACCGCGACCGGCACCCCGGAACCCAGGATGAAGGACTGCGGAAGCGCGCCGCGTGAGCGGAGCAGGGTATCGAGGCCGATGGTGCTGGGGGCGTCGTGGCGAACCTCGTCCAGCCCGACGGCCGCGTCGAGGGCGCAGTTCTGGAACACGGTGTAGCCGATGATGCAGTTGCGGAAATCGGCCTCGCCGGTGACTACGTCGTTGAGAATGGCTTCGTAGAAGTCGGCCCCGTTGAGGGTGCAGGAAGACAGGTTGGTGCGAGACAGGTTGGTCCCGTTGAAGCTGGCGCCGGTGAGGTTGGCGCCGGTGAGGTTGGCGCGGTCCAGGTTGGCGCGGTCCAGGTTGATGTTGGTGAGATCCGCGCCGGAGAGGTTGGCCTCGGAAAGGGTGGCGCGGTCGAAGTTGGCGCCGGTGAGGTTGGCGTTGCGCAGGTCGGCGCCGCGCAGGTTGGCCCCGGGGGCGATGGCGCGGCTCAGGTTGGCCTCGCGGAGGTCGGCGCGGTAGAAGTGCGCGTCGTTGAGGTAACTGTTGGACAGGTCGGCGCGGCGGACCATCGCGCCCATGAAATCGCCGTCCCGCATGTCGGCGCCCCGCAGGTTCACCATGGGGATGCGGGCATGGCTCATGTAGCAGGCGTTGAGGTCCATGGGCTGGTTGGAGTGCTCTTCGCGCCAGGCGGCGACGGCGTCGCGCCCCTGCTTGACGATCTGGACCAGTGCGATGTCGGCCATATTTACACGTCTCCAAAGGGATTCTGCGGCGATTTTAGCATAGAATCGCACCGGATAAGGCCCCGGACCGGGGTGTCAAGGTCGAGGGAGAAGCCTGAAAATGCGAGTATTTTACGCACTGGCCATGGCGGCGCTGGCAATGGCCCTGGCGGCGGGATGCGCGTCCGGTGACCAGGCCGCGCTCAACGATGTGGACGAAACGGCGCACCTGATCGCCGAGGCCAAACTGACTGCCCATTACATCGCGGCGGCGCTGGAGGCGGGGAAGCCGCCGGAGGAAATCAACGCGACGCTGGCGGAGATCGCCAACACCAGCATCATCACCGAGTTCTGGGTGAGCGACGAGACGGGACGGATCGAGTTCACCAGCGCGCCGGGCCTGGATTTCGCATTCCCCACGGACCCGGGCGCGGGCACCCAGGCCGCGCCCTTCGCCGACCTTCTGCTGGGCAACAAGCAGGTGGTGACCCAGGGCATGCAGCCGCGCGAAGCGGACGGGAAGGCGTTCCAGTACGTGGGAGTGGCCGGCGTCGACCAGCCCAGAATCGTGCAGGTGGGGATCGCCGGCGCCGAGCAGTAGGCCGTCCCGTGCCGACGCTGATCGATAGCTTCGCGACCGAGCGCCCTAACCGAATCCGCACGGTTGCGTTCCGATGCCAAAGTTGACAGAGGCCAGCGTGCTTGCTAGCATCAAAAGCACAATTACCCATCGGGTAACTGCCCAACATTAGGGGAGTACGGTGCCCGATTACAAATACCCCGGGGGCGTGCAATGCGCCCCCGCAGACATTTAACGATGACAGTGAGCGACGATGATTACCGCTAGAGCCTCCACCAGCGAGCAGCGCGTGCGCGTGTTCGTCGACTACCAGAATTTCGCACTTTCTCTGCGTCGAACCGACCCTGGGTTCAGGATCGATATGAGACCTTTGGGTGTTTCCCTGGCACATGAGGCTTTGCGCGTGGTTGACCCGAACGCGTCCGCGTTATACCAGGGGATGAACGTGTACACTTCCTACGACCCTGATACCCAAGCCGGCGCCAATCACTGAAACTGGTTTGAGAACACGCTCAGCGGCTTCCCCGGCGTTTACGGCACGATTGTAGAGCGCCAGCGCAAGCAAGCTGGGCCAACCTGTCCTTCGCCATCCTGTCAGGCCGAAATTGCAGTGTGTCCCGTTTGCCATGGCGATATGCGCGGCACCGAGGAAAAGGGTGTCGATACCAGAATAGTTACCGATATGATTAGCCTTGTCTGGGTAGGGAACTACGACGTAGCCGTCCTGGTGTCATCGGACCGGGATTTCATTCCGGTGGTAGAGTTTCTGCAAACGCGTGGCATCAAAGTTGTGCATGGCGCGTTTCCGCCACAGGCACGTGCGCTAACCGGCAAATGCTGGGGCAGCATCGCCATTCCAACCATACGCGAACAGTTCCGGCTCAATTGAATTCGGTACGGCCAGCCATGACCAACTTTGCTGACAAAACGATCTGGACGGGGGACAACCTCGACATACTGCGGGGGTTGAACTCGGAGTCGGTGGACCTGATCTACCTGGACCCACCGTTCAACTCGAACCGGAACTACGCGGCGCCGGTGGGAAGCGCGGCGGCCGGGGCGGCGTTCAAGGACATGTGGACGCTGTCGGACTTGGACGTGGCGTGGATGGGCCTGATCGCTGACGAGCAGCCGGCGATGTACCAGGTGCTGCAGGCGGCCGGGCTGACCCACGGCAAGGGGATGCAGTCGTACCTGTGCATGATGGCCGTCCGCTTGCTGGAGATGCGGCGGGTTCTCAAGGACACCGGATCGATCTACCTGCACTGCGATCCGACCGCCAGCCATTTTCTTAAGCTGCTGATGGATAGCATCTATGGCCAGACTTGCTTTCGCAGCGAAATCGTCTGGCGGCGCACCAGTGCTCACAGCGACACCCGTCAAGGTCGCAAGCAACACGGTCGCGTTCACGACGTAGTCTACTTTTATACCAAGTCCGACGAGTGGGCGTGGAACCCGATATATACGGACTACGACCCCGAATATGTAGCGAAGTTCTACAAATACTTTGAACCGGGCACGAATCGGCGCTACAGATTGGATAACTTGACTGGACCCGGCGGGGCCTCCAAGGGAAACCCACAGTATGAAGTCATGGGGGTCACACGCTACTGGCGGTATAGCGAGGAACGGATGCAAGAACTCGTCGACGCCGGCAGGGTCATCCAGCGGAGACCAGGTGCGGTGCCCGCATACAAGCGATACCTCGACGAAATGCCCGGAGTGCCGTTGCAAGATCTGTGGACGGACATCAACCCCTTGCAAGCGCAATCCAAAGAGAGGATCGGCTATCCGACGCAGAAACCCCTCGCGCTGCTGGAGCGCATCATCCGGGCGTCGTCCAACGAGGGCGACATGGTGCTGGACCCGTTCTGCGGGTGCGCCACCGCGTGCGTGGCGGCGGAGAACCTGGGGCGGAGGTGGGTCGGGATCGACATATCGTCCAAGGCCGTCGAGCTGGTGAACCTGCGGCTGCAGCAGACCATGGGAGAGCTGTTCCACAACCGGCTGGTGACGGCGCGCACGGACATACCACGCCGCACCGACATCGACGCGCCGGTGCCGTACCGGCAGAACAAGCACGTGCTGTTCGGGCAGCAGGAGGGGCGATGCAACGGGTGCCGGTCGGCCTTCGAGTTCCGGCACCTGGAGGTCGACCACGTGATCCCGCAGTCGGGCGGCGGGACGGATCACATCGACAACCTGCAACTGCTGTGCGGGCACTGCAACCGGACCAAGGGCGACCGGCCGCAGGAGTACCTGGTGGCGCGGCTGCGGGAGATGGGCATTGCGGCGTAGCCGGCTAGGTTTCGCGCCGTTCAGCGGGTGAACAGCGAGCGCAGGCTTGCCGCGAAGGTGGATTCCTGCTTGCGCAGGAATGACGGTGGGGCGCAGGCATGACGGCGGTGCACAGGAACGACAGTAGGCGGTGGGAATTGCGGCGGAGGTGCCGGGATGATTGTCGGATAGCTGGGGACATTCCGGTGATAGTGAGAATTTGTGACTGACAATTTACACCTGGGTAGGCATTCGAACTGCAAATAGTTTGCGGGGAACGGTGTTGACATTTATAATGCCGCCGATGTGACGACTCATTAACTCTTGTCACATAACTGGATTACCATGCTCCTGACCATCGACATCGGCAACACGGCTGTGACCATTGGGGTGTTCCGGGATGGGGGCGTCACTGATTGGAGCGACGCCGGGGGCAGCGGAAACGGAGCCAATCCGGTGGACCGGCTGGTGACCACGCTGCGGGTGGCGACGGACTCGCGCCGTCTCGCGGACGAATACGGGATCCTGCTGAAGAACCTGCTGGAGTTCCGGGGGATCACGACCACCGACATTACGGCGGCATGCATCTGCTCGGTGGTCCCGCCGCTCACCGGCATGTTCGAGGACCTGTGCCGCCGGTTCTTCGGCGTGACGCCGCTGCAGGTGACGTCGCAGATCGACCTGGGGATGCCGGTCCGTTACGACAACCCGCGCGACGTGGGGGCCGACCGGATCGTGGACGCGGTGGCGGCGGTGGAACTCTACGGCGCCCCGATGATCGTGGTGGACCTGGGCACGGCCACGGTGTTCGATGCTGTGTCCCGGGACCGGGAGTACCTGGGCGGAGCGATCGCGCCGGGGATCAACCTGTCGGCGGACGCGCTGTACTACAACACGTCGCAACTGAGGCGGGTGGAACTGGTCGCGCCAACGGAGGCGGTGGGACGGAACACGACGACGTCGCTGCAATCGGGGATCGTGCTGGGGTACGCCGGGCTGGTGACG
The DNA here is from genome assembly GCA_951813535.1 of uncultured Dehalococcoidia bacterium. Taxonomy (GTDB): domain Bacteria; phylum Chloroflexota; class Dehalococcoidia; order Lucifugimonadales; family UBA3495; genus Bin87. The sequence continues at coordinate 1,223,447 of OX638345.1, read as the reverse complement.
GCGATGGTCGGGCGGTTCAAGGCGGAGATCGGCGAGGACGCCAGGGTGGTCGGCACGGGCGGGCTGGTGACGGTGATCTCGGACCACGTGCCGGTGTTCGACGACATCAACCAGGAACTGACGCTGGTCGGGCTGGACATCATCTTCCGGAAGAACGCGGCAGGCCTGCCCGCATCCGGCGCGCCGGACGGGCTGAGCAGGGTGAGTTGAGATGGAATCTGCGCTGGTCGGCAAGAACATCGTACTCGGGGTGACCGGGAGCATCGCCTGCTACAAGGCGCTGGATCTGGCCAGCAAGCTGGTGCAGGCCGGCGCAAACGTCGAGACGATCCTCAGCTACGGCGCGACGCAGTTCGTCACGCCGCTGGCCTTCCGGAGCCTGACCCACCGGGCCGTGGTCACCGACACGTTCGACGCGGACTCCGAGCACAGCGTGGAGCACGTCGCGCTGGCACGGTGGGCGGACATCGTGGTGATCGCGCCGGCGACCGTGCACTGCGTCGCCAAGCTGGCCGGGGGTCTGGCCGACGATCCGCTGACCACGACGGTGATTGCCACGGAGGCGCCCCTGCTGGTTGCGCCGGCCATGGACGCCAACATGTTCGATCATCCGGCAACGCAGGAGAACATCACGCGGCTGCGCAGCCGGGGAGTGTTCCTGGCCGGCCCGGCGCCGGGTCGGTTGGCGTCGGGACTGATGGGGATGGGCAGGCTGGTGGAGCCGGCGGAACTGCTGGGCCACATCGCGGCGGCGCTGGGTAAAGACGGCGACTTCGCCGGACGTAAAGTGGTGGTCAGCGCGGGAGGCACGCAGGAAGCCCTCGATCCGGTGCGGGTGATCACGAACCACTCCTCGGGTCGGATGGGATACGCGGTGGCTGAGGCGGCACGAGACCGGGGAGCGGAGGTGGTGCTGGTGACGGCGCCCACGGCGTTGGCGGATCCGGCGCTGGTGCAGACGGTGCAGGTGAAGTCGGCCCAGGATATGTGCGACGCGGTGCTGGCCGAGACCGGGACGGCGGATGCGCTGATCATGGCGGCGGCGGTGGCGGACTACCGGCCGGCGGTGATGGCCGAGCAGAAGATCAAGAAGACGGCCGCGGACGAGATGTCCATCGATCTGGAGAAGACCACCGACATTCTGGCGACAGCCAGAGGGAATTTCGTGCGGGTTGGGTTCTCCGCCGAGAGCGAGAACCTGGAGGCGAACGCCGCCGATAAGGTGCGGCGCAAAGAGTTGGACCTGATAGTAGCCAACGATATTACGGAAGAAGGCAGCGGGTTTGGCGTGGACACGAACCGGGTGGTGCTGATTGACCGCGAGATGGAGGTCGAAAGGCTGCCATTGCTCACCAAGTACGAGGTGGGCCACAGGATACTGGATCGCGTTGTTACGCTGCTAAAACCGTGAACTTCGACTACAGTCTCGACAGACTCCGCGGCGACATCTTCGGGGGACTCACCTGCTCGGTGGTGGGCCTGCCGGTCGCTCTGGCATTCGGCGTAGCGTCCGGTCTCGGCCCAACGGCCGGCATGTACGGCGCCATCGCGGTGGGATTCTTCGCTGCGGTGTTCGGCGGCACGCGGTCACAGATATCGGGTCCAACGGGTCCCATGTCCATCGCCATGGCGGTGATCGTAACCAGCCACGCCAACACCCTGGCGGAAGCGTTCACTATAGTCGTGCTGGCCGGGTTCATCCAGGCGGCGCTGGGACTGGCCCGCATCGGCCGGTTTGTGGCGTACACTCCCTACTCGGTGATTTCGGGGTTCATGACCGGGATCGGCGTGATCATCATGATCGTGCAGATCGCGCCTTTCCTGGGATCGCCGGTGGCGGTGGGAGGCGTTATTGGCGCGGTCAACGCGCTGCAAGACGTGGCCACCAGCGTGAACTTCCAGGCGCTGGCGGTCGCCGCCGTGACGCTGGTGGTCGGTATCCTGTGGCCGAGGCCGTTCCGAAGGGTACTGCCGGCCCCGCTGGCGGCCATGATCGTGGGCTGCGCCCTGGGCATCCTGTGGCTGAACGACCTGCCAGTCATCGGCGACGTGCCGACGGGGTTGCCGGACCTGCAGATCCCGGTGTTCTCTGTTGGGTTCATCCTGAATTCGCTGGAGCCGGCGCTGGTTCTGGCCCTGCTCGGTTCCATCGACAGCCTGTTGACGTCGCTGATCGCGGACTCGCTGACGCGAACCCGACACAACCCCAACCGGGAACTGATCGGGCAGGGCATCGGCAACATGATCGCCGGGCTGATCGGAGGGTTGCCGGGAGCCGGAGCGACGCTGGGGACGGTGGTCAACATCCGGTCCGGTGGAAACACGCAGCTGTCGGGGGCGATCCGGGCGGCAGTGCTTTTGGCGCTGGTTCTGGGCCTGGGCCGGTATGTAGAGGCCATACCCCACGCGGTTCTGGCCGGGATCCTGATGAAGGTGGGCTGGGACATCATGGACTGGCGGTTCGTGACGCGGGTCCACCAGATGCCGCGGGAGCACCTGCTGGTGATGGTGATAACGTTCGCCTTGACGGTGTTCCTCGACCTGGTGACCGCCATCGCCATCGGATTGATCGCGGCGGGGATGGCCAGCGCCAGGCTGCTGGAGCGGCAGGAGCTGGACAGCGTGGTGTCCGTGCCTCTGCTGGACCAGAGCTTCCTATCGCTGGACGCGGACGACGACGACGCAGACGAATTCTCGGCCCGGGTGGGCCTGGTGGCGCTGCGCGGGCGGTTCTCCGTGGCGTCGTCGAGCAACCTGGTGAGCACCATCGGGCAGGACATCCAGGAGCACGAGGTGGTGATTTTCGACTTCACCGACACCGCGTACATGGACGACAGCGCGGCCATGGTGGTGGAGCAGATGATCGACGTGGCGCTGGACGAGGACACGGAACCCATCGTGATGGGGCTTTCCGGCCCCGTGGAGCGGAACCTGAGGGCGCTGAACACCCTGCACCGGGTTCCGGCGGACCGGTTCGTGGGTAACCGTGACGAGGCGCGGGAAGTCGCGGAGAAGTTGCTGGCCGCGTAACACTGCAAACAGGGTTGGCTGGTCTCGCCGACCGGTACATGGAGGACGACAATGCGTATCGGAGTGTTTGTTGGAGCGTCGACGGCCGACCTGATGAGCCTGGACGAGCTGATCGGGCGGATCAAGCAGGCGGAAGAAGACGGGTTCGACAGCTTCTGGGTGCCCCACATCTCGGCGCGGGGATACGACGCCCTGACCGTGCTGGCGCTGGCCGGGACGCAAACCAGCCGCATCGAGCTGGGGGTCGGCGTGGTGCCGACCTACCCGAGGCATCCGGTAGCGATGGCGCAGCAGGCCCTGACCACGGCGGCGGCAACCAACGAGCGATTTCTGCTCGGGCTGGGCCCTTCGCACCGTCCGGGCATTGAGGGGAGTTTCGGCCTGTCCTACGACCGGCCGGCGCTCCACGTGCGGGAGTACCTGTCGGTGCTGCGCCCGCTGATGGAAGACGGTCGGGTGCAGTTTTCCGGCGAGTTCTACAACGTGAACGCGGAGCTGGACGTGCTGGACCGACCCAGGTGTCCCGTGCTCATCTCGGCGCTGGCGCCTCGGATGCTGCGACTGGCCGGCGAAAAGGCCGACGGCACCATCACCTGGATGGCTGGGCCGCGGACGATTCGGGAGCACATCACGCCGCGCATCGGGCAGTCGGCCGAGGCCAGCGGACGCGAGACTCCCCGGGTGTGCGTCGGGCTGCCCACGACGGTGTGCGACGACGAAGCCGCAGGACGGCGGCAGGCGGCGGAGGCCTACGAGCGATACGGACAGCTGGTGAACTACCGCCGGGTGCTGGACATCGAAGGCGTCGAAGGCCCGTCGGAGGTGGCGGTAATCGGCAACGAGGACGGCCTGCGACGACAACTGGAGGAGTTCGCCGCCGGCGGAGCGACCGACTTCATGGCCAACATATTCGCCGGCGAGGGCGACAGCGAGGCGGGGGCGCGCACCTACGCCGCGCTGAAGGAACTGGTGGGGAGGGTGTGACCTGCCCTGGTCCTCAACCGGTCTCAGCGGCGGGCTCTGCGAGGTAAACCGTGCCCAGCGGGGTCACCGTGGAACGTCGGCCCGACGGGTTGGTCCCTATCAACCGCGTTATCTCCTCTGGTGAGTGCGCTTGGTCGGACCACTCGACCTTGATGGTATGGCGGTCATTCGGATTCCGGTCGCGGAATTCGTAGCCACCTACCACTCGTCCGATGGACCATTTCCGGTCCTTCCGGGTCACCCCGGCAGCAGCGCCGGTCACAACCAGCGAGCCTATCGGCGTGCCGAACAACAGCCGCCTGAACTGCCCGGCCACCTGTGCACTTTGATCGAATTGCTTGACCACGGACACGACCTCGTCTTCGGACATGCCGGTCAAGTCTGTGGTGACGCCAAAATCGATCCCGGCGATGCCCTGGCGCAGGAATCCCCAGTGGCGCATCGGATCCGCCGCCCATATGAGCGTGATGCTTGATTCAAGGTCGGGCATAAATCGTACCCCTATCGTGGTGTCGGGACCGGATCGGTCCATACTCTAAACTGATTGCTCATGCGTCGACGTTTACGTTTAGCGTCGCATATCGAGCCTGTGGTGTGCGTTTCCAGATACACTCCAAGCGGCCAACGCCCCGAATACGAACCAGTATGGGTCATTGGTTTTCTTGCCAGCCGAGGATGTAGTCCCGCTGCTTGGGGGTTTCGGGGGATTTCCTGTACCTGGACTTGGGGCATTGCTGCCAGAGCTCCTGGAGCCGTTCCAGGGCAGCCTGGCCGGCGTAGCCGTGGCGAGCCAGGCAGCAGCCGACGATGGTCCCGGTGCGGCCAACGCCGCCCCAGCAATGAACGTAAACCGTGCGGCCGGCATCGATATGGTGATCGATCGCATCAAGGATTTCGGTAGTCAACGCGGGAGATTCTGGTACTGACCCATCCGCCACGGCAAACCGTTGGTGGGACGCTCCTTCCAGCCACTGCTCGTATGGCGACAGTTCGCCGGCTTCGGTCAGATCGATGAACGCGGACACACTGGCGTCCGTGAGATGGGCGACTTTCTGCGGCGACGTAGCGTCGTCAAAATTCCTGGGGTATTCCCCGGCCAGTAGCTTGCCGGGGACCACCCAGTAGCAGTTATCGATGGGACGATGCGCCATCATCAAATATCTCCATTTGTTCGGTCGGTCGCGTTGAAGCGCCAACAGCCTGCTCGATAGCACTGATCGAGGTTGGGCCGGATGCAGCAAAAGCAGGGGCGAATGATCATTCGCCCCCAGGATATCGGAAAACGGTAGGCCTGACCCTAACTTACGGCTTCCTTGAAACGGCGGATGGCCTCGATGTGCTGGTCGGGGCCCTTCAGACCGGCGCGCATGGTGTTCACGGAGAAGTGGGTCGCGCCGACGTCGCTCCAGTCAGCAGCGAGCTTGTTCCAGTCGTCGGGGTCGTTGCTGTCGGCCAGGGAGGCGCGGCCCTCGACGCCGATGGCAGCCGGATCGCGTCCGTAACCGCGGGCCAGTTCGCGCATCTCCTCGAGGCGCTCCCGTCCCGCGCCGTCGGGCTGGAACTGCGGGAACCAGCCGTCGCCCGTGCGGGCGATGCGCCGCACCACCTGGGGAGCGCCGCCGCCGAACCATACGGGAATGGGCCGCTGCACCGGCAGGGGGTTGATGCCGGCGTGGGTGATCTTGTGGTAGCGCCCCTCGTAATTCACCACCTCCTGGGTCCAGAGCATTCGCATGACTTCGACCTGTTCGGCCGAGCGGCGGCCGCGGTTCTCCCAGTTTTCACCCAGGGCCTCAAACTCGACCTCGTTCCAGCCGACGCCGATGCCCAGGCGAAGGCGACCGTTGGTGAGCACATCCACCTCGGCGGTCTGCTTGGCGACCAGGGCCGTCTGGCGCTGGGGCAGGATGATGATGCCGGTGCAGAACTCGATCTTCTCGGTGAGCGCGGCCAGGTACCCGAACATCACGAAGGGTTCGTGGAACATGTCGTCTTTGTTGTAGGGCCGGTTCCACTCCGCGCGCTGGGTGTGGTCGGCTCCGAGGACATGGTCGAACACCAGCAGGTGCTCGTATCCCAGGGCCTCGGCGGCCTGGGCAAAGTCCTTGACGGCGATGGGGTCGGCGCCGATTTCAGTCTGGGGGAAGATGGCTCCGAGTTGCATGGCTGTTAGCTCCTTGGTGAGGCTGACGGAAGCGAAATTGCGGAATCATTGTATCCGGCAGGCGGGATTGATGCCATCGGCACGGGAATGAAAGCCAAAGCGGGGCCAGGTCCGTCTGGCGGACCCAGCCCCGTGGTTGGGGTCGGATATGCGCCCGACCTGCGCTAAACCTGCCTCTGCTTGGGGTCGAGCCGGTCACGCAGCCAGTCGCCCAGCAGGTTCATGCTCAGCACGACCAGCATGATGGCGAGGCCGGGGAACATGGCCACCCACCAGCCGTTGGGCGAGGTTATCAGCACGCGGCCGTCAGCGACCATCAATCCCCAGGCCGGCTGCGGCGGCGGAATGCCGGCTCCCAGGAAGCTGAGCGTACTCTCCAGGATGATGACGAAGCCCACGTTCAGGGTGGCCAGCACGATGATGCTGTTGAACACGTTGGGGAAAACGTGCCGAAGCATGATCCGGCGGTGGGACGAGCCCGACACCTGCGCCCGTGCGATGAAGTCCTGCACCCGCACGGCCAGCGTCTCACCGCGCACCAGGCGCGCGTACCGGGACCACATCAAGAGGACCAGCACCGTGATCACCGTGCCCATGCTGGCGCCGACGGCAGCAACCAGGACCAGTGCCAGCAAGATGATGGGAATCGATAAGGAGATATCGACCAGACGCATCACCACGGCGTCAACCATTCCACCGGTGTAACCCGCGACGATTCCCATCGTGGTTCCCAGGATACCCGCGATGAAAATGGCGATGACGGCGGTCACCACGGAAACGCGCGCCCCGTACATGATCCGGGTAAGGATGTCGCGTCCCACTCGGTCCGTGCCGAGCAGGTGCTCGGTGGTGCCGCCTTCCATCCACACCGGGGGCAGCAGTTTTGAGCCCAGGCTGCCCAGCTTGGGATCGTGGGGGGCTATGAAGTCGGCAAACGCAGCCGGTATGACCAGGACGATGAGCAGCAACAAAATGGGAAACACCGGGTAGCGCCGCGCCTCGGACATGATACGGCCGACGCCGATCCCTCTGGCGGCGTCGGGTGGGGCCGGCGTTTCTTCCGCAATAGCGGGGGCGCGGATGCGGTCGTCTGCAGCCATGAAATCGCTCCTTGGGTAGGTCTGATCGTGCCGCGCTATGAGTAGCGAATGCGCGGGTCGACGTACGCGTAGGCGATGTCAACCAGGAGGTTGGCGACGATGTAGACGAGACAGAAGGTGATCACGACGGCCTGCACCACGGGGAAATCCCGCGCCGCCGTCGCGTCCACGGCCAGCCTGCCCACCCCCGGCCAGGCGAAGACGAACTCGATGGACACCGACCCCACCAACAGGGAGCCGATGATGAGGGCGAAATAGGTGAATGGAGCAATGGCCGCGTTGCGCAGGCAGTGTTTCCACACGACCTTCCATTCCGGAACTCCCTTGATACGGGCCAGTTTCACGTACTCGGTATCGAGCACGTCAAGCATGGACGACCGCACCAGGCGCATCAACGCCGCCACCTGGAACCATCCGATGGCAATGGCCGGCAGTATGAATGACAGCGCCCCGTGTTCCTTGCCGGACACGGGGAACCAGCCAAGTTGGACGGCGAAAATCCACATCATCATCAGGCCCAGCCAGAAGGCCGGCAGCGACTGGCCGAACAAGGCAATGGTCTTGCCGATGTAGTCAAGCGGGGTGTCCTTCTTGACCGCAGATAAGACTCCAATCGGAATTGCCACCACAACCGCCACTATGACCGCCACCCCCGCAAGCGCGGCGGTGTTGGGCAGGCGCTCCAAAACCAGGCTGATGGCGGTCCGACCGCGGATTCGCAGGGACTCGCCAAAATCACCCTTGAGGGCATTGCCCAAAAAGGTGAAATATTGGACGTGGATCGGCCGGTCCAGGCCCCAGGCCGCGCGGACACGGGCAGCGTCCGCCGGAGTGGCTTCAAGGGGCAGGAGAACGTCTAAGGGGTCACCGGATACCCTGGCCAAGGTGAATACGACAACAGTCAGCACCAATAGCGCCAGGATGGATTGGCCGACTCTGAACAAGATGTAACGCTGCATGTCAATTGCCCATTGTGGCGAATCGTCGGTCGAACAATATTGGCCAAAGCCCGCGTCTCATGATTTGCGCGATGTTACGGGCAATCATCAAATGGGTCAACAATATCCAACGCAATTCGTGAACATTGATGCGGCGCGCAATTCCGGGGCGTTGTCTGACACGCCCGTGAGATTGCACGCCACATCTGTCAGGCCGGACCTTATTGGGCCGGAGTGATGTACTCGGTGTGGGTGAAGCTGGCGTTGATGTTGCCGGGCCACACGTACTCGCCAACCTCCCTGGGATCGATCACCAACTGCGCCGGCAACCAAACGATCGGCGCCTCGGAATAGAGGTCAAACTTGAGGTCTCCCAACTCGCGCAGAGCGTCCGCTTTCACTACTGGATCCATGGATCGGGTAGCGAGGTCATAGAGCGTGTCGGTCCTGGGGTCAACGGACGTGCGCCAGAAGCCGGTCGGGCCGCTGCGATTGTAGCTGCGGACGGTGATTTCCGCCGGACGATAGGTTCCACGGGACGCCGCTATGGTGCCGTGGGTCCTCCCGGGTCGGTAGTAATCAGCACGGTATGTCGACCATTCGACGGCTTCCGACGTCACGTCGATACCCACGTTGGTGAGGTACGTGTAAGTCGCCTCGCCCATGGGGATCATTTCGGGAACGCCGGGCAACTCGGTCAGCAGGAGCTTCACCTTGTAACCCTCGTGGCCCGATTCTTTCAGCAACTGGCGCGCCCGCTCCGGGTCGAACCCGTACTTTTCCTCATGCTCTTCGAGCCACCGGGAGTTCCAGCCGGGAAGGGCCGGGTGATAACCCCACACCACGTGCGGCTGACCGATGCCATCGAACAGCTGCTCGTTGATTTCCTGGCGGTTGATGGCCCGGTTGATGGCCTCGCGGACCCGGACGTCCAGGTGCGGTTCGTCGGGCTGGTAGAAGCAGCGTTCCCCTCCGTCCGCACACTCGCTGCCGGCCTCGGGGTTATAGACACCGCCGATGATGAAGGTGACCTGGAGGGACGGCAGCTGACTCTGGACGACCTCCAGACCGGATCCTACGGCGTCAATGTGCAGCTCACGACTGATCTCGCCGATCTGGACCTGGCCGGTTTTCAGTTGGGCGAGGCGGGTATTTTCCTCAGGAATCAGGACCCACTCCAGCTCTTCAAAGAACGGCGAGCGCCGGTAGTGATCGGGGACCCGTGAATACAGCAGGTTCACGTCCAGGGTTCGCTCCTCGAACTGCCAGGGCCCAACTCCGGCTGGACGGGCTTCGTAGCCGTCAAGCCCTTCAGCTTCGAACTGAGCTTTCGAGTACATAAACAGGTTCCCCTGCTGGGCAGAGATGAAGAAGTCCACAATCGAATTGGGGACCTGCACGTCGTATCGAACGGTGTTGTCGTCCACGACCACCACGTTGTTGATGACGTCGTCATAGGTATTGCCGAACAACTCCCGGAAAATGCCGGTATCGCTGGCGATGGCGTCCTCCTTAACTATGAGGCCGGTGCTGTGTGGGACATCATGGGCGGTGAACTTTCCCCACCCGTGTTGGAATTCGATGTCGTCGCGGAGATGGAACGTCCACTGCGTGCCGTCCTCGTTGGCTTCCCAGGAGGTGGCCAACCCTGGGACCAAAGAACCATCGAAACGATCGGTATGGATCAGCGGATCGCTGAACGGCCGCACCTGCATATTGGCGGCGGTGGTCGTTCCCAGCCAGCTGCCAACCAGTTGCTGCACCGGCGGAACCGATGCGATGCGGAGCCGACCGCCCAAATCGGTAACCGCCTGGGCCGCACTGGGAGTGTTGGTCGGTCTCGGCGTGGCGGTGGCCACTATGGTTACCGCAGGCGTGGCCGGCAAGGGAGAGGGCCTGACCGGCGCGGCTGTAGCGGCGTCGCTCGCTTGTGGTTGGGTGGCCACTCCTGCGGCCGGTTGCTCAACTGCGCCGCCACATCCCACGATAGTCACGGTTGCCGCGGTCAAGGCAACGGCGATCAAAACGGCGATTTTTGACATTTTCATTCCTCCCATTCATAGAGCCAACGGCGCACGGTCCAAATATGCCAGCTGGCCCTAACCAGTTTCAGATGCCTGTCCGGGCAATTATAGACGAATATATCCTTAATTATGCATAATATTCACGATATCTTTATTCATTGATGTAATAATAATATGCGCATCGTATCCCGTATATGCAAGGTTGGTTGACTGGCGCGGATCTGCTGCCGGCGAATTGACGAGATCAAATCGAAAGACGGCCCGCTGTTCGCGGGCCGCCTGCGAAATTCGCCGGTCCAGGTTGGCGTTACGCCGCTTACACCTGCCTCTGCTTCGGGTCGAGCCGGTCACGCAGCCAGTCGCCCAGCAGGTTCATGCTAAGGACGACCAGCATGATGGCCATGCCGGGGAGGAGTGAAACCCACCAGCCCTTTTCGGACGCAACCAGTTCGCGGCCGTCAGCCACCATGAGGCCCCACGCCGGGTTGGGGCGGGGCACCCCGGCGCCAAGGAAGCTGAGGGTGCTCTCTAGGATGATGACAAAACCAACCTGCAAAGTTGCCAGCACCACCAGGCTGTTGAAGACGTTGGGCAGGATGTGCTTGAACATGATGCGAATGTGCCCGGACCCGGCGACCTGGGCACGGGAGACGAAGTCCTGCACCCGCACGGCCAACGTCTCACCGCGGGCAAGGCGTGCGTAGCGGGACCAAAGGAGCACGACGATGACGCCGATAACAGTGCTGGTTCGAGGGCCCAGGGCCGCAACCAGCACCAGACCAAGCAGGATGATTGGGATGGATAAGGAGATATCGACGAGGCGCATGATCAGCGCGTCGACCCAGCCACCCCAGTACCCAGCCGTGATGCCCAGCGCGGTTCCGATGATGCCGCTGACGACGATGGCGATCAGCGCGATGATTACGGAGATACGGCTCCCGTAGATAATGCGGGTCAGGATGTCTCGGCCCACCTTGTCGGTGCCCAGGAGGTGCTCCGAGTTGCCGCCTTCCTGCCAAACCGGGGGCTGCAATCGACTGCTGAGGCTGCCCCGGGTTGGATCGTGGGGAGCAATCTGGTTGGCAAAAACGGCGGGGATGACCAACACCACGAGGAGGACCACCACCGGGAACCATGGCAACCGGCGCATCTCCGAAAGGCCCAAACTGAGGCGAGACCTCTCCGGCTGAAGAGCTTCGGTGTCCTGCGCGGCGGCGGGAACCGGGCTGGTGCGGTCTTCTGCTGCCATATCAGGGTTCTCTCCTGGTCAGCGTACGGGGGCCTGTGGGCCTTCCATCAGATGGGCTTTCCATCATAAAGGGTAAAACGAAGTGCAACCGGCGCCGTGGCACTAGCTGAAACGGATGCGCGGGTCGACGTAGGCGTAGGCGATGTCGACCAGGAGGTTGGCGGTGATGTACACCACGCAGAAGACGATGACCACCGCCTGGATAACGGGGAAGTCGCGGGCGATGGTGCTGTCCACTGCCAGCAACCCCACGCCGGGCCACGCGAACACGAACTCGATGCTGACGCTCCCAACCATCAGGGAGCCCAGGATCAGCGCGAAGTAGGTGAATGGCGCAATGGCGGCGTTGCGCAAGCAGTGCTTCCACACGACCTTGCGCTCCGAAACGCCCTTGATGCGGGCCAGCTTGACGTATTCCGTATCCAGAACGTCCAGCATGGACGAGCGAACCAGGCGCATGAGCGCGGCCACCTGGAACCAGCCGATGGAAATGGCGGGCAGTATGTAAGAAGTGACGCCAGACTTACCGGACGTGGGGACAAGTCCCAAGTTCACGGCAAAGATCCACATCAGCACCAGACCCAGCCAGAAGGCGGGCAGAGATTGGCCGGTCAACGCCAGAATTTTGCCCAAATAGTCGAAGACCGTATCCTTTTTGACTGCCGACAGTACGCCCACGGGTACTGCGATGACGGTGGCTACGACCAACGCCAGTCCGGCCAACAGGGCCGTGTTTGGCAAACGGTCGAACACTAGATCAATGGCCTGCTGGTCGCGGTGCTTGATGGATTCGCCAAAGTCGCCGGTCAGGGCGTTGCCCAGGAACTTGAAGTACTGCACATAGACGGGCTTGTCCAACCCCCAGGCCGCGCGGACGCGCTCCGCGTCCTCCACCGTGGCTTCCAGGGGAAGCAGGACGTCCAGCGGATCGCCGGCGAAGCGAGCGAGGCTGAACACGATCACGGTCAGCACCAGCAGGGCGAGAATGGACTGGACGATCCGTACCAGGATGTAGCGTTGCAAGATCAGTCGCCTTATTAGTGGTCAGGGGCGAATGGATATTCGCCCCTGCGGATGCAGTAGGAAAACGGCGAGATGCTACTGAGCGGTGGTGATGTACTCCATGTGGGTGATGGCGGTGTTGATGTTGCCGGGCCAGATGAACTCGCCGACCTCCTCGGGATTGATGGCGATCTGGCTGGGCAGCCAGATGATCGGCACCTCGGCGTACTGGTCGAACTTGATATCCCCGGCGGAGCGCAGGGCGTTGGCTTTCACCTCCGGATTGACGGCGGTGATCGCTTCCACGTAAAGCTCGTCAAGCGCCGGATCGGGAACGATGCGCTGGAAGCCTTCGGGACCGCTGCGGTTGTAGAAGCGCAGGGTGACCTCGGCGGGGCGCATGGTGCCGCGAATGGGCGCGATGGTCCCATGGGTCTTGCCGGGGCGGTAGAAGTCGGCGCGGAAGCGGGCCCACTCCATTTCCTCGGCTTCGACGTCGATGCCGATATCAGACAGGTAGGTGAAGGCGGCCTCAGCCATGGGGATCATTTCGGGCACGCCGGAAAGCTGGGTGATGATGAGCTTGAGGGGGTAGCCTTCGTGGCCCGATTCCTTGATGAGTTCGCGGGCGCGGTCGGGGTCGAAGCCGTACTTTTCATCAAACTCGCGGGACCAGCGGTCGTTCCAACCGGGCAGGCTGGGGTGGAAGCCCCAAACCGGATGGGGAGAACCAAAACCACTGAACAGCGTTTCGTTAATCTCCTGGCGGTTGATGGAGCGGTTGATGGCCTCACGCACGCGGATGTCCAGGTGAGGATCGGTCGGGTCGTGGAACGGGCTGAGGGGAGAGAAGATGCCTCCCATGACGAACGCGACCTGGATGGAGGGCAGTTCGCTCTCCACGATGATCATGCCGCCTTCCTTGGCCTCGGGATGCAGGTCGCGGTTGACCTCGGCTATCTGGACCTGGGCGGTGAGCAGGTTGGCCAGGCGAGTGGCCGGCTCAGGAGTATTGATCTGTTCCAGTTCGCTCCAGAACGGCGTCTGGCGCCAGTGGTCTTCGACCCGGGAGTAGAGAATGTTGCCGCCCACGCCAAGCTGACGGCTCTCGAACTGCCAGGGTCCGTTGCCGGCCGGTCCGTCGATGTAACCCGGCTCACCCTCGGCATCCCACTGGTCCTTGCTGTAAATGAAGTAGTTGCCCTGCTGTCCCGAGACCACGAAGTCCATGGCAGCCTCGGGCCGAAGCAGGTTGTACTCGACGGTGTAGTCGTCGACCACGCGGATGTTCTCAAAAAGCTCGTCCGCCGTCTGACCGAACAGACCGCGGAACAGTCCGGTGTCGGTGGCAATGGCCTCCTCGCCGATGATCAGCGCGGCCGAGTGGGGAACGTCGTGGGCAGTGAACTCACCCCAGTCGCCGTGGAAGGGAATGCCCTCGCGCAGACGGAACACCCACTGGGTGCCGTCGGCTTTGGAGATTTCCCACTCGGTGGCCAGGCCCGGCTGCAGGGATCCGTCGAAGCGGTCGGTATGGACCAGCGGCTCGGTGAAGGGACGCACCTGCGCATTGGCGGAGGTGGTGGTGCCCAGCCAACCCCGCACCAGTTCCTGCACCGGCGGGGTAACTGCGATCCTGAGCCGTCCACCCACGGTTTCCGATTGCTGGGCGGCAGACGGAGTGTTGGTCGGCCGCGGCGTCGCGGTGGCCACGATGGTGGGAACGGCGGTCGCCTGGCCGGCCGGCTGCGCCGGAGACCCGGGAGCTTCAGTAGCAGCGGGGGCTTGCTGGGCCGCCGGCGCCGCCGTCGGCTGCGCGGCGGCCGGAGCGACGGGAGCAGCTTCTTCAGCGCCGCCGCAGGCCAGTCCCACGACCAGGAGAAGCGAGGCAGCCACGGTCAGCAAAATCGTTGGTTTCAGCACTTGGATCCCTCCTGACGAACGCCGCGCCATCGAGCGCATCATGAATTGCGGTATCCGACAATAATTGCGGTATCCGCCAATATGTTCCAGCGAACTACGCCGCCGCATTATATGCGAAAGATTTCACAAATGCACTACTGCATCGAAAACCTAGCCCCGTTCCAGACGGGCCAGGCTCACCAGCAGCCGCTTCAAACCGGCGCCGGGGAAGTTCACGGTGACCTGCTCGGTATCGCCGCTGCCCTCAACCTCTTGCACGACGCCCTCCCCGAAAGTGGGATGACGCACGATTTCGCCCACCGCCAGGGGAACGCGCTCCGGCTGCGGTTCGGGTGCAGCGCGGCGGCTGGAAGTCCATTCGGTGAGGCGTTCGTCGATGTTGCCGCGAAGCCTTCCGCGAGTGGCCTCACCACCGTTTCCGGAACCGTCTCCGAGTCGCGTGCGGGAGGACCGGCGATCCTGCCCATAGGAGCCTCCGATGACGGCATCAGCGTTGCGGGAGGGCCGGGACGGGTTTAGACCGTAGGAATCGGCGCGAGAGCCCGGTGGCCGGTCCAGCGCGGGCGAAGCCAGCACCTCCTCGGGGAGTTCTTCTAAAAAGCGGGAGGGCAGGGATACGCCGCCCGAAGACGGGTAGCGGCGGCGAAAGGCGCGGAGGAGGTAGAGGCGCTCCTTGGCGCGGGTCATGCCGACGTAGCAAAGTCGGCGCTCCTCTTCGATCTCAGCCAGGGTGTCCATGGAGCGGCTGTGGGGAAACAGGCCCTCCTCCATACCGGCCATCACGACCACCGAAAATTCGAGGCCCTTGGCCTGATGGAGGGTTATCAGCGTCAGGGAGTCCTCAGATTGCTCATAGGAGTCGACGTCGGAGACCAGCGACACCCGTTCGAGGAACGCGCCCAGCCCGTCGGGGGTGTCGGTTCCGGAAGGCCCATAATCCTCGGCAAGGCCGCGGAGCTCGAGGATGTTTTCCCAGCGCTCGTCGCCGTCGTCCTGGGCATTGATATGCTTGGCCAGGCTGGTCATATCCAGAGTGCGGTCGAGGAGGTCGGCGACGCCCAGTTCGCGGGAGGCTTCGGTGAGCCGGTCCAGGGTGACCGAAAGGTCAGCCATGGCGCGGGCGGCGCGGGCCGTAACGTCGATGGGACACGGCAGCTTTTCGGCTTTGGCCGCGGCGACTTCGCGCATGGCCTGGCGGCTGGTCAGTCCTTGACGGGCGGCGAAGGCGGTGAGTTGCTGGACGGACTTTGCGCCCAGGCCGCGGGGCGGCTGGTTGATGACGCGCTGCAGGCTGACCTCGTCGTCAGGGTTGAAGATGACCCGCAGATAGCACACCGCATCCTTGATTTCCTTGCGGTGGTAGAAGCGCACGCCCCCGACGAGCCGGTAGGGAACGCCCTGCCGCATGCACTGGTCCTCGAAGGCCCGGCTCTGGGCATTGATGCGGTACATGATGGCGCAGTCGCCGTTGCGGAACCGGCCGGTGCGGGTGAGACGGGATACCTCGTCAACCGCCCACAGGGCCTCGTCCTCCTCGCTGAACGCCTCGTGAAGGGTGACCGGATCGCCGGTGGGGTTGCTGGTGAACAGTTCGCGCTCGATGCGCTCGGCGTTGTTGGCGATGACGCCGTCCGCAGCCCGCAGAATGTTCTTGGTCGAGCGATAGTTTTCGCCCAGGCTGATAACCGTCGCGCTGGGAAAGTCGCTCTGGAAGCTGAGGATGTTGCCGATGTCAGCGTTGCGCCAGGCATAGATGCTCTGGTCGGGGTCGCCAACCACGCAGAGGTTCTGGTGGGGTCCGGTGAGCAACTGAGCCAGACGATACTGGGCGACGTTGGTGTCCTGAAACTCGTCAATAAGGAGATAGCGGTATCGTTGGTGGTACTGGTCCCTAACCTCGGGATCCTGCTCGAGCAGATGGGTGGTCCGAACCAGCAGATCATCAAAGTCCAGGGCGTTCTGCCGGGTCAACGCCTCCTCGTAGTAGCGATAAACGCGGGCGCAGGCATCGACCCAGTGCGCGCCGTATTCGTCGTCGCTGTCGTAGGCGGCACGCGCCATGGCGTGAGAGTCCTGGAGGACGCTCTTGGCGGCCGAGATTCGGGAAAGCACAGCGCGCGGGTTATAGCGCTTGGTGTCCACGTCGGCCAGTTGCATGGCCGACTTTACGGCGTCGATCTGGTCGTCCTGGTCGTAGATGGTGAAGTTGCGATCCAGGCCCACACGCTCGCCATGACGCCGCAGGATGCGGGCGCAGACGGCGTGGAACGTGCCCATGGTGACGTCCTCGCTGCGGCTCAGGAGCAGCCGGTCGAGGCGTTCGCGCATCTCGCGGGCGGCCTTGTTGGTGAAGGTAACGGCGAGGATCTGCCACGGGTGGACGCCGCACTCGCCGACCAGGTACGCGATGCGGTGGGTGATAACCCTGGTCTTGCCGGAGCCTGGACCGGCAACGATCAACAGCGGACCGTCGGTGGCAATGACGGCCTGCTGCTGGGGCTCGTTGAGGCCCTGGAGGATTGCCGGAGCGCCGCCGGCCGCCGTTTCGGGTTGGGTTACTCCGACGTCCAGACCGGCCAACTCAGGGGCATCCCAGTAAGGCGACGACGCCGGTTCCTCCCAGTAGGGCGACGACGCCGGCCCGTCGTTACGGGCCGGCGCGGTTTCCTGGATAGGAGTTTCCGAGAAGCTGGGCTGGAGTGACATGGACGATCAGTAGTGGCGCAGTTCGACGACATTGTCGTCTGGATCGTAGATGTACAGGGAGATGCCGTCGCCGTGGGAGCCCCAGCGCTTACCCGGGCCGGCCTGGATGTCGATGCCAGCGTCCTCGAAACGGGCCTTGAGGGCCTCCATGTCAGTCTCATCTATGACCATGCAGAAGTGGTCCTGGTTGCGAATATCGTCGCGTCCGTTGGGAATTTCATCGGACGCAAAGAAGTCGATGATGGTGTCGGCGTTGATCCGTGCCGACGGGAAGCGTACCTCGCCGGCGCGCCACTGCTCGACGCGTTCGGCCTCGAGACCCAGGACCTCGGTGTAGAAACGGAGGGATACTTCCACGTCCCTGGTGCGCAGGACGATGTGGTCCATTTCGGTGATCTTGACCAGGGGCTGGGTGATCCGTTCGAACCTGGTAGCGGTTGCCATGACGAGCCTCCTGAAGGGGTGGTGGCGGTTTCACTGACGATGTGGCTGCATTATATGGGGCGCCCGGAAGAAAGTCATCCGAACCGGTGACGACGAGACCGCGTTGGGCAAAAGCCGGCGCGGGAGTGATGTCTGATACAATTAATTAGCGTCAACCAACGCTGCTTTTCGGGCCTCCCCGATGGTGTTCGACCACGGGTGTTTCAGCCGGGCCCGCGCGATACGGAGAGGTGGCCGAGTGGTTGAAGGCGCCGGTCTCGAAAACCGGTATACCCCTCTGGGGTATCGCGGGTTCGAATCCCGCCCTCTCCGCCATTGAATTGAACATAGTAGATTTGAGTGGGAAACGCCCGACTGTCGACGTAGGACAGCCGAAAACCTGGCCGGGCGAGCAAATTTTCCTCTAATTCGGCGGAACAGGACGAAATCGAACCCCAACTCGGCTGGCCGGATTGCTGGCAGTGCCTAACCGCCCGAAATCCGTTCAAAACCTATGGACAAAGTTCGGCACGACGCGGTCACCCAAGTGGGGAAGACCCTTTTCGTCCGTTTCTTTTGGTGGCCCTCCCCGTCCTGGCTGCTTGCACAGTTTCGAACTCCGGCTTAGTGCAAATGAACTGCGATGCACTCGGGGTCACATCCAAAGGGCTAGGCAAGGTGAGTTGCCAAATCCTCAACATTTTCTGACTTTCGATAAACCCTTGTCGCCCGCCACCAGCTGATCAGTCTCAAATCCGGCAACAGCGCTGCCGCGCAGATCGTGAGCCAGGCAAGTGCCGACAGGCCAACGATGAAGAACAAAAAGGGAATCAAAATGTCCGTGCGTTGAAACTCCAGAAATCCCTTACGGTCGAAAATCACGACCTGCCATACGACAACTGCTGAAAACGCGACAACCAGCCCGGTAATCAATACGACGATGCCTCGCGCCACACGATGAAGCCCTAATCTCCCAACCATGCTACGTATCCTCTGACCTTGCCCCATTATCAAGTCAAACAACCCCCGATGGTAGAATCGGCCAAGAGTACACCCAACGAGGATCTGCAAGGCGTCATCGACCACACGCGTACCCAGTTTGAAGACCGCAGGCAACCGAGCCTCTACGTCAGGGACGGCAAGTTGGTGTACCTGACCTCGGCCGACCAGCGAGACCTTGAAATCACCGGACACACCGGCGAAAGCAACGCCATACTGGCGGCGTCCGCCGTGTTCTGGTACCTGGGCTGCCAGGCGAGAGTCATTGCAACGGAGCCGGAAACCAGCGCGGACCTGGAGGTCTGGCAGGAAGCGGCCGCCCTGTTGACGGCATCGAAGGCGACGAGCACGCCTGGTTACCCGCGAGGTCAGGGAACGTAGCAACGCCCGACCCCAGGTCACCTATGCGCTGCACACTCCGAAACGCCATCACCCCCAGCGGACCGTGACCAGCGCGCTGCTCATCGACCTGCCCGAGGACCTGCCCCAGCTGGATGCGGTGATCACCCACCCTTTCCTCACCGGCAACGGAGACCGGTTGGTGACCGAGGAGGGCTATCACCCCGAAGAGCGGGTGTACCTGCAAAACCGGATCCTGTTCTCACCGGCTCCGATAGACCGGGCGGTGGGCGACCTGGACGACCTGTTCCACGATTTCCTCCTTCGCCAACCCAACCGCCGACCGCACCAACCTGTACGCCGCCATCGTCACCCGCATCTGCCGCCGTTCCTATGACATCGCTCCCATGTTCATGTTCGACAAGCCCAAGTCGGGCAATGGTGCGGCGCTCCTAACCAACCTGGTGGCGGCGCTGACCACCGGCAGAAAGTCGGAGCGCGTCACCTACTGCAACGGAGAGATGCTGGAGTTCGAGAAGCGGGTGGCCGCCACCTGTCGCGCCGCCAACGGCGTCGTGTTGCTGGACAACCTGTCCGGCGTCATGTCCAGCGCGATGTTCGCCGAATTGCTCACCGCGGACGACAGCTTCACCGCCCGGGACCAGGGCACGAGCCGCAACATGACCTTCAACCCCCGCAACTTCGTCATCGTCGGCACGGCCAACAACGTGGTCATGACGTCCAACTGGCCAACCGCACTCTTCCGGTGCGCCCCAACACCGGCGTAGTGCGGCCGGATCAACGCACCGGCTTCCGCCACCCGGACGTCAAGGAGCATCTCCTGGCCAACCTGCCCAGGTACCCTCAGGATCCTGGACAAAATGGGCGATAAAATGCGCCAGAGAGGAAGCACACGGCCGAGGCGCAGCTTCCGCCGGGCGTGATGTGGGTCTCCCGTCCCGCGTTGGCGGTCCGGGCCATCCGCCGGGATTTGGACGCCCGTCCTCCCGCGGCCGCAACGGCATGGGGCAGAATGGTCATGCAGCCGGAATTCCGTCGGAACGGTTCTGCAACCCCGATGCGATTGGGCGCGTGGGCGCAGAACAATCCATGGTGACCTCATCTCCAGCGGACGCCTCCTCCTCCGGGATGGCGGCGACCTCGACGCCAGGCCGCCAACACGCTGTCGACGCCTCTGACGCGCCCCCTCACCATGACCTCCGAGGCCCTCTCCCCGGGCGTTCCGCTATCGTTCGACGCTGCGGTTTCAGCATCATGCAGTTCCGCCTGATCCTGGAGCCGCCAACTATCGCCCCATCCTCCCCGTGATCGTTCTGGCCAGGGCGCCAGAGTGGAACCGTTCGGATGGTACAGTTTGTCATCCCCAGGAATTTGGGATATCACTCCGCCTTGGCAAGCCGCCCAATGGGATTAAAATCACCTCTGCCAATGAATTAGGTTGATGTGTACCAATTCGCCGTGTCCTCCTGATCGCCAGCATTTTGACTAGTCACGATTGGTAACATCTGCCCTCGTGTCCGCACGACATCTGAAGTATGTTTTCAGCGGCGACCCCGGCCGAATTGCGTGGTCGCCGGCGGGATGGTCCGATCCTCAAGACCAGACAGACGCAAGCAAGCAAGTGAATCAAGACGGGGACCCTGAGTTGCTGAAAGCAAGCATGGCATCCGTACGGAATTGGGTCGCGGTGGGGATCCCGACCGACCCGGACGTGGTGCTGTTTGCCATCCGGATCTCGGTCTGGGGCCGATGGTTCATCTGGCTAGTCGCCGTGTTTCTCACCTCTTACCGTCCGAGCTTCTGGTATCCCGAGCGCCCGGAATACCTGGTCATTGCGATCGTCCTGCTCGTGGTCAACGGCGCCGCCCACCACCGGACCCGGACCAACAGACCCATCACGTGGCGGTGGCTGCTGTTCCCTAGCTTCATGGACGTATCCCTGACCACCTACGGCGTTGCCATCAACGGCGGTTTTTCCAGCTTCATCTTCGTCGCCTACTATCCGGCGGTCGCCGTGGTTCCTGTGGTCTTCTCATCTCTCCGCCTCAGTCTGGCCTGGACGACGGCCACGGCGGCAATCTACGTCTCCGTTTGCCTCGCGACAGGCTCAGTGGACTTCACTGCCGGCAATGAATTCGCGCTGGTGTCGAGGGTCGCGGTGATGTACATCCTGGTGGTGGGAATCGGATTGATAACCCGGTTCGAGCGCTTCAGGTGGCAACGTTCGGTGGCGAGGGAACGCCAGATGCGCCAGGACCGCATCGAGGTGTCCCAGAGGATTCACGACACCATCGCTCAGACGGCATACATGATCGGTCTGGGGATTCACCACGCCAGACAGCTGGCCAGCGACTCCAACGACGAACTGGTTGCCGCCCTTGACGCCACCGCGGAGCTGGCGAGGTCGGCCATGTGGGAGATGAGAGGTCCCATCGACGCCGGCCAGATCGTTGAAGGCAGAGAGCTGCGGCGAGTCCTGTGGTCGCACTGCGCCACGTTTCAGAGAATCACCTCGGTGCCGGCCGAGATGTCGCAGTCAGGGACCGAGCCCCCGCTTTCCGCAGAGACCCGGGACGGCCTGTTCTCCATCGCCCATAACGCCTTGACCAACGCCTTCCTGCACGCACGCCCCGGCAAAGTCCAGGTGCGGCTGGCCTTTGAGGCGGACCGGATCACGCTGTCCATTTCGGACGACGGGGTGGGTCTTCCCGTGGACTATGCGGAAAGGGGTCGCGGCTTCAGCGGCATGGAGACAGACGCACAGCGGATGGGAGGCATTCTCACCGTGGAGAGTTCCGAAGGGGGAGGCGGGACCATCATTACTTGTGTGGTGCCGCATGAAGCCAATCAAGGAGGAGCCTGAGGTGTCGCAGACGGATTTGATCAGGTTGATGCTGGTGGACGACCATCCCATCGTGTTGAGCGGCTTGCGCAACGTCCTGGAAGCATCGGGCCGCTTTGACGTGGTGGCTCAGGCTCTCGACGGCGCGGAGGCCGTCCGCATCGCCCTGGCCGTGAAACCGGAGGTGATCATAATGGACGTGCTCATGCCGGAGAAAGACGGGATTGATGCCTGCCGGGACATCATGGAGGCCCTTCCCGACACTCGGGTCCTGGTGCTGACGGCGTCGACCGAGGAGGATGCGGTCATCCAGGCGATCGCGGCCGGCGCCGCAGGATTCGTTCAGAAATACTCGCCTCCCGAGGACTTGTTCGAAGCTGTCCAGGCGGTGGCCGAAGGTCGATTGCAGGTTCCTGACCAGGCAGTCAGAAAGGTCTTCAGCATGCTCCGCCAAGGTCAGATCTCCCAGCCCCGCCGGGCTCTCGACAGCCTCACGCAGCTGGAGCAGGAGGTCCTGAGGCTGTTTGCCACCGGGCGGAGCTACGCCCAGATCGCCGAGGCCAGGAGCAACAGTCCAGTGACTATCCGGAATACCATTTACCGCATCCAGAACAAGCTGGGCGTAGTGACCAAACCGGAACTCGTCATCTGGGCAGTGCGGAGCGGGCTGCTGGACGACCCCGCGGCGGAGGCCGAGTGACATCGGGCTCATCCGTGCCGTCGCCCACGATGAGCCCGATGTCTCCCGGGCAGTCCTGCGCCAGCGCCGCGTCCAATCGAACCCCTGTCTCCCATCTGCGTCGCGAGCGGAAATGACCATGCTGTCTGCCGTTCATCGACCCGGGCGCTTCCGGGCCCATCACCGGCCTCAACTAATTCTCACGGCAGTAAAGGCCCGATAGTCTCGACCAGGTGCCCCAGATGTTGCCCTCCCGGGCGCGGATACGGATGGTTAGCCCCGCTCGGCCGTCCACTGGGTTCATCGTCACGCTCCCTTTCAGGTCGACGTATCCGCCGTCAGGCACGAACCGATGGGTAACCCGTTCTATTCCTTCCTGTGGAGTGATGTGGGCCTGCCACTCGTCAATGTCCCCGTGGGACTTATCGTTGGGACCGCCCCAAATGACCAGGATAGGCAGCGTGGTGCGGCAGGAATCCAGCGTTAGGTGGTTATGCCTTGCCTCGGGATGGTTCCGGGCGCCGGTGTGGTCCAACCAGTAAGACGACAGCGTCCCCACGTCCAACGATTCGGAGCCCTCGGGCCCGGGGGTGGATTGCGAATCGGTGGAACCCATAGGCGTGCCCCTGCTGGTGGTCCAGGCAACCCCCGTCCCCACGTGGTTCACCGACGCCACCGCCACCTCGTAGGTACTCCCGTTGCGCAACCCGCTGATCGTCTGCACCCGCAGGGACTGATCCGACCGGGACACGTTGGTCCAAGATGATCCCCCCTCCGGTCGGTACCGCACCCGGTATCCGGTCACCGGGGCCCTTGGGTCCTCCTGCAGCGGCGGGTCCCACTCCAATCCGAGGATGCCGTCGCCCGGATGCACCGTCAGTTCCGCGGGCGGAAGAGGCATCGACGCCGACCCTTCCGGCGTGGCGGTGTCGCGGGACGCCGGACCATCCAATGTTTCCCGCACCGCGCGCACCTCAAAGAGGTACGTCGTGTCGTTCACCAGGTATCGCACCGTGTATGACGTCGTGGTCCACCGGCTGTTCGGTATCCTCGTCCAGTCCGGGTTCCACTCGGCCTCCGGCAGGTTAACCCGGTATCGATACCGGTACTGGGTGATGGAGTCGTCCACCGAAGCGTCCCAGTTCAGCATCGCCCGTCGGTCCTGGGAGGAAGTCGCGGCGAAGTTCGCCGGCGCGACCAGGCGACCCCGGGGCTTCTGCATAACCCTACGCCCCGGGCCCCCGTCCGTGCCCCGCATGGCGCGCAACTCCACGGTGTAGAGCGCATTGTTGGTCAACCCGGACAGGATGTGTGACGTGGTGGTTGACCCGCTTCCCGTGAGGTTCGTCCAGTCCGGGTTCCAGTCGCCGTCGGATGGGTTCCGGTAGCGGTACTGGTATCCGGTGATGGTGATGTCGTTGGGATCATCCCAGCTCAGTGCGATCTGGCCGTCGCCGGCCCACGTTGCGTCAAGTCCCCGAGGCGCCCTCAGCGGTCCCCGCGGCACGGTCTTCACTTCGTCCTCGTTACCGGATTCGTCCCGGGCGTTCCTGGTGTACACCGGCCGGACCTGCAGGGTGTACTCGATGCCGTTGGTCAGGCTCCGGAGCCGGTACGACATGGTGTTCGCATTGCTGCCCGGTATGTTCCGCCAGTTCGGGTTCCACCCGGTGTCCGCCGTGTTCCGGTACCGGTACTGGTACCTGGTCACCGTGCGGCTGGTGATCCGGTCCCATTCAAGGGTCACCTGACGGTTCCCCGGCGTGGCCCGGAAGTTGCGCAGATCCGAAGCGTGATCCACTGTCCGGCTGGTGAAGGAGGCCGCCTTCGCGCCGCTCAGGTCCTGGATCGGGTTCGTGATCGGCGCCTGGTAGGACAATGTGACATCCTGGCCCAACTCAACCGCTGCGCCAAGGGTCAGCTCCACCTCGGTGCCGCTGATCGAAACCCCAGCAGGGTTGGCGCCGTTTCCGCCGTCCAGGTTCACGGTGAAAGCGCTGTTGGCCGGCGCTGTGGCATTCAGAGGCTCGCTATAGGTCAACGTCAGGATCTGGCCGGCCACCTCGGCCACCTCCAGCATGGGCTTCAGCGTGTCGACCTTGTGGTCCGAAAGTGGTGTCTGGACGCCGTGGCTCAGTAGGGCGGCTACCTGCTGGCCCGGGTCCGCGTGCGCGAACCTGATGGCGCCGCCGTTCAGGCGCAGCGAGTTTGCGCTCCACGATATGCCGTCGTAGTCGTCGCCGTCCCCGGACTGCACCGCGTACGTGAAGACCAGCCGTTTCGAATTCGACCCCCGGGAATAAGCCGCCAGGCGGGTCTGACCGCCCAGCTCAAATTCAAACTGAGGGGCGCCGGTCACCGACACCGCTCCGTTGAACTCCACCATGAATAGAACGCTGTCGCCGGCTTTGTAGTATCCGTTAGCCGGCGTCGGGGTCGCCTCAATCTGCGACACCCTCAGCGTGTCGTTGTCCCGGATGGTCACCGTTGCCCGGCTCGCGTCTTGCGGCGGCATCGCGACGGCGTAACTGGTTCCTGGCGAATGGCCGAAATATACGTCGAAGGTTTCGGCGCCCTCATACTCCTCGTCGTCGATGATCTGGACCCGGTACCTCGAGGTTTGCGTGTAGGTGTCATTGCCCAGGTCAGTCCAACCCTGGGCGGGAAACGAGACCTCCCGGTTGATGTGGGTGTAGTCAACGCCGGCCGTGGCTGTTCCGGCCGCGGTCAGGGCCGAAGCGCGGACCGGGTCCCGGGGCCTCGCCACTCCGGCGCCAGTTCTGGCGACCATGCCGGCATCCAGAACAGATCCCTCCGCAACGGTCAAGCCCGTGGACTGCTGATGGGATACTGTTGCGGTGGGGCCCGTGGCCGGCACCTTCACCTGCACCGTGGCCGAGTTGCGGGGCGCCAGCATCGGAACGTGGGTGTAGTCTCCCAGCACGGTGACCGTCAGGTCTCCGCTGGTGTTGCCACGATAGTTGCTGTTCAAAAAGTGGTCCGCCGAGGCCTGACCTCCGGAGAAGAAAAATTCGAGGACGGTTTGTGGGGAGTAGGTGTCGCTTTGGGTTATCCGGACCGGCACCAAGAGAATATCGGAGTTTGCGATGGAGCGCGTCAACCGATACCTCGCGCGGGCAATGCCGGGCGTCATATCGGGTTGCAGCGCTTCGATACCGATCCGGGGGATCCTGCTGTAGCTGCGCACCGACCGATCCGTGAAAGCCGCCAGGTCGTTTCCGGCTGCGTCCTCCAGCTTCGAGCCGCTGCCGGGCACGGCGTAGCTCACCTTGACGTCGGCGTCGTTATGCGCGATGGGCGTACCCAGCGTCAGCGTCACCGTGCTGCCGTTCACCTTCACCGGGTCAGTCGCGTCCAGAGCCACCTCCGCCTCGGACCCGCCGGAGGGCGTCGCCTCCACCGAGAACGCCGAGCCGGCCGGCGCTGACGAAATCCGCATCGCCTCATTCATGGTCAGCGTGAGGGTCCTGCCATTTGCCGCCAGCACCGCCGGGTCTGTCACCACCAGAGTGGGAGCAACGGTGTCAGCCAGTTCGTTGACCACTCGCTTCCCGCTGAAGCTCGCCGCCTGGTTGCCGGCCACGTCCACCACCTTGTTGGCCGTGCCGTCGCTCGGCTTGCTGTAGGAAACCTTGATATTGGTGTCCGACGTCGTGATGGCCGCCGCCGCCGCCAGGGTAAGCGTCACCATGTTGCCTGAAATCGACGGGGCGGTGCTGCTCAGCGTCACGGTGTCGTCGCTGGAGCCTTTGGTCACCGAGAATCGAGAATTTGGCAACGACGCCGCGGCGCCCAGCTTTTCATCGAAGGCGATCACCAGCGACGTTCCGTTGACCCAAGCCTCCACGAAGACCGGTCCGCCGGTGTCCTCGCTGATGTAGACCATGCGCTCTCTGAAATTCGCCCAGTCTTCCGCTGTTGTATCAAAGTAGTAGGTCGTACTGGTCCCTGACCACAGGGCAAATTTCGACAGGGGGTAATGTTTTCCGCAAACATACAGACCCAGCACGTCTTTGTCGGCAGCGGCCAGGGCCTTGTCAAACACGACAACCAGGCCCTGTTTGAACGCTCCCGTCAGGCCCGTTCCGATGGATGTGATGGTGTACCCCGCGGAGGTCGTGGTGGTCGCGAACGTCGGGTCGTCCAGGGTTCCCGCACTTCTGCTGCTGCTGTGGCCATAGTAGTTCCGCGTACCCACCGTGAAAGGTCCTACCGTTACCCGCCTGGCGTCTTCGATCAGGATGGCGCCGGCTGTCGGGGTGGGCGCCGGGCACCGGGACGGGGTCACGATGTCCTCGCTGATGTAGATAGTGCGCTCGCTGAAGTTCGTCCAGTCCTCCGCTGTCGTATCCAAGTAGTAGGTCGTGCTGGTCCCTGTCCACAGGACAAATTTCGACAGGGGGTAGTGTTTTCCACAAACATACAGGGCCAGCGCCTCTTTGTCGGCAGCCACCAGGGCTTTGTCAAATACGACAACCAGGCCCTGTTTGAACGCTCCCGTCAGGCCGGTCCCGATGGTGGTGATGGTGTATTCCGTAGTGGTGGTGGTGGTCGCGAACCTCGCGTAGTCCAGGGTTCCCGCGCCTCCGCTGCTGCTGTAGCCATAGTAGGCCCGCGAACCCGTCATGAACGGTCCTACGCCGACCAGTCTGGCGCCTTGGATCGGGGTGGCGTCGCTATTCAGGGCAGGTTCAGGGCATTGGGACGCGGCCGGGCGGTTGATCACGTCGCCGGACCCATTCCCTCCGTACGCCAGTCGTACTTGTGCATCAAAATCCGCCGGAGCGCCGCCGCCGGGGCCGGTTTCCTGTCCCAGGCTTCTCGCCGGCAGCCGTTCGGTGGATCCGACGCCGGCGCTCTGGGCGTGGGCAGGCTGTCCGTTGCCGGGCATCGCCAGCGCCAGGGCAGCGGCGAGCAGGAGCAGCGCCGCTGCTGGCACGGCCCGGGCCGGCAATGCCGACGCGCGGCGAGTGCGGGAACTCGCTTCCCTCCTGCCGCAAACATCCCCCGCCTTTGCGCTATTGCGGCGGTCGCGGCGGTGACGCAGCCACTCGGACAACCTGCCGCCGGCATCCGACAATTGGGGGCGAATGGACGACAGGCGGGACCCCAGCAAGCAAAACAGCTTCTTATACGTACTCATTTTGTATCCTTCCGTTCCCTTTTATTGCGCCTTTGGCCGTTGCGCAGCGCCGGTGTGCGACGTATCGCCGCGTACCGACGCTGGCGGCTCACCGGCCGAGACGCGTCTGCTTTTGTATTGCGCTTTTCGCCGTTACACGCCCTCGTGTGCGGCATAGCGCGGAAAACCTGCGTTGGTGGCTTATCAGCCACGCACTGTTTCTAACGGTAACTGGCCGTTCGCCGTCGAAAAAGGTTCGCATACACCTCTTTTGCCTGGTCTTTTTCGTTAGTTTGCGGTCAGCATTCCGTCCAATCGCCCGGGTACTTTGCGCTCCGATGTCGCCTGGACCATGGCGCAAGTCCACTCGATCCTGCGTCGTCCTCTGGGCAGCGCCCGCCGGAGCGCGTGACCTTCGTTCCGGTGGCGGAGGTGAAACCTTGGGAAATGTCCTGCTCGCAACGGATGCCGCCGCGACGGCGCTCCAGGATTCTCAGGCTGTCATCGCGAGGAGCGAAGCGAAGTGGCAATCTCGTGGAGTGAGCGTTTGCGCCACCGGCGGCGAGATTGTCGCGCTTCCCGGTGAGGGGGCCGCCGCCGGCTGCATCCTGGATCATGGGCTCCGGCCCCGGCTGGCATGGGCGGCTACCGCTGGCGCACCGCAACCGGGCTCGGGTCCGGGAATATCGACGCGGAGCCGGGCAAGCAGGAAGTCCGCACCCGGGCTGAACGAATGGTCACGACCATCGCCCGACAAACTCCACGGGAGCCATCCTGCCCCCGCCCGCGTGCGACGCGCGCCCATCCCCGGACGGCTTCAGACCACAGATTGCCGGCGCAAGTTAGCGATGCGCTCCACAAAAATTGGTCGAAAAATACCAGCCGCATTGGTACTTTCGAACCTTACGCAGCGGCGGAGCGACGGCTACCCTCGTCGGCAGACTCAGGCGGATAAGCCACCGGCCCCGGCATGCGGCGATAAGCCCCATGCGCCGGCTCGTACATGACTCATATGTCGGTTTGTATGTGACCGTAAGCCGGCCTCGCGTCTGACCCGTTTGCCGGCTCGTATGTGACTCATACCCCCGCCTGTGCACGGCCCATATGCCGGCCTCGCCCCTGACCCATCTCCCGGCTCGTATGTGACTCATACCCCCGCCTGTGCACGGCCCATATGCCGGCCTCGCCCCTGACCCATCTCCCGGCTCGTATGTGACTCATACCCTCGCCTGTGCATGGCCCATATGCCGGCCTCGCGCCTGATCCATTTCCCGGCTCGTATGTGACTCATACCCCCGCCTGTGCACGGCCCATATGCCGGGTTTGTACCGGACCGAATCTCGATAACGCGGAAGCGAGTGGGTATTACCATGAATCTGAAACGCAGCTTGTCTCAATCACTGGCATATTTTCCGAACGCGATCTGGTCCGGGGTACGGCTGGCGCGCGACAAATCTGCCCTGCGCCGGTCCTTCACAGGCACACACTCCATAGGCAACCAACGCCAACGCGCAACGGCACGGGCAACGCTGTGCGGGAGGGAAAGCAAACGCCTCGCCACACTCCTACCGGCATCCCCGGCCTCTGGCCTGAAAGCACCAGCAATCGCAATGCTGCTGGTCGCCGCCGCGCTGGCCCTCACCCTCCTCAGCGCCGGAAAGCCCGCACACGCCCAGGACGGCGTTGCCAGAACCGGAGCCGCCGAACGAGTGCTGCTCAGCAACCTGGGAGAGCCAACCCACAGCAGCAGTACCGCTCTGTCGAGCCGTGACGCGGAGATCCTTTTCACCTCCCCAACGTACGAGCCCGGTTACATCATCACCCGCGTGGACCTCAAATTCACCGGGCCGGCCAACTCCGCCGCCGACCTGCCGTTCGTCGCGCTACGAAACCACGTCGGCACCGAAATAACCCTGACGGGCTCGCCCACGAACCTGGGCAACAACACCTACGGATTCACGCCGGATTCAACGGCCCGGATTGGTTCAGCCGCAACATATTTCCTGATGATCGAGGGCGGCACCATGAGCTTGGCCCAAACCGGGTCCAATAGGGTCGACACCGGGAGCGGACACCGATGGACGACCGCATTCGCCGGGTACAGCCGGTCACACGATTCCACCGGCGTGACGACCGCTCTCAGCGGCGGGAACTCGTACCAGTTCAGCATTCGTGGCAACGTCATCCAACCCACCGTTCCATACGTCTCAAACACCGGGCAGACCACGGTGGATCAACAATCGCTGCAGAGCGATGACCGAGCCCAGACATTCAACACGGGCAGCATCATCGCCGGCTACCCGCTGCACAGCGTATCCGTCTCGATGCGAGACAACACAATACGCCAGCACAGCGGCAGATACCTCCATCCCCTCCCCGACCTCGCCATCCACCGCAGTTCGGCCGACGGCCCAAAGGTGACCGACCTGCCCACACCACCCAGCGGCTGGTCTCACGATTACGTTCTCGACACGCCCGTCACACTGGATCCATCCACGGCCTACTGGATCGTCGCCTCCGCGGACCCTGGTCAGTGGGCCAGGACAAACACCAACGAGGACTCCGGTGCCACCGCCGGCTGGGCCATCGGTGATAAGCACGAATTCAGAACCGACGGCAACACGCGAGCGTTCACCCAGAGCTCCAGCACCGGCGCCCTCAAGATCAGCGTCAACGGGCCGCCCGTCAATTCTCAAGCCTCCGGTAAGCCAGTCATCACCACGCCCATCACCTTCAGAGTGCCGGCAGTGTTGTCCGTGGACTTCAGCGGCATCACGGACACCAGCGACGGCACCGCCGACGTCGCCAGAGCTATCACCAACTACCGCTGGCAACGGTTCGCCGCCGACGGCACCACCTTGGAGCAGGACAACATCGGAGCCGACGCGACCTACACCCTGACCGACGCCGACGCGGGCAAGACCATCAAGGTGTCGGTATCCTTTGAGGACGACAGCGGCTTCCCTGAAGGTCCATTCACCAGCGACGCCACAGCAGCAATCACCGCCATCGAGCAGTGTCCGGAGCCCGAGCTTCAAGGCGGCGCCACCCTCATCGAAGGGCCACGACGCATCGGCATCGCAAGCTACCAATTCGGCAGTAGGACATACCACGGCTACAATACCTTCACCACAGAAGGGACGCTGGACGACGATACGTTCAGCACCACCGAAACCCCGGCGGGATACACCATTCAAGCCATCGAATATGAAAGCCAACTGGGAAGGATGTGGTTCAACCTAGACTCCACCATCGCCGCAGCCGACAAACAGGCACTTGCGCTGCATGTCTGCGGAGACCTCTACCCACTCAACGACTTCAGAGCAGGCACCGGCGCCGGAAATCCGTACTACATCACATCATCGCAGGACTGGTCCGCCCACGCGGAGCGCACGTTCTACATCACCGAGGACCTCGTCGTCCCAACCGTCGTGGACGCAACCGTTAACGGAACATCCGTAGTGATCACCTTCAGCGAAAAACTGTTCGCATCAACCACACACGGAACCGGCAACTTCACAGTCACAAAAGGATCCAGCAACACCAGAGTCTCAGTCTCCAACTCACCGAGACCATACTCGTCGGGCAACGAGCTCACACTCACACTGGCATCAGCCATCACCGCGTCCGACACAAACATACTACTCGACTTCACCAATCCGTCGACATCAGCCCCACGCGGCCAGCAATTGACCGACCTGACAGGCAACAGAGCAGCCAACTTCACCGACCTGCCAGTCACCAACCTGGCCGCCGACTCCACTGCCCCCACGCTGGCGCAGTCCAACCCGGCCGTACTGGCCGCGGACGGCAAGACCCTCACCCTGACGATGAACGAGTCGATGAAGACCTCATCCCTCCCGGCCGCAACGGCATTCACGATAGAAGCGACTCCGGCCGGCGGATCAGAGAGTACCGTGGCCCTTGATGCCACGACCCCAGTGACGGTGTCGGGGAGCACCGTGATGCTGCACCTGAACACGCCCATCGCTCACAACGACACGAACGTCAAGGTCAGCTACGCGGCTCCCTCCACCGGCGGGAAACTCCAGGACCGGGCCGGTAACGACCTGGCATCCTTCACGGACCAGTCGGTGACCAACAACAGCGCCATACCGCGGATCAGCGTCCAGGCGCTTCACAACGACGCAACACCCGTGATCGCGCCACCAAGTTTCAGATTCACCGCCTCCAACGCGCCCAGCGCGGACCTTGAGTTGAACCTCAAACTGGACCAGGCGACAGAGCACTTCGAGATCAGCGCGCCAACAATCGACGCGCAGAACACAACCGTCGATGCTCAAACCCTGAGCTTCGTCAGCGCCATCAACTCGATCAACACGGACGGCACGGCGACCGTCACCGTAGTGGGCGGCGACGACCACCTGCCGGCTCTCGCGCCCAACAACTCGGCCACCGTGGCGGCGAAACTGCCGCCCACCGGACCATCCGTCCAAGTGTCGCACCAGCAACTCACCTACTCGTCGACCGAGGGCCAACCCCTCAGCATCGGCGTGGTCTTCACCGCCGGCGAAGGCGTGGCCCAGCCCAGGGAAAGCTTCTCCGCCGCGTTACGCACTGACGATGCCGGAACGGCCACAGTCAACGAGGACTACACACCTATTTCGACAAACATCCCCGTCACGCCCGCAGACTGGAGCGCAACGAACGCCGGTGGATACACCTACACGAGCCAACAGGACATCACGATCATAGACGACGGGCTCTACGAGCCTGACGCCGAGACCTTCGTAGCGTATCTGCACGCCAGCCAGGGAGTATCCGACAAACTGGTAATCCCGGACCGGAACGACGCCGACGGCGAGGCGACGATCAGTATAACCAGCCTCAATCCACTACAGGTGCTGGACATCGAGCCGACCTCGACGCCCATCGACAACTACTACGCCGCCGGAGACAACATCCGCATCAAGGTGACGTTCAACGGGAACGTGACGGTGGACACCTCCGGCGGGACGCCTGAGTTCGCCATCGAACTGGCCGGCAACACGCGGCAAGCTACCTACCTCAGCAGAATGGACACCTCGGACCTGATCTTCGACTACAGAGTCACCACCGCCGACCACGACGATCACGACGGCATATCGTGGCCCGCCAACTCCCTCAACCCGAACGGTGGCACCATCCATTTCACGCACCTGGACGCGACCAAGCAGGTGACCGCCAGCTTGACCCACGACGCCCAGGCGCCCCTGACCGACCACAAAGTGGACACCCGGAAGCCGGCACTCGAGTACGCCGAGGTGGACGGCTCTGCACTGATGCTCGGCTACACCGAGGACCTGAAGACCAGCGCACCGCCCACCAGCGCCTTCTCAATTAGCGTGGACGGAGCCCCAGGCGCCAACCCGACCAACGTCGCCATCAACGGCAACA
This sequence comes from uncultured Dehalococcoidia bacterium, assembly GCA_951813535.1. Classification (GTDB taxonomy): domain Bacteria; phylum Chloroflexota; class Dehalococcoidia; order Lucifugimonadales; family UBA3495; genus Bin87. Next base: position 1,190,484 of record OX638345.1, on the reverse strand, counting down.
TCGTGACGCTCACCCTGACGGCCGCGGTCGGTCAGAACCAGAGCGCAACGCTGTCCTACACCAAGCCAGGCCAAAGCTCGAACCCCCTCCAGGACCTGAGCGGCAAGGAAGCCGACTCCTTCAGCAACATGACGGTGAACCAAGCCAGCGACCTGGTCAACTTCCGGGCCACACCGGGCGACCGGCAGGTTCTCCTGGAATGGGACCAACTCGCCGACAACACCCTGACCCGGTACCAGTACCGCTACATGAACGCCACGGACACGAGGTGGAACCCCGACTGGACCAACATCCCGGGAAGCAACGCCAGCACCACGTCCTTCAGGGCGACGGGCCTGACCAACGGCGTCGAGTACACCTTCCAGGTACGGCCCGTTTACACCGTAAACGCCCAGGAACAATCCGGCGATGAAGGATCGGTCAAGTCCACCCCGCGGGGCGCACTGTCGGCCCCCACCGGACTGAGCGCCACGCAAGCCGGCACAGGGCAGATAACCCTGACCTGGAACGACCCAAGCGACATCACCATCACTGGATACCAGTACCGCTACCGAACCCCCTCCGATACCGACTGGAGCCGGGACTGGACCGATGTGCCGGGAAGCCATGCTGGCACCACGTCACACACCTTGTCCGGCCTGCAATGGGCCGTGCTCTACACCTTCGAGGTGCGCGCGATGCGCGGCAGCACGGCTGGCCCATCTACCCAAGCCGAAGGAACGACCCTGGGAGACACCACCAGTCCATCCGCAGTGCGCGAACTCAGGGCCGTGATCCACAGCAACTTCCGCATCGAGCTGTACTTCCGAGCGCCGGAGCGGTCGGGCGACGCCGCCATCAGCGGTTTCGAGTACCGCTACGCCGACAGCGACACGGTCCCTGAAACCACCGAGTGGGAAACCGCGACGCCGGCCCAGGTGTCAAGCAGGACCATAAACATCACGGGCCTTACGGGCGACACGCTCTACACCTTCGAGGTGCGGGCCGTGAATGGGAACAACAAGCCCGGACCGGCAACCCGCACGCAGGCCACCACCAGCGCCACGCCCACCACCAGCCCGCCCAGCGCCCCGAGATCCCTCACCGCCACACCGGGAACACCGGACACGGAATTAGTCAGCGTTGACGACGCGTTCACCGATCGTACCCTGCCCGCCAGAGTGTCGTTGGTGGACGTCACCCTGGAATGGGAACCCGCCGTCGACCACGGCAACGCCGTGATCCGCTACGTGTACCGCTTCGCGGAGGGCACCAGCGTGCTGTCATCCGAGCCATGGCTGTTCGCCACGAGCCACGACACCAGCGACGAACTGGAGGTCGTGGTGCCCCGGCTGAAGACCAGCACCCAGTACACACTGGAAGTGGCGGCGCAGGCCAGCAACGGCACCGCCGGGATGCCTACGTCAGTCCAGATCACGACACCAGACTACCCGGGCCCCCACTACACTCTGTCCGCGCCCAGCTCCGCCGACGAAGACGAATCCTTCACCATCACCGTGAGGCGCACCAATCGAAACGACGGGGAGAGCTCAGTCCTGGTGGAGATACGTGGCCCCGGCGAGAATGACATAAGGATCCTGGCGGCGGAGTTCGGGGCAGATGACGACAGCGCCACCGTAAACTACACCGTTGACGACGACGATCTGACCACAACCGGCCGCCAGATCAGAGCCCGCATCGGCGCAGTGGGCAACGATACTGGTACCTACTCAGTTGAATGGCACATCGTGGACATCAACAACATAACGACCCAGTGACGCCTGTCCTGGCCGCAGTCCACTTCCCCACAACGCGAAGTGGACTGCGGCCAGGTGATCTTCAGGCAGCCAATCCGGCAAGGCCCGGGGCAGCAGCAGTTGCTGGTCTGGATCATAGGGACGGCAGGTCGTCCTGATCGTAGGTCTACGCCGGTTTCACGCTCGGACCATCTTACCGCCGAACGCTTCGGCAAACCGTGTTTCGCGGACACGCTGCCAGTTTCGAGAGTTATACCCCTCTGCGCGGGCGCGGGCGCGGGCGCGGGCGCGGGCGCGGGCGCGGCAGGCCCGCTCACGGCTCGTGGTCACCGTTGGACGGACCAGCGCTTTCGGCAAGGGTGATGGCCAACCAAGGCGGAATTTCAGCGCCGTCCGGTCCGTACTCGGCCGACACCAGGACAGTTTGGGAGGGGTCGACCACTCCGTCGTTGATGGCCTCCACCGCGAGTGTTGCAAGAACATGGTTCGCTTCGAGGATCAACTGGTAGCCATCAGCAGAGGCCATCCGCGTCCAGGGGTGAGACCAAGTAGTCTTCACCAAAGGATAAACCCTGACGCCGATACCTTGTAACGCGCCACCGCGGCCTACGAGACCCGGCGCAACGCCGCGCGCGTCCCGATCAACTGGCGCTTCGGTCCTTTGTCAAGAAAATCCGCAGCAAAGAGACGGTACGAAAAAGGCTCGGACTCCAGCGAGTGGACCGTGGTTAGTGGTACACCATGGCAGCAGGTTATGTGCTTGTGCCGACGGTATTGGCTACGTCCTGACGGACACTATAGGTTCGGTGCCTACGCTGGCTCCGAGCAAGTAAACGGGCAACGCTGTTCAAATGATACACGGAGTGGTGCATTTGCGGCGTAAAACCACGGATTCACCGCATATATGAGTAGGAAAAGGCCCATAGATAGACGGACGCCCTCTCCCCCATTTACACACCGTAAGTCCCCGGCAACATCGGCCGTTTCCTACTCACATCAAGTAGGAGACGGTCGTTTTGGGTCCGCACTGTCCGCCAGGAGCAGCCGGCGCGCAAGGCGCAGCGGATGGCGTCGACTATCTCCAGCTTAGCGTACGTGATCGGCCGACCGCCCCCTTTGGCCGGTGGCAACAGCGGTTCCAGCAGTCGCCATTCTCGGTCGCTGCGGTCACTGGGATGGGTGGGGCGTTCCACTCCCCCAGGCTCCGCCCAACCCCCCGTCTTACGCCCCGATGCCCATGTCCCAATTGGACCCTCGTTAGACACCCTCTCATGCATGCCCTATCGTCCATCTTGTCTGGGACCCCGACATCGGTCCCGGATCGGTTTTGAGGGTCAGGCGACCCTTCACCACTCCAACCGAAACGCTCTCGCCATTCCCCTGGGACTTGCCCGCAGCCGTTCCAGGCCGTAGAGTATGGACACCGTCAACTCTACCCACTGAGAACGCTGCCTATACCCGCATGCCGGGCGGGGAGCGTCAGGTAGGATCCGTCTCCAAAGGGAGGACCAGATGCGACTCGACCCCATCAACCTCTACGACTACGAGGAACGTGCCAGGCTGGTCCTGCCCCACGACGATTGGGACACCATCGACGCCGGGGCTATGGACATGTTCACCACCCGGCGCAACCGCACCGCCTTCGAGGAACTGACCCTGCGCCCCCGGTTCCTCCGCGACATCGGGGAGCGGGACCTTTCGACCACCATGCTGGGCAACGAACTCAGTATGCCGGTGTTCGTCTGCCCCGCAGGTTCCCATCACCGCGCCCATCCCGAGGGAGAGGTGGCCACCGCCCGCGGCGCAAGCATGTCCAACACCCTGATGATGCTCAGCACCGGCTCCAACTGCAGCATGGAGGAGGTCGCCGAGGAGGCCACCAGCCCCCTCTTCTTCCAGCTCTACCACCGGGGTTACGACCTCACCGAAATGCTGGTCCGCCGCGCCGAAGAAGCCGGGTTCAAGGCCATCACCCTGACGGTGGACACTCCCACCCCCAGCCCCAAGGAGCGGGACCTGCGCAACCGGTACAACCGGAACTTCGAGCAGGGCAACTTCCGGGGCGTCAACCGGCCGGAGAACGTGCTGCGCGGCACCGACGAGTCCGTCGGCTGGAACGTCAACCGCACCGTTCCCCTCACTTGGCACGAGCTTGAATGGCTCCGCGGCCTCACTGGCCTGCCCCTGGTGCTCAAGGGAATCCGCACCGCCGAGGACGCCCACATCGCCGCCGAGAGCGGTGTCGACGGCGTCCTGGTATCGACCCACGGTGGACGCCAACTGGACATGACCATGGGCGCCATCGAGATGCTGCCCGAGGTCGTCGATGCGGTGAAGGGCAATTGCGAAGTCTACGTTGACTCCGGCGTCCGCCGCGGCAGCGACGTCGTCAAGGCGCTGGCCCTGGGTGCCAAGGCCGTTGGCATCGGGCGTCCCCTCTTCTGGGGACTGGCCATCGACGGGGCCGAGGGCGTCCACGGCGTACTGGAACTGCTCCGGGAAGAGATCGACCGGGCCATGGCCTACTGCGGCCAGACCTCCGTCGAGGACCTGGAGCCCAACCTGGTCAACATCCCCCAAGGCTGGGGAGCCGCGCCCCAACCCGACTTCTAAGCCGGTCTTTGGACAGAACTGGAAACATGCAATAGGCCGAGTAAGCCGGGTCGACCCCGCATCTCACCGTCGGTCGACCCGAGCTTACCCTCCCGGAAGCCATTGCATCCGCTCTCATCCCCTTCGCCACGCTGTTCCAAAACCTGACCTGGCGCAAAGCCCAGGCGTTGCTGGCGAGTGTTGTGCCAACACCCGGCCAGCGCAGGGTGACAACGGCGCTCCGCGTTGCGGTCCTCAGCAGCGGCCGCAACTATGCCCGCTACCATCACCCGCCGAACCGGGCGCCGTGGTAGCCCCTTGAGGCATCCCGGGTCCTGCTCAGGCTGCTCCTCCAGGCGCCGGCCTCGTCCACTCTGAGGCGCGCCATAATCCGCCCGCCAGCGTTAGAAGGTCTGCCCCGATGTTCCGATCCGACGGGCGGCCTCGGCGCCGTGCTTCCTCTCCAGCGTATCTGATCCCCCACTCTATCCAGGATCCTGGCATTGATCCTGGACCGATTCTCGGTGGTCAGGTCGGGTATTGAGAGACATGATTCCACCCATAACAGCAGGGTGACCAACGCCAGCAGACCGCAACCGGGCATCACAAAGGGTCAATGAAAAGGCCGCCGCTCTTGGGTCAGATTAAGACCCTCCCATAAGCGTCGGCCCTTGCTGGTTTCAAGGCGATTGCAGGTGGGACTATGCCTACTCCAGTTGCCGCAGCCTGGGGTCCAGGGCATCCCTCAGCCAGTCACCGAACAGGTTCAGGGACAGCACCGTCAGGAATATTGCCAGTCCAGGCAGCGACGAAATCCACCACGCGATTGCGATCCGATCCCGGCCCTCGGAGAGCATGGACCCCCACGCTGGCGTCGGCGGCGGCACGCCTGCTCCCAGGAAGCTAAGGGCGGCCTCCAGCAGGATGACCACTCCCACCAGCAGGGTTGCCACCACAATCACGCTGTTGGCTATCCCCGGCAGGATGTGGACTATCATGATGCGAATCGTCCCGGCCCCGGCTACGCGGGCCAATGCGACGTAGTCCGCCGTCTTGACGCGCAGCACCTCTCCCCGCGTCACGCGGGTGAAGAGCGGCCAGATGGCTATTGCCATTATCACGATGATCAGCTGGAAGGATGGTCCGAGCGCGACAACCAATACCAGTGCGACCAGGATTAGCGGGAGCGCAAGTATGATGTCCACCATGCGCATTACGACCTCGTCGACCCACCCGCCGTGCCATCCGGCGGTCAGTCCGAGCACTGTGCCCATCGTACCGCCCACCAGCAGCGTCAGACCGGCCATCACTAGGGAAACGCGCGCGCCATGAATGATCCGGGTAAACAGATCGCGCCCCAGGTGGTCGGTGCCCAGGATATAAAGCGTATCGATGCCTTCCCGCACGACCACGTCCAGTTTGTCGCCGATAACCGCGTTGGGGTCGATCTGCACGGCATTGTATTCAGTGATCTGTACTTTCTGTTTTTCGATGTCGCTGGGGCTGATTACCGCCACCACCTCTTTGGTTACTATCACTGGCGGCACGGGCTCGTACGCCCAGAACCCCGGTTGAAGGCGGTGGTTCGGGTCCCCTACATTCGGGTCGTACGGGGATATCCAGTCGGCGGTGATTCCGGCCACCACGACCATTGTCAGGATAAACACTGGAATGATCAGGACCGGGCGGCGCCAGCGCGAGATGGCCCGGAGCGCCCGCACGATGACGGGTGGGGCGGGAGCAAGAACTGTAGCGTTGGCCATTTGACTTCTCCGGGCCTTCTCTTCTGGAAACGTGGATCCTCGGCGCGGCGGGGGCGCCGCCTCACTGGTTGAGCATCCGTATCTCCTACAGGTATCGGATTCTGGGGTCGATGTAAGCGTAGAGTATGTCAACCGTCAACGCGACGAATACATACCCCAACGTGAACATGATGGTCAGCCCCTGGATCAGCGGGTAGTCCGACGACCAGAGGGCCTGCACTGCCAATTGGCCCATGCCGGGCCACGCGAATACCAACTCGGTGGTGATGGAGCCCGTGAGGATTGCCGGCATCGATACGCCCGCCAGGGTCAACGGCGGTATCAGGGCATTGCGGAATGCATGCTTCCAGATGATCGCCCGGGCGGGCAACCCTTTGGCCCGGGCCAGTTTGATGTATTCCGTGTCCAGCGTGTCCAGCATCGCCGAGCGCATCAAACGCAGGCTGCCGGCCAGGAACCCGCCCCATGCCAGGGTGACTGTTGGCAGCACGAAGCTGTTCCAGTCCTGCCTTCCGGAAGGAGGCACCCACCCCAGGAACACGGCAAAGAAGAAAATGAACATGATGCCCAGCCAGAAAGACGGCGCCGCCTGTCCGATCAAGGCCACGGCCCTTCCGACCTGGTCCAGAACGCTGCCCCGCATCACTGCCGACATCACGCCCAGGGGTATCCCGACGAGAAGCGCGAGCAGGAAGGCAGCCCCGCCAAGCTGGAGCGTCGCCGGGATTTTCTCTGCGACTACCTCCAGCACCGGCCGGCGCTGGCTGATCGACTCGCCGAAATCACCTTGCAGCACCCCAGCCATGAAAATCGCGTACTGGTGATAGAGGGGCTTATCCAACCCCAGCTCCTCCCCCAGCAACTCCCATTGCTCCTGGGTGGCGTGATCGTCCAGTAGCAGTGATCTTGGGTCTCCGCCCACCCGCGCCATGACGAAGATAATCATCGACACCGCGAGGAGCGTGATGATCATCAGGAAAAATCGGCGTATCAAAAACCGTTGCATGTCAACGTCCCAGCATCAGATGTTCAGATGCGTTCAACCCGGTCTTATCGCCTGAAGGTGACGATTTCTCTCACTACGCCGAGCAGAAGGGTTCCCAGGGTGGCTGCCACGGTTGCGCCCAACGCCGCGTGGGAAAAGGCGCTGATGGGCGGAGCGGAGCAGCACCTGATTTCTCGGTTCAGTGCGAATTCGTACCCCAACCAGGACCCGATAATCCCGCCTCCGAGACCCGCAGATCCGATCAGCAAGAGTACCGGCAGCGAATTGCCATCCAGGCGCAGCCACGTCAAAGAGCCGCCCAGTCCGGCCCCAACCGCCGCGCCGGACAGGAACATTACATCCCGGAGCAGCTTGGATGAGGTGTCGGTAAAAAAATAATACAGGCCCCATGCGACCCATACACCCACGTAGCTGAGCACGAGGGCTATCAGAAATCCAAGCCCTGCGCGCCCAGCGATTGTGAAGATGCTTGTCGCCAAGCTAACTTACGGCCGGAGCCATCTGGATACTCCCTGACGCCTTACCGACCTTACTGAGTAGTGAGGTTGGGAGCGTACTCGAACCCGGTCAGGTCCCGCGTTTCGGCGTAGTTCAGGTGCTTGATCCACGGTTCCACGTTCGTGTCCCCGTTCAGGGCAAATACCTGGTTCTGGGCATAGAGGCCGACGGTCAGCGCGTTGTCGTACATGAACTTCGCCGCTTCGACCATGATCTCGTACCGCGCCGCGTCATCGACGGTGCCCTGGGCTTCGTTCATCAAATCCGTAAGGATTGGGTGGTCCATGCCGAAGTTCCAGGCGCTCTCGTGGTTGAAAGCGGTGGACCACCGGTCCAGGGGATCAACCGCCACGTGGGTGTGCTGGTACGCCTGGTTGTAGGTGCGGGTCACGATGCCCGGCCGGAAGGTCTTGTAGGGCAGGTTCTGCTGGGTAGCCTTGACGCCGATCTGGTCCCACATCTGGGCGATGGCGGAAGTTACTTCCAGGTAGTTCGAGCCGCCCAGGGGCGTGAGGGTGATGTCAAACCCCTCGGGATAGCCCGCCTCGGCCAGCAGTTGCCGGGATTTCTCCGGATTGAACTCCCACTGCCGGTACTCCGCCGGAAGCTTGTCCAGGTGGAACGCCCACGCCGGCAGGGAGTCAGGGATTGCCTCGCCGCTCAGCAGCGTATCCGAGATTGTCTGGCGGTCGATGGCGATGGACAGGGCGGTTCGCACCTTGGCGGCGTTCTGCCATTCCTCGGATTCGGGGTCCGGGTTGCCGGAAATCCAGGGCAGAGAAGGATCGAAGCCGGGGACTCGTTCCACGTGTTCCGGCGTGCGCGAACCGTCAGGGTTCACTCCCACGTAGTAGTTGCCGTAGAAGGCCATGCTCACGCCGCTGCCGCCGGCTATCTTCACGAAGCTGGTGCCCGGGGTGTCCTCCACCGCTGCGATGGAGTCGAGGTTCATCTCCATAGCCGTGAGTTTGCCGGTCTGGAAGTTGGCCACGCGGGTGGACTCTTCCGGAATGTGCTGCCATACCAGTTCGGCAAACTCGGGTGTCTTGCGCCAGTGGTCTTCGACCGCAGCCCACCGGGTGAACTGGTCGCTCTGGTGCTCCTGGAAATCCCACGGGCTGGTTCCGGCGATGTTCCGGCTCGCCTCGTCTACGCCCACCTCTTCGAGTTGGCCCTGGCTGATGATGTTGACGTGGGGGCGAGCAAGCAGACCCAGGGTGTCGTACTGCGGCGTCCCGGTGTTCAGCTCGATCGTGTAATCGTCGATAGCCTTGGCCCGCCCTTCGTCGATAATCCCGGTAACAACCTTGCCTTCCTTGACGTCTCCGCCAAGCCCCCAGATCCTGCGGATATGGGTGTTGAACGCCACCCGGGAGCTTTCTCCGCCGCTGATCATCAAACTCCAGAGGACGCCTTCCGCATTCAGTTCCCCGTAGCCCTTGTGGAACTGGGCGCCTTCTACCAGCTTGAACGTCCAGGTCACGCCGTCAGGAGCAACACTCCATTCCCTGAACAGCCAGGGAACAATCTCCTTGTCCTCGTTCATATAAAGGAGAGTCTCGGCGGTGGTGTAGCCGTTATGGTGATACCCGGCTCCTTCGGTGACCGTCGGGAAAACGTGGAACGGGGCGACGAGAGGAAGCCCGAAGGTCAAAGTCCCTCTGGGCGCAACCACGTCCGAGGCTTCCGGCATAGCCGTCGCTGCGGGAACGGCGGTGGCCGCAGCCGCTGGCGCCCCTGAACTGGTGACGGGAGTGTTTTCTGCCATGGCCTCCGCGGGCGCCGCGGTTGCCGCGGTTGCCGCCGCCGGCGCAGCGGCGGGCGCTTCCTGTGCTGTTCCGCAGGCTACCGCCACTATGAGGACGAGAGCCAGTGGAATGAAAGCGAGTAGTCGAGGTGATGGGAGCCGCTGGTGCTTCATATTAGAACCTCCGAATTCCGAAAAAATAGGGCAGGTCATTGTGCCATGCCGCAGTTCGTGCCGTCTTGACCCAAGCCTGCGCTGTCGTATGCCCATCGACATTGATCAGAGTTAGCTCTATGCCGGCGTGGCTCCGCGCAGGATTTGGATTGCCCTGAACAGGCCAACGTAAAATAGACTGCCATCCGCTGGGAGTCAATAGGGAATGCTCGGCGGGCCGGGCCTTTCAGTTTTCCCCAAAAAGGCCAGTTCAGTGTCGTGGACACTAACGATTTTGCCAGCAACCCGCCGGCTGCTCTGGCCAGGGAGAACGTCGACGGCCGCAAGCCGACGATCAAGCCGCTAACGCGGCCCACTTTACCGCCGTGGACTACAGTAATATGATGCTCGGAACGACACACCGCTAGCGGACCAGGTAATCGAGAGGCAATACCAAAATGCCCGGCTACACAACGAGCATTGGCAACGTTCAATTATTGGCGCTAAACGACGGCGGGCCCGTCCGGTCTCCCTTGATCCCGTTCCCGGATACCACCATCGAACAATGGCGGGAGTTCCCCGAACTCCTGGACGAACACGACCAGACCAGAAGCAGGTATGGAACCACGGGTGTCCGCTCGCAGGGCAAGCTGATCATCGTCGATACCGGACTGCAGGCCCCCGATGGCACGCTCATGTCCGACATGCGAGCCAAGGGCGTTGACCCGGAGGCCGTCGACGTAGTGGTTCACACCCACCTCCACCCTGATCACGTGGGCTGGAACCTGACCGATGGCAAGCCCAACTTCCCCAACGCCCGCTACCTCGTGCCCAGACGGGACTGGGACTACTGGACCCAGCCCGATGTGCTCGTTGGCGCTGCCCACGTGCGCGACCAGGTGGTACCCCTGCAGGATCTTGGGTTCATCGACCTGATCGACGACGACCACCAGATCACAGACGAGCTGACCACGGTGTCCACGCCGGGGCATACCCCGGGCCACGTCTCGATCATGATCGCCTCGGGCGGAGAACGTGGTTACATCCTTGGCGACGTGGCGCACAACCCGGCCCAGGCCCATTACACCGACTGGTGCCCCATTTTCGACATCCAGCCTGACGTTTCCCGTAGCACCAGGCATTCCGTCCTGGATATGCTGGAGAACGAGCAGATCCTGGTCTCCGCCGGGCACTTTCCCGACCCCGGCTTCGGCCATTTCGTCCGTGTCGAGGGACGGCGCTCCTGGCGGGGCATCTAGCTGGTCTGGCGTCCCAATTTCACGTTGACCCATAAGTAAGGAAGTGCAGATATGGTAGAAGCGGATGCGCGAATACTCCTGGACTGGGATGCCCTGGAGGTCGGTGAGACCTTCGAGACGTACCAGTACCTCCTCACCCAGGAGATGATCGACACCTATCGCCAGGGGGTGATGGACCCGGAGGCCAGCTTCCCGACGATCTCTCACAAGGTGGACGTGAAGCAGTACAACGCCAGATACCGGGACGCCGGTTCCGTCAACGCCCGCTGCGCGTTCTACTGCTACAACCCTCCCGTCGGCGGCAGGACGATCACCGTGCGGGCGTGGGTCGCCGACAAGTACCTGCGCCGGGGCAAGAACTACATCGTGACCGAGGCGGTTTCGGTAGACGAAGACGGGCGGCTCATCGACCGGGTGATTACCCACGAGCTCAAGCAGCCCACCGAGGTAGGCAAGAAATGGGGAGGCTAGTCCGCACCTACGAGGCGGGGGATGAGCTGCCCCCGCTGGTGAAGGAAATGACCCAGGAGGCGATCAACCTCTTTGAGGGCAGTTCCGGGGATCTGGAAGCCTCCCAATTCACCGACGAAGAGACCGCCCGCGAGACCCTGGGAACCGAGGGCACGGTGGCCTCAGGGAGGATGTCGTTGTCATTCGCCCTGGAACTCCTGCGCCGTTACTTCGGCAGCAGCGTGTTCAACCACACCGGCACGGTTGATCTGAGATTCCTGCGGCCGGTCCGTCCCGGCGACTCGATCACTTTCACGGGGACCGTCACCGGCGTGAGTCGTGAGGTGAACGGCAGCCGGGTGTCGGTGGACATCAAGGTCGAGAACCAGCGCGGCGATACCACCGGCGTGGGCCAGGGCAGTGCGGTCGTCCCCAACGCCTTTCTGCCCCAGGACGGGTAACTACCGGCTGACAAATTCGAAAATCAGGCGCAATCCATCAGGACTCCTGGGCGATAGAGACTGCCGTTGGCCGGAGCTAAGCCAGGTCGCCTCTACGCTGTTAATCACGGGGGCCGGGACAATCTCGGCAGGCCTCGCCGTGGCGGAGTCGGCAGATTTGGCATGAATAAATGTCGTCAGGATGAACCTCACGCCGGCAATTACTTCGTGGACACCTGGCCATAAATCACGTCTCCTTTGCTGAAAGGATAATGTGGTGCTAGCCGGACTCGCCGTCTCTCGCACGAATTGGCTACTATCCTTGCAAACGCATTTATGGATCTCTTCAACATTACCCAAACGCCCGCACTTCAGGCAATGGATCATATTGAGGAGCCGGGCCTCGAAACCAACGCCGAGAGGTGAAACGAAAATGCAACTGGAAGGCAGAGTCGCCCTGGTAACCGGAGGAGCCCGCGGATTGGGCCGTTCCATGGCTTTGGCCTACGCTCGCGAGGGAGCGGACGTCGCCATTGTGGCCCGCACTCCTTCGGAGCTGGACGCCGTCGGTTCGGAGATTCGCGCCCTGGGCCGCCGTGCCCACACGGTCAACGCCGAGCTGACCACCAGCGAGGGCGCCAACCGGGCGGCCCAGGAGACCATCAGCGAACTGGGCAAGATCGATATCCTGGTCAACAACGTCGGCGGTTACCGTCTCTTCACCAACGACCTCACCCACGCGGTGACGGTCCTGGACATTACCGAAGAGGAGTGGCGGCGGGTGATGGAGTCGAACCTGACCACCACCTTCATGACCTGCAAGGCGGTCCTGCCCCACATGATGGAGCGTCGCAGCGGCGTCATCGTAAATCTGACCTCCAGGAACGTGGCCCGTCGGGGCCGGGCCGGGCAGGCGTCCTACGGCGCTGCCAAGGCGGCGGTGGAGCGGCTCAGCGAGTCGCTGGCGGACGAGGTCAAGGACTTTGGCATCGCCGTGAACATCCTCGACCCCGGGTGGAACCTGACCAGGCCCAACGACGACTATGACGACGAAGTGCACAAGCGCATGAGGCTGCCCGACGACATCGCCGAAGTAGCCATACACATGGCCTTGCAGACCCCCGAAACCATGACCGGCCAGTTGGTCTCCGCCGCCGAATATGACGAAGAGCAGGGCATAGAGCGGCTTTCAGCCTACGAACGGCTCCGCGCCTAGATCGCATTCAGGGACGCCAGTCGCATCCGCACGACCAAATCGCGAACGAGAAGGGAGACAGGCCCCAGAGGAGGAAACGATGAGCAGCAACGGCGCAAAAACCACCATCATCCGAAACGGCACCCTCATTGACGGAACGGGTCAACCGGCGGTCCAGAACGACGCGGTGGTGGTGCAGGGCAACCGCATCCTCAGCGTCGGGGCGGTGCCTCCGCAGGTCAATGTGGAAGACCGGGAGCACGTGGAAACCATCGACGCCACCGGCAAGTGGATCATGCCGGGCCTCATCGAAGGCCACTGCCACCTGTCCTTCGGCCAACCGGCCATGCCCGGGTTGAACATCGCCCGGGGCACCACCAGCTCCGAGTTCTCCACCATCCGGGCGGCCCGGAACGCCCGGGAGGTCCTCCGGTCCGGGGTTACCAGCCTTTCCATTCCCGGCGGCACGTGGTTCATCGACGTGGCGCTGCGGGAGGCGATCAACGCCGGCCTGATCGAGGGCCCGCGCATCTACTGCGCCGGACGGTTCATCGTGACCTACGGCAGCATCGCCGACAACGAGCCGTCATGGATGGGCACGCCCGAGCATGTCAACGGAGTGCTGGCCAACTCGGTGGCCGAGATGATCACCGAGGTGCGCCGCCAGTGCAAGCACGGGGTCGACTTCATCAAGATGGCCGACAGCACCTGGGGAGACTTCCAGACCATCTCCAGGGAAGAGCTTCAGGCCGTGGTCGGGGAGGCCCATCGCCGCAATGCCCGCATCGCCATCCATTCCAGGGGGTCCGACTCGACCCGCGCCGCCGCCGAGGCCGGTGTGGACTGGATCATGCACGCCGACCTGGCCACGGAGGCCGATCTGGAGGTCGTGGCCGAAAACGACGTGCGCATCATGCCGACCATCACTTTCCTCGAGCACGCGGTGGAGGTTGGACGAGACTTTGGGAGGAGCGACCGGGAAGTCGACCAGATCAAGTACAACCTTGACGGCGGCTACGGCATGCTGCAACAGGCCCGCGCCATGGGCGTGAAGGTGCTGTGCGGGACAGACAGCGGCAATTCTCCGCTGATGCCCTACGGTGAACTGCACGCCAACGAGATGGAGATCATGGTCAAAAATGGCGGCTACACCCCCATGGAGGCCATCGTCGCCAACACCAGGGACAACGCCTTTGCCGTGGGCTTGGAGGGAGAGCTGGGGACGATTGAAGCCGGCAGGCTGGCCGATATGCTGATCGTGGACCAGGACCCTCTGGCCGACATCAGCGTGCTGCAGAAGGGACGCCACCTCTCCGTCGTCATCAAAGATGGCAAGCAGGTGGACCTGAACGGACTTGGAGACGATTACCTGTAGCCTCCGACGGCGCGCTGATGACTGCCAGGCGGTGACGCGCGTAACTGTTCAGAGTTCCGAGGGAAGCATCATTGCGAGCGAAGCTCGGCAATCTCGATAGCCCCGTACGAAAACGCTTCCCGGTAGGACCTCACCGGAAACCCACTGTCAATGGCCACAGTCGACTCATGCGTACCCAGTTTTACTCGAACTGTCATTGCGACCCCGCATCAAGTGCGGGGTCGGCAATCTCGTCGGGGTAACGGCGGCTCTTTCAGCGCGCTATCGCCCCGCCGCTGTGCTCCTCGCGATGTCAAACCCGGTACGCCTGAGCGCCAGGGCTATCGCATATGAACGGTTTTAGTACCGTCATACCGGCGAAAGCCGGTATCCAGTGACCGAAGTCAGCTGTTTCCTTGCGAATATCAAGCCAACCACAGGTTCTGGAATCCGGCTTTCGCCAGAGTCGCGCCGTTGTGACTTCATATGCGATAGCCCCGGCCTGAGCGCCCACCCTCATGCGTACCCAGTTTGCGTAGTTTGTCAGAATCGGGATTATCAGGATTCAGGGATTGGCCGGATTGAAACCATTGGGGGCAGAGCGTTCCCAATCCTGATAATCCATAAATCCGCCAAATCCTTGTATCTTGAAGAAGCCAACGACGCGGCAGACCGTTAATCCTGGGGCTCGCTGTGCGAAGCCGTGAATCAGCAAGGTCGCCGCGTCGTTCACCCTTGGCTAACCCGAACAGTTGTGAGGGGCTGACTGACCAGACCCCGTATTGCAAGGCAGGGTAGTCCGGGAATGGCAGGCCACGCCAAACCAAAGGTACGGGGAGTGTAAAACATCATGACCACTGGGACAATGATCACTGGGACAATGACAATCATCGGCATTGACGTGTCCAAAGCTTGCCTGGATTGTTGGGCGTTTCCGGCAGACCGGTCCTGGAGTGTGGAGTGCACCGACGCCAGCCTGAGCGAGTTGGTGGCGGAGTTGATCCCGCTGGAGCCGCAGCGGGTCATCGTGGAGGCCACTGGGGGATTGGAGACCCGGCTGGTGGCGGAGTTGGCCGCCGCCGGACTGCCCGCAGTGGTGGTCAATCCCCGCCAGGTGCGGGAGTTCGCTCGGGCTACGGGACGGCTGGCCAAGACCGACCGGCTGGACGCCCAGGCACTGGCCCAGTTCGGAGCCGCGCTGCGTCCGCCGCTACGTCCCCTGCCCGACGCGGCCCAGCGGGAGTTGCAGTCCCGGGTGTCCCGGCGCCGTCAGTTGGTCGCCATGCAGACCCAGGAACGCAACCGGCGGCGGCAGGTGTCGTCGGAACTGGTGGTCGCCCAGATTGACGACCACCTGGCGCTGTTGGGAAGGCAAGTGGCCCAACTGGACCAGGACATCGCCGCACTGCTGCAAGACCACGCCGTCTGGCAAGCCCGAGCCCAACTGCTGCGCTCCATCCCCGGCGTGGGGCCGGTCCTGGTCTCCACACTGATCGCCCAACTGCCCGAACTGGGACACGCCAGCCCCAAGGCAATCGCCGCCCTGGCTGGCGTTGCCCCCTACAACCGGGACAGCGGGCAATGGCGCGGCAAACGCTCCGTGTGGGGCGGCCGGCGCCAGTTGCGCGCCGCCTTGTACATGGCAACCCTGGCGGCCACCCGATGCAACCCAGCCATCCGAGCCTGTTATGAGCGTCTGCTGGCCGCGGGCAAGGCCCAGAAGGTCGCCCTCACCGCCTGTATGCGCAAGTTGCTCGCCATCTGCAACGCCATCATCAAATCCCACACCCCCTGGCAAAACCCTGTTGCCGCTGCCGCCTAACCCCTTGACCTTCCAGACAGTTGCTGATTCTGACGTTTCCCGCCACCAAACTGGGTACGCATGAGGCGCCTCCACCCCTCTTGCCATATTACGAACGTATGCTCTATAATATCCCCACAGGCGATAATTCGGTTCCATCGACCAGGTTCCGAGCGTTCACGGCCATTCAGCATCAAGTCGCTGCCGGCTTGGGAGACTGCCCCCGATCGCATTAATCGGAGTAGTCGCCCCGGCCGCCGGGCCCGCCACAGCCCGCCATGCCTTGGGCATGGATAATGAGAGCAAAAAACCCCAGCGCAACACCTCCGGCCGTAGGGCTGATACCGCTCGGAACCTGGTCAACACTCTCGAAAGCATCGCCTGCACACCCTGAACTTCAGGAGGCAAACCCTCAGCAACACCAACCCGGACCCTCTCCGGCGGCAGCGGCCATCGCCTGTCTGCTGCCGCCGCCACATTTGCAACGCATCTGCTACCCTCACGCGTACCCGGCTTTACGCGAACTGTCGTTGCGAGTTCAGCGCGGCAATCTCGTCGGGGTAACGGCGGCTCTTGCAGCGCGCGATCTCCCCGTCGCTGCGCTTCTCGCGCTGAAAAACTGGGTACGCGTGAGCCATAGTCGATGGTTGAAGTTGCCTTGACATCGCGCTTGCCCAAGTTACAATCGCCGGCAACACCGGCACTGAAGCCAAGAAGGAGAAACTGCAATGCCGTTCTACACCAGAGGCGATGTCACCATCCATTACGAGGAACAGGGTTCCGGTTTCCCCCTGCTGTGTACGCCGGGCGGCGGCCTGAACTCGATCATGAGCGGCTGGCCCAGGCAGGTCATCAACGCGTTCGATGAGTTCAAGAACGACTTCCGCTGCATCACCATGGACCAGCGCAACGCCCAGGGCGGCCAGTCCACCGGGCCGGTCCAGGTAGAGGACCCGTGGGGCGCGTTCGCCGATGACCAGCTGGGGCTCATGGACCACCTGGGCATCGACGAGTTCCTTTTCATCGGCTTCTGCATCGGCGGCCCGTTCGCCATGACGCTGATCAAGAAGGCGCCCGGTCGCGTTCGCGGCGCGGTGCTCTGCCAGCCGGTCGGCCACGCCGACGCGACGCCGGACGCCATGTACGACTCTGGGATCGACCCCTGGGCGCCGGCGCTGATCGCCAGCCGGCCGGACATCTCGATGGATACCATCCAGCAATACTTACACAACCTGTACCGAGTGCAGCCGGACTTTTTCTACAGCGTGGACCGGGACTTCGCTCGCAACTGCCAGACCCCGCTGCTGGTGATGCCCGACGACACGCCGTCCCACTCGCTGCAGGCCGCCATGGACATGGTCGCACTGGCGCCCAACGCCCAGACGACGGCGTGGCCCTGGAAGGAAGACCCTGACCTCAAGGCCACCACCATCGAGCAGGTGCGCGGATTCCTCAAGGCCCATGCGCCGGTGGCTGCTGGCGTTTAGTTCCAGCGTCCACGGTATACCGAGCCTTTCAGCCGCCCCGGCAATAACGGCCGGGGCGGTTTTGCTATTCCTAATCGCCGCCGCGCTCAGGCTGCGGAACACTCGGCCCCGGCCCAGCGAAACGACCGGCTGATTCCCCGAATTGCCTGCCGAAGAGTGGAGTCATCAACGCGCATGCAACCGTTACGGCGAGGCACAGGTAACCGATCCCGGCGTAGCCAAGGCTCGCCAGCAAAACGCCGGCGATGGCTGCCCCCAGCGCCCCGCCGGACTGATTGCTCAAGCCCATGAGGCTGGCCCCGGTGGACTTGGATTCGCCCGAATATTCGGTGCTGGCTGCGACCATCGCCGGTATCGCCACGCTCAGAAACGCGGCGGCCACCGCGACCACAGCCACCGCGGTCCAGAGTCCCAAATGGACGGAAAAGAACAGGAACGAACAGACTCCGCCCACGATTGAGGTGCTGGCAATGAGAGCGGCCCGGTATCTATTTTTGGCAACATATGCGGCAGAATAACTTCCGACAATTTGACCGGCGGCGGTTATCATCAGCGGCACGGCCACCAGTCCCAGGGGCACATCGTAAGTGAGTATCAGATGCGCCGGGAAAAAGCTGAGGGTCGCCCAGAAAGCGATGCGCTGCGTGGCGCCGACCGCGATCGCCACACGGAAATAGCGCAACGACAGCAGCGAGTAGTACCGGGAGAAAAACACCAGGCTTCGCGTCCGCTCCCGTCTATCCCTCGGAAACCAGACCCAGTTGACCAACAATGCCGAAACCAGCAGCGCACCGGCGACCACAAAGGGAAGCCTCCACCCGCCAAGGTCGGCCAACACCGCCACCATTGGGACCGTCACGCCGGCGACCACGCCCTGGATAGCCAACATAGCAGTAATCGCTCGGGCGCGTCGGGCCGGAGAAATGACATCAGACAGCACTCCGACCGCAGTTGGCGGGAGCGTGCCGCCGGCCAGGCCGGTCAACGCGCGAAGCGCCAACAGAATCTCGATGTTGGGGGCGAACGCCGACGCCAGCGCGGACACGGCGAGGATTGCCAACCCCGCCAGCGCAACCGGGCGTCGTCCGAACGAGTCGGAGAGAGGCCCCACGCATAGCAATGAGACCGCCCAGGCCGCAAAGGTCGCCGTCGCCAACTGCCCAGCCACCGGCACCGAGACTTTCAAGTCGGTCCCGATCTCCACCAGCAGGGGCGGAACGATGAGGACTGCGCTCATGGCGGCGAAAACGGCAAGCGACAGCCCGGCGAAAAACAGGGCCTTGTTTATCTCAGTGGCCGCTTGCCGTGCCGGTTCTGTATCGATACGGCTACTCTCCTTTGATTGACGGAGTCAGGCATCGACTCCGCAACCCCGTGCGGAGGGTCGATTACTGGGCCGTACGCCCGCCGTCGATCACCACCTCTGAGCCGGTGACGAACGAGGACTCGTCGCTGGCCAGGTACAACACGCCGTAGGCGATCTCGATCGGCTGGCCCACGCGGCCCAACGGAACCCGCCCCACCTGGGCGGCAACCCTTTCCTCGTCGTCCGGCGTGATGCCCAGCATCGGCGTCTGCACGGGACCGGGATGCACCGAGTTGCACCGGATGCCTTCGCCGGCGTACTGGATGGCGGTGGACTTGGTGAAGAGGCGCACCGCCCCCTTGCTGGCGGCGTAGGCTCCGGAAGTGCCCGGGGCCGGCGCGATGCCGGCACCGGAGGAGATATTAATGATGGAGCCGCCGCCGGCATCGCGCATCGCCGGTATAACCTCGCGGGTGCCCAGGAACACGCCCTTCACGTTGATGTCCATGGTGCGTTCCCATTGCTCTTCGGTCATATCCTCTATACCGCCCCGGGTGGAGATGCCGGCGTTGTTCACCAGGATGTCCACCTTGCCGAAGCGCGAAACCGCGGATGCCACCGCGCTCCGCCAGTCCTCCTCGCTGGTGACGTCGAGATGAACGAAGAGGCACTCCGCGCCGGTCTCGTTGATCTCGGCTTCCGTTTGCCGTCCCACGTCGTCCAGCACGTCGCCGATGACCACCCTCGCGCCCTCGGCGGCGAACAGCCTGGCCTCCTGGGCGCCCATTCCCCTGGCTCCGCCGCTTATGATGGCGACCTTGTTTTCCAGCCGCATGTTCCCGCCTCCTGCTACTCAATGGTGCAACGATTGTAGCCACACCGTGGGGCGGGTCAAGGTAGGCCGCAGTTCTCACGCGTACCCAGTTTGTCATCGCGAGAAGCGCAGCGACGCGGCGATCTCGTACTGAAAGAGCCGCCGTTACCCCGACGAGATTGCCGCGCTGCGCTCGCAACGACAGTTCGAGTAAAACTGGGTACGCGTGAGAGGCACAGTCGGTTCGCTATAATCGGCCCACTCTGCAAGACACTACATCGGGGTGATCCACATGGAAATCAAGGACGGCGTATTCATCGTGACGGGATCGGCCACCGGCCTGGGCGCGGCCGTGGCACAGCGCCTGGCGGCAAAGGGCGGCAAGGTGGTCATCAACTACACCAAGAGTGAGGCCGAGGCGCAGGCCGCCGCGGAGGCGTGCCGCAGCGTCGGAGGTGACGCCATCCTGTGCCAGGCGGACGTGTCGGTGGACGAGGACTGCCGTCGCATGGCGGCGACCGCGCTGGAACAGTGGGGACGGATCGACGGACTGGTCAACAACGCGGCCACGTCGGTGATCGTTCCCCATTACGACCTGGAGGGCCTGTCTTCAGAGGACTTCCGGCGTGTCCTCGACGTGAACGTGATTGGCGCATTCCAGATGGTGCGAGCCGTGACGCCAGCGATGCAGGATCAGGGCCGGGGAGCCATCGTCAACGTGTCGTCCGGGTCGGGCTTCAGCGGCTCCGGCAGTTCCATCGCCTATGCGGCGTCCAAGGCGGCGCTGAACGTGATGACCTACTCGCTGGCCCGAGCCCTGGCGCCGGGGATCCGGGTCAACGCGGTCTGTCCCGGCGTGATGCAGACCCGTTGGTGGCGCGAAGGCCTCGGTGAGGAGAACTACCAGGGGTTCATCGACCGCTACGCCGCATCCGCCCCGCTGGGTTCGGCCGGCACGCCCGAAACCGTGTCGGAGCCCGTGGTCTGGCTCCTGGAAGGCGCGGAGCACGTTACCGGGGAGACCATCCTGGTGGACGCGGGCAGCCACCTCGGTTCCGCGCCGGCGCGTCCGCGTTGATGCCTGGATCATGGGTTTGATCGGGGCAACCCAACGGCGCGGGCGGCGCTGTCCGCATCGGCTCGAATAATTTCCTTGACACAGTATCGGACGCAAGAGCATACTGCGGCGCTTAAGGGAGAGGATTATGGCCATAGTTAACCTCCGCCCCGATCAGTTCACGCTGATCGGCTATCGCGTCCACTACGCTTGGGCGATAGTCGCCATCACCGCGATGATGCGGCTGGTGTCATCGTCGTTCCGGATGTCGTTCCCGGCAATTGTCCCCATCATTTCCGAGGTGTTCGGCTGGAGCGAAGGGGTCATCCTGCTGGCATTCTCTTTGCAGTGGGTGGTGTCCGGCGTTTTCGGCCCCCCGTCCGGCTGGCTGGGCGATCGCTACGGCGCGCGGTTCACCATGACCCTGGGCGCGTCCCTGTACATCGCCGGGATGATTCTCACCGGCTTCATGACGGAGATCTGGCAACTCTACCTGTTCTTCGGCGTGATGCTGAGCGCATCCATGGGCATCTTCCAGGTCCCCCTCACGGTGTCGGTCACGTCCTGGTTCCGCCGCCATCTCGGCCTCGGCATGGGCATTTTGCAGTCGTCACAGGGATTCGGCCCGGTGATTGCGCCGCCCGTCATGCTGGGACTGGTGGTGTTCTTCTCGGTGGGGCCCGGACAACATTGGACCGGTCTGTTCCCGTGGCTGGAACCCGACACTATCGGGATCAGGATGGCCTTCTGGATCCCCGGTATCCTGGGCGGAATAATCCTCCTGCTCCTGACCCGTATTTTCTACAACTCCCCCGAAGACGCGGGGGTGCGCCAATTGGGAGCCGACGCGTCCGAAGCTCCCCGGCGTGCGCCCACCACCGGGGCTGGCGCCAAGGAGCGCGCGCGCGTGTTCCTCCAGCAGGTGCGCAAGACACCCGCTTTCTGGAACCTGGTCGGCATCCACTACTGGGGCTGCGCCGGCCACAGCATTGTGATCGTTTTCCTGCCCATCATGGTGGTGGAAGCCCTGCGTCCCGCCGGCGGCTACCAGGGCATCCAGGACCCGGCGCTCCTCGGCGCAACGGCCATCGGAGCCGGCGCGGCGGCAACCATGAGCCTGGTCAGCACGGTCACCCGGTTCGGTGTGCCGGTCGCCGCCGACCTGTTCGGCAGCAAGTGGGTGATGGCAATCTGCTTTGCGTTGCAGGTCTTGCCGGTGCTCATCCTGCTGTTTGCCAACGACGCCTGGATGTTCTACCTGTTCGCCATCCTGTTCGGCATCGGCTTCGGCGGCGAGATGTCCGCGTTCCCGATCATCAATCGCCAGTATTACGGCAACGCGCCCATCGGCAGCGCCTACGGGTTCCAGATGATGGGAGCCGGCGCCGGCATGGCGTCGGGCGCCGGACTCGGGAGCCTGTTGCTCATCGGCGTGCGGGACCTGGGCTTCCCCACCATCCTGGACAACCCCTACTGCTGGACGATCCTGCTGTCGTTCATCATGAGCCTGGGCGGCGTGGTCGCCATCCTGTTCCTGCCCAACACGCACCATCACCAGGTGCCCAACTGGGAGGATGAACTGCCTCCGGAGTATCGCACCGGAGCTGCTCCGGCAGAACCGGCAGCCCCAACGCCGGCGGGCGCAACCCCGGCTCCGGCAACTTCCGGCAACGGCGACTGACGCGGTAGCCAGTTTCAATAGCGCGACCTTGCCGGGGCGGTGTTTATACCGCCCCGGTACTGGTTAACAGCCCTGTGCTATCATCCGGGCAGAGGCCGTTATGACCTTGCCAACCCAGACGAACGAAGCCATCGCTGCTCATCCGGATACCGACGTCGCATCGATCCGGCAAATGGCTCATGCGGTAGGCAGCGCAGTCAATGCCCGCTGCGTCATCCTGTTCGGCTCCCGAGCCAGGGGAGACCATCGCCACAACAGCGACCTTGACCTGGCAATCGTTGCCGCTGAGGCCGAACTTGATGCCCAGCAGCGACACGACCTGCGCGAACGGGCCCGCGCCGCCGCCCTCTCCGCCGCCTCCGAACTGACCAACCATATCGACGTCATCGTCTGGACCGACGCCGAATACCGGGCCAAGAAACGGTCCATCAACCACGTTGCCGGCCGCGCCTGGCGAGAGGGACTGATACTTTATGGCGTTCACGAAACCCTCCCGGGGGAGGAGATAGTGTCGGAACTGGATAACGCGCGCGAGTTGATGCGCATGTGCCAGAGGCAACTCATGGGCATCAACAATATGGACGATGAGACTCTGTTCCCGGAGGAACTCTTTGGGTTTCATGCTCAACGGGCCGCTGAGCTGGCATTCAAAGCGTGGATCACGTTGCTGGGGCTACGATATGAGCGGACGCACAACGTCGCGGACCTGCTGACTATTCTGGAGAGCGCTGGGGTCGGCGAGGCGCAGCCGTTCGCGCACCTGGGCACCCTGACACCCTACGCCGTCAAGTATGTCTACGAGGAAATCGAGAACCCCACGATGGACCGCCACTACATCGCCAGCGAGGTCAACGCTCTGGCCGACCTGGTGGAGTCCCTGTTGCATCAGTCCGAAACGGCGAACGGCGTCGAGCGGTAGCGGCATAGCAAACGCCGTTCTCCCGCGTTATCATGTCGCCAAATAGACTGCATCCGCAATCCTTTACCCACAACACATCAAGGTAATCGACGACAAGGAGGCATCACCATGGCAGACGGAATCACTATTCTCGTAGGAACCGCTGGGCAGGGCGTCATGCGCAGCGTCGACAGCGGCGAGTCCTGGCGACGCGTGGGCATCACCCAAGGCATTCACTCGGACGCCGTCGTGCGCTGCCTGACTCCCGTTCCCGGGACCACGTCCAGCGTCCTGGCCGGGTGCGACAAGGGCATCATCCGCAGCGACGACAACGGCGACACCTGGCACGCGGTCAGCACACCCATGGACGGCACCGCCGTCTGGGCGATCGCCTTCGATCCTTCCAACCCGCAGGTCGGTTTCGCCGGCACCGGCACACCAAACCCCTGCCAGATCTATCGCACCAGGGATGGAGGCGCCTCCTGGGAGCATCGTCCCTGCGAGGTGGCCGCCGAGTGTCCGGCCGTGGGCGTGCCGCGCGTTACCGGCATCGCCATCGACCCGACCAACGGCAACAGCATCTGGGTGGGCATCGAGGTGGACGGCCTGCGCCACAGTTCCGATGGCGGCGACACCTGGGAGACCGTCCCACACCAGGAAATCCCCAACATGGACATCCACAACGTCACCGTGACGGCCGGCCCGCCCCACCGCGTGGTGGTCATGGTCAACGACGACGTGTTCCTGAGCGACGACGACGGCGGCTCGTGGCGGAACCTGGACGTGCGGCAGAACTTCCCCCTGGGATACCCGCGCGGCATCAAGGTGAAGGCCGACGACCCCCAGACCATCTTCACCACCTTCGGCGACACCACCCCCGGCTCCACCGGAGTGGTGATGCGCTCCACCGACGCCGGGGCGACCTGGAACAGCCTGTCGTTGCCCGTGGAGCCCAACACGGCGATGTGGGTGGTGAACTCACAGGCGCAGAACCCCGACTTCCTGCTGGCCGGAAGCCGCTACGGCTACCTGTACCAGTCGGACGACGCCGGCGCGTCGTGGAGCAAGTTCAACCGGGAGTTCAGCGAGATCTCCTCGGTGGCGTGGTTCCCCAACTAACCCGCGCCTGAATTCTGAGTGGTTTAGCGGGTCCGCGATTTCTGCGGGCCCGCGTTCTTTGGCGAGCGCGGCAACCGGCCCAAACCGGCCGGCGGCATTGCGAATCCGCCTCCGTGATACACTTACATCGCCTGAGAAAAGGCCCCAAGCAACGCATGGAGGGGAAGCACGATGCCCATGGATGTAGCTACGAAAATTGCCCTGATCAAACGGCTGGCCGGAGACATCCACGGCCGCCTGTCCGCCAGTTCCGCGGCAGACCTGAATGCCCAATCTGCTTGCACTGAGTGGGACGTGGGAACTGTCGCCGCTCACCTTGCCGGCGGCGCCGTTCGCCAGCAGGAGGCCATGCGCCGGGGGCTGGCCGGCGAGGGCGGCCCACCGGAAGGCGAGGCCCTGCTGGCGACGCCGGACCAGGTTCAGGCCGCCAACGCCACGAGCAACGTGCAGATCCGGCACGATTGGGGCGAGGACCTGCTGGATAATTTCCAGCAGAACTACGAAGACCTCGACGTGATGCTGCAGGGCTGGAGCGACTGGTCCATCGGTTGCTGGCACCGTCGGCGCGGCACCATGTCCGCCGAGAGTTATGTCGACCTCAGAATCCAGGAACTGGTGATCCACGACTGGGACATGCGAGCCGGCAACACCGGCGTAGGCGACCTGGACTCTGAAGGTATCGTCGCGCTGCTCCCCGCGTCGGAAATGTGGTACCAGCTCTGCTTCCGGCCCACCGCGCCGCTGACGACACCGGCCGTGTACCGATTCGAGATTGATGGCGGCACGGAAGGGGCGACCCTGCGGCACGATGTCGTCGTGACGGGTGAAAGCTACACTGTGTCCGACTGCTCACCCGAGAACCAACCCGAACTGACCATCCGCGCCGACGCCAACACCTACCTGCTGTGCCTCTACAACCGGGTGGACTGGAACACGGCCAAGCGCGCCGGCCAGGTGCGAGTCTCCCAAACCGCCGACACCATCGCGCACGTATCTTTAAGAAACCTCGGCCGTTGGTTCGGCGGGTTGTAGATACACCATCCATTGAACGAACCCGATAGGGTATTTGCAGGTGCGGGATACGATGAATTCCTATGATGAAGCTGTAATTCAGCAGGAGGTAGCAGTCATCGGGACGCTGGCCCGAGGGCTGAACGAGTTCCTGAACGGATTGTCACCGAATGACCTGCGTCGCCACTCGGCGTGCGACGCTTGGACCGTGCGCGATGTGGCCGGCCATCTGACGAACCGCGCCGAACGCCAGATAGCCAGCATGACCCGCGGACGCCAGGGCGACTCGGCGCCGCCGCCGGGTTTCGTCGCGCCCACGGACAACATGGCCATGTCTGCCGAGAATGCCGACGCCGACATCGCCTACTCCATTTCGCTGGGCGACGACCTGGTGCCCACTTTCGAGCGCAACTACCGTGCCCTGCACCTGTTGCTGGACAGTTTCTCCGGCGACGACTGGCGCGGCGCCTGCTGGCATCCTCGCCGAGGTACGATGACGGCGCGCGAATACGTCAGCCAGCGCATCCAGGAATTGGCGGTGCACGACTGGGACATACGCAGCGCGTTCGATCCGCAGGCCGCCCTGCACCCGGATGCCATCCCGGTTCTGCTCGGCATGTCCGCCCGCTGGCTCCGGTCGGCCTACAACCCGGGCGACGATCCTCCGGCCAGCGATATTCGATACCTGTTTGCGCTATCGGACGCCGATCCGATCGACGTGCTGGTGCAGCCCGAGGGCGTGCAGGTCGGCGCGGGACTCCACCCCGATCCGGACGACATTGACATGCTGGTTGCCTGCAACGCCAACACGTACCTGTTGCTGGCCTACGGACGCATCGACGTCGATACTGCCGCGAACAACCTGGTCGCTATCGGCGAGGAAGGGCTGCTGGAGCGCTTCGCCCAGTGGATGGTGGGGTTCTAGCAGCGCGTCTCCGCATCATCATCGCGACCGACGATGCCGGGTGTCATGATGGACACCACGGTCATCGGGGACAACCCCCGTATCTGCCTCACCGGCGCCACCGGTTACGTCGGCGGCAGGCTGCTCGGCGTCCTGCAACGCGCCGGCTGCCGCGTCCGGTGCGTGGCGCGCCGCCCTGAGAACCTGCGGAGCCGGCTATCCGAAACCACCGAGGTGGTGCGGGGAGACCTGCTGGACCGCGCTTCCCTGGCCAAAGCGATGTGCGGCCAGGACGTGGCCTATTACCTGGTGCACTCCATGGGATCCTCGGGAGACTTCGCCGAGGAAGAGCGGCAGTGCGCCCAGAACTTTGCCGACGCCGCCCGTGAAGCCAGAATCCGCCGCATCATCTACCTGGGCGGCCTGGGCGTCGACGGGCCGAACCCGTCAGACCACCTGAGCAGCCGACGGCAGGTTGGCGACATCCTCCGGGAATCGGGGGTGCCGGTGATTGAGTTCCGCGCGTCCATCGTCATCGGTTCCGGCGGTTCGTCCTTCGAGATGGTGCGAGCACTGGTGGAGAGGCTCCCGGTCATGATCACGCCTCAGTGGGTGTCGGTCGCCGCGCAGCCCATCGCCGTCAACGACCTGCTGGAATACCTGCGACTCGCTGTCTCGGTTCCCGTGGACGGCCACCAGATATTCGAGATCGGCGGCGCGGACGTGGTGTCCTACGGCGAGTTGATGCGGGAGTACGCCCGGTTGCGCGGCCTGCGCCGGATGATGCTGCCGGTGCCCGTGCTCACGCCTCAACTGTCGAGCCTCTGGCTGGGCCTGGTGACACCCCTGTACGCGCGGGTCGGACGCAAGCTGATCGACAGCCTGCGCAACGCCAGCGTGGTGAGCGATCCGACCGCGTCACACGATTTCCCGGTTCAGCCCATGGGCATCAGGGAGGCCATCGCGGCGGCGATGCGCAACGAAGACCAGGATATCGCCGAAACGCGCTGGTCCGACGCGCTGTCGTCCTCGGGAAAGGCGCGGAGTTGGGGCGGCGTGCGTTTCGGCGCGCGTCTGGTGGACAGGCGCACCACAGCCGTGCCTGCCGCGCCACCGGAAGCGTTTAGCCCGATCAAGCACATCGGCGGCGATACCGGCTGGTATTTTGGCAATTGGCTGTGGCGCATGCGCGGTTTTATCGACCTTCTGGTTGGAGGCGTCGGCGTGCGCCGGGGCCGACGCGACCCGTCCGACCTGGCCGTGGGCGATGCCGTCGACTGGTGGCGGGTGGAAAAATACGAACCGGGCCGCATGGTCCGGTTCTGCGCGGAAATGAAACTGCCCGGCCGGGCGTGGCTGCAATTCGAGGTCACACCGGACGAAGACGGCAGCGGGTCGGTGATACACCAAACCGCCGAATTCGACCCGGTGGGGCTGGGCGGGTTGGTCTACTGGTACGTGGCGTGGCCGGTGCACGCCGCCGTGTTCCGGGGAATGATTCGCGGGATCGCAAGGGCGGCGCGGCAATCGAACGTAGAGTAGGCTTCGGTATGGGCTGCGGCTCTATGGGCCGGGTCACTTACACCTCAAAAATATCCCGCACCGCGCAGGTGAAGCCCGGCAGCACGTCGCCGCCGTCCAGCGTGTCGGCCTCCGTGAACGTCCGCGTCGGGCCGGACTGAGGCAACGCCGTAATCGTCCGCGCCTCCGGGTCGGTTAGCCAGACCAGACGGACGCCATGGCGCAGCCACATCTGCGCCTTATCGAACACGGGAACCGGCCGGTCGTTGGGGGACACTATCTCAACCACCAGGTCGGGAACCACCTGAGCATACCGTCGCTCACGTACATCCAGAGGCATCCGCTCGGCGGATATGAACGCCACGTCCGGCTCCCGCACGGTGTCCGGGTCGTGTTCCAGCTGGATGCCAGTGTCGGAACCGAACACCCTACCCAAGCGGCCGGCCCTGACAAACTGATGCAACGGAGATCCCAAATTTAGCACGATTTGGCCGTGTTCCAGTCCGCTCGACACCTTCTTGTGCAGCACCCCCATAATCAACTCGCCCTTCACCCCTTCGCTGTGCAGTCGCAGCAGGTCGTCGGCGGTCAGCAGTTGTGGTTTGGTTGTCGTCATAACCTTGCCCCTTCAAAATGAAACGGGTGTACCTGCGGAGGATGGCGCGATTATACCAACTGCCCCGCTGTGAGCCCGCAGCTATATGTCGCCCCAAGGCCCGGCGCGGGGCTGATGCCATTCCCTATGCTAAAATCCGCCCGGTTGCGCACATCCGCAACTCCCATCCCTTCAAGGAGCGACACCCAGTATGCAGTACGACTACATCGTGGTTGGCGGCGGCTCCGCCGGTTGCGTCATGGCCACCCGACTCTCAGAAATGACCGACAAGTCCGTGATCCTGCTGGAGGCCGGCCCCGACTATCCTGACTTCGAGCATCTGCCCGAGGACCTGAAACAGGGCAACAACACCTGGCTGTCCGCCTACGGACCGCACAGCTGGGACCTGCGCGGGCGGGCCACCCCGTTGCAGGACGAGCCCATGGTCATCCCGCGCGGCAAGGCCATGGGCGGGTCGTCGTCCATCAACGGCCAGGTGGTCTTCCGCGGCATTCCCGAGGACTACGACCAGTGGGCCGAGTGGGGCAACGACGAGTGGAAGTTCACCGACTGCCTGCCCTTCTTCCGCAAGCTGGAGAACGACTGGGACTACAGCGGCGACGACTTCCACGGCTCCGAGGGCCCGCTGCCGGTGCGCCGCCCCAAGCGGCAGGACTGGCTCCCCTTCAACACCGCTTTCTACGACGCCTGCGTTCGCCTCGGCATCCCCGAGCACCCCGACCAGAACGCGCCGGACTGCTACACCGCCGTCTCGCCGCGCCCGATGAACAACATCGACGGCGTGCGGATGAGTACCTCGCTGACCTTCCTCAGCACCGCCCGCCACCGTCTAAACCTGACGGTGCGGGGCAACATCCACGCCCGCCGCGTGGTGCTGGACGGCAACAGGGCCGTCGGCGTCGAGGTGGAGAGCGGCGGGGAGATTTTCACCGTGGAGGGCAGGGAGATCGTCCTCTGCAGCGGCACCATCGGCTCCGCCCAGTTGCTGCTCCTCTCCGGCATCGGCCCCGCCGATCACCTGCGCGAGATGGGCATCCCCGTGAACCACGAGTTGCCCGGCGTGGGCATGAACTTCCGCGACCATCCGGCGGCCTACATCCTGTTCCGCGGCGAGGGCGAGGAGCCCGACACCTTCGCGCCGAACATCCAGGTGGGTCTGCGCTGGAGCGCCGACGACTCGCCAACCAAATCCGATTTCCAGATCACGCCCACGCTGATGACCAGCGAGCACCGGCCCTCCAGCATCAGCTATGACGGCTCCGGCTTCCACTTCGGCCTGAGCGTGGGGCTGCAGAACGCGCTGGGAGCCGGCCGTCTTTCGCTGCAATCAACCGACCCGGCAGTGCAGCCGGACCTGGATTACCAGCTGTTCAGCGATCCTTACGACCGCCAGCGCATGCGTCAGGCCATCCGCAAGGCCCTTGAGATCGCCCAAGAAACACCGTTCAAGGAGTTCATCGTCGAGCGGCTGAACCCAGTGGATGCCGACCTGGTCAACGACGACGCCCTAGACAACTGGATCCTGCGCAACGCCTACACCCAGCACCACATCGCCGGCACCTGCAAGATGGGCCCCGCCAGCGACCCCATGGCCGTGGTCAGCCAGCACGGCCAGGTCCACGGCATCGAGGGCCTGCGCATCGCCGACGCCTCCGTCATGCCCGACGTGATCCGCGCCAACACCAACGCCACGACGATCATGATCAGCGAGCGCGTGTCGGAGTTCATCAAGGCGGACGCTTAACTTCGGCCGATGGTTCCCAACCGTAGGGGCGAATATTCATTCGCCCCTACTGCGTTTCGCGACCCTCCAGCAAGGCGGCTTTTCATGCAATTCGAAACCATCGCCGCCCAGGCGGCCCACCAGATCGACGCGGCGACCGGCGCCGTCGCGCCCCCCATCTACCTCTCGACCACCTTCGAGCGTGACCCCGACGGCGAGTATTCGCGCGGCTTCGTCTACTCCCGCGTGGACAACCCCAACCGCCGTGCCCTGGAGCACTGCCTGGCGTTGCTGGAGGGCGGGGAAGCGGGCAACGCGGAGGCTGCGGCTTTCGGGTCCGGTTCGGCAGCGACGGCGACGGTGTTCCAGGCCCTGGCACCGGGCGACCACGTCATCGCGCCGGACGACTGTTACCACGGCACATCGAAGATGCTGCGGGAGATTTTCGCTCCCTGGGGTCTGCAAACCAGTTTCGTCGACATGACCGACGTGGATTCCGTTCGCCGTGCCGTGCAGCCCAACACTCGCCTCATCTGGGTCGAAACCCCGTCCAACCCACTGCTCAAGATCACCGACATCGCCGGGATGGCCGAAATCGCCAAATCCGCCGGAGCGCTGTGCGCCTGCGACAACACCTGGGCCAGCCCCATGCTGCAGCGGCCCTTAGAAATGGGCGCGGACCTGGTGGTGCATTCGACCACCAAGTACCTCAGCGGACACGAGGACGTGACCGGCGGCGCCGTGGTTGGTCGCCAGGACTCCGCCTGTTTCCAGCGGGTGCGGCTCATCCAGAACCTCTGCGGAGCGGTGCCCTCCCCCTTCGACTGCTGGCTCACGCTGCGCGGCATCCGCACCCTGCCGGCGCGAATGCCGGTTCATTCGGCCAACGCCGGCCGGTTGGCTCGTTTTCTTCAGGACAACCCCAGAGTGTCGGCCGTGCACTATCCAGGACTGCCCGACCATCCCGGCCATGACATCGCTGCGCTCCAGATGTCCGACTTCGGCGGGATGCTGTCTTTCCAGGTTGCCGGCGGGCGGGACGCTGCCATGGGCGTGGCGGCCCGGGTTCGGCTGTTCGTGCGCGCCACCAGCCTGGGCGGCACGCAGAGCCTCATCGAACACCGGGCGTCTATCGAAGGACCCGACACGCAAACCCCTGATGACCTGTTGCGGGTATCGGTGGGCCTGGAAAATGCCGACGACCTGATAGCTGACCTGGCGCAGGCGCTCGGCTGATCGGCCAAAGTCACCGGCCGCGTTGCCCTATGGTACTATCTGGCCAATCCCAGCCCGACGGCACAGCGGGGGAAGACGACAATATGGCTCGAATCAACAACTCCCCACAGAAGCCCGATGACGCGGACCCAAGGATCCAGCAGGGAATATCGTACATTGCCGCCCTCGACTTCGACGCAGCGATCGAAGAGTTGGACGCGGTGATTTCCGACGACCCGGAGAACGCGCAGGCTTGGTGCTGTCGCGCTATCGCCCTGGCGGGCATGGGTTTCGAAGAAGCGGCCATGGACTGCTATGCGCAAGTGCTGGAGTGGGATCCCGATAATGCTTCCGCCCGTCTCGGACGCGGCACCATGTATGCTGGCTGGGGCGAATCGAATCTGGCGTTGGAAGAAATGAACCGGGCCATCGCCAGCGAACCGGACAAGGCGGGAGCGTACCTGGCCCGCGGCGTCGTGTATGTTCATGCCGACGAGCTGGAACTTGCCATGGACGATTTCGACCGCGCCGTTGAGATCGATCCTTCCGATACCCAGGTCCACTCCCACCGCGCTGAACTCTGTTCCCAACTCGGTTTGTTAAACGAGGCAATGCGGTCTTATGACACAGTGATCCAGCTAGATCCTGGTGATTTCGACGCGTATATGGGACGGGGGGCTATCTACGCCGATGATGGCAGCTTCCGCCAGGCCCTGACCGATTTCAACCGCGCCATCAAGATTAATCCTGATGACGCTCACGCGTACCTGGCCCGCGGCGGGGTGCGCGAAGCGACCGGCAAGCAGCGCCAGGCCCTCAGCGATTACAACCGTGCGATACGCCTGGCGCCCGACTATGCTTTCGGCTATTTCCTCCGGGGCCAGGTGCTTCTGAGCCAGGACAAAAGCGCCGCAGCCCTCGCAGATTTCGAAACTGTCGTAACCCTGGAGCCGGACAATCCCGCCGGGTACATGGGACGAGGCTGCGCGTACATAGAGCAGGGAACTTCCACTCAGGCCATCGAGGAGTTCAATACCGCGATTCGCTTGGATCCGAGCAACCCCACTCCATATTTTCAACGAGCCACTGCCCATGTGCATCTCGGAAATGCCGGCCAAGCCGAAGCGGATTTCGGTACCGCCCAGGCATTGGGGCTCGACATGGAAGCGATCGATGCCATGATGCGCGAACAGTAGTCGCGGATCATTCCCATTTCTCCCGGGCGTCGTAGGACCACTCACCAATAGGAGGCTGACCATGTTTGATTTGCTGATCACCGGTGGAACCGTTGTATTGCCCACCGAGGCAGCCTCCGTTGATGTCGGCGTGCAGGATGGGCGCATCGTCGCCATCGGCGCGCCGGGCACGCTGGTTGATGAAGCGGTGCAGACCATCGACGCAACCGGCCGGATCGTCACCCCCGGCGGCATCGAGCCTCATATCCACGCCGCCGCCAACGTCCAACCCGGCGTCCACCAGCAGGTGGAGGGCGTGCCCAACGCCGGCCCCCTGGACCACTCCCTGGGCGCCATCTGGGGCGGCACCACCACCGTGGTCGACTTCGCGCCGGCTCCCAACGAGGGGGAACTGGTCGGCGGCATCCTCGACTTCCTGTCGGTTTGGCAGGGGAACACCTACGCCGACTATTCGGCGCACGTCATCTACCGCACCAGCAACACCGCTGACAGCATCGCCCGCGTGGGCGAACTGATCAACAACGACTTCCCCAGCGTGAAGATCTTCACCACCAACATCCGCCCGCCGTCGGACCCGCCGCTCAGCCTCACGCCCACCGGACGCATCGACAACGGACGTCTGACCGACCTGACCGCCCAACTGGCCCGTCACGACGGCGTGTTGGCCGTTCATGCCGAGGACGATGAGATCGTCATGTACAACTACCTGCTCGCGCAGCAGCGCGGCATGTGGGACTGGTACAACGCTCACCTCATTCACTCGAAAGAGGTGGAGGACGTGGCCTTCCGCGACGTGATACGAATCGCGGAGCATAACGGCGCCGGAATGTACTTCGTCCACGTCACCGGCAGCGACGGCGTCAACGCCGTTGCCGCCGCCCGCAGCCGTGGGCAAGCGGTATACGGCGAGGTGCTGACGCTGGCCCTGTCCTTCAACGCCTTCCAGTACCGCGAGCCCGACGGCATGAAGTATCACACCTACCCCTCCCTCAAATATCCGGAAGACGGCAGTGACC
The DNA here is from genome assembly GCA_951813535.1 of uncultured Dehalococcoidia bacterium. GTDB lineage: Bacteria > Chloroflexota > Dehalococcoidia > Lucifugimonadales > UBA3495 > Bin87. The sequence continues at coordinate 1,156,926 of OX638345.1, read as the reverse complement.
TGTGGACCGGCCTGATGGGCAACAACCTGACCTTCACCGCCACCGACAGCAGCTTCACCACCTACCTGGACAAAACCGCCGGCCTCAACGTACAGGACATGCGCGGCGGCAACATCGGCATCGAAATCCGCATGGGCGTCAACTACACCGAAGCCGTGGTCCGGCGAGGGATGCCCCTGACCCAGTTCGCCAACATCACCGCCACCAACGCCGCCCGTCTGCTCGGGATGTACCCGCAAAAGGGCGTCATCGCCCCCGGCAGCGACGCCGACTTCGCCATCATCGACCCCACCATCCACAAGCGGCTCACCATGGACGACCTGCACCTGCGCGACTACAGTCCGTGGGAAGATTGGGAAATCTTCGGCTGGCCGACCACGGTGATCCTTCGCGGCAAGGTGATGGTGGACAACGGCCAGCTGCTGGGCACGCCCGACGACGGCCAGCGCGTGCGCCGGCGGATCGACCCGGCGGTACTGCAACGCCCGGCCTTTTAGACCGCCGCATATCGCAAGCCGTCACCGCCGGCTCAGCCCGGCCCACCGGAGGGCGCCGCTGCCGTCGTGGTAAACGACACACAGGACAACGTTCTATTCTGCCGGTTCTGCGGTCACCTCAACCCGGCACCGGAACTCGACGCTGCGGGACGCGCCAGCGCCCGGTGCGCCCGCTGTGGCGCGTACTCGGGTCTGGAGACGGTCGCCGAATCGGAAGCCCGTCAACGCTCCCGCCGCCTCCGGCTGGACTTCCTGCGCAGCCGATTGCTGCGGCTCGCCATCGTCGTCCTGCCCCTGCTGGGCCTCGCCATCTGGGTATTGTGGCAATACACCGGCCTGCCGCCGGACCCGCCTGCTCCGTCGACCCGGATCGGCGATACCACCCTGGCCACCGCAGCGACCGATTGGCCACAGGCGCGCCGGAGCGTGACCAACCTGGCCTCCGCCGGAGCCCTGGATTTTCCACCCGGAACGACTCCCGAGCCCGCTTGGAGTTACGTCGCCGGCTCGCCAATAGTCGCCCCGCCGGCGGTGGTGGGCAACCGGGTTTACCTGACCGACGAGTCAGGCAACGTCACCACGCTCGATCGCGACACCGGACACGTCGTGTGGCAGTACGAGTCCCGGCTGACCGCCGGCGTGACCCCGGCGGTGGCGGATGGTCTGGTCTTCGTCGTGTTTCGACCCGGCCTCGTATCGGCCCTGGAGGCGGAAACGGGAGCAGTGGTGTGGTCGCGTCGCTTGCGTACCGCCTCGCTGCCGTCGCCAACCATCGCGGACGGCCGGCTGTATGTGGCCGAAAGCGACAAGAACCGCCTGCTCGCGCTGGACGCCGCCGACGGCGAAAGGTTGTGGCAGTACCGGCTCAGCGACTGGGTGATCGCGCCACCGGCCATAATCGACGGCAAAGTGATCGCCACCTCCAACGACGCCAACGTGCACGTTATCGACGCCGAAACCGGGCGCCGGCGCATGATCTACGACGCCGGCCGGTCTCGCTGGGTGCGCGGCGGCCCCATGGCAACCGAAGATCTGCTCCACTTCAGCAGCTTCAACGGGCGGATCTGGGGCATCGACTACCAGGGACACCGGTATCCGTTGGAGCGGCAGATCCTGTACTTCAGGACGTTGCTTTGGGTGTGGGGTTTCGTGCAACAGGGCCCGATCCAGCAGGGACTCGCCTGGTCCGCATGGAGCGTGGACGACCAGCCCTACCAGCCGGCGCTGTCGGGTACGACCCTGGTCGTAGCGGACTCGGTGGGGCCGGTGACGGCGCTGGACTCTGTCGACGGCACGATCCTGTGGGAGATCGACGTGGGCGCGGACATCACCGCCCCCGCCACCACCGCGGGACCCATTGCGTTGGTGGGTGATGATCGCGGGCGGGTGATTGCCCTCGCGGTCGCAGATGGTTCCACCGCATGGACAGCGACTCTCGACGGTCCGATCACGGCGTCCCCCATCGCAGCCGGTGGCTTGGTCCTGGTCCCCACTGCGGCGGACGGCGGAACCCTGGTCGCGTTGGCGGCGAATCGCAATTGACCAGGCGACAAGCTTGACCTCGTGCAGGGGCGCTCACCGGTGAGCGCCCCTTCGCATGTTGATGACCACTGCGCCCGTGGCGCCCACGCCGCCGCGCAGGAGTATTCGACATCGTAATGATAAAACTTATTTCTATAGTTGATACTGGGGTGCCAATAACATAACGATATTCGTCTTTACACGGCAGTTTGCAGCGTATTAGGCTTGCCGAATAAATCTTGACATCGAGAATCAGTTCGAATATCCCACGACAAGACCACATATCTGTAAACGCCATGACTGGTGATGATCAGATTGTCCACCCAAATGGCTGCCTGTCGCAGCGCACACGGAGGTTAGCATCATGACAAGACGCCGCAAAACGACCCCGAGCGCCCTGATTCTGATCACAATCTCGCTAACACTGATATTCGTGATCGCCTGCGGTGGAGCGGCAACCGCTCCGGAATCGGATGCCTCGTCGGCTCCGGCCAGCGCGGCCGCAGGCGCGCAAGCCGTGCCCACCGCCGCGCCTTCCGGCAGTTCGTCCCAGGCGGCTCAACCCACCGCCGCCGCCGCGCCGGCCCAGCCGGCCGCATCGTCCGGCAGCTCCGCGGCCGCCGCGGATCCCACGCCCACGGTCCAGCCGGTGGAGGTCCAGGCCCCTGAAACCGACTGGGTCACCCGTGGCAAGCATGGTCGGACCATGAAGTGGGTGGCCCGGAATAACCCCGGCTTCTGGGACGTGCACTACGGCGCCAGCCTGACCACCACCCTCACACCCTCCGGCCCCCGGTTCAACCAACTGGTTGAGTACAACCCGGTCAACCCGGAGGAGATCATCGGAGACTTGGCCGAGAGTTGGGACGTCAGCGAGGACGGCACGGTGTACACCTTCTACCTTGCCGAAGCGAACTGGTCCGACGGCCAGCCGGTTAAGGCCAGTGACATCGTCTACAGCCTGGATCGCATCACCCTTCCTGACGCATTCCGCGGCCGCACCAACAGCATGCGCAATTTCTACGAGCACAAGACGGCCGAGGTGATCGACGAGCGGACGGTGCGGATGCCCATCAAGTTCCCCGCGGCCACCTTCATGGTCAACCTCGCCTCCGACTACATGAAGATGTACCCGGAGCACGTGGTCGGCAAACTGACCCAGGAAGACGCCAACTGTTGCCCGGAGAACATGATCGGCTCCGGCCCCTTCATCTTCAAGGATGGCAGCTGGCAGAAGCAGGAGGCCTATGAGTACGTCCGCAACGACGACTACTTCAAGGCTCCGCGTCCCTACTTTGACGGGTTCAAGGTCTTCCTGATCCAGGACGTGGCCCGGGCCATCGCCACCCTCAAGGTCGGGCAGGCCGACGGAACCTACTACCCGGTGCTGTCCACCTACACCGAATTCGTCGAGCAACTGGAGGAGGACACTGACGGACGCATGCGCGCCCTGTTCATGCAAAACGTGCAGCGCGCCGGCCTCAACTTCAACTGGCTGGTCGAACCATACGACGACCCCCGGGTGCGGACCGCTCTCTGGATGGTGATCGACCAGGAGGAAATCGTCGAGAAGATCCTCCGCGGCAACGGCACCGTGGGGACCCACTTCCACGTCGGGTTCGCCCCCAACGAAAGCGTCGAAGCGCTGTACGAGCTGCCCGGTTACCGCCGGGACGCGGACGGCGCCAAGGCCCAGGCGGACCTGGACGAGGCTCGCAGGTTGCTTGCCGAAGCCGGCTACCCTGACGGCTTCAGCGGAACCATCACCTCCATCCTGACGGGCTGCACTGCCACCTCCGCCCAGCTGGTCAAAGACATCTGGAAGCGCGAGCTCAACCTGGACATGACGATCCAGTCCAGCGACGTCGCGACCCTGTACGCCAAGTGGCGCAGCAACGACTACGGGGTCATCGTCGGCTGCGGTAGCGGCATCATCCTCCCGGACCCGTCCGACATCCTGAACCAGTGGTACGGCATTGACACCATGCGCAACTCGGGCAACTGGACCACCACCGAGTTTGAGAGGCTCAAGACCGAGCAGGCCAAGGAACTTGATCCCGAAAAGCGCAAGGAACTCTTTGCCCAGATGGTCGAATTGTTGCGCGACGAGGTGCCCCACTACCTGCCCACGGGTTGGATGCACGCCGGTGGGACCCTGGACTACCGCGTGCGGAACTACCACGTCCCGAGGACCATTCAGATGATCCACAAGCTGGACCACATGTGGTGGGACGAGGATGCCGAGAAGCCGCCGATCGGGACGGGATACCAGCCGTAGGCTCGTGCGCCTCGATGTCTAGAGACGATTTCGACGTTCGCCAGGCCCGATCCCGGGAGGAATGATGACCACTTATATCGTGAGGAGGCTGCTCCTCTTCATACCCACCATCCTCATAGTGACCATCATCATCTTCCTGCTGATGTGGATCGTGCCCGGCGACACGGCCATGCTCATCCTCACGGGTAACGACCCGAATGAGGGCGGGCGGGTCAGCCTGGAGGACGTCGAACGGCTGCGCGCCAAGCTGGGACTGGACCGGCCTGTCCACATCCAGTACGGCGACTGGCTGTGGGACATGCTCCGCGGCGACCTGGGCGAGTCGCTCTGGTACCAGACTCCGGTGATCGACGAGCTTGGAGGACGGTTCATCACCACCGTGCAACTGGCGGTGATGGGCATGGGGCTGGCCTTCATCGTCGCGGTTCCGCTAGGTATCGTATCCGCGGTCAAGCAGGACACCAAACTGGACTACATGAGCCGGCTGTTTGCCCTCCTGGGCATCGCCATGCCGACCTTCCTCATCGCGATCGTCGTAACGTACGTGCTGGCCTACGTATTCGACTGGCTGCCGCCGCTGGACTACGCCAACCTGTGGGAGCAGCCGCTAACGAACCTGCAGCAGATGATTTTCCCGGCGCTGGCCATCGCGTTCCATGATCTTGCGTTCACCGCACGGGTCACCCGCTCGTCCATGCTGGAAACGATGCGGGACGACTACGTCCGCACGGCTCGGGCCAAAGGACTCACGGAGATGGGCGTAATCGGTCGACACGCCCTGAAAAACGCCCTGTTGCCCATCATCACGGTGTCAGGTTACCAGTTCGGCCGGCTCTTGGGCGGCGTCGTGATCGTCGAGGTGATCTTCCTCGTCCCCGGCATCGGGAACATGCTGATCGACGCAATCATCCACCGTGATTTCGTAGTGATCCAGGCGGTCGTGGTGCTGGTGGCGGCGGTGGTCATGTTCCTGAACCTGGTTATCGACCTTATCTACGGAGTGCTCGACCCGAGAATCCGCTATCAGTAGCGCACCGCATATCAACGGAGCAGACCATGGCTACTCGCGACATCACCGCAGAGGGCGGCTCCCAGGTTCGCAATGCGTTGTTGGGTATCCCCGCTGCGTACCGGTCCACCGTGGACCTCGTTCGCCGGAAACCCCTCGGCGCGGTCGGCGGCGCCACCGCCCTCATCCTCATTTTTGTCGCCATTGCATCCCGGTTGGCCATCCTGCCGGTCCCGGACCCATACGCCTCCGTCGGCGACATATTCCTCGCTCCCAGCCCGGAATACCCCATGGGGACGGACGTCATCGGAAGGGACATTCTGTCGCGCGTCCTGTACGGCACCTGGATATCCCTGTATGTCGGCCTGGGCAGCGTCCTGATCGGGATAACCGCGGGCTTCGTGCTGGGCATCACCAGCACCTACGCGGGCGGCTTCGTTGACCTCGCTTTCCAGCGGGTGGTGGATGCCCTGATGTCCATACCCGGCCTGATCCTGGCCCTGTCCATCATGGCGGTCCTAGGCTCCTCTCTGAACAACGTCATCCTGGCCATCGTCATCGGTATGCTCGCCCCCGTGATTCGCACCGTCCGTTCCCAGGTGCTCACGCTCAAGGAAATGGACTACGTGACCGCCGCACGAGCCATCGGCGCGCGTCCCCAGCGCATTGTGTTCCGGCACATCATGCCCAACTGCCTCGCCATCTACATCATCATGGCGACCTACTACCTTGGGTTCGCCATCATCATCGAGGCGTCGCTGAGCTTCCTCGGCGTGGGCGCTCCTCCCGACGAACCCAGCTGGGGCGGCATCCTGACCGTGGCCAGCCGGGAAGCGCCGGAGACGGGCATCTGGCTGCTGGTGTTCCCCGGCATCTTCATCTTCATCGCCGTGCTGGCCTTCAACGTCCTGGGCGACGCCCTGCGCGATGTGCTCGACCCGAGGCTGCGCGGGCGGTAGTCGCACGCTGAACATTCCACAATTTCGTCAACGCCTACAGTCAGCCGCCCGGACGCTTATCTTGCGTCCGGGCGGCATTTCTTGGTCGCTCATCGATACGATGATGTGGCCGATTAAGGAGCCCTCGCCACCGCTGTTTGCGCCGCCAAGATATGGACAATAACCAATTGACAAGCGGCAACCTTGTGAGTAGCATCCCCCCACACTGGCCACCCCAGCGCGGCCAGCATCGTCAGGACGGCTGACGGTCGTCCGTTCACCTGCGTTCAAATGATGTGAAACGGGAGGGTTCGCCAATGAAGTTCCGACGAATCGGGAGACCCCAATGGTTGTTGCTTGTGAGCTGCGCAGCCCTGTTGGTAGTCGGGCTGGCCTGTGGCGGAACCACTACCCCCGAGCCCAGCACCGCGCCAAGCCAGGCTCAGCAGTCCCAACCGGCGGCGTCCGGTAGCTCTGCCGAGGCAGCCCCTACACCCACGTTCACGCCCATGCCGACGCGGGTTCTCGACGCGACGCCCACCGCTATACCGGTGCCGACACCGGTATCCATAGACGAACGCCCGGACTGGTGGCAGGAAGGCGAAGGCAAGCATTACCGGGGCACGTTCCCCATGGTTGGCAACAGCAACCCGGGGTTCTGGGACGTCCATTACGGGGGCTCCCTCAACACCACGCTGATGCCCTCAAGCCCACGGTTCAATCAGCTGGTCGAATATAACCCCGTCAAGCCCAGCGAAATCATCGGCGACCTGGCCTCGACGTGGGAAGTGAGCGACGACGGCACCGAGTACGTCTTTCACCTGAAGGACGCCACCTGGTCGGACGGCGCGCCGGTCACGGCGGAAGACGTGGTCTTCAGCCTGGACCGCATCACCTTGCCGGGAGCCCAGCGGGCGCGCACCGGTTTCCTCCGTGCGTTCTATGAGCATCAGACCGCCGAGGTAATTGACACCCAGACCGTGCGCGTGCCCCTGAAGTACCAGGCGCCCACCTTCATGCCGAACCTCGCATCGGACTACATGAAGATGTACCCGAAACACATCGCCGAGGATCTGACGCAGGAGGAAGCCAACCAGCCGGAAAACCTGATCGGTTCCGGACCCTGGCTCCTGGGCGGCTGGCAGAAGGACGTAAGCTACACCTTTGAGCGAAATACCACGTATTTCAAGGAAGGTCGCCCGTTCTTTGATGGCATCATCGTGCACCTCATCCCGGATACCGCCCGCCGTATTGCCGCTCTGCAGGCCGGCCAGGTACTGGGAACCTTCAATCCCTTTACCGGCGTGAACCGACCCGAAGCAATGGCGGTACTGGAGGAGGAAACCGACGGCCAGGTGCGTGCCCTGATCCTTCCCAGCGCCGGTTTCGAGGCGTACTTCCTCAATAACGCCAAACCCCCGTTCGACGACGAGAGGGTACGGCGGGCGTTCTACCTGGGTCTGGACCGCGATCTGGGCATCGAGCGCGCGGTCAGGGGGTTCGGTCAACCCGGCACTTTCTTCTCACCAGGGGTGGTCGAGGATCTGGCCGATCTGCGCGCCAACAACCCCGCGTTCGCCGAAGACCGTACCGCCGCGATCGCAGAAGCCAAGCAGTTGCTCGCCGAAGCCGGCTACCCCGATGGTCTTTCGGTCAAGATGAACACTCGGAACGCCATCCCCACTCTGCCGGCGGCTGAAGTCGCCGGAGAGCAGCTGCGGCGAGACATTGGTATCGACATCGAAATCGTACCCAACGACCTGGCCACCACCTACGCTGTGATGCGGGACGGGACGCACGAAATCTCCACCGTCGGCACTGGCATCATCCTGACCGACCCGGCGGACATTCTCAATCAGTTCTACCTGCAGGATGTTCTGCGCAATCCGCAAAACTGGCAGGACGACCGGGTCGATGAGTTGATCGACCTTCAAAACCGGGCGATCGACCAGCGTGTCCGGCAGGGCCACCTGGAAGAAATCGCCAGCATCCTGCACACCGGTAGCAGTCACCTCGTGGTGTATTTCTGGGGTGGAGCCGGCGGCGCGCTGGATTATCGCATCCGGAACTTCCACCTGCCGCCCACCGTCCAGCAGATTCACAAATGGGACCACGTCTGGTTCGATCCGGACCGTGAGCAACCCACCGAAACGGGTTATCAACCCTAGAGTTCAATGAGCGATGCGTCCATTTCACTTGGGACGCATCGCTCAAAACTTTTGCGGTCGGTGCCTCACAGACTGAAGGTGGAAGGTGTACGCATACATAGCCCGTAGGGGCCTGCTGTTCATACCCACTATCCTGCTCACCACAATCCTGGTGTTTGGCCTCTTCTGGATCGTGCCAGGGGACGCTGCCATGATGATCCTGACGGGGGAAGAGGGTGACGGCGGCAAGGTCACAGAAGAGGACATCAAGCGCGTTCAGAAAGAACTGGGCCTTGACCGCCCGGTGTACATCCAGTATGGCGATTGGCTTTGGAAAATTCTCCAGGGCGACTTCGGCGATTCAGTATGGTATGGAACGCCGATCCTGGATGACCTGAAAGACCGGTTTTTCATAACCCTTGAACTGGCGATGCTGGCTATTGTGCTGGCATTCATCGCCGCCGTGCCCTTGGGAGTGCTGTCCGCGGTCAAGCAGGATTCATTCCTGGACCACATCAGCCGGCTTCTGGCCCTGGTCGGCATCGCTTTGCCGACCTTCTGGCTGGGAATACTGGTGATCTATGGATTGACCTATTTCGCCGGTTGGTTGCCTCCGTTGGGCTATGCCACATTATGGGGTGATCCGTTCACCAACCTGCAGCAATTGATCTTCCCGGCCCTGGTCCTCGCCTTCCATGACATGGCGTTCACGGCCAGGGTGGCCCGTTCCGCCATGTTGGAAGTGATGCGGGAAGACTACATGAGAACCGCCCGGTCCAAGGGCCTGAACGAGTGGATGGTGGTGGGGCGGCACGCGTTGAAAAACGCCCTGCTGCCGGTCATCACCGTGTCCGGTTATCAGTTCGGCCGGCTGCTGGGCGGCACCATTATCATCGAATCCGTCTTCGTGATACCCGGTGTGGGCCGGTACCTGATCGACGCCATCATCCACCGCGACTTTGTCGTGGTGCAGGGTGTTGTCCTGCTTGCTGCCGCCGTGGTGCTGTTGTTGAACCTGGTCGTCGACATCCTTTATGGAATACTGGATCCCAGGATCAGATACTCGTAGGTTGCGGGTGTATCGGAACATCCTGCGCTCGCTGGCCAGTGTTCCGTGAGGAGTGTTCGTACTCATGGCGAATCAAACCAATCAGCGCGCCGAGGTAGCCGTCCCGCCGAGAGCGGGGATGTTCCAGCCGGCCGCAACCGGCATCCGGGAAGTCAAACGCTTTACGCGTCGCAAACCACTGGGAGCCATCGGCGGCCTCCTGGTGCTGGTGCTGGTGATCGTAGCCTTGATGGCGCCGGTGCTTGCTCCCTATGGCGCTCGGGAACTACCCGACCGTCACGAGGGCGGTTCCACCGTTTACATCCCGCCCAATTCCCAATTCCTGCTGGGCACCGACCACGTGGGACGCGACGTTCTCAGCAGATTGATCTATGGCGCGCGCATCAGCCTGTACGTCGGCCTCGGCAGCGTCCTCATCGGGATCACCGCCAGTTTCATCATCGGAGTGGCCCTGGCTTATGCCGGCGGGATCATCGACATGGCGGCCCAGCGCGTCGTTGACGCGCTCATGGCCTTGCCCGGACTGATAATCGCGCTGGCAATCGTCGCGGTGCTCGGTTCGTCACTGAACAATGTCATCCTGGCGATCGTCATCGGCATGATCGCCCCCGTAATACGGACGGTGAGATCACAGGTGCTGTCGCTCAAAGAGCTGGACTACGTCACCGCCGCCACCGCCATCGGGGCGCCGCCGTGGCGCATTGTGTTCCGGCACATCATCCCGAACTGTTTTGCGATCTACCTGGTGTTGGCCACCTATTACCTAGGCTTCGCCATCATCATCGAAGCGTCTTTGTCCTTCCTTGGAGTCGGCGCGCCCCCTGACCAGCCCAGTTGGGGCGGAATGCTCACGCGAGCCGCCCAGGAACACGTGCTGACCGCTCCCTGGGTCGGCATCTTCCCGGGCGTGGCGATTTTCGCGGTTGTGATGGGCTTCAACATCCTGGGCGACGCCCTTCGCGATGTTCTGGACCCGCGACTGCGCGGACGCTAACCTTGACTGTTTTCGTCCACATGGCACGGACAACGAAATATGCCGGCCAACTGTTCACGTTGGCCGGCATATTTCTGATGGTACTGACGGCTGCGTCCTGCGCTCCTTCGGAAGATACCTCCAGCAGTGAGCCATGGGCGGCTCCGCTCGCTCCCACAACCGCGGCGTTCCCAACCCTGGAGCCGGCCGCGCACCTGCCCACCGCGTCATTGGCCGATGCCGCCACGCCGCTGCCCACCGCCGCCCTGGCATCGCCAGCCACCGCGCTGCCGGCGGCCACTTCTCTCCCCGTCTCTACCGAGGTCCGCGTCCAGACAATCACCGAAGACGAAGCCGAAGAAGCACGCACGCGCTACCAGCGTCTCCTTCGAGCGACCTGGGACACGGACTTCACGCGGACGACAATCTCCTTCGACGAGATCATGACCGGCGGGCCGCCCAAGGACGGTATCCCGTCAATCGACGACCCGCAGTTCGAGTCGATTGAGGATGCTGACTTCTGGCTCGACGATCTTGAGCCCGTGCAGGTTGTCGACCTCAACGGCGACGTTCGCGCCTATCCGGTCCAGGTGATGGTCTGGCACGAACTGGTCAACGACACCGTCGGCGGGGAACCGGTGGTCATCACGTTTTGACCGCTTTGCAATACCGCCTTCGTGTACAGGCGGACGGTTGACGGAAGGCTCCTCGACTTCGGGACCACCGGCGCACTGCGCAACAGCAACCTGCTGATGTACGACCGCCAAACCGAGACGTGGTGGCAGGAAGTGGGCGGCGAGGGAGTCATCGGGCACTTCGCCGGCCGCAAACTGGAGCAGCTTTACCTGTCCATCGTGTCGTGGGCCGACTACAAGGCGGCGCACCCCGACGGACGGGTACTGTCACGGCCTGACTCGCGCCGCGCATACGGAGAGAACCCATACGCCGGCTACGATAGGCCCGGGAGCGATCCGTTCCTGTTCAGGGGCGAGAAAGATCCCCGGCTGCCGGCTGTCGAGCGGGTCGTGGCCGTGGAGCGCGGCAACGAGGCGTGGGCAGTATCCTTCACCACGCTGGCCGAGGAACGCGTGGTCGCCACATCCGTGGCCGGCGAGGACATTGTGGTGTTCTGGGCGCCGGGAACCGCGTCCGCGCTGGATTCCGGATCGATAGCCAGGGGACGGGACGTAGGCACCGCCGGGATATTTTCTCCGCAGGGCCCCGATGACAACACGCTGACCTTCGCGGTGGACCCGGACGGCCGCATCGTGGACGCGCAGACCGGCAGCCAGTGGGATATATTCGGGCGCGCCGTCAGCGGGCCGCTGGAGGGCGCAAATTTGACCCCGGTGCCGGGCCGCATCGGTCAACTCTGGTTCTCGTGGGCGGTGTATCGTCCCGATACCGTCGTGTATCCAGCCACCGGCTGAGTGTCCCGGTATGCCTCGGCGCACCGCGCTAATCATGGCCGCCGCCGTCGTGGTAGCCCTTTGCCTGACCATATCAGGCTGCCGCCTTCAAACCGACGACGCGGCTAACGGCGGCGCTCAACCCGATTCGCCCAACATCGAGGCAACCGTGGCGGTTGCGCTGCGCTCGTTGGAAGAGAGGAAGCCTGAGGCCACCGCCGAAAGTGCCGGTCCAACCTCCGTAGCCGCGCAGCCGGACGCGCCCGCCGCCGTCCCTACAAACGCGCCTTCTCCCAGCCCACCGCCGGATCCAACCCAGGCGTCGAACCCTCGACTGGCCGCCACGACTGCGGCGATACTCACACCCTCGCCCACAGCGCCGCCAACCGTGGAGATCACGCCGACGGCGGAGATGGTGAGGACAACCGCCGAATCCCCAACCCCGACCCCTGCCGGGGCCGACCAGCGTGCGCCGGCTCCTATGTTCGCGGGAACCTTCATGGATGGCAACGACTATCGCCTCGAGGACACCGTGGGCACTCCGACGTTGTTGATGTTCTGGGCTCCCTGGTGACCACATTGCCAACGGCAGTTGCCGTCTGTACAGGGTTTTCACGATGAGTTCGACGGCGCCGGCGCCGACATCGTAGGCGTCGCCATCAGCGCCCCCGAGCCCGAGGTCCGTGCGCTGATCGACAAGCAGAACCTGAGTTTTCCCATAGCCTATGACCCGGCCGGGCAACTCTCGAGCGTATACGGCGTCTCCGGCGTGCCCTTTTACATCTTCATCGACAAAGCCGGTCGGATCGCCCACACGATCCCGGGGGCGCCGGCTGATGTGACTACGATCAGGGATTTGATCGAGGGCCTTCAGATGGAATAGCGTGCCACCGGCCGCATCGTCGTCCGAACGCTGACAGAGTGACGGAGCCCTACGGTTCTGATGCCCGTGGGGCTCCGCCGATCACCGGGCCTTGAGGCCGGCTATCCCCGCCAGATCCGGCGCATCCGGCGCACCGAGTCCAGGCGCGATTCCGCCAGGATATCCGCCGCCCGGGCGGTGGATATCTCCTGCTTGCGGGACGTGGTCAGCACCGCCGACATCTGCTCGTAGATCCGCTCCGTTTGCTGCCGCGAACGCTCCGGGTTGTACGGCTGGCCGATCTCAGCGGCAGCGTTGATGACCCCGCCGGCGTTGATCAGGAAATCAGGCGCGTAGACGATTCCGCGTCGGTGCAGTTCCTCGCCGTCTTCGGCCGTCATCAGCTGGTTGTTGGCGCCCCCGGCCACGATGCGACAGCGCAGGCGGTCAATGGTGGCCGGGTTGATGACTCCTCCCAGCGCGCAGGGAGCAAAGATGTCACAGTCAACGTCGTAGATATCGTCGGGTCCGACGACCTTGACGCCCATCTGACGGGCGCGGTCAAGCGCCGACTCGTTGATATCGGTGACGACGATGCGAACGTCGTCCTCGATCAGATGACCAGCGGTATGCGTCGCCACCTTGCCGAACCCCTGCATCGCGACGGTGCGCCCACGCAGGTCGTCCGTGCCCCAGGCGTCGGAGGCACAGGCCTTCATGCCCATGTAGATCCCCAGGCCGGTCATGACGGACGTGTCGCCGCTGCCGCCCAGGGTCACATCGAGGCCCACCACGTGCTCCGTTTCCTGTCGGATCGCTTCCAGGTCCCGGCCAGTGGTTCCCACATCGGTGGTGGTCAGGTAGCGGCCGCCCAGCGTATCCACGAACCGACCCCAGGCCCGCAGCAGGGCCTCCGTCTTGTCGGTGCGAGGATCGCCGATGATGACGCCCTTGCCGCCGCCAAGATGCAGGCCGGCCGCCGCCGACTTGTAGGTCATGGCCCGCGAGAGATTCAACGCGTCGGCCAGGGCTTCCTGCTCGGTGGCGTAGGGCCACATGCGCGTGCCCCCGCAGGACGGCCCCAGGGTGGTGTCGTGGATGGCGATGATACCCCGCAGGCCGGACTCGGGGTCGCTGTACATCGTCACCTGCTCGTGACCGCGGCTAACCATCGTATTCAGTACGTCCATAGCTTCCACCTCCTGCCAATATCCTCCGCTAAATTAATTATAAGCCACCGGTCACCCAGGGATGGCCTGCGGATGGCACAGAAACGATGAACGCAAGCCATGTGCGGCGAATGTTATGTCAAATTTATAGCGAGAGGTAGGGCATCGGAGCGTTGGCGAAGCGTGGTCTCCTATTTGGTCCGCGTGCACTATTCCAACAGTTTATGACAAGTGCCCAACCGGTTGGCCCACCGAACACCCGAGTCGCAAACGGACCACGAGCACGCCGCCGATCTCGTAGAACATGAGCGCCGGGGATTGTGATGACCTTCCCGCCGCCAACCGTGCTTTGCGCGCCCGCAATCAGGACGCGTCGCCGGTCAGATCGTACAGGTACTCCCCGGCGATTGAGGCTCTCACTCGATTCTTCTGGCAAGCGACGAGCCCGACCACAACTGCCACCGCCACAATCGCTGCCGCCAGGGCGATAGTTGCCCACATCCACGAGTTGGACCCGCGTTTGACGATGCCCGCTTCTTCCAGAGAGAGCGCCCGGTCAGCGATCTGCGGATATCCATCGCCCATGACTCCTGAGGCCAACTCCACGATCGGCCTCGTATTGGCGTCTGAGTCCACGCTACTGGTGAAAACCCGTTGTTGTGCGTGCAGGTAAGCGCCACTGGCGGACTGCACGCTCACTTCGAGGCGGTCCTGGCGACCATCCGATGTGGTGGGCATCTTCCCCAACCGAGCGGCAACCCGCCGTTTGGTGGGCGCGGTGCTGGCTGAACAGCGCGACGAATGGGCCGAGGCCCCACGCTGCCTGAACACCGTCAACAAGGATGACGCCTATTGCACCTATTGCCGCCCTGCTCCAGGCGAGAGCAGACGTCCTCGCCCCGGAAACACCGCCGCTGCTACAATGAAGACGGCAACCTCCCAACAACCCTTGCGCGCACCGACGACTCGACGCCATGCCTCAATCGTCAGAAAACACCCTCATCCTCCCCGTAGCCGGGATGACGTGCGCGGCGTGCGTGTACCACGTCGGCGAGGCGCTCCGCTCGGTGGACGGCGTGACCGAGGTCAGCGTCAACCTGGCGACCGAGCGAGCGACGATCAGCCTGGATGACGCCGGTGGCGCAGAGCCGCCTGACCTGGAGACCCTGGCCAAGGCCGTTGCCGACGCCGGATACCGTCTTGATACCAATCCGCAGCCAGTCGGCGCGGGCGGCGGTCGAGACCAGGGACCGCGGGCGCGTGAGGAAAAACGCCTTCGAGTCCGCTTGATCGTGGCGGCGGTGGGCGGAGCCGCGCTGCTGCTGGGCAGTTTCCCGGCGCTGCCCTGGACGCCCGGGTTGCTGGCCCTGTGGTGGTATCCGCTGCTGCTCTGGGTGGTTGCTACCCCGGTGCAGCTATGGGCCGGCTGGTCGTTCTACACCGCCGGATGGGCCGGACTGCGACGGCTGCAGCCCAACATGCACACGCTGATCGCCCTGGGAACATCGGTGGCATACGGATACAGCGTCGTGGTCGTGCTCGCTACCCTGATCGCGCCGGGCGCGTTGGGTTCGCCGGGGGCACATCAACTCCACTTCGACATGGCGGCCATTATCGTCGCGCTGATCCTGCTGGGACGCTGGCTTGAAGCACGCGCCCTGTCCCGCACTTCGGGCGCTATCGAAAGGCTGCTGGATCTGCGGCCACAAACGGCGCACCTGATGTCGGCCGACGGCTCCATAACCGAGGTGCCCGTCGAACAAGTCGAGCCGGGTCACACCCTGGCCGTGCGCCCGGGCGAGCAGATCCCGGTTGACGGCGAGGTCGCCAGCGGAGCCACCACCATCGACCAGTCAGCCCTGACCGGAGAGAGCATGCCGGCCGAGAAATCAGCCGGCGATCCGGTGTTTGCTGGAACTCTGAACGGTACCGGCGCGATACTCGTGCGGGCCACCCGCGTCGGCCTGGATACGACGCTGGCGCAGGTGATCAGGCTGGTGGAAGAAGCCCAGGGCTCAGCGGCGCCGGTACAGCGATTGGCCGACCGGGTCGCGGCCTGGTTCGTGCCGGCGGTGGGGCTGATCGCGCTGGCGGCGGCGGTGCTGTGGCTGTTCCTCGGCCCGGAACCGTCGGTGCGCTACGCGATGCTGACCCTCGTCGCGGTTTTCATCATCGCCTGCCCGTGCGCGCTGGGGTTGGCGACTCCCACCGCGATCATCGTCGGTGTGGGCAGGAGCGCGGAACGAGGCATCCTGATCCGCAGCGCGGCCGCGCTGGAAACCGCACATCGTGTGGACGTCGTTGCCCTGGATAAAACCGGAACCCTTACCACTGGGCAACCGGCGGTCACCGACGTCGTGCCCGCCCCGGGTGGCCGCGCGACCGACGTGCTGCGTTCCGCGGCGTCGGTTGAAACCCTGTCGGAGCACCCCATTGGTCGGGCCGTGCTGCGCCGGGCGCAAGCCGACGGATTGGCGGTCGCCCCATCCACCGATTTCGCTGCCCACGCCGGCGCCGGCGTGACCGCCGTGGTGGCCCAGCAAGGGGTAGCGGTCGGCAACGCCGCGCTCATGCAGCAGGTGGGCGCATCGCCCGACGCCGAGATTGTCGCGGCGTCGACGCGGCTCGCCGAAGCCGGCGCTACTCCCATGTTCGTGGCCCAGGGAGGGCGTGTCGTCGGTGTGATCGCAGTCGCCGACACGGTGAAACCCGGCGCTCCCGACGCCGTGGCGGCCTTGCATGAAATGGGAGTGCGGACAGTCATGCTCTCCGGCGACCGCCCGGAGGTGGCAGCGGCGGTGGCTGCCCAGTGCGGCATCGACGAATACCACGCGGGGATGCTGCCGGCCGACAAGGCGGAAGCCGTCGCCAGGATGCAGGCTGAGGGCCACACGGTCGCCATGGCCGGCGACGGGATCAACGACGCCCCCGCGCTGGCTCGGGCCAACGTCGGGATAGCCATGGGCGGCGGAACCGACATCGCCCGCGAAACTGCGGACGTCACGCTGATGCGGGATGACCTCATGGGCGTGGCCACCGCGCTGCGAATGTCTCGCAACACCATGCGCACCATCCGGCAGAACCTCTTCTGGGCCTTCTTCTACAACACGCTGCTGATCCCGGTTGCCGCGGGAGCGCTGTATCCGGTGTTCGCCGCGCTCGGCGGCGTGCCGGCCGGGCTGGCGTTTTTCTTCGGCGAAGCCGGATTCTTGAACCCAATCCTGGCTGCGCTGGCCATGGCGTTCAGCTCGGTCAGTGTAGTGAGCAACTCTCTACGGCTGCGGCGCGCTCCAATTTGATGGGTACGCAGAATATCGGAATACTGATAAAATTGGCCTGAGGCCCACCTGCCAAGATCAGGACCAGGGTACACATGATGGAAACGGCCGGAACCAGCAGCATCATACCGATCATTGCGACGGTTATTGGTAGTCATGGCCTATTGGCCGTAGTGCTGGTCGGTATCGCACTGCGTCTCGGAGGGCTTCCAACGCGCAAGGAGTATAATGACCTGCGCGGTGATGTAAGCGACAACAAGCAAGAAATCGTCAGCACCAAGGCCGAGCTCAAACAGGAAATCGCTGACACCAAAGCTGAGCTCCGGCAGGAAATCGTTGCGGCGAAAGCCGAGCTTCGGCAGGAAATCGCCAACACCAAAATGGAACTGGAAGCGAAAATTGACGCCGCCAAGTCTGAAGTTTTGCAGGAAATTCGCCGCAGCCATCAGCAACTGATACTGGCCTTGGTCAATCACACGCACAACGCCAACGGCCAAGCCGTGTTCACGCTCCCGCCGGAGACTGAACCCGTTCCTGCGCCAGCGGACGATTAACAGGCAGGCACTCAATATGGCTACCGCAACCGACCCCATTTGCCTGATGCAGGTGGATACCGACAATCCCAACGGCGGATCCAGCGAACACGAGGGGCAGACCTACTACTTCTGCGCCCCAGGATGCCGCATCGCCTTCGAGCGCGACCCCGAGGGATGGGCCTCGGGCCGCAACAAGCCCGTCACAATGGAGGAGCCGCAACCGCAGCCCGTTACTTTCGTGCGGCGCCTGTTCCGCCGCGGACATTAGGCGGAGTCATCACCGGACCAGCAAGCGGGGCGGGTTTGAAACCCGCCCCGCTTTGTTCGGTCCAGAATGGTATTGGTCAGACCGCGGCGCCGCAGCAGCGCTTGTACTTCTTGCCGCTGCCGCAGGGGCACTTTGAGTTGCGCCCGATCTTGCGACCCGCGCGCGGAGCGGGATTGGACCGGCCCGGCGCAACCGCGGCCATGGGGCTCACCGGTGCGCGGGTGTCGCTATTTGCCGGAGCCCGCGTGGTGGGCACTTCGGGAGCCAGGGTGACGTGGAAGAGCGTGTGGGTGACCTCACGCTGCATCTGCCGGGTCAACTCGGTAAAGGCGCGCTGGCCCTCCGAACGATAGACCGTGAGCGGGTCCCGCTGGCCCACTGCCTGGAGCCCCACGCCGGTTCGCAGGTTTTCCATGTGGGTCAGGTGATTGACCCAATGCGTATCGATGGATTTGAGCAGCAGCAGGCGTACCAGGGTCTCCATGTTGTCGGGACCCAGGCTGCGCTCCTTGACCTCGTAAAGGGTCTCCGTGTATTCGTCCAGGATGTCCGCGATATGATCCCGTCGCAGCGCCAGGACTTTCTCCGGGGAATCGATCTCCGCCGGCGGCGGACAGATTTGCCGCAGGGCGCCCACAAAGCCGTCCGCATCCCAGTCGTCGGCATGGCGGGCCTGAAGATGGGTCGACACCAAGCGGTCAAACTCAGAGCCCAGCATGTCCAGGATGCGTTCCCGTAGGCCCTGACTGGCCAGGATGCGGGAACGCTGCTCGTAGATGACGGTGCGTTGCTGATTGAGTACGTCGTCGAAGTTGAGCAGGTGCTTGCGCATGTCGAAGTGGTGGCCTTCGACCTTGACCTGCGCGCTGGAGATGGACTTGGTGATGAGCTTGTTCTCCAGCGGCTCATCGTCGTTGAGGCCGGTCCAGTTCATCACGTTCTTGATGCGGTCGCCGCCGAAGCGCTGCATCAACTCGTCCTCCAGGGCGACGAAAAACTGGCTGCTGCCCGGGTCGCCCTGGCGCCCGGCGCGTCCCCGTAGCTGGTTGTCGACGCGGCGCGCTTCGTGGTGCTCCGTCCCGATGACGTGAAGGCCGCCCATGGCGATGACGCGATCGTGTTCCTCCCGCCAGCCTTCCCGGTCAGTGTCGGCGCCGCCGAGCACGATGTCAGTGCCGCGGCCGGCCATGTTGGTGGACACCGTGACCGCGCCGGCGCGGCCAGCCTGGGCAACGATGGACGCCTCCTGCTCGTGATTGCGGGCGTTGAGCACCTGGTGCTGCACGCCGCGACGGCGGAGACGGTCGCTGAGCGCTTCAGATGTCTCGACGGAGGTCGTGCCCACCAGGACCGGTTGGCCCGAGTCCGACCGCTGCACGATGTTTTCGATCACGGCGTGCCACTTGCCTTCCTCCGTGGGGAATATCAGGTCGCTGGCATCGTCCCGGACCATGAGCAGGTTGGTCGGAACCGCTACCACCTCAAGGCCGTAGATCTTGTAGAACTCGTCGGCCTCGGTGACGGCGGTACCGGTCATTCCGGCCAGCTTGCGGTACATCCGGAAGTAGTTCTGCAGCGTGATCGTGGCGTAGGTTACGCTTTCGCGCTGGACCTTGACGCCCTCTTTGGCCTCAACGGCCTGATGCAGGCCATCGGACCAGCGACGGCCGTATTGCAGCCGGCCGGTGAACTCGTCGACGATGACGACCTCGCCGTTGTTGATCACGTAATCCTTGTCTTTGACCTTCTGGACCTGGGCCACCACCGCGTTTTCCACGTACTGAACGAGGTGGAAATTCTCGGGATCGTACAGGTTGTCGACGCGCATGTGGCGCTCGGCCTTGCCGATGCCCTGCTCGGTGAGCGAGATGGCCTGGGTGCGCTCGTCGACGGTGTAGTCCTCGTATTCGCGGAGCCGGGGAGCCAGGCGGGCGCAGTTGGAATAGTGCTCCACCGGTTGTTGGGCGGGCCCGCTGATGATCAGAGGAGTACGGGCCTCGTCGATCAGGATGTTGTCAACCTCGTCCACAATGGCGAAGTGATGAGTTGGCCGGCCCTCACCGCGCGCCTGGACTTGGAGATCGGCGTCCACCGCCATGTTGTCCCTGAGGTAGTCGAAGCCGAACTCGTTGTTGGTGCCATAGAGTATGTCGGCGCGGTACGCCTCGGCGCGGGACACGGGGGTCAGGTTGGGGTAACCGCCACGGCCGACATCGGTCAGTTCGGGGTCGTAGAGGTACGCGGCGTCGTGCTGCAGGCAGCCCACAGTGAGGCCGAGCAGGTTGTAGATCGGCCCCATCCACACCGGGTCGCGCCGGGCGAGATAGTCGTTCACGGTGACGATGTGGACGCCATTGCCGGTGATGGCGTTCAGAAAGGCCGGAAGCGTTGCGACCAGGGTCTTGCCCTCGCCCGTTTTCATCTCCGAGATCTTGCCCTGGTGCAAAACGGCGCCGCCGATGAGTTGGACGTCGTAGTGTCGCTGACCCAGGGTGCGGCGCGCCGCCTCGCGGACCACCGCAAACGCCTCCGGCAGAAGGGTGTCCAAAGATGCGCCGTCATTCAGCCGCCGCCGGAACTCGTCGGTCTTCGCGCTCAGCGCCTCGTCGGTCAAATTCCGCACGGAATCTTCCAGACGGTTGACCTGTGGCACCAGTTGACCGCGCAATTTTTCAGCGGCGCGCTCCGGCGTGTCGCCGACTATCTTTTTCAACAATGTAACCATGGGAATCCCTCACCCCTATGCTCTCCCCGCTACGGGGGTGCCTGACAAGCAGTATAGCAAGGATGCCCCCGGGTACGCAGAAAAGCCCCGGCCGGATTGCCGACCGGGGACCGATCCAATCATGGGCAACCGGGGCCCAGACCCCATCTAGTCGAACTGGTAGGGGTAAACGACCTGGAGAACCCGTCCTTCCCGCAGGGCGTCAAAGTACCCGTGGATCGCGTCGGGTTGCTGCAGCCACCGGCGGATGATATAGGCGCAGAGCGACGCCAGTTGCCCGCCGACGCTGGTGGCGGCCGGCGCTATCATCAGGTCGTCATACATCGACGGGTTGACGGAATCGTTCTCGTCGCTCAGAAAATCGGTCATGGCCAGCGAGATGGACGAGGACTGTGATCCTGCCATCAGCATCGCGTAATCATTGACGCTCCACACCGACTCCATGATGTCGTCGGGGTTCATCTGCGACATCACGTTTTCGTCGAGGAACATCGTCAGGGCCAACAGGAAACGACTGAACGCCAACTGCGACGGGTCTGAACTGCCGTAGATAGAGTTTCCCTCTGTCTTGCTGGCGCTCAGGAACCGCGCCTTGTCGATGTACGACACCAGCAGCGGGATCTCGCGGCGGACCAGGATGCTCAGGCAGTCCTGGATAAGCTCGCCGCGACGCTCCGGCCGCCACGAGCGGAAATACCCTGTGCCCTGGTACAGGTCGCCGGGGCGCAGCGCGTTGGGCACGCCATCAGAGCCGGCAGGGCCGCCAAAGTGACGGCGAACCAGGGCGTCGTACTCCCCGGACATGGAGATGTACTGGCTCTCCTGCACCAGCAGTCCGGCATGGACGTGGTGCGGCTGGTTGGGATCGTCGGCGCTGAGGCCGGTTTGGCCGGATTCACTGAGGAAAACCAGGTACATGGTAGCCTCCCAGGCTGGCGCGGCGGGCTCTATCTACCCTGACTGGGGTTGGCGGCGATGCCGGCAACAGCCGGCCTCAGGGAATGGGGACCCCTATTGAGCGACGGTGCGAAAGTCAACGTGCACCACGTCGCCGGTGCGGGGTTGCCACTGAATCTCCGAAGCGACGGCGGTGTACTCGCCGGATTCGCCAGCAATGGTCACGCGGAGCGGCTGACCATACTCTCCTCCGGCGCGGCTGATGGCCTGCAGCAACGGACGAGCCTGGCACTGGAGCGAGCGGGATTCGAGGCCGCGACCATAGAGGTGAACGGGCACGATACCCTCACGGCGCAGTGCTTTGACCTTCTTGCCCAGGGTGTCGCGGGGTTCGAGTTGGAGGGAAACCGTCGAGGTGGTCATCGTAAGCGGAGCTCCTGGAGAACGTGTGGCGGGGACAACCCCGATCAGAGCGCATATCATAGCATATGGTGAAGCTGACAAAATGTTGAACATTTATGCTATCCAATTAGGGCGGAGAGTCATATGCACGTGCAAATTAATGACGCCGAGGCTTTGCGTCGGATATCGCCGGCCATGCTGTGCGCTTATCTCAAAACTCGCGGGTGGGTTCACGAAGAGACCTGGCGCGACCGGATTTTAGTATGGTCCAACGCTCACAATGGGCAACGCCAGCAGGTCCTGGCACCGCTGCGTGAGCAGTCCGACGCCTATGCCGTCCGCATTTCCGAGGCGGTAGCGCTTTTGGCGGATGTTGAGGAACGCTCCCAGTTAGACGTCTATTACGACCTGATTGAGGCGGGGACCGACGTCATCCCCTGATGAAAAGATTGTGAGCAACGATGTTTAGCTCTCATTCCCCCACTTCAATCTGTATCCGACAATGGTCGCTGGAACCCCATTCGTCCACTTCGTTCAAGGCGCGAGTGTGGATGACACTGTGGAAACCCCGCGAGGCGAATACGTGGTCCAGTTGCAGTCTCGCGGTCGCGGGTGAGTTTCCTGGATAGTAGGTGACTACGTTTTCGGTATCCTCGGGCAGGTGATCCGGCGTAGGGTCGGCGCGTCGGCCATTCGGGTGTTGCGGCCCCATGTACTCCAAACCAAGCGAGTTCATGCGGGCGAAGACGGTGTTTGCCCGCGGAGCAAAAAGGTCTTTCCCAAGCCCAAAGTCAAAGTCCATGTTGAGGTCGCCGGCGGCCAATATACGATGTGCCGGATTGCCAGCTTCGTAATTCGGGATAAATGCGGACAGGTCTGAGATGATGTGATGCGCTGCGGCGTCCGAGTAAATCCAACCTCCGACTGTCGGATGCGGGCTGAACCAGCGTGCGTACATTGACACAGCGATAAACGGTTCTCCCCCATCTAGGGGAATAACCCTGGCTGCGGCGATGGATCCTCCACAGCTGACTGCAATTTCGTCATTCTGCTCCTTCGGAATAGTGGCTCGGACTTGCTTGAACCATTCCACCTCCACTCTGTCCGACAGTTTCACTACCAACGGCCAGCGATCATAGTCATCTTGTGGCGACGGTTCCCAGGGATCATGTGGACTGATTGCGACATTGCCGCCGGCGGCGCCCAGCAAATCGCGCGCACCGGGGCCGACTTCTTGCAGCAATGCTACGTCTGCGCCCATCGCCAGCAATTCCTGCGTCGCCTGATGCCTTTTGGCGATGTTCCAGCAAACCACCTTTATCATGCTGATTCCTCCGGGCGCGAACGCCACCGGCCCCGACTACCCCAGCGCCTCCGCGTTGGCGCAGGCTTCCATGGGTTCGCCCTTGAGGCCGGCCACCAGGTTGCGCGCGGCCAGCTTCATGGTGTTCAGCCGGGTGGGCAGCGCGGCGCTGCCGATGTGCGGCGTGATGACCAGGTTGTCCAGCGTCAGCAACGGGTCGTCCAGCGAGATGGGTTCCGGCGAAGTCACGTCCAGCGCGGCTCGCGCGATCTGACCGTCGCGCAGCGCCATGTACAGGGCCGCCGGATCGACCACCGGCCCGCGCGACACGTTGATGAGTATGGCCGAGGATTTCATCATCACCAGTTGCGGGTCGCTGATCAGGTGATGCGTTTGCGGGGTCAGGGGCACGCTGAGCACGACGAAATCCGCCTGGGCCAGGAGGTCAGGAAACTCGGCGTAGCGCAAACCATACTCGGCCTCCGCATCGGGATAGCGGGTCCGCGAATGGTAAACGATGTCCATGTCGAACCCGCGAGCGCGCTTGGCGATCTCCCGGCCGATCTGGCCCAATCCGACGATGCCCAGGCAGGCTTCGTGCACGTCCTGCCCCAGCCAGTGGGTGGGGTGAAACTGGATCTGCCAACCGCCGCCGCGCAACCAGCTTTCGCTCGCCGATGTACGCCGGGCCGCGCCCAGCAGCAAAGCCATCGCCAGGTCGGCGGTGGACTTGGCCAGCACTCCGGGCGTGTAGCCCACGGGAATGCCGCGCCGCGTCGCCTCGGTTACGTCGACGTTGTCCAGACCCACCGCCAACTGGCTGATCGCCCGCAAGTTGGGCGCCGCGTCCAGCAGGTCGGCGTCCACCCTGTCCATGATGGTGGTGAGGATACCGTCGACATCCGCGGATTGCCGGTGCAGTTCCTCCACGGACGGCGGCGTTTCCTCCGGCCAAACCGTCACGTCGGCAACCTCCCGGATGATGTCCAACGCCTCGGGAAGCAGGGTACGGGTTACGAACGCGCGAGGGGACGACATGGCAACTCACCGCCCAATGTAGTAGCGACGCCTGAAATCGGACGCCGTATCACCGATTGTAGTGTCGGGAAGTGTCCGTTGCCAGTGTTACGTGCCGAGCGTTTGGCCGGATGTTGCGGCAACAAAAAGAGGCCGCCGCATTACTGCGGCGACCCTGCCAACGGTCGGGCGACGCCGGGGAGGGCAGCGTCGTCCTATGGTAAATGGCGGCTGACTAAGCCAGTTTGGTGTATCCGTCGCGGTAACCGCGGGTCTCGGCAATCTCGCGCTCCAGACGGGCGCGATCGCTCATCGCCGGGCCGGCCACGACGTTCCAGAGGGCGACGAAACTCGCGACGATGGTCTCCTGGACGGACGGCTTGCGGGTGGTTTCCCACTGCTCGAGCAATTCGGCCGGGGTTTCCGGGATCGCGGAAACGTCGACGGCGGCGAGCTCAGCGGGCGCCTCGGCAGTTTCGGCAACCGCGGACTTGACTTCGGTTTCGGGATTGATTGCGGTAACCATTTGCTTGCTCCTATTGGCTAATAATCATAGCCGGTGTTCATTTGTAAACATGATACCGAACCTGCGGTATTCCGTCAATAGATATTGAACGATAGGTTGTATAGATGTTGTGAATATTTAGAGGGCGGGTTGTGAACCCGCCCCCACAATCGCCTCGGAACCGGCGTCAAGCGCGCTACAACGTCAATTTCCCCGGATTCATGATGCCGGCCGGGTCCAGCGCCCGCTTGATATCCAGCATGGCATCCCGGCTGACGCCCAACTCGCGGCCCAACAAATGGTGCAACTTGATGCCCACGCCATGGCAGTATTCCATGATCCCGCCCATATCCTGGGCCAGCGTCAGCACCTCGTCCACGCCGGCCGCCAGGTTGGCCCGCACCTCGGGATCGTAGCCATCCCGGCCCACCACCCGCCGGTCGCCGTCGGGCACCACCAGCATCGAGAAGAACTCCGGGCGGCTCCACAGGCAATATTCCACCACCCCGATCTGACGGGCCTCCAGCATACGGTCCGCGCGGCGCCGGTACTCCAGCACCCGGTCGGCGGGCAGGCTCATGTGCAGATAGTCGAACGTGCGCCCCCACTGCCGCTGCCAGCGTTCTTCACGAGGGCGTCCCAGGGCCGTCTGGCGATAGTTCAACGCCGAGTCATGGCGGTGTTTCC
This sequence comes from uncultured Dehalococcoidia bacterium, assembly GCA_951813535.1. Classification (GTDB taxonomy): domain Bacteria; phylum Chloroflexota; class Dehalococcoidia; order Lucifugimonadales; family UBA3495; genus Bin87. Next base: position 1,131,436 of record OX638345.1, on the reverse strand, counting down.
AATAGGACAGGGTCGGCTCCGGGCCCACATTCCAACCGCCGGCCTCGTCGCACACCGACATGGTGCGGCGCAGCGCGGCATCCACGCCTTCCCGGTAACCTTCAAAGAGCAGATGCAGCAGCACGCCCTCGCTGTCCTCGGTCAGGTCCAGGAGAGTAGGGCGGATACCCAGGGCCGCCATCTCCGACACCGCCCTGAAACCGGCGTCGAAGTCGGCAAATTCCATGGTCGCGTACTCGGCGGCCTCGGGCTGTCGGAATACCCGAAGGGTCGCCCTGGTGATTACGCCGAAGACGCCCTCGCTGCCGATGAACAGGTGGTTCAAGTTGGGGCCGGAGGACTGCTTGGGTACGGGCCGGGTTTCGATGACGCGACCGTCGGGAAGGACCACTTCCAGCGCCACCACCTGGTCACCCATGGGGCCGAAAGCGGCGGCGCGGTAGCCCACGCCGTTGGTCGAAATGGTGCCGGCCACGCTGGCGATGGGCACGCTGTACGGGTCGTGCCCCGGCATCAGCCCGTGGGGTTCGAGCGCGTCGTACAGGTCTTGCAGGATCAACCCAGCCTCGACCTCCGCAGTCTGCGATACGGTGTCGACGCGCAGCACCCGGTTGAGCCGACCCAGGTCGAGGATGATGCCGCCTTGAACGGGCAATATCCCGCCCATCACGCCGGTGCCTCCGCCGTAGGGGATCACCGGTATCGAGTTCCGCTGGGCAAAGGCAACAACCTGGGACACCTGTGCGGTGTCCGCCGGCCGCACGACGACGTCGGCCAGGCGATCAAACGCGGCGTCGGCGTAATAGGCTCGATACGGCGTGAGCGCGTCCGCCGAATAGCGGTCCAGCTCGGCCGGTTCAGCGAGAACGTGTTCTGGCCCAACGATTTGGGCCAGACTAGCGGCTAAGTCGCCCAACGTCGGAACGTCCCGGTGGGGTGCGGAAGCGGCGGGAGTGAAAACGGAATGATGATGGAATGGAAAGTGGGGATCACAGCGGGTTACGGAACGTGGCTTCGCCCGTTTCATCGTGGCGGTGGCTGGCCAGGACCGCCAGCAACTGCTCATGATTGCGTCGCATTTCCTCCCGCATCTCACGCATCTCCCCGCGCATTTCCTCACGCATCTCACGCATCTCCCCGAGCAACTCGTCGCGAACGGCGCGCACCTCCTGGGCAACTTGTTCAACGCGCCCTTCCAACCTTTCAACCCGCTTGTCCAGTTGGTCGACTTGCGCGGTGAGCCGACCCAGGCGGAACAGACTGCCTCCTACCAACGCAAGGATTGACAGCAGCAACGCTCCTGCACCAATTATCGTTGCATCAAGCATTTGAAACACCGCCATCCAGACCCGTCTGCTGCGTGGCGGGGTCTATTCCGTCGTCTGCCGCTGCCACTGGGTACCCTGGGCGCCGTCTTCCAGGGTCACGCCCTGCTCGGCGAGGCCATCCCGGATCTGGTCGGCCAGGGCGAACTGGCGGGCGGCTCGCAGTTCGGTACGTACTGACACCAGCAGGTCGATGAATGGGGCCGCAGCCAGGTCGGCCTCCGGGGACGGACGATCCTCGAAAGTCAGGCCCAGCACGCCTCCCAACTCCTGCAAGGCGGCCTGACCGGAGTCGATACGCTGGCCGGCATCCCGGCCGCGATTGATGTCGCGGGCCAGGTCGAAGAGCGCGGCCACTGCCTGGGGAGTGTTGAGGTCGTCATCCATGGCCGTGGTGAACCTGGAACGATGGGAGTCGGCTTCAACTTGGGGTCCGGTTCCGTTGCCCGGTATGAGCGCGCGCCGCACCCGCTCCAGGCTCCGCTCCACTGCGGCGGCGCCTTCGTCACTGTAGGCCAGGGGACTGCGATAGTGGCTGCTCAGGAAATAAAGCCGGATGGCGTCGGGACTGAAGCGTTCCAGGGCCTCCACCACGGACACCAGGTTGCCCAGCGACTTGCTCATCTTGTCGGATCCCAATTGCAGGAGTCCGTTGTGCATCCAGTAGCGGGAGAAGGGCCTGGCGCCGGTGTAACATTCGCTCTGGGCGATCTCATTTTCGTGGTGGGGGAACACGAGGTCCTGTCCGCCGCCGTGGATGTCGAGCTGTTCGCCAAGGTACTCGAGCGACATGGCCGTGCACTCTATGTGCCAGCCGGGCCGGCCGGGTCCCCATGGGCTCTCCCACGAAGGCTCGCCGGGTTTGGCGCCCTTCCACAGGACGAAATCCATGGGGTGCTCTTTGTTCTCGTCCACCTGGATGCGCGCCCCGGCAATCATGCTGTCCAGAGTGCGGTGGCTGAGCTTGCCGTAATCGTCCTTGCTGGTCACGCGGAAGTAGACGTCGCCGGCGGCGGGATAGGCGTGGCCGCGGTCAATCAGGCCGGCTATGGCGTCGATGATCCGTGGAATTTCGCGCGTGGCGCGGGGGTATTCGGAGGCCCGTTGGATATTCAGCGCATCCATCGTGTGGAAGTAATCGCCGATGAACTCCTCGACCAACTCGTCCTCGGAGACGCCCGACTCCTGCGCTCGCTGGATTATCTTGTCATCGATGTCGGTGAAGTTCTGAACGTGACGGACCTCGTAGCCCTTGTGCTCCAGATACCGGCGCAAAGTATCGAATACCACGTAGCTAAGGGCGTGTCCGACGTGAGTGGAGGAATAGGGGGTCACTCCGCACACGTACATCTTGACCCGGTTGCCGTCGGAGGGAACGAACTCCTCGACCTGTCCGCTCAGGGTGTTGTAGAGCTTCATACTAAAATCGTTGGACGACGGCGCTTGAGCCGGGTTCGATATCTCGTGGTGTCAGGTCCGGCACAACAGGGCCACGGCTACTGCCGCGATGCCCTCTTCCCGTCCGGTGAACCCCAGGTAATCGGTGGTGGTGGCTTTGACGCTGATCTGCGGCTGTTCCACGGACAGAGCGGTTGCGATGTTCTGGCGCATCAGCGGCACGTGAGACGACAACCGGGGACGTTGCGCCAGCATTGTAGCATCAACGTTGGCGATGCACCAACCACCCTCCGCCAACACTGCGGCCGTGCGCTCCAACAGGATCAAGCTGCTGATGCCGGCCAGGGAAGGGTCTCCGGGAGGGAAGTGCATACCGATGTCGCCGGCGCCGGCAGCGCCCAGCAGCGCGTCGATCACGGCGTGGCTGAGCACGTCGCCATCGCTGTGGCCAGCCAGGCCCGTGGGATGGGGAATCACCACGCCGCCCAGCGCCAGGGGGCGCCCGGCGGTGAGGGCATGCGCGTCGGCTCCAGTGCCCACTCGATACCGCATCGAAGGTCTCGCTGGAGCGGGCTGCCGGCCGGGCTCAGCTTCTACCCGCGCTCGATGGACTTGAGAGTCTGGTGCGCGTGCTCGATGTCGCTCAGCGGACCGCCGTAGGCTATGATCGGCGCGTAACCGATAACGATCGCAGTGAGGAACGCCAATGCCGACCCGGACGCGACGAAGTCCGCGTTGGTGGGCTCGTCGCCGATTCTGAGTTGGGAGTACAGGACATCACTTTGCGCCGCGATGAACGCGGGCGCCGGCAATCCCACGTGGGCGACCAGGAGCATCACCAACGGGGCCACGCAGATCAACGCCAGGACGGACCAGATGACGACCCATGCGAGGAACGTATGCCGCTCGGTATTTACCTTCGAGCGCAGATGCTCCAGCCGAGCCGGCGCAACCGCCATGTCCAGCCGGTCAGCGCTCACCCGCAGGAATTGAGCATACTCCCGGTAACGGGAGCGACGGTTGACGGTGCTGGCAACCATTGTGATCCTCCGCTTGTCGAAACCCTTTGTCCAAACGCGCGATTCTTAACTTCCTTATGCGCGCGCCCATGCGTGACAAGGGACGACATGAAACATCGTATGCAAATCAGCCGTGCCGTTGCAAGCAAACCGGCACGCCATTTATGGCAGTTTCGGGTTATCCCCGACCCAGGATCAATTTAACCATATCCAGGTCTTCTGGCGTCGTCACCTTCAGGTTATTGTAATCCCCCCGGAAAATCGTGACCCGGTGACCCACCGCTTCGACCATGGCCGCGTCGTCAGTGTATTCGACCTCCGCCGCGCGGTGAGCATCGACCAGCGTTTGATAATCGAAAGCCTGCGGGGTTTGCGCCGCCCACAGGGTCGCACGATCCGGCGTATCTGAAATCGCCAGATCGTCGCCGACCACCTTGATTGTATCCTTGACCGGTACCGCGGCGATTGCGGCCCCTGATCCCCGAACTTCGTCGAGCGCGCGCTCCAGCACGTCTCCCGAGACGCACGGCCGGGCCCCGTCGTGAACGGCGACCCAACGCCGTTCGCCCATGGCCAGCAGCCCGGCCAAAACCGAATCCTGGCGGCGGGCGCCCCCGGCGCACACGGCGGCGATTTTGGGAATATCCAGATCCCGCACGATCGCTTCGCCGTCGGGCACCGCGTCGGCGGCAACCACCAACACCATGCGGTCCACCGCGTCCGACGCGGCGATGCGCCGCAGCGTATGCGCAATCAGGGGAGTTCCGAGGACGTCAGCGAAGGTCTTGTCGGTGCCGCCCATGCGGGAACTGCGTCCGGCGGCAACCACGACAACGCCCAGGAGATCGTCGGACGTCTCGCGTTTGGTGTTGCTCAATTTATAATTCGCCCCAAAAATCTGCACGCTTGGCGTTCAAGCCCCCATAGTTTATGATTTAGCCCCAGTAGGGATCAATATAACGCCAAGGGAACATCCGCGGAGCGCGTTACGCCAAAGGGGGCATGATGGCTGCATTGGAAATGGCCTATCACGTGGAAACGTACAGCTCGGGAACCCACGGGAGGGCAATCTGCAACGCCCGCACGCATCACTGGGTTGCCGATGACGGCGGCGGTGATGCGGTCGGAGCCGGGGAGTTGTTCCTCTCCGGCATCACCGCCTGCGCCGTCAACATGGTGGAGCGCATCGCCCTGACTGACGACGCTCCGGTGGACTTCATGGAAGTAACCGCCGAGGCCTTCAGGGATCCGGAAGCAACCCCCAGTGACGTCAGCCTTTACGCCGATGTGCGCATCCATTTCAAGATCTGGGGCGTGGACGACGACCAGGGCAACTATCTGGTCGATACGTGGAAGAAGCGTTGACCCCTCTATGGTTCGGTCGCCGTGGCGACCCCCAGCACTTCCGTCACCGCCGAGTTCGTCGCCGAGTCGCGCCAGAAGCACGCCGGCCGCGCAGCGTAGCGTTAGACATATTTCCCGCCGCTTGCCGGCGAAACATGGGCCCCCGTCGCGCCGGCGGGATCGCGCTGGAGCGCCGGGGGCTGCAAATTGCGGCGCGCCTGTCAAGCGTTGCGATGAGAGGATATTCGCTCAGCGCACGCCTGCTCCAGCATCCGAAACACGCTGAAACACAGGACCTACTCGCCCGATACATTTATAGCAGGGAGATCTGAGATAGAGTTCCCGCTGACCATATTCGCAGCCGGACTGACTGACACATCAGCCGGATTGCTGAAAGACTTTGCCATCGCGATGGCCATCGCCGCCGTAGGGCTGGCGCTGGCCCGTCTCGTCTGGCAACCGCCCGTACTCGGTTATCTCATCGCCGGGTTGTTGATTGGGCCGTACACTCTGCCGCACCCGGTGATCAGTAATCTGGACACCATCGAGTTACTTGCCGAGCTGGGGCTCATACTCCTGCTGTTCGGAATCGGCCTGGAGTTGGGCTGGCGGCGTATCCGGGAAATCGGTCTGCGAGTGCTGGTAATCGGCGTCGTGGAGATCTCCACCTTGACCTACCTGGGTGTGCTGATCGCTGACAAAGTCCTGGGCATCTCCGGGGCTAACGCCCTGTACCTGGGCGGCGCCATGGCCATTAGCAGTTCGGCGATACTGCTGAAGGGTTTGCGGGACAGCGGCAACCTCCGCTCCGGATGGGGGCAAACCATCGTTGGCATCCTCCTGGTGGAAGACTTTGCCGCGGTCATCCTGCTGACCCTGTTGGCCGGGCTTGCGACCACGGGTTCCACCGACCTGGCGGACGTGGGGTGGTTGGCTGCGAAGCTGGGCATCTTCTGCATCGCGGCCCTGGCTTTCGGCGCGCTGCTGGCGCCCCGCCTGATGCGCTTCCTCTCGCGGATGCAATCCGATGAAACTCTCCTGGTGGCTTCGCTGGGCTGTTGCTTCGGACTGGCGTTGGGAGCTGAGTTTCTCGGGTTGTCGGCGGCGGCCGGCGCTTTCCTGATCGGCGTGGTTATCGGTGACACCGACGCGGCCGGCCGGGTCACGCGGCTCGTCAACCCGGTGCGCGACATGTTCGGCGCGCTGTTCTTCCTCTCCATCGGGATGCTGATCGACTATCGAACGCTGGACGACCACATCGTGCCGGCCCTGGTGGTGGTGGGTGTGTTCATGGGCGGCAAGATCGTGGCCAACACCATAGGGGCGGTACTGGCGGGACGCCGGTCGCGCACCGCGGCGCAGGTCGGTATGACAATGCCGCAGATGGGCGAGTTTTCGCTGGCGATCGGTCATCTCAGCGCCACCAACGCGGCGGTCGGCCCCGTAGTAGCGCCAGTGCTGGCAATCGCCACCGCGATCACGGCAGTATTCGCCCCACTGACCTCGAAGATCGCGACGCCCACTTACGACTGGTTGGAGCGCCGCGCCCCGCCGGCCGTCCTGGCCGTCAACTTGGTCATCTTCCTGGGCATACAGTCGTTCTGGGCCGCGTTCTCCCTCCCCGGGGAGACTGGACGCCTGCTGAAAAACTCGGTTCGCCGCATCATCATTGACATCTGCATCATTGCGGTGCTAACCGCCATAGGCACCGCAGCGGTGTACACCCTGCCCGACCTGCTGGCCGATCCCGATTCGGTGTCCCATGCGTTGTTGGGCGTAATCCTCGGCGGCGCCACGGTGGGGATCAACCTGCCGGCCGCCATTGCCATCTGGCGTGAATTGCGGGTGGTCGCCAGCCTCACTGTTCGCGCGACGGTGCGTGATACCGCGGGTCAGCCGGCGCGATACACCCTGCGCACGTTGCTGCGCGACGGAATGGCCACAGCCTTCTTGCTCGTCGGCGTCCTGCTGATGATCCCCCTGATAATCCAGCTGTTCTCTCTGGGAAGCCTGTCGGTTCCGCTGTCCCTGTTCCTGCTCCTGGCTTCAGCCGGCGCCCTGGTGTTTGCCGGCTTCCACGTTCACCGCGTCCTGCGACCAGTTTTCCGCAACACGTTCATTGCTCCGCCGGCTCCCCGACGTACCGATCCGCCAGTCTCCAGCGCCTTCGAGGCAATGGACGTCGAGAGCCCGGCCTTCAACCACTGGGCCGACCCGGACGCGCAACCGGTCCAGCAGGTGCGCGCCGCCGCCGCCCAGGCCGACGAAGACTCGACCGAAGACCTGTGGCGTTTCCTGGAGGAACGCATCGAGCTTTTCAGCCCGGCACCAGCGCCACCGGCTGAAGGCGCGGAACCGGCCGCCCAGCGGGAGGCGGATTAGGGTCGCCCCCGGCACAGTGCTACAATGCGCCCAGTCATTATCAGGCAGGCGACACGATGCGAATTTGTTCATTTCTCCCCTCCGCCACCGAGATCGTTTACTCGTTGGGGCTGGAGGACCAACTCTACGGCGTGACCCACGAGTGCGACTACCCGGCCCAGGCCAAAAACAAGCCTTGGGTGGTCCGCAGCGTTTTCGAGGGCACACAACCCAGCAGTGGCGAGATCAGCCGCGTGATATCCGAGCGGCTGGCCGAGGGTCTCGGCATCTATCACATCGACCAGGAGATACTGGACGCGGCCAACCCCGATCTGCTGCTGACCCAGGCCATCTGCGAGGTTTGAGCGGTGTCCTCTCGGCAGGTCGCCGAGTCCACCGCCAACATGGAGAAGCAGCCCGAGGTTATTTCGCTGGATCCCCAATACCTTGGCGACGTGCTGGAAGACGTGCGCCGGGTGGGCCGCGCCACGGCCTCCGAATCCGTTGCCGAGCAGGTCACAGCCCGGATGCAGGGTCGTATCGATGCTGTGACCCAGCGCGCCGCGTTGGCCGACAACCATCCACGGGTACTGCACCTGGAATGGACCGATCCGCTGATGTGCGGCGGCCATTGGGTCCCGGAAATGGTGGAACTCGCCGGGGGAACCAACTCCTTCGGCGACAAGGAGATGGGTTCTTTCCCGCTGGAGTGGGACGCGGTCGTCGAGAGCCAACCGGAGGTGATCGTGGTCATGCCGTGTGGCTTTGAGGTCCCCCGGGCCATGGAGGACCTCCCGCTGCTCACCGAAAAAGAGGGATGGGCCTCCCTGCCGGCAGTGCAGAACGATCGTGTGTACGTGATCGACGCCAGCAACTACACCAGCCGGTCCGGTCCCCGGCTCGTTACCGGTCTGGAGATACTCGCCGAGGTGATCCATCCCGAGCTCTTCTCCGGGATGATCCCCGAGGCGGGAGCGCGCCGAATCTACGGAGCCGGGCAAACTGGTTAAGGGAACCCGCTGACGCGGAACCTCGGGACCCGGTAGCTGGCGGATCGTTTCGCGCTACCGGGCGTGGGGCGAACCGCGTCGGCGTCGAACTCGCGCCTCGAGGACGCCGGTGCGTCTCCTGGCGCGTTCTGCGAAAAGGAATCCCGGGGATTACGCCGCTGGCGCGTTAGTTGAGGCGCGGCCCCTTGAACGGCGTGTTCTGCTCTGCCTGTTCGGCCACAATGCGATTCGCCTGCCGCATCAGGGTTTGCAGCTTTTCCAACTGTCCGCCGGCGGTGGGCGTTTCCAGCAGGGATTGCCGCACATCGGGCGGCAGGGGCAGACTGACGGCCAAAGTGGCCGAGGCAACGCGGGCCAGGGCGATGGGCTCATCGGGAACCGTGACCTCCCGGTCCCAGCCGCCGGCTATCGCGGTGAGTTGACGCTGCAGTTGGACAAACTGTTCGCGCACGCCGGCCAATGCGGTCGCGGAAACGTCTCCCTCGTCCTCTTCCATGAAGCGGACCAACCCAACCAGATGGGGCACGGTGCGCACTGTTTGCAGCAACTCGAACCGGGTCTCACCCCGGGTGAGGATGTTCAGGCGACCTTCCTGCAGGCGTTGAACCTGCGAAACGCGAGCGGTGGTTCCAACGGAATGCGGCTCCGCCGGTTCGCCCACCTCGTTGCCTTCCTTGATGAGGAGCACTCCGAACGGTTCATCCCGTTCGACGCAGTCGCCGATCATGGCCTTGTACCGCTCCTCGAAAATGTGGAGCGGCAGGGGCATGCCGGGGAACAGAACCACGTTGTTCAGAGGGAACAGCGACAGTTCTTGGTAGGTTCCCGGTGGGAAATCGTCGGGATTGATCGCCATGATGCCGCAGTATAACCACGGGTCGACCGTACAGCAACCTGGAAAAGCGAAACCCCCGCTCGGTGGGAACGGGGGTTCAGGTGACTAACCGTGCGGGATCCGTTTACTTCACCGGCTCGGCATCCGGCGGGCGGTTGTGAATCGCCTTCGTGCCCTTCTTGAAGATGCACGTGCGGATGTTGTTCTCCAGCTCCGTCGGGTCGTCGACGCCGGGGTAGCGGGCCTGCGCTTCCGGGCTCCTCAGGTACTCAATCATCTTTTCGAGTACTTCGTCCTCGGACTCACCGATGATGACCGTGCGATCCCGTGGATCAGACAGGAAGTTGCTCGGTCGAGCGTAATAAATGTCAGGCATGGTTTCCTCCTCCGTGGCAAGGCTGCCAATGTAGAAATTGGCGGACGCAAGCAGTGGCAATTTGATACACCAAAATCGTTCACGTTGTCAATATAGCGCTTACCTCACGCGTACCCGCTTTGAGTTGAGGGGTTGAAAAGGCCGGCCTCTCCAGGCAAGGAACGGGTTATCAGACTCCGTTTCTGCCCGAGGAGGCCGACCATGCCCTGGTATCACCGCGTCGCAGACTTTCCGTAGGCAGGTCTGCTCCCGAGGAAAACTGGGCATCCTGAACCCGGGTTACGAATACCGTCTCGCCACGCCCGACCCGCCAAACCTCCTCTTCGCCATCCACCACCAAACCGGGTGCGCGTGAGTCAATTCGCCTGATTGACAACAACGGCGTCGGCGGTGTAGGCTGGCTTCTTTCCATATCGATACCTCATATCAATAAGGTCTAAAGGAGGACCCTATATGAACACGTTTCGCAAAGTACCCGTCACCATCCTCACTGGGTTCCTCGGATCTGGCAAGACGACCCTGCTCAACCGGATTTTGACGGAGGAGCACGGCAAGCGCATCGCCGTGATCGAGAACGAGTATGGGGAGGTCGGCATCGATCAGGCCCTCGTCATCAACGCTGACGAGGAGGTATTCGAAATGTCGAACGGTTGCATCTGCTGCACGGTGCGCGGAGACCTGATTCGCGTACTCAACAATCTCAACAAGCGCCGCGACAAGTTCGACTATGTGCTGGTGGAGACCACGGGGCTGGCCGATCCGGGTCCGGTCGCTCAGACTTTCTTCATGGACGACGAGCTTCGCGCGGAGTACTCGCTTGACGGGATCGTCACGCTGGTCGATGCGGCCCACATCGAGCAGCAGCTCGGCCGAAGCGACGAAAGCACGGAGCAAATCGCGTTCGCAGACGTTCTCGTCCTCAACAAGACGGACCTCGTCAACGGCGATACCCTCGACGGTTTGGAAGCTCGCCTCCGCGGCATGAACCGAATGGCGCGAGTCGTGCGCAGCGAGCGGGCGAACGTACCCGTCGATACGGTACTCGACCTCAGCGCCTTCGACTTGGACCAGGTGCTCGAGCGTCGTCCCACTTTCCTCGAGCCGGAGTACCCCTTCGAATGGACGGGAGTCTATTCGCTCGATACCGGCCGCTACGAACTCAACCTTGCCGATGGACCTGATCCGGCGATGTCGCTCGTCGTCGTGTCGGGCCAGGGCACGGATGACGCTGCCCTTCGAGAGGGCGCCGAGTGGTGTGTACGGCAATACGCTGAACCTGCGGAGATCATTCATCCCGGGGAGGAGATTCCTGCCGGAAAGCATGTGAGCCTCCGGCTTGATTCTCCAGGGCGCAAGTCCTTCTTCTTTGAGGTTGATGCGCCGGGGCGGGTTGGCCTCTATGCCCAGCACCTCGCGGAGGAATTCGATCTCCAACTGAAGAACGCGGATGGAGAGGCTTTCAAGCTGGGGGGCAATTTTTGCTCCGAGCCGGCCTGCACAGAGGAGACACCACGCATCAAGGGAGCGCTGGTTCCTGTCGAAGCTGAGCGAACCTGGGTCGCCCAGCACGAGCACGACGATGAGGTGGGATCGATCTCTATCGAGGTAGACGGCGACTGCGATCCCCAAAAGCTCAACGCGTGGCTTAGCAAACTGCTCAGCGAGCGTGGCGTGGACATCTTCCGAATGAAGGGCTTCATCAGTGTTGCGGGAGAATCGCGTCGTTTCGTCTTCCAGGGCGTTCACATGCTCTTTGACGGCCAGCCGGACCGCGAATGGGGGGACGCGCCCCGGCGCAATCAGCTCGTCTTCATCGGCCGCAACCTCGATGGACAGAGTATGCGGGAGGAGTTCGAAGCATGTCTGATCTAAATGCCGGCAGCCCAACCGGCGTTCTTGACCGAGGCTGGTCTGCGGCGGTCGGCGACTACGCTATCGCCGGTGGTTGGGTCTTGGGCGGTGAGGCGCTGGTGGTCGGCGATGCCGAGGGTGGCGTGTACGGCTTCGATGGCAAATCCGGCGCGGCCGTCTGGGAGCGGCACAAGGTTCATGAAGATGGTGTGCTCGGGATGGCGATCCACCCGAGCGGGACCGCCTTCGCTACTGCCGGCCAGGACGGGCGAGTCTTGATCTGGAGCGCCGCCGAAGGTCAGGTAACCCGTTCTATCGACGTCGGCAGCGGTTGGGTGGAAAACGTATCGTGGTCGCCGGACGGCCAATTGTTGGCGGCCTCGTGCTCCCGGCAGGTTTGTGCGTATGACGCGGACGGAGCGGAGGTCTGGCGGTCCGACGATCACCCCAGCACCGTCAGCGCCATCGCCTGGTCGAGCGCAGATGAGCTGGCCACGGCCTGTTACGGCCGAGTGTCGTTCTTCAACCCTTCCACCGACTCGCTTCGCCAGAAAATGGAGTGGCAGGGGTCCCTGGTGTCGATGGTGTTGAGCCCGAACGGGGATATCGTGGTCTGCGGTAGCCAGGACAACACGGTGCACTTCTGGCGTCGATCCACGGAACGGGACTCCATGATGTCAGGATATCCTGGCAAGCCGTCGGCCCTGGCTTTCGATAGCGCCGGCACCCTTTTGGCCACCGGTGGTGGAGAGGCGGTCACGGTTTGGAGCTTCCGGAGAAAGGGGCCTGAAGGCACGCAGCCCGGCGTTCTGGAGTTTCATCATGAGCCCATAACGACCTTAACATTCGCGCCCGGCGCGAGGCGCCTGGCATCGGGCGCGCGCGATGGTGCCGTGGTTGTGTGGTCGCTACTGAGAAACGGAAACGGCAGCCCGATCGGGGCCGAAGATGTGGGGGACTCAGTGGCCGAATTGTACTGGCGGCCTGACGGGGACGGGCTTGCCGCCCTCGACGCGCGGGGTGGCGTTACGGTTTGGCGGATTGGACCAGTAAAGGGCCGAATCAGCCGCCCCCGCGCCGAGCAGCCCCCCGGTTCGGGCAGCGGCTGACCCTCCGCCCACCCAACGAGCGATCACACCTGGTGCGCTCGAGACCGTGCCAGGCGTGACTCGAAAGCAACCGTGAACACACGGAACGGTGGTGTTCACCGGCAGTCCACCGCAACGTCCTGGAGGACGGCAATGTAAAATGTATTGATATGTTATCGCAAATGTAAAATGGCCGCGGGGTTTGGTCTTGTGCTGCTGTTGGCGCTAGCCTGCGGGGCTCCCGCCGCGCCCAGCGGAACAACTCAGTCCGCGACCGGCAGCGATCCGGGGCCAACCGCGCCGGCCGCTGCAATGCCCCAGCAAGCGGTTGTAACTGCCACTCCGGCCCATCGATCTGAGCGATCACCTGACGCGCCACGGCAGGCCGCACCAGCCGCCGCCAATGTCCTGGATCGGCCCACGCCGAAAGCCGGCGTTATCTGGTTGGACAGCCCGCTGGACCCTGTGCAGGGCGGCTGGACTGCGAGCATCGCAGACTTTCCGTAGGCAGGTCTGCTCCCGAGGAAAACTGGGCATCCTGAACCCGGGTTACGAATACCGTCTCGCCACGCCGGACCCGCCAAACCTCCTCTTCGCCATCCACCACCAAACCGGGTACGCGTGAGAGCGCTCGCCTCTGACCCACCCACGGCGGGCAACCTCAGTCCAGCCTCACCGGGTCGACGTCAATCCGACAGTTCCTCGGGATGGTGCGCCCCTCCAGGAATTGCCAAATCCTCCGGCCGCGCAGCAGCAATCGCCAGCGGTAGCGGCCGCGCACGCGTTCCGGCAGGCAGGGTGTCGGCCCGATTATGTCAACGTCCGCCCGGCCCTCGCGCGCGGTCTGCTGGCGCCAGGACTCGGCCAACTCCCCCAACGTTTCCTGCACCGTGCGAACGCTGAGATCCGCGCAAATCACCTGGGCAAGGCGATTGAATGGCGGATTTCCCTGATGACGCCGGGCTTCAATCTCAATGGCGTAGAACGCCGCATAGTCCTGCTCTGCGGCTGCGGCAATGGCGTAGTGGTCGGGTTGATAGGTTTGGATGATCGCCCGGCCGGGCTCGCGGCCCCGGCCGGCCCGGCCGGCCACCTGGCAGAGCAAGGCGAACGCCCGCTCACCCGCGCGAAAATCCGGCAGATTCAATCCCAGGTCGGCCAGCAGCACCGCTGACAGCGTGACGTTTGGCAGATCCAGGCCTCGAGCCACCATCTGCGTTCCGACCAGGATCTGCGCCTCGCCGCTGGCCAGACGACCCATCGCCGCTTCCAACTGCGCCGGATTTCTAACCGAATCCGAGTCCCATCGCTCGATGGTTGCGCCCGGATAGCGCTGCTGCAACTGCGAAGTGACCGCCTCGGTGCCGGCGCCCATCTCACGAATGCGGCCGCCGCGACATTGCGGACAGGCCCGCGGCAACCGCCGCTGCCGATTGCAATAGTGGCAGATCAGTCGCCCCGACTCGCGATGGAAGGAGTAGGAAACGGAGCACCGACTGCAATTGACGACGCAGCCGCAGTCCCGGCATTGCATGAACGCCGCACTGCCGCGGCGGTTGAGGAACAGGACGGCCTGTCGACCGGCTCGCAAGGTGGCGTCCAGCGTTTCGGTGAGATCCCGGCTGAAGACACTGCGGTTGCCCTCCCGCAGCTCCCGGCGCATATCAACCACGCTGATGTCGGGCAAGGGCGTCGCGCGTCCGTCGGGACCAGGTATGCGCTCCGGCAACCGCAGCAGGTGGTGACGCCCCCGCGTCGCTTCGTAATACGTGCCGACGTCGGGAGTGGCCGAGCCCATCACCACCACCGCCCCGGAGCGGCGGGCCAGTGCCAGGGCGGAGTCGCGGGCGTGGTAATGGGGAGGATTGTCCTCCTGCTTGTATGCCGGTTCGTGCTCCTCGTCGACGATGATGATGCCGAGGTTTGCCGCCGGAGCGAACAGCGCGCTGCGGGGTCCCACGACCACGTCGGCGAGGCCGTCGCGAATATTCCACCACTCCTCGAACCGTTGCCGCTCGGTCAACCGATGGTGCAGGACGGCGACGCGACCGGGGAAACGGTCATTCACGACTCCCACCGTCTGCGGCGTCAGCGCGATCTCCGGCACCAGGTAGATGGCCTGCTTGCCCTGCCCGATCGCATGGGCGATGGCCCGCAGGTACACCTCGGTTTTGCCGCTGCCGGTGACGCCGTGGAGCAGAAAACTGCGCGGCAGGAGGCCGGGGTCGTCCAGGGCGGCGGCGATGCCGGCTATGGCTTCCCGCTGCTCCACTGTCAGCTGGTCCGGCGGCGGGTTGAGGGGAGCCACGCCCGACGGGACCTCGGGTTCCACCCGCTGCCATTCCTCTGCCACCAGTCCACGCTGGAGGAGAGCATCGGCTGCGGGTCCGACCCGGCCGGCGTTTCCGGTGGTGTCATAGCCGAGGCCGGACTCTCGCACCGCTGCCAGAAGTTCCTCCTGGCGCACGCCTCGCGTCTGCGTAGCGGTCACGCTATCCTCGCCGGAATCGGGATGGTGGCCCGGGATCAGCAATCGACGATACCGGTGGGATCGCGGTCTCGGCAGGCTGACCTCCTTGCGCACCAGGCCACGCGCCACCAACCGTTGCAGTTCCCGGCGGGCAACGTTGGCCCGGTTTGGATCGATCCGTTTCAGGAACGTGATTTCCTCCCACGCTCCCGGGGAGTCGACCAGTTCCCCCCACGCGGCACGCGTCGGTTCGCGGAAAGACGCCAACTCTCCGGCATCCTCAGGACCGGAGATCGCGGTCAATCGTGACCGCTGATGCGCACGAAAGCCGGGCGGCAGCATTGGCGCGACGGCCTCAAAGGGCGAGCATCGGTAGGATTGCCCGAGCCATTCCGCCAACTCCAGCCCCAGCGAACCGACCAGGGGAGACGGCTCCACCGGGTGCAGGATGTCCCGCGTCTCCTCCTCCGACACCGCCGACGCGTCCGCCAGGCCCAGGACAACACCCTGGACTACGTTGCGGCCAAATTGGACCCACACCAGCTGCCCGGGTTCCACCGGGAGATGACGGGGTATGCGATACGAGAAAGTCTTGCCCGGCGGGACCCAGTCAGCGTCTATGGCGACATCGGCGTAGTTCACGGTGCGACCTCGTTTTCCACCCCTTCGGTCGGAACCGGCGTGAGTCGCAGGATGTGATAATGCAAAACCGCCGCAACCGCGCCGGTAAAGGCTGCGGGCGGCGGCTGACGTTTCGCGAATGTAGTCTACCGATTGGTGCGGTAGGTCGTCCGTTCCTTGATGCGCGCGGCGCGTCCCTGCCGCCCTCGCAGGTAGTACAGCTTGGCCCGACGCACCTTGCCCTGCCGCGTGACTTCCAGCGACTCGATGAGCGGGGAGTGCAGCGGAAACACGCGCTCAATCCCTATGCCCGCGGTGATGCGGCGCACCGTGAAATTGGCGGCCGGCCCGGTCCCGTGCGTCCGCCGGATGCAAACCCCCTGGAAGGCCTGCACCCGCTCCCGTGCACCCTCGCGGATGCGGAAGTTGACGCGGACCGTATCGCCAGGACCGAATTCAGGGATGTTTTCGTTGACTTCCGGGGGAACGAGTTCAGATGCTTTCATGTTGAATCCGAGCTTTGCAGTGAATTTTGTATCGACGACGAGCCAACCCTTCCGCTGCATGAGCAGCGAGTGGCGCAGAACATTGTATCACAAGCACTACCTGCAGCCCCGATTTAGTTCCCGCCGATAAAGCTGATGCTGTCCAGGTAAACGGCTCGGTCATCCTCGACCACGTAATATCCAATCTCGAAGACCCGGGCGAGTGCTATGGTGCGACTATCGTAAGGCATACTGGGCTGCCACCTGCCCGAGTAAGGTTGCTGCGCCAGCAGCATTTTGATGAACAGCAAATCAGAGGGCGCCACCATCGGATTTAGATTTCCCAGCTGAATTTCTCTGCGCCAGTCAGCATCAAACTGGGTGGTCTCCCGGACTTCGTACGGGGGCCTGTTGCCGGGCACGTCTCTCAGCAATGCTGTTCCCCCTCCTAACTCCGTCCGCGCTCAACGGTGGGGCTGAAATTCCGGACGCCTCATACGGAATCGTGTCGCCGTCATCCGTCGTAAACCATCCTGCTTCCTCCTGCACGTATTCTTCAATCCCCGCGAAGTTGAAGCCGGCGAATCGTTTTACCTGCGCTGCCAGAATCGCGCAATCTTCCCGGGTTAGGACGCCCTCCCTGACCGACCGTTGAGGATAAATCAAATTGCGTCCGTGATCCTTACGACCCTCCCGAGGGTGACTGCCAAATATCTGCACATCGCCGGCCGTTAGCATCTTTTTTTTCAACGTCTGCCAGTTCTCAGGAAACGGGCCGTGGGGATAGTGGACGTACATGGTGCCGGTGATGGGCGCACCGTGCTGCCTATACGCTTCACAGTCGGCGTAGTACAGCAGCTTATACACTTTGCGTTCGCCGAAGTAAGAGTCAGCCTTGGATTGTTCGGCCATGTAGATGACCGCTTCGATCACCTTGTCCGGATCCTGCGTAAATTGGGTTGGCGTTTCCATACTAGCCGACTCCTGGGCTGCAACAACTCTTTACACGATCCAGGAACAGAACGACGCGCCCCGCAACAACATTGTGTTGGGGACGCATCGCCGATTTACAACGCTGGCGACAACCAGGTGATATCGTCCTACTGCCGCACGTACTTGTCCACGCGCTCCTGCGCCCCCAGCGCCATGTAGATGTTGCCGTGGGCGTCAACCCAGCTGCCGTGGGCCGACTGCGAGTCCCAGCGGGCCAGCACGTTGCCGTCCGGGTCCATGATGCTCACCCGCGGCGACATTCCATTGGCCCCGCCCTCGCTGATCACCAGGTTGTCCTCGCTGTCTATGGAGATGTCCAGCGGCCGCCGCATGTCCTCCCACATGGCGAGGTGTTCGCCGTCGGGCGAATAGATCTGCATCCGGTTGTTCTCGCGGTCGCACAGGTAGAGGTTCCCGTTGGGATGCGCCACGATGCTGTGGGGCAGGTGGAACTCGCCCGGCCCGCCCTTGCCCGGCTCGCCCCACGACTGCTTCAGCTGCCCGTCTCGGGAGAAGCGGTGCACGCGAGCGTTCCGATATCCGTCCGAGACGTACAGGTCGCCGTTGGGAGCGGGCACGATTTCGGTGGGATAGTTGAACGGGCCGGCTGAGCGCGGGCAGACCTCGCCGGGCACCTCGCAGCCCGTGTCGGAGTGCACGCCCCGGTCGCCGATGACCTGCAAGGGCTTCCCGTCCAGCGTGAAGATGACGCACACCGAGTCGGTGCGGTCGGTGATGTACACGATGTCGTCCTGGATGTAGATGCCGTGGGCCTCGTCGATGGCGCGGACCCCCCAGGAGCCCAGGTAGTTGCCGCCCGACCCGAAGATCAGCACCGGCGGGTCCTTGCGCTGGAACACATAGACCCGGTCCTGCGAGTCGGTGGCCACCGCCGAGGCGTTGCCCATGGTCATGCCCTCGGGCAGGCGGGCCCAGTTTTCTTCGAGGGTGTAGGTGTACTTGCCGGAGCCTACGGTGGTCATGATCAGCCTCCTGTGTCGCTGTGAGCTGTGACGATCTGGCGAAATGTGCGGTATCTACGCTTTGCGGTCGAAGAACCCGTTGTTGATGTGCTCCCGGATGGTGTTCGCCACCAGTCCGGGGCGTTGCAATGGTACGTCGTGGATGCTGTCTTCCAGCCAGACCGTCTTGCTGACCGGCATCAGCGACGCCGCCCGCGCCATCGATTCTTCGCGCCGGAACCGCCGGTCCATGGCGTCGGGCGTGGACTGCCGCGCCGGCAGCATCAGCACCGGGCACTGCAGCGTCGGGTAGAGCTGCGACGGCTTGTGGTCCCACAGCGCGTCGATGATCCGCAGGTGGTTCTCGCGGCGCAGGTTGGACTGGATGGTGCCGTCCTCCAGCACGCGGAAGTTGGCCAGCACCGCCTCGACCACCGTTTCCGAGGGATTCGGCCCGAAGCGCGCGCCGGACACGACACGTTCCCGCATCATCTCCGGCGTGAATCCCGTGAAGATGGGCGGAGCCATGTCCTCCCGAGCCTGCTCCGGCGACCAGCCGGGCCGCGCCGACGGCTCGATGGTGCCTCCGTCCACGAAGATCAGGCCCGACGTCATACCCGGCTGGGCGACCGCCAGCTCCAACGCCACGTCCGCGCCCCACGAGTGGCCGGCCGCGATGGGTCGCTCCCATCCCAGGTGCTTGATGAACGCAGCCGCGTCGCCGGACACCGTGGCGAAGTCGTAGCCCTCGTCCACTTGCGCCGACTGGCCGTGGCCCCGCTGGTCCAGCGCCACGACGCGAAACTCCTCCGCCAGCAGTGGCGCCACCAGGTCCCAGATGTGGCAGGTTGACGCCAGCCCGTGCAGCAGCAGCACCGGCCGTCCGTCACCGCCCCAGTCACGGTAGTGAAAGGGCAATCCGCGCAGGTCGATAAAACAGTCGTTGGGGGTGGGCATGGGCAGTCTCCTCGCGGCATTTTAGCACGGGGCCGCCTGCTATAATTTCGCCCGGCGGCCAACCCGAACGGCCTCTCGCCGCCTCAATCCACAGGAGGAATCCCGACCATGTACGCGATTTTCGTCACCATCAACATCAAGGACGGCTACGCCGACGAGTTCTCCAAGGCGAGCCTCGGCGACGGCCAGGGCAGCGTCCGCGACGAGGAAAACTGCTTCCGCTTCGACATCCTGCGCAGCCCCGACAACCCCAACCAGTTCTATCTCTACGAGGTGTATGCCAACCGCGAGGCCCACGCCACCCACCGCGACCAGCCCCACTACGTCGCCTGGCGCTCCGCCGTTGAGCACATGTTCGAGGGCGACCTCGGCCGCGTCGAGATGGAGACCGTCTTCCCCTCCGACGCCGGCTGGAAGGCGCAGAAGCCCGGCCTGGTCAACTGGTAAGAAAGAACCGTCAGAATCAGGATTTCCGGGAGTT
Source organism: uncultured Dehalococcoidia bacterium (assembly GCA_951813535.1). Taxonomy (GTDB): domain Bacteria; phylum Chloroflexota; class Dehalococcoidia; order Lucifugimonadales; family UBA3495; genus Bin87. Next base: position 1,111,860 of record OX638345.1, on the reverse strand, counting down.
TGGGATTGACAGGATTGAGACCATTTACGGTAAGACCTTCCCAATCCAGATAATCATCTAATCCGGTAAATCCTGATTCTGACCAACTATTGTCCAGCAAGACGTCGCGACCAATCGCAAAGCGTTCCACCGTGTTCAAACCCTTCGCCCCCCGTGACCTTGACCCGATCTCTGCCCTTGCTGCGGCGGCGATCATCATCTTTGCCATCTTCGCCTGGACGGTGAACACGGACCTAGCCGACCCGCACGACCTCGGCCACGTGGACTGGGGATGGAAACTGTGGCAGATCGGCCCGCTGGTGATGGGGTTCGCCGGCGCCTGGTGGTTCTGGCTGAGCACCCGCCGAGTCGCCTGGGTGCGCAGCCTCGCCCTGGCGGTCCTGGCGCTGATGGTTTTCGTCAACGGATACACCGGCCTCTTCGGCGACTACTGGGGCGACGTTTGGCGCACGGTCAACCCGCTGTTCATCGCCTCGTGCAGCGTCGCCGCGGTGGCGCTGTGGCGGTGCGGATGCGCGGCCGGAAAGGTGGGAGCGGCGGTACCGGCTGCCCTGGGAGCCGTGGTCTTCGCCAACGCGTATTTCCTCAGCATCGAAGTGCTGTGGATGGTCCTGGACCCGGTGCGGATGCTCACCGAGCTGACCTGGGCCGCCGTCGCCAACAAGGCCAACATAGCCCGTACTGCCTCCACGGAGTGACCCCGACGTGGACGCTGCTCCAGACCTGCCGCCGGTGTACGAGCGCGTCCTCGAGGTGGTGCGCCAGATACCCCACGGCCAGGTGGCAACCTACGGCCAGATCGCCCAGATCGTCGGCGGTTGCACGCCGCGCATGGTCGGTTTCTGCCTGGCGTCCCTGGGCAGATATCCCGAGGAGCAGCGCCAAGAAATCCCGTGGCAGCGGGTCATCAACGCCCAGGGCAAAATCAGCCCCCGCGGCGAGGGCCTGGGCGCCCTGCTCCAACGCGAACTGCTGGAAGAAGAGGGCGTCGAGTTCAGCGACGCCGACCGAATCAGCTTCCGCCGGTTCGGCTGGCTGGACCCATACGAGGGGGAAGACGACTGAAGTCTCGGAGCGCAGTGGTGGGGAAGGCGGGACTCGAACCCGCACGCCCAAGGGCACATGATCCTAAGTCATGCTCGTCTGCCAATTCCGACACTTCCCCGCGACCGTTGCCGTGGCCAAATGCGCCGGCCCACGCAACGATTAAATGAAAAATGGTGACCCGCCTCGGGGTCGAACCGAGAACCTGCTGATTAAGAGTCAGCTGCTCTGCCAGTTGAGCTAGCGGGCCAAACCATCGCGCGCCGGAACGCAGATTCAGGCTATCAACAACGGTTGGGGGTGTCAATAACGGCTACACAGACGATAGTTGCCCAGCCCGCCAAGACGGTGCCAATTTACTACGGACCATCGGTCGATCCACCCCAACCCAGCGACAACCATTCCGCCGGCGCGAGCCGCTCTGCCACCGGGTCCACAACCAGATTGAAAGCTTCCAGCGTCGACGCGCCCAACAGGTAGTTCCCTTCCGGCCCGAATATCACCGGGCACGGTCGTTCGTAGTCGCCAATTCTGAAACGGGCGAATCCGTAGCCGTATTTCACCCGGCTACCATCCGCCAGGATAAAACCGAGTTGCTGCTGCGGCTCGACGCGCAACTCGGTCATCAAAGACTCCGGCAGCGTCGAATGCGCCGCTCCGGTGTCCACCACCGGCTGCACCGGCGCCAGCACGCCGCCGTCCAGATTGCCGACTCCTACATCCACCTTGAACATCGACAAGGCATTTCTCCGTCAACATATGTACGAACCCATTTTATCATCGCCACCCCGTCATCCCATCAAAAACCCGACACCCTCCTCATGCGTACCCGGTATGGGCAGTTTGTCAGAATCAGGATTTGCCGGATTTATGGATTGTCAGGATTACGAAGGCTCTGCGCCAATGGTCTCAATCCGGGCAATCCCTGAATCCTGATAATCCTGATTCTGACGTTTCCCCGCCAGCAAACTGGGTACGCATGGAGCGATGAGGAAATTTCGCTACTCTAAAACGGTTTGGCTGGTGACGAATGAGTTCGTCTCCGTCACGGAATTCGTTTTTCCGGGCTGTGCCCGTTTTTTTGGTGCGGTTTCCGGTCAACTCTCTCGGGTGCCGTCCACCATGGCCCGCAGCTGGTCGACTGCTTCTGGTATTTCATTGGCGATAAGCCGTCTATCCAGTGGGGGGTGCTCATCGGCGTAAACTGCTGCTCCCCCGAACTCGGTCAGGTATCGGTGGTTTTCACCTGGCGCCGGTTCGTTCGCGCGTATGATTTGATTTTCCCTGAGGAGGTCCGTCAGGATCCTCAGATTGTGTCCATCGCGTCCGCTGACGGGGTATTCGCATCCGTAGGCTCCCAAGACGGCTTTGTACGCGAATTCGAGGGCATTTTGAGCCACGCGCCCCAACTGGAGGTCGTCGCCCACGTCTATGATTCCGGCGTCCTGGATGGCGTTGATCCAGGTGGCCGCTCCGGTTGCGTCCGTGATCTTCTTGTCGACATCGTCCCAGTCAATGCGTTCGTCTTCGTAGTCGGTTCCGTATCCAACGCGTTCGTCGGCCATGATGGGATGTCCTTCCTTGATGACGATGCTCGCCATGTGATTTCTCAGGACGCGGCCTTTAGTGAATTCGGGTTCCGTCATGCAGATGATGTCGATGCCTGAAGCCTCTGGCATCTGGGTCTTCTGTACGTCACGAGCGTGCTGTCGCAGGCTTTCCAGCCAAGATTCCAGCTGTGGTTCTCCCTTGATGACTAGCACGTCAATGTCAGAGTTCGGGCGGTAGTCCCCCCGGGCCCGTGAGCCAAACAGAAAGGTCTGCTGCGCGTTGGCCACTTCGTGGATCTGCCGCGCGATCCGGATTGCCTGAATGTCAGGTTTCAATTTGTTGAGTGTTTCCATGGTGATTCGTCCGATTTCGGTGCGTCTTACTCTCAATAATACGGGACAGTTGGGTTACGGCCGTCTGCCGATGGCTTAAATGACAGGCCGTGGAAGATGAAGATTCGCAGGTCCATAGTCGGACAAACAAATGTCTGTTGCAACCGCCATAGTGACGGAACGATATTCGTTGGTGCCTTGACTGATTTCATGCACCGATCAGTCAAATCTCGAGTAGCAAAATCTCCTCGGAGCGATACCCTCCCCTTGACACGACACGAACGTCTGTTCCATAATGGTCTCCGTCAGGTCAGATACTTTTGCCAGAGCCGCGAGGTCGTTTACGGCCATTCGTTAGCATCAAAATCGCATAACCGGCCATGGGAACCACCCGGGACTGTCGTCGGCCCAACAACTCAGCGCGTAGTCCAAATGGCCACAGGAGCAGCTGCCTTCCTGGACGTGCCGGCGTCATGCCGCAACCGTCGATCCTGGCAGTAAAAACCCATGCGTACCACCCCCGGCCGTGGGGCTAACGAACGACCATCCGGCTCTGGCACTCATTGATCGATCATCACCTGACCACCGCCAGCAACCAGCCACCTTCCCGGAGACCACCAGAATGCACGAACCCTGAACCCGATCTTCCGTTCCACCGGAGCGAAACACGATCCATCGCCGCCGTCGCCGGCATCGGCCTACCACACGGCCGCCCTCAACCTCAGGGTCACCATGGGCTGCTTTGGCCGCATGCCGATGCCCGCGTTGATAAACGCGGCCATCCCCTGCTAAAATCAATACGTCGCTGGGGATTAGTCTAGTGGTAAGACGCCTGACTCTGGATCAGGTATCACAGGTTCGAATCCTGTATCCCCAGCCATTCCTTTTGCGCCTGACGCCCGCTCCGGCGGGCTTTTTGGTGCCGGGTCGAAATGCCTCCGCGGACGATGCCCGACGCGGCCAAGTTGCGCCTCCCCATGCGCTGGGATAGACTGACTCGCATCATATATAGGGACAGCACAGGAGCCCCCGTGACCACCATCACCAAGACCCCCGAGGAAGCCCGCAACCAGATCGTCAGCATGGTGCGGGACTTCGTCCGCCGCGAGGTCGAGCCCGCCGCCGCCGACCACGACGCCAACGACACCGTCCCCTACGAGCTCATCGATCAGATGAAGGCGCTCGGCCTCTTCGGCATCAACGTGCCCGAAGAGTACGGTGGCATGGGCCTCGACTACACCACCTTCGCCATGATCTTCGAGGAGATCAGCAAGGGCTACATGGCGCTCACCGGCGCGCTGGGCACCCACCACATCCTGACCTACGTGCTCACCCACTACGGCACCCAGGAGCAGCGGGATCAGTTCCTCCCCCGCCTGGCCACCGGTCAGATCCGCGGCGGCCTGGCCCTCACCGAGCCGGGCGGCGGCAGCGACGTCGGAGCCCTCGAAACCCGCGCGGTCAAGGATGGCGAGGAGTACGTGGTCAACGGCTCCAAGATGTTCATCACCAACGCCGAGTCCGGCGACGCCTTCTGCCTGCTGGCCCGCACCAATCCCGACGCCTCCCTCAAGCACCGCGGCCTCTCCGCCTTTGTCATCGAGAAGGATGGCACTCCCGGCTTCAAGGTCGGCCGTCATCTCGACAAGCTCGGCTATCGCGGCCTCGACACCTGCGAGCTTTTCTTCGAGGACTTCCGCATCCCCGCCGAGAACCTCATCGGAGGCGAGGAGAACGTCGGCTTCGGCCAGGTCATGAGCGGCCTGGAAACCGGTCGCATCAACGTGGGCGCCCGCGCCGTCGGCGTCGCCCAGGCCGCCCTGGACGCCTCCATGCGCTACATCCAGCAGCGCGAGACCTTCGGCGTCCCCATCAGCCAGCACCAGGCCATCCAGCTCAAGATCGCCGACATGGCCACCAAGATCCAGGCCGCCCGCCTCCTGGTCTACGACGCCGCCACCAAGAAGGACAGCGGCGAGCGCATCGACCTGGAGTCCGGCATGGCCAAACTCTTCGCCAGCGAGATCTGCGGCGAGGTGTCCATGGAGGCCATGCGCATCCACGGCGGCTACGGCTACACCAAGGACTTCCCCGTGGAGCGTTACTACCGCGACGCGCCCCTGATGATCATCGGCGAAGGCACCAACGAGATCATGCGCCTCGTCATCGCCCGCCAGCTCCTGCGTCGCCCCGAGTACCAGCTGTAAAGGAATAGCATGACCCAACTCGATACCCCACCCATCCGCCTCACCGAACTGTCCCACTGCGCGGGTTGAGCGGCCAAGCTGAGCCTTGAGGACCTGGGCCAGGTCCTGAGTTATGTTCCGCTGCTCTCGCACCCCGACCTGCTGGTGGGTGCGGAGACCGGCGATGACGCCGCGGTCTATCGCATCAATGACGAGACCGCGCTCATCGTCACCGTCGACTTCTTCCCGCCCATCACCGACGACCCCTATGAGTACGGAGCCATCGCCGCCGCCAACTCCCTGTCCGACGTCTACGCCATGGGCGGCAAGCCGCTCATCGCCCTGAACGTGGTCGGCTTCCCCGCATCGTTGGACAAGTCAATCCTCGGGCGCACCCTGCAGGGCGGCTACGCCAAGGCGGCCGAGGCCGAGTGTCTCATCGTCGGCGGCCACACCGTGGACGACCCCGAGCCCAAGTACGGCCTGTCCGTCATCGGCGTGGTCGAGCCCGGCAAGCAGGTCAGCAACGCCGGAGCCAGGCCCGGCGACGTCCTGGTCCTCAGCAAGCCCATCGGCACCGGCATCATCACCACCGCCGGCAAGCAGGGCGTGGTCGACCCCGACGTTATGGCCGGCGCCGTCCAGACCATGGCCGCGCTCAACAAGCCCGGCGCGGTGGCCATGCAGCGGGTGGGCGTCAACTCGGCGACCGACATCACCGGCTTCGGCCTGATGGGCCACCTGAAGAGCATGGTCAAGGGCAGCGGCGTTGCCGCCGAGGTGAACCTGGGCGCCATTCCCGTGCTGGCCGGTACCAGGGAACTGCTCGACCGGGGCGTCGCTCCCGGCGGCACCCACCGCAACCTCAGCAGCGTCGAGGACGTGGTGACCTGGGACGAAGGTTTGACCGACGAGGACCGGCTGCTGCTCTGCGACGCGCAGACCTCCGGCGGCCTGCTGATGTCGGTTCCAGCCGCCCGCGCCGACGCCCTGGTGGCCGCCCTCCGCGAGGAGGGAGCGCCCTGCGCCGCCGTGGTCGGACGCATCACCGACGGGCTCGCAGGAACCATCCACGCCGCCAAGTGAACCAACGCGGAGCTTTCCCATGACCACATCCAACCAGCAGCAGACGACGGGCGTCCAGCCGGAGTTCGGCCTGAAGCGCCCCGACCAGATCAAGATCGCCCCTCCGGGCGGCGAGAAGGTCCCGCCGGGGCAGTTCGTCGCCAAGACCTTCCCCGTGCTCACCTACGGGGATACGCCGCAGGTCGACTTGTCCACCTGGACCCTACGGGTCTGGGGTCTCGTCGAGCGCGAGGTCACGCTGGACTGGCCCCAGTTCTGCGCCCTGCCCCAGGTGGTCATGGACGCCGACTTCCACTGCGTGACCCAGTGGTCGGCGCTGGATCAGACCTGGGAGGGCGTACTGGTGTCGGATCTGCTGGAGTTGGCGGGCGTCTCACCCGATGCAAAGCACATCATGGCGCACTGCTTCGGCGACTACACCACCAACGTGCCGCTGGACCTGGCCCTTTCCGAGGGTCTCCTGGCTCACCGGCAGAATGGCGCCGAGCTGGGCAAGGATCACGGCTGGCCCCTGCGTCTGATCATCCCCAGCCGCTACGGGTGGAAGTCGGCCAAGTGGGTCAACGGCATCGAGCTGATGGCCGAGGATGCCCCCGGATTCTGGGAGCAGCGGGGCTACAACAACAACGCCGATCCCTGGCAGGAGGAACGGTTCTGGCCCGAGTTGACGCGCTGACGCCGGGAACCGAGTAATGACAAAATAAGGGGCGGGTGTTGAACCCGCCCCTCGGCTGTCGGTCGATCCGGTCGCTACGCGGCCTTGAGCAGTTCCTTGCGCGCGGCTCGCGTCGTCGCGGTGGAGGTGGACTGCTTCGGCTTGGACAATTCGACCGCCTGGTTGGGAGCGTCCAGATCTCTCTGCAATCCGCACTGGAGGCAGCTGACGAACATGCCGTAGATGTCGCGCCGCATTTCCAAGTCGCCGGAGCACTTGGGACAGGCGTTGAACTTCAGTCTCATGATTACCTCCTGACCGAAAATTTTGCTATCTGCAAATTTTGGTGTATCGCCTTGGGTGCTTGATCGTCTCTTATACGAGATAAACGTTTGGTCGGATGTCCGGTTTGGGAGTGCCTGTCAGTGAAAATTGCGTTGCCTGTGGTCGCTGGTACCTCCGTTGGACAGGATGATACATGTTGACACAGACCGTGTCAAGGGCTTATATTGGTTCCGTAGCAATGTGATATAATTCACGCACGGAGCGTCACCCAGATGCAACAGCGATGGACCAACCGCCACCAGACCCGCGGCACTCGCCTGGAGCCGTATCCGGCCCCGAGTGTAGAGGCGCCGACGGCCTGGCCAGAAGGGATATCCCCGACGGGTGTTCGCGGGCCGGGCAGTCCGACAACGCCCGAAGCGGCCGGGTTGGACCGGAACGCCGCGGGTCCGAACATGGAACTGGAAGGCGTGTACATCATTTCGGTGGCCGCCCGCCTGTTGGAGATGCATCCTCAGACCCTGCGCAAGTACGAGCGCCTGGGCCTCATCCAGCCGGTGCGCACCGTCGGTATGCTGCGTCTTTACTCGCAGGATGACCTGCGCAAGGTGATGCTCATCCGCCATCTGATGGACAACCTTGGACTCAACCTCGCCGGGGTCGAATTCGCGCTGAAACTGGTCAGCAACCTCAGCGTATTCTCCCGCCGGCTGGCCCGTGCCACCGATGACGCCACGGTGGTCGAAAACATCCGCGAAGAGATCGCACAGTTGTGCAGCAGCCTCAGCCTGCCCGCCCCGGATTGATCTCCAGCGGAATCACAACTGAAATCGCAATGCAGGAACGTGTAAATGGCAATTGATGAAACCCAATCTTCCGACGCAACGCAGCCCGACGATCTCGAATCGGGCACGCTGGCGTCGGACTTCTACGCTGCCGGATCGTCCTCGCCGGAGGAAGGTTCTGAGAGCGCGCGTCCGATGACGCCGGAACAGGAGGCAGCGATGCTCCGTGCGGCGTTGGCGGAGGCCAACGAGGAGATCGCTCGCCAGGCTGACGCCGTCCAGCGCGGTCACGCCGACCTGGCCAACGCCCGCCGCCGTCACGATGAGGAACGGCTCAACATCCAGCGGCAGGCCAACAGCCGTCTGCTGGTCGGTCTGTTGCCCATCGTGGACGAGTTGGACCTGGCGGTTAACCATCTCGAAAGCGGCTCCACAGCGTCGACGGCGGACGTTTCGGACTCCTGGGCCGAAGGCGTACGATTAATACAGCGCAAACTGGCTACCTTCCTGGAATCCCAGGGCGTAGCCCGCATCGACTGCCTGGGTGAACCCTTCAACCCCGAATTGCACGAGGCGGTGGGTTTGGCCCAGGTCGGCGACGCTGCATCGGGCAGCATCGTCGAGGTACTGCGACAGGGCTATCGCCTGCACGACCGGGTCGTGCAGGTGGCCCAGGTGGTGGTCAACCAGTAATCCGGCCAGCCGCGCTGCCCGGACGGACCAATAAAGCCTGCAACTCACCGGTAACGGTTTGCGGGCAAAGCATAAACTGCACGTCAAAACACATCGAGGAGACACGACAATGGCAAGGATTCTAGGCATCGACCTCGGCACGACCAATTCGGTGGCTGCGGTGATCGAAGCCGGTGAGGCTGATGTGGTTGAGAGCGCCGAGGGAAGCCGCATCACGCCCTCCGTGGTAGCGGTCAACGCCCGCAGCGGCGAACGGTACGTGGGGCAAACGGCCAAGCGACAGGCGGTTACCAACCCCGACAACACCATCTTCTCCGTGAAACGGCTGATGGGGAGGCGTTTCAGCGACCCCGAGGTGCAGGACGCCTCCAAGCGTCTGCCCTACACGATCGCCGCTGGCGACAACGGCGATGCCCATGTGGAGATGGCGGGGCAGAACTACGCCCCACCGCAGATCTCCAGCATGATCCTGCAGAAAATCCGCCAGGACGCCGAGGCCAAGCTGGGCGAACGCATCACCGAGGCCGTGATCACCGTGCCGGCCTACTTCAACGATTCCCAGCGTCAGGCGACGGTGGACGCCGGCAAGGTCGCCGGCCTGGACGTGAAGCGCATCATCAACGAACCCACCGCCGCCGCATTGGCCTACGGCATCGACCGGCAGCAGACCGATTCCAAGATCGCCGTGTTCGATCTGGGCGGTGGCACCTTCGACATCACGATCCTCGACCTGGGCGCCGGGGTCTTCGAAGTATTGTCCACGAACGGGGACACGTACCTCGGCGGCGACGACTTCGACGAAGCCATTTTGAACTGGCTGGTCACGGAGTTCCGGGCGGAAACCGGGATCGACCTGTCCCAGGACCGCATGGCCCTGCAGCGGCTGCGCGACGCGGCCGAGCGCGCCAAGATCGAGCTGTCCAGCACCCTGGAAACGGAAATCAACCTCCCGTTCATTACCGCCGACGCCAGCGGCCCGCAGCACCTGGTGAAGCCCCTGAGCCGTTCCCGACTGGAGCAGCTGGTGGCTAACCTGATTGACCGGACCGCAGGGCCGTGCCGCCAGGCAATCTCCGACGCCGGCGTCAGCGCGGGCAGCATCAACGACGTCATCCTCGTCGGCGGCATGACCCGCATGCCGGCCGTCCAGGCCAAGGTGCAGCAGATATTCGGCAAGGAGCCTTCCCGCTCCGTCAATCCGGACGAGGCGGTGGCGCTGGGCGCGGCCATCCAAGCCGGCGTGCTGGGCGGCGACGTGGGCGACATCGTCCTGCTGGACGTCACCCCGCTGACCCTCGGCATCGAGACCCTGGGCAACGTGACCACCGCGTTGATTCCCCGGAATACCACCATTCCGACCAAGAAGACCGAGACCTTCACCACGGCTGCCGACGGTCAGGGCAGCGTGGACATCCACGTGCTGCAGGGCGAACGGCCCATGTCGGCCGACAACAAGACCATCGGCCGTTTCATGCTGGACGGCATCCTGCCGGCTCCCCGCGGCGTGCCGCAGATCGACGTCACCTTCGACATCGACTCCAACGGCATCCTGAGCGTGTCCGCCCAGGACAAGGGCACCGGCAAAGAGCAGCGCATTGTCATCCAGACCAGCAGCGGCCTTTCCGACCAAGACATCGAGCGCATGATGTCCGAGGCCGAGGCCAACGAAGAGAGCGACCGGCAACGGCGCGCCGAAATCGAGACCCGCAACCAGGCTGACAGCCTGGCCTACTCAGCCGAGCGCCTGCTGACCGAAAACGCCGAGACGTTGCCTGCCGACCTGAAGGCCGAGGCCGAGGGCAAGCTGGAGGCGCTCCGATCGGCCATCGCGGCCAACAACGTGGCCCAGATGCAGACGGCGATGAACGAGTTGAACGAAGCCCTGCAACGGGTGGGCCAGGCCGTATATTCCCAGCCTGGGTCCGGCGGACCGGGCGCCGCTCCCGGAGACGCCAACACCGGTCCCGACGACACGGTGGAAGGCGAGTTCCGCGAAGTCTGAACGTGCCGGATTTTTCCAAGCGGGGACGAGTGTTGCGCTCGTCCCCGCTTCGGTTCCAGGAAACCGATCGCAAACCGCCCATGCAGGTTGTGATACTCGAGGGGCCTGTCATCGCTTCCGCCCGACCTCTTTCGCAGCGGGTTTCCACGCGGGCTCCGGCGAGTCGGAGGGCTTGCCAAACCGTAAATCCCTTGTAAACTAGGCCAACGTCGTATTCGAGCGCTGGCAGAAGTGCTATAATGACGTTGAGCTCACCATCCGCTGCGGGTGCCGCCTCGCCGGACATTGGGAGAAGTGCAATGAGCGCATCACAAAGAGATAATACAGAAGTTACGGATCTGGATAACGAACAATCGGTGGTGAACGCCGCGCCAATAGGCGTGGAACAGCAGGCAGGCCCTGAGGTAGAGGAATACGAAACGGAGGCGATGACACCGCTTCAGTCGCACTATCTGGAAACTTTGCGACAACTGATCGCGGTGAAGAACGAATACCAGACGGCGCCCGAATTCGAAGGTTGGATGATGGACGCCATCAAGCGCTCCATCTACTCCGCGCTGCGAGATTGCATGGAAGCGAACATCGGCGACGCGGCCAAGGAACTCCTGAACCAGGAACATCAGGTCAACTAACCACTGAGCTCGGAAGAAAGGCGGGCCGGAGCGACGTTCCGGCCCGCCTTTTGTTTGCAGTTCAAGCAAGCCGATTGACCTTGCCCGAGGTCGCGGCAGCGCCGGTCACATCCTCGAAATCGGTCGGTGCCGGCAACGTGATATGGGTACAGACCGGGCATGAGCGGCTGTCCCAATCCCATTCTGTTTGACAGCCATTTCAGTGCTTGTGCTATACTCCGGTATGCGCTAGCCGAGGTGGTGGAAATGGTAGACACGCGGTCTTGAGGGGGCCGTGGGCTTTCGCTCGTGTGGGTTCAAGTCCCGCCCTCGGCACCAACATCGTCGCATAAAAGCAACGTGGCGATGATCAAGACGGCGCAGCGCAGAAACGAGGCGACGTAGCCAAGTGGTTAAGGCGGAGGTCTGCAAAACCTCTATTCGGCGGTTCGAATCCGCCCGTCGCCTCCACATCCTCAGCAATAAATAAACGGTCATCACCTGAACGGCCCGCGAGGCCAAAGAATACCGGCGCAGCGCTTTGACTTGATGAGGCGTTGCGCGTTTTGGTTTGATTCGTGCCGAGGTGGCGAAACGGCAGACGCGGCGGACTTAAAATCCGCTACCTCCCGGAGGTGTGTGGGTTCGAGTCCCTCCCTCGGCACCAAGAAATATTGGACGGAGCAACGAAAAAACTGACCTCCATCCGAACCCGCCAAAACGCCGGTCTATCTAGGACAAGCTCCAATGTGGATCGGCGCTTTGGGATCGGCCAATCATGGAATCCGCTATGGTAGAATTGGGCAACATCGCACTGAAAGAGGACCTCATCAGCATCATTGACCAGGCGATCGACGCCGGCTTGGACGCTGAGACTTTTGCCAACATGGTTGCCGAACGCATCGACATGCGCCATCCGGTCGATGATCGCCTGGCCGCGGATACCGTGTCAGCAGGCGCGGGGGACACTCTGTACGAGCCCGGCGACCTGCCGCCGGGTCTGATTAGCTTGCCTGCTGCCGCGGAGGTATATCGTCGCCCCGTGGGAACCCTGCGGCAAGCCGTCCGCAACGGAAAAGTGCGCAGGATGGGACGCCAGAAAGGCGCCGCCCCAGGGGGTTACGTGGTCGTTAACCGAGCGGAACTAGAGGCGTGGTTAGCTGCTCCCAAAAACAAAGGGGGCAGGCCACGGGAAAACCGTTATTGACCAACCGTTAGCGACTAATTTACCCTTAGCCCCGCATAACATGTGCGGGGTTTTATTTTGGCTTTAGCGGAATGGCTCGACCAGATCCATCAGGGTGACTGCCTCGAGATGATGAGGCACCTGCCCGACGGCTGCGTTGACCTCGTATTTACGTCCCCTCCATACAATATCCGGAGCAGCTCCGGTGGCGGCCGGCGCGGGTGGCCCGGTTACGAGGGGCACTCGGACGATATGCCTCACGGTGACTACGTCGCTTGGCAGCGCGAATGCATCGAGGAGATGATGCGGCTCATTCCCGATCATGGCGCCATTTTCTACAACCACTGCGAACGGGTGCAGAACGGAACACTGTTGTCTCCACACGACATCCTGCAAGGATTCCCAGTACGGCAGCACATCATCTGGAAACGAGATGGAGGACAAAACCATAATCCCGGGTATTTCGTGCCGACACACGAGATCATCTATATGATCGCCAAGCGGCGGTTCCGCCTGTGCGATAGCAGTGCCGGCACGGTTTGGGAAATACCGCAAGAACGGCACCCCTGGATCGAGGAAATACCGTGTTTCCCCACGGCCTTGCCGCGAAGGGCGATCCGGGCAAGCGCCGCCAGGGTGGTACTGGATCCATTCATTGGCAGCGGCACCACCGCAGAAGCGGCGGTGCTGGAAGGTCGCTCCTACATCGGGATCGAACAGAGTCAAAGGTACTGCCAGGCAGCCAAGCTACAGATGACCACGGTTGATGCGGAGATCGGAACACCTTCGATCCCTCTGGAGGAATGGCTCCCTGTCGTGATGGGGAACCTCCCTTCCCGCGGCAGCACACAGATAGTGTTCCGTTACATCTGGGACGCGGTGGCAAGCAACGGGTGGGAGCCGACTGCCATCGACCAACAGGAGATCGCAGACAGCCTTGGTATCGCCCGGCGAACCGTGATACGAGCAGTGAAGCAGCTGCAGGACGATTACGGAATGATCCGGATCGACCGGCACAGCCGCCACAGCACCTACGAAATCCGACGACCACCGAAGGCTGTCACAACAGCCGCTAATGACACCGCCCGGACTGGCACAACGGGGGCCCCCACGCCGAAAGAAAGTGTCACAACACCCGCGAATGACACCACCCGGACTGGCACAACAGGGGCCCCCACGCCGAAAGAAAATGTCACAACACCCGCGAATGACACCGCCCGGACTGGCACAACAGGGGCCCCCCCGCCGAAAGAAAGTGTCACAACACCCGCGTTTACAACGAGTGAACTCGCGCCCGGGCCCGGGCCCGGGCCACTTCAGGTCAAAGACTTCAACGCTAAAAACAGGATCTACGACCCGGGCCCGGGCCCGGGCGACCTGGACTGCCCGCTCCACGCCGGGCACAAGCTGATGTTGCACCGTGATGACCGCATCGGGCTATGCTGCGAACTCAGCTGTTCCTGGGTCGCGTCGAGAGATCTGGGCGTGATAACCCAGGTTGGTGAGCCGCCTAAGCGGATGCCGGAACTTTATCGCCTTTATAACGACAAATGGGATCGCCAACATCAGCTGTTGTGCGGTCATCCCGCCGGCGCCATGCAAACGAGCGCCGCATGATCCGCGGCGAAAGGAGCTACTCGTGGAAAACTCGAGAGATTCTCGGTGCTCTTGGCAAGCGATTTCGGATCGCCTAGAGCAATCCGTGCCCAAGACAATGTTCGACCGATTCGTCCGATCCTGCGCTGGTCATGAATGGGAAAACGAGGCCTTGGTTGTGGCTGCTCCCAGCGCCTTTGCGGTCGACTGGCTGAACAAGCCATTGCACCTCGCCATGGCGCAAGAGGCTTTGGCCGAAATATGTGGTGAGGGCTGGCGCATTGAGTACCGGGCTATGCCTGGAGTTGCCAGCGTGCCGGCAGACCAACCTACGGTGGTCCCAGAGGTCAGTGAACAGCTTCTGGAGCCGGATCAATGTCCGAACCATCCCGAAGCATTCTTGCGCCGGAGGACGATAATGCCGAGCTTGGTACGCGAGGCCGCCAAAACCGGGGATGACATTTTCTACTGCACAGGCGACTCAGGAAAATGCACTTGGGTGTACTCCCGCCAGATAGGCATATTCATCAGACCCGGGTTGGATGAGCAGTCCCCTCTGGACATGCTCAGGGCGTACCAAGTGGCACGCCGGGAAACCGGGGACCGGAAACAGGCGCCTGCCGCGATGCGCTGACGAAAAGCGCTTCTATCGCCATGGTTTTAACTTCAAAAACTGGTCCGCACTTCCGTCGCTGCGATGAGGGTCCTGCTCGGCAACCGGATTCCTGCGGTGGACCAACTCAGTAGGCTCCTTTGCCGTGGGCCGACTCAACGATAAAGCCGGCGCTGACTTGGACCACACAAACGCCCTGGGCTTTGCGTTCGCTCGGCTTTGAGTTAGGCAACAGAATGACAGACCGGATCCAAAAGGAAACGGTCACGCGGCGGCCATAGAGGGGCTTTCTGGAGTTCCCTCGGGACGTGCATGAAACCTGTAATCCAACTGACTACGAAATGGAGATACCGCTTGTCGAATCCGAAGGGACTGGCGTTTGGATAAGGCGTGTAGAACCGTACCCGAACCCGGAAGACAGACTTGACCTCTGAGACGTTCGAGTAGAAAGCGCTACGCACGCCGCACGAATCTAAGTGCGCACGCGGCAAGTGCTCCATAACTGCTGCACCCACAAGGAGCGAGAAGAATTGACGAAAATTGATAGCGCCGGTCAGATTTACTGTGCGAAATGCAAGGTCAAGACTGACAACGGCGAAGCGGAAGCAGTGGCCACCAAGAGCGGTCGACCCGCCACGAGGGCGACGTGCGCCGTATGTGGAACCAAGAAGTTTCGAATCGGCCGGTAGACGAAATGTCCATCTACGGAAATCGCCCATCCCTGGTTTGATGTCGACCGGTTGGACAAACGTGAGTACCGATTTGGGCGCATATGGTTCATCCACTCTCGAGCATTCGGCATCGCGGGGGATGGGCACATAATTTCGCCCAAATACCCGAGGCCCCCGGCGCTGGAAAGTCGTCAAAAGTTGGCGTGACAGTTCTCAAAGGAGATTGTCCTCGCTTGTTATCCTACGTTCGTAGGCTTCTATTTAAATAGGCAGATAGTCAGATCGACATGGCCATCATCGCGATTTGCAATCAGAAAGGCGGGTGCGGCAAGACCTCCATCGCCATCAACCTGGCCCAGGCCTTCGCGACCAACGGCAAGGACGTGTTGCTTTTGGATATGGATCCGCAGGGCAGCGCCTCGGATTGGCGTTCGATCGCATTGGGCTCGGGCCCTGCGTTTGATGTGCGGGAGATCGAACGCTCCGATCTTCTCCGCCAGGCACGGGCGCTAAGGCAAATCCATGACGTGATAATTGTCGACTGTCCACCCCAATACGCGCAGCCGAGTTCTGCAGCCATCCGTGTTGCTGACCTGGTGCTGGTCCCCGTTCAGCCCAGCCCGTTCGACGTTTGGTCCACGCATGCGATCGTGGATCTGATCAAGGCTCGCCAAGAGGCGACGCAGGGAAAGCCCTTGGCGGCGTATGTGGTGTCCAGGGCAATATCCAACACGACGTTGCAGCGTTCCCTGTCCGAAGCTCTGTCGCAGCAAAGCCTGCCGGTGTTGTCTTCCGGCACGACTCAAAGGGTGGCCTACGCGACCACGGCCGCACAGGGGAAAACCGTGTTCGACGGCCGGCCCACCACCGCTCGGCGTGAGATCGAGGCGATGCACGAGGAAATCAAGGAGATGTTGAATGACGACGAGTGACCCCGATCTGAGCATGACGCCGGACCGTTCCAACCGACGAAGGTCAAATGCGGCGACGGCGGATCCGTTGCGCACCGATGTACAGCAGGAGGAAACGCGGCAGTTAAACGTGGCGGTACCTGTTCAGCTCCACCGGCAGATCAGGGTGCTCGCTGCTCAGGAAGACATAGCCGTACGCGATTGGTGCATCCGCGCCCTGACGGCTTACATAGAACGATAGAAACCTAGGTTTGCAGAATTGCAAGGACCTATTCGTGCCGAGGCGTCGTCGCCAGGTCGGTCCTTATCAACTGGAGATTGGCCGGCAACAGACCAGCGACGCGTAGCGTGCGGGGTCGGGCTAACGATGGTAAGTAACATGGGTTTTCCAGAGAATGACACGAAAGGAGGCGCGACATTGGCGAAGGCAGCGACAAGCCTGCGCCCTCACATCGTGCAGGTGATGGCGGCCAACCCAGGCCGTATCCTGGCCACCGAGGAGATTTACGAGCGGGTGGCCGCACTGGGCGTGGCCAGCTTTGACCCCAGAGCCAAGCGCGACCGAAACCTGGTGAACCGGGAGCTCAGCGACCTAGCCGGCCGCACCACCCAGGCCCACAGCAAGCCATCTCCGAAGTTGATCACCAGGGTAGGCCGAGGGCGCTACATCTACCGCGAACCGGACCGTCCCATGGACGTTGCGCTGCTGGAGGAGTATCTGGAGCCGACGGAGGTCTACGAGAAGCGTCCACCTCGTCGGCGTCGGGCTGGGCCTGACCGGCGCCAGGTTCCCGACGAAATGAGGATGTGCCTGTACGCCGTCCAGCGCGGCATCTGCCCAGGATGCGGCATCCATTTGCCGCACTACCTTCGCTTCGACGTGGACCACATCCTGGCGCTCAGCGACGATGGTGAGGACCAGGTGCGGAACTGGCAGCTGCTGTGCTCCTATTGCAACCGGGTGAAGGGAACCCAGGGCCAAGGCGGGTTTCGCATGAAGATGACTGAGCTGCGGGAGCACAACGTCATGACCGGCGTGCTGGTGGATGAGCGGTCGGCCGCGCTCACCGGCCGGTGTCACTAGCAACTTTAAAATGTGCAAAAGTAGCAAAGTGGAACTGACCCACCGGGTGGTAGTGGCATCATCTGCGGACTTTTCGCGGAGGTGCCGCAGCGACCTTGCTAACGGTGGGAATGATGAAAGAGATCTACGAGATGAAAGGCGCGGGACGCTCGATTCGGGACATAGCCCGGGAGCTGGACATATCCCGCAACACGGTGCGTCGGTACCCCTGCTTCCGCAGGGGCAGGCTCTGAAGTCGCCGGGGGCGATGCGACCCAAGCCACGGCCGCCGCGGGGGTCCAAGCTGGACCCGTACACCGAGTACATTGACCACAGAATGTCGGAGGGGTTGGAAAACTGCGTGGTGCTGCACCGGGAGATCAAAGCTCGGGGCTACCGGGGTTGTTACTCGACGGTGGTGCAGTACGTGAGGCCGAAGCGGCAATGGCGGCAGCCGGAGGCGACGCTGCGGTTTGAGACGGCTCCGGGAGAGCAGGCCCAGGTGGACTGGGGCAGCCTGTCGTACATCGGCGAGGACGGAAAGAAGCGCCGGGTCTGGGTGTTCGTGATGACCATGGGGTGGTCCCGGGCCTGCTACGTGGAACTGGTGCGCAGGGCGGACACCGCGGCTTTCATCCAGTGCCACGTCAATGCCTTCGAGTACCTGGGCGGCGTGCCCAGGCGGTGCCTGTACGACAATGCCAAGGTGATCACCCTGGGCAAGGACGAGGCGAAGCGGCCGATTTGGAACCAGCGGATGCTGGACTTTGCCCTGCGGGTGGGCTTCGAGGCTCGGCTGTGTCCGGAATACCGAGCGCAGACCAAGGGAAAGGTGGAAAGCGGCGTGAAGTACGTCAGGCGCAACATGTGGCCCAGCATCCGCTTCACCGACGACGCGGACCTGAACGGCCAGGCGCTGGAGTGGTGCGACGTGGTGGCCAACGCCCGGATCCACGGGACGACCAACCGGGTGCCCTGGGAGGCGCTGGCCGAGGAGCGACCACACCTGGGACGGTTGCCGGATCGTGCCACGCTGGCCCCGTACTTGCGGACGGACCGGAAGGTGTCCAAAGACGGCTTCGTCAGCTGGGAAGGCTCCCACTACGGCGTCCACTGGAAGTGGGTGGACGCCACGGTGCAGGTGGGGGAGCGTCAGGGCACGGTGGAGATCTGGGCCGGTGATGAGCGCATTGCCGTACATCCTCGGGCGCAACAGCCCAAACAGCGTTTCACTCTTCCCGGTCAGTGGTCGGGCCTGCCCAGGGGAGACAACCGGCCTCGCAAGGAAGCGATCGCGGTGCAGATCCCCGTGGGTGAGGTGGAGCGCCGCTCGCTGGACGTGTACGAGCTGGTGGCGGGAGGCGTGGCATGATCGCCCTGGAACAGGCCCGCCAACACCTGGAAACCCTGGGCCTCAAGCAGGCGGTTGAGATCCTGGACAACACCCTGGACTCCGCCGCCAACAGGCAGCTGCCCTATCCCGAGATGCTCGCCGAACTGCTGGGCGCGGAGGTCGCTGCCCGAAGGCAGCGCTACCTCACCACCAAAACCCGGATGGCACATCTGCCCTTCCAGCGCACCCTGGAGCAGTTTGACTTCGCCTTCCAGCCCTCCATCGATGAACGACTGGTCAAGGAGCTGGCCAATCTGGCCTTTGTCGCCGAGGCCACCAACGTGCTCCTGCTGGGACCGCCTGGCGTGGGCAAGACCCACTTGGCCGTCGCCCTGGCCCTCAAGGCCATCGAGAACGGACACGGCGCTTACTTCGTGCGCGCCTACGACCTGATGGAAGATCTGCGCAAGGCCAGGGTCGAGCACAATCTGAACCGGCGCATGCGGGTGTACCTGGCCCCCAAGGTGCTCGTCGTGGACGAATTCGGCATCTGGCCCTACGACCGGGAATCAGCCACCGCCTTCTTCACCCTGGTGTCAGCTCGGTACGAACGCGGCAGCATCATCCTGACCTCCAACAAGGGCTTTGGCGAGTGGGGCGAACTCCTGGGCGACAGCGTGATCGCGTCGGCGGTGCTGGACCGGCTGCTGCACCACAGCCACGTGCTCAACATCCGTGGCGAGAGCTACCGGCTCAGGGAGAAACGCCAGGCCGGGCTATTCCCCTCGCACCAACAACTCAACGCGACGCCGGAGGAGGCCGGCGACAACTATGCTGACTGACAGAATCGCTGAGCACTATCCAGGCGGGTCAGTTTTAACTTGCTAAACAACGCAGATCACACAGGTGGGTCAGGTCCAACTTGCTACACCTGGGTCAGATCTGACTTGCTATTGACACCGGAGACTGGCTCAGTATCACCGCAAGGAGAGGGGCTGAAGCTGTGAGGTGCCCAACACGGACGAAGAGCGACGTGTTTTGGTGTCCCGTTTTCGGCGTTCACCGTACTGCGCAGATCTGACGAGAATGCCGATATCGGCCGGACCGTCAACGCGGGGTAGGAATAAGCTAGCTCTTTGTTCAAGGTTTAGATGCCATCCTTGAATATGGAGACTGCTTATGGCCAGGTTCGAGGAATGCATCTGGGAGCCCCCGCCCATTCAATATGGGTCGATCCCGCATCTCCTTGCCGGAAGGGACGTGTATTGCCAGGTCATCGGCTATGACCCGCTGGAGAGCGGTCAACTCTTCACCCACCGGGTGGGGAGGATGGGCCACATGGGTTGCTCCGAAGTAGCGGTAACCTTCATCACGTCGGATGAAGCCCGCAAGAGGCGGGTGATTGTCAGGTTTTTGGGTCCCAGGTTTGCCAGCAAATCATGGCGGGCTGCCAACGCTGACCGGCGCTGCCTTGCACCGGGCCGTCAGGTATTGTGACCCTATACGGTGTCGTAGTCGCGCAGGCCCTCGTTCCAGATGCGGCGGATAACCTCGCCGGGAACGTCGCGGATTTCACGCCGCATGGCGAAGCCCGCGTCAGGGGTGCCGGAGAAGGCGAGTTTCACAAGGGAGGTCTCATCAATAGTAATCTCAACGCGGAGGTCCGCATCTGCCCTGAGTTCCTCGATGAGGTTCACCAGCCGATCCAGGGCGTCGGCCAGAGCCAGCTCAGTTACGATAGGCTTCTGTTGTTCAACCATGGGCTCCTCGCCGGCGGAAGGCCCTGCAGTGCATCACCCATCGTGCCCACGGGCGACAACCGGCCCGCCGGGGTAATTGTCGCACAACGGCACGCCCGTTCCAACGGCGGGGATTTCACCGCAGTCTCCGTCGCAGAAGTCGCTCATGCAGGCGGCAGTGGAATGGGGCCGGAGGATCGAGGGTCAGAGTTCCCGGCGGCCGGCAGCAGGGGCGGCATCGCGCCGGTGCGGTAGGCCCGTTCGATCTGGGGCAGCATCCACTCGCCGGCGGTGGTGTTGTCGGGCAGCACGATGTTGGCCAGGAACTCGGTCTCGACGGTGGAGATGCCCGCGGTGACCGCCTCCAGCTTGGCCTTGATCACCAGCAGCAAGGCTCGCCAGCGTTGGCGGCAGGCTTGGTCGTAGGCTTCCCGCTGGGCCCGGTCGCTGCGTTCCCGGGGCGGGCTGTGGTTGGTGTGGCGGAAGTCCCCGGGATCGGGCAGCTCCAGGACGAAGCGGATGCGTCGGTTCTCCATGGCGAAGATGACGGTAGCCAGGTTGCCCTGGGCGGCGTAGGCGAAGCCGTCGGCGCCGTACCTCTCGAGGGTTTCCTCGATCTCGTTGCGAGTGCGTATGGCGCTGACGGTGGTATTGCGGGCGTAGGTCATGGTGTTCACCGGGCAGGATATGGCGCCGCTCAGTTGGGACGAGGTGTAGCGCGGGTGGCATGCGCGATGGATGGACCGCGGAGTTGACTGCGGCGCGCCTGTGCCGGATACTCAGCTACGTACAGAATATCACGTACAGAGAGGAGAGTGATGGCGAGGTTGGATGTACGGCTGGCCGACGAACAGCGGCGCCGCCTGGACGAGATCGTCGAGGTGCGGGGCCTGCCCATCTCCGAGGTGGTGCGAGGCCTGATCGACGACGCGTATGAGGACGTGATGCGGGAGCGTCGCCGGGCAGCGGCGCGGCGCCTGGCGGCATTGGAGATTGAGGAGCCGCCAGAACCCGCCCAGTTGTCGCGGGAGCTGGAGGGGGCGCATGAACCGGGTGGTCTTTATTGACGCCAACGTGCCCATCTACGCGGCCGGCCGGGAACATCGGTACAAGGGACCCTGCGGCCGCATTCTCATGATGGTCGCCGAGCATCCGGGGGCGTTCGTGACCGATGCCGAGGTGCTGCAGGAGCTGGTGCATCGGTATGTGTCCAGCGGGCGATGGTCATTGGGCCGGAAGGTGTTGGAGGATTTCGCGGAACTGATGCACGGCCGAGTGGAGCCGGTGCATGGAGAGGACGTCAGGCGAGCGGGGCGATTGGCCGACGACAATCCGGTGGTGAGCGCCCGGGACCTGGTGCACCTGGCGGTGATGGAGCGCGCGGGGGTGAGCCGCATCGTCACGGCGGACACCGACTTTGACCGACTGCCGGAGGTGGAGAGACTGGACCCGGTGGACGTTGACGGCTGGGCGGCTGCAATGAGCGCGCCGAGGGACCGGTAAAACTCTGCTGACGGAGAGCGCCGCACCCTATGGAAGACGACCGACGCACGGATCGTGATGACGTACATATCTACTGGCGCCGTTACCTGGACGAAGCCGTCCGGGAGCCGGTGGATGCTGGCGTGGTGGAACGCGCGTTGAGCGATGTGTATCGGGACGTGTCGCTGGCCATGGATTTCCTGCGCGAGGCGGGAAGCATGCGCACCCCGGCCGCCATGTTCGAGGCTGAACCATTGTGCGGTTGACCGGCAACAATGCCGCTGCGGATGGCTGCTACACCCAGGGTCGGCGCTTGGAGAATGCCTTGGCGGATTCAGTGGTGGGCAGGCGCGCTGTTCCAGGAGCATGAGGGTCAGGCGGCGGAACTCCTCCCGGTCGTGGCCGGTGATGACCGCCTGCTCGTGGGCCTCGGAGATGGCGACCGGATAGCCCAGGCCCAGCTGGCACTGTTTCACCAGTATGGCGTGGCTGAAAGCCAGCAGCTCGGGATCGTCGGCCAGCCAGTCGGGAACCTCGACGCGGGCGATCTCGGAGCCGCCGTTCAGGTAGTAGAAGTGGCTCCACTCCTGGCCGGTGGCCAGACCCAGGGCGAATTGGGCCGCCAGGTGGCTGGACCGGTACAGTCGCGAGCGGTGGCCCGGTTCCAGCAACAGCTCGAACACCTCCCGGTCGTCGAAGCCGGCGGCGCGGTCGCAGCACGCCAGGTCGGAGCGGCGGGCGGTGCAGAGCCGGTTGCAGTCGGCGTCGCCCTGGTCGCAGAGCACGAGGTGCAGCGCGCCACTTACCTCGGTGGTGCGGGGCCTAGAGGTGTAGGCGGCCACGGCCACCGGACGCCGATCGGTGGACGCCGCCCGCAGACGGGCCAGGGCGGGCTGCAGGCGCTCTCCGATGAGAGTATCGGCGACGTAGCGGGGGTACTGGCCTCGCTGCAGGTCCCAGAAGGCCAGGGTGCCGTCCAGCAGGGCGAGTACCGGCCGATCGTCGGGAGACCGTAGGTAAAGATCAGCGTCCTCCATGGCCAGGGCGGGCTCGCTGAACAACCGGCAGCCGAAATCCTCTCCATAGGTGATGACGCAGCCGCCCAGGTTGATGAGGTGGCAGCGCAGGGGAAGGTGGCGGTCCACGTCGGTGTGGGAACCGTCCACGCACAGCGCGGTCCAGTCGGCGAGAACCTCCGGCGGTGGCAGGGTGCCCAGCAGGCCCTCGGAGCCGGTGCGGGCGGAGATGTAGGGACGGCGGCCCACCGCGGCGGTGCGGAAGGCGGCCTCGTCGGCGGGTATGTCTAAACCGAAGCCAAGGTGAAACCCGCATCAAGGACGGGCAGAATTAGACGCCATTGAGGTGGGTGGCAGGCAAAAGGGTTTGCCGTCACAAGCGGGCATCAGTCTGTCCAACGGGAACGCCATGCGCCAATATATGCAGCAACATCCTGGCTCTACGCTGGGCCGGAGCAGTTGTCTGAATTACTTGCACAGGTTGGGGGTTGTGCTGAAGAACCTGAGGAAGCGGTTGGTCAAGGCGGACCCGGTGTAACGGGAAGCCTTTGTGGTGAAGTACGCCGACCCGCGCCTTTCTACACCACACCACGACGGGCATAATGACCCGTCCGCCAATCCACCGACCACACCGGCAGGAGGCCACGCATGACCAACGGCAACACCGGCTACGTGCCTCCCGTGCTTCCCCAGACCCTGGTCAACAACCTCAACATCAACAACCCATGGTGGAACGACCGCGAGTTCCCGCAGACTCCTCCGACCCGACGTAACCTCGTCCAGCGCATTCGCCGCCGCATCGACGCAGACATCGCGCCCATCGTCGCAATCCGCGGCCCACGCCAGGTCGGCAAGTCCACCATGCAGCTCCAGGTCATCTCCGACCTCCTCGACGAGGGAGTACCGCCCCGACACATCATGCGCGTCCAGTTCGACGAACTCACCTATGCCAACCCAGTCGAGCAGCCCATCCTGCAAATCGTCCAGTGGTTCGAGCACAACGTCGCGCACCGTCAAATCAACGCCCTCGCCAACGCGGGCAGTCCCGTCTACATCTTCTTCGACGAGGCTCAGAACATCGAGAACTGGTCGGAACAGCTCAAATTCCTCGTCGACACCACCGCCGTCAAGGTGGTCATCACCGGCAGTTCCGCGCTGCGTATCGAGCGCGGACGCGATAGCCTCGCCGGACGCATCCACACCGTCAACGCGCCCATCCTGTCTCTTTCCGAAATAGCCCGCTTCCGAGGTATCGGGCCCCTCAAGCCCTTCCTGAACGACAACGGATACGCCAGCCTGCGGCACCAAGGATTCTGGCAGCAGCTGGCCCAGCACGGCCGCGACCACGCCGATGCCCGCGACGAAGCCTTCCGGCTGTTTTCCCAGTACGGCGGATACCCCTTCGCCCACAACACGCCGCACACTGACCTCACGTCCCTGAACGAGCGAATCAACGAGAACGTCGTGCAGCGCATGCTACGCCACGACCTACAGGAGAGCCTGCTACACCCGGACCTCGACCCCCAGCTCCTCAGCCTGGTCTTCAGCCTGGCCTGCCGCTACGCCGGCCAGGCGCCGTCCTACAGCTCCCTGGCAAAGCAGGTCAACCGGCCCTTCGACGACGTCGACGCCCCGCAGGTCGCCAACTGCATGGACTTCCTGGACAACACTATGATCGTCCGGCTGATCCACCCGCTGGCGTTCCGTCTCCAGCATACTGAACAGCGCCCCAAGATTTGCCTCGCCGACCACACGATACGCGCTACCCAACTGGACGAGCCAGTACCCCTGGCGTCCGGCCAGCTCACCGACGACCCCAACCTCGCGACCATCGCAGGCCACCTGGCGAAGAGTACCTTCGGCGCCGCCCTCGCCGACGCGCCAAGCCTGTCGATCCACCACCAACCCCAGCGCGGCTCAACCGCCGAAATCGACTACATAATCAGAGTGGGCGACCACCGTGTACCAGTAGAGGTCAAGTACCAGCGCAACGTGGACCTCGATCGTGATACCCGCGCGCTTCGGGAATTCATCGCCGAGCCCGCCAACCGCGCCACCTTCGGCATAGTCATCACGCGAACCGACGTCGCCACCCCAGAAGGCTCCAACATCGTCGCGGTCCCGCTGTCTACCTTCCTGCTGCTCTTCTAATCAAAGCAACCTCAACCAGACGGCACAAACAGACGCGCATCCGCACCGATGCAAGAAGAACATCGCTGCCGAGCCGTGCTGCAAGCAAAGGCCTACGAATTAATTGGCAGCACCCAAGCCAACCCTCTCCGGCCTGCAAATGTAGATTTCACCTTGGCTTCGATTTAGAGCACGGTCGACGGCATCGTGCAGGCGCTGGCCGCGGGTATGCGCGCCCGACAACACGCCGTCCAGCGTGGACAGCAGCTGGTGAGTGGTCAGACTCAGGTCCAGCGCCATGACGGTGGGATGAATAAGTCGGTCAGGGCAGGACGCCGATGCGGAACTTCTTCGTGCCGCACTCCACGCAGACGGCGCGGGTGGCGGGACGGCCGTTCTTCATGGTGACGGCCTCGATGTCTTTCGAGGCGGTCTTGGCCCTGCACTTGAGGCAGTAGATCTCAACGCTCGCGGATGGGGTGGTCATCGTTGACAGCTCCTGGGAAGGGGATGGCGCGGGCAATTGTACTTCACGGCCGCGGTTTCCCGGCTGATCCGTGGTCAGTGGTTCGCATTTTGATGACACTCGGGCCTTACGCCGGCGCGGGGAGGGCCGATACAATGGTTTCACCGCTGCGGGCAGCGCGGCCGACGAACCGCCGTCTGCCCGCAGTGGACAACCGGACCAGGTTGCATTTCCCCCTGCAGCGTCTGCTCTCGTCGTTGATCCTCAGGCAGGTGCAGGGCCACGCCACCGAGCGCATCGTGGACTCTGCGGCGTCCATCTTCGGCATGAGGCAGCCGGTGAGGGCTTGTTGAAACAGGCGGTGGCCAACCTGACGTTTTCGCTTCCGGGCGAAGTGCTGGCGCACCCTGCGGGTCACAAATGGGATGCCCCCGACCTGACCTGATCCGGCACCCACACACCGTTCGCACGAGAGCCGACTTCATGAGCCAGGAACCCCGGGGCGTCCTGATCGCCATCGACTGGGAGAACATCCGGCGCGGTGCGCAGCTCTACCAGCGCGACGTCGGGCCGGCCGAGTTGTGCCGGGCCATGCAGGACGTGGGCCGCATCTTCGGAGAGGTGGCGGGCGGCAAGGCCTTCGGCGACTGGTCGCTCCAGGCCGATGACGGGCGGGAGTTCACCGAGCAGGACATCGCGCTGTATCACGCTCCCCGCAGCCGCGCCGGCAAGGACCTGTCGGACCCGGCCATCCTGCTGGAGGTCTACGAGTGGATCAGGGACCGTGAGGACTGCGGCACGGTGATCCTGGGCTCGGGCGACGCCGGCCACCAGGTCCTGGTGGACCGGGCCCGGGTCCACGGGCGGCGCATCGTGCTGTGCGCCTTCAGCCGGTCGGTGTCTGCTGACATGCTGGCCACGGCGCCGTTCTTCCCGCTTGAGGCTGAGCTGGGCATTCGGACGGCGGAGCACGGCGACGTCAACGTGACACTCTCCGTGGTCCCAGAGGTCGACGACCCAGACACTGACGACGTGCTGGAGCGGTTCGTCCGGGAGATGAACCAGTTGGAGGGTCGGTTGAACTTCGTGGGGTACAGCATGCTGTGCAACCAGTGGATGCTGGAATGGGGGATGGGGTGGAACGAGCAGGAGTGTCGGAGGCTGATCGACCAATACCAGGACGCGGGGATCGTGGAACGCCACGAGGTGGCCAACCACCACAATCCCGATTGGCCCACGTCCGCCATACGGCTGGTGCGCGCCAGCGAGACGGTGCGGCGTGCGCTGGGGTTCAGCGACGGGCCCGTATCCAAGCCGGTCCCGGCGTGATGATGGCGCCGGGACTGGGAGTCAGATCGAGGGTCTCCTGGGTCTCGTTGCGGGTGCGCATGGCGCTTACCGCGGTGTAGCGGGCGTAGGCCACGGCGTTCACCGGTGCGGGCCTGGTGCCGGTGGTGGGCCGACGGCGCGTCCAGGAAACGCTGTGCCGGTCGGCAGTCCAATGGCGGGGAACTTCCAGGGTGGCAGATTACATAGACGAACTCTGCCAAAAGGCCGCCCGGTCGGCAGTTTAACCCCGAACGACGGCAGCGGCCGGCGGGCCAGAAGTGGCAGAGTTGTGCACAAACTCTGCCATCACATCATCAGTCGACCCGAAGGTCGCGCCGCGGGACTCCAGGACCTGTCCCAGCTCCTCGCCACGGAAGACCTGCCCGCCGTCTATGGGATGCCCCAGCTCCCACATCGCCGACCGGGAGAGCTCCGCCACCAGCCGCAGCCCGGACTTCATGTCCTCCTGCGTCTCATCGTCCAGCTCCACCGCCCGCTCTACCACCAACCATGGCCGACAACATTACAAACGAACCCTTCTGCTCGTGGTAAACGCACTCCCCTCACGCCGTTTCGATCACTGACCACGCCGGTTCACACCGGTGAATGGAAATCCAGACCCGCAAATTCGACCGCAGGCGACTCCAATCGTTCCGGCCATGGGGTCGCTTCGGCAAGAAGACCAGGTTGGCTCGAGCCCAGGGTCGCGCGTTACCGACAAGACTGTGCGTAACGAACATTAACGCACATGATAGTCATTGAACAGCACGTTATAGAATATTATAAACATCAGCCAAACATAGGCATCCCGTGGTTTCCAGACGGAAATCCACCGAATTAAATCCTATATCAGACTATCAATCACGTGTGATACGATACCCCGCACGAGCAGTCTCATCGGTACTTCCGGGCACCGGAATCTCCGGATAGCGCCCACCCGACGGGCACAGTCCATGCCCGGTCAGACCCAGTCAATCCCAGAGACGCGACCACAATCCGCCGATGTGTGGGTTTCTCACACGTCGCGAAGGGAAGGCACCCAGATGCTCCACCGATTCATTACGCCAATTTTGGCCCCGGCTGCGCTCGCAGCGCTCATCGCCATCATCGTCATCACGTCAGCGCCTGCGGCCCCAACCCTGGCCCAATCCCTGACCACCCCCCAGGTATCCGCAGTCGCCCTCACCAGCGACGCCGGCGACAACGTCTACGCCATCGACGATGACATCACGGTTACCGTCACGTTCAGCGAGAACATATCGGTGACCGGCAAGCCGGAAATCGAAATCGACGTCGGCGGCAACGCCCGTGACGCCGTCTACCGGTCCCACTCCGGGACCGACGTCCTCTTCACCTACACCGTCGCCGAAAACGATCAGGACGATGACGGCGTCTCCATAGCTGCCAACAAGCTCAGCGAAGCCGGCGGCACCATACAGAGCGCCGGCGGCGTCACCGCGACCCTCACCCACAACGCCGTGTCCGACCAGGCCTCCCACACCGTGGACGGCGTCAGGCCCATCATAAACACCGTCGCCCACACCTCGGGAGGGTCCGCCGATGACATATACGTCACCGGCGACCAGATCGTCGTAAACCTCAACTTCTCCGAGGAAGTCCTGGTAACAGGCGCACCGCAACTTGCGCTCGATCTCCAAAACGGTCGTAAGACCGCCGCCTTCCTTCTGGCCCACAACCCCTGCGGCGGACCCGACCGCGACCCCAATATACCCTGCCTGCAGATGCTCACCCCCGGCACCCGCCAGGGCCATCTCACCAATTTCTCCTATATCGTCGCCGAGGGCGACCACGACGCCAACGGCTTCGCCATCCCAGCCAACGCCGTCAGCCTCAACGGCGGCGCCATCAAGGACGCGGCCGGCAACACCGCCAACTTGGACCACGCAGCCGTCGCCGACGATCCCCGCGGCATCATCGATGCCGTGGGACCCACCATCTCATCCATCGCCATCACCTCCGACGCCGGTGACGACAACACCTACGGTCCCGGCGACGCCATCATGATCCAGGTCACGTTCTCCGAACTATTAACCATCAACGGAGGCATCGAAAGCGGCCGCATCCCGGCCGTCGCGCTGACCCTCGGCGACAACACCAGAGCCGCTACCTTCAGGACGGTCAGCGGCACAACCCTCGGTTTCTCGTACACCGTACGTCCCGACGACGAGGACACCGACGGAATATCCATACCCGCCAACCCCATCATCCTCAACGGTTCTACCATACTGGACCGCGCTAACCCAGACGGCCGGAACAACCCAGCCGACCTCACGTACGCGGGCCTTCCGGCAGCGGCAAGCCACAAGGTTTCCCCCAGCAGTCCCAAGGGCAGCAGCCAGCAACAAGATGGCATCAGCATCAAGGGACTCCCCATGGTGGGCAAGACCCTATCCATCGACACCTCCCAACTCGAGGTGCAAAAGGACGACGGCGAAACCGCCGCCGACACCAATACCAGGACCAGCAAGAGCATGAGCGTCGACGTCTCCCTGGCGGCGACTCTTGCCATGCTCCAGCCCGAAAACAAAGCCTGCGCCTCCTACCGGGACCCGCAGCCGCACGACCCCACAGCCCACGGCCACGCCGACGAAAGCGACGCCATGACCATCGCCTGGCTCACCCCCAACGACAATGGCTACACGGTGCTCCAGAGTTCCACGGACACAACCTACACCGTCACCGACGACGACATCGGCAAGTCCATCATGGCCGCAGTGCAGTACACCGACTCGGATGGCCAAGAACAGATCCGCGCCACGGTCCCGACCCCGGTCATCACCCAGGACACCAGCCCCGTCCCGGTCTGGACCGCAACGCTCAACCTCGGCTCCGCCACGGACTTCCTCGGCTACACCATCTACAACGCCAGGAACGGCAAGCCCGTGCCCACCGGAACCCTGTCCCCGGACACCTTCCAACTGGACGGCGCCACTCACACCATCAGCGCCTTCGGCATTCTCAAGGGCACCTTGATCATGACCCTGCGGCCCAAGACCACCGCCGACTTCACGCTCAACCTGGGCGACGCCTCTTTCTCGTCCAAGGACGCCACCAACCGGGAGAGCGCCTACCTGTACCAGTTCCGTTGGAACGACCACGACCTCGACTGGTCAGCGGACGACGACATCGCCGTCACTTTGACCACGCCCGAGGCCAATACCCCGGCCAACGGCGAGCCCACCATCAGCGGTACGCCCCAGGTCAGAGAGACACTCTCCGCCGACGTATCGGCCATTGCGGACGCCGACGGCATCGACAACGCCGTTTTCACCTACCGCTGGTTCGCCGTTAACGGCGACCTCGAGACCGAGATACCCGACCAGACCGGCGCCACTCTCAACCTAGCCGACGACCACGCCGGCAAGACCATACGCCTCACCGTCGATTTCTCGGACGACGCCTCCAACGAAGAGAGCCGCACCAGCGAGCCCACCACCGTGATCCAGGCGACCACGCCCACCCCTCCCCGCCGACCCGCCGTTGCCGCAGGCTCAGCCTCCGGCGAACTCACCGCAACCTGGCAACCGCCGTCCTCAAACGGCGGAAGCTCGATTACCTCATACCAGGTACAGTGGAAAGCCGCCACCGCCAGCTGGGACACCTCAGCAGACGTCTCCCAAGCCTCAACCACGGCCACCAGCCATACGATCACCGCGCTGACCGCCGGCGCCCGGTACTCGGTGCGCGTCGCGGCGACTAACGGCCAGGGCACCGGTCCCCACTCAACCGAGGCCACCGGAGCCGCCGCCGAGCAAACCGCGAAAGACGACAGCGCAGCCAAAGACACCAACACCGCGCCCACCGGCGCACCCACGATCTCGGGAACGCCCCAGGTGGAGGAAACCCTCACCGCCGACACATCCGCCATCAAGGACCCCGACGGCCTCACCAACGTCTCCTACAAGTACCAGTGGATCGCCGACGGCGCCGACATCTCCGGCGCCACCGGTTCGAGCCTGACACTCACCACCAGCCAGCAGGGCAAGACCATCAAGGTCAAGGTCGACTTCGACGACGACCAGGGCAACAGCGAGAGCCTCACCAGCGCCGCCACCAAAGCCGTAACGCCCAGGCCAGTGTTGCTCACCGCCGCCTTCTCGGGAGTGCCCGACAGCCACACCGGCGCCAACTTCACGTTCACCCTCACGTTCAGCGAGAACGTCAAGGCCGGCTTCCGGAAGATCCGCGACCACGCATTCACCCTGGACGAGGCCGACATCACCGCGGCCCGCCGAACGCACCCACAGGGCGACGACCGGAATCGGGTCTGGACCATCACGGTCAAGGTAGACGATGACCACACCGGGGCAGTGACACTGACCCTGCCGGAGACCACCGACTGCGGCGCGGCAGGGGCCATCTGCACTTTCGACGACCGGATGCTGTCGCACTCGACCTCAGTTTCAGTGCCTGGGCCGAAGTAACCGGCCCAGGCACCCAGCCCCAGCGGCGGCGAAGCACAGGCACTCGCCGCCGCGACCAGTTTTCCGCGCCCGCGAACGTCCCCATCACCATCAGCATCTGCATGAGGGAAAGCCCCATCATCAGCTTGTCCTGACGGCCCAGGAAGGTCGGAGAGTCGTACGACCCGTATGCCATGTCATTCATAAGCTCGCGCCTCCGCCGCGTCCGCAGCCGGCTCCCGAGGAGCCAAGCCCCAAACTATCACCCGGACTCTCGCCGGGTTTGCCGATAAATCGGCAATGGAGAACATCATGATCAGCTTCACCCTGCTGAACCCCGCCCGCTACCACCGGTGGGCCAAACCCGCCGCTGCGACCGTTGCCGCTTTCGCGATCCTTGCCACCGCTGCCTGCGGCTCGCCCGCGCCTACCAGCGCTCCGCTGCCGGCCCCAAACGACAACGCGGCAGCCGCGCCCGCGGCCACCTCCTCCCAACCAGTGGAGACCGCCGAACCGGCCGGTGGCCTGGCCACGCCCGAGGTTGTCCTACCCACCAGGACGCCCATCCCCACCAATACCCCATTACCGGTCGCCACCCAGATCGCACTGGGAACCCTGGCGCCCGTTACCCAGGAACCCACGCCCACGCCGCTTCCCGAAGACTTGGTCGCTGACCTTTCAGCCTTCCAGTTCCGACAAGGCGAACCCATCACGTGGATCAACCACAGGGATTGGGTCGAGTACAATTACGACCATGGTGACAGAGTCATCGACGTCACAGCGCCAGAGTTCTGGACCATCGGACATATCCCGGCAACCCGCGGACAAGCTTCATTCAGTACCCGGAATTTCACATTAGACCGCCACTTCCCAGGCAACCCAAGCACAGGCAGACTCGCCTCTCCCGCGTCCTACGTCCGATCAGCATTCGGAATTGTTCACCGCTACTTTTACGCCGCCGACAAAACAACTCCCACCTCCAACGCATACGCCGAGTTCACGTACGCGTTCATCAAAGACTAGGTCCAACCTCGCCTTTCCGGCTTCGTTCTCTGCCACCCCCACGGAGAGCCCGAGCCCGATCAAGGCTGCTACAACGTCCATTTCCACCAATTCGAGCAGCTCTCAGCAACCCCCCCAGTTTTCCGCAACACCCTCATGCTCAACCCAGGCAAACCCCGCAACGTCGTCCACAAATGGGGACCCATATACGTTTCCGCCGTCTACTCCGTCGACCCCACAGACCCGGACTCCGAGCCCATCATGATCGGCAGACCAGTCATAGAAGCCGAGGAAACCGTCTTGCCGGAATCCCCCGCGCCGGCACCCACAAACCTGATCGGCATCGACATCGAAAACGTCGCATACATGATCGACTGCGCACGCGACAAAGAGGGATTCCGCATCGCGATATCAAGCGCCGACCACATCGACGCCACCCTGGACTTCCACACAAACCCCCTCAGCCGATTCGGCCTTCACTACCCCGACTTCGCCCCAGCCGCCAATCCCACCCACCGATCAATCGCCGCTCGCGCCCACGAATATTTCAATCGGCAAATTTGCCCAGGCTTTTGCCCCGAGGATTTTTACCAATCCGCTGAGTACACCCAGCGCGCCGCAGAGTTGAACCAATACATCGACGAATCACGATCCATGCACGATCCTACCCTCGGTTTCACCTACGGCCAAGACTGCCCTCATCCCGCACGCGTCAGCGACTGACGAACCTACAACCCACTCTGTTCAGCGATATCGCGCCACCGCGGCCGTTCTCCCTGCGACCTACGGCTGCGGTTGGCAGCCTGATACACTTGGCCGATACTCCCCCGCCCGAAACTACGCGGCTGGCTGGCCTCAGCCCTACCGCCAAGGTCCAGAGAAAGAGCGGTTGGCAAAGTTGTGCGCAAACTCTGCCACTCTGACAAGAAGAAACGCCTCACGGGCACCGACTCCTTCCGCGCCGCCGGCGCAGTACGCGGGATCCATTACGACGGCAAAAGCCGCATCAAGCTCGCTTACCTCGGCTCCGTGAAACTCGCTCACACCCTGCCAGAAGGCATCATCCACGAGGCAAACATCAGTTTCCGCAACGGCCTGTGGCTGCTCCCATCCACTACTGGAAACCGCCCCAGTAAGCCAATCAAATTTCAGGATCTTTTGGTCCGGTAAATCGCGAAAATTGTCAGGGACTATAGGCCGTTCGGATTTTCAAGGCCATTAGGCCACATTGGGAGCCACATCGGCGACCATTGGCGCACTTCGATGTCGAGGTGCAGCGATGGCGTATCGAGAGGTTCCCAGGATGGAGATCAAAGAGATCATCCGCCGTTGGCAGGCGGGAAACAGTCAGCGGCGGATCGCGGCGAGCACCGGATTGTCGCGGGACACGGTACGGAAGTATCTGGCCGCGGCGCAGGCTGAGGGCATCGCCCAAGGCGGGCCGGCTCCCACCGAGGATCAGCTGAGCCGACTGGCGACGATCAGTTGGCTGGGGCCACGTGCAGCAAAGACGCCCCGGCAGGACCTGCTGGAGCCGTGGTCGGACCAGATCTACCAGTGGATCACCAAAGACCGGTTGCAGATGACCCGCATCCACGAACTGCTGGCCGTGCGGGGTTGCCAGGTGTCGTACCCGTCGCAGCGCCGTTTCATTGTGAACCGCAACTGGCGCAAGCGCAGCAAGACCACGGTGCGGATGGCGGACACGCCGCCCGGTGAGGTGGCTGAGGCTGATTTCTGCCGGTTGGGCATGATCACCGACCTAGCCACCGGCAAGCGCAAGGCAGTCTGGGCCATGGTCATCGTGATTGATCACTCCCGCCACTGCTTTGTCTGGCCCATGCAGCAGCACAAGCTTCCGGACGTGATCGCCGGCCTGGAGGCGGCGTGGGCTTTCTTCGGCGGCATGCCCAAGTACCTAGTAGTCAGTCAACGTTGGAAGGGCATGGGTAGAAGCGATGGAGTTTGATCCTGGCGTCATCGGTTCCGAAGCGCCAGTTGATCGGGATGCGCGCGGCGTTGCGCCGGGTCTCGTAGGCCGTGATGGCGCGTTGGAGAGCGTCGGCGTCAGGGTTTCTCCCTTTGAGACAGGCGCGGCTCAACGCGCTGAACTCAATCTCCGCCATGTTCAGCCAACTGGCGTGCTTGGGAGTGTGGTGAAACTCGAGACGTTTCACGATGCGCCTGGCTTCGGGGGCAGGGAAGGTCTCGTACAGTGAAGCCATGCGGTGAGTGTTCAAATTGTCCAGGACCACGCGGATGACGGTGGCGTCGGGGTAGGCCACGTCTACGAGCCACCGCATCTGATAGGCGAAGTCCACCATGGTGCGGCGTTCGGTGATAGCCACATGGCGCCAGCCCGCCAGTGGCTCGCAGAACAGGAAGAGGTTTCGGGTGCCACCGCGTCGGTACTCGTAGTCCTGACGTCGGGGTCGTCCCGGCTGGACGGGCAACGGCTCTCTGACATCAGACAACAGTTGAGTGGAGGTCTCGTCGAAGCACACCACCGGCCGGCTGGGGTTGTAGGGCTCGGCATACAGGTCCAGCACGTCCTCCATAGCGGCGACGAACTCCCCGTTCATCCGGGGGATGCACCACTGCTGTTTCTGCCAGGGTTTGAGGGTGTTTTTTTCAGCCGGAGCCTGACCGTCTCGTATGACAGGCTCTCCACCACGCCCAACTCCACCACCTTGTCAGCCAACAGGCGCAGGGTCCAATGGTCGCGTCCGTCGGGAGCGTCGCTGCACGCCAGGGCGATCAGGTGGGCTTCGCCACGATCATCCAGCTTGCGATACCGGTTGGCCTGGGGATGGTCGTGGAGCACGCCGTCCAATCCCTCCTCGGCGTACCGCCGCTTGGTGCGAAACACCGTGCGCTGCGACGTGTCCAGGGCCGTCGCCACCTGGGACGCGCTCCAGCCCTCATCGGTCTTGAGCAGGATGCGCGCCCGATTGATGACTCGCGCCGAATGCTGACCGCTACGGATCAAACGCTCCAGTTGGCTCCGATCTTCCGTGCACAACTGTACCGAATATTTCTCCTGAGCCATGGCTGCCGCACCTCCCGCACCGCTGTTTGCCGCTCACGATAGCGACCATGGCCGGTTTCTTCTTCCATATGACGATACAAGTTTGACCGAATACTAGTCATCGACAATTTCCCCGCCGCGGTGGTCAGCACCGATCCCCTAAATCTCATTCTCACCAGGGGCTTCTTGGAGTGCGCCCAGCACCGGGGCTTCATCCCCGACCAGGCCCGCAAGGGCCACCCGCAGGACAAACCCAAAGTCGAGCGCAAGGTGCCCTACGCCAGAGGGCGCTTCTACAAGGGTGCCGATTTCGACAACTTCACCCACGTCCGCGCCGCCGCGCCCAAATGGTGCCTGGAGGTGGCCGGCATGCACATCCACGGCACCACCCACAAGCAGCCCCCGGTGGTATTTCAGGACGAGGAGCGCCGCACCCTGATCCCCTGGGACGGCATACCCTACGAGATCGCCAACTGGCGCACCAACACCGTCCATCAAGATTTCCACATCAAATGCCTGGACGCCCTCTACTCGGTGCCGTCCCACCTCTGCCGACCCGGCCAGAAGGTGGAGGTCAGGGTGGACAGCAAGCTGGTGCGCATCTACCAACGCGGCCAGCTCATCAAGACCCACCCTCGCCAGCCGGTGGGCGGCCGCTCCGCCGATGTCGCCGACTGTCCACCCAAGGTCGGCCCCTGCTGGCGCGGGGTAAGCTGAACGCCTGTGCACGCTTGGCGGTAGAGGAGGGGTGTATCCCTGCTCATGCGGCGTTCTCCTGAATGTACGTGTGGTGCGTTGCCCAAGCGTCGTTGGGAACCACCACAGCCGTTGCTATCAGCAGTAAGGGTATGACCAATAATTTCCACATCATCGTCGTATCATCAGTCTTTGGGGCGGAAGGGAGCCCAGCGTTTTTCGTAAAAATCCGTTGGGATCAGTTGCATGTTTGTTTCTCCAAGTTGGTCGATCAAAAACTGGAATGTCGATTTATGCTTCTCGCCAATTTGAAATTCGCCGTTATCGATCGAGACCGAAGCGACTTCCCTGTCCCTGACGATGATGTAAACGGGCAAGTCCAAAGGCTCCAATTTATCGTGGTGGTATATTGAGGGGCCTCTACGGTCTACCCGCGTGTCCAATTTGGCGTCGTCGGGCATGGTGAGTTTTTTGCCCGCCACCAGGGGCTCATGGGTCTCCCACGCCAGTTGCGCCGCTTTGACCTCGGCATCAATTTCCTCCAATGTCTTGACCGGGG
This sequence comes from uncultured Dehalococcoidia bacterium, assembly GCA_951813535.1. Classification (GTDB taxonomy): domain Bacteria; phylum Chloroflexota; class Dehalococcoidia; order Lucifugimonadales; family UBA3495; genus Bin87. The sequence continues at coordinate 1,075,386 of OX638345.1, read as the reverse complement.
TCGGAGCCGGGTACTGTGTGTCGTCTGGCAGACCTTGAGGCGGTGGGGGTGCGTTGTCCTGGCCGGAGCCGGAGGCCATCGTAGCGCCCACAATGGCGACCGCCAGCACAAGGGCCAGCAGGACGCCCGCGAAGAGCGTCGTTTTTCTTTCCATGATAAGTCTCCGACAGAAACGGCCGTCGTGGGAACGGTGGCGCGGGTAATCAGACCATGGCAAACCTCCTTTCCGAGCCCTGAATCGGATGCTACCACGCAATGACCTCGATCGTATCCAGATCGCCTTTGACGATCACCGCCTGGTGGCCAACGCTAGACTGATCCTGCCAATCACGCTGGCCCATCATTTGGGACTGGGCGAACTGGTGGACCACCACGGTGACCTGGGAGACGCGCCGGGTCGGGCCAATGCCGGCGACAAGCTGCTGCCCCTGGTGGCGTCGGCCTTGGCCGGTGGCGACTGCATCGATGACGCCAACGCGCTGCGGGCTGGCGAGAGTGAGCAGGTGCTGGTCTGCGCGGTCAAGGCACCATCCACGCTGGGCACCTTCCTGCGGAGTTTCCGGTGGGGCCATGTCCGCCAGTTGGATCGGGTGAGCCGGGAGTCGCTGGCTCGGGCCTGGGCGGCTGGGGCCGGACCGGGCGATGATCCGTTGACCATCGACCTGGACTCCACCGTCTGCGAGACCTTTGGACTGGACAAGGAGGGTGCGCAGCGCCACAACTACGCCGGTCAGCGCGGCTACCACCCGCTCCTCGCCGTCACTGCGGGCACCGGCGACGTGCTGATGGTCCGTCTGCGCAAGGGCAGAGCCAACACGGCCCGGGGTGCCGCCCACTTCCTGCGGGAGACGGTGAGCCGCGTGCGCTACGCCGGAGCCACGGGTCAACTCACCGTGCGGGCCGACAGTGGCTTCTACAACCACGCCATCGTCGCCGTCGTCTGCCGCCAGATAGGCGCAGGGTCCCATGGTCGTGGCCTTCGGGAGCGTCGCTGCTCGCCAGGGCAATCAGATGGGCTTTCTCACAATTATCCAGCTTGCGATACCGGTTGGCCTGGGGATGGTCGTGGAGCACACCGTCCAATCCTTCCTCGGCGTACCGCCGCTTGGTGCGGAACACCGTGCGCTGCGACGTGTCCAGGGCCGCTGCCACCTGGGACGCGCTCCAGCCCTCATCAGTCTTCAGCAGGATGCGCGCCCGATTGATGACCCGAGCCGAGTGCTGGCCCCGACGGATCAACCCCTCTAGCTGGGCCCGATCTTCTGCTGATAACCGTACTGCAAGTTTCTCTTGAGCCATGGCTGCCGCACCTCCCGCACCGCTGTTTGCCACTCACGGTAGCCACCATGGCCGGTTTCTTCTTCCATATGCCGATACAAGTTTGACTATATGCTAGCCAATCAGGGTACCGGCGACTTTCACCACCCGCAAGCCTTTCCTGGCGGCCCTCATATCACGATCCAGGCGGTCTGAACAATACACCCGTGGCAACTTCCCCGGGAATTTGAAGCTCCGGTTCTCCGTCCTCGTTCATGCACCATAGACCGCGGTCCTCGCCCTGTGCCTCAGCCAGACACGGACGCCCTCGATGCACATCCAGGCCGTCGGCGCTCAGACTGTCCGGAGTGGCGATGAACTCCTCCGTTCGTGTCACTGGATCCAGTCGAGTGACGCCGCTTCTGAACCCGGCCCTTCGCGACCGGTCGCCCGATACCCTGTGAAAAATGTACACGGAACCGTCGGCGTGCTGGCGCGCCCACTTCGGGAATGGGTTCTCCAGATTGAAACCATCCACGATCTCCAGGGATTGCGGGTCCATCACGTAGACGTCCATCCGAGGCCGCCTTGCGACGATGTGACTCAGTTCGTTGAACAGCCACGCCTTGCCGTCCACCTCCACAGCGTCCGAAATCCGCGACCCTGGTTCCAGACTGTTCAGATAGCCCCTGAACGTGAGCGTCTCGGGATCGATCACGCCCACGCTCGCCACGCCGAAGTCGCTCAGACCCCCGTATCCCTCTGGCGCAGGTCCGCGCATGATCACGAGAATCGACCCGTTGATCTCCTTGATGGCGGTCGTGCCCCAATGACCTTCGCGATGCCTATCGCTGGGAGGAACCTCATATTCGATGCGCTTGACCACGGCGAGGGTTTCGACGTCCACAACGTCCACGATCCTCGCACACCCGATGAAGGCGTACCCATTGGCGAAGGCGATGCCGCCCTGGGCGCCGCACAGCAGCTCCCGGGAGTGCAACAGACCGCCCTGTGGGGAGAATATCGATACACCCTTACGTTGATCCCACGGCCAGCATCCGATCCAATCCGGACACGGTTCGACGTATCCCGCCCAGATCCGCCCCCAGGGATCCATTTCCAACCGGTGGGCGTGGTGGGTATACGACGGTGGGAATTTGACGCTGCGGTGGATCTCAAAGGTATCGGCGTCGAAGGTGATCATTCGGCTGGACCGTTCGTCGGACACCCTGAGATATCCTGGATTGGCTGGCGGCGCCAGGTTGCAGCCGGAGCCGAAGACGATAAGCAATGCGCCAAATGTTACGAGCAGCACTGGGCAGATACGGTCGGGGAGCGGCCGGCGCGCGTAAATCGTTCCGGGCTTGGCTGTCGGTTTTGAGTTATGCTTATGCATGCGGCGGCGGTCGGCCTCCCAGAACTTGAGCTTTTTGCAACGCGCCACCGGCAGTTCTATCGAACGGCGCCCGCTGCATTGCTGTGATTGCCGCGAAATTCACGTTGTCGGCGGCTCTCTCCATGCAGGCAATTCGTGAGCTCCAAACGTTACCATTCCAGGTCATTGCTGCCACCCCCCATTCCTGATCAACATTCTCGGTCTATCGTGGGCGTGTTTGGCGCCGTTCTCTACCAAGATGATGCGATCTCCCCACCGCCCGACCATTGCTGCCCTGTCAACGTTGGGTGCCTGTCTTACCGTGCTGACGATGATCCTGGCGTGCGCGTCAGCGGGCTTGAGCGGGGTTGCATCTCCGTAACGGTCGGAGCCGACCAACACCTGTTCGCCTATGGCTCCGGGCGAAAACAGGCCGGAAGAGTATGCCATGGCCCCCACGCCCGAGGTGTTATGGAGCTACCAAAGCGAAGTCGGCTCCGATTTCTCCCCTGACCTGGCCGGCGATTCGCTGCTCGTTGCCACCGGGATCAATCAGGTGTATTCCCTGGAAAAGGCCACCGGCGAACTCCGCTGGCTCCGCGAGGTTCTGGGTGTGGCTTCCGCACCGCCTCTGGTCGTAGATGGCGTGGTATACGTCAGCGGCGAGTTTTGGGACGAGCACACACCCAGGACAGGGGTCGTGTTTGCCCTCGATGCCTCCGGTGGGGACGAGTTGTGGAGGTACGACATCCCCCGCGGATCGTGGAACGAATTGTGGGCCGACCCGGTTCTGGCCAGTGGCATGGTGTACGTCGGCTCTTTCAATGGCCGAATGCATGCCCTTGATGCCGTCACTGGGGAACTGCGTTGGAGCTTTGCGGCCGGCGACGTGATCCGCTGCTTGGCGGTCGTGGTCCAGGACACGGTGTACTTCGGCTCGAAGGATCAACACGTCTATGCCCTGGATGCGGCCACGGGCGACCCGCGCTGGCGTTACGAGACCGCGGGGGAGTTATGGGTGGGACCGGTCGTTGCGGGCGGTTTGGTGTACCAGGGCCCCGGGGACCCACACCTCCATGCGCTGGACACCGCGACGGGGAAGTTGCGGTGGCGACATACGAGGGACGCTCACCGCTGGTCCTTACTCGTTGTCGCGGACGCCGTCGTTTACGCCACCGCCAATCGGGACTTCTCCAACGCTTATCGGCAGGGGGCGGACCTGGAACGGATCCGGCACCACGGTTGCGTAAGCGCTCTTGATGCCCGCACCGGTCGTCTGTTGTGGGAATATCGCACCACCGGCGATGCTTCCCGTCCGGTCGTAGTTGACGACGTGGTGTACGTTTCTGCCGGCGACGAACGCTCGTACCCTGATTTTGAGCTCAAGGGCATCGGCGAACTGTACGGGAGAGCCACCCTTTATTATGAAGGTTGGTCGGATTCGAGGAAGACCCGGTGGGAGCGGGAGTTCGTGAAAGACGCGCCGTTGCTGTTGCGGCGCTCCACCTACCGGATAGATTGCGAAGGCGTGGAAACTCTGACTCAGGAAGAGACCGTCGTAGAGTATCATTTGCTTCCACCCGGCAGCAGAATCCCGCAGCTTCCTTAGCCACAGTCCACGGATAGGGGACGTGTCGTGGCGGGGTGGATAAGCACGCGTTCCTGTGCTTCTGGGTTTAACGGCACTCGCGTTGGTTCGCCCAACATCCATTACGTCGGACAACACGTTCGCTAACCTGCGTCGCTTGTAGAACGGAAACAGAACCGCTGGATCGACACGCTCGCCGGCTACGCGAAGACCCTTTACCGCATCGCTGGCCAGGACTACTGCCGCCACCACGTCATCAGGAGCGCGGTGGCCGCCGGCGTCATCGGCGAGATCAAGCCCGGCGCCGGCCCAGTGGCGGCCATGCCCCGACGAGCGCCCCTGTCGAGCACGACCGGCCCCGCCAGCGCTGATGAGGTGTACGCTGCCACCCTGCGCCAGCCTCGCACGCCGCTGATAGCCGCGATGGTAAGGACTGTCGCGACGGGACGCCAGCCGTCGCCGGTCAGGCCGGCGAGGCAGACCGTCGCCATTCCTGCCGTCAAACTGGTGGCACTACGTCGGTTTGGTCAAGCTAGCGACGGTGGGAGATCGCCCTGCAGACGGGAAACAACCCGATGTCCGGGCGCACTTCAAGCTATGGAGACGAACGAATCCCCAGGACGACCGCGCAGAGAGCTTGGGGCGGGCACTCGGGCCGCGGTCCGCGATGCTCAGCTGCCTCATTCCGGATTGGGATTCGACACGCGGCCCAGGAACAGGATCGTGCCGGTGCCGGCGTCGCGGATGAGGAATATGAAAGGCGGGTCGACCGTCATCGGAATGGGTTCCTTGCTGGGACCTGACGTAAGCATGACAACCCCAGTGGCGGCGGCCGCCTCTGTCCCCTCTTCGTCCACTGAGACGAACGCCTTGTGCACTACTGCGCGAATCCACAGGTCCCTGGACCTGGTCATGCCTGAAAAGTCAGCGCCGCTGGCGAAGGCGTCGGCCATCCCCATTCCAGCCAGGGTATCTCCCAAGTCAAACTCCGATTCGAACTCGAACAACGGCATCGTGAGGGTGATGTAGTCAATCTCGATCTCATCGATGATCCGGTCAAGCATTGCCGTGTCCAGCGAGCCTTCGAATTCTTCCAGCCTACCCTGGTCGGGCAGCAGGATCGTCATGGACAGCTCCCCCCAGGAGTACGGCAGGTCAACCGCCTGGTAACCGTGGCCCCTGGCGTAGCCGTAGAAATCCTTTGTGGTCTCCGTCATCATCGGGACTGCCACCGTTCCGCCTCCGGCCAGATTAAACGGACGCACCTCGGTATCCCTCGGGTTGAACTGCCAGAGCCACGAGGCGTTGAAATAGATGGCGTTGGTGAGCACCAACCGCGTGGATTCGTCTATGATCCCCGTCGGCACGAGATCCTTGATCTTGCTTTCGGTTTCTTCAGCGACCCGGTCGTTGATCCTGACGCCAGCCTCCTCCGGCGCGCCCGCGAAGTCCGCGGCCATCATGCCGGCCCCGTAGTTCGTGGCCAGCACGTCCGGAAAGTCGGGTAGGAATTCATAGCCCTGCTGGCCCCAGAGTGCGTTGGCGATGTTCAGGCGAAAATACTGTCTGGCTTCTCCCGCGTCGTTGGGCACACCCCCTGGCTCTTGGCCTCTCGACGCAAGGGTCCGGTCCAAGGCGTTGAATGCGGATGCAGTTCGCTTTGCGGAAGCCTGTGGTGAAGCGTGGTCTCCATCTGGCTCAGTGTCTCCCCCCTGGCCCCAGCGGCGGTCATGGCGAGGGCTTGGGAGATGCTGAAGGGGGAATAGAACAGGTTGCCTTCACGACCGCTCAGGGCGTGATACAGGTCGAAAGCGAAAGCGTTGTTTCCCCGCACCAGCTCGCCCAGATCCGCAGGTCCGACGGATGGAACAGACCGGTCCTTGTCCGAGTGCAGTTCCGCCGCCGTTGGAGCTGGAAGGACGGAGGTGGTCAAGGCTGCCTCAGTCGGTGCCTACGCCGTCGGAGAAACGACCGCGGGGATGTCCTCCCCGCAACCAGCAAGGCCCGCAAACAGGAACAAAGCCGCGGCCACCGACCAGATACGGAGCTTCATTCCGGACTGTCCCCCTGGCGCAGTTCCCGTCCCAACCGCATTGCTGAACGCATAACTATCGAGCCGATGGACAACAGGGAGGTAGTGGCGAATTTCGTGGTCAGGATTATCGCCGCCACCTTCACCACGTACAACATGGCCCAACCCAGGGTGACATTACCGGACAAGTCCGGTGGCCCGCAGGGAAATGTATACCGGATGAGTTCGCCGGACACTGGCGTCAGGTCACTGCCCCTGCCCGTGGCGTCAACCATAAAGGCCAAGGCCACCACCGCCAACACCCCTACGGCGGAGCCAACTGCCACGCCTTTCAGTTTCTGGACCCAGCCGAGTGACCAACAGACTGCCAACCCGGTCGCCGGACCGGTAAGAAACGCGATGGCGAAAAAGGAGAAAAACGCCAGTTGCTTGATCTCATTGACCGCGCATGGAGTGAACATCATCGCTGTGGCCAGTCCATTGCCTCGGTATGAGCATCAGGCGGGCAGGGCCGAGGACACCAATCTGATAGATACGCTTCATAATGGGATGTCCGGTCGGGACCACGCGCTGCTGACGCAGACATACTCACTGTCGGGTTTGACCATCGGTGTTGCCCATTGCCTGTATATCCGGCCACCACTCTTGCTCTCGGCCGCCTCATTCTAGCCCCCGGTCTTCGCACCGAGGCGGCTTGTTCCGCCACCTTATCAGCCCGCCAATCCCTCTATCAGTCGGCCGGCAGGCGACCACCACCACGAGCACAACGCTTTCGATAACGGCGATCCAGATGAGCGATCCCGCTCCCCACACGTCAATTGTCGCACCCCAATAGAGTGGACCCAAAAATCCGCCCAACGTGCCCAACAGGGTCACGGCCAGAGCGAGCTTGGCGAAATGCCGCTTGGGAAGTAGATCCGCCATCAACACCCAGGGGAGGCAGATCAGGCCGCCCCGGACCAACGACAGGAGCAGCGCGGCTCCGACCGGGTCATCAGACAGCCAGACCCATGCCGCGGCCGGCAGAGAAAGCGCCGCCAGAGCAATGATCAGCCAGCGTACTGGAAAGAAGTCGGCCGCCACGCCCCAAACCAAAGCGCCAATTCCTCCAGCCAGGGCCATTGCTTGGTACCAGGCATAATAATCGGCGCCAACTGCCGCCGCTGCTGCCGCCGTAACCCACCGAAGATAGATCGAGCCCGCGGCCAAGACAGTGGCTGCGAGCAGGTAGACGGCGGCGGCCGAAGCGAAGCGGGCCTTGACGCCCGGGAATGCGATGGTCTCCCGGAGCGTCGGACCTGGCTGATAGTTAACCCTGAACCACCGAGGGAGAAATACGTAGAGGAGTATCCCGCCTATAAGGACCAGCACAAGCGCGAACCACCCGGTGGGGATGTCAGAATCCCAGTTGCGGATTGCTGCGGCCCCCGCATTGGCCCCGAACACCAAGCCGAGGGCGCCGATGAGCGTTCCCCTGAACCGGGCGTAGCCCTTCACGACAATCGCGTAGAAGATCAAGGAGGCGAAGGCAGACCCACCGGCTCCGACCAGGAACAAGCCGGCGGCGGCCGGCCAGAAGCTGCCGGCGAGGGTCACCAAGACGATCCCAACGGAGAGGATTCCGGCGCCGACTGCCATCATTCCGTGGGAAGGTCGGCGGTCCACCCAGATGGCTGCCAACACCACGAACAAACTCCCGAGACCGACCACGAGGCCGAGCAAACCGTGCGCGATAGGCGAACGGTCGAGTTGGTCAGAAACAGGCAAAGTCCAGGAGCTGCCCGAGGACCCCATATCCAGGAGCAGGGAGGCCACCACCAGTAGGAAGCCGAGTTTGACGTCGGGATGCCGGATGAACGTCGACATGACCGCCATTGTAGCCGCCACAGAAGACGCGCCTCTCTATTGAGGTCCCGGTCGTGGACGAAATCGTCATGTGGCTCTACGACCTGGAGGCAGCCGCCACTCGATGCCATACATGGCCCGGCTGCCGCCCGGGAAAGGAACAAAGGGGTTTGGGGCCATTTCAATACAATGCCGCCAGCGAGTTCGATCACGGAACTGGAACCACCCGTCCGCGCTCCCTATACGGTCTACGTCAAGACCCTCTACCGGATTGGCGGTCAGGACTACTGCCGCCATCACATCATCAGGGCCGCCGTGGCCGCCGGCGTCATCACCGAGATCAGGGCCGGCGCCGGACCGGTGATGGTGGCGCATCGAGGAGCGCCCTCGGGCGAGCTTGACCAGACCGACCGGGGCTGAGCCGGTGTACGCCATCACGCTGCACCAGCCTTGGGCATCGCTGATCGCCCTGGGGCTCAAGACGGTGGAGACCCGGTCCTGGCCGGCGCCGGCCAGGCTGGTGGGGCAGCGGATCGCCGTCCACGCCGGCCGGAGAGTGGTCCGGCAACCGGGCGCCGCGATCGAAAGGGAGTTGCGAGAGCATCTGGGGAATGATTGGCGTCGGGCCGTTCCGGCAGGCGCGGTGCTGGCTACCGCGACCTTGGCCGGCGTTGCAAAGGTGGAGCGCGTCGACCTGCTGACCAATCAGGCAATTCACGACGTCAGCATTGGGATCGGCCACGGCGTGCCGTTGGGTGGGACCAACATCGATCCATGGGGTGACTTCAGTCCCGACCGGTGGCTGTGGTTCCTGTCCGATGTGAGGCCATTTCCCGAGCCGATCCCAGCCGTAGGGCATCAGTCCTTCTGGCATTGGGACATTGATGGCGGGTAGTTTCCGTTGCTCCACCCGAGAGCGATTCCCTGTTCTGGCCCAGTTGCAGCGGTTGTGACGCTGATGCGGCCCGGAAGCCAGTCCTGGCGCCGGGTCAAGCCAGGAATTGCAGGGATAGAGACGATGCAGTTAGAGGTGGGCATCCGGGTAGCCACGTCAACCAGCCATTGCATCTGGAGAGCGAATGGGTCGGCATGGTGCTGTTCAGGGGTCGGCGGCGAGGCGTATGACAGCGGGTTCGTCGGCAAGGAAGTCGATGTGGATTTCGTCCTCGCCGGTGTGATGGGGCAGGCGTATGGCGATCCAGTAGCAGTGTGGGGCCAGGTTCTCGAGGTGGATGGTGGCGTTCTCGTGGTGGATGAGGGGATCTGACGTGAAGATGACGTCGCTGGGCGGTTCTACGCCCCAGGCATCGAGAGGCGCTGTCGGAGGTTCGGTGAACATGGTGAAAACGCGGAGGTCGGCGGCGGTGCAGACGGTGAGGGACAAGCTGGATGGGCTCAGGCGGGAGACGGTGACCTGGGCGTTGCGGGCAACGATCTCGTCGACGTGTTGTGGGTCGTCCGGGAAGGGACGGACTTCGATGCTATTCATGGTGCTCATTAGCTGTTGACGTTTTTGTTCGCACTATACAACTCGCGACATTGGCATCTCGGAACGATTGCCCCCACAGCAAGGCCAGCAGGCCGTAGACGTTGTCCCGACTCACCAGGTTCAGATACAACCGGTCCGCTTGCCGAAGTCCCCTCCGGTCAGATCGCACGCCCAGCATCGCGTTCTTCACTGCGCTAAATTGGCTGGCCCGGAGTATAACCCGCTGCTTTATCAACAGCGGTTTCCGGCCAGGTTCGTAGGCGGGGTGGAGTGGGAAGACAGGATGCGGCCATCTCAACTCGGCGACTATCTGCCACCGTGAATCCACGAGCAACCCGGCAACAAGCGATGACATGCCTGGGGGACCAACTCACACCACAGGATCCTACTGCAAGGCTTGCTCCGAGTTCTGCAGGACCTCAGAGAGTCCGGCTGCCGACTCACCTATCTCGATCGACGATTAGCCGCCAACAAGGATCCGCCCGGTGATTTCGATGGCGCTTGGTGGATCACCACCGTAGATGGGCGATTGCTGGATTTGACGAATTGACGTCGAGCGCCGAAGCTTTGCTTCGGCAGTTAATTCTTTCCCACAGATTGAGACGCCGACTACCAGGGCAGAACTTTCCTGGGATTTCCCCAAACCGGCCAGCGGGTCATATCCACTGGGATGATCGCCATCGGTCTGAGGACTTTGCCATGATCGAAAACGAACAGCAATACCGGGTGACCCAGGAGAGGGAAAAGGCCTTCGGTCAACTTGTCGAGCGCCTGGAAAGCGGCACAGCAGACAGTATCTCTGACGAGCACCCCACCATGCGCAAAGCCAAGATGGACGCGGCCCGCAGCGTTTCGCAAGAACTCCGAGAGGACCTCAAAGATTGGGAGTCGAGGCAACGCCCCAATACGCCCGACTCCAGCCCAACCGCATAACCGCCCACCGAGCAGGAATGTTGAACGGGGCAAACAGACCGGAACCGCCGGATCGCGAAAGCATCCGCCCAGCGACAGTCATGCCGCACTTGACCTTGAGCCGATCGCGTTATCCCCGTACGGTGCCCCGACGGTGCGCGGGAGCAGAGGGATCCGCGGCCCAAGGCCCGACCGTCGTACCAAAAGCCGCATCCCAAGCCCTGCCACTGATGGACATTCACCACGAAATTCCCGTGTCCGTTGTCATGCTTAACTTGCCCACAGTCTGTGCCTGGCGAGGGGATCCGGCGCCGACGGGCGTCGCTCTCGCAACAACGACGTATGGGCCACCGGCGACGCCGGAAATCCAGCGGTACCCTGGGGCTAATTCGCAGGCTCCTGAGCCTCCGCAGGGTGGAGCAGTATCTCGATAGCGAAAGCCCTGCGCTGCGTTGGATCGGCGGACAGGAAGGCATTGATCGCGTCAGCGGCCCGTTCAACCCACACTTGGGCCTCGGCGGCGGTGAATGTCGCCGAGGGATCTTCGTCGGCCAGCAGTCGCTGCCGATGCAGGGCGATGAAGGTATCGGCGAACGTTCTGATCGCCTCGGGATGGTCGGAGTAATCGCCCTGCAAACGCTGGTCAGCGTGGTCGCCACCGAGGGCCATGTAGGTGTCTCTCCATTCTGGCAACCTCCGTTCCGCTTCCAATGCGCCGATCAGGAGGTCCGCGTTGCTGCGGGCCAAAGCATGGTAGACGGCCAAGTAGGCGGTGCTGACGGCGAGGCGCAGCCGTGTCTGCTACAACTGGCTGGATGGAGGCGCAGCGGCGTGTTCTCGCGCCAGGTCGATCAGTTCGCTCCATTTCATGGGTTGGCCCCCTGTGATGATGTTTGGTGCTTGGTAGCAGTGCGTCGGCGGGATGAAGCCATGGCTGTTAACAAGATTGCCAGCGTGCTCAGACCGAACGGAATCCCCATGCGTCTATGCGGGCCCGTCGCTTGGGTCGATCGATACCAGAATGCTCGCCGCTGGGCCGGTCGCCATGGTGAGGGAATACGGTGCATCTGACGTGGAGAGCCCCGATGGGTTCGACCTGGGCCGGCCGGGGCGTGTGCCCCGATTGTTCAGCAGCCTCGCGCGGGACCGGCCGGGACGCTGAGTCGGCGTGTTACCGCAGACTGACGACGGACATTAATGTCGCCATCGGTTCTCCGGACCGGTTGACGACGGCTACCCAAACACGAAGGAGTCGCGCCGTGCCGCAACGAAGAGAAAACCCATACATCCGGGCCACCTGGCTGCCCCGCCGTCTCACTGGCGAAAACTCATGCGAATGGGCAATCTGGTTCGAGGCCCGCTACGTCGAATGGACCCGACAGCCCTCCGCATTCGATTAAGATAAGTGGCTGATGCGCCACACTGCGCTGCTGAACCAGCGGCGCAGAGAGTGAGAAGCCCGCAGCCACATCGTCCACGTCGAAGCCCAGAACGCCTTCCGGCTCCGAGGGAAGTCCGCGACACCAGCCGGCTGGCCGTGCCTCGTTGCGTTCGATGCCCGAGACGCCACCATCATAGACGTAAAGACCGGTCGGGGGGGCGGCTTGGGCACCGCGTCCTGAAATGATCTGCCAGTACGCTTTGTCCCTCGTCCTCTCGCACTAACGGAACGTCAGGATCGTCGGCGAGGTCATCTACGCGACGCACACTGCGCGATTCCCGAGGGGAGCGCTGCCCAACCGGTTCATCGAGGATCTCGGACCCCTCATTCGCCAGCTGGCGACCGATGAACCCGCAAGACGCGTGTCCAGCCGACAGGAATGCTGCCTCTGCGACATCAGCGCCGTAGGCTGCCCAGTTAGCGTGGAGGAAACCTCCGAGCCAGAATCTGGAGAAGCCGCCGACTTCTGAAGTTTAGCCGTTGAACCGCCGGCGTCCTACCTTGCGCGGGGACCGAACGCTCCGGTAGTCTCGGGGAGTAATTGAGCGGGGACGCATGTGATTATGGCGACCCGACCCTGGCATCCCATCACTCCGACGGCCGGGTGGCTCGAGCCCTCGTCACCTGGCACCTGGTCCAACACGACCATTAGCTCATCGTCGCGACTCGCGACGACCCGGGCGGCACATTGACGCTCTGGAGGCCGACGACGAAGGCAACCTGATACCACTGATGGCCTTCACGTGCCCGTTACGACAGCGTTCGGCCCGACAGACAATATCACCTTGGGAAACGCCTGGAGGAGCCAACGAGCATGAACGACGCAACAGAACCCTCCGACCAGCGAACACCACAACGATTTGTCCGCACCACCCGTCCGCCGCCTCCACCAACCGTAGACGGCTGGGAATACTACCGACGCGGTCCCCAACCGCTGGCCTCAATCGGCGAATGGTCATGGATAAATGACGCATCAGCAGAAAGACTAGCCAGGCAGCGCAACGGCGAAAACGGAGAATACCTCCACCGCTGGTGGATCAAGGACCAGCGCTCGGCGCAGACCTCCGCCATCGCGAAGGACGCCCAGGCCCTGGCCAACAATTGGCACCTCCCCCTGCAGCGCTCGGCGGATGAACCCGACACCGAACCCGTCTTCTCACCAACCGAAATACGCTTCAACGCCCGAGAGAACGGCTGCGACGACTTCCGCTACCCGCCAGACTGGCGCGAAAACGAGAAATCCGGCCAGCCAGCCGGCTACGGCTGCTGCAACACCGATATGATGCCGTACGACCAACTCGTCGCCGCCACCATGCTGGTCATCAAGCACCACCTGGGCGCCGACGTGGTGATCCACTCCGACGGCGAAGACCGCAGCTCCACCTGGGGCGCCGCGATGAACCTCTACATGCGGACGTTCCCGGACCGCGACGTGCGCCCCCTCGACAACTGGCCTGGTGCCCAAGGACGCCTCAATTGAGAACGTAGCCTCGCCCGCTGCGACCAATCTGGCAGCGACTTTCCCTGCCCAACAAGGCCGGCCATGATAACCCGCCACCGCACCGACCGCGATTCCATCGACGAGATAACCTCCCCCTTAGACGCCTTACCCATTGCCCAACAATCCCCTCCCGCGGTGCTCATCGCCACCCACCAACAGGGCCGCCAGCGCAAATTCACGTTCACCTCCAGCGACGCCGATGCGCCCGTCAGCATCACCGTGGAAACCGGAGATTGATACCACCCTGACTCCAAAGGCGTCAGCATCAAGCGCTGCATGTGCCACTCAGAGCAGAACGTACTACCATCCGCGCAATGCGATGGCTCTTCGCGCCCGAATACGAAGGATCAGACACCGAATTTTGCAATCCGTCGTTTTAATACTAGCGGCCGCATTCCAATCTCTGACCGCAGCATATTGCCCGCGCACATGCCTACGCCTAAACTCACCGCCAACGACCTGCAGGCCACACGCCGACACCGCCTCAGAGCATCGAAGGCCACATCACATGAAGAGAATCACGCTGACCGCCGCATGCGCGATGGCGCTCCTCATCCTGATGTCGAGCTCCTGCGCCAGCGATGACACCATAACCCTCACTCCACCACCACCACAGCACGTCCCCATAACCACCAGTTTCCAGTTCATAACCATCGGGAAACAACCCCCACCAGAAATTTACCGTCCTCAAGCCAAACGCTATTACCGCGAAGCGTTTCGACGCATGCGCGACGCCGACTGGTTCTACGCCGTATCCTCTTACAGCGAAGTACTCCACATAAATTTCAGGTCAGCCACAACCCAGGAAGCGCGTGGCACCGCAAATCTCTACAACGGCGACCGACAAGACGCCATCAGGGATTACACCTCCGCCATCAACCTCGCACCCGACAATCCATCCTTCCTACTCAGACGAGCCTACGCCGCATACACCGCAGACCCACCGGATAAACAGACAGCCGTCTCCGACACCACCCAAGCCATAGAACTTGACCCAACCAACCACATGGGCTACAACCAGCGCGCCATCGCTTACACCCTACCACCCAACCCAGATTGGCCAGCTGCCCTGGCAGACATGGACCAATCAATTTCCCTAAACACCCAACACGACAGCCAAGCTTACATGCTAAGAGCATGGATACATGAGAACCTCGGCGACCACCAAGCGGCACAGGCGGACCGTGAAGCCGCCCGAACCACCACCAAGTGACTTAATCCCACACACCACCTCACGAAATACGCTTCAACGCCCGAGAGGACGGCTGCCACGACTTCCGCTACCCGCCAGACTGGCGCGATAACGACAGATCCGGACAGCCAGCCGGCTACGGCTGCTGCAACACCGACATGATGCCCTACGACCAACTCGTCGCCGCCATCATGCTGGTCATCAAGCACCACCTGGGCGCCGACGTGGTGATCCACTCCGACGGTGAAGACCACACCTCCACCTGGGGCGCCGCGATGAACCTCTACATGCGGACGTTCCCGGACCGCGACGTGCGCCCCCTCGACAACTGGCCTGGTGCCCAAGGACACCTCAATTGAGAAGGTAACCTCGCCCGCTTGGGAAAGTGCGACGCAACCGGTGAAGCGACACGCCGACACGCCGCTTCAAAGCCAATACCGAAACGGTTCCCTGCTTTCCAAGCTCGCGTACCGGTTACAGAAACGGCGCATCTCGCTGTTGTGGCGGATCGCGGCCCCGGGCGCACATGCAGGGAGTGAACCGCACCAGTCTTCGGCTACGCCTGATGGCCCGATGACCTCGCTTCTTGCCGCTGTCTCGGGACCAAGGCGCGAGCCTGACCAGCGATGTCAAAGCTTTGCTGTCCCAGTGGCCTAGGGCGTGTTCACACTAGCGCAGTGCGTCAACGTTGAGTGCGAATGAGATGAACCCAAAGAGGAGAACATCGAGTTTCTCAAAGCGGGAGAAGATGCGGCGAAATCCCTTCATCCTCCGGGACAGCCGCTCGATCTCGTTGCGCCTTTTGTACATTTCTCGGTCATAGTCCTAGGGTTGGGGTGATTGACCCTACGACTTTGGAATTCCAGGGTTATTTGACCGGGTTGGTCCCTGGCTTGCGGGTTTTGGAAGTTCTGGATATCGATGGTCAGGCTTGGCTCTTGAATGAGTTGAGCCAGGTTGAAGAGCATGCCGACCGGGTCGACGTATACGTGATGGATCCCGCTAGCATCTCGATGGTGGATCAATTCAACTTGGAGCGTCCGTTTCCGAAGTGGGCGGTGCGCACGGACCGGGACACGGTTTATATCTTTCACAGGGCGCCGTTTAAACGCTTGTACGATGCTGGGTATCGGTCCGGCGTGGCGAGGTTGGATCTGAAAACGGGTACCCAGTCTTTTATTGAAACTCCGCAGCGACTTTCTTTCAAGGACATGGACGTTTACGACGGAACGCCCTGTTTGACCTACACTACTGTGAATGGGTCGGATAGGGACGGACTGTGGTGCATTCTAGATGGCGAGGGGCTGCAGAAAGTGATACCGCAGAAACATGCGGTGGGGATAAAGTTTGTGCCGTCGTACGCCGGTTGACCCGGGTGTGATAGGGTGCGCTGGTGTCACTTTTCAGGTTCTGTAGTCCGGCAAATATGGAAGACTTTCAAGGACTATAGGCCGGCCGGATTTTCAAGGCTATTAGGCCACTTTGGGAGCCACATCGGCCACCATTGGCGCACTTCGATGTTGAGGTGCAGCGATGGCGTATCGAGAGGTTTCCAGGATGGAGATAAAAGAGGTCATCCGCCGTTGGCAGGGGGAAACAGTCAGCGACGGATCGCGGCGGGCACGGTCTTGTCGCGGGATACGGTGCGCAAGTATCTGGCGGCGACGCAGGCTGAGGGCATCGCCAAAGACGGACTGGCCCCCACCGAGGATCAGCTGAGCCGACTGGCGATGATCAGTTGGCTGGTGCCACGTTAGGAAACGACGCCCTGGCGGGACCTGCTGGAGCCGTGGGCGGACCAGAGCCATCGGTGGACCACGGAAGACCGGTTGCAGATGTTGACAGCAACGCTCCTGCGTATCATTCCTGGCTGCAGGACCGGTACGGGCCTTTGTTCGCGTCAATCATCATCATCAACACGGTGGCGCCGGATGAAATAGCGCATTCGCCCAATGTGGATGATTACCGGACGCTTGATTAGCTGACGGCATCGTGGCAGTGCACTGGAGGCTTCGGATGTTCAAGGGGGTTCACTCGTCGGTCGTGGTCTTGGTGCCTGTCTTACTCGTTGTCCTGGTGATGATGGCCTCTGGTTGCCAGGACAACGAGGTCGAGGTCTATGGTGAGTTGCCTGAAAATGTTGGGTACTTGCACTCGGGCACTCCGCGGCTTGTGCAATTGACTATCTTCGATGCGGATACCTTCGAGGTCTACCGTGAGGTGGAGCTCCCCATTACCTGGGTGGCTTACTCCCACCGCTTGGAACTGGACCCGATGGGTCGGATCTGGATGGGTTACGCTCAGGATGGGATGGGTGGTCGCGGTCGTCATTCCGGAGTTCAGGTTCTGTCGCCGCGAGGGGACCTGGAGCATGATTTTGACCTGGGCTGCGCTCCGCCGGATGGTGGAATAGCTTTTGCCAACGGTTTAGCTTTTGTGGGTTGTGCGGCTTCGGGCTTCACTGGAAGAGTTTACGTCGTTGACTTGGTGAGCATGGAGGTGGTCCGGGAGTTTAAGGGTTTGATTCCACCTGGGGAAAAGCCGGCGGAATCCAACTTCTACATCACCACGATCGTGGAGGTTGGCGGCGCCATCTTGGTGGTTGGCTTCGGCAGTCCCCCTCGGGATTACCCCAGAGTGACCCCGCATTATGCGGCTTACACTCGGATTCTGGTGATAGATCCGGAAACGATTGAGATGCGTGGTTGGCTGTCAGGCCTTGAGCCGGGGTTGAGAGTTCTCGATGTCCTGGACATCGGGGGAAAAGCCAGGCTTTTCAATTCGCTTAGTCACTTGCATGAGCATGCTCCGCGTGTCGACGTCTATGTATTGGACCCGGTCACGGTGGATGTGGTGGACAGATTCAACCTGGAGCACCCGTTTCCAAAGTGGGCCGTCCAGGATGATGACGGAATGGTGTACGTCTCCCACCGTGTGTTGTCCAGTAGGATGCGTGATGCTGGATTGCGTTCGGGGGTTACAAAGCTCGACCCGGAGTCCGGTGAGGAGTCTTTTGTTGAAGTTCCTCACGGTATGGGGTTTAGGGACCTCGACGTCTATCGTGGCATGGCGTGCATGACGCACACGCATAAGACTGCGAGCAGTTCTGCGGAACCTGGTCTGTGGTGTCTTGACGGCGATGGAAACTTGGAACTGCGGATCAGACAGGACCAGGCTACGGGAATAAAGTTCGTGCCTCACATGAGGTGATAACGTCCAACCCTGTGCTGCTCGAAGGCCCTGGGCGGGTTGCCAACTGTTCACGATGGAGATCTTCGTCAAACACGATTGACAACATAAGATCTCGCGGATCGAGTCCGGGCGCCAACAGAACGGCTCCGGTGGGCAAACACCGAGGCCGCGGCGATGGGGAATTCGGGTCCGCCATCGGGTTAATCGCTAGCTCTGCACCCTCTGCGTATCGGGTCTCGTCGTTTTAGCGGGGCCTTTTTTGTTGGTATCTTCGCCCGCGTTCAATTGCTGGGTCTTGTCAGTGAGGGGGTGCTCTATGAGATGAGGATAGACGTTGCGGTCGGGTATGGCCGGGGCTATCGTGAAGTCGCTGCGTGCTACGTGTGATCGATCCGTTGTACGGAGCGCACGTTTAGCGGATTGGCTGGTGCTGGGTTGCTCTGCGGTCTTATGTGTCGCGTGGCGGTTCGATTGGCGGTTGCCTGTGTTCTTGGCTACCCGGTTGTGCTGATGAAGTGGGCCTCAGGAAAGGAGATGTCGTTATGAATCGAAAACGGACGGGGCTGCTGGTCGTAGTGCTGGCAGTCGCTGTTGTTGTGGTTTTGATTGCGGCGAGGCCTGGTGTGCCTCCTGCACCAACCAGCTTGCCCGCTGATCCCGACTCGCCGGCGCCGGTTCCGGCTATGACTGAAGCGGAACGTGATGACAGGGTTCGTATTGCCCATGAGGCTTGGGAGTCCCACGTGCCTTTGGTTAAAGGGGCGGCCTTGGAACTACCGGAAGACGCGGTGGTGGACGCGCTGGTTTCCAGGCGGAGTACTGAGATCGAGGCGCCCCCGACGGTGACGCTTTCGCCTCTCCTACTGCCTGTTTACATCATCGTGCGCAACGCGGAGGTGGCATTCGTGTCGACCGAAACTGGCCAGTTCCAGATTGGCGCGGATCACAAGACCACGTTCCAATTCCTCGTGGATCAGTTGGGGCGCGAAAGTATGCAACTTGTCCCTACCGAGTTCTACGAGGAGCGCTGGGGACCCCACCGGGAGGACTACAGATGAGAGGGTTGACGATGCGTAAGATCACTGCGTTGACGATACTGGCAGTGCTGCTTGGGGTCGTTTTTGTCGTCCCTGGAGATGCCTCAGCCAGTCACTACACATATATGCAGGAGAACCCTGAAGACCGCCAGACGTGGAGCGGAGACTATCCGTTCAACGCCACCTACATTGACTGGTCCCAAGGTTCTTTCGATGCCTTGTGGACAGACGATGGTTCGTTCACACAGCGTGTTCGGAACGCGATCCAATCTTGGGAAAGTGCGGTGCCCCAGTTGAGTTTTGCCTCCGCGGGGACTCGTCCGTACAACTTGTACTTCAAGAAGGGTTCTTGTGGCATGTGGGTGGATGCGTGCATGATCAGCCTCACGACTTTGGCGGACCACTCTCGTGAGGCTAATTACTTGCTGACTGCTGAGATTCGGCTCACGTTGGCTCAGTCCAGGCTCACGGACCTTGGGATTGAGGATCAGCTTCGCCATGAAATCGGCCACTGGATTGTCCTAGACGACCAATACAACGAATCAGGGTCCCCCGCTTGTTCGGATGTGGTGTCGGTAATGAACGACTCCTATGCTTCGACGGGTTTGAATTGTAAGAGTGTCCACGCTCCAACCCCGTGGGACATCGACGCAGTCACCACGTACTGGAAGGGCGGCTCATTGGAGGATCCTGTTCTCAAGGAGGGCCAGTCCCGGCATCTGGAACTCGAGTGGGTCGATGCCATGTGGTCGGAGGATCACCACCGAGTCTATCTCTGGTACTGGAACCCGAACACCAGTCGCTGGTTCCTGGCTCAAAACGTGCGTTTTGTCGATGGAATTGGATTTCACCGCGATTCCATTTCGCGAGACATGGAGTACTCGTGGATCATTGGAGGTGATGACCTTCCCACGGACAGGTGGTATGCCGTAGGAGTGAGAGCTTGGAACTGGCCGGAGGAGAACGATGAGTATCCCATCGGCTCCTCTCCTGAGTTTCCGGTCGTGACGGAGTACGATGTGGCTGCGTTGGATGGTGCAGCGTCCAGGTTTTTGCTGGGGGTCGGATGGTCCGCGCCGGAGGGGCATTCCCGGGGTTGGCGTTTTGGGCATGTGGGCGTCATCACTTTTAGTGGACACCGAGCTGGTGTTTACGGTGTCTTGATGCTTGTCGTTCCCGCGCAGTTATCGGAGGCGTCAGGGTTGTTTCTCTGCGGGTTCCCGTTAGATGTTCGGGGAGGGTATGAGGGTCCCAGTTCTTCTATTGTGCTGTATTTTGCTTTGCTCGACGGGCGTTCTGGCCCGTATCATATTCTTCCGGTGTCCGACTTGGAGACGCTTCCGCAGGTGGGTGATTTCGCGGGTGCACTGTCTGCGGAATGTGAGCCGCTTTCGCTGCCCTAGAGCTTGTGGACAAATTGAGCACAACCCCGGAAACGGGGTGAGTGCGCCGATTTGCCAGCATTTGGGCGTCTCGGGTTGCCGCTTTGGATACAGCGGTCCAGCCTCGGGCCACGGACCCTTCCGCTGGGGCGGATCGTCGTGGTGCCTTCCGGCTTAAACGCGCTTACCCCCAAGGCCAGCCGTAGTTGGTAGGGCTTAGGGCAGGATGGCTGCTGTCGCCACCCGGTGGGTGCGGTCAGTACGTCCAGTGTGTAGCCTGACTGCCATTCGCAGTGCCGGACGAAGGCCCGGTTGCGGATGATAACGGCGGCAGTCCAGTCGGCGTGGGCGTAGAGACCGCAATTCCGGCGCCGGAACTCCGCTTGGCTCTCGCGGTGGTTCGGGCGCCGGTCTCCGCAGCGCGGGTAGGTCTGGGACGTGCCGTGCGGCGGGACGGAGACGGTGGGTATGCCAAGTTTGGCGGCTTCCTCGCTGAGGAGTTTGCCGACGTGCCCGATGGCCGACTCGGTGAGGCTTTCGTTCAGTTTTCGTTTGGCAGCAACGTTTTTGGCCGGCGCGCCGGCGGTGCCTCGGGCGGATGCCATCATGTTGATGGAGCGGAGGCTTGCTACGGCGACCATCTTGGGCTGGGCTTCCAGCAGGATTTCGCGGATCTGTTGGCGCATCTCCAGGTCGCGGTGCTGGGTGTAACGGCGCGCTCGCTCTCGGTCCTTGGCGACAGCGTGGTGCCGTCGCTTGCTGTTACGGGGCTCGCCGGCGATGTGTCGCTGGTGCTTGCGTTTTCCGTTGCGACGCCACTTTCCACTGGAGTGATGGGCTCGATGTCCGGAGCTGACGGCCAGGTGGTTCTTCGTGCCACGGTCGGCGTCGAGGATGTCGTTGGGTTCCTGGATGTCTAGCTCTTCGATGGGCACTGGCTCGGGCACGGCGACTTGGACGTGGAGGCAGTAGTGCCGGCGCTGCAGGGGCGTGCGCGGGCCGTACTTGTGCACCGGGACGAGCCGGAGATTGACCGAATGTCCAGCCATTTCAGGGTCTGGTGGGCGCGCAATCGGAGGGTGAAGCCGCACTGGTGGCTCGACAGCATCGGGCCGTCGTTGCTGATCTCGAAAAGTCTCTGGTCGGTGATGGTCAGGCTGAGCCGCCCCCGCTCGCGGGACCGATGCGCGAGTGTTCGACGGTGGGGACGGACGTCCCGATGCTTGGGTTCCTCTTCTTTGGCGATGGCGCGTTGGATGTGCTCCAGCCGTTCGGCGTGGCTCTGTTGCATTCGCTGGTTGGCTTCCCAAGCCTGCTCGCTGCCTTCCTGGTGGATGTGGTACGGCGCGTCGGCCTTATCCCTGTTTCCCTGCCGCCAGGCGGTGATGCGTTTGTTCATTGCGTCGGGGAGATTCCGACCGCTGCGCTTGGGTAGCACCGGATCCCGGTTCAGGACATCGACGGCGTGGTTGTAGGCCGCGTTCTGCTAAGTGGCGTGGTAACCGATGGCCCGGCTGGCGTCCGAGTCTCGGCACAGGGGGAATTTCAGGCTTGTGCTCATTGTTTGATGATAAATTGCTGGGCGTTTGCTTGGATAAAACTACATAGTGCCGTGGCTGTCTGCTGGTGACCCAATGTGTCAACACGCTGTAAATTGCTTGATGTGCGGCCAACAAGTACTATGCCAGACGGTGGGACCCATCGGGATTTTTCATCGCTGAGACCGCGTAATGCGTACCCAATACCTCAAGTCCTTGGCAAAGTGGTTGCTGGTGATCTTGATCGGCGCTGCGACCTCAGCATCCCTTTTTGCGGCTTTGGTCCTATTTGTGGCTGTCCTCCGGGCGCCGGGAGGCGATGAAGATTCCCCCGGCATGCGCATCATCGCGAATGTCTCGCGACAGGAGACGGGTGAGGTCATTAGAACACCGGCGGTCCAGGAGAACGTACGACAGGGACTCTCAGCCGACGTGCCTCCGGCGCTTGCGCTGCTCCTGGCGATTGCCGCGGTTCTGATTGGATTCGCCCTGATCATCAGAATTGTCCAACCGGTGCGCAACCTTCGACAGTGGTCTGAAGATCAATAGTCGAGTGGCGTTACTCATCTTAGCAGGTAGGGAGACACGCTCCGCTGCGCTCCGGGACGGGCGCGATGCACGCCATGGGAGCGGAAACGACGAGACCGCGAATATCGTCTCGTCGGTCGTTTTCTGCCATAGGTCAGTCAGGTCGCGAGTAGCGAAATTTCCTCGAGCGTGTCTACATTCAGATGTTTCCGAGGGGATAGACACTTTGGTGCATGCGACTAACGACAGAGTTTTGGGTTCTTGTCGTGGGCCTTGTGTGCCGGACCCTGGTCTCCATTGTTGGAGAACTCCGTCGCGCCACACTTTGGCTTGATTTCGCTTTCGATGCGGAACAGAGGGAATTGTCCGCACCTCTGGGACGGCTGCTCCGGCCACCCCGTAGGAGCTTGTTCAACGGCAACTTCTGGATCGAAGTAGAGTGCGTAGGCTCGGTTTCGGACGATGCGACTGGCCGTGAAGTCGGCGTTGTCAGAGAAGTTGCACTGTTGGCATTGGAAAACCGCTTGGCTCTCGCGGTTCTGTGGATCACGGTGTCCGCAGCGCGGGCACGTTTGGGAGGTCCCGGCCGCCGGCACCGGCAAGACCGGTATTCCGAGCCGTTCGGCTTCTCGGCAGATGATCCGGTTGGTTTCGCCCATGCTGGCTTCAGCAATGGTGCGGTTCAGGGCGCGTTTGGCAGCGACATTTACGCCAGGATGTTCTGGGGTTCCTGCAGCCGAAGCGAGCATATTGGGCAACCGGAGGCTTTCTACGGCGACAGCTTTGGACTGTGCGTCACGGAGGATGTTCTTGACCTGTTGGCGCTTGGTGGCACGGCGACGTTGAATCCGTTGGTGGGAGTGGCGAACGGCCTGTGCTTTGGCGTGTTGTCTGCGCTTGCTGCCCTTTTTCTTCGTGCGGACACGGTGGTATTCCGCCTTGCGTTCGGCCACGTCTGGCACGGGATCGTAGCGGATCTCCTCCCCGTTGCTGGCGGCAGCGGGCTTCTTCCGTCCGCGGTCGAAGCCGAGTATTTCCTGCGGGTCCTCTATGTCTGGCAACTCTGTGGGCATACCACCTGGTACGACGACTTGAATGTTGGCGATGTACTGGCGTGCCTCCAAGGACACATTGGGAGCGTAGTCCTCGGCGGGCACTAGGTGCATACTCCGGATGTCCAGTTGGTCGAGGTTCTGGTACTTGGTGCGGATGGTGAACCCGTGGTACCGGTGCTGAAACGCTACGGTGTGCCCCTTGGCGACCAGGCGACGTCCTTCGGTAATGGTCAGGCTAGGGTTGTCCTTGCGCCTTCGGTGCGCCAAGGTCCGGCGGTGCTGACGGGTATCTCGCCTCTTGGGGGGCAGCCCGTGTGACTGGGCGTGTTCGAGGCGTCGGTGCCGGAGTGCGGCTTGTTGCCGCATCCGTTCGTTGGCTTCCCAGGCTTGTTCCCAGCCTGCCTGATGGATGCTGTATGGTACCTTTCGCAGGTGCGTTTCCTGTTGTCGCCATTTGGTGAGTAGGTTGTTGAACCCGTAAGGTTCCTTGCGGGTACTGCGCTTGCGGATGGTGGTACCGCGGTTTAGTAGGGCTGTCGCCTCGTTGTACGCGGCAGTTTTCTGGCTCAGCAGGTCGCCGATTGCTTGGCTCGTGGCTGGGTCCGGCAGGACGGGGGTGCAGATGGTGGCAAGCATGAGTTTATTGTAATGTGTTGGTGGGATGCTACGGTTCGTCGGAGATTCGACGCGTGTCCCCAAAGAAAGAGCGACCGGCCCAGTCAAAGGGCCGGTCGCATCGCATGCGTCCCCGCCGCGATCTACAACAGGCCGTCGGAGCAGATAACCCTCGTTGGTTCCGCTGCGGTCGGAATGGTGCTTCGCTCCGCCGGGTTCAGGCGGTAGCGTTCCTGCAACAGCTCCAAACGAACCACCAACTCGCGCCCGCCCAAGCTCAGGCGGCGCAAGTCTGTCAACTCGTTCTCGACTACGGTGGGCAGGTCACCCGCGAATGCCTGCCTCAGTGCTTCGATGCGTTGTGGGGTGGCAACGTCGGTGCCGATCCCGTTGAGCTGCCGTCTGACGAAAATCCTGTTGCGGGAGTTACCAGGGGTTCGCCGGCGCACCGTGCCCAATATCCGACTGATGTCATTACTGAAAGTCTCGGCTGCAGCGCTCACCCGTGCGTTGGTATTGTCCGGCAGAGGCTGCGTTGGCGTGTTGGGCTCACACTCCGCTGCAGCAACGAATTGTGTCGTGCTGACGGGGCGCGGCGTCAGATCATCTCCAACTGCGTAGCAGCGCACGGCGTTTGACGCGGCCAGCATTACCATGGTTTCGCCGGCTTGCGGATCATCGTCATCGCCGTCTCTGGCGTAGGTTAGGGCAGACCGAATTCCGTCCGGCAACTCGGTCACCGTCTGCCAAAGGTCCGGGTCATTGCTTCGGATGTTCTGCAACAGGGCGATGGCCCGCTGGTTAGCCGCCACTTCGTCCGGCACATCGTCCAATTCCGGCATTTCCTGGTCGTCGTAGATGACGCCCACGCCGTTGGCGTTCAGCTGTTCTTCTTCCGACAAAAGCTTGTTGTCCAACCCGATGAGGTCGTGGAACGCCTGAATGCGGTCGCTCAACTTTCCGGTGAGGCCCAAGCTCTCGTCCAGTTCGGCGTCTGGCAGCATATTGTGCAGGTGGATCTCGTCGTAGGGGGAACCAATGCGGTCCACCCGTCCGAAGCGCTGGATAAGTCGCACAGGGTTCCAGTGAAGGTCGTAGTTCAAGACCCGGGCGCAGTCCTGCAGGTTCTGACCTTCCGACACTACGTCGGTAGCGAGCAACAGTTGAATTTCCCCGCCTGGCAATCGTTCCCGGTCCTGCAGGTTAGCTTGCGGAGCGAAACGGCCCCGGTGTGATAGACCGAGGCCGCAGTCGATGGGGAAATGCGCTCCGCCATCGGGCTCAATGGTAGCCCTGTGCTTCCCTGCGTGTCCAGCCCCGTCGGCAACGGCGGGGCTTTCTGTTGGACACGACGACAGGAGGTACAGGATTTTATTTCAGACCAGTCAGTGCATTGGGCGCAATGAACAGCCCATGGCGCGACCGACCCAACTACCAAAGCAGGAGTGCAAAGTGTTTAAACTCAGAACCACAGCAGCCATCTGGCTGGCCCTTGCCATTATGGCGGCGCTGGGCATCGGCGCCACGTTGGGGATGCCGGTGGCTTCCACAATCTCGGCCCATTCGGGCCACAACATACTCATCAACGCTCGTGTGGCGCAGGACGTTGCCAATCAGGGGGTGAGCGCAAAGATACGAACCGACCACCCCGGAGCGATGACGAGTCATCACTTCTCGTACACCAGGGTCGCGGTCGTCTACGACCACACCCAGGACAGCAATCATACTTCGGGAGAATGCACGACGCATTGCTATGGCGAAATAGGACCGTTCATAGCAGGCCCGGACTATGTGGAAGGAACCACCAACGGTAACGTCATTCCGCTAATCGTGTATCGAAACCAGGGCGAGCGATGGTCGTACTACGCGAATACCACGTTGGCGGACAACAGTTACCACACGTGGAAGGTGGTGAACAACAAGACCTGCAACGACACTCCGACGACCCTGGACTTTGCTTGGGACTTCTGTCAGGGTACGAGCAAGATAATAACCCTTGACCTGGGCTTTGACAGGGGCACCATGTTCATTTCCGGAGCAGAGGTGAAGACGCACGGGGTTGCGATGATGGAGTCATGGCACGTGTCCAATCGCTATATTGACGACGGCACGAACAATTGGACGAACACCAGCAATGTGTGGTGCGCGGACGGAACCTACGACTCGTCCACCAAAATCTGTACGTCCTCTGCTGACGACGATTACCGGGTGCGCTACGTTACGGTGGGCAACGACTCCTCGTGGAAAACCGACTACAATCCGTAATCAGTAAATCCCGACGAAAACATCCAAGGAGGAACAATCAACATGGTTTCAAAGATTAATTGGCGAAGTCGCCGCGTGTGGTTGGTTGCCGGACTGGTGCCAGCTCTGGTCGCCGTGGCGACATTGTGGGGGATGGCCGCGTTTGGCGACGGTGGAACCGCCACGGCCACCAGCGGACACGTCGCCAACAAAGAGGCTGCGGCGTCTCGCGCCATCGCTCTTGCCACGGCCCACGATGGCATCACAACGAGCAATGCGTACGTTGAGAAAATGACCCAGGCCGAGTACATCGAACGTCAAGGCGGCGAACTAGGAATGAGTGTGGAAGGTCGCGACGATGATGTATGGGTCGTGGTGATCGAGCCCACAGAAGACATCGTCAGAGCCGAGACCGAAGGTGAGGTCACCTACTCGTTGTTCGAGATTGCCTTCTTCAAGGCAACCGGACGGGTCGTGTCGGTGGGGCATTTATTCGACGACAAGTATGCCGCCGTCCCCATGACGGAAGACTTCAAGGTCGCCCCCCGCGACTAACACGCCGGCGCACTGCCAAAGGAACGTCTCATGAAACGATTGTTTAGCCCCAATCCACCGAAAGGATGAGCGTGTTGGCGCGTCGCAGTGATTAGAAAGTGCTCCCTGCTTCGGGGATAATGGTTTTTGCAACACAAAACCAGCCCTGAAGGAGGAGCACCCATCGGATGCTACCACGCAACGACCCTGACCGCATCAGTATCGCCTTCGAAGATCACCGTCTGGTGGCCAATGCCGGACTGATCTTGCCGGTTACGTTGGCCCATCATTTGGGTCCGGGCGAGTTGGTGGACAATCACGCGGATCTGGGAGACACACCGGGCCGAGCGAATGCAGGGGACAAGATGCTGACGTTGTGGCGTCGGCGCTGGCTGGGGGTGATTGCATTGACGACGCCGACGTGTTGCGCGCTGGCAGCACCGGACGGGTGCTGGGCTGTAAGGTGAAGGCGCCGTCCACGTTGGGTACCTTCCTGCGCAGTTTCCGGTGGGGCCATGTGCGCCAGCTGGATCGGGTGAGCCGGGAGTTGCTGGCCCGAGCCTGGTCCGCTGGTGCAGGCCCAGCTCGCCGTAGTCGTGCCACAGGTTTGCAATTTGCTGGATGATCGTACGTGCCGGCCGGTCGCGATGAATCACCATACGTTGGAGCCGTGGCCGGCTCCCGGACAGGTCGGGGTAGATGACGTGAGGCTGGTCGCAGTCTCGGTTGGTAAACAGCAACAGCGGCTCGTCGGCAATGGCGTCGCCGATGAGTTTGGCAGCGGCGGCGGCTGTGGCCGTCTTCACGCGGTTTTCGTCGGCACCGTCGAGCGCGACGTACAGGACGCTGAACCCGTTCCTGCGACCCAGAAGGCGAGCGTCGGCGGGCAAATCGGGATCGTTGATCGATCCCAGGGGCACCAGTCGGTCGGCCTGGTCGAAGTCCAAGGTCTCGACGAATAAGGCGCGGATGGTTCGGGCCCGCTCGTCGGCGTCGGGAGCATCGAAGATGTTTTGCAGCCCGCATTGGACCTCTCGGGCGTCCTGAATGTTGGCAATTGGCATGGCCGTGCTTCTCCGTTGATGGTTATGCTGCGGATTGTAGCACCGGGCTTCTGTGGATTCGCCAGCACCGTTGGGGTCAAGGAAAACGTGACGCTGTTGGATTGGCGGGCCGTTTCGACCTGTTCAGCGGTAGGGCGAACCCCCCGCTAATTTGGTGGAGAAAACCAATTGATGTCGTCGTTGCCCAGTTCCTCGGCGTGGTCGAGGACGGTCGTTTCAGACGACGAATTCATAGCCGTTGGATCGGCGCGGCCGGTCAGGAGGATGTCCGTTTTATCGACATCCCCTGCGGAGACGGCGTCCCATAGCAGTGTCGTGTTGCCGTCCGGCCGTACGTCGGGGTTGGCGCCATTGATGAGGAGCAACTCCATGACTGGTAGTCCGAGTGGTTGGCGGCGACCACGAGAGGGGTAATGTTCCGGTCCGGCATGTGGGTCATCCGGGCATTGGGGTCGGCGTCGGCGGCCAGGAGGACGCGGAGTATCTGAAAGTGTCGTTCGGAAGGTTGTGGTGGTAAAGCCAGGAAGATCAGAGGTTGGCTTGGTTCCCACGAAGTTGGGTCCACGCCGTTTTCTGGGTCCCATTTGGGGAGCAAAGCTGCTGTGTTCACGTCGGCGCCGGCCCAGACCAGGACTCGCACGACTTCCACATAGCCGTGCCGCACAGCGTCCACCAGGATGGTCTCGTCGTTGTGGTCGCCTGGTCTTTGGTCAAAGGCGCTTGGGGAGTTGGGATCGACTCCGGCGTCCATGTAGCACTGCACGGCTTCCGCGTCGCCGGCCCACATCGCGGTGAACAGGGTTCGCTGGCAATCCGCCAGGTACAATGGTTGGTTTGCTGATGCGTTGTCAGTGCCGTCTGGTCCCGGCCGAGCGGCGTCTGGAACGTCTCCGTCTGCTCGGGATGTCTGGGGGTCGGGGGTGACGCATGATGTTTGGAACAGCGTGACCAACAGCAAGGTAACGCACGCCAGGGCTACCTTTGTGATGGCGCTGCCGGTGTGGTCGAGTGTTTCCACGGGTACCGTCCTGGACGGAATCAACAACGAAAAGGTGTTGGACGCATTTCAGGGCCTAGTCTAACGAGTCAGGCCAAATGGCCCCGGTGGGTAAACACCGGGGCCTACGCGATGGGGAATTCGGGTCCCCATCGGTTAGCGGTAGCTGGATGCTTCCTGCGGAGTCCAGGTTGATCGCCTGAGGCGGCGCTGTTGCGTTGTCCTCGGGCCGGCTGGGGCCGGCGAGCTGGCGGGCATCGCGGCGGAATCCGCACGGTGACCGGATAATACAACGGGCGAAGGCATTTTTGGAACCTATCGGGCCGAGAAACCGTGCCCTGATCTATGAGTGCGAGACGATTTTCGCGTGCGGAACTCACATAGTGCGGTGCTACCCGGTTTTGGAAGTGGCGGTGTCGGGCGTTTCGTCCTCGATGAACCTGCTGGCGTCGCCGTCGTCTGGTGGCTCTCAGCTGAAACTGCAGGAGTTTCTGCGGTGGTCACCGGGCAGGATGAGGCGATGGCGGGGTGTTGGGCCCTGCATGTACGGAGGCCGGCGCGAGCGGCCACGAGCGCGGCGGCTTTGGCGGGTATGAGAACCTCGGCTGCCAGCAGGATGTGTCGTAGCGTTGGGAAGGCCTAGTATTCGGTCAAACTTGTATCGTCATATGGAAGAAGAAACCGGCCATGGTCGCTATCGTGAGCGGCAAACAGCGGTGCGGGAGGTGCGGCAGCCATGGCTCAGGAGAAATATTCGGTACAGTTGTGCACGGAAGATCGGAGCCAACTGGAGCGTTTGATCCGTAGCGGTCAGCATTCGGCGCGAGTCATCAATCGGGCGCGCATCCTGCTCAAGACCGATGAGGGTTGGAGCGCGTCCCAGGTGGCGACGGCCCTGGACACGTCGCAGCGCACGGTGTTTCGCACCAAGCGGCGGTACGCCGAGGAGGGATTGGACGGCGTGCTATTTGACCATCCCCAGGCCAACCGGTATCGCAAGCTGGATGATCGTGGGGAAGCCCACCTGATCGCCCTGGCGTGCAGCGACGCTCCCGAAGGCCACGACCACTGGACCCTGCGCCTGCTGGCCGACAAGGTGGTGGAGTTGGGCGTGGTGGAGAGCCTGTCGTATGAGACGGTCAGGCTCCGGCTGAAAAAAACACCCTCAAGCCCTGGCAGAAACAGCAGTGGTGCATCTCCCGGATGAACGGGGAGTTCGTCGCCGCTATGGAGGACGTGCTGGACCTGTATGCCGAGCCCTACAACCCCAGCCGGCCGGTGGTGTGCTTCGACGAGACCTCCACTCAACTGTTGTCTGATGTCAGAGAGCCGTTGCCCGTCCAGCCGGGACGACCCCGACGTCAGGACTACGAGTACCGACGCGGTGGCACCCGAAACCTCTTCCTGTTCTGCGAGCCACTGGCGGGCTGGCGCCATGTGGCTATCACCGAACGCCGCACCATGGTGGACTTCGCCTATCAGATGCGGTGGCTCGTAGACGTGGCCTACCCCCATGCCTTGATCCGCGTGGTCCTGGACAATTTGAACACTCACCGCATGGCTTCACTGTACGAGACCTTCCCTGCCCCCGAAGCCAGGCGCATCGTGAAACGTCTCGAGTTTCACCACACTCCCAAGCACGCCAGTTGGCTGAACATGGCGGAGATTGAGTTCAGCGCGTTGAGCCGCGCCTGTCTCAAAGGGAGAAACCCTGACGCCGACGCTCTCCAACGCGCCATCACGGCCTACGAGACCCGGCGCAACGCCGCGCGCATCCCGATCAACTGGCGCTTCGGAACCGATGACGCCAGGATCAAACTCCATCGCTTCTACCCATGCCCTTCCAACGTTGACTGACTACTAGCGGCCGTTCTTGGATGGGGGTGCATCTATCGGTGGTTACTTCCGGCTGGCGCTGATGACGGACGGCATTGGACCGGAGGCTTGGCGCCCGTTTGGGCGCCTGGGGTTAGCCACACCTGAATCCTGGTTCCGGTACGATTGACGACATTAGATCTGGGGCGATAGAGTCCGGGTGCCAACAAAAACGGCTCCGGTGGGCAAACACCGAGGCCGCGGCGATGGGGAATTCGGGTCCGCCATCGGCTCAATGGTAGCCCTTGCGCTCTCTGCGTGTCCAGAGCCCCGCCGAAACGACGGGGCTCTTTTGTTGGGATGTGCGGCAGCGATGCCGGGTCCAATCGCAACGCCTTGACAGGAAAGGAGGATATGAAATGGCGCTAATCAA
Source organism: uncultured Dehalococcoidia bacterium (assembly GCA_951813535.1). Taxonomy (GTDB): domain Bacteria; phylum Chloroflexota; class Dehalococcoidia; order Lucifugimonadales; family UBA3495; genus Bin87. Next base: position 1,044,320 of record OX638345.1, on the reverse strand, counting down.
TTTGAGAGCGTGGTGGGTGTTTGCCGGGTTGCTGGCAATCATGGCAGCCGTCTTGCTGGGGGTCAGCGCCGTGGCCGGCTCCAACTCGGCAAAGGACGATCCGGAGGTCGCCGATGCCGCGTTGAAAACTCATGACGAGTTGCTGATTAAAATTGCCGAAGAAGTTCCGGATTTTGCCGGAATGTACATGTCGCCCGACGGGGGGACGCTGTACGTGAATGTCCTGGAAGGCAGTGAATCCACGTTGCAAAAGGAAGACGTGAAGGATGCTATCAACGAAACTTTCGGGATGGATGCAGCGACACGTGGCTACGTAACGCTGGTCCCAAAGGCTTACACTATCAGTCAACTTCATGGGTGGTATGTTCGGGCATTGCCTGTCCTCATGACTGAGGAAGGCGTGGTGATGACCGATCTTGACGAAAAGGACAGTCTCATCAGGGTTTAGGTAACCCACGACGTTGACTTGGAAACTTTGGGGAATACACTTTCCTCGATGGGGACCCCGCAGAAAGCTGTGGCTTTCACTCCGGGGAGCGAGATCTCGCTCAACACCCATAAGTTGACCGATGCGGCTCCGTCCAGTGGTTTCCAGGGCGGTTTCAAGATTGCGCGTTCTGCCCGGGTCTCTTGCACGCTGGGTTACTTGGTGGAACGCTCTGGAACTGCGGGGTTCATCACGGCGTCTCATTGCACTGAAGTATTTGGGGGTGTGGAGAGCACGGAATTCTACCAACCGAGGTACGGCTCGTATGGCGATCCGGTCGGCACGGAAACTACTGACCCGGAGTTCACGGATCTGGACGATGACGCCTGCCCGGCGGACAGGGTATGCCGGTACTCGGATTCCGCGTTTATCGACCTCGAATCAGGCGTTTCATACAGTCGGGGGAAGATTGCCAAACCTACCGACAAGGGATATACGACCGTAAACCACGTCGAGGTTTTCCGTGTGGTGCGGGACACCTCGTTGCCGACCGTAGGGCAAGAGGTTCATATGGTTGGGAAGGATAGCGGCTGGACCCGTGGCCATGTCTCCAGCACCTGTGCCAACGTGAGTTATGGCAGCAGCTATAAGGTTCTGTGCCAGCATGTGTCCGACTACGATTCGACAAGAGGGGATAGCGACGACCCGATTTTTCGCGTCGTCGATTCGCCGAATACGAACGATGTCCATCTCAGTGGAACCCACTGGGCAAAACGCCGATGGGGGCCTTGCGATCTACAGCCCAATTGACCTGATCCATGCCGAGCTTGGGCCTACGTCCAGTTGGCGTTCCTGCGCATCTGGGTTTTATTGCTGAACCAGCATGTGCCGGCTGCTCTTTTTGGCCGTGTTCGCCGTGGCCTTCCTTGCAGGTTGTGAGGAAGGCCAGGTCGACGATGCCGTCTCTCCTCCCGGTGTAGGGGCGGTGGTGAGCCCGTTGCCGACGTTGACGTATTCTCACCGGCAGCTCAAGGAATGGCATGGTGTTGTGGTGAGCGATTCGCCGAATTGGGAAGGCAGCCTAGACCATTTGGAGCCGGCCACTGGGTATGGGTTGGTTACCATGACGACCGTGGACGCAGAGGCTGGACGTGTGGTCATTGGGGTGAACTGTAAAGCCAGCGTGGAGCCGGTGAGGAGAGCAATTCTGGACCGCGTTGGTGTGCTTGGGGTGCCTGGGAATGCTGTTGAGGTGATAGTGTTCAGCAGAGTTGACGCCTTGCTTTTGGGCGACAACCGTCTGGAAGAATGCCAACCGTCCCATCCGGCCGGTTTCGGAGGGTATTTCCTCGAGGGGGAGAGGGGTTTTTACGTCTATCTTTTGCATCCATCACCGGAGGCTGCCGAGGAGGTCATGGCCTATCAGGTTGGACCGGATTTTCCTTTGGATGAATGGTCGGTTCATCCCTTGCAGGGAGACTTCACTTACGCGGAGTTGGCGGATTGGTATGGTCGGTTCCTTGAGGACCGCCGGCAGCTGCGCCTCAATGGAGTAGCCGCGAAGTATCTTGAGTTGGTAAACGTGCCGGGGACAGCTCACGATGGCCCTCTGCACTTGAGCTATGCTGGGATTTACCCGGAGAAGAACCGGATCCTTTTTCGGATCAAGCCGGGCCCAGAGGCGGAGGCAGTCAGGCAGGTTCTTGAAGAACGTCTTGCCGCGCTGGATGTGCCTTCGCAAGCGGTGATAATTGATGTACAGCGGTCGACACCGTGAGCGCTGGATATCCCAGCGGGAAAACCGTGGTGGCGGGTTGGTGGACCTTGCTGCCCTGGGTGGCCACATTGTGGACGCTGTGGACCGCGTACGTTGGACGATAAGGCGCAGCGTCAGCGCTGGCCTGAAAGAGGTGAGCCGCCCTTTCGGGGGCGGCTCGTTCGCCGTTTAGGCCCCGGCGGTGGGCGGCCTCGGCGCGCCACCTGTATTTTATCCACGGGTTTCGCAAACCGCTAGGGAGGCTGTTTTCTGGCGCCCTGCCTCGAACGGGATCCTGGTGTAAAAGGGATTGGCAACCTTAGGTCTAAGGCGATAGATTCCGGGTGCCAACAGGACGGTCCCGGTGGGTAAACAACCGCGGCCGCGGCGATGGGGAATTCGGGTCAGCCATTAGCTCAATGGTAGCCCTTGCGCTTTCCGCGTGTCCAGCCCCGTCGTTGCGGCGGGGCTGTTTCTGTTGCCAATCTGACATGTGGAGGTGGACAAATGAACGGTCGATTGACTTGATCCGCGAATCCTCTGGTAAAAGCAAAAACTGTTGTAGCGTGAGCGAACAGAAGAGACATCATGCTGAGTTATATGAGAAACAATCTGGCGTTGGTGACGGCTGCAGTCGTCGTCATGCTGATACTGACTGCGGGTCTTGTGGCTTGGCAGGTGGATGTCGTTCGGGTGAATGCCCAAGAAGGCTCCCCAGCAGGCGAGGAGTCTTCGCGCGGAGACCACAACGACAAACTCGGGAGCATTGGGAACGATGTACCTGGCTTTGGCGGGTTGTACTTTGAACCCGGGAATGAAGATATTCTCAAAGTCTTCCTGACTGATCCGGAGGACGCGGACGCGGCGGGAAAGGTCTCGGGAGCTATCGCCAAGGAGTTTCCCGATGCTGTGCCACCAGGCGGCATCGAGATCGTACAGGGGAAGTATTCCATGAGTCAGCTCACCTCATGGTACGCATCGCTGCGACGGGCTATCGGTGCTGCCGGGCTTGTGGGTAACGGTTTGGTGTTTACTGACCTTCATGAGGGTCGGAACCTTCTGGAGGTCGCAGTTGACAGCGAGGACTCTGTGGCCAGCGTGGAGTCTGCCATTGCCAATTCAGGTGTACCTGCTGCCGCGGTGCTGATAACTGTGACCGAACCTATGGCGGAGTTCGGTTCTATGAATGATGGGCGAGGTATTGGGTTGTTTAACCTCGGGGGCGTGTCCATGGATCATCAGACGATCCTTGATAGGTTCAGGCCGCTGTTCGGTGGGTTGAGGATTATGGGGGGTGGTGGCACAGGACATGTCCCGTCAACTGGTGTGGTTAGCGTCATCCTTGGTGATGTTGTTCAGGCTGCCGCCTCCAGGATGTTGCTGGCCGGTATGGCCTCGGTGTGGAGATCCTGGACGAAGGTGAGGTAGCGACGACCTTCAGCCCACTCGTCATGCTGCTCGGCCTGCACCGCGCCCACCAGACGACGGGTCGCCGCTCGGTTGGGGAAGATGCCCACCACGTCGGTACGCCGGCGGATCTCCTTGTTCAGACGCTCCAATGGATTGTTGGACCAGAGCTTCTGCCAGTGCGACACCGGGAAGGCGGTGAAGGCCAGAATGTCGGGCAAGGCGTCTGCCAGCATCTGGGCAGCCTGGGGGAAGTGCTCCTGGAGCTGGGCCACCACCCGGTCGGCCTGGGCGTGGACATCCTCAGGAGAGAGTTGCTGGTAGATGGTGCGCACCATGGCGGCCACACCCGGCTGGGACCGCTTGGGCACCCGGGTCAGCAGGTTGGCCATGAAGTGGGTGCGACAGCGTTGCCAACCGGCTCCACCAAACACGGTGGCAATGGCGTTTTTCAGGCCCTGGTGAGCATCGGAGATGACCAACTCCACTCCACTTGTGGTTTTTCAGGGTCATTAGGCAGGCGATTTTCACGGACATCCGGCCACCCTGGGAGCGGCGTGGAAGGAGCATCAACGATATACCCAGCACGAAGGCGCTGCCCGCCATCAGAAATCTCGGACCGTATCGGTCCACGGCGAATCCAAAAGCGGCAGACGCACCAGCCCTGACCAGGTCCCGGGCACGGACATGCCGGCTATCGCGTTGCCGAAATATTGTGTCAGCGCGTCCCTCCTCCAGTCGAACAGATTGTGTCAAACCGCGTCAGTTGGGCGCACGGTCGCCGTCGGTTCCACTGATGTCATGCTGAACAACTGACAGCGATATGGCGAGGCTGTTCGTGATGTCCGCCCTGGTGGCCTCGGCGGCGCCGCGCTCGGCTGCCTTGTCCAGCGAGGATAGTTTTTCACCGGAGGGCGGAGTTGCCATCTGGACGGTCACGACGATTTCAACGGCGTCGCTGTCGTAATAGGTCACGCTGTCCTGTACACCGTCCTCTGCCATCACCGCGAAATGCGCTCCGACTACCGCTTCATCCGCCTCCCGCCTGGTGAACCCCGGGTCTCTGCCGGTTTGTAGGCTGACCTCTACGTGAGGGTTTTCAGGCTTGAATTTGTCGATGGCCTCCCGGGCGTTGCCGGAGATTGGACCCGAGAACTTGATCCAAGCCGATGACCCGCTGGTGATGGCCGCATCAACGACGCTGTCAGGGTCATCGTCCTCGATGGCCGTTACCATCTCTGAGAAGTCACCGCCCCAGGCGTGACGAGCGATGGACTCATCGAGCGTGATGCCATCCTGGTTCGCGATGAATTGCAGGTCATTCAATTCAGCGGGGCCGCTGATGCTGGGGTGTTGGCGGATCAGCGCAGCCGCTTCGTGGGGGCTCAACGTCGCCATGTTGTGGTGGCTTGCCACCGTTTTGCCGTCGCTGCTGGGGGCGGCCGCCATCGCCATGATTACGACCACGGCCGCGATCACGCCCAGGACGCCGCCGCCGTAGGCGAGCCACATGTACCAACGGGTCCAACGGTTTCTTTGTGATCCGCGTCGCTAATTCTCGGTCATCATCTGGTAGCCTCCTACGGGGCGGGGGCCATACAAAGGGAGCATTTCGCTACTCCGATCCCAATGTATTGAAGGTCGGGATCAACCAATGAGCCGACGAATCTCGTAATACGGTTAACAGTTCAAATCTGCTTTATCTGGGTAAGCCAAGCCTCACGCGTACCCATTTTGGTTCGGCTGGTCATTGCGAGCGAAGCGTGGCAATCTCGTCGGGGTAACGACATCGCTACGGCAACGAGATCGTTACGTGACTACGCTCCTCGCGATGACAAGCTGGGTACACGTGAGAAGCCAAGCCGGTTGAAAACCATTGAATGTCCTCAGGCGTTAGGCTTCGGACCTGCTCATGGTGTTGAGCAACCTGGGGAGTCCGCGCCCAGTCCCAAAAGTGACGGCGGCTGCTGGCAGGGTTATGGCTGCTGGCAGGTAGAGTATGCCGAATCCGTAGTAGCCCAGTCCGCAGAATACCAGCAGTATTGCCGTGAGGCTCCAGATTACCAGCGCATTTGCGGTTCGCCTTTTCTTCCGGGTCAACATGAACAGCAGTGCCAGGGCGGTCACGAGAACAGGGATGAACAGCGGTATTAGAACCAGATAGCCGTCGACCTGTATCAGGGTGACGTGTTCTACGACGACCTGTCTCTCCGCTGCGCCGTTTCCGGCAACGCCGAGCGGACCCGTCGACACGCTCCTCTGAGCGTGGGGCCGAAATACGATCCATAGGTAGGCTGCCCAACTCAGAACATGGGAGGTAGTGGCCAAGGATAGGGCGATGTGGTTTATTCCGGCGGAAATATATTTCATCCTGAGATTCTCCCTATCCCGAGTGGAGCGCGGTCCCCACTCCCCATTGGAGCGCTAGTTTCCTCCGTTGATGTCCGTCCCGGCTGGCCTGCTCGCTGGTGTAGGCGTCGTCAAAAAGCAGGAGGTTGTGGTCGTTCAGAACCTTCCCCGACCCGTCTCGGATTCGCAGGCGATGGCCCTGAACTTGGTAGCGTTTCGCGTCCGCCAAGGCCTCCTGGTAGCTTTCGCTTTGGCGTTCCACGCCCCAAGGGGCGCCCAGCGAGTGTCTGCCCCAGGCCGGGGAATGAGATGGTCCCATGGGGCTGGGCGACATGGGAGCTGTCTTCATATCTGCCGAAGAAGCGGTCGCACCCATCATAACATCCGGCACCGTCACCATGGGTCGAGAGGGTCAGCACGGTTCCCCATAGCCCTATAACTGGTTTTCCGTTCAGCCTCTTAGCTACCCAGATGGGGCCATTCGTGGACATGGGGCCCGGGGTTGAAGCGGGAACGTCCTGCAGCGTGTGGGTACGTTCCTAGAACATCCGCAGGCCAGGCACACAGCGAAAAGGAGGACCGACAGGATGCCATCAGCCCGAGTTTCATCGACGGGTCAAGTCCCAGGAGGTGGAGCATGCGGAAACCGGCGGCATGACGACAGCCAAGACGTCTTGCTCCTCAGAAAGGGCGCCTCCGTCGCAGGACGACGAAGGTCTCCACGGGCGTCCGGTCAACCAAACCTCCGGCATCACTTGAGCACCTCCAACTCCTGCGGTGGCGTCGCCAGTATGCCGGCGGGTTCCATTATGAGCATGCCTCTGATCAGGTAAGTTCCTGCCGGTACAGGTTCGCCCCAGTTGTCCATCTGCTCCCACTCGCCGACCAGCACGAGCTCCTCACCGGGTTCCAGACTGATCTCCACCAATATCGCCGGAAAGGACTTTCCGCACCTCCAATGCCAGACCTCCTGGTCATGGACCGTTGCGACCACAAAGTCGTGGGGAGGCCTGCCAGTGTAAAACTGCACCAGTGCGTCGCTGCTGTTCTTGAGCGTCAACTTCATCGGCACCGTCTCCCCGTAATCAGCCTGGGAAACCACTTCCAGCGAGTAATCGATGGCCCGGCGCGATTCCTCGCTCGGAGCCGCTCCGTATTCGATGCGCCGCAGCGCGCCACCCTGGCATCCAACTTCAATCTCAATGACTTCCCTTGGGACCTTCGCCTGCGCAATCGCTGCCTCCAACTGTTCACGCGCTCCGCGTAACGGTATCAAGCCGAATTCAATGCGCCTGTTCTGCCCGTGTACTCCGGTCCAGACGATGCCGCGAACTTGTCCGGCGGCCTCTTCCTCCACTGCTCTGTGCCACGCCCTCAGTTGGGCGACGCTGGGCTCTTCCTCGGTGGACCCGGGCCGGGCTGTCCCGGTGTTCGTCGGAGTTGAAGTGGGAACGTCCCGTGACGGCATATGCAGGTTCCCGGAACCTCCGCAGGCCAGGTTGACGGCAAGCAAGAGGAACGACAGTGACGCGAGGCCAAGTTTCATGGCAACTCACTGAGCGTGTATTGAACGACCGGTGGTGGCAGTCCCTGCGCGACCAGGATTGCGGCGAAGCCGAGACCACCGGGTGCGACGAACGAGGTATCGGTTAATGACTCGATGTTGGCGATGACCACCGCATTGAAATGGCTCATCGGTTCCCGAACGTCCACGGGGTTGCCACGCTACGACCGCGATGACGGGGTGGGGCCGTCCCGGCATCGCGGGGACCCCGCTCCCAACGGGCCGTTACAGTCTCGGATCAATCGGCTCGCTCTCCAGGGCCAGTACGGCGAAGGCGCACTCGTGGACGCGGTAGAGCGGCTCCCGATCAACGAACCGCTGCAGGCCCTCCAGGCCCAGCGCAAACTCCCGCAGAGCCAGCGACCGCTTGGTGGAAAGGCCGCGACTCCGCAGCCGCTCCAGGTTGCCGGTCAAGGTGTACTCGGGGCCGTAGATGATGCGCAGGTACTCGCTGCCCCGGCACTTCATCGCGGGCTGCACCAGGCCCCGTTTGCCGGTGGCGATGAAATTCACGGGTTTGACCACCATGCCCTCCCCGCCGGCGGCGGTCAGATCCTCCCACCAGCGGACGGCGGCGTCCTCATCGCCGGCGCCCAGATTCACGATCCGATGGCCGGTCTCTCGGAAGAACTTGGGGTCGGCCTGCCGGAGGCGTTCGGCCATCTCCAGGTGCCAGAGGTGGTCCCTGTCGGAATGGACCGCTCCCTCGCTGGCCAGCAGATGGAACGGCGCGAGCTTGATGTCATCCAGCGATGCTACCGGCCAGCAGTACCGGGTGTAGGCATCACGATACAGTTGCGCCACGCGGAGCCGCTCGTTGACGGATGCCAGGGTTTCACCGGTGTCAACTCCGCGCGGCCGCCTGCCGCAACAGAGTTTGCGCCGCCGACAGTCCGGCGCTCGCCGCCGTGCCCACCGCCGCGTACTGCTCCCGCAGCAGCTCCTGGGCTTTCATGGACCACGGCATCAGTTCGCAGTCCAACACCACCCAGTCGGTTTCCAGATTGTCCCAAAGGCCGGATGCGGTGCAGGCCGCGCGGACCCGTTCCAGGAACTGCGCTTCGAGCGCGGAATCTTCGAAGAACCTGCGCCCCGTTCGGGTGTAGCACGCGCCGCCGCTTTCGCTGGCGATGCCGAAACGCCGCTCGATGGCTTCGGCGTCACGGCCCACCACCACGACGGCGCGCGACCCCATGTGCTTTTCCTCGCACACGACGCTGGAGACGCCATTGCTGCGGTAGTAGTCGAAGACCTCAGCGGGGTGCTCCAGCAGGCCGGGCAGCTTGCTGGTTTCGCACGGGGAGATCGTGGGTGGCAGGTACACCAGCCACCGGGGATCCAGGGCGAACCGGCTCATCACCTCCAGGGCCGCGGCAGCCTGTTCCTCACGGACGGTGACGTTGCCCCGTAGCCGGGTTGCCACCACGCGTTTGCCCATCACATCGTCGATGTCCAGCCGGTTGGCGGCCCGGTCATGCATTGCGGTAACCCGGCCTGCGTCCTCGGCATCGCCGTCAAGGGGTCGCACCGGCTCGTAATAGACCCGCGCCGCCGGAACCGACACCAGCTCGTTTTCGGGGTAGCGCAGCGCGGTGAGCCGTCCACCGAAGACGCAGCCGGTATCAACGTTGATGGTGCGGTTCAACCACGCCGGTTCCGTGACCGGAGTGTGTCCATAAACCACCGTGGCGTTCCCGCGATAGCCGGCGGCCCAGTCGGCGCGTACGGGCAGGCCCCATTCGTCCGTCTCGCCGGTGGTTTCCCCGTACAGGCAGAAATCCCGGACCCGCCCGGACGCCCGCCCCTGGTACTCCTCCTTCATGCCCGCGTGCGCCACCACCAGATTGCCGCCGTCCAGGACGTAATGGCTGATCAGGCCGTCCATGAACTCGCTGGCCTGTTGCTGGAATTCCGGCGGTTCCAACTCCAGCTGCGCCAGGGACTCCGCGAGCCCGTGGGACACCTGCACGTTCCGCCCCTTCAGCTTGCGGACCAGCTTGGATTCGTGGTTGCCGGCGACGCACAGCGCCGTGTCGTCCGCCACCATCGACATCACCAGCTTCAGCACGTTGACGACGCCAGGGCCGCGGTCCACCAGGTCGCCGACGAAGACGGCCTTGCGCCCATCTGGGTGGGCCACCGCATAACCATTGCCATCGGCGCTGGCAGGCTTGATCCGGTATCCCATGCGTTCCAGCAGCGCGACCAACTCATCGAAGCACCCGTGCACGTCGCCGATGATGTCGAACGGCCCTGTCTCGTGCTGACGGTTGGTCCACGACGGCACCCGCGCGACGCTGGCCGCCTCCACGTCTTCGGGGGAATCGAGCACGTAGATGTAACGGAAGCCCTCGCGTCGCAGTCCCCGTATGGAACGGCGCAACTGCTGCGCCTGCCGGCGCACGACGTGATCGCCAAATTCACGGTCGTCACGTCCCCGGTTGCGGGCCAAACAGACGGACTCCGGCATGTTCAACACGATGGCCACCGGGAGGCAGTCGTGCTCCCGGGCCAGTTCGACCAGCGATTTGCGTGCCTGGGGCTGCACGCTGGTGGCATCGATGACGGTGAGGCGTCCGGCCCGCAGGCGGGTGGATGCGATGAAATTCAGCAGCGCGAAGGCATCGGGTGTCGCCGTCTGGTCGTTGGGGTCGTCGGCTACCATGGCCCGACAGGCGTCGGAAGACACCACCTCGGTGGGCTTGAAGTGCCGTGCGGCAAAGGTGGACTTGCCCGAGCCCGACGGGCCAATCAGCGCGACCAGGCACAGTTCGGGGATCTCCAGGTTCATCGGGTGAAGACCCCCATCTGTGTCGGCGTGCCGTGGACGGGATGCTCGGGGCCGATGTCCTGAAAACGCACGTCGTAGCGTCGCCGTTTCGCCACTCCACCGGCCCAGGCATGAAATTCCTGACGGGTCCACTCGAAGCGGTGGTCCCGGTGCCGGAACTCGCCGGGCGGCAGGTTTTCAAACAGCGCGTTGTATTCGGAGTTGGGCGTGGTGATGATCACCGCGCCGGGCTGCGCCCCGGCGAACACGACAGCCTCGAACGCTTCCAGCCGGGGCGGGTCGATATGCTCGATGACCTCCATGCCTACCGCCGCGTCGTAACCGGCCAACCGTTGGTCCTGATAGGTGAGCGACCCGTGGAGCAGTGCGACCCTCTCCCTCTGCGCGGCGGGGAGTGTGTCCAGCCGCAGGCGGGCGTGGGCCGTTTCCAGCGCGCGGTGCGAGACGTCCATTCCGGTGATTGAACGAAAGGCGGGTTCCCTGAGCAACTCGCGCAGCAGATTGCCCTCGCCGCAGCCCAGGTCCAGTACCGTGGTCGCGCCGACCTCCCGCAGGGCGGCGAGCACCGCCTGGATACGCTGCTCTCCCAACCGGAGGGGATTCTCGAGCCGTTCCTCATCGTGCTGGCCGCGTTCGGTCGAAGCGTCGGGGTCGGCCTGACCATCATCGGACAGTTGGGCCATCGCCTGGCGAACCAGGCTGCGCTGGCGCTTCAGGTATCGCGTGGAGATCAGCTCATGGTGTGGATGCTCGCCCAGCCATCCCGCGCCGAACCGCAGCAGCTTGTCAACCTCGTCGTCGCCGACCCAGTAGTGCTTGGCGTCATCCAGCACCGGCAGCAATACGTAGAGGTGCGCCAGCAAGTCCTGCAGCCTGACCGTTCCCTTGAGGCCCACGCCGAAGCATGGGCTGGCGCCCCACTCTGGAAAGTCGACATCCAGCGGGTGTTCCTGGATATCAACGACGTAGCCCAAGGGTTCAAACAGCTGGCGTATCAGCCCGGCTCCCTCCCGCGACGGCAGCGTGGCCAGTTGGGCCTCCAGGGGTATTGCCTGTTTTGCCAACTCCGGCCGTTCCCGGCTGTTGCCGGCCAGCGCGCTGTTGAACACCGAAGCAATCGCCACGCTGAGATGCGACGAGGCGACGTAGGGGCGGTCGTTTACGTACTGCTGCAGCCAGCCGGCGGAGTTGGACGAGCCGGCTTTGCGACGCACCAAACCCACCGGGTCAATATCCAGCAGCAGGGCGGCGGTGCAGCGCTCCGCCTCCGCCACCGGATAAAACACCTCGGCCCTGCCGAAGGGCAGCGTGAACGACTGGAAGCGGCCGGGGTTCTTGTGCAGCAGATATCCGAGGTCCGTCGCGGGACGATGCGTGGTGGAAATGGTGAGCAGCATATTTTCAATGGTACGGTACGGCGTGAGCCATGCACAAGGCGCCGAGGCCGAACGCCAACGTCACGACCGTCGGCCACCGCTGATCTTGGGCTACCGGTTGACCGCTGATGTTCCGCAGCGTCAGCCTGATCAGACCCGTACTGGTCACCTCGTAGGAAGTCGGTGTGATGGGAAACCCGTTGGCACGGTCTCCAGCGCTGTGACTACTGCCGCCCCCTCAGGAGCGACGCCGTCCAGCGTGGCGACAATCCAGCCGCAAACCGCGCCGGGCGGACATTCCGCCGGCGTGGTTTCGGAACAGGCGGCGACGTGCTGGGAACCGCGGCGACAACCCTGCGATGGTGCTGACGGCACGACGGAGCTTGGTCTGTGGTTTGACCTATGGACATTCACGCTGGGTCGATCACGAGGGCAATGAGCGCCCAATCAAACGATCGGATGTGCTCATCATCGCTCCCTACAACGCCCAGGTGTTCAAAATACAGGAACGGTTGCCCGGAGCCAGCGTTGGCACGGTCGACAAGTTTCAGGGGCAGGAAGCTCCGGTCGTCATCTATTCCATGGCTACCTCGACTCCTGAAGAGGCTCCTCACGGCATGGAGTTTCTCTACAGCCTGAACCGCCTGAACGTGGCCACCTCCCGGGCGCGTTGCATCTGCATTCCGGTGGGATCTCCCGAACTGTTCAGTCCGGAGTGCCATTCCCCTCGACAGACGCAACTGGCCAACGCTTTCTGCCGCTACCAGGAACTGGCCATCACGGTGGAGCCTCCAGATTACTGATGAACTGACGGTCGACATGTCAAAACGCACCAGCGGATTGGCCTGCTTTGACTAAGGCCCTATCCTAATAACTGGTGGAAATCCGCAATACCGTTCTGGGGAGCGGAGTGTGGGTTGCGTCTAAGCCCGAATCCACCGAAGATGTGTAGCCGTGCCGGTTGGACCAAGGATGAGCGGCGTGGAAACGAGACTACAGAGCGCTGGTGCCGATAGATTGGGAGGTGTGCTGAGTTTGTCGGCGAGACGAAGGGGATTTTTGACGTGCCGCAGCAGTGGCGACGGGCGAGATCATCGGCCAGATTGGAGCAGGAGTCACGCTGCGGCCAGCCTGGCGCAGATCCGGCAGGTGGTTGGGTAGTCCGGTGGACGGGCAGACGCCATGGGCGCGGTCAGGATGGGAGCGGCAGGGCACGCAGTCTGGAAAGGGCGGAGTTGAACTGGTTTTGCCAGGACCAGCCCTGGGGAAGGTGCAGGGTGAGACGGCGTGCCTTGCGGGTGATCCGTCCGGCCAGGGAGAAGAAGCGCCGCCGCAGGGTTTTGGTGGTCGCCACCGGCTCACCCAGACCGATGCGGGTCGTCCAGCGAGCCAGGTTATGCGCCATGACCTGCACGGCCAGCCAGGCGGCGTTGGCGGGGAAGCGGCCCGAAGGGAGGTGGTTGAGACCCACGCCGTACTTGAGATCGCGGATGGCGTTCTCGATCTCGGCGTGGCGGCGATGGTCGGCCTCGAGGTCCAGGGTGTAGCCCGCTCGGTCGGTGATGAAGGCGTGATAGCTGTAGTTGGCGAACAGGGCAAGTTGGGAGCCGGGCGTGGGCTTGTCCCGGCGGACGATGAGCTGCACCGGTGTGGCGTCGGGCTCACTCTGGAAGGGGGTATAAGTTGTCTCCGCCACATCGGCGGCGCCCTCCATCCAATACGGGATGGGCGTCCAGTCTGCCTCGGGAATGGCCTCAATGCTGTTGCGCACGCTCTGGTGCTGGCGGACGGTGATGGAGAAGCGGACACTCTTATCGCGACAGGCGGCGACGATGTCATGGGTGTAGAAGCCGCTGTCGGCCCGCAGGGTGAGTGGCCCGGTGGCTCCGGCGTAGCGCACCCGGCTCACTGTCTCCCGCAGGAAATGGACGGCGCCCCGAGCGGTGTTGGCTCGTCCCTGGCGCAGCCGACACATCAGCACCTCTCCGGTGCCCGCGGCCACGGCCAGCAGCGGGTGATAGCCCCGCTGGCCGGCGTAGTTGTGGCGCTGCTCACCCTCCTTGCCCAGTCCAAAGGTCTCGCAGACGGTGGAGTCCAGGTCGATGGTCAACGGATCATCACCTGGTCCCGCACCAGCCGCCCAGGCGCGAGCCAGTGCCTCCCGGCTCACCCGATCCAACTGGCGGACATGGCCCCAGCGGAAACTCCTCAGGAAGGTGCCCAGCGTGGACGGCGCCTTGACCACGCAGCCCAGTAGCTGCTCAGTTCCACCAGCGCGCAACCCGTCGGCATCGTCGATGCAGTCGCCGCCAGCCAGCGCCGACGCCACCAGGGTCATCATCTTGTCGCCCGAGTTTGCCCGACCCGGCGCATCTCCCAGGTCAACGTGGTTGCCCACCAACTCACCCAGTCCCAGATGATGGGCCAAAGTGACCGGCAGGATCAGCCCAGCATTGGCCACCAGGCGGTGATCATCGAAGGCGATTTGGATGCGATCAGGGTCGTTGCGTGGTAGCATCCGATGGGTGCTCCTTGTTTCAGGGTGGTTTTCTGTTTCAAAAACCATTATCCCCGAAGCCGGGAGAACTTTTTCATCGCCTCACCACGACGCCACACTCATCCTTTCGGTGGATTGGGGCTAAATCCCAATCTGAGGTGAGCAATTAAGCGTCGCACCAGGACCCTTCAGCCGCCCTTGTTGCTCCTGACACACCGAGCATACAGTTTCGCAACTTCTTTTGGCCTCAGCCCAATAACACGTCACCCGCTGCCATGATCCAACTCACCACGGCGCCGGCCGCCACCAACGATGGGGGCGGTGGGTTTCATGACCGGCTCAAGATGCCCGGGGCTCGGCTGGACAACCTTTCCCGTCAATCGGTAACGCCGTGCCCTTTGGGCGTACGCCAGAGCCGCAAGCCCGCAACCACCATCAAGATGGGTAGCGCCGCGCCCAGCACGGACCAGAACTGGCCGTCCGGCACATTGCCCGGCGACAGCGAAAGCGCCCAGTTCCAGTAGTAGATGATGGCCGCAGCCACCGAACCGTAGAACACCGTGTTGACTTCGAGATACCGCTTCAGGTCCACCGCCCCTTCGCCGCCCATCCGGCGCTTGCTGGCGTAGCTCGCCACCACCATGACGAGCACCGCAGGCGCGATGAACCAGTTCATGTAGTGCCACAACGTGAACGGTGCGCCACCAACATGGTAGAACGGCGTGATGATGAAATGGACGGCAACGGCCACGCCGACCAGTACGACGTAAGCCGCTGCGACGCGAAGGACGTAAGACATGACGCTCCTCTAATTCTCATGAACGTCTACGTAGTTATTGTGTTCGCGCAGCGTCACCATCGGACGACACCCACTGACCCAGCGACGCCACACGAACCACTCACCTCATCCACGTTATGCCGTGGATGACATCGAACCCACCGACCGGTCGGGCGAGCCCATGCCCACGTCTTATTTGACGCATTATGTTCAGGGTAGTCCACCGATGTGAAAAGTGCGTGAATTATTGGGCGGTTTTAGTGGAGATATTGTGCAGATCCATCCCTGCTCCAACGAACTGCCCTGCAGTTTCGCGGTGTCCAACGCCGTTGCCGTCATAGACGACGCCGTGAATTCCATGGCCGGCGACGAAGACATCGACCGGCTCGACATCGTCCAGCGCCAGGAACGCCGTCAACGGATGCCGGCACCCACCCGGTTTTGCTCCGCCACAGTGGTACGTATTGCTGAGGCCCTTGATGGTGTGTTCCCGAGCCTGCCGAGATCGCGCGGAATCTGAGGGACTGAACTGCGGGTTCCCATAACGACCTGCGGTCATGGGGCCAATGCCGCCAGGTTGCGAACGAGGTTGTGGGTGAACCAGCCGTCGCCGTTCTGGAAGACCGCCAGCCGTTCCGGCTGGTCCGGCCGTGACACGACGGCGCCGATGCCGTCCCGGTAGGGCTCCCATCGATGCACGTCGCCGTAGGACAGCGTGGCGTCGGTTGTAGAGCCGCGCAGAAGCAGGCTGTGGCTGGTCAGCGCCATCCGGGCGGTGGCGACGGTCTCCCAGCCGTCGCCTGGCGCCTCGCGACCCACGAATAGCTGCGGCGGGTAATAGCGCAATGTCCGACCGACCGGCGCCCCTCCAGTGATGGTCTCGGCCCGATCCGCTGGCAGAGGGCCCAGGCGGTACTCCGCATCGTCAAAGAGCCATACCGGTGGCTCTGATCGGTCCAGGCCCAGGGATGTCACGACGGCGTCGGGGAAGGTCATCCGGTGGGGCATAAGGCCGGCGGCCGACGCCGCGATGGCCGTTCCCTGGATGAATTGGCGCAGCATCCCGTGGCGATCCAGCTCGCCGTCGTCCAGGTCGAAGTGGAGAGCGCAGCGCAGGGGGGCGGCCTCCCGGTCCAGATCGATGCCCGTGTCGCCCAGCAGCCGCAGCACCGCCCGGCCGTGAACACCGCGGGAAGGTCATCGTCGGGCACGTAGTATTCTTGGGCCAGCCTGGCCAGGATCTGCAGGACGCGCTGCTCCGTGAACTCGGGACGTTCGGCGGCCCGGGTCACCAGGTCAAACATCCGGGCGAGGCCACTGCGGTGGGCATCCCGGCGCCCAGGATGGCTGGTGTGAAACCAACCGGTGCCGCGGCCGCAATATCGACAACTGCCCATGCTGGTCTCCCGGGTGAGACTGGGGCCATGATATGACATCACGCAAATCGCCGCCCGTCGTATGGGGCACGTCAACGCTGAAGCCGTGGGTAACCAACGGTTGTCCCCGATCAGACCAACCGCGCCCGGCAGAGAAGTTCGACAATGACACCAGTCGGGCGACTCGGCGGAGTGACGAAATCGCCTCGTTGAGACCCATGGCGGTGGGCGAGCACGGGCGACGCGGGTTATAGTCAACGGCGCAAAATCAACGGTGGTTGACGCGATGCCGTCCGTCCGGCGCAACGGAGCGAACAGTATGGTGTGGATACGAGTGGAAGTGGCGGGTGATGTTGACGAGGTAGTCCGGGTCTTGGACCATATGGGCGGCGCAACCGTCCGTGTTCCTGATGGGGAACAGATTCTCGCCATGGGGCAGGATCGGTCGGAGACCAACCCCGTGTTGGAGCGTTCGGCGGCGGAAATCTCCCCGGCGCCACCGTCGGGCGGCTGGACGGAGGAGTTGGCCGCCGACTTCACGGCGAGGCTGGACGCTGTGGCCAGGCGTATGGCGCTCTGCGTGTGGCAGGCCGGTACAGCGGGCATCCACCGACGTGCACTTTGCCAACGGGCCGACCTGACGCCGGCGGAGCTGCGCTCGTTGGTGATGCGGATGGGCCACGCGCTGCGGAGGTTCCAGCGGGAACGGGGTATGACGCTTTCCCGGCCGGTGGTGGGCAACAGCCCGCTGCAGAGCTACTTCGTCGATCCCGACTTCGCGGCGGTGGCAGCTGCCTGGATGTTTGGCGAGAGGGTTCCGGATCAGCCGGCCGAGGGCTCGGAGCACCCTTGATGGATCCCCGTCGTTGGGCGCTTGGGAGAACCAACTGTGCATCGGCTGTGGAACGCGCTGCTGCTAATTATCGTCCTTTGGACCCTGCTGGCCCGCGGGGTGGACGACGACGACAGGATGGTGCGCAGGTACGCCCGATGCATGGTAGACGCCAACACCGCCCTGCACCGGCTGAACATGCCCAGCGCCAGCGGGACTGTTGCGTTGAGCGCCGAGGCGGTGGAGGAACGGTTGCGTGACCAACTGGAGCGGGGCGAGGTCACGATGGCGAAGATCAGGGCAGACTACGTTCGCTACTGTGAATAGGAGCCGGAGAGATCTGCAGGAAGAACGTGGGTGAAAGGCGTTTGGGACCGGTTCAATCCGGTATCAAAATGATCCCCGCTAAGTTGAATGTGTCTGGTGAGGCATGGCGACGACGGATGCGTCTCGCTGGGAGAGCCATGGACGGCTGGAGCGATGACCCGAGGCTGGACGGTGTGGTGTATCCGTAATCGTGAGGGTTCAAAACGGGGCGGCGAAATCCGGCGTGAGCCTGGTGGACGGGATCCCCGCACGGAGCGATTTACGTAATGACCCTTGCGCGCACCAGATTGGGTATCAGTAAGACGGAGGCCGTCGGCAAGGCACGCGGGCAAATCGGGTTCGCCGATGCGTTGCGAGGGGTCTTTCCAACGTGGGTGCCAGCTCTCCCGAATCTCGTGGCTGGGTCCGTCAGGAGGCTTGATGCGAGCGAATGTCGGTAACAATTGATTTGAGGCAATGCGCCTACGAATATAGGCGTCATCTGTAGCCTGGGATGGCAGGGGTTCGCGGGAGCAGGACCGATTCGCAACCTTGGAGGTGTCGACATGATCCACAACGAATGTGGGAATCTATTTCGGGCTGGCAGGACCTTGTTGGAGAGGAGCCGGCTAGTGCGGTACGGGGAACACGCCTTCGTTGGCGAAACCGATGAGGATTGGGTCGAGGCGTACTGGAAAAACAACTTCGACTCGGATTTCGGCCGGTACATGGCATGGGTATGGTTTTCAGTTGGCGCGGAGAACTTGGCGAAGGCAGCATTAGTCTGCAATGGATTGTTACAGGGAAAACCGCAAAACCTCGATTACCCTATGTATTTGTGGAACACGGATAACGCAACCTGGGTAGACGAGGTATTGAAACCCCAACAGGGGCCAGGTGGTGGGTATGGGACTCTGGGCGACATTTGGAGATGCGAAGTGGATAAGTTGGCCCGGCATCGGGGGATTCCAGATGCTGAAAGCAAAAAGTTGAAGGCGGCTTACAAGTACTTCACTCAGGCCATCAGAAACCGAGACGCTCATTCATACATTGAGAACCGACGCAGGAGGGACTTCCCCGCTGTTGACAGGGTCTTCGTGCCAGCGTTCAACACGCTGGTCCGTACCATGGAAAATATGGGGCATTTCGAGGCGACCGCTGACCACCACCCTAGCCATTGACGTACCGGCGAAGGCATGGTTTGTGTTCCCGGTCAACCCAGAAAATGGCAGATAGCTCGAGCAGGAAACGCGTATGTCCAAGATGATGCCGACACAGATCAGGGAAAGCGCACCACGTTCGGAGCAAATTGTTTTCAAACAGCTCCAACGGGGCCCAAGGGCTTGGGTAGTACTGCAATCGGTATCTGTTCCAGTCCCAGGCGGCAATCCCAGGGAGATCGACTTCCTCGTAATGATCCCCGACCAGGCCGTGATTTGCCTGGAGGTGAAAGGGGGCGTCTATTCCGTCCACGAGGGTGAATGGCATCTCCACGGTCAGCGGCGGGTCGAACCGCCATTGTTCCAAGCGAACCAAGCGATGTTCGCCTTGAAGGACTATTTGAACGCCGAGTTTCCGGGCGACCACAGGGTCCGCAACCTTCCCCTGGAATACGCTGTGGTCTTTACCGATGCAGAGTGGCCGTCGGGTGTGCGAAAGCCAGAGGCGCGACAGTTTTATGACGCGGGCGTAGTCCAAAAGGAAGGTGAGCTGGTCCAGCGGTTGGCGGACTTCGCCCGTCAGGTCGCTCGCAGACGGAGCCGGATCAAGCCCACAGTAGCCACGTTAGACCGCGTTCGTGGTCGGTTGATGCCCGATGTCGCAATGAGGTACGCTTGGACGTTGGGCCCTGATCTGAACCGGATAGACAGCGAGTTGCTGGAGCTCACCGAGGAGCAGTTCGCGGCGTTGCGGCTGGCTCAGGATGGTGCGGGAAAGGTCAGGAATGAACGGGTGCTTTTTGAAGGCGCTGCCGGTACGGGAAAGACGATGCTGGCAGTGCAATTGGCCAGAACGAGGCAACGGGCGGGTGACCGCGTTGCAGTGGTGTGCGCCAATACGGTTCTTGCCTACTGGCTCCGAGGACAGTTGCCGGGGCTGGACGCGGTGGGTAGCGCCTTCGACGCTTTGGTTAACAGCGCCAAAGTGCCTCACGCGACGTTGGACCGGTACACTTCGGAAATGTCCCGCGTCGGGCCCGGCCAGGATGATGAGTGTGATGAGATCCTTGAGCGATATGCCTTGGAATCTGTTGAGTTGCTGGAGCGCCAGAGCGGC
The DNA here is from genome assembly GCA_951813535.1 of uncultured Dehalococcoidia bacterium. Classification (GTDB taxonomy): domain Bacteria; phylum Chloroflexota; class Dehalococcoidia; order Lucifugimonadales; family UBA3495; genus Bin87. The sequence continues at coordinate 1,024,584 of OX638345.1, read as the reverse complement.
AAGTGGGACTACCTGGTTGTGGACGAACTCCAATACTTCAACCGTAAAGCGGAACTGAACATCTTGGATCTGGCGCTGAAAGGCGGGCTTTCCGAAGGCCGGTGGGCCATGTTCGGGGATTTTACTTTTCAGAACTGGTTGGTGGAAAACAACCGGATTGCCGCCGGACAGGAGGTGTCGGCACCCCCGGGTTGGGCGGACGCGAAAGATCACCTGCGAGACATTTGTCGGAAAGGCTGGACGGAGTCAATTCCATTGGCCCGGAATTGCCGGAACACTGAGCCAATCGCGGAGGCCGCCGCAGGACTGGTGGGACAGGACGCTCCGGCCCTGCTACCCTCTCGGGTGCAGGGACCATCGGTGGTGTACCGCTACTGGCGAGACGGCAGGGAGGCCGCAGACTTGTTGAACGATGAAATCGGGCGGTTGCGTTCGGAGGGTGTCGGCGTGCAACAGATCGCGGTGATCACTGACATCCCCTATGACCGTCACCATGGACGTCAGTTTGGCGGTTCCCCCCTGTGGGTCTACTCGGACGAAAAAGGACCTGCACCCGAAAGGGAGGGTTGGCTCAGGGCATACTACGTCACGAATTTCGCCGGGATGGAAAGTGACGTTGTGATAATCGTGGACAGTGGCCTTCCTGAGGGCATTGAGGTTCCTACTTCGTACGATACGGACGTGGCGCTGCCCAGATTGTACCTGGGCATGACGCGAGCGAAAGGCGCGTTGATAGTGCTGGCGCACGAAAGCTCGAGGGTTCGACTCGATCGGGGCTGGTAAAGGACCTCATCCGATAATCAAGATGGTGTACATCGGGCTCGTCTGTGCTGGGCTGACGTCAGGCATGTTTCTGTTGTTCGTGTACGGCTTTATGGGCAGCGGTCAAAGTCAACCGTGAAATTGCTAATCATTAAATTTCACACACGCGGGCAAAAATCCGGGTGTATTCCCACATAAGGTCCACCAAATGGAAGCGAACCGTTGGCTGACAAACATAACGGGCATCCAAGAGGGGATCCCGTACCATGGCAAACTCACCTCGGGAGAGGAGTTGCCTAGGGATGCATCACCTAAGGATATAGCGACCCACTCCATGAACGGCATCGCCATATTCAAAATGCAGGACGGGGGGCTACACTTCGACTTCACCTGCGATGAAAACACCCACCCCCTGGCCCAATCAATAATTGCAAAATCGCCAGCCCGAGCCCTCTCGATCCCTAGCATAGGGTTCACCGACAACTTCGTTTGGACCATCCTACCGGGCGACGATATGGGTATGGGGGGAGTTGTTGCACGCAAGGACTTCGGGGATGAAAACGTTCACCTCGATGGAGTGTACATCGAGGTGAACGACCTTCCAAAGGAGTGGCGTGCGACGAACGAGTACTGGTTCTACGAAGGATCCGCCGAATTCGCAGACCTTCACATAGAATCCGGCCACACCAACATACAGAACAGCAGGCCAGGGTACAGAAGGATGAAAGCCGTCAAAATGGAAGCGGAAGGATGGCAAGTCGATCTATGGGAAGTACCGCCCAGCACGCATAACCAAGGGAAAACCCCGTACCAATGCAACTTGAAGAAGACAACCGATCCGATGACCGGAGCCGACGTCCAGAGGTTCATAGAGGATAACCTATTCCCGTTTCTGATGTTCGTGTTTGGGCAACGGATTCGATTCCGCACGATCGTGGGATATAAAGCCAGCGCAGAACAGTGGGCGGTACCGGGACGTGGCGTACACTCGCCGGCCAAAACCTACCAGCGTAACTGGTTTACGATGCAAAGGACGGATCCAATCGACCTGCAACCGCTTTTCCGAACATTCTGCACAGCAGACCCGGACATCAAAAGCCACTGGCACAAGGTCATCACCCAGTACGCGGACAGTGAGGAGATCATAGGGACCCTGGGACGCCCAACAATAGCTGCATCACTCAGTTTCGCGGGGGTAGAGGGGTTGACTCGGTCTATCATCAGCATGCTCCCATCCAAAGACGAATGGCTGGACGAAAACCTGAGCCTGAAAAGAGGAAAGAGTGTTATCACCGCGATCGAAGCCGCCGCACAGGAATACTTTGGGAAGAACAGCACGACCTTCAAGCAGGCAAGCCTCAGGATCAACGCAATCCGAAACGCAACGTTCCACACTGACCTGACGATGACAGAAAGCCAAGCGGATGCCCATTACCGGTGGCAAGCCTCGCAGTTCCTTATTGAAGCCTTGTTACTGGTCCAACTTGGGTTGAATTCAATCCCGAACCGAACCATGCACCCCACATTCAACATACTGGGACAAGACATGCTCGCGGACGTACGATCCGAAGAACTTCGCTTTCCGGACGAGCAATAACCTCAAGCACAGAGTAGGGGGCAGAGGCCGTAAGCATGACCAGTGCCATCGCGCCCAGAAAAAACGCAGTCTCGTAACAATCGTAACCCAACCACTGCGCCGAAAACTGACAAAACCCATCTTCGTTGCGGTTTTCGCATACCCAGCGCAGCGTCCAAGTTTACCGTCCTGCTCATTTTGAACAATCAGGGAGTGACGATTTCCTTCAGTAGGCGGCAGATGTCATCAGGGGATTGGTATATTAGGCTCGTGCAAAAATAATTGGCGTTGGGTCTCTGAATCCCCAACTTGACGAATTCAGTCGTTTCCGTCGGTTTTATATGAGCTTTCGCTCTCGACGTAATTCGTCAGCAGGTGCGCGTTGTTGTGGGAGGATGACCATGCGGTGGTCTGGACGCACGCAGGTTATAAACAGCGATCCATGCCTCGTGCTCCCTTTTGAGCATTTCAACGACCGACGTGACCAGAGAACCGTCTATGCTTTGCGGCGTCCCATGGACGAAGGAGTTTCGTCGTGCTTGAACCACTGCCAGGTGCTGGCTAACGTCCGAATATCCCAATTGGGACAGGTCAGCATGATACGTTGATTCAAACGCAACTCTGTATAGGCGGTCCATGCGGGAGCTGATGGTGGAGTATCGAGTTAGAGCGTCTTCGAGGAAACGTGGTGGAATGTGCTGGAGGCCAGCACGAAGCAGGTACTCAATCCTACTCTCAAAGTAAGTCCAAAAAATCAGTACGATGGCGGTGCCAGCAGGTACCTGTTCTGCGAACGGCATCTGCTCCCTTGGGGTTTGCCCTCGGTGTTTCCACTCGCGTTCCAGCGTTTGCAGGTAGACATAGTCTTCATATCGCGTTTCGCCGCCGGCGTACGCGTGCTGAACATGGACGATTCTGTGTTCTTGGAGAGGGGCTTCCTCGCCGTCTTCGAGAACGACTGATAGGCCGTCTTCGAGAATTGCCATGCGGCCTCCCGTGGTGGGTAGGCTCGCACCGCATACTGGGCAGGGGTCGTCGGTTGTGCGGATACCAGCACAAGTGCCACATCGGATGTACCCTGACCAAAGGCTTGTCCATGAAGAGTCGGGTGAAAGATTATCAAACCACATTGTTCATCCTTTGACAGACTGGTACGTGGGGGAGCGCGCTACGTTAGGCGAGTATCCAGCAATCTCGAGGTCAGGCGGAGGCCAGCATCTATGCGGTGGCAGTGTGAATTTTCGCGGTGATTAGGCCGGCATTTTCACGGACATCAGTCCACTCTGGAAGCGCGGTAGTCTGAGAAATATCAGGTTGTTGTGTGCCGGTCAATCACCTCCATGGTTGCTGAGCAGGGCGCGGTGCGGTGACAGACGTTCCCGGTAGCTGGTGCCTTCGATGACGATCTGGTAGCTGGCGTTGGCCAACCGGTCCAAAGCGCTGTTGCCCAGGATGGGATCGTCGAAGAGGCTGAGCCATTCTTCGATGGCCCGGTTGCTGGTGATGATGAAGCTGGAGGACCGGTGGCGGTTGAGGATGAGTTCGTAGAGGTCAGCGGACTGCTGGGCGGTCAGCCGGTGCAGGCCGAGGTCATCGAGGATGAGAAGGTCGGGGGTGAGGAAGGACCGAAAGGCACGGTCTACCGAGTTGTCTACCCTAGCCTGAGCCATGGCTTTGAAGAAGTCGTCGGCGTGGCTGAAGCGGACGGTGTGTCCGGCGCGGACGGCCGCGTAGCCCAGGGCTTGGGCCAGAAAGCTCTTGCCGACGCCGGCGGGTCCTACCAGGAGGACGTGCTCGTGCTTGTCGAGAAACTCCAATGAGAAGACGGCGTCCAGCAGCCGGCGGTCCAGGGTAATTGACGCCGACCAGTCGAAGTCCTCCAGCCGGCAGGTCTCCTCGAAACCGGCGCCATTGAGGCGCACTTCGATGCGGCGGTGGGCGCGGCGATTGACCTCGTCGCTGAGGATGATCTCCAGGAATGAGGCGTAGTCCAGCTGTTCACGGCGAGCCAGGGCGATGCGCTCTGGCAGCGTGGCCGCCATTTGCCCCAGGCGAAGTTGCTTGAGCAGGGGTGTGAGTTCGGTGATGCGTGTCATGGGTATAATCTCCTCAGGCCGACTTCCGGCGGTACGGGTCGCTTTGGGCGAAGACGCATCCGGGCCGAGCGAAGCGGCCGGGCGGCAGGGGCAGAGGCAGTTGGGGCGTGGTCTCCTCTTCCAGAGCCTGGATCAGGATGTTCTCCACGCGGTACACGTCGATTAGGTCGACGTCCAGGGCCCGCTGACAGGCGGCGTCCAGGCGCTGGGCGGTGTAACGGTCGCCCAGGCGCAGCAGCTTATGTCCCTGCCTGATCTTCGACCAGGGGTGGTCGCCTTCGAAGAGGCGTTCGGCGAATTGGCCCACCGCCGGTCCCAGTTTGGCGGCCTCACGCTTGAGCCCCGTCGGGAGCCCGGGTGGTGTAGGGGCCGATCTTGGGTGGATAGTCGGCGACGTCGGTGGAGCGGCCGCCCACCGGCTGACGCGGATGGGTCTTGATGAGCTGGCCGCGGTGGTAGATGCGCACCAGCTTGCTGTCCACCCTGACCTCGACCTTATGGCCCGGCCGGCAGAGGTGGTAGGGCACGGAGTAGAGGGCGTCCAGGCACTTGATGTGATGGTCCTGATGGGGTTGATTCCGGTAGCAACTGTCTTTAATGTCAATAGGAATGAGCGACTTCTGGCTGTGTCATATCGCACCACGGGGAGCCGTGTTTGAGCATGGAGTTGAGTATGACCAGCAGTTTGCGCATGCACGCGACGAGCGCCACCTTCTTCGGCTTACCGGCTGCCAGCAGCTTCTGGTAGAAGTCGCGGATGACCGGGTTGTGACGGCTGGCTACCATCGCTCCCATATACAAAATGGCTCGTACTCGGGCGCGCCCGCCCCAGACGGCCCGCTTGCCCCGCAGGGTGCCGCTGTCCCGGTTGAAAGGGGCCACTCCCACCAGGGCAGCAATCTGCCGTCGATCCAGCGTTCCCAGCTCCGGCAGGTAGGCCAGCAGAGTGAGGGAAACCTGTTCTCCCACGCCGGGAACGGTGCGCAGCAGGTCATCCTTCTCTCGCCACACGGGGCTCCGGCGGAGAGTCTGCCTCAGCCCCTCGTCCAAGTCGTTCAGCTCCTGTTCCAACCAGGCGATGTGGGCCTCGATGCGGGGGTGAACGGCGCTGATAGCGGTCCCCAGCCGGTTCTTCTCCGAGACCAGCATGGTCAACACCTGATGCCGGCGTGCCGCCAGCGAGTTGAGTACCTGCGTCTCGGCGTCTCTGAGCGGACGCACGGAGGGACGAACCGCGTCGGCGAAGTGGGCCAGCACTGCCGCATCGAGAGAGTCGGTCTTGGCCAGCGTACCGGTGGCCCTGGCGAAGTCGCGAACCTGGCGCGGGTTGACCACCACCACCGGCAGCGCAGCAGCAGCGAGAGCCGCCACCAACGGCACTTCCAGACCGCCCGTTGCCTCCAGCAACACCATGGCGGGACTTATATCCACGATCTGGGAAACCAGTTCCTCGACGCCGGTCTCGTTGTAAGACGCGGCCCATCTCTGTCCCGTAGGCCGGACGGCAACATCCACCTGCGCCTTCGAGACATCAATGCCTATGTATCTCGGGTTTTCTTCCATCTTTACCTCCTGCGTCAGCGCTGGCCCGTCCTTGCACGATACGGGCTCGATTGGCCCAGGCAACCGTTCGGGCTCTGCTTGTAGGGAGCGCGGCGACCCTCGCTACCGGACGGTCTGTCGTAACCCAGGGGGCACCGGTCTGCCGCGCTCGGCTCCATCGCCAAAGTCAAGATACAAGGGGGCAGAATCGTACGCTAAGGTCGCTATCGGCGCTTTGGCCACCGGTATTCGCCGGTCAGCAGGATGCGGGCCCACCCTAGGGGTGAGATGTGGGCAGGAGCTCGGGCCCGACGGTCGGCCCGGCGTGTTTCCGCTGTAGAACCGCTCCGCCGAGGTGGGCGGTGTTCCAGTAAACGACGATGGCGGCGAGCAGGTTGAGCCCGGGCATCCGGTAATGCCGGCTCTCGCTGGAGCGGTCGCGGATTTCGCCCTGCCGCCCGATGCGGAGGGCGTTCTTGAGCGCGTGATGAGCCTCGCCCTTGTTCAGGCCGGTGTTGGTTCGGAGCTGCATATCGGCGTCGAGCAGTCAGTCGACGATGCAGAGCGTTCGTTCGACCCGTCCGATTTCCTGGAGAGTGACAGCCAGTTCGTGCTGGCGCGGATAGGCCGCGAACTTTCGCAGCAGCTGACTTGGCGGAAGGGCGCCGGTGGTCAGGGGTGGCAGCAACCCGCAGGATGGCCGGCCACCAGTTGCCCTCCGTTATTCGTTCATCCCGCCGTTCGCGGCGCTGTCCGTAAGGGGTGACACAAACGTACACGTCCAATGATTTATGAGGTTCTGATTGAACTCGTCAACCTGGTTGACCGGGCATTATCAACTCCACCCTTACCTAAGCGTCGCATTTGCTGGTCCAAGTGGGGGTCGTACTCGTAGTCCTACGTCCCGCGTCGAAGTCCGTATCCGGCGACACCAGCCCCACCGGCGGGTTGTTCAGCCGCTCCTGCCCAGTGTGGTCTAAGCCTCGATGGACCGTTGCGATTGGCTCCGGCGTGGCCGTGGCATGGTGTCTGCTCCAGTCCCAAAGTTTCTTCTTCATCAAAAGGGAAGGTAAGGATGGGGGTGAAATGGTTACTCGGCAAGAATACGAACAGGGCGCAGCAGTGCTTCAATTATCTGCCGCGCCCAAAATGATTGGCTACCTGCGGCTACTTGCCGGAAAACAGGCCTAAGACGAGGGCCGCCAATGGGGCAAAAAACCCCAAAAAGAACACCGGCAAATTGAAAGCCCCGTGCCCGGCCCACACCCATCCGTTGGAAATTTCGGGGACAAGGACTGCCCAGAAAGCGACCCAAACGAAGGCTGCGATAACCCCTGAGACCACCATCCCCATGAGAACGGCCGCTGGATTCATAATGACCCACCTTTCGCGCCCTACGTATAGCGCGGGACGCGCATTCGAACATGGCCCCACTACTTAGGGGCCGGATTTCGACCGTGAGGCCTAGTATCACTCCAGCTGCGGGGTATGCCCGGAAACGAATCCTGTCCTTGGCCCCACGGTGCAAGCCAATCGCGGCGCACTGAGAACGGGAGCAGTCGACAAGGGAAACAGAGTGTGAGCACCCGCCAGCATTGACGCCCAGAGGGCCATCAATCCCCTTATCGCGGATTGCAGCTTGTCTGCCGCGTAGCTGGTAAATACGTCTAGGCGGTAGGCGCCCACGAAGAAGCACAAGGCACCGATGGCGCCGACGATTAGGAGCAATTTGACTTGAAGCGCTACGACGGTGCCGGTCGCCTCAAGAACAAAATTCACAACGATTTCAGATGGTGCACCGACCAAGCCGACTAACAGAGCGAGGAGCAGGGCCATGCCGAGCACCATCAAGAATGGGACGGTCAGAATCCGAACCACTATCGACTTAAAGAACTGACCCATGTCAGCGAGTTGGCGTTTTGTGAGCAGGCTCGTCATGCGACCGATTATATATGAAGCAACGGTTGACTTTCCATTCCAACCCCCTAATCCTCAATCCACCGAAAGGATCTAGCCACCTTGAGGAGGGAAGGGCTGAGACGTGCCGGATAGAGACGGGGTGATCTTGACCCGCTCCAATCCGGCTGGGCAAAGGGCGTGGTCGCGACGCCAAGGAGAAGGTGACCGCCGTCAGAGCTGGCGGCGGGGGGGATCGGCCGGTCAGGTTACCGCCGGAGACACGCGGTGACCGGCTTGGCGCCGATCCGGCCGGCATTGGGTTGTGCGGTGGACCGGCAGATGCGGTGGGCGCGGTCAGGAATGGAGTGGCAGGGCGCTCAGTCTCGCCAGGGCGCTGCTGAACTGGTTTTGCCAGGGCCAGTCCTGGGGCAAATGCAGGATGAGGCGGCGCGCTTTGCGGGTGATGCGTCTGGCCAGGGAGAAGAAGCGTCGCCGCAAGGTCTTGGTGGTTACCGGTTGCTCCCCCAGACCGATGCGCGCCATCCACCGCGCCAAGTTGTGGGCCATGATCTGGACGGCCAGCCAGGCCGCGTTGGCGGGGAAGCGTTCTGAGGGGAGATGGTTGAGACCCACGCCGTACTTGAGGTCGCGAATGGCGTTCTCGATCTCGGCGTGGCGGTGATGGTCGGCCTCGAGAGCCACGGTGTCCACGTGTTGGTCGGTGATGCAGCCGTGATATCGGTAGGCGGCGAAAAAGGCCAACTGGGAGCTGTGCGTGGGTCCCCGCCGCCGCTAGCATTCGTAACTTGGGGCAGGAAGATCAGGCCGTAGGAATGTCGCACCGGCAGCCTCGACAAACGACTTCACGTAACGGCAGTTTGGCGAACCACGGCAGGTATCAGCAAGGCTACTTGAACCGCCACAAGCTGAGAGCCGTGGCCGGAAATTGATTGCCCGACAAAACTGGGGTAAGTGCCAGAATTGCAACGGTTGTGGTGTGGGGAACACGGTCCGTGAACTGGAGATGTGCGCCACAGCCTGCGTGGACTGCGGAACCCTGTACGGGTAGGCATTAAAGCGGAAATGCTCAAGGTTTCAGCAGGCTATCCGGCCAAACTCCGGATGCGTCGCGCCAATTCCTGTTTTGGGATTGGACATCTGGGATCTGCGAGCATCGCTTCCAGAGTGGCGGCCACCTGGGACGTGGTCAGTATGGCCACCTGGTGCATCTGGTCAATGATCCACAGGAGATCGTGGTGCTGAATGCCCTCTTCGGCGGCGCAGGATCTCATGCGCCGGTCTTCCGTGAGCAGAGTGTACCCCTGGTGATGGGCCAGAGCCAGGGCAAAGCAGTCCACCAGGCTCAGGGCGCGCCGCCGGCTTTGATAGGCAATCGCGGTAGCCACGCCCTCAGCGTCCAGGGATTCTACACGAAGTCCCATTCTGACCAGGTCCTGCCGGTGGTAATGGCCCAGGTCGATGAGTTCCTCGTTGAACAGCAGGTCCGGCACGGCAAATTGGAAACGCAGCTCGAACATCCTGTCCAGCAGGTCTCGCTTCGAGAACTCGATCAGCACGGAACTGTCGCTGACGAGGACGTGCATGGCGTATCAGTCTGCCGTTCCCACCATGACGCGCTCGATCTCACTGACCCGCATATCCAGTAGTTCGGCGGCTTTGGATTCCGATATCACGTCCTCCGCCAGCGCTCTCAGGCAGAGGCGGCGGAACCGTTTGGGGCTTTCCGGCTGCGTGAGCGGGCAGGGTTCCTGCGTCCTCCAGGATCGCCCGATGCCGCGGAAGATGCGCGTCACCGTTGCCTCGCCGATGATGCCCAAGTCACGCATGCGGATCACCAGGGCTGCGGCGCTGACGCCGAATATCTTCTTGACTTCAACCAGTTCGCCGAAGCCGAAGTCGAGGCGGCGGTGGCCCACTTCCCGGATCAGTTCATCTTCGGGAACCAGCAAGGCGCTGGCAAACCGGTCGCAGATCTTCTCTTCAGGCATTCCGGCGGGGATGTCCATCACCAAGTGACCGAGCTCGTGGGCCAGGGTGAACCTCTGCCGCTCGATGGACTTGCCGGTAGAGCACACCACCACCGGCACGGAAGTATCGTCGGTACGATGGACGAAGCAGGTGAGACCGTCCACTGCCCGGGGAAAATCCAGCTTGAGGACCTTGATGCCGCGCTCTTCGAGCAGCTCGATCATGCTGGGGACGGGGCCGCCGCCGAGGTTCCAGGCTTCGCGTACTCTGGCCGCGATCAGCTCGCCATCCGCAACGGTTTCCGCAGGGTACGGGGCGCCGTGGGGGATGTCCCAGATACTGCTGGCGATGTCCAGGAGCTCCTCCACCTGCAGATAACGGTCGACATGGTCAAGCACCGCTGCTTCCACCATCGCGCGTTCACGGACTTTGGTAGAAGCCAACTTCCTGAACTCGACGGATTGCAGGGAGACGACGGTAGGGCTGAGCAGGTAAGTGGTCGAAACATCCAGAGCGTTGGCCAGCGCAATGGCAACGGATGAACTGGGCATCATCTCGCCGCGCTCGTACTTTCCGATAGCCTGGGCGGAGACCATCCCGTTCATACTCGAAGACAAATCCCGCAGTGAAAGGCCGCTGCGTTTTCTGGCGAGCTTGAGGCGTTCGCTGAACATGAGGACACCTCCCGGTTTACAGTCTATGATAGAATATGGAATGTGTAAACCAACGTACCCACAGGGCGGGGTTGTGGATCAGCACCCTGACCTCCAATAACCAACGGACCTTCCAATACGGAAACGATGAACGAACGGGATAATCCGGAGCGTAGTTCAGCAACCCCAACCAGCTTTGCCGCCGTGACGATGTGCGCCAAACCGGCTGCGTCGGCAAACTGGTCAGCGCCCGGTGATCTGGTGGGGTATCCACGTTCCTCCTCTACCAGGGCCGCACCCCCTTACGTGGCTGATCATGAGTACAGGTAAAAGCATTGTATTGATGAGCGGCGGGATCGACTCGTCGGCATCGGCGGTAGCTGTCCGTAAGGAAGGATACGAAACTTCGGGGCTGTTCGTGGATTACGGGCAGCCGGCGGCTCGGAGCGAGTGGCGCGCTCTACAGGACGTGGCCAATCACCTTGATCTCGAGGTCAAGAAAGTGGAGTTGGGTTTTCGGCTGGCTTCCCAATCGGGCGAATTCTTCGGGCGCAATGCTCTGCTGGTCCTGGCCGCGGCGGGGATAACGGAGAGCAGGCCCCTGATGATTGCGCTGGGAATTCACGCGCTCTCGGAGTACTACGATACCCAGCCGATGTTCCTGCGGCAAATGCAGAGGATCCTGGACGGCTATTTCGCCGGTTCCGTGGTTCTAACCGCGCCGTTCTTGGCCTGCTCGAAGGCCGAGGTGATTGCGTTTGCCAGGGACAACGGCGTGCCCCTGGACATGACCTACAGCTGTGAGGAACAGAACGCGCCGCCGTGCTTGCGGTGCCCGTCGTGCGAGGAAAGGGTTGATGTTGACGCAGGATGAGCGACCGCACGGCCAGGTCCGGCGAATCGATAAGGTCGGCATCTCCACACCGTTGCTGGTACCGTCGTTTTCCAGTTGTGGTTTCCATAGGGTCGCAGACATATACGGAGAGATGAGGGATAAATTGTACGGCGTCTGCCTGGTCAGTGCCTCAGATTTGGCGTCAGGCTGCATCCCCGCGGGTGTGATCAAGGAGGTCAATGTGACCATCATTGACAGTGGTATGTACGAGGCACGAAAGCAAGCGGACGGATGCGCTGCTCATGGCTTACCCGCCGCGAGCGTCCCCTGGTCGAGGGATGACTACTTCGCAATCGCCGCCGATGTTGACGAAGCCGCCAACGGGATCCTGGTGAACTACGACGGGTACGAACCCTTGGAGCAGCAAATCAGGCGGGCAGCGGAGGATTTTTCGCACGCGCCCCATACGGCAAACGACTTTCTGTTGAAGCCGGAATCGCCGGCTCGCCTGGTCAACGTGGCTCGGGCGGCCAACCACGTTGATGGCCTGGCTCAGTTCGATGTCATCGGCATCGCGGCGCGTGAAGCGGGGGATTCGCTGACCCAGCGTTGCCGTACGGTGGTGACGCTGCGGGACACGCTTGACGATGCCGATATCAACCTGCCCGTCCACGTCTTCGGAGCGATAACCCCGCTGGAAGTGCTGACGTATTTCTTCTGTGGCGCCGATGTGTTTGACGGTCTGAACTGGCTCCGGGTGGCCTTCCGGGAAGGGAGTTCGATTCCGATTGAGGAAACGGCGTTTGAGGCGATGAAACCAAACCTCCGTGACTTCGACCTTTGCGCAGAAGCCTGGACCGCGAACCTGAGTGTTCTATACCGGTTGCAAGTATCGTTGCAGCGGTACGCCTCGACCGGTGATTTCGGTGAACTGGTGGAAGAATTTCCGCCAGCCGTCAGGGCAGCGCGCATCGCCGAACTCGCGGGTGCGGTAATTTCATAAAAGCAAGGAGCAAATCCATGGGCGGTTCTTCTGGGGGCGGTTACTCCGGCCGGCGGCATCGGACGGTTCAGCAAGGCTTGAGCGATGCCGACATCAACAAGTGCCTGCGGGAACTGCTGCGGGAGTATAACGAGCAGGAGCGGGAAGCCATCAACCGGCATTTGGATGTGCTGCGCGACAGCCTGGAGCTCACGGATGACGACGTGATCCGCTTCATCTTCGGCGGTTCCCAGAGCAAGCATACTGCGGTCAATGGCCTCAGTGACGTTGATGCCCTGGCTATCATCAACGATTCATCATTGTCGGGCCAATCGCCCGATACAGTCATTCGGCAGATGGCGGAACGCATAAGGCAACGGTTGCCTCAAACCAACGTGAGCACCGGTGACATGGCGGTAACCATCAAGTATTCGAACGGCATCGAAATCCAGATCCTGCCGGCGATACGCACCAAATCAGGAGTGAGGATTGCGGATCCAGGAAGCAATCGATGGAGCAATGTCGTACACCCGGAGCGCTTTGCACAGAAGCTGACGCAGGTCAACCAGGCGAACGGCGGCCGAGTCATCCCAACTGTCAAGCTCATGAAGGGGTTGGCGAACCAGGAAATCCGCAGCGACCGTGACCAGATCGCGGGATACCATATGGAATCTCTGGCCATCGAGGCCTTCAGGAATTACCGAGGCACGAAGGACCTGAACAGCATGGTGCGCCGGTTTGCTGACTTCTCATCCCGAGCTGTCCTGAAACCCATCGTCGATCCTTCCGGGCAGTCGCGATATGTCGATGGATACCTCGGACCCGCGGACAGCCCGCAGCGTCAGCGAGCGGCGAAAGCGTTCCAGGGAATGCTAAATAAGTTTGACGCCTGCAAGACCGAATCCGAGCTCAAGAAATTGTTCTGGTCTTGACCCCAGGTGTAGCGCCGTATGAAAGGCAATTTCGGCTGATGTCAGGTAGCGCCGGCCAGGCGGCGGTGTGCAATTGTGAGCGATTCTGATGGTGTAGTCGGACATGAGGGAGATATGAGGAATCTGAAGGATAAGTTCATCCACTTGACGGGGAGTGTGCCCGCCGATTGCCCAGGTGATGACGTTGCGCTGGTGAAGCGTTTTGTGGCCGGGCTGGCGGAGGACATACTGCGGAACGGCGGGGGATTGGTCGTATTGGTCAATAAGGGGGAACCGAACTCCACCATTCCTTTCGACTGGGACGCAATCGAAGCAGCCGTGGAATTCGAGACCCTTTCCCAGTCCGGAAGGGTCCTGTTGCGTACGGTGCGGCGATCGGACTACCAATCAGCGCTGTCGGACGAGCAACTGGAGCTGTTGGGGCGCATAGCACGGAATACGGAGGATCAGCCCATACCGGTTAGGGACTGGACCGGTGGAACGATTCGGCGTCAGCAACTTCAACAAGCTGACGCTGCAATCATTATCGGTGGCTCCAAGGGGGTGGAGGATACCGCCAAGTTGATGCGCGAGGCGGGGAAGCCGGTGCTGCCTCTGAATTTTCATGTGGGGTCCCAGCCGCAGGATATTGGTGGTGCCCGCTTATACGAAGAGAGCCTTGCCAGCCCTGGGTCCTATATGCCCAGGACTCATCGCACCATCAGCACCCGAACAGACGTCCTCCACGTACGGGATGACGCATCCGCAGAACGAGTAGCCAGCGAAGTCGTCTCCATCATCGCCAACGAGATGAGGAAGCCAAGCTGGTTACGGAGGATTGGGGGGAAGGTGCAGACCGTCTACCGCAAGAGCGATCCGGTATTGAACATAATCTTCCGCGCAAACGCGGGCTACAACCTCAGCCAGAACATTCCCCTATAACCGACACGCTACGCCATCAATGGAGGGCGCGACAATGAAGCACAACGAGGAATTTGCCGATTTTCTGAGGGATCACGTCAATCTCAATCAGGGTCGTATAGAAGAACTTGACCAGCATGTGAAGGCGGTAACGTCCTACCTGCGCAACAATCTTGCGGGGTTTCGTAGGGTTGAGTACCAGGGCTCACGCGCTTTGGGCACCATTATCCGACCGGTGAAAGACCGGCACGAATTTGACGCCGACCTGCTGGTGATTGTGGACAAGGATGGAAACGCGCCCAAGCCTTACAGCGACAACCTGTGGGATACCCTCAAGGACAGTGACCGTTACAAGGAGAAGATCGAGCTCTGGAACCGGTGCGTAAAGTTGAAGTACCAAGGCCAGTGCCACCTGGATACGGTGCCGTGCGTGGAGGATGACGGGAAACAGTACGTTTGCCCCCGTAACGACGATGATCTGGAGGAAGCCGACGGGACCGGGTTCCGTGATTGGTTCAATGACCAGAATCGGATTACTAAACCCGAATCCACCGAGGGGATACCGCGGCGGCGATCAGACGAGGGATGCGGGGTCAGGGCATGGGTTGGCGAGGACCGGATGCCGGTGAAATGGACGATGGGTAGTGTGGCTGCTACGCCAGGGGATGTTTGCGGCCCGTGGTAGCGGCGTTGGGAGCGATTTTCAGCGCAGACCGCCGGCGGAGACCGTGAGGGGCCCAGCCTGAGGCGCTGATCGTCCAGGCGTGGGGCGTTATTGTGTATAGGTCAAAGGCGGAGGGCGGCGTCAGGAAGGCAGTGGCAGGGCGCGCAGTCTCGCCAGGGCACCAGCGAACTGGTTCTGCCAGGGCCAGCCCCGGGGAAGATGCAAAGTGAGACGGCGTGCCTTGCGGGTGATGCGTCCGGGGAGGGAGAAGAAGCGTCGTCGGAGGGTCTTGGTGGTGATCAGTTGCTCTCCCATGCCGATGCGGGCGGTCCAGCGGGCGAGGTTATGCGCCATCACCTGTACTGCCAGCCAGGCGGCGTTGGCGGGGAAGCGCCCCGAGGGCAGGTGATTGAGCCCCACGCCGTACTTGAGATCGCGGATGGCGTTCTCGATCTCGGCGTGGCGGCGATGGTTGGCCTCCAGTTCCAGGGTGTCGCCGTCTCTATCGGTGATGAAAGCGTGATAGCTGTGGGTGGCAAGCAGCGCGAGTTGGGAGCCGGGCGTGGGTTTCACTCTGCGGACGATGAGTCGGACCGATACGGCGTCGGGCTCATGCTGAAACGGAGTGTAGGTGGTCTCCGCCACGTCGGCGGCTCCCTCCATCCAGTAAGGGATGGGCGTCCACTCTGCTTCGGGTATGGCCTCGATGAGATTGCGCACGCTTTGGTACTGGCGTACGGTGATGGAGAAGCGGACCTTGGTCTTCCGGCAGACGGCGACGATGTCGTGGTTGTAGAAGCCACTGTCGGCCCGCATGGTCAGTGGCCCGGTGGCCCCCGCGTAGCGCACTCGGCTGATGGTCTCACGCAGGAAGTGGGCGGCCCCTCGAGCGGTGTTGGCCCGGCCCTGGCGCAGCCGTGCCATCAGCACGTCGCCGGTTCCGGCGGCAACGGCGAGGAGCGGGTGATAGCCCCGCTGTCCCGCGTAGTTGTGGCGCTGCGCGCCTTCCTTATCCAACCCAAAGGTCTCGCAGACAGTGGAATCAAGATCAATGGTCAGCGGCTCATCGCCGGGTCCGGCACCAGCCGCCCAGGCCCTCGCCAGCGCCTCTCGGCTCACCCGGTCCAGCTGCCGCACGTGGCCCCATCGGAAACTCCGCAGGAAGGTCCCCAGCGTGGAAGGCGCCTTGACTGCGCAGCCCAGCACGTGCTCGGTCCCCCCAGCGCGTAGCGCGTCGGCATCATCAATGCAGTCGCCACCGGCCAATGCCGATGCCACCAACGTCAGTATCTTGTCGCCAGCGTTGGCCCGTCCCGGCGCATCTCCCAAGTCAACGTGGCGGTCAACCAACTCGCCCAGCCCCAGATGATGGGCCAGGGTAACCGGCAAAAGCAGCCCGGCGTTGGCCACCAAGCGGTGATCGTCAAAGGCGACATGGATGCGGTCAGGACGCTCAGGTGGTAGCATCCGTTGGGTGCTCCTTGTGAGGGATTGGTTTTCGTTGTCAAAAACCATTATCCCCGAAGCCGGGAGCACTTTCTTATCCCATCACCATGCCGCCACACCCATCCTTTCGGTGGATTGGGGCTAAAGGAAATCTCAAGCGCACCGTGAGGCTGCTCAAGTTCCTCCGCGATCACAAGGGCAACTTCAGTGTCCCGTCCGTTATTCTGACGGCCTTGGCCGGGGAAGCGATACAAGAGAAGGATGCTGACGGCGAAGAGGTCAGCACGATGGCGGACACGGTGGCCACCGTGCTGACCCGGATTGACGAACGGCTGGAGAAGTGCGATCAGATACCGGTGATAGCCAATCCGGCGAACCCTGACCTGACGTTCAAATCGCATTGGGAGGACAACCAGTACCAGAACTTCCGTCGCCTCATGGGGGTCTACGCCAACACCGCTCGCCAGGCTAGAGACGAAACTGATAAGGCTAAGTCCATCGCGGCCTGGCAGAAGCTGTTCGGCGAGGACTTCAAACTGAGGAGCAATTCTAACGCAGGGCAGGACCGGAACGCCGGATCTCCCTCAGGGCCAGGCGCGAATGCCGGAGCGCAGCGACGGGCCACCCAAGCATCGACAGCCTCCGCATCAGTCCTGGTGCAACCGCGTAAGCAGTACGGCAGCGTCCTCGAAGGCACCGGCCGCCGATTTGTCGCCCGAGAGGTGTCAACGGCCGACCTGGAGCAACTAGCCGAGCGTCATCCGCAACTGGCTTATGATGCGGAGACCAACGTCCTGTCCGGCAACCTACGCGTGCAAGCCTCTTACCGGCCCGGCGTAGGATTGAAAATCAATATCCCCCGCAGAGAGGGGGACAGGATGTACGTCGAGGATGATTTCGCGATCGAGATTCAGCTGACCCACGGCAAATCCGAGTTGGCGCCCTGGCCGCCCGTGTACGAAACCGGCGGGCGAGCACAGCGGATCATGGGAGAACAGGGCGTGGGCATAGCGGACCTCCACTTCTTCGACGAAAGAGCCGATGTGAACCACTGCTGTCTCAGCCTGCAGAACACCGACGAATGGCGGGGGATCATACCTTTCATCGACGAACTGGTGGCCCCGTTCTTCTATCGCCTGGCGTACGCCGCTCATTACGGCGTCGAGCGGGCGGAATCAGACCTGTGGGGAACCTACCATCACCGTGACGGGTTCGAGGGTGCCAAGCGTCAGTATGAAACGGAACTGCTGAATTACAAAAAGCAGAACCACGGGCCCAACAAGCCCTGCCCGTGCCGGAACGGCCGCAAATACCGGCATTGCCACAAGGGGGAGGTCGACAAGCTGCTGGCAGCGCAGGCAGGTTGATCCAGCGGCGTGCGTGGATTGCAGAACCGTCCGCCGTTTAGACACACGAGGCCGGCGTACAATGGGCGCCGTAAGTCATGGGTATCGGGGGAGGTCCGGAACGGCAGATCCACACGGTCGGTCCAAAATTGTCATGGAGACGCTGAGGTGCCTGTACAAACTGGCCTTCAGTCTGACCACGAGCAATTTGGCAAAGCATGAGGAGGGTTCCGACCCTCTCCTGAGCATTCGCCAAGCTTTGGAAACCAACCCGCCGCGGCTCGCCACCTGGCAACGAACTGGACTACGCCCACGTCGGCCGCAGTGCTAGGAACGTCGCCATTACCTGTGCGATTTGACCTTTCCTTGCTTGGGCTGCCCACTGGTCCGACGGCATTTCCCCGATTGGCGCCAACGGCCGGAGCGAGAGACGGAATCGGCGCGCCATACGGGGGTGTCGAGGGCGTAACGAACCCCCTTACAATGACACAAAGAACTCAGAAGTGCGCAGCACAGCATCGTTCGGCCTCACTCTCGTGCTGGATGCGCTCTATCCATGACACTTAGGGGAACTGCTTTGGCTACAGAGGAACGCTGTCTTACCAGACTTCTCGCCGATACGCCCTCCGAGACGGACTCATTCGGGAGTCACGAGCGGGTCGCCCGCGCGATCAGTGAAGTGGTGCAGACGGAAAGCGGTGGCAGAGCCATCGGGCTTGAGGGAGGATGGGGAGCTGGTAAATCCACGATAGTTGGGCTCACGGCCAAAGAACTGGCTCAAACGAAAGATTGCGACCACAGGATTGCTGTGTTCGATATCTGGGCCCACCAGGATGACCCGCTTCGCCGCACGTTCCTGGAAAACCTCATCACACGCGTCCAGGGGTTCGGTTGGGTCAACAAGGACCAGTGGGACCGCCGCCTATCTGAGCTGACGATGCGCCGTCGCGAGGACACCACCAAGGTGATTCCCAAGCTGACCGGTGCCGGCATTTGGTTCGCGCTCACGCTACTTGCTATTCCCGTGGGTGCAGCCCTAATTTCGGCCGGCGCTACACTCTGGGCCTCCGACAATCCCTCGGAGAAGTTGGCTGCCGCGCTTTTGCTAGTCGGCTTGATCGGAGTACTCTTACCAGCAATTTTCTATGCTTTTGTGGTGGCGTTTCCACAATGGCGGAGAAAGTCAAGGGGAAATGGAAGGAGCGAGGACCGGGGTCTGAGCGACTTTCCTGCCCTGGTCACAGGGCAGGCTTCAACCGAGTCCCACACCATTGTGACCCAGACTCCGGACCCCACGTCAGTCGAATTTGAGGAGGTGTTCCGTGAACTCCTCGGTGAAGCCTTAGGGTCAAAGAATCGCAAGCTGCTCCTGGTTGTGGACAACCTGGATCGAGTACAACCGTCGGATGCCTTGTCGATTTGGTCAACCTTGCAGACGTTCCTTGGGTACAGCGACTATCGGCAGGCCGATTGGATCGACCGCCTCTGGGTTCTCATTCCGTATGACGGGAATGCCATCCTTCGTCTTTGGGACCAGTCGGATAGTGATAACATCGAGGCCACGAACCCGACGCTGGCCGCCTCATTTCTTGACAAGACCTTCCAGTTACGCTTTAGAGTTCCGCCGCTCTTGCTTACTAACTGGCGTGAATTCCTTCAGGATGCTCTCCAACAGGCGCTCCCGAATCACCGGGAAGAAGACTTTCACGACGTATACAGAGCCTTTGCTGCGGAAGGCGGGCTCGAGACGTCGGCACCCACTCCGCGGGATCTGAAAATTTTTGTGAACCAAATAGGAACCCTCCACAGGACATGGCAGGACGAATTCGCGCTTTCCCATCTTGCCTGCTATGTACTTCTTCAGAAAGGCAGCGAAAGTATACGCGACGTCCTGCTGGCGAAGGATGACCTGGATTTTCCAAGGCGGATCATCGGGGATCAGTGGAGAGAAATTATCTCGGCACTCCACTTTGGTGTTTCAAGTCAGGAGGCGAGTCAACTGCTTCTCAGGGGCCCGATCGAGGCTGCCCTCGCCGACGGAGATGGGGCCACATTATCGGAACTCGCGTCGGTCCACCCCTCGGGGTTCTGGTCTGTGCTTGAGGATACTGTTCCGGCAGGCTCGCAGGATTGGAGTGCAGTAGCCCCTGCTGAGCTGGCGAAGGCAGCCATCGCTCTTGAAAATAGTGGGGTGCTTGAACTCACCGATAGTCGACCTGAAGCAACAGCCGTCCGATCGAGCATCCAAATAGCCGCGGCCGGTGTTCAGGCTTGGAACCCTTTCAATGTTGCAAATGCGAACGGAATGGTCGCTATCGTGAAATTGGTGAGCGACTCAGAAAAGACGATCCCTGCCCTCTTGATGGGCGCCTCAAACACGGTCGTTGGAAATCCCGGAGGGGCTGAACAAGAAGGAGACTCAGGGACTGCTAGAGAGCGAGTAACAGCAAGAGCATGGATGGCTGCCGCGCTCACGCTCATAGAAGGCTTGGTAGAGCTTGGCTTAGACCAACATTTGGGTACCGGTTTCAAAGTTCCACTGAGTGCCGAACAATGGCTCGAGGTGTCCCGCGAGGTGGTGGGGAAAGACCCTGATGGCCGGCTTCTCCAGTATTTCGATCTCCAAGCAATCGTAGAGCTCGACCAGCTGCTGGCCGAGCAAATCGCAGATGATCAAATCGAAGGAAACACTTTTTTAGCAGTGCGCGCTGCAATGATGACCACCTCCCACAATGGCCTGAACAACGCGGCAAGCAGCGTGTTCGCTCGCCTCCAACCGGAGGAGACTATCCAACCTGCCTATCTGCACTTTATGCTGAGGACGCTTCGTATTTCAGAAGCTGCGGGCATCATCCCACGGAACCAGTATGCAGAGTTTGCTGCCAGCGGCAATTATCTTCACCACTTGCATCAGGCAGTGTCAGAAAGCCATATAGAGGCGGTAGGGGAGTGCATGTTCGGTTTTCTGCGGGCCGTCCCCGATCCAGAGGAACCTGCCCAAGTCGGAAATTCCCACGCAGGTTACCAATATCTGACTCAGATGCTCCAAAACCCGGACATGGTGGCCGGCGCGGCGGAACACTTCGCGGCGTTAGTAAGGGAAACTCAACAGCTTCCGGTCGTCTTCGAAATGGCAACTGTATGGCAGACTGTCCCCCCATTTTTAGCGAACGTCTTGAGAACGCTGCTAAGGTCGGAGGACGTTTGCAAGCCAGTTGAGCTAGTGAGGGCGAATTGGGATGTTATCCGCGAAGTCCTGCGAGAGGAGGACTCTCAAGACCTCGAAACATTCCTGAAAGAGTTGCCCGGGCGCGACAGTCTAGTTGATGGAGTCGTCGATGGCGCCTTTGACGTCAGCGAAAGCGGCCTTTACGTTGCCCTCCTGAAAGGTATCGGTGACCGGAAGTTGGTGAATTGGTGTGCAGTCCACCTGCCTAGTGTGGATCAGGACACGTGGTCTAGAGCGATGGCGTCGCAAGACGACTTGGTGGACCTTGTGATCGAATCGAAAGCCAGTGGGGCCGATGTGACCCTTGGTGTTGCTTTTCTTGATGCTCTCATCGAATACGCTAGGACAGTGGCCGCAGGCGCAAGCAGCGTGCGCTCAAACGTATACTGGCGAGAGATCGTCAGTTTGCTCAGCGCTAACCAACGGGAGATCTTGTCCCGTCGAGCTTACGAAATACTCGTGGAGTCGAACGGCGAAGCAAGCGCAGAATTCATTGAAATCCTCGGCGGCTTGCTATCAGGCTCTAACCTGTTATCCAATGACCGGAGGTTTATCGACCAAGTTTGTAGGCCCATCTTAGTCAAGGGAAATGCAAGTGGCATCGAGTGGGTGGCTGATATCGCAGACTCCCACCCTAGGCTGTTTACCAGGCATCGTGACCGTGCTGCCGCCAACGATTTCAAGGAACGGATCCAACAGAGCCTCAACGCAGCTGTAGACGATGACCCGACGCTTCCCAACCTAAAGAGGATTGGAGCTGCCCTTGGCATCGAACGCCAGGACGCTGAGCCGGCATCGGAGGGACAGTCCGAAGATTTGAGCGAGGCTACCGAGTAGGGTTCGGATACGCCTCATCCCGTACGATAAAAGGGATGCCTTGCGGCGGGACATATTGGCCTGCCATCTTGGCAAGCTGAAGGCTGATGGAACTTCAGTCCGTGAGGTTCGCGCTACTCCGCTCCACACTGGTATGGATACCTCCCAGTGGAAAGTTCGCAGTACAGTCCCTTTGGGACCACCCACGAAGGATCTAACTGGCTGGTTGGGGCGGATCCAAATGCTAAAGTGTCGGTAACATTTCCCGATGAGGCAGCAGGGACGAGATGACACCGCAACTGCCTACAATGACGCCACAGGAGTTTGTCGCTCGTTGGCGGGACGCCGGCTTCGGCGAACGGCAGGGGGCGCAGTCGTTTTTCAACGATCTGTGTGGGCTGGTGGGTCACGCCACGCCGGCGGGGTACGGTGATCCGGAGGCCTTCACCTTCGAGAAGTGGGTGCCGGGCGGCTTCGCCGATGCCTACTTCGAGGAGCATTTCGGCTGGGAGTTCAAGGGGCAGGACGCGCAGCTGGACGGGGCCTTTGACCAACTGCTGCGCTACCAGGTGCACCTGAAGACGCCGCCGCTGCTCATCGTGTCGTCCTTCGAGACGATACGGATCCAGACCAACTTCCCGGGGATGGAGACGGCTCGGTACGACCTGGGCATCGGGGAGTTCGAGCAGCCGGAACGGCTGGGCCTGGTGCGGGACGTGTTCTTCGCACCGCACCGGTTCCGCGAACGCCTGCGCTCGGTGGACGCAGTCACCCGGGACACAGCGGCGCTATTCCAGTCCATTGTGATGGACATGGAGGCGCGCAATGAGGATCCCGAACGGCTGGCGCGGTACCTGAACCAGCTGGTCTTCTGCCTGTACTCGGAGGATGCGGGCCTCCTGCCCGAGGGGCTGTTCACCCGCATCGTCGGCCAGCACTACCGCGACCCGGCGACCTTCGACGAGGCAATACGCAGCCTGTTCACGCTGATGGCGACCGGCGGGCATGCCGGCGCGGACCAAATCGCCCACTTCAACGGTGACCTGTTCAACGTGGTGGATACCGTGGAGCTGAGCACGGTTGCCCTGCAGCGGCTGGGAGAGGCTTGCGAGCGGAACTGGCGGGACATCGAGCCGTCGATATTTGGAACTCTATTCGAACGGGCGCTGGACGCATCCAAACGGGCCCAGACGGGTGCGCACTACACC
Organism: uncultured Dehalococcoidia bacterium; assembly: GCA_951813535.1. Classification (GTDB taxonomy): domain Bacteria; phylum Chloroflexota; class Dehalococcoidia; order Lucifugimonadales; family UBA3495; genus Bin87. The sequence goes on along the minus strand of OX638345.1, from coordinate 1,001,709 downwards.
GGCGCCGACGATATCGAACTGGTGGTAGAGCCGGTGGTGATCACACCGCTGTGCCGGGAGTGGGAGGCGGCTCGCCAGGAAGTCATCGACCTGCTGGATGAGGATGATGGCGATGCGGCGCGAGAGCGGCTGGATGCGTTTCGGCGGCGGCTGGCGTCGGTGCGGGTGCTGGACCCGGCGTGCGGCAGCGGGAACTTCCTTTACATCGCCCTTCGGTCGCTGCTGGACCTGGAGCGGGAAGTGACCGACTTCGCCGACGTGCAGGGTTGGTACGGGCTGAAGCCCAGGGTGCAACCGGACCAGATGCTGGGGCTGGAGGTCAACCACTACGCGGCGGAACTGGCGCGGACGGCGCTGTGGATCGGCTACATCCAGTGGCACCAGGCCAACGGCTTCCCGTACACGCAGCGGCCGGTCCTGACACCGCTGGACACGATACGGCAGACGGATGCGCTACTGGACCTGAGCGACCCGGAGCATCCGGCGGAATCGGAATGGCCGGCGGCCGAGTTCATCGTGGGCAACCCGCCGTTCTTGGGCGGCAAGCTGCTTCGTAAAGGGCTGGGCAACGAATACGTGGATGCGCTGTTCAAGCAGTACAACGGCAAGGTGCCGGCCGAAGCAGACTTGGCGTGCTACTGGTTCGAGAAAGCGCAGAGGGCGATCGAAACGGGTCAGGTCAAACGGGCGGGCCTGTTGGCGACCCAAGGAATACGGGGCGGCGCAAACCGCAGGGTATTACAACGAATCAAGGCGACTGGCGATATTTTCATGGCGTGGTCAGACCATCCGTGGGTGCTGGAAGGTGCGGCGGTGCACATCTCAATCGTTGGGTTTGACGATGGTTCCGAGGGGAAGCGGGAACTGGACGGCCAGTCGGTGCCCGCAATAAACGCCAACCTCACGGTAGGCGTTGACCTGACGGCTGCCAAACGCGTGGAAGAAAACCTTGGTATCGCTTTTATGGGCGACACCAAGGGGGGATCGTTTGATATTCCCGACAAACTGGCGAGGCAGATGCTCAGCAGTCCGAATCCTCACGGCAAAGGGAACGAGGACGTGGTTCGGCCATGGGTTAATGGTCGGGACATAACGGACCGGTCCAGAGGGATGTGGATAATCGACTTCGGAGATATGCCCATAGACCAAGCTATGTTGTACGAAGCACCGTTTGAGTTCGTGAATACTCACGTAAGGCCGACGAGGATTAACAACCGCCGCGCCTTGTATGCCAACAATTGGTGGTGGCACATGGAGCCACGTCCCGGAATGAGGAGTGCGCTCAGTGGTTTGACCCGCTACATCGCCACGCCCAGAGTTACCAAGCACAGGCTTTTTGCATGGATCGGAAGCGACACACTTTCCGACAGCGCGATAATCGCCGTTGCCAGAGAAGATGACTACACGTTCGGCGTATTGCACTCGCGTTTTCACGAGCTTTGGGCAAGGGGCATGGGAACGCAGTTGCGCGAAGTGGAGTCGGGGTTTCGCTACACGCCCACCACATGCTTTGAGACGTTTCCGTTTCCGCGTCCCACGGAGGAGCAGCGGGAGGCCATCGGCGCAATCGCTGCGGAGTTGAACCGGCTGCGGGAGGGCTGGCTGAATCCGGAGGGGGTCAGCGCTGCGGAGCTGCGGAAGCGGACGCTGACGAACCTGTACAACCAGCGGCCGACGTGGCTGGAGAACATCCACGTCCGTCTCGACGCGGCGGTGGCCGACGCCTACGGGTGGCCGGCGGACCTGCCTGACGCCGAAATCCTGGAGCGGCTACTGGCGCTGAACCTGGAGCGGGCGGGAGCAGCAACTAATTCAGAGTAACGGTAGCCCGATCAACGGCTGCTGGCGCGCGGCTCCCGTCCGCATGCGGACCAGATCAGAGGGCTCCCCCAAATCAAGGAACAATGCATGGTACGAATAACCGAAGAGGAATTCACCGACCTTGATGGGCGTGTGCGAAAAATGCGAACGATTGAAGCCGCTCGAGCCCGAATACAGCACACAGACGGGAAAGTTGAAGAATACTCCGACACCACAGCCGAAGAGTGGCCATGGACTCCAGACGATCGCCCACCTGAATGGCGGCTGTTCGGGATTCCAATACCACAATTCTTCGAACGGAGACTCCGCCTGGACGGTGTGACCATATCATTGCTTTCAGACAATGGCGAGATAATCCTTAAAATCGGAAGCATCGCGATGGGGATGCAGATGTCTGCCGGCAGTCCGATTCACCTGATGGGCAGCGAGATCCCGTTGGACAGCTGAGGTAGACCTTTCACCACGTTTGACGGTGAACCATCGGCACCGCCCATTGCCTTTCCGGATGGAGTCCAAGGACCGCATGGCGGCGGGAGTGATGACCACCGCGACGGCTTTGGCATAGACGTCGGTCTTGGAGCGAATGACGGTGATGCGGCCGCTGCCGTCGACTCCCTCCTTTCAGAGTCTCATTCAGTCCTGCTGCTGTAACCAATGCTATGATGCTTCCGACGCCAGCCAACCTGTCAAAGTCGCTCTCGTTTGTGTGCTATAGGCTCGCGCCGGCCGTCACTTCATTCCAGCCACTGCAATCGGAGACAACGATCATGGGGACTCGAGACTTGGGAACTTTGGAGCAGGTGCCGGTACGAGAAATCTGGCCCTATGAGGAAAACGACTTCACGCCTTGGCTGGCGGACAACCTCTACCTGCTCGGGAATCTCCTTGAACTGAAACTGGAACTGATCCAGGTGGAAGCTGAAATGCCCGATGCCGGGCGGGTTGATATCCTGGCCAAGGATGCGACCAGCGGCGCTACCGTGGTGATCGAGAACCAGTTGGAATATTCCGACGACGACCACTTCGCCAGGTTGATGGGCTATGCTGCGAGTCGCGAGGCTGGCATTCTCATCTGGGTCACCACCGGGTTTTGGGACTGGCATAGCGGCATCCTGGACTGGCTGAATACTTCATACGCTATCGAGGTCTATGGCGTTGAGGTGAGCACTTGGCGCATCGGCGACGCCATAGCCCACTATTTTGAGTTGGTCGCCGGAGCGGACGTATCGGAAAGGCCCGCTGTCTCTGATCCATCAGATGATGAACCGGCAACAGGCCACCGGGCTTACGGGCGCTACTACCGACCACTGACCACAAACCTCCATGGAGAAGGCATCCAATCTCTCGGCGGACGTTGGGGAGGATTTACGGGCAGCGGCAGATCCTTTCGCACCGGTTACGAGCAAGATGGCATTTATTATGCGCTGCAAATTGGAGACCAAGACGGAAAGTCGTGGATCTGGCTCCACATCCGCAACGACCACCACCAGACAATCTACAACGCGTTGAGCGAACATCGGTCCGCGATTGCCCAGGAGGTCGTAGGTCATACGCTGGAGTGGGAGACCAGCGAAGAGGAGGGGTTCTCTTGGGTTGGGATGTCGACAGATGCGACAATCGACGATGCGGAAGAGAACCTGGAGGCAACCAGATCCTGGATGTTTGACGGCCTAACCAAGCTCCGGATGGCTGTGCAGCCCCGATTGGATGATGTGATGGCCTGAACGTCGATACTTCGAATGCGTACGTCAACCTCGTCACAAATACCTGAGCGCCGACCCTGCGGACTCGCCACGAGTGTAGCGTCCGACCATGCCGCCGCCCTGCTTCCAGCGGCCCTGGCGCTCGATCTCGTGGGTGGGGGCGCCGTTCTGAGCCATGCGCCGGGCCATGCCGACGCGCCCGCTGTGGCCGCTGAAGAACTCCCAGTCCTCCAGCCCCGCGGCCCGGGCGATCACCTTCACCCGCCGGGCGATCTGGGACTCCGACAGCCCGAAGACTTTCGCCTCGCCACTAACCCCCGCCGGCCGGATGGCGGAGAGTGCGTCCATGGCGGCGGGGGTGACGGCCACCACCGCGCCCTGGGCCTCGGCGTCGGTCTTCGAACGGACCACGGTGATGCGGCCGGAACCGTCGTCCCAGCGCTGCACATCGCCCCAGGTCAGCGCGACCGCCTCGCTGCGGCGCAGTCCCGCGTCAGAGAGCACGGCCACCAGGGCCAGGTCAAACTTCCCCCGCTCCGCAGCCTGATCAGGCGTCTCGAAGCCGCGGCCTCGCCGGCGGGGCTGGATGGCGGTGAGGCGTATCACGGCGAGGACGTCGGCGGTGAGGGCGCCGGACTGGCGCTGGGGCCTGGCAAGCCTACGTCCCCATCCCTTCAGAGAGGCGCGCACGCCCGGGTCCCGGCAGGGCGACTCCAGCTTGGCCCACTCGTGGGCCTTCGAAATCGCGCTGGTGGCTAGGCGCAGGGTGGCGATCGAAGCGCCGGAGTTCGCCCGGGCGGCCAGGTAGCGGGCCACGGCGAGGGGCTCGGCCGGCAGGGACGCGAGGCCCACCTCATCGCACCAGCCTTCGAATATCTGCCACTGGGTCGTGTAGGTCCGGCGGGTGTTGTCGGCGAGGACCGACTCCAGCGATTCCGCGACGCCCCGGTCGGCGGCGCGCAGCTCGGGGAGTGGCGCGGGCTGATTGGGGACGACGTGGGCGCCGGCGGCGGTGGTCATGGTCAGGTCTCCGGAGGCGGGATTATGGGGCGTTTTTGGCGGACAAAAGATGCGCGATAACTGTAATTATCGCGCGGCGAACGGGCGTGCGCAAGCGGATGCGAGACGGCGTTTTCACCGTCGTTTGCCTGGCCACTGAGGGCCGGCAACCCGCCTCCTGAGACGAGTTGCGCTTCCACCGGCCTGCCGGGGGCGTAGGTCGTACCGCGTGATCACGTCCACGGGCGCGTCCACGAATGGATTGATATTCATTCCAATGGTATCGATACCTGTCCATTGGAATGAACAGCGATGCAATGGATTGATATCCAATGCATTGGAATCCATTGCATAACGATGGAGACCAGTCCACGGCCCGGCAGCGGTCAGGGGAAGGGGACAAAACGAGCTCGGGGCGCGCTCACTACAATTCCGGCAACGAATCAGATCTCCGGAGGTGAGAACCATGTCCAAGTGCGTTGCCGGCTGTCGATTTTCATCGACGGGTCTGTTGAAAAAGTCGGCACAGAAGTCGTTGCCGACGCAGCGTTCGACTACAATGCTGGGACAGTCCATCATTACCGAGGGTGCTGATGATCGAGCCTATGGACCGAAGCCGCCGCGACTCCACCCTGTTCCAGTTCACTACCAAGTAGCTGCGGGATTTCATCGACCCCAACCACCTTTTGATTCGGACGATGAGCAACTGGACTTCGCCAAGCTGGTGGAGCCCCTGGAAGACTGCTACTGTCCCGACTTCGGCAGACCGGCCATCCATCCCGAGGTGATGGTGAGGGCGCTGCTGATCTGCTCTCTGTACAACATCGCGTCCTTCCGGAGGCTGTGCTCAGCCATCTCCGAGAACCTTACTTATCGCTGGTTTTGTTTCCTGACCATCGACGATCCGGTGTTTGACCATTCCATCATCAGCCACTTCATCGACCGGATCGGGCGGGACAGCTTCGCGACGATCTTCGACGGTCTAAACGACGAGTTGCTGCGCTGGGGGATGCTGTCGCCGGAGATGTACGTCGATGCCAGCCTGGTCAAGGCCAACGTGAGCGGGTATGGACTACAGCCCAGTGGTATGACCGTGGCGGAGTTCAAGGAACAGGCCGTCGAGGAAAACGGCCTCTTCGTTCTCACCACGACCACCGTGGATGACGACGGCGTTGAGCAGGAGAATGTCAGGTACTTCCAGAGTCCGGAAGGCCGGTTGCCGCTGAACCCAGTGGACACCGATGCTCGCTGGAAGACCACCAGAGCACGCCAGGCGTCGGGATTGCAGTACCAGGAGAACGTCATCGTTGACCTGGGTGGGTTCATCCTCTCCCGAGGGGTAACCCACGCCTCGGAGCGGGAATCAAAAGCGGTTCCCGATTTGCTGGAACGGCTACCGTTAACGCCGGTGTCCTTGGCTGGGGATACCGGTTACAGCGAGGGCTCACTGCGCGAGCTGCTGGAGGAGCGGAACATCACGGCTTACATTCCCATCCACACCAAGCAGGAAAACAGCATGGTGGCCAAGGGCGATTTCGTCTATCACGGCGACCACTTGGTCTGTCCGCAAGGCAAGGTCCTGCGTCGAAGTGCTTTCCAACACGGACTGGCGCCTACCAGTACGTGGCTCGGACTCGAGATTGTCAGTCCTGTCCCATCAAGGAGAGCTGCCTCCCGCCGCGGCAGAAACGACGCTTCTTCACCCTGACGATGTACCATCCAATTTACCTGCGCGCCAGGGAACGGAACCGGACTGCTGCTTACCGTAGAGAGAGCGTCGCCGACGTCACACCGTTGTGGAAGGGATCTTCGCCTCCCTGGACCGCCTGGGATGGGAGAAGTCTCGCTTGCGAGGCCTGTGGAAGGTGGACTGCGAAGGCTACATGGCCGTGCTGGCTCACAACGTGAAGAAGATGGTGCGCAGACTGGGACGCGGTATCGGGCCTCCCGACCCAGCCTCGCCCGACGCTGGGATTATCGCAGGATACGAGAACATCATGATCAATGGGGCGATGGATCCGACCGCTCCCGCGCGATATTCCTTCTTGGTGAGTTGGTTGGTTATCTACCTCAGACCGCTTCCACGGTAGACCTGCTCCCATTCACCGACTTTCTCAACACTTCCGACGGTGAAAATTCACAGTAGCCGCCATTTTGGGGATCGCCGATCCACAGCAGCAGCATGGCTACCATCTCACATTCACGGGATGATTAACGACAATGCGGCGCAAACCATGGAGGCCATGGTGGACAGCGCGTTGTCGCTGCTGCTGGAGGCCGGTCAGCCCTTTGACTACGGCGAGGTGCGGGAACTGGCCGAGCCCAAACCGCCCGAAGCCCCAGCGCTGGTGCTGTCCGGAAAGCCGGACCTGAAGGTATACGACGGTCTGCTCACCGTCAGTCTGGCTACGGCGGGTGTGTGCGGATGATGGAAACCGACACCAGCGTCATGCAGGAACGCATCGGCCAGCTGTGCCGCGAATTCAAGCTGCCCACCATGGGCGCCCAGTCGGTGGCGCGTTTCACCGAAGCTGGCCACGGCGACGCCCTGTCCACCTTCCTGGAGGTGCTGGAGCAAGAAACCGAGCATCACCGGATGCCGCTCGCTCTACGGCAGCAACTGGACCACCTGGCCCGAGGCAGCTTCGTGGGTCACGGCGTCAACGTGCTGGCCTTCGGACTGCCCGGCACCGGTAAGACCCACGCCCTATGCGCCCTGGGACACCGCCTGGTGGAAGCCGGACACTCCGTCCTCTTCGCACCGGCCTACCGCTTGGTGCAGGACCTGCTCGCCGCCAAGCGCGACTTCGACCTGCCCCGACAACTGCGCAAGCTGGACAACTTCGACTTCCTGCTCCTGGACGATCTCGGCTACCTGCCCCAGGGCAACGAAGAGTCCGAGGTCCTCTTCACCCTCATCGCCGAACGCTACGAGCGCCGGTCCCTGGGCATCACGTCCAACCTGGTCTTCTCTGAGTGGGAGCGCATCTTCGCCAACCCCATGGCCACCGCTGCGGCCATCGACCGGGTAGTCCACCACGCCGTCATCCTGGAGTTTGACGTCCCCAGCTACCGGACTGACGCAGCCCAGCAACGCGGCGAGACTGCCGCGGCCGAGGAGGTGAACCGGCAAAACTAATCGACGACAATTCGGCAAATCTGGTTGACGCGGGACACGCAACCACTGCAATGGAGAGAAGCCCCACAGTGCCTTGGAAAACCAGACCACTGCGGAGTTTGCCGTGCTAACGGAATCATGGGGTTGACCCGCCAAACTAACACCATGGCTGGCGCAAAATGGGGCAAGACCAGTAATGGCCGGACTAACGTAGCGAATGGTACCACCACCGGGGCAGGTCAGCTGTTGCTTGTTGATTCCTTTGCGATTTGTTCAAGCAAAAGACGATTCCAACTCGTCAAAATCGTTGCTGGCTACAGCCAATAAACCCGCAGGTACAGGACCGGTGAGTTGATTGCTTCCGCAAAGGTAGGCCTCTGTGAGACTGTACAGCTGACCTAGTTGGCTGGGTATTTTCCCGCTCAGCTGATTGTCGCTGAGCCACAAATATTGCAAATTGGTCAAAAGGCCAAAAGCCCAAGGGATTTCGCCAGATAAATGGTTGCTGCCGAGCATCAAGTGCGTCAGGTCGGACAAGCGCCCGAGTTCCCATGGGATGCTGCCGCTGATTTGGTTGCAGCAGAGCTGCAAGTATTGTAATCCGTCGATCTGGGCTAGATCGCCAGGGATCGCACCAGACAGTCGATTACTGCCTAGGCCCAAATACTGTAGCCCGGTGAGACTGGCCAGTTCTACAGGGATTGGACCGGTTAACTGGTTGTTGCCAAGGTCAAGGGTACGCAATTTGGTGAGGCGACCCAGTCCGATAGGGATTGGACCGGCCAACTGGTTGTGGTCGAGGCATAAAGTTTCTAAGTTAGTGAGTTGAGCCAGTTCCGCAGGGATTGAGCCAGTTAACTGTCTCTCCGGCCGAAACCAATTCCGTGTCTTGCCATTGAGGGCCAGTGTCTGCAATTTAGTTAGTTGGGCCAGCCCGACTGGGATCGGTCCAGTGAGATGATTGGCGCCGAGGCACAGCATCTCCAGGCGGGCGAGCTGGGCCAGTTCCGGAGGGATACTGCCGGTCAACTGGTTGCCGTCGAGGTTTAATCTCTCTAAGTTGGTAAGGGTAGCCAACTCAGCAGGGATTGGTCCTTCGAACCGATTGGTTTCGCGCAACACACCCAACAATTTACTGCTGAGGCTTAGGGTTCGCAGGTTATACAAGGTGGCTAACTCAACGGGGATCGGCCCGATAAGCCGATTGTAAGCGAGGTCTAACCCCTCTAAGTTGGTGAGTTGGGCCAATTCTGCGGGGATCCGTCCGGTAAGCTCATTACCCATGAGTTGCAGGGTTCGCAGGTTATCCAAGTCGGCTAACTCAGTGGGGATCGGCCCGGTAAGCTGGTTTAATTTTAGATCAACCTCAGTCACGCGACCATTGTGATCAGTCGTGATTCCGTGCCATTCACTTAGAGGAGCCTCAGTCATCCAGTTGCTGTTGTGCTCCCAAGTCTTTCCGCCGGTGTTTTCATAAAGTGCCACCAGGGCATCTCGTTCAGGGCTGCGGCTGTTGCCTCGGTACAACTCCAATTCGACGTGCTTGTCATCATGGCAACGGTCGCATACGGCCTCATGATCTACCGGGCATTGACTTGTGCTTGACCAAGCGCTCCACGGGCGGTGCACTCCGCACCTTCCGCATTTTTTCATCAGTGGAGCGTGGCAATTGGGACACTCGTGATTCGCCGGATGTGTTGTAAACCCGCATGCGGGACAGTAGGACACGGGCGGATCACCCGCCGGCTGTTCGCTGCGGGAATATAGTGACCATCGGCGAATTGTCTCTGGTAGACCGTGCTCTTCGGCGTTGTCAGCCAAATCTAGAATCAGGCAATCTCCACCGCCTGCCTTAGGTCGCAATCCTCGCCCCACCATTTGCAGATACAAGGCGAGACTTTTAGTAGGACGAGTAATCAAGACGCATGATGCGTCGGGCAGGTCAAATCCCTCGGTAGCCACTGCCACGTTGACCAAAACCTCAAGATCGCCGTCGCGGAATCTTCTGATGGTCTCTTCGCGCGCTCCGTGTTTGGTGTTGCCCAGTATGACCGCGGCTCGGACGTCCTTCCTATTGAACTGGCAGGCGAGATTGTTAGCGTGATCAACGGAGACGGCGTACGCTATGGTCGGGCGGCCTCTGGCCTTTTCCTCCCAGTACAACACCGCTCGCGTCGTCATGATTTCATTGTTCGCAGCCTTTTCAATGACATCAGGCCGGTATTCGCCGCGTCTGAGGGATTTATCATCGCCACGTATTCTCTCATCGGGTGAAGGGGCGAATACTCTCGAAGGCGCCAAAAAACAGGGCAATCGCGTCTTATCCGAGGAGGACTTTGAGGAGGTAGTCCTCGTCCCAACCGGCGTTGAGCCGTTTGCCCTGGATGCCCACTTTCAGGGTTGTCTCGTTTTTCAGGAGGTTGTGTCCGATCTGGCGCAGGGTGTTGATATTCTGTGGCCCGTGATCCTTGCGGATTCGGCAATGGTCTTCTCGAAAGGTCACGTCCAGGGTCCAGTGCAATGAGTTTTCGATGCCCCAGTGGCTTCTGATGGCGGCCAGCAGTTGTTCCGCTGAGCCGGCCAGGCTGCTGATGTAGTAGCGAGGCTGGCGGGTGTCGCCGGCTTCGGTGGTCCGGTGGCCCACCACCCTGACGGCGGCCTTCAGTTGTGGCCATTGTCCCTGGGGGTCCAGGTAATCCAGGCAGTCCGGATCGGTGATTACCCAGCATTCCCGGCGTTCCACCCGCCCGTGTCCCTTGTCCACCGTCTCAGCGTGGTCATGGGGCACTCCGTCAAAGCCCAATGCCGCGGCGCCCTCGAACAGGTCTTGAATACCCTCGTGCAGTCTACCCTGGTTCTCCTTCACCGCCAGCACGTAATCGGCGCCGCCCTCTGTGATCTGCTGAGCGATCTCCCGCTGGCAGCCCATGGCGTCAATGGTGACGATGCAGCCATTCAGGTCCAGCAACTCCAGCAGTTGAGGAATCGCGGTGATCTCGTTGGATTTCTCGTCAGTCTTGACCTGACCCAGGGTCAGGCTCTGCTGGGTGGCCCAGGCGCTGACCATGTGGATCGCTCCTTTCTTACCCGCCCGGTCGTAGGAGCGTCGCGCGGTCTTGCCGTCAATGGCCACCACCTCGCCGGGCAGCAACTCAGCGATAGCCTGGGTCCAGGACACGAAGCAATTCTGCAACTGCACTGGGTCGAGGCGGGCGAAGACATCGCCGAAGGTGTCGTGGGACGGAATGCCGTGGGGCAGTTCCAGGAAACTCTGAAACCAGGTCAGCTTGCTCCTGCCGAAGAGCTCGATATGGACCCAGGAATCGGCTCCGCAGATGGTGGCGCAGATGGCGATGGCCAGGATGTCCACCAGTTTGTGGCGTCGCGTACGTTCTACTCGGGGATCGTCCAACTGAGCGAAATGATCGAGCACTGTTGGCTTTGGTGGTTGTGCCATGCCCTCCTACCTCCACGACTTTTACCAGATCATGGGACATTAGCACATTTCTAAAAATCATATTAAGACGCGATTGCCCTGCGCCAAAAAACCGCACTTCTGCAAACCTTCGGTTTGTGGACCCGTGATCAGGGTATCGAAGAGGTGGTTGAAGCCTTTGTCCTTTTCCAACCGCCATGGAGTTGCAGTTAGACCCAGCACGCGGCCTGGCCATTGTTCTAGTGCTCTTTCCCAGCCGCTGGCCGGCGCATGGTGCGCTTCGTCGATCACCAGCAGGTCACGATCGCTGTAGTTCCGCCACACTCCCGAGTAATGTTTATTCCGCCGAGTCACGGTTTGGGCTTTCAGGACTGCAACGCCTTCTGGAATGTGGGGTGCTGGTGTCTCGGTATACCAGCCTTCAGTGAGAGACTTGGTGCCAATCATCCAATTTTTATGCAGTCGCGCTACAGTTTGATCGGCAAGTTCCTCACGATGGGTCAGCCAAGCGGCTTTAGTCCAAACGGACAGCGTTTCTTTCAGCAAGGCTCCAGCTATCTCCGTTTTGCCGGCGCCGGTGGGCAACTGCATCATCACCCTGACTTTGGCCGGGGTAAGGGCTGAGAGCAATCTCTCCAACAGTTCCTGCTGAAACGGGTACAGCTCAACCATTATCAACACCCCTCTGCTCAGCTCAGTAGCTGAGGCGATCCCAAGTCCGAAAGAGATGCATACTATAGCGTTGGTCTGGCTGGAGGAAAAGATGGATCAAGTTGTATGTCTTGCCCGCAGGAGGGGTTTCCATTTCCCCGGGCAATCCATTCTCACCCGGATTCAGGGTGCGCTGCAAGGACTTTTCCCCGCTTCCGTTCAGTAGCGTCCTACGGAAAAGCTGTGCAACAGCCCGTCGATGATGATGTAGATGGCAACCCCGCCGCCGAGCACGGCCGCTACCATGACCAGAATCTGCGCGGCCCTCAGGCTCGGTTCTCGATTTCGCAGAATGGCGCATTTGACGGTGCGACAGGTGAGACCGATCCGTGGATTACTTCGTGAGCCATATCGACGGCGTTGAGTGCGGCGGTCGTTGATCCGCGCGCAAAATTGCCCAGCCGGAGCCGTGGTTCAGTAGCGTCCCGTTTCTCACCTTCAACTGCAGACGTGGCGTAGAGATCGCCCCTCCGCTATGGGTTACGCAGATTGACGACCCATGGCTGGCTGGGCGGACCCTCCGATGCCCAAAGCGCGCAGGAGGAGGTTTGAACCCACGAGCATGGCGGCATGATTTGCCGCTTCGGTCAGGTACACGTCGGCACCGCGGCGAGGGATGTTCCGGTCCGGCAACCCGTTGACCAGTGGGTTGATCTCCCGGCCGTGGGTCGCTCCGATGTGAAAGTGTCTTCCCGTGGCAACTCCCTGCGGGATCATGGCCAAGATGCCAAGGGCCGATATTTGACGGATAATCCGGTACTGCTCCCGTCATTCTCGCTCAGTAGCGATCCACACAGAAGGCGTACAGCATTGCGGCCACGCCAGCGCCCACCAGGAATGTGACCAGCGTAACCGTGGCGTTGCCCGTCAGGTAGTAGATGGCAAATACGCCGAATGCGGGAAGGGCCAGCATGGCCAGGAGGTACAGGGCGGTCACAAACCGGTCTCCATTGTGGCGCGCGGCGAGGTCGATGTCGCGCCATGCGAGCGTGGCTCGGCGGATGGCTTTTCTCGTCACGCCGATGGCGCCGGCGGTGACAGTCATGGCCTTGCGCGCGAAATGGGCCAGCTGGCCCGACCGGGTTCTGGGCTGAGTTATGGGCGAGTTTCTGCTCGCAGCACCGGTTCCGGGGGCGCTGATGCCCGCGGCGGCGTTTGGCAGAGAGACGCGGGATTGACCGGAAGGACGGGCCGGTCTTCTTGGCGCTGACGTTGGACCAGGGGATCGCCGATGTTGAGCGGCGGCGGTCTTGAGGACCAGCCGGTTCGGCCCGCCGGTTTGCTGCGACGTACTGCCGGCTGTAGTCTTCGCCGTCAGGACCGCTTCCAGCTTGGGCGCCTGGGCAACCGGCAGCCGGCAGCAGCGTTCCAGTTCGGCGGTCAGTCCGCGCACCTCCGGATCGGGACAGCGGTTCAGTTCGGACCAAACCGGAGTGGCGCCCGGATGGGCCAGGTCCGCTCTGGTGAACAGCAGGTTGTCGCCGTCGTGGAAGCGGTCCCACAGGGACGGGTCGCGCGCGATGGCCAGCAGGCTGAGGTGGATGACCAGCGCCGGGAAGTTGTCGATGTTCTCGTGGTAGTCCCGGGCGGTCCTCGACGGGTGCTGGTAGTTGCGATGACCCAACTCGGGGCTGCGCTCCCCGTTGAACGGAGCCAGGAAAACACCGTCGTAGTCGACCAATCGGAGGTCGCCCGTCGGCCTGACGATGATGTTGCCGTGCTGCAGGTCGTTGTGCGCCATGGGCATGCTCTGGAGGTCTTTCATCAACCTCAACCATTCAGCGGCCAGATCCCTGAGCGCGCTGGGATTGGCCAGGTTGGCAGCGATGTACCGGTCGAGGGTCTGACCCTCCACCCAGTCCATCTTGAGCACGGGATGGCGCTCGCCTCGGATCAGCAGTTCCCGGTCCAGGTACGTGAAGGATACGAACCCGGGAGGTCGCACAATGCTGAGGTGGTCGCTGAGGGCGCGGTAGCGCTGCTGGCGGTTGGGCGCCTCGCTGACGAAGCAGCGCACGGCGTGGTCCCGGCCCGGACCTGACATCCGGTACACGCTGGCGAACTGCCCCGAATAGACGATGGGCTGTCCTGAAGCCTTCTTCACCGTCGTCCCGTTGGCAAGTTCCGGATCGCGGAAGCGGTGCCCTGGGTTCTGCATGGCGGCGGTGTAGGCGTCTCTGGTCGGCACGGCGGACAATCTCCGGCGTCTATGCGATGCGGACCGCCAGCAGGGTGGCGTCGTCGTTTCTCATGCTGCGGTCCGCCCGGCGCTCCGCGACCCAGCGCTCGCGGTCCGCATTGGAGCCGTTGTGGAGTCCGGCGAGGGCTGACCATGGATCCGCACCCCGCCGGCGCTGGGTCAGGGCCCAGCAGGCGACGGCGTCCGTGGCCAGGATGATGACGTCTCCCCGTTGGCAGATGCCCCCCGACGTGCTGATATGCCCGGTCGCGAGGTCGCTATCGGGATTGCTGCAGAGCAGGTGCGGCGTGTTGCCGAAATCGCTGGGGTCATCGACCGGGAAGGCGGTGTGGAGACAACCCTCCCTGACGACGAAGAGGCAGCAGTCGCCCACCGCCACCGCCTTCCACCGGAGTTCGCCGCCGGCATTCCCCTGGAGGTTGACCCCCAGGAAGGTCGCCATGGCGCCGGCCCTGACCTTGGCGCGCCCGTGCCAGGGAATGCTCCGCCGTCGCACGCTTTCGTTCCATTCCGTGCGGCATGGTTCCAGCCACGCGGCGAGGGTTGCCTCCGACGGGTTCTGCGGGTCCAGCGGTTCCTGGTCCACGAACCGGTCCACCAGGAGATTGGCCCACTCCCTGGAGAACGCGGCCTCGGTGGCGCCGTCGGCGATGGCCAGGCGCGCGGGTCGCTCCCGACAGTCGGCCGGTTCCGGAATGGCGACCCGGCAGGCGTCCTCGTTCTCGTCGGGCCCGTTGCCCAGTTTGGCGACGGAGAACGAGCGGTAGGGTTGCACCTTCATGGGAAGCCCTCCCGGCGCCGCAGCGTCAGTGCAGGTCCAGGGCGGTCCGGGTGCCGATGTCCAGGAACTGGACCAGCGCGGCCAGGTCGCTGTTGAAGACGTAGCCCCGGGACTGTTCGGACGCCGATATGCCCTGGCTGACGGCCTGCTTGCGACTGGCTTCGGGCAGCACCGAGGACATCCGGAACAGGTCCGCGGCGTAGTCGTCGTCCCGGGGCAGATCATCCTCGTCGGCGGGATACGTGATGGGCGCGGCGGACACGTCCGAGAGGTGAATGTTGAACAGGAGCGCGTTCCCGTCCTGGGTGGCGATGCCGGTGATGTCCCCGGCGATGTGGACCGGATCGCCGTCGGTGGCGACGCCGTCGGTGATGTTGATCACGATGGGCGGGAAGGATTGGGGGTGTTCGTTCACCCACTGCCGGAGGGCCCGGGCGGCCCGGGTGAGGGCTTCGCACATGGGCGTGCCGCCCCGGGCTTCGGGGGTCAGCCACTCGGGTATCTCCTCCATGATCTCGATGAGACCGCCCTTGCCGTCGCTCTCCTTGACCGGCCGCCGGCTGATCTCGGCAGCCTGCTCGACTTCGCTGGCCAACCGGAAGGGAGCCTCCGGGTCGACCCCCACAAAGGGCGTGGTGACCACGGAGCCGCCCATGGCGTTGGTTCCGTACGTGATGATGCCGACGTGGAAGTAGTCGCGGACCTCCTCGCCCTGGGAGCAGCGCTGGATGATGTTGCTGACGGTCCGGTTTAGGGCGTCGGCGGCCTGCTCGTGCTTGTAGCAGCCCGGCTGACCTCCCAGGGCCCCGGACATGGAACCGGACTGGTCAACCAGGAAGAGGAAGCAACCCGGGTTGATGCGGCTGATTTCGGCGGTGTAGGACATTTCGATTTCCTCCTGGGGCGTCAGCTCCGCCGCCTGGTGCGGCGGGCGGAGAGTGTGATGTGGGCGACTGTTGACATTGGGTCGGTATGGAGAGCCGGACCGTCCCGGTACGTTGGCGCCTCGTGTGCTGGCCTGGGCGGCCCGGCTCGGGCGGATGGCCTAGAACCAGCGCCGCCAGCCCTCCAGGGGGTCGCGGTTGCGGGCGGCGCGCCGGTTCTTGCGCCTAGCGGCTTCGGTCCCTTTGCCGGCCGCCGCGATCGACGATTGTCGGATGGTCCGTTGCGGGGCGCCGCGGGTCTGGGAGACGCCGGCGCTGCGGTAGGCCTGCCGAAACTCCCGGTCGGTTTTGGTTCTCTTGCGCAGGTTGCAGGTGCGACACAGCAGCTGCAGGTTCCTGCGGTCATTGGAACCGCCCCGGGCCAGGGGGGTCCTGTGGTCGATGTCCATGAGGTCCATCCGCTGGCGGCTCCCGCAGTAGACGCAGCGACCCTGCTGGCGGCGGTAGAGCTCTTTACGGACCTCTGGGCCGAACCTGATCCGGCTGGATCGGGGTGCGGTGAACAGGTCAAAAACCATGGTTGTCTCCTCTCGTGGCTGTTCCCCCCGGCGTGACCGACGGAGGCAGCCCGCGCGTGATGTGGGTTGACGACTTCAGAAGCCGAGGTTGCAGACGTGCCCTTCGGCGCACGTGGCGCAGATGTCGGTGAAGCAGACCAGGCAGCGGCGGATGTGCCGGCGGCAGAAGGCTCCGTGGCAACCCTGGCAACGCGCCGCCGTCCGTCCGTCGCAGACGTATGCGCCCCGGGGCGCGAATTCGCATTCCATGATCGAGGTCCTCCGGTATCGTGTGGCGCCGATCAGGTGAAGAGGCCCGGCGCGGGCATGGCGATCAGTTCAGCGGAGGCCGGCCAGTTCAGGGCGAAGTCGTTCAGCGCCATCAGGTCCCAGGCGGGAATGGCGGCGCCGATCTGCCCGGCGGTGGCGCCGTAGTGGCGCTCCAGGGCGAAGGACACGCTGTAATCGAACCGGAAGGCCGCCAGGCAGGTGGTCAGTCCCACCGCTCTCTGCACCACCGGCGGCAGGCCGTGCATGTAGATCTCGCTGCCGCCGTGCTCCACATAGCCGTTGGGCAGGCCCTCGGGGGATGTGATCAGGTTCAGAGCGGTGGGGTAATCGTCCCGGAACAGCTCCACCAGCACGCCCAGGATGCAGTGGCGTCTCAGTCCCGACCGGTCATCGTTGAGGGTGAAGCGGCCCGGGTGGAACCGGTCCCCGCCGAAGGCGACCGCGGCATCGTGCCAGCGGGACGCCAGGGAGGCTCCGCCGCGGCGCTTCTCCATGCCGCCCTGCCACCGGACGCCCTGGTGGAGAAACCAGCGGTTGGCGCCGCCCCGGCGGGCCCAGTCGTGGAACTGGACGCTGTCCTCCACCCGGACCGTGCGCCGCCCATTGGCCAACGAGTGGATGGCCTGGAAGGGATGATCGCTGTGGTCCCGGACGAGCGTGTCCAGGAGACAGTCGGCGTTCCGCGCCTCCATGACGACGTACTCAATGGCCTCCCGTCCCGGCATCCTGAGTCCCACGGCAACCTTTTCGACTTCTGACATGGTTTTATCTCCTGCCGCGCCGGCTTTGATTCCAGACCCTATCCAGACCCTATGGGGAAGGCTGCGTCGGTGCGCGCCACCGCGCGAGCCATCCGGCGACGCTGAGGGCGGTCACCGTGAGGGCCGCCGCCAGCAGGAAGGCCAGTCCCCAACCCGGCACGGCGAACTGTCCCACCACGTGCATCTGGCCGGCGAGGACCGGCGGCGTGAACCGCAGCAGCAGCAGGACGGCCGCCACCGTGAATACGGGAGCGTCCAGGCGATAATCCCGCCTGAGGACGTTCACAGCGGTGATGGAGACGCCGGCGGTGATGGCGAAGGGCAGGACCAGCAGCGCGGCGGTGGCCAGCGGCGAGATCCCCCACATCACCATGCGGTCGTTGCCGTGGAACGCGTAAGCCATCAGGTCTGTGCCCGACAGGGGACCGGCATGCCCGTCCAGGGTCAGCCAGGGGACGAGGAGCGCCACCGGGCCCATGAGGGCGGCCAGGATCACGACGGTCCGGGCGTTCGGCGCAGGGACCGGCAGCAGGGCTGGCCAAAGAGCGAGCAGACGGGAGCTGCGAAAGGCTGCCCACCAACTCCGGTATGGAAACAATGAGAGGATGCGGTTTTTGGCGTTGTCCATGGCCGGCCGTCTCCTTTGGTGTCGCATGGGATCAGCGGGCGCTGCCATCGAAGGTGGCGCTGATCTCCTCAGAGCGGGCGCGGAAGCGTTCCAGGTCCCGGTGAAGGGCATCAATTGCGACTGGCACCTCCTGGAAATCGTGGTACACCGCGGCGAAGTTGGCGCTGAGCAGTTGCTTGGTGATCCTGATGTCCATGTCCCGGAGGTCGACCATGATCCGGTCGGACCGGGCCACGGTGCGGCCGGCCTGCTCCCGCCACCGGCGATAGATCTCCCGCTCCGCCCGGTCTCCCCGCTCCGCCCGGAGCCGGTCCTCGGGATTGCTGATCTGCCGGGTGAGCTCTTCCTGGGTTTCGAAATAGCGTCCGGCGGCCCGGTCGGCGTGTTCCACGCGCAGGGTGAGCCGCCGGTGTTGCTCCTCCGCCTGCAGGTAGCGGGGAGCCCAGACGTCCCGCAGGTTCTCCACGGCGATGACACGCTCGTTGCCGTGGATGCCGCCCGCCTGGTCATCCAGGTCCGCCAGCTCCTGGAGCGCGCCGACGACCGGGTGGTCGCTGGCGTCATCGCCGAGTGCGGAAACTGCGCCCGGCGCCGAGTCTCCCGAAGTATCCTCCGGGGCGGCCGCCTCGGCGCGGTTGGGAACGATCTCGCCGAAACGGTCGGCCAGCTCGCCGGCTTTGCGCACGGTGGCGTCGGCGGCTGCGGTCAGGTCTTCGCCCGCGTCGTGCCGTTCGGTTGCCACCGGCAGCAGCACCGAGCCAACGACGAGGCTCGCCGCCACCAGTGCCCCGATCCCCAGTACGCTCATGTCTGCACCTCCACCGCTTTGGATCCGTCGTCAGATGACGGACCGCCGCCGGCTCTCACGCCGCGCCGTGGCATTCACGCCTTTCGGGGCTTCCCGGCGTCGGAGCGCTTCCTGCGCCACGCGCCGTCCTGGTTGCGGGCCCGAGGTTGCGCCCCGCCCTTGCTGGGCACATGGGGAACTCCGCGTCCGGGTCTGCGATTGGCCATCGTGTTTCCTCCGTTTTGAGAGCGGTTGAGTTGCTCGACAGAGACCTCGGCTGGGCCGCCGTCTGTGGCCAGACAGCCGCGATACGACGTAGAATGCCGCCCAACTGCGGCGCCGCGCGATGCCGGTCACGGATGGCTCTGCTGGTATCGTAGGCTGACCGGCATTGATAATGTAGTTATAACGACAATACTGACGATTGTCAAGCGCCATATCACGACGGTGCCAGTCCGTTGATGGCTTGTATGCCCAACCGCTTATGCAATGGCGTGCCAAACGCTATAATGAACCCGCATTCCCCTCGGAGGTCGAACCACCATGCCCGTCGAGATCGTCGGCTTCGCTCAGGCCCTCGCCCGTTGCCTGGATTTTGAGGCGGTGGAGCCGGCGGACCTGGAGCGGGTCCTCTCGGATGCGGCCGAACCCCTCGAGTTGCGGTTCGTTGAACCGTCGGCGGATCCGCCGCTGATCCGGTCCGGCTCACCTTTCACCCACCTGGTTTTCGTCCAGCATGGCACGGTGGTC
The DNA here is from genome assembly GCA_951813535.1 of uncultured Dehalococcoidia bacterium. GTDB lineage: Bacteria > Chloroflexota > Dehalococcoidia > Lucifugimonadales > UBA3495 > Bin87. Next base: position 982,282 of record OX638345.1, on the reverse strand, counting down.
CCGTGGCAGTATCCCCATTCCGAGCTGGCCGCCCCCTTCCTCATCGGTGAGCACGAGTTCCTGACCGACGCCGAACGGTGGGTCGCCAGTTACTCGGCCGTGACCGAGGCCATCGTGGTCGACATCCCCGTGGCCGTCATGAAGCTCACCCTGGACCGTATCACCGGCGTTAGAGAACGGATGCAACAGCTGGTGATGCGGCGCCTGGCGCGGTTCTACTGGACGTCGCTGGCGACCAGTGGCACCCCCTCCTCCCGCGTGGCGGCGGCCCTCGTTTCCCGGCTCGCCCTCATTGGCGACGACTACGGCCAGGACCGGACCATCGAAATCAGGCAGAAGGACCTGGTCCGCCTGACCACCATGTCCCGTTCCGCGGTGGCCGATGGGCTGGGCGCTTTGGCGGCGGCGGGAGCCATCGGCGGCCCGGGCGGCGACCCGTCAGCCCGCTTTACGGGCGTGGTGCGGGTTCCCGACGTCGACCACCTCAAGAATCATGCGTTCGCGGAGGTCCGCGACCGGGCGGTACGGCCGCTGCTGGCACGGCTTGACGACCAATGACCGGGAGATCGGCGGCTGTCGGATCGAGAACGATGCGCGCGGTCGCCGGACGGCGAGGTACGGTGGGAAACCGCGCCTGGAGACCCGCCGGAGGTCTCAAGACCTGATACCCAATTTGGTTCGCCCAACATCCATTACGTTGGGCGACGTGTCTACGAGCCGCCGGTTGGGGCAATGACCAACCCCAGACAGACCGGGAATGGACACGGTCTGGTCGGAACTTCATAATAGTCACCGTGAGAGCCGACGCTGCCTTCATGAGGCAGGTTCCCAAAAGAACGCCATGACCATACCCTCAACAATGCTCGAACCGAGCGCCTCGCTCAGTTGGGCGGAGAAGTTCCACCCATCCGACGGAGCGCCGGTCACCAGGGCAGCGGCCATAGCCGCCGCCCGCCACCGGGCCGAGGCTCTCTTGCGCACGGATCCAGACGAACGTCTCGCGTACCTGGAGTCGCCGGAGTGGAGTTTCAGCATCGACCACCTGGGACAGGTGAACAGCGTGATGGAGGTGTTTCTGGACGCGCCGTCGCGGCGGGCGGTGAGACGGCTTGCGGTCAAGTGTCTGGACGAGGACGGGTCGCCGCACAACGTGGCCAGTCAGTGGTTCACGGAAGAGAGATACGACCGTCTCCGCGAGCTGCTCGACGCCACGGAAGTGCCCGACCAGCTCCTGGTGGCCTGTTACGCGTGGCTGGAGGTCCATGAACTGGCCCAGGCGGCGTACCTGCTGTCGCAGAACCGGAGGTTGCCGCAGCCGGATTTCAGCAACTTCAGTCAGACGCCCGGGGAGATCGAGGGAGACCTACGCTCCGTTGACGCTGTGTGATCAAAGACAACCATGCCGAGGATCCGGCAAGGCGACATCTTCGATTACGATTTTGGCCCCGTCATCGGGGCCGAACTTTCGGGCAGGCGACCGGCGCTGATCATCAGCACCGATGAGTTCAACGGGAGCTACCGCACCGCGATCGCGCTGCCGATGTCGACGACCATGCCGGCCGAGAGGTACCGCACCCGCCAGCACGTGCACATAGCCGACACCGATTCATGGGCGTCGACCAGGCAGGTGAAGACGGTGCAGCAACGGCGGTTGGGCGCGATCATGGGACGGGCATCACCCGATGAATTGGACGACGCCATCGAGTCGCTGGCCCGACGCTTCACCACGCGGCACCGTCCCGGCGAAGTGGCCACGCCCGAAGGGATCATACCCATAGACGCAGGTACCCTCTGGCGGCTTCCCGTGACCGGATCGGGTGGCGCGGCATTTCTGACCACCGTGCTGGTCATCGATTACAACGCCGGAAACAACCTGGCGATCGCAGTGGAGGTTGAGGAGCGGGAAGCGAGACACGGTGCGCCGGGAGATGTGCTCATAACCGTGCTGGACTCGAACGTCGCGGCGACGGCGCTGGTTCAGCGAGTGCGGACCATAGACGCCGTTGAACGTAACCTGACCGCCGCTGGCCTGGCGGGTTCGGAGGGAGTGGAGGCCGGAATCAGCAGGCTGCTCTCCATGATCCAACACCCAGAAGCCTAGTTGACGACACGCGCCGGCACCGAGTGGCCTAATTATCGCGCGGCGAATGGACGGGCGCAAGCGGGCGCAAGTGGCCCTTTTCACCGTCGTTTGCCTGACCACCGCGGGCCGGAAAACCGCTCGTCGCGGAGGACCGCCGCTGTCCGCCCTCGGCGGAGCGCTGGATCCTGCCGCGTGAACACGTCGTCAACCGCCCGGGCGGCGCCGGCGACGAATGGATAGGCATCCATTGCAATGGTATCCATACCTATCCAATAGAATGGACGGCTATGGAATGGATTGGAATCCAATGCGTTGGATTCCATTGGGTGGGATTGCGCGGCCGGGCACCCTCCCGGGATAAACGCAAAGGGGCGCGGGCGGTTTTCACTACAATCCGGTCAATACCACCAATCACCCGGAGGTGAAGACCATGCCCAATGCATTGCCTGCGGCGCGGAACTGGAGCCGCCCGTCCGCGCTCCCCCCACGGTCTACGTCAAGACGCTCTACCGGATTGGCGGCCAGGACTACTGCCGCCACCACATCATCAGGGCCGCCGTGGCCGCCGGCGTCATTGCCGAGGTGAAGCTCGGGTTGGGCAGCGCTCCCACGCTGGGTTTTGCGTATCCCTTGGCGTTGCCTGTGCTGCCCACCGTCATGGTTGAGGACCAGATCAATTCTCTACCCGACGCTCCTTGGGTCGGCGTTGGCGAGCCCAGGGACAGGACTGCGATCAGGATTGCCGCTGCAAGCAGCGTCGTGGCTTTGGCTGCCGTGTTGCCCGGCTTGGCGGTGTTCGTTTTGATGCCCATGCTGATGTTCTCTCCTTGAAGCAGGGTGGAGCAGACCAGTGGTCAGCAAAAACGCTGACCACCATCATGGTACCTGCGTATTCCGACCGTCCGCGGTCAGGATCTCGCATCGTTGGGCAGGTTCAGCCGGGCCCGGGGATCATGATGCTGGTCGCGTGGGAGAGCATGCGGCCATCGGAGGTGCAGATGGCGCCGTCGTCTGCGCAGTCTGCCGCTGGTTTATTTGGGGACCAGCGGGTTGACTAAGGCGCGCTTTGGTGTTCTTGGGATGCGGTCTGGAAGCCGAGGATGGTTTCGGCTATCACCCTGACCTGATACGTGGTCTGGGGGTTCGCGCCGGTGATGACGGCTTGCTGTTTCGAGTTGTCTACGACGAGGCTTCGGGCGTCCTGCCAGGTCTGGTTCGTCGTCTTCCATTGGATGCGGAACTTGGCGGGCAGGATGCTGGGCGCCATCCATCGGACGGCAATGCTGGAGGCGCCGCGTGTGACGATGAGGTTGGTTGGCGGCGGGACGTGTCCGCTGTCGTTCAGGGTGGCGCTTTGGCCGGCCCCGTTTTGGTTGTGGGCGGTCAGGCGTATGGACGACCCTGGTTGGATGTTCGGGAGGGTCTGTTGCCGGACGGCGTTCTTGTCGATCATGATGGAGCGCGCGATGTGGAACTCCTGGTTGGGGCCTTTCCACTGGAGCTGGTAGGAGGTGATGGGGGAACCGCCGTCGTATGCAGGGACGCTCCACGTCAGGGACACGGCGCCGGTGTTGCCGCCCTCGGCGGCTAGTCCCGGTGCTTGGGGCACGCATCCGCCGGCCTGCCAGGGGTTCCTGGTGGCGCTGGTCCGGCCCTGTTTGCAGTAGCCTCCGAACTCGTTCTTGAAGTTGTTGGTCGCGATGGTGCGGGGGTATCCCGTGGTTGCCCTGAGATCGGCGTAGAGTTTCTCCAGGTCGTAGTCGTGGTCGTAGCGCGCGTCGTCGGAGGTGGCGTAGGGCAGGTTGTCAGCCTCGTAGCGGTCGATGAACCAGTTCGGGTAGATGTAGTCGAGGGTGTCGGAGATAACCTCTTCGGTTTCGGCTGATGGGCTGGAGGGTGTGTTGGAGCAGTTGACGAAGTAACCGGAGCCGCCGTTCTGCTCGACGTGGGAGATGGTGTCGGCGTAGAGTTCGGCGACGTCGCAGCCGGAGCCGCCTGCGGCGAGCAAGCTGTGGTATATCCATCCGATGCCGACGTAGATGTTGCTCTCGTCGTCGAGGTGTTTGCTGGCGGTGTAGACGTGGGCCAGCTCGTGGGCGGTGACGCCGGTGTTGTGGCGGACATACCAGCCGATGTTGTAGTCCGCGATGTTGCAACCGTCGGAGTAGCAGACGTAGGTGACGTGGCTGGCGCTGGCCGGGTTGGATTTGACCGGGACGGCCTCTCTGCGCATGAAGTTGTAGGTCTCGCGCGTCCAGGGCTGCTCGGCCTCGTTATCTTCTACAAAGTCGAGCAGGATGTCCTGGATGCCGTCGTCCTGGGAGAAGGTTCGGAAGCCGGTGGGCGCCGGTTGTTCGTCGTTGAGCTGGATTGTGGCCAGGTAACTGGTGCCCTTCTCGAGGTCCGTGATGTCGAACGTTGTGGAGGCGCCGGTGGTGGTGTTGGTGACGGTGCTCTCGCTGTCCGCTGAGACGGGTGAGTAGGTCAGGCGAACGGTGTTGCTTGCCGCGTCGGGGTTCTTGATGTGGACGGTGATTCGGGTCTTGTGCCGGTCGTAGTGGTCGAACGTTACGTTGGCGAGGTTTCCGGCGGGTTCGGGTGGCAGGTAGTAGGCGTAGATCTTGTCGGCGCGGGGGTCGGCGACCCACATGAGGTGACCGTCGGACCAGATGCCCCATGGGCTGTTATTTTCGGGAGCCAGGCGGATTTCGCGCAGCGGCTGCCGTGCTCCGCAACCCGAGTCGGACATGGCGTAGGCGAAGATGCGGTCTTCGTGGGAGTCAGCGATCCAGAGGGTGTGTCCGTCGGACCACATGCCGTTGGGCTGGGAGTAGTGGGTGAAGAGGTCACACTCCCGGTCGGTAAGCCGAGCTCCGTAGTCGCCGTTGGAGCTGATGTTGTGGGCGTAGACCTGCTCGTGGACGTTGCCGGCGAGCCACGCGGTGTTGTCGTTGGCCCAGATGCCGTGGGGCATACGGAGCTCGGCGAGCTTCGTCGGGTGGTTGATGCTGAAGTTCTTGTCGGCCTGCATCTGGCCGTAGTTCTGGCCGGGGCTGAGCGAGTAGGCAAACACCTTGTCGTCGCTCTTGTTGGTGACGAGTGCGTTGCCGTTGTGCCCCATGACGCCGCTGGGTTCGCCGTTGGTGACCTTGTTGAGGTCGAAGGTTTTCCGCGAGACCTGCTGGCCGGTGTCGAGGTCGTAGGCGTACATGCGGTTGTTGTCGCCGTAGCCGTCGTTGGCGACCCAGAGGGTTTCACCGTCGGCCCAGATGCCGCGAGCGTCGCCGTTTGGCGTTGTGAGGTCTATGTCGTGTGTCTTGGGGCGGAGGACCAGTTCAGTCTCCAGGGTCTGGTCCGGGGGAAAGCTGCTGTCGGTGGAGGCCTGGACGATGTAGGCGTGGTCGACGAGGAGGCCGTCGAGGTCGAAGCTGTGGTGGGCTCGGGTGGCGTCTTTCGTCTGTGGGTTTGACCAGGTGTTTTGGTCGGCTCTGCGGTATCGCAGGTTGATGGTATGGGCGGCGCCGTCGTAGTAGGCGATGTGGGTGATGACGCGTGCCGAGGAGTATGAGTTGGCGATGGCGCTGATGCCGGAGAGTGCAGCCTCGGGATGTGGCGCGTAGTAGGCGAAGGCTTGGTCTTTGATGTCTCCGTCCTGGAGTACCCAGATGGTGTCGTCGTTGCCCCAGATGCCCCTGGGCCGGTTGTTGTTTGGGTCGAGGGCGAACTCGGGCTTGGTCCACCGCTGTGATGAGACGGTGTCAAACGCGATGACGCGTTTGGTCTTTCCGTCCACGGCGAACATCATGACGCCGTCGGACCAGAGGCCCTGTATCTCTTCGGCGAAGTCGGCGTGGTGGAAATCGTGGCAGGGCAGCCGGGCGTTGTCCTGGGTGCTGTAGGCGTAGATCTGGTCGGCGCTCACGTCGGCGAGCCAGATGGTGTCGTTGTTGCCCCACATGCCGCGGGACGATGCGTTGGATAGGACGAGACTGATCTCGCGTTCGGTGAGCAGTTCGCCGATGGTGCCGGTGCTGGAGATGTTGTAGGCGCGGACCCGTCGGCTGAGTTGGCCGGCCACCCAGAGGGTGTCGCCCCGTGCGAAGGCCGCGCTGGGCCGGTGGCTGTAGGGCGTGTCGAAGCTCTTTTCGGGGAGGTGCTGCCCGGTGCTGATGTCGTAGGCGAATATGCGGTTGGTCAGCGGGGTGGCGTCGGCTATCCAGACGGTTTTGCCGTCGGGTGTGGTTGCACCGTTGGGGTTGAGGTTGCGGGCGGCCAGGATGATGTCCCGTTGTGCCGGGCGGTTGGTGAAGGTCTTCTGCTGGGTGGCTCCGTCGCTGAAGGCGGTGTTGGAGGAGGCTTGGACCACGTACGACTGGTTTGGCGTCAGGTCGTCGATGTTGAACTGCAGGGCGGTGGTGGTGTCATCGGCGGTCCTGGTGAGGGTTTGCATCCAATCTGTGGTGCCGTAATGCGCGTAGCGCAGGCTGTAGGTGCCGGCGGCGGTGACGGTGTAGGTAGCGGTGGCGGAGTCTCGGCCGGCGGTGTTGACTGCCAGGTAGCTGGAGCCCTGCAGGTAGTTGTCGGGCAGGGTGATGGCGATTTGGTTGGACCAGCTGCTCTTTTCGTCGCCTCGGATGGCCTTGACCCAGTAGACGTAGTGTTCGCCAGGGGTGTTGGCGGTGGGGTCCACGTAGGAGGTGTTGGCGTTGCCGGTGTTGTTGACCAGGTTGGGTGAGGCCTCTTGGGTATTGCTGGGCTGGCGGCGCAGGATTTCGTATCCGGTGACTTCGTCTGCCGCGGCGGCGGGCGGGTTCCAGCTGATGATTACCCAGTTGTCTTGCAGCGTGGCGGTGAGACTGGTGGGCCGGAGGTTGGCCTGGGTTCTGGGCACTTCGTCCGTGCTCTGTGGAGTGGTGACGTTTACGTAGGGGGACTGAGGCGATGTGCCGTGTTCGTTGATGGCCTTGATGCGGTAGACGTATTCGGTGGCAGGGTTGACGGTGTGGTCGGTATAGGTGGTCTCAGGGTTATTGGTGTTGTCCTCGACGGTCGTGAACGTGCCGGCCGCTTGTAGAGGTATCTCCCGTCGCAGGATCCGGTATCCGGTGATGGAGTCGTCGCGTACGTCGTCCCACTTCAGGGTCACGTGGTCTGATGCGACGGTGAGGTAGGTCAGGCCGGTGGGCTGGGCCGGGGCTCCTTCTTGGGCGCTTGCGGTCTGGCCGGCGTAGAGCAGGGCGCATGCGATGGTGGTGACGATGGCCACCTTGGTCGCCCTGAGGATGGCTGTGCTTTGCATCTTTGGTAGTAGCGTCATGGTTCTGTCGCGCCGCTGCACGGCGGCGTGCTGCCATCGGGGTTGGATCCGCCGGTCCGCTTGGGCTGGCTATTGGTTGGTGAGTTGCCGCGTCGTGCGGTTTGGTGTAATCCGCACGGTTCTGCCGCCGGCGGTGATCTTCACCTGGTCGTCGTTGGGCAGGTAGACGACGTCGGAGTTCAACAGGTGGCCGTGTATGGTCGCGTACCTGATGTTGATGGCAACGGGAGATTCTTCGTCGTAGTCTGCGGTCACTGATGCGTCGGGTCGGCTGAGGCGTACTTCCATGGTCGGCATGCTGCTGATGGGTGTTTCATCGCTGCTGCTGGTGAACATGATTCGTGAGTGCAGTCCGGCGCGGGCGGCGATTTGGGGGTTGCCCCCTTCCGCCGCGAAGAACAGGGAGCCGGCCTTGGTCTCGACGCTGGTGGCCTTGTTGGTGATCCACACGCCGTAGTACCGGCCGTCAGTTTTGGCCGCGCCGTCGTGTCGGAGCTCGAGGGAGTATTCGCCGGCTCCCCAGTCGTAGGGCACGACGACGCTGGTGGCGTCGTCTTCGGAGTTGACGAGCTGGTTGGCGCCGTGCTGGGTCCAGCCGTTGTCGCTGGGCTGCGCTGAGTTCTGTTCGGTGTCGTCGGGGCCCCACTTGGTGAAGAAGACGCCCTTGCCCTGTGAGCCGTCAGTGTCAGGCTGGTCAACATCGGTGCTGAGGCCGAAGGCGACTTGCTGGCCGCTGATGTTGGTCACGCCGATGGCGGCCACCAGGGATTCGGTCTCCGAGAAGTGTCCCGGGTCCTCGGTGACGTCAAAGTCGATGCTCAGGGTCTCGCTGTCGGGGACATCCTGTTGCCATTGCCATCTGACGTCGGCCATGATTTCGGGCACCGTTGCGATGCTGCCGTCCACCTGGTGTCCGGAGTCGGGTTGCTTCGCTCGGCTGGCGGTATCCACGAGCAACCCGCCTGGCCCGACTATGTGACCGCCGCCGTTGTTGCCCAGGGGGAGGTCGTTCTGCTTGGCCAGGAGGTTGTCGGGGAGCGCAACGCCGTTCTGGTCGAGGTCGTCTGGCTGGACGCGGTACAGGAATCTGAGCCGGTTGGTGCCGCTGCCTCGGGAGTAGATTGCGTCGCGGATGTTGTGTCCGTCGTTGGTGTCCACGCGTACTCCGGCGTGGACGATGCCTCTGACGGCGGCGTTTTGGCTGACGGCGACGGCGACCTCGATTGTTTCGCCAGACCGGTATTCGTTTCCGGTCTGCGGTGCGGAGGCGAGCCAGACTCCGGTTACCTTGGCTCTGGTGTGGCGGCCGTCTACCTTGTGGTTGGGCAGGACGCCGATGCGCGGGTGCTCGAGGTTGGCGGCGCGGCCGGTTTCCTCGCTGTAGATGGCGCCGGGCGGGTTGTGGCCGAAGGTCTCGGTGTGGTTGCCGATGTAGATGCCGTCGGTGTCGAGGTTGGAGCTTTCGACGAGTGCGCCGAAGTAAACGATGTTGTCCTGGAGGGCCATGGGCGCGAAGGTTCGCTTGACGTCGCCGATTTGGATCTTGAAGGTGGCTTCGCTGACGATGACGGGTTCGTTGAACTCGACGGTGACGACCATGAGCTCGCCGTTGCCGTGGGTGTCGTCGCCGAAGATGCGTGCCTTCCAGCCGCCGGGGTGTCCGTACGCTTCGTACATGCGCACGCCGTCTGGGACGATGTAGGGACCTGGGCCGGTGGGCCCGCATGCGTCGTTGCCTATGGCTGGCTGTGTGCCCGGTGTTGGTGCGGCGTTTGCGGCTTGGAGCTTTGTGGTCTGGGGAGCTGGTCCGGATTTGGCGAGCGCCGTCTGAGGCGCCAGTGCCGCGGTGGTGGCCAGCGCTGCGATTATGAGAGCTGCGGCCATCGCCTTGGCGACGGCGTTCCGTCTCGTCAGCGGGTGTGTGTTGGACGTTGCTGTGGTCATCTTGTTTCTCTTTGGCAGCGACTGGGTGGCCGTGAGCGTGGCCGGTTTCACTGGGCTTGCAGGTCGAGGACTTGGAGGTCGGCCGTGGTTCTTTGGGTGTCTCCACCGGCCGTGATGATGATTTCCCGCTGCTGCGGGTCGTACTCGACGTTGGAGTTGGTGATGACCTGATGCACTGGTGAGTAGGCGGTTCCGACCGTATGCGGGTGCGAGTGTCCCGACACTTGGGGCGGGTTCAGGCTGATCTGCAGCTGGGGGATTGCCTCGATGTTGGTGACCTCGTCTCCGGTGAGGATGACCCTAGTGGAGAATTTGGTTGTGGCCAGGATGGCTGGGTCACCGAACTCGTCGGGGAAGAGGATGGAGCCGACCTTGGTCTCGACATTAGTGGCTTGGTCGGTGATCCAGAGGCTGTAGTAGCGGCCGTGGTCCGTGGCCGGGCCGTCGCGGGTGAGACGTGCCGAGTAGTCTCCGGTGGTCCACTCGTAGGGCATGACGGCGGAGACGCGAGTTTGGTCGATGCCGTGCAGGGTGATGGTGTCGGTTTCGGCCCAGCCGCCGGCGGCGGCTTCGACGTGTCGTTCGTGCTCGTGGGTATCCCACATGCTGAAGAACACGCCTTTGCCTTGTGAGCCGTCGGTGCCCGGCTGGTCAACGTCGGTGCTGAGGCCGAAGGCAAGCGGGTAGGCGTTCATGTTGCTCCAGCCGAGGTCGACGACGAGGGCGTCGTCTTCGGAGAAGTGGCCGGGGTCAGCGCGGATCGTGAAGTCGATTTCGACGGTGTCGCTGCCTGGTGACTGGGATTGCCAGTTCCATGCTGCTTCCGCCATGACCTCGGGTACGTTTACCAGGTTGCCGTTGACCTTTAGGCTTTCTTCCAGCGGTGCCGGGTGGTTACTCATGTCGCTGAGGAGACCGGCGGTTTTGCCGACGATGTGGCCTTGGTCGTGGATGCTGACGGTGATTCCGTCGGCGTCTTGGTCGGCGTCGGTGACCAGGTAGCTGAAGCCCAGCGTAGCGGTGGTGGTGCCGCGTTCGTAGGCGGCGGTGCGTGGGGTCGCCGTGGCGTCGGCGCCCATGCGGAGGGTGGCGTGGACTGGGTCTGTGACCACTACCGGCTGGCTGAAGTGGACTTGGATATGGATGGTCTCGCCGCGCAGATACCCGTGGTCCGGGTGTGCCGGTGGGAGTATGCGTACTTCGGTGATCCGTGGCCGTTGGGCGTAGCCTTTCACCTTGTGATTGGCCAGGGTGCCCAGGGCGGGGTGGTAGAGGTTCGTGCGGCGTGAGGTCGCTTTGCTGTAAATTGCGCCGGTGGGGTTGTGCCCAAAGGTCTCGGTGTAGTCGCCGATGTGTACACCGTCGTTGTCGATGTGTTCATCTGCGACGGTGGTGGCGAAGTAGGCGACGTTGCCATCTTGATCGACTGGCGTCAGGGTTTCGACGTGAGGGCCGATGTTGAGCTTGAGGGTGGCGGCGCTGGTGTCGACTGGCTCGTTGAACTCGACGGCGACGACGATGAGTTCACCGTGCCCGTAGGTGTCGTCTGCCGTGTGCTTGGTAGGTGTCTCCTGGGTGTCGCCGTAAGCGTCGAAGATCCGGACGCCGTCTGGCACGATGTATGGCCCAACGATGGTTGCGCTGCACGAACTGGGGTTGGGCGCCTGGTGGTCGCTCTTGAGGGCTATCTGTGAAGGGTTCGACCTTGGGCTGGTGTTGCCGTCATGGAGGACGGCGACTTGGTATTGGTACGTGGTGCCGGCTTGGTTGGCGCAGTGGTCGACGAAGACGGTGGTCGTGCTGCCAGTGTCGGCGACGATGGTCTCGTACTGGCCTTCCGGGTCGCGTGCCGGCAGGCGGCGGAAGATCCGGTAGCCGGTGGGCGTCGCCTTTCCGGTTTGCTGGAGTGACCAGTTCAGTGTGACGTTGCCGTCTGTGATGCTCGTGGCCAGTTTGGGGCTGTCTCCGTCGTGCTGTGCCGGTGCGGTGGGGATGACGAAGCTGTTGGACCATGCGATGGTGGCGGTGAGCAGCATGGCGGCGAGAATTGACTGGTGCCGTCTGCCGACTAGGCTTCTGATGACTGTTTTGATTCGCATGGTTGTTACTTGATGGTGTCGGGATCGCCTACGGCTGGGCTCTGGTCTAGACTTTGCGCATTGTTAGAAAATTATAAAGGCGGGGTAATCTGGTCTGACCCCACTTCTCACGGAAGAATCAGCCATGCTCACCCTGCCCGATGTCTCGGTGAGTTTCCGTCTGGTAACCACGCCACGCCCGATTATCGACTGATATTTCTAACATTCTACAACACGCTTCGCAATGACCGTTCCGTGCGTTGCCGTTTGTTACGCACAGTCTTGGCGGTAACGCGCGACCCTGGGCTCGACCCGACCTGGTCTTCTTGCCGGAGCGACCCCATGGCCGGAACGATTGGGGCCGCCGGTGGCTGAAATTGAGGGCCTGGATTGCCATTCACCGGTTTGAACCGGCGTGGTCAGGGATTGGAACGGCGCGAGGGACGTGCGTTTACCACGAACAGAAAGGTTCGTTTGCAATCTTGTCGTCCATGCTTGGTGGCAGAGCAGGTGACGGAGCTGGTCGATGAGACGCAGGAGGAGCTGGGACAGGTCCTGGAGTCCCACGCCGCGACCTTCTGGTCGACTCCGGTAAGGGGCAGAATCGTACGCTAACGCCGCTTTGGCCACCGGTATTCGCTGGTGAGAATGATGTGATGGCAGAGTTTGGATCAAACTCTGCCAATTCTGGCCCGTTGGCTGTTAACGCCGTTCGGGGAAGTTGGTGACGGCTGGCCCCTGTCTGGCAGAGTTCGTCTAGTGTAGTCTGCCACCATGGATGTTCCGCATTATTGGACGGCCGATCAGGTCCAGCGTCTGCTGGACGAGTTGGCGTCCCGGAACCGGCACCAGGCGCGCACCGCGGCGCTGATCATGTGGCGCACCGGCCTGCGGGTGTCGGAGGTCCTGGAGCTCGAGTGGCGTGACTTGAACTACGCCGGGGATCCGGCGACGCTGCTGGTTCGCCAGTCGAAGACGCGGAAGCCGCGGACGGTGCGGCTGCACCCGGAGTTGGTGCAGCTGTTCACCAACTGGCCGTCGAACCGGTCGCCGCGGGACAAGGTGGTGGCGATCAGCATGCGGACCGTCTTGCGGCACATTGCCGACGCCGTGGTGGCCAGCGGCCTTGCTGATGAATCGCCAGGGACCGGGAAACGGCGCCCTGGGGCGCATAGTCTGCGCCACAGCGCAGCGCGGCACTGGCTGATGGTGGGGAAGGTCCGTTTAACGTGGTCAGCGCCTGGCTGGGGCACGCGAACGTGCAGGTTACGCTCCGGATTTACTTACCGATCGTCGGGACCGACTACGGGATGGAAGCAGTGCCGTGATTTGGGTCGACATCGTTCGACGGTGGCCCTGCGCACAGTTGCGCGCGGGGGTTTTGTTTTCCAGAGGCTGCCCGCGTTATCGGTAAACCGGGCGAAGGGTCGGAATGCAAAATGGGGGTATGGACGAGTCCCTGACAGCGAAAACCGTGGATATCGGTCTGGTCGCCACGGACTGGTGGCGAGAAAACGGCGGGCGTCTGCTGCCTGGTGAGGGCGACGGGCTGACGGTGTTCGAGGTCCTATACGAGGACGGATGTCGATATTTCGGCTTCACAAAAACAGGCGTGTTTCAGCGTTTGGGGGAGCTGTCAAACGGATCACTCGAAGTGAGGTCCGGCTCCTTCGTGGTCGAACACTGTCGGCAGATGTACTACGTAGTGCGGTGCGTCGCTTCGGGCTTGGATAAGCGTGGGGCGAAGGAGCTGCGGGAGATGTTGGTGGTTGCGGCTCCAGATGGAGTCGCACGGATCGATGGAACGACGGCGGTGTCGCCGAAATGCTGGCTGCAAGAGGACGACGATGACGTCGAGGTTATGACCTTTGCGGAGTGGGCAAAAACGGGGAACGGAGGGTTGAAATAGCTGGATCCTGAGTAGGAATGTTCGTAAAAAGTATGATGGAATACTCACCGGTGACGTGCATGCGGCAGAGTTCCCGCTGCTGACGGTCGGACAATTTGGGCTGCTTGTCGCGCAGTTTCCCCTGGCGCGGGTGATGGCCATGCCCTCGCGGGTGCGCAGGCGGATGAGATCGGCCTCGAACTCGGCGAAGGTGGCGAGGATATTGAAGAACATCTTGCCCATGGGATCGTCCGGGTCGTAGAGCGTGCGGACGAGGGCCAGTTTTCCGCCGCCCTTGACACGTGGGTTGGGGGATGAGACCGTGCCAGGGAGACGCATCATCGGTGAGGTGGAATGGCTCGTCTTCGTTATCCTCTGCCAAGGCCAAGGTGAGGCGGAGATTGGCGGAAGCGGGCTTGGCGCGAAACGCCGGATCGTAGGCAACGCTGTGGTTGCGCAGGGTCACCACGGTGGGCAGGTTGAGAGCCCGGCGGCCTTCGATGACGCGCAGGATGTTCTCCGAGATCTGTGGGGAGAGTATCTGCGCGTTGGGCAAATCGTCGATGGTGAGGAGCGGCGCGTTGCGGGCGGTGGCCACGTCGGGTCCGTTGGGCGCCAGGTTCCCCGGTTCCGCCCAGGAATGAAGGAGGCCGGAGGCCGCGTAATAATTGGCAATGCAGGCTGCGGTGCTGGTCTTGCCAGTGCCGGGCGGGCCGGCGATGGTTAGCAACGGAGACGGATTCTGGGCCCAGATGATGGCCAGCCGCAACGCTTGCTGGTATGAGTCGCGGTGGGCGAGGGGCGGCTCCGAGAGGCAACAGGTGTCGAAGGTGCGGTCACGGTATCCCGGTATGGGGTTGATGATCGGTAGCGAGGGAGCGGGGCTGCAATCGCAGGGTTTGATGGTGTATTTATCCCAGATCTGACCGGTGTCCTAGCAGATATGGCATTGGTAGCGGGGTTGAGGTTGGTAGTCGAGTGTTGGACGGTGTGGCAGCTGGATGAATTGTGAAATCGGTGCTGTACTCCCTGTGGGTCTGAAGGCGACGAGCGGGAGGTGCCCGTCTGTTGGGGGTGCCGGATCGCTAGGCCAGCGCGGTGTGGTCGGTTAGCAGGTTAGGTTGCCGGGCGCACGGTGTCAAGGTTGGGCGAACGGGTATTCCATCTTTTTTGGAGATTTTTCCCGGTCGCGGCAGGGGAAAAAAGTTGTCCGTTCGGCCAAGATGGACAAAACTGATCGCTCTCTCTCCCGGTTAACGTTTAAATATTTAAACCGTTAAGAGAGAAGAGAGGGGCGTTTTTCGCGTGAGTTCGGCCAAATGGACAAAAATGGGGTTAAACGAACGGGAGTTCGCGGGAAGGTTTGGCCTGGGGAGGCGAATGGCCCGAGCGAAACCGAACTGAAGATCTGAAAAAGGGCTAAGGAGTGTTCGGCCATTTGGACAAAAGTGTTCGGCCAAATGTCACCAGTGTTCGGCCAAAAAGGACAGAGTGATCAGCCAAAAACGACATTAAATGAGGGTTTAAGGGGCCAGGATCCGGGTGGCGAAGTGGACAGAAATCTGGCCGAACACTGGGCAAAAAAGTGGCTTAATGTGTCCAAAATGGCCGAACACAGGGGCATATTCTGTCCGAAATGGCCGATCAGGCGAGGGGGAAACGGGCCATTTGGCCGAACACTCCGGGGGGATCCGGAGGCGATAAATGGCGGGAAAGACTGTGACCCCGGAAAAATAAATGCGGGATTTTCCGATAATCCCGGAAGCGGATTTGGGGATTTTCGGCGGGCCGGACCGGTTTACCCGGAAATCTCGTCGTTGGGTGGTTCCAGGGGAGGCGTGAGGGTCACGGTCGATGGGTGTCCGATGACGCGGGTCAGGGAATCGTTGAGGGGCTCGGCGTACATGGGGTCATCGGCCAGGGCGATTGTTGAATGGTGCTGGGCCTGGATGGTCAGGATGGGGTTGTCCCAGGAGACGGGGGTCGCCTGGAGAAAGTGGGTGCGGATGTAGAGGAAGGCATTTCGGCGCCGAGCTCGAGGAGTACGCGGCGCCAGATCTGGGCCGGGTCCTCGGGGTCGTAGAGGTCGAGGCTGGTCTGGGCGGTGGTGAGGGCGCCGTTTACGCATGCGGGAACGCTGTCGGGCGTCTGCTGGTCGTGGGAACGTATCAGGTCGAGAAGTTCATGGGGCAGGGGTTTTCGGCCGCCGTGCTCGATGATGGTTCCGTTGCCTTCGACGTGGGTCCAGGAGCATGGAATGCCGGCGGTCTCGGCCGGGCACTCGATGACGCGGGCGCCGGTGTGGGTGACGATTCCGGAGAGGGGAGACGCGAGCTGGTGCTGTGGGCAGACATCCGCTGGCCGTACTGGGTCCAGTGGGGTTTGGTCCGCGGTGGGCCACCAGGGCGTGAGGTAATAGACCACGTGGTGGGCCGCGGCTGACGGTGATGGCGCCGTCGGCGCTGAGGCGGTCAGCCTAACGGCGGACGGAGCGGACGCTGGCCTGGCACTTTTGGGCGAGCTCGGGCTGCTTGATGCGGACGCAGTTGTCGTCGTCGGCGAGCTCGGCAAGCTTGCTGTGGAAGGCAGATATGCCCTCGGTGTTGTAGGGAGCGCGGTCTGAGCCGGGTGCACGCTTGGAGCGCGGTAGCTGGAGTCGCTCTGGGGGTCGGCGTCGCCGTCGAGGATGGCGGTTGCCAGGGGCAGCAGAGGGGATGGTGTAGCCGTGGCGCCGGCGCTGGAATTCGATGATGCTGGCGTCGCGCAGGGTGTCGAGCCGGCGTGAGACGGTGCGCCTGTGGGCGCCGAGGTGCTCGGCGAGGACCCCGGGTTTGACGGTGAATGGCGACTGATCTGCGGGCGCGATCGCAGAGAGGCGAGATAGCGTTGTTAAGGCCTTGGCCTGTCTGCCGTTGAGCCGGCGGGGGTTTGCGTCCATGTGAAAATCATGGGTGTGGCCCGTCGATTTGGGCTTTTGAGCAAGGCTTGGCGGTGGTATTCAGAAGAATTGTAACCGGAATTGTGCAAAGATGTGCAATAGGCCGGGGTCGTCATTCGGGAAAAATGGGAATGTATTTGCCGGCGTTTGAGGCGTTGCTGAGCATGGTCGTGCGGGCAAACGGTTTTACAAAGTTGCCGATCTTAAAAACTCCGATTCTGGCGCGTCGCTTGGGGGGTGGGGGTTGTTAAGGGAATGCTACTTATTTAGGCATAAAGCGTGTAAATGTAATTTACAGGGTCAAGTGTCCAGAGCGAGGGCCTCGGTTGGCCGGTATCGGGGGTAGGTGAAATGATGTCGGTCATGTCGTGTGGCAAGGCCAGGGGCATGTCGTGGGGTCACGGTTAGGGATGAGGAGGGAACGAGGAAAGAGGGTGACGGAGGCGCAGATGCAGTCGGCGCGACTGCTGATAAAAGTCGTGTGCGGTGAAAGAAAAACCCGCAGACGGGTGTCGCTCCGCGGGGCTTGGCCGCAAGGGAGGTGCGCTGACGTTTTATCCGGCGTCGCTGGAGGAGGTTAGGGCGTCGGCGAAGATGCGGAAGATCTCGGGGTCGTGCTGCAGGGCCGCTGCTGCCTCTGCGGCGGCCTTGCCGGTTTTGGTTTGATCGAGGTGGGGGAGGACCTGGGCTGCGTAGAGGTAGGCGAGGGCGTTGAGAGCATCGCGGCTGGTGGAACCGGACGTGGGGACGGCCACGAAGATGAAGCGGTCATTGTGGGAGAAGACTGGGCCGGGCAGGTCGGGGTACGGGTCGTGGAGATGGCCGGTGGCGTAATTCAGCCGGGTGATGAGTTCCTGGTGAGGGCCGGCGGTGATGCCGGTTGCGATGGCGTGGACGTGTTCGTAGAAGTACTGGGCGGCGGGGTCGTCCGGGTAGTCGGGGTCGTTGCTGGTCCAGTAGCCGTCGAACAGGATGTCGGTGAGGCTGGCTTCGTTGAGAGTGAAGGCCGGGGTGATGAAGATCTGCTCGTCATCGATGGCGCCGGTGAGGAGGTAATCGGCGGAGATATCCAGGGTATAGCGTGGTTTGCCGGGCTGGGATACCAGGAGCTGGAAAGTGATGGCCGACGCCTGGGCGGCGTTGGGTGAAGAGTGACGGGCGTAGTCCGGGAGTTCGATGGAATCCTGGTCGGAGACCTTGAACGAGAAGGGCGGGTGTCCGTCCACCGAGACGGTGGCGGTGGATGCGGATACGGTGATGCGCTGGTCCTGGGGGGTGAAGATGGGATCGACGGGGACCATGCGGTAAGCGGGCTTGCTAAAAAGGGCGTGGGCGATGGAGCAGGCGGTGGCCCGGGGCGGGGTGCTGTCGACGGCGACGGGGATCGAGCCGGGGCTGATGTCGATGGGCCTGGGCTCCTGGCGCGGGTGCTACGCCAGGCTGGATCAGTCCCGGGATGCTCTGGGCTCGGTGCCGCGGTAGACCCAATGGTGGTGGTCCTCACGCTCCTCGGGCACGATGCGGCGGGCGAGTTCGGAGCAGAGTTCGACGATGTCGGTCCTGAGGCGGCGCAACTTGAGCCTGGCCCGCGCGATCCTGGCGTCCACGGCGTCCCAGGTTGTTCATCAACGACTGCCGCTGACTGGTGCTGCAGAAATGAGCAGGGGCAGGATTGCGGGCTGGATCAAAATAACCACCGCGCCTCAAAGGCACGACACGTCGCCGCCGAGGATGATGCGGACGCCGCCACCGGCCGCAACCGCCAGCCCCAATGGGCCCAGGTGGGTGATGTCGGTGTTGTGCCCGCCGCTGGCTAGAACAGGCTGGGGACGAGCGGCGTTTCCAGGAAATCGGTCCTGGCTCACATCGGTCCAGACGGGCGCGCCGGCCAGCGCCGGCAGGAACGCCGGGTCGGGATGGGAGGCGGTGAGCGCCAGGAGACGCCGGGCCCGGGAGAAGGCCACGTAATACTGGCGCCTGAGGTCGAATCCGTCGACCCGGTCCGGAGGTTCGGCTTCGGGTTCGGGGCGAAATTGCCCCAGGTCCCGATCCAGGCGGTCCGGCCACTGCCGGAACCGGCGCGGCAGACCCACCGCCACCACCGGCCACTCCCGGCCCTTGGCCTGGTGGATGGTGGTGAGCAGCACATGGTCCCGCGGCTGCTGCTTTCCGGACACCGTTTCGTCATCATCCGGTCCGTCGCGGCCGCGGACGAGGTGCACCGGTATGCCGGCGCTGCGGAAGGCGTCCACGTAGGGCTGGGAGTGCCTCCATTTCACGCTGGGCAGCAGGACGGCGGCCTGGTTGTAGTCGGTGATAAACCCGCGCCCCCGGAGCGACACCAGCATCGCCGCCAACTGGCCGGCCTCGTCCCGCCGGTCGGTCCCCACAATGGACACCACCGCGGGATGATCGTCGTTGGCATGGGCGGCCCTGGGGGCGATGGTCTTGTCGAAGCGGTAATCGACGCCCGCTGGATTGCTCCAGTCGCCCGAGGCCATCCAGTCGTTGAACGCGGCCACGATGCGCCGGTGGGAGCGGTAGTTGTTGGTGAGGTACAGCAATCGGCAACCGGGAAGACGGGCCCGAAACCGCGTCATGTTGTCCACCCGTGCGCCGCGGAAGCGGTAGATGGCCTGGTCGTCGTCGCCCACCACGCAGATGTTGCCGTGGGCCGACGCCAGGCGCCGGAGCAGTCGCTCCTGGACGAAGCTGGTGTCCTGGTACTCGTCCACCAGCAGGTGGCGCATGCGGGCGCTGGCGTCGGCGCGCACCTGTGGGTTTTCCAGCAAAGCCAACGCCCAGGTCTGCAGGTGCGCGAAGTCCACGGCGCGTCGTTCCCAGAGGAGCTGACCGTAGCGTTGATGACACCGGCCCAGGGCCGCCGGGAAGGGCAGGCCCGACGCGGTCAGCCGGCGGTGATCGATCAGGTCGTCGGAGATGCGGTCAAAGTAGCGGCGCGCCTCGTCCACCGGGCGCTCCGGATCGCTCCACCGGTCGTTCCCCCGGGCAAGGACGGCATGGTCAGCCCCGAAGATATCATGGTAGTGGGTCTCCATGAGGTCCAGCTGGTCGGCCGTGTTCAGGAGCCGATAACCGGGCCTGAGCCCGATGGCGTTTCCGTGCTGAGTGAGCAGTCGGTGGCACAGGCTGTGGATGGTGGACACGATGACCCGGGACAGGTCGCCGGAGTGTCCGGAGGCCCGCAGCGTGGCGGTGAACCGGTTGCGCATCTCCCGGGCCGCCTCCCTGGTGAAGGTGCAGAGCGCCAGTTCGTGGGGCTTGGCCCGGTCCGTGAGGACCAGGTTGGCGGCCCGGTCGGCGATGCAGGTGGTCTTGCCGGAACCGGGACCGGCGACGACCTGCAGCGGACCGTCGCCGTGGGCGATGACCTCCAGCTGCTGGAGATCTAGTTCGGGGTGCAGTCGGCTGATGATGGGACTGACCATTGGCTGTGGTTCCATTTCGGCGGTCGGGATGTTGCAGAACGCTACGACGAGTTGCCTGGGCGAGCGAGCAGAGGGCGCCCGTTGGCGCGATCGCGCTTGCGGCGGGCCGCCGTCAGTCCCGCTCTGCGGTGGGCGGATGCGGAAGCTGGTGCGGCGCGCCCGTTTCGCCAAAGGGCGCTGAGGGCTCCCGGGCCGGCATCGTCTCCGTCGACGAGTGCTGGCACGGATTGGCGGGCGACGTCGGCGACAGCGACGCGATGATGGCCGGCAGGTCCTCCGTGGAGTTGAAGTTCAGGATCAGGGGACCGTAGTTGTGGATCACCACGGAGGCGGCGCCCATCTCCATCTGGGAGGGAACGCCGGATGCCCCGGGCTCAGGAGATCCCCGCCGGGCGGACGGATACGGAGACAGCGGCTCCCGGTACAGCATGGCGTGGACCTCGTTCTCGATGTGGGCCCCGGTCGGCGGGTGACGGACGACCTGGGTTGCCGCTATCTGTTCCAGCCGGACGCTCGGGTCCTCGCCGCGGCACACCAGGTGCACGCCCTTCACTCTGGCCAGGGCTTCGATCTGGGGATCCCGGTCCATGTCGGGGAAGATCAGCACCGGGATGGTGTAGATGTAGAAATCCAGCACGGATTCCAGCACGTCGTGGACGGACAGGGCGCCGTCCCAGGTCTGGACCACCGGTGAGGGCCGTTCTTCCAGGGACCCGTCCGGCGCGACGAGGCGCCAGTCGTGGTTCTGGATGACGTATTGGCCGCCCTTGACCTGGATGGCAAAACGGCCCAGATGTTCCACCCACAGCTGGATGTCCACCTCCTGCGTGTCGGCGCCGGCTTTCCATTCGTAGATTGCGGTGCCCTGCAGGTGGCTGTTGGCCAGGTGGTCCAGCACCGACATCTCGGCGCGGCGCCTGGGGTCGTTGCGCCGCTCTTCGGGCAGCGGGCTGGGATGGATCGTGATGCTCATGTTGGAATGCTCCTTGATGTCGGATGACATTGTTGTTGACGTTGTTGGCGATGTTGAAATGGCTGGCGCGAGCGGCGCGAAGCGGACCAGGTCAGGGCAGCTGCGGGGCGCGGCGTCTATGTTGGTGAGGCCATGCGGTTCCTCCAGGGCATGGCGTGTGTACGGAAGGTTGATCGGCGGATCGGCTGCGGCGATGTCCTCCAGGCGCCGGGTGTACCTCTGCGATTCTCGTATCAGGGTCACGCTGCTGCGGTGAGCGCCGCCATCTATGCGGGCATCGGTCTCGGTGTCAGCGAAGCAAACCGCCGGCATGGAGGTCACCCGCTATGTCTGCACCGGAATTTGGTCAAGCTCCACGTCGAACCAGGCAGCCTGGCGCTGCCTCGTCCTGACCGTCCAACCCAACCCACTAGCGGCCGCGGCCGAACTTCTTGATCCGGGCCTCGGCAAGAGGAGGATGCGGGTCGATAGCCACATCGACCGCGCCAAGCCGCAGGGTGTCCTCCCGCCGACATGTAAGCGCGCGCTCACGCAACATTCGCAGCGTCAACGCCGACGGACACGGTTTCAGGCATCGCTGGGCGGTCTGGCTGTACGGTCCGGGCCGGGCCGATGCTCCTGGGAAGGGGTCAGCCTGAGGTTGTTGGCCGATGCGGGTCCCAGCCTGGCTGTCCGGTTGGGCACTGGGCCGGCTACTGGCGGCTATGGTCTGGGTTCGCCGATTGCGCGGTGTGGGGAGACTGGGTTTAGGATGTGGTCAGAGTGGCGAAGCTCGTTGTTAGGCTCTGCGGCCGTTGATTGCCGGCTCGCAATGGAGCGGTCCCATAGGGCCCTGGCTCAACTACAAAAAGAATGCATCCAACTGCCTTGGTCATGAGGTGCTGGCCACGGATTCCGATCCCGACCATCAGGACCAGGGGCGATGAATCCGGATCCTGACAGCGCTCGTCACGGAGGCTGTTGGGTGGTCGCTGAGGGCTCCAAAACGCGTTTCGAGCAAGGCTTGGCGGTGCTCTACAGAAGAAATGTAAAACCATTTCTGCAAAGATGTGCAATAAGCGCCGGAAATGACGCTTGGATGTGGGAATGTATTTGCCGGCGTGGGAAGCGATCTTGAGTAGGGCTATGCGGGCAAACGGTTTTACAAAGTTGTCGATCTTAAAAAACCCCGATTCTGGCGTGTCGCTTGGGGGGTGGGGGTTGTTAAGCAAACGCTGTTTGTTTAGGCATAAAGCGTGTAAATGTAATTTACAGGGTCAAGTGTCCAGAGTTGGGGCTAGAAAGGTGGTTGGTCGTGGACCGATCGGTGATTGCGATGGTGGAGAAAACGAGGGGTGAAAATCGGCATGTCGTGGCGGTGATGCCTGGTGCGCGGGACGGTGTGGACCGCGGGGAAATTGGGGTGAGAGGAAAGGGAGAGAATCCAGGAGAGGGTCTCCGGTGGTGATCTTCGACCTGCGGAGGAATCGGAAGCTGCAATGGACGGCTGGGTATTGGGCGACTGGGCAGGCGCCCTGCCTTTGGGTTGGTCAAGGTCCTGGGCGATGGAACTGCGTCAGACCTGGTCGGCGGTCTGGCGGAAGCCGCAGCGCCTGGGGGGCAGCCGGTCCATGTGGTGGACCCTGATGTAAAACCTGAAGGCCTGGTCGGCATCGGGGTCGACGGGGGAGATGATGACGTTGGCCCAGGAGAGGACGACCGATTTATCGGTGTGGTGATCGTCGCGGCGTTGGATGGCGGGGTGGACGACGCCCTGGGCACCGATGCGGTTGTGGGCGTCGATGTGGAACCGGAAGTTGTATGCGATGAGGAAGGTGTCGCTGATGCGCCGGTGGTAGAGGCCGCCGTTGGTGAGGAACTCGCGGACGTCGCGGGTGTCGTAGGGAGCGTCGGGGGGATCTGGACGTCTTAGCCCCAATCCACCGAAAGGGTGAGTGTGGCGTCGTGGTGAGGGGATGAGAAAGTGCTCCCGCGCTTCGGGGATAATGGTTTCTGACACACGAAACCAGCCCGAAACGAGGAGCACCCAACGGATGCTATCACGCAACGACCCCGACCGCATCAAAATCGCCTTCGATGACCACCGCTTGGTGGCCAATGCCGGATTGTTGCTGCCGGTCACTCTGGCCCATCATCTGGGACTGGGCCAGCTGGTGGACCACCACGTCGACTTGGGAGACGCGCCGGGTCGGGCCAATGGGGGAGACAAGCTGCTGACCCTGGTGGCGTCGGCGCTGGCCGGCGGCGACTGCATCGACGATGCCGACGTGCTGCGGGCTGGAGGAACCGAGCAGGCGCTGGGCTGTACCGTGAAGGCGCCGTCCACGTTGGGTACGTTCCTGAGGAGTTTCCGATGGGGCCATGTTCGGCAACTGGATCGGGTGAGCCGGGAGTCGCTGGCCCGAGCCTGGGCCGCTGGGGCCGGACCTGGCGATGATCCGTTGACCATCGACCTGGACTCCACGGTCTGCGAGACCTATGGTCTTGCCAAGGAGGGCGCACAGCGCCACAACTATGCCGGCCAGCGGGGCTATCACCCGCTCATCGCCGTCGCCGCGGGCACCGGAGAGGTGCTGATGGCACGGCTGCGCAAGGGACGGGCCAACACGGCCCGGGGCGCCGCCCACTTCCTGCGCGAGACGGTGAGCCGAGCGCGCCACGCCGGTGCCACCGGTCCACTCACCATGCGGGCCGACAGCGGCTTCTACACCCACGACATCGTCGCCGCCTGTCGCAAGGCGAAGGTCCGCTTCTCCATCACCGCCCGACAGCACCCGAACGTGCGCAGCATCATCGAAGCCATACCCGAGGCGGAGTGGACGCCCATCCCGTACTGGATGGAGGGCGCCGCCGACGTGGCCGAGACAACCTACGTTCCTTTCCAGCATGAGCCTGATGCCGTGGCGGTGCGTCTCATTGTACGAAGGGTGCAGCCCACGCCCGGCTCCCAACTTGCGCTGCTTGCCGGCTACAGCTATCACGCCTTCATCACCGACCGAGACGGGGACACCCTGGACCTGGAGGCCGACCATCGCCGCCACGCTGAGATCGAGAACGCCATCCGCGACCTCAAGTACGGCGTGGGGCTCAACCACCTGCCATCGGGACGCTTTCCCGCCAACGCCGCCTGGCTGGCCGTCCAGGTCATCGCGCACAATCTCGCCCGCTGGACCACGCGCATCGGCCTGGGCGAGCCGGTGATGACCACCAAGACCCTCCGGCGACGCTTCTTCTCCCTGGCCGGACGCCTCACCCGCAAGGCCCGCCGCCTCACTTTGCATCTCCCCCAGGGCTGGCCCTGGCAAAACCAGTTCGGCAGAGCCCTTTCCAGACTGCGCGCCCTGCCGCTCCCTTCCTGATTCGCGCCTGATCCTTCCACCCATTACCCAATCGCCTCGCGGGACTGCGCCGGGCCGACCCAGAGTGTCTCCTGCCGCAATCTGCCCGCTGATCTCGGCCGTCGCCGACCCTGTGGCCCGTCAAAATCCCCTTCGCGTCGCTGACACACTCAGCGCCCCTCCCAATCCGTCCGGACCAACGCCCTGCCAGCCCTTCCCTTCACCTTTCATACCTCGTCTGACCAGCCCTACCGCATCCCTTCGGTGGATTCGGGCTAACGCGGCGCTTTTGACATCGCCTGTATGCGGTAATAGGATGGTGCCACCGAAGCGTTTCTCGTCCCATCCGAGGACGGCGAAAAGACAGGATTGTCAGAACATCCCTTGGACCGGCACGAATTGCCAACGTGCTGTGCACGACTTCCAAATCCCCAAGTTCGGTTGCCGAGAATTGAACACGAGGAAGACGAGTATGACTACTGAAATCCGCTACCCTATCCGACACAACGTCAACGAGTGCTTCAACAGGTACCGGGATGCCATGCGCCCCTTCATAATGAGCGGGCTGAGAGCAATGCACGGTGATACTCCTGAAGGGCACATTGTCCGTGCGCTCCGAGAGCACCAGTCCGAAAATTTCCAGAAGTCGGTTGCGACTGGCGAGACCGTTGAGAATGCTTTCGATGAAACCCATTTCCCCGGCATCGTTTCCAGGTACTGGAATCAAACTATGTCGGATCGGATCCGCGATCCTGAGGCCAATCGTCATTTTCGCAGTTGGCTCTGGGAGTTACGTACTTATCGCAACGAGGGGATTGGCCATCCCACCAGTCGAGATCTCAATCCCGAACAAGCTACCAAGTACCTAGACGTCATGTCGGGCGTGCTTGCGGCTATCAATGCAGGTAGTGCGAACGACGACGTTCTCGCTTTCCGCGACCGAATCACAAACCTAGACGGTTCTCAAACCGAAGCGGTTCAGGCCGCCCGGGAAAACCAACGGACCGTTTCGATTGCAGATGCACAGATCGCTCCTAGCACTCGCTACAAGCCATGGCGTGATGTGATAACTCCTCATGATGGGGTCATAGACGGCAACCTAACGCAGGCAGATTTTGCCGCCGATCTACAGAAAGTCTACGATGGCGACGCGGAAGACGAAATGTACGGGAACCCGCTGCTGTTCTTCCGGCAGACCTATATGACGAAAGGAATCACCGATCTCCTTACCAACACTCTGAGGCGTCTGGCTGGCAGCGGTGGTTATCCCGTCATCCAGGCCAAGACCGGTTTTGGCGGCGGGAAAACCCATAGTCTTATTGCCCTCTATCATCTAGTGACCAGCGGCAGCACAATCGCCAATGCCACTTGGGACGAGCGTGACAGGGAATCTCGTGAATCCATACGTCACATCATGCGGAATGCGGGGATTTCCATTGACCAAGGTGTTGATGCGAAAATTTCCGTTCTAAACGGCAATCATCTGTCGCCAACCGAAACCACTCTGACCGCTAATGGTGATCCTCTAAATACCCTGTGGGGTGTGATGGCCCACCAACTCGGAGGGCAAGTAGCTTATGACATTATCGGCGGTGCTGCACGAGAGGGCACGGCACCTGGCGGTCGCGAGTTACGGCAACTCTTTGGGGAAGTGGGACCATGCATCATATTGATGGACGAAATAGTCAATTATGCTCGTAACATCAACGACTATCGTCAACTCGAAAGCGTTTACGCCTTCTTCCAGAACCTAACTGAAGCGGTCAAAAGCCTCAGCAATGTTGTTGTTGTCATCTCACTGCCCGAAAGCGAAGTGGAACTCGGCAGTGCTGAAGGTGCGGTGGAGATTCTGAGGCACCTAGAAACCATTCTCGGCAGAGTGGAAACGGTTTGGCGTCCGGTTGAAGATCAAGAAGGTTTCGAGGTAGTCCGTCGTCAGTTGTTTCGGGATGAAACCTGCGACGTGGAGGCTAGGGACGCAGCCTGTGAGCACTACTTTAGCACCTATACGCGCAAGAACCTGAGGTCCAAGTTCCCTAGCGAAGCCAGCCAGCCAGAATATCTGGATCGTATGAAACAGTGTTACCCGATCCACCCTGAAGTCTTTGATCGCCTCTACAATGATTGGTCCACTCTCCATAATTTTCAGCGAACCCGAGGCGTGCTACGTTTGATGGCCATCTGTGTCCATCTGCTGTATGTTGCCCAAGACAACGATCTGATCATCACGCCGGGAAGCCTTCCCATCAACGAGACGGAGCTTAGCAACGAATTCCTCAGGCTACTTACCCCCAACTGGAACCCCGTATTGGACGAAGTCGACAAAGATGGCTCTCGAACCGACGAAATAGACCGTGGAAACCCCAGCTTCAGGGATCACAAAATCGCCAAGCGGGTGGCTCGGTCCATATTCTTGGGGAGCCCACCTCACCAACACAACCCTGGCTTGCGGGATCAGAACACCACCTTGGGGGCATTCGTTCCCGGTACACCGATCGGAAGCTACAGCAGTGTCCTCAAGACCATGGACGAACGCCTATACCATCTTTATCGTGAACAGGGGAGGCATCGGTTCAATTCCGACGTAAACCTCACTCGGGTCGTCAACGACCGCAAGTCTCAGCTGACCCCTGAGGACCGGGAAGAAGAGCTGGTCAGAATGATCCGGGATCGGTGCGATCACCCCATCGCCGTGGCGTGCCCGGACGATAGCTTTGAAGTCCCCGATTTGGACCGACTGCAATTGGTGATCTTGAAACCTAGCGACACTTACCATCAGAATCCGAACAGCAACAAAGGCACCGAAGCGGCACGGGAAATCATTGCCACGTTTGGAGACGAGCCGCGATTACATCGCAATGCCCTGCTCTTTCTGGCTGCCAACACCGACCAGCGTCAGCGCCTCGACGAATCAATACGTACCCTGTTGGCATGGCAGTCTGTACTTTACGGAGACAAGCGTTTCGAACAACTATCTGAACCACGTTTGCAGGAAGCTCGCGAAGGCATCAACAATGCGGAACATGACTTGGACCAGATGTTGCAAAGGTCATATAATCGTGTCGGGGCGCCTTTCGTTGGCACGAATGTGGTCAAGTGGAAAACTTTGTCGAGAGGTGAAAGCACTCTCAACCAAAGGATAGATGAAGTGCTTCAGGACGCGGATTGTGTAGGACAACTGAGCCCCGACCACATTCGGTTTATTTTGGAAAGGTGCCAGAACACACAAGGATCGAACCAATTTCCCTCCGTCGCTGACGTCTGGCATATTATGACTACCGACATCGAGGTACCACGTCCTCGAGATCGGGAAGCGGTGGAGGAAGCGATTCGAACAGGATTGGATCAGTCGGCTTTTGGTTATGCTGAAAACTACGACCAAGAACGCGACGAATTCCAGTCCTTGAGTATTGGGGGTAAATTACTGGAATCAGGTTTCGTCACGGACGGCGAGTCGGAAAGGGTATCCATCAGCGGCCTGCTGCTGGACAGCGACACCGCCAATCTATACTTATCGGCCGGACAAACTCTAGACAGCGACTACGGTGATGCTGCGCTTCTTGAACCAGCAATGGTGGCTATTGACGGTCACAGTGGAACGGGCGACACTCCCGCAGCGCCAGAGTCAGGGCAGGTCGCAGTCATTGTGGGCGACGCCGAGCCCAACCAAGAGAAGGTTGTAATTATCGACGAGCGAACCGGATCCTACCTGCCGGTGGCCGAGTACGTTGCAGAAGTCCCCGGAGAACAGTCGCAAGCCGAACCACAGACTAGCACTGACGAGCAAGTGGAGACCCAAGAAGAAGCGCCCGCGGCTGAACTTGGGAAAGTGGCTCCCGCTGCACCAACAAAGAGCGAAAACCCGGGGACAAAAGATGTGGATACCCCGAAGACCATTTCGATCGATTTTCGCCCGAGGATCCAAACCGATTACTTCATGGCGTATGCCTTCGGGAACCAGTGGGCAACTGCCTTGGCCAACGAAGGGAACCAAGTGCAAAAGCAGATCAATTTCGTATATCAGATGAGCACGGTCTTGCAAGACATTCCGAGCCATTGGGAGATACAAGGGCTGATCACCCGGCTCATCAGCGAGGCAAATCCTAGCCAATCTTCCAATGAGGGCGACGGCTCAGACATTTCGTTCACGGTAACCGCCACCAACCCGGAGGGCATCAGTTCTCGCATCGTCGACGACATTAGAAACATGGCTGCTTCCACTGATTTCATTACTATGATTGAGACCTAAGGAGTCGGGAGCTGTTGGTCGTCGACCCTGGTTTGGACTGTGCGGTCTTAGCCCCAATCCACCGAAAGGATGAGTGCAGCGCCGTGGTGAGGGGATGAAAAAGTGCTCCCGCGCTTCGGGGATAATGGTTTCTGACACACGAAACCAGCCCGAAACGAGGAGCACCCAACGGATGCTATCACGCAACGACCCCGACCGCATCAAAATCGCCTTCGATGACCACCGCTTGGTGGCCAATGCCGGATTGTTGCTGCCGGTCACTCTGGCCCATCATCTGGGACTGGGCCAGCTGGTGGACCACCACGTCGACTTGGGAGACGCGCCGGGTCGGGCCAATGGGGGAGACAAGCTGCTGACCCTGGTAGCGTCGGCGCTGGCCGGCGGCGACTGCATCGACGATGCCGATGCGCTACGCGCTGGAGGAACCGAGCAGGCGCTGGGCTGTACCGTGAAGGCGCCGTCCACGTTGGGAACCTTCCTGAGGAGTTTCCGGTGGGGCCACGTCCGGCAACTGGATCGGGTGAGCCGGGAGTCGCTGGCCCGAGCCTGGGCCGCTGGGGCCGGACCTGGCGATGATCCGTTGACCATCGACCTGGACTCCACGGTCTGCGAGACCTATGGTCTTGCCAAGGAGGGCGCACAGCGCCACAACTATGCCGGCCAGCGGGGCTATCACCCGCTGTTGGCCGTCGCCGCGGGCACCGGAGAGGTGCTGATGGCACGGCTGCGCAAGGGACGGGCCAACACGGCCCGGGGCGCCGCCCACTTCCTGCGGGAGACGGTGAGCCGAGTGCGCCATGCCGGTGCCACCGGTCCACTCACCATGCGGGCCGACAGCGGCTTCTACACCCACGACATCGTCGCCGCCTGTCGCAAGGCGAAGGTCCGCTTCTCCATCACCGCCCGACAGCACCCGAACGTGCGCAGCATCATCGAAGCCATACCCGAGGCGGAGTGGACGCCCATCCCGTACTGGATGGAGGGCGCTGCCGACGTGGCCGAGACAACCTACGTTCCTTTCCAGCATGAGCCTGATGCCGTGGCGGTGCGTCTCATTGTACGAAGGGTGCAGCCCACGCCCGGCTCCCAACTTGCGCTGCTTGCCGGCTACAGCTATCACGCCTTCATCACCGACCGAGACGGGGACACCCTGGACCTGGAGGCCGACCATCGCCGCCACGCTGAGATCGTTGTAAAACGCCAAGAACTATGTACCAGTAATCCCAAAAATCGCCGCGAACTATAGACCAGTTCGCCAAGGTCTGTGACCACCTGGGCGCCACTGAGGCGACCATTGCAGCACTTCTATTTTGAGGGTGCAGCGATGGCGTACAAGGAGGTGCTCAGAGTGGAAATACAGGAAGTAGTTCGCCGCTGGCAGGCGGGAAGCAGCCAGCGTCAGATAGCAGAAGGGATCGGGTTGTCGCGGGCGACGGTCCGCAAGTACCTGTCGGCGGCAAAAGCGGAAGGGATTGCCCAGGACGGTCTGGCTCCCAATGAGGAGCAGTTGAGCCGGTTGGCTGGGATCAGCCGGGCTGGGCCGCGGCAAGTAGAGACGCCGGTTGAGGACAGCCTGGCTCCGTGGGGCGACCAGATTTACCAGTGGCTGACCGGCGACCGGTTGAAGGTGACCCGCATCCAGGAGTTGTTGGCGGCGCGGGGCTGCACGGTGTCGTACACGTCGTTGCGGCGGTTCATCAGGAAACGAAACTGGGGACGGCGCAGTGTCCGCACGGTGCGGATGGCCGACACTGAGCCCGGCGAGGTGGCTGAGGCTGACTTCGGCCGGTTGGGGATGATTACCGATCCGGCCACGGGCAAACGCAGGGTGGTATGGGCGCTGATCATCGTGCTGTCGTACTCGCGGCATTGCTTCGTGTGGCCGACGCACAGCCAGAAGCTGGAGGACGTGATCGCCGGCCTGGAAGCGGCGTGGGCGTTCTTCGGTGGTGTGCCCGAGTATCTGGTCATCGACAATTTCCCCGCCGCGGTGGCGGGATCAGACCCATTGCATCCCCGCCTGACCCGAGGATTTCTGGAATACTCCCAGCACCGCGGTTTCGTCGCCGATCCAGCCCGAGCCCGTCATCCCAAGGACAAACCCAAGGTAGAGCGGAGCGTGCCCTACGTCAGGGAGCGCCTCTTCAAGGGCGGCGATTTCAACGGACTGGCTCATCTGCGCACTGAGGCCCAGCGCTGGTGCCTGCAGGTGGCGGGTCAGCGGACCCACGGCACCACCAGAAAGAAACCCCTGGTGGTTTTCCAGGATGAGGAGCGTCATACCCTGCTCTCCTGGGATGGCGAGCCCTACGAGATCACCCACTGGCGCGCCGCCAAGGTCCATCCCGATCATCACGTGGCCTGCCAGTACGCGCTTTACTCAGTGCCGTCATCGTCCTGCCCACCGGGACAGAAGGTGGAAATCAGGCTGGACAGCAAGCTGGTGCGCATCTACCACCGGGGCAAGCTCCTCAAGGTCCACCAGCGTCAGCCCAGGGGCGGCCGCGCCACCGACCCAGATGATTATCCGGCCGAACTCACCGCCTACACCATGAAAGCGCCCGAGCGCATCAAGCGCAGCGCCGCTCTGCTGGGTCCGTCGGTGGCCGAATTCGCCGAACGTCTCTTCGACGACCAGCATCCCTGGTCGAAGATCAGACAGGGGCACAAGCTCGTCCGTCTTGGGGAACGCTACACCGCTGAGCGTCTTGATGCCGCCTGCCAGCGTGCCCTGGCTGTCGACCTCATCGACGTGAACCGGGTGGAACGCATCCTGGTGCAAGCCCTGGAGCAGGATGCTCTGCCTCAATTGCCATTGGCTTTGCCGCCGGGTCGTTTCGCCCGACCCGGCTCCGTCTTCGCCCTTGCCGCTGGAGGTCGATCATGACCCGCATCACCGAACTCACACCCCTGCTCAAGCGGCTCCAACTGGGCCCCATGGCCGCCACCCTGCCCGAACGCATCGCCCTGGCCCGCAGGGAACAGCTGGACTATGCCTCCTTCCTGGAGATCATCCTCAGCGACGAGGTCAACCGTCGCGCCCAACGCCGCATCGAACTCCGGCTGCAGGGCGCCGGTTTCGAGGAGACCTGCCGGCTGGAGGACTTCGACTGGTCGGCGTCCATTACTCTGGACCGCCGATTGCTGGACGCCGTCTTTTCCCTGGAGTTTCTGGACAAGCACGAGCACGTGTTGCTGGTGGGACCCGCTGGCGTCGGCAAGAGCTTTCTGGCTCAGGCCCTGGGCTACTCGGCCGTCCGCGCCGGACACACCGTGCGCTTCAGCCACGCCGACGACTTCTTCAAGGCCATGGCCCAGGCTCGGGTCGACAACTCGACGGACCGTAGCTTTCGGTCATTCCTTTCCCCCGATTTGCTCATCCTCGACGACCTCGGCCTGCATCGGCTCACAGCTCAGCAGTCCGCCGATCTGTATGAGCTCATCCTCAACCGGCACCGGTCTTCCAGCTTCGTCATCACCAGCAACCGAGCCGTCGACGAATGGCTCAGTCTCTTTGACGATCCCATCCTCGGCAACAGCGCGCTCGACCGCCTGGCCAATGCCAGCTACCAGATCGTCATCGAAGGCACCAGCTACCGTGAACGACTATCGCCACACCGCGCTCTGCTCAGCAACCAAGGAGGTGATTGACCAAGAAACTACGAACTGATATTTATCAAAATCGCCACGCGCCCAGGGTGGTACATAGTCCTTGGCGATCACTGGCTCAATGTCCGCGGCGTTTCACAATCGAGAACACCATCCGCGACCTCAAGTACGGCGTGGGGCTCAACCACCTGCCATCGGGACGCTTTCCCGCCAACGCCGCCTGGCTGGCCGTCCAGGTCATCGCGCACAATCTCGCCCGCTGGACCACGCGCATCGGCCTGGGCGAGCCGGTGATGACCACCAAGACCCTCCGGCGACGCTTCTTCTCCCTGGCCGGACGCCTCACCCGCAAGGCCCGCCGCCTCACTTTGCATCTCCCCCAGGGCTGGCCCTGGCAAAACCAGTTCTGCTCCGCCCTGGCGAAGCTGCGCGCTGTGCCCCTCCCTTCCTGACGCCGACCGCGGCCTTTGACCTGCCCAACATGACGCCCCACGCTTGGTCGATCAGTACCCAGGCTGGGCCCCCGACGGTCACCGCCTGCGGTCTGCGCTGAAAATCGCTCCCAACGCCGCTACCACCGGCCGTCAACATCGCCCCGGCGTGGGGCACACACCCCGCATCGACCATCTCACCGACATCAGGCCCCTGCCAGCCCGTTCCTTGACTCCTCATCTCTCGTCTGACCGCCGCCGCAGTATCCCTTCGGTGGATTCGGGCTAACGCTGTGTCAGTTCAAAGAGAAGCCGAAGAACAACGTCAACAGTCCGCAGCACGGATTGAAGCCGAGCACCGGCAAGCCGCCAGAGAAGTGGCAAACCATTCATTGGAGCGGATTCTGGCTTTGCTCGACCGTCAGATCAAAGACAACGCCCCCTCTATCCAATCAACGGGCGACTCAGTCCTGCGAACGTGGTCTTTGAACTCCGCTACCTTGCGAGTTGACCATGTGATGCCTGGTCCGAACTCTAGCAGTGGTATGCCTTTTGAGGTGATAGCCCATACGAAGGTCAGCATTACCATTCCACGTAACAGAAATGGGTACGCGGGCCGCTCTCACTCGCTGCGGTACTGCGACGCTCAGGAATCGGGTGTGTACCGGTGGTACGAAACCGCGTTCTGGGACATTGTGCTATCCGGAAATGATGGGTCAGAGCCTTTTGCTCTACCTCCGGGAGGGCGTGACGTCGAGTTTGCTCTCGGGAACGTGATACACACGGTTGGAGTCGCTCGGCCTTTTACGCCCATTGACCAGGGAGAAGAGGAAATTTTTATCGACCGATGGATCAAGTGGTTTGCCGAAGCAGCACAAGGGCAATTGCGTAGACCAAGTTCCATGCCGGAATTGCAACCTGGAGGCTCGTGGCGTCAAGGGCGTTAACATCGTTTCACATGGGCGGTTCGGTTCGGCAACTCGACACCCTGATCGCCCATCTACAGTAACGCCGACTTCGCACATAGGGTAGGTAGTGGGAAAGCCGTAAATAGCAATTTTCAGCGACCTTAAATACCAATCCGCCCGGGCAGTATGTCCTCGATATCCGCTTTGACGACCAATATAGTCGGTGGCCGGCACAGACTGACCGGATCGATGAACCGAAGATCAGACTCCCTCGAGTTCGATTTTACATTGTCAGAAAATATGCTATATTTCTGACATCACCTCTCAGGACTCCACTATGTCAAGTTTGCCTCAATTGATCACGCAACACGCTGAGGACTCGCCTGAGGGCACGCCCTTATGCTGCAACACTCTCCTTGGCTTGGGCAACCGGGCCGCTGTGGATCAGGCTCTATCTCGCCTGGCCCGCAACAGGCGACTGTTCCGAATCTGCCAAGGGGTGTATATGAAGCCAGTGACCACGAGGTTCGGAGTCCGGCCACCATCGCTAGAGAGAGTCATACCGGCCCTCTCGGAACTATGGAACGAGACGATCGTTCCCAGCGGCAGCCATGCGGCCAATAGCCTTGGCCTAACAACCCAGGTGCCGATCCAGCCGGTTTATCTGACCTCCGGTAACAGCCGGAACATCAAGCTGGGCGAACAGACCGTCGAGTTGCGCCATGCGCCGGCTTGGCAGCTGGTTGCAGCCAGCCGTCCGGCGGGGGACGCCATCCGCGCTCTGGAATGGCTGGGGCCGTCAGATGTAGCGGAAAATATCCGCGCAGTCAGGCAGAAACTCAGCACCGAGGACCTTGCGGAAATGGCCACATACCGCGCCAGAATGCCGGCGTGGCTCGCCGAACCGGTCAGCGAATTAGCCACCCATGCCTGAAGAACCTTTTCAGGACCTCTCTAACGATGACCGCAGAGATGCGCTGCTGGTCGCAGCAGGTCCCGCCGGACGACCGGCGTACCTACTGGAGAAGGACATCTGGGTGGTCTGGACCCTGCGCGCCTTGGCTGGTGCTCATTTCGGTCAGAATCTAACCTTCAAAGGCGGCACATCGCTGTCCAAGGCCTATCACGCCATCCGGCGATTCTCCGAGGACCTGGACATCACCTACGACATACGGACTATCGCTCCGGATCTCATAGCTGGTAACGGCGGGAACGACATCCCGCCGAACCGGAGCCAGGCACAGCGCTGGTCGCAGGAGATCCGGGTCAGCCTGGCACAGTGGGTGAACGATCGGGCCCTGCCAGCGATCCGGGCAGGCTTTGAGGAAGCGGGTCTGATCGCCGAGGTGAGGGCGGACGATGACGCGTTGCTGATCAGTTACCGCCCGTTATTCCCAGACTACGGTTTCGTAAGGCCTGAGGTATTGGTGGAATTTGGAGCCCGCGCGACCGGAGAACCCCGCGAAGAGCACCTCATTCAATGCGATGCGGCTCCACATCTCCTCGGCGTCGCTTTTCCCTCGGCGCGACCGCAAGTCATGCTGGCTGAGCGCACCTTCTGGGAAAAGGCGACAGCCGCCCACGTCTTCTGCCGCCAGCAGCGGGTCCGCGGAGAACGCCTCTCCAGGCACTGGTACGACCTGGTCCAACTGAATCAAACCGACTACGGCGCACGGGCCCTGGGAGACCACGATCTCGCGCTTACCGTTGCACATCACAAGGCGATGTTCTTCCGGGAGAACGATGTCGACCGAAATCCAATCAACTACAAGGCGGCCGTGTCAGGCGATCTGCAACTGGTGCCGGACGGGGAAGCTCGGGAGGCTCTCGCAGAAGATTACGGAAGGATGGTTGAAGGCGGCATACTTCCGGATGACGCCGAGGAGTTCGACCTGCTCATGGACCAGTGCGCAGACATCCAAGCGAGGGCCAACGGTTGATGCTGGATACGGTGACGCGGCGATCACACGAGCTCAGCGTGACAGGTTCATTGCCTATTATCATAGGCTACTAATAATCTGCAAACCTAGTATTCGGTCAAACTTGTACCGTCTTAGATAAGAAAGCATCGGCCATGGTCGCTATCGTGAGTGGCAAACAGCGGTGCGGGAGGTGCGGCAGCCATGGCTCAGGAGAAACTTGCAGTACGGTTGTCAGAGGAAGATCGGAGCCAACTGGAGGGGTTGATCCGCAGCGGCCAACGCTCGGCGCGGGTCATCAATCGGGCGCGCATCCTGCTGAAGACTGATGAGGGCTGGAGCGCGTCCCAGGTGGCGGCGGCGCTGGACACGTCGCAACGCACGGTGTTCCGCGCCAAGCGGCGGTACGCCGAGGAGGGATTGGACGGTGTGCTCCACGACCATCCCCAGGCCAACCGGTATCGCAAGCTGGATGATCGGGGCGAAGCCCACCTGATCGCCCTGGCGATCAGCGACGCTCCTGAAGGCCACGACCATTGGACCCTGCGCCTGTTGGCCGACAAGGTGGTTGAGTTGGGCGTGGTGGAGAGCCTGTCGTATGAAACGGTCAGGCTCCGGCTGAAAAAAACACCCTCAAGCCATGGCAAAAGTGGCAGTGGTGCATCTCCCAGATGAACGGGGAGTTCGTGGCGGCCATGGAGGACGTGCTGGACCTGTATGCCGAGCCCTACGACCCCAGCCGGCCGGTGGTGTGCTTCCACGAGACCTCCACTCAACTGTTGTCTGATGTCAGAGAGCGGTTCCCCGTCCAGCCGGGGCGACCCCGTCGGCAGGACTACGAGCACCGACGCGGTGGCACCCGCAACCTCTTCCTGTTCTGCGAGCCGCTGGCAGGTTGGCGACACGTTGCCACTACCGAACGCCGCACCATGGTGGACTTCGCCTATCAGATGCAGTGGCTCGTAGACGTGGCCTATCCCCACGCAACCGTCATCCGCGTGGTTCTGGACAACTTGAACACCCACCGCATGGCGTCGTTGTACGAGACTTCCCTGCCGCCGAAGCCAGGCGCATCGTGAAACGTCTCGAGTTTCACCACACCCCAAGCACGCCAGTTGGCTGAACATGTCGGAGATTGAGTTCAGCGCGTTGAGCCGCGCCTGTCTCAAAGGGAGAAACCCTGACGCCGATGCCCTGCATCGCGCCATCACGGCCTACGAGACCCGGCGCAACGCCGCGCGCATCCCGATCAACTGGCACTTCGGAACCATTGACGCCAGGATCAAACTTCAACGTTTTTACCCATGCCCTTCCAACGTTGACCGACTACTAGGTGTGGCAACCCGGCACACCTAAAGAGCTGCCTCATTTCTCGGCATTTTTCAGATTCGAGCACTGGCCACCTGAGCCAGATCATTTTGACGACATCCCCTAATTCGTCCTGCGAGGCCGTCCCAGTTCGGTCCAGAGGGCAGCGCTGCCGGTCGCCAGCATATTGAGCGCCGTGCTGTGCACCAGGAACTTGAGCTGGTTGCTCCGCCCGGAATGTTCCGCACCTCGTCCACGAACGGGTACGCCGTCTGGCCTTGGTGGGCCAGGTTGTCGAACGCCTCGGTAGCAATGTTGGCCCAGCCAGTGGCGATCCGCAGGATGGTTGCAACCAGTCACCCTTTGCCGGAGTGTCGTCGAACTGGGCCCCGCGTGATGTTCTGGGGCAGCACTCCCTCGGCAGGCAGGTCATCGATGATCTGGGGCCGGATGGTCGTCTTGGCGACTTGGCGGGGCCCGCGTATGGCGATGATGGGTGCGATACCGGAGTCCAGGCGCCGTCAGACCCGTTGGACCGGGTGGCGCCGTGTGGGAGGCATCGGTGGCCCCGGGTTGCCGGACCACCAGGGGTTGATTCGGCGAAATTTCGCGGCGGTCGCGTTTTGCAATGGGCAATTTCAAACAGAGTCACGATCCCGCAAGCAGGGCAATCGCGTCTTATCCGAGGAGGACTTTGAGCAGGTAGTCCTCATCCCATCCGGCGTTGAGTCGTTTGCCCTGGATGCCCACTTTCAGGGTTGTCTCGTTTTTCAGGAGGTTGTGTCCGATCTGGCGCAGGGTATTAATGTTCTGAGGGCCATTGTCCTTGCGTATTCGGCACTGGTCTTCCCGAAAGGTCACGTCCAGGGTCCAGTGCAACGAATTTTCGATGCTCCAGTGGCTTCTGATGGTGGCCAGCAGTTATTCCGCTGAGGCCGAGAGGCTGCTGATGTAGTAGCGGGGTTGACTGGTACCGCCTTCTGCCGTTTGACGATGGCCCACCACCCTGACGGCGGCCTTCAGTTGGGGCCATTGTCCCTGAGGGTCCAGATAATCCAGGCAGTCCTGATCGGTGATGACCCAGCATTCCCGGCGTTCCACCCGCCCGTGTCCCTTGTCCACCGTCTCAGCGTGGTCATAGGGTGTCTCGTCAAAGCCCAATGCCTCGGCGCCCTCGAACAGGTCTTGAATACCCTCGTGCAGTCGACCCTGGTTTTCCTTGACCGCCAGCACGTAGTCGGCACCGCCCTCTATGATCTTCTGAGCGATCTCCCGCTGGCAGCCCATGGCGTCAATGGTTACGATGCAGCCATTCAGGTTCAGCAACTCCAGCAGTTGAGGAATGGCGGTGATCTCGTTGGATTTCTCGTCAGTCTTGACCTGGCCCAGGGTCAGGCTCTGCTGGGTGGCCCAGGCGCTGACCATGTGGATCGCCCCTTTCTTACCCGCCCGGTCATAGGACCGCCGCGCGGTCTTGCCGTCAATGGCCACCACCTCGCCGGGCAGCACCTCAGCGATGGCCTGGGTCCAGGACACGAAGCAATTCTGCAACTGCACTGGGTCGAGGCGGGCGAAGACATCGCCGAAGGTGTCGTGAGACGGAATGCCGTGAGGCAGTTCCAGGAAACTCTGAAACCAGGCCAGCTTACTCTTGCCGAACAGCTCGACATGCACCCAGGAATCGGCTCCGCAGATGGTGGCGCAGATGGCGATCGCCAGGATGTCCACCAGATTATGGCGCCGGGTGCGTTCCACCCGTGGGTCGTCCAACTGAGCGAAATGATCGAGCACTGTTGCCTTGGGTGCTTGTGCTATGCCCTTCTACCTCCCCGACCTTTACCGGATCATGGGACATTAGCACATTTCAAAAAATCATATTAAGACGCGATTGCCCTGTCCCGCAAGGGCAAGGTTTGACAAGCGCCCGTAATGATGTTAGTGTGGAGAGCACGTTTGAAGATGTTCGGCCCCAGATTGGGGCCTGTAGAGGCGAGGATCGCCTATTTTGCACCGTTCGAGTGGAGCGGTTAGACCCCGAAGAGACGGGGTATTTGCCGGACGCGGAGCCGTCCGAAGTCGTAGCCCAACACAGGCGCGATCAAGGCGTTTGCAGCCTTTCTTGCCCGCAGACCTGCGCCGCATAAGCCCCGCCATGCGGGGAATTTGACCGACGGCGAAGAGCGTCGGATTTTCCATACCCTCGAGGTCAGTTCACGCGCCGGACGGCGCGTTTACTGAAGTAGGTTGATGCACCCGTAGTACGGGTCCTAGGGCTCGCCATTGGAGGCCGTTTTCGAAACGGCCGGTGATGCGTCCGGGCGAATGTTCGGCGCGATTTCCTTTGCCTACAATCGGTTAATAACCGAGCGTAGACAACTGAGCAATGCTGTCTGCGACAGGCATAACCTGACCGGTGCGACAGATCTGTGCACCAAAGTTCTTACCGGTTCCACGAAGTGGCGCCAGTTCCCGAAGCGACTTGCCGCCAGGCGAGTTCTTCGGAGGACGAAGAACCCACCGCACTAAATCTGTCGAACAGGAGGTTGAGCGTGTCGCCAAGAAACGCCAAACCCGAAGAACTAACGGTATCGGCCATCACCACCGAATGGTTAGAAACCGTGGTCCGAATTACGTACGAAATTACCACTTACGAGCGGTACTCCTGCCTCGCTCGGAAGCACATCTACCCACTCATCGGGCACGAACGTATGGCCGATCTCGTGCTCAAAGACATCTACAAATTCCAGGCGACCCTACACGAAAGGGTCAAGGGGCGGCGGACCGCAGACCTGATCCTGACCGTCCTCGGAGGATCATTCGCCTACGCCGTAAAAACGGAAAGGATAACCCACAATATCATCCCCTTCGCTGCCTTCCGGAAAGGCCGGTCACCAGAGGTCGAGCCTCCGTCGGTGGAGCACGTACAAGCTCTGCTTGTTACCGCCGCAGAGACGGATGACCCTCTGTTTGCGCTGGTGCGCGTAATGGTCTACACCGGAATGAGGCGCGGAGAAGCGTTGGGCTTGACCTGGGGAAACGTCGACTTGGACCACAAGCGGATCCGTGTCACCTCGAGCCTGGTCAAGACCCAAGGACGAGGAATGATTCAGAAGCGACCGAAGACCCGCAAGAGTGTCCGCACCGTGGTCATCGACGAAGGGACCGTCCAGGTACTGCGCCTACTGAAAGAAATGTCCCCGACTCGTCCTCAGGGCGACGACCTGGTATTTCACAACGACGACGGCTCCACGTTGAAGCCGTCGACGATTACCTACCGTCTCAAGCGTCTGGTGCGCAAGGCAGGCCTCGAAGAAGAGCTCAAGGGCATCAATTTCCATGCCTTCCGCCACTTTCACGCCAGCGTGTTGCTCCAAAGCAAGCAAAATCCGAAGGCGATAGCGGACAGGCTGGGGCACTCAGACGTGACAACGTTACTCCGGATCTACGCCCACCTTTTGCCAGGTTGGGGCGAATCGGTATCGGATGCGTTTACCGAATTCATGGGTGAATGATCCCCGTTAGAACCCTACTCAGCCGGGGCCGGACCTTGGACGCTGATATCGGCAGCCAAGGTCCGGCCCCGAGATTTAGCACTTTGGGCACGGTTCTGTCGGGCGGAGTCCCTCCCTCGGCACCAATTTCTCAATAAGGGCAGATTACAAACTCAAAGGAAGTCTCAGTTAGAGGCGTATCAGCGGGATTGAGCCCGTTTTGCTGGACAATTGCTGGACAAATTCCCAGCAATCGACAGTAGCAGGCCGCATTCCACAGCATTCGAAGGCATAATCGCGCCCGGTTTTCCGGGCGCGATTTTTGGTTGGTTATTGGCGGCGCCAGGACGAGCCGGGTCCAATGCAGTATCAAGTCGCCGCAGCGGCCATATGGAGAATGATGCTGCGAGGCGACCACCTGCGCTACGACTGCGGAGGATTTCCGTCCCCGACTTCATCGTTCGACGGTGCTCGGACATTGGCAACAACGTTCTCAATGGAAGGTACCCCGTCTATCCCAGCGCTCGATTGGCGTGACAATCGACGACTGACCTGACTTGCAACCTTGTCAGCCGTGAAGCTCCAACGAGACCCGCCACAATTTCAATCGATGGCCTAGACATCCCCAAGAGGGACAGAATCGGGATGCCGACAGTGACCGTAGCGTTGGAAGGCCCGCTAAGCCTACAGTTCAAGGGCTCGACGTCATCGCCGGTGCGGGTTTAGTCCAAAAGGCGCTGCCCATGGAAATGCTTGACCTCTTGGGTATCCCGGTCCGACGGACCGACATCGGCATCATCAAGCTGCCGGTCCTGAAGTTCCACGCTCAGACCGTATTCGCCGACGCATACGACCCAGCCGATATGTACGGTGAGCAGTAACCTCGAGCTCACGTTCCCGCTTGAAAAGCCCTCCACTGAGGCAGCGGGGATCCGGCTATCCTCCTTACAGCCGAGCAGAAGCGCGAGCGCCATAGGCCCAGTCGAGAGCAAATACCACCGCCGCAAGGCAAGCGAGTTGTCCA
The DNA here is from genome assembly GCA_951813535.1 of uncultured Dehalococcoidia bacterium. Taxonomy (GTDB): domain Bacteria; phylum Chloroflexota; class Dehalococcoidia; order Lucifugimonadales; family UBA3495; genus Bin87. Next base: position 941,335 of record OX638345.1, on the reverse strand, counting down.
CAAGGTACTCCAACACATCCGTTGGAGGGCAGACTCGATGCCCGACGTGCGCGGACAAGCACCTAAAACAAGACATGGCCCGTCGGCAAAGAGCTAGAGCTCCGTCATCAACTGAAAGCCAATCAGACAAACCCCAAGTCACCCAGATCACCGAGACCGGCAACAGCATCGGGCAAAACCCGCTTACCGCCAGCACGACGGAGAGCAGAGAAACACCAAGATAGCGGAATCTCGCCCTGGGCAACGGTCCTGAACGCGAAGACTCCGCACCTCAGCTCAAAACGGTCGCCATCCATTCACGCCCACGCCCTCGACGGCGGGTGAACGGGAAACTGTAACAGCCGTTGCCGCTGAAGCCGGCAGAGCCGCCTGCGGAACTCTGATGGCGGCCAACCTGGGAGGTGCGGAATCCACGGCTCAAGGGAAAGCGGACGCTCTGGTCGCCACCGGAGCGTTCACCCGTCGCTATCGACTAACGGAGCGACTCCTGCCGCCACTTACACGATGTGCAACAAAGGTCGGATTCCGAAGCAAGTCCCATACCGGCGCCCGGTCGTGACCACGCGACCGACGTTCCTTGAGGCACAGTGTATGCTGGATTGACTGATGCCACGAGAACCGCGAGGGCGGGGACGCTGGGTCGGGATGCCGGCGCTCGTAGAAAGGAACGGAAATGGATGACATCCTCCTCTCGGAAGGAGTCCATGACGACAGAACCGCCCGGATGGCCGTGCTGGTGTGGCATCGGGAAGACGGTACTGCTCGCAACCTGTTCACCCATATCCGCCATAGGCGTGCCGACGGTATGGGTCCATGGGCGGTTGAACCGGACCGGGTCTGGCGGACGACGACGTTCCCGCCCAACGATGCGGTCGGCCCACAGGAAATCCAACTCCACATCCTGGACGCTCCGCTCAAACACTGCGCGGATTTGCTCAAGACCATTTCGGACCGAAACGCCATATCCATTGACGGTATTGACGTTGGCTACGCTCTCGAGCAACTGCCCCGCTGCCATATCGCTTACCGAAACGAACTCTGGAACGACGATCCCTCGGTGAACAGCCCGTTCTCCAGGCACAGCGCTCGGATGACCGAGTTTTGGAGTCTTGAACCGGAACCCCGCGACCATTGGCGCGAGATAGGCGACTCATACGCCCGCCTCCTGTCGGCGGGGCACCTGCGAGGATTAGCTTTCCCTCTCGATCGGCTATCGGAGCGGGTTGGCAATCTCATGATCTCGGCCGCAGAGGACGAAATAGTCTGCGAACTTATAAACCTCCGGACCCAACTGATACTTGAGGTCAAATCCACACACGGTACCGACCTCCCGCAGTTGGATTACTACGCCGTCGTGTGGGCCCACGACAGCGGCGATGTGGTGGTGCATCGGCAATTGGAAATAACCCAACGTCACACCGTCGTCGACTTCGATTCGGAGTTGGATCTGGTCGGGTTCGCAGTATTCCGGAGTCGAGACGGACGGTGCATAGACAGGTGGGAATCGAGTTTGGTGCGAGAGATCCACGGCGTGCTGGACGTCGCAGGCGGTCAGACGCTTAGGATCCATGATCGCCGACGGGGCACCATAAATACCCTCAGCCTTGGGGACGCCAGATCAACCTTCAATGTTGGCGACGAACATTCGGGTGGTTTGGACCAGGCGATTCGGCAAGAAGTGCTCGGGCGCAGGAGTTGGCAGCGAGACAAAGACGCTCGCGCTGAAGGGAACCTTGGGCGCTTTGGTCCGCACCAGGTCGAGAAGGCAATCGACTTCTTCCTCCATCTCCTCTCCGATCTCCGGCGTTCGGGCGGGCCCATCTACTTGGCCGACCCCTACTTCATGCACCGGAATTTCGACTATACGGACGAGCGGATCTACAGCAGCATGTTCGAAAGGACCAGGGGGCAGCAACTGAGAATCCTCACCGGACAACGGGACCCTGACATGTGGCTGTCCAGGTATCCTTCAATCCTCACCGACCACGTGGCGATCAGGTCGTTCACTGTCAAGGGTAGTCAGGGGCATGACCGTTCGGCATTCCACGACCGGTATCTGATCACGCCGGACCAGGAAATGATCATCACCCATTCCATCAATGGTTGGCATGATCAGGGCGTCACCTTCGCTGTGCTTCCATACGGGGTCTATCGCGCCGAGGCAGAAGAACGCTGGTCATTGAACGTAGGGGCAAACAACAACGGTGTTCACGTGAAGGAGATCAAATGACGACCGGCAGGAAAGCGGTTACCGCTCAGATTCCGGCGGAAGCCCGGCAAGTCATCTGGCGAATCTTCGGTGACGGTTTGGCACCTTTGAAACCACCAACCTGGTACGACCTGGTCGAGCCGATCATCTGAAACCGTGTCCGAACAACGGATCAAGCGGACCGTGTGATTAATGAGATACGCGGTTGGTTCGACCCCGAAGGTCAACCAAACCATCTGCGGGCGGACATGAATGAGGTGGTCGCAGAGATGATCATCGAGGGCATAGGAGCAACGCTTGCGAGGGGCGACGAGATTGGGAACCGCGACACAGCCTTTTGGGCTATGGGTTCGATCCACCCGGACATCGCAGCACCGCTGATCAACGATGCGTGGTGTACGGATCAAATCGACGTTTTCGCCGCATACGCGGTGGACACCTTGGAAAGCCTCCACGTGAAAGGCGATATTCGCGACCCGAAGCGCGTCTTTGGAGAGGACGTTAGGGGCGCGAAAGCGCGGCCCAGTCAAACCGGACTCCAGGACCCATTGCGGACCTTCCAGGCGGGGCCCGATACCGCGTTCGAGGCATGGAGGCAGATGTACTCCGGAATTCCGCAGGTGGTGGCCCTCCTTCTGGATCTCAAGCCCGCGATGCTTCCGGAACTGGTCGGCCGGATAGAGGACCCTTTGTTGCAGTCGTTGGCGGCGTTCTGCGCGTCTGATTTAAAAATCCCATCCGATCACCTTCGACCTCTGCAGTGGGTGACGGACACTTCCCCCGCAGCGTTGATTGCCATGGCGATTGGCCAGGTAATGGCAATTGTCCGCGAGGCGGAGTTCGCGGATCGTACGGCGGCCAACACCGGTGACGTCGACACTACGGGCGCCGCCACCGTGTCGGACATGATCGGCGACATGGTTTCCAGTCTCGCGGCGCTCGGACCTGGAGGAAGCGCTAGGTGGATGTTCGAGCTTCTCAACTACACGTCCTTCGGTCCACACGAAAAACCGGTCATGGCGAAGTTAGTCGAGCGGCACTGCACCCAATCGCTCGAGAATATCGTGCTCAATCACTGGTTTGGCGAGGTGGTGGAGGAGATGGAGGCCGGCTTGCGGCAGGCCAAATTGGAGCCCAGAGGCAAACCTCTCGCGGACATCGCATTGGGCATCCGCGATCAGCAGCCAGAAAAGGCAGGCCAGATTTCCGGCATCCTGCTTGGTGAACACGAGCGAAGAATGAAGGGGGCTTTGGAAGAACACTCGATGTCTGGGCGCCTCTCGGGCCACTGGAACCATCGAGAGTGGCTGATTGCAGTGGGTCTAGCTGTGGTGATCAAACACGACAACATCGACCCTCTGGATTGGGTGATCGCCCAATGCAAAGCGCTCCCGCTGAGCGCGTGGGATGCCGATGAGGACGGACAGGTTTTCCGTAGGGCCTACGATATCGCCCAAATTTACATGACTGTCGGACTCTACGCCGTCCAGCTGTTGAAAGACGCCGGTCGAAACCTCGATTGCGGCAAGTTGCGGGCCTTCGCCGAGTTAGTATGGTCCCACGCGGACTTCGCGCGTCGGCACTCCGACTTACTGAGCGAAGATTCAGGGACCGCGGAATGTGCGGCTCGGTTGGCGGCAGCATTGGGAGAACCGGATCGACAATGGATATTGCAGCAGGCCAACAACCCGGCGGTGGTTCCCCCAACCCTGTGGGCTCTGTTGGACCAGATCCGACACCAACAAGGCACGCGGCTCCACGTCGACACGGCGCTGGAAATCCGGCAGATCGCTTCTGACCGATACATCAATGCTGTCGAGGTGAATCGGCAGTCTGCGTCCCATTTGGCTAACCTATGGGTGCTTTTGGATGCGCCTCAAGAAGCTGCAAGAACCGCCGAAATCCTGCTCTCCTACCATCAATCGCGTGCCAATCGCACCGACGCGATCCCCGTACTGAAATTGCTCGCGTTCGCAGCCAGCAGAGAAGGATTGCCGGACCACCTGATCGCGGCCCACCAATCGCTCTACGATGACCTTTGGGGGCAATATATTCCACCAGAAGAAATCCAAGCGCAACACGAAATTGACGCCTTCATGAACCTAAATGCTTCACCACTGGATCCGTGCGATGAAGCCGAATGACATCGCAAGTCGTCAGTTGGGCTCAAGTCTCCGGCGAAGCTGTTTCAATCAACCCAACCCATATCTTTAACCCGAATCCACCGAGGGGATACCGCGGCGGCGATCAGACGAGGGATGCGGGGTCAGGGCATGGGTTGGCGAGGACCGGATGCCGGTGAAATGGACGATGGGTAGTGTGGCTGCTACGCCAGGGGATGTTTGCGGCCCGTGGTAGCGGCGTTGGGAGCGATTTTCAGCGCAGACCGCCGGCGGAGACCGTGAGGGGCCCAGCCTGAGGCGCTGATCGTCCAGGCGTGGGGCGTTATTGTGTATAGGTCAAAGGCGGAGGGCGGCGTCAGGAAGGCAGTGGCAGGGCGCGCAGTCTCGCCAGGGCACCAGCGAACTGGTTCTGCCAGGGCCAGCCCCGGGGAAGATGCAAAGTGAGACGGCGTGCCTTGCGGGTGATGCGTCCGGGGAGGGAGAAGAAGCGTCGTCGGAGGGTCTTGGTGGTGATCAGTTGCTCTCCCATGCCGATGCGGGCGGTCCAGCGGGCGAGGTTATGCGCCATCACCTGTACTGCCAGCCAGGCGGCGTTGGCGGGGAAGCGCCCCGAGGGCAGGTGATTGAGCCCCACGCCGTACTTGAGATCGCGGATGGCGTTCTCGATCTCGGCGTGGCGGCGATGGTTGGCCTCCAGTTCCAGGGTGTCGCCGTCTCTATCGGTGATGAAAGCGTGATAGCTGTGGGTGGCAAGCAGCGCGAGTTGGGAGCCGGGCGTGGGTTTCACTCTGCGGACGATGAGTCGGACCGATACGGCGTCGGGCTCATGCTGAAACGGAGTGTAGGTGGTCTCCGCCACGTCGGCGGCTCCCTCCATCCAGTAAGGGATGGGCGTCCACTCTGCTTCGGGTATGGCCTCGATGAGATTGCGCACGCTTTGGTACTGGCGTACGGTGATGGAGAAGCGGACCTTGGTCTTCCGGCAGACGGCGACGATGTCGTGGTTGTAGAAGCCACTGTCGGCCCGCATGGTCAGTGGCCCGGTGGCCCCCGCGTAGCGCACTCGGCTGATGGTCTCACGCAGGAAGTGGGCGGCCCCTCGAGCGGTGTTGGCCCGGCCCTGGCGCAGCCGTGCCATCAGCACGTCGCCGGTTCCGGCGGCAACGGCGAGGAGCGGGTGATAGCCCCGCTGTCCCGCGTAGTTGTGGCGCTGCGCGCCTTCCTTATCCAACCCAAAGGTCTCGCAGACAGTGGAATCAAGATCAATGGTCAGCGGCTCATCGCCGGGTCCGGCACCAGCCGCCCAGGCCCTCGCCAGCGCCTCTCGGCTCACCCGGTCCAGCTGCCGCACGTGGCCCCATCGGAAACTCCGCAGGAAGGTCCCCAGCGTGGAAGGCGCCTTGACTGCGCAGCCCAGCACGTGCTCGGTCCCCCCAGCGCGTAGCGCGTCGGCATCATCAATGCAGTCGCCACCGGCCAATGCCGATGCCACCAACGTCAGTATCTTGTCGCCAGCGTTGGCCCGTCCCGGCGCATCTCCCAAGTCAACGTGGCGGTCAACCAACTCGCCCAGCCCCAGATGATGGGCCAGGGTAACCGGCAAAAGCAGCCCGGCGTTGGCCACCAAGCGGTGATCGTCGAAGGCGACATGGATGCGGTCAGGACGCTCAGGTGGTAGCATCCGTTGGGTGTTCCTTGTGAGGGATTGGTTTTCGTTGTCAAAAACCATTATCCCCGAAGCCGGGAGCACTTTCTTATCCCATCACCATGCCGCCACACCCATCCTTTCGGTGGATTGGGGTTTAAGTTCGTCCACTAGCCACTCGTGGGCGAGTTCCGTTGCCGGAGACTCCGTCGAGACGTCCAGTGCCGACGGCCCGACGCAGAACAAGCCCGCATCGTCCGGATCGCCGTTCCTCAATCGCCCGAATGCCTCACGCTGCGTTTCGAAATAACGCCCGATATCCAATCGCTCGTTGTCCGATTCCCCAAGTTCAAAGCCCACATGAGATTTTTGGCCTGCCGGCAAAATTATCGGTCGCCAGGACAAACCGGGCCAAATCCTGCCATCAATCTCGTGCTTGGTAAGTGACCCTTCGAGCCTGACTGGCAGCAGCCGGTGCAGACGCAACCGCCCGGAGAAGGGTTGCAACCAACGCTCGACCACCTCTTGGTAAATCCTTAGCGCCGCGGTGTAAACGGCCGATGTTCGAGCCAACATCTGGTCGTCGCTGTACGGGGGCCAACCCGGAGATGGGGATCGAGGCATGTCGGCGGCCGGCCAAGGATCGCGCAGCCGCTCATGTCCTCGCCGTGCCAAACCCGATAGGTAATCTCGCACGGCGATGATTTCATCCCAGGAATGAACTCTATTCTGGCCGACAACCGCGGTGCGAGAGTCTTCAGGAAGTTGCCCAATGTATTCCAGCAACGCAGGGACCGAAAGCTCTGCGCCCTGCCGGACACGTCCTCGACCGACCCCCGAACCAAACTCCCAAGCAAGTTCAGAGAGCGAATCCGCCACCAAGTGGGAAAGCCGACGCTGTCCCAACGTTTCCGTGAGGTTTCGAGTCAGATATCTCCTGGTCATCACCCACGACCAGAGCCTGGTGGATGGCACGGAGCCCCAGGTCCAGGAAGGCCAATCCCTCTTGAGTCGCGGGTCCTCATCACGCCTGATCGGATTGTGTTCTCGGGTGAACTCAACCACCGGATCAAGAGTCCCGGAACCGCTGTACCAACCTACGGAAAGACGCTCCCCGTCGAAGATCACCCCTACCGGAGCGACTTCTCCGTCCCCGTTGGTAGGCCCGATTGTGCGGAATATCGGCCCCAACCCTCGTCCCCACATCGCCATAGCTTGCCTGAGCTCTTCCCCGACTCCCATCGCAGTGTCCGGCATGGACGGACCCGGTCCGCCGGAATACCAAACGTCTTCGGCATCTTTCAACACTGCACCGGCGATGGATGGGTTGGTGGTGGCGACGCGTTCCATCGCGACGCGGTCAGCTGCCGCATCTTCGGAGTAAGCAACGATGGAAAGGGGAATAGCCCAACGCTCCGAGGTAAGGTCCATGTCCTCAATCGCCTCGGTACCCTCCAATATCGCTCTCGCGGCGTACCATTCCCGGAAAATCGGCAAGGCGAAGTCCAGACCGCTTTCCGTTTCAAACACCAAGCGAGAATCCGTCAATTGCCGCTGCTCGGCTCGCCGCGGCGTAACTTCCATCGGCCTGACGCGGTTCCCGTCGGTGACAGCCCGCACCGCCAGTCTCTGAAGTAGCCTATCGGTCGTCTCGGAATCGTTCGTGCCCTCGTTGAGGGCGGTCTCCGCCATGTATTCCACCAATTGACGGGTCGAAACGTGGCCTGGCTCCTCGTTTTCCCGCAGCCATGTGCCCAGCATCACCGCAAACAGAGGGAATTTAACAGATTCATACAAGGAACTCTGCCACGGCAACGATACGATCTCCCGGCGTTCCCTTCTCGAGACCCTTTCAACCAGAGCCTCCAGCTGTTCAAAAGTCAGGGCTGGCTGTTCAACCACATGCCCGTCGTGCTTTATCCCCGGCAGCGGGCGGACGGTGGCGACCACGGTGGTTCTTGGGTTGGCTATGATGTAAGTCTCCATTTGCCTCAGCATCGCGGTTGCCTCACTGGCCCCGCGTTCGTCCAAACCGTCGATCATGACCAGGATCGGATGGACTCTAGTATTCGGTCAAACTTGTATCGTCATATGGAAGAAGAAACCGGCCATGGTCGCTATCGTGAGCGGCAAACAGCGGTGCGGGAGGTGCGGCAGCCATGGCTCAGGAGAAATATTCGGTACAGTTGTGCACGGAAGATCGGAGCCAACTGGAGCGTTTGATCCGTAGCGGTCAGCATTCGGCGCGAGTCATCAATCGGGCGCGCATCCTGCTCAAGACCGATGAGGGCTGGAGCGCGTCCCAGGTGGCGACGGCCCTGGACACGTCGCAGCGCACGGTGTTTCGCACCAAGCGGCGGTACGCCGAGGAGGGATTGGACGGCGTGCTCCACGACCATCCCCAGGCCAACCGGTATCGCAAGCTGGATGATCGTGGCGAAGCCCACCTGATCGCCCTGGCGTGCAGCGACGCTCCCGACGGACGCGACCATTGGACCCTGCGCCTGTTGGCTGACAAGGTGGTGGAGTTGGGCGTGGTGGAGAGCCTGTCATACGAGACGGTCAGGCTCCGGCTGAAAAAAACACCCTCAAACCCTGGCAGAAACAGCAGTGGTGCATCCCCCGGATGAACGGGGAGTTCGTCGCCGCTATGGAGGACGTGCTGGACCTGTATGCCGAGCCCTACAACCCCAGCCGGCCGGTGGTGTGCTTCGACGAGACCTCCACTCAACTGTTGTCTGATGTCAGAGAGCCGTTGCCCGTCCAGCCGGGACGACCCCGACGTCAGGACTACGAGTACCGACGCGGTGGCACCCGAAACCTCTTCCTGTTCTGCGAGCCACTGGCGGGCTGGCGCCATGTGGCTATCACCGAACGCCGCACCATGGTGGACTTCGCCTATCAGATGCGGTGGCTCGTAGACGTGGCCTACCCCGACGCCACCGTCATCCGCGTGGTCCTGGACAATTTGAACACTCACCGCATGGCTTCACTGTACGAGACCTTCCCTGCCCCCGAAGCCAGGCGCATCGTGAAACGTCTCGAGTTTCACCACACTCCCAAGCACGCCAGTTGGCTGAACATGGCGGAGATTGAGTTCAGCGCGTTGAGCCGCGCCTGTCTCAAAGGGAGAAACCCTGACGCCGACGCTCTCCAACGCGCCATCACGGCCTACGAGACCCGGCGCAACGCCGCGCGCATCCCGATCAACTGGCGCTTCGGAACCGATGACGCCAGGATCAAACTCCATCGCTTCTACCCATGCCCTTCCAACGTTGACTGACTACTAGGGTCCACGCACCCGAGGCACCGTCGAGAGATAATTTCTCGGAGGTTCCCCCGCGAATCCGTAGCGTCCATGAAGATGGGAAACGGTTCCGATGGATCTTCGAGCGCGGCCCGCACCGCACGTTGAAACAAACGCTGCAACGCCAGGGTCTTGCCGCTGCCCTGCGGTCCGACGACGACATTCAATCCGAGTTGGAGGTCGCGTAACACATCGCCCGCGGAGGTGTCCAGGGCAAGCTCCTTGGCCAAGACGGCGGTTGCACCTAACGCTCGCCAAGACGTTTGACATTGGGCGAAAGACCAATCGAGGTTGTCTTGCAACGTGCGCACTCGCACCGGACCCAATTGTCATTTTTCAGGATCTTTAGTCCGGTAAATCGCGAAAATTTTCAAGGACTATAGGCCGGCCGGATTTTCAAGGCCATTAGGCCACTTTGGGAGCCACATCGGCGACCATTGGCTCACTTCGATGTCGAGGTGCAGCGATGGCGTATCGAGAGGTTCCGAGGATGGAGATAAAAGAGATCATCCGCCGTTGGCAGGCGGGAAACAGTCAGCGGCGGATCGCGGCGAGCACCGGGTTGTCGCGGGACACGGTACGGAAGTATCTGGCGGCGGCGCAGGCTGAGGGCATCGCCCAGGACGGGCCGGCTCCCACCGAGGATCAGCTGAGCCGACTGGCGACGATCAGTTGGCTGGGGCCACGTGCAGCAAAGACACCCCGGCAGGACCTGCTGGAGCCGTGGTCGGACCAGATCTACCAGTGGATCACCAACGACCGGCTGCAGATGACCCGCATCCACGAGTTGCTGGCCATGCGGGGGTGCCAGTTGTCGTATCAGTCGCTGCGCCGTTTCGTCATCAACCGCAACTGGCGCAAGCGCAGCAAGACCACGGTGCGGATGGCGGACACGCCGCCCAGCGAGGTGGCTGAGGCTGATTTCGGCCGGCTGGGCATGATCACCGACCCGGCCACCGGCAAGCGCAAGGCGGTGTGGGCCATGGTCATCGTACTGTGCCACTCCCGCCACTGCTTCGTCTGGCCCATGCAGCAGCAGAAGCTTCCGGACGTGATCTCCGGCCTGGAGGCGGCGTGGGCTTTCTTCGGCGGGATGCCCAAGTATCTGGTCATCGACAACTTCCCCGCCGCCGTAGTGGGCACGGATCCCCTGCACCCCATTCTCACCAGGGGCTTTCTGGAATATGCCCAGCATCGGGGCTTCATCACCGACCCGGCCCGCAAGGCCCACCCCCAGGACAAACCCAAGGTGGAACGCAAGGTGCCCTACGCCAGAGAGCGTTTCTACAAGGGCGCCGATTTCGACGACTTCACCCACGTCCGCGCCGCCGCGCCCAAATGGTGCCTGGAGGTGGCCGGCATGCGCATCCACGGCACCACCCGCAAGCAGCCCCTGGTGGTATTCCAGGACGAGGAACGCCACACCCTGATCCCCTGGGACGGCGTACCCTACGAGATCGCCAACTGGCGCACCAACACCGTCCACCGGGACTTCCACATCAAGTGCCTGGACGCGCTCTACTCGGTGCCCTACCACCTCTGCCGGCCCGGCCGGAAGGTGGAGGTCAAAGTGGACAGCAAGCTGGTGCGCATCTACCACCGCGGTCAGCTCATCAAGACCCATCCGCGTCAGCCGGTGGGCGGCCGCTCCACCGACGTCGCCGACTATCCACCCAAGGTCGCTCCCTACACCACCAGGGCTCCCGACGGGCTCAAGCGTGAGGCCGCCAAGCTGGGTCCCGCAGTGGGCGAATTCGCCGAACGCCTCTTCGAGGGCGACCACCCCTGGTCCAAGATCAGGCAGGGACACAAGTTGCTGCGCCTGGGCGACCGTTACACCGCCCAGCGCCTGGACGCCGCCTGTCAGCGGGCCCTGGACGTCGACCTCATCGACGTGCACCGCGTGGAGCGCATCCTGGTCCAGGCTCTGGAAGAGGAGACCACGCCCCAATTGCCTCTGCCCCTGCCGCCCGGCCGCTTCGCTCGGCCCGGATGCGTCTTCGCCCAAAGCGACCCGTACCGCCGGAAGTCGGCCTGAGGAGATTATACCCATGACCCGCGTAACCGAACTCACACCCCTGCTCAAGCAACTTCGCCTGGGGCAAATGGCGGCCACCCTGCCCGAGCGCATCGCCCTGGCTCGTCGTGAACAGCTGGACTACGCCTCCTTCCTGGAGATCATCTTCAGCGACGAGGTCAACCGCCGCGCCCACCGCCGCATTGAAGTGCACCTCAATGGCGCCGGTTTCGAGGAGACCTGCCGGCTGGAGGACTTCGATTGGACGGCGTCCATCACCCTGGATCGCCGATTGCTGGATGCCGTCTTCTCATTGGAGTTTCTGGACAAGCACGAGCACGTGCTGCTGGTAGGACCAGCCGGCGTCGGCAAGAGCTTTCTGGCCCAGGCCCTGGGCTACTCCGCCATCCGCGCCGGACACACCGTCCGCTTCAGCCACGCCGCCGACTTCTTCAGAGCCATGGCCCAGGCCAGAGTGGACAACTCGCTGGACCGCGCCTTCCGATCCTTCCTCACTCCTGACCTGCTCATCCTGGATGACCTGGGACTGCACCGGCTCACCGCCCAACAGTCCGCCGATCTTTACGAACTCATCCTCAACCGCCACCGGTCCTCCAGCTTCATCATCACCAGCAACCGGGCCGTCGAAGAATGGCTCAGCCTCTTCGACGATCCCATCCTGGGGAACAGCGCCCTGGACCGGTTGGCCAACGCCAGCTATCAGATCGTCATCGAGGGCGCCAGCTACCGGGAACGTCTGTCTCCACACCGCGCCCTGCTCAACAACGAAGGGGGTGATTGACCGGCACACAACAACCTGATATTTCTCAGACTACCGCGCTTCCAGAGTGGACTGATGTCCGTGAAAATGCCGGCCTAATCACCGCGAAAATTGACACTGGTGCCGGACCCGGCGATGAGCCGCTGACCATTGATCTTGATTCCACTGTCTGCGAGACCTTTGGGTTGGATAAGGAAGGCGCGCAGCGCCACAACTACGCGGGACAGCGGGGCTATCACCCGCTCCTCGCCGTTGCCGCCGGAACCGGCGACGTGCTGATGGCACGGCTGCGCCAGGGCCGGGCCAACACCGCTCGAGGGGCCGCCCACTTCCTGCGTGAGACCATCAGCCGAGTGCGCTACGCGGGGGCCACCGGGCCACTGACCATGCGGGCCGACAGTGGCTTCTACAACCACGACATCGTCGCCGTCTGCCGGAAGACCAAGGTCCGCTTCTCCATCACCGTACGCCAGTACCAAAGCGTGCGCAATCTCATCGAGGCCATACCCGAAGCAGAGTGGACGCCCATCCCTTACTGGATGGAGGGAGCCGCCGACGTGGCGGAGACCACCTACACTCCGTTTCAGCATGAGCCCGACGCCGTATCGGTCCGACTCATCGTCCGCAGAGTGAAACCCACGCCCGGCTCCCAACTCGCGCTGCTTGCCACCCACAGCTATCACGCTTTCATCACCGATAGAGACGGCGACACCCTGGAACTGGAGGCCAACCATCGCCGCCACGCCGAGATCGAGAACGCCATCCGCGATCTCAAGTACGGCGTGGGGCTCAATCACCTGCCCTCGGGGCGCTTCCCCGCCAACGCCGCCTGGCTGGCAGTACAGGTGATGGCGCATAACCTCGCCCGCTGGACCGCCCGCATCGGCATGGGAGAGCAACTGATCACCACCAAGACCCTCCGACGACGCTTCTTCTCCCTCCCCGGACGCATCACCCGCAAGGCACGCCGTCTCACTTTGCATCTTCCCCGGGGCTGGCCCTGGCAGAACCAGTTCGCTGGTGCCCTGGCGAGACTGCGCGCCCTGCCACTGCCTTCCTGACGCCGCCCTCCGCCTTTGACCTATACACAATAACGCCCCACGCCTGGACGATCAGCGCCTCAGGCTGGGCCCCTCACGGTCTCCGCCGGCGGTCTGCGCTGAAAATCGCTCCCAACGCCGCTACCACGGGCCGCAAACATCCCCTGGCGTAGCAGCCACACTACCCATCGTCCATTTCACCGGCATCCGGTCCTCGCCAACCCATGCCCTGACCCCGCATCCCTCGTCTGATCGCCGCCGCGGTATCCCCTCGGTGGATTCGGGTTTAGAGAGGCGCGCACCCCCGGGTCCCGGCAGGGCGACTCCAGCCTGGCCCACTCGTGTGCTTTCGAGATGGCGCTGGTGGCCAGGCGCAGGGTGGCGATGGAGGCGCCGGAGCCCGCCCGGGCGGCCAGGTGGCGGGCCACGGTTAGGGGCTCGGCCGGCAGAGGTGTTAGCCCCACCTGGTCGCACCAGCCGGTGAAGATGCGCCACTGGGTATCGTAGGTCCGGCGGGTGTTGTCGGCAAGGACCGACTCCAGAGAGTCGGCCACGCCCCGGTCGGCGGCCCGCAGCTCTGGCAGGGACGAGGACTCACGGGGGACGATCTGCTGATCTGCGACGGTGGTCATGGGCGGGTCTCCGGCGGCGGGATTATGGGGTGATTTCGGCGGGTGAAAGATGCGCGATAAGAGCATTTATCGCGCGGCGAACGCGCGTGTGCAAGACGGCGTTTCCACCGTCGTTTGCCTGACCACGACGGGCCTAACATCGATCCCCAGACGGACTGAACCACCGTGAGCATCCGGTCCTGTTGCGTGAGCACGTTCCGGGCCGCATCGCCGCCGCCGGCGACGAAACCATAGGTATTCATTCCAATGGTTTGCATTCCAATCCCATGGAATGGGTAGGTAGCCAATGCATTGGAGTCCGTTGCATAACAATCGATACCGTTCCAAACCTTGGCGACGGTGGGCGCCAAAAGCAAAACGGGTCCTGGGAGTCCCTCACTATAATGCCGGCAATCAGCCCAATCACCTGGAGGTGAAGACCGTGCCGAAATGCACCACCTGCGGCGCCGAACTGGAGCCGCCCGTCCGCGCCCCCCACACCGTCTACGCCAAGAGCCTGTACCGAATCTCCGGCCAGGACTACTGCCGACACCACATCATCGGGGCCGCGGTGGCCGCCGGCGACATCACGGAGATCAGATCCGGCGGCGCCTCAGGCGCCAGCGCCAGCCTGCGGGAATGACGGGGCGCGCCGTACCATCAGACGTACGCCATCACGCTGCACCAACCCAGGGGTCGCTGATCGCCCTGGGGTTCAAGGCCGTGGAGCCGGATCATGGCCGGCGCCGGAACGACTGTGATGACGCCGACCGAACATCAACCCTCCGCTGGCAATTGCTGTGAGGGCGCCAGTTGCGGGGTGCCCGCCAGCAGATATCCCAGCGCACCGAACAGGCATACCGCCAGCCCCGCTGCGGCGGGCATCGTCAAACCTTCGTTGGTCAGGTCGTACAGCCTGAACAGGGTGGCAATCGTCGCGACGTAAAACGGCAAGCCGCACAGCAAACCGGTGACAGTTATGGTGGCGAAGCTCTTGCGTCCGAAATAGGTGCCCCGGGCCGAGATGCGGACGGCCTGGCCTCCCCCCATGGCGATGCCCGAAAGGACACCAAATATGAACCTGCTGCCTGGAGTTTCGGTGGCCAACAGGATCAACGCCACCGCCAAGAGCAATACCAAACCTGCCAGCACGTACCGGACGGGGACCCGGTCGCCAATCACAGCGCAAGCCAGGATCGCTGCCGTTGACACCACCATTCGCGACGTGTTCACGTCGAATATAACCCCCCATGGGTAGTACCCATCGAACGGGTAAACTTCATCATAATGAAAAAACGCGGACGGTCTAGCCAGCATCCACGACGCCAAGCCCACCGAGAACAGGCATCCGTCTCCCGCCACCAGGAGCCAGAAGGACCGCGATCGTACGGCCTCCCGCCAGGTGTAATCGGGTAGCGCGGTGTCGGGATCCGGCGACGCTCCATCTGGATACAGTCGATGGTCTTCGGGGCGGTCGTGAATCTGCCAGGCCAAAGGCATTACAACGGCCAGCGCCGATGCTCCGACGACGGTAACAGCGAGGCGCCAGCCCAGGAAACCTATCAGGGAATTTGCTGTGGCATCGATCGCGAATCGCCACAGAGCGAACCCGAACAACGGCACTGCCATCGCGGTGGCCTTGCGTCGCTGGAACCAGTTGTTCAACGTGGCCGCGGGCACCCAGGCGAAGCCCACTGTTGCTCCAACAATCAGTAGGGCAATGCTGAGATACATCACCCAGTTGACCGGCTGTGCGCCGATGAGGGTCAGGTATCCTACGACCGCCACCAACACTCCCCAACGGGCCACGCGCCGAGGGCCGAAACGGTCCACCAGCCACGCTCCAGGAAGCGAAAGCAGAACCAAGGGCAGGCCATCGGTGAGTTCGCTGATCCTTGTTACGTCTTGCAGCCAACTCCACGTTTTGAAAGAGACCTCGGTGTCAGGCAGGCTTGCAAAGATGAGCTCTCTGGCCAGGTCCGGCAGTGCGTCCTCATAAACCATGAGCGCGATCGCCGTCAGTAAGATCGCTAGCCACCAGCCGCGTACCAAACCCTCGAAAAGACCGTGGGAATAATTTCGATCGGGCGTCATTGCGAAAACATGTCGTCAGTAATGTAGTCCACGTGAAATGATCCCTTCGCGCTGGAGACAATCCGGGGGCCTGATCTCCGGAAGGCTAACGTCGCCATTCTCCAGGCTGTTGGCGTTCCTGAAGATCAGGCCGCCGCGGGTTGCCATTACCCGATCTGTGCTACCTTGCCGGAGATCGTTGAACCGTGTAAGCCTTGAAGTACGCCCCCGGACACTCACCCGGGTAGTCCGCGCCTTTCTTGCTGCTGCGCCCGCCCAGCATGACGTGATCACCGACCTGGGCGATTACGTTCCCCCCACCGTTCCGGACCAGGACGTCGTCTCCCTCCCTCTGAATGTTAAAACCTGGAGGCCAGATCACCAGATGCTCCCCAGGGGAGTCGGGCGTCTCCACCAATAGGCAACCACCGCGCAACGTCAGGCGTCCCTCAGCCGCCGCCAGCGGGGATATGATGGGTCCGCGCTGGTCGTACAGGCGCGGGAGGAAGATGTCATCGTCCACCACAGACCCTGTTGCACCCGCCCTCATGGCGCTGACTTCGTCCCCCACCAGCCAGAACGGGCCGCCGCATTGCCCGACTTCGCCGCCGCCCCAATCCCACTCGTCAGCCGACACCAACCGATCCAAGACCTTTTTACCCGATAGCCGAAGCGTTTGCCCCGCTGTGGCGACCACGCGTCCATCGGGTCCGGTCACCTCCACCACGCCGTCGCTGGTCTGTGTCCCGAAACCCATCGGCCACACGACCATCAGGCCGTCCCGCGTCGCCTCGCGGTCTACCTGGTCAATATAGGATATTCGCAAGCAGCCGCCGGCGATCGACAGCTCACCATAGACGTACTGATCGCCACGGTTGGCGGGAAATGCTCCGTAGTGGCGCGGGAATACCGCTCCTGCAGGCTCGTCCGAAGCTGTGCCGGTCACAGGAGAGGGCGTCCTCCCAACCGTAGTCCGCGGGACGCTGACGGCCGATGTCTGAGCAGGTGAGGCCGGAGTTTCGGCCGCCAGCGACCGGCCGACCGGTGGCGACGCTCCGACGTCGTCATTGCCGCAAGACGTAGCCAGCACTAGGGTTGCCAGCACAGGGAGCAGATACTGCAGCGCGCGTCGGGACACGGCGCGGCCCGCTACCATCCAATCAGTCGGTGTCACACCATAACCCTACACCCTTGACGCAGTTGCATGTCATGAAACTCGACCACGGTGAGCGGTGTCTATGCGCGTTGGACAGGTGGGCGCTGGTCCTCCCACCTGCGGTTAGTCTCAGAGGGTGCCCGTCTTCACGCTTGCCAACGATTTACTGACTGGGCAGCCCCCTGATGAACAGGGGAGCCGGAGTTAACCGCCGGACCGGCTGCGCTTGCTCTCCATGTCGATCCCCCAGATGCGGCGGTGGGATTGCCATACCGACCACGCCAGAGTAATGCGGGTCGATTCCGGTAGCAACTGTCTTTAATGTCAATAGGAATGAGCGACTTCTGGCTGTGTCATATCGCACCACGGGGAGCCGTGTTTGAGCATGGAGTTGAGTATGACCAGCAGTTTGCGCATGCCGTATCCCGCGTCAACTAATCTTGCCGAAAATGCGTCCACTATTTTTGCCGGCTCACCTCCTCGGCCGCGGCAGTCTCGCCGCGTTGCTGGGCTGCGTCAGTCCGGTAGCTGGGGACGTCAAACTCCAGGATGACGGCGTGGTGGACTACCCGGTCGATGGCCGCAGCGGTGGCCATGGGGTTGGCGAAGATGCGCTCCCACTCAGAGAAGACCAGGTTGGACGTGATGCCCAGGGACCGGCGCTCGTAGCGTTCGGCGATGAGGGTGAAGAGGACCTCGGACTCCTCAGTGCCCTGGGGCAGGTAGCCGAGATCGTCCAGGAGCAGGAAGTCGAAGTTGTCCAGCTTGCGCAGTTGTCTGGGCAGGTCGAAGTCGCGCTTGGCGGCGAGCAGATCCTGCACCAGGCGGTAGGCCGGTGCGAAGAGGACGGAGTGTCCGGAGGCCCGCAGCGTGGCGGTGAACCGGTTGCGCATCTCCCCGGCCGCCTCCCTGGTGAAAGTGCAGAGCGCCAGTTCGTGGGGCTTGGCCCGGTCCGTGAGGACCAGGTTGGCGGCCCGGTCGGCGATGCAGGTGGTCTTGCCGGAACCGGGCCCGGCGACGACCTGCAGCGGCCCGTCGCCGTGGGCGATGACCTCCAGCTGTTGGAGATCTAAA
This sequence comes from uncultured Dehalococcoidia bacterium, assembly GCA_951813535.1. Classification (GTDB taxonomy): domain Bacteria; phylum Chloroflexota; class Dehalococcoidia; order Lucifugimonadales; family UBA3495; genus Bin87. The sequence continues at coordinate 923,299 of OX638345.1, read as the reverse complement.
CCAAAGCCAAGGTGGGATGTGCATTTGCCGGGTGTTGGGAATCAGGCATCGGGTCTCGCATGAGTGCCTCGGCCCTTGATTTCAGGACGGTCCGGCAGCGGCGTCTCACCTCATCCTCCGCCCCGCCAGGCCGTCCAGGAACCTGCCGACCCTTGCCTGAACCGCCGTCCGGCTTCCCAGGCACAGATTGCCAGTCGCCTCCTCTCTGACCCAGCCCCAGATGGCCTCATCGGCGTTGCAGTCCGGGCTGTAGCCCAGCAGATTCACCAGCCTCAGGTTGAGGCCGGGGGTCTTCAGGTACGATCGCATCGCCTCTCCGCGATGGGCTGGCGCGTTGTCACAGATCACGTTGAGACGCCCGCTGTGCCTCTGGCGCAACTGTTCCAAGAAGGCAACCGAAGTTCCGGAGTTACTGTTCCCCTCCAGTTCCATCCATTCCACCTCGCCCGTCTCCAAGCACACCGCCGAATAATAGCTGGCCTTCTCGCCGTACTGCGGGCTGGTCGAGCCCACCAGGGCCGGTTCTCCCCGGAGCGCCCATTTGCCCCTCAGTTCCGCGTCCGCCCGGAAGTGAGCCGCGTCCCGGAAGTGAGCCTCGTCCCGGAAGTGAGCCTCGTCCCGGAAGTGAGCCTCGTCCCGGAAGTGAGCCGCGTCGACCAAGAATATTTTCCCTCCGCTCCCTTGGGCCTCCTCCCTCAGGGCCTCCTCCCTTGGGCCTCCTCCCTCAGGGCGGCATACTCTGCCACGAAGGCCTCCCGCTTGGACCCATTGGCCTTGACCAAGCGCTTCTGGGGCCGCTTGCAGCTGAACCCCAACCGGTGCAGCCAGTTCAAGCAACTGCTACGGCTCAACTCAACGCCGAAGCGTTCGCAGACGAACTGCCTGACCCCTTTCCAATACCAGTTGGCCAGTTCCATGCCCGACGTGGTCGGCGACTCCTGCACCGCCCTTTTCAAATCCTCCTGCTGCGCCTCGTCAAGGGCGGGGGGGAACCACCGGTCTGCTCGAACATCAATGCCGCAGGCCCGCCCGCGCCGAAGGCCGACGCCCAGCGCCCGATGGTGTGAGGGTCCCGCTCCAGCGCCTCCGCCGTGGCCGCCGCCGTCAAGCCCTGGACCAAGAGCAGGATGGCGTACCACCGTTCCCGCTCCCGGGGCGTCGGCGCCAGCAGCATCCGCCTCCGCAAGTCCTTGATCCCCAGCTGCCATTGTTCCAGAGACCGCTCTATCTCTCTGACCCCCATCATCAACCCCTCGCAACTCCTGAAACCACCTAACCCAACTGACCCCAATTTACCCCATGCCTCTGCGCATTTCACCCTGGCTTTGTTTAGTTCATGCCCTAAACGGCGACAGCTCAAACCAAGCGATCGGGCCGCCCGTGGGGTACATTTTCTCTCCGTCCTTTAAGCGTTGACCAGGCGTTTGTGATCAAGTCTTCTACCACTGCCCCCGGAAAACCTGCACTAACGTACGAAGCATCGTAAGTGGACGCTCCTGGGGGTGCGAAGTTCGCAATCACCAGCGCGGCCATCGGGACGGGCTCTTTTTATTGGCGCAAGCGCATGGTCCGGCTGGGCCTTTCCCGTCTTTGGCCGTTCAGGTTGTACCGGTTTACCCGGGCAGGCAACCGTGATCTATCGCTCGTTGCAGGAAATCGGGGTCGTCATTCAACTCGGCCAGGGTCCTGTTGCCGGCGATCTGGGCCAGGCAAAGAATCGCAGCCTGTCGGTCTTCCGGAGGCAGGCGGTTCAGCAAGTCCAACAGCGTAGTCGCGGCCGATGCCAGCGTGGGCTATTCTGTTGTTGGCTCCTCGCGTTCCCGAGGGAATATCACCTGAGTCGGCTGTTCCATATCCTGCGCCTCGTTTGGGCGGCGCATCAGCAGGTAGCAAACCTCGTCGGGTGAGTTGGGCACGTAGCCCACGTCGTAGCCATCGTCGGCCACGTAGGCCCGGATCATCCGGTAGCCGTTGTCGTCGGCGCTGCGGATGACGAACCATCCGCTCCCTTCGGCATCGGTGATACCCGGCGCGGCCCTGCTGTTGGTGGGAGTGGCCTACTACTTCCTCACCCAGGACTGTCCGCAGGGCAACTATCGCGACCTGCGCGCCCGTGGCCTGATGCCGGGTTCGGCCGGAAGCAAAGGTTCATTCCTCGAAGCCGCCAGGGATCCCCGCGTGTGGGCATTGTTCGTCATCTACGGGGCCTGCTTCGGCGTGGAGCTGACCATCAACAACATCGCCGCACTGTACTACTACGACCGCTTTGAGCTGAACCTCGCCACCGCCGGCATCATCGCCGGCACCTTCGGCTTGATGAACATTTTCGCCCGCACCCTCGGCGGGTTTTTCGGCGACAAAATGGGCATCCGGTTCGGCCTCAGGGGGCGCGTGATGTTCCTGGGCGCGGTGCTGCTGGTGGAAGGAGCGGCCCTGATCCTGTTCTCCCAGATGGCGACCCTGTTCCTGGCCGTGGGCGCGATGATCGTGTTCAGCTTGTTCGTGCAGATGTCCGAGGGAGCGACCTTCTCGGTGGTGCCGTTCGTCAACCGCAAGGCGCTGGGTTCCGTGGCCGGCATCGTGGGCGCGGGCGGCAACGCAGGAGCCGTGGCTTTCGGGTTCCTGTTCCGCTCGGAGAGCCTGACCTACGCTGACGCCCTGCTCATCGTGGGCGTCGCAGTGGTGGTTGCGTCTTCTCTGGTGCTCGCGGTGCGGTTCTCGCCTGAGACCGAGCGGGAGGAAAGGCACGCCCTGGATCTCGCCCTCGCCGAACGGGCGGGCTTCGCGCCGGCAGCAGCCGACTGAACCACCGCCATACTGCGATCTGCATTGGCGTGTAACCTACGGCCGGGCAAATTGCCCGGCCGTCTCCCGTTTCGGAGCACTGGCGCTCGTGTGCACGTTGTCAATCAATGCGTGCATCAGGTCTGAGGACGGGACTCTACTATGACCTCTCCCAAAGTCCAGCGTTGGTGAAATACATACAGCCAGTGGCGCTATCCACCACCCTGAACCTTGCGCTGCCAATCCTGGAGAACTGGCCTGCCAACTGGAGCGGTTCAAGGATCTATAACCCCACTACTGGTTGACGTTCCGGCGTCCCCGTGTCGCACATCGTCGTGCTATATTCGTCATGGGCCACCCGCATCCCCGCAGCGGATGTGGGCGGACGTCTCACTTCCATCATCCAGATAAGGCGCACGATGCCGGCTGCTGAATGCGAGCGGTCGCATGGCGGGAGGATCGGAATTGAAGATCACCGTAGTTGGTATGGGATACGTGGGCATCGTGGCGGCGGCCGGGTTGGCGGCGGGGGGGCATGAGGTCCTGGGCGTCGACATCGACCGCGTCCGCATCGAAGCGCTGGACAAAGGGCGCGTCCCCCTCTACGAACCGGGCCTGGAAGCCAGGGTTGCGGAGGGGTTGGCCAGGGGTCTGCTGTGCTTTCGGCACCGAGATGACGTGGTGGAAGATCTGGGCGAAGCGGCATTGATCGCCACCGGAACACCTCCCACCCACGGCGGCGCCGCCGACCTCAACCAGGTGATGGCTGCGGTTTCGTGGATCAAAGCCGCTGGGCGTCCCGGCCTGGTGGTGGTGATGAAAAGCACGGTCCCCCCCGGCACTCGACTTTGTACAAAAACTAGAAAAGTTATAAGGACAGGGTAAGCTTGACCAAATCACCACAAGAGGTCAAGCATGTCCTCCCTGCCCACCGTCATTGTAACCGTGCTGTTCCCCTTTGAGCACCTGTTCGACCGCAGGACCTGGCGCAAGGCCCAACTCCTGGTGGTGGGTGCGATCCTTTCTCCTGGCAAGCGCACGGTATCGTCCGCGCTGAGCATCCTGGGGATTGGCCAGAGCGGAGACTTCGCCGTCTTTCACCAGGTGCTCAACCGGGCCCGGTGGCAGCCGCTGCAACTGAGCCGGGTGCTGTTGCTGCTGCTGATTGGCCGCTTGGGTTCATCCACCGAGCCCCTGGTGTTCGGCATCGACGAGACGGTGGAGCGACGCTGGGGCCCAAAGATTGCGGCCAAGGGGAGGTATCGGGACCCGGTGCGCTCCACCGACGACCAGGTGGTGATGACTCCCGGACTGCAATGGGTCAGCCTGATGCTGCTGACCCGTATCGGGTGGGCCGGTCGCCACTGGGCGTTGCCCTTCCTGACCGCGCTGGTACCGTCGAACCGCTATGACTGGCTCAAGGGTCGTCGCCATAAGCGGTTCACCGACTACGCTCAGCAGATGCTGGACTGTCTGCGTCGGTGGCTGCCGGATCGGGACCTGGTGGTAGTCTGCGACGGCGGCTACGCCAAGCGTGATTTCCTGCTCCACTGCCAGAGCATGTCCAAGCCTATTGTCGTCATAACCAAACTGCGCAAAGACGCGTCCCTGTACCAGCCAGCGCCGCCGCGACGGCCCGGTCAGATCGGCCGGCCCCGGGTGGTGGGAGCGCGACTGCCCAGTCCCACCGCGGTGCTGGACGATCCCGCCACCCCATGGACCCCCTGCCGTGCCACCACATCCGACGGCGCCGATCTCATGATCGAGCTGACTTCTGGCGTGGCGCTGTGGTACCGCGGCGGCTATCCGTCGGTCCATCTGCGCTGGGTCGTGGTCCGGCACCTTGAAGAACCCCTGGGCCCCCACGCTTTGCTGTGCACCGACATCGACGCCGATCCCCTGCAGATCGTGCAGTGGTATCTGCTGCGTTGGCAGGTCGAGGTGACCTTCGAGGAACTGCGGGCTCACTTGGGCATGGAAACCCAGCGCCAGTGGTCCGAGCGTGCCATCGCCAGAACCACCCCCGCACTCTTTGGTTTGTTCAGCCTGGTGACCCTGGCGGCGGATGTCTTGATTGAACAGCAGGGCGGCATAGTGCCGCGGACCACGGCATGGTATGCCAAAACCAACCCCACTTTCGCCGACGCCATCGCCCTGGTCAGGCGACACATCTGGGCACAGCAGGAGACTTTTGCCACGTCCGAGCCCAACTCTGAACTGATAAAACTCCCACGCGGGACATACCGCAGGATGATCGAGACCCTCGCTTATGCTGCCTGATTGTACAAACTCGAGCCCCGGCACGGGCCGCCGGATTATTGAGCACGAACTGACGGGAACTGGCATCCGTTACGTCTCTAACCCGGAGTTTTTGCGGGAGGGACGGGCCGTGAGGGACTGGGACGCGCCGGACCGCATCGTGATTGGGGCCGAAGACTATGCAACGGCGGAGCTGGCGGAACGGATGCACGTCGGGATAGAGGCGCCGCACATGGTCACCGACGTGACCAGCGCGGAGATGATCAAGTACGCCTCCAACGCCTTCCTCGCCACCCGCATATCCTTTATCAACGAGATAGCCGCGCTTTGCGGGTCGGTGGGGGCGTCCATAGATGCGGTCAGCGAGGGTCTGGCCATGGATTCCCGCACGGGGGCCAGGATATACGCCGGTGTCGGGTATGGCGGGTCGTGCTTCCCCAAGGACGTACGGGCGCTGGACTACCTGGCCCTGACCAGCGGGGCAAACGCCGACCTGCTGCGGTCCGTTATCAACACTAACAACCGGCAGAGGGTGCTGCCGCTGCACGCATTGCGGCGCCGGTTCGACGGCGCGTTGTCCGGTCTGCGGGTGGGCATCCTGGGGTTGTCCTTCAAGCCCGAAACCGACGACGTGAGGGATGCCCCGTCCCTGGACCTGATACGGGCTCTGGTGGACGAGGGGATCAGCATTCGGGCCTTTGACCCCCACGCCTCGGAGTCGGCCCGACCCCACCTGCCGCCGTCGGTCGACCTGGTGCCCAGCGTGGCGGAGGCGGCCAATCGGGCCCAGGCGCTGGTACTGCTGACTGAGTGGGACCAGATCGTTCAATCGGACTGGCAGATCGTGGCCCGCTGCATGCTGCCGCCGCGGTACGTGTTCGACGGGCGCAACGCGCTGGACCCGATCGAGATGGACCGCCTGGGGTTTGAGTACCTTGGAGTGGGTCGGGGCTCGGTGCGCAGCAGTTTACCGGAGGCCGGCCTGCTTCAACTGGTGGGACCGGGTTTGGCCGGATAGTTAACCACCCGGCGGATGGGGGTTCGTCGAGTTAAGCTTGGTCAGTGTCCGGCCGGGCGAGGGAATCGATGAAGGTCTGGGCGCAGGATTCCCAGGAGAAACGTGTGGCGTACTCACGCACTTGGTCCCGGTCGCAGGTCAGCGCTCTTTCCACGGCGGCGGCCAGGTCTTCTTCCAGGGCGCCGGAATATCCGTCGGCCACCACGTCGATGGGGCCGGTAACCGGGTAGGCGGCGATGGGGGTTCCGGTGGCCATGCTCTCGGTCATCACGTTGCCGAATGTGTCGGTGCGGCTGGGGAACACCATGACGTCGGCGGAGGCGTAATACCTGGCCAGTTCCTCACCGTATTTGTACCCGACGAAGCGGACGCGATCCCCGTAGCGTTCCGCCAGTTCCCGGCGGTGAGGGCCGTCGCCAACCACCCAGCACGAGTAATCAGGGCTTTGAGCCAGCCGGCAGAAGTCCTCCACACTCTTTTCCTTGCTGACTCGGCCCACGTAAAGGAGCACGCGAGCGTCGGGGTTGCCGGTGTCGTACCAGTCGGTGTCCCTGGCGGACGGGTGATATAAGGTGGAATCGACGCCGCGGGACCAGACCACCAGGTTTTGAAAGCCAGTGGATTCCAGCTCCCGGGCCACGCTGGGAGTGGGGACGAGGGTTTTCTCGGCGGCGCCGTGGAACCAGCGCATGTAGGCGGTTACCGGCGCCGGAGGGATGCCGTACACTCGTTTGGCGTATTGGTCAAATTGAGTGTGATAGCTGGTGGTAAACGGGAAACTGCGCCGCCGGCACCAGAACCGGGCGGTGGCTCCCAGGGGGCCTTCGGTGGCGATGTGAACGTAATCGGGCCGGAGCGCGCCCATGGTTTTATAGACTGCTACCGGAGCGGCAGCCATACGCACCTCGGCGTAACCGGGCAGCCGGATGGAGCGGAACATGGAGGGCTCGACCACCGTCACGTCGATGCCCGATGCCCGCACCAGCCGAACCAGATTCGAAAGGGTGGTTACCACTCCGTTGACCTGGGGCGACCAGGCGTCGGTTACCAGCGCAAGGTGCGGTCGATTACTCGTCTTCATGCCACTTGACCAATTCCCACCTGCCGTCGTGATGCTCTACCAGGGCGCTGCAGTTTTCCACCCAGTCGCCGCAGTTCATGTAGATGGTGTCGTCGATCTTTTTGATTTCGGGCGTGTGGATGTGCCCACATATTACGCCGTCGTACCGGTGTCGTCGGGCGTGTTCGGAAAGCAACGATTCAAATTTGAGGACGTATGAAACGGCAGATTTGGTACGGCGTTTGGCCAGCGAGGTGAGGCTGCAGGGCGGCATGTTGAACAGGCCCAGCACCCAGTCGGTGTACCCGTTGACCGACAACAGCACGTCGTAACCCCACGTTCCCAGGAACATGACCGTGCGCCCGACGCCGCTGTGCATCAGCCCGTCGAAGAGGTCGCCGTGGATTACCAGGTACCGTTTACCGTCCAGACCGTAATGGTCCAGTTCGTTGGAAAACCTGATTTTGCCCAGGCTCAACCCCCAATCGAGCCAGCTGCGAAATGTCTCGTCGTGGTTGCCGACGATGTAGTGAACCGTGGTGCCATTGTTGGATTTGGCCAGCAGTTCGCTGACGACGCGGGTGTGGTGCCTGGGCCAATAGACCTTGCGGTGCATGCGCCAGGCGTCAACGATATCGCCGACGAGATATAGATGTTCGCTGTGGTGGCTCGCTAGGAATTCGGCCAACGCCTTGGCTCGCGAACCTTTGAAGCCCAGGTGGGTATCGCTGATGAAGACTGCACGGTAGTCCTGCATTATCGCTGCCATGGAAATCTCCTGTGTAACGCGACAGTCTATGAATTGGCGGACGCAAACGTTCAGGTTTCAGCCACCTGAGGCCCGCATCCCATCGCGATACCCGATCGCAGCGGACCAGGCGGCACGTGGGCGATGAGCTCCGCCGGGCAGCCTCTGGGTTCAGGCAAGAAAAAAGCGCCACGACCTTCGGTCGTGGCGCCCAGGGTGGGCAATTGTGCGATATCTGGGGCGATCATATTATCGTTCCCCTCCCCCTCCTTGCCGTCGCCCGGTACGGTGTTGGCCAAAAAAAACGCCACGGTTGCGGCCGTGGCGCCTGCGCGGTAGATTTCGATTGATTCAGGGGCGCTCATAATCAGCCGCTCCTCCTGCCTCACCGGGATTCCATTAGCTTCGAAGGTTGGTAAAAAGTTTAAGTGTCTACCCAATTTGTGTCAAGTGGAGCGGAACCCTCACCAGGGCAATCGCCTTTCAGCCCGAATCCACTTCAGCCTTCGTCTGACCGCCGCCACCGCAACCCTTCGGTGGATTCAGGCTTGGACGCCAGTGTTTTTCAGCGGGACCGTGGACCCGGCAAATTCGCCTCATCAACCCTGAACAGTTACGATTACGGCTTTTTGTTGACATTCGACTTGGCCAATCCTAATATGTTGCGAACTGGCGGCTGGCTTAGTGTTCTGGGCTCGATAAACGGAGAGGTGGTAATGCCCCCCCAAGAAGACATTCGATTGATGGCCCATTTAATGAGACGGGCAGGCTTCGGTGATACCCGTGAGGAACTGGAGGAGCGTGTCTCCAAAGGCTACGAAGCCGTGGTCGAGGAGCTGCTGTATCCAGAGCGGCAGCCGGCCATAGACGACGAACTGCTGTACCGGTTGTTCCCGGGTTATGAGGGAGCCGGGTCGCCGGCAATAAATCAGGCCAATTGGGTGTTCCGGATGATCAACACCAAACGGCCTCTGGAAGAGAAGATGGCCCTCTTCTGGCATCAGTTGTTCGCCACCAGCAACTCCAAGGTGGACAATCCAATGGAGCTGACTCGCCAGATTGCCATCTTCCGTGAATACGGATTGGGTACTTACCGCGACCTGCTGGTAGAGGTTGCAAAGTCGCCAGCCATGATCTTCTGGTTGGACAACCAGGGAAATCGTGACGGTGCCATAAATGAAAACTGGGGGCGGGAGCTGTTGGAGCTGTTCTCCCTCGGAGTCGGAAACTACTCAGAGGATGATATCAGGGAAGCAGCCAGGGCCTTTACCGGATGGACGATTGCCCCAAAGATTCCCCGTAATCCTTACGGTCGTTTCCACTGGCTATTCGACTACAAACCTGAGGACCACGACGATCGGGAGAAGACCTTCCTGGGGTATACCGGGAACTTCAATGGCGAAGACATCGTGGACATTATTGCGGATCAACCGGCTACGGCCCGGTTCCTGGCCCGTCACCTCTACAGATTCTTCGTCGCCGACGAGCCCCATGTCGCCAGTTGGAACATTACACCACCGGTTGACCCTGAAGCCATCGAGTTGTTGGCGGATGCCTACAATGAATCCCGTGGCGACATCCGGTCTATTTTACGAGCGTTGTTCAACTCAGAGTTCTTCAAGAATGCCCGCTTCGCCCGGGTGAAAAGCCCGGCTGAATTGATCGTTGGCACTGTGCGTATGGCGGGCAACTATGAAGGCTTCAAGCCAGGATTCAACAATCTGGCGTTGGAGTGCGGTTGGCAGGGACAGGAGCTGCTCAATCCTCCCAGTGTGGAGGGTTGGCACACAGGCTCAGAATGGATCGACCCCGGCGTTTTGATGCGCCGGGTGAACTTTGCCGCGAGGATATTTGGAGACATCTCACTACCCGGCGTGCAGGCTATCGTCAAACGGGTGTTGGTGAATGTGCATGTGCATGGGGATTCTTCCCCCCGGGCGATCGTGGAAGCTTGTCTCGATGAGATGGGACCGTTGGAAGTCAATAGGGAGACCCACTCTGAATTGATTGCCAATGCCGAAAAATTTGGCGATCTAGCCTGGAGCACCCACGAAGAATTCAGGGCTACAATGCGCCATGTGAGCAAGATCTTGACCTTGATTGCCGCCTCGCGAGAATATCAGTTTGCCTAGGCAAGCGCATACAACTGATGTAGAAGGATATGAACATGGCATCAACCCATAAAGACCCTGTGCTGGTCGTGCTGGAGCTAACTGGGGCCAACGACTATCTCAATACGATTGTTCCTTATAGCAATCCCCTGTATTGGGATAACCGGCCCAAGGTCCATGTCCCTGAAGACCAATTGCTGCCCATAAATGACCAACTGGCATTCCGGGCCGATTCGGAGCCGTTGAAAGAAATCTACGACCAGGGCAACATGGCAATCATTCACGGAATCGGGTTTGAAAATTCACCCCGTTCGCACTTTCGTGCCATGGACATTTGGCATACCTGCGAGCCGGATTCCATTGGTATTAACGGCTGGCTCGCCAAGGTCGTCCGGGACTTGGATCCTGGCGGCGAGAACGTGCTGAAGGGAGTTAACTTGGGCCAGGGCTTGCCTCGGGCACTGGCCATGAAGGGGGTTCCTGTTACTTCTGTCAACCACCTTCCTTCATACGGTGTACTCTCATCAAATCCGGGAATCGCCTCCGAGCAAGATCGGGTCCAGTTGTTGGAGACCTTTGCCCGCATGTACTCTCCCCTCATCGGCGCCGGACCGACCATGGAATATCTGGGACAGGCAGGACGGGATGCGTTACGAGGAGCCGACATCATCCGGGTTGCTCCCGAAACCTATTCTTCGAACGTAGAGTACGCCAATAATGCCATCGCGAGGCGCCTCAGAGACGTGGCCCAAGTGCATCTGGCCGGTCTGGGCACCCAGGTCTTTTACACCTCCCACGGGCCCTTCGACACCCACTATGACCAGCTGGGACCACATGAAAAACTTTGGACGGAAATTTCCGTTGCCATACGCGACTTCTTCGACGACCTGCGTGAGCACGACGCCTCAAACGAGGTGATTATCATGTTGTTCAGCGAGTTTGGGCGCCGCGTCCGCGATAATGGCACTGGTACCGACCACGGAGCGGCTGGGGTAGCGTTCGCCATAGGCGAACGGGTGAATGGTGGAATGTACGGGACCTATCCGTCGCTGAAACCTGAGGATCTCACTCAGGGAGACCTGGAGCCCAACTATGATTTCCGTGGCTTCTACTCCACTTTGGCGGAACAGTGGCTGGGACTTGACCCTGTCCCCATCGTCGGTGGACACTTCGAGCAGATGTCCTTCGTGTAGCTTTAGGATCCGAAAATAGTTCGCGGGAGAGGGGATATGCTGACCACCGTAGCCGCCGGACGGGTGTATGACTACAGCGACTGCATAGGCATGTACAGTCAGGCCGGCCGGGGATTTTGGACTCCCCAGGATTTCGTCCTGGGACCGAACGGTCGAATTTATGTGTTGAGCCGCGGTGTGGAACAATTGGGGCAGCGTGTCACCAAGATCAACTTTGACCACGATTTTCAGGGACAGTTCGGCTCCGGCGGCGAGGAAGACGGGCAATTCGTTTGGCCCCGGTCAATTGATTTGGACCGTACCGGCCGAGTGTTCGTTTCGGACGAGTATCTCAACCGGATAACCATTTACAGCGAAGAGGGTGGTTATCGATATCACTGGGGCAGGTCCGGCAGCGGAGACGGGCAGCTAAACGGACCGTCAGGAATTGCTTTCGACTCCCGGGGAACCATTTGGGTGGTGGACAGCTTGAATCACCGGGTGCAGAGTTTCAGCCAGATCGGTGAGTTTCAGTCCAAATTCGGGAAGCGAGGTGGCGGTGACGGATATCTGGAGATGCCATGGGGCATCTGCATCGACCGTCAGGACAACATCTACGTCGCGGATTGGGGAAATAACCGGGTGCAAAAATTCGCCCCTACTGGAGAGTTGCTCGTTAAGTTCGAAGGCTCCAGCACCGGGGTGGGTTCGCTCAAAGGGCCATCCGGTGTAGCTGTGGACTCAGATGGAGATGTATACGTAACTGACTGGGGGAACCACCGAGTCCAGATCTACGCCGCCGACGGCCAATATATTACGGCGCTGGTCGGTGACGCCCAAGAGCCTTCGCCATGGGCCCAGACCTACATCGACGCCAATCCGGATATCATCAAAGCCAGGCGGCGGACAGATCTGGAGCCTGAATGGCGGTTCCGGCGGCCAGTGGCTGTCAACGTTGACGCAGACGACCGGATCATAGTTTTGGAGTCCTACCATCACCGGCTCCAAATCTACAACAAGCTAAAGGATTACGAGGAACCCACAATAAACTTGTAGGCGCCTGCCCGTCTCTACATATTTGCCCGTTGCCGGTCACTTTCCCATTTCAGCCCACCTGACTGGACAAAATCAAGAGCTTTTGTATAACTGTTCAGAGTTGAGGGGAAACGAGCAACCGGCGGGTTTCCAGGAAGGGGTTGAGGCCCCTGGCCCGTCAGGTGCCGAAGAGGGACGCCAGGGTCATTTTGCTGCCGCTGCCCGCTTGCGAGTGGGTGCCGCCACTGATTTTCCGGCTGATCACCAGATGGCGCAGGCTCCGTTCCGCTAGCTCCGCTATGACTGCCAGCAGGGTTTCCCGGCTCGCCTTGGTCAGGTCCAGTCCTGTTTCTGTTGTCTTTTTATGCCACAACTACGCCTTGGGCGCCAGTGTTTTTCAGCAGGACCGTGGACCCGGCAAATTCGCCTCATCAACTCTGAACAGGTACAGGTGAACGTGTCGGTGTTGACGCCGTTGCCGTCGCTGATGCTCGAGGTGTCGGCCGTCAGGATCTGACCCACGTGGGCGTTGCCCTGGATGGCAGGCGCTCCGGTGGGCGCATCGTTCCGCCGAAGGACGCTCACGGTGAGGTCACCGGAGAGCTTCCGTCCATCGGCGGTGCAGATGGCGCCCTGGGCTTCGCAGTCCGTGGTGGTGGGCAGCGTGAGGGTTGCCGTGGCGTTGCCGTTGGGCGCAACGTGGACGGTCCACCGCTGGTTCTCGTTCTTGACCATCCGCTTTACCTTGACCACTTCGGCGTCCGTCACGCTGATGGAGTGGTCTCGTAGCGTGGCGTAGCTGAGTGGGACGTGTTCGCTGAACCACAGCTCGAAGGTGAAGGTTTGACTTCCGTCGTGCGACGCTGGCACTTCGTAGGCGCCGGCTGTCAGCATGGCCGGGGTGTTGTTGGTCACGCTCTGATTGGCGAAGGATGCGGCGGCGTTGCCGACTCGTCGGATTGGGCGGTGTAGTCCACCGTTGTCCCGGGTCAACTAATCTTGCCGAAAATGCGTCCACTATTTTTGCCGGTTCACCTCCTCGGCCGCGGCAGTCTCGCCGCGTTGCTGTGCTGCGTCAGTCCGGTAGCTGGGGACGTCAAACTCCAGGATGACGGAGTGGTGCACCACCCGGTCGATTGCCGCGGCGGTGGCCATGGGGTTGGCGAAGATGCGCTCCCACTCGGAGAAGACCAGGTTGGACGTGATGCCCAGGGACCGGCGTTCGTAGCGTTCGGCGATGAGGGTGAAGAGGACCTCGGACTCCTCGTTGCCCTGGGGCAGGTAGCCGAGATCGTCCAGGAGCAGGAAGTCGAAGTTGTCCAGCTTGCGCAGTTGTCGGGGCAGGTCGAAGTCGCGCTTGGCGGCCAGCAGGTCCCCTGCTTCCGCAGGGGCAGGCTCTGCACCAGGCGGTAGGCCGGTGCGAAGAGGACGGAGCGGCCGGTTTCCACCAGGCGGTGGCCCAGGGCGCAGAGCGCGTGGGTCTTGCCGGTGCCGGGGAGCCCGAAGGCCAGCACGTTGACGCCGTGTTCCACGAAACTGCCCTGGGCCAGATGGTCCAGCTGCTGCCTGAGAGCCAGCGGCATCCGGTGGTGCTCGAAGGTTTCCCAGGTCTTGCCCGAGGGCAGCCGGGACGCCTGACGCAGCCGGTTGATGCGCCGGTGGCGACGATCTTCGGCTTCTTGCTCCAGCACCTCCAGGAAGGTGGACAGGGCGTCGCCGTGGCCAGCCGCGGTGAAACGCGCCACCGACTGGACGCCCATGGTGGGCAGCTTGAATTCGCGGCAGAGCAGGCCGATGCGCTCCTGGATGACCCTGGTGTTGGTGTCCATCATGCGCACACCCCCGATCCGGCCAGGCTGACGGTGAGCAGGCGGTCGTAGATCTTCAGGTCCGGTTTTCCGGACAGCGCCAGCGCCGGAGCCTCCGGCGGTTTGGGCTCGGCCAGTTCCCGCACCTCGGCGTAGTCGAAGGGCAGCCCCGCCTCCAGCAGCAGCGACAGCGCCAGGTGGAAGTCCTCGAACACCCCGACGGCCGGCTCCAGGACCGCCACGAGGGCGAGATCATCCCCAGTCGGCCCGCGCCGCCCCGATCCGGCGCACTGCGCGCTTCCCATGGCGCCCTGGTTCCCACCCCGGAAATCGGCCGCACCGTGAAACGCCTCGGCAACCATCGTCTCAGCCAACCCCAGTTGCGAAACCTGGCCAACCTCGAGCCCGACCCCATCGCCGAAGATGACGACCGCGCCGCCAACGCCGAGTGCGAAACCCAAGCTCCGGAGGAGCGGCCGCTGTCGCCTCGTCAACTGGCGCTGTGGCGGGCGGTGCAAGATGCCAAAGTCCAAGGCATCCCGCTACGCGAGATCGCTCGCCAACTTGGCATTTCTCGCAACACGGTACGGAAGTACGCCCGTGCCCTCACACAACCCACCAACCGACCCCATAACCGTGGCGCCACGCGCCTCCCCCAATTGACCGCGAAACGGTAGGACTGACAAATTCCCTTTCCATTTAACCTGACGGAATCGCTGGACAACGACACGTGGGCGGCCAGTGTGGTCCAGGAGAAGAGACCCAGCAGAGCCAGCGTGGTGCGGGCGATGGCCAGGTCCGACCACTGGCACTGGGCCTCGACGCCCAGGTGGGTCCGCACCTCCTGAAAGAGCTTGCCCCGTACTTGTTCCAAATCTTGCGTAAAGCCTAGCCCAGCGTCAGACGTTCCTGGAACTCGGCGTCGCCGAGGATCGCATCTACACCGACCACGGACTCACCGGCACGACCCGCGCCCGGCTCGGCCTCGACCAGGTCCTCGCCGCCGTGCGCGAAGGCGACACCCTGGTCGTGCCCAAACTCGACCGCCTCGCCAGGTCCGTCCCGGATGTCCGCGCCATCGCCGACCTGCTCCGGGAACGCGGCGTGAAACTGGCCCTTGGCCGGACGCTCCACGACCCGGACGATCCCATGGGCAAGATGTTCATCAATATCCTCGCCACCTTCGCCGAGTTCGAAGCCGATCTCATCCGCCTGCGCACCCGCGAGGGCATGGCCATCGCCCGCGCCAAGGGGAAATTGCGCGGCAAGCAGCCCAAACTGTCCGACCGTCAGGAGCGGGAACCCTGCCGCATGCACGCCACCGGTGAGTATTCCATCAGCGATCTCGCCGAGCCCTTCTCCGTATCAAGACCAACCGTCTATCGCACACTCAACCGACGCCATTCCCCTTAGCGTACGATCCTGTCCCCTACCGGATTCGACCCGAGCGTCACCGCTAGGCTTTTTCTAGATGAACTGGTTGTTGGTCTTGCTAAGTCCCTCCATGCGGCAAACCCATTGTCAGTCGGGCGACTTTCTCAACACTCCCTTACCGCTGCCGTTTACACGCAGCCAGCCGTTTCGAGTTCACCGGGCGGAAAGGCATCGTGAGGATGCCAGAAAGAGCGAAGACCGTGACCAACATCAGCGGGAGACAGGAAATGTTAGTGACGAGATGGGACCAGCGCAAGGATCTGCGGCAGGATTTTTGGAACCGCTTCCAGTACCACCAGTGAGACCCCGAGCGTATTCCCTACAGTGATTCAATTCAGCATCAAGACCCGGCCACTATCGGCCCACAGATCACCGTGCGCTTGCTTTGGTACTTGTGCCATGTGAGTGCATCCGGTCCAGTGACATGAAACCCGGCTCACCCACGGCTCGCTCCTGATATTGGCTCCGCAGCCAACTCATAAACTCCGCTTCCCCCATATCGGTTCGCATTTCTATCAGGCGCTGCAGCCCCATCGCATAATTGCACGAGTAGTCCGGCAAGTCTGGGTGGAGTGTGAGCGTCTCCAAATCCTCGACGGCGCCTACTTCCGGGTTTCCGCATTCCCATTCCGGCCGGAAGGGCTCACTGGAGGCGGCTGTGGCTGCGCGGGCTATCAGTTCCGCAGCTCCTTCATCAAGCCAATCATGGTGGCCGACCCAGTAGAAGTGCGCCGTTTCGTGGGCGATGATGTAATCAGCTTGGGACGCCTCAGGGCTGCCGTCGCCCACGTCCAACACTGTTCCGATGGTCAGGCTGTGGTGATTGTTAATTGCAACGACTCTGGAGTCTTCAGGCCAGTCAGCGAATAACAGAGTCACGTGCTTGGTCGGGAACGGCTCCTCCATGAAACTTTCGGCGGTTTCGACAGCGCGTACGAGGCGATCGATGCTCTGCTCCGATCCCGGTTGGGTCCGCACGATGGCGATGGAAACCGGGCCCGCCAGGGGCAGAATGATGGTGCGGTGTTCTACCGTCACGGTATCGGGA
Source organism: uncultured Dehalococcoidia bacterium (assembly GCA_951813535.1). Taxonomy (GTDB): domain Bacteria; phylum Chloroflexota; class Dehalococcoidia; order Lucifugimonadales; family UBA3495; genus Bin87. The sequence continues at coordinate 906,822 of OX638345.1, read as the reverse complement.
TCGAGTAGTTGGTCAATGAATTGCTCGGATATCCCATATTGACCGCGGGGAGGCTGGCGAGGCCCCGGCAGGGCCGCGATGATGGGTGACCATTGATCTACGATCCAGGAGTCGATGGTGCTGTGGTTCATGATGAGCCGGAAAGCATCCGGGTCGTTTTCGTGAACTGACCAGAGCGCCTGGAGCGCGGCGTTGTCCGCTGGCTCCACCGCCTGCAGGAAAGGCATGGCGAGCCACTGGGACAGCGAGGGAGTTTTATCTGGGCTGGACAGTGAGGCGAGGGCAGCGACTGCCTGTGCCTCGTGGGGGTGAAGACCATCCCGTACCCACTCCGTATCTTGGAGTGCGGCCGGCATTCCTGACGCCAGAATTTTGCTGTGTTGGACCCATTCCCGAAACGGTACGGGAGTGGCCGTGGGTAGGGGAGTAGGCGCCGGCGGCAGCACAACCGTGGGCGTCGGTTTGGTTTGTACAGTCTCGGGAGCGTCGTTCAATGGGGCGGCGGGCAGACTGGGATGCACCGAGGCATTCGCAGTTTGCCGGGCAGATTGCGGCGTAGCAGAGCCGGTCAGTCGAATATCATCAGGTTGAGCGGCAGTTTCAGCCGCGCGTGGGGGCGCAAAAAAGTCAGCGGACGCTGGTCGCGTTACGGAGTTTTCGCAGCCTGTAGAGGCCAACGCCAACGCAACAACAGCCGCGATCATCGCGGCCGTCGTTGGGAAAGTCCTGGCAAGTATTCCCATTGTGCCGTTTGGTCTTGTATTTGGTCATGCTCGTGCTTGCAGTAGGCGACGTCGGGCCAGTCGAATCAGAAAGACCAAGAGCACCAGCAGGATTATGAGGCCCAGTATAAACCACCACAGCCAGTTGGGTACAAGGTCCCACTGCAGTGCTTGAGGAGTCTCTGCCGACACTGGCTCCGGAGTTGGGGTAGGTGCCGGGGTGGTGACTCCTGTGGGTTGCGGCTTCGGTGTGGATGCCGGTATTGCGGGCGTGGGGGTATTGGACAGGAAGGCTCCGGGGTTCAACGCCATCGGCGTGGGCGTGGGTGCGCTCGTAGGGATGGCTACGGTGTACCGAACCACCGGCGTGGATGTAGGCGCGCTCGTCGGGATGGTTACGATGTACGTGGCCTCAGGTGCCCTCGTAAGGATTACTGTGGTGTCGCCCGCCTCCAGTGTGCGTGGCGTCGGCGCCGGCATAGACGTGGGTCTCGGTGTTGGGGCGGGTGCGGTTGGCGCGGGGGTGAGCGTGGCAGGTTTGATGGGTTCGACGGTCGGCGGCGTAGTGGTTCCACGCGACCCGCCACCGCCTCCAGACCCACGCTTGGTGGGAATGGGCGTTGGCGTGGTGGCAGGAGTGGCGACCAGAGTAGGAATGGGCGTTGGCGTGGCGGCAGGCGTCGGCGTCATGGCGGGAGTGGGCGTCGGTGCTGGCGTCGTGCCGGGGGTCGGAGACACCGGTCGCTGATTTTCCCCGGTCGTGCCGTTGGCCGGATCGGACCAGTCGCTGGTGCCTTCGGCGTTGGTGGCCCGCACTTGGATTTCGTAGGTGGTGTTCTCTGCCAGCCCGGTGATGGTCGTGGTGCGATCCATGCCGCTGTGCTCAACGCTGGTGTAGTTGGTTTCACCCTGCTTGCGGTATTGAATCGCGTAGTCGGTGATGGCGGGCCCGGTGTTGGCAGGCGCTTCCCAGGAGATAGAGATGCTGCTCACCGTGGTGCCGGTGACGGTAGGCGCTGTCGGTTTGCCTGGCGGTTCATCGACATCAACCAGTTCGATTGTCACCTGATGCTGCGAGGACCCGCCCTCCTGATCGGTCGCGACGACTGCCAATGAGTAGCTGGTCTTGTCCGATTCGAAATCGTAGATGACCTCGGCGGCTTGTATCTGCCCGGTGCTTGCCACCACCTGGAACTGGTCGGCGTCGTCGCCGGTGAGTGAGTAGCGCGGCATCGCTCCCACATGGGCGCCTGCAGATATGGGTTCTCCGATAGGGGTTTCCGCCGGCGTGTTCTCAGCCATCATCAGGCTAGTGGTCGTGGTGGTCTTCTCCCTGGAGGGATTGGACCATGCACCGAGGCCCTCGTCGTTGGTGGCTCGCACTTGGATTTCGTAGGTTGTGTTCTCCGTCAGCCCGGCGATGGTGGCGGTGAGCTCCGTGCCGCTGTGGTTGGCGTCGGTGTAGTCAGTGTCGCCCTGCTTGCGGTACTGGACGCCGTATCCGGTGATGGCAGGGCGGCCGGAGATGTCGGGCTCCTGCCAGGTGATCGTGATGCTGCTCACCGTGGTGGCGGTGATCTCAGGCGGATCAGGTTGGTCAGGCGGTTCATCGATATCAACCAGTTCGATTGTCACCGGATGCTGCGAGGACCTGCCCTCCTGATCGGTCGCGACGACTGCCAGCGAGTAGCTAATCTTGTCCGATTCGAAATCGTAGACGACCTCGGCGGCTTGTATCTGCCCGGTGTCTTCCACCACCCGGAACTGGTCGGCGTCGTCGCCGGTGAGTGAGTAGCGCGGCATCGCTCCCTGATGGGCGCCTGCCGATATGGGTTCTCCGATAGGGGTTTCCGCCGGCGTGTTTTCAGCCATCATCAGGCTAGTGGTCGTGGTGGTCTTCGCCCTGGAGGGATCAGACCATGCACCGAGGCCCTCGTCGTTGGTGGCTCGCACTTGGATTTCGTAGGTTGTGTTCTCCGTCAGCCCGGCGATGGTGGCGGTGAGCTCCGTGCCGCTGTGGTCGGCGTCGGTGTAGTCAGAGTCGCCCTGCTTGCGGTACTCAACGCCGTACCCGTTGATGGCGGGGCCGGTGTTGCCAGGCTGCTGCCAGATGATCGTGATGCTGCTCACCGTGGTGGCGGTGATCTCAGGCGGATCAGGTTGGTCAGGCGGTTCATCGACATCGTTCAGCAAGATGGTTACGTTGTGGCTGCCGGTTACGCCGGACGGGTCCCGGGCCGATACCGTCACCTGGTACGAAGACTTGGTTTCGTAGTCGTACGTGTGGCCGGCTTTGGTACTGATGGCGCCCGAGTCAGAACCGATGTCGAAAGCGCCCCCGTCTGATCCGAAAAGAGAGTAGCTCACCGCCTCACCTTCGGGGTCAACGGCCGTGATGGTTCCGATCTCACGGTTGGCTGGGGTATTCTCGTCGAACGATAATTCGGAGGCGGCGTTGTCATCAAATCGCGGTGGCTTATTTTCCCCGGTCGTGCCGTTGGCCGGATCGGACCAGTCGCTGGTGCCTTCGGCGTTGGTGGCCCGCACTTGGATTTCGTAGGTGGTGCTCTCTGCCAGCCCGGTGATGGTTGTGGTGCGATCCGTGCCGCTGTGCTCAACGCCGGTGTAGTTGGTTTCACCCTGCTTGCGGTATTGAACCGCGTAGCCGGAGATGTCGGGGCGGCCGGAGATGTTGGGCTCCTGCCACGAGATAGTGATGCTGCTGACCGTGGTGGCGGTGATTTGGGGCGCTGCCGGTTTGCCCGGCGGTTCGTCGACATCTAGCAGTGTGATCGTCACTGGATGCTCGGCGGACCTGTCATACTGGTCGGCAACCTTGACGTTCAGCGAGTAGCTGGTCTTGTCAGATTCGAAGTCGTAGGGGCCGTCGGCAGCCTTGATCTGCCCAGTGGATCCCGCCACCCGGAACTGGTTGGCGTCGGCGCCGGTGAGTGAGTAGCTCGGCATTGCTGCCAGATGGGCGCCTGGGGATATGGGTTCTCCGATAGGGGTCTCCGCCGGCGTGTTCTCAGCCATCATCAGGCTAGTGGTCGTGGTGGTCTTCGCCCTGGAGGGATCAGACCATGCACCGAGGCCCTCGTCGTTGGTGGCTCGCACTTGGATTTCGTAGGTTGTGTTCTCCGTCAGCCCGGCGATGGTGGCGGTGAGCTCCGTGCCGCTGTGGTTGGCGTCGGTGTAGTCAGTGTCGCCCTGCTTGCGGTACTGGACGCCGTATCCGGTGATGGCAGGGCGGCCGGAGATGTCGGGCTCCTGCCAGGTGATCGTGATGCTGCTCACCGTGGTGGCGGTGATCTCAGGCGGATCAGGTTGGTCAGGCGATTCATCGATATCAACCAGTTCGATTGTCACCGGATGCTGCGAGGACCTGCCCTCCTGATCGGTCGCGACGACTGCCAGCGAGTAGCTAATCTTGTCCGATTCGAAATCGTAGACGACCTCGGCGGCTTGTATCTGCCCGGTGTCTTCCACCACCCGGAACTGGTCGGCGTCGTCGCCGGTGAGTGAGTAGCGCGGCATCGCTCCCACATGGGCGCCTGCAGATATGGGTTCTCCGATAGGGGTTTCCGCCGGCGTGTTTTCAGCCATCATCAGGCTAGTGGTCGTGGTGGTCTTCGCCCTGGAGGGATCGGACCATGCACCGATGCCCTCGTCGTTGGTGGCCCGCACTTGGAATTCATAGGTGGTGTCGGCTTCCAGCTCGGCGATGGTAGCGGTGAGACCCGTGCCGCTATGGCCGGCGTCAGTGTAGTTAGTGTCGCCCTGCTTGCGGTACTCAACGCCGTACCCGTTGATGGCGGGGCCGGTGTTGCCAGGCTGCTGCCAGGTGATCGTGATGCTGCTCGCGGTGGTGGCGGTGATCTCGGGAGGCTCAGGCTTGAGAGGAGGTTCGTCGACGTCGTTGAGCCGGATGGCAACGTCGTGCTGACCGGATACGCCCGACGCGTCCCGGGCCGATACCGTCACCTCGTACGAAGCTTTAGTCTCATAGTCATACGTTTGGCCGGCTTTGGTACTGATCGTGCCCGAGTCAGAGCCGATGTTGAAAGCGCCCCTGTCTGGTCCGACGAGAGAGTAGCTCACCGCCTCACCTTCGGGGTCAACGGCTGTGACCGTTCCGATGTCACGGTCGGCCGGGGTATTCTCGTCGAACGATAATTCGGAGGCGGCGTTGTCATCAAATCGCGGTGGCTTATTTTCCCCGGTCGTGCCGTTGGCCGGATCGGACCAGTCGCTGGTGCCTTCGGCGTTGGTGGCCCGCACTTGGATTTCGTAGGTGGTGCTCTCTGCCAGCCCGGTGATGGTTGTGGTGCGATCCGTGCCGCTGTGCTCAACGCCGGTGTAGTTGGTTTCACCCTGCTTGCGGTATTGAACCGCGTAGTCGGTGATGGCGGGGCCGGTGTTGGCAGGGACTTCCCAGGAGATAGAGATGCTGCTGACCGTGGTGGCGGTGATTTGGGGCGCTGCCGGTTTGCCCGGCGGTTCTTCCACATCAACCAGCGTGATCGTCACCGGATGCTCAGCGGACCTGCCGTCCTGGTCGGCAACCTTGACGTTCAGCGAGTAGCTGGTCTTGTCAGACTCGAAGTCGTAGGGGCCGGCGCCGGCTTGTATCTGCCCGGTGGTTCCCACCACCTGGAACTGTCCGGCGTCGGCGCCGGTGAGTGAGTAGGTGAGCACGGCTCCTGCATGGCCGGTCGCCGATATCGGGTCGCCGATATTCGTGTCCTTGGCGGTGTTTTCCGCCATGTTCAGCTGGGTGGTCTCGTCCGTGGTGTCGAAGGCGGGTGGCGGGTGGTCCGCGGTCTTGCCACTGGAGGGCTCCGACCAGTCGCTGGTGCCCTCAGGGTTGGTGGCCCGCACTTGGAATTCGTAGGTGGTGTTGACTTCCAGCTCGGTGATGGTAGCGGTGCGGCCCGTGCCGCTGTGGCCGGCGTCGGTGTAGCCAGTGTCGCCCTGCTTGCGGTACTGGACGCCGTACCCGGTGATGGCAGGGCGGCCGGTGTTGCCAGGCTCCTGCCAGGTGATCGTGATGCTGCTCACCGTGGTGGCGGTGACCGTAGGCGCTCCCGGTTTGTCAGGCGGCTCATCTACATCAACCAGTTCGATTGTCACCGGATGATGCGAGGACCTGCCCACCTGATCGGTCGCGACGACTGCCAGCGAATAGCTAGTCTTGTCCGATTCGAAATCGTAGACGACCTCGGCGGCTCGTATCTGCCCGGTGGTTCCCACCACCTGGAACTGTGCGGCGTCGGCGCCGGTGAGCGAGTAGGTGAGCACGGCTCCCTGATGGGCGCCTGCCGATATGGGTTCTCCAATAGGGGTTTCCGCCGGCGTGTTTTCACCCATCATCAGGCTAATGGTCGTGGTGGTCTTGCCACTGGAGGGCTCCGACCAGTCGCTGGTGCCCTCGTCGTTGGTGGCCCGCACACGAACCAGATAGGTGGTGTTGGCTTCCAGCCCGGAGATGGTTGCGGTGCGGGTCGTGCCGCTGTGGTTGGCGTTGGTGTAGTCAGCGTCAGTGCCATCCTGCTGCCGGTACTGGACGCCGTAGCCGGAGATGTCGGGGCGGCCGGAGATGTTGGGCTCCTGCCACGAGATAGTGATGCTGCTGACCGTGGTGGCGGTGATTTGGGGCGCTGCCGGTTTGTCAGGCGGCTCATCGACATCTAGCAGTGTGATTGTCACCGGATGCTCAGCAGACCTGCCGTCCTGGTCGGCCACCTTGACGTTCAGCGAGTAGCTGGTCTTGTCAGACTCGAAGTCGTAGGGGCCGGCGCCGGCTTGTATCTGTCCGGTGGTTCCCACTACCTGGAAGTGTCCGGCGTCGGCGCCGGTGAGTGAGTAGGTGAGCACGGCTCCCGAATGGCCGGTGGCTGATATTGGGTCGCCGATATTCGTGTCCTTGGCGGTGTTTTCCGCCATTGTCAGCTGGGTGGTCTCGTCTGTGGTGTCGAAGGCGGGTGGAGGGTGATCCGCGGTCTTGCCACTGGAGGGCTCCGACCAGTCGCTGGTGCCCTCGGCGTTGGTGGCCCGCACTTGGAATTCGTAGGTGGTGTTGACTACCAGCTCGGTGATGGTTGCAGTGCGGCCCGTGCCGCTGTGGCCGGCGTCGGTGTAGCCAGTGTCGCCCTGCTTGCGGTACTGGACGCCGTACCCGGTGATGGCAGGGCGGCCGGTGTTGCCAGGCTCCTGCCAGGTGATCGTGATGCTGCTCACCGTGGTGGCGGTGACGGTAGGCGCTGCCGGTTTGTCAGGCGGCTCATCGACATCTAGCAGTGTGATTGTCACCGGATGCTCAGCAGACCTGCCGTCCTGGTCGGCCACCTTGACGTTCAGCGAGTAGCTGGTCTTGTCCGATTCGAAGTCGTAGGGGCCGGCGCCGGCTTGTATCTGTCCGGTGGTTCCCACCACCTGGAACTGTGCGGCGTCGGCGCCGGTGAGCGAGTAGGTCAGCATCGCTCCCTCATGGCCGGTCGCCGATACCGGGTCTCCGATAGCGGTGCCCGCAGCGGTATTTTCTGCCATCATCAGGTTCGTGGTTGTGTCGGTTGTCGTGAATACCGGCGGAGGGTGATCCTCAGTTTCGGTCTGGCGGGGGTCAGACCATTCGCTATCGCCCTCGTCGTTGGTGGCCCGCACACGGACCAGGTAGGTGGTGTTGACTTCCAACTCCGTTATGGTTGCGGTGCGGGTCGTGCCGCTGTGGTCAACGGTGTCGTATTCGGTTTCACCCTGCTTGCGGAACTGAACCGTGTAGCCGGTGATGGCGGGGCCGGTGTTGGCAGGCGCTTCCCAGGAAATGGAAATGCTGCTCACCGTCGTGCCGGTGACGGTAGGAGCGGCAGGTTTGCCTGGCGGTTCATCCACATCCAGCACAACGATGGTGAAGTGTCCCGTGGTTTGCCGGAGTTTCGCTCCCGAACCGCTGGATGCCTTTATGGCGACCTCGTAGCGATTGTCACCGCTCTGGTTTGAATCGTCCTGGTGTGTGTCGCTGGGCTCTTCGAAGTTCGGAGACGTTTTAAAGCTGACCTCACCAGTGTTCGCGTCGATGTTGAACAGGGCGTTGTCCGATGCAATGGTACTGTCGGCTAGCTGGTACGTAACCACGTCGGTGGCGTTGGCGTCCGTGGCCACGAAGGTCGCCGCGATGCCGGATATGTTCTCCGACACCTCTCGGGCGCTTTCACCCTGGAACGCCGGCGCCGAATTGCCGCGTATGGGACCGACCGGGTCGGATTCCGCCTGACCTGCGAAGGGGCCGGCCTGGTAACTGACACGAACCTTGATGTCATCGCCCACATGGGCTTTCTTGATCGTGAGAGACGGATCCGTTCCCGCTGAATCGTCGGATCCGTCGAGCCATTCGTACGTTGCGGCGGTTACGGGTCCGTCGGGGTCGGACAACCCCGATATGTCCACCGTCAAGGTTTCGTCCTCTTCCGGCAGGCCAACGATTGCCGGTTTCCCGGTGGGATCCTCGTTGACGTTTTGGACCTCCACCGTCAGTTGTGTCTCGGCATTTCCCTCTTTGGCGCCGGTTCCGCTGACGGCCGTTACGGTGATCAGGTATGTGTGGGAGATATCTATGAGGGCCTGGTCCTCGTAGTCCGGGACCGCTTTGAACGACAGCGTGATGGTCAACCCCTGCTCACCGTTGTCCGTTTCGACGATGTCGAAGAGATCGATTTTGGACCCGGTAACCGTGGCAGCGATTTGCTCGCTCGAGTCCGCGTCAGTCACGGTGATAGTTCCAACCGACGTGGAGTTTTCGTTGACGTCGAACGTCGGCCCACCGGTTATGACGGGGTTGCTGGTGGTAGTGACATGATCTGACACCGTCACCCAGTCGCTGTGTCCTTCGTGGTTGATGGAGCGAACCATCAGACGGTAGTTGGCTTTTTCGTCGAGGCCATCGACTATGGTGCCGTCGCCCGGCATTGCTTCGTGGGTCTCGTATGAATTACAGGACTGCCCATCAGAGTCGCACAGTGCGTAATCCACTTGATAGGAGGATATTGCAGGGGTGCCGGTCGGCACGGTCGGTTGTTGCCAGGTGACATGAAGGCGCCCAGGTCCGCCATCTGCCTGGACGTTGGTGGGTGGCGGCGGCGGTTCATCAACGTCAATAATCTTGACGGTGACGGCGCTGGTTCCCACGTCATTGTCCCCGTCGGTCACGGTGAGGCTGAAAGAATATTCGTCCTTGGCCTCGTAATCGTAATCAACGCCATCCTTGGTGCGTATATGGACATACTTATCGCGTTCGCCGCTTTCCAATTTGTCGAAGTACTGGGCGTCGTCGCCAGTGAGCGTCCAGGTGTAGGAAACGGTTTGGGGGTTGGTCGGGGATTCAGCCTGGATTCGCAGGCCGATGTTCTGGTCGGCCGGAGAGTTTTCTTCAAGGGACAGAGTTATCGCGTCTCCAATGTCGGGAGTGATTTTTTGGATATACCTGATCTGGCCGTCAGAGAAGCTGAAGTACATGATGTTGGGGTTATCCGTTGAAATACCGGTTGGGCAGTAGGGCACCGCTGCCTCGAGGCACCTGGTTCCGTCGTAATTCGGTATGTCCTGAAAATCAAACTCGCTTTCGACTTTTCGTGGACCGTCCAGACCGGACAGGTTGAAGGTCGACATCCTGTTGTCCTCGCGGTGCATCACGTACACCAGATCTCCCCGCCCCGTAATTCTTGCGGGGTTGGTGATCTCTGGGTCCGCTTCCAGCGTCCCGACGCCGGCCTTTTTCGCATGCAGCGGGTGACCGTCGTGGAACTTGCCTGGGGTAGCGGTGCGCTCGTACGGGGCAACCTTGGTTGGATCGTTGAAGTTCTGGACCCAGATGGTGTCCCCCTGGATGTGTGCGTCAAGGACGTTTTCGGTTCCGTCGAACGCCATGTTTTTCCCTGGTACGTTCTTGAAGGTGGTCCGGTCGTAGGCCGCACTCCTGGGTGTCCCACCACCGTCTCGCGCTTGTGTCGCCCAAATGGTGGTGGAATCTCCCCACATTCCACCTACTCTGAAATGGCTGAAGTAATGATCGTCAATCAGAGGTATGTCCAGGTCACGCGCCCTGGTGAGGACGGTGCCTTCTTCAGACAGCCGGTACGCGGTGATGAGATGGCGCGTGATATCTGCGGCAAAGATATGGCCCGCATCGTTCCAGATTTCGTTGTATTTCGGGGCGCAGGAACTGGGCATCCCCTGCCTCGCTGCGCCAGTGGTAGCCGTAAGGTCATAGCTCAACCAGTCCGGGTGATCCGGGTCGTCGGAGTCTGTCGGGCGCCAGGCATCTTCCCCGACGAGTCGCCAGCGGATTTTGAGCTGTTGCCCGTCGACCCACATGTCAGTGTCCAGGCGTTGGCCTGTGTTGACTTCGCATTGGGGCTGAAAGTTGATTTCCAGGTCGGGCCGGCGCGTCTGGTTTGATCCGGTGCCTTGGTAGGCGATAAGAAACCTGGTTGCGGGGATCCGGGTCCAGGTCACATCCCCGATGGTTGCGGTCTCGTCGTCCTCGATGAGATCTATGACGGTGACGGTGACCTGGGCTTGAGCCTGGAGGCTGCTGTCGGAGTCGGCGCTGACGTTGACGGTTAGCGAGAAACTTTTCTGCGACTGGGAATCCTCATAGTCGCCAATGGCGCTTGTGGCCTTGATTTGACCGGAGGACGTTATTTCAAAGTTCCCGCTGTCCGTGCCGGCCAGCGTGTAATTCAGGTCGCCATCGAAGGATGCGGCAATGGGTTCCCCGACCAGCGTGCCGGACGGCGCATTCTCAAATATGGATCGGCTGTAGCTGGATTCGTCGAACGCAGGTGGGTCGTTCCCGTTGATTGCCGGGTTGACGCGACCGTTGCCGGGATCGTTTTCCAGCAGCGGTCCGGCGGAAACGGAATATGCGCTTCCCGAAGTGTTATCTTCACCCGCCGAGTCGCCGTCCCTGGCGAGAGCGTCCCAGGTCAATACGATCGGCCCATTTCCATCCGGTTCAACTGTCAAGTTGCGTGGACGGCCGACGGCGCTATCGGCGTTCTCGACGGACGCGGCCGATGAGGCTCCCGACAAAAGGGCAAGGACAATCGACGTCAGCAGAACGGCGGCCGTTCGCACAGTAGAACTCTGCCCTGTCAATTGATATATCGACACTGCTAACAGGACCCATTCAGCCTGGCAGCATGTCCGCCTCCGCGCTTCGCACGGGGATCCTTCCATTACCGCACATGATCCAACGCTACGACCCGCGCCCTATTCCGATTCACCACATCCAGTCAGGTTCCTTACGTGCAGATCGCGCCCGGCCCCTCTACATCCACCATGGCTACGGATGGGGTGCCAGGGACGAAACCTTTCCCGGTCGTCACCGACCAGGTGATGGTGCAAACCGGGTTGTCGCTCGAGTCCGTTTCGGTGGCCCAGTGCTTGAGGGTCAGCGTTGATTTCCCGGACTTGAACCTCGTCGTGACGCTTTCTCCGGTTTCAGCAAATTGCAGGTTGAAGGTCAGACCTTCGTTTGTGCTCCCAGTGCGGTTGAACCGGAACTCCGCGATACCCTTGTGTTCCACCTGGGATGTGACCGCCTCGACGGTGATTATCGGCAGAGCGTTGATAGACACCGCAATCGTTTGCCCGTTTTTCCAGCCAAAGTTCGATGGAGCGGTCCAGGTGTAGATGTGACTGCCGGAGGCATCCGTGGAGTAAGTGGCGAACGCGAAGAGGAACGCAACTCCGTCGATGTGAAGCCTCAGGGCGGCCATTTGACTGGCATCAAGTTCGGTGTCCAATGCAATTTTCAGATCCCTGCTCGGGGAAGGGGATTCAACGAGTGCCCGTATCACCACATTGTCGGAACCCAGGGAGAAATCTGCGTCGGTGAGTGCCCCAACGTTGGGGCTTGCGTACCCCTTCGCGTTGGACACGCTGCCCACCGTCAGGGTGGCGGACCATATCTCTTCTGCTTCCTGAACACTCTGCGCCGCTGCCGGAGAGCTCAAAGACGGCGAACCCGCGAAGACCGCCACCACAAGCAAGGTCAACGCAAACGCAGCGAGCCAGCCGAGCTTTGCGGTTGCATTTCTCATTGTCATCGCGATTAGCTCCATCATTTCAGTCGGGTCCGGTCGACTACAGAACCTGGAATGGGCGAATGCGCTCCACTTGGGCCCCAACACAGCGCGAGGCGCTGAAGTCTGACGGGCCCAGAACCTTCTCTCAGCCCTCCGAGCTCGCCGTCCGGGAGTGCGCAAGAACCCGAAGCCGGTGATGCCGCTCGCCTCATTCGCAATTTCAGAGGCCCGTTTGATCTTCCGCCGCCATCAACCACGGGAAAGGCCCAGATCACAGCCTCGCTTGAGTCCGACCACGCTATGATTCTCCGGAGCATATTGCGTCGCATGTCTGTGCGTTCCATCGTTAAAACGACATTAACCGGAGGGCGAGAAAGGAGCGGGCGATCACGGTCTGTCAATCGGACTTGACCCTCCCGTCGGACCAGATCTCGAGGGGTTATCAAATTGCGGCATTTCATTCGGCACGTTCCCGTTTTTTCATTCGTTGGTGGATTTTTGGGCGCACTCACTGCATTTTCCAACGCCAGAGGGCGTTTTATAACATTCGTTTAAGCTTAAAGCAACGCCATTATCTGTGTGTAACACATAAACCACACATCATACGGGATGACCTGCGACGCGCGGATCACCCTTGGTCAATGCTCGCCGCCGACCTTGATCCACTCACGTTCCGATGCTTTGTAACGCTGAGCGCTGGGTTGGCATGGCGGGGAGTACCGGCAAACTAGGCTTCCTGCGGTCGCCGCGCTCCGGCGCTCCGGCCGGCGTACCGCTCACTCATCAGGCAGACTCAACCCCTGGTGGATCGGCATTCAGTTGCCATGATGTGTGATCATCACATTTCATCAGTGCCGGTTTGGACATGTACCGATTGATCTCGGATTTGTTCCGGTCAGCCATATGGAACCCGAGGCGCCCGGTTCAAAGCGGGAAGATAATCCGGAGCGAGGCTCTCGAAGCCCGCGTCTCGACCTTCACCGTTGCTGCGCCGGTCTCGGCGGAGCAGATACAGCATGGGAAGGACTCACACTGCCCATCAATGGCAACAGCCTGCTCTTTTCCATGGCCCACAATGCGTTGGCAAACGTGATCCGGCACGCCGGAGCGGATCGGGTGGCGATCGTCAGGACAGCGCAGGGGACGAACACACGGTCACCCTGTCCGACAACGGTAAGGAGTCGCCGCGGGACTACGATATCAGGGGCCACCTTCTCCCGCCGAAAATCCAGTCTCCCCATGACCACAGGTTTGTCGACCGGACGGACATACCGCACCACTCTCTCCACGAAATCGCCGATGATTGCCCCGGCCTGGTTGGCTCCGACTCTCACCTACGGGAACCGCCGGGCAATCGGATATATGCGTGCGCCCCCAGGCCGGAGAGCATTCATCGGCATTGGTTGCCGCGTCTGGCTGATATTCCGGCGCTTCATCTCCGGTCCCCCACACCAGAACTCGTGGCTACGGGTGTCCGCCGATCCGTAAGCCATTTATCACCGCTGGAATAGCCGTCGGCCTTCGAGGAATATCGCGTCTGCCACAATCGTCTGGACCCGAAAGCGCAGCCGTATCAAGCCCCCCGCGATGTCCGCTTCCGTTCAAACGCACGAGCGCATTGAGCGTGCGTTTTGATGTCAAACACACTCCATCGGAAATGCCCGGCGACGCGGATCTGGACCGTTGCCCAAGTGACAGGGGCTGCGCCAAGGGTCTATCGCAAACGCGGGACCGAGTGTGAGCGTCAATAGAGGTATGCCGACATTCGCAATCGTTGCCTCCGCTGTCGCCCGTTCTTGCCCAATGTGATAGAAACACGTGAAATTATAAACGATAGCGGTTATGGTAGTGGTAGGTACGTATTTACTGGATCACCAAAAGGTCCATATTCACATGTGGCTTCCGGAGGGGAGATGCCCCAATCATCCCGCGACAACCAGGGCTTTCGTCCCGTCAGGACATTCGCCAGCTTTTTTCGTCTGAACGGCAGTGCGTCCAACCAGATTGACCCCGAAGGGCTGCGAAGAGTAGCCACAGTCACGACCTGGTTGCACTGGTTCGCAGCCGCTTTCCTTTTGTTCCAACTGGTGTACCGGCCCGGTTTTGGGCTGGAGACACGCATCCAGTATGCGCTGGTGTTTTCGCTATTGTTGGCGTTCAATGGATACATTCACTACCGGCTGGCGACGCACAAGACCATGTCCTGGCGCTGGGTTCTGGCGCTCGTCTCTGCGTTTGTCGCCCTGGTGTCGGTCTCCCTTACAATAGGGGGAGGTTTCAGCAACTACTTTCTGCACCTGCTGTACTATCCAGCGCTGGCGGGATACGCGGTGGTTTTCACCTCTTTCCGGCTGACCATGGCCTGGGTGACCGTGGTGTCCGTTCTTTATCTGACCATAAGTCTGATCGTGGGAGAGGGGATCAATACCGAGACAATGGACGAAAAGAGCCTGTTAGCCAGGATTGTCGTCATGTATTTGGTGGCCGCATCGGTTAACCTGGTCTCCAGCTTCGAGCGTAACCGGTGGAAGGCAGCGGTGGAACGGGAGGCCGCGCTTCAGCAGGAGCGGATTGAACTGTCCCGCTCCCTTCACGATACGGCGGCGCAGTCCGCGTACATGATCGGCCTGGGCATTGACGCGATCAGACAGATTGCCGGAGACTCGAACGAAGAACTCAACGTCAGACTTGAAGCGGCGGCACGGATGTCAAGGATCGCCATCTGGCAGCTAAGGCATCCCATCGACATGGGACGCATATTCGACGGCAGGGATCTGGCCACGACCCTGGACTCGCATGTTGCGACCTTCACGTCTGTTACGTCGGTGCCGGCGAAGCTGACACAGAACGGGGTGGAGCCGCCCCTTCCCACAGATACCAGGACCAAGCTATTTTCCATCGCGCATAATGCGCTGACCAACGCCTTTCGCCACGCGGAAGCGAGCGCGGTGCAGGTTGGGCTCGACTTCGGACCGGACGAACTCAGACTGTCGGTGTCGGACGACGGGGTGGGACTTCCCGATGACTACGAGGAACGCGGGCACGGCTTCGCGAACATGCGGGGATACGTCGAGCGTTTGGGCGGGCGCCTTATTGTCGAGCCCAGGGGACCGGACGGAGGCGCGAGCGTGACCTGCGTGATGCCGTTGGATGGGGGCGCAAAGGAGGGATAAGTTGTCAACAGAATCTCGGCGCATCAGGGTGCTGATCGCCGACGACCACTCGATCATGAGGGAAGGTCTTCAGGTAATGCTGGAGCGGTTTGGGGAGTTTGAGGTAGTGGGGCAGGCCAAAGATGGAGTGGAGGCGGTGAAAGCGGCCTACGAACTGTCGCCTGATGTGATCATAATGGACATCATGATGCCCAAAAAGGACGGCGTGGAGGCGTGCCGGGAAATCAAAGAGTCTCTGCCCGATACGCGGGTGGTCATGCTGACTGCCTCGAACGAGACGGATACTGTAATCGAGGCGGTGGCGGCCGGAGCCACCGGCTACCTTCAGAAGGTATCCGGAATGGATCAGTTCCTGACAACATTGCGCGAGGTCGCTGAGGGCGAGTTCCGGATTCCAGGGAACGCCGCCAGTCGATTGGCACAGGCGGTGCGAAGCCCATTGAGCCACCCGACGTCGGAACAGTCGGAAAGTCTGACGGATCGGGAGAAAGAAATACTGAAACTGTTCGCCGAAGGGCTGACGTACCAGGAAATCGGCGACACCAGAAACAACAGCGCGTTGACCGTGCGCAACGCCGTGTCCGGCGTGCAGAAGAAACTGGGGTTCAAGACCAGACAGCAGATGGTGATTTGGGCGGTGCGCAACGGCTTGGTGGATGGTGGCTCTGGATAGCTGTTTCCATGAGGGGACAGCGGACACTGGACAGTCCGAAGGTTGAGACGTTGATTTGACCGCGGGACCTCCGCCGTGCCCGCATTGTGGAATCGCGGGACCATGCCTTGGTTCGCCTTGATGCAATACAACCGGCGTAAGCGGTCCGACGAGGATATTCTCCGCCGCCTCCAAAGCCCGCATCAGCCTCACGATGCCGTCCGCCAATAGATTGCAGGTGTCCTTCGCCGCGCCACCACTCAGCATGTACGTCGTGCCCAACGCCACCCTCACCCTGCCCTCCCGCTTCTGGCAATCCGCCTCTCGGCCCAACCGCAGGCTCTGCGCGAACGCTTCGCACACCTTGTCTATGCTTTACGCAAAATTTAGAAAAAGTATAAAGGCGGGGTAAGCTGGCCTGACCCAAATCTGACTAAAGGTCCAGCCATGCTTACCCTGCCCAATGTCATTGTAGCCGTTCTCCTTCCCTTCGCCACGCAGTTCACCAATCCGACTTGGCAGAAGGCCCAACTGCTGCTGGTGGGCACGATCCTGACCCCGGGCCAACGCACCGTGGCCGCCGCGCTGCGCGTCATGGGACGCAGCGACCAGCGCGACTACGCCCGCTACCACGAGGTGCTCAATCGGGCGGTGTGGTCGTCCCGTGAGGTGGCCCACATCCTCTTGATGCTCCTGCTCCAGCACCTGGACCGCGGCGACGGTCCGTTGATCTTCGGCATTGACGAGACCTTGGAACGACGTCGTGGGGCCAAGATCAGGGCGCGGGCCATCTATCGCGACCCGGTGCGTTCCAGCCGGAGCCAACTGGTCAAAGCCAGTGGGTTGCGCTGGATCTCCCTGATGTGGCTGGGCCAGGTGCCCTGGGCGGGACGCCATTGGGCGCTGCCGGTGCTCACCGTGCTGGCGCCCTCGTCCCGGTACCATCAGCAACAAGGACGACGGCACAAGAAGATCACCGACTGGGCAAGGCAGATGGTCATGCAACTGCGGCGCTGGCTGCATGTCATTTGCCGAGGTCTTTGACCCGCATTTCCGAGGTCATTGACCCACCTTGGGAGCCAGATCGGCGACCATTGCTGCACTTTGAAATTGAGGTGCAGCGATGGCGTACCGGGAGGTTTCCAGGATGGAGATAAAAGAGATCATCCGCCGGTGGCAGGCTGGGGAAGGTCCGCGGCAGATTGCGGCAGGCACCGGGTTGTCGCGCAATACGGTACGTAAGTACCTGGCGGCGGCGCGGTTGCAGGGCATCACGCAAGGTGGTCCGGCGACGACTGAGGACCAGTTGAGCCGGCTGGCGACGATCAGCCAGGTGGGCCCGCGCCAAGTGGCGACGCCTCAGCAGGACCAATTGGAGCCGTGGTCGGACCAGATCTACCAGTGGATCACCAAAGACCGCCTGCAGATGACCCGCATCCACGAGTTGCTGGCCATGCGGGGGTGCCAGTCGTCGTATCAGTCGCTGCGCCGTTTCGTCATCAACCGCAACTGGCGCAAGCGCAGCAAGACCACGGTGCGGATGGCGGACACGCCGCCCGGTGAGGTGGCCGAGGCCGACTTCGGCCGCCTGGGTATGATCACCGATCCGGCCACGGGCAAGCGCAAGGCGGTCTGGGCCCTGGTCATCGTGCTCTGCCATTCCCGCCACTGCTTCGTCTGGCCCATGCTCCAGCATAAGCTTCCGGACGTGATCTCCGGCCTGGAGGCGGCGTGGGCTTTCTTCGGCGGGATGCCCAAGTACCTCGTCATCGACAATTTCCCCGCTGCCGTGGTGGGCACGGATCCCATCAATCCCATTCTCACCAGGGGCTTTTTGGAGTACGCCCAGCATCGCGGTTTCATTCCTGATCCGGCGCGCAAGGCCCACCCCCAGGACAAGCCCAAGGTGGAACGCAAGGTCCCCTACGCCAGAGAGCGTTTCTACAAGGGCGCCGACTTCGACGACTTCACCCACGTGCGCGCCGCCGCGCCCAAATGGTGCCTGGAAGTCGCCGGCATGCGCATCCACGGCACCACGCGGAAGAAACCCCTGGTGGTCTTCCAGGACGAGGAACGACATACCCTGATCCCCTGGGACGCAGTGCCCTACGAGATCGCCAACTGGCGCACCAACACCGTCCATGAGGACCATCACATCAAGTGCCTGGATGCACTCTACTCGGTGCCGTCCCACCTCTGCCGGCCGGGCCAAAAGGTCGAGGTCAGGGTGGACAGCAAGCTGGTGCGCATCTACCACCGCGGTCAGCTCATCAAGACCCATCCGCGTCAGCCGGTGGGCGGCCGCTCCACCGACGTCGCCGACTATCCTCCCAAGATCGCTCCCTACACCACCAGGGACCCAGACCATCTCAAGCGTCAGGCCGCCAAACTGGGACCGGCGGTGGGCGAATTCGCCGAACGCCTCTTCGAGGGCGACCATCCCTGGTCGAAGCTCCGGCAGGGACATAAGCTGCTGCGCCTGGGCGACCGTTACACCGCCCAGCGTCTGGACGCCGCGTGCCAGCGGGCCCTGGACGTCGACCTCATCAACGTGCACCGCGTGGAGAGCATCCTGGTGCAGGCTCTGGAAGAGGAAACCACGCCCCAGATGCCCCTGCCCTTGCCGCCCGGCCGTTTCACTCGGCCCGGGTCCGTCTTCGCCCAAAGCGACCCGTACCGCCGAAAGTCGGCCTGAGGAGACTATACCCATGACCCGTGTAACCGAACTCACACCCTTGCTCAAGAACCTCAAACTGGGCGCCATGGCCGCCACGCTGCCCGAGCGCATCGCCCTGGCCCGTCGTGAACAACTGGACTACGCCTCATTCCTGGAGATCGTCCTCAGCGACGAGGTCAACCGCCGCGCCCACCGGCGCATCGAACTGCGACTGAACAACGCCGGCTTCGAGGAGACCTGCCGGCTGGAAGACTTCGACTGGTCGGCGTCGATCACCCTGGATCGCCGATTGCTGGACGCCGTCTTCTCCCTGGAGTTTCTCGACAAGCACGAGCACGTGCTGCTGGTAGGACCCGCCGGCGTCGGCAAGAGCTTCCTCGCCCAGGCCCTGGGCTACTCGGCCATCCGTGCCGGACACACCGTCCGCTTCGCCCACGCCGACGACTTCTTCAGAACCATGGCCCAGGCCCGGGTCGACAACTCGCTGGACCGCGCCTTCCGGTCCTTCCTCACCCCCGACCTGCTCATCCTCGACGACCTGGGTCTCCATCGCCTCACCGCTCAGCAGTCCGCCGATCTTTATGAGCTCATCCTCAACCGACACCGGTCCTCCAGCTTCATCATCACCAGCAACCGGGCCGTCGAAGAATGGCTCAGCCTCTTCGACGACCCCATCCTCGGCAACAGCGCCTTGGACCGGCTGGCCAACGCCAGCTACCAGATCGTCATCGAAGGCACCAGCTACCGGGAACTGCTGTCCCCACACCGCGCTCTGCTCAACAACGAAGGGGGTGATTGACCGGCACACAACAACCTGATATTAGCAACATCACCACGCTTCCAGGGTGGGTCAATGACCGTGGCAAAGCCGGGTCAATGACCGCGTAAAGTGACAGGCTCGCCGGAGCGGTGCCACACCGTCGTCTGTGAGGTAAGTTCCAGCGTGCGGATGGCGCCGTCGTACCAGGCGGCCTCGGAGCTGGACCAAATTACGTTGTCCGGTTCGAGTAGGGTTTTCAGCGAGGGTCGCCGCAGGCCTTTCAGCGGTGGCCGGCCGTTCTGTCCCGGCTGCCGTGGTGCTGCTGGCGCATAGAGGGCGGCGTTCAGCCGTTGTCGCCCGCCAGCACCAAGGGACGCTGGGGCAGCCGGCGGCGCAGCTTGATGGCCACCTGCCTTGCCCAGTCGGTGACCTTCTTGTGCCGGCGTCCCTGCCGTTGTTAGTACCGCGTCGAGGCCGCCAGCACGGTGAGCGCTGGCATCGCCCAATGTCGGCCGTCCCAGGGACATGGCCCACCCGCATCAGCGCGGTCCAGCGCAAACCACTGGCCTTGACCAGTTGGTGGCGACTGGAGCGCTCCGCGCCCGGGTAGATGCCTCGGGCCTGATCTTGTCGCCGCGCCGCAATTCCAGGGTTTCCTGATTGGTCGATGATCGCACGCCGAAGATCAACGGACCGTCGCCGCGATCCAAATGGCGGAGCAGCACGATCAGGTTGCGCGCCGCATCACGGGGCGACCACACCAGCCGATTCAACACCTTGTGGCAGCGAATGGCCTTATGGTTGACGCGGGACATACGGTATTCAACCGTCGAATGTCAGCGATCTATCCGCCCATGTGGCCCGATGCTCCCCGCCCTTTTCAGATTTACCCCGGAGTGGCCGGTTTTGACGCCAAAAGGGGGCGTTGCTACACTCGGACCCCCACCGCATACCTCTGCGTGTGACTTTTTATGCCGCCAGCCAAGGGGGATCGATGCCCGCTCGGACAGGAAAAGAATACATCGCCGGTCTCAGGGACCGCCCCAGAGAGGTGTGGATACGGGGTGAACTGGTGAGAGACGTGACCAGCCACCCCTACTTTCGCAACGGTGTCCAATCGGTGGCCGCGCTGTACGACCTGCAACACGACCCGGAGGTGGGGCATGAAATGACCTTCACCTCCCCCAGCACCGGAGACCAGGTCGGCCTGTCTTTCATGATCCCCAGGACCCATGAGGACCTGGAGCGGCGGCGCAACATGATGGCCCATTGGGCATGGACCAGCTGCGGAATGATGGCCCGCACGCCGGACTTCCTGAACGTGGCGCTCACCGCCTGGGCCGCCGCCTCCGACTATTTTGCCCAGAACCGTCCCGAGTTCCAGAAAAACCTGCTACGTTACCACGAGTTCATCCGGGAGAACGACGTTACTCTCACTCACACACTGGTCAACCTGCAGCGTAGCCGCTCTCCTTCTACGGTGGACAACTTGACCGAGCAGGTCGCGCTGACGGTGACCAAGGAGACCGATGCGGGCATCGTGGTCCGGGGCAGCCGGATACTCGCCACCCTGGGCCCAATATCCGATGAAATCGCCGTGTACCCGACCCGGACTCACCTGATCGGAGACGACGCCTGGCGCCAGGCGTTTTCCTTTTCAATTCCCTGCGACACGCCTGGCCTGAAGTTCCTGTGCCGGGAGAGCTTCGACTACGACCGTTCCCCCTTCGACCATCCCCTGGGGTCCCGGTTCGAAGAGATGGACGCGGTGGTGTTCTTCGACGATGTCCTGGTGCCGTGGGAACGGGTGTTTCTTTTGGGCGACCCGGAATTGTGTAACAACTATTCGGCCAGCACCCACTCCCTTGCCCACACCGGACACCAGGTCACAACGCGCCGGGTGGTAAAGACCGAGTTCGTACTGGGCCTGCTTTCACTGATGGTTGAGACTTTGGGGTCAACCCAGATAGCGCATGTGCAGGAGCGCATGGGCGAGGTAATTGTTTACCTGGAAACCATGAAGGCGTTGCTGCGGGCCGCCGAGGCCGACGCCGAGATCGACCGGTGGGGAGTAATGTGCCCGGCTATGGCGCCGTTCACGGCGAGCCGCGGCCTGTTTCCCACGACCATTTACCCCAGGCTGGCCGAAATCGTTCAGCAGATGGGTTCCAGCAGCCTGATGGCGCTGCCGGCCGAAGCAGACTTTGACACGCCCATCGCAGCGGAGATCGAACGGTACATGTCCACGGACTCCGCCAGCGCCCGGGACCGGGCCAAACTGTTCCACCTGGCCTGGGACGTGGCGTGCAGCGCATTCGGCGGGCGCCAACTTCTGTATGAGCGTTTCTTCGGAGGCGACCCGGTGCGCAATGCGATGATGCTGTACAACAACTACGACAAGGAGCCAGCCAAGGCCCGAGTGCAGGAGTTCCTGGATCAGAGCGGGTGAGCCACTGCAAACTCTCTTTGAACCGTTGTAAACAGCGGTTCCGTCAGCCGGCCTCCCCGCCATCCCCTCGGCCGGAGCGATGAGGTCGGGCGGCGGTGACCAATGCCATGTGGGCAGCCCTCCCACTCAAGGGCTGCCGCTCGAGCAGCGTTGGTTACTGGTTGGCCAGGGGGATGGTGCAGGTGACGCAGGGTTGGTCGCCGTGTGTGGCGGTGGTGTGGCCCTGGCCGGTGGTATCCTCCACCAGGCGGGCGTCGCCGGGGCCGAAGACGTGCTTGGAGCCGTCGCCCAGGCCGATCTCCAGTTGACCAGACAGGATGATGACAAACTGGCGGCGCGGCGCCGGATGCCAGTCGGAGAAGCGACCGACCGGGGCTTCGCTGAAGCTGATGGTGGTGGTCGCCTGGGCGCTCTTCCAATCGGGCGTCTGGTCCAGGTCAATGGTCTCAAAGTGGGACTGGCCGTCATCGCCAGAGTAAAGTCTGAATGTTCCCATCCTGTTCCTCCGTTTTGGTCTGTACTGGATGCGGTCAGGCCACGGCTGCAGGCTGTTGGGCCTCGACCCTGGCGATGAACTCCAGCAGTTGTCCGGCGTACAAAGTGGACTTCATGTGGTAGCGGTTGGTGGCGGCGATGCCCGGGAAGGTGTTGTCGTGCTGGCCGATGACCGCCCACTCCTCGTGGGTCCACGCGGACGGGCGCAGCTCGGCGTTGGGTACCAGCCGCTTCACGTTCTCCGCGGCAGACTTGTGGTGAACGTCGTCCGGTGTGTTGCCCTCGAAGGCCAGCACCGGGCACGTGATGGACTTCAGCTGCTCCTCAGTCAGGTCTCCCACCGGGTTGGGTCGGGAGAACTGATCCCGCCAGCGGCGCATGACCGAACAGAACTCCCCGGGATCCATCGCAAGGATCCGTTCCCGGTTGTCAGCGTTGTCCCGGATGCGCTGCTCGAAAAACTCAGTGGCGGCCACGGCTGGCATCCCGCCTCTCTCGGCGGCCTCGATGTACTGTCCGTAGTAGCCGGGGGACATCAGTTCGGCGCTCCGCGGCCCGCCGGAGACTTCCCAGACAAATACACCCTTCACCACCTCCGGATGCCGAACCGCCACCGTCAGGGAAGTGCGCGAACCGGCGGACCCTCCGGCCAGGTAAGCCGGGGCAGCGTCCAGGTATTTCAGCAGCGCCGCCATCTCCTCAGCCCAAAGGTGCTGCTCGGAAAGCGCACCTCCGATCACCACGTCGGACTTGCCGCAGTTGCGGCGGTCGTGGATGATCACACGGCACTGGGTCGACAGCAGGGCAGCCATGGGACGCAGGCCGTTATGGTCCACCCGCCCGCCCGGCGTCAGCATGACCGTGGGGCCCGCGCCATACTCCTCAAAATACAGGTTGACTCCGTCTATGTTGGCGTAAGGCACTGCTCACTCCTTTCTGTTTGAATACCGCGGCACAGGTTGGGCGAGGACTGTGACACCGGCAGTTTAGCACCTTGCAACAAGCCCCTGGGTGGCCTTAACAGAAGTCGTCGCAGGCCAGAGGCCGCCGTGAGCCAAATTGGTGACCGTACCCGGCCTCCTTGCGTTGTATTGTGACTCCACTCCCGCCGGTCCGGGTGCCGCTTCCCGCCAATCCCGGTGCCGCTGTTTGTGGGGGGACCCAATGAGTTTGATGGTCGGAAAAGTAATGCCTTCCTTGCGCTATGTCAATCAAGCGCGTTTGGATGATCCAAAGAGCACACAGTAGAGTCCCAGGAAGTGGTGTAACTGAAACCGGTTGGCAAGAAGAGGGCCACCGCGTCATCCTTATCGGAACAACAACGAAACCGATGAGGGAGGAACGCAATGGCCAAGATCAGCGGACCGTCGCCCCGGTCCAGATGTTGTAGTAGCAAGCTGAGCAGGACTTGCAACACCTGTAGTGGCAACCACGCCGACCGGTCGAGCACATGATGGTAGCGAGCATAGTTGCGATCGCCGCTGAGGTCCATGACGCGCAACGCCGCGGGACAGCACGTTGGCCGGATGCCAATATTGCGCCGACCAGCAGCGCCCGGGCTTTGTGCCAGGTACGGCAGTGGAACAGCGTGGCGAGGGGCAGAAGGAAGGGTATGGCGTCCGGCAGAGCAAGCATGGCCTGACCCACTGTGATAAGGGAATCAAGCCAGCTTACCCCGCCTTTATACTTTTCTACATTTTGCGCAAAGCAACATTATGCCCGTGTTTCGGGCCGTGCGAAGGGAGACTAACTGACGAGGTGGAGGACGCAGGTGTAGGCTGTTGGCGAGGCGCGTCGTCCGGGCCAAGACGGAGAGGACACTGGCGCTTGTTGCCCGGCGCAAAGCATGGTCCGGGAGTCCTACGGCGGCATCATTGGTGAGGCCCCCACGGGGGCGATCCCGTTGGGGAGAATGGCTGCAGTCTGTGGCTCCCTCCGGAGACACGCCTGCGCTGCGATGCTGGAGGGGTAAGATGACGGCAAATCGGAGAGGCGTGAAACCAGTGGCAAAGGCCACACCGGAGCGGGGGCGTCTGCCGGCGGAACTGTCCCCGGTGAACCTGTCCCCGGTGAACCGGAACGCGGCGGGCATTGACGTGGGAGCCAGCAGCCGTTTCGTGGCGGTGTCCCCCAACCGTGCCGCGGCGGCCTTGCGTCTGGCTGCCAACGCGCCCCTCAACGCACCGGCAGCGGCCTGAAAAACCCAGTTATCGGGCGGCGGAGATTTGGACCCGGCGCAGACCAGCTGGTCTGCCATGATGCCTCGCCACTGCTGCAACGTGCGCCGGTTGGCCCGGCTGAATCGGTCCGGGTGATCTGCCTGCAGCCGGCCCAGCAGCGCCATCGCACTGGCGTCGGGGTCTTCCTGCAACGTAACTGTTCAGGGTTGTGGTGCTGAATGGGCGGAACTTGGTTAGGGGATGGCTGGCGCTGAGGGTGTTGGTTATGTCATATAACGAGGATGGAAAAGGAATTTGACCTCAGGACCGCCGACCGGGATACCCTGATCGCCATCATCATCCGGCAGCAGGCGATCATAGATCAACTGGAGAAACGGATTGCCCAGTTGGAGGGGCCGGCCAAATCCAAAGGCTCGGGCCGGATGCCTGGTTTGAAGCCCAAAGCCGTGCAGAAGCCGGATCAGCCCAAGCAGCCACGCAAACCTCGTCGCCACGGCTTTGCCCGCACCCGCATGACGCCCACCCAGCGGGTGGAGCATGTGGTGGAGCAGTGTCCCGACTGCGGCGTCCAACTGTCCGGCGGCTGGACCCACCGCACTCGGGAGGTCATCGATCTGCCCCAGAGCCTGCCCCGTACTTGATACGGGGTGCCGGTGGCAGTCACCGAACACGCCTACATCGCGCGCACCTGCCCGCGTTGCCAACGCCGCTGTGTGCCGCCAGCGCAACTGGAGGGGGTGGTGCTGGGCAAACAGCGCCTGGGGATCAACCTGCTCAGCCTGATCGCCGCGCTGCGGGAAGAAGCCAGGCTGCCCTTCCGCATCATCCAGTGGTACCTGGACACGGTGCACGGGCTGCGTCTCAGCGTGGGCGCCATCGTGGCCGCCACCCACCGGGTGGCCCAACAGGCCCAAGCGGCGCTGACCGACATCGTGGAACGGGTCCGAGGCTCTCCGGTGGTGCGCCGATGAGACCGGCTGGCGGGAGGACGGACACAACGGCTACGTGTGGACCTTCAGCACCCCCACCGAACGCTACTTCCTGCGGCGGGGCCGAGGCAAGGCGGTGGTGGATGAGGCGCTGGGCGACCAGTTTGCCGGCGTGCTGGTCAGCGACTTCTACGCCGCCTACCATCATTACGATGGTCCCAAGCAGCGCTGCTGGGCCCACCTGCTGCGGGATATCCACGACCTGCGGGCCCTCGATCCCGGGGATGCATCATTGGCGCGGTGGGCTGATGCGGTCCACGATGTCTATGCCAAGGCCAAAGCCTTCACCCACCCGTCGGAGCAGCAACGCCGCCTGGCTGGACTGGCCCTGGAACATCGCCTGCTGGCGCGGTGCCGCCCTTACCTGGACGACCCGACGTCAGCCCAGGCCAGGCTGTGCCGCCGCGTGGAGAAACACATCAAGAGCCTGCCCCGTACTGGATACGGGGAACTCTTCGTCTTCGTGGCCGAACCGGAGGTGCCCCCGGACAACAACGCCGCCGAGGGCAGCCTGCGGCCGCTGGTGACCAGCCGGAAGATCAGCGGGGGCACCCGCTCCAAACAGGGCACCGACACCAAGATGACCTTAGCGTCGGTCTTCGGAACCTGGCGAGCGCAAGGCCTCAACCCACTCACCACCTGCCGCCAACTCCTCGCTTCTCCTCAACCCTGAACAGTTACCCTGCAACCACTCCAACACGTCGCACCACACACTCTCGAAAGGGTCCTTTCGTGTTCGCCAGTGGCGCGGTGGTTTCACCCTGGGCTCCCGACCTGTCGGTTCCTGCTCCTGACGCCATCGATCGGGCAGCTTGGCGAGGAACCGTTCCAGGCTCTCACCCCGAGGAGTGGGCCTGAGTTCAGGGGACACGATAGCCGCCAACGCCGATTGGGCTTCCCGGATGATGGGCTTCCCGGATGATGTGCAACAACGCCACTGGATCCAAGGTCACCCGGTGTTCGGTGAGCTCCGCTTTCGCTTCGGCGCCGACCGCCTCGTGCCGGATCACCGCTCCGTTCTTTTGCTCCACCCACGCTTGATCGTTCTTGCGGTACGCTCGGGAACGGGTGAACTCGATCCCCCGGTCGGCGCAGTGCCGGGTGAGGGTATCGTTGATGAGCACGCTGTCGTTGTCGGAGCCGATGCCGAGCACGGGAAAGGGCAATTGTCTGGCGATGGCTTCCAGTCCCGCCACCACCAGGTTTTGCTCTCTGGCCAGCAGGGACACCGCCTCGGTCCAGCCGGTGCAGACGTCGGTGGCCACCAGACTGTAGATGAAGGATCCCCACATGCTGTCGCCACAATGCGCCACCAGATCAATCTCCAGGAAACCCGGCTCCAGGAAACCCGGCTCCAGGAAACCCGGCGGCGGCCGGTTCCAGTCGGCAAAGGTGCGCACCGGAATGTTGCGACCAGGTGATAACCGCCGCTGGCGTTTGCGGCGACCGATTACCGTGGATTTCACCGGTTTCAGCAACCGGTCCAGGGTGGCGGCGCTGGCTGATAGCACCCGTGTTTTCACCTCTGGGTCCAGATCCAGATGGCCGTGGCGCTCCATGCACTCCATCAGATGTGGCATCGCAGCTTTCAGACGCTTCCCGCAGATGCGGTCCGAGGCTTCCCAGATCAGGACCACCACCTCGCGGACCGCGTCGTCGTAGATCCGCCGTCCTGTGACTGCACCGGTCCCGTCGCTGCCCTCCGAGGACCGGGCCAACAGCCTGATGCCATGCTTGCGGTGGCGGCCGGTTACGGCGATCAGCTCAACCAGGATCTTGCTCTGGTCCTTGCGGGACGACTCCCGATAACGGTCCTGAATCGATGCCAGCAGCTCTTGTTTCGCCATTCTGCTCACGCCTCCTGCCGCACGAACGCCTCCCGATTTTTCGGTAGCATTCTATTTGCGGCAATTACTTCCTAAAAGTAACGTTTTAGCCCGAATCCACCGAAGAGATGCGGTCGTGTCGGTTGGACCAAGGATGAGCGGCGTGGAAACGAGACTACAGAGCGCTGGTGCCGATAGATTGGGACGTGTGCTGAGTTGGTCAGCGAGGCGAAGGGGATTATTGACGTGCCGCAGCAGCGGCGACGGGCGAGATCATCGGCCAGATTGGAGCAGGAGTCACGCTGCGGCCAGCCTGGCGCAGATCCGGCAGGCGATTGGGTAGTCGGTGGACCGGCAGACGCCGTGGGCGCGGTCAGGACGGGAGTGGCAGGGCGCGCAATCGGGCCAGAGCGTTGCTGAACTGGTTCTGCCAGGGCCAGCCCTGGGGAAGATGCAGGATGAGGCAGCGTGCCTTGCGAGTGAGCCGTCCGGGGAGGGAGAAGAAACGTCGCCTGAGGGTCTTGGTGGTGGACACCGGCTCACGCAGACCGATGCGCGTCGTCCAGCGAGCCAGGTTATGCGCCATGACCTGGACGGCCAGCCAGGCGGCGTTGGCGGGGAAGCGGCCCGAAGGGAGATGGTTGAGACCCACGCCGTATTTCAGAGCCTGCGCCGCACTTGATGCGGGGTCGCGGATGGCGTTCTCGATCTCGGCGTGGCGGCGATGGTCGGCCTCCAGGTCCAGGGTGTCGCCCTCACGATCAGTGATGAAGGCGTGATAGCTGTAGTCGGCAAACAGCGCAAGTTGGGAGCCGGGCGTGGGCTTGACCCTACGGACGATGAGCCGCACCGGGGCTGCGTCGGGCTTGCTCTCGAAAGGCGTGTATGCAGTCTCGGCCACGTCGGCGGCGCCCTCCATCCAATAGGGAATGGGCGTCCACTCTGCCTCGGATATGGCCTCGATGATATTGCGCACGCTCTGGTGCTGTCGGACGGTGATGGAGTAGCGGACCTTCGCCTTGCGGCAGGCGGCGACGATGGTGTGGTTGTAGAAGCCGCGGTCGGCCCGTACGGTGAGTTGACCGGTGGCGCCGGCGTGGCGCACTCGGCTCACCGTCTCCCGCAGGAAGTGGGCGGCGCCCCGGGCCGTGTTGGCCCGTCCCTGGCGCAGCCGACACATCAGCACGTCGCCGGTGCCCGCGGCGACGGCCAAGATCGGGTGATAGCCCCGCTGGCCAGCGTGGCAACCGTATTGAATGTCAAGCCGTGCTGATGCATGGATTCCAGTACTGGCCGGTTTTCAATATGGCGTTGAGCATGGTAAGCAATTTCCGCATGCACGCGGTGAGCGCCAGCTTCTTCGGCTGGCCAGCCGCCAGCAGGCGTGGCTGGAAGGTTCGTATCACCGGGTTGCATCGGCTGGCTGCCAGCGCGCCCATGTAAAGCACGGCTCGCACTCGCGCCCGACCGCCCCAGACGGTACGTTTGCCCCGCATGGTTCCGCTGTCCCGGTTCAGGGGAGCCACGCCCACCAGCGCGGCGATCTGCTTCCGATCCAGCGTACCCAGCTCCGGCAAATACGCCAGCAAGGAGCGGGAGAGTTGCTCGCCCACGCCAGGAACAGCGCGCAGCAGGTCGTCCTTCTCGCGCCATACGGGACCCTGACGCAGCGTCTGTCTCAAGTCCTTGTCCAAATCCTTGATCTCCTGTTCCAACCACGTGCTGTGGGCTTGGACCCTGGGACGCACCGCGCCCGCGGCTCGCCCCAAGCGGTTCTTCTCCGCGACCAGCATGGTCACCGGTTGGCTGCGCCGGGTGGTCATGGCGTTGAGTTCCTGGGTGTCGGCGTCCCGCAACGGGCGCACCGGTGGACGCACCGCCTCGGCGAAGTGCGCCAGGGTTTGGGCGTCCAACGCCTCAGTCTGGGCAAGCCAGCCGGTGGCTTTGGCAAAATCGCGCACCTGGCGCGGGTTGACCACCACCACTGGCAATGCCGCCGCCGCCAGCGCCGCCGCCAAGGGCACTTCCAACCCACCGGTCGCCTCCAGCAACACCGTGGTCGGCGTTAGGCTGGTCAATTGGGATACCAACTCGTCGATGCCAGCTCCATCGTAGGAGGTCTGCCAGACTCGGCCCGTGGGCCGAACCGCGATGTCGCGATATTAGTTTTGGCAACGTCGATGCCCACGCAGGTCCCTTCTGCTGTCATCTCTACCTCCGCTGAAGCGCTGGCCCTCACTTGCAAGATGCGGGCTTTTTAGCCCCGGTGTCCCGCGTCAACTAATCTTGCCGAAAATGCGTCCACTATTTTTGCCGGTTCACCTCCTCGGCCGCGGCAGTCTCGCCGCGTTGCTGTGCTGCATCAGTCCGGTAGCTGGGGACGTCAAACTCCAGGATGACGGCGTGGTGGACGACCCGGTCGATGGCCGCGGCGGTGGCCATGGGGTTGGCGAAGATGCGTTCCCACTCGGAGAAGACCAGGTTGGACGTGATGCCCAGCGACCGGCGTTCGTAGCGTTCGGCGATGAGGGTGAAGAGGACCTCGGACTCCTCGTTGCCCTGGGGCAGGTAGCCGAGATCGTCCAGGAGCAGGAAGTCGAAGTTGTCCAGCTTGCGCAGTTGTCTGGGCAGGTCCAGGTCGCGTTTGGCGGCCAGCAGGTCCCCTGCTTCCGCAGGGGCAGGCTCTGCACCAGGCGGTAGGCTGGTGCGAAGAGGACGGAGTGTCCGGCTTCTACCAGGCGGTGGCCCAGGGCGCAGAGCGCGTGGGTCTTGCCGGTGCCGGGGAGCCCGAAGGCCAGCACGTTGACGCCGTGATCCACGAAACTGCCCTGGGCCAGTTGGTCCAGCTGCTGCCTGAGAGCCAGCGGCATCCGGTGGTGCTCGAAGGTTTCCCAGGTCTTGCCCGAGGGCA
Source organism: uncultured Dehalococcoidia bacterium (assembly GCA_951813535.1). Lineage (GTDB taxonomy): Bacteria > Chloroflexota > Dehalococcoidia > Lucifugimonadales > UBA3495 > Bin87. Next base: position 876,901 of record OX638345.1, on the reverse strand, counting down.
GCCGGGACGCCTGACGCAGCCGGTTGATGCGCCGGTGGCGACGATCCTCGGCCTCCTGCTCCAGCACCTCCAGGAAGGTGGACAGGGCGTCGCCGTGGCCAGCCTCGGTGAAACGGGCCACCGACTGGGCGCCCATGGTGGGCAGCTTGAATTCGCGGCAGAGCTCGCCGATGCGCTCCTGGATGACCCTGGTGTTGGTGTCCATCATGCGCACACCCCCGATCCGGCCAGGCTGACGGTGAGCAGGCGGTCGTAGATCTTCAGGTCCGGTTTTCCGGACAGCGCCAGCGCCGGAGCCTGGGGCGGTTTGGGCTCGGCCAGTTCCCGCACCTCGGCGTAGTCGAAGGGCTGCCCGGTCTCCAGCAGCAGCGACAACGCGCTGTCCACATTGGCCTCCATGGTGGTCGACGCCAGGTGCAGGATGCGCACGTACTCCACGTCGGCGCGCTCCCCGCGCCACTGCCTGAGGGCGTCATATGCCAAGCGGAAGCGCAGGGTGGGAAACAGCTGCTCCCTGAACCGGTACCGGGCAAAGGCGCCCGGCTTGCGCACCAGGGAATTGATCACGTGGCGGTAATTGACGTTTACTTCTCCATCACCGCGCACTCGCTCCATGCGTTCCACGAAGTGGCCCTTGTAGTACACTTCCACGTGATCGGAATAGAGGCGGATCTGTACCACCTTGCCAATGAGCCGGGACGGGACGCTGTAGCTGCGTCCCGCTAGCTGGATGATGCTCCACCGGCGCACCCTGGACTGGTAATTGGCGTATTCCGGCAGGGGGGCTGGTGGCAGGGGCCGTAGGCAAGCCATTTCCTGCTCCAGCTTCCCCTTTACCAGGCGATTGCGCTTCTCCACCATTTCCCGGACGAAACCGGCGTAGTCTTCGTCGGTGTGGAAATCGCGGCTGCCCCGCATGATGAGGGCCTGGTCCACGGCATCCTTCAAACGGTAGTGAGCGTGCTCGGCGACGCCGTTTTCGTGGCTCTTGCCGCTATTGATGCGGGTGGATCGGACACCGTAGTGATCCAGCAGGGCGGTGTAATTGGCGTTTAGCGCCCGGCCGCGGCTGCCCTTCAATTCGTGGGTGGCGGCGGAGGTATTGTCGGAACGCACCACCTCCGGTACGCCGCGCCGGGTCCAGAGTGCATTCTGCATTCCCTGCTTGAGGGCCAGGAAGGTCTCGCCGGCGGTGACCTCGGCGTAGCGCCACCCCGAGTGGCTGAGGATCAACTGGAACAGCAGGTGGGGATAGGGCTGTCCGGCGACGGTCACCCCCAGGGCGCTGCCGTGGGTGAAATCAAACTGGGCTTCCCGTCCCGGTGGATGCTCCTGGGGGAAGTACACCTCTCGGTCGGGACCATTCAGCGCCCGCCAGTCCTGTAATCGTCGTTGCAGCGTCCTGAGCTGGGAGGCGCTGAACCGCCCGGGATGCTGCTCTTCAAGCCACTCGATAATTGTCGTTGCTTTCAGCTTGCCCTTGAGGTCGTCGCGCAGCAGGGACTCAATCTCCTCCTCCCACACTCCGTCGAAGGGATCGGGCCGGGTCCGCCACCAGCGCTCCTCCTTCGTCTCCGACGGCAACAGGCCGTCCTGCCACTTGCGCGCCGAGCGCACGCACATCCCGGCCATCGCGGCCGCCGTCTCCTGGGTCTTTCCTTCCATAAGTCTCTGCCTCAATAGTCTGACTGGTCGGTCCTTGATCAAAATCCGGCACCTCCGTGCCGGACGATTTACACCATCCCAACCGGCAAGAATAGTCAGCGCAAGAGGCATTCCTTATTGTCGTCTATCAACCGTCACCACGTTGTAGGCTATTACCGGCGTTGCCAAGGTGAGGGATACGCCGGCTCCCGAAAGCGTGACCATCTCGACGGCCCGATCGCTGCCCGCGGCGGTCACATCAAAGGCGGACACGCCAGGTGCAGCGTTCTCTTGCAGGGTTTCGTTGAAGGTGATGGTGAGTTCGGCGCCGTCCACTGCTGCGGACGCGACAGACGGGGGCGTGGTCTCCTGCGGCGTGGCGGTTACCTCTGCCGAGGGTTCACTGTCGCCGCTGTCGTTGGTGGCCAGTACGCGCACCGTGTACACCGTGCCGTCGGTGAGTCCGGTGATGACGTAAGAGGTCTTGGTCGCGTCTGCCTGGGACATGTCTTCCGTGGTGTCCCAATCGTCTGATGCGCTCTTCCACTGGACGGTGTATCCGGTGGGAGCTGCGCCTGCGGCCGGTGCGCTCCAGGTGGCGCTCAGTTGGCCGGTGCTGTGCGGGATGACCTGTAGATGCGTCGGCGCTTCGGGGGTGTCACTCTCATTGGACTCCTCATCCCGGGACGTGTTACCGGCCGAGCTGTCGCCAGTTTGGTTGGTGACTGTCTGGTCGGTGAAGGATGCAGCGACGTTGCTGGCCGCGTCCTGCACGGGGTTGCTGCCGGGCGCAGTGTAGCTGACGGTCACGGTGTCGCCTTGGGCCGCTGCCGTGGCCAGCGTGAGGGCCACCGTTCGGCCGCTGATGGCCAAATCGGAGGGAGTGGCCGCCGGGTTGCTGCCCATGGTCACCGAGTAGGCGCTCTGGGCCGGCGTGGAGTCGGTATGGAGGTCCTCGTTGTAGGTCAGCGCCAGCGACGCTCCGTTCACTGTCGCCGTCTCGAGCGCTGTCGCGGTGGTGTCCAGCGTATTGTTGGTCACCACCTGCCCGCTGAAGGAGGTCGCGGCGTTGCCCGCCGCATCCTGCACCCTGCCCACCCCTTCGCCCGTGGGGGCTGTGTAGTCAACCGTGACAATATCCCCCGCCTCCACCGGCGGCAACAGCATCAGCAGCACCTGGGATCCGCCAATGCCCCCACCCAAGACCGTGCGGGAAGCGCTGTTGACGTCCACGTGAAGGCGCTGAACAACAGCGTGGCGCTGCTGTCCAGCGTTTCACTGTAAGTCAACTCCAGTATGCCTGCGTTCACGGTGGCCGACTGTAGCTGAGGAGCGGTGTCATCGGCCGGGGGAGTCAACTGAACGCCGCCACCCTGGTGCCGGATGTCTGCGTCCAGGTTGGTGGCCACGTCGCGGATGGTCCCGCCGTTCAGGACCAGGGGTCGGGATCGATCAGAAGCGAACTGTGTTCCCCATCCGCTGCGACGAGGGTATAGCCGAAGACCAACTGGTCGGTGCCGCTGCCCCGGAGGTAGGGAGCCTGCCTGGCGGCGGTCCCTCCGAGGAGGACCACCACAGACGGCGTGCCGCCGGTGGTGTCCACCTGTACGGCCTGGCTGAAGGTGAACGTCAGCTCGACGGTCTCGCCTGCGCCGAAGACCCCGTCCTCTCCCGGCTCGCCAAAGGCGGGCGCTCCAATGATCCCGGTTCGGCCTGGCCTTCTGACGTGGACGGCATCGTGCCCTCTTCGTTGGAGCTGTAGGTGCGGTGCCCGAGGATGGCCGCGTCGCCGGTCGCCACACTGGAGATGCTGGCGGACGCCGTGAGCGGGTTGTCCGGGTCGCGCAGGGCGAGGGAATCTCGTGAGAGGCGAATTTGGTCGAGGGAAGTTTCGCCTTCGGTCTGCCGCAGCGTGTGAGTGAACACCGTCCGCTGGGTACCGGATCCGCTGGGGTGATAAAGCAGGTCAGCCTGCCCGCCGTAGAGCAGGGCCACGCGCGGAAAGCCGTCCATACTGGTCGAGACCGTCACCGCTTCGCTCCAGACCAGGGTCACCGTCACCGTCTCGCCCGCGCCATATCTCCCGTCCTCACCGTAGGGCTGGCTGAACTCGGCGTTCACGATCCAGGGCCCGGTGGTCTTCAGGCAGCGCAGCCCCACGTCCTCGGCATGCTGGCAGTTGTTCACCCCCACTGGGCTGGAGCGACAGTCCAGCAGGTGCGACTCGCCGCCGTCGCAACTCAGGTCGTCCAGCCAGATCGGTTGGTCCCTATCGCCCGTCGGAAAGATCCCGCTGCCGAAGCGGCCACTGTTCACGGAACCGTCCGGGAAACCCAGCGCCCGGCAGGCCGTATCCGCATCCTCTGTGCTCCAATTGTCGTCGCAGATCGTCCCCCATTCGCCGTTGCAGTAAATCTCCAGGCGGCCCTCGCAGGGTTCCTCGTCCTCGGCAATTGGCGGTCCGTCAACGAGTCGGAGGTCTCCGGTATTGTCGTCTACCGTAACTGGCAGCGCCTCCATCATCGCCTCGTATTCGCCGCCCGAGGCGTTGTGGGACTGGAATTCCAGGTCGTCCTCGCGGTCGTCGTCGTGTGCCGCGGCGACGGTCAGGGTCAGGTCCGTGCCGTTGTGCCCGCTGATGTTCAGGGTGACCGCCACGGTGGGCTCGGTGGCCAGCCTGACGCCGTAGTCGGCGTGGCCGCTCTCGGGCACCGTCAGCTCGAGCGGCTGGAGAATGATGCCCAGCGGGTCGTTGTCGTTGACGGTGCCCGTCAGGTCGGCGTCGACGCCGTCGTATTCCGCTCCCGCCGCCGCGTGGGCCAGCGTCTCGGAGTCGGCCACGCCGTCATCATCGTGAGCCGTTTCGACGGTCACCGCCTGGGGCATGTGCCAGTTGAGCGAGGTGAACGTGAGGACGTCATTGGTCAGCCTGTTGCTCACCAGTTCCAGGTCAGTGCCGGTGTGGACGGTGATCGTGACGCTCACGTTCACCGTCGGCTCCGTCGCGAGGGCGACCGTGTAGCCGACGCTGTCTTCCTCCTCCACCGTCAACGAGGTGGGGCTGAAGAGGATACCCGCCGTGTCGTCGTCGGTGATGGAGACGGTGGTCTCATCTTGAGTCCCGGCGCTGACCCGGGGGTCCGGCATGGTCCCGAATCCCAGAGCCACTTTCTCGTTGTCGTCGTCGATCAGGTCCTGGGTGACCACGATGGTAAAGATCTTGGAGCCAGTGTCTGCGTCATAGAAGGTGACGCTGGGCATCACGGTGTAGTCGGCGGCGCTGGCCGTGCCCTGGGGCGTGGCCGTGATGGGGATGATGGTGGTGCGCTCAGGGTCCGCGCTCACGCTCACGGAGACCTGCTGCGTGGCGCCTTCGGCCATGGTATAGGCAGCCTGGGCGAACGACACCGTCACGGTGGGGTGGTCGTTGTCGCCGATGTTGAATCCGTTGTCGGTGTCCACATCCGTGCTTTGCACGACGTAACTGTACAGCAGCGTATTGGTGCCGCTTCCCGAGATGTATTCGGCCCGGCGCGCCTGATCTCCCAAGTTGAGCCGCGCCGTACCGCTAACGTGAACTACTTCCGCGGTGAACCTGTACTCGATTTCCAGGTTTTCACCGCCCTTGTAGGTATCCCCGTCCAGGGGCTGGGAAACCACCACTACGCTGTCAAGTTCCTCAGTTTCATCTGCGAAGACCTGCATTTTCAGGGAGTTTGCGGAATAATCATCGTCTGAATTGATGTCCTCGGTGTGGTTGCCCAGGCTCCAGCCGGTAGCGGCCTCGGGATCTTCACTGTCGCTGGTGGCCAGTTCCACTTTCCCGTTTCCACCCGATATTCCAACTACGACCCAATAGGTCGTGTTGGCAGCGAGGAATAGTCCATCGGAACTGTAGTCGATTTGCGCGATGTCGCCGGTGCTGACGGTTCCATCGGCGGTCAGAGCCTCGATCGTCGTTCCGATTGTGTTTCCCGTTGCGTTTTTCCTGATGCTGACATTGACTGAAGCGCCAGCATCTCTGGTCATGAGGAGCCGAACCTTGTTCAGCACGTATTCCGTGCTGCCTGTGGTGAACGACGTTCCGATGACCCGAGTTTCCGCCAAGTTCGACGACTGCGATCCCCGCGCCCGGTTGCTGACCGCCAGTTTGTCGGCAGGCGCGGAAGTGCCGTAAACCGTCATGCTGATGGAGTGGGTACTAACGAAGTTTCCAACTCGGTCCCTGGTGTCGTCGCCGATGGTCCAGTGTCTAAGCCCATCTTGGTCATCGTTTATGTCCGCTACACGAATCTTCGCCGTTCCGCCAAACGCTGACACCGCCACCCAATACGTCGTGAACGGCTCCAGGTAGGTGGTACCGTTCGGAGTGTAATTAACGAATTCCCACGCGCTAAGTTCGCCAGCGTCGCCCGACATCCTCGCGTAAGTCCTTCCCGGCTTGCCCGCGTTATCATGCAGGATGATCATACTGACTTGCGCACTATCATCTGAACTCAATGCCACCCGGACACGATCCAGTTGGTAGCGAACGTTGGCGGTGGTGAATTTGGTTAGCCGCCAATTACTTTCGGGCTACGAGATATGGCCGCCGACGGATTGAGTAGTATTCGCAACGACGGGGATTGACTGCTGGGCGTGGCTTTCATCTCCGTTTCCGAGCATCAACAACGCCACCAGCACAGCGAACATGAGCATCATCATCGGAGTGCGGTGGCGCCTCGGGCCGAGATATCTCCAGGACATCTTCTTGACCCCCGCTCCACTACCGACCATGCCCGAAGCGCTGGACCACGCAGCCTGGCACCACACCCGAGGCCCGTAAACCGGCGATGATGGTCCGCTTGTGCGCACCATCATCGCCGTGCCTGCCAGGCAGGGGGACGATGCTTCGTGACAAGCAGGCTCGGGCCTCGGGATACCCCCAGGGTGAAACCAGCTTGGATGACCGGAGAACAGTACCGCCGGCATCGCCGGCAACACTGACTGTGAGCAGGTGGCAGGTCTACCCTTCTACCCGCTTGCCTCAGATGATCGGAGCACGCCATCAAACTGTCTCGGGTAGCGGGTTACACCTGGTACCCGTTTGCCGCAGGAGCCGTATGACCCACGTGCAGATTCCATAGCCGAATGCCGGCCACCACCATCAGGATGGGCAGTGCCGCGCCCAGCACGGACCAGAACTGCCCGTAGGGCACATTGCCTGGCGAGAGCGAAAGCGCCCAGTTCCAGTAGTAGATGATGCCCGCAGCCACCGACCCGTAGAAGACCGTGTTGACTTCGAGATACCGCTTCGGGTCAGAAGACCCTTCGCCGTCCATGCTGCGCTTGCCAGCGTAGCTCGCCACCACCGTGATGAGCACCGCAGGCGCGATGAACCAGTTCATGCAGCGCCACAACGTGAACGGGGCACCCCCAGCATGATAGAACGGCGTGATGATGAAATGGACGGCAACGGCAATGCCGACCAGCACCACGCAAGCCGCCGCAACGTGTAGCACGCAGGACATGACGTTCGTCTAAACCCCGCGAACCTCTACTCAGTTATTGAGTTCGTGCAGCAACACCAACGACCGACACACCCTCACCCGGTGACGCCGCACGAACCGCTCACCTCATCCACGTTATGCCGTGGATGACATCGACCCACCGACCGGTCGGGCGAGCCCATGCCCACGTCTTATTCGACGTACCACATTCAGGTTAGACCACCGATGTGAAATGGCCGTGAATTATCGGGTAGATTTTGTGCAGATTTCGTGCAGATCCATCCCTGCACCAACGCGCTGCCCCATGCGGTTTGCTGTCAGCAACCCATGGCGGCCGGAATTCGGGCACCAATAAAATTGGGGAATCCCCAACGACCAACGCCGAGAGCCCCAACATGCCCGCCGCCCAACGCGCCTTCCCCTGCATCTGGACCACCTGGCTCACCAATCTCCTCACCGGCGAAAGCTCCTGCGAATGGGCCGCGTGGTTCCGAGCCCATCATCAGGGCTGGGAACGCCCGCCCAACGACTTCAACCTCAGCCAGTGGCAGATGGACCACACCGCGCTGCTTAACGACACTCGCCGCAAGTTCGAGGACAGCGGCTACGACGTCCGCGTCGAGGCACAAAACGCCTTCCGGCTCGAGGGACGCACCGCCACCCTCGCCGGCCAGCCCGGCCTCATCATCCCCACCAGCGACCACATCCTCATCGTCGATGCCAAAACCGGCGTCGAACGCGCCTCGCACACCGCTCAGGTCATGGTGTACATGTACGCGTGCCGCGCGCCCTGGAGCAATACCGGCGCACCCGCATCGCGGGCGAGATCCACTACCCAACCGCATCCAGCGCGGGCCACAGGACGGCGCGAACCAAGAGTTTATCCACCGCCTCATCACGCTGACTCACCGTGTGGCGGCGCCAGACCCGCCATCCTGGACGCCCAGCGGGCCAGAGTGCCGGTTCTACGACATAAGCGCCGTGGATTGCCACGAACGGGTGGACGACGCCTACGGGCCTGACGAAGGCACAACCGATGACTTCTGAAACCGCGATGGAAAGAGTTTCACCATGACCCCACTTCTAGCCAACGGTGCCGACCCCAACGTTCGCAGCCCTGCCCCACGAACCCATCGGGGCTGGATCCGTCTGGGCGGAAGCGTGCATTTATTCCACGTTCCGAGGTAGATTGTGCAGGGTTTCACCGCCGTACCGGAACCCTCGACTACGCCGCAGCATCACCGCTCGGCCGACCGCTGGTAGACCAGGACCATGTTTGAAAGACTCGAGATCACGCGACAAGACTACGAACTCCACCACTGGAGACTACGCACGCTGGCCGACACGGCGGCCGAGATGGCGGAATCCATCCTCGAACCCCCCAGCAACTCGCCGCGCGTCGGGCCTCCGCACATCTACTTCATCGTAAACATAGGCCTAGCCATCAGAACCAGGATCAGGAAAATGGCCCACCACATCGCACTCGCCGAACGCGCCTACAGCGGATGCTCCAGCGACGATTTCGAAACAACCTTCGCACTAAACTGAAGCCAGGGTGAAATGCGCAGAGGCATGGGGTAAATTGGGGTCAGTTGGGTTAGGTGGTTTCAGGAGTTGCGAGAGGTTGATGATGGGGGTCAGAGAGATAGAACGGTCTCTGGAACAATGGCAGCTGGGGATCAAGGACTTGCGGAGGCGGATGCTGCTGGCGCCGACGCCCCCGGAGCGGGAACGGTGGTACGCCATCCTGCTCCTGGTCCAGGGCTTGACGGCGGCGGCCACGGCGGAGGCGCTGGAGCGGGACCCCCACACCATCGGACGCTGGGCGTCAGCCTTCGGCGAGGGAGGGCCTGCGGGATTGATGTTCGAGCAGACCGGTGGTTCCCCCCCCGCCCTTGACGAGGCGCAGCAGGAGGATTTGAAAAGGGCGGTGCAGGAGTCGCCGACCACGTCGGGCATGGAACTGGCCAACTGGTATTGGAAAGGGGTCAGGTAGTTCGTCTGCGAACGCTTTGGCATTGAGTTGAGCCGTAGCAGTTGCTTGAACTGGCTGCACCGGTTGGGGTTCAGCTGCAAGCGGCCCCAGAAGCGCTTGGTCAAGGCCAATGGGTCCAAGCGGGAGGCTTTCGTGGCAGAGTATGCCGCCCTGAGGGAGGAGGCCCTGAGGGCGGAGGCCCAAGGGAGGAGGCCCAAGGGAGCGGAGGGAAAATATTCTTGGTCGACGCGGCTCACTTCCGGGACGAGGCTTACTTCCGGGACGAGGCTCACTTCCGGGCGGACGCGGAACTGAGGGGCAAATGGGTGCTCCGGGGAGAACCGGCCCTGGTGGGCTCGACCAGCCCGCAGTACGGCGAGAAGGCCAGCTATTATTCGGCGGTGTGCCTGGAGACGGGCGAGGTGGAATGGATGGAACTGGCGGGGAACAGTAACTCCGGAACTTCGGTTGCCTTCTTGGAACAGTTGCGCCAGAGGCACAGCGGGCGTCTCAACGTGATCTGTGACAACGCGCCAGCCCATCGCGGAGAGGCGATGCGATCGTACCTGAAGACCCCCGGCCTCAACCTGAGGCTGGTGAATCTGCTGGGCTACAGCCCGGACTGCAACGCCGATGAGGCCATCTGGGGCTGGGTCAGAGAGGAGGCGACTGGCAATCTGTGCCTGGGAAGCCGGACGGCGGTTCAGGCAAGGGTCGGCAGGTTCCTGGACGGCCTGGCTGGGCGGAGAGACGAGGTGAGACGCCGCTGCCGGACCGTCCTGCAATCAAGGGCCGAGGCACTCATGCGAGACCCGATGCCTGATGCCCAACACCCGGCAAATGCACATCCCACCTTGGCTTTGGTTTAGGAAATGTGTCACTGTAGGTTTAACCCTGTCGCCAGCGACCCCATCGGATCCCATGGCGGCAGGACGATGGGTTCGAGGTCGAGGGCGTCCTGCAATTCCTGGGGCAGGTAGCTCTTGGGCGCGGAGATCTCGAACATGTACTCGGCGAACCAGGAGTCGTTCATCAGGAAGAAGCCCTTCTGGCCGACCTTGTCGTCCCAGCTGTTCTCGACGCGCCAGCGGCGGGGCTTGCCGTCCACCACGTCCACGCCGGTGAAGAGCATGGCGTGGGTCATTGCCGTCTGGTGGTACTCCAGGCGTTCTGCCTTGTCCATCTCGAAGTCGGCGCTGTAGACGCTGGCGTAGTCGAAGAGCTCGGCGTCCCACAGGCCCTTGTCGCGGTGCATCTGCTTGCCGGTGTCGCAGCCCATCCAGACGGGCATCCCGTCCTGGAGCATGCGCATGGCGACGTCCTTCATCATTTCGATATCGACGTTCAGGTAGGTGATGCGGGTGCCGTCGACCACGTTGCCCAGGTACTGCACGGTGTAGGTGCGGCCCGGCGGGCTGGATCCGCGGGGGTCATGGACGAGGCAGACGTAGTCTTCCATGGGCGTGGTGATGTACTTCTCGGCGAACGCCAGCGGCGTCATGTCGCCGTCCCGGTGGAACTCGCCGTCCTTGTCCTTCCACTGCCAGTCAAACTGTGCTGGTGGGGTACCGAGGTGGATGCAGAGGATCTGGTAGATGGCGCGGAGAGCCTCCTGCTTGGCATCGCGCATCTGGTCCAGGCCGGCCTCGTCGGCATAGAGACTGCGGATGTTGCGCGCGCCCTGCCGCACCTGGTAGTTGAGGCCGGCGTTCATGCGCATGGAGTTGCCGGAGCTTTCGGTCTCGGGCATGACAGTCTTGGGCACCACGCCGTGCTTGCGGACGAGGCTCACGAACATGTCCCACTGGCCGCCATCGCCCAGGGGCTGCTGCAGGAGCCAGGCCACCACGCGGTCGTCGATGGGCCGGTCGGCGGTTTCGATGACGGCCTCCAGGATGTAGTTGGCCCGTTCCATTTTGTCCCAGAACATGACGTAGGACTGGCTGAACTCGAACTCCTTGACGTTCAGGACGTTTCGGGTCTCGGCGCGGAACAGGTTCAGGCCGGCGAACATCCAGCAGCGCCCGGAGCGGGCCTGGTTGGTCACGCTCCAGTCGTCCAGCACCGTGGAGAAGCTGTGGGTGGCCTCGGCGACGATGTTGCGGTTCAGGGCGACGTCGTTGACGTCGTGCTGGGTGACGACGTTCTGCATCAGTTGGTGGTTGGGCTGTGCGGTGAAGGCCTCCTCGAATCCGGCCATCGTTGCCGCGTCAAGGGCGCCTGGGTTGGTCTGGGTCGTCATTGGCTTTCACTCCGGTTCGGTGCGGGTCAGTTGGCGGCGATATGGACTGGCGACAGACGGGCGACCACTGCCATGATTTCGGCGATCGCCCGGTCTATCTCGTCTTCGGTAGTGTAACGGCCCACGGACAGGCGCAGGGTTCCCATGGCGTACTCGGTGGGCACACGCATGGCTTCGAGCACATGGGAGAGCTCAACCTGGTCACTGTGGCAGGCGGCCCCAGCGGAGGCCGCCACGGTGGGCAGGCTGGCCAGGATGCGGTCGGCTTCCAGCCCGCGCAAGCCGATGCTGCAGGTGTTGGGCAGGCGTCGGGTCGGATGACCGTTGATGCGGGCGTCGTGGCCCGATGCCAGGATGCCCCGCTCGAGGCGGTCTCGCATGGCGGCCATGTGGCCGGTGTAGTCGGCCAGGTTTTGCTCGATGAGTTCGCAGGCCTTGCCGAGGCCGGCCATCAGGATGATGTTCTCGGTGCCGGCGCGGCGGTTCCCCTCGTGGTTGGCGCCGTGCATGAACTTTTCCAGTTGGACGCCGGGGCGGATGTACAGGGCGCCGATGCCCTTGGGGGCATAGAGCTTGTGCCCGGCCACCGACAGCAGGTCGACGCCGAGGTCGTCCACCTTGACCGGGATCTTGCCGACGGACTGGGCACAGTCGCTGTGCACCAGCACGCCGTGGCGGTGGGCGATTTCGGCGATCTCCGCGATGGGCTGGATGGCGCCGACCTCGTTGTTGGCGTGCATGATGGTGACCAGCACCGTCCCGGGGGTGATGGCCTCCTCGACTTGCCGCGGATCGACCATTCCATACTCGTCGACAGGGAGGTAGGTGGTCCGGATGCCGTGGCCTTCGAGATACCCGCACACCTCGGTCACCGCTGGGTGCTCCACCGCCGAGGTGATGATGTGGTTGCCGCGGTGGCGGTATGCGCCGGCAACGCCCTTGATGGCGTGGTTGTTGGCTTCGGTGCCGCCGCTGGTGAAGATCAGGTCGTCCTCGGAGCAGCCCAGCATCGCCGACACCTGCTGGCGGGCCAGGTCAACTCCCTCGCGCGCGGCAAGGCCGAAGGTGTGACCGCTGGAGGGGTTGCCGAAGAGCCCGTGAATGTAGGGCAGCATGGCCTCGGCGACGGCGGGGTCAATGGGAGTGGTGGCGTTGTAGTCCAGGTAGATGCCGTCCATGCTCGGCTCCAGCTTGCCGTAATGCAGCGCGGTGATTGCCGCGCATTATAGACCACGGCGTACCGGGCCGGACAATCAAGCGACCCGGCCTTCCGGGAAACGCCCGAGGGTCCCGCGAATATGCGTTCCGGGACCCTCGGATTGGCATCGAGCTGGACGGCAGTCGCTGTCGATAGATTTGAGCGGCGGTCGATTCAGTTCTGGTTGTACACGGGCGGATCGTATTCGATGGGTCCGCTGTATGCCCAGGGCCCGTTGCGGGGGTTGGTATCGCCGGAGTCGAGCCACACGTGGGACGCGCGGATGCGGAAATTGTAGGGCTCGCCTATGACCGGTTCCGCGCCCGAGCAGTAGCTGGTCAGGTCCAGGTTGTGCGCAGCGGGGTCAAGGGTGTGGTATCCCCGGTGCAGGTCCCGGTACTTCGACAGTGAACGCCATCCGCCGGGCTGACCATCGGCACGCTTGTATTTCACGTCGTAGCGAACTGGGGCACCGTGTTGCCGTCCGCATCAGGGATGGGGCGACTGGCGCTGCTGGGGCGGACTGGTTTGAAGTCCGTATTGTTGGATTGGAGTAGTAGGGATCGGGCCGGTCCCAGGTCAGGTGGAACCCGCCGCCTGGGCGGACCTCGGCCTCGAAATCCGCGGGTTTTCCGGGCGCGCCGGACATGACGAAATACTCCTCCGAGTACCCGCTTTCGCCGAGCACATGGCGGGCCAGCACGCGGACGTAGTAGCGACCGTGCCCGGCCATGTTGGTGAGAAGTTACGGCCCCACCCAGGGCCGCCAGACGCCGACCTCGTTGCCCGGCTCGCAGGTCGCGCCCGTGCGCCATTGAATCACGAAGGCGCCGTGTATGGCGCCGCCCTCAGGCAGGCTCCAGGACACCAGCAGCGAGTTCCTGCCGCCCACCGCCGTCACGTTGGTGGGCGCCTCCGGCGGGCCCTTGGCTGCCACGGTTTTCCAGGCCGGTTTGCCTACGGTGTCGGTCAGGTCGGCGGTCTCCGAACTCAGCGCCTGGTGCGACGAGTGAAAATCCTGGTCGGCGGTGCGCCAATGCACGGCGTAGTGGGTGACCGAGGGGCCGGTTTCGGACAGGTGCGGGCTCAAGGTGACTTTCAACGACCCGTTCAGAGTGGTGACTGCCAGGTCCTGCGGTTTGCGCCAGTGGCAGCCGCCGTCCTTCCACCCACGGGTTGCCGAAGGACGGTCCCGACGAGCCCAGCGCCCAACTGGCCTCGCGGAGAGAGCAGTACCCTCCGAGCATGTTGCGCATGTGATATGCCGCTGTGCGCTTGCCGCTGGCAACCTTGAGATCGGCCCAGACGGCGTGCATGTCCGCCGGGCCGTCGCTGCTGCAATAGTGGTGATAAAACCAGTCGGCGATTTCGCCCCTGGCGACGCTGCCGGCCACCCTGACGCTCGCCCGGTCCGGTTTGGCCCTATTGGCAATCTCCGGGCATTTCCCCAGGTATCCGATTGACTGGGAGGCCGCACGGTGAGTGTCGTAACCCAACACGTCGGCGTAGATTTCGCCGACGGGCAATCGGCCTTGACCCGGTGGTTGAAGTAGAGCCAGCCGACGCCAACCGCTTCCGGAACCTCCGCGACGCGATGGTCCAGCAGGAAATGATGTGCCGGTTCGTGCAATACCACCCGGGTTGACTTGTAGCCCCATTCGGTATAGCCGTAGCGGATGCCCCGGTTCACGCTGCGGAATCCGTTGCGTCCCACGATGTAGAAAACGTAGAAACCCGGGTTGTTGTAATCTCCTATCCGTATCGGCAGCGGATAGCCGTGCCACGCCCGGCGTACCGATTCGTGGTCATCTTCATACCTCGCGACGATCCGGTTCTAGATGCAGGTCGTGGCCGTCGCGTTCCTGGTATCAACAGATCGTGGCGTTGCGGATCTGCGGCTGGTCTGGTCGTACTCCGTGGATTTGAACACGGAGCCCTGTATTTTGACCAACACCGAATAGGACTGGTCGGTGGGGAGGCTCCAACCGGCCGCTGCCCCCGAGTCCTGGCCGTTTCCATCGAGAAACCCCACCTGGAAGTTCGCCGTGCTTGTCCCGTCAACATCGTTTTCGAACACGCGGAAATAGTCGGTCTCGACGCCCAGGGTCGCGCCAACCGGGGCGGTGAAGGTGTTGCGGGCGTCGTTGGAGAAAGACGCCGGGTTGCTCAATTTGTGCAGAATTTCGTCGGGGTTGCCATTGGCATCGGTGGTGTAGACGCTGACCTTTGGCACATCGTCCGAACCCACGTCCTTCAGGTAAGCGACAATGCCCGAAAGGGAGTATCCGTCCTCGTTGCTGCCGGTAGAAAACCCCTGGGCCTGGGCGTAAACCACGCGCTGGCTGACGTGGACTCGAAACCGATTCCCGACGACATTGCTGATCCGGTCCCAGTCCTCGCCTTCCGGGAAATCCTGATGGCTCGAATCTCAACAGCACGCCGGACAGCACCCGGCAAACTTACGGGTCCTCCGCGCCAGGAGGACCCGTTTTTTTGATCCGCGGGAAGTTCCGTCTACTGCGGAGGCGGCCTGCTCAGGCCGTCGCCGGCGCGGACCAACTGGTGTTTCCCTCCTGCAACTGGAACGGCGGCGAGGTTGCCGAAACGTAGATCAGGTTCTCCTCTCCGATGTTGCGGATGGAGTGGTCCGTCCCCGGGGGCACCAGGATGGCGGTGCCGGGGCCAACCTCTTCCACTTCTTCGCCGACCCTCATGGCGCCCCGGCCCTGCACGATCACGTACACCTGCTCCCGCCCGTCGTGGGAATGGACCGCCTGTTCGCTGTTCGGTTCCCCTTCGACCCACGTGACGGCCAGGTTCTCGGACCCGAACTGCCCGGCCGCCAAAAGCAGATGCGACACCTGCCCGCCGCGATGATTCTGTGGACTCTGGTCCAATGTCTGGATGTTCATCAGCGTTACCTCTTGTTGAGCAATTGCGATCTCTGATTTGCGCTCGCCCGGTGTTTTCCGTGAAAGCATGTCCAGGGACTGCCCACCGGGACGGAATCCGTGCGTCTTTCCAATCCTACCATCAGGCGTCGGGCAAGAAGCGGCGACGCCGGCGCTTGCCGCCGGAAGACTTTCTTGCGGGAATCGGGTATGTCGTGTTAGATTTTGGCTCACTGTTTGAGGTGAATGGAATGCTTCATACGAATAAATTCTTGATGATAATCGGCCTGATAATGGCCCTGCTTGTACTGGTGGGATGCACCAGGGAAGTAGTCACAGAAGTAGTGGTCACCGCCACTCCCGGCCCCGCTGGCGCAGGTTCGACAGCGGAGGTGACGCCCACCGAGGCCGCTCCTGAAACATCAGCGCCGGCAGTGGCGACGGCGGTTCCTGCGACTCCGGTACCCCAGCAGGCAGGCACCGATGACGTGGAGTATGTCTATCAGATAGGCATCTCCGCAGACCTGACCACCACCAATTACTGGGCGTACCTGGGGCCTGACGGCACCATATGGAACCTGTACGTCCTGGGTGGAGAGAAGCCGGTACTGTACACCTACTCGGCGCAACGGTTTGACTGGGTGCCCTCATTGGCCGCTGATTTCCCCACAGCGCTGCAGGAAGAAACCGTCGGGGGCCAGACCTTCTGGACCACGGAGGTACAACTCAAGGAAGGGGTGCAGTGGAGCGACGGCACCGACGTGACCGCCGAAGACTTCGCGTTCACCGCTCATACCGCGTCAGAAATGCGGCTGCCCGGCAACTGGCCGTCGATCGTGGATCCTGATTACTTCGATCATGCCGAAGCGCTGGATCCCTACCGTTTGAAGATATTCTTCAAGCAAAAGCCGGGACTGGCCCGCTGGCAGTTCGGGCTGGCGTTCATGCCCATCATGTCCAGGGCCTATTGGGAACCGGTGGTCACGGCCGCCACGCTGGGCGGAGAGCTCACCGATCAGCAGAAGGCCCTATTTGCTCACGTGCCGGACAACGAACCCACCGCCGGTGGTTTCGGGTTCCAGAAGTGGGAGCGCGGGGCGTTTGCCGAGAAGACACATAACCCCCGCTATTTCTTCCGCGACACCACGGTCACCGAATACACCAGCGGCGCCTACGCCGAGGCCAAGCCAGGAGCCTACGAGTTTGAGGCTTATGGCGATGCCGGCGGCGACAAGGCGCTGGAATACACGGTGGGGCCGTATGCCGAAAGCACCATTTACTCGATATACGGCAGCCAGGATGCCACGGTGCTGGCGCTGAAGAAAGGTGACCTCGATTTCATGCTGAACCCGCTGGGGTTGTCCAGCGGTCTGCAGAAGCAGTTGGAGGGCGAGGACGGACTGACGGTGATCGAGAACCCGTCAGACGGCATGAGGTACCTCGGCTTCAACTTCCGCAAGGAACCCATGAACAACCAGGCCTTCCGGCAGGCCGTGGCGACCCTGATTGACAAGGAATTCATCACTCAAACTGTGCTTCAGGGGGTAGCGTTCCCCATGTACGCCACCGTGCCCGAAGGCAATCGCGCCTGGTACAACCCCCATGTTCCTCAGATCGGCAAGGACCTGACCCGGGGAGAACGGATCGCGCAGGTTGTCGAGCTGCTCAAAGGCGAGGGGTTCACCTGGGAAACCGAGCCCAGGGTGAGCGAGGATGGCCGTTTCGTGGAGCAGCGGGGCGAGGGGCTGAAGATGCCCAACGGCCAGCCGGTGCCCGCCATCAGCATCCTGGCGCCGAGCCCGGGCTACGACCCGCTTCGATCGACGTTCGCCATCTGGATCGAGCGGTGGCTGAACGAGGTGGGCATCCCGGTGCACGCGGACCTGACCGGCTTCAATCTGATCGTGGAAAAGGTATTTGACCAGCAGGACTTCGACATGTGGATTTTGGGTTGGGGCCTGAGCCTGTATCCGGACTACCTGGAGAACTTCTTCCACAGCCGACACTCGGATCTGGAGGGACACAACCCCGGCGGCTACAACAACCCGGAGTTTGACAAGCTGGCCGACGAGTTGCTGGCCGAGACCGACGTCGACGCCGCGCGCGAGCTGGTCTTTGAAATGCAGGCGTTCCTGGCAGAGGACCTGCCCTACGTCCCGCTGTTCGACACACCGCTGGTTGAAGCCTATCGGAGCGACCGGGTGGAATACCCTTACACCCACTCCCTGGGCGGCCTGCAGAACGCGTCCGGCCTGACGACCCTGGTGCAGTTCAAGTAGCCGCTTTCGAGATTGTCAGAAGCAGGATTAGCCAGATTTGCGGATTATCAGGATTAGGGAATCTCCATCACCAATCGGCCCAATCCTGTAAGTCCCTGAATCCTGTGTATCTTGGTTCTGATGAATTGCGAACGCCTCAGCCTCGACGCTCGCGGAATCGTCCCGGCCTGCTGACAACTGTGAGCGACGCATCGAGCGATACCCGTCGACAGCCAGCCAAGCCAGCCCCCCGAAGAACAACACCATCCCCGCGGTCATCATGACCACCAGCAGGATGATAACCAAAATATCTTCCATCGGATTCCTCCATGCGCTATGCGTGTACATTGTATCGACTTGAGTTCTGCTTCCGTAAAGATGAAGCAGTAAGGAAGCGTATCCCACGATGACGGGATACCTGGCCAAACGCGCCGGGCAGATGGTGCTGACCCTGTTCCTGATCGTCACGCTGACGTTCTTCCTGGTGCAGGCACAGCCGGGGGACTACGCCACTTTCTACGCGCTCAACCCCGACCTGCCAGCGGACGTGAGGGCCCAGATCAAGGAATCCTTCGGGCTGGACAAGCCGCTGTGGCAACAGTATCTCGTCCACATGAAGAACACGTTCACCGGCAATTTCGGGGTCTCCTTCGGGCATTTCCCGCGTCCGGTGCTGGAGGTGCTCGCGGAGCGGCTGCCGCGGACGGCGGTGCTGTTCCTGACCGCCACGGCGGTGTCCTTCTACATCGGGTTCTTTCTGGGCAAAGCCATCGCCTGGCGGCGGGGCGGCGTGCTGGAGTATGCGGCGACCATCTCGGGAGCGACGCTGTTCACCGCGTTCACGCCCGCCTTTGGTCTGATGATGATCTGGATTTTTGCCTTCAAGCTGGGCTGGCTGCCGGTGGGCAAGTTCCTGGATCCCCTGATTTGGAGGGGCGCGGAGGTCAGCGCCAACCACGTGTTCAGCTACATGCTGGTGACTGGCGCAGCTTTCGTAGCCTTCGCGTTTCTGGTGCTGTTGTTTTTCCGGCGATCGGGTCGGATCGGGCCGGCGCCGCTGGTGGGGCCGGTTATCGGAGCGGCGGCGCTGGCCATTCCGGTGGCGTGGGCATTCTCTGACATCGGATTCCTGGCGCTGGACATCCTCCGGCACATGATCCTGCCCATTGTGACGCTGACGTTGATCTCCTTCGCCGGCACGATGCTGCTGACGCGGAACAGCATGCTGGAAACGATGCGCGAGGACTACGTGATGGCGGCGCGGGCCAAGGGGTTGCCCGAAAAGGTGGTGCGGGACCGGCACGCGGCGCGCAATGCGCTGCTTCCGGTGGTCACCAGCCTGGTGTACAGCCTGATATTCGCGATCGACGGCAGCGTAATCATCGAGGGCGTGTTCTCCTGGCCCGGCATGGGCATGACCCTGCTGGATGCGGTGCGTTCCGAGGACCTGCCACTGGTGATGGGTTCAATGGTGTTCATCGGGTTGTTCTCGCTGCTGGCCCACGTCATCGTGGACGTGCTGTACGTGTACCTCGACCCACGGATTCGCTACCAGTGATCACCCCGCAACCCGACCAGCACGCAATCTTTGGGGAACCGCCGGCCGGTCCGGAGCCGCCGCTGGTCGACCTGCATCCGGGCCGGTCGCAAATGGCGATGGCCCGGGCGCGGCTGGCGCTGCGGTCCTTCCGCGGCGGCTGGGCCATCTTCGTCGAGAGCCGCATCGGGGTCCTGTCGCTGGCGACCATCGTCCTTTTCGCCCTGATGGCGATTTCGCATCCTATCCTCATGGCGACCGTGTGGGACGCCGAGGTGTACGACCCGGTGACGGGGTACGCGTTCGACCGGCTGGAGCATCCGTCGCCGCCGAACTGGAGGCACCCGTTGGGCACGGATCCCCTGGGACGGGACGTGCTCAGCCAACTGTTGTCCAGCACGAGGTCCGAGTTCATCCTGGGGATAACCGCGGCCCTGGTGACGGTGGGAATCGCCACCACGGTTGGGGCGGTGGCGGCCTACTACGGCGGGTTGGTGGACTCCCTGTTCATGCGCCTGGCGGACCTGATCATCGCGCTGCCGGGCATCTCGCTGCTGATCGTGCTCAGCGCGCTGTTCAAACTGAACCTGTTCTACCTGGCGCTGATCATCGGCGTGCTGGGAGGTTTTGGCGGCACCGCGATAATCCTCAAATCGCAGGCGTTGAGCATCCGCGTGAAACCCTACATCGAGGCGGCGCGGGTGGCTGGCGGCGGGCACTTCCACATCATTTTCGTGCACATCATCCCGAACCTGCTGCCCCTGTCGCTGCTGTACATGATGTTCACGGTGACGGGCGCGATCTTCGCGGAGGCGGTGCTGTCGTTCCTGGGCCTGCTGGACCTGAGGATGAGCTGGGGGATCATGATCCACACCGCCAACACCGGGGGCTACCTGCTGGGCGGCACCAGGTATTGGTGGCTCATCGTACCGGCCGGGGCGTCGATCACCTTCCTGTGCAGCGCGTTCTACCTGGTGGGCCGCGCACTGGACGAGGTGGTGAACCCCAGGCTGCGGCGGCACACTGCGTGAATTCGGAGACGGCGGGATGGCCGCGGCCGGCTGACAGAGGCTTCGTAAAATGGACATTGACCATTTACATGTCCATAAATTTTGAGTACAATTCCTACTCAACGTTTTTTGGACATTGACTGCTTTTCTGTCCGTGTTATGAGGTGTTCAATATGCCTAGTTGGGAGGTACATTTTGGCCTACGCCTAGCGACTGGCGCGCAGAATATTGTGGAGGATTTGGCTAAAATCCACGCCTTGGCAAGCGTGATCAGAGGCATTCCTATTCCGCCACCGGTGCAACAACGCCTAGACCGGCTCAACATTATGAGGGCAGTTCGCGGGACTACCGGAATCGAAGGCACCGAACTGTCCGAGGAAGAAGTCAGTCAGATTGTGGATTCCCCTGTCGACTTCGCAGTGCTCGGGCCTGACCGCGAGCGTGAGGAACAGGAAGCGCGCAACGCGAATGCGTTGATGCGGTTCGTTGGCGAGTACATGAAGAATCACCCCGATGCCTCGCTGACAGAACCATTGTTGTTGAGATTCCACGAGATTCTCACTGACGGAATCAACTATGAGTATAACGAACCCGGTAGATACCGAAGCCACGCCGTGAATGTGGGTCCTTATCGGCCTCCCTCAACTCGAGAGGCGGTGCGAGATCTGATGACCGAGTTCTTCACATGGTTAAATACGGGGCTTCCGAGCACTTGGGACCCGGTGCTGAGGGCAATAATTGCACATTTTTATGTAGTGAGCATTCATCCATTCGGAGACGGAAACGGGCGTACGTCGAGAGCTGTAGAAAGTTTTCTTCTTTACAAAGCCGGAGTAAACGTTCGCGGATATTATTCTCTTGCCAATTATTACTACCAGCACCGTGACGAGTACATATACCATTTGAACGATATCCAAATGCGGGGAGGCGTCGACCTGACTCCGTTCGCTTCATTTGCTCTCAGGGGACTGGTCCAAGAGCTTGAGTCAGTTCATAATGAAGTGCTCGAAGAGGTTAGGGTGCTTGCTTTTCGAGACTATGCCCGTCGCACTCTGGCTGACGCTGGCAAGCTTGGTAACCCGGCAGGCGACAGGCAATTGCAATTGTTGACCGAGTTGGCCAGCAGGCCGGTTTCTGTCAGAGCTTTACGTTCCGGTTCAGATCCTCTCGCGCGGTTCTACAGAGGCGTCACCCAAAGGACCCTCTCGCGTGACCTGAACTACTTACGAGAGCAGAACTTGGTGAGTTTGGTGGGCGATGAATTGCGCGCCCGTGTGGACTTGATGACGCAATTCACCGCATGATCTGCTGCGTCTCGGGAGAAAGCATGTGGGCGACTTGATGTGGGAAAGTGTCCGCCGGAACGCAATCGGAATAGAATGGCTGCCCCAGCAACCCTCGAAAATGTTCAAATTGCATAGGCCCGCTGAGTAGGACACTGGCACATTCAATGTCCAATATTTTTGAGCGGTCCGAATACCTGAAAGACAATGGACATTGACCTGCTTGGTGTCCAGTTAAAATGACAACCTCAACCAACGCGCTCGTTCTGGAAGTGATCGACCTTTCGCTGCGCTACCAGACGCGGCAGGGCGAGGTGCAGGCGGTGGAGGGAGTCAGCTTCAATCTGGAGCAGGGCCAGTCGCTGGGACTGGTCGGCGAGTCGGGTTGCGGCAAGACATCGGTGGCCAATTGTCTCATGCGGCTGCTGCCCGAGAACGCGCGCCTGGCCGGCGGTCAGGTCAGGCTGGGCGGCACCGACCTGCTGTCGCTGTCCGATGAGGAGATGCGCGGCTACCGCTGGCGCCGCATCGCCATGGTGTTCCAGGCGGCGATGAATTCCCTCGACCCGGTGCATCGGGTCGGTCATCAGATAATCGAGGCCATCGAGGCCCACGGCATGGAGACCACGATGGCGGACGCCAGGGAGCGGGTGGCGCGCCTGTTTCGCATGGTGGGCCTGGACCCGCAGTTGATGGACCGGTATCCCCACGAGTTCAGCGGGGGCATGCGCCAGCGGGCGGTCATCGCAATGGCGCTGTCGTGCGACCCTGACCTGATCATCGCCGACGAGCCGACCACCGCCCTGGACGTCATTGTTCAGGACCGCATCCTGCGCGAACTGAAGGTCGTGCAGCAGGAACTTCGCATGGGGATGATTTACATCAGCCACGACATCGGTGTGGTGGCGGAGGTGACCGACCGGATCGGCGTGATGTACGCCGGTCGCCTGGTGGAACTGGGTGACACCGCCGACGTGTTCCGATCCCCCATGCATCCCTACACGGCGGCGCTGATGTCGTCGTTTCCCAGCGTTCACGGGGAAAGATTGCCGCTGGTTGGCCTCGCGGGCGAGCCGCCCAACCTGATCGACCCGCCAGCGGGATGCCCGTTCCATCCCCGCTGCCAGTATGCCGACGAGATCTGCCGAACCGAGTTCCCGGACCGGTCGATGCGCGGGGATCATTGGGCAGCCTGCTGGCATCCCCTGGAAGCGCCCCCGCTTTCGGAGAACCGTCAGAAGCAGGATTTGCCGGATTAGGAGATTGGCAGGATTGTGTTCCCCCAATCCCGAAAATCCTGAAATCCGGCAAATCCTGCTTCTGATGACATCGACAATGCAGACACCCGTGGCGACTCCCAACCAGACTCACGCCGGACAGGATGCCCTGGTTGCCGTGTCGGGGTTGACCAAGCGGTTCCCGGTGTCGAAAAACCTGTTCCGCCAGCCCTCCAGCTTCATCCATGCCGTGGACGACGTGTCGTTCGCCCTGGCGCCGGGCGAAAGCCTGGGGCTGGTGGGAGAGTCGGGCTGCGGCAAGACCACGGTGGGCAAGCTGCTGGTGAAGTTGCTGGAACCGACCTCCGGCCAGATCCGCTTCCGCTTCCCGTCCTTGGATACCACCGCTGGCGGGTCCGGCGATCCGGTGGACGCCAGCGAGATACGTTCCGCCGACCTGCGCGCCTTTCGCCGGCAGGCGCAGATGATCTTCCAGGACCCGTACGAGTCGATGAACCCCCGTCGAACCATCTATGACACCATCGCCGAGCCGCTGGCAGTGCAGGGGATCGGCAGCCTGATGGACCGTGTAGACCGGGTCACGGAGATACTGACCCAGGTGGGTCTCACGCCGGCATCGTCTTTCCTGTTCCGCCACCCCCACGAGCTTTCCGGAGGGCAGCGCCAGCGGGTGGCCATCGCGAGGGCGCTGGTGATCGGCCCGTCCTTCGTGGTTGCCGACGAGCCCACGTCCATGCTGGACGTCTCCAGCCGTACCGGGATCATGTCGCTGATGCAGGATCTCGCGCAACAATTGGGGATCTCCTACCTGTACATCACCCACGACCTGGCGGTGGCCCGCTACATGTGCCACCGCATCGCCGTGATGTACCTGGGGAAGATCGTCGAGATGGCGGAAACCGAGGAACTGCTGCGGAACCCGCTGCATCCCTACACCAGGGCGCTTCTCTCAGCGGTTCCCGTGCCGGATCCCGCATACCGGCGCGACCACCCGGACATACGGGGAGATCTGACGCTGCCCATAGACCCGCCGGCGCGGTGCCGGTTTTACGACCGCTGCCCGGTGGCCACCGACTTTTGCGAAGGCAACCCGCATCCGCCGATGGAGGAGCAGAGCCCGGGGCACTGGGTTGCCTGCTACGAGGCGTGAGCCGGGGTCGGTCGATCCTGATATGTGCCACAGAATCGAGACGAGGTGAGCATGGCGGACGTTGAAGTAATCATCATCGGAGGTGGCATAGCGGGAGCGTCTGCGGCCTTTCACCTGGCGGGGCACGGGCGGAGCGTGATGCTGCTCGAGAGGGGCGAAATCGCATCCGAGGCGTCGGGTGTGAATGCCGGCGGTATCGGCGCGCTAGGATGGGGCAACGTGCCGGACCTGGAGTCGTACCTGACCATGGGCAGCCTGCAGATCTTTCGGAGCATGCAACTCGAACTCGGTTACGACATCGAGTTTCGCGCTTCCGGCGGGCTTCAGGCAGTCCAGACCAAAGACCAATACGTCTACGCACGGGACCGGGTCCTGGCGCTGAAGTCGCGCGGCTACACTCTGGACCTGCTGACCATATACGAAGCGCGCAGCATCAGCCGGAGCTCAGCCCGGGGCTGTACGGTGCCATGCACTTTCCCCTGCGAGGCCAGGCCGACCCGAAGAAAGCCACGCGCGCCTTCGCGGCGGCCGCGGCGCAGCGGGGAGCCAATATCCTCACCGACCGGGAGGTTACCGGAATCAACAGGAAGGCGGAGGGAACCTACCGGGTCACCTGCTCCGAAGAGGCCCACGAGGCTCGGCAGTTGATCCTGGCGGCGGGAGCATGGTGCGGGCCGCTGGGGGAGATGCTGGGGGTTCGCATCCCAATCGTGCCGGTGCGTGGGCAGATGTGGGCGACGCAGCCGCTGCCGCCTCGGGTTTTCTACTCGCTGTCGTCGGCGGAGTCATACTCGCATTGGAATCACAGTCCGGGCAACGATGCTCAAACGCCTCCGGAACTTACCCACATCGACGGCCGCCGAGCCACCCGGCACCTGTATGGCCGGCAGAACCGGGACGGCGAGATCATCTTCGGCGGCGACCGCGAGTTGGTCGGCTACGAATACACCGTCGATGCCGGCGGCGTGGAGGTGAACTTCGGCCACGCCAGTGAGATATTGCCCATGCTGGGCGGATTGGCCATCAGCCGCACCTGGTCGGGCATGATGCCCTTCTCGCTGGACGGCCGGCCGGTCATCGGGAAGATACCGCAGCTGGACGACGTGTACATCGTCAGTGGCTTGGCTTCGTCGGGCTTTGGCCGCGGGCCCATGGCGGGCAAGCTGATCGCGGACTACGTGCACACGGGCCACCGGGCTCATGTGCTGTCGGAGTCGGACCCCGCTCGGTGCGTGTCCAGATCGGAGTGACGGTCGAGAGCCGGTCAGCTTCCGGGTTGGTAAAACTCCACGGGACGTTTGACCAGAGGGGTCAACAGCATCACGGGCAGCATCAGGAGCAGGCCAACACCGGCATTGAACCCGATCGCCACGGAGATGGTGAAAAACTGGGCGATGGCGCCGATCTCCACGCCGCCGATGAAGTGTCCGAGTCCGTTGACCAATCCCTGGGATCCCATGATCCTGCCGCGCATTTCCGGTGCAGTTGAAAGCATGAGTATGGTGCTCTGCATGGTGCTGAACCCGGACTGACCCACGCCGGCGGTGAAGAGTACCAGGAACGAAACCAGGAACCACGGCGACCAGGCGACGGTGGCCACGCCCACGGCGACAATGATCGCTCCAAACGCGAAGTAACGGCCGTGGAAGCTGAATCTGCGTCGCGTGGCGATGACCATGGCTCCGGCGAACGCGCCGATTCCATCGGCGGCTCCCAACAGCCCGCCCAAGGCCGGCCCTACCCTGAGCACGTCCGTGGCGATGACCGGAATAAAGTATTGCACCGGGAGAACCATGCCGTTCATCACCAGCGAGATGGTCAGCACGCCCAGGACGAACTTGTTGGAGAACGAGTGTGCGATGCCGGACCGAATGCCAGTCAAAAAGGTGGTGCGCCCGATAAGGGTGGAACGCGCCGGCAACCGCACCCGCAAGATTAGCAATGCAGACACCAGGTCCAGCGCAACGAGCACCATGAACGCGCCGGTGAACCCGTAGAATTCCAGCAGCAGGCCGCCCGCTATCGGCCCCAGTATCTTTCCGCCATTGTTGGTCATCGTTTCCAGGGACATGGCCTGGGCGATGCGGTCCTGTCCGGCCAGGTCGAACAGCGAAGCGCGGCGGGTCGGGTCGTCCAGCACCTTGGCCGTGCCCTGGGCCAGCACGATGAGAAAGACGTGCCAGGGCTCGACCAGGTCGAGGATCAGCAGGGCCAGCAGGCACGAAGCCAGCACCAGATAGAAGGTGTGGATGGTCGCCAGGATGCGCCAGCGATCCAGCCGGTCGGCCAGCATGCCGGCCACCAGCGACAACGGCGGACGTGGGACGTTCAGGAACACCGAGATCAGGCCGACCTGGAAGGCCGAGTCGGTCAACTCGAAAACGAGGTAGCCCAGCACGATCAGTTCCATGCGCCGCGAGATCTCGTGGCACCACCGGGCTGCCCACAGGTACTGAAAGTTGCGGTCCTGGAGGACGACGAATACCGGAGCGTTGGAAATGCGCGCCAATCGGCTGCTCCCACACCGGGGACGACAGCGTCTACTGCGTGTCCCGGCGTGCCTGGGTTGCTACCCTTGCGAAGTCGATAAAGTGGGCACGATACGCGGGATGACGACGGCTAGTCAAACCGGTAGAGCTGGCGAAGGCGCCTGCCGTTCTGGATTTGGGGATGGCATCTGGTCTACCCTGACGGCGGTTCGACAATCCTGATCAGGGTTGAGCGAAGTCAACCCTTCGGTGGTGTCCAATTGAGTCTGCGCCTGTGCGTACTGGGTTGCGGTTCCTTTGCGGCGGTTTTCGCGCGCTCGATGGCGGGGTTGGCCGGCGAGGTCGATCTCTATTTCGCCAGCCGGGATCTGGCACGGGCGCGGGAGTACGCGTCGCGGTTCAATGGGCTGGATGCGTTTGGCAGTTACGAAGATGCGGTATCCGACTCCAGGGTTGAGGCAGTCTACGTCTGCACGCCGCACCACCTGCACCGGGAGCATGCGTCCCTGGCTTTCCAGCATGGTAGGCACGTGCTGGTGGAAAAGCCGATCGCCGGCACACGGGAAGACGCGGAAGCCATGATCGCGGAGGCTGAGGCGTCGGGCGTCACTTTCATGGTGGCGGAGAATTTCCGCTTCCTGCCGCCGGTGGCGGAGGCCAAGCGGCTGATTGAGCAGGGACGCGTGGGTCGGGTTCGGTTGATCCAGCTGCACGAGCAGTTCCCGTTTGCTCCGGGTGGATGGCGCAGCCGGGCGGAACTGAACGGCGGCGGCGTGCTCATTGACGGAGGTATCCACGAGCTGAGCGCGGTGGCTTACCTGGTCGGCCTGCCCACCGAGGTGTACGCCCGCGAGGTGCTGCCCGGCCACCCGGGTCTGGAGGCGGAGGACGGCGTGGTGGTGGTCACGCGAGATGCTGGTGGAGCGGTCGGCCTGATCAATCACTCGTGGAGCGTCGTGCCGCCGCGACCGCACTCGTGGGTCTCGATATCAGGATCCGAGGCGACGCTGTACTTCGAGCCAGGCAAGCCATGGTTGAAGGTGACCGACGCGCGATCAGAAACGACCGTGCCGCTGGAAGACCGCGGCAACGGGCTGGTTCCCATGGTCCGGGAGTTCCGGAGCAGCATCTGCGAAGGCCGCCAGCCGGCAATGACGGGCGAGGATGGCATTGCCGACCTCGCCCTGGTCCTTGCCGCGTACGAATCGATGGAAACGGGATTGCCGGTCAGCCTGCCGTAGTCGCGCGGCAGCTTACACCGATGTCTGCGTGATGACCCGGGGCGCCACCTTGCGGGAGAGCCAGCGGCCGTCGGAGGAGCTGCCCAGGAGTTGTCCGTCGCGGACGATCACCTTGCCGCGCAGGATGGTCATGATCGGGTAGCCCTCGCAC
Organism: uncultured Dehalococcoidia bacterium; assembly: GCA_951813535.1. Taxonomy (GTDB): domain Bacteria; phylum Chloroflexota; class Dehalococcoidia; order Lucifugimonadales; family UBA3495; genus Bin87. The sequence continues at coordinate 849,105 of OX638345.1, read as the reverse complement.
TCGAAGCCGTCCCAGATGGAGTAGTCGGATTCGGCGTGAAGCTCGTCCACGGTGATGGTCTTCTTGAGGTTGGGGTCGAAGAGCACGATGTCGGCGTCGCTGCCCACGGCGATGGCGCCCTTCTGCGGGTACATGCCCAGGATCTTGGCGGCGTTGGTGGAGGTGATGGCGGCGAACCGCTCCAGGTCAATCCGGCCGTTGGCGGCCAGCTTGGTGTAGGTCACGGGCATGCGGGTCTCGATGCCGTTGTGCCCGCCGCACAGCGTACGGATGGTTTCGCCGGCCAGCTTGATGTTCTTGTAGGTGGTCCACTCGTCGGTGGCCGTGGTGCAGATGGGGCCGTCCACCAGGCCCTGCTGCAGCGCGTCCCGGTCGTCGGAGAACTTGATGGCGGGATAGGTGTGGATGGCCAGGCCGTCGGGCTTCAGGTAGTCGTCGCAGGTGAACTCCAGGTAGTTGTGCAGCGCCTCGCCGTACACCGGCAGTTGCGCGGCCCGGGCCTCGGCGATGGCCGCGACGCCCTCCCTGGCCGTGGTGTGGACGAAGTAGATGCCGGTCTCGGTCTTCTGGGCCAGCCGCACCACCTTGCGGAAGGAGATGTCCTCGGAGATGTTGTTGTGGGCCAGGTGCAGGTTGGAACCGTGGTCGCGGCCCTCACGCTCCAGCTTCTCCTCCATGTAGGTGACGATGTCGTCTTCCTCGGCGTGCACGGCCATGATGCCGCCGTGCTTGCCGACCTCCTGGAAGATCTCCCACAGGTGTCCCATGGGAACGCGGGCGTGGAAGGTGGTGAAGATCTTGAAGCTGGCCACGCCCGACTGGATGGCCTCGCCGATCTCGCCCATGGTGCTGGGCGGGATGGCTCCGGCGAGGATGTAGTGGAAGGTATAGTCGGTGTAGGAGTGCCCCCGGAACGTATCGCGGCGGGTCTCGATCTGGGCCATGATGGGGTCGGACGGCGGCACCGCGCCGGGAGTCAGCGGAAGCGCGCCCGCGAAGTCCACGTAGGTGGTGACGCCACCGAAGGCGGCGGCGCGGCTGGCCGCTTCGGGTGGCTGGGTGAAGACACCGTCGTCGCCGCCGGCCCAGTAATCGGGCACCGGCACGTTGATGTGCGCGTGGGGCTCGATGCCCCCGGGAAGAACGATCATGCCGGTGGCGTCGATGGTCTCGCCGGCGCCGATGTCGTCGAGAACACCCGGGGCGGCCACCGCCGCGATCTGCTCGCCCTGGATGCCGACATCCCTCAGGCCAACGCCGTCCGGTGTGACCACGGTCCCGCCCTTGATGATCAAGTCCAGCATGATTCCCTCCTAGACGTGCGTGTAGTGACCATTGACGACGGCTATCGTTACGCTTGCCGCCCGGAATGGCCGCGATTATAACGCGATTATCGCAAGCGTAAGCGACGCCGGCGATGGTAATCCGTGCGCCGGCGTCCGCCCGTCGGCTCAGCCTCTGCTGGCCGCATCCTGGCCCAACACGCCCATCAACTGCCCGACGTCTTCGAGGTGTTCCAGGTTCTGCAACATCTCCAGCGCGCGCTCGGTATCCGCCTCGGACAGGGCGCGGCGGAAGCAGTCGCGCACCTTCGCCAGCAGCTGATCCCGGGACATGGGATTCCTCGCCGAGCCGGTGAAAGCGGAGCATTCGGCGCTGACGGTGGTACCGTCCTTGAGCACGGCGGTGGCGAGGGTGGCGCCCGATTCGGGGCCTTCCGGTTCCACTCGCATGCGCCCCAGCATTGCCTCCATGTCCGGAGAGAAGCGGCGGGCGTCGGTGAAGGTGTCGATGCCGACCTGTCCGTCCAGCAGAGCGGCGGCGGCGCAGTATTCCACGCTGAACTTGCCGTCCAGGCCGCTGCGGGGCACCGGCCCGGAGTGGCCGCGTCCCTGGCGGCGAATGGTCACCTGCTCAATGTCGTTCGGATCGAGGCCGTTCTGCTCGCGCAGGTTCAGCGCGGCCTCGATGGCGTTCTGCATGTAGACCTGGGCCGGGAACCGCTTGACGTCAAAGCCCGGGTCGACCAGCCGCCACGAAGCGCCCAGGCCGCCGGTGGCCACGTCCCAATCGAATTCCCCCCTGAACAACGCGGCTGCATAGCCCACCGGTGATTCCAGGACTTCGTCGCTGGCGGTGTAGCCCATGCCGGCGAGGATGGCCGCCTCGGCGCCCATGCGGGCGGCGTTACCCGGGTGGGTCGACTTGACCATGGTGCCGGTATTCGCAGTGAGACCGCCGGTACGCGATGCGGCGATGCCCAATGCCATCAGGGTCTGGTCGGCGTCCAGGCCCATCGTCTTGGCCGATGCTGCCGCGCCGCCCAGGGGACCCACCAGGCCCGGCGGATGATAGCCGGGAGCCGTGGCCGGCGCGGAAGCCGCCCGCAAACGGCCCTGGATTTCCCAGCCCAGGACGTAGGCGGTGATGACACGGCTGCCCGGAACGTGGTGCTGTTCCGCCAGCGCCAGGGCCGCGGGCAGACAGGATGACGTGCCGTGGGTGGGCGGGAACCCCTGGATCTCGTAGTCCAGGCAGTGCCCGAAGACGCCGTTGGCGAAGGCGGCGGCCGGCGGGTTGGTCTTGTAACCCCAGCCCACCACCGAGGATTGGGGAGAGCCGCCGGCGTCCCGCACGTAGCGGCCGATGATGTCGGCCAGTTCCTGTACTGATCCCGCGACCACGTTGGCCACGCCGTCCAGGATGGCGGTCTTGGCCGCTTCCACCACCGGTGTCGGCAGGCTTTCAAATTCGGTATCGGCGATGAATTGGGCCAGGGTTCGAGTTGCGCTCATGGGTCATTTACCTCACAGGTGAAAATCGTCAGAATCAGGATTTGCCGGATTAGAAGATTATCAGGATTAGGAACGTGCTACCGCAAATGGTTTCAATCCGGTATATCCCCAAATCCCGACAATCCTGATTCTGACGATTCTGCATTGGCCGGTTGCGGGCTATAATGCCCCGACATCAGTTTGGGGGTGCCCTATGGCCAAGATCAAGCACATCGCCATCACCTGCGAAGACCCGGACGCAGTTGCCAACTTCTACAAGGAAGGCTTCGACCTGTTCGAAGTCGCCCGCAACCCACGGCAGATCCAGCTTTCCGACGGCGACATCAACCTGACCATTCTCAAGTGGAAGACCAACGAGGACGCCGATGTTGGTCCCAACGGCGAAAACTACAGCGGCATCCACCACATTGGATTCCAGGTGGACAACCTCGAGGATACCGGCGCAAGGCTGCAGGGGATTGACGGACAGGAAATCGTCCGGCGGGATGTGGCCCCCGACGGCTCACCGCGCCCGCCCCGAGCCGAGGAAAAGTGGTCCGGCCCCAACGGGCAGGTCCTGGACATCTCGGAGCCGGGGTGGCTCCACAAGCTGCCCATGGACTAGGCATCTACGCAGTCAACTGGAACGAGGCGAAAAATCATGGAAGCGAGTTGCGTTACTCATATCGGCATTTGCGTGAGCGACATGGACCGGTCTTTGGCGTTCTACCGGGACGTATTGGGGATGACGGTCCTGGGCGACCGCATGACCGATCCCACCGAAAGCGGGCGGTCGCACAACTACCTGCGCGAGCGCCAGGCCCGCCACTGGGTCAGCTTGGCCTACGGAGACGGCGCCACGCCCACACTGACGCTGACCAGCCATCCCGGCGACGGGCCAGACGGGGAGCCCATCAAACTGGACATGGTGGGCATCAGCCACATCTCTTTCGGCGTGGCCGACGTGAAAGCGCTGACCGAGGAGCTGCTCATCAAGGGCGTGGAGCTGGCCGGACCCATCGAGTCCTTCACCGACGCCGACGGAGACATCCGCAGCATCTACGTGCACGATCCGGACGGGATCCTGGTGCAGTTCAACACTCCGCATTAGGCTCCAAGTCCTGCTGAACAAAGCGAAGCGCCCGGGAAAGATTTCCCGGGCGCTCGAAGGATAAAGCCGACCGTCTGCTAAACGCGGATCACACCCACCAGATCGCCTTCGGATTCCTCGATGGATATCTCGGTGCCGAAGGGCCGGGACACTTCCTGTAGCCACTGCAGCGTTTCGCGGGCGATGGGCTCGTCAGCCAGCACCGGGCGACCCCGTTGGGGAATGGGGCGGCCGAAGCCCATGTCGATGGGGTGCAGGATGACCTCTTTCAGGTTCCCGCCGGAGTAGTTGCACACCGCCACCACGCTCTGCCAGAACACGGGGTCGGCGGCAAAGGCGCGGGTGCCACCGCCGGAGCGGGTGTCCAGGTAGTCGCCGGGAGTGCTGTTGAAGTCCAGGCCGAAACGGCGGTAGGACTCGTGGGGCAGCCACAGCACGCTTTCGTTCTGGAAGACGAAGTTGCCCAGGCTGTAGAAGATGGGCCGGTTCTTGTAGATCTCGATGCCGCGCAGGAAGTGCGGGCCGTGTCCCACGAAGGCGGCGCAGCCCTGATCGATGGTCCAGCGGGCAAAGTCCACCAGGAAGTGCGGCGGCGAAATACGGGAATGACCGTGGAAGTCGCCCTCGGGTCCGCTCTCGTGGCAGTGGACGCCGTAGACCTGCCAGTCCGATTGCTTCTGCGCGCCCCGGATCCAGTTGCCGATGCCCAGCCGGTCGTCTTCGTTCAGGGCGGTGCGCACGGCGAAGGTCTCGTCGAGGATGAACTTGTGATCCAGGAAATCCAACTCGCTGGTCTGGTCCGCCGCGCTGTCGTCGCCCCGGAAGCCGAAGTGACGCATGAAAGCGTGCTCTTCTTCGTAACCAAGCTCCAGGTTGGCCTTGTGCAGGGCGTCGAACACGTCCTGCTGCACGTGGTGGGTGATATCGTGGCGCAGGGCGTTGACGCCAGGGCGGCCGGGGAAGTCGGGGCGGCCGGCGCCGGCGCGGGAGGTCTCGCTGAAGGTGCTGGTGGCGCTCATCACCGCCACACGGCCACGGGCCGAGTCGACATACGCGGGAGCGCGGGCCTCGTCCAGATTGCGGCCGCCGCCGGCGTGGGGCAGGTCGACGTCCGCGCAGTGCTCCAGGGTGGTCAGAAACCCGCCCTCGGAAAAGTCGAAGGAGTGGTTGTTGGCGGTGGTCACCGCGTTGATGCCCATCCACTTGAGCTCGTCAAGGTTCTTGGGGTCGGAACGGGTGTAGGTGGCGCTGCTCCACTGCCAGCTGCTCTCGTAGTCGTGGAACAGCATCTCCAGGTTGACCAGCGACACGTCGGCTTCCCGGAGAATGTCCACCAGCTTGAGGAACCGGGGCTCCTGGAAAGCCTGCATCCGGCGGGTAATCATGGCGTCGCCGCCCACCGCGATGGAGATATCGCGGCGTTCGGCATCGTAGATGGTTGTGGTCATGTCGTCTCCTTGTCAGTTGTCTTGCTGGGAAAGATGCGCCGCACGTTCTACCATGGGAAATTCGCGTCCAGCAAAACGCCTTCTCCCAGCACGGGGCGGGTTTCGTTGGAAGAGTACCACCTGCTCACTTGACGTACTTCCGGTTCTTCGCCGGCCGGAAATACGGTGAAGCGCAATGAGCTGTACTCACCCGGCTCCGGCTGCATACGGACAAGCACGTCAACAAAGTTTTGCCTGAAGGGCGCTCGAATGGTGCGCGCGATGAAGAACTTGTCCAGCGACGGGTTGGGATCGCGGTTCTCTTCATCCAGGAACAGCTGGTAGGCCTGATACCAGAACTGCTCGGTGAAACCGGCCTCTCGTGCGGCGGGATCGCTGAAAAAGTGGTTTGGGGTTATGGGCGGGCGGTGAACCACGGCGCATAGTCCTCTTCTGATACGGAGTGCGGTTCAGGAGTTTTGGCGATTGAGCTGGGCTTCCAGTTCGCGGATCCGCTCTTCGGCCCGCAGGCGGGCGGCGCGCTCCGTGTCAAAGGTTGAGATGTGCCGCCCCGTGGCCGGGTCATGCCAGCCCAATTCGCCGCGCTCCCACCGCAGGTACAAGCCCAACGCCTCGCTGTATCCCTGCAACACGTCCGCCGACAACTCATCGATGTCAATGGGCACATACACCCCGTTCTCCAGCCGGTCCCCCGCCAGGCGCGTCCCGTGATGCTGGCCCGTCTTGTCAAACCGCCAGTACTCAGGTATCAGCATCCTCGCGTAGTCCTCCCGTTTCACTCCGGTGTCCGTGTTCGCTGTGCTTACCGATGCCACCTCCAGCACGAAGTCCGGCGGCTTGCCCTGCTCGGAGATGACGTAGCCGTTGCTGGCCTCGTAAGCTGACGGGTCCACGTCGAAGGCCACCAGCAGGTCGGGATAGCGCGCCAGATCCCGGAAAGTGCCCGGTTCCGCGATGATCCAGCGGTCGGCCTCCACCAGGGTGGTCTCGGGATTGCCCAGGTGAACCGCCAGGGCATGGGAACGTCCGGTCTTGAATAGCTCGTCGAATTGGGTCACTTCGTCGGGCTCGCGTTCGGGGATTTCGGGCAGGCGGAAGCGGCCCGAGGACGGGGAGGCAAAGGTGCCGGGTTTCCTAGTATGGGAAGTCATGGCGCATCTGGCGGAGGGGCGGGTGTAGGCCGCATTATACCAGCCGGCCACTCCCAGCCGATGCTACAATGCGCCGCGTGACCATCCCTGAGACACAGCCCAATGCCCAGCCGGCCCTCCCTCTGAGCGGCTACCGCGTCGTGGACCTGGCCGGTCCCATGGGCGTCTACTGCGGGAAGCTCATGGCCGACATGGGCGCCGACGTCATCAAGGTCGAGCCGCCGGGCGGCGATCCCATGCGCGAGATTGGCCCCTTCATCGACGGCCGACCCGGACCCGGACGCAGCCTGTACTGGCTCCATTTCAACACCAACAAGCGCAGCGTGACCCTGGATATGCGTACGCCGGCAGGGGCAGCGGCGCTCCGCAAACTCGCCCTGGCTTCCGACGTGGTGCTGGAAACAGGGCCGCCCGGGTACATGGACTCGCTGGGCCTGGGATACGAGAGCCTGGCGGCGGAGTCGACCGGGTTGGTTTACGCGTCGATCACCCCCTTCGGGCAGACGGGGCCCTACCGCGACTACAAGGCGTCGGACCTGGTGGGTTTTGCCATGGGCGGGTACATGTACGTGACCGGCTGGCCGGATACGCCGCCAACCCGGTTGTGGGGCTCGCAGGCGTACCACACCGCATCGAACCGCGCTTACATCGCCATCCTGCTGGCTATCTACCATCGTATGGCGACCGGCGAAGGTCAGTACATCGACGTTTCCATGCAGGAAGCGGTGGCCGCAACCACCGAGCACGTCAACACCACCTACAACTACACCGGCGAGTCGGCGGTGCGCTGCGGATTCCGGCACGGCGGCCAGTTCGTGGCCACCTGGAAGTGCAAGGACGGCTACGCCAGCATCACCACCAACACCCGCAAGGCGTGGGACGACCTGCGGGCGTGGATGGACCGGGACGGCATGTCCGGCGACCTGATGGACAAACAATACAACGACCACTTCGTTCTGCGGGGCGAGCATTCCGCCCACATAGAAGAACTGATCCAGGCCTGGGCGTTGCGTCACACTCGGCAGGAGATAACCGATTTCGGCCAGTCCAACCACCACCCGTGGGGCCCTGCGACCACGGCCGATGAAATCCTGCAAAACGAGCAACTCTGGGGCCGGGAATACCTGAAGACGGTAGAAGCAGCGGACGGCAGTCCATCCATGGTGTACCCGGGCGACCCGTACCGGCTGACCGAGTTCTCGCAGCCGATGCGCCGGATAGCGCCTGCACCCGGGGAACACAACGCAGAGGTTCTTGGTGGCGTCCTGGGACTCGCGCCGGCAGAACTGGAACGACTTTCTGCTTGAAGTTGGATCGAATTGAGCGGCGACGCGACGCAGACCGGCCTTGCCCTGAAGGGCATCAGGGTGCTGGATTTCACCTGGATACACGCCGGGCCGTCGGCCACGCGGATACTCTCCGATCAGGGCGCCGAGGTGATCAAGGTCGAGTCCAACAACGCCCTGTCGGTGGTCGGCGGGCCGGCCTCCGCCACGGCCCGGGGATTGGGTCAGCGCCACAACTGGAACGCCGGCAAGCTGTCCATTTCCCTGAACATGAAGACACCACAGGGCATCGACATCGCCAAGCGGCTGGTGGCGGTGTCCGACGTGGTGGCGGAGAACTTCAGCGGCCGGGTGATGCCCTCCTGGGGCCTGGATTACGATTCGATACGACCAATCAACCCCGGCATCATCATGCTGAGCATGTCCGGTTTGGGCCGCACGGGGCCGTGGAAGGACCGGGTCAGCTACGGCCAGACACTCCAGGCCTGGTCGGGGTTCACCGAACTGACGGGGTTTCCCGACACCGACCCCAGCGGGCCAGCCAGCGCGTACAGCGACGCCGTGGGCGGCATGGCCGGAGCGCAGGCGGTGCTGCTGGCCCTGATCCACCGGTCGCGGACCGGGCGCGGGCAGTGGCTGGACGTTTCCCAGTTCGAGTCCCTTTCGTCCCTGCTGGAGACACTGGTGCTGGACATGAGCGTCAACGGATCCGCTGCGGTCGCGACGCGCACCGGCAACCGCCTGCCGCACGGTGGCGGCGCGCCCCATGGAGCGTACCGCTGTCGCGGAAAGGATCGATGGGTGGCCATCACCGTCTTCACCGACGAAGAATGGCGTGCGTTCGTCGAGGTCATGGGCAGCCCACAATGGGCAGAGGACCAACGATTCACCACCGCCGATGCGCGGCGCCAAAACGCGGACGCTCTGGACTCCTTCGTTGAATCCTGGACAGTCCAACACAATGCTGAAGAGGTGATGGGTCTTCTTCAGGGTGCGGGAGTGGCCGCCGGAGTGGTGCAGACCGGAGAGGATCTGTCCCGCGACCCCCAGCTGAAGGAGCGGGACTTCTTCCGACGTGTCCCCGACCAACAGGGACAGGTTCGAATCATCGAGAGCGCGCCCTACAAGCTGTCACGCACTCCGGGCAGCGTGACCCGGGGCGCCCCGGCCTTCGCGGCGGATATGACCTACGTGCTGCGTGAACTGCTGGGGATGTCCGACGACGAGGTGGACGAGTGCGCCATTGCCGGCGCGTTTGACTGAGCCGGTCGCCTGATAAACGATGACAACTCCCTCAGAGTCCGCGGCAAGCTATTGCGTCAAGTGCAAGGCCAAACCCGCATCCCGCAACGTCGAGGCCGTCACCACCAAGAACGGTCCACCCGCCGCGCGGTGAATATGCGCGGAGCGTCGCACCATGAAGTTCTGCATCGGCGCGCTTCCTTGACCAAAGGGGACGTTCAGCGACCAAAGGGGACGTTCAGCCCAGCCAATCGGAAAACTTCGTGGGCGCCGTTGACCAGTGGCGGGCGACCACGCCGAACTGCGCTCGTAAGACGAGGCGTTCATGGGACACGACGACGAAAGGCGTATCCTCACAGTTGATGCCGGCAACCTGATCACTGTCCCTCCTTGCTCGGTTCGGGCCGTATGTCGCTCAATAGGACCGCCCCCTCTGGTGGTTTGGAGATCATCTGCTCCAGCACCACCAAAGGGGGCATTTCATTTGGAGAGGTGGCTCAATCCGGTGTCATCGCCCTATGAACTGCCGGATGGCTCACGGTAGTTCGTAGACATGTCCGAACGTCGCCGCCGACGGGGATCCTATCGGTCGCCGTCCCTGATGACCACGCGTATCTCCGCAGTATGAAGGTGATAACCGCCGCCGTGTGCGGTGTGATTGAGGAAAAGCTCGTGGTTCTGGTCGTCATCGTCGCTCCCGGCAACCACCGTAACCTCCTGCGGCGCGTTCCAGTTCTCGGGCGTGAAGGTCATGGTGAGGAAGGGCAGGGCCAGCGGCCCGTCGGGGAAGCGGGTAATGTTGACCATCACGTCCGCGGCGGGCTGGGACGACAATGCGACGGTGTACGTCGCGCTTTCGCCTTCCTCCATTTCCAGGAGCGCGTGGCTCAGCAACACGCCGGTTTCGACCGCGTCCACCATGTGGTGTCCATCGGCCGGCATGGCCTCGTGGGTCAGGTCGGCGTAATTGCCGCTTTTGTCCCAGATCGAGCCGCCATTCAGGCTGAAACTATTGGCACCGATGGATATGCCGTCGCTGTCGAAGTCACCGTCCTGCACTGCGTAGGCCAGCAGAATCTGCGGTTCGGCGCCCAACCGGTCGGCGTCGGGCTCGATGACCGAGCGGTCCAGGAACGTGGCAGTCGTTTCCTCTGACCCGATGTCGAGGCCGATCTGCAGATCGCCGTACACCGAGACGTACTCGTTGAAGGTTACCGCGACCGTTATCTGATCTCCGGCGGCGTAGGTGTCGTCGTCCCCGGCGTCGCTGACAATGCTGACGGAACGGATTCTTGGGCTGGTAGTGTCGTGGTATGGGGACCCTCCGGAGACCTCGGGCCCCACGAAGTTTTCGATCTCCGCATAGGTGGTATCCAGATCCACGCCCGTGCCCTCGGCCCGCACGGTCCCGTCTCCCCAGAACAGGCCACCATCACTAGGGACGATGCTGATTCCATCGGTGTCGTAGTCCATGGGCGCGACCTCGTATCTGAAGAAGAGGGAGTTGGTCCCCGAGCCGGAGGCGTAGGTCGCATAATTGGGGGCGGCTTCCGTGTAATCGATGCCCAGGCGGAGTTTCACATCGCCGTCCACCTCCACTTCCTGGGTGAAGGACACGTTGAATTCCACGTACTCTCCCTGGCCGTAGATGCCGGTGCTGCGGACGGGGGTTGAGGTGATGGCCACATTCGCCACCGATGGTTCCTCCGTCACGGACGGTTCCTCTGGCGTCGCCACCTGGGGGGCCACCGAGGGCTGGCCGTCGACCTTGTAACCCGGGCGCTGCGCGCCGTAGGTATGGATGGCGTCGACGTCGTGGTCCAGCGCCATGATCTTGCCATCTCCCAGACCTTCGGTGTCTATTGCGCCGACGAGCAGTCCGTCCGTGTCGAGGTCGCCGAGTTTCACTTCGTAGACGAACCTCAGCGTGTTGGTGCCGCTGCCGCTCACGTACTTCGCTCCACGCCACACCGATTCACCAGTGCCGTCGAACCAGAGACTGGCGTACGGGGTGTTCAACGCCCGGACCGGTGCGCTGAAGGTCACGTCGAGCACGATTTTCTCCCCGACAAGGTAGGTATCGCCCGAGGCTGGCTTGGAAGACATCTGCACTTCGGTGACGAACGGAGCCAGGCTGCCGTCCACTTTGTGTCCCCACTGGTTGGGGATGCCGATGTATCTCGGGTGTACGCGGAAGACCGGGCTGCCTGGCAGTTCCGGCGCGCCATAAATGTAGCTGCCGTCGCTGCCGCCCAAGCCGATCTGCTGCCCATCCCCATCGATGAATCCGTTGTGTACCCTGACGCCATTTTCGTCCCGGTCTTCGGGTCGTACCGTGTGGCTGAATACCAGGGTATCGGTGCCGGAGCCACGCAGGTACCGGGCGCCGTACCACTGCTTTCTGACGAACAAGCCCATCCACACATCCCCTTGCACCTCCACCGGATTGTTGAAGGTCGCGGCGAACTCGATAACCTCGCCCAATCCGTAGGTTTGGCCCCTGGCGGGAGACGAGACCATCTCGATCCCGGTCACATGGGGGTCGTCATCCTTGATGACGAACATGCATGACACGATCCGGGTCGGGTCGTATTTGTCGGACTCGCCGTCGCTGGGGGTGAAGCGGACCCAGAAGCTGTGGTCTCCCTCCATCTCGTCATCATCGATGGTTTGGATGGTGCGAGCCTGGCGGTTGGCGTTCCGTTCGGCATCGGTGGTCCACTGCATTGCTTCGCTCATTCCCGGCAGGGGAACGTAGTCGTTCTCGTCGGCGGACCATGATTGGGTATGCCACCAGGCCCCGAAGTCCACGTCCTGTTGGCCTTCGCCCGGTTCGCGGACCAGGTAAACCTCAAAGGAATCTCCCTCCTGCACCTTCAGCGTTGGACACTCCAGGTCGTACTTGGATGCGGTCTGATCCATCTCGTCGGCCGAGACCGGGGGTGGGCCGCTGATGCCAGCGGATCCCGCCAATCCCGCCCCCATCAGGGCGGCCAGCACCGTCACTATGAGAGCGAACATTCTCGCCTTGGTCTTTATGAGTTCCATGATTTTCCTCCTGGGTCGCCGATTGCGGCGACACGCTTGTTATGGTTGCCCAAGTTGCCTATATGAGTGTGGGTTTACCGCGGTGGTCCACGGGCTGCGGCTACGGCGACGGCTCGCGAGTGCGGGTCGCGTGACGGATCAGGGCTACTCCGTGCAGTTGCCGCACGGACCGTCGATGTGGAGGCGCTTCCGGGTTTGGGGCCGTGAACGGGCGCCCGTTCGTCGGCGCTCCAACCGGCCGGTTCGCCAGACTACTGCCGCAGGAGCGAAGGGGCCTCTATGGCTGCCGGGTTGCCAGGAGGCTTTGGCCCAGCGCTCCAGGAGCGACATGTGCCGCTCCGTCCTGGATCACGAAACTGACTCGTTCGACCGGTACGGCCGATGCGGCGAGAGCCAATGGGGCTAAGTTCCCCGAACGTGGTCGTATCCGACGGTTTCGCATGACGTTCACATCGTCTCGGTGTGTGTTATTCATGTGGATCGAGGTTGACTTGTATATCGATGGCGGTTATATTTGTTATCAGTAAATCGAATATAACAAACAACGGTCATGGCGTCAACAGGCCTGTTTCCGTCGGGGTGGCGGGACCGCCTCCAGTCAACTGCCGCAGGCAACAGCAGGACTGGCGACGCCGATAAATCACAGCGATAGCGTGCGTCCCTGGGCACGCATAAATCAAATGCGCAGGAAATCCTGCAAGGAGGTTAGCATCATGCTGCAACCGAATCGGAAATCGACCATGCCCACCATCGACCTCTACGACCCCTGGTACAGCCGGAGTTCCCGGAAGTGGTTGAGTCTGCCGTTGATCACCATGTCGCTGGTCGTTGTGGCGCTGATCATCGCCATGTCGGAGGCGGCGGGATTCGCCCTGGCCTATAGCGACACTCCCGTGGGCTTGTCCGGCGGATCCGGGACTGAGTCGGCAACCCTGTCGCTGACTTCGGCGGCAGACGACGGCCAACCACCGTCGGCGCCCAGCGACTTCCTCGACGACGTGACCATCTGGTCCGCGACCATGACCGCCCGCGTGTTTCCGCAGGCGCCGAGTTTCACTGGATACTCGTCCCATCAGTCGGCGGGAGATCTGGATACCGCCGTCTTCGTTGCCGACGGACAAGCCCATACAGTCAACGTCGTGGCCCTCTCGCCCCTGGGCAACGCCCTGGGCATCATGGTGACCCCCGACCTCGAGCCGGCGGACACCTCGCGGTGGATACTGCTCGTTGACGGCCTGGAGTTTGCCTTTGAGGACGCGAGCATCACCCCAAACTACGAGGATAACGAGACCCTGGTGGTTTGGGACGACAGTGGTCTCACCTGGAAGGACGGCCAGCAGGTCTCCCTGCGACTGATCGAGTGGGAGTTTGGCACGTGCCCCGTCGGCGAGGATGACACCACCGGGGTCCTGGGAGCGACCGACGCTCAATAACGCGGATTGGACCACTGGATCGAGCATCGTCCGTTAGATGACGAAACGACGGGCAAGGATGCCAGTCTCGTAGCGGTGATCCAGTAGAGTAGCCGCAAGCTTCCCGTGGGCGACCGTCGGCAGCACCGCCAGCGGCCGCCCACGGGAGCGGGTGACCAACTTCCGTTGGGCAAACGAAACGTGTTCTCCTCGGCTTTGCGCATTGGCATCAGCACCGGCAGATATGGTTGACGCCGGGCATCCTTTGTAGCCGTACTGGCGGTTGCGATGATCACTTCCGCTACACGCTGCCCCACTCCATTGAGGAACGGCCATCAGATCTGCTGGTACGGCACGACGGCACTGACAATCTCTCTGGTCAGGCCGAACCTTCCAGACGCCGCGTGTAGGTGCTGTGTAGCGCCGTTTCAGGCAACCAGGGGGAATCAGGGACGCTGCCGAAGAGTCATGGCGTGCCACCAAACGCCTCACCTACAACGTGGCGTTGAGCGCCACAGGCACATACGGCAGGTGGCACGTTCGCTCCCGCCCGGCCTACAATCGCCAGTCGCGGAAACGATTTCCTGAGCAGCGAAACTCCGTGCAACGTGGCGGAACCATTGAACAAAGAGCGGGTCGTCTTCGTCGCCAAAGTCCTTGGGATTCTAGTATGTCTGTACCTGTTCCTCGTGGGCATTGCCGGGATCGGCCACTCGTTCAAACTCTTTGGCGAGGAGTTCTCCGACGCGGTGCTGACAGCGACCCTGTCGCCGGTGGCTGCGTTGTTCATCGGAATCCTGGCCACGTCTCTGGTACAGAGTTCATCCACGACCTCATCGGTGATCGTCGGCATGGTGGCCGGCGGGACCATCTCCGCCAGGGCCGCCGTGTTCATGATCATGGGCGCCAACGTCGGCACCACGGTCACCAACACCATCGTTTCGGTGGGGCATGTCGCCCAGGGCGCCGAGTTTCGCCGGGCCTTCGCCGCAGCGACGGTTCACGACGTCTTCAACCTGATGGCAGTGGCGGTATTGTTTCCGGTGGAGTGGGCCACCGGGTTCCTGTCCCACGCGTCCGTCTTTCTGGCTACGTCCTTTGCCGGTCTGGGCGGGCTGCAGGTGGGGAGTCCGGTCAAGACGGCAACCGGGCCGGCGGTGTCCGCCCTGGCTGGTGCGGTGGGACACCAGGGCCCTCTGCTCCTGTTGATAGCCGCGGCACTCACGGTGGGTGCGCTGTTTTCCATCGTGCGTTTGTTGCGAAGCCTGGCCCTGCGCCGCGTCGAGGCCGCCCTCGATGAACGGTTGTTCCGGAACGCCGGGCGCTCCATGCTGGTCGGCGTGGCGGTCACCATGGCGGTCCAGAGCAGCTCAATCTCCACCTCCCTGGTCGTGCCGATGGTCGCCATGGAACTGCTGACACTGCGTCAGGTCTTTCCCTACACGCTGGGAGCCAACGTGGGCACGACCTTCACCGCCAATCTGGCGGCGCTTTCCACCGGAAGCGTGGCCGCCATTACGGTGTCGCTGGCGCACCTATTGTTCAACGTCTGCGGAATTGTCCTGGTGTGGCCGGTTTCGCGAGTCCGCGGCCTGCCGATCTACCTGGCGGAGAAGATGGCCGACGCGACTATGCGCAGCCGCCTGGTTCCCCTCATCTACCTAACGGTGATGTTCTTCGGACTGCCGTTTCTGGCAATACTCGCGTTTCGGTGAGACCGCCGGGAGTGTGCCGACCAGCCGGGCGAGGTCACGGGTTACACCCACGATACCCCCGACGCCGGCGCCATCTACGAGCACTGCGAACGGACCTGCGACGCTCGCGGAGTCAGCAACTGGAGCGCGAAGCCCACACCCGGTCCAGTACCAGGGCGCCGCGCCGCCCGCCCGGATCATCACCCAGCCGGGGAACAACAGCGCGCGGCCGCGGCTCCGCTGGTACGCCATCCGCAGGTTCACCATCGCCCCAGCTCGGCCGCGGTCGGGGCGTAGTCACGAACCGCGAGGGAACCAATGGTATCCGGCTCCACTGGGACGAGCCCGCGAGCGGAGCGCCCATGCGGTACCTCATCTAGCACAACACCGTCAACGGCAACTGACTCAGGTCGGGAACATCGGCCGGCGATAAGCGCACCCACCGGTTCGCGAGCCAGCCCTGCGACTCCACGTACTCGTTCCGCGTCATGGCGGTCAACGACGTCTACACACAAGGCCCGGCCGCCGAGACCACCGTCACGATGGTAGCCGAGCGATGGCGCCGCACCAACATGCCGGACAACCTCAAGATCAAGATGCTGGACCGCGACCGCATGGGGTTGACCCGGGACGCTCCGGGGGACTATCCCGACAACGTCAGCGGACACCGCGTCGACTGGAAGGATACAACCCCGACTCCAGCACGCTGATAGGTCGTGGATGGGAAGAGACGCTCGTGCGCCACACCGGAGGCGCCGACGCCACGTACATCGACTCACCCCCAGCCAGGGGACTGTACGCGCACGCGGAGGCCGCCTATCGCTCCGATGACAACTACCGGCTCAGTGCGGTTTCCGACCCAGCATCCGGTCCGATGGACGGGAGGCCTTTGTCAAACAGCCGACCGCCGGTATACCGGAGAAAACTGAACCGCTAACGGAAAGAGTCTGTCCGGTTTGCTAACCGTCACCGTCCCAAGCCCAGCCCAGCAGCCGCCGCACGGCGGCAACTCAACGCGGCGCCATTGGCGTTCCTTCGGTGAAGTTCAGAGGCTCCGCGCCCGCAACGGGACGTGCGCTACACTGACCCGTCATCCACAACACCGGCTCTGATGGCCCACACCACCATCTGCTGCCTGGTCCTGAAACCCAGTTTCTTCTGGATGCCGGATACGGCGTTGCGCACCGTCAGCGCGCTGATCTCCCGCACGTCTCCAATCTCCTGATAGCTCAAACCCGCTGCAAACAGCTTCAGGATCTCCACCTCCCGGTCCGTCAGCTCCCTCAATCGCTCGACGCCAACGTCCCCCACCGGACCACGCACCGCCCGCGCCAACCTCCGCGCCGCGTTGCCCGGAATCCGGAACTCGCCCTCGGCAACCTCACGCAACGTCGTGAGCAACTGCTCCTTACCGGAGTACTTCTGCAGGTAACCCGTCGCCCCGGCCGCAATCGACCTCACGATGGCGTCCTGTTCATTTGACGCCGTCAACATCAGCACCCTGGTGTCGGGCAGCAGCTCGATGATCTCCCGGCAGGCGTCGATGCCGTCCATCCCCGGCATGATCACGTCCATGACGATCACGTCCGGGGTGGATTCGGCCGCCACCTTCAGCGCCTCTTCCCCGTCCGCCGCCTGGGCCACCACCTGGAACTCCCCGGTGTTCTCCAGGGCATCACGTAGCAGGTCCCGCATGACCTGGTGGTCGTCGACCAGCATCACGCTGGTGCGGTTATCGGTACTCATCTAGTCTCCTTCTCTGAGATTCCGGTACGGAACAACGCACAACACCGTGGCGCCACCGCCGTTGTCGTCCGATTTCACATCCAGGCTTCCGCCCATCCGCTCGGCGTCCGCCCGCATGTTCCTGAAGCCGTGGCCCCTGCCCTGGTAGTCCTCGGGCAGCCCGATGCCGTCGTCGGACACCGAGAGCCGCAACTCTTCCTCATCGCATTCCAGCAAGATCGTCACCTGTCCCGCCTCCGCGTGCCGGATCACGTTGGTCAACGCGTTGTGGGCAATTGAGAACATCAGGCTTTTGTCAATGATCGACAGCGGGGGTTCCCGGCCACGTTGCACCAGCTCCGCCGGTACCGACGTGATGACGGTGAAGGTCGCCGCGTGGGCTTCCAGAACCTGCCCCAGCTCCTCGCCGCGGAATATCTGCCCGCCGTCAATGGGATGCCTCAGCTCCCACATGGCCGATCGGCAGAGCTCTGCCATCAGCCGCAGCTTGGCCTTCAGGTCATCCTGCGTCTCGTCGACCAACTCCGTCGCCTGCTCAACGCCCAAGCCGATCATGTACGCCCACTGCGCTGTGGTGTCGTGGATGGTCTGCGAAATCTCAATGCGCTGGCGTTGGAGTTCGCGCTCCCGCTCCAGTCCCTTCCGCCTGCTTTCGCGCTCCAGGCCTGAGATGATGCTGACCACCGCCGACACGGTGTAAAGGACCAAAACACGGTAGAAAAGGTGCTGCTCCTCCTTCGCGGAAATGTCCACTGTCGGCTCCACCGTAAAGCTCAGCACCGAGTAGATGGCTGCCACCAGAGTCGTCCAGGGCAGGACGAATCGCGGCGAAGTGAAAACATAGGCGAATACCGCCACCGCGAAATAATACGCCACGAAGTATGGACTGTTGAAACCGCCGGAAATGGAGGTGCTGAAGGAGATCACCGCCAGGTCCAGGGCACTCAGTCCCAGCAGCCAGGCGGGTTTAGCCGTCCGCGTGCGGTGTATACGCCACTGAACATACCCGTTGGCCGCCAGAAATCCCAGGCAGTAGAACGTATTGAGGATGTGGCTCAAAGATCCATGGTCGACGCGATAGTGGATTTCTACAGAAGCGGCGATAAGCCCCAGCCACCGGACCCACAACAGCACCTTGGCGGCGTGCAGAAGTTCTTCCGGGCTGGTTTGACCGCCCCAGTCAAAGAGCCTCGGCAACCTTCCAGCCGCCATGCGCATGTCACTGAACACAAACTCTCCAGACCATCTACGGCACTTGCACTCCGATGTTTCCTATAGACCTCACTGTCAGTTTGATGCTGCACTCCGGACGTTACCCACGGCATCTTTCTGCAATCGGCCACCACCGACAATGCCGCTATCGAGGCCTGACTAAATTTACTGCCGGAATGCGGCAATAACAAGATTGCATAGGAACCTACCAGATCGTGATAAACACACATACTAAGCACTGGCGCCGGCGCTTGCAACGTCTCGCACGAGCCGGCCAGGCCGGGGAATACCTGTCGGTCCCGGGAGGAGCAGCTGGAAGATCGGGTCTGCCAGCGCCACTGGCCCACCAGTGCGACTGCACGACGGTCACGCCTCGCCTTTGGGACGTATTCGAGTGAGCTTCGGGCTGGCACACCAGAGACTCGGACCGGGGTCAAACCTCGATTGGCGGGTTTCAGCAATGTGAGTTGTTAACACACTATACACACATCGCTAATGGTGTATAGTACATCGCATAACGTTACTAAATACAACCATACGATTGGAGACTGTGAGTATATATGCAGAAATGGCGGATGTGTGCCGAATATCAAGAACGTGCGGAATGCGATGGCCCGGGAGATATAGGCCAGCGGCACGCTCAGGATCTGGCAACTGATCCAGAACGATTCCTCTCTCCCGGTTGCCGGCGACGGCGTGTTAACGGTGGAGGCGACAGGGGGCAGCGGTATTCCCCGGCGAAACGCCCGGAAGGGTCGCCGTCGAGGCGTTCCTTTGACGGTCGACCGGCCCGTCCATGAACTGGAGACGGCGGGCGCCCCGAATTTTGGGCTCGGCTAGCCAAGGGTGAGTCGTGACCGGCGCGCGGCCTCCTACCCCGCTGACACTGCTGCTCATCCCGCTGCTCTCACTGCTTGCGCTGGGCGGCGTGCTCCTCTGGTCCTCGCCGGCCCCAGGCGCAGGAACGGTAGGCGCGACTGATCCTGTCCGGCAGCCTCTGAGCGAGGCCAACGGTGCGTAGAAAGTTTCCCGGCCATCAGGTCGAGGTAAAAACGGCCAACAGCTTCCCTATGGCTCCAGTGGTAGGAACGCCCGCCCAGCCACGTCCCACTTGGCTCCGCCAACAAAGACGACCCGCGGTATAACCTCCGGGCCGCCCAGCCGGGGTTGCGTTCGGATTTCCCGCGCCCGAAACGGTGCGTGGATTGCGGACGGGCGCTCAGCGCAGTGTCGCCGTCGATGTTTTAGCGCGCGGTCGTGGCCCGGTACTTCGCGTGGTCGATTTACGCGCCATCAGGGGCGCCATCATAGCCTGTGAGTGGCCCAGATCGCCCAACGGTTTCATCTGATGCGTTAGCTCCCGTGGTGATCGTGGGCCCCCTTGCTGCGATTCCTCAAAGACACTGGTGCGCTCCGAGCTCCGGCATCAGATGTGCACCAAGCAGGGCGTCACTCCTCGTGGATCTGTTGGTTGAGGCGCTGCGGGTTGGGCACGCCTTCCACGTAGGGGATGTGCTGTATGAGGTGCTGTGCGTCTTCCATCTCCTCCAGGCTGACATCGCGAAACCGCTTGTAGAGGTGGTCGAAGCCCCAGTTCTTGCACATCTCCGCCTGGACGAAATACGGTTGATGGCAGTCAGTTCTATGGTCAGCAGGTTGTTCAGGTGGTCAACCACCCCGTCTTTTGCTTTCAATGGATTTCCTTCCTCGGGTCAAGTTGGCGGCACTTTGATTACAACATCGCCCCAACCCGAGATGAAATAAGTATGGGCCACCCGGTGAGCGGGTGGTCCGACGCGCGGTCCGTACTACAGACCGGCCAATTTTCGAGGCGCCGGTATCTTACGCGGGAGCCAGAGCCACTACTCTGTCGCCTTTCCTCAACTCCATGTGCACGAGCGCGACAACATCCTCGTTTCGGTCAGCGCATTGCCCGCAACATTCGTCATCGTCGAATCCGGGATGCCGCCGTATCTAACCCGGAGTGTCGACTCCGGCGCGCGCCACGTCTACCGCTTCAGAAACCCGTACCACTTTGCACATGCAGAGAAACATAGGCTCCTCCGAACGTTCCAATGTGCTCCCCGAACTTGATATCGTCAATCCACTCTCAGATATCGTTTGTGTCAACACGTGCTTTGCATTGCGGTTGGATTCACCGGTGGCAGTGGGCGCCCTCCGTGGCGGCCGTTTCAGTCCATTGAGGGCGTAGTGCTTTCGGTGTAGATACGGCAACCCGTCCATGGTGTACGCCCGCGTTGCTTCCGACAAGGACCCGGGGCCATCGATCGAGTCCCTGCGCGGGGTTGCCCAGAACCGGGGAACGTACGGCCTGTTCGGCGCGACCCGGCTGGCGTCGGGTCTGACTCCGCTCCTGGCCGGTTGGTTCCTGCTGAGGACCTGGATCATCCGCGACCGGTGGACCACGCCCTGGGCGCCTTACCTGTTTATCGCTTCGGGGGTCTGCACAGCCGTATCAGGGGCTTGCGTGATCTTAATTGCCCTGCCGGCCGACCCGACAGGCGCCGCCACCGACATATCCGGAATCGTCGCGGTGGACAACCTGCGCTGGATCATTGGCAAGGTCGGATTCACTGCGGCCGGTCTGGCGTTGCTCGTCGCCGCCTGGTTCCAGTGGCCGGTGGGCGGCACCCTGCGCAAGGTGTCGCCCGCTTCGGTGATCCTGGGGCTCGCGATGCAGTTGATCTGGGTGGATGCGGCGACGGTGGCACCCCCATCGTGGGTGGCGTGTTCTTTCTCTGGCTCCTGGTGATCGGCGCGATGTTGGCAACCGGACGGGTGGGAAAGCATTTCGCGCATCGATACGGCGATCCAACACGGGACGTCGCCACCGATTCGCACGATGGGGATTGACGCGATGCCGGGGCGCCGACAACATCGTCAGCCGACACTACAGGCGGGGGACTATGGTGGTGAGAGAGCGCTACTGCCGGGGGTGTCGTCAACGGTTCCACACGGCGGCACACGACGACGGAATGGAGCTTCATTGCGGCAATCCCTTCGCGCCCAGAGCGCGCACGCGCTGTTCCGGCACCGATTTACCCCGGTGACGCGAAGACGCCCGCCGGACAGGCTCGGGCGCTATCCGATGGGTGATCGCCGTCCTGCAGACCACCAGCATATCCAAGACAGCCAGGGATGAAACCGGCACCGGAGAAAGAATTATGAAATGCGTCGTGACCGGTGGGTGCGGCTTCATCGGGACGCACCTGGTTGACCGATTAGTACGCGACGGCCACCAGGTGATCGTGCTGGACGATCTGTCCACCGGCAGCCTGGAGCGGCTCAATCCGTCGGCGGAACCACTGCACTGCTCAGTCACGGACGCGGACGCGCTGGTAGCAGCCAGCGAGGGAGCCGACGTGGTGTCCCACACCGCGGCGTGGGCTCGTATTGAGCGGTCGGTCGCCGACCCGGTCGGCACTCACGCGGTGAACGTGACCGGCACCTTGAACGTCCTGCGCGCCGCACAGATCAACGGCGTGCGCCGAGTGATCAACTCATCGTCGTCCAGCGTGTACGGCGACCAGCCGACCCACCTGATGCGCGAGGACATGACGCCACACCCCAAGTCGCCTTACGCGCTACAGAAACTGATGGGAGAGCAGTACGCAGAACTGTTTGCGAACCTTTTCGGTATGAGCGTCGTGTCGCTGCGCTACTTCAACGTCTATGGCCCGGGCCAGCCATCGGAGGGCCAGTACGCGCTGGTGATTCCCCGATTCCTGCGGATGCGGCGGGAAGGCAACCCCCTCACCGTGTACGGCGACGGTGAGCAGACCCGTTCCTACACCCACGTATCCGATGTGGTGGATGCGAACGTGCTGGCCGCTTCAGCAGACGTGCCGGCCGGCCAACACATCGCGCTGAACATCGGGACCGGACAGGAAACCTCGGTCAACCAGATAGCCGCCGCCATCGGCGGTCCGGTTCAGCACATAGTCCCCAATCCCCGGCGGGAGTTTGAAGAGGCCCGCAAGGCAGCCGATTACTCACTCGCTCAGTCGCTCATCGGATGGGAGCCTCGTGTGGCGTTTGCCGACGGCATCAAGGACCTTCTCGAATAGCCGTCGGCATTCCCGGGATATTTCCGGCCACGCTACCGCCGCAATAGCGACGACGAATGCCGCCCACCAGGCGTAGGTCAGCTGCCAGGTTTCGGCCGTCCACGATGTGTAGAGCGGGAACAGCCCGGCAACGGCTTGGAACGGCACAAACACCACGTCGAATGGATCCACCGCTATGGTGATTTGCCCTACGCGTCCGGCGTGGGCCAGGCCGGCGGTGAACGCGAGGGTGCAGACGCGCAGCAGCGCCGTGCCCAACCGTATGCCGGTCGATACGCGCCCGATCATCAGTGCCAGCGGGACGACGAACAGGGGCAGCACCGTCAGCATCGTCCGGCCGGGGAACCACCAGCCCATCATGGTGATGGCGACGAAGGTTGCGACCAGCAGTTGAATCGCGATCAGGACGAGCAGCAGGCGTTGCGCCCAAGTGCGCATCGCCAGCAACGCCAGCGCGGGGGCCGTCGCCAGCAGTAGCGGAGCCCAGCGGCCGATCCCAAAGCGCCGGTCCACGAACAGTCCCCAGATTCGATAGTAGCGTTCCGAGAACTCGATATGGCCGCCCAGGATTTCGGCGGTGCTCCACTGTAGTACACCACGTTGACTCCGTAGGGGGTCAGGCCACCGAAGACCAGCAGGTGGAACCCAATGAACGAGGCGGCCGACAGGCTTCCCACGGTGGCAAGCGCAATGCGCCCGGACCAGTCGGCTCTCCACGCAAAATACGCGGAAACAGGCAGCACCAGCGCTACATACTTAGTGCCCAGCCAGCACGTTGCGGTCAGCGCGGCGGCGAGGTACAGCGCATCGTACCGGCCGGTTTGTTCCGCCGGGTGGCGATCAGCAGACCTACCACCAGCGCCATCGCAGCCGGAAACTCTGGATATATCTCCGTGGAATAGATGAACACCGTCGCGGTCAAGCCGACGCCCAGCGTCGCCAGCCAGCAGATGAACCGTTGGTTCGTCAGTCGATCGGCGAGTACGAAGGCCAGCGACATGGTTACGGCCGCCATCAGCAACAACTGTATCTGGACTCCGCGTAGCCCGCCCAATACGAACCCGGGGATCGCCAGCACCGACAGCCCCGGGTTGTGGGGGCTGAGCAACCGACCGTCGGGCGTGGGCGCGGATTGATACCACAGGTCGTCGGCGTGATCGAAGAATAACCTGTAGGATTTTGTATCGTATTGATTCTGCAAATCCAGGTCACCGTCCGCCAGGAGGCTTTGCGTGGTCAGCAGGTAGAAGGGCTCATCCCCGGTGATGGACGCTCCCCGGCTGGCTCGGATGTCAATCGAGAACGCGTAGGCGGCGGCCAGCAATAGGAAAAGAGCTGCCGCCCAAAGCAGCAGCTCCTTTCCTCGGAAGAATCCGCGTATGTTGCGCGACAGGTCGCGAATCATCACGGCAGGACTTCGGTTTCCCTCAGTAGCCTGAGTGTGCCTTCCAGATCGCTGAGGCTGCCCAGGTCAATGTTGGGCGGGTCCAGGGATTCCATGGGAGGCAGATCGCCAACCGGCTCAACGCCGGCCGACACCGGGTATTCCTTGATCTCCTGGGCGGAGTAGGTCTGGGCCGGTTCCCCGAGCAGGAAATCGACGAATTCCTCCGCGATGTCCTTGTTCTCGGATGCGTCCAGTATGCCCACGCCAGCCACGAGGACCAGGGCACCGGGGTCGCCGTTGCCGATGTAGTGGTTGCGGGCGCCGAAGCCCTCGCCGTGCTCTTCGAGGAACCGCTCCAGGTAGTAGTGGTTCACGAAGCGCACATCCACCTCGCCGGCTGCGGCGGCCGATACGGTGGTCACGTTGTTGGGATAGTCCACCGCGTCGTTGTCGCGCATTCTTTCCAGCCAGGAACGGGCCGCGTCCTCGCCGAGGGTGAGCCGCAGGGCCGTAACGAACGTCTGGAAGGAACCGTTGCGGGGCGCCCAGCCGACCCTCCCGCGCCACTCCGGAGCGGTGAAGTCCAGGATTGACGGCGGCAGGTCGGTTGATGGGTCGATGGCTTCGGTGTTGTAGATGATGGTGCGCGCCCGGCCCGATGTGCCGATCCAAAGTCCTGCGGGCGAACGGAATCTTGGGTCCACCTTGTCCAGCGACGCCTGTGGTATCGGAGTGAGACCGTCGGGAATCATCAAACCGCTTTCTTTTTGGCCCATCATTGCTGCGCGGTACCAGACGCCGATCCAGTACCCGTCCTGGTGCCAGAGGCTGAGCCAGTGCCGGTTCCGACGCCAGACACCGACCCGGTACCCGTCCCGGTACCGGATGGGGAAACGGAGACAGAAGCCGAATCGCCGCCAATCACCGATATGGTCGGGCGATCTTTCCCTCGGCGCACCGCTTCCTCCGCCGCCGCTTGAGCGCTACCGGCCGCGGCCGCCGCTTCCCGCGCCGCGGCCGCTGCATCTTGAGCGGCGTCCGCTGCTGCCTGCGCCGCCTGCGCTGCCGCCTCCGCCGCACCGGAGTCGACCGGGGCAGCCGGCGCGGGCGGCGGTGGTTCCTGCTGGCAGCCCACGGCCAGGGGGAGCAGCACCGTCAACGCCAGACCTACGATCCAATACTGTCGGCGGGGCAGTGAACCCCACTTTGCGAGGTGATAACGCACTTTCGTCATCCTCCTTGATGAGTGTTTGGCTACCGGCTCAGCATCTCGCGCAGCATCCCGGTGGGGACGCGCCAGAGATATTTGGGGCTAATGAATGAACTGCCCCTGGTGCGCCGCTGGTACGAGACGGGAACTTCCCGCATCCGCATACGCTTCTAGAGAAGGTCAAGAGTCAACACTTGGGCGTAGTTGTAGTCGTGGATGATCTCGGCGCAATCCAGGGCCCGGCGGGAGAAAGCCCGGAAGCCGGTCTGCCCGTCGGAGATGCGCCGGCCGGCGGCCAGGTTGAGCGCCGCGGTGAACGCGATATTCCCGATGCGCCGGAACGCGCGCTGGTCAGGGCTATTTCTCAGGTAGCGCGAGCCGAGGAGGTAATCGGCATCGCCGGATTCGATAGGCGCCAACAGGTCAGGGATCTGCTCGGGCGGGTACTCGCCGTCGGCGTCCACGTACACCGCGGCCCGGGCGTCCAGCTCGTTGGCTGTGGCCAGGCCGTGCGGAGGGCCGCGCCCAGTCCCCGGTTGCGTCAGTGCGACACGACCACGTCCGCGCCGTGCCGGTGGGCGATCTCTGCCGTACCGTCGGTGGACCCGTCGTCCACCACGATTACCCTGAGGTCGGGTCGTTGCTGCCGAGGTATTCGGGCCAGTGTGGTCGGCAGGTTCTCAGCCTCGTTGAAAGCGGGAACGATCACGGCGACGGGTCGGGACAATTCATCAGTGTCGGGCACGCCCAGCACCTGTCCCACCGACTGCGCCGGCGGTTCCACGCCCAGGTAGTAGGCGATGGTAGCAGTCACGTCCATCACGGATTTGGGATCGTCAACGCAACCCTGCAATTCCACGCCTTCTCCCCACATGATGCAGGGCACGTACCGCTCGGATGGGCTCATGTGGCCGTGCCCGCCGATGCCGATGCCCTGTCCGTGGCCGGCGGTGATCAGCACGGTCGCGCCTTCAAGGCAGCCGATTGAGTCGCACCAACTGAGGCACCTCTCGATATGGCGGTCGCTCTCCTCGATCTTGGCCAGGTACTCGGAGTTGTAACTGCCCCGGGCGTGACCGGTCTGGTCCACGCTGAGGAGCTGCAGGATGAGCAGGTCAGGGTCGTCGCGCTGCACCATCGCCCGCGCCCGCGCCCGCGCCCGGGCCGTCAGCGCATCATCGATCGCGTCGTTGTTGGTTACGGCGGTGACCGTCTCAACGTCAGTCTCGCCGAAGGCGTCCACCAAGTGCGCGATGCCCACCAGCTTGCCGGTCAATCCGCCGGCCTGTAGCGCATCGAAAATGGACTCGCACTTGACGCGCAGGCTGGGCACGAAGTTGCTGGACATCCCGTGCACGCGAGGCGGCGCGCCGGTGAACATGGAACTGAACCCGGTGACGGTGCGGGCCGGGTACACGGTGGACGTGTCGACGTAATCCACGCCTTCGCGCCGCAGCTTGTCGATGAACGGGGTGTGGGCCTCCTGCAGCCGATCGAACCGGAACCCGTCGATGACGATGGCAATGAACCGGCGGGAGATGCGCTGGCCGTCGGCGGCCGTAGCCGCGTAGGCACCAGTGCCGACGCCGGCGGCCAGGTGAAGAACCCCTAGTGCAGCAGCAGGGCGGTTACGCCGATCCCCAGGGTGAAGCCCTCAACAGCGGCAAAGGTCCAAACCGAGGGACTGGATACCAGCATCTGGAAAGCGAGCACCAGGATGGCCAGTTTGGGAATCTGCTCCAGGAAGTTGCCGCTGGTGGGATCCGGGTTTTCCAGCACCAGCCGCCAGAAGCGGGTGAAGTTGAACCACGACGTGCGGATGCGCAGGTGGTAATAGATCGTCCCCCAGAGGACGATGGTAAAGGTCAGGTAGACGCCCAGGATGAGGGCTATCGCCATGACGTCGAAGAACCGGAACAGTAAAGTCCCTGCACCTGGTGTAGCGGAAATCGGGTGTCAAGAAGATGGCCACCGCGTCATCCTTATCGGAACAACTACGAACCCGATGAGGGAGGACCGCGACGGCCAGGAACAGCATGGACATTTTGGAACTACTGCGCAAGCGTGGCATGGAGGGCGACATGGACTTCCTGAGGGAAGCCATGCAGGTGGTGGTGGAGGGCGTCATAGCCTGCCCCGTGCCCAGACACGCGGGACGCTGAGGTGTCGGCGCAGATCGGAGCCCAGCACGGTGAGCGCAACCCGGAGCGCGTTACCCACCGCAACGGTTATCGCAGCCGAGATTGGGACACCCGGGTGGGCACGATGGAATTACGCATGCCCAAGATCCGGGAGGGCAGCTATTTCCCCGGCCTGCTGGAACCGCGCCGGCGCAGCGAGAAGCCGCTGCTGAAAGTGATCCAGCAGGTCTACGTGGAGGGTGTTTCCACCAGGAGGGTGGACGACCTGATCAAGTCCCTGGGCTGCGATGGCATTTCGAAAAGCCAGGTCTCTCGCATCTGCCGGGACCTGGACGAGGTGGTGGATAACTTCCTGGGCCGGCCCCTGGACGGCGGTCCCTACCCCTACGTGTGGCTGGACGCGCTCACCCAGAAGGTCCGTGAGGGTGGCCGCATCGTGAACGTCAGCGTGGTGGTGGCCACCGGCGTCAACGCCCACGGTCAGCGGGAGATATTGGGCATGGACGTGGGCGCCAGCGGGGACGGCACTTTCTGGCTGGCTTTCCTGCGCTCCCTGAACGCTCGCGGCCTCAGCGGGGTGGAACTGGTTGTCTCCGATGCCGACCTTGAGCTGAAGAACGCCATTGCCACCGGGTTTACCGGGGCCGGTTGGCAGCCCTGTCGCACCCACTTCATGGCCAACCTGCTCACCCGCGTACCCAGTCGGGCGTCGCCACCATGGCGCGCACCATCTACAAGCAACTCTCACCGGAGGAGGTCCATGCTCAGGCAGATCGGCTGGTGGCCCAGCTCAGGGAGCACTTCCCCCAGGCGGCCGAGATGCTGGCAGACGCCTTGACCGACATCCTGGCCTTCACCGCCTTCCCAGGCTCCCACTGGCAGAAACTCTGGTCAAACAACCCGTTGGAAAGGCTGAACAAGGAGATCCGCCGCCGTAGAGCCTGTCCCGGTAGGGAATGTGGTGGGCATCTTCCCCAACCGAGCGGCAACCCGGCGTCTGGTGGGCGTGGTGCTGGCTGAACAGCACGACGAATGGGCCGAGGCCCGACGCTACCTCACCATCGCCAATGACATCGACAACAAGGGTTTGCCAGCAGCCAACATCCTGGAGGCCGCTGCCTGAACAACGTCAACAAGGATGACGCCTATTACACCTATTGCCGGGACGTTACCTTCCAAAAATCACATTAAGATGCGATTGCCCTGGCCAGGCACTCCTGAGTTGACAACGCCGGCCGCCCCGCACAAAATTGCGGCACCCCGATCCAAAGAGCTGTCCGGCTTTTCGGCGCTCTTCCCTGCGAGGTGCATAGTGGCTGATTTGAACGACGCCGATGTTCGGGCTTTGGCCAAAGCCGCGGACATCAACATCCCCGACGATCTGGTCGCCGAGGTGAGGGAATCGCTGAACGGGCTGCTCGAGGCCCTGGAGGCCATCGCCGAGCCGGACGTAGCCAACATCCAGCCGCTGCCGATCATCGTGTCCGCGACGGCGCGCAAGCAGGAGGGCCCGTGATGACCGACGCGAACCTGTGCTACCTGTCAGCAACCGAGTTGGGCGAGCGCATCGCCGCCGGCGACGTGTCGTCGCTGGATGCCACTGAAGCCTACCTGGAACGCATCGCCAGCCTGGACGGCAACTACGCTTCCTACATCACCGTAACCGCAGACCGCGCCCGCGAGGACGCCCGCCGCGCCGACGCCGAGATCGCGGCCGGAAACCGCCGTGGCCCACTGCACGGAGTCCCGGTAGCCGTCAAGGACCAGTTCGACACCGCCGGCATCCTGACCACCAATGGATCGACAATCCTCGGGGAGAACATTCCCGACGCGGATGCCACCATCATGGAGCGCCTGAAGGCAGCCGGCACGGTGCTGCTGGGCAAGCTCAACATGAGCGAGTATGCCAGCGGCGACGCGTTCCGGCACCCCTACGGTCGGCCTCGCAACCCATGGGACACCGACCGCAATCCCGGAACCTCCAGCAGCGGATCCGGGGCGGCAACCGCTGCGTTCCTGTGCGCCACCTCGCTGGGTGAGGACACCGGCGGCAGCATCCGCGGACCCGCCGCATTCTGCGGGCTGGTGGGCATCCGGCCGACCCTGGGCCTCGTCAGCCGGCATGGCGTGTTCGGGGCCAGTTGGTCCATGGACACGGCTGGTCCGATCTCGCGTACCGTCACCGATTGCGCCCACACCCTGGCCGCCATCGCCGGCCACGATCCCAGGGACCCGCAGTCGTGGGACGTTCCGGTCCCCGACTACGCGGCAGCCCTCGACGGCAACATCGACGGCCTGAAGGTCGGCCTGATATCCGAGCGCGTGCACACCGACGCCAACGACCCCGAGGTGCGTGACGCCATCATCGCCGCCGCCGGCGTCCTGGCCGGTTTGGGCGCCGACGTAAGCGAGGTGTCGATCCCGCTCATAGTCAATTCGTCCGAAATCTCCTATGGCATCATCAGCAGCGACGCCGCCATGCTGAATTGGGACATCATCTCCACCGACCGGCTGCGGGATTTGGACCACAACAACCAGGTGCGCCTCCTAATGGGCAGCATCCTTCCGGCCAAGGTCTACCAGAAATCGGCCCGGCTGCGCGACGTGCTCCGGAGCCAGATACTGGCGGCGCTGGATGACGTGGACGTGTTGATCATGCCGGCTTCTTCGGTTCCCGCCACGCTGATCCCCCAGTCCACCGGACTGGGCACCAAGGCAGACGTCATCGCCGGGTTCAAGGGACGACGAGGGTTCACCGCGCCGTTCAACCTGGCGAACCTGCCGGCGCTGTCCATCAACTGCGGCTACACGGCGTCCGGCCTGCCCATTGGGTTGCAGATCGCCGGAAAAGCGTTCGACGAGACCACCCTGTTCCGCGCCGCCTACGCCTACGAGCAGGCGACGGACTGGGGAGAGCGCCGGCCGCCCGGCGTATAATCGGAGTATCAGCCATATCGGTTGCGAGAAGTTGTCCCAATGCTGGTTCGAGACCACACCCAGACCGCTCAGGAGTTCCTGGCCGCTTCGGACAGCGAGTTCGCGGTCGGAGACACGTTGCAGGTGTCCGAGAAACTGTGGGGAGCGGCGGCACACGCGATCATGGCGGTGGCGCAGCAACGTGATCTGGAACACGGGACGCACCGCGCGTTGATCAACGCCGCGAGGTCGATCGCCGACGAGGTGGACGATGACCGGTTACGGTCGGGGATCCTTGCCGCCCAGCATTTCCACTCCAACTTCCACAACGGCACCATGGAAGACGAAGACATCACCTACGGCCGCCCGCTCGTGCATCGCTTCGTTGCTCTGATGCTCGCCCTCCTGGATTAGGAAAGCAAACCATGCCCAATCCCAACGAACTCACCGCAGCGGAAGCGGCGCGCGCCATCGCCCGGCGCGAACTGACCGCCGTCGAACTGGCAGAGGCGTGCCTCAATCGTATCGAAGCCCTGGACGAACGCCTCCTGGCGTGGGTGTACGTCGACCGCGACACGGTTCTCGCTGACGCCCGCCAGGCCGACGCCGTCGTGGCGGAGGGACGGCCGCTGGGTCCGCTGCACGGCGTTCCCATTGGCTTCAAGGACATCTATTACACCGCTGGCATCCCGACCAAGGCCGGCAGCGAGGTCTACAAGGACTTCGTGCCCGATTACGACGCGACCTCGCTGACCCTGCTCAGGAAGGCCGGAGCGTTGATGCTCGGCAAAGCCGTGACCACCGAGTTCGCGTGCCTGGATCCGTCGCCCACCTACAATCCCTGGAACCCGGCGCACACGCCGGGCGGCAGCAGCAGCGGGTCGGCGGTGGCGGTTGCGTCCCGGATGTGTCCTGCGGCGTTGGGTTCCCAGACGGTCGGCTCGGTTTTGCGCCCTGCTGCTTACAACGGCGTAGTGGGCTTCAAGCCCACCTTCGGCCGCGTCAGCCGCTACGGTGTGGTGCCGGTGAGCTGGAACCTGGACACCGTCGGCTGGCTGGTGCGCACCGTGGAGGACGCGGCGTTGCTGCTGCAGGTGATGGCCGGCCCTGACGTGGCCGACCCTGTGTCCTCGCGAGAGCCGGTGGGCGACTACCTGTCTTCGATAATCGACCCGCCCGCTCCACGCGTCGGCATCGTGCGCCGCTACTTCTACGAAGGGGCCGACGGCGAAAGCCGCCGCCATCTGGACTCCGTAGCCGAAAAATTGGCCCAGGCTGGCGCGGATATTGAAGAACTGCCCCTGGCGGAAAGCATCGAGGGTGCGTACGTCGACCAACGGTTGATCATGGCGGTGGAGGCAGCAGCCTTCCACGAGCCGATGTACCGGCGGCAGGCCGAGGACTACCAGCCCAAGCTGAGGGCAATGTTGGCCGAAGGCCTGGAGGTCGACGGGATCGACTATTCCCGCGCCCTGGAACGGCGGCGGCAATTCACCACGGACATGGAGGAGGCCGCCAAGCGCTGCGACGTGCTGCTCACGCCCGCTGCGCCGTCGCCCCCTCAGGCCGACCGTACCAACACGGGAGACCCTGCTTTCCAGGGGCCGTGGACGTCCTGCGGCTTCCCGGCCATCGCCCTGCCGTCCGGCCTGGCGGAGTCCGGTGTGCCGCTGGGAATACAGCTGGTGGCGTCACCCTTCACTGAGGCTCGTCTGCTGTCCGCCGCGGCATGGTGCGAGGGCGTGCTGGACGTGTCGCTGAACCCGCCGCTATAACACCGGTGAAAATGTGTGCGCCGGCGGCAACAGCGCGCAGTAACCACTGCCGCTGGTGCGTTTCCACTTCCGTGAATCGTCAGAATCGGGATTTGCCGGAGTATGAAATTGACAGGATTGAGACCATTTGGGGCAGAGCACTCCCAATCCTGATAATCCATAAATCCGGCAAATCCTGATTCTGATGAACTACCCAAAGCGGGGGCCAGTGGGATAACGCCGCCGTTGACACTCAACTGCCGCCCGCCCATAATCCAAACTGATATGCAATTTGACGTTCGACTATTCGCCCTGTACCGGGAACGCGCCGGTTCCTCGGTGGTCACCGTGGACGTGCCGGAAGATGCGACGGTAGGTGTCCTTTCCGATGCGGTGCGGGCCATGCATCCGCGCTTGGCGCCGCCCGAGGTGCGTATCGTGGTGGCGGTGAACGCCGAATACGCGGACGACGATCAAGCCCTGAACCCTGGTGACGAGGTTTGCCTGATTCCCCCGGTTAGCGGAGGTCGCTGAGCCATGATTATCCTGACTGACGAACCCCTGGATCCGGTGGCGGTCACCGATTCGGTGCGGAAGGATGGCAACGGCGCTGTCGTCACCTTCCTGGGCACCACGCGGGACAACTTCGGCGGCAAGGCCGTAACCAGGCTGGAGTACGAAGCCTACGACGTGATGGCCATCAGGAAGCTGGAGGAAGTGCGGGACAGTCTCTGCGCTGATTACGGCATCGAGGATATCGCCATCGCGCACCGCACCGGACGAGTGGATGTGGGACACGTCAGCCTGGTGGTGGCCGTGGCATCACCCCACCGGGTCGAGGCTTTCGAGGCCTGCCACGAGGCGGTGAACCGAATCAAGACCGTTGTGCCCATCTGGAAGAAGGAATGGTTCGCGGACGGGTCCCGATGGGTGGCATGCGAGGACCACGAGTTCGCCGACGAGACTGAACACCATCATGCCCATGGCGAACGGCACGCGGCGGCGGTTGGGGACGACTAGGAGCTAACGGGCGGCTAGCGCAAGCCGTCTATCAGGTGGACCAGCATCCGGCCGGCGGGAAGGTCCACGTCCTTCACCACGTGCGCCACGGCCGGCAGCAGTATTTCCTTGCCGGTGTCGGAGGTCACGACGTAGACGTCGTTGCTCCCGGTAACGAGCACCTCCTGCAAGGTGCCCAGGTTTTCGCCCTGGTCGGTAACCACGGTTAGCCCGACGAGTTGATAATGGTAGTATTCGCCGGGCGGCAGATCAGGAGCAGGCTCGACCGGCGCCACCAGCCACTGTCCAGTCAGGGGTCGCACGGCGTCGATGTTTTCCAGCCCGTCCAGGCGAAGCAAGGCGTAGCCGCCGGGCAGCGTCCGGAAATCGGAGATGGCGTGGTTTTTCCCGGCAACGGTCAGAATGCCGCCAACCTGAAACCGGGCGGGGTTATCGGAGTAGGGCTGTACCCGCAGGGTGCCGTCGGACCCGTGGGGGCGGATTACACGGCCAACAGCCACTGCGCCATCGGGCAATTGCGGCTCCGCATCGGCCAACTGGTTGCGCGACGATGCAGGCCTTTGGAAGCGCCTCGAGCGATGGCGGTTAGACAATCTCCAACACGGCCCGGGTGCCGTCTTTGACGGCAGCCACCCGGAGGAGTACCCGCATCGCCTGTGCCACTCTGCCCTGTCGCCCGATCACCTTGCCCTTGTCTTCAGGGGCGACTTCAAGGCGAATGACGATCTGGTCGCCTTCGTCAGATTCCGTGACCCTGACGGCTTCCGGGTTGGACGTCAACGACTGAGCGATAAACTCAATCAGTTCTTTCATCCGCGTGGACCTTGCTGAAGATGTCATTTCGTTCGAATATCTGCCGGACGGGGTCGGAAGGCTGTGCGCCCTTGCGCAACCAGTCAATCGCTCGGCTCTCGTCCAAGGTCACTGCCGGTGGGTCCGCCATGGGATCGTAGTGGCCAATTCCGTCGATGTAGGCGCCATCCCTTGGGTTGCGCTTTTCGGTAACGACGATTCGGTAGTAGGGGCGGCCTTTTTTGCCTACGCGTCGAAGGCGAATCCGTAGCATCTGAACTCCGTGTTCCTGATTTGGTTTACGTAGGATTCCAATGTATGGATTTGCTTCCCGTTTGTCAAACAAGAATTCGTCTGAGCGATTGCGGGAAGGGAATAAAAATCGGGCTGCCCCGATGATCAAAGCCGGCGCCCTGGCGCCGTGCTCCGCGGCAAGCGCGGAATTAAAAGGATATCGGGCCCAGACTGGACCTTTGGCTTGTCGCCCGATACTCCCAGAACCTCTGGGGCGACGGTAGACACTGGTCTGGGCCCGACGAACGGGCTAAATGCCTTTTGTGAAAAGCGATGACGCTATGAGACGTTCACCCCGTCGTGTCCAGACTGGTGCCTACCATCGCCCCAGCATGTTAAACTGTGTTCCATTAGCCATCACCTCCTTTCGCAAAATTCCGCACCAGCGGTTGCGCCTAATCTACAATCAGGTTATCGCCTTGTCAACCCATTTCGCGCGCGAATCTGGCCGTGAGTTAAAGCCCGAAAACCCGCTGCGTGCGGTCTTCATGGGGACCCCCCGTTTCGCGGTTCCCGCCCTGGACATTTTGGCGTCCAATCCGGCCGTGGACCCGGTCGCCGTCTACACTCCGCCCGATCGTCGGCGGGGCCGGGGCCGGGTGATGGAACCCTCGCCGGTGAAAGCGCGAGCCCACGAACTGGAGATCCCGGTTTACCAGCCATCCACCCTCCGGAACCGGAATGCGGTCGGCGAATTGTCGGAGCTGAAGCCGGAAATCATCGTGGTGGTCGCCTACGGCCGGTTGCTGCCGGCCGACGTTTTGGAACTACCCCGCTTCGGCTGCCTGAACCTGCATCCTTCGCTCTTGCCCCGACACCGGGGTCCGTCGCCGGTCCCGGGCGCGATCCTGAGCGGCGACGAAACCACCGGGGTCACGCTGATGCTCCTCGACGAGGGGATGGATACCGGGCCGGTGATTGCGCAACGCACCAGAAACATCGGGCCGGAAGACGACGCCGAGAATTTGACAACCGAGCTGTTTCGCGACGGGGCAGCCCTGCTCGACGCGACGCTTCCCGCTTGGGTTTCCGGAGACGTGGTCGCTCGCCCGCAGGATGACGGGCAGGCCACCTACACATCGAAGATGGAACGTGCGGACGGATCAGCCGATTGGGACCGACCGGCCGAATTTCTGTGGCGGCAGCAACGGGCGTACACGCCGTGGCCGGGGCTGCACACCACCTGGCAGGGAAAGGAGCTCAAGCTGCTGGAGGTTTCCCCTTTGCCGGACGGCGATGCGGAACCGGGCGCGGTGGCGCGGTTCGAGGAGCATCGGTTGGCGGTGGGAACTGGCGAAGGGCTGCTGGCGATCCATCGTTTGCAGTTGGAGGGGCGGCGGCCTGCAGTTGCGGCTGATTTTGTCCGGGGATATCCGGACTTCATAGGCGCTCGGCTCGGATGAACCGGGCGATCCGGGTTCCGGCGGATCACCGGGGCACACCCTGGTGGAACTTCTTGGTTCCGCATTTGATGCACACGGCGATCGTGGCCGGACGGCCGTTTCGCATTGTGATGTACTCGACGTCCCGAGAGGCGGTGTTGGCCCGGCAAAGGGCACAGTACATGATGGCCGGATTGTAAGATGCGCACACTGGTAATCTCCCAGGCTGAAAGGTATTCGGTTGACATTCGCGGAGCCCCCTATCGGGAACTTTCTCGTTGATCGGACGCGTTGTTGGCGGTTCGAGACTTCTAAAGCGCGCTGCACGGGCGGACACCGTTATGCCGTGTCGGTTTCGTACCGGGTATCCATCACACGGTTGCCGTTCATGGTTAATACGCCCCGCCGAGTCGCGCGGTTTGCGCGTCAGTCTCGCTCGGGCGTTTACGCGCGTGATGTGGGTAAATTTGGCCGGGCCGGCGCCAGGCCAGGCCGGCGGGCGAATTCGGGTTGTCGGCGCCGATTTTCCCGATGTCCGGGTGTAGAATCGCGGCAACATCGCCGGCCCCCGCCGGCGGCATGAGATGGAGGGAGCTATGGCGTTCGCAGGAGTACCCACCGAAGCCGAGGTGCTGGCGTGGTATCGCGATGAGAATAACTGGGGTCGTTGGGGCCAACAGGACCAGCTGGGCGCGCTGAACCTGATCACGACCGCGAAGCGGACCCAGGCCGCGGCACTGGTGCAGACCGGAGAGACGGTGAGTTGCGCCCGCCCCATCACCACCGAAATGACCCCGGACATCACGCACCAGGTGCAGCGGTTCATGGTGGATAGCGGCGAAGGGCGCGACACGGACCCCCTGGAACGCCGCAACTCCCGGCGGGGCGCGGCCGAGTTCATCGGCATGGTCTTCCACGGGCAGACCATCACCCACATCGATGCGCTATCGCACTACTCCTATGACGGCCTGATGTACAACGGCGTACCGGCCGGGGTGGTCACGTCGCGAGAGGGCGCTCAGAGCCATGCCATCGACCTGACGGCGCAGGGGTTGGTGAGTCGCGGCGTGCTGCTGGACATCGCCAAGGTGCGCGGCGTCGACTGGCTGTCACCGGACGCGCCGGTTATGCCGGAGGATCTGGACGCAGCCGAGCGCGACCACGGCGTCACGGTCCAGGAGGGAGACATCCTGCTGGTCCGGACCGGCAACTACCGCCGCCGGCTGGTGGATGGGCCCGTGCCAGGAACCGAACCCAGTGTGGCCTGCCACGTGGCCTGCGCGCCGTGGTTTAAGGAGCGGGGCATCGCCATGCTGGGCACGGACACGTCCAACGACATCCGCCCAAACCAGTACGGAAACATCGTGTCGCCGCTGCACATCGCCTGCCTTGTGTACCTGGGCGTCTGGCTGATCGACAACGCCAATCTGGAGGACGTCGCCGAGGTGGCCGCGCGGCACGGGCGGTACGAGTTCATGCTCTCGATCGGCGCATTGCGGTTGCGCAACGTGACCGGCAGCCCGGTGAATCCCATCGCGATTTTCTAGAGGATTGAGGGACTGGAAACGCACCCGGGCCTCTCGCTGCGACGTCAATTCCGCGCGGTGAATCTCCGCTCGCGCGTTCCACTTTCGTACATCGTCAGAATCAAGATTTACGGGATTTTATGATTTGGCGGGATTGGG
This sequence comes from uncultured Dehalococcoidia bacterium, assembly GCA_951813535.1. Taxonomy (GTDB): domain Bacteria; phylum Chloroflexota; class Dehalococcoidia; order Lucifugimonadales; family UBA3495; genus Bin87. The sequence continues at coordinate 812,312 of OX638345.1, read as the reverse complement.
AGATCTCCATCACGGAACGGTTCCAATCCTGATAATCCCCAAATCCTGATTCTGACGTATCCCCACCGCACAGTGGGTACCCTTGAGATTCCAGGTGATTTCGCTACTCCTGCCACCACTCAATGAGGCTACGAACGCAGCCGATAACTTGAACGACTTCATAAGTCACCAGGACCACACCGAGCTTAAGGTAACGAATCCATGAGCGAAAGACTACGAAACAGCATCGCACAGAACTCCGTATGGGACATCATCAGGATGATCCAATTAGCACCAGTCCAATCGGACTTGGTGCCAGACGTCGTCATTAACCGAGTTCTCAATCGAATTCCACTGGCACATCTAACCATTGAGAAAAGCCTCAAGTATCGGATCCAGCAATCAGTCGGAGAGTACAAATACGGCCACGACCTCCACAAACAGCTCGATCTCCTCAGAGAATCAGCACAAACCGACGCAGAGTTCCTCGACCAAGCTTTCGCCCGAGCGGTATCGTACTACGACATCGACGCAACTAAACCTATAAACAGACACTACTCATCCTTACAAGCATATCTCAAGGCGACCGGCCGCGAGAAGCATTTCGCCGAAATGAGATACTGGTCATTAGACTATCAGCTCGACGACGATCTCATATCCCGAATCGATTTGCGCATCCACGTCGAGATACTGTATGCAGCATACTCAGTATTTTTCAGCCAAACCGTCCTACGATACACCCTCCCAGATAGAGTCGATGAGGCGATCAAAGACGCCCTCGCACCAGAACCCAACTTCGCGTACATCCCCGGCACGAGCCGAGAAGCCGATTTCAAAGTGTATGGGCAATGGATCCAACAACACGATTCGTACGAAGAGATCATCCAAGACGCGATCCGATGCAACTTCGAGACCAGCCACTTTTATACCAACGGATCCATGCGCAACACCGTAGCCCGGCTACGCGAGTCAACAGACTTCGCCGTGCAACACTTGCTGCAAAAGTTTTCACCAGCACAAGAGCACAATGCATAGGAGCACGACACCAGTAACGTCCACACCGCCCAGAGCCGCCAATAGGTTTGGCGACATTCGCTGCAGCCAAGCCGGAATACATCTCAGCGTGAGCATGGGCCGAGTAGCGAATTCGCCTCTTGAGGTTCGTTTGAGCGTTGACCACCCGTGCTCCCTGTGCTAGGATTTTCGCGCCAAACCTGTAGGGTTCGGCGATTACTGGAGGTTTCCACAGGTTTAGGTGGCCACGAGTACAGAAAACCCGCCGCGCTGGATGTCCCTCGGCGAGGTGTGCCGGGCGTTGGAAATCAACGAGGCCACCCTCCGGCAGTGGGCGGATCGCGGACGTTTGCCCGTTTACCGCACTCCCGGTGGGCATCGGCGTTTCCTGCGTGAAGACGTCGACGCGCTCCTGGACCGGAAGCAGACCGAAGGCTCGGACCCTGAGGATCTGGCGCTCCGGCGTATCCGCAGCAAGTTGAGCCAGTCGGACGTCTCTGAACAGGCCTGGATGGAGAGCTTCCAGGCTGAGGGCCGGGACCGGATGCGCCTGTTCGGACGACGCCTGCTGTCGCTGCTGCTGAGGAACGACCTCGAAGGCCACAATGGACGCAAGGGCGAGACGATGTCCGAGACCCACATGCTGGGCCACGAATACGGCTCGGAGATGGCCGCGAGAGGCGTGCCGCTGACCGACAGCGTGCAGGCCTTTTTGTTCTTTCGACAGGCCGTGGTCGAGGCGGTGCAACCGGACCGGCTCCGGCAGGTGGTGGAAATCTCAGACGGAGTGTTGGTCGGGTTGGTTGACGCATACAGCATCCGGCTGGCTGCGAAAGACAATGACACAAACGATGGCCGGCAGGAATGACCGGCTGGCGTCGGATGGTGGCGTGACATGACTACGGAATCTATGGATATTACCGACCGCAAGCTGCTCAACATGGTCCAGAGCAATTTCCCCATGGTCGAGGAACCGTATGGGGTCATCGCCGAGGACCTGGGTATCAGCGAGGCCGAACTCCTGGAGCGGCTCACCGAGCTGAAGCGGCAGAACGTGGTGCGACAGATCAGCGCGATCTTCGATACACGCCGCCTGGGTTACAAGACCACGCTGGTGGCGTTCGCTTACGGCGATGACGACCTCCACCCCGGCGCCATCTTCATCAACCGGCACCCGGGAGTGAGCCACAACTACGCGCGAGAAGGTTCGTACTACAACCTCTGGTTCACCCTGGCCGTGCCACCCGATGGCGACCTGGCGGAGACTGTGCAGTGGATGGCGGAAAAAACCAACGCCATCGAGTTCCGCATCATGCCCACCATCCGGTTCTTCAAAATCGGCGTGAACTTTGACATGGTGAAGCGGCGCAGCGACGCCTACAACTACAACCCCGACTCCGGCCAGACTAACGGCCAAGCCAACGACCAATCGCGTGTTCCGGCCAGCGACTGGAACCAGGCCCAGGAGATCACCGAGTGGGACAAACAGGTGATCCGTGAGGCTCAGGAGGACCTGCCGCTGGTATCCCGCCCCTTCGACGACATGGCGCAACGGCTGGGCCTGACGGTTCCTGAATTGTTCGCGCAGTTGGGCGAGTACCAGGAGCGCAAGCTGATGCGGCGGTTCAGCGCGGTGCTGTACCACCGCCGATCCGGCTTCCGCGCCAACGCAATGATCGTCTGGAAAGTCCCGCCGGAACGCTCCGAAGAGGTCGGGATGATCATGGCGGAGAACCCGGCGGTTACGCACTGCTACGAGCGGCCAACCTTCCCCGACTGGGAATACAGCCACTTCACCATGGTGCATGCGCCCACGCGGGACGAGTGCGAGGAGATCGGCAGGAACATCGCCCAGGCCACGGGTATCAATGAAAACCTGTTGCTCTACAGCACCCGCGAGTACAAGAAGACCCGCGTCCGCTACTTCGTCGAGGACTACGAACGGTTCTGGGACAGCGCCGAAGAGGCCGAGGCCATGGCGGAGGCGCTGGTCTAGGACGGAATTGCCATTCTTCAGAATCAGGATTTACGGGATTTCAAGATTTTCAGGATTACCCCTCCCAATCATGTCAATCCGGCAATCTTGAAAACCCTGATTCTGACAAACCCCTGCGAAATCAAACACCATGCCTGAGTATTACCCTGTATATCTCAACCTGACCGGCAAGCGCTGCGTTATCCTGGGCGGCGGGACCATCGCCCAGGGCAAGTTGGCAGCCCTTCGCGACTCCGGGGCCGACATCACCCTGATCAGCCCGCAGTGCACCGACGGCATCAGGCGCGCGGCCCAACGCGGACACATCACGCTGGTCCAACGGGAGTACCGGCCGGGTGACCTGGACGGTGCGTTCATTGCCGTGGCGGCGACCAACGTCTGGCACGTGAACCGGCAGATATACGAGGAAGCGGAAGCGCGCGGCGTGCTGCTCAACGTGGTGGACGACCCCGACCAGTGCACGTTCATCGCGCCTTCGATCGTCAGGCGGGACCCGATCACGCTGGCGATTTCCACGGGAGGGGCCAGCCCGGCCCTGGCCCGCAAGATGCGGGAAACGCTCTCCGAAGACAAGGTGCTGCAGTGGGCCGACCTGGCGGACATTCTGGCTCGGGCGCGCAAGGTCATCAAAGAGCAACGGACGGTGATCGACCCCACCCGGTGGCAGTGCGTCATCACCGAGGACCTGCTGACGATGGCGCGCAACGGCAGGGATGACGAAGCGGTGGACGCGGTGCTGGCCCAGTTGCTGAATCCCGATCTACCCGAAATGTGCCCCGACCTGACCGCCTGCCGGACCGGCGGATGCGTCAAACGGGCCGCATTGCGCGCGGCGGAGGCAGTGAGTTGAGCCTCCTGGTATTGGGCCTGGATCACCGGACGGCGCCGGTGGAGTTGCGCGAGCGGCTCAGCGTGGAGCGGGAACAGTTGCCCGACGCGCTGGGGCAGTTGTCGGAATACGTGCCGCAATCGGTCATCGTTTCGACCTGCAACCGTACCGAGGTGTACACGTATGACCCGGACGATATCGGGTTGGTTGGCCGCGTCGGCGACTTCCTGATCGGCTATTCCGGCGTGCCCGGCCCGGAGCTGGAACGGCACATCTATCAGCTATGGGAATCGGATTGCGTATCACACCTGTTCCGGGTGGCCAGCGGTCTGGAATCGATGATCGTCGGCGAGCGGCAGATCCTGGGCCAGGTGCGGGGGGCGTTCAGCGTGGCCAGCCAGGGCGGGTACATCAAGAGCCCTTTGACACGCGTCTTCCACGATGCCCTGCGCGCCGGACGGAGGGTGCATCGGGAAACCAACATCGGGCAGCACTCACGATCGGTCAGCCGCGCGGCGGTGCAGCTGGCCCGAGGCCTGTTTGACCGCCTCGACGATCGCCGAGCGCTGGTTATCGGCGCCGGGGACGCGGGCCGGATGGTGGCGCGGGCTCTGACCGACGCGGGTGTCCAGCAAATCACCGTGGTCAATCGCACCCACTGGCGAGCCCAGGATCTGGCGCGCCAACTGGGTGGCGTGGCGACACCGTTCGAAAATCTGGGGTGCGCGCTGGCGGACGCGGACCTGGTCATCAGCAGTACCGGGTCGCCCGGGTACGTGGTGGATGAAGCCATGGTCGCGGAGGCTCTGGCGCAACGCCGCAGCGCCGAGCCCATGATGCTGATCGACATCGCGGTGCCTCGCGACATCGATCCCGCTGTGGGCGATCTTGGTCAGGCGCGGTTGTTTGACATCGACGCCCTGGCGCAGGTGGCTGAGGTCTCGCTGGACGGCCTGGCAGGTGAAGTGCAGAAGGCGGGCACGCTGGTTGACGCCGAGTTGTCCCGGTTTGCAGAGTGGTGGCACTCGTCGGACACTATGGAACTGGTGGTGGGTATGCGTCGCCGGGCGGACGCGCTGCGTCGCGAAGAAGTGGCCCGCACCCTGCGGATGCTGGACGAGGACGAGGATGGCGAGCTCGCGGAAAGGCTTCACGCGATGACCAACGCGCTGGTCAAGAAGCTGCTGCACCAGCCCACGGTGGAGCTGCGCTCCGGGGATAACACGACGGACTACCGGGTGGCGCGCCGCCTGTTCTGGCACGACGACGATCGGCGCGGCCGTCGCTGACGTACTGAACCTGGCTCATGGCTGGCGTCACGATACGGGTGGGCACCCGCGGCAGTCGGCTGGCGTTGATCCAGACCGAGCTGACCCTGGCGGTCCTGCGTAAAGCCCATCCCGACGCCCGGTTCGAAGTTGTAACGGTCACCACACAGGGCGATGCCAACCAGACCGCACCCTTGGCCGGCATGGGTCTCGGAGTATTCGTTAAGGAGATCGAGCGCCGTCTTGAAACCCGCGAAATCGACATGGCGGTGCACAGCCTGAAGGACATGCCCACCGTGTTGCCCGAGGGTATGACCCTGGGGGCCGTGCTGGAGCGCGCCGACCCACGGGATGCGCTGGTTTCACATCTGGGCAAGCCGCTGGACGAATTTCCCAGAGGCGCAAAGATCGGCACCAGCAGCCCCAGACGACAGGCGCAGATTGCAGAACGGCGCCCCGATCTGGAAATCGTTCCCATCCGGGGAAACGTGGATACCCGCCTCCGGAAAGCGTCGGGCGAGGAATGTGACGGCACGGTGATCGCCGTCGCCGGTCTGGATCGGATGGGAATGTCCGGCGCGATCACCGAATATCTTTCGCCGGAACAATTTGTGCCGCCCCCGGGCCAGGGCGCGATGGCGGTGGAGATCCGAGCTGACGACGAAGGCACGGCCGCGCTGGTTGCATCGGCCGATCACGCGCCAACCACTGCCGCAGTCACCGCAGAGCGGTCCTTCCTGGAGGCGCTGGGCGGCGGCTGCCAGGTTCCGGTGGGAGCCTACGCGGAGGCCGACGGCGGCGCCTCCTTGCGGATGACGGTGTTCATGGGAGCACCCGACGGATCGGTCGCCTACCGCGCCACCGTAGCCGGCGAAGCGTCTGGTCCGGTGGGCCTGGCTGCCAGGGCTTGGGAAAAACTGCGAGAGCAGGGAGCGGCGGAGCTGCTGGGATGAGAATGAGCATTGCCTCCCGTTGTGCCGCCTCGACGGAAGCAGTTACCATTTGATTCTGGCGCGGCGAATCTGAGCCACCACCGTTAGCCCGAGGGAGAGCCTATGACCATCGCACTGGAAACGCAGGAAAAGGCGAAGCAGATTATCCTGGCGGGCCTGCGCGCCCAGTTCCACGGCTCAGTCAGGTTCTGCAACATACACGCCGATGTCAGGCTGAACGCGGAAGGCGAAGAGTTCCTTGATATGCGCGCTATCTATGAAGGTCCCCGGGGAGATCTGAACTTCCGATCGCTTGTCGCGCTGAACGATGAAATACGGCCACATCTGCACGAAATCGGCATACTGCACGTTCCTTCCGTCTCGTACATCTCCAAGAGCGAATATGACCGATTGCAGTCCGAGATGGCGGCGGCGCGGCAATACGATGGGCAGGGCTAATGCGTTGGCAAGACCTTATCGCGACCAGCCGGTTACTGACCACTACGCTACATCCCAATACTCAGCCATTGCAAGACTCATTGCGCCGGGCGGTCAGCACCGCCTACTACGCCATGTTTCACGCGTTAGCCAGCAGCAACGCCGACTGCTTGGTGGATACACCCCAAGACCCATTGACTGAACACGCCTGGTCGCGCGTCTACCGTGGGTTGAACCACGGTGCAGCGAGGCGTAACTTGCTGCAAGACTTGGGCCTGTTCTCTCCGCAAATCAGACAATTCGCGGACGTATTCTCACAGCTTCAGGAACAGCGACACTTGGCAGACTACGATCAGAACAAAACCTTCTCCCTAGATGAAACCATGGCCTGGATAAACTTCGCTGAAGCAGCCATCGAAGACTTCATGCAAACCAGCGACGACGAGCGGAAAATGGCAGCGATCCAGTCCCTCATCGGCAGACGCGCCAACTGACCGGTGCACAGATGAACGCTATAGCCAAAGCCATGGAACCGGGCAAAGTCTATCTTGTCGGGGCCGGTCCCGGCGACCCTGGCTTGCTGACCGTCAAGGGAGCGCAGGTTTTGGCCGCGGCCCAGGTGGTGGTGTACGACCGGCTGCTGGATCCGGCCCTGGTCGCGTTGGCCCCGGCATCGGCGGAGCGGGTGTTCGTGGGCAAGGAGAGAGGCCGGCAGGCGCTGACCCAGGCGGAGATCAACCGGTTGCTCGTAGCGGAGGGGTCGGCTGGCAAGATGGTGGTGCGGCTCAAGGGCGGCGACCCGTTTGTTTTCGGTCGGGGGGGTGAAGAAGCGCTGGCTCTTGCCGACGCGGGTGTTCCGTTTGAGATTGTGCCGGGGGTCACGTCGGCGGTTGCCGCCGCCGCGTACGCCGGCATTCCGGTCACCCATCGCGGCGTCTCCACTGCGGTCACGATTGTCACGGGCAGTGAAGACCCCAGCAAGGGCGAAACCACGACGGACTGGGCGGCGCTGGCCAGAACGGGCGGCACGCTGGTGACGCTGATGGGCTGGGCGGCTCTGCCGGGAATCGTGGCCACGCTGCAGGCCAACGGCATGTCATCTGACACCCCCGCCGCGCTGGTGCAGTGGGGCACCTGGAGCCGGCAGCGCACGGTCACGGGCACGCTGGAGGACATCGCTGAACGCGGCAAGGCGGCCGGCATCGGCGCACCCGTGGTCGCCATTATTGGCGAGGTGGCCCGGCTGCGGGAGGAAATCGGCTGGTTCGACCGGAGACCTCTGTGGGGCAAGCGCGTGCTGGTGACGAGGTCACGCACGCAGGCTTCGCGACTTATCGAACTTCTGAATGACCTGGGCGCGGAAGCGGTCGAATTGCCGTCCATCGACATTGGCCCCCTGGATGATTACGGAGAACTCGACCAAGCCCTGACCAGTGCAGCCGAGGTGTCCGGCCGTTGGATGATTTTCGCCAGCGTCAACTCGGTGGAATACGTCTGGGACAGGCTGCGGCGCTTGGGGAAAGACGCGCGGTACTTTGCCGGCGCGACCGTGGGAGCCATCGGGCCGGCGACCGCGCGGGCGTTGCGGGAACGAGGGATCGAGCCCGACTTCATTCCAACGCGGTCGGTATCCGAGGAAGTGATAGCCGAGCTATCGGGGTTGGACTGGAATGGGCGGCTGGTGTTGCTGCCGGGTTCAGCCATCGGCCGTGACGCGCTGGCTACCGGGCTGGCCTCATTGGGAGCCGATGTCCGGCGAGTTCCAGCATATCGGAACCTTCGGCCCGAAGGCATCGAAGCGCGCGCGCGGGCCGAATTCGAGCGTGGCATCGATGTGGTAACCTTCACCAGTTCGTCAACGGTGCGGAACCTGTTGGACATCCTTGGAACCGAGCGCCATTTGCTGGAAGGGAGCGCCGTCGCCTGCATCGGTCCCATCACCGCTGCCACAGCCGAGGAAATGGGACTGACCGTTGACATCATCGCCGCGGAACACAACGTTGAAGGATTGGCCGACGCGCTGGCCGGCCATTTCTCCGGCAGCCATACCGCTGCCGCCACACGCCCAGTGTGAGGAGGGACATCATGCTGAAGCACCCCGATTTGCGCATGCGCCGGCTGCGCGAGAAGGCCCCGGTGCGCGACATGGTGCGGGAGACCCGCATCAGCGCCGCCAACTTCATCTACCCCATGTTCGTGACCCACGGGGAGAACATCCGGGAGGAGATCGAGCCGATGCCCGGGTGTTATCACACCTCCATCGACCGCCTGGGCGAGGAGATCGACGAGGTGGTTGAGCTGGGCATCCCCTCGGTGCTGCTGTTCGGTTTGCCGCCGGAAAAGGACGGGGTGGGCAGCGGAGCCTACGATCCCGAAGGGATAATCCAGGAGGCGACGCGCACCATCAAGGACCGCGCGCCGGGCCTGATGGTGATCGGCGACGTGTGCCTGTGCGAGTACACCGATCACGGGCATTGCGGCATCATCGACGGTGACCGGATCGACAACGACGCCACGCTGGAACTGCTGGCCCGGTCGGCGTTGACGCAGGTGCAGGCCGGCGCCGACATGGTCGCGCCATCCTCGATGATGGACGGGCAGGTCCGCGCGATACGCGAGACCCTGGACGCCCACGGCTACGACGACACGCCGATCATGGGCTACGCGGCCAAATACGCCTCGTCGTTTTATGGCCCCTTCCGTATCGCCGCCGACTCCACCCCGCAGTTCGGTGACCGTCGCAGCTACCAGATGGACCCGGCCAACCGTCGCATGGCCATGCGGGAGATCGAGTCGGACATCGCCGAGGGCGCGGACATCGTGATGGTCAAGCCGGCCATGGCGTACATGGACGTTATCAAGGAGGCCCGGGAGCGGTACGACTACCCTCTGGCAGCGTACAACGTGAGCGGCGAGTACTCCATGGTTAAGGCAGCATCGCGGGCCGGTTGGATTGACGAAAAGCCGGTTACGCTGGAACTGCTGACGGCCATCCGCCGCGCCGGCGCGGACATCATCATCTCCTATCACGCCAAGGAAGTCGCCCGCTGGCTGCGCGGCCAGGAGTAGGTTGAACCGGCGGATAAGCCCAGAGACGTTGGCGCGTTGACACGATCCGTCATACCTTGCAGAATGAATCACAAGAGCACACTGGATTACACGGAGGTTCAAAATGACGCAAACCACTGCCTATTCGGTGGACGAATTCATCGACGACGTGCGTGAGATTTTCGACGAGACGCAGGATCCGTTGGCGCAGGCCTCTCGCGTGTCCAAGCGCATGGAGCTCCTGCTGGCCACCCCCGGCTGGCTGGAAGAGCGGCTGGAACTGCCCGACGAGGGCGGATACGGTCGGTACGACCTCCACCTCGACGAAGACTACGGTCACCCGGGCGGCGGGTTCTGGCTGATGGCGTCAGTGCAGAAGCCCGAGCAGGACAACCTGCCCCACGACCACGGAGCAGCCTGGGTGGTTTACGGCGTGTACGACGGCGCCATCAAGCAGACCAAGTGGCGCTGGTTCTACCCTGGCGAGGGAGTCGACTCCGTGCAGATCCAGGAGACCGGCGATTTCGTCCAGGACGATGGCAAAGTGGCCTTCTTCCTGCCCGGCGAGATCCACAACACGCTGAACGTAACCGACGGGCGCGCCGTGGTCGTGCGCCTCGAATCCCAGAAGCTGGACCGGGTAATCCGTTACCAGTACAACCCTGAAGAGGGCACCGTGGTTGTGATGGACCGCTAGAACGCCGGTCGACGGCAGTAACCACCGTCATCCATGCAGGAACGGCTCTGTCACAGGGCCGTTTCTGGCATTGACACACTGGTGTGACGAGTTGAGTCCGTACGATGGTCGCTACGACCGGTTGAGGTGGCGTATCCTTGCCGGGCAGTCAGACGCCAACATTAGGTTTGACGATCTGCGCAGGCTGTTGATCCGGATGGGGTTTGTGGAAAGAACACGCGGAAGCCACCATATATTCCGCAAAGAGGGTGTCGTTGAACGGTTGAACCTGCAACGGGATGGCGGGGATGCCAAACCGTACCAAGTCAGGCAGGTAATCCTGAAATAAGGACTGTGATGCCCGCTGTGTACAAGTACGAGATCATCCTCTACTGGAGCGATGCCGACGGCGAGTTTATTGCGGAAGTCCCGCAACTCCCGGGTTGCGCGGCCCACGGCCATACGCAGGAAGCCGCGCTCAAGAATGTTAATGATGCGATAGGTCTATGGATTGACACCGCGAGTGAATTCAACGATCCGATACCGGAACCCAAGGGTGAGCGCCTGATGCTGGCGTGAACGTAACGTATCCACACGCCGAGGAGACATCCACAATGGAGCAAGGCAGGTCCCAGCAGCTTTTCGAACAGGCGCAACGGGTGATCCCCGGTGGAGTGAACAGCCCGGTGCGGTCGTTTCGGGCGGTGGAGGGCACGCCGCCATTCATCGCGCGCGGTGCCGGCTCCCACGTGTGGGACGTGGACGGTAACGAGTACATCGACTACCTGGGATCCTGGGGGCCCCTGGCGTTGGGCCACGCCCACCCGGCTGTGGTGGAGGCGGTGCAGCGGGCGGCTGTGGACGGCACCTCGTTCGGCGCGCCGGTTGCGCAGGAAGTCGAACTGGCCGAGATGATCTGCGCTGCCCTGCCTTCGGTAGACATGGTGCGGCTCGTCAACTCCGGCACCGAAGCGTGCATGACCGCGCTGCGATTGGCCCGGGCCTACACTGGCCGCGACAAGATCGTCAAGTTCGCGGGCAACTACCACGGACACGCCGATGGCCTGTTGGTAGCCGCCGGTTCCGGCGCGCTGACCCACGGGATTCCCACCAGCGCCGGCGTGCCGGAAGCCTATGCTGCGGAAACCCTCATCGCCACCTTCAATGACATTGCTTCGGTGGAAGGCCTGTTCGACGCCTGGCCGGACGACATCGCCGCGGTCATCGTGGAGCCGGTGGCGGGCAACATGGGCGTGGTGCCGCCGGCCGATGGGTTCCTGGAGGGACTGCGGCGCGTTACCGACGCCAACGGCGCGCTGCTGATATTCGACGAAGTGATCACGGGCTTCCGCGTAGCTTACGGCGGGGCGCAAACGCTTTTCGGAATAACGCCAGACATTACCACGATGGGCAAGATCATCGGGGGTGGACTGCCCGTGGGCGCGTATGGCGGCCGCAGCGAAGTCATGCAGCAGGTTGCGCCGCTGGGTCCCATGTACCAGGCAGGCACCCTCTCCGGTAACCCGCTGGCCGTTGCCGCCGGAGTCGCCACCCTGACCGAGTTGCAGAAGCCGGGCGTGTACGAGCGGCTGGAAGCAACGGCCATACGTCTCACCGACGGTGTCAGCGCGGCTTTTGCGGGAGCGGAAATACCGTCCAGCATCAACCGGGTAGCGTCGATGTTCACCGGTTTCTTCAACGCCGGGCCGGTGTCGGCGCTGGCCGAGGTGGAGCAGTCCGACACGGCGGCCTACGGGCGTTACATGCACGCGCTGCTGGACCGGGGCGTATACATTGCTCCGTCCCAGTTCGAGGCGGGGTTCGTGTCCATCGCTCATACCGTCTCCGATATTGATCGCACGATCGAGGTGGTGGGTGAAGCTCTGGCGGCTCTGGGATAGTTGCCTGGTCACTGAACGGAGTGATCAGACTCTACTCTGCAAATGAGGTGTCGGGGCGAATGGTCATTCGCCCCGTCGAATTTTCGGCATGACGACCACAGACGTACACGTCCTGCTCAAGCGGCATTTTGGCTACGACCAGTTCCGGCCGGGCCAGGAGGAAATAATCTCCAACGCGCTGGCCGGGAGGAACAGCCTGGTGGTGATGCCCACCGGCGGCGGCAAGTCCCTCTGTTACCAGTTGCCGGCGCTGGCGACGGGCGGCGTGACACTGGTGATATCGCCTCTGATCGCGCTGATGAAGGACCAGGTGGATGGCCTGCGGGCCAATGGCATCGCTGCCGACTTCCTGAACAGCACCCTGGACAACCGGACGGCGGCCGAAGTGGAGCGCGGCGCGCAGGCCGGATCGGTCAGGCTGCTCTACGCGGCGCCCGAGCGGGTCAGTATGCCGGGATTCAGGCGGTTCCTGGGGACGCTGGACCTGCGGTTGATCGCTATTGACGAAGCGCACTGCATCAGCGAGTGGGGACACGACTTCCGGCCCGACTACCGCGCGCTGTCCGAACTGCGGGCACTATTCCCGCAAACGCCGGTGATGGCGCTGACGGCCACCGCAACCGGCCGGGTGCAACAGGATATCGTGGAGCAACTGCGGCTGGACGATTGTCGCCGGTTCGTGTCCGGTTTCGACCGGCCGAACCTGACCTACCGCGTCGAGCCGGGAGCGGGAGCCTGGGATGCGCTGCTGGACTTGCTGGAAGAACGCAAAGGGCAGTCCGCGATCGTGTACTGCTTCTCGCGCAAGGACACCGAGGATCTGGCGGCCAAGCTCAGCAGCCACGGGCATCCCGCGGTGGCATATCACGCGGGATTGAACGCCAACACCCGCCGCCTGACGCAGGAACGGTTCATCGATGGCGAAGTTCCCATCGTTGCCGCCACCATCGCATTCGGCATGGGCATCGACAAGCCGGACATCCGGTTGGTCGTCCACCACACGCTGCCCAAGTCCATCGAAGGCTACTATCAGGAAACGGGCCGCGCCGGCCGGGACGGATTGCCCAGCGAATGCGTCCTGTTCTTCAACGAAGGCGACCGGGCCAAGCAGGAGTACTTCATCCAGGGCATGACGGGCGAAGCCCGCGCGGTGGCGGAAAGGCAACTCCAGCAGATGGTCGATTACTGTCGGCTGAGCGCATGCCGCCGCAGGTACCTGCTGCAATACTTCGGTGAAACGGCGACCGCTGAGGCATGCGGCAACTGCGACACCTGCCTGGCGCAGCGTCAAGCAGTCGATGTCACCGTGGTCGCTCAGAAGCTGCTGTCGGCGGTTATCCGCACGGGCGAACGGTTTGGCTTCGCTCACGTGGGCAACGTGCTGCTGGGCAAAAATCTCAAGCGGATTCGGGAGTTGGAGCACGACAAGCTCACGGTATTCGGGATTGTTGACGACTACGACCGCGACGGCTTGCGTCGTGTCGCCGATGGCCTGGTCGAGCGAGGCCTACTGGCAAAGGCTGAAGGTCAGTACCCAACCGTTGGCGTGACAAAATCCGGGCGGGAATGGCTGCGCAATCATGAGACGCTAACGCTGGACTTGCGGGTGGATGAGCGGCCGCCTCAGGGCAGGCATTCCAAAGTGCGCCAGTCAAATGGCGGAGGGACCGCCGCGCCCAACACCGGCTACGACGATGTGCTGTTTGAGCAACTACGCGCGCTGCGTCGGCGGCTGGCCGACGAGGAAGGAGTACCGGCGTTCGTGGTATTCGGCGACGCCACGCTTCGGGGTTTGGCGGAAGCAAAGCCAGTGACGCCGGAGGATATGCTGCGGGTTTCGGGCGTGGGGCCGGCCAAGTTGGAGCGGTACGGGGAGGCGTTTCTGGCGGTTACGAGAGTAACCAAAGAACAAACTATGCATCCAAAAGCTGATCATAACCGTTGATAAAAGGCGGGACTCCCCGAAACATACTCTGGAGAGCCAATTCTGCTTGAGCTGAGAATGGAGACTTCATTTTACCCCACCAGAATTGGGAGAAGTGGGCATAACGCCTTCGACAAATGGTATGTCATGGAGCCCATTCAGGGTGGCCATGTTTGCGGCTACGTTAGCTGGTACGACTACGAGCTTGGAGTTTGGGGAGTCTCCAAGATTCCGCAACGCCCGAATTTGTTCGTAGCGTAAGGCGATATCTGCGCCATCCCCCAGTTCCATTAGCATTTTATATAATGCCGTCGCACCTTCGGCTTTCAGTATTTCTGCCTCTTTTTCACCTTCGGCGCGGGTGATGGTGGCTTGCTTTTCGGCTTCCGCCTCGGCAATGTTTCTCTCATTGTCTGCCACAGCTCCTTGCCGTCGGGCTTCGGCTTGCACTACCAACGTCTGCCTGCTCGCTTCAGCGTTTTCTTCTGCCGCTCGCCGTTCATTGATCGCATTCATTATTTCCGTATCTGGCTCGATTGCTTGAATTTCCACGCTAATCACGGCTATTCCCCATCGGTCGGCTTGTGATGCAAGCCGCGTTGCCGTTTGCGATGCGATCTCTTCCCGCGCAGTTGTTACGTCAGTCAGCGTCATAGTACCAATTACCGCCCGCAATGCTGCGTTCAGTGCCGTGTACATCGCCAGTTCATGATTTGAGACATTGAGAACCAATTTGGCAGGGTCGGTTATTTGGTACACGATGGCGGGAGTGATGTCGATACCTACGTTGTCCCGCGAGTTACAATGCTCTGTCCCCAAGACCATAGCAGTCTCCCGCAGATCGAACGTAGAGCTTGGGTCGAGATTGTACTTGAAATCGCTTCCCTCTCGTCGAACCATCTCTGCTCCGGACCGGATACCTGAAAGTCCCTGAGCATCGGCGCGCGTTACTACTTGACCGTGAGTTCCCCGAACCTGGTCGCCTCTAATTATCGGCAGGAATGGAAATATCGTGGGCCACACCCGAACGGTTCCCGGGCCCCTGATGGCCGAAAAAGTGCCATCAGTCCGGAAAACAGCGATACGCTCAAATTCGATCAAGTTGAATGCCAGGGTATTGCGAAAAATCCACCACCCGGCGGCAACCACTGCCACGGCAAGAATCAACAGAGCGATGTATCCTATGATTTCAAACATTGCTGTTGTCTCCGTGTCTGTGCTGCGATGCGGCGCAACTCATTATGGTCACTGCCGCATCGCTTTGAGGTCGAAGTTGGCGCAAACCCTTGCGGGCCTAGGTGCCGTAGCGGGCGGCTGCGTTGGGGTCGCTGTAGTCAACGTTCTTGGTGCCCCAGAAGGCGCTGGCGATGTCGTCACAGGCGGCGACCAGGGCCTCGGCGTTCTCCATGCTGACGGTCTGCTTGCACTGGCCGGCCAGCTTGAGGGCGGCGTTGAACTTGCCGGCGATCTCGTTGGCGTCGGTGCCGGGCCAGGCGTAGTCGGCCCAGAGGATGCGCAGTTCTTCCTTGCACTTCTCGGCGTGCTCTTCCTTGACGGTGACGTAGCGGGAGAAGGTGTTGGCGAAGGTCTGGCGGTCTGCGGCCGGGGAGCCCGGCTGTGGGGCCTCCAGGTTCTGCATGCGGAGGACCATCTTCTGCACGGTCTGCGCAGCAATCTTGGCGACCAACGGGTCATAGATGCCGCAGGGGATGTCGCAGTGGGCGTGGGCCGTGCGCGGCTTCAGGGCGGCGATGGGATTGAACATCGTGTGCAGTCTCCTTTCAGGTGATGACAACGCGGTACGAATAACCGTCGTGTACGGTGCAATTTCGGCAAAAATGCTAGCGCACTTTGGCGGTAGGCGCAAGGGCGAAGCGGCTGTGGAACCACCGAGCTACTGGCTGCGAGGCTGGACGTTGACCGCTCCACCTTCCCAGAACTGCACCGTTAGTTCGGTCCCCCACAGTAGGCGGGTTCCCGCCAGGATTTCGGATTGTGTTTGCAGGACGCGGAGGGGTAAGCGATTGCCTAGCCACAGTACGGTAACCGCGTAACAGTCGAATTGCTCCCATTCATCGGTGGCCACCCGCATTTCGACTTCGCCCACCCACACCAGTCCCAGTCCCTGAACCAGATCAAACGGCAAAGCCACATGGTAATCAAAGCCAGTATCGACGATGGCCTGAACGCGGTGGAGGCGGCCCCGGCTATCAAACAAGTCGATTGGAATGACCGCCTCCCGATATTCGTTGACATATCCGGTGGTCATGGCATCAGGTCGCTCCACCCTACAAAGGTGCCGAATGCTGGATACCCGATCCGGAAGGTGAACAAATTCTCAGGCGAGTGAGTTTCAAGCATTCGGAGGTTGCCGGCAAGGTCATCGGCGTCTATCTCGTACTCGCAAGTCACAACGTCCAATGTAAGGTACTCACCGTGATGTTTCGGTTCCACTAAGTGCCGGATATTGTCGTCGTAGATGATACGAGCCTGCGGCCCGATGCTCTTCTGCTTTTTGGGATTTAGTGCCATGAATATCCCTCGACGAGTGGTGGGGTATGCCGCGCTACTCAGATACTCGTCAATTGTAGCAGCCGCCCGGGCGCCCTGTGCTATCCTTGCGCCACCAACCATGCACCGGAGGGATGTTGCCATGCGCGCTGCCGTTTACAAGGGTGAGCAGGTTTTGCAGGTGGAGGAGTTGCCCGACCCTACTCCCGGACCGAACCAGGTGGTGATGCGGGTGAAGTACTCCGCGATCTGCGGGACGGACGTGCACGCCTTCATGTACGACCTGGCTCACCCAGGCTCGGTGATGGGGCACGAGTACACCGGCGCCATCGTTGACGTCGGGCCTGGTGTTAGCCGCTGGCAGGTGGGCGACCGCGTGGTCGGCGGCGGCGGGCATCCCCCGCCCGGCGGAGGGTCGGCGACACGCACGAACCCGCGTTTCAACTACCGGACGATGGGCTTCCAGCAGAACGCGCGGCCGCGCGGCTACGCCGAGTTTGTGCTGTTGGACGAATGGGAACCGACGCCGGTTCCGGACGACGTCACCGACGAGCAGGCGGCGCTCTGCGAACCGTGCGCGGTCACCGTCCACGCCGTGCGCCTGTCGGACATCAAGCTGGGCGACGCGGCGCTGGTGCTGGGCGCCGGGCCCATCGGCCTGTTGTGCATGCAAACGGCGCGAGCGGCGGGCGCGACGACCGTGATCGTGTCCGAGCCGGCGCCGGGCCGTGCCGAAGCCGCCCGCCGGCTGGGCGCGGACGCGGTGCTGAACCCGCTGGACGGCGACTTTGCAGAGCGGGTGGTCGAGTTGACCGGCGGGACCGGGCCGCAGGTGGTGTTCGAATGCGCCGCCGCGCCGTCTACGCTGGAGCAGGGGCTGGATCTGTGCGCCCGGGGCGGGCAGGTGGTGATGATCGCGATTGCCTGGGAGCCCACGCCGGTGGTGCCGCCCAACTGGATGGCGCGGGAGGTGCGGATGCAGTCGTCGTTCGGGACGTTGCCGGAGGACTGGCGAATTGCGCTGGAGCTGATGCGAACCGGACGAGTGTCCGTGGAGCACATGCTGTCGGGCACCAACTTCGTGCCCCTGGAGGGAATCCAGGGAGCGTTCGAGGCGCTGTGCCACCCCACCAGCGAGCTGCAGATGGTGGTGGAACCATAAAGATGGTCCGGTTGCCGCTACCGGAGGGCCAATCTATAATCGAGCGACGCATTTGATCGCTAACGGCGGGTGTCAGTCCCGTTGAGGAGGCCGTTTTGACTATTACCACACGCAGCCCGCGAGCCCTGCTCAAGCACCGCAGCAGCGACATCACCGACGGGCCCGAGCGAGCGCCGGCCCGCTCGTATCTGCGGGCTATGGGGCTGACGGACGACGATCTGGCGAAGCCCTTTGTGGCGGTGGCCAATCTTGCCAGTGACGTTACGCCGTGCAATGTCCATCTGGACAAATGGGCCGCAGCAGTCAAGGAAGGGATCCGTGACGGCGGTGGGACGCCTTTCCAGTTTGGCACCATCACCGTTAGCGACGGCATCAGCATGGGCACCGAAGGCATGAAGGCATCGCTGGTGAGCCGCGAGGTCATCGCTGATTCCATCGAAACCGTGGTCTTTGGCCAGAGAATGGACGGCGTGGTTACCGTGGGCGGCTGTGACAAGAATATGCCGGGCTGCATGATGGCCATTGCCCGCCTGAACATCCCCAGTGTTTTTGTGTACGGCGGGAGCATTCTGCCGGGCCAGTACAACGGCAACGACATAAACATCCAGGACGTGTTTGAAGCGGTGGGCGCCTGGGCAGCCGGCCACATCACCGGCGAGGAACTGACGGAGTTGGAATGTGCCGCCTGCCCGGGCGAGGGTTCATGCGGCGGACTGTTCACCGCCAACACGATGTCCACGGCCATTGAAATCATGGGGCTGTCCCTGCCCGGCGACTCTTCGCTGACGGCGGTGGACCCTCGCAAGGGCGAAGAGGCCCGCCGCGCCGGCGAGGCTGTTATGCGCATGCTAGAGGAAGGCATCCGGCCTCGGGACATCCTGACTCGGCAAGCTTTTGAGAACGGTATAACGCTGGTAGCAGCCATGGGAGGCTCCACCAACGCCGTGCTGCACCTGATGGCCATTGCTCGGGAAGCGGAAGTTGACCTGACGCTGGAGGACTTCGATCGCATTAGCCGCAACACTCCCTACATCACCGACATGAAGCCGGGCGGCCGCTACGTCATGGCCGACCTGAGCCGTTACGGTGGAGTAGCGCTGATCGGCAAGCGTCTGCTGGAAGCCGGCCTGCTGCACGGGGACGCCATGTCGGTGAACGGGAAGACTCTGGCGGAAAACCTCAAGGAGACCATCACTGCGGACGACCAGCCCGTTGTCTACAACCTCGACGCGCCCCGCAGCCCCACGGGAGGCCTGGCTATCCTGCACGGCAACCTTGCCCCCGACGGCGCGGTAATCAAAGTCGCCGGCCACCAGGAAAAGGTGTACGAAGGTCCGGCGCGGGTCTTCGATCAAGAGGAGGCAGCCTTCCAGGCTATACAGCGCCGGGAAGTCAAGCCCGGAGACATCGTTGTAATCCGGTACGAAGGGCCCAAGGGCGGCCCCGGTATGCGCGAAATGCTGGCGGTCACCAGCGCGCTCATCGGGCAGGGGTTGGGCGACACGGTGGCCCTGATCACCGATGGCCGGTTCTCCGGAGCATCTCACGGCCCCATGGTGGGCCACGTAGCGCCGGAGGCCATGGACGGCGGACCCATCGGCATGCTGCGGGAGGGAGACATCATCACGCTGGACATTCCCAACCGCCGGCTCGATGCCCGTATCACCGAGGAAGAGATGACCGACCGCCGGGCTGCCTGGCAGCCGATAGAGCCCAAGTACACCACCGGCGTGCTGGCCAAGTACGCCAAGCTGGTGTCGTCAGCGTCCGAGGGGGCGGTAACGCGGTAACCTCACCGAATGAACCAGCCGAAGCCGTTCAACGTACCGGTCAAGATTGCGGTTGCGGCTATCGTCATCCTGTTGGTTGACGCGGTTATTTTGATCCTTTTTGGTGAACGAGATTGGAACGGACTATCTACCCTTCTCACCGCGGCCGAACTGACGCCGCTGTCCGCTCTGTTCTGGCCGCTGGTGGAAACGGGAGGCTACGCGATGCTGTTCGGCATTGATTACGCCCGCCAGGCTATATGGCGGAAGCGGCAGCAGGAGTTGGAAAAAGCCCGTGAAGAGGGGTACAGGTTGGGCTATGAAGCCCGGGTCGCGGAAGAGAACGGGCACGATACTGCCCAAGACCAACGCGAGGGGAGATCAAAATGACCACCACCGACAATCGCGTCCAACTGGAACGGAAGGGTCCCCTGGCGGTCATACGGCTAAACCGCCCCGAGGCGCGCAATGCGCTGTCGCCGGAGATGGTGGACGAACTTGGCGCGGCCATCAAGTCGTGCCGTGGCGCGGATACACGCGCCGTCCTGCTCACAGGTACCGACGGCGCATTCTGCTCCGGCGCGGACGTGCGAGAATTTACTCAGCAACTGGATGATGGCGGCCAGGAAGGGCTGTCGGATCATCTGCGGGAACTGGCAGACACGCTCCACCGCGATGTGGTGATGGGCATACGACGGCTGGACAAGCCGGTGGTTGCGGCAATCAACGGCGTGGCAGCCGGGGCGGGTTTCAGCCTGGCGCTGGCCTGCGACATCCGCGTTGCGTCGTCGGACGCGCGTTTCCTGCTGGCGTACGCCAATATCGGGTGCACCGCCGACGGCGGGTCGACCTACATGCTCCCGCGCATAGTCGGCCAGGGCCGCGCCATGGAGATCTACCTGGCCCGGCAGCCCATCGGCGCCCAGTACGCGCTGGAACTGGGACTGGTCAGCCAGGTGTTCGAGTCCTCCCACTTTGAACGGCACGCCATGGAAACGGCGGACCGGCTGGCCCAGGGTCCGACCCGCGCCTACGGTCGGGTCAAGGCCCTGTTCGACGGCAGTTGGGACGCGGATCTGGCAACCCAACTGGACGCCGAAACGGACGCTATAGCTGGCATCGGGCTGACGCGTGACTTCCAGGAAGGAATAAAAGCATTCTCACAAAAGCGGCAAGCCTGGTTTCAAGGTTCGTGAGCCTGTCCTGGGTTGGATTTCTGTCCGATGTGGACCGGACACGCCTTTTTGATCACCTGACCAAAACCGTGGGCGACGCGCCGGTGGTGCATGCCATGCGCCTGGTGCCTAGAGAGTCCTTTTTGCCCGACCATCTGCGGCACCTCGCGCACCAAAATACCGCCCTCTCCATCGGCAACGGTCAGACCATCTCTCAACCCCAGATGGTGGCGGTAGCGACCAGCGCGCTGGACCTGCGGGGCGACGAATACGTGCTTGAGGTCGGCGCGGGCAGCGGGTATCAGGCGGCCGTACTCTCAGCAATGCTGCCGCGTGGCCGCGTGGTGGCGGTGGAGCGCATTCCGGAACTTGCGGTGATGGCGCGGCGCAACCTGTCCGCAGCCGGAATCGGGGAGGTCACAGTGCTGGAAGCCGGCGCCGTATTGGGCGCGCCGGAGGTCGCCCCGTTCGACGCGATCCTGGTGTCGGCGTCGCCTCCGTCCGTACCGGAATCGTTGCTGGCGCAGTTGAAACCCGGCGGTCGCATCGTGCTGCCGGTGGGTGAACGCGCGCGCCAGACGCTGACGCGCGTGTGGGCAAATCCGGAGGGGCGCGTTTACGAGGAACTGGGCCCCTGCAGCTACGTGCCGCTTTTGGGCGATGAGGCGTGGCCCGAAGGATCCTAGCGTATCCCTGCAACGACGTTCCGAGGGGTATGGCATAATACCCGCAGCAACCGACACGGAGGGACAACATGGCCGGAAAGATCGAGATCAGCCAGATCAACCACGTGACCACCATGGTGAAGGACACGGCCCGGGCCATGGCCTTCTACAACGACCTGCTGGGGATCAAGCAGATCCAGAGCCAGGTTGATAACCCTGCCATCACCTGGCTGCAACTGGAAAACGGCGTCATGGTCCACCTGATCGAGACCGACGAGGCTCCCGCCAAGCCGGGCAACGTGCACCACGCGTTCCAGGTCGACGACCTCGAAGCGACCCGAGCCACGCTGGAGAGCAGCGGCTATGAAGTCCTGCGCGGCGGCATTCGCTATGACGGGCAGGCGTACTTCTTCATCGAAGACCCCGATGGCAACAGCGTGGAGTTCTGCACCGCGTCGGGCTACGCGCCGGCGCCGCCGCGACCGGCGTAACCGCGACCGGCGATGATCGCGGACAACATCATCCTGGTCGGGTTCATGGCGACGGGCAAGAGCCATGTGGGTCGCATCATTTCCCGGCTCACCGGGCGGCGGATGACCGATCTGGACGAAGAGATCGTTCGACGGGCTCGCAAGCCGATTCACCAGATCTTCAGCGATGAAGGCGAGATCATTTTCCGCGCCATGGAGCGACACGCGGCCATGACACTGTGCGAAGGCGGCAACAAGGTCATCGCGGCCGGGGGCGGCGCATTCGCCCAGGAAATGACCCGCCAGGTCCTGCTCGAAAACGGGGTCGTGTTCTGCCTCACCGCAACGCCGGAAACCATCCACCATCGCATCACCCGGGGCAGCCCCAACGCCGCAGTGCGTCCCATGCTGGGCGCAGGCGACCCGCTGGAACGAATAAGCGAATTGCTGGACGAACGCGCGCCGGCCTACGCACTGGCCCACCACGCCGTATCCACCGACGACCGCACACCGGAGCAGGTGGCGGACGAGGTGCTGCGCATTTTTGAAAGCACTGTCACCGCCGCAGTTCAAACCTGACCACCGGGAGGACAACAATGACCAGCCCAGATCTAGCCGCAACCGTTCACCACTCCGGGGGCAGTTACCCCGTCATCGCCGGCTGGGGCATCATCGAGCGGCTGGGCGAGCACATCCAGGAACTGGGTCTGGGCAACACCGCGTACATCGTCACGGACGAGAACGTGATGCGGCCCTACGGCCGAAATGCCCAGTGGGCCCTGCAAAGGGCGGGGATTGCGGCCCATTGTTTCGTCATTCCCGCCGGCGAGACCAGCAAGTCCTTCCAGCAGGCCCAAGAAATCTATGAATGGCTGGTGGGCCTCAGAGCCGAGCGGGGCCAACCGATCATCGCCATCGGCGGCGGGGTGGCCGGCGACCTGGGAGGGTTCATCGCCAGCACCTTCCTGCGGGGGGTGCCCTTCGTCCAGGTGCCGACCAGCATGGCCGCCATGGTGGATGCGTCCATCGGCGGCAAGGTGGCGGTCAACCTCCCCCAGGCGAAGAACATGGTGGGCGCGTTCTACCAGCCACGGGCGGTCCTGGCCGACGTGCAGGCGTTGTCCACGCTGGGCAAGCGGGAACTTGCTGAGGGATGGGCCGAAGCCATCAAGCACGGGCTGATCCTGGACCCATCGCTGGTGGACGTGTTCGAGGAGCACGCCGAGGCGCTCATGGAGGTGGAGCCGGAGATCTCCACCGAGGTGATCCGCCGCAGCATGGCCATCAAGGCCGACGTGGTGAGCCAGGACGAACGGGAGACGCTGGGCATTCGCATCCTGCTGAACTACGGGCACACGATCGGTCACGCCCTGGAAGCGTCCACCGAGTACGGACAATTCATGCACGGCGAGGGTGTGTCCGTAGGCATGATGGGCGCCGGCCGCATCGCCCGGGAGATGGGCATGATCGGCGACGACCTCCTGGAACGGCAGCGCGTCCTGCTGCAACGGTTCAATCTGCCCATCACGGCCCAGGGGGTCGATCTGGATGCCGTGCGCGGCGCCATGTCCCTGGACAAGAAGACCGTGGGAGGAGCCAACCGCTGGGTGCTGCTGGAGGATGTCGGCCGCGCCACCGTGCGCCGGGACATACCGACAGAGGTGGTGGACGAAACGCTGGCCTGGCTCACCGAATAAGGGCCGGTAGCGGGGATCCCTCTCGGCGGCGAAATCAGGTCATAGAACGCCGGGCGGACCGAGCCTCGCGCAATGCAGTCAGCCGGCGGCCGCGCCGGGCCTGACTCAGCGCCGCAGCGGTCAAGAGCAGCAGGATGGTCACAGCGACCGCTCCGGATACGCCAAGCAGCAATATCTGGCTGACCTGCTCCAACCCTCCCGACCCGATCAGCCGGGCCAGCTGACCCAAACCAACGGCGACGCCGGCGTTGAGCACCGTGACGCCGAACAGGCCGAGGATCCGGGTGGCGTTGACGAACCGCGTGGCCAGGGCGCCCAGCTGAGTGCCCACCGAGGCCGACGCGAACATGATGACCGCGATCATCGGATCTACGTTGCCGCTCAACGAGTAGAGGAACGCGCCCAGGCTGCCGGTGATGATGATCTGGAACAGGTCGGTGCCGATGGCTACGGCCGGCGGGATACCCAGACCGTAGACCAGGAACGGCATCAGGAGGAAACCGCCTCCGGCGCCCAGCAAAGCCGCGACGAATCCAATGGTGAAACCGGCGAACATCGGGACCAGCGCGGACATCTCCTCGATGCCGGCTCCGGGGAAAGCGGGCCGCAGGTTCACCTCACCGGAAAATCGGGAGCCGCTCAGCATGGGTAGCCGGAGCCGGTCGGGGCCAACGCGCACGCTCCGGAACCAGCCCGGAAGCCCGCCGCCCACCCGGGGGCCCGGGCGATACCGGAGTTGCCTGAGCCAGTTTCCGACCATCAGGGAACCCAGGCTGAGCAGGAGCACGAAGTAGACCGCGCCGATCACGGGTCCCGCAACCCCGGCGTGCTCCAGAGTCGTGTTGACCCGCTCGCCGGCGAACACGCCGGGGATGGTGCCGCAGACGATGAGAACGGCCAGCCGCATATCGACGTTTCCCAGCCGGCGGTGGCGCAGGGTGCTGGTAATGGCCGTGCCCATCACCATCAGGAGGCCGGTGCCGACGGCATAGATGGTCGGGACGCCCAGCACGAGCAGTCCCCCGGTGATCAGGAAGCCGCCGCCCACGCCGAAGAAACCGGTCATGGTGCCGACGATCATTCCCAGCAGCGCCAGCAGCAGGGGCGATACCGTGGCGTCGGCGATGGGGAAATGCACGCTAGTGTCCCCGGCCGGAGCGGTTATCCGCAGGCGAGCGTCTCCGGGGACGGGCCAGGGCGACGCCACGTCCGACCAGATCCCAGAAGAAGTACAGCACAACCGCGGTAACTGCCATGGCGGCGATCACGCAGACCGCCCACAGTATCTTGTGGCGGCTCAACTCAAGCAGGAATTCAATTAACGCCTGGTACATGGAGTGGCCTTATCGCGGGCAAAGGGTTTCAATGAAACCGTCGAACACACTGTTATTCCGGTTTCGACATGCTACGCAGCCAAAGCTGGTATGGGGAGACCGCTCGTTTGCGCTGGCGGACAAATAGCGCGTACAGTAACCCGCATGACAACCCAACGGTTTGGATTCCAGTTGCTCTCGACCGATGGAGCCGCTCGGCGCGGGCAGATTACCACGCCCCATGGGGTGGCGCAAACGCCCCTGTTCATGCCGGTGGCAACCCAGGCTACGGTGAAAGGTCTGACCTTCGACGAGGTCCGATCCCTGGGCGCGGAAACGGTGCTGAGCAACGCCTATCACCTGTACCTGCGGCCCGGAGTTGAACGGGTCCGGGACGCGGGCGGGCTGCACCGCTTCATGGGATGGAACGGGCCGATCCTGACCGACAGCGGCGGCTACCAGGCGTTCAGCATGGGCACGCTGCGCCGGGTGAACGACGACGGCATCGTGTTCCGCTCCCACATCGACGGGAGCGAGCATCTGTTCACGCCGGAGTCGGCGGTTCTCAACCAGCACGGGATCGGAGCGGACATCATCATGTGCTTCGACCAGTGCGTCTTTTCCGCCGGAGAACCGGGGGCGGTGAAAGATGCGATGGAGCGCACGCACCGCTGGGCACAGGTCTGCCACGATACTCATGTGCGGAGCGGTCAGGCGGGACCGCAGGCGCTGTTCGGGATAGTCCAGGGCGGAACCGTGCCCGAACTGAGGCGGGAGTCGACGCATTACATCACCGGCATTCCATTCGACGGTTACGCCATCGGCGGCCTCGCGGTGGGCGAGACCAAGGCCGAGATGCACGACGTGACCGGGCTGGTGTGCGACGCCCTCCCGCAGGACCGGCCACGCTACCTGATGGGGGTTGGCTCGCCGGAGGACCTGGTGAACTCGGTGGCGCTGGGCGTGGACATGTTCGACTGCGTGCTGCCGACCCGCGTGGCCCGCAACGGCGCGCTGTTCACGCCCACGGGTCGTATCAACATCGCCAACCGGAAGTACGCCGAGCAGGACGCCCCGGTGGATGAGACTTGCGACTGCTACGCCTGCCGGAACTACACTGCCGCGTACCTGCGGCACCTGTTCAAGGCCGGGGAGATGCTGGGGCCTCGGCTGGCGTCCATCCACAACCTGCGATTCATATTGCGCCTGATGTCGGACCTGCGGGACGCGATCACGGAGGGGAGGTTCGCATCATTCCGGACGGATTTCCTGCAAACCTACCGCCCCACCGACGAGGCGCGGCGTCAGGCTCAGAAGCACCGGTGGATTGAAGAGCGCGGCGCATGATTGGGAACTCTCGGTTTCTGTCGGCAATACGCTGAGGCGGTGTCATGCGCAAACCGGCCGTCGGCACGCGCCGCCGGCTGGGACAGGGTTGACAAACAATGGTGCCGGGCCTACGGTGACTTAACAGGCCCGGCGCGAAAGGCGAACATCTCGACAACGGCGGGGGATTCTGTAGCTCATGGTGGCCACGGACAACATACCTAGTGAAGCGACGAACGCGTCGAGCGACGATGGCCAGGCCTACATCCGGGTAGATTCGGTCTGGAAAGTGTTCGGCCGGAACCCGGAACGGGTGCTGGACCCGCAATATTCGGGCCACGATAAATCCTATTTCCAGAGCGAGTTCGGCAACGTCATCGGCCTGCAGGATGTCTCGTTCCAGGTGAACCGGGGCGAAACGTTCGTGATCATGGGGCTGTCGGGAAGCGGCAAGTCCACGATGGTGCGCTGCCTGATCCGTTTGATCGAACCCACTGCGGGCGAAATAGTCATCGCGGGCGAGGACATCACCAACATGTCCGACAAGGAACTGATCGAGTTCCGCCGCAGCAAGATCGCGATGGTGTTCCAGCACTACGGGCTGATGCCGCACCGCAACGTGCTGGACAACGCCGGATGGGGGCTGGAGGTGCAGGGGGTCAAGAAGCCGGAGCGCGAAGCCCGCACCCGCGAGGTACTGGAACTGGTCGGATTGGGCGGATGGGAAGCATCGTACCCGCGCCAGCTTTCGGGAGGCATGCAGCAGCGGGTGGGTCTCGCCCGGGCCCTGGCGACGAACACCGACATCCTGCTGATGGACGAGCCGTTCAGCGGACTGGACCCGCTGATCCGCCGGCAGATGCAGGACGAGTTGCTCCGGCTGCAAACTGACCTGCACAAGACCATAGTGTTCATCACCCACGACCTCAACGAAGCGCTGAAGCTGGGCGACCGCATCGCCATCATGCACGATGGCAAGGTGGCGCAGATCGGCTCACCTGAGGACATCGTGCTGCGGCCCGAGGACGAATATGTGGGCGACTTCACGCAGGACGTGCGGCTCGAGACGATCCTGAGCGCCAGCAAGGTGATGGTGACGCCCAAGGCCACCGTGATGGGCCACCAGGGTCCAAGGGCGGCCCTGCACACCATCGGCGACAGTGACGGTGACGCGGCCTGGGTCGTGGACCGCGGACAGGGATACATTGGGCTGTTGTCCATCGCCAACGCGGAGCGCGCGCTGCGAGCGGGGGTCAAGCGTTTCGACGAAGCCTGGACCTATGTGGACCGCGAATACCGGGCGGTGGCGGCAACGACCTCCTTCGATGAACTGATTCCAATGGCCATGAGCAGCGATTTCCCGATTCCGGTAACGAATGAAGCGAACATTTTGATCGGTGAAGTGCATCGAAGCGCGCTGGCCGAAGCGCTGGCGGAAACGTCCGCTGCGGATGCCGATTACGAAGCCAACGCCGTCGAGAACGCCGCGTTGGCCGCGGAAGCCGAAACCAACGCGTAAACGGGCTCTCGGCGCCGCCAATCCTGGCGGCCGGTCACGCTCCGGCCGACGTAACCACGGAGATCGATATGGCAGTCATCACCAGAGACGAGCCTGAGTCCCGCACCACCCCAGGGACGCTGTCAGAACCGACACAGTCGACTGAGTCGCCACGGTTTACGCTGGCGGCCATCCCGCCGCTGTACGTATGGATCGCCGGAGTGATCTCAGTCATTATCGTGCTGGTCGTGTGCCTGGTCGTATGGGGACCGGGGATGGAATTCCCGACCACGGTCGCCCACGTGCAATCCAGTGACGGATCGACCAGTTTCCCTAGGTCAGTGCGCGACGTTAGCGGAGATGCCATCGACAGTGGGATCAAGTGGCTAACCAACAACGGACGGTGGCTTTTTGAAGGGATCAAGAACGGCATAACCTACGCGCTGGTTTACATCGAGAGCGGGTTGAAGTGGCTCCCCTGGCCCGCTGTGGTCTTGGGGTTGATGCTGGCGTCGTTCGCGGTGGGTCGTTGGGGGCTGATGGCGTTCTCGGGTGTCGCGTTCCTGTTCATCGGGTTCATGGGTCTGTGGGAGCCGACCATGGACACGATAGCGCTGATGGCGGTGGCAGTGGCATTATCGGTCGGCATCGGACTCCCGCTGGGGGTCTTGGGAGCTCGAAACCAGACTGCGGACCGCATCATGCGTCCCATTTTGGACGGGATGCAGACGATGCCCAGCTTTGTGTACCTGATCCCGGGAATACTATTCTTTGGGCTGGGCAAGCCGGCCGGCATATTCGCCACCATCATCTACGCGGTTCCACCGGTAATACGGCTGACCAACCTGGGGATACGGCAGGTTTCTCCGGAGACGGTGGAAGCGGCGCGCTCTTTCGGAGCGTCCCCGCTGCAGATCTTGGCCAAGGTGCAGGTACCCATGGCGCTGCCGACCATCATGGCCGGCGTCAACCAGACGACGATGATGGCGCTGGCCATGGTGACCATTGCCAGCATGGTGGCGGCCGGCGGTTTGGGCGACAACGTACTGCGCGCATTGCAGAAGAACCAACCTGGGAACGGAGTAATCGCGGGCTTGGCCATTGTGTTTTTGGCCGTCGTCATCGACCGGCTCACTCAAGCGATAGTGCGGAGCAGGCAGGAAGCCCTGAGCGGAGGCCAATGATAACCGTATCTCCAAGGCGCAGACTTTGAGTCGGCGGATGGCGCTACCGCCCGCTGGTCCCTCGCGAAGCAGAAACTTTTTGTGTTTTTCACGAAAACAATAATTATGTAATGTAATTGTTGCGGCAATCGTCAGATTGACATCGATAAACAACACTGCAATAATCATCGCCACTCTAATTGCCGCTCAAAACTCCCGGCAACTCACCCCGCATGGAGGGAAGAATTTTGTTCACTAAGTACAGGTTATTGGCTCTGACTATGGTGATGGCCATCGTAACGGTAGTCGCCATCGCGGCCTGCTCACCGGCTGAACCCCAAGTCATCACTGAGCAGGTTGAGGTCACCCGCGTCGTGACCGAGCAGATCGAAGTCGAGAAGGTTGTTGAGAAACCGGTCGAAGTCGAAAAAGTAGTTGAAAAGGAAGTCGAAAAGATCGTCGAGAAAGAGGTCGAAAAGGTTGTCACGGAGCAGGTGGAAGTCACCCGCGTCGTCGAGGTGATGGCACCAGAAGGCCCGAAAGATACCATCATCTTCAGCGACCTCAACTGGACCAGCGCACAAGTGCAGAACCGTGTGGCTCAGTACATTGTCGAGAAAGGGTATGGCTACCCCACGGACGTGGTTCTCGGTAGCACGCTCCCGCTGTTTCAGGGCCTCCGAGCGGGAGACACGCACGTAACCCTGGAAATCTGGCTGCCCAACCAAATCGAAGCTTGGAATGAAGCGATTGCCAACGGTGAAGTTGTTTCTGTCGGGCAGAGTCTGGGCAAGGACTGGCAGTCCTCTTTTGTGATCCCTGCCTACCTACAGGAACAGTATCCTGACCTAGACAATGTGGACGACCTGAAAGAACAACAGTACAAAGATCTGTTCAAGACTGCCGAGACCGGTGACAAGGCGAGATTAGTGGCCTGTGTCATTGGATGGGCGTGCGAAGAAGTCGGCCTCCAACAGGTTTCAGGCTACGAGTTGGGAGATCACGTCCACATCATCAACGCTGGAGACAGCGCCGCCCTCAACGCTGATCTGTACGGCGCGTACGAGCGGGAAGAACCCTGGCTGGGGTATCAGTGGGGCACCAACGAACCAGCGCTAGTGCTTGATCTGGTACGGCTGGAAGAGCCCACGTATTCTCAGGAATGCTGGCTCACATCTAAAGCCTGCGCGTATGAAGATGCCACCATCTTGGTTGCCGTGCATCCTACCATCCCGGCCCGTGCTCCTGAGGTCGTGGAGTTCTTGCGCAACTGGGACTTCAATATCGACGTGTATAGCGAAGTAGCCGCATGGCAGCGTGAGAACCCTGACGCCAGCAATAATGCTACGGCCCTCTGGTGGCTCAACAGCAACGCTGATATGTGGGGTGAGTGGGTCACTGACGAGGCTGCCGAAGGCATCCAGGCCGCGCTCAGCGCCGGCGAAGAAGCTGACGGCTGGCCTACCGAGTAACCGCGTTCGGCACATCTATCGCATCGGCGAGGCGGCTTCCTCAGGGGAGCCGCCTTCTTTTCTGCTACAATGCAGCCGCTTTTCCAGCACGATTTTCGCCCACCAGGACACTGATCCGATGACCACTGCCCCCGCCTCGACCGCCGTTGCCGATGAAACCCTGGCCACGCTGAAAACCATTCCCACCCAGACGCTGATCGACGGCCTGTGGGTGATGGGCTGGCCGATGAGCATGATCGAGGGGGCCAAGCCGCTGCAGCCGGGTCAGCACATGGCCGGCCGCGCGGTAACGCTGCGGTTCGTGCCGCACCGACCCGACCTGGCGGCGGACAAACCCAAGGGGTCCGACTCGGCGGAGTACGTCGCCTTCGAGCTGTGCGGGCCGGGTGAGGTGCTGGTGATCGACGCCATGCGCTGGCCCTACAGCAGCATTGGCGGGGACATCAAGTTCTACCGCCTCTACCAGCGCGCCGTGGGCGGGCTGGTCACCGACGGCGCGGTGCGGGACACCAATACGCTCAAGGAGTATGGCTTCCCAGTGTACTCGGCGAACGCGACGGCCAAGCAGGGACCCGCCGAGTTCTGGCCCTGGCAGGTGAACGACTGCATCCAGTGCGGCGGCGTACTGGTCCGGCCAGGCGACGCCATCGTGGGCGACGACGACGGCGTGGTGGTGGTGCCGGCGGCAGCGGCCGACGAGGTGATCCAGATCGCCCACCAGCGCGAGGAAGTCGAGGCCGTCATCAAGGCGCAACTGGAGATCGAGCAGTGCTCGCCCGGCAAGTACTACCCGTTCAACGACAACACCTGGAAACTGTTTGAAGAGAAAACCGGCAAGAAGCCCTACCGCTAGCGCAACCTGATCAGGACGCTACGGCGACAACCCAACCGAGACAACCCGCACAAGGAGACGTCATCATGGCCCGACTACCTCTGGCATCCCGTGAGACAACCCCCGCCGGCCAGGAGGCCACCTTCGACGAGATCACCCAGAACGGATCCGCTGTGCCTCCGTACGGCCCCGGCTCGGTGATGACGCATGTGCCGGAGGCCAGCAAGCACGCCACCGGGCTGAACCAGTACCTGCGCAACCATTCCAGCCTGCCGCTGAAGGCGGCGGAGCTGGCCATGCTGGTGGCGGCCCGGGAGATGGACTGCCAGCACATCTGGAACGCCCACGCGGCCTCGGCGCGCGACGCTGGAGTACCGGCCGCCGTGGTGGACGCCATCCGGGACAAGACCGCTCTGCCGGCTCTGGCTCCGGACGAGTCGGCGGTGATCAACCTGGGTCGGGAGATCCTGCGCAATCACCAGGTGAG
This sequence comes from uncultured Dehalococcoidia bacterium, assembly GCA_951813535.1. Lineage (GTDB taxonomy): Bacteria > Chloroflexota > Dehalococcoidia > Lucifugimonadales > UBA3495 > Bin87. The sequence continues at coordinate 780,767 of OX638345.1, read as the reverse complement.
CCGGGGCGGCTACCAGAGCGCGCTGGAAATCTTCGGACAGCAGGGAACCATCGAGCTGACTCTGGTGCTGGGCAACTACACCATGCTGGCGCTGGTGATCAATACCTTCGAGACGGACCTGCCACCGAACCGGACGGAGCCGCTACTGCAGCGCGTAGCCGGCTAGGAAAAACACAGTAGGGGCGGCCGAAAAGTCGCCCCTACAAGATTCCGAACGAGTCGGCTACGCGCGGGAAGCGGGCAAGTCTACGAGTTCTTGCGGTAGATCTGGACGCGATGTCGGCAGGAGTCGACGATAAAGATGCGCCCCTCGTCGTCCAGGTTGACCGCCGTGGGTCCCCAGAATCGGGCCTCCACGCCGGCCGAAGTCTCGCGGTGATGATCGCGCCACGGGCTGACGGTGGGCGCCAGATTCGCTTCGCGCCTGGCCCTCTGTTCGTCAGGATTGGCAGCGAGGTAGTCCTCAGCCCAGGATGACGTAGTCGCGTCGCCCAGCAGGATGGCGGCCACCTCGCCGTCCGGTGCGAATATCTGCACCCGCTCGTTGCCCCAGTCGGCCACGTAGATGTAGCCTTCGTCGTCAACGGCTACTGCTGAGGGCCGGTTCAACTGGCCCTTACCGTCTCCGGACACGCCCCACTGGCCGACGAAGCGGCCTTCGGGAGTGAACGCCTGCACGCGGTCATTGCGCCAGTCGGCGACGAAGACGTTGCCGTCAGTATCGCAGGCCAGACGCCAGGGGGTGTTGAACTGGCCGGCCTGGGCGCCGTAGCTGCCCCAGCCTCCCAGGTACTCGCCGTCCACAGTGAAGCGCTGGATGCGGTGGTTCATGCCGTCGCTGACCAGCAGCGAGCCGTCGGGCGCGAAGATGATATCGGCGGGGCGGTTGATCTGGCCGGGGCCGTCGCCGGTTTCGCCCCAGTGGCGGATGAACTCGCCGTCGGGGCCAAACACGTTGACCCGCTGCAGGGACTCGTCGGTCACGTAGATCTGACCATCACCGCCCTGAGCAATGGCGCTGGGCCACCAGAACTGGCCGGCCTCGGTGCCCCCGGCTCCCCATTCGCCGATATAGCCCTCGTCGGCCGTGCAGACGCAAACCCGCTTGAGATCCAGGCGACCGACGGACTCGGCGCCGCCACGGTTCAGCACGTGCATAACGCCGCCGTCGCCCAGCGTCAGGTCGACGGGGTGGATGAATCCCCGGCCACGGTAGGCGAGGAAGCCCACGGTGTGGCTGTAGGTGAATGTTGCGGTCGCGGTGGTGGTCATGCCAACTGGTACTCCCGGGACGCCACGATGAGCTGCAGCATCTCCACGACGCGCTCCTCGGCGCAGGCGACGGTGTCGGCGCGGTCGAAACGAACCTCACCCCATGGGGCGGCCAGGGCCACCAGGCTGTCCATGGTGCCGTCGGACACCTCGAACATGCCCATGGCGTCCAGGCAGGCCTCGGCCAGCTGACGTGGCTCCAGCCGGTCGCCGCGCGTCTTCACGCGTTCGATGATCGCGCGGACGCCGGGGCGTGCGGTGTCGCGCATCTCGGCGCCGGCCGCGTTGATACGCTCGACGAGGTTGCCGGTATCGATCCACTCCATGCCGGTGTGCCAGCCCTCCACGGTGGGCGGGTTCAGGATCTCCTGGCCCATGAAGTTGACGTCCATGGCCAGGTTGGAGATGGTCCACTCCGGAGACTGGTGGCTGCCCGCCAACCGGGCGGTGCCGCCAACCAGTTCGGCGGGGCTTTTGACGCGGCCTAGCCGCACGGCTTCATCGGCGAAGAAGTCCGACATGAACATGCAGCGCATGACGGCGCGGATGTCGCCGTCGGTGCGGATGAACTCGTCGGCCAATATGCCGATGGCTTCCTCGTCGGGCCGGTCGGACACGAAGAAGTTGTAGAGCTTGCCGGCGATGTAGTGAGCGGTGGCCGGCTGCTTCACGATGATGTCGATGACGTCCTGACCGCTCAGCGGGCCGGTGTGGCCGAGGAAGGTCTTCTCGGTGTCGTCGTGGTCATCCTCGCGGTAGCGGAACTGCCAGTCGATGCGGCCGTAGGGCCAGAAGGAGTCGCGGCTGGCGCGGATGCTCATGTACTCGGTGTTGTCGATGGTCCAGCCGGTGAAGGCGCGGGCGGCGGCCTTGACGTCGGCCTCGGTGTAGTTGCCGATGCCCATGGAGAACAGCTCAAGCAGTTCGCGGCCGTAGTTCTCGTTGGGCGCGTCACGGTGGTTGTCCTTGTTGTCCAGCCAGAAGATCATGGCGGGGTCACGAGACAGCTCGACCAGGATATCGGCGAACTTGCCGAGGCCGTGGCGGCGGAAGGTGTGGGTCTGGTTGACCACCGCCTTGGCGTGGTTGAGCTTGCCGTAGGCGGTGGCGAAGAGGCCGTGCCAGAACAGGGCTATCTTCTCCTCCAGCGGGCGCTGGCTGTTGATGATGCGATACATCCAGTAGCCCTGGCTGCTCTCCAGGAGCATGAGGCTGTTCTGGTCGACGTGGTAGCGGCGGATGAGGTCCTCGATTTCCAGGTCGGGTCGGTCCTCGGGATGCAGCAGTTCGTCGACGGTGGCTTCGTATCCGCGCCCCACGGCGCGATCGATTTCAGCCCGGGTGGGGGTGAAACCGGCGCGGCGGAGGAGATGCGCGGCGCGGATGGATACATCATCCGCCAGAGCAATACGGGCCGCGCCCAGTTGCGGGTTGCTGGTCAAAGTCATCGTGACAGTCCTCTGCGCTGATCCAAAGGCGGAACCAAACTGACCGGTGGCTACATCATGCCCCAACGCGGGTTGGCGTCGACGAGTTCGCGGAGATAGTCGACCAGCCAGGGGCGGACCTCCTCGGCCATGTAGAACGTGGGCGCGATGAGCTCGGTCTCGTCCTTGATGATCCCTTCCTCGAGGCAGCGGGTGGCCACGTCCGTTCCCGGCATCACGCTGACGCCGACGCGCAGGTTGGCCAGCGAAGGCTTGAGGCCGCGCAGGAACTCCAGCTTGTTCTCGACCGATTCGCGGGTCTCGCCGGGCTCGCCGAACTGCTGGCTGATGGTGTAGTGGAGGTCGCCGGCCTCGCACAGCTCGGTAGTTTCCTTGAGGGAGGCGTAGCGCGAAGTGTCGTTGTCGCCCTCGTGAGGGTCGCCGCCGCGGGTGCCGCCCATCATGACCAGGCCGCAGCCAGCCTGCTTCATCATGCCGATGAGCTCGGCGTCGCAGGCGTAGGGAGCGAGGCAGGTGTTCCAGCGGACCTTGACCTCGGACTCCATCAGCGCGTTGCAGAGTTCCTTGGCGTGTTCCAAAGGCACGTTGAAGCAGTTGTCGACGAAGAAGATCTTCTTCAGGCCGTAGCGCGTGGTGACCTCGGCGACCTCCTCGACCACCTCGTCAATGGGTCGGATCACCCGCCAGGCGCCCTCGGGGGTGCGCATGTCGTCGGCGGAGGTGGGATAGTAGAACCCGCCCAGCTTGGTGAGCACGCTGACGCCGAACCCGGCCTTGGCGTACCTGGGCATGTCCAGATCGTCGAGGCTGGGGCGGCTGCCGAAATCGGACGAACAGCGCATCCCGTTGTACACGATCTCGCCGTTCTCCCGGTAAAGGACACCGGTCATGCCCCGGTAGTCGGGCTCGCCGATCTCGACCCGGTTGGCCAGCTCGGAGAAGGTCTCGCCGGCGTCGCCGGCAATGCCGAGGTCGGGCTGCACGAAGTCGAAGACCTGCTGCGGCATGATGCTGAAAGCGGGGCCGCCGCAGACGATGGTGGCGTCGGAAATCGTGCGGATGCGCTCGATGACGCTCCTGGTGATGGGCAACTGCCACTGCGGGTCGACGTAGCTGTGGTTGCTGAGGTTGCGGATCGATATGCCCACCATCTCCGGCTTGAAGTCCAGCACGGTGCGCTCGACTTCATCGAGGTAGTTATCCTCCGCGAACATGAGGTCGATCAGCTTCACCTCGTGCCGGGAACGGTCAAGGTGGCCGGCCACGTAGGCCAGGCCGATGGGTATGGGCTGCGCCCGCATCCGGCTCATGACCTGTTTGTGACGGTTGGTAGCAATCAGCAGGATACGCATCTCAAATCCCCCTAGCGGCAGCAGGACAAACGGCGGCAATTTGGCCGATTGTACACCAGTGCGCTCGGAGGCGCTATCGCGCATTGCCCCGGTTCGTTGACGGGGGCAGGCGGGCGCGGAAGGGCGCGCCTCAGTGGGAGGGTCGAGGCCGACAAGGACGCGACTGGGATGGACTGAGGTAGTAGATGCGTTGCAAATGTGGTGGCGGCAGAGGACAGGCGATGGCCGCTGCCGCCGGAACGTATCCGGGTTGGTGTTGCTGAGGGTTTGCCTCCTGAAGTTCAGGGTGTGCAGGCGATGTTTTGGAGAGTGTTGACCAGGTTCCGAGCGGTTATCAGCCCTACGGCCGGAGGTGGTGCGCTGGGGTTTTTTGCTCTCATTGTCCATGCCTGAAGCATGGCGGGCTGTGGCGGGCCCGGTGGCCGGGGGGACTACTCCGATTAATGCGATCGGGGGCAGTCTCCAAAGCCGGCAGCGACTTGATGCTGATTGGCCGTGAACGCTCGGAACCTGGTCGATGGAACCGAATCATCGCCTGTGGAGGCATTATAGAGCATAAGTTCGTATTATGGCAAGAGGGTGGTGGCATGGGTAGTGTATGCGTTTGAAAATTGCGCGCTCCTGACCGCGCTTCTTGCAAGGGACGGCGCTTGCTGGTATGGGTATGTGTTCCGTCACCAGATGGACAACCAGCGGATGTAGAACGAAGTAACGAAACCGTCGCGGCCATCTGCACAACGGCACGATACTATGGCGATGCCCCGGCGCAGATCGGGCACGCCCCGCCGCGATTGGTGATGGTTAGATACTGCCAATAATGTGGGGGGGCGGGCCACGTCGGCTGGCCGTACCGGGAGTTGTTGCTCAATACCGTGCAGGCGTGGTAGACGCCCTCCTGGAGACCGGGAAAGGTGTAGGTGGGGCGAATAGGGTCGAGATTCTGGGCCTCTACGTCAAAGTACAGGAACGCCTCTCGCCAGTTGCCGGTGTTGCTTGCCTTGGCCCTGAGGTAGTCGCGCTCCATATTCACGCAGCCAATACGGTAATGGGTCGCGCCCGGAGCTGCGTCCCAAGTAATTACTGCCTCTCCGGTATTACGTCCGTTGACGGCGGTGATGTTGCTGGCCGGCCCCGCCGCGATGCTCACAGGCGCCGACGAAGGATCAGGCAACTCGGCCAGTCCGTAGCCCCAGGTGTTGTCCGCTCCGGCCGGTCCCCGCTCGGCGGCATTCTGCTTCAGGTAATGGGTGATGAAGTTAGGGCGGTAATTCGTGAACCGCTGCTTCACCAGCGCGGCAAGGCCAGCGATATGAGGAGCTGCGTGAGATGTGCCACAAGTCGTATGGAGGGTGCCTCCGTCAGGTAAAGGGACTGGTGGGTTGGCTGCCGTTGGGTTGCAGGTAATGCCGGTGATGTCCGGCTTGATTCGACGGCCGTCGATAGTCGGCCCACGGGAACTGTATTCGGCGACTTGCTGGGTGTCCCACCAGTGGGTCGCTCCCACCGCCATCATGCCGGGGTTTCGGCTCTCCGCCGGTTCTGCCATGTGGCGACCTGGAGAGTGGTACGGCAGTTCTTCGGAACCACCCTCGGTGTCCCACAAAAAGAGCTGAATCCACGCCGGCATGGCGGCGCAGCGGGCGTTCCAAAGCGACAGGCTGTACACACCGGGCGGAACGTTTGCCGCCACGTACTCGGCGGGATACCGGTTCGCACCACCATCCTGAAGGTTTTCCGCGATGGCAATTAGGGTTGGGGTGCTCGTGTCAACTCGAACAAGCGCCAAATCCAGGTCACAACCCTCCCTTCCCCAATCGCCGTCCCAACGCACAAAGGCGGAGACTTTCTTGCTCTCCGTAACGGTGAAGTGATTGGCCTCAACTTGATCGTTGAAGTTGTGCCAGCGATCACCGTCGGGGTCCGCAAAGGTCCCGTACCACACCCTGCGCCCCGCATTGCCGCCGGCGGCTATGAACACGGCTCCTCCAGCAACCGCCCGGTCAACGGTCCTCAGGGGCGCGTTGCTGAAGGGTGATGTGCCGTCGCCGGGGTTCAGGGGTGCCCAGCCGCCGGATAAGTTGATTACGGCCACACCCTGGCCAGTCATCCAATCTGAAGCGGAGCGGAAATCGCCTTTTGTTATGGGATTGGCGATGTAGAGCGTCACGTTCGGCGCGACATCTGAGAGTGTTTCCGCCACCGTCGTGCCGTGATTTCCATTCACCTCGCAGTCGGAAAGCGAAGAGGATGGCGCTCGCGCGGTCGTGAAGTAGCACTGAGCCACCACGTTGTGCGGCAATTGGGTTCCCTGCAATCGGGCAAAACCCTCAAACCCGGAGTCAATGACGCCAACCTTGACGTTTTCCCCGCGATACCCAACCCCGTGCCAGGCATCGGCTCCGTGAATGCCGACGCCCCGACTGATGACGGCAGGATTGAGAGCGTTAGCCGATGTCGGTTGAGGCGGCAAGACTGGAACCACAGTGTCCACACGCAATACCCCGGGCCGCTCGGATGCCGCACCCAACTGGGACGGCGGCACATGGGCCTCAATGTAGTCTTCCCCCACATTGCGGACGAATATCCCGTTTTCCTCCAGGTACTCCCGCACGTCGTCCACACGGCCCGCCTCGATGTAGAACGTAACCAGGAGGGGCTCGTCATCCTGATTTGATCGCGCCGCGTCCGTGCCGGCTGGCGTTAGCGTCGAGGAGGCTACTTCCGCCAGCCGGTTCAGGTTGGAATCCAGGTTTGGATACTGTGGTGGTTCCTTCGGTGGCAGCGGCGGCAGGTTGGATTGCTCCGGGGCATCTCCGGATTGCGGCGATACACCTTCGGGAGTCGCCGCAACCTGTTCGGGATCCATTGTCGCCATGCTTCGGTCGGCGGGGCCGCATCCTACGATAAACGCCGAAATCGCCAGTACGGCCAACGTCGCCAGCGCAACCCAACACCTCCGGTGTTTGGGAAACGTCACGATGTTTATCCTCCATTGATGCGATTCGAGCCAACCATGATACTGCGCTCTCTCACTATGCCGGGCGTACGGCTGCGCAACAGAATGCGCTCAATTCGAACGTATACACCAACATGTCGTAGATGCTTGGTCGTGTTTCGAGAGCGGGACATTTGCATGGAAACACAGTTGGACTATACGCATTCTTGGGTGACATGAGCGATGACGGTCGAGAATGGATGATCGGGGCACCCGGGAGTTCTCAAGTGTCGCGGGTAACTGTGGACAGTGCAAAAACTTCCCGCACCTGGCACGTTTGGTGCCGTCCCAGAACGGGAACATCCATTGCTCTTTGTAGATTTTGCGTAAAGTCCAGGCCAGGATGGACAGGATTTCATGGCTGCTATCGAGTTGCCTTCGCAGTGGTCAGCATGCTTGTTAGTCCGTGGGGTCGATGGCGACCGGAGTGTCGGAGGCCGGGTCAGATGAGGCGGGGTCGCCGGTGGGGGCAGGGACGTGGTCCGCGGCGTCCCATTCCCTAACGACGTAACTCAGCACGCGGTAGCCGGCGGCGGTGAACGGGGCGGCAACCAGCACGCCCCAGAAACCCAGGAACAGCCCGAATATGGCCAGGGCGAGGATGACCGCCAGCGGGTGCAGACCCAACGCCTGCCCCTGCATCCTGGGGGCGATCAGTGTGTTCTGCAAGGCCTGGAGGATCAGGTACAGCGCGATGACCAGCGGGGCCTTCGTCCAGTCGGTGACCAGCATGACCACGGCGGCGATGACCAGCGATATGGTCGGGCCGACAATGGGCACCAGCTCGCCGAAGAACGCGATGATGGCCAGAATTGGCGCCGAGGACACCCCCATGGCCCAGAGGGCAAGGCCGGTGATCACACCGATCATGGCGCCCAGCAGCAGTTGGACGCGCATATAGACGCCGATGGATTCTCCCGAGAGGCGGGCAATTTCGCACAGGTCGTCGCGGATCGAACGAGGCATGAGGCGGCGCACGCCACGGCCTATTCCGTCCGGCTCGGCTAGCAGGTAGAACAGGATGATGGGCACCGTGGCCAGCGACACCACCAGACCCACGCCGGTCTGCAGGATGCGGAACAGTCCGAAGAGAGCACTATTCAGAGCTTCGACCAGCGCCTGCTGCACTTCCTGCAGGCGGGGATCGATCATCTCCCGAATGTTGGGCGGGACGCGGCTTTCGTATTCGGCGATGGCCTGGCGGTAGATCTGCTGAGTTTCGGCAACCAGGTCAGGGGCCTGCTCCACCAGGGCCGCAGACTCGTCGATTATCCGCAGCACTCCGACTGCGAGGACGATCAATACGGCGAGGATCACCAGCAGGAGCAGCAGGGCAGCGGTGGCCATGCGCGTGGCCCGGGGCCATCGCCGTCCCAGTGGCGTCCGCCGTTCCGCCGCGTTGACCAAGGGCAGCAGCAGGTAGGCCACAACGCCGCTGAGCAGGAAGGGCAGCAACACGGCCAGCAGCTTCCAGATTACGAGCAACGCGACCACGGCGACGGCAAGCGCGGCCAGCAACCGGAACCTGCGCGACGCCATGGGCGATAGTTGCGGGAGTGAGAGCATGGGTGACCTCAGTGGACCCAAACCGGGCGCGGGGATGATAACCCAGTGGAATGCGCTTAACAAGGCAAAGTCGCTATGCTAACCTCGTTGGTAACGATAATTTGAGCGACCTCTCCTATAGGAGTGTACATGTTATGAAAACAATCACGATCTCGATTCTTGCCCTGTCCATGACCCTGCTGGTCGTGGCCTGCTCGGGCGGCCCTGCGGAATCCGGCGCCCAACCGTCCGCACCCGTGGAAACCATCTACGATTTCAACATAGCGCTCTACCAGGGTGCCGACGTACTGGGATCGGAAACGGTGGCGGTTTCCGACCTGCGCGGCCGGCCGGTGGTGCTGAACTTCTGGGCAGGCCTGTGTCCGCCGTGCCGGGCGGAGATGCCGGAATTCCAGGACTTCGCCGACGAATACGAGGGGCGCGCGGTACTGGTCGGGGTGGACCTGGGCCAATCCTTCGCGCTCGGAAGCGAGGAGGATGCCATCGTGCTGCTGGGGGAGCTGGGGGTGACCTATCCGGCCGGCGCACCAGACGACGAGAACCTGGTACGCGAGTTGGGCGTGCTGGGACTGCCCGCGACCTTCTTCGTAGCGGCCGACGGCAGCCTGCATCGCAAGTGGCAGGGCGTGCTGAACGGCGAGAAACTTGCCGAGATCACCGACGAAATGCTGGCGCAGTAAGCCGCCACTGGGAGATTTGGTATGGCAGACAACACGATCACCTTCGGTCTCAATCTGAGCGTGGACAACTTCTGGGATCTGCCGGATTTCGCCCGGCGGGCCGAGGACCTGGGATACGACCGGGTGTCCATCGGGGAGCACGTCATGGACGGCAACCCGCCGCGTCCCACCGTGATGGGGCTGCCGGCCATGGCGGCAGCGGCCGGTGCTACCACCCGGCTGCGGGTGCTGACGGGGATCGTAATCGCGCCGCTGTACCATCCGGTGATGCTGGCCAAGCTGGTGGCCACGGTGGACCAGATTTCCGGCGGGCGCCTGGATTTCGGCATCGGCATCAGCGGGCAGCGGGACACGCGGGCGGAGTTCGACGCGCTGGAGATTCCGGTCAACACGCGGGGTCGGCGCACTGACGAGATGCTGCGCGCCATGAAGCAGCTATGGCAGGAGGATCACGTCTCCCACCACGGGCGGTTCTTCAACTACGACGACGTGACGCTGGAGCCCAAGCCGCACCAACAACCCTACCCGCCCATCTGGGTGGCGGGACGGAGCGACGCGGCGGTGCGGCGGGCGGCAATCTCCGGCGACGGATGGTATCCGTACCTGTTCACGGTGAACCGGCTCCGGCGGTCCAACACCAGCGTGCGCGAGATGGCCGAACACGCCGGGCGTGACCTGAGCCGGTTCAACTGGGGTCTGAACCAGCCCACGGCCATCGACGAGGATCCGGACAAGGCCCTCGAAGCGGCCATTGCCCACGTCGGGCAGCGGTACGTAACGCCGGAACGGAGCGCCGAGGACATCGCCCGCGCCCTGTGCATCACCGGCAACGCCGAGGACTGCATCGGCGCGGTGCAGGAACGGATCGACGCGGGCGTGCGCGATTTCGTGTTCGGGTTCCTGGCCGGCGAGGCCGACGACTACTTCCGCCAGATGGAGCTGTTCTCGAGCCGGGTGCTGCCGCATTTCAAGTAACCGCCTCCCAGTTTGGCGGGGTTATAATGCTGCCAGATCCCAGAACCGTATTCCTCGCGTTGTGGGCTCCCGCGCTGGCCGGGGCGCTAGCTACCGCTGTTACCTGGCTGGTGTGGTACTCCACTGCACTACCCTGCACTTTGGAGAGTGCAGACGAGTTGAAGTGCCGGCCGGGCCTCATGGCACGGTACATATCGACCACCGTACTTCACCACTGTGTCATCCACTCCAGCATCGCCATTACCATCGTCGGAGGCTCTGACATCATGCTTTTCTTGCGCGAACGGTACCGCAACAACCAAATGATGGATTTCATACAGACCACCCTGGAACAGATGGCCGAAGAGCGCCGGCAATCTGCCGAGGAACGGCGTCAGGCGGACGAGCGCGCTGCCGAAGAACGACGCCAGGCGGACGAGCGCGCTGCCGAAGAACGGCGCCAGGCTGCGGCACAGGCCGCCGCTCAACAGGAGGCGTTTCTGGAAGCGTTGAACCGACTGACCGAGGCCATCGCCCAGAACGGACGGGGCGGTCAGTAGGCGTACCATCGTTGCATACGTAAAGGGTTGTCCATGAAATTTGGCATCTACAGTTCCATCGCGGACCCGCCGGCCGGGGAGAACCTGGCGTTGCGGGTTGATGAGGTCGTGGCCGAGGCGAAGCTTGCAGAGGCCTCCGGTTTCGACTCCTGCTTCTTCGGTGAGCACCACCAGGACCGGGACGGGTTCCTGCCCTCGCCGCTGATCGTGTCCGCGGCGGTTGCCGCTCAGACCACGACGCTGAACCTGGGCACGTCGGTGATCCTGCTGCCGTTGCATCATCCGGTGCGGCTGGCGGAGGACGTGATCACTCTGGACATTGTGTCGCGGGGACGGTTCATCCTGGGCGTTGGACTGGGCTATCAGCCCGTGGACTTCCGCACCTTTGACATCGCCATCGAGCAGCGGGTCAGCCGGTTCGAAGAGGAAATCGAGATCATCCGGCAGTGCTGGAGCGGCGAGCGGTTTTCCTTCTCCGGCGAGCACTTCAACCTGGATGACCTCACCATCACGCCCCGGCCCTACTCCGATCCGGCGCCTCCGCTGTGGATCGGGGCGAGCCGGACACCGGGGGCCAGGCGCGCCGGCCGGATCGCCGACGGATTCGTGGCGGGGCCCAGCACCGACCTGGAAAACACCATCTCCCTGGCCAACGCGTATCAACGCGCGGCAGAAGATGAAGGGAAGGAACCAGTGCTGTGCCTCATGCGCGACGCGTGGGTTGCCCCGACCCGCGCCGAAGCCGAGCGGGTGTACGGGCCGGAGGTCATGGACGCCTACAAGTATTACTGGCGCAACGGCCTCAACGAATTTCGGCAGTACACCGAGGAATCGCAGATCAACATCGACAATCTGGGCCCCGACCGCCTGATCCTGGGCGAGCCCCAGGAAGTGGTGGACGAGTTCCACCGCTGGAAGGAGGCCACGGGCGCCGACTACTTCCTGTTGCGTCTCCGCCACGCCCACTCGGGCGGACCGCCCCACGAACGCATCATGGAGGCCATCCAGCTGTTTGGCGAGGAAGTTATTCCGCACTGCCAGTAGACTCTCAACTCACACCATTCAGGAGAATTCGCCATGCCTCGTTTCCCCATCGCGTCCCGGGATGCCGTGCCATCGGAACAAGTTGACGCTTTTGACGCTATCGTATCCGCACGTGGCGGAGCGGTGCCTGAATTCGGGCCCATCGCCGTGCAGCTCCACGTGCCTGAGATCGCCCAGCGGGGCGAGGTACTGCGGGATTACCTCCGCGCTGGGGGTTCGACCCTGCCCGACAATGTGGCGGAGCTGGCCATGATAACCACCGCCCGGGAGTTGGACTGCCAATTCATCTGGCACGCCCACGCCGCAGCCGGACGGCGGGCGGGGCTGAGCGATGCGCTGGTGGACGCTCTGCGTGACAAGCAGGAATTGCCCGCGTTGTCGTCCGCTGAATCGGCGGTCATCAACTACGGCCGGGAGTTCTTCCGCACCCGTCGGGTATCGCAGGCCACATTCGACGCCGCGCGGGCCGAGTTCGGCGACCGGGGGCTGATCGAGCTGACCAACCTGATGGGCTACTACTCCGTCCTCGCATTCAACATCAACGCCTTCGAGCAACTGCCGCCAGCATCGGACGAGCCGTTTTTGCCGGTGTAGTCCAAGCCGACATGGCCGAGAAAATCTACATACGCAACGCTAGCGGCGTGCTCGAGCCTGTCACAGAGCAAGCGTTCGAGACGGAGGCAATCCTCGAAGAACTCGTTGCCCAGTACCCGGAGTTGCTGGCCGGTGACCAGATGCGGCCTGATGACCCGCTGCGTTGGATTCTCATCAAGCCCCAGATGGAGATTGAAGGGTGGGCTGTGGACTTGCTTCTTGTTGACCAGCACTCCTACCCGACACTGGTTGAAGTAAAACGCGGCTCAAATCGGGAAATCCGCCGCACCATTGTTGGTCAGATGCTGGATTACGCAGCCACTGCCGCAAGTGTCTGGTCTGGTCGTGACATTCGTCGGATTTTCGAAGAGCAATCTGACGGCTCAGACGACGAAATTAGCAATCTGTTGCAGGCGGACGACGAACCAGATATCGACGCTTTCTGGGAGCAAGTGGCAACGAATCTGGCCGCCAGTAGATTGCGCCTGCTTTTCGTCGCGGACGACATACCGGACGAGTTGGAGCGAGTGGTCAAGTTTTTGAACGCGCAGACGCGAGACAATCTTGAGGTGCTGGCGGTCGAGGTCAAGCAGTATCCGGGGCAGTTCGGCGATGCTCTGGTGTCGCGTGTTATCGGTCAGGTTGACACGCCGAGCAGCAGTAATGTCAGAAGCCCGAATTTGAGCCGCGATGAACTGCTCGACGCACTCCGTCCGGATGTGCGCGGTGCGATGCATTCGTTACTAGATGCAGTCACGAATGCCAGTGGAGAGTTGCGTTACAGGAGAACCGCCATCACGGTCAGGGGGCGCAGTTCCAAGTGGCCGCGTCCTTTATATTTAGCCCGGTTTTACGTAACTGACGGGGGCCGGTTCGAGTTTACAATCGATTACATTGATGGCCTTCCCGAAGAATTGAGGACATTCCAGAAAGAATATGTAGGCGAGTTCAGCAGCGACGAGTTCATCTCCGCCAACAATGGTAAGTGGGTTGAAGGGTGGGTGGTCAATGCCAATAACTTTGTTAAGCACATTGACTTGTTGACTGGCCGACTGTGTTCTGCCTTGTCCGAACTGGCAAAGCTGTGAACAGGCGGTGTAACGATGGACCCCTTAATCGCCACAGCCCTTGATACCGCCCGCGCTCGCGGCGCGGAGTACGCCGATATCCGGCTGGTTTCCAACCGGGAGCAGCGCATCGTGGTGCGGAACGGGGTGGTGGAGACCATGACCGCCGATGAATCGGTGGGGCTGGGCATTCGCGCAGTGTACCAGGGGGCGTGGGGTTTCGCGTCGACGCGGGAGTTGACCATCGCGGCGGCGGATCTGGCGGCGGGGCAGGCGGTGCAGATCGCGCGGGCGTCGGCGAGCCATAACGGCTCGGGGCAGACCGCGGCGCGACTGCTGGGCTCGCCGGTTGCCAGCCGGGGCAGCTACACGACGCCGATCAGTATCGATCCCTTCACGGTGCCGCTGGACGACAAGCTGTCCTTGCTGCTGGAGGCGGATCGCGAGATGGCGGCGGTTCCGCAGGTGACGGCGCGGATGGCCAACGTGGTATTCATCCGCGAGGAGCGCACCTTCGCCAACACCGAGGGGGCGCTGGTTACCCAGACCATCTACGAGGCCGGCGGCGGCGTGCAGGCCACTGCGGTGGGCAACGGCGAAACCCAGCGTCGTTCTTATCCGCAGTCCCACGGTCGGCAGCAGGGATGCGCCGGTTGGGAGTACGTCGTCGCGATGGACCTGCCGGGCAACGCGCGGCGCACCGCCGAGGAGGCCGCCGAACTGCTCACCGCCGATCCGTGCCCCTCGAACATCGACACTGATCTGATCATCGACAGCAGCCAACTGGCGTTGCAGATTCACGAGTCCTGCGGCCACGCAGTGGAACTGGACCGCGCGCTGGGCGACGAGGCCGCGTTCGCCGGTACGTCCTTCCTCACGCCCGACCTGCTGAATGATTACCGGTACGGTTCGGAACAGGTGAACATCACCGCCGATAGCACCAGCGCCACCGGGTTGGGCACCTTTGGGTGGGACGACGAGGGATTGTCGGCGCAGGCGACGGATATCATCCGCGGCGGGCAGTTTGTCGGCTACCTGATGAGCCGGGAGTCGGCGACGCGGCTGGACCTGCCTTCCAACGGCTGCATGCGGGCGTCCTCGTGGAACCGCATCCCGCTCATTCGCATGACCAACGTGAGCCTGGAGCCGGGCGAATGGACGCTGGACGACCTGATCGCGGACACCGACGACGGCATCTACCTGGAGACCAACCGGTCGTGGTCGATTGACGACCGCCGCTACAACTTCCAGTTTGGCACCGAGGTCGGGAGGGAGATCAAGAACGGCAAGCTGGGCCGCTTGCTCCGCAACTGCACCTACACCGGCATCACGCCGGAGTTCTGGCGAAGCTGCGACGCCGTGTGCGGTCCGCAGCACTGGCAGCTCTGGGGCACTCCCCGGTGTGGCAAGGGCCAGCCTGGACAAATCGCGCACACCAGCCACGGCGCAAGTCCTTCCCGGTTCCGCGACGTGCGCGTCGGCGTGATGCGCTGAAACCCGAGCGGACCACGATGCTGGGACGGGAACGGATACGGACACTGCTGCGGGAGGCGCTGCGCCAGTGTCCGGCGGGCGCGGACGGCGACATATACCTGACGGCGACGGAGCAGGCACTGACCCGGTTCGC
This sequence comes from uncultured Dehalococcoidia bacterium, assembly GCA_951813535.1. GTDB lineage: Bacteria > Chloroflexota > Dehalococcoidia > Lucifugimonadales > UBA3495 > Bin87. The sequence continues at coordinate 765,608 of OX638345.1, read as the reverse complement.
GAACAACCGCATCCACCAGAACGTGGCGCACCAGGACGCCATCGCGCACGTCCGGGTTGCGGTGGGCAAACGCCAGGGGCGGGCGGTTACCAACAACCTGTCGGAAACGGGCCTCGCTGACGCGGTGCGCCAGGCCGCCGAGTACGCCCGGCTCATGCCCGAGGACCCGGAGTTTCCCGGCCTGCCGGAACCGGCGCCGGCCCAATCGGTAGCGGCGTACGACGGGGCGACAGCCGATTGCGATGCTGACCGGCGGGCGGCTATTGCCGGAATGGTGTGCCACAAGGCTGCCGATCTGTCCCTGGACGCCGCCGGCTTCTGTCGCACCGGCGCCACCGAACTGGCCGTGGTCAGCACGCTGGGAGCCGACGCCTACCACGCGGGTTCGTTCTCCGGCCTGCTCATCACCGCGCGCAGCGACGACTCGGCGGGTTGGTCCAAGGGCGGCGGCTGGCGCATGGACGCAATTGACGGCGAAGCGCTGGCGGACGAGGCTATCGGCAAGGCGGTACGCGGGCGCAATCCCCAGGACCTGGATCCGGGCGAGTACCCGGTGGTGCTGGAGAACTATGCGGTGGACGACATGCTCGAAGCGCTCAGCTTCTACGGTATGGGCGCGCAGATGGTGCACGACGGGCGAAGCTGGATGAGCGAACTGCATGGAAAACCGGCGATGAGCCCCTTGGTTTCCATCTACGACAATGGGCTGGACCCAGACGGGTGGCCGGTCCCGTTTGACGCAGAGGGTGTGCCCCGGCAGCGGGTGGAGATCGTTGCCGATGGCGTGGTGAAAGGCCCGGTGCACAACACGTACACCGCCGCCAGGGCCGGCGTGGGCTCCACCGGCCACCAGCGGGGAGCGACGGGCGGACCCACGGCCACCAACCTGTTCATGCGCCCCGGCGACCGCACCACCGAGGATCTGATCGCATCGGTGGACCGGGGGCTGTACATCACGCGCTTCTACTACACCCGCCTGTCGCACAACCGTGGCTGCGTGATGACCGGCATGACACGGGACGGCACGTTCCTGATCGCGGACGGCGAGATTACCACGCCAGTGAAGAACTTGCGCTTCACCCAGAGCTACGTGGAGGCGTTGGCCGGCTGCCAGGGCCTGTCCGACACGGCGCACCTTAACCTGAACGAGGCGGGCGTGGCGATGCACGTGCCGGCGGCGCTGCTGGGAAGTTGGCGGTTTACGGGGCAAACGGTGTAATCTGGAGGAAACCTGGCGAAGAGTTGAGCATCATGCAAACGACGCTAAACATCGACGAAACCATCGTAGAAAGGCTGTACGCGGAAGCGAAGCGGCGGGGCACCACCGTGTCTGCGCTGGTGGAGGCTGGCATTCTCAATATACTCGACGAGGTCCCGACCGAAGCAGCTCCTGACAAACCGGAAGATCCGTGGCCCGAGTTGCCCAAATGGAACAGCGGCGGAGAATTGGTTGACATCACCAACAAAGAAGAACTCTACCGGGTGATGGATGAGTACGATGGGCAACCTCCATCGGAATCTGCTGAGGAGTTGATGGAAAGGTTGCCCAAGTGGCGGGGCGGCGAGCTCCTGGTTGACATCTCCAACAAAGAGGAACTTCGCCGCGTAATGGACGAGTACGATGGTTTTTGATACCAACGTCTGGTTTATGCCGCTCGAGATGATACGGAATTCCACGACGCCTGTCGGCGGCGCATCGTAGAGGCTGGCGACACACCTTCTTCTGGATTGCTAACATGGAATATCTGCTACGAGTTCTTTCGAGTGGTCACACATCCGCGGGTATCCAGCCAGCCCTGGAGCCTGGCCGAGGCGCGGCGTTACATTAGCGGCCTGTTGGCGATGCCGGGTTTCGGACTCCTGCTGCCAACATTGCAGCATATGTCAGTGCTAGCTCAGATAGTTACCGAACTGCCCGAAGTACGTGGCAGCCGTGTTCACGATCTACATACTGCAGTGCTGGCACGCGAACACGGTATCAACAAGATCTGCACCATGGACAGTGACTTCCGACGTTTCCCTTTCATCGAAGTGATCGATCCGCGACAGTAACTATGGAGCCGTTATGTCCGATTTGAACAACGACGAAATCCAGGCTTTGGCCAAGGCGGTGGGGCTCACGCTGAGTGAGCCGGAGCTGAGCCAGGTGACGCACAGCCTGAACGCGATGCTGCAGGAGATGGCCGCCATCAATCCGCCAGGGTTCAACCTGGAAGAGTATGTGGCCGTGACCCATCCCGCCGACATGGAGGTGGCAGAATGACGCCCGCTGAAATCCCGTTCCTGCCCGCATCAGAACTGGCCGCCGCCATCCGCGCGAGGGAGGTGTCGTGTGTCGAGGCGGTGGACGCCTACCTGGCCCGCATCGACGCGGTGGGCGACAAGCTGAATGCCTACATCACGGTGTGCGCCGACGAGGCTCGCGCCGACGCCAGGCGGCTGGACGACGAAGCCGCCGCCGGCAACTTCCGCGGGCCGCTGCACGGCGTACCAGTGGGTGTAAAGGATCAGATCTACGCGTCGGGAATACGCAACAGCGACGGCTCCAAGATCCGGGCCGACTTTGTGCCGGATACCGACGCCACGGTGGTGGCCAAGCTCAAGGACGCCGGCGCGGTCATCATCGGCAAGACCAACATGAGCGAGTTCGCCATGGGCGATCCCATCAGCAGTTGGTTCGGGCCGGCGCGCAACCCCTGGGACACCAACCGGAACCCGGGCACTTCCAGCACCGGCAGCGGGTCCGCCACGGCGGGGTTCCTGTGCGCCACCTCGCTGGGGGAGGACACGGGCGGCTCCATACGCGGTCCGGCGGCCAACAGCGGCCTGGTGGGCATCCGTCCCACGTGGGGGCGAGTGAGCCGCGCTGGCGTCGACGGCGCCAGCTGGTCTACGGACACCATCGGCCCCATCTCAAGGACCGTGACTGACTGCGCGCTCACGCTGGGCGTGATCGCCGGACGCGACCCCAAGGACCGGTACAGCCGCACCGAACCCGTGCCCGACTATCTGAACGGGCTGGACGGCGGCGTGCGAGGGATGCGCATCGGCGTGGTGCAGGAGCTGATGGGTGGCCACGGCCTGTCGCTGAACGAACAGAGCCGGGAAGCCGCCGCCGCCGCCGCCGAGGTGTTCGGAGAACTGGGCGCGGAGGTCGTTCCGGTGAGCCTACCGATGGCTCCGGTGACCGGCCCCATCGTGCGCACCATCACCAGCACGGAGCGGGTCAGCCTGAACCCCGAGTGGCTGCGGGAGCGGTTCGAGGACTACCATCCGAACACACGGGTGGCCTTTGCCGTGGGCAACCTGATACCGGGGCAGGTGTACTACAAGGCGCTGAAGTTGCGGGCGCTGGTACGCCGCCAGGTGATCGAGGCCTTCCGCAGCGTTGACCTGCTGATACAACCCACCTCATCCGGGCCGGCCGGGCTGCTGGCCGACGAGCCGGCAATGATCGACAACAAGGAGATGGCCGCCGCCGCGCTTCGGGACGGCAGCTTCCGCGGTCTGTACAGCCTGAGCGGATGTCCGGCGCTGAGCATACCCTGTGGGTTCACCAGCGACGGGGACGGGGCGTTGCCGCTGGCGCTGCAGATCGGCGGTCCGCACCTGGGCGAGGCGAATATATTCCGCGCTGCCTACGCCTACGAACAGGCCACGCCATGGCATGAGAGGCGGCCGCCGGAACTGTAACCGCGTCCGTTCATTCGCTGCCGGGATTTCCCGGAACGCCGGGCCAGAGGTTCAGGGCATTCGGTGGGTGTCGTGGTGTATGCTCCGCCGAGCAAACACAGAAGTCGGTATGAGCAACATTCAGATGAGACCTAAATCTCTGGTCGCGGCCTTGGCCATCGTCGTGGCTTTGGCGGTTCTGTTTGCGGGCGTGGCCTGCGCTGGGTCAGCGCAGCCGGCGCCGGACGCCGACGGAACCGGCGGTGCAGCGGCGTCGGCAGAACGAGCGGACCAGGGCGTGTTTGACGACCGAGTGCTGTTCGGGCAGTCCGCAGCTTTCAGCGGTCCAGCCCAGGACCTGGGCAGCAACATGCGTCTCGGGATACTGGCGGCGTTCAACGAAGCCAACGAGGCGGGCGGTGTACACGGCCGTCGCCTGGAGCTGGAGTCCCTGGACGATGGGTACGAAGCGGACGCTGCGTTCTCCAACACTCAGGAGCTGCTATACGAGCGGAAGGTCTTCGCGCTGATCGGCGCGGTGGGCACTCCGACGTCGAGGTCCGCTTTCCTGTCAGCCAACTCCGCCGGCGCTCCTTTCCTGGCTCCTTTCACCGGCGCAGAATTCCTGCGTGATCCGGAATTGGACAACATCCTGAACCTGCGGGCGTCGTACTACCAGGAAACCGAGGAGATGGTGGAGCGTCTTACCGAGGATCTGGGGTTCAAGCGGATCGCGGTGTTCTATCAGAATGACTCTTTCGGGCAGGCCGGGCTTGCGGGCACGATCCAGGCTCTGCAGCGCAGAGGTCTGGAGCCGGCCGGATCCGGATACTACGAACGCAACACCGGGGCGACAACGGGCGCGGTGTTCCACATCGTGGACACTGATCCGGAGGCGGTCATCATGGTCGGGGCTTACGCCCCAGTGGCGAAGGCGATCCAGGCCGTGCGCGAACAGATAGACCCGGTGTTCATGGCGATTTCGTTCGTGGGCAGCGGGCCGTTGGCGGAAGCGTTAGGGGCGGACGGCGCTGGTATCTACGTGACGCAGGTGGTGCCTTCCCCGGATGACGATAGCATCCCCGTCGTCGCCAAATACCAGGCCGCCCTGACCTCCCACGATCCGGACGCGACGCCGAGCTTCGTTTCGCTGGAGGGTTACCTGGCGGGACGGCTGGCAATCGCGGGTTTGCAAGGGTGTGGCCGGGATCTGACCCACGATTGTTTCCTCAACGCGATCCGGAGGGGACAGACCGTTGACATCGAAGGATTTCCGCTCCAATACGGGCCTGAGGACAACCAGGGGTCCGATGCCGTGTTCGTCACCGTATTGGGAGAGAACGGCGAGTACCGCCAGGTGGAAAGCCTCGAAGGCGGCCCCTGAACCTGGTAAGCGGCGTGGCATCCGGTCACTCCGACTGAACCGGTCAGGGGCAGCGGCGGCCGGCTCCCTGGATTGCGCCGGGAGCGTCGAACGTTCACGGGGCGATGGCACAATGGTCCGATTATATTTCTACCTGTGAGCTCCATATGAGTTCGAAGGCTACATGCCCCAGGAGCCCACTTTCGCAGACATGAGTGAGGGGCGTGTGATACCGTCCATACACTTTGGAAGCGAGAGTAGAGCAATGCATCCGACCAGGACAGTGGTCCGACGCCTCGCGCCCCTGGCACTTGCCGCCTTGTTGCTGGGCATATCCTTGGGCATCGCATGTCAGGCAGGAGGCCAGGCATCCGCGCCGGCGGAAGGTGACAGCGTGCCGACAGTCGCAGTGACCGCAGCGGCGAGCTCTGAGGGCGACGGAGAATCCGGCGTATTCCACGACGAGATCATATTTGGGCAGTCGGCCGCGTTCACCGGAGCGGCGCGGTTCCTGGGCACGGGAATGCGCCTGGGCATCGAGGCTGCGTTTCACGAGGCCAACCAGTCTGGCGGCGTTTATGGCCGCCACCTGGTGCTCGAAACGCTGGACGACGCCTACGAGCCCAACTTCGCGGCGGCCAACACCAAGCTACTGATTGAAAACCGCAAGGTGTTCGCGCTGATCGGCGCGGTGGGGACGCCCACCTCGCGAATGGCGGCGCCGTTGACTCACGAGGCCGGGGTGCCATTTATTGCTCCGTTCACCGGCGCCGAGTTCCTGAGGGATCCGGAGTTGGGCAACGTGCTCAACCTCCGCGCCTCGTACTACCAGGAAACGGAGGAAATGGTGAAGCGTCTCACGGAAGACCTGGGAGTGACCCGGGTCGGGGTGCTGTACCAGAACGATTCCTACGGGCAGAACGGGTTGGACGGGACGACGCTGGCCCTGGAGCGCCGCGGTCTGAAACCGGTAGCGTCCGGGCATTACGAGCGCAACACCAGCGCCGTCAAGTCGGCGGTGAGCCAGATCATGGAGGCGGATCCGGAAGCCATCATCATGATCGGCTCGTACGCTCCGGTGGCGCGGACGGTTGAACTGGCACGGCGAGAGGCAGATCCGCTGTTCATGGCAGTCTCGTTCGTGGGCAGCCGCGCGCTGGCAGATGCGCTGGGCGTCCAGGGCGAGGGGGTGTATGTCACCCAGGTCGTGCCCCAACCCGAAGACAACAGCATCCCCGTAGTGGCCCGATATCACGCCGCCCTGTCCGATTACGACGCCCGGGCGGAGCCCGGATTCGTTTCCCTGGAGGGTTACCTGGCCGGGCGCCTGGCCATCGCCGGGCTGGAGGCCTGCGGTCGCGCGCTGAGCCGGGATTGCTTCATCGAGGCCCTGCAAACCTCCGAACCCATCGACATCGACGGGATGCAGCTCAAATTCGGGCCGCAGGACAACCAGGGTTCCGACGAGGTGTTCCTGACGGTGATCGGAGCCGACGGGGAATACCGGCAGGTGGAGAGCCTGGTGGTTGCAAAGTAGCAGGGAAGTTACGCCAACCGGCAGGCTGCTCTCATGCGTACCCAGTTTGGCGGCTGGGAAACGTCAGAATCAGGATTTTCAAGATTTAGGGATTGTCAGGATTGGAACCGTTGTGTCATGGAGATCTCCCCACCCTGCCCAATCATAATATCCGGTAAATCCTGATTTCCGACGATTTACGGAAGTGGATACGCAAGAGGACGAAGCGCGGTTTCGTGGTCATACCTCAACTGGCAGAATGCTCGCGTAGCCCTTGAGGAGACAATTTTGGCGACCATTTCGACCCACGACCGCGCCGCCGAGATCTTTGCCGATTCCCGAGCGGTCCACGCCCAAGCCATCGAACGGTTTCAGGCAGGTGACATGCGCGATGCAGCCGAAAAGGCTTGGTGCGCAACCAAGCGGGCCACGGACGGCTTGGTATTGTCCCGCACTGGCGAGGAACCACCCAGCACCCACGACACCACCGAGGCGCTCTTGGCGCTGGCTAGAGAGTCAAACGCCTACGAAACCTTGGTCGGACGTTACTTCACCAGGATCAGCTACCTACACGGTACGTGCTTCTATTCCGGGATCTGCGGCCCCGACGTCGAACGGCGCGTGCGCGAAACTTCGGATTACATCGACGACGCCGAGAAACTCTCAGATTCCTAGCCGTTCCAAAGGTTTAGTCACAGGCAACTACGTCTGGGCCATGGTTGCCCGAAATCGATCTTCGAAGAGCCATCGAGTCAACAGGCAAAGGCCGTAAACGCTACCTATCCCTCGTAGACGGTCTTCCCGCCAACGATAGTGCGCTCCACGGTGATGTCCTTGATGCCGAAGGGGTCGATGGCTGTCGGGTCCTCGGCCAGGACCACCAGGTCGGCCAGCTTGCCCACCTCGATGCTGCCCTTGAGGTTTTCCTCGAAACCCGCGTAGGCACTGTTCTGGGTGTAGATGCGCAGAGCATCCTCCACGGAGATGCGCTGGTTGGTTCCCCACTCTCGTCCCTCGCTGTCGGTGCGGGTGACGCAGCTCTGGATGCCCATCAGCGGCTCGAAGGGGCCGGGCGGGTAGTCGGTGGCGCCGGTGGATATGACGTTGTAGTCCATGAACGAGCGCTGGGCAAACATCCACTGCAGCCGGTCCTCGCCGTAGAACTGCATCTTCTCGCCGTGGTAGTACACGTAGGTGCAGAAGGGGGTCGCCACTGCTCCGAGGTTGTGCATGCGGGTGAGCAGGTCGGGGTTGACCAGGGTGCAGTGCTCGATGCGGTGCCGCGGGTCCGAACGCGGGTGGGCCTTCTGCGCCGCCTCGTAGGCCCGGAGCACCAGGTCAATCGTGGAATCGCCGTTGGCGTGGATGCAGACCTGGAATCCGGCGGCGTGCATCTCCATGACGTTCTCGGCGATCTCATCTTCGGTCATGGTGAGGATGCCGTGGTCGCAGCAGCTGCCCACGTAGGGCTCGGACAGGTAGGCGGTGCGGGAGGCTATCGCGCCATCGGCGACCATCTTGATGCCGCCGATGCGAAGCCGGTCGTCGCCCATGCCGGCGCGGATGCCGGCATCGCGCAGGGCAGGAAAGTAGCGGTACCACATCAGGGCGTAGACGCGCAGGGTCAGGTCGCCGTTGTCGCGGCCCTCCTGGTAGGTGCGCAACTCGTAGTCGGTGACGCGGGCGTCGTGGACGCTGGTCAGGCCGGCCCGGTTGAGCATTTCGCAGATGACGCGAAGGCCCTCACGTCGGGTCTCTTCGTTCTCGACGGGCAGTTGGTTCTCCCGGAGATCGTCGGCGGCGCGCTCGTAGATCACACCGTCCAGACGGCCGGTATCGGCGTGCCGTCCCAGGCGGCCACCCGGAGGATCCTCAGTTTCGTCGTTGAATCCGGCCTGCTCCAGCGCCAGGGAGTTGCCGTAGTACACATGCCCCGCCCGATGGGCGACGAGGATGGGGTGTTCAGTGCTGACGGCATCCAGGTCTTCGCGCCGCAGGAAACGGTTTTCGGCCGTCTTGGTGTCGTCGAATTTGAACCCCTGGACCCACTGGCCGGCCGGCGTCGTCGCAACTCGCTGACGCAGGGCGTCCTGGATGTCGCCGATGGTGGGCAGGGAGCAGTCGGCGGCCATGACGTGGCGGGTGCCGCTGCTCAGCACGTGGATGTGGGCGTCGATGAAGCCGGGCAGGACGGTCTTGCCGGGAAGCTCGACGATTTTGGTGCTCGGCCCGATGAGCGTTTCCAGGTCGGAGTCGCTGCCCACGCCGATGAACCTGCCGTCCCGCATGGCAACAGCCGTGGCCCGGGGTTGGTTTGGATCAATGGTGATGACGTTGACGCGACGGATGACGGTGTCAGCGTGGTAGGCGGCCATGGGAAACTCCTCGGGTTATGAATTGGGCACGATGGCGACGTGGACGCTGGGGACGCCGGCCTCTCCACTGAGGGTGGCCAGGGCCCGTTCGGCCTGCTCGATGGGGAAGCTGTGGGTGTGCAGCCGTTCCATGGGGTACTTGCGTGAGTGAATGGTGTCCACGGCGCGGCGGAATGCCGAGTACTCGACGCCCAAGACGCCGCGGAGAGTGACCTTCTTCCAGATGATGTCGTCCGGGGACAGTCCTTCGAACGTACGCCGCCCCTTCAAACCAGCCAGCACCACGGTTCCTCCCGGCTTGACCATTTGGATCGCCTGGTTCACCGCCTGCACGGCGTAGGGCGTGGTGTCGACAACGCAGTCCACGCCGGCCCCGCCGGTGGCCGCCAGCACGCGCTCCACCGGGTCCTCACCGTCCACGTTGATGGCGACGTCGGCACCCATGTCGCGGGCCAGGGCCAGTTTGTGCTCGTCGCGTCCGAGGCCGGTGACGGCGACCATGCCGGCTCCGGACTCTTTCGCGGCGATGGCGCAGCAGATACCGCGCTGGCCTGAACCGAGTACGGCCAGCGTCTGGCCGGGCTGCAATCCGGTGGCATCCACTCCCCAGGCAAAACCGGCTCCGAGCGGATTGAACATGACCGCCACCGCCGGGTCCAGATCGCCATCCATGGGGAAAACTACCGAGCCGGCTGGCAGGTACAGATACTCCGAGTAGCCTCCCCAGAGCCCGGGAGCCTTGTCCAATCCGGTCTGGCCGAACCCGCCGCCGGCGGGACACGGATCGGTTCCGCCGGCCTGGCACGCGGCGCAGCGTCCGCACCGGTAGCCGGAACGCACCGCCACGCGATCACCGACGGATACGCCCCACCGCTCGGCGGCGATTGGCCCTATCGAGGCAATGCGTCCCAGGGGCTCGTGTCCGAGGATGATGGGAAATGGAATGTCGAGGTCGCCGCGGAACCATTCGTAGTCGGTGCCGCAGATGCCGGTGGCCTCGATTCGGACGATGGCCTCGTCGTCGCCGATTTCGGGAATGTCCAGCCGGCGGATCTCCATCACGTTGGGCGCGGTGGTGACGGCGGCCAGGGACTGCTGGGGCAGCGTGGTCATGGATGCAACCTCACTTGGCGGTGTAGCCGCCGTCGATGACCAGCTCGCTGCCGGTCATGAAGGACGACTCGTCGGAGGCCAGGAACAGCGCGCCATAGGAGATGTCCTCGGTGGTGCCGACACGGCCCAGGGGGATGTTGTCGACTCGGGCCTGGATTTCCTCTTCCGTCTGGCTGCCCATGCCCTCGCGGCGCATGTCGGTGTCGACGCTGCCCGGGTGTATGGAGTTGGCGCGGATGTTTTCGGAGGCGTACTGGATGGCGGTGGACTTGGTGAACAGGCGCACCGCCCCCTTGGTGGCGATGTAGGCCGGTGGCCCGATGGCAACCAGGCCGCTGATTGAGGAGATGTTGATGATGCTGCCTCCGCCGGCCCGACGCATGGCCGGGATCGCGGCTTTGGTTCCGAGGAACACGCCCTTGGCGTTGATCTCCATGATGTTGTCCCAGTCTTCGCCGGTGGTCTCCTCGATATCCTTGCGGAGGACGATGGCGGCGTTGTTGACGAGGACGTCCACCTTGCCGAACTGCTGCTCGGCGGTTTCGATGGCGCGCTGCCAGTCGTCGGCGCTGGTCACGTCAAGGTGCAGGTAGACAGCTTCGCCGCCCAGTTCGCGGATCTCGGCCTCCACCTGCATGCCCTGCTCATCGCGTATGTCGCCGATGACCACTTTGGCGCCTTCCCGGGCGAACATCCTGGCCTCGGTGGCGCCCTGCCCGCGCGCGCCGCCGGTAATGATTGCAACCTTGCCTTCCAGCCTCATGGTGTAGCCTCCTGAAATGGATGTTCAAACGCAGCAAGCAAGGCGTCGTCTCTCCGGTACAAAGCTCCAAAAAGCGCCGATAGAGCAACGCACAAGCCGGAAATCCCGAGCAGCATGAACATCACGGCGACGTTGGCAAAGCTGATCGGGTCGCTGGGGTTGTTTTTCGCTGAACTGTTCTGTGCATCGGTGGATGTACTGTCCCGTTCCGAAGACAGATCAAACACCTGATCTACGGCAAAGGTAAACGTTAGAGTGGCGACTGCCAGACCGACCCCCAGCCGGAATCGGCACCAGCCCAGATTTCGTTCATACGACCGTGTAAGTCGTGATGCCTCAGCCGAGGTCATCGTTGCGGAACCAAAGCACAAAGTATGTGTATCCGGCAACAACCGCGAAGACCAAGCCGGATACCCCGTAAATCATCAACGCCACCACGGCGTCGCCGGCATCGGACCTGTACACCGCGTTGGCTAATTCGGTCCAGCCCCAAGTGCCCAGAACCAGCATTGCGACCAGCCCTAAAAAGAGAATGCTGACTCGCGTCAGGCTCATCATTGACCTTCCAGACACCCGGTGGAACCAAACATCCAACTTGCTCTAATGATACGGCAGGGGCACAACTCAAGCCAATCCCGCCACTGCCCGTTCCGCGAACTCCGGACGCACGATGTCCTCGTAGGGATGCGGCTCGCGGACGAGGCCGCCGGAGATGAGGGCGTCGCGCATGCGGTCGAACCCGTGGCGGGTGATGGTGGGATCGGATGCCCACACGCCGGCGTCCTTGTACCGCTGCACTCCTTCGGCCAGGATCGCGCGGCCGTATTCGGGGAACACCGGGGCTATACGGTCGGCGACGGCTTCGGCGGGGCTGTCGGCGACCCAGCGTTGGGCGCGGGCGTAGCCGCTGACGAAACGCTGCACGGTGTCGGGGTTGTCGGCCAGATACGACGGCGTGACCGCGAAGCTGCTGTAGCAGACGTATCCGCTCTCGTTGCCCAGGGTCGCCGCCAGGTGGCCGGAGCCCTCGTTGACCAGTTGCACGGCGAAGGGGTTGGGAACCTGGAGGTAGTCGGCATCGCCGTTGCGGAAGCGGCCCAGCATCTCCTCGGCGGACAGGCCGCCCATCAGGTTCACGGTGGCGGGGTCCACGCCGTGCCAGCGCATGGCGGCCTGCAGCGTGGTGTACGGCACGGGCGTGAAGCCGACGGGAATGAGCGTGGAGCCGGCCAATTCGGCCCAGCGCCAGCCGTCGGTGGGTCGCTTCGACAGCAGGAAGAACCCGTCCCGCTGGTTGATCTCGGCGACGTGCAGGGGAGGATCGTCGCTGCCGGCGTCGAGGTCCATGAAGCTGCGGCTGATGCCGCTCTGGGTGATGTCGATGTCGCCGGCCTTGAGCAGGTCGGTGCTGGTTTGGCCGGTGGGCACGTGGGAGAAATCGACGTCGAGGCCCTGCTCCGCCAGGAACCCGCCCTCAACCGCCACGTAGATGGTGGTGTAGAACATGTTGCGGAAAGCCACCCGCAGCCGGATCCGGTCGCCGTTGCCTTGCTGAGTCATTGCATTCTCCTGATGTGGGGGATCGCGCTCATGGGAAATCGCTCACGCGGGCACGGGCAGGCGCAGGCCGCCGCCGGCCATCACGGCCACTCCGTCCTCGCTAACGTATTCGACCCGGCCGCCCTCGAACTGTTCGTCGTAAAGCTGGGCATACAATCCACCCAGCGCCAGCAACTCGAAATGCGTGCCCTGCTCCACGATGCGGCCGCGGTCGACGACGAAGATGACGTCGGCCGACATGATGGTGGAGAGGCGATGGGCGATGGCGATGGTGGTGCGGCCCTGCATCAGCGGTTCCAGGGCGGCCTGCACGTACCGTTCGCTGGTGGTGTCCAGGGACGAGGTGGCCTCGTCGAGAATCAGCAGGCGCGGGTCGTGCAGGATGACGCGGGCGATGGACAGCCGCTGCCGCTCGCCGCCGGACAGCCGGTAGCCGCGTTCGCCGACCACGGTGTCGTAGCCGTCGGGGAACTCCATGACGCGGTCGTGGATATAGGCCGCTTTGGCGGCATCGTGCAACTCCCGCTCGGTGGCATCGGGGTTTCCGTAGAGCAGGTTCTCGCGGATGGAAGCGTGGAAGAGATAACTGTCCTGCGAGACATAGCCGACGATGCGGGCGAGGCTCTCCAGCTGGATTTGACGCGCGTCGATCCCATCGATGCTGACCGTGCCGGAGGTCGAGTCGTACAGGCGGGGTATCAGGTACGAGATGGTGGTCTTGCCGGCGCCGCTGGGCCCGACCAGTGCCGCCAGTTGGCCGGGCTTTACGTCCATATCCACGCCGTCCAACGCCCAGAACACCCTTCCGTCATCCTCGATATCGTATCCGTCGGCCAGCAGCGTGGCCGGATGGTAGTTCATCCGCACGTCCCGCAACGCTACGGCGCCGGCGACATCCTCGGTGGGTAGGTCCACAGCATCCGGAGCGTCGACGATATCGGGCCGGATGTCCAGGTAGCCGAAGATGCGCTCGAACAACGCGAGGGACGATTGCAGTTCCACCGAGGTGCGGAGCAGGGTGCTGATCGGGAAGTAGAGGCGGGTCTGCAGCGTGGTGAAGGCGACGATGGTGCCGGCGGTGATGCCGGTCTGGCCGATCCCGCCGAAGAGGATGTAGCCGGCCAGCACGTACACCACCACCGGCGTCAACGAGAAGAAAATCTGCATTCCGGCCCATACGGCCTGGCCGGTCATCTCGCGGCGGATTTCCAAGTCGGACAGGCGCACGTTCTGGTCGTGGAAGCGAGCCACCTCGCGGTTCTGCGCGCCGAAGAGGCGGGTGAGCATGACGCCGGACACCGACAGGGTCTCCTGGGTGATGGCGGTCATCTCGGCGGTGGACTCCTGGACCCGGGCCGAAGCGGCGCGGCGGCGTTTGCCCACCAGGTAGCTGAAGACCGCGAAGATCGGCGTGATGCCGGCCGCGACCACGGTCAGTTCCCACGACAACACGGCCATGGCGACCAGGGTGCTGATCAGAATGACCACGTTGGACAGGATGTTGCTGACCGTGCCGGTCACCACCACGCGGATGCCGGCCACGTCGTTGGAGACGCGGCTCTGGATCTCGCCGGTGCGCTGCGAGGTGAAGAATCCCAGCGACAGCGTCTGGAGGTGTGAATAGAGCCGGTCGCGCAGGTCGCGCATCACGCGCTGGCCGACCTGCTGGGTGAGCCAGGTCTGCAGCACCCCCAGGCTGCCGGTCACCACCACCACCGTGGACATGGCAATGGCCAGGGTCCAGAGCAGGCGCAGGTTGGGCCCGCCGTCCACGAAAAGGGCGGAGTCGAACACCACCCGGATCAGGATCGGATTGACGACGCCCAGTCCGGCGGTGACCAGTATCAGCAGGCCGATGGCGAGGACGCGCGGCCAGTAGGGTTGGAACGCCTGGGCGATCCGCCGATTTAGATGCGCCACCCGCCGGCTGGGCCGTTCCCGGGCGGAATTCACCGACCTGCGAAAGCCGTGGGGCATGTTTTCACGGACGGGCCGCATGGACATTACCTTTGCGGCGGTCGTCAGAATCAGGATTAGCCGGATTTAGGGATTTACAGGATTGAGTTGATTGTGCTGAGATGACGGCAATCCTGATAATCCGACAATCTTGGAAATCCTGATTCTGACCATTCCGCAACCCAAAGAGGGAATGCTATCCGATAGCTTCTTTCAGCCGGCGGATGGCGTCGATGTGGGCATCAGGAGAGGTCGCGCCACGGAGGCCCGCCGCCATGTGCGTCGCGCCAATCTCCTCCCACGACTTGAGCTCGGTGAGCCAGTCCTCGGGGTTGTTGTCGGCGGTGATAGTGATGCGGCCCTCGAAACCGACTTCGGAGGGATCGCGGCCGGCGGCCTCGGCCTGCGCCTTGATACGCCCCAGGATCGCCTGCCCGCCGGAGTCGGGTGCGAACATGGGGAAGTATCCGTCGGCCAGGCGGCCGATGCGGCGGATGGCGGCGTTGGGCGGGGTGGGTGACGTGCTGCGGCCGGCGCCGATCCAGATGGGTATGGGTCGCTGCACCGGCAGCGGGTTGATGCCGGCGTGCGTGACGTCATGGTACTTACCGTGGAAGTCAACGACGTCCTCGGTCCAGAGCTGGCGGAGCACCTCGATCTGCTCGTCGCAGCGGCTGCCCCGGCTGGCGAAGTCGACGCCCAGCGCCTCGTACTCCACCGAGTTCCAGCCCACGCCGATGCCCAGGCGAACCCGCCCACCGGAGAGCACGTCGACCTCGGCCGCCTGCTTTGCCACCAGGGCGGTCTGCCGCTGGGGCAGGATCAGGATGCCGGTGGTCAGGCCGATCTTCTTGGTCACGGCGGCCAGGTAGGCCATGAGCGTGAACGGCTCGTGGATATAGGACTCGTGGGAGTAGGGAAAGTGCGGCACCTCCGGATGCTTCTCGGGCACCGCGCCCAGCACGTGGTCCAGGATCCGCACGTGGGCATACCCCAGATCCTCGGCGGCCTGGATGTAATCGCGCAGCGCGCCGAAGTCGTCGCCAATCTCAACAATGGGAACCGAAACGCCAATCTCCATGGTGAACCTCCCGTTAAATGCAACAGCCCCGCCATCAGAGCGATGGTCGGGGCCATTATAGCGGTTGGCGGAGGCGGGAGTTGCGGTGGGGATTGTGGCTTGGTATTACGCTCGCTCGAAATCCTCTCGGTATGTCACGCTATTACTTGAACTTCGCCAATCGTTTCCGTCAATACCGGCGCCGTCTCAACCCCCGCTGGCAACGGGTGCCCGTGTTCCAGGTAAGACTGGATAAACGCTTCCGCTACGCCTTCGAGGATATGCAGCGTTTCGGCGGGAGTATCACCCCAAGCCCGGCAGAGCCGGTATTTCGGCCATAAGCTTGTCGTTCATATCCTCGCCAGGTTCATGGATGATGAAAGCGAGTTTATAGCGATCCACTGTGTGCCTCCTGTGATCGCAACTCCGTCGAGTCAATGCCGTCGATGGGTCAGGCGGCCAGAAATTCCTTGAAATTCATGGAGCGGTAGTGTTCAAGCAGGCATTCCCGTTCCTCGCTGGCAAGTGGTTTGGTTGGATCGGCAGGGACAAGGTCGGAGCCTGGTTCTACGGAATTGACGATGGAATCGGGATTTTGGGTAGTCATGTAGAAACCTCCCTTCGTACCTTCCTCAAATGACAGCGGCTCCGCCACCCGTATGCTGGCCTTGTGGTCATTATAGCGGGGCGACGGGGCGTGGTGGTAGGTGGATTTGTATCCTAACCAGTTTCCCTTGCGCGCTACTTTAGCCGATACCTCAGGAGCCCGACGATCTTACGAAAGTCCTCGCTTGGATACCCTGTATCGATGTAAGGGACATCGAAACCTTAGCTTAGAGTTCGGTTGACTTTCTTGTACGTCCTGCTACTCGCCTTTGTTGAGCACTCGCAATTGATTTTTCTACAATCGTAACATCTTTTCCCATTTGGCATGAGTGACCTCCATGGTTGTTGTGGCCTAGTATTACAGTCGCGCTTGTGGAGCAGGGGTCTGAAGGCGTCTTCTGTAATGACAGTGCATTGCTCGGGCCTGATGCCGCCGTCTCCATACTGACCAATGGATGGTCAGGGTGGGGCTGCCACGAGGCAGCCACAGCAGCCGGCATAGCAGTCGTCTGACCTCGGGCACGGTCAGTGGGATGAGTTCTCCCGGGAGCACATCCCCTGATAGACGACAATAAGGAATGCCTCTTGCGCTGACTATTCTTGCCGGTTGGGATGGTGTAAATCGTCCGGCACGGAGGTGCCGGATTTTGATCAAGGACCGACCAGTCAGACTATTGAGGCAGAGACTTATGGAAGGAAAGACCCAGGAGACGGCGGCCGCGATGGCCGGGATGTGCGTGCGCTCGGCGCGCAAGTGGCAAGACGGCCTGTTGCCGTCGGAAACGAAGGAGGAGCGCTGGTGGCGGACCCGGCCCGATCCCTTCGACGGGGTGTGGGAGGAGGAGATTGAGCCCCTGCTGCGAGACGACCTCAAGGGCAAGCTGAAGGCAACGACAATTATCGAGTGGCTGGAGGAGCAGCATCCTGGGCGGTTCAGCGCGTCCCAGCTCCGGACGCTGCAACGACGATTACAGGACTGGCGGGCGCTGAATGGTCCCGATCAGGAGGTGTACTTCCCCCAGGAGCATCCGCCGGGTCGGGAGGCCCAGTTTGATTTCACCCACGGCAGCGCCCTGGGGGTGACCATCGCTGGCCAGCCCTATCCCCACCTGCTGTTCCAGCTGATCCTCAGCCACTCGGGCTGGCATTACGCTGAGGTCGCCGCCGGCGAGACCTTCCTGGCCCTCAAGCAGGGAATGCAGAATGCGCTCTGGGCCCTGGGCGGCGTACCGGAGGTGGTGCGTTCCGACAATACCTCCGCCGCCACCCACGAGATGAAGCGCAGCCGCGGCCGGGCGCTAAACGCCAATTACGCCGCCCTGCTGGAGCACTACGGCCTCCGCTCCACCCGCATCAATCCCGGCAAGAGCCATGAAAACGGCGTCGCCGAGCACGCCCACTACCGTTTGAAGGACGCCGTGGACCAGGCCCTCATCATGCGGGGCAGCCGCGATTTCCACACCGCTGACGACTACGCCGGTTTCGTCCGGGAAATGGTGGAGAAGCGCAATCGCCTGGTGAAGGGGAAGCTGGAGCAGGAAATGGCTTGCCTACGGCCCCTGCCGCCAGCTCCCATGCCGGAATACGCCAACTACCAATGCAAGGTGCGCCGGTGGAGCACCATCCAGGTGGCGGGACGGAGCTACAGCGTACCCTCTCGCCTCATCGGCAGGGAGGTACAGATCCGCCTCTATTCCGATCACGTGGAAGTCTACTACAAGGGCCACTTTGTCGAGCGTATGGCACGAGTGCGCGGTGATGGAGAAGTAAACGTCAATTACCGCCACGTGATCAATTCCCTGGTGCGCAAGCCGGGCGCCTTCGCCCGGTACCGGTTCAGGGAGCAGCTGTTTCCCACCCTGCGCTTCCGGCTCACCTACGACGCGCCCTGAGGCAGTGGCGTGGTGAGCGCGCCGACGTGGAGTACGTGCGCATCCTGCACCTGGCGTCGACCACCATGGAGGCCAATGTGGACAGCGCGTTGTCGCTGCTGCTGGAGACCGGGCAGCCCTTTGACTACGGCGAGGTGCGGGAACTGGCCGAGCCCAAGCCGCCCCAGGCTCCGGCGCTGGCGCTGTCCGGAAAACCGGACCTGAAGATCTACGACCGCCTGCTCACCGTCAACCTGACCGGATCGGGGGTGTGCGCATGATGGCCACCGACACCAGGGTCATCCAGGAGCGCATCGGCCAGCTCTGCCGCGAATTCAAGCTGCCCACCATGGGCGCCCGGTCGGTGGCCCGTTTCACCGCGGCCGGCCACGGCGACGCCCGGTCCACCTTCCTGGAGGTGCTGGAGCAGGAGGCTGAGGATCGCCGCCACCGGCGCATCAACCGGCTGCGTCAGGCATCAAAGCTGCCCTCGGGCAAGACCTGGGAGACTTTCGAGCATCACCGGATGCCCCTGGCTCTCAGGCAGCAGCTGGACCATCTGGCCCAGGGCAGCTTCGTGGAACACGGCGTCAACGTGCTGGCCTTCGGGCTCCCCGGCACCGGCAAGACCCACGCGCTCTGCGCTCTGGGACACCGCCTGGTGGAAGCCGGCCGCTCCGTCCTCTTCGCACCAGCCTACCGCCTGGTGCAGAGCCTGCCCCTGCGGAAGCAGGGGGCCTGCTGGCCGCCAAGCGCGACTTCGACCTGCCCAGACAACTGCGCAAGCTGGACAACTTCGACTTCCTGCTCCTGGACGATCTCGGCTACCTGCCCCAGGCCAACGAGGAGTCCGAGGTCCTCTTCACTCTGATCGCCGAACGCTACGAACGCCGGTCGCTGGGCATCACGTCCAACCTGGTCTTCTCGGAGTGGGAGCGCATCTTCGCCAACCCCATGGCCACCGCCGCGGCCATCGACCGGGTGGTGCACCACGCCGTCATCCTGGAGTTTGACGTCCCCAGCTACCGGACTGACGCAGCACAGCAACGCGGCGAGACTGCCGCGGCCGAGGAGGTGAACCGGCAAAAATAGTGGACGCATTTTCGGCAAGATTAGTTGACGCGGGACATCCCCCCTTTTACCATCGCCACCGGCGGCGTAGGACCGGATTACCGCCAGAAAGGCATGGGCCAGCATCGCCAAGGTGATGTGCCGGTACCAGCCGACCCACAGGCGCACCTGGTACTCGTCCAGCCCCACCTCCTGTTTGGCCTCCTTGAAGGCGTCTTCGATGATCCACCGAGCGCCGGCCACGAGCGCCAGCTCCGCCAGCGATACGTCTCCCGTACCAAAACAGGCGTAGCAGGCCAGATCATCCGGGTCGGCGACGCCCGAGCCCTTGACCAAGCACGCACCAGCAACCAATGCCCCCGACCCGGCTCCGACCCGGGCCGGATCGGCAACCGGCCCCAATCGTAGCAGCGCGGTCCTTTGCTCCCTCCCCCAGCGCTGAGGCGCCGCCACTCGTCATCGGGTATCTGCTGGGCCAGTTCACGCGCCCCCACCTGCCTCGAGCCATTCGCCGTGTCGGCCCACAGCGGCTCATTGCTCTTCACTGCCAGCACGTAGGCTAGACCTTCCTCCTCCAGCCACCGCCGCAGTCGAGCACGATCTTTGACCAATCGCATTGCCGTACACCGTATCCCCAGTTACCCAGGCAAAGGGCACGCCAGCCGCCACCGCCCGAGCGATCATCCCTTGGGCCAGTTGCCCCTTGGTGCGGAAGGCCACCCCTTCCGGCACACCGGCTTCCCGCCGCCGCTCCCCATCCGCCGCCCACTCCTGGGGCAGGTAGAGCTCCCGGTCCAAGAAGGCCGCGCCGCGACGGCTGCCATAGGCCAGGAACACTCCGATCTGACAGTTCTCCACCTTCCCCGCCGTGCCGCTGTACTGTCGCTTTACCCCCACCGACTTTTTGCCTTGCTTCAGAAACCCCGTCTCATCCACCACCAGCACCCCGCCAGGATCACCCAGATGCTCCACCACGTACCCTTGCAGAGCCTGCCCCCGTGAAAACGGGGGTCGTCCCGCACCTGGTCCGCGTCCCACTGGTACACCGCCAGCAACCGTTGCACCCCATCGGGGGTGGCGTCCCCAGCATATTCGGCCAACTGCCACCCGTTCTTGCGCTCCACCGACCCCAGCAATCCTTCCAGAGCCTGCCCCTGTGAAAGCAGGGGTACGCCAAAACCCGCTGACGAGACTCACTGCGGCTAAAACGCGGCGCGATACGCCCGTGCAACGCTTGGAGCCCGGCTTCCCAGCCCTGAACTTCCTCCAAAGCGTCCTCTCCCTCCAGTAATGTCTGACCCATTTCCAACCCCTCCGCTCTCACCAGTAATCATGGGCCTACCCTACCAAACGTAAGCGCGACTGTAATACTAAGTCCGATCCGACCCAGAACCACGCTTACCGCGGTTGTCAGGTTCAGCATCAGGCACAAAAACACCAGACTTCGCCGCAAAGTCTGCCATCTTTTCTAGCGCGAGGTCATAGGCTCTGGATTATTACCTAACGTGTTTTTGTGCCGATTGGGGAGGTCAGGTTATGCGCATACTCCCCCCAGCAGATGAGCGAGCCACCGTTGGTCACCGCGCAAGTATGGGATGTCCCAGCACTCACCGAAGCGAAAGTACCTTCGGGAGGTGTGGATTGCCCGTATCTGTCGTCTCCCCAACAGATGACTAAACCGCCAACGTCTACAGCGCAAGTGTGATCGACTCCAGAGCTGACAGAAGTGAATGTACCCCTCGGGGGTGCTGCTTTACCATCGCGGTTGTTCCCCCAGCAAGCCACCCAACCTTCCCTCGTCACTCCGCACGTGTGATCCCACCCTGCATCGACAGTGGCAAAGGCTCCTGGGACAATAGGTGCCTGGCCATCCGTGTTGTCACCCCAACAGACGACTGAGTCATCACTTTTGACTCCGCAACTGTGGGCCAAACCAGCGCTCACGAAAGTGAAAGAACCAACCGGCGTTGCAGTGCCCTCGTCGAGGCCCCGTCCCCAACAGGCGACCTCGCCACTGGCTGTGACCCCACATGTGTAGGATTGTCCTGAGTCTACGGATGTAAACTCGTAAATTGGCGGCGTGGCTTGGCCATATTTGTCGCTGCCCCAGCAGGTGACCGAACCACCCGTTGACAATCCACACGCGTGGTTGCCTCCGGCGCTTGCAGAGAGAAAAATATCTGTCGGTGGTCGAGCTGCAGACGGCCCTGCTGGTGAACCGAACATTCTGTGCCCCCAACAGTAAAGAGGGTATTGGTGCCTTACCCCGCAGGTGTAGTTCCGTTCGGTGCTAACCGAAATGAAGCCTCCCCGTGGCGGCGTTGCTTGACCGACTTCATCCAGCCCCCAACAGATAACGTGCCCACCGTACTTAACCGCGCACGCGTAGTGGACACCTGCGCTAATCGAAGTGAAGTCGCCACCGGATGGTGGACCTTTGCCTCCAATTTCGGGGCCCCAACAAACGATCGTCTTTGAAACCGTTACGCCGCATCCATCTGAATAACCGGAAGTGGCAGTGTAGAAAGTGCCTCGGGGCGAAGTTACGCCCCAAGCGTCATGTATCGTCGAACCCGTACCAATTCCCCAACAAATGATCGAGCGGTCAGTCTTCACTCCGCAGGTATAATCGCTACCAACGCTCACGGAAGAGAACGTACCCTGCGGGGGTTCTGATGTCCCAACTACGGACCCCCAGCAAACGATCGAATCGTCAACCTTTATACCGCAAGTTCCAAGGTTGCTGGCGCTGACGGAAGCAAAATGACCTGCAGGTGATTCTGATTGGCCATGTTCGTTGTTGCCCCAACAAACGACTTGCTTGGTGTCCGTTACTCCACACGAATGCTTCCACCCGGCGCTGACCATCTCAAACGTACCTTTTGGTGGGCTGGATTGTCCCCAATAATCGCTTCCCCAACAACTTGTGGAGCCGTCTGTTGACACAGCGCAAGTATGAGTCGCCCCGGCGGTGACAGAAACAAAAGTACCGCGCGGGGGCCGGGCCTGATCATACTCGTTGGCGCCCCAACAGGAGATTGAGCCGTCAATCTTCACCCCACAAGTGTGATTTACCCCTGCATCAACTGAAGTGAAACGTGGGCCACTACTGTCAACGTCCTTGCTGTGAATGTTGTCGGGAACCTCAACCTGGGTCCCGCGCCCCGCCTCGTCCGGTTTCGCCGTTTCCTGAACAACGGTTACACTGCCCTGCGGTCCTGTCGCCGGCGCAAATTGGTTTGACGGAGGAGGTGTTTGCTCTTGGGAGCCGCAGGCGAAAAAAATAAACGCGAGCGCAAGTGTCGTAACAAAAGTTGATATGCGCATCAAAAACGGCATCAAGATCCTCACAGCTTATCTGATCCATTGCAGATGGTCTCAGACGGTTAGGGCTCAAGTAACGCGGCACTGACCAACGATCTGCTCAGGGTACCGGGCCTCCGCTACGCATACCGTGGATGTTTCCCAATGGTCTAAGGGCTGGTGTGCGAAATAGCGACGCCAACCGCTATCTGACCAGGTTCCGATGTCAGTTTCCAACAAAAAAGGGTCGTTGACTAGTACTCAGCTAAGCTCGAATCCACCGAAGGGATGTGGTAGGGCTGATCAGACGAGGCATGAAAAGTGAGGGGAAGAGCCGGTAAGTCTTTGACCCCGACGGATTGGGACGGGCGCTGAGTGTGTCAGCCCCGCGAAGGCGATCTCTGACGGCGCGCAGCGCCGGCGGCAGGCGAGATCGGCGGCCAGATTGCAGCAGGAGACACGGGACGGCCAGCCTGGCGGGGGGTGGGGCAGGCTCGCGGACAGTCAGACACCGTCGGTGCGATCAGGAAGGGGGGCAGGGCGCGTAGTTTGGCGAGAGCGCGGCTAAAAACTGGTTTTGCCAGGACCAGCCCTGGGGCAGAGGCAGGGCGAGGCGGCGGGCCGAGCGAGTGAGCCGTCCGGCCAGGGAGAAGAAGCGTCGCCGGAGGGTCTTGGTGGTTGCTACCGGTTTGCCCAGACCGATGCGCGTTGTCCAACGAGCCAGGATATGGGCGATGACCTGCACGGCCAGCCAGGCACCGTTGGCGGGAAAGCGTCCCGAGGGGAGATGGTTGAGCCCCACGCTGTACTGCAGGTCGCGGATGGCGTTCTCGATCTCGGCATGGCGGCGATGGTCGGCCTCGAGGTCCAGCGTATCACCGTCTCTATCGGTGATGAAGGCGTGATAGCTGTAGTTGGCGAAAAGGGCCAACTGTGAGCCGGGCGTGGGCTTGACCCGGCGGACGATGAGCCGTACCGGAACGGCGTCGGGCTCACTCTGGAAGGGGGTATAAGTTGTCTCTGCCACATCGGCGGCGCCCTCCATCCAGTACGGGATGGGCGTCCAGTCGGCCTCGGGAATAGCCTCAATGATGTTGCGCACGCTCTGGTGCTGTCGGATGGTGATGGAGAAGCGGACCTTCATCTTCCGGCAGACGGCGACGATGTCATGATTGTAGAAGCCGCTGTCAGCCCGCACGGTGAGTTGACCGGTGGCTCCAGCGTAGCGCACGCGGCTCACCGTCTCCCGCAGGAAGTGGGCGGCGCCCCGAGCCGTGTTGGCCCGTCCCCCTTGCGCAGGCGGGCCATCAGCATGTCGCCGGTGCCAGCGGCCACGGCCAACAGCGGGTGATAGCCCCGCTGACCGGCGTAGTTGTGGCGCTGTGCGCCCTCCTTGGCCAGCCAGTAGGTCTCGCAGACTGTGGAGTCCAGGTCGATGGTCAGCGGATCATCACCCGGTCCGGCCCCAGCGGCCCAGGCTCGGGCCAGAAACTCACGGCCCACCCGATCCAACTGACGCACGTGGCCCCAACGGAAGCTGCGCAGGAACGTACCCAGCGTGGATGGCGCCTTCACAGTACAGCCCAGTACCCGCTCGGTTCCACCAGCGCGCAACCCGTCGGCATCGTCGATGCAGTCTCCACCAGCCAGCGCCGACGCCACCAGGGTCAGCAGCTTGTCTCCCGCATTAGCCCGACCCGGCGCATCTCCCAGGTCAACATGGCGGTCCACCAACTCGCCCAGTCCCAGATGATGGGCCAGCGTGACCGGCAGGATCAGCCCAGCATCAGCCACCAGGCGGTGGTCATCGAAGGCGATTTTGATGCGGTCGGGGTCGTTGCGTGATAGCATCCGTTGGGTGCTCCTCGTTTCGGGCTGGTTTCGTGTTTCAGAAACCATTATCCCCGAAGCGCGGGAGCACTTTCTCATCCCTTCACCACGACGCCACACTCATCCCTTCGGTGGATTGGGGATAAGGGATTCGTCCGCGCGAGTCAGCAAAGCAGTCGCCATAATGTCACCTCGCTTTGGGATGATGCCAGCATCCGCTGCCATCAGATCATAAAGTTCATCTCGCCAACGATACGCTCCCCCAACTCCCGGTCGCCATCGATGGCCACCGAGCCCGTGCCCAGGGCGTGTTCGGCGGACCAGCGACCGGTGCCCAGGGCGTTGAACGGCTCGAGGCCCATGGTGAGCTTTACGGTGGGAGAGGCCGGAGCGGCATCCATGCGGTGGGCGCGGCCGCCGTCCATGTTCAGGGCGATGCTTCCGCCGGCTTCGCCGGTGATCTCGAACACGACGGTCGCCCCGTCGTCGGGCCTGACCTTGCGACCGACGACGAAGGGCATGGCCGCCTCGGTGCGGCCGTAGGCGTGCTGGGCCACCGGGCCGGACAAGTGGCCCGCGATGCCCAGGGTGCGCCGCATGTCCTGCTCGTGGACCCAGGCGTCGTAGATGCGGATGGCGAGGAGATCGGTGTAAGGGCCGCTACCCAGCGGGTTGGGTGTGTCGGCGGCGAAGTCGGCCTCGGACATGGCGCGCAGCACACCCAACCGCTCGGCGGTCACCTCACGGAACTCGGCCAGCACGTCGGCGCCGCTGAACTGGCGGCGGTAGTCCACCAGCACCTCGTTGCCCTGTCCGACCTCGTTGCGCACGTGGGAGGTGTCTGCAGGTTCGTGCGCCGGGGCGGGTCGGCCCAGCAGGCGGCACTCGCTGCCCACCAGGTGCGAGACCTGGTCCTGCACCGACCAGCCGGGACACTCGGTGGGGAGCGACCACTGTTCCTGGGTCAGGCCGCTGCAAAGCCCGTCTATGGACTTCCACACCGCTTCCATCAGGTCAACCATCTGCTGAGACATATTCATACTCCACAAACGAAATTCGCGCCGTTGGCGCGCTTGATATTTTTGATTGCCTCGGCCCGCCAGACGCGGCCCGCAGTCACCGCACGAAGCGGCACTCCGGCAGGTGTCCCCGGTAGCCGCGGTCGGGACAGGTGCACGGTATGTCATCCCGCCGCTGGTATCCGAGAGAAGTCAGCCAACCGTCGAAGCCCGGGTAGAACCCGTAGCCCTCGTCGATTGACCGGTAGCCGGCCCGGAGCGCGGCCAGGATTTCGTCAGCATCGGGGACCGTCAAGCCGGCGCCCGCGGTGTTCGTGGTCGTCATGGCCGCTAGTCGGATACCAGTTCCAGCACGTCCTGGGCGAAGACCATATCCTCCTCGCCCACCTGGTCGGGGTCGTCGGGACTGGTCAGGTAGCGCACGAACAGCCACACGCCGTCGCGGGGGTTGGAGACCACCTCGGCGGTGGCTCCGCTGTAGAGTCCCACCTTCTGGCCCGGCTCAACTTCAAACAGGTTGACTATGTCTGCCATGGTTCTGCGTCCTGATCCTTCATGGTTGATCGCGCTGGGGGATGTGACCAATTATCTCGGCCACGGCGGCGGATATTTCGTGGGACAGCCTTTGCCGGTCACCCAAAGGCGGTTGGTCATCCTGATACCGTCCTACTCCGGCATACTCGGTAAGGCCTTGCCAATTGACGCCGGGAACGGGGAAATCCTGCCCCATAACTTCCTGTACGCGGCTTATCAGTATACGGAGGTCGTGTCCGTCTCGTCCGCCAGTCGGATAGGTTTCGCCGTGCGCTGCGATGAGGGCCTTGTAGGCGTGCTCCAGCGCCTGCTGCGCGGCATAACCGACGAGCGACCGCGGCGCCTCGTCATCCCTCACCAGGATTTCAAGGCCCTTTACCGCTTCCTGCGCGCTGGTTGCTCTGGCATCAACGTCGTCCCAGTTGACGGCTTCTTCCTGCTCGGGGTCACAGCCCGTCGTACCGCCATCCATAATCGGCTTTCCTTCCTTCGCTATGGAGTTGGCCAGCGTATTTTTCTTGACCCTCCCCTCGAGCAGTTCGGTCACGGTCAGGAACGACATATCCGCCCCGGGAGAATCGGGATGCAGCGACTTTGCAGCGCTTCGGGCCATCGCGTCGATCTCCAGACGGCGATCTTCCGGTACCGGTTCCGCCGTGATGATGGCGATGTCGATGTCGGAGTCGGACTGATGCGTGCCGCGGGCCCGGGAACCGAACAGGATTGCCTGAACCGGTTGGACCTGGTCAAATACCGCCCGCGTCACGATCATCGCGTCGGGGTCAGGGACCCATACCGTTGCCGGCGTGCTGCCGCCGGGCGCATCGGTTTGCGTCTTGAGCGTCATTCCGAGACTCTCGCCGATCGAGGAAATGCAGGGGGATCAGAAGAAGAAAGTCAGGTTCTTGGCGAGGAGTACGTTCTGGTCGAGGAAGACCTGCCGCTGGGAGATACGCCACCCTCCGTCGACCCGACGCAGCCTGTCCTCCCGGCGGCCCACCAGGATGTCGGTCTCGGTGGCGACGCGGTTGCGGTAGATGATGAACCGGCAGCGCAGGGACACCTCCTCGGCGTCGGCAGCACTGGGCGTCGCCTCCGTAATCTCCACGTTGGTCACCAGGTGGGAGAGGCGCGACAGCGGTTCCTCGGCCCAATGGACGCCGGTGAGGATCTGCCGGACCCGCTGGGTCAGCGTGGTTTTGCCCTCGTCGAACCAGTTGATGTCCTGGCCCTCGCGGGTGAACTCGCGCTCCAACTCGCCGAACTTGACGTTGCGGCGCATGGGCACCCAGTACCGGACGTCATCCGTGAGCAGGTCCAGCCACTCCTCGTACCGGCGGTCGTCCAGCAGGTTGGCCTCATGGTAGAGGAACGCCTCAACATCCTGCTTCAGCAGGAGCATGGCCAGGCGATCGTTGGCAACAACCATAATATCTCCGACAATCACACCGCCATTCATGCTATCGCAGGAACCCAGAAAATTCCTGCGACAGGAACGTCGAACGGATTTATGCTCCCGGGATTCCCGTGAAAGCGGGAATCCCGGCGTGTGTCAACACTGTCTAGCAGCCCGAGCCGTTCTTGCGCCAGGTGGCCAACTCGTCCCAGTCGCGGGCCGCCATGAATTCCCGCCAGCGGTTGTAGAAGCCACGCTGGTTCTGCTCGCCGGCGCGCGCCTTGGTGGTATCAAGAACGGTGCCCTCGAGTTTCAGGCCACCATCCTCGAAGTCGGTGACCGCGTAGCCCATGCCCATCTGGTAGTTGTAGTGGTGTCGGCGGGCCATGGCGCCCCGGCTGGCGGCGTGGGCGTAGTTCCAGTTCTCCATGTCGTCCTGCTCGGTCAGGCCGGCGGGACCGGAGTACCTGATGTAGTACTGGCGCAGGAACTCCTTGACTTCCGGCGGCGCGCTGCTGTCGACGAGGAACCACCGCCAGACCTCGGTTTGGTCGGGGCCGCGCGGATGCCACACCGCGATGCTGCGCGGCTGCCGGGGCAGGAAGGACATGTTGGGGAAGATCGTCCCGGGCCCGGCCAGGATGCGCCACAGCTCGCCCTGCCGCTCCTTGCGAGCGATCTCGCACTGGTAGAAGTACTCTGCGACAATGGGATCGTTCTGGTAGGACGCAACCGGCTGCGCGTCCTCGGGTCGCAGGAACATGACGGTGCCGTGGCCCCGTTCCGGGAATGACACGTCCAGGGATTTGGCGCCCTCGCGATCGCTGTTGTCGCGTCGCCCCTGCCCGGACGGGCCGATGCCCACGAGGTCAACGGAGCGGTGGCTGATGTTGTGGTAACGGTCGCCAATGAAGTTCTCGGCGGGGAATTTCCAGTTGCTGGGAACCATCCACTTCTCGATGCCGCCGATAATCTCGGTGCCGCCCTCGCTGCCGTCCCATCCGTCGAACAGGATGTCCAGATAGGTGCGGAAGCCGCCGATGTACTCGAGGAAGTCGGGAGCGTTGGGATCCCAGGTCGCCCAGATGCCGCCCTTGTAGTTGGTCATCCGGGGCACGCGGATCAGGCCCCACTGGGACTTGTCCAGCTCCTCGTGGTACGCGTCCTTGTAGAAGGGCACGCCGACGAGGGCGCCGTCGGTGGCGAAGCTCCAGCCGTGATAGGGGCAGGTGAAGATGGGCGTGTTGCCCTCGTCGTACCGGCATACCTTCATGCCCCGGTGCATGCACGAGTTCAGGAACACGTGGATCTCACCCTGCCGGTCCCGGCACAGGATCACCGACTCCTCGCCCATGGAGGACACGAAGAAGTCGCCCGGCTTGGATACCTGGCTCTCGTGGCCGACGAACAGCCAGGCGCGGGTGAAAATCCGCTCCTGTTCCTCGGCGTAGATGTCGGAATTTACGAAGATCTCCCGGCTGACCATCCCGTTATCCTGGTCAACCAGGCCGCTGTAACTGCTGGGCTGGAACGTAATCGCCATGTTGTTCCTCCGGGCGCGGCTCGCCTGTTCGAATGTTATCACACTGTCGGAGAAGGGTGGTGGTCCGCAGTACGTTTCGCCGATACCGGGGCAAAGTCCAGTCCATCATCTCAAATTCTGCAATAAGCGTCCCATTCCCTGACGGCCTGCCGGCTCCGGTTATTGCTACGCTGTTATGGAAGGAATTTGTCGGGCTGGTACAATGGAAACGAACGAAAGCAATCGGTCATCGTGGAGATTCGTCGATGGTTCACTGTCCGTAACGGCCAGTATGGCTATTGCGGTGGCAATCAGTTACTGCCAGTCCTGTGCCGGATTGTGGGGTCTTGGGTTCTTCAAGGGCCTGACAGAAAAGGACGATGGCATAATCATACTGGGGACGCTGTTGTTGTTCCCCACCACCGTCGCGCTATATGGAGTTTTGCAGATGTGGTTCGCCGCGAAAGAAGCCGTTGAAAAACGGGCCATGGAGAGAGGGCGCCGCAAGGAGCGAG
This sequence comes from uncultured Dehalococcoidia bacterium, assembly GCA_951813535.1. Taxonomy (GTDB): domain Bacteria; phylum Chloroflexota; class Dehalococcoidia; order Lucifugimonadales; family UBA3495; genus Bin87. Next base: position 736,563 of record OX638345.1, on the reverse strand, counting down.
AACGCATCAAGCGGGTGCTGGCCAGCCGCGGGATAACGCCTCCCCCGGAAATCGCCAGCATTATTTTCGACGAACCCGAATCCGACGCCGACCGGCCGCAGCGGTAGCGGTTCGCACGCCCTCTGAATCCGCACTTTGGGAGAGACTGGCCAATGTGGTTTGCCGCCAAAGAAGCCTATGAGAGACGACTTGCCGAAAGAAAGCGTCGGGAAGGGTTGTCAGAGGGGTATCGAGGAGGGATTCGAGAAAACTATCGAGAGGGACTACGACAGGGCCGCGAGGAGGTTCGCCGACAAGAACGCGAACGCATCAAGCGGGTGCTGGCCGAACGGGGGATAACGCTTCCTCCGGAAATCGCCAGCATTATTTTTGACGAATCCGGATCCGACGCCGAACGGACGCTGCGATAGCGAACGTTACCTCGGTCGCAACTCCACGCCCGCCAGCGCTTCCAGCACCCGCGCGACTATGGGATAGCCCTCGTCGCCCCAGCCCTCGGCCTGCGCCTGCTTGTACCGTGCGTCTGCGATCGAACCGGTGCCGGCTGGTGCGCCCAGCCGTTCCGCCAGGGCGCAGGCCAGGGCCACATCCTTGGCCACGATGTCCAGCGTGCCGCCGGCTTCGAAATTCCGGTTCAGGATGCTGTTGGGAATGGCGTTGAAGGCGCGGCTGGCGCCGGCGCTCACCGGCACGATCTCGGCCAACACCGCCGGGTCCACGCCGCCCATGCGGGCGATCAGCATCCCCTCAATGGCGGCGATGAGGTTGGTGTAGCCCATGTACTGGGTGGCCAGCTTGGCGACGCAGCCCGCGCCGGCCGGCCCCACGTAGAACACCTGGGCCGCGACCGCATCCAGCGAGTTGCGGACACCCTCAAACACGTCCCGCTGGCCGCCGACCATCATGGTCATCGTGGGTGGGCGTCCGCTCACCGGCGCGTCCAGCATGGTGAGGCCGCGCTCGGCGCAGGCGGTGGACACACGGCGGGCCACGTCGGGATCGTTGGTGGTGGTGTCCACCAGCGTCGCGCCCTCGGCCATGGCGGACAGCACGCCGCCCTCGTTTCCCAACAGCACCGACTCCACCTGGGTCGGCCCGGGCAGAGAGGTCCAGACGATTCCGCAGCCGTCCACCGCAGACTCGGCACCGTCCGCCCATTGCGCCCCGCGCTGGAGCAGCGGTTCCGCCGCCTCGCGCCGGATGTCATAGACCGCCAGGTCGACGCCGGCGTCCAGCAGGCAGCCCGCCATCAGGCTGCCCATGGTGCCGACGCCGATGAAGGCTTGTCGCATTGGCTGTGTCAAGTTGTCCCCCTATGATCCCAAAGAGTTCATTCGGCGAAGAGGCCGACGCACTCATTCTGGCTGACGGAGCGGAACACCGGGTCCTGACCGAACCGCCGCTGGTACTCCCGCGATATCTCGTCTACAAGAACCATGCCGGCCTGGGTGGGCGGTGGATGGGCCAGCATCACCATCATGGTGTTCTCCCGTTCGATGATGCCATCAGGCCGCTGCCATTGCCCTCTCACGTCGAACATGCTCAGTCCCTGCGGGAACCGGGGCGTAATGGTGTCGGCAACGAACGCATCCCATTCTTCCGGCGATACCGACAGGCCGTCGGCGTGATCCAGGCCGAAGAACAGCTCGTAGCGGACCACCTCCTGCAACCCGTCGGGGCACCGGAACTCGGTTTCGGCGATGCAGCCCGCCATCGTCAGCAGCGCCGCTCCGAGCAGGAACAACCGCACATGTGCGCTCATTGCTGCTTCCTCTGTCAGTACACCGCCGCGCACGCCGGCAGCGTCGTGTAAAACACCGCCTGTTGCTCAAACCTTTCCTTGTACGTATCGGAGATGCCCCGAACAGCGGCAACGCCATCGTCAGCGGCGTTTGCCGGTACCAGCACATTCAGCACCTTGGTGGACTCCCGATAGAGTCGACCTTCGTCGGTGTCGAACCATTGACCCCGGGCGTCCAACACAGTCAACCCGTCTGGAAAGCGCGGCGTTACCGTGTCCGCCAGGAAAGACTGCCACTCCTCTTCTGTGACAGTCTCTCCGCTGCCTTTCTCAAGTCCAAAGTACACATTCAGTTCGGTGAAAGAGTCCATCCCTTCAGGACAAGCAACATCGCCGCCAACCGCGCATCCTGCAACAAAGAGCAGGAATGCAACGGCGGCGGCGATACAAGTTGCCGGAAATCGCATCGGGCCTAGTAGTGGTCGACCAACGGTATCTCGTGGAGCGCGGGAATGACCTCACGGCCGATCAGCTCGATGGAGCGCATCACGTCCTCGTGGGCCATGGCGCCCTCGTTGCCGTAGATGTGCAGGTAGCCGGGATTGAGGCGTTCGACGATCATGGAGAGCTTTTCCCGGACGGTATCGGGGCTGCCCACGATGATGTTGTTGGCTTCCTGCAGTTCCTCGTAGGTCATCATCCGGCCGAAACCGCCGGCGCCCGGCAGCGTCCGCTGGATGTTGACCGCCTCACGGGACTGGTACCCGGGCGGGTCGTTGTGCTCGCGAGGGCCCCGGTTGCGGTGTTCCTGGGTCCAGAGGAACTCGCGGCCGATCTCCTGGGCTTTCTCGTCGGTTTCGGCGCAGAAGATGCGCAGCAGATAGCCAAAGTGCTCGGGACCGGGCTCGAAGCCGGTCTCACGCGCGGTGTCGATGTAGACGTCGCGGAGACGGTGGGTATGGTCCAGCAGTGACCCCAGGTTCATGTAGGGGTGCTCGTGGCGCGCCGCCCAAACCACCGATTCGGGGCTGCTGAAACCGGGGAACCAGATGGGCGGATGGGGCTTCTGCATCGGCAGAACCCACGGGTTCACCTTCCGATAGTGGTAGTACTCGCCCTCATAGCGGAAGGGCCCCGGCTCGGTCCAGCACTTGATGATCAGGTCGTGGGCTTCCTCGAAGCGGTCGCGGTTCTGCGGAGGCGCGATGCCCCCTTGCAGGGTCTCCACCGCAGTGCCCCGCACGAAACCGGAGATAATGCGGCCGCCGGAGATGCAGTCCAGCATGGCGATTTCCTCGGCCATGCGGATGGGATCGTTGACGGCGATGACGTTGCCCAGGATGGCGATCTTGGTATTGCGGGTCACCTTGGCGATGACGGCGGCGTCGATGTTGACCGCTGGCTTCATGCACCAGTACGAAGCGTGGTGCTCGTTGGACATGATGCCGTCAAACCCGTTCTGGTCGGCCCACGTGTACTGCTCGTGGTACTGGTTGTAGAGGATATGCGCCTTCTCCGGGTCGAAGTGCGAGTTGGAGAAATCCAGCCGCCCCGACTCGTACTGGGAAACATCGTCATCGGTAACGTGGCCGTAGGGCTGTTCGGAGAACCAGAAAACTTCCACCTTGTCTTTGGGCATCAGGAGCCTCCTCGCTGTGGGCCGCCGGAATCCGTCCGGAACGCTCGGTCTGGTGGTCGATGGCCGCAGTATAGGGACGGGTGCGCGGGCTTGCAAACGGAAGCTAACGGCATACCGGGCCGGATACCGAAAGTACGCGCCTCGTGAATTGGCGAAACTCGTGGAAGGCACAGGTGAAGGCTAAGCGCAGCCGACGGACCTCCGGACCCCTCATTTATGTTTCGCGAAGAACCCGAGCCCGGCGATTTGGAGTCCGAAAAACGTTCGACGGCAGCGTCAGACACACCTGACGACCGCCGTCGCGGCTTTCCAACGGAACGAGCGATCGCCCCGATCTTGGGCGGCGTCGCCGCCGACAAACTCTACGGAGGAGACTGTGCAGCAGGTAGCGACGGCTTTTCCGGGGCAGCGGTGGCTAGCGTCCGATCACCAAGTCGTGCAGGGTAACGAACCCGATGGGGCTTCGGTCGCGGTCGACGACGATGGAGCGCGAGACCTGGAACCTCACCAGCAAACGCACCGCGTAGCGCGTGAGCATGTCGGGAGGCAGGGTGAGCACCGGCTTCGACATGATCTCGTACACGTTGACTCGGTCGGGTGAGCGGTTGCGGGAAATTACCTCGCGGGCCACGTCGGAGACCAGAATCAACCCCACTTCGTCGGTTTCGTCGCGCCGGTTGACGACCAGCGCCTCAACCCCATGCCTCTTCATCAGCGCCATCGCGTCGGCCACTGTCGCCACTCCGTCAATGCTGTGGAGTTCGGGTGTCATCACGTCCCCGACCCTGACCGTACCTTGCGCGTTCATAGGTCGTATTCCAACTCTTGTAGAATGGCGGGCAATTGGGTGCCGAGACCGACTGCGTCTTCGATGTCCAGTTGGAATGCGATGCCGGCGCCGTGCTCAGTATCGAACCGCGCGGCGTTGTGGATGCGCTCCAGGATGTCCCGGGCACGGGTTTCCAACACCAAAAACAGCACCATGTCTCGCATCCCCTCCAGGCTCAGCCCGAAGAAGGTTTTCCCCGGCCGCAGTCCCTCCCCGCGCACACTGGTAATTATGGTGGCTCCGGTGGCGCCTCCGGCTCGGGCGGCGTCCACCACGACGTCGGTTTTGTCGTCGCTGACGAGTGCGACAATAAGCTTCAGCCTCATGGCTCTACTTCCTCCCGACCGCCGGCGGTTCTCCTCTGATCCCACCAGGATGCAACGATAGCGTAACCCAGCACGGTCATTATAGGAAATACGCTGGCGAACGCGATCAGTCCGAATCCGTCAATCAGCGGGTTGCGTCCCGGAATGCTGGCGGCAAGACCCAGGCCCAAAGCGGCGACCACCGGCACGGTGACGGTTGACGTGGTGACGCCGCCGCTGTCGTAGGCGAGCGGTATGATGGTCCGGCTGGACCGGAAGGTCTGGACTATGACAATGACGTAGGCGGCGATGATGTACCAGGGCAGGGGCGTGCCGGTGACGATGCGGAAGCAACCCAGGGACACGCCGATGGCCACACCCACTGCCACCGCAATCCGCAAACCCCAGGCGTGGACCGTGCCTCCGGAAACCTCCTCGGCCTTGATGGCCACGGCGATAAGCGAAGGTTCGGCGATCGTGGTCGCAAAGCCTATCGTCGCGCCGAAGATGTACACCACCAGGTAGTCTCTCCAGTCCACCACACCGGACGAACCCTCCGCCCCGGCCGCCGCATGAGCCGTGAGCTGGAAGGCCATCGTCTCGCCGATGGGGAAAAGCGCATTTTCAAGACCGACCAGGAACAGGGCAAGCCCCAGCAGGACGCACGCCAGGCCGGCCACGGTCCGGCGCAGGTTGGGGAGCCGGCGACGCAGGACGAAGACCTGGAACAGAGTCAGGACGGCCACGATGGGCGCCACGTCAAACACCGTTGAAAGAATGGCCGGCGGGAGAGTGTGCAGAAAACCTATCATCAGGTAATCATGCCGTAGGCCATCACGCAGATCATGGGCGTCAGGCTGGCGAAGGCGATCAGCCCGAAACCGTCCATCATGGGGTTACGCCCGCGGATCGAGGAGGCGAGCCCCACACCCAATGCCGCAACCAGCGGAACGGTGATCGTGCTGGTGGTCACGCCTCCGGAATCATAGGCCACACCGATGATTTCCGCGGGAGCGAAGAGGGTCATCACGGTCACGAGGACATAGCCTCCGATGATCAGGTAGTGGATGGGCCAGCTTTTAAGGATGCGTATCACCCCCAGCAGTATGGCCGCCCCCACCGATGTGGCCACTACCAAACGCAACTCGAGGGCGTAAGAATTGCGGGCGCGATCGCTATCGGAGATTGCTCCGGTTTCCGACGCCACCGCGGCGGCTTCGTCAGCTACGGCGATCAGGGCCGGCTCGGCGATGGTCGCGCCGAACCCCAGGCAGAAGGCGAAGGCCAGGATCGCCGTCAGGCTGCCTTTGCTGGCGAAACCACGCGCCAGCACCTCGCCCAGGGGGAAAAGCCCGCTCTCCAAACCTTGAACGAAAAGCCCCAGCCCGACCCACACGCAGACCATCCCGACGATCACGTTTCCCAGGTTGGGGAAGGGTTGTTGCAGCACCACCAGTTGGAAGAACGCGATTACGATGATGATGGGAGCGAGGTCCCGCAGTGTGTTAACGGCCCGCCGCAGCACTGGAGACAGGAGCCTGGCGGAGTTTTTCATTCCAGATCTGCTCAGGGCAGCGGCGATACGGAAAACGGGAAGGCGCAGGACAAAAATGAAAGCGTCGTGGGTACCCGGTTTGCTCCAGGGCTTACGCTGTTGGACGCCACTATTTCCTCCATTCCCGCGAGGGCAGACACCCCGCTATCCGATTCGGGGCTAATGTTTTCGTATCGTTTACACGGAGGTTGCTGGGCTTCGACTGTCGCCGGATTGACTTGCGATCCGGGTGCGCGATTGGCACATCGATTATCACGCTGGCCTGTGGTCACCGTCCCTGACTCGCCCCCGAACGTCAGGCAACTGTATCCTGCCTTCGCCGACGTCGTTCAGGAAGCAAATCAACGATACCGGAAATGCCCTGAACGCCTGGAGTGCTGGCGCCCATTGCCGCAGCGACAGTTGTCCCGATCTCCGGTCTGTCCTCAGGGATCTGGTTCGGGTCCAAAAGGGCGTGCCAAGCGTATCCGTCGCAGATGGGAAGGTCAAGCACCCGCCCCGCGAGTCTCACGCGTACCCAGTTTGGTAAATCGTCAGAATCAAGATTTACGGGATTATATGATCTGGCAGCATTGGGAGATGTCCATCACACGACGGTTCCAATCCTGATCATCCCTGAATTTTGAAAATCCTGATTCCGACGTTTCCCGCCGCCAAACTGGGTACGCATGAGCACACAGGGCAATCGCATTTCACAGGGATAGGACTTTGAGCAGGTAATCGAAGTCCCATCCGGCTTTTTTGCGTTTGGCCTTGATGCCGACTTTGGCGGTGCGTTCCTGCTTGAGCAGGTTCAGTGCCAAGTGCCTGATCACTGCCAGGTTCTGGTCAGCGTGGCCGGTCCTCACTCGGCTGTGGTCCTCGTCGAAGGCCACGTCCAGCACCCAGTGCAGGCTGTTCTCGATGCTCCAGTGGCTTCTGGCCGATGCCAGCAGCGTGGCCGCGTCCGCCGGATAGCTGCAGATGTAGTAGCGGGTATCGGTTGGGGCATCGGTGGTAGCGTCCCGTCGGTAGCTGACCCGGGCCACCGCGCCCAGGCTGGCCCATTGGCGCTGGGGGTCCACGTAGGTCAGTTCCTCTGGGTCGGTGATCGCCCAGCACTCCCGCCGTTCCAGCCGGCCGTGGTCTTTGCCCACCTGTTGGTGGTGGCTGTAAGCCACACCATCCCATCCTACACGCTCACAGCAGGCGAACAGGTCCTTGATGTTCTGGTGCAACTCTCCCTGGTTGGCCTTCACCGCCAGCAGGTAGTCAGCGCCCCCCTGCACCACCTGCTGGGCGATGTTCCTCTGGCAGCCCATGGCGTCTATCGTCACCAGGCAACCCTTCAGTTCCAACACCTTGAGCAGTTCCGGTATCGCCGTGATCTCGTTGGAATGGGCCTCGGTGCGGGTCTGTCCCAACACCATCCGGTTCTCGGTGGCCCACGCGCTGACCATATGCAGCGCACCTCGGCCGTTGGCCCGGTCATGGCAACCCCGCAGGGTCTTGCCATCTATCGCCACCACCTCACCCTGGGCCAGTTCACTCACCGAGCGTACCCAGTCCATGAAACAGGCCGAAAACTGCTCCGGGTCCAGCAGACCAAACACCCGACCAAAGGTGTCGTGGGAGGGTATGCCGTTTGGCAACTGCAAGAAGCGGCGGAACCAATCCTCCTTGGCTTTACCGAACTCCTCAATCTCCACCCAGTTGTCGGCGCAACAGATCACCGCGCAAAGAGTGATGACGATGATGTCCAGCAACTCATGCCTTTTGGCATGTCCGGTTCTCGGGTCTTCCAGCATTCCAAACCGTTCGGCAATCGAAAGCGGTACATTGTCCATCTCCACCACGCACCTCAGACAATCAGATCGTGGCAACACTTTAGCCCGATTTTTAGAATAATCTGAAATGCGATTGCCCTGCATGAGCACATCCTCCGTTTGACGCCCCTCGTTGCCCCGTGATACGCTTTGCTCGTTATTGGGAATGTGGGAACCTCGTGTAGGGTTCCCGTCACTTGCGCCATTCAGGAGCGACAACGATGAACGTTACCCCTCTGGCCATCGAGAAACTCAAGGAAGTTGTCACCGCCGAGGACGAGGCCGGTTCCGCCCTGCGGGTGGTTGCCATGCCTGCCGGACAAGGCCTCCAGTACATGCTCACCATGGAGAAGGAGCACCAGCCTGACGACACCGTACTCCGCATGGACGGCATGGAGTTCCTCATGGACTCCGACAGCGCGCCGTTCCTGGAAGAAGCCACCATCGACTACATCGAGGAGTTCGGCGGCCGGGTCGGGTTCGTCATCAACAACCCGATGTACGCCGGCGGCGGATGTGGAAGCGGTGGTTGCGGCTGCGGCGGTGGCGGATGTGGCTGCGGCGGCGGCGGCGGTGGTTGCGGCTGCGGCGGACACTAGGCTTCGATACCTCCGGCAGTCTCGGGCCACGCCCGGGGTCGCCAACAATTCAGGTCGATCGCCCCGGCGCTACCGGCTGCCGGGGCTTTTGCATACGGTCCCGTCAAAGGCCCATACCGGCGGCGCGGGCTGTTGAATAATCGAACCGAACGTTGCCATCATAGGGTAACCATCCAACCAGGAGGCCGGTCATGAAACTCTGGCCCACCGTCTCGAAAGAACAATGCCTGAGCCGGCTGCGCAAAGACGTGTCGACGTGGAATGAACTGCGGTCCAACGCGGACCTGACCGGCACGTCCTTCGCCAACGCGCGGCTCCACGGCGCGAACCTGTCGTGGGCCAATCTGACGCACCTCGACTTCAGCAGCTCGGACCTGGGCGATGCCGACCTGCGCGGCGCCGACCTTCACTTTTGCGACCTGACGGGGGCGAACCTGCAGAGCGCGGACCTGCGCGGGGCCAGCCTGCAGGGGGCGACCCTCCGGGAGGCCAACCTGTCCCACGCCCTGCTACAGGGGGCGAACCTCGCCCGGGCCGATCTGAGCCAGATCAACCTGCGCGGCACCGATTTGAGTTATGCGGTTCTGCGCGGCACCTATTGCAGCCATTCGGATTTTTCCGAGGCTGATCTGACCTGGGCCGACATGCAATCCGCCAACCTGTCGAACTCCACCTTTTACAAGACGGTGTTCACTGAAGCGACGCTGGCGCAGGCGAACCTGGCCCACGCCAACTTCAACCTGGCGTTGCTGGACAACACCAACCTCGAGGAGGCTTTCCTGCACGACACCATCTTTGCCGCGCTGGACTTGTGCGGCGCGAAAAACCTGGAAACCGTGCAGCACGAGCCCTCTTCCATCCTTAGCATCGGCACCGACACCCTGCTCAACACCCTCCGGAGCTCCGGCGGCCTGTACTCCCACGAGCTGGAGGTCTTTTTCTCCAGGGGCGGCGTGTCCATTGACATGCTGGCGTCGATCCGTCCCGTGAGCGCGCCGGCGTCCTGACCTGGTCATACGTTGAGTGGCCCGATGCGGTCGAGGAAGCGCGGTGCTCACCGACCTGAAACTCAATCACAAGGAGCGTCGTCCTGATGTCAGCCACACCCCACGGCATTCGTTACTCGGCCCATCGTCCCGTGGTCATGGGGCGCAACGGTATGGTGTGCGCCGGCCATCCCCTGGCCGCGCAGGCGGGCATCTCCATCCTGCAAAAGGGCGGAAACGCGTTCGACGCCGCGATTGCCACCGCCGCTGTGCTGAACGTTGTTGAACCGCTGATGTCGGGCATCGGCGGCGACGGGTTCATCATGGCATACCGGGGGGAGGACGATTCCCTGCGGCTGTCCAACGGGACCGGGGCCGCGCCCTATGGCGCAACCCTGGAACGATACCGCGACGGCATCCCCATGAAGGGGATCCTGAGCGTGTCGGTACCGGGTCTGCTCAACGCGTGGCTGGACGTCCATTCCGAGTACGGGTCGCTCCCGCTGACCGATGTTTTCGCTCCGGCCATCGCCCTGGCCGACGACGGTTTCCCCGTGACCCACTACCTGGCGTCAGCCATCGCCGGTGACCCGCTCCTTTGCGAGTTCCCCACCAGCCGGGCGATCTTCACCCGGGACGGGTCCGGCGAGCCGCTTCGGGCCGGCGACATTCTCCGGCAGGCCGATTTGGCGCGCACGCTTTCAGCCATTGCGGAACAGGGGCGGGACGTCTTCTACCGGGGCGAGATCGGCGAAGCCATTGTGCGCTTCAGCGAAGAACAAGGCGGTCTGCTCACCATGGCCGACCTGAACGACTGTTCGGCGCGCTGGCAGGATCCAATCTCCACGGACTACGGCGACTACACGGTTTACGAGGCGCCGCCCAACTCCAGCGGACACATCCTGCTGCAGGAACTCAACGTCATCCGTCAACACGACATGGCGAGCCTGGGGTTCGGCTCCGCGGCATCCATCCACCTGATGGTAGAAGCCAAGAAGATGGCGTTCGCCGACCGCGAGGCGTACGTGGCGGACCCGGATTACATCGACGTGCCCGTCGCCGGTATGCTTTCGGCCGAATACGCCCGGGAACGCGCCGCCACCATCGACCTGGAGCGGGCATCCGAGAACGTGGGCGCCGGCGATCCCTGGCAACATGAACCGGCGGGACAGCGCCGGTCGCCGGCCGGCGTGGGCGCACGGCGTCGCGGCCCCCGCTCCGAGCAGGAGGACACCACCTGCTTCGTGGTTGCCGACCGCGCCGGCAACGCGGTGTGCCAGTTGCAGAGCATCCAGAGCGGCTGGGGTTCGTCCCTGGTGGCCGGGGATACCGGCATCCTGCTGAACAACCGCATGACCTACTGGCACCTGGACCCGGATCACGTGGACTGCCTGCAGCCGGGCAAGCGGGTACGACATACCATGAACCCGGTGATGGTGTTCCGACAGCCGTCGTCGGGGAACGGCAGATCCTCGTCCGGCCGCCGCCTGACCTACGCGCTGGGCACGCCGGGGGCCGACTGTCAGGTGCAGAGCAACATGCAGGTCATCACCAACCTGGTCGACCACGGGATGACGGTGCAAGAAGCCGTGGAAGCGCCGCGCTGGAAGCACGTTGGCGACGGCACCGAATCCACGTTGCCTCACACCGCCGTGGACCGCCTCCTCATCGAAAATCGTTTCGACCAGGCCGAGCTGCGGCAACTCCGGACCATGGGACACCCGGTGCACGAGCTGGATGCGTGGGACGGCGTCACCGGCCGCGAAATGGTCCTGTACATCGACCCCGACACGGCGGCGCTGCATGGCGCCGCCGACCCCCGCTATGACGGATACGCCGTGGGGTACTGAGCGGGCCTTTCGACCACGTTCCGACCGCACCGAGGATGATCAGCATGCGAATGCCCGGGCAACGCCGCAGCCAGGAACCCGACGAGGTTGGGCAGCGCGCCGGCCTGTTCGCCGAATCCATCCGCGACGGGGACATGGACCTGGCCTGGTCGATGCTGTCCAAGGAAACCCGCGGCATGCGGATGGGCGTGTGGGCGACCCGGCTCAACATCGATATGCAGGTGGCCTACCGCGCTGCCTACGACCCGGACCACCCCATGCGTGGGTCGATGATGGACGACTTCCGGACCACCGTCCTGCGCCTGTGGCCCCTGGAAGACCTTACCGAGCTAGCCGCCGCCCCCACCCGCTACGTGGACGACCAGCACGCTTTCGTCTTCCTGCCCTTTGGCGTGACCGATGAGACGGTGGTGCAGCACAGCCGCCTGATGTCGGGCCTGATGATACCCATGCTGCTCGAAGACGCCCAATGGCAGGTCGATCTACCCGGCTGGCGGTTCCTGGACACATCCGGCCAGGGCGGCAATGGCTAGGCGGACAGCGCGCACCCGTTCTCGTGGCGGGCGCGAGGAGAAAACCGCCGCATCCGCACCTCCTCACGCATCTCGCGAGCCCGACGGCGCGGTACGTCGCCGACGTCCGGGAGACGACCCCGGCGCTTGTGAGCTCTGCGAACGGATCGTGGATAGATTCACGGTCCACCATTTGATCCCCCGCGCCCGCGGCGGTAACCACGGGCCGACCGCGATGCTTTGCCCGACCTGTCACCGGCAGGTGCACGCCATGTTTTCGGTCACCACGCTGGCTGAGGAGATGTACAGCGTCGCGCTGCTCCGTTCAAATCCCAGGGTCGCGGACTTCCTCCGCTGGATGCGGAAACAACGGGGAGCCAGCTTTCGGGTGCGCCGGTCACGGGAACGAGGATGAATGACGCGCGGGTGCGCCGTGTTATGATTCTACGCAAGGGCCACGGAATTACGACATGGCGGGATCACCAGACCTCTCACCCCAGCAAGTGAGCGACGCGATACGCGCCGCCTTACCGAACCGACCGGATGTTGAGTTGTCCGACTCCGAAGCGGCGGAGGCGGCAGTGACCTATCGAGACAATTTGGTCCATTACCGGGAACATGTTCGCAAAAGCCTGGACGCAGGAGACTATCGGCAGGTCGCCGAGAAATCGTGGGGGGCGTACTCCCAGACTGTTAAGGCAATTGCCGCCAACCGCGGCCTGCGGGTCCGTAGCCACACGAGTATCTTGAGAGTTTCTGAACAACTGGTGGCGCTCGTTTCCAGCACTGACCCGGTTGCCGGGTCGGTTTTGGACAATGGCGTGAATTCGGCTCATAGCCTGCATATCCATTTCTATGAGAACGACCTGCCCGACGAAACGGTAACGCGACGGGCGGATGCCGTAGCGGCGGCAATAGACTTCCTCCAGGAACTCTTTCCTGCGGATACATCTGAGCAATGACTGGCTTCTCTACTGAACAAGTGACCGAGGCGATACGCGCCGGCCTCAGGGAAGGCCGGCAGCCGGTGGACCTGTCTGTGACCGAAGGGTCGCAACAGGCTGAGGTCTATCGCGGCAATTTGGCCCATTATCGTGACCACGCCCAGAAGAGCCTCGACGAAGGGGATTGTCTTCAGGCGGCGGAAAAATCTTGGGGAGCATACGCCCAGACCATCAAGGCCGTCGCAGCTGACCATGGCTTGCGCGTGACTCACCACGCGAGCATCATCGGGGCGGCCGACCGAATAGCCCTGCTGGTGGGAACGGTGGACACCGCTGCCGGAGACACGTTGCGTCAAGGCCTTTCGACAGCCAGAAGCCTGCACCAACATTGGTATGAAAACGATCTGTCTGGCGCTACAGTCACCGCTAACACGCGCGAAGTTATAGCAGCGATCGACCTTCTCCAGGAACTCTGCCCAGTGGACGCGGCTGCACCATGACCAGGGCGACCGAAACCGCCGATGTCGTGATCATCGGGGGAGGCGTCATGGGCTGCAGCATCGCCTGCAACCTGGCGCTGACCGCCGCCGACCACGGGTTGCGCCGCATTGTGCTCCTGGAGCGCGACACCCTGGGCAGCGGCTCCACCGGGCGGAGCAGCGGGGCGGTGCGCATGCACTACTCCACTGCTGTCAACGCCGAACTGGCCTGGCGGAGCCTGCACATCTTCCGCAACTTCGCCGACCTGATCGGCGGCGAGTGCGGTTACACTCGCACCGGTTACCTGGTGTTCGCGGGCGAAGAGGACTTGCCGTCCTTCCGGGCCAACATCGCCACCCAGCAGTCGGTGGGCGTGATCACCGATATCATCAGCGCCGCCGACGCGGCGGAGCTGGCTCCCGGGTTCGAGGTTGCCGACGCGGCAGCCATCGCCTACGAGCCCTATTCCGGCCACGCCGACGCCTCGGGGACCGCCTACGCCTACGCCACCCGGGCCCGCAGCGAGGGAGTAACCATCCGGCTGCAAACCGCTGCGGATGCCATCGAAACCAGCGAAGACGGCAGCCGGGTTGTGGCGGTGAAAACCGCAACCGGAGAGCGGATCGAGACCGGCATCGTGGTGGTAGCCACCGGTCCGTGGACGGCGCGCTTCCTCACGCCTCACGGCATCGACGTGCCCCTCGTCGCGACGCGCCACGAAGTCCTGCACTTCCGCCGGCCGCTGGATGTCGTGCCCTACCATCCGGGCGGGGCCGACATCGGCAATCGCATCTACTTCCGGCCCGAGGGCCAGGACCTGACCCTGGTGGGCAACGGCAACCACTCGGACGTTGTGGAGGATCCGGAGGTGTTCGCCCAACGGGCCAGTCCATCGTTCATCGAGGACGTCTGGCAGCGTCTGGCGCGGCGGATCCCGGCCATCGCCGACGCGGAACTGGCGGCGGGCTACGCCGGGCTGTACACCAATACGCCCGACTCCCATCCCATCATGGATCGAGTCGAGGATGTGGACGGACTCTACCTGTGCACCGGTTTCAGCGGTCACGGCTTCAAGCTGTCTCCCATGGTGGGCGTGGTGATGGCCGAGTTGATTGGCAGCGGCGCGGCGACGACCGTGGACATCTCGCCGCTGAAGCTGTCCCGATTTGGGGACGGCGCCCTGAACAACGCCGGCTATGGCTTTGACGTCCTGGTCTGATCGGCTGCCGTGACGGACGCCGTTTCCGCGTCATCGCAGGGGGCCGTGCCGGCCGTCTCGGTTTCGGGCCTGACCAAGCGGTTCGGCCGGGTTACGGCGGTGGACGACGTGAGCCTGGACATTCCCTCCGGCGGCGTGTTCGGATTGCTTGGCCCCAACGGGTCCGGCAAGACCACCCTCCTGTCCATGCTATCCGGTTTCATCCGTCCCACCGACGGAACGGTCAGCCTGTTCGGGCACGACGGACCGGCAGGGCAGGCTCAGGCATTGGACAACGTTGGAACGCTCATCGAGCGCCCGATCTTCTGGCCCTATCTGTCCTGCCGGGACAACCTGAAGTGCCTGCAGGGCGTTTATGAATCGGACGGCGGCGACGGGGAGGTCGAGGACCTGCTGGACGCCGTCAACCTGGGTGGCGAAGCGGCCCGCCGCAGGTTTCGCGCCTGCTCCACGGGCATGAAACAGCGGCTGGGAATCGCCGCCACTCTGCTGGGCGACCCGTCGCTGCTGATCCTCGACGAGCCGACCAACGGGCTCGACCCGGTTGGGATCGTCGAAGTGCGCGATCTTATTCGCGACCTGGCCGTCAACGGTCGGCGCACCGTGATCCTGGCGAGCCATCTGCTGAACGAGGTGGAACAGGTTTGCGACCAGGTTGCCATCCTGAGACGGGGCAAACTGCTTTACTGCGGCTCCGTTGCCGGCATGGGCGCCCCCGCCTCGGCGCTGGTACGCACCACCGACGATGACGCCGCGGCGTCCGTGCTGACGGATGCCGGCTGGGAAATCAGGATCCGGTCCGAGGACGGCCTGGAGGTGGCGGTCGCGGCGGGACGCGAGTGGGAAGTCAGCCGGGACCTGGCCAACGCCGGCGTGTACATCTCCCAGCTGCGGCCGTCGTCCGGTTCGCTGGAGGCTGGATTTATGGAAGTTACCGGCGAGGCGGGAGCGGAACCCGAATGACCAGCTTTGCAGTCATGACCAACACCATCCGGTGGGAGTGGTTCCGACTGTGCCGGCGGACGGAATTCTGGGTGATCCTGGGCCTGCTGGCGCTCGCGGTGGTGGGGACGCTGGTGGTGTCTGCCGGAGTGCTGCGGCTGATCCAGTCCGACTTTTTCATACCGCCATACGGATATCCCCTGCTGGTTTTCGAATTGCTTTCGCGGCTTGGCCCGTTCCTCGGGATCATCCTGGCCGGAACGGTCTTTGGCAGCGACTACGGATGGGGAACCTTCCGCCCGCTGTTCGCCCGGGGACAGCCCCGCTGGCAGGTGGTGACGGCGAAACTTGCGCTGGCGGCGTCAATCCTGGCGGCCGTCTGGGTCGCGTCATGGCTGTTGGCCGCGGCGGTGGGACTGGTTGCGGCGGACGCGTCGACGAACGGGGTGGAAATCATGCCGTGGGACTCGGGCGGCTGGGTTGAGAGCGCGGGGAGGTTCGCATCCGCGTGGCCCGTCGCAATCGCTTACCTGTTGCTGGGGGCGCTGCTGTGCGCCTTGGGCCGTTCCACCGCCTTCGGACTGGGCGTTGGCATCGCTGTTTTGATTGTCGAATCGATCGCGTACCCGGCGGCCGGCGCGATTTCCCAACTGGCGCTGGACGTGAACCTGGGCGACTACACGCGCTGGACGCTGTGGGGAACCACTCGTGGCCTGATGGGGCGCGACGACGAGTTCGGTCCGTGGGTGTTCCTGCCGGCGGTAGTGGCCTATGCCGGCGTCTTCGCGGCGCTGGCGGCGCTGGTGACGGAACGCCGCGACGTGAGCAGCGGGAACGGTTAGGCAAGGCAGTCCAACTCGGGGTCAAGCTGGTTCCTGCCACGCCGTCAATTCCATCGGCGGCATCGTCTATAATGCCGGCATCTCTTCGGACGGCTCGAACGCAAGGCGGGTGACCGGTGGACAACGAGAATTGGCGGAAAGAAGTTTTCAACCTCCCGGATAACCACGGGTGGACGGCCAAGCCCGGGAACAAGGTGTTCATCGCCGACCGGGGCGCGTTGCGCTTTGAAATCCCGCAGGAATGGTTGGTGGAACCCTCCCGAAAGTCGGTGAAGTTCCGCGACGCCGAACACCCCGACGACACCATGGTCCTGGAGGTCACGATATTCTATGCCGGTTACGGCATGAACATTGACTGGAGCAGTTTGCCCCTGCACCAGTTGATCAAGGACGTGACCTCCGACGATAGCCCCGCCCGCGGCGGCAGAGCAAGCCGGCGCCGGCGCCGGGGCCCGGAGGACACCAAACGGGGGTCGCCGATCACCGTCAAAATGGGCAACCTGGAGATGGCGTGGATCGAATCTGAGTTCTTCGATCCGGGCGAGAAACGTCCGGCCCATTCTATCCAGGCGATCACCCGTGATTCCCAGAAGTCCATCCATGCGCTGCTCACCCTCAGCTACTGGCCGGAGGACGCTCAACGCGCAAAGTCGGTCTGGAATGATGTCCTGGGCACGCTGAAGATGGGCGAGCATTTTGACAGCCCGTTCAGAGGGCCGGGGCAAAACAGCAAGTAACGTCTTCCTGCACTACCCCGATGGCGTAACCCGAGGACCATCGCGATAGATGCACGCGGGGTAAGCTATACGTGGGCAACAGAGTTAGACTAACTATATGGGGAGCGAGATCAGGAACGTTTTAGATGCTATAGCCGGCAGTTGGATTCCGAAAGCGGCAATCATCACCTTCGTAATTTCACTAGCGTTCACCTTAGCTGTCGCTGTTACGCAGAGCACCTATACTTGGACAGGCGCTGCTTCGCCTCCGGTGATTGCTTCAATCGATGTCGGGAGGTTGGGAATGGTGGTTGGCACGTCGGGTACGGCAGCAGCGTTCCTGGTTACACTTTACGTAGCTGACCGGAACTACCGGCGTGGTCGAGAACACATCCCCGGGTTGACTATGGATTTGCAGTTGAGAAGGGTTCCGGCGAGCCAGAGTTACGACGCCGTGATAGTGACCTTGAATGCAAAGAATACCGGCACGGGATTGTGCCGGGTTGATAGGGTGTACTGGACTTTAAAAGCTTTATCGCCGTACGATGACGACAGTATTGCGGAAATGCAACAAGATTTTGATAGCACGCCAGCCAGTGCCCGGTCTGTCGAATTTCCGTGGCACCTGCTACAGGAAGAACAGATGGCGCAAGAGGTTGTGATTGAACCCAATGAGACCCATCAAGTCACATACGATTTCGTCATCCCTGCGGAGATTACGTCGGTCGCAGTCTCGGCGTGGGTTGCCAACGCATCGGAACCTAAATTTGCCGAGGGTTGGTACAGAAGAGCCGTACACATAAATACGGAGGCGTGAAACTGATGAACGACAAGGAATTTGATCCGCACGCAAGGACGGTCCCAATGGAGAAGCGGCGTGGAGGTGGCCAGCCAATGCCGCGACCAGCCGGCGGCAAGGCCAAGAAGTGGCAACCTCCGACTAAAGGCACAACACCCGCTGACCGGAAGAAACAGAACATCGATCAGGAGGTTAAAAGTGGCTAACCAACGCGGCAAACAGAACCTCCAACCGGACAATAACGCGGACACAAGCGAGCTTCAAATC
The DNA here is from genome assembly GCA_951813535.1 of uncultured Dehalococcoidia bacterium. Taxonomy (GTDB): domain Bacteria; phylum Chloroflexota; class Dehalococcoidia; order Lucifugimonadales; family UBA3495; genus Bin87. Next base: position 718,533 of record OX638345.1, on the reverse strand, counting down.
GAAACCACCGAAATTAAAACGTGGCAATTTGGCCATCAAAGCGGACCGCCACTCGTCCGAACCAGCAGCGCAATTCCCAAACAGTGGCAACCTCCCAAAAACGCAAGCACACCCAGCAATCGGACCAAAAAGGAATAAGCTCGGACCAGCGTCCAAAGGCTCTTTAGCAAACGACAATCGGAGGTCAATTGATGTCAGTGATGGTTACCGGCGGCACCGGGTTTATCGGGAACCGCATCATACGCAAGCTGCTGGAACGGGGCGAGGAGGTGGTCTGCTTTGACCTGGCTCCGCCGCGGGCGAATCTGCAGCCCCTGATGGACCGCGTCGCCTTCTACCGGGGCGACGTCACCCGCCTGGACCACCTGCTGGAAGCCGTCAACCGTCACAACGTGGACCGCATCATCCACATGGCCGCCCTGTTGCCGCCCGACACCGAGGACCGGCCCGCCACCGGCATGGCCGTGAACATCGATGGCACCAACAATATCTTCGAGGCCGCCCGCTGGGGCAACATCCGCCGCGTGGTGTATGCCAGCAGCATTGCGGTCTATGGCGTGCAGGAGACCTTTGGGGACCGGCCACTGATCGAGGACGACCTGCCGGCGCCGATCAACGTTTACGGCATGACCAAGGCGGTGAACGACTTCGCCGCTGCCCGCTACCGCTCCCTGCACGGGCTGGACATTCGCGGCGTGCGCATCTGCACCGTCTTCGGACACGGTCGGGTCACGGGGATGACCGGCATGATCGGGGGCCTGATGATGTCCCTGCCAGCCATCGGGCAACCGGTCAGCATGGACTTCGACCCGCAGGAAGCGTCGCCGATGATCCATTCAGAGGACGCCGCCGAGATATTCGTTCGCGTCGCGCTGGCCGAAACGCTGAACCACCACATCTACATCAGCGGCGGCGAACTGGCGACCATCGCCGACGTGGCCGACATTGTGCGATCCTACATCCCTGATGCCAGCATCACCACCGGGAACCGCCCGGTGCCCCACGTGTACCTGGTGGACAACAGCCGCATGATGGCCGACGTGGGCTACGAACTGCCGCCCCTGCGCATGCGAGTCCTGGACCACATCAACGACGCTCGGGCCGAGGCCGGACTGGATCCCATCCGGGGCTGATTCGTATAGCCACCGACCGCAGGAGACAGCGGCAGCCGCAACGGACGCGCTGGCCTTTGCTACAATACGGGCCACGCGATCACCGACCACCAAGGAGGAACAGACCATGAGCGTTGCCATCGGCTACGTCCCCGGAGCATTCGGACAGGGAGGCGACGACCCCAACTTCCTCCGCACCCTGGTGGAACTGGGCGACCGGTACGAGTACGACTCCATCTGGCTCAGCGACCGCATCTGCAGCGACCGGTTCAGCCTGGAGCCAATGGTCGCGCTGTCCCTGGTGGCCGGCTATTCGGACCGTCTGAAGTTCGGCACCAGCGTGCTGGCGCTGCCGCTGCGCAACCCGGTGGTGCTGGCGAAGCAGGTGGCAACGCTGGACTGGCTCTCCCAGGGCCGGTTCTTCCCCGCCGTCGGCCTGGGTCAGGAGGATCCGGACGAGTACGAGGCCTGCGGAGTGCCCAAGGCCGACCGCGCGCGACGCACCGACGAAGCCATCGAACTGATGCGCCGGCTGTGGGAGGAGGAAGGCGTCACCCACGAGGGCGAGTTCTTCACCACCCACAACGTGTCGGTAACTCCGCGCACCTTCCTGAAGCCCTCGCCTCCGGTATGGATCGGCGGGCGCAGTCCGGCTGCGGCGCGGCGCGTGGGCCGCGTTGGAGACGGCTGGCTGGTGTCCAGCGCAACCCCCGAGGAGATCCGCTCCGGCCGGGAGATCATGTTTGAGACGGCCCAGCAGTACGACCGCGAGATCGAGGAAGACCACGTGGGCGTCCTCATCGGCTACTACATCTGCGACGACCCGAAAGAGGGCGAAGCCAGGTCCGAGCAGTTCGTCACCCGTCAGCGTCCGGACGCGCACTTCACCGAGTATTCGGCGGTCGGCACCTCGGAGCAGATCGGCGACTTCATTGACCAGTACATCGACGCCGGCGGGTTCAAGTTCGTGATCCGGCCCCTCTGCGCCGGCACGGAGTCCATGGAACAACTGGAACAGGCCGGAGAGGAAATCCTGCCGCGCTTCCACGGACCCCTGGGCACGTAGGCTCTGCGAGGGGGCGACGAGCCCGTGCCTACCCTCGGCGCGGCTTCGCCACCCATCTCCAGGTCGATGAACATGCTGCGCGCATGGGTGGTCGGAATATTGGCGGTGGCGCTGCTGGCGCTGGCCCTGGTGGGTTGTTCGGCCGAAGAACCGGCGGCGCCGGCCTACCAGGCCACCCAACCCGCCTCCGGCGCTTCGGCAGTGGTCGTACCCGACCTGTCCGCGAACGCGCGCGCCGGCGAGCAGGTGTTCAACGCCAACTGCGTGCTGTGCCACGGGCCCAATGCCTCGGGCACGGGCCTTGGCCCTCCCCTGGTGCACAAGATCTACGAGCCGGGGCACCATCAAGACTTCAGCATCCAGAGCGCGGTGAGGAACGGGGTTCCGGCGCACCACTGGCAGTTTGGGAACATGCTGCCCGTGCCCACGGTGGCGGACGAGGACATACCGAACATCATCTGCTACATCCGGGAGTTGCAGCGCGCCAACGGCATCATCCCACCGGACGCCAACATCGCCGCGTGTTGAGCCCGACGCGGTCGGCGACCTATGATGGAAATCAGTATCGACGCAAGGGGGTGAGGGTCATGGCCAGAGTGTTTGTGCCAACCATGCTGCAGGCGACGACGGGTGGGGTCAAGGAAGTCGAGGTCGCTGCCCGCAACGTGCGGCAGGTGATCGAGCAATTGGATGAGCAGTTCCCCGGCATCGCCAACCGGCTGATGGAAGACGGCGAAATCCGGTCCAACCTGGCGGTGGCGGTGGACGGCGAAGTTGCGCGCATGGGCCTGATGGAGCGGGTCGGGGAAAACGCTGAGATACACTTCGTACCGGCGATTGGCGGCGGATAGGCCAGACGCGCAGTCACATCAGGCCGAATCAACTCAACCATACCTGGGGGGTCATACAGGCCTCGGCGAAGCGCCGTTTGACGCTTCGTCGGGGCTTGTCCTTCGATATTCCGGTCGCCAAGAAATCCGCTTCTACTGGTGCGCCCGTAATGAACGCGGGCCGGCTTACCGACTGCATACTATCGGTTGGCCGCCAACCGGGCCGTGTGACTGCTCGTCAACTTCATGCCTGAACGAGCAGGCCATGCAACGGTCCGGCCAATACCAGGTGAGGTGTTGATATGAAAACGGCAAGCATCGTTGCGGCGATTTCCTTCATTGGCGCCCTGGTCGCAATTGCTCTATTTGCGGGCGCAGCTTACGCCCGGGAACCCGACTGTCCGTCCAATTGGCCGGAAGAGCCAGCGGAGCAGTTTTTCACCGACTCCGAGGGCGCGGAGTGGTTCGTCATACGAAGCTCGGATAGCAATGGCTACGAGACGGTGCGGGCATATCGGGCTGACGACGGCTATCAGATGGGATATGCGCCGGGTTCGCCCGACGAGGTGTGCTACCTGCTGGTCCGACGGGCCGGGAGCGCGGAGGATTTGCCGGAAGCGCGACAGGTGACTTTTCGGGTCGAACAGGAACCGGATGAACCCGTCCGTGCGGTTTCCAAAACGCTGTTTGGGGAGTTCTACGACCGCCTGATTCCGGTCGGCCCGTACGGCGCCAATCCTGACCCCAAGTGGGGGGACCTGTTCGTTTTATTCTCCGCAGAGGAACGATCGTGCATCGCTGCCGCGCTTGGCGAGGAGGGGATGGCGGCAGCTTCGCAGAGCTCGTTCTTTCACGACGATGATGAACCCCGGCTGCAGGATATCTTCATATTCGGCTGCCTGTCCGAGGACACTGCCGGCGCCCTGTTCTCGGCCATTACTTTCGCTTCGATAGTCCGCGGGATTGAAGCGAGCGGCGAGGAGAACGCCTGCGTCCTGGCGCTCCTGGAACCTGCCGTTGCGGCGCTGTCCAACCCTTCTGCAACCGAGGAGGACCTGTTGGCGGTCGCCCGGTTTTTCTATGGACTCATTGCGTGCGGCCTGGAAGCGGCTGGCCCTGGAGCCGGCGCGCCGGGAGGGTAGGATGATCGCATCCGGCAAACGCGACGCCGGATCGGAACATATCCGCTGCTCGAGCGGCCCGGTATAGGGTACGGAATCATGCTCTCTCCATAGCGTGAGGGCCTGCCGATCTGAGTACGCGTGAGCCGTAGGGCCGTTTGACCCGTCCCGGCCCTACGGCTACAATGACTTGAATATGTTTTCCAAGATTCCAACACCATGACCAACCCTACGCTTCTTCCAGACGATGAACCGCGCGTTGCCAGCGCCGGTTTTGGCTTTGACGATGACGCCATGCCTGCGGTTTCGGACCCGTGCGCGATGGGCTCCCGCTCCAACGTGCAGGTCGTGTCGGCCGGCGGACTGGTTTTTAGGGAGACCGGCGACCTGGTCGAGACGCTGCTGTGCGCCCGGGTGCGTCCCGGCTACCATGGCGAGGATGCGCCGCTGACCTGGCGACTGCCGAAGGGGACTCCCGAGCGCGGTGAGACCGTGGAGCAGACGGCCCGTCGTGAGGTTCAGGAAGAAACCGGCGTACACGTCAACGTTCTGGCTCCCATAACGAGCATTCGGTATTTCTTTGTTGGCCACGACGACGGTATCCGCTACGACAAGACCGTCTACTTCTACCTCATGGAACCCATGGGCGGCAGCACCTCGGACCACGATGCCGAATTCGACGTGGTGGAATGGTGGAGCTACGAAGAGGCGGTGGAACTGCTCGAATACGACAACGAGCGTGAGGTATTGGAAGCGGCCCGGTCGTTGATCGACTCCTACCGGCGAGGCGCGGAGCAATGAGCAAGGACCTGGTTTTGCGGGGGGTTCGCGTGCTCCTCCGTGGCAAGCGGATGGAAGACGCCGAGAAGGACTACATCTGGCGCAGCGATCCGGAAATCGCCCGGCTGGACGCCGCCTACCCGCTGACCATGAAGTACGAGCGGTATCTCAAGCTCTTCGAGGACCAGGTCCGCTGGCCCACGCCGGGCTCGCATCACTTCGCCATCGAGGTTGCCGGGGGCAAGTTCATCGGCAACTGCATGTACTACGATCTCGACAGCCTTTCCAAGGAAGCCGAGTTGGGCATCGTCATCGGCGACCGGGATTACTGGAGCGGCGGCTACGGCTACGACGCCGTGGTGACGCTGCTGCACCATATGTTCGACGACCTGCGGCTCAAACGGGTGTATCTGCACACGCTCGAGTGGAACCACCGGGCGCAGAAATGCTTCGAACGCTCGGGCTTCAACCCGGTGCGCAACGTCCGGCGGATGTCCCACGACTTCATCCTGATGGAAGTCCACCGGGACGATTGGGACGAGACCTCATCCGAGCGGCTGGAACTGCGCCAGCAGTACCTGGACCGACGGGGCGGCGCCGCGGTTGGCGACGACGACGCGGTGGCAGCCGCCGTAGTCTAACCGGCTCACAAGGGGCTATCGGGCTCCCGGCTATCCTCGCGCTGCCGCCAACGCTGCGGTCACGGTGATGTCGCCCGTGTAGAGAGCGCGCCCGATTATGGCGGCCTCAGCGCCGGTATCGATCAACTGCTCCACGTGGGATGCCGCGCCCACTCCGCCGGCCGACAGCACTCGCATTCCGCTGTCCCGAACCAGGGCCGCCGTGGCCTCATAGTTCGGTTCTTCCAGGGTGCCATCCCGCGAGATGTCGGTGTAAAGCAGACGCTCGACGCCCAAATCGCGCATCCGCCCGGCCAACTCGGTGGCGCTGATCTCCGACTGTTCGGTCCAGCCGCGAATGGCGACCAGGCCGTTTCGCGCGTCCAGGGCGACCACCACCCGCTCGCTGCCGAAGCGCTTGCACAGTTCTTCCACCAGGTCGGGGTTCGCGACGGCGGCGGTTCCGACCACCACGCGGGCCGCGCCGGCGTCGAAGAGGCCAGCCGCGGTCTCGACGCTGCGGATACCTCCGCCCACCTGCACCGGTATGGTCAGGCGGCCGGTGATGGCCGTGATCGCGGCGAGGTTGGCGGGGTTGCCGGTGTGCGCGCCGTCCAGGTCGACGATATGCAGCCGCTGTCCGCCTTCGGCCTGCCACCGTTCGGCGACGCCCAGCGGGTCGTCGGAGAAGACTGTTTCCTGCTCGTAGTCGCCCTGGTACAGCCGGACGCAGTTGCCGCCGCGCAGGTCGATAGCGGGAATGATTTCCATGATGCGGGTCACCCCTGGTCATCCGGCCGGACCGGACGTTCAGCTACGTTCGCGCCGTGACCTGCCCGATGAAATTGGCGTAGACGCGCAGGCCGTTTTCACCGCTCTTTTCGGGGTGAAACTGCGTCGCGACGACGTTGTCCCGGGCGTAGATGCTACAGAACGGGACGCCGTACTCGGTCACCCCAGCCACATTGGCTCGGGCGACGGGATCGGCGTAGTAGCTGTGGACGAAATAGAAATGACTGTCCTGGGGGATGCCCTGCCACAGCGGGTGGTCCTGTTGGAACTCCACCGTATTCCATCCCATGTGCGGGACTTTCAGGCCGTTTGGCAATCGACGGACCCGGCCGGGCACCAGGCCCAGACAGTCGGCGTCGCCCTCGTCGGTGGCGTCCAGGAGCAACTGCAGGCCCAGGCAGACTCCGAGGAAGGGCCGTCCGCTGGCAATATAGTCGAGCAACGGGCTCACCAAACCCCGGGACTGCAACGCGGCCATGGCGGCCGGGCCGGAGCCCACGCCGGGCAGAATGACACCGTCCGCGTTCTCCAATGCTGCCGGATCTGAGGTTACGGTCGGAACGACGCCGGCTTTTTCCACCGCGCGCGCCACGCTGCGCAGGTTGCCGGATTCGTAGTCGATTACCACGAGACGAGCGCCGCCGGTCTCTGCCGAGGGCATGGCAAGATCAGACCCGGTCGCCGGTGGCCCGCTCGATGGGAATTTCCCGGTCGTGGTACCGCGCCAGCACGAACAGCAGGTCACCCAGGCGGTTCAGGTAGGCGAGGATCAGCGGATTGGTCAGGCCGCCGACCTCGGCCAGCGCCACCACGCGCCGCTCGGCGGTGCGGATCACGGTGCGAGCAGAGTCCATGGCCGACGATGACGGCGTTCCGCCCGGCAGGATGAACACCTGGGGCATCTGGAAGTGCGTCTCCAGCTCGTCGATGATCTCTTCCAATTTGTCCACCATCTCCTCGGTGACGGGCGTGAAGTGCTGGTGGAACAGGTCGTACTTCTCGGGGTCGGTGGCCAGCTCGGCGGCCACGGTGAACAGTTCCCGCTGCAGGTCGCGCAGGATGTTCTTGACCTTGTCGTCGTCGGTGAGGGCACGGGCGAGACCCATCAGGCTCACCGCCTCGTCGGTTATCCCGTAGGCTTCCGTATGAGGGTTGGCCTTGGATACGCGGCCCCCGTACAACAAACTGGTTTCGCCCTGGTCGCCGTACTTGGTATAAACCCGCTTGCGGCGCTGTGACGACGATGATGATGAAGTGCTCATGGACTTGCTCCAGGACGAAGATGGGACACTGAGGTATTCTAGCACTCCCACCCGGACGGGGCCATTGCGGAGCCAGAATGCCGATCTTCGCTACAATCTTGGCAAGAGAGGGAGGCGACACCCGTCACCTTTGAGGCTGACCACGGCCGACGATCCACCGACGATTATCCTATGACTCACCCCGCATCAAACCCAGCCAGGCGCCTTCCCCTCCGGATCTGGAGACGTGCGTACTGGCGGGTGGTTGTCCTGTTCTGTGTTTGTATCGCGCTCCTCCCCGTCGATGGTCTTGAGCGGGACGCCGTGACCTCCGCGACCGCACCTTACCAGTTCAGCATGCCCGTGTGGGAGCTGGACCACCTTCCCGACAAGTGGATCCGGAGGCTGCTTGAGGCGCCAACAGCCCCGTCCGGAGGTTCGGGGCATGAACAACGGATGGCGGAAGTGCACGAATTTTTCGCGGTCAGCCACTTGTTGTGGTCGGCGGAACAGCAACTGCTGGAGCTTCAGGCCGGATCGCCGGTTACGCCCGAGATTACGGAAAGCATCGCCTCTGTCGAGGCGCGGCGGGACCGTTTCCGGGCTCGCCGCGACGACCTGCGCCCGGCGGTTGAGGAGACTCTGGAAACTACGATTGCGGCAACGCTGGAATCGCTGGGCTTTCGTGCCTGGACCGGCCCGTTCCCGCCGGTGGACACGGTGTTGTCCGAGTCCCCTACGATCCTGGTCACCTCTCCTCGCGACCGCATTGAGCGACAGGACAACGTGACCATGCGAACCGGCCTGACCAACGAGGTGCGGGACCGCATCGAGACGCAGGTGGAAGACAAAACGGACTTGTCCGCGCTGGTTCTGAACACTGGGGGCATCGCGCTGTATCCATCCATTGTCGCGCCTCACGCGGGCCTGGATTTTGCGCTGGAGGTCATCGCCCACGAGTGGGTGCACCAATGGCTCTGGTTCCGCCCGCTGGGCCGCCGCTACTTTCAGGGTGGCGACATTACCACGATGAACGAGACGGTGGCCGACATCGCCGGCAAGGAGATTGAGGAGCTGACCAGGCAGCGCCTCGACGGCATTGTTCCCCAGTTGCCGGGGAACAGCGAACATCTACATCCACCACCCGAAGTCCCGCCGTCCCAGGTTCCGCCCGCCTTCGACTTCCACCAGGAGATGCGTACCACGAGGATCCGCGTCGACGAATTGCTGGCCGCCGGCAACGTGGACGAGGCCGAAGCCTACATGGAGGAACGGCGCCGCGAGTTCGTGTCCCACGGTTACCGCCTGCGCAAGCTGAACCAGGCCTATTTCGCCTTTCACGGCACCTACGCCACCACCGGCGCGGCCGGCATCAACGTCATAGGGCAGCAGATCGAAGAGCTGCGGCGGCGCAGCTCGAGCCTCGGCGACTTTCTCCGCACCGCCGCTCAGTTCACATCGGTCGCCGACCTGGAGGCGTACCTGGCCGCTACCGCTCCGTGATGCGCCGTCCCGACGGCGCACCTGCCCTACGCCGCTTTGAGCGCGTCCTCCAGAAGTGCCAGTGCCGTCCGCGCGAAGACCCACATGTTTGCCTCGCGATCGGGGCTTCCGGTTTCCAGCGTCTGCGAGCGTTCCACCGGTCCGGCGACACCAAAGCAGGCATGACCGTAGTTGTCGCCGTAGCGGTTACCCGTTGGTCCGCTGGCCCCCGTTTCCGCCAAGCCCCAGGTGGTTTCCAACCGTTCCCGAGAGGTTCGGGCGTTCAGCAGGGCATAGTATTCCGTGCTGGCCCGATGACCCTCCATGGCTGAGTCTGGCACCTGCAACAGACCCTTCTGGGCCACCCGCGTGTAGACCACAGATCCGCCGACGTAGTAATCGGACGCCCCCGGTATCGAAACCAGCGCGGCCGAGATCAGGCCGCCGCACGAAGATTCCGATACCGCGAGGGAGTCGCCCCGCTCTTTCAGCAAAGCCGCGACGGACGCGGCCAGATCGTTCAATTCACCCACAATGAAACCTCCATGTTTTACTGACATCGATGCACAGGATATGCAGGATGCTTTTGTCCTGGATAGGAAACCTTGGCAATTTTCAACAAATAAATCCTGTAAATCCTGTATATCGATGCAAAAGCATTGACCTCACGCCCAGGGCAGTCGTTTCGAAAGGGTCTTGGCCGATTCGGGGGTAGGCAGCCCGTTTTGTTCCATCAGCATCAGAGCCAGCTTGCGAAACTCCTCGCGGTCACGTCCGCTGACGACGGCCTGTTCGTGGGCTTCCGAGATTACCACGGGATACCCCAGGCCGAGTTCACACTGCTTCATCAGCATGGAGTGGCCCAGCTTGAGCAATTCAGGGTCTTCGGCGACCCAGTCGGGCACCTCGACGCGGGCGACCTCGGTGCCGCTGTTCACATAGTAGAACCGGCTCCACTCGGTGCCCACCGCCAGGTCCAGCGCGAAATGCGACGCGCGGCGACCGGTCTGGTAGAGCGGCGAGCGGTGGCCCGGTTCCAGCAAGACGTCGAACAGTTCGCGGTCGTCGAAACCGGCGGCGCTGTCGCACTGGGCAAGGTCGGAACGGCGCGCGCTGCAGCGTCGGGTGCACTCGGTTGTGTTGCTGACGCACAGGCATGCGCGCACCGCTCCGGCCACCTCGGTGGTTTGAGGGCGGGAGGTGTAGGCAGCCAGGGCCACGGGACGACCACCACGGGAAGCCGCGCGCAGCCGCGCCAACGCCCCGCGCAGGCGGTCATTCACCAGGGTATCCACCACGTACCTGGGGTAGTTCCCGCGCTGGATATCCCAGAAGGCCAGGGTACCGTCCAGCAGCGCCAGGACGGGCACGGTTAGTGGCGCCGCCTCGACCGCGTCGGCCAGTCGCTCCACCTCCTGCACCGTGCGCAGCGCTCCGAGCAGCGCGCCGGAGACGGGAGTTTCCGCGTTTGAACCGTCGTCAGGGCGCAGGTACAGGTCGCCGTCACCGGTGGCCAGGGTGGGCTCGCTGAAAAACTGGCAATCGTGGTTAGCGCCGTAGGTCAGGACGCATCCGCCCAGGTTGATCAGGTAGCACCGCAAGGGCAGGTGGCGATCCACGTCGATGTGTGATCCGTCAACCGACACCGCCATCCAGTCCCGGAGCGGTGATGGCGGCGGGATGCTGTCCAGCAGACCCTCGGGCCCCGTGTGCGCCACGATGAAGGGTCGACTGCCTGCCGATGCGGTCTGCCGGGCGGCCTCTTCCGGGGTTATCGCCGACGCGCGGTCCAGGGTGTCGGCGAACCTTTGCCGGCGGGACCTCGCCGTCGACGACAGGCCGCCCATGGCGGACATCATCTGGCGGGCCGTTTGGCCGAAATCCAACGCCATCGTGGCTATATCGCGAACGGGGCTGCGGTGCCTACCGCAGCACGCGTTCATCACCGACGCGCCGAGTGATGCGCTGCTGATCCAGGTACTCCAACAGGGGCAGAACGTACTTGCGGCTGGTCCCGAAGATGGTCCGCGCATCGGCCACGGTCACGCTGCCGTTGGCGTTCAGGTGCCCAATGATGCGGCCGGCCATGTCCTCGTAGGCGGCGGTGGTGAACACCACCGTCTCGTTGACCTTCACCACGTCACCCCTCTCCTGGAGGTGGGCCAGCAGTTCCGGATCCAGGGGCCGATCGGTCGGGGGCGACCAGGGTTCGGCAGCCAGGGTGGCCAGGTAATCGGCGATTTCGGCTTGCTGGCCATCGCCGAGTTCGACGCGATGGTCCGGTGTCCGCACCACGCCGCTGTCGTCGACGATTGCTCCCTCATCCGCCAGCCTCGCGGCGGCACGCAGGTATACAGGCTGGGAGACGCCCAACCGGCTGCGCAGTTCCTGGGGCGGCGCGCCGCGCCGCAGTGGGTACTGGTTGTGATAAGCCTGCAACGCGACCTGAGCCTGATTGCGCAAGATATCCCAGCCGCGCCGCGAGTAGACCACCGCGTCGCCCTGGACGCCCATCTCGCCCAGCGCCACGATCTCCTCCGATTCGACCAGGACGCCGAGGCGCTCCAGGATTTCCTCTTCAGAGATGTTGGAGCGTTGCGACAGGGTCCTGAGGTCGCACGGCCCCATCTGGTCGGCGATGGTCAGTATGACATCCTCACTTGCTCCGGCGTCCAATGTGGTGAGCCGATCCAGCACCTCAGGAGCGAAGCGGCGGTGGCGGCGACGGGGGTTGGGGTCGGCCACCTGCCCGCCGCCCAGGGTATCTTCGGATGAGCGGAGGACGAAGAAGTCTCCCTTCACCATGGGAACCGGGTCGTCGAGCAGGACCTGCACCCACCCCTCGCTGCCCGGCTGGAGCCGGTCGGCGTCGAGCAGGCGCACGCGCCCGGTGGTCTCGCTGGTGAACAGGTGGAAGGTCACGCCCTCGTTGTGCTTCAGGGCGTGGGGCGCGCCCTTCACCATGCGCAGGTTGGCGTCGAACCGGCGGGTGGGCCGCAGCCAGCCCGGGTTGGTGAGCACCTCGCCGCGCATGACGTCGTCGCGGGAAATGCCGGACAGGTTCAGCGCCAGTCGCACCCCGGGCGCGGCCGCGTCCAGGCGCGATTTGTGGCTTTGCAACCCGCGGATCCGCGCCTGCCGGCCGGAAGGAGCCAGCTCAATCTGCTGGCCCACGGCCACCGCGCCGTCGATCAACGTGCCGGTGATCACGGTTCCGAACCCGCTGACGGTGAAGCAGCGGTCAATGGGCAAGCGGGGCCGGCCCAGGTCGCGGCGGGTCTCGGTGTCGTTCAGGATGTCGTCGATCATCGACTTCAGGTCATCGATGCCCTCGCCGGTGTAGGCGGACACGGGGGCCATGGGGCAACCCTCGAAGGCGGTACCAATCAGAGTGTCCTCAACCTCCGCCTTGACCAGTTCCACCAATTCTTCATCGACCAGGTCAACCTTGGTGATGACCACCAACCCGCGTCGGATGCGCAGGATATCGAGGATCGCCAGGTGCTCCCGGGTCTGGGGCATCACGCTCTCGTCGGCGGCGACGATAAGCATGGCCAGGTCGATGGCGCCGACGCCGGCCAGCATGTTCTTGATGAACCGCTCATGTCCCGGCACGTCCACGATGCTGACCTCACGGCCGCTGGGGAGGGTCATCCAGGCGAAGCCGAGGTCGACGGTCATCTCCCGCTCCTTCTCCTCGGGAAGGCGGTCGGGATCAATGTCGGTCAGGGCTTTGACTAGAGTAGATTTGCCGTGGTCGACGTGCCCGGCGGTTCCGATGACGTACATGGTGGCTAGTCCGAAAGGGTCGCTAATTTGCCCGTCACAAGGCTGGGCGCATTATACTTGACGCTACCTCCAGTCGATACTAAACCAAAGCCAAGGTGGGATGTGCATTTGCCGGGTGTTGGGAATCAGGCATCGGGTCTCGCATGAGTGCCTCGGCCCTTGATTGCAGGACGGTCCGGCAGCGGCGTCTCACCTCGTCTCTCCGCCCAGCCAGGCCGTCCAGGAACCTGGCGACCCTTGCCTGAACCGCCGTCCGGCTTCCCAGGCACAGATTGCCAGTCGCCTCCTCTCTGACCCAGCCCCAGATGGCCTCACCGGCGTTGCAGTCCGGGCTGCAGCCCGGCAGATGCACCAGCCTCAGGTTGAGGCCGGGGGTCTTCAGGTACGACCGCATCGCCTCTCCGCGATGGGCTGGCGCGTTGTCCCAGATCACGTTGAGACGCCCGCCGGGCCTCTGGCGCAACTGTTCCAAGAAGGCAACCGAAGTTCCGGAGTTACTGTTCCCCTCCAGTTCCATCCATTCCACCTCGCCCGTCTCCAGGCACACCGCCGAATAATAGCTGGCCTTCTCGCCGTACTGCGGGCTGGTCGAGCCCACCAGGGCCGGTTCTCCCCGGAGCGCCCATTTGCCCCTCAGTTCCGCGTCCGCCCGGAAGTGAGCCGCGTCCCGGAAGTGAGCCGCGTCGACAAAGAATATCTTCCCTCCGCTCCCTTGGGCCTCCGCCCTCAGGGCCTCCACCCTCAGGGCGGCATACTCTGCCACGAAGGCCTCCCGCTTGGACCCATTGGCCTTGACCAAGCGCTTCTGGGGCCGCTTGCAGCTGAACCCCAACCGGTGCAGCCAGTTCAAGCAACTGCCACGGCTCAACTCAACGCCGAAGCGTTCGCAGACGAACTGCCTGACCCCTTTCCAATACCAGTTGGCCAGTTCCATGCCCGAGGTGGTCGGCGACTCCTGCACCGCCCTTTTCAAATCCTCCTGCTCCGCCTCGTCAAGGGCGGGGGGGAACCACCGGTCTGCTCGAACATCAATCCCGCAGGCCCTCCCGCGCCGAAGGCCGACGCCCAGCGTCCGATGGTGTGAGGGTCCCGCTCCAGCGCCGCCGCCGTCAAGCCCTGGACCAAGAGCAGGATGGCGTACCACCGTTCCCGCTCCCGGGGCGTCGGCGCCAGCAGCATCCGCCTCCGCAAGTCCTTGATCCCCCGCTGCCATTGTTCCAGAGACCGCTCTATCTCTCTGACCCCCATCATCAACCCCTCGCAACTCCTGAAACCACCTAACCCAACTGACCCCAATTTACGCCATGCCTCTGCGCATTTCACCCTGGCTTCAGTTTAGAATTCGCTGCTGCAACGGTCGGTGGTTTGTCAGCGCGCCAATTCACCCAGGAGTTGGCCCGACGGCTCGATATCGCTGAGGACGATTTGCAAGATAGGTCGTCTTCAGGAGTGCGCAGATTCGCGGATCGCGTCCAATGGTCGATGCACAACCTCCGGTTGGCTGGAGCGTTGGATCGCCCTACGCGGGGAAAGTACCAGATCACCGACAGGGGCAGGGCTTTTCTGGCGGGGCATGATGGCCCTGTAACGAACCGTGAACTGAGGCAACTCCAAGAGGAACTGGAGCAAAGTGACATTGGCGCTACCGACAGAAGTGATTTTGCAATCGTTGACACCAAGAACGACGGTGCGGATGCCACTCCAAAGACATGATGGAGACAGCTCACGAGCGACTTCGAACCCAACTCGCGGAGGACTTAAAGGCAAACGTCTCCTTAGTTCCGCCAACGCAATTCGAAGGGCTGGTGCTGGACCTCCTGCACAAAATGGGCTACGGCGAGCCTGAACACACCGGTCACAGTGGCGACGGTGGCATCATCAGTCAAGACGCCTTGGGTCTCGAAAAGGTCTACGTTCAGGCCAAGCGATATACCACAGGAGCAGTGGGAGAACCGGAGATTAGAAATTTTTCCGGTAGCTTAGACGCTAGAGGGGCTACCAAAGGCGTGTTCATTACCACATCAACATTCAGCAGCACAGCCCGTCAGACCGCCCGGACTATCTCAGCCGGCAACAAGTTCATCCGCTTGGTTGACGGCAACGAACTCGCGCAATTGATGATTCGGCACGGTGTGGGCGTGGTCACCGAATACACCTACGAAATCAAGAAGCTGGACGAAAACTATTTCGAAGATGAGGATTAGCCTGCGAACCGGCGCGCAGCGGTGTATCATGGCCCCCATCAAACCGATCCCCGATCAGGCTGACCCACCGCAGGAGGCCATTCCATGTTCCTGATGCGTTTTACCGAACGGGCCTACGTTAACTACACCGAGGAGGACGTGCGCAACTCGCCCAACGAGGCGGTGCGGCTCACCTTCTCGAACTCCAACTTCAACCCCCAGGAAGGCCACTACCTCTACAACATGTACCTGGACGAGTACGAGTACTCGGAGGAAATGGGCTTCGACGGGCTGATGCTCAACGAGCACCACAACACGCCCACCTGCCTGGGCGCGACCATGAACCTCGAAGCCGCCATCCTCGCCCGCAACACCAAGAACAGCAAGATCGTGCTGCTGGGCAACCCGCTGCCGATCTTCGACAACCCCATCCGCCTGGCCGAAGAGTTGGCCGAGATCGACATGATCTCCGGCGGCCGCCTGGTGTCCGGCTTCGTGCGCGGCACCGGCGTGGAGAGCCTGGCCACCAACACCAACCCATTGCACAACCGCGCCCGATTTGAGGAAGCCCACGACCTCGTAATCAAGACGTGGACCACGCCGGGACCCTTCCGCTGGGAAGGCGATCACTACCACTTCCGCGTGGTCAACCCCTTCCAGGTGCCCATGCAGAAGCCGCATCCGCCCGTCTGGATCCCCGGCACCGGCAGCCCGGAGACCCTGGTGTGGTGCGCCGAGCGCAACTACCCGTACATCTTCCTGGAAACCGACCCACAGGGCACCCAGGACATGAAGTCCATCTACGCCGAGACCGCCCGCGAGCACGGCTACGAGCCCGGCCCGGAGAACTTCGGCTATCTGGTTCGCATCCACGTGCAGGACACCGACGAGAAGGCCTACGACGTGGGCAAGGGCTACATGGTGGGCAACATCGGCGTCGGCCGCATCCCGCTGCCCCGCGACTACGCCTCGCCCGTTGGCTACGGCAGCCGCAGCGACGACCCCCGTTTCCTGCGCCTGCGTGAGCAGATCCGCAGCGACCCCTTCCGCGTGGGTGGGCTGGACGGCGCGCAGTATGACTCCATCCTCGACTCCAAGCGGTGGATCATCGGCAGCCCGGACACCGTCATCAGTCAGCTCCGCGAGGTGCTGAGTTTCATGCGCCCTGGCATCCTGGCCGTGTGGACCAACGACGGCTCCATCAGCCACGAGGACACCATGCGCTGCCTGGAGCTGATGGGCCAGGAAGTCCTGCCGGCCCTGCGCGAGATCGGCGAGGAACTCGAGTTGACCGACCCCTTCCAGAAGGAAGGCGTCCAGCCCGGGCTTACCAGGATGTAAGCGCCGCTCAATCGACTGTTACTGCTAATGAAGCAAGGAGCATAACCCCAATGGCAAACTTCACCGAGGAAACCATCTCCGTCGCCGGCGGCAACCTTCAGGTGTACAAAGGCGGCAGCGGCGACCCGCTGCTGGTGTTGCACGGCGCCGGCGGTAATGCTGGTCCCCGCCGATACGCCCAGGCCCTGGCGGAGAAGTTCACCGTCTACCTGCCCTCCCACCCCGGCTACGGCAAGAGCGACCGGCCCGGCTGGGTCGAGACCATGCAGGACCTGGCCTGCTTCTACACCTGGTACCAGGAGCAGGAGGGGCTGGAGAACGTCCGCGCCATCGGGTTCTCCATGGGCGGCTGGTTGGCCGCGGAGATGCTGTCGATGACCGGCCACGCTTTCAGCAAGGTAATGCTGGTGGGCGCCGCCGGCGTCAAGCCGGTGGATGGCGAAATCACCGATATCTTCATCATCAATCCCGGGCAGATCCGCGATTTGGTCTACCACGACCCCAGCCAGGTTCCGGAGTGGGACGAGATGTTCGGAACCGACCCGACGCCGGAACAAACCGATCAGGCCGAGTCCGACCGGGAGATGGCCATCCGGCTGACCTGGCGCCCCTACATGCACAACCCGCGGTTGCCGGCCAAGCTGGCGCGAGTCAGCGTCCCGACGCACATCGTGTGGGGCGAGAATGACAACCTGGTCCCGGTGGAGTGCGCCGACCTCTACCAGCAGGCGATCGCTGGATCCCAGGTCACGGTGCTTCCCAACTGCGGGCACTCACCCCAGATCGAAAAACCCGACGACTTCGTGCAGACGGCGCTGGCCTTCCTGTAGGCCGGCGCTCGTCGCTCCAGGGCATCGGAGGTAATCATGGCCACCACTCCCACCGGCGAGAAGCTGCTGACTGCGGACGAATTCCTCCAGTTGTGCCAGCGGCACCTGATTAAGGGCGAATTGGTCAAGGGGGTAATTCACGAAACCGTGCCAGCAGGTGGAGAACATGGCGAGGTGGCGATGGCGTTTGGGACGGCAATGACGTCCTACGTGCGTCCAAATCGGCTGGGACGCATAGCAGGCTCGGACGCAGGCGTGATCTTGGGGCGTGACCCGGACACGGTCAGGGAGCCAGACATCGCGTACTTTTCTGCCGAGACCCTCCCACTGGACGTCAAAGTTCGAGGCTACTATGAGGTCGTCCCTGATATAGTCGTCGAGATAGTCTCGCCTAACGACAGCCAGCAATACGTGGCGGAACGGGTGGCCATGTGGCTCGCTCACGGCGTTCGCCTGGTGTGGGCAGTGTACCCAGTGGCCCGCACTGTGGCGGCACACCCCTCAGAAGGACCGACACTCATTTACACCGAGGACGACGAGTTGGATGGCGGAGCAGTGCTACCGGATTTCCGCTGCGCTGTACGGGACATACTCGACTGGTAAAAGCAGCCTTCACGGGGATGGGCGCGTCACTCCACCGCGTGCAGTCGCCCATCGGCTGTGCGCACGTACAACCTGCCGTCGGCGTAAGCCGGCGGCAATTCTATGGGCCCGCCCAGGTCCAGCCTCCATAGCAACGAGCCGTCCGCTCGGTTCAGGCAGTACACCATACCGTCCCGCGCGCCAAAGTAGATGCGGTCTTCCAGTATGATCGGGGAACTGACGACCCCGCCGTCCGCCTGGAATCTCCAAGACTCGGCGTCCGTCAACGCCTCCCTGGCGTAAAACACTCCGTCACTGTCGCCGACGTAATACACGCCACCGGCAATAGCGGGCGACGACACGATTCCCTGCGAATGCCGCTCCTCCGGCGCGAACCGCCACCGCTCTCCCCGCTGGGCCGGCGGCGGCGGGACGCCCGGGACCTGCCAGAGCCACATCTGGAACCAGGCTCGCTTGATCCAGTAGAGCCCCGGCATCCCCTTCACCCCGGTGTTGATGGCGTAAAGCGTCCCACCGGACGGGAAATACACGGTATCGCCGGTCACCACCGGCGGTCCCTCAGCCGAGCCGGCGGTCAGGAAACGGAAGCGTCGCCTCCCGTCGTCCGCGTCGATGAAGTACAGGTTGCCCTCGTCGTCAGCAACATAGAGCCGGTCGCCGCGCAGGGTGGGCGTGGTCTTCACGTTGCCCTTGAGCTTGTGCTTCCAGAGCTGCTCGCCGGTCTGGGCGTCCAGGCCATAGATGATATTGCCCGCGGACGTCACGTAGGCCACTCCACCATGCACCAGCGCTGATGCCGATATCGGCAGGTGCGCCTTGAAATCCCACGCCTGCTCGCCCGTGTCCTGATCCAGCGCGCGTATGCGGTGGTTGGTCATGCCCACGAACACCAGGTTGTTGTTGGCGATGGTGGTGGCATGATCCATGGGGCCGGGCGTTTCCGCCGACCACAGCCGCTCTCCCGTGCCGGCGTCGAGAGCCGACACCTGGAAGTGTCCGCCCACGAACACCTTGCCGTCTGCTACCAGCGGCGCAGACCTAGTGTACGGACCCAGATCCTGGGACCAGATGAGGCGACCGGCCGGCTGCTGTTCCACCTCGGGGATGAACCCGTTCAGGCTGGCGCCATAACCCAGCATCGACCAGCGTCCGGTGTTGGACGCCGAAGACGCGGCGGCCGACGGGCTTCCCACAAACCAGCGCGCCGGGTTGGGCAGGCTGAACCAGAATATCCAACCCAGAATGGCGACCAGCAACAGCACCCCGGCCGTGACGGCCGGTTTGAGCAGGCGCATCCGGTAGCGGCGCCGGGCCGTGCGCTGGCTGCGTTCGACCCAGTCGGGAAACTCCGCCTGGTGTTCCTGTTCCTGCATGTTGGTTAATACACTGGTAGGGGCGAATGATCATTCGCCCCTACATTCTAGCCCCAAAAATGGCGCGGGTCGTTACACATTGCGCTGCTTGGGATCCAATCGGTCGCGCAGCCAGTCACCGAGCAGGTTCACGGACAGCACCGTGAACAGGATCGCCAGGCCGGGGAAGAAGGAAACCCACCAGGAGTCGATGATCAGTTCCCGACCGTCGGCCACCATGACGCCCCAGGCCGGGTTGGGCCGCGGGATGCCGGCGCCCAGGAAGCTGAGGCCGGCTTCCAGCAGGATCACGAAACCCAACTGGAGCGTGGCCAGCACGATGATCGTGTTGACCAGGTTGGGGAAGATGTGGCGCAGCATGATCCTGATCTCTGACGAGCCGGCCACCTTGGCCCTGGAGATGAAGTCCTGGGTCTTCAGTGCCAGCGTCTCGCCGCGGATCAGGCGGGCGTAGCGCGACCAGAGGAACAGGCACACTACGATGAGCACGTTTTCGATGCGCGGCCCCAGGGTCGCCGCGAGAACCAGCGCAACCAGGATCAGCGAAATCGACAGGGACATATCGACCAGACGCATGACCAGGGTGTCCACCCAGCCGCCGTAATAGCCGGCCAGGATGCCCAATACGGTGCCAATGAGCCCCGATACGAAGATCGCCATCATGGACACCACCAACGCGAGCCGCGCTCCGTGCACGATCCGGCTGAATATGTCCATACCGTTCTTGTCCGTCCCTAGCAGGTACTTGCCCTGCCCGCCGGGTTTGACCACGATCTGGATCTGGTCGCCCAGCGCCGGAGCCTCGCCCGCGGCCTTACCCGCAACGGTTGCGTCGCCGATGCGGACCGTGCGCTCAGCGTCGCTCAGTTTAATTTCGTTCTGACGGTTTTCCCGGTTCACCCGCTCGACTACCGTGCGAGTGGACACCACATCACCGGACCAGGCCGGCGGGACCAGCCGGTCGTCCAGGTCGCCGCGCCGCGGGTTATGCGGAGCGATCAACTCAGAGAAAAGGGCCGGCACGATCAGGAATACCAACAGCATCGTAACCGGAAACAGGGGGAGCCTCCGGACTTCCGCGATCCAATGACGGATCTTGCCCAGGGCGCCCGGACGTACTGCCGCTTCTTCCGAAACGGGACTGGCCGGAACTGGAGCCGTGGTGATAGCCATGTCTCATTCTCCACCGATGGACACTGTTGATGCCAATGCTGTTGACTTGCTCACGGGCGCCTACGTGTACCGGATGCGGGGATCCAGGTACGCGTAGAGTATGTCTACCACCAGGTTAGCGAAGATGTAGATAGACGATCCGATGATGACCACCGCCTGCAGCACCTGGAAGTCGCGACCGCGCACGGCGCCCACCGCCAGCTGCCCCACCCCCGGCCACGAGAACACCGTTTCGACAATAACGGTGCCCGTGAACAGGCCGCCAATGATAATGGCAAAGTAGGTCAGCGGCGCGATGAACGCGTTGCGCAGGCAGTGCTTCCAAACGACCTTCCATTCGGGCACGCCCTTGATGCGCGCCAGCTTGACGAACTCGGTGTCCAGCACGTCCAGCATTGAGGAACGGATCAGCCGCAGCAGCGCCGCCACCTGGAAGAAGCCCAGGGTGAACGCCGGCATGATCATGTGGGAAAGGCCGCCCTTGCCGGAAGACGGCAGCCAACCCAACTGAACGGCGAAGAGCCATAGGAGCATGATACCCAACCAGAAGCTCGGCACCGACTGCCCCAGGAAAGCCACAGCCTTGCCCTGGTAGTCGAGCCAACCATCTTTCTTGGCCGCAGTGATCACTCCCAGGGGCACCCCGAGAACCACCGCGATCAACATGGCCAGGCCACCCAATTGCAGGGTAGCCGGGAAGCGGTCCATCACCATTCCCATGGCGGTCTGACCGCCGAAGGCGTAGGACTCGCCAAAATCGCCCTGAACCGCGTTGCCCAAAAAGACCAGATAACGCATGTGCAGAGGCTTGTCCAAGCCCCATTTTTCCTTGAGGGCGGCGATGTCTTCGGGAGTGGCTTCGCCCATGGGCAGCATCACCGACGTGGGGTCTCCGGTGATGTTGGAGAGCATGAACACGATGATGCTCACCAGCAGCACGGCGATAATCGCCTGCCCGGCGCGGAAGATTATGAACCGCTGCATAGTCGCCTCCTGTCCGTACCTGCTTCCTGATGGGGCGGAGTACCCGCCAGTGACCTGATGCGCAAGGGGTCCTTGCGTGGCCTGTTCGCGCCGTGGGGCCTACCTGGCCACCTTGGCGTACTCCAGGTGTCCGAACACTCCGGTGAGGCTGCCGAACTTGTACTCGGCCACTTCTTCCGGATTCACCACCAGCGTGGCGCGGACGTTGACGATCGGGATGGTGCGGTAGTTGTCATAGATGTGGTCGCCCATCATCTGGGTCAGACGGTGTCTTTCGTCCGGGTCCGTCTCTTTCAGAAGGGCCTCGTACACGTCGTCGTAGAGTTGATCTTCAATGTAGGCCACCCCGCCGGTGGGGCGACCAAGTTCAGGGTCGGTGGGGCCGGTGTAGTAATAGATTCGCGCGTTGGCGTTGATCTGCCGGATGGTCTGGCGCACGGGCAGAATGAAATGTGCGTCGTGGCGGCCGCGGAAGGCATCCAGGGCCCGGGCAAACTCCACCTCCACCAGATCGGCAGCGATGCCGATGTCCTGTAAGGACTGCGCTACGGTCTGCGCCACCTCGATGGTCTCCGGCAGTCCGGGCAAGCTGCTCTGGTAAACCTCTACGCGGAAGCGATTCTGGCCGTTGTCGCCGGGGAAGCCGGCCTCGTCCAGCAGTTGCTTGGCCAGTTCCGGGTCGTAGCCGTACTTATCGTTGAACTCTTCCTCCCAGCGTGGGTTCCAGCCCTCCAGCGACTGGTGGAAGATGGTGTTGTACATGGGCTCGCCCAATCCTTTGAACAGCTCGTTGATGATCTGGTCACGGTTGATGGCCCGGTTCATGGCCTCGCGCACCATCCTCCCGGTTTCCCCGGGGGCGGTCCACGGCTCAGTATCGGGATTCCAGTTCACCTGGCTAAGGTGATACTGGCCGAAGGGCAAGATGGTCAACCCGACCGAGGGCAACGGGCTTTCAAACACCTCCATGCCTTCGTCAACCGCCTGCTGGTGCAGCACCTTGGGCACGTCCACCATATTGGCCTCGCCGGTCAGAAGCATCGCCAGGCGGGTCAGGTCTTCGGGCGAGGTGGTAATTTTCAGGTTTTTGAACTCAGGGTTGACGCGCCAGTGTTCGTAGGGCACGGCCTCGAACTCTGCGGTTTCCTTCAGTTCCCGTGAGACAAACTGGTAGGCTCCGGTGCCAGCGGGGCCGTTCTCAAACATGGCGTCGCCCTCAGCAGCATGCTGAGCGGAACTGCGGACCGCGGCGCAGGGAACCACCAGGATGTTGAACCACCAGTCAGCCACGTCCACCTGCGGCTCCGCCAGCCGCATGGTGAAGGTATAGTCGTCAATAACGTCCATATCACCGTTGGCAATCATCTCGGTCATGGAGTCTGCGCCCATGAAGCGAGTGACTGCGGACCTGCATCCGGCCAGCGGGTCGGAGGTCTGCTGGTCAATGGTCAGAATCACGTCCTTGACGGTGAACTCACCCCAGCCGTGGTGCATTTGGACACCCTCCTGGAGGTAGAAGGTGTACTCGCTGGCGTCGGGGCTGATATCCCATGCCTTGGCCAGCTGAGGCAGAACGGTGGACACACCAGTTTCAGGACTGATTGTCGTCAAGTTTTCCCACATCGGGCGTATGGGCAAATGGCCGCCACTGGTGGCCAGCCAGGGGAGGTAGGTGTCCTGGGGCAGTGGGGTAACGGCCAGGTGAAGCACCGCTGCTTCGTCGGCCATGGCCGGCATGGCGGTGGGTTCGGGGGCGGCGGTTGCCGCAGCCTGAGCGGGGGCCGCGGGCGCCTGAGTTGCTGCGGGGGCGGCGGGCTCGGATGCCGTCCCACCGCAGGCGACAACGACGGACAGGAATACAATCAGCAGGGGAACTGCGCCGATGCGCGACGCATTTCGAACACTGCGAACTGCCATGCAAATACCTCCGTATCAGTCAGCGGATTCCCGCGTGCCGCCAAACATTAGCATCGGCAATAACTGATGTCAAATATTCGAAAAGGTGATATTGTGACAGAGGTAAGATATTGAATTCAGTGCCATTTCAGATGCTTGTCGTTGTCAACATGTCACTGGTGGGGCAATATCGTCAATTGCATAACGGTTTGCGAACCTGGCGAAACCCCTTTTGGATTGTGTGCTATTACGTCCGTTGAAGCCCTTTCGGATTGCCGTTGCGTCCATCCAATTTCAACCATATACTCCCGCGCGGTCGTCTCTTGGCGTAGCGATCTCCCAATGTCCGGGTACCCAGTCATGTCATCCACATCGGCGACACCCCCATCAACCCCCGCGCCGGGTCAATCGCCGTCGGCGTTGGCAGGGGTTCGGGTCGTTGAGTGGGGCGAAATGGTATCCGCGCCGTTTTGTGCCAAAGTGCTGGCGGAGTTGGGCGCGGATGTCGTCAAGGTGGAGCCGCCGGAAGGGGACTCCGCCCGCCTCGCAGGACCGTTCCCCGGCGGACGACCCCACCCGGAGCGCAGCGGGCTCTTCCTGTTTGCCAACCTTGGTAAGCGAGGGGTAACTCTGAACACCCGCGCATCGGATGGCGTTGACCGACTGCACCGTCTGCTGGAAAGCGCGGATATATTCGTCGAAAACCAGGCTTATTCCACACTGGAAGCCGCGGGCATAACCGCAGCGGAATTGGAACTTCGACATCCGCGCCTGATTACCGTTTCGCTGTCTCCATACGGCCGCACCGGCGACTACCGGGAGTACGCCGGTTACGACCTGCAGGTGAACGCCCTGAGCGGCATGAGCTTCGGCACGGGCCACCCGCACCGGGAGCCGCTCACCACGCCGGATCGGCAGGCAGGATTTCTAGCCGGCCTGGGCGGGGCCTACGCCGCCATCGTCGCGTTGCTGGCCCGAGAGTCAAACCTGGCCGGCGACGGCGACCTTGCCGGGGGGCAGTACATCGACGTTGCCGATTCGGGAGTCATCAGCACGCTGCTGACCGGTTACCATCTGCCCACCTTCATCTATCGTGGCATCGCCGGCTCACGCTCGGGGAACCGGATGCGCCTGGGCCTGTTTCCCAACTGCGTCCTGCCCTGCCGCGACGGCTACGTGTGCATCGACGCCCCGCAGATGGAGCAGTACCAACGATTCCTGAACCTGATGGGCGACCCGGATTGGACCGAGAATCCACGCTACCGGGACCGCCGCGCCATGAGCGACCAATATCCGGAGGAAGCCGAAGACCTGATCGCACCCTGGTTTATGGAGCACGACAAGGCGGAGATTTTGCAGCTGTGCCTGGAAAACCGCATTCCCTGCGCACCGGTACTGACCATGGCCGAAGCGCTGGAAATGTCCCACCTCCATCAAAGACAGTGGTTCGTGGAATCTGAACATCCTGAGGCCGGCGGTTACCGCTACCCGGGCGCTCCGGTGAGGCTGCACGGCTCGCCTGGCCGCGTCGTCCGTCCCGCTCCGCTGCTGGGGCAGCACAACGCGGATGTGCTGGACGGGTGATGGCGCCCGAACGTTCGATGCCCCGCCCTCCGCTGCATAACGTGCGCGTCGTGGACCTGGGCTCCGCCTGGGCCGGGCCGATGGCGGGTCACCTGCTGGCCGACATGGGCGCGGAGGTCATCAAGGTGGAGAGCCGGGCCCGCATGGACGGCATGCGCCTGGGCCGTCCCATGGTCGGAGAAGATCTGGCCGGAGGCGATCGCGGCCTGTGGCCCGAGCTACAGCCGGTGTTTCACGGGCTCAACCGGAACAAGCTGAGCGTGACGCTGAACCTGCGCACCGAAGCCGGCCGCAAAATCCTACAACGGCTGGCTTCAGTAAGTGACGTGGTGCTGGCGAACTTCTCGCCCGGCGTTTTGGAACGGCTCGGCATGGACGGCGCCAGCCTGCGGACCGTCAAGCCGGACATCATCGTGGCATCCATGCCAGCGTTCGGGGATACGGGCCCGCTGCGGGACATGGTGGCATACGCGCCCATCATTCAGGCGATGTCGGGCATGATGAGCCTGGTTGGTTATGCCCCGGACCAAGGCGAACCGCTGGTGGGCGAACTGCAAGCGGCGTGGAGCGACACGGTGGCGGCGCTGTGCGCCGCGCTGGGCGTGGTCGCGGCCCTGCGGCATCGCAACCGCACCGGCCAGGGGCAGTATGTGGAAGCCGCCCACCTCGAGGGCACGGCCGCACTGCTGGGAGTGCCCATGCTGGAGTACCAGATGACCGGCGCGATCCCGGTCCCGCCCGGCAACGACGACCCCGACTTCGCACCCCACAACAATTATCCCTGCGCCGGCGAGGACTCCTGGGTTGCCATTGCCGTACACACCGAGGAGGAATGGAAGGCACTGGTCGGCGTCATGGGCGGCGATGGCTCGGTCGACCTCAGCCTCGCCACGGACGCCAGGTTCGTCGACAAATCATCCCGGTGGACCAACCGGCGAGAACTGGACGCATTGATCGCAGGGTGGACCCGCGGGCTCAGCCCGCAGGAAGTCACCGCAAGGTTGCAGGCCGCGGGGGTTGCCGCCATGCCGGTGATGAACATCGCCGATCAGTTCGCCGACCCGCACCTGAACGCCAGGGAGACCTACGTGGAGATCGACCATCCGCACGCCGGCGCCGAAATGGTCTACGGGGTACCCTGGCGGTTCAGCAACACCCCCGGCTCGGTGGCCGCACCGGCTCCTTTGCTGGGCCAGCACAACGATTACGTGCTGCGGGAATTGTTGGGAATGGACGAAACGCGAGTCAGCGCGCTGGTCGCGGAGCAGGTCGTGTACTGACGCGGCCATTCGGGGCGGTAACGGGGGACGAATACGGTCGGCGCGGGGAGGCGCCGCCGCGCGTTCTGCTTGCAGCAGTATGCAGCCTATGGTAATTTGGCTGGACTGAAAATCATGAGACAATAGGCTGGATCAAGACACACAAAGATAGTCGGAGCCCGTATCCAGACATTCGCGAGATTGGCCAGGGAGCCAGTTACCACCGGATAAGGAGCGCTGTAGTGGACCCGCTGCTTGAAGTCAAGAACCTCCAAACGTACTTTTTTACCTACGAAGGCGTGGTCAAGGCAGTTGACGATGTTTCTTACGAGGTGATGCCCGGCGAGACGCTGGGACTGGTCGGCGAGAGCGGTTGCGGGAAGAGCGTCAGCGCTCTTTCCCTAATGCGCCTCATTCCGGACCCTCCCGGCAAGACCGTGGCCGGCGAAGTCCTGTTCGACGGCGAGGACATCCTGCAGATCGACATGGACGATATGCGTCGCATACGCGGGGCGAAAATGGCCATGGTTTTCCAGGAGCCGATGACCTCTCTGAACCCGGTGCTGACCCTGGACCGGCAGTTGACCGAAACGATCCAGTTGCACATGGGCAAGAGCCGCGACGAAGCTCGCAAGGACGCGGTCGACCTGCTGGCGCGGGTGGGCATCCCTGACCCGGAGCGGCGAATCCGGCAGTACCCTCACCAGTTCAGCGGAGGCATGCGCCAGCGCGTGATGATCGCCATGGCGCTGAGTTGCAACCCGCAGCTCATCATCGCCGACGAGCCCACCACGGCGTTGGACGTGACCATTCAGGCGCAGATCCTGGAGCTGATGAAGTCGCTGACCCAGGACCTCGGCGTCGCCCTGATCATCATCACCCACAACCTGGGCGTCGTGGCCCGCTACGCCGACCGGGTGAACGTGATGTACGCTGGGAAGATCATCGAACGCGGTTCGGCGTACGAGATTTACACGAACCCACGCCACCCATACACCGTTGGCCTCCTCGACTCGGTGCCGCGCCTTGACCAGCGCCTGACCGATGAAGAGGGCCAGGCGGCCAAACTGGTGCCCATCGAAGGTCAGCCGCCGGACCTGGTCAACCTGCCCCAGGGATGTTCCTTCCGCGCCCGGTGCCGTTTTGCGGTGGACAAGTGCGCGACTGAAGCCCCGCCGCTGATGCCGGTGGAGGTCAACAATTCTGAGGAGCCTCACGTGTCAGCCTGCTGGCGCTCGGAGATCCTCGGTGTGCAGGCGCTGAGCTACGCCATGGGCACTGGCTAACCCGTCACGAAACCGTTCCTCATTTCCTATTGAACCGAGATGAATGGTTTGAAAAGGGAGTTTCACGATGACCACTGCTGAGATGCCCCAAACTGCCGCTACGACACCGGCGGAGCACGACGTCCTGCTGGACGTTCGCGGCCTGAAGATGCATTTTCCGGTGACCTCGGGCATCCTGTTCCAACGGGCGGTTGCCTACATCAAAGCCATCGACGGCGTGGATTTCACCGTGCGTCGCGGCGAGACCCTGGGGCTGGTTGGCGAATCGGGCTGCGGCAAGACCACCACCGGCCGCTGCATCCTGCGTCTGTACCGGCCCACCGACGGCCAGATCTGGTTCAACGGCGTGGAAATCGCCGAGGCTAAGACCGGCCAGATGCGTGCCATGCGCCGCCAGATGCAGATCATCTTCCAGGACCCATACAGCTCGTTGAACCCCAGAATGACCGCCGGCAACATTATTGGCGAACCCCTGGCCGTGCACGGGCTGGTCAACAACAAGCGGGAGTACCGCGAG
This sequence comes from uncultured Dehalococcoidia bacterium, assembly GCA_951813535.1. Taxonomy (GTDB): domain Bacteria; phylum Chloroflexota; class Dehalococcoidia; order Lucifugimonadales; family UBA3495; genus Bin87. The sequence continues at coordinate 690,671 of OX638345.1, read as the reverse complement.
CGGGTGGCCGAACTCCTCAACAACGTCGGCCTGAATCCGTACATGGCCGACCGCTTCCCGCACGAGTTCAGCGGCGGACAGCGGCAGCGCATCGGGGTGGCCCGAGCGCTCTCCGTGGACCCGGACTTCATCGTCTGCGACGAGCCGGTTTCGGCGTTGGACGTGTCCATCCAGGCGCAGATCATTAACCTGCTGGAGGATCTCCAGGAGCGGTACAACCTGACCTACCTGTTCATCGCCCACGACCTCTCGGTGGTACGCCACATCAGCGACCGCGTGGCGGTGATGTACCTGGGCAAGATCGTCGAGGTCGCCGACCGCAACGCGATCTATGAAAACCCGCAGCATCCCTACACCCGCGCCCTGCTGTCGGCGGTGCCCATTCCTGACCCGGTGCTGGACGCGCAACGGGAACGCATCATCCTCACGGGCGAGGTTCCCAGTCCTTTGAACCCCCCCAGCGGTTGCGTGTTCCATCCGCGCTGTCCCATATCGACGGAAGACTGCAGCCGGGTGGAGCCGGAGGCCCGGAACGTTCTGCCGGACCACATTGCCGCCTGCATCAACGTGCCGGGTTACGGGCCTTACTGACCCAGTGCCAACCGCCACCACTATGCCGGGGGCGACGTGACGGTCGCCCCCGTCTTGTTTTGACAAGTGTTTCCTGCGTCTTTATGCTGACATGGTAGAAGTGTTGGAGGCATGGCTATGTGGGACAAAGTTTTCACCGCATCACTGGTGGCTTACGCTACCAGTAGCGGACTGTTCGTTTTGGGCCACTACTTTTTACCGGAGGGTTCTCTGGTTACTTACGCGGGGGCGGCCCTACTAGGCGTAACGGGATTGCTCATGGGCGTATCAGGAATTGGGACGGTTCTCACACTACTGTTGAAGGCCAGATTGCAAAGATAGCTCGTGGTCCTTTGGAGAAATATCGCAATTGCAGTCGCCGCCACTCTTGCCATCGTTGTAGCCGTCTTGGTTGTCGCTGCGATTGTAATGCTGGTTATTGGTCAGGGCAGGGATTTTGATATAGACCGAATGCTGGGAATAGTAGGTGCTACCGGGGTTCTGGCATCCCTGCTGCGCCTGGTGGTTAGACGGATTGGAAAGTGGCTAGATACAGATGGTCGAGACGAGTGATCGAACTGGAAAGGCAACAAATATGCGTTTGGAAAACAAAACCGCTCTGATCACCGGCGCGAGCCGAAACATTGGCGCCGAAATCGCGCGCACCTTTGCCCGCGAAGGCGCCAACCTGATCCTGAACACGCGGCAATCAGCCGAGGAGCTGGAGAGTGTGGCAGCCGAATGCCGCGAGCTGGGCGCCCAGACTCACACGGTGATCGGCGACGTCGCTGACCCCGACCGGGTTGCCGATATGGTCGCCGAAGGGATCGATGCCCTGGGGACGGTGGACGTGCTGGTGAGCAACGTGGCGGTGCGTCCGCACAAACCGATCCTGGAGGTAACGGTGGAGGAGTGGCAGAGCGTAATGGCGACCAACCTCCACTCCGCGTTCTACTTGATGCACGCCGTCCTGCCGGGAATGATTGAGCAGCGATCCGGGAGCATCATCGGGCTGGGTGGACAGTCGGCCATCACCGGCCGCCCCGACACCGCGATCGTGACCACGGCGAAGACCGGACTGCTGGGGTTGATCCGCGCGGTTGCCGCGGAGTGCGCCCAGTACGGCGTGCGCGCCAACCTCGTGAACCCGGGTTCCACCGACACCGCGCGAGCCCACCCGGAGTGGTATCCGGAGTTCCAGGACGTGGCCCGCGGCTCGAACGAACACCTGAAGGAGATACCGCTGGGTCGCCAGGGCACGGTGCGGGACATCGCCAACGCCTGCCTGTTCTACGCCAGCGACGAGTCGTCCTACATCACCGGCGACCGGATGAACGTGGTGGGCGGGCGTTACATCGTCTAGCGTGACGCCCGCGTCTTACGAAGCGCGATACGGCGTACCCGCCTAGTTCCCGTAGGCACGCTCCAATACAGCATCCAGTTCTTCGCGGGTGTAGCGGTATTCCTGCGTACCGGGCCGCTGGATGGCAAAATGGGCGCAGGCGGAGCCGATTTGGGCGGCGCGTTCCAACTGGCGAAGCGTGATGGAGCCGAAGGACCCGCCTTCGTTGGCGTGAGCGGCCGTCACCGGGTGAACCAAGCCCAGGATCAACCCCCCGCGGAAGGCGTCGCCGGCGCCGGTGGGGTCAACCACGTTGTCGGTGGGCACTGGCGGTACGATCACCTGCCCCTCCGGGATGGTGACGCGAACTCCCTGCTCGCCCAACGTGGTGACGAGGACACCGGTCAGTTCCATCAACCCGGCGTCATCCCTACCGGTTTTCTCCGAAATGAGGGCCATTTCGTAGTCGTTGGCGATCAGCATATGCGAGTTGTCGATGCCGGCGGTCAGCCCGTCGGCATCCCACGCTGGAAGGGATTGACCAGGATCGAATATGGTGTAGATGCCGGCGCGGTAAGCATCGGCGGTAAAATCGGTCATATCGGTAAGGTTGCCCGGGCCGACTATGTTGATAACCCCGGTGGCGTCCACTTTGCCGAAGTCAAAGCCGGTAGCGTGTTTCATGGCGCCGGGATTAAACCCGGTGATCTGGTTATCCGCAAGGTCGGTGACGATGAAGGCCGACGCAGTGGCCTCCTCGTTCACGATGCGGATATCATCCGTTGGTATGCCGTTGTCGGCCATCCAGGTGAAATAGTCGCGGTAGTCGGAGCCGATGGCGGCCACGATGCGGGGTTCCTGGCCAAGCATGGCCAAGGAGTAGGCAATATTGCCGGCGGTGCCGCCGAAGTAGGCGTTGAAGCCGTCCACCGTGAAACTGAGGTTGATCTGGTGGATGCGCTCGGGGACGATGTGGTCGCCGAAGCGGCCGTTGAAGGTCATAATGCGGTCTATGGCGAGAGAGCCGGAGACGAGTATCTGCATTGTGTCGAGTTCCTTTGATCCAGATTTAGAGCGAGTGGTCAGCAGCCCCAGCGGCCTTCGATTTGGCCGGCGAACCGCACCCGTGAGCCCGGGCCGATTCCATGTTCCTCAGCCTGACCGGCGTTGATCTCCAGGATGAAGCGCACGGGGCCGGTGGACGGGTAGCGCGGCAACTGGTCCCGCGGTGTGTCCAGGGGCGGATTCGGCACGTCGGAGGTCACGCCGTCCACCGTGCAGTCGGACCGGATCCAAACCATGTCCAGCGGGAAGTGCATATCAGGCATCCAGAAGGTGCGCGGATTGTCCTCTTCGTAGACGAACAGCATGGCGCGGTCGATAGCCATCGACGGCCGGCCGGACAGTCCCAGCGTCAGTTCCTCGCCGGTTACCGCCAGGTCCACCGCGTAAATCCTGTCCCCGATGAATACCAGCGGCGCGTCGGGGAACGGCGTCGCCGTGGGTACCGGAGTGTCGGTGGGAACGATAGTGGACGTCGGCGCCGGCGTGGGTGTCGGGAACGGCGTCGGTGTTGGCCCCGCCGTAGCCGTTGCGGTGGGAGATGCCGGGACGCTGAGAGTGGCAGGGGTTGCGGTGGGCGCTGGATCTGCCGCGCAGCCCAACGCAACGAAGGCCAGAGCCAAAACCGCCATCCCTCGAGCTAAAACCCACCGGGCCCGGTTCCCGAAGTGGCACCACACGTACGATTGGTCTAACCCAACTCAGTGCGGATGTCGGTGATCCGCTGCCGCAGCGACTGGAGTAGCACCGCCGTGGGCGGGGGCGCGACGTGGGTATAGCCCACGCCCATGGCCTGTAACTCGGATGCCGACAGTGGGAATGCGGGGTGGTTCATCGGCATGGACAGCTTGGCCCCGCCGGCCGCCTTGACCTCAGCCGCCAGTTCCTCCAGGCGGGCGCGGATGACCGGGCTCTGTGGGTCGCGAATGCCCATGTACTCGGAGAAGTCGGTGGGACCGATGGACACGAGGTCGATGCCGGGAAGCGCGGCGATCTGGCCAATCTCGCTGATGCCGCGCTCGTCCTCGGTCATGACGGACAGGACGATGTTCTCGTTGGACGTGCGGGTATGCTCGTCCCAACTGACGGTGCCGAAGCGGGCAGCCCGGGTGCCGCCGGCTCCGCCCCGGTGTCCCAGGGGGGCATATCGCACGGCATCCACGGCGTGCTTGGCTCCCTCAAGGCCATCGATGTGGGGAATGATGATGCCCTGAGCGCCGGCATCCAACAGCCGCAGGATGAGGTTCTCATCGTTGCCGGGGATACGGATCATGGAGGTCACGCCGACCAGGTCCGCCGCCATGATCATCTGGCTGACCAGGCCCAGATCAAAAGTGGTGTGTTCCATGTCGATGAATGCCGCGTCGAATCCGGCCAGGCCGATGATTTCGATGACCTGCGGGTCGGCGAAGGTCACATAGGTTCCCAGGGCAATGCGGTTGTCCCGCAGCGCGCGTCGTACTCGGTTTTCCTGCATTTTGGGGATGCTCCTCGGAGAAGATCAGGCCTTGGGGCAGATTATCGCCGGCGTCAGTCTTCGGTCTCGTTAGTCACCGTCGGGATATCAGGTTTCACGCCGTATTTGGCCAGTATGGCATCGACGAAGGGCTTGAGTACCTGCTCGGCCCGTTCGATGTTGAGCGCCACCGCCGATGCCTCGTCGTCCTTGTCGTAGTAGACCAGGACCCCATCCGCCATCTCTTCAGCGTCCTCTCGCACCCGACCGTTTTCGATATACAGCGTTTCAGTTTCGGCGACGTAAACAACCGTCGGCTGTGGCAGAGCCTCCAGCTCGAAGCGCTTTACTTTGCGAGCCATGGGCCCCCTCCGTACTGCCGGTCCAATCTTCGGTCTCGGTAAGCAGTGTGAAACTGACCGATTTCCGGTGTGCCAACGAATATCACTTTGATCCATCGACGGGACGCAGGCACGCGTCCAACCAGGATGGTCATTTCCTGACCGCCACCTATTTCAGTATACCGGTCGTAGGGATCGGCAATTATCCGCATTACCAATTCCCGAAGTACGTCTCCGTGCCGGTCTGCGAAGGTTTCCCACGACGAGGTGTTTTCGGCAATTGAGCGAACGCACGCCGTAACCTGGCGCTTTCCTGGTCAGAAGCTTCCAACGCCTCGACCAACGATGCGTAGCTTCCGAAGGCGGTTATGCCGCCGCGCCCGTGAGATGCGCCACCTGGGGCATGACCTTGTTGGCCAGCAGGCGGGTGGAGTGTTCCCATGCCGCGTTGTTCTCCGACTGGTCATAGACCAGCATCAGGAGGCCGCCGAACCCGCCCACGTCGCCGTACAGCCGGTTGATCTTCTCGGCCACCGTGTCCGGCGAGCCGATGAGCCACAGGTGTTCGGCCATGTACTCGATGTTGACCGCATCGTCGGGCACTTCATCGTCGTGCTTGAAGACCTTCATCAGGTCGAACTCGCGGAACAGCGGCAGCAGGTAGTCGTGCCAGACGCGGCCCAACATGCCGTTGAGGGCCAGGTCGCGGGCTTCCTCATCGGTGTCGGCGACGTAGACATCACGCACCAGGCGCCAGTCGGCGCGTGAGGGAGTGCGGCCGGTGCGCTGGGCGCCCTCTTCGATGGCTTCCCAGTGGCTGCGGCAATAGTCGGCGTTGAGGGCCAGGCTCATGGGAATGAAGCCACGTTCGCCGGCGATCATGAGTGTCGGCGACTTGTAGCTGACCGAGGCCACGCCGATGGGCGGATGGGGTTGCTGGTATGGGCGCAGGAAGAACTCCAGGGTGCCGTACATTGGCTCGGGGATGCTGACGTTCCAGTACTTGCCCTTGTACTCGAATGGCCCGTCGTTCTCCCAGATCTTCAGGATGATGTCCAGCGACTCCCGGGTCATGTCCCGGTGCTCCCCGTTGTTGCCGTCGACGTCGAACAGGGCCCAGTCGCTGGGGAGGCCGCTGGCGCCAACGCCGAACAGGAAGCGGCCCTGGGAGATGTGATCGAGGTAGGCCACGCGGTGGGCCAGCTCAGCCGGATGGTGGAAGGGCAGCAGGTGCGCGCCAGAGCCGAGCTTGATGCGCTTGGTCTTCATGAGCGCCTGGGCGATCAGCAGATCCGGAGCGGGGATGGGCTCCCAGGGCGAGGTGAAGTGTTCGCCGATCCAGGCTTCGTCAAAGCCCAACTCGTCGCACAGGGCCAGGTATTCAAGGTCCCACTGGTGAGCATCGTATATGTTCCGTTCCGGCGGATGCGACGGCATCATAAACAGTCCGTACTTCATGGTTCCTCCCTGAATAGGCTGCCACCGGCGGCCTTGGATTCTGGTGATTGCCGTACCATAGCACAATTCGGGCGGGATTGGCGTCCGTGCTATAGTTGCGCATCCAGACGTGGCGTGGAGGCCATTTTGACCACAGCACAACAGGGGAACAAAGTCAGGGTTCACTACACGGGCCGCCTGGACGATGGCGAAGTATTCGACTCATCGGCAGGCGGCACACCCATGGCCTTCACCATCGGAGGTGGCCAGGTGATACCGGGTTTTGAGAACGGCGTCGTCGGAATGGCAGTCGGCGACACCAAGACCGTCCGGATCCCTTGCGCGGACGCCTACGGAGAGCATCATGACGATGGCGTGATGCAGGTGCCGCGCGGCGAGTTTCCTCCCGACATGCCGCTGGAAGTGGGAACCAGCGTGCAGGGCCAGCAGGAGAGCGGCCAAGTGGTGAACTTCACCATCATGGCAGTCAGCGACGAGGCGGTCACCCTCGACGCCAACCACCCGCTGGCCGGCAAGGACCTGACCTTTGACCTGACGCTGGTGTCGATAGAGGGTTAGCACCCGCGTCATAGCGCGGGCGTTCTGGACCCGAAGTTTCCCTTGCTCAACGCCCGGTGGGTGGAACGCATCCTGCGTTTCCTCCCGCCAACATACCGGGTGTCGTTTGCGGCCGCATTGGCGATTTTGGCAATAACGGTGGCGGCTTCTATCTCCATAACATTCACTGCCGGAGAAGACCCGTTATTGCGGAGCGTGGCGCGATATGCGAAGGCAACCTTGATAATTTCTACCACCATTGTAGTGGTGACGATTACCGGAGTGGCCTTGTATCGACTGATTCACTCGCAACTGCGCGGCGGCTAGCCAACCAAGATTTTGCGGATTTCCACAGGCCTACCGCTGCGGCGGTGGCCCATACCAACATCACCCCAGATAACGCGAAAGAACCTGCAATCACGACGATGAAGCGGTCAGTCATCAACCCGACGAGCACCGCCAGAAATGATGCGGCAAGCCCGATGATGACCAGCCCGGTAACGTAGGAGGGTACAATCGCTTCCAGACCGGTGGGATCAACCATCCGATCCCCCGGCGCAACTTGCCCATTCCGTGGTTCTTGCGTAACCATGTCATCATCCCTCACGCTTTAACTCTACCAGACTACACCCGTACCTGCTGCCCCAGTGTCTGGTAGGTCACCGGCGAGGTGGCGACCAGGCCGGCGTCCACGGGCAATACCACGCCGTTGATCCAGCGGGACTCGTCGCTGGCCAGAAACAGGGCAGCGTTCCCGACGTCCCATGCCGTGCCCTCGGTGCGCAAGGGTGCGGCGCCGCTGCGGATGTTTCGGAGGTCGTCGTCCATGCGCGGCGCGACCATGGGAGTGTAGACCAGGCCGGGCGCGATGCAGTTGGTGCGGATGCCGTCGGGCCCATGGTCGGCGGCCATGGAGATCGTCAGGCCGATCACCGCCGCCTTGGACGCAGTGTAGGGCGTGCTGCTGTGGGCGCGCAGACCGGCGATGGAGGAGATGTTGATGATGGAGCCGCCGCCGGCCTCGATCATGCGCGGGACGGCGAACTTGCTGGCCATGACGATGGTCTTCACGTTCACCGCCATGATGTGGTCCCAGTCTTCCTCGGAGACCTCAACCACCGTGCCCCGGCGGGATATGCCCACGTTGTTGTCCAGGATGTCCAGCCGACCGTAGCGTTCTATGCAGGTCTCGACCATGCGCTCGCAGTCGGCGGCCCTGGTCACGTCAGCCTGCACGGTGGACGCCACGCCGCCCTCGGCCTGGATCATCTCCATGGTCTCGGCGGCCCGCTCCTCGGTGATGTCGGCCAGCAGGACCTTGGCTCCCTCCCGGGCGAACAGCGTGGCGGTGGCCCGGCCGTTGCCGATGCCTGGGCCGCTGGAGCCGGCGCCGGTCACGATTGCCACCTTTCCTTCCAGTCGCGGGCTGCGTTCAGGCACTGTTGAATCCTCCGTCTTGGGCCGCCCTCACTCGGCGATGGGGCGCGAAATTATCCACAAACTGGCGCAAGTGTAGCACACCATCAGCACCAGCATGGGGACCTGGCTGAGCAGCGCAGCGCGCCGGGTCGGATAGATCCGCGTCGCCTGCACGTGGGCCAGATACACGCCGGCGATGTGGCCGACCACTATGGCCAGGATCGAGAAATACCAGATGAAAACCGGCGACAAAATGCTGATGTTGATGATGGCGTCGGCCGTGCCGAAGAGGTCCCAGCCCCAGCCGAAGGGGTCCGACGCCAGCACGATGAACCGCTGGCCGTTGATGAGCAGGAACCCCAGGAAGTGGGCGAAGTGGTAGGCCAGCGCGATGGGCAGCAGCGAGAAGGTGAACCGGCGCAGCAATTGGCCGGCGTCCGGTTCGGCCTGGCCGGAAAGCGCGGCCATGGCTGCGCAGGTGGCGACGAACAGCAGTCCGAATACCACGGGCAATCCCAGCACGCCGATCAGGTTGGCGATGTAGCCGCCGTAGATCGGGAACTGGAGCAGGAACTGGCCGGTGAACACCAGCCACTCCGGCGTCGCCGAAAGGCCGTCGAAGGAGACGGTGGACAGCAGCAGGATAACGTGGAATACCACGGTGAGGGTCACCACGCCCAGGCGGTTCAGTCCAACGCAGGGCGGCCGCAGGTTGAACTGGCGCTGTGGTGGCGGGGCAGCGGCGTAGCACTCGTAGCAGTCGACACAGTCGGTTTCGCCAGCGGAGCACCGGCCGTTGCTGGAGCATCGCCGGCACCGCGACGTTGGTGATCGTACCTCGGTCACCGAGAAACGGGACATGAAGCCGTAAACCACCGTGAACCCCTCGGCGTTGCGCAGCCAGACCTCGCGCCCGTACACGTACATCCCCACGAAGTTGTAAACGGTGTAGAGCACCAGCATCCAGCCCAGCGCCCGGGGTCCCGCGGTGTCGGCGGCCACCGTTTCCAGTATGGCGAAGCCGACAAACACCATGACCGCAGGCCAGGGCCCCACCCGCGCCGGATAGCGGTGGTGCAGGCTCAGTCGGCCTCCACCCGATATGATCGCGAAAATGTGCTCCAGAAACCCCCACGTTACCTTCCACGGGTTGACCAGCGCCCACAGGTTGCCGAACAGCGCGGTGAAGAAGCTCAATCCCACCCAGAACGCAACGTATATTGCCGCCGGGGCCGGATTCAGCGCGGCCCGTTCGTTGCCGATCAGCGCCCCCACGATAACGTAGGCGGTCAGCGCCACGGACAGGGTTTTCAGCGTGGCGGTGACCGGCGCGGAGGCCAGCCAGCGCACGGGCGCCAGGCGCAGCAGGTTGTAACGCGGGTAGCGGGCGTGGGTGGCGCCGGCCCGCAGGAACACCGCAGCCACGACGAAGGACAGCGCCACCGCCGCAGCGCCGGCGATCACAAACAGGGAAAGGGGCAACGGGAGGTCGTACCGCTCGCCGAATCCGTGAGCATTGGCGGATGCCGGGAATGCCCCGACGAGGACTGCGACCAACGCGGCCGTACTCAGAAGCAGGAGGATTCCAGTCGCTCGGCGGTTCATCAGGCCGCGGAGGCGCGCCGGCGCAGGGTGAGCCACGTCCACGCCCCTACGGCAACGATCACGACCAGCACCGCGGTGATCCAGATCCACTGAATGCTGGCGCCCGGTTCGCCCACATCGAGGGGCAGCACGAACGTCTCCTCGCCCCGTTCCGACGCGACCGTTACGGACACGTCCCACGGCCCGGTGGTCGCGAAGGGCACATCGACCTCGAAATAGCGCAGCGTCTGCTCGTTCAGCACCTGGTGGGGGCCGAATCCCGTGGAACCGGGAGGCCCGGACGTGACCACGGTCATCCGCACCTCGGTGTCGCGCAGCGGGCGGGGGTCGGCGACGTCGAATATCTGGATGGCCAGGTGGGTCTGGGGTATCACCGGCCGCGCCGGGATGATGCCCACCACCATGCGATAAGGGCCCTGGGTGCGGTCCATGATGATGGTCGACGCGCCGTTGGCCTCGGCGGTATTCAGCGTCCAGGCAGTTATCGCGAAACTCAAGCACACCGCCGCCACGGCGATGGTGGCAAGACCCATGAGCAACCCTGGCGATCTGGTCCCAAGCAACGCGTTCCCTGCTTATCCGCGGGCAATATTATCCCGTATCACGATATCACGGTGTCCGACGCAGCATCAACAGAGAGCATCCGCCGCCATCGCTATAATGCCGGTACACCCGCGAGCGCCGGATCCGGTGCATCGCCGATTTCAGGAGAATGGTATGCCCTTCGCAGGATTGGACTTGACCGGACGAAAAGCGCTGGTGACCGGCGCGGCGCGGGGGATTGGCGCAACCCTGGCGGTGGGCCTGGCGCAGGCCGGCGCCGACGTGGCCGTCACCGATATGGCATCAGACGAGTCTTGGGAGGGCCTGTCCGACGTGGTCATGCGCATCCGCAATGAGGGCCAGGTCGGGCTGGCCGGCGACCTTGACGTGCAGGACGTCGCCGAAATCCGACCCACGATACGCCGCCTGGCCGACGAATTAGGCGGGCTGGACATCCTGGTCAACAACGCCGGCATCCGCCGCCGCGCCCCCGCGCTGGAGGTCACCGAGGAGGACTGGGACGCGGTGATGGACACCAACCTGAAGGGGGCGTTCTTCTGCTCCCAGGCCGCCGCGCGTCTGATGATTCCCAACGGGTTCGGCCGCATCATCAACATCGCCTCACAGATGGCGGTGGTCGGCGCCGTGAACCGTGCCGCCTACTGCGCCAGCAAGGGCGGCCTGGCCAATCTCACCCGCGTGCTGGCGCTGGAATGGGCCCAGCACGGCATCACCGTCAACGCCATCGGGCCTGGGCCGACCACCACGCCCGGCCTGCTGGAAGCGGACGACCGGGACGCCGACGAGGTCCGCGCCGAGCTTGCCATCAAGATGCCCCTGGGCCGGCGCATGGACCCCGAGGAACTGGCGGGCGCCGCGATCTACCTGGCCAGCGATTCCGCCGGCGCGACCACCGGCCATCTGCTGGTCGTCGATGGCGGATGGACGGCGTTGTAGAATTGACAGTACGCTGACGAACACGTCCAAAGGATATTCGCCATGAAATTCGGGATGTTCTATGAGTTGCAGATGCCCCGTCCGTGGACGGACACCGCCGAGTACGACACGCTGTGGAACGCGGTCAAGCAGGTACAGTACGCGGAGGAGATGGGTTTCGAGCGGGTCTGGCTGGTGGAGCACCACTTCCTCACCGAGTTCGCCCACTCGTCGGCGCCCGAAGTGACGCTGGCCGTGATGGCCCAGCACACCAAGAAGATGCGGCTCGGTTTCGGCGTGGTGCTGGCGCCGGTGCATCATCCGCTGCACGTGGCGGCCCGCGCATCGACGCTGGACATCCTGAGCGACGGCCGGGTCGACGTGGGCGTGGGCCGCACCAAAGGGCCGTACCAGCTTACTCCCTTCGGCACGGATGTGGCCCAGACCCAGAGCATGATGGTCGAGACCCTGGAGTGCCTGCCCCGCATGTGGTGCGACGAGGTCTTCAGCCACGACGGCGAGAACTGGCAGATCCCGCCCCGCGAGGTCATCCCCAAGCCCTTGCAGCAACCCCATCCCCCGCTGTGGATGGCGTGCACCCAGGAAGACACCTTCCGCCTCGCCGGCCAACTGGGCGTTGGCTGCCTGGTCAACACCCTGGGCGGAACCGACAAGACCCGGGGACTGGTGAGCGCCTACTACGAGGCCATCGAGAATGCCAACCCCGTGGGTCGGTTCACGAACCGGCAGGTGGTCGCGTCCACCATCGGTTTCTGCGACGAGGACGATGCCCGCGCTCGTCAGAAGGGCGCCGAGGTCGCCGCCTGGTACCTGGAGCAGAGCCGTCAGCGGTTCGTGCTGGAGTGGGCCGGCGTCGATGCTGACGCGGTGCCTGACGAGTACAGGTTCTACGTGCAGGGTGGCGCGGTGCGCGGCGGCGGGCCATCCCGCCCATCAGAAGATCCGCAGCAGCAGAAACCGCCCACACCCGAGGAACTGCTGGCCGGCGGCGGCTACTGCGTGGGCGACCCTGACGCGTGCATCCGCGTCATCGAGGAGTTCGAGGCCATGGGTGTGGACGAAATCATGCCCATCTTCCAGGCCGGCTATGCGACCCACGAAGAGGTGATGAACTCCATCCGCCTCTTCGGCGAATACGTCATACCACATTTTCGCAACAAGTAAGTTTGCATGGATATACAGGATTATCAGGATAGAACTGCTTATCTTTTACATCCTGTATATCGATGTCAGAATAATATTGGAGATGTTTGATGACTACTGTGGAGCGGGTAGAAACGGTTGCGCAATCGGCAGGCGGTCGCAGGACGGGAACGCCGGTGGTGTCGGTGGTGGTTACCACGCCGGAGACGGTGCTGGAGGATGTGGAACGGGCGATGCGGCTGGCCGGCGCGGAGTCGGTCCTGTCGCCGGAGCAGGAAACGCTGCTGAAGATAAACATATCGTGGCAGCACTGGTACCCCGGATGCTCAACGACGCCTTGGCAACTGGAAGGAGCCATCCACGGGCTGCAGAACATGGGCCACCGGGACCTCATCGCCGCGCACAACGGCACCGTGGTCGTCGACTCCTTCGAGGGCGAGGTCAACAACAAGCACAAACCGGTGCAGGACAAGTACAACCTGCGCACGGTTCACCTGGACACGCCGCCGGAGCCGTGGGTGCTGTACGAGCCCAAAGCCGAGATGCTGGTGCTGGACGACATCTATCCCGAGGGCATCGAGATACCCGAAATCTTCGCCGGCAAGAACATCGTCCACCTGCCCACCATGAAGACCCACGTCTTCACCACCATGACCGGCGCCATGAAGAACGCCTTTGGCGGGCTGCTCCACCGCAAGCGCCACTGGACCCACTCGGTGATCCACGAGACGCTGGTGGACCTGCTGGCCATCCAGCAGGAGATCCACCCCGGCATCTTCGCCGTAACCGACGGCACCTTCGCCGGAGACGGGCCCGGCCCCCGGGCCATGCGCTGGCACATCAAGAACCGCATCGTCGCCGGCGCCGACCAGGTGGCGGTGGACGCCGTGGTCGCCTCCATGATGGGCTTCGACCCGCTGTCCCTGCGGTTCATCCGCCTCGCCCACGAGCGTGGCCTGGGCGTGGGCGACATGCGCGACATCGAGGTGGTCGGTGACGAGCCCGACATCAGCCGCGTCAACTGGAAATTCGCCGACAACGAGAACACCTTCGCCAGCCGGGGCCAGAAGCTGATCTACTGGGGTCCGCTCAAGCCGCTGGAGAACGCCCTGCTCCGCTCACCCATCGCCGCCTGGGCCTACACCGCCAGCAACATCTACCACAACGGCTACTGGCTGAACACGATAGGCAAGGGGCGGGTGCGCAAGGCGCTGAAGACGGAGTGGGGGCGGTTGTGGTTAGATTATTAGTCGTGAGGCCGTGCGTTAGGTTAGACTGGTTGGACGGAGGCAACGACGATGCATATTACGGGGATGGCCATAGCCGACTTTTCGCCGTTCACCGACCGGGTGGAGGTGGAATTTGATGATCACGTGAATGTGCTGGTCGGCCCGAATGCGTCCGGAAAATCCACAATCTTGCGGGCATTGCAGTACCGGATCGAGTTCGAAGACAGGTTTGAGTTCCAATTGAGCGACGATTGGACAAGGGAAGGAACGCGTCGCCAACGTTGGAACAGGGGTAGCAGAGAGAGTCGGGCGGATAACAAAAAGGATTTTTCTGATCTGATCCCGTGGATTTACTTCCCAGCCACACGGCTCAACCTGCCGCTCACTTATGACACTGATGGGATGCAAGGACTGCAATCTTCTGACCCGGTGTTCCTAGAAGAAGAGGGCGATGAAATCGAGCCTGATCCCCTAGAATCCATGCGATCAAGGTTGTCGGCATTCCGTTTCGACGGGACAAGTGTTCACCGGTATCAAAAGGGAATGACAGACCTAGTTCGAGCTGGGCGGAGAGATCCGCAGGCAGTCAGACGAATCCAATCGGTAAAAGAGACAGCTTATTCGTGCGTTCAGAGCATTTGCTCGGATGTTTTGGTTTCTGGTCGTACGCCGGGGGATTTCATTTATCATCAACCGGTGGGTGAGCATGAGTTGTCCATTACCAACGTCCATGACGACATGGGGATCAAAACGGTTGACCCCAATACCGGCTTCGTTTTCTTGGGAGACTTGAGCAGCGGTACACAAGGAACGCTGTTATGGATATGGCACTTGGCCATCGAATTGGCGAATTCTCACTCTCCCCGCCGGGGTAGACGATGGCATGAACAGCCGGCCATCCTGCTCCTCGACGAGATCGAAAACCACCTGCACCCTACCTGGCAACGCCGTGTCATCCCCGCGTTGCTGAAGCATTTTCCCGGTTTGCAGATTTTCGCCACCACACATTCGCCCTTCGTGGTGGCCGGGCTGAAGGCAGGGCAGGTGCACCTGCTGAACCGCGACGAGAACGGCGTCGTCACTACCACCACCAACACCGAGGATATAGTGGGATGGACAGCGGACGAGATTCTGCGCACGATGATGGGTGTGGACGATCCGACCGACGATGAGACGGCCCGAAACGCCGCAGAGTTGCGGCGCCTTCGGGATGAGGGCGAACGTGCGGACGAGCGCGAGGAAGAACTACGCCAAAAACGGATGCAGGAACTGCGCCGTCTGGTGGACCGTGACTTACTCGCCGGTGGCCCGATGGCTAGGCGGCGCGAAGAATTCTCCCAACGATTCCGCGAGGCGATGGAACGTCGGCGCCGGGAGGATGAACTGAACCAGGACAACGGGTAGCCATGCACGGGGTTGAGCGTTGGCCGGAACCCGATTTTTTCGACGCTATCAGGTGTCGTTACGATGAATGGGATGAACTGTACGGGGTCGCTGGTGAGGAGGTTCGGAATTGCCGCAACCGCAAACCCTCACCATGTTGCACCGCACACCTGCAAGGACAGGACGGGGAAGGTATCCGCTAGGCGATCAGGAACGCTTTGCGAAGCAACTTTGCCGGGATATGCGGCTATTGCGAACAGGACTGCGCCAGCCTGGTAACCGTCATAGAACATTTCCGACCACGCTCACTGTTTCCCGACGAATGGATCGCATGGGACAACCTGATCTACGCGTGCCAACGATGCGACTTTCAGAAGGAAGAAAAATGGCCGGGCCCACCTGGGAACTACGATGAATCGTACAGTTACGTCAGTCCCAACCTCGTGCTGGGCAAACAACCGGCGGAGGCGTTTTTCCAGTATTACCTCGGCTTTGTGGAAGACGCCGAGGTAGCAGGCAACAGCGACAGTTTAGTGCCCGGTCAGATGGTGCCTTCGTCGAACTTATCACCCGGGAACTGGTGGCGAGCCTACCGTACCATCGAGGACCTGGACCTGAACTCCGACTCCAATGGCAACGCGAGCGGAGACGAACGATTACCCTACATCAGGAACGTATATCTGGAAACGTTGATCGCTGAGATAGAGTCCGATTTCGGCGATTTGTACTCGAACATTGACGATGCTCGGTACCTGTTGCAGGAACTGTCACAACCTGATCAACCCTTCTCGAGTTACGTTGCCGCGTTCGCCAGATCATTGGGCCTCCAGGTGCGCTGACCCCACCACCTCACTCACGGCACTCCACCCTACTCCCCTTTCCCTCGCCGCCGCCGCTATGTCCTCGTATTCCGGCGCCACGCTGACCACCTCGCCTCCCAGCCACTTCCGCTTCAGGCGCATGGGGCCGTACTCCGTCTCCACCGTCACGATGTCCCGCTCGGCCGCGTAGCGGCCCACCGGGCGGACGCGGACCCCCAGCGTCGGCGTGTCCCGCAGGAACACCTCCGCCAGCCGGGATTCCAGCGCGGCCGGACCCAACGCGGACATCAGCACGCCGGGGCGGTTCTTTTTCATCTGTATCGGCGTGTGCCAGACGTCGAAGGCGCCGGCCTCGAAGAGCCTTTCCATGGCGAAACCCAGTTGCTCGCCGGTGGCGTTGTCCAGGTTGGTCTCCAGCAGCACCACGTTGTCCTGCCAGCGGGCTACGGGCGGCGCCGTCTTGCCGGAGGGGTCAGCCCGCAGGTCCGCGCCGTCGATCTGACCCAGCCACAGGCGCAGCACGTTGGGGAAGGCGGCCGGATCCTTGCCGCCAACGCCCACGCCGATGCGGTCGAGGGTCATGGCGGGCTGACGGAACTCGTCGGCCAGCGTGGCAATCAGGGCCGCGCCGGTGGGAGTGGTCAGCTCGCCGACGCCGGCGTGGAACTGTCGCTCCGGCGCTACCGGCGCGCCGGCCGCCGCGATGATCTCGAGCGTTGCCGGCGCCGGATTGCTGTAGCCGCCCGGTCGGCGCGGTCCACCGGGCTCACCCAGCACCAGAGGCGCGGCATAAACCCGGTCGACGCCCAACATTTCGAGCCCGTGCACCACACCAACCACGTCAACCAGCGTGTCGGCGGTGCCCAGCTCGTGTAGGTGGATTTGGTCGGGATCATCCCCGTGCACCCGAGCCTCGGCGGCGAACAGCGCGTTGAGGACAGAGGCAGCCGAATCCCGCGCCCGTTCTGACAGTCCGGCCGCGCCCGCAACGGCATCCAGCATCTGCTGCGGTGAGTAGCGGGGAGCGGCGGACACGTCAACCAGGGCGCGGGTGCCGTGAACTTCGCAGCGGGTCTCGGTGGCGGTCGCAATGTCCACGCCGGTGATGCTCAGGGCCGCGATGGTTTCCCGGACAGCGTCCGTTGGCAGCCCGGCATCAAGCAGCGCCCCCAGCAGCATGTCGCCGCTGGCGCCGCCGACGGACTGGATGAACGCGGTTTTCATCCCCGCGAGTTGGCGGCGCTCACCCGCAGCACGTCGTTGAGGCTGCCGGAGCGCAGGCCGCTGAGGTCCAGGGAGACCCAGAGGTAACCCAGGGCCTTCAGCTGGCGGGTGATCTCGTCGCGGTGGGCGAAGGCCAATTCCATCTCATCGACGCCCACCTCGATGCGGCACAGCTTGTCGTGGTGACGGGCGCGCACTTCGCGCAGGCCCAAATCGCGCAGGATGTCTTCGGCCGCCTCGATGCGCTGCAGAGACTCCACGGTGACCGGCGTGCCGTAGGGGATGCGCGATGAGAGGCAGGGTTGCGCCGGCTTGTCCCAAAGCGGCACTCCCAGCCAGAGTGCGGCGGCGCGCACTTGGGCCTTGTCCATCTCCGTCTCCACCATGGGACTGCGGATGCTGTGCTCGGCGGCGGCGGTCATGCCGGGCCGATAGTCGCCCAGGTCGTCGGTGTTGGCCCCGTTGGCGATCCATTGGTAGCCTTCGGCGGCGGCCAGGATGGCGAGTTGGTCGTACAACTCGGTCTTGCAGAAATAGCAGCGCTGGGGCGAGTTGGCTACGTAGCCCTCCCGCTGCAGTTCGTCGGTGTGGATGACGCGGTGGTTGATCCCGAACTCCCTCGCCACCATCTCAGCGTCGCCCAGGTCTCGCGCCGCCAAGGCCGGCGAAATGGCGGTGACGGCCAGGGCGCGATCCCCCAGCGCGCGATGGGCGGCCACGGCCAGCAGGGCGCTGTCCACGCCGCCCGAGTAGGCGACGATGACCGATCCCATCTCCCGTAGAATGGATTCCAACTTGAGCAGACACTCGGGAGGCCCATCAATGCGCTGGTGGTCAATTTTTGACATAATTCTCGCCGGCAATCGTAAGTTGGTTTGGCATCATTCTACTACAACGGGTGTGAAACACCGCCGGGAGACCCAGGATGACGGTACAGAGCATCAGCGCGATCACGCTGGCGGTGCGCGACATGGCGCGGTCGGTGGCCTTCTACCACGAAGGAGCGGGCATCCCGATCCTGTACGGCGGACCGGAGGCGTCATTCACCTCGCTCAGCGTCGGCGACGGCTACCTGAACCTGATCCTGTCAGCCGACGCGGACGTTCGCTGGTGGGGTCGCTGCATCCTCTACGTCGACGACGTGGACGCCCACCATCGACAGATGGTAGCCGCGGGTTACACCCCCGACGGCGAACCCGCCGACGCGCCCTGGCGGGAGCGCTACTATCACATCACCGACCCGGACGGCCACGAGATCAGCTTCGCGCGGCCGCTGGCGTCGCCGTAGCGGCTCACAAATCCAGCGCGTACAGGTACAGCGTCAGGCTGGTGTGCGGGAAAGCGTGGTCTTCCAGCTCGTGGTAGCCGCGATGGCGGAGGAAGGCGATGGCGGCGGTCATGTGGTTGGCCGTCCAGACGATGGCGCGGGCGTAGTCAGCGTCGCGGCAGAACTCCTCCGCCTGGTCCATCAGCCTGGATGCTACACCCTGCCGGCGCGCGGATCGGTCCACCGCCAGGCGTCGTATCTCGGCTTCCGCATCGTCCCGGCGGTAGGCTCCGATGCTGGCCACCACCTGGCCATCCATCTCGGCGATCCAGAAGTTGCTGCTCCGACGCTGAAGATAGCTCTGCTCGACGTGGGCCAGGTCATGGTTGAGGGCGCCGTCAATGTATTCGTGGAACCCCTCGCGGTCAGCCTCGGTGCGGCTGTAGCTCTCGGCGTCGTCGTCCTGGGCGTGCGCGAACAGGTCGCGGACAGCCTCAGCGTCTTCGGCACGAAACTGGCGGATGCTGATCATGGTGGCTACGTGTTCACCAGGAAGTTGATTATGTCCCCGTCCTTGACCGGGTAGGTCTTCCCCTCGGAGCGCAGCAGACCTTCCTTGCGCCCCTGCACCATGCTTCCACAGGCGCGATAGTCGTCGTAAGCGATGACCTCCGCTCGAATGAAACCGCGGGTGAAGTCGGTATGGATCACGCCGGCCGCGCTGACTGCCGGCATGCCGCCGGGCACGCTCCAGGCGCGGACCTCGTCGTCGCCCACGGTCAGGAAGGATACGAGACCCAACGTGTCGTAGCTGGCCCGTATCACCTGCGACGTGGCCGATTCGCCCAAGCCGAAGTCCGAACGGAACTCATCCGCTTCCTCGGGGTCCATCGTGCTCAGCTCGGCCTCCACCCGCGCGCTGATGCTGACCTGACCCACGCCGGCGGTGAGGGCGGGATCTATGTCCAACTCGGCGATCGATATTTCGTCCGCGCCCTCATCGGTGTTGAACACGGCGATCACGTTCTTTTCGGTGAGCAACTGGTAGTTGACCAGTATGGAGCGTTCCGAGTCACTGAAGGTCTGCAACCGCACTGGTACGCCGTTTTCCAGGCCGGCCCGGGCCTTATCCACGGTTTCCTTCTGGCGCACCACCATCGGCCGTTCTGCTGGTTTCGTCTTGTTCACCTGGTCGGCGAGGCGCGTGGATGCCCGTTCCAGCACCTCCAGGTCGGTGAACGTCAACTCTCCCAGCATGGCCTCCAGGTCACGGGCCGGGTTGATCGCGCCGGCGGGATGGGGAACCGAGTCGTTCTGGAAGGCGCGCACGACCACCAGGAAGGCCGTCGCGGATTGGAGGATGTTGCGATACCGTCCGCTGATCCCTTGCGACCGGGCCATGCCCTCGGGTCCAGGCAGGTCGGTATAGCGTATTTCGGCGGGAACTATCTTGCGGGGGTGATAGATGGCGCCCAGGTGCTCCAGGCGCCGATCCGGCACCTTGACCATGCCAATGTGCATTTCGGTAGGGCTGCCCGATGCGCCGCTGGCGTCGGACTTGCCCAGGGTGAGCGCGTTGAAGAGGTTGGTTTTGCCCGATTGGGGAAGGCCGATGATTACGATGTCCATATGTCCAAGTTATGAGATGGGCTCAATGGCTCTAACAAGAGCCGTGTCTTATGAGCGATCTTCCGATGCGCTCTGTACGATATTCCGGATCTCCGCCGGCGTAAGCGCTTCGCCGGAGTCGGCTGAACGGACTCCTGCATTGGCCAAAGCCTCCGCAACGCGTTTGCGCTCTTGCTCTTTGATTTTCTTGATAGCAGCAGGAATTAACAACACCATGCGCCCTAACACCTCCATGATGATTGCCACGAGTAGCGCGAGGCCCGCAGCCAGAGCAAAGATGGCTACCAGTGCGAATAGCTCATCCTTGCCCTGCTCTCGTAGCGGGTGATACCTCGATGCGCCGAATGCTACTCCACCGACGTACACCAGATAGTATACGACCCAATAGCGCTCCGCGATGCTCCTAAGCGGGTCCACCTGGCTTTCTGTAGGCGCCGAAGCCCGGAGCCACTTAGCCGGTCGCCAGCACCACCGTTCCGGTTGAGGACAGGGAGCCGCCGGTGCCGTTGACCATGCTGGTGGCCGCTGGCTGGTCGGAGGAACCCTTGCGATGGACCTGGCGGTCGCCGCACTCGCCGCGCAACTGGCGGACGGCTTCCACCAGCAGGAAGCTGCCGTACATGCCGGGATGTGAGTAGGAGAGGCCGCCACCGTTGGTGTTCAGGGCGAATTCGCCGCCGGGCGCGGTGCGCTGGTTGGCGACGAAGTCGGGACCCTCGCCTGGACCGCAGAAGCCCAGACCTTCGATGGTCACCAGGGTGGTGTAGGTGAAGGAGTCGTAAATCATGGTGTGGTCGATGTCGGCGTGGGTCAGGCCCGCGCGCTCCAGCGACAGCGGCCCGGTCTCCCGCGACCAGGTCGACGTGTGGTTGGGCATGAAGCTGATGAGGTTGTGGTCGTGGCCCTCGGCCGCGCCCAGCACCCAAACCGGCGCCTTCTTGCAGTTGGCCGCCTTCTCGGCGGTGGTCACGATGATCGCCGCGCCGGAGTCGGTCACCAGGCAGCAGTCGAACAGGTGGAAAGGCCACGCCACCCAACGGGAGTTGTGGTAGTCGTCGAAGGACATCGGCGAGTCCTGCATGTAGGCCATGGGGTTCAGGTTGGCCCACTTGCGGGTGGAAACGGCGATCTCGGCCAGGGCCTGGCGGGTGCGTTCCTCGCCGTACTCGTGCATGTACCGGGTGCAGGCCATGGCGTAGTTGATGGGCTGGCCGATCATGCCGTAGGGCGTCTCGTACTGGGCCACGGGGAGATTCCGGTCCGCCGGAACCGGGACGCGGGTGGAACGCCCGGCCTGTCCGTGGGTGATGAGCACCGTGTCGCAGTAGCCGGCGCGGATGGCGGCAGCGGCGTGGGCGACGTGGATCACGAATGACGAACCGCCGACGGACGTGTTGTCGGTGAAGGAGGGCTGGACGCCGAAGTACTCGGCAGTGGCCAGGGTGCTGAAGCCGGCGGTCATCAGCCCGTTGACGTCGGACATCGAGAGGCCAGCATCGTCCAGCGCGTTGTAGGCCGCCTCGGCGTGGTGCTGGAGGGAAGACTTGCTGGGAACGTTGCCCATCTCATCCGATTCGGCGACGCCCA
The DNA here is from genome assembly GCA_951813535.1 of uncultured Dehalococcoidia bacterium. GTDB lineage: Bacteria > Chloroflexota > Dehalococcoidia > Lucifugimonadales > UBA3495 > Bin87. Next base: position 669,098 of record OX638345.1, on the reverse strand, counting down.
CGATGGCGATGTCGCGTTCACGTTGTGCGGTGCTGGCCATAAAGCTATCCTCCAGGTGCCGGCTGTTGCGAATTTGAGGCCAAACGATGGTACAACATTCGCTACGGGCCGACAATCGGCAGCGTCTCGCGCGTACCCGCTTTGGGTAGTTCATCAGAATCAGGATTTTCAGGATTAATTGACAGGATTGAGACCATTTGGGGCAGACCGCTTCTCATCCTGATAATCCATAAATCCGGCAAATCATGATTCTGACGATACTACCGCCCAAAATGGGTACGCATGAGCCGCAGCCGGCTCCGCATCCATTACCCGATCAACCAAAGGATACCCGTATGAGCCAAACCCAAACGCCACAGAATGCAGCGGTGGCCGCTATCGAGGATTTCATGGCCGCGCTGAACGCCCGGGACGATGCCGCGCTCTACGACCTGCTGCACCTGCCCCACGTGCGCATCTCCGGCGAAGGCGTTGCCATCTGGCACGACCGCAGCGAACTGGAGGCAACCTATCTGCGCGATTTCTACGCGCGGGCCGGCCCGGACTGGCATCACACGACCCTGGACTCCACCGAAGTGATCCACAGCTCCGAGCACAAGGTGCACGTGCTGATCCAGTTCACGCGGCGGGATGCGTCCGGCTCGGCCATCGCCACCCACCGCTCGCTGTGGATCATGACCGACAACGACGGCCGCTGGGGAGCGCAGGCGCGGTCGAGCTTCGCCCCGTAACGCTGCGTGCAACGGTGTTAGACTGTGGCCGACGAACCGAAAACGTATGATGGGAGGACACCATGGCCCGAACCGCTACAGTGACCCGAGAATCAGTGCCCGAAAATGAACGCAACGCCTTCGATGCCTTCGTCGCCGACCGGGGCGAGGTGCCGGCCACCGGGCCGGGCTCGGTGATGCTCAACGCGCCGGAGGTTGCGCAGCGCGCGCTGGGTCTGGCCCTATACCTGCGCACCGACACGTCGCTGTCGCCGCGGATCCGGGAGTTGGCGATGCTGGTGGCGGCCCGCGAGAACAACTGCCAATTCATCTGGAACGCCCACGCGCCGCCGGCCCGCCAGGCCGGCCTGCGCGATGAGATCGTCGACGCCCTGCGGGACCGGCAAGAATTGCCCAACCCGGCGGCCGACGAGGCGGCCGTGGTCGAGTACGGCCAGCAGTTCTTCCGCACGCGGACGGTCAGCCAGGACGCTTTCGACGCGGTGATGCAGCATTTCGGCAGAAACGGCGCCACCGAGCTCACCACCCTGATGGGCTGCTACTCCATGCTGGCCTTCAACGTCAATGCTTTCGGCGTGGAGCTTCCGGACAACATCACCGAGAAGCCGCTTCCCGTCTAAGGAGGGCCAACATGTCCACCCAACGCGAGGCCTGGCTGAGCCAGGTCACGGAAGAGGCCATCGATCCCGCGCTGCCCATCTGCGATCCGCACCATCACTTCTGGGACCGGGAGGGTGACCGCTACCTGCTGGACCAACTGACACAGGACGTGGGGATCGGGCACAACATCGCCCAGACGGTGTTCATCGAATGCCACTCCATGTACCGGGCACGGGGACCGGAGGAGATGCGGGCCATCGGCGAAACCGAGTTCGTGCAGGGTCTGGCCGCCCAGAGCGCCAGCGGCCAGTACGGACCCACCGAGGTGGCCGCCGGCATAGTGGCCAACGCCGACCTGATGCTGGGCGACGCGGTGGCGCCGGTGCTGGAGGCGCACCTTGCCGCCAGCAACAACCGGTTTCGCGGGATCCGGTTCTCGTGCTCCTGGGACGCCAGCCCCGAGGTTTCGCTGGGACGGTCCACCACTGCCGGGATGCTGGCCGACGCGGGATTTCGCGCTGGTTTCGACCGGCTGCAGCGGATGGGGCTCAGCTTCGACGCGCTGGTGTTTCACCCTCAGCTGCCGGAGCTGGCCGACCTGGCCGGGGCGTTTCCAAACGCGACCATCATCCTGAACCACGTGGGCCGGCCTTTGGGAGTCGGGCCCTACGCCGGCCGTCGGGACGAGGTGTTCGCCGACTGGCAGAAGGGCATCGCGTCCGTTGCGGCCCACGAAAACGTGGTGGTCAAGCTGGGCGGGTTCGGCAACGTGATCAGCGGCTACGACTGGCATCAGCGCGACGTCCCACCGGATTCCGAGGAACTGGCCGAAACCATCCGGCCGTGGCTGGACTACTGCATCGAACAATTCGGGCCAGAGCGTTGCATGTTCGAGAGCAACTTCCCGGTGGACAAGGCCTCCTACTCCTACACCACGGCATGGAACGCCTTCAAGCGGGTTACCGCCGCCTATTCGGACGCAGAAAAAGCCGCAATGTTCCAGGGCACGGCGGTTCAGGCTTACCGGTTGTAACCGCCGGCGGGCCGGAGCGCTCATGCGTCCCCAGTTTGCGGCGAAGAAACGTCAGAATCGGGATTTTCAAGATTCAGGGATTTCCAGGATTGGAACCGTCCTGCGATGGATATCTGCCAATCCTGCCAAATCATAAAATCCCGTAAATCCTGCTTCTGACGATTTACGAAGGTGCGTACGCATGAGAGCCGGTGCGGGCGTGTTCGTGGAATCTTCACGACACACTCACGAAAATCCGGCTGATTTTTATGCCAATTTCACACCCGTGCGCTAAAGTGGATTGCCAGTGGCTGAATTTTGGAAAACAAACCAAACAATAAGCAGCCGCGTTAGAAATCCACAGGCGGAGTGCCCCATATCGCGCTTCGCTAATCCTGCGGATACACGAGGACAACCGCTGTGACGATAATCAAGGCTCTGACGCAACCCGCCCGGCTGAGTTTCGCCATCTCACTGGTTTCATTAGTCGCTCTCGTGTCGCTATTGGTGACGCACGAAACGGCCCACGGGGATGCACTGGCGGCTTCTGACGGCGGCGACCATGCCGAGCATCATTTCTGCCTCGTCGAAGGCTTCCGGTAAAGGTGATCCACTTCGGTGGCGTCGTTCCGGGTAGGCTGGACAGGTCGCATGGCGAGCTGCGCTGGGCTGCCAGATCGCTGGTTATTCCGGCTGGTATAATCGGCGGATCATCTGCCAAACCGCCGGAGGGCCCGTCCCGTGAAGAGTTACTACTTCTCCGAGTTCCCCTACCACGAGTACCCGGACGAGGAGGGCGACAAGTACCCGTCGCTGCGCCTTACGTTCCCCAACACGTGGTTCAACCCCAACACGGCCAATGGCCTCTTCAAGCGCTACTTCGACGAGTGCGTGTACGCCGACGAACTGGGCTTCGACGGCATCATGCTCAACGAGCACCACAACACGCCCTCATGCATGAACGCCGCCACCAACCTCTCGGCGGCGGTGCTGGCCCGGATCACCCATCAGGCTAAGATACTGCTGCTCGGAAACATCCTGCCCATCCATGACAACCCGGTCCGGCTGGCTGAAGAGCTGGCGATGATCGACGTGATCTCCGGTGGGCGGATGATTTCGGGATTCGTGCGCGGGACCGGCGTTGAGACCGTTTCCACCAACAATAATCCGGTGGCCAACCGGGAACGATTTGAGGAATGCCACGACCTGATTATCAAGACCTGGACCACTCCCGGCCCCTTCCGCTGGGAGGGCAAGCACTACAACTTCAGGGTGGTCAACCCTTGGATGGTGCCTATCCAGCAGCCCCATCCGCCCATCTGGGTGCCCGGCACCTCATCGCCGGAGACTGCCGAGTGGTCCGGTCGCCATGGCTACACCTACGTGGCCTTCCTCACCGATCTGGACGTCACCGAGGAGTTGTTCGGCATGTACCGGGTGGCTGCTGAGGAAGCCGGTCGGGAGGTTGTGCCGGACAACTTCGGCTACCTGCTTTGCTGCTATGTCGGCGACACCCAGGAGGAGGCCGACGAGCAGGCGAAGCACTTCATCTGGCGCATGGGTCCCACCGTCCGTGGTCCGCGAGAGTACATGGCGCCGGTTGGCTATCGTTCCGCTGCCGGCGCCGCCATCGCCGCCCGGCGTTCCGGCCTCAAGCCCCTCAACCTGCAGACCTTTGAGGAACTCAAGGAGAACTACCACATCGTTTGTGGCACTCCCGACACCGTGCTGGAAAAACTGGAGTACCTGCACACGCGGCTGGGCATGGAGCACCTGGTGTTCTACGGCCAGGAATCCCGCATGGGGCACGAGGCCACCATGAAGAACATCGGTCTGTTCGGCAAGGAAGTCCTGCCCGTGATCCAGAAGTGGTAGAAAACTCGGTGGGTCAGTCGTCGGCGTGTGCCGAGGCGGATCGGTGTTGCCCAAGCACTTAACTTGATCGGGGCGGGCTAATTAGCCCGCCCCGTCGCGTTTGGCGCCAGCCTGAGGCCTGCGCTATCCGCGCTCGCGCGGTGCGGAGGTTACACCGCGGCCAGCTCGCGATGCTGGTCGTGCCGGTGGCCGCCGAAGGCTCCATCCGCGGTGTGCAGAGGCCCTCGCACCAGCAGTGTCGGCGTCGGCGAATGCCGCACCACGTGGTCGCCCACGCTGCCGAACAGCGCCCGTCCCACGGAGCGACGGCCGCGTGTGGCCATCACGACCAGTCCGTTGTCCAGCCGGTTGGCCAGTTTGACGATGGCGTGCTCAGGGCTTTCCTGCGAGAACACCACGTCGACGTCGAACAGGGGGAACCGGGCGCGCAGGGCGTCGGCCTTTTTCCACAGGTATTCTTCCGAGGCGTGGGCCAGATCCCGGGCCATGTTTTCGGGCTCGTTGAACGAAAAGGCCGTCCCGCCGAAGTGTCCCATGTCGGAATTGGTGCGGAAATAGTCCGCGCCCGGCGTGGATCGGAACAGGGTGACCCGCGTGCCGAAGGTTGTGGCCAGTTCTCCGGCGTAGTCCAGGGCATGCTCGGCGAACCCGGTCCCGTCCAGCGGGACGATGATGTTGTCGAAGAACTGGGGCACCACCGGGCAGTCGGTCTTGTTGCAGCGCACGATCAGCGTCGGGTTCCGGACCGCGTTCACCACCTTGGCCGTAACGCTGCCGGTCAGCATGCGGGAGAAACCGCTGCGGCCGTGTGTGGACATGACGACCAGCGCGCTCGGGTCGCGATTGGCCATGTCGATGATTGTCTCGTGGGCCGGTGCCTCGTGGGCTGCGACGAAAATCTGGGTCTCGACTCCCCAGTCCTCCATGCGTCGCTTGATGCACCTCAGATCGGCCACGGTGCGGTCGTGCTCGCCGGCTGCCATGGCGGCGCTGAAACGCCCGTGGTCAGCGTCGGTATGCCAGTCCGGCAGCCGCTCGAAAGATCGAACCAGCGTGATCGGCGCGCGGGTCGCATTGGCCATCAACCGGGCTGCGGGGAGTGCCTGGGCCGACAATTTGGACCCGTCCAGGGGAACGATGATATTGCTGCACAGTGTCATGGTGTTGCCTCCTTTTTGGCTACGTAACCGTAGCGCTTTTGCTTATTTGTGAAACGCCGCACATTCGCTATTGGAATAAATATTATCTTCGTTACAGATATGGTATCACGAGGCCACGGGTTCGCGCAATGGGTCGCAACCTTCATGCGTACCCAGTTTGGTAAATCGTCAGAATCAGGATTTTCAAGATTTGGGGATTGTCAGGATTGGAACCATTCTGTGATGGAGACTTCCCAATCCTGCCAAATCACAAAATCCCGTAAATCCTGCTTCTGACGTTTCCTCGCTGCAAACTGGCTACGCGTAGGGTCGCGACCCGTTCATTGTGGGCGCCGTGTTCGCCGCCCCGGCTGGCAGGACTGCAATGTCAAGGGTAGGTGCCGCTGGGGCTCTGCTCGAAGGGCAGGCACGAAAAAGGGAGGCACGGCCTCGCCATGCCTCCCGGAGTTTGGGCGGTCGGGGAACTAACGGATTACCAGCACCGGCGTGTTGGAATGTCGAATGACCCGGTCGGTGACGCTGCCCATGACCATGCGACCCACGCCGCTGCGGCCGTGGGTGGTCATCACCACCAGCGACGGCTGGGCGGCGGCCCGGTCGATGATGCTCTGGGCGATGTTGTCTTCCACCACGTGGGTGATGTCGACGCCGTGGGCATGGTCGATGGCCATGCGGTTGGTCACGTCTTCCAGGTAAGAGGCCACGCCGGCAGCGTCGTCTTCGGCCATTTCTTCCGGAGAACCCGGATCGAAGTCGGGAATTGCCCCCATCTCGGGCGTCACCACCGCAAGCTGGCGGCGATAGTAGTCGGCGGTCGGCGTCACCTGCATCGCGGTGATCCGGGCCGACAGCGCCGCCGCCACGTTGACCGCATGGGGGATGGCCAGCTCGGACAGGGCCGAACCATCCAGCGGCACTACGACTGATTTCAACGACGTCCCGGGGGAAGCCGGACCGGTGACCGTGGCCCTCACGATGAGCATGGGATTGGGAATGGTGTGCAGCACCTTGTCGGTGACGCTGCCCATGACCCAGCGGGAGATCCCGCCACGTCCGTGGGTGCACATGACAACCAGGGCGCCCGGGTCGGTGCCGGCCTGGGCGACGATGACGTCCGCGGCCTGCCCGCGCTGGGTCGCGATGTTGACCGCAAACCCGGCGGCTTCCAGCCGCTGCTTGGCGGGTTCCATGGAGGCTTCTGTCCGCTCCCGGGCGCTCATTTGCAGTTGGTCGGCGACCCGAGCGGAGCGTGAGCCGAGAACGCTGCCCGGCAGGATATCGTACGCCTGCACCAACTCGATGGGCACCGACAGGGTTTGGGCCACCAGCTCAGCGTAGGGAAGGGCCTGTTCCGCCAGGTCAGAACCGTCCAGCGGAACGATTATTTTCGAGTACATGAGATGTTCGTTCTCCCGGCTGTGGTTTATGCGATCGCGATTGCAGCTTCGTGCGGGGCGCCAATATCGCCGAAATCAAGTGTACCATTCGGTGGCGAACGTCAGGCTCCGGCCCGCCAGCCGGACTGGGCCGGTGCAAAGTTGTCGTCAGAAACAGGATTGCCGGGATTAGAGGATTTTCGGGATTTATGAACATCGCAAAAATTTCAAAACCCGGCGAATCCAGCTCCTGACATTTGCCGCCGCGATGGACTTTGCACAAGCCCTGCCGGCGCCGAGATTCACGCGGCCCGGCTCGCCTTGGTAACAAACTTTTTACATGTGAGAGGTTGCGGCGGGGCGATTTAATCAGGGCAGTTCGGGTACAATATCAAGACAATCTGGACTTTGAGGTCTGTTTCATGAGTTACAAGGCGGAATACATTTGGATCGACGGGCAGCAGCCCACCGCCAAGCTGCGGTCAAAGGCGAAGATCGTTCCCGACGGTGAGGATCCTCCCGTCTGGGGTTTCGACGGCTCCAGCACCAATCAGGCCCCTGGCGAAAACTCGGACTGCGTGCTGAGCCCGGTGCTGGCGGTCCCTGACCCGATACGCGGCGGCAACCACAAGCTGGTGATGTGCGAAGTACTGCTCACCGACATGTCACCCCATCCGTCCAACACCAGGGCCGGCTGCGCCGCCGCGGCTGAAAAATACGCCTCACTGGACTTCTGGTTCGGTATCGAGCAGGAGTACACGTTCTTCGACGGCATCAAGCCGTTGGGCTGGCCCGACAACGGTTTCCCCGCGCCCCAGGGCGGCTACTACTGCGGCGTCGGTTCCGACGAGGTTTTCGGCCGGCCAGTGGTGGAGCAGCACATGGACGCTTGTTTGTACGCCGGCCTGGCTTTTGCCGGCATCAACGGCGAGGTCATGCCGGCCCAGTGGGAGTTTCAGATCGGACCGGTCGGCGCTCCGACCGCGGGCGACCACTTGTGGCTGGCCCGCTGGCTGCTGTACCGGATCGGCGAGGACGTGCTGACCGTCGACGGCCGCCGGGGCATCAGCGCCACGCTGGACCCCAAGCCGGTCAAGGGTGACTGGAACGGCGCCGGGGCCCACACCAATTTCTCCACCAACCGGATGCGGGAGAACTACGAGGCCTGCGTCGCTGCGGCGGAAGCGCTCCAGACCCGACACGATCTGCACATCGCCAACTACGGCGACCGCATCGAAGAGCGGCTGACCGGCCTGCACGAGACGTGCTCGTACCGCGAGTACCGCTACGGCGTGTCCGACCGGGGCGCCTCGGTCCGGATTCCGTGGCAGGTTGCCCGTGACGGCATGGGTTACATCGAGGACCGGCGTCCCAACGCCAACTGCGACCCCTACACCGTAACCCGGTTGATCATCGAGACCGTGGGCGGCGCTGCTGCCTAGAGCCAACGCAGAAATCGAGCACGATCCCCGGGGATCGCTCAGGCGGTCGCTACCGTGCCCACGGAGCGGCCGCCTTGCATTTGGCGACCTGTCGTCGTTACTGCGCTGAGCGCTCGGCCTCCCGGCCAATATGCAACCGCCGTTGTGCAGAACGCCACACGCCTGTGCGCCCGGCCAGCGCCGACCAGTCGCAATCATGGAAATTCAGGGGTCGCGTAGCGCTACCCACCCAGCGTCGTCACGCGACTGAATTGATGTCAGTGTGGACGAAATCCTCGCCCTTGTACTACAGAGGCAGCCCGCGCACTGAGGCGAGGGCGTCCCTGAAATTCAGTTGTGCGTGGCATTGCCGGCGTCTGCGGTGGTCCTACCGTTGATATCGTTTGCTGACGCGGGATAAAGTCTTAGCGCTCGTCAGGCTTGTTGTAAGTGGATCTTCAGCTTACCTGTAATGTTATCGTATCAGGGTTGACACCGCAGTGTTGGAGCAATTTCCGGGCGTCGGTGGTCAATTTAACAGCACTCCCGAGGATGTTTACCGCCAGTTGGCCGCTGGCGATCTCCCTATATCGGGCAAACTCGTCACCGGTGGGATGGATGGGTTGGTTGTTAACTATATAATGTGTTGCACTCGACGGTACCGGAGTTATGGTGACAGTGAGCTTGCCGGTAGAGTGGAGCCACATGGCGACCATCGTCAAGATTTCGTACCAGTGATGGATTTCGTCTTCGTGATGGTCTGGGAACCGCATGGAACCGGGGGGCCGATTACGTCCCGCTGGATTGAAATTCGCCAGTGATTCCCATTTTGGATCCTGCGTCGGTGTCTTGGGGCCATTTGGTGTCTCGCTTTCCTTCGTCTGCTGGCTCGGATTAGGCACTTCTGTCTCGACAGCGGCCGGAGCGTTCAACCGGGGCTCCTCAGCTGGCGACGGCTGACCTGATGCCAAATTTGGTCTCCAAAGTAGCAAAAACTGAAGTGCCAATTCATGTGCAGGGCTATTTGCGATGTGCAGATCTAACAAGCGACGATCTTCTAATGGGGATTGATCGAAAACTGGGTACACTTCCCAGACGTCTCCATCCGTTACGGCAGCGTACCTCACCCCTCTGGCGTTCGCGTAATTGAGCATCTGCATGCGTTCGTCATCGTTTAAAGAATGCCCGAGACGCTTGGCTTCGACGATTGCCGCCGGAATCGACTCCGATCCGTTCAGGGCGTAGTCTGCTCTGCCTGAGCCGACAGAGTATTCCGGAGTCACCATTGCAGGGTCGGACACGTCCCAACCAAGCGCTGTCAATAGCGGGTCTATCAATGCCAAACGAGTGCGGGTTTCGTTCTCCCTCAGCGGGGATCCGTGGTGGCGGATGCGCTGCTTTATAGTTTCGAGAACATCGACCAATTCTTGAAGCAACATGGGCTGACCTCTCGTCGGTGGACCGGTAAGTAAACAGTCTCGGAAATCCGCCAACATTTTACTTCCGGTATATCGGCAAATCCTACTCCTCCAGTGTCGTTATATCTCCCGGATCCAGTCCCAGTTCCTGCGCCTTGAGCAACCGGCGCATGATCTTGCCGGAGCGGGTCTTGGGCAGCGTGGGCGTGAACTCGATCTCCGACGGGACGGCGATGGGGCCCAACTCGCGGCGCACGTGGAGCTGCAGTTCGTTTACCATGCGGTCGGAGCCCTCGCTGCCCATACGCAGGGTGACGAAACCCTTGATCACCTCGCCACGCAACTCATCGGGTTTGCCGATCACCGCTGCCTCGGCGACCTGGGGATGCGACACCAGCGCCGACTCGACCTCCGCCGAGCCGATGCGGTGGCCGGCCACGTTGAGCACGTCGTCGGCGCGGCCCACCACCATGTAGTAGCCGTCGGCGTCGCGCAGGGCCACGTCGCCGGAGGAGTACACGCCGGGGATCTGGCTCCAGGTGTCGGCGTAGCGATCGTGGTCGCCCCACACGGTGCGGGAGAAGTGCGGGAAGGGGCGGCGGATCACCAGGAAGCCGCCCTTGTCCGGTTCCTCGATGGGCTGGCCCTCCCGGTCCACGATGTCCATGACGGCGCCGGGGAGAGGCTTGCCGACTCGTCCGGGACGGGAGGTCATGGTGGCGGTGGTGCCCAGGCAGGGGCCGCCGGTTTCCGTCTGCCACCAGTTGTCGACCATGTGGGCCCACTCGCCGCTGCCGCAGATATGCTCGTACGCCCAGCGCAGGGCCTCAGGATTGAGCGGCTCGCCGGCGCAGGTGAGGAAGCGGAGTGAGCGCAGATTGTACTGGCTGGCCGGCGCTTCGCCGTAGCGCATCAGCATCCGCACCGCCGTGGGCGCGGTGAAGATGACGTTGACGCCGTACTTCTCGATGATCTCGTAGAACACCGCGTTGTGGGGGAAGTCGGGCGCGCCCTCGCGGAAGACGGTCGTGGCGCCGGCCACCAGCGGCGCATACACGATGTAGCTATGGCCAACGACCCAGCCGATGTCCGACATGCACCAGAAGACATCCTTGTCCTTCACGTCCCAGAAGTTCTTGAAGTGGTAGTGGGTGCCCACCATGTAGCCGCCGTGGACGTGAACGACGCCCTTGGGCCGGCCGGTGGTCCCGCTGGTGTAGAGGATGTACAGCGGGTCCTCGGCGTCCATCACCTCGGCGGGACAGTCAATGCCGCTGCGCGCCATCAGGCCGTCGAAGTCGGTCTCGCCCTCGCGCAGGTCCTCCAGGGCCAGCTCGCGGCGGAAGACGATGACGTGCTCCAGGCTGTCGCAGCCCTCCACGGCCTCGTCGGCGATGCCCTTGAGGTCCACCCGGTTGCCGCGACGGTAGCCCACGTCGCCGGTGATCAGGGCCTTGGCGCTGGCGTCCTGGATACGGTCACGCAGGGACCCAACGCTGAAGCCCGCGTAGACCACGCTGTGGATGGCGCCGATGCGGGCGCAGGCGAGCATGCTGATGGCCCCCTCCGGCGTCAGGGGCATGTAGATCACGACGCGGTCGCCCTTGCCCACGCCCAGGGACTTCAGTCCGTTGGCGAAGCGGTTGACCTGCTGGGCCAGGCGGGCGTAGGTGTAGACCTGCTCGGTGCCGTCTTCGCCCAGCCAGATGAGGGCGGCTTTGTTGCGCCGCTCGGTGGTCAGGTGGCGGTCCAGCGCGTTGTAGGCGATGTTGGTCTGGCCGCCCACGAACCAGCGGAAGTTGGGATAGTCCCACTGGAACACGTCGTCCCACCGGCGGAACCAGTGCAGTTCCTCGGCGGCCTCGGCCCAGAAGCCCTCGGGGTCCTCCACGGACCGGGCGTAGACGCCGTCGTAGTCGGACATGGTGGCCTGCTCGACCACATGGGGCGGAGGCGGGATCTCCCCGGCCTCCTGCAAGAGATGGTCAATCTGTCCCTGCTGAACCATAAAAGCGCACCTCGCACATGAGCGTGTTGAGTGCGCCTATTGTAGCGGGAACGGCGGGGCCGTGTTTGGGGCGGGGTTAGCTCTACCTACAGTGGAGGAACGGTGTGTGACATCACCAGCCGTTCATGAACAGCAACTACAAAGCATGAGGGCTGCGAAGCATCGATCTTAGCGTGACACGCTCACATACCGACGATGACCTATTCCGCGCGACCGCCCGCCGACGATGCGGCGACCACCCTTGGAACGTCTCTTAGCTATGGACAGCCTCCCGGTGTTACGTAGGTAACGGGGTTTGGAGGACAGTTGGACTCGCACGCCACTGCTGCTGGACACGGCCTTTCGTTTGATCTCGAGCCTCGCGCGTCTGATCCTTTCTTCTTCTGTGATCAGTTCGATTGCGCGCTTTTCCACCTTGTTCCGGCGTTCGGCGTCAAGACTAGCGATTTTTTCGGCCAAGGTAGTCATGTCATGCCCCAGTCTGGCGCGTGTTAGCCAGATGATTGCGATAGCGGGCGTCTGCCGTGGCAATCAGTCGTCGGTAAAACAGGCTTTGGCTCATTCCAGATTTGTTTGCCCCCGCGAGAACAATGCATCGTCGGTTGGGATCGAATGCGAAGGCTACTCTCCAAACCCCACCATCGGCGTTGAAGCGGAGCTCTTTCATGTTTCGGTATCGCGAACCTTGCAACGTATCCACGTGCGGTCGGCCTAGAGTTGGCCCGAAAGTTTGCAATAGCAACAATTTAGCTAAAAGTTCGTCTTGTACTGACTCAGTGAAACCGTGGAAATCTGGATCGAAATCGGTGTGAAATCGAACTTCCCAAACCATGTCAAAACGGTGCGCGGACAACAGGCAAGATTCCCGAAGTACGGGTAGATCCTACAGGCAGACCAATCCTTGTGCCATCATATCACCTCGTGAAGCTGGCCCGTTGACCCGCCGCGCCGTCGCCGCCTACAATCCCGGCAACTCACATCCGAACGCAGGAGCCGCTCCATGACGACTCATACCGACGATTACGCTCACCCCGAATACCTGACCGACGCCGTCTGGGTCGCCGCCCATTTGGATGACCCCAACGTGGTGGTGCTGGACTGCGCGAATACCGCCGACGCCTGGCAGCGAGGGCACATCCCCGGCGCGGCCCACGTGGCCGACAACTGGGCCAAGAACCCCGACACCGATCGGCAGCACGTCATGGCGCCCGAGCAGTTCAAGGCCATGGCCGAGGGCCTGGGCATCGGGGACGACACGACGGTGGTGACGTACGACCACGCCCAGGGGCTGACGGCTGCCCGCATCTGGTGGGTGTTCAGCTACTACGGCCACACCAACGTAAAGGTGCTCAACGGCGGCTGGCGGGCATGGGTGAACGCGGGGCAACCCGTCGACTTCGGCCGGGCCAGGGCGCCGGCGGCGGTGACCTTCACGCCGCGCACCGACGAGTCGTTCATCGCCACCGGCGACGAGCTCAAGCAGGCCTGTTCATTGGATGGGGGGCTCGGGGACAACGTCGTGGTGTGGGACGTTCGCAGTGACGGCGAGTGGGACGGCTCGGCCCCCAACTATCGGAACAAGCGGCCGGGTCATGTCCCCGGCGCGGTGCACTTAGAGTGGTTCAACCTGATGGACCGCAACACCCACGAGTTCAAGCCGGCGGCGGAGATCCGACGCATCCTCACGGAGCACGGCATCACGCCGGACAAGACGGCGTACTCCTATTGACAGGCCGGCATCCGTGCGGCGCACGGAAACTTCGTACTGCGCCTGGTGGGCTTCGAGAACGCCAAAAACTACGATGCGTCCATGAGCGAGTGGGCCAACCGCGACGACACGCCGCTGACCGTGTAGCGGGGCCATGGCCCGCAGGGTGCGGATACGGCGGGTCATCGATGGCGACTCGCTGGAGGTCAAATACGCGGGGCTGTTCAGCTTCCTGCGGCGTCCTTTCCCGGTGCGGCTCTACGGAATCGATGCGCCCGAACTGGCTCAGCCGTACGGCCAGGAGTCGCGCAAGCAGCTGGAGACGCTGGTTCGGCGTGGCGGGATCCGGATGGACGCCATGGCCACCGACCGTTACGGGCGCACCGTGGGCCTGCTCTACCAGCCGCGCCGGCGCGGGCAATCGGTCAACGTGGAGATGGTTCGCTCCGGCATGGCGTGGTGGTACCGGCGCTACGGAGGCCGGGACCTGGGGTTCCCGGAGGCGGAGGCCGAAGCCAAACGCCGGCGGCGCGGAGTTTGGAAGGATGGTGACCGCATCCGCCGTCCCTGGGACTACCGGACCGGTCTGCGGCGGGCGCGACAACGCCGGCGACGCATCCGGCGGGCTCTCACCTGGATGCTGATTGTCGCGTTTGCCGTCGCGCTGGCCGGCCTGGCCCTGGCGATAATGATCCTGTCGTAGGTGGCCGGACTACGGAACCAGCGGGTGGCCCACCAGGCCCCAGTAGGGGACCACCGCCAATAGCAGAATGGCCGTCGCGATCACGGTCATGGTGACTGCGAACCGGAAGATTTCGGGATTGGCGATGTTGGCCCGCTGGAAGATGAACACGCTCGCCGTCCCGCCCGCGCTGTAGTAGACCACCGAGTCGCCCACCACCACCGCCGCCATGCCGCATACCAGCGGATCCAGACCCAGCGATTCCGCCGCCGCCATGGTCACCGGTATCACCAGGGCCAGGTAGCCGGCGATGTTGGGCAGGATGAACCGCAACATGGCGAAGCACACGCACAGCATCAGCAGCACCAGTATGGGCGATGATGCCACCTGCGTCACGGCGCCAACCAGCGTTTCGGAGAACCAGGCCGCGGCGCCGGTGGTCACCAGGGCGTGTGACAGCGACAGCGACGTGGCGATGATGAAGAAGTTTGACCAGCCCAGGTTGCGCTCGAACTCGCTCCAGGTGAGGATGCCGACCCGCGGCAGCAGGATCAGGCACGCGGCAATCATCGCGGGCACCGCCGGGTGCAATCCGTGGGCGAAGTCGCTGAACCACAGCAGGGCGGTCAGCACAACGATGGCGCCGGCCCGCATCTCCACCGGGCTGATTCGGCCCAGCGACACGGGAGCGGTCCCGGCGTCGTCTCCCAGCCGGAACCCGGACCGGTAGAACACAAACAGGACGGCCCCGCCGACTATCAGGTTGGCGTAGAACGGCACGCTCATCAGCAGGAACCACTGGGTCCACGAAAAATCTCCCAGCAGGCCGGAAGCCACCACGGGAGTGATGCCACCGGCCAGCAGCGCGGTGGAACCAAGGCGGTTCAGGCTGCCCATCGCCATCATCGTCGCCTTGTACAGGGGGTGCTCCTTGGGGATTTCCCAGTGCTCCAGTACCTGCTCGTACACATGGACCATGATGGCGCCCCGCGTGCTTGCCGACGGCAGCGCGAAGGTCAGGGCAGCAAAGGAGAACAGCATCTGCACGTAGAGCAGGCGAGGACTTCCGGCCGCGCCACGCATCAGGTAGGTGGCCAGGCGCTCGGCCAGGCCCGAGCGGTGCACCCCCAGGCCCAGGGTCAGAATGCCGATCAGGAAGTAGGCGACGGGCTGGGAGAAACCGTAAAGGGCGGGGCCGATGTCCGGCACGGCTCCCACCAGCACCAGGAGCAGGACTCCGCCCACGCCGGCCACCGGGACTGATATCGCCTCGGTGGCCCACAGGATCACCGCGAGGAGCATGACCGCCAGGGCGCGCTGGCCCTGCACGGTGAGGCCCTCCGGAGCCGGCATGAGCAGGACCACCGCGAACACGGCGACGGCCAGAAACAGCTTGGCTGCCGTGCCGCCGCGCAACGCGGGAGCCATGGTGGAAAGACTGAACAAGAGGCTCGCCGCCGCCGGGCGAGCGCGTCAAACCCGGACCGGGTCGATCAGCGCTCGGTCTGCCTCAGGGGGCTGCTGGTGACGCGGCTCACCAAGGTGACGCCGCGGATCCCCTCGATGCGGGAGAACACCCGGTTCAACTCTTCGAGGTTCTTCACATGGATGGTGAATTCCATGCTGACCGTGGCGTCGTCGTTCTCCCGGGTCACTGCCCAGGCGATGTTGATCTTGTCGTCCGAAACCTTGGTGGTGACGTCCCGCAGCAGGCCCACACGGTCCATGGCCTCGATGCGGATGCGGACCGGATACAATTCCTGTTTCTGTCCCCATGAAACCGGAACCAGCCGCTCCTGCTCGTCCTCATTGAGCACGTTGATGCAGCCTTCCTTGTGCACGCTGACGCCACGAGAGCGGGTCACGAAGCCGATGATTGGGTCGCCCTGAATGGGGTTGCAGCACCGGGCGATGCTGGTCAGCAGGTCGCCCACGCCCAGCACGGAAATGCCCGACGACGGGCTGGAGAGGGACGTAGAGCCGCGCAGCTTGGGCATCCACGCGGACTCAGCCATTTCATCGTTGCGGAACTGGGTCAGGCGCGCGGACAGGGCAGAGTCGCTCAACTCGCCTGAGCCCAGCGCGGCCAGGAGGTCCTCCATGCTGTCGTAGCGACACGCTTCGAGCACCTCGCGGTCGGACATCTTGATGCCCATGCGGCGCAACTCACGGCGCAGGAGTTCCCGGCCCCGGGTGATGTTGGCGCTGCGGGCCTGCCGGTTGAACCAGGAGCGTATCTTCTGCCGCGCGCTGTTGGTGGCCACGTATCCGCGCGCCGGATTCAGCCAGTCGGGCGACGGCCCCCGGCCGGTCTTTCCGGCCACGACCTCCACCGTGTCGCCGTTGTGGAGCGGTGTGTCCAGCGACATAAGTTTGCCGTTCACCTTGGCGCCGGAGATGCGGTTTCCCAGATCGGTGTGGATCTTGTAGGCAAAGTCAATGGGGGTGGCGCCGGCGGCCATCTCCACAATGTCACCCTTGGGGGTGTAGACGAAGACCTGGTCGTGGAACAGGTCTTCCCGCACTCGTTCCAGGAACTCGTCGGTGTCCGGCGTCTCGCGCTGCCATTCCAGCAGTTGGCGCAACCCGGTCATCCGCTCTTCGAACGTCGCGCTGCCTCCGGTTGCGCCGCCCCGTTCCTTGTATCGCCAGTGTGCGGCCACGCCGTATTCCGCCACCTGGTGCATTTCGCGGGTCTTGATCTGCACTTCCAGCGGGTGCCCGCCGTCACACAGCACCGTGGTGTGCAGCGCCTGGTACATGTTCTTCTTCGGCGTGGCGACGTAGTCGTCAAACTGCCCTGGGATCGGGCTCCACATGCGGTGGGTGATGCCCAGCGCGGTGTAACAGTCGGCGATCTCATCGACGATGACGCGGAGGGCGTAAAGGTCGTAGATGTCGCTGAGCTCCTTGCCATCGGCCGCGTACTTCTCGATCTTGTTGTGTATGGAGTAAATGCCCTTGGGGCGGCCGCTCACGTCTGCGCGGACGCGATTGTCCGACAACTCCGTCTTGAGCCGCTCGGCCACGTCCGCCACGTAGGCCTCGCGCTGGGACCGGCGCGCGGCCAGCATCCGCGAAATCTCCCGGTAGCGGGTCTCGTTCAGGTGTCGGAATGCCAGGTCATCAAGCTGCCACTTCAGCTCCCAGATCCCGAGCCGGTGGGCCAGGGGCGAGTAAACGTCCAGGGTTTCCTGGGCGATGCGTCGCCGCTTGTCTTCGGCAAGCGCGTCCAGCGTGCGCATATTGTGCAGCCGGTCGGCCAGCTTGATGAGCACTACGCGGATGTCCTCGGCCATGGCCACCAGCATCTTGCGCAGGCTTTCGGCGTACAGGTTTTCCGCCGGCGTGGCGCCGTTGGATTCCGAGCCGGGAGGACGGTAGTCCATACGGGTGAGCTTGGTGACGCCGTCCACCAGCCTGGACACGTCGGGACCGAAGCGGGCTTCGAGTTCGGTTACTTCAACGCCGCAATCCTCGAGCACATCGTGCAACAGGGCCGCGATGATGGTGTCGGGGTCGAGGTAAAGATTGGCCAGGATGGTGGCGGCCGCCAGGGGATGAACGATATACGGGTCGCCGGACCGCCGCATCTGCCCGTCGTGGCACCTTTCCGCGAAGTCGTAGGCCGACCTGATGCGTTCCAGTTGGTTCGGATCGTCCACGTATTCGGAAACGCGAGCGATCAGATCGGTGGACTCGCTGGTGACCGCGACCATAGGCGCCCTCCTGACTGTCACGGGGTGCGAGCGCGGAAACTCCCACACTATGGATGACGTCGCGCCGCAGCCTGCCGGACGATGATAACCATCCGCCCCGGGTATGTCCAGAGCGGCTCACGCGGGAGCAGGCGAATCCCGAGTGTCGCCTGGTTTGAGACTCCCCCGGTCGGGAGCGACGGCGATCCGCCCGGCGGCTTACTGGAACAGTTCGCCCACGGACCGGCCTTCGTGGATGCGCTTCATCGCCTCTCCGATCAGCGGCGCAACCGACAGCACCGTAAGGTTGCCCACCTTCTGGTCCGAGGTGAGCGGCACGGAGTCGGTTACCACCACTTCCTTGAAGGCGCTCTCTTTGAGAAGTTTGGGGGCGACGGGAGAGAAGACCGGATGGGTGGCGCAGCAGAATACCTCGGTGACCCCGGCGTCCAACAGGGCGTTGGCGGCGTTGACGATGGTACCGCCGGTGAGGATCTCGTCGTCGAAGGTGAGGGCGCGCTTGCCTCGCACGTCGCCGATGACATTGAGGGTCTCGGAGCGGTCGTCGTTCGCGGTGCGTCGTTTCTCGATCACCGCCACGGGCACGCCCAGTCGTGAGGCCATGTCCCGGGCCCGCTTGCTGATGCCGAAATCGACGGCCACCAGCACGAGGTCCTCCAGCCCCTTCTCGGCGAAGTAGTTGGACAGGATGGGCTCTGCGGTCAGCTCATCCACCGGAATGTTGAAGAAACCCTGGATCTGTCCGGCGTGGAGGTCCAGCGTGAGCATCCGGTCGGCGCCGGCGGTGGTGATGAGATCGGCGACCAGCCGGGCGGTGATCGGAACCCGGGGCTGGTCCTTCTTGTCCGTTCGCCCGTAGCCGTAGTACGACACCACCGCGGTGATACGTCCCGCCGATGCCCGCTTGCAGGCATCGATCATGATCAGCAGTTCCATCAGGTTGTCGTTGGTGGGCGCCACCGTGGGCTGCACGATGAACACGTCCCGCTCCCGGATGTTCTCGCCGATGCGGACGAAGGTGTTGTCGTTGGCGAACTTGAAGGTCTCGCTCTGTCCCAGAGGGATCCCCAGGTAATCACAGACATCCCGCGCCAGTTGGGGATGGGCGTTCCCGGTGAATACCTTGAGTTCTTCGAGCGTGGACATGGCAGCACCTTGCAGTAAATGGCGGTGGAGGCATGGCAGCCGGCACGGAATCCGGCCAATGCAACGGGGCAATCGGGGGCTTATGGTAATTGGGCGAACCGATTCCCGTCAACGGCAGGAGCCCGTGGCGCCGCCCGAGAGATGCCGACACACCCCCATATCGGCGGCGTTTCCCGTTGCCACGAGGATGAAACCGCCATCCGTGGCTTGGCTGCTGCCCGAGTCGTACCGGGCGACGCGCCCTTTGCTAAAATAAACCCGGAACCCGGGGCACATTCAGATGAACCAGAGCAATTGGCTGCGCGAACTTCTCGAGGCTGCCCTGATCGGCATCGTGGTTTTCGTCGCTATCCAGGTTGCGGTGGCCAACTTCCGGGTCGAGGGCTCCAGCATGCGGCCCACGCTGCTGCCCGGGCACTACCTGATGGTGAACAAGCTGGTGTACTACCAGCTGGACACGGAGCGGCTGGGGAAGATCATCCCCTTCTGGCAGCCGGAAGAGCCCCGCCTGGTGCACACGATGCGGCCCCCGCAGCGGGGCGACGTGGTGGTTTTCGACTATCCGCTGGAACCGGACCGCCAATTCGTCAAGCGGATCGTCGGGGAACCGGGAGAGTTGGTGGCCATCGACGACGGACAGGTCAGCGTCAACGGCCGGATCCTGGACGAACCCTACCTGGATGCCCTCGGCCGCACCAGGATGCACGACATCCAACTCGCTGATGACGAGTATTTCGTGCTGGGCGACAACCGCAACGGCAGCCGGGACTCCCGGCACTGGGGTCCCCTGCCGGCGGACCACATCATCGGCAAGGTTTGGGCGATCTACTGGCCACGCTCGGCGTGGGGATTCCCCGAATAGCCCAGCCTGGGAACCATGACTGAGGCCGGCGTAGATGCGCCGGCCGCTGATACGTCAAAGATTGGGCCCCTGACCCTTATTCCGCTTCGATCACCGGGCCCACGAGGACGTCATCGCCCTCGATGCGGACGGCGAACTTGCGGAGCGCCTCGGTGGCCGGAGGAGTGACCGGCTTGCCGGACGCGACGTCGAATACGGCACCGTGCAGCGGGCAAACCAACTCGCCGTCCTCCAAGTCCCCTTCGGACAGGTTGGCGTAGGCGTGGGTGCAGATATCGTCGCAGGCGTGCAGGTCGCCTTCCAGGTTCACCAACAGGATCTCTTCAGACCCCACCCGGACGGACATCATGTCACCCGGTGGTATGTCGCTGAGAGACGCAATCTTGACAAATTCGTCGGCCATTGGGCTGCTCCTTGGAATGTTCCTTCCGTTCGATGCGGCTAGGGTCGGCGACGGCAGCGGCTGCCTTCTCCGATCTCCGGTGGCCCAATATTATATGACAAACCCGTCGCCGGCGGCGGACGGACCAACCGTAGCCGCCGGCAGGGTGGCGGGAGCGAAGGGTGGTCAGGCGGGAGAGACGAATTTCTGACACACCACGGCAGCGTCGTACATCTCGTTGATGCTGGCGGTCTCGCGGGTCGTGTGGAAGTCGCGCACGCCGATGCCCACGGGCAGGGCGACGATGCCGTGCTCGTAGAAGACGTTCGCGTCGGAGCCGCCGCCGGTGGTTTCCATGGTTGGGCTCAGTCCACCTGCGGACACGGCGCGAGCGATGTCGACCAGCGCGGGGTGGCTCTCCTGGATCTGGTAGGCCTGGTACTGGTTGCGGATTTCCAGGTCGATCTGGGCGCGCGGGTACATGGCGGCGGCCTGATCGAAGGCCCGGCGAAACTCGGCGGTGTAGTTCTCCAGCTTGGCCTGGTCCCGGGAGCGCAGTTCGCCGTCCATGTATGCCTGTTCCGGGATGATGTTCCGCTTGAGGCCACCCTCCAGCACGCCGATGTTGCTGGTGGTCTCATGGTCGATGCGACCCAGCGGCAGGCGGGTGAGGATGTTGGCGGCGACCAGCAGCGCGGACACGCCGTTTTCCGGCTCCAGGCCGGCATGGGCGGCAACGCCGGTGATGTGGCACTGCACCACGTTCTGCGCCGGCGCTCCCACGCAGATCCGGCTCACCGGCCCCTCGCCGTCGAACACCATGCCGTTGGCGGCCCTGATCAGCGAGAAGTCCAGGTTGCGCGCTCCATTCAGTCCGCCCTCTTCGGCGCGGGAGAACACCACCTGCACCGGACGGCCCAGACCGCCATCCTCCATGGCGGCGGTCAGCCCTTCGAGCACGATCGCCAGGCCGGCCTTGCAGTCGCCGCCCAGTATGGTGGTGCCGTCGGACCGCAGGGTGTCGCCGTCGGCGTCAAGGATGGGCTGGATGCCGCGGCCCGGTTCCACGGTGTCCATGTGGGCGGACAGCATGACCGGCGGTTCGCCGGATCCGCCGTTTCTGCCGGGCAGGGTGGCCACCAGGTTGCCGTAGGCATCGTGCTGCACGGTTCCGCCGAGGTCGCTCAGCCGCGCAGAGAGGTGGGCGTCGATGGCGTCTTCCTCACCGGTGGGGCTGTCGATTCGGATGAGTTCGGTGACGGTTCGGACTAGGCGTTCTCGGTCGATCATAGGAACAGGCTCCGGTAGTCAGGCAAGGGCGACTAGGTTGTGGCGCGCGTCGGGGGTCATCTCATAGCGTCGTGGTTTTTCCTTGGCGATGGTAACGCCGTGCCGCTCCATGATGGGCCAGAGCTGCTTGGCGAACCAGGTGCCGAATTGGGTCGCAGTGTAGGACGCGGCCGGATGCTGGGGCTGGCCAACCTTCAAGGCGTTCTGGGCGTCGGATGCCTTGAAGATATCATCGGCAATGCCGCTGGCAACGGCGGAGGCAAGCTGCTCCGGTGTGGCCACGTCCGTTTGTTCCGTTCGCGCTGAAGATACGGGCTTGTCTGCTTGCGACTGAACCAGGGAGTCTTTCGCGGCCGGCGTTATCTCGTAAGCGCGTGGAGAACTCTTGCGGGGCATCGTAACCCCGCGTTTTTCCAGTAGCGGCCATATGTTTTTACCCAGGAACTGACCGAACCTGGCCGTATCGCTGGCAACTTCCGGGTGTTTGGGCCAGCGATTTTTGACAACTTTCTGCGCATCGGATGCTCCGAAGCGTCCCACGGGCAACTGCTGCAACAACTCTTCCGCGACGGCAGTGTCGCTGACCGGGGCATCGGTGGTAGCGGGCGCCAGCGCGGGCCGCGTGGCTTCAGGGAGACTGTTCGACGGGGGCGGCGCGCTCACCACGGGCTGGGGAACCGTGGGCTGGGGAGCAGACGGGGCCGGTACCGCCAGGGCAGCGGACAGGTCCCAGCGGTATCGTTCGGGTATGAACTGCTCGATCTCCGCAGACAACCCTCCCGCGTCAGGAGCGGTGATCCACAGGAACGGAATGACCGGAGTGTCCGCCTGGGCGGCCAGCTCGCGCACCTTGACGAACAGGGCCCCGAAGTCGCTGTCGTTGCTCACCACCCCAACCGCGCCGGCCCGGCCGATGATGAGATCGGCGATGGCGTCGGCAGTGATGGCGAGATCCGCGGAGTTCTTGGCCCGGTGGTTGCTGAAGTGCTGCACGCCCCGCACGCGCACGTGCAGACCGGGAAACTCGGTTTCAGCCCAAAGCTGCCACAGTTCGGACTTGTCGGCGCGAACGTAGAGGGACAGGCCGCTCAGGGGCGGGCGGTCCGATGGCCAGTTGGCGACGACTCGAGCCACCACGGTTTGGGCGTGGTCCGAGTCCCGCAGGTTCTCCGTGTCGACGTAAATCGCCGAGCCGGGCGGGTTCGCGTGGTGGGCGCCGTTGGGGTGGGACGTCATGTGTCTTCCCCGTTGCAGAACTCATCCACAATTTCCAGCAGCGTCGGCGCGGCTGCAACGAGCCGATATGCCAACCCCCGCAGCGCGGCGGCGTCCAGTTCGTCCAGCAAGTCGGCAACCGGGGGCTTGACTACAACGGGGATGGGGCTGTTGTCGTCGCTGACCGTCAGCAGCGCGGCCACAACGTGCTTGCAATAGCCGCCCCAGTCATAGGGGCAGGTGCAGGAAGCGGTGAAGTCTGCGTCGCTGAAGGTGATGCCGACCTGGTATGGATCCCACTCGCTGCCCTGCACGGCGGCGAACAACTGGTTGCCGCGTATAGTGGCGCTCTCGACCGTGGCCGCGTGGTAATAGTCCACGCCCCGGTCGTAGGATTGCTCCGTGACTTTGGCGCGGATGGCAGCCTCGGTGATGCAAGAGGGGTTGGTCATCGCGGCGGCTTTATTCATCTACATTGTCACTCTGGCCGGCACTAGCCGCTTATGGAGTGGGTCGGCGGCGACACCAAACCGCTCTAACGTCATCGCTCCAATCAGAACTATCTCGTCGTCGGGGCCAAAGGCTACATGGACGGTTCTGGCACGATCTTCGATTGTGATCAAGGCCAGACCGATGGACATTGTCACTGTAGAGCCGTCAGCCAGGCTGAATAGTTCATCCTCGTCGCGGGCGATGTCCAGTTCGTCCAATATTGAGGCGGGTATGATGGAGTAAAGCGACCCAGTGTCCACCATTCCAACCAACGGGAGCGAATGAGCGCCGTCAGCGCTGCCGATGGTGAATCCGACGTTGAAGGTCCCCATACCCTTGCCCTCAATGGTAGTACCAGGCAGTACCGCACCCAGGGCCATTGGTATTGCCTCCTTATCTACACAAACGCCGGCTGCTCGAAGCTGCCGCCCACCACGGGCTGCGCGTCCAGGCCGAGCCACTGCTCCACCAGCGTGCCGTAGACGCCCCGGAAGTCGGTGTTGAAGGCCAGGTCACCTTCCACCAGATCAGCCTCAGCGAGCGACGGGTACTCGCCATACATGCCTCCGCGCACCGGGTCGCCGATGGCGAAGGCCACGCCGCCGCTGCCGTGGTCGGTTCCGCTGCCGTTGTCACGGACGCGGCGGCCGAACTCGGTGAAGACGAACATGACTACTCGATTGGACAGGGGTTCGCCGTCGGCGGTGTCGTGCTCGCGCAGGTCGGCGTAGAAGTCGCTGACGGCGCGGCTGAGGTCGGACAGCAGCTTGGGCTGGACGTCGGTCTCGCTGGCGTGGGTGTCGTAGCCGCCCTGCTGGGTGTAGAACACCCGGGTGCCGAGGTTCGCGGTCAGCACCTTGGCGATGCCCTGCAGGTTTCTGGCGATGCCATTTTCCGCGTATTCCACGGTTGAGGTGTACATATCCGGCGCGGCCTTGAGAATGTCCGCGCCTTTCAGGGCGTCGAGGCCGGTCTGACCGAGGTAGTCCATAGTTGCGCCGAGGCCCACCGTGGGCGAGTACATGCGGGCGAAGATGTCCAGGGCCTGGGACCGCTCGGGCTCGTTGACGATGCCGGTGAGCACGCCGTAGGTCTCCAGCACCGCGACGGACGCGACCGGAACGCCGGTGAGCGCCATGGCGCGGGGCAGGCCGCGACCGAAGTTGACGCCGGTGAGCACGTTCTCCGCTTTGGGATCGAGGTCGCGGATGACGCGGCCCAGCCAGCCCTCGGTGCCAACCTTCTCCGGCTCGCAGGTGTGCCAGATGTCCATGCTGCGGAAGTGCGAACGGTTGGGCGTCGGATAACCGATGCCGTTGATGACCGCGACCTTGCCGGCGTCATACAGGGCCTTGATTTCAGGTATGGCCGGGTTGAAGCCGAACTGGTCGTCCACATGGAGGACCTGGTCGGCGGGGACCCCCACCGTGGGCCGGTTGTCGTGGTAGCGGCCGTCGGCGTAGGGAATAACCGTGTTCATGTAGTCGTTGCCGCCGGTCAGCTGGATGACGACGAGGATGGGGTCTTTGGTGGTGGAGGTCATGGCAACGTTTGCTCCGCAGACAGAATATATGCACGGTAGGTTGATGGCCGTAGTTTAGCACAGGGCGCGCTCGAGGCAGGTGGTAGAATGGGCCGGCTCACTGACTACCGGGGTATCCCAAGGAGTGCGATGGCTACCGCACGCACCGGCTCATTTCGTCGCTTCAGCGCCGCCGAAAGGGACGCAATGGTCGCGGCCGGCATCGTGGCGGACGGAGAGAGCGAGGCTCTGGCCGCCGGCCGTCGGTTCACTGTGGACGAGTATCTGGCTCTGGGCGCAGCCGGCATACTGGCAAAAGAGGAGCGGGTTGAACTGCTGGACGGGGAGATAATCCAGATGGCGCCCATCGGCAACCGGCACATGAACAGCGTTGACTGGTTGGGTCATCTGATGCGGGAAAGCCTAGGACGGCGGGCGATGGTGCGCATACAGGGTTCCATTCAACTCGACGACGCCACCATGCCGGAGCCGGACATTGCGGTCATCCGGTGGCGTTCCATCAACGACATTGCGCCGGTATTGCCCTCCGACGTGCACCTGGTGGTCGAAGTTGCCGACAGTTCCCTGGAGTTCGACTTGGGAGACAAGTTGGCCCGATACGCTGCCGCCGGTATTCCCGAAGCGTGGGTTGCCAACCTGCGCGCCGGGGAATTGGTGGTCAACACCGAGCCGGAAGGGACCGCTTACGCACACGTCCGCGTTATCCCGTTGGATGGCAGGGTGAGCCCGCAAGCGTTTCCCGACGTGGTTCTCGAGTTGGCCGATTTTATTCCCGCCGTTTGACTGACTTAGCAATCTGAGGACTGCGATGGCTACCGCACGCACCGGCTCATTTCGTCGCTTCAGCGCCGCCGAAAGGGACGCAATGGTCGCGGCCGGCATCGTGGCGGACGGAGAGAGCGAGGCTCTGGCCGCCGGCCGTCGGTTCACTGTGGACGAGTATCTGGCTCTGGGCGCAGCCGGCATACTGGCAAAAGAGGAGCGGGTTGAACTGCTGGACGGGGAGATAATCCAGATGGCGCCCATCGGCAACCGGCACATGAACAGCGTTGACTGGTTGGGTCATCTGATGCGGGAAAGCCTAGGACGGCGGGCGATGGTGCGCATACAGGGTTCCATTCAACTCGACGACGCCACCATGCCGGAGCCGGACATTGCGGTCATCCGGTGGCGTTCCATCAACGACATTGCGCCGGTATTGCCCTCCGACGTGCACCTGGTGGTCGAAGTTGCCGACAGTTCCCTGGAGTTCGACTTGGGAGACAAGTTGGCCCGATACGCTGCCGCCGGTATTCCCGAAGCGTGGGTTGCCAACCTGCGCGCCGGGGAATTGGTGGTCAACACCGAGCCGGAAGGGACCGCTTACGCACACGTCCGCGTTATCCCGTTGGATGGCAGTGTGAGCCCGCAAGCGTTTCCCGACGTGGTTCTCGAGTTGGCCGATTTTATTCCCGCCGTGGACTGATGGCGGGCGTTGCGGATTGATCGCCGGTATCCACCGTGGAGGAAACGCAACAACGCGCCGCACCCCTTATCGTGGTCGGCCTGGGGAACCCGGGGACGCGGTACCGCGATACCCGGCACAACGTGGGCTTCGGGTGCGTGGACCTGCTGGCGGAACGGTGGGGCATCGCCGTCAAGGACCGGCGGCGGACCACGGTGCTGGGGCAGGGATACCGCGACGGCAAGGCAGTGGTGCTGGCCAAGCCGCGCACCTTCATGAACCTGTCCGGCGAGTCCGTGGGGTACCTGCTGGCGCGCTTCGGCGGGCGGGCGGCCGACCTGATTATCGTGTACGACGAGATGGCGCTGCCTTTGGGACGCATCCGCCTGCGGGCGCGGGGTTCCGACGCCGGACACAACGGCATCAAGGACATCATCCGTACGGTGCGCACCATCGACTTCCCCCGGCTGCGCATCGGCATCGGCGGGCCGGGAATGTCCGGCAGCGTGGACCACGTGCTGGGTCGGTTTTCCGATGAGGAGCAGCCCGCGGTGAAGGCGTCCATCGAGCGGGCAGCCGATGCGGTGGAGTGCCTGCTTACGGACGGGATCAATATCGCGATGAACCGGTACAACACGGATCCGCAGGCCGAGCCGTCAGCGTAAATCAGGTGCGGGCCTGGGAAGTGTCGGGAGCGGGCAGCAGGGAATCAGCCAGTAGAGGCGAACCTCGATGCGCATAACGCGACTCATGATTGGCGCGGCGTTGGCCGCGTTTTTGCTGATCGGACTGGCCTGTGATACGAGCTCTCCCGCATCGGAGGCGACGGTCCCGGAACAGTCTGGTGACCACCCTTCCGTCCGCGCAACACCGGCCACCCATCAAGTCTCAGTCCCAACACCGACACCAGTCGCCGCGCCCACTGTCGGCAATGCCGGAGACCTGCCACGCCCGACGGAGCCGGCGGCAGTCAATCCATCGGCCATGCCGAACGGCGCGATGGTCGCCGCCGATTTCCCGGTTCCGCCGGACCGCGACCTGCCGGAGTTGGCGCGGCAACTCCGCTGGGGCGGAGTGGAACCGGACCCGCTGCCGCCGCGCTTCGCGGACGGGCTTCCCGAAGTCGGGCACACGACGAACTTCTGGACGCTGGACTACCCCCGCAGCAGAATGGTGAGCAAGGAGTTTGTCGTCGCTGCGGTGTCCGAGCACGCCTATTGGTGGATCGAGCAGGGATTGAAGGTCGACGATGCTGACCTGCAACGATCGGTGGCGGACGTCGAGGCGCAGATCTACCCGAGGGTGACGGCGGTCTTCGGCGCGGCTCCCGGATCTGACGCAGACCCACAGCGAGGGCACATCATCAACGGCCGGATACCGGGCGTCGGCGGATACGTATCGGGCGCGGACCCGTATCCGGCTTCCGTGCAGCCGTTCAGCAACGGTGTGCCAGCCATCTACATCAACGCGCGGGAAATTCCCCTGGGCAGCCCGGAATATCTCACCGTCCTGGCCCACGAGCTACAGCACGCCATCCACTGGTACGCGGACCCGGCAGAGGCCACCTGGCTCAACGAGGGGCTGTCCGAGCTGGCCGTCACCGAGGCGGGGTATGCGCCGGGCAGTATGCGTCACTACCTGCGGCGGCCCAACGCGTCGCTGGTCAATTGGCCGAAGGACCTGGACAGCGACATCGGCCTGAACTATGGAGCGGCGGCGCTGTTCGCCCACTACCTGCGGGAGCGGTATGTCCCCGACGGCGGCTTGCATGATCTCCTGGCCGGGCCGGACAACGGCATCGCCGCCGTGGACGCTTTTCTGGCGGAGAGCGGGGCCGAAACCGCCGCCGGCGAAACCGCCGGATTCCATTCGGTGTTTGCTGATTGGATGGTCGCCAACTTGCTCGACGACGACGGGGATCCTTTCGGATACGCTGGCCTGGACATCGAGGCCGACATTACCCGAACGGAGCGCCCGGGCGACGACGGAACGAAGGTATCGCTGCCTCAATACGGCATCGATTACGTCGAACTGAAGGACGCCAGCGGACCCGTGACCGTGCAGTTCGAGGGTGATGGAGTCACCCAGTTGTTGCCCACGGACGTGCCGGAAGGCGGGTGCTGGTGGAGCAACCGGGGCGATGACACGTCATCAACGCTGACGCGCGAGTTGGCGGTGCCCGCCGCGACATCAGGCGGCGAGGAACCGTCGCTGTCGTTCGATCTCTGGTACGACATCGAGGAAGATTGGGACTACCTGTACCTCGAGGCATCGACCGACGGCGGGCTGACCTGGGACGTGCTTCCCGCCGACGGCACGACCGACGCCAACCCCTTGGGCAACAGCTACGGCCACGGCTACACCGGCACAGACGGTTGGCTCGACGTGACGGTGCCGCTGACCGACTACGCCGGCCAGGACGCGCTGGTCCGGTTCCACTACGTCACGGACGACGCCATTCATGGCATCGGCGCCTGCGTGCGGGACATTACCGCTTCGTGGGAGGCCGGCGGAACAAACGGGTCTGGCTGGCAGGCGGACGGGTTTGTCCTGGTCAACAACCGGGTGCGGCAGGACTGGATAGTGTGGGTAATCGAGGACAGTGCGGAGTCGTCGGCGACGATGATGGAACTGGAGTGGGACGCCGACAGCCAGCAGTACGTCGGCCACGTCGGCCATCTGCCGGTGGCCGACGGCGGGCGACTGGTTGTGGCAGTCTCGCCGGTGGCGCCGGCCACCATGGAGCGGGCCCGGTACCGGGTCTGGGTCACGGACGGGGAAGGTGTCCTGGGACCCCCGAGCATTCCAGGACCTGCCGGGCCCGGGTGAGCAGGCACTCGGCAAATTCGCGCAGGTCGCCTGTTCGGTCGCATCCGAAGCAACGCCAGGCCACCGCGGGAAGGGAAACCCGCAGCGACGTCGGGTCGCCGCAGAAGGGACACGCGCCTGACATCTTCTGGCGTTGGCGAATCGTGCCGCCCGGTTGGGACAAGGGTGTGAACGCGCCGACCAATTGCAATAGGCGTCCCCGGCGAACCGGCCCCGTCGGATCATCTCCCAGGCCCCGGTAGTCACGGCGGCGCAATTCGGCGAGCATAGCCGGCGTGATCGCCGGAAGTTGATCCCGGATGCGCCGGTCGGCGCTCCACGAGCTGTGGCCCACGCCGGCCGCCCATGCCAACGCGACGACCAGGGTGTACAGCCCCGCGCTGCTCAGGGCCGTAAGGCCGGAGGCGAGGTCACCATTGGACACGGCCCAAAGATGATCTGCGAACTGAGCCAGGCGTTCGTCCGTGTACTCCGGAAAAGCTGTCGCCGGCCATTCCGTTTGCTCAGCGTCATCTCCGGTGAGGAACAGGTAGCTGTCCGTCGGAAACGAACTGGTCACAATGAAGAGCACCTCCGGTGAGCGTTGATTCCACGATATGGAATCGCCCGCCGGAGGCGCAACGGGACGTTGTCAGGAGATTTTCGTCGCGACGGGAGTTCGCCGAGGGACAGCGCGCGGGGACTACCCGATCGATGCGCCGGTGGCCCACGACTTGATCAGGTGGTGCGCGATGGCGATGGGACCCGGCACCGTCAGCTCTTCGCTGCGCCCTTCCAGGGCCAGCAGGACCTCCGACCGGTCGAACCAGCGCACGTCGGTCATCTCCTCGTCGTCCATGTTGATGTCGGTGGTGTCGGCCTCGGCCAGGCAGCCGATCATCAGCGAGGACGGGAAAGGCCACGGCTGGGACGAGTGGTACCGGACGTTCTTGACCTTGATGCCGGCCTCCTCCATGACCTCGCGGGCCACGGCCTCCTCGATGGCCTCGCCCTGGTCCATGAAGCCGGCCAGAGCGGAGTAAGCGCGCATTCGCTGCAGGCGGCCCCGGGATTGGCCAAGGAGACAGCGATCACGTTCCACATCGGTAACCACGGTTATCACCACCGGGTCGGTGCGCGGGAAATGCTGGGCGTTGCAGGACGGACACTGACGCGCCTGGCCGCCCCGTTTCTTGTCAGTGGCATGGCCGCACACCGAGCAGAATCCGTGGCGCAGGTTCCAGTCCAGTTGCGCGCGGGCGTGGGAGAGCAGGCCCGTGTTGGGGCCGGACATGGTCTCGCCGGCGGTGCGGCAGTCCTCGAAATGCCAGCCTGTCTCTTCCTCCACGCGGTCGGCCGTATGTGATGACTTGGACAGGTCAATGGAGAAGTGCGCCACGTCGTCCAGGAGTCCCAGGAAAATCCACTCGGCTTCGGGGGGCGGTGAGCGCAATATGGCCGGGCTGAGCCAGCCCAACTCCGGCGGGGTCTGATCGGTCAGCAGGACGTTGAGGTTCCGGAAGGGCAGGAACCTGCTGGCCGGATCTGCAGCCTGTTGGAGTATCCAGTCCTCGTCGCGACGCTCGGCCTCGCCGCGATTGATTGGGTTATCGGCAAAAATATGGGGTGGGTAGGTCATCTGATTGGTTCCCCTGATCGGTCGCTTGAAGGTTGCCGCGCCACTGGCGGCGGTTCATGCAGCGTTTTATAACCGATGCTGGCCGGTGGGACAAGGAGCGGCGGCTGACGGGCCAAAGTCGCCAACGATACACAGAGAGCCGGGCCCGATCTCTACCTACCGGTCGGTCCGACGTGGGGCCCTTCCTCTAGCGCAACATCCGTTGCCGGATCGGCGCTGTCGCATTCAATCCGAAGGCCGATCGTTTACCAGGCCCTGGCTACCCTTAGACATCTTTAGCGCGTGCGTGGGGGCGAGCCGCTGACGGACCGGGTCTACCACCAACAGCGCGCCTTCCAGTGTGTATGCCCCCAGCAGAGTCGGGGCCCCTTCGTCGGCAAAGATGGCAATCGTGGGCGTATAAACGCCGTCCACCCGTACGTGAACCAACCCGACGTCATCCTCAACGATACTTCCGTCTGCAAGTTCCGACTGAATGCGGCGATACGGGACAATCCCCATTTCGTGCATTAACTTCGCCGGCAGGCAGGTGTATGTTGAGCCGGTATCGACCAGCGCGTCTACAGTTTCGGAGCGAGAGCCGTCGGCGGATATGACCTCAATCGGACAACTGAAGGTCCCCATATCACCCCTCTTGCGCCGACGGGTACTCCGGGCGGCGCCGTTCGCGCAGGGCGGCCAGGCCTTCCTTCACATCATCGCCGAAGAAGCCCAGGGCCTCGGCGAGCAGGGAGTAGTCGAAGGAGGTGTGGCCGGCCTGGCGGAGCCATTGGTTCAGCGCGCGCTTGGTGAAGCGGATGGCGGGCTGCGGCCCGTCGGCGAGACGTCGGGCAACGCGCATGGCGGTTTCCATAAGCTCATCCCGGGGCACGGCCATGCTGACCAGCCCGATGCGCTCGGCCTCCCTGCCGTCCAGGAAGTCACAGGTGAGCAGGTAGTACTTGGCCTTGGCCATGCCGCAGAGCAGGGGCCAGATGATGGCCGCGTGGTCGCCGGCGGCGACGCCCAGCCGGATGTGCCCGTCGGTGATGCGGGCATCCTCGGCAGCGATGGAGATGTCCGCCATCAGGGCCACCGCCAGTCCCGCGCCCACGGCCACGCCGTTGATGGCGGAGATGACCGGCTTGTCCAGGTTGAGGATGTTGTAGACGATGTCGCCGGCCTCTTTGGTGTTCTGGGCGACGATGGCCGGGTTGTCGATGGCCTGCTCGATCATCTCGAAGTCGCCGCCGGCCGAGAAGGCCTCGCCGGCGCCGGTGACAACGGCAACCCGCACCTCGGGATCGGCGCCGATGTCCAGCCAGATGCGGCTGAGCTCGTTGTGCAGCCGGAAGTTGGTGGAGTTGAGGGTCTCCGGACGGTTCATCGTCAGCGTGATGATGCCGTCGGACTTTTCGATGAGCAGGTGCTGGTATGAGGAGTAGTCGGTCACTATCGTTCTCCAGTTCGGTCAAGGGTTACCAAACGATGCGGGCTTCCTGCAGGCTGGCGAGCTCGGCCTCGTCCATGCCCAGCAGGCCGCAGAATACCTCGCGGTTGTGCTCGCCCAGGTCGGGCGTCCAGCGCAACGGATCGGTGGGGGTCTCGGAGAAACGCCAGGGCGGGGCCACCGCTCGCTGCTCGCCTTTCTCGGCATGGACGGTGGTGGGGAAGGCTTCGCGTTCGGCGAGATGCGGGTCCACCATAAGCTGGTCGGCGGAGAGCGAAGGGAATGCGGCGATGCCGGCGGATTGCAGCAAGTCGGTGACCTCGGCGGCGGTGCGCGTGGCCGTCCATTGTGACAGGCTGTGTTCCAGGCTGTCCTGGTTTCGCCAGCGCAGGAAGGCGTCCCCATATTCGTCGGCGTCGGCCCAGGCCGGATGGCCCATGGCCTCCCTCAGCGCGCGCCACTGCTCATCGTTCGCAACCGTGATGGTCACCCACTGGTCCTCGCCCAAGCACGGGAACACGCCGTGGGGAGCCATAGCGTCGTCGCGGTTGCCGTTGCGGACGGCGTCGCGGTCGTTCATGGCCGTGTCCATGAGGGCGTGGCCCATGAAGGCGGTGGCAATGTCGCGCACGGCGACGTCGGCGCGCTGGCCCACCTGGTGGTTGCGGTGAGCGCACAGCGCGGCGACCGCGGAGAAGGCCGCCATCATCCCGCCGGTGTGGTCCATGGCGTGGCGCAGTTCCACCGGCGGCCCGTCGGGGTAGCCGGTCAGGTAGCCCAGCCCGCCCAGCGCGGCAAACATGGGAGCGTATCCGGCGTAGCGTGCCTCGGGTCCGGTCTGCCCGTTGGACGACAGCGACACCATGATGATGTCCGGCTTGATCTCCCTGAGTTGCGGGTAGCCCAGGCCCAGCCGGTCCATCACCCCGGGCCGGAAGTTTTCCAGCACGACGTCGGAGATGCGCACCAGGTCGTAGGCCAGTTCCAGCGCCCGCCCCTCCTTGAGGTTGAGCGTGACAGAGCGCTTGCTGGCGTTCACCTGCTCGAAGGACGACGGGGGTTTGCCGTACATGGCGTGGGGCCGGCGCGTGATATCAAGGCGCGCCGCCGACTCGACCTTGATCACGTCGGCGCCCAGGGAGGCAAGGATCATGCCGGCGAAGGGGCCGGCCGCGTGCACGGAGAAATCGGCGACGCGCACGCCGAAGAGAGGAGCGGATGTGTTGGTCATGGTCACCGCCTGTCGGCTATGCGGCCGCCGAGCCGTTCTGGTATTCCTGCAGCAGCGGGGGAAGGAGATCGGTGTTGGTTTGCGCCGCGGCGTTGAGGATCATCAGCGTTTCCCGGGCTTCTCGCCTGGCAACTTTGATCCCGGCGGCGGCAAACAAAACGCCGCCGGGAAATCTTGAGCGCTGCTAGTAATACACAGCGCTGCCGGTACCGCCGCCGGCCGCGATCAGCTCGCCCGTGATGGCCCACGCCTTGTCGGAGGCGAGGAAAGCGGTCAGGTATCCGATCTCCGAGGCGTCGACCATGCGGCAGATGTGGTTGCCGCGCGCTGAGCCGGGGGAGAAGTCCTGCGCCTCGGCCTCCTCCGGCGAGACGCCCAGCTGCTCGGCGCGGGCGGCCAGCAGGCTCGGCGTGCGCTCGGTGCGGGTGGTGCCGGGATGGATGCAGTTGACGGTGATGCCGAACTGGCCCAGCTGGGATGCCAGGGTCTTGGTCATGTGTACCAGCGAGGTGTTGCGCGCGCCGCCGCTGAGGTTGCCGGCGTTGCGGGCGTTGAGGCCGCTGATGTTGATGATGCGCCCGAATCCCTGGGCCTTGAGCAGGGGAATGGCGGCCCGGGAGCAGCGCAGCGCGCCGACGAACTTCACGTCGAAGTCGCTGATCAGCTCCTCGTCGATGAGGTCCTCGATGGGGCCGGTGGCCGACGGCGAACCGCCGGGCAGCGACGCGCTGTTGACCAGGATGTGCAGTCCGCCCAGGGTGTCGGCGGCGGAGTTGATGACCCGGTCCACCTGTTCACGATTGGTGGCGTCGAAGGACATGGGGATGGCGCGGCGGCCCGTGGTCTCGGCGATCTCGGCGGCGGTCGCCTCGAGGTCGGGCATGGAGCGCGATGCCACGACCACGTCGGCGCCCTCGCGGGCCAGTTCCAGGGCGATTGCCTTGCCGATGCCGCGGCTGGCGCCGCCCACAAATGCCAGTTTGCCTTCAAGTCCAAAATCCATGGGGAATAGCCTCCGTTGGAATGCGAACGCGCCGGGAGGGGCGGGTTCGCTGGGATGGGGGGATTATACAGGCACCATCACATTCGGATCAGTGCGGCACTTTCGGCAAACTTTACCTGTCGTTTGGTAAGGCTTTGATATAGCCTGGACAAGTACAAACATCCCAAGTCCTAGTCGACGCCCACCACTTCCAGTTTTCGGCGCAACTGCTCGACGGCTACCGGTTCAGCCGTTGCCGGCTAGAAGCTCGGAACTGTTCCAATTTCCCATCGACGAGTTCTATCCCATACCGTCGCCGATCCAAAACTTCGAGAAACCCCACTACGTGGTTCTGCTCTACTACAATTAGGCCGTCGTGTTCGGACACTCTAACCCCGGTGTCGTTGCACAGTTTGATAAGTGAAATTTTGTTTATTGGATCAGGTGTCAACTGAGACCGTATTGATGCGAGGTAGCGGGCGCCGTTGATGTGTTGGCTAGCAAACTGCCCGATCGGCCCAAAGTCCACAAAATCCAAATGTTCCTTGATAATTTCAACATTGTCGTCTACCGAAGCCAGGATATCTTGGCGCAATTTGCCAATAGCTTCAAAACTATTCGCGCGCCAAATATGGACGTGCTCATCATCCACCAATATGTCAAAGCTACTATCGAGCTTAAAAATATTATCATCAACGATGTCAAGGACGTTAGCAGACATCGATAGGAGGTTTCCTTTTTGTGCGAGACCCTTGAACGACGTTGCCCGTTTGATTGCTGTAAGCCGGTTGCCGTCCTCGTCCCACATGCGTGCGAAATAAGAAAATATCGTCGCCACATCATCAAATATATCGATGGTCATATCTAGATGCGCATTGTGCAAATCGCGCAAGACCGCGACCTTATCGTCGCTCACGGGCAAGTATACATACTCGGTGCCTCCGTATTTTTCTGCTATTTCATACGTTGTAGGACCGCCATCAAGTCGTAACCGCATGGTCTGATCATCAGAAATCGGGATGAAACTGCTGACCTGATCAATGTCAACTATCGGCTCGAATTTGGTTTGCGTGGGTTGCCCGGAGACGCTCGTGAGCATCTCTGACCAAGTGTTGGAAGCTATCCGTCGAAGTTCCGTTTGAGCACGGTTGCCTATCGGCACAGTGCGAAAGATTTGGTCGCTGGCAGCATCCTTGCCAATCCCGAATTCAACGTGGCGGATCTCGTCGAAGTTGAACCTAAGATCGATCGTCATTTATGCTCCTCCAGGTAGACAGTATTGGTGACGCGGTATCCGATTACCACGTCGTCCGGAATGATGTTCGGTCGGCGACTGATAAGCACATACGGCATGGTTCCGCCATATGGATTGCCGTCGACGGGTGGATGCACGAGATATGTCTTGTAACGGCCTAAAACAAAAATCACATTCATATAATGAAGATTTAAGTACCAGAATATTATAATAATGAAGACAATTGCAACGAGAATCGCAGCGAGTTCCCGTACAGTGTCGATGTCCTGGCGGTAGAAAGGCAAAAGCATGGCAAAAATATATGTCAGAGCATGATAATCGTAATTTGCTACGGTGCCGACTCTCAGGCGACGCGTGTCGCGTTGTTTTTTGGCGACTCTGATTCGCCCTAGAACGAACGCGGCGGGGAGCACGATGATCAGCGCACAGCATGGGATAACGTAGACATCAGGAACGATGGAAATCCCCTTAATGGCCCACAGTAAGAAAAGCGGCGAAATACTGCTCAACACCATGATAAGACGGCCGATTTGGAACCCTTCTCGACCGCGGCCTCGGCGGTTTGGCAGCATATCACGGTCCTCCAGAATGAGGTCAGGTTCTATAGGGTATTGTCTCGGTCAAAGTTCGTGATGCACATTTGGCGCGATGACCTGAGAGCAAGCTACTGTATTCGATGATAAAAATGATGGCTGATTATACAGCCCTCGCCCTCCCCAGCGCCGCCAAATCCTGTCCCGCATACCCCAGCAGCCCGCAGTACACCTCCGCGTTGTGCTCGCCCAGTAGCGGCGCGCGGGTCAGCGTGGTGGGCGTTTCGCTGAGCTGGAAGGGGGCACCGGTGTATTCCAGGGGGCCGGTGGCGGGGTGGTCGACCTCCGAGTAGAAGGCGCGTTCGCGTTGCTGCGGGC
Organism: uncultured Dehalococcoidia bacterium; assembly: GCA_951813535.1. Taxonomy (GTDB): domain Bacteria; phylum Chloroflexota; class Dehalococcoidia; order Lucifugimonadales; family UBA3495; genus Bin87. The sequence goes on along the minus strand of OX638345.1, from coordinate 632,759 downwards.
TCTGGAACACCTCGGACGGCGTGTAGTAGGGCGCGATGGGGACGCCGTGGGCCTGCCCTTCGGAGTAGAGCCACTCGCGGGTGTGCTGGGCGAACCACTCCCGCATGTGCCGGTTCAACTCGGGGCCGTGGGTGGCCGGGTCGCTGAACATCTCCGGTGACGCCCAGTCGGGGTTGCCCATGAAGGCCAGCAGGCCCTCGAACTGGCGCGGCTCCAGGGTCAGCAGCTCCACGTATCCGTCGGACGCCGGCAGCACGCCGCCGACGCGGAAGTAGCGGGAGAAACGCGTCTCGGTGATGCCCTCCGACTCGTGACGCTGGATGGGCATGTAGCCGACGGATAGCTGGGCCTCCTGCGCCGAGGCGTCCACCACCTGGCCTCGCGCGTTCCCCGCAGTTCCCAGGCAGTTGTACGCGGCGGCCAGCGCGCCCACGGCGGCGGTGAGGCCAGCCTGGTAGTCGCCCATGTTGGCGCCGGCGACGATGGGCGGCCGGTCCGGGAAGGTGTCCAGCGCGACCCCGTTGGGCAGGAGCCAACCCTCGCCGCCGGCGTGAAACACGGCCAGATGTCCGGCGTGGTAGTCGGCGTACGGGCCGGTGCTGCCGAAGGGGGTGACCGCGGTGACGATAACGTCGGGGTTGGCAGCGAGAAGGGAATCGTTGTCCAGACCGACGGCGGCGGCGTTGGCCGGCGTGGAATCATGCACCACCATGTCGACGCGGGAGACCAGTTGGCGCAGCAGGTCCTGTCCGGCCGGGTTGTGCAGGTCGAGGGTTATGCCACGCTTGCCGGTGTTCAGGTACAGGTACAGCCCGCTGCGCTCGGGATGGGGAATGTCATCGGGGAACGGGCCGCGACGGCGGGAAGGGTCACCGACGCCGGGCGGTTCCGCCTTGATGACCTCGGCTCCCAGGGACGCCAGCAGCTTGCCGCAGTACGGGCCGGTGATGAGGGAGGCGATCTCGAGAACGCGGAGATTGGGGAGAGCGGCGGGAGGAGAATTGGTCGTGGTCATATATCGAAGATATACTGCCGCACCGGAAAGGAAAAGCCGGGCAGCACGTCTTCACCGTCCAGCGTTTCCGGGTCGTCCAGCAGCTGCGGCTCCGGCTGGCCGGCGCGATAGACATGGGCCTGCCGCTGGCGCGCGTCAATCAGCCAGCCCAGGCGAACCCCGCCGGCCATCCACTCGGGCATCTTGTTTTGCAGCGGGCGCAGGCTATCGGTACGGGAACGGATTTCCACCACGAAGTCGGGAGCGCCCTCGATCACGGTTTCCCTTTCCCGCTCGGGCAGCGCGTCAAATCGTTCCTGGGTAATCCAGGCGGCGTCCGGCCCCAGCACCGCGCCGGAAGGCAGACGGAAACGCACCGTTTGCGACGAGGCGCTGCCTCCGTTGGCGAGTTCCCAATTGCCGATAAACACGGCGAAGTAAAATTCTTGTTTGTTGCCTCGGTATCCGGTCATAGGCAGTATCAGCAGTTCACCCTCGGCGGTGACCTCCATCTCATACAGATCGTTCTGCTCGCAGAACGCGATGAATCGCGCCGGGAAATCGTCGGCGCGGTGGTCAATGCCCAGGGCCGCCAGGCTCAGCACCACGGCGCCGTCCGGCGCGATGGTGGTAGAGCCCGTGGTGGGTTTGGGGATGGTGGTCATGGCGACGGTTCCCGTTGGCGCGATTGTATCATTGAGCAGAAACTGCTAACAGCGGTTCCGCCTTGATGACCTCGGCTCCGAGGGACGCCAGCAGCTTGCCGCAGCAGGGGCCGTGGATGAGGTAGGCGATCTCCAGAACGCGGAGGTCGGGTAGGGCGACGGCCGGAAGGTTATTGTTCACGCGTGCCTCGACTGGCCGGAGGTTTGAGCTGAGGCGCGTCACAGCAGGAACGGTGGACCGATGTCGCCGTCCGGCCGGGGTTCGATGCGTTCGCTCACCAAATCAACTTTGAACCCCAAATCCTGTAGCAGCTTGTAGCCGACCAGCGGCACAGCAGCCGGAACCGCGCCATTCACGAAGCCGGTGCCCTCCAGCATCCCGACCGCCACGTAGATCGGTAACCGCACCACGGAACCGTCCGCCGTCATCAGCGCTGCAGTCGCGTTGGGCACGGCATCCAACGCCAACGCGTCGATGTCTTCCTGGGGGATGCCAACCCAGGTAGCGCCAGTGTCGACAAGGAAGTCGTACTCCCGAGTTGCCGATTTGCCCGTGATGCTGCCTTTGGCGTAGGTCACTCCCACTGCGTTGTCCTCCGTGACGCGCCGCGACGGTTGTTTTCGCACCGCGGCAATTCCGTAGGCCGAATTATACGGGGGCGCCGTCCATAGTCCAATCGACGACGGCAGGGTGTCACTCAACGAGACCGGCGATTTGCCTCAACAGGTACTCCGGGTCATCGGCTCGGCCCGCGAAACGAGGAGACTGGTACCGCTTTGGGCGAGTCCTCGCAATCCCTCATCGGCTCACTCAAGGTTGTTCGGGGGCGCCTGCTGTGGGCTACCTGGACCCAGGAACCAACTGGATCTCGGCCACGGGCCGTCACCCCGGTAGATGCTCTGGGCGTAGGCGGTGAGCGCGGCGCCGGAGACCAGCGTCAACGCCGACACGAACAGCCAGATCAGAATGATCAGAACGGACGCCAGGGGACCGTAGAACAGGCGCTGGGGCGCGATGTAAGAGAAGAACAGGGCGAAAACGTAGGAGGCGGCCTCGAAGATGATGCTGGCGCTGACCGCCCCCACGATGGCGTACCTCCAGAGCACCGGTCGCTCGGGCACGTATCGGTAGACGAGAAGGAACACCACCACCGAAAGGAGCCACGCCAACAGACTCGGCCACCAGCGTTGCATCTCCACCGCGTTGGCGAGCCCGCGCAACTCGACCGATTGCAAGACGTAGACGGCGAGATCCGGGACCGTGACGTAGGTGAGCACCGTGGAAATCAACAGTCCGAGGGCCATGGCGCTGAGGAACAGGTATTCCCGAGTCTTGCCCAGGATGCCCACCTGGGCCGGTTCGATGCCCCAGGCGCGGTTCACCACCAGCCCCACTGAGCCGAACAGCTTAAAACTGCCCCAGAGCAAGCCTAGAAACGCGACCAGACCTGTGGCGCCAGCCACCGCCGGAGGCTGGGTTGGCCACAACGTGGATACGTCGATATTGGGCGGGAGCACACCGGACGAGATGGCAGAGAACCAGGTCCGGGCTCCCTCATCCCCGAGCAACAGCGGCAATATCTGCAGCACGACCACCGAGAAGGGCAGCAGGGAGACCATGCCGTAGTAGGCCACTCCCGCCATGAGCTGCTGGTTGTCGTTCTGCATGACCGCTGTCACGGTTGCCAGCACCAGCCGTACCGAACTCCGGCGTTGCGCCAACCGCTGGATCGCGCGACGCAGATACAACGCCTGGAGGACCGGGCGGATCCGGAGCAACCGTCGGTTGCGGGTTGCCCAGTCCGCGGCCTGGTGCAATTTCGCTTCTAAAGAGGCCATCTTCGATCCATCGGATCAGTCGTTGCGACTTGTTGAACCGCCGCCCAGCAGGCGATGGGTGGGCAGCCTCAGCCACATGGCGCCCACGATGTTGGAAGCCGGGACGGGACCAAAACGTCGGCTGTCCCAGCTGTCGGCGCGGTTGTCTCCCATCAGGAAGTATGCGTCGTCGTCGCACAACCACAACAGGCCGGGACCGGGCGCGGCCTGAGCCCCAACCGCGAGGTACGGTTCCGACAGCGATGTCCCCTCTATGGAGACGGCGCCGTCGCTTCCGACGCGAACCAGTTCTCCGGGCAACCCGACTACGCGTTTGACATTGGTCAACAGACTGTTTCCTCTCGACAGCGAAGGTGTCGCCGCCACTACGATCGATCCCCGCCGGTAACTTGCGCCCTTTCCCGACACGCGGCGCACGTGTATCAAATCGCCGTCGCACAAGGTGGGGCTCATGCTGTCCCCCCGGACCAGAAACAGCGAACGGAACGGTACCCGAAGTACGCTGATGCCCGTGTTACGGATGCCAGTTAGCGCCGCGCCGACCCTACGGAAATTATTCCGCGCCACCGCTACTCGGCGGGGGGTTCCCAGAAGGGATAAGACCCCAATATCTTCAGCATGTCGGTACGCCGGCGCAGTCCGTCCAGCGCGGCGGCGACGTCCGGCTCGTGCCGGTGGCCTTCGCAGTCGATCAGGAAGATGTACCTGCCCAGTTCCTGCTTGGTCGGTCGACTTTCAATCTTGACCAGGTTGATGTTCCGGCTGGCGAATTCGCCGATGGTGTTGTACAGGTTCCCGGGGCGGTCCACCGTGAACGAGAAGCAGATGGAAGTGCGGTCGTGGCCCGTGGGGGCGTGGTCGGCGTGGGCGAGAACGACGAACCGGGTCTGGTTCGCGGTGTTGTCCTGGATTCCCCGGTCCAGGATGCGCACATCGTAGATCTCGGCGGCGCGCTGGGGGCAGATCGCCGCCGCCGGCACCCGGCTGCCCTGCATGTCAGCGACGGCGGCGGCGGTGCTCAGGGAAGCTTCGCGCGGGACCGCGGGGAAGCGCGCCTCCAGGTATTCCCGACACTGGGCCAGCGCCTGCGGATGCGAGTAAATCACCTCTACCGACTCGGCCGCCACGCCCGGCGCGGCAACCAGGTAGTGGTCAATGGGGATCACTACCTCGTTTTGAATGGACAGGTCGGACTGGGCGATGAGCAGGTCCTGCGTAAACGTGACCGATCCTTCCAGACTGTTTTCAATGGGCACCACGCCCACGTCCACCTCGTTGTTGGACACGGCGACGCCCACCGCGCTGATAGTGGGATACGGCGCCAGGACGGCTCGGGGCGAATAGAGCAGAGCGGCCTGCTCCGTGTAGGTTCCGGCTGGTCCCAGGTATCCGATTCGGTCGCTCATAGGATTACCCTGTCATCCAGAAAGGGCTCGCGATCATCGGGCGAATGCCCTCTCGACATCTTCGTGGCTGCCAACCACCACCAGGATGTCTCCGTCATCAATCATTTCGTCTTCCGCCGGGTTCAAAATATATTCGTTGCCGCGTCGTATTACCATCACGGACACATGATGCCGCGTGGATTCGGAGACGAGCCCCGCGTCGCGCAGGGACATCCCGCGCATCTTTTCCGGCGGCCGCAGTTTGTGCACCCCGGTGTCTTCGGTGATGTTCATGAACTCAACGTAGTTGGGGCTCAGGTCCAGGCTGGCGGCGCGCTCCGCAGCCTCTTCCTCGGGGAAAATCACCTTGTCCGCGCCGACGCGATGCAGTATTTCGGCGTGTTGAGTGTCCGTGGCCCTCGCTATGACGTAGGGCAGACCCATGGACTTGAGCATCATGGTGGTGATGATGCTGGACTGGATCTGGCTCCCCAGGGCCACCACCGCCACGTCCATGTCCCCAACGCCCAGGTCGCGCAGAGCGCTCTCGTTGGTCGCGTTGGCCTCGACGGCGTAGGTGACCCGGCCGAGCATTCCCTGGACGCGCTGTTCATCCTGATCGATAGCCAGCACTTCGTGTTCCCGCTGGAACAACGTGCTGGCCAGCTTCGCTCCGAACCGGCCCAAACCGATCACGCATACTTGCTTCGCCATGATGACTAACCAATTCTAACGGGTTCTTCGGGGTAGCGGTAGGTGGCGTCCTCACGGGGAGTGAGCAGCATCACCAGGGTCAGCGGGCCGACCCGGCCCACCAGCATTGTGATCATGAAGATGATCGAACCGGCCATGCTGAGTTCGCTGGAAACTCCCGTAGACATCCCGTTGGTGCCGAAGGCCGATACCGTCTCGAACATCAGCGGCAGAAACGGCAGGTGAGGGTCGGTGTAGGTCAGGATGGGCAGCACGATGGAGAGGAACGTCACTCCGAGCAGCGCCACCAACAGCGCGCGGGACACCAGCACCGGGGCAATCTCCCTCCGGAATATTTCCGTGGTGGGGTTCCGCAGAGCCGACGACCGGGCCGACGCCAGGAGCACGGCCACCGTGTTCACCTTGATCCCTCCGGCTACCGATGCGGTGGAACCACCGATGAACATCAGGCCCGCGAATACCAACTGGGTGAAGTCGCGAGTCGCGCTCCAATCCAGCGCAGCGAACCCCGCCGTTCGCCCGCTGACGCCGTGAAAGATCGCGGAGCCGACAGTCCCCGGATTCGAATGGTCCCATAGCACGCCGTTCCACTCGGCGAACAGGAAAGCCAGCGCGCTGAACGCGTAGAGAAAGGTGGTCAGGATCAGCACCAGCTTGGTGTCGAGACTGAACCGCTGGAAATTGAACACGAACAGTCCTGCCCAGCGCCGCCGCGATAGGCTCGGGCTCCAGTTCCGTCGCATGTCCATGATGAAGGGCCACCCGAGGGCGCCGGCGATGATCAGCGGCGTTATGACCCACATCAGGTACGGGTTAGCCCCCAAAGTTTCGGCGTTGCCGCCGCCCGGGGCATTGGGCAGGATCGAGAACCCGGCGTTGTTCAGCGCCGACACCGAGAGGAACAGGGATTGCCACATGGCCTCCAGGAGCGTGAAGTCTGCCACCGACCGCATTCGCAGGAAAATCAGCGCGGCTCCGACCAGGTAACCGATGAAGAACGCAACCACGATGTTGCGCGCCACCCGGGTCAGGTTCCGCGCGGAGACGTCGCCCACGGTGTCCTGGTACACGTCCTCTTCAAGCGCCGTCGCTCGCCGGCCGATGAAAGCGATCAACACGGTGGCCGCGGTGATGAACTCCAGGCCTCCCACCAGCATCAGCACGAAGATGACCGCTTTGCCGAACTGGGACCAGAATTCCGGCGTATCCACCACCGTCAGCCCGGTGACGGTGGAGGCCGAAATCGCGGTGAAGAAGGCCACCCGCAGGCTGGCCGCGACTCCGTCGGCGGCGGCTATGGGCAGAGCCAGCGCGGCTCCGCCGATCACGTTCAACAGCAGAAACGTCAGCAGCAGCAGCAGCGGAGTGGATGACCAGCGGCGCGGCGGGGTACGGTGCCGGCGTATCGGAATGCGAACCGGGTCGACCCGACGCACCCGCCACGACGAACCGTTTTCGCCAGGCGTGGCGCGAATGACTCCTGCTTCCGGCTCGCTGGAGCCGGCGTTACCGCGAGACGGGTCGTTCACTGGGAAGCACCGGACGCTGGTTGAGGCGCAAATTGGGATGCCGGGCGGAGGGATGATTTGCGTGCCAAACGCAGGCGAGGTAATTATGACGAGGCGCGGGGATATGTCAATCTTGGAGGGTTCCTCGTCGCCCGCCACCAGCCGGCGCGGCAATGCACGGGATCCGGCGGCAAGGCACGGGATCCGGGCGACCGGCCAGGATTGGCGAACGTCAGCGCCGTTCGAGCCACGCTCCCGGGTTTGTGTTAATATCCCGTGTGAAACCACGTCACAACAGGAGGGATCATGGGTTCCATACGACTGTACACCGGCGACGACGGCCATTCCCACATTGAAGCGATCGACCCACCGTCCCATCCGGAGTGGAGCCAGTTGCAAAACGCCAGGGGGATCGTATTCCGTGCCTCGCCTCCGGGCTACTTCAGCGACTGGCACGTGGCTCCCCGTCGCCAGTACATCATCACCCTTTCCGGAGAGGCGGAAATCGGTCTGGCCGACGGGACCGTTCACCGTCTGGGCCCCGGCGACGTGAACCTCGCCGAGGACCTCACCGGCCACGGCCACACCACGCGGGTGGTCGGCGACGTCCCTCGGGTGACCGCCACCATTCACCTGGACGACTGATCACCTGGACTACTGACTGAAGCAAACCCGGCGTGCGCGTGGGGTCGCTGCGGGCGGCCCCGCGCGCGGTAGCAATTGCCGTGGCCGCGTCCTGAGCAGGCACGGCAATGCGTTGGTTTCGCTCATGCTTACCCAGTTTGGTGACAGAGAAACGTCAGAATCAGGATTGGCCGGATTTATGGATTATCAGGATTGGGAGCTTTCTGCCCCAGATGGTCTCAATCCGGCCAATCCGTGAATCCTGATAATCCTGATTCTGACAAACTCCCAAACCGGGTACGCATGAGGTCGATTTCGGTCGGTTCGGTCAGTACCCAACGCCGGGTTGCCCCTGCATCAATATCGCCGCCGCTGAAGCCCCGCCGTCGGTGGCCGGCCAGCAGTTCCCGCCGGCCGGGTGTTATACTGTGACGCGCCGCCGTGTCCCGAATAAGCCTGTGCTATATTGAGGGATGCCAGACGTACGTTTGACGGGCGCCGCCGCCGCCCGCGCCCACGATATGAGGGTTGCCTTTTTATGACCACAGCCCAGCGTCAAGTTGAGCTCCGATTCGACGCGGTCAAGATTGACCGCAAGTGGCAAGAGCGGTGGGAACGCGACGGGATATACCGGGTGGAGGACGACGACCCCCGTCCCAAGTGGTTCGAAATGACCATGTATCCGTACCCGTCCGGTGACCTGCACATCGGCCACTGGTACGCCATGGCGCCGTCGGACGCCCACGCCCGTTTCCGCCGGATGCAGGGCTACAACGTGCTGCACCCCATCGGGTTCGACGCCTTTGGTCTCCCCGCCGAAAACGCCGCCATCTCCCGGGGCATCCACCCCTACGAGTGGACCATGGCCAACGTGGACAACATGCGCCGCCAACTGCGTTCACTCGGCGCCGTCTACGACTGGGACCGCGAGGTCGTCTGCTGCCTGCCGGAGTACTACCGCTGGAACCAGTGGTTCTTCATCAAGCTGTACGAACAGGGTCTCGCCTACCGCGCCAAGGCGCCCGTGGTGTGGTGCCCGTCCTGCCAGACCGTGCTCGCCAACGAGCAGGTGCTCAACGGCGAGTGCGAGCGGTGCGAGACGCCCATCACCCGCCGCGATTTCGAGCAGTGGTTCTTCCGCATCACCGACTACGCCGACGAACTGCTGGACTTCGATACGCTGGAAGAGTGGCCGGAAAAGATCCTCACCATGCAGCGGAACTGGATCGGCCGCAGCGAGGGCGTGGACATCGGGTTCGACATTTCCGATTACAATATCGAAGAACGGGAGATCCGCACCTTCACCACGCGCATCGACACCATATTCGGTGTGACGTTCCTCGTGCTGGCGCCGGAGCATCCCCTGGTATCCAAACTCACCTCGGAAAATCGTCGGGCAGATGTTGAAGCGTATGTCGACCAGGCCCGCGCTGCGTCTGAAATCGACCGGCTGTCCGCCGAACGTGAGAAGACGGGCGTTTTCATTGGGGCCTACGCCCGCAACCGCCTGAACAACGAGAAGGTGCCCATCTACGTGGCCGACTATGTCCTGACCACCTACGGCACCGGGGCGGTGATGGGCGTGCCGGCCCACGACCACCGCGACTATGACTTTGCCCGCAAGTACCGGCTGCCCATTCGTACCGTGATCGCTCCCATAACCTGGGACGGCAGCGAACTCGGCGAAGCCTTCATCGGCGACGGCTTCATGACCAACTCCGGCGCCTACGAAGGCATGACCAACGAAGAGGGCATGGAGGCCATTGCCAAGGACGTGGAGCGGCGAGGCTGGGGCCATCGCGCCGTCACCTACCGCCTCCGTGACTGGCTGATTTCCCGACAGCGCTACTGGGGCACCCCCATCCCCATGGTTTATTGCGACGAGTGCGGCGTGCAGCCCGTACCTGAAGCGGACTTGCCCGTGCTCCTGCCCGAGGACGCCGAGTTCCGGCCCACCGGCGAGTCCCCGCTGGCCATCAACGACACCTTCGTGAACACGGAGTGCCCGAATTGCGGGGGCCCGGGCCGGCGCGAAACCGATACCATGGACACCTTCATGGACTCGTCATGGTACATGCTCCGCTACTGCACCCCGCAGTACAGCGGTGGGCCCTACGAGCCCAGCGTGACCGGCGACTGGATGCCGGTGCAGCAGTACACCGGCGGCGCTGAGCACGCGGTGATGCACCTGCTCTACAGCCGGTTCTTCATCAAGTCGCTGCGGGACATGGGCATGCTCAACATCGACGAGCCCTTCCTGCGCCTGTTCAACCAGGGTGTCATCCTCGGAAGCGACCACGAAAAGATGAGCAAGAGCCGCGGCAACGTGGTCAACCCCGACGACGTGGTGGGCCAGGTCGGCGCCGACGCCGTGCGTTGTTTCCTCATGTTCATCGGGCCCTGGGACCAGGGCGGTCCGTGGAGCGACGAGGGCATCAACGGAGTTGTCCGCTGGCTCAACCGCGCCTGGAGCCTAGTGGAACATGACGCCGCTCAGCTGGACGATAGCCCTTCTGAACCCACAGCCGTCCGAGACACGCAGCGCGTCCTCCACCAGACCATCCGCAAGTGCTACGAAGACTTGGATAGGTTCAAGTTCAACACCACCATCGCCGCGCTCATGGAACTGGTGAACCATCTAAGCCAGGCTTGGAACGACCAGTCGGTGGATAGTGCCACTTGGCGCGACTGTATCGAGAAGTTCCTTCTCATGCTGGCACCCATCGCGCCCCACGTCGCGGAAGAGTGGTGGGAACGGACCGGCCGCGGCTACAGCATCCACCAGCAGCCTTTCCCCACTTGGGACGAGGAACTGGCAGCGGGTGGGATGATTACCTTGGTTCTACAGGTGAACGGCAGGGTGAGAGACCGGGTGGTAGTAGCTTCAGGTGTGACCGAAGAGGACGCCAAGTGGTATGTGGACAACAGCTCGCGCGTCCAATCCCACATCGACGGTAAGCCGGTGCGCAACGTGGTGTACGTTCCCGACCGGCTGGTTAACGTTGTGGTGGGGTAGGTGGTCAACATGGGCGAGGTCCGCGCAATACTTGGAGTTTGGTCGGCCGACGGTTCTACTCGCCACGACGTGGAGATGCGAGTAGACACCGGCGCTTCTTATAGCCAACTCCCCAGTTGCATGCTCGTTGATCTGGGGTGGGCTCCAAACCTGCCTCCGCGCTACGCCGACCTCGCTGACGGCTCTCGCACGATGGTTGAACTGGGCGAAGTCAGAATCCAGTACAACGACTATGTTCTGTCCCGCATCTTTATTTTCGGCGAAAATGGATGTCCCAAACTGTTGGGCAGCGATACCCTGCAGGGACTAGGCATGGGCGTCGACCCCGTAAATCACCGCTTGATAAGCGTGGTGGCCTATCGCTAATCCGCCCCGAGGTCGGTCACACAACGCCGATTTTATTCCGCTGTGATCCGTAATGTTCGGACCGACGCTGCGGAGCATGGAAATTACCTGCCACACCCTGGCGAAGCATCGTCTTAATCTCTAAACAAATGACCCTCGTTGAAAAATACGCCCTGCTCCCGGAGGAGATCGACCGGCTGAGCCTCGTCATGGTGGCAGACAGCCTGCTGGGCGATGCCGGCGCGGCCAGTCTGCCCGAAGCGGAACGGTATGTGTTGCACCGCATCGTCCGCGCCGAGGGTGACCCGGACATCGCCGCCGACGTGCGCTTCAGCGACGGCGCCGTCGATGCCGCGCTGGCTTCGCTCCGCGATGTCCGCCGTGTCGTCACCGACGTGCGCATGGTGCAGGTGGGCATCTCCCGGGCGGCGCTGGGCCGTCGCGGCGTGGAGACCGCGTGCCTCATCGACGCGCCCGAGGTCGCCGAGCGGGCCCGACGGGAAGGCACCACCCGCAGCGTCGCGGCCGTGCGCGAGTTGGCTCCGCAGATGGACGGGGCGGTGCTGGCAATTGGCAACGCCCCCACCGCCTTGCTGGCCCTGCTGGACCTGATCGACGCCGGGCAGGTGTCGCCAGCCGCCGTAATCGGGATGCCGGTGGGTTTCGTGGCCTGCCCTGAGTCCAAGGCCGAACTGGCCGCAAGAAACGTGCCGCACATAACCATCCTGGGACGACGCGGGGGGAGTTCTGCCGCTGCTGCCACCGTCAATGCCCTGCTGGACCTTCTGGAGGACTGAGCCGCTATGCCCGACGCCGACCATACCAACAACGGATCCGGAGGCTGGGGCGTGGTGCTGCTGTGCCACGGCAGCCAGCGCGGGGCCAGTCGCGACGAGTGCTCCTGCGCCTGGGCGGCCGACGGTCCGCGGTTCCCGGCCTGGTGCTTGGGCTGTCCTAACACGCCGGTGGGACTGCGTGAAGCGGCCCGCCGCCTGACCGATTCCCTCGGCGAAGACGCCGAACAGGTCATCGTTTCCTGCCTGGAGTTCCTGCCGCCCCATCCGCCGGAAGCCGTTTCCATCCTGGCCGACGCGGGGCTGAGTCGTGTGGTGATTGCCCCCTATCTGCTGGGCAACGGCAAGCATGCCACCCTCGAAATGGAGGAGGTCCTGGAGGATATCGCGTCAAAAACGCCTGGTGTGGAAGTCCGTCTGGCCGATGGACTGGGCGCCGACATCCGCATCGCGGAGCTGATACGGGAGCGCATTGCCGCTTTGCCCCAGGTCATTCGGGAACCCGCTGACGGCGGTCCGGTTGGCATAATGCTGGTGAAGGCTGGTACGCAAACTCGCTACGACGATTGCCTCTGGCTGAAAGAATTGGGCAGTTGGGTCGAACGCGATCTGGGCGAGGGCTACGCCGTGGAGGTGGCCCAGTCCCACTACGGTGATCCGACCATGGAACACGCCGCCGCCGCACTGGTGGGCGAAAGGGGTGTGAGCAGCATCATCTGCGTTCCCTACGTCTTCTTCCCTGGGATGATACTGCGCCGCAACGTGCTGGGAACCATGCAGCATCTCCAGGAAACCTATCCCGATGTCTCCATGTCGGTGGCGCCGCCGCTCGGGGTGGACGACCGGCTGGTCTCGGTGGCCAGCGACCGCGTGCGGGAAGCCCAGGCCCGGGCGGCCTGAGATATGGGTGTGATACCATCAAAGCGGCATCACCACGGGTCCAGGGAAGGTCTACCATGACCACCACAGCGTCTACATTCACCATGTTGCCCTACGTCAAGCAGGGCGAGATCGACTATGCTGCTCTGGACTACAACCCCGATGATCCGGAGCCGATGCCCGACGCCATGGAACAGGAATTCGTCGTAAATGAAATCCTCGGCATAATGCACAGCCGGTTCACCGACTTCAAGACGCGCCCGGACGTTTTCCTCAGCAGCAACACCATCCTTTGCTACGACCCGACCAACCTGAACGTGCGCCGGCAGCCGGACATCTACCTGGCCTTCGGAGTGGACCAGGGTGCTATCCGTCGCCGCCGGATCTACCTGCCCTGGGAGGCTGGCAAGCCGCCGGACCTGGCCCTGGAGGTGGGCTCGGATAGCACGGGGTCCGAGGACACCCGCGTGAAGCCGCAAGTGTATGCGGCCATCGGCATCCCCGAGTACTGGCGGTTCGACCCCAGCGGCGGCGAGCACCACGGGGGGCCTTTGTGGGGCGGGTTGCTGTGGGAAGGGGAGTATCAGCCGGTTGAGTTGACCACCGAACCGGACGGTATCCTCAAGGCATACAGCCCGTTGATGGAGTTGTATCTGTGTTGGGACGAGGGATGGCCGCGATTTTATGATCCGGCCACCGGCAGGTATCTCGAGAATTGGCGACAAATGCGGGCCGCAATGGAAGCGGAGCGCGCGGTTCTCGAAGCAGAAAACGAACGCCTGCGTGAACAAATCCGCCGCCTGCAGGAAGGCGGATGAGCGACCGAGGCAAGCCTGCGCTCAGCGGTTGCCAGGCATAACAGTGGATTTGATGACCATTCCAGCCCAGAACAACGACGCCGAACGGCCCGAAAGCGATTACTCGCGCCCCACCAAGCGCGACCCTCGCGGGATGCGGACCGGCTACACCACCGGCACCACGGCGGCCGCGGCAGCCAAGGCTGCGGTGATCCTGATGCTGTCCGGCAAGCCTCCGGATGAAGTGTCCGTCCCGCTGCCCGGCGGAACGGGCCGGGCCACCCTCCAGGTACACCAGAGTTGGCCCATGGAACCCGCGGAAGGCGTCCGCTGCTCCGCCATCAAGGACGGCGGCGACGACCCCGATGTTACCCACGGCGCGGAGATCATCGTGGGCGTGTGGAGGCTGCCGGACGGGAACAAGGGCCTCCAAATTACCGGCGGCCCGGGCGTGGGCACGGTTACGCGACCCGGCACGGGGATCGAGGTCGGCCAGCCGGCCGTCACGCGGGTCCCGCGCCGCATGATGGCCGACGCCGTCGCCGAGGGGCTGGTGGAGTGCGGATGGCCGGCCGATACCGGGGTACGCGCCCGCGTCTCGGTTCCCAATGGCGAGGAGATCGCCAAGCAGACCACTAACGCCCGGCTCGGCGTCCTGAACGGCATCAGCATTCTCGGCAGCACCGGCGTCGTGCAGCCCTTCAGCACCGCGGCGTGGCGCGCCAGCGTCCACCTGGCCATCGACGTAGCGGCGGCCAACGACCTGGACCACCTGGTGCTATCCACCGGAACCCGCAGCGAAGAGTACACCCGTCAGCTGCTGGATCTGCCCGACATGGCCTACGTCGAGGCGGGTATCTTCTCCGGGCCTTCGATGAAGCGCTGCGTCAACAAGGGCATCAAGCGCGTGGCCCATGTGGGCATGGTGGGCAAGTTCTCCAAGATGGCCATGGGCTATTTCGTGACCCACGTCGCCGGCAACCAGGTGGATACCGTGTTCCTCGCCGGCCTGGCCGGGCAGTGCGGCGCGTCCGCCGAGCTGCAGGCCGAGATGGCCGACGCCGCCAGCGGCCGGCACTTCCAGGAGTTGGCCCAGGAGCACGACGTCATGGGAGTGTTCCCCCTGATGTGCGAGATGGTGTGCTCGGAAGCCCAGAAATACTTGGGCGACGGCGGCGACGCGATCATCGTTGACGCCCTGTGCTTCGACTTCGAGGGCAACCTGCTGGGATCGGCGAGCACGTCCCCGGACGGAATCCCCATGCGATCCCCGTCGACAGTGGTGGTCGATGGTCAGGGCTGACTCCCAAGTGGAAACCGCGCCGGTTGCCGGCCGGGCGTTGGGTCTGGCCGACGATGATCTCGAGCAGCGCCGTCCGTTGCGGGGGCAGATCACCAAGTCGGAGGTGCGGGCGGTGAGCCTGTACGCCCTGCAACTGCGCCCCGACAGCCTGGTCTGGGACATCGGGGCGGGCACCGGCTCCGTCGCCGTGGAAGCGGCGCGCATCGCTCACCAGGGATGCGTCTACGCCATCGACAAGGACGACGACAGCGCGGACCTGCTCCGGAACAACGTGGCCCGCTACGGCGACGGCCGCGTCTCCGTGGTTGTCGGCGCGGCTCCTGACGCACTGACCGAACTGCCCGAGCCGGACGCGGTATTCATCGGAGGGGGTGGGGCCGCCATGCCGGAGATACTGGACACGGTGCTCCACCGTCTACGTGCAGGGGGACGTGTGGTAGCCAATTTCGCCGTCATGGAACGCGCCAGCGCCACCTACAGCGCATTGCGACACGCCGGCATGTCGCCGGAAATGACCGTTGTATCCGCCGCCCGCGGTCGGGAACTGCCCGACGGCGCGTTGCGGCTCGAAGCCATGAACCCGGTGTTCATCGTGTGGGGACAGAAGGAATGACCACAGCCTCCGAAACCGGACGCCTCTACGGCGTAGGCGTTGGCCCCGGCGACCCGGAACTGCTGACCGTGAAGGCGCAACGGGTGCTCCAGTCCGTGCCCGTCATCTGGGTGCCGCAGGCCGGAATCAGCTCTGAGAGCTACGCCTACACCATCATCAAGGGCATCATCGACGAGGAGCGGCAGGAAGTGGTGCGGGCCAAGTTCCCCACCAACGACGAAAGCGCCGCCGGCGAGGTTTGGCGCGGCGCCGCTCGGGAACTGGCCACCCGCCTGGAGGCGGGCAGCGACGTGGCCTTCATCACCGAAGGCGATCCCATGCTTTACAGCACTTTCGCCTATGTGCTGGAAACGATCCAGGAAGAGTACCCGCACTTGCAGGTGGAGGTGGTGCCGGGGGTGTCCTCGGTCATGGCCGCGGCCGCTTCGGCGGCGGCTCCGCTGGTACACCACGGCCAGCGCCTGGCGATCCTGCCGGCGGTATACGGCATCGACGACCTCCGGGAAGCCATCGCCCTTTACGACACCATCGTCCTGATGAAGGTCAACCGGACCCTGCTGGACGCCTTGGCCAACCTGGAGCGCCTGGGCCTTTCCGGCCGCACCATCTACGTCCGCCGCGCCACCACTGAGAGCGAACGCGTGGTCCGCAACATCCAGGAACTCTCCGCAGAGGACCTCGACTACTTCTCCCTGCTTATCATCCGGCGCTGACAAGCCCGACACCACGGAGGCACAACCACATGGCGAACGACGGCAAGGTCTACATCATCGGCGCCGGCCCGGGCGACCCCGAGCTGCTGACCCTCAAGGCGAAACGCATCATCGACGACGCGGATGTGATCATCTACGCGGACTCGTTGGTGCCGGAAGAGATCGCCGGTTACGCCAAGCCCGGGGCAGCAGTCTACGGCAGCAAGGAGATGGCCCTGCCCGAGATCATGCAGGTAACCCTGCAGGCCGTGGCCGAGGGCAAGACCGTGGCCCGCATCCAGAGCGGCGACCCATCGCTGTACGGCGCGACCCTGGAGCAGATGCGGATCCTGGAACGGGAAAGGGTCGACTACGAGATCATCCCCGGCGTCAGCGCCGCTTTCGCCGCCGCCGCAGTGCTCAAGTCCGAGCTGACTGTGCCCGAGGTTTCCCAGACGGTGATCATGACCCGCGCCGAGGGACGCGTGCCCATGCCCGAGGGCGAGGATCTGATCAGCCTGGCCCGTCACGGCAGCACCCTGGTGATCTTCCTGAGCGTCACGCGGATGTTCCGGATCGCCAACCAGCTTCAGGAGGCCGGCTACCCTGCCGACACGCCCGTCGCCGTGGCTTACCGCGTCGGCTGGCCCGACCAGCAGATCATTCGCGGGACCCTCACCGACATCGCCCAGAAGGTGCGCGACGCCAAGATCACCCTCCAGGCCCTGATTATCGTCGGCAAGGCGGTGGACCCCAACCTGCTGGATCCCGAAGCCGGCGAACAGGTGGCCGTGTCTCACCTCTATTCCGATGAGTACACCCATCTCTACCGCCGCGCCGGTCAGGGCGACCACGCCGCCGCGGACCGCACCGAACTCTATGAGGCCGGCGGCTACGAGGTGCAACCGGAACGCGCGGTTCATACCTGGACCGGCGACGACTAACCGTTCTCAGCCATGCCTGATCCTGACGTTGCCCCGACCCAAACCGCCATCATCGCGGTGTCGCGGCCGGGCGCGGCCCTGGCTCGGAGGTTGGCGTCGACGATAGCCGACTCCTCTCTGTACCTGGAGCGGCGAACCGGCGAGGAACCGACTCCCGGCATTGAAGGTCACCGGTATTACGATTTGCCCCTGCGGCCGGTGATCCAGGACCTGTTCGCGCGCTGCGGATCGTTGGTTGTCTTCCTCCCCGTTGGCGCCGCCGTTCGCCTGCTGGCCCCGGTGCTGGGGAACAAAAGCCAGGACCCGGCGGTGGTGTGCGTGGACGATGCTGGGCGCTATGCCGTGAGCGTTTTGTCCGGGCACCTTGGAGGAGCAGACGCCCTGGCACGCCGGGTGGCCGATGCCATCGGCGCCCAGGCCATCGTCACCTCGGCGTCCGATGCGCTGGACGTGACGGCGATTGACTTGGTGGGGCGTGACGCGGGCTGGCGAGCGGAAGCATCGCCAACCGACCTCACTCGGGCCGCGGCGGCTGTGGTGAACGCCGACCCGGTGGCCCTCTGGCTCGATCCCGAAACGGGAGCCGCTTGGCCCGAAGACACTCCGTTGTCGGACAACATTATTCCCGTGACTTACCTGTCCGGAGTGCGGGATCCGAGATACGCGGCGGCGCTCATCGTGTCGGATCGGCTATTGGCGCTGGAAACCGGTCGCCCCTTGGTGACCTACCGCCCGCCAACGCTGGCGGTGGGCATAGGCTGCCGGCGCGGCGTGTCGGAAGACCACCTGCGCGATCTGATGCTCCACACTTTGGAAGAGCACGGCCTGGCGGCGTCGAGCGTCGCTAAAATCGCCACCGCCGATATCAAGGCCGACGAGGCCGGCATAATCGCGCTGGCACAGTCCCTCTCCTTGCCCGTTGAGACCTACGACGGCGCCCGGCTCAACTCGGTTGTCGGCAGCGAAACCGAGCCGGCGGGCAACGCATACGGCCTTCACCGGCCCACGCCATCCGCGGCCCGGGACCTGCTGGGGGTGTTCGGCGTCGCCGAACCGGCCGCCATGCTGGCCGCGGGCGCAGACGGGGTGATCGTGCCCCGGACCAGGTCCGACCGTGCTACCATTGCTGTGGCGCGTATCACCCCGAATAAAGTGGTTTGATGAACTCTGGCAAACTTTACCTCGTTGGCCTTGGACCCGGCGATTCCGGCCATCTGACGCCGGCCGCCGCCGCCGCTATCGCCGACAGCGATGAGCTGGTCGGCTACCACTACTACATCGAGCAGGTGGCCGAACCGGCCGCCGGCAAAACGCTGCACAGCATGGAGTTGGGCCAGGAACTCGAGCGCGCCGCCCTGGCAGTGGACATCGCATACGCTGGTAAAACCGTGGCGGTGGTCTCGTCCGGCGACGCCGGTATCTACGGCATGGCCGGGCCCGTGTACCGCGTCCTTACGGATCGCGATTGGGATGGCGCCAACCCCGCCGTGGAGTCGGTTCCCGGCGTGTCGGCCCTGCAGTCGGCGGCGGCGCTGCTGGGCTCGCCCCTGATGCAGGACTTCTGCGCCATCAGCCTGAGCAACCTGCTCACCCCCTGGGAGCAGATCCGCCGCCGCCTCGAAGCCGCCGCCGCCGGCGATTTCGTGGCCGCGCTCTACAACCCCCGCAGCCGGAGGCGCACGAGTCAACTGGACGAGGCGCGCGAGATCTTCCTGAAGCACCGGGCTCCCGGTACTCCGGTGGGTATCGTCCGCCACGCCTACCGGCCCGAGCAGGCGGTGGGGCTTGCCGATCTCGGAGGGCTGGACGGAGAAGCCCTCGGCGTGGATATGTTCACCACCGTCGTCATCGGCAATTCCAACACCTATGTCCACAACGGGCGCATGGTCACCCCTCGCGGCTACGAGGTGAAACAGTAGCCGTTTAGCTGCCGTCCGGGCCGACGCCGTGCCGGGCGCCGATGCTGTTATACTGCCGCGAACCCACCTTTCAGGAGGACCAACCGTGGCAGCGATACGTGTGAACCGGGTCAAGGACAAGTTGCGGCAGGGGCAGCCGGCCACCTGCATCTCCGGCCTGATGACCAGCGAGATCATCGACTTTCTGGGCCCGCTGGGGTTCGACTCCGCCTGGATGGAGTGCGAGCACGGCCCGGTGGATTGGGAAGCCCTGGGCGACATGACGCGCGCCTGCGACCTGTGGGGCATGGCTTCCATCACTCGCTGCAACGCCAACGACGCCGCGCTGATCACCCGCACCCTGGACCGGGGCTCCATGGGCGTGGTGCTGCCCCACGTGAACACCCGCGAGGAAGCTGAAGCCGCAGTCGGCGCGTCCAAGTTCGCCCCTCTGGGCTACCGTGGCATGTTCGGCGGCCGGCAGTCATTCGGCGTACCCGACTACGTTCACCGCGCCAACGACCAGACCCTGGTTGTCGTCCTGATTGAAGAGGTCACCGCGCTGGACAACCTGGACGACATCCTGAAGGTCGACGGCGTCGACGTGTTCTTCGTCGCGCCCACCGACCTTTCCCAGACCATGGGGCACATCGGCAACGTCGGCCATCCGGAAGTCCAGTCCGCCATCGACGGTGCCATCGCCCGCATCGTGAACGCCGGGCGCACTGCCGGCACGCTGGTCAACGACGACAACGTGGCCGCCTACGTGGACAAAGGCGCCCGCTTCCTGATGACCTCGTGGAACGCCTGGGTCGCCCGTGGCGGCGCCGATTTCCTGGGGCGCATACCGTAACCGGCAGCAATTGGGGCGGGCCTGTGGCCCGCCCCTCTTTTGATCCGAGCTGCGTGCCGCCGGTCACTGGGTGGCGTTGGCGATGGCCTCCGTTCTCGGCTCGCCGCCGTGGTCGACGTCCCAGTCCCACAGGTCGGCGTGGAAACCGGACAGGTTCTCCGCCAGGGTGTTGATGAAGTTGCGCACGCCCCGGCCGTGGAACTTGCCCCGCAGGGTACACACCCCGATGTTGGCCGACGGGAAGATGTGGTCCAGGCGCACCACCGCCAGCCGGTCGTGGTCCTCCGGATGCAGCGTGAAGTCGCTGACAATGGCGATCCCCATACCTATCGCCACGTAGCGTTTGATCATCTCGGTGTTGTCCATCTCCAGGACCACGTCGTAGTTGACGCTGCCCTCCCGGAGTTTCTGCTCCACCCGACGGCGGCTGAGGCTCTCCGGACTGTTCAGGATCAGCGGGAATTTCGCCATATCCTCTATCGTTACCGGATCACGATGCAGCAGGTCGTGGCCGGGCTCGGTAATGAGCACCACGTTGTAGTCGAATAGCTCGGAGAACTCCAGGGACGGATCGTCGGTCGGGGGCGCTGAACAGAGCGCGAGGTCCACTTCGCCCGACTTGACCAGCTGGATCAGGTTGGCGTACGACCGGGCGACCAGACGCATCCTCACGTCGGGGTAGCGCGATCGGAACTGGCGTATCGGCCTGGGCAGATGGTAGGAAACGATGTCCGGATAGGCTCCGACCACGAAAGAGCCGCGCCCCTCGGAATAGTCCATCTGCGTCTTCAGCGTGTCGATGGACTCCACGATGGGCGTCACCAACTCGTAGAACAGCGTACCCTCAGAGGTGAGCTGTATGGGGCGTTTGATGCGATCAAAGAGGGTGATGGCGAATTCACTCTCCAGCTTCCGCAGGTGGGTGGTTACCGTGGGCTGCCCCAGTTCCAGCTTTCTTGCCGCCTTGGATACGCTCCGTAGCCTGGCCACATGGTAAAAGCTGATAATCTCTCGCAGTTCCATTGACACTACACCTTCGGCAATCGCCTGTTACGCCGCACCGATTCCGTAATATGAGCGATATACTATATCAACGAAGCGGATAATGCAAACCCATAATATTTGTCAACTTTGGGCACGCCGGGACAGCGCGATCGGGACTGGTGGGTGCCCTTGTTCGAGCGCCGGCAATCCCGCCGAACCGACTGTGACCCGCTTTGGCCTCCGCGATATCCGCCCGGGCCGGAGGCGTGGGGAACCCGCGCATCCCGCTCTGTAGAGGCCGAGTCGCCGCGGATTTTGACGCCCTCAACGAATCGGAGATCCGCGCGGCTGGCGCCGATGACTCCCGAAACGTATCGCCGGCGTCGATAGCAATATGCGGCCCGTATGCCTTGACAAAATATCGGCGCAAACCGCAGAATACGCCGCACTAGCGGGCAGTCGATGAGCCGTTCGGATCGTCGTGTCGACGGACGTGCGGTCACGATTTATCGCCCGTGGCCGAGGTAGTCTCATGGCATTCGTTATTACACAACCTTGCGAGGGAGTGAAGGACGCCTCCTGCGTCGATGTTTGCCCCGTGGATTGCATTCATTCCGACGACGACGCGCCGATGTACTACATCAATCCCGACGACTGCATTGACTGCGCCTATTGCGTGGCGGTGTGCCCGGTGCAGGCCATATTCGACGAGTTCACCGTTCCAGCCAATATGCGGGAGTACATCCGCACGAACCGGCTCTACTTCTCGTAGCCCGACCCGTTCACGAGGTTATTGCCTGTCATGGCTCGCTTTCTTACCGACGCCGATGTGGACCAATGCGTCGGGCTCGCCGATACCCTGCCGGCCATCGAATCGATGATGTCCAACTATGGTGGCGGTGAGGCCGTCAACCTGACCAGACGGAAGATCCACTCCCCCGCTGGTTACCTGGCCGTCATGGGCGGCGGGTTGTTCTACGACGGCGTGTTTGGCGTCAAGACGTTCACCTTCACCGCCAACGGTTATTCATTCCAGGTGAGCCTCTACGATGCCGCGTCGGGGCGTCTCCTGCTGTACACCCAGGCGAACCGTTTGGGACAGTTGCGCACCGGGTCGACCACGGGCGCAGCCCTGCGGATGCTGGCCAACACGGAGGTCCCGCGCCTCGGTGTTATCGGCACCGGCAACCAGGCGGGAGACCAACTGCGGGCCGCCTGCGCCGTCCGCGACGTCGGCGAGATTTACGCGTTCAGCCGCACCGCCGAACGCCGGCAGGCGTTTGCCACACGCATGAGCGAAGAATTGGGCCGACCGGTGGTTCCCGTCGAGACGAATCAGGAAGCGGTCGCTGACTGCGCGGTGGTCATCGGCATCGCTCCGGCGGCAACCCCGGTGGTTCAGGGCGAATGGCTGGCCGACGGCGCCACGGTGATCGGAGCCGGTCCGACCACCCCCCGCAGTCACGAGGTGGACGACGGGGTGCTGACCAGGGCCAACCGGCTATTTCTCGACTCCCTGGAACAGGCCCCGCTGGAGTGCGGCGACATCAACGCAGCGGTTGATCGGGGGCTGGTTCGCTGGAGCCAGTTCCACGAGCTGCGCCACGTCGCGGCCGGCCTGGTCCCCGGCCGGACCAACGCGGACGAGATCATCTACTGCAAGCTGATGGGAACCGGTCTGGCCGACGTAGCGGCCGCCAAGCTGGTCCTGGACCGCGCCGAAGAACTCAACATCGGCGTCGAGATGGACTTTTAGCGGGCAGCCTCAGCCCGTCGCCGTCCCGCCGGCTAGCAGGACATCGCCAGGTATTCGTCCGTGGTCAGGATACTGTAGTTGTCCAGGCCGGTGAGCATGCTCTCCATGGCGGCCCGGGCCGTGTCCAGCGAAGTGAAGCAGGGGATCCGCCGCTCCACCGCCGCCCGACGGATGTAGAACCCGTCCCGCATCACCGACGAGTCGCCCGACAGGGTGTTGACCACCGCGCCGACGGTGCCGTCGTTGATCACGTCCAGCACGTCCGGCGAGCCCTGACCAATCCGCTTGGTGATGGTTGTTACGGGCAGGTCCATTGCGGTGATCATCGCCGCCGTGCCCTCGGTGGCGTAGAGCCGGCAGCCGGCGTCGGCCAGGCCGCGGATCAGGGGCAGCGAGTCGGCCTTGGACTGGTCGGAGATGCTCAACAGTACCCCCATGCCGGGCGACAGGTTGATGCTGGCCGCCTGCAGCGCCTTGGTCAGCGCGCCGGTGAAGTCCCGGTCGATGCCCATCACTTCACCCGTCGACTTCATTTCCGGTCCCATGTACCAGTCCACGCCCACCAGCTTGGACATTGAGAACACTGGCGCCTTGATGCCCACCAGTTTCTGCTTGGGCCAGAGCCCTCCCTGGTAACCCATGTCCTGCAGCTTGGCGTCGAGCATCACGCGGGTCGCCAGGTTGGCCACGGGTACGCCCGTCACCTTGGATATGAACGGTATGGTCCGGCTGCCCCGGGGGTTGACCTCAAGCACGTAAACGGTGGTGTCGTCCGCCTGGTCCGATGGGCTGACGCTGGGGCTCCGGTAGGCGTTGCCGCCCTGCAGCACGAACTGGATGTTCATCAGCCCGCGCACGCCCAGAGCCAGGCCGATGCGAGTGGTGTAGTCCACCAGCGTGTCGACTTCTTCCTCGGTGAGGTTCAGGCCCGGGTAGATCGCCATGGAGTCGCCGCTGTGTACTCCAGCCCGCTCGACGTGCTCCATGATGCCGGGGATCAGCACCCGCTCGCCGTCGCAGATGGCGTCAACCTCGCACTCGCGACCCTCCATGTAGTGGTCCACCAGGACCTCGCGTTCCGGCGTAACCTCCGTGGCGATGGTCAGGTAGCGGATCAGCTCCGTGGCGTTGCGGACGATTTCCATGGCGCGTCCGCCCAGCACGTAGCTGGGCCGCACCACCACCGGGTAGCCGATGCGCTGGGCCACCCGCAGGGCCTGGTCTACGGACTGCACGGTACCGCCGGGCGGTTGGGGGATGCCCAGGTCGACCAGGAAACGCTCGAACTTCTGCCGGTCACTGGCAATATCGATGGCCTCGGCGCTGGAGCCCAGGATGGGCAGGCCGACGGCGGCCAAAGATTGCGACAGGTTGATGGCGGTCTGCCCGCCGAACTGCACCAGGCTGGGCGGCGGGTTGTCGTCCACCGTCTCGTTGTCGATGATGTCGCGAACAGCCTCTTCGTCCAGCGGTTCGAAGTAAAGCCGGTCGCTGGTATCGAAGTCGGTCGACACCGTTTCGGGGTTGGAGTTGACCATGATGCTGGCCACCCCTTCCTGCGACAGGGCCCAGGCCGCGTGCACACTGCAATAGTCGAACTCGATGCCCTGCCCGATGCGTATCGGCCCGCTGCCGATGACGATGGCCTTGGGGCCCTCCAGCGGCGGCGCCTCGTTTTCGGTGTCGTAGGCGCTGTAGTAGTAGGGTGTTGCCGCCTCGAACTCGGCCGCGCAGGTGTCGACCATCTTGAAAACGGGCTTGATCCCGTGTTGCAGGCGCAGTTGACGCACCTGTTCCGGCAGGAGTCCCGAGAGGGTGGCGATCTCCGCATCGGAAAAGCCCAACCGCTTGGAGGCCAGCAGGATGGGCGGCGCCAGCGGGTTTCCCAGGAGCCGTCGCTCCTGGTCGACGATGCGCTCCAGCGCGGCGATGAACCACGGGTCGATGCTGGTGTGCGCCACCAGTTGGTCGCGGGTCGCGCCGCGCCGCAAAGCCGCCGTCAATCCCCACAGCCGCAGGTCGTTGGGATCCAGGGGCAGGGCATCCAGCAACTGTTGGTATCCTTGCCGGATGTTCAGGTTCCGCCAGTCCTGGGCCTCCCAGAGCAGCGAGGTGTTGGGCTGCTCCAGGGCGCGGGTGGCCTTCTGCAGGGCCGCCTCGAAACTGCGGTCGATGGCCATGACCTCGCCGGTGGCCTTCATCTGGGTGGTTACGTTCCGGTCGCCGTCGGGGAATTTGTCAAAGGGCCAGCGCGGGATCTTGACCACGCAGTAGTCCAGGGCCGGCTCGAAGGCCGCGCCGGTGCTGCCCGTCACCGCGTTGGGTATCTCGTCGAGCCGGCGTCCCACGGCGATCTTCGCCGACACCCGCGCGATGGGATACCCCGTCGCCTTGCTGGCCAGCGCGGAAGAGCGGCTGACCCGGGGGTTCACCTCAATGACGTAGTAGTCGGAATCGGCGTCCCAGTCACCGGGGCGGTTGCGCATGGCGTCGGGGTGCGGCCGCAGCGCCAATTGGATGTTGCATCCGCCCTCGATGCCCAGGCCCCGGATGATTTTGAGGCTGGCCGTCCGGAGCATCTGGTACTCCTTGTCGGTCAGCGTCTGGCTGGGAGCCACGACGATACTGTCGCCGGTGTGCGCGCCCATGGGGTCGAGGTTCTCCATGTTGCACACGGTGATGCAGTTGTCGGCCCCGTCGCGGATGACCTCGTATTCGACTTCCTTCCAGCCCACCAGGGAGCGTTCCAGCAGCACCTGGCTGATCGGGCTGGCCGACAGGCCGCTCTCGACTATGGTCAGGAACTCCTCCTCGGTTTCGGCGATGCCGCCGCCGGTGCCGCCCAGGGTGTACGCCGGACGGATCACCAGGGGCAGGCCCATTTCAGCGCGGTACGACATCGCCTCCTCCATGGTGGAGACGGTTCGATTGGGCGGCATGGGCTCGCCGATGTCGGTCAGAAACTGCCGGAAGAAGTCCCGGTCCTCGGCCTTGCGGATGGTTTCCAGCGGCGTACCCAGGAGCCGCACGTCGTAGCGGTCCAGCACGCCGGCGTCGGCCAGGGCGACCGCCAGGTTCAGTCCGGTCTGTCCGCCCAGGGTGGGCAGGACGCCGTCGGGGCGCTCGTGGGCGATGATCCGCTCCAGCACCGGCACGGTGAGCGGTTCGATGTACACGCGGTCGGCAACGTCCTGATCGGTCATGATGGTAGCCGGGTTCGAGTTGACCAGTACCGTCACCACGCCCTCCTCGCGGAGGGCCTTGCAGGCCTGGGTGCCGGCGTAGTCAAACTCGGCGGCCTGCCCGATTACGATCGGGCCGGACCCGATAACCAGTACCTTGCGGGGTTGTTGGGGAGCTTCAGTCAATGCAGTGTCCTCTGTGGGCTTGACCAGTGGTCAGGAAAAACGGGGCATGGAGCCGGGCAGCTCCATGAGGTTGCGCTCGGTGAGCGCGTTGATCATCTGGAAGATGAACGCGCCAAAGAAGGCCCCCTCGGCGTCGAAGTGGGTGAGGTCGATGCCGCCATCGGGCGTGCGCGGCGGTATGACGAAGTCGGTGGCGTCGGGTCCGGCGTTGATGGCGTGGACGAAACCCACCGGCTCGTCGCTGATCGGCTGACCGGTTCCCTCATCGGTCACCTTGACGGCCAGTTCCCAGCGGGCGCCCAGTTGCCCGCGGCTCACCGCCGCCAGCAGGTAGCCGTGCCCGTCGTGGGCGAAGGTGGGCACCGTCTCTTCCAGCAGGCCCAGCGTTTCGTTCAGGCTGATGGGAAGCTGGGTCTCGATGCCCTGTTCGAGGAGGAAGGCGGTAAATCCGGTCATGTGATGGATGCTCCAGTCGGTTTCGTTGGGTGCAATCGAAGACGGACGTTACACCACCCGGCCCACCGGCTTGGCGTCGTCCACCATGGCCAGGAAGCGGTCGAACAGGTACTCGTTGTCCTGGGGGCCGGGCGAGGCTTCGGAGTGGTACTGGATGGTGAACAGGGGCAGTTCCCGATGGCGCAGGCCCTCCACGGTGTAATCGTTCAGGTTGATGTGGGACACCTCGAGGCCAGGCGGAAGGTTGTCGGCGGAGACGGCGTAGCCGTGGTTCTGGGCAGTGATGTGCACCTGCTCGGTGAGCAGGTCCTTCACCGGATGATTGCCGCCCCGGTGTCCGAACTTGAGCTTGTAGGTGCCGGCGCCCAGCGCCCTAGCCGCCAACTGGTGGCCGAGGCAGATGCCCATGATGGGAACCCGGCCTATAAGCCGGCCCAGGTTTTCCACAATGTTGCCCAGCAGCACGGGATCACCCGGCCCCGGCGACAGCAGCACGCCATTGGGCTGCATTGCCAGCATATCCTCGGCCGGCGTGTAGGCCGGCACCGTGATCACCTCGCAGCCCCGGCTTTGCAGCAGGCGGAGGATGTTGTACTTGACGCCGGCATCGGTGACCAGGATGCGCCGCACTCCGGCCGGCGGCGGGGCCGTCGGGTATCCTTCCTGCTCGCCATGGTCCCAGGCATAAGCGCTAGGCGTGGTTACGGTGCTCACCAGGTCCAGGTCGTCGTAGCGCGGTATCTCGGCCAGCCGTTGCAGCGCGCGGTCTGGATCGTCGGCGGTGATCAGGCCGGTCATGACACCCCGGGTGCGCAGCCGGCGGGTGAGGGCGCGGGTGTCCACGCCGCTGATGCCGGGGATGTTGTACTCCCACAGGAAGGCGTCCAGGGTCATTTCGCTGGAGGCGTGACTGGGCAGGTCGCAGTGCTGGCGCACGATCAGGGCCGAAACCTGAATTCGCCGGGATTCGAAGTCCCGGCGATTGATGCCGTAGTTGCCCACCAACGGATAGGTGAGCGCGACCATTTGGCCCGCGTATGAGGGGTCGGTCAGCACCTCCTGATAACCGGTCATGGTGGTGTTGAAGACCACCTCACCCCAGCCATCCCGTTCCGCGCCGAATGACTCGCCGCTGAATACGGAGCCATCCTCCAACGCCAGGTGTACCGGACGGGTCATGCGTGTGCTCCTTGCTTCAACAGGGTTTCCTCCTCGAATACGATCCGGCCGCCGACCATTGTCGCCGCGACCTGCCCCTGCAGCTCCACGCCGTCCAGCGGGGTGTTGCGGCCCAGGGATGCGAACCGGTTCACGTCCACCGTCCACCGCGCGTTGGGATCGAAAATCACCAGGTCGGCGGGCGTTCCCGGCGCCAGGGATGCGTACGGGGCGAAGGCATCGCCCAGCACCCGGGCCGGCCCCGCGGTGAGCCGCTCGATCATGGTCGTCAGATCGATCGAACCCCGGTGCACCGGCGCCATCAGGGTCCCCAGCGCCGTTTCCAGCACGCTGATGCCAAAGGCCGCGTCGTTGTAGGTGCATTCCTTGCTGGCCCGCTCGTGGGGCGCGTGGTCGGTGGCGACGCAATCGATGGTGCCGTCGGCCAGGCCGGCGAGACAGGCCGCCACGTCCGCATGACTTCGCAAGGGTGGATAGACCTTGGTCGCGGTGTCGTAGGCCATCGCGCCCGTCGCGTAGGCATCGCCCTTGCCGCCCAGGGCCCACTCGTCGGTCAGCCACAGGTGATGGGGGCAAACCTCGGCGGTCACCGCGATGCCGCGCTCCTTGGCTTCACGAACCATGGACACGCTGCCGGCCGTGCTCAGGTGCGCCACATGTAGGCGTCCGCCGGTGAGCCCGGCCAGCGCGATGTCTCGGGCCACCATGGCCTCCTCCGCCACCGCCGGTATGCCGGGAAGTCCGAGCCGGCTGCTGACCCAGCCCTCAGCCATGACGCCGGAGGGACATAGTTGGTGGTCCTGGCAGTGGTTGCTGATGGGCGCGCCGAGGTCCCGACTGTAGGTCAGTGCCAGGCGCATCAGGGCCGCGTCGTGCACCGGGTCGCCATCGTCGCTGAAGGCGACCACGCCGGCCGAGGCCAGTTCTTCCATGTCGGCCAGCTCATGCCCGGCGCGGTTGCGGCTCACGCATCCGATGACGCGCACCCGTACCGCAGCATCGGCAGCGCGGCGATTGACCAGTTCCACCACCGCCTCATTGTCGACGGCCGGGTCGGTGTTGGGCATGGCGCAGATGGTGGTGAACCCGCCGCGGGCCGCCGCCGCCGCGCCGGACGCGATGGTCTCCTTGTACTCGTACCCCGGCTCCCGCAGGTGCGCGTGGATGTCGATGAACCCGGGGGCGACCACCAGACCCGTGGCGTTGATCACCTGCCCGTGTTCGCCGATCGATTCGGCCGGGATGCGGTCGGCAACCTCGCGCACCATGCCATCGCTGACCAGCACGTCGCTCACCGCGTCCCTGCCGTTGGCGGGATCAATCACGCGCCCGCCGGCGATCAGGGTCGGTGCGATGTGGTTGGTTGTTGCCATGGTCAGTCGCCGCCCGCTCCGGAGCCCACCAGCTGGTACAGCAGCGCCATGCGGATGGCCACGCCGTTGGTCACCTGTTCTTCGATCAGCGAACGCTCACCGTGGGCCAGCGCGGTGCTCACCTCGATGCCCTCGTTCATCGGGCCGGGGTGCATCAGCAGGGCGTCGGGGTTGGCCCGGGCCATGCGCGCGTCGTTGACCTGCCAGCGGCGGATGTACTCCCGCATGCTGGGGAAGAACCCGACCTTCTGCCGTTCCAGCTGCAGCCGCAGCGCCATCACCAGGTCCGCCCCCTCGATGGCGGCATCGAGGTCCGGCTGTATCCGCACGTTGGCCAACGGATTATGGACACCGTTGTCGCCGGGTCCCCATCCCGCCGACGTGAAGGGATCGGGCAGCAGGGTGGGCGGACCGCAGAGCACCACGTTGGCTCCCAGCTTTGCGAAACCCCAGACGGCCGAGCGGGCCACCCGGCTGTGCAGCACGTCGCCGACGATGACAACCTTGCGGCCGGCCAGGTCGCCCAGGTGCTCCCGCGCGGTGTACAGGTCCAGGAGACCCTGCGTGGGGTGGGCGTGCGCGCCGTCGCCGGCGTTGATGACGGACACGCTGTCCAGGGTGCGGGCCAGGAAGTGCGGCGCGCCGGAGTGGGGGTGCCGGACCACTATGGCGTCCACGCCCATGGCCTGCAGCGTGAGGCCGGTGTTCAGCAGGGACTCGCCCTTCTCGACGCTGCTGGCGGTGGCGGTCATGTTGATCACGTCGGCGCTGAGGATCTTGCCGGCTTCCTCGAAGGAGATGCGCGTGCGCGTGCTCGCCTCGTAGAACAGGGTGACCACGACCTTGCCGCGCAGCGTGGGCACCTTCTTGACGTCGCGGGACAGCACTTCACGCATGGCGGCCGCATCGTCCAGCACGGCCGTGATTTCCTCCGCTGTGAAATCGTCCAGGTCCAGCACGTGGCGACGCTGGCTGACCACGCCGGGCACGTGCCCCGACGCGGTGGCGGTCTCGATAGCCTGCCTGGTCGTCATCAGTCCACCCACCGGTCCAGGATGCACACGTCGTCGATGCCGTCGGTTTCGGCCAGCCGCACGCGCACCAGTTCCGACTGCCGCGTGGGGATATTCTTGCCCACGAAGTCCGGGCGGATGGGCAGTTCGCGGTGGCCCCGGTCCACCAGCGTGGCCAACTGGATGCGCAGGGGCCGGCCCAGGTCGCTTATGGCCTCCATCCCGGCCCGGACGGTACGACCGGTGTAGAGCACGTCGTCGCAGAGCACCACGGTGCGGCCGGTCACGTCGACTGGCATGGTGGTGGGACGCACCCGCATCCGCGGCCGCTCGGACAGGTCGTCGCGATAGAGGTTGATGTCCAGGTGGCCGACCGGGACGGCCACGCCCTCGGAGTCCCGAATGTGCCCGGCGAGTCGCTCCGCGATGGGAACGCCCCGGGTGCGAACGCCGGCCAGAAGCAGGCCGTCGGCGCCGTGGTTGCGTTCCAGGATCTCGTGGAACATGCGCGTCAGAGCCCGACGGATCTCGTCGGCGTCCATGATCTCGCGGCCGGCGGTACTGCGTTCGTCCGTGCCGGCCGGAGGTTTGGTGTCGCTGCGGGTGGTAATAAAAAATCCCCTGCTGTCTGCCGTCGTCCGGCGGGCCAGCGGGGTTGCGTCAAAACCCGGAGCGTTACCCTGCGGTAAATCGACTCCGGTGCGGTGTGCGCTCACGCTTTGCCAGCCTCTCCGGACTGCCTTAAAAGCGGCGTGGTATGTGAGTAAATTGTAACACACCCCCGCGAACTTGGAGGTTCGGCTGGCATCGCACGATAGCCCGGTTGCGTAAATCGTCAGAAGCAGGATTTACCGGATTTTATGATTTGGCAGGATTGCGAGTTCTCCATCACAACACCATCCCAATCCTGATAATCCCAAAATCTTGAAAATCCTGATTCTGACGTTCCTCGCTAAAAACCGGGCGTGCATGAATGACACCCACGTGTTGACCCACCTAAGACTCATGTGAGAACATCGGTTCGCCACATCGCCGGGCAACTGATGCCATGGCCTCACAGGAGTTGCCTGACCATGCTCATCAAGTCCACGCCCGACCGATACGACAAGCTCCGCACGCTGGGCGGCATGGTGGCCGCCGACGACATCCTCACCGGCGGCACGGCCCGATCCGACAGCGCCGGCTCGGGCAAGTTCGCCAGCGGCTACGCCACCAGCGGCCCGGACCGCATCGCCTACTCCGACCCGCGCAAGAACCCCACGCCGGGCATCTACAAGTCCAGCCTGCCCAACGGCAAGAAGATCAGCCTGCTGCGGGTCATGTTCACCGACTTCTGCAAGATGGACTGCGCCTACTGCCCCAACAGCATCTACGTGCCCCGCAAGCGGTACGCCTTCAAGCGCGAGGAACTGGCGGACACCTTCATGGAGCTGCACAACCGTTTGTCGGTGGACGGGCTGTTCCTCAGTTCCGGCATCGCCGGCGACGGCACCAAAACCACCCAGCGCATGGTGGAGACGGTCGAGATCATCCGCAAGAAACACGGCTTCCAGGGCTACATCCACCTGAAAGTCATGCCGGGAGCCAGCCGCGAACTGGTGGAACGCGCCCACCGGCTGGGCAGCCGGCTGTCGGTGAACATCGAGACTCCCGAACCCGACATGATGCGCCGCATCAGCCCGCACAAGGACCTGCAACGCGACATCCTCGACCCCATGGCCTGGATCAACGAGCTCACTGCGTCCACCAGCGGCGGCGCCGTCGGCCAGGCCACCCAATTCGTCGTCGGAGCGGCCGACGAGTCTGACCGGCAGATCTACCGTCGCGTCGACCAGATGTACACCGACTGGAACCTGAAGCGGGTGTACTACCCGCCCTTCCGTCCGGCGACGCACACTCCCATGGAAGAGAAACCGCCCGTCCACGCCGGCCGGGAGCACCGCCTCTACCAGATGGACTGGCTGCGGCGGGTCTACCGGTTCTCCAGCGACGAGATCGGCCTTGCCTTCGACCACTCCGGGTTCCTTTCGCTGGAGCAGGACCCCAAGACTGTGATCGCCATGGAGAACCCGGACGCCTTTCCCATCGACCTCAATGCCGCATCGCGCGATCAGTTGCTGCGCATCCCTGGCATCGGGCCAGTGTCCGCCGACCGCATCTTGCAGAACCGACGGCAGCACAGCATCGACACCTGGCGCGACCTGCAGGCCATGGGCGTGGTCCGCAAACGGGCCTGGCCCTATGTCGTGTTCCCGGGGCAGCGGCCACCATCCGGTCGCCAGTTGCGCATGGACCTGTTCGGCGAGGCCCAGGACCGCCGCGCTGCCGAGGCCGACGGCGTCAGCCTGCCGCCCCCCAAATCAACCACCTTGTCCGCCGTCATGGAAACGCCGGCGTCCTACACTCCCGACCACGCCTGCGTCCCCGGTAGCCGGGGTGCGATGTGCGCCGGCTGCCCGGTCATGCGTCCAGAACCGGACACCACCGCATGATAAACTGAAATGCAACTGAGACAAGCGGGCTGGAAAAGGTTGACATCATGCCACCGTCTTACATTGACAGGATCACTATCGAACCGGGCAAGCGCAGCGGGCAAGCCTGCATCCGCAACATGCGCATAACCGTTGATGATGTATTGGGTTACCTGGCCGGCGGAATGCCGGAAGAAGAGGTTCTCGCCGATTTCCCCTACCTGACGCCCGAAGATATTCTGGCCTGCCACGAATTCGCCGCCCTCCGCAAAAAACGCATCGTTTCCCTGTCGGACTACCAGTAAAGGTACCGCAGTGCGGCTGCTCATCGATCACAATCTTTCGCCAAGTCTGGCGTCGATACTGCAAGACATCTATCCAGATTCCATACACGTCTACGCAATCGGGCTTGAGGAATCCGATGATCTTGTGGTGTGGGAATACGCTCGCACCAACGGTTTTGTGATCGTTACCAAAGATGCCGATTACCTGACCATCGGGGCCCGGCTTGGTCACCCGCCCAAAGTAGTTCGCATCGGGTTGGGCAACTGCCCAACTTCGATTGTCGCTGATCTGCTACGCGTCCAGCGCGACGAGTTGCTGCGCTTCTACGAGGACGAGCACGGGGCATTCATCGAATTGCGCTGACGATAGCCGCAGTTCTCCGCTTGCCGAGACGCGATGTGCGTCGAGTGCCCGGTAATCCCTGCGCGGCAGAGTTGGCCATCGTGAGGAGCCCTAACGACATGGCTATTCCTCCGGCTGAGGATGTCCGTCGGAGAACGAGATTGCTGCGCTGAGCTCGCAATGACCGTTTTCCCCACGCCGCTAGGTGATCACCCCTTCCTCGACCAGCGACTCCATCTGCTTCTCGGACATGCCCAGCAGGTCGCCGTAGATCTCGCCGTTGTGCTCGCCGTACTTGGGTATCGGGCCGGCGGAGGTGGGAGTCTTCGAAAACTTGATGATGGTGGGGCCCGGCACCAAGACCTTCTTGCCGGGCGGGTCGTGGGCGTCGGCTTCCATCATCACCTCGCGCTCCCACATGTGGTCGTCGGCCAGCACCTCGGGGATCGACTTGACCGGGCCGAAGGGGATGTCGGCGGCGACCAACGCGTCCTCCACCTCCTGAACGGTGCGCTCCTCGCACCACTCGCGCAGCAACTCCATGCGGATCTCGGCCATGTCGGTGGCGAACATGGGCGCTGCGAACTCGGGGTCCTCGGCCAGTTCGTCGAACTTCATCACCCTGAGCATCCGCTCCCACATGCCGGCCCGGGCGGCGCCGGTGGTGACCCAGCCGTCCTTGCAGCGCAGGAAGGTACCCACTCGCACGAATTCGTTATTGCCCGTGTCGTAGCACATGGCCAGGGCGACCTCTTCAAGGGTGATGCCGCCGTCGAGCATGGCCACCTCCAGCCACTGGCCCTCGCCGGTGCGGTCGCGATGCCGCAGCGCGCCCAAAATGCCGATCACCGCGTGGAGTGCGGCGGTGCGGTCCATCACCGGCCCGTTGCCCATGATGGGCTCGCCGAAGCCCCGGCCGGTCTGGTCCCCGAAGCCGCTCATCGCCTGGATGATGGGGTCGAAGCACTGGCGGTCGCGGTAGGGGCCGTACTGGCCGAACCCTGAAACCGAGGCGAGAATGATGCCGGGGTTCACCTTGCACATCTCCTCGTAGCTGAACCCCATCTGTTCCATGGTGCCCGGCCGGAAGTTCTCCAGCACCACATCGGAGACCTCCAGCAACCGGAAGAACAGCTCCTTGCCCTTCTCGTGTCGCATGTTCAGGGTGACGCTCTTCTTGCCCCGGTTGTATGCGGCGAACTGAACGCTCATGCTGCCGACGAAGGGGCCGGAGTTCCGCAGGTCCGCCCCCTTGCGCCACTCCAGCTTGAGCACCTCCGCCCCCATGTCCTGCAGGATCAACCCGCCCCGGGGCGCCGCCTGCCAGCGGGCAAGCTCCAGAATCCGTACACCGTCCAACACTGCCGTTGAGCCGTTCAAAACCATAAGACACTCCTTTCCGGTCAGGTTCCCATGCTATTATCCCGGCAAAAGTTGTTGTCGGAGATACGCCGTGGCCAAATTCCTCACAACCACTCAGATTTCGGCCGAACTGGAATCGTTGATCAGGTCCGCCGAAAACGACGTAATCATCATCAGTCCTTACCTGAAAGTCAATCAGCGGCTACAGGATTTCATAGAAGATGCCAATCGGCGACGGGTACGCTTCACCTTAATTTACGGCAAGCAGGACATCAGGCCAGCGGAGCGGGAATGGATTAACCAACTGACTAACACAGAAACGGGCTTCGTCCAAAACCTACACGCCAAGTGCTATCTCAACGACGCTACCGCTATTGTCACATCCATGAACCTGTACGAGTTCTCGCAGCAAAACAACGACGAAATGGGCATCCTCGTGACTTCTGGGGCAGATCCCGATTTATTTGAAGACATTTATGCGGAGGCCATGCGTCTGGGGCGCAAAGCGGGAGTGCAATGGATCGAACGATCCTTGGCGACAGTGACCGAGTTGTCCGGTGGCACAGAAAATAAACAGGCTCCCAGTACCGAGCTCGCTGGCTTCTGCATCCGTCGCGGCGAACCCATAAAACTTGATCGAGCCAAACCCTTGTGCCCGCGGTGCTTTGGAGAGTGGGCAAAATTCAGGAATGAAACGTATTCCGAGAAATATTGCCACGCCTGCGGCCGACAGAGAGATACCACGTTCGCTAAGCCTTTATGCGGCCGCTGCTACGAATCAAGTCTACCGTGATATAGATCTGGTTCGTGCGGCTCGCAAACCGACTCGGAGCCGGGAGATAGTACAGCGGTGGTTCCAGACGCGGTCACTCGCTGATGCTACTCGGCTGGGAGCTGGCCCTCGGCCTGACGGCGATGTTCTTCGGAGCCATCGTGCTCGGTACGATCAGCTTCGGCTTGGGCACCGTGGCGATGCCCTTCCTGCTGCTGATCCTGCCGCCCCAGGATGCGGTGGTGATCGTCAACGCCGTGGTCGTCCTCACCACCGGCCTGACCGTAATCCAGACGTGGCGGCATCTGAACCTGAGGGAATCCTGGCCCTTCGTGGCCGCCGGTTTGCCGCCGGTACCCCTGGGAGTCCTGCTGCTCCACGGGGCCGATGCAGTGGTTCTCAGGCTGACCATCGTCGCGGTCATCTTGGCGCTGGGCGTGATGAGCCTGTTTCAGATCCGTCTGCCCGGCGCGCGCAGTCGATGGGCGGCGCCCGTTTGCGGTTTCATCGCCACGCTGCTGGTAACCACGCTGGGCGTCGGCGCGCCGCTGGCGGGGCTCTATTCCATTGAGCAGGACTGGTCGCGGGATACCATCCGGGCGACGCTGGGCCTGTACTTCTTCCTGGCGTCGGCGCTGGCGTTGGTCCTTTTCTTCGTGACCGGTCTGATCCCGCTTACAACGGCGCAAAACATCGGCGTGCTCAGCCTGGCGGTGCTATGCGGGACGGCGGTCGCGGCGGTCATAGCCAGTCGCATCAGCCTGCAGGCCTTTCGCTACGTGGTGGTGGCGGTCACCGTGCTGGGCAGCGTCTCGCTGTTGACCCGGGAACTTCTCCGCATGCTCTAGCGGGGGACCCACCGTAGCGGTTCCCGGTCCGCTGGCCGTTTGTGGAATCCACGGCGTTTGGCTAGAATTCGCGCGACCTTACGAGATGAGCCAACAAGGAGCAGCAAATGCCCGGCAGCCTGATCACCGATGAAGTCCGAGCGCTGATCGGCACGGAATCGGAGCCCGAACGCAACCGGTTCCCCATCAGTGCGGAGATGGCCTACGACGTGGCTGACGCCATCGAGGACTATAACCCGCTGTACGTTGATCCCGAATACGCCGACCGAAGCCGCTTCGGCAACCTGCTCTGCCCGCCTCTGGCAGCGTGGAAGGACATCGCGCCGCCCATCGGTTACTTCGGCGCCGGCCAGGAGTGGCACTTCGAGGTTCCCCTGCCCTTCAACAGCTACGGCCTCAACGGCGGCAGCGACTGGCAGTTCCTCGCGCCGGTGCGGGTCGGCACGTGGATCACCCGCCGGTTCCGCATGCTGGACATCTTCGAGAAGCAGGGACGCTCCGGCGCGCTGGTCTTCATCGTCCGCGAGGAGATCCAGACCGACCAGCACGACACGGAGATCAGCCGCGCCCGACGGGTCAGCATCCATCGGGCCCTCCCCGCCGGCGAGCAGCCCACCGACGTGGCCCAGGTTGCCACCGACCTGTCCACCGTGGCCGTTGCCCCGCCGAACCCGGAGGTGATCCTGCCCAAGCCGCAGCCAACCGGCGGCGAGCAACGGCACTTCGAGGATGTGTCCGTGGGCGACAGCCTGCCGCCGGTGGTGAAGGGCCCTATGACCACCACGCATCTGATCCGCTGGGCCGCCGCCAACGGCAACTACGCCCGCATCCACTGGGACCTGCCCTTCGCGCAGTTGACCCAGGGCCTGCCCAACGTGGTGGTCAACGGCTCGTTGAAGAACCAGTACCTGGGCCAGTTGCTCCTCGACTTCGCCGGCGACGAGGGCTGGTTCCGGCGGTTCTACGTGGAGCACCGGGGCATGGACTTCCCCGGAGATACCATCACCGCCGCCGGCATCATCACGGGCAAGAGGGAGGAGAACGGCTTCGGCCTGGTGGACTGCGCCGTGAACTTGCAGAACGACCGGGGCAACCAGACCGCCTCGGGCACCGCCACCGTCGTCCTGCCCAGGCGCGGGCAGTCGTTGCCCTTGGACTGGGAACCGGAGGCCTGGTGATGGCCGGCGTTCCCTTTGGGCTGCCGCTTGACGGCGTGCGCGTGCTGGAGCTGGGCGGGTACGTGTCCGCGCCGTACTGCGGCCGGCTGCTGGCCGACTACGGCGCGGACGTCATCAAGATCGAGCCGCCGGGCGGAGGCGACGAGGCCCGGCGGATGGGCCCCTTCGCCGGTGACGATCCTCATCTGGAAAAGAGCATTACGTTCCTCTATCTCAACACCAATAAGCGCGGCGTCACCCTGGATGTGGAAACGGTGGCGGGAGCCGGCTTGCTGGGCCGCCTGCTCGAATCCGCCGACGTGCTGGTCGAAAACTACCCGCCCGACGCCCGGCCGCCCTGCCTGAACCCCGACGCGCTGGCCGAGCGGTATCCCCACCTGATCGTCACGTCCATCACGCCTTTCGGCCAAACCGGCCCCTACCGCGATTTCGCCGCCACCGACATCGTCACCACCGCCATCAGCGGCCTCATGTACCACTCCGGCGACTCCGACCAGGAACCGCTGCGCAACGCCCTGAACCAGTCCTTTTACGTGGCGGGCATCAACGCCGCGGTGGCAACGTCAGCCGCCCTGTTCCAGCGCATGTTCACCGGCCGGGGCCAGGCCATCGACGTTTCCACCGTCGAATGCCTCGCCTCGCATCTCGTCCAGGCACTGCCCTACTACAACTACATGGGGGCCATCAAAGGCCGCCGGCCGGTCCGCGGCTCCGGGTTCGAGGAGCTGATGCCCGCCCGCGACGGCTACGTGATCCCTTCGGTGCAGGGCTCCCAGCCGTGGTCGACGGTGGCCGAGCTGATCGGAGTGCCTGAACTCCAGGACGAGCGGTTCGCCTCGGGTTCCGGTCGCATCGAGTTCGGCGAGGAGATTCACGACCTGCTGCTCCAGGGCCTGGCCCAATGGGACCGCAAGGCGCTGCACCAGGCCTCCGGCGAGCGTCGCCTGGTGTTCGGCATGGCCCAGGACGCCGGCGACCTCCACGGGTGTCCGCACCTGCACGAGCGGGAGTTCTTCCGCACCGTGTCCCATCCCGTGGCCGGCGAGGCCGACTATCCGGGCATGGGCCCGCGCCTGTCGGGTGTGGACTACCAGGTGCGACGCCACGCTCCGCTGCTGGGCCAGCACAACTCGGAGATCTACGGCGACGAGCTGGGCTGCTCCTCCGCCGAACTGGCCCAACTCAAGGCATTGGGGGCGATATGACTATGCCGGAACGCGCCCTGCCGCTGGAGGGCATACGCGTGGTCGACCTCAGCCGGGTTTTCGCCATGCCCTACTGCGGCGCCTACCTGGCCGACCTGGGCGCAGAGGTCATCAAGGTCGACACCCACCACAACCAGTTCGTGGACACCACCCGCACCCTCAACGGCCCCTATCCCGACAACGACCCGGGCGAGCTTTACTGGGAGCGCGGCGGCACCTTCCAGACGCTGAACCACGGCAAGATCAGCGTGACCCTGGACCTGCGCTCCGACGATGCGCTGGAGGTGCTGCGCGAGTTGGTCTCGATATCCGACGTGGTGCTGGAGAACTTCACGCCCCGGGTCATGCGCCGGTTCGGGCTGGACTATCCCAACCTGAAGTCCGTCCGTCCCGACCTCATCATGGTGTCCAACACGGGTTACGGCCACTCCGGCCCGTGGACCAACTTCGGCGCCATGGCCACCGCCCTGGAGCCGACCCACGGCACCGGCGCGTTCATGGGCTACCTCGATGTCGATGCGGACGGCCGCACCTCATCCGGCACGGTCCCCAACAAGATCGCCAACTCCTACACCGATTTCCTGGCCAGTTGGACGGCGCAACTGGCGGTGCTGGTCAGCCTGATCCACCGGGCGAAGACGGGCCGAGGCATGTGGATCGATCTCGCCATGTACCAGGTGGGCGCGTCCTTCCTGGGCGAGGGCATCCTGGATTATGCCTTCAACGGTCGCCGCGCGCGACGCCTGGGCAACCGCCACGAGTCGATGTCGCCCCACGGCTGCTACCCGTGCCAGGGCAACGACCAGTGGGCCGTGATCGCCGTGCGCGACGATTCTGACTGGCAGGCTTTCTGCAACGCCATAGGCGTGCCCGGACTGGCGTCAGACCCTCGCTTCGCCGACCCGGTGACACGTCACGGCAACCAGGACGCGCTGGACGGCATAATCTCGGGATGGACATCCTCGCGCACGAAGTACGAGGTGATGACCGTCCTGCAAAACGCCGGAGTTCCGTCCGGGCCGGTGCTCGATGGGAGGGATATGCTCGCCGATCCGCACTTCCGCAACCGGGGCTATTTCGAGCCCGTGGAGCATCACCCGAAGACGGGTCTGGGTCGCCGCGAATACCTGACGCGAGGCTGGCGCATGTCCGGCAGCGACGTCCGCATCCGCAGACCGGCCCCCATGCTCGGCGAGGACAACCGGCAGATCCTCTCCGACCTGCTGGGACTGACCGACTCCCGAATCGCCGACCTGGAGGCGGCCGAGGCCATCGGCCAGACCCTGGCGGGAGCGCGCATCCCGGCATCGGTTCCCCTGGACCGGCAGGTTGAGCTGGGCTGGACGGTCGACTACGACACGGACTACCCGAGCCGGCCGCCGGTATAGCGCCGGCGGGTGCAACCGGAGCGAGGGCCGGCGGCATGGGTTTGCCACCGGCCCGCTGCGATATCTAGTCGTTGTCTTCGACCACCACCCGCACGCTGCCGGTTTCGCCGTCGTACCCGCCTCCCCTCGCCGCGTGGTTGACCATCGCCCAGTATTTGCTGGATACGGTGTCTTCGGATGCGGTCAGCCTCACATCCTGAGTTGTGCTCCAATCGTCTGAGGTGAAGGTCAGGCCTGCGACGTTTGTGGAAACCCGGCCGCCGGGTGGGTCGATGCTGAGCGAAACGGTGACGTCGGAAGTGGGCTGCGTCGCCAGCGACACGGAGTAGGTCGCGGTGCTGCCCTCGGCCATGTTCACCTCGGCCACGCTGAATACGATGCCATCCGCGTCGTTATCCGCGGTCGTT
Organism: uncultured Dehalococcoidia bacterium; assembly: GCA_951813535.1. GTDB lineage: Bacteria > Chloroflexota > Dehalococcoidia > Lucifugimonadales > UBA3495 > Bin87. The sequence continues at coordinate 592,509 of OX638345.1, read as the reverse complement.
TCAGTCGCTGTTGACACGTTGCTCACGGGTTGGTTGGAGAACAGCACGAGCGGGTTTCCGTCGCTGTCCGCGAAGGCGCCGTGGGAATCCCTGGCGAAGTTGTTGTCGTAACTCACCCTCACGTCCTGGCCGGCGGTTATCGCGTGCTGCAGGGGAATGGTCAAGATGTTCCCCGTAGTGCTTAGGCCGGTGGCCTTGGCCGGAGCCCCATCCACGGTCACGTCCAGGATGTCTTCAAAAAAGTGCTGTATTTCTACGGCATGGTGTTCAGAAAGCCAACCAACAAAGCGCAGGGGATCCGTGGCTTCGCTCAGCGTTACCCTTACTCCTGGTTGCTCCGGCGTGGGCGGCACGAAAGGCGGCATACCCGGGCTGCCGGCAATGGTAACCGTGATCGCGCTCACGAATTTCGGACTTATCCCATCTACCAGATGGCCCGTGTCGGCCGCCACCGCGTCGTGGGTCAGGGTCGCCGGGTTTCCGGACAGGTCGGCGATGGTCCCGCCGTTTTGCATGATCTTGTTCGCGCCGATGGAGATCCCGTCGGTGTCGGCGTCGCCTTCCGCAATGGCGTAGGTGAAAACCGCCGCCGGGCCGTCCACCCTGCGGTACGCCGCAGGTTTCGCCGCACCGCCGACATCCAACTCGATCTGCGGCGAACCGGTCACCTGCACATTCTCACTAAAGGTAACCGTTACTTCAACGCTGTCCCCGACGGTGTAGGTGTCATCGTCGCCGGGGTCGGAGGTCAGGGCCACGGAGGAGACAGTGGGAGCGATTCTGTCCCTGGCGTACACCTTGTGATCCGGGTCAGCGCCGAGGGCAGGGTAGTAGACGGAGACCGCGGCGCCGGAGGACTGAACATTGAGCCTGCCGTCGCGCGTATACCCTGAGCTTCTGCTGCCGCGATCGACACTGATGCCCGTGTCATCCTGTTCGCCGGCCTGCACAGTGTAGGCGTAGACGATCCTGTCGGTGCCGGAGCCCCGCACGTACCGTGCTGCGCGGTAGGTTGACCGTCCCGACCCGTAGTCGCCGACCCGGATGGCAATCCCCTTCCGGCCGGTCACTCTTACCGCCTCCTGGTACCGGATCTCAATCTCGATGTCCTCGCCAGCGTCATAAGCGACGCCGTCGGCCGGCGTTGAGACAATCCGCACGCCGACGGCGCCCCGGCGAATTGAACCGTCCGCCCGGTGACCCGACTGGTTTCCGATGCCACGGTATATGCCGCTGACCCCTATATCCGTGTCTTTGACCTTGATCACGCTGGAGAGCCCGAACCCGTGCCATCGTTTTCCGTCGTGGTAGCCGTTATGGACGCTGACGCCATTGCCGTCTCGGTCTCGATCCTCGACGGTGTATCCGAACACCAGGGTATCCGTGCCGGACCCTCTCTGGTAACCGGCGGCCCGCCATCCAGGGTTGACCCAGATCCCCATGATCGGCCGGCCCTCCACCTCGACCTCGCGATTGAAGGTGACCGCGAATTCGATGGTCTCCTTCCGACCGTAGGTGTGCCCTGCGGCAGGTCGCGAAATTATGTCGATGCCGGTCACACGCGCTTCGTCGTCCACGATCGTGATATCGCACCGGTCGTCCCGCTGCGGATCATCCAGATCTTTCACAATGCTGGGCGGGGAGAACCTAACGACGAAAGATTCTTCACCTTCCAGGCGGTCGTCTTCGTAGGTCCGGATGGTTCGTTCCATACGATTGGCGCGGCGCTCGGCCTCGGTGCTGGCCTGCCAGACCCCGTCGAGGCGAGGGTAATCTGATCCGTTGGCGGTGTACCAATGGGTATGCCACCACCCTCCGAAATTGTCCTCCTCGTGACCGTTCACGTCCGTGCGCACCAGGTAAACCTTCAGTGAATTGCCCTCTTCCACATGGGTCTGTGGACAATCTACGTAGACCTTGGGGCTGGGTCGGTCGTCGTGATCCGCCGCAATTGGCGGGACGTTGGGGTTGCCGGGAATCATTGCCGCAGCCGCGAGGGCCAGCATGAGCGCCGCCAACCCTAGGATTCGGTATCCCGCACGCATTTGTCGCCTGTCCATGGTCGCTTCCTCCGCGTTGGTCGCCCTTCGGCGCGTGTCGGTCTATCTGCGCGTGAGTGCGGCCAGGATCGCCGTGGTGCAGACTATGGGCAGAAACCCGTTGCCAACGACGCTAGCGATGACCCGATTAGTACGTTACGAACTGATGTCAGTCCGAAAAGCGTAATAAACACGCGCATTTGTACGATATGTTCGAACACTAGGCCACAAACAGCGACAGGTCTGTGCAATTCTGAAAATGCACACGAAGGGCAACGGACTTACAACAAAAGGCGGGCGGTGCTAAGGCACCGCCCGCCAGCTAACTGCCAGGGGTCAATATCCTTACATCTGATTAAGGGCCCCAGTCCTCCTTAATGGATCGGAACACGCGGGCAAAATGGCTCTTCGGGCCAAATTGATCCGCGATGGGGTGTCCAATTCAGCAGACCCCGGAACCTTCCGCAGCTACGCTGCTCCGACCGTCTTTCCCTCAACCAGCCCGTCGACCTCTGCTGCGCTGTAACCGTGCTCGGCCAGTATCTCGCGGCTGTGCTGACCCAGCGCCGGTCCACGGGTGCGGATGCTTCCCGGCGTTGCCGACAACTTTACGGGAACCCCGATGTGATTCAGTTGGCCCAGCTCGGGGTCGTCCAGTGTGACCTTCATGTCGCGGGCGAGCACCTGTTCGTCGCTGTACACCTGCTCCATGTCGTAGATGGGGCCGGCGACCACGCCGGCGGCTTCCAGTTGCTCCATCCAGTGCGCCGTGGTGTGCTCGGCCAGGATGCCCTCCAAGAGTTCGGCCAACTCGGTCTCCCGGGCCTTGCGGTCGTTGGGTTCCAGGTATCGCTCGTCCTCGATGAGCGCATCCTGCCCGATGGCGCGGCAGAACTGCTCCCACGTCGGCTGCGATGCGGCGCCGATGTTGATGTAACCGTCGCTGGTGCGCAGGGCCTGATAGGGCGCGTTGACCCGGTGGGCCGACCCTAAGGGCCCGGGTATCTCGCCGTTGGCGAAGTACTCCGACGACTCCCAGACCGTGAACGCTATGCCAGCCTCCAGCAGCGACCCGTCCACCTGCTGACCCTGACCAGTCCGCTGGGCGTGGATGTACGCCGCCAGGATGCCAAACGCCGTGAAACTGCCCGCGCCGATGTCCGTGATGGGCACTCCCACCTTGGCCGGCGGCCCGCCCGGGAAGCCGGTGATCGACATCAGGCCGCTCATCCCCTGGGCCACCAGGTCGAAGCCGCCCCGGTTGCGGTACGGGCCGGTGCCGCCGAACCCGGAGATGCTGGCGTACACCAGCCTGGGGTTGATCTCCGCCAGCGCCTCGTACCCCAGGCCCAGGCGGTCCATGACGCCGGGCCGGAAGTTCTCCACCACGATGTCCGACGTTTCCGCGATCCGCCGGAACACCGCCTTGCCCTCGTCCGAGCGCAGGTCCAGGGCGATGCTGCGCTTGTTGCGGTTCAGCGCCAGGAAACCGCCGGCGATGTCGTGGGTCAGGCGCGAGCCCATGCGCCGCGTGTCGTCGCCGGTGCCGGGACGCTCGACCTTGATGACGTCGGCGCCCATGTCGGCCAGCAGCATGGTGCACATGGGGCCGGCCATGATCTGCGTCAGGTCCAGCACCTTGACGCCGACCAGCGGGCCGACAGGATGACTGTTCCGAGTTCCATCGTTCTGGGTCATTGATCTCACCTGTTACGTCAACGGCGGTTTGACGGTCGATATTGCCGCACGGGATAATGCGGCCTCGCATCGGAGGCACGGGATGGGCGAGATTATACTCGGCGATAATTTGGATGTCCTGCGGACGCTGCCCGACCGCGCGTTCCAGCTGATTTACGTCGATCCTCCCTTCAACACCGGCAAGTCGCAGTCCCGCACCCGCATCAGGGTAACGCCCGATCCCGACGGCGACCGCACCGGGTTCCAGGGCCGCCGCTACCGCACGCAGGTCGTCGGGTCCAGCGAGTACGCCGACATCTTCGACGACTACATCGGGTTCCTGCGCCCGCGCATGGAGGAGGCGTACCGGGTGCTCGACGACCACGGCAGCCTCTTCTTCCACGTCGACTACCGCGAGGTCCACTACTGCAAGGTGATGCTGGACGAGATATTCGGCCGCGACTCGTTCATTAACGAGATCATCTGGGCCTACGACTACGGCGGACGGCCCAAGACCCGCTGGCCGGCCAAGCACGACAACATCCTGTGGTACGCGAAAGACCCGGGCAACTACACCTTCAACTACGACGCCATGGACCGCATCCCCTACATGGCCCCCGGCCTCGTTGGACCGGAGAAGGCCGCCCGGGGCAAGACGCCCACCGACGTGTGGTGGCAGACCATCGTCACCGGCAGAGAGAAGACCGGCTACGCGACGCAGAAGCCCCTGGCCATAGTCAGCCGCATCGTTCGTATCCACTCCAACCCGGGCGACCGCCTGCTCGATTGCTTCGCCGGCAGCGGCACGCTGGGCGAGGCGGCATGCCGGGAGGGACGGGAATTCACGCTGATTGACAACAACCCGGAAGCGGTGGCCGTGATGCGGCGGCGGCTGGCAGGTTGCGGCGTCCCTGACCAGACAAATCTGATAGCATGAAAGTCTACACCTTCGGAGACCAGTGCCATGAACACGCCAGCTAACCCAACTGACGAATCGGGACCCATGGCCATTGCCGAAATCCGGGCCTTGCTGGAACAGACTGCTGAACTGTCGGCTGAAAATGCCCGCGCCATCGCCGAAATGCGGGCTGGGCAGGAACGAACAGAAAAAGCCGTTGCTGAAAATGCCCGCGCCATCGCCGAAATGCACGCCGCCAATGTGGAGCGCGATGCCCGGCACGACAAAGAGATGGCCGAAATCCGCGAGGCTATTGCCAGACTTACTGCTGCCCAGGATCGCACCAATCAGGACGTTTCCACTCTGAAAGGTTGGGGGTTGGAACTCTACTGCGAGCGCAATCCCGAAATCTTTGCCGAAGCTCTCGGCTTGGTAGATGAAGAGCTAATTCCCAAGCGGGAGCTGAGACGCATCGCCAGCGAGGCCACACTGGCCGGCGTGATCACACCCGACCAGCGTCGCAACCTCAGTCGCGCCGACGTTTTCATCTACGCTCGCCGGGAATCCGACCACCAGCCCTTTTGCTTGGTAGTGGAAGCATCGTACCGTGTGGGCGATGAAGACGTGTACCGCGCCGCAGACCGGGCCGAGATTTTGGGCATCATTCTCCAAAAGTACCAGCCACGGAACCTCAACGGCCAGGCAGTTCCCATAGTGGCCGGGACTGACATTGAAGTGAGCGCAGATTCTAAGCTCAAATATTTCGGCGTCACATATGTCCCAGTGCAGAATGGCAACCAACTGACCAACCCTCCGGAATAAGGAGTAAGCCGCATTGTCTTCCACCAACCGCATAAAGCAGGACGCCGACTATATCTTCCACGAACTCACCCGATCCATCTGTCCCGAATGCAAAACCGTCATCGACGCCCAAGTCATCATCCGCGATAACAAGGTCTACATGCGCAAGCGCTGCCCCGAGCACGGCTGGTTTGAGGGCATCATCAGTTCCGACGCCGAAATGTACGTCGGCAGCATCCGGTTCAACAAACCCGGCACCATCCCCCTGGACTTCAGCACCGAGGTCAAGGACGGCTGCCCGCTGGACTGTGGCCTCTGCCCTGAGCACAAGCAGCACATCTGCCTAGCCCTCATCGAGGTCAACACCGCCTGCAACCTCGACTGCCCGGTGTGCTTCGCCAACGCCGGCGCCGGTTACAACCTCACCCTGGAGCAGGTCGAGTCCATGCTGGACCGCTTCGTGGAGATCGAGGGCGATCCCGAAGTCATCCAGTTCAGCGGCGGCGAGCCGACCATCCATCCCCAGCTCCCCGAGATGATCCAGGCTGCTAAGGACCGAGGCATCCGCCAGGTGATGATCAACACCAACGGCGTGCGCCTGGCCCGCGACGACCGGTTCCTGGCGCAGATGCAGGCCCTGGACCCGGTGGTCTACTTCCAGTTCGACGGCCTCCGCGAGGAGACCTACCTGACCATCCGCGGCGAGCCCCTGCTGGACACCAAAATGCGTGCCCTGGACCGCCTGGCCGAGGCCGGCATGACCGCCGTGCTGGTCGCCGCCATCGAGCGCGACGTGAACACCGACGAGGTGGGCAGCATCGTCGAGTTCGGCCTGAAGCACCCGGCGGTGCGCGGCGTCGTCTTCCAGCCCGTAACCCATGTGGGCCGCCACATCGATTTCGACCCCATGACCCGCGTCACCATCCCTGACATCATCCACGGCATCGTGGAACAGACCGACGGCCGCTTTGTCCTTGAGGATTTCGTTCCGGTCCCGTGCTGTTTCCCCACCTGCCAAGTGAACTCCTACCTGTTCGTGGATGGCGACACCGTCACGCCGCTGCCTCGCCTGCTGGACATCGACCAGTACCTGGACTACATCACCAACCGCGCCCTGCCCAAGCCACCCAACGCCGCCGACATCCAGACCGCACTGGAAGGCTTGTGGTCCGCCTCCGCCGTGGCCGGCACCGAGCAGACCGCCGGGCAGTTCGAGTGCGCCTGCGGACCCGGCCTCGACCTTCCCTACGAGATCAACCATCTCAAGGACCACGTCTTCCAGATCGCCATCAAGGACTTCCTGGACGCCTGGACCTTCAACGTCAAGCAGGTGATGAAGTGCTGCGTCGGCATCCTTACGCCCGACGGTCGCGCCATCCCCTTCTGCTCCTACAACTCCGTGGGCTACCGCGAACAGATCCGTGAGCAGCTGACCATGGAGCAGGGCCGGCAGAAGATCCTTTCCGTCTCACGTGACCGGGCAGAACAGGCTTAAGGCTCGAGTTCGATGCTCGATACCTATGCCGCCAAGATCTGCTGCGCCGATCTCTACTCGTCGGAACTGGCCCGCCTGATCCTGGGCGACAGCCTGCATCCCGGCGGGCTGCGCGCCACCAACCGGCTGGGACGCGCCATGGGATTGCGGGCCGGCTGGCGCGTGCTGGACCTCGCCTGCGGACTGGGAACCAGCGCCACGGCCATCTCCCGGGTGTTCCGCTGCCACGTGGTGGGTTTGGAGCTGGGATCGGAAGCCTCGGTTTCCTCCCGACGGCGCGCGTTGGATCAGCCCGTGCCCGCGGACGTCGCCTTCGTGCGAGGCGATGCCGAGATACCACCCTTCCGCGAGGGCGCGTTTGACGCCGTGATCATCGAGTGCGCCACCAGCCTGTTCGTGGACAAGGAAGCCGCGATCTCGCGGGTGCGCCGTCTGCTCCGGCCGGGTGGCGTGGTCGGCATCTCCGATGTGACGGTCGAGCCCGGCAGCCTGCCGCCGGAGCTGGACGGAACCGTGGGCATGATGCTCTGCCTCACCGACGCCCTGCCCGCCGACGGATATCAACGCCTCCTGGAGCGTTCCGGCTTCATCACGGGCGAACCGGAGGACCTCAGCGCCGAAGTGGTCACGCTGCTGGCCGACCTGCGGGGCAAGCTGGCCCTGGGCGGCGCCGTGGGCATGCCCTCGTCCGAGCTCAGTGCGGATTGGGCCGCATCCGCCCCCGGCTTGCTGGATCGAGTGGAGCAATCCGTGTCTCGCGGCCAGATCGGTTACTGGTTATACCTGGGACGCAATCCGTACTGATTGCAACCCGCTGTGCTATCATTCTCGCCCACCCGACCGGCTGATTGCTCTTTTTGATGTTTTTTGACGATCTTCTGCCCCTGATCCCCCGCGTGCTCGCGGCGGCGCTGGTCGGTTACCTCCTGGGCAGCATTCCCTTCGCCTACCTGGTGGCTCGCCTGAAGGGCGTCGATATCTTCGCCACCGGCAGCCGGCGCGCCGGCACCGCCAACGTCTTCTGGCACGTGGGACGGCGACGCGGCATGCTGGTCTTCGCCTGCGACGTCATCAAGGGCGCGGTGGCCGTGGTCGTGGCCTGGATGCTGGGCGTGCCCGAGCTGGCCGCCATTGTCGCGGGTGCGGCTGCCATCGCCGGCCACTGGAAGAGCATATTCACCGGGTTCAAGGGCGGCGACGGGATGGTCGTCCTGGTCGGCGTGTCGCTGGCCTACCTCAGTTGGTACATCCTGGTGGGCATTGCCGTTGGGATCGTTACGGTGCTGCTGTTCCGTCGCTCCGCGTTCCGCTCCTCCCTTGGCATTTTCCTGGGTTTCGGCGCGATGCTGGCCTTAAACATGCTGCACGGACAGAGTTGGTCCGTCATGTTCGGACTGACCGCGCTGGCCATGGTGGTCGTGACCCACAACATCCTCACCCATGCCGACCACCGCCCGGACAAGGTTGCGGCGGTCGACCCCGACATCCTCATCGAAGACCGGCCCGAAGTCCTCGGCGAAGCCGCCCGTCTCAGCGAAGAGGCAATCCTGCTGGACGTTCTCCCGCCCGACGACGAGAGCGAGACCCCGCGCCCCTCGTGAGGTGGCTTTTAGCCACCCTCCCGCGCATCCCGCAAACGCGACAGATCCAGCACCCAGCCCAGCATCTCGTCAGACTCGGCCTCGGCATAAAGCCCCGGCTGGAGACGCACCGCCTCCGACAACTGCTCCGCGCAATTGGGGATATCTCCCCGGTCGGCGTACAGCCGCGCTGCGTTGTAGTAAGCGGCGGCAAATTCCGGCACCACCTTCTGCGCTTCCAGGTAGTCGGCCAACGCCGCCTCGGTATCGCCCAGGCTTTCCCGTGCGGCGCCCCGGTTGCTCAACACCTCCGCGAAGTCCGGCCGCAGGTGCAGCGCCGCGTCGTAGTCGGCGATGGCCTCCGCGTATTTTCCCCGTGCGTCGTGGGCCAGCCCGCGGTTGTTGATCGCCTCGACGTCATCGGGGCGTAGTTCGATGGCGGCGGTGTAGTTCGTCACCGCGTCGTCGTATCGTCCCAGCCGGTAACAGACACGCGCCTTGTTGAAGCGAGCGTCGGCGTTGTCCGGGTTGTGCCGGAGCGCAACGTCGTAGTCGGCCACCGCGCCCGCTCCGTCACCCAGTTCGTCCCGCGCCACTCCCCGGTTCAGGTAAGCGTTGGAGATGTCGGGTCGCAGGGTCACCACCGCGTCAAAGGCGGCAATGGCGTCCGCGTACCTGCCCAGGTTGTTCAACACGATTCCCTGGTTGTAGTAGGCCTGCAGATAGAGCGGGTCCAGGTCAATCGCCGTCGCGTAATCGGCCAACGCGCCCTCAGGATCACCCACATCATCCCGGGCGTTTCCCCGCTGGTAATAAGCCGGCGCAGCCACGGCGTCGAGCTCCAGCGCCGCGCTCAGGGCGTCGACCGCCTCTGCCGGCCTTCTACGGCGCAGGCAGGTCACGCCCAGGTTGAACCTGACCGCGAAATCGTCGGGGCGCTGTGCGGCCATACCGTGGTACACGGTGTACGCCTCCGGATACCGACCGATGGCGAAGCAGCCGTTCCCAAAGATCAAGCTCCTGGGGCTTTGCCCCTGCTCCAGCCCGGCGTCCGCTTCCATCAGTTGGTCGAGCAGGGCGGCGACCTCGGCGGCATCTTCCCCGGTCAGGCGGCCGCCGCGTGGCCGTGGCGTGAGCGCGGCCGATCCCAACCCGTGCCACTCCAGCAGGCCGGCCAACCGGCCCAGCAACTTGTCCGCGACTGCGTCGCTCATGGCGCGATCATCCGCCTTCACGCCCCGCCAATCACCGGCTGAGCGTATTGGCCAGCCCTACAGCGTTGACACTCGGTCGCCGCCCATTTCCGGCTGTAAAGCGATCTGCGCCAGCGCCAGGGCCGAGTAGTAGGCAACCGTCATGGTCAGGTCGACGACGCCCCGGTCACCGAGGAACTCCCGCACCGCCTCGAAGTTTTCGTCGGATACGTCCTTTTCCCGGATCATCTGCTGCACGAAGCGGGCGACGGCAGCCTGCTGACCCTCCAGGCAGTCCGGCGCCTTCCAGGTACGGATGCCCTCGATGGCCTCGTCGCTGACGCCGGCGTTGGCGGCGGCCACGGCGTGCCCCGTCCACTCGATGCCGGAATCCCACTCCCGCGCCACGAGGATGATCGCCAGTTCCTTGAGGTCGTCCGACATGGACGACTGGAACCGGAGCGTAGCGCCCATGGATGTGAGATAGCCGGCGGCTTGCGGACTGTGCAGCAGGGCCCGGAACTGCAGGCCCACGTCCGCCGCTCCCCGGTCCTCCCGGATCCGGTCGTAAATCACCTGCCCGTCCGCGTCCAACTCTTCCCGTGCGACGTAAGGAACCCGTGCCATCTCGAAACCCTCCGGCCCAAAGTAATGACCAGCATACCATAGGCCGAATCGCGGTCGGCGTCGCCGCGGTCGGCGCGACGGTTGCGCACGGTCTTCCGTGCATCTACTATTGCGCCAGCCCTGCGCCCGCGCAGCAAGCACGGGCGGCTCACCCGTCAGGTATGGTCGACCACTGCCATGGTATCGACGTTCAGAAACACCTTCTACGGCTGGTACGTCGTTTTCGGCTGCGCCATGGTGACCCTGGGCGTGTCGGGTGGGCAGTTCTCGTTCGGCGTGTTTCTGCATCCAATGACCGAGGAGTTCGGATGGAGCCGTGGGACCCTGTCGCTGGCCTTCGGCATCACCTACATGATCTCGGGCCTGCTGCGGCCGCTGGCCGGGTACCTGGCCGACCGGTACAACGCCAAGTGGGCCTCCCTGAGCGGCGTGGTCATCATGGGCTTCATGCTGGTGCTGCTGCCAACGGTCAACACCCTGTGGCAACTTTACCTGGTGTTCGGCGTGATGAGCACCGGCATCACCCTGGGCACCGGGCCCATCCTGACCAAGATCGTCAGCCAGTGGTTCCTGACCCGACGCGGGCTGACCCTGGGCATCAACGGCGGAGCCGGCTCCATGGGCGCGATGCTGCTGGTGCCAGCCACTTCCGTCTTTCTCGTGCTGCTGGACTGGCGGGAGGCATACCTCTTCCTCGGCCTGCTGCTGCTGGTGGTGATATTTCCCATCGGGGCGTTCCTGATCAAGAACCAGCCCGGAGACAAGGGATTGCAGCCCTACGGTCAGGCTCCCGGCGGCGCGGGCGGACCGGGCGCCGGCGGGTCGCGGGCATCGACGGCGGCGCAGGACCACGTGACTTTTGGACAGGCCCTGCGCACCGGGTTCTTCTATCGGCTGACCTTCGGCTATTTCGTTTGAGGTTACTCGATGAGCTTCGTGAATGCTCATTTCGTGACCTACGCCCGCGATCTGGGTTTTTCGCCTCTGGTGGGTGCGGGCGCGTTCAGCCTCATTGGCGCCACAGCCATCGTCGGGGCGCTGCTGTTGGGCCATCTGTCGGACCAATACGGGAGACGACGGTTGCTGGCCGCGTCGTACCAGTTGCGCATGGGGGGGTTCGTCGTCGTCCTGCTGTCCATGGGCGTACCGTTGCTGGGCATCCCGCCCCTGGGTGTTGTGCCGCTGGTGATCGGGATGGTGCTGGTGGGCTTCTCCTGGAACGCGGTGGTCGGAATCACGGCGGCCTACACCTCCGACGGCTTCGGCACGACCAACCTGGGCCGGATTTACGGCACGATGTTCGCGGTGATGCCCATCGGATCGGGGATCGGTTCGGCGCTCAGCGGGTATATGTTCGACCTGCGCGGCAACTACGAGATCGCCATCTGGACCAACATCATTCTGCTGGTGGTCTCTGCCGTTCTCGTGTGGACCATCGGCGACAACCGCCCCGGCGCCAGGATCGCTGAACTGGCCGGGCAGCGCGCTCCCGCATAGTTCGCGCATCCAGTCTGCGGGATCATCGAGCCTCTGCAACCCGTTGCGTCTGATCTGTTGGTGTGGGCTATCTTCAGATCCTGCTGGGCCCGGTTCGTGAGACCTGCCGGCTTTCGGATGACCCGCATCCCCAAATCGGTTATCCTGCGGCCATGCTGAGCGACCTGTGGGCCATCGCCGCCGCCATTCTGATCCTGGCCGGTCTCCTGGCCAGCCAGTTGCTGCTGATCGTGGTGGGCGTGCTCGTCCTGCTCATCTGGATCACCGGCAAGCACTGGCCCCGGTACGCCTTCGGCCGCCTGACCTACCGCCGCCGCCTGGAGCGCCGTCGCGCCTTCATCGGTGACGTGGTGGACTATTACATCACTGTCGACAACGGCAAGATACTGCCCATGATCTGGCTGGACATATCCGACGCCTTTCCCATCGGGCTGCTGACTGGCGGCACCCATCAGCGCGGCGTCGGCGCGGAGGCGGAACTGGACCACCGGATCACCACGTCGCTGCTGCCTTACCAGCGCGTCACCTGGCGATATCAGGTGCGCTGCCGGGCCCGGGGCAATCATCGCATCGGCCCGGCCCGACTGCGCAGCGGCGATATGTTTGGCATCTCCGCCGCCGAAAAACACGTTCCCGACGTCGAATACCTGCTGGTCTATCCCCGTATCGTCGATCTCCGCGAGATGATGGTACTGTGGGAGCGCCCCCTGGGAGCCAGCCGCGGCCGCCGTCTCATCCAGGACGACCCCAGCCGTTTTGTCGGCCTGCGCGACTACCGTCCCACCGATCCATTGAAGCGCATCGACTGGAAGGCAACCGCCCGTCACGGGAAAGTAGAGGCCCGCATCTTCGAGCCGGCCGCCACCCGCCACATGCTCATTGCGCTCAACGCCCGCACCGGCGACTCCGCCTGGCAGGGCAGCAATCGCCGGCTCTTCGAGCGCGCCGTCACCGTCGCCGCCTCGGTGGCTGAATACGCCGAACGCGAGGGCTACACCTTCGGGCTGGTCAGCAACGCCGTGGCGTCCTACTCCAGCAAGTGGATGTCCGTGCCCTCCGGTGGCGGGAGCCTGCAACTGGAGGCGGTGCTGGAGTCGCTGGCCATGGCTGGTCCCTTCTGGGTTGCCGAGTTGTCGGCCGTGCTGCGTGCGGAAACCGACGCTCTTGCCGCCGATGCCACGGTCGTGGTGGTAACCGCCATACTGTCCCCCGCGGTGGTCCGTGAGACGGAACAGATTCGCCGTCGCGGCAATCGGGTCGCGGTGTTCTATGCCGGCGACGGCCCGCCGGGACCCGCCGCGTCCGAACTGCCGGCAGAGGTGCCCGTCTTTCTGACCGGCTCCAGCCTGTCAAACCTGGAGGACATCTGGCGCGACGATTGGTCGGGCGATCCCGTCGGAGAGCCGTCTGTGGTTTCCTCCGAAACAGCCGATTAGCGCCCACCCGCCGTCCGGACCATCATGGGCGCCTTTGCTCGCTCCGCTCTCATCGCATGCATTGCCCTCTTCCTGGAGGGTTTCGCGGTGTATCTGGGCTGCCGCCTGTTCGCCAACGTCATCCGGTTGCCCGACGCCGCCGTCCCGCTGGGTATCGCCATGCTCGCCGTGGGATGGTCGTTCATCCTGTCCTGGTACGTCCAGACCATCCGGTTCTCCCTCAACCTCCGGGGGATCATCGGTCTGGGTCTGAGCGCGGTGTCGGTGCTGGTTCTGGCTGGCCTCAGCATGGGCGCCGGCTGGTTTCCCATCGGTCAGGTGCTTTCCGGCGATCTGCGCACCGCGGCGGCCCTCGGTCTGTCGGCCATCTTCATGCTGCTGCTGTGGTGGCGAGGCACTGCCATCGCCCGGGACGACGTCACGCTGGACGTTATCCGCAACGCTTTTGTCCGGGGTGTGGTGGTCATCATCGTCGCCGTGGCCGCCGACACTCTGCTGCCGGCTGCGATCATCCGTCTGCCGGCGCTGTTGGTGTTTTTCGCCACCGGCCTCGCCGGGCTGGCCATCAGCCGGTTTGCGGCCGAAGGCGGCGCCGGTAGCATGAACCGCGGCTGGATGCTGGCCATCCTGTTCAGCGTCGGCGGCGTGCTGCTGCTCGCCGTGATCCTGGGGGCAATCGGCGTGGGCGGGCTGGACGATGCTACCCGGGCCATCCTGAAAGGGGTTGCTTTCCTCGGCCTGTGGACGCTCCGTCCCGTTCTCCTCTTGTTGGGGCTCGTGGCGGCCGGTCTCGTCGCCGTGGGCAACTGGGTTTCCAGTCTTTTTGGCGGTGGCGATCTCAGTGGTCTGGAGTTGGCCCGCCTCCAGATCCAGGAATTCCACGAAAGCCTCCGCGAGGTCGAGGGAGACGGTCCGCCCAGCGTGATCCTCACCGTCATCAAGTGGCTGGCCTTCCTGGCCGCGCTGTCTCTGGCCGGCTGGATCCTGTACCGCATGTTCCGACGCCGCCGACTCGTTGGCGGCGACTACGCTGACAGCGAGATTCGCGAGTCCATTTTCACCTGGGGAGGCGCTGGTCAGGACCTGTCCGATACCCTGTCCGGATGGATGTCCCGCGCCTCGGGACTCCGCCGTCGCCGTCCGCCGCCGACCACGCCTCGCGAGGTGTATCACCGGATGCTGGAGGTTGCCAACGCCGTCGGGTTCCCCCGTCGCGGTTCCCAGACCCCCGAGGAACACCGGCGGGATGTCAGGGAGACCCTACCCGACCCGCCGGTGGGGCGGATCGTCGGAGGTTTCCAGCACTACTACTACGGCCCCCGCTACGAGGCAGCGGACCCGGACGTCATGTCATCCCTGCTGGAAGACCTCGACGAACTCGAGCCGCGCCAGTAAAACCACGCCCTTCGACTCGGGTCGACTTTGACCCGGCGCCAGCGGGGAGATCGCGCTATTGGACCGGCCCGGAGCCGTGCCGCGTTGCGTCGGGGTTTCCCGGCTGTTGCAGGAAGCGAAGACGGGCCTGCTGTAGGTTCCCCTGGATCAACTCGTCGTCGGGATTCAACCGGCTGGCCCGTTCCAGGTCCTCCACCGCCCGCCGGTATTCGCCCAGACAAAAATGGGCGTACCCGCGACAGTTGTAGGCCTCGGCATATAGCGGCGCGATTGCGACGGCGCGGTTGAAGTCGGCGATGGCCCGCCCATGTTCGCCCATCAGACCCCAGGTCATACCCCGATGAAACCAGGCGTCGGCCCGCTCGGGGTTGATGCTGAGCGCCTGCTCAAACTCCGCCATGGCGTGGCCGAAGTGCTCCCGACGCCTGTAGTCGACGCCCTTGTGGATGTGTTCCTGCGTGCTTTCATCGACAGCCGCGCTATGCACTGGCTGGTCGTCGACATCAGGACTGTGCGCAGCGGCCCGTCGCGTGACGGTATCGGTGACACTATCCGACCGCTGCGGTACGACGGGCTGGTCGGGTGGTTCTGGTTCGCCTTCCGGCTCGGGCGCGGAACCGTCCGGGGCGGTTGTATTGGACGACGCTGCACCGTAGCGCCTCAGGCGAAGGCGATGCTTGGCTCCGTCGATGCGCTTGGCCTGATCGATGGCGCCGACGGCGGCCAGCAACCGTCCGATGGAGTCCAGGGCGCGGTCCAGGTCGTCGTCGTCGAAGGCCTCCTGGTGTGCCCAGCAATTGCGAATTTCACGGATCTCGGACACCAGGCTGCGTTCAACAGGTCCCAGGTGGTCGCGGAACACGTCGTTCCACGCGGCGACCATCACGCGCAGGGTTACCGCGATATCGCCGGCAATCTCGCTGATCGCCTCGGAGTCGTCGGGGATATACCGACCTGAGGCCACGGCCTCGTTCATCTTGCCGGCTACATAGGGACCAAGCCCGGCGGCCAACAGTCGCAGAGCTTCTCCCACCAGGCTGTGGTTGTTGTAGGGCGCGGGGGCAGTCATGAGATTCCGTCCAAAATCAACGCCAAATGGCGAGAGAAAAACCAACGTCCGCAGACACGATTGATGTGAAACTCTCCCGGCCAACATAGCACGAAGAAACCGGACCCCGTCGCGTAAAGCCAGCGCGATTTTCGGGCATTGATAAAGGCCCTCTCCGTCCCGGAGAGGGCCTTCTTCACAATCTCGCGTTGCGAGGATAGCTGCCGGCGCTAGTCCTCGTCGCCGTACTGCTCCTTCAGCATCTCCACCACCGCCGGGTCGGCCAGGGTGGTCGTGTCGCCCAGAGCCCGGCCCTCGGCCACGTCGCGCAGCAGGCGGCGCATGATCTTGCCGCTGCGGGTCTTGGGACAGCGCCGACGGTGGCGTGCTCGTGATAGAATCCGCACATACGGTTGGTCAACGGGGGTAACGGACATGGAACTGTTTGAGCCGATCCTTGGGATGACCATGATCGTGGTCGGATTAATCATGCTGTTCGGAAGCATTGGCTTGCTGCTGCATGGTATCTGGACGAGCGGCAAGAGCAGGCCGGATGCATCAACATCCATATCGGCAGGTGCCAGCGATAGCCAAGCTGAGGTGGGACAGGCGTGAATGGCAGGAGCACCACCGTTGGCGTAATTGGCCTCCTTTCGGCATTAATGCTCGTGGGTGGTGGCGTGCTGGTGTGGATGGCACCGGTTCCGGCGGAGGATATGACCCCGGCAAGGGAGATCCTGCTTAACATTGCCGACTGGATGATAAAGGCTTCGGTGGGAGCGCTCCTTGGGTTCGCCGGCTCGCGCCTTGCGGTCAGAAGAAGCGGCGCCGTCGCGTCTTAATTGAAAACAGAGGCGGCTTTTTTATGTCATAGGAAGAACTGCCTAGCAGCGCAGATTCAATCGGCTACTGACTGTATTACCAAATATCTAAACCTGCGAGAAGGAGGTGAGAAGCTATGAAAATGGAATTGATGAACAAACGCTTCAAGTTCAGATTATCAATAAATGCTATGTTTATAATTGCTTTGATCAGCGCTATTTACTACTTAGCATAATATCCAAGTACGATGCCCCCATCCTTTGCGGATGGGGGCATCGTTTTATCGTTGGATTGGCGCCTTAGTCCTCGTCGCCGTACTGCTCCTTCAGCATCTCCACCACCGCCGGGTCGGCCAGCGTGGTGGTGTCGCCCAGAGCCCGGCCCTCGGCCACGTCGCGCAGCAGGCGGCGCATGATCTTGCCGCTGCGGGTCTTGGGAAGCTCGGCGGCGAAGTAAATGTCGTCGGGACGAGCCATGGCTCCGATCTTGCCGGCGACGTGCTGCTTGAGCTCGGTGATCACGTCGTCGGAGCCGGCCACCTGGTCCTTGAGGGTCACGAAGGCCACGATGGCCTGGCCCTTCACCTCGTGGCTGCGGCCGATGCACGCTGCCTCGGCCACCTTCAGGTTGTCCACCAGCGCCGACTCCACCTCCATGGTGCTGATCCGGTGGGCCGATACGTTGATAACGTCGTCAACCCGGCCCAGCAGCCAGAAGTAGGACTCCTCGTCCAGCTTCGCGCCGTCGCTGGTGAAGTAGATGCCATCGTAGTTGGACCAGTACTGCTGCACGAACCGCTCGGGGTCGCCGTAGATGCCGCGCAGCATGCTGGGCCAGGGCTTGCGCACCACCAGGTAGCCGCCGCCGCCCGGGCCGATCTCGTTGCCCTGCTCGTCCAGGATGGCCGCGTCGATGCCGGGGAAGGGCTGCGTGGCCGAGCCGGGCTTCAGCGTGGTGATGCCCGGCAGGGCGGAGATCATCACCGCGCCGGTCTCGGTCTGCCACCAGGTGTCCACCACCGGACAGCGGCCGCCGCCGATGTGCTGCCAGTACCAGACCCACGCCTCGGGGTTGATGGGCTCGCCTACCGAACCCAGCAGGCGCAGCGATGACATGTCGTGCCGGTCGGGATACTCCTCGCCCCAGCGCATGAAGGTGCGGATCGCCGTGGGCGCCGTGTAGCAGATGGTGCAGGCGTACTTCTCGACGATGGCCCAGAACCGGTCCCGGTCGGGATAGTCCGGCGAGCCCTCGTACATCACCGTGGTCGCGCCGTTGGCCAGCGGGCCGTAGATGATGTAGCTGTGCCCGGTGACCCAGCCGATGTCGGCGGTGCACCAGTACACGTCGTCTTCCTTGAGGTCGAAAATCCACTTGGCAGTGGCGTAGGTGCCGGTCATGTAGCCGCCGGTGGTGTGGACGATGCCCTTGGGCTTGCCCGTGGTGCCGCTGGTGTACAGCATGAACAGCATGTCCTCGCTGTCCATCTGCTCGGGCTCGCAGGTCAGGGGCTGGTCGGCGACCAGGTCGTGCCACCAGACGTCCCGACCCTCCACCATGGGCACGTCGTGGGCGGTGCGCTTGACGACGACCACATTCTCCACGGGCGTGTCGCCCTCGATGGACGCGTCGGCATTGAGCTTCAGCGGGATGATGCCGCCGCGACGCCAGCCGCCGTCGGCCGTGATCATCACCTTCGACTGGGAGTCCTCGATCCGGTCCCGCAGCGACTCCGCGCTGAACCCGCCGAACACGATGCTGTGGGGCGCGCCGATGCGGGCGCAGGCCAGCATGGCGATGGCCAGTTCCGGCACCATGGGCATGTACAGGGTGACCCGATCGCCCTTTCCGACGCCCAGGCTCTTCAACCCGTTGGCGAATTTGCACACTTCCCGGTAAAGGTCCTGGTAGGTGTAGACCTGCCAGTCGCCCGGCTCGCCCTCCCAGATGATGGCCGCCTTGTTCTTGCGCGGCCCATCCAGATGCCGGTCGATGCAGTTGTACGCGGCGTTGAGCTTGCCGCCCACGAACCATTTAGCGAAGGGGGCATCGGACCAGTCCAGCACCGTGTCCCACGTCTTGAACCAGTCCAGCTCGCCGGCGAACCGCGCCCAGAAAGCCTCCGGGTCCCGAGCGGCTTCTTCGTACACCCCCGGGTCGGACATATTGGCGTTGGCGACGAACTCGGCGGGCGGCGGATACGTCCGGTCTTCCTGCAGCAGAGCCTCAAAAGCGCCGGTATTCTGAGTCATGGTAAAGGACCTCCGGAGCGGGTAACGACAGTGTCAATCACGGGCAGATATTAGCACATCGCCGGCATGATAAGATTCGCTCATCAAGTGCCCACGGCGCAGACCCGGGCGGAGGAATCCCTGATGACTACAACGACGCTGACGATGGTCGGGATGCCGCCGGCGCGACCGTTCAGCTCCGAAGAGTGCGCCGCCCTGGCCCGGGCCGGCATCATCGACGCGGGGGAGCAAGCCGAGGTGCTGGCGGGTCGCCGTCGTTTCACCGTGGACGAGTACCTGGCCATGGAGAGGGCCGGCATTCTGCATGAAGATGATCGTATCGAACTGATCGACGGGGAGACAGTCATTATGCCGCCGATTGGCGACCCTCACGAAGCCTGCACTGACTGGCTTACCCGATTGTTCGTTCCCTCATTGATAGGCAGGGCGATAGTACGGGTGCAGGGGGCAATTCGCCTGAATGACCGCAGCGCGCCGCAACCTGATATTGCCGTGTTGCGTGAGCGTCCTTTGAGCGAGGTGGGGCCATATTTCCCGCCGGACGTCCACCTGGTCATCGAGGTCGCGGACAGCACACTGGCCTACGACCGCGGCGCCAAGCTGGCCCGGTACGCCGCGGCCGGTATCCCGGAGGTGTGGGTCGCCAACCTGCGGGGGCAGGAAGTGACGTCCTACGCCGAGCCCAACGGCGCGGAGTACGCGGCCGTCCGCACTTACCGAGCGGAGGAGAGCATCAGCCCCCGGGCATTCCCCGACGTGGTCCTGGCAATGTCTGACTTTATGCCGCCGGCCGGCCCGGACACCGCCGAAGCGCCCTAAACCGGGCCTATCACCTACGGCAGCGGCCCATACCACCGCGCCACGATCTCATCCACCTTTGCCGCCTGCGCTTCGGTCACATCGGCCTTGAAAGCAGCGACCAGGTGGCAGATGCCCAGATCCGTCCCCTCGCAGTCGTCCGAGTAGTCCTCCGCCAGCGACTTCAGGTACAGATTGCGGAACCCGCGCCTGAACGTCTCCTCGCCCAGGCTGTTGTAAAGGTCCAGGAAAATCTGCTCGCCCAGCGAGTAGTTGCAGTTGAACCCTCTGGTTCCAAATTCTGCTGGGTCCATCGCCTCCAGTTCCCCTATCGTCTCGACCGATGCGCAGGGGTTGTTGGTCACGTCAATTGGCGTCTCATCCCTGGCGTATTCGGAGATGCTCCCCAGCATTTCAGCAGCTCCTGCGTTGAGCCAAGATTTGTTGCTGCCGCGCCAATAATATTGGGCCACCCCATATGCGATGTGAGAGGGGGTATAATCCCACCAAACGCCGTTCTCCACGTCATACAGCAACTGCATCGCCATGTGGGTGCCTAAGTTGGTGCTACCTGACCCTGGAAACACGGCATCGTCGTAGAACAGGGCGATGTAGGTCGCGGGCAGAGCGGCGGCCATGAATTCCTCAATGATGCGGACGCTGTGTTCGAGGAAATCCATGCTTGACGTGTTCTGATCACGTATTCGCACGACAGACAGCAATGTTTCTCCAGCCAGGGGCAATTGAATGGTACGTTCTTCCACCCTAACCCCTGCCCCACGAAGCAACACATCCCCCGATTCCGGACGGTAGGAGTACGTACCCCCCAGCAGCGCGACCATTTTCGCCTCTTCGTCAGTGATGCCGTCATCGATCTTTGGATGAGCCAACACCTTCGAGAAGGTTTCCTCATCGTCGTACTCGAGCCTCCGCAGCGACATTACCGCCAGGGCGTCTGCGCCGGAGACGGTTTCCAGGAATGGCATGGAAAGTATCTGCATCGCCGCCTCGATGATGTGTTTCCGGACCACGTCGCCCTCGATCCAAACCAGCCAGTAGAGGTTTTGAACCACCGTCGCTTCGTGGCCGGTTATGCCGTCGACAAACCAGGGTTTTTGCAATACCGCAGGGGCCAACTCGTCCCCGTAATACGCCATCCAGCGCGCTGAATCCAGCGCCGCTGCCTCTTCGGCGGATACGCCGTCTCCCAGCCAGTCGAGTTTGATGGCAATTGCGAAGACCTCGGGGTACCAAACTGCCAGGTCCACCAGGTCCTGCGCGGGTTCCAGCTCCCCTGCGTCCAATCCGTCAGCAATCCAAGGCAGCTCAACAATCCGGCCCGCGAGCAGCGGCTCGTTGTCTGCCAGCCACTCCCCGTGCTCCAGCCCAGCAATCGGGCTGGGCTCCGGCGAACTGGTCGGCTGAGGCGTTGGCGCCGGCGTCAGCTGAGGGGCATCCCCAGTCTGAGGCAGCGGCCCGTACCACCGCGCCACCACCTCGTCCACCTTCGCCGCATCGACTTCGGACACGTCGGCCTTGAACGCCGCCACCAGGTGGCAGATGCCCAGCGCGGTTCCCTCGCAGTCATCCGAGTAGTCCTCCGCCTGCGACTTCAGGTACAGGTTGCGGAAGCCCTGCCGGAAAGTCTGCTCGCCCAAACCGAGATACAGGTCGAAGAAGAGCGCCCATCCCAGCAAATAGTCGCAGCTTACATCTATAGTATCGACTGTCGCGTCAAGGTTTTCCAATTCACCGATGGTTTTGGCGGAGGTGCACAGATCATCTTGATCGATGTCGATATCTTCCATTACAGCGCTTAGTCTCACTATTGAGGTGTTTACATTCCTTATTTCCTCTATTTCCGGTAATATTTGAAGAAATGTTGCGGCCCCTTCGTCGATCCAATCCTTGCTACTCCTCCAGTAATAATGGGCCACCTCGTGTGCGATGAGAGACGGGGTGTCGTTCCACTCCTCACTGTTCTCCACGTCATACGCCGGTAGAAGCGCCACGTGGGTGCCGAAGTTAGATCCGACAGTCCCTGGAGTCACTGCGTCGTCGAAATAAAGTGCAATATATTTGGTCTCAAATGGCAGGCCCATGAATTCCTCGATAGCGCGCACGCTGTTTTCGAGGTAGTCCATGCTCGGGGTCGTCTGATCGCGGGTGCGCACCACGGCCAGCGTCACCTCGCCGGACAGTGGCAACGTAACGGCGCGCTCTTCCCAATAGACGCCGGTCCCGCGCAGCAGAGCGTCTGCCGACTCGGGGCGATACAAGTACGTACCGCCGAGCAGAGCAACCATCTTCGCCTCTGCGTCCGTGATCCCATCAGCGAGTGTTGGATGGGAGAACACCTTCAAGAAGATTTGCTCATCATGGCTCCTCAGCCGCTCTAACGAATCGACGGCCAGCGCATCCGCGCTTTCAACGCTTTCCAAAAAGGGCATGTCGAGGATGCGCAGCGTCGCCTCCAACACCGCGTCGGCTTGCGCTTCGTCCTGCGGCTCCCGCTATCCGGTAGATATTTTGGATCACCGTCACCTCGTCGGCGGTGATATCGTCGCGCAGCCAGGGCTTCTCCAGCAACCTGTTCGCCACCGGACGGACGTGCCTACCCGCATAGTAGAGATACCTGATGGCCGTGCCCTCAGCCGCCATGATTTCGTCCTGCGTCCAGGGCATAGCCAGCACCTCGTCGACCTGCCCGTCGATGTGACGGGGCATCCACCGCAATCCGAAGATCGCGTCCGTCTCGGCCTGGGTGATGCTGTCACGGACCCACGGCTTCTTCAACAACGCGCTGAATACCGCGGGGTACCACCGGGCAACGGCGATGAGTAGCTCGGCCGACTCGCGCTCCGATTCGTCCACCCCATCGGAAACCCAGGGCAGCGCCCGCAGCTCCATGGCACGTGGCCGCCTGTTTTGGTCTAACCACGCCCCGTGCTCCAGCCGCGCAATCGGGCTCGGCGGCGCTGGCGTAGCCGTCGGCTTCGGTCGTGGCGTGAACGTCGGCGCTGGTGTGTACGTGGGCGGCGCTGGCGTCTCGGTCGGAACCGGCGTGGCGGTGGGCGTCGGCGGCGCAGCGGTTGCGGTGGGCGCCGGCTCAGGCGTATCCGTGGGCGCGGTCGCAACCTCCTCCGGGGACGCGGTGGGCAAGGGCGCTGGCGGCGTATCCGGCGTGGTACATCCGACCATCGCTATGCAAATTACCACGATAATCGACGCCGTATTCCCGATCATCAATCGTAATCCGATACGCATGGGCTCCTCTCTCCGTTAGCCGTGCATGATAGCACCTGCACCTTCAACTAGATCGCGTTACGATCGTCAAGATGCGATCGGAGATGCGTCCGTGTATCGGAAGGTGCCGTATAATGCCGCCCGCCGGAGGTTCGACCATGACCCTGATCCTCACCAACGCCAACCTGATCGACTGCGTGAACGAGGGCGTGACGCCCGATGCCACCGTGGTCATCGACGACGATCGTATAGCCGAGGTCGGCTCCGGCGCTGCTGCAGCCCCCAACGCCACTGTCATCGACCTGCGCGGCGCGTTCCTGCTCCCCGGCCTGTGGGACGTTCACGTTCACCCCGAATATCCGGTCCCGCCCGGCATGACCGTGGCCCAGGAGACGGCGAACTTCGGTCGCGCTCTTTCGCTGGCCCTCACCGAGGGCGGCGTCACCGCCGTGCGCTGCGGCGGCGCGGCCCATTTCATGGACGTGGCCTGGAAGCGGGCCTTTGACTCCGGCGACGTGGTTGGCCCCCGCGTCTTCGCCTCCGGCTACTTCCTCACCACCACCGGCGGCCACTTTCTCACCTCCGGCCAGGCCCGCGAGTGCGACGGGCCCTACGGCTTCGTACAGGCCATCCGCGAGCAGATCAAGAACGGGGTCGACCACATCAAACTGAACCTCACCGGCGGCATCATGGGCCCCGACTGGGACCGCCACTGGCACTCCTTCTTCCTGGAGGAGGAACTCAACGCCGCCTTCGCCATCGCACGTCAGCGCGAGTTTCCGGTCATGGCCCACGCCGCCAACCCCGACGCCGTCAAGTCGGCCCTGCGTCTGGGCGCACACACCGTCGAGCATGGCTACATCATGGACGAGGAGTGCGTCGGCACCCTGTCGGAGTCGCCCACCTGGTACGTGCCTACCCTGGCCATCTCGCACCTCACCGAAGGCCAGGCGCAGAACGATTATGAGAGGCGCTGGCTGGCGCAGCGCAACATCGCTCAGGAGTTGCAGTGCCGCGCCGAGGCCGCCGCCGACGAGCACGCCTACTGGTTTCGACGGGCTTTGGATTCCGGCGCGAAGATGGCCCTGGGCTCCGACATTCGCCCGCTGCGCGAGGCCGCCCTGCTGGAGATGGGCCTGTGGGTTCGCGACGGCGCCACCACCTGGCAGACCCTGATCGCCGCCACCCGCAACGCCGCCGAGCTGTGCCGCGTCGGCGATCAGCTGGGCACCGTCGAGGCGGGCAAGCTCGCCGACCTGATAGTCGTCGCCGCCAACCCGCTGGACAACGTCAACAACCTGCGTCAGCTACAGATGGTTATCAAAAACGGGCGGATAGTTTCGGACAAACGGGAAACGGCAATTAGTTAGCAGGCTGGGCCTCGGCCTGATGCTCCGCCTCACGCTTCGCCCGCCATTCAGCCTCTTTCTCCGACGGCCGCCAGGGCTTGACCACTGGCTCCACATCCACCGGGACCAAGCGATAGACTTTGCCGTATTGGGTCGCCGTTTCCAGATCGCCAGCTTCCAGAGCTTTGCGGGCAGCGTCCATACGCGGCAAATCCTGGCGTCCAATACTGGCTGCCCAGCGCGAGCCGATGCCCGTGAGTTCCGTTGCCATCTCAACGACGTAACCGTTGACCTCCTCCATGCGGGTGCGGTAGCGGTCGTAGTGAGGGGTTGGTTCCTCCGCCACGTTGGGCGCAATGTCCAGTGGGATCATCCGGTATAGGTCGCCGTATGACGCAGCCACATCCAGATAACCCCGATCAATGGCGTCGCGAACGTCGTCAATCCGATCCAGCTCGAATATGGAGACCACGGGCAAAGGGTCAATGTTAGGGTCGGGAATGCAGGTTTCCATCTGAACGGCGTATCCGCCGTGATAAACCATCATGGGCAGGCATTCGATTTCGCCGAACTTCATCTCTGCCTCCGGGTCACAAAACCGGGTTCCCAGCGGTCCAGACCGGGATAGTAAGTGGTAATAACCAGTGCGTCACCAGTGTCAAGGTCGAAACCCCACACCACATGGTAAGGACCACCATTGCGGTCATATTGCAGTACCAGCAGCGAGGGCTCATCGTCGTCCGGGTATGACTCTACCACTATGGCATCAGCGATGCCGCGACATACATCGTCATACGGAATGGTACGTGTTGCCATGCGATGGCTTCCATGTCCACTCGGCTTAACCCGACCGGCGGCGACCAACGCTTGCACCTGTTCCATCAGGGAAGGCATAGATCGCCGCAGGATCCGTTGCTACAGTATCGCCACCGGGTTCACCGGCGAGCCGGTGCCGCCCACCACGCGCAGCGGGTTGATGGTCAGCATGAACTCCCAGCGGCCCTCCTCGGCGCAGGCCTCGGCCAGTGGTTGCAGCAGCGCGTTGTCCAGCAGGCCGATGCCGTAGGCGAAGATGCTGCCGTGCACCGACCACGGCAGGTCGTACCCGTTGGGCGTGTGGTCCATCATGTCCCACACCAGCACGCAGCAGTCGCTCTCCCGGATGAACTTCAGGCACGACGCGTGCAATCCCGGCCGCTGCGTGGGGTCGCTCCCCCAGATGGCGTTGCCGTCGGCGTTCCACTTCTCCCGGCCGCCGTACACCACCAGAGCGTCGCCTGGCTCCATCTGGACGCCCAGGGCGTCGCAGATATCCTGCAGTTCCCAGGCATGAATGGGCGTTTCTTGGGTCACGTAGTCGGTGCCCCGGTGCCGCGGCACGTCCAGCAGGACGCCACGGGTTATGATGCCCTCCTTCCAGTGCTCCACGGAGCCGTACTTGGCCCCGTCGAACTGGATCATCTCGTTGGGGTCCTTGCCGTTCCACATCCCGTTGTGGTCCCAGACGTGGCAAAGGGCGTCCAGGTGGGTGGTGGCGGTGCCGTGGTAGGAGATGCCGTAGTAGTCGGTGGACATGCCGCCGCCCGGCTCGCGGGGGCCCTTGCGCATATAGTGGATGGCCGGCGTGGGATTGTTGGGCGCCGGCGTCACCGGAAACTCCCGGCTCAGCGACACGGCACGTCCCGTCTTGATCAGGCCGGCGGCGCGCAGCCGCTTGGCGTCGTCAACCATGTTGACCGCGCCCTTCTGGTCGTCCGGACCCCAGCGGCCCCAGTTCACGTCGTCCTTGAGATAACCGAGGACTTCCTCTTTGCTGGGATCTTGTCGATTGGTGGTCATTGCTATTCCCTCCGTGGCGGCGCGGTCGTGGCCGAGCCGATTGGGCTGGCCGCAAGGTTGCCACCATGCGATGGGAATGGCAAGGGACACCGTCGCTAGTGACCCTCAATGGTCACTCGGCGTGACCTCCCCAGTACGGCCGTCGTGGTGAAGGACGAAATCCCGCAGAAATGACCGGCCAATAATGGCCCGGTGAACCTGCCCGCCGCCGGATAGTCTAACTCCAGCGAACTGCCCGCTGATCGTACGGTTCAATTCCGGAATGTGGATTCCGGTGCAGCTTCACGTACTCCGACCAGTTAGCTCGACTTTGTACAAAGCTTGGGTTTGAGGCCGAACGTGCGCACTCTCGGTACCGGCTGAACTCCACGAGTTTTCCAATGTGGGCGCTGAGCGCTCGAGTTTGTACAATCAGGCAGCATAAGCGAGGGTCTCGATCATCCTGCGGTATGTCCCGCGTGGGAGTTTTATCAGTTCAGAGTTGGGCTCGGACGTGGCAAAAGTCTCCTGCTGTGCCCAGATGTGTCGCCTGACCAGGGCGATGGCGTCGGCGAAAGTGGGGTTGGTTTTGGCATACCATGCCGTGGTCCGCGGCACTATGCCGCCCTGCTGTTCAATCAAGACATCCGCCGCCAGGGTCACCAGGCTGAACAAACCAAAGAGTGCGGGGGTGGTTCTGGCGATGGCACGCTCGGACCACTGGCGCTGGGTTTCCATGCCCAAGTGAGCCCGCAGTTCCTCGAAGGTCACCTCGACCTGCCAACGCAGCAGATACCACTGCACGATCTGCAGGGGATCGGCGTCGATGTCGGTGCACAGCAAAGCGTGGGGGCCCAGGGGTTCTTCAAGGTGCCGGACCACGACCCAGCGCAGATGGACCGACGGATAGCCGCCGCGGTACCACAGCGCCACGCCAGAAGTCAGCTCGATCATGAGATCGGCGCCGTCGGATGTGGTGGCACGGCAGGGGGTCCATGGGGTGGCGGGATCGTCCAGCACCGCGGTGGGACTGGGCAGTCGCGCTCCCACCACCCGGGGCCGGCCGATCTGACCGGGCCGTCGCGGCGGCGCTGGCTGGTACAGGGACGCGTCTTTGCGCAGTTTGGTTATGACGACAATAGGCTTGGACATGCTCTGGCAGTGGAGCAGGAAATCACGCTTGGCGTAGCCGCCGTCGCAGACTACCACCAGGTCCCGATCCGGCAGCCACCGACGCAGACAGTCCAGCATCTGCTGAGCGTAGTCGGTGAACCGCTTATGGCGACGACCCTTGAGCCAGTCATAGCGGTTCGACGGTACCAGCGCGGTCAGGAAGGGCAACGCCCAGTGGCGACCGGCCCACCCGATACGGGTCAGCAGCATCAGGCTGACCCATTGCAGTCCGGGAGTCATCACCACCTGGTCGTCGGTGGAGCGCACCGGGTCCCGATACCTCCCCTTGGCCGCAATCTTTGGGCCCCAGCGTCGCTCCACCGTCTCGTCGATGCCGAACACCAGGGGCTCGGTGGATGAACCCAAGCGGCCAATCAGCAGCAGCAACAGCACCCGGCTCAGTTGCAGCGGCTGCCACCGGGCCCGGTTGAGCACCTGGTGAAAGACGGCGAAGTCTCCGCTCTGGCCAATCCCCAGGATGCTCAGCGCGGACGATACCGTGCGCTTGCCAGGAGAAAGGATCGCACCCACCACCAGGAGTTGGGCCTTGCGCCAGGTCCTGCGGTCGAACAGGTGCTCAAAGGGGAACAGCACGGTTACAATGACGGTGGGCAGGGAGGACATGCTTGACCTCTTGTGGTGATTTGGTCAAGCTTACCCTGTCCTTATAACTTTTCTAGTTTTTGTACAAAGTCGAGCGCTGAGTGCTGACATTCGAAAACTTCCTGGCCGAAAAATGCGTCCAGCTGGGCGGGGCCTTCTCACTCATCGGCCCAATGTACAAAGTCCAGCTTGCCAATCCATAATGGTTACTCCCCTGTATCCATCCGTTCTGATTGTAACAGCGGCATTTCATCCCAAGTTCTGCCGTCGAGCACCCGGCCGTGGCGTTTCTTGAACACACCACCCCATTGCTTGAAGTGGAAAGCGACGCCCGCCTCTTTGCACTGGTCGCGAATGTCACGGGCCCAATCACCCTCCATAGGCCGCGCTCCCGGGCCGGATTCGCCGCCCACGATAACCCAATCGATACCCGAGAGATCCAGGTTGGGCAAGGGGCCGAGCAACGGTTCCAGCGAGAGGAATTTGATGGCCGCGTCGGTGTCGCGCAGCAGGTCAATCCGGTGGGCGTAGTCCTGCGATTCCACGCTGGCGCCCATCCAGACCTGGGTAGGCCACGGTAGCTGCGAGCTCAAGCTGGCCGCACGTTCCGGGCGCTTGGTGAGAACCTGATAGCGATGCCAGTGGGCGCGGATCATCACGTCGAAAACCTGGGCGATGAACTCGTCGGGCACCTCGTCATGAAAAAGGTCGCTCATTGAATTGACGAAGATGGAGCGGGGCTTACGCCAGCGCAGGGGAATTTCCAGCGTGTCAGGGTGCAGGGTCACGTCGAAGCCGTTCCGGTATTTCTCCATTCCGGTGGCCTTGAGCCGCTTGGAAAGGCGCTCAGCGTAGCAGTTCTTGCAACCCGGGCTGATCTTGTTGCAGCCAGTCACCGGGTTCCAGGTGGCGTCGGTCCACTCGATTTTTGATGCTGCCATGGGTTACCAATTTCTCAACAGGTGGTTGGCGATGTCGAGAGCTATCCGACCACCGCGACCTGGGTTGGCTGCAGCGAACATGAACGCAAACAGCGGAGAATTGCGCGAATTATTAAACCATTTTGGTGATGGTGAAACCGCGCCGAAAACGGAACTCAGCCTTTCCAAATATAGCTGCACAATAGCCTCTTGCTCGGCACGAATGGTCTCTAATTCATCACCGAACAGCGTCCGCCGGACTCTGGTTTGATACAGGGTACGCCATTCGTCACTTCCGTAAATCCTATCAAGGGTTGCAGCATAGCTTTCGTCTGGCTGGCGGTTGCGAGGCAATATCCTCGTGATCGCAGACAGCGGGAATAAAATCCATAGGTCAATGGATTGTGTTCTTGCGATGGACGATACGGTTTGCCATTCGACTTGTGTGGCAAAAGGATCGAGGAACACGACGGCACGCTGGCGGTTCCCTGGCTTATCCCAAGGGATCCCGAGTAGGCGATTTTGGGCATCGCACCACATTTGTAGAAATCCGTTGGCCTCTGCCCGCTCAACTTTAATGTCACGTTCTCCGAATTCGTGCTGCATTCTGAGCAGAGCCGCTGCATGTTCAGGGTTTTGTTCCACAAATATAAAACTGTCGAACGGCTTGTCGTTGACTGCGATCGCCCGTCGTGTAGAACCTTGCAAGACATCCCTCGACATGTCATCAAGGTCATCACCCCAAGTCGCTAGGCTTTGCGTTGCGTCACGGCTGACATACCCGGTGCCAGCAAATGCATCCACGTACGTGAGATGAAAATCTCGGTTCTTCAGTGCGGTCGTGTAGGCCTTCAAGTAGCCTTCGAGAATTTGTAGCTTTTCCTCCGTCCAAGAACGCTCGGGATGGATTGCTTCGTTAATCAATGTCACAGCCTCAATAGAATGTTTGATCTACCACGGAGAATATCAGGCTAGGCAAATTCCCGCAACGAACTCCCACGACACCACGCTTGACGCTTCCCCGCGCCGTCAGGTACATTGCGGGCATAATTCCGTCGCCCTCGGCGAAGAAGGACTATCTATGGCTACTTTGCAAGACCGCACCACTGTCGAGATGGAACAGGCGCTGCAGAACGGCTTCAGCCTGTCGTGGCTCCAGCAGATCAAGGACCAGGTCCCCGGCGCTGAGGACGAATTGGCGCACGACCCCACGCTGGCGCAATATACCGGCGACCTGCTGGACGAGTCGCCCAACCAGACCCAGCGGACCCGCGGCGCGATTCCCCGGGAAGGCGTTCCGCAGTTCTCCGCTTACACCTTCCGTGACAAGAAGGAAGTGTGGGGCTTCAACCTGACCAAGCTGTATCAGGAAGCCGTCTCGCGGCAGTGGTCCTCCGCCACCGACATTCCGTGGGAGACGCTGCGCCCGCTGCCCGATGATATCGAGGCCGCGCAGTGCCAGTTGGCCACCTTCTTCGCGCAGGTCGAGTTCGTGGCCGCCGACGTGCCGGGCCGGTTCATCGCGCAGATGTCGCCGGACTACCACGAGGTGCGGATGTTCCTGCTGACCCAGGTGATGGACGAGTCGCGGCACATGGAAGTGTTCCGCAAGCGGGCGCTGGCCAACGGCGGCGGCCTGATGCGGATGATCGACTCCGTGAGCGACGTGACTGGCGGCAGCACCGACAACGCCCGCGAGTTCACCGAGCTTTCCAGCCGGCTGCACATCGTCGGCGAGGGCAACGTGCTGACCCTGTTCCGCCTGGGCGAACTCATGGCGTACAACGACGCCGA
This sequence comes from uncultured Dehalococcoidia bacterium, assembly GCA_951813535.1. Lineage (GTDB taxonomy): Bacteria > Chloroflexota > Dehalococcoidia > Lucifugimonadales > UBA3495 > Bin87. The sequence goes on along the minus strand of OX638345.1, from coordinate 562,048 downwards.
GAAGGCCATCTACCGGCGAGCGGCCCAGGACGAGGCGCGTCACGTGGCCTTCGGCGTGCTGCACGCCCGCTACATGAACGAGTGCGTGCCGGAACGGCGGGAAGAGGTCCATGCCTACCTCGACGAGGCTGAGGATCGGCAGGCCACGGGCAACGGCGGCGAGAACCCCGCGGCCCGCAGCGCCAACCTGACCGCCGAGTCGCTGGCCATCCTGCTGGGCGGCGGCGCGGACAAGGCCGACGAGGGCCAGAAGATCCTGGCCGCCATCCGCCAGCGGCAGGTCAAGGAATACTTCCAGCGGTTGAAGTCCTGTGGCTTCGACGACCGCATCGAGAACGGCCGCGTGAACCCGGCGCTGCTGGAGGTCTACCAGGCAGCGGCGTAACTTGCTCTACAATCGGCGCTGGAATGCCGACGGCCCGTCGTCCTGAGGTCGGCGGGCCGTCGAGTATTTCAGTGGCGCTCTGGAATTTACCGACATCCGACCGGTCCGATACGCTGCTACTCGCTGATGCACGATGCAGGTGACTTTCCGCACCAGACAATTGCAGCGGAATTACGAGGATCCATCTCGGGCTGTCATGGATTGGGGCCATACAGTGGGCAGACGTTACGCTGATCGTGTGGAGAATCTCTATGAAGCCGCATATTTTCACCAACTCTATGATGTGAGGCGTTTGCGGTTGCATCCTTTGCGGGGATCGCGAACTGGCGAATTTTCAATCTACTTGACGGGAAGGTGGCGTCTTATTGTGACGCAAGGTGACACGGCGCAAAGCATCACCATCGAGGAAGTGAGCAACCACTATGACGACTAGCAACGAACAGCTCTATTCCGATTGGGCAATTCCGCCCGGCGAAGGCTTGCTGGAAGAGATTGAGTTCCGTGGCATATCGCCACAGGAGCTCGCGTCTTCGCTCGGCTTGCGTGTGGAAGCCGTGAACGAACTTATCGTCGGAGAACGCGCCATCACTCCCGACATCGCCGCCAGCTTGGAGATCACTTTGGGCATACCGGCACAGTTCTGGCTCAACCTCGAGGCTAGATACCGGGCTACGCTGGCCCGGAATTGGGAAAAGACGGGCGGCAGGAAAGAGGAATGGACGGATTGGTGCTTTGGCCGCCTGCTCCGCAAATACCAGCATGAGGATGAGGCCGACCGCTCGGCAGTATGATTGAGCCAACAAGCCCATTACCTAAGTGAGGCACTATGACCACGCAGAATGATCCGCAGAACGGCAGCAACCCGGCCGGGCCCGTCGACGAAAGCGATCCCACCGGGAGCTACCGGTCGTCGGCCGCTGAGCGCGTCCAGCAGGACGTCGCTGAAAATACGGCCGCCGAGCCCGAAGCCGCCGAGACTGTAGAGGCGCCCGCCGAAGCGGAGGCACCCCCATCCCCGACCGACCGGTTCCCCTGGATGAAGGACACCCGGCAGTGGGGAACACGCGCGCCTCTGACGTCCCACGGGTTGACGATAGACGCGATCAACGTGGGCCTGTACGGGGAAATTCCCGAGGAGAGCCGCGAGATGACCCGCATGCCGCGCGGGTCCTTTGCCACGCCGGGCATGCCCCGCCTCGACAACTACTCGGTGAACCGCAAGGACGAGCTGTGGTCGGACAACTCGGTCTGGCTGTACGAAGAAGCAATCCAGCGCCGCTGGAACGCCATGCAGGACATCCCATGGGATGAGATCCCGGACCAGGCGGAAACCCTGGAACTCGCCTGGTGCCAACTCTGCACCGAGCTGGGCCAGCACGCCACCGCCGAGATCGACACCATCGGCCTGTGGCTGCACCGGATGAACTACGCCTACATCGAGCCCAAGATGTTCCTGGCCACGCAGGAGTTCGACTCGGCGCGCCACTTCGAAGCCATGCGGCACCGAGCCCTGTGCAACGGCGGCGCGCTGGGACTGGAAACGCCCGGCATGGTGAGCCGGCGCATGGTGGAAACCCGGGCCGGTTGGCCGGAGGTTTCCGTTTCGCTGTACATCGCCCGGGGCACGCTGACCATGCTCCTGTACCGGTTTGGGACGCACTTCGCGACCAACGCCGTTGATCGCAGGCTTTTCGGGCTGTGCCTGCAGGACAAGGCCCGGCACATGGCCTATGGGATGGCGATGCTGAAACTCACGGTCGCCGTCAAGGGCGTTGAATTCGGCGTGTCGCTGCGGCGGATTCTCGGATCCATCGAGAAGGACATGGCTGGCGAGATGAAGGACCCGGTGCTGTGGGAGGCCATGGCGATCATCGCCGGAGGATCAGTTGCCGGGATGACCGAGGGCATGACCGCGGTAAACAAACTGCGCACGGACTACGTGCGCCAGTACCTGGCCCGGCTGCACTACGTGGGCATCCAGAAGCAGGAGAGCGGCCTGCATCCCGACCTGGCTGCGGTGCTGCAGCCGGCCTAGGGGACTTTCGGTTCCCCACAACACGGTAGCCTGTACCGCTCGACAATGGTCGGCCTGGATGCCCTTCACACTGTGCGTTAAACCGGGCTGACCACGGTTGAATGATCCCATAACTCGCCGGCCAGGCTGCGGGCGTTGCGGCGGCTATGGCGTAAAATAGCCGCCGCTCATGCTGATATCATCCGCGAACCTGCTGCCCGACGACATCGGGGCATTCGTCCGCCTGGCGGTGCTCTGCGCTTTTTCCGGCGCCTTCGCCATCTGGGTCAACGGCTGGTTCCAGGCGCTGGTGGCGACCGCATTGGGAGACCCCGCGCCTCGGGCCCAGGGACGCCTCTCCGGCAACCCGCTGCGTCATCTGGATATTGCCGGGATGATCCTGGCGACGGTTTCCGGATTCGGCTGGGGTCGCCCGTTGCCGGGGCCCCCGGGACGGCAGGGGCGATGGCCATCGGTCGCGGTATCGGCCGCGGGCCCGCTGGGCAACGTTACAGTGGCGTTCCTGCTGGCGTCGCCGGTAAAGGCGGGCCTGCTGGGTTGGACCTACCCGTCGCCGGACGTCCTGAACCTTGTAATGACGGGCGGCCTGCGCTCCGGCATCTCCGACGTGGTCGGGTTGTTGGTCATCTACAACCTCATGCAGGCCGCGTTCCAGGTGCTGCCCCTGGCGCCATTGGCCGGCTATCGTGCGCTGGCCGGCCTGCTCCCGGAATCAACGGCGGAAACGCACCGGCGATTCCAGCGGTTCGCGCCGCTGTTGCTGGTGGCGTTGGTGGCGTCGGATTTCGTGCTGCGACCGGGGATCCTATGGTCCACCCTGCTCCCGGTGGTCAACTGGCTGGCGGGATTGGCCACCGGCTACTGAGTAGGGCCAAATCTCTCGGTTCGGATGCTGGCCTCGGCAACTCCGATGGACAACAGGGCGTCGGCCGCAGCCTCCACAAAACCGGTGGGGCCGCAGGCGTAGGACAACGGGACGGCCTCACCGCCGTTCATCCTGACCAACTCGTCGACGCACTCCCGCAACATGGCCGGGTCAACCCTCCGTGCGTATCCGATCCAGCCGGGCGGCTGCCGCCTGGTCAGCGAACATCGCACGGCTACGCACGCGTTGAGTCGCCCCACCCTGTCGAGGAATTTCCGGTAGATGATGTCCTCCGGGCCGCGCGCCGAGTAAAGCAGCAACGCCGGCGTTTCGGGCGCCGCCAGGTCCCGGTGCATCAGGATCGATTTCAGGGGGACGATCCCGGACCCACCGGCGAGCAGCAACAGGGGACCGGTCAGGTCAGGAGTCCAGGTGAAGGGCCCGCCTATGGGGCCGCGCACTTCCAGGACGTCGCCCGGTTCCACCACCTCATGGAAGTACGGGGAGACCTCGCCGTCGGGGATGAGCTCTACCGTCAGATCGATGCGCTCGAAATCATCGGGAGCGGATGCCACCGAGTAGGAGCGCTGGGCCTGATAGCCGTCAGGGGCGGTGAGCCGGACATCGTAGTGCTGTCCGGCCCGAAAAGAGCGAGGCTCGGAGAGCCGCAGGGTGAAAGTCTTGGCGCGGTAGGTTTCGACAGCAACCCGCTCCACGGTGGCCGATTGCCAGGTAACAGCAGGCGCTGCCGTTGGGTCCTGCACTAGTCGCCCCAGTACCGCTGTTCCTTCCATGGGTCGCCGTACATGTGGTAGCCGTACTGCTCCCAGAAGCCGGGCTGATCCTGCGGCATGAACCGGATGCCCCGCAGCCACTTGGCGGACTTCCAGAAGTACAGGTGCGGCACCACCAGCCGGGCCGGGCCGCCGTGTTCAGCGGCGATGGGCTGTCCATCGAACTCAAAAGCCACCATTCCACGACCCTCGAGCACGTCCCACGTGGGCAGATTGGTGGAGTAGCCGCCGTAGGAGAAGGCCATCAGGTATGGCGGCGGATCAGTAACGCCGGCGGCGATGAGAAGATCGTCGATGGTGACGCCCTTCCAGGTCGTATCCAGCTTGCTCCACTTGGTGACACAGTGGATGTCGGTATGGATTTCGGTCTCGGGCAGGGAGCGAAACTCCTGCCAGTTCCATTGACCAAGGGGCTCGCCGTCCGCGCCGACCAGGACAAAACTCCACTGGTCGAGCGGCACACGCTGAGTGGGTCCGGCGGTCAGCACCGGGAACCCCCGCTCCAGGTATTGCCCGGGAGGGATGGGACGGGGAGGCGTCTCGCGGCGGCGTCCGAAAAATCCTCGGGTGACCATCTGCACGTACTCCTGAGGCCGACGTTGATTGGCGAGGGTATAAAATCCGCAGAATCCTGTCAAACACCGGACACTGCGACCGCTTATGCGTACCCACTTTCGTAAATCGTCAGAAGCAGGATTTACGGGATTTTATGATTTGCCAGGATTGAGCAAGCTACATCACGTAACGGTCCCAATCCTGATAATCCCCCAATCTTGAAAATCCTGATTCTGACGTTTCCCCGCAGAAAACCGGGTACGCATTGGGCTGCGACCACCGCCGAGCCCGTGCCCGCGGCGCGGGCGAGCGCGTCAGCATTCGTAGCCATCGTACCTCTCATCATAGTACATGTCGTCATCAGGCCGGCGACGGAGTTTCCCGTAGAGCCATTTGCCCACGACTACCACCACCGCCAGCAACACCAATCCACCGATAATCCACACGTCCAGATAGGCCAGGAATGACAGGTCAGGGGAATCACCCCCGGCCTGTAGTGAAACGGCAAGTACAATTAACGGCATCATGTTCAAATCTGTTGTCGTCGCGGTCAGCCGTATCGGATGCGCGGATGGCCGTCCTGTCACCAGGTTCCGGAGGCCGCGGGTTTGTGGGCCAAGTATTCAGTGGTGGCGCTGACCGCCGCATCTCCCATCGGAGAGGAGCTGATTTCCATACCGCTGGGCGTGGGGCTCGGATTGGACCCGGCGCTGGTCGCGGTGGTGTCCGTAGTGTTCAACATGCTGCCGGCGGTGGTGATCTCGGCGCTGTTCCGCAGGGCGGAGCGAGGGACGGGAATGCTGCGATTGATCCTGCGCATGCGTCCAGAGCCCATTGGGTCGGCGATCAGATGGATGCTCCGGCGGCGCAGCCAACGACTGCTGCGGGCACTGAACCGTTGGGGAGTTTGGGGCGTATTGGTAGTCACACCGTGGGCCGGCGTTTATGTTACCACGCTGACCCTGGAGGTCGCCGGGATGCGCCGGAGCAGGCTCCTGTCGTCAGTCGCAGCGAGCCTGATCATCCACGGAGCGATAGTCACGCTGGCCTCGGTGGGAGTTTTCAGCCTCGTGTAAGCGGAAATCGCCGAATCCCGCATCGTTCGCCGAATGACGTCTTCTGATTGGTTGTACAAAAATAAAGCAACACGCCCGCCACACCACCCGTACGACGCTCACGCGCACCCATTTTAAAGGGCGACCGGGGTAATTTTACATCGATGCACAGGATGGACAGGATTTGATTGATTATTGTCAGCGTCCTGGACGCTGGGACGCGGCTGTGGTCGGAACGCCGTGACGGTATCGCCAACATCCTATTCATCCTGTCCATCGATGTAAAAGACAAAATGGGTACGCGTGAGACGGCTGACGGGGAAGCAAGGCGGAGCCGGGCGATAGACCAGCCCACAGGCGGAGATCATGAAGCAATCGGTAAATTCGTTTCTGCAACACCTCGTCATTGAGCGGGGCTTTTCCCAGAACACGCTGGACGCGTACAGCAACGACCTGAACCAGTTCCGCGTGTTCGTCGCGGACAGCCTCAACTCTGAGGACCAGGAAGTCTGGCGTCTGGTGGACATCAACCTCCTCAACGCGTACATCAGCGAACTGAGGGACAACCGCAAGTACCGGGATACCACCACCGCCCGGAAGGTGGCGGCGGTCCGATCGTTTTTCGGATACCTGAGCGCGAACGGCTTGATCACTGAAGACCCCACCGAAAACCTGGGCTCGCCGCGGGTGGGACGAACGGTCCCCAAGTACATCTCCGAAGAGGACGTGAAGCGCCTGCTGACCACGGCGGCGGATACCGGAACGCCCGAAGGGCGCCGGGACGCCAGCATCCTGGAGCTGCTGTACGCCACGGGATTGCGAGTGAGCGAGCTGGTGGCGCTCAACGTGCAGGACATCGATTTCGAAGAGGGGTTCATCCGCACCTGGGGGAAGGGATCCAAGGAACGGATCGTCTACCTGTACCCCGACGCCCTCTCCAACCTGCGCGAGTACATCGGCGGCGCCCGCGTTGAGCTCCTGGGCGACAAGAAGGGCGAGACGGCGCTGTACCTCAACCAACGGGGCGAGCGGCTCACCCGGCAATGGGTGTGGAACATCCTCAAAACGGCCGCAAAGGCCGCCGGCGTAGACCCGAAGATCACGCCGCATACGCTGCGGCACAGCTTCGCCACCCATCTGCTGCAGAACGGAGCATCCCTGCGCCACGTGCAGGAACTCCTGGGGCACTCCAGCATCTCCACGACGCAGGTGTACACGCACCTGACTGACTCGCATGTGCGCGCCGAGTACGAGCGCAGTCATCCACGCGCCTGAGGCCAGGGCGACAGAACCGGCAACAGCCCCCACAATTCAGGGAGCGGTACGCGAGCGGCGAGGGTCTGACTACCCTCGCCGTTGCAGATTCTTTATCGCCTCGTCGATGCGGCGCACCTGCTCCGTGTCCCCGGACGAAAGCCGGTAGCAGCGGTCGAGATACAGTTGTGCCAACTGCACGCCGTTCGGAGTGGTATCGTTGGCCGCGGTGACCAGCGTGCCGATGCCAAACTCGTCGGGCAGGTGCCGGCCCAGGGCGGTCATCTCCGAGATGATGTCGGCAATGGCGGCGGAATCGTTGCCTTCCTGGGCAAACCTCAGCCGGCCCAGCAGGCGGCCCATCTCGGCCAGGCGGTCGCCCTCGCTCATGAAGCTCCAGAGCACCTCGTTGACGCCCAGGTTGTCGCTCTCGCCGCCATCCGCGACGCCAGGGAGCGGAGCGGACGCGCCCAGGGGTATGGCAGCATCATCGGAGGGAATGGTGGAGACGCCTTCCTCGCCGCTGGTCCGGGCCCACGCGTCGGCATATTCCTGGACTGCCTGGGCCACCGATTCCATCATGCGCGCCAGGTCGTAGGAAAACATGCTGCCGCCATAGACCAGGTCGTCGTTCCGGACGTTGGCGAGGCGGACCAGTTGTTCGTAGCCGCCCTCCACCAACTCGGACATTGGCGGCATGGCGAAGGCCGAAAAGTTGGCCAGCGGGCCGGAACCGGCGCTGCCCAGATGCGCAGCCAGGAAGGGCGGCACGTATTTGGTCAGATCGGCGGTGATAGGCAACGTGATGATGTAGGTGCCGTATACGCGATCCGGCTCGGTGTCCACGCGAAAATACAGCAGCGCGTGGCCCCTCGGTCGCTGTGGATCGCCAATTTCAAACTGCAGGTCCATTGGCGCAAGTATAGATTAGGGATGCGGCGATAGCAAAGGCAAGAAAGGCCGGGAATTTTGATGACAACCAGCAATAGCGAACGCGCGTTCTCCAGTGATAGTGTGCTGGTGAACCGCCAGCGGGGCGGCAACCATAGCAACCACGGAGGACTCGGTATGTTGGCAACTGCTCAAACGTGCGCCGTAATTGGGTTGGACGGCCAGATAATTCAGGCGGAGACGGACATTTCCCCGGGACTGCCGGCGTTCCACATCGTGGGCCTTCCGGACACAGCGGTACAGGAAGCCAAGGAGCGGGTACGCGCGGCGCTGCGCAACAGCGGCTGCGAGTTTCCGATGCGGCGCATCACCGTAAACCTGGCGCCGGCCGATCTGAAGAAGGCCGGGCCGGCTTACGATCTGCCAATCGCAGTGGGGATACTGTTCAGCACCGGACAGGCTCCGCCCACCGGGGAGTCGGCGATATTCCTGGGTGAGTTGTCGCTGGATGGCGGCCTGCGGCACACGGCGGGAATCCTGCCGATGGTTTCCGTGGCTCGGGATCAGGGCATAAGCTCGGCCTACGTGCCGGCGATGGACGCGGCCGAAGCAGCCCTGGTGGACGGCATACGGGTGTACCCGGTGGACACGTTGGCACAGCTGCTGTCCCACCTGCAGGGAGACGCGACAATATCCCCATACCCTCAGAACGGCGTCCACCTCAACGGCAACCGCGAACAGCCCGGCAACACCGACCTGTGCCACATCCGGGGGCAGGACCACGCCAAGAGGGCTCTGGAAGTAGCGGCCGCGGGTTTCCACAATATTCTGTTTAGCGGACCGCCAGGTTCGGGCAAGACTCTGCTGGCTCGGGCCCTGCCCGGCATCCTGCCTCACCTGACCGCTGCGGAGGCGCTGGATGTCACCAAGATCTACAGCGTGAGCGGCAATCTGCCGCCGGACAGCCCGCTGATTGCCCAGCGGCCGTTCCGCGCGCCGCACTACACCATATCCAACGCCGGCCTCGTGGGCGGCGGCCGCACGCTGCACCCCGGGGAGATCACGCTGAGCCACCGGGGAGTGCTCTTCCTGGACGAATTGCCGGAATTCGGGCACGCGGCGCTGGAATCGCTGCGACAGCCCCTGGAGGACAAAACGGTGACTATCACGCGGGTGAGCGGCACGGTAACCTATCCGGCGAGTTTCATGCTGGTCGGCGCGATGAACCCGTGTCCGTGCGGTTATGCGTCGCACCCCCGCAAGGAGTGCCTATGCAGCCCGTCGGCGCTGGCACGGTACCAGAGACGCATCAGCGGGCCGCTCCTGGAGCGCATCGACATCTTCGTGGAGGTGCCGCCGGTGGAGTACGACAGCCTGTTGGGTCGGGCAGAGGCTGAGAGTTCAACCGCGGTGCGGGACCGCGTGGTGGCGGCGCGCGCCCTGCAGGAAGCCCGGTTCGCACCGGGGTCGGAGACTCCGGGGCTGTCGAACGCCGAAATGTCCGGATCAACAATCTGGGACCATTGCGACCTCCAGGATGACGCGCAGGCGCTGTTGCAGCGGGCATCGCAACAGCTGGACCTCTCGGCCCGGGCGCTGCACCGGGTGGTCAAGGTGGCGCGCACCGTCGCCGACCTCGCGGGAGCCGAACGGATAGGACCGGCGCATCTCGCGGAGGCCCTGCAGTACCGCGCCCGAGAGTTGAGCTGATCTCCATCGGCCCAACTCGATGAAGAACAGGCGTAGGCTGAGAAGAAGTCAACACGGCCTGGCCGAGAACGGAACCGGCGCCGTCAGGAAGCTATTGCTGACGGCAAACCCTCCAACGCACCTGCTCCGGATTCCAATAACAGGATCGATGCGTCCGAGCCTGAGCCGTCCGCCCGGACCCAGCGCTAGCCGAAAAGGTGACGCAACACGAAGGAAATAGTCTGGCGCAGCCTGGTGTGCTGGGCCACGCGAACGGTGATGTAGATGTGCCCGCTGGCTCCGCCATCCAGGCCGGCGTTGCCCTGACCACGGAGGCGGAGGCGTCGGCCGTCCGACACGCCGGCGGGTATGGTGGCGCTCAACCACAGTTCCCGCCGCAGGCATTGTTCTCCGCTGCACCGCCAGCATTGACCGGCCTCCAGGGTTTCCTCCGGCTCAAATCCGGTCCCTCGGCAGCGCTGGCAGGTCTCCGTGCGCGTAACCGGGAATACCTTGCGCAGTCCCTGTCTCGCCTCGCGGCGCGTGATCAGCAGGGCGGCCTCGATATCTTCTCCGCGCTGGGGAGGTGATGGCGAATAAGTACGCGGTCGGGACGGGCGGGTTGCGTTCGGTCTGGGGCCACGCTGCGGGCTCCGGCGGTTCGACTCTGCTGTGGGAAGGCCAGCTACGCCGTAGATATCGTAGTGGCGGCGGCGCTGGGGATCGGACAGGGTGGCGTACGCCTGGTTGATCTCCTTCATGCGCGCCTCGGCTTCCGGCCCGGTGTTGAGGTCGGGATGATACTGGCGGGCCAGCCGGCGGTAGGCGGCGCGGATTTCTTCCGTCGTGGCCGCCGCCGGGACGCCGAGGATGCTGTAGCAATCGCCGTTCATCATGTTAACGCGATAGCCGTAATCCTAGCAGGTAATACTCTGAATAATCACTGCCGATGCCAGCGAGTTTGCCAATTGTACGTGCGGGTGTTACCCTGAATCTGTCGGGGCGGGGCGTAGCGCAGCCCGGTAGCGCACCTGCATGGGGTGCAGGGGGTCGCCAGTTCGAATCTGGCCGCCCCGACCATTTCAACCAAAACGCAACCATTGGGGCGTCCGTCAGGGCGCCCTTCTGCATTACATGGCGGTGCGGCCGCCATCCACCACGACCTCGCTGCCGGTGACGAATGACGCTTCGTCGGACGCCAGGTAGACCACGGCGTAGGCGATGTCCTCAGGCCGGCCGATGCGGCCGAGGGGAACACGCTGGCGCTGTTCCTCGTCGCTGAGCCCGCTGCCTCGATTGGCGCGGGATTCCTGCAGCATGGGAGTGTCGATCGGGCCAGGATGCACCGAGTTGCACCGGATGCCCTCGCCGGCGTGCTGGATGGCAGTGGACTTGGTGAAAAGCCGCACGGCGCCCTTGGTGCTGCTGTAGCCGGCGAGGTTGTAGTCGTTGCCCACCAGGCCGGCAGTGGACGAGATGTTCACGATGCTGCCGCCGCCGGCCTCTCGCAAGGCGGGCAAGGAGGCCTTGGTGCCCAGGAACACACCCTTGGCATTCACGTCGAAGAGGCGGTCCCATTCCTCGACAGTCATTTCCTCGATGCTGCGGCCCAGCACGATGCCGGCGTTGTTCACCAGCACGTTGAGTTTGCCATACTCGGAGACGGCGGCATCGACCGCGGTCTGCCAGTCGGATTCGCTGGTTACGTCCAGGTGGATGTAGGTGGCCTGGCCGCCGAGTTCCCTGATCTCAGCCTCTACACGGCGGCCCTCATCGTCCAGGATGTCGCCAAACACCACGCTCGCGCCTTCGGCAGCGAACATCCGCGCCTCCACCGCCCCCTGACCACGCGCTCCGCCGCTGATGAGAGCGACCTTACCGTCGAGCCTGCCCATAGTTTTGTCTCCTTATGCAGAATGAAAATGGTTGCGGTCATCCGTCAGAATCAGGATTTTCAAGATCATTAGATTGACAGGATCAGGGAAGTGTAATCCCGAAAATCCTGGAATCCAGTAAATCCTGACTCTGACGAAATTGCCCTGTGGCGGTTATTCGTGCCCGAACATCAGTCGCCCCACCTCAAACGTGAAACCCGGCAGAACGTCCTCCCCATCCAACACTGCCGGATCCTCCAATATTTCCATCTCACTCCCGGGGCGAAAGATATAGACGCGGCGGTCAATAGCGTCCAGCATCCAGCCCAAGCGAGCGCCGCCTTCCATCCACTCCGCCATTTTTGCCAGCAGCGGCGGGAGACGGTCACTGCGGGAGCGGACTTCCACCACAAAGTCGGGCGCGCCGTTGATGGTGCCATACAGCTCTCGCTCAGTGAGATTGTCGAACCGCTCCTGGGTAATCCAGGCGGCATCGGGCATCAACTGCGCGTTGCTGGGAAGCCAGAACCCGATGGTCTGGGAAAAGCACATTCCGGGATGCTGCCGATTATACATTTCCAGGTCAGCGTTGATTACAGTCTCGTCGCGGTTGCTCAAAGCGCCTGACGGGGCCATTACGATGAGTTCTCCCTGGGCGGAAAATTGGAAGTCGTAGGGTTCGTTATCCCGGGTAAGCTGGACAAGCCGCTCCCCGAAATCGAGGGCAGTTCCGTCCACGCCCAGGGCCTTCAGGTTCAGGCGCAGTTCGCTGCCGAAGGCCATGGGCATATCGGGTTCGTAATGGGGGGCGTCGGGAGCCTCGATGGTTGGCTCTTTCGGCGTGGTCGTAACCATCTGTCAAGCCTCCAAGACAACGACGTTCTGGATTCCGGCTTTCGCCGGAATGACGTAAAGGGGTAGCGAATGACGGGTTTGGGTGAGCGCCGGCAGTTAGCCGTTGATGACTTCCTTGAACTCGCGAATGGCGTTGATATGGGCATCAGCCCCGGTCAGGTTGGCCGACATGGTGTTCACGGAAAAGTGCGACGCGCCCATACCGCGCCACTCCTCCGCCCTGGCCTGCCAGAACTCGGGGTCGCCATCAGAGTAATTGACCCGTGGCTCCATGCCGATGGCGTCAGGGTCGCGGCCGGCGGCAACGGCGGCGTCACGCACTTTGGCGATGGCGGTGGCCGCCTGGGGATCATCGGACTGGAACTGGGGGAACCAGCCGTCGGCGCAACGTCCCACCCGGCTCAGCACGCGGTCGGTGGGGATCGGCCCACGGGCGCGGCTGCCGGCTCCCATCCACAATGGGATCGGCCGCTGCACCGGCAGGGGGTTGATGCCGGCATTGGTGACGTTGTGGTAACGGCCGTGAAAGTCGACCACCTCTTCCGTCCAGAGGCGGCGCAACAGCTCCATCTGCTCTTCGGCGCGACGGCCGCGGGTGCTGAAATCTTCGCCCAGCGCTTCGTATTCCACTGGGTTCCAGCCGATGCCCACGCCCAGACGGAGTCTGCCGCCGCTCAGCACGTCCACTTCGGCGGCCTGCTTGGCCACCAGCGCGGTCTGACGCTGGCCGAGAATGACAATGGCGGAGACCAGTTCCACGCTGGTGGTCAGCGCCGCCATGTAGCCGAAAGCCACGAAGATCTCGTGGAACAGGCTGTCCTTGGTGTAGCTGCCCGTCCACGGCTGGTGGTACGCGGTATCCGCGCCCAGCACGTGGTCATACGCGATGATGTGGGCGTAGCCCAATTCCTCGGCCGCCTGCACGTAATCGCGCACGGCGACGGGGTCGGAACCAATCTCGGTCTGGGGAAAAACGACCCCGATCTGCATCTGTGAGTCAGGCATGGCTACGCTCCTGGTAACGAGGGACGAGTTCAGTCTTGGGCGATTTTATCGTGCGCGGTGTTGGCTGGGCAAACGGAGCGCTGCCTTGACGCCGGGCCTTGCGGCTCCTGCAAGGCCCGCAGGCAGGGCCCCAGCCGTCAAGGGGTGGCCCACACCAGGTTCCAGATCAGGAAGAATGCGACAACGGCAACCCAACCGGTGACGAATGCGATCCGATAGATGCGCGTGAACCACGGATGTTCCCAGAAGGGCAACCTTCGCTGGCGCGCCCAATGGGATTCGGCCTCGCCGCCGGCCCAGATCCAACGTCCGAATTTCCGCGCCAATTCCATGGGGCCGACCCGAATTACAGGATCTGCGAAAGGAAGTGCTTCACGCGCTCGTGGCGCGGGTTGTTGAAGAACTCGTCCGGAGGCTGGTCCTCGACGATCTGGCCCTCGTCGAACATCACGATGCGGTCGGCCACTTCCCGCGCAAAACCAAGCTCGTGGGAGACGGCCAGGATCGTCATTTGCGACTCGGCCAGTTCGCGCATGACCTCGAGGACTTCCTTGATCATCTCGGGGTCGAGAGCCGACGTGGGCTCGTCGAAGAGCATGATGTTGGGCTGCATGGCCAGGGCGCGGGCAATGGCGACGCGCTGCTGCTGGCCGCCGGACAACTGCGCGGGATACTTGTCGGCCTGTTCGGGAATGCCCACCCGCTCCAGGAGTTCCATGGCGACGGCGTCTGCCTCGTGGGACGGCATCTTGCGGACCTTGGTCGGCGCCAGCGTGATGTTGCGTTGGACCGTCAGGTGAGGGAACAGGTTGAAGGACTGGAAGACCATGCCCACGTCGCGGCGAATGGCGTCGATGTTGCGGATGTCGTTGGTCAACTCGATGCCGTCGACAACGATGTCACCGCGCTGGTGCTGTTCGAGCCGGTTGATGGTGCGGATGAAAGTGGACTTGCCGGAGCCGGAGGGCCCGATGATCACCACAACCTCACCCTTTTGGACGGTGGTCGTGACGCCCCGCAAGGCGTGAAAGTTGCCGTACCACTTGTGCACGTCGCGGCACACGATGATGTCTTCGACGTCTTCCGTTGTTCCGTTGGTAGTCATGACGCCCTCCGATGCGGCGGGTCTATTGGCGTTCACTGCGCGGGCGGCGGCCCGATTCCCTCCAAAAAAGCGCGAAGTAGTCAGGCCCTCGCGCGATTCCGTTGTCCAGCATGATGGAAGTCATCATGTGATCATCAACCGGCCGCGTGTCAGGTCTAACTCGTTTCTACCGACGGCGCAGGCGATAGCGCCCACCAGGACGTCCAACCCAAAATAGAAGATGAGTGGACGCCGGCCGGCTGTAGATCCGTCTCAATCGGCGCTCCATTGGTTATTTTCCGCGTCATTCTAGCAGAACGTGGTCAATCGACGGCCGGGGCGTTACCTCTCGCCGACTCCCAAGTGACGCTCGATGCGGCCGCTGACGTAGGACATACCGTAGCAGAAAATCCAGAACACCAACGCCAGGAAGATGAACACCTCGTGTACGTCGTCCAGGTACGGGAGCATGCCGTTTTCTACGTAGGTGGTGGCGAATTTACGGCTGAGCTCCACGATGTCCAGCATCCCGATGATGTACACGAGGCTGGTGTCCTTGAACAGGGCGATGAACTGGCCCACGATGGCCGGGATGACGTTGCGGATGGCCTGAGGCAGCGAGATCAACAGGGTAGTGTGCCAACCGGGAAGGCCCAAGGCGCGGGCGGCCTCGGCCTGGCCGGGGTGCAGGGCCTGCAGACCGCCACGAATGTTTTCCGCCGTGTAGGCCGCGCTGAACAGGGTGATAAGGATGGCAGCGCGGAGCAGGGAGTTAAGCGGGAAGTTCTCGGGGAAGGCCAGAGGCACCAGGACCTGCGACATGAACAGCAGCGTGATCAGGGGAACACCCCTGAAAACCTCGATGAACACGACGCACAGCGTCTTGAGAACCACAAGCTGACTGCGTCGTCCCAGGGCCAGCGCGATTCCGATGGGAAAGCTGACGACTATGCCGGCCACCGCCAGCAGGAGGTTCAGCATCAACCCACCCCAGTGCAGTGTGGAGACGGGCTGCAGGCCGGGCACACCCGGAATGCCGCGCAGCAGTACCAGCGCCAGCAGAAACGCCAATACGCTGAGCACAGCAACCCAGCGCCAGGTGCCCACCGCGGTGTAGCGGGCCAGCGCGTAGCCCACCAGCAGCGACGGCAAGTTTGCCACCAGCAACAGACGCACGTCCCACCCCATTCGCTCCAGGCTGTATGGAAGGAGCGCAAATAGGGCGACCACCACAGGGACGATGATGGCGATGCGTTTGGTAAGCCCGCCGCCGGCCACCGACCAGGACATCCCCAGCAACAAACTCATCAGCATCAAGGCAAATTGGGGGCGCCAGAAACAGTTCTGTCCGGGGCACGCCTGCTCCGTATTGTATTGGCCTATCATGAGCAGGCCGCCCAGAGTCCCGATCACGGTAAAATCGGCGTCGACGAACAACCAACTCAAGCCGTACCAGAGCGCCCAGCCCACCACGATGCCCACAACCACCGTGAGGGCAGAGTTGTACCATGTGCTGAACAGGTTGGCGCGAAGCCACCCGGCCAGGCCGGTCTCGGAACGCGGCGGCGGCAACTGGGTGGTCACGGGTTCGGTAACGGTGGACACCGGTCAGACTCAAGCGATGCGGATGTGGCGGTTGTACAGGTTGCCGATCAGCGAGTAGGTCAGGCTCATGGCGAGATAAGCCACCATGACGAGAATGATAATGTTGATCGCGGGCGCAGTCTGCGTCATCGTCTTGGCGACGTTCATCAGATCTGAGAAACCGATGGCGCCGGCCAGGCTGCTGTTCTTGGTGATATTGAGGAACTGGCTGATCAATGGGGGGATGATAACGCGCAGCGCCTGGGGAAAGGTGACCTGCCGCAGGGTGCTCATGGGGGACAGCCCCAGGGCGCGGGCCGCTTCTATCTGTCCCCGGCCCACCGACTGGATGCCGGCCCGTACGATTTCGGCGATGAATGACGAGGTGTACATTATCAGCCCGATCAGCAGCGCCATCAGGCCCCCGGAGACGGTAAAGCCGCCCGCTATTCGCCCGAAGGCGCCCTGCGGCGCCGGTTGGGACACGACGAGAGGGGCGCCAGCGACGAAACTGATGACCAGCCACGCCACGCCTCCGGCGACGATGGCAGTAGCGAACCCGCCGATCAGGGGATAGGACGGCTGGCCGGTGGTGACCTCGCGCTGAGTCAGGCCGCGATGGACGGCGATTCCCGCGATCATGCCGGCCACCGCAAGTGCTATCCAGCAAACCGCCGCGGCCGCTCCATCGGGGAACGGGAATGGTATCGAAACGCCGGCGTTGTTGATATACACCCGATTGGCGATGGCGTAGCCCTCGCGAACCGGGGGCAGCACCAGCACGATGTAGAACCAGAAGTAAAGCTGGATGAGCAGGGGAACGTTGCGGAAGAACTCGACATAGACCAGGGCCACCTTGGCCACCAGCCAGTTCCCCGACAACCGGCACACGCCGATGAATATCCCGAGCAGCGTGGCCAGGATGACGCCCACGATGGATACCACGATGGTGTTGACCGCGGCAACTACGAAGGCGTACAGGAACGTGTCCGACGTCTCGTAGGGGAGAAAGTGCTGGCCGATCGGGGTTTGGTAGGCGCGCTCCAGGAAGCTGAAACCGTAGGGAATTTCCCGCTCGTCAATCGCGTTGGCGATGTTGAAGAAGAACCAGGCGACCAGAAACACCACCAGGAAGCCGGACAAGACCTGTGCGGTCCACTGGATAATCTGGGCGTGGCGCCAGATCGGGATGCCCTGGTAGGTGAGATTTTGGAGTATCGCTGCCATTGGGCGGACTTTGCCAGTGTGTCGATGCGGGTTTCAGGTGGGGCCGATTTTAGCGCAAAACACGAGGTGACGCCCGGCCCCGTTTGGGGGCAAAATAAAGGGGTGACCGGTTGAAACCGATCACCCCGTGAATTGCGTCGGTCACGCAGGAATGTGTGGTTAGCGCAAGGGAGCCGCGTAGATCTGGCCGCCCTTGGGGCAGTCGCTGCAGGCAGCGTCGGACCACAGGGCATTGCGCCCGTTTTCACGGGGCAGGTCGATGCCGCTGGGACCCAGGTTGCGGTCGTAGATTTCGCCGTAGTTGCCGACGGCGCGGATCACGTTCTGCGCAGCCATCTGGTTGAGGCCCAGGCTCTCCTGTCCCCAGGAGCCTTCGAAGCCCAACAGGCGGTCCTTCTTGGTTTCGCCGGTAGCGGCGGACGGCAGATTGGACGAGCTGACGTCGTAGGCTTCGGCGTAGATCAGGATGGACATGACGGTCTTCACGATGTCGAACCACTGGTCATCGCCATGGGGGACCACCGGGCCCAGGGGCTCTTCGGAAATGGTCTCCGGCAGGATGACGTGGGCGTCGCGGTCGGCCAGGGAGGTGCCCAGCGCGGCCAACTGCGAGCGGTCGTTGGTGAATGCGTCGCACTGTCCGCTCTCATAGGCTGCCACCACGGCCGCGGTGTCCTCGAAGGTCAACGCTTCGATGTTGAGGCCGTTCTGGTTGGAGAAGTCGGCCAGGTTCAGCTCGGTGGTGGTGCCCTGGGTCACGCAGACGGAGGCGCCCTGCAGATCGTAGGCGCTGTCGATGCCCAGGCTCCGGTTCACCATGAAGCCCTGACCGTCGTAGAACATGGTCTGGGCGTAGTTGCCCCACTGGGCGTCACGGGAGGTGGTCCAGGTAACGGTGCGGACCAGCATGTCCACTTCACCGGACTGGATGGTGGGCCCGCGCTCGGCGGCGCTGATCAGCCGAATCTCGATGGCGGACGGGTCGTTCAGGACAGCGGCAGCAAGGGCGCGGCACAGGTCAATATCGAAGCCGACGTTGGCGCCGGAGGCGTCAATGAATCCGTAGCCGGGAACGTCGTTGCGGCTGGCGCAGATTACATGACCGCGATCCATCACGGTCTGGAGACGGCTTCCGGCCTGCATATCCATGGCTTCGGTGGGCGTGGGAGCGGCATCCGTGGGCGGCTCTGGCATAGCCGTGGCGGCGGCGGGAGCGGTAGGCTCCGTGACGGGCGCGGGCGCGGTGGGCTCGTCTCCGGTACAGGCCATCACGGCCACAATGCCGGCTAGCATCATCGCACCGGCGACGTATTTGAAGTATCGTTTCATTACACGTTTCCTCCTGAGGCTTCTATGGCACACTTATGGCGCACTTCGGTGGCTCAAATTTGGCGACCATGATAAATCGCCCCTGTCCAATTTGACAATCATAATGGCGAGCCAAATAACTCGATCTGCGACTCGACTATCCGAACGACCAGAGTGACAATGCGGTACCGCCAAATATCTTTTCGAGGTCCGTCTTGGGACACCAGTCCTCCATCTGTTCCCAAGTGTAACGCAGGGAGTTGCGGTAACCCTCACGGTTGGTCACCCGAGGCCAGTCAGATCCCCATATCATCCGGTCCGGACCAAATGTGTCGTAGGCCATGCGCACGTAGGGCGGGGTGTTCCGGTAGGGGAAGGGCGGATCGCTGATCTCCCCCATTCCGTGTATCTTCATGACGGTATTGGGGAAACGGGCCAGGGTCAGGGACTGCCGGAACACGTCGTCGGGCGGCATCTCCGGCGCGCCGATGGCGTGGATGCCCATGCCGGCCAGGTGCTCGATGATAACGGTCAGGTCGGGCAGTTCCTCGACCAGTGCGGCGAATTCGGCCGACGCAAATCCCTCCGCGGGCCCGCCAACGCTGACGGACACGCCCAGGCGGGCGGCGGCGCGCCACACGGCCAGCGGGTCGTTTCCCGGTGAGCGGTGAAAGTTGCGGATGCGCAGGGTCTCGGCGCCGGCGTCCCGCAGACCTTCCAGCGTGTCAGGCGCCGACGGGTCGTCCACGTCCACGCGGCAGACCACGGCCAGCCGTCCGGGGAAGCGCTGCCTGCACTCCAGCACGTAGGAATTGTCCAGGGTTGCGGTGGACTGCACCAGCACGGTTTTGGAGACGCCGTTCAGCTCCATCTGAGCCAGCAGCATCTCCACCGGCTCGTAGTGATCGCGGCCGATGTGGACGTGAGTGTCGACGATGGTCATTGGGGAAAATCCTTCCATTCACCGCATTAGCAGCGCCACTACACCGATGCCGATGCCCATGACGGCCACGTTCACGGCAATGCCGGCCAGCACCGTTCCGACTACCCACTTAATGATTCGCCGCTCGCGGTTGTCTGCGTCGGCGCGCTGCTCGGCAAACTTTTCGTACATCTCAACACGAAGTTCGGCGAACTTTTCGTTCATCTCAACGCGCATCTCAGCAAACTTGGTGTCCATCTCAACACGAAGTTCGGCGAACTTTCCGTTCATCTCAACGCGCATCTCAGCAAACTTGGTGTCCATCTCTGCGCGTAGTTCGGCGAACTGCGTGCCGACGTCGATTTTGAACAGCGTGAACTCATCCCGTAATCCGTTCACGTCATCCTTAGACGCCAGCGAGCCTTCAAGGACCATACGGCCAGCCAAGTTGAGCATGGCGTCAACTTGATCGGCGGGATAGCCCTGCGCTATCAGGGTAGCGCGCACATCGTTCAGTGTTGTCATAGTGGTTATTTTTGCATCCTTGCCAGGCTATGTGCCGGCTCTCGACCGTATCGGCGGCGCCAGCATAGCAAATCGGCCGATTTGCTGCTACTCTGACACCATGCAGAGGAGGTATGCCCTATGATTTCGCAAGCAGAGAATGTGACGCTGACGCAAGTCGGGCCCGGCACCCCCATGGGTGAGCTGATGCGCCGCTACTGGATGCCGGCCCTGCTGTCCTGGGAACTGGCGGAGCCGGACGGAGAGCCGGTGCGGGTCAAGCTCCTGGGCGAGGAACTGGTGGCCTTCCGCGACACCGATGGGCGCATCGGCCTGCTTGACGAGTTCTGCCCGCACCGCCTGGTGTCGCTGTGGCTGGGCCGCAACGAAGACTGCGGCCTGCGCTGTGTGTACCACGGCTGGAAGTTCGACGTGAACGGGCAGTGCCTGGACATGATGAACGAACCGGAGGACAGCGACTTCCCGTCCAAGATGACGACCACGTCCTACCCCACCGTCGAGTTGGGCGGCGTCATCTGGGCCTACATGGGGCCGAAGGAACACATGCCCCCGCCGCCCAGGTTCGAGTGGGCCGCCGTGCCGGAAACTCACCGCCACGTCACCAAGAACATCCAGGAGTGCAACTGGCTGCAGGCCCTGGAGGGCGGCATCGACTCGGCCCACGCCACCATCCTGCACCGCACGCTGCGGATCGACACCGCCCACGCCGGCCTGCGGGTCGACTCGCCCCACGTCCGGGGCAAGCCGCCGGAACTGGAGGTGGACATCACCGACTACGGTTATCGCTACGTCGGGATCCGCTCGCTGGGCGACGAGGGCAACCACGTGCGGGCGTACCATTTCGTGATGCCTTTCCACCAGATCCGCGCCAGCCAGCGCGGCTATCGTGGCAAGGCCGGGCCCGTTGGCTTCCTGGCTTCCGGCCACATGTGGGTGCCCATGGACGACCACAATGTGATGGTCTGGAACTGGGATCTGTCCTACGACGACCCCATCGACGAGGACGAGCGCGTCGACATGGACCGCGGCTACGGTCGTGGACCGGAGCACATGCTGGGCGACTTCCGCACCCGGGTCAATCGGGACAACAACTGGATGATCAACCGGTCGGTGCAGAAGACGGAGACCTTCAGCGGCATCGACGGCGTGAACGCCCAGGACGTCGCCGTGCAGGAGAGCATGGGCCACGTCGTGGACCGGTCGCGCGAAAACCTGAGCCGAACCGACATGGCTATCATCTACGCCCGCCGGCAACTGCTGCAGGCGGCGCGCACTGTGGCCGAGGGCGGCGCCCCGCCCGGCGTCGGCGACAATTACTACATGCTGCGTCCGTCGCAGGCCATCCTGCCGGTGGGCGTGGACTGGCGCGACGCCCTGTGGGACGACCTCTATCCCGACGGGTCACAGCACCGGAACGGGAAGTAGGGCAGCTGCACGTACGGCGGGAATTCAGGGGCGAATGATCATTCGCCCCTACGGCTGTGACGGACCTGGAAAGAATGAGACAATAAACTCAGACGTCCCAGGAACACGAAACCCACTGGCGGGAGCACGCCCGTCTGGCGGCACAACAAGCAGGCACACCGGCATTGCACGGCCAAACGTTTGGCAGAGGAACGGGGAGACCGCAACATCTTCGCCTATTCCAAAGTTACCGAGGCTTGCCACGCCAATTTTTGCAACGCTTGGATGAAACTCCAGGACATCGACTAGAATCGCGGCGTATTCCGGCGGCTGGTTGGTCGGATCCTGACCGAGGCCAGATAATGATGACAGCTTGATAGAAAGCGGTTACGTAAGATGCCTACCGACCGAGGACTCCATACATACAAGGGTACCAATACCAGATGAAGGTGTCTCAATTCATCCGCAACCTGCCCAAGGCTGAACTCCACGTCCATATTGAAGGCACATTTGAACCCGAGCTGATGCTGGCCATCGCCCGGCGCAATGGGATCTCATTGCCGTTTTCCACGGTGGATGAGGCCCGTGCGGCCTACCAGTTCTCAAACCTGCAGGACTTCCTGGATATCTATTACCAGGGTGTGAACGCCCTGGAAACCGAGAAGGACTTCAGGGACCTCACCTGCGCCTACTTCGATCGCGTGGCTGCTCAGAACGTGCGTCACGCCGAAATCTTCTTCGACCCACAGGCGCACACCGACCGGGGCATTCCCTTCGCGGCCGTGTGCCGCGGCATCGAGCGCGGGCTGCAGTACGCCCAGCAGACGCACGGCATCACCTCCCGATTGATAATGTGCTTTCTGCGGCACCTCGACGAGACGGACGCATTCGCCACGCTGGAGCAGGCAATGCCGTTCCAACGCGCAATTTACGGCGTTGGGCTCGACTCCGGGGAAGTGGGCAATCCGCCGAGCAAGTTCGCCCGGGTGTTCGCGGCGGCCCGCGCTGCCGGGTTCAGGTGCGTGGCCCATGCCGGCGAGGAGGGCCCGCCCGATTACATCGAGGAGGCGGTGGACCTGCTGGGAGTTCAGCGCATCGACCACGGCAACCGGGCGCTGGAAGATCCGGCGCTGACCGCCCGACTGGCCGAACTGGGTATGCCCCTGACCGTATGTCCTCTCTCCAACCACATGCTGGGCGTGGTTGGTGCGCTTGACCAGCATCCGTTGCTCGCGATGCTGAAAGCGGGCCTTTCGGTGACCATCAACTCCGATGACCCGGCCTATTTCGGCGGGTATATCAACGAGAACTACCAGGCCATGCAGGACCACCTGTCCATCGACGACGCCACCCTGGCCCGCATCGCACGGAACTCGTTCCACGCGTCGTTCCTGGAACCCCAAAGGCGCGCCGAGTTATTGGCCGAACTGGATGCCTACCTGCGCGCCGGAGCGCCGGCATAAGCCAGCGAGGTCCCGCCTCCATTGGCAAGAAAACGCCCCGGCTGCGTGGTCCTGCCGGGGCGCGGATTATTCATAGTGAACCGGAGGATTAGCCTTCCTTCAGCGCCGGTATCACCTTGGTGCCCAGAAGCTCCACGGAGCGCATCACGTCCTCGTGGGCCATGTGGCCCTCGTTGCCGTAGATGAGGATGTAGCCGGGATCGAGGTCCCTGCGGATGTGGCGCAGCTTCTCGGTTACGGTCTCGGGGCTGCCGACGATGATGTTGTAGGCGTCCTGCAGGTCCTCGTAGGTCATGCGGCGACCCATGGTGCCGGTACCGATGAGGGGGCGCGACATCTTGATGCGCAGGGCCTCGCGGGACTGGTAGCCGGGCGGGTCGTTGAATTCCATCGGCCCGCGGTTGCGGTGGTTCTCGGTCCACAAGAAGGTGCGGCCGATCTCCTGGGCCTTCTCGTCGGTGTCGGCGACGAGGCAGCGGATCAGGTACCCGAAGTGCTCCGGGCCAGCCTCGTAGCCTTCCTCGGCGGCGGTCTCGTGGTAGATGCCCTTGAGCTGCTTGGTGAGGTCGAGCAGGGAGCCCAGGTTCATGTACGGGTAGCGGTGCTTGGCGGCCCAGATCACCGACTCGGGGCTGCCGGTGCCGGGGAACCAGACCGGCGGGTGCGGCTTCTGGATGGGCACCACCCAGGGGTTGACCATGCGGTGGGGCCAGTACTCGCCTTCCCAGCGGAAGGGGCCGGGGTCGGTCCAGCACTTGATGATGAGGTCGTGGGCTTCCTCGAACCGGGGGCGGTTCTCGGTGGGCGAGTAGCCGGCGTGGAGGGTCTCCACCGCGGTGCCGCGCACGAAACCGGAGATGATGCGGCCGCCGCTGATGCAGTCCAGCATGGCGATCTCTTCGGCCATCTTCACTGGGTCGTTGACGGCGATGACGTTGCCCAGCATGGCGATCTTCGCCTTCCTGGTGCGCTGGGTGATGACGGCGGCGTCCACGTTGACGGAGGGCTTCATGCACCAGTAGGAGCTGTGATGCTCGTTGGACATGATGCCGTCGAAATTGACCTCATCGGCCAGTTGGTACTGGTCGTGGTAGTTGGAGTAGAGGACATGGGCCTTTTCGGGGTCGAAATAGGTGTTGGGGAAGTGCATCCGACCCGATTCCCAGCCTTCCAGGTCATCCTCGGTGACGTGGCCGTAAGGCTGTTCGGAGAACCAGAATACTTCGAGATCGTGAGCCATGATGTTTGCTCCTTCTGGGTGGCGCGCGGGGTCCGCCAGCGGCGGGAGTGTTCCAGTGATTGGGCTACAGGCTGTTCAGGAATCCGGTTACGGCGCCGACGAATTCGGCGCGCTTTTCCACGGCCGGTGAGTGCCCGCAGTTGTCGATGATGCGCAACTGGCTGCCCCGGATCGCCTGCTGGAACAGGTGCCCGCATTCGACAGGGATGATGGCGTCCTGGTTGCCCCAGACAATCAGAGTGGGCGTGCCGACGCGGGACAGCGTATGGGGAAGGCTGGGGTTGTGCAGGTAGGGCTTCCAGCACAGCTGCGAGGCGGTGATGGCGTTGGAGTGGACAACCAACTGTTCCTCGGGGGACAGTTCGCGGGCGTAGTTGTCGTAGTTCTCCACCTGGCTGGGATCGTAGAAGCGCTGGTTGAGTCTGGTTTCTGCGGAGACCATGAAGATCTCCGCTATCTCGCCTTCCCGAGGCTTGATTCCGGCCGGGTCCACCAAGACCAGAGCATCGACGTTGTGGTCGTCCATGGCCGCCATTTCAGCTGAAACCCAGCCGCCCATTGACGAGCCCATCAGGATGATGTCCTGCAGGCCTAGTGCGTCGACGAACATGTGGTTGAAGTGGGCCACGTCATGGATGGTCTTGACCCAGGCGGGGGCCTCGGTGCCATTGAAACCCGGCTGGCTCGGAACGTAAACGGTGTACTCCGCCGCCAGGTCCTCGTGCCAGGCC
The DNA here is from genome assembly GCA_951813535.1 of uncultured Dehalococcoidia bacterium. Classification (GTDB taxonomy): domain Bacteria; phylum Chloroflexota; class Dehalococcoidia; order Lucifugimonadales; family UBA3495; genus Bin87. The sequence continues at coordinate 537,303 of OX638345.1, read as the reverse complement.
TGCCAGCCGTTGGATCCACCGGCGCCATGGAAGAAAACCAGCGGCGGACCGTTGCCGCCGGAATACATTTCGACGGCAGTCCCGTTGACATTTACGGTAGTGCGGGAACCACTCTGAACTGTTGTCATACTCTCGTTCCTGTGCGGGGTGAGGATGGCGTTATTCTGTTACAGGGGTAGAGGGATGTCAAGGTTGAGCGGCATACGGAGGCCGCCCCGACCAAGTGAAGGGACAACGCGCGGCACAACCCGGAATGGCGGGAATCCTTCCCGTCATCCCCCGGCCAGCAGCGTGGAAACGGCTCGGGCCGTCAGGTTGGACGCCATCGGGAGCTTGTAGGCGTTGTCGGGCAGAGGCCTGGGGTCGGCGATGGCCAGGTCTCCTGCGTCCGACGTCGACACGCCTGACACTGACCGGCCGCGCAGGTAATCCTCGGTCCCGCTGGCGCGATACGGCGTGGGAGCAACGCCGCCCAGCACCACAGAGGCGTCCGTGATAACGCCGTCGACCACGGCCAGGGCGGCCGCGACACTGACCAGCGCAAAGTCGCCCGACTCACGCTCCTGGGCCTTGAGGTAAACGCTGCGCTGTCCGGCGGCCGGCGCAGGCAGGGATACGGCGGCCAGAAGTTCGCCCGGTTGCAGGATGTTCTCCCGCAGCAGGTCGACATCGGGACCAACGAAGTAGTCGGCGATGGCCACGGTGCGCTCGCCGTCAGGAGAGGCGATGCTTACCGACGCGCCGAGGGCCGTCAGGGCCACGGCGGTGTCCGATGGATGAACGATGAAACAGCGGTCGCCGCCTGTCACGCACAGGTACTTGCCCAAGCCCTGGACTGCGTAGCAGCGATCCCCGCCGCGCTTCAGGCATACGGTGAGCGGGTGGCGGTAGTACCAGCAACGGGGCCTCTGGTTGAGGTTGCCGCCCAGGGTGCCCAGGTTACGCACCTGCGGCGTCGCCAAACCAGCGGTCGCCTGGGCCAGGGCGGCATAGTGGCTGCGGATGCCGTCGTGGGCAGCAATGTCGGCGATGGTGGTCAGCGCGCCGATGAGGAGGCCGCCGTCGGGCGTACCGCTTATCCCGGTCAGGCCGGCGTCGGATATGGAATCCAGAGCGACCAGGGTGGAAGGCTCAGCGGTGCCGTCGCGGATCTCGGACAGCAGGTCAGTCCCGCCGGCGATGGGCACGGCGTCGTGCGGCGCAGCGGCCAGCAGGGCGCAGGCTTCGGCCAGAGATGTGGGTTGGAGGAGTTGGAAGGTCATGGGGAAGTTCCTGAAATTGATGCCCTATATGTTACAGTTACAAACAGCTAGAGGCAGTAAGGAGAACGATGTGGGGTACTTCAGCGTCTTAGTTCATGTTGGGAATCCGAGGGGCCTGGGGAGTGACATGCGGCCAGTGGAGGCGGTGGTCGACACGGGAGCGTCCGATTCCATGTTTCCGGCTTCATTGTTTGAGCGATTGCATATCGAACCGGAAGGGGAATACCCTTGTTTCTACGCCAATGGCGAAAGCGAGATGCGCAATTACGGGGTAGCCTCGATCCGCATTGGGGAGCGTTCCAACATCTGCCCCGTGATTTTCGGGCCGGATGGTCATTTTCTACTGGGCGCGACGACGCTGGAAATTTTCAAACTCGCGGTGGACCCGATAGGACAGGAACTCATTCCGGTGCGGGGGCTGCGGCTGGGTTGGGGCGGCGAGATATAGCCATGACGGTGTCCCACGTGATCTATTTGCGCCCGGCCAACGCATCCAATACCCGGTCGGGGGTGATGGGCAGGCGCGTGAACCGGATGCCGATGGCGTCGTAGAGGGCGTTGGCAATGGCGGGCGCGACGCCCACCGACGGGACCTCGCCCAGCGCCTTTGCGCCCATGGGACCCACCGGGTCGATCACATCAGCAAAAATTGTGGTGATGTCGGGGTAGTCCTGGATGGTGGGACTCTTGTGCTCCAGGTAGCTGCCGTTGAGGGTGATGCCGGTGGGCTCGTCGGTGATCAGCTCCTCGCTGAGGGCGAAACCGAGCATCTGTGATATCGCGCCCTCCACCTGGTTCAGCGCGGTGCGAGGGTTGATGATGCGTCCGGAGTCGTGGGCCGCAACGTAGCGGCTGACCCTGACCCGGCCGGTGGCGGTGTCCACCTCGATCTCACAGAAGTGCGCGCCGAAAGAGTTAACGATATAGTCGGGGCTGCCGGGAGTGATGGTGGCCTCGGCGGCAAGAGTCTGCGGGGCGACCGCCCGGGCCAGCTCGGCGTAAGAGACACGGCGGGCAGGATCGTCAGCAACGCAGACCGCACCATCGGCAATGGAAAGGGCGGAGGCGTCGGCTTCCAACCGGCCGGCGGCTGCCTCCAGCAACTGTTCGCGGAGCCGTTCGGCCGCCTGAACCACGGCGGTTCCAGTGGAGAAGGTGGCCGCGGATCCGGCGGTGATGGGAGCGTCGGGAGTTCCCTCGGTATCGGCGAAGCGCGGGACGACATCCTCGTAGGGCACCGCCATAGCTTCAGCGGCCAACTGGCAGAGCACGGTTACCGCGCCCTCGCCCACGTCAATCAAACCGCTTACCAGGCTGACCCTGCCATCTTCTCTGATGGAGAGGCCGGCGGCCGAGTCGAAACCGACGCCGCCGCGGTAGAGCATGATGCTGACTCCCCGGCCGCGCCGGATGAATGGGTCGGCGGGGACAGCACGGTCAAACGGTTCATCCCAGCCGAACTCGGCGGCGCCTCGTCGCAAGCACTCCTCCAGGCCGTTGCTGGAGAAGGGGATGCCACCCTCTACGGGTTGCCCGTCCACGATCTGGTCGAGCGGCGTGAGGCGTGGACCGGCCTGGCCCTCCAGCGGGACGTGGTTCCGCAACCGGAAAGCCAGCGGGTCCATGCCAATGGCTTCTGCGGCGCGGTCCATAAGGGTTTCCAGCGCGAAGTGCCCCTGGGGCGCGCCAAGGGCGCGATAGCTGCCGGCCACGGGCCGGTTGGTGGTGACCGTCCGGGCGTCGAAACGGACGTTGGGGCAGCGGTAGAGGTACAGTATGCCCTGCCCGATACGACGGGTCATCTGGGGCGCCGTCGCCTGGTACGCGCCCGAGTCCATGAGGGCGTCGCCGTGGATGGCGGTGATGTCGCCGTCGCGAGTCATGCCGATGCGCAGGTTGATGCGGCCGCCGTGACGGGTGCGGCCGGCGACGAATTCCTCCTCCCGGCTGTACTCGATGCGAACGGGCCGGCCGGACCGCATGGACAATACCGCAGCCAACGCGGCCATGCGGGACTCGTCCTTGTTGCCGTAGCTGCCGCCCATGTTGGGACCGATGACGCGCACGTTGGCGGGATCCAGCCCCAGCGCCTCAGCCAGCACGGCGCGGTCCACGTGGACACCCCGGGTGGACTTCCATACAGTCAGTTGGTCGCCGTCCCATGATGCCAGGGCGGCCCGGGGCTCCAGCGGCGTCGCCGAGTGGGTGGGCAGGTGGTAGGTTTCCTCGAGGATTATATCCGCGGCGGCGAAGCCGGCATTGCTTTGTAAAGAGTACGGGTCGCCGCGTTGCAGCGCCAACGGCCCCGGTATGGCCAGGTTGCCGTGGGGATGGATCTGCGGCGCGTTGGGTTCCAGGGCGGCCACCGGATCGGTTACGAAAGGCAGCACGTCGTACTCGACCCGCACCAGCAAGGCGGCGCGGCGGGCGGTGTCAAGATCGTCGGCGGCCACGGCGGCCACCTCGTCGCCCGCAAAGCGGACGCGGGTGTCCAGCACGAGCAGGTCAGGGGCAAGGCGGGCATCGGGCGCGTCGGCCGGCGTGACCACGGCGCGGACGCCGGGCAGTGCCAGGGCCTCGCTCGCATCTACAGACAGCACGTCAGCATGGGGATGCGGGCTGCGCACGATGACGCCGTGGAGCATCCCCGGCAATGAGATGTCGGCCGAGTACTGCGCGGCGCCGGTCAGCTTGTCGCCCAGTTCGTAGCGCGGAACGCTGCGGCCGACGGTGGTGAGGGGAGCGGCGGGGGTCGTGGTCACGGGATCAATCAGGACTTTGGTTCTGGAAACGGGAGCGCAGGGGTTCGACAGGAACGGTTCGCAGTTCCTCTATGATGAGTTGGCAAATCTGTGTGCCAGGGGTGAGCCGGCATACGAAAGGGCCAATGTTAGCGATTTCCAATCTGATATGACCTTCAAACCCGGCGTGGATAGTTGGGGCGGTTTGGTGAATGGATAAGCCCCAACGGGCGACGGAACTTTTGCCCTCTACCCTGGCCGCCAGATTGAGAGGCAATGCTACCCTTTCCATAGTGTAGGCCAGGGCAAAGGTATTTGGACGCAGCTCGATGTAAGAGTCTATGGGAACATTGACCACATTCCCGTATCGCCGAGCAGTTTCTTCCGGGTCAGCCTGACCAACCATAACAGAGATTTCGGTGCCTGGTAACGGAGCTCCGAAGACGGTGAATGTGCCGTCCAAGCGTAGATCTACCGAAGAGGTCGCAAACGAGGCGGGAGCCGGTCTCGGCTCAATGCTGATAGCCCCCGATTCCAGAGCTAGCCTGATGTCCTGAGCGCTGTAAATCATCACCACCAACCCTTGCTTATTACGTCCCGGTGTTCTTCGGGTACGACAATGTTATGGGTGGAGGCGTTGGTTTCTTCCGGAAGTTGGACAAGCCATCCGCCGTCGTCAAAATCGGCGATGACGAAGGCTTTGAGCCATTTGTACTCCTCATTAACAGAATAGTCCGGCATCCAGCCCCCGTAGGCTTTGTCGCCGATCTCGAACTTGACGTACCGCTCGTCGGGCATCATTCCAGGGCCGACGTAAGTCAGCTGGATTTTGACGCCTTCGGGTTTCTCACGGTTGTGCCCCCAATCAAAATTTATGCCTACCATCATCAGCCTCCGCAGCATTGTTGGCGGCAATATAGCCAGTACGCTCTCACAGCGTCAACGCACTTTTGTCAGCGCGGGCTTGCCGCCTAACCTGCCGCTGCGATAGGATGCTGGCGCCATGGACTCCGTACACACGTCCGAAATTGCCGTTACCGTCAACGGCGCCGCGCACACTCTTGCCGTGCGACACCACTGGTCGCTGCTGGACGTGCTGCGCGATGTTCTCTGGCTGACCGGAGCCAAGCGGGGATGCGACCGGGGCGAGTGCGGATCCTGCACCGTGCTGCTGGACGGGACGCCGGTCAACGCCTGCCAGGCGCTGGCGATGCGGGTCGAGGGCCGAGAGGTGCTGACGGTTGAAGGGCTGGCTCCCGCCGGCGAGTTGTCGCCGTTGCAGCAGGCCTTTCTGGACGAGGACGGCGGCCAGTGCGGATTCTGCACGCCCGGGTTCGTCATGGCGACGCGCGCGTTGCTGGACGACAACCCTGCGCCCACGGATGCGCAGATACGGGAGGCCCTGTCCGGCAACCTTTGCCGGTGCAACGCCTACGGCCGCATCCTGGCGTCGGTGCGAGCGGCGGCCGGCCGCGCCTCGTAGTTTGACACCCCAAAAAAGGGGCGCATACACTCTGGCCATTCGGTCGGGACATAGCCGGCCGCTACGTTCCACGGAGGACACACCAATATGACCACCACACACACCCATGACCACCCCCACACGCACCCGCAGGCGGCTTCCGAGATGCGTGGCGCGGCATTGTCCCTGCTGAACAGCCTGGACGCCACGCAGAAATCGGCGATCACGTACAGCTACCATGACGGCGAGCGGATCTTCTGGTACTACCCGCCGCTGAACCGGCACGGACTGATGCTGCGGGACATGAACGAGGAACAGCGCGGGTTGGCCTACGCGCTGATGGCCACCGGCCTGACCGAGGACTCCAACCGGCAGGCGCAGTTGATCATCGAGCACGAGAACGTGCTGGGTCCGCTGGAGCAGGAAGCGGGCCACGTGACGTTCCTCCGGGACACACTGTGGTACGCCTGGACCATCTTCGGCGATCCCGCCAGCGATGCCGAGCCGTGGGGCTGGCGTGTGGAAGGTCACCACGTCTCGCTGCACTACAGCGTGTGGGGCGACCGGGTCCTGTCCGTTACGCCGTTCTTCTTCGGCGCGAATCCGGCGGAGGTGCGCAAGGGGCCCAAACAGGGCCTGCGCATCCTGGGCGACAGCCAGGACATCGCCCTGGAGTTGATGGAGAGCCTGGACGCCGGCCAGAAGAGCCGCGCCATCATCTACGACGAGGCGCCGGCCGACATCATCACCTTCAACTCCTCCAAGGCGTCGCTGCCCAAGGAAGAGGGCCTGCCCGCTACGGCCATGTCGGGCACGCAACGGGAGATGCTGATGTCCCTGGCCAGCGAGTACGTGACGCGGATCCGCTCCGATCTGGCGGAGGAGAAGCTGAACACCCTGCGCGAAGGTGGCCTGGAGAAGATCCACCTGGCCTGGGGCGGTCCCGTCGACCGAACCCAGCCCCACTACTACCGGCTGCACGGCGGCGATTTCGTCGTGGAGTACGACAACCGGCAAGACGGAGCCAACCACATCCACTCGGTGTTGCGGGACGTGAACAACGACTTCGCCGCCGATGTCTTGCGGGACCACCTCCTGCTGTATCACGTGCTTTAGGGTCTACGGAGTGGAACACGGATCACCGATGCGGAAGCCTACGTGACAATCCTGAACGGGATGATACGAATGGGTATCAGAGGACCAGGTAGACATGGTTGGCGCATAGCAGCGGCCACGGCTGTCGGGTCATCTCATCTCAGGGACAACGTGGGCAACCAGGACGCGGTTGCCCACCGGTCGGTTGAAATCGGCAACGGCCCGGTCGTGGTGATGGCCGTTGCTGACGGAGCAGGCTCGGCCTCGCGCTCCCACGAGGGTTCCGGCATCGCAGTCGCGACCGCGGTCGACACGATCGTCGACGGTATCGAGAAAAGACCGGCCGCGGCCCTGCTGGAACACCTGGCAGCCTCGTTGGTACGAAACGCCGTCAAACAGGCCAAGAACCAGGTGGTACGTCACGCCCGGAGGCAAAGTATCGAACCCAGGGAACTGGCCTCCACGTTGATCGTCGCCATCGCCAGCGACCGGCTGGTAACGGCGGCGCAGGTGGGTGACGGCGCGGTGATTGCCTTCAACATCGACAACGGACGTGCCAGGACTTTGTGCGCCGCCCATACCGGCGAGTACGCCAACGAAACTACGTTCATCACGTCCCGCACCCGTCCGCACCGCATTGCATCGGTGGGCCATGCCGACGGGTCGGGCTACGATGCCCTGGCGCTGATCACCGACGGGCTGCAGAACCTGGCGTTGAAGATGCCGGAACGGGAGGCATTCATGGGATTCTGGAACCCGATGCTGAACGACCTGGCGCAAACGGAGGACGCGAAAGCCGTCTCAACCAGGCTGCACGCCTTCATCACTGGCGAGCGGGTGCAACAACGAACCGCCGACGATGTCACGATTGCCATCGCGGTCAGAAATCCCCGAAATCCGCACGTTGCCTTTCTTGGTAGCTGACTTGATAGCGCAGTGACGTTGTAATAGCATCTGCCTTGCAACCCGCGCCAAAGTTCTTTAAGGAGGTTCAGGTATGAGCATCCAAGACTCGGGTAATACGCGCGATTCGCCCGCCGTATACGACACCGCCGAGTTCGCCGACAATCCTGAGACGCGATGCCCCGTCGTCCTCATCCTGGACATCTCGGCTTCCATGGATGGTCCTCCTATTAAAACCGTGAACCAAGCACTGGCCAAGTTTCGAGACAATATCCAGGAGGACACGACGACATCCCTGAGAGCTGACGTGGCGGTTATTGCCTTTAACGATGAGGCTCGGTTGGTCCAGGATTTCACCAACGGCACCGCATTTGAGCCGCCCGTTCTCACCGCAGACGGTCGCACCAATTACTCCAAGGCGATTAACCTGGCGTTGGACCTCATCGAGGCCCGAAAGCAGAGTTATAGTGAGGGCGGCGTCGCGCACTACCGCAGTCTAGCTTATTTTCTCACCGACGGTAACCCTATCGACGCTCGTGCGGATTTGGCCAATGCCGCAATGCGCTTAGCCGAGGTGGAAAAAAACCGAAGCGTGGCTTTTTTCTCATTCATAATCCAAAACTTCGAATTGCTATTCGATGCGACCGATGTTTCTAAACTCACCGGGATGCGCATAGATGACGTAAACAGTTTCATCGAATTGAATGATCACGGAGACAGTTCCACTATCGACTTGCAAGGGATAGCCAACTTTACTGGCACCAGTTACGACAAATTGGTGGAGCTGGGCCGAACTCCTAAAGATTATCTCGACCAACTGGTCACATCGCAGCGCCCACCGGTAATCCTGACCAACCTCGAACAGTTAGCTGGCTCCATTGAGTGGTTATCCCGGTCGATAGCCGCCGTTTCCCGCTCCCAGCCCGGCGAGGGCATTCGTCTGCCGTCGCCTGAATACCAGAATTTTTAGAAGAACGGTCATCGGGGGACCCGGGCGTCGCGGCCAAGAAATCTGCTTTGCCTCAACGGTCTGAAACAACCCCAATCTCAACGGAGGACCCAAAATGGACATTCAAGATGCAGAGCACGTATATGATACTGTCGAATTCGCTGACAATCCGGAAGCGCGTTGTTCTATCGTCCTAATTTTGGACGTATCAGACTCCATGGGGTTTAATGGCGGCGTCAGGATTAATACCGTCAACAATGCCCTTGCCAAGTTTCGAGACGCTATCCAAGAAGATGCGCTGACTTCCCTGCGGGCCGACGTAGCGGTTATTGCGTTCAACAACGAGGCCTGGTTGGCCCAGGACTTCACCAACGGCACCGCATTCGAACCGCCAGTTTTAACCGCCTACGGCGGCACAAATTTTTCCAAGGCCATCAACTTGGCATTGGACACTATCGCTGCCCGCAAGCAGAGCTACCGCGACGGCGGCATCGCCTATTACCGAAGCCTGGCCTACTTCCTGACCGACGGGATCCCGGAGCACGATAGTAACGCGGACCTGGAACAAGCCGCGGTGCGCCTGGCCAAAGCCGAAGAGGCGAAGCAAGTGGCCTTTTTCTCATTCCTGGTCCGCGACTCGGCGCGTCGAACCGACATGAGCCAGCTAACCGGACTTGCCCCACCCCAACGCCCGCCAGTGGAACTGACCAACATGGAACAACTGACCAGTTCCATCGTGTGGTTGTCCCGTTCAGCGGCCGCAGTATCACATTCGCAGCCCGGTGAGGGTGTGCGTCTGCCTTCTCCAGAGTATTTAGAGATCTAGAACAATACTCCGTCATGCGTGATGGCAGGCGCAACTACCGATGGCTTCTCAAGCGCCAACACCAAGACCAATCGATGGCCCATTTTACGATGAAGCCGACGAGTTGATTGTGCCAATTAAACTGCCTGGGCGAGACGGGAAGATTGATCCCAACAGCGAGATCGGCAAGGGCGGCGAAGGCTGGGTGTATGCGGTGCAAGGCCGAAATGACCTGGTCGTGAAGATTTGGCACTTCGGTAAGGAGCCGACGGATGCCGACGAAAAGATCCGTTATATGGTGGCTAATCCGGTGGAGCCTGATCCGTCAGCCACCTGGCAAGTGATCTGGCCCGTGCAGCCTGTCAGGCACGAAGGTGTTATCGTCGGCTACACAATGCGCCGCTTGGATTCGAAACAATGGACACAACCCATTCACTACTACAACCCTTCCGTGGCGGGGAGCACCGAGAGACAGCAGGGCCGTGAGCTGAGAACGGACAACCGGCAGCGAATGGCCTTCCGCCTCGCCCTCGCCTTCAAAGCCCTTCACGATGCCGGATATGTCATCGGCGACGTTAATCCGAAGAACTTTTTGATCAACCGCACTGACGAAGTCGCTATTCTCGATTGCGACTCTCTCGGGTTCACCACTCGCGACCGCAAGACATTCTCTAACAACTTGGGTATGCCTGATTTCCAAGCTCCGGAACAACAGGGGAAGCAGGACAACCGCACTCCGAACAACGATTGTTTTGGCCTAGCCGTCCTGATCTTCCTCCTGTTCAATAATGGAAATCATCCCTACAACGGCACTGATCCCTGCTACTCCGAGCTGGGAGACAGGATAGCGAACTGGAGGTTTCCGCGCAGCGCAAGTAGCAACGCCACGACCACCGAACCACAGGATAAAGCCTGGAACGAATTGTCTGACGACCTGCGGCGGCTGTTTCTCCGCTGCTTCGATCGGAAGGACTCTCAACGGCTGGGTAGGCCTACGGTGGACGAATGGGTGGCAGCGTTATCACCCAATCCGACCGCGGTGTCTGCGCCGTCCCCAAGCCGAACCGATCCGTGGCAACGACGGTGGCTGATTACCCTGGTTGTCCTGATACCGCTGTTGGCAGCGGGTATCTGGATGATAACCGGTGGCACAGGGCCCAATGGTTCGGCGACAGCCCAGTCTGCGCCCGTTGCCGTGCCTGTGGTGCTTCCCTCACCTACGCCCACTACGACGCCAACTATCGCTCCCACCGATATCCCGGCACCAGCGCCAACGCCTATCATCATCGTTGTAACTCCGCCGGCGCCAGAAACGACTGTTGTCCCAACTGGTCGGCCACCGCCCATGCAGCAGACATTGACGCTGACTGACTTTGCGACGACAGGCCTGACGGTCCAAATGTTGGCACTGTTCGCTGCTGGGAATGCAGGAGACCAACCGGCCCTCTACAGCGCCGCCGGCTCGAAATGGCTCGAGTCGGGCTCTTTGGTGGAAGGCGAGACCGATATTGGCCCGGACGGCACGGCGATAGTGCGCATCACGTATTTGGAGGATGGCAACACCCTCCGACTTAACGATAGCGCGGCTCTGGCGTTGAAGGACTACTTCGGAGCAGATGGCGAAGGAAACGACCTAATGGTATGGGTGCAAACCGCCGAAGGCAGCATCCACTTTCCGGTGGTCAGCAATGTCAAATCCAGTGGCGGGAACTTCATCAATTTCAATCTGCCCCCCGAAGGCAATGCTATCGTCGGAGGCATCAACCCCGGGGAAAGGTTCATATTGGCCCTAACGAAACCCGTGTCCACGACAACCGCTTCCGTCGCTTTACCTACCCGGGTCCGTTCCGCTGTGTCAACTTCGGAGCCCACCCATACACCGGTGCCCTCCGCTACCCTACCACCGACTCCGACAGCCACATTACCCCCGTCCACTCCCACTCTGACGCCGGCGGAAAGACTCTACCCGAACCCGACCCACTCTGTCGTTAAGGACTTGGAAAAAGGGAAACGAGTCTCGCTGCAGGGTTGCTACCTAGGCAACCTGCCCAGTTCACGCAAGTTCCGTCTGGCATCATGGGACGCATGGGTTCCGAGCTTGTATGGCAAACAGCTGAAGTTCGTCAAGATCATCGTCAATAGCAAAGAGGCGATCCCGCTGGAGCCTGGGTGGTGTTACGAAGCCAGAGTAGTCAAGCATGTGGATAGCCCCGATGAATATGTCTGCTTGGATCAGGATGCAACTCACCCGCAGCAGTTTCCGTGTGAGAACGCGCGCGACCGCGAGATGATTCCTACCTTCATCTTGTATCCGGATAGCACAGACGACCCTGAAGATTTCAGTGACAATTTCTTCAGCATAGCGGCGCCCCCTGGCGGGTGACCATTGGTTGCTGGGCAGCGATCGGCAACCAAACATCGGGAGTGATTTCACAACACTCCCCTTTCCATCGCACATAACTGACGCAGCAATCACATACGGCGGTGATAAATGGACCACATTGAAATAGTCCGGCTGGCGAACGAAGCGGGAGTACAACTGGTTTCGTTCCTGTTCTGCGACAACGGGGGAATCATACGGGGCAAATCCACCCATATCGCGGGGCTGCCGCAGAGACTTGCTTCGGGAATGGGAGTAACTTCGGCCATGCAAGCGATGAGCGACATGGATCAGTTGCAGGTGGTGGAGGGAATGGGGCCCGTGGGCGAATTCCGGCTGATACCCGACCCGGACACGTTCACGCTGCTGCCCTACGCGCCGCAACGGGCCCTGATGCTGGCGGATATGATCACCACGGAGCGTGAGCCGTGGGAAGCGTGCCCGCGGTCTTTTCTGAAGCGCATGCTGGCCCGGGCGCAGGACATGGGTCTGGCCTTCCAGGCGGCGTTCGAGCCGGAATGGTACCTGGCCAGGCGTGACGGAGACGGGTTTGCACCCATGGACGAGAGCCTGGACAACTCGACCATCGGCGATGCCTTCGCCCGGGACGTGATCGACGACGTGGTATCGACCCTGACCGCGCAGGGCCTGCGGGTGGAGCAGTACTACCCCGAGTTGGGCCAGGGCCAGCAGGAATTGAGTATCGCGCACGCCGGCGCGCTAACGGCAGCCGACAATCACCTCGTCTACCGGGAGACGGTGCGCAACGTCGCGTGGAACCACGGGTGGCTGGCATCGTTCGCGCCCAAGCCTTTCCCGGAGCAGGCGGGCAGCGGGTGTCACATACACCTCAGCGCATGGGACCGGAACGAGGAGCGCAACCTCTTTTACGACCCGGAGGACGCGCAGGGGCTGAGCCTGCTGGCGTACCATTTCATCGGCGGCATATTGGAGCACCTGCCCGGGCTGGCGGCGCTGACCTGCCCAAGCATGAACAGCTACCGGCGCATATCCCCCGGGTCCTGGAGCACGGCCTACATCTGCTACGGACCAGACAACCGGGAGGCGGCGGTTCGGATACCATCGCGGTTCTGGGGCGCGGAGATGGCATCGACGAACCTGGAGTTCCGCCCGGCGGATTCGAGCTCGAACCCGTACATCGCGCTGGGGGGGCTGATCGCCGCCGGCCTGGACGGCGTGGAACGCTCGCTGAGGCCACCGGAGGGGTTGTGGATAGACACAGACCCGGCCCGGCTCACGGCCAGCGACCTGGCAGTCCGGGGCATCCGAAGGCTGCCTGCAACATTGCTTGACTCCATCAGGGAACTGGAGGCGGACGAAACACTGACCGGCGCGATGGGGCCGATGCTGGCAAGTTCCTATTTGACCATCCGGCGGGCCGACTGGGAACTGTTCTCGCAGCGGGACGAGGAGTTTGAAATCAGGCACCATTTCTACAAATACTGAACCATCGGCTGGGTCGCAGTGTCCATTTGTTATCATAGAGATACGATTTTCGACGCAATATCAAACAAATCAATGAAGGAGCTACCCACGTATGACCACGCTGCTTGACCGGATCGACCCCGCCGTCGCCGCTGCCATTGAGGGCGAAAACCACCGCCAGCGCGATTCGATCGTGCTGATCGCGTCGGAGAACTACGCGAGCAAGGCGGTGCTGGAAGCGCAGGCGCAGTTGATGAACAACAAGTACGCGGAAGGGTATCCCGGCCGGCGATACTACGGCGGCTGCGAATTCGTCGACGTGGTCGAAACCCTGGCCATCGATCGGGTCAAGGAACTGTTCGGGGCAGAGCACGCCAACGTGCAGGCCCACAGCGGTGCGCAGGCCAACATGGCCGCCTACTTCGCCTTCCTGGAGCCGGGAGACACGGTTCTGGGGATGCAACTGGACATGGGCGGCCATCTGACCCACGGTGCCGGCGTCAACTTCTCCGGAAAACTGTACAACTTCATACCCTACGGCGTGGACCGCGAAACCGAAACCATCGATTACGACCAGGTGGAACGGCTGGCGCGGGAGCATAGTCCCAAGCTTATTGTCGCCGGCTGCAGCAGCTATTCCCGGGTGCTGGACTTCCCACGCTTCCGCGCCATTGCGGATTCCGTGGGAGCGATGCTGATGGTGGACATGGCACACATCTCCGGCCTGATCGCCGGGGGAGCGCATCCATCGCCATTCCCCCACGCGCAGATCGTCACGTCGACCACGCAGAAGACCCTGCGCGGCCCTCGCGGCGGCATGGTCCTGACCGAGGCCGACCTGGGCCGCAAGATCGACTTCGCGGTGTTCCCCTTCATGCAGGGCGGGCCTTTCATGCACGTCATCGCCGCCAAGGCGGTCTGTTTCGGGGAGGCGCTGCAGCCCGACTTCTCGCGCTATGCCCACCAGGTGGTGGCCAACGCGCAGGTGATGGCGCAGGAACTGTCCGAAGCCGGCGTCCGGCTGGTGGCCGGCGGAACCGACAATCACCTGATGCTGGTGGACCTGACGCCGCTGGGCATCACCGGCCGCCAGGCGGAGCGCGCGCTGGAATCGGTGAACATCGTCGCCAACAAGAATGCCATCCCCTACGACCAGCTGCCGCCGCGCACCGCGTCGGGCCTGCGCCTGGGCGCTCCCGCCATCACCAGCCGAGGCATGGGCGAGGAGGATACCCGCCAAGTTGCCAGGCTCATCGTCCGGACGCTGGGCAATATCGGCGACGAGAATGCGATGTCGACCATCGGTGACGAGGTGCGACACTTGAGCCGGCAGTTCCCCGTCCCTGGCCTGGACGACGAGTAGCGGTCGCGCCGCCTTCCTACCAGGTGAGGCGGCGTCGGTGAACCAGCACCGCCACGCCGATGATGGCGATCAGCATCCCGACCAGGATCGTGAGGCCGGGCAGAACCGGCACGCCCGCGTAGGACCAGGAGTTGACGTAGCTGCGCGGGCTGTGCGTCGGAGCCAGGCCCAGTTCCCCGGCGTCCGGCACGGTCAGGTCGGTGGTCGCCGTGCCCCGATAGTCGCCTGACGTGGTAACGCCGCGCGACGGCACCGGGAGCTTGTGGAAGCTCAGGTGCAGCTCGCGGGTTTCGCCGTCTCCGGTGAACAGCCACGACTGCACGGCCGACACCCGATCATCGTGGCCCACCAGCCAGAAGGTGATCACGTCGGCGTCGGGCAGGGCGCTGCGATCCGCGCCCCCGGGCTCGACCATCAGGCCGCTGTAGCGACCGTCCTGGCCGATGGCCACCGGTTCGCTGACGTAACCCTCCGCGCAGCCGCCGAGGCAGGCCACCAGGGAAACCCCGGTGGGCACGATCCGGCTGTCGGCAAAGGCGTGCCCTTCGAACACCTGCCACTGGCCGCCCGTGTTGGACGCCGTGGCGCTGGCGGTGTCGTCGGGTCCGGCGCCCAGGGCGGCCAGCATGGACCCCAGCAGCAGCGACGCCGTGGTCAGCGCCAGCGTTGTTTGCCGGAGCATCATTCGCCACGCGAGCCGAGGGCGGAGTGGTAGGTTGCGTTTCATGTCCGTGCTCCCGTTGGTCAGCATCAGTTATCGGCCGTTTATCGACCCATGGCCACTCTTGTATCGAGGTCCGTTAATGCTAGCCGGCGCGGCGGGCAATCCACATCGGCAAGGGCGCGCATTTTTGAACAATTTTTGATAATGAAAAGGCCCCCGCCGTTGCCGGCAGGGGCCTGCTTTCGGATCGTGGGTCGCCGCGAAGGCGATCCTGATCCGGCGCGTTGGTCGGTGACTACGCGGTGGTGCGCCGTCCCATGACGATGGCCACGATCGCGATTATCACGGCCACGATGGCCACGATCAGCGCGATGATGCCCATGGAACCGGCGCCGCCGGCCGCACCGATCTCGCCCTGCGGACCCTGCGGACCCGGAGGGCCCGGAGGTCCGGCGATGCCCTGCTCGCCCTGGGCGCCCGGAGGGCCGTCTGCGCCAGCGGGGCCGTCGCGGCCATCGCGGCCGTCAGCGCCGTCGGAGCCGGCGGGTCCGGGGACGCCCGGAGGGCCCGCCGCGCCGGAAGGTCCGGTGGGACCCATGGCCCCGTCCTGACCCGCCAGGTCGGCGGACAGGTCCATGATCATCCGGTCGCCGCTCATCCAGGTGTACTCGTAGTCCACCATGCGCTCACCGATCATGAAGGTGACCATCGAGTCCATGTCCATGGGCTGCATGAGCTGCAGCTCGTAGTGGCCCCCCATCATGGTCGTGGCGGAACCGATCTTCTCGTCGCCAGCCATGGCCACCACCATGGTCCCCTCGGGAACCGGGAGGCCGTCGGCCATGGCGTAGCCGAATATGAACGCGGGGGGCACGTTGGCCCGCGGCGCGTCTCCCTGAGCCGCAACGAGGCCCAGGGGCAACGCGACCAGCAGGGCAATCAACGCCACCGCCGCCATTGCTCCAATTCTCTTCATCTCATTTGCTCCTGCTTGGAGTGGTCCCCCCGCCCCCGCAGCACAGGCCACGGAGGCGGGGGCGCTTTACTGGACACTCATTCAGTCGGTTGACTGTCGCTCCCTCGCGGGGACGACGGCCTACCAGACCTCCAGGTTCCAGCAGTCGTCGCCACGGCAGGTGAGACTGCGGACCTTGTTGTTCAGGACCACGTCTTCCACGGTCTCGCTGACCAGGATCCAGTAGGCCTCACCGTTGACCATTTCGGTCAGGGTGTTGAGATCGGCGAACTCGGGGCGCGGGTCGTAGAACGACCAGCTCTTGCCCACGTCGTCGAAGTGGAAGATGGCAACCAGGCTGTCGCCCAGGTTCTCCACGGCTCCGGGGAGCTCAGCGGGGGCGCCGGCGGCCGAGGACTCGGCCAGGACGTTGATCTCGCCAATGGCGATGGTGCCGTCAACGTTGATGACAACGCTGTAGACGCCGGGGTCTAGACCGGGGATCAGCACGTCCTCGACGGTGATGTTCCCGTCGCGGTCAGTGTTGACACCGGGGTCGGTGTAGGTGGTGCCGCCGATTTCGACGTAGTCGGCCTCGGTGTACACGGGCATGTTGCCGGAGGTCAGGGTGACCATGTCGCCAGGCTGGCCTTCATTGGGGGTGACCGTGATGGTGGACGCCGGAACCGCGAAGGACCCGATCTTCACCACCTTGCCACCGTCGTAGCTGGCCTTGACCTGAACGGTGTCAGGGATCGCCACCTTCCGGTGGATCCGGTGCTCCGCAGAGATGCGGCCCACGCTGTCGGCGTACAACGGGTACGAGCGACCAGCCTGGTAGTCCTCCACCACGACGGTGATGGGCCGGCTCAGCGTGTTATCCAGGTTGTCCACGGGCCAGTTTGCACCGGTGACGGTGATGTAGTCCCGCGGCCCAGCGATGTCCGGGCTAACCATGATCGTCGGCTCGGCGATGGTCAGGCTGATGTCAGCCTCGTACTCGTCGTTGTCCTCGACATTCAACTCATGGGTGCCCGGGATCAGCGTCGGGTTGGTGGAATCATCATCCACCGGCCACAGGATGACCGTGGCCACGAACTGACCGGAGTTGGAAACTTCCACGCCCTTGCCCATGCTGGTCGAGCAGCGGTCGGCGGTGGAGTCGTCGTGGACCATTACCGGCACGTCGTCCAGGGTGACGTTCTGGACCGGAATGCAGGTCTGCGTTCCGAAACCGTTACCGGTGATGGTGATGGTGTCGTTGGGCAGCACCGCGGTCTTGCTGGCGTTGAGTTCAGCGCCGGCAATGGTGATCTTGGTGTCCTTGATGATGCAGTCCTGATCGTCGCCGGAACCCGTGCACCACTCGCCTTCGATCTTCAGCACGCCGCGATAGCCGCCGGGCACCTCAAAAGTGACCGATCCGGCGCCGCGCGAGATGCTCTCGGTGTCGGTGACGAAGTCCAGATGACGCATGTTGGACATGGGGTGGAACAGGTAGGCGTCGTTCGGCGCCATCTCGGATCCCGCGATGATCAGCCTGTTGAAGATGCCTCCCTCGTTGGAGTAGTCCTGGGCGAACACGTTCACCGTGTCAC
Source organism: uncultured Dehalococcoidia bacterium (assembly GCA_951813535.1). Taxonomy (GTDB): domain Bacteria; phylum Chloroflexota; class Dehalococcoidia; order Lucifugimonadales; family UBA3495; genus Bin87. The sequence goes on along the minus strand of OX638345.1, from coordinate 519,680 downwards.
CGGTGGCTACGCTGCTGGGGACCACCTTGATGGAGGCCTGCAGGTTGAAGTCCTCAACGTCAGTGTAAGAGGACCCGCCCGTGCCGTCGACCATGCAGATGTGGTTGGTCTGGCCGGGGCCGAAGGTGGGAGCCGTGGTTTCGAAAGTCACGGCGACCTTGTCGTCGCTGCCCACCAGCGCGCCGCCAACGTTGGTGCCGTCGCGGATGATGGCCGCGCACAACTGCGCTTCGGCCGCGCCCGTGCTGAAGTCAAGCGCGCGCACGACTGCCTTCTGGGCTTCGGGGAAATCGTCGTTATACATGGCGCAATACGGATTCTGCATGTTCGCCATGCCGGTGTTACCCTCGGCATCCGCCGGGACCGCCGCAACCATTTCCTCGCAATTCAGAGCGTTCCAAAGGGACGCGTTACGATAACTGTTACCCGGTTCGGTGCCCGGGATGTGCAGCACGTAGACGGCCGCAGTGGTCCCGTCCTTGAAGCCGGTGCCGGTGACGGTCTGCTCGTAGCCGCGCTTGTTGTCCACGTCGTGCAAGCCTATCTTGCGAACGGTAGGGAGGATATCCGTGTTGATGGGGGTGCCGGGAACCGAGCCGGTGTGCGTGGCGGCCAGCACGTTGTAGCCGGTGCTGTGGGTGCCCGCTTCCGACGGGTTCTTGATGCCCGCGCCCTTGGTGACGACCACGGAGACGGTGTCGCCCATGTTGAGGCCGTCATCGCCCTCGCAGTTGTCGGTGGCGTTCGGGCACAGGTCGGGCACGAAGATCTGGATGGCGATGTCATCCTTGTCCGGGGTGAAGTAGTCGCTGGTGCTGATCACCGGGTCGACGGTGGAGTACACCCGCCCGCCGTTACCGGTGGTCACATCAACCGGACTGGACACCACGAAGTAGACGTCGCTGGCCGAAATGTCATCGGGCTCCTGGAAGTCGTCCTCGATGTACAGCACGATGGAGCCACCCACGGCCACGGCCATCGGGAGTTCCTCGATGGTCAGCTTGAGTTCCACCGTGGCGCTGCCCGTGGAGGAACTGGACTCGACCTCGGCGTCGGCCATCATGTCGTCCATGTCGTCGCCATTCTCGGTGACGGGTTCCATGCCCGGGCTGGCGCAGGTGTGATCGCTCCCGTCGGCGTTGGTATCCCCATTTGTATCGGCCAACGCGTCGTGGGATGCCCTATCCGCGATATCAGAGATATCCGTTCCAGTGGGGCAGTCAGCGCTGTGGTTTGTGTCCGGGTCGTGAGCCGCGGCGGGGCCGGGGCTCGACGCCAGCACAACGAACGCCGCCAGGGCGGCGACAAGGGCAAATGCCATTGCCACCGACACCGGCCAAGCGTACTTTCTCGTTTTCTTGCTCATTTCGTGAAATCTCCTTTGAGATTGTGTTCACGTTCTGTCCCGGGTCCGCCGGTCTGCGCTGTCGCCCAGGCGGCAGACCCGAAACTCTCATGCTCCGCTTTCGTGGTCTTACTGGCTCGTTGTGATCGGGTCGGTCCTGTCGTAGTCGTAGAGCGACTCCAGGTCGGCGCCGCTTCCCATGACCGCGATCACCAGGCCCAGATACTGGGACCCGGGAGTCAGGCCGGTGACATTGCCCATGCGAGCCGTGCCCAGCTCTGTCGACAGTTGGATATCCCCCGTATCTATCTCGTACGCCACGAGGACGAACAGGTCAGCGTTTTCACCGCCTTCCCAAGTGAGATTCAACGTACGCGCCGCGTCGGAGGACGCCATCACGTTCGTCGGCGCGCCCAGCACGACCGCGTGCCCCTCAGGGTGCGTCGTCGGGTACGTCACAGGATCGGTGTAGCTCGGAGGCACCGTGGAGGCGCCCAGGGAGCCGACCCGATACTGCAGGTCTTCGCCGTCCCGGTACTCGCGTTGGTCGCTGTACGACGTGCGGGCAGTCACCCTGGCGATTGGCGTCCACTCACCGTCGTCGATCTTCCGCTGGACCACGTAGGCGTTGATGCCATCTGTGGTTTCAGGCTCGTTCCACAGCAGCAGAACGCCCCGGGACGTCGGCTCAAGCAGGTTGGTGTCGCTGGCCTTCTCGGAGGTCAGATCCTCCGGCATCGGCGGTGACATCACCTGGGATGGGTCGTCAGGAGCATCAGGGGCGTCCGTCATTCCCTTCGCCGGACGAGCGCTGGTCTGAACTGCCGTATTCGGCGTCGTTTCACCGGTTGACGGGCTTCCGGCTACGGCGCCGGTGGCCGGATCCACGGCCTGACCGCCGGTATCAGCATCACCGTCGTTTTCGGCGGTGATGGCGATCACCCGGAACCAGCGGACGTAGCCGCCGGCCAGCGTGTCGTCAGTGGTCAATGCAGACCCCTCGGCTACCCCGTCGTAGGTGTACATCAGGGTGTCTTTGTCCACCGACCACGGCTCCGACTCGTCCACATCGTTAGTGTCGTCGTCGTCCTGGATGGGCAGGCCCGTCCATGTGGCGTCTGCAGCCGGAGGCGTCATGTCGTTGTCGGTGTCATTGGCGACCTCGACGAGGTAGCCCAGCACCGGATGGCCCATCGGGTCGTCCGGCAACTTGTTCCAGGACAGCTTGAGCTCCGTCTGAGGGTTGTCGGGGTTAGCAACCACCGTCAGGCCCAGGACCGGTCCGGGAAGATCCGCCTCCCTGGAGCTGGCCTCTTCCACGCGGGGCACGCCATACCGGTAGTCATACCTGGAGACACTGTGGCTCCCGAACTCGGGGAACACTCGGTAGGTGTACTTCTGCCCTGGCGTCACGCCCTTGTGCGTGTACTGCGTGGTCGCGCCGAGGTCGGAGGGTCGCCTGGCGTTGGGCAACGAATGCCACCTGGTGTGTTGGTCTATTGCCGCCGCCTCGGTGTAATCGATCACATAGCCCGTGGGCGTGTTGTTGTTATCCGTATCACCCGGCGTGTCCGCAGTCCAGATCAGGTCGAGCCAGGTGGTCGGGTTGATCTCGTTGTGCCTGAACCGCAGACCCGTCTGGGGGTCGGTGTAACTGGTGACCGCGATCGTGGGCAGATCCTGGGCTTCGTAGTTCTCAGGAGTTGTTTGCGGCACACGGAACCGCTTGACGATGCCGTCGGCATCATCGCTGTCATCCGGTGTGGTATTGGGGTCGTTGACGTACCGCACCTGGAACAGTTGCTCCGCGGTGTTCAATGTCAACGTTTGATCGTTAGTAGTGGAAGTCCACTGGGCAGGGCTCACTGGTGTGCCCTCGGCCGCCACTGTTACGAATTCGCCATTGTCGCCGCTGGCGGGGTCCCAGCGCTCGACCTCGATGCGCCACAAGGTGCGCGGGTCGGGTGTCACACCCGCCGCAGGGGCATCGGGGTAGTTTGCCGGCAGGGTCCAGTACAGGTTCAGGGTGACGTCGGTGCCGCCATTCGCCCTGCTGGCCACATAGCGCAGGTTGGTGACGGGATCAGGTGTGGCCGTCACGTCAGTGTCTACGTCAGGCAGCGGCGACACGGTGCGCCCGTTGGCGGTGTTGGACGCCGCCAGCGAGATATAGCGCTCGTTCGTAACCGCCGGAGTGGCAGTTGCATCATTGGCCGTATCCGCCTCGCCGTCCCGGTCGGTAACGGCGTACACCCGGTACCACTGCGAGATGATGGCTGGATCGTCCAGTTCACCCTGCGTGTACGTGGTCATGTCGGCCGGTACCACTATCGTGGCTTCTCCTACAGCAACGTCGCCTTCGGTGGCTTCGGTCTCGTTGAGACAGTCGGGCGCTGCAGCGTCAGCCGTCAAGTCGGGTACGGCGGCTTCGGTCGCGCCAACCGCGATGCAGTACCAGAGGAGCGTGGCACCTCCCAGGTCGGTGGGAGACTGCCAGTTCAGCACGATGCTGTCCACCAGGCTCGTCGTCGCCGTCAACAACCGGGCCGCCGAGGGCCTGGTGTAGTCGTTGGTCGTGGCGGTGACATAAGTCGGCTGGATGGATACCGGGCTGGTGCCCTGGTCGTTCATGGCGAACACCCGGTAGTGGCGGAGTTTCCCCGGCGTAAGGGTCATGTCCGTGAAACACCGCATGCCGTCGGCCGCATCAGCCGCGCAGTTGCTGTCGGCCATGGTGTCCATCAGAGCGGCTTCGCCGCTCTCGCCGCCCAGCAGATTGCGCCACACCCGGGTGTTGTCGGAATAGTCGATGCGGTAGCTGGTTGCCAGCCCGGCATTCACGGCTCCCGTCGTCATGTCCGCGGTGCTGGCCTCGGGGGCCATCCAGGTCAGGTTGATCTGGGTGCGTCCTGCCGGCTGACCGTTGGCATCGTTGCCAGTGGCCACGGAGGCATCCAGCCCCGTCACCGGGTTGGGGGCCCCGTGCAGCACCGCCTCGTGCGCTGTCGCTTCTTGAGGCGAGAGCGCCGCAAAAATGGCCAGGGCGCCGGCGACGGCTAACACCGCCACCAGGGGCGCTGACCATATCAGCTTTCTCGTTTTTCTACTCATGTGACAAAATCTCCCTTTCGAGACTGTCGTTGGGTACTTTGAGTTTCTGGTTGCGCCCTCGGCCCGTTGTTTCCGGGGCCTGTTCTCCATCCTGGGTTCCTGCTTGCGCAGGAATGACGGTATTGGTTGCCCGCGGGCGGGCGTGGGGCGGCTTTCTACAGGTTGCTTGGCTCACACCTCCTTGTGGTGAGGCCGTCGCTGGGCCCGGCTTTGGGCCGGCCACGGCCGACGGCTAGATAGATTTCCAGACTTGCCCTGCAATTCTAGCGGCGTCAATATTACGGGAGTATTACAGAAAGCGCCCGGTTTTGGCCGATTTTTTGAGAAAAGGCCAACGGATTGCACGGGCCCACTATTTTACATCGATGCACAGGATAGACAGGATGGGGACGATGCCGGCGCCCGGCTCAACTCCCGGCGTCATGCCCAACGCCCGGACATCCAGGTCAATCATCAAATCCAGGTCAATCATCAAATCCTGTCCATCCTGTGCATCGATGTGAGACTTACCCGGTGATCGCCAAAGCAGGCCGGCGCGGGGCCGGCCAATGCTTGCCCCCGGCGTTGAATGGGAGTAATATACCCCCTGCTGCCATGAGCGCCGGAAATCGGCCTCGGTCAGGTACGAATTGGCCTGTGCCGGCGGCGTGGCTCGGGGCGGTCCAACCGCAGGGTCGCCGACCAACTGGAGGAGGTAACAAAACCGATATGTTCGACAAGGCTTCGCTGGACCAGCTTTTTGAAGAACTGCGGGACGAGTTTGAGCTGGAGACCGACTGGGAAGACATCCAACGGGACGCCCACCTGGCGGTGGCGTTCGCCGACGCCGGCACCCTGGACGACCAGAAGGGCGGGCTCGACGCCCGCATCGTCGAGTTCGTCGAGCGGCACAATCCGGGCTAGTCCGCTCCCGCCAACCCCCGCAGGTGCGCCCCGCCGGGAAGCCGGCGGGGCTTTTTTTGGTGACACCACCCCGTTGACGTATGGAACGTCTGTTCTATATATTGGTCAGGTGTGGCCTGCGCAATCTGCAATTTCCGGCCACCAGAATGAGGTGAATAGTGTTGATCTGTCGACGTTGCAATTCCGACCGACTGCTGGAACTGGCCCGACTGGACGGGGAAGACCATACGGTGTATCGCTGCCTGGACTGCGGGTTCCTCTTCAGCCCGCCGGACGGGCAGGCCGGGGGCGCGAACGTGCAGCCGGCCGCGGCGCCGATCAACCCCGAGGAGGCCCGGCGCCGGCTCGCCTCGGTGGCCGCGGTGCGCCGCCGCCCGGGCTCCGGCGTCGGCTCGGCCCCCTCGGCTCCCGCCCGTTAGTGCGGCGGGATGAGACGGACCTAGCTGTAGCCGTCTCAAAATCGTCTGAATCAGGATTTTCAGGATTACTGGATTCACCGGATTTCTCCCAATCTGGTAAATCCTCAAATCCGGGGAATCCTGATTCAGACAATGCGCCGGCCGGCGGCCCGGTCCGGTTCGCGTCGGACACCCTGGGCGTGACGCTGTGGAGCAAGCAGGAGGAGGTGCTGCGGGCGGTGGAGCGCGCCCGTCGCGTGGCGGTGAAGTCGGGCAACGGCCTGGGCAAGGACTTCACCGCCGCCGTGGCCGTGCTCTGGTACGTCCACTCCCACGATCCAGCCATCGTCCTCAGCACCGCGCCGACGTTTCGGCAGGTGCGCCACGTGCTGTGGCGGCAGATCCACCGGCTCTACCGCAACGCCGCCGACACCCTGGGCGGGACCATGCTGGACACCCGGTGGGAGGTGGCGGAGGACCGCTACGCCATGGGGCTGTCCGCCAACGACGCCGACCAGTTCCAGGGCTTCCACTGCGAGAACATGTTCGTCGTGGTCGACGAGGCCGAGGGCGTCGCCGAACCCATCTACGAGGCGGTGGAGGCGGTGATGACCTCGGCCAACCCGACCCTGCTGCTCATCGGCAACCCCACGACCACCTCGGGCGGGTTCCACCGCGCCTTCCATCGGGAGCGGGGCATCTACGAGACCATCACCATGTCGGCCCTGGAGTCGCCCAACGTGGCGCAGGGGCGCATCGACATCCCCGGCCTGACCACGCCGGCGTGGGTGGAAGAGCGGCGGGCGATGTGGGGCGAGGGCAGCGAGACGTTCCGCTCGCGGATCATGGGCGAGTTCCCCGACCGCGGCGAGGACAACCTGATCGCCATCTCCGACATCGACGACGCCACGTATCCGGCTGGTGAGGTTCCTGCGGCGACGGGCGGGTACGAGCCGGTGGTCCTGGGCGTGGACGTGGCCCGGTTCGGCGTCGACCGCAGCGTGATCATGGTGCGGCGCGGCGACGTCGTCGTGGAAGTGCAGGTGCACCACGGGTTCCCCACCACGGCGACCACCGGGCAGGTCGTGGCGTCGGCGCGGGACAACCATCCGAAGCAGATGAACGTGGATGCGACCGGGATCGGCTCCGGCGTCGTGGACAACCTTGCGGAGCAGGGTTTTCCGGTGTACGGGTTCCACGGATCCGGCGCTCCCCTTGAGGAGGAGAGCGTCTGCGCCAACCTGCGCGCGGAGGGCTACTGGACCCTGGCCCGCCGGTTCCGCGACCACAGAATCCGCATCCCCCACGACGCCGAGCTGATCGCGGAGCTGGCGTCGCTGCGCTATCGCTACAACAGCCGGGGCAAGGTCCTGATGGAGAGCAAGGAAAGCATGAAGAGTCGCGGGCTCCCGTCGCCGGACAAGGCCGACGCCCTGATGCTCGCCTTCCTGGACACCGGCGCCCTGGTTGAACACCCGCGCTGGATGCGGGACCTGTTCCTTTAACAATGTAGGTCAGAGTATGTCAGAAGCAGGATTTCCCGGATTGGCGGATTTTCAGGATTGGGTTGTCCCGTGGCGGAGTTACTACAATCCTGCGAATCCCAAAATCCCGGTAATCCTGATTCTGACAATATATTAAGGAGAGAGCGAACATGGTGAAACTGGGCAAGATGCTGAACGCGGTTCGCCTCCCGCGACGCAGCGGAGTGGACAGCCCGAACAGATCAGACCGCAGGGTGGTGCACCGCGCCAGGATCAGCAAGGGCTCGCGCGCCGCGCTGGCGGACCGGCTGCCGTCGGATGAGCGGCTGGCCGGCCTGGCGACCGACGCCGGCGGCGGTTGGGCGCGGCCGGAGTACGGGCGCTACATGGCGACGTCGCCCTCGGTGTACGCGGCCATCAAGCTGCGCGCCGACGCCCTGACCCGGCCGCCCCTGCGCGTCTACCGCACGGCAGAGTCCGGAGCGCGCCGGACGGCGGTGGAGCCGTCGCATCCGGCGGCGCGCCTGCTGGACCGGGTCAACCCGTGGCACACCCGCGCCGACCTGTGGCGGGCCACCGAGACTCACCTCTGCCTGTGGGGCGCGGCCTTCTGGGCCATCGAGCGCGACGCGGACGGCCAGCCGGAGCTGTGGCCCCTGCGTCCCGACCGCATGGCCGTAATCCCGGACCGGCAGCGCTACGTGCGCGGGTTCGTGTACCGCGGGCCGAACTCTTTACCAATGGAGCCCGTGGCCTACACGCCCGACGAGATCGTGTGGCTGCGCTACTTCAACCCGCTGGAGGAGCTGGCCGGCCTGTCGCCGCTGGCGCCGGCGCGGCTCTCCGCCGACATGGGCCACGAGGGGCTGCGCTTCAACCGGCACCTGCTGCGCAACTCGGCCCGCCCCGACTTCCTGCTGCTGACCGACGAGGAGATGAACGAGACGGAGCTTGAGGAGTTCTACACCCGGTGGGAGATGCGCCACCAGGGTTCGGCCAACGCCAACCGGCCGGCGGTGGCCTCGGCCGTGCGCGACGTGAAGACCCTGGGCCTGTCCCACCGGGACATCGACTTCATCCAGGGCCTGCGCTGGAGCCTGGAGGAGGTCAGCCGCACCTACGGGGTGCCCAAGCTGCTGCTGGGCGACTTCGAGCGGGCCACCTACGCCAACGTGCAGGCGTCGGAGCGTATGTTCTGGCGCAACACCGTGGTGCCGGAGGTGAAGTTCCTGGAGGAGCAGCTGAACCGGATGCTGCTGCCCCGCCTCGGCTACCCGCAACTGTCGGTGGAGTTCGACCTGTCGGCCATCGAGGCGCTGCAGGAGGACGAGAACAACCGGGTGCAGCGGGAGTCGGCCCTCCTGGATCGGGGCGTGCTCACCATCAACGAGGTGCGCCGCGAACGGAACCTGCCCGAGGTGCCGTGGGGAGACGGGCCGTCCGTAACGGCGTGACTATCGCATATTATAGTGTGATTAACACACATAATAGTGTTGCCGGCAGATACTGTTGAGCACGGAAGTCGCGGCGGGTATCTGAGGCCGGCAATCTTCGGGTTGAATATCGTCCCGCCCGGCCCGATAATGCCAGCCGGCGCCGATTTCCGGCCAGCCTCACCTCAGGCGCCATCGTCTCCGCACGGGGACGACGGCCAGGGAGCGACGCATGATTGCAGTGTTCGGCGGCATCCTCGGCGGCGTTGGGCTGCTGTTCTTCGGGATGTGGCTCCTCTCCGAGAACCTCAAGACGGTGGTGGGGCCGCGCCTCCGGGTGCTGGCCAGCCGCCTCGCCGACAACCGCTTCGCCGCCTTCGGCTGGGGCACCCTGGCCGGCGCCATCACCCAGTCCTCGCCGGCCGTCACGTTCATCACCATCAGCATGCTGCGGTCGGGACTGATCTCGGCCAAGCAGGGCTACCCCATCGCCCTGGGCGCGCAGATGGGCGTCGGCCTGATCCTCTTCATCGTGACCGTGGACATCCGCGTCGCCGCACTCTACGGCATCGGCATCGGCGGACTCATCGTGACCCGGCTCCAGCGGGGCAACTACCGCGAGGCCGGCGCCATGCTCTTCGGCGTGGCGGCTCTGCTCTTCGGGCTGGTCCTTATCAAGGAATCAGCTCATCCCCTGTCCGATCAGGCCTGGTTCCAGGCCGGCCTCGAGATCTCCGCGGAATCCATCCTGCTGTCCTTCATCCTGGGCGCGCTGCTGACGTTCATCGTGCAGGCGCTGGTGCCGGTGGTGGCTTTCGGCATCGGGCTGGCGGCGGCCCAGCTGGTGGGCGTGGAGCAGGTGCTGATGTACATCTACGGCTCCTACGTGGGGCTGGCCATCAGCGTGATCGTGGTCTCGTCGGGGTTGAGCGGCACCGCCCGGCAGCTGGGCATGTTCTGGGCGTTCCAGGTCTTCTTCTCTGCGATCATCCTGGTGATACTCTTATATATTGAAGTGTACGCGCAGGTGCCGCTGGTGAAGGCCCTGGTAACCTGGCCCGACATTGGCCTGGGTCCGCAGATGGCGCTGGCGGTGATCGTCTTCGGCATGCCGTCCCGCATCGTCGTGCTGTCCGCGCCCGACTGGACCATGCGGCTCTTCGCCCGCGTCTGGCCGGCCAGCGCCGAGGAGGAACGGTCGCGGCCGCAGTTCATCCACGACCAGGCCATCGACGACGTGACCACGGCGCTTGACCTGGCGCACCTGGAGCAGAAGCGCGTGCTGGGCCGGTTCTCCGAATACCTGGAGCAGGCCCGCATGGGACTGTCTCTCGGCGCCGTCCGTCAGTCCACGCTGGCGGTGAACTCCCGCATCGACGAGTTCCTGACCGAGCTGGGGCAGCGCAACCCCGGTCAGGACAGTGAACGCCGCAACGCCGTGCTGAGCCGCCAGAAGCTGATCACCTGGCTGGAGGAGCAGTTCTCCACCCTGCCCGACCTGCTGCGCGACCTGCCCGAGGACGACATACTGGAGACCTTCCAGATCAGCGTCGTCGAGGGCACCGACGCCGCCCTGCTCATCTTCCTGGACGCTCTGGAGGAGGACGACCCCGACTCCTGGGCCTTCGTCGAGCAGGTGATGGGCGACCGCCGCAGCCTGATGCAGGACGTGCGCGCCCGCTACCTCGCCATGGCCCCCGAGGAAGACGACGGCCGCCACCGCATCATAGTAGAAGCCACCAACGCCGTCGAAAACATCTTCTTCCTCCTCGCCCAGCTAACCCGAGATTTCCAGGGCGAGCGGCGAGAAGCGGCGACGGTTGCAGCGTAGCAAAAGGCTCGAGTAACTCGCCGCACAAATGAGTGAGTGCAGCGCTAGATCATCCTAGGCTGTGCAACACGCGGTTCGCAGATACTGAACCCTACTATCGACTGGTAAGCGTACAACTGGCGGTCATAAGTATGAAACTCACTGATGGGAAAACCTGCACCTACCAGCCATTGCGCCGTCGCCAGGTGTATCGCATCCAAAGGCTTCAAGCTTCGCTGCTGCGTCATAGCATCTCGGATCAGATCACGGGCATGACGACCAACAGCGTCGTGGTATTCAACTATGGCAACAACATCCGGAGCGTTCCAAAGGGCGTCGATCTTCTCTTCCTGCACGGGATCCAACGCCCTACGCTGTTGCTCGGAGGCAGCAAATGCGACCTCCACAGTCGTGAGTGTGGACGTGTAAATTTGCAGATTGTCGCCGGCGCTGTCAGCCAACAAAGCTTCCAATACAGGCATTCGTTCCGGATGCTCGTTGATGTACGAGAGAAATAGATTGGCATCCCAATAGAGGGACTCATCGGTATCAGGCATCTCGTAGCTCTCGGATAATATCTTCAGGCAATCTGCTCCCGAGCTCCCACTGCACCGCTCCTCTGGCGTTCAGATAAGACGCCGGTTCCGCATCGTCCAATATATCCAAGCGGACGATTTGGCGAACTGCTACGGGACGCCCGCTCCTCGAATCTCTGGAGATCTGACCCGTTACCATTGCTCGACGACCCCTCCCCTCCCGCATCAATTCTTCCTGGCCAGCAGTGAGGTAGCAAGCCACCGCTTTATCGTGCAACATGTCATACAGATTGAAACGCAGGCCAGTCCTGTTGCTCAGGGTTTGTATACGGCCGGTGATTCTACCGACAGATACCGTAGGAGGGACGCGATTCCCCGGGTGGCCGTTGCGATATACCGTATGATCAATATCGGGCGTTTGGAACCTCACATAGTCTGCGATCGCCGTCAGGCTTTGAACGGCGCCTACAGCGCTCAAAACCCGGGAGTTGGTCAACGGCAAGTCCTCGTGCGACTCCAACGCAGCTCCGATTTTCTCGTAATCATCCACGATCCGTTCTACTGCCCCTGGGTCGAGGGCCTCGCCTCTAAGGGTCACGACTGCACTTCCCGGTTGCAGATCTTCGACCACCCAAGTTACGCCGGCGCTCTTGGGGGTCAAAGCAGTGACCAAACGTCGGAATGCGGAAATTGCATCCGCAAAAGTCGCGATCTCGACACGCCCGCCGAGCTCGAATGTGAGAGTGTCTTTGGCCATTTCTGGAACCTGGTCGCCCCGTGTACGATGGAACGGAGTACATTAACGAATATATACCATACGGCATGTTGCCGGGCCATCAGTCGGTCATCTCGCCCCTTGCCCTACCCGTCGCCCTGTGGCAAACTTGCGGCAGGTTGCCGACCCCAAGCGGCCACCCGTCACGCGGGCGTAACTCAGTGGTAGAGTGTTTGCTTCCCAAGCAAAAAGTCGTGGGTTCGAATCCCATCGCCCGCTCCATGTCTTTTGCGCACCAGCCGTAGCCACCGCGAGGGGCGTACCCGCGCCCAGAGGATTAGCCAAACCATGACCACAACCGCCCAACCCTGGACTTCCAGCATCACCGAGGTATCCGGCTCCAACGTCGAGGTCGTCACCGGCGGCTCCGGCAACCCGCTGGTCATCCTGCACGACGAGCTCGGGCACCCCGGCTGGCTGCGCTACCACGAGGCCCTGTCCCAGAACCACACCATACACATCCCGTCTCATCCCGGATTTGGCCAGTCCGACCAGCTGGACTGGTCCATGAAGATGCACGACATGGCCATCTGGTACCTGGGCGCGCTGGACAAGCTGGGCCTGGAAGGCGCCGACCTCATGGGCTTCTCCCTGGGCGGCTGGCTGGCCGCCGAGCTGGCCACCATGTGCCCGCAGCAGTTCCGCCGCCTCATCCTGGTCGGAGCCGGCGGCATCCGTCCTCCCGGCGGAGAAATCTACGACATCTTCGAAGTCACTCCGCCCCTGTACATCCGCGACTCCCTGCTGGACCCGGACGGCACTCCCGAGTACCGCACCATCTGTCCCGCCGAGCCGGAGGAGGACATCCTGGAGCGGTGGGAATTCGCCATGGAGGGGACCTGCCGGGTCTCGTGGCGGCCTTACATGCACGACCCTGGCCTGGTGCACCAGGTGTACCGCCTGGAGCGCATCCCGACCCTTCTCATCTGGGGCCAGCAGGACCGCATCGTCCCGGTGAGCGCCGGCGAAGAATACCAGCGCCGCGTCCCCGGCAGCCGGCTGGAAGTCATCGACAACTGCGGCCACCACCCCGAGCTTGAGGCCACCGACCGTTTCGTCGAGTTGGTGGAGGGTTTTCTGGCGTAACCGGCAGCCCACAGTACCCGATCATCGAAGGGGCGCAGTGCAGACTGCGCCCCTTTCCGTTTGCGTTTCCTGCGCCGCCCTCGCACTCTCAATTAGCGATAGAAACACCTAAATCTGCGTCAACTGCCTACAACCCGTTTATAAAAATATCGCGATGGCTACGGCCGTCACTCTTGTTATCCGGAACCACACGAAACAGAAATGGCCGAACATCGGCAATGCGCCTCCGTTGCTTATTGCGGCGTGACGTGTTAGCCTATTTCGCGAAAGACTGAGAGACCCAAAACGAAAAGGTACGAAACCCGTAATGTTGGACGCAGACACCAAGCAAGGAATTATCCAGGAATATCGAGCACACGAGTCGGACACTGGCTCAACCGAACTCCAGGTCGCCATGCTCACCGAGCGTATCCGGCAGGTGACCGACCACCTCCGCACCCACCGGAAGGATGTGCATTCCCGGCGGGGCTTGGTAACAATGGTTTCCAAGCGGCGCCGTCTCCTTAATTACCTCAGCCGCGAAGATGTAGGCCGTTATCAGAGCCTCATCGGGCGGCTCGGCTTACGCCGGTAGTCCGGACCAAAGTCCCGGAATCCGGCGAACCCACCCCCTGACCCCAGCCGGCCGGAACAAGAATCCGCCGGCGCCGCCCCCCATAGACGGCCCCTCCGGTCGCCACCGCCTGCGCCCGGATCGGCTCGTCCGGGTGTTAATCCCTCAACCCGAATTATCCCCCGCCAGTAAAGCCGTTATCCAGCGCGCGACGTAACAATTTTTAGTACACTTCACACGTTGTGCATACACCTGTTCACTGGACAGCGCGGCTCTCGTGCGGTTGCGGGAAGGCCCGTGCGGTTGCGGGAAAAATGGAAATACGGCGGCACAAATTGCAATCAAAACCCAGCATGAAAACCGGCCCCTATCTACACGTAGCAGGTTGGTAGCAACAACGATGGACGAAGAGGTAGAGAGAACTGCTGTTATGACAACTATAGACGCCGCCCAGGAATTGATGAACCCCTTCTCCATTGTTGGCGAGATCGGCGGGCATCCCATAACCCTCGAAACCGGCCGCCTGGCCCAGCAGGCTCATGGCGCCGTGACCATCACCTGTGGCGAGACCATCCTGCTGGCCACCGCCGTGATGTCCGACCAGGCCCGCGAGGGAATCGACTTTCTCCCCCTTACCGTGGAGTTCGAAGAGCGGTTGTACGCCGTCGGCAAGATCCCCGGCAGCTTCTTTCGACGTGAGGGCCGCCCCGGAACCGAGGCCATCCTGTCCGCTCGCCTGACCGACCGCAGCATCCGCCCGCTGTTCCCCAAGGGCCTGCACAACGAGATCCAGGTGATCATCACCGTGCTGTCCGTAGACGAAGAGCATCCGCCCGAAACGCTCGGCATGGTTGCCGCCTCCGCTGCCCTTTCCCTCAGCAAAATCCCGTTCGAAGGGCCCATCGCCGCGTGCCGCGTGACCTGGGACGGCAGCGACTACCGGATCAACGCCAGCTACCAGCGCGGCAGTTCCGCGGAGCTCAACATGATCGTGGCCAGCAATCGCGACGCCATCATGATGGTCGAGTCTGGCTCCGTTGAGGTATCCGAAGAAGTCATCCTCGAAGGCATCCGGATGGCCCACGAAAGCAACGTCCAGACCATCGAGATGATCGACAAGCTGGTGGCCGAACGGGGCACGCCAAAGACTGAGGTTCACTTCGACTACTCGGCGACCGAAGAGCGCCAGAAGAAAGTCGACGCCCTGGTCAACGGCCGCATCTCCGAGGTCCTGGAGCGCAACTCGTTCAAGAGCGAACGCGACTCCAGCCTGGATGCCGTCGAGTCCGAAGTCGCCGCGCAGTTGGCCGACGACTATTCCGGCGGCGACATCGCCGAAGCCTTCAAGAACCTCGTCAAGAAGGAAGTGCGCGGCCGCATCATCAACCAGAACGTGCGACCCGACGGCCGCAAGACCGACGAGATCCGGCCCATCACCTGCAGCGTCGGCGAACTGCCGCGCGCCCACGGCAGCGGCCTGTTCACCCGGGGTCAGACCCAGGTGCTCTCCATAGCCACGCTGGCCTCGCTGTCCATGAAGCAGACCCTCGACACCGTGGGCCCCGAGAACACCAAGCAGTTCATGCACCACTACAACTTCCCGCCCTACAGCGTCGGCGAAGCCCGGCGGGTGGGCTCCCCGGGAAGGCGCGAGATCGGCCATGGCGCCCTCGCCGAGCGGGCCATTCAGGCCGCCATGCCCCCGGAAGAAGACTTCCCTTACGTCGTCCGCATCGTCAGCGAAGTGCTGGCCTCCAACGGCTCCACGTCCATGGGCAGCGTCTGCGGCTCGTCCATGGCCCTCATGGACGCCGGCGTTCCCCTGCGGGCTCCCGTAGCCGGCATCGCCATGGGCCTGATAACCGACGCCGACAGCGACCGCTACTCCATACTCAGCGACATCCAGGGCATCGAGGACTTCCTCGGTGACATGGACTTCAAGGTCGCGGGCACCGAGAAGGGCATCAACGCCCTGCAGATGGACGTCAAGATCGACGGCCTGACCCAGGAACTCCTGAGCGAGGCGCTGGAACAGGCCCGCGTCGGCCGCCTGCACATCCTCGACCGCATGTCCGAGGCCATCTCCGAGCCGCGCGCCCAGATGAGCCGGTACGCCCCCAAGCTGGTGAAGATGCAGATCCCCGTCGAGAAGATCGGCGCCCTCATCGGACCTGGCGGACGCGTCATTCGCGCCATCCAGGAGGAGACCGGCTGCGGCATCGACGTGTCCGACGACGGCGGCGTCATCATCTCCTCCAACGATCAGACCATGATCGAACTGGCCCGCAGTCGGGTCGACGGCCTGACCCGCGATCCCGAGGTGGGTGACATCATCACGGGCAAGATCACGCGGACCACCAACTTCGGCGTCTTCGTCGAGCTCACGCCGGGCGGCAAGGACGGCTTGGTGCGCAACGAAGACCTCGGCGACCTCGCGTACGAGAACGTGGACATCGGCCAGGAAATCACCGTGATGATCCATGAGATCGACCACATGGGCCGCATTAACCTGTCGCGCCGCGCCCTGATGGGCGACACCGAGCCACCGACCCCCCGCCCTGAACGCGGAGGGTTCGACGACCGCGGCGATCGCGGGCCGCGCGGCGGCTTCGGCGGCGGTGGTGGTGATCGCGGCGGACGCGGCGGCTACGGCGGCGGTGGCGGTGGTGGAGACCGCGGCGGACGCGGTGGCTACGGCGGCGGTGGCGGTGGTGGTGATCGCGGCGGACGCGGTGGCTACGGCGGCGGTGGCGGTGGTGGAGACCGCGGCGGACGCGGTGGCTACGGCGGCGGCGGCGGCGGACGTGGCGGCGATCGTTCCGGCCCGGGTCGCGGCGGCCCCGGCGGTGACCGCGACCGTGGACCCAACCGCGGCGGCCCCGGCGGCGGCGGCGGTGGACCCAATCGCAATCGCGACCGCGGCACCATGCTGGGAAGCGAACCCAATGAACGCGGACCGGGCGGACCGGGCGGACGTCGCAGCACCGGCCGCCCGCCCGGCGGCAACCGCAACCCATCCGACCGCCGGTTCCTGGGCGGCGGCGGCGCACGCCGCTAGTCCGAAAGCAGACCGTTAATCGATACCACGGGGGCAGGTTTCATACCTGCCCCTCCTTTGCTGTCACGCCGGCCAGCAGTGTCCGGGCCGGCGGTCGGTGACGGCTGGGGGACCGGTTGGGCCGCTATGTTATCCTGTAATTGGTGCTGTATGATGCAGTCACAATACGCCCTGTTGCTACGAGGGATCGGGAGGGAATGATATGCCCGTGATAACAATCAATGGTCCGATTGGGGCAGGTTCCATCGCCGTCGGGCAACAGGTTGCCCATGACCTGCATCTCAACTATGTGGACCGCATGGTTTTCGCTGAGGCCGCTCGCATTATAGGCTCCCCGGTCTCCAACCTGATCGCCAAGGAACAACGCGTGGAGCGGTTCGGTGATCGGGTCACGGCCCTGCTGGGCCGGGTCCTCGAACGGGCTGCGGTATCAGGAGACTATGACCTCGGGGTTGGCATCGAAACCCTGCCGGAAACTTACCACGAACTGGCCGGCGAGTCGTCCTCGCCGGTGCAGCGCGTCAACGACCAGGTCTTCATGGACACCACCCGCGAAGTGGTGCGCAACCTCGCCCAGGGCGGCCACGTGGTCATCATCGGGCGCGGCGCAAACATCATCCTGGGCGACACCCCTGGCGTGCTTCACGTGGGCATGCTGGCTCCGATGTCACGACGCGTCGAAACCATCATGGAACGCGAGCACCTCAGCGAAGCCGAGGCCCGTTCCTACCTGGAGAACCTGGAGGAAGCCCGGGTGAAGTTCTTCCAGAAGTTCTTCAAGGTGTCGCCCCACGACCCGACGCTGTACCACATGATGCTGGACATGGGTCACATGAGCGACGCCACCGCCTCCAAGATCATCGCCCACGCCGCCGGTGATCTGGAGCACTGAACAGCGTTTACAACACCGGCCGCCAGTGGCCGGCCAACATCAAGGAGGCAATACCAATATGTTTATCAGAATGGTCTGGGGTAAGCTCCGCGCGGGTTCCTGGGAGGAATTCGAGCGGCATTACCACGAGCGCGTCGCCACCGGCACGGCCCCCACGGGGTTGAAAGAGCGGCAGCTGATCCGCAGCACCGAGGATCCCGACGAGGGCATCAGCGTCAGCGTCTGGGACACCCTGGGTGATCTGCGCTCCTACGAGACCAGCGAGTTCCGCGCCAACATTGCCCGCGAGGTCGAACACCTCTACCGCGGCGAGTACTGGGTGAAGCACTTCGAGGTCGCGTCTACCGACTGACTTCGCCCTCTGGTTGTCCGCAAAAAGGCCCCGTTCCGATCGGAACGGGGCCATAATTTGTGCCTTCCATCCAGGGTTGTGCTAACGGCTGGCGCTGGCCCCCGACACGCGAGCAATGCCGGCCCGCGAGCAGTCCTCGTCCTCCTGGGCCGTGCCGCCGCTGCCCCCAACCGCTCCGATCAGCTCGCCGTTCATGTAGATCGGCAGCGCGCCCTGACCCGGCACGAACTCGCCGCGTTCCACTTCCATCACCGCCCGCATGATGGGCGTCGTGGACCTTTCGGTCAGGTCTCCGCTGGGCTCGCCGAAGCAGGCCGACGCCCGCGCCTTGCCGCGTGACACGTACGGTGTCCGCCAGGCGGAGCCGTCCATCTTGCACATCGTAATCAGGTCGCCGCGGGCGTCCACCACCGAAAAACTGAACGCTTTGCCCAGTTCCTGGGCCGCCGCTTTCGCGCCAGCCAATACCGCTTCCGCCTGGTCAAGGGTGATGTTAGGCATGATCGTATTCTCCTTGTGAGTGAATTGTCTTGTGCTGAGCTGTACGGTTTGCGAACCATCCCTAACCGTTTTGTGTATCGCCGTTTTCGAGCAGAGGAAGGGGTTCGTCAAAGGGTTCGTTGCGTGCGGCGGCGGCCAGCCGGCGCTGGTTCCACTCGCCGACCAACTGGCGGAACTCGGCCTCAGCTTCCGCTCGGCCCTCCACCCGGCCCTCCACCCGGCCCTCCACCCGGCCCTCCACCCGGCCCTCCGCCCGGCCCTCCGCAAGACCTTGTTCCCGGCCCTCCGCTCTCTGTTTTTCCTGCAGCGGTCGGACGTACTTGTTCATCAGATAATCGTAAGTGACCATAAGACGTTGAACGACCTCCATCAGGGTGAACGTAGCGGGAATTCCCAACGCCGTGACGGCAGGAATGTGCGCCAATGCCGCTTCCATCACCTCGCCCCTGCTGTAGCTCGGATGAAGCCAACTGAGGAACTCCACAACCCCGTACATCGCCAAGAACCATTGTACCCAATACAGTGCGATGTAGGGCAACCTCCAGCGCGGCGGAATGGCCCAAATGGATTCTCGGCTTTGACCCGTCATCGGTCCGGGTCCGACGCTGCGGTCATGTTTTGCGATGGTTGCGCTCCACACGGCCCCGGTTGAGTGAATTCAACGGGCTGCGCTATTATAGCAGCGCAGCCGGCCAGACCACCGCGCAATGTGGGCACCCCGCCGGTTCACGGGACACGCTCCACCATGTTCGGTTTCTTCGACTCGTTCAAGAAGGGCTGCGGCTGCGCCCTCGGTGCGGTTACGGGCCTGTTCATTGCCCTCGTGGCAATTGGACTGGTGTCGGGCTGGTTCGGCAACTGCACGATCAACGGTTTTTAGTCAACCCCTGGTTCCGTACCGCTCAGGAGATAGGGTATGCAATTCGGATTTTACCTGCCCAATCACGGGCCCAACGCCCAGCCCGGCCCACTGGCCCAAATCGCTCAAACCGGCGACCGCCTCGGGTTCTATTGCATGGTGGCCGGCGACCACGTGCTGGTGCCCAGCCGGATCGATTCGCCCTATCCGTATACCGTGGGCGGCGAGTTCCCCACCGGCGAAAGCGGGGAGTATTTCGAGCAGCTGACCCTGCTCACCTACCTGGCCGGCGTGACCGAGAACATCCGCATGGTTCCCAGCGTGATGATCGTCCCCTACCGCCCGCCCATCCTGGCCGCCAAAATCCTGGCCACGCTGGACGTGCTGTCCCAGGGCCGCCTGATCCTGGGCGTCGGCGTGGGCTGGATGGAAGAGGAATTCGAGGCGCTGGACACGCCGCCTTTCGCGGAGCGTGGCGCGGTGACCGACGAGTACCTCAATGCGTACAAGGAGCTTTGGACCAGCCCGAACCCTGAGTTCGACGGGAAGTACGTCCAGTTCTCCGGCATCCAGTTCCTGCCCAAGCCCGTCCAGAAGCCCCATCCGCCCATCTGGGTGGGCGGCCAGAGCCGGCCCGCCATCCGCCGCGCCGCCACCATCGGCGACGGCTGGCACCCGGTGGGCACCATACCCGCCGCGACCCTGGAGCCGGAGGAACTCGCCGGCGACTTGGTGACCCTCAACCGGTTCGCCGAGCAGGCCGGCCGTGACCCGGCCGAAATCCAGGTATCGATGAAGGCCCCGCTCTACGACCCGGGGACCATGCAGAGCGGCCCGCGGCGCCGGTTCTCCGGCTCCACCGACGCCATCCTGGAGGACGTCCATACTTATTCGGAAGTGGGCGTTTCCCACATCATTTTTGACATCCGCGGCAGCGATCTGAACCAGGCCCTGGAGCGGTTGGACTGGTTTGCCGGCGACGTAATGCAGCACACCGCCTGACGCCAAAACCGTCAGCACTTTACTGACCGACGAGCGGGAGAGACGCCACCACCCCTATGCTATAATTTCACCGCCTGATGGTCTGCGTCTGCGCCGCAGTTCCACCGTTGCCTCCATTTCAAGTCAGCCGCTTTTCGCGAGGAGGAATACTGCCTTGACTTCCCTCAATGACCGTTATAATGCCGGCCATGACATGCGCGGACAGATGTCCGGCGGCGATTCCACTCACTATGCCCTGCCCGGCGTCGATCAACTGGCGCCCGATCTCAAGCGCATCATCGACGAAGCCCTTTTCGGCACAATCTGGAGTCGCCCGGGACTGGACCTCAAGCAGCGCTGTATCGCTACCATCTCCGCTCTGATGACCCAGGGAGAATTGAACCTGCTGCGCCGGCACATCGTGCGCGCCCTCAACGTCGGTCTCACTCCCAACCAGGTGGTGGAGATCTTCATCCAATCGACGTTCTACATCGGCGTCCCCGCCGTCGAGTCCGCGCTGCGGCTGACCAAGGACATCTACGAAGAACTGGGCATCGACTACCAACCGGCCCTGGAGTACGACGTCAACCGGCACCCGGACGAGTTGCTGGCGCTGGGACAAGAGATCCACCGCCACCATATGGGCAACGGCCTGACTACCTACGAGGACGAAACGCCGGAAGGCCAACTGGAACGCATCGTCGACGAATACAACTGGGGCGCGATCTACAGCCGCTCCCTGCTGGACGCCAAGGAGCGGGCCATCGTCTCCCTGGCCGCCCTCACCAGCATGGGCGTTTACGACGCTCAGATGCGCCGTCGCATTCGTGGCGCCCTCGGCGTCGGACTCACCTCGGAAGAGGTGATGGAAATCTTCATACACCTGTCCATGTACGGCGGGTATATGAACACCCGTACCGCCATGCGCATCGCCCGCTCGGTGTTCAACGAACTGGAGATCGCGTAGCCACTGGCAAACGCGCACCGCGACAATCCTCATCGATAGCGCGGGGTCGTCGCCTCGCGCTAATCGCTTGGTAAGGAACCCCTGAACCAGACAGCACGGAGGTCGGCAGGAACACCATGAAACTGCGCTTGGACGACGGCTGCGAGCTGTTCTACACCATCGACGACTTCACGGACCCGTGGACGGAGCCGGAGACCGTGGTCATGCACCACGGCATGGCCAAGAACCACAAGCTCTGGTTCGGATGGGTACCCATCATCGCCCGCCACTACCGCGTCATCCGGTTCGATATGCGCGGCATGGGACAGTCCGACGTCCCCGAGCCGGGGTTCCCCTGGTCGGTGGACAACTTCGCCCAGGACCTGGCGGAGTTTGCTGACAAACTGGGACTGGAAAAGTTTCACCTGATTGGCGAGACGGTGGGCGGCAGCATTTCCATGCGCTACGCCACCATGCACCAGGAACGGCTCCTCTCCCTGACCGCCTGCACCTCGCCCACCAGCTTCAACGATGCCCACCACGCCGAATCCGCCGTTCAGATCGAAAACGACGGCATCGGCGCGTGGGTCGAGGGCAGCATTGGACGCCGCCTTGACCCGCAGATCGTGGACCCCGCCTACACCCGCTGGTACGCCGAACAGATGAAGGCGACCACGCCCCACGTGGTTGCGGGTTTCCAGGCCCAGGCATCCGGCGACCTGCGGCCGCTCCTGAAGGATGTGCAGACACCGGTGCTGATCATCGCCGCCGCCGCGCTTCGGGAGGAGGTGCTTGGGGATTTCCGCGGCGCCGCCGACGTGTTCCCCAACGGGCGCGCCGTGGTATTCCCCGGCGTTTCCGGTTTCGTCCAACACATCCTGCCCGTGCCCTGCGCCCGGGTCTGGCTGGACTTCGCTCGCAGCCTCGCCTAGCCCCGCCGACTTATGGCAAACCGCGCCAGGTCGGAGCCTGGCGACATCGCGGGTGGTGAGGCGTCACGGCGGAGACGGAGAGCGAACTCTCATTCACGCCGTCGCGCGCGCGAACGCCGCGCGCGTCACCCGACCGGGTTCCTGGACCGGCTGATTTCCCGCGGCGAACTGCAGCTGATGCCCCGGCGGATGAGCCGCCGCCTCCATCTGCCCCTGTTCATCGAGCTGTACAACGTACAGTTCTTCCAGCTCAAAACCCGCTACCTGTGGCAGTCGGCCCTGGCCGCGGTGGTGATGCTCATCGTCATGCTGATGGTGGATTCCGTGGCCGACGCGGTTCTGGCCGCAGGGCTGGGCTCCAGCGCGGTTATCGTATTCGTGCACCCCAACTCAAGCAGCGCGGCGCTGAGGCACCTCGTTGGAGGGCACATCCTCGGGCTGACCGTCGGCGCGCTGACCTCATTCGCGCTATTCCACGCCGGCTGGGTTCCGGTGCCCGAAAGCGCACATCACTGGGCCGCCGACGTGGCGGCAGCGATGACGCTGGGCGTGGTGATCCTGCTGATGTCCATAACGGACACCGAACACCCCCCGGCGGCGGCGACCGGCCTGGGATTCGCCCTGCAGAGCCTGGAATTTACGCTGGTAATGCTGTTCATCGCCGCCGTCCTCACGCTGGCCGCCAGCAAGATCATCTTCCGCGCCTACATCCGCGACCTGGACTGACGCTCCAATCGGGAACGTGGGTCTCGTCGGCTGCAGCAAACGGCTGTGCTACCATGTTCGCAGTCTACGAGGATCAGCCATTGCCATCCCGTCTCGTGAGGCCGACTATGGACACGTTCAAGACCACCGCCAAAATCGCCAAAGGCGGCGTTCTTATTTTGAACAACCTGCCCTTCGCCGAGGATATTGAGGTGGAGGTTACCGTCCAACGTCAACCGGAGGGTTCTGTCAGGATGGAAGTGGACCCAAACGACCTCAGTCGCCCGGCGTTGCACAACCCAAATAAGGGCACCGTCTCAAAATATGAACGGCCGTTTGACTCGGCATTCACGGACGAAGAGCTGGACATGTTGGATAGCGGGATCACATTCTAGTCATAACCCGCGCCAAGAATTACCAGAAACGGCAGCGTCGACGTGATAATCCTTGACACCCATATTGGCGTTTGGTGGTCAGACGAAATCACCCGGCTGAGTACAGCTCAGCGTAATGCCATTTCTGATGAGCGCAGCCAACAGGGCACCATAGGCGTCAGTGCGGTTTCGTGTTGGGAGGTAGCCTTACTGGCCGAAAGAGGACGTGTCACGCTGGATTTGGATGCGCTCCAATGGCTGAACCGGTTATTGGCCTACCCTGCCGTCCAACTTTTGCCCATTACCCCAGAGATCGCCGTAAGCGCTTACAGCCTTCCTGATCCTTTCCATCGTGACCCAGCAGACCGCCTGCTGGTAGCCACGGCAATCGAATGGGAATGCCCACTCCTGACCGATGACAGGCAGATTCTGGACTATCCCCACGTCAACACTATCGGATGACAAGGAACTGACCCCATGCCCGACTCCCTTTCCCGGCAGCTTGCCCGCTGGGCCGTTAACCTGGACGCTTCCGACCTGCCCCCGGCCGTGGTCGACAAGATGCAGACCTCGCTGCTTCACGCCACCGTGGTAGCCATCATCGGCGCCGGAACCCACCACGGCAAGGCGGCGGTGGACCTGGCTTTGGCCGAGGAAGCCTCAGCCCACGGCGCGAGCATCCTGGCCTCGGGCGGACGCGCCACCCGTTGCGGGGCCGCCTTCGCCAATAGCAAGCTGATGCATGCCACGAACCAGGCAGACTCTTACCGGATGCTCACCCACCCCGGCCCGTGCGTCATACCCGCCGCGCTGGCCTCTGCCCAGTTGGGCGGCGCCACCGGAGCCCAGCTCATTACTGCCATGGCCGCCGGATACGAGGTGGAATCGCGCATCGCCGGCGACTTCATCGCGTCGACCCAGGCCCGTGGTTTCCGCTCCAGCCCCGTCTATGGAACGCTGGGAGCCGCCGTTGCAACCGGCAAGTTGCTGGGATTGACCGAGGACCAGATGGTCACCGCCATCGCCCTGGCCTGCACCTTCACCGCCGGCACCAACGAGGGGCCGCGCTCCGGCGGGCGGGAGATGATGTTCCACGAGCCGCAGGCCACCCGCAGCGGCATCATGGCCGCCCTGCTGGCCCGTGAGGACGTCCGAGGATCCGAGGAAGCGCTGGAAGGGCCGGCCGGCTTCTACAACGCCTTTACGGGCAATAACAAGGGCGAACTCTCATACGTGTTCACCGGCCTCCAGCAGGTGTCCTTTGAGCCGGTGACCGAAGGCCTGGGAACCCGTTGGGAACTGCTGCACACCGTGCTCAAAATGTATCCCACGGCCGGCTACAACTGCCCGGTGATAGACCTGATGACGGACATCCGGCGTTCCCACCAACTGGCCATCAACGAGATCGAGCGCATCACCATCGACATGAACTGGCTCGAGACCCTCTACCCATCGCCGGCCTTCCCCAACCCGTCCCGGGGCCAGGCGCTCGTGGGCAGCACCCACTACTTCACCGCCTACGTCGCCGTGAATGGTAGCTATCCGCCGCTGCGCACCCGCATCGACCCTGGCGATAATTCCCATTCCGCCTCCGCCGAAAACCACGACGCAGTGCTCTCTCTGATGCACAAGGTGCAGATCGTCGGTCACAAGGACCGTCCCGCCTTTGCCCCGCGCATCACCATCGACATGGCCGGTGGGAACGTGTACCGGGGCGAATATCAGGGCAACGAACTGGAATGGGGCCTGGACGCCGAGGTGGAGCGCCTTCAACCACTGTTCCCGCAGATCGACTGGCCCGCCGCAAAGCTGGAGGCAACAGTAGCCGCGGTGCGCGCTATCCCAGGCTCCGCCGATATCAGCGATCTGATTGCCGCAGGCACACCCTGAAGTTTGGTTCCCGAAGTTTGGACCCCGAAGTTTGGACCCCGGGTCGAGCTGGAATGCGACAGGCCCTATAATCCCGTTGACGGCCTGACCGGCTGACTAACACAACCGATAGCAGGAGTTCATCATGCTGCCAGGACTGGAAGGCAAGGCCGCGCTGGTTACCGGAGGAAGCAAAGGCATCGGCAAAGCCATCGCTTATGCCCTGGCCAGGGATGGCTGCGCCGTCGCCATCTGTGCCCGAGGTGAGGACGATCTGCGGGCCGCTGCCGCTGAAATCGGCGACGCCACCGGCGCGCGCGTCATACCCGTTCGCGCCGACATGACGGTATCCGAGGACATCGTCAACCTGGTGCGCGATACCGTCAACGGACTGGGCCGGCTCGACATCCTGGTCAACAACGCGGTGAACAGCACCAGCGACCGCGCCAGTCAGATCCCCGACGACGTTATCCTGAACCACATCACCACCAAGGTGATGGGCTACATTCGCTGCGCCCGGGAGTGCGTGCCCCACATGATCGAGTCCGGCGGCGGCCGCATCATCAACATCGGCGGCATGGCGGCGCGGAGCTCCAGCCCCACCAACCCAGGATCCGGCGTCACCAACTCGGCGATGTCCAACTACTCGAAGGCTCTGTCGGACGACGTGGCCGCCGACGGCATCCTCGTCAACTGCATCCACCCGGGCAGCACCCGGACGGAGCGCTACATGGGCCTGGTCGACGAGCGCGCCGCCCGGAACAACACCTCTTCGGAGGCGGAACTGGCCGGCTCGGTCGCCGAAATACCCATCGGCCGCATGATCGAACCGGATGACATCGCCAACCTCGCCGCCTTCCTCTGCTCGGATTTGGCATCCGCGATCACCGGCCAGACCATAGCGGTAGACGGTGGGGCGGGGCGCGGCGTCCACTTTTAGCCGCGCGCCCCGCCGAGCCGGCTCGGTTTGTCGCGCTGAAGCCGCATGCCCTGCGGCGACGGGACCCGACTGACCTTCAGCTCATGCCCAATTCGCGCAGTGCATTGGCGAAATTGGAATCCAGGATGTAGGCGTCTTCGGTTCGGTCGTAAATCAGCGGCCGGGGCAGATCCACGTTCCCTCGCCGCCGCTTCAGTCGGTTCAGGCTGTGCCCCTGGCTCGACAACGAACCTGATAGTTCGCGCTGTGAAAGCCGCAGGGTGTGCATAAGCTGGGCGCGCTTTTGCGTTTGATTTGGCGATCGGGAAACGCGCAACATGGCTTGCCGCGCCGTGTCTGACAGGTTTCGCCAGAACGTGGTGACGTAACTCGCGTTCCAGGTAGCTCCCGATGCTCCAGCCGCCGTTTCGGTCGGCTCGCCCTCTTCTGTTCCAACTTCCGGCAATATAGTAACGGCTGCTGCTTCACCGGCAGTTTCTCTCGCTGCCGCAGTCGGCGCGACTGCGGTCGGATCCGAAACCCGTCCGGCCATCCCTCTCAGCGTCGCTACCACTTCCTCCACATCGCCCTCAATCGTTATGGTGACATTGGCCAAAGTTTTGCTCCTGGTTGCCCGAATTTTACGCTGTGCTGCCGGTGTTCTATCTAATCTAACATACGTATTGCTCAATACACCATACCACTCAATAACCAAAATTAATTTCACCGATTAATCGCGGCCAATAACGCCGCTTCCAATACTCGCGGCGGTACATATTGCTCAAATCGATCAGTGATCCGGCCATCGCTTCCTACTATGAACGTCCACGGCTCGGATACAAGGCCCCATTCGTCGACGGCCGGAACCAGCTCTCGCGCTGGGTCCGCGGGGTTGATCAGGTGTGGGTCGCGGTACACCTCAACATGAACGAAGTTGGCCTGCCCTGCATACCTTCCGGCCAGTTCGGACAGGTCAGCCACCTGCGGTCCGCACGTCGCCGTAACGCAAAAAGCCGGCGTGGCGAAGGTGACAACCGCGGGCCTCCCTGCCCTCACCGCCTGCGCCACCGACAACCCGTACAGCGCCGGATCCGGTTCGGGGCTGCTGCTGATTGTTCGCAGATCCGCAACCGTCGTCACCGTCGGCGTGTCAGACAACGGCGCCGCGTCACCGATGAACGGCGCGCGGTGATCCGGCGCCACCGACACCACCGAGCCTATGGTCAGCGGTTCCGGCGCTTCCGAAGGCGGCTGGGCATAGTCGAACGTGGCGTGCAATTCCCAAATTCCCAGCGTATCGCCGGTGGCCGTTCCGGCCTGATCGAACGACACGGTGGCGATGAATACGCCCCGACGGCCCTCCGGCGGCCAGGACAGGAATTCCGCCTCGGTTCGGTGTCGCACCTGCCCCGTCGCGGCTCCCGGTTCGTAGTACACCGCACGCAACGCTACGGCGTCGGGACGAACCGGCATATACTCCCGATCCACCAAACCAAACGACACGCGGTTATCTCCCACGGCAAGGTCGCTGTTGCTCACCACCAGGCTCACCGGCGGCCCGCCTGAAGGCTGGGACAATGGATCGCCCGGAGTATTCGCCGGCGCGCACGCCAGCGCTGCCAGCCACGCCAGAACGAGTACTGCCGTCAGATTCCCTGGCGACACCGGGCGACCGGTCTTCCACTGCCTGGCCGCATCAACAAGGCTGGCGCACGATGGGGTCAATGCAAACCTTCTGACTTCCGACTTGCTGGCGAATTCCTAATGGATACAAACTATATACGTGTCGAAACATCAAACCGGACTGGTTCCAAAACGAGTAACGGTTATATTGCTCTGGCCCCTCGATCTCGACACGCCGGGCGATGCCTGATCGGGAAATCGATACCGCAACAGAGCGAGATCGATGCTGGCTCGTAGACCGGCTCGTTGTCTCCGGCCCGACTCTCGCAGCCGACAGTTTCCCCATAGTTCCGGCGGGACTTCGCTCGACTACTATCCCAATCGTCCCGGTCCGGTTTGTCGCCCAATCGTCGCTTCCACGGGCGTGCGCATCAATTGCCAGACAAGTATAGGCAGTGCCAGGCAGTAGCGCAATGGAACTGGAAACCTGAAATCTCGTTTCGCAAGGACATTCGCGGCCGCAGTCGAACGGTATCTCCAGATTCATGCGGCTGAACGCGGAGCCAAATATTTTGGTCTATAATCTCCGTACCCTCATCTCGATACTCCAAGCGAGGCAGATATGCGCTTCGGCTCCTTCGTCTTTCCCGTCAGCCACCACCCCGAGAACGACTCGGCCATCATCGACAGCACCCTCGACGAGATCGTGCTGGCCGAACAGATCGGCATGCACTCGGTCTGGCTGACCGAGCACCACTTCGACGGCGCCGCCGCTCACGCGGACCCGCTGGTCCTGGGCGCCGCGGTGGCCTCCCTGACCACCGATCTCAAGATCGGCTTTGCCGTTGTCGAACTGGCTTTCCATCATCCCGTGCGTCTCGCCGTGCAAACCTCCCTGCTGGACAACTTGAGCCACGGACGGCTCATCGTCGGCACCGGCCGCGGTTCCGCCTACAACCACTATGAGTACATCGGGTTCGGCATCACCATGGAGGACGGCCTGGCGCGTCTGGATGAAGCCGAAGAGCTGCTGGTCAAGGCGTGGACCGGCGAGCCCCTGCAGCACGAGGGCGCCCACTGGGACGTGGAGTTCCCGCTGCTGCGACCCCGTCCGTATCAGCAGCCTCATCCGCCGCTGATCCGGGCCTGCATCAGCGAAGCCTCCACCATCCGAATGGCCGAGATCGGCCGCCCGGTGATGATCGGCATCCAGACCCTGCCGAACCTGCAGTCACGGCTGGAGCGTTACCGTGCCACCATGCTGGATTCGGGCTTCACCGAGGAGCAGACTGAGGCGACGCTGGACCAGTGCTGGGCATCCCGTGACCTCTTCGTCGCCGACAGCTACGACGAGGCCCACGAGATCGCGGCTGCCGGCTTCGAACGCGAGCGCACCCACTTCCGTCAGGCCCGCGAACTCTACAACCCGGGAGGCTTTCCGCCTCCTGATCCCAACCGTCCCATCCCCGCCGGAGAGAGCCTGGAACACTCCTTCATCATGGGCACGCCGTCCCAGGTCGCCGAGCAGGTCGCCGCAATGCGGGACATCGGCGTGCGCAACCTGATGCTCAAGCTCAACGTCGGCGAAATGGACACCCACAAGGTCCAGAAATCCATGCGGATGTTGGGCGAAAAGGTGATGCCGCACTTCGCCTAGTTTTGGCCCTGCTCCGACGAGGTTTGCGCTTCCTCGGACTCCGCATCCGACCGGCCGGCCGGCATTACTGCATCAACCGGTATCTCCACATCGTCAAAGCAGCCCGGCCGGAGCACGTCGCCCGCGCGTAGCCGTCGCGTCACGCGATAGCCACCCTCGGTCGGCTCCGTGTGCGCCTCCACCACGCCCTCGGGCAGCACCGTGAGCCACACCTCGGGTATGCCCGCCCGAGCGTACCTGGGAAGCTTCTCATTGCGGTCATAGCCCAGCGAACTGTCCGCAACCTCGATCAGTAGCAGCACGTCCTCGGGGCCAGGATGTCCAGACGCGTACCCATCAGCCTTTTCTCTCAGCAGGGCCACATCGGGCTGCGGCTCGGTATTGTCGTCCAATCGCACCGGACTTTGCACCTGTACGATTACCCTTCTCCCGACCGCCTCGGATAGTTCTCGGTTGTAACAATTAACACAGCCGATATGCCGACTGCCGACAGGCGCCATATCGATTACCACTCCATCGATGAGTTCCACCCGATCGTCTTCGGTCAGAATCCCGGCCTTGGCCATGGCCAGGTACTCCGCCACGGTAAAACGGCGTATCTGAAGATCGAGTTCAGTAGCAGAACGCGGTTTGGTTGCCGTAGTCATGACGTCCTCGCAATACAGAAAAGGAACTCAGAGCGCCCGAACCATGGCGTCCAGGCTTTCCAGGGCCTTGGCGATGTTCTCCTGGCTGTTGGCGTAGGACAGCCGCACGTAGCCCTCGCCGAACTCGCCGAAGGCCGAGCCGGACAGCAGCGCGACGCCGGCTTCCTGCATTGCCCGCTCCTCGAACTCGGCGCTGGTGAGGCCGGTGTCCTTGATGCTCGGGAACGCGTAGAACGCGCCTTCCGGTTCGGGGCAGTTGATGCCGGGGATGGACTGCAGCCCGTCGGCGATCAGGCGGCGGCGGCGCGCGAACTCGGCGGCCATCTCCTGCACGGCGTCCTGCGGTCCGTCCAGCGCGGCCACGCCGGCCATCTGGCTGAACGACGCGGCGCAGGACACGCTGTTGGTGGCCAGCCGCGACACGTGGGGCACCAGCTCTTCGGGCATGATCCCGTAGCCCAGTCGCCAGCCGGTCATGGCGTAGCTCTTGGAAAAGCCATCCAGGATGATGGTGCGGTGGGCCATGCCCGGCAGTGCCGCGATGCTGTGGTGCTCGCCGGAGTACAGGATATCCTTGTAGATCTCGTCGGACATCACGTACATGTCGGGGTGGCTGCGCACCACGTCGGCGATGGTCTCCAGCTCTTCCAGGGTGAAGGCAGAGCCACACGGGTTCTCCGGTGAGTTTACGATCAGCAGCCGGGTTCGCTCGTTAACCATGTCGGGCAGGCGGCTCAGGTCGGGATGGTACGCCTTGTCCTCCAGCAGTTGCATCGGCACCGCCGTGGCGCCGCTGAACTCGATCATGGACTCGTAGATGGGGAACCCGGGGTTGGGATAAATCACCTCCGCGCCGGCTTCGGCGATCGCCAGCAGGACGTAGAACATGATCGGCTTGGCCCCCGGCGTGACCACCACCTGCTCCCAGTCGGTGTCGATGCCGCGCACCTCGCGACTGTTGCGGGCCACGGCCTGCCGCAGCTCCGGCAACCCCGGCGTGGGGCCGTAGTGGGTGTAGCCGTCCTGCAGCGCCTTGATGCCCGCCTGCACGATGTGCTCCGGCGTCTCGAAGTCGGGCTCGCCGATCTCGAGGTGAACGATCTCGCGTCCCTGCGCTTCTAGCGCCCGCGCCTTGGCCAGCACCTCGAAGGCGGATTCGGTTCCCAGGCGGCTCATTCGGGTGGCAATAGTCATAACCAAGCATCCCTCAAATCAGTTTTCTGCAAGGGCTCTTCGCCCTTCAGGAAAGGTTATCACATCCCCGCTACCCTCACCCGATCCGCCACCTTCGGCACGGGCGAGCACACCCCGAGCTAAAACGAACTCTTCATTTGGACCCACGACCATAAATGCCGTACCGCCTCAGCATCAGTAAGATACGTGATACTATATTGCTATGCTGAAGATATCGATATGGTTATTCAGACCTTATATTCGCTTCTTGCGTTCTACTGGCGGGATCTCTACGCATGTTAGAATATTGCCGTTCGGTTCCGCTCTTGGGACCTACCTCGTAGCTAAATTTACCCGCGACGGATCATGGTTGTTTTGGCGCGACTGGGACGCTATGCTACAAGCGCCGGGATTGGGCGTTATAGCATATTCGTCCATCACGGCGTCGTTGGAGGGATGCATAATGCTGGGCATAATGGCAGCCGAATACCTGAGGAACAAGGAAAAGCGTACGAATGAAAAGGTCGCCCGGCAATTGCTGGAGTCAGCGGAAAACAGGTCTCAAAGACGCTTGGCGTTCCGCTGGGCAGAAGACCACGGTGTCAACGTCGAAGAGTTGCGTGACGCCCAGGGTCGTCTCTATTTGAGCAGGTTTGGTCGCCGCCGCCGTGGCGGCAGGCGGCTTCGCAGATGATGCGCGTCTATGGGCGCGCCGCAAGCAGAGGGCCGGGAGCACATGCTCCCGGCCCGTTCGTTTTCCCTTGGCCCGCCCTCCAGCCGGATGGCGGACCGATGCGATACCCTGGCTACAGCTTCCAGAAGCTTCCCACCTGGCAGACGATGTCCACCTTGTTGATGGACTCGGCGGGCCAGCCCACCATGTTGAGCCAGTCTTCAAAGTGGGACTGCTCCACCGCTTCGCACTCGGAGATCAGCTTGCCATTCTCCAGGTCGCCGTAAACCTTGACGATGGTGGTGCGCCGGTCGGGCCGCCACTTGCGGACGGCGTCCAGCTTGTCCCGGAAGTCGGCCTCGGTGATGCCGGGGACGTTGTGAACGGCAATGAAACGTGCCATCGGTTGCAACTCCTGCGCTAGTCGTCGGCGGGCGGTACAAAGGGATAAGGTATCGGCGGGCCGTCCCGCAGGGGCAGAACCACCGTCGCCGTCCCCGGCATGCTCTCGATGCCGTCCTGGGTTTTCATGCCAATTTCCAACTCGATGAAGCCCATCTGGTTCTTCTCGTACTTGCTGGTCACCCGACCCCACATGATGAGCACGTCCCCGGGAACCAGCATCGCCCGGTGCTCGAAGCGCGCCTTCCACGGCCAGCCGTTGGGCAGCGTCCAGTCCTTCAGGTACTGGGGCGCCACGCTCTGCTTCCACGAGCCGTGCACCAGGATGCTGGGGTTGCGGTCGTGGTTCAGGCCGAAGTCCAGATCGTAGTGGATCCGGTGGAAGTTCTCGATGGCCGCGCTCCACCGGAAGAGGTGGGTGGGCGTGGGCTTGTAGATGTACTTGGGCAGTTCGTCGCCCTCGTTCACGTCCTCGTAGTAGATCTGCTCCTTGTCACGCAGGCCATCGGCATCCGGACGCTCGTTGAGCTTCCAGATCTCCTCAGCCTCCATGTTGAGCAGGTCGTCCAGCAGCGTGGTCATGGCGTTTCTCCAGTGGGTCCGAGCCGGCGGAATCTACCGGCGGGAAAGGAACTAGCGACGAATGGTCGAAGCGCGCGTGATGCACAGCGTCACGTCGTTCTGGTTCCAGAAGCGCGTCTCGCGGGTGATTATCAGAAACGGCGTGCCGTCCCGTCCCAGGCGCTCGCGGATGTCCGAATAGCGGTTCTGGAAGAAGATCGTGTCGCCGATGCTGGGGTAGGCGTACAGCTCGATCTCGTTGCCGGCGTTGAGCACCCGTACCAGGTTGGTGGGCACCGGCGGCAACTCGCCGGGCCGCTCCACGGAACCGATGCCGTCCGATTCGGGGTTCTCCTCGAAGGCAGCGGTGATGGGATCCCCCTGGTCCGGCCGGATGCGGCTGGCCAGGTAGCTCACCATGATCGGCGGCGTGATAATCTCGCCGTAGCGGGTGGACTTGGCGAACTCGTCATCCCAGTAGCGCGGATCGGGGTCCATCAGCGCCTGGGTGAACCGGCGCATGTACTCGGCGTCCACCACGCCCCAGGATTCGACGACGTCGCCGCTGACGCCCACCATGGCCTGCACTTCCGGCGTCAGCGCGGTGGGAGGGGCTTGTTGAGTCATAGGGAAATGCTCCGTAACAGTGGAGATTTAGTGCACGCGCCAGCGTAGCGCAGGCCGCCCGGTTCGTCAATTGCCGCCCCCTGCCCACAATGATAGAGTAGGATGGCGTGAGTTCTTGCGAGGTTTGCTGTGACCACCAGACCATCCAAGCCCAAGTCCCTGCCCGACCCGCCTGTGATCCGCCAACTCTCCGAGGAAGAGGCGCCGAACCTCTATGAGGATGGCGTGTACTACCCGGGGGCGGCCATTCCCGGCTTTGAGCCCGAACTGTCCCCGGTCACCCAGCCTTCCATCGAAGAGGCTCCTCACCTCTACGAGGACGGGATTTTCTATCCCGCAACGGACGGTGCGCCCTTGCCTGACGGAGCTGAGCAATACCACGAG
The DNA here is from genome assembly GCA_951813535.1 of uncultured Dehalococcoidia bacterium. Classification (GTDB taxonomy): domain Bacteria; phylum Chloroflexota; class Dehalococcoidia; order Lucifugimonadales; family UBA3495; genus Bin87. Next base: position 486,111 of record OX638345.1, on the reverse strand, counting down.
TTTCTGCACGTGAACACGCTGCTGCAGATCCATTACGCCGACCAGCCCCGTACCCTGGTCAGCGGCAACACCTTCATCTACTACGACCAGGGTCGCCCGGGCCGCAACATCGCGCCGGACTGCTACGTTGCCTTTGACGTGAACGCCGACGAAATCATCCGACAGGAGCACTACCGCATTTGGATCGTGGGCAAGCCGCCCGAATTCGCCCTCGAAATCGCCTCCAAGCACACCGCCCACAACGATCTCGTCCCCAAGCGCGAGCTGTACGCCGCCATCGGCATCGGCGAATACTGGCGGTATGACCCCACCGAGGACAGCCGGTACTACGGGGAGCGGCTGGTGGGCGAACGGCTGGTTGACGGCGAATACCAACGCCTGCCCGTGGCCCCGGACGCCGAGGGTCGCCCGCGCGGATACAGCCCCACCCTGGAGCTGGATCTGGTCTGGGAAGATCGCATCCTGCGGTTTTACAACCCGGCGACCGGCGAATGGCTGCGCGACTACGCCGAAACCAGAGTGGAACTCGTCACTGCCGAGTCCATTCTGGCCAGCGAACAGGCCGCTCGCACCGCTGCCGAGTCCATGCTGGAAACGGAGCAGGCTGCCCGAGAAACGGAGCGCGCCGCCCGCGCCGCTGCCGAAGCTCGCGCCGCAGAACTGGAAGCCGAACTGCGCCGTCTTCGGGGCGACGCCACCTAACGCTTCGCCGTTTCCGCCCACACCAGGCTGGCGGCCCCCACCATTCCCTGGCTGTCGCCGAACGTCGCCGGCGCCAGTCGGAACGCGCGGTGCCCTGAGCTCATCGCGCGCCGACGCATGCCATCTTCGATCTGGCCCAGCAGACCCAACTCCTGCAACCCCAGCGTCACGCCGCCGCCCATGACCACCACGTCGGGATTGAAGATGTTGAGCACGTTGCCCAACCCGACGATGATCGCCCCCACCGCCGCCTCGATCACCTCCAGGGCCACGTAGTCGCCCCGCGCCGCGGCGGCGAACACGGCCTCACCGGTCAGCGATGCGTTGGCCTCGTAGGCCCGCTGCAGCGGCGACCCGGGCGTGGCGTCTACCAGTCGGGCCTGCGCCGCCCGTGCGATGGCGGTGCCGGAGGACAGGGCCTCCAGGCAGCCGCTGTTGCCGCAGGAACACGCCGGCGCGTCCGCCCGCAGGTCAACGGTCATGTGTCCCACTTCACCGGCCGCTCCCACCGCGCCGGTGAACACCTCGCCCCGGTCGACGATGCCCGCTCCCACGCCGGTGCTGAAGGTTATGAAAACCAGTGTACGCGACGGAGTGTCCTGCGGCCGAACCGACCGGCCGGCGCCGTAGTAGTACTCGCCCAGGGCCGCCAGGTTGGCGTCGTTGCCCACCCAGACCGGCGCGCCCAGCACCGGCTCCCAAAGCGCGGGCAGCGTGACGCCGTTCAGAGCCGGCAGGTTGGGCGAGGACAGCAGCATGTTGCTCGCCGCGTCAATCGAGCCGGCCAGGGCAATTCCCGCTCCGGCGATGCTCCGTCCTTCGGCCCAATCCTTCGCCGTTTGCAGCAGCCCTCCGGCGGCGTGCACCAGCTGCTCCTGCATCGCGCCCGGCTCATTGGCGACCCGGTCCTGCCACAGGATGGTCCCCTGACGGTCGATAACCGCGGCGCGGGCCCACGTCCCGCCCCAGTCCATAGCCAGCGCCACCGGCGCGTCTCCCGCGTTAACGTTGCTCTCGGGCGTGGTCATCTTCCGGCCTCCGGTGCGCGGGATTGTATCACTCTGCCTGTCGTCGCCACGGGTCACCCGCCCTGCGTCGGCGCCTCCGACAGCAGCTCGTCCAGCGCGCCCCGCAGCACGTCCTCCGGCATTGGCCCCACGTACTTGCGCCGAACCACTCCGTCGGCGTCAATGAAGAACTTCTCCGGTATGCCCCGCACGCCGTACTCCAGGGCGATCGCTCCGTCAGCGTCAACGCCGGTGGGATAGGCAACGCCGAACTCCACCAGGAACACCTCCGCCGCGTCCGGAGTGTCCCACACGTTGACGCCCACGAACTCCACCGGCGCCTCGGCGTAGGCGGCGTAGATGCGGTTCAGCGTCGCCGCCTCCTGTCGGCACGGCCCGCACCAGGACGCCCAGAAATCCACCATCACCACCTTGCCCCTGAGATCTGAGAGTCGGAGCACATCGCCATCGGCCATTTCCAGCGCGAAATCCGCTGCGCGCGCCTCCGACACTCGCACCTCGCCAAACTGCGCGTTGATCCCCGCGGCGCCGGACGGCTGTCCCTGCTGCCGCACCGCCGCCCAGGCCAGCAGGGCGAACAGGGGCACCAGTACCGCCGCCGTGCCCAGCATGATCCAGCCGCGCCGGGACATCAGCCTGCGATCGCCGTCGGACGCCGCCAGATGCCCCAACCCAGCAATCCCGCCAGCGCAACGCCCACCATGATGGGCAGCGCGCCGAACCAGAACCTCGCCTCCGACAGCGGGTTGCCCACCCGGTCAATCCAGGTCGGTTCCGGCAGTCCGGACAGCGTGATGCTGACCCCTTCGCCGGGCCCCAGGTTTTCCGCTCCCCAGGCCCGGTACGTGACTTCGCCCACCGAGAACCCTTCATCCGGCTCCAGCCCGCCAACGCCGATGTTCCCGAACTCTGCGGGGATCAGCAAATTCAGCGACTCCGCTCCCTGCAGGGTGTTGTCCCGCCACGCCACCTCGTTGCCCTCGTAGGGCACGGTGAACGTGAAACTCGCCTGGTGTCTCCCCGGCGGCACGGGCGCGGTGATGGCAAACCCGGTGCCCACCGGTATCACCTCGCCGCCCACCAGGTTGGTGGAAACGTCCAGGTCGGTGGCCGCCGCCGGCAGGGAAAACCGCAGGAAGCTGAACTGCCCGATCATGGGCGGGGCGGACAGATCCGGCACCAGCGTGGTGTCGCTGCGGTTTTCCAGCGTGAACAGCTGCACCGCCGCCATGCGCCGGGTCGCCGAGTCGATCCCCGACACGATGATCGACTGCTCCGTGGTGGTCACCACACCCACGTCGCGGGTGAATTCGTACACCGTCAGCACCACCGGGTCGTCGACTTCGGACTGTGAGAGCACCTCGGTATAGCGGGTCTCCCCGTAGTCGACGGCCAGCGCAAGGCTGTCGCCATCGGACACCGCCGGCACCCCGTCGAACCGGAAAGCGCCGCCATCGCCCGTGGTCTCCTCGTAGGTATCCACCGATCCCGAACCCGCGCCGAAGCGGTGCAGCAGCACGGTCACGCCGGACGGGGCATCCACCCCCTGCGTGCCATTGACCACCGAGCCAGTCACGGACAGCGTATCCGGAGATTGACCGTGCAGGTCCGCGGGCCTGACCCCCAGCAATACTGCCATAGTCATGGTCACTGCAAACGCCGTGATCAGGAAACGGCGATCGACCATCCAATGCCCGGCCATGCTAGCCCTGCCGGTCCAAATCCCGCATGATCTCCGCCGCCTGCCGCCTGTACTCGTCCAGTTGCTCGCGGAAATCACCGTCCTCGATGCGACCCAGACTGTGCTCCATCTGCAGGGTGCGTATCGCCTCGTACACATCCTCCAGCGCGGCGTTGCCCGTGGTTGCGCCCTCGTCCGCTTCCTGCTGGCCCGATGCGCTGCCCGACGCCCGCCATCGACCGGCCAGGAACGGCCACGCCACCGCCCCCACGATGAGCAGCGCCACCGCTATCGCCAACCCCAGTTGCATCCAGCCACCCGTCCCGGCGCAGGCCCGTTAGTCGGCTGCGCCGGGGGCCGGCGACGGGACCACAACCGGACGCCTCACCGGAGCCCGCGTCGGCCACAGCGCGACCACCGTGCCGAATATCATCACCGGGCCGGCCACCCACATCCACCAGACCAGCGGGTTGACCAGGATGCGGAACCCGACCGCTCCATCCTCGCGGTTTTCGCTGGGCACCACGTAGAAGTCCTCCACCGGCGTGGAGCGTATCGCCGCCCGGGTCGACGCCATGTTGAACGCCGGATGGAACGTCCGCTGCGGGTGCATGGTCTCCAGCAGTTCGCCGTCCCGGTACACCTCCACCGTCGTCCGGAACTCGGTGCGGTCGGAGAAGGCCAGCGCGGTGGTGTCCACGTACTCCAGCGTGTAGTCTTGCACGGTGACCGACTCGCCCGGCATCAGCGCGACGTCCCGCTGCACGCCGTAGAACGACTGCCCGACGACGCCAAGGGCGACCATCACCACCGCCAGGTGCACGATGTAACCGCCGTAGCGCGGCCGGTTGGCCAGGATCAGTCGCACGAACCCAACGGCCGGATTGTCGCCGACGCTGCGCCGCCGGGCCATGGTCCCGCGAACCCACTCCGAAACGATGCTGGCCGTCACCAGCGCGCACAGACCAAAACCGACCACCGCGTAGGGCTGCCGGATGCCCACGACCAGCAGGACGGCCACGGTCACCAGCGCGGCGGTCCCCGGTATCTGCAGCGCCCTCTGCAACGATCGCAGGTTCGCCCGACGCCAAGGCAGCAGCGGCCCCACACCCATCAGCAGGACGAGCCCCAACATCAACGGACCGTTGACCTGGTCGTAGAAGGGCCGGGCCACGGTGATCTCCTGCTCGGCGAACAGCCGCGACAGCAGCGGGTACACCGTCCCCCACAGCGTGGCGAAGCCGATCCCCAGCAGCAGCAGGTTGTTCACCAGGAACGCCGATTCGCGGGACAGCATCGAGTCCAGGCTCTGCGCGCTCTTCATCCGGTCGTATCGCCAGAAGAAGATCGCCAGCGGCACGATCACGCCAAAGGCCAGGAACAGCAGGAACACCCAGCCCAGCGTGGACGCGCCGAAGGAATGCACCGATGGCACGGGCCCGCCCCGGTTCATGAACATCCCGTACAATGCCAGCCCGAAGGCCACGTCGATCAGCACGATGTTCCACATCCGGAACATCCCCCGCCGCTTCTGCACCATGATCGAGTGGACGAAGGCCGTCAGCGCGATCCAGGGCATGAAGGCCGCGTTCTCCACCGGATCCCAGAACCAGAACCCGCCCCAGCCCAGGATGGTATACGCCCACCACGAGCCCAGCAGCAGTCCGGCGGCCAGCAACGCCCAGATGCCCACGCCCCAGGCGCGGCCGGCATCGATCCACTCGTCGCCGCCCTTGCCCCCAATCAGGCTGCCCAGGGAGAAAGCCATGGGGATGCTGATGCCCACCAGCCCGGCCATCAGCGCCGGCGGGTGGAAGAACATCCCGAAGTGGGTCAGCAGCGGGTTGATGCCCTGCCCGTCGGGGACGGGAAACGGCAGCTTGGCAAAGGGGTTCGCCATGAAACCCATGACCGCCAGGAAGAACACCTCGATCAGCATCAGGATCGCCGTCGTCCACGCCAGCGTGGGCCGCGTTGACGCCGGAGCCAGCCAGATCGCCAGCGCGGCCATCACCGACAGCGCGAAGGCAATGTAGAGCAGCGATCCCTCGTTGCCGGCGTAGAAGGCGACCCAGGTGAAGATGTTGGGCATCGCCAGGTTGCTGTGTTCGGCCACGTACTGCAACGAGAAGTCCCGCGCGATGAACGACTGCACCAGTGACAGTGTGGACACCAGCAGCGCCACCACCAGCACGTAGGACGCCTTGCGTCCGCTGTCCACCAGCGCTGTCGAACCGCGCAACTGCCCACCCACCGACGCGAAGCAGGAATAAGCCGCCAGCGCCAGCCCCATCCAGAGGCAGGCCGCACCCAGATCAGCCATTTTCAGTCTTCCCCGTCGTAGTCCCGGCCGTCCAACGCCAGGTCGCGGTCCACTGCGGCCAGGTACGGCTGCAAATCGTCATGATCGGCCGGATCGGTAGGTTCGCCATCATCGGCGCGCCGCCCTCGCATTGCCCGCAGGGTGAGGAGCGCACCGGCGAGGCCCGCAACGACGACAACGCCAGGAACGATCCACGCGATCAGGTAGAAGCCGGAGCGGGGCGGCTCGGCCAGCACGCTGGGCCCGTACCTCTCCGGCGCGGAGAACCAGGCCAGCACCTCGTCGCGGGTCGCTCCCGACGCCAACAGTTCTCTCACCTGCGCCCGCATCTGCTTGGCCAACGGCACCTCGGTCTGGTCGATGGTCTGCGCCGGACAAACCGGGCACATCAGCATCCGGTCAATCTCCTGCGCTTTCGTCTCATCGTAGGAAACACCCGTCTCCCCTGATTGCCCGGCAACTCCCCCGGTGAACAATATGCCTGGGGCCAACCCAATGACGACGACAACAATCACCAGAATGGGCGCATAAAACCCGCGGACCGTACCGGTTATCATCGATTTCACTGTTAGTCAAGATTCCAACGTCGCGTAATCCGACAGGGTCCGTTGGCTAGCGGGCGTTGCGCGCCGCGCGAATTTCCTCGGGCCACTGACTCTCAATAAACGCCAGCACTGCCCAAATGTCATCATCGTGCAGAACGTCGGAAAAGCCGGGCATAGCGCTTTGATAGTCGCTGCCGATAACCTCACTGGGTCCCAACTTGGTAAGCTCGAACAGCAATTGATCGCTATGGTGCCAGGTGTGACCGGACGCGTCGTGCGGAGGAGCGGGCAGGGTTCCGTTCGCGTTCCGCGTCTGCCAGCCAGATTGTCCTTCCAGGTTAAGCCCGTGGCAGGAAGCGCAATACTCTCGATAAACAACGGCGCCCCGGTCAACCAGCGCGGGATCGGATCCACTGGCCCTCCTGGATGAATCGCCCCCGTCCATCGAACAGCCCACGCCCAAAATTGCGATCACCGCAACCGGAACGACCCAACGAAACCAGCGCAGCGAGGGGTTCAATTAGTAGGATACCTCATGCCACGGCGCCGGAACGCCGGCGAAGATCCCCATCGCCACCAAAGCTGCCACCACCGCCAGGAATTCGGCCGGCCTGATAGTCGCTATCCCACGGAACGGGTTCATCGGCAGCAGGTCGTCGTCGCCAGTCACGATGTAGTCGGCATGCCCGTTGACGGCGAGCTCCAGGATTTTATCGTCTTTGGGACAGAGACAGACGCGCACCGGCATTGAACCGGCCGGCGACGCTACTGGCACTCCGCGGCATTGCCATCCTGGATGCAACCTTCCACGTAGTCCAGCACCAGTTCGACCTGACCGGGGGTCAGCAGCTTTTTGAAGCTGGGCATGACGTTCACGCCGCCCTCGATAACCCCGCGCAGACCATCTCGATCCAGGCTCATGGCCGCTTCCGACTTGAGGTTGGGGTTCTGCGTGGCCAGGTCCAGCGGCTGGAAGCCGTAGTCCACGATCATCCGCGCCAGAACCGGCCCATTGCCCAGACCCTCGGCTCCGTGACACATCACGCAGTTGGTCTCAAAGATGTGCTTGCCGGATCCGGCAAAGGACGTAGACTCCGGCGGCGTGGAGCCGTACCACGGCACCGCCGACGCCGGCACGCTGAGCCGCGGCGGCTCGTGGACCTTGTACGCCGGCTGGTAGTGCATTTCGTAGAAGATATCCAGCGGGTAGGACCCCTGCGAGCAGCCGGCCGCCACGATCCCCACCGTGGCCAACGCCGCAAACAGCAGCGGCAGTCGGAACCTGCCGGGGATCGAGCTAATCCGTGTCATCAAGTTTCTCATTGCAACTTTCAGCCATTGCTACTTTCAGATTCGATCATCGCAGCGGCCGGGCCAGTCTAGGCGCGATTGGTCGTAACGTCCAATGCGCCGGCGTCGTTCAGGATTTCGGTAACTTGCGGCTCCTGTGCTGCGCCGGCGTTTACCAGGACGCCGATCAATCCGGTGGCGATCCGGTCGTCCGAGTGCGGAGACGCGATTCTCGTCCGTAGCGACATCGCAATCCCGATCACGGTGAACAGGATGGCGCCCAGCATCGCTCCGGCGAAGCAGATCACCGCCAGCGGCGGCATCGCCAGGATGGGCTTGGGTTCGATGGTCATCGGCACGGCCAACGGAGTCATACCGGCAACCACCAGGGCCAAAACTATCCCCAGCGCTCCGCCGAACAGCGGCCATACGAACAGGCTGTGTCTCTCCATCGGTTCGCCGAACGCCCCTTCCGGATACGGGATGTCGGTCAGGAAGTGGTAGTCCGACTCGGCGACGCCCGACGCTTTCAGCGCGTCTCCGGCGTCGGCGGCCGCCGATGCGTCGTCGAACAGGCCCAGTATTGCTTGCGTTGCCATGCGTTCGTCCCGGTCCTTGCTACTGGTCCGTCTTGACGTCTACGGCGCCGGCGGCGTTCATTATCTGCACCACCTCGCGGCTCTGTTCGGGCTCCGCTTTTACGCGCAAGCCGAGGAACCCCTGGGTGATGCGGTTGTCGTAAAGGCCTAGGTCGAACTTGGGCAGACGCGATTCGAAGACAATGCCGATCACTGTGAACAGGATGGCGCCCAGCATCGTGCCCTCGTAGCAAACGATGGCCATCGGCGGCAGCGACAGCACCGGCTTGCCTCCCGTAACCAGCGGATACGCCACCTGCGTCATCGCCGTGATCATGATGCCGGACGACAGGCCCAGCAGCGCGCCGATGAACGGGTACAGGTAAAGGCGGTGCGGCTCGTCCCGTTCTCCCAGCGAGCCCTCGGGATACGGCGAGTCGGTCAGGAAGTCGTAGTCGGTGTCCGGGATGCCGGCGGACTTGAGCTCGTCGCCGGCGGTGGCCGCCGACTCGGCGTCCGAGAACACTCCCAGAACGGTGTGCTTCGCGCTGGCTGCGGGCATCGCGTTCCGCAACAGCCCCATTATCCCTTGCATTGCCATGACGATAACTCTAAACCTTGTTCCTTGTCATTGCGAGCGCAGTGTGACAGTCCGGAAAATCACATCCATCCTGTACACCCATGCGAAGCTAGTCCTCTCTGAACGTTGCCGGCACGGTGCGGCGGCCAATCTGCATTTCCGTCTTCAGAATGTCCCCTTCCTTGATGTCGTACAGCGGCACCAGCGGGAACACCCGGCTGAAGAGCAGCATCAGCATGGAGACGAAGGCGAACGTCGCGCCCACGATCAGCGCCTCCGGCCATTGCGGCAGGTAGTCGTTCCACGTGAAGGTCTGGAACTGCTTGTTGGCCTGGCCGGGCACGAACAACAGGTACCGCTCCAGCCACATGCCCACGTTCACCGAGATACACGCCGCCGACATGATCCACAGGTTGCGCCGCCACGCCTTGGGCAGCCACAGGATGACCGGCAGGAAGTAGGTGATGCCGACGAACACTATCATCCAGATGTTGTAGGCCACGCCGTGGTCGCCGGGCAGGAATTGCAGGGCGCGCACCGCCAGCTCGTCGCCTTCCAGGCCGTAGATGCCGAAGATGATCTCCATCACCAGGAAGTAGAACCATCCGGTGGCGACGACGATCAGCAGGCGTCCCAGCGCGTCAATATGCTCGTGGCGGATGTAGTCCTGCCAGCCGTAGGCCCAGCGCAGCAGGATCATGGCGAACACCACCGCGGACACACCGGAGTGGACCGCGCCGACCACGAAGTAGGGCGCGAACACCGTGCTGTGCCACGACTTGATCGCCACCGCCATGCCGAAGTCCCAGGACACGATGGAGTGCACGGACACGAACACCGGCAGGATCAGCGCGGACAGCAGGACGCCGGCGATGATCTGCAACTTCCACTGACGGGGGTTGCCTTCCCAGCCCATGGCCAGCATCGTGTACACGATCTTCGGCCAGCCGGTGGTGCGGTCGCGCAGTACCGCGAAGTCCGGCACCAGGGCGATGAGCACGAACAGGGTCGAAGAGGTCAGGTAGGTCAGGATGGCCGAGGGATCCCACACCAGCGGGGTGCGGATGTTGGGCCACACGCCGCGCGCGAAGTCATAGGGGAACGCCCAGTACAGGATGCGCCACGGCCGGCCGGTGTGGATGATCGGCATGATCATCGCCGTCATCAGCGAGAAGATGGTCAGGACCTCGGCCGCGCGGGTCGCCGGGCGGCGCCATTCGGCCTTGGCCAGGCGCAAGATGGCGGAGAGCATCACGCCGGCGTGGCTGATACCGATCCAGAACACGAAGTTGGTGATGAAGAAGCCCCAGACCACCTTGTAGTTCAAGCCGGTTATGCCGAGACCCCGGTCAACCATGATGCCGATGGTCACGGCGGCCGCCAGCACGACCATACCGAGCAGCGACACCACCGGCCAGAACCAGCGGGGTGTCTCCAGTATGGACCGCAGCAGGTCCCGGTTAACTTGCGCTGCGGGTAGGGCTTTGCCTTCCTGCATTTTGACTTACTCTTACCTGTGGTGGCTCTGTTGGCTTCGGTTCCGGCGTTGTTGAGAGTTCAGCGCGTTGGTCTGGCGTTCAGTGTCATTGCGAGCGTTTGGATGTCATTGCGAGCGTAGCGCGGCAATCTCGTGCCCTTTGGCTGCAACCTCTACTCCGGCTTAGCGAGTACGAGGTAGCGGCCGCGGATCAGCGTGTCGACCCGCTGGTACATCGAACCTTCTTTCATCTCCCAGAGACACAGCGGCGGAAGGATCATGAGGCCGACGCGCAGCAGGAACAGCACTATGCCCACTCCGCCCAGGATCATGAAGATGTCCCAGAGATCGGGGAAAGTCGCGCCGGGCGGCGGCAACAGCAGCGCCGGGAACGCGAACGCGTCCGAGGGCAGGTAATACAGCCCGTGCAGGTCGGCCGGCGCCGCCGCGAAGGCCGCGGCAAAGATCCGGATGTGGAAGAGCAGCAGGCCGATCAGGATGAAGACGGCCGCCAGCGGCGCGCCCCAGCCCTCACGCCGGGCGTGGTTGGACACCAGGATCGGGAACGGTATGAAGAACGTGAAGAACAGTTGCGCCCAGAAGATGCCGATGTACGACTTGAACATCAGGTAGTTCAGGATCGCCTGCTCAACCTCCAGCCGGCCGTACCAGTAGGTGATGAAAAACGCGAACAGGTGGTAGGTGTGCAGCAGCGTCAGGCCCAGCAGCACTTTGCTGGCCGCCCAGAACGGCGCTTGCCCCATATAGTCCCGGTAGCCGCCCCAGCGTCGCAGCGCGTAGGCCGTCAGCAGGATCGCCGCCAGGCCGCCCTGGAAGCTGATCACCGTGTAGAAGGGCGGCAGGATCGAGTCCTTCCAGCCCGGTATCATCGCCATGGCAAAGTCGCTGACGATCAGGAACTGGACGAACACCACCAGCATGAAGTACAGGCCGCCCAGGATGGCCAGGCCACCCTTCTGGATCTGCCACTGACGCTTGGTGCCATACCAGCCGCCGGCCAGCCTCGCGTACAGGGAGGCGCGGAAACCGGTCACCAGCGAGCGACTCTGCGCCATGTCCGGCATGGCCGAAAGCCACAGTATGGACAGCGAGCAGAACACCAGCCCGATCATCGAGGCCATGAGCCATCCCGAGGGGTTGCTCAATTCCTGGAACCAGATCGACCGGCGCACCATCTCCTCGCCGCTTTCCGTCATCACCCCGATTTCGGGCAACGCGATCAACGCGGGGATGAACAGCAGGATGTTGACGATGCTCACCAACGAGAACACCTCGGCGATGCGCGTCAGCGGCCGCCGCCAGTGGCTCTTGGTGAACCGGAAGGCGCATGCGGCCAGCGGGGCCGAGGCGGACAGCGTGAAAACGAACGCGAACGCCGCGACGTAAAATCCCCAATCACGGTGGTCGGAGAACCCGACCGTGACCAGCTTGAGCACAAAGCCCACGATGCCCAGTATCGTCAGCAGGCCGCCGACGATAAAGACCCAGCGCAGCAGGCCGGAACCCGCTTGCTGCCGCTCCACAACGCCGGACACCAGCCCCGAACGTTCGGGGATTACCCACATCTCCGGGCCGAAATGGCCGTGCTCGTGGGAATCGTGTCCCGAGGAATCAACCCCGTGGGCGTCGTGATCGTGGCCCTGTCCAGGATGGGCCTGTGCTTCGCTAGCCATCAGTGTCCGCCCTTAAGGGGGTACTGGTCGATCTTCTTCAGGTAGATGACGCTGGGGCGAGTGTTCATCTCTTCCAGCAGCCGGTAGCCCCGGGTCTCGCGGTCGTGCTCGCCGTGGCCCGGATGCGCGTTCACGTCGTCGAAGTACGGCTTGATCGCCGTATCCGGTTCCTCCAAGTCGCCGAACATCAGCGCGTTGGTCGGGCAGGCCTGCACGCACGCCGGGTCGTAGTTGCCGCCGGCGATGCGCTCGTCGTTCAGTCGCTGTCCGCCCCGGGCCTCAACCTCGATCTCGCCCCGGCGGAGCCGCTGCACGCAGAAAGTGCACTTCTCGGTGATACCGCGCGTCCGCACCGTCACGTCCGGATTGAGCTGGTTTTCCAGCCTCGCCGGCCAGTTGGGATGCCAGTAGTTGAACATCCGCACCTGGTAGGGGCAGTTGTTGATGCAATAACGCGTGCCCACGCAGCGGTTGTACACCTGGACGTTCAGGCCCTCTTCGTTATGGTAGGTGGCGAACACCGGGCAGACCGGCTCGCACGGCGCGTTCTCGCAGTGCTGGCACAGCACCGGCATGAACCGCGCCTTGATGTTCGGGTACTCGCCTTCCCAGTAGCGCTCGATGCGGATCCATTCGTAGGCGCGCCGCTGCAGGAAGTAGTCCTTGGTGTTGATGGGGATGTTGTTCTCGGCCTGGCAGGCAACCACGCAGGCCTGGCAGCCCGTGCACTTGTCCAGGTCAATGACCATTCCCCATTTGTGCGGAAATTCGGCGTTAGGCATTTTTCAGTTGTCCCCAGGGTCACTGTCGGTCGTTCCTGCGTCGCTTTCGTCCATCGCTTTCGTCATTCCGGCGAAAGCAGGAATCCAGTCGCCGGCCCTAGTGACCTCCCTCCGCGCTGACGCTCTTGTAAACCTGTTCGGCCGGATGTTCGCCGACCTCGCGGCTGGTGTAGTCACCTTCAAGCTTGGAAACCGCCATGCTGTCGCCCGTGGGCGTTATCGAACAGCGGGTGGAACTCCAGGCCAGCCCACCGGAGCCGTCCACCACCACGGGCTCCAGGATGGACATCACGTTGCCGCTCTCCCGCGCGTCCCGATCCGTGGCGTAGCTGGACCCCAGGGTGCGGCCGCCGCCCATGGGCACCGCTGCGATTCCCGGGGGAGTGCCGGGGTTCAGGTATACCAGCGCCTGGATGCTGCCGGCGCCAGTGGTGATGTTCACCACGTCGCCCTCGCGCAGGCCCATCTGCCGACCCTGCGTTTCGTTTATGTCGACCCAAGTCTGCCAGGTCACCGTGGTCAGGGGATCGGGCGTGCTCTGCGCCCACGGCAGGTGAGCGTTACGACCGTCCCTCACGGTGTGGTGCTCGTAGGGCTGCAAATGGAAGTTCCCCGTGCCCACCAGGTTGGCCGGCGACGCGTTCCTCGCGATCCTGCTCAGTGTGCCCTCCGGCGGGATCGCCGCCCGCCCGGTGGCGTTTTCATCCCACCAGCCGCCGTACATCAGCGTGTCGTTGAGGTCCGCTCCGAGCATTTCTTCAACGTTTGCGCGGATCATCGCTTCGTAGCTCTCCGCCGGCATGCCGTCGCCCCGCCCCAGCGTTGCGGCCGCGTTCAGCAGCACGTCGGGGAAGCTCCGCGGATCCACATCCGCCAGCGGGTTCACCACGGGCTGCTGCACCGCGTACACGCGGTAACCCGGCATCGGGTCAGGCAGGTCGTCGCCCCAGTCTTCCAGCGCGGCCCGGTCGGGTATCAGCAGGTCGGCCATCGCCGACGTTTCGTCCAGGAACTGGCTGGCGCTGATGACCACCACGCCCTCGTTGCCCAGCGCGCCCTCCAGGCCGATGCTGGGCGGCAGTCCGTACACGGGGTTGGCGTTGTGAATGATAACCATGGGAACGGCGCCGCTGCCGATGTCGCCGGCGATCCGCTGCCAATCCGCCAGGGACGCCACCGGGGCCGCCGTCGGGCTGTCGGAAATCGGGCTCCCGGGATCGGGCAGCAAGCCACCCTCTTGGCCCACGTTGCCCAGAAGGTAGTTCACGATCAGGACTGCCGAGGCGTTGAACTGCCCATTGCTGTACGCGCCGGCCTCGCCGCCGCCGCCGATGGCCAGGCCGCCGTGGGCCATGTAATCGTGCGCCAGTTTCTCAAAGAACTCCCGGACCGAATATCCGTCCAGGACCTCGCCCGGTATTCCCAGCACGTCCACCAGGGCGTCGGGGATGAATTCGCTCAGCGCGCCCGGTCCGGCCTCGCCCGTGATCTGCGCCACCGCCGGCGATTCCGCATGGGTTGAAGCGACCGCCCATGCCAGCGCCATGGCGGCGTAGCCTTCGGAGCCAGGATTGATGGGTATCCACTTGTCGGCGTTGGCAGCAGTCATCGAGTAGCGGGAGCCGAAATGGTAATGCCGGCCCCGGTCACTGACGTTTGGCTTGGAGCGGAACTTGCCGTAAGCCACCGAGTAGGCGGTGGGGTTGCCCCAGGTCGAGAGAAAGTCGGAGCCGAAGCTGGCCAGTGCGTACGCGTTGGCGATGTCGTGGTACGGCAGGCTGTCGGTGCCCATCACGTCCTTCACCGCGGCCCGGTACGCCGTGTCGTCCGCCGCGCCGCCAAAGGCCACGTGCCGCCCGCCGAATGCATCGGCGAACGCGCCGCAGATCTTGGCGAAGCTGCACTTGCGGTCTTCAGTGATCAGCAGCATCCCCGGGCCACTTGTGTCCACCGCGGCGTTCAACCGATACAGCGCGTCTTCCCAGCTGATGGGCCGGTAGCGACCCGAGCCCCTCGGCCCGCTGCGCAGCATCGGTCCGTCGATCCGGTCGGGATGGTAAAGCGACTGCAGGAGGGTGTCGGCGGTGGCTGACTGCTTGCCCTGGTTGGTCGGGAAGCGCGGGTTGCCGCGTACCTTCTTGGCGCGCCCTTCCATCACCCGGACCAGGACGCCCTCGCCGCCGGGAACCGACCCGTCGTAGGTGGCGTACCAGTTGTCGCGCCCCTTGACCAGGTCTTCGGGGATCAGCGCCGGGCTCTGCACCCGCAACTCGTCGTCGAACAGGTCGCAGGCAATCGCTCCCGTTGCAGCGATGCCGGCCCAGGCGAGGAAGTTGCGGCGCGTTAGTTTCATGATATGCGTGCGGCCTACTTGTGGCAGATCGTGCAGTCAGTGCTGACGTCGTTTTCCCGGTGGCAATCCAGGCATGTGCCCATCTTCAGCGACTGCCCATCCTGCGGCTGTACCACTTCCATCCGGGCCACGTCGCCGTGGCATACCGAACAGGCTTCGGGCACCGTCACCGGCAGGTTCATCGGCTTTTCGTCTCCCACCGGCAGCGTCACGATACGCTCTTCGCCCTGGGTCAGGAACCGGATGTGGGCCTCGTGCACGAACCGCACGTGGTCCGGCAGGCGGTGGACCCGCTCCCAGTCGATGGGCCGTTGATCCTCGTGCTTGTCCAGCACCCGCTGGATGTTGATCAGCGTTTCGGGCTCCACGGCGTCGGTGGTCACGTTGCTCCCGTTGACCTGTTTGTGGCAGATCACGCAGACTTCCACGGCCGGCACCGTGGCCGCCGCTCCCGAGGTCACGTTGCGGTGGCAGAACTCGCACTGGATGGCATGGCCGCCCTCTTCAACGGACCCCGCGTGCACCGTGTGCGGGAAGTCAATCGGCTGGTCCGGCGCGTCACCCCACCCGAAGGGCGGGTTGGAGAACCACGATATGAACAGCACCACCAGGATGAACGCGACGATGGCCGTCACGACCAGCCCGGCAATCGCCATCGGGATGAGCTGTCGAGTGGGTGGGAGGGGCGGCATGGATATCGGCAGGTCTTTGGGCGGCAGGGCCGGTTGCGTCAGGCAGCGGGCTTAGCCGCGCGGCGCCCGGCGCGTTATACGAAAAGGCGTTCCCAAACGTTCTGCAGCGTAATCGGCGACTGCATGACGGTCAGAATCATCATGGCCACGGCTCCCGCCAACGCGGCAACGCCAATCACGGTGAGGGGTAATCGCAAGCGCGCGAAGAACGCCGGGTAGGTTCCGGTCTGCACGCCCGACGGGATCAGCCCATGGGCGATCAGCATGCTGAACGCAAAGATGATGATCAGGGGGAAATAAATCCAGAGGTACGTCAGCCAGAGGCTGACATCGGCCCAGAGAGCCGCGTTCATCGCGTTGGGGTCGGTTTGCGGCATGTGGCTGGTGAACCTGCGCTCGAACGTTTGATGCTGGGCTTTCTACCCGGGATCGACCACGTAAATACGTAAAGCGGCTGAAATTACGTGGCCCGTTTTTGGCTGGTGAAAATTATCACATTCAATTTGGCCTGTCAACAAGATTCGCTGCTCACGCGTGCCCAGTTTCGCCAGGACCGTCATCGCCAGGACCGTCATCGCCAGGACCGTCATCGCGAGCGAAGCGTGGCGATCTCGTTGCGGCCACGGCGTCTCCTGCGGCCACGGCATCGCCAGGCGGTTCGACAAGCTCACCATGAGCGGGCTCCGCTATGCGAATCAGCGGGCTCCGCGATCCGAGCGTCGCCTTCCCCTGCAACCGGATCGCCGCCATACTCGGCCCTGAACAATGGTGGTATCCTCGCGTTGACCAACCCTGCTTGCGAGGATTTTGAGATGTACAACCATGCCCCGGTGGAGAGCGTCGCGGAGGCCTACCTGGAGTTGCTGGCCTCCCGTGGGATCGATTACTTCTTCGGCAACGGCGGGACGGATTTCGCGCCCGTCATCGAGGCCTACGCCAAGCGGCAGGTGCAGGAACTCCCGGCGCCGCATCCCATCCCGGTTCCCCACGAGGTCACCGCCGTGAGCATGGCCCATGGCTACACCATGATCACCGGGCGCCCGCAGGTGGTGATGGTGCACACCGTTCCCGGCACCGCCAACGCCATCGGGGGCATCGTCAACGCCGCCCGCTCCAACGTGCCCATGCTGTTCAGCGCCGGCCGCAC
The DNA here is from genome assembly GCA_951813535.1 of uncultured Dehalococcoidia bacterium. Classification (GTDB taxonomy): domain Bacteria; phylum Chloroflexota; class Dehalococcoidia; order Lucifugimonadales; family UBA3495; genus Bin87. Next base: position 469,239 of record OX638345.1, on the reverse strand, counting down.
GCCCATCACCGAGGGAGACGCCCGCGGCTCCCGCGACGGCAGCATCCACTGGGCGCAGGAGTCCTTCGACCAGGCGGCAATGGTGCGCGAGTGGGTGAAGTGGGACTACGAGCTGCGCCACGGGGCCGACCTGGAAGGCGTGGTGGACCGCGCCTTTGCCATCGCCGAGTCTCCGCCGGCCGGGCCGGTCTATCTGACCCTGCCCCGCGAGGTGCTGGCCGAGGATATCGACGGCCTGTCGTACCGGGACGCTTCCCGGCAGCAGAAGGCCGGCGACCGTCTGCCCACGCCCGAAGCCATCGGGCAGGCCGCCCGCGCGCTGGCCGGAGCGCGCCATCCCATCCTGGTCACCCGGGGCGGCGGCAAGGATCCCCGGGCGGTGGCCCCGCTGGTGGAACTGGCCGAGCTGCTGGGCATGGCGGTGTTCGAGTCGGGGGCGCTGTACGCCAACTTCCCCAGGAACCACGCCCTGTACGCCGGGTCCGACGTCGGGCCAACACTGGCCGACGCGGATGCGGTGGTGGTGCTCGAAGCCGACGTGCCCTGGACGCCCAAGCGCCATCAGCCCGCCGAAGGATGCCAGGTGATCGGCATCGGCGATGATCCGCTCTTTTCCAGCTATCCGGTGCGCGGGTTCCAGGTGGACCTGAACCTCGCCGGCACGCCGCGGCTGGTCCTCCAGGCGTTGGTCAATGCGGTTAGCGAAATCGGCGTCGATGTTGCGGCGGTCAAGAATCGGACCGACGAGTGGCAGCGTCGCAACGACGAGATGCGCGCCGGCTGGCTGCGGCAGGCCCAGTCCGCCAGCGATCAGACGCCCATCAGCAAATCGTGGTTCACCAGGTGCCTGTCCGACGCGCTGGACGACGACACCATCGTGCTCAACGAACTGGGCATCGACGCGGTGCAGATCGACGTCAGGAAGCCGGGGAGCTTCTTCGGCGTGCCGGTATCCGGCGGCCTGGGCTGGGGAATTGGCGCGGCGCTGGGCGCGAAGCTGGCCGACCGGGACCGGACCGTGATCTGCTGCGTTGGCGACGGGTCGTACATCTTCGGTTCCGGCACCGCCGGGCACATCGTGTCCGACGCCCAGGGTCTGCCCATTCTGACCATCGTGTGGAACAACGGCATCTGGAACGCCGTGCAGAGCGCCACCCGGGGCACCTACGCCGACGGCTACGCGGTGCAGACCAACAACTTCGCGGTCACCACGCTGTCCCAGTCGTTCCAGTACGAGCTGATCTGCCAGGCGGCCGGCGGCTACGGAGAGAGGGTCGAGGATCCCGCAGACGTGCCGGCGGCGCTGGAACGCGCCCTGCACGCGGTCCGCCACGAGAAGCGCCAGGCCCTGCTCAACGTGATCGGGCAGTAGGCGGCCCCGCTGCAGCGGGGCGGTTTGGCGCCCCGGCCCAGCTCATGCGTACCCGGTTTGCGGTTGGGAAACGTCAGCATCAGTACTTACGGGATTTTATGATCTGGCAGGATCGCGAAGTCTCCATCACGGAACGGTTCAAATCCTGACAATCCGTAAATCTCGAAAATCCTGCTTCTGACGATTCACGAAACCGGGTACGCGCAAGGCCGGCCTCGCGTCGCCGCTTTGCCGGAATCGCCACCGCGCATGGTCAGCGCGCTGAGAGCCGTCGAAACAGCCCGTATGCGCCCGCCTGCATCTTCATTCTATGACCATATCTTCACAAAACATCCACGGATTCATCATGGAACGCCAATTGACGATTCATGGAGCGCCCTTTAGCGTTGATTGGCATATTACGTTGTACGTCCCATAACGAAATCGGAAATCCATTGGATCCGGATCTGAAATCGATAAGCGGCCACATTCCATACGGCCACCATGCGCCTCAAACGCCTTCACCCGGCGGTCGTTTGCGAGCCACCGGCTGAGACAACCCGCCGCTCGCATAACCAGGAGCGGCGCGGAGCGCCGGGCGAAGGCCCAACTCCGGTCGGTAGGCTCGATCCGATGCAGGTTCGACCTTCCGATAGATCACCTGGATCACCCTCGAGCGCGCTCCGCCTCTCCTCGCTGCGGGCAATCAGTGCAGCGGGCAATGGATCGTGGCTTGACCGGCACTCATCCGAGACATTGGAGCACCGCGCGGGAGCGAGCGCGGCTTCGCTCTGGGGAGGCACCAGAATAATTTGACATCGGCGACGGTGTCGTCGCCCCGCGTGTTGCCACGAGTACCCAAATAACTCGCTGTGGTGGCACGACCCTTTCCATCACCTGCCACACGTGGCGGGTCACAGGAAGCCCGTTCCGACGCATACGTCCGAAAGGCTTGATGAGGGACATAACGAAATCAAGGGACTCAGGACGGTGGGGCTGCCCCCGTGCGCATCGCGGTTTTCACTTCGGGCGCGATGCCGTCCGCCCAGCATACCGACCCGCGTCCATACGATTGAACAGGAGACAGCGCATGCGTATAACTGGCATCGCAATAGAAAAAGCACATCGCACCCTTTCCAACCGTTTCACATTTCGTCTGATCCTGCTCGCCCTGACCTGCCTCGTTCTACTGGCATGCCTCGGCGCCTTGCTGTTTACCGGGAAATTGGCATCCGCCCAAAGCGCCGAAGACCCGCAGGCCGCCTGGTCGGCCACGCTTACTGTAGGCTCGAACACGGCATACGTTCCCGCGATAACCGGATACTCAACCTGGGGCGATGACATGGGAGCGCTCTCCAGCCAGTCCTTTTCGCTGGATGAACGCTCATATCGCGTACTGACCGTGCTGACCCTCGCCGGAGGGCTGTATCTCAACATCAGTCGCGAACTCCCGAAAGACTTCACGCTGGCGATCGGAGACCAGGAGTTCGTCGCATCGGACAGTTTGAAGCCGTTTACCGTCGCCGCGGGACGTTACTGGTGGGAGGCCGGCGACCTCGACTGGAAGAGCAGCGACACGGTTGAAGTCAGCATCACCCTGGTTGAGGGTTCGGACGCCTTGCCGGAAAGACGCGCCGCCCGCCCTTTGGCCTATGCGAAGAACCTGCCGGAGGACCACAATGGCGCTGATCCCATCACCCTTCAGCTCTACCTCACCGATCAAATCCGGATGAGTTACAAGAGGCTGCGCGACCAGGTGCTGGACGTGACCAACGCGTCGGTAACCAAAGCCAGGCGCAGGACGAAGGGCTCCAACCGCATCTGGGACATTACGGTGCAGCCCAATTCTCCCGACCACATACACTTCTACCTGCTGGCCGACCGGCAGTGCTCCCACCAGGCCGCCGTCTGCACCAAGGACGGCAGGAAACTGTACAACGACCTGAAATTCAGGGTGACCGTATCAAACGCCCCGACGCCGGCGACGCCAACTCCCACACCAACGCCCTGGCGTTGCCCGCCGCCCACGAAAACGCGTCAGGGCCCCCTCGATAGCCGCCTGGACCCGGCCCCGGCGCTCCGCAGTGCTGGGCCGGGTTCGGCGCCGCTGACGAATTCCGTTGACGCCCCAAATGCCACCCCATATAATGCCGAATGGACTAAAACGCACTGCCAGCACGCCTTTCCCGGCGCATCGCTCAAGGAGTCTCCAGAATGACCACCGAAGTCTACGAATCTGTCTTGCACCCGGGTTCCCTGGTCGCCGAGCTGAAGAAGAACGACGTCTCCCACGTTGTCTGGCTCCCCGACAGCGAGACCAACTTCCTCTACAACATGATGATGGAGGAACCCACCCTCGACCTGATCCCGGTGTGCCGCGAGGGCGAGACCATGGCCGTGGCGGCCGGACTCTGGGTCGGTGGCGCCAACCCGGTGGTCCTGATCCAGAACACCGGCATCTTCGAGGCTGGCGACTCCATCCGCGGCCTGTGCCTGGACCTCAACCAGCCCCTGGTCATGCTGGTCGGCTATCGCGGCTGGACCCGCCGCGGTCCCACTCCCGACTCCGCTGGCCGGTTCATCGAGCACATCCTCCACGCCTGGGGCATCAACTACTACCTGGTCGAGACCGACGACGACGCCGACCGCATCAGCATCGCATTCGACGAATCCAAGCGCCTCAACCGGCCCGTGGCCGTCCTGATCGGCACCGAGTTCGGCGTCTGACCAATTCACCGTCATCGACTTCACCGTCATCGACGGCGCGGCGCGACAACACCGCCCCGGCCAACGCAACCCGTATCGCAGGAGCAAGTCCCATGATCACCAACACCGATGCCGTGCGCGTCATCGACACCAACCGCGAGGACGCTGTCATCGTCCCCACCATGAACGCCGGCAACGTCCGCTTCGGCCTGCCCTCCGTCACCAGCAACCAGAACCTCGACCTGCCGATCTCCGGCGCCATGGGCAAGGCCAGCAACGTCGGTCTGGGCATCGCCCTGGCCCAGCCTGGACGGAAGGTGATGGTGTTGGACGGCGACGGCAGCCTGCTGATGAACCTGGGCGCGCTGGTCACCACCTCCACCAAGGCGCCCAAGAATTTCTACCACTTCCTCTTCAACAACGGCGTGTACGCCGTCACCGGCGGCCAGCCGATCCCCGGTTCCGAGGGTGTCACCGACTGGGAGGAAATCGCCAGGGGCGCCGGCTACGCGGCCGTCTTCTCCTTCGACAACCTGGAAGACTTCACCACCGGCATCAGCGAAGTGCTGGCCGCCGAGGGCCCGGTGTTCATCCACCTGGCCGTGGAGCCCGAGATCGAGAACACGCCGGTGCAGTTCCGCACCCGCGCCTCCCGCACCGCGCAACAGGCCTACGAGGAAGTCACCGCCGCCCTCGCCGGCGACAACTAGCCAACCTGCCACTCACGATCCATGTGTAGGGGCGAATGATCATTCGCCCCTACGACTAAATGCCCGCACCTGGCCCATCACACAATGCCCAAGTTCCGCCCTTTCAGCATTGTTGGCCGCCTCTTCGCGTCGGCCGTGGTCGTCGCCGGCTTCTACCTGTTATGGCTGGGCTTTGTGGAGGGCAATGCCCTGAAGGCCGTCCCCGGAGCCGTGCTGATTCCCGCCGGCCTGTACCTCATGGTTTCCCAGCGCCGCGCCGAAGCCCGCCGCGATTCGGATCGGGAAACCAGCAGCGATGACTGATCGCGGCATCCCGTCTCCATTCAATCCGAATCCCGTCCATCCTGTCTATCGATGTAAACTCAATGATCCCATCTCGCGAAGTAGCACGCGCCATCAACTACCATCGCCAGGACTCGCTGGTGGTGTCGACCTCCGCCGCCCTGCGCGACTGGCACAACGTCTCCGACCGGCGCGAGCTGGACATTGACCTCACCGACTGCATGGACCGCGCGCCGGCCGTCGGTCTCGGGCTGTCCCTGGCTCAGCCCAACCGCCGCATCCTGGTGCTGGACTGCGACGCCACCCTGCGCACCGACCTCGCCAGCCTGGCCACCATCGGCGAGGCGGCACCGGCAAACTTCGTCCACTTCGTGCTGGAGGACGCCGACCACTCATCCACCGACGGAATGCCCATTCGCGGGCTGGATCGGGTGGACTTCGAGGGTATGGCCCGCAGCGCCGGCTACGCCCACGCCTGCCGGTTCGACAACCTGGAGGAATTCCTCATCGGCCTGGAGGACATCATGGCCCGCTCCGGCCCCGTGCTGGTAGCGGTGAAGGTACTGCCCGAGCCGGAACTGCCGGATTTCCCCGAGCGTTCCATGGCCGACGGCTGGGCCGAGGTGCGCCGCGCCCTCAGCGAGTAACGCCTGGCCCATACTTGCGTTCCGGCCCCTCCGCAGCGGCCTGCAACCGGACCCTTTGGCTCGTTACCTCGCGGCCAGTCCCTCGGCGTCGCCGATGTATTCGGCCGTCTCTCGAATGCGCCTTTCGGTGTGCCGACCGCACATCCCATTGTGGAAGCAGGAACCGTGCAGGTAACTGATCCGGGTGAAATAACGTCCTACCAGCGTCTCGGCCTCGGGGATGTCGCTGGCCAACTCCAGCAGACCTTCCGTGGTCCGGGCGGTCGTTTCCGGTTCTTCACCGTACCGGGCAAGAACGAGCGCGTCAGTGGCCCGCTTGGCGGCGCACCAGGCTTTTTCCGCTGCGTCACGGATATCATCGTGCTCGAGGCGTTCCATGGCTCGACTATGCATTTCGCGAACGTCGGCGAAAAGTTCGGTTACGCGGTCCCGGAGCGAGGCCGTGGTTATTGGTCTCCGCCGGTAGCCCGGTCGCCGTCCGCAACCTCCACGGGCCGCACCACAATCTGCCGCGCCACGTTGTACCCGATGGAGATGCGGTCCACCTCCGTCTCAACCTGCATGACGCCCAGGTACGGCATCCCTTCAAGGAGCGTGATCCTGCGCTCCGGCACCAGTTGCGCGCCGCCCAGGAACTTGAGCAGTTCCGCGTCCTCTTCCGGCACACGGTCGACCATGTAGGCAGTTCCGCTGGTGGCGTTGTCCAGGGTGATGGCCCCCGGCGACGGTGTCGTGGGGCCGCTGCCCGGTATCGGCCAGCCGAAGGGCGAGTGGGTCGGGTTGCCCAACCGCTCCATGAGCTTGGCTTCCATCGCGTCGGACATGCCGTGCTCCAGCTGGTGCGCCTCGATGTGGGCTTCGTGGAGCTCCATTCCCAGCAGGCTCACCACGAGCCATTCGGCCAGCCGGTGCCGGCGCGCGATGTTCTCGCCTTCCGTCTGTCCTCGCCTCGTCATCCGGATGCGCTTGTCGTTGCCGATATCCACCAGACCCTGCTTCTGCATCCGGCGCAGCATCCCGGCCACCGACGGCACCGAGGTTCCCAGCCCCTCCGTGGGTGGCAGTTGACGCAGCGCTTCCGTCAGTTGTGTCAGGGTCGGGATCTCCGAGTCCTCCCACATCTTGTACAGCGACAGCAGGTAGTTCTCGGTAACCGGCGACAGTCGTTCCGGCGAGTCATGCCCTTCCGTTTGGGCCCTGGTTTCGGTGGCGGTTCGGCGCGGTCGCGGCACGGCCCCTTCCTCCGGGGATGAATCAAGATATGTCGCGATTATACCGCAAACCCCGTTGCGGCATGGTGAACCCGTCGCTGCGCGCGCCCGGTCGGTCCCTCCCGCGCCGTCGCAGGCGCCCCCGAGGAGGACGCGAGCCTGACCCGTCTGACCATCACCGCATCGGTCGAACCCATCTCTGGTTCCACGAGCGCGGCGCCGGCACTGTACCGCTGGGAGCCATGACCAATCACGGCAACAGCGCCGTCAGTCTAGCGGCAGAAGGAGGCCAGCAACTTCCGGCAGTAGTCGCCGATCTCGTCCCGCGTCTGGCGGAACACGGCGACGAGCGCCTCATCATCCAGTTCAGGACGGTCGGGGTCGGCAAACCCGTGGTGCAGCGCACGTTTTGCGCCGGGCAAGACGGGGCAGGTTTCACGGGCGGCGTCGCACACGGTGATCACCAGGTCGTAATCGCCGTCAGCGTAACGGTCGACGTGGTCCGAGGAATGACCGGATATGTCGATGCCAACCTCGGCCATGACACGCACCGCCATGGCGTGTACTCCCCGCGGGTTGGTGCCAGCGCTGTCAACAGCGACGCGGACGCCGCCCAGGTGATTGAGCCAGCCGTGGGCCATCTGCGAGCGGGCGCGGTTGCCGGTGCAGATCACCAGTATGCGGAGCCGCCGGTTCTCATCGGTCAACGAGCGGTCGGTCATGGTTGTATCTTTCATCCGGATAACCTTGCCGCGGGGCATGGGCCGCGGCAACGGGCGGGACACGTCTCCAGTCGCCCGGTCGTTGCGGTACGTTTGACCCTGTGATCGACAAGACCCACATCCAACCATACACTTAACGTCGTATATAACAGCATAGATCATCAATCATAAAGATGGGCCGCTCGTTGGGCCGCATAAGGCAACGTCGGGCGCCGGCAACCAGCCGGGAATAACTGAAACCAAAGGAGGATATACCGATGCTCACGATAACTATACGACGCGCCTTCAGGATACTGCGAGTCAGGGAAACAAGGACGATAAACATTTTCATGCTGGCGGCCCTGATCGGGTTCCTGGGACTTGCCATCCTGGTCGGATCTCTCAACCCACACGATCGCGTGGCGTTAGCGGCTCCCCACGCGGTGGGCAACGAGCCCTGGCTGGAGATCAACTGCCTGGAGACCGTGGTCGAAGAAGGCGACGACTTCCGCCTGCTGGTCATGAAGAAGTTCGATTCCGAATGGCCCCACGAGACCATGCGCGTCTTCTGGTACACGGAACCGATCACGGCGGATGAGACGGACTACCAGCGCCTCTACGCTGAGCGGCAATCCAGCAACGGTTACCAGTCCAAGCACGGCAGGATGGGTCGCGACTTCCACACCCTGGAGGACAACTACCCCGAAACCGACGAGACCTTCCGGGTCCGGTTCAACAACTCCGTTGGCTACGGACACGACGGCGAGTGCATCATCACCATCACCGACGACGACGGCGTGGGCATTTACGATCTCGAAATCACCTCGACCCCACAGCCACTGCCGGCGTCCGATGGCCAGCAACCGCAGGTCGGGTACGCCGCGGGCGACGTCATCGAGATCACCGCGTACTTCACCGGTGATGTGACCGCCGTCAATCCCCAGACGGGCGAGCAGGCAAATTACGCCGGCATCTACCTCCAGGTGGGAGAAAACCGCCGGTTCGCGCCCTTCCTGCGCAACTACGGCGCAGACGCCATGGTCTTCGGCTACACGGTTCAGGCCGACGACCAGGACGCCAACGGCATCAGCGTCGAAGGCGGCGGCCCCGGCGACGGTCTTGGCTACAACCCGAACAAACGCTACGGCGGCATCTGGATCGTCGAAACCGGCAGCAGCCGAATCAATCGCATCTTCCACGGGTTGGACGACGACCCGGCCCACCCGGTGTTCCAGGTGAAGATCGACGAGCCCGTGATCACGCCGCCCGAGGAACCCATAGTGGATCCTCCCGCCATCACCAACCCGGAGCCTCCAACGGACCTGGAGATGGCAAACTCCATATCGGCTGGCGACGGCTTCTTCAGCATCGAGCACGGTGAACTCACCGACGAGGACGATGGCCGGGACTGGTTCGCTTTCTCGGCCGCCGCCGGGGAAAGCTTCATCATCGAAGTCGAAAGCAGGATGGAAATCCTCCCTGACGGTGGCACTCAGTACGTGGACAATCACCTGATCGACCCCAGCATCCTGGAGATCGTGAACGAAGCGGGCGATCAGGTGTTGGGTGAGCAGGACCAGGGTGGGTTCATCTCAAACTGGGCGCGCGGGTATTTCACGCCTGAAGAGGATGGAACCTACTACATCGCCGTCGGCTCCGGAGCGCAGTACCGCATCGGCACCGGCCATTACACCATATCCGTGCGGCAGGATGACCATGCGGACGACTCCCGCACTCGCGCTGACGTCGTCATGCATCCGGGAGACACAATAACCGCTCGGATCAACTCCGACGTGGCCCCGGGCGACAGCACGAACCCCAATGCCTGGGCCTGGGCGGAAACGGGAAGCGGTGACTACGTACCATGGTGGGGGCTCGAGTCCGCAGACGACAAGGACGTGTTCCGCTTCGAGATCACAGACGCGGGCGCCTATCGCCTCGAGATGCTGGATGGCCCGACCGGTGTGGGACTTTGGGCACTCTGGTATACCAACGGCGGAGGCGATTATCTTTCCTACGAGGCGCCGGTGGACGCTTTCGTAGGGAACTTCAGCCCCGGCACGCACTACTTCGGCGTCGGCACACCGTATCAAAGCGTAGGCAACACCGGCGAGTACACCGTGTCCCTGACCGCGGTAGATGACGAGGCATTGGCCGTCAGGCCGTAGCCGGCCAACCCACATCCGTTCCGGCCGAGCGACCGAGCAATACCCGGGAGCCCCTCTCTGGAGGGGCTCCCATTTGCATTCTCGACGTCGGCGTCGCTACAGGAACTCCAGCAACTCCCGGAGGTCGCCGACCTCGTGGTCCGGCGCAATGCCCGTTCCGTTGGCCGCCCCTTCCTGGTTCAGCCACACGCTGCGGATGCCGATTCCGTTGGCGCCCGCAATGTCGGACTGCAGGGAATCGCCAACGTGGACCACCTGCGATGCGTCGCAGCCGCACTTGTCCAAAGCCAGCTCGAAGATGCGCGGGTCCGGCTTGGCGATGCCGCACTCCACGGCCAGGATCACAAAATCAAACATCCCGTCGAGACCAACCCGCTCCGGGTAGGTGTTGCCGTTGGATACCAGGCCAAGTTGGTACCGGCCCTTGAGGTCGTGCAGCAGGTCGATCACGCCCGGGAAAGGCCGGGTGGCCGCAAACCGGGCCTCGGTATAAACCTCGTACAGCCGCTGCGCCCCGTCATCGCTGGGGTGGCCGACCTCGGCCAGCGTCCGCGCCAGGGCCTCGTGGCGGATTACCTCCACCGAGGTCGTGGCCTCGCTCATCTCCTCGGCAACGGCCTCCCGGATCTCGGTCATCCGTTGCACGGTGAGGTATTCCGCCGCCTCGTTGCCCACCATCCGCCGCAGCTCAACCAGCGTCACCTCCAGCGCGCTCAACATGGCCGAGCGGAAGTCCCACAGGGTGTCGTCCCCGTCAAAAAATATTGCTTCGATCTGGTCCAAGCTATGTCTCCATGATGCAGACTGGATGCGGTCGCTGGGCAGGCTCGCGTCGTAGTCAACTTTTGTCCGCCTGCGTCTCTGTCGCGTAGATCGTTACATTCGGGCGACCATTATATGACGGAGGCGCCCGGAGGTTCTCGACCGCAGGTATCAGAGCGACGAGTTGACCCGTCGTACGATCCTCGCCCATAATCAATCTGCGCCCAAGGCGCTCCGCACATCCAACGGGGGCGGCAGGAGTTCGTTGTGAAAACTAAAGGGGTAATTCGGGGTATGACTATCGAGTTGCAAACTGCTACGGACTTGCCCGACGGCCAAGAAGTAGAAGTGGAAATCAGCTCACTCACGGCCCCCGCTACAGTAGCGGGCAACCTAGATCCGTCGCAAGATGACGTGATGAGGGCCGCCGACGAACTACGCCTGCGCATCACCGAACGGCTTGGCGGTAACCTCGACTGCTCTGCCCGGTACGTCCGGGAGGACCGCAACCGCTAAACCAAAAATGCCGCCCGGGTGGGGCGGCATCCCCAATCAGCGGCGCCAGCCGACCCTACCCGCGCGTTCCGTTCAACTCCGCCAGGTAAGCCGGCCCGTCGAAGAAGGCCTGGCCGTCAACGAACGGCAGGAGTTTGTGGCCTTCCCGGAGGATGGTTCGGACCCGGGATCCGGGCTCAACGTGCTCAACATGGGACTTCATCACCTGGACCCGCTGTCCCGACGGCAGCTCCACCGCGTACATGTGAAAGGCCCCCATGAATTCCTGGCCGGTCACGACGCAGTCGCCCGAAGGATCCGGAACGATATCGAGGCAGTCCGGACGCACCATCACCTGCAGGTCCTTGTGCTCCGGCCACGGCGAGGGCCAGAACGACGGCCACGGCGCGCTTCCCACCTCGCAGGCCAGGAAGTCGCCATCCTGCCACGCCGGCAGAAAGTCGGCGGTGCCGAAGAACTGGGCGGTAAAACGATTATCCGGGTTGTGGAATATCGACTCCGGTGAGCCCAGCTGTTCGATCCTTCCCGCGTTCATCACCACCACGCGGTCGCCCAACTGCATGGCCTCTTCCTGGTCGTGGGTCACGCACACCACGGTGGCGCCGCGCTCTCTCAAGATAGCCCGCACTTCGGTGCGCAACTGCTCCCGCAGGCCCCGGTCCAGGCTGGAAAAGGGCTCGTCCATGAGGATCAGGTCCGGCTCCGGGGCTAGGGCCCGGGCCAGCGCCACGCGCTGCTGCTGTCCGCCGGAGAGCTGGTGCGGATACCGTTCGTCGTAGCCTTCCAGGTCAACCATCCGCAACGCCGCAGCCACCTGCTCCTTGCGATGCCGCGTCCGGCCCAGCCCGAAGGCGATGTTCTGAGCCACGGTCAGATGGGGGAAAAGGGCGCCTTCCTGGAACACCATACCGACGCGCCGCTTCTCCGGGTTCTCGTTCACGCCCGGCCCGTACACGGTCCGCCCGCCGATCTCTATGGTCCCGGCATCGGGGGCGTCGAACCCGGCGATCAGCCGCAACGTGGTGGTTTTGCCGCAGCCGCTGGGCCCCAGCAGGCAGAGGATCTCGCCAGATTCAACATCAAGGTCCACGTTGGTGACGGCTTGCGTCTCCCGAAAGGATTTCCACAAGCCCGACAACCGCAGGGCCTTGTTCCCAGCAAGCGGGTCACTGACTGCTGCCTGTGCGGTGAGGTTAGATCGGGCGAACACCATTTTCAGTCCGTATCGCGCTGACATGTGAAGGCTGATTGAACGCTGGCGTCAGTGTATCTGCGCCTCAATTGCCTGTCAACACATGCAGAAGGCAGATTCCGTAGATCGACCCACAGCGGAACCACCTTGGAACCCAGAGCAACCACCGCTGCGACTGCCTCGTACGGGAGACCATGGCCTCACGGGTCCTCGACAAATCCGCCGCGCAATCGCTCCCACCACCAATCGACAGGGTTGATCCATGCGTCGCGCCACGGTTATTGCGCGGGAATCCGTGCGTTAAACATCCGGACGACGTTGCTTGATTTTTCACGTAATTTGGGACTTGACAAGAAAATAAGTCTGCACTAATTTATGGACACGTTCAGCCTGAACACTGCGATGACGTACCGCCACAACCGCATTTGTGGCGCGCCGTATCGAGGGTTGACGGGCATCGAACCGAGCAATTCCGGCGACCATCGCGGAGGAACCCATGATGCACAAACAGGCGAAACCAGACCGGCGCACCCTTCCCTGGCTGCTGATAGCGGCCGCTTTCACCCTCGTTCCGTTGTTGGTTGCCTGCGGGTCGCCCGCCGCTCAACCAGCCCCGGCGCCGGTTGAGGTAACCCGGGAGGTCGAAGTGACCCGGGAAGTTCCGGTGGAGGTCACGCGGGTCGTGCGCGAGTCTTCCGGGACTGATAACCCTGGCGAACTGGTGATTTACTCCGGCCGCAGCGAGTCGCTGGTGGATCCGATCATCCAGCAGTTCAAGGGCGCCACCGGTATCGATGTCCAGGTCAAGTACGCCGGCACCAGCTCGTTGGCCGCCACCCTGTTGGAAGAGGGTGGAAACTCGCCAGCGGACGTGTTCTACGCCCAGGACCCCGGCGGGTTGGCCGCGGTTTCCGACATGATGGTCGCGCTGCCGGAAGACGTCATTGCGATGACCCCTGAGTGGGCGCGGTCTATCGACGGCAGCTGGGTGGGTATCACCGGCCGCGCCCGGGTGGTGGTGTACGGCACCGACGGTCTCACCGAGGCCGATCTGCCCGACGACCTCTGGGGCTTCACCGAACCGCGCTGGAAGGGGCGGGTCGGCTGGGCGCCCACCAACGGCTCCTTCCAGGCCATGGTCACCGCGCTGCGCGTGGGCTGGGGCGAAGAACGCACCGAGCAATGGCTGCGCGCCATGCTGGACAACGACGTCCAGGACTATCCCAAGAACACCCCTCAGGTGGCGGCCGCGGCGGCCGGCGAAATCGATGTCGGCCTGGTGAACCACTACTACCTGTATCGCTTCATCGCCGAAGAGGGCGAGGACTTCCCGGCTCGAAACGCTCACCTGCGCGCCGCCGGCCCGGGGTCCATCGTCCTGGTATCCGGCGTCGGCGTTCTGAACTCCGCGGACAACCCTGAAAACGCCGAGGCCTTTGTCCGTTTCCTGCTGAGCAAGGTGGGCCAGCAGTACTTCGCCGGTTCGACCTTCGAGTACCCGATGGTTGAAGAGGTCCGCCCTTCGGTCCTGCTGACGCCGCTGGCAGAAATCGGCCAACCGGACATCACCCTGGCGGATCTGTCTGATCTGGCCGGCACCCAGGCGCTGTTGCAAAAAGTCGGGGCGCTGCCTTAGCGGCGGTAGCGCCCTGATTCCCGCCCCTTTCGTTCGGGCAACTGACCCGGTCGGATCCCTCCTCCGTCAGGGTAGCATTCGCCAACACAACGCAGCAAAGAACCGGGGCGTCGGATGTCCGACGCCCCGCCGTGTGCCTGCCCTAACGATTTCCCTCCGAATTATCTGGCCGCCTTGGCGTACTCCAGGTGGCCGAAGACGCCGGTGATGCTGCCGAACACGTACTCGGCCACCTCGTCCGGGTCGACCACCAGGGTGGATCGTATGTTGACGATGGGGATGGTGCGGTAGTTGTCGTAGGTGTGGTCGCCCATCACCCGTGCCAGCCGCTCGCGCTCGTCCGGGTCGGTTTCCTGCAGGAGCCGGTCATAGGTGTCGTCATATAACTGGTGTTCCAAATAGGCAGTGCCTCCCGTGGGCAGGCCCGATGTTTCGCTGAATCGGCCTCCGCCGGCGTAGTAGTAGATGCGGGTGTTGGCGTTGATGGGGCGGAGGGTCACGCGTAAGGGAAGGATGAAGTGGGCGTCGTGCCGGTCGCGGAAGGCGTCGAGGGCGCGGGCGAATTCCACCTCCACCAGCTTTACGTTGATGCCGATGTCCTCAAAGGACTGGGCCATAGTCTGAGACACTTCGATTGTTTCGGGCAATCCGGGCAGGCTGCTCTGCCAGACCTCCAGGCTGAAACGGTTTTGCCCGTTGTCGCCCGGGAAGCCGGCCTGGTCCAGCAGTTGCTTGGCCAGTTCGGGATCGTAGCCGTACTTTTCGTCAAACTGCTCTTCCCACCGGGTATTCCACCCTTCCAGGGTCGGGTGGAAGATGGTGTTGTACATCGGCTCGCCGCGCCCCTTGAACAACTCGTTGATGATCTGGTCCCGGTCGATGGCCCGGTTCATGGCCTGGCGAACCAGTACGCCGGTTTCGCCCGGCGCGGTCCAGGGTTCGGTATCGGGGTTCCAGTTCACCTGGGTGACGTAATACTGCCCAAAGGGAACGATGGAGAGGCCAACGGTGGGCAGCGGGCTTTCGAGGATCTCCATGCCCTCGTCGACGGCCTGCTGGTGCAGCACCTTGGGCACATCCACCATGTTGGCCTCGCCAGTGAGCAGGAGGGCCAGACGGGTCAGGTCTTCCGGCGTAGTGCTGATGCGCATGTGCTTGAACTCGGGGTTGACGCGCCAGTGGTCGTAGGGAACAGCCTCATACCGAGCGTATTCCTTGAGCTTCCGTTCCACGAACTGGTAGGCGCCGGTGCCGGCCGGGCCGTTCTCGAACATGATGTCGCCCTCGAGGGCGTGCTGGGCGGAGCTGCGCACGGCCATGCAACCGATCTGCAGGATGCTGAAGTACCAGGAGGCGACGTCCACCTGGGGCTGGGCCAGAGTCATCTTGAACGTGTAGTCGTCGATGACCTCCATGTCGCCGTTTTCAATCATCTCGGTCATGGAGTTGGCACCCATGAACCTGCTGAGATGGGCCTTGCAGCCGGCCAGGGGGTCGGACATCTGCTGGTCGGCGGTGAGGATCACGTCTTTCACGGTGAACTCGCCGTGGCCGAAGTGGAACTGCACTCCCTCCTGCAAGCGGAAGGTGTACTCGCTGGCGTCGGGACTAACCTCCCATTCGCGAGCCAGTTGAGGATAGACTTCCGAGACGCCGGTTTTGGGGTCGATGGTGGTCAGGTTCTCCCACATCGGGCGTAAGACCAGATGCCCGCTACTGGTGGCGAGCCAGGGATAGAAGGTGTCCTGGGGCAGCGGGGTCACGGCCAGATGGAGCATGGCCTCGCTTTCGGCCATGGCCGGAACCGCGGTTGCTTCGGGCATCGCGGTGGCGGCGACGCTGGCGGGCGCCTCGGTGGCGGGGGCCGGAGCGGCGCTCTGCTCCGGAGGGGCGGCCGATTCACCGCACGCCCACACCGCAAGCAGGGCCAGTGACAACAGGAGCAATAGGATTATTCTAGACGGTTTAGCCATACGATGAACGGACATGGTTGCACCTCCGTCGTTCGCCGCCTGATCGCGTAACGCGACTTCGCCTTTAGTGCGTAAAACGTTATCAAAGGCTTTTTTGAATGTCAAATCCATTCATAATATATTTATTTGTGATTTATTACACAATGAAAACGGGACGGAATTACGAATTCCGTCCCGAACAGATCGGCGGTTGTTGCCTTGCGGCTAGTTCGCGGCTTTGGCGTACTCCAGGTGGCCGAAGACGCCGGTGATGCTGCCGAAGACGTACTCGGCCACCTCGTCCGGGTCAACCACCAGGGTGGATCGTATGTTGACGATGGGGATGGTGCGGTAGGTGTCGTAGATGTCGTCACCCATCGCCTGCGCCAGCCGTTCGCGTTCGGCCTGGTCGGTTTCCTCCAGCAGCCGGTGATACGTGTCGTCGTAGAGTTGGTCCTCAATGTAGGCGACACCGCCGCTGGGAATTCCGGTTTCCGGATTGGTCTCCCCGGTGTAGTAGTAGATGCGGGCGTTGGCGGTGATGGGCCGGAGGGTCTGACGCACCGGGAGGACGAAGTGGGCATCGTGCCGGTCGCGGAACGCGTCCAGGGCGCGGGCGAATTCCACCTCAACCAGCTTCACGTTGATGCCAATGTCCTCGAAGGACTGGGCAACCGTCTGGGACACCTCGATGGTTTCCGGCAATCCGGGCAGACTGCTCTGCCAGACCTCCACGCTGAACCGGTTCTGGCCGTTGTCGCCGGGGAAGCCGGCCTGGTCCAGCAGCTGCTTTGCCAGCTCGGGATCGTAGCCGTACTTCTCGTCGAACTCGTCCTCCCACCTGGGGTTCCAGCCTTCCAGCGTGTCGTGGAAGATAGTGTTGTACATGGGCTCGCCGCGACCCTTGAACAGCTCGTTGATGATCTGCTCCCGGTCGATGGCCCGGTTCATGGCCTGCCGGACCAGAGCGCCGGTCTCGCCGGGGGCGGCCCAGGGTTCGGTCTCGGGGTTCCAGTTGGCCTCGCTGACGTAGTACTGACCAAAGGGGAGGATGGTCAGGCCGACGGTGGGAAGCGGGCTTTCAAAGATCTCCATGCCCTCGTCGATGGCCTGCTGGTGCAGCACCTTGGGCACGTCGACCATGTTGGCCTCGCCCGTGAGCAGGAGGGCCAGTCGGGTCAGGTCCTCCGGCGTGGTGGTGATGCGCATGTGCTTGAACTCGGGGTTGACGCGCCAGTGGTCAAAGGGCACGGCCTCGTACTGGGTGTACTCCTTCAGCTTGCGTTCGACGAACTGGTAGGCGCCGGTGCCGGCCGGGCCGCTCTCGAACATGGCGTCGCCCTCGGCGGCGTACTGGGCGGAGCTGCGCACGGCCATGCAGCCGATCTGCAGGATGTTGAAGTACCAGGATGCGACGTCCACCTGCGGGCGGGCCAGGGTCATCTTGAACGTGTAGTCGTCGATGATCTCCAGGTTGCCATTCTCCATCATACCGGTCATGGAGTCGGCGCCCATGAACCTGCTGAGGGTGGCCTTGCAGCCGGCGAGAGGGTCGGACATCTGCTGGTCCGCGGTGAAGATGACGTCTTTCACCGTGAAGTCGCCCTGTCCAAAGTGGAATTGCACGCCCTCGCGCAGGTAGAACGTGTACTCGCTGGCATCAGGGCTGATGTCCCAGTCGCGAGCCAGTTGAGGATAGATCTCGGAGACGCCGGTTTCCGGCGACATCGTCGTCAGGTTCTCCCACATGGGGCGGAAGACCAGGTGGCCGCTGCTGGTGGCCAGCCAGGGATAGAAGGTGTCCTGGGGCAGCGGGGGTGACGGCCAGATGGAGCATGGCCTCGCTTTCCGCCATGGCCGGAACCGCGGTTGCTTCGGGCATCGCGGTGGCGGCGACGCTGGCGGGGGCCTCGGTGGCGGGGGCCGGAGCGGCGCTCTGCTCCGGAGGGGCGGCCGATTCACCGCACGCCCACACCGCAAGCAGGGCCAGTGACAACAGGAGCAATAGGATTATTCTAGACGGTTTAGCCATACGATGAACGGACATGGTCGAACCTCCGTCGTTCGCCGCCTGATCGCGTAATGCGACTTCGCCTTTAGTGCATAAAACGTTATCAAAGGCATTTTTGATTGTCAATTACATTCATTTGATATTTATTTGTGATTTAGTACACAATAAAAACGGGACGGAATTACGAATTCCGTCCCGAACAGATCGGCGGATGTTGCCTTGCGGCTACTTCACCGCTTTGGCGTACTCCAGGTGGCCGAAGACGCCGGTAAGGCTACCGAACTTGTACTCCAGCACCTCCTCCGGGTTGACCAAAAGGGTGGATCGGAGGTTGACAATGGGGATGGTGCGATAGTTGTCGTAGATATGGTCGCCCATCTCCTGCGCCAGACGATTTCGCTCGGCGGGGTCTGTCTCTCTCAGCAGCGCCTCGTAATTGTCGTCGTAGATCTGGTGCTCGATGTAGGCTACACCACCGTTGGGCAGACCCGTTTCGGGGTTGGTGGGACCGGTGTAGTAGTAGATGCGGGCGTTGGCGTTGATCTGCCGGATAGTCTGGCGCACCGGCAGGACGAAGTGGGCGTCGTGCAGGTCGCGGAAAGCATCCAGCGCGCGGGCGAACTCCACCTCCACCAGCTTCACCTCAATGCCGATTTCCTCAAAGGACTGGGCAACGGTCTGGGCCACCTCGATGGTTTCTGGCAGTCCGGGCAGGCTGCTCTGCCAGACCTCCACGAAGAAACGGTTTTGGCCGTTGTCGCCGGGGAAGCCGGCCTCGTCCAGCAGCTCTTTCGCCCGTTCCGGATCGTAGCCGTACCTCTCGTCGAACTCGTCGGCCCACCGCGGGTTCCAGCCTTCCAGGGTGTCGTGGAAGATGGTGTTGTACATCGGCTCGCCGCGGCCCTTGAACAGTTCGTTGATGATCTGCTCACGATTGATGGCGCGGTTCATCGCTTCGCGGACCAATCGCCCGGTCTCGCCGGGAGCGGCCCAGGGCTCAGAGTCGGGGTTCCAGTTCGCCTCGCTCACGTAGTACTGGCCAAAGGGCATGATGGTCAGCCCTACCGTCGGCAACGGACTTTCAAATACCTCCATGCCTTCATCAATAGCCTGTTGGTGCAGCACCTTGGGCACGTCCACCATGTTGGCCTCGCCGGTCAACAGCAGGGCCAGCCGGGTCAGGTCCTCGGGGGTCGTGCTGATCCGCATGCGCTTGAACTCCGGGTTCACTCGCCAGTGATCGTAGGGCACGGCTTCGTACTCGGTGAACTCCTTGAGCTCGCGATTGACGAACTGGTAGGCGCCGGTGCCGGCCGGGCCGCTCTCGAACATGGCGTCGCCCTCGGCCGCATGTTGGGCAGCGCTGCGCACGGCGGCGCACGGGATGACCAGGATGTTGAACCACCAGTCGGCCACGTCCACCTGCGGTTGGGCCAGCGTCATCTTGAAGGTGTAATCGTCAATCACCTCCATTTTGCCAGCGTCGATCATCTCGGTCATGGAGTCGTACCCCATGAACTTCTTAAGCGGCGACTTGCAGCCGGCCAGCGGGTCGGACATCTGCTGGTCGACGGTGAGGATCACGTCCTTGACGGTGAACTCACCCCAGCCGTGGTGCATCTCGACGCCTTCCTGAAGGCGGAAGGTGTACTCGCTGGCATCGGGGCTGACGTCCCACTCCCTCGCCAGCTGGGGCAGGATGGTGGAGACGCCGGTTTCGGGGGAGATAGTGGTCAGGTTCTCCCACATGGGACGGAACACCAGATGCCCGCTGCTGGTGGCCAGCCACGGATAGAAGGTGTCCTGGGGCAGCGGGGTCACGGCCATGTGGAGGTAGGTGTCCTCGTCGGCCATGGCCGGCATGGCGGTGGGCTCGGGGGCGACGGTGGCTGCGGCCTGAGCCGGAGCGGCCGGCGCGGCGGTTGCAGCAGGGGCCGGGGCCTCGGAACCTCCGCAGGCCCAGAGGGCTGCCAGCGATAACAGCAGCACAAGGGCGACAATTATCCGGGACAACCGAGCCGGGCGCGGCAATCGAGCCGTACGAATATTTACCATATGGTGACCTCCTGTCGTTCGACTAAGAAACGACCGTTGCAAAAACGGGGTTTTTCGTTTCCCGCCAGACAGTATCACCGGCATATTGTGATGTCAATTATCAATTCATCGTATATATCTCGGCACATAACATCTGATTGCGTTTCCATTAGTAAAATTGCCAAATAATATCTGGTTCAATCGATAAAACTCCACTATTTAGGTGTATTCCGTCATTTATTGCGTATGGAGTGCCCAAAATAAACATAGCCGGGGCGTCGCGTGATCGACGCCCCGGCGTGTCGCGGGCGCGGGGTATGCGGAGGCCGGCTACCTGGCGCGCTTGGCGTACTCCAGGTGGCCGAAGACGCCGGTGAGGCTGCCGAACTTGTACTCGGCCACCTCCTCGGGGTTGGCTACCAGCGTCGAGCGGATGTTCACGACGGGAATCGTGCGGTAGGTATCGTAAATGTCGTCGCCCATCTTCTGGACGAGCTCGTGGCGCACCTGAGGGTCGGTTTCCACCAGCAATTTTTCATAGGTGTCGTCGTACAGCTGGCCCTCCATGTACAGAACGCCGCCGGTGGGCCGCCCCAGCTCGGAATCGATGGGCCCGGTGTAGTAGTAGATGCGGGTGTTGGCGTTGATCTGCCGGATGGTCTGCCGCGCGGGGAGGAGGAAGTGGGCGTCGTGCTGGTCGCGGAAGGCGTCCAGGGCACGGGCGAATTCAACCTCCACCAGCTTCACGTCGATGCCGATGTCCTCAAACGACTGCGCAACGGTCTGCGCCACCTCGATGGTCTCCGGCAGCCCGGGCAGGCTGGTCTGGTACACCTCCATGTAGAAACGGTCCTGACCGTTATCGCCGGGGTAGCCGGCCTCGTCCAGCAGCTCCTTGGCCCGTTCCAGATCGTAGCCGTACCTCTCGTCGAATTCCTCCTCCCACCGGGGATTCCACCCTTCCAGGGACTGGTGGAAGATGGTGTTGTACATGGGCTCGCCCCGGCCCTTGAACAGCTCGTTGATGATCTGCTCCCGGTTGATGGCGCGGTTCAGCGCTTCCCGAACCTTGTTCCCCGTTTCTCCGGGGGCGTTCCACGGCTCGGTGTCCGGGTTCCAGTTGACCTGGCTGACGTAGTACTGACCCAGCGGGAAGAGCGATAGGCCCACGGAGGGCAGCGGGCTCTCGAAGACCTCCATGCCCTCGTCGATGGCCTGCTGGTGCAGCACCTTGGGCACGTCCACCATGTTGGCTTCGCCGGTGAGCAGCATGGCCAGGCGGGTCAGGTCCTCCGGCGTGGTGCTGATCCGCAGCCGATCGAACTCGGGGTTCACCCGCCAGTGGTCGTAGGGCACCGCCTCGTACTCGGTGTACTCCTTCAGCTCGCGTTCAACGAACTGGAAGGCGCCGGTTCCCGCCGGCCCGGTCTCAAACATGGAGTCGCCCTCAACCTCGTACTGGGCCGCGCTGCGCACGGCGGCGCAGGGGATCACCAGGATGTTGAACCACCAGTCGGCCACGTCCACCTGGGGCTGGGCCAGGTCCATCCGGAAGGTGTAGTCGTCGATGATCTCCATCTTGCCGGCATCGACCATCTCGGTCATGGAATCGAAGCCCATGAACTTCTTCAGGGGACCCTTGCAGCCGGCCAGAGGGTCGGACATCTGCTGGTCGATGGTGAGTACCACGTCCTTGACCGTGAACTCGCCCCAGCCGTGGTGCATCTCGACGCCTTCCTGGAGGTAGAAGGTGTACTGGCCCGCGTCGGGGCTCATCTCCCATTCCCGCGCCAGTTGGGGCAGAATGACTGAGACGCCGGTCTCGGGAGAGATCGTGGTGATGTTCTCCCACATCGGCCGGAAGACGAGCTGGCCGCTGCTGGTGGCGAGCCACGGGAAGAAGGTGTCCTGGGGCAGCGGGGTCACCGCCAGGTGGAGATAGCTGCCCTCCTCGGCCATGGCCGGCATGGCGGTGGGCTCGGGCGCCGCGGTGGCTGCAGCCTCAGCGGGAGCCGCCGGCGCCTGGGTGGCCGCAGCGGGCGCGGCGGTTTGCGCCTCCGGGGGAGCGGAGCCGCCGCAAGCCCACACGGCGGCAAGCGTCAGCGCCACCGATATCAATATTACGAAACGCGACAAATGTGACTTATTACGCTTTGACATTTGATCACTCCCGGTCAATGTTTTGCGCATTGCTGCACGCATAGAATGCAGCTGCTCGTTTCCGGCCAGACGGTATCAAAGGTTAAAAGCGATGTCAATTATCGTCAGCCGCGATGGTAGCGTTCCGTTTTAGGTGGTTCATTTGCATGGATGCACAGGATGGACAGGATTTTCAGATATGAGGGATTCCGGCTTTCGCCGGAATAACGGGGTGGGGTTGGTGATGGAGATCGTTACCGGCGGACGGGGATGGTGTCGGGGAATTTGACGTGGAAGGCGCTTTCCAGAGCGCGCTTCCAGAGAGGGGACAGATCGATGGAGGAAGGGTCGCCGCGCATGGTCAGGTCGGCCGGATGACAAGGGCAGGGCCGAGGGGTGAGGCCACGGGCGTAGAAGTTGTGGTGATCGGGTAGCCGGGCCAGTGGGGACTGGGCCAAGCCGTGGGCCTCGGCGATCTCCTTAAAGTTGGGCAGAGCCATGATCTCCACCATCGACCGGGGCATGGGGCGCGAAGGAGGCCGCGGCGGACGGCGGCCCCGGCCGGTGACCGGTCGGTCGGCGATAGCGGCCTCCAATGAGCGGACCAGCGCGGCCACGCGATTGCGGGCCAGTCGGGAGAGGCGTTGAGTATCCTGCGGGTCAGCTTCGGCCAACCGGTCGGGCAGATAGTAAATGTTGCGGAAGGTGCGGACCCCGCCGTTGGAGATCCGGCCATGGGCCGCCATGAGCAACAGGTAGTTGGTCAGCTTGCGCCGGGTGAGGCGTTTGAGGTGTCCCTCGTGGACCACTGCGGCGGTGGCGGCGTGGGACGCGGCCCGGGCAAGGGCGTTGGCGGCGCGGTCGTAATTGCCGGCGTTATGGTCGGACCGGGCCAGGGCGAGAAAGCGCCGGGCCTGGGCCTGGTGATGCTGGACGCTACCCATGATGGACTATTGCTCCTTGGGATGGGTGCGTCCCGGTTTTGCATGGATGCACGGGATGGACGGGATTTGGGATGATGTTTTGAGGTTATCTGCCTTCCTTTTGAGGTTGTCTGCCTTCCTGGGGTTTGGATTTGCACAGGTGATTGGATGGTTGGTCTTTACAGGCGATTGGCGGTTGGTTTTTGGTTGGTTTTGACCAGGTTCCGGGAAATGATCAGCCCTACGGCCGGAGGTGGTGCGCCGGGTTTTTTGCTCTCATTGCCCATGCCCGAAGCATGGCGCGCTGTGGCGGGCGCGGTGGCTGAGGGGACTACTCCGATTAATGCGATCGGGGGCAGTCTCTGACGCCGGTAGCGACTTGGCTGCTGATGAAGTGGCCGTGTATTCCCGGAACCTGGTCGGAAAGGACAATCACCTGTGGGACACAGGATAGCACGGGCGTTCTGGTTAGGGCAAGGGGTGAATTGGCATGGATTTGCAGGACGGACGGGATGGCATCGTCAGAAGCAGGATTTACGGGATTTTATGATTGGGCAGGATTGGGGGATATCCATCACGGAATGGTCCCAATCGGGATAATCCTTAAATATTGAACATCCTGATTCTGTCGTTGCCCCGCCGCAAACTGGGTACGCGTGAGGTGAATTGGCATGGATGGGCGGGATGGGGAGTTGGATTCCTGCTTCCGCAGGAATGACGGATCAGCGGTGTCGATGCTCCGGGCCGTTGGATTCCTGCTTCCGCAGGAATGACGGATCAGCGGTGTCGATGCTCCGGGCCGTTGGGTTCCTGCTTCCGCAGGAATGACGGATCAGCGGTGTCGATGCTCCGGGCCGTTGGATTCCTGCTTTCGCAGGAATGACGGGCGGGGGAAGAGCCGGGTCAGACGAGGGTGTTCTGCTGGCCCTGGGAGCGGCGACGGCGGGGGGCCTGGCGGAAGGTGGCCGGGGCGCCGCCGCGGGGATATGAAACGCCGGCGCCGGCGAGGAGTTCGTCGATGGTCAGGATCTGGACGCGGGGGTGCTGCTGGTCGGGGAAGTGCTCGGGGGTGTAGATGCCGGCGGAGAGGGCCTCCTGGCGCATGGGCTCGGTGGGCGGCTGCAGGGTGATGAACACGCCGATTTCGGCCTTTTCGCGTTCCATGTCGCCCTTGAGGGTGGCGATCATGCCGCGGTTGACGTGGCCGCTCTTGACCTGGGCGATGATGCGCCTGGGCTTGCCGCTGTTGTCGTCGAAGAAGTTGATGTAGCCATCGACGCCGGCGTCGGCGCCGCGACGCCTGTCGTTGGCCGGGCGGGCGTCGACGAGGCCCAGGGCCCACCACTCGAACTGGTAGCGGTCCTGCTCGGCGAGGGCGGCGGCGCTGCCGGAGTCGGTGGGCTGGCCGACGATTTCGTAGGGGCGCAGTGCGTCGCCGAAACTGTCGTGGAGGCGGTGGCGGACCAGGGTGATGGCCAGGTGGGTGACGTCGATGCCGATCCAGCGGCGGTTGAGTCGCTCGGCGGCGACGGTGGCGGTGCCGCAGCCGCAGAAGGGGTCGAGGACGACGTCGCCCTCGTTGCTGCTGGCGTTGATGATGCGCTCGAGCAGGGCCTCGGGCTTCTGGGTGGGGTAGCCGAGGCGTTCTTTGGCCTGCGAGTTGATCGGTGGGATATCCGTCCATACGTCTCCGAATGGTCGGCCGCGCTGCTCGTCCAGGTACCTTTTCAAACGTGGCACTGCCCCCGGTCGGGGCTGAATAACTAACCCTTGGTCATATGCCGCCTGCATTCTTTCTTTAGTCCACCGCCAAACTCTAGTGATGCCCAAGAATTCGTACGTAAGATTCGGGCGGTTGCGATTCGGGTTCAAGAGGTTATCAAGTTGATACAGGCGTCCGTCTGGATCGCGGTGGTTATATTTGGATGCAGTTTTAGCGTCAAGGGATAACTCATCATAGGGTTGAAATGTGGCGGCGACGTTCCATGTAGACTCGCTGGTTTTCCTGTAGCCCAAAATAACGTCATGATTGTTGGGCAACTGCTTACTCATTAGCCCTTTTGCCATTGTCCGCAGCCACACCACCTCATTTCGGAAGTTTCTAGCGTCAAACACTGCATCCATCAGCAGCTTGAGATAGTGGCTGGCGGTGGGGTCACAGTGGAGGTAGATGCTGCCGGTGGGTTTGAGGACGCGGTGGAGCTCGACCATGCGCTGGGCCATCATGGTGAGGTAGGCCATCATGTCGTTCTGGCCGAGGAACTGGCGCAGGGCGGCGAGGAGGCTGCCGACCTTGTCGGGGCCCCGGGTGACCACGTCCTGGAAGGCGGTCTCCGACTCCCAGCCCCAGTGCCAGGTGTCCTCGAAGGCGGTGATCTGGGCGGCGGATTCCTCTCCGGAACGCTCGCGGAAGAGGACGTTGTAGGTGGCATTGGAGTTGAAGGGCGGGTCCAGGTAAATCAGGTCAACGCTCTCGGCGTCGACGTACTGGCGAAGGATGTCGAGGTTGTCGCCGAAGTAGAGGCGGTTGGGGGTTTCGGAGGTGGTCATTCAGGCGTCATCATCGGCGTGGGCGCGTGTATCAGTCTGGCGCTGCGGCTCGGTGGGCACGGCTTTGGATACGGGGATGCCATCCGGGTACTTTTCAGCCAGGAAACGCCGTACTCTCATCCGGGCCTGTCGGCGTTCCTCTTCCAGATGAGGCGGTGGGACCCAATCGTCAACACGCAGGGATTCCTCAATCTCCCGCTCGTACTCGTCCAGATCGTCATCGCTGAACGGCCACCAAGCATTGAATTCCTCGTCGGTCAGCGGGGCATCTGATGGCCGGTCATTTTTATTTTTGCTGCCGCTCATTGCCGCCTCCAAATTAGCCCAGATAGGCACGGGTAAATTTCCGGCTGGGATATACGGTCCTCAAAGATTCAATGTTACCGGCGCGGTAAAAAGGAACTTCGTATGCGTAATCGCCGATGCGGATGACGTACAGGCGTTCATCGGGGTACCGATTCTGGTTAGGATGCAGCAAATCGGCTAGAACATCCCCATGCTCCAAATGATACACCACGTCATCGAAGGTGAGGCCCCGGTTGCGCCGCAGCCATTCGTTCTTCGCGTCGTCCCAAGTGTACTCCGGCATAGCAATCCGGTTGGTGTCATCATCGTAGCGCCGCTGGGTCTGATAGGGCCGGAGGTCAGAACTCGGCGTTGCGGGGGGTGCGGGGAAAGGCGATGATGTCGCGGATGTTCTGCATGCCGGTGGCGAACTGGACGGTGCGCTCGAAGCCGAGGCCGAAGCCGGCGTGGGGGGCGGTGCCGTAGCGGCGCAGGTCCAGGTACCACCAGTAGGGGGCGTCGTCGAGGCCGGCCTCGGCCATGCGGCGCTGGAGCACGTCGAGGCGTTCCTCGCGCTGGCTGCCGCCGATGATCTCGCCGATGCGGGGGACCAGCACGTCCATGGCGCGCACGGTCTCGCCCTGATCTCCCGGGGCGGGAGAGTTGAGGCGCATGTAGAAGGCCTTGATTCTGCTGGGGTAGTCGGTAACGATGACGGGTCGCCCCACCTTGCGCTCGGTCAGGTAGCGCTCGTGCTCGGACTGGAGGTCGGCGCCCCACTCCACGGGGTACTCGAAGGACTCGCCGGAGGCCTGGAGGGCGGCGACGGCCTCGGTGTAGGTCATGCGCTCGAAGTCGGAGTTGGCGATGTCCTCCAGGGTCTGGATGAGTTCCTTATCGTAAAAGCGGTTGAAGAAGTCCATGTCCTCGGGGCAGGTTTCCAAGACGTGGGCGAAGATGCTGCGCAGGAAGTCCTCGGCCAACTGGGCCAGGCCGTCGAGATCGCAGAAGGCGACCTCCGGCTCGACCATCCAGAACTCGGCCAGGTGGCGGGAGGTGTTGGAGTTCTCGGCCCGGAACGTGGGTCCGAAGGTGTAGACGTCGGACATGGACTGGGCGAAGATCTCGGCCTCGAGCTGTCCGCTGACGGTGAGGAAGGCGGGCCGGCCGAAGAAGTCGGCGTCGTTATCCACCTGGCCGCCGGCCTGGGGCAGGTTGTTGAGGTCGAGGGTGGTGGCGCGGAACATGGCGCCGGCGCCCTCGGCGTCGCTGGCGGTGATGATGGGGGTCTGGATGTAGAGGAAGCCGCGCTCCTGGAAGAACTTGTGGATGCCAAAGGCCATGGCGTTGCGGACGCGGGCGACGGCGCCAAAGGTGTTGGTGCGGGGGCGCAGGTGGGCGAGCTCGCGGAGGAATTCCAAGGTGTGGCGCTTCTTTTGGAGAGGGTACTCCTCGGGGTCGGCGCCGCCCAGCAGCTCGAGGCTTGCGGCGGCGATCTCGTACTTCTGGCCGCGGCCGAGGGAGTCCTGGAGGTTGCCGTCGGCGCTGACGCTGCAGCCGGTGGTCAGGGCGTTGACCAGCGAGTAGTCGGGGCAGTTGGCGTCGACGACGATCTGCAGGTCGGCCAGGGTGGAGCCGTCGTTGATCTGCACGAAGGCAACGCCGCCGGAGGAGCGGACGGTCTTCACCCAGCCCTTGACGTTGACCGGGCCGGGGACATCGCCGGAGGTTTCGGCGGAGAGGAGGTCTTGGATGCGGGTGCGATGGGCAGGCATGGCGGGCCTCCGGGGGCGGGGGTTATTGGGCGGATTTTAGCATAGGGAGCGTCGGTCAACGGCGACAGAGCAGGTGTAACGTCGGCGCCAACGGCGCACGGTGGCGCACAGTGGCGTATAATGATGTACGAGTGGAGGATGTTGTCGGCCGGCGGTTGGCCTGTGACAAGCAGTTCGCCTCCGTTGAGGTCCACTGGATATCGGACTGGCGGCGGGTTAAGGGGTAGCTCCGACCCGTCCGTTGGGGTCAATGGGCATCCTCAACCGATGAAAAGCCCCGGGCTGCCCCGGGGTCTTTCCTATGAGTTGGTGAGTTCAATCAAACCCCAACCACGAAACTCGTCCTCTGGGCTCCGGTAGAGTTTGGGCTCAACCAATAGATCCCAAGCACGGTTGGGTTGCTCAGGTGAGATAAAGTGCCGCCCCACAGGATGGGCAGTACGGTCCGCGATCTGCAACCCGGCGTCATTCCGATCCTTGGGTGCAAAAGTCAATTCAAAACAGGTCAGTGGCTTGGCCAGCGCATTTTCGCCGGCGCAGATGCGTTGGAACGCCCTCTGAAGCAGACGGTTTTCCCTCTTCCCCCTGGATTCGATTATCACTTTGGTGAGGAATTCATGCTGTTGCCGGTCCGACAGGAAGCTGTGGGTACGTTCGATGCAGAGGCGCAGAGCTTCCCCGTACAGATCGAGCGATGTTGGGCGTCCTGACTGCCAGCAGCGCTTATCGACAACCGTCGCGATGATGGTGCAATTCATCTCTCCAATCAGTTTGTTCAACCCTAGCACGAATGCAGATTGTTTATCCGTGTCTCCACCAAAGTCAAAGGGCGGTTTGTGGACGCGTATCGAGTTCCAATGCAGAACAATCTGGTCGTGGCCGAAATGCTCTATCTTGAACGCCTGCAGCTCAGGGACGACTTTGCCCGCGTACTCCTCCCTATGAAAGACGCAGAAATTTAGCAAGAACACTGGGTAATTAGGATCGATATTGCGAACTTCAGTGTCCCCACTCTCATCGGCGAAAATTATGAACTCGCTGTATTCAACATCACGGTGCTGCATAGGGCACTATTAGCGCCTGCTCGATCCGTCCTCAGATCCCCGGCCGCTGCTGGTGCCACTCCGTGGCCTGCTGGTAGGTGTGGGCGATGTTGAGGAGGTTGGGTTCGGGGAGGTGGGGTCCGATTAGCTGGTCGATGGTGGAGTCCGCCATGGCCAACGTGGCCTCTGGCTTTGGAAGGGATTCCGCAGGTAAAGCGGATGAAACCGTGCTAACCAACTGGATCACTGCGTCCGTTTCAAAGTCAATATCAACTACTAGCAGGTAACCATACTCTGGATAATCGAACGCGTGTCGCGGCTTCACCTGGCCCGAAAGTATTCCCCGAAGCCGGGCCGGCCCGACGGGTATGCACACCCACCGCTCTGCGGAGGCGTCCTCGTCGTTCCACCAAGCCAAATATGCTTGCCCGTCCCGTCCGTGCTGCAGCAACATGCGCGGGCCGTCGTAATAGTCAAGCACCGTTTCGAATGAAAACTCATGCCACGGCGCTTTGGCCAGGCGTTCTCCTTTTACTGCAGGCAACACAGTTCCGTCTCCTCGATCCCACTAGATCACAATCTAGACTTCCGCTGAGGCTACCGGATCAAATCCTTCGACGCACCACCAAGTGTGGTGAGAGTTTCCTTCCCTTGGCGTTGCTAGTATTTTTCCTGAATGTGGATTTAGCGTCAAGCGGGCTATGTATGAGCCAATCTGGGGCAGGCGCAGCGCCCATTCGACGGCGTCCTTTGCGTCAGCAAAGACCGACAGCCCCATGGTCTCGCATTGGGTGCCCGTCCCCCGCCTGATGATTGCATTGGCTCGTCTGCGGTTTAGATGGAATATGGCAACGAAATCCTCTGGCTCTGGTGGGTCGGTTTTGACAATGCGGTAGTAGGTTCCATCGGCGGGTGTCGCCGCTTCAGGTGGACAATCTGCGGGGAAGTCCGTGGGCCAAGTCCAAGTCGTCATTGGTTAGTCAGCGCTAAATCCCCGGCCGCTCCCGGTGCCACTCCGTAGCCTGCTGGTAGGTGTGGGCGATGTTGAGCAGGCGGTCCTCCGACAGGTGGGGGCCGATTAGCTGTAGGCCGACGGGCAGGCCCTGACCGGTGTCGGAACGCGCGAAGCCGCAGGGGACGGACATGGCGGGAAGGCCGGCCATGTTGACGGGCAGGGTGTAGACGTCGACCAGGTACATGCGCACCGGGTCGTCGGTGCGGTCGCCAATGGGGAAGGCGGTCACTGGGGAGACCGGCGCGGCCAGGGCGTCGACCTCCTCGAAGACGCGGGCGAAGTCCTGGCGAATCAACGTGCGGACCTGCTGGGCCTTGTGGTAGTAGGCGTCGTAGTAGCCGGAGGACAGGGCGAAGGCCCCCAGCATGATGCGGCGCTTGACCTCGGCGCCGAAGCCGTGCTGGCGGGTGCGCTCCATGGCCTCCCACATGTCGACGTCGCCCTGGCCGTCACCCTGATAAGAATAGCCGTACTTGACGCCGTCGTAGCGGGCCAGGTTGGCGGAGCACTCGGACGGGGCGATGATGTAGTAGCAGGCCAGGGCGTACTCGGTGGTGGGCAGGGAGACCTGGCGGATCTCAGCGCCGAGGTCCGCCAATTGGTCTATGGCGGCGGTTACGGCGGCGCGGACGCCCGGATCCATGCCCTCAGCAAAATACTCGCTGGGCACGCCGAGGCGCAGACCCTTGATGTCGCCGGTCAGCGCGGCAGAGTAGTCGGGGACCGGATCCGGCAGCGAAGTGGCGTCGCGGGGGTCGTGGCCGGCGATGGCCTGCAGGATCAGGGCGCAGTCGGCGGCATCGCGAGCGAGAGGGCCGACCTGGTCCAGCGAGGATGCGTAGGCCACCAGACCGTAGCGGCTGACGCGGCCGTAGGTGGGCTTCAGGCCGGTGACGCCGCAGAAGGACGCCGGTTGGCGGATGCTGCCGCCCGTGTCGGTG
Source organism: uncultured Dehalococcoidia bacterium (assembly GCA_951813535.1). Lineage (GTDB taxonomy): Bacteria > Chloroflexota > Dehalococcoidia > Lucifugimonadales > UBA3495 > Bin87. The sequence goes on along the minus strand of OX638345.1, from coordinate 438,689 downwards.
CCCAGCGCGAAGGGAGCCGCCCCGGCCGCGACCGCCGCCGCCGAGCCGCCGCTGCTGCCGCCGGGAACGCGTCCGGTGTCCCAGGGGTTTCGAGTCGGGAAGAAGGCGGAGTTCTCGGTGGAGGACCCCATCCCGAACTCGTCCATGTTGCCCTTGCCCAGCAGGACGGCGCCCTGCTCGCGGAGGCGGGCCACGGCGGTTGCGTCGTAGACGGGAACGTACTCGGCGAGCATCAGGGAGGCGCAAGTGGTGGCGACGCCGTTGGTGCAGAGCAGGTCCTTGATCTGCATCGGGACGCCGGTCAGAGGCGCAGCGTCGCCGGCGGCGATGCGCCGGTCGGCGTCGGCGGCCTGCTGACGCGCGATGTCGGCGGTGACGGTTATGTAGGCGGATATTTGGTCATCCACCGCCGCAATTCGATCGAGGCAGGCGTCGGTGAGTTCGACGCTGCTGATCTCGCGGTCGGCGAGCAGACGGGAGGCCTCGGCGACGGACAGTTGCCAGAGATCGCTGGCTGCGGGCGCGGCCATGGGATTATTAGTCCAGCACGGCGCGGACCTGGAACAGGTCTCCGCGACGGCGCGGGGCGTTGAGCAGGGTGTCCTCGGCGTCGAGGCTATCGGCAGGCTCGTCGTCGCGGAGGACGGTGTCGAGGCCGGCGACGTGGGCGGTGGGTTCCACGCCGGCGGTGTCCAGGGTCTGCAGGACCTCGAACTGGTCAAGGATGTCGGAAAGCTGGCGGGCGAAGGCCTCTTTCTCCGCATCGGTGAGTGCGATGCGGGCCAGGGCGGCGATGTGTTCTACCTGGGTGCGGTCGATGGGCATGGTTGGATAAACCTGCGATAATTCTGTTTGTGGGCTGGTATTACAGCATGGATTATGCCTGCCAAATTATGGAGGATCACCTACCGTCGACAGAGTGGCTTGAAACTCAAATGGAGTTTGACAGCTCTCATGCCGGCAGACCGGCTTTTTCAGTTGCCAAGGTCGGGAGAAGCGGGACCTGCCGCACTTGGGGCAAACGAACAGCTCTCTGAATAATTTGAACTCTGTCCACCTTGTTCTTTCATCTCCTACCGAGGAAGAACGGTAGGGGTTATCGGAGAAGTGGCTGACGAAATTCTCGACCACGCCTGATTGCAAGCTATCCAAGAAAGAATTGGCAATGCCGGGCATTGCTGGTGGGGCAAGTTTTTGTTCTTTCAGAAATCCAGCTAGCGCCCCTGCTAGTTCGGAGCGATCATACTGGTAGGGTCGTTCGATCTCCCGGATCCGCACTGACACTCCGAACTCCCGGGAGATTTTGAGCAGCCATTCCTCCTCGGCTTGGCGGATTTTTTCACCAGCGGTTATCCCATCAGCGAGTTTACTGTCGATCTCCTCGTCCGACGTATGATGGTCAGCAAAGACCGGCCCAAAGTCCGGGTCCAAGTTCGTTATCCTGCGAAAGGCCCATCCGGACTGAGGGAGGTGGTCACGCAAGAGGTTGAAAAATTGTTCGTCATGAGTAACTACCAGAATTTGGAATCCCGCGAATTTTTCGGCCAGCGTCGACGCGATGCACTTGCGGTGGTCTGCGTCATATGACGTCACCACGTCGTCAAGGACAATGATCGGGGCATCCGTGTTGAAGGTGCGAATAGCGGCGAGGCGCAGTGCCAAAGCTAGAGAGTGGATTTGGGAATCACTGAGATAGCCCGTGGGAGCTACGCCTTGCCGGTTACTTGCGTAGTCGATCACCAGTCGAACCTGCTGCTGATTGGCTGCGTCGTCGTCAGACATCTGCAACAGGATCGTAACAGGGTTCTCTACACCTGCCGTGCCCTGAATACTTTGGTAAAGGGAGTTTACGTCAGTTTCGAGTTGGGAAATAAGCTGGCGGGTATGCCCTACGATCGCCGTTTCGATTGAATTGGCTTGACGTACGAGTTCTTCATTCAGGTTTTGATGCTCCTTATCGAAACGATGGATCCGTCCTAGGTCGGCCTTGATTTGGAGCAATTCGAGAATGGATTTGACGGCGTTGGCATAGGTGCTTTCACCCTGCCCAGCAACCAACCGTTGGCGCGCGGTGTCAATCAAAGTATGAACAGACGACAAGGCTTGGAGTAGCTCCCTGCTTTCGGGCAGCGGCTGTCCCAATGTCCACAAGTCCAACTCGCCCCGATACGCCGCACACTGGTCCGCACAATCTCCATGCCCGGCATCTGACAACCCGATACCCAGGGAGTCCAAGGCTGATGCAACCGTCTCTTTGCCTTTGGTTGCCCGCTCCGTGGCGGCGCGAAGTTTGGCGTCTGCGTCCCTGTAGGCGGCCAGCATACCCAGTTTGTCGTTAAGGCTTACGAGCACAGCGTGTGGGGACCCGTGGGGCGTAGATTTGAACTCCGTATCACAAACCGGGCAAGAATCAAACTCGTGGCCGTCCATCTCAAGAAGCGAGTGCGCTTTGCTCCACACATCGTTGAAAACAGATTGACTGGCCTTACTTCGTTCATTCGCTTCTTCAGCAACGGCACTCTCGTAATCAGAAATAATCTTTTCGAGGCTGGCGAGCAAACCGTCATCAGTCCCCTGGTCGTGCATTGCCGTGGTCGAGAGAGATTCAATCTGTCTGGTCAGTGTGTCCATAGAAGCCAGCCCGACTTGCTTATCCTCCTCCTCCTTCCGCTCAACCAGCATAGAATACGTGGGGTCTGTCTCTGAAATCTCTTCAAGTGTCAGGGAATCATCCAATGCTGATAGGATGCTGGTGTTAAACCATTCGCAAATGGCGGGCTCGTGCCAGGAAGAGACTTCGCCTGTCGTCACACGCCGCAGGTCTCGCAGCCGTTCATCGGCTTCAGACTGTGAATCCACCTTTCCTTTGACTTCCCTCTGAAGCGCGCGCAGGTTGCGTTGGACTGAGAGGAGTGGGTCGAGGGAAAACCACGCCGCCAATTCCCTGTACCGTATTTCGGCCGATGCTTCGACGAAACCGCGCAGGTCGTATCCGTGGATTACGAAAGGTACCTTGGTAGCGGCTAGCACGCGCTCAGCTACTAGCGGTAGGCCTCCGCTGCTGGGGATGCCCCGCGTTTCCTTGATCTGCTCGCTGCCTTGTCTGAATTTGAACATAACCTGGGGAGAGACGTTCTTTTCTTGTGCTCTCACGTGAGCCAAAGCGGTCCGCCCCGCTTGACTTTGTGCCTCACGCCGCCCCAGACGCTCCAAGGTTGCATCTGTGGAGAAAAAATACTCAAAGGCGTCCACTAGACTCGATTTACCCTTGGCGTTGGGAGCAAAAATAGCCAAGCTCGAAGGTTTATTCCCTTTTCGGAAGGAAAACGATTGCGAATCCAAGTACGCTCGGAACCCTTGGATGTCAAGCGATTCTATCGTTATGGGTGCGGTCATAAATCTTGCTCCCCCCTTTGGCGAGCCAAATTTTCGATCAGCGTTGCCGCATCTGCTACCGCGCTGCTCTTAGGATCCATTTTCACGACATGCTCGGAGAGGATGTCAATCAGAACCTGGTCGGTATCTGGGTCGGCGCGGAGCTCTTCTATGATGTCGGAGACAAGCTGCTCTGTGGTTGGAATTCCATCATCCATGCCACGTTCTCCTCTGAGGGTTATGGAAGGCCACCTTACCGAAGTTATCCAGGGCAGGGCCCCCGCCTAGCTCATCTCGGAGCCGCCGGAGACGCTGATGCTGAGGCCGGTCATGTAGTCGGACTCGGCGGAGGAGAGGAAGGCGGCCATGCGGGCGATGTCGTCGCCCTGCGCGATGCGGCCCAGCGGCACGCGCATCTCGCGCTCGCGCACCATCATGGCGCGGTGCTCCTCGCCGGAGGTGCCTTCGGGGGCCAGGGCGGCCGCGATGAAGTCGACGCGCTCGGTGTCGACCAGGCCGGGGCAGATGGCGTTGACGTTGACGTGGTAGGGGGCCATCTCCTGGGCCAGGGACTGGGTGAACCCGATGACCGCGAATTTGCTGGCGCAGTAGGCCCCGTAGCGGGCGATGCCGCGCTTTCCGGCGCCGGAGGATATGTTGATGATCTTGCCCGGGCCGCCCCGGTCGACCATGTGGCGGCAGACGGCGCGGCTGACCAGGTAGGTGCCGCGGACGTTGACGCGCATGACCTCGTCGAAGGCGTCCTCTTCAAGCTCCACGACGAGAACGCGGTCGCGGCCGGGGCGGGAGCCGGCATTGTTCACCAGGATGTCGATCTTGCCGAACTCGCCGAGGGTATCGGACACCATGCCGTCGACCTGGGTACTGTCGGCGACGTCGTAGTACAGGCCCGCGCTGCGGCGGCCCATGGCCTGGATCTCCTGCACCACGCTGGGCAGGCCCTGCCAGCCGTCGAGCCGGTCCTCGGTGCGAATGGCGTCCAGCGAGGCCTCGACGTCGGTCACCACGACGTCGGCTCCTTCCGAGGCGAGGCGGGTGGCGATGGCGCGGCCGATGCCGTGGCGGCCGCCGGCGCCGGTGACGAGGGCGGTCTTGCCGTTGAGGTCGTACATATTGATCTCCTGCTTGATTGATGTTCAGGGGGTATGCCGAGGCATGAGACGCATAACATCGTATCAGGTTCACGTTTTGGTCGCAGATGACCCTGCAGTCGTCCGGCTGCGAACGAACCTGAACACGATTGTGGCCAACTCGGCATTGACAGCGATTTGCGCGGCGACCGATAAGCCTGCTACCGCCGACACCAGTGTCAGCGCAACGATGATCTCCGTCGCGGGCTCGAAGCCTGCGCCCGGCAGGACCGTTGCGACTGCTGCATTTGCGATACCCGCCACCAGGCCGAACCCGGCCTCAATGACAGCACGTCTCCGGCCACACCGGCCCCGAGGCTCAGCCGGATAACCCTCCGTCCTGGAGGTTGAGACCGAACTGACAGTAACCGTTCAGACTTGAGCGGGTCCAAGCGTTGCAATGCGCTCGGAGCCGGTCCAAACCATATCTGTCCGGACTCAATTAGATCATAGACGCCGGCTAATGCGGCGCTTCGCCTCACCAAGCCCGAACAGTTTCAACTGACAGAGTCGTTGGACAAAGATAAGGGTTGCGCCGGCGTCAATGCGCCACAACAATACAGGCTGATCCAGAGGATTCTTGGCACGACATCTGCCCCGGCAAGGGCATCCCGTATATCCTCAACCCCAAAGCCGGATCTGCCGTACTGGAATCGGGTTCAGGGGATAGCTCGGGGTCTCCTTAAGCCAGTCCCTGACTTTCAAGGAAGCCCACGGTCAGCGCGGCGCACTGTTCGGGTTCTTCCATCTGTAGAAAATGGGTGGTCTCGGGCAGGAAGTCGTAGTCAAGGCTGTCCAACACGGAAAGGTCTATGCTTGGCATGAAAGAGAACCTTCTGGTGGGGTCGGCGCCGACGGCCTTCACCGGGCAGCCGACCCGCCCCAGGTCGATTTCCATCGCCCAACCGAAAAAGTACGCAAAGGCCTGTGACTCGTATTCCCGCGGGCAACGAAGTTCGAAGCCCCCGCCCTCAACCGGGCGAGTTGTAGCAGCCACCAGGAGGTCAACTGCGCCTGGTTTGAACCGCTGGTAAGCCGGTATGTCGCGCATGAGGTCGGCTAATTCAGCCCGTGACTCGAATCGCGCCCTCCGGCGGCCGGCTTGTAGACTCAACCGAGTGCTCACGCCTTCCATATCGGCGGGCAACCCACCCGGCGGGCATATTGGTGGATCAAACAGCACCAGAGCCTCGAAACTGCCCCGTTCCTGTGATTGCAGCAGGGCGACCACAGTCGACAAGGAGTGGAAGATGCCGATGGGTGGTTTGTATCCGAATTGATCCTTGATGGTCCGCAGTATGCTATCCAAGTCCAGTATGAAAGTGGGTACATGATGCAATCGCCGGTCGCCCGCAGAACTCAGACCGTGGCTTCGGTAGTCGTAGATGAATAGGTCAAACCGTGAGGTCAATAGCGACCAGAAGGGATAGTAGGCGTCGGCGGCCAGTCCGTTGCCGTGGCTCAGGATGATTCTTGGACCCTCTGCGTTCCCATACCGCCGTACACTAATAACCGCGCCGTCATTCATTGGCACCTCAAGCGTCAATGACGGAGCGGGCACTTTCCAATCGCTTGTCATTTCAAGCGTGGCTCACCCAATGCGGGCGCTCAGGTAACTTACGAGTCCCCCGACGTTTTCAATGGCGTAGGCTTCCTCGTCCTTTAGCTCACAATTGAATTCCGTCTCCATGGCCGCGGCCAGCTCGGCCAGGCCAAAAGAGTCGGTTAGGTCTACAAACGCGGTTTCGGAATTGATGTCGCTCTCGCTCATGTTGAACTTTTGTGCCAGCAATTGGGTAACTCGTTCCTGTACATCGGCCATTTCGTTCCTCCGTAAATGAGAATTGGCGGAGAGTATTACACTCTCCAGCCACCTTTGGCAAGCACTGACGAGTCCTCAAAACACCAACAAACCGGACTCAGTACCTCATGCCGTTTCTATCAGGCTGGCCGCTTGCAGGCCCAGCTCTGCCACCGCGATCTCGCGCATTCGAAACTTCTGGATCTTGCCAGTAACGGTCATCGGGAACTCGGTGGTCATCTTGACGTAGCGTGGGACCTTGTGTTGGGCTATTTTGCCACGGCAGAACTCCCGTATCTCTTCTTCCGTCGTGCTCGCGCCCGGCTTGAGCATCACCCAGGCCATGACTTCCTCGCCGAATAACTCGTCCGGGACGCCGATGACCTGCACGTCCGACACCTGGGGGTGGGTGTAGAGGAGATCCTCGATCTCCGTGGGGTAGACGTTCTCGCCGCCGCGGATGATCATGTCCTTCAATCGGCCTGTTATCTTGTAGTAGCCGTCCGCATCGACCGTCGCGAAGTCGCCCGAGTGCAGCCAACCGTCGGGGTCGATGGCGGCGGCGGTGGCCCCGGGCATATTGTAGTAGCCCTTCATCACCATCACGCTGCGGGTGCACAACTCGCCCTGCTCCCCTATCGTCACCTCGCGGTTCGTTTCGGGGTCAACCAGCTTCACCTCCACTCCCGGCAGCACCACCCCCACGGTCGCCACCTGGCGCTCGATGGGATCGCCAATCCGGGTTTGGGTGATTATCGGCGAGGCCTCGGTCAATCCGTAAGCGACGGTTATCTCGCTCATGCCCATGCGGTCGATGACCTGGCGTATGACTTCTATGGGGCACGGCGCCCCACCCATGATGCCGGTGCGCAGTGATGAAAGGTCGAACCTGGCAAACTGGGAATGCCCAAGTTGAGCGATAAACATTGTGGGAACGCCGTAGAGCGCGGTGCACCTCTCTTGGGCGACTGCGGTCAGCGTCTTGAGGGGATCGAAGTGCTCGGCAGGAACCACCATCGTCGACCCGTGGGTTACACAGCCCAGGTTGCCCAGAACACAGCCGAAACAATGGTAAAAGGGCACCGGGATACATAGCCGGTCGCCTTCGGTCAATTTCATGCCGTTGCCAACGTATAGTGCGTTGGTGACCAGGTTTTGGTGAGTGAGCATGGCCCCCTTGGGGTTGCCCGTAGTGCCGGAGGTGTACTGGATGTTGACCACGTCGTCGGGGTTGCACCCGGCTTGCCGGCGCTGCAATTCGGCCTCGCTGACTTCCCGGCCCCGCTCTATGAGTTCACGCCAGGCCCACATGCCGGCGGGCGCCTCGGCCGCCGGTTCCGAGGGATGAGGAATGTAGATTACGTTCCGCAGGTTGGGAAACTGGGGAGACGACAACTCGCCAGGACGGGAGTCCTTCAACTCGGGGACCACCTCGTTTACCATTGCCACGTAATCAGAGGAGCGGCCGGTCAGGGCCGGGGCGCGGAACCGGCCGATCAAGACCAAGGCGTTAGTCTCTGACTGCTCCAACAAGTAGGCGAGTTCGCGGGTGCGGTAGGCGGGGTTGACGTTCACCAGCACCGCGCCGATCTTGGCGGTGGCAAACTGGCAGAGGGCCCACTCGGTGTAGTTGGTGGCCCAGATGCCCACGTGCTGGCCCGGCTGGATGCCCAGGGCCAGGAACCCGCGGGCCACTCGATCCGCCTCGGCACGGAACTCCGAGTAGCTGTAGCGCACCCCGGTTTCAACATTGACGAAGGCGTCGCGGTCGCCGAAGCGCTCGGCCTGCTGGTCCAGAACGTCGCCTATTGTACTGCGGGGATCAATGGATCCGGTCATAGCGCCCCTCCTCATAATTTTCCCGAATCCACCCAAGGAGGTCGTCGGGTCAACGTCGTGAAGCAGCAAGAAGGTGGCCCTGTGCTTCTGGGATAGGGGCTTCGTAACAGCACGCCGGCCCCAAACAAAGAGCATCCAACACGCAGATGCTACCACAGCACCGCCCCGGCCGCGCCCGCACCACCTTCAACCCATGGTCTTTCGATCATTTGAGTGGGAAGCCGTCAAGGCTAATGGACGTGATGCGTGGACGGCGCAGCGGCGCCCCACCTGTGCCGGACGAACCGGAACGCAACCGCCGCCAAAGCCAGGTCAACCATCACTCCGCTGGCCATGGTCGCCGCTCCGATCGACTGCGCGGACCAGCGACCGATGCCCGCAGCCTCCAACGCGGGAATCAGGGCGTTCATCCAGACCGGCGCCAACGCCGCGTTGGCAATGCCGAGGACCAATCCGAATATGACCCCGACGGTGAGGCACCTGCGAACAATGGCGGCGGATCGCCTCTCCAGCAGGCCCACCGCCAACCCGGCAAGGCCTGCCGCCGCGACGCTCAGTGCGATAGGGGTGAAGTATATGGCGAGGCTGAGGAGCAAAGCCGGCAACAGGGAGATCGGGAAGACAGTCATCGCGGCGACAAAGCTGAACAGGGCGCCGGTGACGACGCCGAACGCCGCGCCGACGAGCAGCCCGACCAGCGCAGTCTTCCAGTGGCGCGGCCGGCCGCCGGCCGCAGCGCCGGCGACGACGGCCACCAGGACGCACAAGAACGCCCAGATCAGCGCGCTGGCGTAGAAGACTGCCAGGGACATTATCAGCCTTGGGGAGAGGTGAGGCGCTACGCGCGGCTATCGCTTCCGCACGGGTGGGTAGCGTTCCGTTTCAGGTGGTTCATTTGCATGGATGCACAGGATGGACAGGATTTTTGGATATGAGGGATTCCGGCTTTCGCCGGAATGACGGCAAACTAAACCACCTAAATTGCAACGCTACCGCACGGTCAGGCAAGGTCGCAGTTCGAAAACTGGGCCAGTTGAACGGGTGGCTCACGCGTACCCAGTTTGTCATCGCGAGGAGCGAAGCGACGTGGCGATCTCGTTCCCGCGTAGCGTTCTTTGCCCCAACGGGATTGCCGCGCTTCGCTCGCAATGACGGTTCCAATGAAACTGGGTACGCGTGAGGAACGGGTGGCGCTGGCGGCGCGTTGGTCAGGTGGCAATCAGCCCCTCCTGGGGTTGAGTCCAGGGTAGATGATAAAGCGGAGCGACCTGAGGCGCCACGGGAATCGGCATATCGCTGAATGGCACATCAATAATAACCGGCTTTTGCAATTCCAACGCGGCCGGCAGCAGGGTCGCGATGTCCATCGGTGACGTGGCCCGCATCCCCACTGCGCCGAAGGACTCGGCAAATCTTACGAAATCGGGATTGTGCAGGTCCGTCTCATAGGTGCCGGCAAATACGTCATCCAGGTCACGCGCGACGTTGCCGAATGAGTCGTTCCTCAACACCACGGTGACAACGTTGATGCCGTACTTGACGGCGGTGGCCAGTTCCGACGCGTTGAACATGAACCCGCCATCGCCGGCGATGCACACCACGGGGCGGTCGGGTTGCGCGACCTTGGCGCCCAGGGCGGTGGGGAAAGCATAACCCAGGTTGAACTGGTATCCGGAATCGATGTACGTCTTGGGATGATGAACCTGCCAGTGGGTACGAGCGTAAAATCCCAACTGCGTTACATCCCAGGTTACGAAAGCATCCTCGGGTATGGCCTCCCGCAGCGCTTCCACGAACGGGTAAAGCGGTTCCTGGAGCTGGACGTCGTAGTGTGCGATCAAACGACGCGCAGCATCGACGGCCATGGCCGGGGAAGATCGATTGCCGGCATCGGCGTCCTTCAGGTGCGGAAGAAGGGCCTCGATGGTGGCCCTGGCGTCGCCATGCAACGGGATGGTGTTGGCCTGAACCCTGGTCAACTCGGTGTCGTCGATGTTGACGTTGACGAGGGTAGACGCCTCGCCGGCGGGATTGCCCAGCGAGAAACGCGCGCCGATACCGATCACGACGTCGGCGGAGGCCATGACGTCGTACAGTTGGTTCATTTCCTGGCGCTCGCCGCGCGGGCTGAAACAGGAGCCGTAACACAGGGGATGGCCGTCGGGAATTGTGCCCTTGCCACCGGTGGACGTCACCACGGGAATGTTGGTGGACTCCGCCAGATTGACCAGCGCGGACTCGGCGTCGGAGCGGGCGACGCCTCCGCCGGCGTATATCAGCGGCAGCCGGGACTCGGCGATGACGCGAGCGGCCTCCTGGAGTTGCTCCGAGTTAGGCACGATCCGAGAAACGGGCGCCGGATTGCGCAGCACGACCTCCTCGCGTTCGACGCCGGCGTCGGGCGGGATCTCGATGATGACCGGACGGGGGCGACCGGTGCGCATCCGCCGGAAAGCTTCGGATACGGCATAGGGGATTTCCCGGGGCCTGACGGCGCGGTGCTGCCACTTGGTCACGGAGCGCACGACCTCCATCTGATCAAGGACCTCATGGACGGCGCCGAGGCCCCGGCCGATCTGGGCGCGAGGCACCTGGCCGGCAATGAGCAGCACCGGGGATGAACGAGCATAGGCGTTGGCCAGACCGGAGGCGGCGTTGTAGATACCCACCCCTGGAACCACCAGCGCCACGCCGGGCTTGCCCGAAGCGCGAGCATAGCCGTCGGCCATGTAGGTGGCGGCCTGCTCGTGTCGGGGGGTTATCATACGGATGCCGGGCTCGTCCCTGAGCCCCGCGACTATTCCATAGATCTGAATGCCGGGGAGCCCGAAGACGACCTCGACCCCTTCCCGAACCAACGATTTGGCCAGGGTTTCGCCGCCGCTCAATATGCTCATGTTTTGGCAGCTCCTTTTCCATAAGAGACTGGTTTGTGTCCGAAAACACAAGCGCCGCCTGCGCTGAAGAACCGCAGACGGCGGCAATGAACGGGAACCAGGCGATGCACAGAGGAGGATTACTCTTCCTCTATCAACTATCAACGTACAGTTGAGATCGCTGGACCCGCAGAGATTTTCGGGCAGTTCGTTGTTAAACAACCACCCCTGAAACTGCTTGGCGCTGCTTGTGCCTGCGACTGTTGCCTGATCATCCGGTTGGCGGTTGACACATCTTATCACTGTACATGGGTCCGTCGACTCACACACTTCATGACGCATCAACACGACCGAAGTCGAGCCTTCGGAAACCGCCCCAAACAGTCGCGCTCCCATTCGGGATCGGGGCGCTGACACCCCGGCTTATCTGGCGGGGTCAGTCAGAAATTGGCGGGCGCGAGGCTAGCAATCCAGGATATAGCGTGTCAAGGCTGTTTTCGAGATCACGCGTACCCAGTTTGGTAAATCGTCAGAATCAAGATTTACGGGATTTTATGATTTGGCGGGATTGGGAGATGTCCATCACACGACGGTTCCAATCCTGATAATCCCTGAATTTTGAAAATCCTGATTCTGACGTTTCCCGGCCGCCAAAGTGGGTACGCGTGAGTGTTTTCGAGATCACGCGTACCGAGTTGTGACATCTTGAATGAAGTTACATGACAATCCCGTCGCCTGACCGAATGCGTCCGCGGCAACAGAGTTGCACCGGCTCAATGGCGAGGTAAGACTCTTTTGGAGACGTGGCCGGCCGGGGGTCGGCACGAGTCCAACAAGGGTCATCGTAAGAGTGTGGAGACTGTCCCTGGGACCATGATAGGTTGCAAACATCGTCATCGGGCTGATAGGATTTCCGCCCACAAGACGAAAACCTCAGTTGCCGCTGGTGGCCGTCTGGCCAGGATCCAACAGCGCCCCGGACTTGCGAGAGTGCAGATGCCCGAACAAACACCAGTCAACACTTCTCCAGGCAAGCCTCCATGTCAGGATCGCGGCATGGGGGTTTTTCGTTGCTGCGGCGACGGGGCAGATGCGGGGGCGCAGTGATAGATCCGACCCACGCGCCATTTGTATGTTCAGTCGCCTGAAACGGCCTGCCATTACCGCACTGAAGGACTGACTTCACGAACCGAACGATGACGGCGACGATCTGCCGCCGCGTCGGGCAGGCAGCCGAGTTTGGCCGCGGCGCCGGCCCATTGCAGAAAACGAGTGAACGTACGCAGAATAATCACCGACCTGCAGGCCGGTATCGTCGTGGGCATCGTGCTGGTGCCGGTGGCGATGGCTTACGGTCTGATCGCGGGAGTGGGGCCGGCCGCCGGCCTCTACGGCGCGATTGCCGTGGGACTGGTGGCGGCGGTGGCCGGAAGCAGCCGGATCCTGGTGGCCGGCCCGAACGTGTTCGTGGCGCTGGTGCTTGGGCCCGTGGTGTTCGAGTACGGATTGGCCGGCGCATTCACGACCACGATGCTCGCGGGGATCATTCTCCTGGCTTTTGCGGCGGCTCGTTGGGGACGGCTGGTGGCATACATTCCGTATTCGCTGCTGGCGGGATTTTTCACCGCCGCCGGCATAGTCCTGGTGATCACGCACATAATGCCGGCGATCGGCCTGTCCACCGCGAAAGGCGGCGTCATCGGCAACGTTACCGCCTGGATAACCGCTTCCATCAACCTGGATGCGCTGGCGGTGGCGGGCGCGACCGTGGCCATCGGGCTGCTGTGGCCGCGCAAATTGGCCAGGTACGCTCCCGGACCGTTCGTGGCGCTGGTCGTCGGGACCGCCATCGGGCTGTTATTGTTCCAGGACGCACCGGTTGTCGGCGACATTCCCCGTGGCCTGCCCACCCTGACCACGCCGATATTCAACCCGGCGTTCGTGCTTCCGGCGTTCACCATCGCGTTGCTGTGCGCCGCCAACGGGCTGCTCACCGCCCTGCAGGCCGACTCGTTGACCGGCAACAGCCACCGGCCCAACCAGCTGTTGGCCGCGTTCGGGGTGGGCAACCTGCTGGGAGGCTTCATCGGCGGCAACGCCGGAGGCGCCAGCGTCACCACCTTCCTGAACATCCAGGCCGGGGGACGGACACTCATCGCGCCGGTCACATCCTCGTTGATCATGCTGCTGGCGTTGGTCGCGCTGCCCATCGAGCGCATCCCAATCGCGGCGCTGGCCGGCATCATCATCGTCAACGGTTGCCTGGTCGTTGACTGGCAGTACGTGAAGCGGATTGCGAGGGTGCCGCGCGGGTACGCAGCGGTGATGCTGATAACCGCAGTCGTGGCAATTGCGGTGGACTTCAACGTGGCGGTGATAATCGGCCTGGTCGCGGCGTCACTGGTGGGAGCGCGGCGCAGCGAACGGTCGGAACTGCAACGCCTGGTGTCCGTACCGCTGCCCGACTCCGCCGTGTGGGAGAACGGCGACCCGCTGGAATCACATGTGGGTCTGGTGGTGATGCCGGACTGGGTATCGGTAGCCAGCGCGCGGGAGATGGCGAGGGTGGTCACCAGGGACATCAGCGAGAATCAGGCCACGATCTTCGACTTTGGCCGGGTGGCGTACATGGACGACACCGCAGCGTCGATAACCGGACAGGTCATTGCCGGGCGGCGGGTGGCGCTGGCCGGCCTCCAGGGACCGGCAAAGGAGACCATGCTCGCCTTCGGCAACGTGAGGGCGGAACGCCTGGTATCCGACGTGGACGAGGCCAAAGAGGCGATCAGGGCCGGGACAATCTGACCACGACCGCATCAGCGCAATAACCTCCGGAGCAGCCGGCGTTGCGCGGTACCGGACGGCAGGCCCGTCGGGAAAAGGCGGCTAGTCGCGGCCGGGCCAATCTACCGGGTGGTCGTGGTGGTGGAGGGCGTAGGCGCCGCCGGCGGAGTGCACGACCAGTTGGTGCCCGAAGGCTTCGGCCAGGACCGACTCCATGAGCACCTCCTCGGGAGGGCCGTAGGCGATCAGGCGGCCGTTGACCAGCGCGACGTCGCTGGCGCGGGCGGACACGCAGGTGAGGTCGTGGGTGCTCATGATCACGGTGACGTCCTGCTCGCGCAGCCGGTCGATGATGTCCAGGAAACGATGCTGGGCGGTGGGGTCCAGGCCGTTCATGGGCTCGTCGAGCAGGAGCACGGACGGGCGGGACGCGATGGCCCGGGCCAGCAGCGCCCGCCGGCGCTGGCCTCCGGATAGCTCGCCGATGTTGCGCTTTCGCAGGTCGATCAGGTCCACGGTGGCCAGAGCCTCGGCGGCGGCATCCCGGTTGGCCCGGTTGTGCCCGCGGAACAGGCCGCGCTGGGGGGTGAGTCCCATCATGGCCACGTCCCAGACGGTCACCGGGAAATTCCAGTCCACCTGCTCCGACTGGGGCACGAATCCGATGTGCTTGCGCATGTCGGAGCTGGGCTGGCCCCGGACGAGGACGCGGCCGGTGTCGAGCTGGACCAGGCCAACCACGGCCTTGAGCAGGGAAGATTTGCCGCCCCCGTTGGGCCCGACCACGCCGGAGAGGCTGCCGCACTCCACGGAAAATGACACGTCGTCCAGGGCGCGGATGGTCCCGTAGCTGACGGTCACCTCCTCGAAGCAGACGACCTGGGGAGTGGCGCCGGCGTGGGAGTGGGTCTGCCCATCCCGCGAGTGGGTATGGCTGTGCTCGGCGTGGTTGTGTGTCTCCCCCGTAGCCGCATGGAGATGGTCATGCTCGGCGTGGGCGTGCCCGGCGTGATCGTGTGCGGATGTCTGTTGCATGGTACTAGGCGCGGAACCAGTCGTCGCCGGCGGGAGGCCAGGGATTTTCGGCGTCAAGCACCTGGGAAAGTTGGGTGAACGCGCCCTTGAAGGTGGCGGGGTGCAGCCAGATGCTGTTGAAGCCCAGGTTGACGTAGTTGTCGGTGCGGCGTGAGGTGGTGAACCGGATGTCCTGGGTCTGCAGGTAGGCGTCGGTGGCCAGGGAGTCGGCGATCTCGTAGATGGTCAGGTAGAGGCCCTCGCCGTAGCGGGCGAGGAAGCGGCCCGAGGGAGAGTCGGCGCTGGTGGGCTGGGCCAACTCGATGAAGGTGTCCCCGCCGGTCAGCGGAAGCACCGCAATTTCCAGGTCGGTGAAGCTGATCTCGAACCGGCGGGTGGGCTGTAGGCCGAACATCCGGCTCCAGTGCGCGATGGCGGCGTCCAGGTCGTTGACGATGACGGCCATCTGGCGGAGCTGAAGGGTGCCGGGCTGGTGGGTGGAAGACTGCCAGTCTGGGCCGGCGGCGGGCCACGGGTTGTCAGGATCCGTGACCTCGATGATCTCGAGGAATGCGCCGTTGCAGGAAGACGGGTGGATGAATGCCGAGCGGCTTCCATTGTTATGGGGCTCGGCGTGCTCGGTTTCGCCGGTGATGCGGACGCCCAGGTCGCGCAGGTGCGGGATGAGCCGGTCGTACTGGTCGGTCTCGAAGATCATCAGGTAGGGGGCCTCGCCGCGACGCTGGAGGAAGCGGGCGCCGGCGGAGGTATCGTCGGTGGGAGCCAGCAGCTCCACGAAGGTGCCGTTGCCGGCCGGCAGCACCGCGTTGTCCAGGCCGAACTGCGGCAGGGCGCCGGTGCGGGAAGGTTCCATGCCGAGGATGCGGCCGTACAGGTCGATACCCTCGGGCAGGTCGTTGACCATCATGGCGATCTGGCGGAGCTTGGTGAGCATGGCGGTGTGTGTCCGTTAGCGGAGGGAGCGGCGGCGGTTGTGGCGACGGGGAGCGTTGGCCTGTTCCAATTGAGCCTTGAGGATTAGGAGCTTGGCTTCGGCCTCTTGGCGACGACGTTCGGCCTCCAGGAGGAGCCGGAATTCTTCCTGCCGTTCGCGTTCTGCTTGCTGGATCCGTCGGGCGTAGAAGTAGGCGGTGAACACGGTTACCGCTCCCTCTGCGACGGGCCGTTGCGCAGGCGGCGGCGGTTGCGGCGGCGTGAAGTGACTGGCTGTTCCATCTGCGATTTGAGGGTTTCCAACTGGGCTTCGGCAGTGGCGGCGCGAGTTTCGGCCTCCTGACGAAGCTTGGCCTCTTCTTGGCGCAGACGGGCCTCTTCCTGGCGGAGCCTATCCGATTCCTGGGACTTGCGGGCGAAGAAGTAGCTGGTGAGCACGGTTACTGCACCTCCGGAGACGGTGAAGGTGGGGCTGACGATGCGAAAGATGTCGATCCAGTTCCAGTCATCGCCGCCCTGCCCTATGCTGGCATCCAGCGCGGGAATTGTAAAGTAGATGGCGACGCAGAGCAGGGTAGCTACGGCCTGGAACAATACGAAGTCGGTCAGCGCCATCAGGATGGCGCCGAAATGTTCCAGGAGGAGCGATGCGCGACCGCTACCGGTTGACGATGCGTCGTTGTTCCGCAACGTTCCCGGAGCCTCAGCCATCCGCGCGCCGGGTCAATCGCGAGACGGCAGGTTCAGTCGGGCGGTGCCTATGACGTAGGGGCGGTCCGGCACGGGGCCGGTCATGGTGATGTCACACTGGACGTGGTTGCCGTCGTCGTCCTGCTCCGTGTCGCTGACCTGGATGCCCACGTACAGCGGCTGGTTGTGCGGGACGGTGCCGCGGAAGACCAGGTCCAGGTCGGCCACGGTGCCGGCGCCGGCCCAGTCGGTGATCACGCGGGACACCAGCGCCATGGTCATGATGCCGGGCACGATGGGACCGTCCAGGCCAATCTTCTCCGCCTCGGCCTGGTCGGTGAAGCGGTTCGGAGCGGGGTTGCCCCACAGGGAGCAGAAGTCAACGACCTGGTCATCGGCCACCGAGATGACGGCGGGGCCGATCTCGTCGCCGAGTTCGACGTCCTCGAAGTAGAGTTTGGCGGATCCGGTCATGTCGCAATCACTCCCGGACCACCTGGGAGCGCTGCACGTCGGCCACCACCACGCCGTCCTGGTTGCTGAAGGTGGTCTCCCACACGACGTGGACCATGGTGCCGGAGCGGCCGGTCTTGGTGTAGACGTCCTTCAGGTGGGACGAGGCGGTGAGCCGGTCGCCGACGACGATGGGCGCGCGGGGCTCGACCCGCTGTCCGCCGTGGAACTGGCGACGGCCGAACTGCAGCTTGATGTCGGGCAGCTCGCCGCGCTCGAACAGGGCGCACAGGGTGGGCGGCGCGACCTGGTCGGCGTAGCCGGCGGCGCGGGCGGCCTGGCCATCGGTGAAGATGGGGTTATCATCGCCGATGCTACGGGTGTAGACGTCGACGATGTACCGGGTCACGTCGAAGGGGCCGGACTCGTGCTCGACGCCGTACAGGGAGTGGTCGTATTCGTAGTCGATCTGGGTGGGCATGCTGTGCGCTCCTGATAGCTGCTCCCTGGGTAACGTTCTGTTCCAGGCGGTTTCTTTGCATGGATGTACAGGATGGACGGGATGTTTTGGATGCAAGGATTGCTGGATTCCTGCTTGCGCAGGAATGACGGGGTGAGGCGGGAATGACGGTTATCTCAACTAGATTGCCGCGCTGCGCTCGCAATGACGATTATCCGACGTCACGTGGGCCGGTCAGGCCACGGGGGCGGCGGCGGTCTCCTGGATGTACACGGGCCGGAACTCGCCGGAGATGAGGGCGTCGACCAGCTCGGGCTCGGTGCGGATGTCGGCCTTGAACTCGGTGACGGCGCGGGCGATGTGGCTGGCCAGGTGGGCGTCGCTGCCGGCGGTGCCCAGGTAGCCGGTCCGCTGGCAGAGGTCCTCGGCCCGCTCGTTCTCCTCGGGCTTGCTGCCGGCGTTGACCCGCTCCACGATGGACACGTCCTCGAAAACCTCGCCCTGCTCCATGTACTCCACCAGGCCGATGCCGAAGCGGCCCGGGTGGGCGGGGACGACGAAGCCGCCGTGGTGGCGGGCAGCCTTGATCAGCTCGCGGCCGTCCATCTTAACGTCGCCGAAGTCGACGTCCTTCGCCAGGCTGGGGGTGATGTTGTAGACCAGCATGTGCCCGAAGCAGGTGTCCAACTCGGCGCCCTTGAGCACGATGACGCCATACTCGGCGGCAAGCTGGGAGTAGTCGACGTCGAAGTTGAACTGGCGGTGCTCGGTGAGGACGATGCCGTCGATGGTGTAGCCCTTCTTGCGGTGCACCTGGATGAACTTGAGGTACTGCTCGACGGTGGCGCGGGAATCGTCGGACGCCACGGAGTGGCAATGCAGGTCGAGATAGGTCAAGGAAAGCCTCCAGCGGCCCGATGCAATGGATAGCCCCTCCAAGACCGCCAACTGGCGATTATAGGGCGGCGGGTACGGGGGATGCAACTGCGGGGTTTGGGCGCGAGGGCGAGGGCGAGGGCGAGGGCGGTTGGCGACCCGTATCGATTCGCATGGATGGACAGGATTTTTGATATGAGGGATTCCTGGATTCCGGCTTTCGCCGGAATGACGGGAAACTAAACCACCTAAATTACAACCCTACCTTGCGCCGGCGTTTACCTTCACCGGTACGCGTCGCTGCGGTGCTGCACCCGGAGCACGGTGATGCGGCGGTTGGCGCGGTCGATTTCGTAGATGGCGCGGTAGTCGCCCATGCGGAGACGGAACCAGCCGCGATGGCGGGGGCCGGTTAACGCGTGATGGCGCACCGCTTCGGCATTCTCCGCCATGCGGACCAGCGCGGTTTGCATCTGCTGGGCTACTCCGGCGTCCAGCCTGGACAAGTCCCTACTAGCGCGTGTCTCATACTCCAGGGAGTAGGGCACTAGTCCAGCCCCAGCCTGCGGTGCACTTCCTCCGCAGGGATAGTATTGCCGGCCGCCGCCGACGCTGACGCTTCCAGGAGGGATGCCTCGAATTCTTCCGTGAACTCCAGCCCCTCATCCGGGTCGCCGATCAGATCTTCTCCTACTTCTCCGACGATATAATGTATCCACCACTGAAAGTCGGCTACCGGTAGGTCGGACACCTTTTGCGCCATTTTGGGAGATGCGCCGGTTCCATCAGTGGCCGCCGGCAAATGCGAATCGTCCGGCGGATGGACGGGTTTGGGATCATCCGCCCCGGTCTCCGGCTCAGTTTCCGGGACTGCACCCTGACATGGTTCCTGCCGCTCAGACGGGTAACCCACTATCTCGGCAAGAGATTCGGTAACGGTTTCGCGGAGCAGCGCCACCAACTCCTCGAGGGTCAAGTCGGCCATCGTTTTCGGCGTGGGTGTGGGTTGCATAGTCATCGCTATTCTCCCGGCGGCGTTGTGGTGGAGTTTGCCATCCTGGTCTTGCCGCTCTGCAGCAATGTGGCTTAACGGGTAGCGTTCCGTTTCAGGTGGTTCATTTGCATGGATGCACAGGATCGACAGGATTTTCAGATGCGAGGGATTCCTGATTCCGGCCCCGCACCCCGATGCGGGGCCGGCGGTTCTCTTGCCGGAATGACGAGAAAGTTGGATCACCAAATTGCAACACTGCCTAGAACAGGGACCGCACCGCCGTCAGAATTTCCGTCAGCTTGGCGTCGGTGAGACGGCCGACGGTATTGCCGAAGATTCGTTCATTCATGGTCATTATCCGGTCGGGGCGCACCCAACTGGCCTGGGCCAATTGCCCGACCTCCAGGTCGTCCGCCGCCAGCGCTATCTGCCCACTGCCCGGGAGCGCTTGCGTGGTTATCCGGCATACCATCCAGTCCAACTGATTGCCATAGCGAACATCCGCGACCAGCAGTCCTGGCCGCAGTCCCGCGTTCGTCAGGTCGGTGTAGGGGAAACGCACAATGACTATGTTACCCACCATTGACCGCTACCTGGTGTCCCGTATGTCCGGTAGTGATGCCAACCAAGCCTGATATTCCGGGTCATCGTCCGGCCCGCCGCGTTCGCCGAACCATTCGGAAAGCGCCATGGTCTCCCATTCGTTCTTGTCCCGGTCGTCGAACACGATCAGCTGGCCGTCTTGCCAGTACGCCATGCTGTCCACCACTGCCATGGTTTTCACGCTCACCGTGCAGACGCGGCGCAGGAGGTCGATGACCCGCTCCTTGTGGTCGGCGAAGCGGTAGGTGTTGAAGCGTTCGCGGATGGTCGGGTCGCGGGGCTTGCGCTCCTTGTACTGGTCGAGGACCCATTCCAGGGCGGAGCGGCTGCCCAGTTGGTAGCGAAAAGCGTCGGCGGGCACGCCGGTCAGCGTGGTCTGCTCGTCCAGCGTGATGACGCCCCGCTCCCGGTCGGCCCGCAGAATGGCGCGGCGCGGTTCGACGTCGGGCTGGTCCACCCGTTCCAGCGGGTACGGGTCCGCCGTCTCGAAGCCCAGGTGGAGGTCCAGCAGTTCCTGGCCCATGCGGGCCCAGTGGTCGAAGTCGTGGTAGAAGGGCAGGCGGGGGAACTCGCGGAGCAGGTCGACGCGGTAGTCGTGGCGGTACACCGGGTCGTGGAGCACGGCGTAGGTGTAGGCGAAGATGTCCTCGGCGCCGATGCCGTCGGGATAGCGCTCGTCAAAGCCGGCGCCCCACTCCTGCCGGTGGTGATCGTTGATCTGGCGCAGGCCCCACTCGGTGATGTTGCTGACCCGCTCGCCGTCGGGCGTGTAGCGGTAGAGGGGGAGGCATTGGGTGTCGCCAGTGAAATGGAAATCGGCTGGCCCATCGGTAGCTAGTACATAGAAGTGTTTACCGTTGACGCAGAAGTTAATGACCTTGTTGGACTGTCTCAAATCCGGTCCAAACATATCGTAATGGTTTGAGGTAAGGACATCATTCATGGTGAAGTCCACGAAATGATGTTTCGCTACAAACGGACGGTACAAAGATTGGATGCGATTTGCCTCGCTATAAACGATGCGGCGCCCACGCTGAAATTCATTACGCAAGTCACGGCTCCACTTGATCACCGGGTTATACGAATTATCACCCACGTCAAGGAACCCGTTGTACTCGTCAGCAAAGAAAAGTGCCTTGTTCCGTAGATTGGTTACCTCAAAGTCATACACCCAATCATCGCGGTTTGACTTGACCGCGTTGGTGAATAGGCCAAATACCGCCCGTTCTTCCTCATCGGTCTTGGCGAACTTGGTCTCCCGGTTCGCTAGGGGTATCAGTTGTTCAAAAGTGCTGTCGGACTGGTTGAGCCATTGCCCCTTGGCACTGGGGACTATCTCGGAAAAGGCGAAATTGGCCAGGGTTTTGCCCCTGATGTAAGCAACCTTCGCCGGAGCTTTGGCGTAGTTGGCGACATTGTTGTAGAACACCTTGAAACCGTTAGAACTTTTTTGGCGAACCAAGAAATAGACCGCGACGCCGACGCGGATTTTGTCGTCAAAGACGTTGCCGCCTTCCTGCCGGCGCCGCTCGCCGCTAGTGCGGGCGTTGCCCTTCAGGTCAATGGCCCAAAGTTCGTTGAACTCCTCGGCAACAACCTTACGGAAGCCGTCGTCCTGCCGGGCGTCAAGGAACGCGCTGTTGCTCACGAAACCGATGATCCCGTCGTCCGCCAACCTGTCTGAAGCCCAGCGGATGAACCGCTTATACATGTCGTATTGATGTGTCCGCTGCGCCGTTCCAGAGTCGACATAAGTTTCCCGGATGCGTCGGTCAACATCGGTATATGAGCGGTTGGCACCGCCGTCGCCCCACAGCGTGGCACTGTCGTTATACGGCGGGTTGCCGATGATGACGCTGATGCTCTTTTCGTTCTGCTCCTGGACGCGGATCCAGTTCTCCTCGGACATGCCGCCCAGGTTGAACGCGCCCTGGCGGGTGACCGCGCCGCCGCTGGCGCCCTGCCAGTCCATGTTGTCCAGGGTGTCGACGAAGCAGAGGTTGGGGAACTCCAGGTAGCGGCCGGTGCGCTCCCGGTAGGTGTACTCAATGTTGAGGTTGGCGATGTAGTAGGGCAGGATCGCCACCTCGTTGGCGTGGATCTCGTTGCGGTACTTGTGCTCCAGACGATCCGGGGGCAGGTGGTTGATCAGGCTGGTGATGAAGGTGCCGGTGCCGGTGGCCGGGTCGAGAATCTGCACGTTGTCATCGGCCAGCGTGCGCCCAAAGTGCTTCTGGAGCAGGTGGTCCGTGCCGCGGATGATGAAGTCGACGACCTCGTTGGGGGTGTAGACGACGCCCAGGCGGTCGGCGGCGGCGGGGTTGTAGGCCTGGTAGAAGTCCTCGTAGATGGCCTTGAGGAACTGCTGCTTTTCGGCGTAGTCGGCGATGTCGTCGGCGGCGCGGCCGATGGCGCCATAGTAGACGCGCAGGCGGTCGATGGCCTGGCGTCGGGTGTCGCCGGTGAAGAAGGTGTCTTCCAGCGCGTCCAGCTGGCGGGCGACGTTGTTCTCGCGGTGGAACTGGTCCTCGCCGAAGACGCGGAGGAAGATGTCGCGGGTGAGGATGTGCTGCAGCAGCATCTCGCGGACGTCGGCGTCGGAGACGTCGGGGCTGATGGTCTGGCGGCACAGGGAGAGGAAGAGGGCGGCGGCGTCCTGGTAGTCGGGGTTGCCGGCCTCGGCGTCGGCCACGGACTCGCGCAGGCTCTCCAGCACGGCGGGCAGGTCGGTCTTGAACTGCTGGCGGGCCTGGCGGAACTCCTCGATTTCGGGCAGTTCGTAGTCCAGGAAGCGACGGATCAGCCGGTGCAGTTCGCCCGGGCGGGCCATGTCCACCCGCATGGCCACGTTGCCGTTCTGGATGAGGACGGCGGTCTGGGAGTCCTCGAAGAGGATGTTGTCTCGGGGGTAGCCGCGGTTGAACTTGGCCTGGATCTCGGCGTCGAGGTCGTCGTGGGTGTCCTTGGCCTCCCAGTAGCCCCGGGCCATGCGCAGGGAGTCCTTGACCGTGCCGTCGGGACGTATCCCCGTTCCAGCCGGGCGGGAGCCGGCGCCGGCGTCCAGTTCGTCCACCAGGGCCAGCTTCTCGCGGTGGTCGCGGCAGTAGGAGTCGAGGCAGACGGCAAAGGCGCGGCGGATGCTCTGCTCGTTGTCGGAGCCGCCGAACTCAAGGAAGCGCTGCAGGTCGGCGCGGTAACGTTCGATGTGCGGGTAGGAGGGCATGGAAGGCGTGATTGTAATGAATGATTGAAGAGATCAGCAGGTGATACGCATAGTACACTACGACCACTGAGCTACTGGAATCCGCACGCTGGAGGCAGCCATGCCCGCCGACGCCAAAATCCCCTACGCTGAGCAGCAACGCCGCGCCCATGTCATCTACAATGCCAAGATCCGCCCCAAGATGACACCGTCCGACGAGGACAAATACGTGCTGATTGACATCCTCACCGGAGACTATGAAATCGGCGAAAACGAGGCTGTGCTGACGCGCCTGCTGCGGGAGCGTCGTCCCGAAGCGGTTATGCACTGCATTCACCGTCATCAATCGCGGTTCGGTCGCGTCCGAAGCCCCCGACGCCTTCGAAAGACAGAGGAAAATCGCTGATGCACTATGGCATCGTCAACGAGCATCTTGAAGCGACCGTCGGTCTGAACGTGCTGGGCGCCGGCGACACCAACCTGACTATAGATTTTGTCATAGACACCGGATGCACTGAGGAAATGATTTTGCCATCCGACATCATCGACCGACTGCAGCAGACCCGAAGTTCTGACATCATGCTTACCGTGGCCGACGGCACAACTGACGCCTATGCCAGATACCAAATCAGCGTCGAATGGCACGGCCGACCAAAAGAGGTGCTAGCCATCCGCATGGGAACCGAGCCTCTACTCGGAATGCGGCTGCTTAGAGGCAGCAACCTCAGCGTTGACGCCGACCCGGGCGGACGGGTGACCATCACCGAGCTGCGCCGGGAGGGTTGACCGCTGAAGGACACTGGCGACCCAATAACCGGAGTCAGCAAACACCTCTATTGAACCACCCGTCACCGCTCATCCTCTTCTTTTGGCCAGCCGTACAAATAGTGCTTCAGGTTCGCTGACAAATCTGTGGGGAGCTCGTCAAACGCGCCCTCCGGCATCGACCGGTGGATTTCGTCAAACATCTCCAGAATGGATTGCCCCGCATTGCCGGACGTGGGTTCGCCGGGCGGTGGTTCTCCGCTGAGGAGTTGCTTGGTTGTCTGGGGGTCTTCCATGCCGGGCAGGGATTTGCCGTCGTGGGGCACGAATGGGTCGGCGGGATTGGCCGTCGGCGGTTGATCAACAGGGTACGCCTGGATGTTGAGCACGACGATGGCGCCTTCCGGGAAGGCGACGGGTTCGAGTGGCGTGAAGACCCCATTGGCGAACCTGGCATTTACCGTTTTGCTCATGGCGAGCCTCCGGTGGCGTGGTATCGGGCGACGGTCTCAGTCTAGCATGGGCCGAGGCGGACCCGTTGACCAGGAGTCGGCGCGAGCCGGGGCGAATGATCATTTTCACTGATGGTGACGGCCGGCGCGGCGAGGGCACGCGCACGCAAACGCCGGCGCCTCTGGCCCACACCCGTCGGAGTATAATGGGCGGCGCGCACTTTCGAAGAGCAAAGCCGTGGAAAGAAAGGCGGGACGGCTGTCACACGGCAGCGCGGGTTGACGCTCGGCGACGGTTACCACAGCCGGTGTGGATGCGATGTCCATCGCCGCGGGGACTGAAATGGACCTGTACCAGTTGGATTGCATCATGCACGAGCCCTGCGCAGACCAGGGGTGGCTCTACATGGCTGAGACACCGGACCTGCCCGGGTGCCGGGCGTGGGGAGAAACCGCCGCCAGCACCCTGTCTGAACTCGCCACAGTGGCCGAGCAATTCATCCTTTCCTACACAGAGCGGGGCAAACCATTGCCCGAAGGGATAGTCCGGTCCCAAACCGGCAAGGGACGCATTTCCATAGCCGTATGACCTACCGGGAACTGACCAGGAGACCACGGTTCCAAGACACGGCAATCGAGATCTTGCGCGTAGCCAGTTTCGTAAATCGTCAGAAGCAGGATTTTCAAGATTTACGGATTATCAGGATTTGAACGGTTGCGTGATGGGGACTTCCCAATCCTGCCAAATCCTGAAATCCCGTAAATCCTGCTTCTGACGTTTCCTGACCGGAACCTGGGTACACGTGAGAGGTCTCGCCGCAACCCATCCCCCGCGTCCATCGCTGTATAATGGCCCCTGCGCCGGCGCGTATGCCGGCGCCCAACAACACACTTACAGGCACACTCACAGGGAGCGGATTTGTCATGCCCAGCAACGCTGAATACATTGCCATCGAGCAGAAGTACTATGCCCAGACCGTGCGCCGACGGCCCGTGGTCATCGTGCGGGGCGAGGGCTCTCGAGTGTGGGACGCCGACGGCAAGGAGTACATCGACTTCGTGGCCGGCTGGGCCGTGGACAACCTGGGACACTGCCCGCCGGTGGTGGTCGACGCCATCGCCCAGCAGGCGGCCACGCTGATCCAGACCTCCAACCAGTTCTACACCCTGCCCCAGCTGGACATCGCCGAGATGCTGATTGAGAACTCGTGCATGGACCGGGTCTTCTTCTGCAACAGCGGCGCCGAGGCCGTGGAGGGCGCCCTCAAGCTGGCCCGCCGCTACGGCAAGCTGCACAAGGACGGCGCCTTCGAGGTCATCACCGCGTTCAACTCCTTCCACGGGCGCACCATGAACGCCGTGGCCGCCACCGGACAGCCCCACTACCACGAGCTCTTCGAGCCCATCCCCGAGGGGTTCACCTACGTGGACTTCAACGACGTCGAGGCGGTGATGAACGCCACCACCGAGAACACCGTCGCCGTGATGGTCGAGCCGGTGCAGGGCGAGGGTGGGGTGAACATCCCCGACGCGGACTACTTCCAGCGGCTGCGGGCCTGGTGCGACCAGAACAACATCCTGCTGATCCTGGACGAAGTGCAGACCGGCATGGGCCGCCTGGGCAGCCTCTTCGGCCACCAGGAGTACGACGTTGAGCCCGACGTGATGATCCTGGCCAAGGGGCTCGGCTTCGGCGTGCCCATCGGGGCGTTCCTGTCCAAGGAGAACGCCATGGCGCTGACCTACGGCGACCACGGCAGCACCTTCGGCGGCAACGCGCTGACCACCGCGGCCGCCGCCGCCGGCACGCGCTACATGCTGGAGAACGACGTCCTGGGCAACGTGAAGCGCATGGAGGTCGTGCTCAACGACAAGCTCAATGGGCTGAAGGCGCGGTACGGTTTCATCGAGGAGATCCGGTGCAAGGGCCTGCTGGCCGCCGTGCAGTTCGACAGCGACATCATGCCGGCGGTGATGGACGCCGCCGAGGCGGCCGGCGTGCTGCTCAACGGCGTGCGCCCCAACGCGGTCCGCATCATGCCCGCCCTGAACATCACCGAGGACGAGATCGACGAGGGCGTGAACCGCCTGAGCGAGGCGCTGGGCAACGTGTAGCCCGAACGGGGGTCAGACTGTGCGCCGGCGGTGTTCCTGCGGGGATGCCGCCGGCGATGATATGGCGGACCTGTTACGTGTGAGGGAATTGGATCATGGCTTTCTTCCCAAAGGCGACCAAGACCGAAGACATCATCGAGGAATACATTGCCGAGATTGCAGATCGGTTTGGGTACAAAGGGGCACAAGCCAGGAACATGGTGCTAATGAAAGCCCTGACCTCGTTGCACAACAATCTGCCACCGCGACAGATTTCAAAAGAAGAACGCACTGCACGCTTGGAAGCCATCCTTGAACGTGGCCGTCAGTATCGCGAGGAGCATCCATACGATGATGACAACCCGCCGTCCAGGGTGTGGCAGGAAGAGCTTTATGATGAGAACGGGTTGCCCAAATGATGGTCGCTGATACGTCGGCGTTAATAGCTATTTTAACCGGCGAGTCGGATGCCCAGACGTTCGCGAGTGCACTGGAGAGCAATCCACCAATCCTGATAGCCACTGGTACTGCGGTAGAGCTACTGATTGTTGCCATTGGCAAAGGCGAGAGCATTTATCGAGATGCAATCGCCTTGCTAGACGATGACGCGATTGAAATCGTCGAATTCGACGAGAATTTGATACTTGCCGCCGGCGAGGCCCATATGCGCTACGGAAAAGGACGGCATCCCGCTGGGCTCAACTTCGGCGATACTTTCGCATACGCATTAGCATCGGTCCGCAATTTGCCATTGCTGTTCAAGGGAAACGATTTCGCGCGGACGGACGTCACGCCGGCGGTGTAGACCACGAAGCAACGCAACGCTGGTCGGGCGGTCAGGCCATTACGAAAACGAGATCGCCGCCCCCCATCAAGTGCGGGGTAACGTCGCTGCGCTCGCAATGACGCATCGGATCTGCGATTGGTCAGTCCCCCTGCTGGCGGCGCTGTGTCCTGACCGGCAGGCCGTAGATATCGATGAAGCCCTTGGCCGCGGTGTGGTCGAACTCGTCGGCGCGGTCGTAGGTGGCCAGGCCGTAGTTGTACAGCGGGCGGTCGGCGGTGCGGCCAACGACGACGCAGGAACCCTTGTGCATACGGACGCGAACGTCGCCGGTGACGTGGCGCTGGGTGCTGTCCACGTAGGCGTCCAGGTCGCGGCGGTGGGCGGTGTACCACAGGCCGTTGTAGACCAGCTCGGAATACTCCTGGGCGATGCGCTCCTTGAAGCGGCTCTGCTCCCGGGAGAGGGTCATGGTCTCCAGGGCGCGGTGGGCGGCGTGCAGCAGCACGGCGGCTGGCGACTCGTACACCTCGCGGCTCTTGATGCCCACCAGGCGGTTCTCCACGTGGTCGATGCGGCCGATGCCGTGGGCGCCGGCCAGGGTGTTCAGGTGGCTGATCATGGCGACGCCGGCCATGCTCTCGCCATCGACGGCAGTGGGAATGCCCTCCTCGAAGCGGATCTCCACGTAGGCGGGCGCGTCGGGCGCGTCGGCAGGGCTGACCGTCCACTCGAAGGCGTCCTCGGGCGGTTCGACCCAGGGGTCCTCAAGCTCGCCGGCCTCGGCGCTGCGGCCCCACAGGTTCTCGTCGGTGCTGTACTTGTTGTTGGAGGGCGCGATGGGCAGGTTGCGGTCTCGGGCGTAGAGCACCTCGTCCTCGCGGTTCATGCCCCACTCGCGGATGGGGGCGATGAGCTCCACGCCGGGCGCCAGGGCGGACACGCCGACCTCGATGCGCACCTGGTCGTTGCCCTTGCCGGTGCAGCCGTGGGCCACGGCGTCGGCGTCGTGCTCCCGGGCCACGTCGGCCAGGTAGCGGGCGATGAGTGGCCGGCCCAGCGCGGTGGCCAGGGGATACTGACCCTCGTAGATGGCGCCGGCGCGGAGGGCCGGCCAGAGGAACTCCTCCACCAGCGTCTCCCGGCCATCGACGGTGATGGCCTCGGATGCGCCCACGGCGTAGGCGCGCTGGCGAATGGTCTCGAGGTCCACCATGCCCAGGTCGATGGTGCAGGTGATGACTTCGGCGTCGTAGTTCTCCCTGAGCCAGGGCACGGCGACGGAGGTATCGAGGCCGCCGGAGTAAGCGAGGACGATTTTCTTGCTGGGCATTGGCGGGATTTGCTCCTTGATCGATTGTTGGATCAGCAGAATGTGTCGGACAATTCGGTGATGGTTACCAGGCCGCCGGGGGCGGCGTCAACGCTGAGGTTGCTGCCCTGGAGGAGGGTCATACCGATGAGTGGGTTGGAGCCTATGCTATCGACCTCGACGATCCGGAGCCGGTCGTGCCACCAGACTCCGGTGACGTACACTTCTACCGGCAGTATCGCGCCATCTGCCAAAATAACAGTAGGGGCAGTCTCAAAGCCGTCATACTCTGCTGTTCTCAGATTGAGCCGGTCAATGATTTCTTGTGGCAGCGTCATCTCTCCGGTGTAGCCGGTGTCTATGATGAAATCGACTCCCTCCGTC
This sequence comes from uncultured Dehalococcoidia bacterium, assembly GCA_951813535.1. Classification (GTDB taxonomy): domain Bacteria; phylum Chloroflexota; class Dehalococcoidia; order Lucifugimonadales; family UBA3495; genus Bin87. The sequence continues at coordinate 409,826 of OX638345.1, read as the reverse complement.
GCGCCGTCGTCGCCTTGTACAGAGAGGACAACCACGGCTTCAAGAAAATCGTCGACGGCGCTGACCCTACCATAGTGGGTCATTGCGCGGCCTTGGTCCGATCAACGATGTGACGAGGGCTGAGGAACCGTTTGATGTAGCTGTGGTGATTGCGGATAGTGTGCATTATGGCGTCCGGGCGGCGTGCATGCAGCGCGCGACCGGTCTCGACCGAACTCTCTCCGATTTCGTAATCACCGCTGAGAACGTCGATTCTCACGAACTTGCCCTGGTCAGCGGGACCCATCAGGGGGCGGATTTTGGCTTCGTAAATGGCCAGGGCGCGGCGTTCCCTTTCCTCAAACGACATTTTACCGGGTGCGGTCATCTCATAACCTCTGAAGCAGCGATTAACCGGACAAACAAGATAGCACACCGGGTCCGCGGCTCAATCCTACGCCACCTGCTCCAGCCGCTCCCGGAGGTACTCGTTGCTGCGGGCGCCCTTGGTGCGGTTGCACCAGCCGCAGAGGAGTTGCCGGCGGGCACCGATGCAGTTACGCTCCGGTTAAGGTGAGCAATTCGGTGATGGCTACCAGGCCGCCGGGGGCGGCGTCGACGCTGAGGTTGCTGCCCCGCAGGAGGCCCATGCCTATCAGTGGGGCCGGCCCGAAAGCAACGACTTCGACCTGTTTCCGACGGCCATGCCACATCACGTGAGCAACGTAGAGACCATGCCGGTCGGATGATCCGTCAGCCTGGGTAACTCGAACGTATTCGTCCATGGACGGTGTGAGGCTGAGCCGGTCAACGATTTCCGGAGGCAAAACCATCGAACCAGTGGAGCCGGTATCGATGATAAAAGAGATGCGCTCAGTGTGCTCGTCGCTACCTTGAACGGTGAGCCTGACGCTGCATTCTTCGCCGTCGTCGTTGACCGAGCCGTAGTGCATTATTGCTGCGTCTTGCTCACTCGAGTAATGCGACGAGGGCTGCGTATCTTTATGACTCGAGGGCAGTGGTTCTGGAAGGTGCTGATGACACTATCGGGCCTCCGCGCGCGGAGCTTGTGGCCGGTTTCAATCGAATTCTCGCCGATTTCGTAGTCGCCGCTCAGCACGTCGATCTTGACGTACTGATGCGTATCGCCCGGGCCGATCAGGTGGCGGATGCTGGAATCATAAATCGCCCGCGCTCGGCGTTCTCGCTCCTCATAGGACATTCCGCTGGGCGTAGTCATGGCTGTTGCCTCCGAAGCCGCTGTCGGGCAGTCAAAACAGAATAGCACACCGGGTCCGCGGCTCAATCCTACGCCACCTGCTCCAGCCGCTCCCGAAGGTACTCGTTGCCACAGGCTCCCTCGGTTCGGTTGCACCAGCCGCGGAGGAGCTGCCGGCGGGCACCGATGCAGTTACGCTCCGGTTAGGGTGAGCAATTCGGTGATGGTTACCAGGCCGCCGGGGGCGGCGTCAACGCTGAGATTGCTGCCCCGCAGGAGGCCCATGCCGATGAGGGGGTCGGAGCCCAAGTTAACAACCTCAACATCTCGGAGCCGGTCGTGCCATACAACTCGGGCGGCATGCACTCTGGCAGAGCTGACCGCCCCATCTGCCAACACAACGAAAGCATCAGCACTGCCGTATGCAACAAGTGGAAGATTGAGCCTGACGATAGCGGCTTGGGGTAACGTCATTTCTCCGGTAGCGCCGGTGTCGACAAGGAAAGTGACGCGCTCGGACACACCGCCATAACCCAGCACGGTGAGGGCGACTTCAGCTTCAAGGGTGTCGCCGATGCCGGATACGGCGCCATAGTGGGTCATTGCACCATCTTGTCCTGGCTAGCCGAGCGATGGCGAGCACGGAATCGTATGACGTAGCTGTGGTGGTCCCGTATAGTGTGCATTATGCCGTCCGGGCGGCGCGCGTGCAGCGCACGACCGGTCTCAACCGAACTCTCTCCGATTTCGCAATCGCCGCTGAGAATGTCGATTCTCACGAACTTGCCCTCGTCCGCAGGGCCCATCATGGGACGTATTTTTGCCTCGTAAATTTCCAGGGCGCGGCGTTCCCTTTCCTCAAATGACATTTTGCCGGGAGTGGTCATCTCACAACCTCCGAATTCGCGATTAACCGCGCAAACAAGATAGCATACGGGGGCCGCGGTTCGACTTCACGCCACCTGTTCCAGCCGCTCCCGGAGGTACTCGTTGCTGCGGGCGCCCTTGGTGCGGTTGCACCAGCCGCACAGGAGTTGCAGGTTGGCATCCACGTCCGGGCCGCCCTTGGACCTGGGGATGATATGGTCCAACTCCAGCAGACGAACGGGCAACGCCAGTTCGCAGCCGGCGCAACCGCCGTTCTGCATCCCGTAGAGCAGTTCCTTGATGTTGGGTGACCGGCGGGGCGCGTCAGCGTCGGTGCGCTTGGGTACGTCGGTGCGGTGGGTTACGCTCCCGAACAGCGCGGGCTTTTCTTCGTCGCCCAGGCTGACTTCGCGGCGCATCCGGTCGATGACCAGTTCGTAGGCCTTCTCAGAGATGTCGATGCCGATCCAGTGCCGGCCCAGCCGCTCGGCGGCGATGCAGGCCGTGGCGCAGCCACAGAAGGGGTCAAGGACGACATCGCCCTCGTTGGACGACGCCTTGATGATGCGTTCCAGCAGGGCCAGGGGCTTCTGGGTGGGATAGCCGGTGCGCTCTTTGGATTGAGCCTGGACGGGTTTGATGTCATCCCAAATGGTATCGACCGGATTGCCCTGCATCTCGTCAAGATAACGCTTTTGGCTGGCGAGTCCCGTTGACGAATAATGAATGATTCCTCCGTCGTGGGCTTCCTGCATCCGTTCTTTCGTCCAACGCCAGACCCGCACATGGCCGTTCCACTCGTAGGTCAGGTTGGGCCGATCCTTGTTCGGATTGGTCAGGTCGCTCAGCCGATATCGGCGACCAGTCTGGGGTTCCACGTGGCGATAAAACTGTTCCACATATTCGCGGTCATGGGGGCGATATGAGCGGTTCCATGTGAACTGGTCGCCCTTGGAATAGTAGAACAAAGTGTCATGGTTATTTGGATAGCTCTTGAATGACAACCCTTTAGAATTGGTGCGTCGCCAGGTGATTTCACTGCGAAAGTTCTCCGGACCGAACACCGAATCCAGCAAGGCTTTCAGATAATGCGCAGCCGTGGGGTCGCAGTGCAGGTAGATGCTGCCGGTGGGCTTAAGCAGCCGGTGCATCTCCATGAGGCGGACGATCATCCAGGTGAGGTAGGCCTGCATCCCCTCCGAGTGGGCCTTGCCGGCGGCGGTGATGATGTGGGCCAGGGCCGGGTGCTCGTCCTCAATCTGGGTGACCCACTCCTCCTTGACGTCGTCCAACGTCCAGGCGTCCTTGAATGAAGCTCCGGCCGCCTGGCTGCCGATGGGAGCTTCGAACATCCGCTTGGAGTTGAAGGGCGGATCGAGATAGATGAGGTCAGCGGAGGCGGAGTTGACGCCCCGCATGACGTCCAGGTTATCGCGGATGAAGATGGTGCGGTTGGCGACGTTGGACATGGGGTTTTGCCGGTGGCTGCGGGGCTACTCAGCGGGAACGCCGTTCGGGGCGGATTGCGGCGTATTCACCGGGTCGGCGTCCCGGGTCTGCATTGGCTCCACGCCGTATTTTGCCAGTATGGCGTCAACGAATGGTTTCAACACGGATTCGGCGAACTCGATCCGAACCCCTTCAGCCTGGCCAGCGTCGTCTTTACCGTAATAAACAACGACGCCGTTCGCTATCGTTTCAGCCTCCCCCAGGGGTTTTCCACTGTCAACCCAAAGCCATTGGGTTTCTGGAAAGTACCTCACTACAGGTTCCGGATTGAAAGTGCGCTGCCGGTCGTTCCCGCGCTGTTTCATGGTAGCCCTCTGTACCTTCCTGCCAATCTGCGGTCCATGTATGCAGTGTGGAATAGGCCGGTTTCTACGTCGCCCAGAAATACCAACTTGATCCAATGGCGAGCTTCCGATCACAACGGCCATTCGTTCCTGGCCACGATATTCTTCGAACCGGTCATGTGGATTGGCAATGATTCGCATAATCCATTCCGGTTCAATGTCCGGATGTCTCTCGATTGAAGAGATGCCGTGCGCTTCCGTTTTGGGTAATTCATTATATGCCTGGCGCAGCCGACGGTTTTCGTGTTGTGGTCATGCGGGAGTATGGCTCTGGCGGATGGTCTACTCGTCGACGATGTCGGCTGTCCTGGGGATAAACTCCAATCGTTGCAGGGCAGGCTCGTGGATGGTTCTCCAGTTTCTGAGCAGGTCCTGTCCAAGTAGTGACGGGAGTCTCAGGTCCACGTCGTCGGGTTTGCCGATTCGGACCGTGACGCGGTATCTGAATACCGGTGTTCCCAAGGAGTCTCGGAAGCTGATCACGGCGTCTTCAAGGTAACGTTGGGAAGTACCGGCCACCCCCCCTGACGGTGGCTGGCCGGTTGAGGCTTTGATACGGGATGAGCAATTCGGGGCCGTCTTTAGGGTGTATGCACGTGTTGTCAGCGCCGGTGTCAACGAGCAGTGGGATGATTCCTGTGATGTTCAGTCTGGGTATCTCGATATGGGCGCTGACGTGGGGGCGGCCGTTGTCGAAGTATGCGGTAATCACAGTATTAGCACCGGGGGCTCTGCGGTCAGGTATTCGACCACTGTGGGTCGGTGGTCTTTGCCATTGGGCTTGAGCTGGTCTATGACGACGTCGAGGGATTCGCCGAAGACCAGCATTTTTTCCGGTCCCATGCCGGCCCACTGTTCGTAGTGTTCCTCGCCGACTGATGAGATGGCGTCGCGGAATGTTTGACGGAGCAGTTCGTGTTCTCGTATTTGTTCCGAGATGGTGGCCGCGTCGGTCAGGGTGGCGGTGTCGTCCGGTTCGTTTTGTGTCAAGGTGATCCTCCATTTATTGGCTGGCACGTGTAGGGCGCGGCGGGTCTGGAGGTCAGTGAATAGCCATGGAGTAAGAGGGTACCGACGTGGTTTGTTGAGCGCAAGCGGCGCTGTGCAGCGTGGATTCTGCGACCAGCACGTCGGGTATTTGTACGCAGGCTCCAGATGCGCACAATCTTGGATTATCGGAATCCCTGATACCCCATTTCAAACTGCATCAGTACCGCCAGCCAAGGCCTTTTCAAAGGGGATGAACAGGATAAACGGGATTTTTCGCATTAGGGAAATATGTATTCCGGCTTTCGCCGGAATGACGGGTTAACTTTGGAAAGGCCCTGACCGCCAGCCAGGGAGTACTTGACATTCTGCCACGCGGGGGGTCATTCCGGTGGCTCGGTGCGCAGCTGGTTCACGTAGTTCACCAAGGCGAATACGCCGGAAGCCTGCTTGACCAGAAACTCCGAGCCCATCAGCCCGCCCAGGCGGCTGAACACATCCAGGCGGATGCGACGCCCGTTGCTGACCACGGACCGGTCCCAGTGGGCCTTCACGCCGTCGATGGTGGACATGGGGACGCGGGCGGAATCGGGGGAAACGGACTTGCCCAGGTACACGAAATCGCGGTCGGCCCACATCATCCCGCGGCGGCACTCAAAGGGCCCCACCATGTCGGGCGCTTCGGAAGAGGTCTCGCCGAGTTCCGTGGTCTGCTCTTCGGTGTAGACGTGGTGCAGGTGAGCCGTGAGACCGATCATGCCCCAGTACTGCAGCGGTCCGAAGCTGGCGCGGACGAGACCCGTGGGGCCCTGCACCATGATCCGGGTTTCGGCGCGGGTGGGGTTCTCCTTGAAGAAGTCCCAGTCGGCAACGATATCCGAGACGTCGGTCAGCGGCAGGCGGAAGGACTGGCTGGTGTCCATGCCCGACTTGTGCAGGCAGCCGTCTTCGATCCACACCAGCCCATCCAGGCAGGGTATCGGGTTGAACACCTGGGGAGCGCGGACTTTACCGTGGCGGCCATCCGCCGAGCCGCTCGACTCGCGCCGCCGCCGCCGGAAAATGCTAATCATGCCCACTCCTGCTCTCCCACGCGTACCCAGTTTGCGACCGGTGGTTGTCAGTATCAGGATTTTCAAGATTTACGGATTATCAGGATTTGTACCGTTCCGTGATGGAGACTGATCAATCCTGACAAATCATATAATCCCGTAAATCCTGATTCAGACGTTTCACAACCGCAAACTGGATACGCGTGAGGTCCTGCTCTCCATTGCGCTGGCGCCGGCGAAAGTAATTGTTCAGAGTTGAAGAGCCCTCTTATTTGGCAGCCGTCATGCCGGCAAGATCCGGCGTCCGGAAAGCCCGGCACAGGCGAATATTGATCCGGTGAGGATTTTATGGATACCGGCTTCCGCCGGTATGACGGGTTTAGTTGCAGACAAACCACTCCAGGACCGAACAGTTGCCGCGGAAATCATTCTACCAGTAATCCGGATCGCGCCTACCATTGGTTCCAGTGGACGATGTCCTCCAGCGACTCGCGGTGCGCGGGCCGGAAGCGGTCGCCGATGGTGTAGGCCAGGGGGATGAGGCCGGCCTGCATGATTCGGCCGTACGGAATGTCCAGCACGGCGGCGGCCTCCTCCTCGTGCATCAGGTGGATGCAGGTGAACACGGAGCCGATGCCACGGGCGCGGGCCGCCAGCATCATGCTCCAGGCGGCGGGCATGATGGTCCCCCACTGGGCGCTCTGCACCAGGGCCGGCGCGCTGTCGGTGCGGCCGGCGATGCAGGGGATGACCATGACGGGAGCGCGGTGCAGGTTGTCGGCCAGGTACTGGGCGGAGTCGCCGACCCGCTCCTGGACCGCGGCGCGCACCGGATCCTCGTAGGTCAGGTTGGTAGCGGCCGTGGGCGACTGGGTGTACTGGTTCCACCCCTGGCGGTAGAGATCGGCGATGGCCTGGCGTTTGTCGGGGTCGGTGACGACCATGAAGTGCCAGTTCTGCCGGTTGCTGGCGGTGGGAGCCTGCTGGGCCACGGCCAGGCACTCGCGGATGACCTCGTCGGGGATGGGGCGGCCGAAGTCGAGGCGCTTGCGGACGGCGCGGGTGGTGGTCAGCAGGGCATCGGGGGAGAGGTCGTGGATGACGGGCATGGGCGGGGCTCCTGGCGGGGTCTCGGAAACGTCATGGTCGTCCGCACAGGATACCAGTCCACTGCCGGCGTCGTCGTAAATCCGCCGGGGCAACTGCTCCGAGTTGGCGCGCTGTTTGGCTCCCGGCCGGCTTGCGCCGAACAAAGAGGATCACCGCGCTCAGGCGTACCCAGTTTGGGTAGTTTGTCAGAATCAGGATTATCAGGATTCACGGATTGGCCGGATTGAGACCATTTGGGGCAGAGCGCTCCTAATCCTGATAATCCATAAATCCGGCAAATCCTGATTCTGATGTTTCCCCGCCACCAAACTGGGTACGCATGAGCATCACCGCGCCAGGGCGCGATGGTCAGCCGTTGCGCAGTCGCCGGAGTTCGGCCTCCAGTTCGGCCGTCCGTGCCTCCGCCTGTTGGGCGCGACTTTCCGCCTGGAGGCGGGTCGCACGTTCCGCTTCGGCCCGGGCGCGTTCGCTGTCAAAGGTGGCGATGTGTTCGCCGGTGGCCGGGTCAAACCAGCCCAGTTGCCCGTTGGTCCAGCGCAGGTCCACGTTCAGTACGGCGCTGTGCCCCTGCAATCTGCCGTCGGGAAGATGGTCGATCTGGATAGGCTCGTACCGGCCGTCCACCAGCCGGTCGGCGGCCAGTCGGGCGCCGTGGTACTGGCCGGTTTCGTCGAACCGCCAGTACTCCGGGATGCCCAGCTCGGCGTAGCGGATCCGCTTTTCGACGGTGTCCCTGCGTCCGGTGGAGGGCGACGCCACCTCCAGCACGAAGTCGGGCGGTTTGCCCTGCTCGGAGATGACGTAGCCGTTTTGGGCGTAGTACAGATCCGGGTCGGCGTCGAAGGCCACCAGGAGGTCGGGATAGACCGAGCCTGCCATGCTGGTCAGTTCGGCGGTCGGGATGGGGATGAGGTAGAGGTCTGCGCCGACGATGGTGGTATCGGGATTGCCGATGTGCTGGGACAGAAAGTGCGCGCCACCGGTGAGGGAGAGATGCTTGGAGGCGGTCATCTTCTCGTCCTGGGACTTGGGCGGGTCCGGCAGGGTGAAGTGTGGCGGCGCTTTGGGGATCCTGGCGGTGGTCATGTTGAGCCTCGAAAGCCTGGACAGTATCGACCCTTCGCGTCGTTCCGGGTTGCGCCGGAATCCAGTCCGCCAAAAGCGGTTTGTTTCCGGCCAACGCCGGGGATGATTGCTCGCTCAATTGCGGGATGGGCTGCTCAACGCGATTATAGCCTATGCCAGCCGGTTCCATATCCGCAAACGTGAATAGTCCCGGCGGGGCCTTAAAGAAGACGCCAACGGAGCGTGCCGTACCGGGGAGACCGCGGGTAGAAGCATCAACCCTCCGGCAGGGTGGCAGCCCCCGCCCGCGTCATGGCGTCCAGTTGAGCGGCCAGGACGGGGAGGAGCCTTTCCAGCTGGTCGTGATCAGTTTCTCCCATGAGGCAGATCTGCAGCCAGTTGCGCCGGCGCAGGTAACCGCTGGCGTACGAGGTGTAAAAGCCGTGGGCTTCCAGGTAGCGTCCCATCTCCTGTGCCTCGAGGCCGTGATCGGTCGAAGAGCGCGCAGGAAGGGCGATGGTGGTCACCGCGCCGGCGCTCTCGTCCTCGGTCGCCACCAGGGTGAACCCCATGTCGCGCAACTGTTCGCGCAGCCAACGCCCCTCATGGTCGATGCGGGACAGCAGGGCTTCGGACTGGCGGGCCAGGCCGGCGTCCAGCGCGGCCAGCAGGTTGGATGACAGGGTGAAAGGCACCGCGCCGCTGTCCTCGCCGGCGCAGTGAAGCCCCAGATCCAGGTAACGCGGCAGCGATTCGTCGGGCTCGGGCGGATAACTTGAGAAGACCAGGCCCAGGCCGGGGTAGGCCGCCAGGGCCTTGCCGCTGGCCCCGCTGGCCAGCCAAACGTCGCTGAGGTCCACCGGCGTCGCGCCGATGCTGCTGATGCAGTCCAGGGCCAGGCGCGCGTCGTGCTGCCGGCACATCGCCTGCAGGCGGGGCAGGTCGGCGAGGGCTCCCGTGGAAGTCTCGCAGTGGGGCATCCAGAGCCAACCGGCCGGCTGTCCATCCACAGTGTCGGACAATGCCTTCTCGATGCGGTCGTAGTCCAGGGGCGCGCCCCACTCGTGCTGCACGGCCGTGTAGCGCAGGCCCATGCGGTTGGCGTGATCCAGCAGTCGCTCTCCAAACTCGCCGGCCGTAACGACGACCCCCGGCGCGTCCAGGCGGGAAAGCTGGGCTGCCACCACGTCGTTGGCCATCGTGCCGGAGCCGACCATCACGGCGCAGTGGCTGGCGTTGGTGAGGGCGAGCAACCGCCGGCGTACGCTCTGCATCATGGCGGCGAATTCCGGAGACCGGTGGGACAGCGGAGGACGGCTGAAGGCGCGCACAACCGAGTCGGGCATTGCCACGGGCCCTGGCGTCAGGATCACCGGCTCGCCGGGGGGCGCGTCGACATCGTCGTGGAACAGGCCGGCGAACTCGGCGCCCACGTTGCCCACGGGCCGGTACATGGGCTGGTAGGGGGCGTCGTCATCGCCCACGACCGGACCGAAGGGGATGAAGCCGATATGCCTGTACAGAGCCTGCTGCGAAACGCGGCCGGACATCACCACGTAGTCGTAGCCGCCCTCCTGGCAGTAGCGGGCCATCATGGTGAGGAGGCCGGTGAGTACGCGGCTGCGGCGCATATCGGGGCGCACGGCGAGCAGGCGGACCTCGCAGACGCGGGCGCCCTCCGCCTGGGGCAAATACTCTTCGAGGCTGCCCAGCTTCTCGTCCAGGGAGAAGGGCCGGCGGTCGCGGACACAGATCATGCCGACGAGGTCGTGGTCGCGGCGGCAGATGAAGTAGGTGTTCTGGTCGTGGAAGCGGTCCACCAGCACGCCGGCGTCGTTGGAGGGATGCTGCGGGACCTCCTCCACGAAGGAGGCATAGTTCAGCTGGGAGATCTCCTCAAACTCCCAGGGCTCATCGGCCTGCTTGAACGTCAACCGGTGAGCATTGTCGTTACTGCCGTTCGTGGAAACGTCGTCCACGGGCAGCGACCCCGATTCCGCGATGTTGCGTTGCGTCATATCCATCAAAGGCGGGTGGGCCGAGAACCTGGCTGACAGCGTGACATTATACTAGGGACATTCAATCAGTTATTCAGAGGAAATCAAGGGCCCTTGTACCATTAAAATCCCGCAATGCACACTATCATCCGGGTGGGATATAATGCGGGAAAAGGTGAAACTCGATTCGCCATTCTGGGAGGTATCGATATGGCCCACACCCCGAAGCAGCTTGGTCACCTGGTCATCAAGGTCCGGGATATCGAGCGCAGCGTTGACTTCTACACGAACGTACTCGGCCTGACCGTGATGACGGGCCGCCCGGGCGGGATGACGTTCCTGTCGGCCGACACCACCATGTCCCACGAGCTGGCGCTGATCCCGCTGGGCATGGACGCGCCCGGCCCCGAGGACCGGCGGGTCGGCATGGCCCACATGGCGTGGCAGATGAACTCCTTCCGCGACCTGAAGGAGCTGTACCAGCGGTGCAAGGAGCACGGCGTGAAGTTCAAGAGGCTGGGTGACCACGGCATCTCCATGGGCGTGTACATCTACGATCCGGACGACAACGAGATCGAGATCTACTACGAGTCGCCGGAGAGCGAGTGGGGCAACAAGGACGGCTTCCTGTTCGAGGGGAACTTCCCCTGGCAGCTCGATCCCATCGAGGAGCGGGAGCCGGCGGCAGTGGGCGACGACGACTAGACGACAGTCGCACACCGCGCCAATCATCGTAGGGGCGACGGATGCGTCGCCCCTACGCGCATTTGGGCGACGTCAAAGATATAATCCAGTCCAACGCGCGCCGCGTCGCCAACCGGCCACTCACTCTCCCGCCCGGTGAGGCTCAGCATGACCACCGCCAAGACGCCCAAATCTCCAAGCAACTGGAAGTTGCCAGACCCTCCCAAGTCCCAGGACGAAAAGACGACCGCCTCCCAGCACCTCTCCCTCACCGGCGGCGCCCATTTCCTGTCCCAACACCTGGGCAACCCCGATGCCACCATCATCGGGGCTGACCTCTACATCACGCGGGTCCCCACCGGCGAACTCGCCGATATGTCCGGCGTGCCCTACCCCGACCTCATGGTGGCCTTCAACGTCGACCCGGCCGCCTACCTCGCCCGCAACGGCTACGTCATCTCGGAACAGGGCAAGCCTCCCGACTTTGTGCTGGAGGTCGCCTCGCGGTCCACCGGGCGCCGGGACACCGTCGACAAGCGGGTCATCTACGCTGAGCTGGGCATTCCCGAATACTGGCGCTTTGACGAAACTGGCCGGTACCACGGCGCCAGGCTGGCCGGCGACCGGATGGTGGACGGCCGCTACGAACCCATCCAGATTGACGAATTGCCCGACGGGAGCCTGCACAGCCACAGCGTCGTGCTGAACGTGGACCTGCGCTGGGCCAGTGGTCAGCTACATTGGCACGACCCGGCAACGGGCGAGCGCATCGCATCCCTGGAGTCCGAACGCGAAGCGCGCATCCGGGCCCAGGCTCAGGCGGCCGCTGAGCAACAGGCGCGCATCCGGGAAAGCGAAGCCCGAGCCGAGGCCGAGGCCAGGGTCCGGGAACTTGAAAACCAGCTCCACCAACTGCGCGGTGAATGATAGCCGGCTGGAACAGGTAAACCCACGTCTCCTGCCGGCGCGCTCCACCGCAAGGCTTTCGTGGGTCGCCGCCCCCGGCCGAGTGGCTAACGCGTGCCCGGTTTCACTCCAACTGTCATCGCGCGCGCAGCGTGGCAATCTCGTGATGGCAACGGGGTCTCTTCAGCAACGAGATCGCCACGTCGCTGCGCTCCTCGCGATGACAAACTGGGTACGCGTGGGAACGAGCGGGCGTTGACGTCCTTTCGTGGGCAGCGCCGCTCTGGCGCTGGGTTACGACTGCAAACGGTGAACGATGGCAACTGCTGATACGAACGGAGCGCGGTACGATTGCATCATCGCCTAGGCTCGTGATGATTGGCAATTGCGACATGCGGATCAGCCGACGGTTGCTCCACGCCGGCGCGCTGGCGTCGATCGGCGTGGTTCTGTTGCTCGGCTCCGGTTGCCTGTGGGACGGGGCGGTGCGGCGCGCCAAGGAGGGGAATACCCACCTGATGGCCGGTGAGCTTGACGAGGCCATTGCGGCCTACGACGGCGCAATTGAGCGCGACCCCGAACTGTCGGAAGCCCACAACAACCGGGGCCTCGCCTATGCCCACAAGGAAGAGTATGCCCTGGCGATAGAAAGTTACGATCTGGCCATCTGGTTCGATCCGGAATCGGCGGCGGCGTACAACAACCGGGGCAACGCCTATGCCGGCCAGGGGCAGTACGACCGCGCGTTGCAGGACTATGACGAAGCCATCCGGCTCAATCCCGAGTGGGCCCAGGTCTACAGCAACCGGGGCTGGACCTACGCCCGCAAAGGCGAGCGCCACCGAGCCATCGAGGACTTCAACCAGGCCATCGGGCTGGATCCGGAATTCTCCCAGGCCTACAGCAACCGGGGCAACGCCCATGCGCGCCTCGGGGAGCACGACCGGGCCATCGAGGACTTCAGCGACGCCATCCGGCTCAACCCGGGATCGGCGGCGGCCTACAACAACCGCGGCGTCAGCCACGCCGACCGGGGCGAGCTCGACCGCGCCATTGAGGACTACGAAGCAGCGATGCGGCTGGACCCGGCCTGGGCCGCGCCGTTTTACAACCGGGGCAGCGTCCACCACGACCGGGGCGCGTACGACCAGGCCATCTCGGACTACAGCGTCGCCATAATACTCGACCCCGAAGACGCCGAGGTTTACTGCAATCGGGGTCGTGCCTTCTCGGCGTCCGGCGATGAACGCCGGGCGGAGCAGGACCGCAGCGCCGCTCTGTCCCTGGGTTACGACTGCAAACGGTGAACGATGGCAACTGGTGATATGGACGGAGCGCGGTACGATTGCATCATCGCCTAGGCTCGTGATGATTGGCAATTGCGACATTCGAGACGGCCGACGGTGGCTCCATCACGCGCTACTGGCGCTGACCGTTGCGGTCCTGATGCTGGGGATCGCCTGCGCAGCGGACGAAGTGGACCGCCTCATCAACGAGGGAGATGGTCACGTCAAGGCAGGGGGTTTTGACCAAGCAATCGCGGCCTATGACTCCGCGATTCAACTGGACCAGGAACGATTCGACGCGTACTACAATCGAGGCATCGCTTTCCACAGCAAGGGGGAGTATGACCGGGCCATCCAGAGCTTCGACATGGCCATCGGGCTCGACCCTGAATATCCAGCAGCGTTTTATTACCGCGGCACCGCTTACCACCGGAAGGGGGAGTATGACCGGGCTATCAAGAGCTACGATATGGCCATACGGCTCGACCCGAGTGTAGCCTTAGCCTACAACAGCCGGGGCATCGCCTACTACGACATGGGGCAGTACGACCGCGCCATAGAGGACCAGGACGAGGCCATCCGGCTCGACCCGGGAGTCGCCAAATTCTACATCAACCGGGGCAACGTTTACCACGACATGGGTGCGTTTGCCCGGGCCATAGAGGACTTGGATGTGGCTATCCAGCTCGACCCAGAGGTCGCCGCTGCCTACAACAATCGGGGCAACGCCTACGGCGAAATTGGAGAGCACGACCAGGCCATGCAGGATCTGAGCACGGCCATACGACTCGATCCGGAACTGGCCTTAGCCTACAACAATCGGGGCACCGTACACGACGATGAAGGCCAATATGACCAGGCTATCGCGGACTACAACACAGCCATTCGGCTCAACTCCCAATATGCCCGGGCGCACTACAACCGCGGCAACGTGCATCTCCGCATGGGCAACGATGAACTGGCAATGAGGGATTACAATCAAGCCATCCTTCTCAATCCAGAATTTGCAGCTGCGTATTACAACCGTGGACTTGTGCGCGGACGGCAGGGCGAGCACGAGAGGGCCATAAAGGACTACGACACGGCCATCCGGCTCAACCCGGAATATGCCGAAGCGTATTACAACCGGGGCAACTCCCACATAAGACTTGGGAGGCACGAGCGAGCTATCGATGACTACGACGCGGCAATCCGGCTCGATCCGCAGGACGCCAGCGCCTACAACAACCGGGGCAACGCCTACCGCGAAATTGGAGAATCGGACCGGGCAATGGAGGACTATGACACTGCGATACGTCTTGATCCAGACCACGCCTCTGCATACAACAACCGAGGCGTCGCCCATCGTAAATCAGGCGAGTATGACCGGGCGATAACTGACTACGACGCGGCAATCCGGCTCAATTCGGAATACGCGCAGGCATACTGCAATCGCAGCCATGCCCTGAGGGCATCAGGCGACGAAGACAAGGCCGATCAGGACCGCAACGCCGCCCTGGCGCTGGGTTACGATTGCAAACGGTGAGCGATGACAACTACTGATCGGGACACAACGCGGTACGACTACATCATCATCGGCAGCGGGATCGCCGGGCTGAACACCGCGCTGCTGGCCGCGGAGCACGGCAGCGTGCTGGTGGTGACCAAGGGGCGCATCGACGACTGCAACAGCCGCTACGCCCAGGGCGGCATCGCGGCGGCCATCGGCCCGGGCGACTCGGCGACCCTGCACGAGCGGGACACGCTGGACGCCGGCGCCGGCCTGTGCGATCCCGAGGCGGTGGGCGTTCTCACCGGACAGGGGCCGGACAGCATCGCCGGCCTGATCCAATGGGGAGTGCCCTTCGACACCATTCACGGCCAGATCGCGCTGGGGCGGGAGGGCGCGCACAGCATGCCGCGCATCCTGCACGCCGGCGGCGACGCCACCGGCATGCACATCGAGGACACGCTGGCCGGCCGGGTGCGCGCATCCGACCGGATCACGGTGCTGGAGTACACCCACGCCATCCGCATCTGCGCGGAGGGCGGGACGGTGGCGGGCGTGGAGGTGATGGGCAGCGAGAGCCGCGAACACCGGGTGATCCCTGGCGATGTGGTGGTCGTGAGCACCGGCGGCGCCGGCCGGCTGTATCGCTACACGACCAATCCGGAGGTGGCCACTGGTGACGGCGTCGCGCTGGCGTACCTGGCCGGCGCGGAGGTGATGGACATGGAGTTCTACCAGTTCCATCCCACGGCGCTGTGGCTGGAGTCTGCGCCCACGTTCCTGCTGTCCGAGGCCATGCGCGGCGAGGGCGCGATCCTGCGGAACGCGGACGGTGAGCCCTTCATGGCCGCCCATCATCCCATGGCGGACCTGGCGCCCCGGGACGTGGTGTCGCGGGCCATCGCTGCCGAGATGGAGCGCGCCGACGGCCGGCCGGCGATGCTGGACATATCGCACCTGCCGGCGGCCACGGTGACCAGCCGGTTCCCGACGATTTACGCGGAGTGCCGCCGCTACGGGCTGGATATCACCCGAGAGCCCATCCCGGTCGCGCCGGCGGCGCACTACATGATGGGCGGCGTGCGCATCGACACCTGGGGCCGCACGAACGTCGCCGGGCTGTACGCCTGCGGCGAGGCAGCCTGCGCAGCGGTACACGGGGCGAACCGGCTGGCCAGCAACTCGCTGCTCGACACGCTGGTGTTCTCCCGTCGGCTGGTGGAGGCCACTCTGGGCAACGCGCCGGAGTACCAGGCGCCGGACGATGAAGACGGCAACCTGCGGATCGGGCTGACCAACCGCACCATGGTGTGCGCGACGGTGCCGGAGCGGGGCAAGGAGAACCTGCAGGACCTGATGTGGCGGAATGTGGGCATCGCCCGCAACGGCACGCGGCTGCTGCTGTCGGCGCGCATCCTGAACCTGTGGCAGCGGACCATGCCTCTACCGGAAACCGCCCGCGACTTCGAACTGCGGAACATGCTGGTGGTGGCGCGGCTCATCGTCGAGGCCGCCCTGCAACGGCGGGAAAGCCGGGGCGCGCACTACCGTGAAGACTTCGCCGAGGCGGCAGAGGAATGGCGGCGGCACATTGTGCTGAAGTGTTAGTGCGATGCACTAACACTAGCGGCAAGGACGGTGCGGAGATGGTTTGGTTGCGGACGTTGGCAATATTGGCAGCGGCGACGCTGGCGGGGGTCATGCTGGCGTGCGGAGGTGACGAGCCGTCCGCCACGCCGGCGACAGTCACAGAAGCACAGGCCACCGCGACCATGATGCCCACGGTCGCAGCGACAGCGGCTGCGCCGGCGGACACGCCCGTTCCCACGACTACAACGATTGCGGCCGCGGCCGGGGCGATGGCAACGGCGACTCCGGCGCCGACGCACACGCCGGCGCCCACGGCCACCGCGACGCCGACTCCATTACCGACGGCCACGGCGACGCCTCGGCCCACCTTTACGCCGCGTCCGACGGCGACCCGCCGGCCTACCGCCACACCGCGTCCGACGGCGACGCCTACACCGGAGCCGACACCCACGCCCACGCCGCGCCCTACGGTTGGGCCGGGGACGGAGCAAAGGAACATCATGCTGCCGCTGGCAGGAGAGGTGCAGCTGACCATACAACGCAGCAAGCCCGGGGCGGGGCGCAGCATGGATCTGCTGGAGCACACGGTGCGGACAATCGAGGAGTTCATGGGGGAGCCGTTCCCGGTGCGGTACGTGGGGATTCTGTTCAAGGACGCGGTGCACGCCGCGGAGGGTTCGGCGGGGTGGAACTTCGGCAACGTGATCGCGCAGCGGGCCAGGTACGACGTGGACGACGGGAGCTGGCACACACAATTCCTGCCCAGCCTGACCGCCCACGAGGTCGCCCACTACTACTGGGGCGGGGACGAGGAATGGATCAACGAGGGGGCGGCGACGTTCATGGAGTTCATCGTCGAGAACGCGCGCACCGGCGCACCGCTGACCGCGCACTATTACCCTTGCGCCGTTTTCGAGACCCTAGGTGAGGTCGATCAGAAAAATCCGCAGCGTCCATCGGACGGCGGTCCGTGGAAAGAATTCCTATGCAACTACTCGATGGGAGAGCGGCTGTTCCTGGACCTGTACCGGACGCTGGGGAGGGAGCAGTTCCGGGAAGGATTCCGCAACCTATACTTGGCGACAAAGGGACGAAACATCTACGGCGGCATAGCGGAAGTAGAAGCGGCGTTCAAGAAGGACGCGGCGCCGGAGGTGGTGGCTAAGGTCGATACGGTGATCAACGCTTGGTACAACGGACCGACCCCTCGAGGTATCGCACCGCCCGACACCGGACCGGTTCAACCTGACTTGCAGGCGCTCAAAGGCAGGGTGGTTGCCGCATTCGTGAGCCTGGAGGATACGTTCAGGCCCTGGCGTGCGTTCCTGGCCGCAGAAACCGAACCCTTTTCAGTAGCCGATGGAGCGGAGGTAGAGCGGGCCTACATTTATCTGGGTTTCACGCTGCCAATTACCACCAGCACGAAATCAATGAACCTGGATGTTGTAGAGTATTTCGAGGACGGTTTCCGCTACAATAGCAGGCAGATCCCGATGGAATTCAAGCCAGAATGGCGCAACGGCTGGTGGCGCATTTCTGTGGGTCCGCGAATAGGAGATCCATGGTTGCCGGGTCGCTACAGTGTTTACCTGTACGACGGGGAGCGGAAGGTAGCGCAGGTGGAGTACGAGGTCGTTCCGTAACGTGATACCCGCCAAGGCCCACGCGGTGCTTGGGGCGCCTACCACAGCTCCCGCGTAGCCAGCCGCGCCCCCTCCGCCATGGAGGCCAGCTTGGCCCAGGCGATGTTGGTCTCGACCTTGCGTCCCCAGGCGGAGGTGCCGAACCCGCAGTCGCTACCGGCCATGACGTTCTCCCGGCCCACCACGTTGGCGTAGTTCAGGATCCGCTGGGCGATGAGCTCCGGGTGCTCGATGAAGTTGGTGGTGGTGTCCAGCACGCCGGGGATGAGCGCCTTCCCTTCCGGGAGCGTGACGTCCTGCCAGACCTTCCACTCGTGGCCGTGCCTGGGGTTGGCGCCCTCGATGGAAAGGCCCAGGGGACGTGCCCGCAGCACGATGTCCACGATCTCGCGCAGCGGCACGTCGTGGTGGTGGGGACCCTCGGTGTTGCCCCAGCAGACGTGCAGCCGCATCCGCTCCGGGTCGATGTCCTGCAGGGCGTAGTTGATGACCTCGACGTGCATCTCGACGATCTTCGTGAACTCCTCCACCGACAGGTGGGAGAACTGGGACACGCGGGTCATGGCCAGGTCGGGGCAATCGAGCTGGAGGATCAGGCCGGCATCAGCGATGGCGTTGTACTCGTCCTTCATCACCTGGGCCAGCGCGTAGAGGTACTCCTCCTCGGTGGCGTAGTACTCGTTGGGCAGGAAGTTGGCGATTACGCCCGGCGAGGCCGCGGTCATGAAGACCTCCTCCACGTCCCGGCCGGCGGCGGTCTCCCGCAGGTTGGCGATGTCCCGCTCCACGGCCGGCCAGTCCTTCCAGGCGATGGGCCCGGTGCAGGCCGGCTGGGGCATGTTCCGCGAGGACATGGTGGTCTGCGTGGCGGCGTATTCGGGGAAGTCGGCGTCGTCCAGGCGGGGACGGGAGCGCACCATGCGCTCGCCCTCGAATCCGGTGAGCCGCTCCTTGACGTAGGTGGCGTACTGGGAGCGGCCCTGCTCGCCATCGTTGACCACGTCGATGCCAGCGTTCTGCTGACGGTCGAGGATGTCGCCCACGGCGTCGCGAATGCTGGCCTGGAACGCGGCCTCGTCGAAGCTCTGCTGGTCCTCGCGCCGGCGGAGCAGGTCCTGGAGCTCGGGGGAACGGGGCAGGCTGCCGGTATGGGTGGTGAGGATCCTGGACTCGCTGCGTTTCATGGTCCCTCCGTAAACGCGGTGATGATGGGCGTGGCGGGTGCAATTGTAATGCACGAGCGGGAGGGGCATTGCCGCGGCGACGTGGGTCAGCGCCGGTCGAACATCGACTGTGCAACCAGCAGCCTCCGCTCCTCCTGGGTCAGTTGCGCGAAGTCCCTGATGGCGGTTTCGGCCTGGGCAATGATGTTGACAGTAGCCGGACGGGTAATCGTGAAGTTGGGGTCATAGTCGGCTTCCTGGCGCAAGCCCTGGAGGTCGATGAAGGTGCGGGCGAAGTATTCTCCGGTTGGGGATAGCAGGTTGAGGACGGCGCGCAGGTTATTCTGGGCTCTGCCATGGTCGAGGCGACGGTAGACCCGTTCCCATGCATAGGCGGACATGCTGGATTGCGGCTGACCGGCGATCAGTTCTGCGTTGGACGCCGCCAGGGCGTGGAATACGGCGTAGTAGGCGGTGCTGATTGCGCGGCGTAGATCAGCCTAGGAGGGTGGCGGCGCTGCCGACTGCGGCACCAGTTTGTGGCAGGTGTAGATGAGTTCCTGTGGGTCGATCATGACGCGGGCGATGGCGGAGTTGGCGACTTGCGGTATAGCGTCAGGGTGGGGTCGTTGATCTCGGTGTAGGTGACCAGGGCGCGCGCGGTGATGCCGGCGGCGCGGATGGGCTCGTCGGTGACCCGGAACAAAGTGTTCATCAGGTGGCCGTCGAGCACGGGGTCGGCGGGGTCGGGAGCGGTGTAAAGCAATTCGACGTGGAAGAACTCCTCTTCGTCAGCGTCCAAGCGGACGGTGACGTTCGCGTCCTGAAATTGGACGGCAGGCGGGAAGTGGGTTTTCGCTCCGTCGAGAATTATTCTCTTGATGCTGTCCACTTCCTGTTGGGTGATGGTCATTTGGGGCCTCACGTTGTGACGGTCTTAGTTTTGATGCTATGGGCCGAATTCCCCATAGTCAATGCCCTGGAAAACTGCACGTGCTATCCTGCCCGCCAGAATGTGTGCCATGACGCCCAGGATGCCGACCATATCGCCGCACGAGTTTGTCGCCCGCTGGCGGGATGCCGGGTTTGGGAGCGGCAGGGGGCGCAGTCCTTCTTCAACGACCTGTGCGGGCTGGTGGGCCACGCCACGCCGGCGGCCTACGGCGATCCCGCGGCGTTCACCTTCGAGAAGTCGGTGCCGGGCGGCTTCGCCGACGCCTACTACGAGGAACATTTCGGCTGGGAGTTCAAGGGCCGGGACGCCCAGCTGGACGGCGCCTTCGACCAGCTCCTCCGCTACCAGGTGCACCTGAAGACGCCGCCGCTGCTGATCGTGTCGTCCTTCCGGACGCTGCGCATCCAGACCAACTTCCCGGGCATGGAGACGGCGCGCTACGACGTCGATATCGGTGATCAAGCGTCACGGGCACTATCTTTGGCTGACTTTGGTGTCTAGCAAGGCGGTCTCACTGGTTAGTCATGGTACAGTGGTAGCTCGCGTCAAGCGTATCTTGAAACTCTTCAACTTCAACAGGCTTGACTATCGCTAACAGGATGGGCACACAATGAGCCTTTCAGATGAAATCGCCGAAATGCGGGCCGAAGTCCGTAGCGACGGATACCCGATGTCAATCGGGGAGCTGATCAACTTGTACCGTGACGGCGAACTCGACATTCATCCCGAATTCCAACGATTTTATCGATGGAGCCCTGAACAAAAGTCGCGCCTCATCGAATCGATTTTGCTCGGGATACCTATACCATCTATTTTCGTGTCACAACGTGACGATGGCGTATGGGACGTCATCGACGGCTTGCAGCGACTATCTACGATCTTCGAACTCGTGGGAGCGCTCAAAAACGAGGATGGGGCGAAACTGCCACCGTTGGAGTTGAAAAAAACCAAATACCTCCCATCCCTCGAGGGCAAAACATGGGGCGATAATGGTGCAGAGTCAGGTATAGGCGATCCGAACAAACTCATCATTAGGCGGTCTAAGATCGACGTCAAGATTATCCTCAGGGAGAGTAGCGAAGCGACCAAGTATGAACTCTTCCAGCGCTTGAACACCGGCGGATCTCGTCTGTCTGACCAGGAGATACGTAACGCTATTTTGCTGATGGTTAATCCAGACGCCTACAGGTGGATTGCGGACTTGGCTCAAGACCAGAACTTTCAAACGTGCATTCCAATCACCGATCAAGCTAAGGCTGAACAGTTCGACTTGGAATTGGTCACCCGCTTCCTGGTTTTCCGGCGTTTGGACGAACCTAGACTTAGATCCATAGGGGATATAGGCGAGTTCCTCACCGACCAGATTGTCGACTTCGCGCAATCAGGGTCGTTTTTTGACCTGAAAGACCAAGAAAGTAGTGCATTCCGATTTACATTCTCTAAGTTAGCTCAATCCTTAGCGGAAGATGTCTTCCGGAAATACGATTTCAACAGAACATCGTATACCGGCCCGTTTTCGATATCGGCGTTTGAACCAATCGCCATGGGGTTTGGATACAATTACGAATCATATCTGAGCGCCTCTGATAAGCAAATTCCTGACGTGGAAACGATTGTTAAACAACTTTGGGCCAATCCAGAGTTTACTAGAAATAGCGGCTCTGGCGTTAGAGCGTCGGCACGTATCCGTTCAAATGTGCCGCTCGGAAGGACGCTATTTGAGACATGATGCAGCGGACGACAACCCAGTTCGTAGGGGCTTTGGAGAGAGCTTTAGCTTGGAGGAAGAAAGAACTCACCGACCTCAAGTTCACGGTCAGCGACGCACGTTCTCAACGCCAACCGATGCTATTAAGAGCTGCGCTATGCTTATTGTACGCTCATTGGGAAGGGTTCATAAGAGATGCCGCAACTGAATACATTCGTTTCGTCGGGTCCCAAGGTTTGCTCCTGCAGGATGTTGCCATCAATTTCGTCGCGCTTGGATTTAGATCGGATATTTTTGTTGCGGGCGGTTCTCGCAGATTTACGTTGCATATGGAGTTGGTCGATAAGGTCTTGAACGATCAACACCGTCCGTTTGCCCCCCAATGGAATGACGCTGTAGAAACTGGGGCAAATCTGGATTCTAGGCGGCTCGCGGATATTCTGTGTCTGGTGGGAGTGGATCCCACTGCATACCTATCGAAAGGCCATCTCCTAGACGAACGCTTGTTGAAAAACCGGAATGCGGTAGCGCATGGTCGTGGCTTGCCGATCGAAGCGGATGACTACGACGAATTGCACGCGGTCGTTATTGCTTTAATAGATCAGTTCCGAGACGATCTAGTACAGGCGGCGATATCGTCTACTTACCTACGACCTCCATAGTTGTGCAATTGGAAACATTCACCCTCCCACGGAGGAGCAGCGGGAGGCTATCGGCGCTATCGCGGCGGAGTTGAACCGGCTGCGCGAGGGCTGGCTGAACCCGGAGGGGGTCAGCGCGGCGGAGTTGAAGAGGCGGACGCTCACGAACCTGTACAACCAGCGGCCGACGTGGCTGGACAACATCCACGCCCGTCTCGACGCGGCGGTGGCCGACGCCTACGGGTGGCCGGCGGGCCTGGCCGACGGGGAGATCCTCGAGCGTCTGCTGGCGCTGAACCTGGAGCGGGCGAGGGAGGAAGGCTGAGGTCGTTTTGACGGCGGCAGGTGCAGATGCTAACGTATAAATATCCGCAGACAGCGTCGTGCCGTCCAGCGAGAGGAAGCAGCAATGAGAGCCGAGGCCAAAATCGAGCTGATGCTGGAATACCGGGACCTGGCCTCACAGATGCGGCGGCAAGTAACGTCGTTGACGGAACAACATCCCGATCAATGGGCTGCGATGGTCCCTGGCGGAGAACTGTTCGTGGCCGGAACCATGGACGAACTGCTGCGGGTTCTGGATGAAAATGGCCTGCGGGATGGGAACGTCGTCATTGAGTTCCTAGACTCCGATCCGACGTCGTTGATACTGTGATTCTCGGAGAATTCGGGCCTACCGGGCAACCCTTTGTTGAAGGTTTCCTGACGCTGCCCCGGTTCGGAATAACCAGAAATATAACTTTCCTGGTTGATACCGGAGCTCATGCGACCTGCATCCACCCTCGGGATGGTGTGCCCGCCGCAATTCCCTTCGACCAACTGGAAGCCCCCGCCACCTCCTATGGCGTGGGCGGTTCCGCGACATATTTCAGGGAGCGCGCTGTCCTGGAATTCGTCGACGGCGACGCAAGAGAAATTCGCAGTTACGAGGTTGATGTCCTCATCGCAAAGCCGGCCACGGACCCGATGCACAGCATGAACCGGATCCCTTCGCTGCTGGGGCGGGACATCATCGGTCGCTGGCGCATGGTGTATGACCGCACGGAGGGGATCCTCGAATTCACGGTGAAGAGCGCCGACAGCGTGCAGGGCGACGGATGATGAGGGTCTCCGAAAGCTGCACAAAATGCAGAAGCGCGGCTATGTCCGGCGCCTGTCTCTCAAGCAGGACGGCGTGCTCCGACCACTCCGCGCTTACTTAGTAATGCCAACGTGTCAACCCGGCAGATGTCAACGAGTCAACCATTCGCCGCACATGCAAATTGACCGGAGATTTGCTGACACCATCCCGTTGACCCCGCACCCAACCGCCCGTTAGCCTGTAGTAAATCAAGCGAGACGAGAGCCGGTGGACTGACCCGATGGCGGGTCGGGTCCACCGGCTTTTTGCGTGAGTCGGTGGCGTACGGCCCGGGCATCGGACAACGCCGGCGGGGAGGTCTGGATGACGATGATGAGGCGGACGATGATGAATGCCGGAGCCCGGCACTCCGGACGCACGGCCGGCTGGCGCGCGTCGCGGGGTCTGCCCGACGGACGGGCCGCGCTGCTGGCTGCCCTGGCGGCACACCGGCGGGGCGCGGCCGAGGCGCCGGTGGTCTGCAAGTGGGACGCCGGAACCCGGGATCGCAGCGCGACGACAGTCGCCCCGGCGCGCCGTGCGCGATCGAGCGAACCAACCACCGGCAAGGAGGCCACGGCCGGCCCGCTGGTGTTCGTGGCGTCCACGGGCGAGGTGGACCGGCACGGCGATACCGTCGCGCCGGGGGGATGGCGGCTGGACGCCTACCGGGACAACCCGGTGGTGCTGTGGGCCCACGACTACGGCGAGCCTGCCATCGGGCGGGCGGAGGCGGTGTGGAGCGACGGACGGGCGCTGCGGGCGCGGCTGGAGTTCGCGCCCACGGAGTTCGCCGGCCAGGTGGAACGGCTGTACCGCCAAGGCTACCAGAAGGGCGTGTCCGTTGGCTTCCGCCCGCTGCGCTTCGAGGAGCGGCGCGATCCGGTGAACGGCGCGTTCCTGGGCATCCGGTTCCTGGAGCAGGAACTGCTGGAGATCAGCGCGGTGCCGGTGCCGGCCAACGGCGGCGCCCTGCTGGCGGAGGAGGCCCTGGGTTCAGGCAGCGCGCCGGCAGAGACGGGACGCGCGCTGGACGAGGTGGTGGGCCTGCTGCGGGGGCTGCGTAACTGACATCGATGGACAGGATGGACAGGATTTTAAGGAGTTTGCAAAGGTATGACGCTTTCAACATGGGAACTGGAGACGATCAAGAACGAGGTCGCGGAGGTGCGCGAGTTCTACCGGCAGCGGATGGACGCCGACCTGCCGCCCCTGCGCGAGGAGATGGAACGGCTCAGCCGGGCCGTGGGCGAACTGACCGAGAAGCAGCGGGTCGGTGAGAAGCAGGCCATGCTGGCCCGCTACGCCGGCATGGAGCGGGGCGGCGACCGTCCGCGCGTGTCTTTCGGCAAGTACCAGGGGATGGACGCGCTGGACCTGGCCTGCGTGCGCAGCGTGCTGGCGGCGCAACAGCGCGAGCCGGGCGACGTTAATCCCCGGGCCCTCGAGGACTGGCAGACCAACCTGAAGGCGGCCATGGACAGCACTACGGCCGGCACGGGTGATGAGCTGGTCGCCACCGGCGAGGCGGCGGCCCTGTGGGCCGACATCAACGTGGATACCCTCGTGGCCGGCCTGTTCACCCGCGTCGACATGCCGACCAACCCCTTCGAGATCCCCCTGCAGCTGGGCGACGTGTCCTGGTATCCCGGCACGGAGAACACCGCCACCGCCGAGACCGCGCTGGCCACCGGGCGGCAGACGCTGACCGCCTACGAGCTGGTCGCCGAGGTCCCGTGGTCGCTGACGCTGGAGGAGG
Organism: uncultured Dehalococcoidia bacterium; assembly: GCA_951813535.1. Taxonomy (GTDB): domain Bacteria; phylum Chloroflexota; class Dehalococcoidia; order Lucifugimonadales; family UBA3495; genus Bin87. Next base: position 384,753 of record OX638345.1, on the reverse strand, counting down.
ACGCCGTGATCGCCATGGCGGCGGAGGTGCGCAGCACGCTGGTGCGCAACGCCGTGGAGGTCATCGACGACGTGCTGCTCAACGCGGACACCACCCTGCAGAACAACATCAACGCTGACGGCGCGACCATTGCCGCGTCCACGGCCGGCAACGCGCACTGGCTGGTCGGCTTCGACGGGCTGCTGCACCTGCCCCTGGTGGACAACACGACCCAGGGCAACAACCACGCTGCGGCGCCCAGCGCCGACATGTTCAACGAGGCGCGGGGTCTCCTGGGCAAGTACGGCGTACGCCCGTCGGAACTGGCCTACGTCGCCGACGTGGGCACCTACATCAAGTCGCTGGCCGTCGGCGAGTTCCGCACGCTGGACAAGCTGGGCCCGCAGGCGACGCTGCTCAACGGTCAGCTCGCCCAGGTCGACGGCATCCCGGTCATCGTGTCCGAGCAGATGGCGCAGTCCGACGCCGACGGCAAGGTGACCGACGGCGGCAACAGCAACACCAAGGGCCGGCTGCTGGCCGTGAACCGGACGCAGTGGCGACTCGGTTTCCGCCGCGAGCTGATGATCGAGACGACGCGGGACATCCAGAAGCGGCAGAACATCATGGTGGTGAGCATGCGCCTGGCCTTCATGGAGCGGACGGGGACGCGGTCGGCGGCGACGCATACGGCGCTGCAATACAACATCACGGTGTAGTCGTCAGAACCAGGATTGCCAGGATTTCGGGATTGGCAGGATTGGGGCCATTCGGTGGCGAAACCATACCAATCGTGCCAATCCTCAAATCCGGTAAATCCTGCTTCTGACAATGGGAGGATTGATGCCCAACGCTTACGGTGACCTGACCACGCTGAAATCGCCGGCGTTTCTGAACACGCCGGACGACGGACACGACGAACGGTTGCTGGGGATGCTGGAAACGGCGTCCCGGTGGATCGACGGACACTGCGACCGCCACTTCTTCGTCACGGAGGGCAAGCGCCGGTTCGACGGCACCGGACGGGTGGCGCTGGCGGTGACCGACCTGGTGTCCGCCGCCGAGGTGCGGGTGCGCCAGGGATCCAACGGCCGTTGGGTCGGCTGGAACTCCGGCGAATGGCTGGCCTACCCGCTGAACGCCGCGCCCACGGAGCCCGACGGGCGGCCCTACACCCGCATCGCGGCCACGGCCGGCGGCCGGCGGTTCCCGCTGAGCCGGGGCGGCGTGATCATCGCCGGCGCGTGGGGCTACGGCGACGTGCGCGAGGACACCGGATTGCAGGTGTCGGGCGCGGAGGTGACCATGGCAGACACCCAAATCACGGTTGCCGCATCCGGCGGCGTTTCCGCTCCACTGTCGGCCGGCCACACGGTCCGGATCGGCGACGAGCAGATCTACGTGACCGGCGCTGCCGACACCCAGGGCACGATCACGCTAACCGTACAGCGCGGCGTCAACGGCACGATGCCGGCGACGCACGCCGTGGGGTCGGGAGTGTCGGTGTATCGCTATCCATCGGCGGTGACCGAAGCGTGCCTGCAGCAGGCCGCCGTCTGGTGGCGGGAGAGGCTTGGGGCGCCTTTCTCGCCGCCGGAGGGCGATGGTCGGGGAGATGCGGATGGCGTCTCCCCGGCGGTCCGCGCGCTCCTCAAGCCGTATCGCCGGCGCGCCGCCGCATTGGGGGTGTGAGCGTGACCGGATATTCCAGCGCCGGCCGCAGCCACCTCGCCGTGGAGGACGCGGACGGCGTGATGCGGGACCTGTCACCGTGGATGGAACGGGTCGGGCCGCTGGGTCGGGAGCTGGACTCACGAGACGCCACCGGCGTCAACGACGCCGCTCCCCGAACGGCGGCAGGAACCGAGCTGGCCCAGGAGTTCACCCTGTCGGGCCGGTGGGATGACACGCCGGGCATCGGGCCGGACGCCGTGCTGTCGGGGATCGTGGGCCGGACGGTTGCCGTCGAGTACGGGCCGGCGGGCAACGGGACGGGCCAGCGTCGGGTGTCGGGCCGGTTCGTGTGCCTATCCTACCGGATCAGCAGCGCGGCCGGCGAGCCGGTGCGGTTCGAAGCGCGGTTCCGCCAGGACGGGCCGGCGTCGCTGGGTACGTGGTGAAAGGCGCCGAACTAGGTTTCCCTGCGGTTCAGACTGGCGAGTTGGTCGCTCAGCTCAACCACCCGTTGCCGCAAAACCTCCAGCTGCGCCTCCTGGGCTGCGACACGAACCTCGAGTTGGGCAATTCGCGACTCTTGATCGTCAAGGCGTTGAGGAAGCCCGCGACCGGGGAAACGGGGATTGACAAAAGTTCGCCACCACAGCAGGGCCACAGCCACTCCTGAAACAAGCAGGACGAAACTGAGTGTGCCAAGGAAAGCATATTCCGCGGGAGTATTCATTGCTGGCGCTCCATGAGTGAGGATTGGCAGTCCATGCCCAATCGGGCCGGCCGCAGAGTGCGGGATTACAAGGCACTAATGGCGCACTCAGTCTGCGGCTACTTCTTCAGGGGTAATCACAACGCGGCCGGCGTCGTCATGGCGGTGGCGCATCAACAGATCCACCCGCTCGTGCAGGGATACCAGCAATCCCCTGACCTCACCCATTTCCGCGCGCAGGGCGGCCATTTGTTCCTCCAATCTTTCGATCCTGGCCGCAAGACTGCTGATACGCTCGTTCAGGCCATTGATGCGCTCGTTCAGGCCATTGATGCGCTCGTTCAGGCCATTGATGCGCTCGTTCAGGCCATCGAACTGGCCCTCAAGCCGGCCAATGGCACGGCCCTGGCGGTAGAGGGTGCCCAGGATGGCAATCAGCAGCAGAGCGATGAAACTCAGCAGACCGAGGAGGTAATAATCCGCTGGGGTCATCATTGGAAAGGTCCAGTAAAGCAACAGGCGATGGCGCGATTATGGCATAAGCGCCCGGTTGCGGCAATGTCTGATTCGAGGTCAGTCTTCAAGCCGGGCGAGGGTGCGACAGACGAAATCCTGCACCAGCGGAAGGCCCCGCGCGACGTCGTCCGGCTCCATGAAGCCGTGGGTGGCGTTGGCGTGAAACTGCTGGGCGGCGAAGAAGCCGGCGATTGCTGTGGCATCTCCGGCGGCGATGCGGTCGGCGGCGGCTTTCACCGCCTGGTGACCGTCGCTGGGCCAACCGCGCTCAAGGGCCACGGCCGTCACCGCGTGGACGGCGGCCTGCCAGAGACTGGCCGAACCGGCCACAACCTGTCCCGCCGCGAACTCCGCCTCGGCCGATTGCAGCGCGTGCCGTGCTGCCCCAACGTGCTCGAGGGGTGTCAGCGGAGCGTCCTGCCCGTAGGCGTCCAACAGGGTGAGCATCCGGTCGACGAACTCGCGCATCAGGCGGCAGTAGTCGGCCAGCTGGTGACGCTCCACGAAGCCGTTGTTGAACCTGGCGCGGAACTGCTGGGCCACGGCAAACTGGTGACGCAGGTGGTGGTCGCTGGCCTCGTTGGCCAGGCGGTCGGAGGCGGTCTTCAGGTCTTGAGGGTCACCCGTCGGCCAGCCTCGCGCATCGGCCACGGCGGTCAGGGCGTGAGCCGCGGCGTTCCACAGGTTGTCGTAGGCCAGCAGCGGCTCCTCGTCCTCGAAATGCTGGTCGGCAGCGTCGAAGAAAGCCTGGGTGGCTTGAGCCGTATGTTGAGTGAGCATCATGGATAGCCACCGTCACGTATGTGGTGAGGATTGCAGCCGGGTCGAAGGGGAATTCGCGGGGTCAGTAGTAGGCTTGAATGAACGTGCCGCCGGTGAGCTCGGAAATGAACCTCAGTCCTTCTTCGTCAGCATCGATGCCAAATGCAATGGTGTCAACCGGCGTGCCGGACTGGACCAGTCGTTCTACGATCAACACTTCAAGCGATGATTGCTCCTGCAATAACTCCGCTTCTTGTTGAGCGCTCAGATTGGGTGACATGGGTGTGCCGGACATCACGAAAGCGTCGTTCGCAAAACCATCGGACATCAGCACGATGCGGTTCTGCCGGCAGGTGGTGGTGCTGAAAACGAAAAACTGGGTTTCCTCGACGCAGACCTGGCGTTCCGGAAGTATTTCCAGAGCCGTTTCCAGGGCCAAAAACATCGCGGTTCCCCCGCTGCCGGCCGCAAAGGATGGAATGGCGGTATCCCAGGGCGCGGCGTCCGGCTCGGAGAAGTCAAACAACATCTGGTGCGACGAGCCAAACATCAACATTGCGATTTCGCTGTTCTCGGTGGGTTTGGCAGCCACCTCGTGCAGAGCCTGATGCAGCGGCAACAGTTTGTCCTCCATGCTGCCGGAGTTGTCCACCACATAGACCACCATGGCGTCATCAGTCAGCAGAGCGGGCAAAGCCGTCTGGATTGCCACCGGCTGGGCGAGGTCAACACCTTCGGAGTTTTCATACCATGCCCAGCCCGCGACAAGGAGCGCGGCAAGCAGCAAGAGCAGCAGCAGAAGCCATGGCCATTTGCGCCGTCCTTCCCTGCGCCGCCTGCGCCTGTCGTCCTGGTCGTAGCTCAACCAACGTGACGAATATGCCATGGGAATCCCATCTCACGGTAATCCAGTTTGCAATCTTAACGGAGGAGCAGCAACGCTGCGGCAGCCGATCGTGAACTGCATGTCGTTTGAAAGAAAGACGGGCGGTTCAGCTCGGGGTAGTTCAATCCATCTTCGTGAACGTGCCACCGGTGCGGGCGGCGATGGCCTGGAGGGCGCCGGTGTCGACGTCTGGGCTGAGAGCCACGGTATCGATGGGGACATCGGACTGGGCCAGCGCGTCGACCGTCGCCTCGTCGAGGTCCTCTATGGGAACGGCTTTGCCATCGGTCATCAGCACGTAGCGCTGGTCGTGGCAGGAGCCGGCGCCCAGATCCATCACCTTCGCGCCGTCATCGAGCCGGAACGAAGGCCGGTCCGGGACCGAGACCATGGTGCTGCCATCGGCGGCGCGGGACAGGGCCAGGGCCGTACCGACGGGCGGAACAATGCCGCCGGAAATCAGGTTCGCGGCCCCGTTGGGCTCGTTGCCGCCGTTGGTTTGGTCAGCGCTGCCGGACCGCTCCGGATCGTCAAGGAGGAGAAATGCCAGGAGCCCCAGGAACAGCAGGAGCAGCAACAGGAGCAGCAGCCACGGCCAGATGCGCCGCCGTTCGCCGTCGTCGTAACGGGCGCGTTGGCGGGTGCGTTGGACCCGCACGACATGGGGACGCCCGTAGCGCGGGCCCCGGCCCCAATCCCACGGCCATCTCCACCGCCAGCCCCGGCGCTGCCGTCGTCGCGGGTCCTGGTCAACGCTATAGCTGATCCAATGCCTGGCCATGCTCCACGCTCCTTCCGCAACCCCGATGCTAAACGTTTTCGCTGATTTTCGCCAATCTCACGACGCCATACCCAGACCACCCTCACGCGTGTTCGGTTTGCAGCGGGGAAACGTCAGAATCGGGATTTACCGGATTTCATGATTTGGCCGGATTGGGAGAACTCAATCACCGAATGGTTCCAATCCCGATAATCCCCAAATCTTGAAAATCCTTATTCTGACGACTACCCGCCTGCAAACCGAGCACACATGAGCCAAACCATAGTGCAATCAAAAAGGACCGACCGCTCTACTGGAGGTCCAACAACGCGCATGACTATGAACCTTGAAACTACCGCATCACCGTCGGACGGCCCCGCATCACTTCTCGCCCTGCGGTGGCGGGTCCGAGTGGATTGCGACGGCGAAGGGGTCTGGGGCGCTGCGGGTGCGGACATCTCGGCGCGCGTTCTGAGCCTGCGCTGGGTTTGGGGACGCCGGGGATTGTCGGCGCCGGAGTTCGCGCCGCCGGCGGAACTGGAATTGACCCTGGACAATGCCGACCATCCCTGCACCCCCGAAAATCACGGCGGCCCGCTGGGATCGGACCCCGGGACCGGTCGTGAAGTGCGCTTGGGGGTCAGCCGGCAGCACGACAACTTCGCGACCGGCGGGACGGGATCCGAGGACCTGCACAATCGAAAGCCGACGTTCGGCGACACGCGCTGGGAAGTGAATGCCACGGCGGGAAACGGATTCTCAGTCCTGGACGGGGAAGTTCGAGGCGCTGTGGGTTCGTTTCCCCCGTCGGACGCGGTGGCCCTGCTGGAAACGGAAGATGCCACCGCAACACTCACGGCACGCTACCGAAGGGCGACCAACGGCCAGGGCGGGTTCGTCCTGCGGTGCGTCGCCGCCAACGACTGTCTGCGGCTGAGGTTCGACCGCGTATCCAGCGTGCTGGAACGGGTGTCGGGTTCCACGGTGACACGGCTGGCGTCCGGTGGTCCGCTGGCGTCGGCGGCGTGGCACGAGCTGGAAATCGAGCAGACCGCGGACAGCGTTCGAGTACACGCGATCAACCTGGCAGCGAGCGACCCGGTCGGGCGAACCATCCTAGCGGCAAACGGCATCGCCGACGCGCCGGCCTCGGGTCGGCACGGGCTCTGGCACAGCTTCCGCAACACGGCGGACCGCTGGGGAGGGTTCGGTGTGGGTCGCGGGTTGTTTCGGGGACGCATCACCGCCATCTCACCGGACTACGAGGCCGGAACCTGCCGCATCGAAGCGGCGGATGTGATGCAAAGGTTGGAAACGGTGCGGTTGCGCCGGGCGCTGCCGGGCGGGCCGATGCGTTCCGGCGACGTGGCCGCCTCGATCCTCGCGTGGTCGGGCCTATCCCCTGGCGAGTACCGTCTGGACTCGGGTCGGGCGCTGCTCACGGGCGGGGCGCGGTCGGTTTGGGAGGTGTCGGCGGCGCGGGCGCTGCGCCGCTTGCAGCGGGAGGAGCACGGGTTGATCCACACGGACGGACACGGCCGCGTCCGGCTGGAAGCCTCGACGTTGCGGTCGGACATCCGGGCGCACGGTGATCCGGCATCCCTGGCCAGGGCGACGGTGGGAGGTTCATCGGACGGCGACGGCCCTTATGCTTCAAAACTGCGGCGGGACGACGGAGCTTCCGCAACTGAGGATGCGGTGGTGTTCCGCTATCGGAGGCTGACCGACGAGGGCGCGCAAAGGGTCTGGAGCCTCAACGAGCCCCTGGCGATCGATGCCGGGCAGGAACGCCTGGTCCTGGCGGCGTCCGAGGCCTGGGAGGCGATTGACGGGGTGCAAACTCCAATCGCGCCGACCGATTACTCGGCGACGGATGATGCCGCCGGAACCGGGACCGACGTGACCGGCGACGTCACGGTGGAATTGCTGACCGAGGAAGGATCGGGCGTCGGCGGTCGAGGTCGAATGCTGCGGATCTGCAACAACGGAGCGGCTCGGGCTTACGTGCAGACCCTGAGCTTGTCCGCCGACCACTGCTGGCGGGCGGAATCAACGACCGCCCACCGGGCCGGCGCCGCGGACGCGTTCGCATCCGGTACGCTGGTGAGCTGCCGGTACGTTGACAACTACGCGGCGGCGCAGGCGGGCGCGGAGGCGCGGCTGGGCGAACGCTCGGTGCGACGCGCGCAAGTCGAGGCGACGCTGCCGCTGTTCGCCGGATCCAACGCCCGCGCGGTGACGGAAGCTCGCCTATCCGACGTGGTGGCGATACGCGCCGCAGCCCAGGGCATCAGCGGAGCATGGCTGCTGGAGGGAATGGAGATTGCGGCCGGTTCCGGCGGGGATGGGACGGCGCGGTGGTGGCTGACGGAGGTGTAGTGGGTTGACTCTGCGGTGCTGTCAGCTTTATTTGCGTTTTTGGCCCCAAAGTATAATAGTGTCGTGGGCTATTTACCGAAAGTACAATAAGGGTCAGCACGGTGATGGAACGCGGAGCGATCGGACATTACGAAGTGCGGGTGGTAGGCGGCGAGCGGGTCAGCGCCTTTGTACCCGACCCCCTACCGCCGGATCCCCCTCTGGAACTGGATGGTCAGTTCCTCCAGGCCCTCGAAGCAGCGTCGTTGGCGCTGGGAGGGTTGAGCGCTACCTCCACATTGATACCGGACAAAGCGCTATTCATCTACGCGTACGTGCGCAAAGAAGCGGTCCTTTCTTCTCAGATTGAAGGCTCCCGGTCATCGCTGGCGGACTTGTTGCTGTCCGAAGTAGCAGAGGCGCCAGGAGTGCCGGTCGACGACATAGCCGAAGTATCGAATTACGTGGCCGCTATGGAACACGGTCTGGAACGCATGCGCAATGGATTCCCGCTGTCCAACCGCCTGCTTCGGGAGATGCACGGCATCTTGCTGTCCAGCGGACGCGGAAGTCACCTGCATCCCGGAGAATTTCGCACCTCACAAAACTGGATAGGAGGAAGGAGGCCCGGAGACGCGGACTTCGTGCCTCCGCCGCATCACCTTGTTGCTGGCTGCATGGGCGACCTGGAAAGCTTTTGTCATGCAACCGACGATGGGATGCCAATACTCTTGCGGGCCGGTCTTGCCCACTTGCAGTTTGAAACGATCCATCCATTCCTCGATGGGAACGGCCGCGTGGGACGGCTACTGATTACCTTGCTGCTCTGCCACACCGGAGCGCTGCAGGATCCGGTGCTATATCTGAGTCTGTTTTTCAAGCGGCATCGCTCGGTTTATTACCAGATGCTGGACCGGGTGCGACGCACCGGGGATTGGGAACGGTGGCTGAGTTTTTTCCTGGATGGAGTGCGCGAGACCGCCAATGAGGCGGTGGAAACGACGCTGCGTTTGTCTCGCCTGTTCGAGACGGACCGCAACCTCATCCGACAGAGCGGTCGCCGGGCCATTTCGGCCCTGCAAGTGCACCAGGCGTTGATGGCGCATCCCATCCTTTCGCTATCCGATGCTGGGCAACAGGCGCAGTTGTCCTTTCGTGCAGTATCGGCGACGATGCGAACACTTGTCGATCTGGGAATCGTGCGCGAAATTACGGGACAACGGCGCAACCGGCTGTTCGCCTACGACGAATACCTGTCCATCCTCAGCGAGGGGACGGAGCCGTTGTAGCGCCAACCGGCGCTGGCGGCGTGATAACATCGCAGGCCAACCATGCTACCGGGAGGAGCGGAGTGACCGGGAAAATCCAGTGGGGCAATCCCTTTGACGACGCCGGCATCGAGGAGATGGCTGACTGGATGGCTCCCCGGCTGGGGCAATCCCCCATGTACCATATGGCCATCGATGGGGCCGACCCGGATCTGCTGGCGGTGCTTCTGGAGCGGCTGATGAACGAGTACCTGGAATACCGGGAAATCCCGGCCCGTGTCCGCCGCGACCGCAACCTGGTGTACGTTTCCATGGGCGAGGATGACGAGGACGAGGAATCGGCAGCCAACATCAGCATACCTCTGGTGCGCGCTCTGATGCGCCGCCTCCGCGGCTCCGGCTGGTGACGTTAGCTTGTGCCCCCCGCGTCGCGGCTACCACTCCGACCGGGGCGGGCGCTCCATCAGGACCGGGATGCAATCGGCCGCGGGGAGGCCCTCGAACAACACCTCCGACATCAGGCGGGTGATGGGCATGTCCACGTCCAGGCGCTCGGCGATTTCCAGCGCGGCCGTGGTGCTTGTGCGTACCCAGTTCCTCAAATCGTCTGAACCACGATTTACGGGATTTCATGATTTGGGAGGATCAGGAGATCTCCATCACAGAACGGTTTCAATCCTGATAACCCCCTAAATCTGGAACATCCTGATCCTGACGTTTCGCTGCCGCAAACCGGGTACCTCTGAGAGTCTGTAAGCGATTGACAACGCCGGCGATGACTTAGTACATGATATCATATATACAAATACTCAATATTGGAATAGATAATTACGTGGCCGACGGTGACGCTTTCCCCTGGCATCCGGTGCGGGTCACCTGCCGGAAACGACCGAGGCCACCGGAGGATAATCAAATGCTAAGTACAATCGTGCGGCGCGGTTCCAAAATACTGGGAGCGCAGAGGACCAGAACGACAAATATTCGGATGCCGGCTGCCCTCACGATATTCCTGGGGTTGCCCATCCTGCTCGCATCAATGGCACTGTCGGCTGGCGTCGTGATCGCGGCGGCTAGTGTTACCGCCTCCGAACCCGGGCGCACGATCAGACCTCACGAGGCGATGGCGACCGCGACGCCAGCCGAGGATGTGCCGGTACCTGGCCTCCTGCCCCACCGGTGGATGGAGAACGCCACTTCGCTGGGGAACGGCCTCTTCAACTTCGAGCACGGCGAACTCACCGACGCAGACGGTGGCAGGGACGCCTTCAGCTTCGCCGCCACGGCCGGCGTAAGCTACATCATCGACGTGGAATGCAGAATGGACATCCACGACGACGGGGACGTCCACTACGTCGAGGACTACCTGGTGGACCCGAGCATCCTGGAGGTGGTGAACGCAGCCGGCGAGCAGGTGATGGGAGAGCAGGACCAGGGTGGCTACAATCCGAATTGGGCGCGCGGCTTCTTCACGCCCGAGGCAGACGGCGATCACTACATCGCCGTGGGCAGCGGACACAGCCACCCGTCGGGCACCGGACACTACACCATAACCGTGCGCCAGGATGACCACGCCGACGACTGGCGGACGAAGCCTGATACTGCCATCACGCCCGGAGAGACCATCACCGCGACCATCGACTCCGACGTATCTCCGGACGACCCCAGGCTGAACCCGTGGGACTGGCTCGATTGGGGCGACTTCTCAGAGCCACTGTGGGGAGTCGAGTCGCTGGACGACCGGGACGTGTTCCGCTTCGAGATCGCCCGGGAGGGCACATATCGCCTTTCGGTGAGCGACGAGCGCGATGAGTTGGTCGTCTGGTCGGTGTGGGAATACGACGGGTCCCGGTGGTACTTCGCCTGGGCCCCACCGGTAAGCTCCGTGGCGCTGCGCTACCAGCCGGGTACCTACTACGTGGCGGTCGGAACCACGTTTGAAAGCGACGGCAACACCGGCCCATATACGCTGTCGCTGGCCGCCGTGGACGACGAGTCCCCAGAGCCCGTCAGCCCGTGAGCGCCGTCGAAGTTGTTCGGTGTCCGCCGATGCCAGATAATATGTGCGGCGTGAGGAGCTACCACTCCGACCGGGGCGGGCGCTCCATCAGGACCGGAATGCAATCGGCGGCGGGGAGGCCTTCGAACAACACCTGCGACATCAGGCGGGTGATGGGCATGTCCACGTCCAGGCGCTCGGCGATTTCCAGCGCGGCGACCGCGGTGTTGATGCCCTCGGCCACGGCGCCCATGTCGGTCAGGATATCGGGCAGGCTGCGACCTCGCGCCAACTCCTCGCCGACGCGGCGGTTGCGGCTCAATGGGCTGGAACAGGTAGCCATGACGTCGCCCAGGCCGGCCAGGCCGGCAAAGGTCATGAGCTGGGCGCCGGCCGCGATGCCCAGGCGTCCGATCTCGTTCAGACCGCGGGTGATCAGGGCCGCCTTGGCGTTATCTCCCACATCCATGCCATCCGCGATGCCGGCGGCCAGCGCGATGATATTCTTCAGCGATCCGCCCATCTCCACGCCGACAACGTCGTCGCTGGTGTAGACGCGAAACGCCGGCGACATCAGGGCATCCTGGACGAGACTGCGGGATCCTTCGTCCGAAGCGGCCACCACGGTCACGGCCGGTTTGCCAGCTATGACTTCGCCGGCGAGGTTGGGGCCCGACAGGACGGCAAAGCACCCGGGCGGGTGACCGGGCATTTCCTGGGACCATACCTCGCTCATGCGCAGGCCGGCGGGCAATTCCAGCCCCTTGGTGACGCTGAGCACGACGGCGTCTTTGGGTACGTGCTCGGCGATGCCACCGACATTCTGGCGGAAGCGGTCCGAAGGCACGGCGACAATTACCAGGTGGGTTTCGCTCAGCGCCTTCGCCGGATCATGCTCGACGGACAGAGTATCGGGGAACGGCACACCGGGCAGACGCCGGGTGTGCTCGCCGGTCCGCCGCAGGGCATCGGCTTCGTCCGGCGTCCGGCAAAGCAGACGCACCGGAGCGCCGCCGCGGGCCGCCAGGACGGCAAGGGTGGTGCCCCAGGTGGTGGCGCCGACGACGGCGAGGGGGAATGGGTGATCGGGCATCAAGGGGAGTTCTTCAAGTATTGGCTGTGGGCCACAAAAATAGGATTGACATAGAAATTAATGGTAGTGTAATATTAATCATGTCGGGTGCTCCCAAGAGGAGCTTGAAATGGTTAGCCCAGCCTGACATCAATGCAAATTAGAGCCCTCACGGCGTGAGGGCTTTTTGCTTGTGCTCGCTCCACCAATCTTCCGCGACTCCAACTAGCGGAGAGGCATCTGGCCAAACCACGAGGCCGTGCAATGTAGCGCTGTCCCTGCTTCGATAAACGTAGGGCAGCATCTTTTCAAATGGCGGATACGTTTCGTCATGATGGCGAAAAGCGCGATAAACGTTGTACGCCAGTTGATCAGCAAGTTGTACCCCGTTTGACAACTCACTACGTGTAAAAAATGGATACTCAACGATGTTTGGGAAAGTTGGGTTCATTGTAAGCTGGACACCGCCAGGGAGATCGTTGGCAGAAGGAAGGTGGAATTCGTTGATGCTTTTCTCAGAAGTCAGCCATTTACCTTCACGCAAAAACGACGCGTGTTGCATCGCAACGATCTGGTTTAGATTTTTATCAGTATCATCCATTACGATCAATGCTTGATGGCGCGGATGATACGTGCGCATGTAACTCTGTATTCGCTGTAGTACCAGTTCATATGCGTGCTGGTGCAGTATGCGCAGTGTCGTGCCACTGGGCAAATTTCGCTTATCGATTACAGAAGCGATCACCACAGCACGACGCTTCCGCAACTGTGCAAAATATGTCTCCGCGATAGTCCGTAGTTGACTAGAAGATAACGAACTTAGAAACGGGCTGTGTTTTACGCGCCCTTGAGGGTTACGGAGCCAGTTTGATTTCACTTCGCAGTCCGCAAGTTCAAAAGTTCCCGCACCGGCTTGCCGCAATTGGTCAACCAGAGAAATTTTCAGTCCGGACAACTCCTGTTCAAGAGGCAACCACATCCGTTCGTAAATTCCCACTGCAAGCAGTACGTATATGTGGGGCTTCGGGGTTTGTTCAGTACCCACTGATGGGTCACGCGAGCCTGATTCGTCAACGTAGAAAAAATACATGCACCTTTACCTAAAAGCCGGCGGCATGTAGCCGCCGGCTGAGATCACGTGGACTACGTCAGCGGGCTCAGTTGTCCGCGCCCTGCTTGGTGTTGAAGTGCGGCATCACGTCGCTGGCGAACCATTCCAGCTGCTCCATCGATGCGGAGGTCGGCATGCCCATGTTGGTGATGCCGATGTTGACCTCCTCCAGGCCGGGATAGCGGTCCTGGATTTCCATCAACTGCTCGGTGATCCGGTCGGGCGGGCCGACGAGATACTGGCCGGCGGCAACGGATTCCTCGATCGACGGCATCTTCAAGCCCTGAGGCACCGGGCGGCCGAAGGCGTTGAGGGCGCCCAGCTGCTCCTCACTCAGGCCGGCGATGAAGCCCAACGGGCCGAACATCTTGACCCGCTCTTCCATCCACAGACGCGCCTGATCCATGGCTTCCTTCTCGGAGTTGGCGATCTGCACGGAATAACCCACGGCGAGACCCTCGCCCAGTTGCCACTCCTTGCCGTGCTCGGCGTGGATGGCCTGCCAGCGGTGGATCACCTCGTCGCTGGCGCCACCGGTGGCCGCGCCGCCGCCGATGATCCCCTTGATGCCCCAGCGGGCCATGAAGTTGATGGCCCGGTCGCTGGCCGACACCACCGGCTGCCACCACTCGACCTCGTTCTTGGGCCGGGGAACCAGCGTGATCTCTTCGAGATCATAGCCGCGATAGGGCACGTTGGGCGGAATGTCGTAATGCTTGCCGTGGTGAGAGAAGCTGCGCTGGTTGAACGCCTTCCACATCACCTCCACCTGTTCCTCGAAGAGCTCGCGGTTGGCGTTCTGGTCCATGATGGGCGAGCCGAAGACCTCAACCTCGCGGGTGTGGTAGCCGCGGCCGACGCCGAACCGCACGCGGCCATCGGTGAGCCAGTCGGAGGTGGCGTAGTCTTCGGCCAGGCGCAGGGGGTTCCACATGGGGTTGATGTTGAAACCGCAACCGAAGCGCAGCTTCTCGGTGAGGTGAGCAAGGTGAACGTACAGCATCAACAGGTTGGGGATGCACTCGTAACCCTCGCGCTGGAAGTGGTGTTCGGCGATCCAGAATGTGTCGTAGCCGAGGCGGTCCATGGCGATGGCGATCTGTTCGGCCTTCTCGATGGCGCCGCCGGCCAGTTCCTCGTCGGGGAGCCAGCGGTCATTGGCGGGGGTGCCCTGGTAGCCGGGGTTGTCCATGTCGACGTTGCCGGCCCAAAGGCTGCCAAATTTGGTAATCATGTAGAGGGTTCCTCCTTGGTGACGGACCGGTGAGCCGGCCTGGGTTCAAACTTTGTTGGCGAATATGGTAGCGGGTTTTGGGAATGCTGTCAGCCGGGGGTCTGCCGGGTCGGCTAATCGCTTCCGTTTTCGTTGTCCGATGGGTCGTTGCCGTCGAGGGGCTCCAGAGCGTCGGTCAGCGGGGCCAGGGGCAGGCCGTCGTCGCCGTGACGATGCAGCGCGAACCGCCCCAGCATCCGCCGGTTGGTGATGATCTCGGCCCGGTTGGCCTGAAAGTCCAGCTTCAACTCGGTGCGCAGTTCAGCCATGTCGCTTTTCAGCTCCGCGCGCAGGCCGGCCATGTCGCCCTTCAACTCCGCGCGCAGGCCGGCTATATCGCCCTTCAGTTCCGTGCGCAGGCCGGCTAGATCGCCCTTCAGTTCCGTGCGTAGATCGGCAATTTCCGTTCTGACTTCGGCGATCTCCGTCTTGACTCCATATATCTCCGTTCTGATTTCGGCGCTGCTTGCCTTTAGAGCGTTTTGGAGGGATGAATTGCCCACCCTCGCCATAGAAACCAGCGCCAAAAGTAGGGCGATGCCGACGCCGATGATCGTCCATTCTGTGGGGCCCATAGCCAAACTCCGTTCGACGGGGAAACGTTTGCATCACCGCGCCGACTCCGTCAGCGCAGCCCCCGGAAGAACTCGCGCATGTCGCTCACCAGCTCGGCCGGCTTCTCCAGCGCGGCGAAGTGGCCGCCGCTGTCCATTTCGGTCCAGCGCTGCACGTTGTAGGTGCGCTCCGCCCAGGAGCGCGGCGGCGTGGACAGTTCCTTGGGGAACACCGCTATGGCGCACGGCACGCCGATCTGGTCGTCGGGTCCGAAATACCAGGGCGTGCGGCTGTTCTCGTAGTAGAGGCGGGTGCTGGAGTTGATGGTCTGGGTGACCCAGTAGATCATCACGGTGGTCAGCAGGTCGTCCTTGGTGTAGACGCTTTCCACGTCGCCGTTGCAGTCGCTCCAGGTCCGGTACTTCTCCACGATCCAGGCGCACAGGCCGACGGGGGAATCGTTGAGGCCATAGGCCAGGGTCTGGGGCTTGGTGCCCTGGATGTGGGCGTACCCGCCCTCGGCCGCCTGCCAGGAAACGCGCTGGTCGATCATGGCCAGTTCGTCGTCGGACAGGGAGGAGGCGAAGTCGCGCCGGTATCCGCCCTGGGGCGTGCCGATGACCTGCTCCAGGCGCTCCCGCATGCTCAGGCCCTCGAGACTGGCGCCCTGGTAGGGTATGGCCTGGGTCACGGAGGTGGTATGGATGGCCAGGACGTGGTTGGCATGGTGGAAGCCCAGGCGGGCGGTCACGCCGGCGCCCCAGTCGCCGCCCTGGGCGGCGTAGCGCTGGTAGCCCAGTTCATCGGCCATGAGCTTGTCCCACAGCTCGGCGATGCGGCGGGTGTTGACCCCGCGCTCGCGGGTCTGGGCACTGAACCCGTAGCCGGGCATTGAGGGAACGACGACGTCGAAGGAGTCGGCCGGGTCGCCGCCGTGGCTGGCGGGGTCGGTGAGCAGCGGGATGATCTTGTGCATCTCGTAGATGGAGCCAGGCCAGCCGTGGGTGACGATGATGGGCATGGGGTTGGGACCCTTGCCCCTCTCGTGGATGAAGTGAATGCCCTGGCCCTCGATGGTGGTGTAGAAGTTGGCGAAGGCATTGAGGCCGGCCTCGGCCTTGCGCCAGTCGAAGCCGTCGCGCCAGTAGGCCACCAGTTCCTTGATGTAGTCGAGGTTGGAGCCGTAGTCCCACTCGGCGCCGGGAATCTCGTCGGGCCAGCGCACGTGGTTCAGCCGGTGCCGGAGGTCTTCCAGCACGTCGTCGGGCACGTTGATGGTGTAGGGCTGTACCGCCATGGTTGAACCTCCGAGGAGCGTTTTGTGGTCAAGTGTGTGGGAGCAATCCGCACGAAGCGGGCGCCTCCGGCAGTTTAGCATAGGCGCAGACGCGCGCCAGTCGGCAACGTGGTTGACGGGTCTTGCCAAGTGGTAAGATGGTGACAGGAGGCACGAAAATGGTTACTCCCGGCACCGAAACCGGATACGTTGAAACCGATGAACAAACACATTCCGACGGAGCCCATTTCGCCGCAACCGGTGCCGTTGACAATGGCGTTGGCATCGGTCGGAACACGGGTACAACGAGGGATTGGGTGGCTGCCGCCAGCTTCGTTTTCGGCGGAATAACTGCCCTTGGTTTCCTCGTAATCGTGATCGGGGAGTACCTGGCTGCCAGCGCTATCACCGTTCTCGCCGGAACTACAGTGATCTGCCTCGGGGGAATGGCATGGGGATTAGCCGCCGTGATCCTGATTTACCAGTTGGTAAGGCAGAGAATTAATTCCGACGCAGTAGCTCATAAATGAGACAGGCCAAATATGCGAGAGCGATCGCTACCGGTATCAGCATCACGAAGATCAGTACAGCATCAAATACCTGAACAACGACCGGTGTGAAGGATGATGGTGGAACTGGGCTAGCTAGACGCCTTTCCACCACTGGAGCTATTACCCGGAAAAGGATTGCTACGGAAAAACTTATCGAAAACGCAACCGTCCATTGCCGCGGCAGCCTCTGCCAGAGTGCCGCCAGTATCTTCACGATATTTCCGATAGATTCCTGCATAGCATCGCCGTCTACTCTACCAAGAACCGCGTGAACACCTGGTTGGCTACCAGGTACGCCTCCTCCGTCAGCCGCAGCCGGCTATCCCCTTCCCACACCAGCAGCCCGTCCTCCGTGAGCTCGGCAAGTTCCCGCTCGTAGCGGGCCAACAGGTCGATGCCGATGCGCTCGGACGCGGCGGCGATGTCCATCCCGTCCAGCAAGCGCAGGCCCAGGAACATGGTCTCAGCGGCTGTGGTCGCCTCGTCGGATACTTCCGAACCGTCTACCGTCGGGACCTCCGCGATCCGGCCTTCTGTTACCGCCGGCCATGCGTCGTCCGTAGCCAAGCCTTCAGCCCACTCCCAGGCCAGCCGTGCGTACTCCCGGGGCGAGCGCACCGTCCAGAACCGGCAGGCGGACCCGGCATCGCCGACGCGCAGGGACGAGTGGGCTCCCGGACCAACGCCCACCCACTGCAGGTTCCGCCAGTAGGCCAGGTTGTGCTCCGACTCCAGCCCGGGCAGCGTCCAGTTGCTGATCTCGTAATGGTGGTAGCCGGCGGCGGCCAGGGCGGCGCGGGCGTGGTCGTACATATCGGCGGCCAGATCCGGGTCGGGCTCGGGCAGGCGGCCCTGCTGCACCCAGCGGCGCAGGGGAGTGCCCTCCTCCAGCGTCAGTGAATATAACGACAGGTGCTCCGGAGCCAGCGCGACCACCCGCGCCACGGTGTCCCGCCACTGGCCCAACGACTGTTGCGGCAGGCCGTACATCAGGTCCAGGTTCACGTTGTCGAAACCGGCGCCGCGGCAACGCTCCAGCGCTTGGGCGGCCTCGTCGGCGTCGTGGCGGCGGCCCAGCATCGCCAGCAGGCCGTTGTCCATGCTCTGCACGCCGATGCTAACCCGGTTGATGCCGGCGGCCCGGATCTCCGCGCACTTCTCGAGAGACAGGTCGTTGGGGTTGCACTCAGCTGTGATCTCGGCGTCGGCGCGGACGACGTAGTTGCGGGCGATGGCGTCCAGGATACGGGCCACGTCGCCGTCGGGCAGGTAGGACGGGGTGCCGCCGCCCAGGAAAACGGTGTTGACGGTTGGCCGGCCGAGAACCGTGGACCAAGCGGATATCTCCTGGACGACGGCGGTGAGGAAGTCGTCGAACTGGGACTCGATGCCCTGGTAGGTGTTGAAGTCGCAGTAAGGACACTTGCTCAGGCAGAACGGCACGTGCACGTATAGCGAGATGCCCTCGTCCAATGTGAAAGCGGTATGGTCAAGGGATTGCGCGGATTGGAACATAACGCATCCTGAACGCTGGGGAGGTATGACTAAAACGTAGGGGCGAATGGTCATTCGCCCCTACCACGGAGTCAATATCGCTGGGTCCTGGGCATGGTCAACCACCGCGCTGGTCGTCCGAGTCGTCGGTGGGACGGGCCTGTCCATCCACCACGCTGTCGGGGTCCTCGTCTTCCGGCCGGGGAGGCGGCGGTTCGCCCATGTGCTCGCGCACGACGGCCCGGGGGCACAGGTTCCAGAACAGCCAGACCGCCAGTCCGAGGATGATCAGGTCGTCGTATCGGCCCAGTCCGTAGGGAATGCGGTCGCGCACCAGGTCTAAGGGGAAAACGGCGTAGACCAACGCCAGCGGAATCAGCAGCTTGATCAGCAGGTTGACGCGGGAATCCCGGTGCAGACGCCACAGCGCACGCACGAACTTGACTATGCGCGGCCCCAGCTGGGGGCCGAACATGAGAAGGATGGGCCAGAGGAAGCGAAGCATAGTCGGTTCACCGTATTCTACGATGTTAGCACATGGCAGGCCGCGACGGTATGGCAGGCCGCGACGGTATGGCAGGCCGCGACGGTATGGCAGGCCGCGACGGTATGGCAGGCCGCGACGGTATGGCAGGCCGCGACGGTATGGCAGGCCGCGACGGTATGGCAGGCCGCGACGGTATGGCAGGCCGCGACGGTATGGCAGGCCGCGACGGTATGGCAGGCCGCGACGGTATGGCAGGCCGCGACGGTATGGCAGGCCGCGACGGTATGGCAGGCCGCGACGGTATGGCAGCAGGCGTTTTGCTATACTGCCGCCAAACCCCTACTCTGATCAAAGGATGGACCGCTTCCATGTCCACGAATAACGCCATGCCCGCCACCATCGGCGAACTCCGCGATAGCGGCTATCAATCGGTTTCGGTGCGCGAGGAGATCCGGCGCAACCTGATCGCCAAGATCCGGTCCGAAGAGCCGGTGTTCCCCGGCATCGTCGGCTTTGACCAGACGGTGATCCCGCAGCTGGAAAACGCCATCCTGGCGGGACAGGACATCATCCTCCTGGGCGAGCGCGGGCAGGCCAAGACCCGGCTGATACGGGAGATGGTGAACCTGCTGGACGAGCAGCTCCCGGTCATCGCCGGCAGCGAGCTGAACGACGACCCGTACAGTCCGCTCAGTCCGGACGCCAGGCAGATGGTGGCCGATATGGGCGACGACACGCCCGTGGCTTGGATCGGGCGGGACATGCGCTACTCGGAAAAGCTGGCCACCCCTGACATCTCCATCGCCGACCTCATCGGCGAGATCGACCCCATCAAGGTGGCGGAGGGCCGGCACCTGTCGGACGAGACGGCCATCCACTACGGCCTGGTGCCGCGAACCAACCGGGGCATCTTCTGCATCAACGAACTGCCCGACCTGGCCGAACGGATCCAGGTGGGCCTGTTCAACTTGATGGAAGAGCGGGACGTGCAGATCAAGGGCTACCGCATCCGGATGCCGCTGGACGTGTTCGTGGTGGCCACGGCCAACCCCGAGGACTACACCAACCGCGGTCGCATCGTCACCCCGCTCAAGGACCGCTACGGCGCGCAGATTCACACCCACTATCCTCAGACGCTCGACGAAGAAATCGCCATCATGGACCAGGAACGCAACCGCTTCCCCGACGAGGATCGGGTGGTGGTCCCCCAGTTCATGACGGACATCATCGCCGAGGTGACGGCGCGGGCACGTTCCAGCAACGAGATCAACCAGCGTTCCGGCGTGAGCGTGCGCGTCTCCATCGCCAACTACGAAACGCTCATCAGCAACGCGCTGCGGCGCAGCATCCGGCTGGGGGAGGATATCGCCTGCCCTCGCATCAGCGACCTGCCCTTTCTCGTCGCCTCCCTGGGGGGAAAGATCGAGCTGGAGACCTTCGGCGAGGGCCGGGAGGACCGGCTGGTCGAGGACCTCACCAAGCGGGCGACGCTGGGCATCTTCGGCCGCTACTGCACCGTGGACAACCTGGACGACATCGTCACGTCCTTCGACCTCGGCAACGCCGTGGAAACTGGGAACGACGTGCCGGCCGCCGCCTACGCCTCAGCCCTGGACAACGTGGACGGGCTGAGCGCCGCCGTCACCGCGCTGGTCGGAGACGACAAGCGGCCGGAGGTGGTGGCATCGGCGGTGGAATTCGTGCTGGAAGGGCTGCACCTGAACCGGCGGCTGAACTGCGCCCGCACGCCGGCCGGCGGCTACCGGTACGCCCGGTAAGATCACTCTGCTTCCTCTGCGAGGAGGTGTCACCATGACATCGCAGAACATCGCGTCCGCGCCGCCGGTTTCACTGGAAGAGTACGCCGCTCTGCCCAAGCACCCGCGGTTTGAATTGGTGAAGGGAGTATTGGTCGAGCTGATGGTAGCGTCGGAAGAACACGAGCATACCGGATCGCTGGTCGTCATAAGAGTCGGCAATCATGTGCTGTTGAATCGTCTAGGCCGGGTTTACCTCAGCAACCGGGGCTATGTCACCGGACCCGATTCTCCGGCTACGTCGCGAATGCCCGACGTCTCGTTCGTGTCGAACGCGCGGCTCACGCAACCCGACCTGGCCGGAATGCTATACGACGGCGCGCCGGACTTGGCTGTCGAAATTCTGTCCGAGAGCAACACTGCAAACGAAATTGCCCGGAAGATCCGCGAATATCTGGACGCCGGCGGGAAGGCCGTTTGGGTCATCGACATCGATGCCCGCACGCTGACGGTGCACACATCCGATGCGCCGCCGCTGGTTCTCACCGACGCCGACGCGGTGGACGGCGGGGACTACCTGCCCGGCTTCACCTGCGCCGTCGCGGATCTGCGGCCGGCCGCGTGAACGGGGAGGCTCCACATGACGACGCGAAACATCGCCGCCGCGCCGCCGGTTACGCTGGAGGAGTACGCCACGCTGCCCAAACACCCGCGGTATGAACTGGTGAAGGGAATATTGGTCGAGCTGATGGTAGCGTCGGAAGAGCACGAGGAAACGGTTCTGCTAGTGGGCCATCATATGTTGGGTCACACGCGCCCCCGCGGGCTCGGTAAAGTATATGGAAGTAATCGAGGATTCGTCACCGGACCCGATTATCCGGCCACGTCGCGGATGCCTGACGTTTCGTTTGTTTCCAACGCGCGATTGAGCCAGCCAGACTTGGCGGGGATGCTTTACAACGGCGCCCCCGACCTGGCCGTGGAAATACTGTCGGACAGCAACACCCCCGCTGAGATAGCGCAGAAGGTGGCCGAATACCTGAGCGCCGGCGGCAGGGCAGTTTGGGTAATTGACATCGACGACCGCACGCTGACGGTGCACACCGCAGACGCACAACCGCTCACTCTCACCGACACCGACACCGTGGACGGCGGAGACTATCTGCCCGGCTTCACCTGCGCCGTCGCGGATATGTTGCCCGCGGCGTGAACCGGGAGGCTCGAGCATGTCGACACGAAACATGGCCGCCGCACCGCCGGTTTCGCTGGAAGAATACGCAGCGTTGCCCAAGCATCCTCGCTACGAGTTGGTGAGAGGAGTTCTCGTTGAGCAAATGGTAGCATCGGAAGAGCACGAATATACCGGCTCTCTGGTCAATTGGCGAATGGCGGAGCACGTCTTCCCCAACCAGTTGGGCCGGGTGTACCTCAGCAACCGGGGCTACGTTACCGGACCCGATTCTCCGGCTACGTCGCGGATGCCCGACGTCTCGTTCGTGTCGAACGCGCGGCTCGCGCAACCCGATCTAGCCGGAATGCTCTACGATGGTGCGCCCGATCTTGCCGTCGAAATTCTGTCCGAAAGCAACACTGCAAGCGAAATTGCCCGGAAGATCCGCGAATATCTGGACGCCGGCGGCAGGGCAGTTTGGGTAATTGACATCGACGCCCGCACGCTGACGGTGCACACATCCGATGCGCCGCCGCTGGTTCTCACCGACGCCGACTCGGTGGACGGCGGGGACTACCTGCCGGGATTCACCTGCGCCGTGGCGGACATGCTGCCGGCCCGCTCCGGCTAAACGAGGGAAGCGCGCCGGCCCAGCGTGACGCCGTGGGGCAGCACGATGGTGGCCTTCAGGTTCCGGAAGAGCAGGAACCGGCTCATGGAAACGTCCACCTGCACGGCGTATTCGGCGATGCCCGGCGCCAGGTACAGGGTGATGTCGTCCTGGCTGGCAGGGTCATAGGACTCCAGGCTGCGGCGGCGGCGCACGTTGGTATCGACCGATACCTCAACGGACTCGCCGCTTCAACCCTTCCAGCAGATCAGATCGACGACGGCCTGGCCGCCCTTGTGCCGGATGAACTGGGCAGCTTCCGGAGTTATTTCAAGCTGTGTGGTCATGTTGTTCACTAGTCCAGGGGCTGTCCGTCCCACGGCGCGTCGGGGTCGAGGTAGCGGCGGGGAATGTTGCCGCGCAGCGCGGCGCGAAACTCCTCGGCGCTGTTCATCTTGAGTTGCACGATAGCGATCTCTCCCATGAGATCAGCGTCCACTTCTTTATCTCCATGCGACACCTTGGTCCGCAGATTCAGCCACGCATGTATGAAGTACACATAGTCCCGATTACTCTGTGTAAAACCTATCCTGCGTAACAATCGAAGCAATTGTCTAGTCTTGACGTTGGCAATCCTGACCATGACCTAAGCGGGGACCTGATTGCGCGCCGGCGCAACCTGCTTTACCCAACAGGTGGTCCCATTTTCGGCGAGCTCTTCCTTCAACCTGCGGATTGCGTCCTGTGCCTCTTGCCCGGTTTTGAACCTTTCCGGCTCATGATCCAGAAAGATGGCCATGGTATCCGCAACGTCAACCAGGGCCTCTGCTTCCGTGTCACCCTGGCCATGAGCATGATCGACGGCTGGACAGATGGCCGCGTAGCAGGTGGAACCGTCAGACAGGGTCCCGCGCCAGACAACAACATCGTATTCCATGCTTCCAATCCTTCAATCTAGTCCAAGGCCTGGCCGTCCCACGGCGCGTCGGGGTCGAGGTAGCGGCGGGGTATGTTACCGCGCAGCGCGGCGCGAAACTCCTCGGCGCTGTTCATCTTCATCTGCTTGATGGCGATGTCTCCCATCAAGTCAGCGTCAACCTCTTTGTCTCCGTGCGAGACCATCGCCGATATGTTCAGCCATTCGTGGTAGAAATACACGTGATCCCGATTATGCGGAGTAAATCTCATACGACGCAGTAAACGGATTAGCTCACGTGCTTTAACGTTGGCTATTCTCGGCATCGCTATGCAGACACAGTAATGCGGCGCGGGGTAACCTGACGGAACCAGTGCTCAACACCCTCGGAGGTCAGCTCTGCCACCAGCTCCGACATTTCGTCCTGAGCCGCCTGGCCGGTCTTGAGCCTTTCAGGTATATGCTCCAGGAAGCAGGCAATGCTGTCCGCAACTTCAACCAGTGCTTCCGCTTCGGTATCCCCCTGGCCGTTGGCGTGATTCAGTGCAGGGAAAACTGCCGCGTAGCAGATGGAATCATCGGACAGTGTGCCGCGCCAAACGACAACTTGGTACTCCATGATATGACCTCTGTCTTGGGGATAACGCAATTATACCGTGAGCTACGATGCTTTCGACAACAGCAAGGCGTTACGCGCTTCTATCGCCGCGGGATGCACCGCCGAACCCTTGTCCAGCATCCGGACGACGTTTCGGGTGAGGAACATGGTCATGGCGGCGGGCAGGTCGTTCTCCGCCAGTTCCTTCAGCTCACCCTGCCAGGGGTAGCGCTTGACCTTGACCGGGTCCAGCTTGTCGGCGAGGAAAACTATGTGGGCGATGGGGTCGCCGCCGGCGGGGTCGCCGGTGGTATGCCAGTACACCGCATTGTACAGCTGCGGATGGCCCAGGCCGTCCTCCCGCTTGAGCAGCTCGGCGCCCACCATGCCGTGGAGGATCGCCGGGTTCCGGCGTTCGAACTCGGTGACCGGAGGCAGGTCATACTCCTCCATTCGGAGGAGGTTCTCCAGGCCGGAGAAGTGCTTGGTGGCGTCGTGGGCCAGGCCGGTCAGGCCGACGGCTTCCACGTCCTGCCCGTGGCGCTCGGCGAGGCCGCGGGCGATCTGCTCCACCCGCTGGCAGTGTTCCTGGAGCCCGGGCGGGAGGCGGCGGATCCGGCGGTGGATGCGGTCGACCACGCGGTCGGAGATTTCGATGGTGGTCATTGCCAGCCTCCATTGGGTAGGAGCGGAGTCTATGCCCGGGCTCAGCGGCGCGCCAGACCCTCGGCGTCCCGAATGTATTCTATCGTTTCGCGTATCAGCAACTCCGTATCAGCGATGGGTTCGCACCATCCGGTGTAAAAGCAGTCGCCATGCAGAGCCGCCTGCCTTGCAAAGTAACGATCACGCAGGCTACTGAATGCGGGATCAGCTGCGGCCAGGGTGCGCAAGCCCCTGGTAGTATCGGGAGACCGGGGCGGCAGGACGTTGGTGTGAGCCAGAATGAGGGCATCGGTAGCCCGCTTGGCGGCGCACCATGCCTTCTCCGCGGCGTCGCGGATGTCGTCCTGCTCCAGGCGCTCCAGCGCGGCGGCGTACATCTCGTGAGCATCGGCGAACACGGTGGCGGGTTCAATGGTGGGCGTGGTCATGGGGTGGTCACCTTTACTTCACACTGAGCACAATCATCGCTGCACCGGGATGTCTCCGCCCCAGCCCCGTCTGAGAGCTGAAACTGGCGCCAGTTCCTCGCTGACGGGATCAACTGCCAGCGTCAGGATCTGCAGCGTGGTTGCGCCGATGCACTGCCCACTCTCATCCGGCCAGAAAGCCACCGGACAGATGCTGCTGAAAGTCTCGCCGGACCGGACCGTTATGGAGATGCGCGCGTACCCGCGCGGACACCGCAGGATGGTCCCATCGGCCAGGACGTAGTCCATCGGTCGTTCCGTCGCCGGGATGTGGAGCCACTCCAGCAGGTCCGCCGGAAAGGCGGATTCGGTGGCGCCGGTATCCACCAGCGCAGTCACCGGGTGCGTATCGCCCCCGGTGATGTTCCCGATGTGGATTTCGGCCATGAAGTCGCCCATTGCGGTCAGCCCATGTCCCCTAGCCCCCGGCCGCCCAGCAGGTGCATGTGGGGCCAGGCGATGGTCTGGCCGGCGTCCTCGCCGTTGTTGACCACCAGCCGGTAGCCGCTGATGGTGACGCCCTCGCGCCGCGCCATCTCGGCGGCAACCACGAACAGGTGGCCCATGTTTGCCTCCATGGCGGGGCTGATGTAATCCAGCCCATTGATGGGCATGTTGGGGATGATCAGCAGGTGCACCGGCGCCTTGGGGTTGATGTCGCGCACCACGAAGCAGCGCTCGTCCCGGTAGATCACGTCGGGATGCAGCGGGTCGCGGGCCATGGCGGCGAAGGGCGAACTGCGGGCGGGGGTCATGGTCATTTGAGAAACTCCTGGAGGGTGATCAATGAATGCCGCTGGCTCCGGCCTATGTTTCGGACGCAGTATCGGAGGCAGACCACGTTACAGAGACGGCGCCTGAAGCAACCGAAGTACCGTCACTCTCGGTCACGATTGCCCGATACTCGTAGGTGATGGGAACGTCAGAGAAAACCGCCAGCGTGTCCTCTGCTCGGTGAGTTCCCAAATTGCGCCAGTCAGTGTCCTCGGGGGACTTCCGTTGGTACATGTATGGACGGCCTGAGGACAATGCGCCAGTAGAGCTAGCAGTAAGCGTAATGAATTCGCCAGTTGATGGGTTGGCGTTGCTAACGCCGATGTCTGTCGAATTTACGCTCGGGGGCGCGCTCGGCTGGCTCCGCTCAGTTTGTGATGTTGTGGGGGTGTTCTGTCGCTCCGGTTGTTGTGAAGTCTGGCTGGATTGTGGGACGGTCCGCGCAACCTGGAGGCTCCCAGTAACCCCGCCAACGACGCCACAGACGATTCCGGCCATAAAACTGAAAACAGCTGCGCCTCCCAACGCGGCTAACTGTCTTATCTCGTCGCAAAACAATGCAAACTCAAATCCAAAATCACATAGCACGGTCGAAGCAAACACGTATCCCAGCAGCGCCCCAAACAATCCGCCCAAGACGAATCCAACCAGCATCCAGCCAAAACCTTTGACCACGTAGGCAAAAGTCATAGCCTTCCTCCATCCTGATCAGGCTTCGTTACCCAGCCTCAATCTCCTGCAACGCCACTTCCTTGTGGTCGTGGACGCTGCCGTAGGATAGCTCCTGGACCTTGGCGCGACGGGTGTAGAGCTGGAGGTTGTGCTCCTGGGTGAAGCCGATGGCGCCGTGGCACTGGTGGCCGAGCGAGCAGACGCGTTGGTAGGCTCCGCTGCACCAGGCCTTGGCGATGGCGACCTCGCGCCGGCCGGACTGACCCTCGGCCAGGGCCCACGCCGCCTGGTAGGCCACGTGGCGCGCGCCCTCGACGTCGGTGGCCATGTTGGCGCAGTGGTGCTGCACAGCCTGGAAACTGCCCACGGGCCGGCCGAACTGGGTGCGCTGCTTGACGTACTCCACGGTCATGTCGACCACCGCCTCGGCGCCGCCCACCATCTGCACGCAGTGGGCCGCGGTGGCCTGGGCCAGCGTCCGCTCGATGACCGGCCAGGCCTGGCCAACCTCGCCGAGCACGGCGCCGCCGCCCACGGCAACATTGTTGAGCCGAACCTCGCAGAGCCGCTCGTTGCCGATGGTGCCAACCTGCTCGATCTCCACGCCGGCGGCATTGGACGGGACGAGGAACAGGGTGATGCCCTGCTCGGGGTCGTCGCCGGCGGGCATGGTTCGGGCGGCGACGATGATGGTGTCGGCAGCGTGAGCGTCGGGAACAAACAGCTTGGTGCCGCTGATGCTGTAGCCGTCGCCGGATGCGCTGGCCTGGGCCTCAACACCCCACGCCTCGGTGGTGGCCGACGGCTCGGTCAGGGCCAGGGTGAGGCGGACGGTACCGGCGCAGACGCCGGTGAGGATGTCGCGCTTCTGGTCGTCGCTGCCGGCGTCCAGCACGGTGAGTCCGCCCAGGACGACGGTGGCGAAGAAGGGAGCCGGCAGCAGGGCGCGGCCCATCTCCTCAACCAGCACGGCCAGGTCAAGGAAGGAACCGCCGGTTCCGCCGTACTGTTCGGGGAAGGGTATGCCGGTCCATCCGAGGCTGGCCACCTGCCGCCACAGGTCTTCGCTGAAGCCCTGCGGGTCGTTTTCCAGTTCGCGCACCAGCGTGAGCGGGCATTCCTGCGCCAGGAATTCGCGCGCCGAGTTCTTCAGCATCTGCTGAATCTCGCTCAGTCCCATGTCCATAAGTAGGCCCTCCAGGGCAATGTCGGGGAAATCGCGGGAAGTATAGCCTACCGGGCCGGCACCGGCAAATTGAGCACGAGCGAGTTTGATGCCCGTCTTGGTTTGCCATACAATATTAGCAACAGAACCCTCCACGCCTCTCATCGGAACGGCGCACCAGGGAGGGGCGTTTTTTGTTGGATCGGTCCTGCCTGCATGAAAGAGCATCTGCGGCACAAAAGTTTTCAAGGCCGAGTGCGCCGGCACCGGGCAGCGCGCGAAGGTGAGGACGACGATGAGCATTGGATGCATGAATGGCTGCGGATTTGGCCTCACTAACCGTTGACGGGACAACATAACAAGAGGTGACGTGGCAATGACAACTCATACTGGCGGAACCGAACCTGGTCAGACGCTGCGGATACCGCAAGACGTGTCCGACATCTCCGCGCGAGTTCAGCACGCGGGCGAGCGCATCCCTGTTGAGAAGGATGGCCGCACGGTAGCCGTGCTGATCCCGACTTCTGACATGGCCGCGCTGGAAGCCCTGGAAGAACGCCTTGACTTGCTGGACGCACTGGACGCACTGGCCGACTACCGGGCACACGGCGGAGTGGAATGGACCGACCTTAAGTCGGACTTGGGGATTTGACCTACCAAATCATCGTCTCCCGACCTGCGCAAAGGGACCTCCGCAGCGTACGGGATGCGCATACCCGCCGGCGGTTATCGGAGGCGATTGAAGCTCTGGCCGAAGATCCATACTCGCCTCGAGCGCAAAAACTCCGTGCTGCCGACGAAGTTTGGCGCATTCGAGTCGGAGACTGGCGAATCTGCTACATCGTTGATGGTGGCCGCCTGATAGTTCTGGTCCTGATAGTGGGACAACGCGGCGACATCTACGAGCGATTGCGTCGTCGCCTGGGATGAGGCTTCAATCTATACCCTTGTGCGGCATCCGCACACTTCATTGCCGCCCATCATCGCCCCCGTGTAGAATGCTGGCGTCATCCTTCCCCGCCATCGCATTGCACTCCACGGAGGCTTCCCATGTACAACCGACCCACCTTGAGCCTGAGCCAGGTCCGCGCCGCCATGAACGCCATGCTGGACAAGGCGCAGCAGGAACCCGACCGCCCGTTGGCCATCGCCATCGTTGACGGCGACGCCAAGATGCTGAGCTACGCCCGCATGGACAACTGCCGCGCCCTGCCCCAGCGCATGGCCGTGAGCAAGGCCTATACCTCCGCCATGTCCGGTTCCGACTCCAACGCATATGCCGAGCGTCTGAAGAACGAGGGCCGCAACATCGCCGACTTCGGCGATTCGCAACTGGTGGCCGTGCAAGGCGCCGTCGTCGTGCGCGACCCCGAGACGGACCTCGTGCTGGGCGCCATCGGCGTCAGCGGCCTGTCCGCCCAGGAAGACGAGGACCTCGCCCGCCTGGGCGCGCAGGCGCTCGGGCTGTAGGCACGTTCCGTCCGCGCCACTGCCCAAACGGGAGGCCGGGCCATGACCTCCATTGATCCCGCTGTTAGCGCTGCTGACGAGACGGCCCGGCCGTCAAATGCCGGCAATATGCTCATCCGCCGGCTGAAAATCAGCGGGATGCTATCCTTCGGTCCGGACGGGATCGACCTGCCCATGGAGCCACTGAACGTGCTCATCGGGCCCAACGGGTCGGGCAAGTCCAACTTTATCGAAGCACTGGCCTTGCTGCAGGCGGCGCCTCGGGACCTGTCCGGCCCGGTGAAGCGGATGGGCGGCATTTCGGAGTGGTTGTGGAAGGGCGACGGGGCAACGGGTGTGGCCAGAATAGAAGCCGTGGTCGATTATCCAACAGGCGCTACTCCTCTGCTGCATACGTTGGAAATCACGGAGCACGGCAGCCGATTTGAGTTGAGGGACGAAGCGATCGAGTATGCCCGGGAGCCTGTGGTTCATCCTACCGGAAAGGATCTGATTTACCATTTCTTGAGAGGTACCGCGGTATTGAGGATGGACTCCGCAGGCTTTGATGAAAGGTTTTTTGCGGAAAGGCGATTCTCCGGCCAAAATATCAACCCTGAAGAATCGATACTCTCGCAAATGCGTGATCCCGAATTGCATAAGGTATTGCGCTGGTTACAAGAGCAGTATGGCGGCATCCGGCTCTACCGGAATTGGGAGTTCGGGCCAGAGGCGGGACTGCGTAAGTCACCGCGAGCAGACGAACCCAGCACATTTCTGACGGAGCGTGGCGAGAACCTGCCATTGCTGCTGTCCAAGCTTCGAGGCGAGAGCCGCCAGAAGGTTGTCCGTTCGCTGCAGCAGCTTTACGACGGCATTGAAGATTTTCAAGTCGAGGTTGGCGGCGGACGGGCCGAGCTTTTCATAGTGGAAAAAGGCGCCGGCGCGCGCTACATCCCGGCGTCCCGCCTCTCCGACGGAACGCTGCGCTACATGGCGCTGGCGGCCATCCTGCTGGACCCGGAACCCCCGCCTCTGGTGGTGATTGAAGAGCCGGAATTGGGGCTGCACCCGGATGTGATGCTACCCATCGGTGAGATGCTGATCAGTGCATCAGAGAGGACTCAGTTGGTAGTTACCACGCATTCCCGCGTGCTCATCAATGCGCTTGAAGACCACGCCTCCAGCGTAGTGGTTTGTGAAAAACGAGACGGACAAACCCAGATGGAACGGCTCGATCCCGAGCGGTTGGAGGCATGGCTGGAAAAGTACAGCCTGGGCTACCTGTGGAGCATCGGCGAGCTGGGAGGCAACCGTTGGTGAGATGCCGGCTGTACATAGAAGGCGGCGGGGCAGCGGACCCAGACCACGGGCAAATGAGCCGCACCGCCATGGTGGACGCCAACGCCGAAGCTTTCCGCAGGGCGTGGCAAATCTTCTTCAGCAAAGCCGGCGTGGACGGCCAGATGTTGGAGATTGCCGTTGGCGGCGGGCAACAGGAGGCTTTCTCGCTATTCAACGACCAGCTTAGTCGTTATTTGGCGCACGAAGAGGCAGAATCCAAGCCCTTGCTGCTCGTTGACAGCGAGGAATCGGTTGCGGCCGGACACACCGTGTGGGATCACCTGCAAACTCGACTATACCACCGCTTCCAACGACCTACAGCAGCCGATGACAACAGCGCATTTATGATGGTTCAGGCTATGGAAACCTGGTTTATAGCCGACCCACCGGCGTTGCAGCGCTTTTTCGATTCCTCGCTTGACACAAATGTCTTTCAGAATTCGTCACCTTTGGAAACAATCCTGAAAGAGGATGCGCTGGACATGTTGAGGCAGGCTACCCTCCGATGCCGACGGCATTACAGCAAAGGCAGAAGGTCTTACGGTATTCTGGCCGAGATTGACCCGGAGCAAGTTGCCGCAGCCTGCCCCCATGCCCGAGAACTGCTGGATTACCTGAACGGTCTAAATCCGTGATAGGGTTGGTTGACCAAGACACACCCGGAGGCCCGTCCCCATGCCCAACCCCCGCGCCGAGTTCTCCCCCATCTTCGACCGGCCCAAGCTGACTCTGCCCGATGGGGCCAAGGTCGCCGTCTGGTTCATCATCAACGTCGAGGAGTGGGACATCGACCAGCCCATGGCGCGGACGGTGCTGCCCTCGCCGCAGGGCGCGGCCACGTCGCCGGACATCCCCAACTACTCGTGGTTCGACTACGGCATGCGCGTGGGCTTCTGGCGGATGCAGCGGGCTTTGGCCGACTTCAATCTGCCCTGCACCATCAGCCTCAACGCGGCGGTGTGCGAGGCCTACCCGCAGCTGGTGCAGTCCTGCCTGGACCTGGACTGGGAGCTGCTGGGCCACGGCTACATCCAGCAGGTGTTGCACAAGGAGCCGGACGAACGCGCCACCATCCGCAAGACCATCGAGGTGATCCGCGAGTTCAGCGGTAGCGCGCCCCGAGGCTGGATGGGCCCGGGCCTGGCCGAGACCCACCACACGCCGGACATCCTGGCCGAGGAAGGCGTCGAGTACGTGGCCGACTGGGTGAACGACGACCAGCCCTACGAGATGCAGGTCAAGTCGGGCCGGCT
The DNA here is from genome assembly GCA_951813535.1 of uncultured Dehalococcoidia bacterium. Lineage (GTDB taxonomy): Bacteria > Chloroflexota > Dehalococcoidia > Lucifugimonadales > UBA3495 > Bin87. The sequence continues at coordinate 353,187 of OX638345.1, read as the reverse complement.
GGTGGCCCTGCCCTACACGGTGGAGCTGAACGACATCCCCATCTACCTGGTGCAGCACCACTCGGCGCCCGAGCTGTTCCGCCGGGCCAAGGACTCGCTGGAGGTCATGCTGGCCGAGGGTGAGGACAACGCCCGGGTCATGGCCATCTCAATGCACCCCTACATCACCGGCGCGGCCCACCGGATCGGGCACTTCCGGCGGCTGCTGGAATACGTCACCCAGCTCGAAGGCGTCACGTTCTGGACCGGCAGCGGCATCCTGGACTGGTACAACGGGCAGGTGGGCGCAAAGTAGCCTGCCCTTGCCGCCCTGTAAACCGACAGTTATATTGGATCAGCAGGGATTGAGATCCAAAGGGGACATCACCATGACTGCTACTGCGAATGCAGCAAAGACCATCGCTATTTCCCTACCGGTTGATCTGGCCGACGCTGTTGAGAGGATGGCGGAGCGGGATGGCCAGACGCTGGACGATTTCGTTGCCAAAGCCCTGCGAGATGCTCGTAAGGGTGATTTTGACAGGCAACTGGCCAACATTCACGAAGGCTGGCACCTTCGTATGATGAGACTTGGACTATTCAGTGAAGATGACATTTTCAGATACTTGGAATCATGAAAGTCACTTTCGATACCAATATACTGGTATCGGCATTTGAATTCCCCAACGGACGCGCCGCTCTAGTTCTCCTGAACATCAGGTCAGAACGTGATCTGATGTTTATTTCTCACCCTATCATCAAGGAACTCCTCCGGGTGCTTGCCGACAAATTCGGGCGAACGGAAGTTGAACTGGAAGCAGTACGGGCTTTCATCCAGCAATTTGGTCACTTGGTCGCTCCCACGGAAAACCTCCACGTCCTCGCCGACGAGCCCGACAACCGGGTCCTGGAGTGCGCCGTCACGGCCAACGCGGACGTGATTGTCACCGGCGACCGGCAGATGCTGGCCCTCGGGAGTTTCCGAAATATCCGCATCGCGACGCTTGCTGAATACCTGGAGGACGTTGATAACCTGTTCATAAGTCGTTGATATACGGTTTGCTTTCCGTGGATACAGCGTCGGCAACCTCTGAGGTTCAGTCGATACGGACCCTGCTCCTGGTTAATCACCTCACTGTATCAACGAAAAGAACCGATTTCTGTGGTGTTACGGACGCGTCTTTCCGCGTTCCAACGCTACTTATGAACGCCCAAACCATGCTTGGCACTAATGGTTATCCACAGTATCCACCGGCTTATTACGATTACCACTACGCTTAAAGATTCCAAATCCAAATGATCGATACAGTTAGAATCAACGTCAAAGCTGGGAATGGCGGCGATGGCTGCATCAGCTTTCTGCGGCTCAAGTACCAGCCCCGCGGCGGACCCGATGGCGGCGACGGCGGCGATGGCGGCAGCGCCTACATCGTCGGCGACTCGTCCATCAACACGCTGCTGCATCTGAAGTTCAACAGCACCTTCTACCTGGATCGTGGCATCCACGGCAAGGGCAAGAACCAGCGCGGCGCCAACGGCAAGGACACCGAGATCCGGGTGCCCCTGGGCACGGTGGTCTGGCGTATGCACCGGGACGGCAGCAAGGACTTTGTTGCGGACGTGACTACTGACGAGCCGGTGCTGGTGGCCAAGGGTGGCAAGGGCGGTTGGGGCAACGCCCGGTTCGTGTCGTCGACCAACCAGGAACCGATGCTGTCGGAATCGGGCGATAAGGGCGAGTACACCGTGCTGTGGCTGGAGCTCAAGCTGCTGGCCGACGTGGGCCTGCTGGCCAAGCCCAACGCCGGCAAGTCCACGCTGATCTCCCGTTGCTCCGCCGCAAAGCCCAAGGTCGCCGACTATCCCTTCACCACCGTGGAGCCGGTGCTGGGCGTGGTCACCCACGGCGGGCAGGATTTCGTGATGATGGAGATCCCCGGCCTGCTGGAGGGCGCGCACCGCGGCATCGGCCTGGGGCATCAGTTCCTGCGCCACGCGGAGCGGGCCAGGGCCTATGTCCACCTGATCGACGGGATGTCCGACGACCCGGCCGGCGATTTCCTGATGCTCAACCGGGAGTTGCGGGAATTCAGCCCGATGCTGGCGGCCAAGCCCCAGGTGGTGGCGGTGAGCAAGCTGGATACCACCGAGACCTACGAGCTGCGGGACGTCATCGAGGAGGAGCTGCGCCGCGCCATGGCCATGGACGATGGCATGGTATCGGGCGATGATGAAACCCCGATCCACTTCATTTCTTCGGTATCGGGCGTGGGGGTGGAGGGGTTGCTCGGCGACCTCGTCAGGATACTTGCCGAGGCTCCGCGCGACGGCATCGACGCGTCGGAATGGGCGAGTGAGTTGCCGGTTGCCGGCGCGCCTCGCGAACGGCCTCCGCTGGGGTTCTACCTGGATGGCGACGTGTATGTCGTCGAGTCGGAAAGACTGGAGCGGCTCACCGGGCGCGCCGACATGCGGGACTACCGCGTGATGCTGCAGCTGTGGCGCGAGATGAGCCGCCTCGGCATCGCGCAGCGGCTGCAGGAGGCCGGCATCGAGGCCGGCGACACCATCCGCATCGGTGACGCCGAGCTGGAGTGGTTCTGATGTCCGCCGGGGACCCTGACTGGCGACGCATCGGCATTCTGGGCGGCACCTTCGATCCGCCGCACCTGGGCCACCTGCTGATCGCCGAGACGGCGCGGGTGGCATTGGACCTGGAGTCGGTGATGTTCCTGCCGGCCGGGGAGCCCTGGCTCAAGTCGGGGCAGCGCATCACGCCGACTCACCACAGGCTGCGCATGGTCCAGCTGGCCGTGGCCGACAATCCCGACTTCTGCGTCTCCGATTGCGAGATCAGGCGCACCGGAGCGACCTACACTGTGGATACGCTGCGGCAACTGCGGTGCGGGTTTCCTCGCGACACGGAACTGTATTTCATCGTCGGCTCGGACGTCCTGGAACAGTTCCACCGCTGGAAGGAACCGGAGGCCATCCTGGATCTGTGCCGCCTTGCGGTGATCGAGCGACCCGGCGGCCCGGAAGAAGGCATAGCCACGCTGCGGGAGAACTTCTCGGACGCGCTGGACGCCGGCGCGGTGGTGTCGGTGGCCGGCCCGAGGGTCGACTTCAGCGCATCTGAGTTGCGTCGGGTGCTGGTAGCCGGCCAATCCACCCGCTACCAGATACCGGATGCGGTGGCGAAATACATACAAGATAACGGACTGTATACTGATCCCTAGCCGAAAATGCACTTAGTCATAGCGAGTATTGATGACGATCGCTATTGACAAGCGCAGATATGATATGATATACGCCTTCACCGTTCGCCCAAACTGACGCGGACGGTTTTTGCATAGGAATTGAAAATGGTTGCCACCCAACATTTGCCTCAAGTGGAATTGCTGATTGAGGTCGCAGAGAAGGTAGGAGCGATCTCTTACGGCGACTTCACGCTGTCTTCGGGCCTCAAGAGTTCCTACTATTTTGATGGCCGCTTGCTGAGTTTGGATCCGGAAGGGGCATACCAGCTCGGGAAAGCGTTGCTACCAATACTCGCTGATGCCGGGGTAGATGCGGTTGGTGGTCCAACTCTGGGTGCAGACCCTATCGTGACGGCCGTCGCGATCGCATCTCGTGAGCGCCCGAATCCGATACCGGCTTTCATCGTACGAAAAGAACCTAAGGAACATGGAACAGAACGGCTGATTGAGGGCCGTTTGCCCGAAAACGCTACTGTTGCAATTGTGGACGACACCTGCACCACCGGGAAATCGCTCCTTCATGCAATAAAGGCGGCTGAAAGTGCTGGATGCACCGTCGGGTTGGTTTTGGCAGTGTTGGACCGGAAAGACGGTGGCAGCGCAATTATCGAGCGGGACTACCGGTTCGAGGCGCTGCTCACCGCCGGCGAGGACGGGAAGATACGACCGGCGTAGTACTGGGGCGGTCATTCGCCGCGCAGTTGGCGTATCTGCTCTTCCAGTTCCCGGACCTTGGCTTCAGCCTGCGTGCGGGCTTGTTGCTCCTGGGCGAGGGCCGCGCGTTCCGACTCCATGGTGGGGACGTGTTCTCCAGTGTTCGGGTCGTACCAGCCCAGTTGTCCGCTGGTCCAGCGCAGTTCCACGTTCAGGACGACGCTGTGGCCCTGCAGGCTCCCGTCGGGCAGCTCATCAATCGTGATCGGCTCGTACCGGCCGTCCGACAGCCGGTCCCCGGCGAGGCGGGCGCCGTGGTAGTGACCGGTCTCGTCGAATCGCCAGTACTCCGGGATGCCCAGATCCGCGTAGATGACGCGCTTGTCGACGGTGTCCCTCCGTCCGGTTGAACGCGAGCCGATTTCGAGCACGAAATCGGGAGGCTTGCCCTGTTCGGAGATGACGTAACCGTTGCGGGCCCGGTAGACAGCCCGGTCGACGTTGAAGGCCACGAGCATATCAGGGTAAACCGAGCCGGTCATGTCGGCGCGTTCTGAAGGTAGCACGGCCGTGATGTAGCGTCCGCCGGCGACGAGGGTGGTTTCCAGGTTCCCGAGGTATTGAGCCAGGAAATGGGAGCTGCCGTTTTCGGTGAGGTGGTCGTAGGAGGTCATCATCTCGTCCGGGATTTCGGGAACATCCGGCAGCATGAAGTCAGGTGAGGATTGGGGTGTCTTGGCGGTGGTCATGTTGAACCTCGCCCGGCTCGGCGTGTGTTGGCGGCAATTATGCCTGCGTAGAGGATTGGCTGGTGGGCAGACGGTTACACCCGGTAGAAACTGCCGCCGCCGGCCCAACGGGCGCGCAGGGCACGGCTCCCCACGACGGTATCGAACCTGACCCACTCGGCAGAGGGTTCGCCCGCGGGTCCAACGTAAAAGCGCGGTGACGCTTCGGGATCCCCGGCCCGTGGTGTCAGCGGCTCCTCGCCGCCGTTGGGCCACGCCAGGTAGAGGCGTCCCCGGCGCAGGATGACGCGAAAGCTGGTCAGGTAGGGCGCGTGGCTGCGGTAGTGGCCGGCGAAAGCGGCCCATTCCGGAGGGTAGGGTACAGCGACAGCCAGGGGCGCGGCTCCATCTCGGACGTACACGGCGGGGCCGTGGCGCATCTCGGCCATCGGGGCAGCGTCGCCGGCGTCCTCCGGCGCGCGGAAGCGCAGGGGGAACGGGTCGAACTCGTCATCGGGGACGCAGAAGGTGTTGCCCCCGATGTGCTCCAGGGTTATGTCGGGCCGGTCCTGCCGGTGCAGGAGAAGCCGGCCGTCCCGGGCGGTTACGGTCAGGGCGGCGCCGGATGCCTCGTCAACGAATTGGCCGGCGTAGCGGTCGGCGGATTCAACCCGCGTGGGGTCGGACAGGGCCGGCGCTTCCGGAACCGGGTCGCCGCCGCGGATAGCGGACGCCACCTGGAGGGCGTACCGTGCCGCAGGATACAGGTCTCCTCCGGAGCGGTTGCACAATATGACGACGCCCAACCCGTCCGTCTGGTCCGTAATCATGATGGACCGGAAGCCCACGGTGCCGCCGCCGTGGCCGATGAAATCGTGACCGTCGGCCCGGTGGATTATCAAACCGAAGCCGTAGCCGTACTCATGCTGGTCGCCCCAGCGACCGGGCATCTCGATGACCGGAGTGGTCATCTGCCGGTACAGGGCTTGAGAGATCAGGGGACCCGCGTCTCCCCGGCCGTCGCTGAGCCACAGCCGGGCGTAGCGCGCCATGTCGCTGGCGGTGGAGACCTGGCTGCCGTCGCCGACGGCGTATTCTGACCAGTGGGCCGGGATGAGGGTGTCGTCCAGCCGGCGCGGGCGATCGTCGTGGAGGTCCACGTAGCCGGTGGCCATGCCGTGCCAGGTGCGATGGCTGATGACCGGTTCGCTGGCGTGCATCCCCAGCGGTTCCAGGACGCGCTCGCGGATGGCGCTGCCGTAATCCTGGCCGGTGACGTCCTCCAGCAGCCAGCCCAGCAGCTTGTAGGCGGTGTTGGAGTAGTGGAACCGGGAGCCGGGTTCCCAGGCGGCCTCGGTGTCGCGCAGGGCGTAGCCCTCGTAGCGAGCCGCGGGGGTGAAGTCGGCGCCGGAGGGCAGGCCGGCGGTGTGGCTGAGCAGGTGCCGGAGGGTGATCGGGCCGTATCGGGAGGGCAGGGCCAGCCACGGAAGATGCGTGCTGATCGGCGCGTTGAGGTCGAGGCGGCCGGCCTGTGCCAGTTGCAGCAGCGCCAGGGCGGTCATCGACTTGCCGATGCTGCCAATCTGAAAGGTGGTGTCGGCGAGCACCGGGCTCCGCGCCGCCAGGTCGGCGTACCCGACGCCGGCGGTGAAGAGGGTCTGCCGCCGGTCGGTGACGGAGATGGACAGGCCCGCTGCGGGGGCCGCAGCAAGCCAGCGCCCCAGATATTCGGTGAGGGGGGCGAAGTTCTGTGAGGTGTTCGGGTTGGTTGGCGAAGTCATGATTGCTGCCGGAGACGCTCAGACGGATATGATGCGCAGGCCCGACAGCCGCTCGAAGTGGCGCCGGTTGTTGCTCAGGAGCGTCAGGTCGTGGTGCAAAGCAGTTGCGCCGATGAGCAGGTCCATGTCCTGTATGCGTGTTCCCGCGGCGCGCAGTCTGGCGCGCTCCATGCCAAAGATACGGCAGATGGGGACGTCCAGCTCAACGATGCGAAATGGGCGCAGGAAATCTTGCAGCGCTCTTTCGCGTCGTTCCGGGTCGTGGCTGTTCAGCACCCCCTCGTACAACTCTGCCACAGAAATGATGCTGATGACGATGCCGTCGGGACGCAGCTCATCTACGCGTTGCATGGTGTCAGCGACACGGTTCAGATAGTCAATAGCCCAGTCGGTGTCCAGCAGGCTACTCATTTGCTGACGTCTTCGGGGCGCAGTAGATGCAATCGCAGTCGAGGCCGCGATGACGGGAAGTGTAAATGAGCCGTTTCAACTCCTCGCCGTCGATGCCGCCTCCTATCCAGCCGCCGGCGGCCGCCTTTGACCGTTCGGTAATTTCCTCGGCAGACATGGCGGACACGGCGGTTTTGGTGTCCACGGTGACCAGGACTTCGTCGCCCTCCTTGAGGTCCAGGGTCTCAATGGGAACCAGGGCGCCATTGATAAATTTTGCTTTGACGGTCCTGAACATTTCTACCCCCTCATCCCGATGACTGCACCTACCGCCCCGGCCCCGGCTTTTCACCGCCGAAGAGCAGCGGCTGCGCGATGATGCGGGCCGTGATGCCGGTGTCGCCGCTCTCTTCCTCAGCGACCACTTGTAGCGCCGCCCCAATCTGCACTGCCGCCGTGCGCACGTAGCCCAGGCCGATTATGCGAGCGCCGTCTGGCGAGGGAACCACCGTCGCCGATGTGACCAGGCCCATGGCCGCGCCATCGTCGTTGACCAGGCGCGACCCGGGCAGCGCGCCAGCCTCGGCCGGATCCGCGTCGAAGCGCAGGGACACCAGGTACTTCTGCACCTTGTGGTAGGTGTCCAGGCGGGCGATGACCTCCTGGCCGATGTAGCAGCCCTTGTGAAAGTCGATGGCGCCGATGAGGCCCGCCTCCAGCGGGTTGTAGGTGTCGCTCATCTCCGAGCCGTGGGCCGGCCGGGCCTGGGCGATGCGCAGCGCTTCGGCCGTCTCCGCGCTGATGCTCACCGCGCCGGCCGCTCCCAGGTCGGATGCAATGCGCGCGGCGTCATCAGGATCGTCGGCGAGCAGGTATCGCGTGGGCGGACGGTCCGGGTCGTCCGGGTCCGTCGGAGGATCCACCACCAGGATTCCATCGTCCGATACCCCGCCCAGAATGTCGGCGGCGCGCGGACCGGTTAGCCGCAGCAGGGAAGTCTTCTCCGTGATGTCCTCGACCTCCAGGTCCTCCATGATCGTGTACTTGTCCAGGAAGTCGGTCACGTTCTGCTGCTGGCCCGGGCTGGTGATCATCACCTGGTGGTCGCCACAGTGGATGACGTAGACCAGGTCCACGATGCGGCCACGATCGCTGGTCAGCACGGTCACGGCAACCTCGCCGGCCGGAGCGTCCGGGTCGATCTCGTTGGTGGAGAGGCGGTTGAGCAGGTCGCGGGCATCCTCGCCGGTGAGCAGCAGGATGCCGGCGTCGTCGGGATAAACGGCGGCGCGCTCGGTGGCGGCGCGGAACTCTTCGGCGGTGTGAGTGTCAAGGACGGCGCTGGTCATGTGGGCCTCCGGGATCAGGACTTACGGGTGGCGAGGTCAGGATACGCAACAGGGGCGGGTCTGCAACCCGCCCCTGCGCCGCGTCGTATCGGGTTTGGGCGCGCCGGCTACACGGCGAAGGAGGTGCCGCAGCCGCAGGCCTTCTTGGCGTTGGGGTTCTCGAAGATGAAGCCCTTGCCGTTGAGGCCGTCGGAGAAGTCGAGCTGGGTGCCGACCAGGTAAATGTAGGACTTCTTGTCCACCATCACCTTGACGCCGAACTGCTCGACGATCTTGTCGGATTCGCGCTCCTGGTCGGTGATGGTCAGGTCGTAGGTCAGACCTGAGCAGCCGCCGCCCTTGACGGCGACGCGCAGACCGATATTGTCGGTGAGACCCTCTTTGTCGGCGAAATACTTGATCTTTTCGGCAGCCTTTTCCGAAATCTCTACGGTGAGTTCGGCGCCGTTCTGGGTGATGGGCATGGTTTGGTAACCTCCGCTGTGGGAGTTGTGGATACGATGATTTTACGAAAAACGACGGGGGTACGTCAATCCATGGTCAAGGCTGCGCGGCCCGGAGTGGTGCAGTTCCCAGGGTTGTCATACATCGCGGTGATTGGTACCGCTGAGCCGGTGGATTCTTGCCACCACGACAAGGACGAACTGGTTGACCAGTCGCTGTAGTTCTTGCCTTTCCGAACTCGTCATGACGTAGGCTGTGCCCGAGTAACGATACCTGGCTGCATAATCGGTGAGCCAGTCCTTGTATTCGTCTGGATCGTCCGGGTTGCGGTATCGCGTGAAATCGAACAGGTCGTTGACCGCCTGTGACGCTCGGTTCAAGTCAGGATCGCTCCAATCCTCAATGTCCTTGATGTCTTCCCAAAGCTCAGTCAGCTCGTGCCCAAACGTGCGCGCGTCGTTGTACGCCGACAGCCAGCCTTTGAGAGCGTTTTCGACTGCTTGTTGTGCGGTAAATCCGATCAATTCCTGGTGTTGGTTTTCGATAACGTCTGCGAGGCTTTGGTTCCAGGCTTGAGCGCGTTCAATACGGCGCCTGGTTTCCGGCCAGTGGTCCGGGTATCCATCGTTGTCAGATAAGGTGGGGTGTAGCTCTTCTCCGCTCACGTTGACTCCGTATCGAACTGCCTGGCCAGCGATGTGTTGATTGGCCTTGCTACAGCGTTCGAACTGGGTGCGGGTTATGCCGATTACGTCCACCGGCAATCGGGGCGGGTTCGCCTTCAGATAACCCATTGCGGCCTTGCGGGCCCTCATCTCGGCGCCAAGCGGATTGCGTTCGCCGGTTACGACGAGGAGATCAATGTCTGAGCTCGAGCGGTGTCGACCGATGGCACGGGAACCGAAGAGTATCACCGTGGCATCTGGCAGTTGGGCCTGGGCTGCCCGGGCGGTTGCCAGTGCGTGCGGATCCGGAGCGTTGGGGATCATGGTGCGCTTCGTTTTGTTCGGCTACGAAGCTTATCAGCCGCTGCTATGGGGAAATAGCCGTTGGTTTCCTGCTCTTGCTGCATCCATTATACGCCCCGTCCGGGAACGGACAGCGCCGGATAACCTGCCGGCAAGTGTGCGGTGCATTCGCATGTAACGTCGGCGTTGACATGCAACAAACTGGTGACTCCCCCACACCGGCTGGCGAAGTGGAGGATCATGATGCGAGGTACGAGCCGATTCTACCGCTCCCCCTCCGCCGTCAACCCGAAGCAGGTGAGACCGGAGCCGTGGTCCCAGATCGATTCGGAGAAGGGGCGGCGCTCGTCCCGCCGCTCCGGTCTTTCGGTGTTGAACACTGCGCACAGCTCGTAGTCCACGCCGCCCACGAGATGGTACCCGTAGGGACGGCCCGTGTCCGGGTCTGTTATGGACCGGACGGAGTACTGCGGACCCTGCAGATCGAAGAGGTTGGCGGGCATTGCGCCGTTGGTCTCGTAATAGCGGTCCACGTTGCGGGAGATGCTGCGCAGGTCGTCGATGCGCTGCTCATCGAGACGGACGTTGCGCTGCTGGCCGGGCGTCCCGACCACGTAGATGGAGTAGCCCACGACGGCCACCACGACCACCACTGCGGCGATGACCAGGGCGCGCAGGATGGGAGCGGCCCGCGCCGCCGATGCGGACACCTCGTCCTCGGCCTGGCGCATGTCCCACAGGTAGTAGCCGAAGATGGGCACGACGATCAGCAGGACGGTGGCGACCTTGAGGAAGAAGTTCACCGTGGGGTCGCCCGTGAGCAGGCTGGCCAGCAGGGCGATGATGTCGCCCAGGATGATGCCCGCGCCCACCACCAGCGTCAGGTAGGTCAGCCACCGGCGCACCAGCGACTGGCGACGCTCGGGGTCGGCGGCGACGGCAGCGGTGAGCCGGCGCATCAGGATCAGGTACAGGGGAAAGGCGACGATCACCGCCGCAATGGCCGTGGCATCCGCCGTTGAGGGCGAAGACCGGTAGCGGTCCAGGGCGTCCGAGAAGGTGTGGTCGATGAGGCCGAAGAGCACTGCCCCCAGGCTGAAGGCGAAGACGTACAGGGCGATGAACGACACCAGGTAGAGGAAGGCCTCCCGAGCGTGCAGGTAGGGTCGTGGCCTTGGCACCGCCACCGGAAAGTCCACGTCGGCGTAGGCGGCCATGGCGCTGCGCACGTCGCGCTCCTGCCAGCCGGCCTCCAGCAGCACGTTGCGGATAGTCTCCCGGTCGATGCCCTTCTCCAGTGATTCCTTGATGAACCGGCGGAGTTCTTCGTTCATATTGCCCTCTCGATCAGTTATGTCGTGCGACGAGTTATCTTCTCGTTCAAAGCGGGATATATTGTTGCATTCGACAGGATTATTGTCCTGTGCGCGCCCCACCGTTGCTGGGGTTTTCCGGAATAGCGGGAGGCCAGGTTGCGGGTGACCCTCATGCGTACCCGGTTTGTGGTTGGTAAACGTCAGAATCAGGATTTACCGTATTCTATGATCTGTCAGGATTGGCGAAGTCTCCATCACGGAACGGTTCAAATCCTGATAATCCGTAAATCTTGAAAATCCTGATTCTGACGATTTACGAAACTGGCTACGCGCGAGACGGGTGACCGCGTTGACCGTGAGGCAGCCTGGCCACGTGACGAAAGGCAGCCGTCCCGTCAGAACAGCGGCCGTTGCGGGTCCGGTTCGGCGTCGGGCGCGATTTGCCGGATGGCGTCGAACCACTCCTCCATCTCGTGGAAGGTGCGGTGGTTGAAGTTGCGCAGGAAGGGGTGGTCCAGGCCGCCGTCGGCCGGGTCGGCGTACATCAGCACCGGCCGGGCCGGCTCGGCGGTGTGCGACGCGTACATCAGCTCGGAGTACATGCCCGTCGATAGCCGGCCGCCCATGGTTATGCGGTAGGCCGCGACGCACTGGGCCTGCTCCACCATGGTCAGGTCGCGGTGGCGCACTTGGTTCTCCATGTCGTCCCACACCTCCAGCGCCTCCCGGGGGTCCAGGGTCATGGGATACGGGTCGGCGCGGCCCTCGGTGAGCGCGCCGGATGTGTCCAGCGGCCAGCGGGCCTCCTCGGCGTCGATGGCGATTTCGGTGGCGCCCTCAGCGCAGGCGGCCCGGGCCTTGTCGAACACCTGCGGCGTGCCCTCATCCAGCGTCAGGGGATCAAAGATGATGAACCGGCGGTGCAGCTCGGCGCGAATGTCGTCGACGCCGGCGCGCAACTCGGGATCATAGCGTATGGCGGTGATGGGGAAGCTGGAGTACACCAGCGGGTAGTTGCGGCGTGCGAAGATCAGCCGGTAGAGCATCTCCGCCGGGTGCTTGATGCTGACCACGTAGTGCGGCACGGCGCGTTCGGGGTAGAGGTTGCGGGCCAGCAGGTCGGCCATGGCGATTTCGGCGCTGCGCCAGCCCAGGATCTCCCGCAGGCGCAGCCGGAAGTTGGTGTGCCGGTCGGTGTCGCGCTGGGCCAGGGCGCTGTGGATGTCCAGCATGTCGTCCACCAGCGTGATGATGCAGTCGGGACGCCAACGCCGGATGGTGGGCAGGTCGATCAGCGAGAACTGCCGGCCGCTGGTGTAGTAGGTCAGGTGCGCGGCGATCAGGCTGTGGCGCGGGTCGGCCGCCTCGATCCGCTCGGCGATGGCTCGGCCGGCCCGCTGCCACGCCGCCAGCTGGTAGGCGGGCCGGAAGGCGGCCAGCACGCCGGCCAGCTCGTTGCCCTGGGCGGCCAGTGCGTCCTCAATGCTGGCGGTGAGCAGCTCGGCGGGGTCGGGGCCCAGGGTATCCGGGCCGGCCGGCGCGTTGACCTCGCCGTGGGCGCGGAGGCGGGCCAGCAGGTTGGCGACGACGATGTTCTTGTTGACGCCGGAGATGCCGGCCAGCAACGCGCGCATGCATTTACGATGCCCGCACGCTGCGGGTCTGTCAACCCGGCAGGCCGGCTCACGCGTATCCGGTTTGGCGGCGCGGAAACGTCAGAATCAGGATTTTCCAGATTTAGGGATTATCCGGATTTGAACCGTTCTGCGATGGAGATCTCCCAATCCTGCAAATCATAAAATCCCGTAATCCTGATTCTGACGATTTACGAAAGTGGGTACGCATGAGGGGTAGCTGAAGTGCGCTTCCCGCTAGCGGCCGAAGGGCCACCACCACTTTCGGCCGCTTCTCTCGGCGGTTTGTTCCTGCGCCCATTGCGGCGTCGACATTACCAGGGGACGCTCGCTGAGCGTCTCGAGTTGAGCGACGGCCGCGTCAAAACGATGCAATTCGATGGGCTTGCGGCAGAACCTTCCGGGGGAAATGTTGTATGTCCAGAGCAGGCTCTGTTCCGCCGCGGTTCCGGTCAGAATCATCACCGGAATGTTCCGCAGGTTGGCGTCGTCGTTGATCTCGGTAAGGACCTCCTGGCCGCTCTTTTTGGGCAGCATCAGGTCCAGCAGGACCAGGTCGGGCCGGAGAGTGTACGCGTACTCGCCCTGGCGGCGGAGATAGGTCATTGCGTCCTCTCCGTCCTCGACCACCGAGAGATTCACGGCGTACGCCGAGTCTTTCAGAATCTCCTCCGTCAGCCTGGCGTCTGCGGGGTTGTCCTCAACCAGCAGCACCTCGATGGGGTTTTCCGGGGAGCGTGTAGTCATGGCGCTCTTCCTCCTTTGTCGGACATCGTGCTTGTCGGACATCGTGACGGCGGTGTCGTGATCGTGGCCCTGGTGGTGTAACCGCTGACCTGCACGGCGCGCTGCTGACGCGACGGATTGCTCATTAGCAGGTCACTCCGGCGGCAGCTTCGCCACGGTGAGCCAGAACCCCTCGATCTTGCTGACAACGTCGATGAAACGATCGAGGTCAACGGGCTTGGTGACGTACGCGTTGGCGTGGTGGTAGTAGGAGTTGAGGATGTCCCCCTCCGCTTCCGAGGTGGTCATCACCACGACGGGAATGGAGAGCAGTTCCGGGTCGGTTTTGACGTCTTCCAGCACCTCGCGGCCGCTCTTGCGGGGCAGGTTCAGGTCCAGGAGAATGAGGTCGGGGCGCGGCGCGCCGGCGTAATCGCCCTGCCGCCTGAGGAATGCCATCGCCTGTTCTCCATCGCCCACCACGGAGAGGTTGTTGGAGACACTGGCGTCGGCAAAAGCCTCGCGGGTCAGCCTCGCGTCGCCGGGGTTGTCTTCGACCAGGAGAATTTGTATGGGCTTGCTGCGTGATTGTAGTGTCATTGCCCCGTCCTCCTGCGCTAGGGTGATAGTTGGGGTTTGTCGAGTGATGGCGCAGCGGTCACCCGGACGGCCCCGTCAATGCCGCGGCCCGGTCGGCGTCCGGGAGCGAGTCGAGATGGACCGGTATGGTGAAGAAAAAGGTCGCCCCGGCGCCGGCCTGCGACTCCACCCAGATGCTTCCCTGATGCCGTTCCACGATCTTCTTGCAGACGGCCAGCCCGATGCCGGTGCCCGGGTACTGTCCAATCCCGTGCAGGCGCTGGAATACCTGGAAGATGCGGTCCGAGTACTGGGGGTCAATGCCGATTCCGTTGTCCTGGACAGAGAAGAGCCAATCGTCGCTGCGTTGCGCGGCTTCGACACGAATGCGTGGGGGGCTGTCGCCCCGAAACTTGATGGCGTTGCCGATCAGGTTCTGCAGCAACTGCGCCAATTGTGACGCGTCGGCGGACAGGTTCGGCAGGGGGCCGGAGCTGATTTCAGTGTCGCTCTCGCCGACGGCCACTTCCAGGTTCATCAGCACCTGATCCAACACCGCCTGGCAGTCCGTGGGTTCGAAGGAAACGCCCCGGGTGCCGACGCGGGAGTAGGTCAGCAGGTCCTGGATGAGGGTCTGCATCCGGGCCGCGCCGTCAACGGCAAAGGCGATGAAGTCGCTGGCGTCCTGGTCCAGGTTCGCTTTGTACCGGCGTTCGAGCAGTTGCAGGTAGCTCGTCACCATCCGCAGCGGTTCCTGCAGGTCGTGGGAGGCCACGTAGGCGAACTGTTCGAGCTCGGCGTTGGAGCGTTGCAATTCCCGCGTCGCCTGCCGCAGCGCGCCGGTCAGCAGCCGCAGGTCTTCGTACACGTACTGGAGTTCAAAGGTCGCCGTGTAGAACTTGGCCAGCTGCACCAACTGGTCCTCGTCGGCCTGGGTGAACTCCCCGTCGAACTTGTCGCTCAGCTGCACCACGCCGATCAAACCGCCGTCGCGGCGCAGCACGGGCACGGCCAGCCAGCCCGGCAGGGGCGGGTGCTCCAGGCCGTGGGTGTTCTTGAGGTCGCTGAAACGCTTGAAGTCCGGATGGGCGTAGAGCTCGTCCGTGGTCATGCGCACCGGCGCCCGGGTCTTGACCACCAGGCCCCAGATGCCGTCGCCCGTCGGCATCACGTCGTAGGCGTTGTACCGGGCGTACTTCTCGGAGAAGGAGTGGGTGTGGATGGCCGATTTGAAGTTCCCGTCGGGCACGTAGCTGAGGGCGGCCTGGTGGGCGCCGATGCGCAGGCGGGACACCAGGGCCAGGCCGTGCAGCGCTTCGTGGAAGGTCTCCGCGTCACTGACGTCGCCGGCCGCCGGCTCGCCGCGAACGATCGGCGCCCGCCCCCCGCTCTCGTCCAGGGTGAGCCGGGTGCGCAGCGAGGCCAATTCCTGGTCGCGCTCCGCCAGCGCTGCGGTGAGGCGGGCGATTTCCTGCTGCTGGTCCTGCTGTGTGCTCATCACCCGCGTCTCCCGACCGCTGGATACGTTATGCAGCCCGTGCTCGTAAGCAGCCTTTCATTATGACGATACAAAGTATTGCAATATGATATGAATGTCAACGGCTGAACCACAGCGTATGCAAGTTCCCTATTGCCGGATTATGGCCGTGTGGAAGTCGAGATGTACCGAAATCGGTGAATCATGGTCTATTGCTTCAAGAACTAACGCGTCAACCGTCCCACGACATGGCCCAGGTGAAGGGCGATCTCTTGGCGACTGACCAATGGCCGTCCGGCAAGGATTGCGGAGGGCTGGAGAACGCGCGTATGCGCAGGCTGCGGATCGAAGGCCGGCCCAGCACGTCCCAACCGTCAAGAAGCCCGATCAGCTCAACGTGCGCGGCGTCGTTCCCGTAGACCATCACCTGGTCTGGTCGACCGTCGCACAGCACGGCCGCGCTCATGGTTTCGAGGTCAATCAGCGCATAGCCGGCGCCCTGGAAAAGTCCATCGCCGGATTCCCAGTGAATGATGTTGATCCGTGGGTCGGCTGTGAGGAACATGTAGAAACCGGATGAAAGGTCCTGGGTATGAAACTGGCCCTCCAGGGAACGCCCGATATCCCGGAGTTGCTCCTCCTGGGCAAACACGCGATCCAGAAGACGGCGGTGGTCGGGGTCGTCCCGTTCCATACCAATGTACATTTGGGGGGCGTCGCCGGGAGGATTGCCGACGGGGAAATACCCCTCGGTTCGGTCGGCGCTGCCGCGGATCGGGATGAACATGCACGGCGCTGCGGACAAACTCTCGAGCCCGCCGTCGCGTTTCTGCAGGGCCACGCTGAGACGGTAACCCCTGAACCACAGCGGCGCCACTATGATCCCGCCCTCCCTCAACTGTTCAACCCAATGGAGCGAGATATCCTGGGCGCCCACGGTAACCATGATGCGGTCGTAGGGCCCGCTCGGGGAGTATCCTTCGAACCCGTCCCGGCACACCGCCTCGACGTCGCCGTACCCAGCGTTGGACAGATTGCCGGCCGCCTCGTCCACGATGTCCTGGTCGATGTCCACCGTGACGACCTGGCCGTTTTCGCCGACGATGTGTGAAAGGATGGCCGCGTTGTATCCGGTGCCGGCGCCGATTTCCAGCGCCCGGCAGCCGGGTTCCAGGCGCAACTGCTCCGCCATGATGGCCATCATGGTGGGCTGCGTGGACGAACTGATGGGGATCCCACCGTCCCAACGAATGAAGACCGGCTGGTCCGCATAGGCGGCGTGCAGGTCGACTCTGGGCACAAACAGGTGGCGGGGCACGCTCGCGAACGCATCGCGCACTGGCTGGCTGACGATTGCGCCCTGGTTGACGAGGTCCTCGACCAGCGCGCCGCGCAGGTTGGCGGCGTGATCATCGGGCGTTGCTGCGATCGGCATGCGTGTCCCCTTGGGCGGCGAGGAACCCGGCGTTGCGGGATGCGACATCGGCCGAATCTACCACGCTTTCGGTGACCCGCTGCGCGGGCGGGCAACGCTGCGGAAAAGGGCCGCCGAAACCCCCGTGCTATACTTCGCCACAATCGCGGAACGCCGCCCTCATTTCACCGGCGAGGAATCCGCGGATGTTCACGGAGGCAAGCTGATGGACGTTTTCTACTTCACCGAGATGCCCTACGCCGAGTTCCCGGAGTCGGAGGCGGAGAAGTTCCCGTCCATGCGGCTCACCTTCCCCAACACCTACTTCGACCCCCAGACCGCCAGCGGCCTGATGAACCGCTACCTGGACGAGTACCAGCACGCCGAGGAGATGGGCTTCGACGGCCTGATGCTCAACGAGCATCACAACACGCCGTCGTGCATGGACGTCGAGGTCAACATCACCGGCGGCATCCTGGCGCGCATCACCAAGCGGGCCAAGATCCTGATGCTGGGCAACATGCTGCCCACGTCCGACAACCCCGTCCGCCTGGCCGAGGAGATCGCCCTGCTGGACGTGATCTCCGGCGGTCGCATCATCTCCGGTTTCGTGCGCGGCATCGGCATCGAGTCCTGGGCCAACAACACCAACCCCATCCACAACCGCGAGCGCTTCGAGGAGTGCCACGACCTCGTGGTGAAGACCTGGACCACGCCCGGCCCCTTCCGCTGGGAGGGCAACCACTACCACTACCGCGCGGTGAACCCCTGGATGCTGCCCATCCAGAAGCCGCACCCGCCGGTGTGGGTTCCCGGCACCGGCAGTCCCGAGACCGTCGAGTGGACGGCGCGCCATCGCTACACCTACGCGGCCTTCCTGACCCCGCTGGACGTGGCGAAGAACCTGTTCGCCCGCTACCGCGAGTACGCCGCGGCCGACGGCTGGGAGCCCGGCCCCGAGAAGTTCGCCTTCATGATCTGCGCCCACGTCAACGACACCGACGAGAAGGCGCAGGAGGCGGGCAAGGCGTTCCTCTGGCGCATGAACTACCCCCTGCGCGGCCCCCGCGAATACTGGTCGCCGCCCGGCTACACGTCCCGCGCCGGCGCCGCGGCGGTGGCGGCCCGCCGTCCCACGCCCCTGAACGAGATGTCATACCAGGAATTGCAGGACCGCTACCACCTGGTGGTCGGCAGCCCCGACACCGTCATCAAGAAGCTGCGCCACATCCGCGACGAGCTGGGCATCGGCTCCATCCTCCTAGAGGCCCAGGGCGGCCAACTCTCCCACGCCGACACCATGCGCTCCATAGAACTGTTCGGCAAGGAAGTAATACCGGCGCTGAAGGAGTGATGGGTGGCCGAAGCGCGATCCAGCGCACGCGCTTGCTCAAATCAGAGTTGGTGCAAGGCTTCCTCCGGGGAAAGCACTGACAAATCATACTGGGCTTCAATGCCAGAAGACCGCAAATCTTCTCGCAGAGGTTCGTCGGCCGTTACCAAAATAGCGCCGGTTTCCACCGCTAGCCTGACGATGAAGGTGTCATCTTGGCTACCGGCAGGGATCACACCTTCGTCATCAAATTGTGGAGCGCTGTGCCCTAGCCCATCTATTTTTGCGATCGTGGTGAGTGCATTCCAAAGAACGCGCATCAAGTAAGGTCCCAAAGTCGGGTGCGCGTGCCGGGGACGATGCAGTTGCTCCTCGTACCTGTCCCAAAGAGCATCATCCACAATCAGCGTGTGGCAAATGTCTATGATTTGCTGAATTAAATCGGCACAAACCGGACTTGGATCACCGTCCTGATCGACCCCCAACTGTGCGCAGATAACCACGTTCTCATCGAGGATGAACCGTGGAGTCATGCTTTGGCCCGCAGAGCGTCAACGTAGCGACGCATTTCATCCAGGTCGGTCTGGAAGAAACTCCGCAACCCGCCGGCGACCTGGCCATTTTCAGACACCTCGATCTCGCTGGCAGAACAAACCCCGTCGTCGTCTTTTTCAAACGAGTAGATAGCAATATCCTCCGGCGACAGATTGCCCTCGGCCACTTCGATCATCAGTCGGCCAGCGATGTGTTCGCTGTGCGTGGTCATGATCACCTGTTTGTTCGAGGCTTTGGCCTCCCCGGCGATGACAGAGGCCAGTTCCGCCTGAGCGCCGGGATGCAAGTGGATTTCGGGTTCTTCGATCAGGACGGTCGCTCCGCTGCGAGCCCTTGCGAGTTCGAAAAGGAGATGAACCAAGGCGTTTGTGCCCGATCCTTCCGCCAGCAAACTAGGCTCACCGAACGAGGTAGTTGAAACTGGAGCCACCGATTGAGGAGGGACCACTGGTGCCTTGATGCCTACCCCAGTTACTCTACGCATCCAATCGGATACAAGTGTCATCTCGGCCCCTGAGTATGCCATTGTGGTTACCATCGCGTCTTCTTGTGCGCTTAGTCCGTCCGTTACCAATATATCGTCGTGCAGTTCAGAGCCTAGGGAATATCGCCTGCGTCCCAATCCTCGAACCGCCGGTACCAGCTTCATTTGAGCAAAAAGCGATCGCGGAGAGTTGAGGACTTGTGGAAGCACATCCTTGATGTCCACAGGAATATACTCTAACCCAGATAGATGGGCGATCTGCGGGCCAGCAATTTGCGACAGCGACGTCCGTTCACCTTGAAATACCAGCGAGATTGGCCCATCGTTAGTAGAACCGAAAATATGCACGGGGTCGCCGTGGAACATACAGTTTGCGTCAACATTTTTAAACGTCATCCGCGCAGCGGTATCAAACTTGCAAATGAGATTGAACCTAACTTCAATCCCATGCGCCTCTCGTTCAAGGACCCACCGTCCCGACCATGCAAATTCAACCTCGCGAGGTGGCTCTGATCCGGAAAAGTTGATGAACTCCCCCGGTGACATCTGAACCAGGTTTCCATCTAATTCCAACGTTCGGGGATCTCCGCTCCCTCCCCATTGCTTTTGTAACAACAAACTTTGTAGGAGACCAGATTTGCCAGTCCCATTCGGGCCGATTAGAACGGTCACCAACTTCGGCGAGATGCTGACCTCACGAAAGCACTTGAAGTTTTGGAGGGTTATGTCGGTAATCATGAGTGGTCAGCCTTCATTGGGCTTGCTAGGACCGATCTCTAGTATAGAGCACACTTCCGGTACCGTCCTGGAACGTCGAAACCAGCGGCGATGTCGCGAATACGGCGTGGGGCAATGTTACGATAAAAGCATCACCCGCAAGGAGGCATTGCAATGGCGGCCAACGCATACGTGCTCATCAACGTGGAACCCGCGCGGACGCAGGAGGTGGTCGAACGCCTGAACACCATCAGCGGGGCGGCGGTTCGCGAGGTCTTGGGACCCTACGACATGGTGGTCGAGCTGGAGGCGGGAACGGTGGAGGACCTCACCGAGATCATGCGCCACCGAATCCGTCCCATCAACGGCGTGACCAACACGGTCACGTGTCTGTGGTTCACCAATATCTAAAACGGGCCGCCCATCAGAAGGGGCAGTCGATCAGAAGGGGCAGTCGATGCCCAGTTCACCGCAGGTGTCGTGGAACCAGTCGACGACCTCCTCATGCAGGGGGATGCCCTCGACGCGGCGGAGCTCTTCCATCTCGGCCTCGGGCTGGCCGGCGACCATGACGCGCTCCTCGCCGGGGGCGGGGCGGGTGGTCTTCATCATGTGCAGCCACTCGTCCATCTGGTCCTTGAAGTGGTCGGGGTCGTCGAAGCCGGCCACGTTGTAGGCGGCGACGTAGTGGCCAAAGTTGGGCCGGCCGGGAACCGCGCCGTAGCCGAATCCGGTGAGCACGCCGGCCAGGATGTCCACCATGCAGGACAGGCCGTAGCCCTTGTGTGAGCCCAGCTCGCGGGTGCTGCCCAGGGTGAGCAGGGTGTAGTTGTCGGGCGCGTCGGCCTCCTCCATGATGGGGTTGCCCTCGGCGTCGGCCAGCCAGCCCGGCTCCAGCTTGACGCCCAGGCGGCGGGCGATGCCCACCTTGTTGCCGGCCACCGTGCTGGTGGCGGCGTCGAACACGAAGGGTGCCTCGTTGCGCGACGGCACGGCGATGGCGATGGGGTTGGTGCCCAGGCGCGGCTCCGCGCCAAAGGTCGGCACCACCGACGGCGGACAGCTGGTCATGCACACGCCGATCATGTCGTGCTCCAGCGCCCTCATGGCGTGGTAGGAGGCCATGCCCAGGTGCCGCGCGTTGCCCAGGGTGACCATGCCCACGCCCACCTCGGCGGCCTTGCGAATGGCGATGTCCATGGCCTTGGGTGTGGTGATGATGCCCAGGCCGCGGTCGGAGTCGATGCTGGCGGTGCTGGGGGTCTCGCGGACGATCCGCATGTCGGGAGTGGGGTTGATCTGCCCGCTGGTGTAGCCGCTGACGTAGCTGCGCAGCATGTTGGAGACGCCGTGGGAGTCGACGCCGCGCAGGTCGGCGACCACCAGCACGTCGGCGCCCAGCTGAGCGTCCTCGGGCGGCACGCCCATCTTCTCGAAAACGGCGGCGACGGTGGACTTCAGGTCGTCCCCGGGAACCATCGTAGCCTCGTCCAGACTGACACGAAACTTGGGCAGCACAGCGCACCTCCGGTCCGCCGCGAGGGCGGATTTGCAGGGTCAAAATATACGTGCGGCAGTATAGCATCCGGCGGGTGACCCTCGTTTGCCTGGCGTATACTGCGATGTCAAAATGGAGCTAACCCGTCGTTGGATGGAGAGAGCAGCATGACTGCTAACGAACTGCTGCGCCTTCCCAGGGGCTACGGTAAAAGGTACGAACTCATACGGGGAGAATTGATCGAGCGGCCATCCAGCGGAAACGCAAAAGCTGCTGTGGTCGCCATGGCAGCAACGGTATTGGGAACGTTCGTCTATCCACGCAATTACGGGGAAGTGGCTGCAGGTGACCCTGGATACCTGCTGGAAGTTGCGCCCGATACGGTCCGGTCTACCGACGTGGCGTGGATTGCTCCCGGCAGGATACCTGAGGGCACGACAGGCTACCCCAACCTTGCTCCCGATCTGATTGTGGAAGTGAAATCGCACACCGACGAATGCTCCGCCTTGCGCCGCAAGGCGGAGATGTGGCTCAGCTTCGGCGCCCGGCAGGTCTGGGTGGCCGACCCCGATACCACCACCATCACCGTGTACCGGCCCGGTGCCCAGCCCGTAGAGTTGAGCGAGGACGACACCATCGACGGCGGGGATCTGCTCCCCGAATTCACCGCTCCGGTATGGAGCCTGTTTCGCTGGCAGAGGTAACCGAATTGAGCACCAACAACCTTGACGACTACAACGCCCGCGCCCTGGATTTCCTGGCCCGCCTGGGAGCGCAGCCGGCCGTGGCCTTCCACGAGCAGGGCGTCGCCACTGCGGTGCGGGGCGCCCTGACCGAGATCGGCGTGTCCTGGCGCACCGACAACTTCGGCAACATCATCGCCCGCATCGCCGGCACGGACGCCGAGCAGCACCCGCCCATCGCCCTGATGGCCCACATGGACCATCCCGGCTTCGAGATTGTGGGTCGCGACGGCGACTATCTCATCGGCAAGGCCCTGGGCGGCGTGCCATCGGGGTCCTTTGTCGCCGGCGTGCCGCTGCACATCGTCCTGACCGGCGGCCGGCGCATCCCCGCCGAGACCGTGGGACCCCACGGCGAGGAGCGCGAGCGTCAGGCGCAGATCCGGCTGACCGGGTCGGACGATGAAGACGTGCCAATCCCGTCGCCGGCGGTGTTCGACCTGCCCGACTTCAGCATTGAGGACGACCGCATCGTGATGCGCGCCGCCGACGACCTGGCCGGCTGCGGCTGTATCCTGGCGACGCTGTCGGCATTGCGCAGTGAGCCGTCGGCCGGCGACGTGTACGGCGTGTTCACTCGCGCCGAGGAGGTCGGTCTGGTGGGCGCGCGCCTGCTGGCCGAGGCCCGAACCCTGCCTCTGGACACGCTGGTGGTGTCGCTGGAGTCGTCGCGGACCCTGCCGGGCGCGGTGATCGGCGGCGGGCCGGTGATCCGCGTGGGCGACGCCGGCAGCACCTTCAACGCCGACGCCGAGTCGGCCCTGATCCGCGCTCGCGAGACCCTGACGGCGAGCCAGCCCGACTTCCGCTGCCAGCGCCAGCTGATGAGCGGCGGCGTCTGCGAGGCCAGCGCTTTCAACGCCTGGGGCTACCGCTCCACCGGCGTCGCGTTCCCACTGGGCAACTACCACAACGGCGCCGACGACGGCTCCATCGCCGCCGAGTACATCCACCGGGACGACTACCTCAACGGCGCCGCGCTGTGCACCGAGGCGGCCCGCCAGGTCCCCATGCGCTGGGACACCGCCTTCAGCCGCCGCATCCGCCAGGTGCCCGACAGCATGCGGGCGCGCCTGGGCGGGTAGGGGCGCTCAGGCGCCTTGACGTTGTGAACTTGGCCGGCATCGCTCCGGCACGGAAGGGGAACTCATGAACATATCGTCAGAAACCTTGGATAAAGTTTCAGAAATCGTGCGGACGGAGCTGCCCAAGCGTCTGCCGGAGAGCATCCGTGTGCGTCAGGTCAAGTCCGAAATCTGGATGGGCGAGCAGAATGATATCGTCCATGTCACCGTCTTCTACGACGGGGAAAGGAAAAATCTCAGCCCAAGGATGCTCAACGAGTTCGATCTGGAAATAGAGCCGTTACTGGTGGCCATCGGGATAGACGATGTGGTGCCCATCTCTTACACGAACCGCAAGGAGGTTGACGGACAGGCCACTGCCGATTCGGGAACCTTGCCGGGTAGTCGTTCGGCATGAATTGGGAGGCGTTGATAGCCAGCAGCCGGGTTCTCGTTGCTCCGCCTCCGCCCTCTGGCGGGCCGGCTGAAGAGGCATTGCGACGAGCGATCAGCACGGCGTATTACGCCATGTTTCACGCGTTAGCAACCAGCAATGCCAACTGCGTTGTGGGGATTCCTCAAAACCAGCTATCTGAGCACGCTTGGGACCGCATATACCGGGGTCTTGAACACGGGCTCGCGAAAGCTCAATTGCAGCAGGATCAACACATCTTTTCACCGGAGACCAGGCAGTTCGCTAAGGCGTTCGCCCAACTCCAGGAAGTAAGACACCGGGCTGATTACGACCACGCCCAAACTTTTGATGTGGACCTGGCTAACACCTGGATCGACCGGGCCGAGGAGGCCATACGCGGCTTCACGCAAGTCAGCGTGGAGGAGCGCAGGGCAGTGGCGGTTCAATCCCTGATCCGGAGGCGCCGGAACTGACCGGTTTCCAGCGATCGGCAAGGCTGAAGTCTGATCGCCTCAATCGTTGATCCCCAACTCGGCCTTCACTTCGTCCAACGACACGATGTTGCCTTCCTGCACGTCCCTGATGCCCTGCCGTAGTGCCGCCATCATGTCTGCATCGCCCATGATCTCCATGGTATCTATGATGGATTCAAACAATTCCCACGGCATCACGGCGAGCACCGGTTTGCCCCGGCGTGTCAGCGCAACGGCTCGGTTTTCCTCCGCCAGTAATTCGGGTAGTTGGGTCAGCATCGCCCTTGCCTTGACGATGGGGATGTGCTCAGTGCCAGTTTCCCATGCCGACGCCATGATGATCTCCTAATCCTGAGGTGGGTCTACCAAACCTAACCGTATCAGCCTTTGTGCCAGTGCGTAGATGTCGTGGCGGTGGCCTTCGCGACGGATGCCGACCGCAACCACAATGATCAAACGTCGTTCCTCGTCGATTCGAAAAATGATCCTGTAACGCTGTCCTGCTGCGCGTGTGGAACGCAGACCTCTCAATTCATCCCGCAGGGGAGCGCCCAATACGTACGGATCTTCTGCCAGTTGTTGGGCGCGGCTGACGATAAGCCGTTGAACTCTGCGGTCTGAAACGCCTTTCAGGGATTCCAGTGCCGCTGCAGTGAATGATACTTCCCATGCCATGCGCGAAGCCCAATGATGACGTACGATGTATTGTACGTGAGGAGGTACATATATTCAATCGGACGAACTCGCAGCGCGACAGTTAGCGGTTTCCCGGTTTGTTACAATGCTCGCACATTTTCCACGACCCACAGGAGGGCAGCAGCATGCCAGTTCATCATCAGGCGCAGGGGGCGGGCGACGTCACCGTCCACAAGATTGAGAACATGGGGAGCCTCGGCAACAACGGCTACATCATCATCTGTCCCGAGACCAACCAGGCCGTGTGCATCGACACGCCGGACCAGCCCGAGAAGATGATCAACGAGGTCCGCGAGGCCGGCGTTGACGTCCAGGCCATCCTGGTGACCCACGGCCACGGCGACCACCTGGCCGGCTACACCGAGATCACCGGCAGCATCGGCGCTCCCGCCGCCATCGGCGAGTTGGATGCCCACCTGCCGCCCAGCCCGGTGCAGCGTCAGCTCAACGACGGCGACACCGTGCAGTTCGGCAACCGCGCCATCCAGTGCATCCACACGCCGGGCCACACCGACGGCTCCACCTGCTACCTCGTGGGCGGGTTCCTGTTCTCCGGCGACACGCTGTTCCCCGGCGGACCCGGCCGCTCCCGCAGCCCCGAGGCCCTGCAGCAGGAGCTGGGCAGCATCAGCTCCAAGCTGCTCACCCTGCCCGCCGACACCTACGTCTATCCCGGACACGGCCCCGAGAACACCACCATCGCCGAGGCCAAGCGACGCTACGACGTGTTCATGTCCAAGTCGCATCCCGCCGACCTGCAGGGCGACGTGGACTGGCTGAACACCTAGCCGAACGCCCGGCGTGTCCAACTAAAACCGTTATTCCTGCGCACGCGGGAATCCAGCAGAACCGGATGCTGGTGGGTTGAACTCCCGGATTCCGGCATGGGCCGGATCAACTGTGAAAAGTTAGGAGTTTGATGTACCGCAAGACGGTTCTCGATAACGGGCTGCGGGTGCTGACGGCGGAGATGCCGCACACCCGCAGCGTTTCCATGTTCGTATCGGTGGGTGCGGGGTCGCGCTACGAGCCGGACGAGCTGGCCGGCCTGTCCCACTTCCTGGAGCACCTGCCCTTCAAGGGTACCCAGCGTTGGCCCACCGCCCTGGCGATCTCCGAGGCCGTCGAGGGCGTCGGCGGCATCATGAACGCGGCCACCGACCGGGAGATGACATCCTTCTGGTGCAAGGTCGCCAGCGTCCATGCCGACCGCGCCCTGCCGGTGATCTTCGACCTGATCCTGAACCCGCTCATGGACCCCGCCGAAATGGAGAAGGAGCGGGAGGTCATCCTTGACGAGCTTCGGATGACCAACGACTATCCGGCCCAGGTGTGCGATCTCCTCATCGACCGCGCCCTGTGGCCCGACCAGGCCATGGGCCGGGACGTGGGCGGCACCGCGGAGTCGGTGACGGCCATCAGCCTGGACGACGTCAGCCGCTACATGGAACGGCAGTACCGCCCGAACAACACCGTCATCGGCATCGCCGGCGCCATCGGCCACGACGAGGCGGTGCGCTTCGTCGCGGACGCAACAAAGGACTGGGCCCCCGGCGAGTCTTTGACTTGGCAACCGGTGTCAGCTTCCTCGCAGGACGCGCCGGCCATCCTGCTGGACAATCGGGTTACCGAGGACACCAGCATCTGCCTGGCCCTGCCCGGCTTCGCCCTGAACGACCCGGACCGCTACGCCGCCACCGTGCTCAACGGTCTGCTGGGCGACGGCATGAGCAGCCGCCTGTTCCAGAACCTGCGGGAGAACCTCGGGCTGACTTACGACTGCCACAGCTCGCTGAGCAGCTACCGCGACTGCGGCGCGCTGGTCGTGTCCTGCGGCACCGAGCCGTCCCGCGCGGCCGAGGCCGTCGCCGCGACCCGGCGTGAGCTGGAGGGCCTGCTGACCGCTCCGCCCAAGGCTGAGGTGCACAAGGTGCGCGAGTACATCAAGGGCCGCCTGCTGATGCGCATGGAGGACTCCCGCGCGGTGGCCTCATGGCTGGCCTCGCAGGAACTCCTGATGGACGAGATCACCACGCCCGACGAGACCGCCGCCAGCATCGACGCGGTTGGCCCCGCCGACGTGCTGCGCGCCGCCCAACGGCTGGTGGACGCCGACGCCTTTCGTCTGGCGATAGTGGGCCCCCACGAGGATGCCGCGGGGTTCGAGGCGGCGCTGGCCGGAAAGTGATCGACGAAATCGTGAATGTTCACCGGCTTCTCAACCCTGCAGGTGCCCCATGACGACTGCCAATAGCACCACCGAATCACTGGCTCGCCAGTCTCAATTTCAATTGCCGGACCCGCCACCCCGCCACCCTGACGAGATGACCAGCTACGACCACGTGCACCAGCCCGGCAACTCTCACTTCCTCACCCAATACCTGGGCAATCCTGACACCACCCTCGTCACTACCGATCGCTACATTATCCGGGAACTTGGTTCGCCTGCCACCGAGCGGCGTGTGCCCGACCTGCTCATCGCCTTTGGCGTGGACCCCGCCGCTTACCGGGCGCGCAACGCGTACGTTATCGCGGAGCAGGGCAAGCCCCCGGACTTCGTGCTGGAAGTGGCGTCGCCGAGCACCGCGCAAACCGACGTCGGAGAAAAGCGGGATGACTACGCGGCGTTTGGCATCCTGGAATACTGGCGATTTGACGAGACCGGCGAACATCACGGGGCACGGTTGGCTGGCGACCGGCTGGTGGATGGGCGGTATGAACCGATGGAGATTGAGGAGTTGGGCGGAGGCGCGTTGCAGGGATACAGCTCGGTCTTGAACCTGCACTTGCGCTGGGAGAGCGGGAGCCTCGGTTGGTACGTCCCGGCCACTGGGGAACACATCCCCACCTACGAGTCCCAGCGCGACCGGGCTGACCGCGCGGAAGCCCAGATCGGGCGCACTGAGGCCCAGGCCGAGCGAGAGCGCGAGGCCCGCCTGCAGGCCGAAGCGCGTGTTCGGGAACTGGAAAGCGAACTTCGCCGCCGGGGCAATCAATAGCTGGGTTCGGCTAACCCAGGATGGTGGAAACAGCCAGCCGAAGCGCTGCCGCGCTCGTAGCGGCAATCTCAACCGGGTATTTCCGCAAGACAAGGAGTCAAAACCATGGCTACCACGCGCTACAGCAAGGTGATCCAGCTGCTGGAGGAGGGCAAGCCGGTGTTCGGCACTGGCCTGATCTGGAACGGCAACCTGGACGAGATGATGTACTTCGCCGATTCCGACTACGACATGGTGATGATCGAGATGGAGCACGAAGGGTTGTCCTTCAACAACCTGCGCACGTCGCTCCAGTTCCTGCTCAACCGCAAGCGCGTCGCCGAGGGCGGTGGCCTCATGGCCGATCCCACCCCCGTGGTGCGCATCCCGCCCAACACCCGCGAGCAGAACCAGTGGGTCATCAAGCAGGCCCTGGACACCGGCGTGTACGGCCTCATCCTCCCCCACTTGGACACCGTGGAAGGCGCAATGTCCGCCGTCCAGTCGGCGCGGTATCCGCAGGTGCCGGGCGTGGCCGACTTCGAGCCCCACGGCGAGCGGGGCTGGTGGCAGCGCATCGCGCCGCGCTATTGGGGACTCTCCGCCGGCGAGTACTACGACGCCGCCGACCTGTGGCCCCTGGACCCCGACGGCAACATGCTGCTCATGGGCATCGTCGAGGAGCCCACCGGCGTGCGGAACCTGCCGGACATTCTGAGCCAGGTCAAGGGCATCGGCGCCGTCTGGGCCGGCCCGGGCGACATGTCCGTCGCGCTGGGTCACAAGGGCAACGCCGGCCACCCCGAGGTGCAGGAGATGCTGCTGCGGATCCTGGAGACCTGCAAGAACGCGGGAGTGCCCTGCGCCGTGGGTTGCACCGCTGAGGAGGTCCCCATGCGCTTGGAGCAGGGGTTCAGCATCCTGATCACCGCGCCCACACGGACAGCCGGAGGCCTGGTAGAGGGACGGAGGATCGCGGGACGCTGACGCCGGGAACGGATCGGATCCCACGGATCGGATCCAAAAGACTGGGGCGGGTTTCTAACCCGCCCTATTGCATGTCGAAGATGTACTGTCGCACTTGGAAGGAAAAGCCGGCAAGTACGTCCTCGCCATCCAGCGTCTCCGGGTCTTCCAGCGCTTCCGGCTCTGGTTGTCCCACGCGGTAGACGTAGACGCGACGGTTGGGCGGGTCGATGAGCCAGCCCAGGCGTGCGCCGCCGTCCATCCAGAGCTGCATCTTGCGCTGCAATGGAGCAAGGTTATCGGTGCGGGAGCGGATCTCGACGACGAAGTCAGGCGCGCCGGGGAAGACGGTCTCGCGCTCTTCCTCGGTGGCGGCGTCATAACGTTCCTGGGTGATCCAGGCGGCGTCGGGTCCTCGAATTGCCCCGGATGCGAGGCGGAACCGGCTGGTCTGAGAGGCGTTCACTCCTCCGTTGGCCCGCTGCCATATCCCCAACTCAATGTTCGTCTCCGTTTCCTGACGGTTGCCTCTGAAACCTACCATGGGCAGAATCACCAACTCCCCCGCCTCGTTCACTTCCATTTCGTAGTCGTCGTTGGCTTCGCAGAACTCGATGAACCGGGACGGGAAATCGGCGGCCCGAAAATCAAGGCCCAGAGCGTCAAGACGCAGCACAACGGAGCCGGTCGGTTCCGCGCTGTGTTCAGTGGCAGATGCTGACGACCCGCGCGCAGCCGGTGATTTGGGCGCTGTGGTCATGGCAAGCGTCGGCTATTGCATGTCGAAGATGTACTGCCGCACGCCGAAAGAGAAACCCGGCAGAACCTCCTCGCCGTCCAGGGTCTCCGGGTCTTCCAACGCTTCCGGCTCCGGCTGGCCGGCGCGGTAGACGTAGACGCGACGGTTGGGCGGGTCGATGAGCCAGCCCAGGCGAGCGCCGCCGTCCATCCAGAGCTGCATCTTGCGCTGCAATGGAGCAAGGTTGTCGGTGCGGGATCTGATCTCGACAACGAAATCAGGCGCGCCGGGGAAGACGGTTTCGCGTTCTTCCTCGGTGGCGGCATCATAACGTTCCTGCGTGATCCAGGCGGCGTCGGGTCCGCGGATTGCCCCGGATGCGAGACGGAACCGGCTGGTCTGCGAGGCGCTGACGCCTCCGTTGGCCATTTCCCAGTTGCCCATGAAGACGTTTAGGTAATGTTCCCGTCGGTTCCCCCTGAAACCCACCATAGGCAGAATTACCAACTCCCCGGCCTCGTTAACTTCCATGTCGTAGTCGTCATTGGCTTCGCAGAACTCGATGAACCGCGTCGGGAAGTCGACGGCGCGAAAATCAAATCCCAGGGCATCAAGACGTAGCACGACGGAACCGGTGGGTTCCGCGCACGCTTCAGCAGCGGGTTGAGCAGCGACCGCTGGTTCCTTCGACCTGGTGGTCATGCGGTGTCCCGGCTATTCGAGGTGTCCCGGCTATCGATCGGCGCGCCTTTTTGGCGGTGGATCTTGCGCTAATTGCCCGCCGTCGGCGGCAGGGCGGGGCCGACCAGGTAGTCGAACAGCGGTGCGTCTGAAGACATGATGATCGTGTCCTGTTGGCGAATGATGTTCTGGTAGGCCTCCAGGCTGCGCAGGAAGGCGAACAGTTCCGGGTCGCGGTTCAGCGCTTCGGCCAGGATGCTGATGGCCTCGGCCTCACCTTCACCCCGCCGCTTGTTGGACTCGCGCTCGGCTACGGCCAGGATGACGTCGCGGTTACGGTCGGTTTCGGCGCGGATTATGCGGTCCTGCTCCTCACCCTGAGCGCGGAATCGGGCGGCAATACGGTTACGCTCGGCTCGCATCCTGGTGTAGATGGACGCGGTGACGGCTTCCGGGAAGTCGGCGCGCTTGATGCGCACGTCGATTATCTGGATGCCGAAATTGTCCCGCTGGGTATTGTCGCGCACTTCGCTGAGCACCTCATCGAGGATTTCGGTTCGGGTTTCCTGCCCTTCCACTAGAGGCAGACCCTCTTCGTCAACGACGGGATTGTCGTCTTCGTCAACCAGCGGCTTGGCGCCGATGATATCGGTGCGGTCGCGCAGGGCCACCCGGTCGCGCAGGGTGGATGTGACGATGTCGCCGAGGCGGCTGCGGGCGTTGCCCTCCGTTTGCAGAGTCTTCCGGAACTGCACCGGATCCGTGATCCGGTATCGAGCGTAGATGTCGATCACCAGGTTTTCCTTGTCCTGGTCGGGCATGGACACCGGCGGCGCGTCAATCCGCAGGATCCGCTTGTCCAACCGGACAACGGTGTCCACGAACGGCGCCTTGACGCTCAAACCCGGTTGAGTTTTGGTGTCCACCACCTCGCCGAAGCGGAGGATGATGACCTGCTCGGTGACGTCGACCACGTAGAGGGCCTGGCGCAGCACGACCAGTCCGACGATGATGACGATGGCGACGATTATCAAATTTCGCATTGGGGATTCTCCGGGGATGAGAGACGGTCAGTCTGGATTACCTGCGGCTACGGGTTGGGACCGATGGGGGCAGGTATGACGTTTCCGTCCTGTCCCAGAATGAGCACCGGTTCGGTGTCGGGGTCGACGATTATCTTGGTAACGCCCGGGAAGACGTTTTCCAGCGCCTCCAGGTAAAGGCGCTGGCGAGTCACTTCGGGAGAACTCTGGTACTCGTTGAGTACCGATACAAAACGCGCCGACTCACCGTTGGCGGTTTCGATGCGGGCGCGCTTGAATGCTTCCGCCGCTTCGATAATACGCTGAGCGTCACCGTTAGCGCGCGGGATGATGTCTTCGGCATAGGCGCGGGCCTGGTTGATGCGGGTCTCCCGCTCCTGGCGGCCTCTCAGCACGTCGTCGAACGCGTCGCGCACTTCTTCCGGCGCCTTCACGTCCTGCAACTGCACCGAGATGACCTCGACGCCAGCTTCGTATTCGTCGAGGATGGCCTGCAACCGTGCGCGGGTGTCGGTTTCCACCAACTCACGACCCCGCACCAGCACGTCGTCGATGGACCGTTGGCCCACCACCAAACGCAGGGCGGCTTCCGCGCCGTCCTTCAGGGTCCGCCCGTCGGGGCGTCCCTCCGGTATGCCGCGCACGGGCTCGCCGGGGTCGTCAACCTTGAACAGGAAGTTGTTCAGGTTGCTGATGCGGTACTGCACCACCATCTGAACGTCAACGATGTTGAGGTCGCCTGAAATCATCAGGGCCTCGTCGAGGAATGGGGTGTTGACGGCGGCGTCGTTGGAACGGAACCCCAGCTCCATGCGCCGCGTTTCGGTGACCAGCACCACGTCCTTGTTGCCCACCGGCGAGGGCCACCACCAGTGGAGACCTTCTTCCGATACGGGCGCGCCCTGGACGGCTCCGAACAACCGCAGCGCGGCATTCTCACCGGGGCTCACCGTGTACACGCCGGTGGCGGCCCAGATGATTATCAGCAGGGCGACCACGGCCAGAATCAAAATGCTCAGGTTTCCGCCGCCAAGGCGTCCACCGGAGCCACCAAACATGCCGCGTACGCGACCGAGGAGTTGTTCTAGGTCGAATTCGGGTTGACGAGGCGGTTGTTGACCTCCCCCGGGTGTGAACATATGAAAGGGTCCTTTGTTTAAGTGCGGTATGATACCTGGTCGATGTCAACCCGTTTATTCGGTTTGACCGACGCAATCAGCGTTAGGCAGTACGATTTTAGGACGGTTGGCCGAGACAGTATAACACCAACGTTGTCG
Source organism: uncultured Dehalococcoidia bacterium (assembly GCA_951813535.1). Classification (GTDB taxonomy): domain Bacteria; phylum Chloroflexota; class Dehalococcoidia; order Lucifugimonadales; family UBA3495; genus Bin87. Next base: position 320,826 of record OX638345.1, on the reverse strand, counting down.
GGCTGGTTTATAATTGGCCAGCCGCATTGGGCGGTGTTTCGAGGCCGACGCCGCGGGCCGCGCAAGGCGGTCGACATCAGGTCCAGACGTACCCACTTCCGCAAATCGTCAGAATCAGGATTTTCAAGATTTCGGGATTGTCAGGATTGGAACCGTTCCGTGATGGAGATCTCCCAATCCTGCCCAATCATATAATCCTGTAAATCCTGATTCTGACGTTTCCCCGCCGCAAACTGGGTACGCATGAGCAACATCAGGATGTTTGCAGTATGACTACGCCAGTTCAGATAACGCCAGGCGACCAGCAGAACCCTCCGCAACCCCAGGGACTCACCGTCAAAACCAGCACGGACATGGCACGCGTCCAGGCGACCTGCCCCCACCAGAGCGGCCTGATCTACGCGGTGCCCGGCGACCGCAGCTGGGTGTGCACCGACGAACTGCGCCCGGCCCACGCCATGGCCGGGTTCTTCCGCGAACTGATCGCGCTGAAAGACCCCCGCGTGGAGAGCCTGATGCAGCAGTGGGGGCTCTACTACCGCAGCCTGCCATTGGATGCCGAGGCCGAGAGCGGCGTGGGCGAGGCCGGCAGCGAAAATTAGTCGGGGCGGGTTTCAAACCCGCCCCGGTTCATTGTCTGGGCCCCTGGTGAGAACGTCAGTCGTCGCCGGGTGATGTTCCCGGTATCGGCTCCGACGTGCTGGCGCTGCCAAAGGCCGGCGCCGGGCTGGGCACGGGCCCGCCCTGGGTGACCGGGGGGGCCGGCGGAGCATAGGGCGAAGGCGTGGGCGCCTCTGGCCAGGCCGGTTCCGGTTCGGTGCCCGGCAGGTCGTCGTTGAACAGCTTGTTCAGGGCGTCGCCCGAGATGGCCTCGTGCTCGATCAGGTACTCGGCCACCTGCACCAGCTTGGGCTTGTGGTCGATCAACAACTGCTGGGCCTGCCGGTAGGCGCTGTGGATCAGGTGGCGGACTTCGTCGTCGATTTCCTCGGCGATCTTGTCGCCGTAGTCGCGCTCCTCGCTGATCTCGCGCCCCAGGAACACCATCTCCTCGCGTTTGCCGAAGGTGCGCGGGCCAAGGGTGGGGGACATCCCGTACCGCTTGATCATCCCCAGGGCCGTCTTGGTGGCGCGTTCGATGTCGTTGCTGGCGCCGGTGGTGACCTCGTCGAAGATCAGCTCCTCGGCGACCCGGCCGCCCATCATGACCCCGAGCATGTCCTGGAACTGGTTCTTGGTCCAGAGATAGCGGTCTTCCTCGGGCAGCAGGGTGGTGTGCCCGCCCATGTTGCCGCGGGACACGATGCTGATCTTGTGGACGCGGTCGGCGTGGGGCAGGTTCCACGCGACCAGGGCGTGGCCCGCCTCGTGGTAGGCGGTCATCTCCTTCTCGCGCTGGTTGATGACCCGGCTCTTGCGCTCCGGACCGGCGATGACGCGCTCGATGGCCTCTTCAAAGTCCTGCATGAAGATGCTGGACTGGTTCTTGCGGGCGGCCAGCAGCGCGGCCTCGTTTACCAGGTTGGACAGGTCGGCGCCGCTGAAGCCGGGGGTTTCGCGGGCGACCACGTCGATCTTGATCTCCCGGGACAACGGCTTGCCGGCGACGTGCACCTTGAGGATGGCCTCGCGACCCAGCACGTCAGGCAAGTCGAGGGTGACGCGGCGGTCGAAGCGCCCGGGCCGCAGCAGGGCCGGGTCCAGGATGTCGGGCCGGTTGGTCGCTGCGATGACGATGATGTTGGTGTTGGTCTCGAAACCGTCCATCTCAACCAGGATCTGGTTGAGGGTCTGCTCGCGCTCGTCGTGGCCGCCGCCCAGTCCGGCGCCGCGATGGCGCCCCACGGCGTCGATCTCATCAACGAAGAGGATGCACGGCGCGTTGCGCTTGGCCTGCTCGAACAGGTCCCGCACCCGCGCTGCGCCCACGCCCACGAACATCTCCACGAACTCGCTGCCGGAGATGTGGAAGAAGGGCACTCCGGCCTCGCCGGCCACCGCCCGGGCGAGCAGGGTCTTGCCGGTTCCGGGAGGGCCCACCAGCAGGACGCCCTTGGGGATGCGCGCCCCCAACTGCAGGAAGCGCTCGGGATACTTCAGGAAGTCGACGACTTCTTCAAGCTCGGCCTTGGCCTCGTCCACGCCGGCCACGTCGCTGAAGGTTACCGACGGGCGGTTGAACGGCATCATGCGGGCGCGGCTGCGGCCGAAACTCATGGTCTGGTTGTTGGACCCCTGCGCCTGCCGCATCATCAGCAGGATCAGGCCGCCGAAGAAGATCAGGGGCAGGAAGTTGAGCAGAATACCAAAGACGCTGCCGAACCCGCTGGAGCCTTTGTACTCGATGTCAGGCGCGCTGACCTGGTCCCAGATGCCCGTGGTGATCAGCAGGCTCTCCAGATCGGTGTTCTTGCCGATGCGGCTGCTGTACTTCTGGGCGTCCTCTCCCTGGCGGCCGACCGTCGGTATGACGGTGAGTTTCTCGCCGTCCACTATGATCCGCTCGATCTGACCGGCCCGCGCTTGGTTGAGCACCTCGGTCAGGGTCAGGCGTTCGCTGCTGCCAAAACTCGGGAGCAGCGTGTAGAAGATGACGATCACGCCGATAATTATGAGAAGATAGATCAGGCTGTTGCGAACCCAGCGGTTGTTGGTCATAACGTTCCTGCCGTTGGAGAGTGCACGGCTGCGCTGCGGCGCACATAAATCACCTAGACTAGCCCAATATACTACCCGCGTGCGGGGGAATTTGCAAAGTTGGCATCGTCAGTCGGCGAGATTCGTCGCCAGGCAACCGCGCCGGCCGGCGTAGAATGGTATTTTCATCCGGCCGGTCGACAAGGGGGTTTCAAATGGCATACGAACCTGGGCGCCGAGTGTATCTGTTTGGTACGGGGGGCACCATCTCATTCGTGGGCGAATCTCGCACCGATTTCTCCAACTACAGTTATCGAGGGCAGCAGCTTACCATCCAGGAAATGCTGGCCCGGGTTCCGGAAGCCAATGAATTGGCCGAAGTGATACCGGAGCAGGTGATCAACGTGGGCAGCACCGAGGTCTATCCTCCCCACTGGCTCACCCTGGCCAACCGCATCAACGAGCAGTTCGCCGCCGATCCCGACGCGGCCGGCGCGGCCGTTACCCACGGCACCGCCACGCTGGAGGAGACGGCCTATTTCCTCAACCTCACCGTGCGGGACCGCCGGCCGGTGGCCGTGACCGGCGCCATGCGTCCGCCGTCGGCCATGGGCACCGACGCCGACAACAACCTGCTGGACGCCGTGCGGATCGCCGCCGCGCCCCAGTCCGCCGGCCGCGGCGCGCTGGTGGTGCTGAACAACGAGATCCAGTCCGCCCGGGACGTTACCAAGACCGACTCCTACCGGGTCGAGACCTTCCAGTCCGGCCACATGGGCTTCCTGGGCTACGCGGATGCCGACGGGCAGGTGGTCTACTACCGCCGGCCCGAGCGCAGGCATACCGCCGACTCGGAGTTCGACGTGTCCGCAATCTACGAACTGCCCCGGGTCGACATCGCCTACGGCTACGCCGGAGCCGGCAGCACGGTCATCGACGCCCTGGTGGCGGACGGCGTGGACGGCATCGTGGCCGCCGGTTTGGGCAGTGGCGGTTCTCCGTCCACGTTCATGGCCGGCCTGAAAAACGCCCAGGAAGCCGGCATCCCCGTGGTCCTGTCCACCCACGTCGGAACCGGACGGGTCGTCCAGACCCGCCGCTTCACCGATGAGGGCTACATCGTCGCCGACAACCTGCACCCCAAGAAGGCGCGCATCCTGCTCATGCTCGGCCTGACCCAGACCAGAGACCACGCCGAGTTGCAGCGCATGATGCTGGAGTACTGATGGGATCGAGTCCGATCCGTGCGCAGGCCCGGTGTTAGAATCAAGTCCATACCGGGCCTCATGCGTACTCCCTTAGGGTAGTTTGTCAGAATCGGGATTATCAGGATTCACCGATTGGCCGGATTGAGACCATTTGGGGCAGACCGCTCCTGATCCTGATAATCCATAAATCCGGCCAATCCTGCTTCTGACACTTCCCTGCCGCCAAACTGGGTGCGCAGAGCATACCGGGCCCAAATCGCTGCGGATGGACCACCTCCCTCCTTTCGAAATGGTCCTCGGAAACAGGCAAATGATGGAACGCGCCATTGGCCAGGTGAGCGCCCCCGACCGGATCGGCGTTGAAGTCGCCCGGGCGGTGCAGTCCGCGGTGACGCCGGACACGGTGATACTGTTCGGCTCCCGGGCCCGGGGCGATCATCGCCCGAACTCCGACGTCGATCTGCTGATCATATCCGAGGCCGGCCCGGCTGCTGGCATGGGCCTGGCCACCAGAGTTGCCCGGGATTACTTCCGCGACCATCCGCCGCGCCTCCGCGTGGACGTGGTCACCATGGATGCGCGGACGTTCAACTACTGCCGCCGCGCCAAAAACCACGTGGCCGCGCAGGCAATGCGGGACGGAGTATTAATGAGCGACGAGAACCTGGACCTTTCCGGAGCCTACGAGGACGGATATCCCGACAGCTGGCCGGACGTGAAAGAACGGCTCCAGGCGGCGTACCGCCACCTTGGGGCATTCGGACGCGAAATAGACCACCCCGACGGAGTCCAGGAGATCTACGGTTTCCAGGCCCAGCAGGCCGTGGAAAATGCCATCAAGGCCTGGCTGTCGGCGGCCGGCCTGGAATACCGGTCCGTCCATGACCTGCGCGAGGTCGCCGACCAAATCCTCCGCGACCCCACCGAGGCGAACACGCTGGCGGCGGCGCAGCTCCGGTTGCTGATCGACTACACCTCGTTCCCCAACCCCGACCGCCCAGCGGAGCAGTTGAACTGGCTCACCCTCTACGCCGTCAACTACCGGTACAGCGGTACCGCATTCCGTATGAACGACGTCGATAGAGACCGTTTCCGCGAGGAGATAAACCTGGCCGTCGGGACGTTCATCAACCGATCCTACGAACTGACCGGCACCAGCGAGACGGACGTGACCCAGGATCGACCCAGCGGCCGACGCCACCAGCCGGAGCAGCCGTGACCCGGTCCGTAGCGTCTTTCGATTATTTGTAGACAGCGCCGATCAAGGCCAGGGGACGTGATGGTCGAGCGGCGTGGCGACGCAGGCCGGCCCGCATCTGGCACCGGTGTTCATCTGCGGACCGGTTCACCAGAAACCCGCCACTGGCCACATTTCCGCTAACATGGGTTCGGTATATCGATGAATGGCATCGCGGATGCAGGAGGGAAAACCTTGGGAACACTGAACACAGCAGAGGTGGATGAATTTCTGTCCCAGCCCCGAACGGCGCAGTTGGTCACCATGCGGCGCGACGGCGCTCCCCACGTGGCGCCGGTCTGGTTCCTTTGGGACAACGATCGGGCGTTGGTGATGGCCGACCGAGCGGCGGTCAAGGTGCGAAACATCCGCCGCAATTCCACTGTGGCCCTGTGCGTCTGCACCCCGGATCACCCCTATTCTTTTGTGACCGTCGAGGGCACGGCCAACATCACCGACAGCGGACTGGATGACATGGTGCGCCGGACCTGCGTCCTCTACGAGGGAGACGAGCGCGGCGCCGAGTTCGCCGCGGAACTTCTGGCTGACGAACGGTTGACCCTGATCGTCATTTCCCCCGGTCGTTTCATCTCCTGGAAAGAGGACGACGAGGAATAGGAACCTATCTCGAAACTGGGGCAGCGCCCAATCCGTCCTTCGGACCGCGCCATCCCGCGAAAGCGATAATCCAGCGGTTTGAACCCACAATAGCTCGACGGTCTCATGCGTGCCCAGTTTGGCGGCGTGGAAACGTCAGAATCAGGATTTTCGAGATTCAGGGATTATCAGGATTGGAACCGTCGTTTGATGGAGATCTCCCAATCCTGCCTAATCATAAAATCCCGTAAATCTTGATTCTGACGATTTACCAAACTGGGTACGCGTGAGGTCCCCCTGTGTTTGACTCCGCCCGCGCCGGCTGCTAACCTGAAATTGTTAACAACTGAACCGTAAACACCTGCCGGTGGCCCGTTAGTAGCGCGAACTACCCCCTGCGCACGACGGGCTGAAAAGGAAATCCGGTGTGAATCCGGTGCGGTCCCGCCACTGTAATTGGTGAGACGCCCTCCCTTTCGCATCCTTGGGATGCGAACGCAAGCCACTATCCGCCATCGAGCGGACGGGAAGGCGGAGAAGCGTCGCTATCAGCCATCAGCCAGGAGGCCTGCCAGCGGGTGTGTTCCAGCTGCACTTCGTGGAACGAGTGGGCGGAATCCCGGCACACCCAATAGCAAGACCGGTTCCCAGCCGCAGGCTCCGTCACCCGACCGCAAGAGTGCAGTCGGGTTTTTTTGTTGCAGCCGGGCTTGTTGCAGCGATGAACGACTACTCCCCTGCGCTGCTCCGGCGAGCCGGTTCCTCCTCCATCGGCCCGTCGGGGCGCGCTTTCGTCAATTTGCCTTGCCGTCGCCGCTGGGTGATAATCGACCCGCCGGCCCGTAAAACCAAAAACGCCCGTCGCACGGCCCGGGCGCTACGCCAATTGAGAGGTGATTGCATGAGCGACGTCATGCTCCGCGAGATACTCGAAGAATGCCGCGACGGGGTCGACGGCATCGGTTTCAACGAGGTTGTGGTGATGCTGGAGAGCACCGCCGCCTCCGCCGAGGTCTACATGGACTTCGACGACCTGCGGTTCACTCCCGACGGGCGCATCGTGACCCTCATGGTGCCCGGCGGCACCCACATGCACCTGGACATGTCCAAAATCCGCGAGGCCGAGTTCATCCACACCACCAACGACCAGGGGCTCCCCTCGTACCAGCTGTGGATGCGCGACGGCGAAGGCAACCCGGCCATGCGCGTCTACCTGCGCAAGTCGGACGACGACGCCACCAACCCGCCGCGCCACAGCTTCTTCATGGCCCTGCTGGACAAGTATCCCAGCAAGATCGGCCTGCCCGCCGAGGCCTACGGTTCCGCTGGCGAGCACCCGTAGGGCGGTGCTCCACCGGAAGAACGGTTGGGAGAATTTACATCGATGAACAGGATCAACAGGATTGGGTTTTCCCTTTGATACCTTGCCACTTTTGGCACTCCGGCAAATGACGCTTATGGGCATCATCGTCAACATCCTGTCTATCCTGTGCATCGATGTAAAATGAAAAGCGGGTGCGCATGTGTGACCACACGGTGCTGATATGACCTCTGCCGTCGTTATCGCCGGCGTCCGCTCCGGCGTCGGCAAGACCACCATCGCCAGCGGCGTCATGGGCGCGCTGGCCCGCCGCGGGATGCGCGTCCAGCCCTTCAAGGCCGGCCCCGACTACATCGACCCCTCGTACCACACCATCGCCTGCGGGGTGCCCTCCCGCAACCTGGACACCTGGCTGCTGCCCCATCCCGTGGTCTCCGAGCTGTTCCACCGGGCCGCCGGCGCGGCGGACATCGCGGTGGTCGAGGGCGTGATGGGCGTGTTCGACGGGCACTCCTCCCTGGACGAGGACGGCTCCACGGCCGAGCTGGCCAAGCTGCTGGACGCACCGGTGATCCTCATCGCCGACGCCGGAAAGGTCGCCCGCAGCGTGGCCGCCGAGGTGCTGGGCTACCAGCAGTTCGACCCCAACCTGCGCGTCGCCGGCGTGATCCTCAACGGCGTGGGCAGCGAGCGGCACCTGGAGTTCTGCCAGCCCCAAATCGAGGCGACCACCGGCCTGCCCGTGGTGGGCTGGCTCCCCCGCCGCGACGATCTGGTCCAGCCCGAGCGCCACCTGGGCCTCATTCCCACCGCCGAGGGCACCGTCATGAACGACTGGTACGACGCCCTCAACGCCCAGATCGAGCGGACCATCGACCTCGATGCCATTGCCCGCATCGCCGCCACCGCCGGCCGGCCCCGGGCGACATCCGAGGGCGTCTTCCCGGCGACGCCCCAGGCTCCTCGTGCCGCCATCGCCGTGGCCCAGGACCGTGCATTCTCGTTCTACTACCAGGACTCGCTGGACCTGCTGGCAGCCTGGGGCGCGGAGATCGTGCCCTTCTCGCCGCTGGACGACGAGTCGCTGCCCGACGGCGTGGGCGGTGTCTACCTCGGCGGCGGCTTCCCCGAACTGTTCGCCGAGGATCTCTCCGGCAACGCCGGCATGATCGAATCGATGCGCCGCGCCGTGTCGCGGGGGCTGCCCATATACGCCGAGTGCGGCGGTCTGATGTACCTGGGCCGCAGCCTCTCCGACTTGGACGGCCAGCAGTTCCCCATGGTCGGCGCGATTCCCGTGGTGTCCTCAATGGAGGGCCGGCGTCTCCACCTGGGCTACCGTGAGGTGGCGGCCTGCGGCGACGGCCCGCTGCTCACCGCCGGCCAGCAGGTGCGCGGCCACGAGTTCCACTGGTCGGTGCTGCAGGACCCGCCCGACGCCGCCAGCGCCGCCTACCAGGTGGTCAATCAGGATGGCCGGCCCGAGGGCTTCCGCGCCGGCAGCGTGTGGGCCTCCTACATCCACGTCCACCTGGGCAGCCGTCCCGGCCTGGCGAAGCGCTTTGTGGACACCTGCGCGGCGGCGAACGGAGGAAATACCGAATGACCACTGCGCCGGCTAAAGCTCCCTCCAAAGCGCCCATCAGCGTGAGGAAGCCCTCTGACTTTGAGGGCTACGTGCTGATCCCGCTGTCCGAGTTCGGGCTAACCCTGGAGAGTCCAGAGTTGGATGGCTGGCTCCAAGAGTTCGCAGGTCGGAACCAGGATGCAGTGGGTGATTTTGAGATCACCGCGCAAGGAGAACTGAAAATAATGTCCCCCACCGGGATTCCGGGAGATTGGCACGAAGCCGAGATCACGGCCGATCTTGTGTTCCGAGCGCGCGAGCATGGAGGGCGGGCCGGCGGGCCCACGTCCATGTTCATTCTTCCTGACGGCTCTATGCTGTGTCCGGACGCTTGGTGGATGTCCGCAGAACGCTGGAACTCGTTGCCCGAAGAGGCTCGCAGACCCTTCAGGGCCGTGGTTCCAGATTTTCTAGTTGAAATAGTGTCACCATCCAACCGGGGGCCAGAGTTGGAAGACAAGGTGCGCCGGTACCTGGAAGGCGGCGCGCGCCTGGCCTGGGTTATCAACGCCCGCCTGCGTCGCGTGACCATTTACCGCCCCGGCGCGGAACCGGAGATCCTGCACGAACCGGATGTGCTGGGCGGCGGCGACGTGCTGCCCGGCTTCGCCTTTAACGTGCGCGAACGCATCTTCGACAACGTACCTTGATCTCGATCAGTTTGATGAAAGCAATGCAGGAGTGATGTTCACATGACTACGCAGGAAACGCGCCACGGCCCGCAGTCGGTTCGCGGCCCCCGCATCAACAAGGGCCTCGTCATCGTCAACACCGGCAACGGCAAGGGCAAGACTACCGCCGCCATGGGCGTGCTGATGCGGGCCTGGGGCCGCGACATGAAGGTCGTGATGCTCCAGTTCATCAAGCACACCACCGCCAACTTCGGCGAGCAGCGCGCCGCCGAGAAGATGGGCGTCACCGTCCGCGCCATGGGCGACGGCTTCACCTGGCGCTCCCAGGACCTCGACGCCAGCGCCGACCTCGCCCGCGCCCTGTGGGAAGACGCCAAGGAGGTCATCGCCGCCGGCGAGTACGACCTGGTGATCCTCGACGAGTTCACCTACCCCATGCACTACGGCTGGCTGCCCGTGGAGGACGTTGTCGACGCCCTCAAGGCCCGTCCCGAGATGCAGCACGTCATCATCACCGGCCGTCACGCGCCGGAAGCCCTGGTCGAATTCGCCGACCTGGTCACCGAAATGAACGTCGTCAAGCACCCCTACGACGCCGGCATCAAGGCCCAGCCGGGCATCGAGTTCTGACCTGCAATCGACATTAGGTTTAGGTTACGGGATGGACGACCTTCAATTGGAAAGACACTTGCGGTCAGTTGGAAAAGAGGTATTTGCTACCTTCTATGACCAATTCGCCAACTCGTCGCTCTCAAACGCCCATCTAGTCGACCTGCTTTTCTCGGAGAGGGGTTACACCCTAAATGCTTGTCGAACTCGCGTGAGTAAAGCACGGAGCATCATTAATGCTGGCAGGGGTAGCGATGCCCTTAGACGATGCGCCGTGCGGACAAGATAGCGAAAAAGAGGCGTACGACAGCATCGCTATCGATACCGCCACCACAGTATTTCCATCTGGTTCGGAGGCCCAATGCCCATCTCACCACTGGTTGACCAGACCGTCGCCGCCATCGGGCCGCTGGACGCCGAGGCCGTTGCCGCCGCCGAGGCGCGGCAGGGCGTGCTCACCAAGCCGCCCGGCAGCCTAGGCCGCTTGGAGACGCTGTCCATCCAACTGGCCGGCATATTGGGCCAGCCCATCCCGGAGATCGCCGGCAAGGCGGTCATCGTGGTGGCCGGCGACCACGGCGTCGCATCCGAGGGTGTGTCGGCCTATCCCGCCGAGGTCACGCCGCAGATGGTGTTCAACTTCGTGGCCGGCGGCGCGGCCATCAACGCGCTGGCCCGCCACGCCGGCGCAAATATCACCGTGATCGACGCCGGCGTCGCCGTGGACCTTGACCCGCAGCCCGGCCTCACCATCGCCAAGGTCGGCTATGGCGCCGGCAACATCGCTCGCGGGCCCGCCATGAGCCGGGAGGATGCAGTCCGCTGCCTGGAGATCGGCATCAACGCCGCCAACGAGCAGGCCGACGCCGGGGCCAACCTCATCGCCGGCGGCGACATGGGCATCGGCAACACCACGCCGTCGGCCGCCATCACCGCCGCCGTCACCGGCGCCGACGTGGCCACGGTCACGGGTAGAGGCACCGGTGTAGATGACGCCGCTCTGGAAGGCAAGATCGCCACCATCCGCCGTGCTCTGGAAACCAACCAGCCCGACGGCAGCGACGGCCTGGACGTGCTCACCAAGGTGGGCGGGTTCGAGATCGGCGTTCTGGCCGGCGTCATGCTGGGCGCGGCGGCGCGGAACTGCGCTGTCGTGGTGGACGGGTTCATCAGCGGCGCGGCGGCCCTCATCGCCTGGCGGCTCTGCCCGAACATCGCCCAGCGTTACATCGCCGCCCACCGCTCCGTGGAGCCGGGCCACAACGTCGGCCTGCAGGCCATGGGATTGTCCCCGCTGCTGGACATGGAAATGCGTCTTGGCGAGGGCACCGGCGCGGCGCTGGCCATGCCCATCATTGAGGCCGCAGCCAAAACCCTGGCGGAGATGGCAACCTTCGCCGAAGCCGGCGTCTCCGACCGCGAGGACTAACCCAAAACCCGCCGCCGTGTTACGGGCCGTCTACGCCCCGCTGCTGGTGGCGCTGTCCTTCCTGACGCTGCTCCCGGTCGGGGTGGCAAACCCCACCGACGCCGAAATCTCCCGCTCCCGGGGCTGGTACCCCTTCGTCGGCCTGCTCTACGGGCTGATACTCGTGATCCTGGTGGTGGCGCTGTTTGCGCTGGGCTTTGAGCCGTATTTGTTTTTGACGGCGGCGTTGGTGGTAACTGGGCTTGCTTTGCTCAACCGCTTCCTGCACCTGGACGGCCTGATGGATTTTTGCGACGCCATGTGGGGCGGGCGCACGGTGGAACGCCGTTTGGAGATAATGCGGGATTCTCGGGTCGGATCTTTTGCCGTGGCAGGTGGAGCCTGCGTGCTGCTTGTCAAATGCGGAGCGATCAGTTCGGATTTGCTCTTGAGCAGCGACGGATTGAGCGCGTTGCTATTGTTCCCCATGGTTTCCCGTTGGACGATGACCCTGCTGCTGACGGTGTTCCCCTACGGCCGACAGGAGGGTATTGGATCAGCATTTGCGTCGGGAGAGCGGCCATGGCTGGCAACAGCGTGGGCTCTTCTGACCGTAGCGGCGGCGGCGTGGCTCCTGTTGGGGGCGTCCGGTTTGGTGGTGCTGGCGGCTGCGTCCGGGTTGGCCCTGCTGCTGGGTTTCTGGGCCACGCGCCGGTTGGGTGGCGGTCTGACGGGTGACTGCTACGGAGCTGCCAATGAAATCATAGAGGGATTTTCCCTCGTGCTGCTGGTTCCCCTGGTTGGCTCGCCGATGACGCAGGTTGCCTACGGCGGCGGAATAGCGATCGGCTTCCCCTGGCTGGCTGGATGGACGCCTTAACCACTGCGCTGAACAGCTTGCCCGTCCCCCTGGACGTGCTGGCCCTGCTATTGGCGCTCCTGCTCGACCTGACGCTGGGCGAGCCGCCCAACCGCCTGCATCCCACGGTGTGGATCGGCAATTCCGTCGCCCTGGCGGAGCGCATCGCGCCCGGCGCGCCGGCGGCGACGGCGCTGCAACTGGCCTTCGGCGCCGGCATGGCCCTGCTGATACCGGCAGCGTGGGGCGCGGCGGCGTGGGCCGTCGGGTTTGGGTTGATGCAACTGCATCCCCTGGCGTACCTGCTGGTGGTCGCCGTGCTTCTGAAAACCACCTTCTCGGTGCGGATGCTGCACCGCGTCGCCGCCGGCATCGGCCGGATCCTGACCGCCGGCGACATCGCCGAGGCTCGGCGGGAGATGTCGTCCCTGGTCAGCCGCGACACTTCGCAACTCACCACCGGTCAGATGGCCGCCGGCGCCATCGAGTCCGTCGCCGAGAACATCACCGACAGCATCGTGGGGCCGCTGCTGGCCTTTGCCCTGTTCGGCCTGCCCGGCGCGGTGGCCTACCGGGCGATCAACACCCTGGACAGCATGGTCGGCTACCACGGCCGCTACGAGTATCTGGGCAAGGCTTCGGCCCGGCTGGACGACCTGGTGAACCTGATACCCGCGCGGCTCGCGGCGCTGCTGCTGTGGCTGTCCACCGCCGCGCTGCCCGGCATGGCCGGCGGCCGGGCCTGGCGCATCATGTTCGCCCACCGTGGCCGCACCGAGTCGCCCAACGCCGGCTGGACCATGGCCGCCATGGCCGGCGGGCTGGGCGTGACGCTGGAAAAGGTCGGCCACTACCGCCTCGGCGATCCCGCGCCCGAGCCCGAGGCGCAGCACATCGGTCGCGCCACCCGCGCCCTCTACGCCACCACCGCGCTGGCCGCTGCGGCAGCCGTCGGCATCCTGTGGCTGCGGTGGGCCTACTGGCCGTAGTGTAAAATGCCGGCGCTGCACACGGTTCTTGGAGTTACCGAGATGACCACCATAAAACCCGGAACCCGCATGACGCTGGCCGAGTACCGCAACCTGCCCGAAACGGACGGGGGGGTGTGGGAACTGATCAATGGAGAGTTGTATCAAATGCCGGCGGCCACTCTTGAACACCAGTTTCTCATGGACTTCCTGGTGAGGATGATCAATAATCTGATGACAGTTGTGCGCCCGGCGCCCGGTCTGGCGTTCAGCAACTCCGGCCTGGCGCTGTCCGATCTTTATGTGCCAACACCGGACATCATCTACCTGCGCTCCGAGAACTTGAGCCTGATCAACCACGGCTACGTTGAGGGCATTCCGGATCTGGTGGTCGAGATCTTGTCCTCGGATCGCAACCGGGACCTGGTGATGAAGCGGGATTTGTACGCCGGAGCCGGCATACCCGAATACTGGATCCTGGACCCGGTCAACGATATGCTGACCGTCCTGGAACTATCCGGCAACGAATATGTTGAGCGGACGTTGGGCCGCGATGACACCCTCGCCACGGCGGCCATACCGGGCTTCGCGCTGCCCCTGGAGCAGCTTTTCGGCGACCCCATGCGCGCTTTGACCCGCGGAAATCGCTGACCTTGCGCCAAGGGTACCCAAGGGCTGCCACCGCAATCCGATCTGACCGATCTTCCTACGCCGCCACTGCGCTACGGCGCACAACCGCGGAGGCCAACCATGACCACCACACGACACGGCGCGAAGCTCACGCTGGCCGAATACCTTGCCCTTGAGTTTGAAGGCTTGTGGGAACTGGCCGACGGAGAGTTGTACGAAATGCCCCCTCCCAACGTGGATCACCAACAACTCCTGGGTGTGATTTATGCCACGATGTGGGCTCACGTCGTTTCGACAACTCCCCGCTTGGGTAGAGTGCTTTGGGGCGTCGGGGTGGTTTTGTCTGAATCCACGCTGCTGATACCGGACCTCGTGTTCCTGAGCGCTGAGCGCGAGAGTCTTCTGAGGAGAAACCATATATACGGTGGCCCTGATCTGGTAGTAGAAGCGGGATCCAGTGACCGCCAACGTGACTTGACGCTTAAACGTGCGTGGTACGCCGCGGCCGGTATCTCTGAGTACTGGATACTGGACCCCGTTGACGACACCCTGGCCATCCTCGAACTGTCGAACAGTGAATACATCGAGCGAGCCGTGTTGAGCCGTGACGACGTTCTCTCTACGCCTATGATCCCCGGCTATGAATTGGCGCTGGCAAGAGTTTTCGACGATCCGGACCGCGAGTCCGTCCGCACCCACCGGTAGCCCAATTCCCGTGGACCTCAGCCCGGCCAACCCCGACCCGCCAGCCCGCCCCGTCCACGGCGGCATCAAGGAGGCCGAGCTGCGGGAGCTGGGCCTGCGCCTGGAGGACTGCCTCGACTTCTCCGCCAGCGTGAGCCCCCTGGGCCCGCCGGAAGGCGTCGCCGAGGCCATCGCCGCCGTTGACCTCACCGCCTATCCCGACCCCCACTGCCTGGCGCTGACCGAGGCCATCGCCGCGCACCATGTCGGCGACGGCGTGTCCATCGGCAACGTCATCGTCGGCAACGGGTCCACGGAGATAATCCACCTGCTGACCCGCGCCTGGATCGGCTCGCCGCCGGCGGACTGCAACCCCAGCGCCCTGCTGCTGACGCCCACCTACGGCGAGTACGACGGCGCCGTCCGCATCTCCGGCGGCAGCGTGAAGACCCTCACCGCAACCCGGCGCAGCGACGGGTTCGCGTGGGACACGTCCGCCGTCACCGTCGCCATCGCCGCCGAGCGTCCCGCTCTGACCTTCATCTGCAATCCCAACAACCCCACGGGCGTGCTGATGGCCCGCGAACAACTGGCGATGATCGCCGACGCCGTTGCCAGTGTCGGCGGCCTGCTGGTGGTCGACGAGGCGTACATCAACCTGTCCGAACGCCGCGCCGATGCCGACGTGGTCGCGCTGGCCGCAGGTCACGGATCCATCGTCGCGCTGCGCTCCATGACCAAGGACTACGCGCTGACCGCTCTGCGCCTCGGCTATGCGGTGGCCAGCGAACCGGTCATCGCCCGCCTGGCCGTGCTCCAGCCCGACTGGAGCGTCAACGGCCTGGCCCAGGCGGCGGGCCTGATCGCCATCGCGGACACAGCGTACCTGGAGCGGGCGAGAGCGGCAGTGGCCGCATCCCGCAACTGCGTGGTGGAGCGCCTGTCCGATCTGGGCATCCGCTGCTATCCCACGGCGGCCAACTTCGTACTGGCGCAGGTGGGCGACGCCGGCCGGCTGCGGGACGACCTCGCCCGACGCGGGCTGTTCGTGCGGGATTGCACGTCCTTCGGCCTGCCCGACTGCATCCGCATCGGCCTGCGTCCGGCGGAAGACTGCGCGAAGCTGGCCGACGCCATCGCCGAAGTTTGGAACGAAGAACCCCAGCCGTAAGGGAGCAACATGGGCATCATCTACATCACCAGGCATGGCGAGACCGAGTGGAACGCCGAGGGCCGCATCCAGGGACACACCGATGTACCACTGTCCGACCGGGGCCGTGAGCAGGCGCAGATGCTGTCGCGCCGCCTCGCCACGGTTCAAATAGACGCCACCTATTCGTCTGACCTTGCTCGCGCCGCCGAAACCGCTCGCGTCGCCATGGGCGAGCGGGACATTCCCATTACCTTCACCGAGGAGCTGCGGGAATACAGCAAGGGCGTCTTCGAGGGTCTGACCGAGGCCGAGTACCGCGAGGCCTACCCCGAACTCTACGAGCCGTCCCTGGAGAACAACCTGGACTTCGCGCCCCCTAACGGCGAGACCATCCGGGACACCAGCGCCCGCCTGGCCCGCATCGTGCAGCGGGTGAAGCACGCGCACCTGGACGAGAACGTGCTACTCGTCGGCCACGGCGGCAGCCTCCGGGCCGGCATCGTCTCCCTGCTCGATCTCCCCCTGGAGGCCAACTGGAAGTTTGCCATGCACAACTGCTCCCTCACTGTCATCTACACCTACCCCGACAACTGCGTCATGCACCTCTACAACGACACCTCCCACATCACCGGCGTGGTGCGCGCCTGGGACCGCTGAGCGGCCATAACGCGCCGTAACCTTTCTCAAGCATCCACAACCGCACTATAATCAACGACACCCGAGAAGCTTACGGACGCTTTCCCATGCAATCCATCCAAATCGACATCCCCGACTGGACGGCTGAACACATCGCCAGCAAGAGCCAGGATTTGGGCATCAGCCCCAACGAGCTGATAAGGGCGCTGGTCTGCTCCAATGTCAGAGCCTACGACCCGCACGGCGCACGTTACTTCACCGTCCCGACCTCAATGATGGACCTCTTCCCGAGCGAACGCTTCATGGTGGTAGGGCGTCAGGACGAGAGCATCACCTTGACGCCGACCGATTACGTTCCCTTCGAAGAAGCCCTCGAGGCCTTCCGAGCCAACGGACTCAACGAGGAACAGATACTCGAGATAATCGACACATGACGCCCAAACGCGTTATCTACGACACCAGCGCCATCCTATCCTCGATGACTCCCGTTCCCAACCGGGGGTCAATCATTTGGCACTGGATGCAATCCCGGGTGACCCAAGTCGTCGTCTCCGACTACCTGATCACAGAGCTCGCTACGAAACTGGCGGAACCTAGATTTCGCCTGACCCCCGAACAACAGGATTCCATCATCACCGAATACCTTCACCACGCTCTTGCATTCAACCAAGTTCCACAGTCTGGCGTACACTGCCGAGACCCACAAGACATTCCTGTCTTGGACCTCTACAACGAAACCTCCCACATCACCGGCGTGGTGTGCGCCTGGGACCGGTAGCTTCCAAATCCGGATATCCGGTCAAATGGAACTGACAACTAGCAAATTGATTAGCTCATCGGCGCCCCGAGGTTTCCCATGTCCTCTGGGTTGCCCCATGGCGCCTGATCCCGTAGTTCGCTGAGTGTCTTGCCGGAGGGTTCAGCGATGTCATCCAAACGGATTTTCCATAGGATTCCTCGACGCGCCAAGTAGATTCCCACGGAATCCAGGCAGTACGCATTTTCTACGTCTAGGAGAGCGTAGGCGATTACCTGTCTGATGAATTTAGTAGCTGACGACGGCTTCGCCACGCACTTGACGTCGATCAGACATCCTCCATCTATTATGTCGGCATCTGCCCCGCCTATCCAACCGCTTGCGCTGAACGTCGGTCCGAACTTTGGGTTTGACAGGTTGAGTTTCTGGCGAGCTGTCTCCAACAGTGCTTGACAGTCTGCAACCAATTCTCTTTCCAGTTCGCCGCCGCCCTGGTTAAGTGCGTTCCAAGCTGTCGCGCCTTTCCCGCTCCTGAATTCTATGTCGGCCACGGCGGCATACAGGCTGCGCTTGTCAAGGTCTTCGCTCTCAAGCTCTTCATCTATCCGGATGCCGTTGAATGTCCGCAACCGGAGAGCTCCCTGTGTTACTACTTGGTCAACGTAGCCCGGTTCGTATTCGTACCGCAGCCTGCGGTCGAATGCCGTCCCCATAAACGATTCCCATCCTTTGGGGGCCTTCGTAATAAGGTAGAGCCCCTTTGGTAGGTGCACTGACCTTAGATAACCGGTCAAGTGGGGGAACGCACTGTTCATGTAATAATACGCGCAACCACCTTTTCGCAGCTCATTCGTAAGAGAGTGTCTTAGCCGAATATTATCGGTGCATTTGTGGGGTGGGCACTGATGGCAAGTGCCGTCTTTTATGATTTCGGGCGCTGCAGGCATAGAAGTTCATTCCTCCGTTAGGTTGCCAACGCTATCGCGTGGTCCAAAATCTCCGCCGCCAGGTCCATCTGCGCCTCCGTCGTGGTGAAGGGCGGGACGAACCGCAGCACCGAGCCGCGCCGGCGGATGCTCACGATCAGGCCATTGTCCAGCAGCATCCGCCCGATGCGCTGGCCCTGCTCGTAGGCCGGCTCCCGCGTCTCCCGGTCCGTGACGAACTCGATGCCCTGCAGCAGGCCCCGCCCGCGCACGTCGCCGATCAGCTCGTGCCGCTCCTGCAGCCGCAGCAGGTGACCCTGCCAGTACCGCCCGATGCGGTCGGCCACGTCCACCAGGTTCTCCTCCAGGATGATGTCCAGGCTGGCAATGGCCGCGTTGCAGGTCAGCGGGTCGTTGGAGTGGGAGTGGGCGACGACCAGTCCGGTGTCCACCGCGTTCTCCTCGATCTCGTCGGTGGTGATGGTCGCGCTGATGGCGATGCCGCCGCCAAAGTGCTTCGAGATCGTGAAGATGTCCGGCACCACGCCTTCCTGCTCCGACGCCCACATCGATCCCAGCTTGGCCAGCCCGGTCTGGGCCTCGTCCAGGATCAGCAGCATCCCCCGCCGTTCGCAGCGCAGCTTCAGCTCCTGCAGCCATCCGGGCGGCGGCTCGATGACCCCGCCGGCGCTGAACAGCGGCTCGGTGATGACCGCGGCCATGCGCCCGTCGGCCTGGGCGTCCAGCAGCTCGAAGCTGGTGTCCAGGCAGGTGTAGTCGCACGCCGATTGGTCCTTGCAGAATGCGCAGCGGTAGCGGTACGGCGCGATGATGGGATAGTTGCCCGGCGCGTAGGGGCCGTAGCCCTGGCGCCATCCGGAGAAGGTGACCGCCCGCGCGGCGTCGCTCATGCCGTGGAAGCTGACCACCGGGCTGGCGACCTCGTAGCCGCCGGTGTAGCGCTTGGCGATGGCCATGGCCGCCTCGTTGGAGTCGCTGCCGGAGCCCAGGAACATGCTGCGGTTCATGCCCTCCGGCGTGATCTCCGCCAGCCGACTGGCCAGGATGATCTCCCGGTCGTTGAGCATGGTCATGTGGCTGTGGATCAGCGACTCCGCGCTCTCCTGGAGGGCCTGCACGATGCGCGGGTGGTTATGCCCCAGCGCGGCGCACATCTGCCCGGAGTTGAAGTCGAGGTACTCCTTGCCGTTGACGTCGCGCACCACCGACCCGCGCCCCCACACGAAAATCGGGCCGGTGACGCCGCTGCGGTCCATCCGGCTGCGGAAGCTGTACCTCCGCGCCAGTTCGAGCAGTTCCTCTTCAGTATGGTTGTCGGGCACGGTGCGCCTCCGGGGATTTTGGCTGCAGGTGTTTGTTGTGCGGAGTGGACTATATCAGCCGGAGACCCCTGACGTAGTCCGCTCATGTGCGCGAGTCCGGTATATTCGAGATCAGATCCAAATAGCTCAGGCTACCAAATAGCTCAGGCTATCCGAGTGTTGAGGCAGCGCCTTACGCATCACAGTAAAGATCGGAGCCGCGTGACATCCATAACCTAACGACCCGGTGGGTAGAGGGAGGAGTGGTCGTCAGAAACATCCGCGTCTTCATGTTCACTGGCGATAATTTCGGCGATACTGGGATTTTCCAAATGCCAGCGCTGGCCCAACCGCCTCAAATCGCCTTCCGCAATGACTGGTTCCTTTGAACGATGGGCGCCAATGGCGAGGTCGTAATCGGAAGGGTTTAGCACGGCAATAACGGATTGCGTCCTCCCGTCCACAGAAGCCCGCAACGTTACCGTGCCGTCCGTTTCTGTATCATCCCTCTGCAATCTCTGGACGGTTCCGAACAAGCGGACATCCAGTTTGCCTTCGCGGTTACGAAAAGATCGAGCAGCCTCGCGTAGCACAGAAGCATCGTCCTTTAAGAATTTCATGACACTCCGGTGGGAGCGCATCGGCCGGGTGCGCGCCCAAGTCATGCTAATGTCCAACGAAGGAAATGGCTCAATCATCTGCGCCAACGCGTCACAAAAGTTGGCGCTGGTACCACCGCGAACAGAATCCGCGAACGCCTCTTTGTCGCCAATCGAAGTCTTCTCCATCGCTTCGCGGGCGGATACCAGAGCTTGCGCCAACCGTCGCGTCACCTGCCGCTCCACTGGGGCGTCATCCGTGTCGGGATCAGGTATCAAGGCTTCCTGCACTTGTGGAGGGATTACTGGTGTCAGTAAGGTAACCACGTAACTCCCACGTTCTGTCTGACCCAAACGCATCCGGCTTAATATGTCGTTAGCCTCCTTGTTTGCGCCCGTCCGATACAAGGGTCTAGGATCGTGCAGTGAGCACGCGACTGCTAGCAGCATGTCCCGAGCACCGCTCACCAAATCAGCGCCGCTGTTTATGTTCACGGCGCCGTCAGCATCGCTATCGTCGGCGCGTGCTCGTATGACGTCGCGGTCAGCAACCAGCAAATCGGCATACAGGGCTGTCTCATCCACCTCAGCAACCTCGGCGAAGACAGCTATGAGCCGTGCAACAACGGACGCATAATCGCCCAAGTCCTGAGTGCGCGGGACGATGATCTCTGGCAAACCGTCACCAGAGTAGACATTGGAATGGTCGCCGAACACGTCTACTGGCGTCCATCCCGCCGCACGGGCGTACGCCGACAATGCTAGGGGCGTCACCGCGCGTAAACGGTTTCCATCTCCGAAGTTAGAAATCATTGGATCCTCCCGGAGCGAGATTGCTCCATCAGATCACAAAGGGCTTGGACATCGAATACATTCTGAACTGGAATGGGTACCGTGATATTGCTCACGTTAGATGTTTCGTCAAACCCAGCTAGATTGGTCCAGTAAGCACGATGTCTAATGACAAGACTATCCTCGTTGATGGTCATCCATTGCTCTTCTTCTCTCGGCAGGTCAAGGACTACTAGGATACGCGGAGTCTGAGTTGGGAGGCGCAAAAGGTCGTAATTCCGCACCGGCAATGAAAACCGGTAAACCCCATCTTCAGGCCCTCGCAAATTGATAGTCGCCTTCAGTTGGATCTCAATAGCTGGGCGCATGTCGCCGCCAGCTTGAATTCGCATATCGATGCCATCTCTGTCTTTATCATACACGGCAGTTGCATATCCGGCCCGTGCTGATACTGCGTGGGCGTATGCTATGGACAGAAGCTCTTCCTGGTCACGTGCAGTCAATAGGCTATCTGACATCGGCGATTTCCAGCATTGAAATCTTGCGTGGGCCGCAATGTACCAGATACCGATAAGTGCAGCAACGAATCATTTACGGACAATGGGGCTATCGCCGACAGAAGCACTCTGCCTGTGTACCCAACCCGGCTGCTGTAGTACGATTGCCCCGCATTCACCCCACCAAGGAGCCTCCCCACCATGTCCACCACTCCCGTTTACACCTACACCTACGACCACATCCACGTGCGCACCAAGGACCCGGAGGGCATGGCCAGCTTCTTCGAGACCATGTTCGGCGCGAAGGTGCTGCGCCTGACCCAGAGCGACGGCGTCCCCCGCGTCGACCTGGACGTCAACGGCCTGGCCATCTTCATCGCCTCCGTACCGCCCGAGGAGCATATCGATCTGAGTCCCCGCGACCCGCACCTGGGCCTGGACCATTTCGGTTTCCGCGTCGACGACATCGACGGCGCGGTGGAGGACCTGCGCGGCAAGGGCGCGGAGATCTACGTGGAGCCGCGCACCATCCGCCCCGGCGTCCGCATCGCCTTCGTCCGCGGCCCCGACGACGTCCGCATCGAAATCCTCCAGCGCGACGGCTCCGGGTTAATGGAGGAGTAGAGCCGGCAGGGTCAGCCCAACGCCGCGCCCAGGTCGGTGAAAAAGTCAATTACCAACAATGCTGCCAATGCCATGACTATCAGGGTGAACCCCAGATAAACGTATGCGGTTTGCGCGCGCTTTGAAGTCCCTTCGTGTTCAAGGGCAGGAGAAGAGGTAAAAATTGCTTTGCTGGCGGCGCCTACCAAGCGGATCAACACCAGCAAAGCACCGAATATGAAGATAAATTTTATGGCTTGCAGTATCTGAATGCCGAGATCGTTGGATGACAAATCTATATTGGCAACGCCTCCTGCGAAGAAAGCGGCCCCCACCGTAGCCGTGGCCAAGGTAAGAATGCCCAGACACAGGGTATTCCAATGCCGGTCCCAATCCTCGTCCATTGCCGGGTCCTCCGCGGGCCGCGCTCCTTTGGCTACGCCGCCCGCTGTTCCCTCTGCTTAATTCTCCGGCTGCTTTGCCAGGTGTCAAACACGGTCAGGGCTGCCGGGCCGACGACGATGCTCAGGCCCCCGAAGAAAAACAGCCAGGGGTACAACGGCGCGACGTTGTCCCTGCCGAGGAGTATGTACGCGAATGCCAACAACGGCGTCCCCACTGCGATGCCTCCCGCTAACGCCAGCAGAATCCACCTTAAATCGCGCTTCCAGATCGAAGGCAGGATCATGTCCGCGGTCAAGTCGGATACCGCTCCATGCTGACTCGCGCCCGAAGCATCCGCCGGCTGGGAGTACGTCGTTTCATCAACCATTTCTTGCCACTCCTGTCGGAATGATGCCGACTCTTGCTACAGTATAAGTATAGCGGACACGCCATCGAGAGGGCATGTCCGCTCCTGCCACTGCGGAGTTGCCTCACCACCAGTTTCCACCTCGCTTCGGAGGGAACCAACCCATGCCCCGCGCCGCCTTCGTCTACGACGACGCCATGAGCCAGCACGTGCTGCGCCAGGACCACCCCATGCGCCCCATCCGGCTGCGGAACACCTACGAGCTGCTGGAAGCCTACGACGCCTTCGACGGCGTCGACTCCCTGCTCGTCACCCCCACCCTGGCCGACGAGACCAGCGTCGGCGCCTTCCACTCCCGCGACTACATGGCCGCCGTCCGCACCTTCAGCCTGGGCCTCACCGGTTTCCAGCCCCAGCGCTTCGGCTTCGCCCAGGGCGGCGACAACCCGACCTATCCCGGCATGTACGAGGCGGCGATGCTCAGCACCGGCGCGACCCTCACCGCCGCCCGCATGGTGGCCGACGGCGAGGTCCCGGCCGCGTTCAACATCAGCGGCGGCCTGCACCACGCCGCGGCCCGCAACGCCAGCGGCTTCTGCGTGTTCAACGACCCAGTGGTCGCCATCATGTACCTGCTGCAGCGCGGCCTCCGCGTCGCCTACGTGGACATCGACGCCCACCACGGCGACGGCGTGCAGGACGCCTTCTACGGCGACCCCCGCGTGCTCACCATCTCGGTCCACGAGTCGGGGAACTACCTTTTCCCCGGCACCGGCTTCGCCGGCGAGGTCGGCTCAGGAGACGGAGTCGGCTACGCCGTCAACCTGCCCCTCTATCCCTACACCGACGACGACATCTACCTCGAGGCCTTCGAGGCCGTGGTCCCGCCGCTGCTCGAAGCCTTTGCGCCCGACGTGCTGCTCACCCAGCTCGGCATCGACTCCTACCACACCGACCCGCTGACCCACCTGCAGGTCACCAGCCGGGGATTCATCGCCGCTGTGACACGACTTGGCGGCCTCGGCTACCCGTGGCTGGCCACCGGCGGCGGCGGATACGACATCGGCGCCGTGGCCCGCTGCTGGACCCTGGCCTATGGCGTCATGTGCGGCGCCGACTGGCCCGATCGCATCCCCACGCCGGCCATCGAGCGCCTGGGCCGCACCACCCTGCGCGACACCGAGATCCCCGAAGTCCCCGACCACATCCGCGCCGACGCCCGCGCCCTGGCGGCCGAAAGCGTGGCCGCCATCAAAGACGCCGTCTTCCCGGTTCACGGCCTGGAGGCGTAGCCCTCCCGGCCCGGCGGCACGCACCGCACCGCCGTGGTGATGAACCCGCTGTGCGCCACCATCCGATGCGCCGGCCGCACGCTGCGCCGCGACACGTTCCAGCCCCGCAGCAGGGTCTCGGCGGTCTCCACCCGGGCGAAGCGACCGTCGTTGTTCAGAGCCAGCACCACTTCCTGCACCTGCAGGACGGTCGGCAGGAACGACAGCAGGATGCCGCCGGTGATCAGCGCGTTGGCGGCCGCGTCCACCGCCCGCCACGGCTCCGGCAGGTCCAGGATCACCCGGTCAACGTCCGTGTCGGAGATGCCTTCGAAGATGTCGCCCACGGTGACCTCGTGGCGCGAGGTGTCGGGTATCACGGAGCGCACGTTGGACAGTGCCTTGTTCACCACCGCCTCGTTGATCTCGTAGGAGTGGACACGCCCCATCGGACCGACCGCGCGCAGCAAAGCCGTGGTCAGCGCGCCGGAACCGAACCCCGCCTCGACCACCGTCGCGCCGGGAAAGATGTCCGCCATGGACACGATGTTGCCCAGGTCCTTGGCGTAGATCACCTGCGGGCCACGCGGCATCAGCCGCACGTAGTCGCCCAGCGTGGGCCGGATGCCCAGCATCACGTGGCCGCGACTGGTCGTGTACCACCCGCCCACGGGCTGCCCGATCACGTCGTCGTGGGCCAGCCATCCCAGGTGGCAGTGGAACTCGCCGCCCGGGTTCAGGGTCTCCTGGTAGGTTCGGCCCTTGCGGTCCAGGAACAGGGTCAACTCACCCGCGTGGAACCGGCTGCGGTCGTCGGCATCAACCTCAGTCGTTGCGGGGGGCGTAGTCCCGTGGCAATCCCGATCATTGCTGGCGTCATCGTCAGGCGTGTTCATTGGTGTATTATACCGCCGTTATGCAGGAGCGGATGTTCACCCTGGAAGAGGCCAACGACCTCGTGCCGTGGCTCGAAGAGCGGTTCGAGGCCATGGCGCCGCTGCGGGCCGAGCTGGTCCGCCAGCAGGAGGAGTTGCTGTCCCTGCTGCGCCGCCGCCGCAGCAACGGCCACTCCAGCAGCGAAGAAGAGATCGCCGAGACCGAGCGCGTGGTGTCCGAACTCACCCGCCGCCTGCAGGAAGCCGTCGCCGAGATCACCGGCCGTGGCATCCAGGTGCGCGACATCGGCCGCGGCCTGGTCGACTTTCCATCAAACCGCGAGGGTGACATCGTCTACCTCTGCTGGCAGCGCGGCGAGCCTTCAATCGACTGGTGGCACCCCACGGACACGGGATTCGCCGGCCGGCGCCCGCTGTAACATTCGACACCTTGTCCGCGAATAAAGCTGGCTTGGCAGCCAAAAGGTTGTATTGGCCCGACGATTATCCGCGCCGGGTTGCGCTGCCCCGGCAACAACACAACTTTATCGCCGTAAAGTTTCTGTAAGTCGGAGGAAGATGAAGCCGGCGCGGAGCCTCACGCGTACCTACTTCGAGTAGTTTGTCAGAATCAGGATTATCAGGATCCACGGATTGGCCGGATTGAGATCAGTTGGGGCAGAGCGCTCCTGATCCTGATAATCCGTAAATCCGGCAAATCCTGATTCTGACGTTTCCCTGCCGCCAAACTGGGTACGCATGATGGCGCGGAGCGGGTTGAGTTTCCCAATGTAAACACGCCCTGGTTGGTATTCCCGGGAAGGTAAAGTCATGAAACTGGATGGTCAGGTAGCAATCATCACGGGCGCGGGGCGAGGCATTGGGCGAACTATCGCCCTGGCCTATGCCCGCGAGGGCGCAAAGCTGGCGCTGGCCGCGCGCAGCGAGACCGAGCTGCAGGAGGCGGTCAGCGCCGTCGCCGAGCTGGGCGCTGAAGCGATCGCCGTCCCCACCGACGTCACCAGCCCGGAGGACACGGAACGGTTGGCCCGAAGAGTGGTGGATCAATTCGGGCGCATCGATGTGCTGGTCAACAACGCGGGGATGTCCGGCCCCGTCGGCCCGTTGCAGGGCAACGACATCGCCGATTGGGTGAATACGGTCAGCGTCAACCTCACCGGCACCTTCCTGGTCTGCCGCTCCGTCATCCCCGTGATGCTGGATCAGGCCGGCGGAAAGATCATCAACCTGTCGGGCGCGGGGGCGACCAATGCGTGGAGCAATATGTCGGCCTATTGCTCCAGCAAGGCCGCGGTGGTTCGACTCACCGAAGTGCTGGCCCAGGAACTGGACGGCAAGGGGATCACGGTGAACGCCCTGGGGCCCGGCTCGGTCCATACCAGCATGTGGGACCGGATGACCGAGCAAGCCGCCGAGGCCGGCGCGGACTTCATCCACCAGTTGGGACTGCGGGTAACGTCGGGCGGCGGCGCGTCCATCGACGAGTGCGCCGAGCTGGCGGTGTGGCTGGCCTCAGACGAAAGCGGCGCGCTGACCGGAAGACTGATCTCGGCGTCAACCGATGACTTTCGCGGCCTGCCGCCCAGGATTGACGAGATCATGGCCGGCGACGCATACACGCTGCGACGAGTGGGCCTGGATTAGAGCTCATTCGCAAGAACCGCCAGTCTCGCCGCGAGAGCGAGGCCGCTTACTCCTGCGGGCAGCGCGGCGAATCCTTAACCAACTGGCGGCGCCCCACCGGCACCGGTTTCGCTGGCCGGTGGCTCCTGTAACCTGCGGGACTCTGCTCGCCGCTAGTGCAAGGTTGGCGGCCAAAAGGTTGCATTGCCTGGCAGGCAACGCAAGGAACCTTGCATTGGGGACAGCTCAGTGCAAGGTTAGTGGCCAAAAGGTTGCATAAGGCCGCCGATTAGACGGGCAGGGTTGCATTGGCATCAACGCAACTTTGTCGCCGCAAAGTTGCATTTGGTCGCGACCAGCGAAAGACTGCCCAATGAAAGTCGAGAGATCCTCGGCGATGAGCCCTCGTCCTGAGTGCTTCGTCTGCCAGTCTTGCCAGGCCCGGGGCTTTCGCAGTGCTATCGCGGACCAGCCGGACTCTCACGATTCCTATCTTGAATCTGCCAGCGGAACGACGATGTGGGAACAATGCCAATGATAGACCAAGTTTAAGGATAGGACGGATCGCGGTCGAAAACGTAGTCAGGGTCGTCGTCTGTGTGTGTGGGTTTCTGAAACAGGGTCTTGCTACGATTGGCCAATTCCGTTTCGATCTCTGCCGACAATCCCCAGGCGCGGTAAAGGGACGCTGCGAACGACAGTTGATCCGCGCCGTCCACGATCGCTCCTTCAAGGCATGCACCTTGCAATCTTGCTTGCGTCAGGTTCGCGCCGCGCAAGTCTGCTCCCCTCAGGATTGCGTTCATGAGATTGGTGTTAACCAATAGAGTGTTGCGCAAGTCGGCTTCGCTCAGATCTGCCTCGTGCAAATCAGCCAAAACCAATCTGGCCCCACGTAGATTAGAGCCCTTCAGCCAGGCTTTCTGTAAATCCGCGCCGTCCAGTATGACGCCGGGCATTTCGGCATCCTCCAGCATTAGCTCGGGCAATTCCGAACGGCTGAGGTTGTGGACAATCCCCTTGAATGTTGTAGGGCCGTGGCCCTTGAAAAGGACTTCCATGGCAACCTGCTTCTCGAATGGCAATTTGCTCATGATCCATTCCTCTAGCTCTGCTGGTTGACGTTGGGCTGCTGCGTATAGTTGTCGATTATAGCCGCCACCGCTGCTTGATATTCTGGATAGTCCCTCGCCAGAAACCCAAGCGCTTGAATGCCCCCAATCTGCACGATTGGTACGTCGCTGCCCAGCAACTCCACCGCGTTTTTGAACAGCAGGGCGGCGTTGCTGCGGACGGTTGACTCGGCGGTGCGGATGGCTGCCTCGGCGGTACTTTCGGCAGCGCTTACGCGGCGGTAGGTCACCCAAAGTTGAACTGCGATAAATATACCACCAACGATTAGCGCGTGAAATTCCAGGAGCTGTGAGGTCTCAACGCCGAATTTGTCGGCCATCTTCGCCAGTACATCGGTCAATCCGGGAGTGCGGTATAGCAACCACGTCAGGAACGATACTAAAACATATAGTGCAACGGCCATCAGGAACGCGCCGAGCACCATAAACCCAAGGTTCCCGACGAACTGCTCTTTCAACCTGGCCCAGATCGACGGTATGGGCATAACACGACCTCTGAGTAGCACGCTGGATTCTACCAGACACGGGTTCTACTTCTCCCCCATCGCCTCCACCGCCGCCCGTATCTCATCCGCGTGCACCGCATAGAAGGTGCCCACCACCTGCCCGCCTCCCGGCGTCCGGCGAGCCGCCGCGCGGACCATCCCCACCACCTCGCCGGCCGTGTTCAGCACCGGCCCGCCGCTGTCCCCCGGGTCGATGGGCGCGTCCATCTCCAGGTTGCGGCCGTATCTCTGCGCGCCGAAGTTGGTGATCTGCGACAGGATGCCGGCGTTGGCCTTGGGCGAGCCTACCTGGCCGTCGCCCTTGACGCCGCTGCCGGAGTAGCCCAGCGCCAGCAGGTCCCTGGCGATGTCGTGAATGTCCGCGTCGCCGAGCGACAGCGGCGTCGCGCCAGCCCCCAGCGTCGTCTCGTCGACGTTGTAGCGCAGCAGCGCGACATCCCTGCGCCGGTCCACACCGGCGACCGTCGCGGCGAAGGCCGGCGCGGCCGCCTGCCGCACGGTGACCTGCTCGCTGCCCGATACCACGTGGGCCGCGGTGGCGATCACCCCGGGTTCCAGCAGCCAGCCCGTGCCGTGCTGACCGTCCTCCGGTTCGATGTAGAACACCGCCGGCCAGACCTGCTGGTAGACGGAACTCAGGTCGGGGGTAGTGGTCTCCGCGACGGCGTCAGCCACCGCCTGCTCGATCCGCGCATCCAGCTCAGCTTCAGTGGGTCCGCAGGCGCCGGCAAGAAGTATGAGAGCAACCGCCAGCGCCCAAGTCCTGATAACGAGGGCAGCGTGGCAATTCCGTTGCGGAGAAATGTCAGACTCAGGATTTACTGGATTTTGTGATTTGGCAGGATCGGAGATCTCTCCATCACGAAACGGTTTCAATCCTGATAATCCTCAAATCCGGCAAATCCTGATTCTGACGGTTTCCGGTGGATTAGATGAACCGCGCCTGCGCCCGGGCCTCGTCGGCGTAGTCGATGTACACGGTGATGACCTCGCTGAAGAAGTCCACCGCCTCCACGCCCTGCTCCCGTTGACCCACGCCCGACGCCTTCAGGCCGCCGAAGGGCAGGTGCACCTCGCCGCCCAGCGTCGGCGCGTTCACGTGGACCATGCCCGCGTCCACCGTGTTGATGTAGCGGAAAGCCCGGGGGATATCACGGGTGTACACCGACGACGACAGGCCGAACTTCACGCTGTTGGAGATCTCCACCGCGTGCTCCAGGTCCCTGGCGCGAAACACCGTCAGCACCGGCCCGAATATCTCCTCCTTGGCGATGCGCATGTCCGGCGTCACGTCGGTGAAAATCGTCGGCTCCACGTACCAGCCCTCGTCGTAGATGCCCCCGCTCAGCGTGCGTCCGCCGAAGGCCACCGTCGCGCCTTCGTCCCGGCCCACGGAGATGTAGTCCGACACCGTCCGCTGCTGCGACTCGCTGGACAGCGGGCTCACGTCGATACCGTCCTCCAACCCGTCGCCAATGGTCAGCCTGGACGTCCGCTCGATCAACTCGTCCATGAACTGGTCGTACACCCCGTCCTCGACAATCACCCGGCTGGTGGCCGTGCAGCGCTGGCCCGTCGAGCCGAACGCCCCCTGCACGATGCCGCCCAGCGCCTTGTCCAGGTCGGCGTCGGCCAGCAGGATCACGGCGTTCTTGCCGCCCATCTCGGCCTGCACCTTCTTCAGCAGCGACGCGCCCTGGGTGTACAGGCCCGTGCCGATCTCCGTGCTGCCGGTGAAGGAGATGCCGGCCACGTCGGGCGACTCCACCAGGGCGTTGCCCACGCTGCCGCCGGGGCCGGTGATCAGGTTCAGCACGCCGGGAGGCACGCCCGCTTCCTCGAACACCTCGGTCAGCTTCACCGCGCACAGCGGCGTGCTGGAGGCCGGCTTGAAGATGATCGCGTTGCCGCAGATCAGCGCCGGCGCCATCTTCCACGCCGGGATGGCGATGGGAAAATTCCACGGCGTGATGATGCCAACCACGCCCAGCGGCCGGCGCACCGTGTAGGCCACCGTGTTGGGCAGTTCCGACGGCGTCGTGTACCCAAACATCCGCCGGCCCTCGCCCGCGGCGTACTCCATGATGTTCATGGCCCGCTTGACCTCGCCCCGCGCGTCGGGCAGTGGCTTGCCCTCCTCCTCGGTGATGGTCCGGGCGATCTCTTCGCCGCGACGCTCCATGATTTCCAGGGCGCGGAAGAGTACCTGCGCGCGCACCGGCGCCGGCGTGTCCGCCCAGCCGGCAGCGGCTTCCGCCGCGGCGGCCACGGCCCGCAGGGTGTCCTCCGGGTTGGAAAGCTGGAAGTGTCCCAGCAGCACGTCCTTGTGGGCCGGGTTGTACACGGAGTAGGTGCGGCCGGAGTCGGAGGGCGTCCACTGGCCGTTGATAAAGTTGTTGTGCGTGCGAACTTCGCTGGATGGAGAATTCGGGGTGGGCATCTTGGCTGAGGCTCCTGTGTCCGTCCGCCTCCGGCGGCTGGCGAGTGCGAATCAGAATACTACCCGGCGCAACTGTCGGCAAGCGGCGTGGCGGCGGGCGATGCGCGCGGGTTAGAATGACACGGGCCGCATCGTCCTGCTCGCCGGCGGCCAGCATTTCACCAGGCTCATACGTACCCAGTTTGCGGCGGGGAACCGTCAGAGTCAGGATTTATAAGATTTGGGGATTATCAGGATTGGAACCGTTCTGTGACGGAGATCTCCCAATCCTGACCAATCATAAAATCCCGTAAATCCTGATTCTGATGATTTACGAAAGTGGGTACGCATGAGTTTCACTAAGGAGACAACCCATGGCCGCCTACATCATCGCGACGATTGAAGTCACCGACCCCGAGAAGTTCGAGATCTATCGCGGGCAGGTTCCCGCCACCATCGAGAAGCACGGCGGCCGCTACCTGGCCCGCGGCGGCGACGTGACAGTGGTGGAAGGCGACCAACCAACCCGCCGCACCGTCATCCTGGAGTTCGACAGCCTCGAAAAGGCCAACGGCTGGTACTACTCCGACGACTACGCTGGCCCCAAAGAACTGCGCATCGCGTCCACCATCTCCAACGTGATGATCGTCGAGGGCGTGTAACCGCCCCACGGCTCGGGAGTGAAACCGGCATGACCACCGCAACCGGGGCAAAAACCCGCCCGCGCATCAGGGTTCAGGAACTGGTGAACCGGTTTGTCCGGCAGGGTCTGGATCGCCCGTTGTCCGAGGACGACCCGGACATCTACTACCCTGATTCGGATGGGAACCCAATGGCAGAAACCGACGCCCAGTTTTACCCGCTGACCGAAACGGTGCTCGCCCTGCGCCAGCGCTACGCCGACCGGGACGATGTCTACGTCTCCGGCGACCTGCTGATCTATTACCGGATGAACGACAACACGGTGCGCTTGGCTCCTGATGTTTTCGTGGTGTTTGGCGTGGAAGACCACCTGCGCAGCTCCTTCATCATCTGGCGCGAGGAAGGCAAAACGCCCGACTTCGTTCTTGAAATCGCGTCGCCCAGTACCTTCGTCCGCGACATGACCGAAAAGCGCGCCCTTTACGCGGCCCTGGGCGTAACCGAATACTGGCGCTTCGATCCCACCGGCCAGCTCTTCTCGCCGGCCCTGGTCGGCGAACAGTTGGCCGAGGACGGGGAGTACGAACCCATCGAAATCGGGCTGGGCGACGACGGGATGCTCCGCGGGTACAGCGAGGTGCTCCAGTTGGAAGTCTGCCAGCGCCCTGATGGCGAACTCCGCCTCTATGACCCGGAGGCCCAGACCTGGCTCAGCTACCTGGCGGAGGAGGTGGCCGCCAGACAGGCCGCCGAGGAAGCTCGCGACGCTGCCGAGGATGCGCGCGACGCTGCCGAAGCCCGCGCCCGTGCCCTGGAGGATCAGCTCCGGCAGCACGGCTTTTCACCCGACCAAGTCTAGCGCGGAGGTTCAGTGATGCGTGAAGTTGAGGATTACGATGCCAAATTCATCCTTTTCGAGCTGCTGGAGGCGGCAAGACAGGGCGAAACGGTGGTAATAACCCACCACGGCCAGCCGGTTGCGCATCTGTGCCCGGCTCCCCTACCTGTTTCGACTTTGGAATTTCCGCGGAACTTTTCGGAGGAGAATGAAAAGACAAGCGACGAAAAGGATAGCGGGTCGCCGGAGCCGTGGGAAACAGTCTCCGACAGCTTGCAGGACATCCTGGATTGGCGACGCTACGGGCGCCGCTGATGCCTGCCATCGCTCTTGACACCTCCGTGGTGGCGGCGTGGGTTCTTGACGATGAAAACGAACCCTATGCCGACGCCGCCTTCGTATCACCGCTGATTTCCGGCTGGTTGGTTCCCCGCTTCTGGCACATTGAAATGCGCAATGTCCTGCTCACCGCCGAGAGGCGAAACCGGATGTCTTCGGCTCGAGCCGCTCAGCACTTGGAGACTCTGACCGCGCTGCCAATCGACACCGACGACCAGACCGATCTGAATGCGGCCTACGAGTTAGCCAAAACACACGTCCTGTCGATCTACGACGCGGTGTATTTGGAACTCGCCCTGCGGCGTGACGTGATGATGGCCACGCTGGACCACAGGCTGCGCCGGGCTACGCAGTCCGAGGGCCGACTTTGGCGGCCATAAAATGAGGGCGGGTTCGCAAACCCGCCCCTGCAATCGTTTGCGCTTGGTCGAAGGCGCTATCCCTCGAAATTCACGCCGACGCCCACGATCTCCACCTGCATGGAGCGGATGTCGGGCGCGCCCGCGTCGAAGGTCACGCCGACGACTACATTGATGCCGCGGTCAACCTCCGGCGCGCCGGGAATCTCGAAGCTGGCATCTAGGTTGTCGCCCTTGATCGCCATGCCCAGGTGCTCGGCGATGATCTTCTCGCCGTCGTACACCAGCACCTCGGCCACGTTGGCGTGCGATCGCGCGCGGAAGGATACCGACACCGACTCGGCCTTGGTCCGGTTTCCGTTCTGCACCGTGGGCGTGGGTATGGCGAAGTGCATCCAGGCGTTCTGGCCTTCGTTGCCCTCGATGCGGGCGAAAGGCCCACAGTGGCGTACCGAGGTGACACGGTTGAGGTACTCACTGGTCATCGCGGAGCCGTGTACCCAGGATGTGAATTTCTGTCCTGCCATCGTCGTAACCTCCTGCCGCCGGCGCGGTTGGATAGCGCGATTGTCGTTGCTGATCAGAGTGGATTGAAACGTGCTACAGAATACCCGTCGGGTGGTTCGTCCGCAAGGAGTACCGTCTCGAACTCGTACCGGGTTCGATCTTGACATCGATGGACAGGATTTACAGGATGTTGAAGATATCGCGGACCCGTTCAACCCATGGCCTTGCATGGCACGTCCCGGCCTTCGCTACACCCAGTTGATCCTGTCCATCCTGTCCATCGATGTAAAAGTCGCCTCGGTCGAAGATCAGGTGGGCGCTCGCGAGATGCGGGCGGAGGGACGGGGCTACAGCAACGCGCCCCGGTTGCGCTCCATCTCCAGCAGGCGCGCCTTCACGCCGATGCCCCCGGCTCCGTACCCGTGCAGGCCCCCGTTGCTGCCCACCACCCGGTGGCACGGGATGATCAGCGGGAAGGGGTTTTTGGCCATTGCCTGGCCGGCGGCGCGGGATGCCTTGGGGCTCCCGGCAGCCTCGGCCAGCCACTGGTAGGAGCGGGTCTCCCCCGGCGGTATGCCCCGGCACGCGGCCCAGGCCGCGCCGAAGAAAGGCGAAGCGCCGGAGAGGTCCAGCGGGATCTCGTCCAGGGCGGTGACATTGCCCGCGAAGTACTCGCTGAACGCCGCCAGCGCGTCCGCGAACACTGCCGCGTCGTCAGCGGCGTCGTCCAACGTACTACCCAGACCGTCCAGGGCCGGCTGCGGCTCCGGTTGCAGGCTGACCCGTAGCAGTCCCTGTGTGGTGCCCAGCAATGCCAGCCACCCGAAGGGAGTTTCCTCCAGGCAATAGTGAAGCGTCTCTTGGGCAGTGTAAGGTGCTTTCATCTAGCGAGATCCTTGCAGCAAATTTTGGGCAGTGGAACCCTTAGAAGCTGATGAACTACTCCCTCACAGTTGTCCACTCCCATAAGCGTTGAGCTGGGAATTAGAGATGACTATGACTATTGGCGCGATTTCGACGTTGGCAAATGTTTTCCGTAATATCCTACCAGCCAACTGTGCTCCTCATTGCTCCACTTCACATGAACACGCCACTTTCGTCCAATCTTGATGTGGCACGGCATCTCAACTTGGCTTCCGTTATCGTCGGAAAACGTGCGTATCGAGCCATACTGTTGCATCGTAGTGGCAGTCTCTCCACCCACAAAATTGGTGATGCCCTGCTGGTGCATCCATGCTTCTTCAGACGTTCCCAATGCCGATTGGGGACGGTCAGCTCCGCACTCATTTAACTGTGACAGTACACTAAAGAATTCCTTCGCCTGAGGCACAGACATATTCTTGCAAGACCCGGCAACGTCAGAAAAAACCCGCACAAACTGCCAATGTTTTACCTCTTCTACAACGTCTTGGACGCTTTTGACGTCGTCCGCACCTACAGCGTCTCCAAATGTGGCTTCCAAACCGTCGCCGTTGCCCCGGCTTTCGAAGAGATGCTTCCAGTAGTCACGTTCAGCTTCAGATTTACGACGCAGGTCCTTCTCGCGCTCAACCTCTTCGTTCTTTTGATTGACGTAATCGGACAACTCACCCAAAACCGTTTGACGAGTTCTCTCCGTGCCGTCCTCCAAGCGTTGATTCCACGAATCCCACCTTACCCTGCTGAATACCCTCAAGGCATCTCTGCCCTCGGGATAGTAAATGCGCTGAGCACACTCATCGCGCAAAGCTTGCACGAAATCATCGTAACCAAGCTCGAGAATTTCGTCCGCACCCCATGCGCGGTGCCGCAATTCATCATCGTCGCGTGCAAGCTTAGGCGCGTACACTCGCACTTGGCCGTCATAACACATCAATCGCCACGAATGCCAGCCTAACGACCATGCGGCCTCGTCGGCGCACACCGCCACTTTGGCCAAGCCGAACAAGTCGCTCTGTAACGCGTCCGCGTCCACCGGGATCCCGCCGCCACGGTGTTCCGACACGACCACCATTGGCAGGCAACGAGACTGCGATGATAATTGTTTCCAAAACTCAGGAACACCTCCCGTATCAACGTGCACGGGCGTTAATTCCATGTCTCCGTCTAATGACACGCAACGATAAAGGTCTAGCAAGGTCTCGAAGATACTGCGCACTTCATCGCTAAAGCTACCGGAGTAATTCTCGTCTGCCGTTACTTTGACCTCGAAATCGGCTTGCACAACTTCACCTTCGGTAGCCAGACGGAAGCCCAAATAACGTTGAAAGCCTCCTCCCTCTGAGTCATTCGTGTGCCAGCGCAACCAAAAGTAGCCCTTGTTATCTACTGAGCGCCCGCTGACGCGAAGGCTATGTTGATTATCGTTCCACTCGCGTCCTGTATCGGAGTCTCCGGGATCATCCAGCAAGTCTGGAAACGAGCCCAGCGTCTCGTGAACCCAAGATCGCAAAGTTTTCTCGACATCTGTCAGCAGTCCAAGGCCCATAGTCTGGTCCTCGGGACTCGGCATAATGTTAAATATGGTACGGTAGTAGGTACTCATATTGCGAACCTCCCTGAGCCTCAGTGACGCGCTGTAACGATATGCTCATATACTCCGTTGGCGATGACCATCACGGACATCACGATGTGTCCTATAGCAGTATCATCCAATGCGCCGCATACGTGTTGGGGGCTATGTTTGCCATACCTAATTTCTGACAAACTCCCCACGGTTCTATGCGGCGCGTTCAGACTTCCCGGCGGCGCAGGGCATGCCACGCCAGGGGCCCGCGAACCGCTTTCCAGGCCTCGATCACGCCGGCGTCCGCATCCGCGCCGGAATGCTCGCGCCCAGCGTATGTATGGCGGGCGTAGGCGTTGACGATCCGCCCGATCTCCTCGCCCTGCTCCGGTACGGCCGAGGCCAGCAGTCCCGCCCATTGGTGTGGCGTCTGGTGCTGCCGCAGCGGAACCGACGCCAACCGGCCCAGGCGGCGCAGGCGACGATACGCGCCCGGCACGTCCCCGGGCGGGGAGAACAGCCACCGCCACAGGCCCCAGGCGACCAGCGCCAGCGCCACTGCGACGCCCGACAGGCCGGCGATCCAGGGCAGGAAGTTACGGGCGGCGCTGGTCCAGCCCGCGCCGATCGGGTCACCGCTCACCAGGTCGGATTCGTCCAAACCGTCTTCGAAATCTTCGCATTCCTCTTCGATCTCGCAGAGCAGATCGTCGGCGTCGGTGGTGTCGCCGGCGGCCAATGCCCTCCTGGCCTGCTCCTCGGGCGGGATGGCGACCGGTATCTCCTTGCCCGGCGTGGGCTCAAATGGGATCCAGCCGTAGTCGGGGAAGAACACCTCGGTCCAGCCGTGGCTGTGGCGGTCCGTAACCACGTAGATGTGAGAACCGTCGGCGAGGCTTCCCGTGGTGTAGCCGGTGGTCATGCGCGCCGGAACGCCCAGGCTCCGCATCAGCACGGTCATCGCCGAGCCAAAGTACTCGCTGTAGCCCTGGCCGCTCTCAAACAGGAAGTGGTCCACTCCGTCCGCACCGAAGGGAGGCGGATCGATGGCCAGGTTGTAGGTGTAGTTGCTCTTGAGATACTGCTCAATCGCCGCCGCCTTGTCGTACGGCGTCTCCTCCGCGCCCGTGATCGACCGCGCCAACTCCGCCACCCGCGGCGGCATGTCAGGAGGCAGTTGCGTGTACCGCGACCAGAGCCAGGGAGCGTACTCCTCGCCGGCGGTGCGCAATTGTTCCGGTTCCGCCGAGGACACCGAGGCGGTCAGCTGGTACGGCTCTCCGGCTTCCGCCGCGCCGCCGGCGGCGCGCACGGCCAGCACGTCCGGCTCGGCCGGCACTATCTCGCCGATCACGGCGTGGACAACGCTGCCAGCGGAGTCGCGCTCGACCGATTCAAGCACGAAGGAGGCCGTGGGCAGCGCTCCCGCAACGGTTTCCGCCGCGGCGAAGGCGTCCGCGGACACCGCGTCGCGCAGGCCGTCCACCGCCAGTCGAAGGGCCGAAGGCAGCAGGTCGGTCTCGCTCGACAGGTGCGGGTCAATCACGTAGCTGGGAGAATCGAAGGTCTCGACGCGCACGTCCCGGTTGGCGCCGATTACCTGCCCCCCGGCGAACAGGCTGCGGCTGTCGTAGTTGGGAATGACCTCAAACGTAACGTTGAACCGTTCCTGGTAGGGGTTGGGCACGCTGTGTTTGGGTTTCCAGCCGGGCTCGCGGAGCACGGTGCCGTCGGACAGCCATCCCTCGTGGGTGTAGGTCGCGTAGGAGCGCGCTTTCCAGTACATGGGCACCGGAGAGTTGACCTGCAAAACCGGCGTGTCCGTGGGGTTGATCGTGCCCTGGAACGCCATGGTGTCGCCCCAGATGCGGTAGGGCAGCGGACGCCGGGCCGGCAGTCCGGCGAACAGCCGGTTGAAGTCCTCCTCCCACGACACCAGTGGAGCGCGGGTCAGAGAGTAAAAGGCGTTGGCCGGTCCCCATTGGCCGCCCACCGGCAGCAGGAACGCGATCACCAGGGCGGCGATCGCCACCAACGACGTGTCGCTGACGGTCAGGATGCCCAGGTGCCCGTCGTAGACTCGGCCTTCCGCGTCCCAGCGTTGCCGGGAACGCATCGACTGGACCCACCCCACCAGCAGCAGGCCGGTGAAAATGTAGATCGCCAGGTAGATGCTGGCGGTGTCGGGCAGGAAGGTCAGGTTGGACATCAGGCCCACCGCTCCCAGGGCAAAAACGCCCCAGAAGTTTCGGTAGCGGAAAAATACCCACCCCGCCAGGTAGCCCGACAGCCAGGCGGCCATCATCAGTCCCACCGCGAAGGGCAGCGGGTCCACGCTGATGCCTTCGTTGCGGGCCGCCAGCACCCACAGGCCCAGCCGCTCGAACAGTTCTCCCGCGGTGGCGACCTGCAGTTCCTCTGGAGAGGCGACGACCATCTGCCAGACGATCACGCCGATGCCGATGAGCAATCCCACGGGCAGCACTGCGGCGGTCCACAGGCGGATGCGGGTCAGCGGAATGGCCGTCAGCACTGCCAGTATCATCACCAGGACCAGCGACGGCGATGGCGCCCAGTCGGCTGCCTCCACCGACCATACGACTACGATCATGTTGAGCAGGAGCAGGCCGGCGGCCACCCACCCGTCCGGCGGTCGCAGCGCCTTCAGGACCGATAGCAACCAGCGGGTCGCGCCAGTTCCGCTCCACAGCGGGTTGGCGCCCCGCGAGGGCTGTGTAATGGGAGGGGATGGGGCCGTGATGGTAGCCATGACCTGGTTACTTTACATAGCCTTTCGGTACGAATCGCATTGTATCGCTACGCAACCCGGCCGGCTACCGGCCCGGGGCTGGTGACGGGAGCCGGATCCACAGGCGCGCCGCTGCCCTCGGGTATCCTCGCTCCGCTGGCGGTGACCGGACGCGACAGGGCCTGGTTGATGTCTTCGCCACGCCGCACCAGGTAGATGGGTATGTCGTGCTGGGCCAGGTAGTCGGCCACGGCCTGGCCGGTCATTCCGGTACCTGATTCCCCCCCGGGATCGGTGAACGACGTGTGGTCCACGTAACACACCGTAACGTTGACCCCCTGTCGGCGCAGGCTGACCAGCGCCGTGGTCCACTCCGGCCGGCGTGAGGCGGTGATGACCATCAACGTGTTGAAGCCCGACAGATGGGGGCGCAGGTCGTAGATGAACCGCTCCAGCGGCAACACCCCGTCCGCGCGCATGCCAGCCAGGGTCTCCATCAATATGCCCAACTGGGCCGGTCTGCGGTCCGGGTTCAGCATCCAGAGGTCGGCGGAGTTGGCGGCCAGACCCACGGGGATGGCCGTTTGGTCCCAGTGCTGCACCAGCGACGCGGCAACCGTGACCGCCAGCTCTTCGGTGTTGTCCGGAGGCTCGCCCAGGTGGGAGCGCCGGTCCATGTCCAGCAGCACCCACGCCTGCGCCGACACGCCGATGTCGAACTCCTTGACCATCAGCCGGTTCATCCGCGCGGTGTACGGCCAGTGGATGCGGCGCAGGCTGTCGCCGTGGGCGTAGTCCCGCACCGTGGACGATTCGGGGGTTATCGCCGGCGTGCGCCGCGAGAAGACCGAGTCGCTGGGCAGGTTCGCGAAACGGCGGTCCAGGTCAGGCAGCGGCACGGTCCGGGGCAGCACCGTGTAGGATTGGTAGTTGAGGAACGTCCGGCTCAGGCGGAAGAGCCCGAAGGGGTCCCGGGCCGTGACCCGGACCTGCCCCGTGCGATAGATGCCCCGCCGCGACAGATAGGTGGCGATGCGGAAGGAGCGCACCTGTCCTTTGACCAACGCCACCGTGCGCCCGCCCGGTTCTGCCAGGTCGGTGTCCTCCATCACTTCCAGCCACGACTTGGGCAATCGCGTGCGGTTGATCATCTGGATCTGCCCTTCCAGGTAATCGCCGACCCGCCCCCGTGTGCCCAGCCGGGTCAGCCGCACCTCGATGCCGCGCAGGTTGAGCCAGGCCCACCCGTATCCGATGATGACCAGCAGCACCAGTGTGAACAGCAACCGGTAGAAGAAGGAAAAACCGGTCCCCAGAGAGTAGAACAGCACCGCTAGAATCAGCAGGCTGAACAGTATCTTGCGCCGGTGTTGGCTGATTAAAGCTTTGATCATGGTGAACAACCTTCTAGTTGCTCCAGAAATCGGGATTGGTGAACCGCTCGGGAATAGTCCCGTTCATAGCTTCGCGAAACTCGTCAACGGTCATGCGTAGCTGCTCGGCTATGATCTTTCCCATAAATGCGGCATCTAGCTCTTTATTGCCGAAAGAGACGAACGTGCGCAAGCCCAAACCGAAATGACGATAGCGCCAGTGGTCGTTTCGTGCCGTTTCGACAAACCCCATGCGCAAAAGTAAAT
Organism: uncultured Dehalococcoidia bacterium; assembly: GCA_951813535.1. Taxonomy (GTDB): domain Bacteria; phylum Chloroflexota; class Dehalococcoidia; order Lucifugimonadales; family UBA3495; genus Bin87. The sequence continues at coordinate 280,966 of OX638345.1, read as the reverse complement.
TCCGAAATTCCCGGGGCCGGACACCACCGTAGCGGGGCATCAGACGTCTGCTGGTTCTGGTATAGCCAGGGTCACCTGATGTACTTGGTACGAAATGCCTTCGTCGGCCAGTTCTCGCATCAAGTCTGCCATTTCTGCTGAAGCGGCCGCATGGTCGGCTAGGCTCTTGCCGTCATCCCAGGGGTGTTGGATCACATCGGTCATCATGGCGGTGATGCTCTCCACCGCTTCCGCTTCCGTGTCCTCCTGCGCTCCAACGCCCAGCACGTACGAACACCAGGCGGAGTAGCACGTAGACCCGTCGGATAACGTCCCTTCCCAGGTGACAACATCAAAGGTGTGCATGTTTTGCTCTCTCTTCAGGGTCTCGGCGCGTTGCCTGCGAACGGGCGCCAAAGCAACGGACTTCCAGTGTTGCTCAGTTGTTCCAGAATTCGGGGTTGGTGAACCGCTCGGGAATATTCCCGTTCATAGCTTCGCGGAACTCATCGACGGTCATACGTAGCTGCTTGGTGATGATTTCACCCATGGTATCCGCGTCGATCTCCTTATTTCCAAAAGATATCCTGGTACGGAGAACGAGCCCATGGTGGCGGTAATTACGATGATGGTTTCGCGTAGTTTCCGTGAATCCCATGCGCAAAAGCAGTCTGTGCAGCGCGGCCGTCCGTACGTTGGCGTAGCGGGGCACTAGACGCCGGCCAACTCAGGGTCTGCTACGGATACTTGCCGTACCCAGCAGGATACCCCCTCAGCTTCGCGTTCACGCATCATGCCGGCCATCTCGTTTGCGGCATCCTCTGGGTTTACCAGGCTTTCCGCCAGGTCTTCCGGATCGTTCACGACGTCGGTCATCATCAACCTGACTTCCGTCAGGGCTTCCTCCTCCGTATCGCCCTGCCCCCAAACGCCATACAAGTAGGAGCACCACGCCGCGTAGCAGGTCGAACCGTCGGACAGCTCACCTTTAGAAACCAAAACGTCAAACGTGTACATCGTCCGCCCTCCTGCTTACCGCGCCCCCGGCACCGGTACGCTGTTCAGCAGTTCGCTCACCATCTGCTCGGCCCGCACCCCGCGCATCCGGGCGGCCGGCGTCAGCACGATGCGGTGGGCCAGCACGGCCACCGCCAACTCCTTGATGTCGTCGGGCAGCACGTAGTCCCGGCCGCGGACCAGCGCCAGCGCCCGCCCCGTGCGGAACAGGCCCAGCGACGCCCGTGGCGATGCCCCCAGCGCGGCGTCCGCGTGCTCCCGCGTCGCCTCCGCCAGCGCCACCAGGTACTCGCGGACCAAGCCGTCGACGTACACTTCCTGCGCCGCCTGCTGCATCCCGATCACCTGCTCCGGCGACGCCACGGGCTCGAGGTCCAGGATCGGATGCGAGTGCTCCTGCTGCGCGATGATCGTGATCTCCTCCTCGAAACGCGGGTACCCCACGTTGATGCGCATCAGGAACCGGTCCAGCTGCGCCTCGGGCAGCGGGAAGGTGCCCTCATACTCGATGGAGTTCTGGGTGGCGATCACCAGGAACGGCAGCGACAGCGGGTGCGTCACCCCGTCCACCGTGACCTGCCGCTCTTCCATGGCTTCCAGCAGCGCCGACTGGGTCTTCGGCGTCGCCCGGTTGATCTCGTCGGCCAGCACCAACTGGGCCGCGATGGGACCGGACCGGAAGGAGAACTCCCCCGTAGACTGGTTGTACACCGATACGCCCGTCACGTCGCTGGGCAGCAGGTCGGGAGTGAACTGGATGCGCGAAAAGGTGCCGCCGATGGAGGTCGCGATGGATCGGGCCAGCATCGTCTTGCCGACGCCCGGCACATCCTCGACGAGGATATGTCCCTCGGCGATCAGGGAGGCCAGCGCCATCTCGATCACGTCGCTCTTCCCCACGATGACCGTGGAGACATTGTCGGCGATGCGCCGCGCCACGACGGCGGCATCCAGGATGGCCGGCGCGACACCGGCCCCGGGGGAGACTGCTGTGTTTTGCACGGTACAATCCTGACCAGTTTGGCTGAGTTTGCGCCAGTTTAGCACAGGGAGCCGGGCCTCGATTGAGCCACCTCCGAGGTCTTGCAGCCAACCGGGAGGTGGCATTACATCAAGAGACCATCCAGATTGTGTACCACGCGGTACTTTGCCGGGGTTTCGCCGACCTCTAACGCAGCGAAATGCGCCTTGCCGCATTCCACCTTGGCACGCTCGGAGTTTCGGAGGTCGTCAAGGAAGGACGTGCCCTTGGTTTCCGCGACAAAATAAAGCCGCTCGCCGTCGCCGTTTTCTATGAGCACTGCCCAATCTGGGTTGTACTGGCCTAACGGAGTCGGAACGTGGAACCATCTTGGAAGCTTGGCGTACACTTTGACAGCAGTGTTCATCTCCAACTGTTCCGCAAAACTCTTCTCGTTATCCGAATCCCATATCACATAGTTGTACGCCGACTTCTGAGACTCGACCATCTTGTTGAGGTAGCCGGTCAGCTCCTCTTTTACGAACCGTTCCTGCGCGTAGTACGACTCGCTACCCGACCGCTGGTACTTGATTCCGTCAACCAAGGCAAGCCGCTTACGGCGGTTGATGGCTTCCGCCGCTGTTTCGATAAACTTCTGCGGGTTGACCCTGAAATCGTCCAGCCGGCCGCTGTCGGACAAGATCCGCGAAATGCTGCGCCGCGTCAGTTGGGTTCGGTTTTGCAACTCGGTGAGGAGGTCAGGCAGTTCGACAGCTGCAGTTCTGACAGTGAAAAGATCGCTGGATTCGCGCAGGCGGCCCTGTACGCCGGCCTGCTCAATCTTCACATTCGCCGTTTTCCATTGCATACTGGGGCGCGGGATCGTCGGGGCATCGCCGAGCGCCTGAGCGCATTCTTTGAGCAAGTGGTGGGTGTCAAATCGCACTCGGTAGGCGGTCTTGTGCTTGATGCGCTCCCACAGGGCCTTGAACTCCTCGCTGTTCAGCACTGCCTCGCGAGGCTGCGCCGTGCGGCGTTCCTCGGCCTTCTTAATTTCGATGCGTCCTGCCGACTTCTGTAACGCTTGAGTAATTGCGTCACGCAACGGTTCAAATTTGTCTGGGAGGGTGAAACTGCTATCCGGCAAGGCATTACGCAGCAGGTCCGTGATGTTCCCCTGCTGGTCTAGGTAGCCCTTTGTAACCAGGTATCGCCAGATTTCCTGCGACTGCTCCACACCCAAGCGAACGCTTGGACCTCCGTCGCTGCTCTCGATCAACGCAAACTGGTGCTCTTCAACCACTCCGAAACGGATGCCGGTCTCCTCTTCAATCTCACGTTGCAGGTTATCGGCGAATTCTTCGTAGCTTTCCTGGGCGATAACGGTGAGTGTGTTGACCTCGAAACCTCGCTGCCTTTCGCCATCCTGGTTGACGCAAAGGCGCAGCCCCCGCCCGATGGTCTGTCGCCGTTCCCGCTCGGTTTGGATGTCGCGGAGGGCGCAGATTTGGAAAACATTGGGGTTGTCCCAACCTTCGCGCAGCGCGGAGTGGGAAAATATGAATTTCAATGGTTCGTCAAAGTTGAGCAGTTTCTCCTTGTCCCGCATAATCAGGTTGTACGCGCGTTCCGCATTTTCTCGGTCAGTTTCCCTTCTCTCCGACGTGTCGGTTGACCTACCGCGTCGGTCGATTGAGAAATAGCCGTTATGTGCCTGCTCTGCGGCGTCCCGAAGATCTATCCCCTCGAACATGGCCTGATAATCGGGGTGGCGCGCGGCGCTCCGGTATGCCTCCTCAAAAATGCGCGCGTATTCTCCTTTGACCGGATTCCCGTCTTCGTCGTAATGGCGGTAATTGGATACCTTGTCGATGAAAAACAGGGTGAGCACCTTGATACCCTGGGGATGCAACCGTTTTTCCTTTTCCAAATGCTCCCAAATCGCCTTGCGCATCATCTGGCGATGCACGTCCGCGGAGTCGACACCACCGTAGGCTTCGTCCGGTTGCAGCCAGTAAAATTCACCAGGTGTGCGCAATTCAAGCAATTCGTTGCCCCGGCCAACCTGAATTTCCCCGATGTAGTGGTCGCGGTAGATTTCGCGGCGAGTTCTGCGCTCAAGGTCCTCGCCGTCCTGAACGTTGATTTCCTGACGCCGCACCCCGCCGGACGTGGTAGCCACGTCAAGTTCAACCCGTGCGCTGATTACGCTGCGCTGCCGACGCGTTGACACCAGCCGCACATAGGCGGTGTTGTGGTCGTTATCAACGGTGCCGGCGGCGACCTCAATCTGCTTGACAAGATTCTGCGCGTAAGCGTCCACCGCGTTGAGCCGATAGACCATGTGGTACTGGTCGGCGTGAGTCGCGGAGTAGCGCAGGGTGCAAAGGGGGTTCATTCGCTCCAGCGCTTCCTTGCCCCTGCCGGCCAAACCGCCTTCCACACTCTGCGGTTCGTCCACGATGATTATGGGATTCGTGGCACGCACCAACTCGATGGGGGCTTCGCCACCCGTCTTCTCGTTGTCCTGGTATATGGCGTTGATGTCCTTCTTGTTGATGGCGCCAACTGTCATCACCATGATCTGGATTTGAGGGCTGGTGGCAAAGTTGCGAACCTCCCCCAACTTGGCCGAGTCGTAAATAAAATGATTGAAGGGGACGCCGGAGTACAGGGCTTTGAAGTGGTCACGCATCATGTCCAGCGATTTGTTGACGCCTTCCTTGATGGCAACGGATGGCACCACGATGGCGAACTTGGTGAAACCGTAGCGTTGGTTCAGCTCGAAAATCGTTCGCAGGTACACGTAGGTTTTGCCGGTGCCGGTCTCCATTTCAACCGTAAAATCGCGGGATTCCAAGCCTGGCGCCGGCAGCAGCCCGTTGCGCAACTGGACTTCCTTCAAGTTGGCCAGAATTGCGTCATCGGCCAGGGTCAGCAAATTACCCACGCCCAGGTCGTTCTCCACCAACCCCGGCAACCCGGCCTCGTCCAGGCCGTGGGCCACCGTGAACTCGCTGCGGCAAACCTCCTGGCCGCGGAACAGATCGCAGACCGCCGCGATGGCGTCCTGCTGGTAGTCCAAATCTGGTTCAAACTGGAATTTCATCAGATGCTCCGCACGTCCCTGACGCCGTGTTGCCGCAGAATTTCGGTGCAGTTGGACTTGGCCACGTCGTCGGCAAAGGCGCTGTCGCGGAAAAGGGCCGTAGTGTCGTCGGTGTTGTCCAATTCCTTGCACCAGTGGACAATGCCCAGGGCCAGATCTTCAACTTCCGCCGTCGTGATGTTCTCCGCAAGGCAGGCTAGCAACGCCCCGCCGTCGACGGCGTTCACCTGCTTGCCGGCAATCTCCCGGGTCTCAATCGGAGCGCACAGGTCAATCCCACGCTTGAGCAGCACTTCATACAGTATGTCCTGCTCGGTACGCCCTGGTTTGATGTGCTCAACGTGGTCGAGGAGGGATTGCTCCAAATCATCGGGGTCCGGTTCCCAAGCCTTGATGTTGGAGCTGTCCAGCTTGAACACCCGAAAACCGAGGTCGTCGGTAGATCTTGGAGTTTCCGCTTTAATGGTCTCGCCGGCGCGACGCAAGCGTTCTTTGGTTACGTCGGCAATTGACTTGAAATGTTCGGAGCCGTCGATTTCTTCTGCTATCTGGACAAGGATGTACCGTCGGTATCCGTTTTCTTTCTTGTTTAGTTCCCACAAAGCATGGCCAGTGGTTCCACTACCTGCGAAAAAGTCGAGAACAATTGCTTCTGGATCATCCTGTGTCGTTGCAGAAATGCAATCGTACACAGCCCACAAACTTTTCGGGAAAGAAAATGGTGCATCTGGCACTAGCCTTCTGAGGAGCCGCGTTCCGTTTTCGTTGGCATCAAATTTCTTGTCTGTCCAGACGGTACGGTGAAGCCCTGAGTCTTTGCCTATTTCTATTTCGTATCTATCACCGCGCTTTTTCACCCGCAGCAAGTGCTGAACCGAATCCGCGGATTGCCTGGCATAACGCCATTTACGTTCTACACCGGAAGTATCAATCGGGTAGACGTACGTGACATCGTCGTGAACCTCATGTTGTTTCGGATGCTCGCTGTCTGCGCAGACATCCCCGAAACCAACAACTTGGTTATCCCGAACGAGAACCGGATAAAAGCAATTCCGCGCGTCGTGCCGTTCAGATTCGGTTCCCCAATTGCGGAACTGCGACCATGTAATATCTTGCTCGTCGATTTTTCTGTCGGCGATCACTTTCATGTCCCTTGGGAAAACGAAAAAAGCATATTCGTGGGTGTATGAAAAGTTTGTCCCTTGAACCCCTCGTGGGTTGTGGACAATCGTCACGCAGACGTGGTCGTAATTGCCTTCTTCAAAAACATCCTTCAAGGTTTCTCCTAAGCTAGTCAATTCATTCTCGTCGATGGTACAAATCAAAACTCCATCTTTGCGCAGCAAATGCCTGGCCAATTTCAAGCGTGGATACATCATAGAAAGCCAATTCGAATGGTAACGACCGCCGGCGGTAGGGTTACTTACAAAATTCCCCGTCACGGGGTTGGCCTCACCCGTTTCTGCGAGGTATTCGTGCTTGCTTTCTCGAAAATTGTTTGTGTAAATTATGTCCTTCCCAGTGTTGTAAGGCGGGTCGATGTAAATCAGCTTCACCTTGCCGGCGTAGCTTTTTTGTAGCAGCTTCAGCACTTCGAGGTTGTCGCCCTCAATCATCAGATTCTGCGTAGTGTCCCAGTCCACGCTTTCCTCAGGGCAGGGGCGCAGGGTTCCCGCGCTGGGCGTCAGCGCCAGCCGGCGGGCGCGACGCTTGCCATGCCAGTTCAGCCCGTATTTCTCATCGCCGTCGTCAACGGCGTCACCCAGCAGTTGGCGCAGCACGTCGAAGTCAATCTTGCCCTCGGTGAAAGCTTCGGGAAAGAGGGACTTGATCTGCGCGACGTTATCGGCGACCGAATCGGGGGAACGGGTCTCAGGGTCGGCGTTGGTGATCTGCTGCATCGTTATCTCCTACTGAGGGGTCAGGGGGGGTCATCGTATCCAGCGTCGGCCACCCGGTCAATCACGCCAGCCTTGGGTTTGGCGGTCCCCCAATGACACCTCCCGCCCGACCCGCTATAATTGCACGGCGTACGTAAACGAACGGCACACTCTTTCACGAGGCAGCGTTGCTATGGAATTCGCATTCACCCCCGAACAGGAAGCCCTGCGCGCCGAAGTCCAGCAATTTATTGCGGAAAACGTAACCCCCGAGATCGTCGCCGAACTCGAGGACACCGGCATCCGCCGGCGCGGGCCCAAGACCCGCGAGATGTACAAGCAGATCTCCGAACGGGGCTGGATCGGAATGTCCTGGCCCAGCGAGTACGGCGGTCAGGACGGCAGCCGTATCGACCAGTACATCGTGGAAGAGGAGTTCGCTCGCGCCGGCATCACCGTCGGCGGCGCCGGCTCCGGCGCTCCCGCCATCCTTGCCGCCGGCACCGAGGAGCAGAAGCAGGAATTCCTGCCCGGCATCATCCGCGGCGAGATCAGCTTCGCCCTGGGCTTCACCGAACCCCAGGCGGGCGCCGACCTGGCCGGCCTGCAGTGCCGCGCCGTCCGCGACGGCGACGAGTACGTCATCAACGGCCAGAAGATGTACACCACCGCCGCCCACTACGCCACGCACATCTACCTGATGGCGCGCACCGATCCAGACGCCCCCCGCCATCGCGGCATCAGCATCTTCCTGATCCCCATGGACACGCCCGGCATCACCGTGCGCCCCCTGTGGACCATCCAGAACAACCCGCCGGCGCCCCTCGGCACCACCTACGGCGACAACCGCACCAACGAGACCTTCTTCGAGAACGTCCGCGTCCCCGCGTCCTGCCTGCTGGGCGAGGAGAACCAGGGCTGGTACGTCGGCGCCATGGGCTTGAACCTCGACCGCGTCGGCGCGTCCCGCTACCTGATCTCAATCCAGCGCGACGAGGACATCGTCAACTGGGTCAAGGACAACGACATCGAGGGCTACGCCATGCGCGAAGACCCCGCCCTCCGCGACCGCCTCGCCGATATGTGGATCGAGGGCCAGGTCTGCCGCCTGATGACCATGCGCAGCATGTCCATCGTGGAGACCGACGGCAACTTCACCTACGAGGGATCTGCCGAGAAGGTCTTCGCCCCCGAGCACGGCGTTCGCACCACTGAGACCATCGCCCAGATGCTCGGCCCCTACGGCCAGTTGCTCAACGGCTCCGAGGACGCCATCGAGAGCGGCGTCTTCGCCCACAACCTCATGGGCGCCTTCCAGAGCGGCATCAACCACGGCAGCGTCCAGGTCATGCGCGACCAGGTGGCCCGCCGCGGCCTGGGCATGCCCCGCGTCTAGCGATCTCCGGAGTTTCCGCTGTGACGCAACCGTTGGCGGTGCCCGCCGAAACCTGCGACGAATTCCTGCGCCAGGCCCATGAGTTCCTGGCGCAGGAAGACTTGGCATCTGCCTCAGCGGCGGGTTGGCGGGCCGCGGTGCGGGCGCTGGAAGCCCACACCGGCGATTCGATAGCCGACCGCCATTTCAGAGATGCCGCGCACGCCTTGGTGAAGGACCCCCGGGCAAACGCCAACACCGCAGAGTGGGCGCTCAGCGCCATTGCGCTATCGGATAACATCGCCGACGATTGGCTGGACAGGGACGGAGTAGGCCGGCGTCTGGACGACGTGCAGCGGCTCGTTTTACTGGTCAAGGATATAGCCGAGCCGCCGCAGAGCCCTGATGACATCCTGCGCCGCGCTTGGGAATGTATGGACAACGGCGCGCCGGCGGTAGCTTCGGAAAAAGGCTGGGAAGCCGCGCTTTGCGCTACCAAAACCTACGCCGATGCTATGGGCTGCGACTATCACGGCGACAGGCATTTTGAAGACGTTATGCGGACTCTGGAAAAAGACGACGTGTGGCGCGAGAAAGTTGCAGGATGCGAGTACAGTGCTTTGAACTTGCGCCGAACCGCCGCCTATTGCGATATGTACCCTCGTCGAACGCACCCGGAAGTCCCACTGGTAGATTGTCGTCCCGTCTCCAAGTACTTCTACCCCAGCTGCCTGCATCCCACGATCCTCGCTCAGGATATCGAAGCAGTGGCCCAACTGATTGCCACACTACAGGCCCAGGCCAAAGCAAGCAATTGCATGGCGGGCTGAAATGTCTGAATTCGGAGCCGACCACGCTCAAATCAGCGTTGAGTTCCTGCGGCGCAGTAGGGAATATCTGGCTAACGGCAGCCTGTTGCAGTCTTCCGAAAAAGGTTGGGGCGCAGCGGCCCACGCAGCCAAGCTGTTTGCCGGAGCTCGCGATGGTCTGATATACGAACGCCACGAACACCTGGATGACGTCATCACAGAAATGGGGATTGAAACTAATAGCTATAGACAGATACGGCAGTGGGTTAACAAAGCCAATTTGTTGCATCAGAATTTCTACAAAGATGACCTGGACGCCAACACGGTTGCCGTTTACCTTGACGATGTAGCAAATTTCGTGAACTTGACCCGTCAACTCACCGGCCTCCCGCCCGTCGAACTCTAACTTCTATGTGTATTAACCGCTAACTAACCGCCGCAATCCACCCCAACCGAGGAACGATGAACGTACTACCCGCCGAAGAAGAATTGATGGTCAAGAACGCCGCCCGGGAGTTCCTGGACGCGGAATGCCCGCCCAGCCTCGCCCGCGCCATTGAGCAGGACGAGCGCGGCTACTCCGTGGAGCTCTGGGAGCAGATGGCCAGCCTCGGCTGGTTCGGCATCTCCCTGCCCGAGACCTACGGCGGCGGCGGCCTGCCCGTCACCTACCTCGGCCTCATCCTGGAGGAGTGCGGACGTGCCATCGCGCCGGTGCCCTTCCACAGCACTGCCACCGCCGCCCTCGCCGTCGTCAACCACGGCTCCGACGAACAGAAGCAGACCATCCTGCCCCGCGTCGCCCGCGGCGACCTCATCATGGCGTGGGCAGTGCAGGAACAGGACCCGCGCATCCGCGCCGATGCGGTGCAATGCCGCGGCGTAGTCGACGGCGACAGCATGGTCATCAGCGGCATCAAGCATTTCGTGGACAATTTCTCCGCCGCCGAACTGGTGGTCATGGCCGTGCGCACCGCAGATCCAACTGACGACAGCGCCGGCATCTCCCTGTGCATCGTTCCCGCCAACTCCGCCGGCATCACCGAGACGCGCCTCACCACGCTGGCTAAGGACTCCCAGAGCAAGATCGCCCTGGACAACGTGCGCATCCCCCTGAGCAACGTCATCGGCGAGATCAGCCAGGGCTGGCCGGCCACTTCCGAAATGCTGGACACCGGTACCGCCCTGCTGTGTGCCCAGATTATCGGCGCGGCCCGCAAGGACGCCGAGATGGCCATCGAGTACGCCAAGAACCGCGTCGCCTTTGGCCGCCCTCTCGCCGGCTTCCAGTCCATCCAGCACCTCTGCGCTGACATGATCGTCGCCGTGGACGGCGCCCAACTGCTCACCTACGAGGCCCTGTGGAAGCTGGACGCCGGCCTGCCCTACAGCGTCGAGGTGTCCCAGGCCAAGGCCTTCACCAACGACAAGTGCCAGGCCACGGTGCGTTCCTCCCAGCAGATCCACGGCGGCATCGGTTTCATGATGGAGTTCGACCTCCACCTCTGGTACCGTCGCGTGACCGCCTGGACCATGCGCATGGGAACCAGCTTCGAGCACCGCGCCCGGGTCGCCCGTTCCCTGATGGCCCAGCCCGGCCGGGTCCGCCTCGGCATGAACATCGAAGCCGTCGCCTGAGCCAACGCCACCTGTCATTGCGAGCGCAGCGTGGCAATCTCGTCTATCATTCAAACTACACAGGAGCCCGACAATGCCCGCCGATCCCGTCTGCCCCGTCTGCAAAACCGTAATCAACGAGGACAGCGCCCGCGCCACCACCGGCCAGACCATGCACGGGGCCAACGAGGTTGACCCCGACGCCGGCACCCGCAGCTTCTACAACGGCGAATGGTACTATTTCTGCACGCTGCAGTGCCGTACCCGGTTCCTCACCGCGCCCAATACCTACATCGAAAGTTAGCCACTTTATGTTATCGCGAGCGCAGCACGGCAGTCCCGCCGCCTCAGCCGCTCAAGTCTCTTTGAACGAACCGATGGGAGGATCATCATGCACGTCGGTCTGGTAATGGAATGCGATTACCGCGAGGGTCGCACCCAGGACGAAGCCTTCGACGAAGCCTTTACCGTGGCTCAGCTTGCTGACGAAAAGGGCATCGACGGCGTCTGGCTGGCGGAGCGCCATTTCGCCGCGCCGGCCACGCCCACCGACCCGGGCGGAGCCGGCATCCCGTCGATCTCGTCGGTCCCACTGATGATGGCCGGCATCATCGCCGCCCGCACCGAGCGGGTGCGTGTCGGCACCGGCGTCAGCGTCCTGCCACTGGCCCACCCCATTCGCCTCGCCGAGGAAGCCTCCATCGTGGACAACGTGTCCCGCGGTCGCCTGGACTTCGGCATCGGCCGCAGCAGCTTCCCCCGTTCCTACCAGGGATACGGCGTGCCCTTCGACGAGAGCCGCCAGCGGTTCGCGGAGGCCCTGGAGATCATCCTCAAGGCGTGGAACAACTACCGTTTCGACCACCACGGCCACTACTACAACATGGACGATGTGGTGGTTACGCCGCGCCCTTACCAGCAGCCCCATCCGCCCATCCGCATCGCTGCCAACTCGGTGGATACCTTCCGCATCATCGGGGAACTGGGTTTCCCGCTGGTCACGGGCGTGCGCGGCCAGGGCATCTCGCAGGTTGCCGGCAACCTGAAGATCTACCGTGACACCGCCGCCGCCAGCGGACACGACGTGGACGACGCCTACGTGCGCATGCCCATCTACGTCGGCGACTCCATGGAAGAGGTTCGCGCCGACACGGAAGAGAGCACCATGCGCGCCTTCCGCCGCACCGCCGACACCTACATCCGCACCGTGGAGGCCGAGGGCGCCAACGCCACCGCGGAGCGTCGCCAGCGCGCCGAGCAGCTGCTCAACACCACCTACGATGACCTGCTGGAGGACCGGGTCGCTTACGGCACGCCCGAGCAGGTCGCCGAGCGCCTCATCTCCCTGCGCGACGACCTCGGCCTGACCGGGTTCATCATGGAGCCCAACCTGGGCGGCACCGTCCCCGCCGAGCGCGTCCAGAAGTCCATCCGCCTCTACGCCGAGGAGGTCGGCCCCGCCCTGCGGGAATGATCTCCAGCAATATCCGGAACAAGTGAAAGGCCCCGCTCACTGGCGAGCGGGGCCTTTTTGGCTGGTGACGAAATATCTTTCACGCGCTTCGATCCGCGATCAGGCGCCGCACTTCGCCCAACAGTACGGGTATCTCCTCTGTGGCCGATTCCCAGACAATCCGAGGGTTCACGTTCCATGGTCGGTGAACCACGAAAGTGCGCAGCCCTGACAATCCTCTCCAGTTGACATCTACCATTTGGGAGCGCGTTTCATCTCCGAGGCCTTTTGAGGTGTCGGCAATCAATCCCATCACATGATAGATTGCCCAACGTGTTCGAATGTCACCGTTGGCGTATTCGTCAGGGTACTGCTTGCACAGCCAATCAAGAGCTTCGCACCAGAATTCGACCAAACGGAACCTGTCGTCTGGTCTCGGCCCCAGCTCATTCTGCGGTGTAGACAACATCCCGTCCGTCTAACTGCTGCCGCGCTCCTTCTGATCCATCCTCGACATTCATCTCCAAGACACCTTTGTCCATGATCCAGACCTGACAGCACAGAAGTTGCTGCAGGTCATCGACCACGTCAAAGTGGTGCTTTTTGAAACCCCAACTCCGTTTACCGGGACCGAAGTCTGCGATTAGGTAAAGGTCGATTTTCGAGAACGGATTATCTTCAAGAACGTAGTCCGGCCATTCCAATGGACGCGACTCGCTCGGATCTATCGCCATCTCCCGCACGCCCCACCGCCGGCAGATAGCAGCGATGGCGTCCAGCGGCAGGTCATCCCGCGTCAGTAGCGGCTTGGGCTCTGGAGAAGTCATCTCAATGCTCCCTCCTCACTCCCAGCATAGCACTTGCGCTAGGCGCCGATCTCCCCCAGGAACGCCAGCAGCGCCGCGTTCACCTCGTCGGGCTTTTCCTCGTGCAGGAAGTGCCCGCCCCCGGCGATGAACTGCGTCCGCAGGTTCGACGCCGCCCTCTGCCACGACGCCTCCGGATCCAGCCCGCTTGCCGCCGAGGTGCGCTGCCGCCGCTCGCCCCACAGGTACAGCACCGGAATGTCCAGCACCCGCTCCGCGTCGGCCCGCCAGTCCGGCGGGTCCTCGTAGGCCGCCGCCCGGTAGTAGGAGAACCCGCCCCGCAGCGCCCCCGGCTGCGAGTACGCCGTCGCATACACCGCCACCTCCTCGTCGGACATCATGGCCTGGTTCACCGACCAGTTGCGGTAGAAGTGCCGCAGGTAGGCCTCCTCGTTGCCCCGCACCAGGTGCTCCGCCAGGTCCGGTATCTGGTGGAAGTACGAGTGCCAGCGCTCCCGCACGCCCTCGGGCGTCTGCGGACCCAACTGCTCCAGCGGATGCGTCCCGTCCAGCAGCGCCAGCCGGTCCACCTCAGCCTCGTGGTCCAGGCAGTACCGGTACGACACCCGCACGCCGATGTCATGACCCACGATGGCGATCTTGTCGTGCCCCAGGTGCCGCACCAGCTCGTAGATGTCCGTCGCCGCCGTCCGCGTCCGGTAGTCTTGCAGGGGCTTCTCCGAGGAACCGAACCCGCGCATGTCCGGCACGATCACCTGGTAGTCCTGCGACAGCACCGGAATCTGCTTGCGCCACGAGAACCACATCTCCGGCCACCCGTGCAGCAGCACCACCGGATACCCGTCGCCCTCGATCACATAGTGGATGTTGACCCCGTTCACCCGCGCCGTGCGGTGCGTGAAATCCCATTCCCCCATCGAGTCACCTCCGTGGTTAAATCGGCATGGATGAACAGGATATCCGGGATGATGATTTTTAGATCCGTATCCCGTCCATCCTGTTTATCCATGCTGCATTCCGCTTTTGGCGGGTGATTACAGGTTCATCGCGTTGAGCCCCACCCGCGACAGGTCCTCGTCGGCCTGCCCGCTGGGGTAGCCGCCCACGCCGATGCCGCCCAGGATCACGCCGTCCTTCATGATGACCAGTCCGCCCTGCCCGTAGGTGAACCCGGGGTCGCCCATGTCGGCGATGCCCCGGCCCTGGGCGGCCAGCCCGGCGGCGTGCTCCCCCGAATCCCGGCCTATGATGGCTGAGGTGTACGCCTTGCGCCGGGCGTGGCGGCGGCTGAAGACCCGCAGGTTGTCCATGGTCAGGTAGGCCAGCATCTCGCCGCCCGCGTCCACGATGGCCATCGCCACCGGCGCGTCGGGGGTCTCGTTGGCCTTGGCCAGCATCGCGTCTATCGCCGCCTTGACCTGCTCGGTGGTAAGTGCCGGTTTCGTAGCCATCAGTGCGCCTCCAGAAAATCGTTTCGCAGTACAAAATGCGGCCCGATGATACCATGGCCTGGATCTCGTTCCGGCAGGCGCAACACCCAACCGCAGATTCGCCGTCGTTGACGAGGTCGCAGCGGTTCACTACGATGCGAACCATCATCGCCTGCGGGCCGCTATCCGAGGAGCGCAATTGTGGATCAGATCACCATACACGGTTTGGACGGCGAACTGGAAGAAGTTATCCGCAGTATGGCCGAGCGCGATGGTACTTCGTTGAGCCATGCTGCATTCGAGTTGCTTCGTATCGGTGCCGGGCTAGTAAAACCGGCTTCGCAGCAGCCCACCGTTGGTCCGTCGTTGGATCAGTACATCGGTAGTTGGACCAGCGATGAGGCCGACGAGTTCGACGCTGCCGTCCAGGAATTCGAGACCGTGGACGAAACCTCCTGGCAATGAGGATCTTGCTGGACACTAACGCTTACTCGTCGCTGATGAGAGGTGATGATCAAACCGCCGCCATCGTGCGCAACGCCTCGGAGATCCTCATGTCGGCGGTGGTGATCGGCGAGTTGCTTTTTGGATTTCGACACGGGTCACGCTATCAAAGAAACGCTACGGACCTTCAGGGGTTCTTGGCAAGCGCATACGTGTCTTTGGTACCAGTAGGACAGGCCACCGCTGATCACTATTCGGTGATCGCGGCAGCATTGCGGTCTAACGGAACTCCGATACCCACCAACGACGTGTGGATCGCCGCTCACGCCATCGAGACCGGCGCGGGACTGGTCTCAGCCGACCGGCATTTCGACGTTGTTGAGGGTATTACCCGGTTGAGGCTGGCTACGTAGGGCCGGCGTTCGGAGCACCTATGGTGATCGACTGGGACGGCTTTTGCTTTTCAACCAGAACTTCTCCGTAGCTGCCCGGTATTTCTTTGGGATCTGCATTTCGGTCTGCTTCCATTCCTCCCTGCGTTCACCGGTCGTGTTGTTGGTCGTAATCGTGCCCGTTATTTCCTGTTGCACGTCGTCGATCCAGAACGACGCGACAGCATAGACACAAATGCGAAACACTAAATTTGTCCAGTCGCGTATGCGAGTCGTTCAGAGCGGGAGCTCGCGATCAGGCGGCACGAGCCTGAGATTGAGTAGGCTGTTGCGTTGCCGCGCAGCCCGGACGCATAGGAAAACGCCCCGAAGGCCGGGGCGTTAGTAGAAATCACGAATGGGATGGACCGGTTATTCCAGCAGGTCTTTCAGCGTCTCGCCAATTTTGGACACCGAACACAACCGCACGTTGACGCGATCTGCATACTCACGGACGCTGCCGGGTATCTGTTCGAAAGAGTCATCAGGGACGCAAAGGACTGCTTGTGATGAGAAATGATCGGCGTACTCCCGCGTTTGCGATACCGCTCCAAGCAACGGGGTGTATGCCTTAACCTCAACAGCAGCGGACTTTTCTCCGTGGCTCACCAAGAAGTCGGGCGTCGGTTCGCGCTCCGGTGTTCGCTGCCAGAATAACCGTCGCGTCCGCTTGGGGCGAGGTGCTTCTGCGCGAAAGCCATGTAGTTCCGCGGCCTCGATTGCTCGTTCGACCACCTCCGCTTGTGACATAGCCGTCATGAGAACAAACCTCCAAAGATCAACCACTGAACCAATAAAACCACTATTCCGCCGATGACGCTAGACGTTACGCCGACTTTCCAGTCCCTGGACCGGTCCTGCCTTTGGGAACGTTGTTGTTCTTCTTTCAGTATCGTATACAGCGAACGATCCGCGCTGTCTACCGGCTTCACGAGGCCCAGGGCCACGGGCGTTTCGAATTCTCGAATCACTGCGTTGACGATGATGCATAGAGTTTGAACACAACGGATCATCGTATCCGTCTGGATTTGCATTACCCAATCGTAGTTGATTAACACCCCGGCGCCTTGAACGTTGGCGGTAAGGAAATCGGAACCGGAGGGCATCTGGGAAAACAATTGTGTGCTGGCGTCGATCGTCAACGGCACAAATTCCTCGGCGTCGACCAGGCGTTGCCTGGCCGTTGCGTCGAGGTTGCGCCTCTCTGCTACGTTCAATTTCACGTCTAACCTTGCCAGCATTTCCTGTGTATCTCTCGATCCTTGGCAGTCTACTTCTGTAGGTAAGCCCGGTTGCTTTTATGCCACTACAATTGGGCGTGTCGCGCTTCGATAGAGCATTATACCCCTACGAAATTGCATGAAAGCGCTATAGTGGTGCTATGTTTGCATTGCGATGCTCTTTTACCCAACTCCATCGCAGCCGTAGCCCTGCCATTGCCCTGGCTGCTCCCTCCATTCAAGCCCGTTCCCGCAAGCGCGCCAATTGCCCCCAACCCCGCTCGCGCATATCATCAGGGCACACACCGCATGGATGAGGAGACGTGATGGACTATCGACCACTGGGGAGCGCCGGCATCAGCGTGTCCGAAATCGGCTTCGGCTGCGGCAACGTCGGCGGCCTGATGATCCGCGGCGAGCACCGCGACCAGGTCAACGCCGTCGCCCGGGCCATGGAGCTGGGCATCAACTACTTTGACACCGCCTCCTCCTACGGCGACGGCCAGTCGGAAACCAACCTGGGACGGGTGCTGAACGAGTTGTCCGCCGACGTCTACGTCGGCACCAAGTTCCGCGTCACCACCCACGAGCCGGGCCGCATCCGGGGCAACGTCATCGCCGCGGTGGAGGAGAGCCTGACCCGGATGCAGCGGGAGCAGGTCGATCTGATCCAGATGCACAACCACGTCGCGTCCGTGGCCGACGGCGGCTCGGTCTCTCCCGAGGAAACGCTGGGCGAGGTGGTGGACGCGCTGCGGGACCTGCGCGACCAGGGCAAGGTCAGGTTCTGGGGTATGACCGCCGTGGGCGAGACCGCCGCCCTGCACCGGGTCATCGACTCCGGGACCCTGAACACCATCCAGTCGGTGTACAACCTGGTCAACCCCAGCGCCGGCGCGTCCGTGCCGGCCACGTTCGACATGCCCGACTATGGCAACCAGATTGAGCGCGCCTCCGCCAACGGCATGGGCGTGCTGGTAATCCGCGTCCTGGCCGCCGGAGCGCTGAGCGGAGAGCCGACGCGGCATCCCGTCGCCGTGCCGACCGTCGCGCCCATCGGTTCGGGTCGCGACTATGACCAGGACCAATCGCGAGCCGAGGGCTTCCGGTTCCTGCAGCAGGAGGGCCACGCCGGCAGCCTCGTCGAGGCGTCGCTGCGTTTCGCCCTGACCAACCCCGGCGTCAGCAGCGTGCTGGTGGGGTACTCCAGCCTGGAGCACCTGGAGCAGTCCGTTGAATTCGCCGCCCGGGGCCCGCTGCCCGCGGACGCCATGGCCCGCCTGCCTGAGGTGTGGGCCGGCTTCACCGGTTGATCCTTCGGCTCAGCCTCCGGAGTAGCATCGTAGACGTGAGCCACTCCCGGGGCGTCATTCTCCTGGCGATTCGCCGAGCCGGGCGCCAGATTCCCGCGCTGTTCGATCCAACCGAGACGACAGCGTTGCCGCCAGATCCTGCGAATCGCCGGAAACTCCCTCGCCATTACCTTGCGGATCGCTGCACCCGGTCGCCAGAATCGCTCAACGTCGGCAGCATCCTGCGCCGGTTCACCCATCCGGCTGCCTGTTGACGTTTCCCAATCCGTACATTTGCCACCTGCTGAGGTTCGACTCATGGCGATCGACGCCCTCTCCAACGGCGCCACCGTGTTCGTGCTGGGCGACCAGCGCCTGGACAGCTCCAATGCCGGTACCTTCAGCGAAGAGTTGGAGTCGGTCACCGAAGCCGCCAGCCGGGCCGTGGTGATCGATATGCAGAGCCTCGACTACATCAGCAGCGCCGGGCTCCGGGCGATCATGCAGGCCGTGCGGAAGATGCAACAGCAGGGCGGAATCCTGGCCCTGTGCTCCCTGTCCGACGGTGTGCGCGCCGTGTTCGAGACCAGCGGCTTCGACCAGCTCATCGAAATCCATCCCTCCCGGGCGGACGCCATCGCCGCCGTCGCCTCGGACAACTGACCAACCCGCCGGCGCGCTATCGTCAGGCGCGACCTGCCGTGGGTTCCGGCGGCTTTTCACCGTCGGCCGCCATATCCGCTACGCAATCCGCCGCCAACTTGCGGATGCCCACGGACGCCTCTTCGTGCGTCGGCGCAAGCCAGCTCAGTGAAGGAAACTCGGTGCACAGTCCGACGAATTCGCCATCCTCGGCGGACCATGTGACCCGGTACATGTAATGACATGCCATCGTCACTTATCCTCTCCAGGGCAGCATGACCTGAAACGCCTTGGCCATGTCCCTGTCGTTTGGGGTGTTTACCCGAAGCCTCATGCGCACCTACTTTCGTAAATCGTCAGGACCAGGATTTGCGGGATTTTATGATTGGGCAGGATTGGGAGATCTCCATCACAGAACGGTTCCAATCCTGACAATCCCCAAATCTTGAAAATCCTGATTCTGACGTTTCCCTGCTCCAAACTGGGCACGCATGAGGCCACGGGCTAGGACGCCGCCCATGCCGGGCACGACTGACCCGCCGGCAGGTTCACGGCAGCGGTCCCAGCCCCATCCGGATCCGGCACTGTTCGTACACCGCCTCCAGGAAACCGCCGGCGTAGTGCTGATGGCTGAAGGTGATGCCGTGGGCCGAGGCGTCCGATTTCGCCGCTTCGTACAACTGCACCGCCGCCCCGTTGTCGTACGGGAAGGGCATGGGCCCCATGTAGTGCTCGAAGTCGGAAATATCGGCCCAGGCAATCAGGTCGGCCATCTCCGCGTCGTTCCTCGCCCATTGGTCGCCGTCGTTTTTGCCACGCATCAGCGACCAGGCGGGCGGGTTCTCCGGCGGCTTCAGGTCTCCGCCCGACGACATCCTTACAGGACCTGTTCCGCCAGGCGCTCCAGCGCATTCAGACCCTCAGCGCCGGTGTCCGGCGGCAGGGCCACCGTAACCCGGGTGGCGCCGGCCTCGCCGTATCCCGCGATGACATCCCGGTCCGGTTGTACGTTGGATACGATGAGCTGTATCGTGCTGGGATCCCTGCCGGCGGCCTCCGCCAGTTCGTCCATGGCGGCGCGGCCCGCCCGAACCTGCTCTTCGGTCACCCGCACCGGCATCCAGCCGTCGCCCCACGCCACCACGCGCTTGAACACGTTGGCGGCATAACCTCCCAGCAGCACCGGCGGATGCGGATCCTGAACCGGCTTCGGGGAGCATTTGACCAGCGGGAAATCGAAGAAGCGCCCGTGGAACTCCGCTTCGTCTTTGGTCCAAAGCTCTTTCATCGCCAGGATCGCTTCCCGCGTCTGGCCCCAGCGGTGTTCAAAATCACCGCCCATTATCTCGGTTTCCTCCCGCAACCAGCCCGCGCCAATCCCGAACAGGAACCGTCCCCCGGAGAACTTGTCCAGGGTGGCGATTTGCTTGGCCTGCATCAGCGGGTTGTGTTCCGGAACCAGGCTGATGCTGGTGCCGAGTTTTATGGTGCTGGTGGCCGCCGCCGCCATGGCCAGGGCGATCAGCGGATCGCCGATGTCCGCCATGGAAGCCGGGATCGACCCGTCCGGCGTGCCACCGTACCGGGAGGTGGTATGCACGGGCAGGATGGGGTGCTCCGGAAGCCAGAACGACTCAAACCCCAGTTCCTCCGCGCGCTTCGCCAATTCTGCCGGGTCAACCGAATCGCTCGAAGCCCTGGCGCTCACTCCAATATCCATATCGAGACCTCCCTTCAAGAACTTGGCCTGATGTTACCACCGAACGACACCGGATTCGGCTCCCGCCACGACGCCCCTGCCCGCAACCCAGGGCCGTCAATGAACGTCGCTGACGCCCCCCAACGTGCCCGGCGCCATCATGTGTACCCGGTTTGGTGGCGGGGGAAACGTCAGAATCAGGATTTGCCGGATTTATGGATTATCAGGATTAGGAGCGCTCTGCCCCAAATGGTCTCAATCCGGCCAATCCGTGAATCCTGATAATCCTGATTCTGACAAACCACCCAAACTGGGCACGCATGAGGTTCGGCGCCATGACGCTGGGCAACGGGCAGCACGCCTCAATACTTCCGCAGAGCCGGCACGTCCACGCCCAGCAACTCCCGCCGCGCAATCGACCAGACTCGGGTCAAAGCCTGCTGAACCGCTGCGCAATCCAAGCCGATCATCTTCACTCCCACCCCGCTGCCGTCGGGCAGCATCGATGCGCCAACCCGAACTTCCGCGCACGGTTCCAGGCTGCGCCTGACCCGGTCCAGAATCGAACTCGCGCGCCCGCCGTCGCACACAATCAGCATCGAGCCCAGCGTGCGCGCGGACACCTCATCTGCATCCTGCTGACCCCCGAAGCCCAATACGCCGATCCCGGTCATGTCTCCAGCACGCGGCTCCAGGTTGAAGGCCTCAAGATAGACCGGCCGCCCGCTTTGGCCCCGCACCGTGAGCCGGTTGGATATCCTCCGGAACCGGAAGGACTCCCCCATGGCCACCCTTCCGGGCGTTATCACGTCGCTGAACAGCAGCGCGCCGCCCGGCTCGCAGGCGATCTCAACCTCCTGCTCCAGGCTGGCGTCCCGGTAGGGTATCAACGGGTCCGGAAGATACTCCAGGTATCCGCCCGCCGCGACGTCGAGGCGAACCCGCTGCTCGGCGACGCCCTCCGGCATCGTGTACACCTTCGTCGCGCTCTGGGTGGTCACGTGGGCCCTGGCGCCGGCCCCGACGCTCACCGCGATGCAGTGGCGGTCGTTTTGCAGCAGCCCCCCGGTGGGGTTGGCCAGGAACACGTGGGCCATGTCGGGCGCGGCCTCGTCCGGATACAGCGCCTGCTGGACCAGCAGGGGCGGCCTGGTGCGGCAGTGCGTCAGCCGAGTCCGTCCCGCCCTCCGCTCCAGCCCCAGCTCGACCAACCCGTTTTGGCCGGCCAGGCCGGCGTCAGCAGACGGGGCCGGGGCCAACAGCATCGATAATCCGGTCCAGAACGGCGTCCAACCCCTCGCCGGTGCGGCAGTTGGTGAACGCGTAGGGTCGCTCGCCCCGGACGATGTTGAGGTCGCGCCGCATTACGTCCAGGTCCGCGCCCACGTGGGGAGCCAGGTCGGTCTTGTTCACCACCAGCAGGTCGGTCTGGGTTATGCCCTGCCCGCGCTTGCGCGGAATCTTGTCGCCCGCCGCCACGTCGATCACGTAAATCTGGTAGTCCGCCAGCGCCGGGCTGAAGGTCAGCGTCAGGTTGTCGCCGCCGCTCTCGATCAGGACGATATCCGAATCCGGATATTCCTCGGTCAACTCCTCAGCCGCCAGCAGGTTCAGGCTGGGATCCTCCCGCACCGCCGTGTGCGGACACGCGCCCGTGGCGACCCCGCGGATCCGGCCGGTGTCGAACACTCCCTCCAGCGTCCGCGTGACGTGCTCCGCATCCTCCCGCGTGAAGATGTCGTTGGTGATGACCACTGGATGCCGGCCTCGCTCCAACAGCATGGGCACCAGCCGCTCCACCAGCGTGGTCTTCCCGGACCCCACCGGCCCGCCAACGCCAATTCGGGGAACTCTTCTCATTGCTATTCTCCATTTGTGCGGGGTAACCGGCACGTCCCTGCCCGTTTGCTTGCCACCATATGCCGCGGCGTTCTCCGGGTCGCGGGCGTTTGCTCGGGTATCAGTTGCCCCTCAATCGTTGCAGTTCCTCCTCGAGCTCTCGCACCCTGGCTTCGGCTTGAAGGCGGCCCTCGCGCTCGCTGTCAAAGGTGGCGATGTGTTCGCCGGTGTCGGGGTCGTGCCAGCCCAGGGAACCGTTGGTCCAGTGGAGTTCCAGACCGAGGACGGCGCTGTATCCGCTGAGGTTGCCGTCCGGCAGCACAGTGATCTCGATGGGATCGTATCTTCCGTCCACCAGCCGGTCTCCGGCCAGGCGGGAGCCGTGATACTGTCCGGTTTCGTCAAAGCGCCAATATTCGGCGACGCCGAGTTCCGCGTAGGCGATGCGCTTTTCGTCGGTATCCGCGCGGCCGGTGGAGCGGGAAGCGATTTCCAGCACGAAGTCGGGCGGCTTGCGCTGTTCGGATATCACGTACGCGTTGTGTTCCTCAAAAGCGACCGGGTCGGCGTTGAAGGCTACCAGGAGGTCGGGGTAGAGGACGCCGGTCATGTCAGCTCTTTCTGACGTGGGCACGAGGGTGATGTATCGTTCGGTGGTTACGATAGTGGTCTGGGGCTCGCCGAGGTGGAGGGCCAGGTGGTGGGCGTGCCCGGTGTCGGTCAACTGTTTGGCGGCGGTCATCTTCTCGTCCGGAGATTTGGGAGGATCCGGGAGCCGGAAGACGGGTGGAGATTTCGGCGTTTTAGCGCTGGTCATGCTGAAACTCTCCGTGGTGGGTCGGCCAAAGCGGCGGGATATGAAGTGGATTATACCCGTGCCGGGTTTGACCGTTGAGCGTCCGTCCGTCAGCTGGCGAACATCCGCACGTCGTCGTGTTCGTGCAGCATGGATGCAATGTCGGTCTGCGGCGCGAAGGACGTCATCTCCCGCCAGTCGCGATGCTGCAACGCCGTCGTCGCACGGGTCACCGGTTCGTGCAGTGACCGCAGGATGCGCTGCGCCTCCGAGTGCGTGATGGGCAGCAGCCGTTGCGCCGCCCCCAGCACACCCACGGCGAAGCTGTGGCAGAGCATCAGCAACGCCTCCCGCCCCGCGATCCCAAAGGCGCACGCCATCACGCCCAGCGCGACCGCCCCCGTGCCCGGCGTCTCCCGTTCCGTCACCAGCCGCCGAAACTCGCCGTGAACCGCGCATCCGGGCGCTCCCGATAGCAACGGCGCCGTTTCGTCCAGGATGCGCCGCCCGGCGTGGCCGGACGCCACCCGCAACTCATCAGGCAGTTTCATCGCGTGCAAATGCCAGTCGATGTCCACCAGCGTCGCCAGGTCGCCGTCCCCCGCCGCGCCGTGGGCATTCAGCAACGCGACCCCATCGCACGGCAGGATCGACCAGGCCAGCAGGTTGCGCAGGTACTCCCCCAAGTCGTCGGCGTTCCGGACCCAGCCCCGCGTCACCATCCCCTCCAGCCCCTGGGAGTGGGCATAGGTGCCGGAAGGGAAGAACGAGTCCGCCAGCTGCAGGGCGGCCAGAAAGCTCGCGCTGCTGTCGGTGCCTATCATTCCGTGTCCGCTATACCAGGAAGTGCAGTTGCGCCAGGCTGAGCCGCTCCGCCGGCGGCACCGTGGCAATCTCGCCGTCGACGCGCACCGTGTAGGTATCGGGGTCCACCTCGATCACCGGCATCCCGTCGTTGCGGACCATCTGCCGCTTGGTGATGGTGCGGCAATCGCGCACCGGCTCCACCCGCCGGGTCAGCCCCAGGTCGCGGTGGACGCCCGCCTCGTACGCCGCCTGGGACACGAAGGTGAGCGAGGTGCTGACCACCGCCTTGCCCATCGCGCCGAACATGGGGCGGTAGAAGGACGGCTCGGCGGTGGGTATCGACCCGTTGGGGTCGCCCATCACCGCCCAGCAGATCATCCCGCCCTTGATTATCATCTTCGGCTTCGCCCCGAAGCTGCCCAGCGGCCACAGCACGATGTCCGCCAGCTTGCCCGGCTCCAGCGAGCCCACCAGGTGCGATATGCCGTGGGTGATGGCCGGGTTGATGGTCAGCTTGGCCAGGAAGCGCAGGACGCGGAAGTTGTCGTGGTCGGGCGAGTCCTCGGCCAGCTTCCCCTTGAACTGCCGCATCTTGTCGGCGGTCTGGAACAGCCGCGTGAAGTTCTCGCCCACCCGCCCCATGGCCTGCGAGTCCGACGCGTACATGCTGATCACGCCCAGGTCGTGCAGCACGTCCTCCGCCGCCATGGTCTCCGGCCGGATGCGGCTCTCGGCGAAGGCCACGTCCTCCGGCACCCGCGGGCTCAGGTGGTGGCACACCATCAGCATGTCCATGTGCTCGGTGAGCGTGTTGACGGTGTACGGACGCGTCGGGTTGGTGGACGACGGCAGCACGTTCGGCTCCGACGCGATGCGGATGATGTCCGGCGCGTGCCCGCCGCCGGCCCCCTCGGTATGGTAGGTGTGGATCGCCCGCCCGCCGATGGCCGCGATGGTGTCCTCCACGAACCCGGCCTCGTTCAGCGTGTCGGTGTGGATCGCCACCGGCACGTCGAACCGGTCCGCCACGGCCAGGCAGCAGTCGATGGCCGCCGGCGTCGTGCCCCAGTCCTCGTGGAGCTTCAGGCCGCTGGCCCCCGCCGCGATCTGCTCCTCCAGCGGCGCGGGATCGCTGGCGTTGCCCTTGCCCAGCAGCCCCCAGTTCATGGGCAGCGGCTCGGCGGCCTCCAGCATCCGCGCGATGTTCCACGGGCCCGGCGTGCAGGTGGTGGCGTTGGTGCCGTCGGCCGGCCCGGTGCCCCCGCCGATCATCGTCGTGATCCCGTTGGACAGCGCGTGATGCACCTGCTGCGGCGCGATCATGTGGATGTGCGAGTCGACTCCGCCCGGCGTGGCGATCAGGTGCTCGCCGGCGATGACCTCGGTGCCCGGGCCCACCACCATGTCGGGATGCACGCCGTCCATCACGCCCGGGTTGCCGGACTTGCCCACCGCGACGATGTGCCCGTGGCGCACCCCGATGTCCGCCTTGATGATGCCCAGCATCGGGTCCATGATGATCGCGTTGGTGATGACCAGGTCCAGCGCGCCGTTGCGGTTGGTCGCCTCCGAGGCCTGCCCCATGCCGTCCCGCGCCGACTTGCCCCCGCCGAACACCAGCTCGTCGCCGTGGGTGAGCAGGTCCCGCTCGATCTGGCAGACCAGGGCGGTGTCGGCCAGGCGGAACCGGTCCCCCACGGTCGGCCCGTAGAGGTCAACGTACTGCCGGCGGCTGATTCGGGCCATGTCGCTATGCCTCGCTGGTGTCCGTCGGATTCGACGGCTGGTTGAGAAAATCCCGTTTGGCGACGGCCTCCACCGCCCGTGCCCGCACGGCCGGCGAGTCCAGGCTGCCGTCGGTCAGTCCGTTGAGCCCGCGCACCCGCCGCGTCCCGCCGATGTCCACCAGCGTCACGTCCTTGCGGTCCCCCGGCTCGAAGCGCACGGCAGTTCCCGCTGGCACGTCCAGCCGCATCCCGAAGGCGACCTCCCGGTCGAACCGCAGCGCCCGGTTCACCTCGAAAAAGTGGAAGTGCGAACCGACCTGTATCGCCCGGTCGCCCGTGTTCCACACCGACAGCGTGCGCGTGGGCCGGCCCGCGTTTATCTCAACCGGCTCGTCGGCGATGATGTAGTGTTCGCTGGGGTTGCTCATAACTGTTTTGCCTTGTTTATCCTGGGACACGTCAGCATCAGCATTGGCAGCCTCAGGGATATGAAAATCCCGATAATCCGCTAATCTTGTAAATACTGCTTCTGACTATATCCCGCCGCCGCGTACGCGCGATGTTCTACACAATGGGGTCATGCACCGACACCAGCTTGGTGCCGTCGGGGAACGTCGCCTCCACCTGCACCATGTCCACCAGCTCCGGCACGCCCTCCATCACGTCCTCCCGCCGCAGCACTTGGCGACCCTGCTCCATCACCTCGGCGACGGTCCGACCGTCCCGCGCGCCCTCCAGGATCGCCTCCGTGATCAGCGCAATCGACTCGGGCACGTTGAGCTTCAGCCCGCGACCCTGCCGTTTGCGCGCCAGGTCGGCGGCGACGTAGATCAGCAGCTTCTCCGATTCCCGTGGGGTCAGCATCATGATGGTTTGCCTCGTGCCTTACAGCGTGGAGAGGTAGCGGGACACCTCGTAGTCGGTGACCTCCGACCGGTACTCGTCCCACTCCAGCTTCTTGTTCTCGATCAGGCTGTTGAACACGTGGTCGCCCAGCGCTTCGTACAGCAGTTCGCTGGTCTCGGCCAGGTTGATCGCCTCGCCCAGGCTGGACGGCAGCGTCCGGATGCCCAGCGACTGGCGACGCTGCGGCGACATCTCCTGCACGTTGCCCACCACCGGAGCCGGCACCTGGTACTGCTCCTCAATGCCCTTGAGCCCCGCGGCCAGCATCGCGCTGAAGGCCAGGTACGGGTTGCACGCGGGGTCGGGAGACCGGTACTCGATGCGGATGGACGATTCCTCGCCCCGCTCGTAGCTGGGCACCCGGATCAGGTCCGAGCGGTTCACATGGGTCCACGAAACGTACACCGGCGCCTCGTAGCCCGGTATGAGCCGCTTGTAGGAGTTGACCCACTGGTTGGTCACCAGCGTTATCTCCGGCGCGTGGGCAATCAGCCCCGCGATGAACTGCTTGCCCAATACCGACAGGTACTGCTCGTCGTCCGCGCTGTAGAACCGGTTGTCCTCGCCGGAGAACAGCGACTGGTGCAGGTGCAGTCCCGACCCGTTGATGCGCGAAACCGGCTTCGGCATGAACGTGGCGTACACGTTCTGCAGCTGCGCCAGCTCCTTGATCACCAGCTTGGCCGTCATCAGGTTGTCGGCCATGGTCAGCGCGTCGGTGTACTCCAGGTCGATCTCGTGCTGGCTGGGCGCGCCCTCGTGGTGCGAGTACTTCACCGGTATGCCCATCTCCGCCAGGTTGAGCACCGTGTCCCGCCGCAGGTCGGACGCCGGGTAGCTGGAAAGCTGGTCGAAGTAGCCGTCGTGGTCCAGCAGTTCCGGCGCGCCGGCGCTCTTCAGGTAGAAGAATTCCAGCTCCGCGCCCACGTTGTACGTGAACCCCATCTCCGCCGCCTTGTCCAGGTTGCGCCTCAGGACCTGCCGCGGGTCGCCGGCAAACGTCTGGCCCCGGGGTTGGCGGATGTCGCAGAACATCCGGGCCACCGCGTTCTGGCGCGGACGCCACGGCAGCAGGTTGAAGGTGGACGGGTCCGGATGCGCCCGCATATCGCTCTCGTGGTGGCGGGCGAACCCGTCGATGGCCGACCCGTCGAAGCCCACGCCCCGCTCCAGCGCGTCCTCCAGGTCGTCGGCGGTCACCGCGAATCCCTTCAGCTTGCCCAGGATGTCGGTGAACCACAGGCGGATGAACTTGACGTCGTTTTCCCGCGCGGTCCGCAGTACGAAGTCCCGGGCGGCGGATGTCTCAGTTGTCATGGCTATTCCTCACGTTCGCGTTTTATGAGCCGGGACCTACACCGCCACGTACTCCCGGACCAGGTTGTGGTCCAGGTCCCGTGCGGCGCCTTCCAGCACTATGGCTCCCTTTTCCATCACGTAGCAGTAGTCGGCGATGCCCAGGGCAAAGTCCAGGAACTGCTCGACCAGCAATATCGTCGTCTCGTTCTGCTCCCGCAGCCGGTGCAGCAACTCCTCGATCTCCTGGACGATCGACGGCTGGATCCCCTCGGTGGGCTCGTCCAGCAGCAGCAGCGACGGCTGACGCACCAGCGCCCGGGCCAGCGCAAGCTGCTGCTGCTGCCCGCCGCTCAGCGTGCCGGCGACCTTCTTCGTGTAGGTCTTCAGGGCCGGGAACAGGGCATACATCCTTTCCACGGATTCGGCGCGCCCCTGCTTGCCGGCGAAGGCCTCCAGACCCATCAGCAGGTTCTCGTGCACCGTCAGGTACGGGAAGATGTGCCGACCCTGCGGCACGTAGCCAAACCCCGCCTTGGCCCGCTTGTGCGGCGCCCATCGCGTCATATCCGACGGCCCGAACCGGATCTCGCCGGCCCGGGGGTTCAGCAACCCCATGATGGCCTTGAGCATCGTGGTCTTGCCCACACCGTTGCGCCCCATGAGGCACACCACCTGCCCTTGCGGCACGTCCAGGGCCACATCAGTCAGCACCAGGCTCTGCCCGTAGCCCACGGACAGCCCCTTGATGGCCAGGAACGGCTCGGGTTGGCGAAACATGGTCATGATGATCTCTCAGCGATGATCAGTCCGCGGCCACCGGCGCGGCGTGTTCCGCCTCGCGTCGCCCGTTGAGCCGGCCGGCCTGTGGCCGCTGCGACCGGCTGTTGCCCAGGTACGCGCGGACCACTTCCGGGTCCTGCTGCACCTCTTCCATCGTGCCCTCGCTCAGTACCTTGCCCAGGTGCAGCACGGTGACCGTCTGCGCGAACTGCCGCACGAAGTCCATGTCGTGCTCCACCACCAGCACCGACCGCGCGCCGCCGATGGACTGGAGCAGTTCGCCGGTCCGGTCGCGCTCCCGGCGGGTCATGCCGGCCACCGGCTCGTCCAGCAGCAGCAGCTTCGGCTCCTGCACCAGCAGCATCCCGATCTCCAGCCACTGTTTCTCGCCGTGGGACAGCCCACCGGCGATGTCCTGCGCCCGGTGTTGCAGGCCCACTTCCTCCAGCGTGCTCATGATCCGGTCCCCGTCGCCCTGTCGCAGCTTGCGCAAAAGCCCGGTGATCCGGCTGCGGAACCCCAGCGTGACCTCGAGGTTCTGGTACACGGTCAGGCTGGAGAAAATGGCCGGCGTCTGGAACTTGCGCCCCACCCCCAGCCGCACCAGTTGGTACTCCTGCCGCCGGCTCAGATCCGTCGTGCCGTCGAAGATGATGCGCCCCTTGGTGGGCTTCGACTTGCCCGTGATCACGTCGATCAGCGTCGTCTTGCCCGCCCCGTTGGGCCCGATCAGGAACCGCATCTCCCCGTACCCAATCGCCAGGTCCAGCTCGTCCAGCACCGTGAAGCCGTCGAAGCTCACCGTCAGGCTCTCCACCGACAGGATGGGCTTGCTCAGGTCTGGCGTCGGCCGGGAGCCGTTGTGCGAGGCTGAGTTGTTGGTTCTTCCAATCATCGTGTCGCTCCCGGAATTAGGCGGCTGATCGCCCCGCGAACCTGCTCGCGTGACAGCCACCACGGCCTCTGCCAGCCCTCGCCGCGCAGCAGCCCCATGATGCCCGACGGGAACAGCAGCACCGCGCCGATGAACAGCAGGCCCAGGAAGTATTGCCACACCGCCGGGAACGATTCGCTCAGGCCGCTCTTGGCCCCGTTGACCACCACCGCGCCGATTACCGCCCCCAGCAGTACCCCTCGTCCGCCCACGGCCACCCAGATGGCGATCTCAATGGACGGCACGATGCCCATCATCGTCGGCGAGATGATCCCCACCTGTGGCGTGAACAGCGCCCCGGCCACGCCGGCGATGCCAGCCGACAGCGAGAACACCAGCGTCTTCAGCACCGCCGGGTCATAGCCGGAGAACCGCACCCGGTTCTCGTCGTCGCGCATCGCCACAAGCAGCCGGCCCAGCCGCGACGAGATCAGCCACCAGCACAGCAGGTAGGCCGCGACCAGCGCGGCCACGCTGGCGTAGTACAGGATCAACTGCATCGACGGCGCGTTCAGCGGATAGCCGAAAATCGTCGTGTAGTTGGTGATGCCGTTGGTTCCGCCGGTGTACGCCTGCTGCCCGATGAACAGGATGCTGACGATCAGCGCCAGCGCCTGGGTGATCAGCGCGAAGTAGACGCCCGTGATGCGGCTGCGGAACACCAGGTATCCCAGCGCCCCGGCCAGGACCGCCGGCACGACGAACGTCATCGGTATGGCGAACCACGCGTACTTGAACGGCGCCCAGAAGAAGGGCAACTCCGTCAGGCCGCTCCAGAACATGAAGTCGGGCAGCTTGCCGCCGGCCGATTCCAGCTTCAGGAACATCGCCATGGCATACCCGCCCAGCCCGAAAAACACGCCGTGCCCCAGGCTCAGCATCCCGGCGTATCCCCAGATCAGGTTTAGCGACACCGCCAGCATGGCAAAGGTCAGGAACTTGCCCAGCAGCGCGATCCGGAAGTCGGACAGCACCGCCGGCGCCGCCAGCAGCACCGCCAGCATGATCGCCGGCGCGATCCACGAGCCGATGCGGTCGTGCATCCGGACCGGCGCCGACGCGTTGCGCACCACGGTCATGATCGATGACATGGTCGTCATGACGCCCTACCGTCCCTTGGCCCGCATCAGGCCGGCCGGCCGCCACTGCAGGAACAGGATCACCATGGCGAACACCAGCACCTTGCCCACCACTGCCGTCGTGCCAAACTCCAGCATCGTGTTCAGCATCCCGATGATCAGCGCCGCCAGGATGGTGCCCGGCACCTGCCCCAGCCCGCCCAGGATCACCACGATGAAAGCGTCCACCACGTAGAAGGTGCCCAGCGACGGCCCGATGGGGCCGATCAGCGTCAGCGCGCACCCGGCCACGCCGGCCAGGCCGGAGCCCAGCGCGAAGGTGAAGCTGTCCACCCGCCGGGTCGAGACCCCCAGGCTGGAGGCCATTTCCCGGTTCTGCATCACGCCTCGCATCCGGCGTCCTTCGCTGGAACGGTACATGTAAAAGTAAAGCCCGCCGATGCACGCGGTGACCAGCCCTAGGATGAATACGCGCTTCACGGGCAGCACCAGGTCAGCCGTGACCGTGAGCGCGGTGCCCAGCCACGGCGGCGCAACCACCTGCACGTTGGGCGCGCCGAAAATCGTCCGCGCCAGCTGTTGCAGGAACAGGCCGACGCCCCACGTCGCCAGCAGCGTGTCCAGGGGGCGACGATAGAGGAACCGGATCAGCGCGTTCTCCACCACGTACCCCGCCGCTCCGGCAACCACGAAGGAAACGGGAATGGCGATCAGGAACGTGATACCCGATTGGGCGTCACCGGTGAAGTTGAGCGCGGCCTGCTGCAACGCGTACGTCGTGTACGCCCCGATCATGATGAACTCGCCGTGCGCCAGGTTGATGACGTTCATCAACCCGAACGACAGCGCCAGTCCCAGCGCGATCAGCAGCAGGATTGAGCTCAGGCTGAGCCCGTTGAACAGTTGTAGAGCCCAAACTTCCATATTGTGGCCATAAAGGAGTTTGAGGAGGCGGAGGCGCGGATGTCATCCGCGCCGATGTTTGTTGTCAGTGTCAGGCTTCTCCGGACTTCGGGATTTACAGGATTGGAGCCATCCGGTGGCGGAGAACACCCAATCCTGTCAATCCTTCAATCCGGCAAATCCTGCTTCAGACGGTTGAGACTACTGGGCCAACTCCCGCAGGCCGGCGGCCCACTCGTAGCTGTCCAGGTAGGGGTCCGGAACCACCGGCGAGCCGGAGTTCCAGATCTCGTCGATCTGCCCGTCGTCGCGCACCGTGCCGATGCGGACGGTCTTGGACACGTGCTGGTTCTCGTTGTGGATGGTCACCATCCCGCCCGGAGCGGCGAACTGGATGCCCTTGGCGGCTTCCTTGACCGCGGCCACCTCGGTGGACCCGGCCTTCTCAACGGCGGCCTTCCACAGGTACACGCCGAAGTAGCCCGCCTCGATGGGGTCGTCGGTGACGCGGTCCTCGCCGTACTTGGACTTGAACGCGCTGACGAACTTCACGTTTTCCGGCGTATCGGTGGTCTGGAAGTAGTTCCACGCCACCAGGTGTCCGGCGATGTTCTCGGCGCCGATGCCGGTGATCTCTTCCTCGGCCACGCTCACCGAAATCGTGGGCAGGTCCTCGGCCGTGATGCCGGCGTCCTTGAGCTGCTTGAAGAAGGCCACGTTGGAGTCGCCGTTCAGCGTGTTGAACACCACGTCCGGGTCGGCGGCCTTGATCTTGGTGATCACGGTGCTGTACTCGGTGTGGCCCAGCGGGGTGTATTCCTCGCCCACGGCCTCAAGGCCGGCGGCGGTAAGTTGCTTGTTGATGATCAGGTTCGATGTGCGCGGGAACACGTAGTCCGAACCCAGCAGGTAGAACTTGGTCTTGCCCTCTTCCAACAGGTACTCGATGGCCGGCACAATCTGCTGGTTGGTCGTCGCGCCCGTGTAGAAGATGTTGGGCGACGTCTCCAGGCCCTCGTACTGCACCGGGTAGAACAGCAGCCCGTTGTTGGCCTCGAACACCGGCAGCATCGCCTTTCGGCTGGCGCTGGTCCATCCGCCGAACACCACGGACACCTCGTCCTCCTGGAGCAGCTTGCGCGCCTTCTCGGCGAAGGTCGGCCAGTCGGACGCGCCGTCCTCGATGACGACCTCCAACTGCTTGCCCATCACGCCGCCCGAGGCGTTGATCTCTTCAATCGCCAGCAGTTCGGCGTCGTGCACCGCGGTCTCGCTGATCGACATCGTGCCGGACAGGGAGTGCAGGATGCCCACCTTGATCGTGTCGGACTCGGGGGCGGCGGGCGCGCTGGCCGGCTCGGAGGCGGCGGCGGGAGCCGCAGTCGCGGCCGGCGCCGGTGGCGGCTCGGAGCCGCACGCGGCCAGCATCAGGGGCATGAGAACGGCGGCCACGCCAATGAGCGCGAACCGCATCAGTACAGGCAGTTTGGTTAAACCGGTTACAGACATCGTGGGTGTTTCCTCCTCTGGGGTGTTTCATCAACGGCAGGTCGCCGCCAACGGTGGTAAAACGACTGCGCCGGACGCGGCGCGCCGGTGTCGATGCCAAATACGCTAGCCCCACGGTGTTACCGGCAAATTGCAACTCTATGACCGTGAAGTTGCGTCGGTGTAAACGACGCGTAACGGCGCGGCTGGTGATATGGCGGCAACGGAGTTGCGGTATACTCAATCGATATTCTTTCATCGCCGTCAGGATTGGCTGTGCCCCGACCACGCAAACCGACCACCAGCTCCAACCCTCGAGATCGCCGGCCCAATGGGCCCGACCGGCCATCGCCGGTAACCGAAAACTACCTTTTATCCCTGTACAAGATGTGGGAAAGCTCGGAATCGCCGACGCTGACCCAACTGACAGAAGCGCTGCGGCAACTGCCCCCGACCGAGGAACTGGGGACGTCGGTGCCGTCCGTTGCCGGTATGCTGCGGCGGATGCAGGACCAGGGACTGGTCGACGTCGGCGGCGATAAGCGCATCCGCCTCACCGATCACGGGCAGCGCGAAGGCGAGAGCATCGCCCAGCGGCATCGCCTCGCGGAATGGATGGTCGTGCGCCTGCTGGGCATGGATCTGCACGAAGCCCACATCGAAGCGCACCAGCTTGAGCATGGCATGTCGGAAGCCATGGTCGCCAAGCTCAGGGAGCGGCTGGGCAATCCCTCCCATTCGCCTTTCGGATGGCCCATACCGGGCAGCGGCGCCGCCGGGTCAACGCCGGGCGCGGTTACCCTGGACAGCGCGGTCGCCGGGGCGCGTTATGTCGTCGACCGCGTACCCGAGGAGAACACCGAATTGCTCCGGTTTCTGGACGCATCCCGGCTGGTGCCCGGACAACGCATGACCCTTCTGGAGGCGATGCCCTACCTCGGCGTCATGCAGGTGGAGACTGAGGTCGATACGTTCTCCATCGGCTACGACGTGGCGCGGCAGATCGTGGTGCGCCCCGCCGACACCGCATAACGCCGCGATAACGCCAGGGTACGCCTGGCCGCCCGGCCATCATGCGTACCCAGTTTGGGTAGTTTGTCAGAATCAAGATTCACGGATTGGCCGGATTAAGACCATTTGGGGCAGAGCGCTCCCAATCCTGACAATCCATAAATCCGGCAAATCCTGATTCTGACGTTTACCCGCCAC
This sequence comes from uncultured Dehalococcoidia bacterium, assembly GCA_951813535.1. Classification (GTDB taxonomy): domain Bacteria; phylum Chloroflexota; class Dehalococcoidia; order Lucifugimonadales; family UBA3495; genus Bin87. Next base: position 247,014 of record OX638345.1, on the reverse strand, counting down.
CAAACTGGGTGCGCCTGGCCGCCCGGCCGACTTGCGGCAACCCCAACGACGATATACGCTTGCCGAAACTCGGGTTCTCCTGATTTCGAACCTTGGACGGTAGGCATGAGACTTGACGGAAAGGTAGCGATTGTAACCGGCGGCAGCCGCGGCATCGGGCGCGCCATCTCCCTGGGGCTGGGCGAGGCCGGGGCCAGCGTGGTGGTAACGTCCCGCACTGAAGTGGACCGGTCGGCCGGCACCCAGTACGAGAAGTACGGCTCGGGCGACATCCGCGACACGGCGGATCAGATCAATGCCGGCGGAGGCGCGGCGATACCGGTCCGCTGCGACATGGCCCAGGTCCAGGACATTCGGGACCTGGTCACCGCCGCGCTGGACCGTTTCGGCCGGATCGACGTTCTCGTTTGCAACGCCGGCATGGACTGTGAGTCGCCGGTGGTGGACCTGGACGTCGATCTGCTGGACCAGTGCCTGGCGGTCAACGTGCGCGGCCCCCTGCTCCTCTGCAAGTACGCCCTGCCGTCGATGATATCCCGAGGCGAGGGCGGCTCCATTTACTGCGTTACCTCCGGCTCCGCCCGGGCCTACCGCGAGGGACGCGTCGGCTATTCCATGAGCAAAGCCGCCCTGGAGCGGATGTTCTTCAGCCTGGCCGAGGAGGTCCGCCCCCACAACATCGCGGTCAACGTCTTCGAACCCGGCCGCGTGGACACTTGGATGAACCGCCGCGGCGACTGGCCGGGCACCGCCCACATTCCCATGGTTCAGCCCGAGGCGCTGGCCCCGCCCGGCGTGTGGCTGGCCGGCCAGACCGCCGCAACCCTCACCGGCGCGCTGGTGTCCCGAGCCGAATTCGGAGACACCTGGGGCCCGCAGAGCGAAGCCACAACCTGACCCCAAAGTATGGTGCCGCAGCGCGGCCACGGCCACGGTCACGGCCAAATTCCCATGGAAAGGAAATGGCATCGAAGTATGTCATTGCGACCATCTGGTTTCTCATCCTGGTGGCAGGCATGGCCGGGTTCGCGTGGACCCAATGGCCGTCCGACGACCCTGCCCCGTCACCCTACGATAACCACAGCGCAGTGACCTACCTTGACCCGTCAATCTACCGGGAAGGCAACAAAAGACGACTGATACACGCCGCCAGTCAAACTCCCGAATTCGGTGGAGTTTTCCTTACCAAAAGAGGGACCGTTGTCAACATCTACCTTGCCGAAGACGAGAACGACCCCGAAAAATGGGAGCAGACCCGACAATCCCTCGAAGAATTGCTTGATCCCAGGTCGGGCCTGAGCTTGAACGTCATCCGGGCCGATTACACCATCACCACGCTTTCTGAATGGTACGACCTGATGCAGTCAGAGGGAATATGGGATCAGGACGGGGTGCACATGATCGACCTGCACGAAGGCATCAACCAACTCTACATCGGAGTGGTGAGCGAGTGGGAAGTCGCAGGCGTGTACACGTTTCTGGAGGGCATAGGCATACCTCGCGGCGCCGCGACAGTAGCGGCCGTGGAACCGCCGACTCCCGCCAGCGGTTGAATGTCAGCGAGCCCTGGGTGCCCACGCGTACCCGGTTTGGCGGCGGGGAAACGTCAGAATCAGGATTTTCGAGATTCAGGGATTACCAGGATTGGAACCGTTCTGTAGTGGAGATATCACAATCCTGCCAAATCATAAAATCCCGTAAATCTTGATTCTGACGATTTACCAAACCGGGTACGCATCATGCCCTGGGCTCGACGACCAGGCCGGTGCATGCCAGCGTTCAAAACCGCAAGCGCCGGCCAAAGAAAATCCCCACTCAAAGTGGGGATGCGTTGGCACCGGCGGAAGGAATCGAACCCTCGTTTTCGGTTTTGGAGACCGATGCGTTACCACTACACCACGCCGGTACGCTCAACCATTCTAGCAACCGCCCGTATCCCGCGCAACACGCGCTCCGTTCGCCGGCGCTGTGGCTGGCGGGTCATGCGCTATCGAGACTGCCGCCGGGGCATCGCCCATCGGAGTATGCCCGACCGGCCGGTTCAGCCACCCCGACCACAGGAACACGATGAAGATCAGCACCACCATGGCGATCACCACCGCCAGCGCCAGGCAACCGTATCGCGCCATCGCCAGCCGGAACTAGGTAGCTGGAATAACGGGCAGTCTCAACCGTGACGGATACTGCTCGTTGTGCATGATGGTCTGGATCGCCGGCACGCACTCCGTGGCCGCCCACGGATCGCCGCCCGTGTTGAAGTTCCGGTCGAACCTCGGGAAGTTGCTGCTGCTGATCTCCAGCCGGACCCGGTGCCCCGCCTTGAACACGTTGCTCGTCGCCACCAGGTCGATGGTGTACTCCTCCACCGCGCCCGGCGTGACCGCCACCGCCGCGTCCGTGCCCTTCCGGTAGCGCCCCCGCATGATCCCGTCGACCAGCGCCCGGGCCGCGCCGCACGGCTCCACGTCCACCAGCTTGGCGGTGAAGTCCGTATCCGCCCCGGTGGTCGCCGCAAACAGCGTCACCGTCAGCGGACCGGTCACCTCCAGGTCCTCCGCCAGTGGCGGCGTGGTGTAGCACAGCACGTCGCTCCGGTTCTCGATGAATTGCTGGTCGTACGATCCGCCCGGCACGAAGGACGGTCCGCAGCACAGCGGCCCGCCTCGCGTGGGCACCGGGTCCCGCGGGTCGTACAGGAACACGTCCGCCGCCTCGTCCCCCGGCGCGTCCACCGACAGCCCGCCGTCGCCAGACGACGTGTTGGCCCGGCCGCCGCTGCGCAGGTAGTAGTCGGTGTACTGCGTCCGCGCCAGCGGCCATTCCTGCTCGTTGCGCCACTGGTTGTCGCCCATCACGAAGATGCGCACCGGCGCTTCCTCGTTGGCCCCGTTCGCCTCGTCCTTGAGCCAGTGGTCGAACCACCGCAGCTGGATGCCGTCGGTGTCGATGGCCCCCCCGGCCGCGCCCAGCCCGAAGAAGAAGTCGCCAGAGGTCTCGCCGAACGGGCCGTGATGCCACGGTCCCACGATCAGCCGCTGCCCGTCCCGGGCCGTCGCGTCCTCCGCCTGCTTGCGCATCCCCGCGAAGTTCCGCAGCGTGCCCAGCAGGAAGATGTCGTGCCACCCGCCAATGTGCAGCGCCGGCGTGGTGATGTGCGGGTAGTGGTCCTCGATCCGCCACCGCTTCCAGTACTCGTCGCTGCTGGAGTGCTTGATCCAGTCGTAGAAGTATCCCGCCAGCGGCTCCTTGAGGTGCGGCAGGTCCACGATGGGTTGGTGCCGGAAGGCGCAATCCAGCTCGTTGAACGCCGCCAGCAGTCCCTCCCGGGTGCCGTCTGGGATGTCGTGGCGGCTGCTTATCGCGCCCATGTTCGCCATGGTCAACTGCCGCATCGTCCACGACAGCGCGAAGCCCCAGGCCAGCGCGCCGCCCTGGTAGGTCCAGCCCTCGTAGTAGTCCGACGCCGTGATCCCCGGCGCGATGCAGGTCAGCGCCGGTGGGTTGGTGATGGCGCACAGCCACTGCGTCGCCCCCACGTACGACCGCCCGAACATCCCCACCTTGCCCGTGCTCCAGGGCTGCTCGGCGCACCAGGCCACCGTGTCATACCCGTCGTTGGGCTCGTCCAGGAACGGGTAGAACTCGCCCTCCGAGGCATACCGGCCCCGCGTGTCCTGCACCACCACCGCGTACCCGTGGGACACCGCCCGCAGCACGTCCAAGCCGCCGCCCACCCCCTGGAACTTGTCGTACGGCGTGCGTTGCAGCAGCACCGGCATCGGGTCGTCCGCGTCCGGACGGTACACGTCGGCGTACAGGGTGACGCCGTCCCGCATCCTGACCGGCACGCCGAATTCGCTGCGGAGCTTGGTGTAAGGGCCCATCAACTCTGCTGGCATAACGTCACCTCCATGTCGCCGCCATTATACACAGCCACCCGAACACCCACGCCGTCCGTCATCGCCCGCGCAGCGCGGCAATCTCGTCGCCGACTGGGGTCCGGTGTTGGATGACGCGCTTACTGCGCTAACGTGCACCCGGTTTGCGGCGGGGAAACGTCAGAATCAGGATTTTCAAGATTCAGGGATTGTCAGGATTGGGAGAGCTCCATCAGGGGACGGTTCCAATCCTGTCAAATCATAAAACCCCGCAAATCCTGCTTCTGACGATTTACGAAAGTGGGTACACGTGAGGCCTACTGCGCCCTGAACTGTGGAGCCATCAGCCCCACCTGGAGCGATGGCGGCAGGTTGTTGCGCGTGACCTGCATCCGGCCCTGGGCCTGCAAACTTCCCTCGGCCACGCCCAGCTCTCGCAGGAACGTTTCCGGCCCCTCCGGCTCCACTGCCGAGGGCTCCCGCTCGCCCCGGTAGTGCATGGGAATAAGCCAGCGCGCGTCCAACTGCTGCGCCGTCTGGTTGATGGCCCGGTACGACAGCAGGTCGTGGTCGGAGCCGCCGGCTGGCGCCAGCACCACCTCGGCCGGCCCGATCAGGTCGATCTGCTGCGCGGTGAGCGGCTGCGTGATATTCCCCAGGTGGCACACGTTGATCCCGTCCAGCGCGATGGCGAACGCCACGTTGCGCTTGCTGCGCGGCGTGCCTTCAGGAAGCGGAGTCATCACCCCACGAATGGTAATCCCTTGGAACTCGTACTCGCCGGGCGAGTCGAACACTCGAGGCTGGCCGTTCACCTCGGCCGCGCTGTTGTGCATCGGGTCGTCGTGGCTCACCGTCACCCCTACCGCATCCGCAATCTGTCTCGGGTCGATCTGCACACCCAGGCCGCCCACGCCGGAGGCATACGGGTCGGTGATGATCGACACCCCCGCGGTTGTCGACCGCAGCCTGAAACAGGCGTGTCCCAGCCAGTAGATATCCATGGGCTTCTGCGGTTACTCAGCGCCGTGTTCGGGCTTACTCGCGAACCGATCCAGCAGCGCCCATCCCGCTGGCACCGCCAGGCTCGCCACGATGAGCTTCGCCAGGTCTCCGGCGACGAACGGGAGCAGGCCGCACTGCCACACGTTGGCGCAGCCCCAGGCCTCCGCCACGTTGGCCGGCAGGAACAGGTTCAGCTGGATCAGCCCCGGCACGTAGAGCGCGGCGTTGCCCAGCAGCATGGCGGCCAATATCCAGGGGCGCCGGTTCCATCCGCGTTGGCACAGCCAGCCCACCAGCGCCGCCGCCGGTATGAAGCCGACGATGTATCCGCCCGATGACAACAGCCAGAACCACCCGGACGCTCCGCCGGCGAAGAACGGCAGGAATGCTCCCTCCACGGCGTAGAGCGCCAGCGCCAGCCCGCCGCGCCAGCCCCCGAGCATTGCGCCCACCAGCAGCACGGCAAACGTCTGCCCGGTGATCGGAACCGGAGTGAACCCCAGCGGTATCTTGATCTGCGCGAAAAGCGCCACCACCAGGCTGCCGGCGACCACCAGGGCCACGTCCCTGGCAACGCGGCGCGCGCCGGCCGATTCGGGCAGGATCAGGTCCGCGAGGGTGCCCGGAAGCGGATGCGAAGGGAGGGGAACAGCGGTTCGCGTTTGCATTGCTCTAATATCCTACCACCTGCATTAACTGCGTCAAACGGAACGACTCGAGCGTATCAATCCATTTTCCGGCCCTCATAACTGCTATACCGATGGTCTTGCGGTAGCCAGGCCTTTGGGTGCAGTCCCACGACAAGCTGCGCGCACACTGCTGTGTGATGGGAAGTGTGTGCGGCATATAATTGCGTGTGTTGCTTACAACGAGAACGTTAGATAAAGGGCGATAACGCGATGAGATTTCTGATCAATCGGTGGCGTCAAGTAGGCACGCGACTCTACCTGGCGCTCGTCTTCGCCGTGGCACTTACGCTCCTGTCCAGCGCCGTCGGCATTTACTATTTCGAGCGCAGCGGAGACCTCAGCTACCGGATCCGCTCCGAGTCCGCACCGGCGGTCGACGCCGCGTGGGCTGCGGCGCTGTCCGCCGAGAAGCTGCGCTCACACGGTCGGGAAGTCATCGCCGGTTCGGGTTCCGCCTCCGCCGTCACGACGCAGACGGATATCGGGGACATCCTGGCTGAGTTGGAAGAATCACTGAGCCGGTTGGTCGCGCTGAAGGACATGGAATTCCTGGCGCTGGCCGTCCAGGACGCCGCCTACGAAATGGCCGGAGTCATCGATCGCCTGGCGGCTACTTCCCAGGCGTCGGAGCGGCCGGCCCTGGTGGCGGAGTTCAACGCCAGTAGCGATACGCTTGATCAATCGGTTGGCCTCCTGGTGGACAGCGCCGGCCAGTACGCCGACGTGAACTTCGCTGCGACGGTGGGCAGTTTCGACCAGGGACGCGTGTTGCTGGCAACCATTTGCGCGATCAGCGTGGTGGCGGCCACGCTCACGGCGTGGATCTGGGTGGGCAATGGCGTGTTGCGCCGCCTGTCCCGCGTGTCGGACCGGATGCGCAGCATGGCCCAGGGAGACCTGGAGACACCGGTGCCCGAGGTCAGCCGCGACGAAATCGGTGAACTTGCGCGAGCTCTGGAGGTCTTCCGGCAACACGCCCGTGAGGTGCAGCGCCTCAACCTGGTGGAACAGCTCTACGAAGAGTTGCGGGAAGCGAACGACGAGCTCCAGACCATGCAGGCGCGGCTGGTGGCGCAGGAGAAATTGGCGGCCCTGGGCGAACTGGTGTCCGGTGTAGCCCATGAGATCAGCAACCCGCTGAACTTCGTACAGAACTTCAGCCAGGGAGCCACCGAGCTGCATAGCGAACTCACCGAGATGCTGGATACCTACCGCGACGGCATGAAGTCCGAGGATGTCGCCCTGCTGGACGATATCACCAATGAAATGAGCGACAGCCTCGGACGGGTGATCACCAATGGCGGCCGGGCGCTGGCCATCGTGGAACGGATGCAGGGTCTGAGCGTCGACACCCAGCCGCCGGAACTGGCGGATGTGAATGCGGAGTTGCGGGACGCCGCCCTGTCGGCCTGCGCGGACTACGACCTGACTCCGGCGTTCGACCTGGACGACAACATCGGTTCGAGGCCAATCGTCGTCGAGGAATTCAAGGAAGCGGTCGGCAACCTGGTTACCAACGCGTGCTATGCGATAAACCTGAAAAAGGCGGATCTGGGCGACGATTATGAGCCAGCGTTGGCGGTATCAAGCCGACTGGCGGACGGCGTGGTTGAGATCAGGGTGCGGGACAACGGGCCGGGTATCGCCGACGATGTGCGGGACCGGGTCTTCAACCCGTTCTTCACCACCCAGGAGGGCGTGATGGGGGCTGGCCTGGGCCTGACCATCGCTGCCGATGTGGCGCGGCGGGCCGGCGGAGACCTCCTGCTCGACACCGTGTACGGCGACTACGCCGAGTTTGTGATGACGATGCCGGCGCCCGAGACTGCGGCTGCCGATATGGACGATCGGGGTGATGACGACGAAGACTGGTGCTAGGGTTTCGCGTCGCGCCAATGCGATAGACGAATGTGCGGGATCCGGGCGCGTTACCTCCAGTCATGTCCGGAACCGGCGTGAAATTCCATATCGGCCCGCAGTGGCCACGCCCGTTCCGCCATCACGTTGAGTGTGTTGTCCCGGCGGGAAACTTTACCTTCAATGACGACCAGCGGCCGCCGCAGCACGTGCTTGAGCATCTCCCAGCGCTGCTCCCAAACGGCCACCGGTATCAACCCGAATTCGTCTTCCAGGGTGAGGAACACGGCCCGGGCCAGGGGACGCTGCCGCCTGACGACCCGGCCCGCCACGCGGACCACATCGCCTTCGTGGCAGCCCTCCAGGGTATCGCTGCTATGCACTCCTCTCAGCTCGTGGCGCGCCAGTTCCATGATGTGGCCATCCGGGCAGAGGCCCAGCATGTCGTATTCGTCCAGCATCAGCATGGACCGGTTCTTCGACGCCACCGCTGCCGGCGCTTCGGCCACCGCCATGGGTAGCGCCAGCTGGCCGCGGCGCGCGTCCGGCACGTAGCCGGCCCCGATCTGCCACAGCGCGCTGCCCCGGTCGGTGACATCCGGCAGGCTGTCCATTGCGCCGGCGCGGGCCAGGTTCTCCAATGCCCGGCGTGGCAGGCCGGAGCGCGCCAGCACATCCGCCAGGCCCCTGAATTCGCCGGCCTCGCGCGCGCGCAGCAGAATCTCGCCCAGGCGACGGTCCACGCCCTTCACAAAGGTCAGCCCCAGCCGCAGCGTGCGCTCGCCCTCTGCGGTGCACAGCAGCCCGGAACGATTGATGTCGGGATGGGCCACCCGCAGGTTGATCCGTCGGGCATCCTGCTTCAGCGTGTCCAGGTCCCAGAAGCCCATGGGCTGCTCGTTGAAGAGCGCGACGTAGAACTCCAGCGGGTAGTGACGGCGCAGCCACGCCATCTGGTAGGCGGTAAAAGCGAACGCTAGGGCGTGGCCCTCCGGAAACATGTAGTGGGGATTGAACTTCCCGAAGATCGCTTCGGCCGCATTTTCGGGCACGCCGCGCTCACGGGCGCCCTGCAGGAAACGCTGCCGGTACTCCGCCACCAGGGCGGCGCCGTTACGGCGTCCAAAAGCGCGTCGCATCCGGTCCGCGTCCGCAGCGGTGAAACCGCCCACGTCCATGCCGAGCTGCACCACCTGATCCTGGAACATTATCACTCCCAGCGACCGCTCCAGGGCTCCTTGTTCCAGGGGGTGAGCATACTCCCAGTCAGCCCCCTTGCGCCGGCGCAGGAACTCCGCCACGCCGTCATGCGCCCCCACACCGGGACGCACCGCAGCGATTTCCAGGGCCAGCTCGTAGATGTCCTGGGGATGCATACGCACAATGGTCTGCATCTGCGCCGCGGACTCCACCTGGAAGACTCCCACGGTGTCACCCCGCCCCAGGTCGTCAAAAACGTCCTGCTCCCGGTAGTCGATCCGGCTCAGGTCCGGCTCAATGCCGGTGCGGTTCCGGACCAGCCGCACCGCCTGCTGCAACTGGGACAGGGCTCCCAGGGCCAGGAGGTCGATCTTCACCATGCCGGCGTCATCCACGCTCTCCTTGTCCCACTGGCCGATGTAGCGTCCCGCAATGGCGGCCGGCTGCACCGGCATGAAGTCCGTGAGGGCGGTGGAGCTCAGCAGCATTCCGCCCGGGTGCTGCGCCACACCCTTGGGAAAGCCCTGGAGGCTGTCGGCAAGGGCGAAGAGGCGGTCCCAACCCGGCCGCTTCACCAGTTCCCCGTAGCCGGGCAGATAGGGCAGCTCCGACACGGAGTTGGAATCCAGCCGACGGGCCAGCGCGCCCACCTCGTCAGGCGGCAATCCCAGGGCCTTGCCCAGTCCCCGCACCACCCCTCGCGCCTTGTACGTGGGGAACATTCCCGTCAGTACGGCATGGTCCCAACCCCACTCCTCGATGATGCGCAGTATGAGACGCTCGCGTATGTCCCGGGGAAAGTCCAGGTCGATATCCGGCATCGACGTGCTCTCGGACGACAGGAAACGGTCCAGGGCCAGGCCGTAGTCCAGCGGGTCAACGTGGGACAGGCCGATCAGGTATCCCACCAGCATTGACACCGAGGAGCCGCGCCCACGACCCGGAGGGAGCCACTCCAGGGGCGTTTCCTGGTGTCCCCATCCCAGCTCCAGCATGACCTCGCGCGCCAGTTCCACCACCCGGTGATAGACCAGGAAGAACCCGGCTAAACCATGCTTCCGGATTAGCCTGAACTCCTCATCCAGGCGTTCTCTCACCCGCCGGTCGACACCGCCATAGCGTCGCGCTGCCGACTCCTCGCAGAGACGCTCCAGCCATGACTGCGCGTCGTGGCCCGGCGGCGTGGGCACATCCGGGAAACGGTAGCTGCTGGCAACGAAATCCAGCGCGCCAAAATCGGAACACCGCTCCGCCAGGAAAAGTGTGTTGGCAAGGGCCTCCGGATATTTGCGGAAGCGTCGTTGCATCACATCTCTTGCTTGCAGATCGTAGTTGCCATTGACCTTAAGACTGTTACGTATCTCGCTTAGAGAAGAGTTCAAGCGCATGGCTGTAAGCGAGTCGTGCAGCCGTGCGCGGGAGGCATCGTGATACCAGGGAGCATTGGTCGCAACGCAGCCCAGGCCACACCGCTCCGCCAGCTGTGACATACGCTCGTTGCGGACGGTATCGCCATGGACCAGATGCTGCTGCAGCGCCAGAAATACCGACCCGGCGCCGAACCAGCCGGCGTATTGCCTTGCCCGTCCCTCGGCCATGCTCCAGCGTCCGGCGGCAATGTCCTCCGCCAGCAGGCCATCCGGATTCCCCAGCAGTACGATAAGACCCTCGGCGTGCGGCTCCAGGAAGCGGATGTCCAGAACCGGCGTGGTTCGTCCGCCCGTTACGTGCGCCAGCGATATCAGCCGACACAGGTTGGAGTAACCCGCGCCGCTCTCCGCGATAAAGGTCACCGGGCCACTCCGGTCACCCTCCCGAACGGTCAGGTCGGCGCCCAGTATCGCCTGTATGCCAGCGGACCGGCACTCTTGCACGAAATCCAGCGCGCCGCACAAATTGCTCGTATCGGTCACACCCAGGGCTGGATAGCCGTAACAACCGGCCCGTTCCACCAGCTCTGCCGGAGACGAAGCGCCAGCGCCGAAGGAATACCAGGAGTGGGCGCAAAGCTCAATGAAGCCGGTGGACAAGTCAGTAACCCTGCCGATACCACTCGCCGGTGGCGAGGTCGCGGTACACCGTGAGCAACTTGCCTCCGTCCACCACCAGGCGCCAGTACCGCCGGCGGGCCGGCTCGGGCATCCACCACTCGGTATCCACTTCCCACAGGTCAATCACTTTCCGGACGGAGTGCGACTCCACTGCTCGAGGCACGTTTTGGACCGCGGAAACGGCCACGGCGGCGACCCGGCCCAGCGGCGTCAGCTCGGAACCCAGGGCCCACCGCCGCTCCGGCAAGGGCGACCCGAGAGCCAGCGCCACGGGACGGTCAACTCCGTCAATCGTCGGGACGGCCGCACCCCGGCGCTCCGCCAGCCACAGGCCCATTTGCCGACCGCCCAAATGGACCAGGCCGGACACCGTGAGCGACAGGTCCGTCAAGGCTGCGCAGGGCCAGCGACCGTGACCCCGGTTGTCCTGGGCATTCAACCCGGCCAGAATCGTTGACGCCAGACTATCGGATGAGCCGGCGGGGGTGCGAAGACGCCGGTCAAATTGCCAGATGCCATTCGGCGAAAGCTCACCCTCGATCGATACTTCCGTTATCCCTCTACCCTGAAGGCCAGGAGCCTTCCAAATGCGTTCGGACAACAGGCGAACGCCGGCTTCCCAACCGGAAACCGTATCCACCGGAAACGGGAACTCCATGCGTTCGTGAAGCACCTCCGGCAGCGCTGCCGGAACCACCGGGTCGTCATCAATGCCCTGGGCCAGCTTCCAGGCTCGGTATCCAACGACTCCCAGAAAATCCGCCAGGACGTGTGCCGGCATCGCGGCCACGTTGCCCAGCGTGGCGATGCCAAAACCGCGCAACCGCGCCGTGATATCGGGGTCCAGCGGAAGCCACGACACCGGCCAGGGCGCCAGCCATCGAGCGACGTTTCCCGGGGCCGTGAACCCCTTGCCGACCTCGGCGCTGGCCGCAGCGCAGTAGGCCGGCAACTTGCCTGACGCCAACCCCAGCCGGGGTTGCAGGCTGGAATCAATCGTGGACAGGATCGCCGTCTCCAGGCCGGACGCTCCGCCGTGCATGGACGCCATCCCGGTCAGGTCCAGATAGAAACGACCGTAACCGTCCGGCTCCACTCGATCCACAACCTGAAACAGCGAGAGCATCAGATCATCGTTGAATGACGACAAATACTGGTCATCTACGGCTAAAACCACCGCCTCCGCACACCGGGACAATGCCTCCGTCAACGTCTGTCCGGCACGAACGTCTCCGGCTTCCGGCGAGGCGTCCACCACCAGGCGACGGCCGGAGTCTCCGGTGGCCACAACCAAGGGGCGGCCCGCCAGATCAGGCCGTCGCGCCAGTTCGGCCTTTACGGGAAAGTGCGTAACCAGCAGGCATCCGACTGTGGTGTCCATGCGCCACAAGATAACAGCACAGACGTTCTTATAACATGCCGGGATGTCATGAAAATCCCGCAGGCTTCGCCGCTTGAGTTGACGAGACCTGCGGGATTGGCAGCGCGCTACAGGATTATCTCACTGACCACGAAATGGCCTTGTGTTCGGAGCGATCAGGGTCCGTTTCTAAGCTGCTCGAGGATCGCCAGGGCGATTTCGGATAAGTTTGGGGATAAAGAGGGATTTCATCTGTTGAGAGTGAGGAGGCTCATCAGACGGCTCGGAGACGGACAGCTCGGAGACCCCAGTGGCGGGCTGGGCGCCGCTGCCGCTGCCACGCCTGTAGATGGCGACGATGAGGTTCCCTCCAATAACGACCACCACGTAAACGAGATTGGACAGCGCGACCCAGATAAATCCGAGATGCAATCTTTCGGTCAACTCATCCTGGGTGTATCCCAGCGCGGCGAAATCGATATTCCAGGAATACAGGAGGTTATGGTCCGGCTGGGGCAGCGAACTGGGCGCCAGATAGAGCGTCAGGATGGCGGCTCCGCCGAGGGCCGACAGTACGATAATCGCCGTCACCACCGCCCAAAGCAGGAATCTCAGATCGCGTTCCCGCGGCGTGACGACCGGGTCGCGCAGCACCAGCAGGGTGATAAACACGACGCCTAAAACGGGCATAATCACCGTAAGATGTATCCAGGAGCCAACGTTGGAGATGACCATGACGCAGCAATAAACAAATGCCAACGGCAGGAGCGCAACCCACGCCGCTCTCTGCGGAGCCCGTCGCTCGCTGACTTCCTTGGAGTACTGCCATTTCCACAAAAAGTCGAACATCAGCCCTGCAATTAGAGCCAGAGCCAAGTTCACCAACAGCGCCAGCAGGCAGGGTATCGGCGTGCCCGCAAAATCGGGGATGGTGTAGAGGCCATAGTTGTCCATGCGAATTAGCGGCATCTGCAGCAAGGGGGTACTCAGCAGGAAGAACAGCGACACGAAGAAGAATTCGCGTAGCTGATCCCCCTTGCGCATCCGGAGAAATCCCTGGGTCAGCACCAGCCCCATAACGACGGCAATGAAGAAGGTCAGTATCCAGTCTGCGGTCCAACCAAGGGACGACAGCACATACCCGCCGCCAGCGACGCACAGTCCCGGCAACAGGAACCGCGAGAGACAAAAACGGATCGCTCCGGAGAGATTGGATGAAGCGACCAATCTCTCCCCGGCCTGAGAATCCGCAACGCCGAGATTCGCCAGCGCATCCCTCGAGTCATCAGAAACGCCAGCGCGTGAGGTGCCCGAAGGGGACATTTGGTGAAGGGGGACAGGCGGATCACGGCTATCCAGACCCGCCAAGGTTATCAACCCTTCCACTTCCACCGATGACAGTTCGAGGGCTTTGCCAAACGCTATCAACCGTTGCTTGGTCGGGCGCGTCGCACCAGACTCCCAGCGGGACACGGTGCTATGGCTGTACCGCTCCCCGTACTGGCCATCCACTTCCGCCATGCGGCCCAGCAACTCTTCCTGGGTAAGGCCTTTGCGACCGTCGGGCTGCACGAAGGACTCGCGGTAGGCCCGCATCAGCATACCCACCTGGGCGGCTCTCAACCGGCGGTCCTCGCGTTCCAGTCCCATGTTTTCTGCACGCTACGACAGTGACATGTGCAAATTGGCATTTGCACAGACTTTCGGCAATCTCGTGCTTATTATCCAGCACGCCCCAATTAGTGGCAAGTCAAAGGTATGGGATGTTCACACCAAATATCGTGCAATATCAAGCCACTACTTTGCTCGTTTCACACACCTTTTGACGAAGTCGTGCGATTTTGCCCTATGAAACATCAAAACACGTCGTATCGAGAACTAATTTCCAATCGTTTGCTCTGGGTTCATGTGGCTGTTGCTGTGTCGGCTGCCCTGATTTTCTGGCTGGGCAATGGATCACCGGCAGAAGCCAGCCAAGCGCGCACTGGTACTGTAACAGTTTGGGGCCTGGCGGAGCCGAACGATTTGGCGGCCACCTCCCAGAGCGACGATACCACGGCGTTTCGTGAAGAGGCTGCTGGCTTTTCTGCGCATCACCGGGTTCCGGACCACTTCCAGGGAGACGGGGAAAATGACCTCCGTCCGCGACTCAATGTATTCGCCATCACGAATGCCCTGCTCGAAGATCCGGACGAATCAAACAGCAACCGCGTGGACCCCGGCCACCATGTGGATTCGGGAGGCAATTTTGGCATAGTGGAGTTGCCGATGTCCGCCACGAAGAACTTCGGGCCCACAGTGCCGCCTACACGGGTCACGGTGTATTTCGATGACCGCGGGTGGGTCGTGGCATATCTGCCGTCCGACGCGCCTGCCGCCGGCATCTGGCAGTACGACTCGGCGAACCTGCCGGCGAACGATCTGAAACAGAACCTTCTGGTCCTGGCCATTAACGAGGTGCTGTCAGTTGCCAGGCAAGACGTGCCGGAAATCGTCGAGGCGGATCACGACACGGTCGGCTATTACCACTGGCAACATCCGGAGTATAACGCCTTTATCCTGTTCAGCCATGCGTCAGAAGGAGGGACATCCGATCCGGTCAGGTTCGTAGTCCCGCCGACCATCGACAACATCCTGGCGTCGGCAGCGGTGTTGATCACCAGTAGGCGGACGCAGGATCAATCCGCGGTGACGGCCGAATTGATGGTAGATGGCAATGCGGTCGTGACAGTTCAGGAACCCTCCCGGTTGGCCGTATCGGGCTTCGAATTGGAACGTACCGACGATGCGAGCCGTCTCTACGAAGTTACAGTCGCCGTCGACACCGGAGCAACCGCAACCGGGGCGGTCATGTTTGTGTACACCAAACCGAGCTCCTGACGCGGGATCCGTCTAATCTGAGGGCTCTGCTAACCGGGTTCGATTGTGAACGGCGTCCGTCCGCTGGTACTGACCCTGGCGGTGGCAACCGGTTGCGTGGCTTTGGCAATCATGTCGCCCGGTCTCGCCGGTTGGAAGGCATTCCTGCCTGCCGGAGTTGCAGAGAGCGCGACCCCGCAACAGTCCTGCGTTGACGACCTGAGCGTGCAGAATCTGTCCATTTATGATCGCGGTAACGGCTACGTTTTCCAGGATCCTCCCGATTACGCCAATGGGGACGATATCGTGATTTTTTACGATGTTGTCAATGCGAGCTGCCGCGAAGTAACGGTCACAGTGGTTCTGACGGGGTCGGTGAGTGGGGCGACAATTCACGATGCCGACGGCTCTTCAGCGCCTTGTCTGGACGGATGCACCATAGCCGCCGGCGCAACGCAACAATCGAACGCCCAGTGGGATTTGAGCAAGCACCCCAACGCCACCGGTGAAAAGGTGGTTGCTACCGTAACGATCGACGCGCCGTCGGATTTCAGCGACGCCGATACGAGCAATAACAGCGCCACCTCAACTGACGCCATCAACATAGTTAATGAAGTGTCTACGGTTGACGTCGCCGTCAAATCGGCTACGGCGTCCAAGACGGCGGCCTTGATTGGGGATGACATTGATTTCACCGTTACTATCAGAAACAACGGCGATGCGGAGGCCGACGCCACGGTTACCCTCGACCTTGGCGAGGATACGGACGAACTGGATTCAACCATGGTTTCCGATCTCGCGGCCGACGGAGAGAGCATGGTGACGCTCTCATGGGACACGGACGACGCAGAGGCGGGAGAACACGATCTGCGCGTGCTGGCAGAAGCCGAGGGGGACAGCAACTCGGCGAACGATAGCAAGACGGTCAGAGTGACCCTTCGTGAGCCGTCTATCGACATCGCCGTTACCGCGCTGAAAGCGTCGCCGGCCGAAGCGATCATTGGGGAAACGGTTGATTTCACCGTCTCCCTCGAAAATGACGGCGACGTCGCGATTGCCCCCGCCGTTTCGTTATACAAAGGGGACGACACGGAAGCGTTAGGCTCTGCGACCGCCGCCACGATCGTGGTCAGAGGGACAGGCACCGTCAGCATCTCATGGGATACCGACGACGCAGAAGCCGGGACATACAGTCTGCGTGCAGTCGCCACGGTTGCTGACGACGACGATTCAACCAACGACAGCGCGACTGCATCGCTCACCCTGCACGATCCGGTGGAAGTCGCGTTGAGTTTGACCAGTCCCGTTGCCTCCTCAGCGGTCAACGGCAATTCCGTGACTGTGCCGTTTACCGTGACCAACTCTGGAGAGAACGACACAGTCGAAGTGCTGGTCAGTCTCTATGTCACTGAAGCCGGTCAAGATCAGGAGGAGGAAGCTACGGCGACTGCCAATGTATCAACGTTGGCAGTCAATGAATCGACCTCGGACACGCTGACATGGGACACTGCGGACGCGAATGTCGGCCACTATGAAATCTTGCTGGTGGCAACCACGGCCGGGGATACGGATCAGAGGAATAACTCAGTCTCGGCAAGCATCGAAATACGCAACTGGTTGGTGCTCCAGAGCGTCACTCCGGAAAGGGTCGTCGCGGTGGTTGGGGAAGCGGTCGAGTTAGCCGCCCGGGTTGCGAACGTCGGGCAGGAAGAACTGACCAACTTGACGGTTGGCCTGTTCGAACCCAACGTGACCGGCACGCTGGGTTCCACGACGATTGCGTCCATAGCAGCGGGTAGTACCGCCGACGCCACATTTGAATGGGACACAGACGGTCGGGAGGTCGAAGTGCTCGGCCTCATAGTATCCGCCGGCGTGGATGGTCAGGACCCGGATGGAGACGACAGCCAAAGGGTCAACATTGATCTCCGAAATCCCATAGCGCTGTCATCGGCCGTTCTCGCATCGACAGACAACGTGGCCGGGTCGTCCGTTACCGTCAATGTACAGGTGCTCAACGAGAGCGACGCCGAGGTCACCGACGTCGCGGTCGGTTTGTATGTCGGGGACTCCGAAGAGGCGAGCGAAACTGCAACCATCGAGTCAATCCCGGCCGGGGAAACCGTCGGGACCAGCGTGACATGGGATGCCGGCGATGACGGACCCGGCGAGTATCAGCTCAAGGTCGTAGCTGGCTCTGCGGAGTACAACGCCGACTCCAACGATGAAGCGCTGCTCGACGTGACCCTCCGGGCGCCGGTCATGGCCGTGGCGCTCACGGCTGCGACCGTCAATCGCGACGTGGCTGCCATCGGCCAAACCCTGGAGGTGGCTGCCAGTATCACCAACCATGGAGAAGCCGCGGTCGCGGTACCCGTGGGCCTGTACCTGGTCGGAGATCTGCAACAAACGACGGTTGCGTCAACGGGAACATCGTCGCGCATCGAGCCTGGATCCAGTTCGGAGGTGGGGCTGCAGTGGGACTCCACCGGGGAAAGCGTCGGAACGCATACGCTGAAAATCGCTGCGGAACTTCCCGAGGACACTACTACCGCCGACAACGAGCATTTTCTGGAAATCGAGCTATTCCGATCCGCATTCGACGGCGCTGAAGATGTGGACGGCTGCGTTGAGGATGTCCGAATAAAAGTCACCGACATCCGGGACTTCAGCGGCCAAAAACGTTCGCCGCCGAACTACCTTGTTGGCGAGCAACTGAAGGCCGCGTACCGGATCTACAATTTCAGCTGCCAGACGGACATCACACTTGCCATCACGATGAGCGGCCCCGGGGACCACGCGGTCAACGATACCGAAGCGCTCTGCTTTTCGAATTGCGTCGTTCCCTTCGGCGGAAAGTCGGAGGGCGAAATCGCGTGGACAATTCCCACGCTTCCGGCCTTGAGCGACCAGCCGATCAACGCTGCCGTCACCATTGTGAGGCCGGAAGACTTCGTGGACATCGACGTATCCAATAACTCCAATGCGTCAACAGACCGGATGAATATCGTCCATCCTGAGGATTTGGTGGTGCGCCTTGGGGAACAAAACGACGAAGAAGTCAGCCCGCGCCAGTCGTTGTCCGGGCCGGAATTCGGAGCGGTGGATGTCCGACTGGTATCTGTTCAACCGCTACAGACCACCCTGGGGTTCGCCGCCGAAACCGTCGAAATTGCCGTTGAGGTGGCCAATGACGGACCGACAACCGAACCGGCAAGCGTCCGGTTTGCGTTGATTCCCACGGACGGAACAGAACCGCAGGAATTGTACCGGCATACGATGGTCATACGGGCGGGCGAAACTAAAACCGCAAGTCTGGAAGTGCCGGTGACGGGTGTGCTGCCCGGCGCTCATACCGTTGAAGTCCTGCTCTCGGCGGCAATCGATCAGTCGCCGGAAAACAACACGGCGACCGTTGAAATTACCCGAATGGGCCCAATGGTCGAGGTTGAGATGTTGGACGTCTCCGTTTCGCCCGAGGTCCTGATGCTGGGCGACGACGTTACGGTATCCCTGGCGATCCATAACAAAAGCGAGGTGGCCCTTTTCATCAACCTGGAATTGTATGTCGACGATGAGCTGGAACCCACAGTCACGAAAAACCTCGATGAATTGGCGTCGGACGGTCAGGCTGAAGAGCAGGTTGCCTGGCGTGTCCCGGCCTCTGCCAAAATGCTGGGACAACACATTCTAAAATTAGTTGCGTTCTCAGAAGACTTTGGCCCCATCGCCGTTGTCAATTCGGAGATCACCGTTCACATCGACGCCGAGATAGTCAGCATCGACGCGTTGCCCGCGGAGACCGCGATGCAGGGCGAAGAGGTCGCGGTCGAGGTTGAGGTGCGGAACAACGGGCTGGCCAGCGTCAACGTGCCGGTAACCTTGCACTTCCCATCGGCAACCAAGAACCCCGAGACACGCAGCCCGTCGGTGCCCGCAGAATCGACTGAGACCGTCCGTTTCGCATGGAAAACCAGGGATTACGCCGTTGGCGAGCACATGCTAACCGCGACCGTGCCCGAGCAGCACAACGTCGCCGGTGGCGAGACATCGATGGAATTGCCGTTCCGTGTCTCCCCGCTGGTGGTCGCGGCAACAATCGTGGATGTCTCGGTATACCCGACAGCGCCGATGGTAGGCGAGCCGGTTTCGATAGCGGTGAGGGTTCGCAACGACGGGCCGGTTGCGACTAGAATCCCGATTGCGCTGCACTTCCCGCCGGGCAGCAGACAGCCTGATAGCAGGAAGCCGCGCCTGGATCCGGGTGAAACCGGGACGGTGGTTTTCGAATGGCTCACCGGCAACTTCCGGCCGGGCACGCACCGATTCAGCATCGAGGTAGCGGCCGTAGACACTCCCCAACAGCGCTTCACTGTCGAACTATTGCCTACCGTGGAAAACGTCGCGCTTGTGGGCATGGGCACGTACCCGGTCGAAACCGCGATGGTGGGCGAACCGGTGGAAGTGTGGATCGACGTCCGCAACGATGGGCCGGTTGCCCTGAACGTTCCGGTTCGGCTCACGTTCCCATCCGCCAGCAAGCGCCCGGAGGTCCGGTCGCCACGGGTGGCCCCGGGCGAAACCGCGAGGGTCTGGTTCGAGTGGAAAACTTCAAACTACGAACCGGGCATTTACACTTTGCGCGCGGCCATCCGCCTCGGCGGCAACATTACATTTGGCCGAACTGCGGAGGAAATCAGGTTCGCCCTGACACCCCTGATAATCGATGCGACAATCGTGGACGTCGCCGTAAATCCGGAGGAGCCGCGCGTCGGCGAACCGGTGACCATTGCGGTGACCGTGCGGAATGACGGCCGGATTGCGGCCAACATCCCGGTCACGCTGCATTTCCCATCAAGTGACAAACAGCCGGAAACCCGGCGTCCCCGCGTCGACCCGGGAGCTACCGGCGAGGTTTCTTTCGCGTGGCGTACCAGCCACTACGAACCCGGGGTCCACGCGTTCGTCGTCGAAGTGGCGAGCACGCCGCCAGCAACGCGTGAGTTCACCGTCGAATTACTCCCTCCCATCGTTGACGTTGCCATCGTCGGCATGGGCTCCGACCCCAGCGAGATGGCAGTCCAGGGTCAGGAAGTGAAAGTCTGGATCGATGTGATCAACAATGGCCCGTCGGCCCGGAGCGTTCCATTGCAGCTCTCGTTTCCGGCCGGCGACAAGCAGCCGGAACGGAAGTCCCCGCGGATCGAGCCGGGAGAAATAGCGCGCATCGAGTTCACCTGGAAGACTTCAAACTACGATCCCGGAATTCACACTCTTACCGCCACGGTTCTGGCGGAGTACAACATCACCGAACTGGACACATCCGCCACAATCCAGATCAGGCTCATCTCCGCCCAGTTGATCGCGTCGATAGTGGGTATATCGTGGAGCCCCGACTCCCCGGTGGTGGGCGAACCGGTGCGCATCACGGTCACGGTACGCAACGATGGGCTGGTCGCGGCCAACATACCGGTCACTTTGCACTTTCCTTCAGGGGACAAGCAACCGGAAACGAGGCGACCTCGCGTGGCGCCGGGAGCCGTTGGCACGGCGAGCTTCACGTGGCGCACCAGCCGATACGAACCTGGTGACCATCTGTTCCGCGTGCAGATACCCGGGGTGGCGGGCGCGGTCAGAACATTCGAGATAGGACTGAGGCCGGCCGAAGTCGATTTTGCTGTTGTCAATATCCAGGCGCCGGACCCACTGCGCCCGATAGTGAAAGGCGATTGGGTTGAGATAACCGCCCTGGTACAGAACCAGGGGCCATACGCGGGCCGTGGCACGGTCTACCTGCTCGACAGCGCCAACCTCGACACGATGTACGAACATGGCGCAAGCTTGGAACCAGGCGAGTTCAGAGAAGTGGAGTTCACGTGGAAGACACTGCGGTACCCGGTGGGCGGCTACGAATTACTGGCTCGCGTTGATGCGGAGTATGACACCGACCCCGACAACGATGAGTCGGATCGGGTCCACGTTCACCTGCTGACCAACCGCGACATCACCGTCGGGTTTGGCAACGACCACCGCCCAGTGGTATTCGCCGAGCCGGCATCGGAAGCCGACCTGTCGGCGATCGCCCGGTATCGCAACGACATTTTGGTAGTCGGCAAAAGGCAAACTCCGATTGACCGGCCGGTTGCTCCGGCATCGGGCCCGCCAATGGATGTATCGCCGAACCCAACGGGTGGAAACTACGATCCGGCCCGGATGTACTGGCGATGGCGTTCGGCCCAGCTTTCGCCGTGGGAGTGCGCGCGATACCAACGAGAGATTGGGGAGAGCCTGCCGCGCGCTGTCGTGTGTTCCAAAGCGCCGGCGCTGGTGCGCTAGCCCGACGGGGTCACCACCGCGTCGCGCAGCACCTCGACCAGGTGGCGGGCGCGGCGTCCGGCTCCGTGCTCCACCTGCTGGCGGCAGGAGACGCCCATGACCGCGACCTCGGCGTCGGGTTTCGCTTCGATTGCCGGGAAGAGGGAGAGGCCGCCGATCTGCATGGAGATGTCGTAGTGCTCCTTCTCGAAGCCGAAGGAGCCGGCCATGCCGCAGCACCCAGCATTGATCAGCTCGGCCCGGTAGCCCGATGGCATGTTGAGCACGGCCATTGAGCTGGCGGTGCCGACAATGGCCTTCTGGTGGCAGTGGCCGTGGAACAGCACCTGCTTCTCCAGGTCGGAGAATTGCAGATCCAGCCGGCCCTCGGATCGGGCGTTGGCGATGAACTCGTCGATGAGGGACGCGTTTTCGGCGACGATGCGGGCGCGGTCGTCCGCCACGAATTCGGGATACTCGTCCCGCAGGGTGAGCAGGCAGCTGGGCTCGCAGCCGACGATGGGGATGCCCTGGCTGGCGTAGCCGTACAGCGTGTCGATGTTGGAACGGGCCTGGTCGCGGGCCTGGTCCAGCAGACCCTTCGAGATCATGGGACGGCCGCAGCAGCCACCGTTGACCAGTTCGACCCGGTAGCCGGCGGCCTCCAGCACCTCCACGGCGGCGATGCCGATCTCGGGGTAGTTGTAGTTCATAAAGGTGTCGTTGTAGAGAGCGACCGTGCCGTACTTCGCCTCGCCATGCCCGTTCGGAGCGCGCCGCGCGAACCAGTCGGGCAGGGACATTGACGCAAAGGCCGGCTGCTGGCGTTGCGGCGCGATGCCCAGGAACTTTGACGTCAGTGAACGGCCCAGGGCGGATCCGGCCAACCAGTTGGTGAGCGGCGCGTAGCGGCTACCCAGCTTGTTCAGCCCGTTGATGTTGGCGAAGAAGCGGGAGCGCAGCGGCACGCCGTGTTCCTTATGGTAGTGGTCCAGGAACTCGTACTTCAGCTTGGCCATGTCCACACCGGACTCGCACTCGGCCTTGCAGGCCTTGCACTCCAGGCAGAGATCGAGGGCCTGGTGCAGCCGGTGGTCGGTGATGGAGCTTTCGGCGCCATCGGGCATGCGGCCGGACAGAGCGGCGCGGAGCAGGTTGGCGCGGCCCCGGGTGGAGTGTTCCTCGTCGCGGGTGGCCATGAAGGACGGACACATGGTGCCGTCCAGCTTGCGGCAGGCGCCCATGCCGTTGCACATCTCCACGGCGCCGGCATAGCCGAAGTCCTGGGAGAAGTCCAGAGTGGTGTCCAACGCCTGAGGCTGGTAGGCGACTCCGTAGCGCAGGTTCTCGGTCATGGGCGGCGTGTCTATGATCTTGCCCGGGTTCATGATGCCCTGGGGGTCCCAGGTCTGCTTCAGCTCTCGGAAGGCGTTGTAGATCTGGTCGCCGAACATCTTGCGGGTCCAGACACCGCGCACGATGCCGTCGCCGTGCTCGCCGCTCATCGAGCCGCCGAACTCCTTGATGAGGTCGGAAACCGCCTCTCCAATCGAAACCATCTTGTCGATGCCGTCCTGGTTCTTCAGGCTGACCAGAGGGCGGATGTGCAGGCAACCCACGGAGGCGTGGCCGTAGTATCCGGCGGTGGTGCCGTGCTCGGTGACGATCTCGTCGAAGCGGCGGACGAACTCGCCCATCACCGACGGGTCGACGGCCGGGTCCTCCACGAAGGGGATGGGCTTGGCGTCGCCGCGGGTGCTCATGAGCAGGCCGAGGCCGCCCTTGCGCAGGTTCCAGACGGCAGCCTGACCGGCCCGGTCCAGGATGTTAACGCAGGCGTAGGCGAGCCCGATGTCGGCCTTGAGGCCATCCATCTTGGCGGTGAGTTCGTGCTCTGACTCGCCGTAGAACTCGACAACCAGCATGGCCCCGGGGTCGCCCTCCACAAACCCGGGGAGCCGCGCGTTCCCCATGGCCTCGCGGGAACGGTCGAGGACCATCTTGTCGATCAGCTCGATGGACGATGGTTCGTGGCGCAGGACGCGGGTGGTGGCC
Source organism: uncultured Dehalococcoidia bacterium (assembly GCA_951813535.1). Taxonomy (GTDB): domain Bacteria; phylum Chloroflexota; class Dehalococcoidia; order Lucifugimonadales; family UBA3495; genus Bin87. Next base: position 223,745 of record OX638345.1, on the reverse strand, counting down.
TCGCTGGCGTCGTAGATGGTGCGGAAGTGCAGCACGGACAGCGACGTCATGGTGGGCCGCTGCACCAGGTTCACCTTGGCCTCGGTGACCACGCACAGGGTACCCTCGGAGCCAACGACCATGCGGGCCAGGTTCACCGGGCCGCCGCGTCGCGCGTCGTCCAGGATGAACTCGTCCAGGTTGTACCCGCTGACGCGGCGCTGGATCTTGGCATAGGTGCGGTCGATCTCGTCCTTCTGCTCGCGGGCGATGCGGAGGACGCCGCGATAGATGTCGCCCTCCAGGCCGCCGGCGCTGACCCGGGATTCCAGCTCGGCGGGATTTAGTTCGCCGAAGTGGGCGGTGGAACCATCGGAGAGGACGACGTCCAGCTCCTGGATGTGGTCCAGGGTCTTGCCGTAGATGACGGAGTGCGCGCCGCAGGTGTTGTTGCCGATGCCGCCGCCGACGCAGGCGCGGTTGGCGGTGGTGGGGTCGGGCGCGTACTGCAGGCCGTGGGGACCCATCTGGCGGGTGAGCTGGTCCAGGATGATGCCGGGCTGGACGCGGGCCCACTGCTCCTCGGCGTTGACCTCGAGGACGTTGTTCAGGTACTTGCTGAAGTCCATGACGATGGCGTGGTTGACGGTCTGGCCGGCCAGGCTGGTGCCGCCGGAACGGGGCAGCACGGGGATACCCTCACGGGCGGCGAACTCGACCACGGCCTGCACGTCAGCGGAGGAGCGCGGGATGACAACGCCGATGGGCTCCATCTGGTAGATGCTGGCGTCGGTGCTGTAGAGCAGACGGGAATGCGGGTCGAAACGGACCTCGCCGTCGACGCGCCGGGTCAACTCGTCGGCGATTTCCTGACGTTCGCGGCCGCGAATCCTGCGTTCCATTACCGTCGCCATCTATGGTCCTCCCAGGTGATCCAAACCGCCCTGTAGTGGGCGATTTTGAGTAGCAAAGCAGGGCGCAAGCGCCTGGTCGGCAGTATAGCACGCGCATTCTGGCCGCCTGGTTCGCGCTGCCGTTAGGCCGTTACCCGGGGAAGTGACCGTGTTATATTGGCGCAACCAACCGACCCACCAAAGGCGGCTATATGTCCACTCAATCCGGCTCGGGCGAGCAACAACCGGAAAACCGCATCGGCATGATGATCGAGAAGGTCATGGTCGGCCCGCCCCACGAGGGAGAGGCCGGCCAGGGGTTGATGATCTGCACCAATCGGGGCGATATCCCGGCCATCCTGCACGCCGCCGAGGAGACGACGAAAGCCGTGGTCTGGGTCTGCGGAGCGCGTGGGGGATTCGGCGGGCCCGGCAGCGGGCTCTACGCGGAACTGGCTGAGGAAATGACGGGTCAGGGGATCACCTCGCTGCGGATGGACTACCGTTATCCCAACGACGTCCAACAGTGCGCCCTTGACCTGGTGGCCGGGTGCAACTTCCTGCGGGCCACGGGGCACGGGCCGGCCATCGTGGTGGGACATTCCTTCGGGGGCGCCGTGGTGATCGCGGCCGGCGCGGTGAGCGACAACATCGCCGGCGTAGTGTCACTGTCGCCGCAGACCTACGGGGCGCAGGGCGCGGGGATGATCTCGCCCAAGCCGCTGCTGGTGGTGCATGGCAAGGCCGATACGCGGCTGCCCTTCTCGTGCGCGGTGGCCATCCACGACTGGGCGAAGGAACCCAAGGAACTGGTGCTGTACGAGGGCGCGGAGCACCGGCTGGACGAATGCCGGGAAGAGCTGGGCGACCTGCTGCGCACCTGGATACCGGATCACCTTCCGGCGGCCGCCGCTGCGGACTAATCAGGACAGACTTATGGACTTCATTGACCGCATTGGATATGACGGCGGCGCGACTCCGCTGGAGGACTCGCTGGCCTTCGCGGCAGAGCACGGCATCCACTACCTGGACTTCTCCGCCGAGACCGGCGCGAACCGGGTGGACAACTGGCCCGACGACCGCCTGCGCGCCGTGCGCACGGTGATGGACCAGAACGAGATCGCCGTCACGGTGCACACGGCGTCGTCGGTGAATGTGGCCGAATTCGCGCCCCACGTGAGCGACGGCGTGGATGCCTACCTGCGAGGCAACATTGACCTCGCCCGGCGCATCACCGCGCATGGCGTGGTGGTTCACGGCGGGATGCACTTCAGCTCGGCCATCGACGCGCGCATGGAGGCGGCCCGAGACCGATTGCTGCGGGCGGTGGACTACGCCGAAAACAGCGGCGTGTCGCTCTTCTTTGAGAACCTGAACTGGGAGCCGGACAACGCCGAGGTGCATTACCTGGGGCACACGGTTGAGGAGTGCCGGTACTTCTTCGACGCCATCCAGTCGGACCGGTTCGGATGGGCGTTCACGGTGAACCACGCGAATCTGGTGCCGGAGGGGATCAACGGGTTCATTGACTCCCTGGACGTGACCCGCATCGGAGAGGTGCGGCTGGCCGACAACACGGGCGAGGTGGAGGTCCACCTGCTGCCCGGCCAGGGCAACATCGACTTCCCGGCCACGTTCCGCCGGCTGGAAGACGCCGGCTACCGCGGCTATTACACCATGGCCTTCGGCTCGCTGGACGAAAAGCTGGCGGCGCGGGAGTTGTTCCGGGGATACGGCATCTAGCCGGTCTTGCCATTTCCGCCCCCGGGTCGGTTGCCAGATCCGACCTGTAGCCTGCCGGGAACGGTGGGCGAAACTTGCTTCTTGATCCAGTGATCTGCGGTGACAAACCGTGGGCCGCCTGATAGACTGCGAATAGGCGGCGCTGTATCAATAAATACAGTAAGCGATACCGCCCGCGATATTGATCGATGAGAAGGCGGTTCCCGATGATCCAAGCCGACGACCTGCGCCGAACAGCTCTTGTACTGGTTTCCATAGGACTGGCGTGGAACCTGGTGGAGGCTGGGGCCGGTTTCTGGGTAGGCGCCAAAGTTGGCAGTGTGGCCCTGATTGCCTTCGGACTGGACAGCGTCATCGAGCTTTTCGCCGGCGGGGTGCTGGTGTGGCGATTGCGACAGGAGGGCGATGAGCACGAGAGCGAGGCGGCGGAAAGACGGGCCCAGAGGCTGATCGCCATCTCCTTCTTCGTGCTGGCGGGCTACGTTGGCCTGCACTCCGCCGCCAGCCTGGCCGGGCTGTTGCCCGAGCCGCAGCCGAGCCTGGTGGGGGCTGGGATCGCGGTGGCCAGCGCCGTGGTGATGAGCATCCTCTACGTAGCCAAGATGCGGGTTGCCGCACGGATGCAGTCCCGGGCGCTGCGGGCGGAGGCCGTGGAGAGCCTGTTCTGCGACCTGCAGGACCTGGCCATCCTGGTGGGGCTGGGATTGAACGCGCTGTTCGCCTGGTGGTGGGCGGACCCGGTGGCGGCGCTGCTGTTGATCCCCTTCTTCATCAAGGAAGGGATGGAGAACATCTCGGGTCACCACGACCACGATGACGACGAGCATGAGCACGGGCACGAGGCGGCGCGGGTCTGCTTCTGCCCGAACTGTTTCTTTGGCCTGTCCACGTGTCGGGCGGCCTGCTGCCGAGCCTAGATTGCGGACGGCGGCAGATCCTCCCGTCGCGTCATCCTGAACCACCCCGGGCTGTAGCAGCCGCCATCTGGCGCGGCGGGGCGAGGCGGTCACTCTGCTAGACAGTCCCCGTGCCGTCGGATAACATGGCGCAGGTTTTTCACCCCGTCGCCGCGGCGCCATTACCGGCGGCTCCGTGCCAGGTCGGTAATACAGTCGCGCGACGGGGTTTTTGCGTGTGCCCAAAACCCTGATCTGAGAGACACCCGACCCATGCTCATCGCCGTCGCATTCGTCCTGATGGGGGTCATGTTCCTGGCCGGCATGTATGTGGCCGGGGCGCTGGGATCGCTGGCGCTGATCCTGCTCAGCCTGTTCTCCGACAACCCGGTCTGGAACATCATGGGCAACCGGGCCTGGGAGACCAACACTAACATCAACCTGGTGGCGATCCCGCTGTTCATCCTGATGGGGGAGATCGTGCTGCGGGGCGGGTTCGCCGACCTGATGTACCGCGCCCTGTCCCGCTGGGTGGACTTCATACCCGGCGGGCTGATGCACACCAACATCGCGTCGTGCGCGGTGTTCGCCGCGTGCGCCGGCTCCAGCATCGCCACGGCGGCGACGGTGAGCCGGGTCGCGCTGCCGTCGTTCCGGGCGCAGGGCTACCAGGAGCGGCTGGTGGTGGGCTCGCTGGCGGCCGGCGGGACGCTGGGCATCCTGATTCCGCCGAGCATCCTGCTGGTGCTGTACGGGCTAACGGTGGGCGAGTCCATCGGGCGGCTGTTCCTGGCGGGGTTCATCCCGGGGATACTGCTGGCGCTGGTGTTCATGCTGATGATCGGCGTGGCATCGGTGATCTGGCCGGCGATCGCGCCCCGACAGCAGCAGGGACGGTTCTGGACCTGGGAGGGCTGGACGGAGCGGCTGCTGTTCACCGTGCTGATGATCCCGGTGATAGCGCTGATCTTCATCGTGCTGGGCAGCATCTACTTCGGTTGGGCGACGCCGTCGGAGGCGGCAGGGTTCGGCGTGGCGGGCGCGATGGCGCTGGCGATCATCTACAACTTCGTGCGCCTGTTCGCCGGAGATATCGCAGGGTTGCTGCTGCGGAGCGGCATTGGCGGCCGGCTGTCGCCGGAGGTGCGGGGAACGCTGGAGGGATGGCGGGAGCAGTACCGGTTCGATGGCGAAAGCCTGCGCAACTACTGCCGGTTCATGGGCGCGATGACCCTGGAATCGTGCGGGTCGGCGGCCCGGTCCTCGGCGATGATCCTGTTCATCCTCATGGCGGCCTTCACATTGCAGTTCGCCTTCGCTTACCTGCGCATCTCCATCACCATGGCGGAGTGGGTGGCCAGCTTCAACCTGACCACGGTGCAGTTGGTGCTGTTCCTGGTGGTGTTCTACCTGCTGCTGGGCACGTTCATGGAGGCGTACTCCATGATGCTGACCACGCTGCCGATCATATCCCCGGTGCTGCGGGCCGCCGAGGTGGACCTGCTTTGGTTCGGGATCATCATGATCATCCTGCTGGAGGCCGCGCAGATCAGCCCGCCGCAGGGGCTGAGCCTGTACGTGCTACAGGGAGCGCGCCACGACGTGGCCCAACAGGAGGCGGCTGGAACGGGTCAGGTGGCTAGAACGGGCACAATAAACGACGTGTACATCGGGGTGCTGCCGTTCATGGCGTGCATGGCGGTGGTGATCGGGCTGATTATCGCGTTTCCGGACCTCGCCCTGTGGCTGCCGGACCAGATCAAGGGGCCGCGCTGAACCTGGAACTGCTAGAATGTTTATAGAGACCACCAGAGGCAGGACGTGACAACTACGACGGCAGAAGAGAGGGTCAGAGAGTTATTCGAAGACGCCCGCCATATGCAGGCGCAAGCCCTCGAACGGCTCCAGGCGGGTGACGTCAGAGACGCTTCCGAGAAGGCTTGGTGCGCGACCAAACGCGCTACTGACGCTCTCATTCTCAGGCTCAGCGGCGAGGAGCCCGTAACAACAGCTGCCACCTCGGATGGCCTGGACAATCTGGCGCGAGGGCAACCTGATACTCGTTCGCTGCAGGGCCGCTATTACAGCAGGCTCGGGCAACTGCACGGATCCTGCTTTTATGACGGGCGGTGCAATCAGGAAACCGAGCGCCGCATACGTGAGACCGCTCAATACATTGACGACGCAGAGGCCTTGGCCAGCGGATAAGCGACGATACGCATGACTGTGCGGCGCCGTATCGTCAGGCCTCGGACGATAAAGACAGGGAAAAGGGTGGCGGGGCTGGGAGGCCTAGGATGGCGCATTATGACATCTGCATCATCGGAGCCGGTTCTGCCGGGTTGACGGCGGCGCGGTTCGCGGCGCGGCTGGGCAAGCGCGTGGCGCTCATCGAGGCCAGCCGGGTAGGCGGCGACTGCACCTGGACGGGATGCGTTCCCAGTAAAGCGCTGCTGCACGCCGCAAAGGTGGCGCACACGGTCCGGAGCGCGAACCGGTACGGGGTCACCGCCAAAGATCAGCATGTCGATTTCGGGGCCGTGATGGGTTGGGTGAAGAGCGCGGTGAACGAGGTCTACGACCAGGAGTCGCCGGAAACGCTGCGGGCGGAGGGGATTGACGTGCTGGAGGGACGGGCCGAGTTCCAGGACACCCGCACTTTGGCCGTCGGCCAACAGGAGGTCTCCGCGCGGCACTTTCTGATCTGCACTGGAGCGGCGCCCTTCGTACCGCCGATTCCCGGACTGGAGCACACGCCGTACCTGACCTACGAGACGATCTGGGATCTGGGAGCGTTGCCGGAACGGCTGGTCGTCATCGGGGGCGGCCCCATTGGGTGCGAGCTGGCGCAGGCGTGCCAGCGGTTGGGATCGCGCGTAACCCTGGTGGAAGCGGCGGACCGGCTGCTGCCCAACGACGAGCCGGAAGCCAGCCAGGTTGTGGCGCAGGCGCTGCGGCGGGATGGGATCTGTCTGCGGCTCTCTTCTCCGGTGGAGTCGGTGGGACGCAGCGGCCATGGGCAGTGTGTCCTGGTCAGCGCCGGCGGCGGGTCAATCAAAGGCGACGCGGTGCTGGTCGCCGTGGGGCGCCGGGCCAGGGTGGACCATCTGGGACTGGAGCGGGCTGGCATCGAACACAGCGCACGGGGGATCACGGTCGACGACTATTTGCGGACCACTGTGAAGCATATCTACGCGGCCGGCGACTGCGCGGGCGGCTACCAGTTCACGCACTACGCGGGATTCCAGGGGGCGATGGCGGCGCGCAACATGCTGCTGCCCGGCCGTTCGCGGGGCCGACCGCAGCATCCGCCGTGGGCGACGTTCACCGACCCGGAGGTGGCGCACGCGGGCTACACGGAGGAGCAGGCCCGGCAACGGTTTGGCGACAAGGTGCGGGTGTCGATCCTGCCGATGACGCACGTCGACCGGGCGGTGACCGAGGATGCCACCGAGGGATTTATCAAGGTGGTGCAGCGGAGCAACGGGGAGACGCTGGGTGCCACGATCGTGGGTCAACGGGCGGCAGAAACGCTGCAAACGTGGACACTGGCCGGCGACCACGGGCTCAAGATGGCAGACGTGGCCCGGACGATGCAGGCGTATCCCTCCTTGGCGACCGGTAACCAGCAGGTGGCGTGGGATGCGCACCTGGACGCCCTGACGACGGGGATCACCGGGAAGCTGGTGCGGTGGTTGAGCCGCTAGAGGTCAGATTCTTGTCGCCGCAGTATGCGGACGGTTTCCAGCGGAACGTCGGAACGGAAATCGACGCGAATGTCCTCGGGCAGAGAATCATAATTTTCCAGCAGTCTCTGAGCCAACTGATCGGGTCCCCATAGCCGTATCATAAAGAACGACTGTTGTTCGTTGCGGTCGTGGACGGGCTTGGTAAATCCTCCCAGGCTGACCAGCAGGCCGTGTTCGGAACCAAAGGACCTGATGTTGCCCTGCAAGCCGGCGTATTCTTGCAGGTTCACCGGGCTGGTGCGCCCTTTCACCTGTACGCACAATCGCGGTTCACCAAAGCCCATCTCGCCTTTGCCGGCAAGTACGTCAATCCCGCCGTCCGGCCCCTCCTGCGTCCGCAGCACGTGATACCCGGACGATTCCAGTATGCTGGCCACCAGATATTCCAGTTGCAGGCCGGCGTACTGCCGCCTAAGACGAGCGACGATGCGGTCCCTGATTTCCTGGTCAAGGTTTGTTTCTTCGGCTGATTCTGTGCCAGCGGCGTCATCATCCAGGCCAATTGCCGATGCGGTGTCCCCCTCGGTTTCCGCCTCGCTGATGGGGGGAGTTTCCAGTTCCAGGTATATGTTGGCAATTTGCCTGATACGGCCTTCCGCATCAGGAGCTCCGGGTTGCGACAGCGTCAGCAGTGAGCCCATCGAGTTCAGTAAATCGCGGTCAAAGTGCGAGCGCGGTATGTTGGTAACCAGCCACTCAACGCTGCGAGCGTGCGGCGCGCGCATACCCGCCAACTCCGGCTGATATGAGTACTGGCCGTTAACCCGCCCGATGGCTACTTTGCCGGTTCCCTTGCGCGGGAGTACAACCGTGTCGCCCTCGTCGACTTCCGAGTAAAAGCGCTAGAGCTGGTCGGCGCCGTTACGGCTTTCGACGTGGTCGCGCAAGGCGTTCCGGTCCGCAAAGTCAGCGATGCTCCTGCGTAGGCCAAACCCAATGGCTATGATGCCTTTTTCCAGAAAAGCATTCTCGTATTCGCCACTGCTGCCGCCTTTTATCGTCCAAATGGCCACAGTTCACCCCGGAGCTCGCATCATCTGAAGTTCGGCATGGCACTCGTTTACTGCCGGCGATAGAAAAGGGCGCTGCCCGGTGGGGAGCGCCCTTTCTTTTGGCTACCCAAGGGGCCGTGCGCCCTCCCGGTTGCCGAGTTATATGCTCAACAATCGTCGCGCGACCTCGACCTCAGCAGTACTGAGGATGCGAATGACGTTGACGCACGTCCGCCGCGATTACGGAGTGGCTCCTATCCTGAATTTCTTGGTCCCGCAGACAGTGCAAATCGCCTGGGTTGCGGGGCGGCCGTTCTTCATGGTCACGCCCTGAACGTCACGCGAGTCGGTCTTCGACTTGCACTTCACACAGTAGATCTGAACCTGAGTCGTCATTGACAATTACCTCCAATGGTCGCAGGGCTCCTATCGTGGGCCCGTCTTGAGTAATACCCTAGCGCCGCAATAGTGTCAATGGAATGGGACGACGTTTGGGGAGCATTTTTGCGCTGCGACCTGGGTTAGGACGCCGTCGAGGCTTCCGGCGGTCGGAACGAGGTCGCGGATTGGGTTAAATGGCGGCTGAAGTTGTCGTGCGGGTTCGGATATCGGTGGTTCGTTGTTTTGCGCGCTCGTTGCCGGTTAGAAAACCGCAACCGGGTTTACGGGAGAGCCGGTGGTGTTCTGGAGACGCAGGGGGTTGATGCTGACCATGAAGGTCCAGCGGTTGCGTTCCCGGCAGGCGTCGGCGACCTCCTCGAGGTTGGCGTTGTCCAGGATCCACAGGCCCATGGCGGTGATGGACACCTGGTGCACCGGGTTGGTGAGCTGGCCCGGATACTGGGGCGGGCTGACGTCGTTGCCGGTGTCCGAACCCAGCACGGCGATGTCCCGTTCCCGGAAGAGGGGCAGGCAGGCGGCCTGGCACGCAGTGGAGCCGGCTTCGCGCGGCACGGGTCCCTCGACCATGCGGCGTCGAAGCTGGCCGGTGCGCACCAGGAGCACGTCGCCGGGTTCGATGCGGAAGCCGCAGCGCTCCTCGGCGGCCAGGATGTCGTCGGGCATGACGCCCTCGCCGCGCTCCACCCAGTCGACGCCGCGCACTAAAGGCACGTCCACCAGCACGCCGCGGGTGATGAAGCCGTTTTTCGCCTGCTCGACGGAGCACACGGTGGCGCCAAGGCTGGTGGACACCATGTGGGCCGGCTTGCCGTTGTAGGTCTTGCCGTTCCAGAAGAAGTGGGCCAGGCTGTCCACGTGGGTGACGGACACCCCGTGGAAGATCATGCCGATGTAGTCCATGGCCACGGCGGAGGGGCGGTTGGACACCTTGTCGCCGGTGGCCCAGCCCTCGCCGCTTTCGATCATGTAGTGCACCGGTGGAGCCGGAACGTCCGGGGCCGGGTCCCAGGTCACATCGCGAGACAGGGAGACGCAAAGGCCTTCCTGGACGGTGGCCAGGGCCTGGCGGGTCTTCTCGGGAGTGATCAGATTGGGGGTGCCCAGCTCGTCGTCGTCACCCCATCTACCCCAGTTGGACAGGCTATCGAACCAGCCCAACACTTCCTGCTCCGACGGAATACCGGCTTGCGGCATAAGAATTCCCTCCATCCTCATCAGCATACGTTGCGCGACAGGTGCGACGAATTATGACGCAGGGCGGGAGAGGGCGCAACACGGGCGAGCTCTCATGCGCGTCCTTTTGGCGTGCAAGGGGAATTTCGCATGGATATACAGGATTAACTGGATATGACCGGATGTTTGCGGACGAGGTTTCCTGGATTCCCACGAAAGCGGGAATGACGGGTTGGGGTGGTTGGTGTGACGGTTGTGGTGATCGAGGCATCGCGTTGCGGCATGACAGAAGTGGAGGCGGGGGGTTGCCCCGCCTCCACTGTGCCACGACCGCGTCTCATCGGGCGTTGCACCGGCGTTTAGCAGGCGTTGGCGCCCGAGGCGTTGGAGATCTGCAGGCGCCGGGTCTGGGCGGCCTCGGCGACGGGGACCTTGACGGTGAGTACGCCGTGTTCCAGGGCGACGGAGGCGTCGTCCAGGTTGAGTTCGCTGGGGAGCCGGATGGCGCGGGAGAAGGTGCCGGAGCGGCGTTCGCGCATCAGGTATTCCTCGCCCTCGTGACTGACCTCCGACTGGCGGGAGGCCTTGATGGAGAGGATCCGGTCGGGGCTGATGGACACGTCCACGTCATCGGCGATGAAGCCGGGGAGGGACGCGGTGACGGTGAGCTGCCGGTCGTTGCGGGCCACGTCCATGGGGATGGACCAGGCCTCGCCGGCGGTCTCTACGCCGTCGTCCATGGGGTCGCCCCAGCGCTGGGCCGCCCACAGGGGGCTGTTGAACAGACGGTTGAAATGGCGCATCTCGCGGAAGGGGTCAAATCGCTGCATGGTCGTCATAATTTATCCTCCAGAGGCATCGGCGCGTTGGCCGGGGATGTTATTGGCCGTGTTTTGGCCGGTGATGTCACTATACAAAGTTGATGGGCTATTGTTAAGTCTATAGACTATTAACCATCAATTTATTGATTGTAACCGCATCGTCTGATATGATGGTGGCACGATCATTTTAATGCAGGCAGGAGCCGCAATGGCTGACTACTACGACATACTGGGCGTACCGCGCAGCGCCGACGAAAAGGAGATCCGGCAGGCGTACCGCCGGCTGGCGCGTCAGCATCACCCGGACGTGAATCCCGGGGACGACGCCGCGGCGGAGCGGTTCAAGACGATCAACGCCGCCTACGAAGTGCTGTCCGACGGGGACAAGCGGGAAAAGTACGACCGCTACGGTGACCGTTGGGAGCAGGCCGAACACTTTGATCGGCAGGGCGGGGGCGACTTTTCGCAGTTCTTCCGAGGCGGCAACTTCGGCGGAGGCGGCCCGGGCGGGTTCAGCTTCTCCACCGGCGGGGCGACGCTGTCGGACCTGCTGGGGGGACTGGGCGGTTTCGCGTCCGACCTGGGCGGCGGCAGGGGCGAGCGGTTCCGGCCAAGGCCGGCGGACGTGCCGGTGGAGATCACGCTGGAGGAGGCCGACCACGGGACCATTCGGCTGGTGAGCCTGCCCGACGGCCGCCGGCTGGAGGTCAAGATCCCGGCCGGCATCGCCGACGGCGGGCGGGTACACATCGCGGCGGGCAACAGTTCCGGCGGAGAGTTCAACCTGCTGGTTACGGTGCTGCCCCACGCCCGGTTTGAGCGCAAGGGCGATGACCTCAATACGACGCTGGACGTGCCGCTGTTGGACGCCGTGTTGGGTGGTTCGGCCACGGTGAAGACGTTGCGGGGGCAGATCGAGCTGACGCTGCCCCCGGAGACGCAGAACGGCCGCCGGTTCCGGCTGGCCGGACAGGGCATGACCAGGCTCAACGATCCGGAGAACCGGGGCAACCTGTACGCGGTGGTGAACGTGTCGCTGCCAACCGGGCTCACCGACGAGCAGCGCGAACTCTTCGAGCAGCTGCGCGACGCGGAATAACGAAGGAGGGAGCGAGATGACACCGGGCAACAACTTCCCGACCGAACCCTGCTTCGTCATCAGCGTGGCCGCGCGCATGGTGGGCCTGCACGCGCAGACCCTGCGCTACTACGAGCGCGTGGGGCTGGTGATGCCGTCGCGCTCCGGCGGACGGCAGCGGCTGTACTCCATGGCCGACGTGGAGCGGCTGCGCAGGATCAAGACCTTTGTCGACGAGCTGGGCGTGAACCTGGCTGGAGCGGAGGTGGCGCTGAAGCTGATCGACCGGATAACGGAACTGGAAGGCCAGGTGGAAGCGCTGAGCAACGAAGTGAACCGACTGCGCGCCGCCGACAACGTGACCCGTAACTCGGCCGGCGACGGCAGTCCTCGCAATAATTCGACCCTCAGGAATAACTCAACCAGGAGGTAAGCAGATATGGTGATGACCGCGGACAAATTCACGAGACAGGCGCAGGAGGCGTTGCAACGCTCCCAGGAGCTGGTGCGCAACTACCAGCACAGCCAGTGGGACGTGGAGCACGTACTCCTGGCGCTGGTGGCGCTGGAGGATGGGCTGCCGGAGCGCATCTTCCGGGAGCTGGGCGTTGACGCCGAGGCGGTGAAGAGCCGGCTGCACCAGACGCTGGACTCGGCGCCGAAGGTGGTGTCGGGCACGCAGCAGATCTTCATCACGCCCCGGTTGCAGCGGATGCTGCAGGTGGCGGACGAGGAGGCGCAGCGGCTGAAGGACCAGTTCATCAGCGTGGAGCACCTGCTGGTGGCGGCGGCCCGGGAGAACGCCGGCGATTCGGCGCGGCTGCTGCAGGATCTGGGCGTCAACCAGGAGATGATGTACCAGGCCATGCAGAAGCTGCGCGGCTCGCACCGGGTGGAGGACCAGAACGCGGAGCAACAGTACCGCTCGCTGGAGAAGTACAGCGTGGACCTGACCGAGCTGGCGCGCATCGGCAAGCTGGACCCGGTGGTGGGGCGGGAGCAGGAGATCCGCCAGGTGATGCAGACGCTCACCCGGCGCACCAAGAACAACCCGGTGCTGATCGGCGAGGCCGGCGTGGGCAAGACGGCCATCGCCGAGGGGCTGGCCAGCAAGATCATCTGCGACGACGTGCCCGACTCGCTGCACAACAAGCGGGTCATGGCGCTGGACATGGGCCGGCTGGTGGCCGGCGCCAAGTTCCGCGGCGAGTTCGAGGAGCGGCTGAAGTCGGTCATCGACGAGGTGACGTCGTCCAACGGCGAGGTGATCGTCTTCCTGGACGAGATGCACACGCTGGTGGGCGCCGGCGCCGGCGAGGGCGGCCTGGACGCCAGCAACATGCTCAAGCCGGCGCTGGCCCGGGGCGAGCTGCAGGCCATCGGGTCGACGACGCTGGACGAGTACCGCAAGCACATCGAGCGGGACCCGGCGCTGGCGCGGCGGTTCCAGCCGGTGTTTGTCGAAGAACCGACGCCCGAGCAGGCGCTGGACATCCTCATGGCGCTGAAGCCGCGCTACGAGGCCCACCACCGGGTGACGCTCACCGACGGGGCCATCGCAGCGGCGGTGCGGCTGAGCGACCGGTACATCACCGACCGCAAGCTGCCGGACAAGGCCATCGACTTCATCGACGAGGCGGGCAGCAAGGTGCGCATCGACGCGGGGATGCTGCCGCCCAAGCTGCAGCAGATGGAGAACCGGCGGCGGGAGTTGACCGACCTGGAGGAGCGGGCGAACCAGCTGTCCGACTACGAGCGGGCGGCGCAGCACCGCACCGAACGGCTGCGCCTGGAGGATGAGCTGAGCGCCGAGCACGAGGCCATCGAGCACACCACGGGACCCGACCTGGTGGTCAACGAGAAGGACATCGCCGAGCTGGTATCCAACTGGACGGGAATCCCGGTGGGCCAGTTGATGGAGGGCGAGGCCGAGCGTCTGCTGCACATGGAGGAGCACCTGCACCGGCGGGTCGTCGGGCAGGACGAGGCCATCAGCGCGGTGGCGGATACCATCCGTCGGGCGCGGTCGGGCCTCAACGACCCCAAGCGTCCCTATGGCAGCTTCATCTTCCTGGGTCCGACGGGCGTGGGCAAGACGGAGTTGAGCCGGGCGCTGGCCGATTTCCTGTTCAACGACGAGGACAGCATGGTGCGGCTCGACATGTCGGAGTACGGCGAGCGGCACACGGTGTCGCGGCTGATCGGCGCGCCTCCCGGCTACGTGGGATATGACGACGCCGGGCAGCTGACCGAGGCGGTGCGGCGGCGGCCCCACCGGGTGATCCTGTTCGACGAGATCGAGAAGGCGCACCCGGACGTGTTCAACCTGCTGCTGCAGATCCTGGAGGACGGGCGGCTGACCGACGGGCAGGGTCGGACGGTGGACTTCCGGAACACGGTGATCATCATGACCAGCAACCTGGGCACGGGGGACCTGGGACAACGGCCCTTTGGGCTCAACCCAACGGCCGACCGGGAGCAGGATGCCGGGAAAGTGTCGGCGGAGCTGTCCCGTTCAGTGCGCGACGCATTGCAGCGGGCGTTCCGGCCGGAGCTGCTGAACCGCATCGACGAGACGATCGTGTTCCACCCGCTGAGCCGGGCGCAGATCGGCGAGATCGTCGGGCTGATGGTGGGCGAGGTGCGGAAGCGGCTCGCGGAGCGGGACATCACTTGCGAGCTGACCGAGGCCGGCTGCGACTGGCTGGTGAACGAGGGGTTCAACGTGACCTACGGGGCGCGTCCCCTGCGCCGGGCCATCCAGCGGCACCTCGAGAACCGGCTGGCCCAGGGCGTGCTGTCCGGCGAGTTCAACGAGCACGACCACGTCGTTGCCGACGTGAACGAAGCCGGGGACGGGCTGGCGCTGCGGGTGGCGCCGGCTGGATCGGAGGCGGAAGGCGAGCGGGAGGAGGAGTTGGCTGGGGTGGTGTAGGTGCGGCTCAGGCGTGCCCACCTGCGGAGATTGTCAGAAACAGGATTACGGGATTTTATGATTTGACAGGATTGAGGGATATTCATCACGGAACGGCTCCAATCCTGATAATCTGCAAATCTTGAAAATCCTGATTCTGACGTTCCCACCGCGAGCTGGGTCAGCGTGAGCGCAGATAGGAGCCACAGCCATGTCAACGAACAGGCCACGTCCTTTATCGGATCTCGCCATTCCACCGGGCGAGGTCTTGGCCGAGGAAATCACAGCGCGCGGGATATCCTCGGTGGAGTTGGCCGTCCGGTTGGGGGTGCCGGCTGCGACGCTTGACGACATCATCACCGGCGAAGCCGCGGTTACGGACGAAATAGCGACGATGCTGTTTCAGGTGCTGGGGATCGAGGCGGATTACTGGATCAACCTTGAAGCCGATTACCGACAATTCAGCCAATAGTGACGACGCATGCACCAACCGGGCGTCCTCTCCGGCGAGTTCGATGAGCATGACCACGTCGTTGCCGACGTGAACGAGGCTGGGGACGGGCTGGCGCTGCGAGTAGCGCCGGCTGGATCGAAGGCGGAAGGCGAGCGGGAGGAAGGGGTGGCGAGGGTGGCGTAGCGGTTGCTGCGCACCTAGCAGGCAATTTGGTGCGGCCCCATCCGGTGGGATGGGGCCGCCCTGCATTGATAAGGTATTCTCCTACGCCAAAGCGATCGCTACTCCGATGGACGCAAAATTGCTCACTATACTAGCCGCGCTCAGAAGGTCAGATGACGACAAATTGGCCACAAATGGAGAAAATTGGAGAAGAGATATATCAATAGAACTCTCGTCAGTAGGCTCCATACCTTGGCCGCTCATATTGATCTCCATACGGTCAAAGTTTGTAGAGGCTAAATTATTCAAAGGATCGATCATAACTGCCTTAGCAAAGCACTGGTGAGCGGTCCGAAGTTCGTCCATTTTGTGCGCAATGACACCCATATTGTTCCATATATTAGATTCGACTCCTGCAGGAACAAAAGGATACCGCGCTGCATATTCCAACAACCGCAACGCCGTAGTGTACTCTTTTAATTGTCCTGTGCACATTCCCTTCAAATAGAATAAATCCCACGAACGGTAACCGTTAGCCTCTGCCTTGTTGAGGTCGTTGAGTGCTTCCCCGTACTTGTGCTGTTCATACCTGCAAACACCGCGGTTAAACTGGAGTAGAGGTGCGGTAGGCTCGGATCGAATCGCTCGTGTGAAACAGTTTTCGGCTTCCGCATAATTCTTGAGCCTACAAAACAAAACCCCCCGGTTGTGATGAGCAGGAGCGCAATCAAAATCGACCTGTAGCGCTTCTCCATATAATCTCCAAGCTTGCGATGTGTCGCCCCACAGGTCTATGGCTATTCCCAAATTACTGAGGACGATTGGATTGCCCGGGTTCAAATAATTTGCTGCCCTGAGATCGCGTATTGAACCGTGGATGTCGCCAATGTCCAAGAGCGCTTTTCCTCGGTTGGCATGGTCCCAAAAGTTGGGTTCGCCAGTACGTCGGACTATGGACTCCGAAAGGTAGTTTATAGCCTGCTTGGGTTCACCTCTGTGCAACGATATGATTGCCATGAGTCTTAAGGGCCCGACATAGTCTCTGCACAAATCAAATGCTAACCTACATGAAGCTTCGGCATCGTGATATTGGTTGAGATTCAGATGGTGGAACCCTTTGCGACCATGTAAATTCGCCAACAAACGGTCCGCGTTCTCACCTTTGGCATCGAGTGTCATCCAACGGATTGCTTCGTCACACTCTTGAAGGGCTCGCTCATGTCCATCTAACGGGGACCGGTACATGTAAACAAATGTAGTTAGCTGGCGCCAATCTGCGGTAGCGCTTCCAGAATGGGGAACCGTCGTCACGATACGATGGGCGGCATCGTATTCCTGTTTGATGCAATGGACTATACATTCAAGGAAATACACGGTATCCCAGTCGTCGTCACCCAACGCATCCGCTCTTGCAGCCTTAATCCACGTTGAGGCTTCAGACGCGGCTTTGACGGGATCGTTTGCAACGTCGGCTAAAGCATGTGCGGCTTTGCGCAGCAGATCGTTCATCGTAGTTTCGACACTTTCAGACCACCCAACTGCAGGTGTGTCATGCGGAGCAGAAATGTCGCAGTGGCTGGATAGGAACCGTCGGGGGCCATACTTCGTTGCTATGACACGGGATCAGTACCACATGATGAAGCCCGGACACTAACATTACAGAAGGCATCAGCGGAAAAGGTCTTTATCCGGGTCGCGGACGATGTCGCGGCTGTCGGCGTTTTCCATGGGTTCGTAGGGGTAGCCTTTGACCAGGGCCACGGGGACGCCGAGGAGTTTGCCGGTGACCAGCTCGGCGGTGGCGGCCAGTTCGTCGGCGACGGCGATGGTGGTGGTGTGCAGCTCGTTGCCGTGGGGGTCGAACTCGCCGATGTAGCTGATGACGGGGTTGAAGCCGGCCACGCCGATGGACACGTTGATCGCCCCGTTGCGCCAGGGACGGCCGAAGGTGTCGGATACCAGCACGGCCACGTCCACGCCCAGGCGCTGGCGGATGCTGTCCCGGATGCGGCGGGCCGAGGCGTCGGGGTCCACGGGCAGCAGGCAGATGGAGTCGGAGCCGGGGATGTTGGAGGCGTCGATGCCGGCGTTGGCGCAGATGTAGCCGTGGTAGGTCTCGCTGATGATGACGCCGCGGTCCATGCGGACGACGCGGCGGCTCTCGCGGAGGATCATCTCGGTGTGGCGGGGATCGCGGCGGTGGCCCTCGGTGATGGCGATGGCCAGGGGCGAGGCCTCGACCTCGTCGATGGTCATGACGCGGCCCTCGGCCTTGCTGACGATCTTCTGGGTGACGACGACCACGTCGCCCGCCTCGATGGGCGTGCCCTGGGCGGCGGCGGCGTCCATGATCTGGGCGGCCAGGTCGTCACCGGCCTGGACCTCGGGCAGTCCCTCGATTCCTACGGCGCGAATTTCCGGCGGCATGGCGCACCTCCCGTTGTTGCGGCGGGGTGTTTGATTACTGTGGGATGGTTCCAGTTTATCACCGCGCCGCTTCGCTGCTCGCCATGACAAACTCGATACCGGTGAGGGTTAGGCAATCCTAGCGTAACCCCGACCGCGTGGGTATGATGGCGGCACGCGGGACCGGCAGCGTCCGGCAAGCGCAGCAATCGGCTTTGGCGGGGGGCGGATGGAACAACACAGGAACCAACCAGACGATATTTCCGTAAACGGGATACCGGCGAACGGGTCTTCTCTCGCCTTTCCGGAGGCGGAGCGGGAGGCGGTGTACCGCGCGATCTACCAGCGGCGCGACATCCGCAATTTCCGTCCCGACCCGATACCGGACGAGGCGCTGGCGCGCATCATCCGGGCGGCGCACCATGGGCCGTCCGTGGGGTTCATGCAGCCGTGGGACTTCATCCTGGTGAAGGACGTCGAAAAGCGGCAGAAGGTGAAGGATCTTTTTGACCGGGAGCGGGACGCGGCGGCGTGCTTTTTCGACGAGCCGCGCCGGTCCACGTATCTTTCGCTGAAGCTGGAAGGGATACTCGAAGCGCCGGTGAACCTGTGCGTCACCTGCGACCCGACCCGAGCGGAGGTGGTGCTGGGGCGCAACTCGATGCCGGAGACCGACGTGTATTCCACCTGCTGCGCGGTGCAGAACCTCTGGCTGGCCGCGCGGAGCGAAGGCGTCGGCGCGGGTTGGGTGAGCATCCTCAAGCAGCCGCAATTGCGGGGCATATTGGGGATACCGCCACACATCATCCCGGTGGCTTACCTCTGCCTGGGTTATCCGGTGGAGTTCACGGACGAGCCGGGTCTGCAGCGGGCCGGCTGGCGCGACCGGCTGCCCGTGGAGGACCTGCTGCACTTCGACGACTGGAACGGGTCGACCGGTGATGGCGAGTGGAAGGGTCTGAGGGATGCTCTGGGTGCCGAGGCGAATAGCCAACGCGAAAGACGGTGATGTTCGCACGCGTATCGCAACCAGCAATATGACGAATTCAGCCACACAGATTGTATAATCGATCCAAAGTAGTCGGTTGAACCGGCTCAAGATAGTGATTCGACCTTTACCAAGGGAGGTATGGAGAAATGACGCAACAAATGCATGCACAGATGGGAGGAAGCACCGGCGGCGGCGAGGAGCTGATCCCGGCCGGCGCGGTGACCTTCGGCTTGGTGTACCGCACCGGTGTGGGGGCCATGGACGACGAGGGCATCTGCATCCACGTCTACGGCAACGACGTTGACGGCGACGACAAGGAACTGCTGCGGTTCGACTGTTTCCGCATCGGCCCGCACTACCACTACCGCAATGGTCCCATCGGGCAGAACGACCGGCTGGAGCTGGACTTCACCGCCGAGGGAGACCCGCTGTCGTGGACGCTGGACAAGATCCAGAACCGCCTGCCGATCATGCTGATGCGCTGCCAGGCCGAGAGCACGGCGCGCAACGTCGACCAGCGGGACGTTGATGCGGCGATCCCGCACATCGTGGCGTGGGCGGAGACGAAGACGCACAACCGCGGATAGTTGCCTGGTTCAAGCGAACCGGTACGCAGAACGCATGGGCCCGGCGATGTAGACGCCGGGCCCATGCGTATCCGCTTTTGGGAATCGTCAGAATCAGGATTTTCCGGATTTGAAGATTCTCAGGATTGGCGCCGTCCCATGATGGAGATCTCCCAATCCTGACAAATCATAAAATCCCGTAAATCCTGCTTCTGACGATTTATGAATGTGGGCACGCTTGAGACCAGACCGGCTCTGGACGGTCACGCGTTGGCGGGGTATCTTGCAGGCCATTACACTCACGCGTCCTGAGGTGTCAGCAACATGAGCCAGAGCAACGACTTGGAGCGGATCTACCAGGAGCTGCGCCGGAGGGCGGCCGCCCAGTTCGGCGAGGACCGCGCGGTGGAGCTGGAATCGTACCTGCGAACCGCGGCGGAGCAGATCCACGACGTCGAGGGCGCCGAGGTGCATCCGGACCTGGAGCCGCTGAACCAGGAATAGCCGGGAACGGACCCTGGGCCCGGACCGCCAAACGGCCAAACACCTGCGGCATCAGTGCCGCAACCACGAGGTTGGATGATGCCTGAACTTCACGAGCTTTCGGTGGCGGAAGCCGCCGCGCAGATTCGCGAGGGAACCCTGTCGCCGGTGGCGCTGGCGGAGTCGCTGCTGGCGCGCATCGACGCGCTAGACGCCGACCTGAAGGCCTGGGTGACCATTGACCGGGACGCGGTGCTATCGACGGCCCGGCAGCGGGAGGCCGAGGTGCAGCGCGGCGACCCCCTGGGTCCGATCCACGGCGTGCCGGTGGGCCTGAAGGACATCTTCTACACCGAGGGGATGCTGACCGCCTGCGGCTCCAAGGTGTACTCCGACTTCGTGCCGGATTTTGACGCTACGTCGGTGGCCAAGATCAAAGCGGGCGGCGGGATCATACTGGGCAAGGCGGTCACCACCGAGTTTGCGACCTCCGACCCCTCCCCGACGCGGAACCCCTGGAACCTGGAGCACACGCCGGGCGGGTCCAGCAGTGGGTCGTCTGCGGCGGTGGCGGCGCGGATGGTTCCAGCGGCGCTGGGTTCGCAGACCGGCGGGTCCACCTGCCGGCCAGCAGCCTACAACGGCATCGTCGGCGTGAAGCCGACCTACGGGCGGATCAGCCGGTACGGTGTGGCGCCGGTGAGCTGGTCGCTGGACCACGTGGGCATCCTGACCCGCACGGTGGCCGATGCCGCGCTGATGCTGACCGTGCTCAGCGGCGAAGACGACAACGATCCCGGCAGTCTGCGCGAACCGGCGCCCGACTTCGTCGCGCAGATGGCAGAACACGACCGGCCGCCGCGCATCGGGCTGGTGCGCCAGTACTACCAGGACTATGCCACGCCGGAGATGTGGGCGCACACGGAGGCAATCGCCAACCAATTGGCCGAGGCCGGGGCGGAGGTCGAGGAAATACCGTTGCCCGACAGCTTCGCGGTGGTGCACAGCTTCCAGCGCATCGTGATGAACGTCGAGTGCGCCGGGTTCCACGAGGTCAACCACCGGGTGCGCGCCGCCGACTACGGGCCGCGCATCCGCGCCGGCATGGAGATGGGCATGATCATGCCGACCTCGGCGTACCTGAAAGCGCAGCGGCTGCGGCGGCAGTTCCGCGCCGACATGAGCGAGATGGTCGCCAAGGTGGACGTGGTGATGACGCCGGCGATACCGGCGCCGGCTCCGCGGGACCTGAACACCACGGGGGACGCGGCTTTTCAGGTGCCGTGGACGGCAGCAGGGTTGCCCACGGTGGTGGTCTCGACGGGCCTGAGCGAACTGGGTATGCCCATGGCGGTGCAGTTCGGCGGGCCGTGGGCGCAGGAGGGCCGGGTGCTGGGCGCGGCGCAGTGGTGCGAGCGGATTGCGGGGTTGAATGAGGCGCCGCCGGTGTAACATTTGAGATTTGACCGGGATGCCAGATGCCAGAGGTCTGGTTATGGCCGTTTCAACCCTTAAACTGAAACGCCGGGGAGGACAACCATGCCCGCCAACCAGGAACTGCTGAAACGGATCACGGCTCGCCCCGATGTGTTTGGAGGTAAACCGATTATCCGCGACATGCGAATATCGGTGGAACTCATCCTCAGTTTGTTGAGTCAGGGCGCCGACTCGGATGAGTTGCTGGACGACTACCCCGGATTGGAACCGGAAGACATCCGCGCCTGCATCGCCTACGCTCACGCCGTCATTGCCAAGGACACGCTCGCCACGGTTTCAGTAGCCGAAGCGTGAGGTTTCTGGTCGATAGGTGCGCTGGACGTCGCCTGGCGGAATGGCTTCTCAATAACGGGCATGACACGCTTGAAGCCCAAACCATCGGCCCTGACCCGGGCGACCAAGCATTGCTGGAACTGGCGGCGTCGGAGAACCGGGCCATCATCACGATCGACAAAGATTTCGGAGAACTGATTTACCTGCACAGAATTCCGCACGCCGGACTCATTCGCCTACCAGACGTGCGCATGGTCCGGCGGATCGAAATCATCGCAGAGATAATCGACCGATACGGGCCCGAGGTTGAGGAACAGGCCATCATAACCGTGCAAGGCAGGCACGTTCGCGTTTCACGTCCGCCAACGAACTGAGATACAAACGGAGAAGATAGCCAACGGGTGCGGTAAACGGCGGCAAAGCACTGAACTGTTATCAAAGGGGCGTGGTTGCGCGTGGGCGGTGGCGCTGATGATCTTACGCCGCTATGTTTTCGATCTTCAGGCGGACCAATTGATTGCGGGTCCGCAGGATTGATTGGCCGCGGGTGTTTTCGAAGTGCCGGGTGCTGTCAGTAGCGGAGTAGGTGTGTGGGAATGAGGCGGCCGTTCACTGGGTCTACGGCGAGACCAGCCTCTTCGAGGGTTACGACTCCGAGGAGGCTTGGCTCGTTCTCTGCGGCGAATATGACCGGTGTGTAAAACTCGAACCCCTCGAGCCTTACGATTGTTTGGCCGATGTCTACGGGGACGATCCTGCCGTCTGCGGTCTGTGACGGCATTGACCGTTGGATGGGCACTCCCAGTCGTTCGAGCATGACCCGAGGTACTGCCGTGTAGGTGGAACCGGTGTCGACGATGATGTCCATCTCTTCGAATTGGTGGCCGTCGCGGCCATCGACCTGGATGGTTACTGTTACGGTTCCCAAGATTATTCTCCGGTGGTTTGGTATGGTCTGCCCGGTTTCCGTCCCTCCATGCTAGTGGGCAGGCGGATCATTTGTCCACAGGCCTTAACGTGAGGTGAGCGCCGTGGTTGCGCGTGGGCGGTGGCGCTGCTAATCTTGCGCCGCTATGTTTTCGATCTTCAAGCGGAACCGGGACGCAGTTAACCGGGAGCAGACTGACGCCGGGGTGAAGCGGAGTCGGGATAGCTGGTTCGGGCGCATCCGGAACCTGTTCGCGTCGCGGGAGCTGGACGACTCGGTGTGGGACGAGATCGAGGAGATCCTGATCTCGGCGGACGTTGGGGTGGACACCACCATGACGGTGCTGGACGAGCTGCGGGCCGAGGTCCGGTCGGGGCGCGTTGCGGACGGCGAAGGGGCGTTCGACCGGCTCAAGGAGCTGATCGCATCGGAGTTGGCGGCATCGGACAACCCGGACGCGTGGCTGGACGACGATGGCGTCGCATCCCCCTACGTGATACTGGTGTGCGGCGTGAACGGGGTGGGCAAAACCACCAGCATCGCCAAGCTGGCGCATCACTTCACCGGAGCGGGCAAGAAGGTCATCCTGGGCGCGGCCGACACTTTCCGGGCGGCCGCCGAGGAGCAGCTGGAGATCCTGGGCGAACGGGTGGGTGTGGACGTGATCAGCCACCAGCACGGCGCGGATCCCGGTGCGGTGGCCTACGACGCCTGGCAGGCGGCCCGGGCGCGGGGCGCGGACATCCTGATCGTGGACACGGCGGGACGGCTGCACACGCGGCAGAACCTGATGGACGAACTGCGCAAGGTGCGGCGGGTCATCAACGGGCTGGACGAGGCCGCCCCGCACCAGGTGCTGCTCACGCTGGACGCCACCACCGGGCACAACGGGCTGACGCAGGCCCAGGCCTTCACCGAGGCGGTGGGCTGCACGGGCATCTTTCTGGCCAAGCTGGACGGCACCGCGCGGGGCGGGATTGTACTGTCGATACGGCGGGCGCTGGGCGTGCCGATCCTGTTCATCGGCACCGGCGAGGGGCTGGACGACATCGCTCCCTTTGATTCCCGCGAGTTCGTGGACGCCATGCTGTCGCCGGCCGCCTGACGGCCGGGCTAGCCCAAAGCCGTGCAGGACGTTCTCGCCTGGCTCATCGCCCTGTGGGCCCTGTCGCTGGTCGGGTTCCCCATCGCATCCACGCTGTGCGGGCTGGGGCGGCTGGCCGATCGCGGGTGGGCGGTATCGCGAGTGCTGGCGCTGCTGGCGCTGGCGTGGGTGACGTGGATCGGCGGCACGATTGGGATCGTGCCCAACTCGGCGGCGGGCATCGCCGCCGTGCTCGTGATCATGGGCATCGCGGCGGCGTGGCTGGCGTACCAGCGGCGTGCAGAACTGGCGGACTTCTTCCGCCGGCGCTGGGCGGTGGTCGCGATCACCGAGCTGACCTTCCTGGCCGTCTTCGCGTTCTGGGCGCTGGTGATCAGCGAGGCGCCGGGGATCAGCCACACGGAAAAGCCGATGGACTTCGGCATACTCAACGCCGTGGCCAACGCGGACGGATTTCCGCCGGAAGACCAGTGGCTGTCGGGGCACAGCATCGCCTACTACTACGGGGGCCACTACGTGGCGGCGATGCTGTCGACGCTGACCGGCGTGGCGACGGACAAGACGTACAACCTGGCCGTGGCGACGATTCCAGCCTTGCTGGCCGCCGGAATACTGGGCTTGGTGTACAACGTGCTGCGCCTGGCCGGAGCGCGGGCATTTCCCGCCTTGGGAGCCGGATTGCTGACGGCGGTGGGCGTAACCATGCTGGGCAATCTGTCCGGCGTGCTGGAGCTGGCCTACGTTCGAGGAGTGGGCGGAGACTGGTTCTGGGAATGGGTGGCGGTAAAGGGCCTGGAGGCGCCGGCCGGCGGCGACGGTTGGCTGCCCGACGGGTTCTGGTGGTGGTGGCGGGGGACCCGGGTGATCGACACGCTGACGGAAACGGGAACGTCGCTGGACTACACCATCACGGAAGTTCCGTTCTTCAGTTTCCTGCTGGGCGACCTGCACGCGCACGTATCCGCGCTGCCCTTCGTGACGCTGGCGCTGACCTTGACGCTGGCGCTGATGGTGTCGCCCTTTGCGCCCGGGCTGCGCTGGCTGCGCCATCGACCGGGAGAGGCGGCGGCGCTGGCGCTGGCGCTGGGCTCGCTGGCGTTCATCAACGCCTGGGACTTCCCGCTGTACGTGGCGATCGCCGCGATGGCGGCAATGGCGTGCTGGTCGGCGTGGCGCATCAACCGGTCGGAAGCGGGGACGAGCAGCAGCAGCGCGGCGTCCACCGCCACACTGGGTCGGGCGACGGGGAGGGCCGCGCTGCTGGCCCTCGGGCTGGTGGCTGCAGGGCTGGCGCTGTTTCTGCCGTTCTACCAGTCCTTTGACAGCCAGGCGGGAGGCATACTGCCCGTCACCGGGCCGGCGACCCGTCCGTTCCTGTTCCTGGTGGTGATGGGAGTACCGGCGTTCCTGGCCGGGGCGCTGGTGGGCAGGTCGCTGCTGGCGTTGGGATCACCCACGTCGGGCAAGCGGTTGCTGGTGGCGCCGGTGGCGGCATTCAGCGCGGCGCCGTTCTTCGTCTGGCTGCTGGCGGTAGCCGTGCTGGTTTCCCTGCGGCCGGAGGAGACCACGCTGGCGGACGGGTTGGTCTGGCACCGGTTGGTGCTCGCAGTACCTCTGCTGACCATGGGCGGGCTGGCCGCCTACTGCGCGCTGGTGCTGGCGGCCAACCGGCGGCCGATGCAGTGGCTGGTGTTTGCGCTGATACTGGCGGCAGCGGGTTTCTACCTGCTGGCCGGCGCGGAGCTTTTCCGGATCGTGGACCTGTTCGGCAACCGGATGAACACGGTGTTCAAGGTGTACTACCAGGCCTGGGTCCTGCTTGGGATTGCCGGCGGGGTGGGCATCTATTACATTGTGGCCGGTCCATACCGGCTGCGGCCGGGGGACTACCGAGCCCCCCTGTTCCGGGCGCTGGGGATCGCGTGGGCCGGCCTGGCAGTGGGACTCATCATGGCTTCGGCGTACTATCCCGTGGCCGCGGTTCTGGACCGTACGGGATGGTTTCAGGACGGCGGGGGCTTTGGCGACAACACCCTGGCCGGCCTGGAGTTCCTGCGACGCGGCGAGCCCGGGGAGTACGACGCGATCGTGTGGCTTAACAGCGAGGCGGAACCGGGTCGAATCCTCGAAGCGGTGGGCGATGGGTACAGCAACTATGGGCGCATCGCGGGGGCCACGGGCCGGGCCACGGTGTTGGGCTGGGAGGGCCACCAACAGCAGTGGCGAGGCGACGACAGCGCCTTCGCCGGCCGCAGCCACGACGTGGAGACGATTTACCAGGGAACCGACGGGATGGAAACCCGGCGCCTGCTGGAAGTCTACGGAGTCCGTTGGCTCATCGTAGGCGCCCGGGAGCGGGACGCCTACGGAGAAGAAGTGGACGAAAGGGTAGAAGAATGGCTCGACGAAGGCTGGCTGGAGCGGGCCTTCTCATCGGATGATGTGGCAATCTACGAAGTAATCGGCAACTGAAACTGCAACACTGGAGGCAATCATGGAATTCAGCGACGTGCGCAACTTTTTCAGCAGCAACCACCGGGGGATGATCAACACCTTCCGCCGCGATGGCTCGGCGCAGACCAGCATCGTGGTATCCGGGGCGTCGCCCTTCGAGGGCGATGACGGACCGGTGTTCGTCATCGTGCGGGGCACCTCCGCCAAGGCTCGCCACCTGCGGCGGGACAACCGGTGCAACGTGACGGCGGTGGCCGACGACTGGAGGCAGTTCGCCGTGGTGGAAGGGACGGTCACGCTGCACGACTACCAGAACACCGACGCCGAGGAGATGCGGCAGATGCTGCGGACGGCGTTCCGGGCGTGCGGCGACCACGAGCACCCGGACTGGGAGGAATACGACCGGGCGATGGTGCAGCAGGACGCGGTGATCGTTAGGGTGCAGCCGGAGCGAGTTTACGGGCTGATACGGTAGCACTACAGAAACCGACCGGGCCGGCTGCTCCGTTGATGGCAGCCGGCCCGGTAAAGTTGGTGCGGCGCCGGCGGGCTCTACGCGACGGCGGGGCCGCGTTTGTTGGCGTCCGACCGGCGAAAGCCTATGGCTTGGCGCCCACGGCGCAGTGGAACGGGGTGGAGATGAAGAAGGTCCCGTCGGCCTGGGCTTGGGCTGCGGCCGCGCGCCACTCGGCGGCCTCCTCGGCGTTCAGGGTGGGCAGGATGCCGCCCTGCATGAATTGCAGCCGGTCCGGCTCCGAAAAGGTGCTGATGAACGGGAACATCCGCGCGTTATCCAACCCCAGCCCTGCGAAGCGCTCGTAGAGCGAAGCGTTGTCACATCCCTGAGGATGACCGGGGTCGTCGACCCACGGCGGCGACTCGATCCTGGTCTTGAGGTCCGGGCGCAGCGGCAGGTTGACCCAGCGGTTCATGTCGTGGGCATGGCCCAGCACGGCGATCCGGCCGCCCGGCTTCACGACGCGGACCAGTTCCGGCAGCATCAGGTCGGCGTTGACGCGCTGGATCACGGTGCTGGAGAAGACAACGTCGAAACTGTTGTCGTCGAAGGGCAAGGCCTCGGCGCTGCCCTCGTGGAAGCTCACCAGATCATCCATCCCCTCGCGCCGGGCGATGTCGGCCGCCTCGCGCAGGAAGTAGGTGTTGACGTCCACGCCGGCGACGGGGTTCTGGCGGTTGGTGCGGCGGGCCACCCAGCGGCAGAGCACGCCGGTCCCGCACCCGGCCTCCAGCACCCTTTCGCCGGGCTGGATCTGCGCCGCGTCGATGAGGCTGCCCACGGCGGACAGATACCCGGGGGTGCGGCCCCGGCCCTCCAGGCTGCCGACCATGCCCAGCACCGGGCCGGTGAGGGTGATCACGCAGTATCGCTCGGTGAACGCAGCGAGGACCGGATCCCATTGGGCTGGCGCGGCGCCCAGCGGCAGCAGGACCAGCGGCGGCCCGGATCCCTGGACCCGGAAGTAGATGTCGTCCACCTCGCCTTCCTCGGTAGACGGGGATACGCTGGGCAGGTTAACGCCCGAGTCCGCGCCGGCCAGGAAGTCCAGCACGGCCGGGGCGATCCTATCGCCCTGTTCGACCCCGATGTCGGCGTAGTTGTTGGGGTAGCCGTAGTCGGCCAGGGTGACCTTCGCCGCTGCCGGGAGGCCGGCCAGGTTGCGGTCGATGGTCTCGGTGGCGCCGCCGCGGTCGGCGTTGAACACCAGCAACCGGTTGCCGAAGGGGGCCAAAGCCTGGGAATCGAATCCCAGCGGACAGACCAAAGTCATCGAAGCGATGGCGTCCGGAAAATTGACCGTCAGTCCTCGCCAGTCGCCGAGATTGCGGGATGCGAAGTGGGCGCGCTCGATGCCGAGTTGCCGCAACACACCCACGATCCTCTCGTCAACGGGAGCTTCTACCTGTGTCGTCATGCTGTCCTCCCGGCCGGGTCGGCCACTCAGTTTTTGGGCCCCTGGTCTGCGTACACAGCCTTTGATCGCGGTCGGCTTATGTACACGCAGGATAGTAGCATTCCTGCGAATACTATGCCGACTGAGACTACCTACTGGGATTCGGGCGTGACGTTACGATGCAATCGATGGGCAGAACGGGCAACGCAAAGAGACCCCTGGGCAGCTTGGCACGGTTTGACAGCCTCTGCGGCGCGTGCCTATCATCTCGACCGTCCTTCCCCAGCCCCCAGAGGTTAAATTTCGGAGCACGCAGACCACTACTTTAATGAACGAAAGGAAACTTTCATGAGTG
The DNA here is from genome assembly GCA_951813535.1 of uncultured Dehalococcoidia bacterium. GTDB lineage: Bacteria > Chloroflexota > Dehalococcoidia > Lucifugimonadales > UBA3495 > Bin87. The sequence continues at coordinate 195,518 of OX638345.1, read as the reverse complement.
AACTGGATATCGATTTCAAAAGGAATGGTTTCTGGCACGTCAACGGAGAAAGAAAGGGAGGGACCTTGCGTCGAAAGGGCACAGGCAAGCCCACAGCCCATTTTCTAGTCACCCATCCCGCTGGCGAACCGCCGTTTAATGAGCCAACGGAGGTGCGACTTGAAACGCGGGACGGGATGGCCGTGACAGGGTGGGTGCACGAATTCACCGACAGGAAAGATGCCGGCGAACAGGGATTATGCGTCGAATCCCAATCCGACGGGAACCGGTGCGAGAAAAGACGGTTCTGGAAAACTTTGTGCAGAGAGCACGCTGACGAGGCAGGTTACGAAATAACTGATGACGGACGCATATGTGTCGGCAACAGAGGGAACGGGCAGCCCTGCACTTACCGGGCCAAGGTGAACGGTTTCTGCGCTCAACACGGTGGAGGAAGTGCACCTCTGGAAAAGAAGACATTCCTTTATGAATTTCCAATTGTAATCGCGGGGTGACAAATGAGAGCGGAACGCGAGGCAAGGAAAGCAACCGTATTCGACGTTGAAACCACTGGCTTCAGTAACAGCGACCGAATCGTAGAAATTGCTACCATCACCCTGGACACAAAAACAGGAGAAATTACAAACCAGTTCAGCACGCTGATAAATCCCGAACAGAGCGTGGGTGCTACATTTGTTCATGGCATCTCGTCCGACATGGTAGAGTCGGCCCCGACATTTGCTGAAGTGGCATTTACCATCGCCCAAATAATTGACGGTAGCATCCTAGTGGCTCATAACCTGCCGTTTGATGTCAGGATGTTGAAAAATGAGTTCGCAAGGGTCGGAGGCAAATTCGATCCTGGCCGCGGGTTTTGTACGTGGTCGGCAACGAGAATGAAACTAGCAGCGGCTTGCCACCACTTCGGGATTGATTTCAATGCAGCGCACCGTGCTGCGCACGACGCAGAAGCAACGGCACTATTAACGTTTCACTGTGCTCCTGACTGGGCGACACTGATACCTGCGCAAGCCAAGTGTCACGGATCGGACATCACCGCAAGAGTCGTAAATCGGTCGTCAGAACCAAAAGTGAAAATGGTATGTTTCACTGGAGCAGTCGTATTTCACGGTGAGAGATACACTCGGGTCCGTCTGGAATCCATAGCGGCCCAGCACGGCCTTTTGTCGACCTCAGCCGTTTCTAGCGCATGCGATGTGCTGGTTGCGGCGAACCTTGCCACCTCATCAGCAAAAGCGAGAAAGGCACGACAACTGGGGATTCCCATCATTAGTGCTCAAGATTTCTTGTCCGAGTACGCAGTTGGACGATAGCGGATCCAGTACCCAATCCGCTCCTGTCGATCCGTGGCAGCGGAATAGCGCACAATGCGTAATCTCGCAAACTAGCGTTTGTTGCTGAATCTACGGACCAAACGGCAAAGACGCTTGACCTGTGGCTCCGCTACTTTTCGCCAGCTCCTGAAGCGAACCACTGTAGATCATTTCCGGATTCTCTAGCAAGGATAACCATCTGTGCTCATCCAACACCGTCAGTCCCAACCGCTGCGCCGTAGCGAGCTTACTTCCCGCAGATGCCCCTGCCACAAGCCAATTGGTCTTACGTGTGACAGAGGAAGTGGTGGTTCCGCCGAGCGCTTTAACTTTGCCTTCAGCTTCGCGGCGTGTCATGGATGAGAGAGTACCGGTGATGACGAATGTTTGTCCCTCCCAAGGTAAATTAGTGGGGTCCTTTGGCGCCAGTTCCTGTCTCATATCAACTCCGGCGCGCTCAAGGCTGGATTTAGTATCCCAATTACGGATGGTCTGTAGATAGTTGATGATGCTCTCTGCTATCCGCGGGCCGATGCCATCGATCTCTGAGAGTTCGTCGATGCCGGCCTCATCCAGTTCATCGATACTTGAATAGCGGGCGGCCAGAAGCTCGGCGACTTCCGCGCCGACATGGAGGATGCCCAGGGCAAACAGGACCCGGGCCAGCGGGCGGCGTTTGCTGGACTCGATGTTGTCGAGGATGCGGGTGGCCAGTTTTTCGCCCATGCGGTCCAGTTCGGTTAGCTGCTCCTGCTTCAGTCCGTACACATGGGACAGGTCGGAGACGAGGCCGCGTTCGATCAGGATGCGGCACCAGCGTTCGCCCAGGCCGTCAATGTCCATGGCGCTACGGCTGACGAAGTGCTTCAGCGACTCGAAGAACTGGGCCGGACAGGTCGAGTTGGGACAGCGGTGCCTGGCCTCCCCTGCCTCTTTCAAGACTTCAGTACCGCATTCGGGGCAATCTGGTCGCATTTCGTATTTCGGGAGATTCTGATGCTCAGGACTGTACCTATCCTTCGGGCCGATAACACGAGGAATGACGTCGCCGGCGCGCTCGATTTCCACCAGGTCGCCGATGCGGATGTCCTTGCGGTGGATGTCCTCCTCGTTGTGCAGGGAGGCGTGCTGGACGGTTGCGCCGCTGACGACGACGGGTTCCAGGATGGCCTGGGGGTTCAGGCTGCCGGTGCGGCCGACGTTGATTTCGATATTGAGAAGCTTGGTCACGGCGCGCTCGGCGGGGAACTTGTAGGCGATGGCCCAGCGGGGCTCGCGGCCGGCGAAGCCCAGGGCGTCCTGCTGGGTCAGGCTGTCGACCTTGACCACGACGCCGTCGGCTTCGTATTTCCAGTTGTGACGGCGGTGCAGCATCTCGTCATAGAACGCGCAGACCTCGTCCACTGTATCGAAGACGCGGTTCTCCGGATTGACGCGGAAGCCGTAGGACTCCAGCCGCTCCAAGGCCTCCCAGTGCCCGGCGGGCATGGGCGCGTCACCGGTGTAGTTGAGGCTGTACACCCAGATTTTCATTTTGCGGTCGCGGACCACATCGGGATCCAGCTGGCGGATGGTGCCAGCGCCGGTGTTGCGTGGGTTGGCGTAAAGGGGCTCGCCGGTGCGGGCGCGCTCCTTATTCATGCGCTCGAAGCTTTTCAAGGGTAGGTACACCTCACCGCGAACTTCCAGCACAGACGGATGATCCCTAACTAGGGTTTCGGGAATGTTCCGCACTTGGCGCAGGTTGTTGGTGACATCCTCACCAGTTTGACCATTGCCTCTTGTCGCTCCGAGGACGAATTTTGCGTTGTTTTCGCCTGGCTGCTTGCGGTAGACGAGGCGCACGGCGAGGCCGTCGATCTTGAGCTCGGCCACCATGCGGAAGGGCTGGCCGTCCAGCAGGGCGGTCACGCGACGGTGCCACGCCTCCAGGCCGTCACGGTCGAAGGCATTAGCGAGGCTCAGCATGGGGATGGGGTGCTGGACCTGGGGGAAGCGGTCGGAGGCGCTGCCGCCGATGATCTGGGTGGGCGAACTGGCCGAGCGGAGCTCGGAATGGGCGGCCTCGAGGTCGCGCAGCTCCTGCATCAGCGCGTCGTACTGGCTGTCGCTGATGATGGGATCGTCGTCGTTGTAGTACCGGTCGTTGTGGAACCAGAGTTGGTCGCGGAGCCATCGGGCGCGCTCGGCGGGGTTGGCGGCGGGACCGGGATCGGGTAATGAGGCGCTCATCTGTGATGTCCTGCTGTTGAAAGCCAAGGATTGCCAATAGTATATTCCCGGCGGGCGCGACGTTGCACTGCAAGCGTGTGCGCCCGGTTCCCGACTGTTATCCTAGAGACAGGTTTTCCATTACCCACAACCAGGAGGCGACCACCATGTCCGCTGCAGCCGACGGCCTGATTTCGGCCCTGGAGAATAACTTCACGACCATCGACCTGGCGCTGAGAGATCTGGATGAGGAAGAGTTCAAGCGGATCCCGGCCCCGGACTGCAACTCGGTGGGGTGGACTCTCTGGCACCTGTCCCGGGTGATCGATTCGTTCATCCACACCCGGCTGCGGGACCTGCCGCAGCTGTGGGACACGAACAACTGGGAGCAGCACTACGGGATGCCGGCCGACGGCGAGAACCGTGGTCTGGGCTGGACGCACCAGATGGTGTGCGACTGGCAGCCGCCGTCCCGCAAGTTGCAGATGGAGTACTTCGAGCAAGTGCGTTCCGCGCTGCGCGAGTACCTGCCCGGGCTAACGGACGCCCAGATGCAGCAGGCGAAGATCATCCCGCCGGTGTCGGAGCCGCGCACGGTGGCGGCGGCGCTGGGTCAGATGACCTGGGACTGCGTGTCCCACGGCGGGCAGATCGCCTTCATGCGCGGGATGTACAAGGGGATGGGCTGGCACCGGTAGGGCGGAGCCGACGAACTGCGCGACTGACTATCCCCGACGGGGTCGGCCGCGGTCGGCGCTGTCGACCATGATGGTGACCGGCCCGTCGTTCTGCAGGCTGACCTGCATGTAGGCTTGGAACTTGCCGGTGGCCACGGCGAGGCCGGTTTCGCGGAACATCGTCACCGCCCGTTCGTAGAGGCGGTTGGCCGTTTCGGGATCGGCGGCGGCGGTGAAGTCCGGACGGCGGCCGCGGCGGGTATCGGCGTGCAGGGTGAACTGGGACACGACCAGCATATCGCCGCTCACGTCCAGGGCTGACAGGTTGAAGCGGCCCTGCTCGTCGGCGAAGATGCGCATATTGACGATCTTGTCGACCAGGTAGCGGGCGTCGGGCTCGTCGTCGCCCTCCGCAACGCCGAGGAGCACCACGAGGCCGGGGCCGATGCGGCCAACCTCGGCGTCGTCGATGGTGACGGAGGCGGAGGTTACCCGCTGGATGAGGGCACGCATGGGAGCAGATCAGGTGTGTCGGGTAATGGAAAAGGAACCATATCACAAAGTACCCAAAGGTCAGACGTTCTAATGATAGGTGGGGTTCCCTGGAGGCGCTATTCAACGATATTGAATTTTGAACGAATTGATCGCATATTTAGATGCTACACTGTTACTGTACTCTTGTGCTAAAGTGCCAAAAAGGGATTGACTCGACGGCAATGGCCTGGCAAGCAACAATCTTGATATGTTCGTTACCTGGAGGCGTCTATAATGGAACGCAACGACTCTGCTGTCGCCGAGCGTCCAATGGGCACTGCCAAGCATCCCATAGTGGCTATGGCACTGGCATCGGGTCGCATCCTGCTATTTTCGCTAAGACACGGCGCCAAGCCAATTCGGGTAGACTACCGCACCGGCGACGTTTGGCTGGACAGTGAAGCAGCAGCCAAGTGAAATTGCGCTGGGCAAGCTCTATGCCCTAGTTGTCCTCTTGATTTTCATCTTGACGGTCCTTTGCCTGGTCTCGGTTATAGGACTGGCGCTGTATGTCGATCGAGTTGAAAAGCCGAGTGAGGCCGCTGAATCCTTAGTGGTGGTACTCTCCCACTGCGTGACCCTGTTCGTGGGTGGTTTCGTTGGCGTGCTAACTGGTCCGGGGTTTGCGAGATTCTCGCAGCAGTAATCTCCGGGTTTTACAGTTGCCGAAAGGCAGGGTTGCAGTCCCGGCCTGTTGGTCACTTCAGTATCCAATAGCAATGGAAAGGCCGCACCCTGGAGCGCGGCCCGTTTGGTCGTATGGTCGAGGGGTTTGATCAGGCCGAATCGCCGGCAGCCGCCGCAGCCGGGGCGGGTGAATCCGAGGAGGACGACGAACCGGAATCGCCGGACGAACTGTCGCCGCCGCTGCCGTTGGATGAAGTCGACGCGGTTTCGGTGGTCGACTCTTTGCTGTCTTCCTTCTCGACGGGGCGCTTGGGTCGGCCGTAGTCGGTGGTGTAGAACCCGCTGCCCTTGTAGATCACCGGCACGGCGTGGAATACCCGCTGGCCGGCGCCGCCGCACGATGGGCACTCTCCCTGTCCCGCTTCGCTGAATTTCTGAACCAACTCGAACTCGTCTGAGCACTCCGTACAGCGGTAATCGTAGCGCGGCAAAACTGCCCTCCCTGCTATGAAGAATGCCGCCGGGCTGATTGGGGCCCCGTGCGGCGCATTCCGTTTGTGACGCGGGCGGAGTCTAGCACTGCGCCCGCAACCGGTCAATTTGCGAAAGCTGACCGCGGGTCAGCGTCGCGAAGGCCTACCGCCGCTGCCGACGCCGTCGGCGCGCCGCACGCTGGGCCGCCAGGCGTTCCTTCTGCGCCTTGGAGCGGAAGAACCGTCGGTCCTTCAGTTCGCGCAGGATGCCGGCGTGCTGCACCGACGCCCGGAATCGATTCACCAGGCTCTCTGGGGTTTCGCCATCTCGCGGCGTTACGTAAGCCATGCAATGCTCCCGATTACGTGTTTCCGAATACTCTCAAGTAGGCTTGACTATAACACGCCCGTACGGAACGCCGCAAACGACGCAGCGACCTCACACGTACCTGCTTCCGAGATCGTCAGAATCTGGATTTGCCGGATTACAGGATTTCCAGGGTTGAGCGCGCCAGCCGGACGGCTCCAATCCGGCAAATCCGTAAATCCTGATAATCTGGATTCTGACAGCTTCCGGTCGCAAACCGGGTGCGCAAACGACGACCTCACAAAGCGCCGGTAATTGAGGTCAGCTGGATGAAGCGCCGTCGACGGCAGTGATGCGCCCGTCGGCCATCTGGAGGCGCCGGTCGGCCAAGTCGGCCAGCAGCAGATCGTGGGTGGCGGTGACCACGGTGACGCCGCGGCTGGCGCCGATGTCGCGCATGATGCCGCCGATGGTCTGGCCGGTTACGCTGTCCAGTTCGCCGGTGGGTTCGTCGGCGAAGAGCACGGACGGATCGGCGACCAGGGCTCGGGCGATGGCGACGCGCTGCTGCTCGCCGCCGGATAGCTCGTAGGGGCGATGGCCCGAGCGGCCGGTGAGCCCGACGAGGTCGAGGGCTTCGTTGGCGCGGCGGCGGCGGTCCCGCCAGGACATGCCGGCAATGTGCAGGGGCAACTCGACGTTTTCGAAGGCGGACAGGAGGGGGATCAACCCGAAGGACTGGAACACGAAGCCGATGCGCTCGCGGCGGAGGCCGACCAGGTCGCGCTCCGGCATCTGGGACAGCTCGCGTCCTTCGAACCACACCTTGCCGGAGCTGGGGCGATCCAGCCCGGCCAGCAGGTTGAGCAGGGTGGTCTTGCCCGACCCGGACCGTCCCACGAGGGCGACGAACTCGCCGGGGGCGATATTCACCGTGACCTCGTTGACCGCGCGGACGGCGCTGTCTCCGTCGCCGAACTCGCGGACGACCGAATCCGTGGCCAGCGCCGCCGTTATCTCTGCCATGGGTTTACGCCCGCCATTGGGTTACCTCAACTCGCGATATCTGCGGCGGAGCGCCTAGTCGTCGGCAACGGTCTCCCACCTCTCCCGGCTACGGTGGGGAGCCGTGGCCGGGCGCAGGGTGATGGAGCCGGTATCCGCGTCCATGCCGGCGGTAGCCAGTCCCTCCAGCGACAACTGCTCCACGTATTCCCGAGGCAACTGGAGGCGGCCGGCGCGGTCAACCACCAGGTACTCCTCCTCCTGGCCTTCGCCACCGCGATAGGAGGACATGAGATACGACTCGGAACCGATCCGGCCGTCTCGAATGCGCACCACGCGGTCAACCCAATTGGCGATGCCGGCATAGTGCGTAACGATGATGATGGTGACGCCGAACCGGCGGTTGATGCGCTGGAGCATCCGGAAGACGTCCTCGGCCATGTTGGTGTCCAGCTCGCCGGTGGGCTCATCTGCCAGGAGCAGCGGCGGGTTGTTGGCCAGGGCGACGGCGATGGCCACGCGCTGCTGCTCGCCGCCGGAAAGCTCGGACGGATAGCGGCGGCCCTTGTCGGACATCTGCAGGGCTTCGAGCAATTCCTCGGCGCGTTCGCGGCGCTGTCGCTTGCCCGCGCCGGCGATGGCCTGGGGCAACTCGATGTTGTCGCGTACGCTCAGATACGGCACGAGATTGCGGCCGGTGGCCTGCCACACGAACCCGACCTCGCGGCGGCGATACGCCACCAGATCCTGGTCCGTGATGTCCAGCAGGTCGCGCTCGCCCACACGGATGCCGCCGGCCGAGGGGCGCTCCAGTCCGGCGAGGATGTTCAGCAGGGTGGTCTTGCCGGAACCGCTGGCGCCGACGATGCCGATCAGTTCGCCGGCCCGGACTTCGAGGTCGACGCCGCGCAGGGCGACCACTTCCAGGTCGGCTGGCTTGTAGATCTTGAAAAGGTCGTTGGCCTCAACGTACGCCGGAGTGGTCTCATCGTCGTCAGCGTCCTGCCACGGCTCGGGGGCCGGAGCCGGCACGACGGACCGAGCGCCGTTATCGGACGCGGGGCGGGCTGGGGGTGGCGGTTCGGCGACGGCGGTTTCTTCCGACTGGCCAGCAGACCCGTTGTCGGAGACTGCCGGCGCTGCGGCGACCGGCTCTACACTCGCCGGAGGAGCGTCTTCGACGGCGACGGTTTCTTCGACGGCCACTGTTTCTTCAACGGGGTCCCGCGCGGGTTGCCGGGGGGCCGGCTGGCCACGTCGCCCGGGCGGCATGAACTGACGAGCATACTCGTCTGCGGTACTATCTTGCGGCGATTCGGACATTCTGGACCAACTCAACAGGCAGACTGCGACAAACCCACAGCATTATAACGCGCAATGGAGGAGTGTGGCAGCGTATAGATTGGAAAGGGCGAGCCGATGGGCCCGCCCCGTCCAGCAACCTGAGGGATATCGGCGGACTTATTCGGGTTTGCGTGCCGATACCTTGACGCTGGCGACGTTCAAGGGAACATCGTCTTCGTCGCAGCGGATCGACTCGTCAATGGTGTTGATTTCGACGAAGCCGGCGGCGGTCATGCGCGCCAGGTAGGTTCCGCGATACTCGGCGCCGCCGATGCAGGAGGCCCAGGACTCGGCATCGGTCAGGCGGGGGCCGTCCTCGGTCATCGCCAGCATGTCGGAGACGTGGAGGCGTCCGCCCGGCGCGAGGACGCGGAAGGCTTCCCGGAACACGGCGTCCTTGTCGGGGGACAGGCAGATGACGCAGTTGCTGATCACCACGTTGACGCTGGCGTCGGGCAGCGGGATGTCCTCGAGGTGGCCCTGGACGAACTCGACGTTGTTGACGCCCATGCGGTCGCGGTTGGCGTTGGCCAGGGCCAGCATCTGGGGAGTCATGTCCAGCCCGAAGACCCGGCCGGACTCGCCCACCTGCTCGGCGGCGATGAAACAGTCGATGCCTCCGCCGGAGCCCAGATCGAGCACGGTTTCTCCCGGCCGCAGGTCGGCCAGGGCGGTGGGGTTGCCGCAGCCGGCGGAGGCGGCCATGGCCTCCACGGGCAGGCCCTGGAGCTGGGCTTCGTTGTACAACGCCATGGCGTGCTCGGTGTCGGCGGGACTGCAGCAGGCGGCGGCGGTGGTGTCGCCGCAACCGCAGGCGGCAGCGTCGTGGCCGCAATCATCACCGCCACAGGTTCCGTGGCCGCAGTTTTCGGCGCCGCATCCGACGCCCTGGGGCGTAACGTCGGTCAACTGGATCACCCGCGAGGCGCGCTGACCATAGTGTTCCTGGACGGCCTGGCGGATTTCGTCGGTCTGATTTGGAGTGGTCGTCATCAGCGCCTCCCGGTTATTTGGAATAGGTGCACAAGTGAAGTAATGCTACGCCGGCTGGGGGCGGGCGTCAAACGGGGGCGGGTAGTTCGGGTTATAATTGCCCGGGAGTCATCCCCACAAGCAGAATGTTTACGCGAAGTCGTGTGCCAATGACTACCATTAATGACATCAGCGATCTGGCCAGGATCCTCCAAGAACGACCGGAATGGCTCAGCACCATTCGCGGACTGGTACTCACGGAGGAGGTGCTGCGGCTTCCGGAAACCATGGCGTCGTTGACTAAAACGGTGGATGAATTGGCCCGGCAGACCGCCGAGCAATTCCGCATCGTTAACGAACGTCTGGGACGCCTGGAAACTGATGTAGGCGGGCTAAAGGCTGATGTCGCCGACCTGAAATCCGACATGGCTGAGGTCAAGGCTGATGTCGGAGACCTGAAATCCGACATGGCTGAGGTCAAGGCTGATGTCGCCGACCTGAAATCCGACATGGCTGAGGTCAAGACCGATGTCGGCGACCTGAAATCCGACGTCGGGAGTTTGAAAACGGAGCAGACGCGAACCAACCGGCGGCTGGATCGCATCGAGAGCCAGCTAGGTGCTGTGCGGGGCGACGTGTTCGAGATCACTGCCGCCCGCAAGATCCTCCCCAGCGTAATCCAGCAAATGGGTTTATATCATTGTGACACGATCGTCGGCCCAGGGATCAATTTAGCGCAAGATCGTATCAACGACATTCGCCAGGCTGAGCAGGCAGGTACGGTGGAACGCAGTTCCGATCAGGAAGTCGGGCTGGCGGACATGGTCCTGTATGGCCGACAGTCCAGCGACAACGAACCGATCTGGGTAGTGATCGAAGCTTCAGCCAGGATCGACGAGCACGATATCATCCGCGCCCGGCATCGCGCTGACATTCTTGCGGCGGTGTATCACGAAAACTCCGCACCGGTGGTAGTGGGTGAATCGATAGATGACCGTGACCAGACCAGAGCCACCGAGACAGGTGTAACTGTGATTACCCTGCGTCCCAGATACAGGCCTGCAGAAGGAGAAAACTGACCATGAGAATTACCGGCGGCACCACGCGCGTTCTGCAGACACCCGCGGACAACCCGCTGGTCGTGGGCATCGACCAACCGGGCACCCGCGAATTCGTCACCCTGGAACTGCACACCGACGAGGGGATCAACGGCATCGGCCTGACCTTCTTCGGCGGCCCGCTGGTGCACGCGCTGCGCCGGGCGGTGGACGACCTGGTGCAACTGGCGGTGGGCGAGGATCCGATGAACCCCGAGGCGGTGTGGGGCAAGCTGATGGACGCCTGCGCGTCAGCGGGGCCGGAGGGCATCCTGTCGCTGGGGCTGGCGCCCATCGACATGGCGGTGTGGGACATCAAGGGCAAGGCGCTGGACCAGACCGTGTGCGGCCTGATGGGCGGCTACCGGGACCGCGCGCCCACCTACGCCAGCGGTGCGCTGATGCGACCCATGGGCCTGGAGTACCTGTCCGAGGCCGGCCCGCGCCTGGTGGAGCAGGGGTTCCGCCAGATGAAGACCCAGATGGGCGCCGAACCCACCGCCGCCCGCGAGGTGGCGCGGATGCGCACCCTGCGCGACGCCATCGGGCCGGACATCGACCTGATGTGCGACATCAACCAGCTCTGGAACGTGAACCAGGCCATCCAGATCGGCAGCATGGTCGAGGAGTATCACCTCTTCTGGCTGGAGGACGTGGTGGCCAGGGACGACTACCAGGGTCTGGCCCGGGTGGCCGACGCGCTGACCACGCCCATCTGCGCCGGCGAGTACGTGTACGGCATCCGGCCCTTCCGCCACATGGTGGAGCAGCGCAGCATCGACATCGTGATGGTGGACCTGCTGCGGGCCGGCGGGATCACGCCCTTCCGCAAGATCGCCGGTATGGCAGAGGCCTTCAACCTGCCGGTGGTGTCCCACCTGATACCCGAGGTGCAGGTGCACACGATCTCCGCCATCCCAAACGGACTGACGGTGGAGTACATGCCGTGGACGCTGCGGCTGTTCGACGAGACGCCGGACATCGTGGACGGGGACCTGGTGGTGCCCGACCGGCCGGGGCTGGGGCTCTCCTTCAGCCAGGACGCCATCGCCCAGTACCAGGTCGCCTAACCGACCGATAATTTGGCATGGATGAACAGGATATTCAGGATAGAAAAAATTATCTTGTTTATCCTGTTCATCCATGCAATACCACATTTGCAGCACAATTACTTACGGAGGCTAATCAATGGCTACCTACCAGTTGCGCATCTACACCATCAACCGGGGCATGATGGATTCGTGGCTCGGGCTGTTCAACGAGCACATCCGACCGCTGCATGACCGCCTGGGAATTCCAGTTGTTTCCAGCTACGTGAATGCCGACCGCACGGAGTTCATCTGGGTGCGCCGGTTCGACAGCGCGGACCAGATCGCGGAGAAGGAATCGGCCTACTTCGCGTCGCCGGAGCGGAGCGCCCTGGGCGACCGGCCCACCAGCCACATCGCGAAGATGGAAGTGCGGGTTATGGACGGGGTGGAGGCTGCGGCGGCAGCCTAGATCGCTACAGAAGACGCGGGGGGCGGATGCTTGTTCGCCCCTACGCGGGTTGGGACGGCGCCGGCTCGGCGTGGCGTTCGTGCCAGCCGGCGTTGACGTTGCCCCAGTAGTCTTCCCAGTTGCGGCGGGTGTCGGCCTCGGTGGCGCCGCCCCAGTAGCCGGGAGACACCAGGGGCAGGGCCTGTTCGACGCGGATCAGGACCACGGCGCGCACGCTGTCGGCCAAGCCCGTCACGTTGGACGGTCCGTTGCGCATCCGCTCCTTCACCGTTGCCTCAAGGTCGTCGCCGGAGTGGACGGCCACGGTGCCCTTGAACCGATAGCCCTTGCGGGCGAACTGGTCCACAACGTTGATCTCGATGGAAGGGTTGTGCTGCAGGTTCCGCATGGTGCCCGGTGAAGCCAGATCCGCGAACAGGATGTGATCGTCGTCCCAGATCATGGTGGTGGCCTTGGGCGACAGGTTGGGGGTGCCATCCGGGCAGACGGTGGCTACGAAAATGAGCCGCTGTTCGGTCAGGGCCCGTTTCATGTCGTCGGTGAGAATTCCCATGCTTGGCGCCTCTCCGGTTTTTAAAGTTCCTTGACCATTTCGCGGTGGGGGATGCCGGCTTCCTCGAAGATGTCGCCCACTTCCCGGTAGCCGTGGCCGGCGTAGAAGGACTTGACGTACTCCTGGGCGTGGAGGGTGACCTGCCGGAAGCCGCGGGCGCGGCCCTGGTCTTCCAGAAAGTTCAGCACGAGGCCACCGACGCCGGCGCGACGCCGGTCCTGTTCCACTGCCATGCGTCCGATGTGTGGGCCCTTGCCGTCGACGTCGGGCAGGAGCCGGCCAGTGCCGATGATTACCCCGTCATGCAGGGCCACGGCGTGGACAGTGCCAGGGTCGGTGTCGGCCTCATCCACCTCGATGTCGGCGGGGACGCCCTGCTCACCCACGAAGACGCGAATACGCAGGCTGAACGCGCCCTCGAGCTCGGCGGGGGTTTCGATCAGTTTGACGGTGATGTCTGCGTTGGAGGCCATATCTGTTGCGTCTAAAATAAGTGCTAGTTGCTACGGTACACTTCACTACGGTGTCCCACCAGTTCTACAACGACGCGCTGGTGCTCACGATCTAATGTGTACAAAGGGCTACAATCCCCTACACGCAACCTGTGGTAACCGCGCCAACGCCCGGTTAATGCTTGGTGGTGGATCGATTCTGCGTTTTCGCCTAGCCAGTTCAGGCGGTTTATAACTTGTTGTGCCACCTGCCGGTCAAGTTGTAACAGATCATCGTCAGCATCATCAGTCAGCTCCACGAAGTACATCACGCAGACAAGCTTTGGATTCGGGCCGCTTCTGATAAAGGTTTGGTGGAGTGCTGGCCGGTCGCGGCTTCCCGCTGCGCCTTTTCCAGCCTGGCCACGGCCCAATCAGATAATTCCAAACCCTCGTCCGGGTCGTCCAGCAGTTCGGCGACGACCTCGGTGACGGTCTCGCGGATCAACGCGCGGAATTCGTCGATGGTAAGTTCGGCAACGGTCTGGGCAGCCATGTTTGCTCCGGTTGGGGGCGATTGCGGTGGCCGGGCACTTTGCCAAGGCGCAGCCATGATGAGTCTAACACCGCACGTTTGACAGCGGCAAACCGGCAAAAAAAGCCGCCGCCGGCAGGATCACCGGCGGCGGCAGCGTTCGGCCTCATGGGCCCGGTTGGCGCGGTGTGATTACTGCACCAGGTTGGGCGTGACTTCGGGGGGAATTCCGCCGGCTTCCATCTCGCGGCCGCGGGATTCCACCTGGGGGATCACCGAGGCGAGGAGGTCCTCGTCCAGGTCAGCGGCGACGCCGGGGTAGCCGGCGCGCTCCAGCATGGCCTTGAGCTTGCCGGTCTTGAACTGGTCGAGGCACCAGCCCAACGGATCGGGAACCAGGGTCTTGTCCCAGAAGATCCGGTGGTTCTTGTTGCGCGGGCCATAGTGGTAGTGGGGATCGTCGCGGAAGCAGTCAAAGGCCAGCAACTCGGTTTCCTCGGTGAACACGCGGCCGGTGTTGCCGGCGAGGTCGCTGAGGACATGGATGGCCAGCCCGCCGTCGCCGGAGGCCTGGCGGCGCATCTCGAGGCCGAAGCGGATGTTGCCGGCTTCGATGATGTCAGTGCCGCGGTTGTGCTTGACGGTGTTGCGCTCGGCGGCGAACTTGACCCGAGCGGCGGCGTCCACCTCGTCCAGGGCAGCGTTGACCGCGTTCATGTCCAGCGCGCCGGCGGCGTCGGCATGGCCGGCGCGGGTGAGCATGGTGCCCAGGTTGCTGCGCATGGTCCGGACCGACCAGCCGATGGGGTTGCCGTCGACGGTGTGGTCCATGCGGTACTGGGTGTTCTCGCCGTCGGGTGCGTAGACGTAGCTCTTCTCAATGTCGAAGCAGTTGAAGCGCAGGGCGGTCTCGCCGCCGACCTCTACCAGGATGACCACGCCCTGGTCGGAGTGGTCCTGGATGTTGCCGTCCCACAGTTCATGCTGGACGACGAAGCCCACGTTGCCCGCATCAAACCGAATTCTTCCCCTCTGAGTTGTCATAGCTGGTTTCCTCCTTTTTTGAGAACGAAAGTAGGCGAAATATAACCGGGCGGTTTCGTGGGTGTCAAACGGGGTTGCTGAGCGATCACATCCCGAGGGCTTCGCGGATGGCGCGGAGCTGGTTTAAGTGCTCGCCCCAGTGCCGTTCCAGGCCGTCGATGAACGATTGTGCCGTGCGTGGTTCGTGGATTTCGCGGTGCGGCAGGTGGGCCATGGCGGTTCGTTCCTCAAAGTCACCGTCGCCGGCGTTGGCGATGGCGTCCTCGGCGGTTTGCAGGATGGCCAGGGGTCCGGACCGGGCATCGTCGATTTCGGCGGCCAGGCGTTCCGGCGTGACGTTGCTGATGTCGGGCAGGATGGTGACTTCTGCCAGGCTGCCGTTCAGCACGCCGGCGATGACGCTGCCGATGCCGCCTTCGGGAGTGTCCACCAGGTGGTAGAGGACCTCGCGGGCGCACCATGGATCAGCGTCGGATCCGGAGCCGTCCTTCCAGTCCAGGCAGTAGTCCATGCCGTCCAGGAGCGCAGTCAGTTCTTCGCGGACGCGGCGGACGGTGGCGAGGTTAGTTGCGCGGTCGGCCATATTCGTACTCTCCGGTTGCGGTTTGAAGGGCATCGTCGGCGTCGAGGGTTGGCGCCGGCGGCTTGAGCAGCCCGGCGACCAGCCACAGGCCGCTCACAATGAGCCAGGCCAGGAATGCCACGCCGGAAATGCGGTGCATGACAGTGGCGGCATCGACCCAGATGAACAGCATAACGACGCCGATGACCACGTCGGCTAGGGCGGAGCCCTTGAGCAGGCCGCCCACCCGCCACTGTACCGGTGCCAGAGCGATGAGACCCAGGCCGGCCAGGGAGAAGCCTGCCTTGCCGGTGATCCAACGGGCGGTGTCCAAGCGGCTGGCCAACTCGAACAGGCGGGCGTCATCGAATGCAATTGCGGACGGGCCAATGTTGGTCAGGATGATCGCGCACACGCCCGATACGACCGTTATCACGCCCGACAACGATAGGGCGGTCATTGCCAGCTTCGCCGGCCCCGGGTAATAGGGAGTCGTTACGGACCTCAACAGGCCCGCTGCCGCCACCAGGAATATGCCCGAGGCGATGCGCGCCACGGCGCTGTAGGTGTAGGCCAGCGTATTCTCGTCGATTGCCTCGAGGGCGAGGCGCAGAGTGGGCTGGTCGGCATCGGCCATGATCCGGGTGGGCACCATGATGGCGGTGGCCGCAGCGGTGAGCAGGAGGAAGATGCCGGCCAGGCGGGGGCTGCCGGCGATAAAGGTGGCTACGTGCATATCAATCGGGGATAAAGCTCGTGTCAGGTGGTCATGGGGAGGAGGCGGTTGATGAGGACGTGGGTGGTATCAGCCGCGTCTCGAACTTGAACGTCCGTCATATTGTTCAGGCAAAATGGGATGGCAAACATTATAGCGGGCTGCGGTGATCGATCCGGGCCATCCTCCGCCGCTTTCCGGTCAGGGCGGTGCAGGGTAGGAGAACCAATCCCCCGGCAGCCATGCGGGTAAGAGTACCCAGACCAGCAGGATCGCCGCCACCAACGCCAGGTAAAAGGGCCAGACGGACGTGGAGCGCAGGCTGATCAGCATCTGCCGACCCACCGGCCGGCCGGGTTTCACCACGTACAGGTCGGTCAGGGTCACCGCCCTTTCGTGCAGTTTCGCTACGAAGGCGTCATAGGACTGGCGAAAGGCCTGTTCCAGCGCCAGGTAGTAGGCGTCAAGGAACAGGAAGAGCGCCGCGGGGAGCAGGGCCAGTAGGGCGTAGGCGGGAGCGCCGGTGCGAGTCACCAGCACCAGGATGGCCGCCACCAGCACGATGCACCAGTTCTTGCACGACGCGCTGTTGCCGGCCATGCGGCGGATGACGTCCTGCAGGATGGTCAGGTGCGTCCGAACCGCCTCGGAGTTGGCGTCGTATTCCGGTTGGGTGGCCATGGTGCTTGCTGCATGGTCGGATGGTTCGTATTGTGCGTCCACGACCAATCAGCGACGTGCCGTGGCACTCTACCAAGTCATTTTAGCACCGGGCTAGGCGGTTGCCGGCTGCCGGCTCCGGCCGGGGATGGCCAGGGATGCCAGGAAGCCCACGGCGTAGATGCCGCCGGCGATGAAGAAGCCGTATTGCCAGCCGAGCCACTCGATGGGGCCGAATATGAACACGGCGGCGACGGCGCCGAAGAGGACGTTGTTGCCCCACATGAGACCGAGGAAACTCGATTCCAGGCGGTAACGGGCGGCGACGTCGGCCGCGGCTGCCGAGGTGAGGTTGATCACCGTGAAGTGCTGCAATCCGTAGAGCGCGACGCAGACCGTTATCCAGACGGAGTACTGTTGCCCGCCCAGGGGAATGGCGATGGTCAAGACGGTGGCGAAGGCCATCAGCAACACGATGAGCGGCTTGCGTCCCACCCGGTCGGACAGCGCGCCCAGCAGCGGAGCGGTGACCATCGCCGGGCCGACCATCAGCGCCAGGTGGGCTGAAGCCTGGAAGGTGTTGATGCCCAGCGCCTGGGTGAGGTACAGCGGCACTAGGAACAGCATGGACCCGTCGGCCATGCCGCGCACCGCGGCCACCGCGAAGATGGCCCAAAGGCCCGTCCCCCGGAAGGCCACGTAGGTGCCCTGCCACATGGTCCGCAGCCGCTGCCCCAGGTCGACGTTCACCGGCGGCGCGTTGCCGGCGTGGCGCAGCAGCCCGTAGATGACGAACGTGGCGACGAACATGATCGGCGCGCCGAAGGCCAGGATCCAGCGCCAACTGACCGGCTCCAGACCCAGTTCCCAACCCATCGCCAGCCCATCGGCGGCCTCCCAGCGCAGGGCTCCCAGCAGCAGGATGCCGGCGATCATCGGGCCGACCACGTCGCCGACGCTGCCGGTGGAGCGGTGCATGGACAGGAACAGCCCCCGGCGGTTGGGGAATCGCTGGGCTAGGAGACCGAGGGCCGGCGGGTGCCACAGCGCGGCTCCGGAAGACGCCAACGCCAGCGCCAGCAGTATCACGCCATACGACGGCGATATCGCGATCAGCAGCAGTCCCACCGCCGTGAGAAAGGCGCTGATGGACAGCACCCACGCGATCCGGTGGTGGAGCAGGTCGGACAGGAACCCGCCGGTCACGCTGGTGATGCCGGCCGCGGCCGAGCGCACGGCCACGATGGCGCCCACCTGCAGCGCGCCCAGGCCCAGGTCCACGGCCATCACCGTGGTCAGCAGCGGGATGCTGTTGGAGATGAGGTGTTCGAAGCCGTGGGCGCCGATCAGCGTGGACGCCAGCACACGGTTGCCGGTGCGACGGTCACTCGCCACCGGCGCATCGGGAAGCGTCCCCTGCGCTGCTGCCAATCCGAATTTACCCTGCGGCTAGGCCGGCGACGGTACGGCCTCGGGTTCGCGCGGCTTGCCCGGGATCATCAGCGAGACGAGGAAGCCCGCGAAGTAGATGGCGGCGGCAATGAAGAAACCGTACTGCCAGTCGAACCATTCCACCGGGCCGAATATCATGAAGGCGGCGATGGCCCCGAACAGGGTGTTGTTGCCCCACATGAGGCCGAGGAAGCTGGATTCCAACCGACGGCCGGCGGCGATGTCGGCGGCGGCCGCCTGGGTCAGGTTGTTGACCGAGAAGTTCATCATCCCGTAGATGGCGACGAAGATGGTGATCCACGGGCTGTAGCCCTCGCCGCTGACCATGATGATGGCGATGGTGAGCATCGTGGTGACGCCCATGATGAAGATGATCAGGGGGCGACGGCCGATGCGGTCGGACAGTGAGCCGATTATCGGGCCGAAGAGGATGCCGGGGAGCACCATCAGCATGACGTGGACGGCGGCCTGGAATTCGCCGACGCCCAGGTGGATCAAATACAGGGGGACCAGGAACACGAGGGACCGGTCGGCCATGCCGCGCACGGCGGAGACGGTGAAGATGGCCCACATGCCGGTGCCGCGGAAGGCGTCCTTCATACCGGCCCAGTTGGTGCGGACGCGGGCGCCGATGTCCACGTTGACGGGCCGCTCGCTGCCGGCGTTGCGCAGCAGGATGAAGATGACCACCGTGGCGATGAACATCACCGGAGTGCTGAACCCGAGGATGTAACGCCAGTCCACGGTGCCCCAGGGCAAGGGCCACGACACTGCGACCTCGGCGTCGCCAACGCCGCCGCTCCAGGTCAGGGCGCCGGCGATGAGCGCGCCGGCGGCCAGCGGGCCGATGACGTCGCCGACACTGCCGGTGGAGCGGTGCATGGATATGAACAGGCCGCGCCGCTCGGGGAAGCGCCGGGCGAGCAGGCCCAGGGCCGGCGGGTGCCACAACGCGCTGCCCATGGATCCAAGCGCCAGGGCGCACAGGATCAGGGCGTAGGACGGGGCGATGGACATGAGCAAGTAGCCCGTGCCGATCATCAGCGTGCTGATGGCCAGCACCCAGGCCACCCGGTGGTGGAACAGGTCGACGAGGAAACCGCCGGCGGTGCTGGTGATGCCGCCGAAGATGGAGCGGATGGCAACCACCGCGCCGACGCTGAGGGCGCCCAGCTCGAACTCGGTGATGATGGCCAGGATAATGATCGGGATGCTGTGGGCGTACAGGTGCTCGAAGGCGTGAGCGCCCACCAGCGTGGTCGCCATCACCGAGCCCTTGGTGCGGGGCGGCGCATCCTGCGTCGTGGATTGAGAGGGGCTGACGCCGGCTGCCTGTGCCATGTATTGCGCTCCTCAGATGGTGGCCAGGGGCGGGATTTGGCGCATTATACACGACGTTAACCTTGGCGCCCGGCGCTGACGAGGGGCGGGAAAGCGCAGCAATGCGGCGGAAGAAAACGCCCGCAGCCAATCGATGGCCGCGGGCGTTGGCTCGGTCACGGCGGTTCCGCACTCAACCGATCATCGGAGAGGCGCGAAAACCCGCGTCAGGGTGAACCTGCGCGGTCACGGAACCAGTTGGTAGTTGCCGTTCGCATCGATTTGAGTCAGGAACACCGCGTCGGATCCCTGGTTGTCAGTGGCGCCGAACATCAACTAGAAGCCGTCCAAGTTGAATGTCCCGGCGGTCTGGACCGCGTTCAGGAAACATTGCCGGGTGGGTCCTCGCCGCAACGCTGGAGGCCCTCGATGGCCAGGCGTCCGGCCAGGTAGCCCTCCAGTGAGATGAACCCGGGTACCACGTTGGGGTCGCGCACATTCAGGGCCGTTTGATATCTGGCACCGAGCGGGTCGTTAGCATCGGTTGGCAGAGGCGCCACCTGCGTCACGAAAACGCCTTGCCCGGCAGCGCCGAGCGGGGTCGCCAGGGCATTGCTGCCCACGAAAGACACGTTCATGAAGATCGTATCGGAACCCAGCTTCTCGCGCAGCATTTTGATTGCCTAGGCCGCGGGATCGGAGGCGCCGATGATGATCACCGCCTGGGGCGCCGGGTCCGCTTCCGCGATACGGAACACCGCTGACTTCACAGCCTCGGAGTTGCGCCGGTAATACCAAGACTCCACCAACTGCATGTTCCGGGCGGCCACCTGCTGCTTTACGCCGGTGAGACCATCCAGGCCGTACGAATCGTTTTGGTAAAGCACGGCAACGCGGGTGATGCCCTGGCCTTGAAGGTATTCCAATATCCGGTCGGTTTCCTGGTGATAAGAGGCACGCAGGTTGAGCACGTTGGTCAGCCCGGGTTCGCGCAAAAGTTGAGCGCCGGTGAAGGGGGCGACGAAGGGCACTCCTTCCGCGTGGGCCAGCGGGGACACCGCCCGGGAGGTGGGAGTGCCGACGGCGCCGATCAGGGCGAATACCTGCTCTTCTTCCTTGCAACTTGCTTATTTGGTTTAGCTAGGGGCTCTGGTTGCGGAGCCGCTCTTCCAGCTCGCGCACGCGGGCTTCGGCGGCGGCGGCCCGCTCCCGCTCGCTCTCAAAGCTGGCGATGGGCAAGCCCGTGGCCGGATCGTACCAGCCCAGCAAACCCCGGGGCAGTCCCTGCGCCGGACCATACCGGTACGGCGGAAACGCCGCCGGTTCCCAGCGCACGTTCAGGTTCAGCGCCCCGCTGTATCCCTGCCAGCTCCCGTCGGGCAACTCTTCGATCTCGATGGCGATGTACTCCCCGTCCACCAGGCGGTCGCCAGCCAGCTTGACCCCGTGAAACCGCCCCGTTTCGTCAAACCGCCAGTATTCCGGGATGAGCAGGGCGGCGTAGTCCCGCCGCTTGTCCACGGTGTCGAGCCTGCCGCTGCTGCGGGACGCCACCTCCAGCACGAAGTCCGGCGGCTTCCCCTGCTCCGCGATGACGTAGGCGTTGCTGGCGTAGTAGGCCCCCGGGTCCACCCCGAAGGCCACCAGCAGGTCGGGATAGCGCACTCCGGCCAGGCTGCGCGTGGGCGTCAGGGCCAGGTATTTCTCGCCCACCGCCAGGGTGGTCTCCGGGTTGCCCAGATGATGTACCAGATGATGCAGGTTGCCGGTGACAGCCATCTGGTGGAAGTTGGTCATCTTGTCTTCCGGGTCTTCCGGCGGGTCCGGGAAGCCGAAGGGCTTCCGGGCCTGGGTCGTACTAGCGGAAGTGTCGGCGGTGGTCATGTCGCACCCTTACCCGGTTGGGCCTAATCCTGCGGCGGACATTCTACACTATGGTGTTCCGACACTGCGTTGACCGGCGGAGACGATTGCTGCAAAACCCCTTGCATACCCCTGTCAGCCCCCCCGCCTGAACGGGGTTGAATCTTAAGCGCGGATGCGGAACGGCGGACAAGTTCAGTACTCATAGAACATCTCCTGCAATACGTCTCGGTCGTCGGTCACGGTGAGGCCGAGCATCAAAAGTATGCGGGCCTTCTGGGGCATGAGGTTGTCGGAGACGATGAAGCCCTGTTCGTCCTTGCGCGGTGTCATCACCACGCGGCCGGCGATGGAGCGGCTGGCGAGGACGACGGGCATGCCGCCGGCCACGGCGGCCTCGGCTGCCGAGATGACCGCCGGCGGGAAGGTTCCCGCGCCGAATCCCGCCAACACCAGGCCCGCCGATCCGTGGGCGCGCACCGCGTCGATGAGCATGCCGTCGGCGCCGGCGTAGGCATGCACGATGTCCACCCGGGGCAGGTCGCTCATGCCGTCCACTCGGAAGGGCGTTTCGGTGGTGTGCTTGCGGACGGGACGACGGTAGAAGACGACCTGATGGTCGGAGTCGGCGTAGCCCAGGAAGCCCAGCTCGTTGGCCCTGAAAGTCTCCACGCGCAGGGTGTTGGCTTTGTAGACCTCGCGGGCGCAGTGGATCTCATTATTGAGCACGGTGAGCACGCCCATGCCGGCGGCCTCGGGCGTGGCGGCGATGCGCACGGCGTCCAGCAGGTTGAGGTCGGCGTCGGTGCTGATCGCCGTGGGCGGACGCATGGCGCCGGTGATGACGACGGGCCGCTCGGTCTTGACGGTCAGGTGCAGGAAGTAGGCGGTCTCCTCCAGGGTGGCGGTGCCGTGGGTGATGACGATGCCGGCGGTGTCGGGCTCGTCGCGGTCGATGGCGTGAATGCGCTCGGCCAAGGCGATCCAGTTGGCGGGCCCGATGGCGGTGCTGCCGACGCTGACCATGTCCTCGGCGATGATGTTGAAGTGGTCGCCGATCTCCGGGACGCGGGCCAGGTTCTGGTCGATGGTGAGATGGTCGCCGATCTCGGGGTACAGGGTGTAGTCCATGCGGTCGGGACCGACGCCGGCGATGCTGCCGCCGGTGGCGATGATATGGACGGTGGGATTGGGCATGGGTGGCTCCTTAAGGCGGCGATCCGCAGGATCGCCTGATGGTTCGTGGTCGGCCCGGATTATAGCAACGCCGGAGGTCGCGCCTGACGGTAGGGTATAATCGGCGGGACTTATCCGTTCCACGAACATCAGGAGACATTCGATGCCCCCCAAGCAATATGAGAACTCGCCCGGCCTGGTCATTGAAGGGACCAAGCGGTACCACGCCGTCATCAAGACTGACAAGGGCGACATGACTATTGAGCTGCTGTCGGAGGTTGCTCCGAGAGCCGTCAACAACTTCGTCTTCCTGGCGCGGGACGGATTTTACGAAGACAACCAGTTCCACCGGGTCATCAACGGGTTCATGATCCAGGGTGGGTGCCCGCGCGGCGACGGCACGGGCGGGCCGGGCTACCGCTTTCGCGACGAGGAAGTGACGCGCTCCTACACGCGGGGAACCCTGGCCATGGCCAACGCCGGCCCGAACACCAACGGCAGCCAGTGGTTCATCGTCCACGGCGCGAACGCGGGGCTGCCGCCCAACTACACCATCTTCGGGATGCTGACCGAGGGCGACGACGTGCTGGAAGCGCTGGCCACCTCGCCGGTGCAGCAGAGCCGCAGCGGCGAGAGCTCCCAGCCCACGGAGCGTCTGGCGATCCAGAACATCGAGATCACCGAGACCGACCTGGGCTGACCGGCGACGGCACTCACGTTAAGCAACGAGGGCGGGTTCCGAACCCGCCCTCAATCTTTTGCACGGCACGCTCAACCGCTGCGCGCGGGTTGCGACTTACGAGTCGCCGGCGGCGGGCGCGGGCGCGGGGACTCTGGGCGAGGCGGCGGGAGCGGTCGGGATTTGGGGGCGCTTGGCAAAGAGGAAGCAGATGCCTCCCAGGAAGTTGAACCCCGACAGCACCAGGAAGGCGATGGTGTAGGACCCCTGCCAGTCGTACATGTAGCCGGCGAAGGGGCCGGCCCCCAGCAGCAGGATATTCATGGGAATGGTGCTGATGCCCAGGATCTTGCCAAAATTGCCCCGACCAAAGTACTCGCCTCGGATGGAGGTGGTCAGCGGGTTGCGTCCGCCGAAGCCCAGACCAAAAGTGACGGCAAAGGCGTAGAACATCCAGAGGTCGGTGCTGAAGGTTAGAAGCACCACGGCGCCGGCCTGAATGGTGGTGAAGACAAAAATGCTGACGCGCTTGGGGAACCGGTCGCCCATGTACCCGCCAAGGAGCTGCGCCCACATGGCGACGAAGGTATAGGTGGTGACCACCGGCGCGATATGTCCCCCGAACCCGGCGTCGTTCAAAAACAGGCCCAGGTGGGTCATAATGGCCAGGATTATCATGCTGGTCAGGCCGTGTCCTACGGCGATGAGCCAGAACGCCGCGGTGCGTACCGCTTGCTGGGCCGTCAAACCCTGCGGCGCGGACGGGCCGCGCTGACCGCCACGCGCACGGCCGGCTGGCTCCGCATCGCCGTCCATTTGCAGGCCCATGTCCTCCGGTTTGTTGCGAATTACCAGGGAGAGCGGAACGGCGGAGCCGAACACCACTACGGCGACCACCATCGCAGTACCCTGCCATCCGATGGGACTATTGATGCCCAATCCGATGAGGGGCACCACGATCAGTGCTCCGCCGCGGCTGATCCAGTTGGCCCAAGCCATGGCGGTTGCCATACGCCGGGAGAACCAGTTGTTGATAGTGGTCATCATGGGCACCCAACTACCCATGCCCTGCCCCAGGGCCATTAGCATGAAGGCGAAGTAGAAGGTGTAAAGAGGCGAAACTGGCCAGAATCCGGCGCCGATCTGGGAAAAAGCCAGGAAACCGAAGCCCAGGATGATGAACCCGATTAACACCATCTTCCGACCGCCCAGCTTGTCGGTGAGATAGCCTTCGATGGGGCCCATCAACCCGCCTTCAATCCGCGTCAAGGCCATGGCCATGGACAGGGCGCCCCGTTTCCAACCGAAATGGGCTTCCAGCGCCGGATTCCACAGCGTCATCGCATGGAACAAGGGCACCGTGGCGACGGTCATCACGAAGCCAGTGATGACGACGATGTACCAGCCGTAGTAAATGTTGGACGGCAGAAAACCGAACCGGCGCCCGGCGGAAGGCGAAGCGTTGCTGCTCATCGCGATAAATCAAAAGGGCGCAACGCGACGATTGCCGTTGCGCAACGGCGCACATTTTACGCCTTTTGCAAATATGCTCACAAGGCATATAGGATGATGACGAATATCACGAACTGCCATTGTGCTGGCCGGCAGGATTCGGTCAACGGATCCCAGCGTTCACGCGTACCCGGTCTGGGGCGGGGAAGCGTCAGAAGCAGGATTTGCGGGATTCTATGATTTGGCAGGATTGGGAGATCTACATCACAGAACGGTCTGAATCCTGATAATCCTCCAATCTTGAAAATCCTGATTCTGACGATTTACGAAAGTGGGTACTCATGAGAAACCCAGCGGGATTGCCACCCTGAGCCGACGGTGCCAAACTTGGGGGACGAGTGAACTACGTCCTCAACCCATATCGACTCCACGCAGAGGTGTAACGTGAGCAGCGCGCTAATCAACGGAATTGACCTGCACTACCAGAGCTACGGCGAGGGCGAGGCCATCGTGTTCGCCCACGGCGCCGGCGGCAACCTGCTGAGCTGGTGGCAGCAGATACCCTTCTTCTCCCAGCGGTACCGGTGCGTCACCTTCGACCACCGGGGGTTCGGCCACTCGTACGATGTGCCCAACGGGCCGGGCGCCAACTCCTTCGTCGACGACCTGCGCGGTTTGCTGGATCACCTGGAGATCGAGTCGGCGCACCTGGTGGCGCAGTCCATGGGCGGCCGGACGATGCTGGGGTTTGCCGTGGCATATCCGCACCGGGTGAAGAGCCTGGTGATGGCCGACACGGTGGGCGGGATGAACGTGGCCGAGGTGCTGGAACAGCAGCGCATCTGGGCGGAGCAGCAGGCGTCCAACCCCGCCGCCAGCGGCGATATCGGCTACCGGGCGGTGGCGCCCCTGTTCGTGCAGCGTAACCCCAACCTGGCCAACCTGTACCTCCAGGTGTCGCGCACCAACCCGCCGCGTCACACGCCGCCGGGCGGCATGGTGGCCGGACCCAGCGCTGATCAACTGGCGAACCTGAAGGTTCCGACGCTGTTTTTCGTGGGCGAGGACGACCAGATTTCGCCGCCGCAGGTGATCGAGGCCGGGGCGCGGGCCATCCCCGGGTCGCGGCTGCTGCGGGTGCCGGAGGCCGGCCACTCGGTCTACTTCGAGAAGCCGGACATCTTCAACTTCGAGGTGCTGCGGTTCATCGAGGCGGCGGTGGCTGCGCCGGAGCCGGTGGCCGCTGCGGTCGGTGACTGACATGCCCGGTGGAACAACCGTAGAGCGACGGGACGGCATCGCCACGCTGTCCATCGCGGGGCGCACGCACCTGAACCTGCTGGGGCCCGACGTGTTCCGGGAGTTGCGGGAGCGGTTCGATGAGTGCGGCAACGATACGGCGGTGCGGGCCATCATCCTGCGCGGTGCCGGTGAGCGGGCGTTTTCCGCCGGCGTGGACCTGCGCGAGATGAAGGATTTGACGCCGCTGACGGCGGAGCAGTTCATCCGCAGTCTGCACCGGGCGGCGCGCATCCTGGTGGACGTGCCGGTTCCCGTGGTCGCCGCGATACAAGGGCCGTGTCTGGGTGGCGCGCTGGAGTTGGCGCTGGCCGCCGACATCCGCATCGCGTCGGATGACGCCATCTTCGGGCTGCCGGAGGTGCGGGTGGGCCTGCCCTCGGTGATCGAGGCGTCGCTGCTGCCGCCGACGGTGGGCCTGGGCCGGGCGCGGAAGATGCTGCTCACTGGCGAGATCGTGGACGCCGCCGAGGCGCATCGCATCGGCCTGGTCGATGAGGTGGTTGATCACGAACTTGTACACGAAACGGCGATGGCAACGGCGCGGGAGTTCCTGGGGATGGCCCGACCGGTGCTGGCGTCGCAGAAGGACATCGTCGGCAAGTGGCTGGAGCTGGGCGAGGCGGAGTCAGCGGAGTACACCATCAAGGCCTTTGCCCTGGGGTTCGCCACGCCGTACCCCCATGAGGCGATGACCGCGTTCCTGGAAAAGCGCGCGCCGCGATTTGACGCGGAGGAGTAGAGCAATGACGGAATCCACCGAACTGTTTCACATCATGCGCACCACGCGGGCCATGCGCCGGCTCAAGCCGGACCCGGTGCCAGACGAGCTGATACATCGCATCCTGCAGGCCGGCCAGTGGGCCGCCAACGGCGGGGCCAACCAGCGCTGGCGGTTCCTCGTGGTCAAGGACCGCAGCATCAAGGAGCAGGTGCAGAAGTGGTATCAGAAGGCTTTCGACGAGGTGGTCGGGCCGCGCTACCTGGGCAGCGAGCCTCCTCCCGGTTCCAGCCCGGGGCGGTACCGCCGGCAGCACGACGCGGTGGAGTACCTGACCGAGCACTACCACGAGGCGCCGGTGTGGATCGTGGCGTGCCAGGACGACGGCGCGGAGACGCCGACGCGTTCGGCTGGCGCGTCGATCTATCCGGCGGTGCAGAACATGCTGCTGGCCGCCCGCGCATTGGGCCTCGGTTCGACGCTCACCAGCCGGCACCTGCGCCACGAGAAGGAGGTGGAGGAGATCCTGGGCCTGCCGCCCGGTGTCCACTCCTACGCCATCCTGCCCATCGGCTATCCCATGGGCAACTTCGGGCCGGTGCGCCGGGGGCCGCTGTCGGACGTGGTGTACCTGGACAAGTGGGGCGAGACGTACGTCGCGGATTAAATCTGCCGACGCATTGATGCTTGCGAGGGGTAGGGGCGAATAATTATTCGCCCCTACAATGCATGCGCCCGTCTCTTTGGGGAGGGAACCTATGGCGGATACTTTTCGGGCGGATCACGTGGGGAGCCTGCTGCGGCCGGAGTCGGTGCACGCGGCGCGGCGCGCCTTCCAGGAAGGCCGGCTGGGCGCGGATGAACTGCGCGCCGTGGAGGACGAGGCCATCCTGGACGCCATCGAGCGGCAGCGGGCCGCCGGTGTTTCGGTGTATACGGACGGCGAGTTCCGGCGCACCGGGTTCCAGAACGACCTGATCGAAGCGGTGGACGGCTTCGTCATGCCGGAGCGGCCGGCCGTGGTGCGGGTCTGGCAGGGGCCGGGCGGCGTGCCCACCGAGCAGGGCACGCGGCAGGTCGTCGGGGCCAAGCTGCGACAGGTGCGCGGCCTGACAGAGAACCAGCGAGGGTTCCTGCAGGAGCACGCGCCGGGTCCGGTGAAGATGACGCTGCCCAGTCCGAGCCAGTTTCCGGCCATCAGCTTCCAGCCGGGCGTATCGGATCAGTTCTATCCCACCCGTTCGGACCTGCTTTGGGAGATCGCCGGTTTCATCAAGGCTGAGATTGCCGCGCTGCTGGACGCGGGAATCGACTACATCCAGATCGACGCGCCGCGCTACAGTTACTATGTCGACCCGCGCTGGCGGGAGCACCTGCGGGGGCTGGGCGAGGATCCGGACGCGATGTTCGAGGAAGCGGTGAACGCCGACAACTTCTGCCTGGAAGGGGCGCAGCGGCCGGGCGCGACCGTAGCCATGCACATCTGCCGGGGCAACAACCAGAGCAAGTGGTACGCCGAGGGCGGCTACGAGGCCATCGCCGAGCGGCTGTTCGGCTCCCTGGCCGTGGATCGGTTCCTGCTGGAGTACGACACGGAACGGGCCGGCACCTTCGAGCCGCTGCGTTTCGTGCCCGAGGACAAGATAGTCGTGCTGGGCCTGGTCAGCAGCAAGGAGTCGGCGGTGGAGACCAGGGACTACCTGCTGGAGCGGATCGAGGAGGCCAGCGGATACGTGCCGTTGGATCGGCTGGCCCTGAGCCCGCAGTGCGGGTTTGCGTCAACGGCGGCGGGCAACCTGCTGACCGAGGACGACCAGTGGCGGAAGCTGGAGCTGGTGGCGGAGGTGGCTGGGGAGGTTTGGGGCGGGTAGCGGGCGTGAATTGCTGACATCCGCCTTTTATGCCGGCGGCCGGCGATGGGTATAATGCGGCGGCAATTTCCAACGGAGGAATTCAGCATGGCCATTCCGTGGATAGAATTCGACGAAAGCGCCACTCCGATTCGTATCAGCCTGGAGCCTGGCGACGCGCGCCTCAGCCCCTGGGGTGACCACGACACCGTGATCATCCGGAAAATCGGCAACCAGCAGTTTGACGCTTTGGTGCCGACATGGTCGGTGGCCGAAGATCGGAGTTACGTCATGGCAGCCCGCGTGGGCCGCGCACAGGGAAAGATTGTGGTCTATCTCGCCACTAGCAATGAAGGGCGTCCCGCCTGGCGGCTGACGGACGCCGAATACGCCCAGGTTGCGACGAAGGCGGAGACCAACTGATGGTGCTATCGGACGGCGAATTATTTGAAGCCATCGCCAGTGGACATCTGTTGATCATGCCCTTTGATGACAACAACGTGCAGCCGTCATCCATCGACTTGAGATTGGATCCGTTGCTCACTGTCCAGCGTCGCAACCCGGTACCGGGCATGACCCTCCATCCGGATGCGTTGAACGTGGCAGAACACATAAGCCTCTATGCAGAGGAAAAGGTTGACCTGTCGGGCGGACAAAGCTGGAATTTCGAACCCGGTCGCTTCATCATCGGGCAAACCCTGGAGACCGTCGGATTGCCGCTGGACCTAGCCGGCCGGGTGGAGGGAAGAAGTCGCCTCGCCCGTCTCGGTCTCGGCGTCCACGTCACCGCCCCGAAAATCGACCCCGGCTTCCGCAACCGGATCACCCTGGAAATGTTCAACCTGGGGCCGTGGACCATCGGCCTGACCGCCAATATGAGGATTTGCTCACTCGTGGTGGAGCGATTGGGCCGAGCCGCCCAGGGTGGTTACCAGGGCGCGTTCCAGGGCAGTTGAACCTGCATTGGCGCTGTTGGAGAAACGAGCAGGGGCGACCCATGGGTCGCCCCTGC
Organism: uncultured Dehalococcoidia bacterium; assembly: GCA_951813535.1. Classification (GTDB taxonomy): domain Bacteria; phylum Chloroflexota; class Dehalococcoidia; order Lucifugimonadales; family UBA3495; genus Bin87. Next base: position 166,134 of record OX638345.1, on the reverse strand, counting down.
TCGTTTTTGCCTTATGCCACCATCGCCTACAGGAAGGCGAACTGCTCGTAGTCGCCGTGGACTATAGGGATGGGGTCGAGCTCCAGCCACCGGTTGAGGATGGTGGCGTAGGTGGAGCGGAAGTCGGTGGTGAAGTGCATGTCGCCTTCGGAATGGTCCTCGGGGCGCAGGGACGGGTACTCGCCGTAGATGCCGCCGTTGACCGAACCGCCGAGGACGAAGGCCACGCCGCCGGAACCGTGGTCGGTGCCGGTGCCGTTGTCCTTGATACGCCGCCCGAACTCGGAGAAGACCAGGATCAGCGTGTCGTCGAGCATGCCGTGCTCGTCCAGATCGCTGGTGAAGTCGGCGATGGCGGTGGACACGTCGGTCCAGAGCTTGTGGTGAGCGGGGAGCTCGTTGCTGTGGGTATCGAAGCTGCCGTGCATCGTGTAGTAGATGCGGGTGCCCAGGTCAGCGGACATCACCTGCGCCATGTTCCGCAGCGACTGGCTGATGGGGGTGTCGGCGTATTCGACGGTGGACGAGTACAGGCCGGGAGCGCTGCGCAGCCGGTCGGCGCCCTTGAGGGCGTTGGAGCCGGTCTCGGACAGCACCTGGGCCACGATGTCCTTGTTCTCGGTCGGCCCGTAGATGCGGCTGAAGGCCTCCAGGGCGTACTGGCGGGACTTCTCGTCCTGGATGTCGGGCATCAGGCCGTAGGTCTCCAGGTTGGCGACGGACGCGACGGGCACGCCCTTGCAGACCATGGACCGGGGGAGGCCGCGGCCGAAGTTGACGCCGGTGAGGACGTTCTCGCCGCGGGCGTCCAGGTCGCGGATGGCCGCGCCCAGCCAGCCCTCGGCGCCAATCTTCTCGGACTCGGCGGTGTACCAGACGTCACGGGAGCGGAAGTGGGAGCGGTTGGGGTTGGGGTAGCCGATGCCATTGATGATGCCGATCTGCCCCTGGTCCCAGAGGTGCTTCATGGGCGCCAGGCTGGGGTTGAAGCCGACCTCGCCGTCCAGATGCAGCACGTCGCCCTCGGGTATGCCGACGTTGTTGCGGAAGTCGTAGTAGAGGGGGTTGTTGTAGGGAATGACGGTGTTCAGGGCGTCGTTGCCGCCCTGGAGTTCAATCACCACCACCGACCTTTCCTTCTTGGTGGAAGTCATCGGGCTATCCTCCTGTTTGTGGTCTGCCGGGGCCTGCTGGATTGGTACGGGATTGCCACGCTACGCTCGCAATGACTACGCGGAGGCGTGGGCTGGCCGGTACACCTGGATGCGGTGCCGGTTGCTTTCGGTTACGTACAGGTTCCCGTCGCGGTCGAGCTTGACCGACACGGGAGACCAGAAATACTTTTCGATGTGGGAAGATTCCTCGTGGGGTTCGTCCACGAAGTACTCTATCTCGGGTTCCAGGTTGGCCCGGGAACGGGCTGCGCCCTCCTCGACGTTGACGGACAGGAAGTTGGCGGCCCAGTCGGACAGGGTGGCCTCGCCGCGCAGTTTCTGAACGAAGCCGCCGTCGGCGTCAAGTACCTGGACCCGTTCGTTGCCCCAGTCGGCCACGTAGATGTTGCCGGCCGCGTCGACCGCGACACCAGAGGGGCGATGGAACTGGCCGTCGCCGCGTCCGCTGGTTCCGAAGGATGCCAGGTGTTCGCCGTCGGAGGAGAACTTCTGGACGCGGTCGTTGCCCCAGTCGGCCACGTAGACGCAGTTGTCGGCGCCGACGGTGAGGCCCCAGGGGAGGCTCAACTGGTTGGGGCCGTCACCCTCGTTGCCGAAGGCGAGCAGGAAGCGGCCGCTGACGGTGAACTTCTGGACGCGGTGGTTGTAGGTGTCGGCGACGTAGAGGTTGTCGGCGGCGTCGAAGGCGAGGCCGGACGGGGTGTCGAGTTGGCCCTCGGCGGAGCCGTGCTCGCCCCAGACGGACAGCAGCGCGCCCTCGCGGTCGAAGACCGAGACGCGGTGCAAATGTTCGTCGCTGACGTACACCCGCCCCTGGCTGTCCAGAGTGCAGGCGGAGGGCCAGATGAACTGGCCGGGCGACTCGCCGTACGCCGCGAAGGTCCCGTAATACTCGCTATTGGCGTCGCACACGGTGACGCGCACGCCTCGCGTGACGTTGTCCAGCGAACGGTTGGCGACGTACATCCGGCCGTCATCGGCGATGGCGGCGTCGGTGGGATAGTAGAAACCCCGGCCCTCCATGGTGGTCATGCCCAGGGTCATGCGGTATTCGAGGAGCTTGATCTCCGGTATATCTTGGACTGAGGTCATAATCATTTCATCCTTGGAGATTGTCTGAATCAGGATTTTCAGGATTATGGGATTGACGGGATTGGAGCCATCCTGTGGTGAAGAACACCCAATCCTGTCAATCCTGTCAATCCTTCAATCCGGCAAATCCCGATTCTGACCGTTCCTATGCCCGCTGGAACTCGTGGCTTGACGCCACCATCTGCAGCACCTCGGCAATCCGGCCGTGGCCGGCGTCGTCGGGAGTACCCACCACGGAGGCGAAGTCGACCAGCTCGCGGCGGGTTGCCTCGGAGACGGTGATCGCACCCACCTGATCCAGGCAGGCATCGACGAGCATTTCGGGCGACACGGCCGACGAGTTTTCGGCGATGCGCTCGACCATGGCGCTGACGCCGGGCTTGGCGGTGTCGCCAAGCTGCTGGGAAGCGAAGTTGATGCGCTCGACCAGGGAGCCGGTGTCGATCCAGTCGGTACCCTGGTGCCAACCCTCCACGCTGGGCGGGTTGTTGAGGAACTGGCCCATGAAGACGGCCTGCTGGTAGCGGTCGATCATTTCCTTGCGCGGGCGGTCGAACTCGCCCGTGAGGCGGAGTACGCCGGCAACCAGTTCGACCGGGCTCTTCACCTTGCGGTACCAGTTCGATTCGTCCTGGAAGAAGTCGGCATTGAACAGGGCGCGGAGCATGGCGGCGATGCTGTAGCCGCTGTCGAAGTAGGCCTGGACCAGCAGGTCGATGGCCGCCGGGTCCTGGGGCTCGGTGTAGGGCCACTCGGGGACGGGCGGCTCGTCGGCCACGAAGAAGCTGTACATGTGCCGGGAGATGAACCGGGCGGTGGCCTCCTGCTGGCAGATGATGCTGACGATGTCGTCGCCGTTGAACTGCCCGCGCTGGCCGAGGAACTCCTTCTCGCCGAAGTCGTGGTCCTCGTCCTGGAACTCGAAGTGCCAGGAGATGCGGCCGTAGGGCCAATCGGAGTCGCGCATGGAGCGCAGTTCCATGTACTCGCGGTTACCCAGGGTCCAGCCGGTGAAGGCGCGGGCGCACTCCTGGACGTCCTGCTCGGTGTAGCTGCCGACGCCCATGGAGAAGAGCTCGAGCAGCTCGCGGCCGAAGTTCTCGTTGATGGCGTCCTTGTGGTTGTCCTGGTTGTCGAGCCAGATGATCATGGCCGGGTCGCGGGATAACTCGAGCAGCAGGTCATTGAAGCTGCCCATGCCCTTATGGCGGAACATGCGGACCTGGTCGGAGAGGGCCTTGCCGTGGATGACCTTGGGGTAGCCGGTGGCGAAGATGCCGTGCCAGAACAGGGCGACCTTCTCGCGCAGCGGCGTGGTGGTGGTGGCCATGCGGTACAGCCAGTTCTCGCCGGAGCCCAGGGTGCCCATCATGCCGGACAGCTCGGGATGGAACCGGCGGATGAGGTCGTCGCCCATGCGCCGTTCGCTGCTGTGGTCGAGAAGCCGCTCCACGGTGGCTTCGTAGCCCTCGGCGGCGTAGGCCTCCAGCTGCTGGCGAGTGGCGCCGAAGCCGGCGCGCCGCATCAGGTGGCCGATGAGTTCTATATCGCGGTTTGCCATGTGTTGCCTCCTCTAGCTGCCCTGTAGCATGAGTTCGGAGACGCGCTCGCCGATCATCATGGTGGTGACGTTGGTGTTGGCTCGGATGCAGTCGGGCATGATGGACGCGTCCACGACGCGGAGGTTCTGCACGCCCTTGACCCGGCCCTGCTGGTCCACCACCGCCATGGGGTCGGAGTCGGGTCCCATCTTGCAGGTGCAGGAGATGTGCTGGGCGGTGGAGACGTTGCTGCGGAGCCAGTGGTCCAGGGCCTCGTCGGTTTCGAGGTCGGAGTCCAGGGGCTCGGTACGCTCCTGGATGATGTCGGCGAAGTCGCTGTGGTTGCCGAGCTCCGCGGCGATGCGGACGCCGTCCCGCAGGCGCTTGCGGTCGAATTCCTCCTTCAGGTAGTTGTAGTCCAGATAGGGCTGCTGGTGCGGATCCGTGGACTGGAGCCTCAACTCGCCGGCGCCGACGGCCAGGTAGATGGACACCGAGGCGCGGATGCCCAGGGGTTCCATGCGGTCGCCGCCGCGGATCACCTGCTCGGTGGCGAAGGACGAGAAGATCATGATCATGTCGTTGCGCAGGTCGGACCCTTCGGCGGTGTATTTCAGGCACGTCTGGATCCTCGGCGCGAATCCGTCGAGATCGAATCCCGGCCTGGTCCGCCAGGTGACGGGAACGATGGGATGGTCGCGGAGATTCTGGCCGACGCCGGGGCTGTCGTGCACCACGGGGATGCCCAGGCTGCGCAGGTGGTCGGCGGGACCGACGCCGGAGAGCATCAGCAGTTGCGGAGAGGCGATGGCGCCGCCGCTGAGGATGATCTCGTTGCCCTCAACGGTGAAGACCTCGCCGCCCGTTTCGACCGTCACGCCCGTCGCTATGTTGCCGTCGAACACGACGCGGTGCACCGTGCAGTTGGGGCGGATGGTCAGGTTGAGGCGGTGCCGGGCCATGTCGAGGTAGCCCAGGGCGGTGCTCCAGCGGATGCCGTTGGGGTTGTTGAAAGGCGTGGGGCCGATTCCGGTGGAATCGGGGCTGTTGTGGTCGTCCGTATGCGGAAAACCGTAGGCGCGGGCGGCGTTGTAGAACGCTGATTGGGCGGGGAGCCATTCCTCCCGCTTGAAGCGCCGCGCGATGATGGGACCGTCGTTGCCGTGGAAGTCGTCGGAGAAATCGGTGTCGGTCTCCAGGCGGCGGAAACAACCCACCAGGTTCTGGAAGCTCCACTGGTCGTTGCCCATGGCGGCCCAGCCGTCGTAGTCCTCGGGGACGCCGCGCAGGAACATCTGGCCGTTGATGGCGCTGGAGCCGCCGGTGACCTTGCCGCGAGGCACCATGATCTCGGGGTTCTCGTCGGTGCCATGCCCGGTGAACTGCCAGTTGTGGTCGCTGGTCATGACGTCGGTGGCGGTGGCGTACCCGAACTTCACCTCGTCGGGCAGATGGTCGAAGTTGGGATAGTCCGGCCCGGCCTCGAGGAGCAGCACCGAGGTGTTGGGGTCCTCGCTCAGCCGGGTGGCCATGATGGAGCCGGCGGAGCCGGCGCCGATGACGATGTAGTCGTACTTCAAGGCTATCCTCCTAGCTCAGGAGCGTTCGGTTTCAGGAGAATGCGAGTGCAGTCTGGTTGATTTCCGCAATGATACTTGAAAAGGCGGGGCAGTTCCAGATTGGCGGGGCGCTTCGAACCCGGGGCGGGGCGGTTTTGTATATATAATGGAGCGACGAGAGCCACGGCAACGGAGGGCACCATGGAGAAGGTAATCCTATACGCTGACAGTAGCCTGGTGGACGCCCTGCGATGCAGGGCGCTGGAAGAAAAGACCGGCTTAAACGAGCTATTTCACCAGTGGATGGTGGACTATCTGGGCGGCGAAGAGGCGGCAAAGCAGGCAATCGCCGACGCTCCAGCGTTGCACAAAGCGCAGGTGGAACGGGCGATGGCTACGATTCAAGAGCTACGCAAGTACATTGACACCAGCGGCCCCAAGCCCACGCGGGACGAGATGAATGCCCGCTGAAAATTTTCTCGACTCGAACATTTTTGTTTATCTGTTCGAGCGGACCGAAGAGGAAAAGTATTTGCGGGCCAACGACTTGGTTCTGGACAACATGAACAACCGCACCGCTTGCATCAGCTACCAAGTCGTTCAGGAAACGTTGAACGTCATTGGGAGGAGGACGGGAGTAAACTACCAGCGAGTGGGGCAATTTCTTGATGAGATATTGATTCCCATGTGGCGGATTAACCGGATAATCCCAACACCGGAGCTCTATCGCCACGGGCTGGGTATCCGGGCGCGATACGGGTTCAGCTTTTATGATTCGCTGATCGTGGCGGCGGCGCTGGGAGCGGGATGCACCACCCTGTACAGCGAGGATATGCAGAACGGCCAACGGGTAGAAGGCTTGACCATCAGGAACCCCTTTGCGGAAACCAGCGCAACGTGAACGGAGGACCACCATGCCTCAAACCATCCAACCTGACGACCCCCGGCTGACCTGGCAGGGGGCGATTTCTTTTCACGACACTGCTGAATGGCGGATGCCGTGGCGCATCCCCTATGAGGACCGTTCGCTGTTTCCGCCTGACGCATTGCGCGAGCGGGCGGCGATGCCGGCGGGCGTGCGCATTGCCTTCCGCAGCGACACCGAAATTGTGGCTGGCTCGGTGGTCCCGACGGGGGAGTCCAGCGCGATTGATCTTTACTGCGACGGGGAGTTCCACGGCTCGGCCGCGCTGGAAGGACGCGACGGCTTCCGGTTTGAGAGGCTGCCGGGCGGCGAGAAGCTGGTGGAGCTGTGGTTGCCGCAACACGGCGAGTTTCGGCTGCGGCGCCTGGAAGTTTCGGACGGTGCCGGCGTGGAGCCTTATGACGACCGGCGACCGCGCTGGGTGACCTACGGAAGCTCCATCACCCACTGCCGCACGGCGGCCAGCCCCAGCCTGACCTGGCCGGCCGTCGCCGCGCGGGCCAGCGATCTGAACCTGACCTGCCTGGGCTACGGCGGGGGGTGTCACCTGGAGCCCATGGTGGCACGGATGATGCGGGACCTGCCGGCCGACTATCTCACGATGAAGGTTGGGATCAACATGTACACCGCGGCCAGCATCGGCCTGCGCACGTTCATGCCGGCCGTCATCGGCTTCGTGCACATCCTGAGGGAGAAACACCCCGACACGCCGCTGGCGATCATATCGCCGATCTTCTCAGCGTGGCGGGAGGACACGGAGAACCCCGTTGGGTTCACCCTGTCGGCGATGCGCGCGGAGGTCGCCGAGGCGACCGCGCTGATGCAGGCGCGGGGCGACCGCAACCTTCATTACGTGGACGGGCTGGAACTTTTCGGGCCGGAGATGGCCCACATGCTGCCCGACGACCTGCATCCGGACGCCGAGGGCTACCAGGCCATGGGGCGGAACTTCGTGGCGAAGGTGGCGGCTACGGTGTTTGGTCGGGTTCCGGTTCCGGCGTAATCCACTCGGATATGGCGCAGCCGGGCTCACGCTTGCGGGGAAACTCCCTGCAGACGCGGGGGCGCTGGTCGTAGATGCGGCACCCGGAGGTGGCCGTGTCCAGCATGGGGCAGCACTCCCGCTCTTGATCCAGGAACAGCACGTTGCCGCCGCCGTCAGGGGCGCGGCTGATCCGGGCTTCGGTACCCAGATCGGCGGCCCGGCGATAGAAGCCGGTGACCTCGTCCGGTTCCAGCCGCAGGATGATGGGGCCACGACAGCACATGGCGTGGCACTCTGTCATGCAGATGCGGCTGGCTTCTTCGGGCAGTAAGGTCAGATCGGGCACGGGGGACTTCGGCTACTTGCCGTCCTCGATGCTGACCGTGATGATGGCGTTGGCGATCAGCGTGCCGTCGCTGCCATCCTCGTTGAGCAGCTGGAGGCCGCCCACGACGACGTCCACGTTGGCGCGGCCGTGGGGCAGCGAGTCGGCGACCTCGTCAGCGTTGACCTTCTCGGGATGGGGCGCGCCGATGGTGACGTTGACCGTCATATCGTCGGCGGTGGCGTCCACCAGGCGGGCGAAGCCGAGGCTGCTGTGGTGGATGGCATCGAATACGGCCCGCTTGGCCGCGAGGGTGTAATCCAGGCCATGGACATCCACGCCCATGCCCATTTCGGTAACGCAACGCACGAGAGCCATTTGGTGACCTCCTAACGGTCGACTGGTCTTGCAAGGGGAAGGCGGCAGTCCGCAGACTTCGGCGCCGCCGTTGGGCCATTTAACGGCAGCGCCTGTGGCAAGTCAAGGCGGGCCCGTTGCTATAATTCACCTCTATGCGTGACCGACGAGGATTCCTGGCTCGATGAACTCCGGCTTTCTTGCGCTGGCGCTGGCGGCGGCGGCATTGGCGCTGGCGGTGATGGCCGGCGGGTGCGCGGCCGCGGCATCGCAGGACGCAGCGCCGAAGAACATGCTGACCGTGTTCGCCGCGGCTTCGCTGGGCGAGCCGTTCCGCGCCGTGGCTGACGCTTTCGAGGCCGACCAACCCGGCGTCAAAGTGACGTTCAACTTTGCGGGAAGCCAGGCGTTGCGCACCCAGCTGGAACACGGAGCGCGGGCGGACGTTTTCGCCTCGGCCGATTGGGAGCAGATGGCGGCGATCAGGAAGGAGAACCTGCTGGGGAACACCCCGGAATACTTCGCCACCAACCGTTTGGCGGTAGTCGCGCCGGTCGGCTCAAACGCCGTGCCGAGCCTGGACGACCTGGCGCGCCCGGGGGTGAGCATCGCCATCGCATCAGAGGAAGTGCCGGCCGGCGCCTACGCGCGGGCGACGCTGGACCTGATGGCGGAGTCGGCAGATTTTCCCGACGACTTCGCCGAGAGCGTGATGGCCAACGTGGTGACCCACGAGACCAACGTGCGCGCCGTGGCGCAGAAGGTTGCCCTGGGAGAGGTTGACGCTGGCATGGTGTACGAGACGGACGCGAAGACGGGGCAACTCGACGGTTCATTTCGAGTGATCGAAATTCCGCTGCAATTCAACCCCGCGGCGGAGTATCCCATCGCGGCCCTGGGGGAGGCCATCAATCCGCAGGTCGCCCTGGACTTCATTGCGTTCGTGCAGGGCGACGACGGGCAGGCCATTCTACGGGACTATGGCTTTGCGCCACCGGCCAACGTCGCGTGCCCCTGCCACGACCCAGTGCCCACCGGAAGCGTTGCTCCGTCAACGCCACAGTGATCGATGATCCCGAGGTTCCTGCTGGGCAACGGCCGGACTGACGGCGGACGACACCAGGCGTCCCTGGGGGCGTTGGCTCCCGCCGGCGTGGCGGCGACCGTCGTCTACGTGCTGTTCATCGGGCTGCCCATCGTGGCGCTGCTGGCGCGGGCGGGCCAGCAGGAAGGATTCCTGGCCGGACTGACCGGCGAACTGGTGCTCCAGGCATTGCGGCTCACGGTGCTCACCAGCGTGGTGAGCATGGTCGTCGTGGTGGCGGTGGGGACGCCTTTTGCCCTGCTGCTGGCCCGCCGGCGGTCGACGCTGCTGCGGGTGATCGACACCTTCGTGGAGCTGCCCATCGTGCTGCCGCCGGTGGTGGCCGGCGTGGCGATGCTGATGGCCTTCGGGCGAAATGGCCTGTTGGGGCCGGCTCTGGGCGGATTGGGCGTGACCCTGCCGTTCACTACAGCAGCGGTGATCTTCGCGCAGGTGTTCGTGGCGGCGCCCTTCTACATCCGGGCGGCGCGGATCGGGTTCGCCGGCGTCGACCCGACCTACGAGGAAGTGTCGCAGACGCTGGGGGTTTCGCCTTGGGCGACGTTCTGGCGGCTGACGCTGCCGGTGGCCTGGCCGTCGCTGCTGACCGGACTTACGCTGGCCTGGGCGCGGGCGGTGTCGGAGTTCGGCGCGACGATCATGTTCGCCGGCAACCTGACCGGGCGCACGCAGACCATGCCGCTGGCGATCATGACGGCGATGGAGTCGAGCCTGGGGTCGGCGCTGGCGCTGGCGGTGCTGCTGCTGGCGATGTCCGCGCTGGCGCTGGCGGCGCTGAGCGTGCTGTTGCGGCGCACGGGTTCGACGGCATGAGCGAGCAAACCGGCAGCAACGGCGCGTCCGGCCACTTTGCGGTGAGCCTGGGCGACTTTCGCACGGAACTTGCCTTCGAGGTCGACGCCGGGCGCATCCTGGTCCTGTTCGGGCCGTCGGGGGCGGGCAAGACCACGGCATTGCGCACCATCGCCGGCCTGGTGCGACCCGACGCCGGGCGCATCGACATAGCGGGCCGCACGGTGTACGAGGACGGCAACGGCGCCGGAGCGCGGCCGGTCTGGGTGGAGCCGCACCGCCGGGCAGTGGGATACGTCACGCAGCAAAACCACCTGTTTCCGCACCTGACGGTGAGCCAGAACATCGCCTACGGCCTGCGGGACCGGCGAGGCGATTCGGCCCGACGACGGGTGTCCGAACTGCTGGAGCGGCTGCGGCTGGACGGGCTCGGGGACCGGCGGGTCTGGCAGCTTTCGGGCGGGCAGCAGCAACGGGCGGCGCTGGCCCGGGCGCTGGCGCCAAGGCCGGACCTGCTGCTGCTGGATGAACCCTTCGCCGCGCTGGACATGGAGTTGCGGCGTGAGCTGGGATCGGAGTTGCGGGCGACCGTTCGGCAGTTCGACGTGCCGGTGATCCTGGTGACGCACAGCCGGGAAGAGGCCCTGGCCTTGGGCGACGAGGTGCAGATCATCGACGGCGGCGTAACCGTGGCGTCGGGGCCGCCGCTTACGGCGCTGGAGCAGCCGGGTCGGGGCCGCGTGGCGCGGTTGGTGGGCGTGGAGAACCTGCTGCAGATGTGGGTGACGGCGCGGCTGCCGCAGGATGGCACCATGGTGTGCGCGGCTGCCGAGCGTCAGCTGGAGACCCCGCTGGCGGACGGCTGCGCGGTGGGCGATCCGGTGACCGTGGGAATCAGGGCGTCGGACATCATCCTGGCGGCGGGCCCGCTGCCGGAGTCGTCGGCCCGGAACACCTGGTCCGGCGTGGTGTCGTCGGTGACGATGCGGCCGCCGGGGTACGAGGTGACGCTGGACTGCGACGGCGTGCCGCTGCGGTGCCACATCACGGGGACGTCGATGGAGGCGATGGGCATCGGCCCGGGTCTGCCGCTGTGGGCGATTTTCAAGGCGTCGTCGTGTTTCCTGCTGAGCGAGTGAGTGAGCAGGTCCGGCGAATTCGGACGTGCAATTTCGTGTGCGATACAGCAATCTGGCGGTGGTGATATTCGACATTAGTCGGGCGGTGTGACTGGGCTCCTTGATATAATGGCGGCATGGAACGATGGCGTCGGTGGTTTGCGCCGGATAGATTGCTGCGGTTGCACTTCTTGGTGTCGCCATTCGGTATCGCGCTCACCACCTGGCTAATAACGCGTTGGCGGACCGGTAGCGCAGATTTTGATGAGCTAGCGAACTTCGTCAGTATCAGTGCAATAATTTACGGAAGCTTGGCAGTATCCGTTGATCTATTGGTAATTGGAGGAGCTAGGGCGGTGTTTTACGGGATAGCAACAATCATAAAACTCCTGGACGAGAGGAATGCGGACAAAAGGGCGGAGGCCGTACGCCTCGTGAGCAACGACAATTCGCTATTCGAGCAAGTCCTGGAGCAACGCCGCGCAAAAGAGCACGACGCTGGTGTCCAAAACAACGGGCGCTAACCCGATAGATTGTTGATGCAAGTTCGGTGGGTGGCGTCCCTGGTCTCGCGCCCGGTACGGGGTTGCAAAGTCAAGGCAAGCACACGCGCGCACGCGTGAGACACGACAGAGATGGGAGATCGACCGCGAGATGCCTGGTTACAAGGGGATATTGTTCGACATGGACGGGGTGCTGGTGGACAGCGAGCCGCTGTTCCACAAGGCGGTGAACGTGATGGTGGAACGCTGCGGCGCGGCGCCGATCACGGAAGAGGAGAACAACCGCCACCTGCTGGGCACGACGGTGGAGGAGACCTGGGTGCGGGTCAAGGAGCTGCGCGGGATACCTCAGACACCGGCGGAGCTGCTGGCCGGCTACAACGAGGTGGTCAAGGACGTGCTGCGCTCGGACCTGGTGGCGCGGCCGGGAGTGCGGGAGCTGATCGCGGAAGCGCAGCGACGGGGTCTGCCCATCGCCGTGGCGTCGTCATCCCTGCGGGAGTGGGTGAACCTGAAGCTGTCGGTGATCGGGCTTTCCGATGCCTTCCCGGTGGCGCTGGGCGGAGACGACATCGAAAACGGCAAGCCGGCTCCGGACATCTACATCAAGGCCGCGCGGCTGCTGGGGCTGGAGGCGACGGATTGCGTGGCCATCGAGGACTCCCCGATTGGCCTGGCGGCCGCCAGCGGATCGGGGGCCTATACGGTCTGCACGCTGACCGATTCCACGCGCCACCTGGATCTCTCGGCGGCGGACGTGATCATCGAGAACCTGGAGCACTTCGACTACGGGTTGCTGGCGGAGGGAAGCTAGTCCCGTCGTCGGCGCCGGCGATACCCCGGGAGGCCGGGGTAGGTACCTTCCTGCAGCACCCACTGCAGCCGCTGCATCAGGGCCCGGACCTCGGCGGCATCCATAAGCGACACCAGTTCCGCGACCTCGCCGACGGGAGCAATCAGTTGCCCGCAGAGGCTGCGCAGGGGTTCCAGCAGGCGATCGGGAATGGGTTCGTCGGCGAAATCCCAGATGGCGGTGCGGATCTTGGTGTCCGCATGGAAGGTCAGGCCGTGGTCGATGCCCCACAACTTGCTATCTGGTGCGCGGAGGACGTGCTCTGGCTTGCGGTCGGTGTTGTTGGCAACCAGGTCGAAGCAGCAGATGGTGCGCAGCTGATCGGCGTCGCAGTCGCTCAACTCCTCACGGGTGATGGTGTAGTAGTTTTCCCGGGGGTTGTGGTCCACATAGAGTTGGACCGAACCAATTCCGCCCGGGCCTTCGCGAATGATGGTGGGCGGGATGAAGTCCCAACCCAGGATGTGGCTGAGCAGATAGGCGGCGTACTCGCGCTTGTAGAGGGTACCGGAGGGGAAATCCCACAGGGGCCATTCGCCCTGCTTGGGCTTGTAGATGGCCAGGGCGTACCGATCGTGCAGCGAAATCTCGGCCAGGTAGGTGTAGTTGGAACCCTGCCGCGTCAGGTCGCAGCTCAGGATCTCCCCATGCCGCAGCAAGTCAAGGTCGGATGTCCCGTCGGTGACCACGGGAAAAGGCGGCCGGATGGCCGGCTAGCCGGTTTCGAATACGGCGTGGCCGTTGGCGCGGGCGCAGCGGTGGCCGTCGGGATCGATTGGCGCGCCGCACAGGAAACACGGGGGTCGACCGGCGGCGCAGATCCGCAGCGCCTGGTCGGCCAGCGCTGACGACTGGGCCATGGTCATCCAGAAACTGACGGAAGTCTGGGCGCCGGCGTCCGGGTCATCCTCGTCACCCTCGTAGGCGTGGATGACGAAGCAGTTCGCTTCCTTGTCGTATTCGAGCTGCATCTGACGGGCGCGGAAGTCCTGTTCCAGTGGATCGCCCATCCAGGCGGTCTCACCGGGAGCGCTTTCCTGGTCGCCCGCGGATTCGCTCAACTGCTTTACGGCCTGCTGCAGATACAGCGCCAACTGTAAAAGCTGCTCTTTCTCGAGCCAGATGAAAGACTGGGCTCGCCCGGCCTCCGCAACCAGCCGGAAGGTGCGCTGACCCGGACGCCCAAAGGTTTCGGCGGACACGGACTGGGCGGCACCCATCTTGTAGCGGACTTCGCGCTCTGCCATGCGGCTATGATAGTCGCCGACTCTTAAGCTGGCAAGTGGCGCACGGGCGTCTTCGGGGCCGCTTCCTGCCGCCGGTGAACCGACCGAGGCGGCGGCCGAGCGGATATTCCGCTGGTTCTTTTCCCACGATCCCACGACTCGAACCATGCTGAATGCGCGGAAGTCGCGGTTCCCTCCTTTTTGGAATCTCCCGCCGGCGATTGACAGGCCCAACGGCGGCTGACCCGCCACGCAACCATACACAGCCGCAGCCAGAACCTCGCGTTAGCGGATGTTCCGTTGTGTCCGATCATTGCCACCGCTATTGTTACATGACTCAGCGAGTGCAAAGCAGCGCTTTGCACATGAACATCAATCGGGGCGGATTGGCAATTATCCAACGGTGAACGCGGGTCAAGACGGCAAGCGACGGCATTTTCGCGCACACGCTCCATAATGGCCGTGCAAAACGTTGAATGCACAGACTTTGTCGAGATCCGCGCATATCATCCGCGTGGACTACAACGGCGCAACGCTCGGGGCAGCCTCAAAGATGTCCGATGACACATGGCGCTCAATGCGCGTGCGCAAAAAGGATCGTCGATCGACATCTCCGCTTGCCATTGCTGTCAATCCTGCTGCCTGGGTACCAGTGCACACTGCCTGGTCGAGGTCATGTACCCCGACGGCAGGATCGCTTCGACAAATCGACATGGGGTCGGAATACCACGCCGCGGGGCCTATCCGTGCCCGGCAATTGGCGATTGCCTCGCAACGATACAAAAGCGTTCGGGGATATGGGCGGATCGACAACGGAGATTCCATGCACGTCAACCGCAATCCAGGAGGAATCCGGATAAATGCACATCGGCCACAAACTCACGGCTACCGTCACCCAACACCTCCAACTTCTGCTCAGGAACTGCTGGCGATTGGGGCTGATGGTGACGCTTTTTGCGATGACCTGTTGGGAGGTCAATCCGGGACAGATGCCGGAGCCACAGGACGATCCGGCGAGGTTGGAGACGTCGGTGGTAGTCGCAGAGGCGCAAACAGGGCCGGGCCGGTAGGTACCGTCGTAGGGAGATTCCAGGGATCGGACGAACCGAGCCCACCCCAGCCATTAACAAGAGAGCGATAGCACGCGAGTCAGCAAACCGACTCGCCGGATAGAACTGCGGCGCCGTCCTGGGACGGGAGACGGTGCATGCGCATTCACCGGCGCGTCGGCCTCCGGTCGTCGCCTCACGACTTGGCCTCTGGGCGGGTGATGAAACGTCAGGACAAACGGCCTCATGGCTGGCTGCCCGCAGGTATCACAGGACGTCAGAAAGCCGGTCCCCGTAGAGACCGGCTTCTAAATTGTTCGGCAGGGATGCGAGCCAGGCGACGATGCTCGGCGGTGCGTCCCGGAAGGTGGTGTCCTGGAGGTGGGCTGCCGAGGCTAGAGGCCTCCCAGATACTCGGTGTAACTGCCCGCGTCGAGCAGCGCTTCCAACTCAGCTGGATCGGTCATCCGAACTCGCAGCATCCAACCGTCGCCGAAAGGATCGGTGTTCACCAGTTCAGGCTCCTGGGCCAGGCGACCGTTGATTTCGGTGACCTCGCCGCTGACGGGCGAAAACAGGTCGGAGACTGCCTTGACGGACTCGATCTCACCCATCTTGGCCATGTGCCCGACCGGGGCACCGGTGTCGGGCAACTCCACGTACACCACGTCGCCCAACTGGTCCTGAGCGTAGTGGGTGATGCCCACCAGGACGGTTCCGGCGGCGGCATCTTCAACCAGGGCCCACTCGTGCTCCCTGGAGTATTTGCGGTCTTCGGGATTCACTTTGTCTGATACCTCCCAAGGGTAGGGTAGTCAACTATTCTGGCGACCGAGAGCGTCATTGTGGTCGCAATGATTGCGGGACGGTTGAGGCTAACCTGGACGCTGGTAGAAGGGCGGGTCCGCCGTTGTGGCCTCGGCCCGGCGCCCACGAATGTCCACGGTGAGGACCGTATCTGGTTCAGCGTGGGCGGCGTCCACGAAAGCCATGGCGATGCACTGCTCCAGGGTTGGCGAATAGCTGCCGCTGGCGACCGTTCCGACCACCTCGCCATCGGCCAACACATCGTAGCCGGCACGGGGAGCGCTGCGCCCCGGCAGGGTGAGCCCGATCAGGCGGCGTTCGGTCCCGTAGACCCGCTGGTGGTCCAGCACGTCGGCGCCGTTGTAGCCGCCGTCGCGCCGCACGAACCGGCCGAAGCCGGCCTCGATGGGCGTGATGGTATCGGACAATTCGTGGCCATGCAGCGGGAGGCCGGCCTCCAGCCGGAGCACGTCCCGCGCTCCAAGGCCACAGGGAACCGCCCCGGCGTCGGTGAGCTTATTCCAGATGGCGACGACATCCGTGGAACCGACGGCGAGCTCAAACCCATCCTCTCCGGTGTAGCCCGTGCGTCCGATGAAAACCCGCCGCCCGTCGATGTGGCCGCGGCCCCAGGTAAAGGGACGCAGCTGGGAAGGGGCGGGGGTGCGGCCCGGGTTGCTTGCCCGACGAGCGCCGGGGGTGAAGTCCTCGCACAACCGATCAACTATCTCGACAGCTTTGGGGCCCTGCACGGCGATGAGGCCGGTGAGCATGGTGCGGTCGGTGATGTGCACGCCGCGTCCGTCGAAGTGCTGAGCGAGCTGGCGGTCAAACCAGAGGCTCACGGCGGGCCGGTTGCCGGCGTTGGGGATGAGCAGAAATTCATCCTCGGAGAGGCGGTAGAAAATTGTGTCGTCGATGACGCCGCCCCGCTCGTTGCAGATGAAGCAGTAGCGGGCACGCCCCACACGCAGGCCCGATGCGGAACCGGTGAGCAGGATGTCCAGCAGCGCGGCTGCATTGGGGCCGCCGATGTGCAGTCGGCCCATGTGCGAAACGTCGAACAGGCCGGCCGCGTTGCGTACCGCCGCCACCTCGGCGATGACTCCCTCGTACTGCACCGGCATGTCCCATCCGCCGAAGGGCACCATGCGGGCGCCAAGAGCTACATGGGTATCGTAAAGGGCGGTGCGGAGATTCTCAGCAGCAGTGGTATCAGCAGCCATAGGTTATTCAAGCGGCGGTGTGACGGGGGAAATCTCTGAGAATCATCATACCGCCAAGACCGTTGGGGCGCAATGACGAAAAGGCCTGCGGGGCCTATTTCATCGTCAACCATCCATCAACGTGATCAGGCGAACGTGATCAGGCGAACGTGATCAGACGAAGGAATATCAGGTCGCCACAGTTGGTCCAGTAGAGCAATTCGCGACAGCAGATATCCGCCATGGTCAGGTTGACGGCGTTGCGGGGCGGCGCGGACAATGCCGGCGCGGCGCAAACTGAGTTGCCGCACAGGAGCGGGGGATGAATCAACAGCCGGAACAACCGGAGCATGGGGGCACGGAGCGGACAATCTCCACGGCGGAGGAGCTGGTTGTATACCTGATCGAAAACCGGCAACTGGCCGCAGCGCTGGTCAGTGAACTGGCGGACGAGGTCGAGACGGACGGTTACGATGCGATCAATGACATCCTGGAAAAAGGATATGAAGATTCGTTCCATATGGACGACCTGACGGGGTTCGACGAAGAATTCGACGCGGTCGTGATAACCCCGATGATCGAGATCGGCACCGATTGGGACCAGCCCTTCGATTATCACGGTTTCGGCGCCAGCGTCGAAGGCCTGCTGGAAGGCGCGGGAGTGGATGACGAACTGGCCGCTGAATTCAGACGGTGTCTGCTGCAGGAGTGCCTGCGCCTGGTGGAAATGAAAGGACGCGTCAGGCCGGATTCCAGCTTTGTCGACGTTTTTGGCCTGAAGGTCTTCGAGGCCTACCAACCGCTTCAGTCGGCGCTGCAAGAGGAGTTGCAACTGCTGCGCCAAGAGGAGGACGAGGAGGATTGGGGCTACGGGACAACCGGCGAGCTGATGCGGGACGCCCTGGCCAGCGCAATCGAAAGGGCGGCGCCGCTCATCGCCGAGTGGATGGCGGAAATCATCGAGGAGGAGGGGGAGGATCTGGCGTTCAACGCCCTGGGGAGGATGGTTTCGTAGCTCACGCGTACCCGGTTTGTCACCGCGAGGTGCGCAGCGACCTGGCGATCTCGTTGCTGCAAGAGACCTCGGCTGACATCACGAGATTGCCACGCTTCGCTCGCAATGACAAAACTGGGTACGCGTAAGGCCCCAGGCCTATTGAAAATCGCTGCGATAACCTTCGCGCCACCCAATCGCCATTCATGCGAAAGCAGGAATCCGGAGGCCGCGGTGAATAACGAGGTTCTGGGTTTCCGCTTTCGCGGGAACGACGGGTGGACTTTGAAGAGACCCTGGCCAGAGCCGCGTACTGATTTGCGGGCGGCTTCCATTTGCGGGCGGCTTCCATTTGGGGGATGATTGGCGCATCGCTGACGGGAAGTCCGGATCGAACACGAGCAACGCACGGGAGGCAGAAAAATGAGCGACCTGGTATTGCGGACCGCCGTAGGCAACTACGGGCACACGACGCCCCTGAAGGATGGCACGATCACGTCGCCGTCGTTCAACATGGAACACATCGAGGTGTCGCCGGTGACCAGCATCTTCCGGCGAATGGTGCGGGAGTTGGAGTTCGACGTGGCCGAGATGGCGCTGTCCACGTACCTGTGCGCCCGGGCGCACGGCAAGCAGTTCACGGGGGTGCCGATCTTCCTGACGCGGGCCTTTTACCACGGCGGCATCGTGGTGAACCGGAACAGCGGCATCGAGACGCCCAAGGACCTGGAGGGCAAGCGGTTCGGCGTGCGCAGCTACACGCTGACTCCGGGAGTGTGGACCCGGGGGCTGCTGCAGACCGAGTACGGCGTGGACCTGGACTCGGTGACGTGGGTGCTGTCCGGAGACGAGCACGTGGCGGAGTACGTGGCGCCGGCCAACGTGGTGTCGTCATCCAACGGCAACCTGGGCGAGATGCTGGTGTCGGGGGAGATCGACGCGGCCATCGGCACGGGTCCCATCGACTCGCCGGACGTGCGTCCGCTGTTCGAGGAGCCGGACGCTGCCGACGCGGCGTGGCACCGGAAGACGGGTGTCTATCCCATCAGCCACATGCTGGTGGTGAAGAACGCCGCGCTGGACGCCAACCCCGACCTGGCGGGTGAGCTGTTCGAGACGTTCAACACCGCGCGGGCCCTCTACCTCGGCAAAATGCGCTCCGGGGATGCCGCCGCGCCGGAGGACCGCTTCCTGCACCAGATGGTGGACGTGGTGGGCGACGACCCGCTGCCCTACGGCGTGGAGACCTCGCGGAAGACTCTGGAGACCTTCGTTGGGTTCAACGTGGAGCAGAAGGTGATACCGGAGGCGGTGGACGTGGAGGAGCTGTTCCCGGCGGCGACGCTGGGGCTGGGGTAAGCAACAAAGGACCACGTCGGGGGCATACCGGCCCTTGTGTTGCGTCGTGTGGTCTGCCACCCGCCACAGCCGTCAGGGTAACTGACCAGGGTGGCATTCCATCCGGCAAACCTATACACATAACCGTCATTCAGCAACCCACGGGCGTCGGGCAGGTTCAAGGTCATCTAGCTGATGCCCTGCAATAATACGATGACAGTGATATACCGCTAGCAACGACATGGCACATCACTATTGGGGCGTAGCATGTTGCGCTGTGTGAAACATGTAAACAGGGATAGGTCCGTTCGAGGTCTGCAGCCAGTATATAATCTTGACAGGATGTTACACTGGATAGTACCTTGACGTTCATTACCCAAGTGAGGAGGCATCGAAATGGTGCGGGCAAATAAGCAGATCAAAATCGACGAATATTACGATGCGGAGCGCAACGAGATCATCGACTTTCCGCCACCTTCCGAGGATTTTCTGAAGAAAGCGCGCCCCATAGTGCGCCGCATGAAAGAAGGGAACAGACGGGTTGACGAAGTGGTCAAACTAATCGATGCGCGAAAAAAGAAGCAATAGTTGGCAAGACGACATTGAGCTCATCCTGCTTGAGGCCGAACTTGGCGAACTGCACGATGACGTGCTGAACACCTTGCAGCTCATGGTTGAGATGTTCTCGGACCAAGGATTGCATCGTCACGCCGAATTTATCGTAGAACAATTTATCGAGCCCATGGCAGAGATGAATTATCATAGGGTGTTAGTCAACGTACGTAAGTTCAACCGTCAATACGACAATTTCCAATCTTATTCGCTGCTATTCGTAGACTCGTTGCGCCGACTTGCGAGATACAAGATGAGATTAGACAAGGCCAGGCGGTCCAGACGTGGTTGAAATGCCACTTGGATATTGAGCCGGGGACCAGGGATAGGCGGCGGTTTGCCAGTCGCAACGGCAAGGCAACATGCAAACGGGGGCGCAGCATCTGCGCCCCCGCTTTCTTTCGGTTCATACGTCGTGGAAGGCTACACGGCCACAGCCTGTTCGTAGGTTACGCTGCCCACCTGGTCCTGGGGGAAGATTTGCCAGTCCAGCATCCAGCGGTGGGTGCGGTCGAACATCTCCTTCGTGTAGGGCTCGAAGACGAGGCGCTCGCCGATGCCGGCGCGGCGGTGGTCGAACAGCGCGTGGTAGCGTTCGGGCAGTTCCTCCAGGAAGTAGTGTTGGTAGCGCTCCTTGGCGGCGTCGATCTCGCGCTGGGCGCGCTGGAGGGCGTTGAAGTAGGCCCATAGCTGGTCGTCGGTGGCGTCGCCGTTGATGAGGAAGCCGATCATGAAGCTGGTGTCGACCAGCTTGCGGAAGCCCTGCTGCTCCAGCACGTAGCCGGGCGCGCCGAAGACGTTGGCGGCCTGGACGCGGCGATCAAGGGCCAACTGCAGGCGATCCAGCGGTCCGCCCACGAACTGGAGGCTGATCTGGTCGCGGGGCAGGATGCTCTCCAGGGCCTGGAGGGCGGAGAAGTGGCTGCCCGAATGCCAGCCGACAGCAACCTCGACGCCGGCCAGGTCCTCGGGGGTCTGCAGGGGCGACTCGGGGGCGACCCAGATGCCGCTGGGGGTGACGGAGTAGGCCTGGCCCCACATGCGGCCGTGGGCGGCGCTGGCGGCCATGCCCACTGCCCAGTGGCAGGCGGAGCTGATCTCGCAGGCGCGGCCGGCCTCCATGGACTCGAAGGCGCCGCGCTTGATCTCCATGGGAGCGCCCTCGGCGGAATCGACGGAAGGGTTGAGCGGTTCGCTGGGCCGGTTCGAGGCGACGAACTCGTAGTCAAGGCCCTCGTCGGCGAAGAAGCCCTTCTCCTCGGCGACCCATTCCTGGAGCCGGCCGTGGGGGACGATACGAAACGTGGACATGGTGGGCCTCCGCTATGGGCGTTTTCGTAGCGGGATTATCGCCGATGCTCACCCTTGTTTCAACCTGGCGTTGGCAATATGATGACCGCCAAGCGTGATCGATAATTCATACACCAAGGCGGTATTGAATGGTCAAGTACTCGTTCCGGTTGCCCAACGCAGACTACCTGGGCTTTCCGGCGTCGGCGAAGGGCATTCTCGACACGGCGATCAAGGCCGAGGAACTGGGGTTTGACGCCGTGTTCGTCAACGACCACGTGATCGTGGACGACGGGGCGCGGAGCGAGCCGTGGCGGCAGGTGTACGACCCGCTGATGTCGCTGGCCTACGTGGCGTCGCGCACGTCGAAAATCGGGCTTGGCACATCGGTGCTGATAATGCCCTACCGCAATCCGGTGGTGACGGCCAAGATGGTTGCCACGCTGGACCAGATGTCCGAAGGGCGGGCCATCGTCGGTGTGGGGTCCGGCTGGAACGAGACCGAGTATGCCGCGCTGGACGTGCCGCACCGGGAACGAGGAGCGCGCACCAACGAGTACCTTCGGCTGTGGAAAGCGTGCTGGGAACCGGATCCGGTGTCGTTCAGCGGGCGGTTCTTCTCCTTCGACGGGCTGCATACCAGCCCCAAGCCGGTGCAGCAGCCGCACCCGCCCATCTGGATCGGCGGCTCCAGCCACGCCTCGCTGCGCCGGGCGGCGCGGTTCGCGCAGGTGTGGCAGCCGACGCCGACGCCGCTGCCGACACTGGTGAGCAACTGGCAGTACCTGAAGGACGTGTCGGCGGAGATCGGAAGAGACGAGCCTCCGCGGGTGCGGATGAGCTTCCGGGTGAACATTAGCAGAATCTCGGGTCATTCCGTCTCAGACAGCGACCGGCCGACGGGCTATGGCACCACCGAGCAGATCGTGTCGGACATCAACCGATATCGTCAGGAGTCCGGCCTGGACGAATTCCAGATCAACTGCCACGACTGCGGCGACCTGCAACAACTGCTGGACACCATGGACGCGCTGGTGCAGGACGTGTTTCCCAAGGTGGACGGATAGGATCGGCGACGGCATGAAAGGATTTCCCTACGACCGCAAGCAGAAGCATCGTGTCTTGATGGACGCGGTGGAGAGTGTGCGGGCCACGCTGGAGGCGGGGGCGGAGGAGTCGGAGCGAATTGGCACGCTGGCGCCGGCGTCGGTGGACGCGCTGTACGAATCGGGGTTGCTGCGGCTGAAGACGCCCCACGCGCTGGGCGGCGCCGAGGCCGACGTGGTGACGCAGCTGGACGTGCTGGAAGCGGTGAGCCGCATCGATCCGGCCTCGGGCTGGTGCCTGATGATCGGGGCGGCGAGCCTGGGCAGCCTGGGCGCGTTCCTTCCCGACGACTCCATCGAGGAGATATTCGTCGGCGGCAAGCCGCCCAAGGTCGCCGGCGCAGCCGCGCCTTCCGCCACCGCGACACCGGTGGACGGCGGATACCGGGTCACCGGACACTGGCGATTCGGCAGCGGGATCGTGCACGCCGAATGGGTCTCTGCCGGCGCTCGTGTGGTTGCGGACGAACCGGCCAGCCATCCGCGGCAGATCCGGATGGCCATGCCCAGGCACAAGGTGAAGGTGCACGACAACTGGCAGGTAATGGGGCTGCGGGGCACGGGAAGCTGCGACTTCTCGGTGGACGACCTGTTCGTGCCACACGGGTTTGCCTGGGACTCGACGCTGACGGAACCACTCCGGGGCGGCGCGCTGTACCGGCTGGGCCGGCCGGCATTTGTGACCAACGAGCACTCGGCCTTCGCGCTGGGTGTGGCGCGGCGGGCGCTGGACGCGGTGACCGAGGCGGCGGCGTCCAAGACCCGTGGGTACAACTCGGTGAACCTACTGGCGAACCGGGCGACGTTCCAGCGCGCGCTGGGCGAGTGCGACCTGCGATTGCGGGCGGCGCGATCGCTGAACGTGGAGATCCTGGAAGAGGCTTGGCGATCGGTCTGTGCGGGTCACACGCCGCCAGCGCCGCTGCAGGCGCAGATGCGCAGCTGCGCCACCTACACCACCGACGTGGCCGCGGACGTCACGGCTCAAGCCTTCCGCTACGGCGGCGGCGAGGCGCTGTTCACGCCCAACATCCTGCAGCAGTGCCTGCGGGACATCAACGCGGCGGCCCAGCACCAGATGGTGAGCGACGCGGCCTACGAGAACCACGGGCAGTTCCTGCTGGGGCTGCCCGATGCGCGGGTGATGGAATAGCGGAGTTCAGGCATGTCCACTTTCGTAAATCGACAGAAGCAGGATTTACGGGATTTTATGATTTGTCAGGATTGGAAGATTTCCATCACGGAACGGTTTCAATCCTGATAATCCCCAAATCTTGAAAATCCTGATTCTGACGACTTGCCAAAGCAGGCATGCATGAGAATAGCGGAGGTGTCGACATGGCTACCTATCTGTACGTATCGCTGCAGGGGGACGACGTCATCGCCCGGTACGATTTGGATCCGGCCACGGGCGGGTTGACGGGGCGGACCGAGTTTGCGCTGGCGGGGATGCCGGCGCCCATGGCGACGGATCCCGAGAAGCGCTACCTGTTCGTGGGGCGGCGCCGGCCGGGCGAGTTCGGGCTGACGTCGTACAGCATCGACGGCGGCAGCGGGAAACTGGAGCGGATCAGCGACATCGACCTGGACGGCAATCCGGTGCATCTCTTTGTCGACCGCACCGGTAACTACCTGCTGTCGGCCTACTACTACCAGTCGCGGGTGGGCGTGCACGGCTTTGACGACGGCGGACGGCTGGAACCGACGCCCATCGAGTGGCGGGAGACGGGCATCGGCGCGCACTACGTGCAGACCGACGCGTCCAACCGCTACGCCTTCGTGCCGCACATCGCCGAAGGGTCGCAGACCGGGCCCAACGCCATCTTCCAGTTCCGGTTCGACGAGTCGACGGGCCGGCTGACCCCCAACACGCCGGACCGGGCACACCCCACCTCGCCCGAGGGGCCGCGGCACATCTGCTTCAACCCCAACTTGGACGTGGTGTACTCGTCCAACGAGCAGGGGTGCAGCGTCACCGCCTACCGTTTCGACGCCGACGCGGGCACGCTGTCGCCCTTCCAGACGGTGCCGACGCTGCCGGAGGGTTTCACGGAGCGGAACACCTGCTCGCAGATCCAGATCACGCCGTCGGGCCGGTTCCTGTATGCGCCCAACCGGGGACACAACAGCGTGGCCGGATTTGCCGTGGACGGCACGGACGGCAGCCTGACCGCCATAGGCAGAGTGTCCACCGAGGCGGTGCCCCGGGCCTTCAGCCTGGACACCACGGGCAACTACCTGTACGCGTCGGGCCTGGAGACGGGACGGCTGGCGTCCTACCGGGTGAACCAGGACAGCGGGGAACTGGAGCCGCTGGAGGTGTATGACATCGGGCGGGAGCCGATGTGGGTGCTGATCGTGGACCTGTGACGGCGCATGGCCGGCAATCGCGGCTGGGTGGTAGTATGGAAGGGCGGTCAACGCGGCCGCCCTTTACTCATGGGGGCTTAGCTCAGTGGGAGAGCACCTGCTTTGCAAGCAGGGGGTCACGGGTTCGAATCCCGTAGCCTCCACCATTTCGCGCCTGATGTCGCCCGCTCCCCAGGGACGTCAGGATTGACTGGCCAATGTTCAGTTTCCGACGCGACGTTGTTTTGGTAGCAACAACCCCTTGGATCTGCCGGAACTGGCGCTCGTCATGCAACGGTTCGGCGTGGACGATGGATTCCGGTCAATTGCGTGGCGCATTCAACTTGCTTAGCATTGCCAAAATCGCCGGACGACTTTGGCAAGGACAGTGTCTTCGACACTATCGAGTGAAGGGGGTTGCGTAACTAATATTGGGCGAGTCCATGCGGGTATCAACAAAATCATTCCCGCTAAAACCGCCACTGCAATATGCCCATCATCTGGTTAAGATTTATGCACCGTAAACCGTGATAGCGGCAAACAGAAGGGATGCGATCATCCCGATCCGCGCGTTGACTTTCTTCAGTGACGACAATCCCCGACGGAGCTAATGCCCTACCTCGAGCTACAACATAAGGGTCTGCATCGGTCACTTCTTTGCTGACCCATCGGTTGCTAGCTGACGAAAGATCCGGGTTGTTCGTCATTTGTTTTACAAGCGCTTGTTCGCCAGCTGTCGGCTCAGGAAAGAAGCCCGGGATAAGATTTTCCAAATAGCTGACAGCTTCCCGCACAATTTCGCTAGGGGAAGCGTCAAGCTCGCGTTTAACCTCATGAACCGATGTCAATCCGCCAGCTAAGGCTAACTCGTCGAAAATTTGCCAGAAGCTCGGGAATATGCCTTTAGGATAGGCCCGAAAAGCTTGGCTAACGGTGCTAGTATCCAAGACGAACACCGCTGTTGCAATGGGATCATCAACGCTGGACATAATTTGCCAGACGTTTCAGATGACGTCCCGTTACCCCAAGAAACTCGGACAGTTCATGCTCGTCGATGCGCTCATCTTCTAAGGCCCGAAAAGTAGCATTTATGTAACGTTCGCCGAGGTGGGATTTCTTAATAGCGTAATACCCTCCTTGGGGCTTGGCGTTGACGGCTTCGTTCATTTCTTGTGATTGGGCGTGATCTACTTCCAAAACTTGAAACTCCGGATGGATCGACCTTCCAGATTCAATATCTAAAACCTGAGCCCTCGGGAGTTGTTCAATGCTCAATGAATCAGTGATATCTAGAAAATCTGCAATACCGTAGTAGTCGCTCATATAGCTGTCTGCTACGTCAGAAGTACGGTCAAATGTCCTTCCGTATTCGTTGCAGCTAATCTCTATATTGCGATCTGCGCCTACCAAGTTCGGCAAATAGTGTTGTTCATCCGTGCGTCCTAGGTAATTGAAATCGAACACCAAGTGTGCCAGTTGGTTAAACAACGTGAAGATCTGGAGTTCCTGAGGCTGGGCGCAATTGAGAAACACGACTGGGGATCGGTAATGATTGATGCACAAGCCAGTCACGTCTTTTTGTTTGAATGACCGCTTGAATACCCATACGCCAGTTCGCTCCACCAGCGTTCGGTACGGCTCGAATAAGCGACTACGGTACCCCCATGATCCCATTGTAGGCTCATATTGACGTAACCTGAGACGATCTCGGACGTTGGAGGCCATCGCTGTTGGGTCTTCGGCCGGAACCAAGTGGCCTGTGAAATTAGCCCAGGTTTCCCTGAGGCCGTTGCCCTCGTACCCCAACAATTGCTCCACGTGTTCTTGCCGCGTTCGAGCTTGCCTCACGGCATACAGTGTATCGGGGTGCAGATTGACCAGCGTAGAAGACGGTAGCCTGTCAAATTCTTGATCGATGTGCTTTTCATCCGGCGGATCATCTAAGAAAAAAAAGGTAGTCGATCGGTGGTAGTCTCTAGAAGCCAAGATCTCTAGCTGGCGCCACGTCGGTGCTCGATCTCCTGATTCCCAGTCCAGGACTTGACGTGCAGTCGTGCCCCGACGTTTGGCTATGTCTTCTACCGTGTAACCGGATCGTTCACGCGCCCACCTGAGCATTTGAGGGTTTATTAGGGTTGCGCGCTCAGCCATGATTTCGCCCTCTGCTTACAGTGACACGTGCTTGAATGCTCCGACTGGTACGGCAGGACATTCAACGACAACGCCTTATTTTGGCTCCTTGTAGACGGTCGGATGCGGATACCGATCGTTCCCATCTGCGCGGCGCCACCACCTCAAGGGCGGCGCCAGGCCCAGCACTGCCCACTGGACACTGAGGTTCCGGTCGGAGATGAACGGCGGGCCCATGTAGATGAGGTAGACCGAGGTGGAATTGAGATCGCCCAGAAAATCTAGGTAGTCACGGGTTCTGATGATTCGTTTGTAGGAGTTGGTCATCGTTCAAACTCGGTAATCCGAGTCTATCGATGGCAGAGTTCACAAGCAACTTTGCCAGTTGGCCGACAAAGGGCGCGCCCATCGAGAGGAGCGAAGTCGCTTAAGGTGATCTTGTCGAGTAAGAGACTACGCTACCCGGCGACGAGATTGCCGCGCTGCGCCCGTCTCCCAATACGCTGCCCTGATCCTTCCATCCCGATTAGACCCTGGTTGGACCCTCTCTGATTAATCGGTGCCTGCCTGCTTGCGCCTCTTTGCCCCCGGAGACTCGTACAATACGCCGGCGTCAACCAGCGCCTCCACATCCTTCGCCGAGTACTCCAGGTGCTCGGCCAGCACGGCGTAGTTGTGCTCGCCCAGTTGCGGAGCCGGCCCGCTCACCGCCGCCGGCGTCGCCGAGAACCGGTACGGCGGCGACACCACCCCCACCGGCCCGACCTCCGGGTACGCAATCTCCTGGAACGCCCCACGCGCCCGGTAGTGTGGATGCCGCCAGATCTCCTGCTGCGACAGCACCGGGCCCGATGAGATCCGCGCCTCCGCCAGCACCAGCAACGCCGCCTCGTCGTCCGGCAGGGTCTGGAGCCATTCCTCGATGATGCCCACGATCTCGTCCCGACGCTCCACCCGGTCGTCGTCCGTCAGGTAGCGTGGGTCTTCGATCAGGTCCTCCCGTCCCATGCACTCGCACAGCCGGCCCCACGCGCTGTTCGGACCCTGCCCCGGCGCTTGCAGCGAGATATAGCCGTCCCTGGCCTTGAGTATGCCCATGGGAAAGGTGTAGGTGTTCTGCTCCCCGTTGCGGTAGTGCAGCGGAACCCCGTGGTTGGCGGCCACGTGGGGCATCGCCAGCGAGTCCAGGAACAGCAGGCTGTCGATCATGGACAGGTCGATGTACTGGCCCTCGCCCGTCCGCTGCCGGTGAAACAGCGCGTAGCCCACGGCCATTGCCCCGGTCATGCCGGTGACGGTGTCGCCGATGCCGCCGCCGATGGTGTACGGCGCGCCGTCCCGCTCGCCCGTGATCCAGTTGAGGCCGCTGACCGCCTGCGCCACCGGATCGGTGCAGACGTGCTCGGGATTGTGCGCGAACCCCTCCTGACCGTAGCCCGTCATGGAGCACATGATGATGCCCGGATTGAGCTTGCGCAGGTTGGGGTAGTCCAGCCCGTAGCTCCGCACCACGTGGGGGGTGTAGTTCTCCACGAACACGTCGGCACGCTTCACCAGCGCGTGAACGATCTCCAGCCCAGCGTCGGTTTTCAGGTCCACGCACAGGCTCTTCTTCCCGCCGTTCAGGTGCAGATACGGCACGCCGTTGCGCGTGGGCAGCGACTCCGGCGTGAACCGTTCGTCCTGGTCCGCCGCCGGCCGCTCGATCTTGATAACCTCCGCCCCCATATCGGCCATGATCCGGCTGCAAAACGGCCCGACAAACGCCGCCGTGAAATCCAGAACCGTTACCCCTGCCAGCAGTCCCGTAGCCATGAGCGACCTCCTCTTTGCTCGCGTCCCGATTGTACACGCCAACGGCGAGCGAGTTCCGGATCACAGGTCGGCCGAAGCAATGACCGTAGCAGTCTTCCAAAAGCGACGCGAGATTGGCGGAGTCCAACTGCCCGTCGATCCAGATCAACAGCTCACGCGTACCCAGTTTGGTAAATCGTCAGAATCAAGATTTACGGGATTTTATGATTTGGCAGGATTGGGAGATGTCCCTCACACGACGGTTCCAATCCCGATAATCCCCAAAATTGGAAAATCGTGATTCTGACGTTTCCCGCCGCCAAACTGGGTACGCATGAGGGCGGTTCTCGCGTTGACGGCACTATCTGCTAGGATTACACTCGCCCCGGCTGAATCGCGGATAATCCAACGTCCTTTATGGCCCGATAATGCTTTCCACCGACATTTCTGATGCCATCGAATTGATGTTCGAGACCGGGTGGACCGATGGCCTGCCGGTCGTGCCGCCGTCCGAAGACCTGGTCCGCCGGTTCGTGGCGAGCGCCGGCCGCGGGGGCGACGAACTCATCGCGGAACTGCCGCCCCTGGGCGGACGGGCCACCGTCGAGCGCGTCGCGGTCAACGCGGTCATGGCGGGCTGCCGGCCGGAGCACATGCCGGTGATCATCACCGCCCTCGAAGCGATGATGGATGACCGGTTCAACCTGCGTGGCGTGATGTGCTCCACCGGCATCCACACTCCGCTGCTTATCGTCAACGGCCCCATCGTCAAGGAGCTGGGCATCAACGGCGGCTACAACTGCTTCGGCTCCGGTTGGCGGGCCAACGCCACCATCGGCCGCGCGGTCAAGCTGGCCCTGCTCAACCTGGGCGGCGCCATACCTGGCGAGACCAACAAGGCCACCTTCGGCCATCCCGGCGCCTACACTTACTGCGTCGCCGAGGACGAGGACGCCAACCCCTGGGAGCCGATGCACGTCGAGTTGGGCTTTGCCCCGACCGACAGCACGGTGTCGGTGTTCCCGGCGGAGGCGCCTCACAACATCATGTACCACGCCTCCCACTCGCGGAACTTCCTGACGGTTCTTGCCGACACCATGTGCACCCTGGGCAACGTCCAGATGTACGTCATGGGCGACACCTTCGTGGTCATCGGCCCCGAGCACGCCAAGTTCCTGCACCGCGACGGGTGGAACAAACGGGACATCCGCCAGTTCCTCTACGAGCACGCCCGCAAGCCGGTGCGGAAAATCCGCCAGGGCGGCCCGCCTCAGGGCGACTCCCGCCGCGGCCACTTCTGGCCCAGGTACATCGACGCTGACGACGACGACCAGATGGTGCCGGTGGTCCGCGCCCCGGACCGCATCAACATTTTCGTCGCCGGCGGCGCCGGCGGCCCCCACTCGGCCTACCTGCCCGGCTGGGGCTCGCAGAGAGTCACGCGAAAGATCCCAGGTTAATAGTAGATCCGAGATTTCAGACCCCGTATCAAGTACGGGGTGACGTTATTGAAGAGGGAACGATGACTGTCACGAACTACCAGGACCGGATGCGGGAACTGGGTTTGGCCCTTCCCATCGACCCGGAGGCGGCGTCCCGTTGGCGGGCCGCGCCCCGGTTGGACACGCTGCACGACAAGGTCGGCGGCTTTCTGGGAAACCGCAAGGCCAACGCCGACCTCCTGTTGCGCAACATCGGCGAGCGGATGGCGAAAGACCTCGAACTGGGCGACATCCTCGCGGTCGACAAGTTCGTCTATTCCCGGCCGGCCGCCGATGACATCATCAGCGACCTATCCGAGCGCTGCGACTTCGTGGTCACGGCGATTGCCGATTGAGGCTCCTGCACCGCGTGCAGTGTGCACGACGCAATGACCCTGGAGAACCTCGGCATCCCCACGGTGGTGCTCTGCACCGACCCGTTCCTGAACTCGGCCTTCCTCCATGCCCGCACCTTTGGCCGCCCTGACTTCCACCCGCTGGGCATTCCCCATCCCCTGGGCGGGCTGACGGCCGATCAGGTCTCGGTGCGCGCCGGGGAGTTGGAACAGGCGGTTATCGATACGCTGACTACTTACTAGAGCGACCAACAACCTACCCCCGGTGTCACCGGGCACGAGCGAGGAGGCGAGGATATGGTTACCGTTGGCAGTGGCAAGTACACCTACGAGCAGGTCGAGAACTGGGAGAAGCTGCCCGAGGGATGGGCGCTGGGGCAGACGGCTATCGTCACCGACTCCGAGGACCGGGTGTACCTCTTCAACCGCGGCGAACACCCGCTGATCGTCCTCGACCGGGACGGCAACTATCTCGCCTCCTGGGGCGAGGGCGTTCTCACCGACGCCCACGGCATGTTCATCGACGACGACGAAAACCTCTACATGCCGGTCAAGAACAGCCATGTGGTCCTCAAGTACGACCCCAGGGGCAACCTGCTGATGACCATGGGCGAGTGGGATAAGCCCTCGGACACCGGCTGGTCGGGGAACTACAGCGACCCGGTCGTCAGGGCGGCCGGGCCATTCAACAGCCCCAGCGACGTCGCCATTTCCCCGGACGGTCTGCTGTACATCTCCGACGGCTACGGCAACGCCCGGGTGCACCGGTTCACTCCCGACGGCGAGCTGGTGGACTCCTGGGGCGCGCCGGGGAAGACCGCTCCCGGCGAGTTCCACGTCCCCCACGGGGTCTGGGTGCACACGGACGGGCGGGTGTTCGTCGCCGACCGCGAGAACAACCGCATGCAGATCTTCGACTCGGAGGGCAACTTCCTGGAGCAGTGGACGGACCTGGCGCGACCCTGCGACATCTACATCGACGACGATCTGGCGGTGTACGTGCCGGAACTCGACGGTTTCATGTCCATCCTGGACATCGATGGCAATGTCCTGGCCCGCTGGGGCAGCCCCCGCGACGCCGGGTGGGGCAACGGCGCCCACGCCGTCTGGGTCGACTCCCACGGCGACATCTACGTGAACCAGAACCTCGAAGGCGAGCGCCTCATCAAGTACCGCCACGTCGGAGGCTAGGGCGTGTTGCCATTTCCCGTCATTCCCGCGAAAGCGGGAATCCAGAGTAGGTACAAACAAGCCAACTTTCATAAGGCAACGATTGCCTGGGTTCCTGCTTTCGCAGGAACGACGGTGTGACAGGGTGACGATATGCGCGTTGGTTATCAGGTCGGTCAGGTGGTGCAGCGGGACAGCATTGACCATCAGCAACAGTGGCAAAACCACCTGGGGCAGTTCCGAGCCTCCCGCGACGCCGGGTTCGACATCTACTGCTGGGCCCACCACTACCTGATCGACCCCTTCCAGCACTTTCAGCCCTGGCCGGTGCTGGCGCGGCTCGCCGCAGAGCCGGGAGACATGAAACTGGCCACCTCGGTCCTGTTGCTGCCGCTGCTGAATCCGGTCGAGGTCGCCGAGCAGGCGGCAACCCTCGACCACATCGCGGAAGGGCGCTTCATCCTCGGCATCGGGCTGGGCTACCGCCCTGAGGAGTGTGAAGCCTTCGGAACGAAGATGTCCCAGCGCGGCGCCCGCTGTACCGAAGCGCTCGGCCTGATGCGCCGGCTGTGGACCGACGACGAGGTGACGCACCACGGCCGTTACTACAACGTAACCGGGGCGCGGCCCACCGCCCGGCCTTACCAGCAGCCCCATCCCAAGATCTGGCAGGCCGCGATGAGCGATCCGGCGGTGCGCCGGGTCGGCCGGGGCGGCGACATTCTCTACGTCGGACCCGCCCAGTCCAACGCCACCATCCGGCACCAGATATCGCTGTACCATCAGACTCTCGACGAAAACGGCCACGAGGTTCCCGAGGACATGGTCATCGTGCGCGAGTTCTTCTGCGCCCCGACCCACGAGGAGGCGCTGGAGCGGGCCAGGGCCAACTTCGCCAAGAAGTACGAGGTCTACGCCTATCACGGTCTCCACGGCACCGACGACGAGCTGACCCGGAAGGTAACCGGCGACCTCGAAACGCTGATGGACGACACCTTCCTGGTGGGCAGCCCCGAGGAATGCGTCGAGCAGATCGCCGCCTATCACGAAATGGGGTTTACCGACGTGGCCATCCGGTTGTTCTACCCCGAGATGTCCCAGGCCGAAGTGCTGGAGCATATCGACCTGGTGGGAAGAGAGGTCATACCGGCGCTGCACGCCCTGTAGTTCCCCAGAGGGGCTACTACCCGCTCCGGCAGCGCACCGCCGGGCCGGACCATACCAACGGCTTGGGACCCGACTGCTGACGCCGGCCCGCCACAGCCGATCCACTATGGAGGAAGCATGACTACCCAGCCGACCCTGCTGACCATTGGAGACTACGAAGCCCGGGCCAGGCAGACCATGCCCCAGGCCCTGTTCGACCGGCTGTTCGGCGACCTGGGCGCGCCCGACTGGATAACCAACACCAGCAACGTCCAGGCCATGAGCGAAGTCAAACTGCGTCCCCGGATCCTGGTGGACGTCACCGAGCGGGACATGACCACCACGGTCCTGGGCGAAGAGATCAGCATGCCGGTGATGCTGGCCCCCACCGGCACCCACCAGCGCGCCCACCCCATGGGTGAGCTGGCTTCCACCCGGGCCGCCGGCGGCGCGGGGACCATCCTGGGACTCAGCACCGCCTCCAGCTACAGCATTGAGGAAGTGGCCGAGGTTGCCACCAATTCACTCTGGTTTCAGCTCTACTTCTTCGAGAACCGGGAGCTGACCGAGATCCTGGTGCGCCGGGCGGAAAACGCGGGCTACAAGGCCATGATGCTCACGGTGGACAACCTGGGCGCCAACTCCCGGGAGCGGGAGCACCGCTACGCCTACATCCTGGACCAGGAACGCACGTTGAAGAACTTCCAGGGAATCGAGCTGCCCAACCTGCCCACGCGGGAGAATTTCGCCGAGAGCTTCGAGTCGGGCCTCAACTGGTCCGACCTGGAGTGGCTGCGCTCCATCACCTCGATGCCGCTGGTCATCAAGGGAGTGCAAACTGCCGAGGACGCCCGCCTTTGCGCCGAGTACGGCTGCGAGGCGCTGGTGGTCTCGAACCACGGCGGCCACGCCTTGCAGGGCACCGAGGGCACCATCGAGATGCTGCCCAAGATCGCAGACGCCGTGGGCGACCGGCTGGAGGTCTACTTCGACGGCGGCGTCCGCAAGGGCGCGGACGTGCTGAAGGCGCTGGCCCTCGGCGCCCGGGCGGTCTTCGTGGGCCGGCCCATCTTCTGGGGGCTGTCGGTCAACGGCGAAGAGGGGGTCCGCCACTGCCTGGAGATTCTGCGCGCCGAACTCAGCGTGACCATGGGCCTCTGCGGCGTGACCGACGTGAAGCAGGTGGATCGCTCCGTTGCCCAGGACCCGAGTACGCACAGCGCCGGCGGCGTGGTGGGCGAGCTGGAGCGCCTGGCCCGCCTGCTGGAACAGGGCTACATCACCCGCGAGGAGTTTGAGTCGCTGAAGGGCCGGCTCCTGTAGGCCCGGTGGGTGGCGCAACCGCTGTCAGATACACGGAAAGAGTGCGCGGACGGAAATTGGCGTGGTATTTCCCCAGACCGAGATCGAGCCGGACCGCCATGCCGTCCGTGACTCCGCCGAGGCGACGCGGAACATGGGATGTTCCTGATTCTTCATTGCCGACCACGTGCTGGGAGCCGAGCCCGCGCACCACGATCGTCCCTCGTACGGCATGTACGACCACGAAGTCGTAACGCAGATTCCTTGACCTTGATGGGTTACTCGTCGGGGATCGTCACCGTCATGGGGATCGTCACCGGTATCCCGGTCGGCTACTGCGGTTGCTACCGGGATTGATTTCTAGGGGCTTTGCGGAAGATTGGCTAGCCGGCTTTGGTAGTGGGATTCCATCTGCTGGTGGACTTGCGACATCTGCGGCAGGCTGGAAGTGAGGGTTGTCAGGATGTTCCGGGGGATCACCATGAGCAGCTTGCTTTCATCAACTCCGGTGTTGATCCGCATGCCCACGCACCCGAAAGATTGGGATGGCGATTCCAGGGCCAGCGCAATCGGAAGCGCGGCGCATCCGGGCCGGCCGAACATTCCGGCAGGGCTCGCCGCCCAGTTGATCATTCCGCAGCACTCGCTCATCTTCATCGCCTGGTGGGGCGTGCACCAGATCATGACCGCGTCGGGCTCCACGGGAAATCCCGCCAGCGGTCCGTAAACGATGCCGGCGGAGGCTCGGCTCACCTTGGGAACGTTCGGCACTTCCTCCTCCCTGACGTAGGATATTCCGCACATCATCCCCACTTCTTCCTGCAATTGCGCCACCTGCTGCTCCCCAAGCGGGAACCCCATCACCATGGCGCCGAGCGGGCAGTTGAAATGGTCCTCCGCCGCAGCGTAGAACGTGCCCTGCTCCGCCTGCCGCCAGAAGGCGCAAGCCGAGGGCACGACGCTCAACGTGCGGGGAACCCCGGGCGGCGGCTCGTCAACAAATGCTATCGCTACCGGCGGATCCGTAACGCCCAGTTGTCTCTCCAGTAGATTTGACAAATCGGTGGTCTGCAATTTCCCCCTCCTCTCGATGTTGCACCGTCCCCCTTGAGAACGAATCCAACAGTTCGCGATCCGACACGGGTCTTGAACTCGGCGTATAGCACAACGCGAGACGCGAATCAACGGCGCGGCATCGAAGCCGGACCACGTATCAGCCGATTGCGACTAAAATGCCAGCAACATCTGGACATAGCGACGGATATTGACACTCGTTCGCTGCCAAAAATAAACTCGTCGGCACGCGATGGAGTCAGGTGGATCGTCATCGCCGATGGACTATTTTGGACGAGCGGGCATCGGTACGACAAAAGGAGCCGAGCAATGGCTGTAACCGTATTGGGGTATCCGGCGACCTCGGACCGCAGCCGGGGTTGGCTGAGGTACATGTATCGCAAGGCCACCACCGAGGACAACTGGGACAAGGACGGCGAACCCCATCCGCATTGGGATAATGTTTCCGGCGAGCCCCCGGCTTCGTGGCACCGGTTCGACCTGTGGGCCTCAATGTACGCCATGGTGCTGATGGCAGACACCACTCCCGCCTGGCGCGAGGTCTACGGCAGGGTGCTGGACGAACTCGCCTTCAGGCACACCGGATACTGGGCCGCCAAGGACTGGCTTGACCAGATTGGCCCCGACCCCCGGCGGGAAAATTACCCCGAGGGATGGTACCGGAACCTGATCCCCAGGCACCTCAGGGGCAGCTACGACGTCATCGGCTGGACGGCCAACGGCGTTGAACCCTGGGGCCTGCAGATGGACCCCATCGGCGCCGACGGCAATCTCTTCTTCAAGGGATGGTTCTTGCAACTGCTCGGTTACTACGTGTATGTGACCGGCGACCACAAGTGGAACCAACCTTTCGAAATCGTACGCGACGGCGAAAACACCTTCACCTGGACCCATTCCGAAACCGCCGAACACCTGGCGAGACAATGGTCCGCCAGGGCTGAGGGGTGCCATTGAGAGAACACCAAGGTCTGGCCAAATTGATTGGCCGGAGCGGGCCTCGGTCTGAGGCTACACGACATCCTCTACGGCAGCGACCACCATCGGGTCTTCAACAACTGGTGGGAGACGGCCAAGGAACTTTACGGGCTGGGGCGCATCACGGGCACGTCCCGGGACACGTCCACGCGATTCTACGACCCTCTGATTGACCTCCATGTTCCAACGCGGGCCGCCGGGCATCTGGGCTTGGCCAGAGAACTGCTTGGCCAGAAGAACGAGGAGTCCCGGATGCTTTTCAACGGCGCTGCCGACGCCCTGGGATGGAGAACTCTGCAGCCGGTCCGAGAGGGATCGATAGACTATGCAACTGGAGAGCCCACACCGACGACCACGGTGCGTGGGTTGGCGCTGGCGAAGGAGTTTGGAGAGGACGCCATCTACGCCAAGCTGATGGCCCACGCCGAAGAAAACTATGAGCCGACCTGGGACGCCGCCTCTGGTGAATTCACCTGGGGATTCGGGCTGGACGAGCCCCATCCCAGGGGCCAGTACAACGGGCACATTGCGACCGCCGAAGCCTGCTCTCCGGGTGCGATGGCGCGCATCTACGACGCGCCCAACCTGCGCAAATTCATCGAGCCCACGGTGTACGCCGTGGATTTCCCCACCGTCTGCCTCTCGCAGGCGTACTACGACGTCGACCGCCGCTCCCTGCTGGTGTCCACGGACGCCGGCCGGCCCGGCGCCGTCGGACAACCGACCTCGTTCAGGGTCAACAACGTGGATGCCCAGAGATGCCGGGTCGTGATGGACGGCCAGCCCTCCCAGGACTGGCGCATCGTCGGCGATGAACTGGAGATCACAACTACCGTCGGTGAGCACACGTTCGTGATCAGCCAGCAGTGGTGAGGGGATTGGGAATTTGGCCGGCCACCTCAACTGGTCGCAAGTCCAATTCGCCGGCTGCCACTGCTCGGACAACAGGTACTCGGGAGGAAGCAACAAATGAGAAACGGCATCAAAGTTTACGATTCCGATACTCACGTGACTGCCACGGCGGAGGGACTGGACCTCTACCTGGCTGCATCGGTCAGGGAAAAGCTTCCCGACCTGGATCAGTACAAGACGCCCATCCGCCGGACCTCTGCGGGCGCCACCCTGGAATCTCCCTATGCCCACCGGTTCAGCCTGGGCAGCTCGGGCGGCGGCTGGGGTTCGGACGCGCCGCGGACTCTGGGACAGGCGGAGCCGGACCGCGACGCGGAACGGCGTCCCCAGAAGTTTATGGGCGCCAAACTGCCCGCCGCCGACGGCGAATGGGTTGCCGAAAGCCGCCTGCGGGATATGGACGAAGAGGGAGTGGATGTGCAGCTCATGGTTCCGGGCGTGCCCCGGGGGCATCAGGACCCATCTGTGGACCTGGAGTTTATCCGGGCCAACCACCGGTTCCTTAACGACTTCTGCGGCACGGCTCCCCACCGCCTCAAGGCCCTGCTGACCCTGGATGCCCGTTTCATCGAAGAATCCGCGCAGGAGATCAGGACCTGGGGCGAAAGCGCCTGGACGGCGGGCATCTGGCTCAACCTTCCCTTGGACTTTCCCCTGGACCACCCTTCGCTGCATCCCGTCTGGCGCGCGGTGGAAGACGAAGGTCTGTGCGTCGTGCACCATTCCTTCTCCGGAGGCTACCCTGGCTACCGCGACCTGTGGCAAAACCCATTCATGGGCCGCACGGCATCCCATCCCTGGGGGGCAATGCGCGCGGTGGCGTCGTTCCTGGGAGCGGGCCTGATGGACCAATATCCCAGCATACGCTTCTCCATCCTGGAGTCGGGCTTCGGCTGGTTGCCTTTCTGGGCCGCCCGGATGCAGGATCAGGTGGAATACATGGGCTACGTGGCGGAGTTGAAACACACCATGGCCGAGTATATGTCCAGCGGCCGATTTTTCGCCTCCATCGTGCTCCACGAGGGGCCGGAGATGGTGAAGATGGTGTCCGACCTGATGGGCAAACAACTTCTCATGTACAGCTCCGATTATCCCCACCCGGAGACCCGGTTCCCCGGCTCGGTGGATCTGGTGATGGGCTGGGAAGCGTTGGACCAGGATCTCTTGCAGCGAATCATGTGGGACAATGCGGTGGCGTGTTTCGGAGAGCCGTAGCCGAACACCCGGGGCAATGGCTCGACACCCCTGGAATGGTGCTGCCTGCCGTTGTCGGCAGTTTTGCAGCCTTGGGCCGAGGGAGAATCCATACCATCCGTATCGGTTTAACGCGGCTGAGGCCAAGCGGCCCATTTGGGTCTCGGAGCAGGCCTTCCACCGCTGCCGGGCCGAGTGCGGCGATCTTCGGCTGGACCAGGCCCGGCGCCTCAAGCAGTTGGAGACCGAGAACAGCCGGCTCAGGCGTGCGGTGGCCAAACTCACCCTGGACAATCACATTCTCAAGCGCGTCAGGCCGCACAGTTCCCTGGGCTATCGGCCACCCGCGCCGGAGACCATCCGGCCCGAGGATACTGCTCCGGAACTGGCCGGAGGGACGTGGAAAGTGGTAAAACCTCTGGGGCAGGTCAGGAGTATTAGCGGCTATCCTGCTGGTAACCGGGGCGATCCGCAGCCGCCCGCAAATCCTGTTCTATAATGACGTTGCCCGAAAAGGAATTGTTGGAGACAAGCAATGCCCAAGATAATCCCGGTACCCGATGAACTCAGCCAGCCCTTCTGGGACGCGGTGAACGAACAGCGTCTGATCCTCCAGAATTGCACCGCCTGCGACAAGCTCCAGTATCCGCCCCAGGCGTCCTGCCAGGCGTGCGGGTCCGCCGACGGGCTAGAATGGACAGACGTGGAAGGCAATGGCCACATCGCCGCCTACATCGTCATCGAGGACGGCCGCCTCAACCGCCGGATGCTCGACCAACCCTACAATCTGGCCCTGGTGACGCTGGACCAGGATCCCACGGTGAACTTCTATTCCAACCTGCCGGGCGTCCCGGCCTACGAGGTGCCGGTGGGTGCGGCGGTGGAGGTTACCTTTGAGGAAGTGGCCCCCGGCCAGTTGATCCACGAGTGGCGGGTGGTGGAATAACCACCGTCGAAATTTCCCTGTTCGTTGACAAGCGACAAAAGGACGGACTATGACCAGCAGCAATGACTTCCAATGGCGCAGGGACCGGGACGGCCTGGGCGTGTGGGAACACCGGGGCAAGGTGGCCGTCGCTGGCTACGGCCATTCGCCGGTGGACCGGCGGTGGGATGAGAAGAACCTGGATACCTCCCTGGGCGCCTACACCATCATGGCCTGCGAGAAGGCCATGGAGCAGGCCGGCGTCACCATTGACCAGGTGGACGGCATCGTCTGCTGTGACAGCCACATCGCCGGCGCCAGCGGCGGGACCGCCTCCCAGTGGGCGCCCCGGCCCTACTTCGACCCGCCCTACGACTCGGAGTACGGCCTGACCTTGATCAACGCCCAGTGGCTCATCGACACCATGGGCTTCAAGAACGTCAAATTCGCCCCCACCGGGGTGCCGACCATCGGCGAGATGGTGGGCATGGCCTCGCAGGCGGTGGGCGACGGCGTCTGCTCCACCTGCCTGGTCATCTATCCCACCGGCAACATGGAAGGCCGGTACCGGCGGGGCGGCGAGAATGCCGACGACTACGCTCGGGGCGCACGCCAGTGGACCGTGCCGTGGGGCAATCACGGTGGCAACGACTTCATCAACATCTTCCCCCATCGCCAGTACCTGACGAAGTACGGCGGCGAACATGAGGACCTTGTCCACTTTGTCCGCAACCAGCACAAGAACGGGATGCTCACCCCCTGGGGGTACAACGCAACCCACAACGTCCAGCCCATATCGGTGGAAGACTACATCGGCTCCCGCCCAATCCTGAATCCCCTGCGCATCTGGGACTGCGACCGTCCCGTCAACGCCTCGGCGGCCTACCTGTTCACCACCGCTGAGCGGGCCCAGGACATGAAATCCCAGCCCGTGTACGTGCTCAACCATTCCCAGCACAACTTCCGGTTCCGTACCACCCAGCCGGACCTGGACGAAGTGGAGATGTGGACCGACCGGCAGGCCGCCCGCATGTACGAAGGCGCCGGCCTTGGCCCCGCCGACGTGGACATCTTCAACCCCTACGACGGCTATTCCATAATGACCCAGTTCTTCCTGGAGGGCTTCCAGTGGCACGGGGTCAAGCGGGGCGAAGCCCTTTCCTTCTACGCCGGCGACATCAGCGTCAAGGGCCCCCACCCCTTCAGTTCCAGCGGCGGCAACCTGGGCAACGGGCGCACCCGCACCGCCATGTACACCGACAGCATCGAGCAACTGCGGGGCACTGCGGGCGACCGTCAGGTCAACGTGCGGGCCGAGACCGCCCTGTGCGCGTTCACCACCCCCAGCAGCGGCGGCTGGCTGATGCTGGGCAAGCACCCTTCGTGATTATTCCGAGAACGGCGTGAAGGTTCAGAGATGATCTGTCCCCCGAGAGCCGATCCAG
Source organism: uncultured Dehalococcoidia bacterium (assembly GCA_951813535.1). Taxonomy (GTDB): domain Bacteria; phylum Chloroflexota; class Dehalococcoidia; order Lucifugimonadales; family UBA3495; genus Bin87. The sequence goes on along the minus strand of OX638345.1, from coordinate 125,924 downwards.
GATCAGTGTTGGGATCCTGGATCGGCTCTCGGGGGACAAGACATGCCGTAGCGGAAGCAAGCAGCCGACGAAATCATCAACCGGCTGAGCCCAACCGACGCACCGGCGTCTCGGAGCAGAACCCCTACCACCGGCGGGCCGAGTACGGTGGTCTTCGGGTGGACCAGGCGCCGCGCCTGAAGCAGTCAGAAACCGGGAACGTCCGGCTCAAGCGGGCGGTGGTGGGATTTACCCTGGGCAATCAACTGCTCAACGGAGCAGCCGAGGGAAACCTCTGAGCCCCGCCCGGTGCCGCCGATGCGTGGAACACGTCAGGCCGTGGAAAGCGCGGTATTCACTTCAACAGAACTGGCACGGCTGCGGGTTTTGAACACCCTGCTGATCGAGCAGATCACGCGGGACCTCTTGACCGGGCGGCCAGCCTTCGTTTGTGGCAGCCCGGGCCCGATGTTAGACTGACGTGCCAAAAGACGTCCTGAATTTTGCGCCCAAAACAGCATTCGGAGGAAAGCATGGCTACCCATTCTGAAACTGCGGTCAACGATCTGCAAAGGACCGCCCTCGAAAATCTCTGGGTGTATCTGCGGGAACCCAGCGACATGGCCGAGAAGGGTGAGCCCCAGATTTTCGTGGAAGGCAAGGGTTGCCAGGTTACGGACGCGCTGGGCAATACCTACATCGACGCCATGTCGGGCCTCTGGTTGAAGAACGTCGGCTATGGCCAGAAGGAAATTGCGGACGCAGCCTACGAGCAGATGCTCAAGATCACCTATATGCCGTTGGGCACCACCACCGAACCCACGGTTATGCTGTCGGAGAAGATCGCTGACATGATGCCGGGAGATCTTTCCCGCTGCTTTTTCACCAGCGGGGGGTCGGAGTCGGTGGAAACGGCGCTGAAGCTGTCCCGCGCCTATTTCAAGCGCATCGGCGAACCGCAGCGCACCAAGTTCATCAGCCGCAGGGACTCCTACCACGGCGCCACCATGGGCGCGATGGCCCTGGGGGGCAACTTTCTCTACCCCAGGGAAGACTACGAGCCCCTGATGCCGAATACATTCCACGCTCCCCAGCCCAACTTCTATCGCTGCGAGTTCAAGAGCGAAACTCCGGAAGAATGCGGCCAACGGTGCGTGGACGCCATCGAGAGCATCATCCAGTTCCAGGGACCGGAGACCGTGGCCGCCGTCGTCGCTGAACCCATCTCCAGCCCCATGGGCGCAGTGGTGCCGCCGGACAACTATTGGCCTCTGCTGCGGGAAGTCTGCGACAAGTACGGCTGCCTGCTGATTGCCGATGAGGTGATTACCGGCTTTGGGCGCACCGGCAAATGGTTCGGCTGCGACCACTGGGGCATCGTCCCGGACATGATGACCGTGGCGAAGGGCATCACCAGCGGCTATATCCCCATGGGCGGCACCATTCTTCGCAAGCCCATCGCCGACGCTTTCGTGGGTGGCCCCAAGGCGGCATTCCGGCACGTGATCACCTTCGGCGGCCATCCGGTAGCCGCGGCTGCATCCCTGAAGAACCTGGAGATCATGGAACGGGAAGGCATGGTGGAAAATTCGGCCCGGATGGGGAAATATCTTCTGGACGGCCTCGAAGAGATCAAGGAAAAGCACTCTATAGTCGGCAACGTGCGCGGCCTCGGCCTCATGTGCGGCATGGAACTGGTGAAGGATCGGGAGACCCGGGAACACTTCCCCGCCGACGCCGGCCTGGGCCCAAGGTTGACCCAGGGCTTTGCCGACAATGGCCTCTTCCTGCGCGGTGGAGACCTCATGAACATCATGCCGCCCCTTTGCGTCACACCCGGCGAGATTGAACAGATCGTGTCCACGATGGACAGCGTAATCGGTCAGGCGGCTTCGGACCTGGGAGCGGCGTAACTACCGTACCTGCTTGCCATAAAACGGCTCGGATGCTGTCTGGTCGGGCGTGACGGCCTCGGCATGGCGCCCTTGAATTGGAGAAGGGCGGATTGGCCGAGGGGGTTGGCGAACTATCTCAACATTCGCCATGCTCTCCAAGTCTCCGATCGCAGACCGGGTGAATCGACGATTCCTGCACCAGCCGGAATGACGGGTTGGGCAGGTCGCCGGTTTCGAGATGGTTTCAAAACACATGCTGGAGTTAAGCAATGAACGATCGTGAGGAACTCAGGCGCAAGGGCAATGAGATACGGGAGCGCCTGCAACACGGCACGTATCCGGTGCGGGAGAGGCCCCGGGCGACGACCGGCATCCCCGGCCTGCGAAACTATACCGGGGAGTCTATCTTCGGCGCGGTGTGGGCCCGTCCCGGCCTGGACATCCGCTATCGGATGCTTGCGACCCTGTCGGTCCTGTCCTCGCTCCAGCGCCTATCGCAGTTTCAGACCTACGTGCACAGCGCGCTGAACATGGGTTTGGGCGCGGAGGAAATCCAGGAAGTGCCCATCCATTGCTCCCTCTACGCCGGGTTCCCCTCGGCGGTAAACTCCCTGGAGCTGGTGCATGAGGCCTTTCGCGAGCGAGGCATCGAGGCGCCGCAGACGGAGGTGCCGGAGCTCAGCCTCGAGGAGATGGAGACGCGAGGAAGAGAGCTCCGGGAACAGCTCTTCGGCGCGGAGGGACAGCAGGGTTACGCCAGCGCGCTGATGGACCTCGCGCCGGACCTGCGAGTGCTCACCTACCAGTACGGGTTTGGGGAGATCTTCTTCCGCCCGGGCCTGGACCTGAAATCCAGGGTGGTGTGCACCACGGCCGCGCTGACGGCGCTGAGAGCCGATGGCCAGTTGCGGAACTTCCTGCGGGCCGGCCCTCGAGTGGGTTTCTCCAACGAGGAAATGGTGGAGGTGCTGATCCAGACCGGAGGCTACGCCGGCTACCCGGCGGCGTTGAACGCCATCTCCATAGCGGCCGAGGTCTGGAGTTGAGCCAACGGCGACGGCGTTGATGTTGTGGCCGTGTCCCGCGCGACGGCGATTGTGGAACGAGGAGCAAGTAGAACGGGGAGCGCCAAATGGAGCGGTCGGACATAGTACAATGCGGCCCACGACTGCTGGAGGACCGCCATGACTGCCGTTGATTACTCCGTGCTGGACAACCCCGAGACGTCGGCCCGTTCTTTTCACCCGCTGCGGGGCTGGAACGAAACACCCCCGGGAGCGATCGATTACGGGGTTACCGTCGCCGACGGGACCACGCTGTCGTGCCGTTTTTTTGCGGTGGGGCGGGAAAACCCCACCGTGCTGTTTTTCTACGGGGGCGGCGAGAACGTGGCCCGTTACGACGAAATCGCGCCTCACTACAACGGAATCGGCGCCAACTTTTTCGTCGCCGACTACCGGGGCTTCGGCGCGTCCAGCGGGTCGCCCAGTTTCAACACCATACTGTCGGACGCGCGCGAGGTGCTGGACTGGCTGCAGGAGACGATGCGGGCGCTGCGGTTCACGGGCCCGCTCTACGTCATGGGGCGCTCCATGGGTCGTCACTCCGCCGGGGAACTCGCCATCACCGCCGCCGACCGGATCAACGGCGTCATCATCGAGAGCGGGCGGCCCAACCTGGGACGAATCGCTGAAGGACTGGAGCCGGAGGTGGCGCAGGCGCTGGAGGACGACTACCAGGCCAAGTTCTATTCCATCGACATACCCGCGCTGGTGATCCACGGGCAGTGGGACGAATCGGCGCCGCTGGCCGAAGCGGTGGACATGTTCAACAAGCTGGAGACCGCCCACAAGCACCTGGAGATCATACCGGGCGCGGGCCACAACGACCTGATGTACGTGGGCTCCCAGCAGTACTTCAACGCCATCAGGGGCTTCATGACCCGGTACGCCGGGCCCAGCGCGGCGATTGCGGCCACCGGCGAAACCACCGAGTAGGGGCGCGTCCGAAACATCGCGTGGCACGCATTTCCGCCCGAACTGCGATTGCGACCGATCCAGTATCGGCGAAAAGACGGCGTCGATTGCCGGGTTTGCTGCCCAGTACCCACCGGATGCGACCGTCCGTTTCCCCGCCGCTACTGATATTCGAGCGCTGACAATCGTAGGGATGCGCTCCGGCGCCGCTGTGTTAAAATCCGGCCATGCCGCTCTCCTCGTTTCATCCCGTCATTCAACGCTGGTTCAGCAGCCGGTTTGACGCTCCCACGGAGGCCCAGGCCGCCGGCTGGCCGGCCATCGCCCAGGGACGGCACACGCTCATCGCCGCTCCCACCGGGTCGGGCAAGACCCTCACCGCCTTCCTGACCTGCATCGATCAACTGGTGCGGCAGGGCATGGAGGCGGAGTTGCCCGACGCCACGCAGGTGGTCTACGTCTCGCCCCTGAAAGCCCTGTCCAACGACATCCAGAAAAACCTCGCGACCCCGCTGGCAGAGATAGCGGCCTTGGCCGAGGAGACCGGCGCTCCGATACCCCGGATAACCACGGCGGTGCGCACTGGGGACACCCCGGCGTCGGAACGGCAGAAGCTGGCCAAGCGGCCGCCGCACATCCTGATCACCACCCCCGAGTCGCTGTACATCCTGCTGACCTCGGAGAGCGGCCGGCGAGGGCTGAAGCACGTCCATACGCTGATCCTGGACGAGATCCACGCCGTGGCCGACGACAAACGCGGCGCCCACCTGGCCCTGTCGGTGGAGCGCCTGTGCCAGCTCTCCGAGGAGCCCATCACCCGCATCGGTCTGTCCGCCACCCAGCGGCCCCTGTCGGAAATGGCCCGTTTTCTAGTGGGCAACCGGCACATCGACGCCGAGGGCAATCCGGATTGCGTGGTCGTGGACACGGGCAGCCGCCGGAAGGTTGACCTGTCCGTGGCGCTACCGGAGCAGGAACTTGGTCCCATCGCCACCCACGAAATCTGGGGCGAGACCCTGGATGCCATCGCCGGGCTCACCGAGACGCACGACATCACCCTGGTCTTCGTCAACACCCGCCGGCTGGTGGAGCGGGTATCCCACCAGCTTACTTCGCGCCTGGGCGAAGAAGCGGTGGTCGCCCACCACGGCAGCCTGTCCCGGGCCACCCGGTGGGATGCCGAGCAGAAGCTGAAAAACGGGCAGGTCAAGGTCTGCGTCGCCACCGCCTCGCTGGAACTGGGCATCGACATCGGCGAGATCGACCTGGTCTGCCAGATTGGCTCGCCACGCTCCATCGGATTGTTGGTGCAGCGGGTGGGGCGGTCGGGACACACCGTCGGCGGCGTGCCGAAAGGCAAGCTGTTCCCCCTCACCAGGGACGAAATGCTGGAGTGCGCCGCGCTGTCCCGGGCGCTGCTGCGGGGCAACCTGGACACCTTCGTCATTCCATCCTGGCCGCTGGACGTGATGGCCCAGCAAATGGTGGCCGCCTGCGCCTCCGAAGACTGGGACGAGGATGCGCTGTTCGAGCTGTGCCGGCGAGCCTACCCTTACCGGGACCTGCCTCGGGACAAATTCGACGAGGTGGTGGAGTCCCTTTCCCAGGGGTTCGCGCCACGCCTGGGACGGAACGGCGCCCACCTGCACCGGGACGGTATCAACCACCAGTTGAAGGGACGCCGGGGAGCCCGCATCGCCGCCCTGACCAGCGGCGGGGCCATACCCGACAACGCTGATTACGACGTGGTGGCCGACCCTGACGGCACGTTCGTAGGCACCGTCAACGAGGACTTCGCCATCGAGAGCATGGCCGGCGACATTTTCCTGCTGGGCAACACCCCCTGGAAGGTCCGCCGTGTGGAAAGCGGACGGGTTCGGGTCGAAGACGCCCAGGGCAATCTGCCGACCATCCCCTTCTGGCTGGGCGAAGCCCCCGGCCGCACCTGGGAACTCTCCGACGAGATCACGCAGCTGCGGGAAGGGATCGATCGGCTGCTCGACAACCCGCAACACGCCGAGGCATGGCTGGTGTCCGAAGCCGGTGTATCGCCGGAGGTCGCGCGCCAACTCGTGGCCTATCTCATCGAAGGCAAGCGGGTTCTCGGCGTCGTGCCCACCGCCAGCCGGGTGGTGGCCGAGCGGTTTTTCGACGAGAGCGGCGGGATGCAGTTGGTGATTCACGCCCCCTTCGGCGCCGCGATCAACCGGGCCTGGGGCATGGCCCTGCGAAAACGCATCTGCCGCACCTTCGACTTCGAGCTCCAGGCCACGGCCACCGACGACGGATTGAACTTTTCCCTGGGACCCAGCATGGCCTTCCCCCTGGGCGACGTGTTTAACTACCTATCGCCCAACACGGTGGAGGAGGTGCTGACCCAAGCGGTGTTCCAGGCCCCCTTGTACGGCACCCGCTGGCGCTGGAACGCCTCCCGGTTCCTGGCCCTGCTGCGGCATTCCGGCGGCAAGAAGGTGCCGGCCCCGCTGCAGAGGATGCGCTCCGACGACCTGCTGGCCGCCGTGTTTCCGGCTCAGGTCCAGTGCCAGGACAATGCCGGGCCCGGGGACATCGAGCCGCCGGACCACCCCCTGGTGTTCGAGACCACCCGCGATTGCCTCAACGAGGCCATGAGCCTGGAGGGTCTGAAGAGCGTCCTGGCATCCATCCGCGCCGGGGAGATCGAAGTATTCGCCAAAGACACGGTGCAGCCTTCGGTGTTCGCCCACCAGATTCTCAACGCCATGCCCTATGCCTTCCTGGACGATGCGCCGTTGGAGGAGCGGCGAGCCCGGGCCGTGTCCCTGCGCCGCGCCCTCCCCGAGGACGCCCGCGACCTGTCCGCCCTGGACCCGGAGGCCATCAGGGAAGAGACGGCCTACGCCTGGCCGGCCATCCGCGACGCCGACGAACTTCACGATGCCCTGCTGACCCTGCGGGTGGCTCCGCTGGACGAGCTGGCGTCGCGCACCGAGGTCGCTTCCCGGGAGATGCTCCTCGCATGGCTGCAGGACTTGGCCCAGGCGGGGCGAGCGCTGCGCGTAGTGCAGCCGGACGGCGCAACCCTCTGGCTGGCCGCCGAACACGCCGGTCTCGCCGTTTCCGTCTACCCGGATGCCACGCTGGAAGGGAAAGTCGGCCTGATGCCTCCCGCCGGCGCAGGTGGCGGACGTGGCGGGGATGAAATCGACCGCGAAACAGGCGTGCTTCACGCCGTGCGCGGCTGGGCTGAGTCCTCCGGCCCATTCACGACCAGCGAGATGGCCGGGCTGCTCCACCTGTCCCGGTCCGACGTCCAAACCGCCGTGGCCGGACTGGAAAACGAGGGACTGGCGCTGCGGGGCAGTTTTCGTTCCGGCGTCGACGAGGAAGAGTTCTGTGACCGGCGCATCCTCGCTCGGATCCACCGCGCCACCGTGGGACGTTTGCGGCGAGAGGTCGAACCGGTTCCGCAATCGTCCTTCATGCGCTTCCTGTTTCAATGGCAGCACGCGGCGACCGGTTGGCAGACCGCCGGCGAAGGTGGACTGCTGGACGTCATCGACAAGCTCCAGGGGTTCGAAACCGCCGCCGCGGCGTGGGAATCGGAACTGCTGGCCCGCCGCGTCTCCGACTACGGTCCGGAGCTGCTGGATCGCCTGTCCACCGGCGGGGACGTCGTTTGGGGACGTTTGTCCCGCGGCAGCAACTCCGCATCAACTGTGGGAGCCGTTCCGCGCGCCGCTCCCCTGACCCGCGCCTCCAGCATAACCATATCTCTGCGCGAGTCGCTGGAGTGGCTGTTGGACCCCGCGCCCGAGGGCGTCGACAATTTGAAGGGAGCCGGGGCGGAGATACTGGAGATGCTGTCCACCCGGGGCGCTTGCTTCCAGGCCGACCTGATCTCCCGCACGCGACGCCTACCGTCGGACGTGGAGGAGGCGCTGTGGCTGCTGGCAGCCAACGGATTGGTGACTTGCGACAGCGCCATTCCCCTCCGCGCTCGCATCCAGGGAAACAAACAGCGGGGCCGCCCCGACCGGAACCGCTCCCGCCGCAACGGCAACGCCGCACCAGGTTCCGTCAGCTCACGCGTCAGCAACAGCCAACCCCCGGCGTCTCGCCGTCCCCGGTCGCAACGGCAGGTCGGCGCCGGACGGTGGTCTCTCCTGGAATCCTTCGACTCGTCGGAAGACCCCCTGGAAGCCAAAGCGATGCAACTGCTCCACCGCTACGGCGTGGTGTTCCCCGAGCTGATGGCCAGGGAAAAGATGGCTCCCCGCTGGCGGGATTTGGTGCGAGTTTACCGCCGACTGGAGGCTAAAGGCGAGATCCGGGGCGGGCGGTTCGTGTTCGGTTTTGTCGGCGAGCAGTTCGCCCTGCCCGACGCCGTCACCGCTCTGCGGGAAGCGCACCGCGCTCCTGCCACCGGTACCATGGAAGTGGTTTCGGCATGTGATCCGCTGAACCTGGTGGGAATCGTCACGCCCGGCGAACGGGTGCCGTCGCAACCTGGGAACCGGGTTGTGTTTCGGGACGGCATCCCGGTGGCGTCGCTGGAAAAGGGCATCGTCGTCAACCGCTCCAACGCCGACTCCGACACGATGACTGCCGCTGCAAATCTCCTGTACGGACCCATCCTGCCTCCCCTGCCGGACCAGCGTCGGGCCTTCGACGCCTACCAGGACTCCATTCAACCGGGATGGCCGATGCCGGACCAGGCACTGCCGGAGTACGCGCCCGCCGGCCGTTTCAACCTCAACTGAGTTTGCCGAGGGTCATCCACCTTGGTCCGTCGGCGGGGTATTCCTCGATGCTTGAGCTCGTCCACAGTGATCGACCGCAACCGTTTCGGCTTGGCCCGGGGCCGGCGTTGGCGTCGATTATTCTGAGCCCGCCCGGCTGGCGCATTGCGGCGCCAAAACGTTACCCAGCGTACGCGACCGCCTCAAACAGAACGCTGCCGAAAATTGGGAGGCCGGGCTAGCCGAGGGCGGTTTCCCAAGTCACGAGGCAGGGGCGCAGCGGCTGTGATCCATTGATTTGCCAGGCGCCGTCCTCTTCGCGCAACGCGTCTTGCAGGACGTGATCCAGGCGGGTCATCGCGTCGGCGCCGGGGGTGATGAAGAGCCAGCGGGCGACGGCTTCCCGGGCTTCCTCGACGCTGCTGAATGTCCGCGGCGGCTGTTGGTCCAATTCGGTCACCTCGGGTTGAATGCCCAACTCATCCAGCACCGGGAGGAACTGGGGCAGCGACGGCAGCGCGTGCCGCCTCTCGCCGTGGACCTGTGCCCACAGCCCGTAGACCTGCGATAGCGGCGACGCTTCGAAAACCACGGCCATGACCAGGCGGCGGGCGTGGCTGTCCATCTTGCGCACGAAGGCTCCGATGTCCTCGACGACGTAGACCACGTGGCTGCACAGGGCCACGTCGGCGGGTTCGACATTCGCGTCCAGCCAGCCGGACTCGACGATGGAGACGTTCTCGATGCTGTACTCCTCGGCAGTCTCCCGGAGCACGGCGCACATGCTGGGCGACGGCTCGACGGCGGTGACGGCGTTGCAAGTGAGCGCCAGGGGCAGTGCCAGCCGTCCGCCGCCAGCGCCGATGTCCAGCAGGGTTTCACCGGGCAGCACGCGCGAGCGCAACGCCTCGACCGTCCGGTCGCCGGTGCGGTGGGGGTCGGCCTTGAACTGGGAGGCGGATTGGCTCCAGGTATCGGTGGGGCGCACGCCGCGCATGCGGTCGGACTGGGCGTGCTCCACCCGCACCATCTCGCCCCAGGTTTCGATCGCGCTCATATCGTTTCTCCGAAGTTGAAAATGTGTCCGGTCTGCCTGATATGCCAGAATGGATTATATGCTTTTGGGGAAGCGTACCCAGTTGCGTAAATCGTCAGAAGCAGGATTTGCGGGATTTATGGATTACCAGGATTAGGAGCTCACTGCCCCAAATGGTCTCAATCCAGCCAATCCGTGAATCCTGATAATCCGGATTCTGACAAACTACCCAAAGTGGGCAAGCGCGAGAAACGTAGTATCTTGAAAATGTGGCAGCTATAGCGACAGTTCTCACGGTCCTGCTTTTGGCGCTGGCCGTCGGCTGCCAGGGTATGCCGACAAAGCCAACGCCTACTCCGATGGCCGCGCCGTCTCCTCCGCCACCGGAGGCTACGGCATTGCTGCCGGAACCGACGCCCACGATTGCGTTGTCACCGTCGCCCGGCGCGGCCCGCGTATCTCCGACGCTCCCGCCGCCGACCTCGCCTCTTCCTACTCCACCTGCGCCCACTGACGCGCCGCCCCTGGAGACGTTGCGGCTGGAGCCGCTGTGGACCGACCGCGAGTTCCGGGAGCCCACCAACCTGGTGCAGGCGCAGGACGGCCGGCTGTTGGTGACCGAACAGGATGGCAGGATCTGGGCGTTCGACCCGGCGGGTTCGGAAGTGCCTGCCGCGACGGAGTTGCTGGACATCACCGACCGGGTCAGCAGCCGCCGCTCCGAGGAGGGGTTGCTGGGGGTGGCGCTGGACCCGGCAAACGAGCAGCGCCTGTACGTCTACTACTCGGCGGCCGACCCCCGCCGCTCGGTGGTCTCCCGCTTCACGCTGGCTGCCGATCAATCGCGTGCTAATCCGGACAGTGAACTGGTGATCCTGGAGGTGGGGCAGCCCTACGCCAACCACAACGGCGGTCAAATCGCATTCGGGCCCGACGGCCACCTGTACATCGGTCTGGGCGACGGCGGGTCTGCGGGCGATCCGCTGGGCAGCGGGCAGGATACGTCGACTCTGCTCGGCTCAATCCTGCGCATCGACGTGTCCCAGTCCGCGCCGGAGCGCCTCTATGCCATCCCGCCGGACAACCCCTTCGCGTCAGGAGGCGGGCGCGGCGAGATCTGGGCCTACGGCCTGCGCAACCCGTGGCGGTTCAGTTTCGACCGCGAAACCGGCGAGCTGTGGGCCGGCGACGTGGGTCAGAACCGCTGGGAGGAGATCGATCTCATCCAGCGGGGCGCTAACTACGGCTGGAACCGGCTGGAGGGCAACCATTGCTTCAGCGCCAGGGACTGCGACCGAACGGGCACGGTTCCGCCGGTGTGGGAGTACTCGCTGGACGGCCAACCCTGCTCGGTGATCGGCGGCTACGTCTACCGCGGCTCCGCGATCCCGTGGCTGCAGGGCGTCTACGTGTACGGCGACTTCTGCACCGGTGAGGTCTTCGTGCTGCGTTACGCGGACGAACAGGTTATGGAGCACCGGAGGCTTGCCGACACGCGCCTGCGCATCATGTCGTTCGCCGAGGACAACGACGGCCAGCTCTACCTGCTCTCGCAGAAATCCGGCATCTACCGGCTGGTCGACTAGCGATGCGTGACCGCGCGCCTGCGAAAGGTCCAGGCCATGCAACCCAAATTCAGGCAGAGAACGACCAACATAGTCACCCTGGCCCAATAGAAGAATGAACTTGGCAAAAGGCCGGGGAACGGGTAAAGGGTGAAAGCCCAGCCCAGATAAAACACGGACAACGCTGCGGCGGTAATCAGCGCAGATCGGAACGATAGGAGTGTTCCAAATGCGCCCAACACCACAAAGACTGGGGCAAGAACGAACATAACTAAACTTGGCGCGACAGCATCGCCTGACCAGAACAGAGCGGAGATTCCCCATATCCCCAGATATATCACCGGCAATGCCAATAAGGTCAATAACGACGCAACCACGATTCTTGCCGGCGTTCCCTTGACGGTCCTCGATAGTCCGGTCTGTGGCTGAGTTCCCAAATCTCCTCCGGATTAGCCCCAGATAGTCATTGCGCCTGCCGCGTCGGTTCACCAAGGCGTATTCACGCTGATCCAGTGCCTCGCAGATTGGAGCGAACAGTATGAAATGGCCTCTGGGCGAGGGTTGCCCCGCCGACGAGATTGCCACGCTGCGCTCGCAATGACGGTTTGAACGCGACTGGTACGCGTTGGGAGCAGAAGGGAATATGCGTGGCTTCCCGGCTCGTCAAGAGACGTGGGGCAGGACTTCCTCGGTGAACCGCGCCATCTGGCCCATCTGGTCCGGCGAGGCGAACCTGACGATGAAGTAGTCGGCGCCGCTGTCCTGGTACGCCCTGATGGCGTCGATGCTCTTCTGCGGTGGGCCGAAGACGCACAGCAACTGCTTGCTGATGACGTCGTAGGGCACGCTGTAGTAGGCCTGCATGAACCGGTCGCCCTCGGCCAGGGCCGCCTCGGTGTCGTCCTTCAGGTTCACTGAGATGTACAGGCAGCGGCCGATGGTCGACGCATCGCGGCCCAGTTCCCCGGCGTTCTGCTCGATCCGCCGCCAGCAGCGGTCGAACATCTCCACGGACGGGACGTTGGTGATCCAGGCGTCGCCCAGCTCGGCAACCCGGGCCAGGCCGCGGCGCACCCAGTTGCTGGAAATCCAGAGGGGGATCGAAGACTGGACGGGTCCGGGTTCCAGCGTGACGTTCTCGAGGGGGAAGAATTCGCCGTCGGAGGTGACCGGCTCACCGGTCCACAGCGCGCGCATGACGCGGATGCTCTCCTCCATGCGGGGAGCGCGTTCCTCTATTGGCACGCCCACCGCGCTGTGCTCGTCGATGAACATCTGGTTATTGCCACGGCCGGCGCCCAGGCCCAGGATCGTTCGACCCGCCGAGATGTTGTCGATGGTGGCCGCGGAGTGGGCCAGATGCACGGGATGGCGCAGGGCGTTGAGCAGGACGGCGGTGCCGACCTTCACCCGGTTGGTCCGGGCGGCGATGGCGGCCATGGCCGTCAGTGGCTCCATGCGGGGCTTGGAGGTGATGCTGTCGCCGACCCAGACGGAGTCGTAACCGGCGCGCTCGGCGGTTTCGGCCATCTGCCAGGTGAGTTCCACCCGGGGGCCGTTGCTGCCGGCGTATACCAGCACGCCCCGCGTGGGCAGCAGGACGCCGAAGTTGTTCACCAATGACATTGCATGCACCTCATCGCTACTCTACGTTTTGCCCCGCTCCGGGCGATGGCGCGGTCATTATACTTGGCCGAGTTTCCAAGTGATTTACGCCATAGCATGGCGGAGTCAGGAGCAAACTATTTCGGGGACGGAGTCCCCGTGATGTCACCCTTCGTCATCTCAAAAGGCGCGTCCGATCCGGCGGCGCGTTCCAACCCTTCACCTTTGATCGTATCCTTGTACCTGGTGGTGGCAAGGAACGTGAGGCGCCCAGCATCGTCCACTTGCGCAATCGCGGGTTCCCCGGGACGCGTCCAGAGAGTATCCCCGTACTGAGGTGGATACCCGGCCGGTCTCGCCCTGCTTTCCAAGAACATGACGTAGTTCTGGTCAACTGCCAGGTCGATTCCATCGTACTCATGGGATAGCGACTTCAAATCTGCCGTCACACTCGTGTACCCCACCGAGTTGACGACGTACATCACATCTCCAGCCGCAGCTGCTCCCTTCAATGCCTCCACCACCCGGAAACGCTGGAATGCTTCCGTCACCGTTGAGAGCACCTCACCATCGTCCGTCGTGTAGGTCGGTATCACATGGGCTTCCTCACCGAGATACGTCGCCGACACTATCAGGCCAGAATCGGCCAAGAGCCTGTCGGCAGTCCGATAGTCGTTCCACGACCCCGCCGACCCTCCGCCAGCAAACATCGCACTGTAGGCCCAAAAGACAACGACCGCCAGGGCGAGCAGCAGCACCGGGATCCCGACGCCAAGTACCAGTTTTTTGTTAATTGCGATTGAACTCCTTTTGCCTTACCCTGACTGGCGTTTCGCCTCGCCCTGGGCGCCGTCGTGGCCGTCATGCTTGCCCGAATTCCAGGCGTTGGATCACCAGCCCTGGAGGAAGTTGAGCACGTGCGACGTGTACTCCTCGGGCTTCTCGAAGGGTACCCAGTGGCCGCAGTTGTTGAGCACCACCAAGCGGGAGTCGGCGAGGTTGTTCAGGGCGGCGATGCCGATCTCGAAGACGCACATGCGGTCGTAGCGACCCCAGATGATCAGGCTGGGCGCGGTGATGTTGGGCAGGTCGACGCCGTGGTCGTAGGGCACGCTGACTGACTTCGCGTCGGCCTCAATGTGGTCGGGGTTGCCGGTGTAGTGGCCGTGGATGTAGTCCACCAGCTCGTCGGTCACCAGCGCGTTGTCGTCGATGTGCGTTTGCAGGTAGCGGCGGACGTTGTCGCGGGTGGGGTTGTCGCGCGTCTCCCGGGTGATCAGGCTGCCCTCGGAGGGGCGGTTGCCCATAAGGTACAGGTCGCCGCCGGTGCGGATGTGGCAGGCGCCGAACACCAGCTTGTTGACCCGCTGCGGCTCCTTCATCGCCAGCACCATTGCGGATTGCCCGCCCTGCGAGTTACCCAGCAGGTGCGCCTTGTCGATGCCCAGCGCGTCCATCAGGCCCAGGGCGGTGCGGGCCTGGAGATTGTGCAGCGGTTCGTTGTAGACCACCGGCCCGGTGCGACCGAAGTTGGGCAGGTCCATGACGATGCAGCGGTAGCGCTGGGCGAAGGCGGGCAGCACCTTGTGAAAGGTGATCCAGCCGGTGGTGCCGATGCCGTAGGAGTGCAGCATCACCACCGGCTCGCCGTCGCCGACGTCGTGGTAGTGCACGGGCATGTCGCTCACCATGATGGTGCGGCTGGTGGATGCTTCGGTGAACGCGGCGGCGGTCATGTTGTTGCGCTCCTGAAATGTTGGTGCGGTCCACGCGTACTCTACCGCATGGATGGACACGGCGCACCGGATGATTGATACTGGTGCGGAAGCCCTGATTTGACATCACCGGGGGTGTGCGATGGTTGCCGTGGGCCGCAAGCACCAGATAATCGACCTCGAAACCGGAAAGCTGGACCGGCGCATATTCGTCGACCCGGACATCTACGCCGAGGAACAGGAGAAGGTGTTCGGGCGGGCGTGGCTGATGATCGGCCACGAGTCGCTGGTGCCCAACACCAACGATTTCTTCCACACCTACATGGGCGAGGAGCCGGTGATCCTGTGCCGCGACGGTCGTGGCAACCTGCGCGCCTACCTGAACATGTGCCGCCACCGGGGCAACCGCATCGTCCGCACCGACGTAGGCAACTCCCGCAACTTCGCCTGCGCCTACCACGGCTGGACCTTCTCCAACGAGGGCGTACTGGAGTACGTGCCCGGCGACGAGGAAGCATATTACGGCGCGCTGGACCGCGACTGCCTGGGGCTCATAGAGGCGCGGGTCGACACCTACGCCGGCATCGTGTTCGCCACCTGGGACCACGGCGCGCCCGGCCTGGACGACTACCTGGGCGATGCGCGGTGGCTGCTGGACGTCAGCTTCAACCGGCTGGACAACGGCACCGAGGCCATCGGCCCCATCAAGTGGATCGAGCCGCTGAACTGGAAGACAGCGGTTGATAACTGCTCCGACAACTACCACGTGCCCACGACGCACCTGTCCACCATCATCGTGCAGGGACGGCATCGCGGCATCCCCCGCCTGACCCACGAGCAGCAGTTCCAGTCGGAGAACAAGCACCTGTTCGTCAACGGCCACTCCCTCACCATGCGGTTCCTGGAGCGCGGCGACCAGGTCCGCCAGACCCACGGCGTTACCGCCGAGAACCGGGAAGCCTTCGAGGAATACTACCGCGCCACCCTGCCCGAGGCGGAGCGACGGCTGGGCAGCCTGCGCACCCGGCTGCATCTGGGCAATCACAGCCTGTTCCCCAACGGCGTGCTGGGGCTGCGGCTGGCCCACCCGCGAGGGCCGCTGGAAACCGAGTTCTGGCACTTCGTCGTGCTGGAGAAGGATATGCCCGACGAGCTGAAAACCGCCCTGCGCCGGGGCAGCGCCAACTACAACGGCGTCAACGGCATTTTCGAGCAGGACGACATGGACAACTGGCGCGGAGTCACCGAATCGGGCCTGACCCGCATGGGGCGCAAGTACACGCAGGACCTCTCCATGGGGGTGGGCCACGATCGCCGCCATCCCGATTACCCGGGCGTGGTGGCAGGCCGTTATACCTCGGAAAGCAACCAGCGTCTCTTCTACCGCCGCTGGGAGCAGTTCATGAACGCCGACAACTGGGAGGACATCCCCCTGGAGCCGAAGGCGATGGACTATGAGGGCACGGCGACGTTGCGAGGGTAGAGGTTGGTGCGTTTGCGGTTTGGTGGATTGTCAGAATCAGGATTTTCTGGATTTCAGGATTGACAGGATTGGAACCGTTTGCTCGTGGAACATCCCTAATCCTGTGAATCTTCTAATCCGGTAAATCCTTGTATCTTGAAGAAGCCAACGACGCGGCAGACCGTTAATCCTGGGGCTCGCTGTGCGAAGCCGTGAATCAGCAAGGTCGCCGCGTCGTTCACCCTTGGCTAACCCGAACAGTTGTGAGGGGCTGACTGACCAGACCCCGTATTGCAAGGCAGGGTAGTCCGGGAATGGCCGGCTACGCCAAACCAAAGGTACGGGGAGTGTAAAACATCATGACCACTGGGACAATGACCACTGGGACAATGACCACTGGGACAATGACCACTGGGACAATGATCACTGGGACAATGATCACTGGGACAATGACAATCATCGGCATTGACGTGTCCAAAGCTTGCCTGGATTGTTGGGCGTTTCCGGCAGACCGGGCCTGGCGTGTGGAGTACACCGACGCCAGCCTGAGCGAGCTGGTGGCGGAGTTGGTCCCGCTGCGGCCCCATCGGGTCATCGTAGAGGCCACCGGGGGATTGGAAACCCGGCTGGTGGCGGAGTTGGCCGCCGCCGGACTGCCCGCAGTGGTGGTCAATCCCCGTCAGGTGCGGGAGTTCGCCCGGGCTACGGGACGTCTGGCCAAGACCGACCGGCTGGACGCTCAGACGCTGGCCCAGTTCGGGGCCGCGCTCCGTCCGCCGGTACGTCCCCTGCCCGACGCGGCCCAGCGGGAGTTGCAGTCCCGGGTGTCCCGGCGCCGTCAGTTGGTCGCCATGCAGACCCAGGAACGCAACCGGCGGCGGCAGGTGTCGTCGGAACTGGTGGTCGCCCAGATTGACGACCACCTGGCGCTGATGGGAAGGCAGGTGGCCCAACTGGATCAGGACATCGCCGCACTGCTGCAGGACCATGCCGTCTGGCAAACCCGAGCCAAACTGCTGCGCTCCATCCCCGGCGTGGGACCAGTACTGGTCTCCACACTGATCGCCCAGCTGCCCGAACTGGGACACGCCAGCCCCAAGGCAATCGCCGCCCTGGCTGGCGTTGCCCCCTACAACCGGGACAGCGGGCAATGGCGTGGCAAACGCTCGGTGTGGGGCGGCCGGCGCCAGTTGCGGGCCGCCTTGTACATGGCAACCCTGGCGGCCACCCGATGCAACCCAGCCATCCGAGCCTGTTATGAGCGTCTGCTGGCCGCCGGCAAGGCCCAGAAGGTCGCCCTCACCGCGTGTATGCGCAAGTTGCTCACCCTCTGCAACGCCATCATCAAATCCCACACCCCCTGGCAAAACCCTATTGCCGCCACCGCCTAACCCCTTGACCTTCCAGACAGTTGCTGATTCTGACAATTTGCGCGAAAGCGTATGCGAGTGGCGCTCCTGGAGAGTTATGGCTACCGAAACGCGGATGACTGCCGCAAGCCGGATGGAACTCTGGCACGAGTTGATGGAGTTCTACATCCGGGAGGCGTGGCTGCTGGACGAGCGACGGTTCCGGGAGTGGCTGGACCTGTTCACTGAGGACGTGTTTTACTTCATGCCCCGGCGGCTCAACGTGCACCGCCACGAGACTGACCGGGAACTAACGCCCGTGGGCGACCTGGCCATCTTCGAGGACGACAAGACCTACCTCACCATGCGGGTGGAACGGCTGGAGACGGGCATGGCCTGGGGCGAGGACCCGCCGTCGCGCACCCGCCACATCGTGGGCAACCTGGTGGTTGAGCCGCAGGCCGACGGCGAGGTCAGGGCGAAGACGGCGTTTCTCCTGTACCGGTCCCATCACGAGACCGAGGAAAACCTGTTCTCCGGCTACCGCGAGGACATCCTGCGTCCCGTGGATGGGAGTTGGCAAATCGCGCGCCGCACGATCGTGCTGGACAGCAACGTCATTCTCGCCAAGAACCTGAGCGTGTTCTTCTAACGCTCTCGTCTCCGCGTCTCGGCGCCGCTGCGCTACTCGACAGGACGCGCTGACCGTGCTCGCCGCCGCCGCTCCGCCTTGACCGCCGGTTGGCCCGTGCTGTACTTTGCCGCTATCAGACATGGCGCTGGTGTCGGGCGAATTTTTCCGGCCCATACGCCTCCAAACACGTATGAGGTAGACACATGGACTTCGGAATCAACGCCAACTTCAACATCGGCGGCCATCCCACCCACGCAGACGCATTCCAGGAAGCCTTCGAGGAAATCGACCTGGCCGAAGAGTTGGGGCTGGATACCGTCTGGCTGGGCGAGATGCACTTCAACCCCAACCGGTCCGTGCTGTCCGCGCCCATAATCGTCGCCACCTCCATCGCGACCCGAACCAAGCGGCTGCGGACGGGGATGGCGGTACAGGTGTTGCCGCTGATTCACCCCCTGCGCATCGCCGAGGAAACGGCCACTGTGGACCAGCTCAGCGAGGGCCGCTTCGAGCTGGGCGTGGGACGCAGCGGCAACGTGCGCGCCTACGACATCATGGGCATCGACTACGGCGAGAGCAAGGAGCGGTTCCAGGAAGCCCTGGACATCATCTTGCAGGCGTGGTCCGGGGAGACCTTCTCCTACGAGGGCAAGTACAACACCATCACCAACGCCACCCTGTCGCCGGTCCCGTACCAGAAGCCGCACCCCAAGGTCCGCATCGCGGCCAGCAGCGAGGACAGTTTCGGGCGCATCGGCCGGCTGGGCCAACCCATCTTCCTGGGTCTGCGCACCATGGACGTTGAGGAGCTGAAGACCAACCTGCAGGAATACAAGGACGAGTGGCGTGCCGCCGGTCACCCGGGCGACGGCGGGGACATCAACGTGCGCGTTCCGGTGTACATCGCGCCCAGCGAGGCCGAGGCGATTGAGGAACCCCGGGACAGCATCGAAGCCTTCTTCCGGCGCCAGCGTGAGCTGTTCGAGTACTCCCTGGGCCGGGCCGGCGTGGAGGCCTCGGAGAAGCGCCAGGCCCGCTACGAGAAGCTGGCCAACTCGACCTACGAAGACCTGCTGGAGACGCGGGTCGTATTCGGCAGCCCGGAGCAGGTTGTTGACCGACTGCACGAGTTCAAGGACATGCTGGGTATCTCCGGCATCACCGCCGAGCTGAACCCCGGCGGTTTCCTGCCCAAGGAAGCGGTGCACCGCAGCCTGGCGTTGCTGACCCAGGAGGTCATGCCGGAGTTCAAGTAACCAGGAGAAATCATCAGAAGCAGGATTTACGGGATTTGGCGGGATTAGGAGAGATCGATCACGGAACGGTTCCAATCCCGGCAGTCCCTAAATCTTGAAAATCCTGCTTCTGACAGCTTCGCAACGTCGTCGCTCAGGTTTTTTGAGAAGGAGGTGAAGGATCATGCCAGCGCGCACCGGACAGGAATACATCGCCGGCCTCAAAGACCGCCCGCGGGAGGTGTGGATCGACGGCGAGAAGGTCAAGGACGTCACCACCCACCCGGGCCTGCGCAACGGGGTCAAGGGGGTGGCCGCGCTGTACGACATGCAGCACGACCCCACGCTGCGGGAGGAGATGACCTTTGCCTCGCCCAGCACCGGGGACCCGGTGGGGCTGTCCTTCCAGATCCCCCGCACCGAGGAGGATCTGATACGCAAGCGGGAGATGATGTCTCACTGGGCCTGGGCCAGTTGCGGCATGATGGGCCGCTCGCCGGACTTCATGAACTCGATCTTCACTGCGTGGGCTGGCTCGGCGGACTACTTCGCTCAGGACCGGCCGGAGTTCAAGAAGAACGTCCTGAATTACCACGAGTTCCTGCGCGAGAACGACGTGACCCTGACCCACGCCCTGGTCAACCTGCAGCGCAGCCGCACGCCGGCCGCCGCGGACAACCTGACCCAGGAGGTGGCGCTGACCGCCATCAAGCAGACCGACGCCGGCTTGGTGGTGCGGGGCAGCCGGGTGCTGGCGACTCTGGGTCCAATCTCGGACGAGATCGCCATCTATCCCGTCGCCAGCCACCGTCTGGCCGACGACGACTGGAAGCACTCCTTCTCCTTCTCCATCCCGTGCGACACTCCGGGGGTGAAGTTCCTGTGCCGGCAGAGCCTGGACCAGGGCCGGTCCCATTTCGACCACCCGCTGGGGTCGCGCTTCGAGGAGATGGACACCGTAGTATTCTTCGACGACGTGCTGGTGCCGTGGGAACGGGTCTTCCTGCTGGGCGACGTGGAGCTGTGCAACGGCTACGGCACGGGCACCATGTCCAACGCCCACACCGGCTACCAGGTGCTGAACCGCTGTGTGGTCAAGGCCGAGTTCATGCTGGGCCTGGCCGATCTGATGGTGGAAACGCTGGGTTCCGGTTCCATCCCCTACGTGCAGGAGCAGGTGGCCGAGATCATCACCTACCGGGACATGCTGCGGGCTTGCCTGCGCGCCGCCGAGGCCGACGCCCGGCCCAACCAGTGGGGCATGATGTGTCCGGCCATGGGGCCGATCCAGGCCGGCCGCGCCCTGTTCGGCAGGACGCTGTATCCCCGCATGATCGAGATCGCCCAATTGCTGGGCACCAGCAGCCTGATGGCCCTGCCGGCCGAGGCGGACTTCACCGCCGGCATCGCGCCGGAGGTCAACCACTACCTGGCCACCGACTCCACCAGCGCGTGGGACCGCTCCAAGCTCTTCCACCTGGCGTGGGACGCGTCGTGCAGTTCATTCAGCGGCCGGCAGGTGCTCTATGAGCGGATGTTTGGCGGCAACCCGGTGCGCAACGCCATGATGCTGTTCAACAACTACGACAAGGAACCCTTCCGCCAGAAGGTGCAGGCGTTCCTGGATCAAGAGTAATGGCCAATCGTCACACTTTGCATTGGAGGGAATGAAGATGTCGTACACACCGAAGCATCTGGGGCACCTGGTAATGCGGGTGCGGGACATGGAACGCTCGCTGGACTTCTACACCCGCGTGATGGGACTGACCATCATGGAGCGGTCGCCCAGCGGAACGGTGTTCATGTCGGCCAACACTGAGAAGTCCCACGAGCTGGCGATACGCGCCATCGGCATGGACGCCGGTGGCCCGGATCACAGCATCGTCGGGCAGGCGCACATGGCGTGGCAGATGGAGACCTTCGAGGACCTGCAGGAACTCTATGACCGGCTCCTGGAGAACAGCGTCCGCATCAATCGCATCAGTGACCACGGCGTGTCCCTGGGCGTGTACCTGCTGGATCCCGACGACAACGAGATCGAGGTCTACTACGAGATGCCCGCCTCGCAGTGGGAGCGCCATCCGGAGAAGGGCCTGTTCGGCGGCACCTTCCCGCTGAAGCTACGCGAACCGGCGGTGGCTGCCGACGACTGATCTCGCGGGCGCGCCCGATCTACATGGAAGGCTGGGCGCTGCGGTGGCAATCCAGCCTTTTTCTGTTGGGATATCGACAGTCTGTTCAAGACAAAGACAGGGCGAGTGCCTAGCCTCCGGCCAGGTTCTCGGCGTCGTCGATGTAGGCGACGGTTTCCCGGATGCGGCGTTCGGTCTGGCTGTTGCAATAGCCGGAATAGAAGCACATGCCGTGCAGGTGGTATATGCGGCTGTAGTAACGGCCTTGGAGCGCTTCAGCCTGCGGCGTGACGCGGCACAGATCGTCCAGGAGATCGGTGGTGGCCGCAGTCGTGGGTGGTTCCTCGCCGGTATGAGCGAGGATCAGGGCGTCGGTGGCGCGCTTGGTGGCGCACCAGGCTTTCTCGGCCGCGTCCCGAAGATCGCCGGCTTCAAGGCGCTCGATGGCTTGGGACTGGACCTGTCGGGCGTCGGTGAACAGCTCGGCAACGCGGTCTCGAATAGAAGTGGTGGTCACGTCTGGCTCCTTGGCAGCTTCGGTCTATGTTACCAGTCGTGCACTGTCAACAATGCCTACAAGGGATCGGAAGGAGCAGAGCCGGTCGGGCCTAACCGCCGTCCACCTCGATCACGCAGTCGCAGATGACGGCGGTGTTGCCGGGGAGGGCGCCCATGCCGGGGGCGGAGCGGGCGTGGCGGCCCCGGTCACCGTACAGCGCGACGAACAGGTCCGACGCGCCGTCCACCACGCGGGCCTGCTGGGTGAATGATGGATCGCTGTTGACCATGCCCACCACCTTGAGGATGCGGGTGACCCGGTCGAGGTCGCCCAGTTCCGCCTTCATCCGGGACAGCAGGTTGAGGGCGGCCCAACGCGCCGCCTCGTAGCCCTGGTCCACGGTCAGGTCGTCCCCAAGCTTGCCGGCGATGCCCTCGCCGGTGGCCATGCGTGAGCCGACGCCGGCCAGCCACATGATGTTGCCGCTGCGGGCGAGGGGCAGGTAGTTGCCCACCGGATCGGGCGGGGGCGGCAGTTCGTAGCCCAACTCGGCTAGCTTCGCTTCAACGTCGGCCATGGTGGTGTTGCCTCCTGGCGGGGTCAGTACAGCCGTTCCCGGTTGGCCTCGTCCTCGTCGGCGTCGATCTCCCGGGCGTCGGCGCCGGCGATCTGGTCGGCGAGCACCTGCCCGTAGGTGGGATACGACGACCGGTCGATCTGCGCGTCGGTGTCCCAGATGCGGCCGCGGATCAGCGCGCGCCCGCAGTGCAGGAACGCCTCCTCCACCGAGACCTTCAGACCGGAGAGCGGAGCCTTGCGCCCCACGGTCAACGGCTCCAGCAGGGCGGGGTCGGTGGTGATCTCGGCCTTGCCCTTGACCCGCAGCGTCTCGTTCATGCCCGGGACGAAGAACAGCAGGCCGACGCCCGGGTTCTGCACGACGTTCTGCAACGAGTCGACCTGGTTGTTGCCCGGCCGGTCCGGCAGCAGCAACGTCTTCTCGTCCAGCACCTTGACGAAGCCGGGCGGGTCGCCCCGGGGCGAGGCGTCGGCCTGGCCGTCGGCGTTGCTGGAGCTGAGCACGCAGAAGGGGGACAGTTCGATGAAGTTCCGGCAGTGGACGTCCAGGCGGTTCAACACCTTCTGCGCCGCCCGGGGAGCCGGCGGCCGGTAGACCTCGCGCAGCTCGGCATCGTTGGTAACGGTCATGGCCCATACCTCCCGGTCGTTCCAGGGCGGGTCGGCTCTAATTGTGGCGGGATGGTATAGGTTTGGCGGCGTCCGTGGCAAGGCTTGGCACGTCGTCATGCGTACCCAGTTTCGTAAATCGTCAGAAGCAGGATTTGCGGGATTTCATGATTTGGCAGGATTGGGAGATGTCCATCAACGATGTTTCCAATCCCGATAATCCCCAAATCTTGAAAATCCTGATTCTGACGTTTCCCCGCTGCAAACCGGGTATGCATGAGATGGCGCGTCGTCATGCGTGCCGGAGCCGTCGGAGACGGTGAGGCGGCTATGTTACGATGCCCGAAAATCTGCTGCAGGAGTACCATCATGGCCGACAAGATTCGCCTGGGCATCATCGGCGCCAACATCCACCGGGGGTGGGCCGTGCGCTCGCACCTGCCCGCCGTGGTCGCCAGCCCCGAGTTCGAGCTCACCGCCGTCTGCACCACCCGCATGGAGAGCGCCGAGGAGTCGCGCCAGATGTTCGGCGCCCGCCTGGCGTTCGACGACTACCACACCATGCTGGCCCACCCCGAAATCGACGCCGTGGCCGTGAGCCTGCGGGTGCCCAACCACTACGATCCCACCGTGGCGGCCATCAACGCCGGCAAGCACGTTTATGTCGAATGGCCGCTGGGCCGGACCACGGAGGAGGCCCAGGAGATGGCCGATCTCGCCCGGGCCGCGGGCGTGCGCAACATGGTCGGACTGCAGGCGCGGGCCAACCCGGCGCTGCTGTACCTGCGGGACCTGGTTGCCGAAGGCTACGTGGGCGAGGTGATGTCCTGCCACGTCCGCCGCATCTCCGGCGGCTCCCTGACGCGCCAGTCCGACCGGACGTGGCAGCGCGACCGGGAGCTGGGCGCGCACACCCTGACCATCACCTTCGGCCACACCATCGACGTCCTGCGGATGGTGGTGGGCGATTTCAGCCACGTGTCCACGGTGGTGAGCACGCAGGCCAACCAGTGGTTCGAGTCGGATACCAACCAGATGGTGGACGTGACCTCGCCCGACAACGTGCTGGTCAGCGGCCGCCTGGTGAACGGCGCGGTGGCATCCGCCCACGTCGCCAGCAATCCCTGGGTGGACAGCGGCTACCTGATGGAGATCCACGGCCGGGAGGGCACCCTGGTGGCAAGCTCAGACGATACGCCCAACCACGAGGGCGTGACGCTTCGGGGCTCGCAGGGCAGCAACCGGCTGGAAGACCTCGTGGTGCCGCCGCAATACACCTTCGTGCTGGAGGGCATGCCCCACGGCGCGCCGTACTGCGTCGGCCAGATGTACTACCAGTTCGGCGAGGCCATCCGCAACGGAACCGACAGCCAGCCCGATTTCGACGAAGCGGTACGGCTGCACCACCTCATCGACGGCATCCAGGCAGCGTCGGACACCGGGCGGGAAGTGGCCTTCGAGTAAAGGCGGCTGTCTTTTTGGTGAGCGAATCCCGCCGCCTGGTCGCCGCCCTGGCCCAGCAGCGGCCGTGCGCGCGAGTCTATTACACCGAGACCGACATCTTCCGCCACGTGGTCCCCAACGCCGACACCGCATAGGCGCCGCTGCTGCAAGGCGCGTGGCGGGTGTATCGCCACATGTAGCGCATTATCCGGGTGGCGCAGTAGCCTGGCAGATCGTGTTATTCCTCATTTGTAATGGCAGACTTCATACCAAAATCTGCCATTTGGGATCCACGAGCAACCCGAAGCACAACAAATGACAGGCTCGATTCGATTGTGGACTCTTTACGGAGCGCCCGGTCTACGATCGTTAGCGGCATAAAGCCAGCCACTCGTTAACAGTGGCTTGTTCAGCCCAAGGGTAATTGGAGGAGGGTCGTGGGTTTTGCTAATAATGACAGGATCGCGGCATGGAGTCTCTGCAAGTGGTGGTGCAGCCGAATGGGTACCTGGCTAGGTAAAGTAGGTGTCCGATGGGGCAACGAAATCCGATGATCATCGGCAACTCGGGGATATCGGATCTGAAAAAGCAGAATACGGCTCACGGCTAAATGCGTTGATGGCGGCCAATACTTCCACCTTCATCACGTCGCGACTGGAGTAGGTGGGTATAGCGTTGGCAGCGTCCAAAGCTTGCTCGAGTCGTCCTCCCTCGACAAAACATCGCGCAACATAAGTGAGTGTCTCCCCCGCTGGGTCGTCAAGAACCGTCGACTTTCCAGCCTCGATTGCTTGCGCATGTTGGCCGAGAATAATTGCTATCTCGGCTACCTTTCTTAGGGACCGCGCCTGCCCACTATACGTTCCTGATGAGCTTCCGCTCTCCAGCATCTTCTCAACTGTAGGGAAGCGGCCAGAAATTAACCTCGTCTGGACGTCTTTCCAAGTAAGAACCGAAGAAAACGCTTCTCCAATCGCACAGAAAACTTCGTACCGAGCGTTGTCGAGATCGGAGTCCAAAGTGATCGACATCGCGGCTTCTAGTGCGTACGCATATTCACCGTTTTCCACGGCGCGACGAGCCACAAACGTCAGTGTCTTGGCTTCTTGAGAATACCTAGCACTGCGTGTTCCTGCTTCGATTGCTTTAGGGTAATTGCCACGGTTGATGGCGATCTCGGCTATTTCTCGCATAGCCCCGTCTTGTCCTTCGGACGTAGTTCCCGTTTCGGCCGCTAACATCATCCGGTCCAAGGAAAACATTTGAGTCGGGTACGGGGTAGCGGTCGGGTACGGGGTAATTGTTGGGCTCGGAGTAGTTGTCGGCAAAGCTGGTCCCGCAGGCGACAGGCTGGTCGCCTGTTCAGGCCTGTCCGCTTGATCTCCGAAACCAACCCAATCCGTAAATCCAACCAGAAACACCGCTATAGTGATGATTGATGCGACCGTGCCCAACACAACATAAGGAATCGTTGCGAATTTTAACATTCAGATGAGCCACCAAACGTATCGTTGACGGCGCGTCCCGAATACCCACCAATAGGCCCCGCGGGAATTCCCACGGGGCTAGACGATTGCCTCCGCAACGGCTAATATCGCCTGCGATTGGGAGCTTTCGCCCGCGCCCTATCGACGTTGCCCCGGCTACCCGAGCCAAGGCTTTATGTTCGATAAATTCACCTTATCATATTCCGTCGCACACACAAAGCCAGCAGTAGCAACGTATCCGATTGCTCATGAGCAACCGCCGCCCCCAAGGTTCGCCCAACGGGCGTTACGTGAGGCGCGATGGCAGAGTTTGAACGGAAATCTGCTATTCTCCGCCAGTCGGTACATCAACCCACGCTTATTCTGTGGCGGGCACCGCACCCCACTCCACGTCAAACGCCCCCAAATCCGCCGTCGCCGAAGTAGCGTATATTGTGTCTAACTGCGGGTATACTTTGCACCCGTCGGGAACTTTCGACACTTGCCCGGAGGGCTTGGAGGAAAGATGGACCGCTATCGTTGGACGCTGCGGGTGGCTATCGGCGGCGTGGCGTTGCTGGCCGTGATTGCCGTGTTCGTTGCCGTGGTGCGGGCCTTCAGCGTGATGATCGCCGGCATCTACCCTGAGGCCTGGGTGTTGACGGCCATGATGACGGCCCCGTTCACCATCGGACTGGTGTCGGTCGCCACCATTGCCACGGCGCTGTTTGAGACGTTCCTGCGCCGGCGCGCCGTCTCGGCCTGAACCTCCCGCAACAGACAAACGCATCCCGAATCCCGACCGCCCGGTGGGTTGGGATCGGACGGCGCGGTGAGGACGGCGACGTCTTCGTTGCCGCGTCAATTGATCGGCGTAGGTGGACACCCACGCCGATGGGGTAGTCTGCCGTCCCATGACCGCAGGGCCGCCCGGTTGCCCGTCAGGTGTGCCGCTGGCAGAATGAATACATCCTCGCGTTGGAGGCGGCCATGACCACCCCCACCGTTGCCTACCCGCCCGATCCGGTGGTGGATCGTTCCGCTCTGCCGCCCGGCCCGCCCGAGTGGCCCATCGTCGGCCAGTCCTTCCGCTACATGACCGACTTCCTGGGGCTGGCGCGGGAGTCGGCCGGCTACGGCGACCTGGTGACCATGTCGACCAGGCCCATCCTGGCGTACCTGGTCAATCATCCTGACCTGATCGAGGAACTCTTCGTCACCAACCACCGGTCCGTGGGCCGGGGCTGGACCACCGCCGCCTGGCAGGACCTGCTGGGCCTGGGTCTGGTCACCTCGGACGACCCGCTGCATCTGCGTCAACGCCGCCTGATGCAGCCGCAGTTCAACCACCGCCGCATCGCGGGCTACGCCGAGGTCATGACCGACTTTGCCCGGCGACACGAAAACCGGTGGCAGGACGGCGCCCGCGTCGACATGGCCCGCGAGATGGGAGAGCTCACCCTGCACATCGTGGTCCGGACGCTGATGGGCCTCGATCTGCCCGACGCCGTGCGCCGGATCGGCGCGGCCTTCGAGATCGGCAACGAGTACCTGACCAAGCGCGGCAATTTCCCTCCGCGCCTGCGTCGGCTGGCGAACCGCCTGCCCCTGCCCTTCACGGTGCGGTTCCGGCGTGGGCGGGCGTTCCTGGATGAGACCGTCTATGGCCTGATCGACCAGCGCCGCCGGTCGGGCCTGGAGGGCGACGATCTCCTGTCCCTGTTGCTCAACGTCCGGGACGAGGAGGCCGCCAATCCCGAGGACGCCGTGATGACGGACATCCAGTTGCGCGACGAGGTGATCACGCTATTCGCCGCCGGCCACGAGACGACCGCCGTCGCCCTGACCTGGACCTGGTACCTGCTGGCCACCCATTCGGACATCCAGGCCCGCTTCCACGCCGAGCTGGACGACGTGCTGGGCCGGCGAGATCCGACCCTTGAGGATCTCAGCAACCTGCCCTTCACGGAGCGGATCCTGACCGAGTCCATGCGGCTGTACCCGCCCATCTGGTCCACCGGCCGCATGACCTTCCAGCCCATCACCCTGGGCGGCTGGGACATCCCGGCCGGCGCCGCCCTGTCGGCTCCGCAACTGGTCATCCACCGGGACCCGCGCTGGTTCGATGACCCGCTGGAGTTTCAGCCCGACCGCTGGACGCCGGAGTTTCGCGCCGGCCTGCACCGGTTCGCCTACTATCCCTTCGGCGGCGGGCCGCGCCTGTGCATCGGCGAGGGTTTCGCATGGATGGAAGCCATGCTGGTGCTGGCAACCATGGGCCAGCGCTGGACCGTGCGCCATGACGCGGGCCACACGGTGGAACTGCACCCGCTGATTTCGCTGCGCCCCAGGGGCGGCATGCCCCTTTCGCTCGAACGCCGCAACTGAAAAGGTGATATATGTTTATGCCGGCAAACAATGCGACGGACGACCGCAACCATTAAATGACGGCGGTGCAAGTTCACACATGACCATTGCTGGCGGCACACAACCTTCAGATACACGTCACATGACTCATCGCGCCCGGCGTTTCGGACGGCTCCCGCGCCCGTCCGGGCTGGGCGTTTTTCATGTCTGGAAGCCAGGCATCTGGATCGCCGTGTTGGCCGCTATTGTGCTGGCCGCTGTTGGCGGTTATTTCACTGTCCAACCTGCGTTCGCTGACGATCATCTCTGCAGCTTCACGCCGACCGATTACGCCGACGAGATGGCGGAGTTCGTCGCCTCCGGAGAGATGATCCGCGAGATGGACGGCGTCATTATGACCAGCTCCAGCAACGGATACTACCACCTGCGCAATTACTGGATCGAAGACGACGTGCTGTGCATCTACATCTACCGGGATGACGGCACTTTCGACGGACCGACCATCGTCAGGGACGACGACTTCGGTGAGGAACCCATGCTCGTGCCGGGATCGCTGTCCCTCTCGGCCAACGGCTTCCACAGCTGCGGCCTGCTGGACGACGGGTCCGTGGTTTGCTACGGCGACAACCGGTTCGGCCAGAGCTCGGCTCCGGAGGGCCGGTTCACCCAAGTGCGGGCCGGCGCCCTGCACACCTGCGGCCTCCGCACCGAGGGTACCGTCGAGTGCTGGGGCAACAACCATCACGGCGAAACCGACGCCCCCAAAGGGCAGTTCACCGCCATCGCCGCCGATATCTCGTGGAGCTGCGGCATTCTGAGCACGGGCGGCGTCCGCTGCTGGGGCCTGGTGGGTCCTATCAAGGAAGTCCAAATGCCCGAGGTTCAGTACCGGTCGATAGACATGGGCTACCTGAACGTGTGCGCCGTTCGGCGGTCCGACAGCGGCGTGGACTGCTGGGGCTTTCCCTTCTTTGGCGCCATCTATCCACCGGCCGGCGAGTTTCGCTCAATCGGGGTGGGGTATCTGCACACCTGTGGCGTCAGAAGCAACGGTAGTGTGGAGTGCTGGGGCCGTAACAGCCAAAACCCGGCGGACAATTCCGCTCAGTCAGCGCCGGTTACATCCATACCTGCGGCCTGGAGCTAGACCGAACCGTCGAATGCTGGGGAGACAACTTCGCGGGGTTTGCGGAGAGGCCGGGCGGAACGTTCATTTCCCTCAGCGCCGGCCGGGACCGCACCTGCGCCGTTCGACCGGACGGGAGCCGGGCCTGCTGGGGCTGGACCGGACCCGGCCCCGAGAATGCCCCGCCCGGTATGTTCACTGCCGTCGGAACCAGCTGGGAGCACAGCTGCGCCATCAGGCCAGACAACACCGTGCAATGCTGGGGTTCGGACCATTTCGGAGAAAACGCCGACCCGCCCGGGAATTTCAGCATGATCAGCGCGGGCGGGCACCACAACTGCGGTCTGAGAACGGACGGCACGGTGCACTGCTGGGGCCAAAGCGACTTCGGTGAGACTACTCCGCCTGCAGGAGAATTTACACAGATAGCATCCGGGGGTCATCACAGTTGCGGCATCCGGCCCGGCGGCGCCGTGGAATGCTGGGGAGACAACGAGGACGGGCAGACCGACACACCGGAAGGCTCCTTCGTGCAGCTCAGCCTCGTGGACGACTTGTCCTGCGGGTTGACCACGGACGGCGAAGTCGTTTGCTGGGGGCATCGTCACTTCCGGCGTTACCAGCAACAGGTCCCCGACGTGGAATTTCGCTCATTCGCTGCCGGGACACATTATTCGTGCGGCATCGTTACCGACGGCTCGATCCGCTGTTGGGGGGCACGCTGGTACACGCGGGTTGAACCTCCTACCGGCGAATTCGATCAGGTCACCGCGGGCGAAGCCCACGGCTGCGGCCTGAGACCCGATGGTACGGTCGAGTGCTGGGGGCACGGCCACTCCGGAGAAACCGATCCGCCGACTGACGTCCAATTCACCTCGATCACCACCGCCGACCTGCATTCCTGCGGCATAACTACCGAGGGTACCATCAGGTGCTGGGGTCTAACCTTGCGCTAGAGCCACGTATCGCCAGGCCTACCGCAACGCAGGCAGGGCAGCCGCGTCGAGCTCGGGGAATGCCCGGTTGGTCAATGGACGATGCCGGTCACGCCGGCTGGACTGCCGGGTTCCCAAAGCCAGCCGAGAATTCTTCGGACGCCCTTGCTTCCATCCCGATGGGACCGGGCTCGTCCCACTTTCGCACCACCAGCAACGGCGCGGTGGAGTGGCGCAATACGCGGTCCGTCACGCTGCCCAGCACCATTCGGTTGATCCCGCTGCGACCGTGGGTGGTCATCACCACCAGGGTCGGCTCGGCTCCTGCCATTTCCACGATTGCCTCGGCGGGATTTTGACCCTGGATGTGGCGCGCGGCGACTTCGTTGGCGAATCCGAACTCTTGGGCCAACCGTCGCGATGCGTCACGCAGCGACGCCCGGGCTTCGTCGGAATCGGCCTGCACCAGGTCGTCGGCCGTCAGCAAGTCCCCACTTTCGGGAGCCTGGTTCAGGTACCGCCGATAGAAGTCCGCGGTACCGGTCGCCCGCAACAATGTGATACGCGCGCCCAGCGCGGTGGCCACGGCGGCGGCATGCGGCAATGATTGTTCCGATAGCTCCGACCCGTCCAAGGGCACCAATACCGTTTTCATTTCGACCCGGTCCGTCGGTGCAGTTTCAGCGGCGCTGCGTATCAGCAGCACGGGGTTGGGAATGGAGTGCAGCACCTTGTCCGCGACGCTGCCCAGCGCCCAACGCGCGATGCCGCTCCGGCCGTGGGTAGACATGGCTACCAGCGCCTCCGGTTCGCGCACCAGCCAGTCCACCAGGGCTCGCGCCGGCTGGCCCGGCAGCGTGGTAGCGGCGGCGGCAAGGCCCCCGGACCTCAGCCCCTCCTGGATCTGCGCCAGGTAGTTTCGAGATTGTCGTTCCGCCTCTGCCAGCATCCGCTCCGTCGCCAGGGCCTGTCGCTGACGATGAGCCGCTTGCGGGAAGGCATCGAACGCTTCGACCAGCTCGATGGGAATTGCCAGCCGCTCCGCGATGACCCGGGCGTATGGCAACGCCATCTCGGAAAACTCGGATCCGTCCAGAGGAACAATCACATTGGAATACATGACGTACGCTCGCTGCGCAGGTTGGATCAATGGGGCGAGATCGACCGCTGCCATGTTTTCACCCAGGTCCCCGTCCACGGGCCGCCGGGATGCATTTGCCCATCCGCGCCGTTGTCGCGGGGTTGGCGCGTCCGCCCGGGCTGACACGGTAAAAACCGAGGCCAGGACCGTTGCCGATCCTGGCCTTCGCGCGCCAGGGGCCTCAATGCCCCCGACCCTATCTCTCGTCCCTGTCGGCCACTACGACTATCGGATCGCCGCTACGCCACCGACAGGGACCTGACACGGGAAATGCCACTTGTGGTGCCTCGTGATCAGAGAAACCACTTTCTACCTCCTGTGATGACGACGGTTTTTCCGTCGGGTTGCGATGAGCGGGGTTTCCAACTGCAACCCCGGCACCTTGAATACAGATTATACGGTTTGGAGATACTTGTCAACCCCCAATGAGAAACCGATTCAGCGTTTTCCGCAAGCCGCCGGCAGCAGGGCTGATGATCAATCATCAGGGCGACCCGCCGTGGGGGACAGTCGCTGGCCGCGCATCGAACAAAACACCGTCCTGCAAAACACCGTCCTGCAAAACACCGTCCTGATTTTCAAAAATCACGCAAACACGTCAACATTTCCCGTCTCACTATCGGCTTGCCCTTTGCTATAACGAACTTGTTACCGGGAACGGCAGCCTCTCGCCCGTTGCTTCGCACAACTAGCTGCCGCCCCGGGCCGTTTCCAATATCACCGGCTCGACATTCCGAGCCCATCGGTAGAGGTAGGAATCAACCATGCCAGATGAACGCGCACACGAATTGGCCCAGCGCCTGCGCAAGGCCGAAGAGGCCGCCAGCTACATGGAACGTCTGGAGACGCTGGCATCCGAGGCGCCCACCCTGCGGGAGCAGGTCAGCCTGCTGCAGCGCATGGAAGAGCGGGAGA
This sequence comes from uncultured Dehalococcoidia bacterium, assembly GCA_951813535.1. Classification (GTDB taxonomy): domain Bacteria; phylum Chloroflexota; class Dehalococcoidia; order Lucifugimonadales; family UBA3495; genus Bin87. The sequence continues at coordinate 93,540 of OX638345.1, read as the reverse complement.
GTCATCGCAAGGACGCCATCGAAAACGCCCACTACGCCCTGTCCGCCGCCGCGGAAGCCCAGCGTGAGCTGCCCGACCTGATCGCAAACGCCGCCAACCTGGTGAACCAACTGGCCCGCGCCCTGCGCGAGGTTGACACCTTTCGCCGCGAGGCTACCGCCGCCCTCAGCGTGGTTGACCGCATGGACTACGAGGACGAGCTGGACCGGGCCATGGAGGAGCACGAGGAGGAAGAAGAGAACGCCACCATCCCGCGCGACGCCCAGTCCATCCGGATGCTGGTCGCCTCGCGGCACGGCAGCACCAGGGTCCGCCGCATGATCGACGAGCTGTCGCCGGGCTTCGAGGTCTTCGCCGGATGCAACCTCAACGCCGACCCCATGCGCGGTGAACTGACCACTCTTATCATGGCCAAGCTCGCCGCCGAAGCCGAGTCCAGCCGGCCGGCGCCCGCAGCACGCCGCCCAGCGCCGCCGCCACAAGTGACCGAGCCGGCGGTTCCCGTTACCCAGGGGAGCGGAGACCCGGCTGGAGACTAATCGGCTTCCTGGCCGACGAAATGCTTCGGGGGCGACCAACGGTCGCCCCCTTTTTCTTGTATCAACTATCCCGGTTTCGGGTACTATACGCGCCACGCCTTCCTACCGTGAGCGGACCCTACCGAGGAGATGAACACCATGCCCGACAAACAAATTCTGTGCGCCATCGGCGTCGACCTGGACGCCGTGGGCGGCTGGTTGGGATCCTACGGAGGCGAGGACTCGCCCGATGACATCTCCCGGGGTCTGTTCGCCGGCGAGGTGGGCACCCCTCGGCTGCTCAAGCTCTTCGACCGTTTGGGTATCAAGACCAGTTGGTTCATCCCGGGCCACTCCATCGAGACCTTCCCGGAAGAGTGCCGGATGATCGTGGAGCAGGGCCACGAGGTGGGCATGCACGGGTACTCCCACGAGAACCCGATCTCCATGTCGCCGGAGCAGGAGGAGGCGGTGCTGCTCCGCTGCATCGACCTGATCACCGAGGTTTCGGGCAAACGGCCCCGGGGCTACGTGGCGCCGTGGTGGGAGTTCAGCCACGTCACCAACGAACTGCTGCTCAAGCACGGCATCAAGTACGACCACAGCCTGATGCACCGGGACTTCGAGTGCTACTACGTCCGCGTCGGCGACCGGTGGACCAAGATCGACTACGCCATGCCCGCCGACTACTGGATGCACGCCCTGGAGCGCGGCCAGGAGACCGATCTCGTCGAGATACCGGCCAACTGGTACCTGGACGATTTGCCGCCGATGATGTTCATCAAGAAGTCGCCCAACAGCCACGGCTTCGTCAACCCCCGGGATATCGAGCAGATGTGGCGGGACCAGTTCGATTGGGTATACCGGGAGTACGACGACGCGGTCTTCCCCATCACCATCCACCCCGACGTCAGCGGCCGGCCCCAGGTCCTGCTGATGCTGGAGCGCATCATCGAGTACATCCGCTCCCACGACGGCGTGAGATTCGTGACTTTCGAGGAGATTGCCGACGACTTTTTGGCGCGGCATCCGCGGCGCTGAACCGCCGGGTAGACCGGGCGAGCGTCCAACCGCGCCGGTAACTCGCAAATGAATATACACCCCAGAAAACTGGCGGACCTCCATACGCATCTGTACGGGTGCATCCACTCTGCGGACTTTCTGGAGTTCCTCAAAGATCGCAAGGTGGATTGGACCAGATACGAGAGCAATTACCACCGGGTCTACGGGGTTTCCCCGCTCATCACGGACATCCTGGAGAGGTGCCGCCGGGGGATCGCTGGTGCTGGAGCCGAGTTTGACCGGCTGTTCGTATTCGGCGATGACGATGCCGGCAACTTCGACAGGTTCCAGGCCAAATACAACATGCTGAATCACGGCGGTGTCATGTCAGGATTCTGGCGGGGTGAATTGCCGGCGTCGGCGGTCATCGACGAAACGTGCGCGTTCATCCATAAAATCATCGCCAGGCAACACCGCCAAAATCTCGGCTATGTGGAGCACCGGATGGCGCTCGGACCCGATGGCGCACAAGCCCAGTCGAGAGAGATGTTGCGCACGATGCTGGCAGCCTATGCGGAGTACCAGGACGCCGACATCCAGGCGAGGCTCGCCATAAGCCTGCCCAGGGACAACCCATGGCCGAACTGGGAGGTGGTCCGGGAGGCTGCGCTGGGTCCGCTGGGGTACCTGTTAACCGGGATCGACTTCTGCTACCTGGAAGAGGGTTATCCTCCCAATGATCAGCGCGAGCTGTTCAACGAGGTGAAGGATTTCAACCGCCAGCACCCCGCGCGGGCGTTGGCCATCCTGTATCACGTTGGCGAGAGTTTCAACGACAAGTCATTGGAGAGCGCGGTGCGCTGGGTTCACGAAGCTGCGGAACTCGGCGCGCATCGCCTGGGTCACGCCATCGCGCTGGGCGTTGACCCGGAGCGGTACGGCAGGCACACCCGGACCGAAAGCGTCTCGGAGCGTGTGGATCAATTGCGGTATGATTTGAGATACCGGGAAGGGCTGGGCGAATTTGGTGTCCAAGTAGACGTGGCCACCGCCACTGAGGAGTTGGAGCGCATCAGTGCTCTGCCGATGGACCACCGGATCACGATGGAATACGACGACGCGAAACTCGACGAGTTGCGGCAACGCCAGGAGTTTGTCATCGGTTGCGTTCGGGAATTGGGCGCGGTGATCGAAGTGTGTCCAACGTCAAACCGACGCATCGGGGGAATAACGAACCCCGAACATCACCCCGTGCAGCAGTTCATCGCCAGCAACGCTCCATTCGTCATCGCCAGCGATGATCCCGGGATATTCGGGATCACCCTGGCCGACGAGGTTGCCTGGGTTGGCGAACACCACCGGCTGCCCGACGACATGATGGAACACATCCTGGATCTGGCGTGGTCCAGCCGCAGCGAGGTCCTGACCGACCGGCTGTCCTGACCACAGCGACAACCTCCAAGTTCGATGATCTCTCGCTCGCGACGCACGCCCTTCTCGTCCAACCGTTCTTGGCATCCTCCCTCAGGAGACGAACATGCGCAGCATCGACATTCACGCCCACCTGACCCCGCAGTGTTTCTGGCGCGCCACCGAGGACGGCGGCGATTGGCACACCCTCCGGCGGGAACAGGACGCCAACGGACGCCCCATCCTGGTTTCGGGAACCGGACGGGGCCAGCTTCCGCCCAAGGCCAGCTGGACCCCGGAGCAACGCCTGGCCGACATGGACTCCCTGGGCGTGGACGTGCACGTGGTCTCGCCCTTCGGCGGGTTCTACAACTACGACATGGACACCGACGTGGCCGTCGCGACGTCCCGGGAGTGCAACGACGAGATCAGCCAGATGATGCAATCCTGGCCCGACCGGTTCTCCGGATTGGCGACGCTGCCCATGCAGGACGTGCCCGCCGCCATCGCCGAGCTGGAGCGGGTCATGGTGAACCTGGGGTTCAAGGGCGCGATGATCGACGACAAGATCAACGGCAAGCTGCTGGACGAGCCGGAGTTCATGCCCTTCTGGAAGGCCGCCGAGCAGCTGGGCGCGGTCATCCTGTTTCACCAGTCGGGCGACACCATTGTCGATGCGCGCATCAAGCGCTACCACCTGCCCAACTCGGTGGGCAACCTGGCCGACCGCACGCTCACCTTCGCGTCGCTCGTGATGGGCGGCGTCATGGACGCCTGCCCCGACCTGCGCATCTGCCTGTCCCACGGCGGCGGCTACGCCTGCTACGGCGCAGGCCGGATGGACCGGGGCTGGGACCGTATCCCGCCACCGGATCGCCTGGCAGCCTTGCCGCCCAGCCAGTACCTGAGCCGGTTCTACTACGACTGCATCGTGTACACCGAGGAATCGCTGCGGTTCCTGATCGACTCGGTGGGCATCGACCGGGTGGTTTTCGGCACCGACTGGCCCTACGACATGGCGCAGGACTGGCCGGTTTCGTGGATATTGGCCATGGACAGCCTGACCCAGGACGAGAAGGACGCCATCCTGTGGAAGAACCTCGAAACCCTGCTGGGGATCTGAGCGCCGGCTTCCCGAATAGCATTCCGCAAGCCCGTGTTCCGGAGGACAACTCGTGAGACACATTGACGTTCACACCCACCTGGCGCCGCAGATCCTGTGGAAAGCCTTCGCAAACGGCGAGGACTGGCACGGGATGCAGCACGAGGTCCAGGGTGATCTTGAGTTCATCGTCGGCAACGGCAAGCGCATCCTGATCAACTCGCCCAAGATACGGTACACGCCGGAGGAACGGCTGGCGGACATGGACGCCGAGGGGACGGACGTGCAGGTGGTGTCCATCCACACGCCGCTGTTCCCGTACCACTGGGAGAATGCGGAGGCGGTCAAGGCGTCCCAGGAGGTCAACGACGAGATCGCGGGCATGACCCAAAGGTGGCCCGACCGCTTCGCCGGACTGGCGACGCTGCCGGCGCAGGACGTCGACGCCGCCATCGCCGAGCTGGAAAGAGCCGTGAAGATTCTGGGCCTCAAGGGCGCCGAACTCGACATGGTGGTCAACGGCCAGAACTGGGACGAACCGCACTTCCTGCCGCTGTTCAAGGCCGCCGAGGAACTCGATGCCCTGCTGTTCTTCCACCCGCAGCCCCAGGACAACATCATGGCGCTGGAGCGGACGCTGCGTTACGGCATCCCCAACAGCGTGGGCGTCGTCCTCGAGGATGCCCTGCTGGTGGCGACCCTGATCTTCAGCGGCGTGCTGGACGAGTGCCCCAACCTGCGGGTCTGCATCGCCCACGGCGGCGGCGGGGCCTGCTTCGGCATGGGTAGGCTGGATCACGGGTGGCAGGTGCGCTCGGAGGCGCGGGTGAACATCCAGAAGCCGCCCAGTTCCTACCAGAAGCAGATCTACTACGACTTCCTGACCAGCAGCGAGGCCGGATTGCGGTTCCTGATCGACAGCGTCGGCGTCGACCGCGTCGTCATCGGCAGCGACTGGCCCTTCGTGGGTTGGGACCCCTCGCCGGGCGGGTGGCTGGAAGGCCTGGAAAGCCTTTCCCGGGAGGAGAAAGAAAAGATTTCGTGGCGCAACCTGGAAGCGCTCCTGGGCGTTTGACGACGGCATTAGATGCGCGCGCAGATTTTCAGCAAAACGGTCAATCTACGGGTGTAATGTCAGCGATTCGGATCGCAGATGAACATCATGTGCAATACGTCTGTAGGTGATGTGCGCAAGCGGTTTAGCCGGGAGAGGTTGTGCAGCGCGGATGGCGTTTCATACCGGCATAGCGACTGGCGAAATGTCGGATGCCTCAGTATCATCCCGCGCGCTGGTCGATAGGCCGGCAAGTTGAGCACCCCGCCGGCCGTTCCCGGCCGACGGGGATATATCTTTGAAGGAGGCCACCAGGCGCATCCCCCGGTGCGGGTCTGGACGGGCTGTCAGGTCATGCCTGGGCCGTGAGGTGAAGGTGCTGGCGGGTTTAGTTCCAGCGCACCTCGATGGGGAAACTGCCCCGCGAGGCCCAGACTTGCCAGTGCCCGGCGTCGTAGTCCCGGATCTGCACGATCTGGCCCCGGGGTGTGAGCGCGGTGCCTTCCAGAGGCATGTCCATACTGAATCGAGCGGTCCCGGGCCAGTCCGCCTTGCGGATTACGCAGGGTGGGTCGTAGGTCCCGGTTTGCGCGGCGCCCGGCAAGGTCGGCGGCTTGCGGACCTTCAGGTTCTCCGCGGTCATTTCCACCCGTGGCCCACGGGCAACCGAGTTGGATGCCACGCTGATGGCGACCTCAACGACGTAGTTGAAACGCTCGCCGTTGGACAGGCAGGAGCCGCGTACGAATGCCGATTCACGAAACCGAGCACGCCCGAGTAACGGTCCGCGGCGCGGAATCACCGCCGGATAGCCGGCGCGAAACCGCGCGGAGGCTGGGCCACCACCTCAGCCGACGGGCAGTTCCCGGCCCGCATCGGACGCCTGATTAACGGTATCGAGGAAGCGATGGAGGCCGACGGCGGTATCGAACGTGGGCAGGCGACTGGTCTCGCCCGTCCTTATCGCCTCGGCGAACAGGGCGTATAGCTGCCCGACGTTGTAGGGGTCGCCGCGGGGGAAATCATCGGGAACATACTCGAACTGCTGGGGGATTTCCAGGTCTGCCAACGCGTGGTTGCCCTGGGCCGCCTGAATCCGCAGCATCTCGCCCCGCTGCGATGATACGCTGCCGGTAACTATTAACGTCCCTTCCCGTCCATAGATCTCCATGCGGTACCCGCTGCCGGCCCAGGGCACGGCGCCGACGTGGACCGACGCCGCGGCGCCACGCGCCAACTCTCCGGATACCCGCACGTTGTCCGGCGAGGTGACGTCGACGTATTGCTGGGTGTCGGTTTCATACCACTGGCGCACCTGGTTGGTCACCATGCAGGCCACTCGCTTGAAATCGCCCGCTACGAAGCGCAGGGCGTCGATCACGTGGCCGGTGGCAATGGTCAGAGTGTTGGCGCCCATGGCGGGGTCGCGCTGCCAGGTGCCGCCGGACTGGCGGTTGACGGGCCCGTCCCGGAACGTGGTTACGGTGCAGGTCATCACCTCGCCCACGTAGCCGGTATCGATCAGATCCTTCACGTACATCAACGCCGGACTGACGCGGGACTGCAAACCGACCGCCGTCTGCACGCCCTTCGCCCGGGCCAGTTCCGTCAACTCCTCGGCCTCGGCAGTGGTACGACCCAGGGGCCACTCGGTGAGGACGTGCTTGCCGGCCTCGATGGCGGCCCTCGTCGGCTCATAGTGCGACGGCACCCGCACCACCACGGCCACGGCGTCAATCTCGGGCGACGCTGCCATCTCGCGGAAATCGTGGAAGGCCAGCTTCGCGCCGAAGGCTTGTCGGGCCTCTTCCGCGCTCTCGGGCCTGGTGGTGCAAACCGCAGTGAACTCCACATCCGGGCTGGCCAGCAGGGCGGGAAAGTGCGACTGGCCGGCCCACGTCGAGTTGACGTTGGCTCCCACGAAACCGAGGCGGATCTTGTCTGTCATGATGCGGGCTCCTGAGTTGTCTTGAATGGATGAGTTTCGCTTGCGGCTCTGGCCTACTCCAGCGAATCGGGATTGATCGGCGTGGGCATGGCCTGCACCGCCGGCAGGACTTTTTCGGCGAAGAGGCGGAGGCTCTTTTCCGCCTTGTCCCGCGGCATTCCACCGTAGAACATGTGGATCACCACCTTCTCCAGGCTGATGGTCCACTGCAGCGTCCGGATCTTTTCGATGATCTCGTCCGGCGTGCCGATGGGCTGGGTGGCGCGGCGGGCGGCGAATCCGGCGTCCGCAGTGCCCACGTCGGCCTGCTGGCGCGTCAGGTATTCCTCGTAGCCTTTGATGCCCTCATAGCCCGGGTTGTTCCACTCGAAGTAGTGGTGCTGCGCCGCCATCAGCTGGTTGTGGAAATAGATCCAACCCTCCTCGGCTTCCTCGGTGGACTCGGCGCAGTACATCCACAGCAGAGTGGTGGGCTGGTCCGGGGGCAGGCTCAGCTCCTTGCGGATCCGGTTGAACCGGCGCACCTTGGCGATCATCTCGTCGACGTCGTCGCCGGCAACGAACATCTGGCCCAGGCCGTTTTCGGCGGCCATCCGCGCCGATGCCTCGGTGGTGAACGCCACCTTGATGTCACGGGTCAGCTCGCCCTTGTGCCGCGCCTGGGGTCGGATGGTAGTCGGTGGGATGTCATAGACCTCGCCCTGGAACTCGAAACGTTCCGCGCCGTCAGCCGCCTTGATGGCGTTGATCACGTCGTAGAAGTACTTGTGCGACTCGCCGATGGGGTAGCCCAGCGACGCGTACTCGTGAGGAGCGATACCACGCCCGATGCCCAGGTGGAGGCGACGTCCCTGCAGCAGGATGTCCAGCATGGAGAGCTCGGAGGCCAATCGCACCGGGTTCCACCAGGGGGCGACGACGACGGCAGTGCCCACATCGACCCGGTTGGTGCGGCCCGCCCAGTAGGCCAGGTACTGTAGCGGGTTGGGCTGCATGGAATACGCGGAACCGTAATGCTCGGTGGCCCAGATGGAGTCGAAGCCCAGCGGCTCGACCAGTTCACCCATATAGAGGGTGTCGTCCATGTTGCTGGCGTCGGGTCTCTCCGGCGGCCGGTCGTAGTCCTCCGCCATCAGGCGCGGCCAGTCGCCCTGGTTGTAACCGGTGACCATCACTCCACAGTGCATTTGGTGTGTTCCTCCGTCGGTTTCGCCTTGGCATTCCGGAAGCGATGCGTCCGGCGGCAAGGCGATTTGCGATGCCAGTATAACGGTTCGCGCGGGGAGACACCGGGGAATGGGGCCGGTGCGTACCCGCTTTCGTAAATCGTCAGAATCAGGATTTTCAAGATTTGGGGATTATCAGGATTGGAGCTGTTCGATGATGGAACTCTCCCAATCCTGCCAAATCATATAATCCCGCAAATCCTGATTCTGACGTTTCCCTCACCGCAAACCGGGTACGCGTGAGGGTAATGGTGCCCGTGCCGGGGCAAAGAGTCAGCGTCGCCCCGTCGCGGCGCGAGGCTCACCGCCGCATGAAACCTTCCAGGCGGCGCTTCACGTCGGGCCACTCGCTGTCGATGACGCTGAAGTACACCGAATGGCGGTCGACGCCGTCCCAGGCGATGCGGTGGTTGCGCCAGGTGCCCTCTTCCACCGCACCGATCCTGAGGATCGCGCGCCGCGACCGTTCGTTCCGGCTGTCCGTCTTGAGGCTGACCCGTCGCGCGGACTGCTCTTCGAAGGCGTGACCCATCAGCAGGTACTTGCACTCGGTGTTGACCCCAGTGCGTTGCCACGCCGTGCCGTACCACGTCATTCCAATCTCCAGCGCGCGGTGGCCCCGGTCAATGTCCAAGTACGCCGTGGAGCCGATGGCCTTGCCGCTCTCCTGGTGGACCACGGCAAAGGCGACCCGTTCGCCCCGGCTCGTTTCTGCCATGGACTGCCGGATCCATTCCTCGGCGTCTTCGTAGTTGGCGAAAGCGGGCCTCGGCAGGTAGCGCCAGATCGAGTCATCGGCGCCCACCTCGTAAAGGTCGTCGGCGTGCTCGAGTCCCAAGGGCTCCAGGCGCACCAGGCTGCCGGTCAGGGTGACCGGTTGCGGGTCCAGTTTCCTGGTGAGTTCAGTCGTCATGCTCGCTCCGGGTCTATGCGATTGGGCATGCCAGTATAACGCGGGCCGCAGCCGGACCATCGGAACTTGCGCTGAGGACATCCAACACCAACTGTCGCCTCGTAGCAGACTGCAACCCCAGGGTGTGGATCCTTGCATTTGGGTACTATTCGTTTGTCGCTTCCGTTGACGACTCTCGCAACGCGAGAGCAGACTCCGGCTCCATCTTCCGGTCACGGGCATTCATGGAGAATTTTGTTGCTCGACAGGCGGCGACGATGACGCTGGCGCCATCGCTCGGGTCCGCGCGCAAAGCTGGCGCAGCGCCCAAGGGGCGCCACCGGGGGAGTCCAGGAACTATGTACTCTTCGTTCCTGTGCTTGTGCGCAATCGTCCTGGTTATCTCGATGTCTTGCCGCGATGACGCCGAAGCTGTGCAGCCGGTTTCTGGAGGATTTCAGGATGTCGCACCGACGGACACGCCCACCGTCGCCACGGAACCAAAGCCCACGGAAATGCCACCCCAGAGCGTTCCCACGTCGCCCGTAGCGGAGCCCACACGGCAGGACCAACAACCCACGGTTGCGGCAGAACCCACGCCTGCCGCCAAACCCACGGTTACGGTCGAAACTCCTGAGAGCAATGGCGCTCCAACCCGTGCGGCAGGGCCCTGGGCCAACGACATAGCCGTTTCGGGAACGACCGGAACTGTCGCTCTGCCGCGGCACCATTATGAACCGGTGGTAAATGCCGGGTTCGACTATCTCTACGGTGAACTTTTCGAAGCAGACGGGTGTCTGCGCATCTCATTCTTGGGTCCGTATGTCGAAGATCACATACCGGCCGGAATATGGATCATCTGGCCCCCGGGATTCACCGCGCGCCGCGTCAATGACGTCATCGAGGTGGTGAGCCAAGACGGCCTGCTGATGGCCAAAGTTGGCGACAGGGTTCGCATATCCGGCGAAGGGTCGAGAGAGAACGTTGACGATCCGGAGTTCTGGGACTGGAGCGAAGATGCCGTCAGGGATTGCGCCGGGTTCCAGTGGTTGGTCGGTGACGAGGTGAGCGTGGTCACAGATGAACCGCGCACCATCGTCTCCGATGCCGGCATTGTGGTTCCGAGAGTGGAGCACCAAGAGGGGCCACATCAATCTCCGTCGGCCCTGTTGAAGGGAGGCCGGCTGGTATTGCGCGGGCGTTGCCTACGCATCGAAAGATCAGGAGGCGCTTTTGAGCCTGTGGTGGTATGGCCGCCGGGCTTTCAGGTTGACGTCCGTGGGAACCGGATAGTGGTTACTAACGGCGGTGGCGCAGTCATCGCGTGGGTTGGCGATAAGGTCAACTTGGGTGGCGGGGAGGCTACGGTCCCTGACTTTCCGGATGCCCAGGATTGCTCGGGGAAAGGATGGTGGGCCTACGAAGTTTTACCTCTTGATTGAACGGGAACTCCGGCCGGCGGATTGACGCCAACCAAGGCTCAACCGCTGTGCACGAAAGTCTGACGGCCGTCGCTCCCGTTCCGCCGGCACAGCAAAGTCGCCTTAAGAGAGCGTATGCTGTTCCGCATATTGCATACCGCAGGTCGTGAACGATGCGCATAGACTTGGGTGAATGGCAGATCCGGAGCTTCCGCCGCGAGGACGCCGAGGCGTTGGCCCGCTACGCCGACAACCGGAACGTGTCCCGGAACCTGCGCGACGCCTTTCCCCATCCCTACACCCTGGCCCATGCGGAGACCTGGATCGACCTGGTGGCCCAGGAGGCCACGGAAAGCGATTTCGCCATCGCCTCGGAGACCGAGTTGATCGGCGGAATCGGGCTCCAGACGCAGCGGGACGTTCACCGCCGGTCCGGTGAAATCGGGTACTGGCTGGGAGAACCGTTCTGGGGGCGCGGCATCGCAACGGCTTCGCTGCGCGCGTTCACTGAGTACGCGTTCGAGGAGTTCAACCTGGTGCGCGTGTACGGGTACGTCTACGAATGGAACCCCGCCTCGGCCCGGGTGATGGAGAAGGTGGGCTACCAGTGCGAAGGGCGTTTGAGGAAGAGCGTCACCAAGGACGGCCAGGTCATCGATCAGTTTCTCTACGCGATTACCCGCTGAGGCTCGGCGACAGCCGGGGCAATGCTCCTCGCGCGTAACACGGTTTGCGGGGGGAGGAATGTCAGAATCAGGATTTGCGGGATTTTATGATTTGGCAGGATTGGGAGAGCTCCATCGCGGAACGGTTCCAATCCTGATAATCCTCTAATCCGGTAAATCTTGATTCTGACGAGTTACGAAAAGTGGGTATGCGTGGGGACAACGCCTATGCCGTTGGCGGGTTGTCCCGGTACCAGTCCACGATCTGGGAGCCGGTGGCGGCCCACACGCCGCCCCGGCGCATCATTAGCCCCAGCGCGCGGTCGAGGTAGCCGATGCGGAAGGGCTGGCCGATGAGCCAGGGGTGCAGGTTCAGCGCCATCACCCGCCCGTTCTGCTGGCCGTCCTCGTACAGAGTCTCGAAACTCTCTTCCAGCAACTGCTGATACCGGCCGACGACCACCCGGCGCTCCCAGAGAGCGGACACGTCGTCCAGTTCCCACATCACGGGCAGGGTGAACATCTCGCCGTGGGGGCTGTGCAGCGGGTAGGGCTGCTCGTCGTTGACCCAATCGCAGACGTAGCGCAGGCCGGCCTCGGACAACAGCTGCGGGGTGCGGTTGGACTCGCCGTACTCCGGCCCCAGCCAGCCGGCGGGCGCGCTGCCGGTGGCGCGAGTGAGGGCGGCCACCGATTGGCTGATGTACTCCCGCTCGGCATCCTCAGACATGTTGCTGGATATCATTTGCGACAGCGATACCCCATGGCCGATGATCTCGGCGCCGGCCTCCTGGCAATGCCGCACCAGGTAGGGATAGTTCTCGGCAGTCATGGCGTCCATGGCCACCGTGGCCGGGATGCCGTGCTTCCGCAGGGTGTCCAGCACGCGGAAGATGCCCACCCGGTGCCCGTACTCACGGTGGGACAACCGGGCGTAGTCGGGGAAGCCCCTCGCTCCCAACCCGCCGGAGAAGGGCGTGGTGAAGCTGTCGGCCGGCGGGTCCCATTCCGGGTGCTCCAGATTTACGATGACGCACAGGGCAACCCGCGCGTTATCCGGCCAGCGCAGGATCCCCCGCGTGTTGAGGGGCGACCAGTCGTAGTGCGGGTGGTCCATCCCGAAGCGCCGTTCTGCGGGCATGACTTTCCTCCGTGATTCCTACTGAGCCCTCTGTATCCTCGCCGCACCCGACTCATTCCCGTCATTCCTGCGAAAGCAGGGATCCATTGATCGAATGGGTCGGACGCCTTGCAGATGACTCCGCTTGATGTCCTCTGGGTTTCCGCTTTCGCGGGAACGACGATTGAGGCGCGATCAGCCGTTCAGCTTCGCCGCGTGGGCCATCGCCTCGTCGTAATAGTTGGCGATGTAGTACTCGGCGATGTCGTCGGCGGTGGTCTGCCAGACGCCGTCATGCGACATGATGTAGCCCAGCACGTCGTCCAGGTACCGGGCGCGGTGGGGTTGCCCGATCAGGTACGGGTGCAGGGCGATGCACATCACGCGCCCGCTGTGTGCGCCTTCCTGGTAGAGCTGGTCGAACTGGGCCTTGCAGATCTCGGCGAAGTAGTCGCCCTCGTAGTGCTGGCGGAACAGCGGGGCGTCGTTCAGCTCGATGGAGTAGGGCACCGAGACGAGCTTACCGCTCTCGACCCGGATGGGCACGGGCTGGTCGTCGTGCATCCAGTCGGTGTGGTAGATGAGGCCGGCCTCGGCCATCAGGTCCGGGGTGCGCTCGGTGCCGGATATGGCCGGACCCAGCATGCCCTTGAGCTGCTTGCCGGTGTGCTGCTTCAGGGTGTCTATGGTGTCGCGGTAGAACTCCCGCTCCTGCTCCTCGGTGTAGTGGTTCAGGTAGCGGGTGTTGTAGATGCCGTGGCTCATGAAGTCCCAGTTGCGCTGCACCATGGCCTCGCCGATCTCGGGGAAGTGCTCGAGGACGGCCATGTTCAGGGACACGCAGCAGCGGATGTCGTGCTTGTCCAGCACGTCGGCCATGCGCCAGAAGCCGACCCGGTTGCCGTAGTCGCGGTAGGAGTACTGCTGGACGTCGGGATAGGGCATGCGCGGCCAGGGGTCGCGGTGCCCGTCGAATTCGGGCTCGTACTCGTAGTGCTCGACGTTGGGCGCGATCCACAACGCGACCCGGGCGTCGTTGGGCCACTTGATGACCGGGCGGTCGATGATGGGGCTGTAGTCTACGCGGTTCGGCGGCAAAGGCATGATGAGCGCCTCCCTGTGGCGTGGGTCTTTTGGAACCCACGCGAGTCATCCGATACGGTGGCCGGCAGTGTAGTCCGCAGGGTTTGAGGCGTCAACGAAACATGGGGACTCGTGCGCGCGCACTTTCGCATATCGTCAGAAGCAGGATTTGCGGGATTTTATGATCGGACAGGATTGGGAGAGGACCATCACCGAACGGTCCCAATCCTGATAATCCACAAATCTTGAAAATCCTGATTCTGACATTCCCCCACCGCAAAATGGGTATGCGTGAGGTTAGCAGCTGATGGCGCCGGCGGCGAAAACGCCGTACCATGGCGCGACAGACCCACGAACTGTGAAAGGGGGGCGTGATGGCGCAGGTCTTTGATGGGATCACCGTCCTGGATTTCACCAGCGGCCGAGCGGGCGGCGTTGCCACCATGGTGCTGTCGGACTTCGGGGCCGAGGTGATCAAAGTGGAACCGCCGGACGGCGAAAAGTTCCGGAACTCACCGGGCTCCATCCAGTGGAATCGCGGCAAGAAGAGCGTCGTCCTGAACCTGAAGACTGCGGAAGGCAGAGACAACGCCCGGGAGTTGGCGCAACTCTCCGACGTGGTGGTCGAGAATTTCCGACCGGGCGTCGCCGAGCGGCTGGGAATCGACTACGACAGCCTGCGGGACGGCCATCCCGGCCTAGTCTATGCCACGCTGACCGGGTTCGGATCCGACGGGCCCTACGCCCACTACAAGGGCTACGACGGGGTGGTGGCCGCCAAGAGCGGGCGGATGATGATGTTCGCCGAGCAGAATCCGAGGGAAGGCCCCAACTACGTGGTCGTGCAGGGCGTCTGCCACTCTGCCGCCACGGCGCTGATCCGCGGCATCACGTCCGCCCTGTATGTGCGGGAAAAGACCGGCCTGGGCCAGCGGGTGGAGACCAGTCTACTTAAGGCCGTCACCACCTACGACCACGTTTCGTGGGTGTACGGCCAGATGATCGAGAACCTGCCCGATACCTATCCGCCGGACCCGAGGGTGGGCATCGGCCGTCCCAACCCCACGGGCTACCTGCCCGCCCGCACCAAAGACGGCCAGTGGATTCAGCTGGGAAACGTGGTGGAGCGTCTGTTCCGGTCCATGATGCACTGGCTGGATATGGACTTCATTTACGAGGACCCCAGGTTCAAGAACGCCCCCTTCCTGGATCAAGAGGCCGTCGCGTCGCTGGAACGGATCATGCTGGAGAAGGTCCAGGAGAAGACGCTGGCCGAGTGGATGGACATATTCCTCGGCGAGGCCGGCAACGTGGCCGCCGAGCCTTACTACGCCTCCGAGCGGGCCCTGGACCATCCCCAGATTGTGCACAACGGCAATGTGCAGGACCTGCGGGCCCCGGGCGTGGGCGCGACGCGGCAGCTCGGTCCTATGGTGAACATGAGCGGGACGCCTGGGCGCACTCAGGGGCCGGCTCCAGCGTTGGGACAGCACACGGTGGAGGCGCTGGCGCGATTGGGAAGCGACGTTGAGAGTCGTTCTAATGGCACAAAAGCGCCAATGCCGAAACATGCCCTGGAAGGCATCACCCTGCTGGACCTGGGAACGGTAATCAACGGCCCGCTGGGATGCGCGTTGGTGGCCGAGCTGGGCGCGCGGGTGATCCGCATCGAGGCGCCCGGTGGCGACTGGGGCCGGCAGGGCATGCCGATGTCGGTGCACCGCACCATGGCCGGTTCCGAGGACATCTGCGTGGATCTCAAGACGCCGGAGGGCCAGGAGATCATGGGAAAGCTGGCGGCCAGGGCCGACCTGCTGCTCCACAGCATGCGCCCCGGAGCGCCGGAACGAACGGGCATCGGCTACGAGCAGTTGGCGAAGATCAACCCCAACCTGGTGTACCTCTACGCCGGCGGGTACGGCTCCACCGGGTCCTACTCGCACCGGCCGTCCATGGCTCCCATCGCCGGCGCGGTATCCGGCGGCGGCGTGGCGCAGATGGGAAGGGATGCTTTCCCGCCGGCGGATCAGGCCATGTCCATCGACGATATTGCGGCCGTATCCAAACGGCTCAAGCGGGCCAACGACGGCACCGCCGACCACAGCACGGGCATGGTCAACGCGGTGGGCCTGCTGCTGGGCCTCTACGCCCGGGAGCGCACCGGCAAGGCGCAATACGTCGAGTCCACGATGATCGCGGCCAACGCCTACGCCAACATCGACGACTTCTACTGGCACGAGGGCAAGCAGCCGCGCCCGCTGCCGGACGGCGACGGATACGGGCTGCACGCCCTGTACCGCCTGTACCGGGCCAAGACGGGCTGGGTGTTCCTGGCCTGCCCATTTGATGAAGAGTGGGAGACGCTTTGCCGCACCATCGACCGGACCGACCTGTTGTCTGATCCGCGCTATGCGACTCCCGAGGCACGGGAGGAACACGACGACGCGCTGGCCGATGAGCTGGGACGGGTGTTCGCCACCGAAGAACCGATGCACTGGGAGCGGCTGCTGACCGCCGCCGATGTGGCCTGCGTCAAGGCCGAAGACCGGGGGATGTATTTCTTCTTCGATGAAGACCCCCACGTGCGGGAGAACGGGATGCTCACCCAGGTGGATGCGCCGCGCTACGGCGAGTTCTGGCGGTACTCCCCCGTGGTGGATTTCTCGGAGACCCCGGGCAAGGCCGGGCCGGGGCCGCTGAAGGGCCAGCACACCCGCCTCATCCTGCGGGAGTTGGGGTACACCGACGAGCAGATCCACGACTTCAAACAGCGGAAAGTGGTGGACTGGGAGGAGGAATAGACGGCTATGCCGCCGAACATCATCCCCGCCGACACCAACGGCATACGGGACAAGGCCGCCATCGTCGGCATCGGCGAAACGGAGTTCTCATGGGATTCAGGCCGCAGCGAGTTGCAGCTGGCCTCGGAAGCGATCAAGGCCGCGTGCGACGACGCTGGCATCGCACCGCAGGACATCGACGGCCTGATCCGCTACGACATGGAGTCGAACCACGAGACCCTGCTGACGCAGTCCCTGGGCATCAAGAACCTGCGGCACTGGGAGTCGGTCTCCTACGGGGGCGGGGCGGGTAACGCCACGGTTGGACACGCTGCCGCGGCCATCGCCGCCGGATACGCCAACTACGTGGTGTGCTTCCGCGCCGCCAACCTGCGGTCCGGCGTGCGCCTGGGTCGGGCCCGGGGGCCGGAGCGCATCGCCGGCGGAGCCGATAGCTTTGCAGTTCCGTGGGGCAGCATGGCGCCGGCGCACCGGTTCGGCATGTTCGTGCGGCGCTACATGCACGAATACGGCGCCACCTCCCGGCACTTCGGCTGGGTTGCGGTGACCCTGCGCGAGCACGCTTCCCGGAACCCACGCGCCCTGCGCCGGGAGCCGATCACCATCGACGACCACCAGAACTCCCGCATGGTGGTGGACCCGCTGCACGTCCTGGACTTCTGCCAGGAGAACGACGGGGCGGCCGCCGTGGTGATGACCACGCCGGAGCGCGCCCGGGAGCTGCGCCACTCCGACACTCTGACCCTGGTGGAGGCGGCGGCCCAGGGGTCCGGCCCGCGCAACGACGGCATCGTCTACCGCCCCGACCTGGCCGCGGCGGAGTCGGAGCACACCGCCCGTGACCTGTGGGCCCGCGCCCGCCTCAGCGCGTCGGATATGGACGCGATGATGTTCTACGACCACTTCACCCCTTTCTGCCTGATCAACCTGGAAACTTACGGCTTCGTGCCCCGGGGCGAGGCCAAGGATTTTGTCGATGGTGGCGCCAACATTCGGTTCGATGGGATGCTGCCGGTCAACACCCACGGGGGCAACCACTCCGAGGCGTACATCCACGGCCTGACCCACGTGCAGGAGGCGGTGCGGCTGATCCGGGGCGACTCGACCGCGCAGCCGCCCCAAAAGGCCATCAACCGGGTACTCTCCTGCAGCAGCGTGGCCCAGCTCAGCGGGGCGGTGATAATCCGCCGGGGATAGCGAGGGACCCAATGACCCAGCAAAGCGAAACCGCAGCCAAGTCGCCGCCCATGACCGCACCCCTGGAGGGCGTGCCACTGCCCGACATGGAACGGGTGCCCGACTACGAGCGCGGATTCTGGGAGGGCACACGGAACGGAGAGCTGCGCATCCAACGGTGCGCGGATTGCGGACGGTTCCGGCACCTGCCCACCCCTATGTGTCCGGAATGCTCGTCGCTGCAATACAGCTGGACCCAGGTGAGCGGCCGGGGCTTCGTGTACTCCTTCGTGATCGTGCGCCATCCGGTGCATCCGGCGATCCGGGAGAGGGAGCAGACCCCCTACAACATCTGCATGATCGAGCTGGAAGAGCAGGAAGGCCTGCGGGTTTGCAGCAACATCCTCCAGGTTGCGCCGGAGGACATCGGCATCGGCATGCCGGTTCAGGTGACCTTCATGCCCGTGGCGGACGATCCCGAGGTGACGCTGCCGGTGTTCCTGCCGGCCCCACAGCAGTAAGCGACGGGCGCTGGTCAGCGCTACGGTTTCGAGGTTCGCCAGCACGCGACAGCCGTTCCCAAGGAGATTGAGAGTTATGGCTAACGCTTTCGGCAAGATAATCGCCAACGTGGAGCGGCTGCACCGGCTGATGGATGAGGCGGGCGTCTCGGCCGTGGTCGCCCGCTCGGGCAAGAACTTCACCTACCTGGCCGGCTTTGCCTATCCCGGCACGCTGGCGCGGCACCTGGAGTTCCCCGACTCGCCCCGGGAGGTGCTGCTGGTGTGGCCGCGCACGGGCGAGCCGGCGCTGGTGCTCAACTCCTACGCCGCGCCGCTGGCACGCCGGGACTCGTGGCTGGAGAACATCGAGGTGGTGGACGACTACGCGGAGTCACCCTACGAGCGGGCCGCCGAAGTGCTGCGCGACCTGGGCCTGGCCGAGGAGACCATCGGGTTCGAGCAGAGCTACGTCAGCGCCAACCGTTGGGAGGAGATCGGCCGGCTGCTGCCCCGGGCGCGCATCGTGGACAGCACCGAGCTGATGGACCGGGTGCGCTGGATCAAGACCCCCGAGGAGGTGGCCGCCCTCGAGGCCGGCGCCAAATTGCTGGACGAGGCCTACCTGGAGGTGCTGCCCACAGTGCGGCCCGGCGACACGGAACGGCTGGTGCACAGCCGCATCGTCGAGAGCTGCCTACGGCGGGGCGCCAACTGGGTTCACGGCATCCTCAACTCCAGCCGCAACACCGTGGGCTACGGCGGCGAGAGCGACCTGGCCTTCGAGGCCGGCGACATCATCCGCAACGACTACGTCGCCTACCTCAACGGCTATCCCGGTCACCAGTCGCGAACCGTCTGCGTCGGCGCGCCCTCAGACGAGCAGAAGCGTACCTACCGAACCGTGCTGGACATCTACCGCGGCACCATCGACCGGTGCGTCCCCGGCGCGCGCACAGCCGACATCTACCACTTCGCCAACGATGCCTTCCACGAGGCCGGTTTCGAGGGCAACGTGGCCCTGGCCGGCCACGGCGTCGGTGCATGGTGGCACCAGCAGGAGCCGTACATGGTGCCGTCCAGCGACCGGGTGCTGGAGGAGGGCATGGTGGTCGCCCTGGAGCCGCACATCGGTCCCTGCTGGCACCTGCAGGACATGGTCGTGGTCACCGACGGCGCGCCCCGGCTGCTGTCGCCGCTGATGAGCACGGACGAGATGCTGATGGCGGGGTAGGGAAGGAGAATAGAGCGCCATTATGGCGTGGATCATGTGCGGCGTAACATCGCCCATATAATAAACCGGTAATCCATCGGCAATGACGCTTAGCAGGTTGTGCTGAAAGGGTTTGTCACGGCCAGTGGCCTCGCTATTGGCATTCCGAAATCAGCCAATCTTTGGGTGCGCATTGGTTTTCGCAGACAAGGTGCTATGAACCTTGGCGGACGAGCACGAGCCGCAATAAAATGATACTGCTTGAGCCTGGCGGGAAACCTCGCCCAAGTGGCTATGGAACAGAATAAATGAGCACGTACAATTTCTCACAGATCTCAAGCTTTGAGTTTGAGTCGTTGTGTCGAGACTTGCTCCAAGCCGAAACAGGGCATTCGTTCGAGCTTTTTGCGCCCGGACCCGATGGCGGTATCGACATTCGTTACATCGGGGTCGTTGCCGGCGAGAGTCAAACAATCGTGGCCCAATGCAAGCTCTGGGATGAAAACTCCTTTGACAGCCTACTCCGACGCCTTGCTAGGGTAGAACTCCGAAAGATCCAAGAATTGGCTCCCAATCGGTACATCGTAATGACTTCGGTGCGGTTGACGCCGGGTCGCAAGGATAGAATTGTTGAAGCCTTGTACCCTTGGGTCAAATCCCCTGCGGACGTGATAGGCAGAGACGACTTATCGGGGCTATTGTCTAAGCACCCGGAGGTCGAGCTACGCTACGTCAAACTTTGGCTCACGAGCACCGAAGTTTTGCGCGCGTTACTCAATAGCGGCATTGCCAACAGGAGCGAAGACGCACTAGAGGTAGCCCAGCGTCAACTCAGGTTGTGGGTGCCCAATAAGAGCTACAACCGGGCACGGGAGATCCTCGATGCCAACCACGTTTGCGTCATTGCCGGCGGACCAGGCATTGGTAAATCCATGCTGGCCGATATCCTCTTGACCAGCTACGCCTCGCAAGGATATGAGGCTGTCTTCATATCCGAAGACATCGACGAAGGTAATCGTACGTGGCGAACGAATTCACGGCAGGTGTTCTTGTACGACGACTTTCTGGGACGCGTCACATTTGGCGAGTTGCATCTGCGAAAAAACGAAGAAACCCGACTTTCGAGATTTTTGGAGCGCGTTCGGAAGAGCGATGACAAGAAATTCATTCTCGCGACGAGAGAATACATCCTAACCGATGCCGCGCACCGTTACGAAGGTCTGGCAGACAGGGAAATCGAGCCCATCAAAAGCATCGTCTCGCTGGAAGACTATACGCCGCTGATCCGGGCGCATATTCTCTATAATCATCTGTTTTTTTCGGGCCTACCTGCCGAATTGGTAACCGCGTTGATCCCAAGCGAACGATATCGGGAGGTGATAAATCATCGAAATTACAACCCTCGGGTCATAGAGTATGCTGTGGATGTCCGGCATGTATCTTCCTTGAGCCCCGAAGAGTTTGTGTCTAACTTTTTCGCAACACTCGAAGATCCGACTGTCATATGGGAGCGTATTTTCAAAGATTTATCAGATATGGCACGACGAGTGCTGCTCGCCGTAACCAGTCTGCCAAGTGAAACGTTCCTAATCGATGTGCGCGATGTGGTCAAAAAGGTTTGGCCGACAGACTTCGACTCCGGTAAATTCAGGGAGGCAGTCGCCGTAATCGAAGGAATGTTTGTTGACCTGAAAGAAGCCAGTCCAGGAACCAATCGCCGCGGCCGAATAGTAGCAATACGAAATCCATCGGTACGCGATTATCTGTGGGCACGTCTCGAATCCGACGACGCAGAGATGGATATGTTACTGGAATCCGCAATCTTCTTTGAACAGTGCGTAATCCTCTACGAGGGCCAAAATCATGTCAACGCCGATGCACCGACGTTCTCTCGAGAATCCCGAGGTAGTAAACGCGTACGACAGCTAGTCGACCATGAAAAGGTCGCAAGCCGAGCCATCGAGCTGATTGCAGGGGCTAGTCCAGTGGTCCGATCCCGCAGGGATATACATTCTGCGTACGCTGAACGGGAAGAGATAGACTTAGGAAGAAGAGCCGCTTTCATGTTGTCAGTATTGGAGCAGCATCCGACTAGTTCAGTAGTCGCTGGATCAGCTGCTAAGGGCTTGGAGATTGTTGTCGACTATTGGAAAGCAGGCAGGAGATCGTCCAGAGAAATGGTGCGGATCATCCGTCAAGCTATTATAGTGCGCGACTCTCTCCCTGAGGACATCCTGCACCGAGCAAAACAAACCGTGCTCGATGCCATCACGGGTCGTCTGGCAGACACGCAAGATTTCGAAGCGCTGGTCGAATTCGCCGAACTGGCCACCGATCTCTTCAAAAGTCCCAACCGTAGTCTAGAGGCTTGGGCCGAGGAGTTTGAAGATTTCTTGAAGGGCGAACAAGATTGGCTTTTGGAAGAAATCGACGACCCTGATTGGCTCGATTCGATCATGTCAGATATTCGAGGTGTAGCTAGGGCGCTCGGTGTAGACGTTGGCGAGCTTGATTACCTCGTGGAAAATCGCATGCAAGAATTGCGAGAACAATGGGAACCCGACTTCGAAGATCACATGCGGGAACTATATTCTGATCCTGAGGAAGGGTCTGACGACGGGTCTGGACCGGCAGAGATAGACGTGCTGTTTCAATCCCTGCGTGAGTCATCCCTCTAACCCCCTACACCTCCACCTCCGCCAGGAAGCCCAGCACGCGCTTGGTGTACTTCTCCGGCTCTTCGCTGTGGGGGCGGACCTCGGCCCAGCGGCAGTTGGGGATCAGGCGGTGGACGGCCTCGGCCAGGCCGCGGGGGTGTACGTCGTTGTTGCCCGGCATGACCATTGCGGGGACGGACACGCTCTTCAGCGCCTTTTCGGTCATGCCCAGGGTCTTGTAGGGGCCGTCGAAGAGGGCGTGGATGGTGTCGCGCATCACCTGGATGAAGTCCTCGGCGTTCATGGACTCCAGGGACTTGCGGTAGTCGGCGTCGGTCTGCGCCATCTCGGGACTGAAGGGCGAGAAGCGGTCGTCGGGGTCGAAGGCGTCCACGATCGCCGCGATGCCGCGGTTCTCGGCCCAGTCCATGCTCTTGAACAGCTTGGCCGCCAGGTAGGCGTCGCAGATGGTGCCGCCGGCGATGTTGGAGGGGAAGATAGCGCGGACTCGCTCCGGACGGCGCACGGCGCAGCCCAGGGAGATGGCCGCCCCAAATGATCCGCCGCCGAGGTAGGCCTGCTCGATGCCCAGGGTGTCCATCAGGCCGAACACGTCGTCGCACACCATGTCCCACGTCTGCACCACCATGGGGCTGCGGGACTGACCGCCGAAGCGGCGGTCGTACACCACCACCCGGTGCTCCTGGGATAGCCCTTCAATCACCGGATGGTAGCTGCTGGCATTGCCCTGCAGTCCGCCCGGCGAGAGGATGATGGGCGGTCCGCTGCCCGTCTCTTCGTAGTAAAGCTCGGCGCCGTTCACGTTCGCAGTAGCCATGATCCCACCTCCCGGCGGTCGTCCCTGCATTCTTGCAGGCCGTGTCACAGATTCTGATCCTGCGCGAAGTATAGACGTGGCCGGTGGCACCGGCAACGCGCGGCTTCTTCTCATGCACACCCGGTTTGCGGCGGGGAAACGTCAGAATCGGGATTTGCCAGATCTGGGGATTATCAGGATTGGAACCGTTCTGAGATGGAAATCGCCTAATCCTGTCAAATCAAAAAATCCCGAAAATCCTGATTCTGACGATTTACGAAAGTGGGTGCGCGTGAGGCGGCTTCTTGTCCCGGCGGCGACGGTCTGATACAAGGGACGGGCTTATGGCGTCCTCTGTGTCGGCTCTCCTCAACTGGCGTCCCAACACCCCCTTCTACTACGGTTGGCTGGTGCTCGGTCTGTCGGCCGCCGGGGCGTTCGTGGCAACGGCGCCGGCCGGCGTGGTGTTGGGGGGCGTGCAGACCTACATCATTGACGACACCGGCTGGGCCCGAACCCAGATCGGCCTGGCCGCAAGCTGCGGCGTGGCGCTATCGGGCGTCTTCGCCCCCTTCGCCGGACGCCTGGCAGACCGGTACGGCCCCCGGTGGCTGATGCCCATCGGAGCGATTGTCCTGGGCCTGTCCATGTTGGCAATTGCCGAAGTGACCAGCTCATGGCAGTTCATGGTCGCGGCGATCATCGGGCGAGCCATCAGTCAACCCTTCCTCATCGGCGTGGTGCCGCGGACGATGGCGGTAAATTTCTTCAACCGGCGCCGCAACATCGCCCTCGCCCTGACGGGCATCTATCGTCCCATCAGCGGCGCGCTGATCATCCAGGCGTTTTCCGTGATCACGGTGCTGGCCGACTGGCGGATGGCCTTCCGGCTGATGGGGGTTTTGAGCCTGTTCGTGGCCATCCCCATGATCGTCATCATGCGCCGGCGCCCGGAGGACATCGGGATGCTGCCGGACGGCGCTCGGCCGAGCGCCTCGACCGCACAGCCAGGCAGCGCAGCGTCGGCGCGCGGAGGGCATGGGCCGGCGGCGCGCCCCGGCGAAGAGGTGAGCTGGACGTCCCGCGAGGCGATGCGAACGAAGGCCTTCTGGATGGTGTCGGTGGTCGCCTTTCTGAACGTGAGCGGCAGTTCCGGCCTGGGGTTCAGCCTGGTGCCCTACCTGCACGAGTTCGCGGGACTGACCACTCCGCAGGCGGCGGGCGTGCTCAGCGTCAGCACCTTTTTGGCGTTGAGCAGCCTGGTGTGGGGCCAGGTTGCGGGGAAGCTGACGCCGCGATGGTGCATCGTGGCGGCCATGGGGGTATCGACGCTGGCGACGCTGGCGCTGCTGCAGGTCAACTCGCTGGCGGCGGCGTTCGCCTACGGGGTGTTCTGGGGGCTGTTCCACAGCGCGCTGGAGGTGCTGATGTACATGGTGCTGGCGGACTATTTCGGCCGCAACTCCTACGGTGCCATCGCCGGCGCCATGCGTCCCTTCGAGGCCGGCGGCCTGGGCGTGGGGCAGATCATAGGACCGGTGGTGTACGACCTGACGGGCAGCTACACCATCCTGATCCTTTTCTCGGCGGTGGCGCAGGCTTCGGGCATGGTCCTGATGGCGGTGGCGCGGCGTCCGGAGCGGCGGGCGCCGCTGGCGGCCGAAGCGGCGTAGGCGGCCTTCCGCAAGCCGGTTGGCCCGCCATGCGAGCCCGGCAGAGAGGGCAGGCGGGTGGTGACAAGGCCCCGAGCCCAGGGTACGCCAACGTTCGCGGCCACTCGGTTGATCCGCAGCGGGTCCGCAGCAAGCCACGCGATTGCCGGAGCGCCCGTCAGGATCCCGTCTACGGTGGTGTCGGAGCGGCGTAGGCCTGCACCCCGCCGGGGAGAGAGCTGACATACACCACGCCGTCGCTCACGGTGTAGAGCCTTGCGCCCAGGATGTAGCCGGTTTGGAGAGCCTGGATCACAGTTCCATCCGAAGCGTCAATCGCCATCAGTTCGCCCACGTCCGACTCCGCGTAGAGGACTCCATCGTACACCGACAGCGACTGCAAGGCCGAGCCTTCGGTGGCAAGTGTCCAGCGCTCCGCGCCGGTGGCCGCGTCGAGGGCGAAGACGTACCCTCCTTCCGTGGCGCCGAATAACACGCCGTCGGCGACGACGGGCGCGGCGCTGATGAAGCCGGGCGCTTCGTAGGTCCAAAGAACGTCACCCGCGGTCGCGTCCAGGGCATGGAGAAACTGGTCGGGGGAGAGGTAGTACACGTCGTCCACCACCAGCGCCGGAAAGTCCTGCGCCGGATACCGCTCGGTCCCGTAGCTCCAGATGACCTCCCCGGTCGACTCATCCAGGGCGTAGGCGGTGTTGACCACGGTGAGGTACACCACGCCTTCCAACACCGTGGGAACCGATTTAACGTAGCTGCTGACTGGCGCGCTCCAGGCCAGTCGTCCGGTGGCCGTGTCCAGCGCATGGAACTCGCCGTGCTCGTCCCCCGGCGTATAGACCAGGTTGCCCACCGCGGCCGGCGCCGGCTCGGCGTCATACCCGCGTGTCTCCTGAGCCGTCCAGACCACGGCGCCCGAGGTTGCGTCCAGGGCGACGACCCGGTGGTTGCCATCGACTCGGGCGCCCAGATAGACCCTGCTGTCAGTGACGGCGGGCGAGGACTGCACCCAGGAACCGGTGTCGTAACTCCACAGCTTCTCCCCGGTATCGGCATCCAGGGCGTAGAGATGGTTGTCGTTGGAACCCACGTACACCACGCCGTCCACCACCGTGGGGACTGACACCACCGCGTCGCCGGTGGCGAAGCTCCACAGTTCGTTGCCGGTGGCGGCGTCCAGCGCATAAACCCGTTGATCATTGGAACCGACGTAGACCACGCCGTACGTCACCGCAGGCGCCGCGCTCATCCAACCCTGGGTGGCATAACTCCATAGGCGGGATTCCTCGCGCGCTGGCGGTCCACCTGGCGGCGCTCCGCCTTCCATCATGGCCGCCAGCTCAGGTACGCACGCGAAGACGCCGAAGATCAGCGCGTGGAGCGGTTCAGCCTGAACGGATGTCGCGTCCGGGAGGGAAGCGGCGACCAGCACCGGAATATCGGCGCCATTCAACAGTTCACCTATGCAATCCTGGTGCTGCCCGGTCAGCTCGATCTCCTGCCCCAGTTCTGCGAAGAAGATGGTCTGGAAAAGCACGAGAGCGGTGTCCGGAGCCAGGCAGCCGAACACCGAAACCTCCCAGTTTTGGGTGTCGCCTTGACCGTAGACCGGGCTGTCCAGCGCCGATGCCAGACCCTCCTCCCCCAGTTCATTCCGGAGGCAGGACTGTTCCGTCTCTGTGAGCGCATCGAACAGGTCAGACCAGAGGGGATCCGGGCCGACTGCGGACAGCGCGGCTTCCAATCCCGCCGGGCCCCCGCGCGAACGGAACGCAGCCGGCGCGGCGGTGGGATCGATCGTCACCTCAGGGGTCATTTCCGGACGGGCCTCAGCGGTGGGTGCGGGCGCGGCAGCCTCCGCCTGGCGGGTGGACTCAACGCTTTCCAGCGCTGCCTGGACGGTAGCCGCGATGTCCGGCTCAGGCGTGGGCGCAGACTCCGACCGGTCGCGGTCGAGTAGTCCGCAACCCAGCGCCAACCAGCACATCAGCGCCATCCCGATCGGGATCGCAAGCCGCAATGAATGCTGTCGGACGATGCGGATCATTGTTTCCTCTCCTGGTGGCTGAGGCATTGCCACCGCCCGTGGGCGTGGATGTCGCGACAGTAGTGCGGCGCCGCCTCCGGTTCCGGTCATTCAGTTACGCCCGAACATGCGCTTGCGGATTGAACCCCCTTGGACCGCAACGCCGGCATGTGCCGTCCGCCCATTTGGACACCGTCGGAATTTCGCCAAAGTCTCGGGAACCGCCCCCTGGCGTAGGTCACCAACGCCATGAAGCGGCGGAACGACGTGCCATGATCTCGCACGGCGCAGATGGCCCGAGGGGAAAACCGAGGCGACCGGCTGTTCCCGTCCCACGACCCCGTCAGCGGATGCCCCAGCGGGGAATGCCGGCGCAACTGGGCGGCAACCGTAGTGCCTGCTGCCGAAGTTCGCGCTGTTACCGGTCCTGGACGACGTGACCGGCACGGTGGCCAACACGGTGTTTCGCA
The DNA here is from genome assembly GCA_951813535.1 of uncultured Dehalococcoidia bacterium. Classification (GTDB taxonomy): domain Bacteria; phylum Chloroflexota; class Dehalococcoidia; order Lucifugimonadales; family UBA3495; genus Bin87. The sequence goes on along the minus strand of OX638345.1, from coordinate 66,772 downwards.
CCGTGGAGAACACTCAGGGTGTTTTTCACAGGCCGACCACACGCACCCGGTGATTGTGGGTGTCGGCGATAAAAAGGTCGCCTTCGGCGTTTATGCCGCAGCCATGGGGATGAAACAACCCGGCTTCGGTGGCGGGGCCACCATCGCCGCCACTCCCTTCGTGGCCGCCGGCGATGGTGGTTACGATGCCGGTACGGGCGTCTATTCTCCTGACCGCACAGTTGTCCGAGTCAACCACGATGATGTTGTCATTCAGGTCGCAGCGCATTGCCTTGGGCGATCCCCAGGCGGCCGCCAGCGACGGGCCGCCGTCGCCGGAGTAGCCATACACTGCGTCAGCCCCGGCGATCGTGCTCAACACTCCATCCGGGGATATTTTGCGGACCCCGTTTCCTTCCCGCTCGCACACATACACATTCCCCTGGCCGTCCGCGCACACTGCTCGGGGACCCATAAAGCTCGCCGCCGCGGCCGATTTACCGTCTCCGGCGCGGGACATCTCCCCGGTCCCGGCGAAGGTGGTTATGATGCCGGTCTCCAGATCCACCCGGCGGATGCGTTGGTCCTGGATATCAGCGATCAGCAGGCCGCCGCGCCGGTCCAGGAACACGTCGTTGGGTTCCCTGAGCATGGCCTGGTTGCCGGGACCGCCATCCCCGCTGTACCCGAATTCGCCGGTGCCGGCGACGGTGGAGATTATGCCGGTAAGACCGTCTATCTTTCTTACCGCCGGGTCAAATCTCTGCGAGAAGTACATGTCCCCGTTACTATCGATGGCCAGGCCGTATGGCTGGTTGATGAGGGCATCCACGGCGGGGCCGCCATCGCCGGCGTATCCCGGCTCTCCGGCGCCGGCGATCAGCGTGATGACGCCGGTCCGGGCATCCATGCGGCGGATGCGGTGGTGGCGTCCCATGCACACGATCATGTTCCCTTGAGGATCAAATTCGCAGGCGTAGGGGGTTTGACAGGCGGCGTCTATCGCCGGGCCGCCGTCGCCCTCCCAACCCTCCGATCCGTTTCCCAATACGGTCTGGATGATGCCTTTCTCAGCCGGCATGTGCGCCTCCCGTGGTCGCGAAATACCCGGTCCGTTCCGGCCGGGAGGCCATTGTATATCGGGCCTGGGGATATCTGCCGGGGCGCGCCTGGACATTGACCGCGCCCATGGTACGGATGGCTTCTTTCACACAAATCTTCCGAGCCACTCAGCAACCTTGTAGCGATCTTTTGCAGGGGTGACGCCGCAACCCAATTCGGACGGGAATTCGCGTAGCCGGCGTCGGGCGTTGGCCGATCATCAGAACCGATTCCGTCTTGCAGATGCGTTTGCCTTTGGCATCCCGGCCCGAGAACGCCTGCATTCCCCGCGAGCCTGACGCGCTGGGGACGCTGGGATGGGTGCGGTGTTTTTATTTCGAATAATATCGGCGGATTAGCATTGACACACTCGATTGAGCATTCCAAAATAGCCGGCCGATTGCCCTGCCGCGACGAGACTCATCAACGGGATTGCCATTCGTGGGGGAACGATTTTCCGGATAGCTGCACTCCCCCGATTGCATACGCTGGACGCCTGGCTGGCGTACCGCAACTTCCGGCTGCTGTGGTGCGGCAATTTCTTCGCCAACAACGCCCAGTGGATCCAACTGCTGAGCGTGGGATGGCTGGTCCGGGATTTGTCCGAAGGCTCCACGGTCGCGGGTCTGCTGGTGGTCACCGTGGGCGGCATCAACACCCTGCCCGGTCTGGTGGTCGGCCCCTGGGGCGGCGTCCTCAGCGACCGGTTCGACCGCCGCCGGCTGGTCATCGTGTTGCAGCTGATCATGGCCGCCCTGGCGCTGTGTTTCGCTTTGCTGGTTTTGTCCGGACGCGTGGAAGTCTGGCACGCCTACCTGTACGTGATTTTGGCCGGCGCCTGCCGCTCCATGACCCAACCCATGCGCCAGTCCCTCATCGCCGGCACCGTGCCACGGGAGATGCTGGGGAATGCCATGGCCACCAACGTTCTGACCATCACGGGCACCCGCATTGTTGGACCCTTCGTGGGCGGCATCCTGATTTTCACCCTCGGGTACTTCTGGAACTTCACCATCGAGTGCGTGCTGTATCTGGCCAACGTGGCGATGATTTTTCCATTGCGAACGCCCTTCCACCGCCCCGGCAACGCCCGCCAACGCGGCTCGGCGTTGGCCAACATGATTGAAGGTATTCGCTACATCTGGAGTGGGGAGCGCGCCTTCTTCCAGTTGATGATCCTTTCGGTGATTCCCAACATCATCCTGCACCCGGCGTGGTTCCTGTTCCCGGTGTTCACCACCGAGGTGCTACAGCGCGACGCCGATGTCGGCGGATACCTCCTGTCCGTCACGGGCGTGGGTGGCCTGCTGGCGGCGCTGTTCATTGCGTCCTTCGGTTTCGTCGTTCCCAAAGGCCGGGTGGTTTTCGCGGCCGCGATCGCCAGCTCCCTGACGTTGGTTCTGTTTGCCTTCTCCACGTGGATGGCCCTGGCCTTCGTGGTCATCGCCGCCATGGCCTTCAGCCAGTCCTTCTTCCGCACCACTCGCGGCACCCTGATCCAGACGTTGGCCCCGGACAGCCTCCGAGGCCGTCTCACCAGCCTGCAGAGCTTTGACCGAGGGTTCCTGGTTGTCGCGAGCCTGGGCGTCGGCATCCTCTCCGACGCCACCTCACCGACAACGGCCATGGCTATCATCGGGGCCCTGGGTCTCGCGCTGGCCCTGGTTTGCTACGCCACCCTCGGCCGCGTTCGCCAGTTGCCCTGACGGGATGCCGAACCGGTGGCGGAGTTCAGACGATGGGCGGCGGAATGGAAATGGGGAAAGGCACGTTGGGGTAGCGTTCCAGCAGCCGGCGCCACGATGCGTGTCCCACCGCCTCCGCACGACGCACCACGTCCGCCTCGTCGATGGTCAGCACCTTGCCGTCGCGCATGACCCACTTGCCATCCACCATCACCGACGTGATGTCGGCCGGCTGGCCGTTGTGTACGAACGCGGACACCACGCGCAGGGTGGGCACCAAATGCGGCCGCATCAGGTCCACCACGAACAGGTCGGCCTTCTTGCCCACCTCCAGGCTGCCGGTGAAGTCCTCCATCCCCAGCGCCCGCGCTCCGCCCGAGGTGGCCCACTCCAGCACGTCCTCGGGCTGCGGATACACCTCGTCGTTGCGGCGCACCCGCTCCAGGAAAAGGCCGGCCCGCATCACCTCCACCATGTCCTCGGCCATGTTGTCCGTGCCGATGCCGATGACGCACCCGGCCGCCTGCAACTCCCGCACCGGCGCGGCCGCGCCCCGGCGGGCGGCGATGGCGGCGTTGTTGGTGATCTTAACCCCGGTCTGGCCCAGCAGCGCGATCTCGGCGGGATTGACGTACCGGCAGTGGGCGGCCAGCAGGTCCGGCCCCAGGAAGTCGTTGGCGAAGAGGTAATGGGTCGGCGACACTCCGCGCGTCCGCATCACCGCTTCAATCTCCTCGCGGCTCTGCGACAGGTGGATGGTGTAGCCGACGCCGTGGCGCTCGGCCATTTCCCGGCTGCGCCGCAGCAGGTCCGGCGAGCAGGTCTCCGGCGCGTGCGGGGCCAGGAAGCAACTGACCCGCCCCTGCTCCCGCCCGTGCCACGACTCCACCAGGTCGGCGCAGCGCTGCAGGCCGGCGTCGGCTCGGGCTTCGTCGAACTGGTACACCCCGTTCCGGATCTGGGCTTCGTCCACGTCGTTGATGTTTTCCCCCAGAACGAGCCGCAGCCCCGTCGCAGCCAGATCGGCCGCGTAGCCGGCCACGTTGGACGAGATTTCCAGCAGGGACGTGACGCCGCTGCGGATGGATTCCAGCACGCCCAGCAGGGCCAGGGTCTGCCGCTCCTCGTCGCTCAGCAGCGCGCGGGCCGAGACCGGGAAGGTCAGCCGCGTCGGGAACCCGAAGTCCTCCAGGATGCCCCGGTCTCCCGTCGCCAGCAGGTGCGTGTGGCAGTTGATCAGGCCGGGAAAGACCGCCTTGCCCCGTCCGTCCACCATCTCGGCGTCGGGATGCGCCTGCCGCACGTCGTCCGTCAGCCCGATGGCTGCAATCCGGTCCTCCGAGACGGCGATGCCGGCGTCATGCAGGATGTCCCGTCCCGCGTTGCCGGTCACGATGGTCGCGTTGCCGATGACGGTGGTCATGTTCACTCCACGAAACCTCTTCCCAAAGGCAGCTACATGCCAGAGTAAAAGGGGTACTACCTCTGATCTTGGCAAATACCTTGCTACCATAATACCGTGGTATAGTGGTGCTGAGGGGTTGACTCGATAGCAATAGCCTACTAAGCGATGGCTGCACCAGTCCCCTGACTAGGAGGTGCCGATGACGGAACGCAATGACTCCGCTATTGTGGAACGGCCGATGGGTTCAATCAAACCTCCCCTGGTCGCCTTCGGCCTGGCATCCGCGCGAATTATATTCCACGCTTTCCGCCATCCCGGCAAGCCGGCCAGAGTCGACTACAGCACCGGAGACGTTTGGCCGGATCGTGAAAGATCAGCCTAGAGGTCCACTGCTCAGTGGGTCGTACTTCTGGGTAGTTTGTCTGCTCATCGGAGTCGCTGTCCTGTTTGCGATCCTAGCCGTGATCCTGTCCCTGTATGTGGACTCGGCCCGTGGTACCAAAGAAACCGTCAAGAACTCGATCGGGTATCTGTGGCATTGCGTGGCGTTGTTGGTAGGAGCCTTGGTTGGTCTCTTAGCCGGACCGAGGCTCGCGCAGTCCTCGCTGGACTGATCGTATCCTCTATTCAACGAGCCAAAAAGGCCGGGGGTTTAATCCCGGCCTTCCTTCTGGTATTTCCAGTCGTCTTCCCTGGAACCCCTTGCCGCCCAGTTCGGTAGCAGCCCGCCGCCCCGGCGGTCACACCGAGGTCGCGCCGGGCGGCGCCGGGCCCCGCTCCAGGAGTTCCAACCAGTTCCCGTCGGGGTCCTCCATGTAGCAGCCCTTGCTGGCCGCCGGATACACCGGGTTGGGCCGCGTCGCCGGCGGGCTGACGAACCGCACGCCCTTGGCGCTGAGGTCGGCGTAAAACGCGTCCAGATCGTCGACGATGATGCCCAGGTGGCTCGCTCCCACCTGGTGGCGTTGCGGCAGCGCGACGGCATCTCCCGCCGGGTTCAGGTACTGGATCAGCTCCACCGAGTGGCGTTGATCCCCGACTCCCAGGTACACGATGTGCAGCCGCGCGTCGGGATAACCCACGACCTCGGAGATGAAGTCGCCTTCCAACACCTGGTCCCGCTCGATGCTGAGACCCAGCAGGTCGCGGTAGAAAGCCAGGGAGCGCTCCATGTCGCTCACCACGAACCCGGTGTGGTTCATCCATTGGACTTCCATTGCTGTGAACCTCCACGTGTAGTCGGAATCAGGATTCGCTGGATTGGCGGATTTTCAGGATGAGGCCGACTTTCGCATCAACCAATCCAATCCTGCCAATCCATAAATCCGGCAAATCCTGATTCTGACGATTCCCCCGGTTACCGGCCGTCATTGATGTAATCGGACACCTTCTCGCCGATCATGATGGTCGTGGCGTTGGTGTTGGCCCGGATGCAGTCGGGCATGACTGATGCGTCGGCCACCCGCAGGCCCTCCACGCCCTTGACCTTCAGATGCTGGTCCACCACCGCCAGCGGATCCGAGTCCGGCCCCATCTTGCACGTGCCCGATATGTGGTGCGACGTTCCCGAATTCTTGCGCAGCCAGTCGTCCAGCAGCTCATCCGACTCCAACTCCTCGTCGGTGGGCATGATCCGTTCCTCCACCAGGTCGGCGAACGGAGGCCGCTCCGCCATCCGGACGCCCAGGCGTATCGCCTCCCGCATCCGGCGCAGGTCCTCCGGCTCCTGGTAGTAGTTGTAGTTCAGGAACGGCTGCACGTGGGGGTCGGTGGACTGCAACGTGAGCTCGCCCTGGCCCAGCGCCAGCTGCAGGCTCGCGCCCATGCCGATGTAGTTCAGGTCCTCGTCGATGACCACGTGGGCCGGGCGGTGCTCGCTGGTCATCAGGTTGGGGCTCAGCTGCATGTCGTTGCGCAGGCCCGAGCCTTCCACCGTGTAGCGCAGTCCCACCTGGATCACCGGCGCCTGCACGTCGGGTTTCTCGCCCTTGCCCAGGTACAGCACCGACGCCGCGGGATGGTCGCGCAGGTTCTTGCCCACGCCCGGCGAGTCGTGCACCACCGGGATGCCCATGCTGCGCAGGTGTTCCGCCGGCCCCACGCCCGACAGCATCAGCAGCTGCGGCGACGCCACGGCCCCGCTGCTGACGATGATCTCGCCGCCCTCCACCGTGAAGACCTCGCCGCCGCTTTCCGCCTCGACTCCCACCGCTCGTGGTGAGCCTGTCGAACCGGCTTCGAAGATGATCCGCCGCGCGGTGACGCCGCCCCGTATGGTCAGGTTCAGCCGGTGCCGCGCGATGTCCAGGTAGTTGATGGCCATGCTCATGCGCACGCCGTCGATGGTGTTGCGGGCCCGGGGCGAGACGCCCGTGGACTCGGGATGGTTCTGGTCCTCGTCCTGAGGGAAGCCCTCGTCGAGGCACGCCCGCTCAAAGGCCACGGCGTGGGGCAGCCACTCGTTGCGGGGAGCGCGGCGCACTGGCACCGGCCCGTCGGAGCCGTGGAAGTCGTCGCCGCCGAAGTCCAGGTCGGTCTCCAGCTTGTTGAAGTAGGGCAGGCACCTGGTGAAACTCCACTCGTCGTTGCCCCACTCGGCCCAGCGGTCGTAGTCCTCGGGGATGCCGCGGAACAGCACCTGCCCGTTCACCGCGCTGGAGCCGCCGGTCGCCTTGCCTCGCGGGATCACCAGGTCGTCCTGCTCCTCCGTGATCCGGGCGGTGTAGCCCCAGTTGTGCGGCCCGTAGGCCGAGAGCCACACGTTGTTCCCCAGCTTCAGGTCGTCGGGCAGTTGCTCAAAGACCGGGTAGTCCGGCCCCGCCTCCAGCAGCAGCACGGAACGGTCCGGGTCCTCCGACAGCCGGCTGGCGATGGTGCATCCGGCGGACCCCCCGCCCACCACGATATAGTCGTACCTCATGCTCTGGCCTCCTGCAGTGAATATGCTTTGCTTGCAGTTACTTGTCGATTGTTTCGTGTCCTAATTCAAGCGCAAATCGTCCGGCCGCTCAAGTCATGTGACTGGCTGACCGCCGGCCTATGACCCCAAATCGCCCGTAGCCTAACACCTCGGGCAGATTGTGTCCCGTGTGCGTCGTGGACCACTTGCCTGGCAGTCCCGGGCTTCTACGTGAACGTCCCTGCGCGCCTCGTGCGCACCGACTCGTCTGGAGGACATGGTGGCCGATGGCCATATCTGGTGCGGACAACGTGCCCCACGTGTAGGAACGGCGTGAAGCGCGTCTACAATCAGCTATTTCGCCGTTCAGGTATCACCGGCAATAAGCTGGGGTCGCATACCCTCAGGCACACGTTCGGGACCGGTTACATCCGCTCTTGTGGCAGCACTCGGCAACTTCAGTGCGTACTAGGGCACGAGCGCATCGAAACCAACATGATTCACGTTCGCCTTGCAGGCCGGGACGTCCGGGCTGACCACGCCAATCATTCACCCGCGGGTATTGGGATCGCTATCGGATCAGGTTGCGCATGGTGGTGGATCAGCCAATTTAACAGGGTTAATCACTTAACGAGCGAGCCGAAAGACGCGAAGCATTGCGATCAAACCCCCAACGGAACAACCCCAACCAACCTCTCCTGTGAAAACAATTCGATCGTACGCACAATCCCTGAGTAATCGACGCGAAAATACGGCACTTCCGACGATCCGAAACGTTTAACGTATTGTTCGAATTGCGCACGCACTGTCAAATCGTCAGCCATGATACCGTAAGTGTTGTCGTCCGTTAGAGTTTGAACCACCGCCTCCCACAGTGGCGTGGTGTCGCCGGTCATCTCTCGGTTCGCCAAGAATATCACGGCTTGATAGAACGCTCCCTCGGTGGTGGTTCGCAAGGTATCCTTACGTAAGTTGACGAACACTTGCTGGATGACTTGCTGGTGGGTCGCAGAGCCTTCGACGAACCGTCTGTAAGTAGGGTAGTCAATCGCCCTAAGAACCATCAGCGTAGCAGCTATCTCGGCTTCGAGCAGAAACCGTTCGCTGTCAACGTTCATAGACGCGACTACCAAAGCTAAGTGGTTGATGGCCCTAGCGATGTCTCTGAGGGAGAGGCCAGAATTATTCAAGAATTTCGCCAACACCTGCAGACTGCGTTGTTGCTTATACCGTTCGGAAAGTTGCGTGGAACTCAGTGCAGCTTGAATGAATTTTTGTCGATCCACTTCAGGAAGGCGAAAATCTATATCGAAAAACCTGCCAAGATAACCACCGGCGTCAAATCGATCGCCGTAGATAGCCGTTAAAGCATGTGCCAGTTGTTCCCGGTGAGTGGACAGCACAAAAACAACGTTGTTGACGCTGAAAATGTGCTTCGCCGTTTCTAGAAGCTCAACCGCGTAGGACGGACGGCATCGGTCAAGTTCGTCTATGATCACGATCATCGGCAGGTTCTCGTCACTTCCCGCTAGGTCACCAGCAATCTTTTCGAGACGGTCGCGGAAAGCACGGATGGAATTGCGAGACTTGTCGTGCTGCGCAATCAAATTCTCTGCTAGGTTACCAAGTACGGCGCCAGCCGACGGGCCGACGACGGGTGCAGCAGACCCGACAGTCCGTATGAGTAGCGGCAAGTTCTGTTTCACTAATCGGCCGGCTTCAACCGCTACGGCTGCGCCCGCTGTTTTGATACGTGAATTATCGCTGTTCTTGAACTCGGAGATGATCTCACCAGACAGCGCGACGAAAGGATCGCCAGAATAGTCGGTTTCCCAGGCACTAAATTGAACGACCGTGAAGTCCTGCGATCTGAGATAACTGGCCCACATCTTGACAAACGTCGTTTTCCCAGCCCCCCAGGGTGCGTCCACTCCTATGATGCAAGGGCCCTCTATGTTGCTTAGGGTCCGTGTCAACGTCTCAATTGCTTCTCTGCGATCGAGACTATCGTTGGCAAAAGGATCCCCTTTTGGGATGTCCAAGTCTAACGGCTGAACCCGTATTTTCGACATAAAACTCACCTTGTTCGAAGAACTTTAGACGCAATTGAGGCGTGGAACCCAGCTCTGTTGTTGCAGGTCCTGGTTCGCATAATAATGTTATGTTACGCCGTTCGTTCAGGAGTCCCCAAGACACCGCGATTACAAAAATCGCCGAGCGGTTCTTGCAAGGCCACGTAAAACCAATTCGCCCCACCTGTGACCGGATTCCATCGCCCAAGCCGTGCAGTTGCATGACCAGCGCTCGTTTCGGCCGAGCCCAGGCATCGTAGATACCATACCATCCCCCGCGTCAGAACCCGGACATCGGCCAGTCAATCCTGACATTCATGGCGCACGGGCGACATCATGCGTCGACACGCAAACGTGGTTCGCAAAGTTTCGGTTCTGGAGCAAACTTGTGCTATCGAACTTGTCCGGCCAGCCAGCCGAAAAAGAAGGCGCCAAGCATGATGGCGCCGTTCTGGGTTAGCCAGCGGGCGGTTTCCAATAGCTCCGCCTGGGCTGGGGTGAGGCCTGGATCGGTAGACTGGGCCAGCCACAGCATCGTGGCGAATCCCGCGACAGTCAGTCCCCCGAGGATGAAAACCCCCGAGAATAGGACGAACCACCTCACAGGACTGAGGGATTGTCAGCCGGCCTGGAGTTGGAACCGGAATCCCGGCGGGACTCGCGGATCTTGGTAGTGATGACGTACCCGGCGAGCCCGAATCCGGCGGCGAAGAGGATGGCGGAGACGATGGTAAGAAGAATAGCTAGATACAGCATGGGCGCCTCGCGGTGTGCGGTGTCAGTGCCCTTGAATCGGATCTAGACCGTCTAGGCGTGGTCACAGTGTACCGGAAAACCCCATGACCTGCGAGAGAATCATACTCGCAGCTTCAGTGCGGTCAAAGAGAAACCTACCGTAACGGCTCCGGTCTCGGTTCGCACAATAAATGTTGGCTAGTCATCCCCGACATTCTCGGGGCGAGAGCCACATCATGCGCGATTTGGTGGAGGCTACGGGATTCGAACCCGTGACCCCCTGCTTGCAAAGCAGGTGCTCTCCCACTGAGCTACGCGCCCACGACCAAAGGGCGGCCGCGTCGACCGCCCTTCCATACTACCATCCAGCCCAGACATCCGGCCATGCGCCGTCACAGGTCGATGATCAGCACCCACATCGGCTCCCGCCCGATGTCATATACCTCCAGCGGCTCCAGTTCCCCGCTGTCCTGGTTCACCCGGTAGGACGCCAGCCGTCCCTTCTCCAGACGCCCGTAGCGCCGCCTCGGTGGCCGCTCGCCCGATGGCCGGTCGGGCTACCGTCCGCGCCATCCACGGCAAAGCCGGCCACGGTCCGCCAACCGTTGCATCTGCGGTGCTTCAACCACTGACCGGGCGGATGCGCCACGCGCACCGAGCGGGCCAACAGGTCTACGTGATGCTGCGCCCCGCCGTCAGCGTTCCTCCCTATACCGCCTTTGGAGAGCTAGCCTCCGTGCGCGGCGCTCGACGCCGGCATGCGGTAACCGACCCTCGGCTCGGTGAAGATATACCTCGGGCGGTCCGCGTCGTCGCCCAGCTTGCGCCGGAGCCGGCGCATATGGGTGCGAACCACCTGGGGATCACCGGAGCTGGTCACGCGCCAGACGCGCCGCAACAACTGCTCGTGGGTCAGCGCCCGCCCGCCGTTCAGCGACAGGACGCGGAGCATTTCGTATTCGATGGGGGTCAGATGGACGGGCTGACCCGCGATTTCCACCCGGCGCTGGGCATAGTCGATGGTCAGGTCTCCCTGGACAAATGGCGACGCCTCATCGCCAGGGTCAGCCGCGGCCGCCTTGCGAAGCGTGGCCCGGATCCGCGCCGTCAGCTCCGTGGGCGAGAAAGGCTTGACCATGTAGTCCGCAGCGCCCAGGTCAAGGGCCCGCTCGACGTCCTGGTCTCTTCCGTGGGTGGAAAGGCAGATGACCGGAACGTCGGCCACGTCAAGGATGTCCTGCATCAGCTCAAACCCGTCGACGCCGGGCAGCGCCAATTCCAAAAGCACCAGTTGGGGGTTTTCCGACTCCGTCAGGCGAAGCGCCTCGTCGGGATCCGTGGCAAGTATCGTTGGGTAACCTACCCTGGAAAGGACCTCGCGCATGTGTCGCAGCGTCTGGGGATCATCCTCCACCACGAGGATGCGCGCCGGGCCAGCTTCACCGGGCCGCGACCGGCCAGTTGGCCGGTCAGATTGAACCGGATCTTCCGGGACGGATTGTTCGACGACCGGGATCGTGAAGGTGAACCGGACGCCCCGGTCCGGGCCTTCGCTTTCCGCCCAGATCCTGCCGCCGTGGGCTTCGACGATACCCTTGCAGATGGACAATCCGAGGCCGTACCCGGCGATGTCCCGTTCGACCATGCCGCCATCGATACGCGAGTATTTCCGGAACAGATTGGGCAGTTGGTCGGGCGGCAGCGCCCACCCTTCGGCCTCCACCGAAACCGCGACGTATAAACCATCATGCTCGGCTCTCACCCTGATGACGGATGACCCTCGCGCGTTTCTGGTTGCGTTGGACAGAAGGTTGCTGATCACCTGGATGATGCGCGCCCGGTCGGCCATCACGGCGGGGAGTTCTGCCGGCAGGTCCACCTGCGGGTCGTTCCGGCCCCCACCCCTGGCGAACGACACTCCAGCCTGCTCCACCAGAGTCCCAACGTCCGAAGGCTCGGGGTTCACCGAAAGGGTGCCGGACTCGATATGAGCCGTGTCCAGCAGGTCGCTGATCATCCTGCGCATCCGGTCGGCCTGGTCGTTGATGATGGTGTGGAACTGTCGAGTCTCGGCGGGGTTCAGGTCTGCCGACTCGTCCAACAGTGTTGCGGCCGAACCCTTGATGGAGGCCAGCGGGGTCCGCAGTTCGTAGCTGACCAAACCCAGGAATTCGGCCCGTAGCCTTTCCAGGTCCTCCAGGGGCGTCATGTCCTGAAGGGTCACAACCACCGACTCCATCTCGTTTCCATCCTCCGAATAGATGGCCGTAGCGTTGACCAGCACCGTGACCGACCTGCCGCCGGGCGCCTTCAGCACGATCTCCTCGGCCCGCAGCGCGGTGTAGGTGCTCAGACGGTGCGCCAACGGGAATTTCTCCAGGGAGACCTCGCGCCCATCAATCCGCCGGATGCTCAAAATGTCCATCATCTGCTCGACGGGTTGGTCGGGCGGCCGGATGCTCTCCACTATCCGGAGCGTCTCGCGGTTGTACGACACCGGCGCCCCTGATTTCGCGTCGAAGACCACCACGCCCACCGGGCATATGCTTACCAGGACCTCCAGGTCGGACCTCGCCCGCTGCTCGTCCCGGTACCTCCTGGCGTTGGCGATGACCAGCGCTGCCTGGGACGCGAACATCACCAGGGTGTCCTCGTCCTCGCGGGTGAACTCGCTGCCCGTTTCACCTTTCGTCACGTAGATGGAACCCAGGCGCACGCCTTTGTTGCGGATGGGAGCAACCAGCAGAGAGGCGACGGCCACGGGAGGAGTCCACTCCGCCATGCCCAGCGAGGCCACGTACGATGCCACGTCGCCGATCCGGAGCGGACCGGGGAAATCGTTCAGGTAACTGAAGAATTGCGCGCTTTCGGGCAACGCTGCCAGATGACGGTGTTCTTCCGGAGTCAGGCCCGAGGTGACGAACTCCTCCAGACGGTTGGCCTGGTCGAGGACCGTGGTTGCGCCGTACCTCGCGTCCGTGAGGATGCGCGCGCTGTTGGTCACCTCTTCCAGCACGCTGTGGTAGTCCAGGTCCTCGTTGATGCGCAGGCTCGCCTCGCTCAACTTGGTCAGGCGGTGCTGCATCGCCTGCATTCCTGGGGTCGCCGGTTCGTTTGTGGTGCCCATCCTCGCCTCCGTGAACTGCTCGACAAGCGCAATCGGGCCGGCCTTCGGGATCCAGTCGGGACGCGAAAAACCTGCCACTAGAATTGTCATGTAAACGTCATAACTATACCCTGAACCGTTATGGATATGTCAGATATTTGACCATACCATTTGATTAAGCAAAGGCTCAACCATAACGACTACACCAAATATGCGGAATGGCTGCGACGCCGCGTCGTAACGCCAGGGTTGAGCCAGAGGAGACAGAACGATGAAGATTGCACTGATTGCCATGAGCGGCGTGCGCGCCTACAACGAGGAACTCACCGCGTTGGGAATGACCATGCCGGGCTTCATGGAGCGCGGGGAGGTGATCGCCTCCCTGCCCAGCCTGTCACTGCTCACCCTGGCGGGAATGACGCCGGAATGCTTTGAGATCGAGTACCACCAGGTGCCCGACATCAGGAAGCTGGGCCGGCTGCCGGACTGCGATCTGGCCGCCATCTCGACGTTCACCGCCCAGGTCAAGGACGCATATGCTCTGGCTGATCGGTACTGCGAGGCGGGCATCAAAACGGTCATCGGCGGCCACCACGCCACCGCCCTTCCCAACGAGGCGATCCGTCACTGCGACGCGGTGGTGGTTGGCGAGGCCGAGTTGACCTGGCACCGGGTGCTGGAGGACTTTCAGAACGGCTGCCTGGGCGGCATCTACCGTGCCGACGGGCAGGAGTTCGATCTGGCTGAGTCTCCGCTGCCCCGGTTCAACCTGCTGAGCCCCGACGAATACAACCGGATTACGGTGCAGACCCAGCGGGGCTGCCCGTGGCGGTGCAACTTCTGCGCCAGTTCCATCTTGATGACCAAGCGGTACAAGTTGAAGCCCGTGGAAAACGTGATGCGGGAGATACAGGCGATCAAGGAGATCTGGCCGCGCCCCTTCATCGAGTTCGCCGACGACAACTCTTTCGTCAACCGCGCCCATTCGAAGAAACTGCTGCGGGCCCTGGCGGACGAAGGCGTCAAGTGGTTCACCGAGACCGATGTCGCCGTCGCCGACGATCCCGAGATCCTCGACCTGATGCGCGAATCGGGTTGTGCGGAAGTCCTGATCGGCTTCGAGAGCCCCACCGCCGGAAGCCTGGATGGCGTCGAATTGAACAACAACTGGAAACGAAAGCGTCTCGATGATTACCGGGAGGCCATCCGGCGCATCCAGTCCCACGGCATCGCCGTCAACGGTTGCTTCGTGCTGGGGATGGACGGCGATACTGAAGAGTGCTTCCCGGCCGTGCGCGACTTCGTCGAGGACAGCGGACTGTGCGAAGTCCAGATTACCGTCATGACGCCCTTTCCCGGGACCCCGCTGTACTCGCGGCTGCTCGGAGAAGGCAGGTTGCTGGACCCCACGGGTTGGGAGAAATGCACCTTGTTCGACGTCAACTTCCAACCCAGTCAGATGTCGGTTGAGGACCTGGAGCGCGGCCTCATCGAACTGGCAACGCAGCTATACACCGCCGAGGCCAAAGCCGGTCGCAGGAACGCCTTTCGCGATCACGTGCGCACGGCTCGGCAGCCCCGGCGCGAGGAGGCAGCACGATGTCTAGCGTACGTGGCCTGACCAACGCGGGAACCGCGATGATGACCGAAATGACTTCCCTGGTCCGTGGTCAAACGTCGGTGGAGATGACGCGAGACACCCGTTTCGGGGTCCGCGTCATCAGGCTGGCGGCTACCAGTGTGGTTGCCCTCGGTTTGATCTGGGGATTCCAGTTCGCAACCTTGAACACTCCGGCTTTCGTAGGCGTCTCCCTGGCGGCAGGCTGGGCGTTGATGCCGGTTTTGCTGACCGCCAGCCTGCGCTGGCCGACGGCGCGCTACGGTCTGGCGCTGCCCTCGACCCTGGTTGGCGTCGGCCTGGTTGCAATTTGCCTGACGGCCCTGCCCCCAGACTGGGGAGTATCCAGGGTTGGCTGGTTGATGACCACCGCTGGCGTGCTCATGGGCGGAGTCCTGGGTCTCTGGTTCTGGTTCCGCCTGGCGCCGGTGCCGCGGTTCCTGGACGATCCATTCGGGCCGGGCCGGTGGACGCTGGTTGGGGTGCACATAGCCCTGATTGTCGTGGGCCTGGCGCTGATTGGTTTGAGCGCGTTGGCCCACGCCTAACCAGGCCACCGAACACTGCTCCGCCCCGGGGAGACGACACGATGGACGGGAAACCCGGCGGCTTCGCCGTACCGCCTGGTGATGGGGTCCGGCCGACCCACAATGGTTGCCGACCTGCCGTGGATTTCGAGCCTGCGGGCCTCGGTGTCGCATTCGCAACCGCCGGCTACCCAGTTGGTGATTCGCTTGTTCAGCAGTGCGGTGTGGTCGAGCATCCATTTGGCCCGGTCGAAGTCGGATGGAAGCCGGTCTCAGTCCTGGCAATGGGCCTTGAAGCGGATGGCCCACTCGCAGGAGTCCTCGCCAACGAGGAGACGTGGCAGCCAGCAGCCCGTCTGCGGGTTAGCCATGACTGATTGGAGAAGGTTGATTCGGGGAAGGTTGATTTGGAGAGGGATCATGCCGCAGACACAGTGGGCGATCCCGGGGTTGCGGTCAGGACACCGCAGCGGACGACCTCTTTGGGACGCGTATTGCTTCGCCCAACATGCACTACGTTAGTCAGGGGGTTTACGAGCCACCGGTTGGGGCAATAACCAACCCCGGGGGGCAGGGCAATCGCATTTCACTGGGACAGGATTGCGAGGAGGCAATCGAGGTCCCACCCAGCGTTATTGCGTTTGGCTTTGATGCCTACTTTGGCGGTGCGTTCCTGCTCGAGCAGGTTCGGCGCCCAGTGCCTGATCACCGCCAGGTTCTGGTCGGCGTGGCCCGTTCTCACTCGGCTGTGGTCCTCGTCGAAGGCCACGTCCAGCACCCAGTGCAGGCTGTTCTCGATATCCCAATGGCTTCTGGCCGATGCCAGCAGGGTAGCTGCGTCCGCCGGATAGTTGCAGATGTAGTAACGGGTATCTGTTGGGGCATCGGTGGCAGCGTCCCGGCCTGCCGGGTGGCGGTCCGGTTGGCAGGGCTCTGAGCCGACACCATCACGCCATGATCGTCCGCGGGAAAGGCGGCTCCGGAACGATGATGGTCGTGCACAAGTTTTTCACAAAAGCATCACATAAAATACACCCGCTGGCGGGCAATTGCCTTGTTGCAGCAATTTTGGTGGTGTACGCTTAACGGCATAATTTCGACCATCTGAGGATTGAAATGGTCATCAAAGAATATAAAGAGCAAAATATGCATACACGCAACGTCATATCCATCCATGGGGGCACTCGCCCCGTCCCGAAGGGCTCATACCCGTCCGCCGGTCGTCGCGCCGGGCTGTTTCGTCAGGGCATCGGGACGGGAAGATGCGGGACCGACCCGGGTTGAACCCGCGCCGGGAGCGACGGCGCGAATAACCGTTCCGACCGGTCGGCGGGGTATTTGAGGCAGCGGCCCGCCCCCAACGTTCACGGCTGCCCGCAGCGGGTGGCCCTGCGGCCCTGCTTTCGCGCCTGCCGACATCGGCGCAAACTCGCCCCGTTGGTTCGCGACTGCCTGGCGTCGTGATGCGGAGCGGACCCATCTTCGTGATCGGGCGTCATTACCCGTCTCGCAGCAGAGCGTCACGCTTGCGCCGCTATCGCCACAGGAGGTCGAAGTGCAGAGGTGATACCCGGCAATTGATTGGCCCAGCCATTCTGCCCGGACAATCGCATCCATAACGATACGCACAGACGTGGATTGAAAGTCGTGCAAGCCGCCGCATAAGGCGAGACGGGCTTTGCTTCCTCGGTGATTTCCGGGGAATTCAATCCGCCATCCATAAAACAGCGCCCAAAGCGGCCCCATAAGGCCGCATCCAACCCGAACCCGTGTGCCCTCGCTCCTGCCTGCGACCAGCGTCCAGGCGAGGGCATACGCCGAACCTGCCGCGATATGCGGCCGGTCGCGACGGTTGGTCAACTGCTCGATAACTCAAAAGGACATACATCATGTCAGTTCTGCCCACCTCAATTCGCTGCATATTCCGGCCCCACCGGCCGGGCGGCGCAGCGACGACGCGCGCCTTGACCCGCTGGCTGCTTGCCCCGGCCGTGCTGGCCCTGCTCCTGTTCAGCCTCCTGGGCACGACCCAGGCGCAGTCGCCGCAGACGTTGGTCAGCAACATCGGGAGGTCCAACCAATTCGGACAGGACCTGGGGGCCCTGGACGTCGCCCAGGAATTCACCACCGGGAACAACCCCACCGGTTACACGCTCAACAGCGTTGATCTCAAGCTGCAGACGTTGGGGGCAACGACCGTCCCTTCGGTGAGGGTGGTCAGGTACAACCCCAACCATTCGTCGGGAGCGACACTGACCGGCCCGGGCAGTCTCCGGACCGGCTTTGCCAGGGACTACACGTTCACGACCCCGGCGGGCTTCCACCTGGAACCGGCCACGAAGTACTGGGTGGTAGTTGAGGGCGTATCCAATGTGTTGGTGCGGGGCACCCTTGTCGACACCGAAGACGCCGACCCGGCGCCGGACTGGTCCATCGGCAACCGGTTCCACAGGCGCGGGCACGATAGCACCGGCAGTTTCCAGTACGACACCACGGGACCGGCGTTGATGATAAAGGTCCGGGGCTCCATTAATTCGGTCCCGGTGATGGTAAGCAACATCGCGCAATCTGGGACGGACACCGGTTCCCTGGCATCCTACGATTTCGCCCAGTCGTTCACCACGGGCGACAATGACGCTGGCTACACGGTGGGCACCATCGAAATTCGCCTCCAGACCGGGCCCAACGCCCCCTCGTCTCCCCGGCTGACGGTGCATAGTGGGTCCGCGACCGGCGTCGGGGTGGTCGACACCTTCGTCCCGGACTCCCTCACCGCCGACGCAACCAGGGACTACATATACCGGGCGACCTCGTCAACCGCGGTGCTTGCCGGGTCCACCGAGTACTGGTTGAGGGTTGATAACGGCTCGGCTGGCGTTTCCGTGCAGTTCGCCGGCACCGACGACGAGGACGGCACGCCGTTGGACGGAGCATCCATCGGCAATACGGCGCAGACCCGCGCCGCCAGCAGCGAAGGAGCGTTCGCCGACGAGTCCGGGAATCGATCCCTGAAAATCAAGGTGCGGGCTGCTCCCAGGAACTCGGCGCCTAAAGGCGCGCCAGTGATCAACGCGCCCAATGTGTTCCGCGTGCCGGCGGTGTTGACGGCCGACCTCTCCAGCATCACGGACACCAACGGCGTGGACGGGATTTACGACACCGACGACGATGGCGAACTCATCAACCTCGCCTATCGCTGGCAACGGTTCGACTCGGCCGGGACCACCATGGAAGCGGACTACATCGGCACCGCCGCCAACTACCGGTTGACGGACGACGACGCGGGCAAGACCATCAAGGTGCTGGTCAGCTACACCGACGACGACGGATACGCCAACGGCCCCCTGACCAGCGCGGCCACCGAGGTCATCACCGCCGCCGCCGAGTGTGCCGCGCCTGCCTACACCGGCGGAGCATCGCAGGTGTGGACCGGCAAGGTTGCGGTCGAGAAGTGGACCGTATCCCAGGACACCTTCTACGGTTTCCGGGAAAGCGGGGGCAACGGCGGCCTGGACGATGTCACATTCACCACGGCCAGCGACGCCGACCACGAGATCAACGCCCTGACGACGTCCAACGACACTGTGGCCTTCCAGCTCGAAGCTGCGCTCGCCGCAGCGGACAAGAAGAACCTGGTGCTGCACGTTTGCGACGCGGCGGAGTACGGCTTTGATTCCTCCGTCGTAGGCGGAACATCCTCCTATCTGTTCACCAGCGCCGGGCAGGACTGGAGCGGCCATGCCGAGCGCACGTTGTACCTGAGCCAGGACGCGGCGGCTCCCACGCTGGCCTCCGCCACGGTGGACAATACGACACTGACGCTGAACTTCAATGAGCCGCTGGACGAGGCAGCATCGCTGGACCAGAGCGCGTTCACGGTGAAGAAAAACGACCCGGCGCAGACCCTCACGCTGACAGGCAGCCCGTCAATCTCCGGCAACAGCGTGACGCTGACCCTGGACACCGCGTCCTCGGTCACGTCGGCCGACAGCAATGTGAAAGTGACCTACACCAGGCCGGACTCGGGCACCGACAACAAGATTGCCGACAAGTTCGGCAACGAGACGGCCACGTTTGAAGATCAGGACGTGGGCAACCTGAAGGTGGACGTGACCCCGCCTGCTCTGGCCGCGAACTCGACTGCGGTATTGGCCGCCGACGGTCTGACCCTGACCATCACCTACAATGAGGCGCTCAAGGATTCATCGGCGCCTCCAACGACGGCCTTCACCGTGGAGGCGACGCCGGCGGGGGCCAGCGAGGCCACGGTTGATCTGGCGTCCACCGACTGCGTTTCGGTGAGCGGCAGCACGGTGGTGCTCAAAATGGCCAGGCCCATCGCCCACAACGACGGCTCGGTCAAGGTCAGCTACGCCAAGCCCAGCAGCGGACCGGTCATCAAGGACGCCACCGGCAACGACGCGCCCGGTTTCACGGACCAGGCGGTGACCAACAACAGCACGGTGCCCCGGGTTTCCATCGAGGCGGTGTATTCTACCGCAACGCCCATCATATCCGATGCGGTATTCCGGGTAACGCGATCCAACACCTCGGACGCGGACTTGACCGTGGAGCTCGAGATCGCGCAGGACGTGGAATACCTGGATGCGTTCCCGCACCAGCCGCAGACCATCACCATCCCAGCAAGCCAGACCACGGCGACGAAATACCTTCGCAGCAGCTACGTTGGCCATACATCGGGAAACCTGACGGCAACTGTGGCGTGGCACGACGACCACGCTCCGGCGGTGGGGGCGAACCGGTCGGCGACGGTGTTTATGAAGATGCCCGTTACTGGAGACCTTTACACGTTGGCCCCCAAGCACTACTCGTACATCGTTGAGGAGGGAGACAGCGTGGACGTGCTGGTGTCGTTCATCACGGGCACGGGCGTGGCGGAGCCGAGGGGTAAGTATTCTGATGCGGTTGAGCTGGATTCCGTACCCGATACGGCGACGGACGGCGATTACGTTCCGGTTTTGCCTGGCATCGTTTATGTGTACATGAGCGACTTTGTCTCCTCGGGCGACGCCTACGTGGCTGACAAACCGTTGACCGTGCAAACGACCGAGGACGCCGTCTACGAGGGCAGTGAACAGTTCTACATCGATATGCAGCATGAGTCCTGGTCGGTCTTCTTCACGGCCTGCCCGGACGAACACCTGTTGCCCCACGGCGATTGTCGGATCACGGTCACCATATTGGACGACGATACCCTGCAGGTATCCGGCATAGCGTTGACGTCGACGCCAACCAACGGATACTACGATGTCGGGGATGACATCGAGTTCACGGTTACGTTCACCGGCCCGGTTACGGTGGATACCACCCACGGGACGCCGGAGTTCACATTCAACCTGGGTGATTCCACCCGCGAAGCCGCCTACGACAACGGCTCCGACTCCGAGTCCCTGGTCTTCTCCTACACCGTGGTGTCCGGCGACGACGATTACGACGGCATCTCGTGGGACGTTAACTCCCTGGACCTGAATGGAGGCTCCATCAAGTTCATGCATACGGAGACCGACCGGCAGGTGCCCGCCAGCTTGGAGCATCTCGCACAGGAGGCGCTGTCGGACCACCGGGTGGATACCACCAAGCCCGCCCTGGTGTCGGCCGAGGTGGAGGATTCCAGCCTCTACCTGAACTACAGCGAAGATCTGAACACCACCGCCCCGGCCAACAGCGCGTTCACCGTAAAGGTGGACGCCGGCGCGGGCGCCAACCCCACCGGGGTATCGATCGCCGGCAGCGTGGTCACGCTGACCCTAGCCGCCCCGGTAACCCGGGATCAGACGGCCACGGTGAGCTACAGCAAGCCCAGCACCAACCCCATCAAAGACCCGAGCGGAAAGGAGGCGGACGGGTTCGGCGACCAGGATGTCGACTACGTTGCCGACGTCCGGAACCTTCGCGCCGTCCCCGGCGACCAGCAAGTGGGGCTGAAATGGGACGATCCCGGAGACGACACGATACAAAAGTACGAATACCGGACACGGAGCGGCGCGGACACTGACTGGAACCCGAACTGGGGGGACGTCTCGGGCAGTAGCGGCGATACCACGGAGCACATGGTTGGCGGCTTGACCAACGGCATGGAGTACACCTTCCAGGTGCGTCCGGTGTACCGTCGCAATAGTGTGGACACGCCCGGCAAAGAGGGTCAGGTGAAGTCAATTCCAAGGGGCTCGCTGGGAGCGCCGGTCAACTTGACCGCGACCTCCGCCGGCGACGGTGAAATCGCGCTGACCTGGGACGATCCCAACGACGCCACCTTGACCGGATACCAGTACCGCTACATGAACACATCGGACTCGGACTGGAACCCCGACTGGACGCGTATGTCGGGCAGCGGCGCCACGACAACCGCCCGCACGCTTTCGGGGTTGACCAACAATCTGCTCTACACCATCGAGTTGCGCGCGGTGCGCGGCAACACCCCGGGGCCGGCGGCGCGCGCCACCGCCAAACCGCGGGGCCCGCTGACCGCGCCGGCGAACTTCGCCGCCACACCCGGCGACGGTCGGGTCACCCTGAACTGGAATAACTCCGGCGACGACTCCATCACGGGTTACCAGTACCGGCACCGGCTCAGCTCCGTGGCCGAGTGGGACCCCGATTGGGCGGCGATGCCCGGCAGCCGCTGGGACACCACGTCCCACCCGGTGAGCAACCTGACCAACCGGGTCGGCTACACCTTCGAGGTGCGAGCGATGCGCGGCACGCTGGAGGGTCCGGCTGCCACCGCCGACGCCACGCCGGAGGGCCCGGCCACCGTGCCGCTGGCGCCCACCGATCTGATTGTACGGAGCGGAGACCAAAGCCTCTTCCTGCTCTGGAACGTGCCGCCGGGTGAAGACCCGCGGGCGCCCGTTACCTCGTACCGGGTCCGCTACCGCCAGCAAGGAAGCTCATCATGGAACTACCTGTCCCGCTCCAACGATGACCTGATTGAGAGCGACGGTATCACCGGCCTCACCAATCGGACGCACTACGAATTGCAGGTGGCGGCGGTGAACCGGGTGGGCACTGGCGCGTGGGCATCCGGAAAGGGCACCCCCCAGGCCCCGGAGGCGCCAGAGCCGGACCCATCGGGTGTGGAGGCTTTCGACGTAGGGACGCTCGGCGTCTTCTGGCTGGACAGCACCGGCCAGTACGACCACCCCGACGCCCGGAGCGGCAACCTCCTGGAACTGGAGTCCTGCGACGGCGACCTGCACTTCCTGGTCATCTGGTCTGGCCCCACCGGCGACCGGGAAGCCGACGAATGGGCTACCCACATCAACACCAGAGACGGCGCGGGCATGGTCGACTACAGCTTCAGGGAAAGCGAAGCTCACGGCTACTTTGAGATGAACGGCACGGTGAGCATGGCAGGCTACGGTTCCCTGGCCATCCAGGTCCGCGGACGATGGGGGGCCAACTGGGGTGAATGGTCGCCCCAGTCCGACCTGTTCTGTTTTGAGACGGGGCATTAGGAACCGCCACGCTGAGCGTACGAGAACGATGGGGAAGGAGGCGATATCATGCAAATTGCGCTGGTTGCGATGACCGGCGTGCGCGCTTGCAACTAAACCAAAGCCAAGGTGAAATGCGCAGAAGTTTGGGGTAAATTTGAGGGGGTACCAGGTCAGACATTGTTCGCGGGATGGATGGAGGGAAGATGGGAGTCAGAGAGATTGACCGATCGCTGGAACAGTGGGAGTTGGGGGTGAAGGACGTGCAGCGGCGGGTGATCGGGTCATGTCCCGTCAAGCAGTGTAATAGGCGTCATCCTTGTTGATGTGGTTCAGGCTGCCGCCTCCAGGACGTTGCTGGCCGGTAGGGTCTCGGTGTCGACATCGTCAGTGAAGGTGAGGTAGCGGTGGCCCTCGGCCCGTTCGTCGTGCTGTTCAGCCAGCACCGCGTCCACCAGACGGCGCGTTGCTGCCCGGTCGGGGAAGATGCCCGCCACGTTCCCTACCGGGACATGCTCTACGGCGGCGGATCTCCTTGTTCAGCCTTTCCGACGGGTTGTTGGACCAGGGCTTCTGCCAGTGGGATGCCGGGAAGGCGGTGAAGGCCAGGATGTCGGGCAAAGCGTCTTCCAGCATCTGGGCAGTTTGGGGAAGCGCTCCTTGAGCTGGACCACCACCCGGTCGGCCTGGGCGTGGACTTCCTCTGGTGAAGGTTGCCTGTAGATGGTGCGCACCATGGTGGCAGCGCCGGGTTGGGATCGCTTGGGCGCCCGGGTCAGAAGGTTGGTCATGAAGCGGGTGCGGCAGCGTTGCCAACCGGCTCCGGCGAACACGGTGGCGATGGCCTGCTTCAGTCCCTGGTGAGTGTCGGAGATGACCAGTTCCACCCCACTGAGACCCTGGGCGTTCAGGGAGCGCAGGAAGGTCAACCAGAAAGCGCCGTCCTCGCTGGCGCCCACATCCATGCCCAATATCTCTCGCTGACCGTGGGCGTTGTCAACTCAGGCGTGCCGCTCACGCGTACCCGGTTTGTCATCGTGAGGAGCGCAGCGACGTCGCGATCTCGTTGCTGCAAGAGATCCCGGCTGCCATCACGAGATTGCCACGCTTGGCTCGCAATGACAGTTCGACTGAAGCTGGGTACGCGTGAGAAGCGTGCCGGGCAATCGAGCCCGGCAATTGAGGATTTGATGATAAAATTGCCGCCGTCGAAATTCCGACGACTCCATTAGCGAGATCAAGATTGATGCAGGCTCAAATTGCCAAACCAACGCCCCAGATAGTTCGGGTGTCCAATTTTGTACAGGAGTTTTCGTTGCCGCTGATTGTCGGCGCGGTTCTTGGTTTGGTTGCTGCCAACGTCAACCAACACTGGTACGAGGTGCTGGTGGAGTTCAATCCGTTTGGTGGGCACGCTTCGGTGTTCGGTCACGAGATGACCCTTCATTTCATGATCAACGGCATGTTCATGTGCCTGTTCTTCGGGATCGCCACCAAGGAAATCGCCGAGTCGACGCTGCCGGGCGGGGTGCTCAACCCGGTGCGGAGGGCGATCAACCCGCTGGCCGGCACCCTGGGCGGGGTCTTCGGACCCGTCGGGATGTACTTTGCGCTGGCGTGGATCATCTACGGTGGCACCAATGATTTCGCCGCGGTGGCCAACGGATGGGCCATACCCACTGCCACCGACATCGCATTGGCGTGGCTGGTGGCCCGGGTGGTATTCGGGCCCATGCACCCGGCGGTGAACTTCCTGCTGCTGCTGGCGGTGGCCGACGACGCCATCGGCCTGGTCATCATCGCCGTTTTCTACCCTGATCCCCTCCATCCGGTGGAACCCATCTGGCTGCTCTTCGTCGTGGGTGGCATGGCCGTCGCGTACATCATGCGCCGTTTCCGCATTCGTTGGTGGCCGGTGTACCTCCTGGCCGGCGGAACTCTGTCCTGGATCGGCCTGGCCAAGGCCGGCGTGGAGCCGGCCCTGGCGCTGGCGCCCATCGTCCCCTTCATGCCGCATCTCGGGCACAATGAGCAACCGGATGCAGAGGAAACGCACTCCCACGACACGGACGCTGCTCCCCATCCCCATGCCGCCGAGCATGCCGGCCACAGCGTGCTGGAGCGATTCGAGCATCAGCTAAAACCCTTCGTGGACTACGGCCTGTTTTTCTTCGCCTTTGCCAATGCCGGCGTGGCCTTCTCCAGCATAGGATGGGTCACGATGATGGTGTTATCGTCGTTGATCGTCGGCAAGGCCATCGGGGTCACGCTGTTCTCCTGGGTGGCGTCGCTGGTCGGCTTCCCGCTACCGCCGGGAATGGGAGTGAGGCACCTGGTGGTGACCGGGGTGATCGCGGGACTGGGGCTTACGGTGGCGCTGTTCGTGGCCGGAAAGGCGTTTCCCGGTGACTCGCCGTTCCAGGAGCCGGGCAAGATGGGAGCCGTGTTCAGCATCGGCGCCGCGCTGGTGGCCTACGTGCTGGGCAAGCTATTGCAAGTGCGCGAGGAAGGCCTGAGATCCCGGGTGATACTCCCCTGGTCACGCGGGTGAAGCCGGATTACAGGTTACTGTGACTGCGGGCCGGAGCCATCCGGCCAATCTCCAGCTTTTTCAAGGAGGACTACCGATGGCACTGATCGGCGTACTGACCCACCATTGGGCCAAGGAAGACAAAGTGGAGGAGGCGAAGGCGCTCCTGGACCGCAACGGGGTGGCGCAGAGTCACGCGCCCGGCTTCGGTGCGCGGCATACCTTCATCTCGCTGGGCGATTCCACCAAGATCTCGACCCTGGTGACCTGGGAGAGCAACGAAATCTACGATGCCTGGCGGGCCAGTCCCGAGCGCGCCGTGGCCATGGCTGGCGCTGAGGAAC
Organism: uncultured Dehalococcoidia bacterium; assembly: GCA_951813535.1. GTDB lineage: Bacteria > Chloroflexota > Dehalococcoidia > Lucifugimonadales > UBA3495 > Bin87. The sequence continues at coordinate 41,314 of OX638345.1, read as the reverse complement.
TGTGGTCCCGTCCTCCGGAGTCGGAGCGCTTCGAGATGCAGGGCTGACCCAGGGAGAAGGCGGGACCGACCTCAGGACAACAGCGCATCCAGGTCTACGAGCCCATCCAGCAGGTCCGCCATCCGCTCGGCCTTGTGCGGGGCGTGAGGCACGATAGCGCCCATCAGGTCTCCGACGGCGTCGGCGGTGGCCACAGTGCCCGGTTCGACCAGGAGCACCGGCACACAGCGCTTGGCCGCTTCGACCCGGATGTATTCCGTGGGTCGTGAGCCACCGGTCAGCACCAGGCACCGGGTGTCCTGCATCAGGGACGCCATCTGGATATCCGGCCGTTCGGCGCGGGTGATCACCGCCTGGTGGTCGTATCGCCCGAAATAACCGGCGCCGGAGTCCATGATGTTCCCGCCGATGAGGAAACGGTCGATCCATGCGTCGCCATCTGCCGGCTCCAGTTCCCAGCGGCCGCCCAGGTTGGACTCCAACTGGTCCAGGCTAAGGGAAAGCATGGTGCGATCCTCGGGCAGCGCGCCGATCACCGGTACGCCGGCGGTGGACAGTTCGGATAGCAGGGTCGCCACGCGCTGGACCCGGTAGCGGGGCGTTTGATTGACTATCACGCCGGCGAGCCTATGTCCAAGTGTGGCCACCGCGCCGGAAACGCTTACCGATGACAGGTCGGATTCATGACCGAATACCGCCAGGACACGAGCAGAGAGCCGCTCCGCCAGGCCGGTGACGATGGCCGAAGCCGCGCCGGAACCACTGGCCGGGTTGGCCACCTCGACGACCACCTGCTCGCTGATGCCGGTCAGCGACCGCACGGCGCTGGCAGCCGCATCCAGGCCGGCATCGTCCTCCGCAGACGCCACCGCGGTACCGCCGCGGAAACTACGGGAGAAGTAGACGGCGTCGGGGTCCGTGCGGCCGGCCGGCGAGAGGGGTTTGCAGGCGGAGGCCCGAACTCCCGACCGGGCGATGAGGGTGGCGATACCGGCAGCGACGGAGGTCTTGCCGGCGCCGGGCTGGTGGGACGCTACCAGTAGGACAGACATCAGGTGACCGGGCCGATCAAGCGCGGCTAGTAGTCATCCACCCGGTTCTCGATGAAGTTGGGATCAAAGCCGGGTGGGAAATTGGTGGTGTCGTCCCACTTGCCCATGGTCATGTCGCAGCGATGCAGGCTGGCCCGGTTGAAGTTCGCTCCCCGCATATCGGTCATTATCCACATGGAGTCGCGGATCTTGGCGGCGGTGAAGTCGGCGCCGTGCATGATGGCCCGGCTCACGTCGGCCCCGTTCAGATTGGCGCCCTGCCAGTTGGAGTTGGTCAGGTTGGCGGAACGCAGATCGACCTCTATGCCGGTGACCTGGCTGCAATCGGCGTCGGTCAGGTCGGTGTTGAGGAACGAAGCCCGGTTGAGGCGGGACCACTGCAGGATGGCCTCCTGCATGTTGGACTGCTTGAGGTCGGCCCAGAACAGGTTGGTGTTCCGCAGGATGGTGGTGGCCATCTGCGCCGAGGCCAGGGTCGCGCCGTAGAGGTCGGCTCCGGTCAGGTCGGCAGAGCGCAGATCGCAGCGGGACAGATTGGCCCGGGTGAGGCGAGAATCTGCCAGGGAGGCGCCCCGGAGGTCGGCATCACGAAGGTCCACGCCGGCCAAGTCCAGTCCGGACAGGTCGGCGACGCGCAGATCGAGAGGCTCGCCGGGATTGGCGGAACGCCATGCCCCGAGGGCAGCCTGGCCGGCGGCGACGGCCGCTACATGGTCAGGATTGGCCATCTAAGCGTTCCTCGCGGCGGCGATTTCGTCTTCAACGTCGAAGACGCGCTCGGCGATGACCATCTTGAGCTCGTTGACCTTGGTGTAGCCCGGGTACTCGTCGCCATCTTCGTCGAAGCGGTCAAAGATCTTGTCGCCGTCAAGGTAGATCTCGAGGCGCCCTTTATCGGCGGGGGTGAGCTTGATCGCGATATCGCCGGCGTTTTGGGAGCGCCAGAACTCGGTCGCCAGCCACGTGGCGAGGCCGTGGTACCCTCAAGGCACGCAGTAGACGATGTCGACTTCAACCTTGCCGAAATCGGACCTGGTCATTGTCATGGGAATTGCTCCAGATTATGGATGTTTGCTGGACTTGGTGGCCGGCTGCCGGCGACGAGCTCATTTGACGCGGGCGCTGGCCTGGCCGACGGCGGTCTTGTCGCCGTTCTGGTTCTCGCAGTAGACGTCGACGGTGACCAGCGTGGAACCGTCGTCCTGCGGCTCGCGGCTGTTGACCTGCCCGTGGACGCTGACGGTGTCGCCGTGCTTCACCGGGCGCAGGAACTTGAGGTTGACGTTGCCGGAACGGTGGAAGTCATCGGAGCCGATGAACTTGCGCATGGCCTCGGTGCAGAAGGCGATGCTCATGCGGCCGGAGGCGATGGCGTAGGTGGTGCCGAGCCGTTTTGAGGCCAACTCCGGATCGTTGTGGATGTTGGACCGATTGAGGATTCCGCAGGCCTCGAACTGGTTGATGACGTCCTGGGTGATGTGCTTGGTGACGACGGGGAGGGTTTCGCTGTCTAGCTTTGGGGATGCCATTTCTTGCCCAACTCCTCGGGTTTCTTGATCTGGTAGGTGCGCATCTTCTCGATCAGCCGCCCATCCTCGTCGGTAGCCGTGGCCTCGATGACCAGATAGGGCTTCTCGCGGCGGACGTACTTGTTGTGGATCCGGCCGGTGACGCGGATCTTCTTGCCGGGGATTGGCGGATTGTACAGATCAATCTCGTTGCCGGCGTTGATGCTCCCGGTCTGGTCGTCGTAGGCCAGCGCCAGCGAAGTGGCGTCATGCTTGACGGCAATGGTGGGGAACACTGCATCGGGATCGTCCACGGCCCGCCGATACAGATCCACCATCTCCTGCGTCAGCAAGTACTCATAGGAACCCAACTCCTCGCCAACCTGAACTTCGTCGTAGTCGAAGAGGGGCAGTTCTTGTTCGGGCATAATGGGGCACTCCCAATATCGTTTGCGTAGGCGGGACTAACGATACCGCAGGGGGCGACGGGCGTCAATCGGGATCAGACGGCGGCCATATGGATGGGGATGGTGTGGGGGAAGGGGACGCGGAAAGTGCGCTCCAGGGCGCGCTTCCACAGGGGCGACAACTCGATGGCGTCGCGGTCGTCGCGGCGGGGCAGCGGCACGGGATGACAGGGGCACTCCGGCGGCGTCCGGCCACGGGCGTAGAAGCCGTGAGGGTCAGGTCGTCTCGCCAAGGGCGCGCTCACCAGGTTGTGGGCCTGGGCGATCTCGTGGTAATCCGGCAGGGCGATGATCTCCGATACGCAGTTGGGCGCGGGTCGGCGAGGCGGACGATTGCGGCGGCCGCGTCCTGATGCGGGACGGCCAGCGATGGCTCCTTCCACCGAACGGACGAGCGCCGCGACGCGGTTGCGGGCCCGACGGGACAGACGCTGGCGCTGGCCGGGCTTGGCAGCGTCCAGTTGGTCGGGAAGCTGGTAGATGCTCCGGAAGGTGCGGACCCCTCCGTTGGAGATTTGTCCCTGGTTCGCCAGCATGAACAGAGTGTTGGTCAGCTTGCGACGGGTGGGCCGGCGCAACAGGCCGACGTGGAACAGGGCCGACGTGGCGGCGTGAGAGGCCGCCCGGGCCAGCGCGTTGGCGGCACGGTCGTAATTGTCGGAGTTGTGGTCGGACCGGGCCAGCGACAGGAACCGCCGGGCCTCAGCCTGGTGATGTTGGACACTGCCCATGATGGACGCGCGCTCCTTTTTTGCATGGATGCACAGGATGTACGGGATTGGGATCGCGGTCAGTTTGCGATGGGTTGGCTCCTCCGGGTTTGGGTTTTCACAGGCGATTGATTGATTGCAGGTAAGTTGGTGGCTACAGGCGATTGGTGATTGGGTTGGTGACCAGGTCCCAGGCGTGTATCAGCCCTACGGCCGGAGGTGTTGCGCTGTGGCTTTTTGCTCTTATTGTCCATGCCTGAAGCATGGCGGGCTGTTGCGGGCCCGGTGGCCGGGAGGACTACCCTGATTAGATCGGTCAGAGACAGTCCGCCACAAAGGCCGGTAGCGACTTGGTGCTGATTGGCCGTGTTGCCTGGGACCTGGTCGGGGTCGAGTTTTCGCCTGTGGAACCATGTTAGCACGGGGGTTCTGGCAGTTGTGAGACGCCGGTGTCAGGGATTTTCCGCTTGGCAGGCCGGGGGTTGAACTTACTTCGATGGACAGGATGGACAGGATGGCCTGTCGACGGCGCGGTGGGGCGGGAACGTGACAGGTTTGCGGCTGCTGTATCGCGGGGTTGCTGGATGCCTGCTTTCGCCGGCAAGACGGAGGGGGACAGCGATGACGGGGGACAGGGACGGCGGGAGGGGGACAGGGACGGCGGGAGGAGTGGCGCGGTCGGCGGGCGACACGGGTATGGTGGGAGGCGCGACGGGAGTCTGACCGCGGTGTTGGAAGAGAGATCTGCGGAAACGGCGCAGGCGTCCCGTACCCCGCGCGAATGCCCGAGGTGCGGGACGCCTGTTGCAATATCGGCAAACGCGCTGCGGCGTTTGAAATGTCGATCCGCCGGCGTTGCCGGTACGACGAAGGCGCCGGGGCTCGTGATACCGTTACGTGGCGCGCTTATCGTAGAGAACGACCAGGTTCCCCTTCGAGGCTTCGTGGCCCTTCATGATGTGCCCAGTGAAGAGCAGGCCCTTGTTCAGGGCAGTCAGGGTGTCGAAGCTGGCTGACGCCAACTCCAAGGCAGAAAGAGCGGCGGGGTTGAATATGAACACCCGGTTGACGTTTCCGGTGCCCAGCCGGCCCCGTTTGGACACGTAGCGCATCTGCGAGGCGTCTTGCGACGCAACACCAAAGGTCCTGGATAACTCCAGGATCAACTCTCGGGAAAGTTCTTGGACCTGTTTGCCGAATGGCCATAGCTTCATTGCGATTCTCCATCATTTGCGTTCTGATGTGAAAAGAAGGGGGGAGGCGCATTTTTCGCCTCCCCTCTTCGTTCGGGATCCTAGTACCTGCCAGTGTTGGCCGTTGTGCCCTGTCGTCTGAAGCAGTCGCTACAGTAGACCGGGCGGTCGCCCCTCGGTCGGAAAGGCACGGTGGTGTCCCTGCCGCATTCGGCGCAAACGACGGCGTGCATTTCGCGTTCACCGCGGTCATACCCGCCGCCGAAGCCGTCGTTGTTGCGCTGGGCGCGCCTGGCCTGGCGGCAGGACGGGCAGCGCTTGGGCTCGTTGGTGTACCCCTTCTCGGCGTGGTACGCCTGATCGTCAGCGCTGAAGGTGAAGGATTGACCGCACTCGGTGCAGGGGAGGATTCGATCCGCGTAAGTCATTCGTGACCCCTTTTGATGAATAGTTGACAAGTAGACTGGGCCACCGAGGTAAGAACCGCAAAGGGACTTGGGAGGCCCAGAGGGGAACTGACGAGGAACCGAAGGGTGAGCTGGGGCGCTAACAAGCGACCAGGAGAACTCAGAGTACCGTCACTGATTCCATGGTACCACACAGCCTGAGCCATCCTGGAGTCGCGGTCAGGCGTGCCCAGCGCGGCGCCGCGAGGAGTGCCGCGCCTCGCTGGCAACGGCAAGCGAAAAGAGCGCTGGCGAAGAGGTTTGCGTGAAAGGGGTTGCCAGTGAGTGCCGCGCCTCGCTGGCGATGGCGGTTATGGCAGGAATAGTGGGAACTGCGGCACACGGTTTGTTGTAGAATTGGCCGACACCCAATCCCCTGGCCGCTCCCCGCATGGACGGCCCGCACCGGAGGAGCCCATGTCCCAACTGATGACCGGCAAACAGGCGCTGCTGGAGATGCTCAAGGTCGAGGGGGTCGAGTACATATTCGGCAACCCGGGAACCAGCGAGGGGCCGATCATCGACCTGCTGGGCGATTACCCCGAGTTGCGCTACATCCTGACCTTGCAGGAAAGCGTGGCGGTCGGGATGGGCGAGGCCTACGCCCGGGCCACGGGCACCGCGTCCTTCGTCAGTCTCCACGTGGACAGCGGGCTGGCGAACGGGATTGCCCTGATGCTGGACGCCCTGAACACCGGCACGCCCATGGTGGTGACCTCCGCCAACTACGACGTGCGCAAAGTGAACGAGACCATGACCGATCTGGCGGAGTTGGTACGACCGGTCACCAAATGGTCGGTGGAACTATCCCATGCGGACCAGATCCCCAGCGCGATCCGCCGGGCGTTCAACGAGGCCAACAGCCACCCCAAGGGGCCGGTCTACGTGGGCTTCACCTCCAATGCGCTGGAGGGCCTGGCCGAGATGAACATCGAGCCGTCGCGGCCGGTGTACGACGCGCCGCGACCCAGCGCGGAAGGGATCGCCCAGGCTGCTTCCCTGTTGATGGACGCGAGCCGGCCGATCATGCTGGTGGGCGACCGTCTATCCGACGACGGCGCCGTGGACCAGGCGGTGGAACTGGCCGAGCTCATGGGCCTGCCGGTGTACCAGGCGCGCGGCGCCGAGGTGTCCTTCCCAACGACGCACGAGCAGTTCCTGGGGGCGTTGTCGCTGCGGGTCAACGACCAGCGCGCCGTCCTGCAGTCCGTAGACCTGGCGTTGGCGGTGGGCTCGGACCCGTTCGAGGAACTGTTCTACTGGGGCGACGTGATCCTGCCCGCCGAGGCCAAGCTGGTCCATATCGATCCCGACCGGAGCCGCATCGGGCGTTCGGAGCCCACCGACGTGGGCATCGTGGGACACTGCGGGCTGGCGCTGGAAGACCTGATCGCAGCGCTCAGGGAGCGGCTGTCGCCGGGCGACCGGGCGGAGATCGAGGAGCGCAAACGCGCCGTTGCCGCTGAGAGGATGGACAATCGGAGAGCATTCGAGGAGTCGGTGGCCGAAAAGTGGGACCACAAGCCGATGACGCCGGCCCGCATGATGGCGGAACTGGCGGCAGCAATCCCCGACAACGCCATCGTGGTGGACGATTCGATCAGCAACCGGGGCACGATGCGGCATTACTTCCAGGCGGAACGCCGGGGCGACCTGAGAGGCTACCGGGGCCAGTCCATCGGCGGCGGCATGGGCACCACCATGGGGACGCAGTGCGCCAACCCCGACCGGACCGTTTTCGGGATCATCGGCGACGGCAGCGCAATGATGACGGTGCAAGGGTTGTGGACGGCGGCCAACGACAACATCCCGTGCGTTTTCGTCATCTGCAACAACGGGGCGTACCGGGTGCTCAAGGTGAACTTCAACGTGTACCAGCGGGACGTGCTGGAGCTGCCGGAGACATCGGGCGGGCAGCTCCTGTACTCCGATTTCGGCACGCCCTTCGACATGGCCGCCATCGCCAACAGCATGGGAGTGCACGGCGAACGCATCACGGACCCGGCAGAGATCAAACCGGCGGTGGACCGGGCGGTGGCGTCCGGCAAGCCGGCCCTGCTCGACATGGTGATCGACGGTTCGCTGTAGTACACCAATAACGTAGTACACCAAATAACCCACCCTTCGCGCGTATAATCCGGTTCATCACCACCCCGGCGACAAACCGGATGCCTACTCTAAACCCGCAGAGGTTCAGCATGACAACCGCCGACGCCTCCGCCAAGACTCCCAAGCCTCAGGTTCAGTTCCAATTGCCCGACCCTCCTGAGCGCCATCCTGACGAAGTGACCAGCTACGACCAAATCCACCTGCCTGGCAACGCCCACTTTCTGGCCCAGCACCTGGGCAACCCCGAAACCACCCTGGTCGCCGCTGAGCGCTACGTCGTACTGATGCCCCGTACCGGCCGGGGCGGCATCCGGCGCAGTCCCGACCTGTTCATCGCCTTCGACGTTGACCCCCAGGCTTATCGCGACCGCAACGGCTACATCATCTCGGAGCAGGGCAAGCCCCCAGACTTCGCGATGGAGGTCGCCTCACCAAGCACGGGAAGCATCGACGTGGGCGAAAAGAGGGACGATTACGCCGCCCTGGGCATCACCGAGTACTGGCGGTTCGATCAGACCGGTGAATATCACGGCGCGCGCCTGGCCGGCGACCTGCTGGTGGACGGGCGGTATCACCCCATCGACATCGAGGAGTTGCCGGACGGGTCATTGCAGGGATACAGCGCGGCCCTGGACCTGCACCTGCGGTGGGACCAGGGCGAACTGGGCTGGTATGACCCGGCGACGGGGCAACACATCCCAACCTTCGAAGGCGAGCGGGCGGCTCGTATCGCAGCGGAAGGCAGGGTGGAACAGGCGGAGACCCGCGCCCGCGCCGCTGAGGCTCGGGTCCGACAGCTGGAAGAGGAGCTTCGGCAACGACGGAACCAGTGATCCCATCAGGAAGGTAAACATTCTCATGCGAACCAACACCACCAAGGCAAAACTGAACGAAGGCCAGGTCGTCTTCGGGGCCATCATCACCCGCTACGCTCCCGACATGGTCGAGATCTTCGGGGCCCTGGGCTACGACTTTGTCATGATCGACTGCGAGCACGGGCCGGCCAACCTGGACCAGGTGGAGCACATGGTCCGCGCCGCCGAGTCCTTCGGCATAACGCCGATAGCGCGGATACCCGACCACTCGGACCAGACGATCCTGCGGTTCCTGGACCGGGGGTTGCAGGGAATCATCGTGCCGCACGTGAACACTGGCGAACAGGCGGCGGCCATCGCCCGGGCGGCCCGGTACTACCCCGACGGCTACCGCGGCATGGGCGGCGGCCGGGCGCAGGACTACGGCATCGGCGTCAACCGAGACGAGGCCACGGCTTGGGTGAACTCGAACGTGCTGGTGATCCCGATGGTGGAAGACGTCGAGGCGGTGGGAAACCTGGATGATATCCTGGCGGTCTCCGGCGCGGACGTGCTGCACGTCGCAGCATCGGACCTGGGACAGAGCCTGGGCAACCCGGGAGTCGCCGAGGTTCGGCGGGTGATGAGCGAGGTGATCCCGCGGGTGCGGGCCGGTGGAAAGAATGTCGGCGTGGGCGGCAACAACCCGGCCGACACGGCCGGCGTCGCCGAGTTCATCAAGCTGGGCGCGAACTTCGTGACGGTATCCGGCTGGGGGCTGCTGCGCATCGGAGCCGAGGACTTCCTGAAAAACGTGAACGCCGCCCTCTAACGGGGCGGCGTCGATGATCTGGCGGTTGCTGAACCCCGGCCATGCCGGGGTTCACGGTTGTCGGCGTGCGTCAGTAAAGGTGACAGGAAACTATGTGCCCGGGGGCCAGCTCCGTTACTTCGGGGATGTCCCGGGAGCAGCGCTCCATTACGAAAGGACACCGGGGATGGAACCGGCAACCCTCGGGCGGATTCAGCGGGGACGGCACCTCACCGGTGAGGATCATCTCCTCCTGCTCGATGTCCGGGTGCGAGGGCAGCGCCGCGTTCATCAGGGCCCTGGTGTAGGGATGCGAAGCGTTGTCGAACAGTTCTTTCGTGGGCCCGTACTCAACGATCTGACCCAGGTACATCACGGCTACCCAGTCGCACATGTACCGCACCGTTGCCAGGTGGTGGGCGATCAGCAGATAGCTGACGTTGTACTCATTTTGCAGGTCCATCAGCAGGTTCATAATCTGGGCGCGAATGGACACGTCCAGCGCTGAAACCGGCTCGTCGAGCACAATTACCCGTGGCTCCACGGACAGGGCCCGGGCGATGGCCAACCGCTGGCGTTGCCCACCGCTGAACTCGTGGGGATACAGGTTGGCGTGGTAGCTGCTCAGACCCACGTCGTTCAGCAGCTTGGCGACCCGATCCTGCATTTCGCGCCGGCTCAGGTTGAGGTTGATGACCATGGGTTCGGCGATCAGGTCCCGGACACGCATCCGGGGGTTGAGGGAGCTCCAGGGGTCCTGGAAAACCGCCTGTACCGAGCTGCGATAGGCGCGGCGCTGCTCGGAGTTGGCATCGCGGATTTCCTGACCCTGGTACCTGATGGTCCCCTCGGTGGGCTCTTCAAGCATCAGGAGCATCTTGGCGGTGGTGCTCTTGCCGCACCCGGACTCGCCCACGATTCCCAGCGTTTCGCCGGCCCGCACCTGGAAGGAAACGCCATCGACGGCCTTGATCCATCCGGTTACCTTGGAGACCAGGAGACCCTTGGTAACAGGGAAATGTTTTTTCAGGCCGTCGGCCTCGAGCAGCACCTCGTTGGTGGTTTGGGTCACCGGGTTTGCTTCCAGGGTGGTCATTCGAGCCTCCAGCAGGCGGCGTAGTGGCTATCAGTCACGTCGAATTGTAGCGGATAGGTTTCCAGACATTTGTCCATGACGTACTGGCACCGGGGGGCGAAGGGGCAGCCCGTCGGCAGATCGTGAAGGGTCGGAGGCTGTCCCTCGATGGAGTACAGGCGATCGACGTCCTCCTCCAGCTTGGGGACCGAGGCCAGGAGAGCCTCGGTATAGGGATGTGAGGGGTGGTTGAAAATGTCTCGCACGTCGCCCATCTCGACGATCCTGCCGGCGTACATCACGGCCACGCGGTCGCACATCTTGGCCACGATCCCGAAGTCGTGGGTGATGAAGATGAGCCCGATGTTGGAGGCTTCCTGCAATTCCTTCAGAAGCTTGAGGTACTGCGCCTGAATGGTGACGTCCAGCGAGGTCGTGGGCTCGTCTGCGATCAGCACGATGGGCTCGCAGGATATGCCAATGGCGCCGACGACGCGCTGGCGCATGCCGCCGCTCATCTGATGGGGGTAGTCCCGGACCCGGGTCTCGGCGGCGGGGATGTTCACCTTGCGAAGCACGTTCAGCACCTGCTGCACCACGGTGCGCTTGGGAATGTCCTGGTGGATCTTGATTGCTTCGCCGACCTGGTTGCCGATAGAAAAGACCGGGTTGAGAGAGGTCATGGGGTCCTGGATGATCAGGGCGATCTGGCTGCCCCGGATCTCGCTCATCTCCTTGTCGTTCATCTGAACGAGGTCCTGGCCTTCCAGGAGGATTTGACCATCTACGATGCGGCCCGGCGGCTCGGGGATGAGCCGCATCAGCGACAGCATGGTCACCGATTTGCCGGAACCGGATTCGCCGACGATGCCCAGGGTCTCCCCGCGTCGCAGGTTAAAGCTGACGCCGTCGACCGCCTTCACCGTTCCCCAGCGGGTCTCGAAATAGGTTTTCAGTCCGTCAACTTCCAGCACCACGGGCGCTGTGTTTTCGGTTGTGCTAGTAGTCATGCTTCAGCCTGCTTTTCGGTGGGGCAATGATTATTGGGGCGAAAATGATCAGTTCAGTTGAATGATCAGTTCAATTGGCGGAGCCTGGGGTCCAGGCGGTCGCGCAGCCAGTCGCCGAACAGGTTCATTGACAGCACGACGAGCATGATGGCCAGGCCGGGCATAGTGGAGATCCACCAGGCCACTGCCAGCCGGTCGCGGCCGTCGGAAACCATGGAGCCCCAAGCCGGCGTGGGCGGCGGAACTCCGGCGCCGAGGAAGCTCAGTGTGGACTCCAGCAGGATGACGATGCCCACTTCCAGGGTAGCCAACACGATGAGGGTGTTGATGACACCCGGGAAGATGTGGATGAAGAGGATGCGCGGCGTTGACGCTCCGGCGACCTTGGCCAGGGCGACGAAGTCCATGGTTTTCAGCTGGAGTACCTCGCCCCGCACGTTGCGGGCGAAACGCGGCCACACGGCGATGGCCAGGATCGCGACGATAATCAGGAAGGATTGCCCCAGCGCCAATACCAACACCAGGGCTAACAATATGGTTGGTATCGCCAGCTTGATGTCCACGATTCGCATCAGGAACTCATCGAGCCAGCCGCCGTACCACCCGGCGATCAGGCCACTGGCCACGCCGATGACCATGCCAACGCCCAGGGTGACGCCCGCCACCGCGAGCGAAATACGGGCGCCGAAGATGACCCGGCTGAGCATGTCGCGGCCCAGATGGTCCGTGCCCAGCAGGAATTCGGAGCTTCCGCCCTCTTCCCAAGCCGGGGGCAGGTTGCGGTCGCGGAGGCCGCCGCGCTCGGGATCGTGCGGCGCGATCAACGGGGCGAAGATCCCGGTGAACACGAACAGCACAAGGAAGAACATGGGTATCAGGGGCCATCTCCGGAATTGCCAGAGTTTCCTGGCAATTCGGGCCGGCACCGCCGGTTGCTGTACGACCAGAGTTGCGTCTGCTGCCACGGTAATCTCCTCCCCTTAGGAGTAACGGCCCTTAGGAGTACCGAATCCTGGGGTCGATGTAGGCGTACATGATGTCGACCGACAGCGCGGCTGCCACGTACATCAGCGTGAACACAATGACCACTGCCTGGAGCAGCGGGTAATCGTTGCCGGCCAGCGCCTGGATCGCAAGCTGACCCAATCCGGGCCACGCGAACACGGTTTCCACGACCAGCGAACCCGTCACCAGGCTCCCCAGGGTGATGCCGGCGAAGGTCAGCACCGGAATGAGCGCGTTGCGCAACGAGTGCTTCCAGATGACTATGTTGTTGGACACGCCCTTGGCCCGAGCGAGTTTGACGTACTCAGAGTCGAGGACGTTCAACATGGCGGAGCGGAGCAGGCGGAGGTTGGCTGCGGCGTAGAACCAGCCCAGCGTAACCGCCGGCAAGATAATGCTGGAGATCTCCTGGCGGCCGTACGGCGGCACCAAGCTGTCCCCAAACCAATCATTCCAGCGCACCGCAAACAGGAACACCAGCATCAGTCCTAACCAGAACACCGGGGCAGATTGTCCCACCAGGGCGACCACCTTCCCGGCCATGTCAAGGAAACTCCCTCGTTTCACCGCCGACAGGATGCCCAGTGGCACGCCGACGATCACCGAGAACGCAAAGGCGGCCAGGCCCAACTGCAACGTGGCCGGGATCCGCTCCACGATGACCTCCATGGACGGCCGACCTTCCTTGATCGACTGGCCGAAGTCACCGCGCAGGGCGCTGCCCAGGAATATGCCGTACTGCTGATAGTACGGTTTGTCCAACCCGAGAGTTGCCGTGAGCCGATCCCAGTCTTCCTGGGTGGAGTAGTCGTCCAGGTACACGTGCCTGGGATCGCCGGCCGCCCGGCTCATCACGAAGATGATCAACGACACCGCCAGCAGGGTTACCATAGCCAGCAGGATGCGCCGCAACAGGTATCGCTGCATGATTTTTCACTACCTCACAAACTGTTTCCTGAGCGTTGCGGGTGATCGGTGGTTTTTGACGAACTTGCGCCGAGAGTCGCTGGGCGCAGATCGGGTCGAATCACGACGAGTTGCCAGCGGCCCGAGCGCTGTCATTGCCGGAGCCGGTCCCGTTGGAATGTCCCAGCGTCCCGTCCGGTCGCGCATGGCGCGCTCGAGCAAATCTACCGAACACGCCTTCGTAGCCGATGTTGAACAGCAGCGCGATGATGTTTGGCACCAGCGCCGCTCCCAGGGCGATATAGGTTCGCGGCTTGAACAGGTAGGGGCAAACGCCCACGCATCTGGCTTCCTCGATGGCGGTTATGTAGCCGCCGATCTGGAAACCGACCCAGGCTCCGCCAAAGCTTACCGCGGACAGAGCCAGGCCCGCGCCCAGCAGAATAGGCCAGGCCGGGATGGAGTCCACCCTCAGCAGGGTTATTCCCGCCCCGATTCCAGCTCCTACGCCGGCGCCTACCATGAGCATTGTAAGGATCTTGGGCAGGGCCGCCACCCCGAAGAACACCGCCAGCGCAGACGCTAGCGCCATACCGAGGGCTCCCAGCACCCCGGCCAGGGGAAACCCCAGGAGCGTTCTGACAACGACTGATATCCAAGGCTTCTGCGGCCCCATACTGGCGTTACCTGCCCACAATCCTTTCGTTCCGCCTAGGTCTACGGCCGCGGGCGGATGTATTCGTACCCGTTGATGTTGCGGAGGTCGCGGTAACGTACGCCTTCGGACCAGGGCTGGATCCTGGGACCAACGGGCCAGATCACGTCGAAGTTGTACAGCCCAATGTTGGTGATGGCGTTTTCGAACATGAACGTGGTGATCTCGATGGCCAGCGCTCGGCGCGCCTCGGCGTTGATCTCAGCCTTATGCAGAGCGATCTTTTCGTCAAGCCAGGGGTGGTCCGCACCGCTGGACCAGACCGCCTGGTGGACTAGTTTCGAGCCCTTGTCGGTGAATCCCACCCCCGGTTCCAGGCGGATACTAGCGGCGTGGCAGGTGGCGCCCTGGTACGTTCGTCCCACTATCGTGGGTCGAAGCGTGCCGTAGGGGACCTTTTGGAAATTCACGTCCACGCCGATGTCGGTCCACATGGAAGCGATGGCCTCACAAGCTTCCACTTCAACGGGCGCGCCGCGCAGGGACGGCGTCAGCGTTATCTTGAACCCGTCCGGGTAGCCGGCTTCAGCCAGCAGTTCTCGGGCCCGGTCGGGGTTGTGTTCCCAGCGCATTTCCGGAGGCAACCAGGTGTCTTCGTACTGACCGTACTCCCACATCACCGCCGGGCTGCCATATCCCCGCAGCAAGGTGTCGACGATGCCCTGCCGATCGATGGCGATGGACAGCGCGTTACGGACCTTGGCCGCGTTGGCCCATTCTTCGGAGTCAACGTCCGCGCTTGCGGAGACCCAAGGCAATTCAGGGTCGAAGCCGGGCAGTTGGTCTTCCGTACCGGCGCCCACGTGGTATTGACCATAGATGTTGAGCGCGGATTCTCCCCCACCGGGCAGGCGCATCAATTCTCCGCCTTCCACGCTGAGCAGAGCATCCAGAGAGTCGAAAGCGATGACGGTGGTATCCAGATTTCCGGTCTGGAATCCGGCGATCCGGGAAGATTCTTCGGGGATTTCCCGGAAGTACATTTCAGCAAAATGCGGGGTCTTGCGCCAGTGGTTCTCCACGGCTTCCATGCGCCAGAAGGATCCAGTGCTGAATTCCACCAAGTCCCAGGACCCGGTGGCCGCGATCTGGTTGTTTGCCACTTCCGCCCCCAGTTCATCAGTCTGTTTTTTGCTGATGATCCAGGAGCCGGCGCCGCCCGCGCTCGTGGAAAATTCCACGACGGCGACCGGCGACCAGGGTGTTCCGGCGTCAACTTCCACGGTGTAGTCGTCGATGGCGATGGCGTGGCCATCTTCGCTGTCCCAAACCCTGCGGATGTTGGACGCCCGAGCGTGTTTGGAGCCCTCGGCTCCAAATTGCCGCATGCCCCAGATCACGTCCTCGGCGGTCATTTCACCGTAACCCTTGTGGAACTGGACGCCTTTGTTCAGATGGAAAGTCCAGGTCGAACCGTCGTCGGACACTTCCCAGCTATGGGCCAGCATCGGAACGGCCACCAGGTCGCTGCTGACGGTCAGGAGCGATTCGCCGATGGGAGCGGTTTGCAGGACAAAGATCTGCGGGTTACCCGTCAGGGCCGGATGGCCCATGAAGGGCCCGAGTTCCTTCTGACCGACATTGAGAGTTCCCACCGGTTGCTCCGATGAGCCCATCGCAGGACTTTCAGGAGTGGGGATTGGGGTTGCGATAGGAACGGGCGTGGCGGCCTGCTGTTGTGGAGCAGGCTGGGCTGCGGTAGGTTCCGCTGCCTGCTGCCCCGAGGCGGCCGGTTGGGCTGCAGTCGGTTGCGCCGCCTGCTGATTTGACGCGGCCGGTTGGGCCGCTGAGCCTTCCTCGGTCGCAGCGCCACCGCAGGCGGCAGCCAGAACCAAAAGGAGTGACAACGCCGTCATGGCGAACGCGAAGGTGGCGACCCTGCCGGAAAGACTCAGCATAGAAACCTCAGGTGGTGTACGGGTTAGCCGCGGGGCTGGATGTATTCGTAACCGTTGATGTTGCGCAGGTCACGGTAGCGCACGCCCTCGATCCAGGGCTGGATGTTGGGACCGACGGGCCACAGGCTGTCAAAGTTGTACAGCCCGACGCCGGTGAGGGCATTGTCAAACATGAAGGTGGCGATCTCAATGGCCAGTTCGCGGCGCTTGACCGAGTCGATCTCGGCCATGTGCTCCGAAACTTTCTCGTCCATCCAAGGATGCTCGACGCCGCGGTTCCAGACGGCCTGGTGGTGCAACTGGGACAGCATGCCCGAGAAGCCCTGGCCCGGCTCCAGGCGGATGCCTCCGGCGTGACAGGTGGAACCCTGGTAGTTGCGGGCAATCAGGCTGGGCCGCAGCGTGAGGTAGGGCAGGCTCTGGAACTTGACGTCCACGCCAATGTCGCCCCACATGCTCGCGATGGCTTCGCAGGCTTCCACTTCCACCGGCGCGCCCCGCAGCGACGGCGTGAGCGTGATGCTGAACCCGTCGGGGTAACCGGCCTCTGCGATAAGCTGCTTGGCGCGTTCCGGGTTGTACTCCCAGCGAAGTTCCGGCGGCAGCCAGCTTTCTTCGTATTGGCCAAAGTCCCAGAGGACGGCGGGAGATCCGTACCCGTGCAGCAGCGTATCAACGATACCCTGCCGGTCGATGGCGATGGACAGCGCGGTGCGAACCTTGGCCGCGTCCTTCCACGCTTCGGAATTTATGTCAGGGTCGGCGGACACCCACGGCAGGTCCGGATCGTAGCCGGGCTGCTGGTCCTCGGTGCCAATGCCCACGTAGTACTGGCCGTAGAAGGTGAGGGCCGCTTCGCCGCCGCCGGGGACGCGCATGATCTCAGCGCCGTCGACCGTCTCAACCTCGGACAGGGAGTCGAAGGCCAGAAGGGTGGTATCGAGGTTTCCGGTCTTGAAACCGGCCACGCGGGATGATTCCTCGGGAATTTCCTGGAAGATCAACTCTGCGAAGTGAGGGGTCTTCCGCCAGTGGTCGGTTACGGCTTCCATGCGCCAGAACTCACCGGTGCGGTATTCCGCCAGGTCCCAGGGGCCGGTGCCGGCGATCTGGTCGTTGGCTTCTTCCACGCCCAGTTCTTCGGTTTGTTTCTTGCTGACGATCCAGGTTCCGCCGCCGCCGGCGCTGGTCAGGATTTCGTTGACCGGTACCTCAGACCATGGCGCGCCAGTATTGACCTCGACGGTGTAGTCATCGACGGCGATGGCGTGCCCCTCCGGGTTCTCCCAGATTCCGCGCATGTTGGACGCCCGGGGGTGTTTCGACCCCTCGGCTCCGAATTGCCTCATGCCCCAAATGACGTCCTCGGCGGTCATCTCGCCGTAGCCCTTGTGGAACTGGACGCCCTCATTGAGATTGAAGGTCCAGGTTGACCCGTCTTCAGACACCGACCATTCCCTGGCCAGCATCCCGACCGGTTTGAGCTCGCTGGACACGGTCAGGAGCGACTCACCGATGGGGGCGGTCTGCAGGACGAAAATCTGGGGGTTTCCAGTCAGGGCGGGATGGCCCATGAAGGGGCCGAGTTCTTTCTGACCGACTGTCAACGTGCCCACGGGTGTATCGTCAACCATCACCTCAGCGGTTTCGGGCGTGGACGTGGGCGCGGTGACGGCGCCCGCAACCGGTACCTCGGTGGCTGCCGGGGCGGATGATCGGGATTCGGCCGCCGGCGCTTCTGTAGCCGCCGGTGCGGCCGGGGCCGCACTCTGGCCGGCGGAGGTCTGGCCAGTGGCCGGAGCGGGGGTCTCCGCCGCTCCGCCGCAGGCAGCCACCAGGGCCAGCATCAGCGACAACGCGCAGAGACCAGCGACGGCGGTCAGGGACTTTCCTGGAAATCGCAGCATATTTACCTCAACGTCGTGTAATCGGGTGTCGATTTTTGGGTTGGTTTACTAACGGTGCTTGATGTACTCGTAGCCGTTGATCTGCCGGACGTCGCTGCGCCGGACATACTCACCCCACTGCTGGATGCGTGGTCCCACCGGCCAGATGGCGTCGATGTTGTAGTACGTCAGGTCGGTGAGGGCGTGGTCGAACAGGAACTGCCCGAGTTCACGCTCCATCAGTTCGCGCGCGTCGGGATCCACTTCACCCATGGCGCGGCGCATCATGTCATCAGACCACTGGTGCTCCAGGCCGCGGTTGAAGGGGTTTTCGGTCAAGTAGCTGCCGAAGCCGCTTGCTGGCGTGGGCAGGGGGCCACCGGCGTGGCAGGTCGCGCCCTGGTAGGTCCGCCCCACCAGCGAGGGGCGCAGGGTGCCGTAGGGAATGCGCTGGAAGTCCACGTCCAGGCCGATGTCATTCCACATCTGCGAGATGGCTTCGCAGCTTTCCACTTCCTGGGGAGCGCCGCGCAGGGCCGGCGTCAAGGTGATGCTGAACCCATCCGGGTATCCGGCCTCTTCCAGCAACTGTATGGCGCGTTCTGGGTTGTACTCCCAGTCCCGGCCGTCCAGGTAGTGCTCGAAGCCGCTGTACGAGTGGATGGGCGTGGCGGTGCTGCCGTTGCCGGACAGGATTTCGTCAACCAGGGCCTGGCGGTCAATTGCGGTCATCAGAGCCAGGCGGACCTTGCGGGCCCGGTCCCACTCCGGCGACGTTATATCGTCGGTAGGAGATACCCAGGGGTTTTCAGGGTCGTAGCCGGGCCGGGTTTCGATGCCCTCAACGGGGTACCAGTTACCGTAAATGCGGAGGCTTTGAACGATGGCGTTGGGCACCTTCATCAGTTCGGCGCCTTCCACGTCCAGCACGCTGGGGATGGAGTCGTATCCCATGAGGAAGGTATCCAGGGCGCCGGTCTTGAATCCGGCGACGCGGGAGGACTCTTCAGGGATCTCCCACATGACAAACTCATCGAAGGCGGGGGTGTGCCGCCAGTGATCGCGTACCGCCTTCATCTTCCAGAACTCGCCGGTGCGGTGGTCCGAGATTTCCCAGGGGCCGGTGGCGGCCATCTGCGCGCTGGCCTCTTCCACGCCCAACTCTTCGGTCTGCTTCTTGCTGGCGATGAAGGTGGATGCGCCGCCGGGGGTCATGTGCCATCGCTGGGCGATCACGTGGACCAACGGTTGGCCGGTGTGGACCTGCAGGGTGTGGCTATCGATGATCATCGAGCCGTCCCGGTCCGCCCAGAACGTCTCCAGCTGGCCGGCACGGGGGTGCTTGCTCAGGCCCCACTGCTGCATCGACCAGACGACGTCTTCCGCTGTCATCTCGCCGTAGCCCTTGTGGAACTGCACGCCCTTGTTCAGATGGAAGGTCCAGACGAGGAAGTCGTCGGAGATCTCCCAGGATTCGGCCAGCAGGCCCAGCACTTCGCGGTTCACGTCCTCCTGCAGCAGCCCTTCGCCGATGGGCGCGGTGCCGTGGACGAAGATCTGCGGGTTGCCCAGGTTGCTGGGGTGCAGGAAGAAGGGACCCATTTCCTTCAAGCCGGTGCTGAGGATTCCCTTGGGCTCCGCCATCATCATGGAGTCACCCGAACCGGATGCCTGCGGCACGGCGGTGGGTGCGACCTGACCCTGGGCGGGAGCAGCCTGCGTCGGCGCCGCCGGGGCGGCTGATTGCTGGCTGCCGGAGGCGGGCTGCTGGGGCGCCGGCTGTTGCGCGGCTGCCGTGGGTTGGGCGACCGGAGTTTCCGTTTCTCCGGCGCTTCCGCACGCGACGATGGGGGTCAGGACCAACCCTCCAATCAAAAGGGCAAATAAGCTTTTGCGGGTGATTCGCGGCCAACTCATAAAAAAAACGACCTCCTGGCGGTGCTTGCAGTTGCGATGTAACCGAAAGAAACGGGCTCCAAGAGCCCGCCAATTTAAGGCTGGAATGTGGGGGATTTCGCTGTTTCTGGGTCTGGAAATTCTGGAATATCAACGCCGATGCAGTCTATCGGACGTAACTTGCAATGTCAATATGGCGTATACTAATTATCATAATGCTTTATTATCCTGATACGTGATGATCTTGGCCGTTCGAGACCGCCCATGGTCTGGCAATGGTTCGCTGCTGATCGAGGGTTTGCCGTCCAGGTCGAGGCAATCAGGCGGCGGTTGCACGGCATTAACCGCGCTGTTGTCACCAATTCACAAATTTGCAACCGGGTTGCAACCCTCTCGCAACGGACGCGCAAAACACGCTGCCTTTCCTGAACCGTGCTTTCCAGTCTGGCGGCGCGGATCAGACGATGCAGCAGACCACTGCCGAAAGGACACCACCAACAGGCGTCATGGCGACCCATTGCCCGTACTGCGCGTTTCAGTGCGGCATGCGGATTTCCCCCTGCCGGCGTCGAGATTACCATCGCCGGCGACGCGGCTTTCCCGGTCAACAAGGGCGCGCTGTGCATCAGGGGGTGGACCGCCGCCGCCACGTTGTCACATTCCGAGCGCCTCACCGCTCCACTGGCCCCGGATGCCTGACTGGCCCCGGATGCCTGACTGGCGCTGACGCCGGTGCGCCGGGACGGAGCGTTGGACCTGGTGGCGCTGCAAACATCCAAAATCGACTGCAACGGCCGCTGCTGCATGTCCCCGGCGGCCGCGGCGAGCATCGGGGCGCTGAGGATAGACCGGGGGCTGTCGTTCCCGCTGGAAGACATCGCGGGGGCTGACGTGGTCCTGATGACGGGCAGAAACACGGCGGAGACTATGCCCCCGCTGATGTCGGTGGTGCGAGAAGACCTGTTGCTCAGCAGGGCGCAGATTGGCAGCACCATCATTCATTGCGTCTGTGGCCATAACCATCGTGGCGCGCCTGGTGTTCGGATGGCTGTGCGACCGCATCGGGCCGCGCCTGGCCTGCAGTGGGCGGCTCATCGTGGGCTCCGTCCCCGTGATGTGCATCGGTCTGGCGGACAGCTATGAAACCTTCCGGCTGTTCCGGCTGGCAATCGGCGTGATCGGCGCATCCTTTGTGATCACGCAGTACCACACCTCGGTCATGTTCGCCCCCAACGTCGTGGGCGCCGCCAACGCGACCCCCGCCGGTTGGGGTAACCTGGGCGGCGGCGTCACGAAAATCGCCATGCCCCTGATCTTCGCGGGTGTGTTGATGTTCAGCGTGAGCGAGGCGTTCGGCTGGCGCATCGCCATGGTGACACCGGGCGCGGCCCTGCTGCTGGTGGGCATCGCTTACTTCTTCCTCATTCAGGACTCGCCGGCGGGTAACTGCAAGGACCTGCGGGCGCGCGGAATCATGGCCCCAGCAGCCGACACCAAGGGCAAATTCCTGGAAGCAGCGCAGGACCACCGGGTGTGGGCGCTGTTTGTCATCTACGGGGCGTGCTTCGGCGTTGAGCTGACCATCAACAACATTGCGGCCCACGGGTTGCGGCCGCTCTTCCCTTTTGCGGAAGGCACGTCAGTGCGTTGACCACGTCACCGGGCGACAAAGGTCGCAGTGACGTCGTCGTTGACGCTGACGGTGTATTCGGCGCCGGGTTCCAGATCGGAACCGAGGGGTACGTCGGTCTCGACGATCGGGAAGTCCGCAGTGCATACGACGAACGGATCGGCGACCTCATGGTGCGTGATGACCACGTCGAACTCACGGGAAGAGTTCCGTCGCATTTCATAGCCGTTGAACTGGGAGCACCCGCTGCCTTTGGGCAGTCCGGATACCACCTGCAGGATTTGTTGATCCGGCGTGGATGCGGACATCGCGACCTCTGCGGATTGGATCGGCGACTGCGCGATTGCAGTGTGATCCAGGTGGCTCTCGGGGATGGTGAAAGTGGTGATCTCCGCGTCGTTCACGATGACTCGATACGGTCTGCTTGGCCGGAGGGAGGCGCCAACGTGCAGCACGGTGTCGAGCTCGACGACCTCCTCGTGGCACGGCAGGGCCCAGGGCGTGTCCGGCGGCTGCATCAGCGTGAGGCGCACGAGGATATCGCGGCCGTCAAGGGTAAGGTCCTGGCTGCCGGGGCGGGCACAGTTCTCCAGGGTTGACTGGCGATAGGCGACGCGCAGCAGGGGCACTGGCTCATTCGGGATAAGGTTGGCCCAAATCACGTCAGCCGGAACCTCCCTCCACGTTCGCCAGTCATCCCCGGAAAGGTTGGCGGATTCCAGCAAGTCCGGCGGCGGTTCCACCAGGACCAGCAGCATTTCGACGCGGTTGGGGTTGCCACGGGTCAGCACTTCGTAGGCGGTGTCGTTGATGAAGGCGAGGCGGCCGTCCGATTCCACGATGCGTGCGGAGACGGAGTAGCGGTTCCCCGGATCGACGGACTTGGGGTCGTAGGCAACATCAAACTTGATCGGCACCTGGCCGGGACTGGTGATGGTCTGACTGCCTATCAACCTCGCCGGGGCGTCGGCGTAGCTGGTGTCCTGCAACTCCACAATGAGAGTGGCCTCGGGTGTGAGTTCCAACCTCTCTTGATAGGAGACGGTCCCGGTCAGGGATGCTTTCCGTTGGCCGCCGGAAAACGCGCCGTCGCCGTCTTCGCCGGATCCCGGATCGCCGGCGCAGGCCACGCCCAGGGCGGCAACGCAGGCAGCAAGCGCCAGCGGAACGGCCAAATGGATTTTGGTCTTCATCAATATTTCCTCGTGGCGCCGATCCGCGCCGTGTATCTATTTGCTGGGATGATCGGGAACTATCACTCTCTTGGCGGTCGAGATTGTCTGACGGTCAATATTGCCCAGCCGTTTTGTCCGAGTACGTCGCAATGAATGTAGATAGACTGTAGATCGAAGGGTATACGAGATCAGATGGAAAACGGATTTCGGTTGCCGCGCGACCGTCTCCACGCTGCCAGTTTCGATTGCAAGCGTCGCATTATCCGGCAATTGCTTGCAACGTTGATTCCGAGCCTTGATAATACTGTGGCTGGGAAATACCCAGACTAGACCCTGATACAGGAAGCATCGTGATAGCAGAGCGTGACGCCAGGTGGTCCAGAGCCGCACAGGTAGGCATGTTGATGCGCGCCTATCGGGAAACCTTTCCGCTGGGTGACGGCAGGTACGGATTGACCCAGGCCAGCCTCCTGCAGCGGATGTCGGAGGTAAATGGCCAGTACGCCGGGCGGTACAGCCACGTAACGGTTTCGAGGTGGGAATCGGGCTCCACGCTGCCCACGGTGGAGCGGCTGCAGGATTTCGCCAACGCCCTCAACCTCGCTCCCGTTGAAGTGGAGGGTCTGATGATCCTGGCCGGGTTTCAGGAAGACGCCGGCCCGTACCGTGAGCAAAGATCCGCCGACTGGACGGATGCCGACGCGGGCGAGGACGCTTACCTGGAGCCACAACCGCGACCAGTTCCGGCCGGTGAGCATGTGGTGTCCTCCGCCAACGATCGAGCCGCGAGCAACCTGGGCTCGGACACCCTGGTCCCCGACACCCTGATCCCGGACATGGGAAGCATAATCCGTTATCTGTCCTACAAGTGCGTACTCACGGGGGTATGCATTGCCGCGGTCGGGTACGCATTCGCCGCGTTCGGGTGGAACAACACCTGGATGCCCGTTGTTTACGTCGCGGCGATGATGTCCCTGGTGGCGGCGCAAGGATTGTTGCACCGACGACGGCCGTACGACCTGGGCGAGTTCTACAGCACCACCGTGTTCTTCCTGCTGAGTACGTTTCTGCTGCAATCGGCTTATATCCGAATGGATCCGTACGGGCTCTATATGATCGGCGATTACGCGGGCACGCATCTCCCCTATCTGTTGGCGCTGGAGGTAAACCTTGCGCTGGCCTCAATCGCGGGGTTGGCTTTTCACCTGCTCCGGCAATGGCAGTATTCCGGCGATCACAGCCGGAGCAATGCCCTGCGCCGTGCGGTGGCGGTTACCGTGCCGCCGACGCTGTTCGCGTATGCGTCGATAGTGGTCTTCTCCAACATTTCGCTCTGGATTCAGCTGGTGATAGTGCTGCCGCCGTTGGCCGGGGTGTTCATGGCGCTCTTGGTACTGCGAGATCCCGCGGTGCGGCCCAACGCCGGCGACCGCCGATTGGCGTTGGTAACCACCATCGCGCTGTTGGCCGCAATGGGTTCCCTGGGAGCGGGCGTGGTGGTGACGACGTACCTGGCGCCCAACACCCCGTCGGTCCTCCCCGATCACAATTGGTGGACTTCGTGGGAGATTGACTTCAGCCGACTGGACTATCCTCAGGAGGAGGCCCAGGAGAGGCTGAACAGTGGCTACCTGTGGCATGGGCTCGCCACATTCTTCTACGTGGTGGTGGTAGTCGGGGGGGCCCTGATTTCCTCGATCTATCGAATCGGCAAAGACGACGGGGCGAGGGCCGCTGCGCGCGAACCGATGTCGGCGAAGCTGGCGAACATGGCCGCCACGACTTGGGCGCGCCGCGCCCGGTCGACGAGTGTTGACGGCAGGATGGCCGAAGACGTCGTGCCCGGCAAAAAGTCGCGGGAGCGCACCGGGCTCGGCGGAGTACGCACGGTAGTCAAGTTGGCAACCGCCAGGGAGCCTGGAAAAGACCGGCTGGCTGTCTGCTGAATCGCGCCGGGACCCTGCAACGCGGCTGCTGGAACGAACGGTGGCGGTTGAACCCGGGACGTGAGCCGCAAGTGTCAGGCGCGGCGCAGCTGCGGAGCCAACAGGGCCAACAGCGCGACCAACGCGATGCCGGTGAAGCCCACAACCTGGGCCGCGCCCGGCGCGCCCCATGCTCCCGCGATGGCGCCGGCCCCCACGCTGCCGAAGCTGTAGGCCAGGATCGCAAATGACCGCAGGCTCATCACGCGTCCCCGGAATTGCTGCTCGGTGGTGCGCAGCAGCAGCGTCAAGATCAGGACCTGGGTGGAGGCGAAGGACATGCCCACCAGGACGAATATCGCCATAGACAGGTAAAAGGACGTCGAAAGCGAGAAAAGCAGAATGGAACCGTGCCAGGTTACCACCGCAAGGATGAGCAACAGCCCGGGGCGGCGCAGGTTCGGCAACATGGTGAAACCCAGTGATCCGCTGAGGGCTCCGCTGCCGAAGGCGAACAACAGCAGCCCCAGACCGGCGGAGTCGCTGCCCAACACGTCGCGGGCGAAGATGGGCGCCAGGCCGGTGTGCACGGTCCAGCCGGCCAGGTTGATGATGACCGCAACCGCCAGGACCGCCCAGAGCACCTGGTTGCCGGCGACGTAGCGCAAGCCGCCGATAACGGTGCTCATCACCCGCTCGGGCGCTCGAGTTCGGACCGAGACCGGGGTGCGTATTCCCAAGGCGACCATGCCGGCGCACAGGTACAGGGACGCGACGGCCAGATAGGCGCCCTGGGGGCCGAATCCTTTGAACAAAAACCCGCCGATGACGGGGCCGCACAGCATGGCGATGTTCATGGCCACCGTGTTGAACGCGGCTCCGTGCCCCAGTCGTTCCGGGGGCAGGGTGTCGGCCACGAGGGATTGGGCGACGGGCATCTGGCAGAGGCGAATCACCCCCATCACCAGAGTGATGGCGAAGATGTGCCACACCTCCAGCAGATCGGTCACGATCAGGACCAGCATCAAACCGCCCATCAGCCCCATGATGATTTCCACGGAAACCAAAAGACGATTTCGGGGCAACCGGTCGGCCAGGGCGCCGGCAAACAGCGCCAGGAAGTTCAGCGCCATGCGCGCCGCGGCGATTGCGCCCACCAGGAAGGGCGAATCGGTGAGGGTCAGCACGAACCAGCCCAGGACAGCAGATTCCATCTGCGTACCCATGCCGACCAGGGTGGTGGAGGCCCAGACGAAGGCGAAATCGCGGTACCGAAAGATGCCCAGCGGCGAGGAAGCGCGATGGAGAGTGGTCGATACTCTCATGCCGGATCCGGGCAGCGAGTCCTCAATGTGCGGAGGCTACTGGCCGCGCCCGCGCGAAGCACGCGCTTCCGCAGCAAATCGCCTGGGAATGTTGTCACTGGGCTTTCCCCCTGGCCGCCGGCACTTTGAGTGCCGGATGATAACATAGCGCGACAGCAGGCCGTGTCCGAGGCCGGCGTTGGCGGCGTCCAGCAGGTACGTGGTAGGCTGCGCGCCGTATGAATTTGCGCAGCCGCCGGCCCCGATCAAATCAATGACAACGAAGCGACGACAGGCCCGCGAAATCCCGGACGCCTCCGAGTTGATGGGGCGGGCGTCGGAAATGCTGCCGGCCCTGAAGAAACGCGCGCCACGCGCCGAAGAACTGCGGAAACTGCCGGAAGAAACGGTCGAGGATCTGCTGGCGTCGGGTTTGTATCGCATTGGAGTGCCGGCACGATACGGCGGCCTGGACATCGACTACGCATTGGCGCTGGACGTGGCGGCAGAGCTGGGGCGGGCGTGTCCGGCCACGGCGTGGTGCTACGGACTGTGGGCGGCGCACGCGTGGCTGGTAGGGTATTGGCCGGAGCCGGCGCAGGAGGAGGTGTTCGGGTCGGACCCGGACGCGCTGTGCTCCAGCTCGCTGAACGTGGGCCGGTCCACCTGCACGCCCGTGGCCGGCGGGTACCGGCTGACGGGCAGGTGGGAATTCTCCAGCGGGTGCGACGCGGCCAGTTGGCTGATGCTGGGAGTGCCGGGAATCGGCGAACGGAACTGGGCGCTGGCGCCACGGGGTTGCTACGAAATCGTGGACACCTGGTTCGTGTCGGGATTGCGGGGCAGTGGCAGCAAGGACATCGTGGTGGAGGACATCTTTGTGCCGACCCACCGGATCCTGGATGTGAGCACAGCGGGCGACGGCGACTGGACGGGCTGGGAACTGCACGGCCAGAGCCGGTACCGTCTGCCGATACCGGTACTCCTCGGCTGGGACCTGGTGGCCCCGATGCTGGGCATCGCCCACGGCATGTTGGACGAGTTCATCGCCAAAACGGCCGGAACCACCGGGGCGGCGAAGTCGGCGGACTCGGCGGCGGTGCACATTCGAGTGTCCCAGGCCGCGGCAGAGATTGACGCTGGCAAAGCTCTGATGGATCGGGACGTGCGCGAGGTTCTGGACCGGGGCGAGACCGGCGACGGATTCACAACATTGGAGCGGGCGAGGTACCGGCGGGACAAGGCGTACGTCACTCAACTGTGCCTGCAGGCGGTGAACCGGATTTTTGACATCAGCGGCGGGCATGGCCTTTTCGAGTCCGACCCGTTGCAACGGTTCCACCGGGACGCCCAGGCCGTGGCCCACCGGGATACGCTGATCATGGACCTGGGCGGGCAGGAGTACGGACGGGTGTTACTGGGGCTGGACGCCGAGGGTAGAATTTAGCGACTGTTTATGAAATGTTTCCGACTGAATCCTATCGGAGGAGTTGATATGGTGATCCAGCAGACGATGCACAACTTGGAACAGGGCGACGTCAACCTGCCCGAATCGGGGCGACCGGTAATCCGCTCCAACGAGGGCGTGATCTCGTCGGGGCACTACCTGACGTCGATGGCGGGCATGCGGATACTGCTGGCCGGGGGCAACGCCTTCGACGCTATGGTGGCGGCCAGCCTGGCCGCGGCGGTGGTGGAACCCATCGCGTCGTACTCGCTGGCAGCAGAGGGCGTCTTCATGCTGTACGACTCCGACAGCGGCGATCTGTTGTCGTTGTCCGGTCAGGGCGGAGCGCCGGGCGCGGCCACGGCGGATTTCTACCGCTCGCGTGGATACGAACGTATTCCCACCGGACCGGGAAAGGACGCGCCGCTGTCGTTCACCCAGCCGGGCATCGTGGACGCGTTCATCAACATGCTGGAACGGTACGGCACGATGTCTTTCGAGCAGGTGGCGGCGCCAGCCATCAGCTACGCCGAGGACGGCATCCCGCACTACGAGTACATGCTGGAACGGCTCCGTTCACAGTCGGGCCAGGAACAGTTTGACAACTTCCCGCCGGGCGGCTGGGAGGTCTTCTACGAGGACCGGGAGGTGCCGGCTCCCGGGGCCATGATGCAGCAGCCGGGCCTGGCGAACACGTTGAAGGCCATGCGAGACGCTTCGCAGGCGGCGGGCTCCAGAAAGGAGAGCCTGAAGGCGGCGAGGAACGCCTTTTACGAGGGGCCCATCGCCGAGTTGATCGTCGAGGAGTCGCGGAAGGTGGGCGGCATTCTGGCCATGGATGACCTGTCCGGATACCACGCGCGATTCTGCGAGCCGGTGAGCACGACTTTCCACGGCTACCAAGTCTGGGGTCAGGACTCCTGGACGCAGGGGCCCATGCTGATGCAGGCCCTGAACATTCTGGAAAACTTCGACCTGAAGGCCATGGGGCACAACAGCCCGGCGTACATCCACACGGTGGCCGAGGCGCTGAAACTTTGCTTCGGAGACCGGGAGGCCTTCTACGGGGACCCCGAGTTCGCCACCGTGCCCATCGACGGACTGCTCTCCAAGGAGTATGCCGCCGTCCGCGCCGGCGAGATTGACCCGGAGGGCGCTTACCCGGAGCAACGTCCGGCCGGCGATCCCTGGCGGTTCTCGACCAAGGCCGGGCGCACCGCCCCGCAGGTCATGGCTGCGGCCCTCGGACCCGACACCTCCGCCGACGATGGCACGACACACGTGTCAGTGCTGGACCGGCACGGCAACCTGGTGTGCGGCACCATCAGCGGCGGGTCGTTCTCCAAGTCGGTGTTCTTCCCCGAACTGGGCGCCTGCCTGAGCACGCGCATCGAGATGTTCAACTGCGAGCCGGGGCACCCCAACGTGGTGGAGCCTGGGAAGCGGCCGCGCACGACGCTGGTGAACTACATCGTGGCGAAGGACGGCAAGCCGGCGATGACGGTGGGATGCCCCGGTGGGGACAACCAGGTACAGGGCAATCTGCAGCTGATTCTGAACTCGCTGGTGTTCGGTATGGACCCCCAGCAGGCGGTGGAAGCGCCCCGGTTCGCCACCTCCAGCAACGTGAACTCCTTTTATCCCCACGTCTACTACCCGGGCCAACTGGACCTGGAGGACGGGTTCGCCGAATCCACGGAAGGCGCGCTGAAGGCGCTGGGTCACAAGATCCACCACACCGCCAACTGCGGGCTGGGCGCAACGGTGTCGGTGCGGGATTCGGAGACGGGTTCGATGAGCACCGGGGCCGACCCGCGGCGAGCGTGCTACGCGCTGGCGCTGTAGGAGACCAATCGACCCCAGGATATTGCTTCCGGGACTGGCAATCAGTCCCGGAAGTCGTTTTCGTATAGCTGACGCAACCGCTCCAGGTGCTCGGCCGGGATCGGAGGCAGATCGACACAGGCGGCGGTTTCCTCCGCCTCGGCGCGGTTCTTGACGCCGGGAACGGTGGAGTGGATGTCCTGGTTCATCAGGCAGTAGACCATCGCCGCCTGGGACATCGTCCGTATGGGGCCATCGAGCAGGAACCGCAGTTTCTGTACGCTGTCCAGATCCTTCTGCATCAGCGCGTCGCCGGGCCGTGGGGGCCGGTCGAGGGCTTCGGTCAGCGCGCCGGCGGCGTGGGAGCGGATGCCGATGACGCCCATGTCGAGGCTGCGCGCCAGCGGGATGATCTGGCCGTTGTCGTGCTGGCTGAAACCGGGCGGTGGCGGCTCCATACCGGTGCGGTTCAACAGGTTGTAGTAGGCGAGGACGGTGTCGTACTCGTTGGCCTCGAGGATGCGGCGCATGGTGGGCACGTGGTGGTCCATGGCGGACAGGCCGATGAATCGGGTCTTGCCCGCCCGCTGGACGGCCCGGTAGGCATCGAGCACCGGGCCGAGCACGTCGTCGGCCGACAGCGAGTCCGCGACCTCGCCCCGGTGCTCGGTGAACCGGTTGTGCACGTGGAGCACGTCCACGGAATCGCGCCGGAGGCGGCGCAGGCTGGTTTCCACGGAGCGTTGAACCGCTCCGGACACGTCGTCCATCTCGTCAGCGCGAAGCCGCACCTTGGTGGCAACCACCACCGGATCGGTGCGGCTCTCCAGCGCTTTGCCCAGGGCCTCCTCGGCCTTGCCGTCGCCGTAGGACGGGGCAACGTCGAAGAAGGTGATGCCCAGATCCAGGGCCCGGTGAACGGAGGCGATGGCCTCGTTCTCGTCGGTGGCTCCCCAGACCTGACCGATGCCGCCGCCGCCGAAGCCGGCCCGGGATACGGTGAGGCCGGTGCGGCCGAGTTGCGTGTATTGCATGGCTAATCCTTGTCGCAAATTTACAACTTCGTATCGTCATTCCGGCCTTGAGCCGGAATCCAGAAAGTCCGAGCGCGGTTACTTCGAGTGGGTTGCACTTGCCTGGGACAGTGGATTCCGGCTTTCGCCGGAATGACGGATAAACGCCAACACGCTTAGCTGTGTTCTCCCTCGGCCAACTGGAAGTAGATGCCGTGGGAGCTGGCCGGCTCGATGCTGGCGGTCAGGTAGCCGAAGGGGCTGGCGGACGGCCCGTCGCCGCGCATGTCGTTGCCGTTGGCCTGCAGGTCGTTGAACAGTTGGCCGATGCCGTCCACGCCCCAGGCCACGTGC
Organism: uncultured Dehalococcoidia bacterium; assembly: GCA_951813535.1. Lineage (GTDB taxonomy): Bacteria > Chloroflexota > Dehalococcoidia > Lucifugimonadales > UBA3495 > Bin87. The sequence continues at coordinate 11,161 of OX638345.1, read as the reverse complement.
ATGACGCCGGGGCCGGTGGCCTGAAGCTGCTGGGCCATGGGCGTGTCGTCGCGCAGGGGCTCGAAGAAGTCGACGAGGGTGTCGCCGATCTGGTAGAGGATGGACTTGAAGCCGCGCTCGGTGAACTCGTCGCGCCGGATGGGGGTGAGGGAGAAGTTGCGTTCGATGTAGGCGGCCATGTCGTCCACGTTTTCCACGACATAGGTTACGTGATGCACTTTGTTCAGCATGATCGACCTCCGCACTGTTAGACTTGGTCGCAGCCTATTGGTTTTCGGGCCGGCATTCAACCCTAATGAGGAATGACGCGTGCTCATTTTGCTTTTTGCATGGATGGACAGGATCAACGGGATTGGATTAATCGCGGTGAACGCCGCCGCGACGCTGACGGCGGCTCGACATCAACAATCTGTCTACGTTTTCAGCATCCCGTCCATCCTGATCTATCCATGCAAAGACCGTCGTGGGTACGGATGGGTGACAAGGTGATCAAATGAGCGATTACAAGGTATTTGAACTGGGCGACGTTGACCTGCAGTGCGGCCTGCGCCTGCGGCTAGCGCAACTGGCGTACCAGACCTATGGGGAACTGAACGCCCGCAAAGACAACGTCATCGTGTTTCCGACATTTTTCGGGTCGCAGCACCCGGCCAACGAGCCGATGATCGGGCCAGGGATGGCGCTGGACCCGTCAAGGTATTTCATCATCATTCCCAACCTGTTCGGCAACGGGCTGTCGTCCTCTCCGAGCAACACGCCCGCGCCCTACGGCAGGGTCAGGTTTCCCCGGGTCACCTACTACGACAACATCGGGTTCCAGCAACGGCTGGTGACGGAACAGTTTGGCGTCGAGCGCATCGCGCTGGTGTGCGGGTTCTCCATGGGGGCGCAGCAGACCTTCCACTGGGGCGCGCTGTATCCCGACATGGTGGAGCGGATCGCGCCGTGGTGCGGGTCGGCGAAGACGGCTCGCCACAACTTCGTTTTCCTGGAGGGAGTGAAGGCGGCCCTGTGCGCCGACGAGGCGTGGAACAACGGATGGTACGACACGCCGCCGGCCAAGGGCCTGCGGGCGATGGCCAGGGTGTACGCCGGCTGGGCGCCGTCGCAGGCGTTCTATCGGGAAAAGGTGTACCTGGACATCGGGCACTCCTCGCTGGAGGACTACCTGATCACGTCCTGGGAGGGGCGTTACCTGCAGCAGGACGCCAACAACATCCTGGCGATGGTTGCCACCTGGCAGGCCGGGGACATCAGCGACAACCCGCTGTACGGCGGCGACTTCGAGAAGGCGCTGGGTTCGATCAAGGCCAAGGCCTTCGTGATGCCGTCGCGCACCGACCAGTACTTCCCGCCCGAGGACAACGAGATCGAGGTGTCGATGATGCCCAACGCCGAACTCCGCGTGATCGAGACCATCTGGGGCCACACCGGCGGCGGGCCCGGACGGAACCCGGCCGACACGGGGTTCATCGACGCCCAGCTGAAGGAACTGCTGGCGAGCTGACGCGGTGAGTCTTTGGGTGTGACGACGGTCGGCGATCAAAGCGGTTGGTGGGGTCAGTTCTTTTCCGGCCTGTGCCTGGAGTACGTCCGGAATGCCCGTGACGATGAGCAGACCCAGGCGGAGTTGGGTTTCATCCACGAAGCTCTGGGTTTGCCGACGCGGTCGCGCGTATTGGATGTGCCCTGCGGTAGCGGCCGTCTCGCGTTGGAATTGGCCGATTGGCGTTACCGTGTCACGGCAATCGACCAGAGTGCGGAGCTGATCGCGGCGGCGCGGAACGAAGCGGCCCAACGCGGGTTGGAACTGGACCTGCGGCAGGGAGACATGCGGCGCCTGCCCGAGGACGGCAGCTTCGATGGAGCGGTGTGCTTCTGGAACAGCTTCGGTTACTTCGACGACCCCGGAAACCTGGAGTTCCTGCGGGCGGTGTCCCGGAGCCTGAAGCCGGGCGGCCGGCTGACCCTGGATACTCCGTTGCTGGAAACGCTGCTGCTGGACGCGGTCCAGGAACCGCGGGTGTGGGAAAGGGCGGGAGACCTGCTGGCGCTGGAAGAGCGGAGCTATGACCATGAGAGCGGCCGGCTGGAATCAACCTGGACTTTCATTCGCGGCGGGCAGCGCGAAGTCCGCGAAATGTCAATCCGGCTGTACGCCTACCGCGAGTTGGTCGCCGTGCTGGAGCAGGCCGGCTTCGGCGACCGCCAGGCCTACGGCGACCTTGATTTGACGCCGTTCGAGTTGGGCGCGCCCTGGTTATACCTGGTCACGACCAAGACGGAGAATCCGGAGTCCTGATTATGATCTCCTGCGTGATGCTGAACCCTAAAAAACCTTTGCGTGCCTCAGTCGTGGGCGGTCAATCTTCGCATTTACATCATATTTCCGTGTCAAAAGGTATTGTAGTGCTAGATGATAGAAAATATACGTCAAAGCCTTCGTGAGTGAGTTAGGAGTTCTCGCGAGCGATTGCCATGCGTACTCGTTGTGATTTCTAGCTCGACGCGGTTCAATATAGTACGGCCTGGGTTTTGCTGCCCAAGCCAGGCATTTGATCATGATCCAGTGGGTTGAAAAGACTTTGAAAAGCCCCGCGTTCTTGGTTGGCGTAGCGGGGTTCTTCATAGCCGCCATGGTTTTTCTCGGACGGCTGGATAACGATGTCGGCCATCTTCAGGACGACGCGGCCGGCCTGCAAGCGAGTGTCGCCGAGTTGCAAGTCAGCGTCGGCGAGATAAAGGCCAACCAGCAGCGTATTCTGGATTCATTGAAAAATATCGAGGTGGCGCTGGGCACTCGTGTTCATGGCTCCGATGGAACGGTCAGCATTCCGGTACCGTCGGATTAGAACGCCGGCGTAGTGCACAAAAATGGGCCGTTCCCGGCAACCCCGGGAACGGCTTTTTGTTAATCCGCTACTAAACCAAAGCCAAGGTGGGATGTGCATTTGCCGGGTGTTGGGAATCAGGCATCGGGTCTCGCATGAGTGCCTCGGCCCTTGATTGCAGCACTGTCCGGCAGCGCCGTCTCACCTCGTCTCTCCGCCCAGCCAGGCCGTCCAGGAACCTGCCGACCCTTGCCTGAACCGCCGTCCGGCTTCCCAGGCACAGATTGCCAGTCGCCTCCTCTCTGACCCAGCCCCAGATGGCCTCATCGGCGTTGCAGTCCGGGCTGTAGCCCGGCAGATTCACCAGCCCCAGGTTGAGGCCGGGGGTCTTCAGGTACGACCGCATCGCCTCTCCGCGATGGGCTGGCGCGTTGTCCCAGATCACGTTGCGACGCCCGCCGGGCCTCTGGCGCAACTGTTCCAAGAAGGCAACCGAAGTTCCGGAGTTACTGTTCCCCGCCAGTTCCATCCATTCCACCTCGCCCGTCTCCAGGCACACCGCCGAATAATAGCTGGCCTTCTCGCCCTACTGCGGGCTGGTCGAGCCCACCAGGGCCGGTTCTCCCCGGAGCACCAATTTGCCCCTCAGTTCCGCGTCCGCCCGGAAGTGAGCCGCGTCCCGGAAGTGAGCCGCGTCGACCAAGAATATTTTCCCTCCGCTCCCTTGGGCCTCCTTCGCCGAAGGCCGACGCCCAGCGTCCGATGGTGTGAGGGTCCCGCTCCAGTGCCTCCACCGTGGCCGCCGCCGTCAAGCCCTGGACCAAGAGCAGGATGGCGTACCACCGTTCCCGCTCCCGGGGCGTCGGCGCCAGCAGCATCCGCCTCCGCAAGTCCTTGATCCCCAGCTGCCATTGTTCCAGAGACCGCTCTATCTCTCTGACCCCCACCATCAACCCCTCGCAACTCCTGAAACCACCTAACCCAACTGACCCCAATTTACGCCATGCCTCTGCGCATTTCACCCTGGCTTCAGTTTAGTATCGGACGGTGCAATTCACTTGTCGTGGGCACTGCCATATCGCCAACCTTTTTTGGAATACCACCGCCCGCGACGCCTATTCCGGCGTCTCCTCAAATTCCGCCAAACGTTCCTCCAGCTGTCGTATCTGTTCGTCCCGTTCCTGTAGGGCAGCGTACCGTTGTTCCAGCGCGGCTTCTTTGGCCAGGCGTTCGCCGCGCCGGTTCAGCAGGACTTCCCCGGTATTCGGGTCTTGGAGTTCCAGCGAGCCTTCGTGGTGGCGCAGGTTGAGATGCAGCAGCCGGCTGTAACCCCATTCCACCCCGTCGGCATCGGTATTGATAGTAGCCGGCCGATAGACTCCGTTTTCCAGATACTCCCCGGCCAGCCCTGCTCCATAGAGTTCGCCGCCGGTGCGGTCAAACCGCCAATACTCCGGCACGCCCAAGCGGGCGTACAGGTCGCGTTTCCAGCCCGTATCGTTGTCGGCAGTGGACTCCGACGCTACTTCCAGCACGAAGTCCGGCGGCTTGCCCACTTCCCAGATCAAGTACCCATTGCGACGGCGGATGGTGTCGGCGTCCACGTTAAAAGCGATATAAGCATCGGGCTGTACCCGCCGGTTGCGGTTGGTGGGATCGTAATAGACGATGCTGTTGGTGTCCACGAAAACGTCTGCCCTGTCACCAACCACTACGTCGTTCAAGATTTGCATTGCGTAGATAATGTCAGGGTTTTGCAGCATCAGGTCAGCGGGCGGCTCCGCGTCAGGCAGGGTTGGCGCATCCGGCCCGAACAACGGGTCCAGATTGGGGATTGCAGCGCTTTGCGCCGGCGTGCGCGGCAGCTTCGTGGTCATATCATGCCTCCGTAGCGGCGGCTTCCTTCTTGAAGTGCGGTATCACCTCCGCCGCGAAGCGGCCCATCTGCTCCTTGAACTGGTTGGTGGTGGCGCCCATGGGGAAGGCGATCATGATCTGCTCGAGGCCGGGGTACTTGTCCTGCAGCTCCTCGAGGTAGGCGATGGTGTCCTCCGGGCTGCCGGCGAACCAGGCACGGTTGTCGATGACGTCCTGGAAGTCGGTACCGGCCGCGATGTGACGGGCAACGCCGCCGGGGCCGGTGGCCGCAATCTGCTGGTCGCTGTAGCGCAGCATCCCGAGGGGCGCGGCGAACTTGACGTGCTCCTCGAAGAGCGGCTGCAGCTGCCGACGGGCGCCGGCGGTGGAGTCGTCAACCATGGCCCACAGCCCGATGCAGAGCCCTTCGCCCAGCGCCAGGTCCCGGTCGGCCCGCTGGTTGGCAGCCTGGTAGCGTTGCACCCACTCCTCCACGTACTGCTCGCCGGTGCCCAGGATGACCCCCTTGATGCCCCACTTCGCCATGAAGTCCAGCGCCCGGTCCGATGCGCTGACGATGGGCTGCCACACGTCGACCGGCCGCGTCTTGGGCCGAGGGACCAGGGTTACCTCTTTCAGGTCGTAACCGCGATAGGGAATGTCCGGCGGGATGGTGTAATGCTTGCCCTGGTGGGAGAAGGACTCGTTGTTGAAGGCCTTCATCATGATCTCGAACTGCTCTTCAAACAACTCGCGGTTGGCGTCGCCATCGATCATGGGCGCGCCGAAGGACTCCACCTCCCGGGTGTGGTAGCCCCGGCCGATGCCGAAAACCACGCGCCCGCCGGTGAGGATGTCCACCATGGCGAAGTCTTCGGCGAGGCGGATGGGGTGCCACATGGGCAGGATGTTGAAGCCGCACCCGAACTTAATGCGGTTGGTGTGCTGGGCCAGGTACTGGCTCATGATGAGCAGGTTGGGGATGCACTCGTAGCCCTCGCGCTGGAAGTGGTGCTCCGCCATCCACAGGATGTCGAACCCCAGGTCGTCCAGGAACACCGCCGCCTGCCGCGCGATGTCCATCGCCATGGAAAGCCGGTCGTTGTCGTACCACCGGTCGTTGGCGGGAATGCCGTCGAAGCCAATGCCATCGCCCTCCAGGACGTGGCCGGCGTAGAGCACTGAAAAGTCTTTGATCATTGGATCGCCTCCGTGAACGGATCTGCCTGTCACGCGCGCCGGACGGGCCGCCGCGGCTGACAGTAAAAGAGCCTTTGTGCTACCATCGCTATGCTACCACCGCCGCCGGAGGGTGTCATTGCATCGCAAATTGACGGTCTGCCGAGCATAAAATCCGCGCCATTTAGCGCAAACGGCGGTGCGGAGAATGTTCATCCCCATGCCCAAAGTACTGATTACCGACAACGTTGCCGCCGAAGGCATTGACCTCCTCAAAAAGCACGTCCCGGTGGACGTCAAGCGGGGCCTCTCTCCCGAAGAACTCATCGCAACCATCCCCGGCTACGATGCCCTGGTGGTGCGCAGCGAGACCAAGGTCACCGAGCCGGTGATATCGGCCGGCGGAGACCTCAAAGTCGTCGCCCGCGCCGGCATCGGCGTGGACAACATTGATCTGGACGCGGCGACCCGCGCCGGCGTCGCCGTGGTCAACGCGCCCATCGGCAACACCGTCGCCGCCGCCGAGCACACGGTTGCCCTGATGCTCGCCCTGGCTCGAAACGTGCCGCAAGCCTACGCGTCCATGAAGGACGGTCAATGGCAGCGTTCCGCGTTCATGGGCATCGAGGTCCGCAACAAGACCCTGGGCATCGTCGGGCTGGGCCGCGTCGGTTCTGAGGTTGCCCGCCGCGCCGCCAGTTTCGGCATGCATCTGATCGCATACGATCCATTCGTCGCCCCCGACTTCGCCGCCCGCATGGGCGTGAGCGTGATGTCCCTGGACGAAGTCCTCGCCCAGGCCGATTTCATCACCCTGCACACCCCCCTGACCGCCGGCACCACCAATCTGATTTCTGCGCCACAACTGGCGAAGATGAAGCCCGGCGCCCGCCTGATCAATGTCGCGCGCGGTGAGTTGGTGGACGATGATGCCCTGCTGGAAGCGCTGGAAAACGAGCACCTGGCCGGGGCCGCCCTGGACGTGTTCACCAACGAGCCTCCCGGAGACCTGCCCCTGCTGAAACATCCCCGCCTCGTCGCCACGCCGCACCTGGGCGCGTCGACGCAGGAAGCCCAGCGCGAGGTCGCCATCGAGGCCGCTGAGCAGGTGCTGGCCGTGCTGGAAGGCAAGCCGGCCCGCAACACCGTCAACGCGCCCTTCGTGCCGCCGGAGGTCCACGCGATCCTGGCGCCCTACGTGCCCGTGGCGTCCATGGTGGGCCGCCTGCTCACCAGCATGGCCCGGGGGCAGTTTGTTGGGATCACCATCCGGTACCAGGGCGAGATTGCCGAGCACAATACCGCCATCCTGAAAGCCGCGGCCCTGGTCGGCCTGCTGGGGCAGGTCAGCGGAGAGGCGGTCAACATGATCAATGCCCCGGTGTTGGCCCAACAGCGCGGCCTGCAGGTCACCGAGCAGACCTCCGGCGACAGCCGGGAGTACGCCAGCCTGATCAGCGCGACGCTGCACACCACCGGAGACGACATCACCGTTGCCGGCACGTCAATGCGCGACGAGCCGCACCTGGTGCGGGTCAACGAATACTGGATGGACGTTGCGCCGTCTGCCCCCTACATGCTGTTCGTGGACAATCAGGACCAGCCGGGGATCATCGGGGCGGTGGGCACCACGGCCGGTCGCCATAACATCAACATCAGTTTCATGGAAGTGGGCCGCATCGCCCCCCGGGGCCAGGCCATGATGGTCGTGGGTCTCGACGACCCCATTGGCGAGGACGTGCTGGCCGAAATCAGGGCCCTGCCGCAGGTGGACGACGCGCGGGTGGTGGCGATGTAGCGCCTGTCGGCGGAATACGCTATGACCAGCCGACGACAAATCAACATTGACGCACTGGAACGGGCCAACGCGCGGTTAGGGCAGTTCCTGGAGGCTTATACAGCCCTGGACGAACATCATTCCCACCACAGCATATATCGCGCCGCCGTTGTAAAAGGCTACGAATTCACTCACGAGCTGGCCTACGGTTTCATACGGCGCAGCCTGGAAGACGCCGAGGCGTGGAACGACGTTGACAGGATGACCGTTGGAGACGTGCTGCGTGCCGCTGCCGACTACGGCATAATTTCTTCCGCAGAGCAGTGGTTCTATTTTCGAGAGCGCCGGAACGACTCAGCCCATGAGTACTTCGACACGGTAGCCAGCAGAGCCGCCGAAGCTGCTCCTGCATTGCATCAGGAAGTCACAGCCCTGATCGCAACTCTGACTGAACTGAACGAGAGGATCTAATGCCCGCCGGATCCATAATCGACGTGCAGATCGAGCACATTCATATGCTGGCCGAAATACTGGCAAAGCATCTGCCGGATCGGGAAGTATGGGCTTATGGCTCCCGAGTAAATGGTCGGGCCCGCAAGTATTCCGACCTGGACCTGGTGATTATGGGGGATGAACCCCTAAACGAAGTTACTCGATTCCTGCTTAAGGAAGATCTGTCCGAATCGTGGCTGTCTTTCATCGTACACGTGAAGGACTGGCATCTCATCCCACCGGAATTTCAGGCCGAAATCCTGCGCTGCTACGCCGTCATCCATTCGCCCGAACGGGCGAAAGCGGTCGATAAAGCCAGCGCTCTTCCGGGGGTCTGATGGGAGGGTGACATCGACACGATGCGCTCCAACCGGGCCTAATGAAAGCATCCGTCCCATGCCATCGACAAAATCACTTTCGACCGCCAAAATGCAGCATCACGCCTATCGGAGATGACACTATGGCAGACCGCATCGTAATCATGGGCCCCGGCGCCGTTGGCAGCTATGTCGGCGCGTTTCTCGTTCAGGCCGGGGAGGACGACGTCACTTTCATTGACATGTGGCCCGAGCACGTCGAAAAGATGCGGGCCGAGGGCCTCCGCGCCAGCGGCAGCCAGGGCGACTTCACGGTGCCGGTCAACGCCATGCACCTGACGGATGCCCAGAACATCACCGAGCCCTTCGACTACGCCTTCATCACCACCAAGTCGTACGACACCGAGTGGGCCACCCATTTCGTCAAGCGTTACGTGAAGGACGACGGCGCCTTCGTCTCCATCCAGAACTGCTGGAACGACCCCGTCATTGCCGATATCGTGGGACCCGAGCGTCAACTCGGCTGCATCGCCTCCCACATCGAGGTGGCGCTGTGGGAGCCGGCCCACGTCAACCGCGGCGGCGCGCCCGGTCGTGACCACGGCCACACCGTATTCCGCGTGGGCGAGTACACCGGAGCGGTCACGGCGCGCTCCGAGGCCCTGGCCGCCAAGCTGGACCACATCGACGCCGCCTACGCCACCGACAACCTGCCCGGCGAGCGCTGGGCCAAGCTGTGCCAGAACGGCATGGGCAACGCCATCTCCGCCATGAGCCAGCTGGGCAGCCAGGAAATGGCCGGCGACTCCAGGATCCGCCGCATCCGCATCAACCTCGCCAAAGAGGGAGCGCAGGTCGGCCTGGCCCAGGGGCTCAAGGTGGTGGAGATCAACGGCACCCCCGCCGAATTCTGGGCAGATGCCGACACGGGCGATGTGTTCGAGGAATTGGACGGGAAGCTGTCCCAGGCCGGCGGCCGGGTCAACTGGCTGGCCTCCATGGCCCAGGATGTCCACAAGGGCCGGAAGTCTGAGGTCGACTTTATGAACGGCCTCATCTGCGAAAAGGGCCGCGAGACCGGCGTCGCCACGCCCTACCACGACGCCATCGTTGAGGCCATGCGCCTGGTGGACAGCAAGGCGATTGCTCCCGGTCCCGAAAACGTCGACCGCGTAATCCGCGCCATCGAAGGTTAGACTGCCACCGGAAACCGATGTAATGCGCCAGTGAGACCGACTTTTTTGCCACGACCCGCACCCGGAGGATGAGATGTACATCACTGTTGAACCCGCCGGCCTGATGATGCATACGGTCAAGCTGGTGTTTGATCCGTCCGACCCGGCCGCCGAAGACCAGCAGGTGCGCGACTACCTCAGCGAGCACGAGCTTGAGCCCCGTTACCACTGGTTCGCCGAAATCGATGGCCTCGAGGGCCGCGAGTGCGAGATCATGCAGTTCGGCGGGTGCTATCTCGGCCGCAACCTGCAGAACATCGGGCTCATCCAGCGCCGGGTGGTCGAAGACGAACTGCTCACTGCCGAGATCGACCGGCATATCGCGGACGGCCGGTTGACCGCTTTCGCGTCCGCCACGGATGCGGAACGCGCGGATGCCATCGCGGCCGTGGTTGACGAATTCCGCGTCGAGGAGAGCTTCGCCCAGGACGACGGCGGGGAACTGCGCGCCACACTGGACGCCGAGGCTTTGCAGCAGGCGGCCACCCGCGCCCTCGAAACCGCCCGGGCGGCCTGATGTCCACCGTCAGCCACCCGGATTGGGGCTACACGGGCGCCACTGGCCCGGAACACTGGGGCTGCCTCGCGGATGCCTACCGGCCCTGCGGAGAGGGCGTCGAGCAGTCTCCGGTGAACCTGGCCGGGTTCGTCTCGGGTGGAACCGAACCAGTGACATTCGACTACACGACCGTCGCCGTGCAGGCCCGCAACAACGGCCACACCGTGTACCTGGACTTCGACCCTGGCAGCGGGCTGTCGGTGGGAGGTCGCCGCTACGAGTTGCTGGGGGTTCATTACCATTCTCCGGGAGAGCACCTGCTGGAAGGCGAAAGTTTCGCGGCTGAGCTTCACCTGGTGCACCAGGACGTCAGCGGCAATCTGGCCGTTGTGGGGCTACTGTTCCGGTTGGGCAACCCCAGCCCGCTGGTGGAAGACCTCTTGGGCCTGGCCCCGGCAACCGGGGTGGAAGCCGACGTTGGAGGCGGGCCGAACGCGGCTGAGTATGTGCCGTCGGATAGCGGCTATTACGGATACAGCGGTTCGCTCACCACACCACCGTGCTCGGAAGGGGTGCGGTGGATGGTTATGCAGGGCATCGCGACGGTGTCACCGGACCAGGTGGACATACTGCAAGCGCTGACCCACGGGCCGAACAACCGGCCGCCACAGCCCATAGGTGATCGAAGCATCACGGTGGTCGGCGGTTGACCATACACCCCGGCCCGATCCAGTGCCAATGAAATGGAGCGGGCGCGGGGCTTTTCCCCACACCCCGGTCAGCAAGGATCTAGCAGGCCCGGGCGCGATGCCCGGGCCTATTGCATGGGATATCGGGCTATTCGGCCCGTATGACATGACTGGGCCGGTTAGGGGCGGCAAAGCCGCAGGACCGCTCCAGGGGCTCCGGAGGGTGATGGCAGCGGCAACGCGCGCCACTCGATTCACGTGTGGCGACCAACTCAACTCCGGTCG